>OZ243935.1:0-4821388 GCA_965214045.1 Candidatus Poribacteria bacterium
ATTATGGCACATAAGATCACAACATGGGATGACATTAACGCCCTTGATCGTCTGAGTGCAACCTATATGAAAGGGGACTTGAAAGGGTATATTAGACAACTGAACCGTCGTGGCGAGGCACTTCTGGTTGATGATGAAACCGAGTCTGTTAACACAATTCGTGTCCGTCCGCGACGCAGCGCACACGGTGGAGCTGAAATTCAAGAAAAAACAGCCAAACGCTCTTTTTTCTAAGATTCACTATAAATGATCCGGTCTCTCTTTAAGAGGATTTGCTATCTGCATTTGGGATATGCTATAATTATTTTACTAAAATTCCGATAAACTCGGCGTTCCCGGTTCCATTGGAACTGCTGCAAAACGAAACATGGAGATATCAACTGAAATATGATCCTCGGCGCGCATGTATCTACTTCAGGCGGTTTACATAATGCCATTACAAACGGCGACAAACTTCACTGCGACACAATCCAAATCTTCTTGAGAAACCCGAACCGATGGGTGGCAAAACCGCCGACCCCCATAGTAATCGAGAAATTTCGTGATGCTTGGGCAGCATCTCCCATTGGGGAAGTGATTGTTCACGATATCCACCTGAGCAATCTCGCTTCACCGAAAACAGAGGTTCTCGGGAAATCACGCCAACAGTTTCAGGAGCAGATGGAACTTGCGGCTACTCTTGGTCTCCGCTACATCGTGACGCATCTCGGCGCGCACCTCGGCGAGGGTGAGGCGTTCGGCTTAAAACTGCTCAGCGAAAGTTTCGATTCTCTATTTGAAAACGCCGAGGCCCCGAATGTCACTGTTCTCCTCGAAACCACCGCTGGGCAAGGCACGAACCTCGGCTATTGCTTTGAACATTTGCGGGATGTCATCGGTATGTCAAAATACCCAGATCGGTTTGGTGTCTGTTTGGATACGTGTCATGTTTTCGCCGCTGGTTACGATCTTCGGACTGAGTCTGATTGTGAGGCGACATTTAATCAGTTCGACGAGATTATTGGCTTAGCACGATTAAAGGCCTTTCACCTCAACGACGCAAAATCAACCTATCAGAGTCGCGTGGACCGGCATGAACACATCGGCGATGGCAATATCGGTGCAACCGCATTCGCTTATATCCTCAACGACCCCCGGTTCTCGGAAATTCCACTCATCATTGAAACACCACAGATGGAGACAATGCACGAGACAAACCTCACAATCTTACGCGGATTAAAGGCGTAATGCAGTCTACAGGATTACCCAATCGCGTGTAAAGAACTGCGGAGCGTAAACAGTGTCTATCGGTTTTTGGGAAGTTGCTTTTCTCATTCTTCTTTTTTTGGGAATCGTCATTGTGTCTCGTCTTGTCGAACGTTTTCGGGTGAAACGTATCTGTCCTGAGTGTGGATTGACGATTCGGACAGATACACAAATCTGTCCATCGTGCAAGTTCAGTTTTCCTACAAAGGCATAAAATCATGGATAAAACAAAATTAAAAATCGATGGAATGTCCTGTCAACATTGCGTCAAAACTGTAACCGATGCCCTCACAGAACTTCCGGGTGTCCGGCGTGCGAAAGTAAACTTGCGTAAAGCCGAGGCTGTCGTTCAATTCGATGCCTCGCGCGTTACGCCAGCACACCTTACAGCGGCGATAACTGCTGTGGGTTTTAAGGTTCTCGAATAATGTTCAATTGGCTAACGAATTGAAAAGGCACTCTTTGTATTCCTTGATGAAGTTGCAAACTGCCGCAAAGTTGGGTATAATTAATAGAGAGCCGTTCATATCTAAGCGTATCATAATGCTAAGATGTTTAGGTTAGCACAGCAGACCCCACAATTTGAAAGTCGATAAGCAGTCGTCTATGGACACAGCAAGGATTCAGGTCAAAGCAGGCAATGGTGGGAACGGATGCATCAGTTTCCGCCGAGAGAAATATGTCCCTCGTGGCGGTCCCGATGGCGGGAACGGTGGTAACGGCGGAAACATCCTCCTCATCGCCACCCTTGGGATGAGTACGCTGATTGATCTGCGTCATAACCCACGTCAGGTCGCTGAAAACGGTGGACACGGCATGGGCAACCAGCGAGATGGTGCCGATGGTACAGATTGTATTGTTAGAGTCCCTGCCGGCACGATCGTTAGAGACTCAGAAACAGCCGAGTTGCTTTCAGATCTGACGGAGCCTGATGACACTGTTGTTGTCGCACGTGGGGGAATTGGCGGTAAGGGCAATGCCCGTTTTAAAAGCAGTACCTTTCGGGCACCGCGTGTTGCGGAGAAAGGGGAACCCGGAGAAGCACGCGAAATAAGCCTCGAAGTCAAACTCATCGCAGATGTCGGATTGGTCGGTTATCCGAACGCTGGTAAATCGACACTGCTGGCGCGAACCTCTGCCGCGACCCCGAAAATCGCCGCCTATCCGTTCACCACACTCCGTCCAAATTTAGGGGTCGTCCGCATCAATCGGGAGCAGAACTTCGTCCTCGCCGATATCCCCGGATTGATAGAAGGCGCGCATAAAGGGGCAGGCTTAGGACATCAATTTCTGCGGCACATTGAACGCACAAAAATGCTTATCCACGTCATCGATCTGAGCGCGGTAGATGGACGGGATCCGATCGAAGACTACGAACAACTCAACCTTGAACTGGAACATTACAACGAACTGTTGACGAAACTCCCGCAAATTATCGCGCTGAATAAGATAGATATGCCGGACGCTGTGGCGAATTTGGAACGTGTTCGAGAATATTTCGGTAAACGGAAAGTCTTCCCTATCTCCGCAGTTACAGGCGAAGGTGTGAACCCACTTATACAGCAAGCCTACCGTTCCTTACAATACCTTGAAACGCGCGCCCGAAAGGAAGCGGAGACAATGATTGTCTTTGATGACGAACTCCCCCCAGAGCCGAGTGCGCGGTTTGAACTCGCTGAAACGCAAGAAGGATTTGTTATCAGCGGTGAGGAACCTCGTCGTGCTGTCCTTATGACCGACATGGAAAACGAGCAAGCACTGATTCTGTTGTATCGGAAACTGAAAAGGATGGGAGTGATTAACGCGCTGGAACGCGCCGGTGCTGTCGAAGGAGACACCATTCAGATTGATGAATTCGAGTTCACCTATAGCCCACGAGCAATGCGATCCAGTTGAACAGCGTGTCTGTTTGTCGGACGTGAAACGCATTGTTGTAAAGGTTGGCAGCAGTACCATTTCCGAAGGAGCACATCTCAACGAAGATGCACTCCATGGGCTTGTCCACGATTTAGCACTCGTTAAACAGGACGGTGTGGAGGTTATCCTTGTCACATCTGGAGCAATCGCCGCGGGCTGGCCCCGACTCGGTATGAAACAACGTCCGCAGACGATACCCCTTTTACAAGCCGCCGCCGCTGTCGGACAGATCCAGTTGATGGCAGTCTACGAGGCACTATTTCGCAACTACGGACAACAGACCGCACTCATGCTCCTCACACGCGACGATTTCTCAAATCGGAAACGTTATACCCGCATGAACGACACGCTCCGAGCCCTCCTTCATCTCGGCGTGATTCCAATTATCAACGAAAACGATACCGTCGCAGTGGACGAAATTCGGGTTGGTGATAACGATACCCTCTCTGCTTACGTAACGAACCTCGCCCAAGCACAACTTCTCATTATCCTCTCAGACCAAGCTGGTTTTTATACCGCAGATCCAAGACACGACCCTCACTCGGAATTGATACACACTGTTACGACTATCTCAGAGGGAATCTGGAAAGCCGCTGGACGCGCTGGTACCACAAGCGGCACGGGTGGTATGGTGACGAAATTGCAAGCCGCTGATATCGTCACCGGATCCGGAGAGATGATGGTGATGGCATACGGACAGGAACCGCTTGTCGTAACACGACTCTTGAAAGGCGAACTTCTCGGAACGTTATTCCTCCCAAATTCGCGTATCTCTGGAAGGAAACGGTGGATCGCTTATTCACGTCCGCCTAAAGGTAGGCTCTTTGTGGACAATGGCGCACGGGACGCGCTTGTGCAAGGCGGTAAAAGCCTACTACCTGCTGGCATCCGACGCGTTGAAGGTGATTTTGACTATAGCGATACAGTTTCGTGCTTCACCGAAAACGGCACGGAATTCGCACGTGGTTTGGCGAATTATAATGCCGTGGAGACCGCCAAACTCGCAGGGAAACACACGAAACATATTGAGAATATTCTCGGTTACCGCGATTACGATGAAATCATACATCGAGATAATCTGGTATTACTCGACTGATTTATGGTTGTCGGTTATCAGTTGTCAGTTGTCGGTTAAAAGAGGGTTTTGTTAAACGAAAACCTCTTAACTGAAAGCCAAAAACCAATAACTATCTTCTCCGAAGACCGAAAACCGAAAACTATTAAAAAGGAACACTATGGACGGAAACATCCAAGAATTGATTCAATCGCAGGCGCGAAAGGCAAAATCGGCAATGCGTGTTTTATCACGAAGTTCCGCCGATGTCCGAAACCACGCGCTTTTAGCGATGGCTGAAAGCCTGCAGAATTCCAAAGATAAAATTCAGGAAGCAAATCGCATTGATCTCGAACACGGCGAAAAAACCGGACTCGCTGCACCACTCATGCAACGTCTCCTATTGGACGACCAGAAGATTGAACGAATGGTGGACAATCTTCGTCAAGTCGCTGCTCTCCCCGATCCGATTGGCGCGGTCATCCGTATGGGAGAACGTCCCAATGGGCTCAAAATTGGCACAGTCCGTGTGCCTATCGGTGTCGTCGCTGTGGTATATGAGTCGCGTCCGGACGTTACTGTTGAGGTATCAGCACTCTGCATCAAGTCCGGAAACGGGGTTATCCTCCGGGGCGGTTCCGAAGCCATTCACTCGAACGCGATGCTCGCGGATATCCTCAGCAAGACCGCCGCTGCAGAAGGCGTGCCAGATGCTATCCAGTTCGTTAACACGACCGACCGGCAAGCCGTCTATGAACTCATCCGATTGCCAGATTACGTTGATCTCGTTATACCACGTGGCAGCAACGAATTCGTCCAGTTTTTAATGAAAGAATCCGATGTCCCGGTGTTAGGACATGCCGACGGCATCTGTCATATCTATGTCGACGCAGCCGCCGATCTTGATATGGCAACCCAGATCTGCATGAATGCGAAAGTTGGCTACAAGGTTGCTGTCTGCAATGCCGTAGAGACACTCCTTGTTCATAGGGATGTCGCCGAGAAATTCCTCCCTATTCTCTGCGACAAGTTACAGGGGGCAGATGTTGAAATCCGTGGATGTGAACGAACCCAGCAGATTTATCCCACTGCGAAACCCGCAACCGAAGAAGATTGGCGGACAGAGTACCTCGATTATATCTTATCCATTCGAGTTATAGATGACATGGACACGGCAATCGATCACATTGAAACTTACGGTTCGCATCATTCCGATGCGATTATCACTGAGAGTTACAGCGCGGCGCAACGGTTTCTCAAAGAGGTGGACTCCGCCGCAGTCTACGTCAACGCCAGCACTGTCTTCACTGACGGCTACGAATTTGGATTAGGTGCCGAGGTCGGCATTAGCACACAAAAACTCCACTCTCGTGGACCGATGGGACTTGAAGGGTTGACGACTTATAAGTATATCGTCTACGGAGACGGTCAAGTGCGTGAGTAGGTGTCATGTCCACTCATGCGCCCCAGCCCCAAGCCTCCCTCCTCAAAAATGTCCTTATTATTACGCCGCTGAGTCTGATTGGACGTGCGGGGACGCTTCTCATCTACGTCGTTCTCGCCAATTGGTTCGGCGACCCAGCAGAAATGGATTTTATCTACTACTACTGGGGCATCGCCGTATTCCTGATAGAATTACTCAGTGCCGCTTCCGCCTATTCCGTCCTCGTCCCGATGTTAGCTGACGCTCGTGCGAAAGGCGAAACCGAGGCACAACGTTGCGTGCAATCCATTTTTTCCCGATATATCCTATTCATGCCGGGACTCTGCTGCCTCCTTGTTTTCCTTTCATGGGGGGTTTCCCAACTTTTTCTACCGAGCGCGGGACTTCCACTCTCTACGACAATCGGTATTGTGTGTGGATTCCTCTGCTTCGCGATCATCGCCGCAGCCCGCTGGATGCTCAAGGCAATCTTAGACACCTATCAAGCCTTTCATCTACCGGTCATTGTGCAAGGACTCCGTGCTCTCCTTGTCATCTGCGTTATATACCTGTGCAAGCCGTTCCTGACGTGGTTTAGCATACCCCTTGCCCTGATCATCGGCGAACTTTTCCAATTGCTTCTCCTATTTCGACGATGCTGTACTGTCCTGAATCTATCTCCGCTTCATCTTAGACTCAGTTGGCAGACGACACCCTACACGACACAATTCCTGCGGCAATGTCTACTGATGATGGGCGCAGCGATCTCAGACGGGTTAAACCCGGTTGTTGACAGAGGCATGGCGAGTACACTCGGAGCAAGTTCCGTCTCCAAATTGGATTACGCGCTTCGTCTGTGCGCCATCCCTGAAACACTCACGGGTGTAACGCTGCCAGTCTTACTGTCGCATTGGTCAAAGATATCGTCCCCGGATTCCCAACCTGAAAAGGATTCAACCACTAATGGGACGCAGTTACAGCGCAGTGTCGGGCAAAGTGTCGTTGTGTTACTCATCCTGATGGTCCCGTTTCTGATGTGCCTATACCTTTTCCGAACGGACATTGTTACCCTATTGTATGGACATGGTGAGTTGTCCGAGGTGGGACAGGCACATATAGCGTCGCTGCTCGGCATCTATCTCTTAGGAATGCTTCCGCGTTTAATCAGTCGTTTGCTAATCCGCGCACATCTCGCACGTCAGGCACACCGAACCATTGTCAGGGCAACACTTATCAGGCTTATTCTAAATCCCTTTCTCAATTGGGTTTTCATGCAATATTGGGGGTTAGAGGGAATCGCTTGGTCAACAGCGTTGTTGTCCTACCCAATTCTTGTGTATATCGCGTTTACATTCTGGCGACAGAAATAATCAAAGACATTCAATTGCCTCCATACGGATTGATTGATGAAACCCAATAGGAAGCCTAAACTTTGGCGAAACGTTCAGGGTGATTTGAGGTGATACCTTGCACACCAAATGCCTGCATTTCGCGCATACGGGAGAGGTCGTCGACAGTCCAACACCAGAGCGAGATACCGCGCCGTCGGATTTCGTAGGCGAACTCCGCTGTAATCAACTGGTGGTTGACATTTAGTAGGCTACAGCCGAGTTCTCCGAGTTGCTGACACAACTGCACAGGAGAGGCGTGGTTGTTGTGATTCCCAATGAGCCATCCTGTTGGAATGCGAGGTTCCACTGAACGAACGGTCTGTAAAACAGTGGTATGGAAGGAAATTATAACGGCGATATCTTGTGTATGGGTTTCTCGGATTTTCGCGACGACTGCTTCCGCTATCAAAGGGTCTTTAATTTCTAAAACCGCGATTGTCTGTTTTGCAATGCATTCCAATGCTTCTGCGAGCGTCGGCACCGGTTCACCCACAAATTCGGGAGCAAACCATCCGCCAGCATCGGCACGCTTAATTGTTTCTAAAGCGGTTTGATTGACAGACCCGCGGTGGTTCGTCGTTCGATCCAAAGAGGTATCGTGTATCACGACGACTTCGCCATCGGCTGTCCCGTGTAAATCAAGCTCAACCGCATCTACACCGATTTCGATTGCTTTTTTGAATGCCACGAGCGTATTTTCTGGGGCAATTCCAGATGCCCCACGGTGTGCAATTTGAATCATTTTAAACCGTTATTGCTCTGTTTAATCTTCTTTAAAAGGGTCGTTCGACTCATTCCGAGCAATTCTGCTGTTTTGCTGTGGTTACCCGAAAATTCATCTAACACCAGTTCAATAAGTGCTTTATCCAACAGGGCAACAACCTCCTCGTAAAGTCCCTGCTTCCCTTGTATGACAGCCTCTTTCGTAAGGTCTTGTAAAACAGATTTGAGGGATACTTGTAGGTGTGAGGTACTGGTAGCATCTATCTGATGCCCTGTTCGGACTTCTGGTGGTAGATCATCGGGGAGAATCACATCTGCCCGACAGAGTGTCCCGGCACTTCGGATACAATTCTCCAACTCACGAACGTTACCGGGCCACGAATAGTCTTGCAGTAACTCCATTCCTTCTTCAGAGATACCGCGGATCGACTTACCAAGTTCCTCCTGTATGAGTTGCAGGAAATGCGTAATCAGTAGCGGAATGTCCTCTCGGCGTTCCCGCAACGGTGGAAGATGGAGCGCGATACGCTTGAAACGGTAGTAGAGATCTTCACGGAACTGCCCTCGCTTCACCATTTCACTGAGTTCCTGATTCGTGGCAGCAATGACACGTACATCCACTTTAAGCCGTCGAGTTCCACCTAACCGTTCGATCTCTTGTGTTTGCAAAGCACGAAGCAATTTCATCTGCAATGCTGGCGTCATATTGCCCACTTCATCAAGGAAAAGTGTACCGCCATTAGCCAATTCAAATCGTCCGAGTTTCCCTTCTGATTTCGCATCGGTAAACGCTCCGGCTTCGTATCCAAACAACTCACTCTCTAAGAGTTCATCCGGAAGCGCGCCACAATCAACAGGGACGAATGGCGATTCCTTCCGGGTACTCCCTGTGTGGATCGCGCGGGCAACCAGATCCTTGCCTGTTCCTGTTTCACCTTCGATCAGCACAGTCATCGTATTGCTCGCCATAATCCCGATGAGTTTGTAGATTTCGCGCATCTGGCTGCTCTTTCCAACTAATCGGTGTCCACTCTGCGCAGTTGGTGACTCGTCTGCTGTTTCCACAGGCAAAGTACTTCGGACAGATTGTGTCCGGAATGCCCGTTCCAGAACACTCTTGACGAGATCCAGATCGATCGGTTTCGGGACAAAATCGAACGCCTGTAAACGCATTGCCTCTATGGTTGTCTCTACATCGTCATAAGCCGTAATAATAATCACAATTACCCACGGATGACGCACCTTAATTTTATCTAACGCCTCCAAACCACTCATTCCGGGTAATTTCACATCAAGTAAGACAACATCTGGATTGTCAGTTGCAATGCGGCGCAAACCTTCCTCAGCATTGTTTGCAGTGCTGGGACGGTAGCCTTCACTCTCTAAGAATTGCTCGAATGCCCAACAGATCTTTTCGTCGTCGTCGATTACCAATACGTCTTTCATGTCAATAACCCTGTATGCCCGCTCTGCCAACATGAAGGTTCACTACGTTACTCGTTTGCCACCCTCGATTGACAACAAAAACTTCTCACCATCCTCACTCATCTCGTTGTTATTCGCTTCTTCCGTTTTTTCCTCTAATTTCCGCTTGAGAACCGGATAAGAATCCACAATCGGGAGCTCGTCGAGAGATGTCAAAGCCGGTTTTCGTCCCTCCGCTCTCTCAGTTGCTTCAGCGAATCGTTCGTTTTTCTGAGCAACGTGTGCTGCGTCTCGCGCTTTGAAATCTGGTAGTACTCGTTCCGCAAAGAGTTCCAACGATTCAACTATGTCCTCATGACGGTTCGCACCAGCCTGCTGGATGAAGACAACTTGGTCCACGCCAGCGGCTTCCATTATCTCTAAATGCTCACGGACCTGATCCGGTGTGCCGATCCCTGCTCTACCTTCTGCTGGATCCTGTGGTGTCTGTTTATATAGCTGCCAAATATCGGTTTCCCCCGGTATTTGCGACCCGTTGTGATAGTAGTGCGCGAGCCCAAATCGGAAAAAGCGCAAACCGTCTAAACCGCGAGCGATAGCAGTCTCTTCGTCGTCATGGCACGAAAAACCTGATACCATGGCGATGTTTGGGTTCACCCGCTGTGTCAAGGGTTTACACTCTTTCTCGAAAATCTCATAATACTCTTCCACCCAAAATTTCGCTTCGTTTGCATCGACAAATGCAAAGGTTAGGGCACCGAGCCCGTATCTGGCGGCGTATCGCAGGCTATCTCGACTGGAACAGGCTACCCACGGTGGTGGATGCGGTGTCTGCAGCGGTTTTGGAATAACGTTGCGGGTCGGCATCGAAAAATACTGTCCGTCATACCCTGCGTAAGGTGATTGGCTCATCATTTTCGCCGTTTCACGTGTGCATTCCGCCCACATCTCACGCTTACATTTTGGATCAACGTTGAACCCACCGAGTTCCATACGGGAAGCGGATTCCCCGGTGCCCCATTCTACACGTCCATTTGAGACGAGGTCAAGTGTGGCAATGCGTTCGGCAACACGCGCCGGGTGATTGTAAGCCGGGGGCATCAGCACTATACCGTGTCCCAATCGAATCTGTGTTGTTCGTTGGCTACACGCTGCGAGAAATACTTCTGGTGCTGAAGAGTGTGAATACTCCTCAAGGAAATGGTGTTCTACCTCCCAGATATAGTCAAATCCGAGCGTATCTGCCAATTCTACCTGTACTAATGCGTCTTGAAAGAGTTTATGTTCCGCGCCATCTTGCCACGGACGCGGAATTTGATGTTCATAAAACAGTCCAAATTTCATTTTTTTAATTTTACCTTGCGGATTTTTAATTTTACCTTGCGGAGGAAGGGCAGAGACCTATCTTTGACGCGCCTCCCTCATATCCGCCTGCGCCGGTGTTGCAGGCTACGGGTTTGGGTTTAACGAAAACCTCTTAACCGACAACCGATTGCTGACAGTTGATGATTACGAACTACGATCCTGAAGAAAATCCATGAAAACGCACAGCCTAACAGGCTATGCTACAAGTACGCTGAAATGGCTCTATTTGTCCCTACATTTCGGTATTGAGTCTATGCATCTCTTCGTCAGTCAATTGCCATTCAAAAACATCTAAATTCTCGCGCAAATGCGGCACTGAACCCGATTTGGGAATTGTGATAATGTCTTGTTGCACCAACCACCGGAGCGCTACCTGTGCCGCAGTCTTTCCATGATTCTCCCCGATGCCACGCAGCACTGTATCACCGGCAAGGTCCCCAACAGCAAGTGGACGGTGTGCTGTCATTATAATACCATGCTCGTGGCAGTAGTCCCGCAGTTCTGAGCGATTTCTGCGCACATGATATTCCACCTGATTTGTGCAAATCGGGAGTTCGGAGGCTTCACACGCCTCCTCGACCTGGGCGATGCTAAAATTGCTGATACCGATACTTTTGACCTGACCTGCGTCATAGAGTTTCTGGAAAGCCTCTAAAGGTTCGGCAACCGGAACGGAGTCACCCGGATGGTGAATCAGCAAGAGGTCAACGTACTCCATCTGCAAATCGCTCAGACACTCCTCAAATTGGGCGAGAACATCGGCGTGTCTGAGATGGGTATGCCAAATTTTGGTGGTCAGAAAGATTTTTTCGCGATCCATACCGAGGTCGCGGAGTGCTTTCCCAATCTCACGCTGGTTTTGGTACATCCATGCCGTGTCGATATGTGTGTAACCCAATGCGACGGCTTCTTTAACGATGCGTTCGCACTGCCTACCTTTGAGTTGCCAAGTCCCCAAACCGAATATGGGGATTTCATGTCCTGATGCAAGTGTAATGTTTTTCATAATGCTTATGATAAACGATTTGAAAAAAAAAGTCAAAAAAAGTTGACAAACACAGAGAGATGGTGTATACTATTAAAGTGTTGGTGGTCGAGTGGCGGAATCGGTAGACGCAACGGACTTAAAATCCGTCGCCCCTAAACAGGCGTGAGGGTTCAAGTCCCTCCTCGACCATGATTTAAGATAACGATTCTTGCCGCAGGGTAGAGCAGCCAGGTAGCTCGTCGGGCTCATAACCCGGAGGACGGGGGTTCAAATCCCCCCCCTGCAATCTTCTTGAGCTTTTTTCCTCTACTTTCTCTCCTGAAATATTTCCTTGCGTGGATATTTTCCAGTTTACGTGTATTTGGTTACACGCAAAGCCCCTACGCAACGCGCCCTATCACTTTTATAGTTTTATTAGGACTTACGCAGGTTGCTCTTTTGTAGCATGATGCACGTCGCATCTGGGCGAGTACGCCGCAAACCTGTTAGATTGTACCCTAAGAACGTCTGTATTTTTTTAGAGTTTCCCCTCTAACGAAGGGTCATATCGTCAAAATTGCGTCCGTCCTGAAGAATTAGACCGCCTCATTTTTTCATCGACTATTTTTCGCAACTATGCTATTTTTTTAATTGGTTCTGATAGAGCACGGGTCAGAAAGTTTGCTACCATCTGTGCCTCATTATTTTAGTCAAAAGCCTCAATTTTTTATATGAGGAGAAGAAAAAATGAAAGCCTTTTCAGCACGAAACGTATTGTGGGACGCGTGCTAATCGTCTCACTCCTTGCTGGCGGCTTGGTCTTCGCTGGTACGCTTGCTGTGAATATATTTGTTCCTCCACCAACTGAGGCAGCAAGTTGCTGTGGCAGTAGCGAGTCAGAACTTGCTACGGATGGAGTTTCTAATGAGATCGGAAGTTGCTGCGGAAGTGCAAAAGGCGACCTCACTGTCACTTCCGAACCGTGTAACTGTATGGGCAATTCGACTTGCTCTACTTCTACTTGTTCTTCAAGTTCCAGCTGTAGTGGAACAAACAGCTGTAAGTCAGGTTGTGGTGATAATAAAGGATGTGGTGAAACTTGTAAGCCCAACATAGCTTGTAAGAACAGTAGCGCAGAGCGCTGCGATGGAACTTGTGATCCCGACTACTAAATCATATGGATTGCCCAATGTCTATGAGAAATTTTTGAGATCGCTATTTACACCTCTTGTCTTCCTAGCAGGAGTATTCAATTCCAACACGCTGTAGGCGCGAGCCCTCGCTCGTGCCACTAGTAGTGCTTCAATATTAAGTTTTAGTAAAGTGTATTGACTTTTTGAGAGGTTCTATGGTATATTCTTACCATAATTTACATCTTATCTCCAAGAGGTCTGTGATGAGAAAACAAACACATAGAGTTGAGTTGACATCTGAAGAGCGTCAGACGCTTGAAACGTTAGTTCGCAAAGGACATCACTCTGCGCTGAAACTCATGCGTGCCCATATCTTGCTGAAGTCGGATCGCAACGGTCCCGCTTGGACGGATGCGTAAATCGCCGAGGCGTTTGGGTGTCGTGGGCAAACCGCCTACAATGTTCGCAAACGCTTTGTCGCCGGCGAGAGACTCGGGACGTTGGAGCGCAAACGCCAAAGTCGCCCCTCTCACGTGCGGAAACTCGATGGTCAAGGCGAGGCGCGCTTGATCGCCTTAGCGTGTAGCGATCCCCCGGAAGGGTTCTCTCAGTGGACGCTTCAACTCCTCGCAGATCACCTCGTTGAACTTCAGGTTGTTGAAAGTATCTCTATTGAAACCGTTCGACAGACGCTAAAAAAACGAGTTACGTCCGCATCGGTGGGCGTACTGGGTGATTCCTCCCGCTGAAAATGCCGACTTCGTTGCGGCGATGGAGCGGGTCTTAGACGTCCTCAAATGGTTATATCCTAAAACTCAAAACTGAACGACTACTAGCGTTGGTCACTACAGTGCCGCTATAGGTGCTACCTCCAAATTCGCGATTTTAACGCGAAATCGAAAACTAAATGTCGCTGAGATTCTTGGTCGTAATAAAAGGAAACAATTTGATGCAAAACGGCATCTCACCGCCATCCATGAAGGTTACCCCTTGGAACAACGATTTAACCACTTGGAATTTACCAGATGGTGCGATTGCTCGATTAGGACGGGGGTGTGTACGTGATATAGCATTTTCCCCTGATGGAAGCACGCTTGCTATTGGAAGCCGAACTGGTCTCTGGTGGTACGAGTTATCAACGTTATCTGCCATAGCATTGCGGGAAACAGAACGTGGGTTAATTTCTGCGGTTGCGTTTTCCCCAGATAGACGGTTGTTTGCCGCCGGCAATTGGGACAATATTGTCAAAGTGTGGAATGTTCAACGAGGTATCCCTGTAGCAAGGATGGAAATGCCGCGAAAGAGATATGATACTATTTCCCAGATTGCCTTTTCTCCAGATGGGCAACGCCTCGCTGCTTCCGGGCAAGTGAATGTTATCAACGTATGGAATCCAGAAACCGGGGCACTGATAGTAAAACTCACTGTAGGAAATGAACCAAAATCCGCCCCCCAGCCCGCCATCATCCCTCTCGCCTTTTCTCCAGACAGTAACCTGCTAGCAAGCACAACTCTAGAAAACTCTGTGTCAGTGTGGCATATGGAAACAGGAAAAAAAGTTGCCCATTTCGCAGGACATACGGAGTGTGTGTATTCCATTAGTTTCTCGCCGTGTGGTCGGTTCATCGCCTCTGGAGGTAAGGATGGCAAGATTCATGTGTGGGATGTGGAAAAGGAACAACAGGAACGAGTCTATACCGAATATGCAAAGTATCGGGTGATCCCTTCATATTCGCCTGATGGCACGTTGCTTGCCGCCGGGATTTGTGAGAACACGGTGTTGATTTTAGATGTTTCTCAAGGTGAAAAGCAGGATAGTTTTGAATATACAGGGGCAATACGTGCTTTCCGTTTTTCGGACAATGGTGAGCATTTCGCAGTAGCTGGGCCACGCGACTTCAAGGTGTGGTCAGCAGGACAAACCCCTACGCTTTCCGCACTTCATGGGCATATAGGGGCATCCTTTTCGGTGGTGTTTTCGCCGGATGGAAAGCAGCTGGCGAGTGGGGTAGAGTCTACGGTTAGGTTATGGGATGTTAGGAGTAAGCACTCGTGGGTGGCATTCGCCGGGCATTCCGGTACCCGTTCGGTTGATTTTTCGCCCTGTGGAAAAATGCTGGCTTTCTGTTCCCACAATACCACTATCAAGGTATGGGGGGTTGCAACTGGGACCCCGATTGCCGAGCTCACTGAACATCACACCCCTGTGTATACCTTAGCGTTCTCTCCGACAGGTACCCAGCTAGTAAGCGGCGATACTGCAGGAAAACTCTATGTGTGGGATGTCCAACGTTTAAAAAGGCTAAAGGTGTTCACGAAGCATACAGATTGTCTGAAGTCAATGGCATTTTCGCCTGATGGAAATCTACTTGCCACTGCTTCGGAAGACAAAACCGCCAGACTTTGGGATATCACACGCTGTAAACAGATTGCTTCCTTACCTCTAACAGTGCCGCTAGCGGCAAATATGTACAAAGGCGACCCGCGCGAAATTCAGAAAAGGCTAAAATCGCTATCCAGTGTGGATACGCCTCCCAATTCTAGAATTGAGGCAATAGCATTTTCACCACGAGGCGATATAATCGCCGGTGGGTTGTATAGAGAAATCCGATTCTGGGATGTTCCGAGTTGTGATATCCGGATGATAATACTCCAGCCACAAGGCTGCCATTATCCCTTCGCGTTGGCTTTCTCACCGTGTGGGAGGTACCTTGCATCAGGGGCATGGTGGCAGGGAACAGATAAAGTCTCTATTCGGTTATGGGACGTTGCAAGTGGTGAGAATATCGCGACCTTTTGGGGACATCCCACTGATATTCAATCACTCGCATTTTCACCGGATGGTGCGCTGCTGGCAAGTGGAAGTTTTGATGGTACCATCCTATTGTGGGATATGACCCCTTACCTATAACATGTGCAGCAGAGTTCCTGAGCAGATTACCTCCTATGGGTCCAACAAGAAAGGGGCATGTTACAGCCCACTGCTACTTGTAGTCATTCTGTCCTCTGGGCTGCTGAAGTTACGACATCTCGGACATCCATCCCTTCATTCACCAGATGAATGCTGTCATGCACTCGTTGCGAAGAACCTACTCAAGCATCCGCTCACGCCGACGCTAATCGATACCCCTTATCTGCCAACTTTCGCTTTTGATTGGGGTGCTAATCATGTATGGTTGCACAAACCGATTCTCGGGTTATGGCAGATTGCTGGCTCTTATTGGTTGTTCGGCGTTAGCACATGGGCACTACGGTTTCCATCTGTGATTTTAAGCACGCTTGCTGTGGGGTTGACGTATCTCATCGGCAAGGAACTGCTAAGTCGACAGGCAGGTCTTATCGCTGCAACGATTCAGGCGTTCTCCCCGTTTTTGATGCGGTTAATACACGGGTATCAATTCAGTGATGCCGTTGATGTCTCACTCCTATTTTGGACGGAATTTGCGATCTATTTTCTGGTCCAGGCATTGCGGACAGGAAAATGGTGGGATATCTGTCTCGCAGGATTTGGTCAAGGATGTGCCTTTCTCAGCAAATCTTATCTCGGCTTGATTGTGACAGGCTTAGTTGTAACAGCGTGGGTAGCACCTGCACTTGGAATGGCAAAACGCGCAGATACCCGTATTCGCGGGCGGCACATACTCGGACTGACAAGTGTTTTTTTGCTAACCATACTACCGTGGACACTCTGGACAGCGACACAGTTTCCTGTTGAATTCCAACATGAACATTTGTATATCTGGTTTCATTTGACAGCGGACATTGAGAATTGGGGAGCTCCGTGGCACAAGGTTATCTTGGTTTATGGACCCGTATTGTATGGTATTTTTTATCTGCCGATGAGCATAGCAGTGCTTGTCCTGATATGGAAGTTGTTTTCGGAGGAGAACATTGGGTTGACGCTCACGTATGCCTGGGGATTCGGCGTGCTCATCCCACATCTTTTAGCAGCAACGAAAACTCCCTCAGCAACGCTCATCGGCATGCCAGCTTTTTTATTGCTCTTTGGTGAGGGAATCCATAGATGCTTGTCGTGGATGCAAAAACACAAAAGGTTCGCTTTCCGAATTGGTATAATTATTACAATCATAAGTCTAATCGCCCTCGGCGTTCACATAATAATTGGCGCGTGGCAGGTTACGTCGCGGAACAGAAACACACGAACATTGGCAGAGACTGCGAGTTATGCTGAGACGCAGTTGCCTCAAAATGCCGTTCTTCTTGTCGAACTTGAGGCCGACAAACTCCGAAATACGGATGATCATTTGCGGCTTATGTTCCTTATGTCGAAAACAGCACATCCACTTAGCAATCCAGGTGAGTGGGAAGAAAAAGCAGCACAGGTACGCAAAGTTGGTGGGATCCCATACCTCGTATCATTCCGAGAGTGGTCCTTACCGATCGTATTTACCAGTTTAACCGATAAACGGACGATCTATTCTGATGAAATTCCGTGATGCAATTGCCGCAGGTATTACGCATATTTTACAAAATAGGCTCCGAGCCGTGCTATCTATCCTGGGCATCCTCATCGGTATCGCCAGCGTATTGTGTATGATAGCGATTGGCGACGGGGCGAAGCAGATTATTGTGGAAGATATGAATAAACTCGGTGGAGCAAATCAAGTACAATTCCTATTTATAGTTTCATTAGAACTTACGCAGGTTGCTCTTTTGTAGCAGGATGCACATCGCATGAATCAGAATCAACGGTATGAAGTGCTTATGCACTTCCCCGGGTATGAAGGTTCTCTGTGTCGCATTCACCGGGGCGAGTATGCCGCAAACCGGTTAGATCGTGACCTGAGAACGTCTGTATTTTTTTAGAGTTTCCCCTCTAACGAAGGGTCATATCGTCAAAATTGCGTCCGTCCTGAGGAATTAGATCGCCTGATTCTTTGATTGACTGTTTTTCGCAACTATGTTATTATTTTAATTGGTTCTGATGGCGCACAGGTCAGGAAGTTTGCTACCCTCTGTACCCAATTATTTTACTCAAAACCTTCAATTTTCTATATGAGGAGAAAAAATGAAAGCCTTTTTCAACACGAAACGTATTGTGGGACGCGTGCTAATCGTCTCACTTCTTGCTGGCGGATTGGTCTTCGCTGGTACGCTTGCTGTGAACATATTTGTTCCTCCACCAACTGAGGCAGCAAGTTGCTGTGGCAGTAGCGAGTCAGCACCTGCTACGGATGTTAACTCTAACGAGTTGGAAAATTGTTGTAGTGGCAGCAAGGCGATCCCCACCACTTCTTCGACCTGTAGTTGTACCGGTACTGACTGCGGCAGTTGCTCTAGTGGAAAGTGTAGTAGTACCAAACCAGGCTGTCCTGATGGTGCCTCTTGTAAAGGGACCGATGGTTGTAGTTGTGATGGAACAATTTGTGGAAAAAGTTCTAAATGCAGTGGATCTTGTGGATAACGGTGAGCCATTTAAAAACTAGGTTTGCCTTATCTTGTTTTGGGTAACAGCAATGCAAGCAGTTGTGAATTTACCTGAAGGAAGCACTGCCCGATTGGGGAGAGGCCGAATATCTGCTTTGGCATTCTCCCCAGATGGGCACTATCTTGCTGTAGGTAGTAGTATAGGGCTTTGGTGGTATACCCTTCCCACTATGGACCCCATTGCACTGTGGGACACAGAACGTGGAATGATTTCCGCTATTTCATTTTCTCCTAATGGACAATGGATCGCTACCGGTGATGGGGATGGGATTCTCAAGGTATGGGATGTTCAGAAAGGTGTTTGTGTTGCCAAGATGGATCGGGAGGAGAAAGAAAAAGCCTATCATTCAATTTCTCAGATTGTTTTTTCACCTGACAGCCAATTGCTTGCAGCGTCCAGCAGGCGAGATTATATTCTATATGTTTGGAATTGGCAAGCGGGTGTACAGGTTGCAAAATTCCATGAGGAAACGAATTTTAGATGGTTTGGTGGTTCCCGACGCCCCGTAGCTTTTTCTAGGGATGGTGGTCTATTGGCGTGTACAATGCCCGACCAAAATTTGCTACATCATGCTGAACCAGATGGCAGCATCCGTACTCCTGCACACTCCACTAATTTTATTGCAGTATGGGATACGAAAACAGGTAAACGCCTCGCCTGCCTTATAGATTCTCTCAATTTTACAGAAAGCCTTGACTTTTCGCCATGCGGACAGTTTCTTGCTGCCGGCGAGAAGAGTGGTACAGTCCGAGTTTGGGCAGTTGACAATTGGCAACCGTACAAAACCATTTCTAATTATGGAGAGTGTCGGATGCAGGTTTCCTATTCGCTAGAGGGCACTCTGTATGCCGCGGCAACATCCAACAACGCTGTCACTGTATGGAATGTAGAACGTGAAAAAAAATGTTATACATATTTTGAAACAGATAGGACTATTGCATGTACACACTTTACAAACGGGAACCAATTAGTTGTCGCTACCGAACACGAATTTAAAATATGGGAACTCAAAAATTCTCAACAGCGGACCTCTACTCACTTACATACCGATATTCCTGACTCGCTAGCATTTTCACGAGACGGAAAAACCGTTATAGGCGGATATTGGAATCAGGGAATTATGCTATGGAAGGGCACGAATCCCTCAAAACATCCCATTTGTTTCAATCCGTTCAGGGGGGATTATTCTGTTTCTGTGTTACCTAGTGGAAAAATCTATGCGGTCGGATATGATAGTAAAATCGCCAAAGTGTGGAAAATTGGTAAAACCGAGGTACCAGTTGTTAATTTTACTCTTCCTGATAAAAGTAGACATATAACAAGTGCCACCTTTGCCCCTAAAAATAAATTGCTAGCATGTGGAGATAATAAGGGTATACTTTATATCTCGGATATGCAGGAGAAAAAGCCATACAACTTAACTGCTCATGTTAATGCAATTCGTTCAGTAATGTTTAGTCCAGACGAAAAGCAACTTGTGAGCGTCACAAGTTACGGACCTATGGCCATACTATGGGATGTTTCCTGTGGAGAAAAGATTCCTGAGTTTCCTGGACATGGGATTCATGCTATAGCATTCTCGCCCTATAGTGATGTGATCGCTGGGGGTCGGAGAAAAGAAATCCTATTATGGAATGTCAAACAGCGTGAAATTCTTATGGTACTACCCCATGCGCAACAGAGTTGGTGGCCATTTGCGTTAACTTTTTCGCCCTGTGGCCGGTATCTGGCATCGGGTGAGTGGTGGCAGCGCGGGGCAAATATAAACAAAGTAGCGATTCGCTTGTGGTCAGTTGCAAATGGCGAAAATATTGATAGTTTTCACGGCCACCCTACTGACGTTCAATCACTGGCATTTTCACCGGATGGCACACTTTTGGCGAGCGGAAGTTATGATGGCACCATCCTGCTGTGGGATATGACCCCTTACCTATAACATGCGCAGCAGAGTTCCTGAGCAGATTACCTCCTATGGGTCCAACAAGAAAGGGGCATGTTACAGCCCACTGCTACTTGTAGTCATTCTGTCGAAAACAGCACATCCACTTAGCAATCCAGATGAGTGGAAAGAAAAAGCATCACAGGTGCGTAAAGCTGGTGGGATTCCATACCTCGTATCATTTCGAGAGTGGTCCTTACCGATCGTATTTACCAGTTTAACCGATAAACGGACGATCTATTCTGATGAAATTCCGTGATGCAATTGCCGCAGGTATTACGCATATTTTACAAAATAGGCTCCGAGCCGTGTGATAGTTGCAGTCTTTACACTTATAGCGTTGTTTTTCGTGGATGCGTCCGTTTTTGACGAAGTGGGGGTGCTGACATCTTCGGCAGTTCATAGAAGTTTCTCTCCTCGTAGATGTGTATGGATTTCTCCTAAGGATAGTGTATCTGTCTGTAGGGGTCAAGCAAAAAATGATTCTCATTTTTTCTGGACTTTTTTTCAGAAAAGTTTTATCCTTACGATACTTGAACAGAGATGAGACAAGAGCGGTATGAGGGACCCTCTATCTTATCATCAATTTACCGAAAACCCTCCATAAAAAACGCGGACGAGAAGTCCTGATATTCTCTTAAGCAATTTTTGTGCCTCCTTAAGCAATTTTTGCGTATGCACCTACAATTTTTGCGTGTTGGCAACCAGTCGGAGATCGCAAAGCGTTTGCTTTTTTTCAGCGAAGAACGTTTTCCAGCAAAAAATGAACACCTCTCATGACATCCGTAAACCGAGAGGAGGCCAGCGTTTGGAGGCATCACTCGTGAAAATATCTTGAGAACGTTACGAGTTTTGGTATCCCAACTGTGTTGGATTCGGGGAATTGGCACGGAACTTGCCTATAAATAACCAATGACTTCTGACGTGGAAGTCACGGACGAAAACTTTACCTTCAATCTTCTATATGAGGAGAAGAAAAAATGAAAGCCTTTTTCAACACGAAACGTATTGTGGGACGCGTGCTAATCGTCTCACTTCTTGCTGGCGGATTA
Source organism: Candidatus Poribacteria bacterium (assembly GCA_965214045.1). Taxonomy (GTDB): domain Bacteria; phylum Poribacteria; class WGA-4E; order WGA-4E; family WGA-3G; genus WGA-3G. Next base: position 21,084 of record OZ243935.1, read on the forward strand.
GTCTTCGCTGGCGCGTTTGCTGTGAATATATTCGTTCCGACACCGACTGAGGCATCAGATTGCTGTGGCAGTAGCGAGTCAGAACCTGCTACGGATGGAGTTTCTAATGAGACGGGAAGTTGCTGCGGAAGTAATGACACCACCCTAACCACCTCCTCTGCATGTAGTTGCGTCAGTAATAGCAGTTGCCCTTGTTCCTCCGGTGGAAGCTGTGGTACTAAATCTGGCTGCTCTAATGGTTGTAGTTCTTCATCATGTGGTAGTTGCGATGGGACCATCTGTAGCAAGTCTACGCCTTGTAGAAATAATTGTTAATAGGAATTTTTGATGAGAGATTTGATGCCCATTCATCAACAGACACCTACGCCTGTCGTCTCTTATAACAGAGATGTTGCTGGATTGACATTACCGGCGGGGGCGATTGCTCGATTGGGAAGAGGTCAGGTATCCGATCTAGCATTCTCCCCCGACGGTCATTATTTTGCTGTCGGAAGCGATATAGGGTTATGGTTTTACAAGATACCAACGATGGCTCCTATTGCCCTCCGGGAAGCAGAGCGTGGGCTCGTTTCTGCTGTTGCCTTTTCACCTAATGGCAAGTGGATTGCCACCGGAAATTGGGAAGGAGATATTAAAGTATCAAGTACACAGCATACAACCCTTTTGGCGAGACTAAAATTGCCAATGCTTGGTGAGGAACGGCATGGCGAAGTCCGTGTAGAACAGATTGTCTTTTCCCCGGATGGGCAGTACCTCGCGGCTTCCGGGGATCAGGATGTCGTCTATGTATGGGACCTTGAAACACATGCGCTGATTGCAAAACTCATAGGAGAAACTGAAGAGAGGATACAGCCCTTCCCAGATATATTACCCTTTTCCTTTTCTCCAGATAGCCGCCTTTTGGCTTCGATTAGCAAAAATACAATTTTAGTGTGGGATGTAGTGCGCGGTGAAAAAATTTGCCACTTTTGCGGACATACAAATTGGATTTACTCTGTTAATTTTTCCCCATGTGGAAGTACACTCGTTTCAGGGAGTGCCGATGGCACCGCGCGCGTGTGGAATATCAAAAGTAGTCAGCAAAAAAATATTTACAGACAATCCGGGGCCCCTCTGATATATCCTTTCCATCTGTTAACAGGTGAACTAATTGTAGCAAAGATATATGGGAATAGAGTTGAGGTCTGGAATCCAGAACAGGGCAAAACACTTACCACGATTAAATTACTCGAGAACGTTCGCCTTGTTCGCTCTTCGGATAAGGGAGATCACTTAGCTGTCGCTAACTTAAGCGAAATCAAGGTTTGGAAAGCAGCAGCTCCTCCATCTTCTAACCCGTCAACAATTCTAGGGCATACCCGAGTTGCGGATTCGTTAGAATTTTCACTTGATGGAAAGACTCTTGCCTGTGGTTATTGGGGGGAGGGAGTTAGATTATGGGATATTGCGAGGAAGAGTTCAAAAAATCCACTTGAAGCAAATCAAAGTAAAACGTTCCACTCTGTTGGTGTGTCTGCATCTGGCGAAATCAGCTCAACCAGTTTCCACGGTAACACTGTTAAGGTGTGGAATATTGAAAAAGGTGAGATGAGTGTCGAACTTATTAATCCTAATAAACTGCACCGTCGAGGAGCAGTAGCCTTTGCACCTATATGCGGGATGCTAGCAATCTCAGACTCTGTAGGAACTATACATGTGTGGGACAGGCAACACTGGACCAAGTTACATACATTTATAGGGCATACAGATTGGATCCATTCAATGCGATTTTCGCAGGATGGAACTCTACTTGCGAGTGCATCTAAGGATTTAACAGTCCGACTATGGAATGTCAAACTTGGCGGATTTGTTGGCTCATTACCTTGTCCAAAACGCCCGGGCCGAACCGGTGCGATCGCCTTTTCCTCTCACTATAGCATAATTGCTGGCGGATTTTCTGGAGAAATTCGGATATGGTCAATTCCATGTTGTGAAACTTTCATGACGATACCTCAACCACACGGGTTTCAAAACCCATTTGCATTGGTTTTTTCACCGTGCGGACAATACCTGGCTTCAGGAGCCTGGTGGCAAGGGACAGATAAGGTACCTATCCAGTTGTGGAATGTTGCAAGTGGAGAAAACATTGTTACCTTTTGGGGACATCCTACCGACGTTCAATCACTGGCATTTTCACCGGATGGCACACTTTTGGCGAGCGGAAGTTATGATGGCACCATCCTGCTGTGGGATATGACTCCTTACCTATAACATGTGCAGCAGAGTTCCTGAGCAGATTACCTCCTATGGGTCCAACAAGAAAGAGGCATGTTACAGCCCACTGCTACTTGTAGTCATTCTGTCGAAAATAGCACATCCACTTAGCAATCCAGATGAGTGGAAAGAAAAAGCAGCACAGGTACGCAAAGTTGGTGGGATTCCGTATCTTGTGTCATTCCGCGAGTGGCCCCTCCCAGTTGTGTTTACCAGCCTAACCGATAAACGGATTATTTATTCCCATGAAGTTCCGTGATGCAATTGCCGCAGGTATTACGCATATTTTACAAAATAGGCTCCGCGCTTCGCTATCTATTCTGGGTATCCTCATCGGTGTCGCCAGTGTCCTATGCATGATAGCGATCGGTGATGGCGCGAAGCAGATTATTGCGGAAGATATTGATAAACTTGGTGGTGCAAATCAAGTACAATTCCTAACTCGCCACGGCATTTGGAAAGGTATGCGTTTTATACGTCGGACAACCGAACGCTATACGCTTGATGATGCCTACGCGATTGAGGCAGAATGTCCGGATGTTCTGTTTGTCCTGCCAAAAAACGATAGGTACCGCGGCACCATTACCAACCGACTCGGAGGCCAAGCACATCTGTTTGTGGAAGGCGTGACGGTAGACTATGCCCAAGGCATGCGGTGGGAAGTGCAGCACGGACGCTTTTTTTCTGAAAGCGATATTCACACTGCAGCACAAGTGTGTGTCCTCGGAGCAACTGCTGCCACAGAACTGTTCGGAGAAAAATCCGCCTTAGGACACGAGATAAAAATTAAGTTACGTTGGCGACAACCGCCTGTCCGGTGTCGGATTGTCGGTATTATGGCAATTAAAGGCCGAAGCCTCAATAGTTACAACAGATCGTTGGATGACATCGTCTGTGTCCCCTTGACCATGCATCAACAAAGACTCTCTGGAAACCGTTATATTGAACGGATTATCGTTTTTTTTCAAAAAGAAACGGATGTTTATAGAGTCGTTGAATCTGTCCGAAAACTTCTTCGCAAAAGACACAGAGGCACCGATGACTTCATCGGTTATCGAATACCACAACGGACCCTGCGGCGGTTTGACCATATTGAACATGTAATAAAAATAGCTTTAGGAGGCATCGCCAGTTTTTCGCTGTTTGTCAGTGGTATCAGTATTATGAATATATGTCTTGTCTCCGTCGGTGAAAAAACACGGGAGATAGGCTTGCGGAAATCGGTGGGTGCAAGAGGACGACACATATTCTGGCAGTTTCTCGCTGAGTCGGTCTGTTTATGTCTATGTGGTGGAATTCTCGGCATCGGTTTTGGCTACCTTGCAGCGCATGGAATGGCACTGTTGGCAGTGAAAATTGTCCCTGTTGTTTCAAAGTGGCCGGTGGTGTTATCTATGCCATGGATACTGATTTCGGTTTTCTTTTCTGTGGTGATAGGTATGGGTTTTGGGCTCTATCCTGCGATGCGTGCGGCTCGGCTTTCGCCTATTGATGCACTCAGAACGGATACATAATCGGAAGAATTGAGATTCCGGTTCTGGAGGGTTCAGGAATAAAAACATTTGACTTTTTTTCTAATATATGCTATACTTAATAAAGGTCCTGGCGTAGACTTTATACGTCCGTTCAAACACGTGCCGGTGTAGCTCAGTGGTTTAGAGCACACGACTCATAATCGTGCTGTCCGGAGTTCGACTCTCCGCACCGGCATTGCCCGTTTTGGCGTAGTTTGCAACCGAGTTAATAACATTCAAACGGCGAAACTCACTGTCAAAAATAGGCATACTTCATGAAAGCCGATTTTGTGCGTCAGATGCACCGCTTTATTTTGCGGCACGCGATGATCAAGAATGGCGAAATAGTGCTTGTTGCAGTCTCAGGCGGTGCGGATTCCCTTGCCCTCCTATACAGTTTACATGCCTTACACCCGCAACTCAACTGCCAACTTCACGTCGCCCACCTAAATCACTGTCTCCGTCCAGATGCGGATGCGGATGCGGACTTTGTCCAGCAGCACGCGGCGGACTTAGGAGTGCCTTGCACCCTCCAACGCACTGACGTGCCCCGTTTGGTAAAGCAATGGAAACTCTCTGTAGAAACAGCGGCTCGGAAGGCACGCTATCAATTTTATGAAGAGGTCTCCAAGCAAATCGGTGCCACCAAGGTGGCCTTAGGCCACCATCAGGGCGATACCGCCGAGACGGTTTTGATGAACCTCTTGCGAGGGAGCGGTTCCACTGGGCTGAAAGGTATCCCGTCTGTAAGAGACATTAAGTTTATTCGACCCCTCGCCGGATTTACACGGCAACAGATTGAGACATTTCTTGCGTCCAAAGGGTTAGTGCCACGACAGGATTCAACCAACACGGATACTCGCTATCTTCGTAATCGTATCCGCCATGCGTTGATACCGAGACTTGAAAGCGACTATAATCCAAATATCAAAGTTGGATTAAGCCGAACTGCTGATGTATTAGGGGCTGAATCGGAATACCTCGACACAGTCGCACAAGAGGCGTTTGAGACCTGCCGCGTTCGAGATTCAGATAGGGTTAAGGTACTCGCAGCATCGGAAAGTGTCGTGTTGGACAGAGCAGAATTCCAACAGTTTCACATCGCAGTGCAGAGACGAATACTACGGCTGAGTTTCTTTGAAATGTCAAGGGATACGGGTGATCTCTATTTTTCGCATTGTGAAGCGATGCTGAGCCTGATTGAAGGGGATGCTCCGAGTGCCATATTGGCACTTCCAAACGGTTTACGATTCCGACGTGTATATCAGTATCTTATCTTTGAGGTAAACATAAATTCCAGATCGCCGTTTCCAATTGAAATTGAGCGTTTTGTTTATCCGTTGGCTGTTCCGGGTAAAACATTTATCGCTGCTTTAAATACGGAAATTACCGCTGACTTGGGCGATATTCGGTCGCGTGAGTTGCGGACGTTACCGGATGGAAGATTTGAAGCAATTTTTGATTATGAAAAGGTAAAGGGAGCGTTCGCAGATACCTCTTCAGAAATATCTCCGCTTACAGTGCGCAATCGACGACAAGGCGACCGGTTTCAGCCGTACGGTATGCGGGGAACGAAAAAGGTTAAGGATTTTTTCATAGATGCCAAGGTGCCTCGCGACGAGCGCGATTGCATTCCGATGCTTGTTTGTGGCGATGAAATCCTTTGGCTCGTTGGTTATACCACCAGCGAACCGTTCAAAATTCATCCCGGCACGCGGCAATATCTTTATCTACGTTATGTCAGTGAAAAAACCGCTTCTTGAATCCGTTTTTATCTCTGAATCTTGTCTTCAGACTCGCATTCGTGAACTTGGCACGCAAATATTTACTGACTATGTAAACCAAGAGTTGGTCCTACTGGGTGTCCTTAGAGGCAGCGTCCTCTTTTTCGCGGATCTTGCCCGTGCCATCTTTAAGGCGCAGCATGAAAGTCAAACGAGAGAAGTCGAACTCCGTTTTGAGTTTGTGCAACTCATGAGTTACCAGGATGGTAAGCAACCTTCGACAGTAGAACTCATCCGTGGCGGCAGCGACTATCTCAAACAGCAGCATGTTCTCATTGTGGAAGATATTGTTGATACCGGACGGACTTTAAATTTTCTCTGTGAGCACCTTCAAACGTTGAACCCGAAAACTGTTAAGGTTTGTACGCTACTTGATAAACCTTCTCAACGCCAAGTGTCTGTTGCTGTCGATTATATCGGTTTTGAGATTCCAGACACTTTCGTCGTTGGGTACGGACTTGATTATGCACAACAGCATCGAAACTTACCGTACATTGCTGCTTTAGAATCAATTTAAGTGCTTTCCGCCCAGAATCAGGGCTATACAAGCACCAAATTTAGTGCAGAACGTATTTTTTATTTAACTTTTTCTTGGCAATAAATCACATATCTGATAAGGTATTTAAAGTTACTATCTTGAAAGGAGATTCATAATGCGTAAATTCGTTTCATTCGGCCTCTGTGGCGTTTTGATTGTAGGGTTTATCCTTCTGACACAAGCCCAAATGTCAGACAAAGCACAACTGGGGCGAGAACTTTTCCACGATCCAACTTTTAAGGGAACGATTAAACCAGGGAATAGATCCGGCTTCGCAACTGGGCTTTCCTGTGCAAACTGCCATGCGGATTTCGATGACACTGCGAATCCAGATGGTCTGATTCGAGCAGGTCACAGTGTCGTCGGTGTCCCCCACCGTGGCGAAGCCAAAGGCGGCATGATTAAAGGTGCGGATTTCGCACGTGCCGCCGGGGGTGGCGGTTTCTGTTATGAGCATTTCTTAAAGCGGGTTCCAGGCGATAAAGTTAATCCGACTGCAATTCCAGCAGAGCATGCCGAAGCACTCATGGCTTATTTTGAAGTTATCTCTGGAGATAACAAAGGACCCGAATTTGAAATCGCAATGCTGGACGACGCTGGCAAAAAAGCAGCGGGTGAGAAAATCGGTGCGATGAGTGGTGATTCAGGCAACGGATGGGAACTTTTTGGACGGGCATGCATTGTTTGTCATCCAGCTGCCAATAAATCTGGTATCGGTCCGCAACTCGTCCGTTCGAGAGCACCTCGCGATATTGATAAAACAATGGTGCGTTGGGCTACCAAAATTCGCGGCGGCGGATCTCTGATGCCGTTCTATGCCCCTGACATCCTGAGTGACCAAGATATCGCTGATATTCTTGCGTTCCTGCGTCAGGAAATAGAAAGCATCAAGCAATAACAACCAATCCGGCTGGAATACTCCTTCCAGCCTCATATCCTATTTGATTTTTTGTAACCAACTCTCTTTGCAACTCGTTTTTTGCAAATAAAACAGCAGTTATGTGCGTCTCAGAGCGTATAAACGTTCTGATCGACCTAAACATAAAGAGAGATGGTGTTATGATAGGATCTCAGTTCCTTACAATATTTTTTTACATTTTCCTCATAGGTTTCGTATTAAGTTTCGGGAGCTGCGGTGGAAGTAACCTAAACAACCCTGTATCAGAAGGGGATGCAACCACTGAGAACAGTGAAAGCACCGAGGGTGCTATTGAACTTGGAAAAGAAAACCTGGATACTGAGGAAACGACGGGGCAGATTGCCGATCTTGACGTAAAAGTCACCGTTACAGAGAACACGGTGGAACCGGGTGAAGAGGTAGAATTGGCTGCTTCCGTTAAAGGGGTGAGAGGTACCAGCGTCACGTTGAACTGGCTGAATATTACAAAACATGGAAAACTTTCCGCCTCCAGCGAAAATCCAATTACGTGGACGGCTCCGCAAACCTTAAATGGTGAGAACGTTCAAGTCGAAGTCATCCAACTTATTGTGACTGTGATTAGCGAGGTTGTTTCAGTCGGAAGTTCTGGAATTGATACCGATACCCAAATTTTTTCGGAGATGAAAACGGTTTTGTTAACCGTTAGAGATTAATTCGCAGAAACGAACCTGTCCTCACAAGCGATAGTCGCATCGGATACGTTTGAGACACTCGCAGCGTTTGTTTTTGCATTGTCTTAGGGTATCAAATGAAGATAAAATTGATTCGTATTTTCATAGTTGCTATATCTGTGATAGCACTCTCGGGAACGGAACTCAACGCTGTTGGTCACCACCAACATCAGATTCAAAAAGGGGATACACTGTGGGGGCTCTCTCGGAAGTACAAGGTGCCTCTCAAAAACATTATCCAAGTTAACAGCATTCAGCCAACGAAACGGTTGCAGATCGGGGAAAAACTCCTAATTCCTGGCGCGCCTGTTGAAGATATTTGGTATAGAGTTCAAGCAGGGGATACGTTGTGGAGTATCGCACTCCGCCATAACATTGAACCGAGGGATCTTCAGCGCATCAATGGTATATCTTCACCTCGCAGGCTGCAGATTGGCACAAGGCTTCGTATTCAAGAGGATGGCAGCTTCGGTTTCGGGAATCCTCTTCGAGTCCCCTTAGTTGTGACTTCAAAGTATGGGTATCGACCTCACCCTGTGACACGCCGCTATCAGAACCATGAAGGTATAGATTTCCGCGCCGCCACTGGTACCCGCGTTTATGCTTCACAAGCAGGACGCGTTATTTTTGCGGGACGGCGAGGGGGTTACGGTAAACTCGTCGGTATCGAACACGAGGGCGATTTTACAACATGGTATGGACATTTGTCACGTATTAGAGTGAGCAGTGGGCAAACTGTCCCAAAGGGAAAGGTCATTGGGCTTTCCGGGAACACGGGTATTTCAACAGGACCCCATTTACATTTTGAAATTAGGTACAAAGGCAGAAGTGAAAATCCAACGAATCACATCACTATACCATAAATGGGGTTTGCTACTCGTAGCAATTGTTTTTCTTTTATTAACGTATTTTCTAAGTCAAGAAAGCACATTATCAGAACCTCTTAACCTGAGACCCGAAGTCGGCACGCGCGGCCTCGGGTTGAGCGGCGCGTTTATTAGCAGCGCAGATGACGCAACAAGTCCCCTCTGGAATCCTGCCGGACTTGCCACATTGCAGCGTGGAAACCTAATTTACGACCTATCCCAAGGTGCTGTCTCCATCGCTTATCCTATCAAATACATTGGCACATTTGGCGTAAATTTCCTTGATTTAAACCGCAGCGATCGATTTCTCGTAGAACATACCACGAACCCGATTGGCAGTTTTGAACTTGGCAATAATCAAGCCCTTTTCTCTTATGCCAGGAGATTCGGAACTTTCCAACTCGGTGCCAGCACAGGATATAGTCGGGCACCTTATTACGGTAGCCTCTGGGCACAAAATTATGATATTGGTGTGCTTAGAGAACTTAATCCTTACCTTGCTGTAGGGATGCGATTACGCGATATTGCTGGTGTAACGATTCGACATAGAGATGGGAAGGTGTTACAAACCTTCGATCAGCAGCTTGCCCTCGGTGCTGTCCTAACACCTCACCCGATTCTCCGATGGCACAATCGACTCGATATTATCCATCCGTGTTTTGGGACAAGCATAGAAATCGGAAATAGAACGATCGCGGCTCGTGCTGGATCCATGTTTACCTTTGGCACGGGAACCCCTTCTCAATCTTGGAGCATGGGGTTTTCACTGAACCAATTAGGGAAGCAGTTCCATTACACATATTTGAATCACGATGATTTGAAGCATAGACATCTCGCTTCAGTCGGTATGTCTTTTGGGGAGACACAATCTGTTTCACAGTCAACAATCAACAAAGAAGTCGAAAATCGAAAGCCGATAGCTCATAACCAATACAAGGCGGCCCAAATTGCACAGGAATACGACGTTGATATAGCACTCATGCTCGCTATTATTCATACTGAATCCAACTTTAACCCACTCGCCGTGTCGAAAAACGGAGCAGCAGGCTTAATGCAGATAATGCCTGGTGCTGCAAAAGACCTTGGGCTCAAGGTACCGAAGTACAAAAATAGAAGGAAACCGAAACTTGATCGCAAGGTAGATGAACGATTCGACCCGAACAAAAACCTGCACGCTGGTTTAACTTATTTCAAGATGCTGTATAAAAAACATTTGAACAATTTGACTTTGGCACTCGGAGCGTACAACGTTGGTCCCGCTAAGGTGGGAATACGCGGTCCCCTTATTAGTAGGGGTAAAAGATATGCGAGGAAGGTGATTAACCGTTCCCAATATTACCGTGATAAACCGGCACAAATGGAGATTGACCTTAAGCGGTTAGAAAGAATCCTTAAGTATTAAAGTAGACGCACAAAGTGCGTCAGATGCGGGGAGATAGTATGGATAAAATTAGATTGGCAATCGTTGGATGTGGCGGTATGGGACACCGACACATGTACGGGTTAGCAGAACTTCATCGGGTAGGATGGACGCGGTTTGACCTTGTCGGTGCGTGTGATCCTGTTCTCGCTAACGCCGAGTCGCTCGCCGCACAAGCAGAAGAACGTTTCGGTCAGAAACCTGCTATTGTTGGGAGCTTGGAAGAACTTGCTGAAGTCGGCGTGGATGCTGTAGATGTAACGACTACGCCACCGTATCACCACACCGTCGCTATTGAAACCCTTGAACGCGGCTGGCACACTATGGTCGAAAAACCTATGGGGTTAACCGTTCGAGCGTGTAACCTCATCCGCCGTGCCGCCGATGCGTCTGATGCGATTCTCAGTGTCGCGGAGAACTATCGACGTGATCCAATCAATCGGCTCGCCAAAGCACTGTTGGATGCAGAAGTCATCGGCACACCACGTTTTCTTATGCACCAAGCAATCGGTGGCACAAACCGTATGACTATCTCCGTCTGGCGACACCAGAAAGACCAAAGCGGTGTATTGCTTGATGTCGGCGTTCACTACGCAGACATGATAGAGTATCTTCTTGGTGATGTCGATACAGTCTATGCACAGACTCGACTCCATGAACCTATCCGACATAATGCTGCCGCAGTGACGGGTGAATCCGGCTCTAACCCTGCTGGGGTGTATACGAAATGGCAACGCAAGATGCCTGCTGAATTCGAGGCAACTGCAGAGGATGCCGCTTATGCGACCCTTACTTTCAAAAACGGCGTTGTCGGACAATATATCGAGGATCACGGTGCGTGGGGGCAAGGCGGTTGGCTCCGCAAGATTCACGGATCCCGCGGCTCTATGACGCTTCCCGGCGACCGGAGTGGTGGAATCATCACCCTCAATATTGACGGACAGGAAACGATTAACGATGAGCGACTCTTAGATCTCGTTCCAGACTTTCGCTTAGATGCCGTCACAACAGACCTTTTCGGCGGGGATCGGTTGTGGAAATACGAATTGCCGTTTACCCAAATTGACCCGAAGATTATCGCTATTGAATACGGGGACTTCGCTGAAGCTATCGCTGGCAACAGTGAGGTTGAAGTTGATGCGTATCAGGGCACCCGATCTGTCGCCGTTTCATACGCAATGCTTGAGTCAGGTGCAACAGGACAAATCGTTCAAATGGATCAGATGCTGGATGAGTCAATTAACACATACCAGCGCGAAATTGACGAAGGGTTAGGTATCTAACGCGCTCGCAATTGTGCGTTGGAGGACAATCGACACAATGGAGACCAACAAGCAAGAATTCGGCATCGGTTTGATCGGGTTGGGTATCGGACAGCAGCACCTGCTCGGTTATCAACGCCAAAACTTACCCGTTACTGCAATCTGTGACAAAGATGTAGAACGCCTTAACGAGGTTGGAGAACAGTTTCACATCGATAAACGATACACGCGTATCGCTGACCTGATTGCCGATGCCGATGTTGACGTGGTTGACATGGCAGTACAACCATGGATCCGTTCTCCTATCGTCAAAGCCGCTGCTGAGGCTGGCAAACATGTCCTCTGCCAAAAACCGTTCTCAATGTCGATGCAGCAAGCCGTTGAAATGGTGGAGACTTGTGAGCGACACAACGTGCAGCTCATGGTGAACCAGAATTCCTGCTTTGTTCCCGGTTTCCTCGCTATTGAACCCTACATCAACGCTGAACACCTCGGCGAAATCTACCACGTCTCGATAACCTGTAACGGGTTCTACACTGAGTTCCCCGAACGCCATCTGATTCCAGCGATGCAGGTGCATCATATCGGACTTGTCCATAAGTGGTTCGGTGAATATGAGAGCGTTTACTGCCAAGCGCACGGGCATAACAGGTCTATTGAGGACGGAGAAACCGTTTCCCTTGCGCTTTTCAAGAGTCGGAACGGCATACAAGGGTTGCTTTCGTGCAACTGGGCGTTCCTTGCCGATTCTGGACGCAATTTACAACACCCACACGAGGAAATTCGCATTCAAGGCACCAAAGGTGCAATCTATGGAAATAGCGGTGACATGACGATTCAACTCACGGAACCGGAAGTGCATGAGATTAAACCGTCGATAGAGGGAACGTGGTTTCCAGATGCCTTTGGAAACGTCATGGTTCACTTTTTGGAGTGTCTACGTACTGGAAAGAAACCTATCACGCATGGACGCAGCAATCTGCACATCGTCCAGACGGTATTCGGACTTCACCAATCCGCGAGTTCCGGGGAAGTCGTCCTGCTTGACGATATTTCGTTGGATGGTGACTACGACCTGAGTCCCCACCCTGTCCATAGCGCAGATGATGTTTCTGTCTTGCAGTGAACTTTACATTAAATCGAAAAGGAGACCAAGATGTCGTTAAAATTCAAGGCTGTAGCTATACTAAGCCTTTGTTTTGTAAGTCTGCCTTCATTGGTTCTTGCAGCCTCATTAGAGAAGGCTATTTTGCTTAACGAACATGGGTTAACAACCGATGCTAAACGTGAACTAATTGATGTAATTTTCCACAAGGGAAGCAAAACTGACAATAAGGCCCAAGCCTACTATTTACTCGGTAATATCGCGTTTGGGAAAGACAGAATCAAAGCAGCCCTTAACTCGTGGGAGCACCTTGTTAATCAGTATCCAGATTCTGAAGAGGCAAGATTGGTAAAGGATCGAATTGCTGAATTATCCGAAATTGTTTTGGCGGGTACTAAAGAGGATCTAGATAATGCTATTGCTCGTTCCTATCTACGTCACGCGGAATTCTGGTCCAGGGATAAAAGCGACACTCTTACGATTGATTCAAGTTGGATTTCCCGCTATCAGATTGCTCAAGTCTACTGGAGTCACAATCTTTGGAATCAGGATCCTAAAAGTTTGGAATTAGTAAAGGTCTGGCTAAACGCAATTATAGACAAATCTGGAGAGAATGATACTTTCTATCACGATCTTGCAAGGATTAATCCATGTATCTGAATTGGCAGACCGACGAATCGAAAACCCAACCGAAATTGTTTCAATTAGTGAAGAATTAGAAGTGAAGATTATGAATGTGGATCTGCAAACCAGAAAAATTGGATTGAGTTTGAAAGCTTTGAGTACTGAACAGCAGCACGGCTCTGCATCGAGAGAAAAGCGTAGAATAGACCCGATCAGGAAACATCTTACGTCTCCAAAACGAGAACCGGAGCAACCTAAACGGAGATCCAAGGACACCGCGATAGGATCGGCATTGCAAAAAGCACTGCAAAAGTCAAATTCCGACAGTTCCAAAAAATAATCTTCTATGTCCCTACCACTCCCCTCTCCGATCGGGCCAGGGATGTGCTTTGGCGACCTCTTCATTGAGATCCGTTCCCCATCCGGGGCGCGTTGGGATTTTCATGTAGCCATCTGTAATGTCTGGAACATGCGTCGTCAAGTCGTCTTTCCATGGAACATCATCAATATCAATCTCCATGATCCGCACATTGGGTAGCACAGCACAGAGGCTCGCACTCATGTGGGTCGCAAGGTGGCTGTAGTAGTTGTGCGGCGCGACGTTGAGTTGGAAGACATTCGCCAAGTCACCAATTTTCTTTGAGGGCGCGAATCCGTTCCACGGTACATCTATCATGAACACATCAGCGGCACGGCACTCAAAGTAGGGGAGATATTCGCGCATGTAATAGAGGTTTTCGCCGGTACATATCTTCGTCGCCGTGGAATCCTTGATCTGCCGGAGTGCCTCATGGTCGTACATATCTATTTCCAACCACAGCATATCAAACTGCTCAAGGACTTTGGCGATACGCATGCAGGCTTCCGGTTTGAAGTTGAAGTTCAGATCGAGATTTATACTGACATCGGGACCTACGGCTTCCCTGAAAGTGCCGATTAAGGTTTCGATGTGCCGTAGAACTTGAGACGTTACGTTTCCATCGGTCGTGCCGGGTCCACCCCCGAAACCGCCGAAATGGACAGACGCGGTGTCGCCGGGAAAAATGACGTTGGTTTTGAGTGCAGTGAAGCCTTTCTCGACGACTTCACGACCCAGTGCGGCGATGTCGTCCATACTTTTTAAGGGCGGCACACCAATCAGTTCATAGTTGCGTGCGCGGGAAGAACCACAGTGCGACCAGTAGACACGTACGTCATCACGTGTCGGTCCACCGAACAGCTCAACAACGGAGATCCCCAACGCCTTCGCCTTAATGTCTACCAGCGCACACTCAATACCAGCAATCGCTTTCGCCGCGATACCGCCAGGGCTTTGCCGCGAACCGCGAATCATGTCCCAAAACCGCATCTCATAGGCGCGCGGATCCCGTCCAACCATCAGCGGGGTAAAGTCCTTGATCGTTCCTACTACGCCGTTAGGGTTCCTACCGTCGCTACACTCGCCGTAGCCAGTAACACCTTCGTCAGTTTCGACCTTCACAAAAGTCCACGGACGCCAGCCAGCGTCCACAATAAACGTTTCAATATTCGTAATTTTCATAGCCATCCTCGATTTACGTTTCTGGTATTACAACTTAATCACTTCTTTACATCTATCTGATTCAAGTAGGGCATCGCAGACACGCGTTGTGTTTACTGCCACTTCAGCCCACTTTTCCTCAAGGTTCCCAGATTGCACGATATGGGAGAATCTCTCAATCATTGCCACCTCTTGGATGCCCCCCTCAATGGTGTTCTGCTCGTTTCCGTCGGGTCCATGCACCCAAAACCGAGCGGAATCCTCAGATGTAGGGACGGTGAAATCATCACAAACGATTGATGCACGTGTGCCAGCAACCTCAAACCACTTTCGAAGCCCTGTATCAAATCCACAATCTAAGGTAGCGATGCGTTCATCGCTGAACCAGAGGATACCTGCAAGGTTAAAATCCACACCCACTTTGTAACGCGCCGTCGCGAAAACCTGTGTCGGCATATCTTCAAATGCCCAGAGAATCGCACGAATGCAGTAGTATCCTAAATCTCCGAGACTTCCACCTGCGAACTCCTTCATTGCTCGGATATTCCCGACAGGAATTGTGTCCCAATTGAAAGTAAACGCCGCTGTCACTCGCCGGAGATGTCCAAGGGTATCGTCCATTAACTTCCGCTTCATCGCCGTGGTGCGTTCATGGTGAACCCACATAACACCGTCCATGAGTTGCACACCATTTTGGCGACAGGCATCTGCCATTGCGATAGCCTCGTCAGCGTTTGCAGCCAGCGGTTTCTCACAGAGGATATGTTTGCCGTGTTCGGCGGCTTTGATTGTCCATTCAGCGTGGAGTGATGGCGGTAAGGGAATGTAGATGGCATCGAGTGAGTCATCGGCGAGGAGCGCGTCGTAAGTGCCGTAAGCCGTAGAGACATTATGCGCTTGTCCCCACGCAGCGGCACGTTCTTCGGTCCGACTTGCGACCGCTATTAAGTCAGCATTCCCAGCGAGATGAATCGCACGGGCGACTTTTGTCGCGATGTTTGCCGTGCTGAGAATTCCCCAACGGACCGGTGATTTTGCTTCAGTTGTCATAGTGTCCTATCTGGTATGAAGTTGTCTGTTCTGAGGCTTGAATTCACTTCAATATATCCGATAACAGAAAATTAGTCAAGTACATGGCTGTTGGGAATCAAGGCGATTTTGTATTGAATTTCAGAGTGAAAATGGTATAATAAGAAGACTGAAATAATAAGCACTTCGCGCGCTGTCAACAGGCTAAAGCATATACTTCGTATACTATCAAAGGAGTTTTATGAACACTAAAAAATTTACACTATTTGCATTTTTATTGGCGATTGGCGTACTAATTGTCGGATTCTCCGCTTGTGATCGAGTGTCCCAAATTGTTCAACCCGCCACATCTCAGATGACAGAAGTTAGTGAAGATATTTCCATTGGTGTCACCTTACCGATGACAGGCCGGCTCAGCACCTCGTTTGGCATCCCAATATCGCAAGGCTTTGGATTGGCACTCGATGAGATTAACGCCGCACAACACGACGGCGTACAACTCAAACTTATCATTGAAGACGATGGAAGCACTATAGAGGGTGCGGTTGAGGGTTTTAACAAACTGATTCATCAAGACGGAGTATCTATTATCCTCGGACCTGCGACGTCAAGTCAAGCCGAGGCAGCCTTTCCGATTGCACAGGAGAATCAGGTGGTGGCAATAAGTCCGACATCTGCTGCTCGGGGTCTCAGCGCGCTTGGAGATTTTGCCTTTCGCGTCGCGCTTACCACAGATGTACTGACCCCAAGCGGCATTGAAGTGACACACGCAAAACTCGGTTATCAACAAGCCGCTACGATATATGATGCGGCAGATCTTTTCTCCACCGATGCCGACACAGCCGTACGGGAAATCCTCGCGGCTAAAGGGGTTGAAGTAGTCGCCACTGAAACCTTCCAAGGTGGTGATACCGATTTTTCTGAACAGTTAACCCGAATCCAGGCACTGGATCCTGATGTTATCTTTGTTTCATCTTTACCCCCAGAAAAACCTGGCATCCTCACCCAAGGGCATCAACTCGGTATATCCGCTCCCTTTATCGTGCGCACATTAACCGGAGCAGATGTACAAGCCGCAGGTGCGGCTGCTGAAGGAGCGATGACTTTTATAGGATGGGGTGCTGCTGTTGACACGGAAATAAATCAGGCATTTGTACAGAACTATAATACCAAATTCGGTACGGAACCAAACAATTACGCTGCGCGTTCGTATGCCACTCTCCATATTCTGGCGGAGGCGATAGCAAAGGCACAATCAACCGATTCCACAGCGATTCGAGACGCGCTCGCAAGTATTAGAGATTTTGACACAATTTTAGGTAAATTCTCTTTTGACGATAATGGAGATGCGGTTTACGAGGCGAAAGTCTTGATTGTCAAGGATGGCGAATTGGTGATCTTTGAGTAGTTCACTGCCGAGTTACACATCGGACCTCGCGAACATCTTTGATTTCCGATGTATCCACTGCTGGTGTACTTTTCGGGAGTGTTCAGTTTTCTATAACAGGACTTAGCAAAATCACTAAATTTCACCTATTCGGACGCATTCGGTGTCCCTTCCCAGTAACGGGTGGGAACCCTGGTTGGGAAACCGCACCTACCGGGGAAGTCCGTAAGTCCTATATAAGTCATAGATGTCTTTTAGTTCACATAAATCGTGCAAAACTCATTAGACCAATTTTACACTAAATCAGAGGTCGCGAGAGCATGTTGGGGGCATTTCGCAGACACACTTCCAACTCTAAACCGAAGTCTCAGCGACCTCTTTTTCATAGAGCCTGCGGCTGGCACTGGGGTGTTTTACAAACTCTTACCATCAGAAAAGAGGTTAGGCATAGACCTCGTGCCAAAATGCAGCGATGTGAGGTCCCAAGACTTTTTTGAAATCACCAATTTCCCGTTCACACGCAGAGATATTGCCATCATCGGCAATCCACCTTTTGGTAAGCGCGGAAAATTAGCGATAGACTTCTTTAACCATGCCGCTTACTTAGCAGATATTGTCGCGTTTATTGTCCCCGTCAACTTCAGAAAGTTTGGCACTCACAAGAGGCTTGATGTTAGTATGCGATTTATCAGTAAATTACGCCTTCCAAGAGATGCGTTTCACCTCGAAACGGGTAAACCCTACTCGGTAAATACGGAGTTCCAGATATGGACCCGTTTGGTAAGTACACACCGAGACATGCGACAATATAAGCCATTACCGATTCGACATCGAGATTTTCAGATGTGGCAGTATAATAACACACCTAACGCTTTGAAAGTTTTTCAAAACGCGTTCGATTTCGCTGTGCCGTGTCAGGGATGGCAGGATTATTCTCGCAGAGAGATAGATGAAAAGCGGTGTGAGCGGAATAAGCAGTGGATACTTTTAAAAGCGAAAAATTCTACGGTCTTAGCACGGTTGATGGGAATTGATTATGAACGCTTGGCACAGGAATGTGCTACGGCTGTCCCGGGTTTTCGGAAGGGGGACTTGGTGAAGGTGTACACAGATCATTATGAGAAATAGGATTTACTTCAGGATAACTTCTAAATCCTACGCGAGTTCCCAAGCCAACCAGTACAACTCGTTTATCTAACCCCACCTTCGTCCGGACAATTCATTCTAAAACGACGACTTTATCTGTCCCCAAGTTATCGCCAGTTTATTTTTTGCTTCAACCGCACTCGCATTTAAGTTCGGAATATCGGGACCTGTGATGCGGACGTTATCATAATCCACAATTTTGTCCTGATTCCCCAATGCTACCGTTCCGCTTTTGTACTGATTATCCTTTGCTTCAATCATCATCTTCCCATCATAGAACACCTTGATAGTGGTACCTGAAAAACTCAACTTGACCGTATGCCATTTATCCACTTCTGGCTTATAAGGAGCTTCACCGTGGTTCTGCAAGCCGGTATTAATGTCCCAGCCCGGATTGCTGAACAGATTCATTTTTGCCGATCCCGGATATAACCAAACAACATAATGTGAACCTGTCTCAAGGTCAACACGCCCACGGACACCACCTGGGAAGTTGGCGATCTCTTTGTGCCGCAAATCAACCTCTACGTCATAGTCTGTCCATTTGCTTGGGTCACCAACCTTTAACCCTTCGCCGGTAAAATTGAACTGGGAGATTGCCTCACTCCACACGAGACCCTTTGGATCAAAAGTGACAAAAGCGTTCCCTTTCTCTATACCCCAGAAGGACTTGCTATCTTCATTCTGTGGGGAGCGTTCCCAGCCTTCTGTGTCGCCATCATCAAAGTCATCGAGGATTTCTCCGCCAAAGCTCAGAGGAATCGATATAAAAATCAGGATGGAAACAGAAATAGCAATTCGCGTAAAAAACTGAATCGACGAAAATTTTCTTGCATTTAACATCTTCATCTCCTCCGTTGCCTTAATCTCAGAGGATTCGTGTAAACAATAGATTAAGGTAAATTCTCTTCTTTTTAATTCAATTCGTAGTTCGAACCAACAGCCTATCTAAACCTCTCTGGTCGATAGGGCGTGAACCAATCCACCCTTGCACCGTCGGCAATTTCCACAGTTGCCATTTCACCCACCAAAGGTGCCAAGGTTACACCACTATGCATTAAAGCGATATACAGATTTTGCACCGCTTCGGTAAATCCAATTACGGGAAACCCATCAAGCGGCATCGGGCGATACCCAACCGGTGTTGGAATCGCTTCAGCATCTGCTATCGCTGGCAAATAGGTTTTGGCACGAGCGAGGAGCGCATCGGCGTGCTGTTGCGAATCATCACGATTTATCCCCTCTTGAGTTCCCTGCCCGATGCTAAGACTTCCGTCAGATAGTTGCCGAAGATGGAGGTGCTGATGGTTTTCATCTGTCGACGGCGCGTGAATAATTGCGACGTTTTGTAAAACCCTAGCACACGGCGTTGTCTTAATCACAATACCCGGACTCCGTTGCTGTGGAATATGCGCCTGCGCTAAGGAGGCGAGTTCAGTCGTCTGAACACCGCTTGCTAAGACGACAACATCACATGGAAATTCGGCATCGGTGGTCTTGACAGCAGCAACACTGCCGTTACGAATGACAAATCCAGTAACGCTGGTTTGTTGGTGCACAACAGCACCGCTTTCGCATGCGCGTTGGAGACACACACCGATGAATCTGTCGGTCTCAACGTGGATATCTGCCTCAGAAAAGGACGCGGCGACTACAGTGCCAGGGTGTAAGTGTGGCTCAAGGGTCAACATCTCGTCACGGGTGATGAGCCGACACGGGTAACCCCACATCTGAATTTGTTGGATGCGTTGGCGGAGTTGCGTGGCACGCTGCGGATCGTTTTCCCACCGCATTTCGCCGCCATAGTGAATGCCAATATCCGCATCAAGTTGATGGGCAAGTCGGTACCACATATCCAAGGAACGTCGGTTGAGGGTATGGT
This sequence comes from Candidatus Poribacteria bacterium, assembly GCA_965214045.1. Classification (GTDB taxonomy): domain Bacteria; phylum Poribacteria; class WGA-4E; order WGA-4E; family WGA-3G; genus WGA-3G. Next base: position 41,024 of record OZ243935.1, read on the forward strand.
AGTCCCTCGGATCTTTCCCAAAAGCGTTTGCCCACGCGAAAGAGTGTCCAGATGCCCCGGCACCGGGAATATCACGCTCCAGAAGCGTTACAGCGATTCCATCGCGTTGGGACAGATGATACGCGATTGCGGCACCGATAACCCCCGCCCCTACTATTACAACTTTTTTTCTATTGGAGTTCATGGAAAGACCAGAATTTTTGTCTAACAATTTTTTAGCGATGTGCTGCGACAATAAAACCTGTTAATCCGGTCAGCAACAATTGGAAACCGGTTTGATAGAATAGCATCAGAAAAGGTTGGCAGAGTGCGATTAAACCCAGCGCGATTAAGCCTACAGAAATTTGCTCACACAAGGTTTTCTGCGAAAAGACGATTGAGAAAACGATCACACCCGGTAGAAGCAAGTGTAGGGCGGTGCTATTAAGTGATGGAAAGAAAGGCTGGTAAAGAAAAACGATGCCGATACAGGCAAGGGTTGCTGCCCCGATAGTCGCTGCTCGCTTCGCAGTGGTTGTCATGCCAAATGCAATTGCACAAGCGAAAAGGATATGGAACGTTGAACCGTGCAAGATTGAAGGGACAGGCAGATAGAGGAACCCAAGACTCATCGCCAAACCTATGCTGGAAATGATGGCGATTCGCTGTTTATTCTCGAAAGCAGTACCAGCGAGGATCGCAGCGATGCTCAGCAACACCAGTGCGATGCCTTTGAGCAAAACAGCATTTTGGGTGATGACGGATGGGACTAATGAGATACCCTCTACATAGAGGAAAATCATGCCGAGCACGAAGAACCCGACCGTAAGCAGTTGATTCCGTTTTTCTTTTCCCATAGCGATTTTCGATACCTGTGAGAGTAGAATCTTGAGCCTTACTTGTCCAGACCTATCAATCTCAGCGTTTCAGTAAACGCGCTACCCAGGTCTTAGATTGTTCCGTAATTAGTTGACTGCGCAGGTTGTCAACTTGTGCGGACAAATTCTCTTTTTCGGTTTGGAAAGTTTCAATGCTTTCCCGAAGTTGCTCATTTTCGGCAATAAGGGTTCGATTCTCCTCTTCCAATTTTTCACAAGTTTCCCTTAGATGCGTAATATGAAAAATCTGACAACTGAGGTTCTCAATAATATCATCCGTTGGAATATTATAGGTAAGTTTTTTTATCAGCAGTGCGAGACCATCAATCCTTAACTGAATTTGTGGCTTTGGACGATCTCCAGGACTTTCGGAGGCGGCAGAAACGACACGCAGATAGGGTTCAATGTCCACATCTCGTCGTTCCAATGTTCGGTTAATTATTTCTTCTTCCACACCTATTATCTCGGTGATTTTGGAAGGGTTCAGATAGAGATCCATTCCGAAATTTCCCTAACATGTTTCTGCTACTAACTGAAAGTTGATACAGTTGCTTGCTGATAAAATGAGGCTAAGAAAAGGATAACATATATCAAAACATCTGGCAAATTAAAATTTCGGTGTATCTACGCGGGCAACTTTGGAGCAGTATGCAAGTGTCCCAACACAATGGAATTGGATAAGCGTAAAAACACGGACGCTATGAAATTCCGTCCCAATATTTCCACATATCATCAGGGGTTTCAAACTTAATTTTGTCAAGGTCGTTCCGTCGGTACCTACTAATGCATGCAATTCGGACATTGCGCCCACAGTTCGGACCAGCAGTATGGCTCATCTGATGATGCCAGAAACAGACATCGCCTGCCTCACCGGTGAATTCGTAACTCGGTCCCAAATCAAACGGTGCGATACCTCCTGGGAGACTATCCAGGTCATGGTGTCTGAAGTATTCTGCCCAGATCCGATGGCTCCCTGGCCAGACAGTAAATCCGCCGCCCTGTTTTTCGACTGTATCAAGATAAACCGTGGCACCCAGAGTGAACGCACCGACAACCCCTTTCGGCACACCGTTGGTAGGCGTGTGGTAACCATCAAGATGTCCCCTCGGTTCACTCCATTTCCTGTCTGGATCCGGAAAATTGACATGCGGTCCCGCGCCACCGCTCGTATGCAATTTGTCCTTGCCGACAAGCTCCTCTGCCATAGCAAAAACTCGGTTGCTATACGTTGTACTACTTATAACTTCTTCACTACCAACAGGTACAGTGCGGTAACCTTGGCGTATCCATGATTCCGGGTCGTTCCTGTCTTCGTCCATTTCTTCCCAGAGCCTGTCAAGAGCCGCCTCAATCGCTTCCTGCTCCAGTGCACCGCGTACAACCAGATAACCGTTTTCTTTGAAAAATTCTTTGTCTGCCGCAGTTAAATGTCCCATAGTTCTCATCCTCATTTTGGCACACAAACCAAGTGTGCCTGCAAAGTGCGTTTACATATAGAAGCATCGCTACGCGCGAACCTCAAAACCGTTCTCTTCTTTCGCTTTTTGGTAGGGCATCTCATCCAGATTCAACCCGAAACCTGGACTTTGTGGGACGTTCACATATCCGTTCGATATGGAATACCCAGAGTCATCCAAGCCAGGGGTGGTCGCATGATCCCATTCGACGAATTCAAACCGTTCCACCTTCGCGGCAAGGTGACAGGTTACGTAATTTCCGTAGTGCCCCCCGTAATGATGTGGGGCTGTGCCGACGTTCGCGGCATCCAACTCGGGACCGAGTTCAAGCCAGCGCGAGAATCCGGGAGAGAAAATATCGTATTGGACAATATCGATGAGTCCATCTTTTGCCCAGTCTACCAAATTCGGCGAAGCACCACCTTCGCCGTCAGCGATGCGGGTTTCTAAACCTTCAGCATTTAGCCATTCTTTCAGCAGGCTATAGACCCGGGCATCCTCGTGGAATGCTTCTTCCATCCAATAGACGTTTGCATCAGCAGCACCACCCAATACCTGTTTGGTCAGGTTGAGGTTATAGCCATTGTTTGCATCTATTAGGATTGAAGCGTCAGCCCCAACGGCCTCTCGAACCGCCCGGATAACGTCAATATCCCGTTGGGTTCCTTTGTCGAGTGGCATGTGCATCGCGCCGCGCCCTACTTTTATTTTGTAAGCATTATGTCCGCGCGCCTTTCCCTCCAATGCCTCGGACGCAATGAGTGCCGCCGCTTCAGCATTATCCTCAAGGTGCAAATCATCGATGTAAAGCGAAGTATCGTAACACGGCGCGCGAAACGCTCCATTTTCCTCTGACAATAGCGCGTAGACCGGTTTTTCTGCCAACTTTCCTACCAGATCCCAGAGTGGGTACTCTAATATTCTGAATTCCTCGGTGACACCGTTCTCTGCATCGAATGCGTCACTGAGTTGAAACCCAACGATCGCTTGCGCCTTTTCACGAGAAATCGGTGAAAATCCGAAGCCGCTCGCGCCATCTGTTGTTGTTATACGGGCAATAGCGGGACGGACGTGTAACCCGTGTTCGCCGAGCCGCGAATTACAGCCAGCTTTGCGGGGACGTTCACCTGTCAACCGTGCCCATTCAATCCGTTCGATTCTTACATTTTCCACGCTTACCAACCTCCGTAGGTGTGGATTCAAAAGTGCTATTTTATTTAAAAAAAGAGGCGCGATCCTGTTGACTAATAGCCCAATTGAGGAAGCTGCGCCTTAAAGATTAAATGTTCTACTGGAATGAGTTGCTATAATTGCGTTTCGAGGAGTGCCAGACTCGCAGGATCCAAATGATGATAGTTTTCAATCTCGTAACGATTGCCATCGGCATCTTTAATAAGTACCCGTCCATTTTCAAGACTGACAACATCATATCGGGTGCGCATGCCAAATGTGACAGGACCTCGGTTTGTTTCTACTACCCACCGTGTAACACCGAACTCACCATCCAATTCGTGAATTTTGGTGATCTTCGGCATAAAATATCGTTTCTGCAACTCGGACACAAGGATTTCCGCTGATTCGCGAGGCAACTGTTTGATGTCCTGAATGATACCGATTTCCTCGCCTTCGCTATCCAGCAGCGTGATATATTTGTTAGAATCGGTGAGCGGAAAGGACCGGACTGCTTCGACGTTTGCGTGACTTGTGCCGTCTGGCAGTTCAATCGTGAGTTCTTCAAACGAATTTCGCGCAATTTTGACGTTGGGGGCATCAAGAAATTGCACCTCATCGGTAATCGGGGTAGCTTCCTGCATAACGTGACTTCTCCTTCTCCTACAGCAGGGAGGATGTAGTGCGCACTTAGAAAATGCGCACTATAGGAGTATATTGTTGGCTATAAAGCACGAATCTTCGACAATTCTATCTGCTTTTCACACAAACCTGCATAGGTGCCGTCTTTGGCAAGAAGCTCCGCATGCGTGCCGATTTCATCCACTTTTCCGTCTTTCAGTACAACCAGACGGTCAGCATACTTGAGAGTAGAGAGTCGGTGTGCGATAGCAAATACAGTTCGACCGCGGACAAGCCGTTCCAACGCTTCCTGAATATTCGATTCAGTCTCTGTGTCTACAGACGATGTCGCTTCATCTAAGATGAGAATTTTCGGGTTTTTCAGAATCGCGCGGGCGATAGAAATTCGCTGTCGTTCACCGCCGGATACGCGAGCCCCACGTTCACCTACCATCGTGTCGTAACCATCAGAGAATTTGACGATGAACTCATGTGCGTTCGCGGCTTTTGCTGCTGCGATAATCTCATGCCGAGAAGCACCGGGTTTCGAATAACCAATATTCTCAGCGATCGTTCCTTGGAACAGGAATGGATCCTGAAGCACCACGCCTACCTGTTGCCGCAATGCTTTCAGTTTAATATCGCGGGTGTTGTGTCCATCAATCTCTATTGAACCTTCACTCGGATCGTAGAAGCGAGTAATCAGGTTAATAACCGTGCTTTTCCCGGCACCACTATGTCCGACCAACCCAATCATCTCACCGGCTTTTGCCTGGAAACTGATACCGTTGATAGCGTTCTTTTCTGTGTCGTAAGAAAAATAAACATCCTTGAATTCGACATCACCTTTAATGTTCTCAAGCGCGATCGCATCTTCTTTCTCAGCGACACTGGGAGGCGTGTCCATGATTTCAAACACGCGGTCAGCGGAAGTTGCGGCTCGGATGAACCGTTCATTCATCTGACAGAGTGTATAGACGGGTCTGAAGAACCGTCCCATCAACGCTTGGAACATAAAAAGTTCGCCAAGCGTTAGGAACCCTTCAAAGATCTGCGAACCACCAACCAACCATATCAGAATGGAACCGGAGAAAATGATAAATTCCATGATCGGACGATACAGTGTCGACAACTTCGCTGCATTCATTTCGCCATCAAACACTTGATATGTCTTTTCGCTAAATCGATTTACTTCATAGCGTTCGCGAGCGAAAGCTTTGACGACCCGTACGCCCGGGATGGTACTTGCCAGTATAGTGCTAATATCGGCATGCCGTTTCCAGAGCACGGAAAACACCTTGCCCATTTTTTTTCCAAAGAAGATGGTAAAGAAAATAAGACAGGGCACCGGAATTAGTGTCCAAACCGCCAACTTCCAATTGGTGAAGAACATAATGGCGCAGATGTAAATAAGCGTCAATGAATCGCCCATTAAATCTTGCAACGCACTTGCGATGAACTCTCGGAGCCTCGCCACGTCGCTTGTGATTCTCGACATGAGGTTCCCGGTGTCACGCTGATTGTAAAAGTCTAACGAAAGCGAATTGAGGTGTTCATAAGTTTCGTTCCGAAGCCGGCGTGTGACATTTTGGCCCACCCAAGCCATCATATACCCCCGCACAGCGGAAGCCCCCATAGTAAAGACATTGAAACTTACCATTAAGAGGACAATGGTAGTGAGGTGCCCCCAACTTCCAGCGATAGGAAGCGTCAGCCAGCCTGAGATGCCTTCGACGATTCCAGTGAGATGCCCCCACGTCGGTGGCGCGAGCGGTTCACCGGTTTCAGTTAGCGTGGCACCAGTTGCAGCTGCCCCTGCCGGAAGAAGGACGTTATCAACCATTTCCTTACTCAAAATGGTTGGGTAGAGTGATACCAGCCGGATCACCATCATCAAGGCAAGAGCGGGGACTGAGACGCGCCAGAAAGGAAATGAATATCTAATAAGCCGAAAGATGAGTTTCCGTTTTTCAACACAATTAACACAAACGCCCGACCAGCGTGGCAGCGGTTTCCCACACGTTTCGCATTTGTTTTTATTTTTTCCCAAGCCTTGCGGACGGTGTTGTTTTTCATGTTCTACGTCCGGGTTCGCATCTTGAACCAACGTTTCCAGTTCAGGGGTTGCCAATTCAAACTTTGGCGAGACCCGACGTGAGTAGCGGGCAACTTCCATGGCATCCTCGGATGTTCTGACCTTGAGGATATTGTTCCCGTACATCTCAACGATCTCAACAGCCTCAATTGAGGCAAGCGGAATCTCACGAAGTTGAGGCTCCGGTGCGCCGTTCTGATTAAAAGCGATGAGGCGTCTACCCGTAGCAATTACCCAATCTTTTCCATAGTTGCCATCAAACCGCAGATCGGTTGAGACAGCGACTTTGATTTCTTCTCCGTTTGCGAGTAGCGCCTGTACCCGTTCTTCTAACTCTTCGGGCACTTCTTCCATTGATGTTAGCTCTTCGTCAGCCGGTTGCTCATGGGCGGAGTTTCCACTGAAATGTTTTTTTCGTAGAAAATCCCGCCGCACGTCAGATGACTTCGGCATTATCCCTCGCATAAATTAAAAACCCCCACAAATTAATTATAAGGCGTGGTTTATCAGCCTATATTAAACAGTTAATATATTTTATTTAACGTAGAATATAGGAAAAGGGTTAAATTAAAATGCAAAAAATTGCCGAAAAGTGTGGATATACGCGGAATTAGTGAATTTTACCGCCTATAATCTCAAGTTATCAATCAATTTACGGATTTGGTGGAGATGTACAAATCAATACTTCCATAGACGCATCGCCTGTATTTTCGATGCCATGCTCACACCACGGTGGGAGATGAATGAATGTTCCTGCTTCAACGGGTACCTTTTCACCAGCGAGCGTCATCACGCCTTTCCCTTTTAGAATCACGTAGCATTCCTCGGTATGGTGGCTCCCCGGTTCAAGAACAACGTGTGGTGGTACAAAAAATACCACTAAACCCAAGTTTTGTGCGGGCGCGTTCGGATTGGCAGGATGCACAACACGTACACCGATCCCATCACAGCCCGAATACTTGACAGGCACCCCGTCTTGAACCGTGACAACATTCGCTTTCACCTGATGTGCGGGTTTCGGAATAGGGGGTTCCCCTTGATACCCTTTAAACATCGTAATTTTTGCCATTTTTTTCTCCTCTATTAATAAAGTAGTAGGCACAGACCGTGTGCCGTGACATTGGGACTGATCACCAGTCTCGTGTATAACCTGCGGTCCAACCCCCGTCTACTGTGAGAATCGTACCATTGATGTAACTTGCATCTGGCGAAACAAGAAAAAGCACCGCGGCTGCGATTTCAGTCGTCTCCCCGGGTCTACCAAGTGGAATATGCGATAGAAGACTCGCGGCGTTTTCTGTGTACGCGCCGTCATCTCCGTAAAAGAGTGCCCTCGTGCCACGCGTCAGCGTCGAACCGGGGGCAATAGCGTTCACCAGAATCCCTTCCGGTCCAAGTTCCAACGCCATTGAACGCGTTAGATTCGCCACACCTGCTTTCGCTGCAACGTAAGCACTCTGTAAGCGCAGCGGCACCAACCCAGCAATAGAACTGATATTGACAATGCGTCCAGTCGCATTTTCGGAACCAGACGTGCTGTGCGTATCCAAGATATGAGGAATAACAGCACGGCTCGTCGTAAAAACACCCGTGAGGTCTATTTCTAAAATCCGTTGCCAGTCCTCTAAAGTGTACTGATGAATCGGCACCCTATCACTTCGCGTGTTAATGCCGGCATTGTTTATCAAAATTTCAATTTTACCAAAATGCGCTGCAATCTGAGCGGCAATATCCTCCATTTGTGCTGCGTCTGAGACGTTGCCTTCCACAAACAGACAGTTCCCACCCATCTTTTTAACCTCTTCGACGGTTTTCATGCCTGCTTGCGTGTCGATGTCAACGATTGCGACTTGTGCACCATTGTTAACCAGCGCATCTACAGTAGAACGACCAATGCCGTTCGCCCCCCCTGTAACAACTGCTACCTTTTCTTCAAGCTCAACCTTCATGTGATTTCCCCTTTCCTGATAAACTCAGGTGCGTAACTCGTAATGTAATGGAGAGCGACTCTACGAAGAGACACGTTCACGCTCCCGATCCACCTCACCGAACCGCAAGGTAAAATTAAAAACGGAAACCTGCAAGCCCATACGTTTAGGTAGCCAGTTTTGGCTTGCGAGCTACGCCAAAAAACAGTAAGACAATTAAACCTGTGCCACCGGCAATCCCGAGCACTGAAGAGATGCCAAGCGCGGCAGGAAGATAGCCACAAAACAGAGCGATGCCTGCCACAGTGAGGCTATATGGTAGTTGTGTCCTCACGTGGTGAAGCGGGTCGCAACTACTCGCGATGGAGCTGAGGATCGTTGTATCTGAAAGTGGTGAGCAATGGTCACCGAAGATGGCACCGTCTAACACTGCACCGAGGCAGATGATTGTTGTGAGCCCGTAACTTCCGTTATCAAGCGAAAACGCCACTGGGATCGCAGTCGGAATTAGGATCGCCATCGTTCCCCAACTTGTTCCGGTTGCAAAAGAGGTAACCGATGCGCACACAAAGACGAAGATCGGAAACCAAAGTGGCGATACAATATCACTGAGCATCATTGCGAGGAATTGACCCGTCATGAGTCTATCGCAGCTCGCTTTTAACCCCCACGCCAATAGCAGAATACTCAATGGCGTGAGACTTCCCTTCACACCACTCCAAACAACTGGGACAATATCCGAGAATCGCAGCTTTGAGAGCCACCGTGCGCAAACAATTGAGACAATAAATCCACTCGCTGCCGCACTCGCCAGAATCTTGACGTTGTCTGCATTTGAAAGGGCATCTCGCCATGCAGTCAGCGAGAAGATGGAGCCCGTTCCTTTACCATCTATCCAGAAACCCGCCAATAACAATCCGAAAAGCGTTAAGAGCGGTAAAACTGCTGAAAAAGGTTGCGTGACAGCGTTTGGTAGACTGGTGAAAGATGCAGTGTGTCCAAGTGCTTTGGCATCCGGAGCAGCGATTTCACCTGTCTCCCGAGCACGCTTCTCCGCTTTGTGCATCGCGCCGTAATCTCTGCCGCTGAGAGCATTGACGATCACGAAAATAATCGTCAGAATACAGTAGAACCGAAAGCTGAGGGCATCAAAAAACATGGAATACCCGTCACGTTCGAGACCGATTGTTTTGGCGATATCTTCAAAGAGGCCCACTTCATAGCCGATCCATGTACTGACAAACGCAAGACCGGCGATCGGTGCACTCGTGGAATCCACAAGAAACGCCAATTTTTCACGGCTAACGCGGTGATGATCGGTGAGTGGACGCATCGTGGGACCGACAAGCATGGCGTTGGAATAATCCCCAATGAAGATGACAATCCCCATCAACCCGGTGATAAATTGGGCTGAACGAGGTCCCTTTGCAAACTGAGAAAGCCATATAACAACACCACCAATCCCACCAGACGCGACTACGACGGAGATCGTCGCCATGATGAGGCACACAAACAGAACGACCCAGAAATTGAAGAGGTCTATACCCTCATTGCCGATACTCACAGCACGCACAAACCAAACGACTTCTGTCAAAAAACCGATTGGGATGGCACCTTGTTGATACCACGAGAGCACAATCCCCACACCTACCGCTATACTGAGACTTGGGAGCAGTCGCGTTGTCAGAATCGCTAATGTAACAGCAAGTAACGGCGGAATTACGCTGTACCACACAAGGGTTTCCGCATCGCTCACCTGTTCTGCTCGCCATCTTAGAGCAAGGCTAATGCCGAAAAATACTAAAAAGCCGATAGCATACTTGAATTTGGAATTCATAAGATTATTCAGCGCACCCTCTTTTGGTTCGTAGGATTTACTATATCTCGGCTGATGTGCATCATAGCACTTTCAGGTGTCGCCTGCAAGCCAAAACTTATAGAAGCATTCAGTCTTCCCGTAGGAGGGATCTCCGAATCTCGACTCCGCGCCTGTTGGAACGAGCTCCAACTCGCGATGCGCTGAGCTTTGCCTCTGGATCAGTCTGTCGGATTTGACTATAAAAAGACGAATTTTGTATAAAGGCACACATTTTTTGAAAAAAAAGACCGATTGTGTCGGAATTCATCCTAAATTTGCGTGATCTATATATGAAGGCACTCAAACAATTACTTGCGAAAGGATCAGGTCAGCGATTGAAGGGTGAACAACGTTCGTTTACGGAATACGGCGAAGCAAATCGGTATCGGGTCGTACAACTCTTCCATCTCCTCCAAGAGAAGGACAGAGAAATCGTAGCGTTTATGCTTGACGAGTTTTCTCAAAAAGAGATAGCAGAAATGATAAGCACTACACCGGGTGCGGTTGAGAAAAGATGGAAACGACTCAAGATATGGGTGGTTCCCATTATGCTTCACATAGAGGCATTGATAGACTGCCTCCCGAAGGAAAAAGACAGATGGATGATGGAACGGTACTTGGATGGACAACCTTTATCGGAGATTGCGAAAGCAATCGGTATCTCCTGTTCTGCCGTTGAGAAGCAAGTAAAACGTGTGATTGCACAGTGGAAGAAAGCCGCGAAGGACAATCCCACGGACCCCGTCTCCGCAATGGTTAAGAAGGAGCAATAACATTTTGCTAAGACAATGATACCGATTGGTTTAGGTCAGCCAATTTCGGCATTTGATTAGGGAACCTCACAATTGGTGTGGATTCAATCTAACAGTCGATAAACACACGTCGCCCTTGGAAATCAGCTATTGACTACCACAGCACATCAGGACAACACATCAGGATAGACGCTCTTGTCAGAAATGGAAGAAGGTTCGCGCGAAGCAAGAATGACACACCGATATAAACTTATAGAATTCCAAGAAAACGCGTATTTAGCAGACTTAGAGTACCATCGGCTGTTATCCGTTGATGGATTGGTTCAAGATGTATTTGAACGAATTGAAGCGGATACTGAAGAGATAATTTCTGACTTAGCGGACAAGTATACCGAAACTGAGATTCGCAATTGTCTCCATTACCTTCATTGGCCCCGAGAGCAAAGTTTCTCAAAAACACTGGAGGCACCGACGTTAAAAATCTTCGCGCCGAGATTGCATTCAACGCATGGACAATTGAGATGGAACACGTTAGGTGCCTCTGTCGCCCATATTGAGTTGCTGAAAGCGTTATCGAAATACGCCACAATTCATGTAACTCAGGAATTTGAAGAAATGGATAATATGGTCCTGACACCTTTCAATATTCATGAGAAATCGTCTGTTTATAGGGTTATCAAAGAAAATTATGACGGTGTTTTATTGTGGTATCTTGACGAATTTGAGATGAGCTCTATGCTCAATTATCTGCACGTGCCGGTTGTATTACCTATTTACGCAGCACGTGGCGATAACGGACGAATCACCAACGGGATGATGCACTGGTATGCTTCAATGCGGAGTTTCGATGCTTTCATGACCCTCACCCAACCTACCATTGATCTGTATTCGACCTTCATCCATGACACCTCACCGTTTCATATCGTTCCTTGTGGCGTGGATACTGAATTTTTCCAACCCGAAGATAAGGGACAGGCAAAACAGAAGGTCGCGGAATCATTAGATAGACCGGAAATTACTGAGAGGCCGATTGTTGGATACATATCAAGGTTTCAGGTTGAAAAAGGTGCCAGTGTTTTTATGGATGTTGCTCGATTAATGCCAGAGGTTCTCTTTTTAGCAGCGGGTCCAATAGAAGAAAGCCATCGCTACGATTTTCCAGAGAATTTCCTTCACATTGGGAAACATCCACGAGAAGAATTACCCGTTTTATACAACGCCTTTGACCTCTTCTGTTTCCCAAGTATGGCTTGTTCTGAGGAATTTGGGTTGGTCGTTCTTGAAGCGATGGCGTGCGGAACAGTGCCAGTCGTATCAAGTTACGATGGACCGAAATATGTGGTTAAAGATGCCGGAGTCGTTGTGCCGGCAATGCTTTACGATCGTGATATGACGGGTCTCGGTGGCGGGATTCTGGCTGAGAATTTTGCCGAGGTGATTGCGGAACTTTTACAGGATGATGCGGGTAAGCACAAACTTGCTGAAAAAGCGAGACAGCGGGCACTTGAACTCACATGGGACAATAGTGCCAAATGCCTGCTACAAGTTTTTCAATCACTAAATGCGAAAAAACGTCTCGCGAGGCAGCGTTCTCGCATGCCGGTAGGTTTTGGTCTCAACGAAAATGTAGACGGGACGGTTAGACCGAAGGCGATGATTATCAATGCCATACACGAAGACAATACGCCACTAACAGGAACTCTATACGATACATCCGTAGAAGAGGGAGTCGCTCTATCGCTTCTACAGAATCATAGTATACATGAGATTGAGGTGATCCTCTCCCACTTATTGGAAGATGATAATGCAGTCAAAGAACATCTCTATCGCTTGAACGGATTTATACGGGCACTATTTTAAAAGGAGACGTTGTGGAGATTCATGATTCAATTTCCTATTGGTTTAAGCGCACACAAAAGGTTCTATGATTCCGGACGCGCTTTCGTTGCGGACATGGAGGCGGGTTGTGTGTTTGAAGTAGATAACGTTGTATCTGATATACTTGATATGTGCGAAAATGCCACGACAGCAGAAGTGGAAGATACATTGAGATTGAAATATCAAGTCTCTGAGATCAACAAAGCCTTCAGTTATCTCTATCAGTTACAAATGGCGGGGATCGTGTTTCAGGAGAGGTCAGCGATAAATCAGGAACAGACCGGATTCTCAGGACGAATTGTTATTGCCCCCGGTTTTCTTAATCAACTTGATCAAAAGCCTTTTCTCACACGGGTCGGCTACCATCATTTATTTAGCGCACTCACCAAGAAATTAGAGGTGTTTATACCGATTTCTGGTACAGAAAACCCTCCGACAAACTTTGACTGGGGCGGGGTCACACCGTTGGAGATCCCTACCACGAGTGGACAGGATTTGCCCAGATACTATCCAGACAAATGTCATGGCGTATTAAGTTTACCACATGCTTCTGGGCATGATATTTCATTGGCATACTCGTCTCGGATTCCAACGATATTTTATGTATCCAGTGCCGAGCCCGATAGGCAATTGATTTTGGATAAGTTCTTCCTCCTTCGAAATTGCGATCTGTTATGTGTCGATGCGTGGTGGTTAAAAGATTATCTATCACAATTTGCGGTGGATAAAGAAAAAATCGTGGTGTTGCCTGTCGGTGTTGATGGGGATGTTTACACGCTGAAAGACGCAAATGAATCTAAGTTAATGCTTGCAGGAGCGTTTCAAAATGCGCGTATGAAATCGGATCCGCTGATACTCCTGTTTTTGCCGAACGCAAGTTATGAAAATCGGAATTTAGTTCATCTTCTTGCCCGCACGCATCCAGAGTTTCTATTTATCGTTGTGGGGGGGATGGATCGTTCTCAACTCGGTAGTGAATGTGAAAATATCGAATACTTTCAGATTAAGGACATCACCGATTATCAAGCCTTACCAGTTATTTATGGTGCAGCCGACTTGGGGTATTACGCCTCCGTCCCGGGTGCGAATAGTTTTTATCTGTCGAGTGCCTTATATTGCGGGACTCCGATGATTATTTCAGGGGAATATGACAACAGCACACTGAGGGATTTAGGTGCGTATATCCAAATCGCTGCCAATAGCGCACCTGCTGGCGCGGCTGAAATTATCTCAAAAACTCTCATATCATTGGTGACAGATGAATCTTTACTGGCGCAATACAGGGATCGAGCCATTCGTCGGGGGAGAAGTTTCACCTGGACCTCTGTAGCGAAAACCATCAAAAACCGCTTTGTTTCTCTCAGAGAACAATTATCGGAACAAGAATTCACATTGCCAAATCCGCCCTCTTTTTTTCAGTATCACTATGACACAATACAGGGAAAAACGAGCCCAGCTGCGCTTGAAAGACCTTCTTTGATCCGTGAAGATGTGGATACAGCAATTGCGAAGGAGTTGATGCAGATGCACTCCCGTAATCAGGTTTCGGTGGCACTAAAGCATATTTGGAAAGATAAAGAAATGACAGCGAGGAAGAAACATGAGTAAGTACGATATTCTGTTAGCAATGATTGCTGTCGGTTTTTGTATCTGGGCGACATATACCGATATGAGAACCGGGAAAATAAAAAATGCGTGTTCTATTGGATTGTTATACGCGGGTGTAATTTCACAAGTGATGTTCCTCCTGCTCGAGAAAACAATCATTAGCGCAAGCCTCTCTGTTTTTATCATCGGCGGGATCATCGCCTTCGGAAGTTACTGGCTGGGGATCCTTGCCCCGGGGGATGCCAAACTCTATTGGGGTATCGTCATGATATTACCCCCCTCTGTCTGGGGTAGAAACTTGTCCGCGTTCCCGAATCCCGCCTTGATTATCTTCGTGAATATGTTCAGTGTCTATTTAGTGTATAGTATCATCCATACAGGGATCAAGTATTTCACATTACATAAGACGTTCGCACTTCCGAGAGCACTTCCTGTTAAAGAATTCATACAACAACTCCCGGAAAATCTATTGTCCTTGATCCGTTTTTTGGCGATCCTGCTCTGCGTCGAATTCTTCGCGTTTCAATCGCGGAGTCCATTCACCTTTTTTCATCTCATACTGGCAATTCTTTTATCCTACGCGATAGACCGTGGCACGAAAAAATTGGGTATCAAGGCATATATCACCTACCCAGTGCTTTTCATCCCTGTTGTTGTCATTTTAGTAATGCAGCCATTTCTGCTACAAGTGTATTGGAAAAAGTTCCTGTTGTTCGCCGCGATCTATCATTTGGTTCTCCCCCTCATTAGTGCTTATATGCTGAATTTGGATATGTCGTGTCTGAGCACATTCGTGCCGATTGGGCAACTTCAACCGGGTATGATTCCGGCAGAGAAAATCATCGGCACCGAGACAGAGGAAGGGACCACCTATAGAACAGAGCCAGCGGTGGTTTCAGAGTCCTTTGATAAAAATGTACTCGTATCGCCAACCCCAGAGGGATTGTCTGATGAAGCGGTGCGGGAACTCAAAGAATTGGCGAAATCAGGGCGTTTTGAAGATTTCGGTGGAAGATTGGCGATCCAACATTCGGTGCATTTCGCCCCCATCATTCTAACAGGAACGCTTCTGACAATTCTCTGCGGGGGCGTATTTTATGCCCCGCTCAGTTAAAAACGGTTTGAAAAAACGCTATTTTTGCGGTAAATGTAGGCATTTTCGGTGGGTTCAAGTCCCATCTACCGCCTCTGACAGTCGAAAAAATGGACTGTCCGACAGGTTCATACACGAGCGAGACGAACCTGGACAGCGTGAGGACGCTCAGAAGTCATGAAAACGTTAGCATTTCGGTGCTAACTTTATAGGTTTAACCATCTACTTTGGTGGATGCGAACTGCGATGGACAGAGATTTTTCTGTAGATACGCAGATTCAAAAGGAAAAGGTGATATTGATATGCGAAGTCATTTACACCAACAGGTGAATCGTAAAGTTTCTCACTTCCTCCTGGGCGAAGAAGGGAAAGTCGGGAGTCAGAGTGCGTTTACCACCGCTGCCTTCATCGGGGCGACATCGCTGGCGGGTATCCTTCTCGGCACACCCCAAGCTGACGCTGACGTAAAAAACTGTGGTGGGAAAGCTACTTGCCCACCTGGTGGCTGGTGTTGTGGTTGCTGGGCTGCGGGTTACTGTGATGTGGGCCACTATAATTGCCAGGATATGCCGGACAACAGACCAGGTATCTCATGTTGGCAAGTGTGGTAAGAGAAATTCCAGCAGCTGACTAAACATCAGCAGGATTTTTACGCCACTGGTCTAACAGAAGATATGAGGTTGATGAGAGTTCCTATCGCTGTCAATCTCATATCTTCTAACCATCTTGGCATTGCTATATGTCGTCCAGGCAAGAGAATCCGCTCTAAATGATATGAAATGGGGTGCCCAAAGGGAAATCAAAAAAATCGTTCAGATATAGGACAAGAACGTTCAGTTTTTGGTGCAATTCTGTGTTGACTGTCGAGAATTCACGCCGAAAAAGGCATTTCGCGTTGGCATCGTTCTTGCTATTATCCTCACAAATAATACGATTGACCAGTGAAGATATTTCACGCGAGGAGCCTATAAAAATGAAACGTAAACTTATGGCCTTCACAGCGGGATTCGCTTGTTTCCTGCTGGCACTCCCCTTTTGTGTCCGCGCCTCTGATGCGACACATATCGCCTTCACTTCTCCGAGAGAGGGGAACGATGAGATTTACATCATGAATATATCGGGGAAAAATCTTCAAAACCTCACAAACCACCCTGCCGAAGATTCGCAACCCGCATTCTCACCCGACGGACAGTGGCTGGCTTTTGTTTCCGACCGAGATGGCACTAACAGAATTTATCTGATGAATCGGAATCACAACGAACTCCGCCTCCTAACGAACCATCTGATGTCAATAGGAGATATTGATCCAGCGTGGTCTCCGGATGGACAGTGGATCGCCTTTACTTCCTTTCGAGAGCGGCAGACCCACATTTACAAAATCAGTGTCAACTCCCAAGGACTGCAGCAACTTACACGTGCCGGATGGAACACCAGACCGAAGTGGTCGCCCGATGGAGACCAAATTATTTTCCATTCTCAGAGAAAAAAAGTTCTTGGTATCTATGTGATGAAGGCCAATGGAAAAGAGGTAAGACGCGTGATACCAAGGAATCGGAGGGAAAATCAGTGGCAGCACAGTCCGACCTGGTCGCCTGATGGAAAAGAGATTGCCTATGTTGAGAATGATCTTGGGAAGAAAAGCATTTACATCATGACCGCAACAGGTCAAAACAATAGGCGAATAACATGGAAAAAAGCAACGTGCCGATATCCTCAGTGGTCTCCAGATGGACACTGGATCGCCTATGAGTTAGAAGTTGAAAATCCGTGGGGCAACCTAAATCGAGATTCAAATATCCATCTTGTGAGTCCCGACGGCATCGAAACGCGGCAATTAACAAAACACCCCGCAAGAGATCGTTTTTCAGCGTGGGTGCCGGAGGCGTTTCTCTCTGTGTCGCCGACCGCTGAGAAGCAAACGACTCTCTGGGGTCGGTTAAAGCAGTCTGTTCACGACTAAATGAGGTGTATTTCATGTCACAATTTGGCACTTTCTATGCTGTAACAACAAAACCGGGGGTCAGACCTAACCGTTTGAAGAAGTTTCTTTTACAGGAATGGTTCTCAGCACTCCAATCCACTTCAGGGTGTCTCGATGTAGAACTTTGGGAGAGTCAACGGAGTCGCGGACGTTATTTAGTGTGTGAACTCTGGGAGAGTCAAGAAATCTGCCTTCAGAATTCCGAGAAACTTTGGAATGAGGAAAAGAAGGATGTCTTTGAAACACTTCACTTATACGGAACGATTCAATCCGATTAAGACGGTACTGCTCCAGAAACAGTGAGCCAAAGTTTCAGAATGTATGAGAGGAGCTCATGAAGAAAAAACATATCCTATGGATATTGCTGCTAACCGCTCTTGTTGCAACACCGCCAATCTATCATCGGTTCAGCGAGGCGCGTCGATTAAAACAGATAAAAACGATAAAACACTCTGCCGCTCAACTCACCGCAGTTCCGTTGAACGAGTTCTTAGCGAGTTTGAAGGCAACCGCCCCGAAAAAACGTTAATCGTGTTGTATACGGGCAGCACACACGGACATCTTGAACCGTGTGGTTGCTTTATCGGTCAATCAGGTGGACTGTCGAGACGTGCGACTGCGATCTCGTCAATTCGCTCACAAGGTTTTTCACCGGTAGTGGTGGATATTGGGAGTATCCTCCCGGTCCAAGAATCTGAGATGAAGCATGGTGGTCAGTTGATAGCTGCTTCTCTGGAAAATGCAGGAGCTGCCCCCCTATCTGTGAATGAGGTGCACCCCTTGGATGAATTGAGAACGCAGAAAGTACTGGAATCTATGCGATTGTTGAAATATGAGGGACTCGTTCCGAGTGAAGTGGATATGAATTTTGGCGAGGACTTTGTGTCGGACACATTGGCTCGTCAAACGTTTCCGCTTCTTGCTTCCAATATTGAGGAGTTCGCGGGCAATGTTCAACCTGTTCTGATGAGGAGCGTGGGCGATAAAAAAGTGGCGATGTTGGGACTTTCATCGTTACCGCTTCAAGACACGAATGTTCTGGATCGTCTTTTGCCGGAAATACAGCAGCAAGCCGACTTTATTGTCATCTTGAGCAACCTTTCACCGGAAGTCAACCGGACGATTGCTGAGAAGTATCAGAATGTTTCAGCCATTCTGAGCCATGAAACCGGTGAAACAGAGAAAGTTGGAAATGTGCTTATTGCTTATAGTGGCTCTAATGGGGAAACCTTGGGAGCACTGCTGCTAAACACTGATGATGCACGTGGTGTCTCAGCACGACAAATTGCACTCACCGAGGAAGTTAAAGATGACCCACACATCAGGGAACTATTGCAGGACTTCTATAAGCAAGTCGTAGACAATCCGCACTTACAAGTCGGCGGTGAACGCCTGTTTTCTGATGAGGCATTGGAGCAGGATGCCCGAAGTGGTTACGTCGGTTCCCAGGCGTGTGCGACCTGTCACACAAAAGCGTTTGATCAGTGGTCGCATACATCCCACGCGACTGCCTTTAATACACTGTTGACTGCAGGGAAACAGTTTTATCCCGAATGCGTCTCCTGCCATGTCACCGGATTTCGGTATGAGACTGGATATCAAATAGGAAACCAAGAAAAAAATCAGTTGGCTGACGTTGGGTGCGAAACGTGTCATGGTCCTGGTAAACAGCATATCACGACGCCATTGACGACAAACATTCGTGGAGAAGTGAAGCCGCAGGTTTGCATGGAATGCCATACGCCCTCTCATTCGCCCGGTTTTGACCAGATTGTCGAGCATGTCATGCCGGAAGTCGATCATAGCCGAACCGATCCGAGTCTCAAAGAGATTCTGGAACAGCGGATGCGCGGACCGATGAAGCCGCAGGTAGAGTTGTTCGTGATGTCGTTTTGTCCTTTTGGTGTGCAGGCGGAGGAAGAATTACTTCCGTTTATCGAAAAGTACGGGGAAACTGTTGACTTTAACCTGCGGTTTATCGCCGATTTAGCTGAGGAGGATGCCTCAGACGAGCGAAAGTTCACCAGTTTGCATGGGGAAGCCGAAGTGATTGAAAATCTGCGTCAGATTGCTATTTCGCAACTCTATCCGGATCGGTTCGATGATTACCTGCTGTGTCGTGCGAAACATTTGAAATCGGCGTGGACACAGTGCGCGGAGAAGACTGGATTGGATATTGATAGAGTTAATCAAGCGATAGAATCCGAACAGATAAAGGAACGTTTCGCGTTTGATATTCAACGCTCCGCTGCGTTAGGAATCAAATCTTCACCGACTTTAGTGGTTGATGGAAGGGTTATTTCTGGCAGCCTCTGGAGAGGAAAGGTATCAGGGATCTGCCGTTAATTACCATTTATTGAAGGGCTTTGTATGTAAATCGTTGATCCTTTGGGGGAATAATGTTTTATGATTTTTGAAGCACTTGAGCAGCAATTTGAATCACTTTTTGAAGAGAAATCCAGAAAGTATCCAAATTCATCTGACTATCTCCGCCACTCACTCTTACGTTCAATCGCATCTCAGATCGAACTGATGTTGGTCCGTCTACGTACCGAAATTGATAAAGACGACGCTTATTGGGAGAATTATGAACAGGTTGTTTCAGATGTTCTTTCTGTGATGGAAATGAAGGCTGACAAACTGTTAAGCTTGGAAGAGTCTGACTTACCGCATGGGGTGCGTGATTTTAATACAATCAAAGAGAAATTGTACAACACGTCCGCGTATCCAAGTCAAGAGCATCTGTATTACCGCAACTTTGAGCCGGCGTTGGAAAGACTGCGTTTCATCTCAAAGCAGCTGAAGAAACTGGATGAAGGCAATGTGCAGTTTTGCGATTTAGGGTTCGGACCGGGGGTCTTGACGCAATTTATTCTTCAAGAGAAACCTAAATGGCATGGATGGGGCATAGATATTAGTCCAGAGTGCGTTCGCTATGCTAACAAACTGATGAAACTCAAGGGAATCCACGAGAGAGTTCAGCTCACAACGGGGGATGTTCGGCAGCTCCCTTATACAGATAACAATTTTGACCTAATTCTGGCTATGGAGGTCTTGGAGCACATTCCAGATCCGCTCAAAGGACTTTTGGAGGCAGTCAGAGTACTGAAACCGGGCGGATACGCGATAACGTCTATCCCTGTTCAATTGCCGATTCCGATGCATTTGTATGTCCCAAAAAGCCCACGCGAGGTATTGGACCTATATGAAAGTGCCGACTTAGAAGTCCTTGACTTTTCGGCAAAGGAATTTAAAATAGAAACGGGTTCATTTGTAGCCACTTTTGCCTTAAGTATAAAGGCATAAAACGTTGCTGTTGGGACGTTCAAAAGGGTGAAAATATGTTACCATATAAAAGCATCAAAAAACTAATGTCTATCTTTCAACCTAAAGTGTTTTTGGGATGTACCATCATCGGCTGTAAACGAAATACCCCCTTAATTCACACTCTACGATCAACCCTGGCTCCGTTACACCTATACGAATTGGACATCGTGTCACGTCTGGCTACATAAGCCACCTGTGGCGATGTGGACAATCTGGCTCTCATACCTTATTTTCGGTATCAATACCTTCGCGCTTCGGCTACCATCCACAATTGGCCTTAGTCATAACAACATGGTTGACATTTCGGATCGCAGCAGATCTCAGGACTTACGCAAAATCAGAGAATTAGGTTTATCATGACGCGGTAAGTGCGTAAGTCCTAAGTAAGAACTGTGGAGATATTGACACCAGATACGCCAGAAGGGCGGCATTCATCCGATTGTAACCTTCGGATATCCAGCCCAAGCGCGTTACACTTGAAAAATCAGGGCAGAAACCGAGAATCCTCACCTTGAATCCTCACCTTGAACCCAACACTGCTGACAAAATGAATCGCGAGTACAACTCGCTCCTACATAAAAGCGTTCTGGCCCGCAACGTTTGTCAATCCTGATTCTGACAAGGGGTAAAATATGTATACACGCCTTGACAACAGTACTGCATGTCAACTATAATTGTCAAAAATCGTTAGAAAGATTAGGAACAAGTCGTGATAAACCAAGCAACACCGCCAGCAACACCAAAAGTTACCGTTGTTGGCAGCCTGAACGTCGATCTGGTATGCCGCGCGACGCGGCGACCCGACAAAGGCGAAACGCTCATCGGCGATGCTTTTGATATTTTTACAGGCGGAAAAGGATTTAATCAGGCAACTGCCGCGGCACGGTTAGGTGCCGAGGTCACACTGATTGGAAGTGTCGGTGCCGATCTTTTCGGAGATATGCTCCTCGCGGCAACGGAAAACGAACGCATTAATAACAGGTTTGTCACAAAACGTACAGATATCGGGACAGGTGTGGCAACCATCGTTATTGAACCCGATGGTGACAATAGCATCATCGTCGTGCCGCGCGCAAATATGGCACTTACAACAACAGATATAGACGCTGCTGCCGACGACATCGCAAACGCCGATGTGCTACTTCTACAATTAGAGACACCCGTGCCGGTATCCGAGCATGCCGCAGCAATTGCGAAGACACACGGGACGACCGTGATATTAAATCCCGCACCTGCGCAACCATTGCCGGATAGCCTGTTAGCGTTTGTTGACATTCTCACCCCAAACCAATCTGAAACCGAGTTGTTAGCAGGGGTGAAGGTTGGCAATCATGAAGATGCACGCCGCGCAGCAGAGGTGTTACGCACTCGCATGGTGGATGCCGCAAGTACTGCTGTTATCTTGACCCTTGGAGAACAAGGGGCATTGATGTTAACAGCAACCGAATCTGAACACGTTTCGGCGTTGACTGTTGATGCTGTAGATACGACGGGTGCAGGTGATGCGTTTTGTGGCGCACTCGCGACCGCGCTGGCAAGCGGCGAGACCTTACAGGCGGCCGTCAAGTTTGCAAATACGGCTGGAGCAGCGGCAGTGACTGTGATTGGTGCGACCCCTTCTATGCCGACACGCGCAAGAATTGAAAGAATCGAAAACTGAGGATAATATACAATGAAAAAAACAGGATTAACCCTACTATTCATAGTACTAATCGTATGCTTAGGATCCAATACGCCTTTCTTACAGGTTTCTTCCGCAGTGGAAAAATGGGAAGCGGACATGAGAAACGACTTCGCAAAGGTGTTAAAGGAAAAGAAGAAACCCGCGGAGAAACATCGTGAACTCATCCTCAAGTGTCAGAAACAGGGACGACTTTCCGTGCTCCTCACGCTTTATACCGCAAGGGAGAACAACTCACAAGCACAACAACCTACTACTCCAGGGATTAAGGCAGCGTTCTATTACGGCTTGGGGTACTTACATGCCCTTCAAGCAACAGAAACCGGCGAAGCATTGGATACTGCTATCGCTTATTTTCAGCATGCGCTTGAGATTGATCCAGACCTATTTTGGGCGCGCTTCAATCTCGGTGGTATCTATCAAAAACAGGGAGAAGATGATTTAGCACTTGCTGAATTTGAGGCGTGTATCCGTTTAAACCCCAACTACTATCCAGTTCACTATCGTATGGGTGAGATTCACTTAAAGCAGCAGAATTATATAGAAGCACTCCTCGCTTTTGACGCGGCACGGAAGGCAAACAGAAAGTGGGAATATCCACAGTACGGTATCGGTTTAGTTTATTTTGCACAGGGCGAGATAGATCGCGCCCGCGAGACCTTTGAGAATCTTACGGGTCAAAAAAAGAGATTCGCGCCTGCCTACTTCAAACTTGGACAAGTCCTTGCGACAGAGGGATTCTTTGATGAGGCGTTGGAAGAATACGCGAAAGGATCACAATATCAGGATTACTCAGCACAAGACCTTTACGAACTGGCGGTTATCTTCGATGAAAAAGGCAATACGGACGGTGCTATCAACATATATCAACGCGTCATTGAGGTTGAGCCAACCCACGCCAAAACACATTTCGCGCTTGGAGAGATCCTCTACGCGAGCGGTGATACCACGACAGCAGTACAACATTACCAACAGGCATTATCTCTCACACCGAACATTATAAACGCTTTCTACGCACCGCTTGAACCTTACTTCGCAGGGGTGATGACCTCAGACGAGGCGATGCCGTTTCTTGAGAAAGCGATGTTAGTCCTTCCTGACGATCCGCGTTCTTACTTTTATGCGGGTACGCTTGAAGCCGATGCTGGCAACGTTCAGAAAGCCATCGCATCTTACGAAAAGACTATTGAGATTATAGAAACCGATCCAAGTCTTATGCAAACGGAACTCCTCTTAGGCGATTTCAACGACGTTTACTTAAAACTCGGTGAACTTTATCACCAACACGGAGATATAGAGAATTCTGTCGTTTATTTTAAACGTGCATTGGCATTAAACCCAGAATTAGCGAATAAATTTATCGCGCACGGGCAAAATGCTTTTGAAACAGCGAACTATCAAGAGGCTATTGAATCTTTAAATACGCATCTTCTGTTGTTTCCTGAGGATGCTGGTGCTGTCTATCTGCTGGGACAGAGTTACGAGGCGAATGGCGACCCAGACAGCGCTCTCATCTTTTATAAACGCACCTTAATATTAGATCCACAGCAAATAGATGTGCTTTTCAAGATGGTTCACATTTATCGAAACCGAGAGGCGCATCAACAGGCAATCGACACCCTACAGAAGATCATTGAGATTGCACCCGACACGACCGAGGCACACTATTTACTGGCACTGTCGTATCTCACACTGGAGCAGTCCGATGCCGCTCTGTTCTCTTTTCTCGCAACTGTCCGGCTAAATCCTGATGATGTCTCAGCACATTACCACGCGGCAATCTTGTTTGAACAAAAGGGTGACATAGACAACGCCATCGTCCATTATGAAAAGACGATAGGTCTGGACACCACACGGCTTGAAAGTCCATTTTTTGAGGCGACGGAAGTCGCACCATTTTTCCGACTCGGTGCAATTTATCGCGAGCGCAATGATGAAGATAACATCATTCGGGTCTATCAACCTGTGTTGGAGATTGAACCCGATCACCCGGAACTCCATCATCTTCTCGCTGTCATCTTCGAGAAGCGAGGTGAACGTGAAAGTGCCATTCGGTACTACGGATTGGCGAATCAATACAACCCTGAAAAGTTTGATTGGCACTATAGTTATGCTCGTCTGCTCCACCAACATGCCGAAACACTCGGAGACAACTATCATAAACATGCTGAGATGGCTGTCAAGGCGTATACCGAAACTATCGCTCTGAATTCAGACTATATAGATGCTTATTTCTACCGTGGGTCACTCACGCTCCGTTACAGACACATTGGTAAAACACTTTACCGCTATAGCCAAATCTTAGAGGATTTCAAGCAGGTCGTTGAGCGGCAACCCAAAAACCGTGAAGCGAGCTATCAACTCGGTATCATTTATCTCGAAATTGATCGGCATCGTCTCGCTAAAGATGTTTTTGAAAATATGCTCTCTTATGCACCAAAATATAGAGGTATCCACTTGCATCTCGGACAGATTGCGGAATGGGAGCAGGCGTGGAAGCAGGCAATTCAACATTATGAAGCGGAGGCGGCACTCATTCAACAACCCATTGAAGAAGGGGACAGCATTGCCATTAAGACGTATCAACGTCTCGGCGATCTATACTATGCACATGCCTTGGATTACAACGCCGCGAAAGAGACGCTGGAAATGGCACTCGCTTTGGACGACACTCACGTACCGACACTGCTCAACTACGCCAACAATCTCTTCAGTATGGATCTACTCGGTGCCGCGACGGAACAGTTTGAACGGGTGATACAACTGGAACCCCGTAACTTGACAGCGAACTACAATCTCGCGCTCATGTATGAATACAGGGAGAAGCGTGAAGAGGCGAGAGCGCAATGGCAACGTTTCCTCGAACTCAATCCACCTGAACAGTGGCGGATCGAGGCGGAGAGACATCTGAGTCAGTAGTTTTCTTGGATTTTTTAACACGGCTAAGTGTCCGTGCAAGCCAACAACGACAGCTTGCGAATCTTATACCCAGAATATGAACCAGCCTCGTGATTCCACATTTGGTGCGAAAATAAAAAAATTGCGGGCAACGCTTCAGACTGCATTTATTGGATGCCAGATTGAGCATCATTCACAGGTCGCCTCTACCAACGACATCGCTCTTGCTCGTGGCAAAACCGGTGCGGCAGAAGGAACGCTCATCATTGCGGATCACCAAACCGCCGGGCGCGGCAGGTATGGTAGGAACTGGGAGGCACCGTCGGGAAAATGTCTCCTCGTGTCCGTCGTTCTTAAGCATCGGCTTCTTCGCGATCAGGTTACACTCCCCAATCTTATCGGTGCAATGGCAATAGCAGAAGCACTCCGCACAACGCACAGGCTTGACGCTCGTATTAAAATACCTAACGATGTCCGGATCGAGAAGAAGAAGGTTGCGGGTGTCCTAACAGAACTTGCCTATGATCAAGAACATCAACCTTTTTTCGTCTTGGGTTTCGGGGTGAATGTCAATAACGCATTGGAGGATTTTCCGTCCGAACTGCGTGGAACCGCGACCTCCGTGCGTATGGCGTATGCCCTCTCGGAAAATGGAAACCTCGAAATCTGTCGCGCTTCGCTATTATGTGATATACTCTATCAATTGGAAAAGTGTTACCTGCAACTGAAGACCGGCGAAACAGATTTAATCATGAACCAATTTGAGGTACTGCGGGAAAATGAAGGTAGTCATTAGTGCTTGTCTACTTGGTGTTCGCTGCCGCTACGACGGCGGCGACAGCCGAAACGAAACAGCGATAAAACAGGGGACGAAGTACAAACTGATTCCTGTCTGTCCGGAAGAATCAGGTGGGTTGTCAACGCCGCGTCCACCCGCAGAAATCGTTGGTGGCGATGGCGATGATGTTTTGGACGGCAAAGCAAAGGTTATGACTGCTGATGGTATGGACGTAACAGCCGCCTATTTGAAAGGCGCACATCACGCTTTACAGGTTGCGCAATCAAACGAAGCGACACACGTGGTTCTGAAAGCGAGGAGTCCATCTTGTGGCTGTGGCGACATCTACGACGGCACGTTTTCAGGGACCCTCACATCTGGCGACGGTGTAACCACTGCGCTTCTGAAACGGCACGGCATTACCGTTACTTCGCTATAGTTCCCACTGGATAGCATTTGGAATCTTACAGAAGACGGACGCTCAAGATATTAAATTGCGAACCTGTTCGCCAATGTCAGGACTCCGCATCAATGACTCACCAACAAGCATCGCCTGCACATCCGCCTCTTGTAGCCGCATCACGTCTTCACGCGAGTAGATACCACTTTCGCTTATCACAACCTTATCTGCTGGAATCGCTTCACGCAACTGAAATGTTGTGGCGAGGTCCGTATGAAATGTGTGCAGATCTCGGTTGTTGATACCGATAATCTGGGCATCCACGTCCAAAGCGATAGCCAATTCTTCTCGTGTGTGCACCTCCACCAAACACGCCAGCGACACCGACTTTGCAACATCCATGAACGTCCGCAATTGCGCCGCTGTCAATGCTGCTACAATTAGTAAGATAGCATCCGCCCCTGCAGCGCGAGCTTGGTAGATGTGATACGGATCAATTGTGAAATCTTTGCGGAGGAGCGGCACATCAACGACTTCTCGGATTGCACGCAGATAATCGAGTTCACCTGCGAAAAATTTTTGGTCTGTTAGCACAGAGATCGCAGCCGCCCCATTTTCGACGTAGGTTTCGGCGATTGAGACTGGCTCAAAATCCTCGCGAATAATGCCTTTACTGGGTGATTTTTTCTTCACCTCGGCGATGAGTTTGACGGTCCGACTGCCTGTAATGGCATCGCGAAAATTCCGCGTTGGTGGAAGATTTGCGATCTTAGCTTCCAATTTAGCAATCGGCACCAACTTCTGTTCGGCTGCGAGTTCCTTCTGTTTATGGGCAATGATAGTGTCTAATATCAATTTTTTAATTTTACCTTGCGGCATCATGAAGGGCGTTTGAACTCTTGTCTGCGTTTCATCTATCCGTCCTCCACTTCGTTACGGACTACGGTCTTGACTGCATAAATTAACAGGAACGAACAACGAGACCTGTCCGGACAAAACGGCAGCTTGCAACAACGACGCAAGCGGATCTTAAACGGAAATATCCATTAAGTAAATTGCTCTATTCAACACCTTGCGAACAATTAAAAATCGTTTGAGACTGCTTTCAGTCCTTCTAACTTGGCGAGTGCGGTACCTGAGTCAATGGATTCCGACGCAAGTTCGATACCCATATCAAGACTATCCACTTTCCCGCTTGCAGTAATCGCCGCACCAGCGTTTAGTACAACGATATCGCGCTTGGGTCCCTTCTCACCCTTCAGGAGATTAACTACGATTTCAGCGTTCTCCTCCGGTGCGCCACCCAGAAGTGCTTCAGGTTCCGCTCTCGGAATTCCGAGTGTTGTGGGATCAAGGGTATAAGTTTTAACGGTGCCGTTTCGGAGTTCGGAGACGCGAGAAGTTGTCGTCGTCGTGAAGTCGTCCAAACCGTCATCTCCACGCACAATAAATGCATGCTGACATCCGAGACTGTTCAGTGTATTCGCATGTGCCTCAGTCAGTTCTGATGCGTAGACACCGATCACCTGTGCCTGCGGTCCTGCAGGATTGGTCAGCGGTGCTATGGCATTGAAAATCGTCCGAATCCCGATTTCTCGCCGGGGTCCGATGGCGTATTTCATGGCACCGTGCAGTGTTGGGGCAAATAAAAAACCGATGCCGACTTCATCAACACATTGTCCGACCTGTTCGGGACCGATTTCAATGTTCACACCTAATGCCATAAGTACGTTCGCACTGCCGCTCTGTCGCGTTACACCTCGATTGCCGTGCTTTGCGACCGGTACACCTGCTCCGGCGGTAACTATGGCAGAAGTTGTTGAGATGTTGAAATGGTTTAAACCTGTACCACCTGTGCTACATGTATCGACAAGTCGTGGGACTTTCGGTGTAGCTTGCAAGTCAGGTGTATGACGGGTAGGAACACGGGTAGCCTTAGCGCGCATGGCACGCGTTGCCCCTGTAAGTTCTTCTATTGTTTCGCCTTTAAGTTGCAACGCGGTAAGAAAACAAGCGATCTGAGCGTCTGTCGTCTCACCTTCCATAATCTCGTTCATGGTATCAATCATTTCTGCTTCGGTTAAAGCATTCCCTGCCACAACCTTTTGAATTGCTTCACGAATCACGCAATGTCCCTCCTGAGAATATTCTATCCGCAATTATAGCAGACACAGGTATATTTTTCAAGATTGGTCTTCTGTATTCAACCGCTATCAAAATCGGACAGACACTGAAGAGATAAACACTAAAATAGGAACCGGTACATCGGTTGATTTGTCGTAATTCCGATGAGGCTCCAGATACTACCGATGATGAATTCGCCTAAAATCAGACCGAGGAAGAGCGGAATAAGTTTCCGGTGTGCGCTCACACCGCCGTGTCGAAGAATGATCCATTTAATGACTGAACTCACTAAAATCGAAAACCAGAATACATTCATTGACCAACTGCTGGAGATAGCGAACCCAGCAGGATGAAAGGGCCACCAAAAGAGCCGCATTCGCATCACCATGAGAAAACCGGTGATGAGAAAACCGATACACATCGCGACGATTGCTGGCACATCCGGTGCTCTCGGCGAGGTCAGCCAACTCTGGAGTCGATTGAAAGGTCTCCCAGCGAACCAATCCCGCGCGCCTTCAATGTAAGAGATATGATAGAATGCCCAAAATGAGGCAAATGTCCCGAGGACAATTGCAATGCACATTGCAATGAGCAATCGTCGATTGGAAATTCCGGTCCGTTCTGCCAACTTAAATCCCTCTAAGATGTGTGGCATCGGATGCCCGCGGTAGGCGCGGTTGAAGAAGAACAGATATGCCATTACGGTTAAGTTGTGCGGACCGAGCAGGCGTGTCCCGAAAATGCGGGGCATCATCTCGTCAGGTCCAATGAAGTGCAAATCGTGGACAGGCGATCCGAGTTCCGCACGCATTCGAGTCACCGCCGTAGAGATGGCATAATAGATACCAAAAAATACGAGGACCACCCAGATAGACATCCCCGCCGTTTTGCAGAATCCAACGATAAAGACAAAACTCGCGATGAGACCCAACACTGTCACTCGGTAGGACATCGGTTCATCTGAGTCGTCAACACTCTGATCGTTTTTAAATAACTTGCGCCCGACTTGTGCCAAGTGTTTTCGCGTCGCCACAATCGCGATGACAAATAAGCCGAGATATGCCCCGAAAGATTGTTCATCAGTGAAGGGGAAGTTCGGCATGCCACGGATCCCTAAAGCATCTCCGAAGACGCGTTCTGCCTTCCAGAAGAGATAAAAAAACCAGCAGGAGAACGACAAGTCCAGCGGAATAAAGAAAGCGATACCGACTGCGAACGGAAATACAGCGATCGGGCTCCATCCGATGGCACTCCAAGGTTTCTGCGTAAAGAACGGACGTAAATCGTAGAGCCTCCCACCCAAACTTGGCACGGTAGGGTAGAGGTAGTGGAGTCCATTGAGGATGTCAATTGCCCCTGCGATCCCGAAGCCGAGCCACATCATCTTATTCGTCAGCAAGTTTGTTCTACCGCCACTTGTCAGTTCAAGTGGTAGTTGGATGATGGGGTAACTCAGTTTCTCATGTTCTGTCCACTGCTTCCGAACAAGACTGTTAATACACACCATCAGGAAGACCATTACACATAGGAAGCCTCCCCAGACTAAAGTTGTTGTCAGCCATCCTTGTATAGTCTCCCATTGGTAAAGAGTTGTTTCGCCGCGATAATACTCCGTCAAGAAAGGTCTTTCCTTGACAGCCATCCAATCGGGGATATACCGATGAAACAGGTCTGCCCAGTCATTTTCCGGTGTTGCATACCAGAATGCGTAAGGGATCATCGGAATCAAAACGCGAAGCACGTCGTGTCCTGCGAGTGAGGAAGCGATCGCCAACATGACGTAAATTGTCAGCAATTCGCCTTGTTGCAGGGCAATCCTCGGTGCTATCCGGACGAAGAAGAGGTTAACACCCATGATAGCAAAGACGCAGAAAATGACGTTAAAGTAGAGGGAGATCGTGGTCGGATACCCTTGACCGGCAGAGTCCAGAATCCAGTACATATTCGGGATGATAAGGACTGTACCGAGTAGGATCGCTCGCCATGATGCTCCATATTTGGAGGGTTCTCTGAATTTGTGAGGTTCTGAAGTCAATTCACTTTTCAAATCGCGTGGTGCTTTCTGTCTATGACACGTCTGCTCGCGCTTGGATGCATTCAACTGGATGTAATCTTACACATATTCTGAATGTCAAAAGACACAGAGATTTATTTTCGTATCAGGAGTTTCCGTGTCAAAGATTATGGAGAACCTATAAAAACGTAGTCAGTTCCAGGGCACAACCTAACAGGTTTTCGGCGTACTCCGATAGATGCGACGGGCATCATGCTACAAAAGAGTGCCTGCGTAAGTCCTAAAAGATTATGTTAGTCCCTATTGAGAAAAACGCTAAATCGCTAAGCCTCAATGTTGCTGCCATTTTCCAACATTTGCCTAAAGATCTCAAAGCTATAGGTTCGTAAAGCTTCACGACGTAGTTCCTTGAGTCGTTGCAGCGTTTTAGTATCCTCAAGCATCGGCTTTAGTTTCTGCACGTCACTGGCAGAAAATCGAACCTCCAGTGCTTCAAGGATACTTTCAATAGTGGATTCCCGAGCACCTTGTTCGATGCCTTGTTCGATGCCTTGTTCTTTGAAGTATCGGACAACATCTGATTGCATTAGGATTTCCTCCGGTATAATTTCACGAATGTCGTTAAAGTCAAAAATAACATTACACAAAATAGCCAGGGATGCGAGATAATTGGGTTTATCCGCCGCATCCATAGGGACAGCTTCAGCGGCCCCAACACACTGTCGCAACCACTCTTGAGACGCCATTTCCTCTGGTGCTTTCATTAACGGTGTAAAAGGGATGAGCCCTTTCAGCTGTGCATTCAAAATATCTTGCCCATCTATTTCACAAAGTCTGATTACCTTGTACTTGATGTTAATCTCGTAGTCTGGCACGTCTTGAAGATACTCTCCCGGATCATTGAGACCCGCATTCGGATGGAAATAGATGACATGTGAGTAGATAGGCATTTCAAACATCCGAATCCCTAAACCTGCGTAACCTGCTATCCGGTATGGCATAGGGACCTGTGTGCTGTCATGCGTTTGAAACTCTATGTGTAGGATAACGTCTCCACCACCAACCTTCGCGTGTATGAAACTATCAGCACGGTACCACTGGACAATGGGTTGCTCTGTTTCAAGAACCTGGATCGCCTGAGCATCCAAAATCCCAAGGCAGTACCGAATAAAGTCATTCGGATTGCCTCGGACAACATTTTTTGCGACAGTATCATATTGCCCACTTGGAAAATCGGATGCGTCGGGCACAGGTTGCTCTATATTTTCTTCCATACTCAGTTTCCTTATCAATTCAATTAGAAAAACAAAATTGCTTTGAAATTTTTTCGGGGTGTCCTGTATAATGTATAATATAATTTGAATCTCGCTTAGAAGATCGAAGCTACTGTCAGTACACTAAAGGATAAACGCTATGGATACTACAACAGATCTTAATCAAGCAACAGTCTTCACGCCAGAGCATAAGCAATTTGTCGAAAACAATGGGTATCTGCTGATTAAAAATGCCTTACCCTCCGATGTCGTCGCGGAAATTGATGCTGCCGTTGACGAGGTTTATGCCAAAGAAGAAGCCGCCGGCAGACTTGAAGATGGCGGTAAATTAAACCTCCGTAACTGCATCACGCACCACGAGGCATTTCTCCAACTCCTTGATTGGCAAAAAACGGCACCGCTCGCCTACGGGGTTCTCAATTGGAACGTACAGATGATCACGTCACACCTCATCGTACTCCCCTCAAAAGATGAACCGCCGCCTGAGGTAAGAAACCGCATCGGTTTGCATCGCGACGGTGGCACGTCCCATGCCGAAATGCAGGAACCGCACCCTCGCATCATGCTCAAAATTGCTTACGCTATCAGCGACCAATCCGACCCTGCTGTCGGTGCGACCGTGCTGGTACCCGGAAGCAACCGATTGACAGGAAGACCTCCACTCGACCCAGATACAGGCTGGGCACGCGGTGCGATCTCTATGAACGTCAACGCAGGAGACGCCTTTCTCTTTGAACAGCGCACGTGGCACGGCATTGGACACAACTGGTCCGGTATGCCGCGCAAAACCATTTTTATGGGATATGCTTACCGCTGGGTCAAACCGATGGATTATATCACGATGCCCGATGAATTGGTCGCTAAGTGTAACCCAATTCAGAAGCAGTTGATTGGAGTCGTCAGCGATCCGCTCAGTTACTATCTACCGAAGGAACAAGACGTACCGTTGCGGGCATTACTCGATGGATAGCGTTAGTTGATGAACCTATATTGCGAAATGAGGAAACACCGACTCCCTATTCAAGTTCGCTTTTGAGCGAAAGACTGTAGTCAAGCAGTGCGTTGGCATACGGTATGTTGTGAAGTCCGTATCCATTGTCGCCTTTAACCATATCGTAGTTCAACTTTGCGTCCAGATAGGCTTGCGAAACTTTGTCAGGTGCAGCGTCAAGCATCGTTTTGACAGCTTGCATCTTTGCCTCTATCTCGGCACGGTATTGCGGTAACCTCGTCTCCATACTGTTGTCGGCACTGTCGTGACACCCCGAGGTGCTACATATCGAGAAATCCGCTTTGAATGTGTGCCCCCCGCGCTGTGCGACGGTCTCTGGATCCTCTTTTGCCATGTGGCAGTGCACGCATCGTTTCTTCATCGCGCGTACATGTGGCGATGGCATCCGTTTCACACCGGCACCTTCGCGACCGAGGAACATCTCCGATTGTGATTGGTGGACAATACCAGCACCTGCACAACCGCAGTCCATTTTATGGCAGTCAACACATAATTTCCTCGCAGGTTTCACCAATAGATGTTCCGATCTGCTGGTGTGTGAATGACATGAGGAACAGGCAACCGCGTTTACCGCTGTCTCTATGTTATAGGTATGCCCTGGGTAGATCCGATCGCTGAAAACTTCATAGCCAGAAGAGTGACAGCTCAGACATGAGGTTTGGAGCTCATACGGTCCTTCAATCAGGTTGACAAGGGCATGCGAATGCCCCGCGTGCTGCCATTCTTGATAGGCAGGTTCGGTTCCGTGACACTTGACGCATCCTTCAGCAAAGGGTGTTGTCGGATCAGACGTAGCCGCCTCTACAGGTGCGGCGTGGGATATTGCAGTTGTATCGTAGCCACAAAGTACAAAAATAGCAACCGTTCCCATCAGAAGGGACAACCCAAAAAATAAGAAAACCTGTTTCATTTTTTAATTTATTGCTCCTGGACACCGCTCTATTTCATCACGCGGTGGTTTTCGGTGATCCTATACCTATTTTGGATATCCGAATATATTTTTTAAAACGAAATGCCTCTAAGTTGACTATACCTTATCTTGATTAAATATCATACCCCATCTTATGAAATATGTCAACACTTAATCCGTGTAAGAATTTGCGAGTTTACCCTAACTTCATGCTGAACTCGTCGAGAAACTTCGATCTGGAGATCGGACTATAGGAGGAACTTTGATGTCTCAATCTGGAAACGGAATTAACCTTTTTAATGGTAAAAATATGGACGGTTGGCTCGCTCGCGGGGGCGCGCCACAACATGAATGGGACGCTGCTGGCAGCGTTGCCCTCGCCCCTGACGATTCCAAACTACTGACAACAACAGCAGGCGAAGGAATTTTTTATAACGGTGCCACCGGACGCACTGTTGATATCTACACTGAGGCTGAATACGGTGATTGTGAACTGCACGTAGAGTTTATGGTGCCACAAGGCTCTAACTCTGGTGTTTACCTCATGGGAAGATACGAGATCCAGATATTGGACAGTTGGGGAGAAACGGAACTTAGCTACGGGACCTGTGGCGGCGTATATTGTCGTTGGATTGACAATAAACCGGTAGATGGTGTGCCACCGCGGGTCAATGCCAGTAAACCACCCGGTGAGTGGCAAACCTACGATATCACCTTCCGCGCCCCAAAATTTGATGCTAATGGAAACAAGACTGCCAATGCTGTCTTCGTCAAAGTCGTGTGGAACGGACAGGTAATTCATGAAAATGTTGAGATGGCAGGTTGCACGCGCGGAGCAATGATTGAAGATGAAGTCGCTACAGGTCCGCTAATGTTGCAAGGTGATCATGGGCCTGTTGCCTTTCGCAATATTTTAATTATACCTTGCGAAGAAACACTGTAAATTTGAATCAGGGATATGCCCTCCTCAAATCTGAAGAAATGGAAACGCCCTATCAAAAACCCCCAGCAAAAACCCTGCGCCGATATTGCAGGCTACGGGTTTTGGTGTCCGTAATGAAGTGAATAGAAGAAAGGAAGAAGAGATTGTTATGCAAAAACTGAAACTGGGTGTTATCGGTGCGGGCGGTATTGTCTGCCGAATGCACCTGCCTGACCTCGCAGAAGACAACGATTTTGAAGTCAGTGTCATCGGCGGCAGACGCGAACACCGTCTCAAGCATCAATGTCAAGAATTCGATATACCCCGCTGGACACAGGATTACGACGCAATCATCGCTGATGATACGCTTGATGCTATTCTTGTGGGTACTCCGCACCCTTTACATGTTTCGTGGGGTATCAAAGCACTGGAAGCCGGTAAACATGTCCTCATGCAAAAACCGCTCTGTGGTAACATGGACGAGGCGAACCAATTTGTCGAGGCAACTGAAGCGAGTGGCAAAACGGTCATGTGTCTTCCGCATTTCAACGCCGCCATCTACAAAATTCGTCAATTGATTGCGGAGAATGCGATTGGACGTGTGTCCGGAGCGAGGATGCGAAGTAGTCACGGAGGTCCCGAAATCTACTATGCAGAAATTCGTGACATCTTCGGTGAATCTGGCGATGATCTGTGGTTTTTCGATGCCAAACAGGCGAGTGTCGGCGCGCTTTTCGACATGGGGGTTTATGCTGTTTCTGGTCTCGTCGCGATGCTCGGTACCTTCAAGCGGGTGACCGGTTTCGTTTCCACGTTCGACAAACCAACGGAATTAGAAGACGTCGCCACACTTGTGCTTGAGATGCAATCGGGAGGAATTGTCACTGCAGAAACGAGTTGGTGTGATCCGGCGCGTACAGGTGAAGCGAGTGTGCACGGCACGGCGGGCAAATTCACGATGCCCGGCAAAGACGAAGCGACACTCAGTCAGTGGACACCGACCTCTTATACGCGCGAACACGCTCCGGTTGACGTTAAAGCCATCGACTGCTCCGACGCAGCACCGAGCGGACTGCACACACATTTTGCAGAGTGTATCCGTGAGGGAACGCAACCGCCGCTCTCAAACGCCTATACGGCGCGGCATGTCACTGAAATCCTGCTTGCGGGTCTCGAATCCTCTGAGGCGGGTAGGGCGATTGAATTGACAACAGAAGCGGACAATTGAGGAAATTGTTCATCATCGGACTGTTGTTAAGAGGGGACAGGCAATTAGGAAGGAAAAGTAGGTATGTTCATGTAGGCGCGATGCTTCGCCGCGCCTACACGAAACGGTATAAAGGTCTAACCCAAACCGGCGTGAAGTTCATACCAGTCATCAAGGTTGTTGAGATTAACAGCGTCTAAGATGGAGCCGTCATCATCAATACCGCTTGCACCGAGGATACTCCCACGGGTATCGTCGTCGTGATTATAACCCGAAATTGCGGCGTTCAGTTCGTTGACTGCCGCTTGGTCAAAACTTCCGTTTGCCGAGACCCACGCTTCAAACTGTGGGTAGGTGGGAGAATTGTCACTGATATATGCCAACGTAGCGTCTTTGTCCAAACCGAGTCCATCTAATACCATTTGATCGAAGCCCGCGCCGCATGCCGGATAATCTTCATGCAGCTGCCCCTTGGCATCCATAAGTACTTTCGACCAGAATCGAGGAAGGTGTAACACGCCGAGCGGTCCTGCAACCCCGGAACTAATTGTCGGAATCATTCCTGCCATTCTCTTTTCTCCTTCTTATAAATGTTGTGAATAATAGGCGAGCATCATCGGCACAATAGGTACCGTTGCCTGCCATGCGAAATTCCACGTCATTATAGCACAACGGGCAAAAAAAGCAAATTTTTAATTTTCCTTGCGGTTCGGTCAGAAAGGTATGCACGGCGTTACACCACAAGGTAAAATTAAAAGTCGGGCTTAACGACTTTAAATCTGAGTTCACCCGGCTTGATATAACCAAGTCGTTTTCTGGCGAGGCGTTCCTTTGTTAGCCTGTCGTTTTGTAGCATTTCGACGCGTTGTTTCAGCCGATCGCGTTCCGCCTCTAATTCCCGTATCTCAGCACGGTAGGCTTCCTCCGCAAGTTGCGCTTGTTGCCAGTCGCTATAACCGTTCATAAATTGCCTGACACTCACAAGGAGTAAGGCAAGCGCGATCAAGAATAAGATTGGGCGAAAAATTCCCATAGGGTCCCTTTTAAAGGAAATATTTTGGGACAGCACAAAGACTATCCCTATGTGAATACAACGATTTAGCGGAGATCTGCCAAATTATAGAAAACTTTCCTGCCAGCAAAAATAGCACTCTCACCTAAATCTTCCTCAATCCGGAGGAGTTGATTATATTTACAAACGCGATCAGTGCGAGAGAGCGAGCCAGTCTTTATCTGTCCGGCATTTGTTGCGACAACCAAGTCAGAAATAGTCGTATCCTCTGTTTCACCCGACCGGTGTGAAACGACAGCCGTGTAATTGAAACGTCGAGCCAACTCAATAGCATCCAACGTTTCTGTCAAGGTCCCAATCTGATTCACTTTGATCAGAATTGAGTTGCCGATCTGCCCATCAATACCTTGTTGCAAACGGGTGGTGTTCGTAACAAAGAGATCATCACCGACAAGTTGTACCTTATCACCGATTGCCTCAGTCAGTTGTTTCCAACCTTCCCAGTCGTTTTCGTCCATGCCATCTTCTATAGAGACGATTGGATATTTCTCACAGAGTTCCGTGTAAAAAGCGACCATCTCCGCTGGCGATTTCGTCGGTTGTGCCTCTGCTTTTAATTCGTAAGTGCTGGTGTCCCGATTGTAGAATTCGCTGGAAGCCGCATCCAATGCTAAAAGCACATCGTTCCCGGGAGCGTAACTGGCACGCTCAATGGCTTCAATGATTACCGCGATTGCTTCTTCGTTAGAACCAAGATCCGGTGCAAACCCACCTTCATCACCAACAGCAGTGTTGCAATTTCGGGCTTGCAAGACCGCTTTGAGACTGTGAAAAATTTCAGCCCCCATGCGGAGTGCTTCGGCGAAACTCTTTGCCCCCGCTGGCATTATCATAAATTCCTGAATATCAACGTTGTTGTCAGCGTGAGAACCGCCATTTAATATGTTCATCATCGGTAAAGGAAGTTCTTTCGCGTTTGCACCACCGATGTAGCGGTAAAGCGGTTGTGCCACTTCGTCTGCGGCGGCTTTCGCGACAGCAAGGGAAACACCTAAAATAGCGTTCGCGCCAAGTCGACTTTTGTTCTCTGTACCGTCAAGTTCACACATAGCGGTGTCTATATCATTTTGTGCCAAGGCATCTTCACCGATGAGGGCATCCGCGATGATGGTATTGACATTCTCAACAGCTTGCTGAACGCCTTTCCCCAAATATCGGTCAGCATCGTTATCGCGCAATTCGACCGCTTCGTGTTCACCGGTAGATGCCCCTGAAGGGACAGCGGCACGTCCGAACGCACCTGTTGCTAAATTAACGTCCACCTCGACTGTTGGGTTACCACGCGAATCCAATATCTCGCGTGCGTGTATATCCATAATTTCTGACAAGATTCTTCTCCTTCTGATTTTTACAATTATTATTCTTCTATAACGGCATCTGCAAGTAGATACGCAGCGGCTAAAAAGATTAAACTATACCCGGCGAGCAACTTCAGCCAGAATCCGCCCTCCAATCCACCGGTTACCAGAAGCGAAACAGTGCATTTCGCACCGCCCATAATGATTGGAATCACGAGCGGAAGTAGAATGACAGAAAGAAGACTTTCACCGCCGTTTGCGCTTGTGGACATGCCTGCTAACAGGACACCAACAGCGCAAAAACCGAGCGTGCCGATACACAGCACGCCGAACAGTTTCAATAATATACCCACCGTCACTACATCAAGTAGATCCAAGAATTGAAGTGAGATGGGCGTGATGACAATTTCCAATAAAAATAAGAATACAACGTTGCTAACGACTTTAGAGAGATAGAGGTTACTCGCATCAACACCCGTGAGCCGAATACCATGCAGCGCACCGTGCGAGCGTTCTAAGATGAATGAACGGTTCAAACTAATAATTCCTGCAAAAACGAACGCTGTCCAGAGGACACTGGCGGTTAATTTACCACGTTCTACCTTTTCAGGAAAAATCGGACCGAACGCAAAAGCGAAGATGAGGACGACCAGTACGCTGAAAACGAAGATGAGTACCAACGTCTCCTTTGAACGGAATTGAAGTCCAAGATCCTTACGAATCAACGCACCAATTTGACGGAATGCCTTCATGCTTGCCTCGATGTGAAAGAGTCTACCTATAGCCCCTTCGGAGCGTTGTCTGTCAACCTCTCCTCATACGTTAGCAGCAATGTTTCTGCCTCGATTTCATCTTTTTGCGCAACCTCTTCCAATTCTCCATTTATCATGAAGAGGAACCTCGTGCCGGCAAGATAACCTAACTCTGTGTTATGTGTTGTAATGACGATGCCTGTGCCTTTTTGTCGTTCTTTTGCAATACGCGCAAGGACAAACTGTCTCGCAGAGGCATCTAATCCAGAAAAGGGTTCATCAAGTAATAACACTGAGGGAGCATGGAGAAGGGCTCTGGCGATCATGAAACGCTGCGTCATGCCGCGTGAGAAGATGCGAAGAGGTTCATGTAAAAAACGCTGCAGCCCGACTTCAGCAAGAAGTGCTGTTGCACGATGCTCCAACTGCTTAATACCGTACATCTGACCGAAAAACCGGAGGTTCTCATAAGGACTGAACGAAGGGTAGGCGAGATTTTCATGAATAACGACTCCCAACGTGCGACGGACATCCGAGGAATCCGCGATTGCATCCGTGCCATCAATTTCAAGTTTTCCGGATGTCGGTTTCAGGAGGGTTGCGAGAATTTTGATAAGCGTTGTTTTACCCGCACCGTTGGGACCGAAAATCGTGACCACTTCTCCCGGATGAACCGAGAGTGTAGCATTTTTGACAATCGTGCGATGTCCGAAGTCTTTTGTGAGTTGGGAAGCACGAAGGCGCATGGCGTGAGAGATTCCGTATCAGTTAAAAAAGGCAATGGGCGGGACATAAGCCCGCCCTATCACCAATATCCTGGGTAAAAAGGATAGGTAAGCACAAAATCTACCAACCCCGCCCTTCTTTACATCATACGCTGGATGATCGCATCACCCTGTTCCTGAGTAATGCCGAGGGGTTGATGTGCTATAGGGCCATTTTCTAACACGGGTTCCATTTCATCCAATGACTGGCGGCTTGTATCATGGTAGAACAATCCAAGCTGCGTTTCGTGACCTGTCTTAACCGCTTGCGCAAGTGCAGCGGCTTTGTCACTTGTGTCATGATCTTCAAGAAAATGAACGCGTTCCTTCCAATAATCGAAGATTTTCATCTTCTCTTTCTTCCATGTCACACAAGGACTGATAACATCAATGAATGCAAACCCTTTGTGTTGCATTCCGTTATACATCAATTCCGAGAGTTCTGTTCGTTCCGAACTAAATGCTCTTGCGACATAAGTCGCGCCAGAGACAATCGCCATTGCGACCGGATTCAGTGGTGACTCTAAATTACCGAACGGCGTGCTTTTAGTCTGTTCACCTACCACAGTGGTCGGTGACGCTTGTCCAACAGTCAAGCCATACGTCTCGTTATTCATGACAACGTAGAGGAGATCAATGTTTTTTCGCATCGTATGAATGAAGTGATTTCCGCCGATGCCGTATCCATCGCCATCACCACCAGTGACGACAACATTTAACTCGTGATTAGCAAATTTAGCACCGGTCGCCACAGCAAGCGAACGACCATGCAAGGTATGCATACCATAAGTTCTGATATAGCCAGGGAGGTTAGAGGAACACCCGATTCCACTTACAGTGAGGTGATCATGATTGCCACGACCGAGTTTGGCATAAGCGTTTTGTAGGGCACTAAGAACACTAAAATCACCACAACCGGGACACCAATCCGGATTAACATCACCTTTAAAATCTCGCGCTGTAGGAGCACCTTTAATACGTCTTTCTTGTCGAGTGGATCTTTCTCGTCTCGCCATCTGATTCTTCCTCCTTTATTAAACAACAATTTCTTGGTAGGGGACATAGAGGTCCGTTTTACCGCTTAAGAGTTCGCGGGCACCATCAACGATATGATGTGGCATAAACGGTTCACCGTCGTATTTTCGGATTTGACCGTCTGCCTTAAAGCCGGTTTCACCGCGCAGGAACCGAGCGAATTGACCAGTGTAGTTACACTCAACGATGATCGAATGTGCTGATTTTGCAAGCACTTCGTTGACGGCATCTTCATCCATCGGATAGAGCCACTTGAAGTGGATATGGTTGGTGGCAATGCCTGCTTCGGTTAACAATTGTGCTGCTTCACCGATGACACCATGCGTGGATCCCCACCCAATCAGCGTAACTTCGGCATCTTTGGGGCCCTCCAGAGTCGGAGGTGGGAGGATTTCAACGATGCCTTCCATCTTGCGTTGCCGTTTCTCCATAATATCACGACGTTTGTGAGGATCCGTGAATTCATCACTAATCAGACTCCCATCTTCATCGTGATCATCGGTAGCAACAACGTGGACATGACCCGGCGTACCGGGAATCGCTCGCGGTGAGATCCCACTGTCTGTGATTTGGTAACGCAGATATTCACTATCTGTCTGTCCTTGTTCGGTGATTAATTCC
Source organism: Candidatus Poribacteria bacterium (assembly GCA_965214045.1). GTDB lineage: Bacteria > Poribacteria > WGA-4E > WGA-4E > WGA-3G > WGA-3G. Next base: position 82,411 of record OZ243935.1, read on the forward strand.
CCGCGTTCAATTTCCGGCTGCCAGTTGATAGAATCCGGCACGAATGTCGTGTGCCCTTCCGCCAGCGACAAATCCGTGAGTACCATGCCGGGGCACTGAAACTTGTCAACGAGGTTAAAGAGTTCAGGTATCGTATTAAATCCGTCCATAATGCTCGTGGGGGCAACAACAATCTTCGGGAAATCGCCTTGGCTTGCACCGAGAATCTGCCATAGATCGCCTTGTTCCGTCTTTGTCGGCAAGCCTGTGGAGGGACCTCCACGTTGAACATTAACAACAACAATTGGAATTTCCATCATACCCGCACTGCCAATCGCTTCGGACATGAGTGCGAAACCGCCACCCGATGTGGCACACATTGCGCGTGCCCCGGTATGTGCGGCACCGATTACCATGTTAATAACGCTGATTTCATCTTCACATTGCCGGACTATAATACCGAGATCGCGAGCGTTCGGGGCCATCCAGTGGAGAATACCGGTTGATGGACTCATCGGATAGGCAGCGTAAAATTTCACACCTGCGGATGCCCCGCCCATTGCCATCAACATATTACCACTACCAAACGCCAACGGAGGATCCTGTTTCTCAAATTGGACATCAAACGGCATAAAGTGTTCAGCAGCGTAATCGTAACTTGCCCGAGCAGCGGCGATGTTCGCATCCACTATGGCTTGCCCCTTGCGTTTGAGCAGTGAGAGAATGATGATGTCCTCAAGTACTGCTAAATCTATCCCTACCAACTGCAAAGCCACACTGGATGCACAAACATTCAGCATGATCTTTTTTCTATCTGGATCATTAGTCAATTCTTTATAAGAGATAGGACACAATTGGATGTCATCACGTTCCGGCTCTTGTTTGACATCATCGCTGTTATAGATGAGTGCGCCACCGGGTGAGACATGCGGTAGATGCTTCTCTACGCTATTAGCATCCAGAGCAATAATCAGGTCAAGCTTATCACCGTGGTTCGCAACAGGCTCAGAACTGATTCGGATAGTCAGGAAGGAGTGACCGCCGCGGATGAGGGATTGATAGGCAGTGTAAGTAAAAACGTTCAGCCCATACCGGGCACAAATTTGGCTGATGCTCTTGCCAGCAGTTTCTATACCCTGCCCGGGTGCCCCTCCTACAGCGATTACAAAGTCATATTTTGCCATCTTGGCTCCCTTCTAATAATTTCTCGTATTCCATTCTGATACCGCACAATTCACCGACAATGTAGCAACATCAGATGGGTGGACAAATAAGTAAATTGTTCGTTTGTTAATTACATGCGATATTTGCGCCTTTTCCTTAGTATTCGTGAACACATATATCATTCTACTTTTTTAATTATACCATATTTGAGTGATTTTTTCAAGTTTTTTACGTTTTAAGGGAAAACCTAAAGGCGAAATCAAAATAACTTTTCCATTACGCTTGGCTGAATGCTTCGAGTGCCTGTTTCGCTTCCGGGGTTCCAATTATACGCAACGCAAAAGCCGCATGATTTTGGACTTCTTCGGATTCATCATCAAGTGCCTTGATAAGCGCAGGCACTGCATCCGCTGCTGCGTCTTCCATTTTGGCAAGTGTGTAGGCAGCATAAGACCGCACCTCATCGGCCGGATCGGTCAAAGCTTGAATAAGTGCCGGTATCGCACGAATTGCTGCGGCTCCCATCAGATTGAGCGCGCGAGCTGCATATTCACGGAAATCTTCATTGAGTTTGTCAGATAACGCTTCCACCAAAACCGGTACTGCTGGTTCACCGATACGGCTAAGCGTATTACCAAGCGCGAGTGCATAGTACCTCTCAGCTATCGCCATCTGATCAATAAGCGCAGGTATTGCCGGTTCACCGATAACTGCCAAGACATCGGTAACTTGATCAACCACATCCCCAAGATTATCAGCAAGTGCCTCAATCAGTTGTGGAATCGCCGGTTCGCCGATAGCAATCAATTCCTTTTTAGCAGCTTCGTGGACATCTTCATCCAGCTCTGACAAATCTTCGATTAAATCGGCTATGATATGATCGCTGTCCATTTATTCACCTTTTTTAACATACGCCAACATTGTGATAAGACGGTCAGTTTGCTCGGGTCGCAAGTATTTATAAAACCATTCGGAAAACTCACGTTCGGCTCGGGTGAGTTCCGCCGTGAGTGCTGGGACGGTAGATTCACCGATTTTTGCCAATACCTCCGCAGCATGATTCGCCATCTGCTCCATATAAACAGGAAGAGCGGATTCCTCAACGTGCGTGTAAAACTCCGCGCCATACCCAGAGATATGCCAACATTCTTGCGTAAGGACATCGATCAACTGCGGAATAGCCGGACTGCCTATGGCAATCAATTCTGCTTTCGCGGTATCCCGAACGTTTTCGTCTATATGACCCAACATGACGATCAAATCAGCGATGCGGTGTTTGCTATGCATTGTTTCCCCTTTGTTGTTCTTCTAAGAGTGTCGTGAGGCGTTCCGTTTGCTCTCGGCGCAAGCGTTTGTAGACGCGCTCCGAAATCTCTTGTTTCTCGTGCTTATCATCAAGATGCGTGATAAATTCGAGTCTCGCGACGCGGACATACTCAAGGTCGTCTGGATTCAGTTTACGAAGCCAACCTGCGTCTGATGGTGAAGAGGTGTCATCGGTGTCAGAAGTTGGACGATTGTTTGCTGTGCGAAGTTTAAAAAGGGCGACGACGAAGAATCCACCCGTCAATGCCGCAGCGACAGCAATAAGTATCAACTGTCCCAAGTTAGATGTTTGCCCGGGTCGGGTACCACCGGCGGGCCCCATGTTCACGTTAAGCGATAAGTCCACCGTTGTCCCTGCCTCAAACGCCTTTGGTGCAGTGCTCTGATATATAAGATAAATACTGTTGTGAATTTGTTCCCGCGTGGGTGCACCGAAAATTTTCGCACGCGGCACAAAGTTGATACTTTCCGGGACAAAGCATATAAATTGTTCCGTAGCAAAATTCAAACGACGTGATAAATCCAGTCTGTTCTTTTCGACGTGGAAAATATAAGTATAGCCTAATTGTGTTTCCCCTGGTGGCAATGGCGTCGTGCGGATGGCTTGATTCGTAGCAGGGTTTATCGTCAGTTCCGTTGACTGACGTGGCTGAAAACCCTCGGTTCCTTTAGGAAGGGTTAAATGCAGTCCGACTGTTCGCGTGCCGTGTGCTGTTTTAAAAGGCAGATCACTTCGGTTTTCAATTTCAACCGCTTCAATGACTGTGACAGCACCATCTGGCGCGTGGTCCGGAGGCGGAGGCGCGATGACAAAACTATGCGACTTCACACGAATTTGCGTTTTGTCATCCGTAAACGCCCCAATCTCAAAGTCGATTTTGATACTTGGCACCCAAGTCGAGAGAACCAGATCTTTCTCGGTGTAGTCAGTCCCGTCATGAACCGTAGAAACCGTATAGTGGACACTTGGATCGAGCGGTAGATTCTCAAAACGATAGCTCCCATTTTCATCCGTTGTCGTTTCTTGGCTTTCAACAGCGTCAGTCCTGTGAATAGTAAGGGTTACAGTCTGGGCAACGAGAAGTTTGTCTTGCTTGCTATCAATAACCGTGCCTTGAATATCACCCCGTCCTGCCGTTTGTGCATAGGAAGTAGGAAGTAGGAAAAGAAACGTCAGAGCAATTGCGAATAGACTGAGCATCCACCACATAGGGACATTGTGAATCTGCGAATTGCCCTTTGAATTGCTATATGAAGATACGTGCGTGTACATGTTATGTTCCACGTTGTTGCTGTTTGAACCTCTCAATTTCCGCCTCTACATCTGACAAAGACTCATTTTCGAGTTGCATAATGACACGCGCCGTTTCTTGCAAGAGTTCCTCACGTAGTTCTTGATAGTCGGCATCTGAGAGCTTGCCAGTTTCGTAATCTTCGTCGAGATCTGCCAGCGCGGCGTAACTGCGCTCACGTTCCTGAAAAAGCGTTCGCCGTCGTTCCTCAATTACGTCATCAGATGTTGCAACGGACTGATCCCCTTTTTTCGAGAAAATTGGAAGTCCCAGATACACCAAGAGTGCGATTCCAAGAATTACCATCCATAAAATCACGAGAAAAGACATGAAACACCCTTTCTGAAGTGCACGGTGTGCCTACTCTACCGCAAAAATCGCTACGCTTAGTTTTGCTATCTGTACTTTTCCAATTCAGCTTCAACTTGTTTCACAGTCGTATCGGAGACCTGTTGGTTTGGTTCCGCAAGCCCATTGCTTGCGACTGATTGCTGCCTTGACCTTCGGAGTACAGCGAAGGCAATACCACCGATGAGGACAAGAATGACGGCGGGCATAATGTAGGCGATCAAATTAATACCCTCTGCGGGCATGACGGCGTAAAACTGTGGTCCGAACGTGTCAAGATAATTGGTGCGAATCTGCTCAACGGTTTGCCCTGCGAGCAACCGATTACGAAAATCCTTTTCAATCATGGCTGCCGTGTCGCACACACACACCTCAATCGTCTCCCGCTCGCAGCCACAGTAACAGTAGACGGTGGTGATCAGTTCTTCTAAATTGGACTCAACCGTGGTGTTTTCCACGTTCTTCGGTTCTGCAGCGGGAGGCACCTCCGCCTGCGCGTGCGTGAGGACAGTAAAACTGCAAGCGATGAAAACCCCAACAATCCACATAAAATTGGCAAACACAGCGTTATTGGACATGGCAATGCGTTCACATCTTCCAGTTTTCATAGTCATGTTTTGCGCCCGTTAAGAATCTGTATTACGTTCAGATTTCTCGGCTATTGCGACAAGCCCACCTAACACCATCACAGCAACACCGATCCAGACGACACCAATAAGAGGGTTATAATACGCCTGTACATTCACAACACCGCCTGTCTTAACGTCCGGTGGAATGCTGCCAAGAGCGATATAAAAGTCGTTGACACCGAAGTGACGGATGGCAGATTCAATAGTATCCTGTTCTCCCTGTCCAGTCTTGTAATAGAAATGGCGCGCTGGTTCCATCGTCCCTATCTGTCGCCCGTTCTTTGCGACATCAAAAACAACACCGGTTCGACGATAGTTCTCGAATTCTTTCTCAAACGAGTCTTTCATAGTGAGCTGAAACTCGCCTACTTCCATTGATTCCCCGATTCTTAAACCCTTGGATTCAAGTAGAAAATAACCTTTCGATCCCATAATGCCTATATAGAGGATAACGATACCGATGTGGATGATGTAACCGCCATATCGCCTCTTATTACGCTGGATAAGGAGATTCAAACCGTTGAGAAGGGAGGTTTCTTGTCGTTTCGCACGGAGTTTTGCCCCGCGATAAAATTCAGCAAAGATTGCGACGACCACGAAGGTGCTTACAGACACACAAAGTGCCGAATAGAGCGGAGAAGTATCTTCTTTTACGAATACGAGAAATCCCCATGTCAATGCCCCGGCGACTAAACCGATAACAATCGGCAACAAAAACATCCGCTGGAAGTTGTTAGCGGTAATCTTTTTCCAAGAGATGATCGGACCCGCACCTGTGAGGAAAAGGAGCAGCAATCCGGGTATGATAACGACTTGATTGAAAAACGATTCAGGAACGGAGGACTTTTGACCGTTAATCGCCTCGGAGATAATTGGCCACAACGTACCCCAGAGAATAATAAGTGTTAGTCCGACAAGAAGCCAGTTGTTTAGAATAAAGGCACTTTCACGAGAAAGAAGGGATTCTAAACGATTAGCACTCTTAAGACGTCTCCAACGATAGATGATGAGTCCAATGACACCTGCTGTTGAGACTAAGATGAAACCGAGGAAATATCCGCCAATATCAGATTGTGCGAAAGCGTGCACCGAGGAAATAATTCCACTCCGCGTGATGAAAGTTCCCAATAGCGTGAATTGGAACGCAAGCGTAATCAGAAGGATATTCCATAGTTTAAACATATTCCGCTTCTCTTGAATCATCACCGAATGCAAATAAGCGGTGCAGAGCAACCACGGCATAAAAGAGGCATTTTCAACCGGATCCCATGCCCAATAACCGCCCCAACCCAACTCACGATACGCCCAATTGCCACCAAGAGTGATGCCGATGGTCAAGACGATCCATGAGAACAACGTCCATCTACGCGAACGGAGTATCCAAGTACTGCTAATTCTGCCAGACGCGAGTGCACCGACTGCAAACGCAAACGGTACCGTCAGGCTAATCCAACCGATATATAACGTTGGTGGATGGAATGCCATGCTTGGGGTCTGAAGGAGCGGGTTCATCCCCGCACCATCAGGTGCCATCTGTCCATTGGGGAATCGGGAGAGTGGGTTGTAAACCCCTTCGATTAAGCCGGTGACGAGTAGGATGAAGAAAAGTTGTATGACTGCAATAGGAATTAGGGCATAATCGGAGAGGGTATCATTCGTTTCTTTCGTGTGTCGGTGATTCTGCCAGACGACAACCGCACCTGCGACAGTCAGCAACCAAAGCCAGAATAAAAGAGATCCCGACATTCGTCCCCAGAGTGCTGTGATTTTATAGAGTAGGGGTTGCGCTGCGCTGGATACTTCAACAACATAGCGCATTGAGAAATCGTCGGTTACAAAACCGTAGATTAATGCACCTGTTGCAATACTGATGAGAATGAAGGTAGCAATGACGGCGTTTCTACCGCTCCGGATGGCACTCCGATTTCGCGTGCGTAGGCCAATGCAAAGGAAGCCAATCGCCCACAAGCCAGAGAGCACAGAGAGAAATATAGAGGCTTGTCCAATTTCCGCAGTCATCCGTTTCCGTACCTCCTCACTTTTGATAGCGAGTCCAGCTCCGTCCCTGTAACCAGTGGGGACCCCGACGTTGTAAGCGGCATCAAAAAGGTGTTGTTGAGCATGTTGCTAAAGTGTTGTGTATTTCTTATTCCGAGATGTACGAGGTCTCATTTGCGGATGCGGCACCTTCTGCTCCCTCATATTTCGAGGCGCATTTCGTCATGAGTTTAGACGCGACGATGAGGTTCTGCGTTGCATCGTATTTGCCCTCTACGAAAACGCTACCCCCATCCGTAAAATTATCCGGTTTCAGTCGATCTTTGTAAATCACGTTAACTGTCGCTGCAGTTTCGCGGTCGCGTACAGCAAAGGTGAGCTTAAAATTGGCAGCATCCCATTCGGAACTACCCTCTGCAATAAGCCCATCAACTTGGACCGGTTGATTGTTCATTCTGTTTCCGTCTGTCACAAGCGCAGCGGGCGTGAAGTGCCGAACACTTGTCCTTTTAATTCCAGTTACCACTAAAAGTGCCATACCACATAACAAAATGAAACTCGCGGCAATCACTTTAAACCTTCTCTGTTTTTGCACCTGGACATCCTCCATTAATCAAAATCAGTAGACGTGATTTCTCAATCGTACTGACGAGATGAATCCTTACTCTTTAAAATAATACTTGATTTTACATGCAAAATCAAGTTAAAATAGAATTTAATGTATCTGAAACTTTTAGTTTGCCCCCTCACAAGCACAATCTAACAGATTATGCTACAAAGATAGCAACCTGTGTTAAAATTAGCATAGAAAACCAAGTCAAGCCCGTAGGGGTTGACGACTCCAGAGGAAGGAAGGTTAAATTCCAAAGCCATTCGCTTTAACCGCAAGGAAAATTAAAAATATGAATTGGCAACACCATCCGTGGGCAGGTGTATTTCCGGCGACGCTCTGTCCCTTTCATGAAGATGAATCAATTGACGAAGCCGGATTGCGCGAGTATATGCAGGAACTCGCAAGTGTTCCGGGGATAAAAGGGGTTGTCTGTAATGGACATACCGGCGAAATCATGTCCCTCCGCTTGCATGAAAGACAGCGCGTTACGCAAATCACCGCCGAAGCCGTTGGCGATCGGGTTAAAGTCGTTTCAGGGGTTAGTGCGGAAGGAAGTCTCCCAGCAATTGATAACGCACTCGCGGCGAAGGAAGCCGGGGCGGATGCTATCCTGCTGATGCCTGCACATCACTGGTTGCGTTTTGGTAGGACCCCTGAAACCGCAGTCGGTTACTTTCAGGATGTCGCCGAAGGCGCAGATATACCGATTATTGTTCACCAGTATCCGGCATGGACAAAGGCAGGATATAGCCTTGAAGAGATGTTGGAAATGGTGAAAATCCCACAGGTGATCTGCATTAAAATGGGCACACGCGACATGGCGCGCTGGCGGTGGGACTATGAACAGTTGAAAGAAGCCGCACCAGACGTGCCTATCCTAACCTGCCATGATGAATATCTGCTTGCCTCTTTATTGGAAGGAAGTGATGGTGCGCTGATCGGGTTCGCAGGGTTTGTGCCCGAGTTGATGGTGGATGTCGTCCACGCCGCACTCAACGACGACCTCATCGGCGCACGTAAGGCGCGCAGCCAAGTGGACTCGCTGGCACGAATCGTCTATAACTTCGGTGAACCGAGCAGTGACGCGCATCAGCGAATGAAATGCGCTCGCTGGTTGATGGGTAGATTCCCATCAATGACGATGCGTCGACCTCTGCGTCAATTGTCCACAGCCGAAGTAAATAAGATCCGAGCGCGTCTTGAAGAGACTGGTTATCAGTGTGTTCATTAATAGCAGTCAGCGGTCAGCAATCAGCAATCAGTGGTAGGAGGGAACTCCGATTCCCGATGGATTGGCTCGTCTACTGCGGGAGGAGTAGCATGTCACGTCTAAAATACGCCTTAATTGGCCACGGCAGACGCGGGGCAGCACATCTGTCAACAGCCGCTATATTAAAGGACACCTTTGACGTAGTTGCTGTATGTGATGCCCATGCAGAATCCGCAGAGGCGGGTGCGGCGAAACTTGGCGTCAAAGCCTATACCGATGTCAGGAAAATGATTGACGAAACATCACCGGATGTTTGCGATGTTGTTGTGCCTATGCCTTTACATCATGTCGTTTCCTGCTACCTCTCCCGATGTGGCATCTCACATAATGTAGAGACGGGCCTTGCGCCAACACTCGGTTTGATGGATATGATGATAACCGATGCTGACGAGAATGGCGTAAAACTTCAGACATCAGAAAATTTCCCGTTCGTTCCTGTGGAACAATTCGTGTGTAAACTCATTAAGGAAGACGTAATTGGAAAAGTCCACAAGTGTTACCGACTCTTCTCCACAACCGGCTATCATGGGCTTGCCGCAATACGGTGCCGAATGGATGCCGCGCCCAAAACGGTTAGTAGCATCAGGCATACGATGCCCGTTTCTCCCTACGTTGACAGGGCAAAACGGGACCACAATCGGGAAGGTCTTGAGTTTTATGCCGTAGATTTTGAGAATGGCGGTATCGGCATCGCTATGGTGGGGAACAAGAATGGATGCCTCGGACGAAACAAGCTCGTCGGTTTCGAGGCCTGTGGTGAGCGAGGCACGGTTATCACGAATGGAAATCAAGGTGCGTCCGGGGGTGAAACGATTAACGTTTGCACGGACGAAGATCTCGTCAAGAACGCCGGAAGGGCACAGACATACGAATTCCAGAGAGAATATAGTGACAGCGGCACTTTGCAACGTATTTTTGTGGAACTCCCAGCGTCTTTAGGTGGTACCGTAGAGTGGGTAAATCCTTATGGACAGACAGATATTTCAGAGACAGGTATCTCATTGGCGACAATGCTTGACGGTATCGCTCGCGCTGTCCGAGAAGACACACAACCGCTGTGGACGGGTGAAATGGGCAGGGCAGACCAAGAGATGGTGATTGCGACACATCGGTCAATCGACATGAATCGACAGCCTATCGAACTCCCTCTTGAACCTGATCCGGCTGAAGAAGCCGCATTTGACCGCGATTTTGAAGTCCAGTTTGGTGTTCACCCACGCGAAAATATTGAAAAAGCGTTACGAGTTAATTTCAAAGCACGTTAGTTTGAAGTTAATATCACACTTATAAAGGAAAAAATGAGAGAAATTAAAATCGGGTTTATCGGATGTGGCGGCAATGCAAATGGACACATGAACCAATTAGCCGGAATCGAAGGCGCGCGTGTCGTGGCTGTCTGTGACATTCAAGCCGAACGCGCCCAAAGTGCCGCCGAGAAACATGATGCAGATCCCTACACCGCACACCAAGTCCTCCTCGAACGTGATGACTTAGATGCAGTCTATCTGAGTCTCCCAGTTTTTGCGCACGGACAACCAGAGTTGGATGTCATTGAACGAGGTTTACCATTTTTGGTTGAGAAGCCCGTCGCCATCAATATGGATATCGCCCGTGAGGTTGAAGCCGCGGTGGCGAAGGCTGGACTCATAACTTGTGTCGGTTATCAACTCCGGTACCTCGGTTCGACAAAAATAACGCAGCAAATCCTGCAGGATAAAACGATTAACATGGTCGTTGGTAAGTACTGGTGCAGCACAGGACATGGGGACCCAAATGCATGGCTCCGACAGATGGGCAGATCCGGCGGTCAACTCGTCGAACAAGCAACACACACCATCGACATGATGCGTTACATGGGCGGAGAAGTGGAAACCGTCTATGCCATGCAGGCGAACCGGTTTCTCAAAGAGACAGATTGTCCTGATGCCAACAGTGTTTCCCTCCAGTTTGCGAGTGGTGCCATCGGGTCTCTGACTGCGACTTGGGCTTACGCGGGGGACTGGTCGAACGCGAATATCCTGGATCTATTGTATGAGGGAGCGTTATTGAATTGGAATCCATCAAGGGTCTTGGTACAGGAAGATGGCGACTGGGTGGATAAAACAGAACCGAGTCCAACAATTGACGAGATTTTCGTGAACGCGGTACGTAACGGTGATGGTTCTTCAATCTTGAGTCCATATAGCGATGCAGTCAAGACACTCGCAATATCGCTGGCAGCGAATCAGTCGGCGCAAGAAAACAGACCTATCGCCATTTCAGAGATTTTGTGAGGATACCTTCCTGACCTGTCCTACAAAGGAGTTGGTTATGTCGCAAATTTCCCCAAAATATCGTGTCGCCATCGTTGGGTGCGGTGGTATCTCTAACGCGCACGGCAACGCGTGGCAGAATCTACCAGAAATTGAAATTGTAGGGGCATGCGATGAGAAGCTTGAACCGCTGAAGCGTTTTGCTACTGCGTATAACGTCCAGAACACCTACAACGACCTCCGACAGATGCTGGAAAAGCAGCAACCTGATGTTTTAGTGGTTGCAACGTGGCCCTCGAATCATCTGAAAAATGTCTTGGAAGCAGTGCGGTGCGGTGTCAAAGGTATCCTTGTTGAGAAACCGATTACGGTTAACACCACACAACTGGAACAGATGATCCAAGTTACAGCGCACGCCGACATCCGATTAATGGAAGCCTTCATGTATCGACACCATCCCTTGACGCTCGCCGTGAAACAAAAAATCGAGGAAGGGGCAATCGGAGAGGTACGCTATGCACGTTCTACTTTTTCCACAGGACTCACAGACCGACGAAATTGGCGATTAAGAGGCGATCTTGGTGGTGGTGCCGTCATGGATTTAGGCTGTTATTGTATCAATATCATCCGCCATCTCGTCGGGCGAGAACCACAGTCCGTATGGGCAACCGGCAAGTTTGAAGCGATTAATAACGTCTGGGAAACTCTGATTGGAACCTTAGACTTTGGCGATGGTCTTACCGGGCAATTGGATTGCAGTTTCGGTTGGACATGGCGCGAATCTTATGAGGTCGCGGGCACGGATGGAACGCTCTTTGTTCAGAGTGCATGGGGCAACTCAGCAGGCGACTCCCACTTTACAGTAAATGGCGAAACTATTCGTGTTGCTAATGGTGTGAACCCTTATGCCGCCGAAATTTTGGATTTATGCCGAGCGGTGGAGACCAGTGCCCCAACTCACTTACCAATATCAGACGCACTTGGAAATATGCGTGTCATTGACGCATTACACGAATCCGCACACACAGGTCAGTGCATCAAACTCCCTGTGTAAAGGCTCTAAATTGTCTTGCTGCCAATCGCTGGTTGAGTAATTGATATCGGCTATAATATCAGAAGACAGGCTTTCTTGTGAGACCGGGTAATTTCCGAACCTGCTGTGATAGCACTACTACAAGCAACTTCGTTTGTAGTCGGGAAACCATTCAGGGTCTCCCGTCAATTACCGAATTATTTTTTATTTTTATTAAGCAGGACTTACGCAAAATCAGTAAATTTCATTTATTCAGACGCATTCGGTGCGGTTGGGGGATTTGGTCTGGGAATAGACCGGATTTAGTCTGGGGATAGACTAAATCCATTCCTTGTATCACATTTCCATTCCTCGTATTACATTCCGCACCTACCGAGGAAGTGCGTAAGTCCTATTAAGGTCAATCGGTGAAGGAGCCCAACAGATAAAAATGTTTGAAAAAATGATGAAGTACCCCATTGACGTTTTCCAAGAGGGAAATTTCTCGTTTGGGGTACCATTACCAGGGCTTCTGATAGCCGTCCTACTCGTCGCGCTTTTCGTCGCTACAATATGGGCATATCGGAGTACCCAAGGACGCATCCAACGCGTCTTTCGGGGTTTTCTCATCCTTCTCCGCGCGATTGTACTCTGCCTGCTTGCCTTCTGCCTCCTTAAACCTTTTCTAACAATTTATCAAACAAACCCTGATGATTCCTACCTGTTGGTCATGGTTGATCGGTCCAAAAGTATGCAGATTACCGATTCTGCTGATTTAACGACGCGGTTGCACCGCGCCAACGACCTACTCTTTTCGGAAGAAGAGGGACTGCTTGAAGAACTGAACGCCAAATTCAAAGTTAGACTCTTCGCGTTTGACACTACGGCAAAACGAATTCCGAGCGAGACGTTGACTAAATCAGAAGGGGAAAGCACGGATATCCCACAGGCATTAAACGAAGCACTTGATGACTTGCAGGGAATCCCACTCTCGGGTGCTGTACTGCTAACCGATGGTGTAGACAGAAGTGGTATTGATATTGCAAAGTTCGCAATGCAAATCCGAGAACGGAAACTGCCGATCCATACCGTTGGTATTGGCGCAGAAGAGGGCAACCCAGATCTCGAACTTGTCAAGGTCGATGTACCTCGGACCGCAGAAGAGGATTTTCCTGTCGAGGTATGGGCAACACTACAACGGAAAGGATTCAAAGGAAAGAAGGTAAACATCCAACTAACAAGCAACGGACGGGTGCTGAAAACCGAGTCCGTTGATATGGATGAAGGTACCTCTTGGATGTCGCAACTCGGTGGAACAGACTCGGTTTCTGATACCAAGACGGAACGCGTCTTGCTTAAATTTACCCCTCGCGAAGCCGGCACCCAAAAATTTGAAGTACATGCAGAGTTGGGAGAAACGGAAGCCGTTCCACAAAACAACGCGAAAACATTCTTACTCAGGGTGGCACCTACCAAACGTGTGAAAATCCTATTTGTTGATGGTAAACCGCGTTATGAACTTGGCTTTATAAAGCGTGCCTTGAAAAATGATCCGAACATCCAATTGACCGATCGGTTTTTGAAAGGCTTCACTACTGAGGGACGTCCCACATACGGCGGCACCCTCACTGAGGCATTCAATGATTCTAAACTTTATCCGGACGATAAGGAGACGCTTTTTGACTTTGATGCCATCATTTTAGGCAACGTGGATGCATCCCAATTTACCCTGTCGCAATTGGAAAATACAGTTGAGTTTGTACGCACCCGAGGCGGTGGACTGCTCATGCTGGGCGGTTCCAGTTCTTTAGGTAACCATGAGCTTTCGGGGTCCTATATCAACACGCCGATTGCGCAATGTCTCCCTGTAGAATTGGAGCTTGGATCCGCGCAACCTCCGTTGGCACCGAGGCGACTCGGTAGATCAACCACGAGTTCGCAATCTATTAGAAACAAGGACTACAAATTGCAACTCACACCGGAGGGGAAAGTCGAAACTTTGATGGCTCTGGCGGATATGCCTGTCGAGAATTTGGAACACTGGCAGATATTACCTGCGTTGAAGGGGTATAGTAAAGTGAAACGCGCCAAAGCAGGAGCACTTGTTTTGGCAGAGCATCCAACCGATCGGAACGAATTCGGTAATCGAATTCTTATCGCAACGCATAATTACAATGCCGGACGCGTAATGGTATTTACACCGCACAGTTCCTGGCGTTGGCAGATGCTACCTTCTCACGAAGATGGGGATCAACGATTCTGGCACCAAGAGGATACTCCTGAACGGTTCTGGCGACAGGTTGCAAAGTGGTTGACAACTGCCCCGAAGGAGCATATTACACTCAACATCGCAAAAACGGCTTACGCTTTGAAAGAACCTGTCGTAATTGAGGTCACCGCTACAGATCAACAGTTTCAGTTGACAAACAACGCGAAAATCCGAGCCGTGGTGCTTGATGAAGCGGGGAAACGCAGAGAGTTAAAACTGGAACAGATCCTCGGTAAAGATGGACGCTACACAGCACGTTTTATTCCAAATCGTTACGGCGAATACACTATCACCGCAACTGGAACCCTTGATGGCAAAAATTTGGGCGAACAACAGACTCTTTTCGAGACAAAAACATCTTACGCTGAGTTTAGTAATGCTGAGCTGAACGTCGCACTTCTCAAAACGCTTGCTGAAGGGAGTGGAGGCAAGTACTACACCCTGGAAGAAGCACCGCAACTTGTAAATCAGATTCCGCTTGTCGAAAGTGCAACCTCAAAGATTACGGATGTCGATATCTGGGATATGCCTCTCATCTTCGGCGCGGTTATCGCGCTACTTGGATTCGAGTGGTTCTTAAGAAAACGCGGGGGCCTGGTGTAGCAGCAAAACCCACCATCAACGAACAATTTTCGGAAATAAATTCCATTTATTGGGTATAGATCAGGACAGGGAGCTCCTACGGCTCCCTGCTTTTTTGTTAGGATTTCTACTTGACAGACGGCATATTAAATATTACAATGATTCTTATTAGAAATTCGCTATAGAGCGTCAAAAAAGGAATCGAAGATATGAGGCAACAAGAACTCCAGAAAGTCGCACAAGGGACTCTTGCCCCCGAACAGATCTCCATGACATTGGCGGAATTTCTTGAGAACGATATAGACGGATATGAATACGTTAAAGGAGAGTTAGTGCCGATGTCTCCGCCCACGAGAATACATAGCAAGATTAGTGTTAAGGTTATCCGATATTTGGATCGGTATGTGGATGAGCATCAGTTAGGGAAGGTCCACGTAGAGGCAACGTTTCAGGTCGGTGAACGTGGACTGAAACCAGACGTGGCGTTTGTTTCAACGCCGCGGTTGGATGGAGACGAAAACATAGGGTTTCCGATACCTCCCGATCTGGCGATTGAGGTTGTTTCGCCGTCAGACGTTCAGTGGCGTGTTGTAGACAAAGCGTTCGCTTATCTGGATGCGGGCACACGCCTCGTTTGGGTTCTGGATCCGCGCTTTAAAACGGTGACGGTTTATCGTTCTGAAAGCGACATCGCGCTGCTCACACTCGAAGCCACTCCCACAGGTGAGGATGTCGTGCCGGGATTTGCCTGTCCTGTCTCCCAACTTTTCGAGTAGTTGCGTTGAACGAATTTATTATAGTGTAGGCACCCCTGCACCCTACGAAACCTGGCGAGACAGGGGTCCGCGTCCCACAGGATATACGGAGAATTATGAACAATTCCTATAAAAATGTCATGTTCGTCATCGCTGACGATTGGAGCCGAATCGCGAAATGCTACGGAAATGAGGTTATCCGAACCCCGCACATCGATGCATTTGCCGAACGCGGTGTCGTGTTTGACCATGCATTCTGCACAAGTCCTTCGTGTGCCGTGAGTCGCGCCTGTATTCTCACGGGACAACACAGCCATACACACGGACAATATGGACACTGTCACGGCATTCATGGATTCCGCACGCACGAATATATGCAATCGGTGCCGAAAATTCTAAAAGCACACGGATTTGCTACCGCATGCATTGGGAAGAAACACGTTGAACCCGAAAGTGTCTATCCCTTCGATTTTGAACCGAAAGTCGATTCCCGAAGCCCTGCGGACATAGCAGCGAAAGCCACACAATTTCTCAACGAGAATGCAGATACACCCTTTTATCTCCATATCGGCAGTAGTTATCCACACCGCGCTGGCAAAGGGTTTGGGAATGACCGGACACATGCTGGCATTCAACCGAGTCCTTATGCCCCAGACGAAATCATTGTACCGAATTTCCTGCCAGACATACCCGCTGTCCGCGAAGACCTCGCTGATTACTACGAAAGCGTTTCGCGTTGGGATGCTGTGGTAGGCGCGGTTTTGGAGGCACTTGACGCTTCGGGGCGCGCAGATGAAACCCTCGTCTTTGTTACGACCGATCACGCGATGCCATTTCCGGGCGCGAAGGCATCCAGTTTTGATAGTGGACATCACTGCCCACTACTTATTGCCAGTCCGACGCAACAGAAACGCGGTTTCCACAATCAGGCACTCGTTAATTGGGTAGATTTCTGTCCAACAATGTTGGATTGGTGTGGCGTTGCACACCCCGATGGAACAGAGGCACTTCCGGGTAGATCGTTGCTCACTGTCTTGGAGGACGATAACCCACATCCGGGTAACGGTGACTGGGAGGAAACGTATTTTTCTCACTGTTTCCATGAGGTAACGAACTACTATCCATATCGCGTGCTACGCGGTAGACGGTATAAATACGTCCGTAATCTGGCATACCAACTGGAGACCCCTCTCCCAAGCGACCTGTTCCGTTCAATCTCATGGACAGCGGTGCGGAACGACAACGTTCAGCAACTCGGTGAGCGACAACGGACCGAATTTCTACAGCAAGGTCGTGAGGCTTTGTATGATATGCAGAACGACCCAGCGGAGTCGCAAAATCTCATTGATGTGCCAGAATTACAAAACATAGCCAACGAAATGCGTCAAAAGGTCATCGAATTCCGTCAGAAAACCGAGGATCCATGGCTTGAGCAGTCCTTTCAGGAAGGTGAAACGCAACCTTTTTTCACTTAAATAGCAGTCAGCAAAGAAGCAGTCAGCAGTCAGTAATCAGCAATCAGGCACAAGAGATTTTGTTAAGGCTGATAGCCATTAAAAAATGAAAAATTACGATTTAGAAGCGATGAATGCCCGTATCCAAGCGGATAGTGGGCTTATACAGCAGATCCTCACAGAGACAGGAAAAGTCATCGTCGGGCAAAAGGCGTTATTAGAGGGGCTGGTGATAGGGTTGCTCTGCAACGGGCATATTCTACTTGAAGGCGTACCCGGACTCGCAAAGACGACTGCTGTGAGTGCCCTTGCCCAGACGATTGATGCTTCTTTTAGCCGTCTGCAGTTCACACCCGATCTGCTCCCAGCTGACCTCGTTGGTACACTCATCTACGATCAACAAAAGGGTGATTTTTACACGAAAAAAGGACCGATTTTCGCCAACATTATCCTCGCAGATGAGATAAACCGTGCACCCGCCAAAGTGCAAAGTGCCTTACTTGAAGCGATGCAGGAACGGCAAGTAACAATTGGCGGGACGACCTATCCACTTGACGATCCGTTTCTCGTTCTGGCGACCCAAAACCCGATTGAGCATGAGGGCACCTATCCGCTTCCCGAAGCGCAAATGGATAGATTTATGCTAAAGATTAAGGTTAACTATCCTTCGCATTCAGAGGAATTGCAAATTCTCCGACGAATGACGACTGAAGAGATATCTTCCATTCAACCCGTGATTTCCCCAGAAGATATTATCCGATTCCGAGAGGTAATCAGAAACATCTATATGGCAGAGCAGTTAGAGAATTATATTGTCGATTTGGTGTGTGCGACGCGCGCGCCGGAAGCGTATCAGTTAGATGAACTCAGCACGTTAATTGAATACGGTGCCTCACCGCGTGCGACCATTTTTCTTGCTTTTGCGGCGAGGGCGCGAGCATTCCTCTCTCAACGCGGTTACGTTACCCCTGAAGACATCCATGCAGTCGGCATGGACATCCTGAGGCACAGGGTCATCATCAGTTACGAAGCAGAGGCGGATGGACGTGACGTTGAAAGCATCATTTCGCAAGTTATCGCAAAGATTGAAGTGCCTTAAACGTCTATTCCTCTGTCTGTCCCGCGACAGCCGATGCCCGCGCACCTACACCAAGGACTGCTAAGAAACCTTCTGAATCGGCGTGATCGAAATCGCCAATCGCCTCCATAGACGCTGTCTCTTCAGAATAGAGCGAATGCGGTGCTCCACCTGCGGCATAGAACGCGACGTTCCCTTTGTAGAGCGCAACTGTAACGGTCCCACTCGCTAAGTGAGTGATCGGTTCAATAGAAGCCAATAGTGCTCGTGTCGCCGCATCAAACCAGTACCCTTGATATATCTGTTCCGCAATCGTGACGGCTACGTCATCAAAGTGTCGGCGAGCACGTCTGTCTAAAATCAACTGTAGCAGAAACTCATAACACTTCCCAAGCAATTCCATTCCCGGAGATTCATAAACACCACGACTTTTAATCCCGACAAATCGGTTTTCAACGGTGTGAATGCCGATCCCGACCCCATTGCGTCCACCGATGTGATTTGCCTCTAATAGACTCTGAAACGGTGTGACAGGACTTCCGTTAATCTCAACAGGTGTCCCGCGTGCAAAGGTGACCGTAAAGTGCTCCACGTCATCAGGAGCGTCTTTTGGATGGACTCCCATGCCCGGGGTAATAAAACTTGCTGGGGTTTTCAGGGACTCAAGCCGTCCGGCTTCATGTGTGAGTCCCAGCAGATTCGCGTCGGTTGAGTAAGGTTTTTCGTGTGTAGCAGTAATAGGTAGGCTGTGCGCTTGGCAGAAGTCTATCATCTCTTTCCTGCCCCCGAACACTTTGAGGAAGTTCGGGTCTCGCCAAGGTGCGTAGACAGCAAAGTGCGGATTGAGCATATTGGTAGCGAGTTGAAACCGCACTTGATCGTTGCCTCTACCCGTCGCGCCGTGCGTTAAGATAGTGGCCCCGCGTTTTTCCATCTCTGGCAGGAGTGCTTTCACGGTAACATGTCTTGCAATGCCAGTCGTATTCCAATACCCGCCTTCATACATCGCTTGGCACTGAATAAGGCGGATGCCTGCTTCCGCAAGGGCATCTTTCGCGTCGACAATAATAGCATCCTCAGCCCCGCATGCCAACATCCGTTCCCGAATTTCAGAAACGTCCCGTTCGTCAGGTTGTCCGAGGTCCGCCGTAAAACAGACGACTTTGACACCGTTATCGACTAACCATTTCGTGATGGTACAACTATCCAAGCCGCCAGAAACAGCCGCACCCACTGTTTTTCCTTTTAATGTATCAATGTTCAAAAGCAGTCTCCAAGGTATTGTGTATTAAGTTATGATGGAATTATACCACTTTTCGGTACAACTTTCAATAATATCAGAATGCCAAAAACGAGGGTTTCCCGTCTGCCACTCTCGCGTTTCAGAAAATTAACACGGATATCCAGTGCTCGTGGCTCAATCATCAAAGGTGTAACATAACAAATCAGTACTGAATCACTGATGCAATTGCTATAACAATCGTTCTTATCATTTGAGGTGACACCTCACCCAACTTCCTAATAAATCTCGATGTATCAATACCCCGCAGTTGCAGGGTATCAACCACTGACGGCTTTGTAAAACCGTTTGTAGCATTTGGTTCTAACTTTACGTGCCAAACATTACCCGCAAAATAGTCTTTCCATTCCGTTATTGGTGCGATGAGCCGGATCGGTAGGATACCTATTGCATCTGAATTTACAATGACAACAGGACGTGTTTTCCGGATTTCCGCGCCGAGTACTGGATCCAGATTAACTAACCAAATCTCCCCGCGTTTCATGTTCATCAATGAAATCTCCTGACTGCCACTCGGTACGTTCATCAACTGTCTGTTCATAATGTACTTTCATCTGTTCTGCTTGTTGTGATAGCAAAGTTTGCCGTTCTTCCACAGAGAGTTTCATGAACGCTGCTTGCGGAGATTGAGATTCCCCCTCTTTTTCGACCAGTCCAAGCAACAAATGATACGCGAGTGCCAACTGAGTTTCTGGAAGTTTTTCGACTAATTGCTGAACCTGAGTGTATGTGATAGTTTCCATGTATTTCTCCTTGACCACCCTCTTATAGTGGATACGATTTCCAGAAAAATTAGCGAATTTCGTCGGTCCTGTTCTTTTTTTTCGCACCGCATGCCAACATCCGTTCCCGAATTTCAGAAACGTCCCGTTCGTCAGGTTGTCCGAGGTCCGCCGTAAAACAGACGACCTTGACACCGTTATCGACCAACCATTTCGTGATGGTACAACTATCTAAGCCACCCGAAACAGCCGCACCCACTGTTTTTCCTTTTAATGTATCAATATTCAAAAGCAATCTCCAAGGTATTGTGTATTAAGTTATGACGGAATTATACCACTTTTTCGGGACGCTTGCAAAGCAATATTGAGACATCTAACAAAGATGTATTTGACAATTTATCGCTTTTCCGGTAAGCCTTCTCCTCGGATACTTGGCAGCTGGTCATACTACAGACGAAATAATTGCTGAATTCCCAGATATCAAAGCGATGCAGATTCGCGCCTGTCTTGATTACGCGCGTGAATTAGCAGATTCCAATCAATAATCCCGCCAAAAAATCCTTGACACTCTTTCCGAACCTGCATACAATGCAACCTCAAGCAATGTATGTTTTATACGGAGGTTTCTCATGCCAACAATCGAAAAAGTTTTTGACTCCCCAGGACCCCAACCTAACGGAATGCAAGCCACCAAAGAAGGACTCTGGATCCTCGACCAACAGACCAACGAAGTACATCTCGTCTCTTATGATGGCGATGTGAAAAAGACACTCGCCACTGGCTCCGATAGAGGGAGCGGCGTTACAGATACAGGCGACACGCTCTGGCTCGCGTCCACTTATAGTTGTGAAATCCTCTCAACCGATCCAGAAAACGGCAAAACGCTCGCTTCTTATGAAACACCCGGTGCAGGTCAAACCGGCGCACACGGCTTAGAATGGCGCGACAATAAACTCTGGCTGGCGGTCCCGCCATCTGCCACCATCTATCAAGTCGATGTTGAAAACGGTTTCAAAGTGATTCACACGCTCCCTGCCCCCGGCGATCGACCCCACGGGATCGCATGGATAGGTGATGATCTCTGGTGTGTTGAGACGAACCATCGCGCAATCTTCCATCTCAATCCAGAAGATGGCAGCCACCTCAACAAAATCGAGATACCAGAACCACACCCTGAACCCCATGGAATGACTTACTGGGATGGGTATTTCTGGTACTGCGATGCGCACACAACTGCGGTATGCCGTGTGGCATTATCCTAATCATGGAAGCGATCGGCAGACTCCTGAATATGGGGGCAAATCCCGCCGCGATGAATATGGCGATTGACGAGGCGATTCTGCTCGCACAGAAGGAACAACCGAACCCGACGCTGCGGTTTTATGAATGGTCGTCCCCCGCTTTTAGTTTCGGCTACTTTCAAGATATTGCTTCAGAAGTCGATGTGGAGGCGTGCTGTGCAGACGGCATCGAATTGGTGAAACGGATGACCGGCGGTGGGACTGTCGTGCATGGATGGGAATTGACGTACACGCTGATTCTCCCACGGGCTGCCGCAGAAATGGGTATTTCCGACGCGTATCGATGCATCGGACAATCTCTTGTGAAGGCTCTTCAAAAACTCGGTGTCCCCGCGCAGTGCTACGCTGCGTGCACCGATTCCTCCGAAGCCACTCCAAATATCTGCTTGACAAATCCTACTTATCATGACGTTATGTCTGACGACAAGAAGTTAGCGGGTGTTTCTGTGAGACGGAACCGAGACGGGATACTATTTCAGGGATATATTTCGTTAGATATGCCACCTGCTTCTATTCTCGATCGCGTGTCAAAGGATCCAGCGGTCCAACAGAGTGTCCGCGAAAAGTCAACTGCTATCAATGTAGGTGGACGTCTTATAACAAGAGACGCGCTCATCCAAGCTGCCTGTGAAACATTTGAAATCGGAATTGCGTTTAATGCAGGAGAACTGTCAATGATGGAGCGAGCGCGAGCAGAAACTTTGTCTGAAACCAAATACGCCACAGCAGCGTGGAATTTTAATATAAATGCGTCAGGAAGTTAAACCTGCCAACATTGTACTCATTCCACAGGGGGCGTTCATCATGGGTACCGATATTGAAGCGTTCTACGGGACTGCCTTAGCCAATTCGGAGCATGCGAAACTTGATGAAGCACCGATGCACATCCGTTTTTTGGGAGCATATCTCATAGACGAGTATCCAGTAACAAACGCTGAGTACGCCGCTTTCGTACAGGAAACGAAGCATCCGTTCCCGCCACATTGGAAAAACGGCGACTTCGCACCTGAAGAGGCAAACCTCCCAGTCGTTCATGTAAGTTGGTATGATAGTGCCGCGTATGCACAATGGGCAGGCAAGCAACTACCGACAGAGGCAGAATGGGAGAAAGCCTGCCGCGGTCCCGATGGACGGATCTATCCGTGGGGTAATGTCTTCGTTCCTGATGAATCTGAATCTACAGAAACCCCTGCGGAAACTTTACAGATTTTGACAACGTCCCTCACGTCTGTAGGCGTTCGTCCCGCCACAGTAAGCCCTTACGGGGTCGGTGACGCGGCAGGAAATGTTTGGGAATGGACTGCCGATTGGTATCAACCATATCCTGATCCAAAACGTCCAACACTTAAACTGGGAACGGATGATAAACAGAAAGCCTTACGTGGCGGGTCATGGTTAGAAGTGCGTGATGGCACAGCGGAACGCTATTTTCGGTGTGCCAATCGCTTACATGCGCCGCCAGACTATGCCGCCGGAAATATTGGTTTTCGCTGTGTGCGCGAGGCACCCCCCGAACAAACCGAATCGGTGCATGTCCCTGTGGAACCACTCGCTGACTATGTAAAGCAACGGAAGTTAAGTAACCTGCGTCTCCTTCAAAAACGGACAGAAAAGAACAGCCTCAAAGATACGCTCATTGCTGTTCTGCTCATCGGTGGAGGGGTTTATAGTATTGTGGTAAATCCTGAGCTGGTGTTGGGTGGTATCACCGCAGGGGTCGTCGGTATTGGATTTCTTTTCAGTGCCAGTGTGAATTTCTGGCGGAGGTGGCGTGCAGTAAAGCGATCAAAGCAAGTGGCGTCTGAAAGTTTCTTACCTTCTCGTTAGAGGTATTTTTAGCGTTGACCAAAATTTAGATTCAGTGTAAACTTTTCGTAAACTCAAGCATTGCGACCTCAAGTCGCTTCTATAGGGGAAAAACGATGAACCCGCTATGTTTGGAACACTGTTTGACCGAAACAGAAAAACAGCAATTTGAAGACAACGGTTTCTTTGTGGTTGAGGATGCCATCCCACAAGAGATGGTTGATAAGTTGATCGCCGCTGTAGACCGAGTCGGGGCAGAGCATCTGGGCAAAAATGAGCTCCCGTCCGATGCGCGTTTCAACCTCCTCGATTTTGTCGGCAGAGACGATAGCTTTATCGAGCTGCTTGACTGGCACACAACGTTTCCGAAGGTCTGGGGAATTTTGGGATGGAACATCAAACTCTACCATTCACATCTGATTGTACTACCGCCGCTGCCATCCGAAGAGCGCGACAAATCCCAACGTCTCGGTTGGCACCAAGATAGTGGTAGACTCAATTTTGAATTGGAGGGCGACCCGCGACCTCGCGTATCGTTGAAAGTAGCATTTTTCCTCACCGATACATCTGTGCCGGGACGCGGCAATTTCTCCGTAGTGCCGGGTAGCCAGAAATCGAATACGTTAGAAATGCCTGATGATCCGACGGTGGATCCCGAAGGTGCGACACCTGTATTTGCCAAACCGGGAACGGCTGTCTTTTTCGATCGCAGGCTCTGGCATTCCGCAGGACGGAATACCTCTGATATTACCCGAAAAGTGCTGTTTTACGGCTACAGTTACCGCTGGCTGCAGCCACGCGATGACATGACGGTAGAACATTACATGGAATGCTCTGACCCAATTCGCCAACAGATTTTGGGTAAAAGCACAGGTGGACACGGCTTTACCTCCCCCGGTGAAAAGGATGTGCCACTTCGCTCGTGGATTCAGGAAAACCTCGGTTCTGACGCGGTTGGGCGCTAACATAAAAACACGAAAGGCGGGCAACGCTGCCCGCCTTTCATGAGCATTTAGGATTAGATGCTCATCCTTCCAAACCTCCATAGTAAAAATCCAAAAACATGTGAACGTTTCAGAGCATGGCAGCCCTGTCTTACCTCGCGCCGCAATGCCCAAATAATTGCAGATTTTACTATAAAAACCCCATATTTCTTTGGCAATTCTGAAAAGAAAAATTGTATACTTTTATAGGATAACGTGAATTCCGTATAAGAACATCAAAGAACATCCAAGCACGGTGCAAGGGGCAACCTACATAGCATTCGCACGTTCTGTTTTCTCCTTCTTTTTCTTAATGAACAGAAGCAACTGAACCTCCTGATCGCATGCTGTAAACCCTTAAATCTGACTCACGTTAGTATATATCACAGACAATTTTCTCACACGGATAGGAGTTGCCAATTTTCATGAAGACTCTTTTTTGCCTACTAATGGTCCTTTGGATTCCCACATTTGCCTTTTCCCAGACAGGCACAATTCAAGGCACTGTTTATAACAATAGTACGAAAAAACCATTAGCAGGGGCAGAAGTTTTCCTCGTTGAAACCGACACACGTCAGAAAACTGATGAAAATGGAAAGTTCGTTTTTAGTGCTATCCCTGCAGGAACCTATACTTTAATTACCACGGTGCCCGATACTGAGTTGTCGCAACGCACTTCGATTGTCGTTACGGCAGAAGAGACGCTGGCACCTGAGATCTATGTAGAATCATCACAGTATCGTCTTGAGGAAGTCGAGGTAACCGGCGAAAGTGCCCCGAAGACCGTCAGTAAAAAAAGCCTTCAAGCACAGGAAATTACACGCCTGCCCGGTACAGCTGGTGATGCGCTTCGCGCACTCCCAGCAATTCCCGGTATCGGTGTCGCGAATGATTTTAGCGGTGCCCTCTATATTCGTGGCGGTTCCGATGAAGATAACCTCTACTATTTCGACAGAGTGCCTGTTGGTTACCCATATCACTTTGGCGGGATCGTCTCATCCTTAAGTTCCGAAATCATCGATCGGATTGATGTCTACGCTGGCGGCTACGGTGCCGAGTATGGTGTGGATTCTCAAGCCGTAATTGACATCTATTCGCAGGACAGCAGTCCAGCAAATCTACGTGGAAAATTTAATCTCAATCTGCTCTTTTCGGAGGGATTGCTTCAAGGAAAGGTCGGTGAGAAGGGCTATTGGTATGCGGCGGGACGCAGAAGTTATATTGACCTTTTTATTGGATCGTTGTCATTTGGTGCGGGGGCAATCACTGCCTTCCCGCGTTTCTGGGATTATCAGTTGAAGGCGGGGTATGACTTCAGTGAAAAACACCAATTCTTTTTTAACCTCTTTGCTTCTGGCGATCGGTTCGCCTTGAAGCTGGATGGTGAAAATGTAGACGCAGATTTTCAAGGAAACACGAGTTTTGAAAGCGGTTTTGAGGGAGGCGGAATCCATCTTCGCTCCTTCTTGACAGAACGGCTCACCTCTTACTTATCATTGACCCGTTCAAAGTTTCTATTTGATGTCAATTTCGGTCCAACACTTTCACTCGCAATTGATGCCCCAGATTATGTGCTTCGCGAGGATATCACATACGAGTTAAACGCGAAACACCGCCTGGAATCTGGGTTAATCCTCGGATTTGAACCCGGACAAGTTTCTGGAACCTTCACTCGGATACCCGATGAAGGTGAGGACGACTTTGATATCCGGTTCGAGGAAAAAGTAGACTTGGACGAATCTGTGCGCGGGCAACGCCTCGAAGCCTATTTGCAAGACAGATACACACTACTGCCGTTTTTGTCAGTTGTCTTTGGACTGAGATTTGATTATTTTAATCGCATCAATCAACTTTCTGTCCAACCCCGCGGTAGTTTACTCGTGGAACTTCCCAACAGCTCTGAACTCCAATTTGCCTATGGGATCTACAACCAGACCCCGATACCTGCGCAACTCTCTCCAAGTATTGGGAATCCCGCCTTGAAGTCGAGTCAGGCAAGTCATTACATTCTTGAACTCAAACAGCAACTTTCACAAGATACAGAAATCAAAATGGCAGCCTATTACAAAGACCTTGCCGGTTTAGTGACTGCGGACGAAGAAGCCGGTTTCCTTAATCAAGGTACCGGTTATGCACAGGGCACCGAGATTTTCCTGCGACATCGGGGCGGCGACCGATTTTTTGGATGGATTTCCTACGCGTATGCACTGTCTAAACGGAGGGATCGCCCTGACGAACCCTATCGCTTCTATTCGTTTGATCAGACGCATGTCGCTACGTTCGCCGCGAGTTACAACCTGACCTCTACCTGGGAGATTGGTGCGAAGTGGCAGTACCGGACTGGAAATCCATATACGCCTGTTGAAGACGCAATAATCCAATTTGATCCAAGAAACGGAGAACCCATTTACGTTCCCCTTTATGCTGAAACCAACTCTGATCGGTTACCTCCGTATCACAGACTCGACCTGCGCGTCAGTAAAACCTTCCAGTTTGACGGATGGAAACTCGGAACCTTCTTTGAACTCCTAAATGCTTATAACCGACAGAATTTGCTCGATTACAGATATAGCGAGAACTACACTGAGCGTGAAGATGTCAATCAATTGCCCATCATTCCTTATTTGGGGATTACAGCGGAATTTTAGACGTTGCTGAGGAGACAAAAGCCTGAAACGGATATTAATCCTTCTAATGCTCATACTACCCTTGAGTGCCTTCGGGCAGACTGATGCGGATGATACCGCTGAGTCAGATGCTGCTAAGGATGAAGCCTCACAATCCGTTGTTACTTTAGATGAGATAACAGTCGAAACAACACGCTTAAAAATAAAACCCAAACGGACGTTGAGCGGAGACTTGCTCAGGCGCGCGCCGGGCAGTGCTGGCGATCCAATTCGCGGAATAGCCCGCCTTCCGAGCATTGGTACAGTTAACGATTTCTTTGGGGCACTCTCTGTAAGGGGGGGCGCGCCGGGAGATAATCTCTACTACTTCGATCGATTGCCGTTAGGATACCCGTATCATCTCCTCGGGATTGTCTCGGTGGTGAGTTCGGAGACCATCGGAAAAATAGATGTGTATCCCGGGGGATTTGGTGCTGAGTTTGGCGCGGATTCACAAGCGGTGATTGATATCCATTCCCACCCACAGAAACTGGAGTCTTTAGGGTGGCTGGATGGAATGCTAAAACCGAGTTTTATCTATTCCGAAGGCTTTCTCAGCGGTGCTTTATCCTTTCAAGAGAACCCCAAAGCCAAGGTCTCTCCAAACGGAACCGACAAAAAATCTATTTTCCATCTTTCCAAGGATATACGCCTCGGCGATGCTCAGGTATTCGGTAGAGATGCAGACGAAACGAGCGAAACACCAGCGAGTACCGACCAAGAATTTTTAGAAAAAGCGGACGAAACAGATGAGAAACCGGGGAACACTGATCAAGAATTTTTAGAAAACAGCGTGTTACCCGGGCAAGGCTATTGGTACGCTTTCGGCAGACTCAGTTATCTGGAACCCTTTTTTGAATTGGCATCGAGATTAGTGGAACTTGAGGATCTGGTTCGAGAGGTGCCGCGTTTTTGGAGTTATCAGTTAAAGGGCGTTTACAAACTCAATAAAACTCATGGAATAGTGGTTAACGCCGTTACCGCGTACGATGCATCTGAATTGTACTTGGGAGCGAGGGAAGTTCACGACAGCGATCTTCGAGGTCCCGCGATTTCAGAAAACCCTTTTGATGTCCAAGGAATTCACTTCTATTCTCGTTTATTGCCGCGATTTAGATCTATTCTGTCATTCACCCGTTCGTTTACAGAAAACGAACTCGCTTTCGGTGAAGAGTACTACTACCGGACGGCAGCGTCTGTCTACGCACTCCGCAACGATTTCACTTATACCACATCCTCAAAGAATCCCGATGAGACTGTAGAATTCGGCTACTTGCTTTCAAGCACCCCTTCAACGGTCATCAGTGATGGCGCGCGCCGAGTTGAAGAGGGAGATCCTGATTATGAGTTTCGGATTCGGCACCAACTGGAGAAAGTCTACGTCACTGAGACGCGAAACCTTCACCGTTTAGAGGGGTACCTCCAAGCGAGTCGGAACCTATTCAATTCTGACCTTCTGGGCACTTTTGGTGTGCGAGCGAGCTACTTCAATCTTACGGATAACCTATCCCTCCAGCCACGTGCCCAACTCCACTATAGTCTTCCATGGCAAGATGCGTCTCTGAACTTCAGTTATGGACGTTATGCGCAAAATCCACGATTAGATCAGTTTGTGCTGGGTGTACCACCAAACGCGTCTCTTGAACAGAGCCTTGCAACGCATTACGTTCTTGAGTTGAGACAAACGTTACCCTTCAATACGCAAATGAATATCGCCGGCTATTACAAAACACTACAAGATCTCATTATCTACAATAAAGATGCAAAGCAGTATCAGAACGGTCAGGAAGGATTTGTGCGTGGGTTTGAAGTTTCTTTAGAACATGATATTTTCCAAAACTTCAATGGGTGGGTGGCGTATGCTTATACAGTTTCCAAACGCCGTGATTCTCCTGAAGAATTCCACCGGTTTTATACCTACAATAGTCCACATGTGCTAACTGTCGCAACGAGTTACAGCACCACGCAAGAACTTCTTCTCTCAGTACCACTCATTGACACATTTGATATAAGCGCGAAGTGGCAATACCAGAGCGGTGTCCTCTATGCCCCCTTAGTAGGTCGCACCCCTTTTACGACCTTTCGGACGAAGGAAAAAAAGTGGCGACCGCTTTACGGAGAGTGGAAGCGTACCTCGCCGTATCATCGGTTAGACTTGAGTCTCCGATTTAGTTTGTTAGGCGGTTTAGAGGATAAAGGTTGGGAATTAGGGTTGGCACTTGAGGTATGGAACGTTTATAATCGTAACAACATCCTTGAAGTTCGATACAGCCCGAATTTTACAAAAGAGGAACCTGTTTCGCAATTACCAATTATCCCATTTCTGGCGATAACGTTGGACTTTTGATAAACCCATCCGAATTTAAATTTTATTTACTCCACTTTGCTTCCTTTTGCGTCTATATATTAACCTTCGAGTTACCACCTTATAGAAAATAAGAATTAGAGAGGCGGGCACCGCAGCACACCAGACTTAGAGAAAATTCTTTATATTTGCAATCAAAAACGGTGTATGTCTGTCTAAACCTAAGTAACACCTTGGGTTATGTATTAATCACATCTCTTTCTCGAAAGGAGGCAATGTTTTTGGACGACTATCTACCTTCTTTACTTTCACTGAAATCCCAATGGATCATAGTTTCCCTAACCCTTATTACGCTGTTGCACGCCGTTGCCACCAACGCTCACGCCGAATCATACAACAAACAAATTAAGGCGTATCGTACCCACCAAAGCATTGAAATTGATGGCGATTTAACCGAAGAAGATTGGCAGCACGCCGAACCCATGGACCAGTTTGTCCAAGTCGAACCCCACGAAGGCGAAGACCTTTCCGAACCTATGGAGCTTCGGATTCTCTATGATGATGAGAATATCTATTTCGGCTTTACCTGTTTTGATACGGAGATATCAAGGTTAGTCGCGAATGAGATGCGCCGAGATTCCCGCGACCTACACGAAAACGACAACGTCTTTGTGTTATTGGATACATATAACGACAAACGGAGCGGATTTTTCTTTCGGATAAACGCCCTTGGCGCGGTCCAAGACAGAGCCATCACCAACAGTGGCGACACGTTTAATTCGGACTGGGATGCTGTTGTCGCGTGTAAGTCGAAAATCAACGATTCCTACTGGACCGCCGAACTTAGCATTCCATTCAGTCAACTGCGTTTTGAAAAGAACGATCCGATGACATGGGGAATCAACGCTGGACGTGGGATCGCGCGCTATCGAGAAGAAGGGATATGGATGCCCGTTCCGTCTTCTTACGGCGGTAGGGCAAAATACCGGACAGCACACGTTGGGAGCCTTGTCGGATTAGAAGGGATCGCGCCATCCCGAAACTTAGAAGTCCTCCCCTATATTCTGCCGGGAATTACGCAAATTAGTGATGATGATGCAACATTACAGACAACACGTGAATTTAAGGTCGGTTTTGATGCAAAATACGGCATTACGTCAAATCTGACGGCTGATCTCACTTATAATACTGACTTCGCGCAAGTCGAAGCGGACGAGGAACAAGTAAATCTTACGCGATTTAGTCTCTTTTTTCCCGAAAAGCGTCCGTTCTTTTTGGAAGGTGCCGGACTTTTCGATTTCGGCATACCACGGACGAGTTTCCGCCGACCGCCACCGATGCTCCTTTTCTACAGCCGACGTATTGGACTGGCTGAAGGAAATGCGATTCCGATCATCTTCGGTGGAAAAACGAGTGGCAAGGTCGGTTCTTACGGCGTAGGGTTTCTCAACGTCCTAACAGATGAATTCTATGAGACTGATCCAGATGATCCGCTCGACATTCCGCGCACTAATTATTCTGTGATGCGAATCACAAAGGACATCGCCTCGGGTTCGCGCATCGGCATGATTGCTGTCAATAAAGATGAAATCGGCGACTACAATCGCGCAGGCGGTTTTGACTTTGAATACCGACCTAACGACAGTGTGGATGTGCGTGGATTGTGGTCTCGCACGTTTGAACCCGGTGCTTCTGGACGAACTAATGCATGGTATCTCGGTTCCAACTGGCGGAGCAAGTCTTTCCGTGTAGAGGGCTCATATACCGATATTGGCGAAGATTTCAATCCCGCAGTCGGATATGTCAGACGGACCGGCATCCGACAATTCCGCGGTGAGACGCGTTGGACACCGATGCCCCAAAAATTTGGGATCCGACAAATTTGGACCGGTCCAGAGATAAACTATATTTTTAATCACGACAATGAATTGGAAGAGTGGGACATTTCTTACACCAACTGGTTTGAATTTAACTCTGGAGATTATATCCTTTTCAATGGGAGACGCAGCTTCGAACGCCTGAACGATATTTTCGATTTTAGGGATGGCGTGGAGATTCCGATAGGCGACTACTCGTCTAACTCATATAGTGTCCGTCTCTCCAGCAATGATAGTCGTTCGGTGGGTGCTACGCTTGGCGGTGGTATTGAGGATTTTTACAGCGGCGAAGTTCGTAGAGCATACCTACAAACCACGTTAAAACCGAACGGACACATTAGCATAAGGGCGGAGTACCAATTTAATCAGGTGGTTAACTTGCCCACGGCGTATTTTACTGATGGGCAATCGCGCCCTGTTTATATCAATCTTTTCAGTGGCAGGCTTGACTATTCCTTCACAACGGGACTTTTTGCGAAACTCTTTGCTCAGTGGAACGCCGATACGAATGTTGTGTCTACCAACTTCCTCATCAATTATATCTATCGCCCAGGAAGCGATTTCTACTTCGTTTTCAATCAAACGTATGATACCAACGGCACCACTCGATCGCGTCTATTGGATTCGACGGTGGTTGGGAAGGTAACATATTGGTGGAACCCGTAATCCGAGAAACGAGACTGCCTTAATACAAAAATTGACACAAAACCGAAAATGTGTTACAATTAAAGCATGCCTACTGTAAAATAGGTTCATGAATTGCAAATAATCATTAGGTATTTTTTGTAAAACTTACTTTATTGACTTCTTAATATAGGAAACACGTACGAGCAGTATGCTGAGACCAAGACTATCCCTCTTTTTTTCGTAGGAGGAAACACAGATGAATAGTAGAACTTCCGGTATGCTCAGTCAGATGCAGCAGCGCCGAGCAGAGCGAAAAAAACCGAAACGTTTTGTCGCATTGAAAAAGGTTTCACTTGATACCAGCCAGCAGCACAACATTTCTACGGCACAGACAAATATACCGAAGCATCCTATCACACAAATGCACGTTGGACGGAGTTCCGCCGCGTTTGGAGTCGCAATGGTGTTTCATGTCCTTATAGCGATTATCATGGGCATCTTCTATATCGCCGATCAGATTGAACTTGAACAAGAGACGTTTGATGTGAGTATCGTCACAGAAGATGCAAAAACCAAACGCCGGTTCATACGTAGGGAAGCACCGAAATTCAATCAGGCAAAACAAAGTCAGCAAAAACTCGTTATCCAACGACCGGTGACGACTATCACTGACCAGCCGTTATCGAATGATGCGTTTGCAATCCACCAGGGTCCCGAAACTACAGGGGACCTCACAACACCGGGATCTGATGAGGGACCCAGACTCATAGATGTCAATCGCGATTTTTCACAGCCCAAAACGACGGTGGAACCTCCAGCGGCGGCACCCGGATTTGAGATACAACGTGAGGCACCAACCCTGATGGACAAATTTGAAACGCCCCCTTCCGATGACGCCCTTGGGTTGGGTGGCGTTAATTTTGAAAGTGAGCCTGGTGTCGTTAGACCACAATACAAGTTCAAGGTAGAACCCAAATATCCAGAAAGTGCCAAGAAAGCCGGAAAGGAAGGCGAGGTCCTCCTACAGGCAACCATTGATGAGAATGGCATTCCGACGGATATTGTAGCGAAAACAGATATTGGGTTTGGGTTTGAGGAAGCGGCGATTGCAGCGTTGAAGAAAACAACTTTCCGTCCTGCCACAAAAGGGGGTAACCCGATCAGTCTTGAGGTTGAGATCCCTTATTCTTTTACGCTTAAAGACAAATAGTGGGTTATCTATCTTAAAAGTCTAAAGGCAGTCCTTGTGACTGCCCTGGAGCAATACGCCACATCAAAAATCCGTATCGCGTGACCGAGAATCTGCGTGGAACGCGTAACAGAACACAGACCAAGATCCCAGCAATTAAAAACCAATTTTTAGCAAGCCTTTTGCCGCGAAGTTAC
This sequence comes from Candidatus Poribacteria bacterium, assembly GCA_965214045.1. GTDB lineage: Bacteria > Poribacteria > WGA-4E > WGA-4E > WGA-3G > WGA-3G. The sequence goes on from OZ243935.1 coordinate 115,405, forward strand.
GCACTAAGTTCACAACCGACTGGCGTGCTGTGTCGGCTATCTGTGTCTGTTCAAAGGTCAATTGAGCGGCTTCCGCTTCAATGGCTTCTGTCTGTGATGCCGACATATTTTCAAAAAATCGGTCGTGTACGGCAGCCGGAGCGTTGTGTAGGGCAAGGGCTAAGGTCGGTTTGTCCAGCACTTGTAAGATTGTTCTGATCGCTTCATCCTCGAGATTCTCTAAGTCTTCAAACGTAAGCAGTCGTTCAGAGACGCTATCCACCACTCCAGGTCGCTTCTCGTCTAACGCTTCCAGCAATTCATTCTGTTCCATTATATCCAGATATGATAACAATTTTGCCAGATTCGCTGTGCCTTCACCCAAGAAGGCAGTTTTTTGGATTGCTTCCTTAATCCGAGCGATCTGTTCATTCCAGATGCGCATTGCGTGTTCGGACGCAACTGTCTCTGTCATCGTCACCTTCTCAGCAATACTCACCTGTTTGTCAAAAGGTAGTTGCGCAAAAAGTTTTCCCGCATGCGCGGCGAGTGCATCCCCCGTGGATTCACTTTTCAAGTGCGTACACATAACTAAAAACACTGCCGCATCGTTATCATCAACACTTTGGAATGCTGCCAACGCTACTTGTGGATGCGTTTCGTCAAGCAAGTCCGTCAGTTCTTGCAGGGCCGCTTCATCTAAAAAGGTGGGGGCAGCCTGCGAGTCTGTATTAGGAAGGGACACCGTGTACCCCCTTTTCTCCCGCGATGACTTCACCAATGCGATAAGCGGACTCTCCAGACGCTTCAAGAGACTCCAAAGCAACATCAACGGCATCAGACGCGACTATCACTACCATCCCAACTCCCATATTGAAAACTCTGTACATTTCTGCCGCTTCAACGTCCCCTTTCGCCTGCAAAAATGAGAAAATAGGTAGAATCTCCCATGTGCCGTTCCGAATATAGGCAGTACATTTATCTGGGAGAATTCGCGCGACATTTGCTGGTAGACCGCCTCCGGTGATATGGGCAAGCCCTTTAATGTCGCATACTTTACGAAGGGATAGAATAGAATTCACGTAACTTTTGTGGCAGGCAAGCAATGCTTCGCCGACTGTTGCAGAGAGTTCAGGCAAATAAGTGTCTACGTCGTAACCGCACCTGTCAAACAGAATATGCCGAGCTAATGTAAAGCCGTTCGTATGTAAACCCGCAGCCCCTAAACCGATGAGTTGATCTCCGGGCGTAATTTTCTCTCCGGTGATAACGTCGGCTTTTTCAACAGCCCCCACAATCGTCCCCACCAAGTCGTATTCACCGAGTGTATAAATATCTGACAACTCCGCGATTTCACCACCGATTAAGGCACAACCAATCTCTCGACATCCCGATGCGAGTCCTGTTACGATATCTTCAATTACCGCAGGTGCTACCTTACTAATACCGATGTAATCTAAAAAAAAGAGGGGTTCTGCTCCCTGCACGACGATGTCGTTGCCGCAATGTGCTACAATATCAAAACCGACCGTGTCGTGTCGCCCGACTTTAAAGGCGACCTTTAGTTTTGTGCCAACGCTATCCGTACTGGAAACAAGAATCGGTTCTTGATAGGTTTTGAGTGCAAAAAGCCCGCCGAAACTGCCGACATCACTGAGCACTTCAGGTCGATAGGTGGTTCGAACAAGGCGTTTAAGCCGTGATATTGCCTCGGATTCCGCTTCAAATGAAACGCCAGCATCGGCGTACGTCGAAGGCTTTTTATCTGCCATCTGATTTTTCTTGTTCCTTTAATAATTGTCTACGAAGGGGTGAAATGTCTCTCCTCGGTTTTAAGAGACTAACGACTAACACGATACCACTTATGCCTAAAGCTACGAGAACACCAATCTCTTCCGCCTCGTCTGCTCTCATGTTCGGTCTCAACTTCGCGATCAAGAACGGTAGAATTCTGCTCAAAACCATGCCGAGAATTGCGCACCCAAGTAGGGAGATAAGCGTATGTCGCCCTTGTGCTGTACCTATCGGACTCGGTTTTTTCGGTTTGCCACGTTGTCTATACTGCATAAAAATTTCCCTTGTGAGACTCACTTCCAAGTCCATATTAAGACCGGATTTAATCTACGATTAAGGGGAGTTGTTGTGAGGATTCTTCCACAAATGGAATCGGATATTTTCCATCGAAACAGGTCGTACAAAAATCCTGAGGTGTTTTCACTGATTGGAGCAGTCCTTCAATACTCAGATACCCCAGACTGTCAGCACGGATGTATTTTCGGATTTCCTCAATTGTATGTGAACTCGCAATTAACTCACCACGGGTTGGTGTGTCTACACCATAGAAGCATGCGAATTTATTCGGAGGGGACGCAATTCGGAGATGGACAGCTGTCGCGCCGCCTTGTCGAACAATCTTGATGAGTTTCCTGCTGTTTGTCCCTCGCATAATCGAGTCATCTACAAGTACAACCCGTTTGCCGCGCAGCACGTCACGCACTGGGTTCAGTTTTACCTTCACCATCAATTCCCGGATATCCTGCGTCGGGTTCATGAAAGAACGACCAACAAAAGTGTTCCGAGACAATCCTAAATCGAAGGGGATGCCAGACTCCTCGGCGTATCCGAGAGCGGCGATTGTTGCAGAATCAGGCACTGGGATCACAACATCTGCTTTGACGGGGTGTTCGCGGGCGAGCTGCCTGCCGAATTCGCGGCGCGTGTTGTTCACGCTCTGCCCAAACATCATACTATCTGGTCGCGCCAAATAGATATATTCAAAGATGCACTGTGATAATTGTGATTGTTTTTGATGAAAACGAAATGACTCGACACCACGATGTGTGGAGCGTGTGAATATCAACTCCCCTGGCTCCACCTCACGTATCGGTTCCGCCTCAATTACATCAAAGGCACACGTCTCCGAAGTTAACACGTACGCCTCACCGAGTTTACCGAGCCAGAGCGGTCGAAATCCGTGGGCATCGCGGGCACCTATCAGTGTGTTTTTATCCATACATACAAATGAATACGCACCCTCAATACTTCGCAGTGCGTCAATAATTCTATATTCCAACGCCTGCTTCCGCGAGTGCGCTATCAAGTGGAAAATGACTTCAGTATCCAAACTCGTGCTAAAGATGGAACCGGCATTCTCTAAATGATTCCGAACTTGCGGCGCATTGACGAGATTCCCATTATGACCAAGTGCAAGGGGGCCTTGCTTGTAGTTCCGAACCAAAGGTTGCGCGTTTTCAAGCGTGCTTGCCCCTGCTGTTGAATACCGGTTATGTCCGATAGCGATATGTCCTTTCAGTCCGGCTAAAGCCTCAGGGGTGAAGACAGAATGAACGAGCCCCATACCGTGGTGGTATGTGAACTTCTCACCATCCGATGCGACAATACCGCTACTTTCCTGACCTCGATGCTGAAGGGCGCGTAACCCTAAATACGTCAACTCTACCGCTTTTGGATGACCGAAAACGCCGAACACACCGCATTCGTCCTTTGGTTTATCATCGTATTGCATTTTGACGGGTGAAACCTCCAGCGTGCACGCTTGGATTTTCGCAATTGTTCATTAAAGATGCCTCTCCTGAATTTAAGCCTGCTCTGCGCGCATTTCCATGTTTTCTGCAGGTGTTAACCTATATCCTAATATTGCACCGATAGGAACAGCAAGAATGTACCAGATTTCGACTGGCAAACCGAGGTATACCCATCCGCGCATCGGTAATGAGATAATATACGCAAGTGTTTTAAGAACGGGAAGGAGCAATGCCAAGATCAGATTCGGTCTGCCAAATATTTCCCACGGAACGTTAAGCAGTGCCAGCAAACCGACGACAGCAGGTGGTCCCAAAAATGCCCCCGAACACAGTGGTTTTAGAGGAATATCGGTACCAAATTTTTGACTCACAAAACGGATCCCTATGCTTGCCCCTACAATCACAACCCCGTATGTGACGCTCAGTGAGATAAGGAGAAATAAACCGACCCAGAAGCCGTGGCCGACTCGATTTCCAAGTAGTAACTGCCAAATAAGTTTCTCAAATATTAGCAGGCAAATCCAGCCACCTACCAGCCCAATGATACTCCCCGCAACAATTTGCCCAAACGTTAATGTAATGTTATTTTTTCCCATGTGGTCCCAACTCTCTGTTTAAATTTCAATTCTATTGTATCACGATGCAACATTATTGTCAAAGTTATCTCATCTATTTTGTGTAGGGTCATTTAGGTCTTCTGTCTGTAGGAGAGAATTCCGATAGGGACGTTTGAATCCATCGCGCCCCAAGTTGAAAAAGTGAATCGTTTGCTGGTGTTTCAAAGGTAAAAACGGGTTTGCCCCACGCCAACACTATCCGCGCAAATTCCAAAATCTTACTATCCTCTGCCGCGTGCGCGATACAGATTTTGTCCGCAAGTGCTGCAACAAAGAGATTGCGTTGGTGCGCCAATGCCGCTGTTGATCGCTGATGGCGACTCCCAAAAATAGATAGGATTAATAGACGCTTTTCAGTTAACGCGTCTTTCCACGCCTGTTTTGGTCTCATCTTTTCGATGCTTCGTGCCGGACTTATGAGAATCGGTTGTGAGCCACGCAGTAAAACGCGTAGGCACTCCTGCTCAACTGGAGAGTGATACCCGCCGATGGTTGGGATCTCTTTTTCCTTGAATGTTTGAGCTAAGTCGTGGGCTTTCAGGATGATCTCGCCTGGACATTTACTGGAGCAGAAAAGTGCCCAGAGGTCTCCGTTTAAGGCGGCGTTTTGCCCAAGTAACAGGTCAACACTCCCGCGTGCCCAGATCGTTTCGGGTGTCTCCGTTTTTAAATACTGCCTCAATCCTGTTGGATAATTCGTGTCTTTTTGTGTGATGTGTTGGATTGCCTGCGTCACTTACTGTTAGTATCCTTCATGTAGGTTCTACTTCTGATGTTCACGTAGTTAATCACGCAATTAATCGCTTACCTAATCGCTTACCTATTGAGTATGTATTTGCTTCCCCTTCCTTTTCCGTCCACAGCCAACAACCCCTTATCCGTAATTGGCTTAAGATGGGATTTACTGGTTCATGGACTGGCGTGTCTGGGCTGATCCCTTCTGGAAAAGTGCCGGGATTAATAATCTCAACGCGGTTGTCGAATATAAAGACACGAACATTGGCAGGCTCTTGATAATTGCGATGAATTAGGGCGTTAGTTTTTTTATGACTTGATTATGTTGTCTTTATAGACTGTTTAGAACTCCTTTTGCATACAATTTTAACAGAAGTTGGGAATACGTGCAACCGTATTACACAGCAGTCCCGTAAAGGAAATAGTGCGCGTTTCAGAGTAATCAGCGTAAATGGAAAAATAATAGGTTTCAGGAAAAGTCCGTGAACCCATACTGGGACTGGATTCTCAGCGGTTTTTTCAGGAGATTTCGCGGAAGTTTACTCTGAAATTTCAGAGGCGAGAGAATGTCTTCGGTTTATACTGTCTGAATCAGGATTTACAGGATTATAGGAGTTTCAGGATAGGAAGAGAACAACGTTCTTTAGTCTACTGAAGGAAGATGTTTTCTGTGATGGGTTTTCAGTGCGATTCACGGAGGATTCACGGAGACTTTTCTAAGGACAGATAGTCCGTGGGTTCGTGGGACGCAATATGTCCTCCCTCCGTGAAAACACGAAATGGAAAATTATATTTAACGAAATATCCATGTAACTATCTGGGTGAATTAGCGATTAACGACTGTGTGGATCCAATTCCGCTGTCCCTGAACAAGAGAAAATCCATGAAATCTGCATCAATCCGTGATTCAGGCAACTAATTACCTGCCTCAATTCCCCAATCCCATACGATACTTGATGTCGTAGTTGATAATAAAGTCTAATTCCTCGTCTGTGAAGCCATAGTGTTTGGCAAGAACACGGTCAATTTCATTTATAATAGCCTTGGAATGACGCGGATAAAACTCATCATAGACAACAAGTCCCGTCAATCTCTGATAGCGTTCTTTGCGCTGCGCGTGATGTTTCAAATCCTTCATCAAATCAGCAGAAACGACGGAAAGGGTTTGCTCTACCGATGTTTCCATTTTATCAACGCCAATTGGGAAACTTCTAATTTCACGCGAGGTCAAACTTCGGCAATCTGAAAGAATAACGTACCACCAATAGAAAAGAGAACTGTTTAAAGTTGCTGCAACTACGATTGCACCTAATTCTGTTGTTAAGTGCAGTGGCCTAACATGAGTTGATATACCTTCTCCATCAGTTTCATTCCAGAAATAAGGAACAAAGTCCATTGTTCTAATCCAGTAGCCTGGTGAGTCATGAAAATATATCGTGTGAGAAGATCGTCTCTTTGAAATGTGGGTCTCTAAAGTTGAAAATTGAGCGATTTTTTTCCATAAACTTTGCTCAATCTCACTATGCATTTTGGGAATTGAATTTTGAAACGATACTTGGGTAATATCCACATACTCCGTAACAGCAAAGAGATGTTCGCGAAATTGCTCGTTCCATTTGTTATAGCGAGAAGAGTACAGGGCATCAGATAATGTCGAACCCCGCTGAACGATATAAATTGCCAGACGCTGCTCCGCTCCAGCAAATAATTTAGCCGGACGGATGTGGTATGTTTGCACCCATCCCATTTGTTTAGAACGCTGAAATATGTTCTGAACGGGCAACATTCTATCAGAATTGTAAGCTGAAACTGGAATTATCATTGATTTCCAACCGTTCCGTTGAAGAAGTTGAAAACATCTTTCAAAAACAAATGCGTAGAGATTGCCACAACTTTCCGTCTCATATCCTCGTACTTTGTATTCTTTCTTAATCTTACTATATCCAACGTACGGCGGATTGCCGATAATTACATCAAATCCACCGTTTTTGAGAATTCCGTAAAACGCTATGAACCAATGGAACGGCTTATGCGAAGTCAGCCACGCCTGATAAGTAGTGTCAACCGTTGAGTCGTTTTTTGCTTTTTGCTTATCGTTTGTAAAGTGGGGGGGGCAGCCGTATTCGCCGGCAAGGTATTCGTTGAGTTCGTTTTCTAATGCCTTGAGTTTGTCCTGCAACGCCTCTTTGTCGGCGGGTGTCACATCGCCACCCAATTCCGTCTGTTGTTGGCGAAACAGATAGAATAATCCCTCAAGGTCCTCTGCCTTCTCTTCAATGCGCTGCATCCTATCATCAAAGTCAAATTTGCCTTCAATAACCTGTTTCACTTGGTCATACGTCGCAAAACCAACGAGAGTATTACCCGCCTGCACATTAAAATCAATATCGGGCAAGGGTTCAATCCGTTTCGCGTTTTCAAGTTGCGCTACCATTTTGAGGAAGAGGCGGAGTTTGCATATCTCAATTGCCTCCTCCATAATGTCTACACCGTAGAGGTTATTGATGATAATGGATTTGAGGACGAAATACTCTCGGTTCGGGTGCTGCGTGGTATTTTCAAGGATATTGCGGAAGTCGTTATATTTGCGGGAGGGTCGCGATTCAGAGATCGTTTCTACCTCGTCAACGAAGATTTGCATCCGATCCAGACACGCTTCATAGAGCGGTTCAAGGATGTTCAATGCAGCAAATAGGAACGCGCCGGAACCGCAGGTCGGATCGAGGATCGTCATTTCGGTGATGGCTCTATAGAAAGCGCGGAGAAGTTCCGGGGTCTCACAATTCTCAATGACATCGTGAGCGAATTGGCGGATGTTGAGGTTATAGGTAATCAGATCGTTGATGTCGCGGACTTCTCCGTTTGCGAGTTTCGAGCGGACGGTCTCGTAACGTTGCCGCCGTGCGACAACCTCCCGCCATATCTCTGTCGGTAAAGCGTATGCATCAGGTGCGAGTGTGTTCCACTCTGTGCGTTCAGAAACATCATCAATACCGGCAGCAATTTCCTCTGGCAAAGCGAATTCAACACCTTGTTTGACAGCATCGTAGATGTAGCGATCAGGATCTTCTTGTAGGGGTTGCCAAACGGATGAATCACCTTCAAAGGCGATTTTGCACGCTTTTCGTGCCTTATTAAATAGGCATGGAATGATCGTATTTTTGCTGATATAGTCCGTAATGTCCTCTTTCGTGTAGTAGGCACCCATCTGTTTCTGATTGATGTATTTCTCAAAGATATAACCGAGGACATCGGGGTTAATCTCGTTATCGCTGCGTAGCGGACGGTCGTCGAGGTGCCACTGGTATTGCTCAAAGAAGTTAAAAAGTTTCTCAAATGCCGTGTTGGGAATCTCAATGTTTTCGCCGTGGAGGGTCTCAATCTGGTGTTTCTGAAAGATGCCGCCGTTGAGATAGGGGATTTTGCCGAGCAGACGTTTCATCTCTCTGCTCCGTTCGGCTTCCGGTTTCGCAAATCCTTCAAAGAAGAGTGGACAGAGGAACTCTTTGTAATATTGATCGGTCCCCTGTTCTTGGCTCCGTTCCAGTTTTGTGGGCAGATAGTTTGAGTCGTTATCAAGGAAGCCTTTTTTCTGAATGAAGTAGATGAACATCAGGCGGTTGAGCATAACGGAGGCGTACCAGCGTTTCATCTCTTCATCAGGGATACCGTTGAGAAATTTAAGAAATGCGTCATGCTCCCTTTTGAAATGGTCATAGAATTTTTTAGTAACCCTTTCAACGTCAAAACTCGATCGAACCCGACTCGTCACGTCAAAGAGTGTCAGTTGCCCTTCCTCCTCAAAACTAAAAGCAATGGCTTCAAGTTTTTGGATGAGTAGGTCCCCGGGTTGTGTTGTATGATACCGATGTTCACGACATGCTGTGGGTTTCCCGTGCTCTCGTCTTACCCACTGATAGATGTGTGTATTTTTTTCCACATCGGTGTAAATGATAAAGTTCTCGTGGAAAGATTTTGCAACTTCCTTTTGAATCTTGCGGCGAGTGGCATAATCCGGCATGTGGTCATTAGATGTAGTTTGTGAACACTCCAAGACGACCATTCCGCGTTTTTCGGCGATGGCAGTAAGTATATATTCAGTTTCATCTACTGTGATGGGAAGTATTTGGGTGTGATGGTCCCATCCAAGTTCTTGTGTAAAGAGACTTTCAAATTCGGATTCTTTGAGATATTGACGTGTTTCTTGGAGGTTAAGCATTGATGTTTCCTGTCGATTCGTGCGATTTCAAAGCACAACTGCCAAATTTGCGTAGGGCGTAATTAATAAATATCACCGCGATTGTCAATCTGTAAAATACGGATTAGCCGATTGTCTCTGTCAACTCTGTAAATGAAACGAATATCTCCTATCCGATAGCGGTAGTGATCCTTTTTTCTGCCGTATAGAGGTTTAATTGTAGTAGGATTTTCATGTCTGAACGGAGAGTCAAGGATGTGTTCAAAAGCGAGATTAATTCGTTCTTGCGTTGCTTGATCTCGTCGTTTGATAAAGTTTTCGACCTTCCTTGGCAGCGGCTCCAGCGTGAATGGCTGATGATTCACAGCCCGATCTCCTTCTTGATCTGTGACCAAGGCTTTCCGCCGCCGGCATCCAATTCCTGTTCTGCCTCGGCAATATCTGCCAAGACATCGGGTTCTGAATTGATCAGGGCGGATTCGCGCCAATCGGCGAGAAAAATCGAAAGTGCTGAAGCGTCTTTTTTCCCTTCTGATATCTGTGTTACCAACTTGAGCAATTCTCCGAAAAATTCAACGAGTTCTTCGGTTTCTAACCACTTGAGCCAATCCAGATGTTTTGAAGTGGCAACGGATTTGATGAACAATTGATCATTCACTATGAAACCTCTATGTAACAAGAATCTTAAATCTATGCCAATTATACACGAAGGGACCCATAAAATTCAAGGTTTTTGCAGATGGAATATCGCCCTCTGCTGTAGGAGGGAACTCCGATTCCCGACATCTTCCTCCTACAATACGTTTATGCCCCACTGCCACGCAGCCCTAATGAACAGACAATCTGTGGTTCTCGCGTCTGTCGTTCTTCCTCGATAATACAGAGCCTATCCGTTTCCCATAAATCAATCACCAACGCTGCAATATCTTCGTTGGAAATACCACTGCGGAGTTGACGGTTGAGGGTATCGGTGGCTGTCTGCCGCAGCGGGTACCGATAGATGGTTTCAATAGCCTGTCTGAGTGATCGCGTCTCAAGCAGCGTCCCTTCAACCGCTGAAGCGTAATCTTTCAGGCGTTCATACGTGCGGAAACGCGCCCCTGATGGTCGCCCAAGTTGCCCCCCAACTGTTCGTTCCGCAGAGACGATTAACCTCGCGGCTTCTTCTACGAGATGGTGGTGTTCTTCAAGCGATAGGAGTGCCTCAGTATCCGGTTCACACGCCGCGGCTTGGAGAATCGCAAACTGGGATTCCGTTACGCTCTGTCCATCTCGATCTATCCATGCCAAGGCATCGTTTTCTTGTCCTGTCCGGATATACACCAGCGCGCCTTCGGGTTCGTTATCGGTTGCGGTATGCGGTTGGGTTGAATAGACAACAGACAGGAGTGCAGAGACAATCTTCTCTAAATTTGGATCTTGCGTGATGGCGTTTTTCCAAATCTGGTAGGCGTGAGAGGCGAGATCAACATCGTTATCTCGCTCATCGTCAAGCAACCCTGCCTGCTCATTATAGAGATTAACGATTGTTTCATTACCTGCATCACCATCGTCTTCAAAGAAGGCTTCGTCCGTGCCGACCACCTCAGCATTTTGAAGAAGGCGCGCCCGGACACGTCCGCGCAAATTGATGATGCGCTCTACACCTTCGGCAGGCAGGAACGAATAACACAAAATGTCTTCTGCCATCTGCCCTATACGGTCAACCCGCCCCGCACGCTGCACCAAGCGTATGATAGCCCACGGTAGATCGTAGTTGACGACAATTGAACAGTCCTGTAAATTTTGTCCCTCGCTCAGGACATCCGTGCTGATGAGCACTCGCAATTCGTCTGCCCGATTAATTCTATCCCGTTTTTCGTTGCTGACAGGACTAAAACGGTGTGCTAAAGCAGTGGGATCTGCCGAATCACCAGTCGCTGGAGCGATGTGTGTTATGCCACGTTCAGAGAGTGCGTCTGTCAGATACTGCACTGTATCCGCAAACTGTGTAAAGACTAAAACCTTATCGTCCGGATGCGTCTGGGTTAAGAGGTATTCAAGTGCGTTGAGTTTCGCGTCTTGCTCAGGATCCCATGTGCCGTATTTTCGTAGGATTTCGGTGAGGGCAAGCGCGTCCTCCGTGAGTCCTTTCCGAAGCATGGTGTGGAAGAGATTCGCACGTATCCACCTAAACCGACTTTTATACTTCGTCGTATAGAGTCCGTAGATTTCAGCGGCACGCTGTTTATAAGCATCGGCTGTGTAGGCATTAGATTGTGAATTTGTGCTATCAAGCTGCGTATCGTCCTCATCACCGGAAGCATCTAAGATAAGGGTGGCATTCTCGGTATCTCTGTCTTCAAACCGAGAATCAAGCATCTCAGCGTTCTGCGATCCGATGGGTAGCGGTTCATCGTTTTCAATAGCGTGGAGGAAGATGTAGTTTCGCAGGATGTGCCGGTCAACAGATTGGATGAACGCCTGTCCACTGCTTTCAAGTCGTTTGAAAAGGTTCGTTCGGCAAAATCCCATCAATCGCTGTCCACCACGGGAGAGGTCTTGTAGCTGCTGCTGCTCTGTTTCCGTAGGCAGTTCCGAGGGGGTGTCAATGATGTAGTTTGCAAGTCCATATCGAGCCAGTTTGAGACTGCTAATCACGTTCACAACGGAATCGGAATAGAGTTGTGCGTAGGTATCGTCTGGATTTTGGTCGTCGATTTCAAACTGCATCGTTTTCGGTAGACGTGTAGGGAAGTAGGAGCGTGTACCATCGGGAAAGGAGAGGTATTTCCGCTGTGTATCAGGATCCGTTTCGGCATAGTTTTCCGTGATGAAACTGCGCGTGCGACGCACGAGATAGCGACGCATCAACTCACGCCAATCGTCAATATACTCACTGTGTTCAAAGGCTGAAAGCGTGCGGACCCCACTTTGGTGTTTGCGTATGAATTGGGTTTCACCGCCTAACGTCTTAATGTATTGCTCCGGTCGAATGCCGAGATCTTCGGTTTCATCGACAAAGAGACGGAGTTGATTAGAGAGATCAAGATAGGTTTTGTTGTAGGGGGTTGCAGAGAGGAGGATAACCTTGCTCTCATTTTGTTGGATGTAGTCCTGAATCGCGCGGTAACGTTTGCCTTCACGATTTCTGAGGTTATGACTTTCGTCGATCATGACGAGGCGATAGCGTCGGAGATCGGGCAATTCGTTGAGCACTCGGCTAATTGAGAGCACTCGTCCTCGGAGGCGATATTCCTCCCGATAGTTTTCCCACATGTTGACAAGATTCTTGGGACAGATAATCAAGGTTTCAACGTCATAATCGTCTTCCTGTATGCGAGCGAGTGCCGTTCCCATCAGCGTTTTACCGAGTCCGACGACATCTCCTATGAGCACACCGCCGCGTCTATTGAGGTGATGCGCTGCGATTTTCACGGCAGCGGTTTGGAATTCAAACAACTTGCCCTCAAACTCGCGTGGAATCTGAAACTCAGTCAATCCAGCGCGCGCTTCCTGTGAGAGGTGATACGCCATTTTGATATAAATGTGATACGGTGGAATGGGTTCCTCACGCGCCCAACTCTGATCGATAATCTCAACCAATTCCTTGGAAATATCGATGCACCATCTGTCGTTCCATCGGTCTTCAAACCAATTCTCCAATTTCTCACATGAATCTGAGTCAACGACATCAATGTTGAGTTCTCCTTGTTGTGAAAGTCCAGAGAGGGTTAGATTGCTACTGCCGAGGTAACCCACAGTCGGTGCGACGAGGTCAGAGCGATAGATGAGATAGAGTTTCGCATGGAGGGTGTGTCGGAGAAAAAGTTTTACCTTTACCTTCTCGTCCCGAATTTGCTGCGCCAATTGACGTAACCCTCTTTCATCTGCACGCGTCGGCACACCGACAGTCAGTTGTTCTCGAAATTCTTCTGCCAGTCTGCGTTTGAGGCGGAGTGCTGTTTGATTGTCGATTCCACCGTCCTGTTTCGCGAGTCGTTTGGCTTCGCGAAGTTCTTCTTCAGGCAAGCGTTGCATTCCAACGAGCAATCGGCAGCATTCGCCTTCACCGCCATCCCAATTCTCAACATAAGATCCGAGTCCTCTCCACCCTCGAAGGTTGAAATAACCGACACAAAAATCGGCATGTGTGGCAGTTTCAAGTGTCTGTTGGAGTGCGGGAAGCAGGGGTTGGTCGATATTATCGAAAATACGGGGCATTTAGAAGGATACCTCCTCGTCGTCCTCGTCATCCAGGTCCATTCCGAGGTAGAGGCCCCTGACAGCAAGTTGGTTTTGGACTTCGAGGAGCGATCTCTCTCCGAAATTCTGGTATTCCAGCAGTTCCCATTCCAGTTTTTTGACGAGTTCTCGAACAGTTTCGATATTTTCATTTTTAAGACAGTTGTAGGCTCGGGTAGAGAGTTGAAGTTCGAGGATAGGTTGGGCTAAGTAGGTGTCTCGTTGCTGTTCCGTCACATCAGCCACAGGCTCCGGTTCAGCGTGAGTCTTGCGAGTCATTGGTCTTTGCTCCGGTTGCACCCCAATAATATCTATCCAGGGCGAATCCAATTCCTCTTCTGCTGCATCAATATCTGCCAGGACATCCCGTTCGGAACTGATCATGGCTTTTCCGATGAAACCGGCGAGAGAACTCAAAAGCGACACGGGCTCTTGTCCTTTTAAGACAGCTTCTAAAGCATCTACGTTCCAATCGGTGACGACGGTCGGAGAGGTCTCGCTATCTTCTTCAAATATCTCAGAATCTTCCTCACCTAAGGCTATTTCGCGCCAACTTAAGGCAATTTCATGCCAAAAGTCGAGAAAAGTCTGAAGCGTTTTGCTATCTTCCTTTTCCTCTGAAATTTGGATCATCAATTCCAGTAATTCCCCAAAAAACTGAGCAAGTTCCTCGTTCGCTAACCACTTGATCCACTCGTGAGATTCTGGAATCGTAAAAGATTTGACGAACATTTCGTCATCCATAAGGTATCCAACGACGAGTTTGGGCATTTTCATGTGCTATCTCCGTGTAGTCGGAATATAAGATTTCTACGGATTATACACGAGGCATTGATAAAGTTCAATTTTTTTCTGAAGGGGTAAATTTTTGAGAATTGGTTTGACACAATTTTGACTTTCCATTAAACTATCTCCACAAATTGCAGTTCTTGCGTTCGATTTTTTATCGTAAGCGGCGGATTCAGTGCCGTTTCCAAAGATTGCGCCATTCGGGCACAATTTGTCTTTGCTTTACATTGGAGGCTCTCATGTCGAAAATTCTCGTGCTATCAGGTGAAAACCACGGTTTCAATGCAAGTGCCAGCATCATTCACGATTTTCTCGCCGACGATGCTAATATTTCAGCGACGTTAACTGACGATAAAGGGATTTTAGCATCATCGGAGTTGAATACCTACGATGCGTGTGTCTTTGGCACCGGCTTCACGCGTACAGAACGCCAAGCGGACGGTTCCACCGCTCGTGTCTCCGATTTAGCACCCGCTGAAGAAGCCGGCTTGTTCCAATTCGTCAGTAGCGGCAAAGGGTTGGTCGGTATTCACGGGACGGCGTGGTGGATCAGTGGTCAAGCAATGGATCTCATCGGTGGTGCTTCCAATTGGCATCCGCCCGGCTCAACGTTTACTGTCCATATTGAGGATAGCGAACATCCGACGACCCAAGGTATTGAAGATTTTGATGTGGAAGATGAAATCTATATCTCCGCCCACGATCCGCACATCCACGTGTTGGCATCTGCTGAGTGGTTCGGTAAGGCACACCCGATGGCATGGGTAAGGTCTTACGGTTCGGGACGCGTCTTTTATACCACTTTAGGACACGGACCCGGAACCTTCGAGCGCTCTGGAATGCAGAAATTCCTCACCCAAGGCGTGAAATGGGCAGCAGCATCATAGTCTTGTGTAACAAGTTTTAGTAACCCGCAAGTTACACCAAAAATTCTGTAAGGCGAGGCATCCATGCCTCGCCGCTTTATCCTCTTAAACCAAATGTCCACACTAAAAATCGAAAACATAGAGACTGAGGTCGTTCAGGTAAACCATCGTGGCAATTGGCTCTTCGTCAAAGTCCATGCCGACGATGGCACAGTCGGTGTTGGCGAGGCTTCCCACGGTAAAAATGACGCGAGCGTCCAACATATCATTAACACACTCAAACCTACGCTCGTCGGCTGGAATCCATTCCAGCTCGAGGCATTTCGTCAGCGTTTCTATCACGACTCTGAAAGCCACACTTACCATACGGCTCTCAGCGGAATTGAGCAGGCGATGTGTGATCTGATGGGTAAGGTGTTGGATGTGCCGAGTTATCAATTATTGGGTGGCAAGTGTCGAGAAAAAATACGGCTTTACGCCAATATCAACCGTGCAACCCTCGATCGCAGTCCTTCCGGTTTTGCTACCAACGCCGAGGGCGCCGTTGCGGAGGGGTTTACTGCCATAAAATGCGCACCCTTTGACGATGTTTCCGTCGCGAATGTTTCACGCGGGACACTCACCCCTGCTATCTGCGCCGGAATAGACCGCATCCGCGCAATTCGAGCCACGATTGGTGCGGATATCGATCTAATGGTGGACTGCCATAGCCGTTTTAACCCGGGTATTCTCATCCAAGTCGCTAAGGAACTGGAGGACTTGCATCTCTTCTGGATTGAGGATGCAGTGTCATTGGATAATCTCGATGCCTTCGCTTATATGAGCCACTCTATTGGTATCCCGATTGCAACCGGCGAACGTTTACGAACTCTCACGGATTTTGATAGGTTGTTAACCCAAGCACACATTGATTATATTCTGCCGGATGTCAAACACGTTGGTGGAATTTCAGGTTTGAAAAAAATCGCGACGCTTGCAGATGCGCGAAACATCATGGTAACACCTCACAATCCGAGTGGTCCCGTCGCGACTGCTGCGAGTGTGCAATGTATGGCGAGCGTCCCGAATTTCGCAATCCTCGAATACGCGTGGGGAGAAGTAGACTGGCGTGCTTCTCTCATTGATCCACCAGAAGAAATCGTTGATGGATTTATTGAAGTGCCTTCCCGAACCGGACTCGGCATTACACTTTAAAATATATGAGGAGTTTTAAATGATACCTCGCAATCTCGACAGACAAATCACAAAATCTATTTCTCTTTGTCTCTTGCTACTTGTCTTTACCCTTACTGGGTGCCTCGGAAACCTACAGACGATGCAAACGACAATCGACGCGCCTGCCGCTACTACAGAGGAACCCGCCCGTCCGCTCTCGGAACTCCAACTTTCGACACCTAAAACAAGTTATACTGCCAAGGAAGCGATCCCGCTTGAACTTAATATTCAGAACGGTAAATTTGACCTTCTCGTGCCTTCTTTTAGTGTTGCGACAAAGGGTGCCTTTACGCAGATAACGGTGAAGGACACGAACCAACAAATTGTTGAACCGAAGCGAGCGATTACACAAGAAAATCCACAGAAATATGTAAAGCAAGACGGAAAATCTGTCCGATGTATTCACGGATTTGACTTCAAAGCAGACACGAATCAGGAACTGACCCTGAAAGATATTCAGCGATACTATCAGTTACAACCCGGAACTTAC
Organism: Candidatus Poribacteria bacterium; assembly: GCA_965214045.1. Lineage (GTDB taxonomy): Bacteria > Poribacteria > WGA-4E > WGA-4E > WGA-3G > WGA-3G. The sequence goes on from OZ243935.1 coordinate 132,063, forward strand.
ACCATAACACTCGCAATTGATTTGGAAGTTTACCGGGAATCCATAATCGAGGATCACCCGGAAGTGGTTGAGTTGCAACGGGATCTGGCACGGCTTCAGAACGACCCGAATCTTCAAGCCGCCGCGAAGCAGGACGCTCTCAACTATTACCAAGAACAGATTAAATTTATTAAAGAGAGAAACAAGGATGAAGTGAAGGATATTTACCTACCCGTTAAATCGCGGCGCGGAAAGGCACCCCTTGTCTCCAACGAGATCACAATAACGATAGAGTAGCATTCTCCATGAAAACATTTAAAAATCTCGTGCTTCCTTATCTATTTCTAATTTTTAGCGTGGCAGGGTGCATTACAAGTTTGCCAAATTTATCTGCCCGTCAAATCACTGCTCGGTAAGGCATCGCTCACATCCAACACTGTTGCCCTGAGAATAGAATAATCCGAGTTTTGTAGCGTGATGCACGTCGCATCTATGGGAGTGCGCCGCAAAACTTTCAGTTTTTCCCGTTTCACCGCAACCGCAACTGCTAACAACGACATGGGGTGAAATCAAAAGCCAAGACTGAATCCAGACGTTGGAGAGGTATTCCCGTAAAAAGCAGGTATGAACTCGATGCCCTCGCGTCCGTTAAAAATTTTACTTGCAAATTAGTGAAAAATGATATATAATTTTAATCAACGAAATCGTAATAGGCACGAAAGTTTTCGCTATATCGCAGTTCCCAAGGATAATCCAGAATGCTTTTTAACTTCGCAAATGTGCTAATCTTCTTGATTGTTGGCTGTGTATTTGTCGTTCTAAACCTGACTGTCTCTCGCCTCCTGCAGACCAAACTATTCTCAGGTGAAAAGTATATCCCCTACGAATGCGGCGAAGATCCGATCGGTGATACGCGGATTAAGTTTAACACCCGGTTTTATGTCATCGCGCTCATTTTCCTAATCTTTGACGTGGAAACCGTGTTCCTTTTCCCATGGGCGGTCGTTTTCCGGGATTTCGGGCTTTTCGCATTTCTGGAGATGCTCGTTTTCATCGCTATTCTGTTAGTTGGGCTGGCATACGTCTGGGCAAAAGGGGATCTGGAGTGGATCCGATCCACGCAGTTGGAAGTTCAATCCGTCCGGAGGGAAGAAAGTTATGATAATTGATGAGAAACTGGATAAAAACATTATTGTTACTTCAGTTGATGCCGTCGCCAACTGGGCACGTTCCTCCGCCCTCTGGCCCATGACGTTCGGACTCGCCTGTTGTGCCATTGAATTTATGGCGACTGCCGCCTCCAACTACGACCTCGACCGTTTCGGGGCAGGTGTGCCGCGCGCGACACCGCGTCAATCTGATCTCATGGTGATCTCCGGCACGGTAACACTCAAAATGGCAACGCGAATCAAGCGGCTTTATGAACAGATGCCGGAACCGAAATACGTCATTTCAATGGGAAGTTGCGCTACCAGTGGCGGCCCCTATTGGCAACACGGGTACCACGTCCTCAAAGGTGTCGATCGGATTATCCCTGTTGATGTTTATGTGCCTGGGTGTCCACCACGTCCAGAAGCACTTATTGAAGGGTTGCTTAAGTTACAAGAGAAGATTAAAACCCAGACTGTTGCGAAACGCGATCATGTACCGTTCCTAAAGAGACTCTTCACCAAAACTGAGTGGTATGAAATTGAAGGTACTGAAACTGCCGAAGAAGGCGATGAGGCTGAAACTACCGCCTAAAATACCAGTTCGTTCAACGGTAAGCGTGATTCGTAATCGCGATCATGGAGCAGGAAGTACGTGAAAATAGAAGAAATCTATGAAGTTCTAACCAAACAGTTCGGTGAAACCATCCTCAGTTTTGATGCCGAACTCGCTGGGGACCCAAACATACACATTGCCCCCTCAGCCATCGCCGATGTGTGCCAATATCTCGCCGAAACCGACACATTGGCATTTGATTCCCTGATGTGTCTCAGTGGTGTTGATTTGAATGCCAAGGATGAAGATTTTGCTATCGTTTATCATATCTATGCCATGCAACACCGGCATAGCGTAGTTCTGAAAACGGCAGTCTCGAAAACCGATCCGCGCCTTTCAAGCGTTTCGCATATATGGAAAACCGCAGATTGGCACGAACGTGAAGCTTATGACCTCTACGGCATCTTTTTTGAGGGACACAGCGATCTCCGCCGCATCTTGCTTCCCGATGATTGGGACGGATACCCCCTACGCAAGGATTATAAGGAACCGGAATTCTATCGCGGTATGCGCGTACCATATTAGAGGCAGGAGGATTGAGTTTTCGTCTTCTGTGACACACCACAGAAAATGTTACACTTTTCAATTTTTTGCGGTTGCATTAAACTCAAAGTGTCTCGAAACTCAGGCAAAACGTTGGTTCATGGGCTTGAATGCTGAGTGTGCAATGTTACACTGGTGTAACATTTCCTCTGGGAATAACAGGCAAATTACAACAGAAACCTTCTCTGAAAAAACAGGCTAAGATTTGACATTAAATGGCAAAAGTGGTATCATATATATTGGTAAAATCCAAAAATTAGGAGAGAACGCGTAAGTCCTACGTAAAAAGAAACGCAGCTTGAAACGAAGTGGAAAGCGGATTTAAGATAAAGACCGTCATAAACCAACTACCCTGTTTTAACCGCAAGGTAAAATTCAAAAATGGAAACGACACCACAGACTGAAAGCAAAATTATAGAGTTGAAACCGTTCGCCGATGAAATGGTTGTCAATATGGGACCTCAGCATCCAAGTACACACGGCGTGTTACGGCTGGAATTGAAATTGGATGGTGAAGTCGTTCGGGAAGCAATCCCCCACATCGGTTACCTGCATCGCTGTTTTGAGAAGCATTCCGAGAATCTCTCCTATCCCCAAATTATTCCCTTTACCGACCGAATGGATTACATAGCGGCGATGAACCAGAATTGGGGATTCTGTCTCGCTGTTGAGAAATTGTTGGAAGCGGATGAAAGCAAGAACTTTGAAGTGCCGGAACGGGCGGAATACCTGCGGGTGCTTATCTGTGAATTAAATCGTATTGCGAGCCATCTCCTCTCTTTTGGAACCTATGGGATGGACCTCGGCGCATTTACCCCATTTCTCTACGCCTTTCGGGATCGAGAACGGTTGCTCCTACTTTTTGAGAAAGTGTGCGGCGCACGGCTCACCTATAACTATATCCGCATCGGTGGCGTTTCCGAAATCATCCCGATGGAACCGGGTTCCATTACAGAACAAAATTTTTTGGACGAAGTCGAAGCATTTTTAGACTATTTTGAACCGTTAATTGACGAATATAACGAACTCCTGACAAAAAACAGCATCTTCACCGAGCGCACGACGCGGGTCGCTGTCATGTCAGCAGAAATGGCGCTCAGTTACGGTGCGACAGGTCCGAACCTTCGCGGTTCTGGTGTTGATTGGGACCTTCGACGAGACGAACCCTACTCTATTTACGACAGGTTCGACTTTGATGTACCTGTTGCTGTGGACGTCCCAGAATTAGGATCGGTCGTTGGGGATTGCTGGAGTCGATACAAAATACGCATGGATGAAATGAAAGAGTCTGTCCGGATTGTACGGCAGATTTTAGCGGAAGGACTCCCCGGTGGTCCAGTGATGGCAGATTTAAAAGCCGTCCGTCCACCGAAAGGCGAAATCTATTTCCGCAGTGAAGCCCCGCGTGGTGAACTTGGATTCTACATTGTCAGCGATGGCACACCGAAACCGGTGCGTCTCAAGGGACGTTCCCCCTGTTTCAGTGCTTTGAGCGCGCTACAAGAACTCAGTCGAGGTTTAATGGTCGCAGATATTATCGCGATTATCGGCAGTATTGATATTGTGATGGGAGAAGTAGACCGGTAGACATACCTGATAGGATTTGATGCTAATTTTGGGATAACAGATTTCCGAATCAGATAAGGAGATTGAATGTCGGATTTTAGGGCACTGTTTGCAAGCCCAAATTTCAACATATCTGAAAGTTTCTTACCGAATATAAACTTACAGAATCAACGCAATTGGGCGGAGGAATTCATACAGAACGTCGTAATTCCGCGACTACCCGAAGCGGTTGCTTCGCATTTTCCTGTGGAGATAGGCACAGTTCTCGTCATGTTTGCATGTGCTGGGGTTTTTGTTGGAGTCGTCCCATTACTTCCGTTGGTATTGGTGCTTGCAGAGCGAAAAGTCTCCGCACGTTTTCAGAACCGAACGGGTCCCATGCGCGTCGGACCGTGGGGCACACTGCAAACGTTAGCCGACGGTGTAAAACTCATCTTCAAAGAAGATTTTATCCCACCACAAGGCGATAAACTCCTGTTCCTTCTTGCCCCTTATATCATTTTTGCCTGCTCTTTCGCTGTCTTCGCTGCTATTCCGTTCAGTCAAGGTATATTGGTGAGCGACTTTAATATTGGTATCTTCTATATCATGGCGATCTCCTCTGTGATTGTCATGGGGGTGATCATGGCGGGTTGGTCCTCAAACAGCAAATGGTCACTGTTGGGGTCGCTCCGCTCCGCCGCTCAGATTGTCAGTTATGAAATTCCGCTCGGTCTCTCTATTCTCACCGTTGTTATGCTCGTCGAAAGTTTGAGCATGCAGGAAATTGTCGCAAGCCAATCTAATGGCGTTTTCAGTTGGCTCATTTTCCGAACACCGTTTACCTTTATCGCATTCTTTATTTTCTTTATCTCTTCTATTGCTGAGGTAAACCGGACACCGTTTGATTTGCCCGAAGCCGAATCTGAAATCGTGGCGGGTTTCCATACCGAGTATAGCGGTATGCGCTTCGCGCTTTTCTTCATTGCGGAATATGCGAATATGTTCGCCGTGAGCGCAATTGCTGTGACGCTTTTTCTCGGTGGTTGGGAAGGCATCTTACCGGGTTACGATATTCTCGGTGGGTTCCCCGGTTTCGTTATCAAATCCTTGGCACTCGTCTTCTTAATGATGTGGTTGAGATGGACACTGCCGCGCCTACGGGTAGATCAGTTGATGAATCTCTGTTGGAAATACTTCATCCCGATCGCCTTCTTTAACATCTTAGGCACTGGTATCTGGGGACTCATTTTCCCAGAGGACACCGTGATTAGCACCGCCATTAGCTGCGCAATTATCTATATTGGACTCATCGCTGCATACAAAGTTGCTGGACGCGGTCTCGCACAGAGACCCGCACCCCAACCGAGTTAAAGCTTTTCGTCTAACAAAGGGTTTCTCTTAGGCAAGTCTCAAAATCCGTAGTCCGTAAGCGTAGCGGAGGGCGGATCTACGGGAAGGCTCGTGAGATGCGAAATCGAGCTGACCAGACCGCAAGGTAAATTAAAAAAATGGACAAATACATACGAAACATTTACAGAGGCGTTTATACCGTTCTCGTCGGGATGCGGGTGACAATCCGGCAGTTCTTTGAGCCAAACGTCACGCATCAATACCCGTATGAACACGATTTTGAAAAGAAGCGGAACGTCCGGGAGATTCCGAAAGGGTATCGCGGGCAACTTTATAACCGCACTGAAGATTGCATCGGATGCAAAAAATGCGAGATGATCTGCCCGGTCGATTGTATCACTATTGATGCTACTAAACTCCCGAAAGGTGAACAACTCTGGGATAGCATGAACGTCGTTCATCTCAAAGACGGACGGGAAATCATCGGTCTCATTGAAGGCGACGATAAAAAGATAAAGTCGGAAGATTCGATAACCGTCACGAATATCACCTCTCGCCAAGGTCCGCAGGAGGTCACAGATCGCCTTGAGCCATCAGGTATTGAGAATCGAATCCAAACCTTTTCCAGCGACGAAGTATCGCGTGTTGTCACCCGAAATCCAGTTGTTTTCTACCTCGACCAGTTCGATATTGATATGTCCCTCTGTATGTATTGTGGGCTTTGTACCGAGGTGTGTCCAACAGAATGCCTGACGATGAAGGATACACTCGCAGGTATTGAATACTCTAAATTTGACAGGTCAGATCTAATCTTCAAGTTTGACAAGCAGGAGATGTACGATAAAGGGAGTACCGAGGAAGTGGATGCCGCGGATTAGCAGGTAAATTGGGAAAGTATGAGCATCAAATCCGTAGCCCGTAAGCGTAGCGGAGGGCGGATATACGTTGCGTAGCGTGATGTATCTAATCTCCCTGACCGAACCGCAAGGTAAAATTAAAATATGGAATTTACGCTCAAAACCTTTATTTTTTACGGCTTTGCCCTGATGACAATTTCATCCGCGCTTGTCGTTGTCACAGTGCGAAACATTGTCCATGCGGCGTTTTCGCTCATGGTGACGCTTTTCGGTGTCGCGGGACTTTATGTCTTTTTACAGGCTGATTTTCTTGCCGCAACACAAGTGATTGTTTACGTCGGCGGCATACTTGTTCTCATTCTATTCGGTGTCATGATGACAAGCGGACGCTTAGAGATGCACATTCATATTGAACGCGGGCAACTTCTGCTCGGCGGCGTGGTCTCGCTGGCACTGCTCATGCTGCTTTTGACTGTTATTGCGAATACACCGGCATGGAAGAATCTCACTGATGATGGCACCGAACTTCCACCGACAACAGAACGCATTGGCGAGTTGATTCTGAACGGACCATTTCTCTTGCCATTTGAAGTCGTCTCTGTACTACTGTTAGTCGCATTAATCGGAGCCGCCCTAATTTCCCGAAAGGAGGTTAGGGACTAAATCCCTTACACCAAAGATGACGCTACAACACTACCTCGTTATCAGTGCGATCCTATTCACGCTCGGCATTTTCGCCGTTTTGACCCGACGGAACGCTATTAGTATTCTGATGGGAATTGAACTTATTCTTAATTCGTGTAATCTTAACTTTGCCGCATTTGCGCGTTTTATGACCCCGCCGGAGGACATCAGCGGACAGATTATTGCCATTTTTGGGATTGTGCTCGCGGCAGCGGAAGCCGCTGTCTTTTTAGCTATTATTCTCGCTATCTACAGCGAGTTCGGTAGCATTCGTCCCAACGAAATGGATACCTTAAAAGGATAGTTGCTAGTTATCAGTTATAGTAAATTCTATAGGACTTACGCATAATGTTCTTTTGTAGCATAACCTTTTAGGTTGTGCCTTGGGAACGTCTCGGTTTTTCGGGTTCTCCCGCTACTAACGCGTCCTATCGTCAGAATTGCGTAAGTCTTGAAGGAGAAAAATGTTGACTCTCGTATCTCGGGCTACGATCCTGTTTCTATGCATCTACTGCTTTTGCATTGTAGCATCCCCGGTTGCACATGCTACAGATACGGAAAGCCGTTCAGGAGGCATGTGGTCAGTCGTCAGTGGGACAGGTATACTCGCTATTGGGATTTGGCTCTCTCCACTTGGGGAATGGGACACAGAGATTCGGAAACTCGCCGCGGACGAATTTTTTGTTCAAAGATGGACGCGATTTCACACTGATCCTGCCTCCCTCGAAAAAGGAGAAAAAGTTCTGACAGACATACGCCAGGAAAAGGAAGCCCTTGAGCGGAAACGCAACCGATTCCGCCTGTGGTTTTATCCTGCTATTATTGGTGTGGGTACAGGTGTAATGACCTTGGTATCTGGACTTCTCAGACGCTAATCAGTATGCTTGAGAAATTAAATCGAATACTTTACTATCCTCCTGATCACTATAATGGAAACAGAACTTGGCATGGGTGATGACGCATTTTGAGGGCGACTTTATGAAATGCTGACAACGCTTACTGGAGGCACATCGTTAAAAAAATATGATTATTCCGTTAATAAGTCTCATCTTACTTTGCCCGCTTGCCGCATTTGCGATCTTTGCACTTTTAGGCTTGGGAAATCGGAGTTTCCCACGACAGGATTATCTATCCACTGCCGCAATGCTCATTGCGCTCGGCTGTTCGTTCCTGCTTCTACGAGAAGTCGTTCCTGACCCTGTCCCTCATACAGTTAACTGGATTTCGCTCGGTGGTGTTACCTTTTCTATGGGTTTCTATTTGGACAGCGTCACAGTGATCATGCTGATTGTTGTCACGCTCGTCAGTAGCCTCGTCCATATTTTCTCGATGGGCTACATGCACGGGGATCCGAGATACCCACGGTTTTTTGCCTACCTGTCGCTCTTCTCCTTTTCGATGCTTTTCTTGGTCGTATCGGATAACCTGCTCGGTATCTATATCGGGTGGGAACTCGTTGGGCTCTGTTCCTATCTGCTCATCGGTTTCTGGTTTGAAAAGAACTCCGCCGCAGATGCCTGTAAAAAAGCGTTCTTGACGACCCGTGTCGGTGATGTCGGTATGTTCATCGGTATGATGATGCTTTTCACGAAGTTTGACACGCTCTCGCTCTACGGGGAAGCTGGTATTTTCGCCGAAGCTGCATCGCTATTAAACACAGGTGATATGGTATGGCTCTCTATCGCAGGGGTCCTCATCTTTTGTGGTGCTATCGGTAAATCGGCACAGGTGCCGCTACATACGTGGCTTCCTGATGCGATGGAAGGTCCTACCCCCGTCAGTGCATTGATCCATGCCGCCACGATGGTTGCCGCTGGGGTATATCTCACGGCTCGGATGTTCCCGATCCTAACAGAGACCTCATCTCTGGTGATCGCTTATATCGGTGGTATTACCGCGATCGTCGCTGCGACGATCGCTATTGTTCGTTTCGACATTAAACGGGTTCTGGCATATTCCACGGTTAGCCAACTTGGCTATATGATGCTTGGGATTGGGGCTGGCAGTTATGTGGCGGGACTTTTCCACCTCACAACACACGCCTTTTTCAAAGCACTGCTGTTTCTCGGTTCAGGGAGCGTCATCCACGCCTTCCACGCTATGCATGCCCATGCCCATGGTGATGAACACGATCACGGACACGACGACCACGATACAGACGGACATGAGCACGGGCACGAACACGGCGACCACGATTTAGTCCATGCACACGGTTCCGAGATCCCGCCTGATCAGGACATGCGGAATATGGGCGGATTGCGTCATAAAATGCCGATCACTTTTGTCACGATGCTCATTGCAACATTGTCTATTTCTGGGGTGCCTTTTGTCTTCTCTGGGTTCTGGAGCAAGGATGCGATCTTAGCCGGCGTGCTCGGGCGGGCGATGGAATGGAACTCTATCCATCACTATCTCCTATTCGGTATAGCCCTCTGTGCCGCTGGAATTACGGCGTTCTATATGTTCCGACTGATTTTCATGACCTTTTTCGGCGAGCCGCGCAATCAGGAGATGCACGACATGGCACATGAGTCCCCGAAGTCAATGACCGTGCCGCTCCTCATCCTGGCGGTTCTGAGTTTGCCTGTTGTGAATACACTCTGGTTTAACAAAGACTATGTTAAACCACCAGAACAACCGCATCTTCACGCACCGCAGCATGCACACGTCTCACCCGATAGCAAAACCGGTGAGGCAGGAATCACACTCTCGCTCTTCGGCATTTCTGAAGCAGTCGCTGCAGAAGAAGACGGACACGATACACACGGCGCGCACGCTGATGATGCGCATCATGGCCACGGTCCTGCACATACCATCGCGATGATTCTATCTATCTGCGCCGCTGGGTTCGGTATACTGCTCTCATGGCTTTTTTATCATAGGCGAACTTTGTCTGCCGAATCTGTCGCTACGACTTTCCGACCGCTTTATAATCTTTTCTGGCACAAATACTACTTTGACGAATTTTACGACGGTGTATTGGTCGCGCTAACGGTGTGGAAGGCACGACTCTTCGCGCAATTTGATGGGACTGTCGTTGACGGTATCGTCAACGGTGTTGGAAAAGTAACGCGCGATTTCCTCGCTGTGTTCATCGGTGCTTTTGATAATCGTGTCGTTGATGGCATCGTCAATCGGGTCGCCGAAGTTACATGGGCAGTTGGCGGAAGAGTCCGTCAGATCCAGACAGGCGCGATTCAAACCTATCTTTTCGTTGTACTGGCTGGAATTGTGTTGTTAATCTTGATTTTCCGGGTTCTCTAACTGTACTCCGCAAGGTATAATCAAAATATGTCCGTCAGCCATCAGTAAAGAGAGGGCGTTAGATGCCAAAACCGTAGCCTGCAACAACGGCGCAGGCGGATAGGTGGATCGCATATCACAGTTCAAACGTCCTTCATTACTCCGCAAGGTATAATTAAAAAAGGTATAATTAAAAAATGTTACTGTCGCTAATGATTTTTCTCCCGTTGCTTGGGATGATCGTTGTTTTACTGCTGCCGCGTGAGTCGGAAGAACTGGTTAAACGCGTTACGCTCCTCTTTACACTCATCCCACTCGCACTCGCGGTCGCTTTATTCGTATCCTATGATCGCTCGACTGCCGGAACGCAGTACGTCATCAACGTCCCTTGGATTCAGGCGTTTAATATCCAGTATCACATCGGCATTGACGGACTCAGTGTGACGCTGCTGCTCCTCACTGCACTCTTAGGTCCCATCTGTGTTATTGCCTCTTGGCGCAACATCGAAAAGGGTATCAAAGCGTACATGGCGTTGTTCCTACTGCTCGAAACCGGGATGCTGGGTTTCTTCGCTGCGTTGGATCTATTCCTCTTTTACGTCTTCTTTGAACTGACACTCCTACCGATGTACTTCCTTATCGGTATATGGGGCGGACCCCGTCGTGAATACGCTGCAATTAAATTCTTCCTCTATACCCTCTTCGGCAGTGTTCTGATGTTGATCGCCATGATAGCGGTCTATCTCAACAGTGGGGCACCGGGTGCGCGAACCTTTGATATTCCCACACTTATTACGTTAGCGTCTACAGCCGGACACGCCCTTAACGACCTCAACTTCCAGATCTGGGTTTTCGTGGGTTTCTTTATCGGGTTTGCTGTTAAGGTGCCGATCTTTCCGTTCCATACATGGCTTCCCGATGCACACGTCGAAGCACCAACAGCGATTAGCGTTATCCTTGCGGGGGTTCTCCTAAAGATGGGAACTTATGGACTGGTTCGGGTTAACATGGCGATGTTCCCACAAGGCTTGGACCATTTTACGAACGGGGAGGGTTTCTTGGGCAACAGCCTCGCACTTCTCGGGTTTATCAATATCGTCTATGGATCCTTCTGTGCATTGGCACAAACCGACTTTAAGAAGTTGGTGGCGTATTCGAGTATCGGACACATGGGTTTCGTCATCTTGGGGCTTGCCGCTCGAAATGACAGTGGCATCACCGGTGCGATTCTCCAGATGTTCAACCACGGTGTTATCAGTGCGATGCTCTTCCTACTCGTCGGTGTCCTCTACGACAGAGCACATCACCGCGAAATTAATGGGTTCGGTGGTCTGGGAGCCAAAATGCCCGTTTACACCGGTATCACGACGCTTGCGTTCATGGCTTCTTTGGGACTGCCCGGCTTGAGTGGATTCGTCGGGGAAGCACTCTCTTTACTCGGTGCCTACGATAAATTCAAGATGTTGACTATCTTATCGACAATCGGTATCGTTGTTGGTGCGGCATATTTTCTCTGGACGCTCCAAAGGGTTTTCTTAGGGACACTCAACCCGAAATACGAGGAGCTTCCTGAGATCAATGGGCGCGAAATTCTAACGTTGGTGCCGCTCGGAATCTTGACCATCGTACTCGGTGTCTGGCCCAACTTCGCTATTGATATGTTCAGAGAGTCGGTTACCAACCTCATAGACGTCCTGCAGGCAATATAGGAGGTTTGAGGAAAGTATGCAACCCTTAAGCAACATCGAAAGCCTCCTTTACTTCAGTCCAGAAATCCTCCTTGTGATTTTTGCCGTCGCCGTTGTTCTTCTTGACCTCGTTGTGAAGGACAGGAATAGTTCCGCGGTTGTCTATCTCTCTCTCGCAGGGTGTGTTTGTGTATTCGCTGCTGTCCTTATCACACACTTCTCTTTCGGCGATAAAGGTCCTATTTCCCTCTTCTTAGGAATGATCCAACTTGATACGTTTTCCAGTTTTTTCAAGGTCCTGTTGCTGCTTGCAACAGCTGCCACGATTCTCTTTTCCCTCCGCTCTGAGGAACTCGACGCGCGGTTGAAAGGCGAATACTACGCACTCTTGTTAGCCATCACCCTTGGGATGTTCCTCATGACATCGTCGACGAATCTGCTGATGATATTTATCTCGTTGGAAATGGTGAGTCTTACCTCCTATATTCTCGCCGGGTTTTTGACGCATAACCCTCGTTCGAGTGAAGCCGCATTCAAATATATCACGTATGGTGCAGTCGCATCTGGAACTATGCTCTTTGGGTTGTCGCTTCTGTTTGGAATGGTTGGCAGCGGGGATGTCGGTCAAATTAGTGTGCAACTCACGGAACTCCTCGCATCTGGAGAAGTCGCTCCGCTCGCCGTGCTGATTTCGATAACCTTCGTTCTGGCAGGTGTTGGCTATAAGATAGCCTCAGTCCCGTTCCACATGTGGTCTCCTGACGTTTACGAAGGCGCACCTATCCCAATCACTGCTTTTCTGTCGGTTGCCTCGAAATCCGCAGGTTTTGCCCTGTTCATCAGATTTTTCTATTCCGGATTTGGCAATACTGAATTAATGCAGGCTGTTGATTGGCCCTTTATGTTAGCGATAGTCTCCGCATTGACGATGACTGTCGGAAATCTCGCCGCTTTGCCACAACAGAATGTGAAACGCTTATTAGCGTATTCCAGCATCGCACACGGGGGTTACCTCTTGATGGGGGGTGTCCTGCTCACCTCTGAAGGCATTGGCGCGATCCTCTTCTACCTCGTTGTCTATCTCTTTATGAACTTGGGCGCGTTTTATGTCGTCGTCCTGATTGCGAATGAGGAAGGGAGCGAAATGATTGAGGGCTACCGAGGTCTCGCCTCGCGTGCACCATTGGTTGCTTGGGCAATGGCGATTTTCCTCTTTTCGTTAACAGGGATTCCGCCGTTCGCGGGTTTCTTCGGAAAATGGCTACTCTTTGCCGCTGTCCTTGAGCAAGGGTATTATTGGCTCGCATTTGTCGGTCTGCTAAATAGCGTCGTTTCGCTTTACTATTACGCCCGAATTGTGAAGGCGATGTTTCTCGAAGATGCTGGTGAGGAAACCACACGCGTCACCTTTTCTACCGGCACGTTCGCGCTCTTGAGCGTCTTTGTCATCCCAACGATTCTCATTGGATTCCTCAATATTTTCTATACCCTTTCCAATATCTCAGTCTCGGTCATACCGATGCAGTAGGTTCTTGAAAAAGAATTGACAAACACGGTTAATTAAGATATGCTTAAAAGCACAACGGGTCTGCAAACGTAGATCAATGCCCGGTCGTCTAATGGTAGGACGCGTGGCTCTGGACCACGTAGTGAAGGTTCGAATCCTTCCCGGGCAGTTTTTTAATTTTACCTTTATTTCTATGTGCCGCTATCGTCTAGGGGTTAGGACAGGTGGTTCTCAGCCACCAAACCGGGGTTCGAATCCCCGTAGCGGTATTTCTTTACCTATAGAGCGGTGCCACACTTCGGGACCGCTCATTTTTTCACAACTTTCAAAGAGGATGCCTTCAAATGAAACCGAAACAAACATTGGCAGAAGCCCAAGATCAGTTGTTTGGAGCTATCCGCGCTTTTGCGGAACAGTTGATTGCCAATGCCTATTCTCGCTACAATCCAGATACACGGGACTTTTCCATAGCACTCGCACTCGAAAAAAAACCGGAATCGGACACCGCGGCAGGTAAAAAGTGGAACGATTCCTATACCGCCAAAGAGGTTCCAGCACGAACTCACTTAGGCGCGGTGCCTCGACTGCAATTACGCGAAACCTGCTCCGTCAGGTATGCGAAAGCCGAACAAAACTTCTTAGAAGCTATCCGAACGTATGCAGAGGCCCTGGTTTACGATGCCTACTCCCGCTATGACTTGGATGAAAAGGCGTTCTTCACCCGCGAAGCTTACGAAGAAATTATGAAAGCATTTGAAGATGACGAAGTGATTCCAATGGAAGACATCGCTGAGGAGTTGGGAATTAAATGGTGAAACTCGGATGGAAAAAGCAAGCCAGCGCTGTTTTTAAGACGTTGGATGCATCCATTCGACAGCGCATCACCGATAAACTTCAGGAAATAGTAGAAAACGCTGAGCAATATCCCCACCGTCCTATGAGAAGGAACTTCGCCGGTAATTTTAAACTGAGAGTCGGAATCTACCGGGTAATCTATACCTACAAAAAGAACCTTTTGATTGTCCAAAGTATTCAACGGAGAGATAGAGGTTATCGTTAAAAGACAGATTCACAAAAATTAAAGGTCGATTAACAAGAGGAAGTTTTAATGTCTAAGACAAAGGAACCGCGAGAATTGATATCAGCTCTGGAGAACTATGCAGAGCAGTTGGTTGTTGAAGCGTATGCACGCACGGCTCAGCAGGCAAGTGACGATCTGAGCGATGAAGTTCTCAAAGAACTGGCGGATGCGGTCGAAAAACGACTTATGACCGCAGTAAAGACTACCGTTGAACCCTCATAGAGTCAACACCAAGCATTGGCAAATGTGGATGTCCTGATCTGTCCATTGTCTCGTCTTATGTTTATGCTGGGCAGCCCCACAGTGCGAGTCTATTCATAAGACTGGAGAAAACACGAATGCACGATACACCCAAACACACCAACCGCCTTACCCATGAAACAAGCCCTTATCTGCTCCAGCACGCACATAACCCCGTTGACTGGTATCCGTGGGGCGAAGAAGCCTTGGCGCGCGCCAAACAAGAGCAGAAGCCTATTCTCCTAAGTATCGGTTACTCCGCTTGCCACTGGTGCCACGTCATGGAACGCGAATCCTTTGAAAACGAGGAGATCGCCGCGGTCATGAACGAACTTTTCATCAACATCAAGGTCGATAGAGAAGAACGTCCTGATTTAGATGAAATTTATATGAACGCCGTCCAGATCATGACCCGTCAAGGCGGCTGGCCCATGACCGTCTTTCTCACACCGGATCTGAAACCCTTCTACGGCGGAACTTACTATCCACCCACCGATAGATACGGTAGACCCGGATTCCCAAAGGTGATGCACGCCGTTTCCGAAGCATTCAGCGATCAGAATGTTCAGGTCCTACAGCAAGCAGACCAAATTACCGGACACCTCGAACAAATGGGCACCGTCGTTGACCCACACCACCATGAACTCACGGAAGAATTGATGACCCATGCTTTTCAGCAGTACAGCTCCCAATTCGATTCGCAACACGGCGGATTCGGCAATGCCCCGAAATTCCCGCCCAGCATGGGGTTGCCCTTCCTTTTACGCTATTGGCATCACAGTGGCAACGCCAATGCCTTAGAGATGGTCGAACTCACGCTGGAGAAAATGGCACGCGGTGGTATGTATGACCAACTTGGTGGCGGGTTCCACCGATATTCCACTGACGCACACTGGCTCGTCCCCCACTTTGAAAAGATGCTGTATGACAACGCACAGCTCGTCGTCGCCTATTTTGAGGCGCACCAAGCCACTCAGAAGCCGTTCTACCGCGATATAGCCACCGAAACCCTTGACTACGTTCTTCGCGAGATGTACGACGCAGAAAACGGCGGTTTCTATTCAACGCAAGATGCCGATAGCGAAGGCGTAGAGGGCAAATTCTTCGTCTGGGAACCGAACGATGTAGAAGACATCATCGGCGAGGCGAACGCCGAAATCTTCTGTGAGTATTACGACATTACGCCACAAGGCAACTTTGAAGGAGAAAACATTCTCCAAATCCAAACGCCACCTGACATTCTTGCCCGAAAACTGCAGATGGATGTCGGAGAACTGGAAACGCTCCTCGCAGATGGGAAACAGAAACTGTTTGATGAGAGGGAAAAGCGGATTAAACCCGGATTAGACGACAAAATCCTCACCAGTTGGAACGGAATCATGATCCGGGGTATGGCGATGGGATATCAACTGACCGGGAAATCGGAATACCTTGAGGCATGTGAAAAATCTGCTGAGTTTGTCTTGACAACGCTATCCCAAGAGAACGGACTCCTTTTGCGCACCTATCGTGCCGGTAAAAGCCACCTCAATGCCTATCTTGAGGACTACGCCTATTTCATCGCCGGATTAATTGCACTCTACGAAGCCAGTTTCGAACCGAGATGGCTTACTGAAGCCGAACGTCTCACACATCTTATGATAGATCAGTTTGGGGACGACTCAGGCGACGGATTCTTCTTCACCGGCAAAGCACACGAGGCACTTATCGTCCAATCCAAATCCGCCTATGACGGTGCTACGCCTTCCGGCGCATCCATGGCGATTCACAGTCTCTTACGGCTTGCTAAACACCTCGACACCCCCGAATTCCACGACAAAGCCGTTGAGACCCTGTTGCTTTATTTCCATCAGATGGAAGGGATGCCTGCGGGATCCGGGCAACTGCTCTGTGAGTTAGCGTTCCTGCTATCGACGCCGAAAGAGATTGCGATTGTTGGTAAAAAGGGAGACGCGAAAACGGATGCGATGTTAGCGGCATTGCACGGGGTCTATCAACCCAATAAAATCGTTGCCTTGAGTGAATCCACTGACGGACAGACCTTACCGCTTCTCGCGAACAAGACTCAAGTTGACAACACCGCAACCGCTTATGTCTGTGAGAATTACGTCTGCCAAGCCCCCACAACGGATGTTGAGGCATTCGTGGCGTTGCTACAACAATAGCCTATCCCCTCCTACAAGTACATCGCTGGCGAGGTTTCCTAACCTCGCCGATGTAGGGATCCCTCTTCTGTAGGAGGGAACTCCGATTCCCGACTCTCCGTTCCGAATTTGCTTGTAGTAGCTATACACGTTTGCTACAATATAGCCACGAAAAATAGAAATTTCATCTAATGCATATTAGAGGGATTACCGACACGCATGGCTTTACACCCCGATTTCCCTGAATCTCCACACGCAATCATTGATCCTTCAGTGCGTTGGTTGCCAGATCAGACGCTGCTGTTCGATGCCGCGGGAAACCATTTGTTCAGCGAGCGAAATCGCAAGGCGAAAACCCGGTCTATTACGTTTTAGGGCAAACAGATGCCGGACGCTACCTCTTTTGTGTTATCATTCAATTTCCGGGTGGTAAGGGATACCCTATTACCGCAAGACCAATGACCGATAAGGAAGAAACCCATGACAATCCTGATACTTTTCGGGAAATTTTAGGGTATCAAAGTCTCACTTTCAATGAATTGACTTGATAACAAATTTCGACAGGATAACTTTTATTCTCGCTCCTTAGGAAAACACAGGAAAAAACAATGGCACACACAAACGAAGCAGCAATTGATATGGACTGGCATCCACTCTCGGATGAAGATATACGACATTTTGATGATACAGGCTATCTCATCGTGCGAAATGTGCTGAATTCGGATACTATCGAAAAACTCATTGAAGCCAGTGACCGACTCATGGCAAGCGATCGACTCGAGAATCGCCAACATAGTTCTAACAACTTATACGATAGCTTCCGAAATTGTATCTCCATTGACGATGCCTTCATTCCCCTCATCGCGCAGGAGACCATTTTGCCCGTTGTGGTGCAACTTCTCGGTACCGACTTGCAACTGATGACCTCACACCTGATATACAAACACCCAGATCCACCGGACACACCGGACACCGCCCGTATGCCGGGTTGGCATCGCGACTACGCCATCGCAACAAGAACACACGGGCACAAGTTACCACGCATTTTGCTAAAATGTGCCTACTACTTCACCGATCTGAGTGAACCCAATTCCGGAGCAACGCTCGTCTCTCCCGGTAGCAATCATCTGCTCGAACGGGTTCCTATTCCAGAAGGAAAGGTGGATCCAGAAGGAGCACTCGAACCGAGCCTACAACCCGGCGATTGCCTACTGTTTGAGAATCGTGTTTTTCATGCAGGGGCAACAAACCTAACTGACCAGACCCGCAAGGCTGTAATGTTCGGCTACGGTTACCGTTGGGTGATGCCGATGGACTATCGGACGCAGGAACAGACCTTGTTGGATAAGTTGTCGCCACTGGAGCAGTATTTGGTTGGGGAATCCTTCAAGAAGACGAAAGAGTATCATCCGGGTGGTGGTGAAAACCCACTCGTTCCATGGTGTGAACAGCACGGTGCTCCAGCAGTGAGACCAATTGATTAACCCTGCTTACGTCAGGGTGATTACGTCTTTTTTGACAATCTCTTTTGTCTCATAGTGGCCGGCTTGGGAGATGAGTTCCTGCGTTTCAGGCGATAAGCGTGCCCTCACTTCTTCCGACACCCGGCTCTCACCACGGTGTTGCGGTCTGTAGCGTAAGGTCAGGACGCAACGATACCGATCTTTCGGTTTCCAAGGCAACGCACCGTGCGTCAAGAGTTCAGAGATGATTACGAAATCCCCTGCCTTTGGCGTGATGTTAACGACCCCTTCTGGAATATCATCAGCATCCTTAATCTCTCCGTTGTTGTAGAGGTGTTCAGGACGATCGAAAAGAGTCTTGTGTGTACCGGGAACGACCAACAGC
This sequence comes from Candidatus Poribacteria bacterium, assembly GCA_965214045.1. Lineage (GTDB taxonomy): Bacteria > Poribacteria > WGA-4E > WGA-4E > WGA-3G > WGA-3G. The sequence continues at coordinate 150,539 of OZ243935.1, forward strand.
CCACCGTCTCCGGGATGCACGTCGTACAGGTAGGGAAAAATAACAAAATCGTCACAAAAAATTCGACCGTTTCGCACCTCATAACGGTTGCAGTGCCATCCAAAATCTTCTCGTGCGCAATGTAAGCGGAGTCCTTCCGCCGACTCTGACGCACCCGCCCGATCCGCAATCATCGTTCCACGTAGCAGTTGGGGTTTATTATTTGTGAGTTCTTTGATGATAGGCCATGTTGATCGGTGCAGTGTGAGTGCCTCTAAGGGTTTCGCAAAGGCAAAACCATTTGGAAGGTTTTTTTCGCTGGAATCAAATCCGGGTGGGAGTTTTTCGGTGGGAGTATTGATATATTCATTTGCGGCTTCTTGCGCCGCTTTCAGTTCTTCGTCGCTCATAACATTCTTTAGATGAAGGTATCCGGTAACATCAAACAGATAACGTTGTTCGGGGGTCATCATAATACGTACTCCTTATTCATTTCTAAGATGTCGGTGCTTCCCACACAGGCGAGTCGTTCTCTTGTAACTGCTTGAAAAGTTGGTCGAAGGTTTCACTACCGTCATCTTCCCATTCATCCAAACGCACACCCGGAGCATAAGATTCGTCCACGCCCTGCTTCATGAGACGTTCCGCTTGTTGTAGGTTTCGGTGTCGAGATTAATACGAATCCGCTCTTCGTAAGGTACACGCAATGGAATTGATTCAATCTCGGTAATTTTCATTGGACTATCTTTACTGTTGTTTTCTATGCTTCGACTTATTCTATCAAAACCCACCAAAAGAATCAAATCAAAAGCAAAATTTCCATACTGAGTGCAGCGTGTGGTAGGAGCGATCTCCGAACCTGTGACGTTTTGCTATAATAAGCACTATTTTATACATTTAATTTGATTTATAAGTCAAAATCTTATATACTTTTGCCATATTGAGCCATTAGTAAAAAGAATAGTATCATATATATTAATGTAGTTTGGACAATTTCTGTCGGATTCGTACCCAGTTTTCAAAGCATTTCTGATTTTTCTCAACGTTTCTCACACAAACGCAACTCGCAGAAAAATAAACTCCGATGCACTAAAGGGCAGCCCCAGAGGGGCGAAAGGTGTGTAGAAACGCCATATCTGCCAAGCCATAAGCCCCAGAGGGGCGAAAGGTGTATCTTATAGTGGATCCTGTAATTACTTTTACACCAAACTCGGTGCGGTTAGAAACCGCACCTACCGGGGGTGTGCAGATAGTCTAATCCACAAACAACAATAGACGCACTGTAAAAGTGTACGTCGCAAGGAGAAATTTATGTTCAAAAAACTTTCCGTTGTGCTTCTCATTATAGGAATGTTGTGTGTCATTGGCTGTGCAACGCATACACACAAAATCGGTGAGGGTGCGCAAGGCACTGATATGATCGAATCACGGCAATGGTACGTGCTGTGGGGGCTGGTGCCGATCAATGAGATTGATACACAAGCCATGGCAGGTGAGGCGACCGATTATAATATCATCACCGAGGTTAACGTGCTTGATGCTGTTATCAATACTTTTGTCGGTAGTGCCACAATCTATTGTCGCACAGTAACTGTCCTGAGGTAACCTATCCTTGGTTCAAACAACCCACAGGCAAAGTAGATGTCTGTTTTATCGTTAGGCACTACTTTGCCACAGCCGACCGCTCACGGTACTAACTGCACCTTAATCGAATCCGATCCTTTCTGAACCATCTCAAACCCTGTGAGATAGTCCGTCAACGGCAATTGATGCGTCACAATATGCTCGACCTCGATTAAACCGCGATGGATATAATCAATCGCCAACGGATACGCATACGGACCTAAATGCGAACCGTGGATGTTCAACTCTTTTGTGTCCCCAATGATCGTCCAGTCCACAGTCACCGGTTCCCGCATGACGCTGAATTCGACGAAGGTGCCTGCCTTCCGAATCATGTGCAGCCCTTGTTCAACCGCCTTCGGGTGTCCTGTTGCCTCAATATAGACATCGCAGCCGTAGCTCTCTGTGAGATCTAACACCTCTTGGACAGCATCCGTTTCTGATGGATTAATTCCAATATCCGCGCCTAACTTTTTGGCAACCTCTAACCGGTTCGGCATCAGGTCAATGGCGACAAGCACACCGGGATTTTTCAACTTTGCTGCCCCGATCATACCGAGTCCGAGCGTGCCTGCCCCCGCAACTACGACGACATCACCAAATTCAATGTTTCCGCGTTGGACGGCATGAATAGAACAAGCGAGTGGTTCAATCACTGCCGCATTCGCCGTCGGAATCTCAGAAGGCACTTTGTAGACAAGCGAGCGCGCCGGGAACTTCATATAGTCCGCCATACCACCGTTGACGACCGGTTGAAATCCGTAGATGTTGTGGACTTGGCAGAGCCAGTACTTCCCGGTTCGACAATACCGACACTCCCAACACGGCACTATCTGCTCTGCAATAGCTGTATCACCGATTTCAAGCTTATACTTCTCACCAGCCCCTGGACCGAGTTCGACGACCTCACCGATGAATTCGTGACCGGCAATGACGGGTGCCTCCACATACGGTTTTCGATGTTCATCGCCCCAGAAAAGCGGCGCGCCTGTATAACACTTAATGTCGCTCGCGCAAACGCCACATGCGTTCACCTTAATGACAACCTCACCGGGACCAGCCTTCGGCATCGGAACCTCTTCGAGGCGATAATCCCACGGTTCGCGACACATAATCGCTCGCATCGTTTTCGACATTTTTTACTATGAACCTCGCTAAAATTGACCCATATAACTGTTGGCTATCGGTGTGCCGCGAATAGGTATGACGCACTGCCATCAGTTTCTCTTGCTGACTGCTGATGGCTGAATGCCGACAACTATTAAAATTGATGCAAGATGTGGTAGGCGGCGATACCAAGCGAGACATGAACGTTCAGTGATGCCCCCGCGCCATACATTGGAAGATAAACTACCATATCGCAGACAGCAAGTGTCCGTTTCGTTACCCCGTGATCCTCATGCCCCACAATGAGACAGATTTTATTTGGATAATCCACCTCGTCGTAACGCATGGATTGTGCAGTAACCTCTAAAGCACAACTCGTGTAACCCTCTGCTTTGAGCGATGCAATTGCGTCTGCTGCTTGTTCTGTGTATCGCCATTTTACCCGTCGGTGTTTCCCGCGCGACACTTTTCGCACCAATGGATGGGGCGGTTGTGCACTGATACCTGTCAAGATCAGTTCTTTCACACGACATGCGTCCGCTATCCGAAATGCAGAACCGACATTCACCGGGTCTTGCACGTCTTGTAGGATAAAAACCAGTTCTCTTTCCGGCGGTTTCACCTGCTTCAGAAAGTCTTTGAGCGGTTTACCGCGTAGTTGTTTCAATTTTTTAATTTTACCTTGCGGAGGAACAACGTGCGTTTGGACTCTTACGTGCTTCCCTTATATCTGCCTACGCCTGCTTCGCAGTGAGAATGCAGGCTATCAGTTTGGTCGTAAGAAAACCTCTGTACGGACCTCTTCCTGATTGCTAATTGCCAGTCACCATTCGCTAACAGCCAATTGCCAACCGCCTTTAAGCCGCTTTGCGTTGTATCAAACGGCGTCTCGCACTCGCGCGTGCAAGTCCGACATCCAATGTGATATGGGGGTAATCGCTGATACCGAGATTGACCGCATGTGCCGTTTCAAGGTTAAAACCCCACTCGATCCATTCCGGCATATCTGCCTCTGGAACACCACCTGCGACGATAACCTTCATGATACTGATCCCTTTACCGAGCGAATACGCGCGTTCGATATATTCCAGATGCCGATCAAAGGGACCCCCTTCTAACATCCTACCCTCTTTATTCGCCGTCGTCAAAATGACCTCAAGTTCTGGATGGTCAATCACTGCATCCATCACGGGACCTGTATAGAGATGCGTGGAACAGCCGATGACTCGAATTTTGCCAGCGGCTTTTGCTTCTCGGAACGCTTTGAGAGCTCCTTCTCGCGATGCCAAATCTTCAGGTGAGGAGATACCATGCAATAATAGAACATCTAAATAATCCGTTTGCATTTCCTGAAGCGAACGTGTAATGCTTGCTTTGGCACCTTCATAATCTTTCGCACCGGTTTTGGTTTGGATCACAACGTCCCCTCGAAAAATTTGACGTACTGCCTCTCCGAGATGCGGTTGACTCCCGTAACCTTCGGCAGTATCCCAGAACGTGATCCCTTCATCCAAAGCTTTCAACATCAGTTTGCCACCAGCTTCGTAGTCCTCACAGGTATTGTTGAGATGTCCTGCCCCGAAACAGAGGCGTGAGATTTCTAAACCCGTTTCTCCGTATGCTAAATATTCCATCTTGTCCTCCACGTCCAGTTGTTGTTCCCTTTAGTAGAAATTTCGGCGTAACTTGTAGGTTTCCAAAACTTGCGCCGAAGAAGTCAGACGATAGTCCCGTCAACTGGGTCAGATGTCCTTGGATATACTTTAACTGAATTTCTCCAAAAAATGCAACCCTTTTTTCTTGGTAACAAATCGGTTTTCAGGTATCATAAAAATAGCACTCGAACGTTGCGGAGGTATTCTTATGACCAAGCGTCATTCCTCGCCAGGAAACAGCCCGGAAAGCACCATCGATTTAGCCCCAGAGGGTCGACATGTGTATAGGGGACACACACTTTTCAACAACACGCCTACCGAAATCGTATTCGCTGATGGTCGCGTTCAAACAATCCACGAAATAGGCTCCGCTAATAGCAACCTATGGATCGCACCGGCGTTGATAGACATTCAGGTGAACGGTTTCGCTGGATTCGACCTCAACGTCGCTACTGTTACGTCGGAAGATGTGTCTGCGATGGTCCGCGCACTCTGGCAGATCGGTACTGGTTTCCTGTGTCCGACGGTTGTGACAGGGTCTTTCGAGGGAATTAGCAACGCCTTTTCTGCCATCACGGAAGCGTGTAAATCGGATTCACTCGTAGCACGTTCGATACTTGGGATTCACCTTGAGGGACCCTATATCTCCGCCGAGGATGGACCGCGAGGGGCACATCCGTTAGCGCATGTTAGAGAACCAGATTGGGATGAATTTCAGCGGTGGCAGGACAGTGCCGAAGGGCAAATCACCATTGTAACGCTCGCTCCTGAGAAAAAGGGGGCCATTCCGTTTATCGAAAAACTGGTTGCGAATGGAGTTGTCGTCGCGTTAGGACATACAGATGCTTCGGCGGACGATATTCGAGCGGCAATTGACGCTGGCGCGAGACTTTCCACGCATCTCGGCAACGGGGCGCATGCTTTAATCCGGCGACATCCGAATTATATTTGGGAGCAACTCGGTGCCGATGAACTCTGGGCAAGCCTTATTGTTGATGGACACCACCTACCGCCTGCCGTCGCCAAATCAATGATACGCGCCAAGACGCTCGATCGGTGTCTCCTCGTCAGTGATGCTGTCGCTTTAGCTGGAATGAAACCCGGCATCTACCAGTTCGCAGGAAAATCGGTGGAGTTGACTCCAGAACGGTGTGTCCGATTGGTCGGGACGGAGTATCTTGCCGGTTCTGCCATTGAATTAGCACGTGGTATTGAGAATAGTGTCCGGTTTGCAGGTATCACCCTTGAGGAAGCTGTTTCACTTGCCACACTACAACCGATGCGTCTTCTTAACGCCGAAAAACGCGTAGCGGCGCAGACGAACCTGATTCTCTTTGAATGGGACGCGGCACACTGCGAAATCAATCTACTGGCGACGATTATTGGAAACGAATTGGTATATCATTCGGAGACCCGATCTACGGAAGGACATTAATACGAAAACCAAGCCCATACGCGTAGCGGGGCGACTCGTGAGAAGGCACGTTAAAGATGAAACCCACATGATTCATCCGCACGGTAAAATTAAAAATTGGTTTGTAGGGAGCCTTTTCGCTTTCTGCTTCGTAACATCACTGGTTTCCGCGCAGCAAACCGAGCAAGCGGAAACCGAATACTACACGCACGGAATGCACGCAATCCGGTTAGGACTTTACGATGAGGCAATCAATGCGTTTCAACAGGTTTTGCAACTGAACCCCCAAAATGCCGGGGCATACTGTGAACTCGGCGCGGTTTACAGATTCAAGGAAAAAACCGACGATGCAGTGGAGGCGTATCTTTACGCGCTGGAATTGCCTGCCCTTCCACAGACACATGGTGTCGCTCACCTCTGTTTGGCGCGGCTTTATCATTCACAAGGCAGATTTGCAGACGCTGAAAATCACGGACAACACGCCACTAACCTGCTCCCCAAAAACGCGGAACCCTTTTTTCGACTCGCGGATATATACGTGCAAAGGGGAAAATTAGCGTTGGCAGAACACACGTATCAGCAAGCACTTGCCTTGGATGCAAATCTCGCACCGGTCTATCAAGGATTGGGTAAAATTGCGTTCCTACAGGACAGGTTAGCGGAAGCCGGGCAGTACTACCAGAAAGCTTTTACACTCGCGCCGTATCACGCCGAAACGCATTACAATCTTGGGCTCATTTACCGCCGTTTGGGACAGCGTTCCGTAGGCGGAATTTCTAACCCCGATGCCTCGCAGCATCTTGTGGAAGCGAAAAATCTGATGTCATCTTTCCAACGGGTGAAAACCTATAATGAACAGACGAATCGATACCGTAGACTCTTGCTGGAGCAACCCACTGCTCTGGAACCACGCATTAAGTTGGCAGAAGCACACATTGAGATCGGCAACCAGCAGGAAGCGATTCGTGTTTATCAAATCGCTACCGCATTGCATCCCAATACACTCCCGCTCTACCACAATTTGGGTGGACTCTACATGCAGACAGGGCAGTTAGCAGAAGCAATCTCAGCTTTTCAACGCCTTATCCAGCTTGACGATACCGATGCCGAGGCGTATCTTCACCTCGGTTGGCTGCACGCTCACCAACGTAAGTTCACCGAGGCACAAACTTACCTTCAGAAGGCGATTCAACGTGATAAAAATTTAATCTCTGCCTACTACGGACTTGCAGAAGTTTACGCGCAACAGCGTCTATTTGCCGACGCGATCGCCGTTTACCAACAATTGATCTCCACCCACCCCAATGAAGCAAAGGCGTGGGTACGACAGGGAGTACTCCATCTCAAACAGCAACAGGTCTCAGACGCTATCCTCGCTTTTACGCGGGCAATTGCTGTGGATGAAAATTCCGCAGATGCCCATAACAATCTCGCGTGGCTCTACGCGTCGCAAGGTGAGCACCTGAAGCATGCCGTTGAATTGGCAGAACGTGCTGTCGCGTTAGATGCGAATGCCGCTCGCTTGGATACGCTCGCCTATGCCTGCTATCGCTACGGGGCGTATGCAAAAGCCGAACAGGCTATCTCACGCGCAATTGACTTAGAACCGAAGAATACCGCCTACAAAGACCGTTTGAACGAAATTCGACAGGCGATGGAGGCAGCGCAATAGTGTTTTTAATTCATTTAAGGGTAAAACTAAAAATCCGTTTTTCTTTTCTGATATGTGCATTTCTCGCGTCGTCTGTGGCATGTGCTGTCACTTTCGTCGAAGTGGCTGAAGAATCTGGGGTCCACTTCAAGCATACCGATGGCGAAAGTGGCAAACGTCTCTTTAATGAGCAATACGGGTCGGGGGGCGGGTTCTTCGATTACGACAACGACGGATATTTAGACATCTACCTTATCAATGCCCGTCCACAAGTGGAAAAGACGCACCTCCCGCTGCCTACGAATATCCTCTATCACAACAATGGCGATGGTTCATTCACGGATGTCACCCGTGTCGCAGGCATCGGTGATACCCATTACGGTGTCGGTGCAACCACTGGCGATTACGATAACGATGGCGACATAGACCTCTATTTAACTAATTTTGGCGACAATGCCCTTTATCGTAACAACGGAGATGGTACTTTCACCGATGTCGCAGCGTCTGCACGGGTCGCAGATACCGGATGGGGAACGAGTTGTGCATTTGCCGATTTCGACAACGATGGATTCCTTGAACTCTATGTGAGCAATTATGCGAAATACGCCCCTGACGCTGATAAACCGTGTTATCGACACAACATTGCTGTCTATTGTGGTCCGAGTTCTTATCCCGCTCAACCAGATCTGCTTTATCACAACAACGGGGATGGCACTTTTACAAATCTAACCGAACAGAGCGGTTTGTTAAACGTCCCTGCTGCGCACGGTCTTGGCGTTGCGATTGGAGATAGCGATAACGATGGTGATGCTGACATCTACATTGCCAACGATCAAGATTTTAACTTCCTCTTCGAGAACCGGGGGGACGGCACTTTTGAAGAGGTGGGGTTGCTCTCCGGTGTCAGCTGCAGCGATATGGGAAAAGCAGAAGCGGGAATGGGAGTCGCCTTCGCAGACTATGACAATGACGGCAAGTTGGATCTCACAGTCAGCAATTTTCAGAACGAGACGAATACCCTCTATCACAACGAAGGTGACAACTTTTTCATTGATACCACAATTCCTGCTGGGATCGCTGAGCATACACATCGCTATCTCGGTTGGGGTATCGGTTTCTTTGATTACGATAACGACGGGTACAAAGATCTATTCGTCGCAAACGGACATACGATGGATAACATCGCCGAGGTCGATCGGTCTACGACGACACCACAACAGAACCGACTTTTTCGGAATTTGGGGAATGGGAAATTTGCGGATGTCACAGCACAGATGGGAGAAGGCTTCGCATTGCGTAAAACAAGTCGCGCCACCGCTTTTGGCGATTATGATAACGACGGCGATATTGATATCCTCATCACGAACTGGAATCAAACCGTCGATCTCCTGAGAAACGAGGGCGGGAATCGAAACAATTGGATACAGGTGCAAGCGGTCGGGACCAAAAGTAACCGCTCCGGTATCGGCGCACGTATCAAAGTTGCTTTCCGAGCATTGGATGGCAGCGAACTGACGCAGTATGCAGAGGTAAAGAGCAGTGGAAGTTATCTCGCATTCAGCGACCTTCGGGTTCATTTCGGACTGAAGGATGCTAAACGTATCGATCTGTTGGAAATCCGTTGGAACAGCGGAATTGTTGATACTGCAACCAACCTTTCAGTGAATCAACGGCTTATTGCGGTTGAAGGTAAAAAAATTGTTTCGGAATAAAAATTCTTTTTTTCTTGACAAAAATAGTGATATAACATATTGTTCTCTAATATAGCGTGGTTATTCTCACTTCCGCGTCAGATACCGCATACTGTGGATAGATTTGTATCTATGTACGATAGAAAGTCAGCGTGAAGTGTGTAACTTGTTACAATAGTTAACCACAGGACACTCCTTCTTAATGCTTAGTTTATGGGGCATTAACACCAAGAAGGAACACCCATGGAATTGCAAGCAAAACTTCCAAGTGCTTATACCTGCTTAGGTAGCACCTTGGATTATTGGAACTTTCTTAGTTCCGAAGGAGACATTCTTGTTTTGCTTTCCTTTATTTAGACAGATTTATCGAAAAAAGGTTGATTTTTAATTTTAAATAGGACTTACGCATTCCCTCTTAAAGTCCCCCTGATAAGGGGGATTTAGGGGGTTTAAAGGGCGAAAATTACCGCTTTTTGCGTCTAAATGTTCGATATTTGCTTAATTTGCGTAAGTCCTGTTTAAATTCACTAAAGGAGAACAATCAAAGTGAAACTGTTTATTTCCATACTCGCCATCAGTGTATTAGCGATTGGCGTTACGATTTCTGCGTTCGCAGACCTAAATGATGGAGTTATCGCTGCCTGGACCTTTGACGATGGCAAGGTGACGGACGCCATAGGGAATGCACACGGCGAACTCTTCAAGGCTGCTAAAATCATCGATAAAGGTAAATTTGGTAAGGCGTTAGATGTTGATGGGAGTGACGATACGCGTGCAGATATCGAATTTAACGCTGATCTTGAAGCCGCCATTGAGGGACCACATACTGTCTCTTATTGGATTTACGTTCGGAACGGTGCCGATCACTCCGGTGTCTGGAAAGGCGAAAAAAGTCGGTTGGGGTGCGAACTTCACCTTCCGTATCGTGACAACCAGTAGTACCAATGTGACCTGGGGAACAACAAGTGCAGCCAGCGAAAATTGGTTCGCCACGGATGGCGCCATTGAGCCCGATAAGTGGTTCCATCTCTGTCAAACAGCAGATGGTGATGAAGCCATTGGATACGTAACACCAGAGGGCGGGAAAACCGAAATACCTGCCAGTGGTCAAGCGAACCCACAAGTTGCACCCGAACCTTACAACCTTTTTCCTGACCGTCCATTGGAACTCGGTGCGGGCAGGCAGATTGGTGGAAACCAAGGAAATGACATGTTCCTTGATGGCATCATCGACGATGTTATCATCTGGGACCGCGCCCTCTCTGAAGATGAAGTCGAGGAACTCGGAAGTGGCAAACGTCCAGAGAAGGCACTCGCTGTGAAAGCACAAGGCAAGTTAGCCACTACCTGGGGAAAAGTCAAATCCTATCATCACCGCTAAGTAACGATCACCAGGTAGCAGATTAGTTATCAACCATCAGTTGATAGCCTGAAACAAAAAGGCTCCGGGTTCCATTGATCCAGAGCCTTTTTGTTTACCAGATACCGTCGTGTCGGAGGGATACGCTATGAATGGATATTACGGCATTGGAGAGGTTTTCGTTAAAGTTGCCAACCTTGAACGCGCAGCGGAATTTTATCGAGATCTACTCGGATTTGAAGTTATCGACCGCAACAATCGGCAGCTTTATATCTACTTAGATAATGGACATCTTGTCCTCAAAGAGGCTGGATCGCCAGGGCATGATGCAGGGGGACCCATGCACTTCGCCTTCGTGACGGACACCGATCGCATTAACCAACTCGTCAAACAATTCACTTCTCTGTCATATCGGACTCGCGGACCTTTTGATTTTGATGACCCACGCGGTAAATGTCGGGCTTTCTTTATCTTCGATCCAGATGGAAACGAAATTGAGTTTAATGACCTCTACTGTCCAAACAATTCGACGAATCTTTGTGGCAAACCATCGCCGTGATCCAACAGAATCGCTTGAGGAATGGAAGGCATTTGAGGAGAGCTGTATCAATCGCTTTGAGGATGCGAAGACTCCACCGATAAAATAGGGGGATGGAAACGCATTTCTGCCAGAACAGTGCACTCACTGCGGAGAGATGAAACTCACGATGCTCCAACTTTTCGAATTCAGTGCCGACTGTTTCAATGTCCCCTACTGAAAAGTAACGCAACTTGCCAGAGTATTTCAGGAACATTTTTCGATACAGCCATACCGCTGGGTGGTAGCGCATGTTTTCCATGAAAATCGCCTTTCCATCCGGCTTGAGAACGCGATAGCACTCTCTCGCGGTTTGCTTGTGATCTGTGAAAACCAATACAGATTTGGAGATAATAAAATCGAAGGTATTGTCAGGAAAGGCGAGATGCATCGCGTCCATCAGTGCAAAATTAACTACCTCAGCGACGTTGTGTTCCGCGGCTCGCGCCTGTGCTTCAGCAAGTCGAAAAGGCAGTAAATCTATGCCAACAACAGAGGCACCCCGTTTCGCCAATAGTGTTGCGGTGCCACCAGTACCGGTACCGAGTTCAAGAACCTTTTTCCCTTCCAACGTCCCCATTTTCGGGAGGATATACTCGAAGACGGGGAGATAGAAATCTTCCCACCAGAGCAAAAGATCTGTTTCAACGGTATCGGAACGCGGTGCCTCTGATGCAAGCAAACCTAAATTTTCCCCATCTTTCGTAGATTTTCGATGCAGCGTTCCGCACATTCAAGAGGCGGGTAGGCGTAACTTTCCTGTTCAACAATGTACCACTCCGTGCCACCGACGGTTTCACAGGCATGGAACACAGCATCCCACGGAATTTCACCTTCACCGACGTTGGCTTTGTCATTCGTGGAGGAATACTCTTTAAGGTGCACCAATTTCGATCTACCGGGGTAGCGTTCAATAAACGCCACAGGATCGGCACCGGCGCGAAGGGCATGACCGATGTCAATTTGCATGACGACATCGTCGCGGGTATTACCACCGAATATGTCCCACGGAATTTCGCCTTCCATTGACGTGAATTCACCGGTGTGGTTATGATAACCGGTAAACATCCCTTGGTCAGCAATCTTTTCGGCGATACTGTTGAAGCGTTTTGCTGTGTCGAGCCACGCTTGTGGCGAACCTTGGTACTCTGCGGGAAGTCCCGGAACAATCAGATACGGATTGCCGAGCCCCTTGTTGAACGCAACCGTTTCGGCGAGTTCATCACCGAGAAGTGTATTTATCCCTGTGTGTGTGCCAGCAACTTTCAATCCAAGGTCATCGCACATTCCGCGTAATTCTTCGGCACTCCGATCGTAGTAGCCAGCAAACTCAACGCCTTCATAGCCCATCTGTGCGACTGCTTGTAGTGTTAAAGATAGATCGCCTGCACAATCGTCTCTGACGGAATACAGTTGTAATGCAATCGGAATTCTATCGCTCATCAAGTTCTCCTAATGTATCTCTAAGCACGGTTTGAACCGCGCCTATATTCGCTTACGACATCGGTAAATTAACGACCTGTCCGCTATCTGCTGACACTAACCCCGCTTCGAGGATTTCTTGGGCATCTCGACTCACTTTGGCACTGCACAAACCTTCAATTGGTTCGCCTGTCTCCAAGCAGTGAATAAAGTATTCTGCGGCGTTGCGTTTGCCCTCTGGGAGTGGTTCAGGGGTAACGACTTCAGCGTCGCCATTTGCCGGATGCAGATGAACTTCGTTACCGCTTACCATCAGGGCACCCTCAGTGCCATAGACCACTGGATTCGGTGTGATATAGCCAACCTTTTGGGTCCAAGACGCTTCTGTGAGTCCGAAGGCATTACCGTATTTCATGAGGATGACGGCGTTATCGTCAGGAACCGGGTAATCCTTGACGAAGGTGTCGCGAAACGCTGTTACCTGTTGTGGCAGACCGAGGAGGTAGGCACACATATCAGCGCAATAGCAGCAGTAATCCATCAACGCACCTGCCCCATTTTTCTCCTCATCGTAGAGCCACTCGTAGAAGTAGCGAGAGCATCCGATTTCCATCGGTCCGTTGTGTGCGGAACGCCACTTGAAATAGAAGATGTCGCCGATTGCGCCGTCTTTGATGAGGTTCATGGCAGTGTTGAGTGCTGGACTCCATGCCGTGGGCCAGTTCACCATCAATAAAGTGCCAGCGTTCTCCGCGGCGGTAAGCATCCGTTCTGCTTGTGAGAGTCGCGCCGCCATCGGCTTTTCGGATACGACGTGGATACCCTTCGCTGCTGCTGCCTCGACAATGTCGGCGCCAGCGTTGTTCTCCGATGCCGCTTGGATGATGTCCAATTCCTCTTTCTCCACCATTTCTTGCCAAGAGTTATAGACGTTCTCAATACCGACCTCTGCGCTAAACTGGGCGCGTAATTCCGCATTGACATCGCCTGCCGCGACAATCTCAACGTTTGGATGTTCCTTCCAGTATCGGAGTTCACCCCATACATGGTCATGCACGAGGGATGCAAAGCCGACGCGATACGTTTTTGCCATTAATTGTGCCTCCTGTGGACGCGCAATACCAGCGCACAGCTTTGTGCACTTGGAACGCACGATTTTCTTGAATTTGTTTATTCTTCAGCCCGAACCGCAATTTTAATCGCCGTTTCACCCTTAATGCGATAGCCACCATCAAGTGCCTTAAATCCGTCCCCGACCTGTGAGAGTGGGAGTTGATGACTAATCATATCGGCAAACGGTAAATCGCTCTGTTCAAGGAGCGGTAAGCCACGGACGAAATGTTCGTAACTGCTTCCCCAAATAGCCTCGACGCGGAGGTTTTTGCGCATCAACAACTGGTTGATATTGAAGTCGATTGAACCCATATCTACAAAGTGCCCAACTTCAACAAAAGTCCCGCTACGTCGCGTATAACCCAAACCCTCTGGCGTTGCCGGAAGAAAACCCGCACATTCAAAGACGACATCTGCCCCCTCTTTACGGGGCGTTTCGGCTTTCACAAGTTCTGTCCGCTCCTCAGCAGAGGTAACGTCCTCGATGTCAATTGTTACATCGGCTCCGAGTCGTTTCGCGAGTTCCAATCGTCCCGCGGGTCCGCCGACCATAATCGCTTTTGCGGCACCGCTCAACTTCGCACAGGCAAGCGTCACAAGCCCGATAGCGCCCGAACCCTGCACAACGACGGTGTCACCGAGTTTTATTTCGCCGCGCATTGCGGCGTGAACACCGACAGTGAACGGCTCCGTAAGCACAGCCACTTCAGGCGACGCATCTGTTTTCATGAAGCATGTGTTCGGATAATTGAGATACATATAATCCGCAAACCCGCCGCGAAAATGTGGTGCCTCATCTGGGTTCCACTGGAAGCCGTAAGCACCGTAGTTAGTTCCCGGTGCGAAGATCACCCTGTCACCCTCTTTTACCGGTTTCCCCACATAATCGGTTTCCACACCTTCACCAATTTCTTCAATAATACCGACGTTTTCATGCCCCAACAGAACTTCTTGCTGGAAGCCGTTCTGCCAGTTGTGCAGGTCGGTTCCGCAAATCCCTGCTAACTCCTGACGGAGTAACACCGTGTTAGGTTCAGGCTCGGGAACCGGATATTCACGGATTTCAAAATCTTTGCCGCACGCGACCACGGCTCTCCCTGTTCGACTCATATTGAGTTCTCCCTATGTTCATTTTTTGGATAGCACCTCCAAAACGCGCTACCACTTGACTCTATTCATACATATCTTCGCTTCTTCCGGGAAATAAGCACAATAACTATAATAGCGACAATGGCAATCGGTACCCAGAACGCTTTGAGGATTTCCCAGAAAATGGTAAATCCGATCCAAAGTAGGACTTCAATCCCGACAATAAAGGCTGTTTTGCTCCACGGGAAGTCGGCACCATACTGTTTTTTCAACCGACTTGCGTATATCCAAGAGACCACCAAAGTACCAACAATAGCCACGAAAAACAGCAAATTAACGAAATTTTGGATGCTGTTCAAAATGAAATCCATGAGCGTTTCACTCCTTTTAAGTTATGCTTACCCTTATAGAGACACGTCATCCCAAAAAGATAGCAAAAGGTATCCTACTATCCTTTTCGTTCTTTCGTTACGCTGAGTGAACGCGTTCTGGACAACTATAGACCGCCATACTCTGCCCCCGCATGAAACCTATTAATGTGAGGTTACCCTCTTTGGCGAGATCTACAGCGAGTGTAGACGCCGCAGACACGGCGACGATTATTGGAATACGAGCAAAGAGTGCCTTCTGAACGATCTCAAAACTGGCACGTCCGCTTACCATCAAAATATGCTGTTCAAGCGGCACCAAGTCAGATAGTAACGCGTGTCCAATGACTTTATCGACAGCGTTGTGCCTACCGATGTCCTCTCTGATGATCAGCAGTTCACCCTTTTCATCGAATAACCCAGCGGCGTGGAGTCCTCCTGTTTTTTCAAAAACGGATTGCGCTTTTCTTAACCGATCATTGAGTTTATAGAAAACCGCTTGATTCGTATGGAACCCTGAATCCAGCGGTTGTACCTGCTGTCTCACGGATTCAATCGTCATTTTGCCACAGAGTCCGCAACTCGCATTTGCGTGAAAATTCCGCTGCCAACCTGATTCAGCATCAAGGTCCAGTTCTTCTGTAAGATGCACGTTGACAATATTCTGCAACGACGATAAATTGGAAGACTGCGTTTCAGAGTCCTCTTCATCACAATAGGCAATAATTTCGATGTCATCTCCAGAGGTTATGAGGTTTTCCGTATAAAGAAAGCCTGCGGCAAGTTCAAAATCGTGTCCAGGAGTCCGCATCACAACGATTAAACTCTGTTGCCCGACTCGAATCTCAAGCGGTTCCTCAACAACCAACTCGTCCTCGATCTGGATAGGTTCAGCACCTGCCCAGCGCGTAATAAGTTTGATGGATGTCGGTTTCATTTTTTTAATTGACCTTGCGGTTAAGACGAGTGGGTGTTTTTGCTTGGGTGTTCCGCAAGAGATTTAGAGGCCCTTTCTATAGAGTTGCCTGGCACACAGGTTTCATTGAGCACTCATAGTTGCTAAACCGTTAGAAGTCCCTAACCATACTTTATTGTTCACTACGATGAGAGCCTCTACTATTAATCCACCCGTGAGTATCTGGGGTGTCGTTGTGTACTGCCACACATCGGCAGAACGTGTCTGGTGTGTGTAAAGATCTTGATTCGTCGCTATCCAGAGAACTAACGGAATTTGGGGCTTCGGAGGCGGTTCAATTTCTAATTCTTCCGTTTCTGGCGAAAATTCGGAGATTGTCGGATCCGGTATCTCTTCTACCGGTTCTACCTCAGGCTCTTTTTTGACTATGGGTGAAGTGTCCAGCGCACCTCTGATGTAAATGTTCCTTAGGTCGTTTTCACCCTCTATGCCTGTGTCAAGCGTTGTCGATTTTCCGTTCCCGCCGTCCATATCTGCTCGAAAATAACCGTTGGATTTTTCATCGGCATTGAACCACGTAAAGAGGAGTTGATCTTCTGCAATATCAAGTCCAACAATCCTCATGCCTTCTCGGATTGCTGTAGAGTGATAGGAATCCCACTCCTGTTTTTCCCGATCAAACATGACGACCTCTCCGTCTACAGAGGCACCCCAAACCGTTTGAGGCGTTAGCAACAAGGTCTCAATGTCGTCTGCTGGTAAGGGACTGTTTTGGGTACTATAATGGAGAAAGGGCTCGATACCGCCGCGAATCTTGCGTATGATCCCGATATCCGTAGCGAACCAAATCTCTGCTTCGTCCATCTTAATGTCCTTAATCCAGGCAGGAAATCCATCAACCGGGGGATAATTTTGGATGTCGCCCGTTAGTTGGTTGTAGTGAATCGCGCCTTGGGAACGTGTGCCAACCCACACCTCTTGCGAGTTTGCTGCAATGGCTGTGACATCTGGCACACTCTCCAGGGAGGTGTTAATAAGTTGTGCGACGACTTCAACCGTGATCCATTTGTCATACGCGATTCCAAATAGCATTACCCCCTTTGGCGTACCTATCCATAGCCATGTGCCATCGATTGTCATGGCTTGGATATGGTTATCGGGGAGCCCGTTTGCCCCAGTATAAACTGTCCATTTCGTCTGATCCAGAATCTCCTTTGCGCGTTCCTTGACCGCTTCATCTCCGCTGATCTCCGCAACGAGCATTGCTTCGCCTGCGGCCTCTTCCAATCTACCCAGTTTTAAGTAGGTAGCCGCACGGATGAGGTATGCCTCATAAATCCACTCACTTTCCGGATAGCGCGTAACAAATCTCTCTAAGGTATGGAGTGAATTTTTCAACTGGTCCACGTCTGCCTGCAGTTTTCCAATCAGGAAAAGTGCTTTCTCGTGAGCCGCCATGTCGGGATGATCTTTGATTGCAGATTCGAGAAGGACTAATCCGCCACTGGGGTCCTCCAATTGTTCGATGCGTAGAAAACCGGTGAGATATTTCAACCCTAATACGTCGGGATGATCTGGGTAATAGGTGAGAATCAGTTGGTAGTTATCCGCTGCTACATCGTAAGCCTCGTTCGCGAGGGCAGTATTCCCGAGTTCATGAAAGAGTGGCACAAGGTCAAAACTGGATGCATCAAGGATGGCTACAGAACGAAATCGTTCCAATGCGTTCGTATTGTCCCCATTTGCTTTGTAAAGTAATCCGAGTTGGTAGTGTGCATCCGGGTATTTCGGGAACTCTTCAATAGCGGCTTCAAATCGTCGTTGCGCTTCTTCGGGAAGCCCTAACTCCAGAAGTGTAAGCCCATTGTGAAAATACTTTGCGGCGGTTCGATCCGGAACGTGCGCTAAATTTGATGGAAAATTGAGTGTGTGTCCTGCCAATGGGAGATTTAAAATCTGCCCGTTATACTCGATTTCAAAGTGAGTGTCGGTGGAACCGCGCCAACTACCGGTGAGTCTATCGCCGTTTTCACCGTCCACAACGACATATTGTTGGCTATAAGCAAGATGCTGAAAAGCGAACAGGATGACTAAGGTTATTGGTACAAATAGACGGTAAACTTTTTGTTTTTTTACCTGTGTGTTTTTTACGAGTTTCTGGTGCAACATAATTTATTTACCCTCAAAATGCCTGTTGATTGATACAGAGTTATAATACCAGAACGCCTCAGAAAAGTCAAGGACATTTGAGGCGCGTTCAGCCCCTCAGCTCTTCTGTAGAAGGGATCTCCGAATCCCAACTCTTCTAATGACTGACTGTTCTCACTGCGAAGCAAACTGAAAACCGATAACCATACTTGATACCGAACCAACTATCCGTTATAATACTTGTCATGAACGAAGTTGCGCTTCCAATTACAGAACTAAAGGAAACGTTTCAGGAGACAATCGCAGCAGGTCCTGTAGTGGTTGTAGCACCGACGGGTAGTGGAAAATCGACACAAATTCCTTCGTGGTGCGCTGAACTATCGGATGACCCAGTACTTGTTGTCGAACCGAGGCGTGTCGCATGCCGCTCGCTCGCACGGTGGGTGGCAAAACAGCACGGCGAACCTTTAGGGCAGTCTGTCGGTTATACCGTCCGCTTCGAAGATGTCGGCTCCGACGCTTTAACACGTATCCGTTTTGTCACACCGGGTGTCGCCTTGCGGTATGCCGCGGGGTCGGAATTGGACCAATATGGGACCATCATCTTGGACGAATTCCACGAACGTGGTGTGGAGGCAGACCTCTTTCTCGCTATATGCCAAAAAAAACGGCGCGATGCGAGGCTCGCTATCATGTCCGCCACGATAGCCGCGCAGCATCTCGCACAATTTATTGGTGGACGGGTGCTACGGGCAGAGGGACGCGTCTATCCCGTTAAGGTGCGGTATCTTGATGGGACAGTTGTCCCGACACCCCGTGATTTAGTGGAACGCGTTGGAAAAGGCGTCCGTCGTGCTCTCAAAGAGACCACCGGGCATGTCTTAGTTTTCCTGCCGGGCAAGGGCGAGATCAATGAATGCCACGAGGCACTTCGCAAGATGCGATACATTGAGATTGTTCCACTACACGGAGATTTGTCACCCGACGCACAGGACATAGCGTTTGAGTCGCAATCCGAACACCGCCGCGTCATTCTCGCAACCAACGTCGCTGAGACATCAATTACGCTTCCCGGTATCACCGCCGTAGTGGACACAGGTTTAGTACGCCAGCGTATCCATCAGAACCGACGCATTGTTTTAGCGTTGCGCCCAATCTCCCAAGCGTCAGCGGAGCAGCGTCGCGGTCGAGCAGGTCGCCTCGGTCCAGGAATCTGCTACAGACTCTGGGAAGAACAGGGGCAACTTGAGCAGGAAACGCTTCCAGAGGTGCGACGAGAGGATTTGACACAATTCGTGCTGACGGTCGCATCAACCGGCTATCGTCCACAGGATTTGACGTTTCTCGATACTCCCCCTGACTTCGCAGTGGAACGGGCACAGACTGCGTTGAAAAGTTGGGGCGTCCTCTCTGACGATGGCATGCTCACAGCGGAAGGAGCGAAGATCTGTGCCTTACCTGTCAACCCACTGCATGCCCGATTACTCGTAAAAGCACCACCATCCGTCCGACGTGATCTAATTGATTTGATAGCCACTTTGGAACGTCCTGCCCCGTTATGGCAGCGCATGACCCGTATGCCGATTGAACAACAGGACTCTGTTCGGAATGCCCGCCAGAAAGACCTATTTCGCGATGGGTGTGACGCAACGACGGCGATCCGAACTTTACGCTGCGGTGATGAGAAACGCCACCACCTCCATAAAACCGCCATTGCCGAGTGTCGTAGGATCGCGACGCAGCTCAGGACGTTTTTTCAACTGCCACCCGTGATGAAAGAGAACGCATCGCCACAACCTGACCGAGCCGCGCTTACTACCTATCTTTTACGTGAGTGGGACGCTTGTGCTTACGTGCGCAGACGAAAAGGGAAGGCATGGGGGAATGAGCAAGGGGAGGTTTTACTTGATTCCGACTCACTCCTTCCAGAAGGACAGCATGCCGCTTTAATCTTGGAAACCGTTGGTGTTGGCAAAGGCACACGCGTTCAATTACTCGGACGCACTGCCATGCCCTGCGCTTTTGCCGATCTCGTCGATGCGGGGATTGGCACTTCGCAACTTACCACTCCCAGATTGGAGGGCGAGGACATTGTTGCAGAAGTGGTAACCGAATATGCAGGCAGGGAGATCGGACGCGAACGCCGCCCACTACACGGTGCATTGCTAAGAGACGCATTGGCATCTCTTATTCTCTCTGGATCTCTGTTCCGTGGAACTGGTAAGCAACTCGCACGAGCGATCGATGCTTGGAAGCTGCATTGCGCCTTCAATCCCGATGTCCCTGCCTCGGAAACCGCAGATATGACACCACACGCGTGGTTGGTTTCACGGCTCGCTACATTAGGTGTAGAGGTTGCAGAGGAATGTCAACTTCTCTCTATGGACGATCTGATATTTACCGAGATAGACGCTGACACCATCACTGAAATCGAGGCGCAATATCCGAGGGAATTTTCTGTCAACGGTGCTAAATTCGATGTAGCATACAATCCCGCCCAAAAATTGGTCACATTACGATGGCAGCGCGGCATCCGTCAACCAACATTGGCTGCAGTGCTGCTACCGCGTTGGAACAATTGGAAAGTCCAAGTTGATGTCCGTGGTCAGCTGCGGACAGTCCGTCCCGCTTCCTAATCCACTTTAATTTTTCCCCACACTGAGGTGGATAACTCTGGTTGTGGTGCGACAGATAAAGCCAATGGGTCGAACCAATCTGGATCCGTATTATGATCGCTATCTGTCAGTTGTTGTGAAACGCGGCTGCCTACGCTGATTTCAAAGAGTTGAAATTGCTTTCCATCAAGTCGTTCATACACGAATTTATTGCCGCGCGGTGCCCAAGATGCGTCAGAAGCCTGGGTGTCATCAAAAACGACTTGCGCTAATCCACTCCCATCTCGGTTCACGGTATAGATAGTCTGAGCTGGACCCTTGAAAAGTTTCGCGCCATCTTTTAAAACGCCACCGAGAATGAGCGCGAGCAAATCTATGCGGGTAAAAGCGATTTTACTTCCATCAGGGGACCAAGCCGGATCGAAGGCGGTTGCTTGTTCCATCGCCAGCACTACGTCTTCTGAACGGGTTTGCAAGTTGATGGTGCGAATCCCAATGTCGTCCAATGAAACAAAGGCTATCTCGGAGCCATCTGGGGACCACGCTGGATGCCAGCCGTCTGCGATGCGTTCCTCTCCGGTGCCGTCGATTGCAGCGATGTAGATACCTGTTTTGCCATCTGCGTCAATACGGTAATAAGCGATCTGTTTCCCATCGGGTGACCATGTGCCGTGTTGTCTGCCTGTCAGTTTCCTGAATACTTGTTGGACGCTTGTTCCGTCCGCGTTCATCAGAAAGAGATCTGGGATACCGTCGCGGTTGGAAGTAAAGAGAATCTTTTCTCCGGTAGGCGACCATGCAGGTTGCGAGTCGGCTGCAGGATGTCGCGTTAACTTGACCTGCCCCGTCCCGTCTGGGTTCATGATATAGATGTCTCTATTGCTCTTTAACTTAACGTTTGGTTCGGAGGTATAAACGATTTTCGCCGTCTCAGGTGCTCTCGCGAAAACGGAAAGCAGACTGCCGAATATGAATAATAGCGTGAGAATATAAGAGATCGGTTTGTGTCTCATAACGTGTACCTTCATGTCGCGTTAGGTTCAGACAAACTATTCAATCCGCTCGAAGGAACAACGGATATTCCCGCGGTGGAGCCACCCGTCGGGTGCTAATACCATACCCAGATCTAAAGTCAAATCCATCTGTCCCTCTTTCATTGAGATTCTCGGTATGTCTATCTTGAGTATTGTAGAGAGGGCTTCTCCATCACTTAAAAGTACCTGCTGAGGAGTGCCTTTTGCGAAATTGAACAGGAGATCCGGTATCTGTGTGCCGGAGATTGGATAGAAGTGGATTCTGCCACTCTTCGGTTTATCTTCCCTATGGACTGCCCTTGTTGTGTATGTTCCGTGGGTCTTCGACATCATATTTTCAATTTGGTACCGGTAAGCGGTATCGCCATTCTTCCAAAATCGCAGTCTGAGTCCCTTAAGCCTGCGAGCGGTGCGTGCGGCTTTCACTTTCAGAATGTCCTCGCTCCCGCCCCGTTCCTCAACGACGAGTTCAAGAAATCGCCACTTACCGAGCATGTCGTCCGATAAAAAGTCTCGGTTGCGTTTAGATGTATCTTTCCGTCGGGCATCTTCATACACCTCACGGAGAATGTCGCGTTCTTTCTGTATCTGCTGATGTCTCGCAGAAACACAACCCGCGAGTACCAGAGCCATGATGCTAAGTGACATTAAGATTTTCGCACTTATTCGATCCGTTTGAAGGTACATCGCAGCCCTCCGGTTCGCATCCAGCCTTGCGGTGTCAATTCCATATCCCCGTATAAGACCAAAGAGAGCGTGTCCTCCGTCACCGTAATTCCTGCGATTGAGGCAATCGTATAGGTATTTTTTGCGGAGGCTCTCCGTCCGATTTGTGCCCCCATTCTGCGTCTTCTCTCGGCATCCGCCTGTTTCTTTTTCGCAACCATCTGTTTGATAGGTTCGGAACCGAATAGGAACTCAAGCACTTCGGGTCCCGTCCGCCGATTAAAACTGATGAATGGGAGCGGCTCGTCGCCATACCGCTTGGTAGCGATGGAACACCGTCCGGTGACATTCGTGCCGCGATTGCTACCGCTGTAATGGTACGAGCCACGGTCCTCGGAAAATTCGATCGTCAAGTTTCTACGCGTAGATGCGATGAGTGCGGCTTTCGCACCGAGTATCCGTTGATTGGATTCTTCATCCATTACCTCAATGGGTGGCAGACGGGTTGCAGTCGTCTCCGGGGTCTGTGCTTCTGCCTCTGGATTCAACGGGTCTGGTGGTGTCGGTTGCTGAGGCACGTTGGGAGCTGTTGCCTGTTCGCTTGTATCACCTTTAGAAGACCCCGTGGGAAATGTCGGTGCGTTGGCTGTCTGCGGGAACGTGGTGCCTGCCCGTTGCGCGGTGACGTTGCCTTTTTCGACCTCTAAACCGACATACTGCCACTTCCCGACGAGAAGGTCTTTTACGGCTTCTTTAACGCTTTCGGGATTGTGTTTTTCGCGCGCGGCATCGTATGCTGCAATCAGGCTTTCTCGTTCATACTGAGTTTCCGGGGATATCAGCGTTCCACAACCCGTGAACACCATCATCACAATACCCAGGGCTATTAACATTTTCATTGCTTGTCCTCCTTGCTTCAAAGTGCTGCACGAATGTTGCCCCGCTGGGCTGAAGATAGATACTCCAAATCGCTCTTTCCAAACGCTGGCGAGGTTTCTAACCTCGCCTATCCACTATTCAATCCGCTTAAAGGCGCACCGCACACCACCGCTTTGCACCCAGCCGTTAGGACTTAATTGCATCTTGCCGTGCATCGTGAGATATAATCTGTCCTCCGTGACTGAAATACTAATCTCTCTCGCTGTGTCAAGTCCCCGAGCACTCGATAAACCAAGAGGCTTCCCATCGGAACTTGCGGCAAAGAGGAGTTGTGAAATCTCGGGACCCGTGCGTCTGATGAAGCGAATAAAAGGGAACGGTTCGTCGCCGTACCGGACAGTGATTACGGTAAATTGACCTGATACATCCGTGTTACCGTTTTTGCCTCGGTAGTTGTACATACCTTTCTCCTCGAAGAATTCAAGTGTAAGATTCTTCAGGTCAAGGGCATAAAGCGCAGCTTTGGTCTCCGCAACTTCTTCGCTGACATTACTCTCCTCAATCTCAAGGTTCAGGAACTTCCACTTCCCGAGGAGTCTATCGGTGATGTCGGTTTTGATTTTGAGCTCGTTGTGCTCCTCGCGGAGGTCTTCGTAATTCTTGAGCAGCTGATCGCGTTCTGCCTGCATCTTTTGGTACTCAGCACTCGTACAGCCAACAAGCGTTAGAATACAGATACCAAAAATAATCCAAGTCTTCATGGATGGTTCTCCTTATTATCGGCATGCACAGGGGTGCCCCTCCCGTTAGAGCGGTATTATACCAAAGCAACTTGTCAATGGCAAATCTCTGATCTATAGTGCCCATTAGAATTAAAGAGACATTTCTATGACTGCTCCCCCAGCTGAAGCAAGGGGGTTTCTTCAACTGCCGATCCTGTTTCAGTCGGTGGGTACACTTTTACGGCTTATAGCACGCTCCCCGATTTTTGTGAAGTTTCATCGGGCTTTTTTCGTGAATAGAAACTTCTCGGGTGACACAATCTGCAAAAGGATTGTGGGACCAGCCAACGTCCGACTACGGAATATCTTGATAAACTCCCTAAGATATACCGATACTTTGATTCTATAGTGTTCTGACATTTTCGCAGTTGTGGAGGGAACACCGCCACAATCCTATAAAGCGAGGCAGAACTCATCACGAAACGAACTGGGGATCATAACCCAAAATGTATAATCCGAATGTGGTATTAACGGGAATAACCGTTCATCGTTCAACCCAAGCAAGTAGGCGGATAGGACACCCGCAAGGTTTGCAGGTGCTTGCTTTCCTATCCAACGATTAATATAATTATACCGGATTTTTAGAGTTTTTGTCAAGTTTATTTTTACGACACCCCTAAACGCCGTCGTGGGAAAATCGGGGTTCTGCAACGAAGTGGCAGAACGTTACCTTCTGTTTGGCTTTCGCAAACAAAAGCCCGATTTTCCCAAACATCCCGCAAGCTAAAGCATGGGGAAACCTTGACGGGGGATAGGTAAAACAAGGATAACGCAAATGCCAAACGTTCAACTCACTGGAAACCAGAGCGATTTCCTGAAAATCGTTGTCGCCGCGGTAGGACGCGGTGACCTCGAAACCGTCCGACAATTGGTCGATGACAATCCGGCTTGGATTCACACCGTCGGTTCGCACGGTCGGACGATGCTGTGGGAAGCTGCGTATCGAGGCAAACTGGAAATGGTTCAATTCCTCCTTGAACGTGGTGCCGATATAAACCTGCCGGGTTGCTACCATATCGAGCATCGCCTTGAGATAACGCCTTACTGCGCCGCACGGCTTAAGGGACGTGACTGTGTCGCAGATTACCTACTCCAGCACGGTGCGACAATCGACGTTCATACCGCCGCCTACCTCGGAGATTACGATACCGTCCACTCGCACCTGGACAACGATGCAGATCTCGTCAACAAGGGGTACCTTCAGGCAGTAATGCTACCTGCAGGGAAACCTCATACCTTTGAACACCGAGAAACAGAATGGGCAACCCCGCTCTGCTACGCTGTCATGGGTGGAAACCTCGCGATCGTCGAACTACTTATTGCGCGCGGGGCGACAATTACGCCACATAGTGGACACTTGCTGGATTACGCCGTCTCGGAGGATCGAGTAGAAATTACTAAATTGCTACTCGAAAACGGAGCAGATCCGAGCAAGGCACCGCGTATTTTGGACGATAATTCCGAAATGAGCGTGCTACTCAAAGCGCACGGTGTCCCACCTAAGGATATAAACGCACAGAACCACATGGGATGGCCCCCGCTTGTTTACGCATGCCGCGGAGATAACGGCGAACATCCAGAAGAAATCCAGCGACTCTTAGAACTCGGTGCTGATATTGATATCCAGAATTATAAAGGGAAAACGGGGTTACATTGTGCCGCGAAGGCGGGTTTCCTCAAAGTCATCAACCTACTCATCGAGAAAGGTGCGACTGTTGATGCTACCGATAAGAATGGTGAGACCCCACTGTTTGAGGCGATCCGATCAACGATAAAGAGTGGCGAAAAACAGCGAGCGGCGTTGGAAGCACTGCTCATCAAAGGTGCTGATCCGAATGTTAGGAATCGGAAAGGACAGACACCGCTACAAGTCGCGCAGCACATGCGAAGGGCGGATGCGGGAAAAATTGTCGAGTTGTTGGAAAAATATAACGCCGTAACGTAAAATGAAAATACCGTACACACCTGAAAAGCTCACCCAAGACTTTACCAATCTTGGTATTGTGCAAGGGGATACGCTTTTTATTCATTCATCCTTCAAAAGTTTAGGTCCAGTCGAGAGTGGTGCTGGTACGGTCATCTCAGCGTTAGAAACGGCAGTCGGGGAGGAAGGACTGATGCTGATGCCAACCTTCAGCCTTTTACCGAGTCGGGAAGAACGCGTCGCCGCGTGGAACGTTGGTAAAACGCCGTCTACGGTGGGCTGGCTGACAGAGTTTTTTCGGCAGATGCCCGGCACCTATCGCTCTAATCACTATTCGCACGCCATCGCTGCACGCGGGAGAAATGCTAAGGCGTTTGTGTCGGATCATCTCCGACGCGAAGGCTATCAATCACCGTGGGATCATTCCCCGTGGGGTAAGACTTACGGCACGCACTCACCGATGTTTCGCGCCTATACAATGAACGCCAAACTCCTTATGATCGGTGTCGATTACGAGACCTCGACTTATATCCATCTCGTTGAGGTTATCCACTGGAACAAACGCCTCGCCGTCGATCCACGGGCAGAATATTTTCGTCTGAAGCGTCCAGAACTCGGTGAATTCTGGGAGGGACTTGGTCAGTTGAGAACAGGAAAGGTGGGAGATTCCATGTGTCGGTTGTTTCATATCAAGACGTATGTGGATACCCTCTTGGCAGAGGTCGAGCGCAATCCTGAACCGTATGTCGTATAAAGGTTTCCGATACCGACTTTCTCGTGTTTATCCGCTCAACCCAACCTACGGTGGAACTCGCTATGCTTTTTAACTTCCGATTGTCGTTCTCTCCATATAGAGATGTGTCGTCAGTATCGCCCAGACAGGTGCCACAACTGCATTCACAAGCGTATTTACCAGACTCATTACCCCAACTGCCCAAAAATTCGGCATACTCTCGAAACTTATCCGAGCATAACCGCCTACAAAGAGTGTCAAAAACTTCACAGACAGCAACACCTCTTGAAGAGGCGCAAACTCAGGAATCCTCAAAGAAAACAGCAGCAATGCGAAACCGAGGATCGTAGAAGTCATCACCATGGTTACCAAAGCGAGCAACAAATACATGCCGAAAGCGTGTCCCCAGATCCCTCGCACCAGTTCACTGCTGCGGTGTAACGATGCGATTGTTGACCTCTGATCTTCAATGACGATAATCTGGTTGTAGAGGCTCCAATTGACTCCGAAATAAATAAGAACACCGACAATCAGAAAAAGCCCTAAGCAGAGACTTGAGCCAAAAGGTGAATCAGGAACATCAGGGACCACCTTCAACGTAAGAAGTAGGAAGCCAAGCAGCGCGAGGACCCCAAGGAAGTATAAGAGGAAAAATGCTCGTAAAATAGCCCCAGCGTGACCGCGCACACGTCGCCACGCACTCCGTGAAGTGACCTCCACATTACGACGACGTTCTACGATGGCGAAAATAAGCGGACACATCGCTAACCATAGAAAACCAATATTAAAAGCATGAAAACCGAATATCATCCCCCAATCTACACCTGTTGATTTTGGGCTGTCCCCTACAGATAGACCCGATGCCGTGTCAAAATGCCATAAATTTTCTGGAGTGACATAACTTTCGGAGAAATTCTCCGCGATATTGAATAGGAAACTGAAGATAATAACGGGCATCATGATCCGCCAAAAGAGACCAAAGTTTTCCCGATAGCACCTGAATCCAGTCGAAATAAGTCCTAATCGCCGGGGTGTATCAACGGTGTTTGCGTTCTTCGCTATATCTGTCATTTTCTATTTCCCTTCGACGGATCCATCCATATCTTCCGTCCGGTCTTCAGCCGTCTCTGCGGTCTTAAGCATGTAGACCTCTTCTAAAAACCTATTGTAGTCAATAGAGCCAGTCCCATCCATCTTCTCAACGATAGGACTGGCGATGGTGCGTGCGAGTTCTGATCGACGGTATCCCGAAAGCGTTGCCCGACGCGTAAGATATTCACGTATCACCCGCATCTCCGTCTCTGTCACGAACGCCGGCTGTATCCAAGCCGTATAGATAAGATCTCGTGGTGGAATGCTGATAGATTGGCTATCTGCTTGTGAGCCTTCGCTGGTGAGTTTTAAGTTCGTGCGCGCTGTTTTTATAACAAGCGTTCCCGCCGCGAGGTCCCCTAATCGCCGCCAATTTCTGTTTAGCAGCATACACAACAAACCCACTGTATAAAGGAAGGGGAGAAAATCGACAACCCGCACCAGATTCCGGATCGCAGAATCAGCGAAACCGATCGGGTAGCCACCGTCCTTGATAACACGCAAACCGAGCGCGCGTTTTCCAAGGGATTGACCATTTGTGGTAACCTCGAACACCATATAGTACCCCCAGAATATCGCGAAGACAATGATCCCACCCAACGCGCCGAGCCAATTGCCGACAACATCCCCCAATTCGGAGATAAATTGTCTGTTGACGTAATATCCGACGAGTGAAATCAGCGTGAGCAACACGGTATCAATGAGTGCGGCATAGAAACGGGAGCCGATGCCTGCCTGCTGAAAGTTTATATCAATCTGTTCAGGTGTTTCGACGGATACTTGTTCGTTCATTTTTAGAAGTCAGGACCTTTCTCTGTAAAATAGGTTGATTTTCGATACGAATCGGTGTTTAATTTAACCATGACCACCACAGAATTCATTGCCAAAAAACAGAAGACTTGGGATGAGCTTGAAACATTACTAAATCATTCACGCGGTGCCAGTGCGGGTCAACTCAATCGGTTGGGGTATCTATACCGACGTGTTACGTCCGATTTAGCGGTCGCCCGACGCGATTTCCCAACAGATCAGTGCGTCCCATATCTCAACGCGCTCGCTTCACGCGCGCACGCTTCAGTTTATCAGACCTCCCCTTTCAAGCGTGGCACACTTCGTCAGTTTCTGTTCATCGGTTTCCCAGAAGTATTCCGAGAGAACCTTCACTTCATCGGCGCAGCGTTCGTTCTGTTCACGCTTGCATTTGCATCCGCATACTGGATTGCTTTACGCACACCCGAACTTGCGGAACAAATCGTTCCTGAACGCTTTGCCTCTCACATCAGAGAGTTAGAGGACGGCACGTGGAACAACACATCAGCGGAAAACCGAAATTTATTTGCTTCCTTTGTAATGACGAACAACATTCGGGTTGCGTTTTTTGCCTTTGCTGGCGGCATCATATTTATGGTTGGCAGTGCCTACATTTTAGTTATCAACGGTATTGTCATCGGTGCCATCGCGGGCATGTGTCATGCCAACGGGGTTGCGCTCGCGCTCTGGTCGTTTGTGTCGCCGCATGGCTATATTGAACTCACAACGATTTTCATTGCCGGTGGTGCGGGGCTGAAGTTAGGATATGCACTCATCGCGCCCTCGCTGTTTACGCGAAAACGGACTTTGACAGACGCGGCGAGAACCGCTATTCAGTTGCTCGGTGGTTGTGTCGCGCTCCTTGTCGTTGCAGGAACTATTGAAGGTTTTGTGTCGCCTTCCAGTCTACTTCCTTCCGTCAAAATCGGATTCGGTGCCTTAACAGGGATCCTACTGTTCACTTACCTTTTTGCCGTGAAAGCGCGTTAATCTTTTTCATTTTACCTTACGGTTCGGTCAGGTGCCTCTGAAACCTTGACGTTCCTTCCCGTATATCCGCTCTCCAAATGTAAAGCAAAGACAAATTATGCCATTTAAGGAGGACCTAATTTCATTACGAGCTACGAGCCTTGGTTTCCTTTCTTTCACTAACTTTTTTTAACGCCAGTCGTCCGAGATGGACACAGCCTCTCAGGTACCATAAATCGCAAACCTCAAATCTGAGACTTCGCTTTCAACTCCAAGTACTTATTCACGACCGCCATTGTCAGCTGATGTGCAGGCACATCAATCGTGATGACCCCGCGACGACGCAGGATCTCTAACGTTGCGTGCTTCTCCTGCAACAACCGCTCGGCGATCGCCTTCTCGTAAACCGACTTGGAATCTGTAGATGCCTGCTCCGCGAGTTCAACGATACCCGAGTCTGTCAAGGTCACACAAGCAACGAGGTGATGCTTAGAGAGTTGCGATACATAGGCGGCAATCCCTTCAGCAGAATCGCTATCCAAGATGTCCGTAAACAGGATGATGAGTGCACGTTTGCGCTGCTTTGAAGCAAGATATTTGAATGCGGCTTCAAAATCCGGTTCAACCGAATGAGCAGGGAGCGCATAGATCGTTTCGAGCATCGTGAGAAACTGTTTTTTGCCGGGCTTCGGGGCGAGGTATTGATGAACGGTATCCGCAAAAGCGATCAACCCGACCTTATCTCCCTTGAGCGTTGAGACATACGCAGTCATCAAGGTTGTATTGATGGCATAGTCCAATTTAAGCATCGCCTTTTGTGATATAACCTCCGCCGACGGAAGTGTCGTCGCATCTAAAAGGATCGGCGATGCCATGAGTCTCCCGGTGTCCAACATAATGATGACATCTTGGCTCCGCTCGGTCTCAAATTCCCGAACAATCGGTTTCCGTTGCCTTGCGGTGGCATTCCAATCAATACGGCGGAAATCGTCGTCAGGAAAATACTCACGGAGTCGTTCCATTTCTGTGCCTTCCCCAAACCGTCGTGAATTCTTAAGCCCAATCTGATGGAGCATCCCGCGTTTCACTAAAAGTTCATACTGTCGAACGGCTTGTAGGTTCGGATAGACTTTTATTTCCGTCGCTGCTGGCACACGCCGTTGCCGGACGATGAGTCCCAAGATTCCCTGACAGCGCAGATGTATATCTACGAACTGATAAATTCCGCGTCGTAACGGCATCAGACGATATGATATATCTGTGTGGTGCATCGGGGAAACATAGCAGTCATGGAGAACCTTCTCGAACAGAAACTCGTCAGGGAAATCGTCTTTGAGGCGCATCTTAAGCGGGTAGCGTGAGCGATTGATAACTTTCAGTGTCACGACGTTCTCCGCTCCTAACGAAAACTTGGAATTCATCTCGCGGTGAACCTCGACGTTTTTAAAGAGTGGGTTGGTGAGGTAATCCACGGTGCTGACGATAAAAAGCACCACCGCATAGGCACTACCGACAAATAACAGGTTCGGTGAAACGCCGCTAAGCACAATCGGAACGGCTACTGGCAGTAAGAAAATGAGGAGCCTGTTACTTAAATGCATCTTTTAATTTTACCTTGCGAATAATGGTATAACTTAACGCGGAATTTCTGCCTCGGCGAGCAACCTATCAATCACATCGTCTGGGGTTAGTCCTTCAATCTCGGCATCCGGTTTTAGGAGAATCCGATGTCGGTAGACAGCCGGTGCCAAGAATTTTACATCGTCAGGCAGAATATAATCTCGTCCTTGAAGTGCGGCGTAGGCTTTACTCGCTAACAATAACGCAATTGAGGCGCGTGGACTTCCGCCTAATACTAACTCATTCGACACACGCGATGCCTCCGCTAAACTGACAATATATTTGAAGATCGAATCCTCCACCGTGACCGCTTGGATCGCATTCTGGCACTCTTGAAGGGATGCGCTGTCAACGACACTTTCGATCCCGATTGTTTCCAAGCGTGTGGCATTAAAGCCGTGATGATAGTTCATCAAAATCTCTGTCTCCACCTCTGGTAGCGGATAATCCACGCGTAATTTGAACAGAAACCGATCCAGCTGCGCTTCGGGAAGTGGGTAGGTGCCTTCGTATTCGATGGGATTCTGTGTCGCCACTACCATAAATGGGGGTGGGAGTTCATGACGGACCCCGTCAATGCTTACCTGTCGTTCCTCCATACACTCTAAGAGTGCTGATTGCGTCTTCGCGGGTGCACGGTTGATTTCATCAGCGAGGAGGATATTTGTGAAAACGGGACCGCGCTTGAGGTTAAATTGGTTTGTCGTCAAATCGTAGACGCTGGTACCGACAATGTCTGACGGCATCAGGTCAGGGGTAAATTGCACACGGCTGAATTGTCCAGAGACTATCATTGCTAAAGTTTTTGCAACGAGTGTTTTCGCCGTACCGGGTACCCCTTCTAACAAGACGTGTCCACCTGAAAACAGGCTAACGACAATAAGTTCAAAAAGCTTGGTTTGTCCAACAATAACTTTTTGTGCTTCTTGCTTCATTTCTTCAAAAACTTTTTGAACGGGATTCGTCATATTTTAATTTTTCCTTTTCACGACAACGAGATTAAATATCTCACCATCTACCGAGTGTAATTTAGGTAATGTTCAAAACTCATTCAGCGGATGTTTGCAGTCTCGCGGAACGTTTCAACTCGTTTTGCGATGTCAAGCAACTGTGCCTCTGATATACCACTGGACGGTTCCAAGTCCGTCAGCAGATTTGTAAGCTCTTCGTTCTCATCAACAGCACCACGTTGCGCCAATTCCTCTAAAAAAGTTGGTGTATCCAAATTTGGACTGACCCGCCAACGGTTCCCGAGATCCGCCCTGAACGTGTCGCGAATATGTTTTAAAATCTCCAAGCGTGTGTCGCCCTTCTGATATAGGGCAGTCATTGCGTGGACATATTCGGAACTCAAACGTCTATTCCTCTCCTGCACATCTAACGGTTTCCCAAACCGACGACCTCTCAACATCAGAAAAACGAAAAGGATCAGGCAGATATAAACAGCTCCTAAACCACCGCGTGTCCCGAACACAAGTGCCGCAAACGGATCCGGCGGTCTTGTCTCAACTGTGTAGTATCTTTTTTCAGCAAGTCCGATCCGTGCGTTGCGTGGAAGCGTTGACATAAGGTTATAGAGGAACATAGCATTCCGCTCATCATACTTTAGCCCATCTCTACTGAATAGATAGGCAGATGCGATGAAGAAGACGCGTCCTTTACCATGGCGTAGCGTCACCACCGTTGCCCTATCCTCTGTTCCATAGAGTGCAACGACCTCGCTGACCATAGGTTCAAGCATAAAACGCGTCCGGGCGCGAATCACGTCGATCGGGTGCAGCGGAAAGAACGATTCATCCGCTATTCGGCGTGAGAATTCCTGTTTTTCTGGAAACTCGTGTAACTTCAAGCCATACACATTGAAAAGACCGTCCAATACTGGCTCGTCTCCAGCCACAATTAAAGTGCCGCCGGTGTTGACGAAATCCTGTATATCCTTAACTTCCGTCTCAGTCGGAGCCTTATTGAGGTCTTGGAGGAACAACGCATCATATCGCTCCAGACGTGCCGGATATATCTCAGATATTTCCGTGACGCGGAACTTCAGTCTGTGTAATATCCGATGAAGTGCCGTGCCATCTATCAATGAATCACACGAAATCTGGAAACAGATAAGCGCGATTAAGATGGGGACAAATTTAGTGCCGAGCATAGACTTTCTGTAATAGGTTCCGATAATCCGCGACGGTCTCTGCATCACACGGTTTGTGTCCGTACCACACCTCATCGAAAACGGTAACCGCGGGTCCGAGCGTCGCCTGTAGATCGATATCCGCTTGTGCTTGATGGAGGTATTCGCGATTGGTAAGACTCTTATCGTAAGGAAGTACCCCGCGCTCCTGAAGGTGCAAAATCGCGGAGAGATACAAGAAACGAAGTGCACTGCGAAAGTCATTCGATGCCTCGGCTGTCTCCGCGCGAGCAAGCGCGACTTTCTCCGTCTCTACGCGTTCCAGCGCGGTATCTGACCCATCGTTGTGTGCTTCAACAATCAGGTTCATCCTGATTTGCCGAACAAAAAAAACGATCACAATCCCTAATGCGATGGCACCAAGCGGGAATAAAACATACCTGAGATCCGCATCCCATCTGTCTCTGGATTCAAGGATCTTCGCTAAAGCCTCTTGGTATTCTTCGTAAGAGACCTCTATCTCTGTCTCACGCGTCTCTAATTCTTCGCGGAACGCCTGTTCTTCGACTGTCATTGCGAAAAGTTGAGAAATCGTGATAAAACAGATGATAACACCAACGCAAATCCAATTTTTCACAGTTATACCTTATCCGTTACCTGCATCTCGATATCATAAGCCTCTTTCCGAATGCGTAGGTCAAAATAGAGCAGTGTGGAGCCGATAGCACTGATCGGCATTGTGAAGGCGGCAATGCCCAGGCTCACCAAACGCCGAATTGTATAAGAGAACCATCCGATTTCGCTCAGAGTTGGAACAAATAGTTGACGGAGCGTGTCTAAAAGACCCGTAGGTTCCTCGGCTTCAGTCAGCCCCATCCAAGAGAGGAGAAATCCTGAAGATGCCTCCAGTATAAAATATATCATGAAGGAGATTAGGGAAATCGCCAACATGATTCCAAAAACCCGCCACCAAGTGCCTTTAACCAATTCCGTACTGCGGCGAAAAGCATTCCTCGCTGTCGTCCCCTCAAACAGTACCGGAAGTGTATAGAGCCCCCACCGAACTGAAAAATAGATGGCAAACGGAATACCGATAATTGTAACCATCAAACCAATCACAACCAACCCCCAGAGCATAACACTGCCGAGATACGTCCAAAACCGTTGCAGTGCTTGTTGCAAAGCGGCACCCGGGGTAATCTCTCTCCCTAAATAGACATGCGCACTCGCGTACATTAGACCCGCAGTCACCAAAATCGAAATTACAGAAGTCGCTATTAGCGTGAACGCAGATATCAAGATAACCGTACCTGCTGCGGCAAGGGTCGTAAAATAGGCAAAATTTAACTCTATCCCAAACTCCAAAACGAAATAAACGGCTACGATCGCTAAAAACAACCGGAAGTGACTCCGATAGAAACTGAACATCCCGTCCAGAATATCGGTGAAATCCATCGCTCGTGTAATCGCTCGTATAGGTGTAGTCTCGGTCTCACTGTTATGTGTCTGTGCTAAATCGTTGTGTTCTTGCATATTCTTCCTACCTTTGAAAAGACTTATCGGAATACGCTTATTGTATCACATCTTGTGTTTGTCATCAAGGGCACGTGAGGGGTTTACCAGGGCCATTTAGTTTTAAGGTTTTTGTCCAATTTATCGGAAAAGTCGGGAATCGGAGTTCCCTCCTACAGAAGCGGGACGGGGATCCCCGATAACCGAAAATCTGAAATTTTGGAGAACTGAATAGCCCTGAGGGGTTTACCAGAAATCACGGTAATAAACAAAACCTAACACATTGTTTCCGACAGGAAGGTGTGGTATACTCTATCTGTTACAGGATTCAACCACAAAGGAGACACCGGAATGCATAGCGAGCGCGTGAGATGGAAAGATAGATGCGTCCATGGGATAGTGTCCATGTTCGGATGGTGGTGTCGTCGTCTCCCGAAAGGATGGGCAATGCAACTCGGAAGCGGTATCGGGATGCTGTGCTATTATCTCGTCAAAAAACGCCGACAAATTGCCCTAAACAACCTACAGATCGCGTTCGGTAGCCATCTCACGAATTCACAACGGATAGCAATTTGCAAGGCAAGCTTCATCAATGTCGGCAAAACCTGCATCGAGTTCCTACGGTTTCCCAAACTTAACACCGAGAACATCTGGGACGAAGTCACTGTAGAAGGTGCAGAAAATCTCCACACCGCTTTGGCAGGTGGTAAAGGCGCGATTGTATTCCTACCACACTTCGGGAATTGGGAACTTCTATCCTTGGTATACGGTGCGCTGATTCCCGATCGGGCGAAAGCCATCGCTTTCCCGCTGAAAAACACGCGACTTAACGCCTACATTTGGCAACGTCGCGAGCAGATGAGTTTAAAACTGATTCCTCGGAAGCGAGCGATCCGAGAGACACTGCGTGCCCTGAAAAATAATGAGGCAGTCGGTTTTTTCGCAGATCAGAATGCCGGTCCAGAAGGTGTATTCGTCAATTTTCTGGGGAAATCGGCTTCAGCCGTTCGCGGTCCGGTTACATTAGCACTTAAGACCGGCGCACCCCTCATCTTCTCACTCAGCATCCGCCAACCCGATGACCGACACCACGTCTATATCTCACCTCCAACTCATCCGAATCTCTCAGACGATTTTGAACGAGATGTTGAAACATACACAACACAGATGCTGAAACAATTAGAAGCATACATCCATAAATATCCAGAACAGTGGCTGTGGCTCCACAACCGCTGGAAAACGCAACCGCATCCGTAAAAATTGTGTTGCATCAACACTGAATCCGTGTTAAAATAGTGAGGATTCTCAGAAAACAGTAAAAACGTCGCGTTATATTTTGAACTGCAGAGGGAAATTTCATGAAAAGATATACCCTATCCTTCATCGTCTTAGTGATTGCTATCGGTATCCCGTTTCTGCTCATCAACCCGAGTGAAAAAGACGCCATAAGCGGAGACGAACGCGTCACTCGCGTGATGTTAACCGATGCTCTCACAGCTGCTATCCGCATTGCCGAGAAAAACTACTATAAACCGATTGACGATACGAATGACCTGTTCCGCGGCTCGATCAAAGGAGCACTCGCTTCGCTTGATGACCCATATACCTATTACATCAAACGGCGCGATCACCAACGTGCTGTCGAAAATCTCTACAATGCCGAATTCGGCGGACTTGGTATTCATATCTACAATGACCATCGAGGATTCATTAAGATTTCTAAACCGATTCCAAACACGCCCGCGGCACTTGCCAATCTCCAAGCAGGAGATTATATCACCAAAGTCAACGGTAAATTAATTCATCTCAGCGAAAAAACAGGTATGACGCGGGACGATGTGATCGATTTACTCAGGGGCAAAGCCGATACTGATGTGACAATCACGGTGCAACGCAAATTTCTCGAACCATTTGATGTAACGCTCACCCGTGCCATTGTTCCTATCAGGAGTGTGAAATCAACGATGCTTGAGGGGAACATCGGTTACATTCAGATATCAGGTTTCATCGGCAACAAAGACGGCACAGAAGTAGAGTTTAAAAACGCCCTTGCCGCGCACAAAGCCGCCGGTATGAAAGCTCTCATCTTGGATTTGCGGAACAATCAAGGCGGACTCCTGAATGCCGCCTACCACATCGCAGACGCTTTTGTTGATGAAGGGCTTATCGTGTCAACGAGAAGCGACACAAATAGCCAATTTAATGAAGAATATCAAGCGACGTCTAATATTTTCTGTCCACCAGAGATTTTACTCGTCGTCCTTGTCAATGAATACAGTGCGAGTGCCTCCGAAATCGTAGCAGGTGCGATTAAAGATACGCGTCGTGGTATCCTCGTTGGGAAGAAAACTTACGGCAAAGGGGTCGTCCAAAAACGCTACGAACTCCCTGATGGCGGTTCAATGTCGCTCACCATCTCCACCTATTATACGCCAAATGGCACCAAAATTAACGAGGTAGGCATCACGCCACAGGTCTCTATTGATCTCGAAGAACCCAATGAGATAGAAAACATAATGCTCAGGACGGTTGATTCCACGGATTCCATCGAAAATTTCGTCTCAAAATGGATTGATGACGCGCATCAGAATCCCGGCGAGATGCCAAAAGATTTCTCTCTCCTCGAGACTGAACTTCCACAATTACAGCAAACACTTGCAGAAGAAAACATCACTATCAGTTTACGGTGGCTGAAACAGCGCGCAGAGAGACTCTTTAATTTATATGTCGGTATTGATCAGGTAGTGAATTTAGCGTATGATCGACAATTGCAAGAGGCAATTCGCATCATTAATGCCGATGAAGTTGAGAAGTATCTCAACCCGCCCCCAGAAGAAACCGAACCGCCTTCGACGACGCAAGCGAACGTCCCTCTGGAAGATGAGGTTATCACGGAAGAATAGTTGTCAGCAAGAATAGCAGTCGGCAGTCGGGGCGGGTTTTCTCCGCAAACCCTTTCGGCAGTCAAAAAGAGCGGATCGTTAAACGAGAACCTCTTAACCGACGCTTTCCGACAGCCGATAGCCGTTCCAAAAACATGAATTCCAGAACCGCGAACCCACCTGATGTCATCAGAAAAAAAGCACTCATTGTCGGACTGATTCTGGTTGTTGTTAACGCGTATTGGGTTGGGATCGCGAGTGAACTCTGGTATGCAGTTTACACCCTCGTTTCACCGTTTTCTAACGCCGTTTTCACGCTCTTCGTCCTACTCGCGCTCAACGTCCTTCTCCACAAATTTTCACCACGCATCGCCTTCACCGCTGCTGAACTGTTACTCATCTACATTATGGTGACGATGGTGTCCACGATCTCAGGACACGCGATGATGGCGATTCTCATGGGAACACTTGCACATCCGTTTTGGTTCGCGAGTCCTGAAAACGAATGGTCCCAACTCTTTCTACACCACATCCCGTCATGGCTCACAGTCCACGAGTTCGAGTGGTTAGCGGGTTACTACGAAGGCGAATCGAGCATCTATTGGGTAGAACATCTCCGGATCTGGATTCGACCTGCGCTCCTGTGGTCAGGCTTTATCTTTCTGCTCTACGGTTCACTGCTCTGTTTAGGGTTGTTCCTCCGCAAACAGTGGATGGAACGCGAAAAACTGAGCTTCCCACTCACGCAATTGCCGTTGCAAATGACGACCAATCGCTCTTTTTTCCGTTCTCGTGCCCTCTGGATCGGATTCGGAATCGCCGCGCTCCTTCGTGTGATAGCTGGGTTGCACGACATTTTTCCCGTTATCCCCGCGCTACCTCCCAACTATCGGCTCGACCGACATTTTACCGAACGCCCTTGGAATGCGATCGGCTACGCCTCGATGTCCTTTAACCTCGCAATCGTCGGGTTAACCTATTTCATGCCGCTCGACCTCGCGTTTTCGACATGGTTCTTCTTTTGGCTCACCCGTGCAGAACGCGTGATAGCGAGTGCAGTCGGGGTCACAAACATCAACATCTTGCATTTCAACGACCGCGCTTCGGGTGCCTGGGTGGGTATCGCCGTGCTGACGCTCTGGATGAGCCGTCGGCACTTCGCTCGATTCTTCCGACACGTGATCGGACGCGAACAAGGGGACGACAGCAGAGAACCTTTCACCTATCGGACAACAGCAGTCCTGACTGTGGTGAGCATAGGACTCGTCTTTGCCTTCTGCTATGCGGCGGGTATGTCGTTGTGGGCAATCAGTGTATTTTACGCACTATTTATAGCGTTTGCGATAGCAATAGGACGTGTTCGTGCGGAACTCGGTCCGCCTTATCACGAAGTTATTGGTATTAACCCACGACAGATGATGGTGAGTATGTTCGGAACACGACAATTGGGTGGTGCCAATCTCACTGTTATGACGTTTCTTTATGCTTTTAATCGTTGCAATCGTTCGCACCCGATGCCGAACCAGATTGAATCCTTGCGGATTGGAGAACGTTCAGGGATGCCCGGCAAAACGTTGATCTTGGGAATGGCACTCGCCATCGGAGTGGGTGCGTTGGCGACGTTCTGGACGTATCTGCAAGTCGCTTATCAGTACGGTGTGTTGGCGCAATGCCAAGGTGTTGTGGGACGCTTCGGATGGGAGAGTTTCAACCCGCTTCAGAGTTGGTTACAGCATCCGAAAGAACCGGATGTGAGCGCGATGCTCTTTATGAGTGGTGGGTTCGCTTTTGTGTTTTTCCTTAACTTCCTACGGACACGCCTATTATGGTGGACGCTACATCCATCGGGTTACGTGCTTTCAGGCGCGTCATGGGGCGGACTCATCTATTTCTGGTTCCCCGTCATGGTGAGTTGGCTCATCAAGTTTTTGATTCTCCGATTTTCGGGTTGGCAAACGTATCGTAAAGCAATCCCGTTCTTCCTCGGCTTGGTTTTGGGGGATTACATTCCGCGGAGCATTCTGAGTCTCATCAGTTTTGCATTGCATCTATATATGCCATCATCTGGTGCGGGGCATACGCTTTAGTATCGGCTATCGGCAATTGGCGGTCAGCAGTCAGAAGAACAGGGGTTAGGAGGTTAGCAGCGCACTAAAGCGGATAAAAAACGCAGGCGGTCTGTGGCACAAACTAACAGTTTTGCGGCGTACTCCCATAGATGCGATGTGCATCATGCTACAAAACAGCAGCATGCGGAAGTCCTATATAATTCGACAAAACGGACATTTCACCATACAATTACTATACACTGACAGGGTCATTTATGGTAAAGTTTAGAATTAATTAGACACTCCAAAGAGGCGAGGTTAGAAACCTCGCCTACCCGGGGAGGAGAGAATGTCTGCTTATTTTTTTGGTTTACCATAAACCAATCAACATCCGAAATGAAGCGAAAACCTCATGCCGACACAATTACTCACCGTAGACGCACTCACAAAAGGGTTCGTAACTAACCAACCGCCAATCGTTAAAAACATTAGTTTCAGTGTCCACACAGGCGAGATTTTCGCCCTATTGGGACCGAGCGGTTGCGGAAAAACAACGACCTTACGCCTCATCGCCGGATTTGAGAAGGCAGACACCGGCAGAATCTCTATGACAGCGCGCACACTTGCCGACAGCGATACCCATGTGCCACCTGAATCGCGCGGCATCGGGTTTGTGTTTCAGGACTATGCCCTCTTTCCACATAAAAATGTGCTCGAAAACGTCGCTTTCGGTCTCCGAAAGGTGTCGAAAAAGAAGCGGCAGGAAAGGGCATTTGAGGTACTGGAGTTGGTTGGCATGACGAACCTACATTCGCGTTTGCCGCATCATCTCTCCGGTGGCGAACAGCAGCGTGTCGCATTGGCGCGTGCTATCATCGCGCGTCCGAAACTGCTCCTCTTAGATGAACCTTTTTCAAGCCTCGATCCGGGGTTACGGCAGTCTACCCGTGAGGAAGTCCGCTCGCTCTTGAAAGCCGAAGGGATTAGTGCAGTGCTCGTCACACACGCGCAGGAAGAAGCATTGAGTTTCGCTGAGCGGTTAGGTGTGATGAAAGAAGGTACTCTCGAACAGATCGGCACGCCTGAAACGGTGTACCGACATCCGAAAACGGCTTATGTCGCTGATTTTTTGGGACAGACGAATTTCATTCGTGCTCACATCGAAGATGGGATCGCAGAAACGCCGTTTGGACGTGTGAAAGTAGAAGGGACTAAGAATGGGAACGCTCTTCTTTCTATCCGACCTGAATGTTTGATAATGATGGCATCTGACGCTCAGAGTGGTACCAAGAGTGGTCGTGTCGTTGGACAGGCGTTTAAAGGGCACGATTTCACATATCAGGTCGAGATGGACGGACAGCAGTATTTCGTCCAGACGGACTACCGCTGTCCGTTTCAGATAGGGGACACGGTTGTGTTGAAAGCAGAATCGGCGGTAGCGGTTACGCCTGAATCGGATTGATTTTATACGAGATATATGGTATAATTACACTTTACAAGCACATCCCTGAAAATTACTGACGAACTCGATCCGAAGGA
The DNA here is from genome assembly GCA_965214045.1 of Candidatus Poribacteria bacterium. Lineage (GTDB taxonomy): Bacteria > Poribacteria > WGA-4E > WGA-4E > WGA-3G > WGA-3G. The sequence continues at coordinate 191,888 of OZ243935.1, forward strand.
GAGTGGCATCAGGACGTGTCCATAAGCAGAAGCACAAATTACAACATATCTCGGATCTCATCAATCCCCTGAATCATTCGTGTGAATGCCTCAACCAACCGATCAATTTCCGCATGTACTGCGGCATCATCATCACTTTCTAAGGCATCACGTACCCCAGGAAAAACGACCGCTGCGTAGCCGGTGTTGAGACCCGGTGCATAAATGAGATGCTTAAACCAAGGACGTAACGGTAACCCCGTCTCACTCGTCAAACGCCGCTCTAATCGGTATAATCGCTGATTTATTTCTGAAATCTGAGATAGATCGTCAGAAGCGAGATAACGTGCCAACTCCCGATTGAGCGTCCCTGCCGCCTGTTGCCATTCTGTGAGCAGACCGTCTAATTTCTCAATATCTTTGGCAACCCTGTTTTTTGAACCAGAATTTTGCAACAGTTTCAAAGGGGTCATCAGGTCAGTCGCATACGTCTCATAGTCGAAGGGTAAAATATCGGCATTGGCGAGCTGGAGCGCAAGCGTGCCCCAGACTTGTGCCATCGCCGCCTGATACTGAAACGTCGGATCCCCGAAGTGTGCCATCCAGTAAAAGTTATCCTGCATGGCATGGTAGACCCCATAAGGACCTCCAAATCCCATGCTGATAGCAGGAATCCCTGCATGCCCCACAAATGGTGAATGATCCGAACCGCTTCCGAGGTTCCCGATCTGTGGAATTTCCTTACCTTGCGCCGTTTTCCAACTCTTGTAAACCGATTTGAGTGTCCCCGGATCAATAACATTTTGGGTTACTTCACGCATTAGCTCGCGGAGTGATGGCGTTGCGCTTACATAGAATCGTCCGCCCGTTGCGGCGATATCGACATTCAGGTACGCGATCGTTTTCTGCTGGAGCGTCGTCTTCAAATCCTCAACCCATTCTGTTGAACCGAGGATACCGAATTCTTCAGCGTCCCATGAAGCAAAAACAATCGTTCGCTTCGGACGTGTCCCGGCTTTGGCAAGTTCACCCAAGCATTGTGCGACCTCTAAGAGCGAGGTTGTGCCGCTGCCGGGGTCAGCCGCCCCATAAATCCAAGCATCGTGGTGGTTTCCCAAGACTACCCACTGATCTGGATATTCCGTGCCCTCTAAAGTCGCAATTACATTATAGATGGGGCGGATGCTATGCTCACAACGCACCTTGATCCGCACCTTCGCAGGTCCCGGTCCAATGTGATAGGTAAGAGGTAATCCGCCCTGCCACTCGGACGGAACATTCGGTCCTGCGAGTGCCTTCAGAAACGGTTCAGCATCCCTATAAGCGAGGGGCATCACAGGAATATCGGGAAGGTCCGTGGCTTCATCAAATGAGAGTCTCTCGGCATCTTTCGTCGCCGCCCAACCGGGTGTCAGCGGATCGCTGGCGTGCTGAAAGATATACTTCACGGTTCCCCGTTGTATTGCGTCAGCTGAACGCCACGGACCCCGGGGATAAACATCCCCGCGCATGTATCCATCGTCTGCGGGATCCGAGTATAGAAGCAAACCGACTGCCCCGTTATCACCAGCGACTTTAGCTTTCACGCCGCGATAACTGCCCCCATATCGTGCGATACAAATTTTTCCCTCCACCGAGATACCTTGTTCGGCGAGAAATTGGTAGTCCTCAGGTAATCCTTTATTGACGTAGATAAGTTCGGCTGTTACATCTGCATCGGGCGAATAGGCGTTGTAGCCTGGCACAATTTCTGTTTCATAAGAATCTTTGTCCCACTCCCAACTCGCTTCTTTGCCGACAGCGAGATGCTGGGTAGGTGAGAGCAATTCTACATGCACCTCAAGCGGGTGGGGAAGATACACATAATACTCGTATATCTGAACCTGTAAACCGTAACTTTCATATTCACTTCGCAGGTATTCCGCGATCTTGCGGCTATTCTCTGTCCCCGCGAGGTGAGGCTCCTCAGTCAGATACCGCAATTTATGTTGACATCTTTCTGCTGAAACCAGTTCCTTAAAACGGGTTTCATACTGCTTTTGTGTAGCGGCACTCTCTGCGGTAAATCCACGCATACCGAAGACGTTATGAGAAGAAAGCGAGAACGCAACAAAAACACAGATAAAGCAAAAATGTGGTCTCCAAGTCCGCCATGACAACTGAAATATATTTATTAGTGTTGTGATAAGTCATTACCCCTTTCTGTTTTATATAGTAAAGCCATAATTACCTATGCCCCAACGGAGGGCAAGGTTAGAAACCTCACCAGCGAAAGAGAGGTGTGTTGTGTTCCCAGAGTGTTCACATATTTTCCGGCTTCACTATAAAAATCATAACACATTTCCCGCGCATTTTCATTATATTTTTTACTGCTGTCCGATTCCGACTATACCGCGTCACGAGACTGAAAATTATTGGAGCGGCAAATACGAACAATTTTCTTGTCGGCGGAGAAACACCCAATCAAAGCACCTTCATCACCGCTGGGCGGAGGATTGTATCCTCGCCTCTCCACAATGTCCAAGTAATTATGGGTTTTACGATAAATAATACAGGACTTACGCAATTTTGATCACCTCCGCGCCATGAGAAAGGGATCGTATAAAAAACGCAGGCGGCCTGTGGCACAAACTAACAGTTTTGCGGCGTACTCCCATAGATGCGACGTGCATCATGCTACAAAACAGCCGCACGCGGAAGTCCCATAATATAAAAAACAGTGCTAAAAATTGACACGATAGCACATAATTTGTTAAAATAGAGATGTAATCATAATTAACCGTATAACCGTAAGGATGACTTAAATGGACGCAAAGATTCTGATAGTTGAAGATGAACGTGACATCGTGGATTTACTGCGATACAATCTACAAAAAGCAGGTTTTGAAACAGATTACGTCCGGAACGGTGCCGATGCTCTCCATCGCGCTGTCGAAAGACCGCCAGACCTCATTCTGTTAGATTTGATGCTCCCAGAGGTGGACGGACTTATCGTCTGTCGTCTACTCAAGAACGATCCACGGACGAAAAACATTCCGATTGTGATGGTAACCGCGAAGGTCGAAGAACGGGACCGGGTGGCGGGGTTGGAACTCGGTGCAGACGATTACATCACAAAACCCTTTAGTCCGAGAGAAGTCGTACTCCGGGTATCGGCTGTGCTACGTCGTCTCCAAGCCGGTAAACAAACAGAAAACACCCAGCAGATTGAAACGCATGGACTTACAATTGATCTGGACAAACATCAAGTCTTGACAGAAAACGGCACAATCGATCTCACAGCAACTGAATTCAAACTTATTACGTTATTCGCGCGTTCACCAGGACGCGTTTTTACCCGCGATATTCTCATGGACGTAATATGGGGAGAAGAGTATTACGGAATTGATAGGACAGTAGATACGCATGTCAGTCGTCTTCGCCGTAAACTCGGGGAATTCGGCAAGCATATTGAGACGGTACACGGGGTTGGGTATCGGTTCAAGGAAGTCAGTTGAGAACTTTTCTTACCGACTGCAAACTGTAGAAGGGATATCCGAATCCCAACAACATTCGCTTAAAGTGCTTTCAAGCGAGAGGTCCCCTTTAAGGTTCCTCCCGCATTGAAGGGCACTGATGAGGTTAATATATAGATTAGGTTCTACCTACGGAAACTGTATTCCCTGTTTTCGGCACACCTTTCGGATTTTGTTAACCGCCCCCCCTATCTGCTTCCCGTTCCGCGTAACACCAAAAAGGTGTTGACTGACAACACGGCGGGAAATACCGAGAATATCCCCAATCTCCTCTTGTGTTTTACCTTTATAGAAGTAGAGTTGAATACACTCGGCTTGGCGTTTGGTTAGTTCGTTCGCGATAATCCAACGAATCTGTTTGAGCACTGCCAGTCGCTTGGCGCGACGCATCTCTGTATATTCGTCATCAGGTGCTCGATACCAGAAATAGTCCTCGGTAGTAAACTGATCGAAATACTCCGGCGGGACCGGAATTTCCCAAAAGTCGGGATTGAACTTGGGCATAGATAAAGCAACTCCCTCAAATGCGGGCGATCGCGCCTATGCCTTAATCAATTATCGATAAAGGTCAGAGGCACCACCGCCATAATTGAATACTTCCAGGTGAAATACGGCGTGGTTTATTGACAACATAATGGCTACCTCCTTATCCTCCTATTGTTTGTGATTGGAAACGGTGCAAGCGGGTCAATGACATTTCATAAAGATCGCCTTTTGCAAACCGCACGTGACTATATACTAAGAAAAGTATATCAAGAAACGCAAAAATATGCCATAAAAATTCGGTTCAGTCCGCGACGCGTAGCAAATATCGCGCGCTACCCGAACATAGCATGTTTAAAATAGGGGACAGAGGGGTTTAAACCCCCTGTCCCTTTCCAAAGAGTGCGACACTTAGGTCACACCACATGGGTGTAACACTAAGTGTCACACCTCCTCTGGTTTGCTAACATAACAAATACCTCCTTTTTCCGCAATACAGCGGCAATAGGATACCACTGTCATTTAAAAAAACGACAATGATTCACTTAGACACATTTTCGGATGCACTTTTGCATGTTCCTATGAAAAAAATTAAAAAATAGGGGCGAAAACATCAATCAGAAAAAATAGAGGACAGAGAAATGCCAATTCTCTGTCCTCTTCTAAGGGACGTGATGCGCTGTGCAACACGCCTATACACAATCAGTTTTTGCGAGAAAAATCATTCTACGGGATCGAAAAACACGCTGAGTGGAGCACTCAATTGTGGAACAACGTCCTCTTCATCTACCACCTTTTCACCGCTCCATTCGCTACGCTCAATACCCATCGTGTAACCCTGTTCCGTGGTGTCGGTGTAACTGAGGTATTGGAACCCTGCATTCTCAAAACAGATGAGTGCGGGTCCATTGTCGGGTGATACTTGTAGTGTGATGTGCTCAGCCTTCAACTGTTCAAACGCGTAATGTACTACTTCAAGGAGCGCGTCAGTGCCGTATCCGCGAGCGCGATAATCGGGTCGAATGATGACGAATTCGAGGGTAACAGTGTCCACATCAGAGTGGAGGAGAGCAAATCCGATAAGAAAACGTGTCGTCCGGATCTCAATAGCGAGTGCGTGCATCTGTTCATTTTCAATCCAACGGCGCCAATCTTCGAGAAACGTTTCAAAGGATACCTGTGTCGTGTAAAGGAGATTCCTGACACCGGGTCGGTTTATCCATCCCCAAATTCGACGGAGTTCATTTTCATTGATATGTCGGAGGTGAATGCCGCCCCCGTGAAGCCGTTCCAGTTGACGCAATTGACTTCTCAAGCCTTCCAATTGCGCTGAGTGTGCGCCAACTTGCGCCCCCGCGGCTCGAATCATCCGTTGATTCGGACGATCCATGAATTGTGCTTGCTTCACGCGGTTCTGGAAATATCCGAGTTTCTGTTCACTCCTTTCAATAATACGCATCAAGTTCTGAATGGCATCTTCCCATTTTTGTTGGTCAGCGTTTACGTCGTCGCGTGTTTCGGTCGGTTCTTCTCTTATCAGTTCTTTTCTTATCTGAGTTTCGTTCATATCTCCCTTCCTTGAATCCAGATATCCGGAGATAACTTTCATATCGGAGCGGATTAATATCGCCAGTTTCAACCGCTTGCTTGACAGCACACGCTGGTTCGTGTTGGTGCGTACATGCAGCGAATTTGCACTCCGGAATATAAGACCGCATCTCCGGAAAATGAATATCTAATCCCTGTTCTTCATCAACTTCAAGCAAGCCGAGGGTTCGGATACCGGGTGTGTCCGCGACGAATCCACCGAATTCGAGGGGTAAGAGCATGACTTCTGTGGTTGTATGCCTTCCTTTATGAATGCGTGTATCTACTTCACCCGTACGTAATTGGAGTCCCGGTTGCACCGAATTAAGCAGAGACGATTTTCCAACCCCCGATGAACCTACAATTGCAGAAATGTTATCGCGCATCACCTCCCGCAATTCTTCAACACCAACACCTGTCACGATACTTGTATAAACCACTTTATAACCTAATTCTTCATATAATTTGAGTTCACGTTGTACATTCTCGAATTTCGCCAAATCAAGTTTGTTAATACAGATAACAGGTTCAACATCAGATGCCTCCGCGGTGACGAGAAATCTATCAAGCATCCGTAGCTTGAGTTTCGGGTGCCGTGCGGCAAAGATAATGAGTAGCATATCTAAGTTAGCGACAATAACCTGTCGCCAACCGTCCATGCGGATACGTCCAAACTGGGTGTCACGGGGAAGACATTCCTCAATGTGTCCACTGTCTTCTGTGGACATAGCAGTAGAAATGCGTACCCGGTCACCGACGGCGACGAGATCGACGTACGGCATCTCTTTTGTCTCAGCGAGTCGCCGTTTTTCATCTTCGATGAGGTGGTGCCGCAAGGCACAAGTGTAGCTGCGTTTGCCCACTTGCACCTCATAAGCACCACTTATCGATTTTATGACAATGCCTTCCATAGTCTGATTCATAGGTGGCATGAAAGAAACTCCTCAGGCAACATACCTAAGTGCCGGGGTTCCGCCAGACAATGCGTCCTCGCGTCAAGTCATAAGGAGAAAGTTCCACGGTAACCTGATCGCCAGGAAGCACCCAAATTTTGTGCTGCATCAATTTGCCAGCGAGGTATGCCATAACTTTGTAGTCGTTCTCTTCTAATTTCACCTGAAATAGGTTCCCCGGTAGGGATTCGAGTACAGTTCCGAGGACGCGGATCGCCGTGTCTTTAGAGATTTCATGGTGCTTGGCTGTCACAGTTGCAGTTTTCATTTTCGATTTTCTCCTTTTTGTGATGACTGTTTGTTACTTTATATACTCTATTGGATGCACTTTGTTAACGAATTGTTCGGAAAAAAAGTTGACAGCGAGCCTAAAAAGTTGTAAAATGCACAAGTGGAAGATTCCATTTCGAGTTTTTTACAATAAGGAGAAAAAACAATGAGCCAAGCCTTACCTCTTGTAGCCTATCCTGACCTCAAGGGCCAAGTCAAGGCGATGGAGGAAGACGGATACGCCTATCTACCGAAGGTTATCGAAGGCGAACAACTTGCGGAACTGCGTGCTGCGATGGATCGGCTAACGGCAATCCCTGAGAGTTTTGATCGGCACGGCACACCAGAGAACGGGAACGGTTTCCTTAACAAACATATTAATAACGCCTTCAACCGCGACCCTGTCTTCTTACAATACCTTGATTTGTCTCCAGTTATCGAATTGGCAGAGGCAGTGCACGGCGAAGATTGTCACGTCATCGGTATGACAGCATGGGTAACGGGACCCGGTCGTCCCGATCAAGGGTTACACGCAGATTGGCTGCCGATCCCCTTACCTGCAGACCTTCTCGAAGATCCACGCGTCAAGGTACCAATTTTCATCTCAACTGCACACTATTACTTGGACGATCTTTACGAAGACCTCGGTCCAACGAAGTTCATCCCCGGTAGCCATCTTTCGGGACGGAGACCCGACGGTGCAACGGAATGGAAAGGCGCGACAGAAAAGAGTATCCTCTGTAATTCTGGCGATGTTGTGCTTTTCCGAAGCGAGGTCTGGCACCGCGGTACAGCAAACCGTAGCGACCAGACTCGATACTTATTACAGGTGCATTACGCGAATCGGATGATCACTCAGAAATTCCCACCCTACCTGAATCGGTTTCAGTTCAATGAGGAAATCTTGGAGCAGGCAACGGAACGTCAACAGCGATTAATGGGCAATCACCGCCCCGGTGCCTACGATTGATCCCAAATTTTTCAGAGAACAATAACCTCCACCGAGGATAACAGTTTCCTTTGAGTAGAAAAGAGACTATCGGGACACCGCCAAGACCAAGTGTTATTAGCGAGGAGCCACACGGGAAAATTATTGCTCTCAGTTTGCTCCTCGCGTTTCTTTGGGGCGGGAATTCGCCCTCAATAAAAATCGGCTTGGAAGATTTTCCGCCAATGGCACTGGCGTTCTTCCGTTTCGTGATTGGGCTGGTCGTTATTGGGGGGTGGGCAGTCTATCGCGGTGTCTCACTTCGCTTGCGCAAGGGTGAATTCCCCCGACTACTGTTGCTCACAACGATCTTCATCCTCCAAATTATCTGCCTGAATACCGGTACCCTCTACACGACAGCATCCCGCTCCACTATTTTCATTAACGTCTACCCCTTTTTCACTGCGATTTTTGCGCATTTCTGGATTCCCGGCGAGCGTCTCTCTGTTCCAAAAACCTTGGGGATTATTGTCGCCTTCAGTGGTGTCTTCGTAACAGTTGCCCCGAACCTCGGAGAAGGTGAAACGAGCGTCCTCGGCGACATCATCGTGCTTGTAAGCGGATGTTTTTTAGGGCTACGCGTTGTCGTGACGAAACTGCTCATCCAGTCGATTCATCCCTATCGACTCTTGGCGTGGTTGCTCACCTTGAGTCTCCCGTGCTATATCGCCATGAATTTACTTTTTGAGCGTGGACTGCCGATGCAACTGACACTCAGAAGTAGTGCTGCGTTGCTTTATCAAGGTGGTGTTATCGCGGGTTTCTGTTTTCTGGCGTGGACTGCGGTGCTTGAAAGGTATAGTGCGAGCAAACTCGTTGTGCTCTTTTTCGCAACGCCACTGTCGGGTGTGGTGTTTAGTTACGTGTTTTTAGGGGACGCGTTGACGCTGAGCTTATTGGTAGGTGCTGTTCTTGTGGCAGCTGGGATTTATCTGGTAAACATACGGCGTTGATGGAGTTGTGGTAAAGTTTAGAATTAATTGGACACCCTCTCAATTTTGGGCTATAATTAACACACGACGGACACCGAAACTCAACCGCGAACTGCTAATCTTTCGGGTATCTTAATAAAAAAGGAGAAACACGGATGCAAACCTATCCAAAGTCCCCCGAAATCCCTTATGCTCCCACCCAAGAAAGCGACATTTATTATCCGGACAGTGATGGAGAACCGATGGCAGCGACCGACCTTCATAGATGGCAACTGATGCGGACGTTACAAACCCTTGAGGCGCATTTTGAGGCACAGCCGGATGTCTATATTTCCGGCGATATTCTGATGTATTACGAGAAGGGGGTACCGCGTCGGGTTGTCGCCCCTGATGTCCTTGTGACTTTCGGAATGCCGCGCGGACCGCGTCGAACTTATAAGATCTGGGAGGAAGGTAAAACGCCGGATTTCGTGATGGAATTCTCAAGCGAAAGCACCTACACCAACGACTTAAGCGGCAAACGGGAGCTCTATGCTGCGTTGGATATTCAGGACTATTTCCTCTACGATGCCGAGGGGCTGTATCTGCCCTCACCCTTGATGGGGTTTCAGTTAGTTGATGGCAGCTACGTAGACGTTCCGGTAGGTGTAGATGGGGGTTTACGTTCACCCGCCTTGGGATTAGCGTTCCATGTTGGCGATGAAGGATTAGATATTTATAATCCTGTTACAAGAGAGTGGCTTCAAACGCCTGCAGAGTCAGCCACATTGCGTGCTGAACAGGCTGAAACGCGGGTTGAACAGGCTGAAACGCGGGTTGAACAAGCTGAAACGCGTGCTGAAGATGCCGAGACGCGCGCCGAACAGGAGACCATTGCGCGACAGAGAACCGAAGTCGAAACTGCTGAACTCCGAGAACAAATCGCACGCTTGCAAGCCCCCCGCGGATAACTGATCATCAACATGACCCCTGTCAGAGATTGTATCATTATTTACTGTTTTGCGTCCACATTTATCAGCGACACCGCTCCGGCAGTTCTACGGGATCGTGTTCGCCGTAAAAACCTGAAACGAGTGTTATTATAGTAGAACCTGTAATTACTTATACACCCATAGGAGAAGAGTCGGGAATCGGAGTTCCCTCCTACAGCGGGTGGGAAGCAGGGCGCGGGTTTCCCAAAATGTAAACTTATTTTCGGATTTTACTATAACAACATCGCTGAACATCTTGGGTCCATCGGTGCTATTCATTACACTTCACATCAAATCAGACCCGGATAATTGGCGAAGGTATTGATGCTATTAGAAGCAATAAAAAGGGAGTGTCGGCGGGATGCCGATCCTCCCTTTCAAACCACATATCATGTATGGAAAACTGAACACCAATTTGCTCTTTTATTCTTCTGTTTTGAGTTCACCCCACGTCGTTGTCAATCTCCCAGCGGCAGAGATATGACCCCGCATACGAACGCGTGAGAGACGTTGGCGATCCCCCGACAACGAAACGTCTTCAAGTTGGTAGTCATACGCAGTGTCGGGTTTCGCAGTCGTATCCGTCCAGGTATAGGTCTGACGCTCCGCCGTCGTGCCGTTTCCAGGAATCAACACAGCGTTGACTTTCACAAAGCTTCCCTGCTCCGTTTCACGCCGCAGAATATTAAAACCCGCATTGTCCACCTCTGACTCGGTTGTCCACTCCAGCAGTCCCCCTGCCTCTGTCCGAGTTGCCCGGAACTGCGATAACGTCACAGGGTTAATGCCACCGCTCCGAAACCCCGGTGTCCCGATGTCCGTCTGATGCCCGTAATACGTTTTCACCGATAGCGACTTGTCTGTCGCACGTACCCAACTCGTTTGTTCAGTGCCGTCGAGGGGCTTACGGTCTTTATACTTTCGGATCAGCGATGTCCGCTCACCTGTTTCTGTGGAACCTGAAGGGAGTTCCCAGATCACACGTCCTTCCGCAAGATTCCCGGCCTTATCGACTAACGTCCCTTCTGGTGAAAACAACCGCAGTGTAAATCCTTGCTGTCCTAACACCGCGGTGCCCTGCATGTCAAGTCCCCGAACGGCACTATGGTGTTGGTTCAGATCGTAAATGGTATCGGTTGTGATCTTCTTGGAATGCCGACGATTTCGTGTCACCAACAGGGCACTCCCTTTAGAAACAATGTGGTGCTCTGCCAGTTGAATCACACAGCGTTGGTGGTGCTCATCCGTATCGCGGCTCTCAATGATCAACTTCCATCCCTCCAAACTTATGGGTTCCTCAGCCTTGGGCGTATTGTTGTATAACTCTATCCACTGCGGTTGCGGAAAGAGGCCACCCTTTGTCGTGAACATCACCTCGCTGAAGGCGATCTGACCGAGGGATTGTGTTTCTGCGAGGGATTGTGCTTCCACAACGACATCGTTGGGCGAGTCGGGAGTGCCAAGACCGGTGTTCCCCTGTAACGCTGGCAGTAACCAATCGCTGAGAATCGCGCGATCCCACGCGAATTCCTGTAGCGGCATATCGGTTATGTAAGTGCCACTACTGTTTTGAATATAGCGTTCCAGCCGCGGGGCTTCCATCTCGCGAAGCATAGCACTCGAAACCTGACGCGGACTCTTTACAGTTACACCCTCAACCTCGGTATGCGCATTTTGGCCCCATACAAAGCAGCTATAGGCAGTATCCACTAAGAGATTCTCATCCGTTTTTAGCACGTAGTGAAACCCCGGTAAAGGATGAGACATCCCATTCACTGTGTTACAGGGGAACGTTTCGAGACCTAACATGTCTGAGGTAAGCCTCAAAATCCCATCTCTCACTTGAGAATGTTCTTCAGGAATTTTCAAAGGGACGTGACTCTCGTTATAGAGCGTCCCGAGATACAGATGCCATCCCGCGAGATTCTCAATGGAAGCATCACCTGTCCGAATCTCTATGGTTTTACAGTAATACCCGGTATGCGTTACGGCATCATATTCAAATTCTACAGCATACATCATCACTTTCGGGGCTTTTAGATTGTATGCGTATGGGCTCCACCCGACACCACAGCTGTGCCCACCGGTTCTACGGGCTTTGCCCACTTCCGCTGCGCCCACTTCCGCCCTGAACACTTGCTCAAATTGCGTAATTGCGGCTCGATCTTGAAGCACGCTCAGGACTCCTGGGTCTCTGAACAGCTCCCGCAGCTCGCCATTGTTCTTCGGAAGTGCTTCTCTCAGAAGCGTTACGTACTTAGCATCCAGCCCCGGGAGGTAAAGGTGGTGGCGGCGCTGCTTCAGAACACCCGGGTTATTCAGGACCTCATTAATGCCGGCAACAGTGATCCTACGTTGAATGTAGTCGGCTTTCAGACCTTCCAGCGCGTCTGCCAGTACCGGTTGAATATCCTCGCGTTGAAATATATGACGGTATTTCGTAAGGATTTCTTGAAAGTCTTGAGCGGAAGATGTTCCTGACCCGAAAATAAGCAGAATCAGAATCAAAAAAGTAATAGAGAACGTAACTGTTCGTTTTCTTTTCATCGGCGAATCCTCCTCGGATTCTATGTAAACGTATGCGGGGTGGCATCTTGCACACCGAGCCATCGCGCATACCGTGCGTTTGAGGCACATCCCTAAAATCAGCGAGTTAGAAAAGTTACCGGAAATTCTGACACGGATTGTTTGGATAAATACCGATACCAAAATAGGCATCTTTTAAATCAACGATTATTAACGGTTCCGCGTTGATTTCCCACCAATTGTTCCATCTTTCATCGGTTGCAGGGGGATGTTCATGGACAGTTGTTATAAATCCACCTGGCAACGCCTGCTTGAATTTTTGTCTTTCTGCTCTACTGGTAAAGAGGAGATAGACTTCGGGCAGAAATGATATATCGCCACTGGCACAGCCTGCCAAGGATACCTTGACTGCGTCAAAGAATTCAACAACAGGTGCTGCTTGTGTCGCTGCTTCAGCCGTGTCGAATATCCCTAACCAATTCTGCTGCTCCTCAGCAAAACCTTCTGTGGTGAGATGGAAAACTTTATCCGTCTCTAATACCTTCACGCCCGCCGGCACGCCGCGTGTGGGAGGAATCTCTACATCGGTAAGATCAAAAGGGATTTCAAGGGAGGGCGTGATAGATGCCATGTGGGTGTCCATGTTCTCATAGATAAGTCCTAAATCCATCCGATCCACAACGCCGTTGCCGTTCACATCTAATCTTGGGTTTTCAGGCGATGTTTCATCCATGGCAAGCACGACCAACTGCAAATCCGTAGGATCTACTTTGTTATCGAGGTTCACATCGTAGGGTGAGTATTCCGGTGTTTCTGCTGACATCGCGGATTCCTCCGTCGCGGGTTCATCAACGACAGCCATCATGACAGGGGCAAGCATTTGTTGCTCTTGACCACATCCGAGAAGTCCGGTACATAAAACAATTAAACAACTCGTTGTAAAAAATATTATCGGCGTTTTCCTGATTGTTTTCATAGTGTTCCTTCCTTATCAATGCCACAGCTTAAACTTTGGACACTCTTGATCAGAGACCTGTCCGATTTTCAAAGTCGCTGTGATTTTTTTTAGGGTTCTCGACGCAAATACAAGTCATAAAACAGGATGGACGCAATTTTGACCGACATTCTGTGAAGGGCTGTCTCCTCTCTATTTCGGAATAACGAAGGCAAAACGACCAAAGTGGTCAACCCCGTCAGGATCGGAGGCGCTAAACCGTCTGATAGGGCGTTGCACATCTCCGGCATCCGCGGCACCCCCTGCAATCAGCCATAAACTGATACCGGTTTCGGGGTGCGATTCGTCATCATCCCGCACGACACTGAAAATCTTCGGGAAGCCATCACGCGTCAGCACAAGCGGTTCACTCGCAACGAAAAACTCCGACAGCCGCTCCCTGGTTGTCCAGTCGGGTTGGTCACGAAATTGCAGACGCAGCTGCACGGCAGCCTCCGCTGGGCACATTTCAAGTCCCCTCTGTTTTGCGCGCGCATAGATCGTATCACGGGTGGCGAACTCCTCCTCAGCAAACCCTAACTCCAGCATAGAAACAACAACAATCTCCACCGTCGTTTCCGCTGCCGCCACCGGAAACTCAGGGTTTTCAAGGAGTTCCTCCGCCCATTCGCTGATCCTGATTTTTTCTTCCCGCAGGGCATCTAACAGATCAGCACCACTCCTATGGGTTCCGAGCGTTAGGGTAAAATCGGCATCAAAACGCCTTTCAGCATCGCCCGCAAAATAGAGACTGTAAAGTTTCTGAAGATGCGGGAGGTATACGTTACTGACACTCAGCAGCAATACGAGTGCGACAACCACAGCAGTGCCAATAGCCACCCACGGCAAAAACGGTTGCCGTTTCGGAACAGGTCTCGGCTTCAGGTCAACAATTCTTCGCATGACGTTCTGCTTGATACGCGCCGGTATCTGCACGCCCCCAGAAACCTCTTCGATCACGTCTACGCCTTCCTCTTTGAGCCGTTTGCGGGCGCGATGGAGGCGCGTCCGTATTGCCTCCTCCGACACTCCCTCGGATTTGCTAATCTCCTTCGTTGGTATTCCACCGAGATAATGCAGCATTATCACGGTGCGTTCACCCTCGGACAATTTTTCCAAAAGTTTTTCGATGATTTCAAAACGATGTTCGGTGGCTTCTGTCTCGCGCTGTTCTGAGACGTAACGCGTGTAAGCAGATGCCGCGAGTTCTCCTCTGGGGGTGTCCTCCAACGATTGCGAGGGTATGGCGCGTTGTTGATCGCGGAGCCGATTCAGACACAGATTCTTCGCAATGACGAACAACCACGGCAGAAACTGGCTTGGCTCTCTCAGCGTTGAAAGCTTCTGATAGGCGCGGAAGAAGGTATCTTGTGTAATTTCTTCCACGTCGCGGAAATCACCGATTTTCTGCCACACGTAGGTGTGAATACTCTTTTGGTATCTTCCCATTAAAATGTCGAATGCTGTCTCATCGCCTGATAAAACGGCGTGAATCAACTGAACATCGTCTTGTGTTTCCACAGCGGTTCCTCCTGCCGGCGCGAAAATAGACCGATATGTATGTGCAAAAAAACGCCCACTTCGAGAGTGAGCCTCGGACGGTGTGTCCCGCAATACGGTTCACACCATTTCTTTACGACAACTGTTGACCCTTTATAAAGACACAATTTTTAGGCGAAACGTTACATCCAGTAAAAAAAAATGGAACTTCCACGTCTAAAACGACTGATTGTAAAATAAAATCCACACCAGGAACGCTCTTCCTCGTCTATCACCACGTTTTCAATCACTGCGATCGCAAAAACGTTTTCACTTGCATAGAACTCCCCTGGTAAGCGCGGTTAAAGCGGCAGGCTTATTTCCGTATCAACATTTTACGCGTTGCCGTGAATTCGCCTGCGGTGAGTGTATAAAAATACACGCCACTTGCCACAGGTTCACCGAGTGCGTTTCTGCCATCCCAATATGCCGCACGGCTCCGGATGTGGTACACCCCCGCGGACTGATGTCCTAAATCCAAGGTCCGAACCAACTTTCCATCCGCAGTATAGATAGCGATACTGACTGCTGCGGGTATTCCCAATTGATACGGTATCCATGTCTCTGGATTGAATGGATTTGGGTAGTTGGCGTACAAATCAGTTTCACCAGGAATACCCATAACTGTTGTAGGAGCAGCGGCAATTGTTGCGTCGGTTGGTATAACACCCAAGGCGATATTGGCGGGTGCGTCTAAACCCGTAACGATATTTTCGATATTCTTGCCGTTGAGATTTGCGCGACTGATGCCTCCCTTCTCCGTCCAATAGACTTTCCCATTTACCGCATCTACAGCGATACCGTCTGGCGATTCCAAGTCGGTGATGAGATTCGGTTGGAAGTTGGAACCGTTGACGTTCATTCGTTGGATTTTCCCCCAAGCGTTCGTCACGTAAATCTTGTGGTTTGTGGTGTCAAGTGCGATACTCAGGGGTACACTCGTTAGTTCTTTTACCAATTCCATATTGGAGCCGTCAAAATCGGCACGACGGATCTTTCCGGTTGTGTCGCTGGTCTGCTCTGTCCAATAGACTTTGCTGGTCCCTCCATCCACAGCAATATTTTTCGGAGATTCCAAGTCGGTGATGAGATTCGGTTGGAAGTTGGAACCGTCGAGGTTAAGGCGTTGAACTTTACCCCAAGAATTCAGCACGTAAATCTTGCGGTTCGCAGTATCAAGTGCAATACTGAGGGGTACACTCGTAAGGGACTTCACGAGTTGAGCGTTTGTGCCATCAAGATTGGCACGACGGATCTTGCCCGTGCGCTCACCGGTTTTCTCTGTCCAGTAGATTTTGCCGTGTATTGTATCCAGTGCAAGGCTGGTCGCTGCATTCTGGATGCTTGGCAGCAGGTTTTCCACTTCAGCGCCCACGAGGCGATGGAGGGTGCCTGCGTCTGTATCCGCCCAATACATCGGCGGACGTTTTGAGGCATCAATGAACACACGAGGAACTGTAGGTTCGTCTTCCACAATCTTTGACACGGTATATACAGCGTCGTTTTCAAATCCAAAAAATCCACTCCACCGCCCCCAGAGTTCGTAAACAGCAACTAACAAGATGTTCGTCCCTTGTTTGAGAGTGACAGGGAAATCCTCTTGGTAATCAGTCGCGCCTCGATCAACAGGGTTGTCGTGAACCAAAACACCATTGAGCCAGACCTTAACAGCATCATCACTTCCGACGAACATCCTTGTATTCTGTTCATCTGGAGAATCTAAACTAATATAACCGTAAGCGACATGGTATTCTATATTGCCGGTTCCCAGCCCGGTAGCATTCATTACTTTATTGATGTTATCTTCATCTGTGGCAGAGAGCTCTCTAAGCATCCACACCGTGTTTCCTACTTCATCCCCGGCGGTTACACCGCTGGTAGCAACTTGATGCTCTGTAACGGAGTTATTACTAACCTCCGCCAGCCAATCTATTCCCGAAGCGGCAGCTTCTGCTCCACCAATTTTCCCTGTCGGTGCGATCGTCCACAGCCATGGTCCCTCTATTTTCGGACCGGCGATAGAACTTGTCAGTTCATTTTCAACGAATGTCGGAGCAGGCGGAAGCCCTAACAGTTCCCGCCCGACTAATATGCGTCCTGTTTTCTTTTCGGCACGAAACACAGCAAGATCATCGCCGTTCTCGTCTTTGAGCAGCCATATATCCCCCGCATTGGTCCCAAAAGAGCGAATGTCCTGACTTTGGCGTGCGCGGAAGGTCTCCGTTCCATCAGAAGCCACATGATATAACAGAACATCAATTCCGGTGAAGTTTACGAGGAGGATTTCCGTGTCGCCTCCTATAGTTCTTGGTTCATTCAGACTTGCAAGCTCACTTGGATCGTGTGGCGGTAAATTCACCCACTCGCCACCGCTATCACTGTCTGGATTCTCCAATTGATAGTACAACTCAATCAAATCAGGAGGCCATTCAAACGTTGGGGAATCCTCTGGATTGAACCCTTGAAGATGCGGTAGATGCGTCCGAGTCGCAGGCGGTGTGTATCGCCACCTCCTATCCCCGTAGACTTCAATGAGCAATGCCGCGAGATCTGGATCATAATCCTTCAATTCCGCTCGTGTGTTAACATGGTTGTGTAGGGGACCGTGTTCTTCATTGATGTTAAACCAAGATTGCGTCCCTTCAGCCCAGTACTCATGATGATCTGTAGAAGCGAAAGTGCCTTGCCACAACCCCGCCTTTAACGCTGCCTCATACATTACCCTGAGTCGAACATCAAAACTTGGGTCAACTGTATTCAGACCTATATTGTGTAAGGTATGAGCAAACTCGTGAATCAGTACATTTTCAGTCCAATACGGATCACCCTGATAATTAAGCAGATTTTCTTCACCACAAGTTGTTGTTTGACCTCCTAAACCCCGGCTACGATGGTCATTAAAAAATTTAGGACGTAAATGGCTATGTTCGGGTATCTGCGTCGTCAACTCGTTATGCGCCATCACAGAAAAACGCACCCCATCTTCCGCCATCGCTTGTAGTATATTTTGACGATGTCCGATCATCTGACTGATTAAATATGCAGCCTCCTTGACAGCGTAGGGATTCACCTGCTCTGATGCCAAGACAGGCATTCCTCCCACATCAATCCACTGTTGATAGAATGGATCTAATCCAAAAGCCCCGCGTATAGCGAGCGGGGGCGGAGTAGGTTCGGGAATATCAACTTGAGCCGTTGCTACTTTTGTGGATAAAAAGAAAATAGAAGCCAATAGTAGTGTGAAGGTCAGAAATCGTATCTTTTTCATAAAATTGAACATCGAATCTCCTTTTTGACAGGGCTTACGCAATTTTGACTGTCCGAACTGAGGCTCAGACATTGCGTCCTGCAATACGGTTCACACAATTTCCTTACGACAACAGATGACTATATACAAAGACACAATTTTTAGGCAAAACGTTACATCAGAACCGACAATTTCCACCAATTTCCACCTGCCGAACGCGAATTTTATCAACGATTTCGACGAAAGTTCCTAAAGGTTGTTGGGCGTTAACGCTGTTATTATCTACGTTTCCGAAGTGGTAACCGATAATCGTGAGTAGACGACCAAAAGCCATGTAACCGATTTTCGTTAGAAATTTCTTCATTTGTGTTTCTCCTTATCGTCCAAACTTTAGTATATGTTTAAGGGTTGACGTGCTTTTTAAGCATGCCAACCCCGAATACATGCAGTAAATCAGTCCTGCGCCTTCAAATCCGCCCATCGCACAGTCAGTTTGCCGCTCGCGGACACCAGTCCACTCATCCGCACCGTGGCTAATTGCTTGCGAACCCCCGCATGCGAGACATCTACTATTCGATAGTAATAGACGATATTCGGTTTAGGAGTGGTATCTATCCATGTATATTCGTTGCGTTCACTCGTTGTGCCTGCGCCTTGAATGAGTGTAGGATTGACGACTTTGAATTCACCCATCTTTGTTTCACTACGGTAAATGTAGAAACCAGCGTTTTCAACCTCTGATTCGGTTCTCCATTTAAGAGTAACGCCAGTGTCCGCATACGCTGCAGAGAAATAAGATAAAGTGACAGGCAATGGTTCTGCGCCGATGCGTTTGAGATATATTTTTATACCAGGATTTTTTCGCAATAGGGTTAAGAGCGGTTCCCTGTTTCTAATAGGATTTCTCACAAGAGATAAGTGTTTCAAGTTTAATAGATTAACGAGAGGTCTGACATTGCTAATCTGATTGTCATCTAAAGATAACCATTGCAATTGTGTGAGTCTTGCGATCTGACTTATTTCACTGATTTGACAGTTAGGGAGGACTAAAGTTTTCAATTCCGTTAGTTCCGTAAGAAAGGACGCATCTTTGATAGGAATACCTCCGAGAAATAAAGTTCTTAGTTGTGTAAACTGCGTAATTAGACTTATATCGCTAATCGGATTTTCGCTAATGATTAATTTCCGTAAGTTTGTTAATCCGGCGAGTGGTGCAATGTCGTTAACTTGATTATAACCGAGATTTAACGTCCTAAGATTAGTCATGTCCATAAGAGGTGTGATGTCATCAACCTTATTATCGAAGTCATATTGAGTAAAACATAGAAATGTAGTAAAATAGTGGAATAAAAAGGGATACTTTATGTCCCTTTATTTCACTATTGATACCCATTTACTTTATGAAAGGTGCTCTTATGACAACTGAATCTGAAAAGTCGCCGAGATACAACGGGATTCCGAAGCAAGTTTCGCGTAAGGATTTTAATCAGTATATCTGGTTCCACATCTCAAGAAACGCATCAAAGGTCCAAAGCCGAAACTTTCTTTCTACAAGATATTCAACTATATTCTCTATGTTTTACATACAGGCATTCAATGGAATCAACTCCGAACCCGGCGGAATGAACTGCATTGGTCGAATGTCTATAAATGGCATCATCGCTGGTCAAAAGATGGTTCCTATGAGAACCTTTTTCAAGCATCTGTCATCCATTTACTTGATACCGGTAAACTTGACACGACCCGCCTTCATGGAGATGGGTCAAATACCGTCGTGAAAAAAGGGGCGACGGTATCGGATACTCCGGACACAAACATCAGAAAGGCGAAAAAGAGGTGACGATCACCGATAATCATGGGTTCATCATAGGACCGATAACGATGAAACCCGTCAACGCCCATGATACAACGATTTTGCCCGAGGTCCTTCAGGGATATAATCGCCTTTAGCAAACGTATTGGCATGGATCTGTCAGGGTCTGCTCTCACCCTTGATTCGGCGTTTGATTCTAAGGCGAATCATCAGTTGATTAGAAAACACGGATTGAAACCCGTGATTTATCCCAACCGTCGGAATGCTAAAGAACCCATCGTCATCGCGCGTAAGTTTCGCTGGTTTGACAAAGAGATATACAAAGAACGATATAAGGTCGAGCGAACTTTTGGGTGGCAGGATACTTATCGAAAACTCGCTCTGAGCTACGATAAACTCGAAGAGACCCGTTTAGGGTTTCGTCATCTCGCATATTCTATGATTAACTTTCGTATAACTTTCAACCATTCATGACGCGTACTCGCTATGAGTTCGTAGAAAAACCTGCATAATTTGGAAAAATTGATTATAAGTTCAGATAGAGAGTACCCAAAAGGGTAATTTACGATTCTTTTTGTTAGGGGAGGGGTTAGTGGAAAGGGGAGCAGTATTGTTTTTTCGTAATGTTCAGAATTTTAATCACAAGTCCGTAAACCTTGCGATCCGGCATCTCTAAAATGTTCATTCCCATCCACCTCCTGTAACCATGTATGTGGATTTCCAACGCGGACTTGAAGTTGGATAGTTAAGCACCCCCTCTAAGAGAAGGCGAGGTCGGAGAGCCTCGCCTTACCAGTAAATCAGGGATAAAACTTACTTGCGTTTAGAGGGTGCTTCCAGTGCGGGATAGATTTCTATATCCGATCGCGTGATGAGTTCGCCGACGTAGAACGTTAACCAGTCGCCGCAGCGTTCAATAGACATGTACTCGTCGTTATCACTGGCGTACTCATGAAGCTCAACATTGAACTTCTCTTCCCCTTCAGGGTTCGTCAAGGTAAGCGTTGCGGGGACAACGTCCTGTCGGTTATATTCGATAGCGATGTCCTCACCTTCACTGTCTGGGTTTGGAAAATAGAGGGTCATCGCATCGGGCAACGGATCGCCGAGTTCACATTCGTCGTCAACAATCCATCGGGAAATCTCGTAGTCGTCCTTCGTTCCAGCGATATGATCGACCCCGATAACAACCTCCTCCTCTGCGTCACGGACGTGATACATATAACGGCGGAGACTGTCCGCTTCATACTTCTTGCGTATGACCAGTTTGAAGGCATGCGAAGTATCTCCAGTCTCCTCATAAGTGAGGATGTCGGAGAGTTCAATCATGCTATCCAGCGGGATGTCGACCAACTCATGCCGTTCCGGTTTCTTGGGTTCAGTGTCTTTCCGTCTACCGAATAGGGATTTGCCGTCTTTTCTACCAAATAGTGCCATTTTCCACCTAAAAATAACCCTTGTTATACATCACTAACAGAATCACGCCAACAACGATGATACTTCCGAAGATAAGGAAGAACCAAGTCGCCCCCGAGGTCTTATTCTCGACAACAACCGTTCGCGTGGCTGGCGGTGCGCGTGTTGTGGATGATGTCACCGTAGGCGTTTCCTCGGCAGCGGCAAGGAGTTCCGTTTTCAATGCCTCTTCATCTGGCAGTGCATCAACAGTGAAAACTTCGGCACCTTCGCCATAAAATTTATCCGGATTTTCCTCAACATAACTTGCCACATAGTTTTCATCCGCATTCGTCCCCGGATCGACGTAATTCGGGTTGGACTCAATCCCTTGACTCTCGTAGTACTCTTTATAGAGTTCGTACTCCGCCTGCTTCTTAGCGTCCCAGTGTGAGCGGTCATAGTCTCGATGGTGGTAATGCCAGAGGTAACTATGGCGAATCGCATGGTTGTAATGGTCATGGAAATAAATTCCAAACATATAGTTGCTAAAGGCCATGGATGCCGCCATGCTGTACATCGAATATCCCATCGTTGGGTAATAGCCGCCGAAGTTATTGACGTTAATCGTTTGGCGTGCATCTCGGCGAGCGCGTGCTGTGTCCCGATTCGCTCTTCTGTTCTGGCGTTTTAACGTCCGGTTTTCTGCTTTGAGTTGCCGAACTTGCTTCCGATTTTGTGTTTTCACCTGTCGCTGTTGGCTGCGCGTTGCGTTCCGGGTCGCAGTTGTGCTTCGGTTTGTTGAGGTCGTTGCTTTTGCGCGGCTCGTCGCGGTCTGTCTCTGGCGTGCTGCGGTGCTGGTGCGTGTGCCGGTGCTACTTGACGTGCGACTTCTGCTATAAGTGCTGCCCGTACTGCGGGTTGTTCGTGTCGTAGTCCGAGGACTGCGGCTGCGAGTGCTACTATAGGTACGCCTCGGTGTGGTACTCCGCCGACTCGTGCTACGGCTATAACTCCGGCTACGACTGAAACTCCGACCTCCGCCAAAACCGCGGCGGCTTTCTACGATATCGGGTGCGAAACTAAATAAAAAGACAACCAAAACCGCAAGGATCGAGAACTTCTGAAATTTACGTTTCACCCTGATCTTCCTCCTTAGATTTTTTTGCTGGAAAAACTTGACAAAAGACACTGAGTTTGTTAAAATTAAGAATATATGTAAATCAGGTTCGGTTTCATTACTCAACCTTCCTGACTTAAGATTTATGTGCCTGTAGCTCAGATGGATAGAGCGTCAGCCTCCGGAGCTGAAGGTCGAGCGTTCGAGTCGCTCCAGGCACGTTCTTTTTTTCTAATGGACGTGCAAGCCACATCCTCACTGCGCGAAACCTTATATCCATCATTTTACAGAGTATGCTAACATTAATCAAGAAAGTTGTCAAGGATATTTGAAAGGAAACACATGGCACTTGACGTACGCGACGCACGATTAACGGATTTGGTTGATCCGGATGCAGATGTTGTGCAAATAGCAACAGGATGCGAATTCACCGAGGGACCGCTCTGGCACGTGACAGAGCAGTTTCTGCTTTTTAGTGATATTCCGGCAAATAAGATGCGTAGATGGGATGCGAACGCTGGAATGACTGTTTTTCGCGAACCGTCTGGAAAGTCAAACGGTTTAACCTACGATAAAGGCGGTCACCTCATCGCCTGTGAACACGCAAATCGACGCGTTTCGAGAACAACCGCCGACGGGCAAGTTATGACAATCGTATCACACTATCAGGGAAAACGCCTGAACAGCCCGAACGATGTCGTCGTGAAATCCGATGGAAGCATATATTTCACCGACCCACCTTATGGGTTAAGCGCGGCTTACGGCGTTGAATCAGAGAAGGAACTCGACTTTCAAGGTGTCTACCGCCTCTCGCCAAACGGTGAAACACTGACCCTTCTCGTTGACGATTTTGACAGACCGAACGGTATCTGCTTTTCACCAGATGAGTCTATCCTCTATATTAACGATACCGAACGGATGCATGTACGTGCTTTTGATGTGCGATCCGACGGCACGATCAGAAACGGTCGCGTCTTCGGTGAAGAGGAAGGGGATACCGGAAAACCGGACGGGATGAAAGCCGATACGGACGGCAACATTTATTTAACAGGACCCGATGGGATTTGGGTCTTCGCGCCAGATGGAACACACCTCGGGATTATCCTCGTCCCTGAACGATCAGCGAACCTTGCATGGGGTGGTGACGACTGGAAAACTCTATTTATTACGGCAAGTACCTCCGTTTATCGTGTCGCATGCAAAACAGTAGGAGTCGCGGTCCCGTAGCACCTATGAAAATTAATATCAAACGCATTGACAAGACGCTTCCGTTGCCGAAATATGAAACCGCCGGTTCCGTCGGCTTCGATCTGATTTGCCGAGAATCCGCAGAGATTGCCCCTCAATCCATCGTCCTCATCCCAGCGAACATTATCGTTGAAACACCGCCCGGTTATATGTTAATGCTATGTTTGCGCAGTAGTACACCGCGCAAATTCGGCTTGATGATGCCACAAGGCGTAGGCATTATTGACAACGATTATTGTGGTGAAGAGGACGAACTGAAAATCCAAGTTTACAACTTCACAGACAGCGTTGTTACTGTCGAAAGAGGGAGTCGCATCGCACAAGCCGTTTTTGTGCGTGTAGATACACCAGAATGGAATGAGGTTGAACAGTTGTCCGCTGCCTCCAGAGGCGGATTCGGTAGCACGGATCGGTAATATGAAACAGTACCTTGAAGGACTCCAACAAGTATTCGATACCGGTATTGATCGCGAAGGTAGAAACGGCGTGACTCGCGCACGCTTCGGCATGCAAATGCGCTACAACATGGATGATGGATTTCCTGCCGTAACCACGAAAAAACTCGCGTTCCGGTCGGTAAAAGCGGAACTTCTGGGGTTCTTGCGCGGCTACGATCATGTCGATCAGTTTCAAAAACTTGGCACACCAATTTGGGACGCAAATGCTGAGGCATGGGAACGTGATGGTTACCTCGGACGGATATACGGGGTCCAATGGCGCCGGTGGAAAACAGAAAATGGCACGATTGATCAGTTAGATAGAATTATTGAACAAATTCAGACAAACCCGCATAGCCGCAAACATATTGTTACGGCATGGAATCCTGCGGAATTAGATGAGATGGCATTGACCCCCTGCCACATCTGTTTCCAGTTTGTCGTGATGGACGGCAAGTTGTCGCTCCAGATGTATCAAGCCAGCTGTGATATGTTCTTAGGGGTCCCGTTTAATATCGCATCCTATTCACTTCTACTACACATGGTGGCACAGGTAACAGGCTTTACGCCTCATGAATTCATCCACACCTTAGGCGATGCACACATCTATCACGAACACCTTGAAGCCGTCCAAACCCAATTAAAGCGGGAACCTTACCCACTCCCACGACTCGAACTCAATCCGAAAATCAAGTCGATTGACGCTTTCAAGATGCAACACATCCAGTTAGAGGATTATCAACACCACGATGCGATTCGCGCCCCGATGATCGTTTAGAATCCTTAAGGAAGATACAACACTACAGAGGAGGGACCGATGAAAATGCAGAAGGTGCTGATGATTTGTATAGCACTGCTCCTTGCAAGTTGTGGGAGACCTAACGAAAATGAATACGCAATTTCGCGCTTAGCAGACATGATAACCCTTTATTGGGTGTTGCCAGCGAATTCAGAAATTGCTAATTTTGAGATCAAGGAGAACGTCTTGGAATTGGACATCAATACGGACAAACAACAGGTAAAAAGGAAGTTACCGATTCCAATTGGGGCATGGCAGCAGAAATCTCTCGCAATCATAGAAAACCATGAAACGCTTGAGATTACGGGAATAAGCAGGCTGGGTGAACTTGCAATCTTCCATATCATGGCTCATCCTACGATGGAATCCGCCCCAGAGTTTCCATTTAAGACGCATATCATGTGGAAGTGGATTGACGGGAAATGGCAGGAATCCCCACAGATAGTCCCCTCTATTTGCGTCTTTATGTCCTCTCGGCCAAACAGGTATCTTCGCCATCTTGGTGATAATGCCCCAGGCAATTTTACACAGGCAGAAATCTTCCGATCAGGTGACAGAATCACGGCATATTGGCACAGTCCCGGTAAACCGAGAACAACATGGTTCAATCTTGCGCAAGCAGAACGTGGATACATCGGCGGTGGAATCAGTGAAAAAGGGATAAGGCTACCCGACAATTGGATCAAAAAAATGTCTATCACAAAGATAGAACCGCATGAATATATAACGTGCTTAGGCGTTGGGAAGACACCGGAGATATTTATTGCCTACTTCCGCGTCTCTTCCAATTCTACTGACTAAGGAGACCATGAAACAGAAAAAGCAAAATCAAGACAATTTCGACCACTCTCAACAGAACGGCAATTCCTCAGTTTCAGACGAACTTACGCTGGCAGAGGAAGCGACATTTCTCATCCAACTCATTTTCGAGGAATTTGAAGAGATTATAATCAATTACCCGCATCACGCCGCCTACTGCCTCGCATCGATTACCCGTTTAGTACACACAACCGAAGATCTCTCCCCATTCGCACGGCGGTTAGGAATGTGGCTGTGGATAGAAGTCCTCGCCTTTCAAACTGAAGAACCTCTGGATCTCATGGAATTCGTCGAACAATTTGAAATCGAGCGAGAGTCCATCCAGAGCGGAATTGAAGAGCTTGTAAATGTAGAAGAATTCGAGGTTGAATGGGAACGCGAAGGGCACATCAAACTCGTACCTCGTATGTTAAAAGAGACAGTGATCCATTTTGCAGAACAGGTTTTGAGCGGAATAGAGGCAGGAGAACAAGAAGAAGAAGGAGTGCCATCTTAAAAATGATAGTTTCAATGATTGCCGCGATGGATAAAAATCGGCTGATTGGTAATGGACCAGACATCCCATGGCAAATGCCAATCGATCGACGGCACTTCCGTGATATGACAATTGGCAAACCCGTCGTTATGGGACGCAAAACCTTTGAAACGCTTAAACGTCCGTTGGGCAAGCGGCGGAATATCATTCTCACACGAAACAGGACTTATGAAGCCCCGAAAGGGTGCCTCGTCGCACATTCGGTAAAAGATATTCTTCAACTTTGTGAAGGAACAGAGGAACTCATGATATGTGGCGGCGCGCCTATCTACGAAGCCTTCTTACCCTATGCCAACCGACTCTACCTCACGCGGATCCACGCAACATTCAAAGGCGATGTCTATTTCCCTGCGTTTGAAACCGAAGCGTGGCAAGAAGTCAAACGGATTGATGGTGACCCCGATGAGAAAAACCCTTATCCTTATAGTTTTTTGTTTTTAGAAAGAAAGTAGGAAAAATTCAAGGCATTTTGGAGATATGGAAACCCTTACAATTGTGAATGGCGACATCTATACCCCAACGCACTATGGACATGGGAGCATCGTCATTCAAAACGACAAAATTTCAACGCTAACATCAGAGGCACTACAACCATCAGGAGAGACTATCGATGCCTCTGGATGCCTTGTCATTCCTGGGCTGATTGACGGATTGGTGCACGGTGGTGGTGGCTATGGCACCATGACAGGCGACGTTGAAGATGTCGCGACCATTGCGCGAGCACATGCGCGTAGCGGTGTTACTTCATTGGTATTAGGAATCTCTTCAGGGAGCATGGCACAAATCAACAGTGCCTTAACCGCTATTGCACACGTCGTTGATGAACCGGTCGCAGACGGTTCTCAGATTTTAGGGTCGTACGTGGAAGGAAAATTCGGGAGTCTCGCTAAAAACGGTGCGCAGAACGCGAAATACATTACACCGCCGAACTTTGAAGAATTCCATGCGATGTGGGCGGCTTCCGATGGCACGTTAAAGGTGATTTCCGTCGCGCCAGAAAACGATGAAAATTTGCAGTTTATCAAGCATCTTTCGACCTTTAGAACAGATGCCTATAATAATATCGTTATCGCGATGGGACATACCAATGCGACATATCAACAAGCAATGGATGCAATTGACGCAGGCGTGACCCGCGCTACCCATACTTACAACGGTATGAGCGGGATGCACCATCGTACCCTCGGTGCACTTGAAGCAGTCCTCTCCCACCCAGACATCCATGCAGAACTCATCGTCGATGAACATCATGTTCACCCATTCTGGGGAAATAGCCTTATCGAACAAAAAGGGATTCACACTGTTGGGTTAATTACAGACTGTACAGAACTTGCAGGTGTCCCTGCGGAAGACTGGCAAACTGCGGCAACTTATGTACCCGAACTTGATGCGTATCGCCTCAATGAAGATGCGATCTCTGAACACGATACAGCTTTTGAAGCCAATAGTACCGAGAAATATGTCCGCGATGGGGCGATGTGGTTGGATGTAGGCAAGCCTACCGAACGCCTTGCGGGTGCAACAATTACACTTATGGATGGCATCCGTAACGTCATCAACTGGGGATATTCTTTGGAAGATACCCTAACAATGGCTACTTTAACACCGGCAGAAAATTTAGGCGTTGCCGATTCGGTGGGTTCAATTGCCCCCGGTAAAACAGCAAATCTCGTTATTGTGGATGAAAATTTGAGCGTTCAAACAGTGATTTTAGGCGGAAAATTGCTAAAAAAGTAGAAAATTCGTAGAATTTTAATTTTTTAGCGTTCTTTTTCAAAAAAAATTTGACATCGCCTAACTTATTGTGTATAATATTAGTTTTGGAAACCCTAAATCAATCTTTTTTAGAAGCGGGGGCAATCATCCGAAAAACATTCTAACGTCGTACCTAAATTCAGCGTTAATGTGTTGAGATTGTGATGCCCCGCGCGGGGCTTTTTATTTTTCTGAGAGACTCTTAGACACATCATTGCGGAGGTCCGAAATGCCGACAATTAACCAGTTAATCAAAAAACCGCGTAAAAGGTCCCGGAAAAAGACGAAATCTCCGGTACTGGAGCAGTGTCCCCAGCGGCGCGGTATTTGTTTACAGGTGAAAACAGTAACGCCGAACAAACCGAATTCGGCACTACGCAAAGTAGCTCGGGTGAGGTTCACCTCTGGTTACGAAGCCACCTGTTACATCCCGGGGATCGATCACAATTTGCAAGAACACTCAGTGGTTTTAGTCCGAGGCGGAAGAGTGAAAGACCTTTCTAATGTGCGTTACCACATCGTCCGCGGCAAATTAGATACAGCAGGTGTTGATAACCGTCGCCAAGGTCGTTCAAAGTACGGTGCCCGGAAACCGGATTAAACAACGGAGGAAGAGTAGATGCCGAGACGTGGAAACATCAGCAAGCGGGATGTGAACCCTGACGCGAAATATAACAGCAAGCTGGTGTCAAAATTCATCAATAGCCTCATGTTGGATGGGAAAAAAAGTACCGCGCAATCAATCCTATATGAGAGTTTTCAGATTATTGAATCCCGGGCGAATGAAGATGGTTTCGCCATATTCCGCCAAGCGATAAACAACGTCAAGCCGGTGTTGGAAATTAGACCCCGACGCGTAGGCAGCCAGACGTATCAAGTCCCGGTTGATGTAAAATCAGAGCGGAAACAGCGATTGGCTTTTAGTTGGATTATTCAGTCCGCGCGCGATCGCGGTGAAAGACGGATGGCTGAGCGTCTCGCAGGCGAAATACTTGAAGCGTCCCGAAACGAAGGCGGCGCAATCCGTAGGAAAATGGATCAGCATCGAATGGCAGAAGCCAACCGAGCTTTCGCACATTATCGATGGTAAAAAGCTTATAGCCGAAGCGTTAACACACAAGAAGCGTTAACACACAAAAGGAGTCGTCCACCCGTGGCAGATAAAAAAAATAGCACCCCTGAACGCTTAGAACTGCCCCACATGCGAAATATCGGCATCATGGCACACATTGATGCTGGGAAGACCACTGTCAGCGAACGTATCCTATATTATACCGGTAAAGTCTACCGGATCGGGGACGTAGACGACGGCACCACGACCATGGATTGGATGGTTCAAGAACAGGAACGCGGTATTACGATTACTGCCGCTGCAACAACCTGTCAGTGGAAAAAACACCAAATTAATATCATCGATACTCCGGGGCATATTGACTTTACCGTTGAAGTTGAACGCTCACTTCGCGTCCTCGACGGTGCAGTTGCAGTTTTTTGTGCAGTCGGCGGCGTTGAACCGCAATCTGAAACTGTTTGGAGACAAGCAGATAAATACGACATACCTCGAATTGCGTTTGTCAACAAAATGGATCGAACCGGTGCCGATTTCTTCCGCACCGTTGAAATGATGGAAGAACGCCTCGGTGCTACAGCGGTCCCGGTGCAACTTCCAATCGGTTCAGCAGAGCAATTCACAGGTATCGTAGACCTCATTTCCATGAAGGGCCAGATCTGGAACATAGGAACAGACGCTGGTAGCGATGGCACAGTCATCCAAGAGACAGACATCCCCAAGGAAATGGAGGAAATGGCAAACGAACATCGCGATCGGATGTTGGAAGCTATCGCTGATTACGATGAAGAACTCATGTTTAAATACCTTGAGGGTATTGAAGTTTCACCTGAAGAGATTAAAGCAGGGATACGAAATGCCGCTATTACTGGCAATGTTGTTCCTGTTCTGTGCGGAACTGCTCTAAAAAATAAAGGTGTCCAACCTCTCTTAGACGCGATTGTTTCCTATCTACCGGCACCGACCGACGTACCAGCTGTGGTAGGGTTTAACCCGAAGACGGAAGAAGAGGAAACGCGTCCTCCAAATACTAATGAGCCTTTTTGTGCGCTGGTATTCAAGATTACGACAGATCCGCACGTTGGCAAACTTACCTACCTACGTGTGTATTCCGGTGTCCTCAAGAAAGGGGATACCGTCTACAACAGTAAAACTGGAAAGCACGGGCGGATTGGGCGGTTAATGCAGATGCACGCCAACAAACGGGAAGAACACCAAGCCGTTTACGCAGGCGACATCGCTGCTGCGATCGGGTTAAAAGACCTTTCAACAGGCGATACACTCTGCGATCCGAAGCAACATATCACATTAGAAACGATGGTTTTCCCGTTGCCGGTGATGGCTATCGCCATTGAGCCTCGCACTCAATCTGATATTGATAAACTGAACCTCGCCCTCTCGAAGCTCGCTGAAGAAGATCCGACTTTTAAGGTACATCAAGACAGCGAGACAGGGCAAACATTATTGTCCGGTATGGGTGAACTTCATCTCGAAATCATCGTTGATAGGCTCGTGCGCGAGTTTAACGTCTCTGCGAATGTTGGTAACCCACAAGTCGCCTATCGGGAAACAATCACCAAAGAAGTCAAATCTGTTGGACGTTTCGTACGTCAATCGGGTGGTAGAGGTCAATTTGGTCACGTTGTGATTGAGGTCGAACCCGTTGAGAAAGGGGCAGGCTTCGAGTTCATTGACGAAACCAAGGGTGGGGTTATTCCGCAAGAATACATCCCAGCAGTACAGAAAGGCATTGAGAACGCGATGAATACGGGGGTTTTGGCTGGCTATCCCGTTGTTGATGTCTTAGTAAGACTCGTAGACGGTTCACACCATGCCGTAGATTCATCAGAAATGGCGTTCTCTGTGGCAGGTTCGATGGCGTTTAAAGATGCGATGAAGCGTGCCACCCCGACCCTCCTTGAACCGATTATGGACGTTGAGGTTATTGTTCCCGACGAATACCTCGGCAAAGTAATAGGCGATCTGAATTCACGGCGAGCACAGATACGTGAGACGGAAATGCAAGCGAAATCTCGTATTCAAGTTATTCATGTTGATGTCCCCCTTTCAGAAATGTTTGGGTACGTCAAAACCCTTAGGTCACTCACACAGGGTAGAGCCACCTACTCTATGGAGTTTGCACACTATAACGAAGTCCCAACAAGCGTGATGGAAGACCTAATTTCATCAGCGAATCGTTAAGTAGTTGTTAAGGTGTCTGAACTGTGGGAGTGTTCTCACTTCCCATAAGCGGACACAGAATTGATTAAACGGTTTATTCATACGTCAAAGCGTTTGAATACCTAACAAAAACGGGAAGACGTAGTTTCACATTTATAAGGGATCGGGGTTCCAAACCCTTCCTACACTGCGTTTAAATACCCGCAACAATAAACTTTTAGTGGAGCTCGGACAAAAATGGCTAAAGAAACGTTTGAAAGGACTAAGCCACACGTCAACGTTGGAACAATTGGCCACGTTGACCACGGTAAGACAACACTGACAGCTGCGATTACTATGGTGCTCTCGAAACTCGCTGACGCAGATTACGTCATGGAGTATGACGAAATCGACAAGGCACCTGAAGAAAAAGAACGTGGCATTACGATTAACACAGCCCACGTTGAGTATGAGACCGAGAACCGGCATTACGCACACGTCGATTGCCCCGGACACGCCGACTATATCAAGAACATGATTACCGGTGCGGCACAGATGGACGGTGCGATTCTCGTCGTATCCGCTGCTGACGGTCCTATGCCTCAGACGCGTGAACACGTGCTACTCGCACGGCAGGTGAACGTGCCTTCTCTCGTCGTTTTTCTGAACAAAGCAGACATGGTCGATGATGAAGAATTGCTCGAACTCGTCGAATTAGAAGTCCGTGAATTGCTAAGTGATTACGACTTCCCCGGCGATGACATTCCGATCATCACAGGTTCCGCTCTTGAAGCGATGGAATCTGCTGGCGACCCTGAAAGCGAAGCGTGCCAACCTATTCTTGAACTCATGGCAGCTGTTGATGACTACATTCCAGAACCGATTCGCGATACCGACAGACCGTTCCTGATGCCGATTGAAGATATCTTCACCATCAGTGGACGCGGTACCGTTGTTACTGGCAGAGTCGAACGCGGCACCATTGAAATCGGCAACACCGTTGAAATCGTCGGATTACGTGAGACTCAAGATACTGTTATCACAGGCGTTGAGATGTTCCGTAAGAACCTTAACGAAGGTCAAGCTGGTGACAATCTGGGTGCCTTGCTGCGTGGTGTTGACCGTGACGAAGTTGAACGTGGACAAGTTTTGGCTGTCCCCGGTACCGTTACGCCACATACCAAATTTGAAGCCGAAGCCTATATTCTTACAAAAGATGAAGGCGGACGCTGGAATCCATTCTTTAGCGGATACAGACCGCAATTCTACTTCCGGACAACTGATGTAACCGGAAAGATGGATCTTCCTGAAGGCATCGAAATGATTATGCCTGGCGATAATGCACAGATCACCGTAGAACTCACCAAACCGATTGCTATGGAAGAACAACTCCGATTCGCAATCCGAGAAGGTGGACAGACGATTGGTGCCGGTGTTGTCTCCAAAATCATTGAATAAAACGATAAGGCGGGGCTTAGGCTCCGCCTTTTTCTAAAGTAATCAATACAGAGAATTTTATACATCGGCATCAAGATGTAAACAATTAACCCTCTGTTTGATGAAGGCGAAATGAAAAGATGGACAATCAAAAAATTCGCATCCGGCTCAAGGCATTTGACTATCGGTTGTTAGACCTGTCGTCAAAGCAGATAGCAGATACTGCGAAACGCACAGGGGCAGCTGTTTCGGGTCCGATTCCATTGCCGACGAAAAAGCATATCTATACCGTTCAACGTTCAACGTTTACAGACAAGAAGTCGCGTGAACAATTTGAGATGCGGATTCATAAACGTCTGCTGGATATCTTAGAGACGACCCCGAAAACTGTTGATGCTTTGATGCGTTTGGACCTGCCAGCAGGTGTGGATGTCAAAATCACGTTATTGTAGTTGGAGAAATAAGTGTTCTCCACTCCGGAGGTTTGGAAATCGCGGCGCATGCACCAGAGACAGTGAATCGCTGGCGGGTTTGCGAACCCTAAAGGAGGAGAGCGAAAGAAAATGGTTAATGGAATTATCGGCCGCAAAGTCGGCATGACACAAGTCTTTGAGGATTCAGGTAAAGCCGTCCCTGTTACCGTCATCCAAGCAGGTCCCTGTCCAATTGTCCAACTCAAAACGCAAGAAAAAGATGGGTATCAGGCAGTTCAACTGGGTTTCGGAGAACAGAAAGAAAGCCGCACCAATAATCCTAAACGAGGACATTTCGCCAAAGCTGGGGTTGACCCAACATTTGTGCTTCGGGAATTTCGAGTACAGAGCCTCGAGAATGTATCTGTAGGTAGTATTGTCAACGCAAGCGTCTTTTCAGAGGGCGAACTCGTTGATATAACAGGTACTTCAAAAGGACGTGGTTTTGCTGGTGTGGTGAAACGTTGGAAGTTTGCCGGTGGTAAGAAAACACACGGTGGCGAGCAAGATTTGCGTCGTCCTGGTTCCATTGGCGCAAGCGCGACTCCCTCCCGAGTTTTTAAAGGAAAACGGATGGCGGGACGTTACGGTGCTAAACGGCATACCATCGAAAACCTACCCGTGATCCAAGCCGATCCTGACCGCAATTTATTGGTGGTTAAAGGGGCTGTTCCGGGACCACCGAACGGTTTACTGCTGATTAGAAGGGCATCTAAAGCACCGAAGAAATAGTTATCAGTTATGAGAGGCGTTGTTAAACGAAAACCTCTTTAACTGACGACTGAAAGAAACGCTGTGGAACGGAATTTCGCGCTGAAAGCTACTAAAAGAGGAACATATGTCAACTTTAGACGTACACAACATATCTGGGACTGTTCTCCGAGAAAAGGAATTAGCAGATGCGTTCACCGATGCTGAAGTGAATGGTCCTGTCATTCACCAATGTGTCGTTGCGTACCTCGCGAATCAGAGGCAAGGCACCGCATCAACAAAAACCCGGAGTGAAGTGAAAGGCAGCGGGAGAAAACTCTACCGCCAAAAAGGAACGGGTAGAGCTCGTGTGGGGCACGCCAAGTCTCCAAATCGAGTACACGGTGGTGTAGCGTTTGGTCCGAAACCGCGGAGTTACCGTCAGGCTACCCCGAAACAGGTTCGTCAACTTGGACTTCACAGTGCGCTCGCGGACAGGTTTCAGAACCAGCAGTGCATTCTTGTTGAGGATTTCACACTTGAAAAACCTCGCACCAAAGATATAGTTAACATGTTAAAGGCGATGAATGCGGAAGGGAAAGTCCTGTTTGTTCTCAATGAACACAGTTCGAATATTCACCTCTCCGTGCGGAATATTCCACAAGTTAACAGTTGCACATGGGATAGGCTCAACGTTTATCAGGTTATGTGGCATGACACGCTGATAATCACTGAGCGCGCCGCTGAGAAGTTGGAATCCAAATTTTTAACCATCAGTTCAGATACAGAAGGATAAAACTGATGAAAGATGCATATCAAATTATATTACAGCCGCTGATAACGGAGAAGACCACAATACTCCGTGAATCTAACAAGTACGCCTTCGTTGTTGATCGCAAGGCAACGAAGCCTCAGATTCGTCAAGCCGCGGAAGAGTTGTTTGACCTTCAAGGGGATATTCTTAAAATTCGCACGATGCATGTTCGCGGTAAGCCGAAAGGTAAAATGTTGCGTTATCAACGGGGCAGAAAACCGCATTGGAAGAAAGCGATCATTACCCTGAGAGAAGGCGCGACGATCCAAGCGTTTGAAACCATATAGGAATAGCAGTCAACACTCAGCAGTCAGCAAAGAACTTTCCTGCATACGGATGGCCCTCTTGTAACTGAAAACTCGTCCTGACGCTGATGACTACAAAAAAAGGAAATCAGAGTGCCTAAAACTTATTCACCCATAACCCCAAGTCGTCGGTTCATGACTGGGTATACCTTTGAAGAGATTACGCGGAGCAAACCGGAAAAATCTCTTGTCAAAGGATCGAAACAGAAAGCCGGTCGAAACGCCAGTGGTCGCTTGACTGTGAGACGCCGCGGTGGGGGACATAAGCGCAGATATCGGGTTATTGATTTCAAACGAGACAAGTTTGGCGTCCCTGCCAAAGTTGCTGCGATTGAATATGATCCGAATCGGTCTGCACATATCGCCCTATTACACTATGTTGACGGTGAAAAACGCTATATTCTTGCCCCGGTCGGTGTTCAGGTTGGCGATATGTTAAGCTCAGGCGAAGATGCGGAAATCCGTGCTGGTAACGCCTTACCGCTTGAGAAAATCCCGCTCGGATCGTCAATCCACAATGTAGAGATGCGTCCGGGTAAAGGCGGTCAACTCGTAAGGAGTGCTGGTGCTGCGGCGCAATTGGTTGACAGAGAAGGAAAGTATGCGCGTATCCGACTCCCCTCCGGCGAGATTCGTCTCATTCTGGTCCAAGCGATGGCAACGCTCGGGCAGGTCGGTAACGTTAGCCAGATTGTTATCGGTAAAGCGGGACGTTCGAGATGGCTCGGAAAACGCCCGAAAGTTAGAGGCGTAGCTATGAATCCGATTGATCATCCGCATGGTGGTGGCGAAGGAAAGAGTTCGGGGGGTAGGCATCCAGTTACACCTTGGGGTGTTCCAACCAAAGGGTATAAGACCCGAAATCCGAAGAAGAAATCAAACCGCTATATTGTTGGCAAACGGAAATAAGGCAGATTAGAAAAAGGAGAAGCACAATGGCGCGTTCTGTCAAAAAGGGACCTTACATAGACTCGAAACTTGCTAAGAAGATAGCCGCAATGGAACGTTCTGGTAGCAAACGGGTGGTGCGGACTTGGTCCCGCCGTTCAATGATTACTCCTGAGTTAGTAGGACACACTTTGGCAATATATAACGGGAAAAAATTCTTTCCAGTATATATAACCGAGAACATGGTAGGACATAAACTCGGAGAATTCTCACCAACTCGCACCTTCCGTTCCCACTCAAGCGGTGCAGGTGCGGCAAGAAGATAACTTTGTGATAGCTTTCATCGTATACCGAGGCTCTCCGAAACACCATCTTTTTAGGATAGGAAATGATGCCTTTAGATGCGTTGTTGCGAATCACAATGAAACCGGAAAATTGCTTTTATTAGGAGACACTGATGGAAGCCAGATCTAAGATTAGGAACGCGTCGGTTGCGCCGCGGAAAGCACGTTTAGTAGCCGATCTCGTCCGTAATCAGTACGTTGAGGATGCGTTAAGTCAGCTGCGCTTTACGCATAAAGCCGCGTCCCCTATAATTTATAAGTTAATTCAGTCTGCAGCTGCGAACGCGCAATATCAAGATCCGAACATTGATATCACGAGCTTATATGTAAAAGAGATTCGGGTTGATGAAGGGGTTACGCGAAAATGGATACGTCCCCGGGCACGAGGTATGGCAAATAGAATCCTAAAACGGAGTAGTCATATCACCGTCGTCGTTGATGAGGAGAGTAGTGATAATGGTGAGTAACACCGCGCGCTTACAAAACACCAACAGCACTGCTTGTACTCCCCGTTGCGAACGGGGAAGAGTTCGATAGGAGGTTTACGTGGGACAAAAAACTCACCCCCGTGGGTTGCGCTTAGGAATCATTGAGACGTGGGATTCAAAGTGGTACAGCGAGCGGGATTATGCCAAATGGCTCCATGAAGATTTCAAAATTCAGAAGTTTGTCAAAGAGCAACTCGCGCGTGCCGGTATTTCGCGTGTTGAGGTGGAACGCGTAGCAGATCGTTGCAGCATTAACATCCATACAGCACGTCCAGGTATTGTGATTGGTCGTCGCGGTGCGGAAGCTGAAAAACTCCAAGCGCTGCTCGAAAAAGAGGTCGGTTGCCCTGTGCGGATTAATGTTTCGGAGATAAGGGAACCAGAACTGGATGCCCAACTTGTGTCAGAAGATGTTGCGACCCAAATAGAGCGTCGTGCAGGCTTCAAACAAGCGATGCGTCGGAAAATCTCCGGCTCCATACAAGCTGGGGCATTGGGTGTCAAAATCATGGTAAGTGGTAGGCTGGACGGCAAGGAAATCGCCCGCGCTGAATCCAGTATTGAGGGCCGAGTTCCTCTTCACACCCTGAGAGCAAACGTTGACTACGGATTTACGGAAGCCAATACAACATACGGTAAAATCGGGGTCAAGACATGGATTTTCAAAGGCGAAATTATAGGTGTCCCGGATAATTTGAAGGGTGAATCGCCTGTTCGTCGCCAATCCGGACGCCGTGAAGATGCAGGTTCCCAACGTCCTGAACGCCGTCGCGGCGACAGACGTTCTGGCTCCCGCCAATCCGGATCCCGTCAATCCGGTGACCAGGGGAGAGGACGCGGTCGGCGCCGCCAGCGTCGAAGCGATGGGCCTTCGAGAAGTAACTCATAACCGCCCAAGGGAACAGAGGGCAGATTTTTAAGGAGGCATTTAAGGTGTTAATGCCGAAACGGGTGATGCGCCGTTACGTGCATCGTGGAAAACGCCGTGGAAAGCCACTCCGAGGTTCAAGGATTAACTTCGGTGAATACGGTTTGCAAGCCATGGAAGCTGGTTGGATTACCAGCAACCAGATTGAATCGGCTCGTGTCGCTATCACGCGGTATGTACGCCGTGGTGGAAAACTTTGGATCAAAATTTTTCCACACAAACCACTGAGTAAACAACCTGCTGAAACGCGCATGGGTAAGGGCAAGAAGGGGCCTCCTGAACATTGGGTCGCTGTTGTTAAACCCGGCAGAGTTCTCTATGAATTAAGCGGCGTTTCGCTTGAAGATGCAAAAGGGGCGATGGAACGAGCCGCCCACAAATTGCCAATCAAAACTAAGTTTGTTGCACGGAATGAGTAATTTCGTCTGCGACTCCGATGTTGTAAAAATTACGGGTTTCCTGTTGACACGGCATCTCTATTTTGACAACACGTATGGAGGTTCGGAAAAATGAAAGCGGATGAACTACGAGGAAAAACGACCGAAGAATTAGAAGGTGAACTGAAAGCTCTGAAAGAGAATCTGTTTAACCAGAAATTCCGTAGTATTTTAGGACAGCAAGAGGACACAACAAATATTGGTAAGATTCGGAAGGACATCGCACGCGTGAAAACCGTCCTACGACTCCGGGCAGAGTAAGCGCACCGATAGGCAAAGGTTAGACGCTACAGCCGGGTCCCGTCTCTGAAAATTTGTACTGTGTGCTCAAAAAATGCACTTTAATAAGTTTTGACTGGTTTGGAGGATAAAGTTGAGCGAGGAAAGACGAAGACATCGCAAATTTCGGACAGGTCTTGTTACCAGTAACAGTATGGATAAAACTGTCACAGTGTCGCTTGTTCGACGCTTTCAACATCCCCTTTACAAAAAGGTAGTCCGGAAAACGAACAAGATTCTGGCTCACGATGAACAGAACAATTGTAACGTCGGTGACGTGGTGCAGGTTGTCGAAACCCGACCGCTGAGTCGTCATAAACGGTGGCGGGTCCAATCGGTAGTAAGTGCAGTACAGACCGGAAACGATTAAGCAGTGTTACCAACCGCTTGTATGGAGAAGCGGATACGGATAAACCCTGAACTCTTGATTGACTTGGAATTACCAATTGGGCTTTTATAAAAGCCCAACCCAAGCCAATATCGCATTGTCATCAGAAAAACCAAACCCTTTACCGTCGCCACGAGTTGCGAGGAGACGTAAAACGCCTGTGGAGTTTGGGTAAGACCTCAGTCGAAGGCACGAAACGATGAAGCAGGAAGTTCAGGCAACAATCAACACAGATGGTAAATTTGTGTATATTCTAATTTTTACCAGATTTGTGAGATTTGTATAAGTCCTACACAACGGTTTCATCTCCACTCTGATGTTAAGGAGAAAGAAATAATGGTTCAATCATATACTCGATTAACCTGTGCTGATAATACTGGTGCAAGGAAGTTAATGTGCATTAGTGTGCTTGGGGGAACCCGTCGGCGCTACGCGCGCGTAGGCGACGTGATTGTAGCAAGCATCAAGGAAGCAACCCCCAATACACAGGTAAAAGCCGGTGAAGTCGTTCGGGCAGTTATCGTCCGCACGACTAAAGAATATCGACGCGCAGATGGTTCCTATATCAAATTCGACCAAAACGCCGCAGTTCTCATTGATCCGCAGAATCAACCGCGAGGCACTCGAATCTTCGGACCCGTTGCACGTGAATTGCGAGAAAAGGCGTTTACCCGAATTGTCTCGCTTGCGCCCGAGGTCATTTAGGAGGACAATTGTGACACATCAAAAACTGCACATCAAAAAGAACGACACAGTCGTAGTCCTCAGTGGGCAAGATCGCGGTAAACAAGGGGTCGTTTTAGAGGTGTTCCCAAAGAAACAGCGAGCAATCGTTGAAGGTGTTCATATAATTGTCCGCCACCTCCGACCAAACCAAGCAGGACAAGGCGGTGTCGTTGAACGTGAGGGCACCATCCACGTTTCAAACCTGAAAAAGATTAATGGCTAATAGAAACAGAGTATTCCAGCCCCTGCTGAAGAATTACATTGAAAATAGCCGTCGGTTCTCCATCAGCTGTCAGAGTGAGAGTGTACTTTCACCAGAAACCCTCTTTACTGATGGCTAATAGCGGATGGTTTCCGACAGCCATTCTACGGAAAATGCAATCTCTATAGGATACAAGGCTTATGAGCCCATTCAAAGAATTTTACCAAACGGAAGTCATGCCCGCATTGCAACAGCATTTTGATTATAAAAATGTGATGCAGATTCCGAAAGTGGACAAAGTCACACTGAATATCGGTGTTGGTATAGCAGTTCAGAATCCAAGTGCATTGGAAGATGCCGTAGAAGAACTGACACTTATTGCGGGTCAACGTGCGGTGATTACCCGTGCGAAAAAATCCATCTCTGCGTTTAAAATCAGAGGTCCATCAAAGTTGGGACGCACACCCGGTATGGCGATTGGATGTAAGGTTACCCTACGAAAGCAAAGGATGTATGAATTTCTGAATCGTTTAATCAACATCGTGCTCCCGCAAATTCGGGACTTCCGCGGTATATCCCCCGACGCTTTTGACGGGCGCGGCAATTATTCCCTGGGTCTTACGGAACAGTTAATCTTCCCCGAAATTGATTACGACAAGGTTAACGATATTCGCGGGCTGAATGTAACCATCGTTACCACCGCCCCAACTGACGAAGAAGGTCGCGAGTTACTAACACTCTTAGGGATGCCTTTCCGAAAATAGATAAGATCTTTCGCTAAACTTCAGGAAAAGATTTTACAGGTATCCTTTACCAGCACCTCCTGTTTAACAACCGGAGGCAACACCCGTAGGTATTACGGGTAAACAAAAAAAGGAGTATCCAGGTTGGCAAGTAAATCATGGATTGCCAAACAGAAAAGAACCCCGCGGTTCCGAACCCGAGAATACAGTCGTTGTAAGACTTGCGGCAGATCGCGTGGGTATCTTCGCAAGTTTGAGTTGTGTCGTATCTGTTTCCGTCTCTTTGCCCGCGCCGGTA
This sequence comes from Candidatus Poribacteria bacterium, assembly GCA_965214045.1. Classification (GTDB taxonomy): domain Bacteria; phylum Poribacteria; class WGA-4E; order WGA-4E; family WGA-3G; genus WGA-3G. The sequence continues at coordinate 232,462 of OZ243935.1, forward strand.
AAATCCCTGGTGTCCGAAAGGCAAGTTGGTAGAGGACTTGATGAGTTGTACCTCTCTACACAAACATGATAGGCACAACAGCTATTCAAAACGAGAACAAAATAAGGAGAATCTTTCATGTCGATGACCGATCCGATTGCTGATATGCTAACACGTATCCGCAATGCCAACATGGCAGGACATGAACGCGTCGAAATCCCCTCTTCTAAAGTTAAATCTGAGATTGCGCGCATCCTTGTAGAGGAAGGTTTCGTCAGAAATTATCGTTTAATCGAAGATGAGAAACAGGGGATTTTAAGAATCTACTTGAAATACGGAAACACGAAAAAAGAGAAGGTCATCACAAACCTGAGACGTATCAGCAAACCCGGCAGGCGGGTTTACGCCAAATCCGATAAGTTACCACGGGTGTTCGGAGGACTCGGAGTCGCTATTTTGTCAACGTCCAATGGGCTCAAAACGATCCCCCAATGCCGTGAGGAGAAAATCGGCGGTGAAGTTCTTTGTTACGTCTGGTAACATTTTGATGATGACCCGCAACGAGTTGGAGAAACAGAATGTCACGTATCGGACTAACACCGATTCCAGTACCCGATAAGGTGGAAGTTGCTTTAAACAACAGCGACGTGCAGGTAGACGGCCCAAAAGGGAGTCTCAATTGGAAACTTCCGGAAGGCATTAATGCGACGCTTGAGGAAAACGTTCTGACCGTCCAAAGAACGAGTGAACTCAAACAGTACAAAGCACTGCACGGATTGGCGCGTAGCCTTATTGCCAATATGGTTACTGGTGTTTCAGAAGGCTTTGAGAAAAAACTACGAGTCGTGGGTATGGGTTATCGTGCTGAGGTCAATCGTGAGAACGATCTGGTTCTCGACGTTGGCTATTCGCATTCCGTCACCTACTCTCCACCGGACGGAATAACACTGAACGTTGAACCCACTGAAACAATAGATGGTCAGACCCATACACCGATCGTTATCAGTGGTATCGACAAACAATTGGTCGGACAAGTGGCGGCTTCTATTCGTCAAATTAAGAAACCGGAGATTTATAAACCTTGTAAAGGTATTCGTTACGATGGCGAGCGGGTCCGAGATAAAGAAGGGAAAGCTGCTGCTGGTTAACGTTGTTAGATTTGCGCGCTGGCAGATAGAAAGCGCGTGTATAGTGATAAGGAGACCCCTTGGTAATTACAAAAAAGAAACGAATGAGCCATTTACGGCGCCGCAAGCGAGTCCGCCAAAAAATTAGCGGCACCGGGGACAGACCGAGGCTCTCTGTTTTTCGAAGCTCAAAACATATCTATGCGCAGCTCATTAATGATGAACTTGGCGTGACGGTAGCCGAAGCCTCTACTTTATCCCCCGAACTGAGAGAGGCTCTCTCAAACGGTGGCAACGTTAAGGCAGCGGAGAGCGTTGGCGCGCTGATTGCGCAAAAAGCCAAGCAGCAACAGGTTGAGATAGTTGTCTTTGACCGGGGCGGACATCTCTACCATGGACGCATAAAAGCCCTTGCTGAAGCTGCCAAGACGGAAGGATTAAAGTTCTAATCTTTTGTTTCTGCTCTGCCCTCCATTACATTTCGGTCAGGTTTTCAGTGGGTCCTGTATTCCTTGTTGCAGGTAAACAGGAATTTCACCGGAAACTCAGCGAAACGGAGTGGAGCGAGGCCCAGGAGACCATAGCTTAAAGTATGCTGAAAGATAAAATCAACCCTGATGACTATGAATTTGAGGAACGCATGATTACAATCAACCGTGTGATGCGAGTTGGTAAGGGGCGGCGAACGCCGAGTTTTAACTCACTCACCGTTGTTGGAAATCGTGATGGTATTGTTGGTATCGGCTTTGGTAGCGCGAGCGAAGTCGCTGGTGCGCTCCGAAAAAGTTTCGCGGATGCTCGAAAAAATCTGATTCGGGTTCCAATCACCAATGGTACGCTCCCACATGAGATCATCAGCGAATTTAAATCCGCCAAAGTCTTGCTAAAACCAGCAAGCCCGGGAACAGGTATTATCGCAGGACATGCTACGCGTGCTATCCTTGAATTTGCAGGCGTTCGAGATGCCCTAACAAAATGCCTTTCCTCTCGGAATGTGAAAAATATCGCTGAAGCTACCATGCTCGGATTGAAAAGCCTCAAAGATGTTAATGAAGTCGCTCGGTTACGAGGCTTACCTGTTGAAGAACTGCTCAAGAAACGCTAAATTAGTCGTCAGTCATCAGTTGTCAGTTTTAACCATCAACTCGTGCTTTAGCATAAGTATCTGTAGACGAGTTGATGGTTAAAGTTAAGAGGGTGCTGGTTAAATCAGATACCTCTTTCTTTAACTCATAACCGATAACTGAAAACTGAAAACTATTGGATAAAAAATGGAGTAAATCCTGATGAAACTGAACGAACTTAAACCTGCCCCGGGCGCGAACCGCTCAAGAAAGCGTGTAGGGAGAGGCAACGCTTCAGGCTGGGGCGGTACTTGTGGACGCGGACATAAGGGTCAAAAATCCCGATCTGGTGCTTCAATCCCTGCCTGGTTTGAAGGTGGACAGATGCCGCTCGTCCGACGGCTTCCGAAGCGTGGCCCGCGACGCACTGGACACAAACGACTCGAGTACGATATCATCAACGTAGAAACCCTCAATATTTTTGAAGATGCCGCGGTTATCAGTCCTGAAGTCCTTCGCGAAGCGGGAATAATCAAACGGAAAAACGGTCTGATAAAGATACTCGGTGACGGTGAACTCGAAAAACAGTTGAAAGTCCAAGCACATCGCTTCTCAAAATCTGCAATCCAGAAAATTGAATCCAAAGGCGGCACAACCGAGGTCCTCGGGATGCATGCGAACACTAACGACCCTGCTTAAGCATCGTAGGGGCTGGGTTACCCAGCCCGTACAGGAGGAAAAAAAATAAGTGATTAAGGCAGTTCAAAACGCTTTTAAAATACCCGAATTGCGGAAGCGCATCATTTTTACAGCGTTGCTCTTGATTGTTTACCGCCTTGGTGCCCACATCACACTTCCGGGTATTGACGACCAAGCTCTCGAAGCTTTTTTTCAACAGCTCATGGAGCGTGGTGGGAATGTCATTGGATTCATCGACCTGTTTTCTGGTGGTGCGTTTAGTCAGATGACTATTTTCGCACTCGGCATACAACCGTATATCAGTGCCTCAATCATTATGCAGCTCCTCGCCGTTATTGTGCCTTCATTGGAGAAACTCTCCAAAGAACCTGACGGTCGGAAGAAAATTACGCAATATACCCGATACGGAACGGTTGTCCTGAGTATCATTCAGGGTATAACGATTAGCATCGTCTTGCGGAATCCAGAAAATATAACTGGACAGGCTGGCGAAATCGTGAGAGATCCCAACCTCTGGTGGCATTTCCTCGTCGTTATAACACTCACTGCTGGAACCTCCTTTGTTATGTGGTTGGGGGAACAGATCACAGAGCGCGGTATTGGGCAGGGTATTTCATTAATTATTACAGTCGGCATTATTGCTGGATTGCCCGGCGGTGTCACAACCGTTTTTAACAATCTCGTGACCAGACCGGAGTTCGGCATTTTACAATTGGCACTTTTAGTTGCCCTTATTGTTGTAGCCGTTATGGGAACTGTGTTCATCACACTTTCCGTTCGGAAGATTCCGGTGCAATACGGCAGGCAGATTCGAGGTCGAAGAGTGATCGGCGGACAATCAACACATCTGCCACTCCGTGTTAACGCGGCCGGCATGATTCCAATCATCTTTGCTGTGACGCTGATCCAGTTTCCGCCGACTGTCCTCGGTTTTCTACCACGGGACTGGGGTTGGGTAGCGGGTGTGGAAACACTCATCGCTCCGGGGACCCCGTTGTACCTTACCGTTTACGCATTGTTAATTATTGGTTTCACCTATTTCTACACAGCTGTGCAAATCAATCCGATACAAATGGCAGAGGACTTACAGAAATACGGCGGTTTTATTCCGGGTATACGAGCAGGTAAACAAACCGCAGATTACATCAACACTACGCTTACACGCATCACACTCCCAGGCGCGGTCTTTCTTGCGGCTATCGCTGTGATTCCGATTATCATCACAAGCCAACTTCAAGTTGGAAACATGGTGGAAGGTGCTTCTATTTTGATCGTTGTGGGGGTCGTGTTAGATACAGTGTCACAAATCGAATCCTATTTAACGGTACGCCATTACGAAGGATTCTTAAAAGATCGAAAACTCAGAGGCAGACGGCGTTAAACGCTTTCACCTGAAAGAGGACCCCATGAAAGTCAGACCTTCCGTCAAAAAGATGTGTAACCAGTGTAAAATTGTTAAACGAAAAGGGATAATCCGCGTCATTTGTTCTTCAAACCCGAAGCACAAACAACGCCAAGGCTAATTTTTAAAGGCAGATTGAAAAAAGGAGGGAACCCATGGCAAGGATCGCAGGGGTTGATTTACCCCGCAACAAACGGGTGGATATTGCCTTGACGGCAATTTATGGCATTGGTCGTTACACCGCAGTGCAAATTGTCACCGATCTGGATCTCGATCCCGGGAAAAAGGTTGACAGCCTCGCCGAAAACGAGATTGGTCAACTCCGAGACAAAGTTCAAGAGTACAAAATCGAAGGTGATTTGCGCCGTGACATCGATCAGAATATCAAACGACTGATGGACATCAACAGTTATCGCGGTTTACGACATCGTCGACAGTTACCTGTCCGCGGACAGCGCACGAATACTAACGCCCGTACCCGTAAAGGAAAGGCACGAACCATCTCTGTTGGTAGAAAAGCCAAAGAGGCAGCACGTAAAGGTGGTTAGTGTTAATGGTTATCAGTTCGGTTTTTCTCCCGAAAAACCTTTCAGTTGTCAGTTGTCAGTTAAGACCTTGTGGACCTTACAGGAAACTTTACCACCACAAGAGGCTTCTTTACCTGATAACCGACAACCGATAACTCTGAGTCGGATGGCTGATAGTCACTCCATTGATAACCTTTACCATCAGCTCGCCCATTGATAGAAGTGTTAAGGGACGACTTGATGGTAAAACTACTGATAAGAAAGGAGAATCGTTTTGCGTGGAAGAAGACGAGAACGCAAGAACGTTCCCGAGGGTATCGCACATATACAAGCGACCTTCAACAACACAATTATTACAATCACAGACTTAAACGGCAACACTGTTGCTTGGGCGAACGCTGGGATGACTTTCACAGGTTCACGGAAGTCAACACCTTTTGCCGCACAACAGACAGCGGAATCATGTGCGCGCAGAGCAATGGATCACGGCATGAAACGCGTGGAAGTTAGAGTCAAAGGCCCCGGATCCGGGAGAGAGTCTTCTATACGAGCACTCGCTGCAGCCGGACTCGACATTACCTTAATGAAGGACGTAACTCCTATCCCACATAATGGATGTCGTCCCCCGAAGAGACGACGGGTTTAAGTTGCCCGGCAACTTGACTCCGATACAAGCCTTAAAAGCACAAGTTGAGGGTTAAACTCACACACAAGGAGAGGGAATGAGTAGATATTTAGATTCAGTCTGTAAATTATGCCGACGGGAAGGTGAAAAACTCTTTCTGAAAGGGCGTCGATGCAACGGACCTAAATGTTCTTTTGAACGCCGCAGCTACCCACCCGGCGAACACGGTCAGACACCACCTCGCAGAAGTCGCGGGGACAATTTCCGTCGGCAGTTGCGTGCGAAACAGAAAGTCAAACGCACTTATGGTGTTTTTGAGAAGCAATTTCGGAACTATTATTTCAAAGCCGCTCGTCAAACAGGTATCGCTGGCGAGAATTTAATTAGTTTCCTTGAACGCAGGTTAGATAATGTCGTTTACCGACTCGGCTTCGCAACCTCCCGAAATCAGGCGCGTCAACTCGTGAAGCACAACCACTTCACTGTCAACGGCAAGCGGGTTAATATTCCATCTTATATCGTGAAAGTTGGCGATATCATCACACCTCGCGAACGGAGCCGAAACCTTGCGACGATTCAAGAGGCATTAGAATACACGCAGCATCGCGGTGCACCTGAATGGCTGGAAGTTGATACGGACAAAGCAGAAGGGCGTGTTCAAGGAGCACCCGTGGTAGAGCAAATCGCCATTGACCTTGAAACGCAACTCATCATTGAACTTTACTCCCGATAGATATATCCTGTATACCTGGGCGTTATAGTTTTCAGTTAAAAGACGGACTTGAAAGCTACAAAAGTTTCTTGTTCCTGGCGACTGATGGCTATTTTGGGGATGTCAAAAAATACAATACAGATAGAAAATTAAGAGTCCGTGCGCGTTACAGTGGACACCACGCCTCAGTTTGTACGTATTTTAACACTTAATTTAATTCTTATAGGAGGAAATCGATGATAAGGTCCGAGCTGGAAATGCCCGATCGGCTAAGAACTGATACAGATACCTTACGCCCTAATTATGCAAAGTATACCGCTGAACCTTTTGAGCGCGGATTCGGAACAACCCTCGGCAATTCGCTACGCCGAGTCCTCCTTTCCTCAATTAAAGGTGCGGCGATTATAGCCATTCAAATTGAACAAGTAAAACATGAATACGCTACAATTCCCGGTGTCGTGGAAGATGTCGTCCAGATTATTCTCAACCTTAAAGAGATTCGTCTAAATATAACAACCGACGACCTAACACGACTCACATTAAAAGCGGAAGGATCTGGTGAAGTTACAGCAGCAGATATTCGTTCTAATGCACACGTTGAGATTATAAATCCTGACCGGCATATCGCGACACTCAATGAATGCGAAGGATTGGACATAGAGATTTATGCCCAAACAGGCAGAGGATACTCTCTCGCCGAAGAACACAGGCCCACCGTAGAACAGCTTATAGTGGAAACACTCAAGAACAATAGAGGGTCCTCTCTTGTTGAAGAGGAAAGACTCGTAGGACCCGACATCGGATTGATTCCGGTTGATGCGAAGTTCTCACCGGTCGAAAAAGTGAACTACTGGGTAGAAGAAACCCGCGTCGGTGATATGACGAATTTCGATAAGCTCAATCTCGAAGTCTGGACGGATGCCACCATTACAGCGAAGGAAGCTGTCACACGGGCTGCTAACATTCTACTGCAACAACTCGAGATCTTCACAGAATTCGACGAAAGTTACGTTGAACCGGAACCTGAGATTGATGAGGCAAAACTCCGGCGCAATCGATACCTCGCCAAACCTGTCTCTGAACTCGAGCTCTCGGTCCGAGCCAGTAACTGTCTCGAAACGGCAAATATCAAAACGATACGACAACTCGTCACAAAAGAGGAAAAGGATATGTTGGAATACAAGAATTTTGGGCGAACATCGCTAAATGAGATCAAAGATCAACTCGCCAACATGGGGCTTTCCCTCGGAATGAAATTGGACGAATTAGACGACGCGGAAATCAGCGAAGAAGATATGGTACAAGCACCTTTGCAACCGCTTGTGTAATTAATTCTTTGCGACAACGCGTAAATGGAGGAAGACGATGCGTCACAGAAAACGCGGACGGAAATTGGGACGAACAGCAAGCCATCGGAAAGCTCTTTTCCGCAACCAAGCCACCGCGCTATTTGAACACGAACAAATTCGGACAACACTCCCAAAGTGTAAAGAACTTCGGCGTGTTGCTGAAAAGTTGATTACGCTCGCTAAACGCGGGGACTTACCTGCACGCCGACAAGCCGCAAAACTGCTCTATGGGACCAATCTACATTACACGCCCAGAAGAGGAGAAGAAATGAGTGGTGTCGACAAGCAGGCCATCCTACGGAAACTATTTGATGACATCGGACCTCGGTACCAAGACCGAAGTGGTGGATATACACGCATCATACGAGGTGAACTCCGAAAAGGCGACGGAGCACAGATGGGCTACATTCAACTGGTTTAATGGCTGTCGGAAACCATCGGAAACCATCAGCAGTCAGTAAAATGCACGGGCGGAGTTTTACCTCCGCCCGTTTCTGCTTAAACCATAGTTCGATACAAAGATACCGCCAGTAGTTACCAAGAAAGGAAAACCATCCACCCACTGACAGTAAGCGTAGCGAACGCCCCGAGTGCCGACCGCTGATGACTTCCTAAAATCGATACGCAGCAGATACAAACACGCGATGTGTAAGCCGTTCCGTAGTCAGGTCATTCCTGCTCCGCTGCCAAGTTCCCAACATATACCCTACATCAAACTTTAGTGAATCTTCAAATATCTTTCCGACACCTACTGTTAAGAAATCGCGGGCATTCTCAACCTCAGCATCGGTAAAGGGAATCGTATCCCGAAAATACCCCAAACGGACATGTGTATCAATAGTAGGTACCCTATATTCAACACCAAGGCGTGCCTGAAGCGTTGTGGCATAGAACTCTTCAAAATTATCCTGCGAAATGTCATCCGCTGGGGCTGGATCGTAGCGAGTCTGCGTCCAATCTGTAAGTTGGACATCACCTGCGAAAATCAATTGCTCGTTAAATAATTTCACAGCAATTCCGGTTCCAATTTCAAAGGGTCTCTCAATATCAAACGCCTGCGCTCCATCTGCAACATCCGACATCTCTTCGCCGTCATCATAAACTGCCCGAGTCGATTGATACCAGAGTTCATCAACGCCCAATTCAACAGGCGCGACCAAGGTTAGACCGACACTAATAGCATCGGTTAGGTGCGCCAGAAGCCCTATCCGAGCCCCTAAACCCGAGTACTCTCGGTCAATTTCGTCATCGTATCTGAAGCGTGACAACTCGCTATCGATCTTCAAGAGATCCGTCGCTGTCGTATCCAACTCATTCAGGCTATTGCCCTGCCAGAAGTCTAACGACCCGCCAACGAGAACGCGTTTTGAAACGTACACACTCGTGCCGAAGCTCCAAATCCCAATGCCGCCACTGTTCACGTCAGTCTCATCAACAGCCAATCCACTGAATTCAGTGTCAGAACTCGGATCAATTCCTTGAATTGCGGTCTGATAGTCAAAGTTCTGCGGACGATTGTAGCCGAAAGCGATCGCCCATCCTCCGCGTTTCGCATGGAATGGATACACAAACCCGATGGAATTCGGACGCATCTGTGAGCGGGTTGTTCCAGTCATCTGATCACCGGTGAAGTATGCCTCCGTATTCGCCGTGTTATGCGAAAAGCTACTAAACAATTCAAATTTTTGGATCTGCGCCATCCCAGCTGGATTCCAATAGAGTGCTGTGAAATCATCAGCGAGGGCAAGGGATGCGCCGCCCATTCCCATCGTCCGCGCACCAACACCGAACGTATTTCCGATCGCCATTTCTTCTACTTGCGCCACGCTGACAGTCGTCCAGAACACTGCCGCAAATAAAAAAATAAAGATAATATACATCGTTCGTTTCATCGTCCCAATTCCTCCATTTTTTAATTTTTAATTTTACCTTGCGGTTCGGCGAGGTATGTTAGATACATAACGTTCCTCTTCGTATATCCGCCCTCCGCTACGCTTACGGGCTACAGTTTCGTTATTGAGATAAAAACACATTAAAATTCGCGAAATTTGTGTCATCCGCGATTCAGATGATTTTTTACTCATACCCTCACCTTTCGTTCCGATTTCTCGTTCGTCGCTGGGGTCGTTCCGATCTTGATTTTGGTGAAGTTACACTCCGTGAACTCCGAGAACGTCGATTCTCAGGTCGCCAGTCGCGTCTATTGTAAGTCCGCCGTGAGAGGGGGACATACCGGCTTCGACCGTAATGCCGTTGATAGACATTCGTATATGGATAATACCCTCTATAATGGCGGTAATACGGCGAGTAACCGTAATAGGACCCGTACCTGTAAAACCAAGGGTGTGAATAATATGGAAACCTAACAGGCAGATAATAACCATACGGATATGGTGCGTAAGGTCCCCAATAACTGCCGTAGTGCCTGCGTGGATAAACGTACGTTTCACGACGGGTATACTTCCGTCGCCCGTAATAGCCTTCCGACTCTTCAGTATCGGTATACTCTGATTCCAATTCTTCCGATTCTACTTCAGTGTGCTCCTCCGTTTTATCTTCCTCCAAAACCGTCCGGTATTCCCGCTGGTAATCCGAAGACGCGCTTCCAATATGGGTTTGCAAGCCATGCTCTTGATAGCCGAGTTGCGTATAACACCCGGCAAACGCCACCATTGCTAAAAGCGAGGGTAGTACGAAAGTTATTTGCAACTTCATGTCTATTTCTCCTTTAGATTTATCCGTGTAGGGGCGAGGTCACCTCGTCCCGACTATTATAACATATTATACGAGAGACCTCCAAAAAAGTTTACATTCCCTCCATCATTGGCATAACAAAATCCGACGGCAAAAGGTGACACTACATCGCGTTTTTTGTTCTCCGAAAAAAGACGCGCGTAAGAAATGTGGGTTTCCGCTTAAGCAATTTTTGCGTCTTCTTAAGCAATTTTTGCGTACGGACGATAAGCACGATCCAACAAATATATTCCATCTTTTCGGCGAGCATATTTATTTTTCAAATAAGGAAAAAGCACCTGCCCCTTTGACAAGCTTAGTGGGTCCGTGTATTTCGGACGGATCATTTATCAAATGGATGCTTGAAGTTATAGCAGTTTGGGGACAAAATACGTGTTTATTTTTGGAATTGGCACGAAACTTGCCTAAAGCAATTTAACGAATGAAGACTTGTCTGAGAATTTTCCGTTCAATTTTTATTCAAGAAATCAACCGTTCTGTAAACAAAGGAGAAAAACAGATGAAAATCAGAATGATCGTTGGAACCCTTATTTTTTTTATATTTTTCGGACTCGGCGGCACTGTCCAAAAAACTCAAGGACACTGTTTTTGGGATGTTTTCGTTGTTCCATGGACGAATGTAGGAGATTACAAAGTCTCTGCAGGTTTAGATGTTAGATATAATGCTTGTGCACTGCCAGGTTACTACAGCAGAAGTGCCAGTGCACGTGTCACCGCCCATGGAAATACTTACGGGCATCCTGTAACTATCTGGGCACATCTCACTCACGAACCCGGAGAAGATGCTGATGGGACAACCGGGGAATTCAAAGTCCGTGCCTCGACTAACCCTTGGGATGAGACGAAAAGAGCATGGACTATTCCAACATCTCGAGACCTGCTAAGAGATTAGTCCAATATCTCAAAACCAGCTAAGGGCTTACGCAAATAGGGATAGGTTTAGGACCTATCCCTTGTTACAGGAAACAAAAAATGTATAAAAAAACTACTGTCCAGACTCTCATACTTTTGGTGGTTGTAATGTTTATCGTTTTTCTTACTATAAAAACGGAGAATCAGTCGTCGAAAGGAAACACGCCTTCCGCCTATCCCGTTTTAGAAGTACCAAAAGAAAAGAATATACCTGAATTTGGTATAATTTTCTCTGAAACATATCAAGGTTCTCAGACTGTTAAGGCACTTCTCGAATCGTTTGGGAAGATAGCAAAAGATACAGCACTGGAGGAGAAGTATCCACAGTCCGAGTGGATTGAAATGCTTCTTGAGAAAGGTATAGTGATAGAAAATTATAATGATTACTCTGGGTATATGGTAGCACGGAGGGCATTAGTTAGACTTGAAAACCAACCCGAAATGTGGAATTCTGATATTTTTGGAATTCCGTCTACTACTGATTGGGAAACATTCAAAGCTGCCTATATTGATAGAAAAATTTGGGAGTACCAACAAGTGCGCGCCGCAACGCAAGCAGATCCGACTGTATCCGGTGGACTATTCATGGGGACAGGTCAGCGAGTCTTTCTACCCGCCAAGCCCGGAAGGGTCTACGTTAAAAGAACAGGAACTGGTGCGATGTTTTACGGTGAATCACTCAATGAAGTCCAAGAATTTGATCTCTTGCATAAAGGCATTGAGCCTGAAGGTTACGAAGTCACCTATATTGATGAAAACGGAAACCGTCTTGCTGAAACTCCACCGCCCATCTCGCGTGAAGATATAATCAAAGAATTGACTTTGCCTCCTGATGGATGGATACCACCAGAAGGTTGGACACCACCGCCATGGTTGGAACCAGCACTCCGTGCCAAAGGCTGGAAAGGCACTTTCTTCCCGCAATACAACGTGGATGCATTAGATTCTCTGAACCCCGATGGGAATGCCACGCCGATAAGCGATCCAGGATACATTTCAAATGACACCGACCCTAATTCGTTTACGAACACCGAACGGCTCAAAGAGATACAACCTTCAGAAGATGAAAGAAACCGCTCAAGTCCAACAGGAACAGAGATAACGCCCGAAAGTCTATTGCGTCTTACAGAATTGGAACCGGATTTTGAAAAACAGTTTATGCTTGAATTTTCTGAATTTATGAGCACAGAACGCATAAAAACACAACTGCCCAAACAGTTTACCTCCGAACGCTTAACACATGCTCTTGAAATCTTAGAGCACTATGGACTTGAAGAGGGCATCTACCACCTCAAAGAAGCAGATCCGGACATCGCGCGACAGGTTGAGAATTTGCTACAGGACAAACGATCCAAGTCCCACGATTGATAGACAGAAACATTGCTATCAGGCAAGATTTTCACCTTTTCCGCAGAATATGGTATAATATTAAACAATTGGTTATGGTGATACACCATTAAGAAAGGTTTTCAACCAGTATTTAAACAAGCGATCTTCTCATGGTGAGGACATATTGAGGAAACATTCTTATGACTTCTGAAATCTATACGTGCCAACAACTTACAAAGTTTCTATGCCTCAGCATCTTGCTACTTTCGGGATGTACAGAACAGTCAGACGATATACTAATGACTCCCGAGGAAACAAGGTCGAATGCTATTGTGAGTTCTGAGTCTATCGCAAATTTGGAGGAAAGAACGTTTACTACACTCTATTCCGCGTTTCCGCCTCCGATTTTAGATAAGGACTTTAAAACACTCCGACTTCTCGCAAATTCAGATACGTATTTAGCGTTTCTCTCTCGCGTTTTCAAACCGGAGAAACCCTTTAAAACCTTCAATGAGTTCCTTGAAACAACTCCGCCGGATGCTGAAAAGAAAATTCGTCCTATTTTAAAAAAACATCTGGTACATCTGGCAATCAATGATCAAGATATAGCCAGTTTTCATAAACTTGCTACTATAGACCAAAGCATAGCTATCCTTATCGATCTCAATCTCCATCAGAAGCTCATACCACCGCATCTAAAAGAAGCAGAAGCTCACGCACTTAAAAATGCCCCACTTTTCAGATGGTTCCCACCACAAGAAATCCAGCCACACATACGCCAAGCTTTTTGGAAAGATTTTGTAAAATTTGTTGAAGATGCTACCGAGACAGCAAAAAAAACTACACAAAATACCTTGCATGAACATGGACAAGACGACGGACTGATTTGGCTTGCGATTCAAGAACCCAGAATTTTCGGAATTATCTTTAACACTTTCATGGATCCCTTAACAGCTACAGATTTTCTCCGTTGGGTAGCTCCAGAAAAACAGGAAAATTAGCGACAGGCACCCCTATCGCCTCAGCCATCATCCATTTCCCTATAAAGCCACAATTGTGTTTCACCCCTAAATCTTTTTTATTGATCCCACCTCGTATCCATGCTAAACTGAGGTTATGAGGGTTTTCATCCAAATCGGACACGGTATCATTGGTGCCGCTGTTATCTCAGGTTTATGTATATGGCAAGCAGGCAGTTTCGGAGAAGCGAGACACACCATCAGCATTATCGGTGCGATTGCTATTGTCATTGCCAGTCTCTACCTCCTACGAAGTCGCTGGATTCGATGGGGCAATCGGCAGACATGGCTCAGATACCATCAACGGCTCGCTTCGTTAGGCTTGTGCTTGGTGCTACTGCATTCTGCGTTTCAACCCCTGGTGTGGCACTCATGGCTTACCTTCTTGCTCGCCTTGTCGAATTTAGGCACGGGTATCGCTGTGAGTCTGACATCTCGCGGGACGCGGCGAATTTTGCTCCGATGCCATCTCATCCTTGCACCGATTCTACTCGTCAGCATCGTGTTCCATGGGCAAAAAAAATTGGAGCATGACGAATTCTTACCGCTCACGCAAGCCCATGATGTGCCTTGCGCAAGATGCCATACGCCTGAACGCCTTTTGTTTCATGTCAGTACAACTTTTCCTGAAGAACTGGATACATCAGACACCATTCCTGAGGACTTGCACTTTTGGTTCTTACAAAATGAAAGCAGGGTCCCCACAACTGCTGCTATCTCGGTCAAGGAACCCGGAAATGCTTGGACAGTCACCGACCCGAAAAATAAACGCACCTACCACATCCGGAGGGCGACAGATCAAATCGCCATCTATGCCGATTCTGATTACGGGAGTTATACCTGTATCAAATGCCACGTGCATAACACGGAAGAAATTCAGTTAGTGCATGAGCTGCACGGTGTCACCGAAGCCCATAGATGCTTCGTCTGCCATCAGACCGAAATTGACGGCACGCGTTATGGGCGCCAACGCTTCGATTGGGAATACGCGCCACACCGGTAGATCAACAAAAAAACGGCTTGAACACAAGAAAATCCTGTGCACAAGCCGTTTGTTACTTAACTCGGAGTAGGGCAATTGATCGCCCCTAAAACCCGTCAATGCCTAAAAAATCTTACCGTCGTGCTTTAAGGCTACCCCAAGTCGTGGTGAGTTTATCTGTGGGTTCTACCGATAGAAATTCGCCGTCCATGACCTCTTTAATTTCATCTTCGGATAATGCACGAGCGAACATATAGAATTCGTCCATTAACCCATCGAACCAGCGGGAATTCTTATGGTGTCCGATTGCGGCTTGGACTCCCCAATTGTCAGAGAGTTCGCCGTCACCCTTTGCTTCGTGTGTTACTTTGCCATCAATGTAGGTCTTTGCGTCCCCACTTTTGCTATCGTAGGTCCCGGTGAAATGCACCCATTTTCCACCTTTGATAATGGGCCCTGGGTTGATGTTGAACACCTCTTTTTCGGCACCATCTCGATGAAAGAATCTGAATCCAGCAGGGCGAATTTCGACGTGGTAGAGCCCATTACCGTGATCCGTGCCAATCGCGTCGAAAATGCTCTGCGGATCAGGTGAGTCGTTATGATTGACCCAAACTGCAATGGTGAGCCCCTCAAGCGGCACATTTTCAAATTCAGGACCGTTTATATTTATCCACGTATTCGTCTCCAAGACGATGGCTTTGTCAATAACGCCTTTTTCCCGTTTGGATTTCCCTTCGATGTTCGCATCGTTGCCGTAAATGGAACCGTCTTTGAGGGTATCACCATCCTCGTCGAAACTATAGTAGGCGGACAACGTCGGGTCGCTGAGGTCTGCTTGAGTTGAAACCGTCGCGACTATCATTAGTACCACAATCGCGAAACAGACTTGAAATAGATGTGGCAAAACCGCCTGGTCTCTAACACGCAGACGGCATAAATTATAAAACATTTTACTCTCCTTAAGTTCTAAACAATGCCTTGCGATTCGCGTAAAACTGCATCGTATATTATGTGTTAATATTATACCATTAAAACACTCGAAATCCAGACGGAATTCATGAAAAAGCGAATCCTCATAGACAAACGACTTTAATAAATAAAAAAGCCCATGCTTGCAACATTGGTTTCCAGATACTACCAATATGCAATCGCCATGGGCTTTCTTTTTTGAACGCCCGTTGACAATTTCCCATATTCTCTATATAATGAAGATGGGAAACCAAAAATGTCAAACAACTTTCATAGAGCGGCTTTAGGCTCTCAAGCTTCGCCAAAAGTCAGCTTCCGCGCGGTCCTACTCGCGCTCCTCATCACGATCCCGAACTCCTACTGGCTCATGATTAACTGGGGTCCCAGTGGTTATGGCACAGGTCAGAGTTTCCCGACTGTCTCCACCGTTTACTTCAACGTCATTTTTGTTGTGTTAGTCTTGATGGCGTTAAACCCTTTGCTTCGAGCCATCGGGAAAAATGCAAGTCTCACCGATGCGGAATTGATGGTGGTCTACCTACTCGTATCCATCGCTTCTTCCATCGCTGGACACGACACACTCCAGATATTGTGGCCTCTGCTCACTTATCCCATCTGGTTCGCGAGTCCTGAGAATGAATGGGGAGAACTGTTCCATCGGCACATGCCGGATTGGCTGACCATCAAAGAACGGAACGCGCTGGCAACTTTTTATCAAGGGGACGACTCCCTCCACACAGTCCAACATTTAGAACTCTGGATGCCCCTGGTGCTCTGGTGGTCGGCACTTATCATTGTGCTAACGTGTATGATGCTCTGCATCACAATCCTGATTCGACACCAATGGGTGAACCACGAAAAACTCAGCTACCCCGTCATTCAGATTCCGCTTCACTTGACAGAAAATGGGGGACGCGTCCTCCTGACCAATCGGCTGTTTCTGTTAGGGGCTGTGCTTGCGGGCGGGATAAACCTCCTCAATGGGCTTCATTTTCTATTCCCTGTTGTGCCTGGACTGGGTGGAAGCCTCCACAACTTAGGACAGTATTTCCAGACAAAACCGCTGAGTGCCATTGGTAATCTCCCCTTCGCCGTCTATCCATTTGCTATCGGGATGAGTTTCTTTATTCCGTTAGAACTCTCGTTCTCTATCTGGTTTTTCTACCTCTTCCACAAAATGACACGTGTATGGGGCACGATGGCAGGCATCGGTCATTTACCGGGATTCCCATTCCTCGATGCGCAATCGTTCGGGGCATGGTTCTGCTTAGGGGTCTCCGCGATATGGCTCACCCGAAAGTTTATCGTGCGACAGGTGAAAAACGCTTTTCGCGGCGGTAACGGAGAGCCAGACACAATGGATACACCTTCAACACACATCCGATACGCGATTATCGGGTTGATACTCGGCGGTATCTTCATCCTTGTGTTCTTCAAAAGCACAGGCACACCGATCTTCAGCATTTTCGGCTACTTTACACTCTTCTTTGCGTTAGCCATCGCTATTACCCGTATTCGTGCTGAAGTCGGACCTCCTGCCCACGATGTGCCGTGGCGACCGGACAAGGTACTCGTCTCCTTTCTCGGTACCCGTCGGATTGGTGCAGAGGGATTAACCACGTTTAGTATGTTCCACGGTTTCAACCGATCCTATCGTTCCCATCCGATGCCAATTATGTTGGAGGGATTCAAGGTAGCACAGGTCCGTGGACTGTCGCATAATCGCTTTATCGTTGCCATCATCTTGGTGACGATTGTCGGCACGATTTCATCAGCGTGGGCATACTATGCACAAGGCTATCATTACGGGGGGGCAGTCTATGGTGAACAGGCACAATGCCGCTGGACCTACGAGCAACTGAAACAGTGGCTCATTAACCCACAATCCATAGATGTCGGTGCGGTTTCCGCTTCTGGTGGCGCGATCACCTTGACAACGCTCTTGATGATACTACGCCGCCGCTTCATCTGGTGGCCCTTTCACCCTGCAGGCTACGCCTTATCACTGAGTTTTTGGAATACGAGTTGGTATTGGTTCTCGATCTTCTTGTCGTGGGGCATAAAAGCGATTCTTTTCCAGACGGGAGGACTCCGCACCTATCGTCGTGCGATGCCGTTCTTTATCGGTTTAGTCATTGGCGAATTTCTGCTTGGTGCTATCTGGACCCTAATCGGCATCGCCTTAGAACGTCCAATGTATCGGTTCATGTTCTGAATAGCAGTCAGCAGTCAGCAATCAGCAGTCGGTAGGAAGGATGGATAAAGAATGGAAGGATGGGTGTCCCTCAATTTTCCAATCTTCCAACCAAATGCTGATGGTTTCCAATAAGCCAATAGTCACTAAAGGATACAAACAATGAAACTGAGTTGCCTTCCCGTCTCTCTTTACGATGACATCTTCACAGGAAAAAGCACCGTCGCCGATTGGATTCAGCTCGGTGCAGAATTAGGGTTGGATGCGGTCGATTTCAGTATCAAATTCTTCCCAAAACGCGATGCAGAAACGATAAACAACACACGCGCCGCCCTCGAAAAGTCCAATATAGAACCGTGTATGCTCGCCTGTTATTGTGACTTCACACACCCTGATACGGCACAACGCTCGCAGGAGTTAACCGATCTAAAGGCGGACATCGGACTCGCAAAAGCACTGGGGGTAAAATTCATTCGGGTGACAGCAGGACAAAACCATCCCGGCATCGAACGTGAAGCAGGTGTGCGTTGGGTGACTGATGGGTTTCGTCGCGCCCTTGATGAAGCAGAGAAGCACGGTATCACGCTCGCATACGAGAATCATACCAAAGGCGCGCCTTGGGATTACTGGGATTTCTCACAACCCACAGAAATTTTCTTAGAAATCTTAGATGCGCTTGCCGATACACCTCTCGGTGTCTGTTTCGATACCGCAAATCCGCTCGTACTGGGTGAAGATGTACTCGCACTTTTGGACAAAGTTATCCAACGGATCGTCGTGCTGCATATCTTCGACCTACGGGCAGTTAGGGTGTTTGAACCCGTCCGCGTCGGCACCGGTGCCTCACCGATTCCGCAAATCTTTTCTTCCATGAGACAAACAGGCTACGACGGTTGGCTTAGTATTGAGGAAGCCAGTCGTTCAGGACAGAAAGGGTTTGAACAGTCAATCGACTATGTCCGAAACACTTGGGAACAGGCATTACCCGCGTGACGGCTCATCCATCCGCTCTTGTGCTTGGCGCGTGAGTTCAGCGAGATGCCCATCGTTTGCCCGCACCTGTTCAAGATGTACCCACCGTTCAGGTGTCGCCGTGCGTATCATCTTTTCGCCATACTTCCGATCAATCCAGAAACGTGCAGATCCAGCGATATAGGCTTGCAACTTATCGAGTTTATCGTCAGGATAGCGTTGACAGAGATTCATCGTAAACATACGTCGCCGCGTGCCACCACCGTATGCTGCATGCTTGGTGTTATGGTTAAACAGGATCAGATCGCCGGGGGTTGTCTCAAAGACCGTCGCTGGAACAGCTTTCCCGTGTATTTCCCAAAAGTCCTGGCTCTTTCCAGCCTGTTTAGAGAGTGCATCGGCATAGTTATCGCCGAAGAGATGGCTTCCCGGAATCACGCGCAGTGCACCAGTATCGCGAGTCAGTGGGTCGAGATAGAACGCAATTTTGATGTGCATCGGATCTTCCAGTTTATGCCCGCCATCCGAGTGCCACCCCGTATCGCCGACGTAGAAATTGCCGTCGCTGCCCATGTAGTTGAAATCATCACCGAGCAACGCCTTCGCGATCCCTAAAATCCTTGGGTCATCCAACAGTGATGCCAACTCCTCACTCTGATCAATGAATGGCACAATGCAGGAACGTGCAGTGCCTTCATGCGGTCTACCGTTATGTCCCCCGCCTCTCTCCTCCCAGACCTCTTCAAAAGCGTCCTGGATTGCGGTAATCCGATCCGCCATCAGTTGCGGGAAACTGAGATAACCGAACGTCTTGAAAAAATTCATCTCCGATTCGGTGATACTGAAATCATGCTGATTCATTTTTTAATTATTCCTTGCGGTTAAACAACGTGCGTCCTATCTATCACGTGCGTTCCTTAAATCTGAAAAAATGCCCAAGCAAAAACCCCTCCGCTACGCTTACGGGCTACAGATTTTGACCTTATGAAGTTCATGAAGAAACACCTAAACATCCGTGCAATCCGCGATTCAGACCTTTAATCAATAACTGATACGCTATGATAGCATATTTTTCCATAATTTTGCAATCCGAACTACAAATAACATTCCGAAACAAAACTTGCGAAACTCCCAAATTAATGTTAATATTATTTAAGATTAACATCCACTGAAAGGTTAGAGATGGCTCTCAACACACATTCTTTTCCCGCCTACTATTTACTCTTTAAAGTAACATTCCGCCAGATGTTTTGGAGTAAACGGACCGTCCTGATTTTGCTCGGATGTCTGCTATCACTTGCCATAGCAATCGCATTTCGGTTTATAGCACGAGGGGGCGGAAGTGTCAATCGGTTCATCCCACAGATAACGTTGGCACTTTATGGACTCTTGGTGAACTTATCGGCAATTTTCTATGGTACGGCGATTATCTCGGATGAAATCGACGGAAAAGGCTTGACGTATCTCCAGATGCGACCGCTCCACAAATCGACGATTCTCCTAAGTAAATTCGCGGCGTACCTCGTCGGGACTGTTACGCTTATCGGAATATCTCATCTGATTCTGACGGGTATTATGATAACACATCCGAAACTACAGAACGGCGTGTTTTTTCAGTTGGGTATGAGTTTGCGCTACACCGCCTCAATGGCATTGGCACTGTTAGTCTACGGTGCACTCGCTGCGGTTCTGGCAGTCAAATTCAAGAATCCAGTACTGTGGGGACTGATATTTGTGATGGGGTGGGAAAATATTGCCGCAAGTCCTGTGATGGCGATGGGAATCAAGAGACTCTCTATATCACACTATCTTTTCACGCTATTTCCAGATTATAAACTGCCACGTAGTGATCTCAATGGATTCTTAGGGACATCACCACCACCAGCGTGGGTAGCCCTCCTCGTAATCTTCATATTGACAGCAGTGCTGCTGTGGCTTGCTATCCGAATTTTCAGGGAACGCGAATATCTGATGTGAACGATTTTTAATCGCGCTCTTTGAGAACTCGTGCGGTCTCACGTGAAACGACCAACTCCTCATTCGTAGCGACAACAAGGATTTTGGCACGGCTGCCATCCGCCGAAAGGTCTACCTCGCCAGTCAGTTGTTCATTCTTCACGGCATCCAAGTGAATACCACACCATTCAAGTCCTTCACAGATTTTCGCTCGCGTGATTGGACTTTTCTCGCCGATACCCCCAGCAAAAGCGATCACATCCACCCCGCCAAGTGCAGCGATATACGCACCGATATATTTTTTTATACCGTAAACGTAAGTATCGAGTGCCAAGCGAGCATCATCGTTGCCTGCCTCGATCGCCGCTTCTATATCACGCATATCACCACTCGTGCCAGAGATCCCTTTCAAGCCGGAATCTTCAACCAATTGACGACGAATCTCATCGGTAGAGAACCCCTCTTTGTCGATCATATAGAGCACCGCAAACGCGTCCAACTCGCCACACCGGGTAGACTGGATCATCCCGTATTGCGTAGATGTTCCCATCGATGTATCAATAGATTCCCCGTCTTTGATGGCGCAGAGCGATGAACTGCCACCGAGATGGCAAGAGATAATGCGTAACCCTTCCGCTGTTTCGCGTCCGAGCAGTTGCGGTACGCGTTCAGAGATGTATCGGTGCGAAGCTCCATGGTAGCCGTACCGACGGATATCGTGTTGTTCCACCCAGAAGCGAGGCACACCGAATTCGGCGGCGTAATCCGGGATCGTCTGATGGAACCACGTCTCAAAGACTGCGACGAGCGGAGTTGTGGGAAGCAATTCCTGAAAGGCACGAATAGAGGCGATGTATGCAGGATTATGCATCGGCGCGAGCGGTGTAGAAGTCTCCAGGGCGGTTATCACATCCTCGGTGATCCGTGCGGAACGCCAGTATCCTCGGGCAAGAATGGTTTTGAATCCGACCCCGTCCAATTGCCCCAAGTCTTCAAGGCATCCGACCTCGGCATCGGTGATTAAATCCATGGCGTGCGCAATCGCCGCAGTATGTGTGGGTGCATCGATTTCACCTTCGCGGGACGGTTTACCCGGCACAGCGTGTGTGAAGGCAGATGGTGAATTACCGATACGCTCCACCCCTCCCTTGACGAGAGAGGTTGTGGTTTCCATATCAATAATTTGGTATTTGAACGAGGTGCTCCCTACGTTCGCACAGAGTATACGCATGGTGATTTTTTGTTTTTCTTCTCAAAAAAACATATTTAATCTGATTTAAGGAAAAATTTACTTGAACTATCGGCTTAAATTAAGATAAATGCGGTTCAACTACCTGTTCTACGTCTTTCTCTACAGCTGGGTTAACATCTGTTCCTTCTTCGCACTTGGGCTTAAAACGGTGGCCTGCGTCTGCTATTGGTTCAATCAAGAGTCTACATCCCAACGCGTTGAGAATAGTGCTGAGCGTGTCAATCCGCGGTGCCTCGTTGCTGGACAGAATGTCGTAGAGGGATTTTGGAGCGAGTCCGGTTTTCTGGGCGAGTCCGGAAATTCCACCCTGCGATTCTACGACGGTCCGCAGTGCCAGCAGCAGCAAAGGCGTGTCACCGTCAACTTGGTATTCTTCAAGTGAGAACTTGAGATACCGAATTGCCGCCTCTTGATCGGCAGCAAACCGTTCGGTTAGGTATGCGCGCCATGTTCTCAGTTTTCTCATTGTTGTGTCTCCTTGTATTCTAACCAATAGTTTTTTGAGCGTTCAATATCCCGTGTCTGCGATGATTTGTCCCCGCCACAAAGCAAAAGTACAATTGTGTTATCCACTTCTCCAAAATAAACACGATAGCCTGCCCCGAAATGGATACGGAGTTCAAAAACCTCGCCAGCAACAGTTCTATAATCGCCAAAATTGCCAAGGGCGAGTCGGTCAAGCCTCTTTTGAATTCTGTCTTGCGTCTCCTGATTCTGAATTGATTCAAACCATTCGGTGAAAGGTTCTCGCCCGTTTGGTGTCTGGTAAAACTGTAGTTCTCTTGGGTGTATATGGCGCATTATTGATTATTGCTTACACATATCATATCACGCTTTCGGGAGTGTGGGCAAGGTCAAACGCGGACGCTCACCGAAATCAGGGACTTCGGGCGGATTCTCCTCCATCTGGCGGAGAAGTTCCTCAATTCCTCGGTCAAGCTGCGGATCGCTTTCTGTGGCATAGTCTTGCGGACGATAATCTACCTCTATATCTGGGTCGGTTCCGTAGTTCTCAACACTCCAGCCAACGTCAACAAACCAGAACGAGTACTCTGGTTGCGTTGTGCCACCTCTATCCACAAACGCCTGATGCGGTGAGATACCGATAACGCCACCCCATGTCCGCTTGCCGATGAGCAAACCTAACTCCATCAACTTGAAGCAGTGCGAGAAAATATCGCCATCGGACCCCGCGTTTTCGTTGGTGACAGCCACCATCGGACCCAAAACGGAAGCCTCTGGATACGGATGCGGTGTCCCCCACCGCGGAACGTCATATCCAATGCGTCGACGAGACAATTTCTCTAAAAGTAGTTGCGAGACATGCCCACCGCCATTGTAGCGGACATCGACCAGCAAAGCCGGATAACTCACTTCAGCGAGAAAACCGCGGTGAAATTCTGCGTATCCGCGCCGTCCCATATCAGGAATATGGACATACCCGACTTTACCCTCCGTTTTTTCATGGACATACCGCCGATTTTTGGACACCCATTCGCGGTACCGAAGTTCGCTTTCACTACGCAAAACCTTGAGCGTGACGACGCGTTCTTCACCATCGTCCGCACTTCGGAACGTCGCTTGAACCTCCTGATTTGCGAGACTGACGAGCAGTTCACCCGGCGAAACGGTTTCGCTGACACGCTGTCCGGCAATAGCAAGCAAAACATCGCCTTCACGGATATTAATCCCAGGGGCATTGAGCGGTGAATCCTTCGTTGCCTCCCAGCCATCACCACGAGCGATGTGTGTGATACGATACCCATTACTCTCCGCATCGTAAGCAAAATCGGCACCGAGAAACCCTTGTGCGTAATTCGGCGAACTCCGATAATCGCCACCCATCTCATAGGCATGTGAGGTGCCGAGTTCTCCCTGCATCTCCCACATCAAGTCCGAAAATTCACCGCGCGTTGCGATCCGTTCAAGGAGCGGCAGATAGCGTTGATACACATGCTCCCAATCCACACCGGACATATCCTCCGTCCAGAAATATTCCCGCTGAAGCCGCCATGCCTCGCGATACATCTGACGCCACTCGGCTGTCGGAACGATAGAGGCTTTAACACGACTCAGATCAATCCAACCCGTCTGTCGACTCGGCCCCCCTCTACGCTCGGACTTGGAATCACTATCAGCCTTTTTGCCCGCCTTGATAACCCGCAACCGATTTCCCGTGGAATAGACGAGTGTTTTCGCATCACGCGAGAGTTGAAAATCATTAATGCCAGAGACAAGCGACTCCTTTTTCTGCTCCTTGAAGTCGTAGGCGTGCAGGACACCTCTCGGTCTGCTATCCTCATCGTCTGGAGGTGTATCTTGCACCGGAAACGCCGTAAAAATCGCTTTACCCTCAATACCGGCGATCTGCCCATAACGTCCGTGCGGGTAAGGAAACGCGACGACGCGCTGCGTAATACCTTCCACATCTATCGTAATCAGTTTCTCCGTTTCCTGCTCAGATTTCTCGTCAGATGCCTTATCCTCGCGGTCCTGTTCTTTCCCTTCTTCATCATCCTCCTCCCTATCTTCCTTCTCCTCCTCAAACGGACGAGGTTCAGGGATGAAAGGATTGCCCAAGCTTTTTTGCAAGGTCACGAGCAACGGACGCATCGCCGTAGGAAACCCAAGATCGAAGTGGAGTGCATCATAGACCGGATTGAACTCGCGATAGGAGAGAAAATAGAGATACTTCCCCTCCGGATCCCACGCTGGACCGAAATCGCTGAATTCTGGACCCGTAACGAACCACGTTTCACCCGTTTCAATCTTGCAGAGTTTGATTGAACGCGTGGTTTCCGTAGATGCAAAACTATACGCACACCATTTACCATCAGGCGACCACGCGACATCTCGAATATTTTGATAATGCCCCTTGTCAAGCACCCGCATCTCTTGCGTCTCTAAATCGATGTGCAAAAGTTCAAGACGATTATTGATAAGGAGCAACCGATCCTTCTCGTCGCCTTCGGTTTGTGGAGCAACAGCGAGTTGCCGAACATGCCCGATGTCAAGGGTGTCAAGCCGAACAACGTCAGCACTGCCATCGCGTGTATGAATTTCAAGTGCCTCTTCACCCTCAGCATCGGACAAGGTAACAAGCCGTTTACCGTCGTTGAGCCACTCAGTAAAGCGATAGCGTGTTCCGTTGCGCTCGCCGTGCTGGAGAACCGCGCCCTCCCAATTCGCCATTGTAAAGGGTTTCCCTCGGACGGTCACTGCCAATGCGTGCCCGTCGGGTGTCGCGGCATAATCCTGTAGATAGCGCGATGGGCTGACGAACTTCCGTTGTCGTTGGGTACGCGGGCTTCGGAATTCGACATCAACGCGGACTTCAGCCTCATTCTCGATTTCATAAACAAACAGGTCAGCCCCGGCGTGGTAAACAATACGTGTGCCATCCGTCTGAGCGGAACGGCAGTAGTAGGTATCCTGATGCGTGTGGCGTTGAATATCTTCACCCGTAGGAAGGCAGGAATAGATATTGCCGACCCCTTCATGATCAGAAATAAAATAGATACGTTCACCGATCCACATCGGTGTCGTGAAATTACTATCTACGGGTGCGAGCGGCTGAAATTGCCCATCCCCTTCCGGGTCAACCCAGAGTTGTCCTGCAGTGCCGCCGCGATAGCGTTTCCAGCGCGCCGGTTCACGGGTCAGTCTACCGACGACAACACCGCCAGTACCGCTGAAATCAATATGATTCGCGGGCCCGTAGGATAGACGTTGCGGTTCACCGCCATCGGCGCAAATTTTCCATATCCACGGATCAAATGCCAAACCGGCATTACTGGCATAGAGAATTGTTTTGCTATCGGCATCCCAGCTGACGATAGCCGCATTGCTCCCTTGATAGGTGAGCCGCTTCGCCTCGCCGCCGAGTGCGGGCATAACATACACCTCTGCCGGTCCTTCTTCACGTCCTGTAAAGGCAAGTCGTTCACCATCGAGTGATAAGCGCGGAGAACTCGCTGTACCGAGATTCGACGTAAGCCGTCTCGCGAACCCACCTTCAACGGGAACCGTCCATAAATCATCTTCACACACAAAAACAATGGTATCCTGACAAATCGTTGGAAATCTATAATATCCTGACATTTTTTAATTATACCTTGCGGTTTGGTTAGCTGGATTGGAATCTGAAAGTTCCTCTCCATATATCCGCCTCCACATGTAAAGCATTCTCGCTGCGAAGCAAAATTATGCCATTTAAGGAGAACCTAATTTCATTACGGACTACACACTTGTTGTTATATTTGTTGCAGAAAATCGCAATTCAACCCTGTAAATACCTGCGGGCGAAATCTGTTTGAATTGCGGGGCAGAATTTTGTGGAGACATTTAGGTATGCGCGAGGGTCTAAGGAAATTGTAGCATATTGATCAGGAAAAGTCAATATCTTGATTACAATTTTCTTATGCCCTTTCATAAGTTCCCAAATCCGGGAATAGGATCTCATTATCATTTACGTTTCGGTTTGGAAATGACCAATACTTCGTCTCTGAACCCCTACATTGATAAAGTTCCGTCAGGGTTCCACGCCCATTATTGGCGATGAATCCAAAGATAAACGCTTGGAAAAGTGCGAAGTTTTGTTGATTGAATAAAAATCGAAAATCCGATAGAATATCTCTCAGGCAGAAAAGGGGGTCCATTTTTATCTTCCTTTCAAAACGGTGATGTGTTTATGAAAGGATACCTCGTTTTCTGCTTTTTCGCATTATAATTCTAAAAATTGTCCAAACTTTAGTTGTCTTAGAGATAGACTTCGGAGAATTGTTGTTGGTAGTTGGGGTCTTGAGAGAAATATGTGAGCATCAGCCGCTCGAAAAGCTCGCCTTTTGGCGTTCGGATCGGGCAGGTTCACGGATATAGTCGAGCGTGCTTTGGAAGCCGGGGTTGGTGGGTGTGGTGCTGCTTTCAAGTCCTAAATAACTTTGTGTTGTTTCAGATATACCTGTTTTTATAAAAAAGTGGGACTCTCCTTTAAGCTGATTTGAGATAGTTCCATGCTGACTGGCGATCGAAGCAAGAACACTGAAATGAGGAAGCCGTTGTTGGATTCACCAACAGGCACTCCATATTGGTACTTTTCGACCTGACCCTTTCAGTTTCATATTATATCCGCCTATCATACTCACCATGTTTTCCGATCCAGACCCACGTCATAATGCCATCGTTCTCAATTGCCAATGCGCGATAATCGTCGGTAACTCTCGCAGACCAATAAGTGCCCCGCTGCGTCTTCTTTAACTGCAGAGAAGGATGCTCCGGATTTCGCTTGAGAAGTTCAAATTGCTTATCCGCACGATTTTGAATTGCTTGTGGAAGTCGCCCATAGTAATCCCAGAACTTATGCGTCGTCTTATAAATCGATCACCCGTCCAGCCTTTATATCTTCGAGTGCCTCTTCGCGTAGACGCTCAAGCTTTCCAGATTCTATATCTGCCTCAAGCTGCTTATCCCAAGCCTCTTCACGAGACGCTAAAGCTTCACGAAGCTCGGTCGCAAGGGTCTTTAATAATTGCGCTCTTGTCTTCTCCTCGCACTTCACTTCTGGAATATCTGGTATCCAACCTCGCCATCCACCAGACTTCTTTGTTATATTAGCAGCATAGGGCTCCTCATAGACAGGATCCACTATTTCGACAGACTGAATTTGTGCCTCTCCAACGTGTTGGTCTGGCAGGCCATCAGCAGTAACCTGATCGCTTATGATACGGGTCATATATATTTCCTCCCAAAGACGGAGCAATCTTCATTCGCTATAAACATGGGATTACCTGCAACTTTCACGCTACCGTTCCACAGGCACGGACAGGACTCGGCACTTGGTATGTGCCGAGGTGGAACCCCTGTCCAGCAAGTTCTATATAATATACAATACTTTCACGATAAAGTTAAACCTTTCTCTTGACAAACAATAGATGTCTATCAGAACCTATTTTTCTCAAGAAATCCACATAATTCCACCCTTGTTGTCATAGTAAATGCTGATTCAGCATTAACCACTCCTTTTCAGCCTACCCACGCGTTTGGCATATTTTTCACCCAAATGGAAAACCCAAAACCCAAGTGGAATGAGTAGGATACCAATGATGAGTAGTAAAGACAGATTGCCCACTTGACTCTCAACAGACGCGTTGTCAAGCATCGCCGCACGAATCGACCTGAGTGTATACGTGGCAGGCGAAATTTTGGAAATCGGTTGAAGCCATGCTGGTAACACCTCAATTTCATAGTAAATACCGGAGACTAAGAGTAGCATCGACTCAATGATCCCCGTTGCGGCTTGTCCTTTTTCCGGTGAGAGTAATGGAAAGATCGCCGCCATGAGACCGATCCCGATGAAAGAGAGGCTGGAGATAAGAACAGTGACCACTAATGTTAGCCAATTCGCATTGCTTAAGTCGATGTGTTCTCCAAAAAAGAACGGAATTATCGCCAAAACTAAGGCTGTCCGCAGCAACCCATACAGAATTGCAAATAGACAGGAACCGACAAGGTGTGTGATGCGGTAAATCGGTGCCATAAAGGTATATTCAATCGTCCCTTCCCATCGCTCCCATGTAATCGCATCGCTCACCTCACGCATCATAATGGAGAGAAACCCCCAGACGAGTGCCCCAATGACGAGGTAAAGCACATCTTCACTGCTGCCACGCCCTACCATAATCAAACCGATTGTTAGCGCATTGACGATGGAATAACTGAAAAAGAGGATTTCCCAGCTCATATACCGCTTCAGCAGATTGAAGTTGCGTTCAATGAAGGCGTAAGAGACAATCGTTTCCCGAACAAAATTCAGCATGGCTTTACTCTTCCTCCTCAATCCCTTTACCTGTTAGCGCAATAAACACGTCCTCCAATGTCGCTGGCACGCCGTTCTGTGATGGTGCATTCGCGATGAGTTCCTCGACCGTTCCTTCTTCGATAAACCGTCCTTTATCAATAATAGCGATCTTGTCGCACAACCTCTCTGCTTCCGCCATATCATGCGTCGTTAGGAGTATGACAGCGTTCCGTTCTTGACGGATTTCCTCAATAAAGGCTTGCACATCGCGTTTAGATTTCGGATCGAGTCCTGTCGTCGGTTCATCGAGTAGGAGTAGCATAGGAGTGGTGAGTAGGGCGCGCGCGATGGCGACTTTCTGTTGCATTCCGCGCGAGAGATGCTCCATCTCCTCGTTCATCCGATCGGCATCAAAACCGAGTCTTTCCAAAATCTGTTTCGATCTTCGCTCGGCTTCGGGAGCAGGGATCCCGTAGAGGCGGGCAGCGTAAATCAGGTTCTCTGCCGAAGAGAGACGTTTAAAGAAGGATGCCTCAACAGAGACGCGATTCATCACCCGTCGAACCTTGAGACTATTTGTCACCACATCGTCCCCGAAGACCTGAATACTCCCAACATCGGGTAGTAGTAGTGTCGAAATGAGACGAATCAGCGTGGATTTCCCGGAACCGTTCGCACCGAGAATCCCGTAGATTTCTCCGATATTTACCTCTAAAGAGATATCGTCAACTGCGCGGACGACTTCCTTCTCGCGCCTGAACATACGCTGAAGCTTCTGATGAAACTGCAGTTTATCGTTGGTTCGCTTGGTTCGACGAAAATGCTTCGTTACCCCGCGAACCGTCAATCCATAGATAGGTTGATCCACCCTTTTCCCTTTCACTTTTTAATTATACCTTGCGGTTCGGTGAGGTGGATTTCGTACTTGACGCGTATTTCCGTATATCCGCCCTCCATTACATTACGGGCTACGTTTTGAATGGACAGGTATCATCTACGAAATCTGGATCATCCGCTATTCAGATCATTGGAAAACTCAGGGACTCTGGATCCACCTCTAAAATCCTTGACATTACACATGGACTTTTATATATTATACCCAAAGTTCGTGATGATTTGGTAATTATTTTTCTGGGAGGTCACGCGATCACAATCATCGCGATAATATGCTTCCGAGCAACTGAGTGGCATACCTAACAACACTCATACCTCTCATACTGTTGGAGTTTATAACATATACAGGAGCACAGGAACAATGCCGAAAATCAAAGGTCCAGCTATCTTTCTCGCCCAATTCATGCGGGATGAGGTGCCATACGATACGCTGGAAAATATCGGAAAATGGGTTGCAGGCTTGGGATACAAAGGTGTCCAAATTCCCAATTGGGACGATCGCGTCATTGACATCGGTAAAGCCGCGGAATCTAAAACCTATTGCGATGAATTTAAAGGGACGCTCAATGAGATGGGGCTTCAAGCGACAGAGGTCGCTGGTTACCTCGCCGGACAGGTCTTGGCTGTGCATCCGGCGTATGAAGTTATGTTTGAGGCGTTCCATCCTCCCGGTTTACGAGGTGCCGAAAGGATAGCGTGGGCGACAGATGAATTAACGAAATGCATCCATGCTTCGGTGAATATGGGACTGGATGTCATTCCTGTGCTTTCAGGCGGTTTCGCGTGGCACACCGTCTACCCGTGGCCGCAACGTCCCGACGGAATTATTGAAGAGGCATTCAAAGAACTCGCCGCACGCTGGTTGCCACTTCTGAATCTGGCGCGTGATAACGGTCAGGTCTTCGCCTACGAACTCCACCCGGGTTCGGACATCTATGACGGTGCGACCTACGAGATGTTCTTAGATTACACAGACAACCATCCTGCCGCTTGTCTCAACTACGACCCAAGCCATTTTCTCCTTCAACAACTCGATTACATCGACTTCATCCGACTTTACAGTGAACGCATCAAGGGGTTTCATGTTAAGGACGCGGAGTTCCGTCCGACAGGTCGGGTTGGGGTCTACGGCGGTTATCAGTCATGGACTGGACGTGCTGGAAGGTTCCGTTCGCTTGGCGATGGACAAGTGGATTTCACACAAGTGTTCACACTCCTGACCGAAGCGGGTTATGACAGTTGGGCAGTACTGGAATGGGAATGCTGCGTGAAAAGTCCAGAACAAGGGGCAGCAGAGGGCGCGCCGTTTATCGCCAAACACATCATTGAAACGACCGATGTCGCCTTTGATGACTTCGCAGGCGGAGAGACCGACACGGAACGGAATCGGGATATTCTCGGCTTGGATTTTTAATCTTACCTTGCGGAGGAATGACATTGATTAGAACTTTGACCGACTGCCGACAGCCATTAAAAGGAGATAGTCATGCGAGCACCTAACTCTGAACCTTTCCGTGTCGGATTTCTGAACGTAGATTCATATTCACACATGCCGTTGTGGGCACCGCATATCAATCCGCGCCCCGGAGAGAAAGACACACCGTTCACAGGGATGCGGATCACCCACTGTTGGGATATCGAATACGAAAAGGCGAAAGCGGTTGCGGAGCCTTATGGTTGCGAAGTCGTCAAGAATTTTGACGATATGTTGGGGAAGGTAGACGGCGTGATCTCTGGGGGTTACTACAATCACCCATGGAACCACATCCTGCATGAACCGTATCTCGAAGCGGGTTTGCCGAACCTAATTAACCGTCCGTTTACAAACTCCCTCGCCAAAGCACAACAAATGATTGAACTCGCGCAAAAAAGCGGCGCGACGATCCTCGCACCATCGAGTCATGAGCATAACGATGCCATCTCACGCGCCAAAGCGTGGGCAAGCGATAAACAGATCGTCTGCTACACGGCGACCAATTCGTTCGACGACTATCCCACGCACGGCATCCATGGGCTTTACATGGTTTGCAAGGCGGTTGCAGAGGCGGGGAATCCAGTCGTGTCCGTCGCATATCAAGCGGAGAGTTGGCACAGCCCGCCCGGTGTTCTTACTTTTGAGCATATTGACAGCGAGGGTCGCCAATTCTACGGGACACTTCATCAAGTGAGCGGTTCGTGGGGAACGGTGCAGCTTCACACACAGGAAGCCTACGGTGGCGAGAATTTCAGAATTCACACCGGCACGGGTTATCCGTTCGACAAGACGGAGATCTGGTTGCCGACGATTTGGGCGTTCCAGAACATGGCACTCCACAACGAGATGTCACAGACGTTTGATGAGATTTTACACAAGACGAACGTCTTCCTCACAGGCTGGAAATCGGTTCTGGAAAACGATGGCAAACCTGTGAAATTAGCAGATGTCGATGAAGAATGGGAAGCGCCGGCTGAGCTGCCGAATCATCCCGAACACGACACGGTATCGCTGTTTCGGAAAAAGTTCGGGGACGCTTCAATCTAATATGTTCCATTATCCACCGTCACAGCCCTACGACATTTTATGATCTGGTTTTAGATTCATCTATCATATACACGTATACACGCTTTAAGGTTTTTCCTGCCAAGCCGGCGCTGCTTCTTTCATAGATTCGGGAGTTCCCTGAGTTTTTTGTGTGACAGATCTGCGTCTACGCGCTTCATGAATCTGTTCTTTCAATCGTGTGATCCGATCAGCACAACATCCACAAGATTTCTCCTCTGCTACTGGACGTGGGACAGCGGAGGTGCTTTTGACAGTCTGATTCTGTTGCTTAGAGAAGGGCATCTTCCGCGTATCGGTTGCATAACTCATAATGCCTACAAGAATTCCAATAATCACAAATGCAGCAATGCCGTAGAAAATACGCTTTTTTGGCATTTACTTGTTCTCCTGTGGACTGAGAAGGACGCTCTCAATGCGCTTGGCAGCTTCCGGGTCTGATACCTTAAGCCGGCGAAGTCCTTCTTTAGGACCATAATGTTTAAGGGTTTGTATCGCACGATCGAACCGTTCAACTGAAAATTGCTCGCTCAGTGCTGTTTTTAGGCGTTCTTCGGAGGGGAGTTCTGGCAGTTCTGGTATTCCAATGGTCGAAGGTGCCATATTCTCTGATTCAAAATTCCTTTGTTCAAGGGCTTCGATTTCAGATGCTGTGGGATGCTCTGGACTTGGTGGGACCCGCAGGTTTTCCTGTGTCGTTACGGTAGGCGTGTGAGTGCCTTCTGGGGCCAAGGTTCTATTTGGAGCGAAAGCAGGTGCCTCAAATGGGGGCGGCTCTGGGGGCAACAGGACCGGATTTTGAAGAACATCCATAACCCAGTGCCCAACCAAATGCCATATAGTCTCCTTGAAAGTGATTCATCATCCACGTCACGTTTTCTGATTCTGAGAGAAACGTTTCAAGTATTCGATCAAACTTTTCGGTATCTTCTCTATTTCCGGCGGTTTCCGATTCCAGACCGCTTTCCGCAAAAAGATTAGAAAGAACGTGCCGCATCTGGTGCTCAATGGAGGCTACTGTTTCTGCAGGAAACTGCTGTTTGAACTTTTCGTGAAATTTTTCAAAAATTTCATTTTTCTCAATCTCAATCCCTTGTGCCTGGAAAAAGTCGAAAAAATTGCCCAAAGTGTTGGGATCGGTTTCCAAAAAATCCTGAAACTGTGGGCTATCAAGAATCTGTAGCAGTTGTTGGTTCTCTGGTAAGGTCAGTTCTTCCTCCGTGAAAACGGATGTCATCGTTTCTTTAACACGAGATGCTGTAGTAGCCTGTAATGATTCTACACTTTCAGATTGTGGAGATAATTTTTCCGGATTGGCGAATTTTGTAGGACGCGCGTCATTCTCACGTTGAAGGATAACCCAGAACACACCAACCCCGATGATAGTAAAAATGATGGCAATGGTGAGAAAGCGGTTGAGTATCGGAAGATTAGCGTCCATCCTATGACGAAGGTTGACCCATAGTCTCTGTATCATCGGGAACCTCCGAAAATCCATCCTGCCAACATCAACACACCCGTGCCAACGACCGTAATAGCCGGATAATACCAGAACTGAAACCGGTTGCGTTTTTTCTTAAGCGTCTCTTTTTCTTTCTGGATATTTTCAAGAGCCCTTTTGCCTTTTTCAAGAGAGGCAGAATCGTTGTTCAGCAACATCCACCGTTGAACGAATAACTCGTCTTGCTTGAGTTTGTGAATCTCCGCTTGCCAGTCATCCAGTGGGGTCAGATAGTATCCGACGAAACCGACTCCCATGGCAATGATAAAATCGCTGTTGAAGAAAGATACATTGTGGTCTGCATAGGTAGCGGGAATGTTTCCGAACAAAACTGTAAAAATTAGGAGACAGACGCACACGATATAGGCGGTTCTTGATAAAGACATAGGAATACTCCTGTGGTTACTGGGGCATTGGTAGGTTTAAAGGAATAATCGGATTCTTTAAAAAGAATTCCCCTTTAACCCATTTCAAAAAAACTTCTGTATCGGTAAAGTCATTGAGGATTTGCCCAGTGAGTGCGGGTTCAAGAATTGCGATCCATAAGAGCCCTTCTTCGTTTCCGTGTGTCTCAAACAGTTCTTGTATCTGCTGGGCATCCATCTTTTCGGTTTCTATGACGAAATTTTCAAAATCAGTGAAAAACTTCTGAAGAGCCTCTTGATCCAGATCGGCCAAACGGTCCGCCATCCATGTCTTGATGGGATCTTTTTGAACAACTTCCACCCTTTTGAAAACAAGGTTAGCTGTCCCTAAAATATCGCCATCATGAGTCATTTGGTGCATTTTCGCATTCAAGTGCCGGTAGGTCAAAAACATCCTATGAATGTTAGTCACGTCTTCTTGAGTGGGCACCTCAATGAATTCCTTTAAGAAAGGTTCATATCTTTCGGGATCCGGGGGGATAATCTGAAGAAACGCTTCAAAAGTTTCAAAGGGGCCTTCTGTTGGATAAGTATAGACAAGAAAATTCAAGTAGGCTTTAGAAGTCGTCACTTTTTTGAGCGTGTCGAAATCTTTGTCCAAAATTCCATTGGAAAATTCCTGTCGTAGTTTCTCGAAAGTAATTTCAAGCGTGGGCTCAGCGGCTACAGATGTGACTTCTGTTTCCTCAGCTATTGCTGTATTCTCAATGAGTTGGTCTAATTTTTCGGTATCCCTACATCCTGATACATATACTGCCATAAAAACAAGAGCAGCAAAAAGATACATTACGGCATTCATTCTCATTTGCGAGAAATGCCTTAACCTTTGGAAAAAGGGCATCATATACTCTCCTTAAACACATCAACGGAAACGTTCTCGGTTTGTTGTAAAACTACATCGAAACCGAGAAAGCGATACAAATATCTTTGTTCAATTCTTATTTTAGTCACAATGATTACTAATTTGTGCACAAACGTATCCTGCAGCCACGACAGCCGCCGCGCACGCTGGACTTGGACCGAATGCTGCACACGTCGCGGCCGCACCGGCAGCTGCCGCCGCGCACGCTGCTCTTGCGAGCCAACATGCTATTCCTGCTTCTGCTTGCTGCGGTAATAAGATCAGCCCGAAGGCAAGTATGAGCAGGAGAGCAATACTTTTTACAATGATTGTCTTCATTTCGTTCCTTTCTGGTGTCCGTAGTTACGGACAGAATAAAAGGTTTGGGTTAAAGTTAAACAATGGTGTAGAAGATATCGATAATCCTCTTAACCATGCGGCTTTACATCAAGGAGGAAATAATAACAGACTTGACAAAAATAGTGAAAAAAAACGGTGGAAAATCTTTTAAGATCATTCAGTTTTCCGAAACTTTAGGTTTTCGGTTCCCGTGGATCCGCTTCTGAACCTTTCCGTGTCGGATTTCTGAACGTAGATTCATATTCACATACGCCGTTGTGGGCACCGCATATCAATCCGCGCCCCGGCGAGAAAGATACACCGTTCACAGGGATGCGGATCACCCACTGTTGGGATATCGAATACGAAAAGGCGAAAGCGGTTGCGGAGCCTTATGGTTGCGAAGTCGTCAAGAATTTTGACGATATGTTGGGGAAGGTAGACGGCGTAATCTCTGGGGGTTACTACAATCACCCATGGAACCACATCCTGCATGAGCCGTATCTCGAAAGCGCAATCTAATGCGATGCCCTGACACTTGCCCACGTGGTTGCGAGTTTACCCGCGGGATCCACAGCGAAAGCACTTAGGTCTTCCATGCTCTGTTTAATATCGTCTTCCGACAAAGCTCGATCCCAGACCGTGACCTCGTCAATCACACCGTTGAACTTTTGACCTGTTGCCCCCCATGAGCCGATCATCGTATCTCCAGCCGTTCCCAGGTACTCAATTCCAGCCTTACCTGCGTCTTCAACTGTGTCCTTGCCGTCAATGTATATCTTTCGGGATTTGCCTTTTACATCCAACCAGAAAGTGATATGTGCCCACTTGTCAGCTTTGACTGCATTAGGGGCATCAAGGTCATTGCCATAAAACCCCATACGAACAGTGCCGCTGTTGTAGATACGGTAGTGAAGACTCGTATTTAAGGCATTAACCTGTGTCTGTGTGAAAACACACTGTTGGTCTCCTCCGCTCAATGCTGGCTTGACCCACATCGTTACCGTAAAACTCTTTTCGTTGAGTTCAATATAAGGAGCCTTGACCTCACCGGCTTGATCGAACCCCAAGGCTTTCTCGAATTTACCATCAACCCAATCAGCATCTCCGACCAGTTCTGCGTCGTTCCCATGTGGAGAAAAATCTTCTATCGCATTCCCCTTGC
The DNA here is from genome assembly GCA_965214045.1 of Candidatus Poribacteria bacterium. Classification (GTDB taxonomy): domain Bacteria; phylum Poribacteria; class WGA-4E; order WGA-4E; family WGA-3G; genus WGA-3G. The sequence continues at coordinate 268,788 of OZ243935.1, forward strand.
CTTCATTGAATGACAAATACAGCAGCAACTCCTTATCCTTTGGATCTAACGCGGTAGCACTGAAGGGCATCAGTACCAATCCAGCGAGAATCAAACAGGATAGTAATATCCGATACGTCATGATAAACTACCTCCTCTAAGGTAGGTGTAAGTGATGTTCCTTTAACTAATTTCATACCCATTTAGCTTGGCACAAAAATTCGGGAATGTCAAGAGTCTTCTGTGAACGTGGCAGAATCGTTCAGTTTTCGGCTTTCTGCTCGTTTTAGATAGAATGTCGCGACCAGGAGGTCGCTCCTATAGAAGAAGGAATCGGGAATCGGAATTCCCTCCTACGGAAGAGCTGAATGCCTCTGGTGAATGTAAAGCGTATTTTTGTAGGAAAATCGTGGATAACACATTAGCGTATCATCAGTCCAACGTGAATTGCCGATTCCACTCGTGATGGGACTTGGTAATACTCTCAGGATTCAACCGACTCCGAGCAACAAACCCAGGAACATTCTCTCGACCGGTTGGCAACCCGATTTGACTGTAGCGTGTATCAACACTCCAACGGACGGTGTCAGAACGGTTCGGAAGTCCACGGTGGACGACCCGCTCACTCGTCAGCAAAACATCTCCCGCCTCAAGTTCAGCAGTAACGACATCTCCGGGTGGCAATTCCTCATCGCTGATGCCTCTGCCACCCGTATGCCCAGGGGTCTGATCTTGGTAGTTGTGCGCAATCAGATTGTGGCGGTGTGAACCTCGGATAACTTGCATACATCCACTCTCTTCCGTTGCCCGAACGAGCGGAAGCCATACGTTCACAACCAATGTATCACCTGCTTCTTCTGGGATCAGATACGCTAAATCTTGATGCCACGGGATAACAGTAATCGCTTGGTCGGGCAACTTAGCACGGTAATTAAACTGCGGATGCGCAAATATATCTTCACCGATGAGAGAGCCAACGACATCAAGCAGCGTGGGTGCCGTCCTGAGCGTGAACATCCCAGCGGTTCGGATTTTCTGGTCTCGGAAATAGTTGCTCCAAATCCAGTTCGGGTCGGAACAGGCATTTGAGACGCGTGCCAATCTCGTTTCAAACGACTCGTCATCATACGTATCCGACGGGTCAAGGATACCGTGTTTGATTGCCGCCTGAGTTCCGTCATCAACCAACTGTGCTAACTCATCAATCAACGGCTGAAGTGCCTCATTTGGCAGCACATTTCGGACGAATAGAAATCCATCATCGAGAAATTGCTGCTTCTGCTGAGGTGTGAGACCGTTCCTTTGAGATGCTTCGGAATTGTGTTGTGTAGACATCGCCATTCTCCATTTTGAACTATGAAATTGGCTGAATTGCAACAGCACTGCCCGTCTCGCTGGATTTCATTGCGCCATCGAGCATTTGCATGAGCATCACTGCCTGCGAACCGGGATTCAGGGATTCATCTCCGTCTCGAATTGCCCGAATAAATTCTCGCGCTTGAAGCGTTATATCATCCGCTTTTTGTGGCGGTGCTTTTATGGGTTTGACCTTAACACCGTCGGGTGTTCCAACCAGCAGCTTCCCGCTTTCGAGTCCTGCCTTCGTCCCGTAAAGTTGAAACTCCTGCGTCTCGCTTTTGACCAGATCGCTTCCGTCTGCTGGTGCTTGTCGATTTGTCGTATTCAGCGAAAACGCGACAGCAAAATGCAGGGTGCACCTGTTCTCAAACCGAACGAACCCGCAGGCGGCATCATCCGCAGTATAGGTCTGTTCAGGAGGTGCAAGATCAGCAAATGTACAGTAGAGTCCAGCCATAACCTCTGTCGGACGCGGAGTGCCCATCATAAACCAGACGTTGTCAATGGCGTGAATACCGAGATCAAGGAGTACCCCACCACCTTTTGCTTTATCGTGCCGCCATCCGCGTGCGGAACACCACCGTGTGCGTATCCACCGAGTCTCCGCGTAATATACGTCTCCGAGTTCTCCAGCCTGCACAAGGCTGCGCCCCTCCATCAACTGCGACGTGAACCGCGATTGGCGGACAAACATATAAACAAGACCTTTGGTCTCAGCGAGCTGGGTGACCGGCATTAACTCCGTGGCATTGTTTGAAGGAGGCTTTTCGCAGAGCACATGTAATCCAAGTTGCACTGCTTCCTGCGAGACTGGGGCGTGCATCCACGTGGGAAGTCCAATGCAGACTGCGTCTAAATCGCAGGCATCGAACATCTGTTGATAATCATCGAAAACGCGGACCCCTTTAATCCCATCCAAGACCCTTTTCCTACGGGTCGGATCCGGATCTGCCAAAGCAACGAGTTCTACATTTGGCTCGGAGGCGAGAACAGCGGTTGTACTGCCGATTGTTCCACCGACACCAATGATTCCAACTTTAACTACATCTTTCATCCACACCCTCCATTTCGATCAACTCGGTTTGAACAGACTATAGGAGCAATCCCACAATCGTGACGCACCGCCAAATCAAAAGCACTTGACATTTTTTCCGCCTTCCTGTAGAGTCTATCCAAGCCTGATATGAAATCCGATCAAATTCCTTGGGAGCACCTGCCATACGTTCATGCTCTTAAAGGCGGTTGTCTGTAGGTGCCTCCCTACCTCAACATCCAACGCAAAAGGAGGAAAATTCTTCTCATGTATCGTCACTTTTTCTTACCAATTTTCGTACTACTTTTCGCTGTAAGCTCGGTTATCGCTGCGGGTGAAAAACTTGTCCTCGTTGGCTCGGGGGAACCCGATCCGAAGGACATCCTTCTTATAGAACACCTCGAAGAATGGGGCTATGTCGTTGAACCCCATGAGCATTTGGCAAAGCACCCTGTTAACCTTGCCGATATAGATGTTGTCTTTATCTCAGAATCAACTGTCAGTGGCAATATTTTGGACGCTTACAAAGATTCAGCCGTCCCCGTTGTCAATGCCGAGACGTGGACATACGATGATATGGGATTTGCGGCAGACGGCACATTCAACTCCGATCCAGGCGACGACCTCACTGTCATTGATACCGAGCATCCAATCATGGAAGGTTTTAAGGGCGACATCACCGTTAGCAAACCCGCGATAGCACTCATGACGTGCAGCGGATTTGAAGGCGATGTTGACATATTAGCGGTGCGCGCCGACAACGATGATCTTGTGGCTATCTCTGTCTACGAAGAGGGAGCAAAACTCCTGAAAGGGACAACGAAGGCACGCCATGTTAACATTTGGCCCCACTCGACCGGATGGGAACAGGTAACAGACGACGGATGGGAATTGATCCACCGTTCAATCCTCTACGCCCTCGATCAGATTCCATTTGATGTCGCGCCACAAGACAAACTCGCTGTCACTTGGGGACAGATTAAAGCCGCGCGTTAGCTGCCAGCGACAAGTCTTTACCACTCCCTACAATAAAGATGCCGACCCTGCGTCCAGAAATACCGAACAATTTGGGTGCGTCTGCAAAATCGAAGCCGGGTGCAGTGGCGTTATCTCGCCGTGTAAGCAATTCCGCACGGCTTCCGCTTTCCGTTCATCTGGCACAGTGCATACAATTGCTTTCGCCTCCATGATTTGGGAAATGGACATTGAAATCGCTTGGGTCGGCACATCATCTATTCCAGCAAACCACCCTTCGCCAACCTGCTGGAGGCGGCACGCTTCATCTAACTCGACCAAGATATAAGGAGCCTCTGTTTCAAAATCTGCTGGTGGATCATTGAAGGCGAGATGTCCATTCTCACCGATACCGACGAACGCCACATCAACCTGATGCTGCGAGATAATCCGATTCAGCCGATCACACTCGGCTTGCGGTTCGCCTGCTTCCCCGTCCAGAAAATGGACGGTTCCAGGGTGAACAATATCCACGAGGCGTTCTCGCAGATACTTGCGAAAACTGGCGGGATGTGTCTCAGGAATACCGATGTATTCGTCGAGATGGAACATCGTCGTGTTGTCCCAATCAATGGTTTTATCAGCAGTAAGTGCGGCGAGGAAGTCAAATTGAGACGCGCCTGTTGCGACGATGAAACTGGCACGTCCATTCGCATCCAATGCCTCACGAAGCTTGTTACTTGCGAGATGTGCGGCTGCTTCACTCGTTTCGTGTTTGGTTGTTGCTTTAAATATATTCATTTTGCTAAGATCTTTCCGAAATCCCGCTTCCAACTCGGCGAGAGAGCAGGTAGTTTTCTCGCTTGTGCAACCTTCTCGTGGTTGTCCCTATCAAAATAGCGGAGGTTGACGATCTCTGTGACACTCATAGGTTCCGACGCAATTTCAATGCGGACAATCGCATCGCCAGCAGTGATTTCGCCTTCTTCAAGCACCCGAAAATAGAAGCCGACGCGCCGACTCTCTAAAAACTGTTTGGCGAACTCTGGCAGTCCCATCTTGTATGCGAGTTTGAAACACGGCACGCGGGGTTGCGTAATCTGTAATTTTACCGTTGAACCGACTTGAAAGACGTCGCCTATATGAACTGACGTTTCCAGTAGCCCCTCAAGGGTGAGATTTTCGCCGAACTGCCCGTAGGTAAAATCGTCTCTTTGCAACTCCTGTTGCCAGTGGGCGTAATGCTCAAACGGATAGCCGTAGATGGCTTTGTAGGTGCCACCATGCACCCGTAGATCGCCTTGTCCATCACCGTCGATGTTCTTCTCCCTGAGCATGACGGTGCCTGACACGGGTTCTTTGAAAATCCCTGTCTGGATAGTCTTACCGCCGTATTGAATAGGCTTTGGCTTTGAAACGTTTATAGATAAGAGCTTCATTATGCCCTTTAATATACTGATTTTTCCAAGTTATGTCAAGCATCATTTCAGTTCTACAGAGATGCCACCCCTACGGGGTTGAAGAGGAAACAGGTCAAAAATCCGGTTAGAATCTCTCACACAAGAGAAGACAGAGGTCTAATGCCAAAAACTTTACACATTCTTTCAGCACTGTTGTGATTCATTTTTCACATTTTTTCCGCTATGCACCCTTTGGACTTTTAAATCGCGTCCTTAATAGTAACAGCAGTATAATAGTCGCGCATTAAAAATGTGCACTCTTAAGTCACTTAGGCCAGGACTTACGCAATTTTGACTTTAGCAGGCTCTGTTAGCTGGGAATTCTCGAAAAAACGTCAATATCCTTGGTACAAACTAACAGTTTTACGGCGTACTCCCATAGATGCGACGTGCATCATGCTACAAAAGAGCGGCATGCGTAAGTCCTATTAGGAAAGACTCAATGAAAAACGAAGATGCCGAACTGGTTAACCAATTCTTAGCAGGTGACGAAGAAGCCTTCGCCGCACTGGTAAAAAAACACCAGAAAAACATTCATGCGCTCACATGGCGGAAGGTTGGTGACTTCCACATCGCTGAGGAGCTTACACAGGACACCTTCCTCAAGGCATACCAGAAACTTGGGACGCTGGAGAACCCGAAGCAGTTCGCTGGATGGCTCTATGTCATCGCCGATCGACTCTGCATCGCTTGGCACCGAAAACAGAAACCACCAATGGAATCCTTGGAAACCATGAGTGGAGATGAGGTCGAAGCATCTTCTTATCGTCATTACGAAGACGAACAGCGAGAGGAAGCCTCCGCGGAATACCGTCAAGGACGCGTCAGAAGTCTCTTAGAAAAACTACCGGAGAGCGAGCGCACTGTCGTAACACTCCACTATCTCGGGGAAATGACGGCGAAGGAAATAAGTAAGTTTTTGGGTGTCTCAGTCAACACGATCAAGAGTCGTCTCCAGCGTGCCCGCAACCGTCTAAAGGAGCAAGAAACCATGATTCAAGAAACGCTTGGCAGTATACAGTTACCTACCACTTTCACCGAGAACATTATGAAGCAGGTCGCTGACATAAAACCCGCGCCACCTACAAGCAGCAAACCCTTAATACCTTGGGCAATCTCTGCGGCAACCGCCATTTTTATCTTTCTAATGATGGATGTAGGGTCTCAATACCTTTCGCGGTTTCAGAAACCGTATAATCTGAACGCACAATCGGAAATCACGGTTGAAATTATTGATGCACCGATTGTCCTTGATACACAAGCAAAGTCGGATTTACGGAATCAATCCGGACGTTTTGATACCACCGGTAAGAGCAAAGGACATAGCCACTATTCATCAAGGAACTTGGCAGTCCCACTGTGCTTTGAAATGGATCAACAACACTTTTCCACCGAAACTGTAGGAGAGAAATAATGACCTTAACCTTTGCTTCGCGTCTTACACTCATCTGCACGGTAATCTGTGCTATCCTATTGGCAGATATCTCAGTCGCCACGCCAACCAAAACAGAACATAATTCGCATACCCATAAAGAAAACAGACACCTCATCGGACTTCCAACCCTTGTCGCAATTGGCGTTACTTCCTTTGGTTACGGGTTAACCCCTTTAGGTGAATGGAACACAGAGATTCGTAAACTGACTGAGGATGAGTTGTTCGTTCAACGTTGGATGTTGCTCAACGACGATCCCGCCTCCCTTGAAAAGGGGAAAAGAGCGATTGCAAAAATCCAAAAGCAGAGGAAAGTCGTTGAGAAAAAACGTAACCGATTCCTGTGGTGGTATTATCCGAGCATGACCGTTATTGGTGCTGGAGCGATGCTGCTAACTCTCTGGTTGCAAAAAGATTAAACCTCTCTAAACACAGAAGTAAATCAACACCGGAAACATAAATTTCCGTCTCACACTCACAGCCAAGCCATCATTGGAATTGAAGGATTCCTTACAGGCTTGGTTGCTCTGCGTACTCGCAATCTCGTTTATCGTAAAGTTTAGAATTAATTAGACACTCCACACCCGTGCGGTTGGGAAACCGCACCTACCGAGGGACGAGTGTCCATTTATTTTTTAGATTCACTATAAGGTTGCAATCTACCTCAAAAGATGCTACGATACGGTTATAATATTGAAGAAAAAAGGAGCAAGCAGATGAAAAAACCGGTCTTTCTGATTCTTATCGGTGTAGGCGTTGCTATTCTCGTTGTTGGCGTCGTCTTTGTCGTCCCGTGGTTCGGTAAGATGTTAGACGAGATGGAGCAGGTAACTGAACAACACAGGCAACACAGACGCGCATTAAGAATGTCTGCCCGCGAACCCTTGACCCAAGAACAGGCAAACCTCCTGGCCCAACTCCTTGAAATCACAGATGAAACACAAGCATCGCAAACCCCAAACGACTTAGAAGTGGTATTGTCAAGCGAACCTTATCTGGCATATATAAAAGCGCAGGAAGGGGAGAACTACGAAAATTTTTTGGCATACGTTGATGCCATGCCAACAGCAAACATGGAAGTCACCGCTCTCTCCAGAATCAAAGCCACACTCGGACCGGATAAAGGAGATACAGAATTAGACGCATGGATAAACTACTATTTCATCGTCAGAGAATGGGGAATCACGATTGAAGATCCGCGCGACAACTTAAAAGAACTTAATGAACTCCAACAGACCCACTTGATTGCCCCGTTGATGGAGAGCGATGCTGAGGTATCCGAGTTGCATACCAAAATCGTCCAAATCGGTATGTCCTCGATATTCATGACAGAGGACAACAACGTGTTCAAAGAGGCATGGCGTGACCGTTTAGAGACACACGGGGACCAAGCGGGACTTCTGCGGTGCGCAATTGCCGCTCCGGGTGAATTCGCGCTCATGCGATCGTTTTTTGCGGATATGTTAACCTTCCAAGAATGGGTACTCGCACGTCCAGAACCTGAAGAACCAGAACTGGAACAATAGCATCTACGACAGCCTAACTATACCCTCCCTTTTCCATCGCTGATGGACTTCCTAACCCGATCACCCAAAATCTTTACATCATACCGTCTACCATCGCTGGCGAGATTTCCGGGGAAACCCCGAAGCAAAACACCTCGCCCGTAATGCCCAAATATTGTAGATTTCACTACAATTTCAAGCAATTCTCCTATTTTTTTTGATAAAAATGCAGATTTTTCGCTTTATGCACCCTTTCTTGCTCAAGGCGGTATCATTAATTATAAAAGGGATCATACACCACTTCACGGGAATTGGTTTCAAAAGAACCGAATCCTCTGAGCGGCGCGCGAAAGGGCATCCCTACCGTAATATAGCATTATAGTAAAGCCCATAATTACCTATACACCAACGGAGGGCGAGGTTAGAAATCTCGCCAGCGAAACGGTGGGACTTGTTTATCAAAATGTAAACTTATTTTCAGAAACTACTATATTTCGGTAATTCCATAACGATATCCAGTGCGGTTCGGAAACCGCACCAACCAGAACTGGGAAAAATAGATATTACCGAATCAAATTCTGAAACTTCACACAACTTGTGCTACAATTAACTTTAAGTGATTTTTTGTAAAACCTGCGGATTAAACCCCATAGGTTATTTTTTTGGAGCGAAAAAATGGATAGCAACAATACACATTCCCCCAACACAGCATCAGAACCTCGTCCGTCTGCCGTCCAGACGTTGCGCCGTTTTTTCTTTGTCGCGTGGCACGTCAGCCCATTCCGGGCAATCGCACAAGCACTCCTAACACTCGTCCACGGGTGTATCCCGATTGGTATCCTCTGGGCAAGTCGCGGGTTGGTGAACCTCATCACAGCGATTCTTGCTCAGGAAACGGAACCGAGTTTAGAGACCGCCGCGCCTTGGGTGATTGCATTGGTCTCTTTGGCACTTCTTAGAAATATAAGCGGCACTTATGACGGTTACTTGCGATGGAAAATGCAGAACCGTATTAAAGTTTATCAACAACGCGCCTTGATTGAAGCCGCGACACATATCGACTTCGCTCTCTTCGACCAGCCACAAACCTACGATTTGATACAACGGGCGCGACAGGCTCTGGACCATCGACTCACCAATTTCCTGCGATTTCTCACGGAGATTGGACAACTCTGCGTAACACTCGTGGGATACGGTGTTCTGCTCTGGATCGCGGATCCGCTGCTCGTGCTTGTGGTGGTGTTGCCGGCAATCCCTTCCGCTTGGTTCAAAGTTAAGACAGCCGACAAACAATACCTCTACGATTACCATACAACCCCCGTTCGTCGTATGATGGATTATATGCTCGGTCTTTTGCTCGGTTCATCCTCTGGACAGGAAGTTCGACTCTATGGACTCTTCGATCGCTTTTTTGGACGCTGGCGAACGAACCATCGTCAATGGCGGAAAGAATCCGTCTCAATGATTTGGGCGGAAATACGGGCTTCTATCGGCACAACGATTGCCGAAATCGTTGCATACGCGATAGCAATCGGCATACTCGCAGCCCGCATTGTAGACGGTAATCTCACGCTTGGAGATTACATTGTGCTTACCGGGGCAGCGGCGACCTTTCAAGGAAATATGGAGGGATTGCTCGGAAACATACAAAGCATACTCATAGACCTACCGCTGCTTCGGGACCTGCATTTCTTCTTAGGACGCGCAGAAAAGACCCGCACACAGGCGGGAACAGAGACGTTCCCGAAGCCCTTACAACAAGGCGTAGAGGTTCGTAATCTACGCTTCCGTTACCCGGAGGCACCTGATGATGTACTACAAGACATAAACTTCCACGTGCGTCCCGGGGAAGTCGTGAGTATTGTAGGCATTAACGGGGCGGGGAAATCAACGCTCATCAAATTGTTGCTCGGTCTCTATAAACCCGAGAGCGGAACAATCCGCTATGATGGCGTAGATGCGGCATCCATCGCGCCAGAGCAGATTGCCCTTAACTGTGCCGCCGTTTTCCAAGATTTTACACGGTTTCGCCGCCCAGTGCGAGAAGAACTCGTGCCGGGACCGCCGGGTCTCCACATTGACGACGATACGCTCTGGAGCGTTATCAACGCTGTTGGCATTGAGGATCGTTTCCAAACTCTTCCACACGGTTTAGATACATACCTGGACCCTTCACTCGGCGAACCGGGAGAGGGTGCCGAGTTATCCGGCGGCGAATGGCAAAAAGTCGCGCTTGCGCGGGCTTTGGCACGAAACCCACAAGTCCTCGTCCTCGATGAACCGACCGCGGCTCTGGACCCGCAAGCCGAAGTCGAACTCTACCAACGTTTTGTCAGGCTTGCAGCTGGACGGATGACGTTTCTGATTTCACATCGTATTGGATCCGCCCGTCTCGCCGATCGTATTCTGGTCCTGGATGCGGGTCGTATTGTTGAAGACGGTACACATGAGACGTTACTCGCTAAAGATGGACGCTACGCCCAATTCTTTAAAGCGCAGGCACATTGGTATCAGTAGGAATTCTCACAAGATGGAAACCGTCTGTCTTGACCGAACCGCAAGGAAAAATAAAAAATGCGAAACGTAAAAGAAACATTGAAGACATGGGGGTCCGTAGTCAAAGACAGCATCGTCGCCTATATCCGAACTTTTGCGATCACTTGGCAGAACGGTTCATTGGCACTTTTGGGCGTCCTACTTCTCACACTGTTGCTCGGTGTTGTGCCTGCCGGTCAGTTTTTTGTGACAGAACGCTTAATCAATGCAATCACCGCCGCGATAGGAGATGCGAACTGGTGGCAACAGGTCGTTCCGTGGTTGATAGGTTTGATCGGTTTACAAATTATTACCATCTTCGTCGATCTGTTGCGGGAACCGCTGCGCCTTCACGTCGGTGCAAACATTGAGGCATGGATAAATGAAAATATTGTTCAAAAATCCAATACAATAGAGCTGACTGAATTCCAGACACCAGAATTTCAAAATGCGCTGTCACGAGCACGTGCAATGTCGGGTATAGAACTTGATGAGATTGTTTGGTGGATCTTCGACAGCCTCCAACAATTAATTAGTGCCATTGCGCTCGGTATCGTGCTCTGGCGTTATCACCCGTTGCTGGCATTGCTCCCTATGGTCACAGGTTTAGCGTCTTGGTGGAGTGGCTCACGTTTTGCTGCCAGTGTTTACAATCTCGATGTAGAACAGACACCACAACGGCGAGAACGAGACGCATTAGAAGGGATTCTGACGGATCGTGGGGCAGGCAAGGAAATTCGGTTATATCAAGCGCAGGATTTATGGATAACACGTTGGCAAAAGTTATGGGAAGCATTAATAGAGGCGCAACACGTAATCGAACGGCGTAAATTCTTTGCACACCTTGCACTCGATATCGCACGCGGGTTGTTATATGCATGCTCGCTCATTCTCTTATTGCTGGAGGTTTTTCGTGGTGGCTTGACTGTAGGGACCTATATCGCAGCTGCCGCCGCTCTCGTTCAATTGGATGGTATCTGGAACGAAGTCGTTAGTCATTTTCAGTGGATAGGAAACGAGATGCGCCGTTTGTCAGGAGACTTGTATCCATTTTTAGACCGCGGTTCAGACACAATCCAGGAAAAGACAGCGGACGAATATTCCCCAGCATCTCACAGTCACTCATTCCAGATTACTGAAGAACCTCGATATCTTCGGATAGAAAATGTTTCATTCCGCTATCCCAATACGCAAGTTCCGGTGTTAAATCATATAAACGTGACTTTGAAAAAAGGGGAGAGCGTCGCACTCGTAGGACCCAACGGTGCCGGAAAAACGACACTGGCACGCGTATTGTTGGGACTCTACCGCCCGCAGACAGGCACAATTCATGTAGAAAATGTCCCATTAAATGAGGAGAACCGTCAAGAGTGGTTGACGCATTGCAGTGCAGTTTTTCAGGATTTCACCAGCTACCACCTCACTGCCCGCGAAAACATTATCTTTGGGGATTTAGAACATCCGGAACGTCTGGAAGCGTCGTCAATTGCTGGTGGTGCGGCTTCGGTTGTTGAGGAACTCACCGCAGGTTACGAGACAATGCTTGGTCCCACCTTTGGAGGGCGCGATCTCTCCGGCGGCGAGTGGCAACGTCTGGCAACGGCACGGAGTTTTATGCGAGAATCGCCATGGTTGGTTGTCCTCGACGAACCGACCGCGGCATTGGATCCGTTGGCTGAACAGGCGGTCTATGAACGATTCATTGAACGGAGTAAAGGACGGACATCGGTGCTAATTTCACACCGTCTCTCCTCTGTACGCACGTGTGAGCGGATTCTTGTCATCGATAACGGAACAATCGTTGAGGATGGGAACCATGAGACGCTACTGGCAAACGATGGACTTTATGCCCAGTTTTTCAGAGCACAAGCACAATGGTATCTTTAATTTTACCTTACGGAGAAATAACGGTTGTTAGAACTATCAAGTGCATCTCCTATATCCGCCTGCGCCGATGTTGCAGGCTTACGGCTATGCTCTACGCTTAAATCCTTTAATTTTACCTTGCGGATGCCGTTACTCCAATTTAAGGTTATTCGCCAAGATTTCAATCAACTCTGCTAAATTTGGAAACTCGTCGCGTGCCTCAGGTGGGAGATCCGCGAGGTGCGTGTCGCCAACAAATCGATACATGTCCGCCGCGCCTGTCAAGATATTCGGTGTCAACCCGACATGTGCGAAGGTTGCTGAAATCTCTTCCATTTCGCCGATCCAGCGTCTCGCTTTTGGTGGCATACCCGGCAGTCCTTTTTCCATCCTTTCAAAGAGTGCCGATTGACTCAATTGAAACTCCGCCGTGAGTGCGTCTGAAACCCCTAAAACGGATGCCGCCGTGAGCAATTCAGTGCAGAGGGCGGTCAACCCTTTTGTCAAGGAGGCGTAGCACATCTTAATTGCCGAGGCGAGTCCTATCTCCTCGCCGAGAGCCCGTATATCTAATCCATAATTGTTGAGTTCTGAAAATAGGTTAAGGTCGGGTCCCGATGCGTAGAACCGCGTCGCTCCTGGGGTCCGAGGGGGTGGTCCGATGATGGACGCATCAACGAATGTTCCACCTGCTGCGGTAATGATGTCTCCCAATTTACGAACCGTCTGTGGTGCGATGGCGTTGCAGTCGGTGTATGTTAGCGTCGTGTCTACCTGCTGCAGTGTTTCTGCGACTATAGATGCAGCGGACATCGCCTGTGCAGGCACCATGATTGAGAGGATCAGATCGGCTTCAGTGACGAATTGCGGATATGTCAACACGTCCTCAATTCCTGCTTTCTCAGCAAGCCGCCGAGTGCGTTGACTCCTTCCCTCCAAACAGGTGATGAGGCGCAAACCATTCTGACGAAGCACACCCCCGACAGTGTGTCCCATATCACCGGGACTTAAAATTCCGACAGTCCTGAGCATAGATACATCTCCTCTCTCTTTCGACATAACTTACGCAAAATTCATCTTATGGTAAAGTTTTGTAGGTTTTACCATTAAATCTGCATACCGACAGTGTTAAGTGCCTTGAATACTAAGACTGCACCGAGCAAAATGACGACGGCAGCACTCATAATCGGTAGGCGTTGGAGCCAGACACCTTCGCCTGTGAAGCGTTCAAACAATGGTTTCGCCATCACCATCAGAATACCGATGGCGACCAGAACAGCGGCAAGTCCCAATGAGAAGGCACACAGAATAATCAGACCCCACACAAGTTTGTTAAGACTAATCGCGAACAGAAGTCCAATGAGGGCATCAACACAAGGGACGATGCCACCAGAGATACCGAGCGATAACAACCCCCAAAAACTGATCCGTTCCGGCGGAGCATGACTATGCACCTGTCCGCCATGACTGTGGGTCAACCCATGGTCATGTGAATGATCGTGGTCGTGGTCATGTTCGTGATCGTGGTCATGTGAGTGTCCATGTCCACGATCGTGGCTGTGTGCCCCCCCGGTATAATACTGTTTCATATTTTTCGTAAACAGCCACGCGCCAATACCCACAATTAAGATACCAGAGAACAGACTCAACCATGGAACAACATCATCCGGGGCAAAACTTCCCGCTACGAGCATGATGACTCCGAGTGCTATGACGCTGAAGGTGTGTGTAAAGGTAACGACAAGCCCAAGGAAAACAGCGTCAATTACTCTGCCTTTAGAACCGACGAGGTAAGCAGCGACTACGGCTTTTCCGTGTCCGGGCGTCAAGGCGTGCAAACCACCAAGCACGAATGAGATGACGAGCGCAGCAATTATAAATCGGAGGGTCAGCGGTTGGGTCATGAACTCTTTTATCCGGTCGCCAGAATGCTCATGCCCTTCGTCAGCAAAAGCCGACGCACACACCATAACACCGATAACAATGATACTGATCTGCAATACACGCTTACAAGCTGTGCTATTGAAAAAAAAATAATGTTTCTTCAAAACCGACTAAACCCTCGCGAATTTTTGGAAACGCCTATCAGCGATGACTTCACTAACATAGATGTTCCCGTTTGAATCGATCCAGATGCCGTGTGGAGAATCACTGAACTGTCCTGGAGCGTCTCCCTTCTCGCCCCACCGTCCGATGACTTCACCCTCAAGCGTCATGATACTGATGCGCTGCCCACCTTCAGCGATGTGAATAATGTTATCACTATCAATGAAGAGATCATTCGGGGAACGGAGGTCTGTCCATTCCGTCAAGTATTCACCGTTGTTGTTAAAAATCTGACAGCGCAGGTTCCCACGATCAAGAATATAGACGCGGTCATTATGATCGACAGTAACATCGTGGGGGAGATTAAATTCTCCAGGTCCCGTACCGGGTGCTCCCCATGAAACGATAACCTCGCCATCGGCAGTCATTCGGTGTACTCGCGACTGTCCATAGCCATCAGAAATGTACATCTCCCCAGACGCTGAGAGAACAGCACGCGTTGGCTCATTAAAAGGTCCACCGGGGGCACCGGGTTGGTTGACAGTGCCGAAGGTCTCTAACAATTGTCCATCAAGTGAAAATTTCCGTACGGTGTGATCTACGGTGTCTGTCGTATAGATTTCATCGTCGGGACTTATCCAGATACCGTGCGGTTTCTGAAAGATGTCCTTGCCCCATTCAGTTACGAATGTGCCATCAGCCTCGAAAACAAGCATAGCGGGTTGCGGACTCCGATTAAAGACATAGACGCTGTCATTAGAATCACACGCGACGCCAGAAACGAGTCCGAGTTGCGGGATCATACCCCACCCTTCGACGACTTCATATTGATAACCACCTGTCCCAAAAGCTGCCATAACGCTACCTCCTGTAGGTGCTAATGTTAACGTGTTTGGAAATGATAGACTTCAGACTTTGGACGACTTACGTCTTTTCTTAAAAGGATCCTGAATCCGATAATATCCGATTTTCAAGGATATTGCAAGTTTTTTCAGATGACATCAAAAGATCCCATTTATAAACAAAACGGCTCGGGTCAGGTCCCCTTCCTGAAAACCAGTCGCGTAGAGAACATTCGTTTCGTCAATATAGGTATATCGATTCTCGCCGAAGAAGTGTGTAATCTCAAAATTCAAGCGGAAGGTTCGACTTAAGTCGTAATGTATCCCGGCACCCCAGTCGGAAAGATTGGCATTGAAATCAAAAAACCGAAAATTAAAACTGTCAAGGGCATCGTTGATGAAATCGACGCGGATGACGCTAAAGTAGGCAAAAGCGCGCGCTTCCCGATAATTGTAGAGGCTGTGATCGCGAATCCATGTAAAATCAAGCTGGATGCGATCGTCCCAAGAGTTTTCAGTCGCCCGGTCATCTTGATTGAACCGTCCGCGGAAGTCCTCAAAATCCCTTGCCCGGTAATAACTCGTATCGGTCATTCGGACGTAAGTGAGTCGATTCGATACCGCGATACGGTATACCTCACTAAGATCGTAAGAGAAGATCAAATTTGCGTACGCGGTATCTTGAATAATCTGTTCATCAAAATCGGATTTGGTATAGAGATCTGCGTCCAAATCATCTTGGTTGTCGATTTCAACGTCGTGTAGGTCGCGTGTATAACGGAGTTTGAGTTCCGTCTGGAACATTGAAGAGATCAATGCTGTGGTCGGTGCGTATTTCCGAAATCGTAATTGTGCTGGCTCAAGATAGTAAAGGTTCCCATGCCCATCAATTCCTTTGAGCTGGAGTGCGACATCTGTCTCAACTTCTCGTTGAAAGGGGATCAGCAACTTCTGTGTATAAGCACCATCGGTGGTAAATCGTTGGATACGCCGTAGTCGATAGCGAAATCGCCTTGTACCACCGTCGTAGCGTCGCGTCGGATCGTCGAGCCGTTTCGGAAGCGTGGAGGCGAAGTCCTTTAAGTATTTCGCTGTATCGGCGATAAGAAGCGTGCCGTCTGCCAATACGGCTATCCGAGAGGGTGCGATAAATTCGCCAGCGGCATCGCCATACTTGCCAAAAGCGCGCTCGAATTTTCCATGGGTATCATATTTTAGGACCCGATGCCCCTTTTCATCAACGACATAGAGGTTTCCAACTCCATCCACCGCCATATCCGCGGGATGTGCGATGTATCCGGTGCCGAGTTGGTCAAGGAAATAGCGGGCAACCGTTTTGCCGTTCGCATTAAGTTTGACGATAAGCCTATTCGGCACATCGCTGTCGCAAACATAGAGATTATTGTGAACGTCGACGGCTAATAAAAATTGTCGTTTCGTGTCGCCTTGTGGAATAATCAGGGCATAATTACCATCTGCATCCAAGCCGGGAGCGGCGGATTCGAGAGGCTCTATCCGTTGGCTCAAATCTTGGATCGGGTAACTTTCGACAAATACACCACTCGCATCGAATGTGTGGATACACGGACCGTAGTTGAAGATTTTGGGACCCTGCGTCTCTTGTAGGTCTGTGTCTGAGATCTCCACGAACATCCAGTCCATTACATAGATACTACTATCCGTGCCGATAGCGATAGCCGTAGGGTTAATGAACCGGAACTCGCTCTCTGCTTCCATTTGGATGTCGAATACAAAAACTCCCATTTCATTGAATTTCTGGATCCGGAAGTTATCTGTATCCGCTACATAAATGGCACCGTCAGGACCGAACGCCATGAACACGGTTTTTGCGAATTGTGCTTCACCTGACCCTTTCTCACCGAAGGTATTCACAAGTTTGAATTCCTGCGCGGCGTTTACGTGTATTGGAAGCAGGAATAGCAGACAAAGCGTTAAGTATTTTAATTTAAGCATTTGTTACTTTATAGAATTACCAAATCAGGACTTACGCAAAACTACAGAATTCGATTGATGATAGCGCAATCGGTGCGGTTAGGGGATTTGGTCTGGGAATAGACCGGATTTAGTCTGGGGATAGACTAAATCCATTCCTTGTATCACATTTCCATTCCTCGTATTACATTCCGCACCTACTGGGGAAGTGCGTAAGTTCTACAAACCTTCCTATCCTCTTTATAGAGCGTCTACCCTGTCGTCAGATATGCTAAGATTCAGGAACATCTGGATGTTTATTTTGGAGATTATCCAAGATACCATTGATAAATGTAGGGGAGTCTGGGGTGCTGTAAGATTTAGCAATCTCAATAGCCTCGTTGATCGAGGTTGCTGGATCAATATCGTCGAGATAGAGGATCTCGTAGGTTGCACATCGCAGAATAGAGAGATCGACGACAGGCATTCGGTGGAGTTTCCAATTTTCGGATGTGTTTTGAAGAACTGTATCAATCGCCTCCAGATGTGCAGTCGTGCCTTCAACGAGTTCAAGTGCGAAAGAACGGAGTTCTACCGATGTGTCTTGGCTCTGCCAAAATCGCTCTATAACACTTGGCACAGGAGCGGTGGTGAGTTGAATTTGATACAGTATTTGCATCGCAACGATGCGAGATCGCCTACGGAGAGACATATTTTTAATTTACCTTTTGGAAACCTGCCTCATTCTCACAGTGGATTGTCGGGTTTCGCTATGTTTATTTTTTTCAATGTGCCATGAAAAAAGAGACGTTTCTGGGTAAACTGAAGGATTTTGGAGTCTTCATCGCTCTACCCGACCTACAGGGTCCTTTTCATTTTTTATTATCAAACTCACGCTACTTTAGTATTATACACAGTTACGGACAGCAAGTCAAATAAAACTCCAGAGGCATTCAGTTTTCTTGCTGGGCAATCTCCGAATCCATAATCTTAATGAAGATTAAGAATCTATAGTAAAGTTTAGAATTAATTAGACACTCTAAAGAGGCGAGGATACAATCCTCGCCAGCGGCGGCTGAAGATTGTCGAGCCAGCGGCTGTCATCACCTAACCGAGAAGGGAATTAAAAAACAACTTAAACGTCCCGCGGGTTTGGGCACGGAACTGCGGTCGGAATCCGAAAAGGATAACACGTCCCGCCCCATATTGCGCCGAGACCATCGCCGCTTGTTCCGCGAGTTGATCTTCGCCGATAAGCCAACCGCTTTGTAAGATAGCTCTTTCTGGATATTGAACATTGACCCCTCTCCCAACTAAAGCTGGGAGATTCTCCCTGTTGGTTCTTTTAGTTGGGCTTGGTAACAGCCATGTGCGGTTCTACCAAGTAAGCACCTCTTTCTTCCTCTTGGGAAGATTCCCCACTCCAGGCGTTAGCCTTGTTGAGGCAACACATGATTACAAACATGCGGAGCGGATCATGTGGCTCGCTACGGTTAACTTCTTGAACCTATCAAAGTCGACCGATACTTTTGGCGGGTATGTCCAGCTTCAAAACATGGATATATATAGCTTAGACACCCTATCTTTCAAGGTTTTTGTTGTGTCGTAAATGGCTAATATCCTTTTTATGTAGGGCATGAGTCACCTACAATCTACACTGCCTTATTACAAAAGGTGGTTGAGATCAATGGCAAGGATGCCAAAGTGTAATATCTCAACCTGTAGATATGAATAGTATAGCATATCTACAAAAACAAGTTAACTTAATTTGACATTTTCTACATCTCCAAGCTAAAGCATGGAGTTTTGAAAATGAAGAGATGATAAGTTCGTATCTTTCGCTGAAGCGTGAGTGTTGAATCTCGAATGCGGGACTATCCCAGAACAGTACCAGAGTTTCATCAGGCATGCCGTATCCGAGGGGGTGATTTGTGTCAACAATCGCTTTCAATGTCGAACCGGGACAGAAGCTTGATTGTTCATCAGGTCTCCTTTTTCGATGATTGGTGCTTGAGAATGCCGGCATCCAGATTGTATCACGATTCCTTGAAAAATTGAACAGATATTCTGAATAGGGCTTACGCCGTTCAGTTTCTACACAAATACCGCTCCGCTGGGGCTTTCACATATCATAGATCGGGGTTAAACGGTTCAGCTCCGACAATTTATGAAAAAGGCATCTAAAAACGCAACGAAGATAGTTTTCTTTATTTTAGTAACAACTTGGGTTATAATATATCAAATAGGCATCTACAATGCTTGAAATACTTGACAATTCTGTAAAAAACTTTTAGAATTTCGCGTATTAGCCTTCAGCGAAAGGAAAAACTTGTGAATTTACACAAAAGGGACTATGGAACGGTCGCTGGACCACATCCCCGCACTGCGCAAGCGGGGTTTGAAATGCTCCTTGCGGGTGGAAACGCCGTTGATGCCGCTGTTGCCGCTGCCTTTGCAGAAGGGGTTGTGGAACCCTCTCATAATGGTATCGCGGGGTACGGTGGCTGTGTTCTCATCTATCGCAAGCAAATGGAAGACGTTATCGCGATAGACTATAATACTGCGGCACCGGCGGCTGTCTCCGAAAACATGTTTACGATTGAAGAGGCTCCTGACGCAGTCGCCGGCTACCGAGTGCCGGGACGCGTAAACGTTCACGGACCGTTATCTATTGGGGTACCGGGGGTCGTCGCTGGCTTGTGTCTGGCTTTAGAGGAGTACGGAAGCTTACCACTCGCGGAAGTTCTCCGACCCGCTATCAACTCTGCGCGTTACGGCTATGCTCCGAACAGTGCAAACCGCGGTGGGATCGCAGGAAATGCGGAGCGATGGAAACAAGATTTCCCCGAAACGGCACGTGTCTTCCTCAAAAACGGTAGACCCCCGACAAAAGGGGAAACACTCACCAATCCCGAACTCGCCCGAACTTTGGAGGCAGTCGCTGAAGGCGGACACGCCGCATTCTATGAAGGTGCAATCGCCGAAACAATCGCAAACCACATTCAGGAATTAGGCGGATGCCTAACCGCGGACGATCTCAAAAACTACCGACCCTTCATCACACAACCTTACGAAATTCAGTATCGAGGCTGCTCGGTCTATACGGCACCGCTCGGAGCAGGTGGTCTCACGACTTTACAGATGCTCCGATTGGCGGAGGAATTTGATGTAGCAGCGATGTCCGTCTCTGAAAGGTTTCATCTATTCGCTGAAGCCATGAAAATCTGTTGGCCCGAAAGACTCCGCCGATTCGGTGACCCAAATTTCGTTGATATAGATATCGAAACGGAACTCTCCGATAGTTTCACGGCTACACTCAGCGAAAAACTGAAGGCGGGACTTAAATCGCCGCAACCGGGAGAGGTTGTCTATCATGAACCGATGAACTGTACGAGTCACATCTCGACTGCGGATGCCCACGGGAATATGGTATCCCTCACGCAAACACACGGGGGTGGCTTCGGTTCAATGGTGACAGTGCCGGGAACAGGGCTCCTCTTCGGACACGGTGTCGGACGTTTCGATCCGCGACCGGGGATTGCGAATTCAGTGGGACCAGGTAAACGTCCACTTCACAATATGGCTCCGTGTCTCGCCACGCGGGACGGCAAACCTTTCGCCACTTACGGTATCCCCGGTGGCAGAACTATCCCGAACAATCAACTTAACATCAGCGTCGGTCTTATAGACTTAGAAGTCTCAATGCAGCAGGCACTGGCTGCGCCACGATTCCATTCCGATGGTGCCGAACCGATCCAAGTCGAATCTCGCGCCGGTGAAGATGTGCTGGCAGCGTTACGAGACCTCGGACACGAAGTTACCGCAAGTGCTGGCATCGGCGGGCCAGGACACGGTGTTCGCGTCTCGGACGATGGGACACACCACGAGGGTGGCACGGACCCGCGCGGTGAAGGCAAAGTAAAGGCGAAATAATAGGAGAATCTGGCAATGGCAGACACCTTTCTATTTTTCTGCAGCACGGCTGCAGATTATATGACTGGAACAGTGCTACTCGTAGACGGCGGATGCAGCCTATATCCAATGGATGATGCCTAATCCGCTAAGGATAGATAAAACAAATTTTAGCGTGGTTTCGTAAGTAGGTCTCGTGGTCAGACGGTTCTCATCTATTTTGGAACCAGAGCCGAGAACCAAAATCTTTCAGAAAAATAGCAGCCAGCAATCAGAGTCACCCGTTATCAGTAATTAGTCGTCTGTTAAAAGAGGGTTTTGTTAAACGAAAACCTCTTAATTCTCACTGCGAAGCATGCTGAAAGGATTTTCGCAGAAATTCCGAACTGAAAACTATACCTCTGATGACTACTTCACATCTCGTGCTTCGTAAAAGGCACGAAAAGACGGAGAAATTATGTCACAATTTGTAAAAGCCGCGACAACCGACCAGATTGAACCGGGTAAATGTATTGGTGTGAAAGTCGATGGTGTTTTCATCGGCATCTACAATGTGAAAGGCGAGTATTACGCCATGAACAACATCTGCCCACACCTCGGTGGGGTTTTGAGTTACGGCTTTTTAGACAACAACTGTGTTACCTGCCCACTCCACATGTGGGAGTTTGATGTAACAACAGGTGAGTGTGTGTGGCCAGGTGAGGAGAAATTACCTACCTATCCTGTCAAAGTAGAGGGCGAAGATATCCTCGTGAATGTGGAGACACCTCTCCAAGCGAGTTAGCACCTGTTTCGGTAGAACGGCGTGGTTTCTCGACCGCGCCCGTTGAAATGAAGGAGAAAAAACATTATGGCATATCTGCTCACCGGTGGCTTGGGGTGCATCGGTACTTACGTCATCCGCGACCTATTGACCGCCGGTGAAAAGGTAGTCGTTTACGATTTTGCTTACGACTTGACGATCCCCAAAATGGTCCTCACGGATGAACACCTTGAAGGGTTCACCTTCGTGCAGGGCGACATCACCGACCTACCACATATCCTACGCACTATCCAAGAATATGAGATTGACCGGATCATCCATCTCGCCTCGTGGCAGGTGCCAGCGTGCAACGCGAATCCACCAGAGGCATTAAAGGTGGTTTGCGAAGGCACGATCAATATATTAGAAGCGGCGCGTATTTTCAACATCAAACGCGTTGTGTGGGCAAGTAGTGTTGCGGTCTTCGGTGCGCCAGAGGATTACAACCACGAACAGATTCTCAACGATGCGCCGCATTATCCGAAGTTCATCTACGGGGCATGCAAATCCCTCAATGAAAGATACGCGATGCACTACTTTGATGCCTACGGTGTGGATTCGATCGGACTTCGGTTTACTGCAGTCTATGGGGTCGGCAGGACACGCGGAATGAGTTCATTCACGACGCAAATGATCGAAGCAGTGGCGTTAGGTAAACCGCATGTCTGTCCGTTTGGTGATGATGCAGTGGATTGGCAGTATGTAGAAGATGTTTCTCGTTCGATTGTTGTTTCTTGCACCTGCCCAACAACGCAGACACGCGTTTTCAATGTGAAGGGTGGTATCCGACCGGTCAAAGACGGTGTTGCATACCTGAAGACCTTAGTGCCAGATGCACAGATTACGCTGGAACCAGGGGTATTTGGGATCTCGTGGGACTACGACGCAACGCCTATCGCTGAGGAGATGGGCTTTACGCCTGACTATCCGATGGAACAGGGAATTCTGAAAACGTTCAATCGTTTTCGAGAGCGGGCAGGGTTGGCACAGATATAGTTGATAGGGGCAGAGCGCACTCCGTCTATTAGAAACAGGACTTACGCAATTTTGAGTATCGACCGTGTCCTGAAAGAGAGAGCGTCTAAAAAACGCAGACGGTTTCTTGACACAACCTAACAGGTTATGCTACAAAAGAGCAACCTGCGTAAGTCCTACGTATTGTTAGTGATAAATACCTTTTTATCCACTTCGACATTACGAAAAGATGTCCCATAGAATCCGAAAAATTCCTTCTAAAATCGAAATACCTCCAACAAATAGGGTACACCTACCCGTGACCCTTTCACTTGACGTGGAAGCAAACTCACTGATGACAAGATGTGCCCAGGCGACTAACGCGCAACCGCTCATATGACGCGGGAGACGAGGGAACAGCGGCACCCTTACAGTAATTTATAGTCAACAAGCTGCCTCGCGAAAATCAACCCGATAACGCAGACAATCGCTGTTAAAGTCCGCTTTTCGCTTTTGACGGCGCGCGTCCAGGAAAAATCGTGGGGAGAGGGTTCGGGATAGGGACGGAATCGGGGAATAAAGCGGGGTACCCGGTCTCGGTATGCCTGATAGACGGGACCGCAGGATTCGATCAGATACGACTCTTCTACGGCAATAATCGGTAGGTATTGGAAGAAATAACCGATAACAAGTACGGCTATAAGCCAATAAACATTTGCGACAAGGCACACACCAAGGCTGAGTAGGAAATTACCGAGATACAGGGGGTTACGGACATATCCATAGGGACCTGTTGTGACGAGATCCCGCGCGGCCCCGAGCGTCCTTGCCCGCGTGGATGCCCCTGCATATCCGACCGCCCATATTCTGAGAAATTCGCCTGTAACAATAAACAACACACCAATCCCTATGGTGTACCACAGAGGCTCAGCAAAATAGAGGAGAGCGAAGATAAAAGGGATAGGTGTGAAACTTCGGATTTTGAAGAAGAAGTTGCCAATTCTTTTAATTTTCCTTGCGGTTCGGTGAAGTAGGTTTCAACTTTTATTTCCCTCTCCGTATATCCGCCCTCCATTTCATTACGGGCTATTCGCTCTGGCTTACTTCGGTGTCCGCCAGATCATGATACCCCCAACAGCAGCGTAGAGGATGTTCGCTCCCCAACACGCGAGAAATGGGTGAAGTTTGCCACTTTCACTCAATCCCTCAAGTGTAGCGAAGGAGAGTGCCCAATAGAGAAAAGAGAGGAAGAAAGCAATCACCAACCCGGCAAAGAAACCTGCCCTACCAAAACGGATAGCGATAGGTGCGCCAAGCATAACAACAACGACAGCCGCGAAGGGATACGCTGTCTTGTGATACAACTTTACCCGTTCTTTGCGCGAAATCTGTCCTGCTTCCTGTTTATAGGCGATCTGTTGGCGGAGTTCTTCGATCGTCATCGCCCTGGGATCCTTTTCACTCCCTATAAAACGGGCAGGATCTTCGTGCCGCTGAATCGTGTGTGTATCAAAAGCTTCATAGCCAACCTCCAGCCCACCTTGAAAGTGGCGAATATATCCATCAGTTAAATGCCACTCGGTAGGTGTCCACTCTGCTGACTTCGCGAACGTCACCTGTGCGAGTTTCTCGTTTGTATCATATTCATAGATGGTGAGTTGTTGGATTTTACGAGCGTCCAAAGCGATCCGCTGTGAGTAAAAGATACGGTCGCCTTTGCCTCTGAAGACGACGTTTCTGCCGCGACGGGGTCTCACTTTATTTTGTAAGAGATGTGCTTCATGAAATGCAGGTGCTGCGACCCGGTTATAAAAAAGCGCGAAGATTCCACAAATAACAAGTGTTACAATTAGAACAGGAACGAGGAGTCGGTAGACACTTAGCCCTCCCGCCTTCATAGCAGTGAACTCGTTGCTTTGCACCATCCGACCGAGCACAAAAAAGATAGCCACAAATGCGGCAACGGGCACTACCTCCATAATCCGACGTGGTGCTTGGAAGAGAACAATTTTAACAGCGGTTATATAAGCGACATCATCATCGAATTTTTTAATGTCCTTATCCAGCAAACGCACGATAATAATCAGGGCGATAAAGAACAAAAGCCCGACAAAAAAGGCTTTGAGGTATTCACGTAGCAGGTATCGATCTAAAATATTCAATTTTTAATTATACCTTGCGGATGAGCCATGGCATCTGTAAATTTAGCGGTTTTTGTGTTCGAGTTGAAGAAATTGGAGAAAGGAAAATTTCGGTTACGATTCGACTTTCCTGTTGACGACAACCGGTAACTTGTCGCGGGCGCGCCAAGTTCGTAAGGCTCCTTCACCTATCATGCGAATACTAAGAAAAACGCCGAAAACGCCAACAGCAATATTGGGAAGCCACATGGCAAGAGCAGGAGATAACATGCTGTTCAAACCTGCGCTTTGCCCGATTTGAAGCAGTAAGTAGTAAACCAAAATCACAGCTAAGCCGACCCCAAACCCAATCATCCTACCGCTCTGTTTCACCATCAACCCAAGCGGTACACCCATTAACCCGAATGCCAAACACGCGAAAGGGATAGAGAACTTTTTGTGATACT
Source organism: Candidatus Poribacteria bacterium (assembly GCA_965214045.1). GTDB lineage: Bacteria > Poribacteria > WGA-4E > WGA-4E > WGA-3G > WGA-3G. The sequence continues at coordinate 293,986 of OZ243935.1, forward strand.
CAACCTCTGCGAAACGGAGTCTACGAAGCGTATAATCAGGGTTTTTGCTGGTCGGGACAGCGGCTTCCAACTGATTGATGAACGTTTTGAGTTGGGCAATACTCATTGAGCGTGGTGTCAAGTTTTGAAACTCGCCGCGCTCCAGATCCTCAGTCAACTGTAGTGCGAGTTGTTGCTGCTGGAACTTTGTTACACGATATGCCTCTGAATCATCGGCTGTTGGTTCGTAAGTAAGTCCATCGTAAAGCGTGAGAACGGCTCTACCGCCTTCAAAACCGAGGGTGCCTTCTCGCGCGTGGCTGAATCGAGGACGCCCATTCCAGATACCGTCCCAGATTTTGACATCCTGCATGCGCCCACTTTCGGCATCCGTGGATTCGTACATCCATAACTTACCTTCTCTCTCCAACTCTTTCATGACAGTAGCTTCTTCCAAAACGAAAGTCGGATTGTGTCTTTGAATGTCGCGTTTGAGCGTCGCGTAAGCAAGATTCGCCTTTGGGAGTGCGTAGTCCATCAATCCGAGATCAACAAGGCTCAGCACCACTGTCATGCCTAAAAGGGGTAGCATAAGATGATGGAAAGCGACACCGTGTGCTTTCATCGCGATAATCTCATTGTCTGTAGAGAGTCTCCCGAGAGAAAGCAAAATTGCGACCAAAACCGCCATCGGAAGGGATAACACAACCGTTGCAGGCATCACATAGATAAGCAATTCGACAAGGTAAACCGGACTTACCCCTTTCTGCACAAAAAGCTTCGTCAACCGAAAAAGGTCATCAAAGATGAGGATAAAGGTAAAACAGACAAGTGCTATGATGAAAGGTGGCAAAAATTCTTTAAGTATGTACCGTGCTAATATTCTCATATCTTTATGGCTTTCAGCCATCGGGTTTCAGCGGTCAGTAAAGAGGTTTCTGGTGAAGTAAAATTCTCCTTCTGATTGCTGATGGCTATCTTTCTGACTGCTGACCGTTTCTTTATGAGTTGATTTGTGTCGAAAAAACCTTCATAATTTATAGTAAAGTTTAGAATTAATAGGATGCCCTGTGCCGGTTGGGTTAGGAAACTGAACCTACCGGGGGGTAAGTGTCTCTTTATTTTTCGGTTTTACTATAATACGTTAGTAGCAGCGTGCTCTATTTTTAATTTGAAATTTTGCTATGAGTGATGGTATCATACCAACATGGAACTCACGCTTGAATCCATTCAACTTACACCTGATGACTTGGGGGACGTAGCAGCACGTCATACTTCTGCCCAAGAAATCTATTCTCCAACAGCCCCAAAACGACCAACTGCCCAATTCGGTTGGCGCGATAGATGGTGGTTAAACCACACAGCAGCGCAGCAAGTTGTCATCAATTATTGGTTCTTCGAGTCACACGATGAAGCACGTACAGCCGCCGATGCAGGTAGATTCCGGCTCTCAGCGCAGACCGTGCCGAAATTAGGAGGACGTGATTCTATCTATCAACCCCCATCAAATAACAAACATGGACTGGGTGATGTGGTGTGGCAAGCTGGAGCGAATTTTTTGTTCGTCCAAGAGACAATCGTCGTGCTGGTCGCTGAAATAGGAGGGCAGGTTTCCGAGGAAACAACCCTCCATATCGCCAAAAAGATTTCCAAGAAAATTAAGAGCGCGCTGCCGTCGAAACGGTAACCATTAAAAACTAATAATCTTGATACCACGTTGCGGATTGCTTGGCAATATGAACGTTTTCTGCGCCACCAAACTGGCGATGCTCAAACCACGGTAATGCGTTCTCCGCTGCGGCGTTTGCGTTCTTGAAGTTCGTTGTCGCTTCATTTTCCAAGAACTGCTCAACTGTGCGAGTGTCAGGATAATATTGGACGGCATCTTTCCAGATGGCTCTTCCACAGAGAAACCCACTTGCGCCGGCACTGGCTGCGAGGTCAACGTTCTCGATGAATTCCTCAATATCCACACCGGCACTTAAAATTACCCACGGTAGTGTCGAGGCTTCGTCTAATTTCTGGCAGATTTCCTTGACTTCAGCGAGTTCATACGCTGAGTCGCCTGCATAAAAACTGGCATTTTGATAATCCGCCGTGTATTTCAGATCGGCAGGAAATTCTAACTTCAGAATGTCAACTTTGTAGCTTGGATCTATGAATTCCTCAACACTCCGAATCACGAGGTCGGGTTTCTGTTTGGCGAAGGCGACGCTCTTCGTCGTACCTTCAAGGGCGTAGCTCACTAATTCCAGCAAAAACGGCAAATCCTGCTTTTCGCATTCGTCCCCGACATGACGCACAAAGGCTTGTTGGTGTTCAAGTGTTTCTGCGGATGCATCAGGATGGTAATAAGCGAGGAGTTTAATAGCATCTGCCCCGGCGCGCTGTGCCTTGGCGATGCTCCAGTTTTGGATCGGATTGGAGAGACGTTCATTCTCACCAACTCCTTCGCTGACATAGCCCGATTCTTCATAGGCTAAGAGCAACGCGACATCCCGTGGAATATCGGCAATAGAGTAGGGGTGCCCATAAATTGGGTCGGTCAGAACGGCTGTTGCATTTGGGGAAAGGATTCGAGTAATCAAAGTTTTCAGTGCGGCGACATCTTCGTACGGGACATCAGCGTTGTCCTTGTCGAGGGCATCTGCGAGTGCTTGTACCATGGAGCCTCGCTGGTCAATCGCCATCATTTTAAAGCGACCATTCGCATCAGCGAGTTTCATGATCCCTCGCAATTTACCAGAGGAAATATCGTTCATTTAGCTCTCCTTTTTTGGTGGCTGTCGGCTATCAGCCTTCAGCGGTCAGTTCTAAGAGGTTTTCGTTTAAGACAGGTTTCCTCCTGTTACCGACTGCTGATTGCTGACTGCTGAAGACTATTTAGTATTCACGTTCAACGAAAAAGTGGATTAAAGAGAAAAACAACTGTTTTGCCTGTCCATCAGGGAGATGTGCAAAATTATTTTTAAACCGTCCAGCGGCTTCCTGTAAGAGTGCCTGAGACCGTTGCTGGGCATAGGTAATCGATTTATATTTTTGCATTAAGCGGAGTACGCTCTCGACCTCTGCCTCGGTTTTCTCATTCCGCGGACGCGCCATGATGTCAATGACATTCTGGGCTTCAGCCGAGCTGCAAGCATTGATAAGATGAATAAGAACGAGGGTCCGTTTACCTTCACTAATGTCTCCGGCAATCTCTTTTCCGTACCTACCGACATCACCGATCAGGTTAAGGACATCGTCCTGAATTTGAAAGGCGACCCCGAGTTCTTTACCGAGTTCTACGAGCCCCTCTATTTCTGTTTCACTCGCGCCACCGATGATGGCTCCAACCCGACACGGTGTGATACAGGTATACCATGCGGTTTTCTGTATGCACATCGTTAAGTAGTCATCTTCATCAAGATTCCAGCGGTTATCGTTCACCCAACTCAATTCAATGTGCTGTCCCTCAACGACTTGGTTGCTGAGTTGTATGAATTCAGATAAAATACGGAAGGCGAGTTGATGTCCGAGAATCTCAGTATTTCGGTGCAGCATCTCCCACATTTTGCAGTGGAGGGCATCCCCAACATTGATAGCCATTGGAATCCCGTGCTTTTGATGGAGACAGGGTTCGCCTCTGCGGAGTTCGGAACCATCTTCAATATCGTCGTGAATCAGGAGCCAATTCTGGAGGAGTTCAAGTGAAGCGGCAGTGTTAACGGCACGCTGTGTGTCTCCACCGAACGCCTCGCACATGAGCATGCAGAGCGCGGGACGTAAGCCCTTCGCGGCGCGGCGTGGGTAGTCTAACATCATCTGGTACAACTGATGGACATCCGGGTGCTTGTGGGTAGTCGGGAGAAAATCAAAAATACAGGCATCAACCTTACTTTTGACATCGCTGAGGTATGTTGCGACAAGATGCTTTGTTGGTGAAGGTTCTTGTGCAGTTTTCTGCATTAGTTTCCTTATACTTTGCGCTGTCTTTTTATTTTACTCAGTCCTCCCATGATTTTGTCGGGTCCCTGAGTACGAACATCAAGCTTTATTGAGCATTGGTTCGCAAGTTTTGCTTTAAAATTATAACACATTGCGGCGTGAAAATCAAATTTTTGTTGAACAAGATTCACCCTTTCAAAGCCCTCGCAAGGGCGCGAATTTCTACAGCTCATCCAAATCGAGTGCAATGAATCGGTAGCCAAAGGGTTTTATACGATCGACTAAAGTTTCTCGCAATTGGAGGGCACGCGTAAATTGTGCTTCCGAAACCTGTATCCGTAAAACTGGCGCGTGATCAAAAAGCGAAACGCCTTCAAGTTGAAATTCGTGCAGGATACGTTGGACTGCCGCGAATGCTCCAGGATCTTCATCTTGTATCGTGTTCGGATCTTTTTCCATATTAGGACTGTCGCCTCCAGTCACTACCTGCCATGAATCCACCATCAACGAAGACCATTTGTCCTGTAACAAAGTCAGAGGCATTAGATGCAAAGAAAATTGTCAAACCCGCCAAGTCTTCAGGCTCGCCCCATCTGTCTGCCGGGGTGCGATTGAGAATCCATCGGTTTCGATTATCCTCTCGTGCGGGGGCAGTCATCTCGGTTCGGATAAAACCGGGTGCGATGCCGTTGACCTGAATGTTGTGTTCTGCCCACTCTACGGCGAGAAGTTTTGTCAATTGGAGGAGCCCGCCTTTCGCCGCTGTATAGGCGACACTGGTCGGCAACCCAATCGCTGAAGTGAGCGACAACGTGTTGATGACCTTCCCCGATTTTTGTCGCTGCATGACGTTGCCACAGGCTTTTGCGAGAAAAAACGCACCCTTCAGATTAACATCCGTAACGAAGTCCCAATCCGCCTCGGTAAATTCCAAGGCAGGGTTACGTATATTGACCCCGGCGTTGTTGACAAGGACATCGAGTCGTCCCAAAGTCTCGACAGTCTGTGCGACGAGAGCGTCAATTTCTGTAAGATTGCTGACATCCGCCTGAATAGGGATGACATTTCTACCGGTTTCACCGGCAATCCGTTCAGCGACGGGGGTTAACGTCTCTATCTCTCTCCCTACAACGACGAGATCTGAACCTGCACCTGCAAGCCCTTCTGCCATTGCGAGTCCAATGCCGCGACTCGCCCCAGTGACGAGACTCACTTTACCGTCCAATCGAAATTGTTCAACGATCCCCGTAGCAGATTTCTGATTCATGTTTTACTCCAATTTCAAACTTTAATTATCGGTCAATCCATCCTGTTCTGCGAATTCAAACAGTTCTCCGCCGTCAATAGCCTTTATTTTTCCACCATATTCCTCAGCAAGGGAGATAAGCAGTTCTGCACCACGTGAACGTTTTAAATCAATCTCAAGTGCTACCACATAGATAGCGGCATTGTTCCGGTTATGTTCACGCACAACATCAAGAATTTTCTGTGTGTTTGTTTCAATATATACACCAGCGCCCTCATCTACCTGCGGTAAACCGTCCGTTATCAAAACAACAACAGTGGGTTCAAAGGTTAAGGCGGCTTTAATGGCGGAGAGAATGTTAGTGTCCACATTGCCCTGTATACTTCTCGGTGTGAACCTGTCAAGATACTTCAAGGTGCGTTTTATGTTCGCCGGATTCGCTGGAAGCATTTCCTCGCTCATAGGTTTCGCTGTATTGGAAAACGCGACAATGTTCAGCTTGTCATTGTTCCCTAACATCATCACGGAATCTTTAAGGGCATCTATTGCGAGTGGCAATTTTTTCATTCCTGCAGCCTGCATACTTGCGGTTATATCAAGACAGTAGACGACGTCTTTGGGTCCCCCGAATTCATCAAGGAAATTGATAATGCCGAGTCGATCCGATGCGCCATCCTTTCCGCCGCCACCGAGGAGACCGCCATCGGAGCCAGCTTGTCCATCCCCACGGAATCTACCCATACCGTCGCCGCGTGCTCGGACCCTACCGGTAACAATACCGCGCCCATCCGTCTGTCCGGGTTGTGAGATAAGTCTGCTGAGATTTGAGGCTTCCGCATCCCGTAGTTGTGCGTCCGTCATAACATCGGGAATAATCTCACTCACAGGTGCCTTGTTGATCTCTACATCTTCGAGAACAACGCGTGGACTGAGTTTCATGACCTCATCTATCTCATTCCGAGCGGCTTCAATCTTTTTCTCCATCGCGTCTCTGGCGAGTTCCTCATTCGGATTAAACATCTTTTTGGTCAGCGGTGGTTTCGGTTTCGGTTTCCGTTTTCTGGGGGCATCTGCATCGTTAATCAAGTCAACTGCGAGTGCATCCGCCTGTTCCTGGGTAAGTTGATTCATTGGAAGAAACAGGTAGGTAATCGCGAAAATCATGTGTAGGATAAGCGATAATAAGATGACTGAGCGCGTTCGATTTTTACGTCGTCGTGCATCAATGCCCCAGTTCAGCAGATGATTTAACATGATGAAGTCCTCAGCGTTTCGTTTCTCATTATATTGGTATGTTTTGGCATTTCTGTGTGTCTACGTTCCTGATGCAGTTTGCTGATTTTCAAAAGATTGGATCCACGTTTTACCTTCAGGTGTCAGTTCATAATAGGTGTGATTTCGGTGTTTGATCCATTTCCCTTTGACGATATTTTTTCGATAGTGGATGATACGTCCTTCAACCCGTTTCAAGCCACCGAGATTCCTCAATTTACGGTGTCGCTGGTGCATCTCCTCAAGCGGAATGCGCAAGGCTTCAGCGACAACAATGGAGTAGTCCATCCCCAATTCTTGGTGGTGTTTCAGTATGAAGTAATCGGTCTCATCAAGTTCAGCAAACTCAGTTGGAAGGGACACTGAATCTATCGGAACCTCGGTTGCCCGTATCTCATCCCATGTTATTGCCAATAGCCGCTCCGGTCGAAAATTTCGTAGTGCTTTACATTCGGCGTGATGGACAGTTATTGTGCTGTCTTCCTTGAAATAACCGGTAATTGCGTTACCCTCTTGTGGCGTGCAACACTTGGCGATTTTATATGTTAATTCAGTTCCCATCTTTCTGCACCATTACAACGTCACATATTCATATAGGTTGACATCTTTTTATGGATATAGGTACAAGACCTACCTCTATAGCACAAGGGTGCGGGGTAGGCACAAGACCTACCCCTACAAGTGTTCTTTAGGGTTGGCATGCCTCATTTTCGTTCCAATGCCCGATGTCCGATGTCGTTTCGGGCGTGTGCATTATGAAAATGAATAGCGGAAACGCCCTGATATGCCAGTTGAATCGCGTCGTGCAACCTGCCAGTCACAGCAGTGACACCTATCACTCTACCGCCATCCGTGACGACGGTTTCACCCTCCTGTTTTGTGCCTGCATGGAAGACAGTAACACCTTCAATCGCATCGGCATCTTCAAGCCCTGTGATAACTATCCCTGTCTGGTACGGGTCTGGATACCCACCGGACGCCATAACGACACACGCGGCTGCCTCGTTATGCCATTGTACGTCAGCGTGCTGTTCAAGCGTTCCATCAGTACAAGCGATTAGCAAAGGCACTAAATCACTTTTGAGACGAGGAAAAAGAACTTGTGCTTCGGGGTCTCCAAAACGACAGTTGAATTCTATCACTTTCGGACCGGCATCCGTAATCATCAATCCGACGTATAGGACCCCTTTAAAGGGTCTTCCGATATCCGCCATACCCTTGACGGTAGGGTAGACAATGCGTTGCATTACATCGTCGTGCAATTCTGGTGTAATCACTGGTGCGGGAGAGTATGCCCCCATGCCTCCAGTATTCTTGCCAGTATCACCATTTTGGGACATTTTGTGGTCTTGGGAACTGACAAAAGGGAGACAGTAAGTGCCGTCAGTAAGCACTGTAAAAGAGGCTTCCTCGCCAATAAGTTCTTCTTCAATCACAACACTATCGCCAGCCTCACCGAATGCCCTATCCACCAAAATAGTTGTAACAGCTTGCAACGCCTCTTTGAAGGTGCGTCCAGGGATAACGCCCTTTCCTGCGGCGAGTCCGTTTGCCTTAACGAAAACAGGTGTATTTTGATCTTCGACATACGCCATCGCTTCCTCGGCATCCGTAAACGTCTGGTATTCCGCTGTCGGTATATCGTTTTCAAGCATCAGCCGTTTAGCGAAATCCTTGCTCGCTTCCAAGCGTGCTGCGCGTTTATCGGGTCCAAATGCCTTCAGACCGCGTTCCCTGAACACATCAACGATTCCTTCAGCCAAGGGTGCTTCGGGTCCGACAACAGTTAAGCCAATATCTTGGGCTGCTGCCCAATCCGCCAAGTCGGTAAACCGATCTGGCATCGGAATAGATTCTGCGAGTTGCGAGATACCAGGATTACCCGGTGTGCAATAGATTTTTTCGACGAGTGGGCTCTGTGCAAGTTTCCAGACGAGTGCATGTTCGCGCCCGCCTTGCCCAACAACCAGAATTTTCATACGACATATCCTTTTTGACTGTATTATACCAGAATGTGTTCGGAAAAATCAAGCAATTTCATCTGAACGCCCCTGCTTCTAATTTGACAACCGGGGTCAGATCTGTTATAGTAAATTCGGTGTATCTCAGAATTCAGGTATAACATTCACCGACAGACAAGCAATCAACAATGCACAACATACAACCCCGAGAAATAGAAGTTTACGAGACTCCAAACGGTCAAGTCCCCTTCACGGAATGGCTTGCATCCATTCAAGAAACAAAAACACAAACCCGAATTCGAGTCCGACTTGACCGACTGGAAAAGGGAACTTTGGCGATTACGAATCCGTAAAGCGTGGGATCCTAACAGTAGATTGACAACGGAGGAATTGATATAATGGCTGAACAACACCACGAACTCGGGCACGTTTTTACTGAGGCTTCACAGCGTGCTAATGATGCACGCGGCGGTGCGCCACGCACGCTCAATACGCCCTACACCTTTCCCGGCTATACCAAAGCGGAATGGACTGAAAAAGCGGCAGCATTACGTCAGCAGATTCGCGTTGCGAACGGCTTAGTTCCGACGCACGAACCGACACCACTAAACGCCGAAATTTTCGGAAGAATCGAACGTGAAGATTACAGTGTAGAGAAGGTTTATTTTGAACCGTTTCCTGGTTTTTTCACAACGGGTAATCTGTACCGTCCATTAGGGAAAACCGGACCGTTTCCCGGAATTGTGAGTCCACACGGACATTGGAGTCGTGGTAGGCTTGAGAGTATTGAGCGCGGTTCAATTCCCGGACGCTGTATCAACTTTGCGAAACAGGGTTACGTCATTTTTGCATACGATATGCTCGGTCACAACGACAGCGGCAAACAGATAGAACACGGCTATGGCGGTGCGCATGAAGGACTCTGGGGACTCAGCGCGATGGGACTTCAACTCCAGAACAGCATCAGCTCCATCGACTTTTTAGAGAGTTTATCGGATGTAGATAATGAACGCATTGGGTGTACAGGCGCGTCAGGCGGTGGCACACAAACCTTCATATTGACAGCGGTTGACGAACGTATTAAGGTCTCAGCACCTGTCAATATGATCTCAGCGACGATGCAAGGTGGATGCATCTGTGAAAATGCTCCAAACCTCCGTTTGGATACAAGTAACATTGAGATCGGTGCGCTGATGGCACCGCGTCCGCTGTTACTCGTGTCTGCGACAGGTGATTGGACTGTGAATACACCCATGGTTGAATATCCAGCCATCCGCAGCATCTATGCACACTTCGATGCGGAAGACAAAGTACACCAGGTTCAAGTAGACGCAGAGCACAATTACAACCAAGAAAGTCGCGAGGCGGTGTATGCCTGGTTCGCAAAATGGTTTTTGGGCGCGGAAGATGCTTCAGCGTTTAAAGAGGTTGCATTTGAAGTTGAGCCAGATGATGCCTTGTTAACTTTCTCGGAACGCGAGATGCCAGCGCATGCCATGAAACAGGACGAGTTTCTACCGACTTGGGTGAGCCGTTCTCAGCAAGCGTTTGAAAAAGTGAAGCCAACGAATGAAGCAGAACTCCAAAAATTTCGCGAAGAAATGGGGAGTGGGTTACAACACGCACTCGGGTTACACATCCCGAAAAGCGCGGACGTAACGCTTGTTGAACCAGAAGGCGCGTTTCCAGCAACTTACCATACAGACCTATCGGAGAGACACCTTGTCATTGGTAGAAAGGGTATGGGAGACACTATCCCTGCTCTCCTATTTAGTCCAGAACCCCAAGTAGGACACGATCCGGTAACGCTCATTGTTCATCCAGAAGGTAAGGAGCAGTTAATCAATTCGGAGACTGGGGAACCGTCTTCGCTCATCACCGACTTACTCAGTGCCGACCAGAAGGTTCTTATTATTGATGTCTTTGGTACGGGTGAGCATAGTGATTATGAGAGATCGGAAGATACGAACTACTTCACCACTTATAACCGAACAACGGCGGCGTTACGCGTGCAAGATATTGTAACTGCACTGCACTGTTTTACAAACCGAGGCGATGTTTCAGAGGTGAACCTGATTGGGATAGGTGAAGCGGGATTGTGGAGCTTGCTGGCGGCAGGATTTACGGCGGTCAAACACGTTGTTGTGGATGCGGCAGAATATACATCCAATAGTGATACGGCTTTCTTGGAAACCCTACCGATACCGAGCATCCGTCGAGTCGGCGATTTTCGGACAGCCGGAACACTCGCCGCGCCTCGACCCCTGACTATCCACAACACCGGTGGTGCGTTTGACACGGGATGGATTGCTGAGGTTTACGGAAATATCGGAGCAAGTCAGGAGTTAGTTGTCGCAACGAACGAGTTGTCTGATGAAGAGATTATCACACAGGTAATTGGATAGACTTTGCGACATGGGCAGGAAAAAGACCTGCCCCTACAAAATGTCTCTTTATTTTTGGTGGGCGGACACAACGGTCCGCCCTTAATTTCTATGCGTGGTCTGTAACCACACAATATCACAAAGCAGATGCCTCTATGAGAGGTTGTATCCACGTTCGTTGTGTTGCGATAGGTCAAGCCCTTGTCGTTCCTCATCCTCTTCAACGCGTAAGCCAACCGTGGCATCCACAATTTTGAGGATGATAAACGAAAGCACACCACTCCAAACGACCGTAACAATGATGCTGAGTAGTTGCGCCCAAACCTGCGTTCCTATCGTCATCCCTTCACTTAACCCGACCCCGCCTAAGCCTTCAGCGACAAAAACGCCAGTCATTAAGGCGCCGACAATTCCACCGATACCGTGAACGCCAAATGCATCCAAGGAATCGTCATAACCGAGTTGTGACTTCAGGGTGGTTGCGCCCCAGAAACAGACGACACCGGAGACGATGCCGATAGCAAGCGCGCCCATCGGTCCGACAGACCCTGAAGCAGGGGTAATCGCAACCAAGCCAGCGACAGCACCTGTTACAATGCCTAAAGCGCTCGGTTTTCCGTGTTTTGCCCATTCAACGAACATCCATGTGACAGCGGCGGTAGCCGTTGAAATCTGGGTAACAAGCATCGCCATACCAGCGGCACCATCAGCAGCCACAGCACTACCGGCATTGAAACCGAACCAGCCCACCCAGAGCATTGAAGCCCCAACGACGGTGAGTGTCAAACTGTGTGGCGGCATTGCTGTTGTTTGATAACCGAGTCGTTTTCCGACTAAGATAGCGGCAACTAACGCAGCGATACCTGCATTAATATGCACAACGGTTCCACCGGCGAAATCGAGAGCACCGATAATATCGCCAAATAAGGAACCGTCACCTGACCATGCCATGTGGCAGAGAGGTGCGTATACGATGATCGACCAAACTACGGAAAAAATTAACATCGCCGAGAACTTCATTCGTTCCGCAAACGCGCCAGCGATAAGTGCAGGTGTGATAATCGCGAATGTCAACTGGAAGGTAATAAAAACGGTCTCGGGGATAGTTCCAGAGAGGGTATCTACGCCAATACCACGTAAAAACATGGTCCCAAGTCCACCGACAAAAGAAGTGAGTGTGATCTTCCCTGCCTCCATACCGGCGGTGTTAAAGGCAAGGCTGTAGCCACAGATAACCCACAGAATCGTAATCAATCCTGTCAATGCGAAACATTGCATCAGGACAGAGAGTACATTTTGGACGCGGACAAGCCCGCCATAGAAGAGCGCAAGCCCAGGGATCGTCATAAAGAGCACAAGTGCAGTTGAGGTTAGCATCCAAGCGGTGTCGCCTGAATCAGGAGCTGTTGCCTCTTGTGCCATAGCTAAGCCCGGCAAGCCACACAGTAATAAAATAACAATTAGCGTTTTAATCCGTGTATAACCAGATCGCTCCTTTGCAGATTGCGATGCACATCGTTGTTGCATCTGTATCCTCCATAATGTTCACAAGCAAGAGTCGCTTGTTTTGTTGTTTCTATAGGGTAGACAACTTCGTCTACATTTTCAATTTTTGTAAGGACAGGTACTTTTGTCCTACTAACGGTTTCCAGAAAGAGAGAGCCTAATTCCGAGAAGAAATTGATTCAGCATTTTAGCAGAATATCGTAATAGTATCAAGCCTTAATTTCGAGAGATATTTCAAATTATAGTAAAGCCCACACTTAAGTTGACACTCTCTAATGTGGCGAGGTTCGGGGGAAATTGAGGAAATTGGGGAAAGGGAAGTTTGAGGAAACGCCCAAGCAAAAACCCCAAGCAAAAACCCCAAGCAAAAACGCCTCGCCAGCGATGTGGGGTTTTGTGTTTTCTAAAGTGTCCAAGCATTTCCGAACTTTACTATAAAAGAAAAGTAAGTAGTAAATAGGAAAATGGAACGTCCACAGAACGTGAAGTAAAACTCAGGGATAAAAGTGAAACTTCGTGTGGACGTTCCTATTCGGTTTTCAGTCTCGACCCTGTCTGGATCGAAGACTATATCAAACCATATCTAACGTATTGAGGAAACATTAAAGTCAGGATAAGCATTTGCGCCGTGTTCCCCGTAGTCAAGTCCTGCCTGCTCTTCGTCTTCACTGACTCGCAAGCCTGTAACAGCCTTGATTCCATAGAAGAGAATAAAGCCAGTAACGAGACACCAGACGAGAACGGCGACGACTCCGACGATCTGTGCCCAGAGCAGTGCGAACCCTCCACCGAAGAAAACGCCATTTGAACTGTCGAAAAATCCGAGGAGAATTGTGCCTAAGGCACCACACGTCCCATGGACAGAGATGGCACCGACAGGATCATCAATGCGAAGCTTTTCAAAGAACAGAACACTCAGGACGACTACAATACCACCGAGTGCCCCGATGATTGCAGCCGACACTGGACTGACAGATGCACAACCTGCGGTGATAGCGACTAAGCCTGCGAGTGCCCCGTTGAGTGACATACCAGCATCGGGTTTATTGAGGAAAATCCATGCGGTAATCATAGCGGTAATCGCACCTGCGGCAGCAGCGAGGTTCGTCGTTACAGCAATACTGGAAATATCTGCGGCATCTGCGCCCATTTGACTACCGGGGTTAAACCCAAACCAACCGAGCCACAAGATAAAGACCCCGAGTGCGGCGAGCGGCAGATTGTGTCCAGCAATCGGTCGTGGCTTTCCATCATTATCGTATTTTCCAAGGCGGGGACCTAAGACGATAGCACCCGTCAGTGCGAGCCAGCCACCCGTTGAGTGGACCACGGTTGACCCCGCGAAATCCGACATACCAAAGTCTGATAACCATCCACCACCCCAAACCCAGTGTCCAACAATTGGATAGATGATACCGGTGATGAAAACACTGTAAATCAGATAACTTTTGAATTGTGTGCGCTCTGCCATAGCACCAGAAACGATCGTCGCGGCAGTAGCAGCGAATACCAACTGGAAGAGCCAGGCGGCGTGTGTCGGGACAGAACTCCATTCTAACGATGCGAAAGCTGTGGAATCAGATGGAACGAACCATCCACTCCACCCCATGAAGGCACTGCCGGTACCAAACATAATGGCAAAACCGATTGCCCAATAAGCGATTGACCCCATCGAGAAGTCGAGCAAGTTTTTCATCAGAATGTTGACAGCGTTCTTGGCACGTGTGAAGCCAGACTCAACCATAGCGAACCCTGCCTGCATAAAGAAAACCAGAAATGCTGCGACAAGCACCCACAATGTGTCAGCCATATACTTTGCATCAGAAACTTTCTCGCCCTCGATAGATCCGTTTAAGGCGAAAACATTCAGGCTCAGTAGGCAAGTGAGTGCGCAAACTATTATGATAACCTTACTTTTCATTTGAACTTATCTCCTTGTAGAGCAGCAGTCAGTTATCAGTTGTCAGCCGTCAGTGAAGAGAGGCTGATAGATAAAAACCCTCTTGTTTCTAATAACTGATAACTAACAACTGATAGTTTCCATCTTTACCACGTACGGACGAAAGTCATTCTACCGGTAATCCCTGTTTCATCATCACCTTTTTGGGTCTCAAATCCAACAAAGATACCGAGCGTGTTATTCTCGCCATAACCGACATTGGCACGGAGTCCCGGAGCTAAACTACTGAGTTCGCCTTCGGTTAAATCAAGCGTTACTTCTACTTGCGGACCAACAGAGAGTGTGTCATTGAGCGACAGGAGCAAAAAATTACGGAGGTAGAACGAATCCCCTGCTTCTTCATCGAACATAGAATTGAAGAACCCCTGTATCCACGATTCAAAATAGATGGATCCGGCGGTGAGATAGGTAAATAATTGTGGTGCGATAAGAGAAGAGGGCCCGTTGGGAGCACCGTAGTCAAATCCAATACCTACCATGGGGAGAAAACTGAGGGACAAGGAATCGCTGTCAATGACCGGAATGCCGAGTCCGACATCCAATTCACCGAATGTGTCAACGACGTAAATATCGGTGTCCAGAGAGAGACCGCCGAGAAAACTTGGGGAATGGCTGGCACCCACCCAGATCTGTGTTCCTAAACTATCTGTATCGGTACGGAACCATCCAGAAACACTCGATGCCTCCTCTTCTGCCATCTCTTCACCCGCTTCATGTGCGTCTGCATAGACCATAGGAACACTACTAACTGCGAACATACAAACCACGACTAACAAGCGAACCAACCAAAACATATGCGTTTTCATTATTTTACCTCTTGAAGTTTTACTCTGATTTTTTCCGTTTTGATCATCAACTCGTACCTTTACACCTGTGGCAGCCGCGTTGACGGTCAAAAAACCGGATTTGGGGTTATTCCCTACTGATATGCGCGTCCAAAACACGCCTACATGATTTACTAAATTTGAGCAATGTACACTCACGGTGCGATAATGCCAGCCTGCGACTTTCATGGATGAAGAGACCGCTTGACTCCAGCATAAATTTGTGATATAGTGATTCCGCCTGTCTTCTTTGATAAAAGGGACAGACTTTCACGATAGGGCGAGGTAACCGCGCCCCTACAGTGCACCTGTTTCCGTTTAAAGCAAAACGCGTGCCAATTAAGGGTGGTCAGTTGTCAGAGCGTTGGTTTCACTCACTTTCAGTTGCCAGCAATGTAAACATTACAAGCCTTTAACGGATAATGGATAACGGATAACGGACAATTTTTTTACTGATAACCGATAACCGATAACGCTCGCGGCGAGACAAACTGTAAAAAAATGCTGAAATTTTCAACAAAACATTGCCCAAAAAAGATGCAAACGGTTCTTTTGAGTGTTGTCCTACTATTCGGGACAATACTCCGATTTTGGAACTTAGGGCAATGGAGTTTCTGGATCGACGAGGCGTTCACTGTCCGGGATGCCCAAAACCTCTCATTCGACAGTTGGCAAGTGATCCCAAACCCGATTCCGTATCTCGCCGTGAAACTATCAATTTTATTGGTTGGCAGTAGCGAATGGGGGAGTCGATTCATTCCGTGTATAGTTGGGATCGTCTCAATTCCAGCGGTCTTTGGGTTAGGACGTACCCTCTTCAATTGGCGGGTTGGACTCCTCAGTAGTGCATTCGTTGCCTGCTCAAGTTGGCACCTGTTTTGGGCACAAAATGCGCGTTATCCGGTTTTTACCTTTTTCTTTGGTGTCCTGACGGCGTGGTTTTTCTACACATCCCTTGAACGCGATTCGACGCTTTTGATGATAGGCGCGCTCGTTTCCTGTCTCTGTTTAATTCTGTCGCATACCCTCGCCGTTGTGATCGTTCCGGCTTTAGCCGCTTATGCTGTGATCTGCCTATTAGAGAAATCTGACAGAAAGCGGTGGTTGAATATACTTATCTTTTTCATCCCGTTCGCGATGCCGGTGCTTGCGCTCGTGCTGCCACAAGTTCGCGATTATCTCTTCTCCGGGTGGGGACGTAACGTATGGCAGCGAAGTCCACTCTATATCGTGCTAACGCTCGTCCAAGGCGTGAGTATTCCTGTTGCTGTCACCGCCTTTTTCGCGCCTATCGCGACGCGATTCAATAGAACCACGCTTTTTTTACTCTGTTATGCGGGTATCCCGTTGATTCTTTTTTTGATCGCATCGCAACTCCAAAACGTCGCAGGGTATTACCTATTTTGGACAACACCCGCCTACTTTATTCTGGCAGGCGTTGCGTGTGAACGGGTCTGGGAAGCAATGGAGACAAAATCAGGAAACATCCTCGGTATACTTGTGCCGTGTGTGCTACTGGTGACGCTCCTGTCGCAAGATTATCTCTATTTTAAAATTGAGAATGGTGGGAGACCGAAATGGCGAGAGGCATTTGAAGTTGTACAATCAAAGCAAGAACCCACCGACAAAGTGGTGCTCTCAGAACCTGAGATGGGTAGGTATTATCTTCCAGAATTGACACCAATTTACATCGGGGGACTCTTGGACGACTCAGAAGCGTTTGAAAGAGAGTGGGAAACTTCCGGAAGGGAACGGTTATGGTTTCTTGTGGATGTGGCGAGTTTTAATGTCTTCGATGCAAATGAAGATGTCCGCAATTGGATTCGCCAACGGGGACGTATGGTCAAAACGTTCCCTGCCTTTTCACGGGCGAAAGACAGGACTATTCATCTGTATTTGTTGGAGTAGAATGGAATTGGGGTGTAGGTGTTAATTGTCTGAATCGCGGATTACACAGATTATACGGATTACGCGGATTTTAAGAAGGCAGCCCACGAGTGCTGCCTAACTTGAAGCGTTTACGAGGTAATAGCGGTAGGTATACTTACCATCTACGCGTAAAATTCATTCTACCGGTAAGCCCTGTTTCACCTTCGTCTTTTTTGGTTTCATAGCCAACGTATATGCCGAGTGTATTATTCTCGCCATAACCGATGTTCAAACGTCCACCAAAATTGAGAGCCCACAGTCCGCCGCCATCACCGAGACCGAGTACGGATTCAAATTGCGGACCGATAGCGACAGTATCATTAAGAGCGTAGGTAAAATAAGTTCGATTGTAGAGTTCGTTTAGACTTTCATCATCAAATATGGAAGAAAAGGTGTTGATCGTCCAATGGAAACCGAAGATTTTACCAGCAGGTAGGATCGCAAAAATTTGGGGGTATAAGGCATAGGGGCCATCTGGGCTGGCATAATTGAACCCGACACCGAGCATCGGTGTCAGTAGCAGTGCCATGCTGTCATTCGCGATAACAGGGAATGTAATCCCCATATCAAACTCGCCCAAATTATCATTAACATAGATATTAGAATCAAATGAAATGCCACCGCTGAGCGGATGGCTCGCCCCAACTAAAAAATAGGTGCCTAAACTATCAACATCAATCTGGAACCAGCCTGTTATCTTCGGTTTTTCCGCCATTGGCTTTTCTTCTGCTTTTTCACCTTCCATTTCATGAGCATCGGCGAAGGCAGTAGAGAAGTTGACAATAGATATTATAGAAATTAGGACCACAATGGCAATTAACCGAAAGACATTGTTGATAGCCTGCTCAGGGCAGATGAGACGGTAATTCATGAAAATCTCCTTTTTCATGGTCATCAGTTATCGGTTATTAGTTTAACCATCAACTCGTGCTTTAACATTTATAATGGAGGCGAGTTAGTAGTTAATGTTAAGAGATTGGCTTTAAACCAGAGATCGCTTTAACCGACGACTGACCTTTTTATTAATTAGCGTATTTAACCTGTTTCATCAACTGTTCCAATTTACGTGGATCTTTGATACCTTTTGATGCCTCAACTCCAGAACAGAGGTCAATGCCGTGAGGACGGATTGTCTCAACAGCGGCTTTGACGTTCTCTGGACGTATCCCACCTGCGAAGAAAACTGGCAGCGGACTCTCCTCAATGAGTCCAGCAGCGACATTCCAATCACAGGTTTTTCCTGTGCCACCGTATCTCGGTTTCTCAAGACTCACATCAACACTATCAAACAGTAGAAAATCGGCACCTGCATTCCGATAGGCTTGCATCTCTTGCCGAACAGTCGGAATATCCACATTTTTAGGGCTTCCGGCTGGCAAATAGACAGACTTCCAGAACTCACATGCGCCTGTGTGCTTGAGTTCTTCAACCTGTTGTGGAGTCTCCTGTCCGAGAAGTTGAACGGCAAATGGCTGAACTTGTGCGACTATTTCTTGGATGTCGGATGTTGAGCGGTTATATAGTAGAATTACGGTAGGAATAGGACTCTCACTTGCGATTTCGACCGCCTGAGCGGTGGAGCGTGTCCGTTCGGATACGGCAACATCAACCAACACCCCGACGTAATCTGCGCCTGCATCGGCGGCAAGTCGAGCGTCATGGATAGAGGTGATACCACAGATTTTAACACTACAGCGAGATTCTCTGGGCATTTTTTAATTATTCCTTAATCTTCAAAGACGGTTTGCCGATCGGCGTCCGAATAACAGATAATCATCGTTACGGGTTGCCAACCGGTGTTGACAGCGTTATGTTTGACATTGCGCGGAATACGTAGCATCATCCCCGGTCTGAGCGGAATCACCTCATCTCCCAATTTGTGATCGCATTCACCTGAAAGCACATAGATAAGTTCCTCACAGTTCGGGTGATAGTGGGTCGGATTGCCTTCACCGGCGTTAATATAGACAACGCCAAATGTCATCTCAGCTTCTGGATCAATCTGATCGTTACAGAGCCACTTAATCGCGCCCCACGGAAATTCGAGCGCACCGGCATCGTTACTATTGGTTAACGTTATCTCCATTGTAACTCCTTTTTTTACGACTTAGACACAAAGCAGGGATTGCGGAGATAGCCGGGAAGCTTGAAAGGTTGGAAAAGTAGGGGTTTCCCACGCTTATCTTCTTCCTTTCTTCCATCCTTCCAGTCAACCTCTTTGAACCCCACACGCATGAGAATGGATTTTGTGTAAGTTCTATTTTTAATTCTCTCCCAATTAGACTTCAAAACAAGCTAAACATTGCGCGGCATAAGCCTTCAACGCCATCGTAGGTTTTTCGTGCAGATAACCGACAGGGGCACATATAGCCTGCACACTGTCGATTTGCATATCAAGTGCATGATGCGTATGTCCGAAGAGCGCATGCGTGACAAGAGGCTCCTGTAAGCATTGCACGCCGAGATGTTCGCTGCCCATGAATGCCCGAAAAAAATCCCACGGCAATTCACCGCGGTATCGGATACACTCCCGAAACGGAACATGGTGTGTGACGACAACGATCCGTGATACCTCCTCCCGAATAGAGGCAATCTGCCTCTCAAGTGCTGCTTCAAAACGTCGGGCAATAACCGGATCCGTTTCCTGCCATTTAGCGTATCGTTTATCGTTCCAGACGGCTCCCATCAATTCCTTATGGGCATATTGATCCTCGGAAAAATCATATCCATCCGGGGCAAAACTATAATCGTACCAACCGATAGTCCCACAGAAACCAACTTTCCCCGTGATAAAAGGTTCGTCCATCAACGGATGAAATCCACAGGCATGACAGAGTTCCGAAATAATCCCGCATTTTTGTTCGCTTGTAACATCAGAGGTCTCAATGGCCCAAATGTCGTGGTTACCCGGGACGAATAATTTCTTGCACGTCAGATCCGCAAGTTGAAAGGCATTCAGCGTCTCAGAAAGGTGAACTAAATGTCGTGCGAGATCTCCTGCGATCACTAAAACATCAAGATTTTCTGCGCTAACGGCATCAATGAGATGTGGGACAAGCGCCTTGTTCCAAGGCGTAACGTCCGTGTGCAAGTCTGAAATGAGTCCAATTTTCATTAGCAGCCCACGACCTGTTGGGCGAGCGTCCCACTGAATTACATTGATTTCTTTTCCAAACTCCTGAACACCTCATCGAGAAAGATGCGTACTCCGCTGTCATCATCCTGCTGGTACTGTTGAAGCTGGCGTTCCAATGCCTGTATCGAAGGTGTATCGCCGATCTTTGCGATCGCGTCAACAAGTGTGAGTTGAATCGCCGATTCCGTGCTACCTTCCAAGGCATTAATCAACCGATCACGTGCCTTAGCCCCACCGATGCCGCCGAGGGCAGAAGCAACAATGTCCTTCGTGCTGGTATCTCCCTTTTCAAATGCAACGATGAGCGCATCAACAGCGGGTTCACCAATCTGGCTGAGTGCTAATCCTGCTTGGAAGCGAATACCGGGGATCTCTGTTGGGTTTTCGAGGACAGCGATGAGTGCATCAATCGCAGAAACGGGTTTGAGAATTCCGAGTATAGCGAGGCATGGGCGTCGAATCTCTTGCTCCGGTTCCACTTCGATCTGGATATATTCTTGCGCAAGTTCAGCGAGTTGTCCTTCATTAATTTTCTGATAGAGTGCCTCGGATCTGTGTCTAAATTGCGTTCCGAAGGGTGCTTTAAGCGTAGCGGTATTCTCGGTCCTGTCCACAGTGAGCAATCCGAGGATTGCGGCGGACTCCAACTGCTGTGGCTGAATGCCATCGGCTGGAAGCTGATTCACATCGGCACTCTGAAACTGCTGGAAGAGATCGTTGAGGACACTCAATTCCACAAGGCGCTGAAGACTACTAATTGACTCTTTCCGGAGCGAGAATTCTGAACTATTTTTGAAGAGGTCTACGAGCGGTTCAATTGCCCGGATATCGCCTAAATCGCCAAGTGCATTCACAGCGGCAATCTTCACACCTATTAATTCAGAGGTTCGGAAGGTAACCTGCCTTTTAGAGAGTTTTCCGAGCGTCTCTTTGTAGTCATTGATGCTATAAATTTTGCGCTCATCCACAATTTTCTCAACAATGTCGCCTACCTGAATATCAGCATTTGCGGCGGGGGTTCCTGGCTGAATCTGTTCGACGCGTACGGTGCCGTTTCCTTCAACGCTCAGTCCCATCTTATCTCCTCGCCTTCGGAGCGCGATACGGAGTGGTGGTTTATCTTTCAAATAGAGAACGAAGTTATTATCCTCATCGAGTGCCTGTTTCATTGCGCTGTTAAAGTCTCCAGCACTTCGGACAGGATATTCTGCGATGACATAAGAGATAAGCTCGCCGGTTTCAAGTTGTGCTCTATCTGCGGGTCCGTTTGGTGTGGTATTCATAACGACGACCCCACTGGTTGACCAACGGTCCTTCAGGTCGCTGTCTAACTGTTGCACCTGCATCTTCAGGCGTTCATCGTAATACTGGTTATCACATCCGAGTCCGAGTATCATTACAAAAAGGAGTGACACGATAAACGCCGAGCGGTGAGATTTGTTAAACCATTTGATTTTTCTTTGCATTTTTTAATTATTCCTTGCGGTTAAAGGATACAAGAACGGCTCACAGTTCAGTTTGCAGGGATAACGACATCCCGACTGCTCTGTTCTTTTAAAGCCTCTAAGAGAGGTACTACAACCTTTTCGTCACCGAGTAATGCCAATGCTCGAATGGCATCAACGCGAAGCGATGACCCCTTATTCTCCACAATTTTAACCAACTCCAGCACAGCGGCACCGCCGATCTTTCCAAGCGATTCTACAGCGAGTTGACGGACCTCAGGTTCCTCCCGATCCCGCTTCCATTTTGCGGAACCAGATTCAATCAGAGCAGCGAGTGCGGGAATAGCCTGTTCACTGCCCACCACTCCAAGTGCCTTGACTGCATTCAAGCGCGTTTCCGTTCTTCGATGCTCCAGAAGTTTAACCAAAATAGGGACAATCGTCCCTGGATCCTCTCTACCGAGATGTCCAAGTATCCAATGCGCATTATGTCTATCGCGATTGTCACTCGATTTAATTGCCTTTTGGAGTTGGCTGAGGAGCCGCTTCCGGTCGCCTTGCTTATAGACGCGTTTCAGGGCATCGAGTGCGGCATTTTGGACATCCAAGTCATCATCACGGAGCGTTTCAAAAACGAGTCTTTCGAGGTATTTCCGTTGCTCTGCTTGACAGGCGAGGAACATATGTTTACCTCGCTCAGTGATCGATGCTTCCTGCCACTCAGTGGTGTTGGGTTCATAAAATTCCTGCGAGTTGTAAAATCCGAGCAGATAATGTGCTTCAGCACTATCGACTTGTTGTCCGAGTGCGAGTTTAAATTCTCGGACAGCGCGTTCCTCTTTGCGTCGTTTATCCGATTTAATCAGCTCTTTACCCTTTGCGAGGTTCTCGTTCTGAGTGCCACACCCGACTATAAAGAGTATAAGTGACAAGGCAAGCCAGATTTTTTTCATAGTCCATTCTCCTGCGCCACTATCGGTCAGTGGCACCTTTAATTTCAGAGCGATTCAATGGGTCTGGCGGTCTTCTGAATTTCGACCGCGAAAAATTTCACATAATAAGGCGTAGGACGAGGTAACCTCGTCCTACAAAACAGGATTCACATTATTAGGCGTTAAGAAGCTCCTGCTGTTCACCACCGGCTTCAGTCGCTTCAAGCTCATCTCCGTTCGTCTCTTCTTGTTCTTCTACGACTTCTTCTTGTTCTTCTGCATCAAGTGGTTTCTGTAGGATAACAAGTGGTTTTTCAACGAACCCCCAATCCTTATATCTCTGAATAACATTCGCTTCTGAGGCTGGAAGTTCAATTTCAAGTGTTTTAGCACCATCATCTGCTGCAGCCTGCTCAGCGGCTTTTATGAGATGGTCGGCTACGCCTAATTGCCGAAAGGGTCCTGATACAGCGAGATTCGCGACCTGAGCCACTTCAGGATCATCAGTATCCTTACTCACAGTGATTTGCCCGATCGGATACCCACTTGACTCTGCAACGAGTCGATGGGTCTGCCCCTCCGATTCCAAGTCGACTTTCAATTCCTGTGTAACCTCTGTTTTGGTTTTTTCAGGGAAACAAAATGTGTGTAAATGTGCTGCGTCGTCTGCTTCAGCTGGGCGTACCTTGAGTGCACCAGCCAAGTCAAAGTCTTGATTTGCCATATTATTCTCCTTTAATCTTTATCAATCTTTATCAAGGTGCGGGCATCTTCGCGCACTGCGCGGCAGTGCGTTCCAATAGCCCGCTTCGATACACATTACCGTAATCATTGTAATACAATCCGTTTTACATTACAATTACTTTCAAAGTCGTACCGATATGAAAACGAAAATGCTAAGAAGCGTCCGATGCTTCACTCTCTGTTTCAGTGTCATCGGCACTTCCAAGCGCGACAGATTGAGGTTGTTCAGAAACCGCAACCGGATCTTCCTCTGTTGCTCTATCAAGGTTTTCCTGCCCAATCCGCAATTGTCGTTCCGCGTCCACAACATCTCTGTTAATCTTACCAATACATCGATTGAGTTTCTCAACGAGGGCAGTATGCCCACTCATAGCCCGGCGGATTTGGCGGAGCTGATCGATAACGAGTCGAAAGGCTCTGACGAAGTCCCCAGCATCCAAACGGGCATAATTCTCAAGTTTGTCAAAATCACAACCTTGACTCCAAGCGAGCATCGCGGTGCAGAGCCGGAGTTCTAACAGCGGTGTGATTTCAGTTACCTTATGCTTAGCTTCTAAATGCTGTATGAGCGAAATTTCGGAACTGACTTCGTAAAATTTCTCCAACAAATGTTCGTCTTTGAGGGGCTTAAAGTATCCATCTTTACGGGGTTCGGTGACAATGGCTACCATGAGACAGTTAATTGCGTCCTCCGAGAGTTTCTCGAAAAACCCGCTAAAGAGGAGTTGGGTTAATTGCACCTCATATCCGTAAATATGAGCAGCGGTTTTTCCACGCGGTAATAGTGACTGTGCTTCAATGTATCCGAGTTCTTCAAGTACCTTCAGCCGTGCGGCTATCTGCTGCTGCGGATCGTTTTCAACAGACGTAGTTCTCTTCTTGAGTTTCCGAAGCCGCTCCTCTTCCTTGCGAATGGTCTTATATCTCCCAGTACACGTGGATAAGTGCTGACAGTCGTCACAAAGACTCTGCTCACGATTCGCTTGCAAATGTTTAATTTTCTGGTGAACACCTCTCAACCTTTTCGCGCGTTCCTTTTTCCGCTTTTTCCCTCGCGTCTGCGATTTGATTTGCGATACCTCTACATACAAACGCTGAAGTTTTTTCTCGTGATTTCGCTCTTGGCGATAATGCTTTTCAATTTGCACACTCCCCTCAATACCATCGTGAATACACTCCGGTTTAGGGAGGGTGTGAAGTTTCTGCGTCTTACCTTCAATCTGCTTATTGAGTTTAGAGACCCGCACCCGGTTCTGATGGTTACTCAAACTCATCGTGTAAACATCGTAAATGTCTTCGCCATATTTCTGATAAAGGTTGAGAATACTGGAGTAGGACAGATTAAATTGGCTCTCTATCGGTTCGATCTTATCAGAAACAACCCCTCGAATTTCATTGAAATCGGCGTATGCGGGTACAATTTGAGCATAGACATAACCGATCGTGTCAATACCGCGCCTGCCTGCGCGCCCTGACATCTGATGGTATTCCCGTGCCTTGAGGTATCGGAATCCGATTCCATCAAATTTTTCGAGGCTGTCAAAAACCACCGTACAGGCTGGCATATTAATACCGACAGCGAACGTTTCGGTCGTAAACAGGAGCTGAATCAACCCGGAGGTAAATAACCGCTCAACGACCTCTTTAAGCGTTGGTAACATACCGGCGTGATGATAGGCGATACCACAACTGACTAACCTACGGAATTCAGTAATCTTCCTCTCTTCAACGATGTCAAATTGGCGACAGAGTTCATCAAATTGCTTTAAAATTTGTGCCGTCTGTTTTTTATTCAGCAAGTGTAGCTGGGATCCGAACACCAATGAAAATGCGTTTTCTTCACAACCCTTACGGCTAAAACAGAAATAGAGACAGGGGAGCTGCTTCTCTCGACGGAGATGCGGAATAAGACGGGTCTCTACAAAATCAGTGGGAAGTGCTGGAGGCGTTTCATCTTCAAATGGGTCGGATCTTTGTTTACGCGTATCGTGCTGCGCTCTTTTCCGAAGATCGGAGACATGCTTTACAGTACCGACACCGTAATCTTTAAAATAGAGGTGATGCTCCAAAGGCACGGGACGTTTCAATTCTTCGACTATCTCAATATCGATATCCCGCACACTTTGCATCCATTCTGTGAAGGGATTAATATTCGGGATAGTCGCACTCAGGCAGATAAATTTAATATGCTGTGGGGCGAAAATGAGACTTTCTTCCCAGACGGTACCGCGCTCAATATCGTTAATATAATGGATTTCGTCAAAGATGACGTAAGAGACATCTTGTAACCGTTCAATATCGTCAAAGATAGTATTCCGAAAAATCTCGGTCGTCATCAACAGCACTTGCGCGTACGGATTTAGTACCACATCGCCTGTAACAATACCGATTTTTTCCCCATATTCTTCGTAAAAGTCCCGATATTTTTGATTACTCAGGGCTTTGATCGGTGCGGTGTAGATAACGCGATGGTTCTCCTTGAGACACTTTTCAACGGCGTATTCAGCGATGACCGTTTTACCAGCACCCGTCGGGGCAGTGACAATCACTGAGGTATCCCGATTAATCGCCGCAATCGCTTCCTCCTGAAACCGATCGAGTTGTAACCCTTTATATAGCATTCACGCCTCCCCTATACTCGAATACCTCCTCTGCGTAATGTACACACAGATTGAGGCACAATCTTAAAACAATTGTAATAGATACGTTATTTTTTGTCAAGCAAAATTTTCTCAGATGAGTGATCAGCAGTCAGCGATCAGGGTCGAGGTTAGAAACCTCGCCAGCGGGAAATGGTTCGTAAGCGTCGGGAATCGGAATTCCCTTCTACAGAAGAACTATGGTAAACCAGAAAAACAAGCAGACATTCTCCCCTCCGCGGGTAGGCGAGGTTTCTAACCTCGACAGTGCGGAGTGTACAATTAATAGGACTTACGCATGCTGCTCTTTTGTAGCATAGGAGACCGTTAGCCTGTGTCAAGAGACCGGCTGCGTTTTTTGGGGCATTTCCATCTCACAGAACGTGCTATGGTCAAAATTGCGTAAGTCCTGATTAATTCTAAAGTTTACCATAAATGACGCGGCACCTATGCCGTTTCTCCTTGACATCCTTCACTCTTCGTGTTATTATGGTATGAGAGCGTTTATTCGGAGTTCCATATCGAAATTAGAGGTAAAAACTTATGCAAAACGCTAAACAGATACGAAACCAAGGCTCACATATTCATGGGAAGCATATCTTGACGATTCTGATGTGTGTCGTGCTTTGCGGTGTCTTCGCATGGGCACAAAAGAGCAGTGAAGAAAATAAGAAAGGCATCACCTTGGTAGATCTCGGTGTAACAGAGGAACAGAAACGCCAACTCGAAGAGTTGTGGGACCTGAAACGTCAAAAGGACATTCAGGCAATCAACGATTTGAAAACCTTAAATCGACTTGCCAAGGATTCGCTTGTGGAAGATATAGAGATTCAGAGAACTTTAGATAAATTCCGAGCGAAACGGAAGGAAACGCGGGGACAGATTGAAGACATCGAGGAAGCGTTGATTCAGGCATTGCCGACGCAAGCGCAACTCCATTTAACGCTTATGGGTGTATTGGATAACGGTATCCCACGCAGAACAAAAAAGGCACCAGCCAACAAAGGCACAGACGAAACGTCTAAATAGCCGAAAAACAGCGGATGCAAAAAAAAGGTGGAGGATACCAGACTTGAACTGGTGACCTCTTGCATGCCATGCAAGCGCTCTCCCAGCTGAGCTAATCCCCCACGTAAAGGTTGTTTTAATTATATCACATCTTCTCAGGGAATGCAAAAAAAATTTACTTTTTGCGGAAAAATGATCCAAAAATCGCAAACAGACCCATTCTTCTCCTTCGCCAACCTTGATAACAAGGAAGCACAACTCGCAACGGGTGCTCTACTCATTGCGCAAAGTGAGTACCGCGAACTCAATATTGAGAATTATCTCCATCAACTTGATGAGATGGCGGATGTAGTCCGGGGACGGATCCAAGAAACGACCTTACCTGAGCAACACATTGCTGAACTGAACCGCTACCTCTTTGAAGAAAAAGGGTTCACGGGAAATACCGACAACTACTACGCACTGGGCAATAACTTCCTCAACTTTGTACTGGATAAAAAGACAGGGATTCCAATTACGTTAGGCGTTGTCTACATTGAAATCGGTAGACGCGCTGGATTGCCGCTCGTCGGCGTAAATTTTCCAGGGCATTTCCTTGTAAGATACCAACGTGAACATATAGACATCCTGCTTGATGTATTTGAAAACGGATCTTTTATGTGTGAAGATTCACTCCGGGAAAAACTCCAAGAAACCCATGATGAATCGGTACCGCTGAAATCGAGTATGTTGGCTGAAGCCACAGATAAAGAGATCCTTGCGCGCATTTTGCGGAATCTGATGCGTGCTTACACGCTCCTTGAAAACTACGACAAAGCCCTTATTGCCGCTGAACGTATCACATGGTTGCTGCCGAACATGGCTACCGATTATCGCCTACTCGGTTACCTACACTACAAAAACCATGCGTATAGTAAAGGTATCTCCGCCTTTGAGACATATCTCCGGCTCACAGACACCCCACCCGATGCCACGGCAGTCGAGCAAAACATACAACACCTCCAAAAACTACTCTCACGCCTGAATTAAGAATAGCGGTCAGCGGTCAGAAAGATGGCAAAGAAGTCGTCAGCAATCGGCAATCAATGAGACGAATAAAAGGAGGGATCCTGACAAAATATGTTAACGAAAGCCAACATTGAACGTGAAAAATTAAATCCAGACTCACTATTTTTCAAGAATGCTCTTGCCCCGACTTGTGATGAACCAGCACTCCTGTCCCTACTTAATAACCTTGGCAAACTACCCGCAGGATTTAATGGTGAACTCTTCATCCCGTTGCTCATGCACACGAATCCGAAGATTCGCATGCTCGCAGCAAAAAATGTGGGCAAACTCAAGAATGAAAGATTCTTAACGGAACTCTCACAACTTGCCGCTACCGAAAAGAATACTTTCGCTCGCCGAGAGGCGATTTCCGCAATCGGACGTCTGAGAAGCGAGAAAGCAATTACAATTTTGACGCAGTACCTTGCCGATGCAGATCCAAAAGTCGTCTTACAAGCACTAAGAGGGCTGTTCTACTTCAAGGAAAGACCTGAAGTCCAAACAGCATTAGACGCTTTACGTGAACATCCGAATGAACTCATCCGCGAACACCTCGCCAGTGAGGTGAAGAACAAAAGTGCCCGCTCTCACGGTATAAAAACAGATCAGTCCCATCCATCCAGTCCAGATCCTCTCAAAAATGTGATTGTCTATGCCGATGTACAGGAAGCACTAAGGGTAATTCCTGATGCGTCAATCCATCTTACCTTTACGTCACCGCCTTATTACAACGCGCGCGATTACACGATTTATCAGAGTTACGAGGCATATCTTAACTTCCTCACTGCGATTTTCAAGGAGACACATCGTATTACCAAAGAAGGACGGTTCTTTGTGCTCAACACGTCGCCTGTTATTGTCCCACGCATCAGTCGAGCACATTCCAGCAAGCGATATGCTATCCCTTACGACATACATCCGCGTCTCACTGATATAGGGTGGGAGTTCATTGATGACATCGTTTGGACAAAACCGGACTATGCTGCAAAGAACCGAAATGGCGGGTTCTTTCAACATCGTAAACCCCTCGGTTACAAGGCAAATTCTGTCACCGAAAGCGTTATGGTATATCGTAAGAAAACAGACAAATTGATCGATTGGAACATCCGGCAATATGGTGACGAAACTGTTGAGGCAAGTAAAGTTATGGGTGACTATGAAAAAACAAACCTATGGCACATCAATCCCGCAACTGACAAAGTTCATCCAGCAGTCTTCCCAGCTGAATTGGCAACACGTGTCATTCAGTTTTATTCGTTTAAAGGCGATCTTGTCTTCGATCCATTTGCCGGTAGTGGGACTGTTGGACACATCGCCTTGACTCATGAACGATATTTTCTCCTTTGCGAAAAGGAAGCGGAATATGTTGAACGTGCGGAACAGCTGCTTGACGTTGCTTTGTTTACTCACGCAAAGCCCCGGGTGCTTTCATTTCGTGAATTAGAATCTGCGCTCACAGAAAGGAACCAGAATCCGTGACCGTTACCGGTGTTGTTATCAAAAATATGATCCGAAAACTGATCACAGGACAGGATTACCGTTCTGAAATCGTGACGCTGCTTGATGCCGAATTCTTGCAATACGTTGTTGATTTTTTTAAACGTGTCGCTGGTGCCAAGTTGGATAACAAGGATGTGACTGTTGATTGGTACAAAAAGGAATTCCTTTGTTCGGATTCATTTTCTCCTCAAGAAATTGCTATTCATTCAGGTCTGAATAAGAAGACAATCACAAATATGTACGATTCAGGCCGCAAACAAATTGTGTTGGAGGCATCCATAGAACATTACGACGCGCTTTACGATGCCATTAATAGTTTGACCGAACAAGACGGCATGAATATAGCCCTTACAATAAAATTTCGGGATGTGAGTGTTGATTTGAATATCAATGAGAGTTTGATTGTCATCAATACACTCGCTGTCAAACGCTCTGCCCTCAGGGGAGGATTATGGAGCACAGCGGGAAAACAAGTCGAAAAGCCTTTAATGGCAACGCTTTGTGCCCTTTTTCGAGTGCCTCAAAAATATTACGATCAGGGTAAGCTACCAGACTCACAACGGGAATCTGACTTTTACTTGTTTGATGACACAGGGGAAGGTTTTTCGTGCGAAGTGAAGTTGATGGGAAAAGGGAACCCCGAAAGTGCGGATGCTGTGTACGCTCGAAGTAGTCGTGTATTGGTTGCGAATACACTCTCGGACTTGAACAAAGAACAAATGGACGCAAACGGCATTTTCTGGGTTGAACTTAAAAACGCAGACGACTACAAACGGTTTGAGCAGATCCTAAACACTCTCTCAATTCCGTGTAAGCCCTTTACGGGAGATATTCAAGACGCGTTAGATAAAATTTTGCCTATCATTCTGTCTGACGATGTTCAAGAGTCAGTAACGCCAGAGGCAGTCCTACGAGAACGCGGGCAAGATGACGATCCCGGTTCACAATTATTGGTAGATTTTGAATGAAAATTTTAGGTGTTGACACCTCTACCCCTATCGGGAGTATCGCCTTAATTGATGGCGATAATTTAGTCGCAGAGCATACGCTCAATATTGTCCAAGCTCACTCCTCGAGACTCATGCCCGCGATTGATAGCGTCTTGAAATGGGGTAATATCACAGCAGATGCTCTGGATGGATGTGCCGTTGGCATCGGACCCGGATCGTTCACCGGTATCCGTATCGGTGTCGCGACGATCAAATCCATCTGTTATGCCCTCGACACACCGATTATTGGTGTCTCGACCTTGGAAGCGATCGCCTATAACCTCCGATCGACAAACGGTGTCATCTGTCCACTTCTCGATGCCCGACGGCGTGAAATCTACGGCACTGCTTTCCATGGTGGGACCGAATGGCAACGCCTTAGCGAAGACCTCTGCTTACCCATCGATGCGTTCCTCGACCGACTCAATACAGATGTCCCATCAAACGGCACTCTCAATTTCGTTGGGGATGGACTCCTGACGTACGGAGATACTGTCCGAGAAAGACTCGGTGAGAGTGCAAACTTCGCTGATCCTATTTTCAACGTTCCACGAGGAGCAACGATTGCACACCTTGGGGCACAACGGCTGCAGCACGGCAATACCGATAGTTATTGGACTTTGGTGCCAAATTATGTTAGAATTGGATTATATTAAATTTATAATGTACCTTGCAGAGAAACGACGTGCGTTTTACCTATCAAGTCCGTCCCTCAAATCCGTCTGCGCCTGCTTCGCAGTGAGAATGCAGACTACGGGTTTAGCACTTACGAAAAGGGGAACGGTGGAGCGCAGCATTAGATGAACCGCATCTTTAAAAACACGTCATCCCTTTTCAGTGCTCACCTTATTGGTCGTCTCGGTTCACTCGTGATAACGATCTGGCTCATGCCGCGTTACTTCACGGAAAGTGAACTCGGTGGCTATTTTGTTGCGATCGCCCTCACGAACCTTATTGCGATTCTCACGGAATTAGGACTCCAAAACCCACTCATCCGAGAGATGACGTTGCACCCGGAACAGACCCGACACTATCTCGGCAACGCGCTTCTTGTCCGCATCATTCTCTCAATTGTTGCATACAGCATTATGATTATCAGCGGTATAATCCTTTATCCGCCGATGATCCTAAAGATGATAGTTTTCTTAGGATTGGCAGAGATTGTCAATTCGTTAGCACAATTGAACCGCTGTGTCTTCCGCGCCCACGAGGAGATGAAATATGAGGCTTTAACCGTAATAGCCGAACGAGGTGTGTTTCTTGTCATCGGTGGCGGTGCTATCTTACGCGGTTATGGACTCATCCCGGTCTGTAAAGTGATGCTCGTCGCAAGTTGTATTAACCTGATTTTGAGCACCGGATTCACCCGATTCCGCTTCACGCACCTCCGTTTCAAACCAAATCGAGAGATCGTGAAAGTGCTGATGCAGCAGGCGTTACCGTTTGCGATTGGGAATCTTTTCAATCTACTCTATTTTCGCGTTGATGCACTGCTGCTGTCAAAATTAAGCACAGAAGGCGTGGATGCGAACACATGGTACGGTTTGGCGTATACAATCGTCATCGCCTTCACGACCCTCCCCGGAGCGTTTATGATGGGTGCGATGTTTCCTGTTCTCTCCCGCGCATGGGAACGAGAAAAAGGGAGATTTCCAGTGGCATATTCGTTCGGTATGCGGTGGATGGTGCTGAGCGGATTTCCCTTGGCGGTTGGACTTTCAACATTATCTCCCGAAATTATGGTGGTGTTGCTGCCGAGAACCTACACTCCGGTAGAAGTCGCCAAAGTGTCAACGGCCCTCCAATGGCTGAGTTGGGCGGGTGGACTTATCTTCATAACGACAGCAGTGCAGGCAGTTCTCCGAGCGACAGATAAACGGAGTGCTTTCTCAGTCCTGATGGGCACAACGGCACTCCTGAACATCTGCTTGAATCTTTATTTAATCCCGCGTTTCAGCCATACGGGTGCGGCAATGGCAATGGTTATCAGTGAGGGATACCTCCTGGTTTTTGGGATCGGTTACATTTCAAAAAACATTATCAAATTACGGGAAACCCCGTTTATATTCCGCACGTTTTTGAAGGCATCCCTTCTCTCTGGTCTGATGCGTGTTGGTTTAGTATTCTTGAGGGGGGCTCTCTCTATCTGGGTGCTGATTCCGTTGGCAGTGGTGTTTTATAGTGGCGGGATGGCGATTTTGGGTGAATTCCGGGAAAGACTTCGGTTTGATTAAAAATCCCTATTTTACGATTACCACCCGTTGTGTTGCGGTGAAATCTCCCGCCAAGAACCGTAAAAAGTAGACACCACTTGAAACAGGTTCGCCTGTCTCGTTCCGTCCATCCCAATACGCTGCACGTTCCCGTGTAAGGTAGTACCCGCCAGGCTTGAACCCAATAGGAATGGTTCGGACGAAACGACCACCGACATCGTAGATTTCCATGCTTATATCCGCTGCTTCCGCCAATTGATACGGAATCCACGTCTCTGGATTCAAGGGGTTCGGGTAATTCGGGAGGAGTCGCGTCTCTCTGACATCACGATTCGCGGTTGCCAGCCAAGCATGTAAAAACTCAACGGTCACCTCAACACTCAGCGATTTCTCTGGAACGGCTTCTAATTCATTCAGGGCACGTCGAACGACAATAACATCTGCGGTCGAGGACGGTGTGTTTTTGATACCATCGATCTGAGAAGGTGCGGCAGCCACCTTTTCACCGAGGCGTTCCGCAACAGACACGAGATCGAGGATATTCACCTGTCCATCTTTGTTAATATCGACCCTCGGGTCGGAGGGTGGCTTTTGTCCAAGATTCTGTGCCACAAGAATAATATCAAGAATGTTGATTGTTCCGTCCTGGTTGACATCGCCACTGGATTCCACCCCTTTTGCTCTAATAAACAGGTCCGCCCAATGTGCCCAGTCCCAATCGTTTTTTTCACCGGAGTCGGTCACCAATTCCAATAATACGGTTTCACCTGCATATTCAGAAAGACGAATTTGTGCGTCTGTCCATCCTGGTTCTTTTGTAAAGTGTTCAAATCGGTTTTGTCCATCTATAAGCACCACAAAAGAGACACCGTCACTATCAGCATTCTCACTCAACAATCCCATTGAAAAAGAGAACATTATTTCTTCTGCTTGCGGCAGAGAAAGTAAGAATTGGAGAAGGGTCTGACCTTTATAGGGCGAGTGAGCATCAATAGTCTTCTTCTGCACTCCACCTACAGTTCCGTGGCTCCGACTCCCTGAGTTGTAAACACGTCCGAGTCTGAATATACCATCAAACTGGAGTCCCGCAACATAATGGGTATCTCGAAGATTATCGAGCATCTCCGTTTGTTGAGGGGGACCGAAAAGAATGAGTACCTGGGTAGGGAGTTCCGCTTTCAGCCAATACTGTCCGTCTCCACGGTTCTCTAATGTATCCGGGAAGCTTCTTGTCGGCTCACTCGGTATAAAGAACCCGATCTCTGTCAATCGAGAGACCGGTTCATGAGTGACTTTAGGCTCGCCCCACATCGCCCAGTCCCATGCCGGATTGCCAACAGGTCCAGGTGCTGTGGAAAAACGGAGCGTCACACGTTGATTCCGATATGGTGTCAAATCAAGCCGGACATGTTCCCATTTCTGCCTCTTATGAAGCCGGCGAAAAATCTCTGTCCCCCCAATAGAGACAACAAACGTTACGCCATCAGATTTTTCAGAACCCTCTCGCAACCCAATATCAAAATCAAGATAGAGCGGCGTTGAAGTATCAGGAAGTGAGAGTGTCCATTCACCAAAAGTAGAACTATTCCGACGGATAAGATCACCGGGGATATGTTGATGAGGCGGGTGTGCATCAATCGCGGACTTACCAACACCGGCGATGGTAACCTCCGTTTGCTGAAAAGTCGCCCCTCTTTGTCGTGGCAATTCCTTACCTTTGTGGACGATGCCCGTCCTTACAAGATGGTTCTCTGATAATAAATCAATTTCGTGAGAGATATCCACCCTTTCGAGTCGAAAGAGCGCGGCATTTTCTGTCACACGTGATTCCGTCACAGAAACGCCATCTGGTAAGGCGTTGATATGTACCTGAGAGAAATCGCGCGGCGTGTCATCTAAGAAATAAGATTTCTCAGGATGCAATCCGAGGAGTGTCGTTCCGTTGTAGGCACTCCAATGCGGTATATTCCGCTGCGTTTGTACCTGCGTCACACCCAAAACCCGTTCATACCCGAGCCTTTCTTCAGGTAGAACAAACGTAGCACCCGTCTCTGTTTTTTTCAGTGCTGCAATTTCACCAGCTTCTCCAACATATTGAAATAAGGTATTAGATGTCCAGTCGGATTCAAAGTCAGATTTCAAACCAAGTTGCTGCCATGTTCGGGCAATTGTGAGTAACTCCTGTGTCCTCATCCGTTCAGGCTCCAAGTCGGCTACTGACGAGATCCGCAGCGTCGGCAAAACGCCCCAAATCTCATACGCGTCCATATACTCTTGGTAAAGTTGTGGACCTCTATCCGGATTCGGCATTCCCAAATATCCGTAAGGCACTGTATAAGGAGAAAATAGAAACGCAGAAATCGGATGTGGGGTTCCTCGTGGCCTGCGGTCCCAGTCTGGTGGGAGTTTCCAACGTTGTGCGAAACTTTCACGAAAAAAGGTGACTTCATGAAGGTGCTCACCGCTAAAAACAACGCCTGGCATTGCTTCCGCTAATTCTGTGTGCATCAGGACGTTCCCTCGCCCTGCATTTAATCCTTTAATCAGTCCGTTTGCATCATTAGACACCCAATGACTAACATCCAAGTGAAATGCATCCACTCTATACTCTTCCCATACGTTTTTCAGCTGTTGGACCAGAATTTTTCTAAACGTAGAATTTGCGAGATTCATAAAAGCATGACGGTAAGGGGCATCTGTCTGTTCCCATCGCCATCCATAAAGATTTCCATTCCATGGATCTCGAAATTGGAATTTCTGTAATTCGGTGTAGAGGGGATGATAGGGTGAAACACCAACGAGATTGGTGTGAAGCATCACTCGAAATCCGTATTGGTGAGCAGTTTCAACAAACCGACCCAACTCAGGTTTCGCCGTATAGTCGGGGTAATTCACATCGTAATCGTCTTTTCGCCATTTATTCAGATACAGCAAGGTTTTTGCGGGATCCACCTGCTCCGCTAACGTATCCAATATGCCAACACCCAAACGGGGATCGATATAGGCAACAACCAGACCGATCTCTCCAACCCATGCTGGCACCGCATCCAACCGCCACGGTTTGAATGCCTGTTCCATCCAATCTCGGTAACCTCTTGCCGGAACACGCCAATCGCCGCGATATGTATTCAATCGCCATACAACAGATTTCGCGGAGGTCAGTGCATCAAAAGGTGCCTGATTTTGCGTCTCAAAACCGAGGGCAAAACTCTCAAGATATTTTTCATAATGGAGGACTTTGAACTGAAAGGTTTCATCTGCCCCTCGAACGAAAAACCCGCCCTGTTCCCCTTGAAGAATCGCGAGTTGCACTTCCCAACTACCCGGATAATTGAAACTTCTGGAAGTGGCTGGAGATGTCGCCTCAATAACTTGACCGCCTTCCGCGGGAAGGATAAGATCCAGATTCTTGGCATTTAGATTTACACATCCCCACTGAATCCCATAAACACCTTCCGTGTCGGAAGTTCCTTCCTGTTCAATCAGCAGATCTCCTGAACTCGCGTCAACACCTATGAACAGACGGAATTCGTTCTGTCCCTGACGAAACACGATTTCTGCTTTAAGCGGTGCGATTTTTCTTGCTGTTGTTAGCGTCGCTTGGTCGGTCCAGATAGATCCGATATTTCTCCTCAACAATCCACTTCGCCCACGAAAACCTGTAGCGCCGCCGACACCGAGAGGGAGGGTATAGGTTTCTGCTGCGAGTTTGTTGTGGAGGTGGGTGATAACGCCGTCGGTGAACTGCACTTCATAGGTGTCGGTTTCGACAAGGACGCTGTTATCAACGACTTTCATCTCGGCACACGGTGCGACTTGAGCGTAAAACAGCCAGAAGATTCCACTGAGAATAGTTATGGTACAAAGCCTCATACAGATGCCTTCTATGGTAAACCCGAAAAACAAGCAGACAGTCTCACTGCCCCGGGTAGGCGAGGTTTCTAACCGGGGTCCCCACCCGTTACTGGGAAGGGGCGCCGGTGCAGCGTGTACAATTGATTCTAAAGTTTACCATAAATTCAAACTATAGCCGTCAATTTTAAAAATATATCCGTCTTTTACGGGATTTGGGTGCTATATTGTTTGGATCACGGATTACACAGATTTTGGAGTTCTGTGTGTATCAAGTCTTCAGCAAGTGTTGGGTTTCACTCGGTGTTTGTGTGTATACGCTGGTATCTTGTATTTTAGGAGTGTTTGGATTGACAACAAGGTACTTCTCAACTCCATTCTACCCAACCTACGTCCCTCTCAACACTTTGGTCATACATACAACCGCTGCAGCACCTGAAAATAAGTAGGGAAGGTTTTGCTGACGCATTCTGGATCGTTAATCCGAATTCCGTTTGCCTTTAGACCAACGAGTGAAAACGCCATTGCCATGCGGTGGTCTTCGTAGGTATCAATCGCTGCGGGGGTAATAGGGGCGGGTGAAATTTCGAGTCCGTCTCGGTGTTCAACAACAGGGACACCTAACTTTCGGAGTTCTGTCACCATTGCATGGATTCGGTCGGTTTCTTGCCAACGTGTGTGTTCAATGTTTCGGATGGTTACTTTGCTATCGGCGAACGGTGCAATTGCGGCGAGGGTTAGGGCAGTATCCGAAATTGTTCTCATGTCCACATCAATGCCTTTCAATTGGCGCGGACCTGTAACGGTAATCCCATTGTCAGAAACAGTGACCTGGCACCCCATCTGCTCCAAGATACGTACAAACTGAATATCGCCTTGCATGGAATCTAAGTGTAAATGCTGGACAGTGACGCGTCCTCCGGTGATCGCAGCAGCCGCAAAGAAATAGGAGGCGTTGGAAGCATCCGGTTCAACGTTATAGATACGCGGCTGATACCGCTGTCCACCTTCAATCCGAAAATACTGATAGCCTTCGCTGACGACCTGTACGCCAAACGCCTCCATGACTGATAGTGTAATGTCAATATAGGGCATTTCGCGGTCGCCGACCACCTCAATCTCTACATCGTTTTTCGCATACGGCGCGATGAGCAGCAACGCCGTCAAGAATTGGCTACTCTTAGACACATCAAGTCGTGTCTTTCCACCCGCCAGCCCGTTTGCCTGAACAATGACAGGAAGATGTCCATTGTCATATTGCGAGCGTGCCGAAACGCCCATTTGGGTCAGAGCATCCAATAAATCGGAGATAGGACGACCGTGTCGCATCGGTTCATCACCATCAATGACATACCTCCCACGACCTAACGAGACGTAGGCAGTAAGCGAACGCGAAGTGGTCCCCGAGTTCCCGATATAGAGTTCAGCATTCGAAACCGGAATATCGCCACCATTGCCATACACATCAAACGTTGCTCGCTTCTCATCAGCGTCAATCTCGACACCGAGTTTCTGCAGCGCATTGCACATATAGCGTGTATCGTCGCTATAGAGGGCACCCGTTAGCGTCGAGGTACCGCGTGCCAACGCGGCAACTAATAACGACCGGTTGGTATAACTTTTGGAACCGGGGACATCTATGGTGGCATCAATCGGTTTACGAACCGGCTGTATCTCAATCATTATTTAATTTTACCTTGCGGAGAAACGACGCGGGTCTGTACTTTGGCGATTTTTGCTCAAGAGTCGCCTTCCACTTCGTTACAGGCTGCGTTTTCGCTGTAAATTCTTGTACCCTGAAAAACTCGTTCATTTGGCAATCCTTGCTTCCGATAACAATTGTCGAAGTTCGTCCTTCACGGTTTCACCAAGGGGCAGCAACGGACCCGTTGTATAGGCATTACAGACGCCTAAAATCTCCAGACACGCCTTCATCCCGCTAACGCCCTGTCCATAAGAGTACATTTTGCTGAGTCGAAGCAACAGTTTCTGTAACCGGTGGACTTCATCAATGTCGCGTGCTTTTGCGGCATTATAGAGAGCGACAGATTCCTTCGGAGCAACGTTTGAAATCGAGACAACACCGCCGTCAGCACCAAATAGGACCGCGGCACCGAGCGCGGTATGCGAACCGAGCATGATAGTGAAGTCTGACTTGTCCCCGAGCCGTGCCAACAAGTCGAGACAGTTCGTCCAATCGCCGGAACTGTCCTTAATACCGACAATATTGTCACAAGTCTCTGCGAGTTGGACAACGATATAGGGTTTAATGGCTGTCTTGACGGTTGAAGGGATATTGTAAATGAAAACAGGGAGTTCTGTACTTGCGGCAATATCGTAATAGAACTCAATTAGGTCTGCATCGTCGGTGGAAGGGTAGTAGTAACCGGGTGTCGCGGCAACCGCATCAATGTTGAACTGTTCGGCGACTTTAATGTTTTGGATAACGCGCTGGGTACTTGTATCCATTACACCACAGATAATCGGCACACGACCGCCGATTGCTTTGACGGCGATGTCCATCGCTCGTTCACGCTCCGTATCCGTCAACGTCGTAAATTCACCGGAAGTTCCCAATAGATAGATGCCGTGGATACCGTTGTCAATCAAACGATTGAGTTGGTTAATAAATCCGATCTCATCAACGCGCTCTTTCTCATCAAGAGGCGTTATCGTCGGTGAAAAAATGCCTTCAAATCGAATATTCATAAATCCCCCTATAGAGCGTAATTGCTATCTTTTTTACTAATATGGCTGGCAAGGAATATAGTATTGGATTATCAATTTCAGTGTAGCAGATTTCGATTTAGATGTCAAGACGATCGAAAAAAATGGCAGGTCACGCGGATTGATAGGGAGGATGCGGATTAGGGGCACTTGATGTCGGTTTCCGCTTGCAAATTATGCCGAATATGTATTATGATGCTATCAAACCGAGTTAGTTTACGTATCCGGTATCAGCAGCACATAATAAACGTTAAAGTAAAACCCACAACTGCTTGGACATTGGCAATGGGCGAGGTTTTGTTAGTTGAACAACTGTCCACATATTTTCGGGCTTCACTATAGTAGAAGATAACAGTGCAATGCGCCAAAAGGGAATCACAGTGAACATTCGCACCCAATTAACATTCAGGTACATCGGTATTCTGCTTTTAGTGTTGTTCGCAATGTATTTCTATCTTGCGACAATGCTCAAAGACTCCATGAGCAGTCACATTAACAGCGAATTGGAAGCACAGGCGGCATTAACTCGGGAATTTCTCATTGAAAAACTTCCTGCCAAGGATAACTTTACTTATGACCTAATAGACCCGCTCGTCGATAGACTCGGAAAGGCAAACAACGCTCGTGTGACTTTCATCGGATTGGATGGTGTTGTCTGGGGTGATACAGAACGGGATGGACAGGCACTCCGTGCAATGAACAACCACCTCACGCGTCCAGAAGTACAGGATGCCATCAAGAAAGGGAACGGGATTCGAGACCGCTACAGCGACACAACACAGACAGAATTTCGTTATTTTGCGCTTCCCATACATCGCAATGTGGGTGCTGAAATTTCACCAAATGGAGAAGGAACTTTGATTGGCATCTGCCGCGTCGCGCTTCCGATGGTAGCCGTCAATACAGCGATTGGTAACCTCCGACGGATAGTCTTAATTGCGAGTGTTGCGGGACTCATTCTCGCCATCGTATTTAGCGTTTTTAGTACAAGCGTCATCACAAGACCGATTCAGAAATTAACGCAGATGACCCAATCGCTTGCGGCTGGCAATATAAACTCGCGTGTCCCTGTCGATTCGAGGAATGAACTGGGACAACTCTCACAGAATTTTAACTTGATGGCAGACAGGATACAGGAGCAGATCGACACAATCTCCGAAGAACACCGGCGTTCCGCAACCATTTTGAGAAATATGGGCGAAGGTGTCTTACTTGTGAACGGTGCGTCCGAGATTACTTACGCCAATCCGACGGCTATCTCCATGCTGGCACTCCCTGAGGCTTATATCGGCAAAGCTTTGATCGAGATTAATCGGATTCCAGAACTACAAGCACTGCTGAAAAAGGCAGAACAGACAGAAACCATCGCGTTCGCTGAAATCCAGTTGGGGAACCTGAGAGAACCGGAAGCAGAGGTGACGGTTGTTCCCGTTTCTGCGGGTCAAGAGTACATTATCGTTGTCCATGATGTCACTAAGGAACGACAATTAGAGCGGATTCGCGCTGATTTCGTGGCAAACGTTTCGCACGAACTCCGAACCCCCCTCACAACCATTCGAGGTTACGCCGAAACCTTACTCAGTGAGAACTCGGTTCGGACAAAGACAGCCGAACAGTTTATTGTAAAAATTCTCAATCACTCCGCCCGACTTACAAGATTAATTTCGGATCTGTTGGAACTTTCTCGGCTCGAGTTAGGGGAGGTCAAATTGAAACGCTCGCCCTGCCATCTCAATACCTTCCACGAACCGCTTTTAGACGTGTTTGAACCACTATTAGAGGAATCAGGGTTGGTTTTAAAATGGGAAATTCCTGAAAAACTTCCGACAGTTAACGTAGATCCACAACTTTTCATGCAGATTTTTGTGAACTTGATCGACAACGCCATCAAATATACACCTGATGGTGGTGCGATTACCGTTGCGGCAGAGATCTGTCGGTGCGAAGAAACTGAAGGCTCCAACACAGCCTCAGAAGCGTTCATCCTGAGTGTAAGAGACACAGGCACCGGTATCCCAATGGAATCCCAATCTCGCGTGTTCGAGCGGTTTTATCGCGTTGACGAAGGACGTGCCAGAGAAATGGGAAGCACAGGATTAGGATTGGCAATCGTTAAGCATATTGTACTCTCTCATAACGGAAGGATATGGCTGGAAAGCACTCTTGGGCAAGGTAGTATCTTCTATGTCGCTGTGCCATTATAAACAGGTTCTGTTAACGACAGGACTTACGCAAAATCAGAGCATTAGGTCTATGGGGCAATGCGTAAGTGCGAAACAAATACGGCTAAATTTTCCACGACTCTTCCGTGTAAGCCATCTCCCAAAAAAGGTACTCATAACGGCTACTCAATAAGAAATAGTTTTTAATCTGTTCTTTTTGAGAGGTGCTATGCTCCGCTGTGAGATTGTTGAGCAGCCCCCGCAGTGACTCGCCCAGAGACAGGAATTCAGGAGACGCGTACATTTCAATCCATTCTTGATAGAGTGGTTCCGGCGACCCGCCTTGTTTGGTGAGTGTTGTGCCGATCTCGGCGTAACCCCATTGACATGGTAGAACACCGGCGACAATATCCGCTAAAGTCCCGACCTGTGCGACATCAAGTAGGTGTCGGGTATAAGCATGCGTTGTCGGTGCGATCGGTGCGGCTTCCATCTCAGCGGCAGAGATACCAAACTTGGCGCAGTATCCACGATGTAAATCCATCTCGGTGTTCAGTGTCTCGTTGAGCAGCGTCGCAAACATCGCCATCGTCGCTTCATCGTGTGCCTTGATAACACCGTGCGCAAACACACGGCTATAGTCCAAGAGGAAAAGGTAATCCTGAATCAGGTAGAACTTGAACTTTTCTGTCGGAAGACTCCCATCAGCAAGTCCCCGAACGAACGGATGCCTAAGATCGGCTTCCCAAATCGGTGCGGCAGTGCGTCTGAGTTCATCAGTAAATAACTTATTTTGTGCCATAGTTCTGTTGAAACTCCTTGCAAACATGCTATAATTTTGGTTGTGTATCATATAGGGTCATTTATGGTAAACTTTAGAATTAACTGTACACTCTGCACCGGCGAGGTTAGAAATCTCGCCTACCCGGGGAGGGGAGAATGTCTGCTTATTTTTCTGGTTTACCATAGTCGGGAATCGGAGTTCCCTCCTACAGAAAAACTGAATGCCCTTATGTATCATACCCTAACAGGGAAAGGATGTCAAAATGTTTGAAAAACTCGGAATCGTAACCAATATCTGGACCGAAGAGGTAGAAAACGGGGCGCGTTTTGATGAACTTATGGTGGAATTCGGCGCGAACGGGTTCAAGGATATGGAGGTCCGCGAAGGCGATTACCTTCGCAACTCCGAATTTGGGAAACTCGTTCAACAGCTTGAATCCGCGATGCCTGAATACACCGACACAGAATATAAAACCATCTGTGACGCTGTCTGGGCAGAACACCCGTACGAAACGAAACATCCGTTGCTCTTTGCAGAGATCGCATCTTTCGTTCAAAAGGCATCTGGACTCACTTTGAGTTATGCCATGTCCCATCCTTGGCTCTCACCCGTAAAAGACAGCGAGGTAGACACACAACAGATCGTTAAGGCGAAAAAGTTGGCATATCTCCTCTGTCCAGCGCGACCGCGACTCCGTCTTGTTGATCCCGTCACGGAAGGAGACATTGACGAGTCCACTGCTATCGCCAATATAAAGCACTACAAAGCACTTCTACCGGACTTCCCGATGATTTTTGCTGTAGAGAACGCTCGGCAAACCGCTATACTGACGTTGAGGTTAGCCGTCGCGGGCGGGGCCAAACTCACTTACGACGAGACCAATACATACCGTGCTGACGGGACAACGATAAATCCACCAGACGAATTCTGGGGTGCCGTTAAAATGGCGGATCTCACCTCGGTCCATTTCAAACAGAAAACAGAAGCCGGTGTTCTCTCAGAAGTAGGTGACGGCTTCGTCGACTTTCGGGCAATCGCGGAACGTTTGAAAACACAGCAGTATACCGGCGATCTGCTCCTTGAAAACACGCCGACCCCGCATTCTCTGCAAGATGCCCTGCGGAGCAGGGAATATCTGCTTAGTCTGACAGCCGTTTAACT
Organism: Candidatus Poribacteria bacterium; assembly: GCA_965214045.1. Taxonomy (GTDB): domain Bacteria; phylum Poribacteria; class WGA-4E; order WGA-4E; family WGA-3G; genus WGA-3G. The sequence goes on from OZ243935.1 coordinate 337,313, forward strand.
GTAAAACCGTTCCATACCCATCGCTTTTTCCGTGTATAAATCACTTGGGTTAAACGCGTATCGGTGATCGTAACAGTGTATCGTCTTTCAGCGGATTCATCTGCTGAAGTGAGACGTAGTTTCTGGAACTTCTTTTCGCCGTTCGCAATCAAGTTAATCTCCACGGGTGCGACAACCCCCGCGTGGAAATAGCATCTTATCTCATAAGTACCATTGGGGAGTGCGACTCTGAAAACACCGTCCTCTTCACCCCAGAGGCTATCTTGATACAGCAGAAGATTTGATTCATCTCCTGCCAAGACATCGCGCAGGTCCGATGTAGGCTTCGGGTCTTCCGTATGCCAATATTTGAGTTCAAAACCACCGCCTCCGGTTTCATATTCATCCTCAACAGATTTCGACCACCACCCGAACCGTCCATCCGTATAGTCAGTGTCTTTGTATATAACGATGTGATTTGGAGTAGCCTCTCCATCATGTGGTTGCATGTCGAAGGTGAGCGTTGCAGTGCCCGCCCATAATTGCGTGTCTGGTGCTACTCTCTTTCGCCGATAAAGCCGATTAAAGTTTGTTGAATGAATCACTTCATAATCTTGGGCAAGATCTTCAACATTATCATACTCTGTACGCCAGACGAGGACGTAGTCAGGGATCACCTTTTTGTTTTTGTAGCGGAGCGGAAAATGATCCGTGTTGGGTTCATAGTTCTGAAGATAGGCGACACCGTTCTCCAAAATACGTGGGACGTCCAATTTGGAAAAAGTGTTGGGTTGCGTTCGTAAACTTCCCGCAGCACGTAGTTTTCGTGAGTGTGATATACCTTTAAGACGTGTGCGTTGTGGACATGGGCAGGTCCATCTTGGATGGTGGCATATTTGAACAACCACACCGGTACAATGTGTATGACCAGCAGCGCAATCAGAACAATATGCTGAATAGATAATCGACGCGCCTTCATAAGTGCCTCGCTCTCAGACAGCCACTCTTGTATGAATAGAACCGCAATGTTGTTATTTTACAAGAACTTTGCCGCGAGGTCAACAAAAACTGTGGGGAATGACAATCAGCGGTCAGCAAGAATTGGGAGAAACCCTCAAGTAAAAACACCCTCCGATAAAAGAGAACCATCAGTTGTCGGTTGTTGGTAAGACGAGGTTAGATGAAGTTTCAATAAATATTTCGGTAATTCCGTAACATATCCGGTGTCCCTTCCCAGTAACCGGTCGGAACGCTGGTTAGGAAACCGCACCTACCGGTCCAGGGAAAATAAATATTACCGAATTAAATTCTGAGACCTCATGAAACCTCGCCAGCGGTGGTGGAGGCGGTGTTCCGTGAAATGTACACATATTTTGATAATTCACCATAAATGCCCTTATGTGGATAAAGCACTAAAACGGTGAGTCTTGGGCTTGTGTATTTTCTGCCGGCGCGCCATCGGAAGATGCGGTCTTTTGATTTTTGGGTTCCTCAGGTTCCGGGACTTCGCTCTCCTGAGCGGCAGTTGTTAATTGCTTTATATGTTCACAGAGTTCATCTAACAACTGTGGTGATGTCTCGGCGGCTTTCAGTTCAGCAGAAAGTTGCGTCCACTGCATCTCGGTCATATCATTCCGAGATTCCACACCATATTTACGTTTGATGTAATCCCAAAGGTCTGCCTTACTGATGCCTTTTCCTTCGAGAGGTCCCGCCAGATTGTTAGCGATTGCGAAAGCCGCTTTTTGAGCTTTCGCGATGTTTCCACCTCCCTGTTGCAACTGCGGTTGTTGCGTGGCATTGCCACTCCCAGTTTTTCGATTCAGGTAGAAATTCAGGACTTCTCGGATTACCGGCACGGGTATCAACTGTTTAATTGCGTTGCGTTGTGCTTTATGAATTGCTTTGGTGAAGGCGAACGGATCGGCACGTCCGCCAGCCATCTTCAGTTGCTCATACGCGCCGTAACGAGACGAACCGGTGATAGTATCGACCGCTTTCGCAGTAGCGATCCAAGAATGCTCGCGTTCCTCATAATCGATTTCTTCGATCTGGATACCGCCACGACGATTTGCGGCTTCGTTAATACCGGCTAAGGTCAATCCTTCAACGGTGCGTCCTCCCTGTTTGAAGGAATAGACATAATCCTGAATCGTCTGTCCAGTCATCAACTCAATGATAGCTTGGTCATCGACCTGATCGACGACTTCATATTCAGCGGTGACCGGTACCATTTCGTCCTTTTTTTCTTCAGCCATGATGTCCTCCTATTTCCAAATACACCAGATTTCTAAATATATAATTAGTATAACATATCTTTAGATATATATCAACGAAAAAATACTACTTCGTTAATCGTCGGCAATGCCCGTAGTGATCTCGACCTGCTCTTCATCTGTCACGATGTTTTCGATGTAGAGTGTGAACGTATACGTCTGATGGTTCTCGTATTTTTGAAGGATGGCGTTTCTACACACCTTTCGCCCCGAAATCAACGGTATGAATGCCTTATGGCATTCCCCGGGGGCTGCCGCTTTGGGCAGGACTCTTTAGTTTTCAGTTCCGATCTTGGTTTCCGCTCATAGATACTTAGGTCTTCGCGCAATATCGCGAGGATCACGAGCGTAGCTCGTTCCTACAGCGAAGCGTCGGGAATCGGGGTGTTTTTGCTTGGGCGTTCCCTCCTCCTACAGAAGAACTGAATGCCTCTGAAAACATCATGCTATAAATTTGACCGTCATTCCGAATTCTGCTATAATATCAGTAAACGGAGCATCGGAGCATTGATGAACCATGACAGTCCCACTTCTTTACATGCAAGGAATTACCAAAGACTTCCCAGGCGTGCGTGCCTTAGACAATGTCTCTTTCGAGGTATATCCGGGTGAAGTCCATGCTCTGTGTGGAGAAAACGGTGCTGGCAAATCGACACTGATTAAGATTCTCGGTGGCGTCTATCCCTACGGGACTTACGCGGGAGAACTGCACATCAATGGAAACGAGCAGCAGTTCCATACCGTGCGTGACGCAGAACGTGCCGGGATCGCCGTCATCCATCAGGAACTGGCACTTATTCCAGAAATGACGGTTGCCGAGAATATCTATCTCGGCAAAGAACCGTGCCAACTTGGAACTATTGACAGGCATCGTCTCTATCACGAAGCAGGTGAACTCTTTTCGCAGTTTGGATTGACGATTCCGCTCCATAAACCCGTCCATGAACTCGGTATTGGACAACAACAACTCGTAGAAATCGCGAAGGCCTTAGGGCGTAGCTTGCAAGCCCATATTCAGCAGCGGCGGAGCTTGCAAGCCCATATTCAGCAGCGACGGAGCTTGCAAGCCAACATCGACACATCACGCAACGCATTGTTGCTCGTGCTTGATGAACCGACAGCCGCCTTGACTGAAAGCGAGGTAAACATCCTTCGACAGATTCTGACTCAACTCCGAGAAAAGGGTGTAGCGTGTATCTATATCACCCATAAACTCAAGGAGATTTTTCAGATAGCCGACCGAGTAACCGTGCTACGTGACGGCAAATCAGTCGCAACGCACTCCATTAAATCGCCTGAATGCACCGAAGAAGTGCTCATCTCGCAAATGGTTGGACGCGAGTTAACCGCGCTGTTTCCAAAACGGCAAACAACCGCTACCAATGAAAATGGGGCAAGTGAAAAAGACGCGGCACTCCGAGTTGAAAACTTAAGCACCTATCCGTTGGAACCTCCTCAACTGAAAGACATCAGTTTCGAGGTGCGACGCGGGGAAATCCTCGGCATCGCAGGCTTGATGGGCGCGGGAAGGACAGAATTGATCAGTACTATCTTCGGTGCTTACGACGGTAGATGGCGCGGTGAAATGACTATAGATGGTGCCGCCGTTCAGATCCACTCCCCGCACGAGGCGATACAGCACGGAATGGCACTCGTCAGCGAGGATCGAAAACGCTACGGACTCCTTTTAGATGTGGACATCATTGGCAACATGACGTTGGCGAGTCTGAGTTCATCATCAGATATCACATCACACGGAATCATTAACGAAAATACGGCATTTAAAAAAAGCGAGCATTACGTGGATTCCCTCCAGATTAAGACGACTTCACTTGAAGCCCCTGTGAACCATCTCAGCGGTGGAAACCAACAGAAAGTCGTGCTCGGCAAATGGTTGATGACGCATCCGAAAGTGCTATTTCTTGATGAACCGACACGCGGTATTGATGTCGGTGCGAAAGCAGAAATTCACACATTGATGGCGCGACTCGCGCAAGAGGGTGTCGCCATTGTGTTTGTATCCTCCGAACTCCCAGAAATCCTTGGTATGAGCGATCGGGTTATGGTGCTACATGAAGGTGAGATCACGGGTGAATTTATCAACGATAATCTGACGCAAGAGGAAATTTTGCGATGCGCGGCTGGTGCCTGAAAGCCCTATACCCTCAACCTCACGTGAAATTGCAACAAGAAATGGAAAACAAAAATCAAATCTTTAAAACAGAAAATCCAGAGGAAACACAAACCCTCGGTGAAAAACTGGGCAAAACGCTCAAGCAAGGCGACGTCATCGCGCTCGTCGGCGATCTCGGTACCGGTAAAACCTGTTTGACTCAAGGTCTTGCGCGGGGGGTCGGTATCGCCGCTGATGAGGTCGTTAACAGCCCTTCCTATATCCTGATTAACGAGTATAATGGGGCAATCCCGATCTATCACATCGATCTGTATCGGCTCGAAAACAGTGAGGAGATCGCCGAACTCGGACTCAGTGAATATATGGAGGGTGATGGAATTTGTATCATTGAGTGGGCAGAGCGGATGGCAGATTCACTGCCCAATACCTGTATAAAGATTCACATAACGCTGTCAGAAACAGATGCCTCACACGGCAATGAAACCCGTGAGTCAATATCACAAACGCCTGAAGATGAAAACATCCGACACATCGAAATCCAATATCCTATATCTCGATAGCGGTTCAGGCATCGGGGGTGGTCAACGCAGTCTCCTGCTCCTGCTCAACCTATTAGATAAGGATCGCTTTACGCCTTTTATCGGATGTCTTGGTGATAGCCCTTTCGCAGCGGAAGCAGAAAAGACAGAGGCACGTGTTGTCCCGCTGTCTCTACCCGCGGCGCACAACAAAACCGATAAGGTCCAGCGATTTACCCTCCGCGACCTATTTGAAGACTTTCGGCAACTTGGGGTTATTCTCCAACTCCATCGGATGGTAAAACGGTATGCGATTGACCTGATTCATGCGAACTCGCTTTCAGTGGCACTGCTCGGTGGCATCGTTGCAAGGATAAACCGTATCCCAATCCTAATGCACAAACGCTACGCCACTTCCTACGGTATCTTGGATCGGATCTGCGAAAGACTTTTGCATCGCGTGATTCTCGTGTCGGAGGCAACCCACTGGCATTTCGCTCCTGTTGCAAAGCAGACGTTAATCTATAACGGTGTCGATTTAGACGCTTTTCAAGCATCGCCAGAAGAGGTGGAAAGCCTCCGAGCAGAACTCCTTCCCGATGCACCTGATGCCTCAATACTCACTGGCGTCGTGACTCGGATTACGCCGGAAAAAGGCATCCATTTTTTAGTCAGAGCGATAGCCGAACTCAAAAACCGCTCCGCAACAGTTGGGGCAGACATCAAACTGCTAATCGTGGGGGGTCCTTACTTCCAAAAAGATATTGACTATATGAATGAACTCAAACACGAGGTCACAGACTTAGGCGTTGAAGATTTCGTCATTTTCACTGGATTTTTGTCGGATACACGGGTTGTAACAAGTCTACTCGACATCATGCTGGTGCCATCTATTATTCCAGAGGCATGCCCGCGCACGATCATTGAAGCGATGGCAGCTGGCAAACCTGTCATTTCCACGCCACTTGGCGGGAGCAAGGAACTCGTCACACCCGAAACAGGGATCTTAGTGCCATCTGAGGACGCATCGGCGATTGCGGATGCGATCACAACGCTTGCCACCGATCCAGAACGACTGAAAGCAATGGGGAAAGCCTCCCGCAACCGTGCTGAGCAGTTGTTTAGCAGCAAAAAAAACACCACGTTGACAGAGGCTGTCTACACTGAACTCTTAGCAGCACCAAGACGTAGGCACAAAACAGATATTGCATGACAGACGGATGGAAGAAGAAGGGAAGAATAGGCAACCAGTCTTCTAATCTTCCGATTCTGATAGGAAAGGAAGGGATTTTGCGTAAATCCTAAGCGTATTAAGAGATTCCTTCACAGCCAAAGGAGCCTTTATGAGAGAAAAAACAGTGAGTCCACCGCAAGGTGCACAAACAAGCCAAGGGCAGGTGAGACAAGTGTCTCAACTGTTCAGCGAGGGCATCGGCGACACACCTGAGTGGGTCGAGATCCATCGTACCAACGATGAATGGGAAATAAAACTCATCCAAGCCAGTTTGAGCGCGCAACAGATCCGATGCAGACCGATGGAATTAAAAGAGGAACGCCAAACCGTGCTCTTTGTCGAACCTGAACATCAGGTAACAGCGATGGAGTTGATCAGTCGCATTGACGCAATTGTCACCGATAACGAAATGTCGGAGCGATCTGAAGAAGCTGCAGAAGCACTCAAGCAACGCGATATGACTGTCGCCCAGGAGGATACGAGTCAACAGGTGGATTCGGGTGATTCAACAGAACTCGTTTTCGCCGAACGTGAAGGCATCGGCAGTGTTGTCTATGTAGCAGGGCAGGGATACGAAATCCGTGTCGGTCCTGAACCCTACGTCACTGTACCTGAGAATGAATGGGAAGAATTCACAGACTTTAGTGCGCAACGGCAAGAGTTTGTGATCCTTCTTCGTCACGAATACCCTAATCTTTTCGAGTGGATCCAAGAGGGCAAGCTTCTCGCAGAATTCATCCGTCTTATTGAGCTGACGTATCAAGAGGGCGCGCCTCCGCTCCCACATCGATCCAGGGGCACGACGGATGCCGACGAACTTGATACGACTCCTTATCACCCGCTTGCCCAATTGAGTCTCACTATCGCAGTAATTTCGCTTATCGCCGTGCTTTTCCAGATCCCGTGGCAGGTAAACCTTGTGTTCGCGGTCGTTGCTGTGGCAGCGGCGGTCATCGCGAAATACCAGATCGATGCCAGTGACGGTGCGTCAACAGGTGTTCCGATGGCTTTGAGCGCGATTGTGCTGGCGTGTCTGGTGGTCGTCTTTGCGTGGTGGCTGAGCCAGCGTCCAGAGCCGTTAGCACCGGAGAGACCTTCTGCCCGCGGGGTGATTGAGGATCGGTAAGCGCGTGTGAAAATTGCGTCAATTGTCTGAATGAGGATAACCCCCTAAATCCCCCTTATCAGGGGACAGGATGATAGGGTTTTCAGGAGTGTTTGTTGTGATTTATTTTTTGTCTGAATCACGGATTTTCGCGGATTATACAGATTTCTCGGATTCTCAGAAATAACAACGGATTGATTACACCCGTAAAATGTAGTATGCTTTTTCAAATATAGTACAGGATTTACGTAAAATCAGTAAATTTCATCTATTCGGACGCATTCGGTGCGGTTAGGAAACCGCACCTACCTGACTTGGAGTCAATTACCCAGTTCATTTTTTTCTTTTCATTAGGAGCAACATGTCTATAGCAGACATCCGCCCCAACGTTCCACTCCGTAGATGCGGTATGTGGTTTCACCATACATAGCACTCCGCTGGAGTGCAGGAACTTTGGTATCGGTTTTCTATAGATATAACACTCCGCTGGCGTGTCGGAATTTATCGACCTTAAATCTGTGACAAGCGCGATATTTTGTGTCGGGTACTCTAAATCCTTAAGTCAAACTTACGTTAATCCAGCCAGAGGTAATGCTTGTGTGTGGAAGGCAGCCATGCCGGAAAAAAGACATCAATCCCAAATCGGAGTTGAAACCACCTCGTTCCTTGCGCCGCTCGCCATTGGCGTGGTTTTGATCCTTCTCAATGCATATTGGATTGCCTTCGTCAGTGGTATCCACCACTCCCTGAACCCCGCCTACGCCTCTCTGTTTATCGCCCCAATCGTCAACCTCTTTTTTCTCGTACTACTCAATACACTGCTAAAGCGGATCCGTCCCCAACTTGTCCTGAACCGCGCGCAACTCCTTTTAGTCTACCAGATGCTGGTCATGCTCTGCGTGGTCTCTGGGCATAACCCGATGGACTTTATCTTGGGAATTCTTGCGCATCCGTTCTGGTTCGCTACCTTTGAAAACGAATACGCAACACTCTTTCATAGGTATATTCCATCTTGGTTCACGATTCAGGATAAAAGCGCGCTTACCGGCTTCTTTGAAGGCAATTCGACGCTATACACGCCAAGGCACCTGTTCGCATGGATAGGTCCCGTTCTGCTCTGGTCGTTTGTCACGTTCGTTCTTTTCTTCATTTTGATGTGTTTCAACAGCATCCAGCGTTTGCAGTGGAGTGACCGGGAACGACTCAGTTATCCTGTTGCACAACTCCCTATAGAGATGACCACCCCACGATTTTTTTCAAGAAGATTGCTGTGGCTTGGATTCAGCCTCTGCGCGGTGATAGAACTCCTCAACGGTCTCCATTTTCTCTATCCCTTTGTGCCGAGTGTGCCACTGAAAATACCCGACTTTGGGGCGAAAATCTTTACGACGAAACCTTGGAACGCGATTGGATGGTTACCGCTCTTCTTTTATCCTTGGGTCATCGCACTGACTTTTTTCGTACCCCTTGAACTCTCGTTTTCGGTGTGGTTCTTTTTCCTGTTTACAAAATTTCAGTTGATCATAGGGAGCATCGGCGGTTGGAAATCGTTGCAAGGTTTTCCTTATTACAATCAACAGGGAATCGGTGCATGGTTGACCCTTGGGATTCTAATTTTATGGACGAGTCGTAAGCACCTCAAAATAGTATTTACGATAGTTTTCAAGCCCTCTGACAATGGCGATGCTACCTATAGGAACGAACCGTTTCAATATCGCACTGCGCTGCTGGGTATCTTAGTCGGCACGACGATCCTTGTCATTATTTTTCAACAGGCGGGTATGTCGGTTGGAATTCTCCTTACCTTTCTATGCCTCTACTTCCTCATGTCCATCGCTATAACGTATGCGAGGGCAGCAGTCGGTGTACCGTATCATGAAGTCATTTGGACGCATCCACAACTGATGATCGTATCGGTTTTAGGTGCGCGACGGACCGGTGCGGCGAACCTGACGCTTCTCTCTTTCTTATACCCCTACGTTCGCGACAACGTTTCACACCCAATGCCGAGTCAATTAGAAGGTTTTAAAATGGCGGAGCGCGCGCCAGTTTCGCAGAAGAAGATGGCGATTGCTATGATAGTCGCCCTATTGGTTGCTATTCCGGCTTCGTTCTGGGCGTATTTGCATCTCATCTATCAACACGGTGCGGTGCGAACCGAAGGATACATTATCGGTATCGGTATTGAAACTTTTGAACGCATGCTATTACCGTGGCTACAACAACCACACGCTACAGACAGCACAGGCTTGAGCTTCACGGCATTCGCCTCACTGTTCACGCTGGGGTTAATGTTTCTGAGAAGGCAATTTATTTGGTTTCCTTTCCATCCAACGGGCTATGCACTCGGTTTATCAGCAGGAATGGTTTGGGTCTGGAGCGCGATCTGTGTCGGTTGGATCATCAAGGCGGTCCTACTTAAGTTCGGAGGGTTGCGACTTTATCGGCAGGCAGCCCCGTTCTTTGTTGGCGTGATTTTGGGGGACTTTCTGATCGGAACGTTTTGGAGTTTAGTGGGTGCGATTTTCGGGATACCGGTGTATCGGATCTGGTATTAAGGACTGTAGGTGACCTGGATTTTTAAGTTGACACCTCAACGGGTATATGGTAGAGTTAAGCGTCAAAGCATACCTACGGTTAGCCTATGAGTGTCCTTCTAATTAGACGCGTACGAAATTTTTTAGAAGAGGTAGGAATAACACCATGAAAACGATGAAATACAAGGGCTATACCGCCGAAATTAACTATAGCGACGAAGATGGCTTTTTCGTCGGTGATGTTGTCGGCATTGACGACATCATTTGTTTCCACGGAGATACCGATGAAGAACTCCGCGAAGCTTTTGAGGGCGTGGTAGATCACTACCTTGAATTCCGAGAGAAGCGCGAAAATCCGCCACAAAAGCACTTCGCGGAAAGGTTCTGTCGCGTCTACGGCAAGCATTACACCTATAAAAACAGAGCGTTGTCCACCCACCATGGAAATAAAACCATGAAAGTAAGGAATTTTACCGGTGAAGACATGTGTCATTGTTTTTGCTAAGAATCCGGTGCCGAATCAGGTCAAGACGCGGCTTGTCCCACCCTTCTCACCGGAACAAGCGGCGACATTGTATACGGCGTTTCTCACAGATTGGTGTGACACACTCACCAAACTTCCCGATGTGAATATAATTATCGCCTATACACCTGCAGAGGCACAATCCGATTTACAAGCCTTAATCGGAGACGATGCCATCTACATCCCGCAAATTGGCGATGATCTTGGCGGACGGCTCGCTTCAGCAACACAGTGGGCAACCGAGCAGGAATATACAAAGATTTTACTCGTCGGGTCGGATAGTCCGACACTACCGATTTCATATATCTCAAAATCATTTGCTCTGCTCGACTCGCGGGATATTGTCGTTGGACCGAGCACAGATGGTGGCTATTACCTCATCGGCTTTTCTGTAAATGCCTTAGACACAACAATCCCTCACATATTTGAGGAAATCGCATGGAGCACGTCAGATGTCTTTCAACAAACAGTGGCACGTATCCGCTCGCTCAAAACAACCGTAGGACTCCTACCGCCGTGGTATGATATAGATACGGCTGAAGATTTGGCATTTCTGCACGCCCACATATCGGCGATGCGGCTTGCAGGCGATACGGTGCAAGCCGTCAGAACAGAATCTCTATTGACAGAACTATTTTCATAAAAAAGGAGAATTGATCATGGGACAATTGGATGGAAAATTTGCGATTGTAACGGGTGGCAACCGCGGTATCGGTAAAGGAATCGCGAGAGGACTTGCCGCTGAGGGTGCGAGTCTAACGATCGCCGCAAGGAATGCTGAACTCCTTGAGCAGACGGCGAATGAACTCCGCGCAAATGGCACAAAGGTGTTGGCTGTGCCAACGGATGTAACAGACGAGGCACAGATCAAAGCACTCTTTGAAAAGACGATGTCGGAATATGGTCGCTTGGATATCCTCGTGAACAATGCCGGGGCATTCAATTCCGGTCCTATAGATGAACTCTCAACAGAGGATTGGGATTGGGTCGTTGGTGTGAATCTCCGTGCGCCGTTTATCTGCACGCGTGAAGCATTTGGGATTATGAAGGCACAAGGTGAAGGTGGACGTATCATCAATGTCGGGAGTATATCGTCGCATCGGGTTCGTCCGCGCACCGCGCCTTATAGTGCTACTAAATTCGGCATCTGGGGACTGACACAGGTAACAGCACTCGAAGGAAGAGCGCATGGAATTACGGCGAGCTGTTTGAAACCCGGTAATACTTACGTAGAACGTCATCAAAATCAATCACAAGCACCCACTGAACCGATGATGGATGTTGACGATCTCGCGCAAGCCGCTGTCCTGATGGCAACGCTCCCCCCCCACATTAATATGTTAGACGCAACCGTCTTACCGGTCGGTCAACTCTACGTCGGACGTGGATAACTTTTAAATTATACCTTCTGGTGTTGCAGGCTGCGTTTTTGGTTAAGAATCGCTATCACAAATCGCTTCTATAGGACAGACTTCACCGATGGAGACAATTATGAGAGTGAATCGGACCGAATTCATGGAAGAAGGGTATCTCGTTCTGCGGGAAGTCGTTCCGCCGGAAGCACTGGACGCGCTTCGGGAAAGTTATGAATTAATGGTATCGCGCCAGCGGGACATCTGGGCGAGAGAACGTGGACCGAACGAACCACCGGGCGGGGTATGGGAAACTTCTCCACAACCGCGTCTACAACTCGGACACAACCCGCTTGCCGGACTTGTCGATGAAAAGACAGCGAGTGCTGTTGAAATTTGGGCACACGAAAACATGCAAGGGGTCAGCACTGAACTGCTCGGTGAGGAAGATGCAGGCGTTACTGAGATGATGCTCATGTGCAGTCCAGTCAAAGACTGTGGACCCGCTGCATGGCACCGCGATCATCACCCTATTGATACAGCCCCATTACAAGGCTATATCGACGATATCGTGGAGACGGGACCGCGCTACGTCCAGTGGAATCTCTCGCTCTACGACGATAACGTGCTGTGGGTGCTACCCGGCAGTCATCTGCGGGTGAACACCGAAGCAGAAAACGAGCGGCTGCTGGCAGATCCAAAAGTGCCACTCCCCGGTGCCGTTCAGACGTACCTCAACGCCGGCGACGGTGTCGTTTATATTTTGCCCATCTTGCATTGGGGAAGCAACTATAGTCGGAAGCTGCGCCGCACGATCCACGGCGGATTTGCAAACTACACACACTATCAAGCACTCGACTATGTGGATTATCTGTCGCCGGAAGTCCAAGAGAGGTTCGATGGATGGAATAAACGCAGTAATCAAATGCAGATATGGTGTGAAGATACACTCCGCGCTGCTATAGAAAAGGATGCCGCTGCCTACCACACAGCACTCGAAAACCTGCATCCGAATAGAGGTGAAAAGGGGAAGATGCTCTCAACGGTCTTTTTGTGCAAAGCCGCCTGTTTCGTTGCGTTCGAACACGGCTATGAACTCCCAGAAATCCCGGATGACCTTCGGAATCGTAGCAAGGGTTTCCACGCTATCACGCTCAATTGGGGACCCCCCTTCGCCGAACGATTCACGAAAGAGGAAGCCGCTACGTTGTGGGAGAGGTTCAAGCCGCTTGACGCGCTCCTCAAAACCGACGAAGAGTTGTATCTCCCCGGTTTCCAATCGGGTCCGATGCATTACTATTTCAATGAAATGCCTACCGATTTCGGTGTTTCAGATTTCATTAAATCGTGGTAACTATAGGGATAAACCGAGCATCCCACTGAGATAGAAATACGCTTCCTCGGTATAGCGTGGGAGATTTTCCGGATCTTCAACTTCCAACTCCAACGTCAGATCGCCTTGGTAGCCGACCTCTTGGAGCGTTTCGATAATCTGCTTGAGCTTGAGTTCACCGCGCCCAATCCCAACAGATACGGTACCGAGATGATCCTTGAGATGCACGGCATAGATACGGGAACCGAATTGATGAATCGCGGCGAGCGTATCAACACCCGATGAGTGGAAATGCCCTGTGTCTATGCAGACCCCGACGCGATCATCGGGAATAGCATCTAAAATCGCTTGGAAATCCTCTGGTTGTTCAAGCACATTCCCGTGGTGCGGTTCAAGCGTCAACTTGATTTGACTTTCTGATGGCATACGCTGCAACACCTCGCTCACACAGGAGGTGACTCTGTCCAAGGCACCCGGTTCTGTTCTCGGTTGCGCGCCACTTGTTGTCAGGTGTGTCGCCCCGAGTCCTTCAGCGACTTCGACACACCTTGCGATCGCACCTGCGCGTGTATCAACATCGGCACTGTCCTGTCCACCCCATCCTGGCGGATAGAGTCCAGCACACTTTAAGCCGGAGGCATCGACCTTTGCTTTCATATCATTTATGTCAAAAGCGTGGGCAGCGTCCACACTCCAGATGAGCGGTCCGTGAATTTCCATCAGCCGGTAGCCGATCTGTGGTGCGTATTCCAAGGTTGCGGCGACCTCATCTTTAGCGTAACCGCGGTAACAGATAGAAGCACAGATAATGTCCATTTTTAATTATTCCTTACGGTTCGGTTAGGTCAATTTGGTTGCTCCTATGGCAAAGCCGAATGACACTGTAGCAAAACCGTTCAACTTTTCAGTTTTTCATAAATTGTGTTAGAATACATCCAGATTAATCAGCAAACTTGGAGTCCATTAAAAAATGATTCAGCAAATCGAAATAACCTTACCGGAATACTCACGCGGTTTCCATCTCGTCACAGATGAGATTGTGAAATCGCTCGGTGAATTGCCGAAAGCAGGTATCCTACACCTCTTTATTAAGCACACCTCAGCAGGATTGACTATCAACGAAAACGCAGATCCGACGGTACGTGAAGACTTTGCCAACAGCTTCGACCGTCTCGTCAAGGAACGCGAACCTTTCTATAAACACACAATAGAAGGCGATGACGATATGCCAGCGCATATCAAAGCGTCCCTTGTTGGTTTTACTGTCTCCGTTCCGATCACCAACCACCGTCTTAACTTAGGTATATGGCAGGGCATATATCTGTGCGAATTCCGAAATAGCGGTGGCAGACGAAATCTAACAGCAACCCTTTATTTTTAATTATACCTTGCGGAGAGATCACGGAGTCTGAATATTGAAGGTTTTCTCTATAGAGTCGCCTGCGCCGTTGTTGCAGGCTTTTCAATTTTCCCTTGCGGTTCGGTTAGGACAAAGCGTTATAGAGTTCTATATGTCGTTGCAGGACTGCATCTGAATCCGGTGGATTGATGACCTCAATAGAGACGAATCCGTCATATCCATCCTGTGCGAGAAGTGTAAGCGAATCTTTTTCCGTGTCTGGTAAGGGCCCATTGTCGCCGAAATTGACATGCGCATGCCGTACCTTGCCGCGTAGATGCACATACGCAACATTGACGGGTTCGCCATGTCGAACATGATGCGCAGCGTGCCAATTCGCAAAGGTGTTCTGCGCCCCAGCCCGGTGTAAAGTCTCGGTTACGTAACTCGCGATGAGATTGCCGTGTGTCTCTAAACAGAGTGCAACCCCTGCATCGCCAGCCAAGCTGTCGCAAGCCCGAATGCCTTCGGCTTCCCAATCCAGCGTCTGGGACACTTCAACAGGTGTTTCGGGTACCCGATCCCCGAAAATCCGAATATTCTTCGCGCCCATCGTCTCGGACAGGTCAATATACCGTTTAAGTAAATCTACCTGCTCGGCGCGTTTTTGCGGGTCCGGATCGATGAATCTCACCCCCGTTGCTATACAAGAGAGTTCGATACCACTATCGGCAAAGCGGCGACGCGCATCTTGTAGTTGCTGTGGTGTTGAATCCAGCTCTACACCGTGCCCGTGATCCCACTCTACGCGGAGTTCTAAGTGCTCGTAATTGTAGTGTTTCGCTTTGTCAATGAGTTCCGCCAGCGTTAGCGGCGGACAGACAGATGACATAAAACCAAATTTCATATTTTTAATTTTTCCTTGCGGATTTTTAATTTTTCCTTGCGGAGTAATGAAGCGAGTTTCAAAATTAACGGGTTTCCTTTCTCCTATCCGTCCTCCATTACATTACGGACTACAGTTTCGTTAAAATCCGCGTCATCTGTGTAATCCGCGTCATCCGCGATTCAGACGTTTTCCTCTTAATCTGCCTGCGCCGGTGTTGCAGGCTTGCCATTAGAAACATCAAAAAACGGTAGCATATTTTGGCAGGTTAACCTCAATTTCCAATATATGAACTGCCGTTCCCCCGTTTTCTCACGTTGATCTTGACGGGTAAACGTCTTGTTAACTCTTGAATGTGGCTGATGAGAAAGATACTTCGTCCTTGCATGCGGAGCCCTTCCAATGCCGCGATAGCGATGTCCAGCGTCTCCGTATCAAGCGTGCCGAACCCTTCATCAAGGAATAGCGAATTGAGTTGTGCGCGTCCCCGACTGAGTTCCGAGAGTGCGAGAGCCAACGCGAGGCTTGTCAGGAATGATTCCCCACCGGAGAGCGTTTCAACGGGACGTTCTTCGTTGGCATTCCATCGATCAATAACAGTCAAGTTCCCGATCCCTTCAACTTTAAGTTGGTAACGCTCAGAGGTGAGGTATTTTAACTGTTCATTGGCTATACTGCCCATCTGCTTAAACATAATCTCCAAAGCAAAATCACGTAACTTATTGTCAGGAATAGTGTTCTGTAATCTCTGCCAACGCTCCAATTCCTGCAGAGCCTTACGCAGTTTATCACCGAAAGCCTCTCGTTTTTCAAGCGCATTCTTCAAATCGTCAATTTTCTGTTGTTGTGCACCGACTTCCTGCTGTGCTGCTTGGAGTTGTTCTCCAATTTCTTCCACTTGGGTATCAATCCGTTCCAATGCCTCCGGATCAAACGGCGTTTCCTCAAACCGGGTTCGTAATTCAGTAATTTCCAATATAAGCTGCTGTTTTTCACTTTCATGAGCATCAATTTGGTCGGTTAAGTCTTGTATCTGGTCATCATCTCGGAAGGCACTATCGTGTGTTTCTGGAGAATCAAATCCAGCATCCACTAACCTATCAAAATAAGTCTGGTGTGCTGTTTCCAATTTTTCAACAGATGCTTTAAATTGTGTCTTGCCAATCCCATGAGCAGTCTGCTTTTGCGTGAATAGTTTGAGACTTTCTTGGAATTGCTGTTGGGCATTATCACGCTCTTTCTCTTTCGCCTTTAACTCCGATTCCAACTCCTTCACAGCGATGTTAATCTCGGCTTCCGTCTCTAACCCGCCAGTCTTATCACGAACGGTTTTCAGATACGTTTCTCCCTCACGCCTGTAATCGGCCATTTCGGCTTGCAATTTCTTACGGTCCTTGCGTAAAGCCTCAAGACTATTCTGATCTGTCTCAATATTGGCGTTAAGCAATTTAAGTTCAGATTCTGCGCTATCCAATTCCCTTTGGTACGTTGCAACTTCCTCAATCTTTTCCTCAAACTGCTGCACAGCCTCCTTCGGGGCAATACCGTGGAAAGTCTTGGGTAAGAATTCCCAAAAACGTTCTTCAGTAGAGGCGATGTCTGCCTGCAGATCGGCAACGGCATTGCTCGCGCTTCGCAATTGCTTTTTAACTCCACTGAGTGATTTCTCCTCACGCGCAATGTCAGCTTCGCAGGTTTTGAATTGTTGTGCTACCATTTCATAAGCGTGCGATGCCGCCGTTCGTGCTTGTTCGGCTTCCACAAGAACTGCAATAGCAGTATTCACCTCCTCAATCTGCTCTTCTACCCATTCAGACGAAACATCATCGGTGGGATAGATTTTCTGCCATTGCGCATGAAGTTGTGCCTTATCGTTGCGTAGTGTCTCTACTTCGGACTCACAATCTTCAATTTGCTGATCAGTATTACGCTTATCGCGTTGCGTTTCAGTCTGCCTCGTTTTCAAAGACTGCATCTGATCTTGTGCCGTTTGTAGCTCAGTTTTCGCCTCTTCCAAGGCATCTTCGGTATTCTGCAATAGACTATCGTCTTCAGATTCCACAATATCAGCAAAAGGATGCTCAGTCCCCCCACATACCCGACAAGGTTCTCCAATGTGAAGATGCTGCCGAAGTTTGTTGATCGGATCTGCCAAAAGTGCCAATTCCCGCGCCTTTTCACAATGTTCGACTGCTTTTCCTGCATGTTGACACACGTTCGCTTGGCTCACTAATTCGGCTTCGATTTTCTCAAGTTCTGTGTTCTGCCTGTCTGTCTCTATATTCAATTCGCGCAAATGGTCTTGAGAGTCAGCGAAGTTATCTGCTACCGTTTCATATTTCTGTGCGATAGGTTGCGCTTCGACTGCCTGTTGTTTACGAGTGCCCCACTCCTCCCGGGTTCCACTGGCAAGAAGTTTGTTCAATCCAGCGGTAGCCGTTTCCAGTAGAGTCTTGGCATGCGTTTTTTCTGAAAGTCGTTCTTCACGCGTTTCGGATAATTTTTTAATTTCTCGCTTCAGTACCGATACGCTTTCGCTGTGCGCTGCTTCACTTGTCAATGCGACTTCCAACTGTTTCTGCTGTGAATCGAGTTGCGTGGAAAGAACGTTTGCCCGATTGAGTCGGTGTTGCCGATCTGCTGGAAGCGGATTCTTCTCTAAGAAGGTCTGCGCCACTTGGATCTGTTTCTGTAATATGGATTGCTCGGTCTTGCTGTTGGTTAACTGATCTGAAAGTGTGTCAATCTCATCATCCAAATTCCCCAACTCCACGGTTCGCTTATCCGCCTCAGCAAACTGATCTGCTGCGCGCCCCACATCTAATTTAGCATTTGTGTAAACATCTACTTTCTGCTTGTGTTCAGTCGATGCCGTCTGATACGCCTGCTCTTTTCCGTCAAAATTGGCTTGTTCGGTTTTTACTTGTTTCTCTGCATCTGTTTTCTCGGTTGTTGCTGTATCAAGTGTATTCTCTGCATCTTCAAATTCCGATTTCGCGGCATCATATTCCCGTTTTTCAGAGCGTAGATCCTTAGCACGTTGAGCATTTTCCAATTCCGTTTGGAGTACATCAATTTCCAGTTGCTGATTCGCGAGTTCGTTCTGGCGATCTTCTGAAGATTGGAGTTTCTCAAAGTCCTCCTTACGTTCCTGTTCTCGCTGTCTTTTATTCTGAATTTGCAGACCTCGTGCGCCTAATTCCTCGGCTTCCGATTGTAATCTATCAAATACCGCCTCGGCTTCCACAACTTGCTCACGTGAAGCTTCTGGGATTCCTTCAATCCCTTTGACAACCTCGGCGTGCTCTGCCTTCACCTCGCCAACCTTTTTATTTAAAGTCTGCTTCAGTACATCATAGATACTAATCCCTGCGGTTGCTTCTAATATTGTGCGTCTATCTTCTTTATCCGCCTTCAAGAATGCAGCGAATTCGCCTTGCGCTAACATCACCGACCGTCTGAAGGCATCGAAGTCAAGTCCTAAAATAGCCTCTACCTCTTCACTGACTGTTTTTTGGCTGGAACCGAGCGATTTGCCGCGTGTCGATAGTTTATCCGTGATTAACTTGTCATCATCCGCATAAAATAACGCGACCTTTGGAGACCCTTTCTGCTTAGCCGACCAAGTTCCGAGATATCGGATGCCGTTTGCTATGAAAGTTACTTCAGCGAACCCCTCGTTTTCACCATGACTAATAAGGTGGTTCGGATTTTGGCTGCCTTGTCCACTCAAACGTGGCGTTTTCCCATACAGTGCGACGCAAATCGCGTCCAACAACGTCGTCTTCCCTGCCCCAGTCGGACCGGTAATCGCCACGAGCGATGCATCCCCTAACGGCGATTTTTCAAAATCGAGGTCAATTTCCTCACGAAAACTATTCAGATTTTTAAGTTTCAATTGACATATTTTCATTTTTTAATTTTTCCTTACGGAAGAAGGATGTGAGCTCTAACCTTCACGTGTCATTCTCAAATCCGCCCTCCACTCCGTTACGGGCTACGGGTTTTGACGCTATCATCAGAGAAAACTTCTGTCCTAACTACTGTGTAAAACCATCTGCATTAATTCACTGAATGTCTGTACTAAGATTTCATCGGGAGGTTCACCATCAAAATTTGTCCTGTAAAATTGTTCAAAGATTTCTACGGGGTGTTTCATATCCTCAACAGGGATTGTTGGTCCTTCTCCTACCTCTGGCAGTTCAACTTCAACGATCAGCACCTCACCACCGCGTTCGCTGAATGCTTGGCGAATTTCATCACTGATACCGACCCTCGGTGTGTCTAATGTCAACTTGACCTGGATGTATTTGTCATCCCATGTCTGGGTACTCGCTTCCCAAAGCACCGTCTCCTCATCACCCGTGACAGTACATAATTCTTTGAAGATAGGAATCTCAATATCTTCATCTCGTATGAATTTACCTTCCTCAGAGAGTTCCAGCAGATACACCGATTTGCGATAACCCGTTTCGTTGAATCTCAGTGGGATCGGTGAACCTGAATACCGGATCGGATAATCAGTGCCCTTGAGCGTCTGTGGTCTGTGGAGATGTCCGAGGGCAACATAACTCACATCGTCTGGGAAGTCGTTGGCGTGGATAGCCGTTGCGCCGCCAATTTGGATATTGCGTTCAGAATCTGTTATCTGTCCGCCTTGAACAAAAAGATGTCCCATCAAAATTTTGGGAAGTTCTGTTGGCATAGCGGAAACACATTCGGCATAGAACGATTTGAGTCGTTCTCGGTACCGATCGTTCCGCTCTATCTCTGTCTCATAAGAGACATGCGGCAGGTCGGTCTCGGTAAGGTAGGGGACCCCTGCCACCATTACGCGCGGGTCATCAGGCGGAAAGGGTAACACACATCTGGAAGCCTCACTTGCCAGACCGATGACGTGAATTCTACCCATTTTCAGAAACTCGCGTGGTGCTTCGAGATGTCGGGCGGAATCGTGATTGCCGGCAGTAATCACCGCAGAAGCTTCAGTTTCATTGGAAAGACGGTAGAGAAACTGGTAATAGAGATTCGTTGCTTCTGCTGATGGGAGGGAAGTATCAAAAATATCGCCGGAAACGAGGAGGAGATCGACCTTACGTTTCTGAATTATTTCAAGGAGCCAGCCCAAGAATTGTTCGTGTTCGTCAAGTCGGGAGCGTTCGTGGAGTTTTTGTCCGATGTGCCAATCGGCAGTGTGTAGTATTTTCATATTTCTTCGTGCGTTTACCACCTATTGAAGATTGTTGAGTGGATATAATATATACTATCATAGCAGATTCAAAATATCTTCTCAAACAAATTAACCATTGCACAAAAAACACGAGGCATGATAGATTAAAAACCATTCTCAAGTCATTCGCGCTTGACGTTCGTTGTCTACGACAAAATATACCATTTTTTTCATAAGAACGGAGATTAAGCAATTGCAACACCGTGGAAAATTAGAATATCAGGACTTACGCAGCATTACGGACTTATAAGGGACTTTATGAGAACGCCTCCAACTTGTCAATTGAATCCTTAGGGGAAAAAGAACACAGATGAAAAACTATAAGATTTTTACCATATTTGTTTTCATGTTGTCCCTCATTCTGGGCAACTTTTACGGTGTTAATGCACAACAGAACCTTGCACAGCAGGCGTATGCGATTTTTGAGCAAAGTTGCCTCAATTGCCATGGAGAACATGGAGCGTTTACTGAAGAAATCATCATTGATCACGCAGCCCTTATCGAAACGGGTGCAGTTGTTCCGGGAAAACCTATTGAATCCGAACTCTATACACGGCTCCTCACAAACGATCCAGCGAAACGAATGCCCCTGGGTCAACCCCAACTTCCTCCTGCCGCGATTCTGACGATTGGCAACTGGATTCAAGCGGGCGCGCCGGATTGGGAAAGCACCTCTGAAGCAGATGGATCCTTCATTACATCTAAGGAAATGCTGGGCACCATTGAGAAGCACGTCAACTCGCTGTCACCATTAGACCGTCCTTTCACCCGTTATTTTACGATGACGCATCTCTATAATGCTGGTGAGACATCTGAGGCACTGCATGCGTATCAACGGGCACTCTCGAAACTCGTGAACAGTCTCTCTTGGGGACGGACTATTAAAGTCCCACAACCCATTGATCCGAAAGAAACAATCTTCTATATTGATCTCCGAGATTACGAATGGGAAATCGGAACCAACAGATGGACCCTGATTGAGATGGAATATCCGTATAAGATTGAATTTGAAGCACCGACACAGACAAGTCTACGTGAAAAACTGACAAACCTGCGGGAAACAATGGCGTGCGAAGTCCCGTTTGTCCATGTGGATTGGTTTCTTGCGACTGCCTCTTTACCACCACTCTATCACGATATTTTAGACCTTCCAGAAACCGATCAGGCGTTAGAGACTCGACTGGAAGTCAATGTCGTTGAAAATCTTCGCAACGCAGCAGGCAGGCGCGTCTGGCGTGCGGGTTTCAACGACTCTGGAGTATCGAATCACAATCGCGTTGTGGAACGTCATGATTCCCGATACGGTGCGTATTGGAAAAGTTATGACTTCGCTGGAAGTGTCGGGACACAGAATATCTTTACGCATCCGCTCTCTTTCACACACGACGGTGGTGAGATTATCTTCAATTTACCGAATGGATTGCAGGCGTACTACCTCGCGGATGCTGGTGGCAAACGACTCAACGCGGCACCGATAAACATTGTTTCCAATCCGGCTGCGAGTGATCCGACCGTCCGCAATGGACTTTCTTGTATCGGATGCCACACCGAGGGCATGAAAGACTTTGAAGATCAGGTACGTGGTGTTGTTGAGCGGAATCCAAATCCACCGTTTAACAAAGCACGCGCGTTGCAACTCTACACAGAGCAAACGACCATGGATGTCCTTGTGGCTGAGGATACTATCCGTTACAGGCAGGCACTTGAAGCGACAGGGGGTGTCTTTGGCGGGATTGAACCCGTTCAGCGGTTCCACGAGGCGTTTCAGAGACCTGTTGATGTGGCGCATGCTGCTGCCGCTGTTGGGTTGGAGACCGAGGCGTTTCTCAAGCGAATTCGTGCCTCGGCGAGTTTGAAAAATTTAGGCGTATTAGTCTTAGAAAATGGCACGATGAAAAGAGATGCATGGACATCGAAGTTTAGTGAAATCGTGTTTGCGTTGAGTTTTCCTGATGTGGCTATTCACTTTGAGGAGGAGACGGAACGTATCCCCGGGGCATCTGTCTACATTCCCGACCCGAATTTGCGTGCAGTCATTGAAGAAGCACTCGATAAAGCTCCAGGGGCATCAATTACAATGGAAGAGATGACAAGGCTAGATGGGCTTGTTGCTGTAAACAAGGGCATTAGCGATGTGACGGGGCTTGAATTTGCAACAAATCTGGGATATTTAAATATCAGTGATAACGAAATAAGTGACTTATCACCTCTGACGGGATTAAAAAATCTTAGAAATGTACAGGTGAGTCATAACGACATATCAGACCTTTCACCTCTGGCGGGTTTATCAAACCTGAGAGATTTTGGGTCTTGGGGAAATCCTTTATCCGACCTGTCGCCACTCGTAGGGCTCGAATTTATAAATATTTGTGGTGGAGAGCCTGATATATCAACTCTGGAGGGCGCAAAAAATTTGAGAGAACTGTATTTAAACTTTTCCGGAGTATCGGATGTCTCATCTATAGCGAAATTGACAGAGTTAACGCGTTTAGGTCTTGTAGGCAATGGTATATCGGATATATCGTCCTTAGCGAAACTAACCAACCTGAAATGGTTAGAACTTTCAATAAACAAAATTTCGGACGTATCTCCGCTTGCCCAATTAAAGCAGTTGACATGGTTGCACGTTGGGGAAAATATGATATCTGACTTTTCGCCTTTAGATGGATTACACGAGGATGTAAAAATCATCTGGCACCAAAATCCGGGTTTCCCTCAAGGGGGTCCTAAAATAGAGGGTCCCTGGTTATGGGTCCTGCTGCCAGGAATAGATTTTAAGCCTAAAGATGGCATAGATTATCTTGCAGAAGCGAGTGATGGTGCGGTGACAGAAATAAAGGTTTCAACCCATGGCGCGACCGAAGGAAACCCGGTTGGAGATAACGTCTGGTATTCCGACAAAATACCACCCACAGGGCGGAATACCATCGCGGATGTGATAAAAATGCGTCCGATTCCGTCCGGCACTATTTATGGATGTGTTGTTCTGTATGCCCCCCGTCAACAAGAGGTAACGCTGTTTGTTGGGAATGACGGCGGTGGTAAAGCGTGGCTCAACGGTGTTTTGGTTCATGAGAAAGGGGGTACAACCGGGTCGGATTACCAGCATTTCGTTCCTGTTACGCTCAAAGAGGGATCAAATGTCCTGTTAGTTGCAACAATGACGGGGGGTAATGGTTTTTGGGGGTTTAACCCTGAGGCAGAGTATACCGTGTTAAACCCGCGTGTTGGATACGCTTTTTCCCAATCTATCATTGATGCTGGCGATACGTTTATGCTTGAAATTAGTGCAGAAGATATCTACAATTTGGCGGGATGGCAATTTGATATTGCTTATGACCCCACTGTGCTTGAAGCCGTTGAAGTCAAAGAAGGCGATTTCCTAAAAACAGGCGGCGGAGCGACCTTCTTCCAGCGAGGGAGTATTGATAATCGACTGGGGAAGATTAAAGGTCTGAGTACAGCACGACTCAGCGAAGATGGAGTCAGTGGCACAGGCACGCTCCTATCCGTGACCTTCACAGCAAAAGCCATCGGACAGACGCAGCTGAAACTCGAAAACTTTCAACTCGCTTCGATTATAGGTGAACCGATCCCTGCACAACCGCTTGAGACGCTTATCACTGTAGCCGGACGACTCACGACCGGTGATGTCAACCGGGATGGTCAGGTGAGCATTCTGGATATGGTGCTTGTTGCTCGGCATTTCGGGAAACCCGTGCCTGCCCACTCGGAAGTCGACCTGAATGGTGATGGAATTGTGAACATCTTGGATCTTATTCTTGTTTCCCAGAATATGGGTGAATCCAACGGCTTCGCTGCCCCGTCTGTTGCTGTGATGAATAGCGGGGACCTGGACGCATCGATGGTTCAAGCATGGATAGCACAGGCAGCACTTGAAGATGACAGCTCTATTGTTTTCCGAGAAGGTATCCGCGAACTTCAGGCACTTCTGACATCGCTGCTTCCGAAAGAGACAGCACTGCTGGCAAACTATCCGAACCCCTTCAACCCGGAGACGTGGATTCCGTATCAACTATCAGAACCTTCGGAAGTCAGCATCGCTATCTATGCTGTTAATGGAACGTTAGTGCGGACATTAGAATTGGGGCATCAGCCGCTGGGTCACTATGACTCCCGAAGTCGTGCGGCATATTGGGACGGCAGGAACACACTCGGGGAACCTGTTGCGAGTGGTGTCTATTTTTACACACTCACGGCAGGCGATTTCACGGCAACCCGAAAACTGCTGATTCGGAAATAGAAAGCATTGATGCGGTGATAAACCAAATAAGAAAGGAGTTAGCCATAATGAGTAACAATGGACGGATATTAACAGCAGAACTCGAAGAGATGGAGGTCTACGGCGAAACGCGGGTCGGATGGGATGAAAACACACCTGTCAATGAAACCGTTGACGCGGAAGGAAATCTCTTCCCCGGCAAGAGAGGATTCGGCGTAGCAGACCCTACCTCACCCAAACGTCGTGTTTACGACGATCCAGAGGTCGAGGCACTCCGCGAAAAGTTACGCGATCACAACGGCATTCGTGGACTTGAAATCTGCGAACCCCACGAAACCGGGAAAATCGCTCGAATTTTCCATCGTGACGGTTTCGCTGTTGTCAAGGATCTCCTCAACGCCGAGCAGCTTGCTCGCTGGAGAGAGGGGTGTGCCGAAGCACTGCGCGACATCCTCTCAATACCGGGACCCGATAACAGAAAATATATAACCGAAACCGGACGACTGCCACATCGCTATAGCTACGGTACCTCTTCCGCATCAAGGCAGATGCTCCATCACCCCGCATGGGCAAGCATGATAGATTTACCGACAACGACCCCTATCGTTACAGAAATCTTCGGTTCTTCGGACTACCGGGTGTGGGGTTCCGGCGGCGACCTCTGTCTCCCCGGGGCAGTAGAGTACCAACACTTGCACTCTGACGGTAGGGATTCGCAACACCTCACCGAAGCACGTATTCAGCAAGCGGAACGCCTCGGTATTCAACTCCATAGAGACGACAACGGGCAGCTTGATGTCCCCTCACAAAAGATGATTATGGAGATGACTCCGCCGACTGTAACCATTAACTTTGTCATGTGTGATCTGACGTGGGAAAACGGTCCGATCCGTCAAATTCCGGGGACACACACACTGCAACAGAATCCACCGCCTCCGGGCGATGAGCCCGATTGGATGAAACACGCAACGCTCGTCGGTGCGACAGCGGGTTCCGGTGTGTTCCGAGATAACCGCGCATGGCACGGTGCCACTCCCAACCTGTCAAGAGAAATTCGCGCGCTGCCAAACGTGGAGTACGCCGCACCGTGGCGCTCACAACACGGTTTCAGCAGGATTATGCCACACGAAATTTGGGAAACCTTGACACCATACGCTCAGCAATTATGTGAGTGGATCAAGGCGGATCCAGGGGTCTGGCCCCCCGGTGCCGGTATTATGCATCCACTTTCAAGTAAGCGTGCAGAAGCACAGGAACAAAATAGTTAACAGGAGGAAATAAGATATGTTAAACTGGGGCGTTATGGGTGCAGGTGGCATTGCCTATGTCTTCTGCAACGGAATGCGTTTTACAGACTCCGGGCAGATCCTTGCTGTTGCGAGTCGCACCCAATCCAAGATGGACAGACTTGTCAATGACTTCGGCATTCTCCGTCAATATAACGATTATGCGGATCTATTAGCAGACGATGATATTGATGCTATCTATATTGCGACGATTCATCCGCTCCACGCAGAGTGGGCGATAAAGTGTGCTGAAGCCGGAAAACATCTCCTCGTGGAAAAACCGATCAGTATGAACCGTGCCGAAGCCGCGGCGATGGTAGACGCGGCACGTGAAAACGACGTGTTCCTCATGGAAGCCTTTATGTATCGCTGCCATCCACAGATCACAAAAATGGTCGAACTGATACAGGATGGCGCGATCGGTGATGTTCAAGTCATCCGCGCGACATTCGGCTACCATTCGGGTTTTAACCCGCAGAGCCGAATCTATAACCATGAAATGGGGGGCGGTGGTATCCTCGACATCGGAGGCTATACCGCTTCAATGGCTCGGAGAATCGCAGGTGCTGCGGCGAACAAGCCGTTTCTGGATCCGATCTCCGTAAAAGGGAACGGGAAAATCGGTCCTACGGATGTTGATCACATCGCAGCCGCGACCCTAAAATTTGAGAACGATATTATCGCGGAGATCATTTGTGCTGTTGAATGTAGTTATGGAAGTAGCGTCATCATCTACGGCACGGACGGAACCCTCACGATTCCGAACCCGTGGCTACCCTCATCGCCTTGCCGAGGTGCGAGAACACCGTTGCCTCCTGACACAATTTTCCCCGCGACGCAGCTTATCGTTGAATCGTCCGAGAGCAGGGAAACCACTGAAGTGACAGTCACCGCTGATAGGGATCTGTTTACCTACGAGGCGGATACGGTTGCGTCACATATTGCTGACCGACAAGCACCGGCGATGTCTTGGGACGACACGCTCGGGAATATGGAACTGCTGGACGCTTGGCTTGCAGAGGTAGGCGTTGTTCATTGAATAGCAAAGGAGACAAGGAATGCGGAAAGCCAAGATTGCCTCCGTAGGTTGCGGTTGGGTCGCAAAACGTTGGCATCTGCCAACAATCGCGGAGTTGACGAAAAGAGGGGAGCTGGATTACATAGCCGTATGTGACGCAGACGCGGATACGGCTCGCGAAGCTGGTGAAACGTACGGTATCCCGTACTATACGGATGTCGAGGAAATGCTGGAGAAGCACAGTGACATCGACGTTGTTGACATCAGTACCGGCGACTATACACATCATCCCATCGCGAAGATAGTCGCTGAACACAAGATGCATCCGATCGTCGAAAAACCGATGGCACCGACCCTCGCCTGTTGCGATGTAATCATAGACAGTTGCAGAAAAAACGGTGTCCATTTTGAGGTCGCCGAGAACTATTTTCGGATGCCTGGGGATCGGATCATCATAAAACTGATTCAGGAAGGTGTGCTGGGTGATATTATGCGAGTGCACTTTATCGAACCGTTTGGACGTAGAGGATTTGTGCACGGTGCCGGAAAACCACGCGGTATCGAGTCCCCGATCTCAACATTTACTTCTCACTCCGGTGTCTGTATTGACATGGGTGTTCACCGGATGTCCCAACTCCGATTTTATGCCCAAAGTGAACCGAAACGCATTACGGGAATCACCAAGCAATTCGCTCCCGGACCCAACAGAGTCTACGAGGATTGGGGGCACACGCTGATTGAATTTGAAAGCGGTGGTGTCGGTATCTATGAAACTTCCCAAGTCGGAGAGGAAACGATTAAGTACAGACAGATTATGGGAACGAAAGGTGTGATAACGGATGTTGATTTCTGGACAGCCGATTTTCCGCTGAAGGTCCTCGACAACGGTGAAATGAAAGATATCCCAATCGAAACGGAACGGCATCAGGTCGATGGCGTAGATGTCCTTTCGAGAATCGTCGTGCATACCGATCCAGAAATTGTCTATGAAAATCCTTTCAGAACTTACGCAATCGACGATTGGAATGTCGGAACCGCCGAAGAGATTATGACCACAGCGAGAGCGGCACTCACAGGAGAACCACCGGAGTACGGCATCGAAGGCAGGAAAGATGTAGAGATGTGTATCGCTCTATACGAATCTTCGCGTTTGGGAATGATGCCCATCGACCTCCCGATAACGGAAACGACGGGTTATGAGCAGATGGTTCACGACGAATACCGCCAAAAATTTGGTCATGCCATTGACGCGTAATGGAATCTGGGCACAAAAATACTCTATAAATACACAGGACTTACGCAAAATCAAAGAATTCAGTCTATTATAGCGAAATCGGTGCGGTTAGGGGATTTGGTCTGGGAATAGACCGGATTTAGTCTGGGGATAGACTAAATCCATTCCTTGTATCACATTTCCATTCCTCGTATTACATTCCGCACCTACCGGGGAAGTGCGTAAGTCCTAAATACATTGAAATCTCGCCAGACACACTATATCAACCAGATACCGAGTGAAACCCAACGCTTTGGTTGTGAGACCCCCGTGCCGCTGACAGCATGAAGTTGGGTTTCACTATGTTTTTGAGAGTATAGGGCATCCATCAAATTTCAACAGTCATGAAAAAACTTTGTAAATTTTTCCTATCCATTATATACTCTCTACGGCAAAGGTAATACTCTAAGTAAAAAGGAAACACGCGCATGAATATCCTCGTCCTCCATGGACCGAACCTACACCTCTTAGGGAAACGCCAACCGGAAATCTATGGACATCAAACATTATCGGATATTAACAATACACTTGACCGGCAAGTAGCCGCATCGCCGCACGCGATTACACTCAAAATTTTTCAATCTAACCACGAAGGCGAACTCGTCTCTATTATTGGGGACCACATCGACTGGGCTGACGGTATCTTGATTAATCCTGCAGCCTACACACATACCAGCGTTGCGATCCGAGATGCGCTCTCTACCGTTGCGCTCCCCGTCATTGAGATTCACCTCTCCAATATTTACGCTCGCGAAGAATTTCGGCATCATTCCTACATATCAGCGGTTGCAGTTGGTGTCATCGGCGGTTTCGGGACATATAGTTACACCCTTGCTCTTGAGGCAATGATCCAAATTTTGCAACAAACTCATCTTTAAACTATGGGGACCTGGACTGCGCTCCACTACGTTACGCGCAGGTTTTCGGTTAATCCACGATTGAGATTGGAGTGTTGACGTTTCTTCTATCTCGGAATCATGAAACCCACGCGCGTAGTCCGTAACGAAGTGGAGGACGGCTCTACGGAGAGGCGCGTTAAATATCTAACTCTGCTGACCGAACCGCAAGGTAAAATTAAAATGGCAAAAAACCCTTTTATACCGTTTAGTCGTCCGTGGATTGATGATACCGAAATCGAAGCCGTTAGCCAAGTCCTCGCCTCTAAATGGATTAGCACAGGTAACAGAGTGCGTGAATTTGAACGTGCCTTCGCCGAATACCTCGGTGTTAAACACGCCATCGCTGTCAGTTCCTGCACCGCCGCTTTGCATCTAAGCCTTGTTGTCGCCGAGATCGGTAGCAGCGACGAAGTCATCACGACTCCTTATACCTTCACAGCGACGGCTGAGGCGATCCGATATGTCGGTGCTAAACCCATCTTCGTGGACATCGAACCCGATACCTTGAACATCGACATAACCAAAATCGAGCAGGCGATAACCTCACGCACGAAGGCACTAATGCCCGTCCATTTTGCTGGTCTCCCATGTGACATGGATGCGCTACAGGACATCTGCCGAAACCATAACCTCGTCCTCATTGATGACGCGGCTCACGCCATTCCGACCGAATACAAAGGTCAATACATCGGCAACATCGGCGACCTATCCGCTTTTAGCTTCTACGCAAATAAAAACCTGACGACAGGGGAAGGTGGTATGATTACTACCAATAACGATGCCTTCGCCAAACCCCTCCGCCCGATGCGGCTCCACGGCATTGACAAAGACGCTTGGGCGCGCCAATCGCAACGCTCTATCTGGCGGTATGACATCGCGACTGAAGGTTATAAATACAACATGACCGATATTCAAGCGGCGATGGGATTGTGTCAACTCATGAAACTCAACAAACAGCATGAACGCCGTCGAGATTTCGCGCAGATTTATCAAAAAGAGCTCACAAATCTTCCGCACATCAGCACACCAGTAGCCCCAGAAAATCCCAACGAGCATTCGTGGCATCTCTACATTATCCAACTCCCACCCGGTGAACGCGATGGATTTATCGGAGCCTTGAGCGAGGCAAATATTGAATGCAGTGTTCACTACATCCCGTTACACCTCTTCGAGTTTTATCAGGAACAATACGGCTACCGTGTCGGCGATTTTCCGTGCGCTGAGGCGGCATTTGAACGCGTCGTGAGTCTACCGCTTCACCCTGGATTAACCGAAGCGGAAATTCAGATCGTAATTGATGCTATTAAGCGTTTTTTTTCTCATGGATACCAATAGAACCACAACCAGCAAGTTTACGGCGGATGTCCATTTAGATGATACATTTGATGACTTTGACAGCATCTTCATAAAAATAGCTTCAGCTGCAAATATAAAAGATATGGCAAAACGAACGGCATGCAAGATGCGCGGACGGGAAGGGGCGCGCTGGCCATGCCCAGAGCGCGAAAAATGTGACTGCGGCGAGGTCAAAAACGCGGAGACTATTAACGGTCGCTCTTTCCGTCCTGAACCGGAGGGTCTCTTCTGTGAGGCGATCTTTGGTCCCCAACAAGACTGGCGCTGCCACTGCGGCAGGTACAGACGCCTGAAACATGCGGGGACAATATGTGAAGCGTGCGGCGTAGAAGTAACACACTCACTTGTGCGGCGTGGACGTTTCGGTTATATCCAACTCGCTGCCCCTGTTGCCCATATCTGGTTTTCCAGAGCCTTGCCATCGCCACTTGCCATGCTCTGTGGGTTGTCTCTTCCTCAACTTGAGCGAGTTCTCTACGATGAGGCATTTATCGTCATTGAGGTAACCGACCCGGCGTGTCCCCTTGAACCTCGGGACCTGCTAACGGAGACTGAATACGCAAAGTATAGTGAAAAGTATCAGGGCGGTTTTCGGGCAGCCACCTGCGCGGGTGCTATCTGTGAAATCCTCTACAGTCTTGACCTTAAGGCAGAACTGGACACACTTAAAGCTGTCTTGTCGACAACCAAGAGTAAGCAGAAGAGACGCAAACTTACCAAACAACTTCAACAGGTTGAAAGCTTTTCTAAATCCCAACAATGCCCTGAATTGATGATTGCGGATGTAATCCCTGTTTTCCCTGCGGGTTTACGGATGCTCGTGCCTCTTGGAGGTGAACGCTTTGCTACTCCCGATATCAATGATCTGTATCGCCGTATCCTCAACAAGAACAATCGTCTGCGCAAGTTAATGCAACTCAACTCTCCAGAAGTTATCTTACGCAATGAAAAACAGCAATTACAGGAAGCCGTTGATGTGTTGTTTGACAATCGGCGGGCTAAGAGACGGGTCACCGGTCCAGGAAATCGGCACCTGAAGTCGCTCTCCGATATTCTCACAGGAAAACATGGAATTTTCCAGCAAAATCTGATTGGGAAGCGTGTCAATTACTCTGGGCGGGGTGTTATCGTTCGCGATCCGGAATTAGGAATGCACCAATGTGGTTTACCCAAGCAACTCGCTATCAAATTGTTTGAGCCTTTTATTATCAAGAAACTCATAGATTGTGGCTACGCACAGACAGTGAAACGGGCAAAATATTTCGCCAAGCAGTCTGATCCAGACTCACCGGCATGGAAAGTCTTAGCGGATGTTATCGATCAACACCCTATTCTGTTGGTGAGCCAACCCAATTCCGATGTTCCGAGAATCCAAGCCTTCATGCCTATA
Source organism: Candidatus Poribacteria bacterium (assembly GCA_965214045.1). Taxonomy (GTDB): domain Bacteria; phylum Poribacteria; class WGA-4E; order WGA-4E; family WGA-3G; genus WGA-3G. Next base: position 369,224 of record OZ243935.1, read on the forward strand.
CTGATAGACGGTAACGCAATCAGGGTTCCCACACCCATCTATGACCTCTTTAACACCGAAAATAATAGTGGGGAGGTGACCGTACACGTCCCGCTCAGAAAATCAACACGTGTTGAGGCAAGGTTTCGCCTGCTTGCCAGGGATCATATCCGGAACCGCTTAAACGGAAAGCCTCTCATGTGTCCTCCCCGAGATGCGGTCATCGGCTTAAACTTCCTCACGCGAACCACGTCCGAATTCATTGCCGACGCAGAAATCTTGTATTGCGCCTACGTCGATCAGGTGTTTGAACCCCTTCACGCCAAATCGTGGTACCGCCGTCGCTATACAAATCTACAGGAGGCGGTCTTTGCATACGAAGCCGGCAAATTAGAACTACACGATAGTATTCAGATATTTCTTTCAAGCAAACAAGTACCGATCCTCACGACAGTCGGACGCGTCATTTTCAATCAAATTCTTCCGTCAGATATGGAATGGATAGATAAACACACAAATACCCGCATCCCATTTTTCAATGATGAAGTAACAGAATTAACACTCACCGAACTCCTCACGCAATGTTTTGATACTTCCGAGAAAGCCGTAATCGTCCACTTTTTAGAGAAACTTCAAAAACTGGGGTTTGCGTATGCAACCCGCAGCGGTAGTTCCTTGACGCTAAAAGATTGTTTTCAGTCTACCTCTGGTCGTGATGAACTAAAGGTCATAGACGCTTTCAGCAGAGCTACGCGCTTCCGTCAGAGGAATATTCACAGGACAATGGCTCTCCGCAAAACAACGGCTCTCAATCGCAGCCTCGTTCACGTGGCATCAGATGTTGTAATTACGGCGGAAGATTGTGGCACCCGTAGATCCTGCAGCACATTTGCGAGCGAAAACAGCACACTCGCCGCTAAAATTAGCGGGAGAACCGCCGCAGAAAATATTAGACATCCGATTACAAAAGAAATGCTTGTGAGTACGGGAGCACTCATATCCCCACATGCCTCTGTGCTTATTGACAACGCCAACATTAAAGCCGTCAAGGTCTACTCCGTTTTGACGTGCGAAACAGCACACGGCGTGTGTGCAAAATGCTATGGCACCGATCTCAGCAAGGGTACCTCCGTTGACTTCGGTAAACCCATCGGCTCTATCGCAGCAGAATCTATCAGTGAACTTAACATGCAGCCGTTATTGATACCCTTGGATTGCCATGAAGATATTCTCCCAGATTTTGTAGCATGCATACGCCGTCTGATTGAACTTTTTGAGGTCCCTAAACCGAAGAAAGAGGACCTCACGAGCCCACACCATATTTTAAAAACCGGTAGTTCCTTCACCAACGGTGTGCATATTAAAGGCGAAGAAGCAACCTGGACTTATCTCATCAATGAAATACAAAAGGCGTATCCAGCAGAAAGCCTCAACGACAAACACCTTGAGGTTATTGTGAGACAGATGTCGCGGAAGATCCGAATTACCGAACGCGGAGATACACAATTTTCTCTCAACGAGGAGATAGACAAACTCCAATTTCATAGAGAAAATCAGAAAATCTACAAAAACGGAGGGGTCCGTGCTCAAGGCGAACCTATCTTGCAAGGCATTACCAAAGCGGCTTTAAATACAGAGAGCTTCCTTGTCGCAGCATCTTTGAAGCAGCCAAGGAAGGTTTTGGTAGATGCCGCAATTCAAGGAAAAAAAGATCCGCTTTCCGGGATCAAGGAAAGTGTGATGACTGGCAAACTCATGCCAGCAGGCACAGGCTTTAAAACGTCTATCTAATTCAAAATAGATACCCAGCATGTCAGACAAACAACTCCATCAAATCATTCCCAGCGACGTTTGTTTTTCGTGTGATGTCTGCTGCCGATTTTTAGAGGTAGATAGTCCGCTCGCCCCCATCTTCACCGAACTTGAGACGGAGAAAGCCATCGCACACGGTGCCGACCCGGTGTTGTTCCGTCCACAGGCGGACGGGGAAAGTGCTCAGATCCAACTGAAACCGCACAACGATTTCTACATCTGTCCGTTTTTTGAACCAGAGACGAGTCGTTGCACCATCTATCCGATCCGTCCACTTGACTGTCAACTCTATCCGTTCGCCCTCATGCACAGTGAGGACGGAAGCGCGGTCGTGCTCGGTGTGGATACCCTCTGCCCGTTTGGCGAAGCACATCTCGAAACGGAGACCTTTCAGAAGCACATTCGCCATGTCATCAATTACGTCGAATCCGAATCGGTCACTGCGCAGATAATCGCCAACTGGAGCTTGATCGGCGATTACCAAGAGACCGTGAAAATTGTCCATACCCTCAATTTTTAATTTTACCTTGCGGAGGAACAACAGACGTCCCATCTATCAAGTGCGTTCCTTAAACTCGCCTGCGCCGTTGTTGCAGGCTACAATTTTCGTATGCTGGCTTCTTATTTATGCAGATGCAACTCCACCCCCTAACGCTCAATGACAAGCCACTTTTTGAGGAATACGCACATCAGACCTGCCCGCGGCTTTCCAACTACGCTTTCGCACCGCTTTACGTGTGGAAAGCGCATTTTCAGTTTTATTGGGCACGGCTCGCGGAACATCTATGCATCTTCGCAAAACAGGGTGAAGACTATTTCATGCCGATTCTACCGATGCCGTGCGATCCTGAAAACCACAACTACCGAAATGTTATTCGCACGACATACCAATTTATGTTAGAATCAAATCGGAATTCACACATCGCCCGAATCGAAAATGTTCCACAGGCACTGCACACTTTTTTTGAAGAGGACGGATTCCGCGCCACTTTGAAGGAGACCGAATACCTCTATGAGACACGGACACTCAGTGAGTTGCGCGGCAATCGCTTCAAGAGTAAAAGGAACGATTATAACGCCTTTATTGAGCGTTATCCGTCAGCAGAATTTAGACCCTACGGCATCGCTGACCGCGAGGCGTGTTTCGCACTCTATGACGCGTGGCATGCCGCACGCGCAGCAAAATGTGAAGACGCAGTTTATTGCGCGATGCTTGAGGATTCTCGATCAGCACACCGAATCGCGATCGCGCATGCGGAAGTACTCGGACTTCTCGGCAGGATTGTCCGTATTGATGAAGAAGTCAGAGGCTATACCTTCGGATATCCACTGAATTCGGATACATTCTGTGTGCTGTTTGAGATTACGGATATTGGAATAAAAGGACTCGCACAGTTCGTCTATCGCGAGTTTTGCAAGGAATTGAGGGACACCTACAGATGGGTTAATGCCATGGACGATTCAGGGTTAGAGAACCTAAAACGTGTCAAACGCTCCTACCATCCGGTCAAACTGCTTCCATCATACAATGTTGTTATATAACCCAAGTTGCCAGTTTCTCATTCACATAGCACCCCTACGGGGTGCAGTTCCTTGAATATCCGATCTTCTATAGACATAACACCCCTACGGGGTGTAAAGAGATTCTTTTCCTACAGGACTTACGCAAAATCAGTAAATTTCATTTATTTAGAAGCATTCGGTGCGGTTGGGAAACCGCACCTACCGGGGAAGTGCGTAAGTCCTATCCTAAAAAATCTGTGTTTAAACACCCAAAACCTATTAGGTAGCAACTTGGGTTATATAGTAAAACCCATAATTACCCATACACTAACGCAAGGGCGAGGATGCAATCCTCGCCAGCGAAGGAGAGGTGTTTTGTGTTTTCCAAAGTGCCCTCTTATTTTTCGTTTTACTATCAAAATTAGTCCAAAGCGTGTAGTCCGTAATGTAATGGAGGGCGGCTCTACGGGAAGAGTATCAAAGTCTGAAACCACCTGACCGAACCGCAAGGTAAAATTAAAAGATGACAGCAGCACTTATTTTTCTTAACGGCTACTACGATACACGGCATCTCGATTTTTACCGTCAAGAGATCAAAACAGCAGTGGAAAAGGGGTTTCCGCTCATCTGTGCTGACGGAGGCATCCGCATATTTGATGAATTAAATCGGGATACGGATAGCTCGCTTATCCCGGATGTTCTTATTGGTGACATGGATTCGGTCCCACACAAACCCCTCCCACAAGCAAGGCAGACCGTTCAGGAATGGATAGGAAAGACAGACAAAAATTATACGGACGGACAACTCGCCGTGGATTACGCCATGGAACAGTATGACTGCCGACATATCATCATCTACGGCGGTTTACCACGTCCAGAAGCATACGAAACTGACCAGTTTCTTGGGAATCTCAAACTGATGCGTTTTGGGCATTACCGGGTGTCCGGAGGTGAACCTTACATAGCCGAAATGCGGGATCCGAGACAAACAATCCACTACGTGCTATCAGGCGTGCGATTAACTCGAAAAAGCAGCGGACTGCAACGCGTCTCCGTCATTGCGGAATTGCCCAACATCGTTGTGGAAAAGAGTGAAAATTTACGTTGGGACTTGGCATCGCTACACATCCATCCCGACTTAACAAACGCCCTTCGCAACGAATTCGTAGAAGATGCGGAATCGGCAACCATCCAATTGACCGACGGATCCGCTCCGGTCTACGTGATTCACAACTGGTAGCCGAGTATTCGCTTGAGCGTTTCCGTGTCCAAATTCGCACCGCTCATCACCATCACCACACGTTTCCCCGCCAGCGTCTCTGTGAGTTTATGCGCTGCCGCTATTGGAGACGCGCCTGCGCCTTCCGCTAAGTTGTGTGTCCACCGCAACGCCAAACGGATGCCGTCCTCAAGTTCCGCTTCGCTGAGCAAAACAATGTCGTGAATGCCTTTTTTGATAATGGATAACGGCAATGAAAACGGCGTACGGGTCGCAATTCCATCGGCAATGGTATCACAAGAATCGGTCTCTACATGTCCCCCTGTCTTCCATGAACGGTAGATAGCGGGGGCATTTTCTGCTTGCACACCGATGACCTTGACATCCGGATTGATAGCCTTGGAAACGGTGATAGCACCACAACTACCGCTGCCACCGCCAATAGGGACAATGATTGCGTCTACGTCTGGAAGACTCTCAAAAATCTCAAGTGAATAGGTGCCGACACCGTGGAAGAGCGCAAGTTCCATGCACGGATGAACGTAGTAAAGTCCGCGTTCCGCTTGGAGCGTTTCGCACAGTGCAAGTGCCTCGTCAAAATCGGCACCGTGTTCAATCAGTTCCGCACCATACGTCCGCATCGCACTATTCTTTTCGGGATTATTCCCGTGTGGCACAACAACAGTCGCCTTGACACCAAATTGTGCCGCTGCGTAAGCGATCGACTGTCCATGATTCCCACGTGTCGCCGTAAGAACCCCTTTTTCACGTTGTGCCTGCGGGAGGTGGTACATGAAATTGATGCCGCCGCGCACTTTAAAACTGCCCGTTGGGTGATGATTTTCGTGCTTGATGTATGCTTGAAATCCGAGTCGCTCGGATAATTCTGGATAATGGACCAAAGGTGTAGGTTTTAAATATTGTGTGACGACGCGCCGCGCCGCAATGATTTTCTGAAGGGTCATAGTTTTCATTTTTTACTCCTAATGTATTTTAAAAGAGTCGGGAATCGGAGTTCTCTCCTACAAGGACAAAGAGTATCTTGCCAACCTAAAAAATCTATGCTAATATGGTAACATACTTCAACGGGCATATTCAAAATTAATCACAGAAAGGAAACCACATGGCACAAGAATGGCAGTCCGCAGCGTTAGAAATTGATGAAACCGAAGACCTTATTGAGGTCTGCTATCAGAACGGATGGACGGATGGGCTTCCCGTCGTTCCACCGACCCCTGAACGCGTCGAACGCATGCTCAGCGGAACAAACCGAGATCCGGATGAACTCATCGCAGCTGTGCCTCCAAAATGGGGCAGAGCCACTGTCGAAAAGGTCGCGATTAACGCTGTCATGGCAGGATGCAAACCGGAATATCTACCGCTTATTCTCACTGCAGTGGAAGCGATGACATCTGAACAGTTCAACCTCCACGGTGTTCAAGTCACAACATCGCATGTTTCACCGGTACTCGTTGTGAATGGACCTATCCGAAAGCAGTTAGACATTAACGATGGGTTCAACCTCTTTGGGCAAGGATGGCGAGCGAATGCAACGATCGGTCGTACGCTACGACTCATCTGCACGAATATCGGTGGCGGATTGCCCGGTGAACTCGACCGCTCGGCATTCGGACACGCTGGCAAATATACCTGTTGCATCGCTGAAAAAGAGGAAGAGAGTCCTTGGGATCCGTTGCATGTCGAACGCGGTTTCCAAGCGGACGATAGTACTGTTACCATCTTCGCGGGTGCCGGTCCCCAAACCGTCAACGACCACGGTAACAACACCGCAGAAGGCATTCTCAACACAATTGCGCAGAACATCGCCGCCCCCGGCAACAGTGTCGGTGAAACCATACTCGTCATTGGCGTCGAGCACGCAAAGACGATTTCAGAAGACGGGTTTAACAGAGACGACATCCGACAATACATCGCTGACACCACACAGCAATACTCGGCAGAGGATCTGCTGCTGATGGTAGCAGGTGGACCCGCGGGAAGATGGACGATTGTCGTTCCGGGATGGGGTTCACGATCCTCTCGCGCTATCACATTGGCAGTATAAACATTTGTAGGTGGGGTCTCCGAATCCGGAGGGTTGATCACTGATGAGTAGGTTTAGCGGTTGTAGTAGAGACTCCTTCATCGTCCATCAACTATTGACGACTGATGGCTGACTGCTGACCGCTAACTGCCATTCTGTAAGAGCAAGTGGCATCTGCGATTTCTACTGACTACCGATAACTGATAACTAACCTTCAAACAGTCTGTCAAACAGTCTGTCAAACAGTCTGTAAGAACAAAATTCAGCCGAAATTCTTCACTGCAGATTTTCTTGCAAATCGGCGAAAAATGTGGTATCCTTTTTAAGTGAGAGAATCAGAAACCCAAATCTGTTTTCCAACGTTATAGTATAAGGAATAGCTACGATGGACACAAGAACGCTGTCTTTGCCGATCAGCACACTGGATTACAAGCAACCCACCACCGTGCAAGTCGGATCCCCTGTCTCTATTGTCATTGATATAATGCAAGAGAGGGGAACGGGGTGTGTTCTTGTCGTTGATGAAGATGAACAATTAGTTGGAATCATCACCGAACGAGACCTACTCCAGCATTTGAGCGGACAGCGCGCCGCGCCGGCGGAATTTAAGGTCGAGCAGGTGATGACAGCGGATCCAGAGACGCTACGCGCCAGTGACCCTATTGCCTTTGCAGTAAACCTGATGCACCTTGGTCATTTCCGGCATCTACCTCTCTGTGTTTGGGACGACCAAGGCGAGGCGTACCCCATCGGAATAATTTCAACTCGCGATATCTTAGAACATATCGCCATATTTATAGAAAATCAGGCGTAGGAGGCGTAACCATGCTATATGATTTGGCAATTGACGAAGAATTAGAGCAGATGGACGAAGACGATGCGTTAAGAGCATGGAATGCGCAAGAGATTCAGGTTTCGCTAAAAGATTTGATGCGTCCGATTATTAAGATTGACATCAACGCCAGCACGAACGAGGCGATTGACCTGCTCTTAGCAAACAACATCGGCGCGGCACCTGTTGTTGAAAACGGTTATCTCCGCGGGATATTTAGTGAACGAGACGTACTCAACCAAATTCTCAATAAACAGGTCGGCGGCTTGGACGACATTGGCGTTAAAGAATTCATGATCGCAGATCCGCAGACAGCACAACCCGAAGATACGCTGATCACCGCCATCCTTCACATGGCAGGGGGTGGTTACCGACACGTCCCTATTGTTGATCCAGAGAATCGTCCGATTGGTATGGTATCGATTCGTGACGTAATCTCCTGTCTCGTCGAGGAATTTCTCCAAGAAGTCTTAACGCTCCCACCGAAACCGGTTCGAGATGCCTTGAAAGCCAGAGAGGGTGCGTAAATGCCTCTAAACTTTTCATATTTCTTAGGTGCGATTGCCAAACATGCACCTGTCTTCTAATCTCTTGTAGGTGCACCTTCCAAATACGCGCCTATCCTAAAAAAGGACGATTGTGATGCGCAAGCCAGTAGAGCAAATCGAGGAAGCGACAATCCTATTTGCTGGCGACTCCGGCGATGGGTCGCAGACGATTGGCACACAAATGACTGAGACTACCGCCCTCGTTGGGAACGATGTCGCCACGCTACCCGATTATCCCGCTGAGATTCGCGCACCCGCTGGGTCGTTAGCTGGAGTATCCGGGTTCCAACTCCACTTCTCAAGCGAACAGATTCATACCCCCGGAGATCTCTGCGATGTTCTCGTCGCGATGAACCCCGCCGCTTTAAAAGTACACCTCAACAAACTCAAACCCAACGGTATCCTGATTGTCAATTCAGACAATTTCGCGCGCCGCAATCTACGACTCGCGGGGTATGAAGAAGATCCACTCGAAGATGATAAACTTACAAAATATCAAGTTTTCCGCGTCGAATTAACACAACTCACTCGAAAAGCGCTCGAAGCCACACAATTAAGCAACCCAGAAATCGACAGATGTAAAAACTTTTTCGCGCTCGGTATGATCCTCTGGCTCTACAATCGTCCTATGGAATATACGATGAAGTGGATCAAAGCGAAGTTTGCGAGAAAACCCGAGTATGTAGAATCCAATATTCTGGCACTCCGCGCGGGGAATATTTACTGCGAAGCTACCGAGCAATTTGCCGTCTCTTATGACGTGAAACCCGCCGAGTTTGAACCCGGCACCTACCGAAACATCGAAGGCAACATGGCAACGGTACTTGGACTTGTCGCAGCCTCACATCAATCCGGTCTACCGCTGGTTTACGGTAGCTACCCAATCACACCTGCGAGCGATATTCTCCACGGACTTGCCCAATACCGGAATTTCGGTGTCGTCACGATGCAGATGGAAGATGAGATTGCCGCCGTTGGCGTTGCAATCGGTGCCTCCTTTAGCGGCTCACTCGGCGTGACCGGTAGTAGCGGACCGGGGCTTGCGCTCAAATCGGAAGCGATTAACCTCGCTATGATTGCCGAACTCCCACTCGTCGTTTGTAACATCCAGCGTGCGGGTCCGTCAACAGGGATGCCGACAAAGACGGAACAGTCGGATCTCTTGCAAATGTTCTACGGCAGGAACGGCGAATCGCCGTTGCCTATCATCGCGCCGTCACGTCCGTTCGACTGCTTTGAAGCCGTCTACGAAGCCTGTCGTATCGCCGTGAAATATAGGACACCGGTGATCTTCCTCTCCGACCTCTACATTGCGATGGGGGCTGAACCGTGGAAGATTCCGCAACTTTCCGAACTACCGGAAATTAGACCCGATTTCGCGGTGAGCGCAGATACCCGCAACGGGTTTGAACCTTACCTACGCGATCCAGAGACCTTGGCGCGTCCGTGGGCGAAACCCGGTACCGCTGGCTTAGAACACCGGATTGGAGGCTTGGAGAAATCAGATGTGACGGGACACGTCAGCTACGATGCAGAAAACCACCAAAGGATGGTGGAAATTCGTGCAGAAAAGATCGCAGGCATCGCCAATGAGTTGCCGCCGACGGAAGTGTTCGGTGCCCAAGAAGGAGAGATCCTGCTCCTTGGATGGGGCGGTACCTACGGTGCAATCCGAACCACGGCAGAAAACTGTATCGCCGACGGACTTCCAATAGGACACGTCCATCTCCGACATCTCAACCCCTTCCCTAAAGATTTAGCCGACATTCTACAGAGATTCAAAAAGATTTTAATTCCCGAACAAAACAGTGGGCAACTCCGCCAACTCATCCGTAGCACTTATCTCATTGATGCAGTCGGGCTTAACAAGGTACAAGGGCAACCCTTCCACGTTTTTGAACTGGCATCGAAAATTGACGAAATACTTAAAGAAACAGGGCACGTTTAGCCCTAACGCCAAAAGGCGGTAAACAAATCATGAGAAGCAAAAGAACCTCACGCATACCTGCCGGAGTACCGACCCTCTCCAAAAAGGACTTTGAATCCGATCAAGACGTGCGATGGTGCCCCGGTTGCGGCGACTACTCTATTCTCGCTCAGACACAACGTATTATGCCGGAACTCGGCATCCCCAAAGAAAACATTGTCTTTATCTCCGGTATCGGGTGTTCGAGCCGGTTCCCATATTACATGGACACCTACGGCTTTCATACCATTCACGGTAGAGCCCCAACGATCGCCTCCGGTGTAAAAATGGCGAACCCTGACCTCTCTGTGTGGATTATCACAGGAGATGGCGATGCCCTTTCAATCGGTGGTAACCACTTCATCCACCTGATGCGCCGCAATTTCGATGTCAACGTCCTGCTCTTTAACAACCGTATCTACGGACTCACGAAGGGACAATACTCACCCACATCCGAGCAAGGGAAACAGACGAAATCCACCCCTCTCGGTTCAGTGGATACCCCCTTTAATCCGATTAGCCTCGCATTGGCATCCGGTGCAACATTCGTGGCACGCTCACTGGACAGAGATCCAAATCACCTCCGAGCCATTATCAAGTCAGCGTTTGAACACAAGGGCACGTCCTTCATCGAAATCTACCAAAATTGCAACGTGTTTAACGACGGAGCCTTTTTCCAATACACGGAAAAAGATACAAAGGCTGACAACACGGTGCTTCTGGAACATAACGAACCCCTCGTTTTTGGAACAGAACATGACAAGGGTATCCGCCTGAACGGCTTCCAACCTGAAGTCGTCAACACGACAAATAGCGAGTACTCCACTGAGGATCTCATCGTCCACGATCAGTATGCCGAGAACACCACCTTGGCGAACTTCCTTGCACGGATGAGTGACACGACTGATATACCCGACCCGATCGGCATCTTCCGCAGTGTCCGACAACCCTGCTACGAAGATCTGGTAACAAACCAAATCCGCACTGCAAAAGAACGTACGGGGGACGGCAACCTCGAAGCACTCCTCAACGCAGGCGAGACTTGGACTGTGTCTTAGTTGGTAGGATCCCGACCATGAAGATTTACATTCTAACCGACTTAGAAGGCGTTGCGATGGTATCCCGCTTCAGTCAAACCCGTGAAGAAGGTCCCCAAAAACAGACCGCTATGGGATTACTGACGCAGGAGATCAATGCGGCTGTTGATGGTATTCTTGATGTGGATGCAGACGCAGAAATTGTAGTCTGGGATGGACATGGGAGTGGCGGGATTGATGTGCTTGAATTTCATCCGAAGGCGAAACTCATCGCGCGGGGTCCTATCCGTCCACCCTACTATCTTGACGAGACCTATGACGCTCTCTTTTTCTTAGGACAACACGCCATGGCAGGCACACCAAATGCTCCGTTAAGTCATACGTATTCCTCTTTGTCCATTGAATATTACAAACTCAACGGGAACATGATCGGGGAATTCGGTTGCCGTGCCGCACTCGCAGGCACCTTCAATGTCCCAACGGTTTTCATCTCTGGTGACGATAAGGCGGTTGCGGAAGCGAAGCAACTTATCCCCAACATTTATGGTGTTGAAACCAAACAGGGACTCGGACAGGAACTTGCGATGCATCTATCACCGCAACGGGCGCGAGAACTGATTCGCGAGACTGCGGCGGATGCTTGCCGAAATATCGCTGAGATTGTCCCACTGAAAATCGACCCACCTTATACGTTTGAAGTCCGTGTGCTTGAAGGTAAATCAATTGATGGGTACCTGAACCGAGGTGCCGAGAAAATTGACGATCACACGGTCAGCTGGCACACCGATGATCTTTGTGCCTTGTCTATTTAGCCTACCAAATCAGAACATACCTCTCCAGTCCAGTATCTGAGTCAACCTCCGTTTATTCCCCTACATGTATTATCATGCGTCCAAAGGCATAAATTATCTGAATCTCGGATTAGACGGATGACACAGATTTCGCGGATATTAATGCGCGTTATCCGTATAATCTGTGAAAATTCGAGGTCCATATCCTTTACAAAAATGAGATTGACAAACTCATCTCTGAGTTGTATAATTGAGATTAGTCAGAGGAATATAGGATAGAAACGGTAATATATGAACTGAAGTGCATACGCTTATTTAGACCAAAATTTAGCAAAGTTAAGACAAGTTTTGTTGCTCACATTCGGCAGGTGTTAAATACCCTAATGCCGAATGTGGCGTTCCTGGTGATACACCATAGGTGTCAATTTAGGGAAATGTCTGTGATTGTATGATTGTGGAAACCCGATTTAGACGTTCCACCTTTCGCACCGCTGGTGCTTGGGATATAAGGGACCTATATTTTCTATAGACCTTGCGCACCGCTGGTGCTGAAATACGATCCCCACAAGCCTCGGAGAGGCGATAGGTGTATAGCGGCATGAGGTCAGTATGTATCAAACCCCAGAGGGGTGACAGGTGTATCAGATATACTAATGTTAAACACTAAATTGACACCTATGGGCGTTCCTGGTGATACACCTATGTCATAAAAGGACCGATGCGTTCTCTCGCCTCGGTTATATCTTCATACGCATTGAGATGGAGTTCCTCCTCTTTCGCAGCATTTCGCTATATTTCGCAAGAAGGAATACGAAAACATTGCCGACTTTGAGCAGAAACATAACGTTAAACTACCAAAGGATATTGCCGCAATGCTAACTCCCCCGCAGGCACAGCAGTAAAACAAACAACCGTTTCTTAATAGATTATCTGACGTTACAGATTTCCAATCCGCGTCATCTGTGTCATCCGTGACAATCCGTGTTCCAGACTATTGACAACCTCTAACAAATGCCGCCCCGCTGGGGCTTGATTCTATATTATACTTTTTCTACACAGATGCCGCCCCGCTGGGGCTTGTATAGCGTCGCTAACATGGCTGGCACAGTTGCTCCCCTATTTTGATAGTGAGGTGTCTAACCTCACCATCTGATATCTGACTGTAATCATCCTGAAAATTCTAAAATCCCAATTCAGACAACTATGCTAAGATTTCATAGTACCTTCCCTGCCCAAAAACCTTCCAAAAAACCATCCATAATCCAGCCGTTACGTAGGTTCAAACCCATTTCTGAATTTCTATCACCTTTCGTTTTCACTATGAAAACCATGAAAAGGCCCCGCGCTTTCTCTTGACTTCCATCCTCAGACTTTGGTATCCTTTTAAAGGACTTTACAATTCAATCCTCCACTGGCACGCACGATACGCGTGCTATATCATATCGGATTTCATACATGGAACCTTTTGATTGCGAACTGAACCAACAGGTTATCTTCGGTGATAACACGATCGAGAGACTCGGTGAACTGACCCGCGAACGCGGGGGGAGTCACGTCCTCATCGTGACAGATGCCGGTATAGAAAAGGCAGGCATCCTCGCGAGAGCCGTCTCAGCACTGCAAAGCGGAAGGATTACCGCTTCTGTTTTTGCCGACACGACCCCCAACCCTACGACGGAAGATGTTGATGCTGCGCTTGCGGTTGCGAAGACTAACGCACCGATAGACCTTATCATCGGACTCGGTGGCGGTAGCGCAATGGACTGTGCGAAAGGCGTAAACTTCCTGCTCACAAACGACGGAAAGATGGAAGACTATTGGGGCACAAACAAGGCAACACAACCGATGCTTCCCTCTATCGGTATTCCGACGACCATCGGCACTGGAAGCGAGGCACAGTCCTTCGCACTCATTGCCCAGGCAGATACACACATCAAAATGGCGTGTGGCGATACAAAAGCACGATTCAGGACTGTCATCTTGGATGCAACGCTCACCAAAACCTTGCCGAGACCGATCGCCGCAATCACCGGTATAGACGCGATCGCACACGCTGTTGAAAGTTTCGTCTCAACGCGACACAACCCGATGTCCCAGATGTTCGCACGGCACGCATGGGAATTGCTAAACACGCATTTCGAGGCGTGTCTTGAATCCACAGATAACGCTATAGCCCGAAGCAAAATGCTGTTTGGTGCTTACCTCGCCGGACTTGCGATTGAATACTCGATGCTGGGTGCCGCACACGCCTGTGCTAATCCTTTGACGGCGAGATATGAGGTCATCCACGGTGTTGCTGTGGGTTTGATGTTACCACACGTCATCCGATTCAATAGCACTGTGGCAGGAGAAACCTATCGTGAACTGTACCCGGATGGAGACTTAGCAGATAGAATTACAATGCTCAAGCAGATTGGCAACTTACCGAACAAACTTCGGGATTCCTCTGTCCAATACGCCATAGGAACGGCAGACATACCGACGTTGGCAAAGGAAGCGGCGACACAGTGGACAGCACAGTTCAACCCGCGTTCTTTGAATACCAGAGATTTTATGAACCTTTATGAAAAAGTTTATTGATACGTCAGCATTTAACGATATATTTCAGAAGCGAGGTTACAAACCTCGCCAGCGGTATGTCCGCGATCACAGAGGAACAAAAGCCTTTATTATCTGTGCTCTACTACTTCTTGCCTCAACCGTATCTTTTGGTAACTGGGCAAGTTTTCGTGGTAACCCACAACTCACGGGTGTCGCCGATTCCCAACTCCCCGAAAATCCGCAATTGCTTTGGACTTTTCAGGTAGACGATATGATTGAATCCACTGCTACAGTCGTTGATGGCACAGTCTACGTTGGCGCATTAAACGGAACCCTCTACGCACTTGACGCACAAACCGGCGGAAAAAAGTGGACGTATCAGGTAGAGGGAGCGATCAAAGCTTCGCCCTCTATTCACAACGGCGTTGCCTACTTCGGCGATGGGGATGGGATTTTCCATGCAGTGGACGTCAACACCCAAGCAGCGAAATGGCAGTTCACGACGGAAGGTGAAATCATCTCATCGGCAAATGTCGTTGGTAATCGCGTGTTGTTCGGTTCGTATGACGGATTCCTCTACTGTCTGAACCGAGAGAACGGAGAACTGGTCTGGAAATTAGAGACTGAAGGTTACGTCCACGGCACCCCTGGGGTCTGGACGCACACTATAAGCGATTCTGGTAAGGTAAACAACTTCGCGATTGTCACCGGATGCGATAGTTATCTTCGCGTCATCAACATTGATGATGGCACGCAGACGCAACAGGTAAATCTCGGTGCGTATGTCGGTGCGAGTCCGGCGATTTCAGAAAATCGTGTTTATTGCGGCACGTACGGCACCGAAATATTGGGGGTTGCGTTAGACACTGGGGAGATTGTGTGGCGGTATCGGCATCCGAAACGCAGATTCCCATTTTTTGCTTCAGCCGCTCTCACGGAAGACAGCGTTATCATCGGAGGGCGCGATAAGATGGTGCATGCGCTCTCGCAGGCGACAGGTGAATCGCTATGGACGTATACGGCTAAATCCCGTATCGAGTCTTCCGCCGCCATTGTTGGCAAACGCGCCTTTTTAGGGACAACTCGTGGGTTGTTTATCGCTTTAGATATTACGACTGGGGAATCGGTGTGGGAATTCGCAACAGGTTCATCTATCGTCGCCTCACCGAGCGTCTCCGACGGTAGAATCTACATCGGGACTGAGGACGGGATCCTGTACTGTTTCGGGTCAACATAGATTGGCACGATCTATGGTTTCATGGTATAATAATGTGAACTTATTTGAACGTGAGTTTGACTAAGAATCAGAGGAAACCGACACAATACATCACACCTATCGCAGATTTCGCCTCGCAGTGAGAATAGAAATTGCGTTCACGTTATCGGAGCGTTCGCGCCGCATCCAACACAACCAGATCGTAAAAATGCCGATGCCGCTTAAGATAAAGGAGCATCAATAATGCCCGAAACAAAACCGGAACCTGCGACAGCAGGCATAGATTCAAAAGACACAACCGTAGGAAGCGTTTTCGTCTCCAACTACCCGCCGTATTCCGTATGGGGTGAGTCGGATGTCCCTGAAGTGCAGCGCTCGCTCGGGGAACAACCGCGTCCAGACGCTACACTCGGCTTGTATCTCCACATCCCTTTCTGCCGCAAACGGTGCAAATTCTGCTATTTTCGCGTCTATACGGACAAAAACAGTTCGGAAATCGACACGTATCTGAACGCACTCGCGAAAGAGGTCGAACTTTACAGCACGCAACCCGCAATTGCTGGCAGACCTCTGAGATTCGTCTATTTCGGTGGCGGGACACCTTCCTATATCAGCGTTAAACATCTGACGACTCTCGTTGACAGGGTCAAACGGGTGATGCCGTGGGATACCGCCGAAGAGGTTGCTTTTGAATGCGAACCCGGCACCTTGACCGAAAAGAAAGTAGAGGCGATCAAAGGGATCGGTGTAACCCGACTGAGCCTCGGTGTTGAGAACTTGAACGACGAGATCCTCGCTGAAAACGGTAGAGCACACCTGTCCAAAGAGGTGTATCGCATTGTCCCGTGGATAAAGACGTTGGCGTTCGATCAGGTTAACATTGACCTCATTTCAGGTATGATAGGCGAGACATGGGAAAGCTGGCGAGAAACCGTCCAAAAGACCATCGAACTTGAGCCGGATAGTGTCACCGTTTATCAGTTGGAATTACCATTCAACACCGTCTATTCTAAAGACATCCTCGGCGGCGATACACTGCCGGTCGCAGACTGGAAGCTGAAACGCGAATGGCACCAATACGCCTTTGAACAGTTCGAGCAAGCCGGTTACGCACAATCCAGCGCGTATACCGTGCTCAAGAAGGACAAACCGTGTCAGTTCGTCTACCGTGATGCTGTATGGCAGGGTAGCGATATGATAGGCACAGGTGTTGCCTCCTTCTCACACCTCAGCGGGATCCATTTCCAAAACGCGCCTTCATGGGGAGACTACCTCAGCCACCTTGGGGAAGATAGGATTCCAGTCTATCGAGCACTGAAGCCAACAGAAGCGGAACGGTTGACGCGGGAGATGATACTGCAACTCAAACTCGGAAAGATTAGACCCTCCTACTTCAAAGCGAAGTTCGACGCAGACATCCTTGACACCTTTGCTGAACCCTATGAGAAACTGCAAAACGACGGTATGTTGCATGTCAACGCCGCATCAGACGAAATTCAACTGACGCAACGCGGATTGCTCCAGGTCGATAGCCTGCTTCCGGCATTCTATGCTCCTGAATACCAGAACACGCGATATACCTAAATCAGCAATCAGCAGTCAGCGGTCAGCAAAACAACCTCGGACTTCCACATCCACCGCTCAAATACAATAATATGGACAGACAAACGCAATTATACCGCCTCCGTGAGATGCTTGCTCCGGTGGTGGATACCAATGCCTTCTATCGACACAAACTCACTGAAGCCGGGGTCACGCATCCAAACGACGTACAAACGTTGGCGGACTACCGGCAACTCCCATTTACCACAAAAGAAGAGCTTAGCACCGATCAGGTGTCGCATCCGCCTTACGGGACAAATCTCACCTTTCCATTGGAGCAATATACCTGTCTCCACCGCACGTCAGGTACAACGGGTTCACCACTGCGATGGTTAGATACAGCAGAATCGTGGAACTGGTGGGGGAAATGTTGGAGGGAAATTTATCGCGCCGCTGGTGTAACCTCGGCAGACCGACTCATGATCGCCTTTTCGTTCGGTCCCTTTATCGGTTTCTGGAGCGCGTATCACGGTGCGCAGCAGTTAGGTGCGCTTATCATTCCAAATGGAGGCATGACCTCTGACCAACGGATACGCGCTATCCTCAGCAACGATGTAACAGTGCTAATTGCTACACCGACATACGCATTGCGGCTTGCTGAAGTCGCAGAACAAGACGGCATCAATCTACCTGAAGAGACTTCAATTCGGGTAACAATTCACGCCGGTGAACCGGGAGCGAGTCTACCCGCTACGAAACACCGCATTGAAAGTCGTTGGGGGGCGCGTGCCTACGACCATGCGGGTGCGACAGAAGTCGGTGCATGGGGTGTTATGTGCGAACCACAAGCGGGTGTCCACCTCAACGAAGATGAATTTATCTGCGAAGTGCTTAATCCAGAAACTGGAAACCCGGCAGACGAAGGTGAGTTAGTCATTACGAATTTAGGGCGCGTCGGTATGCCGGTTATCCGCTATCGGACGGGAGACTACGTCAAGCTAAAATCAGCGGCGTGTGAATGCGGTTGGGGAAGCCGTGTCCTTGATGGCGGCGTTATTGGACGGATAGACAAAGCCGTTATCATCCGTGGTTTGAACGTGTATCCTGCTACGCTCGAAAACATTGTCCTCAAGTTTCCAGATGTCCGTGAGTTCTCGGCACGTGTCTATGGAACAGGCACGCTCGACGAATTGGAAATCCAGGTTGAATCTACGCACCCAAATCCCGCTGAAACTGCTACCGCCGTCGCTGCTGCGATCCGAGACGAGTTAGGTTTACGTGCCATAGTCAAAGCAGTCCCACTTGAAACGTTACCGAGGTCTGAGCTTAAGTCAAACCGATTCACCGATGAACGAGCCTCATGAGCAACACACCTCAGTTAGTAGTCGCGCAAATCATTGTGCGTTGGGAGTTCAATGATTTGCTTTCCCTTGACATCTAAATCTTTGGGGTTTATAATTGTTGAATGATGCCATACTCTGATAAAACCTCTGAGACTATTGCTGTACGCGGTGAAGCACTCTATCAGCAAAATATACGGGACAAAGTTGAATCTATGCATAAAGGGAAATTCTTGGTGATTGACATAGAAACAGGGGACTATGCGATCGCTGATGAAGATTTGGTAGCCACGGATAGTCTTCTCGCCAAGCGTCCCGATGCGACCATTTACGGTTTGCGAATCGGGTTTCCAGCTGCCTACCGGATCGGCTTTAAGGTTTCGGACCCATCACAATGATTATAGGAAGAATTACAAATAAATAACTTCAAAAACATCAAGACTTCACGCGTGCTACGTATGGTGAGAAGCACCAATCGCCGTGGGAATTCACCTTCATTCACGAATCACCACTATGGTTTTCGTTGCGCAAAGACTGTAACCGATTAAATCTTTACCAATTCACCACTTTAGCAACTCAACCAAAATAGGTTTGAGGAATGATGATAACGAAATGAACAGACACCACACCTATGACACCATCGTTATTGGAGGCGGGCCCGCCGGAAGCACCGTGGCAACGCTCGTTGCTGAACAGGGGCATCGCGTCCTGCTACTTGAAAGGGCAAACACACCGCAATTCAAAATCGGAGAATCACTGATTCCCGCGACGTACTGGACTTTCAAACGACTCGGTATGCTCGAAAAACTGAGGACAAGTCATTTCCCGCAGAAGTACAGTGTGCAGTTCTACTCCCGCTCCGGCAAAGCCTCCACGCCGTTCTACTTCTTTCAAACCAATCCCCATGATAGTGCTGTCACATGGCAGGTCCTACGGAGTGAGTTCGACGAAATGCTTCTGGACAATGCGAAAGAAAAAGGGGTAGATATCCGCAGGGGGATAGGTGTGCGAGAAGTCCTTTTTGAAAAGGAGACGGCAGATGGCGTTGTTATACAGCACACAGACGGCACCCGTGAAACGCTCCATGCAACCGTCATTGTGGATTCCACTGGGCAGCGATCTCTCATCGGAAAGCAACTGAACTTGAATACGATAGAACCGAACCTTAAAATGGCATCGCTCTTCACGCACTATGAAGGCGGACACAGAGACGAAGGCATTGACGAAGGCGCGACGCTCATCCTACACACCGAAGATAAAGATTCCTGGTTCTGGTCGATCCCGCTCCCTTATAACCGCACGAGTATCGGGGTTGTCGGTGAATTAGACTATCTCCTCCAGAATCGAAGAGATGCCGATGGCAAACTCAATGCCAAAAAGATCTTCACCGAAGAACTCGCGAAGTGTGCGCCATTGCAGCAACGGCTCGAAGGCGCGAAGCAACTCCTCCCCATCCAAACCACAAAAGACTTCTCCTATCGCGCCAGTCGTATCGCAGGCAACAACTGGGTGTTGGTAGGCGATGCATTCGGGTTCTTGGATCCCGTCTATTCAACTGGACTGTTTCTGGCACTCAAATCTGGAGAGATGGCAGCGGATGTCATCATCGAAGCGTTCGATAAGAATGACTTCTCCGAAACGCAACTCGGAAGTTTCGGACCTGCGTTTGTAAAGGGGATGGAGGCATTTCGGAAACTCGTCTACGCTTTCTACACTAAGGAATTTAGTTTTGCACGGTTCCTATCAGAATACCCAGAGCATCAGGGCGGCATCGTTGATATTTTGAGTGGAGATGTATTCAGAAAAGATGTAACGCATATCTTCCCGGCGATGGCAGAAATGTGTCCATTTCCACCTGAAGTGCCACTCCATTGATACGGAGTTGGAGGACTTTGCAAATCCGAAACAACCATACCTCATAGGAGACCTCATGAAATCAATCCTGTCCTATCTATCGATTTTCTGCGTTATACTCGCAATTGGGTGCGATAATGCTTCAAAACGCGACACTGCCCAAAACGAGAAGGGTGATACACCCACCGAGTTAATGAACGATAATTCCAGAAAACGTCGCTATATCAGCATTGGCACTGCCCCTGCTGGTGGCGCGTTCTTCGTCGTCGGTTCCGCAATCGCCGAGGTCGTCGCCGGGAACATCCAAGACGCAAACTGGGAAGTGACCGCTGAAGCCACGAAAGGCACACAGGAAAACATCCGGCGCGTCGTGAATGGTGAACTGGAATTTGCCCTCGCTAACGCCGCAATCTCCTATTTTGCTGTGCGCGGTGAAGGGGCATGGGCAACCGAACACGCTATCCGTAACGTCATGACGCTTGCTCCGAATGTCGGTCTATTCCTCACCGCTCAGTCTTCCGATATCCGTAGCATCCGCGACTTCGCTGGTAAACGGATTGTCGTCGGACCGGCGGGTGCGGGCTTTGAGTATTTCCTTAAACCAATATTGGCGGCACACGGTATCACCTATGAGGATTTCACGCCGATTAATAGCACTTATATCGGTGCAGTAGATTTGTTAGCGGACGGTTCTGCTGCTGCTGCATTCGTCGGTGGTGCGATCCCAACACCAGCCGCTACCCAAGCCAGTACGTCGCAAAACATCTTTTTCATCCCATTCGACGATGCGGCGAAACAGTCTCTCTTTGCAGATTATCCTTTCTTTAATGCCGTAACCATCCCTGCCAATACCTACAAAGGACAGATGGAGCCGTTCGCGAGCATGAACGTGGGCGCGATGCACCTGATTAGTGCTGAGAATGCAGATGAAAATACGGTTTACGAATTCGTAAAGACTTTGTATACGCATCGCGCGGAAGTCGTGAAACGGCATGGTGCTGGCAAAGCCATCAATCCGAAAAATGTCGTCAAGGATATAGGCACCCCTTTTCATCCGGGTGCAGTCCGTTTCTATCAAGAAGTCGGCATTTGGCAGGAATAAAAAGGCATTGGCTGTCGTGCCAATGCCTTTCTGTCTACGTTTTACTACGCCTTTTCTTTTGGCGAGATTATATCCTACTCAATTTATAAAGCAAGGCTTTCATCAAAAATAGGCATGTATACCCATCCCTACAAAAACGCCCGCGAGACCTTTAGATTGTGCGTCGGTTTTTTCCCTGCCAAATCCTTGCCCGACTTCCACGTTCAAACCGAGCGGAATACCGCCGAGTGAGAACACAAGTTCACCTCCAAAAGCGAGTCCACCTCCTAACGTCGTGGTAAGGATATCCCGTTCCTCTTTATATTGCCACCCTCCTTCTAAGGTGAAATAGAGTCGTGATGTATGCCACCTGCCTTGGTGCTCAAATATAGCGTATGAGACACCACCTCCGAACATGTGGTCGCTATCCTGATCCTTGAGAATAAAACGTCCGACGGTTTGAAAGTATATGGGGGCGAGCCCGGTATAGCGAAAACTAATTCCACCAAATTCAGAGGTAGCCCCCTGAAGTCCGATACCAAATGTCGAGTCACTCGTGAGGAATTTGTCTTGCTGCGCACCGTTTTGAGCAAGGTCGTCTTCTTGTGCTTGTGCTGAGAAACTGAAGGTTATCCCGATAAGGATATAGGTCAGACAGAAAATTGTGCGTGTCATTGTTTATCTCCTTTTTCGATAGAGTTACGGCACACGGCGTGTGCCTACTACTTTATTTATTGGGCAATTAGCAGTGTTATCCAATGTGACTTAGTAGTGGACGGATGGTATATGAGAATGTCCTGTTTACCGTCCTTGTTGAGATCCGTCAATTTCGGATTTTCAATAAATTAACATAGGTAAATAAATCAACAGTGTTAACCTACAGACAAAAATATAACCGATGGATTTATCGGGCAATCATCAACCTCACCCGATTCGGTTCAGTTCCCGCAGGCAGTTTCTGGGCTCCGTGAGCGTCTCGTAGCGTGAAAGGGTAATGCATAAGGATATCCTGTATCCCGTCCTTGTTGAGGTCAACCATCCACGTGTATTCCTCGTCGTTGGGAATGGCGACCTTCACTTGCTGAGGTTGCCGGGCAAATATTTCTGGTCCCGGTACGCCGACGAAAACAACCATAATCCGTGGGTGATCGGCGATGAGGAGATCCGAGTAGCCATCGCCAGTAACATCCGCGATGCGCAAGGTTGTATTGAACGCTCGCGGGTAACTCTGCTGAGTGTTCCGCCTCTCATGGGTTGCTCCTCGGAGCACGATGTCGAGTGGCACCCACCCGGGTTCGCTATTACTGGGAACTCCGTCTAACGCGATGCTACGGGTGGTGTTGGGTGTATTTGGATAGCGACCTTCATCCATTCGGTAGAACTCAAGCCTCAGCCAAATGTCATCACCCATGAATCCCTTGATGCTTTTCCAGAGACTACCCTTGAGAAACTCGGCATCAATGGTCGTGATCATCAGGTCAACTTGACCATCATGATTGAAGTCATGCTGGTCCATCCCGAGCTGGATTTTCTCGTCCGACTGGAACGCGATGTCAGCATCCGGTGCGAAAGTGGTGCCGCCATCGGGTGTTGGCGCGCCGAAATGCACCTCGTAACTGGAGTGCTTGCTGGAGATATTCATGCCTGAAAGCTTGAAAACCACCAAGTCAGCGACTCCGTCGCCGTTCAGGTCAGCCAACGAGTGCAGCACCTTTCCTACCATGTTCCCTGTAATGAGTAAGGAAAGTCGGTCCGAGTCGAATGCCACATCTGTTGTGAAGATCTTGGCATTTGGTGCAAACAATCCGCTCTCATCTTGGAGATGAACCTTGAAGTGATCACCATCCCAGAACACGAGGTCGGTGTGCCCATCTCTGTTGTAGTCGATTTCGTGGACACGGCTCTGAAACCAAGGGGCGTATCGATATCCGTCTGCCCCGCGGATTCTCTGCATCTCGGTTGGCGGACCGATCTTCACTTTCTCGGCGAACACGCCATCGCTCATCTGGATGAACACCGAGAAGCCATCGGAGTCAGGCACTACCAAGTCATCGCGGTCGTCAGCGTTCACATCCTGAGTGACATCTACATGAGGGATTTCGTCTATACGGGGGGGCGTGAAACTGGAAGAGACCGCCACCAACACGTGTTCCGTCGCCGAGTCCGGATCGAACCAGTTCAGGTGTCCGTTTTCATACGTGATTAAGCGATCACGTCCCCCGATGTTTGCGACATCGACGAACAATACTTCGGCGCGCAGGGTTGCGTCGAGTTTCGGTGCCCAGGTACCGTCGTCATAAGTATAGATGCGTAGGTGTCGGTTGCCATTTTCGTCGATGTACACCACGGCAACCTCCGCGATAGCACCACCGAGAAGAAATCCGGTCATAATAGTCTGCCGTTTCGCAATACCGGTGACGATTTCGTACGCATCGAAAGTGAATTCCGTGTGGGTAGACACCGCCGGATTGGCTGCTGCGCTGGGAAACCGCAAGTAATTTAACAGGAATACACCTAAAATTAGTATAGAAAACAGACTTCGTCGATGACTCCTTGTCCGTCCGGTTCCCGACTTCGGCACTGCAGCAACTAAGCGTTTGCGGAATAGGTCTCGCTTTTTCATTTTATTCTCCATATATTAACATAGATAAATAAGTTAACGGTGTAAAGTAATTAGCAAAAAAATATATTTGACTTTCGCCAAATAGTTTTGAATCTATGCTTTCAACCCTTCGATCGTTGTGTGAATTACTGTGTCAATTAATTTGTCTTTCTCAGTCCAAGGGAAGTCGGGAAAATCAATCAGGAGCAGTGTGACACCGTGAACGGCTGACCACATCACCTGACCGGTGGTTTCGATATCGGCTTGCCGGAATATATTCTGTCGAACGCATTCAGAGACCATTTCACGCAAGTAGTTGAACACCTTTTCGCCAACCGATCCCTCTTGGAGACCTAACCCCTTTTGGAACTGGGGTCGGATGACAAACGTCAGTTTGTAATCTTGTGGATATTTGAGACCGAACTCAACATAAGCCTGCCCACTTTTTCTGAGGGTCTCAACGGGGTCGCTTTTATCATTTTTCAGCCGCTCAAGTGTCTTCAACAGGTTCAGGAGTGTTTCCTTGCAGACCGAGTCTAAAAGATCCGCCTTGTCCTTGAAATAGAGATAGATCGTCGTTGGTGAGTATTCGATCTTGTTGGCAATTTTTCGCATAGAGACGTTTTCATAACCGTCATTGACAAACAACTCTCGTGCGGCACCGAGGATTTGCCGCCGTAATTGTTCTTTTTCTCTCGCCCTTCGTTCTTTGGTACCCATAGCGTCAACCTTTGTTTACAGAGTAATCTAACTTAACAGTGTAAATATTATATCATATATTTTTCCGTTTGTCAAATTTTTTCAAAATATTTTTGTATCGGCTATTTTTTTCAGTGGATTTGACTGAAGATCAGATTAAGGCAATCATGGACAATGGATTGCAAGCGGCACTCGGTGTAGATCCGCAAGGGAAGTTAGCCACGAGTTGGGGGATGCTTAAGAAATATTAGTCCCACAAATCGAGTCCCAGCAGTTTTCGTCCCAAGGGTGTTAGTTCTGCGGGTCCATAATTTTTCGCTTCCCACCCTCGTGGGTCGCCTGGATAGGGACCTCGTCCCAATGCTCTTCGCTCGCGCCACAAGGTGATGCGTTCTTGCCGTCGTTCCTCATCGATTGGGTCGGGGACTGGGTAGAAGTTCATGTATTGCGCGAGTCGCGGTTTGTTGGAAGTATTGCGACCGTTGCCGTGCGGAAGTGCTTTATGCCATACAAGCAATGAACCCGCCTTCGCAGGCACTTGAATGAAGTGTTTTGGCAAGATTTCTGGCACCCACGGATTTTCTTCGTCAATCAGCGACTTATGTGCTCCGGGCCAGCAAACGAAAGATCCCTGATTGTCAGCCGTGTCAGTCAAAAATAGTACTCCTTGTGTGCCGAAATTAATGGGTAATTTGGAGGTGTCCGCATCCCAATGGTACATTCCCTTATGATCCCATTCAGGGTAGTCGGGATGTTTAGGGGGTTTCATGTTGACTCGGTCAGGATGCACCCAGATCCGGTGGGTGCCGTAGACCTCTGTATAGATTTGGTGGATCGGTGGATGCTGGTAGACGTTCCACATGGCTTGGTGTTGGTACATTTCCACCATGCCTGCACCAGGTTTATGAGGCGAACGATACCAGCCGTTTGGGTCTGAAGGATCCATTTCTAAGAACGCGAAGATTGCATCAACGACAGCACTACAAAGTTCAGTTGGGACAGCATTTTCGATGACCATGTAGCCGTATTCATCAAAATGTTCACGATGTGCTTGTGTCAGTATTGACATTTGTCTTCCTTTTTTTAATTTTACCTTGCGGGTAAGGAACGGTTAACGCTACTTGAAGGTTCTCGTGTTCGAGTCGCTCTCCATTTCATTACGAGCTTGGGTTTTGATGCTATATCAAACTTTCCCTTAGTGTTGGTTTTCATTTGTTTCGTCTAAGACTGTACGTGCTGCCTGATACAAGCGAAAAAGACGCTCATGTGTTTCTTGGGCGAGTATCTGTGGATGCCATACTAATTCCGCCACCAAGTCGCTGATGACAAATCCTGATGCCATTTCTACGCCGCGCACTGCACTAATGGCGAATAAAGCGGCGGCTTCCATTTCAACCGTAACACCCCCTTCCTGTTGATAGTGCTGAATTTCTCCAACTGTTTCACGAAAAAAGGCATCAGTGGTCCACGTTGGTCCCTGTGTATAAGAAATGCCGTCGCTCGCAAGGGTCTGCATGAGTGAGGTTGTCAGGTCTTCGGATGGTAGTGCAGGTGCCGACGGATCTTCTAAATAGTGATATGAAACACCTTCATCGCGAATGGCACTGGTGCCAACGACGACATCGCCGATGTGAGAGCTTTTTTGTAATCCGCCAGCGATTCCTACGTTGATAAATCGTTTAACCCCCAATTCTATCAGAAGTTCAAGAATCATTGACACGCCCGGCGCACCGATACCGTTATTGCCACTAACTGCCACACGATTGTTGGTTTCGGTCAGCAGATAGAAGCCTCCGCCTACCCCATGAACCTGCTCCACACTTTCAATGCGGGTAATACGATCCAGAAGATTCCCTTCATAACAGAAAATGACACTCTCGGGGATTGGGAAGTCAGGAATGACGCCCTGTTGACGAAAATACGCGACGTGCTGTTGTGGTGTGATTATGGGGCGCGATTTATGTTTATCGGGAAAATTCGGTATTGGCATAGTTACTTTGAAAGTTGAGGGTTTTATCTTTAAGATAATAGCACATTTGGCAAGGGATGTCAATCGTTGAAATACAATGGGTGTGGTGAGATTCCGGTCTACTTAACGACCCTACCATCAATGTAATGCCCCGCGACATTGTGTCCGCACAGGCTTAGAACCGTTGGAAAGACATCAACAGACCGGATGAACTTCTCGGTGATCGGATAATTCGTCGCAAGTGGGATGTGCAGGTGTTCCGCAATCAAGGAACCGTGGGTCGCGTGATGCTCTGGTATTTCATAACGGGCGCGTAGGTCATAACCGCTCTCGGCACTGAGGACAAGGTCGCCGGTTCGCTCGCTTTTGAAAATCTGCCACAATTGCACGATTCCGTCTGGATGCGGACTGTTGTAGGTCTCACGGAGCGTTTCCCGTGAAGACAAATTCTCATAGTGAGTGCCGTAGCCGAGTGGATCGATCCCAGTAAACCGATAGGAGAAACGCAACGAGTCTGCGCTCTTAAAAGTGGCTGGCATATTCTGTAGGTTTCGGTGATCCGTATCCAGTGAGTGACAGGAGATTCTTCCTTGTCCAATACGGTTTTGGACGATGATGTCTCCAGTCTCGCTCTGTCCTGCGACGAGTCCTAATCCTTCCAATTCAATTAAAGCACTGATGACACCCATTTGGTGGAGTTTCTCGAAAGGTGTCCGTTCGCCCCATCCCTTTCCCTCCGAGTTATTTTTAAAATAGAGATGTGTCATCCCATTTCCTGATACCATGCTGGCGGATGTGGTACCTTGTCGCCAGACCTTTGGATAGTGCAAACATCGCCAACCGCCATCGTCTAAATGCTGTGGGATATCAATATGTGTATGCGTGTCGGTCATCCCATGGTCGCTGGTAATCAGAATGAGTGTTTCTTGGAGGGTGTTTGCCTTTTGCAAAGTATGCACGAGGTCTCCAATGGCGAGGTCTATCTCTCGGTAAGTCTGAAGTACTTGTGGGGATTGTATTTCTGTGAGGTGTGAAAAGGTATCTACTGCAGGAAAGAGACACATGATAAACTTGTCCCTTGCTTCGACGGCTTTTTGTAATTGACGGACCGCAATCTGATTGACGAATCGCCAGCGGTGTGAAAAATGTGCGTAGGTATAAGCAAAGGGTTTAATCCGGCGCGTTAGGTTTTTGGCTGGTGGGCACCCGCGAGCAAGGAGATTGTAGATGTTGCTTACGGGTGAGAAGAAGTTAAACAGCGTGGGAACGTCTGGAGGCAGATCGGCTTCAAAATGCAACCCGTCAAGCCCCATATAACTACAGATGCCGGGACGTTTGAAGCGGTGAGGGACATGAAATTTTGATTTCGAGAGCCACCGAATGCCCGGAATATTTGCCGTCCCCGGATACAATCCCATAAAAAATGGGATAAAGGCGGGTCCCGTCGTTGATGGGAAGACGGAGACCGCTTTATTCAAACTGCCGCGATCTACGACGTGTTTCTTGATGTTCGGGAGATCACCGTTTTCAATTAATGCTTTGAAAATTTCATAGGGTGCCCCATCAATTATAATAAAAACAACATGTTTGAAGCACGGTTTGGTTGATACCATCATTCGTCCCTAAATATGTAGACGTTTATTGGTGGGTGCCGTTTTTAACATTGTAGCCATCCGGACGAACCTCCTTATTTCGATATTCTACTCTGGCAAGCTAACTTACACAAATTATTGTATCCGAAATTTCAACCGATGTCAATCTTCTGATGTCGAAACCATGAAATGGCAAACGAAAATTTAACTTGATACTCTATCGTGTAATATTGTATAATAATTACATGTAACTAAGTTATACTAAAGTTTATACCAATTCTGATTGATGATTCCTATTCAATCCAACAATCCAACCTATCACACGGAGATTCTTAAAAATTGTCCAAAGTTTACTAAGTATTTAGAAACTATACGTTTAATCTGTGGAGGATTGATTTATGCACGGATCAATGCGAGGTTTTGACAGCGGGAGATCATCTCGGCGGAGGATGCGTTCTTATCACGGAAGATCACGCTCCCCGAAGCTGGAGCATGAACCCCTGTCAACAACAGAAGATGTACCTGAACTCCTGAAAGAGCAGGCAGAAGCATTACTTCAAACGGGGGAAGAGATCAAGGTTTCTGTTTCGACGGATCTGCGTTTTGATGGGACCTATGGCAAGGATTGGCTGTTAATTACGAATAGACGACTCATCGCTTTCAATCAGAATGGTGTTCTCGGACACCACATGCGCGAGGTGCCACTCTCATCCGTCGAAGATATCGAAATCCTGGAGATGTATGGGAATAACATTCTCAAAGTGAGTACGACGGACAACGCTTTTGAGCTATCGCGCTACTCAAAACGGTTAACCCCAAAATTCAGTCGTGCTGTCTCAGAGTTGGAAGGATTAATTCCACAAACGGAAGGGAATTCAGGCGGTAGACGTGGACACGGACGAGGTGGAATGTCCTTTGGAGAGAATAAGGGACGCTGTGAGAAGTGTGGTCAGCTTATGCCGCGTCGGTCAGATGTCTGTATCAATTGCATTCAGAAGCGGAAACTCATCTTTCGACTCATGCAGTACGCCGTTCCGTTCTTGCATATCATCGTCCCGGCGTTCCTCATAATGATGGTCATCCGTCTTGTCGGGCTCTACCCGCAGATACTCAGCAGGGATCTGATTGACAGGATTCTGGCACCGGTCGGTCATGCTGTCACTACAGGATTGCCAATTCCGGAAACAGATTGGGGTCACCTTCAAGGCGCGGTAAATTTCTTAAGCGGATGGTTCGACAGCATGCCAGTCGGTGGGAGTTTCGGGCATCTGATAGGGATCGTTTTGCTCATGGCGAGTGTTCGCGTGTTTTCGATGTTAGCCTCGGCGATACGCGGATATATGATGGCGTGGGTAGGGCAAAATGTCACGAGACGACTCCAGAACGAGACCTATGAACATCTAAATATGCTCTCCATTGATTTTTTTCAGGAACGAGATACCGGAAACTTGATGTCGAGAATCACGCACGATGTATCACGGCTCAGGGATTTCATCGCGAGTGGGATACAAGAAATTGGGGGTGATTCTCTCACAATCCTCTATATGTGCGGGATCATGTTCTACTTCAATTGGAAACTTGCACTCTGGACGTTGATACCTATCCCGTGCCTTATTTTTTTCACGATCTTTTTTGGAAAAAAGATGAGCAAGGTGTACCATGTTTTATGGAAACGGTATGCGAACATTAGCACAATTCTCGCGAGCACGATTCCAGGGGTCCGCGTTGTCAAGGCTTTCGCCCGCGAACGCTACGAGATAAACAGGTTTAGCGATATGACCCATCAGGTATTTGCGGGTGAGATGAATGCTGCGAAACTTGGGACGCTTTACCGCCCGATTATGGAGTTTATCACCTATTCCGGTTCTATCTTGATTTGGTTAATCGGGGGATGGCAGATCTTCCAAAACGAGATAACCCTTGGCACGCTATTCATGTTCCAAAGTTATATGATGCAGTTCTTTAGACCTGTATTTACCCTCTGTCAGATGAATGAAAGGTTTATCCGAGCAGGCACTTCCGCCGAGCGTGTGTTTGAAATTATGGATACACCTCCGAGCGTTGCTGATAAAAGCGATGCGGTAGCCCTCAGAAATATCCGTGGTGCTGTTGAATTTAGGAATGTCTATTTCTCCTACGACAGCGAAAAGAATGCGCTCAATGGTGTCAATTTTACAGTGGAGCCGGGTGAAATGATAGGATTGGTTGGGCACAGTGGTGCAGGAAAAAGCACGCTCATCAATCTGATTACCCGTTTCTATGACCCGAATGATGGGGAAATAATGATTGATGGTTACGACAGTCGCGACATTCAGGTTAAGGTGTTACGGCAACAGGTCGGTGTCGTCTTACAAGATCCATTCCTGTTCCAAGGCACGGTAGCGGAGAACATCGGTTACTCAAAACCGGGGGCATCTCGGATGGAGATTATTGCTGCTGCGAAGGCAGCAAATGCTCACGGTTTTATCCTCAAATTCCCCGATGGTTACGACACAATGGTAGGTGAAAGAGGGGCACGGGTTTCTGGTGGTGAGCGGCAGCGTATTTCTATCGCACGCGCAATTTTGAAAAACCCGCGCGTTCTTATCTTGGATGAAGCGACTTCCTCCGTTGATACCGAAACAGAGTCGAAGATCCAAGAGGCATTGGAACGACTCATCCAAGGAAGAACGGTATTCGCTATTGCTCACAGGTTGTCAACTCTTAAGTACGCCGACCGACTTGTTGTGCTGAAAGATGGCGAGGTTGACGAAATTGGGACACATGCGGAACTAATTGCCAAAGACGGGACCTATGCGGGTTTGTGTGAGAAGCAGACTGAATTGTCAAAAATTCGTGCATGGTAATCTGCGTCTAAAGGAAGGACGTATTTATGAAGGAAACGATTAAGGTTCCCGATGAAACAGAGGAGATATAATAATGTCAGAATTTGATGCGAAACAGCAAGGTAAAGGTCCTCGTGAAAGACGAAGGAAACAGAAACACGGGAGAGAAGAACGAAAAAGGGATAATGTGGTGATGGTCAGAGTTGATGAGGGAGATCTCAATCGGATTGACGAACTCGTAGACTCCGGGCAGTTTAACAGTCGTTCCGAAGCGACGGCCTTTCTCATCAGCGAAGGCATCAAAGCCAAACAGCAGATGTTCGAGAAGATGGCGGAAAAGATTTCTCAAATCCAGAACCTGAGGACTGAACTTGGGGCAATGATTGCCGAAGACACAAAGTCCACCGAATCCATCCAACAGGAAGTCGATGAAACCCCCGATGATGGAGGAGAAAGTCAATGCGAAAGCCAATGATACAGATCATAGTCCCGCTTATCCTGATTCTATTTTTCGTAGTTGCGACTTTAGTGCTGACCCAGCGCCGTGGTGCCGCTGAGACTCCGAAAGTTCCTGACGGTGTAACGGTGTATCGCGACGTGGCTTATGTTACGGATGGGCACGAACGACAGAAACTCGATCTGTATGTGCCGGACACGGGAGAAAACCTACCGCTTATTATCTGGGTACACGGTGGTGCTTGGCGCGGTGGAGACAAGACACATTACAACCCAAAGGAATATCTCAAAGCCGGTTATGCCGGCGCGAGTATCAACTATCGGTTGAGCCAACACGCTGTGTTTCCTGCCCAAATCGAGGATGTGAAAGCCGCTGTGCGTTGGTTGCGTGCGAATGCAGAAACCTACCGCTTTGACCGGAAACGCTTTGCGGCGTGGGGTTCATCCGCTGGCGGTCACCTTGTCGCCATGCTCGGCACGACGGGTGATGTAGCGGAATTTGAGGTAGGTGAAAATCTGGAGGTGTCCAGTCGGATACAAGCCGTGGTTGATTATTTCGGTCCCACTGACTTCCTTCAGATGGACGCGCAAAGCCTTCCAGACGGATTGGTGCATGACGCACCTGACTCCCCAGAATCACAATTGGTAGGGGGACCTATTCAGGAGCATAAGGAGCGCGTCGCCAGAGCGAATCCGATCACTTATGTATCCAAAGACGATTCGCCTATTCTGATTATCCACGGAGATCAAGACAAACTTGTTCCGTATCATCAGAGCGTATTGTTACATGATGCGTTGGAAGAAGCGGGTGTCCCGGTTACGCTTTACAGGGTGGAAGGTGGCGGGCACGGCTGGTTTAGAGATCCGAAGGTTCCGGAGTTGACGAAGACGTTCCTTGAAAAACATTTGAAATCGATAAATGATTGAGCAATAAGAGGCACAGCAGAGGAAAAAGTTGACGCGCTTTTATAAGTGAAAAATGAGGACGGAGACACTCTCCGTCCTCATTTTTTGTGAGAGAAAGGCATCGCGGTTCAGCATCAATGCTGACTATTGATAGTCGTGTTTAATCTTGCCCCATGTTGTTGACAATTTGCCCGTAGGATCAACAGACGTTGCGCTGCCGATAACCTCGTTGGAAATGATGAGATCACCGAGTACACCGGGACTGTTGTCGTTTTCAAAATCACTTGACCAAGCGACTGCGCCACCAAGCGGAGCTGCATACGTGCCTGGAGCATCCCCATCAATGTCTGTAATCGTGATGTCGAATCCTATGACTAAGCCGTCTGTCGGCGCGAGGGCTGCACCAAAAAACGGTTCAAAGATCGACCAAGGCAAACGCATCTCAATGGAATAGCCGCTATTTGTTTTCTGACTCACGACGTGTCCCTTAGCGAGGTCTCCTAACTCCGGATCAAGAGCAGCACCCAACGCTTGTGACCACGCGCCACTTCTATCTTCGGTTGTTAAGGGACCAAAGATCCAATAATTATCGTCCGCCTCATATACGCTGTTATTGGCGACATGTTTCGTATCAAACTCATGGTGCGGAAACTCGAATACAGGCGCATCGTGTTTGGTGTCGAACATCAAAAACACCCCGTCAATCTCTCCAGAACGGGTTGCTATGTCATTGATGTACGGGTGTGTGGTATCGTCGGTGACATCGAACCCAAAGTAGAGATAGTCGTCGTCCCATAGCGTTGCCCAGCGCGCCCGCATATCAGCGTCGTCATCGAATTTGCCGCGACTGACACGGAGTCCACCATCGTTTGTGTCGCTACCCGCACCGCCGCCGGGGATAATCTGATACCACTCTTGGGCGTATTTAGGATCGCGTGGATCTGGGACAATATCTTGCAAGGGCGAAGATTCTTGGAATGCCGCGTCCCACTCCGCTTCATCTATCATTCCATCAATTGTGATAGGGGTTTCGGTTTTTTTGCTTGTTACCTCACCGCCTGAGTGTGCCATCACCGACAGTGTGGACAGGACGAATAAAACGCAGCAGAGAATAGAAAAGGCTGTAGTGGCTTTAACAGAGAACGATTTTTTTGGCAAAAACATTGTGATTCTCCTATTGATACCCTTGCTGTAGAAAGCAAAGATGCGTTTGTTTTCTTATAGAAATGTGCTTAGGGTGTAGGTTCCCAAGCAGTAGGTAGATTGATAAGGCTCATGGACAGGTAGTGGGGTTACTTGTGGTTATGGGACACTTAGATTCCCAATTAACGGAAGTTTCTGAATAGAATTTACAGGAAGTGGAAATAAAAGTCAAGTTTTTCAAGGGTTAATCAATAATTTCTGTTCCGTGAAACCAGCGAAGACGGTGGAAATGCTCAAGGGTAAATAGGCTTACAAACCCCTTCGACAAATGTTATTTCAATACAACTTTCGGATCATCTGCATACGCCGAATCTAATCGAACGAGACGCTCTAAAATCAGACAGAACAATGCGAATAGAGATTTTAGTAACGCGGTTTCTTTGATAACCCCGGTGCATTCAAAGTACAACTCATCAACGCCTGCAGGGAAATCGGCACCAAACCGCCCCTCATCATCTTTAATTTTGAGATTGATCCTCGGCTGGCTCTGACACAACTCCTTTATGTTCTTATCTGCAAGGAGTAATTTTATTTTCTCTGGATTGTTGCCTTTGATTATAAACTGCTCATCGAAGAAGGGATCCCCTATTTCTATGTCCTGCATACCGAATAATTTGCCTATTGAACGGAAGAACCCTTGGCGAGAAATCTTGAAGTGGAGACCGTCCTTATTCACAAATGGTGCCCGCATTCGCGTGAGTGTATGAGATGATTGTCCAGTTGAGACGACGTAAGTATCAAGAAGGATTTGCCACTCACCGTGTTTATAAGTGAGAACGTCCTTGCCCCAGAAGCCACCTTGAATAAATTCACCATCTATATCCGCGGCAATCTTTGTCCAGATCTCGTCTTTCGAGGGACCGAAAATAGATTTGCGTTTCGTCGCTTTTTCTTTCATAGTGTAAATTCCTGCGAAGTTAGTCGGACAAAACCCACCGACAAAGATGTGAATTAACGTTTCACTGCAACAGAGACTCCATCGCGGAGGGGAATGATCGTCGTGAATACATCAGGTGAACTGTAGAGAAGTTGTGTTAACTCTCTGACACCGATTGTCGCTGCATGGAACCACTGTTCCCGTTCATCAAGTCCTTCTGGAGGACTACCGGACTCCTGCGTGACGACGCGCCCACCCCAGATCATGTTGTCCGTAATAAACAATCCACCGCTCCTGAGCCGTGGGATCGCCTTGCGGAAGGCCTCGGGATATCCATCTTTGTCGATGTCGTTATAGATGATGTCAAATTCACCTTCGGTTTCGTCAATGATTTCGAGTGCGTTGCCGACGCGATAGTCAATGCGATCTGCGATACCACCGCGAGCCAGATAACCCGCTGCGCGATCGGCGTTCTCCTGCGAACCATCGGTACAGATGATGGATGCTTCCGGTTTTTGTAGTGCCTTCGCCATCCAATACGCCGAATAGCCAAAGCCTGAACCCATCTCAAAAATTCGTGTTGGATTCGTCAGCAACACCAATTGGTGCAAAACTCGCCCAACGAGGGGTCCTACAATTGGAAATCGGTTCGTCCGAGCATGTGCCTCCATCTCTGTTAGCACCTCATCGCGGTCTGGAGTGATATCAAGTAGGTAGTCGTCAATTGAGGGATGAAGAATATCCAAACGTTGCATAAATGTCTCCTATTTTCAAGCACGTGTTTCTCTCTGCCATCGTTCGAGTGGGTGTTCGCGTGGCGTAAGCGGCATATATACCCGAGCCTCCTGCCGATGCGATTCCCATGTCGCATGAATCATTTCAAGGCAGTCTCGACCATCCCTACCACTCGCGAATGGATCCCGGTCCTCTTCAATGGCGGCGACGAGATCGCGTAGCATGAGACGTTGCAATAGCAACCGTATTGATCCCTTGTCTCGTGGGTTTCCTTGTTCGTCAAGGTCTTCGGCTGATAGATGTACCGGTTCCCATGCCTCTGCTGGGGTTTGGTGTTGCCCTTTGTGGATAAACATTGTCGTGCCGACGCTCTCTCGGATGGCAATTCTGCCTTCGGTACCGATAATGTCGATGCCGTAGGCATCATCGTTGGTTTCGGGTTGCGCGAGGAACTGCACATCGGCATGGATACCGTTCTTGAATCGGAAAGCGGCGTGTCCTCGCTCTCCGAGTACAAGCCCTGCATCCCTGTCAAAGGAGTGAACCTCTTGGGTATGTTTGATGTCATCAACGGTTGACTCACGTCCATCCATCTGGACGAGGTGTGCGTGTGTCCATTCAACATCACCGGCGAAGAGCCGCAACCAATCGTAGAGATGGGTGCCCATCTCCATGAGTGAGTTGCCGACTTTACGTCCGCCTTTGTCGGTTGCTTTCATCAACACAACATCGCCGATCTCACCTTTTTCGATCAGTGAAAGGACGTGTCGATTGTAAGGACTGGCGCGCTTGATGTGATTAATGGCGAACTTGACGTGATGCTGATCACAGGCTTCAACCATTTCGTCGGCTTCAATAAGATTGAGAGCAGTCGGTTTTTCACAGAAGACGTGGATACCGCGCTGTGCCGCGGCGATTGTTGGTGCGTGGTGCATCGGTGCTTGCGTCGGAACGATAACGATATCGGGTTGTTCTTCGTCAAGCATCTTTTCGTAGTCGTCATAGATGGCTTTAACGCTGAATCGTTCGCTCCATGCTTTTGCGCGTTCTGGATTGATTTCTGCACCGGCGACGAGTTCACAGTTCGTCTCTAACTTCACTGCCTCGGCATGAGCACCCCCCATGCCTCCTAAGCCGATAATTGCGATACGGTAGTTGTTCATGCGTGTCTCCGAAGTTTGCCAAGAAAAATGTGTTGGTTTACACCTATCATAGCAACTTCAAGGTTGGAGCGCAACAAAAAAGTTGAAGAAAATGCTGTAGATATAATCAAATAACGGCAACTGATGGCTGATAACCGACAGCCATTTAGAAACCCATCATTGCTCACACAAACGTTGTATTACTGGTCGTATGTTGAAACAAATGCGTGGTCCTGCAGTGTCCGGCGAGAATGACAATAATGTGTGTGTTCTCTGAATACGGTCACTCATTTTCTACCAATCATAGAGGTGTAGTTGTCGCCATTATCTAATATGGATTCGGTATAGATTATCGGAAAACTAAATAGCCCTAACTCCATCAAACCGTTTCATTTCCGAATAAGCATTTTACGGGTTGCGGAGAAGGGGTCTGCGTGAATCGTGTAGAGATAAACCCCGCTGCTCACAGGTTCTCCTACTTGATTGCGTCCATCCCAATAGGCGGCTTGTGCCTGTGAAGAATAGTCGCCTGCAGGCACTGTCCCCAGGGATAAGCGACGCACCAATTGACCCGCGGCATTATAAATATGGATCGTGACATGGCTTTCGGTTGTGAGTCGGAACGGGATCCATGTTTCCGGGTTGAAAGGGTTGGGAAAGTTCTGTAGGAGTTGATTCCGTTTCACCTCTCCCAATATCACAATTTGCTTACCCTGTGGTGTAACAACAGGGTGTGAAGGCAGGAGTGCCTTGGCATTCCAAATTTGGACTTGACCTGTTTCAGCGTACGAAAGGAGTATGGATCCATCTCGGCTGATGGCAAAATGATCTGGAATAGGCGAATGCTCAATAAGTGTTTCCGTTTTCCAATCCCAGATTTGGAGGTTGAGATCTTTACCGGCGAAGAGATAGCGACCATCCGGGGTAAAGTGCGCTGGAAATCCTGCGTCCAATGTTTTTAGAAGTTGGGGAGCGTCCGGCAGGAGTTTCCAAATTTGAGTCTCTTGAGTTCTGGGGACTGCCAACAGCAGTGAGTCCTCGGTATCAGATCCGAAAGCCAACCTTGACTGGCTACTGAGTTCTGGCACCTGCCATGCGTATTGAAAAACGAAGGTGTCTCCGTTGCGTTTCCACAACAGCACCCAATACTGATTATCATTTGTGCGGGTCGTGGCTGCCAGATATGCGTCGTTTTTACTGAATGTGAACAGTGAACTGATATCGATATCGGGTCCGTCTTCCGTAAAAGCTCGCTGAATCTTTTCTGGATTTTCCAGATCAAAAAGGTAAATGGACTTGAATCCGCGCGCTGCGACCCATTTCCCTGTTGAACTAAAGGCGATATCAGAATACCCAAAACCGTACTGAAATTGGGTCTCAACAGCACCTGTGCGTAGGTTTCGGACCTCAATCCAAGGATCACGTCCGATAGCGATTTTTTTGCCATCCGAAGAGATTGCAGACTCTCGGAAGAGGCCGCGTTCGGCAGAGATGCGTAGGCGCATTTGTCGTGAAGGGATATCCCATGTTTTAACAAAGTATCGAGAGACAGAAACAAAAGTCTGACCGTTAGCACTCAATGCATCATTCCAGCCAGAGACAAAATCTGTCCAGACCCTCAATGGCTGTTTGCTTTCGATATTCCACAACACAACAGCATCCCAGTAGTGCAGAAGCATAGTTTTCCCGTCTGGTGAGAGCACTGTTGCCTGCAAGGAGTAAAAATTATCACCGAACGCATCAAGTTGTTTTCCAGACGCAACGTCCCAGACGCGGACTTGGTCATCCCAGCCTTGCCAAGGTCCACCGCCAGACCGGTTCAATGTACCCGTCTGAGCCGCAACGTACAGGTGTCGATTGTCTGGACTGAAGACCACATCAGAAATCCTGCTGATACCATTTTCTGCTTGCCATAAGAGTGTCTGTGTCTCTACATCCCAGACGTAGACATCATTCCAGTCTTTTTCATACGTTGCGAGGCGTGTTCCGTCGGGACTCATAACCGCATCCTCGACCCAGGTACCTGTGTGTCCTTCAAAATGCCCTTCCAAGCGGCGGGTTTTGATATTCCACAATTCAACATCTGGTCGATTTGATGCAACGATGAGATAACGACCATCTGGACTAAAAGTTGAAGCGCGATCTCGTGGGAGGGACGTACAGGTTATGCCGCCACCGCTACTGGAATGACATGACTCCCATGGCCGGCGTTGACCGATCATCTTTCCTCTAAATGCCCCTATTTGCCAGTTCCATAGATGAATCTCGTCGTTAAAAGAGATAGCAAACAGTGTCCGTATTGGACTGAATGCCGCAACGCTAATGCGGGCAGGGATATCCCATTCGGCTATCTGCTCCCGGGCATTGGTATCCCAAATGTTTATGGTGGTTATCTTTGAATCAGGGGAAAAATTCAGGATTGCCAGATGTTCGGCTGCTGGACTGAACACGACATCGCTAATATAGGTTCGCTCGCCGAATTCGTCGATGACGGCTCCGGTATCCGCATCGATTATCTGAATGTGTGATAAGACGGCGCGTAAGATGTTTCCATCGGGAAGAAAAGCGTGATGTTCTGGCAAGGGTTGTCCAATTGTACCGATAGGTTCGATCGCAAGCGCAACGTGGGGCGTACAGATAATACTAATCAGGACAATATAGACTTGCAAACTTCTTCTTACGAGGGTGATGCGCGTTTTCATGAGAAACCTCCAAGTCCTTGGGTGATGGTGTGAATAGATGAGGGAAATTCATAAAAAATACACGATGGTTCAGATGGCGATTTAGGCTCGTCTTAGAACGGTTTACCGCTTGAGTTGTCCCCATGTGGTTGCAAGTTTTTTCTCTGCTGCAACGGCTAAGCCATCGATAACCCCTCTTCTCCAGAGATGATGTCCATTCCCAGATGCATCTTTGAAACGGCTTAATTGCGGCGGTTCATCGAAGTGCCAGAGGGAAATCGTATGTTTATCGACCTCGAACTTCCCTTTCGGGACCTCCCATTTCGGTCCAACATATCGCACGACATTGGAAATTCGCACCTCATCGATATACCCACGTAGTTTCACATTATCACCGATGAAATGACTCCGATTTTTATTTTGGGGTATGATGCCGCCAATGCGAAGCGGCTTATTTGACTTGATGAGATGACCTCTCGGACAGCACCAATTGCCACCCTCACCGTTAAGCCCCATTCCTGCGGATGCATCGTAAATCGCTGTGACGTGCATCCATTCCTTTACAGGTAAATCGAAGCCTCCGATTGTCAATGACCCCGCTGCGCCCTCGGCATATCCCCATGCACCCAATGAAGCATTAGCACCGTGAATAACCAAATTGAATCGTCCTTCCTGACCAATGATTGACCAGAAGGTTTCACGGACCGGTAGCTCTTCAAAATAGATCCATGCTTCGGCGGTCAATCCCTCAAACTGTTCATCGGGAAACCACGCCTCGATAGTAGCGACAAAATCGTGTGTTTCATCCAATCTCAGTATGCCACCGCCTGCAGGTGACGGGGGTGGCAATGCTTTGGCACTTAATGGAATGAATGCCAGCGCAAAGAGATATGTAAGGATGTGTCGGTATAACATTTTTAATCTCCTTTATCAGCAACTGTGTAAAATTGAACCTTCTCAATGCGACCGGTTCCAGTCATTGCGTGTTTTATAATTTTGACAGCATCTGTCTTGGCGATAAGTGGGATTTCATACGGGAACTGAATTCCTCGGGGTACTTTCTTGGAAGGCTCCCACCGATTTCTCTTATTTCGCACGTGAATTTCGATGTTTCGGATTGATAGAGGGAGCGATGCAGCAATTGAGATATGGGAAAGCCTATTGCATCGCTCCGTATATTTCCAAGGAGGCAGGCTCTCCCAAATTTACGCAGCGTGTGATAATATAAAGCAATTTTCATGCCAAAGGTAATTCAGGCAAAAAATCGGGTTTAAAGGCGGTTTTCTGGTTACTCTACCCGATAAAATGGTTTTTAGTGTTCAATTTATGGACAGTTATGTTCAAAGTCGAGGAAGGT
The DNA here is from genome assembly GCA_965214045.1 of Candidatus Poribacteria bacterium. GTDB lineage: Bacteria > Poribacteria > WGA-4E > WGA-4E > WGA-3G > WGA-3G. The sequence goes on from OZ243935.1 coordinate 409,573, forward strand.
GCTGCGGTGGGAAACCGGGTCTATATTTTGGGTTCTATAGGGGTATTTATAGTGAATTATTGAAATGCGTAAGCAATATTAAGAAATCGATATCAGGTTTTGAGGAAGGGTGGAAGCATGGGAAGGCTGGAAGAAACACCGTATTCCCTATCTTCCAACTTTCCATCCCAATTGTGAATGCAAAACTTGGACTTTAATACTTAAAGTTGCTTACAGTGTATCTCATCAATAGATTATCGGATTCAAGCCTGTAGCCGTCGCTAATCAAGTCGTTCTTCTTATTTCTTTTCCGTTGTTCGCTTAAGCATTCCCCAGATTACCATCTGTGTGTTCTCGCTTGGTGAAATACCAAATGCAGATGGCACCCAGGCAGGGGAAAATTCCAGTCCAGGATCTTCTGTCAGTTTTCGGAGCCCACCACCCTCTGCACGAATGAGATAGATGTCTTTATTTCCGTCTTGAACGGATACATAGGCGATCCACTGACCGTCAGGCGATCCAGCGGGTTCTTCGCAGATTTGTCCGGCATCCGTCAATTTCTTCGGATTTTCTCCATCAACATCCACGGCAAACAGTGTCGGAACTTTTACGCCGCCGAGCTTCTCGCTGGAAAAATAAATTTGCTTTCCGTTGGAAGCCCAAGTGGGACTTGTTGCTGAAACTTGTGTGAGTGCTCTTTGTTTTTCACCATCAGCGTTCATGACATGGATACCCCCAATGCCATCCAGCGTGGAACGAAACGCGATCCACTCCCCGTCTGGTGACCATGCAGGCGTTGAATTGTGTCCGCCTTTATTTGTGAGTCTCTGAACTTTCTTGCCGTTCACGTCCATTAGGTAGATGTCAGTGTCCGCGGCATGGTCGCGCGCTTGGTTGGATGCGAACGCGATCCATTTGCCATCCGGTGACCATGCCGGATTGATATCGGTAGCGCGATGGTTTGTCAGCCGCCGAGACTCCTTTGTATTTATATCCATTACGTAAATCTCTGGATTCCCATCCCTGTTTGAAACGTAGGCGAAAGCGCGACCGTCTGGAGCCCACGTCGGCGAGAAGTCGTCTGATGGATGATCGGTTAAGTTGGCGAGATTTTTACCGTTTATATCTATCATATAGATGTCAAGGTTTCCTGTCCTACCGGAAGTGAAAGAAACCCGACCGCTACCCCAAACAGTCATTGTCAATAGGCAACTTGTGAACAGTAACGTAAACAGAAATGATATTTGTTTCATCAATAAAATTTCCCTTGATCGAATCTAAGATTGTATCTCTAATTTTCGCTTGAGAATAGTGCCGTGCGCACCGAGCACAACTATCCCAAGCCCTTCAACGTAGTCAACATGGTACAAATCTTCGTCAGTGCCGGATTCTTCAATCACCCATGTTCCGCCGCGGTCCTTGGTATGCAGGATGAGTCCATCTTTCCCGACAATCCAGCCTTCCATTTCGTTGATGAAAGAGACTCCATAGAGATGTGTACTGATTCCGACATCGATTGCTGACCATGCCAAGCCTCCGTCTGACGTGCGGAGGACGATGCCATCTCTTCCGACAGTCCATCCTTTTAGGCGGTTCAGGAAGGACACGCCATACAGATCGTAGCCTGTGTTGGTTGTTTGAAGATGCCATGTATTTCCTTGATCGTTTGTCCAGAGCACCTTCCCCCATGATCCGACAGCCCACCCGTAATGCTCTCCGACCATCTGGATGTCCCGATAGGATGCGGAAGTTTCATTTTCTTGGTGTGTCCAGATTGTGTTCCCATCCTCATTGTGGAGGATAACGCCTTGCTGACCGGTAGCCCATCCTTCACCGAAACCTTGAAAATGTGCGGCATAAAGTTGACACGCTTCTTCTACGGGTTGACTGTTTTGGTCGTAGCCACTCATAACGGGTTTCGTGATTTCGTTCAAAACCTGCCATGTCATGCCGCTGTCAGTCGTGGATAAGAAACTTCCGTCTTCTGTAAATATCCAACCGATTTCTGAAGAGGCAAAATGCACGGCAATCAGGGGCGTGTCCACAGGAGATTCAACGCTCTTCCATGTGTTACCACCATCTAAGGTGTGAAGCATCGTAGTGGAATTACCGACTGCCCATCCTTCGATGGCGTTGATAAAGGAGATATCCGCTGATTTTATGCCGGAATCCAGCCCCATTATTCGGAAGGGACCGTCGGTATGTGAGATGTCCCACCCGGCATCTACCTTCGGTAATTCAGGTTTGGTCTCCGTAAAGACCGACTTGCGTGGTGTATATTTTGATATTGAGGGAATGGTATACGCGACAGCGATACCGTCTTCACCAACAGCGAACAACTTATCCTCTGTGACACTGATATCGCTAAGATTTTTGTCCGTTCCACTGTCTTGCCGTGTCCACGTTTTACCGCCATCCTGTGTGAGTAGAAGCGTTCCTTCATCTCCAACCGCTATTCCGACTGTGGAAGAAGCGAAGAAGATTTTGTTGAGATTTGCCTGCGTGCGGGTATACTGCGATTTCCATGTTTTCCCACTATCACTGGTATGAAGGATTAGCCCGTATTGTCCAGACACCCAACCGAGGTTAGCGTCCACGAAATAGACGGAGTAGAGTTCGTTAAATGTCCCACTCTCCTGAGGTTCCCATGTTTTCCCGCCATCGATGGTGTGGAGGATTTTGCCGGGCCAACCGATCGTCCATCCTTCATTCGGTGAGATGAAACAGAGACCTTTTAGGAGTTCAAAGATATAACCGCGCTGCTCAATCCAGTTTTCACCACCGTTGTTGGTGTAGAAGATACCGCCCATATCACCGACCGCCCAACCGCGTTCACGATTTAAGAACTGGACATCGTGCAAACCAATCCAGTCGTATCCTTTTTGCACTTCCCATGTTTTTCCGTCCTTGGTATGCAGAATATAGCCAGAATCGCCGATTGCCCATGCCTCTTCCTCGTCCACAGCCGTCACTTTATTTAAACCGACAGAGAGTCCAGTTTCCTGTCGTTCCCAAGACCGTCCTTCATTCTCGGTCCGGAAGATTGCACCACGCCGCCCGACAGCCCAACCGCGTCCGCCTTCTGCCATGTCCACACCGGCTAAAGGTTCGGCACTGCTTTCGGCGTCGATTGTCCACGTTTTTCCACCGTCAGTAGAATGGAGCATCGTCCCATAGCTACCGACTGCCCAAATATGTTTAGCGTCAGGCGAATGTACAGCGAGCAAGTCGCTGCGTGTGCCTGTCTGCTGCACCGCCCATGTTTCTCCGCCATCCTGTGTGTACAATACTTCTCCAGCCTGTGCTGCCAACCATCCTCTTTTAGCGTCTATAAAGCAAAGATCGAAGATTGCGTGTGTATCCTCAATGTCAGGTTCACCGCGAAGCCATGTTTTCCCACCGTCTGTCGTTGAGAGAACAGTCGCCCCAATTCCGACTGCCCAGCCGGTCTTTGGATTGCGATCAAAGTGTATGTTGAGCAAACTATGCTCAGGTGCTACCGTCTCAACGTCCCATGTTTTCCCGCCATCCGTCGTGTGCAATGTGGTGCCGAGTTGTGCGATCAACCAACCTTCGTTTCCATTGACGAAGTGGACACCGACGAGTGCTTCACCGACACCACTGGACCGGAACTTCCACGATTTTCCACCGTTTACGGTATAATAAAGCGCGCCGCCTTCTCCGGTTATCCATCCCCGTAGCCCGTCCAAGAAGTGAAGGCTGATGAGACTTCCGTCTGTGATAACCTGCTGTCGCCAGTGTTCGCCACCGTCTTCTGTCCGTAAAAAGATTCCTTCGTCTCCGACGATCCAACCGCGGTTTTTATCTATGAACTGCATTTTGTTGAGACGCGCTTCGGTCCCACTGTTCTGTGTTTCCCAATTTTTGCCACCGTCTGGGGTGTAAAGGATTGTCCCTTTTTCACCGATGATCCAACCGTGCTTCGCGTCGAGAAAGAAGACATCCCTGAATTCTACTTCCCAATCGGCGCGTCTCACGATTTCCGCCTTAACAGGTGCGCGCTGTTGTAAGAGTGATTTCACGCCACATCCGCTGAGTAGTACAAGAAACGATATGGCTATTGTAATAATACGCACGGGTTTCTCCTATCCTCATATTTAGGTTGTTGGGTTTCGCCGTGTCTCTGCATAAATCGGATATTGAGCCATCCTTCTGGATGCGGTGCCGCCAATTTCTTCTTCCAAAATAACATTGTAGCACCTCTCAACGATTTTGCAAGCCCTAAAGACGCAGCACCATAAATAGCCCTGGGTATAAACATGGAATCTATTGACATTGACCAATTTTCCAAGTATACTGAGCAGTAGAAATAAATTTTATTTTCAAACAGGTTGGAGACATTCATGCGGGTTTTGATTATCAGACGGTTGCAGAAGCGATGAATGCGCCAGAACCTGAACTCATTCAGGACTTACGCAAATGCGTTAGAAAAAGGGATATTGAGACGCGAAAACGGGCATTGCGGCACTTTTAACCCCCTAAATCCCCCTTATCAGGGGGACTTTGAGAGGAAATGCGTAAGTCCTATCATTCACATTCCAACCGATATGCTATTTGAGATCGCGCCGAAGGCAGCCGAATGGTGTCGGGAGAATTTCCAATACAACAACATCTTTGATAACGCCGCTGCGAAAGCAGACCTGAATTTCCGCTATACGATTCCGTTCGTTGAGGGTGTGCATCGCATTGTTGGTTGGCTTGAGGCTCGCGAACGCATTCACGACGAAGATGAACCCGAACTTTACAGCGAAATTATTGAGAGATGGCGGCATTTCAGTAAGAAAGAGACTTTTTTTCGGGAGACCGACAGTGCGAAGATGTAAATGCAGTGTTCAGTCTTTCTTTTCTATTGGGAGTGAAACTTGAAAGTATTGTATCTTGTGACAATATTGACGTTTTTTATTATGACAATGACACCCTCCAATTTGCTAGCAGAAGGGACTGAGGAAATGCATCCAAAGAAGGTGATATTTGAGACGGATATGTGTACCGACGTAGATGATGTCGGGGCACTTGCTGTGCTACACGCGCTTTCGGATAACGGAGAGGTTGAAATCCTCGGTATCAGTTACAACGAAGTCCACCCAAGCGGTGCTGGCACTATCTGTGCGATAAATACATGGTATAACCGAGGCGAGATTCCCATCGGTATCTATAAAGGCGACCTCGCCGATCCCGATGAATCGAGTTATTTGGAGAGTATCGCGGCTAATTTTGCGCACGATCTCCCGACCTCTCCAACGCCCAGCTCCTTGGAACTTTATCAACAGGTGCTGAGTGAACAACCGGATAACTCCGTGACAATCATTAGCGTCGGATTCCTCAACAATCTCTACGATCTCCTGAAAGCGAATCCCAACCTCGTTGCTCAAAAGGTTAAGGAACTCGTGGTGATGGCGTTACTTATCGATGACCCTTACAACACGGTTCGCCACGACCTGATTGATAAGTCGGAGTATGTTATCGACAATTGGCCGACACCCCTTGCTATCAGTCAGCATGGTGAGTCTGTATATACTGGGGCGAGACTTGGAGAGACGGCTACTGAGAATCCGGTACGGGAAGCGTTCTATCGGCGGTTCAACGGGCAATATAAGGGACGCTCCAGTTGGGACCAGATCGCTGTTTTATACGGTGTACGCGGTCTCAGCGATTATTTCACCGAAGTTACGGATGGTAAAGGGAGATTATCGAATGGGTATGAATGGGAGATGAGACCGGGTTTCCGTTCTTATCTGGAAGTTCGGTTGTCAGATAGCGAGTTCGTCCGTATTATTGAAGGTCTGATGATTAAACCACCGAAAAGATAACGCTCTCCGATTTTTTTACTGAACTCACGTTTTTATAGACGCGTTTATTTTAACCCTTGAAGCGATTGGCAAAATCTACTATGTGCCTCTAAAAGAGCGCTTCTCAAACATCGCATTAAGGAGATCAACCGATGTTGAGAGAAATGAAGAATTTCAAATTCTATTTCACAGTAATAATCCTGCTACTATTTACTGCCATCCCTTTCGCACAGGAGACGAATATGGAACACAAAAAAAGTGAGAACCAGTCAACGAGTAGACTGCGTGTCATCATGATTTCGGATTTTCCACCGATTGGCGTTGTCAAGGGTGGAAATGTGCCCAACGATCAAAAGAGTGATCCAGATGATATGCAGTCGATAGTTCGATTCCTATTGTATGCCAATGAGTTTGACATCGAAGCACTGGTAGCTTCGGCGGGCACCTTTGCCAACATAGCTAAGAAACAGAACATACTGGATGTGATTGATCGCTATGAGATGGTATATGAGAATCTAAAAAAACATGATACCTTGTATCCGACCTCGGACTCTCTGCGTTCGGTTACTTTTCAGGGGCGTAGCGGCACCTGGGGCAAAAAGGGCACTGTCAATATTGGCGAAGGCAAAGACAGTGAGGCTTCGGAAGCAATCATCAGCATCGTGGACAAGCCCGATCCTCGTCCGATCTATATTGGCATCTGGGGCGATTGCAGCGTTGTAGCGCAAGCGGTGTGGAAGGTCCAGAATACGCGCAGTGCTGCCGATCTGGAAGCGTTTTTAAGCAAATTGCGTATCCATCAAATTGCGACCCAAGACGGCACGATTGGTTGGTTACGCGATAATTTTCCAAAGTTGTTCATCATTCACTCGCAAAAGACTTATCAAGGTATGTTCGGCGGACGTGATCCGATTTCAGACCTCGCCTGGGTCAATAAGCACATTCGCAATAACCACGGACCGCTCTGCGATGTGTATCCGCATGAAGGGATGGGATGCACTGGAGTCTGTGAAGGGGATTCGCCTTCATTTCTGTGGCTGGTGAGTGCCAACCGCGGGTTGAACGATCCCGATGACCCCACCCAAGAAAGTTGGAGCGGACAATTCAAACGAGTCAAGAACACCAATCACTATGTTGATGGACCCGGCGGGTCGAGTATCTCCAAGTGGCGTTCCGACTATCAGGCGGAGTTCAAGGAACGGGCAGACTGGTGTATAAGCCCTCCATAGCCACACCAAAGTTTTCATTTATGGAGATTTTTAATGATAAGAAAAATTTTGACAATAGTGGTTTTTGCGGTTGCGTTTTCGCTCGTAAATACACACTTTTTAACAACAAGTTTTGGAAACCCGCAAGATGCACCAAAATCGGAGGTGAATATGGTTGAACGCTGGGGAATGTATGAAATCACTTTGAATGGACCGGACACAGGAAATCCGTTCACTGAGGTTGAATTAACAGCAGAATTTAAACACCGTGATACAAACGAAGAGCAGACGTTCGAGCCGCAGGGTTTCTACGACGGAGACGGTGTTTACAAAATCCGGTTTATGCCGGACGCAGTCGGTGAATGGACGTACACGACAAATAGTAACATCCCTGAACTTAACGGTAAGACAGGACAGTTTACGTGCGTTGCGCCATCAGAGGGGAACCATGGACCTGTCCGCGTCTATAAAGATTTCTATCTCCGCTACGCCGATGACACACCCTACCATCAATTTGGAACGACGTGTTATGCTTGGGCACATCAAGGGGAAGCGATGGAAAAACAGACGCTCGAAACCCTTACTGAGGCACCGTTCAACAAGATGCGGATGTGTATTTTTCCAAAAGATTATTCCTATAACAAAAATGAACCCGTCTACTATCCATTTGAAGGAGAACCACTGAAGGATTGGGATTTCACCAGATTCAATCCCGAATTCTGGCATCATTTCGAGCAGCGGGTGCAAGACCTCTTGGACCTCGGTATTGAGGCGGACATCATTCTCTTTCATACCTACGACCGATGGAATTTCGAGAATATGGATGCTGAAAGCGATGACCGATACATCCGTTACGCCGTTGCGCGACTGGCGGCGTTCCGAAACGTCTGGTGGTCCCTCGCGAATGAATACGACTTTATGCCCGCGAAAGAGGAATCCGATTGGGATCGGTTCTTCCAGATTATCCGCGATTATGATCCGTATCAGCGACTTCGCGGAATTCACAACGGTAGACGTTGGTATGACCACAATAAGCCGTGGGTGACACACACCAGTATCCAAACCTCCAACATGGCACAAGGGATCCGCTATCGCACGCAATACGGAAAACCCGTTATCTATGATGAGTGTCGTTATGAAGGCGATATTCCGCAGGGATGGGGAAATATCACAGCCGAAGAGATGGTGCAACGTTTTTGGGCAGGGACGGTCTCTGGATGCTATGTCGGACACGGAGAAACTTACAAACACCCTGAAGACCTGCTTTGGTGGGCGAAAGGTGGCGTGCTACGCGGTGAGAGTCCACCGCGAATCGCGTTTCTCAAAGATTTCATGACAAACGCACCGGCCTTTGAAACACTTGAGCCGATCGGCGATGGCAGGGGACGCTATATCCTCGCGAAACATGAGGAATACTACCTAACCTACACAGACGAGCCGCAAACGATAACATTGGACTTGAAAGGCGAACAGCCCTATAAAGTCGATCGCGTGGATACGTGGGATATGAAGATCGTCCCTGTTGGCACGGCACACCCCGGAGAATATACGTTCGCTTCGCCGTATAACGGGGTTGCGTATCGCTTTACGCCGTATTCACCGGGCGAGAAACTCCGTCCGGAGGCGAGAGCGTCCGCCGATGTCCTTCAAGGCAGTGCTCCGCTCACAGTGAATTTCTCAGCGGCAGGGGACCTGTCACACCACTGGAGTTTTGGAGACGGTGCAACGTCCACTGAATCGAACCCGACGCACATCTTCGAGAGTCTCGGACAGTATGTCGCAACGCTCACGGTGATGGATCCGGAGGGTGACACGTCAACGACATCCCTTGCGATCCATGTATCACCAGAGGCACCGGCTGATATCGAGACGCATACGGAATTCCCTGGGTCGCGCGATGGGCTTGTTTTTCTCTGGCACGGCGCGCTTGAGGGTAGTGGGGAGATTGAACCTCGCCGCGACGCGAAAATCGGTGAAGATGGACAGATGGACCTCACTGGTGGTGCGTTCCTTACAAAAGATGTTAGCGACGCACTTCTTGCGGCATGTCAGGAAAGCAACCAATTAACGCTTGAGTGTCTCGTTACGACGGATAACTTGGATCAGGACGGTCCGGCGCGGATTATCTCATTCTCGAACGACATCACGCATCGCAACTTTACCTTCGGACAGACTGGAAACCGCTTTGCTATCCGAATCCGCACGCCTCGGACTGGGACGAATGCAATGGGTGGTGAGTTTTCTTTCAGTGAGATTGAATCTGGAAGATCAACGCATATTATCGTCAGTTATTTTCCGGGAAACGTCTACTGCTACGTTGACGGCGAACTCGTCTACGTGAGCAATGGAATCCAAGGGGATTTCAGCAATTGGGAAGGTTATCCGTTGCTTTTCGGCGATGAAGCGAGTGGTGGTCGGAATTGGGAAGGTAAGTTGAGCAGGGTGGCAATTTACAGCCGATTCGTCGGGCAGGAAGAAGCGGCACATAAATTTAAGTTGATTCAAGGTGAATGAAGATCCCTTTCTATAGACATAGCACGGCTACGGAAGTAGCGACTCGCATACACAATTTTCTACGCTTAGACAAATTGAAAAGGCGCGGTTAAAAACCGCGCCTTTTACGAAAAGCATATTCAGCACTTTTCACGAGACAGATTTAGAATTTGTATCCGACTTTGGCATACCAGTACGCCCCATCAAAACCGAACGGACTGAACTGTCCGTATTTGTTACCGACAGAATCAGCACCATTCGGATTTTCATCGGGAAAGGTATCAAGGATATTTCTTCCACCGAGCGTGAGAGCGATTCCCGACCCGACGGTGTAAGTGGTTTCTAAGTCGAAAATAACCTTTCCAGTGTATTCTCCAGTGCCTGGCACATCTGGATTCTGTAAGAAATCTTCAGAATCGAACCAACCACTGAAATAACTGGCGCGCCCGAGGACCGACCACATGTCCGTTATGGATTGAATAACAGTCGCGCTGGCGCGGTGTTCGGGTAAATTCTCTTGCAGTTCCCTGATTCGATGCTCGTCCAGCGTGTCCGGATTGTGATCGGTAACTGTGGTGTTCGTGAAGTTATACACGGCGATGAGGGTTCCGTTGGGAATTGGGGCTGTAACGACAAAGTCAATACCTTGGGTTGTGGTATTGAAGTCATTGATAAAGAACCGGAATTGCTCCAGATTCGCCGCACTGGTTACACCTTCGGCGATGAGCTGCGTCTTCTGCGATTCAGTCAATGTAAAGTCTTGTGACACCGATAACCGGTTTTTCAGCCGAACATCAAAAAAGTCCATCGTGAAATTTACGCCCAAAATATCAACGGTAAATCCACCTGAGAAGTTATTTGATGTTTCCGGGTCAAGCGAGTTATCTTCCTTGCCTGTCACAACACCGACAGCTGCGTTAGTAGAAGGAATTGTTCCATTATTAACGAGATCCCCCTTCGCAAAGTCGTATTCAGTGGTAATGTTGAACGTATTTTGCTGCCCGGGTGTGGGAGCGCGGAACCCAGTACTATAACTTCCCCGCAACCGCATCGTTTCCGTAACTTTATAGTTTGCAGCGGCTTTGTAGTTCAGGGTAGCACCGAAATCCTCAAAGTTTTCACCGCGTACAGCAAGCGCGATCAACAGGGGCTCAATCGGTCTGATTTCAGTTTCCAGATAGGCAGCAACGTTAGAACGGTGCCACGTACCTGCCGCAACCGGACTGAATCCTGAAAATCCGTTGGAGGCAGCAGTAAAGCCTTGAGCAGCGAGGGGTCCGATCTGATGCGACTCGCGTTCGCCCTCTATGATTTCAAATCCTTCGTCCCGATATTCCAAACCAGAAGCGAGGAACACCATGTCGCTGAGGGGATAGGTTACATCGAAGTTGAGGTTATAATCCGTCTGGATATAGTCGCCCGGATCAAAATATGTCGGTGTATCTGGTCCGAGGGAAGCATTGACGGTATTGAAGATAAAGAAATCAGCATGGTGCCGCCCAAAAGAACCACTCACATCCCACGTTAGAGGTTTGCCTAACGCTTCTTCGAGAGCAGTGCCCTTCACGCCAACGACAACGGAACTATCCCAAGCGAAAGCACCAAATCTGGGCGTGAATCCGCCTGGAAACATTTCCTGGAATGTGAATAGGTTCGGGTCATTTTTGACGGCTTGCAACCGTTCGGGATCCGGAACGTGGTTGGTTATCGGGATATCGTCAGCCTTGTTCGGCGACAGTTCGGTAAACTCTTGCCCAGCCGCCTCTGCTGCCTGCTTTCGGGCTTCCCAAGCCGCCATTTCGTTTGTCAAACCGCGCAAATCCCCGACGAGCAACGTCTTACCGCCATCACTGCTAAACACACCGCTACGGGTATTTGGATTTCGAAAATAGAATCCGCCTTCAACCCGCTTCCGAGCGTAGTTGGCATGTCCATAGAAATTGATGGTATCTGTGAGGGTCGCACCGTAGTTGGCAAACAATTTGATGTCATTCTCCACAATCGGTTGTCCCCAAATTTGCGCCGGGTCCTTCACACTGAAATTGCCTGCGTTAATCATGGCTATGGCATCATTACGTTGGACAGAGCGGACGGTCGGATCTGCACCACCGTATTCAAAGCTGAGGCTACTCCACGCGTCTGGATTCCCTAAACCGATATTCCCTGCGACAGCAAACTGTCGCCCATCGCCGTATTGGTAGATACCAGGTTTGAATTCAAACGAACCGCCTTCGTGGTTGTTTTTCAGCTGAAAATTCATCACGCCGGCAATGGCATCAGAACCGTATTGTGCGGATGCGCCATCACGGAGGATCTCTACCTGTTGCAGCGCAATTGCGGGAATAGGTGCCAGGTCAGGTCCCTGTGAGCCATCAGACAGACCGTTCCCGAGCCAGTGAATCACTGCGGCACGGTGTCTCCGCTTGTTGTTCACCAACACCAATGTATGGTCAGGGGCAAGTCCCCGTAAATTCGCCGGACGGACCACTGTTGACGCATCGCTAATCGGCTGTGTATTGATGTTATAAGACGGCACCAAAGCTCTCAATAAATCCGGTAGATCTGCGCCGCCCTGCTTTTCAAAGGATTCGTTTGACACAATATCAATTGGTACTGCCGAATCCAAGACGGAGCGCGGTTGGGAACGCGATCCCACCACGACAAGACTCTCAAGTCTCACAGGCGCGTCCGCCTCAGATGCTTCTTCAGATGCTTCAACCTCGTCCGCGGTGGCTTCTGTTTCCTCCGCATCGCTGGCTTCTTCCTGTGCCATGACCGTTGTAAACGTACACATCGCAATAACTACAAAGATACTCAGTGCGAAGATGATCGGTTTGAGATATTTACTGTAATACATATAATTTTCCCTCTTCGATTTCGACGTAAACGTCAAATTTTGAAACTGGAATAAAAAAAAACACACAAAAACGAAGTTAGCAACCCCGCTTTCCCTCATAAGATCACTACAATCAAGGCGTATCCAAATTAAGAATTTAGCAATTCAAGAGGAGAGTTAGGTTGCGTTCCCTTACACAGAGCGTGTTCTAACAATAAAATTCGCTCTATTTTCCACATCGAATTCATGCTGAATGTAGCATTAGAATCTTAATAATATATAATAACACAAATTTTGTCATTCGTCAAGTTTCAAAAAAATAGAAAAGTTAGCGTTAGCAAGGAAGAGAAAAGATTACCATAATCGGCAATTAGTGCCAAGCAACTGATACATAAATCCAATTTGACTTGATATACATTTTTATGGGGCAATATTAACCGCGTTTTTCATCCGTTTCCGCTCTACGAAAGAGCGGAGAGCCTTACCTAAAACACCATATTCCTCTAAAAAATTTAAACTTGACAATAAAGTTGCAATGATATATACTTAATAGCACGCTGAACTTGATGTTATGCTACGTTTGGAATTAAAAACACCCTGAAAAAAAGTTCATCCAATAGCTACTCCAATAGTGAAAATACTACCATGGCAAAGAAAAAAGGACGCCGCTCCGTAAATGTGGCTCGGAAGCGCGAGAAACGAAACCGCGACCGAAAATTTAGACAAAAACAGCTTGCTATCGAAAAGCAACGTAGACTCCCTTATGAAAAGTCAGAAGAAGAGCATTTACACGCCTGTATCTCACAGAGTCGAAAACTCCTTGACGAACCTGAACTTGAAGGTATTCTTTTCGATGCTGAACTGATGTATGCCCGGGTGACGGAAGTACTTGACAATTACCCAGCAGACGAGACGGATATCCCGACAGATGCATTTGAAGAAGACTCCACCTATCCAATAAATGTAACAGAAGAAACCACCCATGAAGATGAATTAAGTTCTTTACCGGAAGCGGAACGTGCCTGCGAACATTTTCGGTTAGAAGTACTCCCACATCTTATTACGCCAGGCTTTATGCAACAATTAGTGCAAGCACTCACGGCGTGTGAAAAACGTCTCAAATTCACAGGTAACCGAGAACTTGCAGAGGTCGCTTTTGTTACCCGCTCACTTTTTGAAGCCGCTCCACCGGAAATACTGACGTTCCATCCGATGATCCAAACCATCGGTATCGAAACCCTACGGATACTTGTGGAAGAACCGGATATGATTATCGACAGACATGAAGAAGTCAAAGAAATTTTTTCTAACGTTCTGGAATACGAAGACGCAGAAACGTATAAATCCGAACCGATTTCCGTCTTTTCAGACACCGGACAAAACCCCGCACCCCACAGAGCAGTGGGATCCGAATCTACCTCAACAGCACCGACTTCACCGGATTTGGACTCGGTAAATACTCAGTTAACCGATATCGAACGGGTTTTGCCTTCGCCTGCAGAGGATTCCACACTGCTTCCAGAGCCAGTTGATGTCCCTGCCCCACCTACCTCACAGGTAGTAACACCGACAGTGAATCCCGATGAACTTCCTGCTCGGGCACTTTATAAAAATTTCTACGGCTTGGCAATCAAGCAGAGCTTTGAGGAGCGGACAAACGACACGTCCTTACAAAAGGGACTCACCAATTACGCGTTGGTGAATGAAAGCGCGGAACAGGTTGAATTTGTTGATGTGGAAAACGAACGCTACATCACGGTTACTGAAGATCGGTTGCAGTTACACGCACGCTCAAAAGCAGAACTTACTATTGCAATGGCAGAGGTAGAAGCACAGTGTACATCAGCAGTCATGTACCTCGCCCAAACAATCGAAGAAAGGGGGTAACGTTATGCCACGGAGTAAAAGCGGACAGGTCCGACGTAGGACACAAATCCGCCAACGCCAACAACGTCGACTGAAAAGAAAGAAAGCAGCATTGAAAGAACTATTACAGAACAGCGGCACTTAATATACCAAATTTCGATAGCGGTGGGTCGCTGTGCCCGCCTACACTCACGTGAGTTTGGAACCGGCGAGGTTAGGAAACCTCGCCAGCGGTGCAACGGCGGGTCGCTGTGCTCGCCTACTCTCTCTTTTCAAAGTGAACAAACTCTGATGACTGCAACCGAACAGAGTCCCCACGACGCTCCTCCACATATCCCATCCTCAGCAGCGTAATCACTTCATGAGCAGTCGGGATATTGAAAAGTTGACGCACCCGTTCACGATTTTCGGGGTGTTCCAGAGGTGCGCTGACAAATTGCACACCGATGTCTAAAGCAGTTGCAGCGAGGAGTACATTCTGAATTAGCATCCCCATACTCAACCACATCCATCGCGTTCCGCCGTCCCCAGGTGGGTATCTCTTGCAATTCATCGTAACCAAGATGAGTAGGGGTGCTTCACGAACCTGTGCCGCGATCTCTTTAGCGGGTATCTTCCCTGCCCCTAAATGCCCCAATAGTGTGAACGCCTTCGCGTTTTTCAACACACCCTCCAATAACCCATCTGGTGCGTCCTGAAGCAATTTCGGCAGCGTAACGTGGTCCGTAAGTAGTACACCATCACCGAACTCCTCCAAGTCCGCCTCTGTGAGACGCATCCAACGGCTATTGTCATCAAGAAACTTGGCATCTTTGAATTGTTCAACGATAGCACGCTCGGTTACATCGGCGAGTGCCGTCTTGCCGTCTGTCTCCTGAACGAGCACAAGTTCCCAAGGTTGAACATTGAACGGCGAGGGTGTCCATCGCGCGGCTTCAATGAGTTTTTCAAGGTCTGCGGCACCAATTGCGCGGTTCTGAAACGTGCCGCGATGGCTGCGTCGCTGTGTGATTGCGTCAAACACATTCATAGATCCACGTGGTCCCGATGGCGTTGTAGAATTTCTGTTGGCGATGCGGTACCGGTGGTCCCGAT
This sequence comes from Candidatus Poribacteria bacterium, assembly GCA_965214045.1. Lineage (GTDB taxonomy): Bacteria > Poribacteria > WGA-4E > WGA-4E > WGA-3G > WGA-3G. The sequence continues at coordinate 424,860 of OZ243935.1, forward strand.
CTTGGTAACGGTAATTGAAGCCACCAAATTGCCGACATAAGCCGCTTCAACAGTTGCCTCCACTTGTGAAACGTGTAGGCTACAGAGCGTTGCGACAAGCCCCGCCGAAACACTATCACCCGCGCCAACAGGATCGATCTCATCATTGATCGAAACACCCGGAATATGTGTAAACTCACCTCTATGGTAGATGAGAATCCCATTTTCACCGAGGGTGGTGTATACCGTCCGTTGGGTTTGTTCTGCGAGTGCAACAGCGCACTGTCTCGCCTCTTCGATGCTAACGTGCTGTCCATCCCACTCTGGCTGAACAGCGCGTTTCGCCTCAAACCGGTTCGGTTTAATGATAACGTTTCGATACTTACCAATCCGCGTGCGGGCATCAGCGAAAAAGATTTTGTCAGGAAACGCCGCTCCCAACTCGCATAGCTCGTCTCTCACCCGGTTGGTGACAACGCCTAAGTTCTCAATTGGCATCTGATCACCGACAATGATACCGTCAACAAGCGGCATACAATTTCGAAGGGCATCAATAACATCAGTTTCAATTGCTTCATCCATCGCTGACTGGTTTTCAATATCGAACCGCGGCCCCTCGGTTTCCACGCCCTCATATCCACGATGCATCGGTTTAAGATACGTAGGGGTTACCCACTCGGGCACCTGTATCATAAAATCCGTCAGGCACCCGTTCGTCTGCAGACAATCCAGCAACGTTCCACCAAATCCGTCTTCACCGATAACCCCTAACGCGTAGACCGTACCTACGCCTAACGCCTTCAGGTTATTTGTGACAGTTCCAGCGGCACCCGGGCTATAGTACTGCGCAACGACGGGATTGGTATGCCACGGTGTTTCCAACGATAGTGTTGAACGGGTTTTGTCTATGTACCAGTAGGCATCAAGGTAAAAATCGCCAACAACGAGGATACGTTGATTTTGAAATTGATTGAGAATTGTCTTCAGGCGCGCTTCGCTAATCAAGGTGTTCCTCCAGTGCTTCACATACACTGCAATGTGGATAACCATTATAGCACATCCGTATTTTTTAATGTTATACTTTTGGAGAGTGAACAATGATGCGATACCAACATTAGGATGGATTACCGAACCATTATTCTCTAACCGAAAACCCTCTAATTTTTTCTTGACTATTTTCTTACGCTTGTTATACTTTTGAAGAGTGAAGAATGATACGATAGCAGTATTAGGATGGATTATCGAACCATCATTATCTAACCGAAACCCCTCGTCTAAAAACATAGGAGCAGTTTATGAATCCGAAAATTTTTAGGTTAACACTATGCGTATTACTCGTACTCTCAGTCACTTACCTTCCTGACGGAGCGAGAACGGAAGATGCCGGAATAACTGAAGAACCAATGCCTACACTCAAAGTGGGTTTGATTCATCCGTTGCTAAATTATGCCACTTTTGGTGACGGTGCAAAACTCGCCTTAGCCGAAATCAACAAGGCAGGCGGTGTTCTTGGGAGACAGGTAGAACTTATCTACAAAGTAGAAACAGGAACCATTGCTGATTCTGCAACAGAATTAGCTAAAATGGAAAATGTTGTCGCTATATTAGGTCCGATGTTTTCAAGTAGTGCTGTTAAAGTTGGACCGATCATCAATATCCCTGTTATTGTGGGTGCCACAGGTGCTGACGTGACGAATACTGGGAATGATCCGGGAGATTTTCTTTTTCTCGTGGCGAATTCAAATGCCTTGCAAGCGAAAGTCATGGCAGGTTTTGTGGTGAACGACCTCGGCAAGAAAACTGCAGCGATGATTTGGCAGAACGGGGATGTCTACTCTAAAGGTTTCGTTAACGCGTTTGATGCGAATTTCAAGGAACTTGGCGGTCGCATTGTTGCGAATCAAATCTATGAACAAGGCGATACAATGTTTGATGGACAACTTGGGATCATCAAAGATGCTAACCCTGATGTCCTGCTTCTCGCAAGTTTTCCGCCAGAGAACCCGATCATAGTGAAACAGGCACGGGAGATGGGGATTAATTCCATCTTTATCGGCAGTGATGGTTGGGATGATTCGTTGATGTTAGAAATTTTAGAGGATAACACCCCTCTCGAAAATTCCTACTATTGTAGTATCTCGGATGAACTTGCTGTAGATTTTACGGACGCTTATGAAACAATGTTTAAAAATCAGGCGATTGGTATCGCGCCATTAGGTTACGATGCCATGCGGTTATTGGCAATAGCGATTGAAAACGCCCAATCAACAGACCCTGTTATGATTCGGGATGCAGTTGCTGCTATCACTGACTACCAAGGGGCGACAACTATTTCCGGTTTTGATGGGAACCGTCATCCTGTCAAACCTGCTTCCGGTATCCGCGTGTTGAAAATTATTGATGGTCAACCGCAGGAACACACTGTTGTGAAAGCCTATGAGTAAGTCCCACCCAATTTGCAATATCGTCCCAGATGTGGTAGAATATAAAGGGTTTAAAATTCAACAGGACCTACGCAAAGCGCAATAATGCACTTCGCATTTGGGCGAGTACGCCGCAGAATTGCGCGATTACGAACCATGCTCCTTTTGAAAAACGGTGTCCTTCAAAGGTACTTCTGTTTGTAGTGATGCGATTTATCGCATTATGCGTAAGTTCTATTTAACATACTAACATCTTGGAGAAAATTTATGTACAAAATCGGTCTTATCCCTGGCGATGGAATCGGCCCCGAAGTGACGCGTGAAGCGATGAAAGTCTTCGGGGCAGCCGCTGAACAAGCAGGAATTCAATACGAAACAGTCGAATATGATGTCGGTGGTGACCGGTATCTGGCAACCGGCGAAGTGTTGCCGGATTCAGTTTTAGAGGAACTCCGAGGATTAGATGCTATCTACCTCGGTGCAATCGGGCACCCCGATGTCAAACCCGGTATTTTAGAGAAAGGTATCCTGCTGAAAGTCCGGTTTGAACTCGATCTCTACATCAACCTCCGCCCTGTCAAACTCTACCCCGGTGTCCCAACCCCTCTGAAAGACAAGGGACCTGAAGAAATCGATTTCATCATCGTTCGCGAGAATACCGAAGGCTTATACGCTGGCATCGGTGGTTTCCTGAAACGCGGCACCCGTGATGAAGTTGCGATTCAGGAAATGATTAATACTTATAAAGGCGTAGAACGCTGCATCCGCTATGCGTTTGAGCTCACCAAAAAGCGCAACAAGGAAAATACGCTGACGCTCTGCGACAAAGCAAACGTCCTCACCTATGCCCACGATCTGTGGCGACGGGTCTTTGACGAAGTAGGCGAAGATTATCCCGATATTAAGAAGGAATATGCCTTTGTTGATGCGACAACAATGTGGATGGTAAAAAACCCGGAGTGGTTCGATGTCATTGTGACGTGTAACATGTTTGGAGACATTATTACTGATCTCGGTGCGATGATTCAGGGAGGTATGGGGGTCGCGGCTTCTGGTAACCTGAATCCAGAAAGCGTCGCTATGTTTGAACCGATTCACGGCTCCGCGCCGCGTTATACCGGCAAAAATCAGATTAATCCCATCGCGGCGATAGGCGCGGCTGGCATGATGCTTGACCATCTTGGGCATGCAGAAGCGGCGACAAAAGTAGAGACATCTATCAGTGATCTGCTTGCAAGCGGAAAAATCAAAGATCTGGGTGCCGGACGCATGGGCTACACGACTGAGGAAGTTGGCGATCTTGTTGCGGAAGGGTTGTAATCGTTCACAGCGGGCAAGCACGAGACCTGCCCCTACATGCGGCTTCTCATATTCGGTAATATGCGGGCAGGCACGAGACCTGCCCTACAAACGTTTCTTCATTTCTGGACACCACTCATGTTCAGAGCAGACGTGCTGTAAAATTAATCCGATCTGAATAGCGGTTCCAACGATTGAAGGTGTACATGTCGTAAGCACTCAATGGCTTGTAGCCGGAGCTCTTAAGCGAGTCATTAACAGTGCTAACTTCAAAGATTCGTTGCTGGTGAACCTCCTCATAACGACGAAACAGATCACCTTCTCGGATGAAAAAGGTTAGGACGGTTCGGCACATTTTGGAATGATGGAGGTAGTTGTTTTTCCAAATATAGGTATAATCATCATGATTTGACGCGAACGTTTTGTTGTGGAAATGTTCAACGATATTCCGTTCTGTTGTCACATCAAAGATAAATAAGCCGTCCGGTTCGAGATGCTCAGCGACACGCTGAAAGACGTTGTTTAATTCGGTTTCATCGTAAGCATAATTAATGCTATCGTAGGTACAGAGGACGGCATCAAACCGTTGGTTGAGTTGGAATTCGCGCATGTCGCCGTCATGGAGTTCAATGTCTATATCGTGTGCCGCGGCTTTTTCCTTCGCAATGTCCAGCATGCCAACTGCCCGGTCTACCCCAGTCATCTCATAGCCTCTCAATGCGAGTTCTATCGTCAAAGCACAGGTGCCACATGCCAAATCCAGAACCGTGCGTGGCTTGCAATCATATTTGTCGAAAAGCGATTCAATGTAATGGGTCCAACGCGTGTAGTTGACATTTGCCATCATCCTGTCGTAGGCGTAGGCGAATTTCTCATAAGGGGGAGTTAGTTGTGTCCGCATCGTTTAAGTGCCGCTTGCAAGTTAGTCGTGCAAGTTACTCGGTTCCTCCTTTAACTCCGACAGAAGCGTCCATCATCCTCAGGAGCGTGTTAATTTCATCGGCGTCCCAAGATTCATCAGCGTTTGCTTCTATCGCATATCTACCAACGGCTCTGATTTTACGGAGACTGATTCTTCCCGTAAGGAAACTGAATGGCAACTGCATCCCGGCGGATTTGACCCGATCAAAGGTTGCCTCAATGTCATAGCGGTCCACTCCGTCAGGGGCTTGTCGAATTAACGCGTCTTTCACCATATCCGCGCCGAAACTAAATAATTCTTTGATGATGAACCATTGCAAAACGGCAAGGCATATCGTGAGGATTAAGAGAACCGTCAAGACCTTAACGATGTGCCGCTTCCTCGTTCCGCTCTCAGTTGCCATGTTTGATCCTCCTCTGTTTTTTTAATTATACCTTGCGGAGGAAGCACGTCCATTATGTCTATCTCGCGCGTTCCTCATATCCGCCTGCGCCGTTGTTGCAGGCTACCGTTTTATTTTATGAATACAGTTGAATTCTATGTCTAACCCTTATCTTAATGCTTAGACCAGATGTTGTCAATAGATTTTTCTGTAGCACCGAAGCGGTTAGAACCTTACTCACGAAATAAATAGAGAAAAAATGAAAATAGGAATTGTAGGCAGACCACAGGTCGGAAAAACAACGGTATTTAATACCTTAGCCCAATCCAATGCAGAAGTTGGGGGCTACACCAGTCGCGGGCAAATAAACCTGAGTACTGCCAACATCCCAGACGAACGCCTGGAACAGATCGCAAAGATATCTGAGTCTACAAAAAAAACGTCCGCTACAATTGACTACGTAGACGTTGCCGGGGTAACGAAATCAGAGATGGAGCGAGCGGAATTAGATTCTGGCATGATCGCAGAACTCCGCACAGTCGATGCCCTTGCCCATGTCGTTAGGCTTTTTGAAGACGAAGCGGTTCCACACGTTGACGGGAGCGTTGACGCAGAACGCGATATTGAGAGTGTCGCCCTTGAGTTCGCACTGGCAGATTTACAAATCGTTGAAGGTAGACTTACCCGACTCCGTAAACAATTTCAAAATCAGAAACTCCCGGAACAGCAGACTGAAATCAAACTTTTAGAGACGTGTCAGAAAACGCTTGAGACTGAAAAACCGCTCCGAATCCTCGACCTATCTGCCAATGAAGAGAAGTTGATACGCGGTTACGGGTTCTTGACCCAGAAACCGTTGCTGTTAGTCTGCAATATCGGTGAATCGCAACTCGACGCGGCTGACGACATTCTTGAACGCTTCACTAAATATGAAACGGAACCACAAACGGCAGTCATTGTACTCGCTGCGCAGTTGGAAATGGAACTGGCACAACTCGATAAGACGGATGCCGAGATTTTCATGGCGGAAATGGGATTGCAGGAATCCGCTTTAGAGCGGTTCATCCAGACTTCGTACCGGCTATTAAGGCTGCTAACGTTCTTTACAACCGGTCCAGTCGAGACGCGAGCGTGGACACTGCGTGAGGGGCAAACGGCTGTCGAGGCTGCGGGGCGCGTGCATACCGATTTCGCAAAAGGTTTCATTCGCTCGGAAACAATTAATTGGGCGGACTTAATAACATGCGGCAGCTATCCACACGCGCGAAGTAAAGGTTTGCTGAGAGCCGAGGGCAAGACTTATCAGGTTCAAGAGGGTGACGTTTTACTCATTTTGGCAAACCCAACGAACTAAACATATTCTTCCGTAAATCCACGATCGCCTCCATCATCTGATTGCCCATCTGTTGATACATCTCGCGTTTCGTCTCGAATTCTTCGGCAGTAAGTTCAAGAGGAGCCCCGAACGCGACAGTTAATTTTGCTCGACGCAAGCGTTTACTGTTGCGTGGCAACATCCGCTCCGCGCCGCTGTGAAAAACAGGAATAGTTGGCACGCCTGCCCGATGTGCGATAAAACATGCCCCGTCCCGCGCTTTACCTAACGTTCCATCTACGCTACGAGTGCCTTCGGGAAAGATAAGCACAGCGTTCCCAGCTTTCAAAAGCGAAATAGTCCGCCGCAACGCCCCTAAGTCAGGGGCACCTCTATTGACGGGATAGGCATTATAGGTTGAGATGAGTTTCCCCAAGCCGGGAATGTCGAATGCATTACTCCTCGCCATATAATGGATCTCACGGTTGGCAGCAGACCCAACGATAACTGGGTCAAGAAAACTGACGTGATTTGAGACGAAGAGCACCCCACCCTCTCTCGGAATATGGTGAACGCCTTGCACGTCAAGGTGTCCCATCATTTTACAGAAGAGATTTGTAAGTCGATGTCCCCATCGGTAGAGTGCTCGGGGTGTCCAGAACTGATTATTGGTATACCACATAAAAAATATCGAGGCTACAACCCCTCCTACTTTACCACTAACACTCGTTTGGATACACGTGTGCAATAATAAGGTCAACCACTTCTTCAATTGTTTTATCGGTCGTATCAAGGGTAACCGCATCGTCAGCCGCACGCAGCGGACTGTGTTCTCGTGTCGTATCTTTTTTATCTCGCTCGCGAATCTCTGCCTCAACCGCGGCTAACGTTGCCTTTTCGTTCTGTGCTTGGAGATCGGCAAGCCTACGTTTTGCCCGCTCTGTCACAGAAGCATCAAGATAAAACTTAAAATCGGCGTTCGGAAAGACGATCGTCGTTAAATCCCTACCTTCAGCAACGATGCTCCCTTCGGCACCGATCCGCTGTTGATGTTTCACAATTTCACGACGAATCTCTGGAATTTTCGCGACATCAGCGACCAATCTGTTGACTGCTGGCGTTCGAATCTGGACAGACACATCCTCGGTATCGAGTAGAATGGTTCTGCCATTATCCGTGAACTCAATATGGCACGCTTTCACGCGATCAATGAGTTTTGGGCTATCCGCTGCGAGTCCTTCTTGTAATGCCAAGAGCGTCACCGCTCGGTACATTGCCCCGGAATCGAGATAAAGCAATCCGAGTTTTTCTGCGATGCGTCGAGCTACGGTGCTTTTCCCGGACCCAGCGGGTCCATCCATCGCAATCGTTACCTGAGATCCAACTTTTTTCATGAGTCTCCTAATGCTTTTTTACGCTTTTCGACGATAACCTGTGCCTTTAGAAGCACACGTTCTATCTCAGCAAAATCATTCGTCTGAAGCAGGGATTTGAATTCGATTAAATCGTCAACGATGTCATCAATGAGTGATAAAAGGACATCCCTATTCTGGGTAAAAATGCCGGTCCATAAGTCAGGCGCCCCCGCGGCGATACGTGTGGAGTCCTGAAAACCGGTCGCCGTAAAGTCCAATGCTTTATGCGGCTCCATTTCCACATTCGCAACAGTATTGGCGAGTAGACTCGCAATGAGATGTGGGAGATGACTTGCGGCACCGATAAGTAAATCATGGATATCAGGAGAGAGGAGATGAGGGACTGCGCCGACAAAGTCCCACAGATTTTTAACCCGCTGTAGGGAATCCGGATCAGTATTTTCTGTGGGTGTCACAATACACGTGGCGTTTTCAAAAAGCGTCGCCCGCGCCGCGTCAACGCCGGTTTCGTGTGAACCTGCCATCGGATGCCCGCCTACAAAAGAAAGGGTGTCCGAACCGTGTTGCCTCAGCTGTGCTTCGACCGCCTCCACCAATACCGATTTCGTACTACCGACATCTGTCAGCACCATAGACTGCTGCGAGCCAACACTTTCAATAATTTGCTGGACCAATACTGGAACCATTTCAACGGGGGTACACAGGACGACAAGGTCGCTTTCATGTAGCCCTTCCGCCATGTCTGTCGTAACCACATCAACCGCATCGTGTTGGCGTGCTTTTTCAAGTCTACCGATGTTTCGGCCCAACCCGACACGTTGTCCTCGAAATCCATTTTTTTTCAGTGCAAGTCCAAGCGACCCACCGATTAAGCCGACACCCCATATTGTAATTCGGCGAAGTTGTTGTATTTGTCCCATAGCCGGTCTCGGAACCCTTCAATTTGTGAGCATATCGTGGTATACTCACAGGTAGAAATCTGATTATATTTTATGGGAATCCATAACGCTTTGTCAAGTGAAAAACGGTAGAGGCGGTATCCTCACCAAATAAACCGATACATTGGCTTTTCGAGGAAAATACCGATCAGTCCCCAGACACTCCCCACCAAAAATTCGCCCAAAATTAGCCCCAAAAAGAAGGGTGCGACCCGCCGAAACGTCCGGACACCCCCGAAACGCAGAATTGCTAACTTGACGAAATAACTGATGAACACCGAAAACCAGAAGAAATTCACTGCCCACGTCCCAGAGATGGCATATCCTATCGGATACAGGGGCCACCAGAAAAAGCGAAGCCGAACCAAAGTCAGACCGAACGCGAACAGAAGACCGTAAACCATGGCGATTAACGACGGGATGTCCACAGGCATTGGGTTCGTCAGCCAACTCTGGGTACGGTTGAACACAGACCCCGACCAGACCTCAATCGCACCACTCTCATAGCCGAGGTGAAGCGCGCCCCAAAATGCGGCAAGGGGGCTTAATACCATCGCGAGGAGCATCGCGATGGCAATCCTTCGTGTAGAACTACGCGACCGTTCCGCCAATTTCAAGCCCTCTAACTGGTGCGGCATCGTATTGCCTCGGTAGGCACGATTGAAACAGAATATCAATGAAAACAGCGCGAGATTCTGTCCTCCGAGTTTACGCATTCCGAACATCTTGGGGAGTAAGACATCGGGTCCCATAGAACGTAGATCGTGGATCGGCGGACCCAGTTCGGCACGGATACGCGTAATCACGGTCACTGTCGTCAGATGGATAGCAAAGACGAGGATTGCTACCCAAAAAGACATCCCGGCAACCCACCAAAAACCGGCGAGCAACAGAAACCCACAGATTAAGCCTAACACGGCAGTGCGATAGGACATCGGTTCGTTGGACTCGCTTCTTCTGCCGCCATGCCATGCCTGCCTAAAAACATCTCGTAAATGGTTCCGTGCACTCCACAACGCCATACCAAGGACACCGACACAAACCCCGAATGACTGATCGAAGATGAACGGGAACCCTGGAATCCGTTGCAAGCCAGCGATACTCCCAAAGATCATTTCAAATTTCCAGAAGACATAGAAAAACCAGAACGTAAACGAGAGATCGAGCGGGATAAAATACGCCATCCCGATAACGAATGGAAAGAAAACGATGGGTGTCCAACCGATGGCATTCCACGGTTTCGTTGTAAACAACGGATGCAGATCATAGAATTCACCCCCGAGTCCCGGAAAGCTTGGAAATAGAAAATGCAGTCCGTTCACGATATCTATCCCACCAGCGAGGATGATGCCGACCCACAACGGTTTTGAGCGGAAGAAACGCGCGGTTGTCATCTGATACGGTAACTCAATAATCGGGTAACTGAGCCGTTCAATTTCAATCCATTGTCTTCGTAGCATCACGTTGATACAAAAAGTCGTGAACAGCAGGACGATGATAAATCCGCTCCACGCAAGCACAGGTTTCCACCACATCTCAAGGTGCGGACGCAGATAGAGGCTCGACTCACCCGTAAAGTAGACGGTCAAACGATTCTTGTCCGTCAAGGCGAGCCAATCCGGAAGATAACGATGAAAAAGCGTCGCCCACTCATTCTCCTCTGTTGCCAGCCAACCGACCGTGGCGATATTCGTGATAATTACCTCAAACAGGTCGTGTCCACAGATAGCAGATGCCACAGACAGCATTGCGTAGAGCGTCAACAATTCGCCTTGGGTGAGTGCGGCGCGGGGTGCGAACCGATGCAGGATGGTATTGATAGCGATTAGGACAGCGAGTGCGAAGATGGTATTAAAAAAGAGGGACATCGTTGTCGGGAACCCTTGATCCCAACGTAGCGATGCGAAGACCCAATAGTTATTGAAGGGAATCAGCGCGAGCCCAAGCCATATAATCCGCCAACGGATTTTCTGATGAGGAGACGTAGAGGGGGCAGGCGAGTGTTGCTGCATAGATAGTCCCAATCAAGGTGTGTGTCGTGTCACCCATAAATCGCAACGCCATTATACCGCACAACTGAACTGCACTCAAGATTTTTGTTTGCAACATTAAAGCGGATATGGTAAAATGCCACTAAAATTAACCCGAAAAGAATCTTCTTTTTTCCCAAGCAAATGAACGCTATAAAAGAGGCACACTATAACCTTGGTATCGCTTATCTGGAGGCGGGGCAATACAACAGAGCAGTCCCTGAGTTTGAAGCAGCCATTAAGTTGGATGCGGATTTCATCGGTGCTCACTGCGCGCTCTGCCGAGCATATCTTGAACAGGACGAATTAGAGAAAGCGAGTGCCTCTGTCATAGCAGCATTAAAACTCGATGCTACCCACCAACCTGCGCGGCTACTCTGCAATACCATCACCCAAGCATACCACGATAAAGGTAAAGAATATCTCAATACTGAACGGTATACAGAAGCCGTTTCTACGTTCCAGAAAGCACTCACCTTTGATGCAGACTTGGAAGGCGACTCACAGGTCTCCGATATTGAAAATAAGCATATCTATGCCCATCTCGGTGCCGCCTACATCAGACTCAAAGCGTATCAAGAGGCGATTGATGCGTTACAAAGTGCGATCGCCTTAGATGCCGATCTCGTCGATGCCCACTACAACCTCGGATACGCTTACGTTGAACAGGGACATTACGACAAAGCGGTACCACACCTTGAGCGTGCTATCATCATCGCTCCGAATCTCAAGCGTACCCACTATAACCTTGCCCGTGCCCACCGAGAATTAGGTAATTTGGAAGCGGCGACACACGCGGTCACAGAGACATTAAGACTCGACCCTAACTACCAACGTGCTCATGAACTCGCAAACTCGATAAAACAAGCGCACTACAATAGAGGTATCACCTACCTCAACGATGAACGCTATAGCGAAGCTATTACAGCCTTTCAGAACGCCATAACACTCGATGCTGATTTCACTACTGCGCACTATAACCTCGGGTTAACCTATCTGAAGATGGAAACCTATTCTCGCGCTGTAGATGCACTTCAGAAAACGATAACTCTGGATCGCAGCTACAAAGCCGCGCACCATGCGCTTGCCCTCGCCTATCTCGGACAGCAGGCACTCGGAAAAGCGAGAGAGGCGGCGAAATGTGCTTTGGAAATCGATCCTAACTATCAACCCGCGCTATCCCTCTTAGAAGCCATCGATCCGAGTTTCATACCCCGCGAAACACAGTTGACTATGCCTTCAGCACCCGATCCCCCGGTAAATCAACAACCCGTCGTGAAACCGAGTCAGGAAACGCATCATGAACTCGGCATCGCTTACAAGGATTCGGAGATGTATACGGAGGCACTCGCGGAGTTCCAAAAGGCGATAGATGTGGCTCCAGATTTTATTGCGGCATACATAAGTTTAGGCGAAATCTATATTGAGATGGGTCAACTTGATGACGCGGAAGCCGCAGCGAACGCAGCGTTAAGGATTGATGCGAATTCCGAACCTGCGCGCCAACTTTTAGATGTCATCGAACGCGAACGCCCGGTCCCGGATAAACGACAAACTCCGAAGCCTGTCCGGACAAAGAAACCGACACAGACGCGGAAACCGACGCAGCCGAAGGAATCAGAGGATGAACCTGCAGAAATTTCGGAAGATGTGGAACATGACCTATATCGGGGGCAGGTTTTTCTGAATAACAAGCAATATCCACAAGCCGCGGCAGCATTCAAAAAGGTTATAAAGGTAGATTCTAATTCAGTTGAGGCACACTACGGATTAGCACAGGCTTACCTTGAAATCGGGGCATTTGACGATGCCGAATCTGCGGCGAAGGAAACATTAAGGCTCGATTCAAACCACCTACTCGCACGTGAGCTGCTCCAAGTGATTCGGTTCGCCAGGGACATAGAGAGAAATAAGCGGATTCAGAAGAAAGTTTTGCGTTATGCTGCGATCGTAGGGATCATCGGTTTAATCGCCTTTGTGATGATCCGTTTCAATTTGGTGCCCTGGATGGGTTCGTCAGGACCGCCACAACCTTCTATCGTTGCGTCCTTAGAAGAACCTTCAGGAAACAAATTTCTTGATGCGGGTGAAACAGCGCGGTTGAAGTTAGTTATCAATAACGCAGGTGGGACCGCCCGGAACGTTGAAATCCGGTTTCACCCCGCGACTATTGCGGGTGTGCGTTTCAAAAAACCGGCACTCCTCTCTAAACTGCCCGGAAAGAAGATAGAGACGATCAGGGTCTCTATGACAGCGGATAAGAATGTAAAGGCGAGGGACCAGAAATTGCAAATCCAGTTGTTTGGACAGAAAGGGATGTTCGGCAAGCAGGAACATCTCGTCAGTCAGGACTTCGCTTTCAAAATCGTGCCTCGCCGGGAGAGACGTTAATGAATAGTAGGATGTGGGGTATTATGGGTGGACTTGCTCTCTTGGTAGCACTCTTATCGCCGTTTGTCTTAGGCAGAACAGAGAAGGTATCAGCACTTTTTGAAGAAGCAGAGGTCCTCTATGAAAACAGAGATTATACACGCGCGATCTCGAAGTATGAAACATCACTGAAAGAATCTAAGAAATTTCGCGCAAAACCTGAAGAAGTCCAGGAGGATTTCGAGACATTTGTTAGTTTTAAGATAGCAATGTGCCGTGTAAAACTCGCTGAAATATCTGCGGATGTAGGGCAATTAGATGCAGCAATCCGAGAATTGAAGCAATGGGTCGCAAACCCTCCGAATAACGTTTGCACAGCGGAAGCACGGAAAATGATAGATCAGTTCTATCCTGAAAAACCACGATTTCCTGCCGCAGTTTGGGTAAACGACCTGTCCAAATTTGAGGCGTTCAGCCGCGAGAAATATAGGAATCTTGCAGTAGCAAATCGGTTGCGTGTGCAGGAACAGTATAGAGATGCGGCGGAACATTACGAAGATTTCGTAGATAGAGACGCATTTAGCTTAGAAGCCGCGTACTCACTCTATTGGGCAGGTTGGTGCTACTACAGCGTCGTTCCGAAGGATGCGACCCTCCTCGACAACGCCCTCCATGCCTTCCAAAAGTGTATTGATGACTACGGTGACAATCCCTACACAGTTAAGGCTGAAGACAAAGTATTCCAAATTGTAGATGCATGGGTACAGGAAGGCTACGCGGATCTGAGGCGAGGTCAACTCGATGAAGCAGAACACAAAGCGCAGAAGGCACTGCATATCAGACCCGAACACTCAAGTGCACAGGAACTTCTCAAAGAGGTGTGGGAAACATACGTAAAACAAGGCACATCCCACATTAAATCCGAAAGATACAAACAGGCAATTCCAGTGCTTAAAGCGGCAATAAATATCAATAAATCCATTGAAGGTGCCTATTGCAAACTCGGTCTCGCCTACCTATACCTCGGCAAATTTACAGAAGCAAAAGCGGCTGCGGAAATAGAACTCACTATTGATTCAACTTGTGAAGACGCTCGCTGGATTTTAGAGAATGTAGAATAAAATTTCAGCGTTTAATATTGTAACTCCACTTGTAATCGGGGAAATTTATGAAAACAATACATCGCTTAAGTTTCGTGGTTCTATTCGCATTGGTTTTACTTTCATCCGCTATTTCTGCAGATTACACACAATGGCAGCTACCTGAAGGGGCGACAGCCCGTTTCGGCAAAGGCTGGATTAATGACATTGCGTTTTCACCTTCAGGCGACCTCGTTTCCGTTGCTACAACTATCGGTGTTTGGACGTATGACGTTCACACCGGCACGGAAGTAAATCTATTCACCGGGAACATGGGGGGTGCGAATGCGATTTCGTACTCTTCGGATGGAACTGTCCTCGCATCAGCACATTGGGACCGACGGATCCATCTATGGAATGTCAGTGCTACAGTACCAATAACGTCTTCTTACACTTTCAGAGCGCATCCCGGTCCCATCTATGCAGTTGCGATCTCTCCGAATAACAGAATGCTCGCAAGCGGTGGGGCAGGAGAGACGCTTAGAGGCGATAAAGAACCGAACGGACTCATCCGTGTCTGGGATTTCGGGACGGAAAAGCAGCTGCTCTCCGTCTTACCTTATCCTACGCCTGTCTCTACACTGGCATTCTCTCCAAATAGCAGATGGATCGCAGGAGGTTGCGGTGATGGCACTATCCGGGTATGGGATGCTGGCACGGGGGATCAGATTCACGAGTTTAAAGATTATAAAGAACCAGTTTGGAAAGTGGACTTTTCACCTGATAATCAGTGGCTGCTGAGTGTAAGTATGGAGGGTGCGTGTCTCCTCAGGAATCTGGTCAATTCCAGGCGAGCTCCCATAAATCTCCAACAACATGGAAGTTCTATTCGAGTCGCGAGTTTCTCCCCAGATGCCAGTACTGAAGAATACATGCTTGCGACCGGCAGCACAGATAAACAGATATGGCTCTGGCACACGAATCTCAGACCTAATGATACATTATCGGCGGATAAGCGATTGCTGGAAGGACACGATGATCCTGCCGTGATTTTAGCGTTCTCAAAAGATGGTCAGGACCTCGCCAGTGGGAGTTTAGACGGCACGGTCCGGTTCTGGGATCTGGATATGCGCCGTCAGCGGCTCCAGATCGCTGGGCACACAGGCGGCATTAAAGCATTGACCTATACCGAAGATAATAGAATCCTCGCGTGTGGGACAGGTTTAGACGGTCTCCTCAGGTTATGGGATGCCGGGACCAGCGGGCAACTCTCTATCCTTCTGGACCACGTAGGTCTGAACAAAGCGGTTACGTTTTCAAATTCGGGCAGTGCTTTGGTGAGTGCTGGTGCAGTAGAAGACACGTTGGACGGCACCAAAGATGAGACTATCCTGTTATCTGATGTCTCCGAAATCCTACGTAGTAACACGCCTAACACCCTTTTGAAATCTGTGAAAGGGAACCGACATGGAATTACAGCCCTGGCATTATCAGCCTCAGTAGGCAACAGACCCGGAGATTCAGTCCCGAAAACGCTCGCGAGCGGAGGGGAAGATGCCAGAATCCATCTGATAGATGTTACAACGGGTAGAGAACTGCGAGTGCTAACAGGGGCAGAGAACACTATCACCGCGCTGGCGTTCACACCTGACAGCACATACCTTCTGAGCGGAGAAGCAAACGGGACAGTTCGCGTATGGAACGCACTGAGTGGCGCACAGAAAAATACTTTCAGAAATGTCTCCGATGCGAGCGTAACGGCTTTGGCGTTTTCTCCGTTGTCTCGCTTTTTTGCTGTCGGAGATGCCCTGGGGAACATACGATTGTATGATTTCAACACAACCCGTCGAAAACGTATATTCACACAACACACCCGCGAGATAACAGCTCTCGTTTTTGCTGCAGACGGCAATACCCTTGTCAGTGGTAGCGAAGACGGGACAATTCTAATGTGGGATATGGTAAAACAGGTGAGACCACAAAAAACAGACTATAGTCTGAAATCGCATAAAGCCAAACCTTTTATCCAGTTAGCTTTGAATGCGACTGTCCGTCTGGCAGTAGGAAACAGAGAAGCACAAACCACAATCGGCAGTGGATTTTTTATAGACATAGATTATGTCGCAACGAACTATCACGTCATTAAAGGGCAGAAACAACTTTACGCAAAATCCGTTAGCGACCAGAGAAAATACACTATTGAAGAGATTGTCGTCATAGATGAAAGACACGATCTGGCTATTCTCAGGGTCTCCGGTCCAAACCCACCAATCCTGGATCTTGAGAACAGTGATGAAATTGAGATCGGTGAAACCATCTACACTGTTGGCAATCCTATAGGCTTGGAGGGAACAGTATCAAGAGGAATCGTCAGTAGCATACGAGACTTTGGGAGCGGAACCCGCATCCAGATTGACGCTCCGATCTCGCCCGGCAACAGTGGTGGTCCCGTCTTAAACGAGAAAGGTAAGGTTATAGGGGTGTCAGTTTCAGGTTTTGAAGGGCCTGGCGTGGAAAATCTTAATTTCGCGGTTCCGTCAAATTATCTCAAGGTGCTGCTCCGGAAGGTGGAATAGTGCCGAATATCCAATCTATTTTTGGGTTCACGAGAATACCACAATTCAAACGCCGATAGAGGAATCACTATGAATATGCGCATGATTGAGAAGTATCATGCCAAGCAACGGAGAAATAAGGCACTCATATTCTCTTTGATAGTCCATGGCATCGCGGTCATCGGAATAACGATTTGGCTATTGAAACCGCTGATAGAAATAGAAAAAGATCATATTGCTGTGGATTTTGTTTTGCCCCCTGAACGGATACCCCTCCCGAAAAAGACAATAGCAGAAATTAAACCAAATAAAACGTCAGCGACTGCAGCTATGCAGGCTACAGCAGCAAAAGACCTCACCGGCTCAGCGTCGTCGCTGGCACGTATTGATAATACACCTAAACTGGAACCGCCACCCCTCTCTACAGATGCAGACCTCCTACCATCCCCGGACCCGGAGTTCCTTCTCAACGCCGATCGCTCCCCTGAAATACAGAGAGGGAGCGGCAAACTACCAGACGGTCCTCGTCCTGGAGCGAAAGGCACCGGAACAGGACTCAGCACAGCAGGGACCGGAAAAGGCGGTGGTGGGCTCGGGAACTTAACGCAAGACAGCGGCACCGGCGAAGATGCATTTGGCGGGGTATCAGATATCGTCGACAATAGCGGAGACGGAACTGGAGACGAATTCGGTAGTCACATTGATGAAGAGAACGGCATTGTGCGTGGACACATTAGCCTTATCCGTCTAAAGCACGATATGAGCGATTGGTGGCAAGACCCAACTGCTATTACCTCTCTCACCAAATGGTTGCAGGAGCATGTAAAGACAATTAGCACAGATATGGATTACGAAGGGGGCGCGTTACCGCTAACGAATAAAAAAATTATGGAGGCCCCCTTGATAATTATGACAGGACACGACCAAGCAATGTCCGTGTCCTACCAACGCTTAGCTGAACGCAATTCGCAGGGATCGGGGTTTAGTGACGCTGAACGTGCAGCCCTTCGGAAATACATTCTCGACTACAACGGCATGCTGTTTTTTGACTATTGTGGTAACGGCGGTAACGAGAAATCTTTTGCCAGGCTCGTAGAAACCGAACTACGCACGGTGTTCCCTGAGTATCCGCTGACAACACTCAATATCCAACATAAGATTTTCCAATGCTATTTTGAACTGACGCAAACACCTGTCGGGGGTTCAACGTTTTGGGGAACGAATTACAAAGGTGGAAACAAGAAATGGCAACATATAAAAGGAATCTCAGTACCAGGGCGGTTCGGCAAAGATCGCCTGGCAGTGATATTTTGTCCGCTCGATTATTTATGCAGCATGGAGACCGCGGAGATCGATAGCCGTGCACCGCTCGCAGCAAGACGTTCTTCGGATGTCTATCGGTTCATGACGAATATGTTTGTCTATCAGATGCGACAGAGGTTGGATAGTAAATGAATAAGTATCATGGCAGCACGTTTATGGAAAAAACGCAGTCGGTCCCAAGGCACAACCTAACAGGTTATGCTACAAAAGCGTGCCCTGCGTAAGTCCTAAAGGATTCATCGTTGGATATCATCAAGTGTTTCTGCGTTCATCACCTTCTCAAAGAACGCCTCCAACTGTGAAATATGGCGCAGTTCGATCATGTGATTCGTGATGGATTTGGGAACTTCGCCAAATCGGTGCCGCAGGAGTTTGAGAACAGCTTCGCGCGTAGCGCGTGTTGCCCCTTGTTCAATACCTTGTTCAATGCCGCGTTGCATGACGCGTTGATAAAAAGGAGATTCTTGCATGATTGCCTCCGATATAGGGTTCTGAAAAAACTCCGGTGGGTGTACTAAACTCCCGAAAAGTGAGAGTGCAAATAACAATGTTCCGCGTGTCGCTTGGTCTACTGATGCTTGCTGTGTCGTCTGTATACACTTCTCAACCCAGGCTTCTGTCGTCATGTCCGCAGGTGCTTTCATCAACGCTGTGAAAGGCAGCAGCCCAAGGGCATTGGGATCCAAAAACGTTTCACCTTCCAACGCATACACCCGGAGGACATTATACCAGAACTCCACCCCGCCCCGTTCTGGATTTCCATACCGGTAGACCCCGGGGTCCCTGCGTCTAGCAGGCGGACGGAAATACAACACCGTGGAATAGACATTCTTCTAATGTTCAAGGGACAGGAAACTCGAATACGCCAGCATCCGCAAGGGCATCGGTCGATGCGTAGAATCGTCGGTTTGTGCTTCTATATGGAGGATGGCTTCTTCATCCGGCAAGCGGACCTGAAACGTCATATCACTATGATGCATCTGAACCGTGGCGTGCTCGGTGCCGAGACGCTCCCCGACTTCAACCTCGGACGTATTCAATGCTAACGCCGCCAACGCATACGGAAACTCACCCGTAACGTGCTTGAAAACTTCATCATAATACGGCATTTGACAATTCAATATCATCAAGTGTTTCTGCGTGCATCACCTTTTCAAGGAATACCCTCAATTGTGAAATACACTGCAGTTACGTGGATCTCTACCTACTCCTCTTTAATCACGAAGAATTTTTCCTCTTTAATCCGTTCTTCAGGGAACCGCGCACGCGCCCAGATCGCTTTCGCATTCTCGATCATCTGTGGATGTCCACACGCATAGACGACCGCATTCGTGTGATCGTAACCGAGTTGATCGCCATACTTCCGAATCACATCTTCGGCACGTCCACTCTCACCTTGCCACGCTGGGTCCTCCCATGGACGACTTACCGTCTGGACAAATGTGAACCACTCTTCTTGTGCCGCGAGTTCGTTGAGTTCATCGGCGTAATATCCAAGTTCCCATGAAAGGCTCGCACCGACGATCGCCAATATCTGATGTGGACTCGCTTTGCCCTGTTCCTGCTCAATTTTTTGCGTCCGCGCAATGCTAATATACGGTGCCGCACCTGTGACAGTTCCTGCCATGACGTGGCGCGTCATCCCGCTCTCTGTATCCAAGACAAACTTTCCAACGAGACGGTCCCGAATAAACACGCTGTCCCCCAATTTCAGTTCCCAAAACAGGGGAGTCGTCGCACCCTCCGGCACCAATTCCACGAAAACCTCCATAAACGGTTCGTGTGGTGAGGAGACGATCGAATACGGACGCTGGACAATCTTTTCACCCACCTGAAAACCGATCGTAGCGTATTGCCCAGGTATGAATGGCAACTGCTTATCAACACGAAATTTGAACGCGGCTAAATCTTCAGAAAAGTCTTCGCGTTCAATCAATTCACCTTTACAATATTGCGCTCTGGCGCGTCTTCTTCGCATAATTGTTCCCCTGACAACTCCCACAGCGAAAGCGGTGGGGTTCTTCGATCCTTGCTTCGACCTCTACTATCTCCGATTGAGATTTTACAGGGAGTCTACAAGCGTTTAACCTCTCCATCTGACCGATGGTGAGTGTGCTATGGTAAGGATACCTCGCTCACGCGATTTTCAGCATGTCCTCACCTAAGTTATCTCTTCGTATCTACCACTGGAAAGGTGTGCCCACGATCCGTTAGCGATGGTCTCCTCGCAAGCGGTCGAGTTCTGTGCGTAATACGGCGGCTTCCGCTTCGGAGGCCGCGGCGCGGGCGGCTTCTTGGTTTGCGCGGGCAGCTTCTTGGTCTGCGCGGGCGGCTTCTTGGTCTGCGCGGGCGGCTTCCTGTTGGCGTGCAAGGGTCTCCTGCTTCGCGTGGGCTTCAGCCGCCTCTTCGGGCGTAGGAATCCACTGACGAGTCGCTCGGTGATACAGGTGTAACTCCGAAAAACGCAAGTGAAAATCTAAACCCAGCACTGAGGAATACACCTCACCCTCGCTACCAGACAGCAACGGCTCATAGGCATCCGCGACTAACGTAAACCCCATCAAAGGCACCGGTAGATATAACCTCTCTATATCACACAAGAAATACTCGGAAATCCCTAAACTCGCATAAAGCCGCAACTTCTCACGTAAGTCTCGCTGATAAGTCGTTTTACTCGAAAACTCCATCACAAAATCGGGCGGTTTCCCCTCCGACCAGACGAGATACGTCTGGCGGCGTTTCTGACCGATGCCGAAAGTAACCAGAACATCCGGAGAGACGACTCTCCGGGGATCGCCCTGCACGTAATACATCAATATATCGCCAGAAACATACACCTCTGGTTTTTCGCGAAAGAACTGTTCAAGCCTGCTTAAAAGCCGTATGAGTGCAAATCTGTGTTCATCAGTTGCTGCCATAGGTTTGCCATCCGTATCGGGATACAGTTGGCTTTCTTGGGTCGGTGCGGAACCGAGCGTTTTTGTATTTTCAGACATCGCCATCTGTGCCCTCCTTCGTGGTATCCGACTTTTGCGTTTTGGATCTCTCTTGACTGTCTACTTTTAAAGAGGATACCACATCCGAAAAAAAAACGCAATCTTTTTTCTCAGTGTCCAGTGCTTGATTTCGGAGATTTTTCGTGATACACTAAAAAACACGTTGGGTTTCGCTACCGGTATTGACACAGCAGGGGTCGTGAAAACGGTCTATCTCTCTCTATGCTGCGATTTTTTTCGGTGTATTTACCGCTCTACCCAACCTACAGGTTTATTTTCAAACTGGCGTTAAAAAAACACAAGCGATGAAATTTCCCTCGAAAAAGGAGCACGCGTTCATGAAGAAGTCCCATCTTCTCTGTATCCTATGCTTTTTGCTTTCCAACCTCATATCATTCAACGGTCTTACACAAGACTTTGGAGTGCAGTGGCACTTACCCGAAGGTGCGAAGGCCCGTCTCGGAAGAGGCACATTAACGAACATCAAACTCTCGCCCGACAGCACACGCGTCGTCGTCTCAACAACGGTTGGCATCTGGATTTATGACGCACAGACAGGCGAAGTCGTTTCACTGTTCACGGAGACACAAATCGGCGAAAAAACTGGGTTTTTGTCCAAAACACCGCCGGAGCCACTGACATTTTCCGCCGATGCTTCAATTATTGCGACCGCACACGAAAACAGCATTTACGTCTGGGATACCTTCACAGGCAATGCGTTCGCGATGCTCGATGAACATCCTGACGCAATTAACGCAACCGCCCTTTCACCGGATGGCACAAAACTCGCGACTGCAGGCGGCGACTGGACAGTGCGTTTATGGGAAGTTAGCACGGGTAAATATATCAACAGCCTGACGGGACATCCGAGTGCAGTCAACGCGGTGGCGTTTTCGCCAGACAGTAAAATCCTTGCGAGTGCGGGGAGCACACTCCGTCTGTGGGATGCCGATACCGGTGAATTGCTACACGCCGATAGTAAGGATCTGGGATCTATTAGTCTGCTCGCCTTTTCACCCGACGGCAAAACCCTCGCAACTGGGGGTGGCTGGGACCACACCGTGCATCTGTGGGATGTCGAAACCGGAACGCTCCGAATGGGTCTTAAAGGACATACCGGCAAAATTCGGGATATGGCGTTTTCACCGGATAGCACGCAACTCATCACGGCGAGTCGCGATAAGACAATGCGGTTGTGGGATATCAACACCGGCACCGAACAGCAGAAGTTTCCCGCCCCTGATGACGCGATCAACCCACAGGTGGCAGATGCCCAAATGCTCAAATTGCTTGAACGCGGAATCCTTCCAAAAAAGCGCGATAACGTTCATAGTGTAAAATTCTCTAAAGACGGCGCCCAACTCATCAGTGTGAGTAGTGACGGAAGTCTGCATCTCTGGAATGTTGACACTGGACGCTACCAATTATCTTTCCCTTTCGGTGTGTACACGAATTGGGTAAGTGCCCTCACCTTTTCTGCAGACAACAAATATCTTGTCAGTGATAATGCTCTGGAAGGGAGGGCGCGCGTCTGGAGCGTAGAAACCTTCACACAAGACGCTATCCTTACTCCACCCCGAGACACTATCGAACTCATGTTCTCCGCGGATCTCAAAAAACTTGCGGGGCGTACTTTTCGCCACGGAATTCAGGTGTGGGATGCTGCGACGAAAGCACATCTGTCTACTTTGAAGGGAACAGATCGATTGGCTGGTTACTGGCCCCTGGTATTTTCACCATACGGGACAATGCTTGCGGGTAGGGGTAGGAGTGGGGATCTGGGAAACAAGGTCAGGATTTGGGAGACAGATACCGGCGATCAACTGTTCACATTTGAGATTCACACAGGTGCAGTGAGGAGATATACATTCTCGCCAGACAGTAAGGTTTTCGCGGGGGGTGGCGAAGATGGAACCCTCATTTTATGGGAGACCCAGACGGGGGAAATCCTATCGAACCTCGCGGGACACAAGAATCCTATCCGTGCGTTAGCGTTCTCCGCAGACAGCAAAACGCTCGCAAGTGGAGGCGGAAACGAGATTCGCTTGTGGGATGTCGAGACGGGTAACCCGATCAGCACCTTCGACGCTGTCGAGACCGTCACTGCATTAGCCTTCTCACCAGATGGAAAAACGCTCGCAAGCGGTAGTGAAAAAGGGGTAATTCAGGTATGGAAACCAGGTCAGGATTACCAGATACAAACCACTCTCAGGGGACATCAAGGAGCTGTTGGTGTGTTGATGTTCTCTCCAGATGGGAACACACTCGCAAGCGGTAGCGACGACGGCACAATCCTTCTCTGGGATTGGGAAAGGCTCAAATAGCAGTCAGTAGTCGGCTTTCAGCCATCAGTAAAGAGGGTTTCTTACCGATAACTATGGTAGATTTGGCCCCTTTAAAGAGGCGAGGTTAGATGAAGATTCAGAATTTAATTCGGTAATTTCCTAATGAGATCCGGTGCGGTTAGGAAACCGCACCTACCGGGGTTCGGATGAAGATCCCACTGTTTTTGGTTATACCCAGTGTCCCTTCCCAGTAACGAGTGGGAACCCTGGTTGGGAAACCTCGCCAGCGATGCAAGGTTGTTGCTTCCTACATCTCCGCTAATTTCTTTTCAAGCCATCGCGTCATCGGTGCCTGCTCTGGATCGCAGACCTCAATGAAGTGCCCCGGTAAGGGTTGTCCGATCAATGCCTCGATGTCCCGTCGTCGTTCTGCGACGATCGCTGGATGGTCACTCGCAATGTTCACTTTTTCTTCGGGATCATTTCGGACATCAAAGAGTTCATCGCCGTTCTCAGCTTTGTAGCCGACTGAAGTGCAGAAGTTCCAGTGATTATCGCGCACGCTGACGCGACCGCGCGCATTCCCCGTAATGAACCCTGCCCAACCGGTGATAATCCGTTCACGGAGGAGTGCCTTTTCCTGTGTAACGAGCTGCCACATATCCTCGCCATCCGTCCAACCGCACGGAATGCCCAGCTGATTTAGGAGTGTCGGCATCAGATCGTGATTCTGCACAAACGCCGAAATGTCTTTATCATGGGGTCCATCTGGGTGCCGCATCATCAGGTTCAACTGCGTATTAAACGGATGCAACTTGTTTGGTCCTTTTCCGAAGCTCCCGTGATCACGGAGTTGTGTGCCGTGGTCGGACATTAAAACAATCAACGTCTCGTCTCGGATATTTAACTGCTCTATTTTGTCAAGTAGCACGCCGACCCATTTATCGACAAACGTCACTTCACCGAGATAGAGTGCCTCAATCCGACGGCGTTCATCTTCCGTAGGTCCGTCGCCTTCGTTTGCGTTGCCCGGCGTAATGAAATCCTTACCCGAATAGTCAGAGAAATAGAGGTCTGCGTAAGATTTAGGCGGATCCCACGGTTCATGCGGGTCGAAACTATCGACCCATAAGAAGAACGGACCGACGGTGTGATTGTCCTGAAGCCAATCCGCGGCGGCACGGAAGACACGGGCGCAACTATAGTCATCCTCCGATTGGCGGTGCCGTTGCGACAAGAGGTAGTTGACGAGCCCAGCATGCCGTTGCCAATTGAGCGGTTCACGGACGTGTTTTCGGAGTTGGTCTTCAATCAACCTCGGATCCCCACTGTGCCAGTTATCCGACTCCTGCCCGCGGATGAAATCGAAATGCGCGAACCCGCGTGAGAAATTCATCGTCGGTTTGAACATGTGATACGTATCTGCGATTAAAGCAGTGAGATAACCGCGTTCCAGTAGGACTTCAGCGATCGTATCCTGTTCGGGTGGAATCTTATGCCAACCTGGGGCGTGATGCCAATGTCCGCGTCGGTCAAAATTATACTTCCACGGAAAACTCCGCATCCCGGTAAAGTTGGCGCGACGCACCTGAAGTGTCGGCTGTCCCTCACCAAAGGCGCGTGTGAACCGGACAGACTCTGATGCCAAGGCATCGAGGTTCGGCGTTTGCACGTGGCTATACTTCTTGCCTTCACCGATGATGTCCGCACGAAAAGTGTCTAAACAGATACACACAATGTTCATAAGTCTTATGCCCCTTTCATTTCTTCAAGGATCATTTCGGTAGCTTCCAAGGGATCCTCCGCCTCAATAATGGGTCTCCCCACAACAATATAATTCGCGCCGCGTTGAATCGCCTCCGCTGGCGTGGTGATACGCCGCTGATCGCCAGTTTCTGCCCACTTTGGACGGATACCGGGTGTGACAATTACAAAATCATCACCACACGCTTTCCGTATGGGTTCGATTTCTAACGGAGATGCGACAACGCCACTCAATCCCGCTTCCTGCGCTAACTGCGCGAGATAGACGACCTGTTCCGAAAGCGTCCGTGCTGAGGCAAAACTTAACCGAAAGTTAGTTTCTTCAATGCTTGTCAGAATGGTCACGCCGAGTAGTAGTGGCGGCGGAATATCGCGTTCGGCAGATACTTCGTCTGCCCTTGCTCTTGCCGTCTTCATCATTATAAGTCCACCGGAGGTGTGCATGTTAATCATGTGCGCGCCATGTTTTGTCATCATACCGACATCGCGTGCGACTGTGTTGGGGATGTCGTGGAACTTCAGGTCAACAAAGACTTTATGACCGTTTTGTTCAAACCACGGAAAAGCTTCCATTCCGAGCGCACTGAACGCCTGAAAGCCCATCTTAAACCAACGGACTGTATCCATAAGCGTTCCCGATAGCCAGTCAATCTCCTCACCATCGTCCGTATCCAATGCGACGATTAATCTGTCTTTCAACTTTTTAATCTCCTGTGTAGGGGACGCGCGTTATCTATTGTCTAACGCAAAGTGCTCTTTTGAGTGTCTCTTGCCGCTTTTTTACCCGGCAACAAGTTCTTTTTTCGCGTTAGGTACCTGCTGTGCTCTACAGTTTTCAATATGCGCAGCCAGTTCTGGCATCTGTGTATGGTCATATTTTTCAATAAGCAGGATAGCAAATTCCATCAATGGCGCGAAAATGTGATTTTCGTCGTCACGCACGACATCCGTTAATTCACCGAGCAGCACTACAAGGTAGTCTTAGTCGTCTTCGGTCAAAGCGGTGATGTCATCCGTATACGCGTCAACCGCCTGAATTAAAACTGCTAAGGCGGCTGCAGGTGACTGCGAATTGCCATGCGGATCGCGTTTCAATTTTACTCGCGATCCGTCAGATATACGGTGTTGTTCAGTTAACATAATTTACTCCTGACGTTTTCAGTAATAGATTCTCATTTCGTCAAGGTCTCCATCTATCATACTCGGATCGCTACAGTATTATCTTAACCGGTCTTTCCAAAATATCTTCAACGATTCGCAGCGTTTCCCGGTGTGCATCGTCTATTCCGGTTTGACAGGCATAGATATACGACGCAATCTCACTGAGTTGTTCTTCAAAGTTGTCTATCATCCGGCGAACCTCTGCCGGAGATGTGCCGCCGAGGCTCTGGTTATTCTGAATTGCCGATTCCGCATCAAGAATCTGCTTCAACTGTGCGATCGGTATGTCAATCTCTCGCTGTTTCAGGAGTTCCTGTGTGAGTTCCCAATCGGCGAACGTTTTTTCCTGTTTCACGAGTTCGCCGACGAGCCATCCGACAATCTCGTGGCACTCCCGAAAACTGATTTGATGCTCTTTAACGAGATAATTTGCTAACTCCGTCGCCGTTGCGAAGTTCGCATTCGCCAATTCAGCCATCCGTTTCGTTTTGAAATCCGTTGTTCTGAGGAGTTCCGGTAGCAGACCGAGGCACGCTTTCACAACATCAAACGCCTCCCAGAGTGGGGGTTTATCCTCCTGAAAATCGCGATTGTAGCCCATCGGTAAGCCCTTGAGATTCGTCAAGAGGTCGAGCAATGCGCCATAGACGCGCCCTGTGCGACCCCGTGTGAGTTCAGCGATGTCGGGATTCTTCTTCTGTGGCATGATAGAACTTCCGAAACTATAGGCATCGTCAAGCACTGCCATCCCAAATTCGTAGGTCGTCCAATAGACAATTTCTTCGCTGATCCGCGAGAGGTTTGCCATCACAAGCGACACCGCAAAGAGTGTCTCAGCAATGAAATCTCGACTGCTGATGACATCGAGAGCGTGTTCGTGTGGTGCGTCGAAACCGAGCAGTTTCGTCGTTAGGTGTCGATCAATTGGGAATGTCGTGCCAGCCAAAGCACACGCGCCGAGCGGATTCGTATTGGCGAGTCGATATGCAGATTGCAGACGCTTCTGATCCCGCAGGAACATACTGACATAAGCCGTCGCCCAGAAACCGAGGCTAATGGGCTGCGCGTGCTGGGTATGTGTGTAGCCGGGCATGACGGTGTCGGTATGTGCTTTGGCAATATGTAGGAACGCTTCACAGAGTTCAGAGAGACCGCGCTGGACGTTGAGGATCTCATCCCGAATGTAGAGGTGTGCGTCTACGAGTACCTGATCGTTGCGAGAACGAGCGGTGTGGAGTCTACCACCGAACTCGCGTCCGGCGTTCTCAATCAGATACGATTCGACGTTCATGTGCACGTCCTCTTTATTCGGATCGAGCGTAAAATCGCCGTTCTGAAAATCCGTCTCTGCTTTCTGAAGCCAGCGTAAGATCTCGCGCAAATCGGCATCGGAGATAATCTCTTGCCGAGCGAGCATAATTGCATGTGCCTGACTTCCCCAGATATCGTATCCGATGAGTCGGGTATCGGCTTCAATGGAGTGCGTGAAGGCTATCGTCTCTGTGGTGAGGCTTGTACTGAAACGCCCACCCCAGAGTGTTTTTTCCGGTTTTCCCATAGTCTGTTAGTTTTCTGCGTTATCAAGTAATTCAAAAACCTCCGCTGCCGCTGAGACCTGATCCTGTTCTGTCCAGATTCCGTAGCCATCATCATAAATAATGGTTTCATGACGAGCCCGATATAAATCGCGAATAACCCGCTCAATGTGTTGCAGTTCGTCGGTACTTAGGCTTGACAAGTCCGCCGATATTTCTTGAATTGTGCGCATTATGAAAATATCCTCCATTGTCACACAATCTGCGGTGGGCGACGTGGTGCCGTCGGCTGGATAATCTTGCGTTGATCGGGTGTCAACCGTGCCAACAATTCTTTTGAATGCGGATAGTCAAAACGTTCACGAACATATCTCGGAGAATAGCGATAGACGATAGATCGCCGATACCCCTCATTCGTCCGTTCTGCCGAGCCGTGCGTAATCGCGTCTGTGAACATGACGACATCGCCTGCCTTGAGATAGATCTCCTTCGTCGCAAAGGCTGTCCCTGCGGGTTTACCGCTTACACCGTCGTAGACTAAACCTTTCCCATCGGCATTCAAACGCGGGTGGATCTCTGTGCATTTATGGCTACTCGGCACCAATACGGGCGCGCCATCCCCCGGTCCAATATCGTTGAGTGCCATGAGGACGTTAATCTGTCCTACCATCCATTCGCCGGTGTTTTCTTGACGGAATGTCAGGTAACTCAGTGGGACATGTCCACCACAGTGGATATGAATGAAACCGCCGGGACCGCGGACGTTAAGGAAATTCTCGTGGATAGAAAGTCCGTTGACTTCGTGGACGTATTTCCGTATCAGACCGATCCATGATGGATGGTCGATGAGTTTCTGAAAAACGTCTCCGCCCTCAATGATATTCTGGAAATTCACACCGTTCTCGATGTTGTAGGTATGCGTTTCAATGTTCCCGACCCAGCGTGGAATCCGTCTGTCCTCGGTTTCTTCCTCCCACGGTTTTTCAACGTACTCCCAATGTGCATCGATCCAGTCGTTCATTTCATCCAGATCGGTTTTCGAGATTGCGTTCTCTAAAATTAGATAGCCTTGTAGGTCGAAGAGATAATCTTGTAGATTTTGCTCCATGTTTCGCCTCCTTACCCAGCAGATGCGGTTAGATAAGGTTGAAAGATAATTCGATAATCTTCTAACAATGCCCGGTGCGGGAAACACCCCAGCAAAAACACTGCCCTACCGAGTCTGGGAAAACCGGGATTACCGTTTCAAATACTTAAATTTCATTCAACCTCACGCACAGAATAGCCCGAATTATTCCGCAATTACAGATACGCCTCCAATTCCATTTCGGTTGGTGTCGGCGTGGAGATACCTCCTTCAGGGACTTCCATCTTTGCTGTCCAGACGATCCCGTTGAGAATTAACTTACGGAATTGATCATTCCCCCAATTCTGATGGTAATGTCCACCGGTACATCCGAACCCACGCCCGCCATCTGGACGTTCGACACACCAACCCAAGTGCTGTGGTTCGCCCTTGGCAACCGAAGCACGGACTTGTGGATTGCCGCTGTATGGTCCATCGGGTCTTTTGAGCGTTGATGCAGGTGCGATGGCACTCAACACAGGTGTCACGCCCCGCATATTTTCACGAAACCGCATGTGATAATACCACTCATCCTTCAATGAAAATGGTTCCATTCCACGTGTTATCGGGTGTTCAGAAAATTCAGTAAACGTTGCTATCCAATAAGGATTCACCGAAAGGCCTGGTTCAAAGTAACCACCGATCCAGTCTAAGAAACAATCACCCGGCTTGCCCTTCGGCACCTCGACTGCAAAGTGTAACATTGCGAGTCCTATGCCCTGTGCCATCAATTCACTGATCTGATCAAGATACGGGATGCTAAGATGTTCTTCACCACCGCCTGAATAAACAATAATAGCATCTGTATCGGTGAAAATCGCTGGATCTTCGGGCCACCCCTGAGAGACCTCTGCCGCTACGCCGTCGACATTTTTGTTTAACTGCTCGGCAAGAAAGGCACACCCAGCGGGATGCTCATGCGCGCCACTACCACGACTTCCACTTCCTGCCACCAAAACAATTCGAGATTTCTTTGCCATATTTTTTCGATCCTCCAACAGAATTACCCAAATCATTCTAAAACTACAGATATGCATCCAATTCTGCTTCGGTCGGGGTCGGCGTAGAGATACCGTTCTCAGGGACCTCCATCTTCGCTGTCCACACGATACCGTTGAGAATGAATTTACGAAGTTGATCGTCCGCCCAATTCCGATGGAGATGTCCGCCGGTAAATCCGAATCCACGTCCGCCATCGGGACGTTCCACACACCATCCCAAGTGCTGCGGCTCACCGTTTGCGACCGATGTACGCACATGCGGATTGCCGCTATGCGGTCCGTCGGGTCGCTCAAGTGTCGAAGCAGGTGCGATGGCACTCAACACAGGTGTCACACCCTGCATATTTTCACGAAACCGCATGTGGTAATACCACTCGTCTTCCAATGAAAACGGCTCTATTCCGCGTGTTATCGGGTGTTCAGGAAATCCGGTAAACGTTGCTGTCCAATACGGATTCACCGAAAGGTGGGTCTCAAAGTAGCCGCCGATCCACTCCAAGAAGCGATCTCCGGGTTCCCCCTTCGGCACTTCCACAGCATAGTGTAACATCCCAAGTCCGATACCCTGTTCCACCAGTCCAGAGATCTGTTCAAGGTGTGGAATGCTAAGATGCCCAGCACCACCGTCCGAGTAAACAATAATGGCATCTGTATCGGTGAAAGTCGCTGGATCTTCGGGCCATCCCTGCGAGACCACGACTTCCACGCTGTCCACAGCCTTGTTCAACTGATCAGCGAGATAGGCACACCCCGCGGGATGCTCATGCGCGCCACCGCCATGACTCGCACTTCCTGCCACCATAACAATTCGAGATTTTTCTGACATATTCTTAACGCCTCCATTGGAAATATCTATCAGTTTAGCACATCATCAGACTTTTTGGCAAACCCTTTTGGTGAATGGCTATCAGCGGTTAGCAGTCAGCGGTCAGAGGAATAGCAGTCAGCAATCAGCAGTGAGCAGTCAGCAATCAGCGGGTAGGGTGGGTGATACGTACCCCCTCAGTGGAAGAATCGCGAGTAGAACTCGCTCCTACTGGAGAGGGGAATGCCTTGAATTACGAAAAGAAAATATTTGACAATTTCGGGGAGAAGCCTTAAAATACCTTCAAACTTAAATACAATTAAAGATAAAATATAGGAGCACGCAATGGAGCGATTCCCGATCGTTGATACACACGTCCATTTATGGCATCCAGAACAGTTGAGATACCCGTGGCTCACGGAAGTCCCAGCCCTAAACAGACCTTATCTCCTAAAAGATTACAACGATGCGTCCGGCGAACTGGACATCGAATCCATCGTGTTTGTCCAGTGCGATACACATCCGGATGACGGATTGAAAGAGACAACGTGGGTTACGGATCTTGCGACGACAGTAGATCCCCGGATTCAGGGTATTGTCGCATGGGCACCGCTCGAAGAGGGAGAACAGGTCGCCCCTTTTGTTGAAAAGTTGGCAGAGAATCCGCTCGTCAGAGGTATCCGCCGCCTCATCCAATCTGAAAGCGTAGATTTCTGTGTCCAACCCGATTTTGTGAGTGGTGTTAAAACGCTCTCCCGCTACGGATTGAGTTTCGATATCTGTATTTTCCATCCGCAACTCGCCAACGCCATTCGGCTCGCGGAACAGTGTCCGCACGTCCAATTCATCTTAGACCACATCGGTAAACCGGACATCAAAAATCAACTTTTTGATCCGTGGAAACAGGAGATCCAAACGCTCGCGGCGTTGCCGAATGTCCATTGTAAAATATCAGGGCTGGTCACAGAGGCTGACTTTGAAGCATGGACTCCCGCCGATCTACAGCCGTATATCGAACACGTTATTAACTGCTTCGGCTTCGATCGCGTCATATACGGTAGCGATTGGCCCGTCTCCACGCAAGCCTCGGAGTATCCACGGTGGGTAGAGACCTTGAGAGCGGCAGTATCCGGGTGCTCATCTGACGAGTTAGATAATCTCTTCCGCAACAACGCGATTAGATTTTACCGACTTGACTCATAGATGTATTAGTTCTGTGGAAAGGAAATATGAAACCGCTACAACTGTTAGTCTTTTTCATGTTTAACGTATTGGTGTTGAATATAAGCATTTCTCCGCTTTGCGCAAAGGCACCAACGACCCCAAAAATTCTGTTTACCTCCGCACGGGATAGCAATTATGAAGTCTATGTTATGAATCCAGATGGTTCTGAACAGGTGAACCTCACACAACATCACGCAAGCGATCTGGGCGCTGTCTGGTCCCCGACAGGCGAGAAGATTCTTTTTATTTCCGATCGCGGTGGTGAGCGAGACCTATATTCGATGAACCCAGACGGTTCCAATCAGCGACGCATCTTCAGGCGAAAAACTAAACTTTTTAGGAAAAGTCCAACATGGTCGCCCGATGGGAAACAGTTTGCTTATGTTGATGTGAACTGGAACACTGTGGATTCCACGATTCACATTGCCACCTTGGGTGAACAAGATACAGTACCCTTCGCGAAAGGTTCATATCCGGCATGGTCACCCGACGGTATGGAAATCGTTTGCGCTATTGGGGGTCAACTTATATTTATCGACATCCACACAGGGGCGCGAAAATTACTCTTACTTGAAAAAGAGATACACTCGCAACGCTTTCCGTCTTGGTCGGCTATGGGTGATAAACTTGCTTTTGCTGGGAACAACCATCCCTTGCCCGACATCAAGGGTTTGAATCCACAGGAAGCCAGGAATCTGCACAACGCATGGAAAGACAAACAGACAATCTTCATCGTCAGTCGAGATGGCACCGGACTTAAGCAACTTGTTGAAGAAGACGGCTCCTATGCGTGGATACCCGCGTTATCGCCAAGTGGGGACGAAGTTCTGTATACACAGTCAGTTAAGGAGACCCCTCATATTTTCAAGTTCAATGTGAACAGCGGTGTCCGTACACAGTTAACACATGATGGATTCCGCAGATTCGGGAACTTTGGCGGGGATTGGTTCGATCCTGAGTTTTCACTTCCGGTTTCACCACAATCACATTTTCTGACAACGTGGGGAACAGTGAAGACACACAGGCCTCATGATTAAATAAAAAAAGAAGGGAAGGATGTGTTGTTCATCCTTCCCTTCTTTATCTTTAGGACTTACGCATTTCCTCTGAAAGTCCCCCTGATAAGGGGGATTTAGGGGGTTAAAAGTACCGCAATGCCCGTTTTCGCGTCTCAATATCCGATATTTGCTCAATTTACGTAAGTCCTGTTTAAGTCCAAAACGACTTATTCCGTCTCGTTATTCCATAGCAATCTGAGCCGACTTAAGCACTTGTTCAACCCGGTGCGGTTAGGAAACCTCACCTACCAGTGTTGGAGACAGGCTTAGCCGCCTGCTTTGACCTCTCGTCGACGCGGATGTAGCACAAACTCGGTATACCCGTTTGGTAGTTCACACCCTTTAAAAACCAGATCCAAAGCCGCTTGAAACGCGGTGCTCTGGTCATAATTCGGAGACATATCCCGATAATTCGGGTCACCGGCATTCTGCTCGTCAACGATCTTTGCCATCCGCTGGAACGTTTCGGTTACCTGTTCCTTCGTAACGATGGCGTGGCGTAACCAATTTGCGATGTGTTGACTCGAAATCCGCAGTGTCGCTCGATCCTCCATTAACCCGACGTTGTTAATATCAGGTATCTTCGAGCAACCGATACCTTGGTCCACCCATCGGACGACGTATCCCAAGATACCCTGGGCGTTGTTATCCAATTCGCGCTGAATCTCATCGGGTTGTAACTCGCGATCCTTCAACAACGGCGGTGTTAGCAGATCATCCAAACTTGCCCGCTGTCTCGCGGACAATTCCTTTATCCAATTTCCAACATCAACCCGGTGGTAGTGCATCGCATGAAGCGTTGCGGCTGTCGGTGATGGCACCCACGCCGTTGTCGCACCTGCCAAGGGGTGATTCACCTTCGTTTCAACCATCTCTGCCATCTGGTCAGGTTTCGTCCACATCCCCTTCCCAATTTGCGCAGTACCGAGCAGTGCGGTTTCAATCCCGATATCGACGTTCCAATCCTCATAAGCGAGCATCCACGGCTCGTTGCGGATGTCCATCTTCGGAATCACGGGTCCCGCTTCCATACTCGTATGGATTTCATCGCCGGTTCTATCCAAAAACCCGGTGTTAATAAAAACGAGGCGTTCCTGTGCGACTCGGATCGCCTCTTTGAGATTGACGGTCGTCCGTCGTTCCTCATCCATAATCCCAATCTTAATAGTATTCGTTGGAAGCCCAAGCGCCGATTCAATCCACTCAAACATCCGAATCGTCATATCAACCTCTTCGGGTCCGTGGAACTTCGGCTTGACGATGTAGATACTCCCCGTTTTGCTATTGGTGCGGGGACCGTTGCCCTGGAGGTCATGCATTGCGGCGAAACTCGTTACCATGGCATCAAGAATGCCTTCTGGAATCTCCTCACCGTCGGTTGTCGTGACGGCATCGGTGTACATGTGGAGCCCAACGTTCCGAATTAGGAGCAGACTTCTGCCAGCCACGGTCACCGTATCGCCATCGGGTGCGGTAAATGTCTTATCCGGTGCGAGGCGACGGGTAAGCGTTTCGCCGTTTTTCTCAAACGTTGTCTCCAGCGTCCCCTTCATAATGCCGTTCCAATTGCTATAGACGCGTACCTTGTCGGCGGCATCCACCGCGGCGACGGAATCCTCGCAATCTTGGATCGTCGTGATTGCCGATTCAAGGATAACATCAACAACACCGGCGGGGTGCACCTTTCCAACGGGATGATCTCGGTCTATTTGTATTTCGATGTGCAGTCCGTGGTTGCGTAGCAGAATAGCACTGAGTTTGCCATCGTTTTGCGTAAAACCTACAAATTTGGTTGGATCGGCTAACCCGACCTCACTGCCATCACTGAGTGTTGCCTGTAACTGCTGCTCGTCTCGGACGGTTTTGAGGGAAAATCCCGTAACGTCGGAGAAACTTCCAGTTTCAAGTTCCGTCATTTCATCTAAAAAATTTTCGGTGTACGCGATGACTTTCGCGCCCCGGATCGGGTTATAGGCGGTCCCTCGTGTCGCTCCGTCCGATTCATCAATGACATCGGTGCCGTAGAGTGCATCGTAGAGGCTTCCCCAGCGTGCGTTCGCGGCGTTTAGGGCATAGCGAGCGTTATCGGTCGGGACAACCAATTGTGGACCTGAGATGAGCGAAATCTCTGTGTCAACGTCTTCGGTAATCACCGTAAAATCCCGTCCTTCAGGAAGCAGATAGCCTATCTCCTTCAGAAACGCCGAATACGCCTCACCGTCTAACGGTTCATCTTTGCGCGCCAAATGCCACTCGTCAATCTGCTGTTGGAGCGTATCCCGTTTCTCCAAGAGTGACTTATTTTTTGGAGCGAACGCCGCAACGATGTCGCCGAACGCTTTCCAGAAGGCATCTGGCTCTATCCCTGTGCCGGGTGCGATCTCATCTCTTACCAATGCGTACAAATTTTCATCTATCCTGAGATTACCGCTTTCAATCCGGTTTCCCATACTGTTTTCTCCATTCCAAGGTGCTTATTAAGGTGTTGGATCTCCGTTAGCCGATGCTTCACTGCACCGACAACAAATTTTGCCGCAATTATTGATTATCATAGCAAGAGATTTGTAGTT
This sequence comes from Candidatus Poribacteria bacterium, assembly GCA_965214045.1. GTDB lineage: Bacteria > Poribacteria > WGA-4E > WGA-4E > WGA-3G > WGA-3G. Next base: position 460,376 of record OZ243935.1, read on the forward strand.
TGTCAATCGTTTTTTAAATGGTGGGGTAATTCGGTTGGTTTTTCTTCTTGATGGGGGACTTTCGCCGATCTTTCCGTTTTTGACCGAAGCGCCCACCCCTTCTCATGCGACTTGCGAAAATGTCGAACTTGTGTTAGTATGTTAAGTGGAATAGAGATTGATTTTTCGACTGAGGCGAAAGATATACGATGTGAAAAGCCAAGCTGCAGAATAACAGGCGGCAGTGGCACAGACAATTATGTAAATGCAAACTGAACGACGATGAGTCTATTGGAGGTCAAAGTCATGAGTTCTAAAACTAATGGTTTCTTTCCGAGTAGTAGAAAAGTATACGCTTCCGGTAATTTGCATTCCGATATCCGCGTCCCTTTCCGTGAAATCACGCTCACCGCGACGCAGGTAGCAGACGGAACGGTTGAGGAAAATGAACCGTTGCGCGTTTACGATACCAGCGGTGCGTGGGGTGACGATTCACAATCCTGTGATGTGGAATCAGGGATCCCACCAGTGCGGCAAGACTGGATTCTGGCACGTAGCGATGTTGAAACATACGACGGCAGGGAGATCCAGCCACAGGATAACGGCTATCTCACGAGAGGGCATGAACAGTACGCCCGTATGCGATCAGAATCAAAAGGTGGACTGAAGAACTTCCCCGGTTTGAAACGGAAACCGCTACGCGCAAAGAACGGTGAAGCTGTTACACAGATGGCGTATGCGAAACGCGGGATCGTGACACCTGAGATGGAATATATCGCCATCCGCGAGAACCTCGGTAGAGCGGAAGCCTACGAGGCTATCGATGGAGATTATCGGACACGCAATCGATTGAACCATCAACATCCGGGTGAGACGTTCGGCGCGTATATCCCTGAATACATTACACCAGAGTTCGTCCGAGATGAGGTGGCGCGTGGTCGTGCAATTATCCCTGCGAACATCAACCATCCCGAAAGCGAGCCGATGATCATCGGTAGAAACTTCCTTGTGAAAATCAATGCGAATATTGGTAACTCTGCTGTCGCTTCCTCAATCGAGGAAGAGGTCGAAAAGATGCGGTGGGCAACGAAATGGGGAACCGATACGGTGATGGATCTCTCAACCGGTAAAAACATCCATGAGACGCGAGAATGGATCCTTCGTAACTCGCCTGTTCCTATCGGGACAGTCCCGATCTATCAGGCACTGGAGAAGGTCGGTGGCAAACCGGAGGAACTCAATTGGGAGGCGTATCGCGACACACTTATCGAACAAGCTGAACAAGGCGTTGATTACTTTACCATCCATGCCGGTGTTCGTCTCGCATATATACCGCTGACGGCGAATCGCTCCTGCGGTATCGTCTCGCGGGGTGGCAGCATTATGGCGAAATGGTGTCTCTCACATCATCAGGAGAGTTTTCTCTACAGCCATTTCTCCGAAATTTGCGAGATTATGCGTGCTTATGATGTCTCCTTCTCCCTTGGTGACGGCTTACGCCCGGGTGCGATCGCCGATGCAAACGACGAGGCACAATTCGCAGAGCTGGAAACACTCGGTGAACTGACGAAAATCGCTTGGGATCACGATTGTCAAGTCATGATTGAGGGACCCGGACATATCCCAATGCACCTGATTAAAGAGAACATGGATCTGCAGTTGAAACATTGCGACGAGGCACCGTTTTATACGCTCGGTCCCTTGACGACCGACGTCGCCCCAGGCTACGATCACATCACAAGCGGTATCGGTGCCGCGATGATTGGGTGGTTCGGATGCGCAATGCTCTGCTACGTGACCCCGAAGGAACATCTCGGACTGCCGAACAGAGACGATGTGAAGGAAGGTGTCATCACTTACAAGATCGCCGCGCACGCCGCTGACCTCGCGAAGGGACATCCGGGTGCGCAGGAACGCGACAACGTGTTGTCGAAAGCACGTTTCGAGTTCCGCTGGGAAGATCAGTTCAATCTCAGCCTCGATCCAGAGACCGCCCGTGAATATCACGACGAAACCCTTCCGAGTGAATCCGCAAAAACCGTTCATTTCTGCTCTATGTGTGGTCCGCATTTCTGCTCTATGAAAATTACGGAAGATGTCCGTAAATATGCGAAGGAGAAAGGTATCACCGCTGAGGATGCCCTTACAGAAGGGATGGTCGAAAAGAGCGAAGAGTTCAAGGAACAGGGGCATCAACTCCATGTTGCGTCCGATGAAAAGACTGAAGCGGCTGATTAAAGGCAGTCCAGGAGCACATAGTTTAAAATATGAAAATTGGAATTATTGGCTGTGGAACCATCAGCAGTGCCTATTTTGAAGGGGCACGAAAAACTGACATTTTAGAAATCAAAGCCTGCGCTGACCTCAGAATGGAATCCGCACAGGCGCAAGCCGAAAAATACAACTCCCACGCATGCAGCGTCGATGAATTGCTCGCAGACGATGAGATCGAACTCGTCGTGAACCTCACTATCCCGCGTGCACACGTCGAAGTCGGTTTGCAAGTCTTGGAAGCCGGAAAACACGTCTACAGCGAGAAACCGCTCGGTGTGGACACCGAAAACGGGAAGCGACTCATTGACACCGCCGCTGAAAAAGGACTCCGTGTCGGATCGGCACCTGATACCTTCCTCGGTGCGGGTATCCAAACCTCGCGGCGGACACTGGATGCAGGAAAAATTGGGAGACCTATCGCTGGCACCGCCTTTATGTGTGGACACGGACACGAAAGTTGGCACCCGAACCCGGCATTTTACTACGACCTCGGCGGCGGTCCGATGCTGGACATGGGTCCTTACTACGTGACTGCCCTTGTCAATATTCTCGGTCCCGTCAAACGTGTCGCCGCGATTACAGCAAAAACCTTTGAAGAACGCATCGCAACGAGTCAAGCCGTGCGCGGTTTGCGTATCCCTGTCAAAATTACAACCCACCTCACCGGTTCAATCGAATTCCAGAACGGCGCGATCATCACAATGATTATGAGTTTCGATATGTGGCGGCACAGTCTCCCGTGCATCGAAATCTACGGCGAAACTGGATCAATGACGGTCCCTGATCCGAACGGTTTTGGGGGTCCTGTGAATGTGTGTCCGGCAGGCGGCGATTGGGAAGAAGAGGAGATCTCGTTCCCGAACAACGCTCGGATGATTGGGGTTATTGATATGGTGTCGGCTATCCTTTCGGGACGCAAGCACCGTGCGAATGGTGCGTTGGCATACCATGTGCTTGAGGTGATGTGCGCTTTCGACAAATCTTCTGAAACGGGTGAACACGTCGTCATCGAAAGCACAACGGAACGTCCGGATCCGGTGCCTGTTGGTTTGCAGGAATGGGAAATAGATTAGACTTTGCGTGGTTAGGATCTCCACACCCTTCGCTGGCGAGGTTACAAACCTCGCCTACCGTTCTTGGGAGTGAATCTATCTGTGTTGCCCATCAGGAAGAAGGAAAGTAAAGCGTGTCATTCACAAAAGGGATTAATGCTAAAATTATACCTTGGACCTGATTTTGGAACCTATCAATTTTACCACGGGTCAAAAACCCAGCAGTGCCGTGTTCGCATGCGGCGTAGGTATCATTGGCAAGTTCACCCATGGCACGTCCTAATCCTTTTTCGATCAAAAGGTCTTCCGATATCGCACCCGGCAATTCATAAAGTCCTGTCGTGGCAAAACTGTCTCGATTGTGTTGATCTAAAATATAAACGACATTCACACTAAACCACCTCTCCTGCAGTTGAAGAACGCCGCCTTCAATTCCGACAAAAAATGTCGCGCCGAGGCTCTGTTGATCGTTTACTCGCTTGATGTTCTCCGCGCGATTTTTGGCACCCTCAAATGTCGCATCATTAACAGGTTGCTCGGCAACACCTGTATCAACATTTATACCTTCGACCTCTATCTGATCAAAAAATGTTAAAAACCCATCCTGCACACTCTGAATTTTTACTCGATTTTCGGAACCGACCAAGACTTTCATAATCACCTCCAAGGTCGTATATTGACACCCTCCGCGACCTAATGACATTCGATTCACCGAAGTTGCTATCTTTGTAACCCAAGTTGCTACCTAATCGGTTTTGGGTGTTTATAGTAAACTTTGGACAATTTTTGAGAATTCTTCGGTGATAATCTGAGTTATTTATACACCTGTCGCCCCTCTGGGGCTTATTCTACCGGCGGATAGCATTTCTACACACCTATCGCCCCTCTGGGGCTGCGTTTATGGAAGTTTTACAAATTAATCGTAATGTAGGTCTCCACTCGGAATAGAATCGCTACGGTGCCCCAGAAGGTCGTCACGACGAATTCACCCAACACGAGACCGAGGAAAAAAGGTGCCGCCCTCCGAAAACCGCCGATGCCGCCATGCCTGGTAATAATCCATTTCAGGATGAAACTCACGAGGAGCGAAAACCAGAAGAAATTCATCGTGAAGGTGCTGGTGACGGCGTAACCCGCTGGATGGAATGGCATCCACATCCACCGACTACGGAAAAAAGCCAAGAGAATCGCCATAACCGTCCCCACACTGACTGCGCTCAGCACTGCGGTATCGGGACCCGCGGGTTGGACGAGCCTCCTACCGAGCCGACTGAAAGTCTCTCTGCCCGCCCACGCCGTATAGACCCCATCCTGATATGAGACGTGTAGATATGCCCAGATCGTCGCGACGATACTCACACCGATAGCGATGATGACCGCCTTCGCAAAGGTCTTGTTTTCGATGTCAGCACGCTCGGCTATTTTCAGACCCTCAAGATGGTGCGGCATCAACAGGCAATCGTACGCGCGATTGAAGAAGTAGAGATACGCCAACCCCGTCAGATTACTCGCACCGAGCCGTTTCGCCCCGAAGACCGAATACATCATCCTGTCGGGACCGGCATAATGTTGGTCGTGAACGGGTGATCCGAGTTCGGCACGCATTCGCGTAATCCCCGTCGCTAACCCAAAGAACAACCCAAAAAAGGTGGCAATGACCCATAACGACATCCCCAGTTTGTAGCAGAAAACAACAAGGAACACCATGCTCAACAACATCCATGCTACCGCGGCACGGTAAGAGATCGGTTCATCTCCGTCATCAAGTGTAGATCGCGCGCCAAACAGACTACGGAGCACTTGGCTCAAGTATCGACGCGCACTCCACACCGCAACCAGACCGATACCGATATATGCTCCGAAAGATTGTTCCTCGGCATACGGGAAGGGTGCTGTCAATCCGACGGCACTGCCTAACACACGAAATGCCTGCCAATATAGGTAAAAGAACCAACAGGAGAATGACAACTCCAACGGCATGAAGAACGCCAATCCAACAGCGAATGGGTAAATGCCGATGGGGAACCACGTAATTGCGTTCCATGGACGGACGGTAAAGAAATCGGCGATGTCATACGCACGGATACCGCTGAGTCGTGGCACTTGTGGAAACAGGTAATTCACCCCGTTGAGGAGATCAATGGCAGCCGCAACTCCGAACCCGATCCACATCGCCTTGCTACGGAAGAACCCGCTCCTCGGATTCGCCATCGCCAGCGGCAATTGGATCAACGGATAGCTCAACTTCTCATTTTCGGTCCACTGTCTTCGGAAGATGAAGTTGATACTGAGCATGACCGAGAAGAGTGCGGCGAGAAAGAGTCCCCACCACAACAACGGCGTGCTCCATGCCTCAAGGTGTGGGTAGAAGGTGGACCCCCCATCGAAAAAGTTTGCGAGTCCACGCTTATCGGTGACGGATGCCCATGACGGAACATAATGCCAAAACAGGGATTGCCAATCGTTCTCCGGTGTTGCATAGGCGAAGGCGTAACTGATAATCGGGAGGAGGATCTGCACGCACATGTGCCCACCGATAGCGGTCGAGAGGCACAACATTACATAGATCGTCAGGAGTTCGGCAGTGGAAAGAGAGAATTGCGGCGAGACTTTTTTCGCGAAGCGGTTGATGATTGTCAGCACGAACAGGAGCGTGATCGTGTTATAGAGCAGTGAGATCATCGACATGTGCGCGATGTCCCAGCGTAGCCCCATCATCTGCCACATCGCATTCGCTGGAATCAGCAGGAGTCCGATGCAAACGGCTTTTAAGCTGAGAGGAGAGAGTTGACGCTTCACGGAAAATAGTTGTCAGTTATCAGACGATTGTGACATCCTCGTGGTCACTCTGTTGTAACGTCCGCGAGATCACGAACGTTTCTCCGTCGGGTATCGTCGCCTGTTCATGACCGCTCGTGACCTCAAACGTCCGTCTACCGAGTAGATAGGTGTCGAATGCCGCAAACTAACAGTTTGCGCTACAGTGAGACCGGTGCTGCAAACTAACAGTTTGCGCTACAAATACGGCACTCATGTTATATAGGACTTACGCATTTCCTCTCAAAGTCCCCCTGATAAGGGGGATTTAGGGGGTTAAAAGTGCCGCAATGCCCGTTTTCGCGTCTCAATATCCCTTTTTCTAACGCATTTGCGTAAGTCCTGTTATATAAGCAAGGTTCAACGTCGGAGCGGTTCACTGCTTTTGAGATACCGATAGAGGTCGCTATCCGTTGTTAAGATGAGTTTCGTGCTCTCGCTGGTCGTCTGACGATAGGTTTCAAGGGTCTGGAGAAAGGCGTAAAATTCTGGGTCTTGACCGTGCGCTTCGGCGTAAATCTGAATGGCTTGCGCATCTGCGTCGCCTTTAAGCTGCTCGGCTTCCTTATACGCTTCAGATTGGATCCGCTCTAACTCCTTCTGCTTCTGCCCCATGATGTCAGCGGCTTCGCCTGCACCCTCGGATTTATATTTTTCAGAGATCCGTTGACGCTCCGAAATCATTTGGTCAAAGACTTTCTTGCGGACTTCGTCTACATAGTTAATCCGTTTTATCTGAACATCGACGAGTTCAATGCCGAATTGTGGAACGGTCGCTTGGACCTTCTCAAGGATCATGCGTGTAATCCGTTCCCTGCCAATCTGAATCTCTTCCAACGGTTCGCTGGATTGCCCTTCTTCACCTTCAAGGACTTCCAGATCGAGACTTAACACCCGATTTGAATCCCGCACGACTTCAATCAAGAGTTGTGCTGTCACTAAATCCCGCGCTGCGGAGTCAATAATGTCATCCAACCGAGATTGCGCGAACTGTTCGGTTCCGAGTGCTTGATAGAATTTGAGAGCGTCTTTAATACGCCAGCGCGCTGTGGTATCCAACCAGATGAATCGCTTGTCCTTTGTCGGGATCTGGTTAGCGGATCCATCCCATTCAAGCACGCGCTTTTCAAAGCGGTGTACCTGCTGAATAAAGGGTGTTTTTATTTTCAAACCCGCAGTGACAATGGGCTGACCAATAGGGCGACCGAATTCGGTAATTACGATCTGTTCACCTTCATAGACGGTATAGAACACACCGGATATAATCAGCAGCACCACAACTGCAATAACAATCAAAGGTATAAGAACTATTTTCGATTTCATTTTTTAATTTTACCTTGCGGATAAGTAACGGGATGTGTGATTTGACGCTTTCTGTGTTCGAGTCGCCCGCGCCGTTGTTGCAGGCTTCGTTTTCGCGTCTAACTTACCTTACGGTTCTTATTCTTTGAGTTGCAGAAGTGGGATAGGTGCGGTGGCGTTACCGTCAATGATATAAATCTCTTTCACCTGCGGTAACACTTCTCGCATCGCTTCGAGGTAGAGTCGGCGACGGGTAACCTCTTTCGCTTTTTGATATTCCGTGCGAATCGATTTGAACCGATCGGCATCGCCTTGCGCTTCGTTGACGCGTTTCAGTGCGTAACCCTGTGCTTCCGAAATCCGCTGTGTCGCCACACCTTTGGCTTTCGGGACAGATTGGTTGTAATCACGCCATGCCTCATTGATGAGCCGTTCTTTCTCCTGCTTCGCCTCATTGACGGCGTTAAAGGCGGACTTCACGGCTTCTGGTGGATTCACATCCTGCAAGGTTACCGTTGCGACGTCTAATCCGGTCTGGTAGAGATCCAGGAGTTCCTGCAGATGTTTTTCAACCTCCGCGGCGATCTCAATACGCCCGACGGTTAGCACTTCAGTGACAGTCCTGTCGCCAATGATCCGGCTCATCACGGATTCCGAGAGGTCGCGTAAAGCCTGTCTCGGATTTCTCACAGAAAACAGAAAATTTTTCGGATCTTTAACCTTATACTGGACCACCCACTCGACATCGGCGATGCTTAGATCACCGGTTAGTAATAAAGACTCGTCGGCATAATCGCGGGTGTCATACTGCGTCCGAACCCCGGCTCTCAGCGTCCGAAAACCGAATTCCTCTTTGAAGACTTTCCGGACGGGCACGCTAATGGCTCTCTCAATACCGAGGGGTAATTTGAAATGGAGTCCCGGTTCGGCTTGTCGGACAGATTTACCGAACATCAGGACGACAGCGATTTCGTCTGCTTCGACCATATAAAAACTTGTCACTAAGCAGGCTAAGACGATCACACCGAGAACCGCAAACAGAATCCGTTTGGGAGTGATGAGATTCGTGTAGGGTTGCTGTGTAATCAATTCTTGGAGGTCTTGCATGAAGAGTTCTCCTTTTTTTCTCCGATACAGGACTTACGCAGTTTGGACTGTAATCCGATCTGTTAGACTACGAGCGGCTAAAAAACTAATACGGATACCGACACAAACTAACAGTTTGTGCTACAAAAGAGCGAGTGCGTAGGTCCTATGACATTTAAGGATGTAGGTAACAATAAACGTCTACAATCATAGGGTATTTGGTAAAAACAGTCAAGAGAAAGATGGAAAGTTATTAGCAATTAGCGGTCAGGGGCCAGATAAGAACGCGAGACTATGAAGGGTTGCCTTACTACGAACCCTAAGCACTCCCTCGCGTGGCGGTGGACGATTGCTCGAGATACTCACGATAGAGGTGACGCTTGAGATCCGCATTAATCTGCGGTTGTGATAATTTCTTATAGAGATCCAACCTGCTATTGACAAGACCTAATAAAATCTGATCAAACACCTCATCAAACTTATACCGTTTGTTGCTCTCCGAATTATCACCTTCAATCACTTGCCGAAGTTCATCGTTTTCGTGTACTTTTTGTTGGAGGGTCGCAAGGTCAACCTTATCGTCGGGTGTGAAATCCGTCTGATAGGCACTGTTGAGCGCGTCAATGATATTGGAAAGGAAATCCTGCTCAGGATCCCTGATGACGGCGACATCGCTACCGATCCCTTCGACCTCGCTATCCCGGGCATCAAGGGAGAGGTGTAGGCTCTCATGCGTTCTCTGCACACGGAATGAATCCAAATCAACAGACGCGAGTACATCTTGTAGGTCGGGGTGTTCCCGTTTCGGCAACTTCTTGTTGAGACTGCGACCAAAGATATACAATTTCTCCAACGCCACATCGGTGAAGGTAATCAACTGTGAGATGTATCCGTAGAGCCGAATGTAACTCTGCAAGGTAGAACGAAACGCCTCCCTGTCCTCTGTTTCAAGTTCTCTCCACCGCTCAACAACGCCATCGAGAATTCCTTGTAGCAGTTCGTCAGGTTTATTTGCATCGTAAAAGATATTGCAGAATTCCTCGATCATCTCTCCGTTGTAGAGGTCAAACCCCTCCAACTCGCTTTGTAGGTCATACAACCGATTCGGGTCGGTCTCTTCCGCGAGTATCGTGGTCTGATAGTATTGCTGAAACGCTTCCTGTATCTGATCGGGTTCATTCACGAAGTCGAGCACCAACGTATCGGTTTTACCTGCGGTAACACGGTTCAGGCGACTCAAGGTCTGAACACATTGTAATCCGTCCAAACGCTTATCGACATACATCGTCTGGAGTAGCGGTTCATCGAAACCCGTCTGGAACTTACTCGCGACAATTAGAATACGATACTGAGGGTCCTTGAAGGTGTCTGCAATGGCGGCACTCGGCGGTAGGCTATTCATCCCGTCCTCCGTGTAGTCTTGCCCGTTGTCGGTGTCGTGGACAGTGCCGCTGAACGCTACGAGACACCCGTAGGGAAGCCCCATATCCTTCATCTGCCTATCGAATTCCTGCTTGTATTTGACGCAGTGCAGTCGGGACGGCGTAACCAACATCGCCCGCCCTCTGCCACCGATCGTCTTTGCGGTGCGTGCGGTGAAATGTTCCAACATAATCCGGGTCTTGGTCTCAATGCTGTGGGGTTGCAGGTCAACGTAATTGGTAAGTGTCCGGAGCGTCCGCGCCTTCTCGTACTCTTTATCTTCCGGTACACTTTTGACGAGTTCAAAATACCGCTTAAAGGTGGTGTAGTTCTGTAGCACGTCGAGTGTAAAGCCTTCGCTGATACTCTGGCGCATGGAATAGACGTGGGACGGGACAAATGTTCCGTCTTTCTTCTTCCGTCCGAAGAGTTCTAAGGTCTTGTTTTTCGGTGTGCCGCTGAAACCGAAATAGGAGATATGGTCCTGCATTCTGCGCTGTTCCATCTCCTCAAGAATCCGAGCGTCTATATCCGATACTTCGTCGGGGTCATCTTCCGCTACCGTTTCCGCAATCCCTTTCGAGAGCGAGGTTCTGAGGTTTCTCGCTGACTCACCGCTCTGTGAAGAGTGCGCTTCGTCAATAATCACGGCGAAGTGCTTGCCTTTAAGTTTGCCAATCTCATCGGCAATTACACTGAACTTCTGAATCGTCGAGATGATGATGTCCTTACCGGATTCAAGGAACTCCCTGAGTTGTGCTGAAGTCTTCTCAACGGCATGCACCACGCCCTCGACCTGTTCCACCTGCCTGATTGTATCCTGCAACTGCTTGTCAAGTACGCGCCGATCGGTCACAACAATGATGGAGTCGAAGATTCGATTCGTATCTGTTGAGGAGCTGAAAAGATGCGTCAGTAGGTGCGCCAACCACGCGATGGAGTTCGATTTGCCGCTACCGGTGGTGTGTTGGATGAGGTAGTTATGCCCGGCACCATCTTTCAGGACAGCCTTTTGCAATTTACGAATCACGTCCAGCTGATGGTAGCGCGGGAAAATAAGCACGTTGTGCTTCACATCTTTCACCATTTTAATTTTGGGATCGTAGACCTTTTCTATGGTCTCCTGCTCATGGATAAAGTTGTCGATTAGCTCGATCAGGTTATTGGGGTGTAGGATGTCCTCCCAGAGGTAAGCGGTTTTGTGTCCGTTCGGGTTCACGGGGTTTTCGATGTCTTTGTTGAACGGAAAGAAGCGTGTCTTGTCTCTCTGCAAGTGGGTCGTCATCGAGACCTTCTCGTTGCCGACGGCGAAGTGTACCAGACACCGCTTGAATTGGAACAACGGTTCTCTCGGATCCCGATCCGTCCGATACTGTTTCTCTGCGTCCGTGAAAACCTGAGCGGTGAGGCTGTTCTTCAGTTCCATCGTCACGAGCGGTAACCCGTTGAGGAACAGGGTCATATCGAGCGAGTTTTCGTTTTTCTGCGAGTAGTGCAGTTGTCGGATGAGGGAGAATCGGTTCTGCTCGTAGAGCCGTCGATGGTCGGGGTTCATACCGCTTGAGGGGTGGAAGTAGGTAAGCTTAAAATCACAACCTCTATCTTTAACGCCTTTCCGCAACACGTCCAGCACCCCACGACTCGCAATTTGTTTGCTCAGACGCTCAAGGAGTTTCGCGGGTGTATCGGCACCATACTGGCGTTCCAGCTGCTGATACACGTCCGGTTGGGTGTCCTGAATAAACTGAAGAACCTCATCGGGTATCAGGCAGAGGGATTTATCGTAGTCAGCAGATTGTAACGACCGGTAGTTCGACCGATTCAGGTGCTGTTCGATGTGGTCTTCAAAGTTCTGTTCTGTATACGTCGGCACGGGTCTACACCTCGTTAAATAGATGAGGGTTGTTCCTGTATCACAGGAATCACGTAACTCCGAATCCTCACACCATCAACCGTCTCAATCTCTACACGTGGCTCTGGTGTCCTTCGATGATCGAACACAATATAATATCCCTCCGCTACGCCTTCTAATTTAAGATACGCGGCGAGTTGTCTTTTCCCTGACGCATAGTAACTGCGTCCCCTCCACACCTTCGTCTCAACAATGTATTTGCGTTGATTATGTGTGATAAGCATATCCAACCGCCCGCGTCCCGTCTGCACCTCAACGTGCATCACGTCCCCTATAATCCTGACGAATTGGTCCAGATAAGCAAACAAGAGATACCGTCCGACCGACTCCTGCGGTGTATCTGGCACCTGTAAAATCTGGAAACCCGCACGTCCGATGAAATCCCGGAAGTTATCAAGTAATGGGATGATATCAATGTGTCCAGAGGGTGTGAGATAATCTCGGAAACCGCTATGGGTGTCTTCAGAGAGGTATTGGTGTTCCAATCCATTTATCAGCGGTTTGAAAGTTTGTATGATACAATAGAGATAAATGGGATTCAAGATTTCGCAGAGATTGTCAACACCTTTGACAATCACCCCATACGTCGCGAGTTCGCTGATCCGTTCATCTCGGATATTGAAGGGCACGCCTTCTTCCGATGCCGTAATTTGCATGAGAAGGGTTGCAAAGCGACGATCTCTGCGGACATTCGTAACGAGGTGTGTAAGATTGGTATTATTTTCTTCAAGGAGTTGTGCATGTGCCTTCGCAAAGTGTGCCAGGGTGAGTGCCTCCGTTTTGGGAATATCTAATTCCTCCGTCAGTATCTGTGCGAAGCGGTTCACCAAGAACGGCTGTCCTGCAGTCTGTTTGCGGATCGCTGCAATGACTTCTCGCGTGAAGGGCTGCCCGACCTCCTGCGTATACTGCGAAAACAACGCAGTCACTTGCGCCAGGCTGAAATTCGGCAAATGAAATTCATCTTGGATATTGAACGGCGACACCGACCTATCATAGTCGAGTTGTGCAATGCTCCTGACCCCGACGATCCCGACACTGTGCGGAGATCGCATCTCATCAGAGAGATAAATCTGACGAAGGGTATACAGAAAATCGCTGAGGACGGCTTGCGGAATCCCATCAAATTCGTCAATCAAGAGGACAACCTTCTTGAAAGCAGGAACATCTTTATGAGAATCGCTGTCCAACAAACTTCCAAGCTCCCCAAAGAACGCTTCCATAGAAAAATGATCCGTCAGCGTTGTGTTCTCCAGAAATTGCCTGAGCGATTCAGAAGGCGTGCCGCCGCGTTTTTGGAAAACACTCTGAATTTGTCTGTGAAGCATATAATACAACTGCTGATAAAAAACAGCAGGCGTAGCATTGCGCATCGTTTGAAAATCTAACTGAATAGGGAAATAGGTTGGATCTTCCGTTGTGAGCGCATCCATTGCGAATCGAAAGAAAGTCGTTTTACCGGTCTGGCGGGGTGCGAAGAGCACAACATACCTACCCGCTTTGACGCGATTGATGAAATCGGTAATCTCCGCAGTGCGAGGCACAGCATAATGCTGGTCAGGATATACACGTCCGTATGTTCCAAAACTTCTCATGTTCTCCTCCGTATTCCGGGTGTCATCTGGTCTGGTTCGATGTAGTTTCAAAATCTGTTGCTGTATACGTCTGCATCGGTCTACACCCCGTTTCGGACATCTATCTTGCCGGTCACGGCTTCGGAGATAAGGGATTGACGGTATTCCTTGAGGCGTTCGATCTTTCGTTGTTCTGCGGATATTAGGTCGTCAATCTGTTGTGTTTTGCGATCAAGGAAGTCAACAATTTGGATTTGTTCTATAAATGGAGGCGTTATAGTGAACATGCTAAAGAACGCATCAGGATACAATCTCCATCTGGAAGTCCAAATCCCTTTCGACCAACGTATAATTTCGTTGACATGATTTGGAGTGCGGTAGAGATAATCGTAATATCTTGACAAGTATTCACTACTTTTTAATTGGTAAACATTGTAGGAAGGACTTACAATTCCGTCAAACGTTGAAACACCTAATGCCCCCATCCACGCCCACATTGTGTTAATAACCAGATTCCCCACAGAACAGTGTTTATATCCTTCCAGAGTTCCGGCTAAAAACATACCAACACTCTTCTTTTCTGCTCTTGGGGAAACTCCGGTGATGTGTGATACCGTAAGTAATTCTTCCTTTCCAGTCGCTGACCTATCGTCTCTCTCATGAAAGATGCGTTTGTTCCTTTTCACTTCCCAATGCCTTGGAATTTCCCCAATCCACTCCACGCCCGACGGTTTCATCTCTACATTCAGGTCAAGTCCCTTCGTCACTGCCTGATTGATCAATGCGGTGCGATATTCCTGTAGCAGTTCTATCTGTCGTTCTTTGATGCGGATGAGCTCGTCAATCTGTTCGGTTTTGCGGTCAAGGAAGTTGACGATTTGCTGCTGTTCGGAATCAGGAGGTATGGGTAAGAGTAGACTTTCAATTGATGGTTTTCCCAAGCCGTATCTGGTAATTCCATTTGAATTCACCTCAAAATATCTTCTCGTCCTATCGGATTGAATAAACCTGAAAATGAACTCACCACGACAGGTAAGGGGTCTAATCATTGTTAAATGATAGCCACAAACAACATCGTCTAAATCGTCTTTGACGAATGTTGGGACACCAATATCATCTGGTGTCTCAGAATCTTTGGTAATTATAACATCGCCTTTCCTGAAAGCAAATTTCGCAAACTCACTTTCCTTACAACTCCCCTTTTGCAAAACGGTATCAACTGTAATATAATCGTTGTAATAAACATCTGTATAATTGCATAATCTGACCTGGATCTCATCTGGATAGATGTGTTTATCAACATTACTGGGTAGTATCTTTGCAATGTATTTGAGTCTATTGACTTCCCAATGCTTCGGTATCTTTCCTATCCACTCCACACCGCTCTCTTTATATTCGGGATAATGTCTGAATCGCGGATTTGCGCGGATTCGACGGATTTCGCGGATTTTGTTGTCGTCCATCTCACATTCACCTTTTTTTTCGGATAAACTCCTTGAAAAAATAACCTTTACAATCGCACCGCATCCTACAGTTTCGACGATATTTTGAAGGTTTCTGGCATCAGATGCCTTTTTTGTAGCATAGGAGACCGTTAATTTCCTGTGCATTCGTAGCATCCGAAACCACTGCTATCCTGTGCCTTCGCATCTAATCTGTGAGTGGATACCACACCACGCAAAACTTTATTTCCGCGAAATCCGCATAATCCGCATAATCCGCGATTCAGACGAATGCCCATGAACGCACTTTCAATTACGAGTCGCGGTATTGTGTTGTGATAGAATCAGTCTTTTATATTTTAGACTTTTCTCACCGAAATTGATTAATAAGGCGACTTCTAATCGATACGCCTTCAAATAATTTAATGTCTGTACTACGTGTACATCTTCCAATATGGTGATCGCTTTCAGTTCTACCAACACTTTCTGTGCTACCACAAAATCTGCTCTACGTGTTCCGATGGGTTTTGGAAAATCTTTGTAGTAAATATTTTGCTCAATTTCTCTACTAAATTCTAACCCCGCTTTCCGCATCTCAACCGACAATGCACGCTGATAAACCACTTCTTGAAAGCCGTTCCCCAAAAACTTATGGACTTCAAATGCTGATCCGATGATCTTTTGCGTTATATCTTTATGTTTCAGGTGCGTGTTCATTTGTAATTTTCTTTTTCGATGTCCGTAATAGAACAGATTCAATAATCCGCGCGAATCCGTCAAATCCGTGTAAATCCGCGATTCAGACAAATGGAGTCTGTCCGAACCTATCTCCCAATACCTCACTCAACAAGCCTTCACTTTTCCGCTTCAGTGCTCCCATGGAATCGTTGAATATCAGCCTTGCATAATTTGCGGCTATTCGCCTATATCTATCTTGTATATTATGTGCATTATGGTGCTCCAATTTGCCTAATAGGGAATTGTCGTTAGTTTTCAGCAAAATCCAATCGAATCTGAAATCCTAGGCCGGAGAGAATACTTTGTAAATTATCCAAGTGTGGTTTCTGTTTAGAGGTGAATATATCGTTGAGATGCTGAGGATTAGCCTCCGTCCGCTGGGCGAGCTTTCCAATTCCGCCCTGTGCTTCTACAACATCACGCAGTGCCACCCAGAGTGCTTCTGTATTGCCATCCTCCTTATAGTCCGCCAAGGCTGCTTCCAAATAATACATCGCAAACTCCGTATCTGCGAGGTCTTTTAAAAGGTCATCTCTGAAACTGGTAGTCTGCTTAAGTATAGTTTCGGTGTTCATCGTCCCTGCTCCTTATTTCGTTCCAATAGTTTTGAGCTCTTACAATATCCCGTTGTTGGGTCCTTTTTTGTCCACCACAAAGCAGAATAACGATATGAGAAGAGAAAACACCAAAATAGACCCGATATCCTGGTCCGTAGTTGATCCTCAGCTCATATAAATCTCTATTCAACCTTCTGCAATCCCCAAAATTTCCCTCTTGTAGACGGGTGATACTACCCAACGCCTAAAGGCGTGGGCTTCGGTTTCATAGCGACTGCGGTTTTCTCAGAGAGTCCACCGTCTGACTGTCGCTCCACCCACAGGCTATTATTCCGTCTCCGCCACACTCACGAAGTTGTGATCGAACGGTTTTATCGCGCATTGTTACGCGGGTACCCCAGCCTGCAAAATGTTTATCGCAGCGTTGATGTCTCTATCGTGGTGAAACCCACATTCAGGACACGTCCACTGTCTATCTGAAAGTGCTAAATTTTCGTTATGATGTCCACAAGCCGAACACGGTTTTGTCGTCGCTGCCCAACGTCCCGCTTTCAAGAATGTTTTACCATGTTTCACAAAAGTCCATTGGAGGATCAAAGCAAACTCACCGAAGGCTATATCAGAGATTTTGCGTCCCCAGAGGCGTTTCATCCCCTCAAGGTTCAGGGTCTCTATCGCAATCGTATCATATTTACGTACAAGCCGAAGTGCCAATTTGAAGAACCAATCGCGTCTCCTATTGGCGATTTGCTTATGAACACGGGCGAGATGCCACTTTGCACGATACCATGCAGTTGAACCCTTTTGCTTGCCGGAGAGTGCCTTGTTTGCTGAACGGATTGCCTTGAGACCTTGTTTATAGAATTCGGGTGAATCTATTTTCGTCCCGTCTGAAAGTGTGAGAAATGTTTTCATTCCGAAGTCCGCCCCTGCCACATTACCGGTCAAAGGGAGTTTCTCGGAGGGTTCACAGTCCTCACACGTGATGTAGAGGTAGTAGTCGCCTACGCGGTCACACTTGATTGTGACGGTTTTGATACGCCCCGTCCACTCGCGGTGTTTCCAAAATGTGAAGGACTTACCGAGACAGTTGATTTTCAACCGATTGCCTTCTATTTTGAAACCTGCTTGTGTGAACGTCAGTGAGTTATATTTATGAGTCGGTTTGATTTTCGGTCTACCGATTTTACGTTTTGTTTTACCGGCTTTTCGGTCTTTGATATTATCAAAGAACTTTTCGTATCCCAAGTGAATACGTTTTGCGACTTGTTGGATGACCTGACTCGGCAACTGATTCCAATGCGGTTTCGTCCGCTGTTTCAACTGCGTGATATGATTGCAGATACGGGCAAAGGACGCATATTTCCCATAGATACGATAATAGCGTCTCTGCAACATCAAAAGGTGAACATGCACACCATGCAAATCGTCAATCAAATTGCCGATCTGTATCAAGTTAGATTGATGGTAGAACTCGTATTTTTCTGTTTTCATAGACTTTCACGTATCACGCTTGTAACCCCTAATCAGTGGGTAGACAGACACGTTACCAAGCGGTAACGCTGATTATGTCTGCCAACGTGATACTATTAATTATACAACATTTTTGACTGAATGTCAAATCTATTTTAGACGTTTGGTCCTTTCCAATAGGGCGGAACTTCATCCCAAAGCTAAAGCATTGGGCTTTCATTCCGTAAAGTCTCGTAATTCGTTTCTGAATGTTTGCGCGTGCTCTTTTATCCCGTAGTTGTGTCAGCCACTCACGGAAAGGATTACGTCCGTCCGGCGTGATATAGTTCCGGACATCTCTGGCAATGATTTGCATATTTTAAGTATAATACATCCGTGGTACCTTGTAAAATTATGCCTTAATCCCTCAAAATTTCAACACCTCACTCAGTAAGCCTTCACTTTTCCGCTCGAGTGCCAACAATTCGTCCGTGATTTCTTTCAATGAGCGCAGCGGCGTGTACCGGTAGAAATACCGATTGAAATTGATTTCGTAGCCTACTTTATCCTTCTTCCTGTCCAGCCAACTGTCAGGTAGGTGCGGTTTCACTTCCCGTTGGTAATAATCGTCAATATCCGCTGTGAGGGGAACACGCTCAGCGTCCCGCAACTTGGTATCCGGCTTCGGATTGCCCTTTTTGTCCCGGACGACATCCGCTGTCTCCTCGTCAATGAGCGGTCTCTCAACCGTTACCTTCGTGTAGCCGAAAAACTCGTTTGGATAGATTTTGGAGTGTTCGGTCTCCTCAAAGTCGGTGTAGAGTTCCACGATGTGACGGATATGGCTATCGGAAATGAGAGCGTTCTTGTCTCCGAGATTCCTTTTCATCTCGTCGTGGAAGTCAACGGCATTGATGAGTTGGATCTTCCCCTGTCGCGCCTCCGATTTTCGGTTCGTTAAGATCCAGATATAGGTAGAAATACCGGTATTGAAAAAAAGTTTTTCGGGCAGTGCGATAATACACTCCAACCAGTCGTTTTCGATAATCCACCGTCGGATTTCACTCTCACCGCTACCGGCATCCCCCGTAAAGAGCGGCGACCCGTTAAAAACGATTCCCACTCGGCTTCCGAGGTCCTCCATCTTGGAGAGCATGTGTTGCAGGAATAGCAACGCCCCATCGGAGGTGCGCGGTGTCCCCGCGGAGAACCTCCCCGTGGCGGTCTGTGCTTCCGCTTTCACCGCTGCCTCGTCAGATTTCCAACTCACACCGAAGGGCGGATTGGTTATCATATAATCGAAACGTTTCCCTTGAAATTGGTCGTTAGAGAGACTCGAACCGTGTCGAATATTGTCGGGATCCTCTCCCGTGATGAGCATATCCGACTTACAAATGGCGTAGGTCTGCGCGTTCAACTCCTGACCCAACAGCCGAATGTCGGCATCCGGATTAATTTGTTCGCGGAAGTATTCTTTCCCAATCGTCAGCATGCCACCTGTTCCGCAACACGGATCGAAGATGCTGCGGATGATTCCCTGTGCGCGCAAATCCTCACTGTGTTCCGCAAATAACAAAGAGACCAATAACCGCACGACATCCCGCGGCGTGTAGTGTTCCCCACTCGTTTCGTTGGACATCTCCGAGAATCGGCGGAGCAGTTCCTCAAAGACCTGTCCCATCGTGTGGTTGTCCACCTGATTCGGGTGCAGATCGATCTCGGTGAACTTGTCGCAGAAGATGAACAATCGGTTATTTCTCTCCAATCGCTCAATAAACTGATCGAGATTGAAGTTTTCGATGATGTCGCGCACGTCTTGACTGAACCCGCCGAGGTAGTTTTCAAAATTGAGGCGGATGTTGTTCGCGTCCTCTTTCAGTCGAGCGAGGTCGTATTGGGAGGTGTTGTAGAAGCTGGTGCCTGTCGCGCTTCGGATAATCGGTGGGAGTGCGTCTTCGGACACTTGGTCCTTAAACTGATTGTAGGTATCGATGACTTTCTCTTTTCGTCCGTCCTCATCTAAGATGCAGTCCAATCGACGTAGCACCAGAAACGGGAGGGTGATGTCGCCGTATTCGTGCGGTTTGAAGAGTCCGCGGAGCACATCGTCTGCAACAGTCCAAACCAGATTTGCCAGTTCTTGATAATTCGCCATGCGTTTCCTTCTGTTCGTAATACTATTTCTGAATGCGTTAAATAATAACAAATTTCAAGAAAAAATCAAGTCAAAACATCATCTGTCAGACCCCTGATGACCGAACCCTCTAAACCAAATCCAAATATTTCTTGACGAAAAACGCCTCTTTATATATAATAAGAAACAACATGGCACACGGTATCTTTATTACAGGTACAGGGACGGAAATCGGGAAGACGGTGATCGCTGGTGGATTAGCCGCTGCACTCAAACAGTCCGGGACAAACGTGGGCGTGATGAAACCTATCAGCGCAGGCGACACCGCTGACGCGCAATTCCTCAAGCACGCGGCGCAAGTTGACGATGAACTCTCATCGATTAATCCCATTCACCTCCGACAGCCGTTGGCACCGTCCGTGGCGGCGAGGATAGAAAATACAGAGATCGATCTGCCGGGTATCGAGACCACCTTCACAGCACTTCAGCAGAAATACGATTTTGTGATAGTGGAGGGTGTCGGAGGTATCGCGGTTCCAATCCAAGATGACTTTCTCGTCGTGCACCTCATCCACCAGTTGCGCTTGCCGATACTCATTGTCGCACAGGCAGGTCTGGGGACATTGAACCATACATTCTTAACAGTAGCGTTCGCGCAGCAGTTCGGACTTCAGATTGCTGGCATTGTTCTGAACAGGCACACCCCTGAAGCGGTAGGACTCGCCGAGGCGACAAACCCAGTTGAAATTGAGAAATTGACAAACATTCCCGTGATTGGCGTTGTTCCTTACGAGAAACGACTGGATACCGTTCATCCCGATCCAGCGTTTTTAGCGGACTTTATGAATCAACACATCGCGTGGCGGAAATTAGGAATATTGTGATATGGAGATAAAAACAGCGATTGTACTCGCCGCAGGATTAGGACGTAAGGTGTGGCCCTACGGGGAATTTCGACAGAAATGCACCCTCCCTGTCGCCAACACCCCAATCGTTCGCCGAGTCGTAGAGAATCTGATTGAGGTCGGATGTGAGCGGATCGTTGTGGTGGTGGGACATTACGCGCAACAGGTGCGCGGCACACTCGCCGATATACCAAACGTTACTTTTGTTACACAGCACCCGATTGACGGCACTGCGAGTGCTGTGTTAACCGCATTAGAACATGTCGAAGATGAAGAACCGTTCCTCGTCACTTATGGGGATATTGTAACCATCCCTAACAATTTTCGTAGCATAATTAGGGATTTTTATACCCACAACGCGGAAGCGGCGGCATTGGTGCAACCGCTCGGCAATGAAGATCCAAGCGATTGGCTTTGTGGTAGTATTAACACAAAAGAGGTAGAGGGCAATAGCGTCACAAAACTGACCGGTATTGAGGGACACCCTCGCGGGGGTTCATATCGGCTCTGTGGTGTCTACGCCTTTGGTCCTACAGCGACACCTTACCTTTTAAGGAACCCCGGAATCGTTACAAGGGTGCCTGTCGGCGGAATGCCGCCACCCGAATCCGAGATTGCGCAATCCATGCAACTCATGGTAGACGAGGATAGGGAAGTGTTAGCGGTTCAGACGGAGGGGTTCCTCGTCGATGTCGATAAACCGTGGCATGTCCTGGAAGCGAATAACCGGTTGGTCGATCACCTCGCGGCACAGGTCACGGAAGACCAAATTGCGGCGGGCGCCAAAATCTCAGATGCAGCTGAAATCAACGGACACGTCGTTCTGGGGAAAAACTCCGTTATCGGACCGCGCGTCGTTGTCAATGGGACCCTCATTGCGGGGGCAAACAACAACATAACGAACGGTGCGATTTTACACGGAAATATCTTCGTTGGAGACCAGTGCAGGATTAGCGATTACTGCGATGTCGGCAGTACCGCGATTGGAAATCGGTGTATCATCGGTCACGGTGCTGAGATGGCGGGTGTGTTGTTTGATAAAGTCTACCTCTACCACTATTGTGAGATGTCTGGCGTTTTCGGATGCGCGACGGATATAGGTGCCGCGACGGTATGTGGAACCCTCCGCTTCGACGATGCGGATACACCGATGCGGGTGGAAGGGCGTTACGAAGTACCATCTTACGGCGCGAACGCAACATATATGGGTGACTATTGTCGGACGGGTGTCAATGCGATTCTTATGCCGGGGAGACGCATTGGATCTTACAGTGTGGTGGGACCTGGGGTTATCCTCTACGACGATGTACCGAGCAAAACGATGATCATGGCAAAACAGGAGTTGGTATCGAAGCCTTGGGGACCGGAGCGATATGGCTGGTAATTTTTAATTTTACCTTGCGTCAGAGAATCTCTTTTAGCAACTCGGTGAGTTCATCATTGCCATCGGCAAGTTCAAAGATTCGCTTAATTTTTTCTTCACGGGCAGCGTCGGATTGAGATTGTGACGCTCCGTCCGGATCCCAGAGTACCTCAAGTTCCTTGGGATTGAGCCGGTCATAATTAACCTTGACAAGCGTAAACGGATAGCTTTCAGGAATAATAACGATCCAGTCAATCGTTTCACCGCGAGTGGAGTATTGCCTATCAACGGTTAACTTTGATTCTTGATGCGGCACGTTTTTTTTAATCCACTGTTTACGACCGAGCGAATCTGTTTCAAAATGTCCAACTTCCAGCCAATTACGTCCCGCGCCGTTGGGTTTGGTGGTAACTTCGATGCGATGCATGTCAGCCTCACTCCGTTCTGTTTATAGATTTTTGCCCGAAATCCGTTTTGAGAATTCCACCGGTTAGATAGACAAAATTGTATTCAAAGATTTTAACACATCGTTTGAAAAAAGTCAAGTGTTTTATAGCAATCAGGAGTCAGGAGTCAGTTGTTAGTTAAGAGGGCGTTCGCGTAACGGATTACAATCGGGAATCGAGATTTTTTGCAAAAAAAACGGCGTTGGCGTGCTCCTATTTTGTCTTTGTCACATCAAAACTTGCAGATAGTCAGCAAATTTTGATGAAAACCCTGCAAATTATGACATAAACAAAAAAAGTTTGCATTTTTTATGAAAAAACGGTATGATACATACAGGGGTTGTGTTATCTACACGAGTGATGTACCAGCATAGGTAGCCTGTTTAGCTAACCTGAAGGGAAACTTTGAGATGCAAGTCGAAATGCGATATGGGACAGGAACACTACCGATTGAGATTCCGGACCAAAATATAGCCGGGGTTCTTGAAATCTCGGAAAGCGTTCCGTTGTCCGATGGAGATAGAGCCGTAGAAGCGGCACTCGCTCAGCCTATCGTCTCACCTCCGTTGGCTGAGCTTGCAAAAGGTCGCGAGTCGGCATGTATTGTGATCTCTGACATAACTCGCCCCGTGCCGAACAAAGTGATTCTCCCTCCAATACTGGAAACACTTGAACAAACTGGCATCCCACGTGAGAAAATTACTATCCTGATTGCGACGGGCATCCACCGTCCGAACAATGCGGAAGAACTCGAAATAATGGTTGGACGCGACCTTATGGAAAGGTATCGCATCGTCAATCACTTTTCGCAGCAACCAGAAACCCACGCATATTTAGGCAGAACCCAGAACGGCACCCCAGTTCACATCGATAAAACCTATCTTGAAGCGGATTTGAAAATTATCACTGGTCTGATTGAGCCACACTTGATGGCAGGTTACTCTGGGGGCAGGAAGGCTATCTGTCCAGGCATTGCCTCGATTGAGACAATGAAGGTGATGCACGGTCCCGAATTGATGGAACACCCAAAATCTTCTGTGGGTATCTTGGAAGGAAATCCGTTCCACTTAGAAGCGACAGAAATTGCGCTGATGGCTGGGGCTGACTTTAATCTGAACGTTGCGATTGATAAGGACCGTCAAATCACAGGTGTTTTCGCAGGCGACATGGTTGAATCCCACCGTGTCGGTGCAGCGTTTGTCGAAAGACACGCCAGGGTTACACTACCTGCGGCGGCAGATGCGGTCGTTGTTTCCAGTGCGGGTTACCCGTTAGATACGACCTTCTATCAAGCAGTCAAAGGCTTGCTGACCGCCGTTGAAATTGTGAAACAGGGCGGCAGTATCTTGCTCGTTGCGGCATGCAGCGAAGGTATCGGTAGCAAGCCGTTTACAGATCTGATTTTCAAAACCGATGATTTAACTGCATTTGTGCAAGGACTTTACAACCCGGCAAATTTTGTCATCGATCAATGGCAATTAGAAGAGTTGGCAAAGGTTGCGAGGAAAGCGGACATCTATTTCTACACCGATGGAATCCCGTATCATCAACGTGTAAAATTGTTCGTGCATCCTTTGAAAAGTGCGCAAGAAGGTATCGAAGAGATTCTAACCCGATACGGGGCAGATACTCAAATTGCAGTGATTCCTGAGGGACCTTATGTTTTGGCTCAGTTGTCAGAATAACGATCAGCGGAATGGCAGTTAGCAGTCGGGCGGTTTTGCTTGGATGCTTCCCCAGGTTTTCTCCGAAAACCCTTTCGGCAGTCAGAAAAAGGTATCGTTAAACGAGAACTTCTTCACCGACAGTTTCCGATAGCTGATAGCCAATATGCTGACTTCCATTAGAAGAAAAAAAATGGCAAATTCTATTGTAGATCTCAGAGCGTATAGGGATGGTTTTCACCTAATTATCAGGCCCCATCTGTCCATCGAGGAAGTTGAAAAGGCGATTCAACAGGAAATGTCCCGGATGAGTCACCCTCTCATTGGGGCATCTGTGCAGATTGATCTGAAGTGTCCAGTTTTGAAAGATGAGGAGATAGCGTATTTAAAATCGAAGCTTCAAGAAACTTACAATCTGACGGTCCGGGGTATTGAAGCGATTGATGAACAGTTACCCCGTCTCGCTGCCGCGCCAACGGCGAACACCATTCCACAAAGAACGGACACCCAGCAGAACACTCGTGAGACCGAGCGTTCAAGAATCATTCCGTATACAATCCGTTCCGGACAGACAGAAG
This sequence comes from Candidatus Poribacteria bacterium, assembly GCA_965214045.1. GTDB lineage: Bacteria > Poribacteria > WGA-4E > WGA-4E > WGA-3G > WGA-3G. The sequence goes on from OZ243935.1 coordinate 485,073, forward strand.
AGTGCCCACGCGGCAGTCTCATCATCTACGGTGATGTCAATTCGGGCGCGGAAGTCCGAGCCGGCGGAGATATTGTTGTGCTTGGCGCGTTGCGCGGGAATGCACACGCTGGCATAAACGGTAGGCTCTCGGCAGTCATCATCGCTATGGATTTAGTGCCTGTACAACTTCAAATCGGCAACTTGATAAGCCAGCCACCCACTGAGCAAAAGTCCCGAGGGTATCCAGAAATTGCCCGTATCGGGGTAGAAGATGTTATTATTGTTGAAGAATTTGTTAAGTTTTAATACAGGAGGTTTCGGGTTATGGGAAAAGTAATCGTATTAACGTCAGGAAAAGGGGGTGTTGGAAAAACGACCTCTACTGCCAATTTAGGAACAGCACTTGCACTTCTTGGTAAGACCGTCGTGGTTGTCGACGCAGATGTCGGACTTCGGAACCTTGACATCGTTATGGGACTTGAGAGTCGGGTTGTTTATACTTCAATGGATGTCATTGATAAGCAATGCGAACTCAGTAAAGCTGTTGTGAAAGATCGACGCGTCGATGGTTTAACGTTATTAGCGGCATCCCAAAAAAACAATAAGGACGATATCCAACCAGAACAGATGAAAGGGATTTGTGACAAGTTGAAGGACGCTCACGATTTCGTATTGATTGACTCACCCGCAGGTATTGAACGCGGTTTCAATAACGCTTCGGCAGGTGCAGAAGAAGCTATTGTTGTCACGACCCCCGATGTTTCGGCAATTCGGGATGCGGACCGGATTATAGGGTTGTTGCAACACGCTGGCATCGAACCGATCAACCTTATCCTCAATCGCTTCTCGCCGCAGCTTGTCGGGAAAGGGAACATGATGGACCAAGAAGATGTCCTCGATATCCTTAACATCGACCTCATCGGGATTGTTCCTGAAGACACGGGTGTGATTGCTTCCACGAACCGTGGGATTCCTTTAGTGTACGAAGACGCTTCCCCTGGTTCCCAAGCTTATATGCGCATTGCACGCAGGCTCACGGGTCAGCGAATTCCGATACCCGACTTCGAGCAGAAAGGCTTTCTTTCCAATGTCGTCAATTGGCTCAGAAATAGATAAAGCGTCTTTACTGTTATAGGATCTAAGAGAGGGTGTAAGCTCTTCTACATTCACTTTCAAGGAAAAAGGAGGGCGGTTTTCCTCCCAACCTTAAAAGATTGGGTTTCCAAACCGCAAACTCGATGAATATTAGTATAAAACAATTATTCGGGCGCAAGCGGAAGTCAAGTAGCATCGCGAAGCAGCGCCTAAAACTTGTCATCACACAAGACAGGCTTGATGTCGATGACCGCTTTATGACGAGGTTGCATCATGAGTTGGCAGAAGTTCTGGCAAAGTATTTTGAATTTTCTGTTAACTCCGTTCAAATGTCGTTGAAACAGGAAGGAAATTCCTACGTACTCGTTGCGGATATTCCTTACAAAAAATTTCACGACCTCAACGCCAGACAATAACCGTTAGCAGAGCCGTCACCGGACAGGAGGATCGGGCATCGGAGTTCCTGCCTACAGGGAACACACGCCACTGCTTCAGAGAATCAATTCCCAAATGGCTTTTGCGACTCCGTCATCGTCATTCGTCGTCGTAATATGATCGGCGCAGGCACGGATTGGTGGCACTGCGTTTGCCATTGCTATGCCGAAACCCGCTGTTTTGAGTAAACTTTCATCATTGTAACTATCACCGAAAGCAACAACTGTCTCCATCGGAATATCAAATCGATTGGCGAGGGCTGTGAGCGCGCGTCCCTTAGCGACTCCCGGATTCATAAATTCAATATATTCTGCCTGGGTCTGCGTGACGTAAAGCTTCTCCGCATAATTGGTTTGAAAATTGTCTAAGAGTGGTTTCAATTTCTCGGGTGTGTGGATGACGAGTAATTTTGTGGGTGTCTCTCCGGCTAACTCGCGTAGGTTGCCTACAGGTGTAGCAGGTACGCCTGTTCGCGCCTCGTAGAGGTCGCTCCATGCATTGCGTTCAGCAACGTAAAGTTCGTCATTCAGACAGAAGTTGAGATGTAAATCCTGCTCGACGCAGTCATTAACGACCGCCATGGCATAATCCGCCGGAACCGGTGTATGATGATACACCTCCCCAGTTGTAGCGTGTTGTACCATCCCACCATTGTAAGAGATAATCGGGTTTTCAAGCTCGATTTCATCGCTAACGGGTTTGATAGAGCGGTGCATCCTCCCAGAGATCAATACCACAAGAATATCTTTTGCGGCAAGATCCCGAAGCGCGTCTCGGTTTTTTGGTGACAATGCGTGCTCACTATTGAGGAGTGTTCCATCCAAATCGAAAGCCGCTAAACGACACGGTATTTTCATTATATTACCTTTTCCTCCATTTTTCTTTGGCAGTCAGCTTCAGCGAAGATGGCTATCAGCCGTCAGGTCGGGTTGCTACGCAACCCTTTCAGCTATCAGTGAAGACGCAAGCGTTACGGAACGCCTCTTTTCTTTGCTGACTGCTGATCGCCGATTGCTGATTACTATTCCACCCAGACGGCTTGTTCTGTTTCTTGGTCAAAGAGATGCATTTCTGCTTCGTCAAAATTCAACCAGACAGTATCCCCAGTTGTAACTCGAAATGTTGGATGTGTCCTGACCCGAAGCAGAATCGGGTCTTGGGTCTCTGCATGTGTGCCGAGACGGATGTCAAGGATATTGACAGGACCGAGGGGTTCAACGAGGTGTACATCAGCAGGAATTTGTTGTCCACCCGACTGACTCGCGGCAACCGTGATATGTTCGGGACGAATGCCGAACACCAAGCCGTTTTCTACCGCGTCTGACGTGATATTTGCTTGCCGTTCTGGAGAGAGCCGAAAACAGACATCGGTGTGCTGTAACTGTAGAACGGATTCCCCTCCCTGCCCGGTGACTTCTGCATCAAGGAGATTCATCGTGGGCATTCCCATAAATCCCGCCACAAAGAGGCTTTCCGGCTTGTTGTAGATTTCATGCGGTGTGCCAATCTGCTGCAGTAACCCTTGGTGGATAACAGCAATCCTATCGGCGAGGGACATGGCTTCAACCTGATCATGCGTTACAAAGATGGTCGTCGCGCCGATTTCGTGCTGGAGTCGCTTAATTTCGGCGCGGGTATCGACACGAATCTTGGCATCTAAATTCGCCATAGGCTCATCAAGGAGATATACTTTCGGTTGACGCACCATCGCACGTCCGAGCGCGACGCGTTGCATCTCGCCACCACTGAGAACATTCGGCTTCCGATTGAGCATATCCGATATTTGCAATATCTCCGCAACCCGTTTCACTTGGGCATCGATCTCCGATTTCGAGACTTTCACTGCTTTGAGTGGAAAGGCGATGTTGTCATAGACACTCAGATGCGGGTAGAGCGCATAGAATTGAAAGACGAAGGCAATGTCGCGATCGGCGGGTGAGAGATCATTGACGCGCTGTCCATCGATGAAGATATCGCCCTCTTCAGGACTCTCTAAACCTGCGATGAGACGGAGTGTTGTGGTTTTGCCACACCCAGAGGGTCCGAGAAAAACAACGAACTCCTTGTCCGCGACCTCCAGATTGAAATCCTTAACCGCCACGAAGTCCCCGAAGCGTTTTACAATATTTTCAAGTTTGATATGTGCCATAATATTAGTTGTCAGCGGAATGGCTTTCAGCCGTCAGCACGGATTTTCTACGAAAATCCTTTCAGCGATCAGTAAAAAGATTTTCGTTTAACAACGGTTTCTTCTTTGCCGACTGCTGATGGCTGACTGCTACTCTACATCAGAAAGTGCATCACCGCGCCAGAAACGAGCGGTACCGTGAGGTTATCGTCAATTGGGACAGGAATAAGTTCCACGATTGTGGCGACCAAGGCACCAATGACTGCTATAAGAGGATTCAATTTAACCAAAGCGATTAAAACGCAAACGACGAAACAGGCGGCACTGCCTTCCAAACTTTTTTTCCCGAGGAGTTTCGTCTTGCCCCACTTTTTACCCACCAATGCGGCGGCTAAATCCCCCAATATCATGAAGAAGATGCAGACGATGGCAAGTGTCTTGGCAAAAAAGAAGATACACAAGAAAGCACTGATGAGATAGTAGGTCGCACCTGTCATCGCGCCTTTGCGCTCGTGCGTGCGGAGGAGGGTAGCGAAAATTTGGAAAAAGAACTCGCCGAAACGCGGGGAGAGCCATTTCATCAATTCCACGGTAAGTGCCAATCCGGTCAGCACTCCGATGAGGATTAACATCGTCGGTTTATCCAAGAAGAAATAGATAACCGGTAGGGCAAGTCCTGACAAATGAATGCTTTTCCGAAGCAATTCGGCTAACATCAGTTCACCTTTCGTTCAACCATAACAGCCTATGCTTAATTATTATAAGGTCAACGTGAGAAAATATCAAGAGAAAAGCCAAATAGCCGTCAGCAATCAGCGGTCAGTGGGTATGCTTGTGTAGGAGCGAGTATTTCTTCGGATTTCCCATGCTTGCGATACGGGTGCCAGCATCATTTTCCACCCCGTAAGGTTCTCACTGCGAAGCAAGGTGCGTAAAATATGCGACGTTTTTATCCCAATCCTGTAGGGACATTTGTGAGGATTTTCTATTTTTTAACAAGAAAATTACACATTTTTGTTGCATTTGGAGGTTATAATTTTTTAACATTGGAAGAACGTTGAGAACAGAAATGTTGACGGAGTCGCACGCTCTACAAAACTAAAAGAGGATTTTAAGTTTGCCTAAAGGGACAATAAAACACAATGAGAGAATGTCTTAATATGGGCTTGCCAGTTCCATCCCTCAAGAACTGGTTTCGCATCGGAAGTCTGTTGCTTTTGGTGCTTGGCATAGGACTTGTGCTCGGAGAAGTAGGTGCTGATAACCACGAAACACAACAGATCATCAAGGTAACAGGTACCGTTGTAGATAACGACACCGAAATGCCGATAGCAGCGGTATCCATTCGGGTCACTGACACGCAAATTCGGGTAAAAACGGATGAAACAGGTGCCTTCTCGCTGGAGCTGCCGAGCGGTACTTATAAGATTCATGCAAGCGCGCCGTTTTATAACACTTTTGTCATCCCCGATTTTCAGGTGATCCCAGGCGAGACATCGGTATCTCTTGATATCAAAATGACCCCACAGGTGGTAAAACTCGATGCCATCAAGTTGCCCGTCCGACTGAGCCAAGCCAGTGAGCGGGGTCTCCTTGAAAAACGGATGCGTAGCTCACGAATTGAAGACAGCATCAGTACAGAGGAGATTAGCCGACTCCCTGCTTCATCTGCTGGTGAGGCTATCAAACGGGTGACAGGTGTCAGCATTGTCGGCGGACGTTACGTGTTTGTCCGTGGGCTGGGAGAACGCTACAGTAATACCCTCCTTAATAACGTTGAGATCCCCAGCCCTGAGCCGAACCGTCGAGTTGTACCGATGGACATCTTTCCAGCAAGCCTTCTCGCGAGCCTGCAGACAGTCAAGACCTTCTCCCCTGACCAACCCGGGGGCTTCGCAGGCGGTTCTGTTCAAGTATTTACGAAAGACTTTCCTGAAGAATTGACGATGTCGCTATCAATGTCAAGCGGTTTCAACACGCAGGCGACAGGAGGAGATGGCTTGACATATCCGGGTGGCGATCTGGATTTTTTAGGATTCGATGACGGTTCGCGCGACCTACCGAGCCTTGTCCAAAATCAGGCGGCTGATTTACCGATTCGAGAGCGTGGACGTTTTACCCCGTTAGGATTCACTCCCAAAGAGATTCAGGCGTTCGGACAATCGTTCTCCAACGTCTGGTCGCCAGAACGCCGACAACTCCCAATCAATCAAGGCTATAAATTCAGTCTTGGTAATAGTAACAAGATTTTCGGTAAAGAGTTCGGTTACTTAGGTGTAATCTCTTACGGCAACAGCCATAGTTACGGTTCGCAAGTTCGCAATGCTTTCCGGCTCGGTTTAAACGAGACGCTTTCCCCTGTAACCTCGTATAACATTGAGCGAAGCGGTAACGAAGTGGAGTGGGGTAGCGTCCTGAATACCAGTCTTCGTTTCTCTCCACAACACCTCCTTAGCATAAAGACGCTTTTCACGCATACCGCTGAAGATGAAACACGTATATGGGAAGGATTCAACGCCGATAGAAATACCGATATGCGAAGCACACGGCTCCGTTATGTCGAACGCCAACTCTTTTCTGGACAAGTCGCAGGCATGCATGACTTTAACTTCGGAGAACCCGTATTAGAAGAAGAAGCAAAGCACGCCGATGTCTCTATGGAGTGGCGGCTCACTTATTCCCGTGCGTTGCGCGATGAACCCGACACCCGCGAAAACATCTACGAAGACAGAGGTGATGGAACGTTCACATTCCGCGATGTAACACATAGTGGTAGCAGATTTTTCTTTAATCTTGAGGACGACGAATACAACGTACGTCTCGACTGGAAAGTACCGCTGGGTGCTGAAGGTCTCTTCAAATTCGGAGGACTCTTACGAGACAGGGCACGGACGTTTGATGTCCGCAGATTCAGATTCCTACCTTCTGACCAAGTAGACGCGATCGTCAATCTATCCGATCCGCCCGAAATACTCTTTCAAACCCAAAATATAGCACCGCGTGTCTTTGAATTGCGAGAGTCCACACGCTCCACGGATAACTACCTTGCAGATCACAATATTTACTCAAGTTATCTGATGCTTGATCTACCGATTACCACAAAATGGCAGGTCATGACGGGGGTTCGATTGGAGTCTTCGGATCAAACGGTTACGACCTACGATCCGTTCTCTGCCACCCAAAAAGCAATTGAAGCGAATTTGAAAACACTCGACTGGCTACCGGGTCTGAACGTAACCTACCGCCTAACAGAGCGGATGAATCTACGTCTCGCGGCATCCCGAACGATTACGCGTCCCGATTTCCGTGAACTCGCGCCCTTCGAGTTCACAGACTTCGTCGGAGGCAGAACGATTCTCGGCAATCCAGATTTGGAACGGACCCAGATTAACAACTTCGATTTCCGCTGGGAGGCTTTTCCACAGATCGGGGGTATTGTGGCGGTAAGTGCTTTTTATAAACGGTTCCAGAAACCGATTGAGCAGATCGTCCAACCGCAAGCGGAAGTCCGAATCACTTATGAAAACGCCGAAGGTGCTAATAACTACGGCTTGGAGTTAGAAGCCCGTCAGAATTTAGGTATCCTCACAGAGGCGTTGAGCAAATTCTCGATCAACACAAACGCCGCCCTGATTTCTTCACAGGTGGTCCTGCCGGAGGATATTGGGATTCAGACCTCTTCTGAGCGTCCACTACAGGGGCAGTGTCCTTACATCGTCAACATCTCCGTCGGTTTTGAAGACCCCAACTGGGGTATTTCGAGTGCGATTGCCTATAACATCTTTGGACGTAGGCTCTCTGAAGTCGGGAACCACGGTGTGCCGGATGTGTATGAGCAACCGCGTGGACAACTGGATGTGAGTTTTAGTCGGACGGTTGCAAATTATTTCAAATTCAGTATTTCGGCGAAAAACCTGCTCGACCCGTACGTTCATTTCAAACAGGGTGAGGAGGTCTACGTCCAGTATAAACTCGGCAGAGCATTCTCATTTGGGATAAGTTACAACTTATAGGGGACGATAGTCGGCTATCAGCAATCAGCAGTCAGAGGAATAGTCGTCAGCGGTCAGCGATCAGCAGTTAGCAAAGCGGACGTAGAAGTTCTGGGAAGTTGTAAAGTGTGCTAAAGTTTCAAAGTTATCAGTTGTCAGCAATCAGTAGTCAACCGAAAGCCGATAGTCGATAGCCATTTTCAAAGCGTAAAAAAAATCATATCATTGTCACTTTTTTGCAACAATTTATGGGTATCATTTTAAGTATGACAGAAATTTACAACAGCGGCTTAAAAACGGCGATGTGTATCGCTGGGTCGCAGTCATCAGGGTCTGTCTGTTGGATCAGTTAGGTAAAAATAAAAAATAAAAAAGGAGCTAAGTTAGCTAATGTTAAATATTGGGTCGGTTCCTGCATCCACGGGAACAAGAGGTTTCTATCAGAACTGGCTGTTTCTACTTATGGCAGCCTTCACAGTTGGATTAACACTCGCCATTGTCGGTTGTGATAGCGATGATACGGACGAGATCGAAGTAATTGAAGAAACGTTAGTAGAAGAGACTGTTATCGATATTGATGGACGTCAAGTGATTGTCCTTGAAGGCAGATTGAACGCCGATAAAACGCTCACTTCGGCTTACGATTATCTCCTCCGAGGTGCCGTATTTGTTGAAGATGGCGCGACATTAACTATTGAGCCGGGTGTCAAAATTTACGGTGAGCAGGCGACCAACGGCACACTCATCATTGCCCAAGGTTCTAAGATTATGGCAGAAGGCACAGCATCTGACCCTATCGTTATGTCGAGTGATGCCTTTGAAGGTTCCCGCGCACGGGGTCAGTGGGGTGGTTTGATTATCAACGGTCGCGCGCCCACGAATCAAGGCGTAACTTTCGGTGAAGGTGACACGGGTGCCTTCGGTGGAAACAACCCGGCTGACAGCAGCGGTGTCCTCCGCTACGTCCGTGTCGAGTACGCAGGTATTGAATTTAGCCCTGATAACGAGTTGAACGGCATCGCCTTCCAAGGCGTTGGATCCGGCACTGTCGTGGATCACGTCCAAGTACACATGAACCAAGACGATGGCGTTGAGATGTTCGGTGGCACCGTCAACCTGAAGTATGTCATGGTTACGGGTGCGCGCGACGACTCCTTCGACTGGACAGATGGCTGGACAGGTAAAGCACAGTTCCTCGTCGTGCAGCAGTATGGCGACGATGCCGATAACGGCTTCGAAGTTGACAACAGCAGTAAAGATAATGAAGCAGAACCCCGTTCCGCCGCGACGGTCTATAACGCGACGCTCGTCGGTGATCCCGAGGGTCCAGAAAGCGATAACGGTCTGTTGATTCGTGAAGGTGCCGCTGGCGTCTTCGCAAACTTCATCGTCACCGGATTTAACAAAGTCGGACTCGATATCAACAACGAGGCGACCTACGCACAAGTGAAGAGCGGCAAACTGGTCGTAAAAAATAGTATCTTCTTTGAAAATGGAAAAGGCAATTTCAGCGATGAGAAAGACGACGATGGGTTCGATGAAGCCCGTTTTGCGGCTGACAACGGTAATAAAGAAACCGATCCGGGTTTGGTAGATCCGTTCAACAAGTCCGCCCCCGACTTCACACCCGGTGCCGAGGCAAATGCGGTAGCACCTGCCAGTCCACCCGCTGATGGTTTCTTTGAACAGGTTGACTTCATCGGCGGTGTGAGTCCGAGCAACAACTGGACAATAGGATGGACAACCAGTGCGCGGCAGTAATGAACGCACCATTTATATTTTTCACACCCTTCTCACAATACTGTTTGTCTACAGCAGTTTGGTAGGGTGTGAAAAATTGGTTTGGGAAGACAGTCTCGACTCGCCGAGCCAACTCGGTCTGGCAGTCGTAGACGCACTCAATCGAAAAGATATTGAGCAGTTGGATCGTCTACGTGTGCAGCGCGAGGCGTATCTCGATTGGATTTGGTCCGCGTTCCCCGCAAGCCGTCCGCCGAACAATTTTCCGGGCGACTTCGCTTGGTCAAATCTGAATAAGAGATGTAACACAGGTATGAAAAAGTGGATCGCTCACTTCGGGGGACATAACCTGAAGTTCGTTGATATCCGCTTCGATGGATCCCCAGAGACTTATGATGGGTTCCAACTTTTGCGTGGAACCGTTTTAACGTTACAAAACGTCGCTGGAGAAAAACGGGAATTGGGGATTCTCGGCTCGGTCGTTGTTAAAAACGGCAGATATAAGTTACTGAGTTATGAAGATTAAGTACGGGCTGGGTTACCCAGCCCCTACCAAAGCACACTTACAAGGTGCTGAAAAGAAACGGGAGAAGAAAAATATGGTGACCATGGCTGATGTTCAGCGGCAGAATCGGGAAGCCGCCCAACAACGGAAAAAGAAAGCGATTCGAATCGCAAGTAGTTTCGCAATCGGACTGCATGTCGTCGGGATTATCGTTGGGGCTATCTACTTTGTTCGGAAAACCGTGTTGGAGATGCACAACGATAAAGTAGAAAGTGTCGTTTTGGAAGCCGAGAAACCGCAACCCAAACGTCGTACACCCCCGCGTACAACACGCGAACCGAAACAACCGAAGTTTTCTAAGATCCAAGCCCCCAAAGGACAGGCTGTTACGACGAGTGCTAAGATTCCGATGGGCAACGCACGTTTCACGCTACCGTCGAGTGACGTTTCGACACGCCCGGTCATGGCACCGAGTACAGTCAGCATCGGCAGAAATCTGTTCAAAGCGACACAACAACAAGCAAATATTGTCGCAATGCTGCCGAAGTTCGAGGTACCGAAGTTTGAGAGCACAAGCTGGGTCGCCAGAATGGATATGGGAACAAATCTCGCCCAAACGGAATTCAACGATCCGGGGAATCTGGAACTCGCCTCTGTCAACTTAGGGGATGCGAAACAGTCGTTTAACGAATTCTTAAAGGCGGTTCGGGACCGAATCAAACAGGTTCAACGGTTCCCACCCCGTGTTCGGAATTTAGATGACGGTGCGAGCACCACCGTCCGGTTCACGCTTTTCAAAGATGGCACGATTCGGAATCCGACAGTCACGGATACTTCCGGCTCAAAGGCACTGGATAGTGCGGCGATTGCGGCTGTTCAAAATGCGGTGCCGTATCCCGCCTTCCCTGAAGGGCAGGAAGGGAACAGTTTGCGGCTTGAACTCCCGATTATTTTTGAGTTGACGAATTAACCGAACGCCAGTTTATTTGCTTTTGCCTTTTCCTCATCTACGAATCCCAATAGAATCAGTCCGACGATAAAGAATATCATCAATGAAATGATAGCGAGGCGTGCGCTGCCGGTGATCTGTTCGATAACACCAAACGTTAGGGGTCCCCAAATTGACGAAAATTTGCTAAAGACAGAATAGAATCCGTAGAACTCTGCACTTGCCTGTTCTGGAATCATTGCACCGTAGAAAGAACGGCTCAATGCTTGTGTCCCACCGAGCACAAGACCCACAACCATTCCGAGAACAAAGAATTCTGTTGCGGAATGAATGAAATACCCATAGGTAACAACCCCACTCCACAAGACTAAGGCAAACATTACAGAGCGTTTCGCACCGATACGACTTGCGAGCCGACTGAAGATCAACGCGCCCGCTATCGCAACGACTTGCACCAACAAGAGCGTTACCATAAGCGACGTTGTCGAGAGTCCTAATTCCTCAGTTCCGTAAATTGTCGCCATGCTAGTAACGGTGTGGATCCCGTCGTTGTATATCATATAGGCGACGAGGAAGAGGGTCAGGTGTTTAAAGCGTCCGACCCGTTTTGCTGTTGCAAGCGTCCGACTGATGCCAAGGATGAGATAAGCGATAGGTTTTGGTTTGTTGCGGTGTGCCTCTGGAAGTTGATACGACGTTTTTTTCTCTTTCAGGTATTTCATTGTCAACAGGGTCCAACCTGCCCACCAAATTCCTGTCATCGCCATTCCGATCCGTGCTGCCATTGCTTGGCCTTCCGGTGTCTTTTGCGTCGCGACGAGGGCGAGTGCAATGGTAAATTGCAGCGAACCGCCGACATACCCGAAAGCATAGCCTCGGGCAGAAACGGCATCCAGTTTGTCTTCGGAGGCGATCTGTGGCAAGAACGCATCGTAGAAAACATTACCGCCAACAAAGCAAATTTGAGAACCGAGAAATAGCACAATCGTCAATCCGACATCGCCAGACTTGCAAAAATAGAGCAGCGTTGCGAAGATACTGCCCATATATGCGAAGCCCATAAGAAACCGTTTTTTTGCGGCAGAGAAATCGGCAATCGCCCCAAGCACGGGGGCAAAGAGGAATACGCAGAACGCCGCGGTTGCCAACATATAGCCCCACAAGGCTGTCGCACTCACATTCATACCGAGAATGTTCACACCTGCTTCGCCGACAATGGCTTTCGCAAAATAATTCGGCAATATGGCGGCGACCACAGTGGTGATATAGGCTGAATTCGCGCAGTCGTACATGCACCAACCGAAGATTGTCTTCTTATCGTTTTTCATGGGTCTCCTGTCTGTGAAGTGATCAGGATGGGATTTTCCTTGTATTTTCACACACTTTAGGAAGGAAATCAATAAGAATCTTGGTCGGTAACCAGCCATCAGCAGTCAGTAAGAATCGCGAGTAAAACTCGCTCCTACAAGAAGAATGGAAGAATGGAAGGAGGGAGGGGAGATAAAACAAGTCTAAAGAGCAAATTGGGGAGATAGTGAGAGCGTGAGGGTTCACGCTCTCACTATTTTTATTTACTGAGATTAGGCAAGGTCAAATCGATCGAGATTCATGACCTTGTTCCACGCTGCCACGAAGTCACGTACAAATGCTTGTTGGGCATCATCACACCCGTAGACTTCTGCGACGGCACGGAGTTGGGAGTTTGAACCGAATACGAGATCGGCACGGGTACCGCTCCACTTGAGCTCGCCTGTCGAGCGATCGCGTCCCTCGAACAGATTCTCAGATGTCTCGGACGCCACCCACTCGGTGTTCATGTCAAGCAGATTCACGAAGAAATCGGTCGTCAACGTCTCAGGACGTTTGGTAAAAACACCGAGAGCGGATTGACCAACGTTTGCATTCAGGACACGTAAGCCACCGACGAGAACTGTCATCTCAGGAGCGGTTAGCGTCAGCATTTGCGCCCGATCCACCAGCAGCTCTTCGGCAGTTCTCTCGTGTCCGTTTGCGAGGTAGTTACGGAATCCATCGGCAGTCGGTTCAAGTACAGCAAACGAGTCCACGTCGGTTAGTTCCTGCAACGCGTCCGTGCGTCCCGTAGCGAAGGGGACCTGTACGTCGATACCGGCGTTCTTTGCTGCTGCTTCGACGGCGGCACACCCAGCCAATACGATCAGGTCAGCGAGTGAGACGCTCTTCCCGCCAGACTGCGATCCGTTAAATTCCTTTTGGATCTCCTCCAGGGTCTGAAGCACCTTCTGCAGTTCGGGCGGATTATTGACTTCCCAATCCTTCTGTGGCGCGAGACGAATACGTGCCCCGTTAGCTCCACCGCGCTTGTCGGTGCCGCGGAATGTTGCCGCAGATGCCCAAGCCGTCGAGACGAGTTGGGAAATGGAGAGTCCTGATTCGAGGATCTTCCCCTTGAGGTCAGCGATGTCTTGCTCGTTAATCAATTCATGATTGACATCAGGGACAGGGTCCTGCCATAACTGCGGTTCTTCAGGCACCAGAGGACCGAGACAGCGTGTGAGGGGTCCCATATCTCGATGGGTCAGCTTGTACCACGCCTTCGCAAAGGCGTCTGCGAACTCCGCTGGGTTCTCGTAGAAGCGTTTGGAAATTTCTGCGTAGATTGGATCCTCTTTCAGAGATAGGTCGGTCGTGAGCATCATCGGCGCGTGCTTCTTTGAGGGATCATGAGCGTCCGGCACGGTGCGCTGTGCAGATTCATCTTTCGGAGTCCACTGCCATGCGCCGCCGGGACCTTTCACGAGTTCCCAATCGTAGTTGAACAGGTTCTCGAAGAATCCGTTGTCCCACTTGGTTGGCGCGGCGGTCCATGCCCCCTCCAACCCGCTGGTGATTGTGTGGACACCCTTGCCACTGCCAAAGGTGTTCTTCCAGCCGAGTCCTTGCTCCTCGATAGAGGCACCTTCGGGTTCGGGACCGACGTATTCATCCGCATCAGCCGCACCGTGCGTTTTGCCGAACGTGTGTCCGCCAGCAATGAGTGCGACCGTCTCTTCGTCGTTCATTGCCATACGTCGGAACGTCTCTCGAATGTCTCGCGCTGCAGCGACGGGATCCGGGTTCCCGTTGGGTCCCTGTGGATTCACATAGATTAAGCCCATCTGAACGGCACCGAGCGGATTCTCCAGTTCTCTGTCGCCGGTATAGCGTTCATCGCCGAGCCATGTGGTCTCTGATCCCCAATAGATATCTTCTTCAGGCTCCCAGACATCCTCTCGTCCGCCAGCGAATCCGAGGGTCTTGAGACCCATCGACTCAATGGCACAGTTCCCGGCGAAGATTATCAGATCCGCCCATGAGAGTTTCTTGCCATATTTCTGCTTAACGGGCCAGAGCACCCGGACTGACTTGTCGAGGCTGGCGTTGTCGGGCCAACTATTGAGCGGTGCGAAGCGGAGTGTGCCAGAGGCACCGCCGCCGCGCCCGTCGGCAATGCGGTATGTGCCTGCACTGTGCCACGCCATCCGAATGAAGAGGGGTCCATAATGACCATAATCGGCGGGCCACCACTCCTGTGATGTCGTCATCACTTCATAGATGTCCTGCTTCAGAGCCTCCAAGTCAAGTGTCTTGAACGCCTCGGCGTAGTTAAAATCCTCACCGATGGGATTGGACTGGGGTGGGTTCTGGTGAAGCATCTTCAGGTTCAACTGATTCGGCCACCACTGTTGGTTCGCTATGGTGCCCCGTGCGTGAGACTGGTGCATCACTGGGCACTTACTTTCGTTGCTCATATTGCCTCCAATTGTGTTCTGCGTTTTTTCTCATCTATTCTTTGAAGTATTCTTTCCCAAGAACCTGTTTAAATAAGCGATACGGGTAAATATCCTAAAAATTGGCTAATTTTGCCTGCAAAATGACAAAAGCGGAGCATCTCGTCTACTTTCAAACAAGCTCTAAGCGTTATAAAAGGGAGACGTACATCCTATCCCTATATATATTATTTCTTTAGGACTTACGCAAAATGACCAAATTTCACCTATTTTCACAGGATTCGGTGTCCCTTCCCAGTAACGGGTGGGAACCCTGGTTAGGTGAAAGACCCTACCGGGGCAGTGCGTAAGTCCTAATTCTTATAATATTATACATCAACACTGCCAAAAGTCAAATCTTTTTTCAACGTTTTGGTCCTTTCCAAATCAGAGGTTTCCAATCCATAAAATTTGACGATAACACGTCTGCGTGAGAAGTCAATTGAGGATAGCCATCAGGAAAGCATCCCTCCAAAAGAACTGAATGACTTTGGAAGTCGTATTGATTAGACATGCAGAATTCCAACATATATGGTATAATAAAAGAAAGTTTGAGATAACCACGGAGGTTATATTTTCCACTTTGTATACCATGGATTATCTATGTAGATGGCTATCAATTTTATTTTTCCTTGGCATCAGTGCTGGCGTGTATGCTGAAACTGACGAACTGCGGGTAGAGGCATCCCGCACCTACCAGAGCATCGAAATCGACGGTGAACTTTCAGAGTCCGATTGGGAAAAAGCGACACCTATCCGTCAATTCACGCAATTTGAACCCGATGCAGGCGAACCGCTGACGGAAACAACAGAGGTTCGGATTCTTTACGATGACAGACACATCTATTTCGGTTTCATCTGCAGCGAACCCAACCGCTCTAAGATTATTGCCAATAAGATGCGGCGTGATGGAATGTTGTATGACCAAGACAACGTTTTTGTGCTCTTGGATACCTACAACGACCGGCGGAGTGGGTTCTTTTTCCGCGTTAATCCGCTTGGTGCGCGGGAAGATGTCGCGCTCATGGACAGTGGTGACAGTCGAAACGAGAACTGGAATGCTGTTTGGGACAGTAAGGCAAAAATTAATGGCGATAATTGGACGACAGAAATCGCGATTCCGTTCAGCCAACTCCGGTTTAAAAAGGAAGACATACTGACATGGGGTTTGAACCTTGGACGCACGATTCGGAAAAATCAGGAAGAAGGCACATGGTCTCCAGTGCCACCCGCCTATACGTTCTTAGCACGCTATCGGACGACGCACTTAGGGACACTCACGGGTTTATCTGGGATCTCGCAACGCCGGAATATTGAGTTTCTACCGTATCTACTCCCGGGTGTTGCCCGGACAGAAGAGGAAGGAACAACTGGTGTGCTTGATTTCGGGGGTGACATGAAAGTGAGCGTCACCTCAAATCTAACCGCCGATTTAACCGTCAACACAGATTTCGCACAGGTTGAGGCGGACCAAGAACAAGCGAATTTGACACGGTTCAGCCTCTTTTTCCCAGAGAAACGTCAATTTTTCTTGGAGGGCGCGGGTTTATTCGATTTCGGTATCCCGCGGACGAGTTTCAATGCCCCGCCCCCGCTCCTGCTTTTCTATAGTCGTCGCATCGGTATCGAAGAAGGACACGCCATCCCGATTATGGCAGGTGGAAAGATTACCGGTAAAGTGGGTGGCTTCGGTGTAGGATTGCTGAATGTTCTCACGGATAAACACGCAGCAGACGCTACGGAACATTTAGACGCGGTCGATGTTGATAGGACGAACTACTCCGTTCTGCGTATCAAGCGCGATCTCTTCACAGGGTCGAGTCTCGGTGTGATTGGAATTAATAAGCAAGGTCTCGATGCACACAACAGCGCGACTGGCGTTGATTTTATCTATCGTCCCACGGGCGAGATGAATTTCCGAGGTCTCTGGGCACGCACGTTTGAATCGCGCGAACTCAGCAGGCAAGCCGCATCGGGAAACAGTGCTTTACCAAGCGAAAATCCAAACGCGTTTTACCTCGGTGGCAATTGGCAGAGCGAAGTCGCGCGAGTGAACGCCTCTTATACGGACATTGGTGATGATTTCAACCCCGAATCCGGTTATGTGTATCGTACAGGCAGCAGATGGTTTCGTGGCGAAATGCGAGCGACGCCTTACCTCCATTGGAATGGGTTCCGTCGGTTGTGGGCTGGACCGGAGATTGATGTCATCCTTAATTCAGATAATGAATTAGAAACACGAACCTTTATCTGGAGCACGTGGCTTGAATTGGAAACGAACGGTTGGGGTGGTCTCCGAATCCACCGAAACTTTGAGAACCTTACCGAGGACTTTGAGATTCGAGAAGGGATTATCATTCCGAGAGGCAAGTACAGCTACAATAACTACAATCTCATGCTCAACGCTGAAGGCAAGGTCTTCAACGGACGTTTTGGGTTCAATGTCGGGGATTTCTACAACGGCACGCGACGCGGATTTGACCTCCGTCTCGATCTTCGGTTCGGTGGACGCTTCAGTTTGGAACCGAGATACGAGTTTAATCGCGTCACACTGCCACAACAGGACGCGCCTGACAAAACAACATCCTTTGATACAAACATCTTTGGTGGACGTGTTGTCTATTCGTTTTCCACCGATCTCTTTACCAAGGTTTTCGTACAATGGAACAGTGATCGGAATCTGGTTACCACGAATTTCTTAGTCAATTATATCTACAGCCCCGGTAGCGATTTCTATTTCGTTTTCAACCAGACATACGGAACAGACAGTATCACATCGGGATTGCTGGATACGACTCTGGTTGGCAAGGTAACCTATTGGTGGAATCCATAATAGCTGTCAGCAGTCAGAGCGTTACAAGGAAAATTTAAAAAATGAAGATTGTCGATGTGAAAACGTATCTCGTTGATGTGCCGCCGCCACACTGGGGTGGAAGGCGTTGGATTTTCGTCAAACTGATAACGGACGACGGCATCGAAGGTGTAGGTGAATGTACCTATCACACGCAATTGAACCATGTCGTCATTGAACTCATTAAAGACTGGGGAGAACGTTACCTAATTGGTGTAGACCCATTTCGGATTGAAAGGATCTGGTCTACCCTTTATGAGGGACCGTGTGTACGGCACTCCGGTCCACTGACGAGTCCTGCAATGAGTGCGATTGAGATGGCGTGCTGGGATATCGTCGGCAAGGCACTGAATCAACCGATTTACAATCTGTTAGGTGGCATGTTCCACGAGAAGTTGCGCGCCTATTCGTATTTGCTACCATGGCGGCACGGCGATTCTCCAGAAAAAACGGGTGAACTCGCGCTTTCTTACGTCGAAAAAGGTTTTACCGCTGTCAAGTTTGACCCGGTCGATCCAAGTACAGCGGATCGGTTGGAAACGCTCGACTACGCAGAGAGTGTCATCCGAGGCATCCGCGATGCTGTCGGGGATCGTTGTGATATTCTGATTGGCACGCATGGTCAGTTCAATACAAACAGTGCAATCCGTTTCGCGAAACGCGTCGAGCCTTACGATCCGCTCTGGTTCGAGGAACCGTTACCACCGGAAAATGTCAAGGAGATGGCACGCGTCGCACAGTCCACGAGTATTCCGATTGCCACCGGAGAACGACTGTTGACGAAATATGAGTTCGTGGATCTGCTGGAACAGCAAGCGGCATCTATTTTGCAGATGGATTTGACAATCACAGGTGGTATCCTTGAAGCGAAGAAGATTGCATCCATGGGTGAGGCACACTACGCCCAGATCGCACCGCACTTGTATGGCGGTCCGATTGGTGGTGCTGCGAATATCCAGTTGGATGTCTGTAGCCCGAATTTCCTGATTCAAGAGGGTATCCATACATGGGACGGCTTCCATACTGATATTCTCAAGGAGCCGATACAGTGGGAAGATGGCTATATTATTCCGTCAACGAAGCCGGGGCTGGGTGTTGAATTGAACGATGCGGTTTTGGAGAAGCATTCCGTTGCTGTTTAAAGTGTGGTATTCTATCCACTTTAAATTTTAGGGTTTGAAAGTAATACCTAATACCATTTCTGATTGATGATTCCTCTTAAAAGAGTCTACCGTCTTTGGTTATGCCCAGTGCGGTTAGGAAACCGTGAAGAAACACCCTATCAAAAACCCTACCGGATCCGGGTGGACGGTGAGGCTAATGCGATATAATCTTTTAGACATGGTATAAGAAGTCGAATTATCTGAAGTATATCTGTCAAAATGGGTTAAAAGGATCAAGTAGAGTGGATCGAGGTATTTGTGATGTACTTAGTCTGTTATTCATGCAGACGCGGTTATCGCGTCCACCAAGAAAGTGTTGACTTTGTTGAAAAAAAGACCTGCTCAAATGGACATGTCCATGACATACGATGCCGGTGTGGTCGGAAGATATACGCTGTCCAACGTGTCGATTCGAGGCGTTGGAAATCTATTGATCGCAAAGCTCTTTGGAAATACCCGGACGCGCGAACGCCCGGGAAGTAAGTACGGGAGAACAAAGAAGGAATGGCAACTGCAGAGACACCCACGGGTACGCTTGACCCGATACCCAATTTAGTTGAAGAAACACTCGAAAAATTAGATATCCGTCCAGAACAGATCCGATTTGCTGTCCAAAGCGATGTGAGTTCAACAGGTAGCTACGGTGAAGAATGGTTTGTGCTAACGGACGCGGCAATTTTCACCGTAACAGGTGAGGGTAACGTACTTCACTATATCCCCTATAAGAATGTGCTTGGCATCCGTGCCGAGATTGTTGTAGACGCTGGGATTCTGGTCCTGGAAACACAAGAAGGCACGATCGATCTGATTCGGTACTCCAACGGTTGTGCGTCTAAGTTCGGATTTGTCGCTCGATTTATCGGTGACGAAATTG
Source organism: Candidatus Poribacteria bacterium (assembly GCA_965214045.1). GTDB lineage: Bacteria > Poribacteria > WGA-4E > WGA-4E > WGA-3G > WGA-3G. Next base: position 504,574 of record OZ243935.1, read on the forward strand.
AGTACCGCAATGGTAAACGGGACGAGGCACCGATATGGGACTACAAGCCGGAGGAACAATTCTGTCAGTCCTGCGGTTTACCGTTGCCAGATGAGTTTTCGCCTTGCCCGGCATGTACCAAAAAACACAAGGTCATGTTGCGGATTTTGTCCTACATACAACCTTATCGCGGTAGGGCAATCCTTTTCATGCTCTTTGTGATTGCCGGAACACTCATTTCGCTTGTACCACCATATTTTTCTCGTATCCTGATTGACGATATCCTGATGCCGAGCGGTGTTGATACCGCGGCCTCCGACGCATCGAGTACATGGTTAGGATCTATTTTTCGCAATATTGATTCGGCGGCATTGGCTTTGTCAATTGCTGTAGGGACCCTATTAAGCATACAAATCATCCGTGAAATTTTCACAATTTTTCGACTGCGTTTGGGCGCTTGGCTGACGTTCCGCGTCGCGGCGAATATCCGAGCGCACGTCTATCAACACTTGCACAACCTATCAATCCGATTTTTTGATAAACGGAAGACCGGAACGGTTATCTCACATATCACAGAGGATAGTGAACGGCTTCAAGACTTCATGTTAGAGGGACTCTCGTTTCTCGCAGTAGAACTGTTGCTGTTCTTCGGGATTGGCGGGATGCTTTTCTGGATGAACTGGAAACTGGCGTGCTTCATCTTAATCCCGATCCCCATAATTGTCTTTGGGGCGGGTTGGTTCTGGAAGAAAGTGCGAAGTCTTTGGCACCGCGCGTGGCGCCGTCGCTCAAAATTGTTCGATGTCGTCAACGATTCGGTATCCGGCATTCGGGTCGTCCGTGCGTTCGGACAACAACGGAATGAAGTCAACAGGTTCGACGATGCGAACGTAGATGCCCGAGACTACGAAACCAATGCTGAGCTGATATGGGCGACCTATTATCCACCGCTGATGTTCGCTGTCCAGTTAGGTTCCCTCATCGTTTGGTATGTCGGGGGTCTCAACATTATCGGTGGGACAATGACGTTCGGGACCTTGATGGCTTTCCACGCCTACCTGATGATGTTCTATGAACCGCTACGCTATATCAGCCCTCTGATTAACTGGGCTTCCCGCTCAATGACAGCGGCGGAGCGGCTTTTTGAAGTCATCGACTCACAACCGGAGCAGTTGGACGATGGCAACCTCAAAGCGATGCCGGAAATCACTGGAGAGGTCAAATTCCACAATATGACGTTCGGTTACGATTCGCACAAACCGGTACTTCGGGACATCAATCTCCATGTGAAGCCGGGTGAGATGATTGGACTCGTTGGACATTCGGGTGCGGGGAAATCGACGCTCATCAATTTGATTTGTCGGTTCTATACACCGGACTCTGGACGTTTAGAGGTCGATGGTGAGGACATCAAGGAGATTGACCTCAAGGATCTGCGCCGACAGATTGGGGTCGTGTTACAAGAACCGTACCTGTTCAGTGGGACTATTGCTGAGAACATCGCCTACGCGCATCCCGATGCGACGATGGAGGACATTATCACAGCGGCGAAGGCGGCAAACGCCCACGAATTCATCGTCAAGTTCCCCGACGGCTACGATACAGAAGTCGGTGAACGTGGTGGACGGCTGTCTGGCGGTGAACGACAACGTATCTCCATCGCACGGGCAATCTTGCATAACCCGCGAATCCTGATTCTTGATGAAGCCACCTCATCTGTGGATGTGGAAACTGAGAAGAAAATCCAGCAGGCGATCGACAGGCTCGTGCAGAACCGGACGACGTTCGCGATTGCCCACCGGCTCTCTACGCTCCGAAATGCTGACCGGCTTTTCGTGATTGAAAAGGGAAAAGGCGTTGAGTGCGGATCTCACGCAGAACTCATGGAGCAAAAGGGTATCTATTACAAACTCGTAGAAACACAGCGCGAAGCCGCAAATGTGCGCGCAGCAGCGCAAGCAGTGGAGAGATAAACATGCCAAACGAAAAGAAAGACAAACAAGCCACTCTTGCGGCGGCACCGACAGTGATGCCTGTGCCATCTGAATCGGATGACTTCACGCCGCGCTACTTGGACGCGGCTGAACTGACGTTCACGCGTTCTGAGGTGGGAACGACGCGGCTTGAAATTCGGGATAAAGCCTGCTACTTGCGCGTGGTCATCCGAAGGCTTATGCCGCTTAGCAACCCGGACAGTTATATCTCGCTCGCCGCCGATGAGGACACCGAAATTGGGATTCTCGTGAACCCATCAAAACTCACACCGGAGAGCCAAAAAATCCTACAGGAAGAGTTGGATAAACGGTATTTCACGCCGACGATCGAGAAGATTTATCGGGTGAAAGAGCAATTCGGCATCCATGAATGGGAGGTCGAAACGGAGCGAGGTCGTGTAACCTTCGCGGTGCGTGGGTTGAATCAGAACATCAAACAGGTGCCGCCTGCGAGACTCTTTGTGACAGATGTCCGAGGGAACCGATACGATATTCCGGATTACCGAGAACTGGATGCAGAGAGTTACCAACAGATTCAGAGACACCTATAAGCAAAATGTTGGGTTTCACTCGAAGTACCGACACTATAGGAGCATGAACGCAACACCAGTGTCTCTTGAGTTACCAGCGTTTTAGTCCTCCCCGTTCAACCCAACCTATGGCGAAGTTCTCATTTTAATGAACCGCAAGGTAAACCAAAAAATGAAACAGAGACGTTTGCATGCAGTTATTGCTTCAATTGGGTTGCATCTACTCTTTGTCATAATTGCGGCGTTGCTGTTATCAGGACAACGGGAACGGAACAAAGATACGTTTGAGGCAACAATCGTTACGCTGAATCCTGCAAGGACGGATGTAGAAATCCGACCAACCCAACGTGCTATCTCGAACACCCCCCTTTTAAGAGAAACTTCCACGGTTCACACACCGACACAAACGTCTCAGATGAGCCAACTTTCGAGAAGCGAAACGGAGATTGTGCGACAAGCACCATCGTTAGACATCGAAACGGATATGCTGAATCCGACGGAACTTTCGGTGGCACCCACGCTGCCGAATAGTCGTCAGTCGTCAGCCGTCAGCCGTCAGTTAAGCGGTCTTGTTAAACCAGAGTCGTCTTTAACTGATAGACAACTGAAAACTGATAACTATTCAACAAGGCGTCGGGGAACAGGCACAACTCAAACGGGACTCTCAGAATTTCTGGATGGCTCTTTACCGACTGGCGGTTTGGGAGACGGGTTTGATACTGCGTTTCGGAACCTTGTGAAGATACCGAAAGAGAAACTGGGGGGTATCCTTGAAGGGACGGGGACCGAGATTCGTGGGCATATTCGATTGATTCGACTTAAACATTCGTTGTCGGATTGGTGGCAGGATCCGACGGCTATTCCTTCGCTCATCAAATGGTTAGAGGCACAGACTCCAATTCGGGCGGATATGGATTTCGCTGGCGGCGCGCTACGGCTCACCGAGCCCCAGATTATGGACGCTCCGCTTATCATTATGACAGGACACGATAAAGATATTACCGTCGGACGCGGGCTTGCGAAAGATGGTCCCCTGCAGACAGGTTTCACACCATCAGAACGCGCGGCACTTCGGAAATATATTGTTGAAAAAGGCGGGATGCTGTTTTTCGATGACTGCGGTTTCAACGGACTTTTTGCACATATTGTCGCCGATGAACTCCAACAGATTTTTCCAGAATATCCACTCGATATTCTTCCGCATGAACATGAGTTGTATAGTATCCATTACAATCTGCTGAAACCCCCCACAGGCGGTGATGTGTTCTGGGGAAACGAAAATAATGCACAACCGACGCAGTTCCGTTATCAGAAAGCGATTATCATTGACGATCGATTGGCAGTGGTCTACAATCGCAAGGATTACCTGTGTGCGATGGAAACAGCGGAGATCGAGAGCCGCACGATGTTACGACTCCGCCGTTCCACGGATGTCTATCGGTTTATGTCGAATTTGCTGATTTATGCACTGAAGTATGGAGGTAATACGGATAGGACAGGCTATTTTTAATTTTACCTTGCGGAGGGATAATGGGCATTCAAATTTTGGAGCAACTTTCTCAAATCCGCCTGCGCGGGTGTTGCAGGCTACTGCTTGAGTTCTCACGAATATTTTTTAACCGATAATCGATAACCACCTGCCGATTAGAAACTACTGGTTATTGCTTCTCCGAGGTTTTTTGGAAACTCGAAAAGTGACCCCAAGTTCGTCCGAATTATCATGCGTTTGATACCTCTATTGACACTCAGGAGCAGTGTCCGTCCTCCGTTCTGACGGATCTGGGTGCTGGTCGTGATCAGGACCCCTAAGCCTGCACTATCCATGGTTTGTACACCTGCCATATTAAAAATAAGCGTCGGTGCTCCCCCTTGTGCCTCGAGTTGTTGAATATGTTCTTCGATCATCGTTTTCAGCACGATCGCGTCTTGCCCAATGACCTTTCCTTGAATCTCTAAGACTGTGAAGTTCTTGGTTTGGATGTTAATTTGCATAAGTTCCATCTGCCATTTCGATACCAAAGTTGAGACGATTTTAGTGCCAAGAAACAGAAAAATACGCATTCTGTCAGAGGTTAAACCATAACAGATTTCCGATTTTATTTCAAGTGTCAAGATTTGTCACTTCAGGATGATTTAGTTTTCGGTTTCAATCTTCGCTTTGGTTCACAAAGGATCGGGCAGAATAAGAAACAACCGGCTTGAGGGGTGCTGAGACCGTATTCAAACCTTCTAAAATTTGACAGGTCAGTAGAATCGTAGTAAAATGATCTGTGATGTGTGTTATGTCCAAGACAATTGTTTGCTATAGCACTGATGCTTTAGTATACTATCAGTAGGCATTGATGATCAAAGCGACGATTTGAGGTAAAACAAATGATGCTGACAGCGGAAAAAATCAAAAATATTCTTTCTGAAAAATCCGAATACCTTACCGAAACGTATGGCGTTAAGAAGATCGGCTTGTTCGGTTCTTACGCTAAAGGGACATACACTGAAGCCAGCGATATTGACATCATCGTCGAATTTGAAACGCCGCTCGGTTTCAAATTCATGGAGTTTGCTGACTATCTCGAAGAGCTTCTTGGAAAACCGGTGGATGTGCTTACTATAGGTGGACTTCAAGGGATTCGGGTTCCACATATTGCTCAATCCATAAGGGAAAGTATCGTCTATGTCTCATAGAACCGATAAAGACTTTCTGCTTGATATTCAAGAAGCTATACGTCGGATAAAGTCCTACATCTATGAAATGACAGACGAGGAATTTCTTGCGGATACGCGAACGCAAGATGCCATTATCCGTAATTTAGAGGTCACTCCTACCGCATTTTATTCTTAACTCCATGCGTCATGTAAGAATCGAAGCCAGTTGCCGTGCATGATAGCGGCGACATCATCGGCACTGTAGCCGCGAGCCTCCAACAAGCCCGTTAAGTTTTGCAAGTCAGCAATGGTGTCCAAGTCGCTGGGTGACTGCTCACGACCATAGCCACCATCTAAGTCAGTGCCGATAGCGGCATGACGACTGCTCCCTGACAATTGGCAGATATAGTCAATATGATCAACGACGGTGCTCAAGGTCACCTTGTCGTGGGGAGTTTCACCGGTAACCCATCCCGGATGGAGCATCCACGCATCGAAAGCGGCACCGATAACACCATCCCGCTCAAAAATAGCACGTAATTGCTCATCGCTGAACTGACGCTGATGCGGCACGAGTGCCCGACAGTTATTATGACTGGCGAGGACTAATCCGTTGTAGCGTTCTAACGCCTGCCAAAAGGACTGATCCGAGCAGTGAGTGAGGTCAAGGATAACACCTAAACGTTCCATTTCAGCCAACAACGGAGGACCGAGTTCAGTCAACCCGATTTCTGTGCCCGTTCCACCGGCGTAGCGTCCGGGACCATAGTGCGTCAGTCCGATCAAACGCAATCCATTCTTCACCCAAACCTCTAACTGATCGGGTTGAAGAATCGGGTCGGCACCTTCCAGACTAATCACGAATCCCAAAGGAGGTGTATCCTGGGGATCGCTTTTATCAGTTTCCCATGCCTGCCAGTCAGCGATGTGGCTATCTAAATCTTGCAATGCCGTAATGATACGGACGTGTCCTGTTTCTTCTAAGGCGCGATAGTAAGCCAATTGCCCTTGGGCGACGCCGCAGGCTTGAACAGGCGAAGCAAAATCGAAATGCGGGGCAGGTCTACCGGTTGAGCGGGCAAACAGGGTAACGAAACTCAGAGCGATTCGTCCCTGACGCATCTCTGGGTACGCGACGGTGCCTTGCCCCTTACCGGGTATCCCTGTTTCTTGGGTACGGATCGTATAGGCAGAATTCAGCAGGTCCCGGTTGCCTTGTAAAGCATTCATTGACAAATCGAGATGTGCATCAATAATAAGCATCTTTTAATTTTCCTTGCGGTTCGGTCAGGTGAATTTGATGGATGAGGCACCTCCCCGTAGATCCGCCTGCGCCGTTGTTGCAGGCTACACTTTATTTTGCAAACGCTAAAATCCAATGCGAAGAAGGTGTTTCCTCACCCCACTCAAGTTTTCCGATCTGTCCTGTGACGTAACCTGTTTCCTCCGCAATTTGTGCCAAGAAGACATCACTGGGATCCGCTTGGAGTCCAGTTGTATGAACCAATTCTGTAACTTGACTCAGCGTTAATTCCCCGGCACTCAGCCTGTCATACAATCCGCCTTGGGTATAGGTCCATGTTCCGTCGTGGCAGTCGTGGAGCCCTGTCAGCATGCTGGCACGGGATGGTGCACAAAATGCAAACCGTAGGCGTGGTTGAATCGCATTCCCTCGTTTGCAAGGCGGTCGATATTGGGGGTCTCGAAATGCCGCTGTCCATAGCAGCTAAGCATACCGCGTCCGAGGTCGTCGCCGTAGATGAGAATGACATTCGGGTTATCAGTCATAGCCATGATACCAAACGTTTTAAAAAGTCAAGCTTATTCATATGACTGCTCCCCCAGCTGAAGCAAGGGGGTTTCTTCAACTGCCGATCCTGTTTCAGTCGGTGGGTACACTTTTACGGCTTATAGCACGCTCCCCGATTTTTGTGAAGTTTCATCGGGCTTTTTTCGTGAATAGAAACTTCTCGGGTGACACAATCTGCAAAAGGATTGTGGGACCAGCCAACGTCCGACTACGGAATATCTTGATAAACTCCCTAAGATATACCGATACTTTGATTCTATAGTGTTCTGACATTTTCGCAGTTGTGGAGGGAACACCGCCACAATCCTATAAAGCGAGGCAGAACTCATCACGAAACGAACTGGGGATCATAACCCAAAATGTATAATCCGAATGTGGTATTAACGGGAATAACCGTTCATCGTTCAACCCAAGCAAGTAGGCGGATAGGACACCCGCAAGGTTTGCAGGTGCTTGCTTTCCTATCCAACGATTAATATAATTATACCGGATTTTTAGAGTTTTTGTCAAGTTTATTTTTACGACACCCCTAAACGCCGTCTACATCCCGCAAGCTAAAGCATGGGGAAACCTTGACGGGGGATAGGTAAAAAGGGTTGGGACTTTGGAGCTTCCACCTGTTCATAAAACAAATCGGGTAAATTCGCGTGTAAGTCGGCGTGTTCAGCCGTCCCTACGGGACTAAAGAATAGAAGAACAAACACTGATATTGATGGAGTTGGATTTCACTGATTCAATTTAACCTACTGAATACTACGCTGAAATGCGCGCTGTCTGTAGAGATGCTCGAATAGGTTTCCCTCATGCGGACTATCCCAAGAGATTTGATTTGTCGGAATTGCCCCTAAATTCAGTCGATCAATGAGCGGTGTTGCTATGAGATCACGTGTGAGCGCCGTATCCTCTGTAATGGCGGTGGCAACGAGCGTCGCGCCCATAGTCTCGACCAACTGTGCCGGTGGTACTTCCACAACACTCACAAATGGGAACGGGAATTCTATGTTTGCTAACGGATGCTCTGCGTCGTCACACCAGATAACAGTCGGTCTGAGGAAGGTGCAGCCATCCAATTCGACGACGCGGTCGCCAGTTGTCAACTCCGTGGCACCGGGTTCTTTGAGGTGCCGGTCGATGAGCGATGAGATGCCGTGTGCAGACTTCGGATTCGCCCACGCGGCGATTCCCGCCTCCGGATGATCCAACGGTTTCGGTTCGATGTGCGCCAAGCGTTTCGCCAATGCTTCGGCAATTTCTCGTCCGTATGCCGTTACCCACACACCAGAGGCGTTGATGCAGGATCTGCCACCGTTTTTGGCAACCGATTCCACGATGAGATCGAGGTAGTGTTCCCAATTGTTCTGTCCCTCTTCATGGATGATGACCTTGCTGCGTCCGGGTCCGTGAATCTCGACGCGAGGTGTGTTCACCCACGGTGCGACGGTTGAACCGCCACCGAAAAGCATAGCGCGTCCACATCGGACGAGGATTTCGTTGGCACCGGCGTAATCGGTCGGGTAGAAACTGAACGCCTCTGCGGGAGCACCTGCAGCGATAAACGCTTGCGCTATTCGATACGGAGTCCACGGTTCCTCACGCCCCGGTTTCAGCACGAGCGGGACTTTCAAGGGAATCGCAGGCACCCATAAAGAATGCACACCCGGTGAATTGCTCGGTAACACGGCACCCAACGAATCTGTTTCACAGACATAACTCAAGGTGCGTCCATTTTGGGTTCCCCATCCGGTGTCAAGAACCTCCAAATCAAGTCCGCGGGTGAGTCCATCCAAAACAGTCTCTATGTTTTCCAAGACCCCTTGAATCTTGAACAGATTCTGTTGACAGAGTGCTTCAGGCATACCGGTTGTCCCAGAGACCTGTTGGATGTAGTCTGTCGGTGATTGAACTGTCCCGTCAAGTGGCAACGTCTCCGTTGCGAAAAGACGCGCTGCCTTTTTGCAGATGGAGATCAATTCGGCGACAGAACGTTGTCCAAGCACCTCTTTTTGGAGAGCGATGTCAACAAGGTCTTTCGCTATCAGCCCACGGTTGGCTTGGCTCACCTCGACTAAAGGTTCGCCCGTTTTGATATGCGACACGCGAACGGTGTTCAGACTTCTGTAAGAACGTCCGGCACGTAGGATTGGAATGTGCATTTTTTAATTTTACCTTGCGGAGAAACAACGTCCGTTTCAACTTTGACGGTCGTTTCTCATATCCGCCTGCGCTGTTGTTGCAGGCTACCGGTTTGGGTATAATGAAGACCTCTTCACTGACAACCGATAACCATTTCACCATGTAATTTTCGCTACCCATCCAGAAGACGCATCGCAATAAATGAAATCGTCTCCGTAAATGGAAAGCCCGTGTGGTTCTGGACAGTCTTCAGGGACCTCAATGACATCAAGCGGTTTGCCGTCTTCAAGATCAAGTTTGACGATGATCCTGTCAGAGGTATGGGTTGACCAGAGTCCATCTGCAACGCGCACCATGCCGTGCCCACGTTCATGTGGCAACGGAAGCGTTTTTTGGATAGACCAGTCCGAAATTCTGACCTTATGTGTGACCTGATCCTTGAGGGTTTGGACCCAGAGATGTCCTTCATCGTAGTGATCGTATTCGACACCGTGTGTGCCACCGCCATCGGGTATCGGGTAGCGTCCGAGAGTTTCGCCGGTATCCGGATCGACTTGGAAAATCTCACCTGTCTCGGCATCTGTATCCCGGACGGGACGCCAGCGTTCTCCAGATCCGTTTGCGGCTAACCAGAGCGCGCCGCCACCATAGGTCATACCGCTTGTGTTCGAGGATTCGCTCGGAATGTCGCGGATGAGTTTCGGCACGGCGTAGTCAACATCCGATGTAATTTCAACTAAAGAGACTCTATCGGTAATCTGATCAACGATCCACAAACCGTCGTCTGTGACCTGTAAACCGTTGGGCACCGCGTAAGGGGATCGGAAGAGTTTTTCAATTTTCGTTATCATATTCAGGCTCCTCTTTGGGTTGTGTTAGCATTCCTTCAACTTGAACTATCGAAAAACGAAATCTATACACATGTCGCCCCTCTGGGGCTTGATTCTATGACTACCAATGTTTTCTACACACATGCCGTCCCGCTGGGACTCAAGAAGTTTATTCTAATGCGATATGGTTTAGAAAACTTTTACCAGATGTGAACAGGCTAATAGACACCTACGACGACGCTTTCTTGGAGCTCTGTGAGCAGACGGAGGTTTTCAACGCCGTCCCAAGGGTATTCTGGAATCGGTTCGGCGCGCTCGGCTTCGTCCCGCTCCAGAAAACGGGGCATGAAAAATTCCTTCGTCAGGGTCGTGAGCATAACGCGTCCGGTTTCGCCGTAATCCACGAGTTCTTCTGGATTTTCGGGATTGACGAGTTCAATAACAGCGCGCGGGTGCGGTGGATAATAGATAATAGCATAGTTATCCGCCGGATCGAAGGGTTTACAAGCGGCTAATCCCATCAAGGTGTTGCCGTAGGTCGGGATGAAATCGATGCCGGGTACGAGTTCCTCGCGTGCGAAGCGATGGAACTGCGCGTCCATCTCGGTACCACCACAAAAGATACCTTTGATACCAGCCTTCGGCAAGGAGATTTTTTCGCACAACGCCTCCAACAGTTTCGGCGTGGTGAAAAGGCATTGAACGTTTTCATGGGCGCGCAGCACGTTGAGTGCTTGCGAGACAACATGATTTTTATACGCGTCCAATTCCTCATTCTTTCCGTAACGGACAAGTTGATTCACCCAACGCGGATCGAGATCTACATGGAAACAGATACCACCACGATGCTGGGCGAGATGCTCAACAGCAAGTCGTAAACGTCTCGGTCCGGTCGGACCCAACATGAGCCAATCGCTACCGGGTGGAAACCCTTCATCGGAAAGCGATTCACTGAACAGTTCATAATCGATGTGAAAATCACGAATACTGATTCTCGATTTCGGGACACCTGTCGAACCACCGGTTTCAAAGACGTAAATCGGTTCATTGGCGTAAGCCTTTGGGACCCAACGCCTCACGGGTCCACCGCGGAGCCATTCGTCCTCGAAATGTCCGAGGCACTTGAGATCGGCATAACCCCCGATTTCTTTACGCGGGTCAAAATCGAGGTTTTTTGCATACTCCAGCCAGAACGGGCATCCGGTCTTCGGACTGAAGTGCCATTTGACGATTTCTCGGACGTGTGCGTCAAGTGATTTTCGGGATTCATTAATTTTTCGGGAAAAGTTCATTTGTATAACAACTCTCTACGAAGCACCATTTACTTGGCACTTTCAAATTTAACTAATCAACGTGTTCAACTGATTCCCTAACATGCTCAACCAAAAGAACATTTACTAAGGTCTCAATCGACACACCTTGGGAACGCGCTTTTTTCATGAGTTCTTCAGCGATTTCGGGAAGAATGGCAACCCGAATTGCTTGATTGGTATCAAAACGAAACCATTCTCCATCATCTTCCATAAAATCGGCGGTATCCAGGTTATCCCAAAAAGCCGCTTCTTCTTCGTAAGTCGCAAATTCTGGCACTTTCAACGCTTTCATTTTTGGAGTCTCCTAAAATTTCGCCTTTCGCGCTCGGTCATATTTCGTGCAGTGATAGGTTTACTCTCGAATACGTTCTAACACTACAAATAGGTAGCGTCCATCCAAGGTTTGCCCATAAACGAGATAACGGTTGCGTCCTTGACGGCGTGCTAAGTGGGACCTATCATTACAGACTTCCCATACTTCACGGGGTTCTACACGATAGTCGTCCCAATCCAACCGATCAATATACATGCGCTATCCAGACTACTTTATTTCTTCTCTTCTATCGCAATAAGCATATTGCGGGTTACGATGTAAAGCACACCGTTTTCAGCGACAGGTGTCGTATAGACAGCACTGCCCATGTTGGTTTCAAACAGTACCTGCTTTGTCTTTCCAGTTTTTAGAATTACAACATCGCCGTCCTCATCGCCGAGGTAGACTTTACCGTCTACAACGTAAGGCGATCCCCAAATTGCGGCGAAAGTGTCATGCGTCCAATAAGGGTCTCCTGTGTTGACATCTAAGCAGTAAAGGAATCCACTGAGATCCGAAATGTAGAGGAGTCCATCTGAAATGGCGACAGTGGACATCGTGCGATTGAACTGTTCATCGCCGAAATGCCAGATACCAGCGGTTTCGGTGATATCACCTGTTTGTGAAGCATCAATACACCAGAGATGCCCTACGCCTTCGCCGTGCTCCGGGTCCTGTCCAACAGCAACAAAGACTTTGTCATCATAGACGACAGGGGTTGAGATGATATTATTGCGGGTGCCGCGTCCACCGAGTTCCCATTCAGAATTTTTTGGATTGCAATCAAACTTCCAAATAATGTCGCCTGTTTCGGGTTCAAAGGCGTAAACCCAGCCATCACCGCCGGGGATAATAACCTGTGGGACCCCTTTGATAACGCCGTAAGCGGGGTTCGACCACTGCCCGTGTAGTATATTTTCGCCGGGAGAGGCATCTTCCCAGACGAGTTCGCCGGTGTGTTTATTGAGCGCAATGAAGGACGGTGCATCGGGTGAAGGGATATGGATATGTCCCTCATCAACGCCGTTGCTCGTTTCCAAGAAAAGGAGATCTCCGACAGCAAGTGGTGAACAGGTGGCAAGGTTATGCGGAAATACATCCAACTCATCCATCATGTCGTAGCTCCAGATGATGTCGGCATCGATTTCGCTGGTTTCTGTTTCTTCAGTAAAGGGACCATCGTTTTCACCATCAAGGAAGCCCTCAGTGTCAATACAGACGACTTCACACCGGTTGGAGATGTAGTAGAGTCGGTCGCCTTCAATAAACGGCGTGGAGCAGATGCCCTGTAGGGGCCAGTCGTTAACACGTCCTGAAGTGAGTTTGGTATGTGTTGCTTGCCAGAGAAATTTACCGTCGGATTCGTTAAACGCCATGAGATTTCCGCGGTCGCCGGTCAGTTTGGGATTGTAAAGTGCTTTGTTGTTTGTGCCGACAAAGACTTTGCCACCGATGACAAGCGGTCCGGCGTAACTTTGGGAACCGAGTTCCGCTGTCCATTTAATATTCTCGCCGGTTTCCAGATCCCAACTCCCGGGGATATTCGTTTCATCGGATACCATGTTCCGGCTTAACGTGCCGCCCCACAAGGCAGTCTCTTTTTCTGCAGAGGCGGTGGATACAGCGAAAGTGAGCAGCAGTGCAAGATTTGCGATATATATAAATTGGGGTTTCAATTGAATGACTCCTTCTTTAAGAGTTGTCAGTTCTCAGTGGTCAGTTACAGGTTGGTGGCGGTTACAGTGTTCTTGAATGCCACAATAAACCTTTTATAGTAAAGTTTAGAATTAATTGGACACTCTGCCCCGGCGAGGTTGGAAACCTCGCCTACCGGCGGGGTGGAGAATGTCTATTTATCTTTAGGATCCACTATAACTGAAAACCGATAACCACTACTACCATACTTTTAGATTGTCGTAATAGATTTCAGTTGCGGAGTAGCCGTAGATACCGGGGCTTCCCTCACGATTTGGAAGTGGGTCTTCGGCAGTAATCGTCCATTCTTCGGGTTCAGGTTCAGCGGTTCGCCAGACTTTTCCTTGAATGACTGCTTTATCCTCCATAACCTCTACTGTCATTTTCATTGTATACCAGACATCCGTCTCCCACGCGAAGTCGATTGTCTTCGCCATGCGTAAATCGGATGCCCATGAACGGATCTGCAAACGCTGGTGTCTGCCCTGCATATCCAATGTGTAGCGGTTGGCAATTAAGCCCATGTCTGGCAGTCTGCGTTTATTTTTCGTTCCCATCAAGTCGATTTGAATCTGATAGTCTTTCATTGTTGAGGGACCGAGATAGACGTTGGACCGGTTTAAGCCGCGTTGGACAGGCGTTTTGATTAAGACTTTACCGCCATCCTTTTCACGCACAAAGAATTTACCGGTCGCACCAATCCAGTGCGTAGGTATTTTTTCGAGTTCAATTGTTTCAAAGTCCTCTGTCCATGGGAGTGATGGAATCACACGGACACGCGCCGTCGCTTTCATATCGCCGGATTGAGCGGTCACCGTGCCTGCATGCGCTCCCGCGCTTTTATCGGGTGTAAATGTGCCATCTTCAAAAGCTCCAGTTAAGCCGGTGGATGCCCATTCTATAGCACCGATTGCCTGCGTCTGTTTTCCATCTGCATCGAAAGCGATGACGCTCAACGCAACGGGATCGCCTGATGTGAGTGTTTCTGCGGGGGTAAGCAGCAGCGAAACAGCAGGCGCGGGTGGCGTTTTCACAGGTTCCGGTGCCATCTCTTTGCTGGCACAACCGGCAGCGAGGATACACACCATAAGGATAACGTAAAGTGGGATAAAATTTTTCATTATTCGTTCCTCCCAATACAGTAGAGGTGTTCCTCTGTCGTGAAATAGACACGCCCACCAGCAATAGCGGGTGAACCGAAGATTTCGACGTAATGATCTTCCCCAGCTCGGCTTATCTCCTGAGCACTTAGCAGTTCACATCCATTCTCACTGGGTTGAAGGATCGCAAATACGCCGTTGACTTCCGCGACGTAGAGTTTACCATCTGCCCAGACGGGGGAACCTTTTCCGACTTTGCCGATATTGTGTTCCCAGTAGACTTCACCGGTGTCAGCATTGACAGCGTGAATATTCGCGGAGTTATCTACAACATAAAGGTGTCCAGCGTGAATTGTAGGGGAAGCGTATCCAATGTTAACGCCATCATATCGCCAGACTTCATGGGTTTGGGTAACATCTCCAGTACCGGTTGCGTCAATACAGACGACCCGTCCCATCGTGGTAGTATCCATATTCTCTTCGCTATGCGTCGCATAGACTTTCGTCCCTGAAACGATGACGGACGTATTGATACCCCGCTGACTGAGTTTAAATCCCCAGACCATCTCTCCCGTGTTCTGTTTCATTGCGTAAATACCGCCATCAGCATTGCCGCCGATGATGAGTTGCTGTCCGTTGATATTCACAACGACTGGTGTGGAGTAAGTCGTGTCTAACGGTCTGCCACCCGGCGTTGAAACCCAAATCAGTTCGCCCGTGTGTTTGTCGAAAGCAAAATAGCGGTGACGTGTAGCGACTTGAGCCCCCCATCCTGAATTGAGGTAACTAACCACGACGAGGTCGCCTGCGATAATAGGGGTGTGAACGCGTCCTCCATAACCGGATATCCGCCCGTATTCTTCTGTGAGTGAACGCGACCAGAGGATATTTCCATCTTTGTCGAAACAGAAGAAGAGCCCTTGGACCCCGTGTGCATAGATATTTCCGGTTTCGAGATCGCCAGCCAGACTTGTCCATCCGACTCGATTGAAGGAGATCGTCGTATGAAAGACGTTGAATTGATAATTCCAGATGAGTTCGCCGGTTTCAGCATTGAAGCAGGCGATACGTTCCTGCTCGGTGATGTCTTTGCCGACACGCCCGATGACGTAGACTCTGCCGTTGAGGACGATCGGTGTAGAACGCCCTATAAATTCCGCTTTCCAGAGCAGGTTCTCACCTTCAGTCGACCAAGATGAGATGAGTCCGGTTTCGGTAGAGGTGCCATTCTGATTTGGTCCTCGCCATGTTGGCCAATCGCCAGCGATGGCGTGCATAGAAAACGCAACCAAGGCAAAGCAAATAAGTAGTTGACAAAGACTTGATTTCCAATGGTGCAAACTTCTGTTCCTCCTGTGTATTTTACGTGTGTCTGTAACCTTATTAAGACGCTGAAAAATGTCTTAATGTTTAATGTGGGGCGCCTGTTAGAATACCTCATCGTACTGCTTCACAAATTTGACAGTGCGCCAGACAGTTTTGTTCTGTATATTTTTCAATATATCATTATACTATATTTGGTGTTTTTGAGAAATGTTTTAAATTGAGGAGTGGTGGATATACCTTGCGTGTTTGCATTGTATTACCTCAACGTGCGTCTAATTCACCTATGATGCGTTCTACCACCCGTTTTCGCTGCCCTTGAACCGCGGGCTGTTCTAATTCATAGACCTCATCCGGAATCAGGTGTTTATGGCTCTCAATGGGGAGGGAATTGTGTGATGCATTATCAATATAGCGGTTAAAAATAGTGTATCGAGGATAGGATTCTGTCCAGCGTCTTCCGCCGTGATAGAGTGCTTCTGTAAAGATGACACAATCTCCAGCATTGACAGGGACGTTGATAACCGTAGGAGGTCCATCGTAGATTGAGAGGTCATCGGGCGGCTCAAAGTTGCGTTTATGGCTTCCGGGCAGACAAACGAACCCTGTTCCGAGTGGGACATCCACCAAAGAGATGGCGGTGTTGAGGAAACCCGCACGGGGTCCTGAAGCGTCAACGCTATAATCTTGACCGGCGGCATGGAAATGGATGTCATCGGAGGTTTTGTAATTCTTGGTCAAGGCGCAATCAACGAGGCATGGTGCACCTCGCGTGAGAGCGATAACCACTCGCAAAATCTCTTGGTTAAGCACAAGCCGTTGGAAGACGGGATCGCCGTATTGGATGTGATTAATCCAATGTGCGATCGTCGGGGCATGATCGCCGGTTCGGGAGGTAGAGGTGAGCGGCGGTGGCAGTTCATCTAAAGGCGTGTCGTGCCATTGGTTACCGAGTTGAATCATTCGCTCGATATCCTGGGGTGGCACGACTTTTGGGAGGATAACGAATCCGTGATGATCAAAGAACCATTTCTCGTGTGATGTTAGCATTTTTTAAATTTTCCTTCGTGTCCACCGACTATTTTTGGTGAGATAATTATAGCACCTCTGGCGATTTCCTACCAACTTTATTCTGATGCCAAGTTCACGCTTGCAAGTAATGCCGAAAATTGGTAAAATGGATTCACATCGTGTTGCAAACCACGCCGACTTTTAGTAGCAAGTTTTGCTTGCAAGCTACGCGAAAAGGGAGAAGACAGAACTATGCCGAAAATGACAGGTGCTAAATTTATTGCTGAAACCGTCCACGGATATGGGATTACTCACGTTTTTTTTATGCCGTATATCGGACCTCGGGCTTTAATGGAGATGGAAAATCTTGGGATTAAGCGGGTCCAGACGCACGGTGAGAAAGCAGCGGCGTATATGGCTGACGCTTACGCTCGTGTGAACCGTAGTCCAAGCCTCTGTATGGCACAATCGGTCGGAGCTGTGAACCTCGCTGCGGGTCTACAAGATGCCTATCTCGCCTGCTCACCGGTGGTTGCGATTACCGGTAAAGAAAACCAAATCAATCAACAACGGCATGCCTATCAAGAGGTGGATCACGTCAACCCGTTTTCTGCTGTCACGAAATATAGCGCGTACGTCGCAACACCGGATCAACTGCCTTTCTATCTACGTCAAGCCTTCCGTGCGACGACGACGGGGACACCGGGACCTGCACATCTCGATTTTGAAGGCATCGCGGGATCATCGGTTATCGACCGAGACGGCGAATTTGAGGTAATCATTGAAGAATCATTTACCCAATTACCGCCGTTCCGACCGGAAGCAGAAATAGAAAAGGTGGCAGAAGCCCTGAGCCTCCTCTCCGATGCGAAACGTCCGATCATTGTCGCAGGGGGTGGTGTAACGGCTTCAGACGCACGCGCAGAACTTGTCGCATTGGCAGAGAAGCTCTCTATTCCGGTCGCGACTTCTCTGAATGCAAAGGCGATGTTCCCGAGTGACCATCCGCTGGCGGTTGGGACTCCGGGTTCATACTCGCGAGCATGCGCCAACCAAGCGGTCTGTGAAGCTGACCTTGTCTTCTTTATCGGAAGCCATACCGGTGGACAGGTAACCAACGGATACAAAATTCCGCCACAAGGCACACCGGTTATACAACTCGATATTAATCCAGATGAACTCGGACGGAATTATCCGATCCAGTTAGGGATGCAAGGAGATGTGCGGAATACACTGCGCCGAATGCTTGACGCGTCAGAAACTGCTAAGTCTCGGACTGAATGGGTTAGCCGCGTCCAAGAATTAGTAAAAAACTGGAAAGACGATGTCAGCGAGAAGGTGAATTCGGATCGGTTACCGATGCTACCGGAGCGGCTCTGTCGTGAACTGACAGACTATCTCCCGTCAGACGCGATCCTTGTATCCGATACAGGGCATTCAGGGATTTGGACAGGCACGATGATCGATTTCAAACATCCCGATCAGAGTTTCATCCGTTGCTCAGGTTCGTTGGGGTGGGGACTCCCCGCGGCGATGGGTGCGAAGTGCGCGCAACCTGATAGACCCGTGATCTGTTTCACAGGCGATGGTGGTATCTGGTATCATATCGCGGAACTTGATACGGCGATGAAGTCTGGGATTAATGCCGTTATCGTTGTGAACAACAACCACTCCCTGAATCAGGAACAGGGGGGTGTTGAGTCGGTTTATGGTGGACGGACAGCGGGTTCTGATGAACTCTGGTTGTTCCCAGATGCGGACTTTGCGAAGATGGCAGAATCGATGGGGTGTCTTGGGATTACCGTCAATAAACCGAGCGAACTCGCGGGCGCACTGGATCAGGCACTCGATTCGGGGAGACCGGCGGTCGTTGATGTGAAAACGCATGTGGAAGGGATTGCACCACGGACGTGGATGCCTTCGTAACAGCAAAGTGCGGTGATTGTGTTAGACCGGGTGCGGTTGGGAAACCGCACCTATCAATAAGTCGTTTCCATGCGGTAGTGCGAAGCTTCACGTGCCTCGTACTGCCTACATTTTACGGACAAGTGTCTTTAGTAAGCAAGCGTTCATGCTGTTTTGTTTTATATACCTTTCCTTGAGTTACATAGTCTTTAAAATCTCTGATAAGTTTTCTATCATCGGAGACCAACACCTTCACCTTGCCTACCAAGGCCAAGGCAATAATATGCTCGTCGTCTGATTTTATTATTTCTTTGAGTTCATTCTCTTTCTTTACCACGTCCTGAACCGGAACCGCTATGAATTTGTTTCTCCTTTGCAGTTGCCTCATTAATTCGCGTGCTTTACTACCGCTCCATTCTGCTCTAAATTTCTCAGTGTTAGCGTAAACGATTTTACCATTTTTGTTATACACCCAGTGGCGTACTGGCTTTATGTCTTCGTTTGTCCCCTTAATAAATTTACCAATACAGTTAGTATCTAAAATAACACACATCGCTTAATCCTCAAACCCCATGAGTTTGTCAGTTTCTTTCAAGAAAAATTCTCCGTAATGTGATGGTACTCCAGTCATATTAGCATTCTTATCAAAACTGATGTTATGTACTTTGACAATATTCCCTTTTGGTTCAAAGTATATCAGGGACACATCTTCAGGGCGGATGTTTCCTTTCCTGATTTCAATACGTGCGCGGTCAATAATATAGTCGCTGTGCGTTTCAACAATGAACGACCTGTTGCTTTTATCCGCCAATTCTGCCAATAAAGAAGAAAATTCTGCCTGTGCTTTTGGATGCAAATGAACTTCAGGCTGTTGTAATAGGGAAAACCTCAAAAGTCTAGGAGAACCCGGAGAAATGTCAGGATTTAAAATCTGCACCAAAATTGGCAGAATTTGACTGACACCATAACCAACATCAATGATATTGGCTTTAGGTCCTCGGATTTTAAATTGCAGCTGGAACGGGGCACCTAAGGAGCGTCCAAGCTTTTTTATCTCTATGTTCTGAAACAACCCGGAACTTTTGCCAAACTCAACCAATTTCTGTTTTAGTGCGTCCCAATCCTTTTTGCGAGTTGCCTCGACTCGCATTAAATACATAGGTACATCGCTGCCTTCCGGGTCATTAAATTCCCTCGTGGGATCATAGGTTCGTTCAGGACGCGAACGAACCGGCGATGTACTAAAGGCAGACATGGTATCCCAAATATTCCAGGGTTGATATCTGCTTTTTTTAGACTTCCCACTCTTTTTCTCCAAATATTTTGAAAAGGCAGTATCTGCCTCAGACTGTTCTCTGAAAGTAGATAAAACAAAGTAAAAGGGAAGACTATTCAAAATATCAGCATCACAAAATATTCGGTATTGGTTTTGTTTTTCATCAAAGGAATCCAAACGCATCGCCATGTCCATGTCATCCTCAGCTTTGATAATGATTTCACCATCAGTGAGTCTCATGATTACCGAACTAACAGCCGGTTCAATTCCTTCTTTTTTTTCAATAAATTCAACATTCCATTCAACCTCTTCATCGGCATACCTAGAAACAAATCCAAGTCTAAAAACTTTCTCTTTTTTTCGACTGTTCCTGACAATATCCTTAAAAGTTCCCATTGAATAAGGGAAGGTTCCCATTGAATAGGAGTGTTGATTAAAATTCACCCCTTTACCTTGTAAATAATTTGCCAACACATGGAAACACGCGAGTGTTGTCGTCTTACCAGTGCTGTTTTCGCCGACTAAAAAGGTCAGAGGACGAATTTCAAGCGTCTGGCGTTCACCAAAACAGCGGACCTCTTCCATTGTGAATTGGGTAATGCTCATGTTGTCATCTCCGGAATATTATTCTTTAATTTTGAGATATATTGATTTGCGACTGTCTCAATACGTGCTGTCCATTATCGTAACATACCCAATGGAAAATATCAAGAGAACCACATCATTCCGCAGAGCCATTCAGGTCCAGCAGCGGTGGCAGAGTTTCGCTTCTAATGTAAACGTATTTTCAGAATTCACCATAAATGGTTCTGATATCCTTAAAGGTTCCAGTCGACTCAGGAAAAGAAAAAAAGTAAAACAGTGGTTCCCAAAACCATCAAGTCAAGCATGCCTGCAACCCAAATTTTCTTCCATCCCTGTCTCCCGATTTTCTGCTTTAAAAAGAACAAGCGTCCGATCAACCAGAGGGAATAGAGCTGAAGTGGGGGAAAAAATAAGCCGAGTAGCGCAGCATGCAATGCACGATTCGCCGTCGTCTCGCTGATTGATAAAGGTATTTCTACCGGATCTCCTACAGTCTTCGCAGCATCGGTTGCCCCGCCTTCCGCGTCAGGCACCGCAACCGCTCGTTCTCGTCCTTTAAGAAGGGGGATGGCGCGTTCAGCATCGGTTTCAGCGACTTGCAATTTAATACCGCCTAACGCGTTGCTCAGGTGCCACGCGACCCCGACGGTAAATTCGTCTGCGAGGAAACTGGAAACGTCGTTGGTTTCAAGTAATCCCTTCGCCAGGTGCGCTTCAAAAGGCATGTCAAAAGTCGCCAATGTGACTAATTTTTCAGCCATCACTCTACCTCCAAGTATATTGCCTAACTGGTAAATTCTAACATAAACAATTCTTGTTCCCAAATATCGCTTTGACATCCTCCGCCAGCTAAAGCAAGGGGGATTCCTTTGTTCCTTATAGGACAATTCTCTGGTTACCCAGAGCGACTCAGATGCCAATGAAATTTGACACCTAAGGGAGCTGCCAATTCTCCGACTACAGGATACAATAAATATCCTGATACTTTTGACCAAAGATTGATAGCACCTACACCATCGCGGTGATACTTGAAACCGCAATGTTTGCAGTGATAGTTTCGGTTCGTAGGTTTCTTTCGATTTGCACACTTTGGGCAGGTCTGTGAGGTATATGCTTCGGATACAAAGATAACACGAATACCTGCCAACTCTGCCTTGTAGCAGATTTTCTGTGTGATCCGAGAGAATGCCCACTGGTGAATCTTCTGATTAGACTTCTTGCCAAACTTTGCGTGATCCCGAATGCCGTTGAGGTCTCCAATCACAATCGTATCCGCCTTCGCCTTTTCGCAGTCGGATATAAAGCGTGATGTGATTTTATGTTCGGCATCCTTGAGTTGGGTATTGATTTTATCAAGTGTTTTGCGTTTTGCCTTTAGAAGTTGATACCAGCGTTTTGACCGTTTCTCGCATTTATTCATGTTCGTTTGAAAACGAGCATTGACTTTGTTTCGGTATTGGATAAGAGACCGAACGAAACGCCCATTATAGATAATCGTGTTTTCGCCATCATGAGAGACAAGGCGAATTGCTGTTGACTTCCAACGCACTTTGAAATGCTTTGGGGTTCGCTTGGGAGGTTTCGCATCAGCATTGACCTTGCGAACTTGAAAATAAGCATCCAATGCATCAAAATAGGAATCCGCACAGGCTTGGACGCTTTGAGAATGCAAACCATACCCGCGAAGGCGTAGATACTTTTGGACATCGTTTTTAGATAACCAAAACCCCTTTTTTGCGTGTGTCTTTCTCACAAGCGAAACGACTTTAGAGTAGCAACGCCCTGACTCATGTGCCAGAGAATCGAGAAAATTCGTTCTATGATGTTTTATTGTTGTCGTGGTATACATCGTTTTTCCTTTACACCGTGATACCGACTTCAAACGGTGCGGTGGCACTCCCAAGCGGGAGGTGAAGTCCACCGCCACGATGTATTATAATTATACCACATTTTCTAACGAAAGTCAAGTGTTTTTCAGCATCACCCTTTGGTCCAATTCAATAGGGACCGGCATTCATCCCCCCACTAAAGCAGGGGCTTTCTGCCCGAAAGTTTGGTAAAAGAGGTTAGGAAGCGTCTTTAGATTCGCGAAAGACTTCCATCCCGGCGGAGCCGTCTGCGATCCGTCGAATCTGTTTCTCAAAACCGGGCGGCGAGAGCGTCCATGTAATCCAGAGCGGTTCATCGCCTGTATTGACAAATCGGTGCTCCACATTCGGCGGGAGATAGATGACGGTACCGGGTTTCAAATCGGCGACTTCATCACCGACAAACGCTTTGCCTTGTCCACCATAGACGAAAATGATTTCTTCAGATTCGCTGTGGGAGTGGAGAGGAATTTCACTATGCGAATCAATTTCTTCCAACCCCATAGAGAAGTGTTTAGTACCAACGGTATTCGGTTCAACGAGCGTGTACAATGTGCGTGGTGCCTCGCCTTCAATTCGGATGACTTCGGCGTCCTCTTTGTGATAGATATGTTTCATTTTTTCCTCGTGGTATGGCACAAACTAACAGTTTACGCTACAAGCCCCTGTTAAGGCACACGAAGTGTGCCTACTACTTTTAATCGAACTTATGTTATTTCGGCAAACCAGTAGGAATAGAGACTCGCGTTCCTGATTTGAAATCGGAGCCGGACTTCTTTTCCATTGAGTGCTTCCAGCGAACCGTTAAATTTAACCTTTGCATCCAATTGATTCCCGACAATCCGCTGAGAGGTATAATTCTCCAACGGTGTCCCTGTATCATCGGTAACTGAGGCGATAACATAGCCTTGATTCGCCTCAAGGTTGAGATGTAATTCTCCACCACTGAACGTCAACGGTTTCGTCAACATGTATCCCTCGGTTTCATCCGCATCAAGTGAGACGAACCCGTCACGTCTCAACGTCGCCAAGCCGAGCATGGATTTATGCTTCCGCTCGACCTGCTTGAATTTTCTGCCGGTATGCGGTCCGTTGACACCACCATAATAGAAATAGATTTGATCGTCGCGTGTGATGAAATTTTGGGTGACTCTCACCATGCCGTCTGCCCAACTGCCCGTCTGCCCAAGTGAGAGAAATGTTTGACGATCCAAGACGCGTTGCCAGTGGACACCATCACGACTCATCGCGAGTGATGTGTCAATCGTGCCATCAACGCCCTCGCGATAGACCCAGATCATACCGAGATAGATGCCTTCGTAGATGTTGATGGGCATACCGTAAATCTGTGTGCCCTCCTCATCAACCTCGTCGCATTCAAACACACGTTCTGGCTCGCTGAAGTGGATAGCGTCAGGACTCTCGGCGCGAGCGGTTTTGCGTCCACCTGCCCCGAATCGTCCAAAGACAACGTATTTCTGTATTTTGGGATCCCACACCAAGGACTGGGTGGTATCGCTATCAAGCGGGATAACTGGATTGGTCTCGGAGTTCGTCCAGTGAACACCGTCCGGCGAAAAAGACATCCACATACCGTCTCCGTCACCGCGTCCCCAGATCGTCCGTCCTTCGTGCTGAACGAAGGTGTCGATCCCACCGTGTTCCCAATAAAATGCCTTGTAACGACGGACAGGATTCGTTTCGTGCGGATCATAAATGATAGCGGTACCTTCGCAATTTGTTCGTCCAATGTCAACCAGATTGTTCTCGGTGCTGCCTTCAAAATCGACCTGATTGAGGATGGGTTTCTCCCAATGCACACCGTCCGTTGAGGTGGCATAGCCAAGGAGTGTTATATTGCCGAGTGCGTTTCGCTGACGGATTTTCACCATCCCATCGACGTAAGGTCCTGTGAGATACCACATCTTAAAAAGCGAATCCTGGGGATCATAGAGGACTGTGCCATAAAGGGATGCGACACTCTCCCACGGATTCTCACCGCGCAAAATAGGGTTGTCGGGATGCCGTTGGGGTTGGTGCATCCGACGGTAAAGCCTCTCGATTCGGGTGACGTGATGGAGGTCGAGGAAAAGATAGCGATGTTCCATGTAGCAACTCCTTAGAAATTTCGTATCTCTCGTGCAGGCATGCTATCATAAATGTGCAGGTAAGTCAATCAGGACGGACGGACTTTGCAAAGGTATGTAGAAATTTTGTCAGTGAATTGTCAGAAGCAGGATTT
Source organism: Candidatus Poribacteria bacterium (assembly GCA_965214045.1). Lineage (GTDB taxonomy): Bacteria > Poribacteria > WGA-4E > WGA-4E > WGA-3G > WGA-3G. Next base: position 529,124 of record OZ243935.1, read on the forward strand.
ACAGGATTGGCAAATCCCCTGCACAAACTAACAGTTTATGCTACAGGGACCAAACTTCTCAGAATCGCGCGTCAAAAACTTTACACACCGGATGTACTTCATCTTTTATTTTTTCTTGTTAGTTCCGGACTTACCCATTGGGTTACAGCATACGCAATTCTTCAAATAATGCCAACTGCTGGTGGTAACCTTTCGGTAGTGAACGAATTTCTTGATAGCCCTGAAAGAAAATCGTCTGTTCATCCTCGCTGAGATAGCGTGAAACGGTCAGAATATCTGAGATATAATAACCGAACCCGAACTGGATGACATCAATTGGGCGGGGGTGTCCATCTGAGATAATGATATTGTGTGGTGCCAGATCCGAGTGAATCAGCCCAAAAACGTTTCGTCCTTCGCCCTGTTCCATGGCAAACTGTGAGAAACGCGAAGGAAGCGAGGAAAGTTTTTCAAACGTCTCCGCCGAATTGTCCATATCATCATTTTCAAGTGCTGTCTCAACTTTCGAGGTAACCCAATCTATGTCGTACCGAGGACGGGTGAACCAGTTCGGTAGTTCCAAGGTCTCCGATACACGGTGCATGCGCCCGACCATGGTCCCAAGACCCCGAATCAGTTCTGGCGTTTTCTCTGTGGTGGGGAGTGTGTTAAGCGTTTCACCAGGAATCCAATCGTATACAGTCGCATAGCGCGAGGATAGGTCGTTTGGGGAAAGACATTGAATCATCTTCCGATCACGTCCCGGCACAGGCGAGAGGGTCTTGACACGTCCGGTGTTCCAAAGTGCTTGTAACCAATAGATTTCAGAGCGAATTTTATGAATAGAAGTTCCAACTCGATGGAGCCTCAACGTGAACCGAGCATCCTCAGTATCTAAGAAAAACAGCATATTTGCAACATCAAATCCAGCACCACTGATTCGGAACGAGACATCATTCAATTCAAATGACATAACAGCGGCTTTCGCATAATGCCAATCGGTGGCAAGGTATTGTAACACATTACTGCTATAAACTATCAAAATGCCGTTGTCACATGCATATCGCGTTGATTCGGATATAAAGGTGCGTTGTTCATCATCAAGTGAATCTAAGAAACCGAGGATACTGGGATCAATATGTGGGTGCGGGTCAGAAATTGCTTCAAGCCAGTATTGTCTACATTTGTCATGACAATTGATTCGGTAGACGGGTAGGGAGGGATCTCGGTACCACTCAGGAGAATTTTCGATAGCATATTCAACTTGGGTCTGACAAAATGGGCACGACATTTTCTCCGCCATGGTGATGTTCCTCCTGTTTTGACGATCCGGTGCCCCTTCTCAGTAACGGGTGGGAACCCTGGTTAGGAAACCGCACCTACCGGGCCTGTGAAAAATAAATATTACCGAATTAAATTCTGAAACTTCATACAGTTTGCGCTACAACAGATATACTTTCCTTTTTTTAGGACCTTTGGTCAAATCGGGGTTCAGCCAATCGGAAGGTTAGCAAAAACCCTAACAATACGAGGACACCACACCCGATAAATACGGGTTCAAAGGCGAATCGCTCGATTAACGTTCCGACCAAAGGAGAAACGAACAACGGAATCGCTTGAAAAAGACTCATCACACCGAGATACTGCGGATGCTTTTCCTGTGGCGCAATCTCAAGGGTGTAGTTTGTGACGATGCGAGCAGATACCGGTGTAAATCCGATAAGGGCGAAGATAATCCAGTAAAACTGTACCCCGGAAGGCATTCGACTGATGACGACTGCCAGTAATGGTGTAAACGCGCTTATTAATATCAGCAACCGCAGCACAAATCGGTTCCCTGATCGGTCCGCGATGTTGCCCATGATACCGGCACCTACAGCATTGGAGGCATTTTGTGCCACTATCAATGTAACGAAACCAGAAGAGGCGAGTCCCAATGTCCGCTTACCAAAAACTGCATAGTGTGGAAAAAGGGGCCAGATGGAGTAAAACAGCAGGATAACGATTGCAAATCGCCGAAAATTTCTGTCATATCGCAACGATAGGAGAGCATCGCCAAGAAATCTGAAAAAAGGAGCCGTGCCTTCTGGTTGTGAAGGGAGTTCCTTAAACCCGAAACTGATAAAAGCGGCGATAGCGAAGGCGGCAGCCGTTGCTCCAAAGATCACTGCATAGTGCGAGGGACTCCCAGAAAGCCAACGCGGCATAAGGTAAACGGCGAGTCCGATCGAAAGTGAACAACCAATGACGTTGGAATAGGCGAGGAGTCTGCCCCGTTTTTCGGGGCTGATGAGTTTCCCTTGCAACGTTCCGTTAGCCAGATGATTGCAACCGACCATGAGCCAGTGCACGGTACATAGCACAAGAAAAACAGCAACTATGACGTTTGCGGACCAACTTGTTAAACCTAATATCAGGGATAACACACACCACGGAACAGTAAAACCGAATCCTGTGAGAATAAAGAATCCTTGTTTTTTAGGCATCCGCGCGACGCGTTGCGCGACGAGAAACTGGGGGAGGCTCTGCCCGATCCGTAGAATGAGCGGTAGCAATCCTCGGATAGTTCCGGATGAGGTATAGATATCAATAAACGCGGGGATGACCACAGACTCGGCTTTGAACATCCAACCGAGACGCATCAAAATCTGGTTCAGAGCGAATACAACTAAATTGCGTTTTTCGGACGGATAGGATTCTTCCAAACGGATGTTCGTCTGCTCTGATGTGCTTTTATCCATTGAAAGTCCATTCGTTTGTTAGCGAATTCACGCGTTCCCTCATTCATATACAAAGATTGGCGGGGTTAGAAACCCCGCCAGCGAAGGAAGGGTATTTCAGTATTGGCGTTAAGTCAGTGCGCCCCCGTGCGCCCTAAAACTGTTTTCGGAATCTCATAAGCCATGATGTCTACCCCTATGGCTATCAGCAGTCAGTAGAAGAGATTATTGCTTAAGAACACCTCTTTGCTGATTGCTGGTTCCTGATTGCTAATTGATCCTTGAATGTTACGGAGAGTATATGTTATTTTGATATAAAAGTCAACCTTCTCTCAAAATGCGGGTGCCATCTCCCACGCTTGAACGGATCGAAAGTGTGCCAGCCCGCCACTACTCAACAACCTAACACCGGTGCTATCGAATCGCGTCGGATAAACCCGCTGTGTAATACACTGCCTACCGTTCGCGAACACTTCAACGACAGACTTATCAACATAGATGCGGAGTTGAAGTGTTTCTTTGTCCTTCAGCGTGAACGGGGCGCGCTGTGCATCGACAAACTGCTCCGATTCCGGCAATCTCGCAGTACCACCTGGGTCTCGGTAGTGTGGATACGCGATGGCTTCGTTCAAAGTTGAACGACTGACGTCAATTTTTAGGGTTCTTTCCGCTGGAACATACAAAACAGCGGTATGTTCAGCCTGATCTGGTGAACAGAGCACTTGGACGCCGACTTCGGTTGCATCGCCGGGATCAATTTCGACAACCAATTCAAGGCAGTTCCCTTGGATATCCTCTAAGTTCAACGCATCAGCGTTCAGCGCAATATTTTCACGTGCTTTCGGGTTCATCCGTAGGCATTCCAACTCCGGCACGGGTTCAATCTGCAAACTACCATCGGTTGCGAGAGAAAGGATACGGGGCAGCGTCATAACGCCTGACCAACCGGAGACACGTTCCTTTTCGACACCACGAATTTCGCGAATCCAATCGAAAAAGATACGGCGTCCGTGCGCGTCTAAGAGCGAGCGCGCTCCACCGAGTAGTCCGCCCGCCCAACTCATCCGTCCGTAGTTTTCGGCATAATACCGCTCATTTTCAAACCTGCCAAGGTAATACTGTGTACCTTGCCAATGGCTACAAAACAGTAGCATGTGCTTATCGCCCAACGGATAAAAATCGGGAACTGCGCAGTCCTCTTCAGCGTCTGTCCATTCGCGCCGCGATTGATAAAAGGAACGCACAAATTCCCACTCTACAAGATCGGACGACTTAAACAGCGCAGTTCCGTCCCCAATCTGCCCGGGGATCGTGTTTCCGATGAGTGCGTAATATGTATTGCCTTCCAACCAAGCACACGGGTCAAACACAATATATTCGCCATGTCCTTTCTCACCGGGAGCGGGTACGGGAATCACTGGATTGGCTGGATGCTTGTCCCATGTGATGAGCAGATCATCATCACTCGTTGCGATACACGTTCCGTCGGGGACCCCATGATAGATAAATGTAGGAATACCCTCTCGACTCACAAGTGCACCGCCGCTAAAGCATCCGTTTCGGTCAGGTCCGTCAAGGTCGGGCGTTAAAGCGATGGGGTGATGCACCCAATGCACGAGATCCACACTCGATGCGTGTCCCCATTGCATCCATTTCCAATAACCGCCTTCAGGATTGTGTTGATAGAAGATATGGTACCGTCCCTTCCAAAAGATGGAACCGTTGATGTCGTTCATCCACCCGAACGGCGGTGTGAAGTGGTAACGGGGTCGATACGGGTCATCTGTATACATCCGATCAAGCACGCGTGTCGCGTGGACAAGTACCTCTGTCTTTTCAATAGCTGTGTTCATAGTTTTATATCCATCCGTCTTCAACCATCAATGTCAATGGCGATTCCATCTCCTCAAGGGGTAGATGAATCCGCTGCCGTTTCCGAGACGATTCATAAATCGCCATGAGGAGTTCGTGGGTTGCGTAGCCCTGATGACCGCTCGATCGGTGCTCCCGTTCTTCTTCAATAGCCTCAATCATGTCTCGCACGGGGTTACTTTCTGACGGAAGGTCGGGTGACACCCAAATACCACCCGATTCTGCGTTCCGAAAACGGAGCGGTAGTCCACCGGGGGCAGCGAGTTCAATTTCGCCTTCCGTTCCATAGCAGTAGATGTGATGATAACCGGGGGCGGTGTCGCTCCCTGATTCGATGATTGCCCGAACGTTGTCCTCGAATTTGAAGTAACCGATTGCGAAATCTTCGGAGTGCAAGTCGTATTTGGTCGGTGTACCGATACGTTCAATTTGACCAATCACCCAACTTACGGAACGGTCACCGTAGACATATCGCATAAGGTCAACAGTGTGTGTGGCATTGTCCTTCAAGTCGCCTCCGCCACAAACGGCGTGAATCCGAAAGAGGTCGCCGATCACACCATCGGCAATCATCTGTCTTGCGGCTTGGTAGGGTGCGCTAAACCGTACTTGATGGTCGATTGCCAATTTCACGCCGTGTTGTGAACAGGTTTCAAGCATCTCTCGCGCCTGTCCAAGGTTCTCCGCCATCGGTTTTTCAGACAGGATCCCTTTCACGCCGAGTTTCGCGACCTCAATTGCTACTGGCGCGTGCAGTTTCGGGCGAGTACAAACGGACACCAGATCAATATCTTCCGTTTCAAGCATCTCAATGTAATCGGTATACTGCTTTTCGACACCGTACTGTTCGCCGTAAGCTTTCAGTCCGTCTGGGTTAATATCCGCAATCGCGGTCAGAGAAGCCCTCGGTTCATTGACATACCATCCGGCGTGCATGTGAGAAATCCCACCACATCCAACTATTGCAACGTTATAGGTTTTGTCCATTGTAGACCCCGCTTATTCCTTTTTTATTTCTGACAGGACTTACGCAAAATCAGTAAATTTCATCTATGCGGACGCATTCGGTGCGGTTAATGAAACAGGACTTATGCAATTTTGATCACCACCCGCGTCATGAGAAAGGGAGCGGATAAAAAACACAAGCGGTCTGTGGCACAAACTAACAGTTTTGCGGCGTACTCCCATAGATGCGACGTGCATCATGCTACAAAAGAGCCGCATGCGTAAGTCCTATCTGAATGATTTGTAAATCCTTAGGCACTGTCTATCAAGGTATCCGACTTCTTCAAATCGGTTGACCAGATGCGCGATAGGCTTTTGCTGCATGGCTCGGTAGAGTATATCACCACCGAACCCGGTCTTTTCGGCACGCTTTAATTCTGCTTCGCTGCATTGACATGGAGGACGAAAAAATGATGCAAAAACTTTCACGCCTTGGTTGCCTAACGCTAAAGCGGTTGCAGCACCGATGCCGTGATTGGCACCTGTAATGAGCGCGACTTTTCCCGTTAACTTTGGATCGATCATCATCTGCCTCTACATCATGAAAATAGCATTAAAAAGCGAAACTTTCTTATGCTACAAGCAGGACAAAACATCATGTAAGTTTGAGATTAAGTAGTCTGGTTGTTCGTCTGCTGTCTTTGGTGTTAGCACATCTGATTTTCGGTCAATGAAGACACTGGTCATACCAGCGCGGTTGGCACCAACGATGTCATTTTCAATGGAATCCCCGACGAGCATAGCCTCTTGGGGTAAAACACCAGCACGCTCACAAGCGACTTGAAAGATTTCAACTCTCGGTTTTCTGGCACCGATTTCACCGGAAATTGTAAGCGACTGGATCCGTTCGCTGAGCCCAAGGTGTCGGACTTTAGACAGTTGGCTGTCGGTGTGTTCATCATGCGCACCGTTTGTAATAATGCCGATATGGTACGCACTTAATTCTTCAAGAACGGTGACATCGTCGTAAAGACGTAAACTTGTGATGTAGCGTGAACAGAAAAAGCCGCTTAATCCTTCCATAACTTTATCTATGGGCAAACCTAACTCTTGAAATAAACACTGGAAGCGTGCGTCTCTCACGTCTGCCATAGAACATTTCCCGGCGTCAAGTTGCTTAAAGAGTTCCTGATGGACAGTTCTCCATGCCTCCGTAAGAACCTCCTCCGAAATATCTGGATACTGCTCACGCAAAAGTTGAAATGTTTCTTTTTGCGCGATGCCCCATGCCGTATCGGAGTCGCAGAGTGTGCCATCAAGGTCAAAGAAGACTGCTTTAATCATTTACGCTATCACCCTCCAGGAATTCGCGCAGAATTTTCTCGCTTATCACCTCCGATGCTCCATGTCCGGCGTCAACGACCTTGTAGTGAATTATGTCACCGTTGAGGTAGCTAAAAATTTCCAACTTGCCATCGATTCTGCTGGGTCTGGATAACTTCTCTCCGTCGTACCCCATCTGCCTCGCCCAGAGAAAAATCGACTCTTCAGCGTCAACAAAGCCCAACTTCCCATCCTTGGCAGGAATATACTTTGAAGTACCGCCGCGATAAGGGACCAGATCATCGGTAGTCCCCGAAATATTCATTAGACGTTTGCCGGTCATCGGTGTGGCGACAACTTGATAATTGTTGTCAGCACCTTTAGTTTTGAAATTTTTTCCATCGTGTTGATAGACATTTAAGGGGCTGACTGCGCTCACATAATTCCGTAGGTTCGGTAGCTTACTTTCGATCGCCAACTGGTTCACCAAAGCGGCACCATTTGAATTTCCCATGACACTGAAATTGTCTTTTTGAACGTTGTCGTACGTAGAAAGTTTTTTAACGATCGCTTCGATGAATCCGAGATCGTCTGCCTTGGAATGTTCCGACATGATGTTCCAACCCGTCTTGTATCCGTTGGGAAACACCATGACGTATCTGCTTGCCATCGTCGTGTGTCGCCTCATGAATTCATCCATTGCTTTCTCCGCACTTCCACCATGTCCATGCAAAAAAATGAAAACTGGGAGCTTTTGTTGATTTGCATTCTCAGGGACGCTTACATAATAGAGTCGTTTGAATGCCGTCTCCTGGGACCACGACTGCGTGATATAATATTCTCCCGACTTTAATTGTTTCGCTACCCCCACGAAAGAAGCGTCACCTGCTGCCAAGACAGTGCTTAATATCAACATGATGCTTTTGACCATATCTTCTCCAAGATCCCGAAAAATTGTAAAAAAGGGTTCACTAAGCGATCCGATCTCTACGCCATCCAAAAGATGTACACAAACCTAAGGAGCATCCACGTCCATGCGACAGCGTAATTACCTAAATACCCAGAATATGTAAACCAATCCAAGTACTGCCCAAATGCCAGCGGCTATTTTCATCACACGACTTGTCCATCCTACTTTTGTGAAGTGAAAAGCAATATGATTGAATAGTAACATCAATGCAACCACCAGATTGACATTGAGGTAGTCGTTAGAACCAAAATTTCTCCATCTGAGAAGTTGAAATACATTGAAGGCAGCCAGACAGAGAATAATCGCGAGCATGCCGTATTTCCAGAAATAGTTTAGTCTAAACTTCCGGACATCTCCCGTTTCCACCGATGCCGCTTCTAAAGTTTTCGGTAGATCGGGATTATTTTCTCGAAGTGCTTGTTGGCGTTCTTTTACATATTTAATTTTCGCTGCAAGTTGCTGTTTTTCAGCGTCGGTTAACTGCTTCATGAAAAATTACCTTACCATCAACGACTTCGACATTCCCATCCATGGTTCCATCGTTTGCACCGACAATGTCTTTAACCGTTTTCCCTGCGACTGTATCCTTATTGAACGACCAGTAGTAACTCACCAATCCATCGGGAAACGCTTGACGTGCTTGTGCTATGCTTGTAGCCATTAAAATAGTCGCTATAATGGCTATAACTAATATTTGTCTCAGAGTTCTGTTGATGATTTGGTCCCTTCCTTTTTATTAAGGTGGTAACATGGGTTCCATTGATACAAGAAATCTCTATAGACACATAGAACTAATGAAGATTAAGTATAGGAGTGCGGATAGGCACAAGACCTACCCCTACAGAAACGGACATCCTGACGACTAACTGCCAACTTAACCATCGTATTCGACGACGACATCGTCACCTTCAACCTTGACGGGATATGTCGCTACACGCAACGTTTCATCGACGAGGCACTGCCCCGTGGCAATGTCAAATGTCCACTGATGCCACGGACACCGCAGCACTTCGCCTAAATCATCAACAGAGAGGGTTGCCCCGTGAATTGAAGGTGGTGCATCGGCTGCGAACCTACCACTGAGTTCGCCTGTGCAGAGAGGTCCCCGCTTGTGCGGACAGATGTTACGGACGGCGTAAAATTTGCCATCAACATTAAAGACCCCAATACCCGCTTTCCCGCGGAACGGGACGATGATCTTGCGGTTCCCGGGTGGAATCTCTGATACTTTTCCAACAACAACACGTCCCATACTTTTAACTTACCTTGCGGATTCTTAATTATACCTTGCGGAGAAACAACGGATGTTCTGTCTCAGGTGTGCTTTCTTATATCCGCCCTCCATTTCATTACGGGCTACCCGTTTTGAGCGTATCCTAAGAGCAACACTTGCTTAGAGGAAAACCTATTCACCGAATGCCAATCGACAACCGCCATATTTTAATTTTCCCTCGCGGCTAATTTGCTGTTGGATTCTGGGATCCGTTGGTTTTTTCCATATCCAATCGAAGGATATCAAGGGCGTTTTCGGCGAAGATTCGACGGTGTAAATCTTCTGGAAGCTTGGGGAAAACCGTTACCGGATCGTTCCAATCGAAATGTGGGAAGTCTGAGCAGAATATCAGCGTTTCATCGGCGTGTAGCATTTCCAACATCTGGTACATCTGTTCCGGTTTTTCAGGTTCGTGCATCGGTTGCGACCCGATGCGGATGTGTTCACGGAAATACTCACTCGGTAGCCGCTTCAGCCATGGTGTCTGGTCGCGCAGTGCTTTCCAGTCGGTATCCAAATGCCACATCACCGGCACCGCCCACATCTGTTGTGCTTCAATGAGTGCGAACTTGAGGTTGGGAAACTTCTCAAAGACCCCTTCGCAGATGAGAGATGTCGCGTGTGAACTGGCGACATAAGGTCTGCTCATCCGGGATTCCATGTAGTAGGTGGGATGCCCGACCGGGGTTGGCGTATTTCGGGTTGCCCCGCCGCCACCGCCGATGTGCGATATGACAGGCAATCCGTGCGCCTCACACGCTGCCCAGATGGGATGATAAAAGCGGTTACCAAACGGACGACTTGTTCCCATCGGTACCATAACAGCAGCAGTGTCCTTCCGGTCTGCGAGCCGGTTAATTTCTTCCACAGCTTGGGGGGGATCGGACGGTGAGACGAGGATAGCGTTGACAACGCGTTCGTCTCGATCAAGCCAATGCTCGATTGTCCAATCGTTAAAGGCGCGGCAGAGCGCAGCTGCCCAATCCGGGTCAGGTAGCCCAGAATACCCGTAGAATGGCGGTGGTCCAGTCAGCAGCCCGACATCAATATTCCAGACATCGAGGTGCTCATCTTGGAGGAACTCTAATGTAAAGTTAAAATCTCTGGGGTCACCGCCGGAGTTTTTCGGTGTCGATTCGATCGCTTCTTCAACTCTACCCTTGAGGTCCACACGGTTGCTCCGAATCGGGATGTTGGGATACCCGCCGAGATGTAGCCCTTGGTCGAGCAGATGCTCTTGATAGAATTTTGACAGGTAAGGCAACAATTGCGTAGGGTGGCGAAAATTGTGGTGAACATCACAATCGACGATAGCGATCCCATCTTTCGGTTTCGCCGTCCAACCGGGTGCGGTGACAGGGGTTGATCCAATCTGACGCATGTGAACGCCTCCTTTATTAGCCGTCAGCAATCAGCCGTTGGCGATCAGTAAGAATAGCTGTCGGTTTTCGGTTAAGAGATTTTCGTCTAATAACATCCTCTTGTCCGACAACAGACAACCGAGAACTATTAACTAATGACGGTAGGCTTCACCGATTAAGTTATTGGCGGCGCGAACGGGACGGAAAAGTGTCTGCCGTTTGGCAGGCATTTCGGCTAACAATTTCGGGTGCGGATCCCAATCGTGCCACTTGCTATTGACTGTATTGTAGCAACTGAAAATAGCGAGCCTGTCGTTTTCCTCGTTCGTCCACGTGTGCGTACTATGTGTCAACGCCTCTGTGAAAAAGAGGAGCGAACCAGCAGGGCACTCATACGTATCCCAAATGAGTGAGTCCTGACTTTGTATTGTGTCGGGTGCTGTGTAGACGGCTTTATGGCTCGCCGTAATAAACAGGGTGCCTCCGTGTCGATATTTGACAGGATTCAGCTCCCAGACGATGCGAGTTAACCCGCTATAGCCTCTGCCGGGAATACAACGATAAAGGTGCGAATCACCGGGAAAACGGAGCATCCCGTTTCCGTTGTGGGGTCCAAAGTTGCCATCGCCTACCGTTCGGTAAAACAAACTACACGACTCCATGCGGAAGCCATAGCATTCTTGGCTCGACAACGCTGGATGTGCGAGAAATTCATTGAGAAATCCGATGACATTCGGATGATCGGCGAGACGCTGCATGGGACCACCGAGCGGAGAACGTTCATGCTCTGGAATCGACTCCGGTTCGTGGCGGAGTTTATACCCGAACTCTTGCATCTCCGCGAGTTCATCACCTGATAATACACCCGGTACTAAGAGCCATCCGCGCATGTCAAAGAGATATTTCTGTTCTTGTGTCGGCGCGACAACAGGCGTCCCTTCGGAGGTCGTTTCCGTGAGTTGTGCGTTATCAATGTCGAGTGCCGTCCCAAGATTCTTATCAACAATAAAAGGTTTGGTGTGATTCGTAACTTGTGCCATAATTGACATCCTTTGTATTAGCTATCGACTGTCAGGACGGATTTTTTCAAAAAATCCTTTCAGCAGTCAGTAAAGAGGTTCTCGTCTAAGAATATCCTCTTCTGCTTTCCGACTGCTGACTGCTGACTGCTGATTGCTGATTGCTATGCGGCTTTCGCGCGTTTGAGGGCATCCTCAGAAACGCTAAGCGTCTTCGCGACATCTTCATCGGTGTGCGACATAGACATGAACCAGATATGTCCTTCAGGCAGATATAAACCACCATCTAAGGTCGCCTCGTAGAAGGTTTTCTTGAACTGTTGTTGGCGTTCGTCATCACTGTCGGTACTCAAGCCGAAGTAGGGCATGGGTCCGATGCCACCGATGCGGGCATTCTCAATACCGAGACGTGCCGTCATCTCTCTGTAGCCGTCCAGCAACTTCTGTCCCTGCTTCCACATAAAGGCGACTCCGTCCTTCGCTTCGAGTTCCTCGATTGTGGCAATTGCGGCGGCGACGAGCGATACCTCACCGTGGAAGGTTGCGGCTACCCAGACATCGCCAACGTTCCCCATTATCTCTTCTTTCCCGACAACGACAGCCGTGGCGAACCCATTCGCGAGTGCTTTTCCGAAAACGGACATGTCGGGGGTGACCCCGAAGTATTCCTGTGCGCCGCCCAAAGAATAGCGGAACCCCGTTTTGACTTCGTCGAAAATCATCAACGCACCGTTTGCATTGACGAGTGCCTTTGCCTCTTCGAGATAACCGTCTTTGGGGAGGTCCTGTCCAGAAGGTTCCATAATCAGACACGCGATCTCGCCAGGGTGTGCTTTAAAGAGGTCAGCAAGCCCTTCGAGATCATTGAAATCAACGCTGAGTGTAGCAGCAGCAGCACTTGATAGGTGTCCGCGGGCGTGGCTACACCAATCGTGCCAGCCATGATAACCGGATCGAATCACCTTTTCTCTACCGGTGTATGCGCGAGCGAACTTAATCGCGCCGGTTGTTGCGTCCGATCCGCCAACGAAGTAAGCGACCCTATCCGCCGATGGAATAATCTGAACCAGTTTTTCGGCGAGTTCTACCTCAAGGGTATGTCCGAAATTATAAACATTCCCGCGTTCAACGAGATATTTTGTGACCGTATCAATCACAGTCGGATAGGCGTGCCCAAGGATCATGGGTCCGTATCCCATCAGATAATCGATATAGTCGTTTCCATCGGCATCCCAAAAATGTGCGCCCTTCGCGCCTGCAATCATAACAGGTCTCGGTGGCTGGCTCTGTTTATGGGGTTGCCCACCGCCGACCAAAGCGGCTTTGGCGCGCTTCTGCCATGCGAGTGATTTTTCAAAACTTCGTCCCATCCTGAAACCTCCAATTTTCGTATATAGGCAGTCAGCTGTCAGTTATCGGCTCTCAGTAAGAGAACCCTATGGCAGTTACCCACATTTTACATTACCGAAGGCTGCTGGCTAATACACTGCCCTCAACTACTATACTTGAACCACTGGCGAGGTATTTTGCTTGGGTATTTCCTCAATTTCCATCACCAGCAAATATACGGGATTTATGTAAGCCCTATTTCAATTATTTTAGCATAATTTTGGATTTGGTAGGAGAATTTCTTGAAAATTGTGAAATTTTATGAAATAATAGCGTAACTTAAATTTTTGTAGATAGGGTTCATATCGAGTTTCGTAAAAAAAAGGGGAAAAAATGGCAGCACACCTCTTGACAGACGCGCAGATGCGGCATTTCATTGTGAATGGTTATGTGACCGTCACCACCACGTTGCCTGCGCAATTCCATGATGCAATTTACGAAAAGACGGTAACGGTTTTTGACAAGGAAGGCAATCCGGGCAATAATCTGGTACCACGGATCCCAGAGATTCAGCAAATTCTTGACGATCCAAACGTCAGCGGTGCTCTGACAAGTTTGCTTGGCGCGGGCTACTACAAGCAGCCACACCGCCATCCGCACTACAATCCTCCAGGTAGTAAGGGACAAGGGATGCACCAAGATGGTGGGAAACGCTGGTCCCATCATACCCGCAGGCTTCTGGTTTTCTATTACCCGCAAGATACACCTATCGAACTCGGTCCGACAGGTGTGGTCCCGACGAGCCACTATTATAGCACGCGTGAAGGCGCAGAGATCTCGCCGGAACAACCGATCGTTGGGAAAGCGGGAACGGTCGCTTTCGCGAACTACGATCTGTGGCACCGTGCGATGCCTAATAGTAGCGAGAAGAAACGCTACATGATGAAGTTCCTCTATGCCCGAATGTCAGAGCCGCAGGAACCCACCTGGGCGAACAAGGAAACAGAGTGGGCAAACGGTACACCTATGGGACGTGTCGAACATCAGGAGATGTTCCGACACCTTTGGGACTGGCATCGTGGCGTGGAAAATAGCGACGCGCACGGGACATCGAACGGAGTATCATTGTCCGGTTTAATCAGTTCACTTAACAGTAGATCGGAATCGACGGGATTGCAGGCGGCTTATGAAATGCCTCGATTTGGCGAGAAGGCAGTGCCTGCCCTGGTGCGGTGCTTGCAAGATGAATCGGAGATGACGCGCCGAAATGCTTGTTACGCCCTCAACGCTGTCGGAAACCCTGCCGTTGATGCTTTGCAGGCGGCGTTGAAAGACTCCTGTGAACATGTACGTGATAACGCGGCGGAAGCACTCGGCGACTTGGGAAATAAGGCGGAATCCGCGGTGCCTGCACTGGTGGAAACGTTAGCGGATGCTTCAGGTTCTGTGCGTTCGCACACGATAGAGGCGTTAGGCACAACAAGCCAATCGAGTTCACTCGCCGTTCCGGGTCTTGTGAAGGCATTAGAGGATCCGCACGACGGCACACGGCGAAGTGCGGTATTCGCTTTGGCGCGGATTGGTCCGAACGCGACTGAGGCAGTCGAGGGTTTACAAAATGTGCTGTTTGATGAGAATCGCTACATCCGCGGCGATGCTGTCCATGCGCTGTATCGTATCGGCACACCAACGGCGAAGGCAGCGTTGCTACATTACCTTGAGACGACCCGCTGGTGTCCTTTGACCTCAAAAGAGAGTACGTTTTAGGTTAAATAAGGGTAGTTTATTATTTCGGGAGGCTTCGTATCGCAAACTGTTCGTTTGCGGGAAACCGACAGACACAATCTAACAGATTGTGCTACAGAAGAAGTGCCATCGTGTAACCTCTAAAACCGAAGTATTAATTGCTACCCTTGCAGTTACAACACCTACGTAAAGAATTCCTCGTTATGGGGTCGGACATCGACTTCAAACGTCCATGCGCTTCGTTCCTGCTGGACTAAAGCCCAATAGGTATCGGCAATGGCATCGGGTTCAAGGAGCGGTTCATTCTCTGATAGTTTATAGCGTTGTCGTACACCCGGTGTATCAATAACGCCGTCAACGATAACATGCGCGACATGGATACCGTGAGGACCGACTTCGCGAGCGAGTGCGGAGGCTAAACCTCGCGTCGCATACTTCGCACTGCTGAACGCCAACGCGCCTGCTCTGCCACGGATAGCAGAGGTCGCGCCTGTAAAGAGAATACTCCCGCCACTTTTTTTGAGCATTCCCGGAACGACCTGTTTTGAACAGAGGAATCCACCGAGCGTGCAGACGCGCCACGCCGCCTCAAACGCTTCGGGTGTGAGATCTGCGAAACTTCCCCAAGCTGCGTTTGCGGCATGATTCACTAAGATATCGGGATCGCCGAGTTCCTCTCGAATGCGAGCGAAACTCTCTGATACCTGCTCAGCGTCAGCAATATCCGTGGGGATAGGAATGGCTGTGCGTCCGGATTTTCCCAATCTCGTGGATAGATTTTTAATGTAGGCAGATGAGCGAGACAATAGTGCTACATTACATCCTTCGTTTACAAATTTACGGGCGAGTGCAGCCCCTAAACCGGGACCCACACCTGCGATGACTGCTATTTTTTCCATATTTTAATTTTTCCTTGCGGTTCGGTCAAGTGGATTCGTGAGTTAGGTGTTTCTTTACGTATATCCGCCTGCGCCGATGTTGCAGGCTATGGACTTGGACATAACGAAGTCCTTTTATCCGAGTTTCCTCTTATAGAAGATTATTCGTGCCTGAGAGCATCAATTGGATGGAGTTTCGCTGCCTTCCATGCCGGATATGCGCCGAAAAAGATCCCGACCAACGCGCTGACAACAAAGGACAACATTCCGTACACCGGCGAGACAACGGTCCGCCATCCCCAAAGCGAAGGCACTATTTCCGCACCGGCTATGCCGACCCCAATCCCAATAATCCCGCCAACGAGTGCCAACGACGTGGATTCAACAAGGAACTGAGCGAGGATATCAGAACGCTGTGCACCAACGGCTTTCCGGAGTCCGATCTCTCTTGTCCGCTCCGTCACGGACACAAGCATAATGTTCATAATACCGATGCCGCCAACAAGCAATGATACCACGGCGATCCCTAAAATCATGTTAGTGAAGGTTTGGCTGGACTCTTCCAAGGTCTCCATGAATTCTGCTTGGTTCCGAACGTGAAAGTCAAGTTCCTTATTTGG
Source organism: Candidatus Poribacteria bacterium (assembly GCA_965214045.1). Classification (GTDB taxonomy): domain Bacteria; phylum Poribacteria; class WGA-4E; order WGA-4E; family WGA-3G; genus WGA-3G. The sequence goes on from OZ243935.1 coordinate 545,159, forward strand.
TGCGATTTTGTGTTGCCTCCGAAGCAGTTCGGTTACCTCGGTTTCTGCGGACTCAAGGAGTTTGTCATCATTTGCCTGTATACTGATACTTGCGAGATAGTCCTCCCCGAAAACGCGTTTCATAGCGGTCGAATAGGGGATGAAAACCTGATCATCCGGGTTTCGCCATCCGCTGGCGCCCTTCTCCTTCATAACCCCTAAGACGCGAAAACCCACATTCTTAATCTTAACGGTTTCGCCGACCGCTTCTGCCGTCTCAAAAAGGTTATCAACAACGGTTTTGCCGAGGACGCATACACGTTCGCGGTATCGGATTTCACTATCTGTAAAAAATCGCCCCTTTTCGACGGTAAAATTCGCGGTAACAAGGTACTCCGGGGATGTCCCGACGATGGTTGTGTTTACATTTCTATTTCGATACTTCACCTGTGCGCGGCTGCTCACCTCAGGAGTGACATAGCCAAAGTTCTGTCCGCGCTCTTGTAACGCCTCCATGTCTGCGACCGTGAGGCTTCTCCGCGCATCGGCAGAGCCGCGCCCTCGAGATCTACTTTGCCCTGGACGAACGGCGAGAATGTTCGCGCCTAATGTCTGAATTCGTTCGGTAATGTCGGCTTTTGCCCCTTCGCCAATCGAGGTCGTGGTTATAATTGCGCCGACACCGATGATCACCCCTAACATGGTCAACATAGATCGGAGTTTATTTGCCATTAAGGCACTCAATGCGTTTGTAAGACTTTCCAAAATACTCATAGGGTTTCCTCCTTAGTACCTAACGCCCTCTACCGCCACCACCGGTCATTCGACGCATTGTGGAGGCGGGATTCATCATGCGTTGCCGCCACTCTGCACCGCGACCGCCACCGCCACCGCCACCGCCAAAGCCCCCGATTGCGACGATATCGCCCTCAGTAAGCCCTGAGATGATTTCGATCTTGTCGAAACTGCTGACCCCTGTTACGATCGGTTGCGGACGTCCGGGTTGCCCGTCTTCACCAACCATCCTGACCATTTTCCTGCCGCGCATATCAAGGACGGCTTCCGCAGGAAGGGTAAGAATGTCCATTCTGTTGACAGCGGAGATCTGGACACCGGCGTTCATGCCGGGTTTGAGGAACGGTATCTTTGCATCTTCTGCCTCCGCGGCTTCGGGTTGCGTTGGTGCTTCAGCGATAGGTGCTTCCTCAAAAAACCCACCGAAAAGCCCACCAAAACTATCATCTTCAGTTTCCTCTTCCTTCGCAACAGGTTGCTCCTGTGTCGGTTGCGCGGGTGTTTCTTGGGTAGTCGGTCTTGATCTTTCACCGGCACCGGCACCGCCGCCTTCTGCCTGACGCTGCTGACGCATCGCCCGGAAACGTTCGCGCTGTTCTTCGGTCATATTTGCCATGTCGGGACGGGTACCGCCGTCTTGCCATCTTCCGGCACCAGTCCTCATCCCTTGCCGTGTTGCTGAAGCTTCCACATTTTTCAATTCAGAGGTTACCTCAAAGGTTGTCACATTCTGAATGGACACTCCTTGAGGCGCGATTTTCAAGACTTCCCCCTGAAATGGCGTATCAGGATAGGCTTCGACTGTAATGGTCACAGGTTGTCCTATCTCCACCTTACCGATGTCAGTTTCATCAACCTCTGTTACGACATAAACAGTATCAAGATCTGCCATGGTGACGAGCGTCTGTCCTTCTTCTGAGGCGAGTGAAGAGAGGCGCGAAGTAATCACCTGTCCTTCTTCGACGAGTTTTTCGAGGATCGTTCCAGAGATGGGTGCCTTGATGATCGTATCATCGTATTCAATTTGACGGAGTTCCAGCTGCGTTTCACTGCGTGTGACCGATGAGCGTGCGGTCTCCAGATCACGTTGTTTACGCTCAATCTGCTTCTGGTTTGCCTGTGCGAGTTTCAAAGATTCTTCAGCTTGGACAATTCGCTGCTGCTGCAGCTCAATATCCATGTCTCGCGTGGCTTCAGCGTCCACTCTTTCCTCGGCGATTTCAAGGTTAAATTCCGCCTTTCTAATATCAGCTTGTCCCAATTCGAGTTCAGCTTCAGTGGCAGGTCTCTCAACCAGTTTCAGGTTTTCTTCAGCAGATCGATGCCGCGCCTGCGCCGATTTAAGTTGCGCCTGTGAAGATTCTAATGCCGCTTGTGAGATGAGTTCTTTTTCGTAAAGCGTGTTATTCCTTTTATGCTCCGCTGCTATTAACTCTAAATTTGCCTTTTCCTGCTCCAGGGAGGATTTCGCGCGCTGCCTATTTTCATCTCGAACCTCATCAGAGGTTAGTAACTTATACCGAATTTTGGAGATATTGAGACTATTTTCGGCATCCAACACACCGCGTCTATTCGCTATCTTCTCAATGCGAATCGCTTCCTCGATCTGGACGAGCCGTTGCCTCGCTTCAGCAAGAGACTCCTCCGACTGACGGATCTGGATTGCCGACTGCTCCTTCTGGAGTTCAAAATCAATTTCTGCTTGTTGCAAACGCGCTTGCGCGGATCTCAGATCTGCCTGCGCTTGCTCTAAACTAATTTGGACGTAAGTCGTTTCAATGACGGCGATGATTTCATCCTTCTCGACGTAATCCCCTGCGTCAACCCGAAGCTCCAGAATCTTTCCACTGGCTTTGGAACTGACTTTGACAATATTCAAGGGCTTGATGGTCCCAGTTGCGTCAATTGTTACCTCAATGTCCCCGCGTTCAACCGCTGCAGTTTTTACTTCAGGCGTTTCAGCATTATTATTTCCATCTGAGTTTGTAAAGACGATGCGTCCCACGGCAACAGCGGCTACCACCAATACCACCGCCCCGATAATCGCAATAATTTTCCATTTTCCTAATCCTAACATGGAGACTTCCTCCTGACATCAATCAGCGTGAAAAGGTATAATATGTCCTTCCGTGGCACTCTCGTTCGCTAAGAAGTGTTTAAGTTAGTCAGATCCGCACGAGAAAGGTTCGGCTTTTTGGTGCATTTGACTTCTACAGTCGTGGCATATCGACTGCACTGTCCCGACGTTCGTGCATATTCTTTTCCATCGCTTCAGGGTAGCGATCCGGCAGATATGAGATCTCATTGAGTTTTTGGAGTGCCTCACCCTCCAGTCTCCATCCAGATGCGCCGAGATTATCCCTCAAATGTCCGGCATGCCTTGCACCGACGATCACGGAAGTCATTGCTCGCTGTTCAAGGACCCACCGCAGTGCGACCTGTGCGGGACTATGTCCAAGTTCCTCAGAAACTTCAAGGAGTGCGTGTAATATTTCATCGGCGTTTTCTGCGAAATAGCGTTCCGGGTATGCCCACCCTTCAGCGGATCGCGTTCCGCCTTGTGTGCGTTCGCCTGGCTTGTATTTACCAGAGAGAAATCCACCCGCTAACGGACTCCATACGACGACCCCAAGTCCTTTGAGGTCACAGAGCGGCACAATCTCCTGCTCTATGTCCCGGACGACGAGACTATATTGCGGTTGATAACATGCAAACCGCACCCAATTGTTTGTATCACTGAGCCATAACGCTTCGGATAACCGCCAGGCTTGGTAGTTACTACACGCCGTATAGCGGACTTTCCCTTGTTGGACGAGATCGTCCAGAGCGCGAAGCATCTCCTCTAACGGCGTTTGTGTGTCCACGTGGTGAATATAATAGATGTCCACATAGTCCATCTGAAGGCGTTTGAGGCTATCGTCAATTGCCTGCATGATATGCACGCGAGACATCCCGGAATCATTGGGACCGGTGCCCATCGGGTTGAAAAACTTCGTCGCGATGACGGCATCACGTCGTCTGCCCTTGAGTGCTTTACCGAGGAGGACCTCGGATTCGCCATCGGCATAAGAGTTTGCGGTGTCAAAAAAATTGACCCCGGCATCCAAAGCGAGATCCACCATGCGGTTCGTTTCTGACTCGTCGGCTCCATGACCGAAGGTCATCGTGCCTAAACAGATTTCGGACACCTTAATTCCGCTTTTTCCCAATCGTCTATATTCCACGTTTTTCCTCCGATTTATGGATTACATATTACCCAAGGGTGCTGCTCTTTGAGCAATTTCTAAAATACTATTTAGCACTTCGGTGACTTCAGGGTCAATCCGCTCTGCTGGCAGATATTGAACTAAAGTGTGATAATTCGTTTTTCTCATGAGATTCGTCATTTCCAATTTTTCAAAGAAAGTTTCAAAAAGTCCATCCAGAAAATCGTCTGTTACCTTGATATCTGGCGACCAAGGGGACTCTTGACGAAGTGTTGCTCGGGCTTCTTCAATCTCCGCAATCGTTTCCACCATTGTATCCCGCCAAACTTGAGAAAACAAAGATCCGCCAGCATATTCTGTCGCCGCACCGTTTGCCCAATCAATTAACACCTCTTTACTCAATACAATGTAATTCTCAATCTCGCGTCGATACCATGTATGCCCCCTAAATCCAAGACGAGACTGAAGTTCATCCTCATTATCAATGCGATCAAGGAGACAAAATCCCACCAAATCCGGTTTTGCTTCGCGTAAGGCATGGAAGTGCCTACGGGCTATATTCGGTTGGTTAGAAATATAATAGACATAAGGTGCTTCTAATTTGTCCCGCACTGGGTGTCCAAGCTTTTCTGCAAACGCTTGCAAGATTGCGAGATCTGTTGAGCCCTCAAGATAGAGGACCCAACCCCTTTGTTGTGCCTGATAATATTGTTCAAAGCCAAAATCTCTAAGCGATTTGAGAAGTTCACCAACATGGTCATTAACACGGTGTGGCGTACCGAGAAAAGCGATAACCACGTCGCGATCCGCTGCCTCATTGAGGATCACCTCAGAATGGCTGGCGGCAACAATCTGACTATCATGTTCCCGCGCTAATTCTGTAAGTACTTGGTAAATCTGTCGTTGCCGAAGAATTTCAAGATGCACGTCTGGTTCATCAAGCAGTAGGACAGAACCAGGATGTGCGGCAATATAGGCGAGTAGTAGTAGCGTCTGCTGCAGCCCGCGGCCTGATGAGGAAATATCTAGTAAGATCCCAGACTCATCGTGGTAACTCATCTCAATTTCCCCACGTTCAGGAATATATCTGGGTGCTTCAAGAGAAACCCCAAATAAAGAGTGGATTTTCTCACAAAGCGTCCTCCATCCTTGATCATTTTCTGAAACCTGATAACAGAGATTACGCAACACCTCTGCTGTCCGTCCCTCTCCAATCCGGACATTGATTGCACCTAAGTCAAGTCGTGTCTCATTGGATGCAAGCCCAGACATCGGTGGCAAGAAAGCAACAGAAAGATCACCCGCTTCGTCAGGAACAGGCATTCGCGCAGAAACTTTCCCACCCTCTTCTGCTGTTCTCAGTGGACGGCAGTAAAAGGCCTCCTGATTGGCATAATCGAATTCAAAACCACACTTCCACTCTTTATCAGTCGTCATGCCTTCAACGATAATATCTATCCGGACATTTTGTGGATCTCGGACTTGCAAGTTTCGCCAGAGCAATCGTGCACTTGGCACAGGAACGGAGATAAGATCGCGACGGTTAATAACAACCCCCGGACGCTTTTCAGGATTTGTTTTGCCTTTACGGTTCTCGTTCCACCGTTTGAGACCTATCTCCCATAAAGCGAGTGCTTGTAAAGCTGTAGTTTTGCCTGAGTTATTTGGACCGATGAAGACGACCGGATTCCCCAACTCAATCTCAACTTCGCCAAAGTTTTTGAAATTGCGGCAAATCAATTTTGTTAGCATCTTTGCCTCCGATTGCAATCATTCTCACAGAACAGGGACAGTCTCGCCTTCGGAGCGGAGTCCCGCTTCGTAGACTTTCATCACTTCCAGTGCAAACTCAAGCGACCCTTGCTCTGCCGGTTTGCCCTCCAGAATACAGTCACAAAAATATCGCATCTCTTGATAGAAGCCTTGTATGAAAAGTCCTTTGTTTTCAAGGGTGCCGAGACTGTTTTGCGGTTCCCAGACGATAGCACCGCTGTCAAAGCCTTCAGGGACATAACTGGTGCTACCGCTGTAATTGAAGGACATGCCGCGTTGCAATAAAACCCGTGTGCTATTCCGAATTTCGGCGTGGCATCCATCACCAAAAAATTGATAAAGTTCAGAAGGCTGTCCATGTCTCGCACCATCAGCAAGATGAAAATTTCCGAGTGCCCCGCTTTCGTATTCCATGATACACACGCCACCGCCCCGTTGTCCTCGGCGGACAGTCACAGTTGAAACCTTTCCACCCACTGCCACGAACAGAGACAGCGGATGGCAACCGTTTTGGAGCCAATTCGTATGCTCTCTCTCACGTAACACACGCTTCCCATCTTCGGCAATCGTCATCGGATAGACTCCCAAAATGCTTCGCAAGGGACCGTACTCATCAGTCGCGAAGATCTCGATAATCTTCTGCGTGGCAGGCATGAACGCCTTTTTGAAACCGACAACGACGATGCGATCCTTCCGGTGACGGATCATCTCTGAGACTTCGGCGGCAAACATTCCGGGCGGCTTTTCCATCCAGACGTGCATACCGGCATCTAACGCTTCACAGGCCAATTCGGGGTGAAGACGTGGCGGTGCGCAGAGAAAGATTGCATCCAGTTCTTCGTTACGAAACATCTCCGTCATACTCGGATAACACGCCTGAACGCCGTATTGTTCGGCAGTGACGCGAGCGCGATCAATATCAAGATCACACAATGCTTTAAGCCGAATCGGGAGAAATGTCAACGTCGGTAGGACATTGCGGTAGCCGTGTGAACCGACCCCAACGACAGCGACATTCAGTCTTTTCTCAAATTCTCTCTGATAACTCATGTTTTTAATTTACCTTGCGGTTTTTTAATTTTACCTTAAAAACCTTGCGGGTAAGGTATAGTGATTACGGAAGCGCGTCGTCAAGGAAGGCATCCAAGTCGTCTTTCATCTTACGCAACTCTGCTTGGTCAATATACATCATGTGTCCAGCCTGATAGTAAGCCACCGTGATGTTACCTTGTAGAGCCTCATCAAGCCCCAAGTGACTGAAGGTATATTCTGATGCGAGAAATGGTGTCGCTAAATCGTAATAACCGTTCGCAACAAAGACTTTCAAGGCAGGATTCATGGTCATTGCGGCGCGGAGTGTATCGGCAACGTTGACGTATTCGTTCTGATGGTCGCTATAATCCCACGGATGAACACGTCGGCTCAAGATTTCATAGGGTAGGTCGGACGCAAATTCCAGTTCATCTCGGACATAGGCGTTGAGAGCGGCAGTATACGCGCCTTGCACGACAGCGGAACTCGGATCGTATTCGTAAGTTTCACCCACTGAATCGCGGTCAATTCCCTTGTATCGGCTATCAAAACGCCCAATCGTGCGTTTTTCGTCTCGGAGCAGTTCCTTACAGAAACGTGCGATATTAATCCGTATGTCCGTCCGCTCAAGGTATTCCGGTGTAAGTCCAGTATACTTTGCGAGTTGTTGAACGATGTTCACACGCTGATCTGCAGTTATACCACTTCCCTGCATCAAAGCGACGGTGTAATCCTCCATCGCGAAGGCTCTCACCTCGTCAATAAACGCTTCAAATTCGGTATCAATATCATTTAATTTATCATGATAACGTGCAGTCGCCGCATAGGTGGGTAGATAGAGGATATACGGGAGATCGTTGCCGGGTGCGAATCGGATCGTCTGGAAGTTAAGCACCACCGAAACGAGCATAATGGCGTTGAGATATGTGCCATGCCGTCCCTGAAGATACCCTGCGAGTCCGCTAGCCCGTGTCGTTCCATAACTCTCACCGATCAGGAGTTTGGGCGATCCCCAACGTTTGTAGCGTCCCAAATAGAGGAGAATAAAATCGCCAACCGATTCAATATCGCGCTTGAAGCCGTGGAACTGTTTCGCTTCTTCACCAGGCACTGCTCTGCTGAACCCAGTGCTGACGGGATCGATGAAAACGAGATCCGTTTTGTCTAAAATAGAACATTCGTTATCGGTCAATTGATACGGGGGTTGGGGCAATTCGCCATCTTCATCGGGTTTGACACATCGCGGTCCCAGGACTCCCAGATGTAACCAGACCGATGAAGATCCGGGACCACCGTTGAAGGAGAACGTTATGGGACGTTTAGATGTATCTTCCAGATCGTCTCGCGTATAGGCAATAAAGAAAACGGAGGCTTTCGGCTTTTCGCCTTCCTTATCGATCTCCTCTTTCAGGACGAGCGTCCCTGCTGTGGCAGTGTAGCGGATATCCTCGCCGTTAATGGTAACACTGTGATGCGTAACCGAGAGTTTATCTTCAGGTATATCGGGATTTTTCTCTCCGTTTTTCGTTTCTTCAGATTCTTTTTTTTCTTCTTGGCTCATATTGCGCTCCTTTCAGCTTCTGATTGGTAAGATGTGGATACGTTGTTTTACTGAACGCATTGTAATTGTAGCATATTTCGCAGAAAGAGGGGTTACAAAAATGTTGGTGAGTGTGTAAATATTTTGTAAGGAAAACAGCGTCGGGGTTCGGAGATCCCTCCTACAAGACATAAATGTTACACCAAGTTGGGCAAAGAATTTGACATTAAGAAAAAATATGCTAAACTTTAGACAAAGGAGAAATACAATGAAGAAACCGATCCGTTTAGGACTGATTGGCTGTGGCGGGATTGTGCAAATTACGCATGCTCGTGCCTATCGCGCCCTCACAGACACGGTTCAGGTAACCGCCCTCGCAGATGTTGTCCCCGAAAACCTGCAAAAAGTTGGCGATCTGTTCAACGTGCCCACAGAAAGCCGATACACAGATTATCGCGAGATGTTGGAACACGCGGCAATTGATGTCGTGACGATTGCGACACCACACTCACTTCACGCCGAACAGGTCACCGAAGCCGCAAACGCTGGAGTTGCGGTTATCTCCGAAAAACCGATGGCAACAACGCTGGAAGAGGCGGACACAATTATGGAGGCAGTCCGTCGCAACGGTGTTCCTTACACGGTGGTGCATAACTACATTTTCACAGCAGGGATGCGAGCGGCAATGACGGAACTGGACGCACTCGGTGAATCGCATTTCGGACGGAGCGTGGGAATAGGGTTGAAACCTGCGGACTTCTCAGCGGATCACCCAACCCCGGCGTTCGCGTGGCGCGCGAGTAAAGCGAAAGGCGGTGGCTGTATCATCGACACGAGTTACCATGAAATCTACTCTGTCTGTACGCTGATGCGATCCCCGGTGCGTTATGTTGAAGCACGGGTGCAAACGCTACGACTCGACATTGACGTTGACGACATCGCTATGCTGTTGTGTGAACATGAAAATGGGGCTGTCACGACGGTCTCTGGGGCATGGTGTGTACCTGGTACGGATTCTGGTTGGTGTGAGATGCATGCCGAAAATGGGTCTCTACGTGTCCAGCATCGTCACAACGTGACAAACGCCCTGCGTCGCTTCACAAGGGCAGACGGATGGCAGCAGTTGGATCTTACTGGATTTGACGAAGCGGAGCAGCAGGATGCCAGTGGACATGTCCGATACTTCACGGAGACCTTCAACGCACTCGCGGCGGATACAGTGCTACCAGTGCCTGCAGAGAAGGCGTATCACAACCTTGCAATTATCGAAGCAGCGCGTAAAGCGACAACGGAGCGTCGTGCTATTGAAATTCCACCACCATAGAAACACTTGGCTTTTTCAGGTTCAGGCATTCGTAGTTAGGCGATCTGTCACCCGTTAACCGTGGATGGAACAGGCAATGAATGATCTCCCTACTACAAACTGGAAAACCTTTAGTGCGCTTGAAATGTTTAAATCAAACAGGACTCAGGCAAATTGGATACAGAAACGGTATATCTTGCTGAAAAGGCACTATTTCATTGGATTTACCCCCCTAAAGAATCAGAATCAACGGTATGAAGTCCGTATGGACTTCCCCGGGTATGAATGCCTTATGGCATTCCCCGCCCCTTATCAGAGGGACTTTAAGGGAAAATGCGTAAGTCCTATCAAATTCACGCTTTCAAAAGGAATTAAAAATGAAAAGAGGTCTGCTACTTCACATTCTGATCGTCCTGATGTTCGGACTCAGTTTAAACGTCTCGATGCACTGCTTCGCACAGCAGAACACGATAATTTTTGCCGCCAAAGCGGATGCAGAATTTGATGCCGAAGAGGATATAAATACAACATTGTGGCTTGCTGCTGGGGGGATTTTAGGAGTGGTGGGTAATCTTCCGCTTGGTGTTGTTGCTATGGGTGGGGCTTATGTCTACCAGCCTATTCCGTCTGCTGAGCGACTTCTCGGCAAACCAGCGGACTATGTTAGTATCTATACCGATGCCTATAAAGCGCGAGCGCGAAGGCTACAACTGGAGGCTGCTGGGAAAGGGGCACTCGGCGGGTCGGCGGCGTTTTGTTTATTAGGGATGGTGCTGAATATAAAGCCGTGGGCAGACTGGGTTTTTTGGTAATCTCACCACGGTGTAAGGTTGAAGTTTCTGGATTATTCCGGTGAGGCAGTGACGAGTCCGAAGACTCGCCACCGTGTAAAAGATAAGAATACTATCCACGCAAGAGGTGTCGCAAGGCGTTTGCGATAATATCCTCTTCTCCTTGGTTAAGAGTGTAGGCATTAATCACAATGGTTTCTTTGCCGTGCGTGTTCACCTTGATACGCGGGGTGCCAGCATCCAATTCGTGTGCGACCTGTGCGGCATCTTTGCCGCTAATAGCGGTATCAAAGGTAACATGTAGATTCGACAGGGTATGGCTTCTCTCTTGATGGTGGACTTCGCACGATACACCGTCGAGACTCTCAAGCCCCTCCGCAAGGACAGCATATCTCCCATTCTGTTCCTTTGATCGTACCTTATGGTTCGTTGACAACCAGATATCAATAGCAGTCACCAATCCGATAATTTCCTGCCGATCTACTTTCATGCCACGTCCAACGGGTCTCGGTCCGATGAACCCGTGCCGCCGTACGACTTCAATGAGGTCCTTTCTACCACAAATAAACCCAGTAGAGTGAGGGGCATTGAAATACTTGCCACCGAAACAGACAAGGTCAGCGCATTGGGCATTCCGCCGGAAATAATCGAGCGGATAGATTTGGGCGGCTGCATCAGCGATCACCGGGAGATTGTGCGAATGTGCGATCTCAATCGCATCTGCTAACGACACCCCTTTTTCATGTTCGGCTTGAACCAGATATGCAACCGCCGCCGTGTTTTCCCCGATAGCAGTGTCTAACGTCTCAGTTGTGCAACCGTCATCATCACCTACGTAAATAAGTTTACTCCCAGGAATCGTAAACGCTCGGTCGTAGGTGTAGTGTTGCATTCTCTGAAAGACGATTTCGTTCTTGAGTCCAGTGGTATCTGGAAGTTGCGCACATTTGTCAGGGTCGTTCCCTGTCATGACCGCGGCTGATGCCAAAACGAGTGCAGTATAACATCCAGCGGTGACATACGCGTCTTCAACCCCCAACTGTTCAGCGATGAATTGTCCCGACTTTTCGAGCAATTCCTCCATTTCGACGTAACTTTCATCGGCTTGGCGCATTGCATCTCGGACGGTTGCCGAAGGTGTGGATCCGCCTCGAACGGTCTGGTTGCCGGTCGCATTAATGACGGGTCGTGCGCCGAGTTTTTTGTAGATATTTCCCCAACCTGTATTCGCCATGAGATACCTCCTTACATAGGGTTTCTCCATAACTCGAATGAGAAAGCGTTAACGGTTTCGGATATAAATCTAAACTTACTCTAATAGGAAACGCAGGATTTGTCAATAAAGTTTCTTTTCTGACCAGACTTAGAGGATCGTCAATTCATCTTCTTCGCCACTTTCCTCGAGAACCGCCGTCAATTCCGAGGCGACTGTGCCAAACGCTTGGGATTGTGGGGACTCTGGATGTCCAGCGACAATCGGCACACCGAGGTCGCCAGCAGTGCAGACTTCGGCATCAAGTGGGATTTGCCCCAAGAACGCAACACTGAAGCGTTCACTGGTATTTTTACCACCATCGGCTCTAAAGATTTCTGTCTTCTCGTTGCAGTGCGGACAGAGGAAGTAGCTCATGTTTTCAATGATACCGAGGATAGGGACACCGAGACGTTCAAACATGGCAACGCCACGTCGGACATCGGCAAGGGCAACATCCTGTGGCGTCGTGACAATGAGCGCACCGGTGAGCGGAAGTGCCTGCGTTAAAGAGAGCGCGACATCACCTGTGCCGGGTGGAAGGTCGATGATGAGATAATCGAGTTCACCCCAGTCTACGTCCCCGAGAAGTTGGCGGATGGCTCCGTGTAACATCGGTCCCCGCCAGATCATCGCCTGCTCTTCTGGTACCATAAACCCAATCGACATGAGTTTAATGTCGTGACGAACGAGCGGAATAATCTTACGTTCTGGACTGGTTTTCGGTTGTTCTTGAATGCCCATCATCGTTGGGATACTGGGACCGTAGGCATCCGCATCCAGCAAACCGACTGTTGCTCCGGCATTCGCCAAGGAGATCGCGAGATTGGTAGCGACAGTGGATTTTCCTACGCCGCCCTTTCCACTGGCGACCGCGATTTTATACTTGATATTCGGTAATGTGATGTTTTGTTGCTGTGGTTGTTGTTGAGGTGCTGTCGGTTGCCGGGGTTGCCGTCCAGAAATCTGTGAACCTGTAATTACCTGCAGGTCGGGATGCGTTTTGGTCGCGGTATCTGACGGGGATTGAGGTGTTTTTTTCTCACCTTTTTTTAGAAACCTCATTTGGTTCTCCTATAGTTCTATTTATTAGGTATTCAGAAGGTGTTGGGGCACTGTCAATAATAGCGTACCACATGGAGGAACGTCAACACTGCTTTATATGACGCTATAACTCAAAATAGTTTAACATTTTTTTCGACAATTTTGTATAATAGATACACGAAAAATAGGGTCATTTAGTTTTAAAAATTCATCGGATTGTCCGACATTTGAATATATGTTTTTCATGCCCGGAGCGGTTACAAACCGCTCCTACCGGGGTCTGGTTAACCGAAAACGTCCGAAAGAACAAAAAACTAAATAGCCTTATACGAAAAAGCGCGTGATCCGATAAAGTCCCAGAATTTAACTTGGAAATCGGAGAATAACTGATTTAATCAATCCCACACGATCTCGCGTCCCACAATATCACAAAGGAGTTTATGATGAACATTCTGATGTTACGCCATTCCGCTGGCTTTGAGCACACGTATTTACCCGATGCGGAAGTCGCGCTGAAGCAGATTGGTGCGGCAAACGGTTGGAACGTTACCACAACGCACCGCTGCGACCGGATTACCGCTGAAAACCTCGAAAACCAAGATATTCTCGCATTCGCGACGACAGGTAACCTCCCGTTTGACGACGCTCAAAAAGAGGCACTGTTGAGCTTCGTACGGAACGGCAAAGCATTCTTTGGCATTCACAACGCGACAGATACCTGCTACGACTGGCCCGAATACGGTGAGATGCTCGGTGGTTATTTCGCTGGACACCCGTGGCACGAAGAAGTGAACGTGATTGTGGAAGACGGGGACCATCCAGCAACGCGTATGTTGGGCAACAGTTTCAAAGTCGTCGATGAAATCTACACCTTTAAAGATTGGGATCGCTCCAAAACACGGGTCCTGATGCGCTTGGACAACGATTCCATTGATCTCTCTCGCGGTAACCGTGAGGACCACGATTACGCCCTCGGCTGGTGCCATACCTACGGAAAAGGACGCGTGATGTATACGGCACTCGGGCACCCCGATGCCCTTTGGGGCGAAGAATGGTTCCACGAACACATCATAGGATGTCTCAAATGGGCGGGCGGATTGGAAGATTAGTTGCTATCCAATCTACATTGGCTGTCGGAAACCGTCACCCATTGGTCATCAGCAAAGAAAGTTTAGAAGTGTTCTAAAGTTGAAAAATCCCTAACCTCAAACTTTGTGCACATCTAAACTTTCAAAGTCGGGAATTGGAGTTCCCTCCTACAGAATAACTGTCAGCTTGATGCATGAGTACAGCACGCCCCTACAATCCGAATTAAATTCTTAAATCTCATGAACCTCAATTTTCGGTTAACTGGATATAACACCTGTGGCTCGTAAAAGTGTTTCCTGTACCAACAGTTCATGCGATACCGGACGATCAGGGGGTTGGGTTCCTGCGATCGTCGCTAAAAACGCGTCAAGTTCGAGTTCGTAGGTGCGTTGGCGGCTCTCGCCATCTATTTCAACAACCTGCTCACCCTGTGAATATCCGTTCTTCGCTTCCTCTAAACAGAGTCGAATCTTCAACCCCGGCTCAAAGGGTTCAACGATGATAGCACTCCCCTTGGTACCGTAGACTTCAAATCGACGCGCAACCGGTCTCGGTTCCAAAGCTGAAATCGAGATAAATGCTACCGCTTTCTCAAATTCATAGACAGTTAGGGTATTATCTTTGAAAGGCTCGACTGAATCGGCATCGTTTCGGAGGAAAGAGGTTACCTTTTCCGGTCGTCCGAGAAGCCAGAGCACTTGATCGAGTACATGTCCACCCAAATCAAAAAAGATACCACCGATGTGCTGGCTGATGCGCGTGCGCGCTTCATGAGAAATATTGGTCGACATGTGTGCGCGAACGGAAAAAACATCACCTAAGAATCCAGATTTCACCCACTCAGCAACCTGTCTAAAGGCAGAGTGATACCGCAACATATAGCCCATCTGTACGTGTAAGGATTTTTCTTGGGCGGTATTGATGACGCGCTGCCATTGCTGCCAGTTTTCACCAGCGGGTTTGTCGTACCAAACGTGTTTGCCAGCGTTTACAATCTGCTCTGTCTGATCCAAACTCTCAGCGTTGTTACCTTCAGAAGCAATTGCCACGATTGTATCATCGCCCAACATTTCTGCGGCATCCGCGAACCAGTGCACATCAGCAAATGCGCCTTCACCATTTTGAAGTTTCTCGCGTTGTTGTGCGTCCGGTTCAAATACACCTGCGACTTCAACGTCAGGATTGATGAGCATTGCCTGCAACTTCCCGCGTGCGTGTCCGTGTTTGGTTCCGTACTGTGCCATCCGTATTTTCGCCATAGTTCATCTCCAAGATCTGAAATTTGCAACGTAGTGCTATCTGGCTATTATACGAACACGAGATCGAATGTCAAGGAATATTTACGGAATGGCAATCAGCAGTCAGCAATCAGTGGTCGGCAGTCAGCAGTCAGCGGTCAGCAGGATAACCTATAGGTCAGGGGAGGGGAGAATGTCTGCTTATTTTTCTGGCTTACCATAAAACAGGAATGGAAAACTGAATGACTCTGCATTTGTGTTAGGTATTGGTTGATTTTTCTTAAGCAATATGCTTCAATATTGTTTGTTAGATGTAGAGTTTTCTATTACCACGTTCCTATTTCATTCAAAATTTTCACGTCTTATTTCTAAGGGAAATGTCAAGTACCCCCCGCTAAAGCAGGGGGCTTGTTAGCGTGTTAGCTCCAACAAGCCTGTTGTAATAACGGGTTTCTCGTTTCAGTGAGGATGGCATCCCATACCTCTCCACGAAGGGCGCAGGTTTCCGCCCTGTGTAAAATGTTCAGAGCCGCGTTGTGGTCGCGGTCGAGTTTCAACCCACAGGATTTACAATGGAACAGACGTTCAGACAACTTCAGTTTCATAGCCGACTTCTGACAGCAGTGCGAACACGTTTGACTCGTGTGGTGGGGTGGCACTTGATGGAAGTGTTTGCCATCGCGTTTTGCGACCCAGTGACACCACTCAAAGAACATACCCCAAGACGCGTCAGAAATGGACTTGGCAAGATGTCTATTTTTTACCATGTTACTCGGTTTGAGTTTTTCAGCAACTACGGCATCAAAGGCTTTGTGGTGAAAAAGTTTGTAAACAGCTTTCGCGAGAAAGTCAAGGCGTTGACAAGCAACACTATCATGTTGCTTTGCCAAGGCATCTTTCGCTTTGTACCATCTTCGGCTTTGATACGTTTTGCGCGACAAATCCCGCTGAAGTTTCGCAAGTTGGCGTTCCGCTTGGCGATAAAAGCGCGGATTCTCTTCGATTTCACCCTCAGACGTCGTCAGAAAAGTGTGCGTCCCAACATCTATACCACACGCAGATTTTGGAACACAAGGGATCGTATCCGGCACTTCGCAAACGATAAAGCAATACCAGCCGCGTGCCGTCTTTTTCAGCGTGACCTCTTTCGGGTCTCCGACGATTCGACGATGTTGGCGGATTTTGACTTCACCGAGTTTCGGGACTTTCAAACGGTTATACCGAGTACCTGTTTCACGGATAGGATTTTGACGGACACGTTCACCCGTCTTGAGTTTGTGTTTTCGCAAGTTCCACGTCAGCGAACGGACAGAACGTTTGAACTTCGGATACCCCTTTTTCTCTGCACCTTCGCGACATCGGCGTTGGAAATGCTCGTGCGCGGCGTTAACGCGTTTGATCGTAGACACCTGCATATCTTGCGGATGTTCCCAATAGTGAGAGGTGGTGGCGCGAAGGTCCCTCAGGTGGTTAATCTGGTCATACATCGACACAGACTGCCCGCCGTAGTCCCACATCTGATGCCGCATCTGGAGCATGTAGTTTTGCAACTGCTTCTGGTGACGCAACTCGGCAAAGAGCCATTGCTCCTCTGTTTTTGTAGGCTTCGCACGGAACTTAAATGTCATTTTCATTCGACGATCACACATCACACCTTTAACCCCTTATCAGTGGGTAGGCAGACACGTTACCAAGCGGTAACGCTGATAATGTCTGCCAGTGTGATACATCTATCAAACCACAATTTGCTAAAAATGTCAAGTGTTTTTTCAAAAAGAACGCTATGGTCTCACACACGAGGGCGGATTTTCCTCCCCCGCTAAAGCGCGGGGGTTTCCAATCCGTAAACTTTGATGAATTATAATATACGGTTTTGTGCTTTGGCTGTCTTGGCGATGCTGTCTATATCTCTAACAGTCGTTGCTGGTGAGGAAGCCAAAGAGATTGTTAAGATGGAAGAGGTCGTGGTTACTGCCCGTAAGCGGGAGCAGCGGTCTGTTGAGGTGCCACTCTCTGTTTCAAGCATTCAGGGTGAAAGATTCAACACCCTACGTTCGTCGGGTATGGATGTCCGTTTCTTGTCGAACCGCACCCCCAGTCTACAGATGGAATCATCATTTGGACGTATCTTTCCGCGCTTTTATATCCGAGGTCTTGGCAACACGGATTTTGACCTCAATGCCTCACAGCCAGTTTCAGTCCTCTACGACGGCGTTGTGCTCGAGAATGCCTTGTTGAAAGGATTTCCTGCCTTTGATTTAGATCGTGTTGAGGTGCTACGAGGACCACAGGGTACGCTGTTTGGACGCAATACGCCTGCGGGCATCGTGAAGTTTGAATCGGCGCGTCCGACCCAGACGTTAGAAGGATACGGGCAGTTAAGTTATGGACGGTTCAACAGCAGTAATTTTGAGGGAGCCGTGTCGGGTCCGCTTGTTCCGTCTGTACTTTCCGCTCGGCTTTCACTACTTACACAGTGGCGGGACGATTGGATAGATAACGAACATACGGACGAAGAAGGTGCCTTAGGTGGACATCGGGACTTGGCTGGACGCTTACAATTGCTGTGGACACCTATGCCGGAACTGGAAGCATGGCTCAAGTTCCATGCCCGCGATCTCGATGGCACTGCGCGCCTGTTCCGCGCCAATATTTTGACACAGGGCGCGGAAGGCTTGGTATCGGATTTCGCCCGCGACCGGATCGCTCACGATGGACGCAACGAACAGACTTTGAGCACACGTGGAGTAGCAGCTGAAATCCGTTATGCTATTGGGGACTTCCAACTGGTTTCGCTGACGGGTGCGGAACAACTCACCAATTTCTCACGTGGAGACATCGATGGCGGGTACGGTGCTGTATTCAGTCCACCGAGTGGTCCCGGTGAGATCCCGTTCCCTTCTGAGACCGCATCTGGTATCCCCACGCTTCGCCAGTTTAGCCAAGAAATCCGTTTGATGAGTCCAGCCGAGCGTCGTCTCACCTATCAGTTCGGATTGTACTATTTCTATGAGTTCGTAGAGATGGAGGATTTCAACTACAACACTTTGGCTGGTGGGACTCTGGACGGAATGGTCCACCAAGAACAAGAGGCTACAGCCCGCGCAACATTTGCGGCACTGACCTTCCAATGTCTTGACGATTTGGAATTGGGTGCTGGCATCCGACTGTCTGACGATGCGAAGAACTACACAGCATGGCGCGAAACAGCACCCGCTGTTACAGGGGCAGGATCTCTCGGTCCCATCCACCAGAATCCTCAGGATTCGGTGTGGAGCGGGGATCTGAGTCTGCGCTATCAAGCGGCACCCGGTATACAGACGTATTTGCGTGCGGCGCGGGGGTTTCGCGCCCCCAGTATCCAAGGGCGGTTGCTGTTCGGAGACGTTGTCACGGTGGCAGATACGGAGACCATCCTTTCTGTTGAAGGTGGCACGAAGTTACGCTTATGGGAACAACGGCTGCACCTGAATCTGGCGGCATTCCACTACTTTATGCGAGATCAGCAACTGACAGCGGTAGGTGGAGAAGCTAATTTCAATCGGTTGGTGAATGCCGACAGCACTATCGGACGGGGTATTGAAGCAGAATTGACGTTCTTACCCATCACAACGCTGGAGATCGCAGCGGGACTGAGTTACAACCAAACGCGCATTGACGACCCGAATTTGGCGATCCAAGGTTGTGGTGCTCCGTGTACAGTTCTGGATCCGCAGGCTACTGCGCCAGGGACTTTTTCTATCAACGGCAACAGTTTGCCTCAGGCTCCGGGTTGGATCGCTGATGTATCATTGCGGTATATGCTCCCACTTCCGGGAGGTGCGCGTCTGATTGTATCGACGGACTGGGCATACCGCAGTCGAGTGCGGTTCTTTCTCTATGAATCGGTGGAATTCACGGACGCTTGGCTTCTGGACGGTGGTGTCCGACTTGCTTATCTATTCCCGAACGACATAGAGGTGGCACTTATAGGGCGCAATATTCTCAACGATACGTCTCCGACCGGTGGTATTGACTTTAATAATTTGAGCGGTTATGTCAATGAACCGCGATTTTGGAGCATGGAGTTGGTGCGGCGTTTTTGAACGATAGCAAAATTTGACAAAAAAGCATAACTCCTTTAGAATAGGGAAGTCCGAAACACCAAAAACTTAGCTCGTAATGAAATGGAGAGCGGTTTCGAGAATGGAACATTAAAGTTCAAATCCACGTCATTTACCCGCAAGGAATAATTAAAAAATGAAAATTGCAATATGCAACGAAATGTTTGAAGATTGGAAAATCGAAGATGTTTTTACCTATACCGCTGAACTCGGTTACGAGGCGGTTGAGATCGCACCGTTCACTTTAGCAGATTCGGTTTTAGACATCAGCGAGACCGAACGGACACGTATCCGCAAGGCGGCAGAAAGCGCGAAGATAGAGATTGCCGGACTTCATTGGCTACTCGTCTCGCCCCCCGGACTCTATATTAACCACCCGGACGCAGATACTCGGAAAGAAACGCGGGACTATTTTCTCGCGCTGATTAACCTATGTGCCGATTTAGACGGCAAAGTGATGGTGATCGGTTCACCGCAACAACGAAATGTGATGGACCCTCTCTCATTTGCAGAAGCTTGGGAATACGCGCGGACGACTTTTTCAGAGGGTGCTGAACTGGCAGGCAAAAGAGATGTGATGTTATGCATGGAACCGTTGTCGAGCGATCAGACGAATTTCATCACGAACCCCAACAAAGCCGCCGAGATGGTGAAAGATGTCAATCATCCGAATTTCCAGATGATTTTGGATGTATGTAGCACTGCAAAAGAGGGGCTGGATATGCCAACACAGATCCGTAACCATGCCCCCCACGTCGCACATTTCCATTCCAACGACGACAACGGCTATCTACCCGGTTCTGGCACTGTAGATTACCCACCGATCATTGAAGCCTTAAAAGAGATTAATTATAGCGGCTACGTTTCGACAGAGGTTTTCGACTTCAACCCGGATCCACAGACAATCGCGAAACGGAGTATCGAGTTTGTGAAGTCGCTGCTGTAGGAGGGATTAATGAACAACGGTATCCATGAATGCTACGAGGCATATCATACGCTCAGGAACGAAATGGGACGCTGGCTGAAACAGAGTATGCTACTTGACCCACCAGGTCCGAACGACGGTGGCGAGGACGAGGCGAACTATGCGCTCGCATGGTTTCCACACTATTTAATCACAGGTGATACGACCGTTCTACAACACTTCGATACACTGAAGGCGGCACTGCTCGGTTGGGTGAAACGGGACTGTGTTCACGGATACGAACCGAAAGCGGAAGCACATCACGGACCGGAACCGTTTCTCCTTTTCTTGCCTCGTTATATCGGTCTAATGCCAGAGGACACGGAAGTAACTACGCTCCTGACGGATGCGGCGGAACATATCGGGAACTGGGCGCCAGAGATTCCGCCTTGGTATGACTATGACCGCGACACATTTATCGGGTACAATATCGGCAGCCGAGATGTGACGAACGATGAAAATAACGCGTATGAAATGGCGGAACATTTCCGATTCATCCATATCGCGATTGCGGCGTATCGTGTAACAAGTGAGGAACGTTATCTGACGTGGGCACTGCGGTATGGCAGAAAGCGCGCCGAACGGCTTATTGAGGCACCGGACCCAATGCCGTTGCTGTGGACGCTCAACGGAGAGGGGTTCGACGAAGCTACCATCAACGAGAAGAATCTACAGCGACTCGTGGCAAGTACGCATCACATCCCAGGGGACCCTCTCGTTGGTATTGAGGTTTTGTTGGCTTCTGGTGCGATCTACGCATTGGGGGACCTCTATCTGCTATCTGGAGAAGAGATTTTCAAGACGGCGGCAAAGCGGATTGTAGCACCGTTAGTGACATCGTTGAGCGATCCGTTTAATGATCCCGCGGCGGCGGCACTTAGTTACTACCGTTGGACTTTTGGGGACACTAAATTCGACGAGGATATCCGTGCTGGGTTAGCAGGACTTCCTGACGCCCCCCCAGAACTACTGGCATTAATTTTCCCACAAGAGGTACGCCGTCGGGAACCCGGTGTAGGAAAACGGGCGGATATGGCATACTGGGGTGAATGGTCAGACGATGGATCTGTGAAACCTATTCAGGAGCCTTCAACTGCCACCTTCACGCTTGCGTATCAAGTGACTGGTGAAATCGGTTATGCACTACGAGCGTTACGAAGTGCGGCGACGCGTTTACAAATTGCGAGACGTGTGTTGCGGGGTGGAAGAGAACACGCCGATATGGGCGGTGCGGTGTGCTCGGTTGCAGCGGGTCATGGACGGAATTGGGGACAAGGTGCGGTCACAGCATGCTATGGTCCTTTGCTTCTCGGCACGCGTGAAGTCCAGAGTGAAGTCGCCCAACTTCTGGAGGTTCGGCACGGGGACAGCCACAGCCATCCACCGACGCTTCTCTCTCTGGTGCGACCTATTCTCGAAACAGAAAAGCGTGCAGAAGTCGTCTTTTACAATGGCGGTGACACATCGCTTACGTTCTCATGGCGATTGCGAACCGGTGAAACGTCAGTATGGGATACAATAACACTCGGGACAGGAGAAGCGAAACAGCATTCGGTTTAACTTGGCGACCTATGCGTATTATCTCTGCTTGAGGGTTGCCCACGTCGTTGTTAGCAACGAGTTTTGAGGCTGAACAGGCAAGAGTTGTGGGGCAAACCAATCTGCGCCAAAATTGACTGCACCCCGTGTGAGCTGCTTAGATCTACGGCTACTGAGATTGAATCTGAAGAGTTGTTGTCCCTTTCCATAAACAAGCTCGTCTCCAAGCGGGGACCACGCGGGACGGCTTGCGTTGGAAACAAGACTTTTTAAGTTTCTTCCATTCCTATCTAACACATAAATCCCCTTTTTGGACCAATAGAACGCTATACGCGTCCCATCCGGAGACCAATCAGGATCGAAAAATGTTCCCTGTTCCCCATTTGGCATCAGCACCCTTTCTTCGTGCGTCCTGAGGTTGACGACCTTCAAGCGATAGTTCCCTGGGCCGGCTGTGAATATAAAAGCCACCTCTGAACCGTCAGGTGACCAAGTGGGCCATCCGCCAAGAAAATTTGTTGAGGTGATGCGCTCCTCGTGTCCACCATCTATTGTACCGACATAAATACTCCAGTCAGAAATGTGCGTATAAACCAGTTTTTTTCCATCTGGAGACCAAACAGGGTACTCTCTATATGCCAACCTCCGAAATACCTTCCTTACATTTTTGCCATCTGCATCCATTATGTAGGTATCACGAGTCCCATCCCGGTCTGAGTTAAAAGCGATGTGCTGACCCGTTGGAGACCAGACAGGCGCGAGATCTCTTGAAGGATGTCGAGTTAAGTTTACCTGTTTACTTCCATCCGGATTCATTATATAGATTTCCGAATTGCCATCACGAGTGGAAGTAAACACAATCTTTGCTGTTGATGGTGCTCTGGCAAAAACGGAACTAACCTGTATTTCGCCCAATATTAATGCCAAGAGACAGAAAAGAAAACAGAATCGGGATCGCATCGAAATCTTCCTAACAATTGTAGTGGACGTGGAAAGTTATCTTTATATTTCCTGAGTTCGATATAAGACTACGAGACTTGTATGTATCACGCTATATCGCTTAATTCCCAAAATTCTGAGCAATAAGCGTCACATCGAGAATATTAACGGTGCCATCGGCATTTACATCAGCCTTCGGATCCGTCTGCCCAAAGCGAGAGGCTACAAAGACGAGGTCCAAGATATTCACAGTGCCATCGTCATTCACGTCATAAGGTATCTTGGTCGCGATTAGGTTTGAACTGACTAACTCAAAGACAATATCCTGATCGGTTTCAAATTTAACAGGCCCATGATCTGGTGCGAGCCACTGGTAAGAGGTAGAACGACTTATCCCTAATGCAGCAGTAGTTTTCGTGTTCACTCGAATCTTTAGACAGTTTTCAAACGTTCCCGCCGGTGTGACGACATCCTCAACAGCGACAACTTTATTCACACTGGAGACCGTCAGGGGACCTACTATATTGGCTTCTGTTTCTCCTTGTGTTTCCCACACCTCACCGAGTTGAAGCGTCGGCGGAAAAAACACGGCAGGCGGTGAGAATTCGATACGCGCCACACCGAAAACATCCCCGAGTTCAGCGACAATGCTATGGAGTTCCATACCTTCCTCCTCTACCTGAAAGAGGACAGTGCTTGTTCTGACAGTGCTTGTGCCTAATACCTCTGTCGTGATTTCAAGGATGCGGACCTGTTCGCCGTTGAAAGATTCATCAGTCGCCTCAATTGTGTAAGTGGTACGTTCCGCACCATCTGTACTTTCCAAAACCCAAGTATTCCCGATAGTAGCAGGATAATAATTCTGAGCACTCGTTATGTTGGTGAAAACACAGAACAGCACAATAAGCAGGACGGTATTTCTGATCATTTGATTTCCCTTCGTCGGAGTTAGTGCGGTTACAATTATACCACTAAAATAGCAAGGTATTCGAAAAAAAAACGCCTCGATGCGGAGACCAAGGCGTTTGAGTGAGTTGCATTGCTGTGTCGTCTACTTCAGGATAACCATCCGTCGGGTCGCAGCAAAATCTGATGTCTGTAGCGTATAGAAGTAGATACCACTCGCGACACGTTCGCCTACAGCGTTCTTACCATCCCAATACGCAGCACTCGACGGCGTCATATACGAACCTGTCGGTTGCCATCCGAGATCCAACGAACGAACCAAGCGACCCGATACATCATAGATATCGATCTTCACTTCTGTCGCCGCACTCAACTGATACGGAATCCACGTTTCTGGATTGAACGGATTCGGGAAGTTCTGCGCCAAGAGCGTGTCTTGTGGCTGAATGTCTCCTACGTTCAGTTGCAGACTCAGGAACGCATTGCGAATGTCACTCGTCGTGACCGTGCGTTGGAACGGACCGGAGACGATTCTACCGTTTTCATCATACAGCGCGACTTTGAGTCTATCGCCTGCCTCAACAACACTCTTACGGTTCAGATCTGCCCAGACGGCAGAGGAACGTTTCGCAGTGCTTGTGAGATTCTCCGTGGCAACAATACCTGTGCGGAGGTTTTCTGCGACGAGGGTATACGCTGTGCCAGTTTCCATACCATGGATGTCACTGGTAACGATAAACGCCCATGCGCTGTCATAGGTTGCGAGTGCTGGAGCGGCGGGAGCGGCATCAGCGGGTGCATCATCTCCACCAGCATCAGTGGCATCATCAGCGGGTGCCTCTTCCTCAGCGGCTACGTCATCTCCACCAGCATCAGCGGCATCATCAGCGGGTGCCTCTTCCTCAGCGGCTGGTTCTTCAGCAACCTCCTCTGGGGCAGGTTCCTCAACAGGTGCTTCTTCGGGTTCAGGTTGTTCGGGTTGGTTATCCCACGCCTCACCTGTAAACTTCACCATGCCGCCAGCAGGGGTATTGACGATATAACCTTTGTCCCCTGTAACGTCAAAGCCATCACCTTCATCCGCAACCGTGTAGCCGATAAAACGCTGCGCTGTTGCATCGAGTTGAATGACAGCTGTTGCGTCCAGCATTTCTGCCAAGGATTTGGCTGTGTAGGGTGCTGCTGGCATCAGTGGAATAGAAATCATGTTCAATCCGGGTTCAAGCGTTATATCAAAACCGGGACCTTCCACGATGGGTTCCGGCATCGGTTCTTCTGGGGCTGGTTCCTCAGGAGTTTCCTCAGTAGAGAGTGTCTCTTCAACGACTGGAACTTCTTCAGCAGGTGGCACTTCCTCAGTAGCTGGAGTTTCTTCAACGGCTGGAGTTTCTTCAGTGATTGGAGGCTCTTCAGCAGATGCGTCCTCAACAGCGGGTGCCTCAACAAGATTGTAACTTTCCAAGTCAAAAACAATTTCATTTGTATCCTGGAATTTGACGGGACCAACATCGGGGGCAAGCCATAGGAACTCATTCTCACGTATAACTGTAAGTGCCGTGACGGCTCTTCGATTCGTCTCCACCTTAACACAGTCTTTGAATACGCCGAGCGGGGTCTCAACATCCTCGATTGCAACAACCTCTAAAGTGCTGGTAGTAGTCGCTGCTCCCACGATTTTCAGTACTGTTTCCGTCACAATCTCCCACGTATGTCCTAAGGGTAGCGCGGCTGGGAAATTCGTAACGGGTGGATCAAAAGTCGCCTCGGCGATGCCAAATGCCCCTCGGTCGAAGGCAACTTGATGTAGTAGAATCTCTCCATCTTCACCAACACTTATCCAAGACTTATCA
Organism: Candidatus Poribacteria bacterium; assembly: GCA_965214045.1. Taxonomy (GTDB): domain Bacteria; phylum Poribacteria; class WGA-4E; order WGA-4E; family WGA-3G; genus WGA-3G. Next base: position 570,502 of record OZ243935.1, read on the forward strand.
AACGCAACTACGTCTGTTCCGACTGTCTCCTTGATGAGATTAAAGAAGATAAGTTCCTCACCGTCAACAGTTTCGGGACCCTCAAAGGTATAGGTGCGTCGCTCCGCGCCATCGGTACTCAAGAGAACCCACGTATTGCCGACCACCGCCGGGAAATAATTTTGCGCTATTGCTGTAGGTGTGAAACTACAGACGAGGCTTAATACAAGGAGTGGTGCCAGCCAAAACATAAATTTGGTAGTTTTCATACTTTAAATCTCCTCTTTGAAAAAGATATAGACACGAATAATACTTACAAAAGGTAACATTGTTTCTGCGAAACGCTTATGAGAAAAGGTGAAAACACAAGTGGATCATCAAAACGCGAGTCCGCTGTGTTAGAACGCTTGCGCCATCCCTCTGGGGACATGTCACGCTGGTCTGAGACGTATTGATACCCAAACCACATTCCGATCGCCATCACCAGAGCGACAATGATAACAACAACTAATGCCACTTTCCAACTGACCATGCAGATTTTTTCCAAACTTTGTGTAATAATGCCCAAATACTATCAGATTCATCAAAGGTTTTCAACAAAAAATATCAGATTAGGACACGCGTTACAGGATTTTTTAGGTTAATTACTCAAATTCTGTGCGATAAGCACCAAATCCAGAATATTAACAGTGCCATCGCCGTTGACATCTGCGTCAGAATCGGATTCTCCGAAGCGATAAGCCACGAAAGTGAGGTCCAAGATATTCACAACGCCATCTCCATTTATATCGTAAGGAATCGGTTCAGGCATACCATCTTCCTCAACAGGCTGTTCAGACACAATATCCTCTTCCGCAGGAGGTTCGGGTGTCGTAACATCTTCCTCAGCAGGCTGTTCAGGCACAGTGTCTTCCTCTGAAGTTTCAGGTTCCTCAGACTCGGTTAGCAGATTGGAACTTACCAAACTAAAGATCAAACCATCGTTGTTCTCGAATTGCACGGGACCTATATCAGGAGCGAACCATTGGTGAGTACTCGAATCAAGATTTAAGAATCCACCAGCAGTGAAATTTACACCTAACAGTACCTTAGCACAGTTCTTGAATGTTCCGACTGGCGTAATCACGTCCTCAAATTCAACAACTTCAAAATCAGTGCTACTTTTCCCAGATATAGCGAGTCCGATCTCCAGTTCCACATCCGCATCCGCCGCTATCTGCCATTTATCTCCCAGTTCTAACTGTAACGGGAAAAAAGTGACAGGTGTTGGAAAATTCGCAGTCACCATAGCACGTGGTTCAACTAATTCAAAGGTAGTTTTATGGAGTTCTATGGCATCGTCCCCGACAGTCAGAAAATACCTGTCGGTGTCCCTGTCTCCAGTGCTGAGTTCCTCGGTCCTAATTTTCAGGAGGATACGCTCTTCACCGTCAATAATTTCGGGTCCCTCAAGGGTATAGGTGCTCTGCTCCTCACCATCAACACTGTCAAAAACCCACGTATTCCCGATGTCTGCGGGATAATAATTCTGTGCTGCCGCTGTAAACAGAAAAGAACAAGCGAGACTCATGACCAGAACTGGTTTGAGCCAACGTAAAAATGTGTTTTTTTTCATATTTCAATTCTCCTTATGCCGATTGCCACAAACAAATAGGAATAACAATTACAATTACAATGAATGCTAATTTTCAACGCAATCTGTCCTGTTGACTTTTTGCAAGCTTCGTGTGATAATAAGAGTATATTACTATATTTATTGCGATTTTGCAAGAAGGAAAAGAGCGCAGTGTTAACTTGACTGCGTGCCACAAAAAACAGCAAAAGGAGAAACATACATGCGTTTAGAAGGACAGGTTGCGATTGTTACAGGTGGTGGCGGAGGTATTGGGAAAGCAACGTGTCTCGCGTTCGCTAAAGAAGGCGCGGATATTGTAATCCCTGAAGTGAATATAGCGAATGCGGAAACGGCTTCAGCAGAAATAACTGCGATCGGTAGGCAATGTCGGGTGATTGAAACGGATGTAGCGGATGGCGATTCTGTGCGCAAGATGGTTCAGGAAACACTCGACACGTTCGGACGGATCGATATTTTAGTCAATAATGCTGGCATTTTTAGTTATACGCGTATCGATGCATGCACGGAATCGGAATGGGATCGGATGATGGCGGTGAACCTCAAGGGTCCGTTCCTCTGTTCACAAGCGGTAATGGAGACGATGAAAACACAACGCTCCGGACGGATCATCAACCTCGGTTCGCTAGCGGGACAGGTCGGAGGCTTGGTTGCTTCTGCTCCGTACTCCGCTTCAAAAGCGGGTGTCATGTGCCTGACAAAATCGTTGGCACGTGTGCTCGGAGAGTACGGAATTACGGTGAACTCCATCGCCCCCGGAGTAGCGGCAACGGAGATGGCGAAAAACCATCCTGATATGACAGATCAGATTCCGTTAGGACGTGTCGCTGATGCCTCAGAAATTGCGAGCGCTATCCTCTTCCTTGCTTCGGAAGAGGGGCAGTATGTGACGGGTGCAACACTTGATGTCAATGGTGGGATACGGATGGCTTAAGTAGTTTTCAGTTATCAGTTGTTAGTTAAGAAGGGGAAAAATATGGAATATAGAACACTCGGACGCGCAGGCGTAAAGGTTTCGCCGCTCTGTCTCGGTACAATGATGTTCGGTGGACCGACAAATGAAAAGGATTCAATTCGGATTATCCACAAGGCACTGGATGCGGGCATTAATTTTATGGACACCGCGAACGTCTATAATGATGGTGAATCGGAGCGGATTATTGGGAAGGCGGTACGTGAAGATAGAGAAAAATGGGTCATTGCCACAAAAGTTCACGGCAATATGGGAGATGATGTGAATGCAGCAGGTTCACACCGATTCCATATCATGTCGGCAGTCGAAGCGAGCCTGAAACGCCTCGATACCGATCACATTGATGTCTATTACTTGCACCGTTGGGATGCTTCCACGCGAATTGGAGAATCGCTACGGGCTTTGGATGATTGCGTGAGGCAGGGAAAAGTGCGCTATATCGCCTGTTCCAATTTTCAGGCGTGGCGTATTTGCGAGGCACTTTGGACGAGCGAAAAGCAAGGACTGGAAGAGTTTGTATGCGTCCAACCGCTTTATAACATTGTGAACCGAGATCCTGAGGTAGAGTTGCTGCCGTTCTGTGAGAAATATGGCGTGGGGGTTGTGCCGTATAGTCCGTTGGCACGAGGCGTGTTGGCTGGTAAGTATTTGCCCGGTAAAAAGCCGCCTGCGGGTTCACGAGCAGCACGTAAGGATAGACGAATTTTGCAGACGGAACTTCGCGAGGAAAGTTACGAAGTCGCGCAAAACCTCAAACCGCTGGCGGATGCGCACGGCAAAACACTGACGCAATTTTCTTTGGCGTGGGTGCTGGCAAATCCGATAATTAGCTCTGTTATCATCGGACCGCGCACAATGAAACAATTAGAGGATAACTTGGGGTGTTTAGATTGCACGCTAACGGAAGCCGACGAGGCAACTATCAACGAACTTGTTCCACCCGGAGAGCACACCGGTAAAGGATATAACGATCCTGCGTATCCGGTGCTGGGACGGTTAACACCTGAGCCAGGGTAAGATTCTGGAAAAGGCACGAGAATGCTCTTTGACGAGGAAGAAATTTCTTTTCGGTGAATCAGAAAGCTTCTTACATCGCCGGATAGAATATTTCTTGATTTCATAAAGTTGATACCCTAAATCTGCAACGTAATTCTCTATCTCTCCGAACATGGTCTGATTTGTTTCACCAACATCCTTCAACTCCGCCATTAAGAGAGGTGCGTGCGTTTTTAAGCAGTGCTTACCACCACGTAGCACCTCTAATTGATACCCCTCTACATCAATCTTGATGAAATCCGGAACGGGAAGTTCCTGGGTGAGATTGTCAATCGTGTCAAGCGTTACACGTTCCGATGCCGCTCGTCCGTTGGGATACTTTAAGGAAGCAGTGCCTTCGGCAAGTCCCGCCTCGGCGTAGTAGAGATGCCGTTGTTCTACCGTGTCACCAAGCCCTTTATTGACAACAGTAACATTCGTGAACCGATTCAGAGAGACATTCTCATGAAGGTAGCCAGAGGTGCGTAAAGCAGGTTCAAATGCGACGACAGTACCAGCATCTTCAACCCGTGAGGCGAGGAGACACGTATAAAACCCGATATTCGCCCCGATGTCCCAACAGACATCTCCGGGCTGAATAATCTTCAGGAGTTTGGTAACGACATGCCTCTCATCATGCGTCCCGTAAAAATAGAGATACTGGTGCTCAGGATTCGTGAGATTGGCTTTCAGTCGGAATCCGTATTTGCTCTCAAAGACAGGAATAGGGTCATCCGGTGTAATCAAATCCTTTGTTAACTTTAACAGCAAACGTTTCCCGTCAGTGATTGGACACCATCGGAGGTAACTGCGGACAAGATAGTTGAGAGGCAGGTTCATCCCCAGGCCTCAAGTCCTAACAATTTTTTGCCGAGTTCGGTCAGATACGCGGTATCGCCGGATTCATGCTCTTTTTCTGCGCGTTCGCCACTGAAACCCGCCATGCGTTCTTTCCATGCCTTGACCCGGCGTTCGCGTGCCTCCGGATTCGCTTCTCCTGTCGGGGACATAGTGATATATTGCGCGACGCGTGGTGCCTCGGCAGTGTTGATGCCTGCGCTATGTGGCAACGCACTGTGCCAAATAACGAGATCACCGGCTTTTCCGGGCACAGGCACTGCGCCGAGTGCCACTAAATCTTGTTGCCTCGGATCGGCACCCTCTGGCAGACTTTTTACCCATTCTTCAATCTTATTGTGGAACCCAGGCACACATGTAAACGCGCCTTGATTGGCAGCAGTATCGGTAAGATAAAGCACACCTTGAACGTGGAACCGGAAAGGCAGGTCTACAGACGCATCCCAATGGAGACCTAAGTTTGTCCGTTCAAATTTTCCAGAAAGGTTGGGTGGACTCATGCTGGCACGGTCGAAACTCACCCAAAGTTTCTCATTATCCCAAACCTCGGTGAAAGCTTGATGCACGCGCGGATATTGACGAGTCGCCCATAGCGCCGGGTGCTGATAGATTTCGACCATGATACCTTTACGAGGCGGGTCGGGATACCAAGTGTCTGGATCGTTGGCATCCATCTCAAGGAAATCCCAGACGGCTTGTGCCACATTCTGTATTAATTCTGGGGGTGCGGCATTTCGGATAACGACATAACCGTTCTCTTCCCAGAAAGCCCGATCTTCAGAGCTCAAAACAGCCATTTTTAATTTTCCTTATTCGTTAGTAGCAAGTGGAATTATTAGTATTTTACCCTAACCGGCGTAAGAAAGCAGAGAGAAAAATAACTATCAATCCGAAAATTACCGTAAGGTTGAGCCAGGGTGCTGGTTTCTTCTGAAATACATCAAAGACAGAATAGGGGAACGTTAGGATAATTGCTAATGTAAATATCAAGAAGACAATAAAAAGTTTCACTCCCAAGACGAGGATATAGAGCGAGTAATCTGATACAATCACTCCAGTAGCGGCAACTGCGCGTGCGGCGCGAAAGAAGGTAATGAAATTATACAATCCGGATATGAGGACGGTTAACAATGCCGTCCAGACAATACCACCGAAGCGTCTTAATGCGGATGAGATCAATGCTTCCGGTTTAGAAGCCTGTTCGGCAATCGGGAGTAAAACAACGCGAAAAAAAAAGAATCCTCCTATCATCAGAACGACAGAGCCGATATGTATCCATTGCATCAACGATTTCAGAAACATTTTTTTACTTATTGGGTTTTCGTGCCGATTTTTCTGGATTTTAGGATTATAGAACCTTCTTTTGTAAGATTACCTAAATATTTTATTGAGCCCCATACGGAGCCGATGATCAAAATGAGTAAAAAAACACATAGAGACTATGGCAGAAGGGCAGCCGGTTTCGGGTGCCGACTGCCCTTCTCCGTTTTGTCATTCTTATGTTCCAGCCGTTGCGATGTTACACCACTGGCTCACCACCAACAGGGTTAAAACAGGGGCGCGACTGCTTACAAGCGTCTGGCGATACAAATTCGTCATCGGGTCCTACGACTTGCATGGTGCAATTGCACCAATAGTGCGAACCTGGATTGTTTTCAACGAGGTTCTGCAAGTTGCCGCCTGGAATGTAAATCGCCTTCGTCCGAAGGTACTGACATATCGGGCGATTAAAGATTGGAAGTGCTTTTCCTTGTAACATATCACTGCTCCTTTAGCTTGCGGCCATCATCGCGGCACGGCTGACAAGATTCTGTGTTAAGGTTACCTTATACGCGTTGTCGTTCAAGGGTTGCGCGTCCTTGACGGCATCCGCGCCGGCTTGTTGGCTCACCGATTCGTCGATCATCTTTCCTGTGAGTGCGGCTTCGGCTTCTTTAGAACGCCACGGTGCGGGAGCGACCCCGCCGAGAACGATACTGGCGGTTTTACAGGTTTTCCCGTCCATTTCAAAAACACCGGCAACGCTTGATAATGCGAAGTCAAGTGCTTCCTTCTCACGCGCCTTGAAATAGAAACTCCTGGTATTCGGCTTGGGTACCGGAACGCTAACCTCAACGACAATTTCATTGGGGTTCAGTACATTTTCCCGGAATGGATTCGCAGCGGGTAATGTAAAGAATTCCTCAAGCAAGATATTTTTCACGCCCTCAGGTCCGACGATTTTGACCGAGGCACCCAAGGCGATCAACGCTGGTGCGAGGTCCGAAGGATGCACAATATAGACAGGATCCCCCCCGAGTATCGCATGATATTTGTTCAAACCCTCAACTGCGTGACAGATGTCTCCTCCCTTTTTCAGGCAATGGGTGGTTTCATCCCGGTAATACCAACACCGCGGACGCTGGCAGAGATTTCCGCCGAGTGTCCCGACGTTCCGAATCTGTGGCGTTGCGACAGAACCTGCAGCTTGTGACAGGACAGTATAGTGATGCTGAATAGTCGGATGCATAGCGATGTCAGCGACAGTGGTTAATGCGCCGATTTTCAAGCCCGAGGCATCTACCTCGATGCCGTCCATACCTGGCAACGTCTTGAGATTAACAAGCGTTTTGGGTGTTTCAATGTACTCTTTGAGTTCTGTGAGCAGATCCGTGCCGCCGGCGATAAGCATAACTTCGCCCCAACCGCTTTCACTCAAGAGTGACGTGACCTGCTCCAGACTGGTAGCGTTAACGTAACTAAATTTTTCCATCTTTCTAATTTTCCTTGCGGTTCGGTCAGGTGAGTTGAATGAATGAAGTACCTTTCCGTAGATTCGCCTTCCATTTCATTACAGGCTTAGGTTTTTTGATGTTGCGAAGAACATCTTTCTTCCTTATGCCTTGTCAGCGAGTGCGTCAAGGATCTTATCGGGTGTTATGGGCAAAGATCGGATCCGGACCCCAATTGCATTGTAAACGGCATTCGCAATAGCCCCGGGTGTCGGAATACATGGAGGTTCACCAACACCTGTAACTTTTCGGTGCGTATCGAAAACAATGGATTTAATCTCAGGGATATCGAGAGTTCCGGGCACCTTGTAATCCTCAAGGTTCGCGTTGAGCATTCGTCCTGTATGTGGGTCCATGAGCCGCTCCTCCAACACTGCCTGACCTAATCCCATGATAACACCGCCATTAATTTGGCTTTCCGTTGTCAACCGGTTAATCGCCAATCCGCAATCCTGAACGGCGACAATTTTGAGGACCTTGATAGCCCCGGTTTGCGTATCAATTTCAACTTCAGCGAACTGGGTACCTGCGGCCCCGTTTTGGCGGAGGTCCTCCTCCCAAGTCCCACCTTCGCTAATGCTCTCCATGCCGAGTTGACCGGCAGCCTGTTTCCACGTAATTGTCTTGGTTCTGTCAGAAACAACGTAGATAGTACCAGTACCGACTCGAAGGTCTCCGACAGGTGCCTCAAGTAAAGGCGCGATACGTTCAAATAATTTCTGTTTCGCTGCTGCTGCTGCGGTTTTGATAACAGGAGCGACTGAAGGCGTGGTTTGACTACCTCCACTCCCACCAGAGGGCAATCCCGGCTGGCTATCGCCGATCTTTACCTGAACGTCGGTTGTATTGAGTCCGAATTCTTCGGCAACAATCATTGCAATAACTGTGCGGACACCGGTTCCAAGGTCTTGTGTACCGGTGACAGCTTCGACGGTGCCATCTGCATTGATAGTGACCCGCGCTTCTGTGCCGCGTCCACCGCCACCACCCCATTGTCCGCTGCCAACTCCGATGCCGCGTTTTTTCACGCCGGTGCCGGTGCCGGGGATCTTGTTACGGCGGTGCCAGCCTATCTCTTGTGCGCCGAGGGTGTATTGCGCCTGCCGCACTTCATTTGGATCATTGATACGACGAAATTCCAACGGGTTCATACCGAGTTTTTCGGCAAGTTCATCCATCAGAGAGTCCATTGCGAATGCGCCTTGCGGGTGTCCAGGGGCACGCATCGCGCGTTGGTTACCAGCGTTGAGAGCCACGTTGACCCGTTCTGCCCGACTGTTTGGTACATGGTAGACGTAAGGTCCTGTGAAACCTGCCCCACTGGAGATACCGCCTGTGCCGTGGCCCTTCATATCGTAAGCGATCAGTCGTCCGTCTCTTGTTGCCCCGGCGCGGACGTGCTGTGTCATTGAGGGTCTATTGCCAGCAACAAGATGCTCGGCTTTCCGGGTCAGCATTAACTTGACCGCTTTACCGGTCATACGTGCCAACTCAACCGCTGTGCGTCCTTCTATACCGGGTCCGAATTTGCTTCCAAATCCGCCGCCCATGTGTTCTGTAATGACTCTCACCTGGTTTGCGGGCAATTCAAAATGCTGTGCGAAATCGTTACGAACCCCAAAAACGGCTTGTGTGGATGCCCAAACGGTAAGATTTTGATCGTCTTCCCATTTTGCGACGTGCCCGTGTGTTTCCAAACAAACGTGCGTCTGAACAGGTGTATGATAGGTAGCCTCAACTTCAACAGCGGCTTCAGCAAATCCTGCCTTGATATCGCCATCTTCCCTGATATTCGGTTCACTCTGATTACCCGCCCAATCCTCTCGGATTTGCGGCGCGCCCTTTGCCATTGCGTCCGCTTCTGTGACGACGTGGGGTAATTCCTCTAAGTCGACATAAATGCGGCGGATCGCGTCCTGAGCGATGTCATCCGTTTCAGCGGCAACAGCGGCAATTTCTTGCCCTTGATACCGGAGTTTATTACCCACTTCAATGAGCGGGATAACAGCCTTGACCCCGGGTAACGCCTCTGCTTCGCTCAGGTCAATACCCATAACGGTGGCGTGTGCGGTCTCAGAACGCAAGATGCGTCCGTAAAGCATTCCGGGTTCATTGATGTCAAAAGTATACTTCGCTTTTCCAGTAACTTTATCCTTACCGGACAAACGGGGTACCCGTTTCCCGATAAGTCGAGATTCACTTGCTTCTCCCCATGATGCCATGTGTTTTTCTCCTATAGCCAACTGCCCCAGTGGCGCGGTAGGCTCTTGCGTCTCGCCAGTCAAGTCTTGCTGTCAAATCACATCTTCCGTGATGCGGTTTTGACAGCATCAAAGATGAATGGATAGGTTCCACAGCGACAGGTGTTTCCAGACAAACCGACCTTAATTTCTTCAAGCGTCGGACTCGAGTTCTCGTTCAACAGTGCTGCGGATGAGACGATGAAACCGGGTGTGCAGAATCCACACATTAGCGCGTCGTGTTGGACGAATGCTTCCTGAACAGGGTGCAAATCGTCTCCATCTGCTAACCCTTCGACGGTTGTTATCTGCTTACCCTGTGCATCGATTGCGAGCATCATGCAAGCGTAGACCGACTGCCCATCTACTATGACGGTACAGCCGCCACACTCACCGCGATCGCAAATGAGTTTGGCACCAGTTAAGTCGACATTCTTTCCGCTTGTATCAATTCCATCACGCAAAACGGTTAGAAGCGTTGTTCGCGCTTCAACCTCGACCTGATACGATTTACCGTTGATATTGAGTTCGATTGTCGCATTCGCGATAGCGTCGCCTGCTTGGGCATCGGCAGTTTTTTCACTACTGATCAAGACACTCGGTGCCACAGTTGCGGCAACGGTTCCTGTACCTACGCCTTTCAAGAAATTCCGGCGCGAGATATTCGTCCCTTGCTTTTTATTTTTATCAGGCATGCGGTACCTCCTTCTTATAATTGTGAGTTCGGATTAACGTTATGTTTATCGCGTTGGTTGAAAAATTCGTTATTTCTCAATTTCCCTCAGTATATTATATTTCACTTTTTTTATCAAGAAAAAAACGAGCGAGCGACAATTTGGTTTCAGTTTCCACATTCTGATGAGCGTAATATCACCTGATTTTCAGGGATGGTAGGTGAGATCACAAACTCCACCAGCAATGAAGATATTTTTCCATAAATCCTTTCTCCATAGAATTGAAAGTATGGTAAATAATTTTGCTGTGAAGATGAAAAATTGATTGGCAATTTTTGTGAGAATAGGGTATCCTATTAAGGCACATATAAGATCAATTCTCCAGCACAATATTACACGGTGGCATTTCGCTTACCAGGTAAAAAAAAGGAGTTATCATGGCTGAAAACACATTTGAAATTAGTGACGATACGTTTGAAGGAATGGTGCTTACATCAGACACACCCATCGTTGTCGACTTTTGGGCAGAGTGGTGCGGTCCTTGCAAAATGATTGCACCGATCTTGGAGGAACTTGCCGGTGAGAACCCTGAGACTTTTAAAGTTGGAAAAGTAAATGTCGATGACAACCGTCAAACCGCGATGCAGTACGGTGTTCGGAGTATCCCAACATTGCTTGTGTTCAAAGACGGCAAAGTTGCGGGACAGATTGTCGGCGCGATGCCCAAAGATGCACTCAAGAAAAAAATCTTAGACGTCCTATAAGCACGTCCTGTTCGTAATCACACCTCTGGAGAATGGAAGATTTGTAAATCAGATTTACCCTTCCATTCTCCCATCATTCCTATCCTTTCATCCCTCTAAGGTCCACTATGTTTTGGCAACTTGTCTACAACCTGTTTGCTGTCCCGATTATGTTTGTCGGTTTTCACGGTGCGGGGTGCTGCAATCCGAAGATTCAGGAAGGGATTAAGGGGCGAAAACGAGTGTTCGCAGAACTGGCAGCTCAACTCCAGACCGCCCGACCTCTGGAAAAAACAGCATGGTTTCACTTTACGTCTGTCGGTGAATTTGAACAAGCGAAACCTCTGATCGAAGCGATTTACGCAGAGACCCGAATTGTTTTAACCTTCTTTTCCCCGTCCGTCGCGCCAAATGCCAGATCCTATCCCTACGCAGATGCGGCTGTTTACCTTCCATTGGATACACTCCGCAATGCGGAACGCCTGATCCGTCTCATCGAACCTACGTTGATCGTTTTTTCCAAATTCGACATTTGGCCGAATCTCGTTTGGAGAGCCTCTAAACACGGCATTCCGATTATCGTGGTTGCTGGGACGCTGCACGCTGAATCGAAACGGTTGTCGCGTTTCGCGAAGTCATTTTTCCGGAGTGTACATCGGCACATCCGAGTGCATTGTGCGATCTCGGAAGGGGATGCGGCTCGCTTTCAAGAACTCTGCTCATCCACATACGAAATTATTGTTACTGGTGATACCCGATATGAACAGGTTTACCGACGCGCAGTAGCCGTTGAGTCCGATCCCGAATTTTTTCCTGGGCAACGGACTCTAAAACGTCCGATTCTTATCGCTGGTAGCACCTACACAGAGGACGAGGAAATACTGTTGCCAGCATATCAACGGCTACGTGAAAATACCCCCGACACTTTTCCGCACCTCATCTTGGTTCCGCACGAACCGACCCTCGAACGGATACGTGAAATCCGCGCTGCTCTGCACCGTCAGCAATTGGCACACCTCTGCTTCTCTGAACTCACATCCGAGATAGACTTAGCGACAGTGGATATCCTTATCGTTGACGAGGTGGGGCTTCTTGCGAAGTTATATGGAATGGCAGATATCGCGTTTGTGGGCGGAAGTTTTCGCGGAAGTGTTCACAATGTGATGGAACCCGCTGCGATGGCGAAGCCTGTCCTGTTCGGTCCGACTATCCAAAACGCCTATGAAGCCTCTCTCCTCGTGGAGCGGGGTGGTGGAAAATTGGTTCACACTGCACGACAGTTGGCAGATGCTATTACTATGTGGCTGGACGATACAGAGGCGAGGGAGACGGCGGGGAATATTGGGAAACAATTGATTGAGGAAAATCTGGGTGCGGTAAATCGGACTTTGGAGTATTTGCGGGAGTATGTGTAAAAATAGAGTAGGGACAATCAAAAAGAGGTATAGGAACAAAACTCTGTCCAGAAAGCTCCAACCATTCAGTTAAGATCTGGTGTTTTACCTTCTTCAATCGATCTAATTTCACGTTCAATTTCGTCCATTGTTTCTTGGAAAATCGAATATGTGTGAACCATCTGTTGGCGTAAATCGCGAAGCCTCTGATGCAGTTCGTCAATCTTATCAAGCCTTCTTTGAACTTCGCGCTTCTGAAGACGATGTGCAATAAGTTGCGGGCGATCAGTATCCGCACTTGGCGTTATAACGTTCCCGGACTTTTTCTCGCCTTTGTTCATCCATACAGTATTCCGTTTCAACGTGTGCGGGCGAGCTCTTCTCCGGTGAGCGTATGATATTTATCTGCGAGGATCGAGCGTTTAGAGCGAAGTTGCTTCAGGTACGCATGGGCATCTTCCACGAGTTGTTCCTGGGCATCGACAATAACTTGTAATTGTGCAACGGCTGTTTCAAGTTCGGTTTCTTTTTGAAGTAAACTGTCAATGAACTCTTGGTGTTTTTCAGTTGACTGTTTCAACGCTATTGCTTCCTCGGCATCCAATTCTGCGAAGATAGCCTCCAGTTCCGCGCGTTCCTTTTGTGTCAGGGTTCCCTCTACCTCACGGATCTTTAGGGCATCTAATCGATTCTGTCGGTTTGTAGTACTCATCTGTCCCTCGGTTTATCATAAGGCTGCCGCATCCAAAGTAATATCAGGATGTCAGAGCGCATTTCTTGGGCTACTACTGATTTCAAAAAGTACTCTTTTCTTCTCCTAATAAGTTTATCACATGTTTTTATTGAAGTCAATAATTTCTTTATGAGAAGGCACATTTGAAAACAAACATTTAATTCACCGTCCTATAATAAATCTTCAACATTGGACGCAGGTTTTCGTCATCTGATTCTTTTGATGAAAAAACGATAGGGGCACTGCCATCACGCAAGGCGAAGAGATACCCGTAGTTGTAATCGGGATTCGCCACCCAAAAACGGATAGCGTCAGTAAGAAGTTCGCTTTTAAATGTATAAGGCTTCCCTGCTCCTTGAATCTCACACGTGCCATCAATCCGATGGGCGACATCCTCAGAGCCGTTGTAATCGCTTTCATTATCGCCGTCTATGCCTGCTAACATTGCTTGCGCGGGTGGTCTGTTCCACGGGAGATTGCGACGCAACGCGCTGTTATAGGTGAGTTCGTTATCTTCTGCACGTTCGGAGACCCCCCTTCCCTCTCGCCACGGGAGCAAAACACGGCGAAAAATGACGGTCTGCGCAGTATCAGTATCACATTGCTGGACATGTAGATTTATCGTCGCTTCTAAGACTTGTGTCGGTTCTCGGATACCCATGTCTTCAAAGGCATCATACAGGTCAAAAGCGACGAAGAAAACACTGCCCGTCGGATCACATACGAGCGTCGGTTCGGCACCCGCATTGTTGTTTCGCGTCTTGCGATCTTTATTGACAATTAGAGTCGTATCTTGCAAGCCTCCAGAGAATGTAACGAAATCTCCTGCACCGAAGGTTATCTCGTTTACAAGTGGAAGCGTTATCACTATTCCAGTCTGCGAATTCGGAAGCGTGAGATGATAGGTTTTTCCTACCTCTAATGGTGAAGTGAGAAGTAGAACGCGATCCATTCGTGAATCGAGTAGGGCGTATTCGAGTTGGACATCCGGGGTAATTCGATAATTACTCAGGTCTTCTGCGGTCTCTGCTTGTAGTTGTCCGTCAAATTGTAGTTGAATCGCTGTCTGGGAAAGTGGGATCGCCTTGAGTAGTTTAGGGGTATCTGCCGATTTAGCGGGTAAAATAGGGCAAAATAGCAGAAAGAGACATATTGAGAATTTGTCCACCACGTTATGATAGATTTTCAAGATGGTTCTCCGAAATTGTTTATCGGGACCGGGAGGTCGTTCTTACACAAGAAAGTCGGGAATCGGAGTTCCCTCCTACAGAAGCATTGCTTCTACCGAATATCCGCTGTGATAAAGACGGCATTTAGGACCTCTCGTTCTCGCTGTCCGGACGGCTTGTTGATGACCGCATCGTTAACAACAAAGGTGCTGGAGGAACCACCATCAAGATTAATCGCTTCGGTAGCACCGAGTTCAATGAGAATGCTGGCGAGTTCGTAGAGGGTTAAGCCAGTGCTATACTTTGGTTGCCGTCCATCAACAACTATTAAAAAGAGTGTGTCTGCATTATATCCGAGTGCGGTGCGCGGTTCATGGCTCAGATTCAATACTGACGCGCGTTTGCCGGGGGTATGCCGCTTTTCAGCGTGATGCATGTCCACAAGTGTCTTATTTATTTTTCCATTTTTAAGGAGTCGAAGCCGTCCGCCGATAGCATGTTGAACTCGATTCCATTCAGGGGGTGAGAGGGTAAGGGTAAGGGTGCCATTTGCACCAGTATCGGACTCGGTAACGCCTGAATTTTTCAACCGTGTGCTAATCCAGAGAATCGCCCCGTCTCTGGGGATCGTGCTATTTCCATCGCGTGAGACGTCTTCCACGCGGTAGGGATGTACATAATTTGGAGTCAAAGGGAGTGGAAGTCCACTGATTAGAATCTCCATGCCTCGGCGGCGGTTGGTATGGGTTGATTCGCCGAGTCGTGGTGTATAAAGCGTTACCTGACATCCATCAAGCCGTCGTTGATTAACGCATCCGAGAGGTAGTGTGTGCGCACCTATTTGCACGCTTGCTTTCATTTCAACGGGAGTGCTCAAGAATTCTCCGGACTCGGTTACCCCGAAACATGCCTCGGTATCTGTGGGTTGGGTGATGAGTTCACCGTCTTGGACATGCAGGTTCTCTAATACACCACCGTAGCCGCGCATATCACCGAGTACACCGAACCCACCGTTGACTGCGACAAGAACACGCCGATCGCCGCGTTGGGTGCGTCGATCCGCCATAGAACGCACGGTTTCCTTGCCGAGGACTTGCGCATTCGCGAGGGCTACCTCAAAGTGTAACGTCGGCTCATGTCGAGACATCTCAGCGACATAAAGGACGCACGTTTCAACATCCCAGTCGTAACGGTAGAGGTGGAGCCCGGATGCCAAATCCGGAAACAGCGTTTTTTTCTCGCCATCGGCTTGTGCGATAGCGGTAACTGTCATCCACAAGAGCAGTAAACAGATGAGGGCACAGAATTTACGCATTACGGAAGATCTCGACGGCAAAATAATCAATGGGTTGTTCTATGGGGGGATGGAGTTTCTTGACGATGAGATGGACCTCATTTACTGCGAATTGTTCTAAAATCACTGCGGCGATCTTCTCAGCGAGTGCCTCGATGAGTTGGAACGACTGCTGCGTGCCGATCTCAATGATGCGCGTAACGACTTCAGAGTAGTCAATAGTGTCGGCGAGCACGTCTGTCCTGCCGGGGTTCGCAAGCGTACTATACCCCAGGGTTGCATCAATTTCATAATGGCCACCGACGTGGCGTTCCGCTTCGGGAACGCCGTGGTGACCATGAAATCGAATCCCTTTGAGGATAATTTTATCCATGACGACTATTCTTCGGGAATTTCTCCGGAGGTATGAGCAGGCTCGATTAAGTTTTTAACCTGTTTTCCGTGCTTTCCTCCGGTGTAATCAATTGCGCGAATTTTCCAGTCCTCACCATCCTTATTCAGTGCGGAAATCAGGTCGCCCTTCTGATTTCCCCAGGTATACGCGCCTCGTAAGACGGCTTCTTTCCCTTTGCTATCGATAGCGATATAGATGATGTCAACCGCCATTTTACCACCGCGGAGCCGGAATATTCCGTCCCATGCCTTGCTGACTGCCTTTCCGCCTTCGTTTTTTTCAAAAGTCCCCGCCCAGAACGTCCAAGCGGTAAAAATGTCTTTGCTTTCGCCGGGTAGCCACACTTCCGTTAATGCGTCAACATCTTGGTCGCCGTGGGCAAGCGCGTATTCCGCGTAAAGGTCGCGAATCGCTTGTTCCTCAACAGCAAAGTCAATGTCCCTTCCAACAACTACATCGGGTTGCGTTGATTCGGAGGATGTTGTTGTCGGTTGGGTTTGCTTATCGGGTGCTTCTGTTTCATCCTCAGTGTCGCCGCCGCAAGCAGTGAGTCCAGCGACAAGCAACATGAAGATGAAATAATAGATCGCTTTCGGTTTCATACTGCCTTCTCTCCTCTGTTGAAGGTGATAGGTAGATCGTGTTTACACAATTTATTATATTTTACCGCATCGCGCGATAAAAATCAACATAATTTTAATAGCAGTCAGCGGTCAGCAATCGGCAGTCAGCGATCAGTGTATTCGCCATTAGTATCAGGACTTGAAGAAGGAGGTTGTTATGTAACCGCTTTTGTGCTATACTTTTGAGTGTAACCGATATGTATGTTGTTAACCTCCAAAACTCTGTGGAAAAGGAATTTTTATGAACGTCACAGTTAAATACTTCGCCGTATGCCATGAAATGTTGGATAGATCTGAGGAAGAGATGGAACTCCCGGACGGTGCTACGATACAAACGATATTAGAACGTCTTGAGGAAGAATGGCCCGAAATCGCCGAGTTCTATGAAGTGATGCAGATGTCCGTCAACTGGGAATATGCTACGGAACACACTGAACTCACAGAGGGTGACGAGGTCGCCCTAATTCCACCAGTGACGGGAGGCGGCAATGTTTAAGATAACAACAGAAGTTATCACAGGCGAGGAAGTCCGGGACGCAGTGGAAGGTCCAGACGCGGGGGCA
Source organism: Candidatus Poribacteria bacterium (assembly GCA_965214045.1). GTDB lineage: Bacteria > Poribacteria > WGA-4E > WGA-4E > WGA-3G > WGA-3G. Next base: position 587,578 of record OZ243935.1, read on the forward strand.
GTGGTACTGTTTTTTGGTACGGTTCGGAATAATACCGATGGCAGACCGGTAAAATGTCTCGAATATGAAGCCTACCCACCGATGGCAGAGAAAAAAATGGCAGAAATTGCGCAAGAAATCTCAGACAAGTGGGGTATCGAGCGCGTCGCGATGACCCACCGCGTCGGAAAATTGGAAATCGGTGAGGTGAGTGTAGCAGTAGCGGTTGCGTCGCCACATCGCAAAGATGGGTTTGAAGCGTGTCAATACGCGATGGATCGCCTTAAACAGATCGTACCTATCTGGAAGCGTGAAGTCTGGGCAGATGGCGAAGCGGAATGGGTAAAACCGGATGCCGTTTTCTTTGATACGCCTAAGCCGCGCAAAACCGTTTCACAAATTGACTAAAGATTGAAATTCCTTGTGGGAATTGGTCCAACGCCATCCACTCATCCACTGTATGCGCCTGTAGAATACTACCGGGTCCGATAATGACGGTCTCCATGTGCTGTGCGAAAACAGCGGCATCGGTGCCATAGGCGACGGTTTGCGGTACGGTCTCGCCGGTTATTTCGAGTGCGGCTTGAATAATCTCCGCATCGGGTGGTGTGCGTACTGGAGGCGCGTCAATATACAAATCGAATATTAACCCGTGCTTTTCAGCCGAGTCCCGCGCGCGGTCTATCCACTCTTGCGGATTGTCCCCCGGCATTGGACGGTAGTTGATACAACACACGCTCAACGGCGAGGTAATATTCCCTGGACACTCGCCATCGCTGATAGTGATATTCCAATCCGTAAAAGCGGGCGTGAATTCATCGTTGAAGTACCGAGTATTGGTTGTCAATTCGTGATAAATATCCCGCATCTCTGCGAGAAACGGAATTAATTTTAGGTTCGCGTTGTCACCTTCGCCTGTACTGCTGTGCGCAGCACGTCCGTGGGCTGTGGCAGTAAAGCGGACAGTCCCTTTGTGGGCATATACTGCATGGAGTTCCGTCGGTTCACCGATGACCCCATACTTCGGAAAGCCGTGCGCTTTGAACATCTGCGATTTTTCGGCAACCGCTGTTGCCCCGAGGTAGCCCACCTCTTCATCAGCGGTGATGACGACATAGAGGGGTGCCTTTAAATCCGATGCCGCATAGTGGGACGCGACTTCAATCATACACGCAACACTGCCCTTCATATCACAACTGCCTCTGCCGTACATCTTCTCATCGGCAATCCGCGCCTCAAACGGATCCATCGACCAACCGATAGCAGGCACAGTATCTATATGTCCGAGCAACGCAAGCCCGCGTTCACCGTTCATCGGTCCTTTACGACCAATGAGATTCACCTTCAGTACACCTGCTGGATCTTTGTATTCGACCCGTTCGACTTCACAACCAACGGATTCCAGCGTTTCGGCGAGAAAATCCATGACCTCAACATTGCTGAGAGGGCTGACTGTATTATACCCAATGAGGGTTCTGGTTAATTCTTTTGCATCCATAGTCAGCAATTTTATAATAAGTGGCGAAGTTTGTCAATGAATTTTTTAGAACAGCGCATCGCGATTTAGAGACAGCTCTCAGAGCTGGTATTCATAAGCGGCGACGGCAACGGCGACGATTGCGGCAGTTTCCGTGCGGAGGATGTTTCTCCCAAGCGTTACAAGCGTACATCCGCTTTCAATGGCACTGGTGATCTCTTGCTCGGTAAATCCACCTTCTGGTCCGACAAAGAGTGCGACAGAAGCGGGAGGCGGTCCCTCCCGTAAAACCGTCTGGATATGTTGGACATCCGATTTCTGATCACGGTGTGGACTGAGAAATAAGCAGCGCGAAAATGTATCGAGTTGTGCGAGTGAGGTATTAAACTCTTGTACCTTGGATAATTCAGGCAACCAGGCGCGTTCGGACTGCTTTGTAGCAGAGATAAGAACACGGTGCCAACGTTCATATCGGTTTTCACTCGGTTTCTGCAAGGCGTACTCCGAATGCAGTGGGACAATCTGTGTGACACCGAGTTCTGTCGTTTTTTGGAGAATTAACTCCATCTTATCGCTTTTGGGTAGCCCTTGAAAGAGCGTGAGTTCTGGTGAAACAACTGCGTGAAATTCGTGGCTAAGGATTCGGGATTCGCTTGAAGTTCGAGAGTCGTGTGTTTCAAGAATTTGTGCAGTATATACATTCCCTTCCCCATCAATAATTCGGACAATCTCACCCGATTTTGTGCGAAGGACGTTCCGGAGATGATGGTGCTCTGAACCCGTAATTGTAGCGATATTATTGGAGATCTGAGAAGCGGGAACATAGAAAGTGTGCATTTTTTAAATGTTCCTTGCGGTTCGGTGAGGTGAGCTGGCATCGTCAAGTCCCGTTCCGTTGAGCCGTCCCGGTGCGTTCCTTGGGACTACACACTTTCGTCATATGTAGGGGTGCGCAATTTTTGAATAATCGTCTCTGGCTGCTGACTGCGGAAGATAGCGGTGCCTGCGACGAGAATCGTTGCCCCTCGATGAATTGTAAGAGGCGCGATTTCTGTTGTTACACCACCATCAACGGAGATGTCGAGAGGTTGCGTCATCTCCTGAACCATTTGATGTAATGTTGCTATTTTTTCGAGTGTACCCGGTTGAAAGGATTGCCCCCCGAACCCAGGTTCTACACTCATCGGTAGGACTAAGTCAATGTCTGAAAGGTAAGATGTGACCGCCGAGACAGGTGTCCTCGGACAAAGTGCCAATCCTGGTTTAATCCCGTGTGTTCTGATCGCTGAGATGACTTCGTCCGGTTTATCGGCACTTTCGATGTGAAAGGTAATGAAATCTGCCCCTGCTGCGGCAAGCGCGTCAATATAGCGAAGCGGGTGCGTCACCATAATGTGGACATCAAAGGGAACATCTGTGATCTCGCGAACAGCAGCGATAAAGGGTGGACTGATAGCGAAATTTGGAACAAACTCGCCGTCCATCACATCAAAGTGGAGCAGGTCTGCTCCAGCCGCGACGATGCGTTCCACCTCTTCACCAAGACGACTGAAATCTGCGGCGAGTAATGAAGGCGCGATTTTAGGCGTAGAAATTTGTAATCTCCTTGTAGGGTCGACGGGACCTCGCCTCATTATCTATGACGCAAGTTGCCATTTATTTTTAGATATAGCACTCCGCTGGAGTGCGAGGGCTTGAATAAACCATTTTCTATAGACATATCACCCCTACGGGGTGGGAAAAGCACCTGAAAAACCTTGTTGGAACACCCAAGATTTGTTAGCAGTAAATTGGGTTATCTATAAAGCACTTCAGGTAATTTTTCACCATTTTCGTAGACTATCACCCGCGCTTTGCCAAAGACACGGATCCCCTTCTGTTCCAAATCAATCACTGTGCCTGGAGCATAGCGTTGATCCACCTCAACGCGCTCACTGTAGTCATCAATTATAACAATTCTGACGTGCCGTGAAAGTTTCCCTTCGTCACTAACGGTATGTATGAAGGGTAAGGGTCTGCTGATGTTTTCAGTCGTCCCGGGCACACCACTGATTTCGAGTAGGATGCGGTCTCCGGTTCTCACCATCACGCCGCCTGCAGGTTCGTGCGTGATAACCGCACCTTGCGAGATTTTAGGGTGTGAACTATATTCAGTCTCAACCTTGAGTCCTACTGATTCCAGTACAGCAATCACATCGGCAGCAAGCTGACCTTGGAAATTCGGGAGTTGTACCACTTGTGGTCTCGGTCCGCGGCTGACTAAAAGGTTTACAGAGCTACCGCGACGTTGCCCTCCGCCTTCTGGAGGTGTTTGTGCGATAACAGTATCCTGTAGATAATCTTCGGAATGGACGAAGGCTATCCGATTCGGACGAAACCCAGCAGTTGCGAGCGATTCAAAAGCGGTATCCCGCGATCTGCCAATGACGGAGGGAACAGGGACTAACTCAGCTCCTATGCTGACTGTGATTTCAACGGGTTGATATGATTTTATTCTAAAGTTCGCCTCTGGTTTTTGTGAGACGATTTCGCCCTTGGGCGCGTTGCTACTCGCCTCTTGAATGGCTTTTGCGGGCTGTAACCCTGCCTCACCGAGAATCCGCACGGCTTCATAGTAACTTTCGCCGGTAATGTTGGGAACAAGCACTTCTTCGGTCCTGACCCAACTCGGAATAATGACAAAAATGGCTAACGTTCCGATGATACCCAGGAAAATCAAGAGATAGAGGAAAACCTTGAATGATGCAAATAGGGTACTATTCAGGCTATTCATATTTTAATTTTACCTAATAATTAAGAAATTCGCCTGTTTGCAATTGATAACCGTTAATAAAATCGTGTGCCTCCATAGGTTTCTTAGTTGCGGGTTGGATTTCCAACAATTGGAGCGTTCCTTCCGCCGTGGCAACGAGCAGTTTTCGTCCTTCGACGATTTCAAGGGTTCCGGGTTGTAAATCAAGTTTCTGTGGAAGTGGCTGACAACGGACAATTTTCAGCCGAAGTTTCTCCCGGAAGAAAGTATAAGCACCGGGCCAGATTGCTGTCCCTCTGACTAAATTGTGAATCGTGGTCGCCGGTTGATTCCAATCAATGTGCCCAATTTCCTTCGTCAGCCGCGGTGCATGCGTCGCTTCTGCATCGTTCTGTGGGACTGCCGATGGTGGTTCCCCGTCCGGTATATTGGACAAACATCTGACCAACTGATCAGCACCGAGTTGTGCCAACTGTTCTGTCAATGTGAAAGCAGTATCCTCATCTCGGATTGGGACCTGATCTGCAGAAATAATATCGCCTGTATCCTCACCTGCATCCAGTAACATAAGCGTTACACCTGTTTCAGTTTCGCCATTAATGAGTGTCCACTGAATTGGAGCGGCACCGCGATACTTTGGAAGAAGGGAGGGATGCAAATTGATAGTGCCACAAGGTGGAATATCCAAAACGGTTTGTGGGAGAATCTGTCCAAAGGCAGCAACTACAATTACATCCGGAGCGAGATGTTTTAGGGTTCGCACAAAGTCTGGCTTTCTCACCTTTTCAGGTTGATAGACAGGTATGCTCTGTTCTGTAGCAACTACTTTGACGGGTGGTGGACTGAGCCGTTTTCCACGTCCGCTCGGTCGGTCGGGTTGTGTGACGACCCCGACGAGTTCAAATTTGTGGGAGATGAGCCGTTTGAGTGCTGGAACGGCAAACTCACTGGTCCCCATAAAGATAACACGCATTCTTTAATTATTCCTTGCGGCTAAACGACGTGGATTCTATCTTTAGTGTGCCAATGCCTTCCGATTTTTCAAACCTACGAGTTAGAAGCGGATCTGAATCAGCGGCACAACGAAACCGATAGACTGTTTATTTTTCCACCTATTTAGCCCTCTATCCAGCGAATCCTGTAGCGACCTATTCCTATATCTCGCTATATGCGGACTGGTTTCGGACAACCGTGTGAGTGTCTCCCCTACAGGTTCCTCACCTTCAGGCAGTGGAGGCGTTTCTGGTTCAGGCACACGCGGTGCGGATCGGTCAACATTACGAGTATGCAACCAATCCCATACACCAATAAACACAGACAATGAAACAGTACCGATGCCAATGATGCGATAGTCCGCTGGGGACAATTCAGGCGCGAATTTATTTTCACGCACCATTTTTACCGTGCGCATTATTAGGTAACTATGAATAGCGGTAAACGGTATAGAACTCAAAGTAATGATCTCAAACCGTCGCAAAGCACTTTCGCTATATGGCTCGGGTTCCGTCTGTTCAGTCTCCACTTCAGGAGATTCGGACTGAATTTGTGCCTTTGCATGTGGAATCACTAAGGAAAGAAAGATTAGGTTAAGCAAGAAAAATCGAGCACCGAATTTACACATTTTTAATTATGTCCTTCTGGTCCGCTCTCCATTAATTTCCGACAGCCACAAAAAATGAGGAAAAGTTATGTTTCCTGATTTTGATCGCGGTTTTGAAAGAGATAAACAATTAACATCCCTGCCCCAATACATACAGAAATATCCGCAACGTTAAAAGTGGGCCAAAAGAGTCCTTTATCGGCTATGCCGAATTGAAGGAAATCGACAACCTCTCCGAGATAGAGACGATCAACGAAATTTCCAACAGCCCCACCGAGTAGAAAACCGAGAGCGACTTGCATCCAACGGCTCTCTCTGAATCGAAGATAATAGCCAAAAATGAAGGCGAAAGCGACAATAGTAATAAGAATAAGTAAGACCCTGTGTCCAGCAAGTACACCAAAAGCCGCCCCTGTATTCCTATCGTGCCGAAGGTTGAAAAAGCCGGGAATAATCGGGATGACCTCTGTGACCTGCGCGATATGGTTCTGCACGAGCCATTTACTCCCCCAATCTACTATCAACACTGGAATCGCCACACCGATTAAGGGCAGAAGGGTCTGCCATGTATTTTTTTTAGTATCCTGCATCGTGGGCATCCTTAAGCACCTCCCATTCCGCTTTTGCATCATTCGTCTCTATATCGGAAACATGCAGAGTTTGCCCGATAATAGGTGAGAGGAGGTGCCACTGATTCTGAAAGATGCTATGGTTACCAGTTACACCGTCTGTAGAAATGAGATGATAGAAATGTTCTGCCAAAAAAGGAGTCAAGGGTGCCAACCGTTGCAGGAGCGCAGTCGCGATTTGCGATAAGGTGGCTTGTGCTACAGGCAGGGTTTTAGCAGGACGCGATTCCATAGCGCGGACATAAAAACGAAGATCATCGTCGCAGAAGTCGGTTATTAGCGTCCACATTTCATAAAAATTCCCATCTTCGTAAGCCTGCTGTACATCTTGTAAAAGTTGAGCAGTAACAGTTATCGCCAACGAATCAACCGGAAGAATTTTATCAGTAGCGACGGCACTTACCCCTTCTATTTGCTGTGCTTTTAGATGAGCAGGTGTTTGTGTATTAGCGGTACTGTTTTTAATTCCTCTCTTGTCGCTATGTTTCTCGTTTTGATGTTTCTCTTGAGATATACCTCCGGATTCTTTTTTCTTTCTCCCTCGAGCGTCTTTCCCAAAATCGTAGAGATGATTACTGATCGCTTCTAATAGTTCCTGCAATTGCTGATATTGAACAAGGTAACCCTCTGCGAGTTTGTCAAGCCGCTTGGGATTGACCTGCTCTGTTCCGACATTAGGCGTTATTGCAACCAAGCGTGTGACATCAGCTGGATATTTGTTGAGAAATGCGTCTTTGATCTGTATTTCGCCGCCAACTTTCGGCATTGTATTAAGCTTTAGTTGCTTAAAAGGTTGACTTTCTTTAATTGGACGACTTCTGCTAAGTGCGGCGGAGATAACACTAATTTCGGCTAACCACTTTGCCCATTTTGAATCGGTTGTGTCGGTTTGCGGTACAAACATAACACTGGTGTGCCCACCGAGCGGTTTCTTGAAATCAGAGTTGTCAATGATTTGAAGTAAATTAGCGAAATGACTATCAATCAGAGTCGCTTCCTTGCGGAATTCACTTGAATTACAGTTCAGACACCGTGTATCGACAGGTAAAAGTTCCTCAACGCTCAATCGGAACCAGAATTCAAATCCACGTTGTATAGAATTCCGGATCGCATTGAGAGTATTTTTATCCGTAAGCGGCTCATCACACTGGTCGCAAAGGAGGATTGGAAGCGGCATTCCCCATTGCCGTTGTGCGGACACCTGTAAATCTCCGAAATTGAAGACAGCGTTTTGTACATCGCGAATATCTTTATGCTCTGTGCCGCCGTAATTATCCCAATATTCTTGGGCGTTGAGGAGTTGGGTAGTGGCGTGGTTTTCGGAGATAGAGAACACCCATTTCGAACATGGACGAAACACAGCCAATTCTCTACAGCGTGGACAGTGAGGCTCATGCATTTCGCCTTTTTGTGTTCTGAGGAGATAGCCACATCTTTCCAATTGCGGGACAATAAATTTCTCAGCATCAAACAGATACAGACCACACAATTGCCCAGCTTCCTCAGTGAACCTTCCGGTTTCATCAAAAACAGGCATCGTATTCATGTTTAACGCATGGGCGATGTTGTAACTCGGTTGATGATGTGCCGGATTTAAGGGCATAACACCGGATTCTAACGGAGACATTGATTTGTCGCTGACAGCGTCCGCCGCCACGGTTTCAGGAATGAGCGTAATCTTTAAATCTTTTGAAGGGAATAGTGGATGCGCGACAGCGCATTGCGCGAGTTCAGCGGCTTTGATTTCCTTGACAGTTTTCGGTTTGGGTTGTCGTTTTGGAAGGTGCTTCGTAAAGTGTTTGAGCTGCGATTCCGCAAAAAGCAGGTATTCATCTTGCCATTCGGTGAGCCAATAGGTGGTATTGTTCGTAATTCCAAGTTCAACTATCCCTGCTATTTCCCAGAGATGTGGCATCTGGAGACAGAAGAAAACATTAATGCCAAATTCCTCCAACCCCACATTGAAAGGAAACTTTACGTAGCCATTCAAGGTGTGCGTCGGTATTTGTAGGAGGTTCGCTTCATTTATGGGAACAGTGCAACTGGGGCACCATGGACTCAACTGCGGTAGGTCATGCAGATAATCAGAATCTCGGAGCCGACTAATAAGCGCGATAAGCCTTGCTTCCTGTCGCGATTCGAGGGTTTTCTGTGAGGTATCCCAATCCGCGAAAATGCCGAGCTGATGGAATTTCTGTTTCTGGACTTCTAATTCCTGTTTATGGCGTGCGCGACAGCGCTTTCGGAGGACAGATAACTTAATCGGTGTTTTAGACTTTGCCGCCTCAATGACGTATTCTTCAATCCAAAGGGGATAGGTCTCCCAGGCAGGCACGTATGTGACATGATGCCCTTGCATTAACTCTGCTTTAAGGAAAATGTCCTGACAAACTTTTCTACAAAGGGTGTTAAGAGTGAGTGCGTCGACCGAGGTGGGCATCTCGCGAAGGACATAGTTCTCTGTCGCGGAGGAATGGCGGAGCTGCGTAGCGTTCGTCTTTCCTGCGTTCCGTTCTACAGTGTTAGATTTTTTGCTCGCGAGGGGGTATACACTGGTGTTGCCCCAAATTTCCAGAACGGCGTTTTCCGTTTCGCTGTCTGTTAACTGAGGTTTCTCTTCCGGCTTCTCGGATTTACCCCGTTTACGGGTCGTGCTTTTTGTGGCGGAATTTCGTTTTCTCATATTCTCTGTACTATTATTTTTGGGATAACTTGTCAATTCGGCACACGGGTCTTTGAAGAAGTTATGCAGTCTCGTGCGAATTGCCTCCCAGTTTTTACTGTATCAAGCAGATTGGCATATCCTTGCGTCTATTACCGGAGTATACGAGCCAAAAATTGTAACAGAAGGATCAGCACAAAAGGTGAAATGTCAATACCAAGACTCCGAGTCATCGGCCCGAGAGCGTTCCGAATCGGACTTAAAACTGGATCAACGAGGCGACTTGTCCACCAGTAGAGTTGCCTAACGACTGAATTTTGAGTTCCAAAAACAAACCAAGAAAGTATGGCATTCGCGAAAACTATTATTGTATAAATTTCAAGCAGTTCACTGACGAACCAAGCGAGCCTATCCATTATTTGGGTCCTGTTAATTCATAAACTTATTACGTACTACCAAGTTCCTTTGCTCGCTCTGTCGCAGCGAGGATGGCTTCTGCCAGAGTTGCTCGTAAACCGCCTCGTTCTAAGGCGTGTAGTCCAGCAGCGGTTGTCCCACCGGGTGTGGTAACACGGTTCTTGAGCACAGCAGGATGTTCCTGCGTTTCAACTAACATCGTCGCTGCCCCTAAAACTGTATGGGTGGCAAGCTTCTGGGCATCCGCTCGAGGTAAACCGACATGAACACCTGCATCCGCTAACGCTTCGATGAAAAGTGCGACATAGGCAGGACCACTCCCACTTACCCCCGTGACAGCATCAAGATGGCGTTCGTCCATCACTAAAGAGGTACCACAAGCGTTGAAAATTTGCTGTGCTATTTCAAGATGCTCCTGATTCGCTGCGCTACCAGCCGTTAGTACCGAGATTGCGGACCCCACTGATGCTGATATATTTGGCATCACCCGAACAATAGGCGGATCGTTATCAAAGTAGGATTCAAGTGTTGTGGTCGTAACGCCTGCGGCAATGCTAATCAGCCATTGTGGTGTTGTTAAGGCTTGTGCGATCTGAGGCAAGACATGTGGGACGACCGGAGGCGTGACAGCACAGAGAATAACTTGCGTATTTTCCACTAAGTTAGCAATATCACTTGCCCTGTTAGTCCCTTTTTCATCACAGAGTTGCTGGACGAGGGCGTTATCAATGTCGGTGACCCAAATCCGTTCTGCGGGGAATACCGTGTCAGCGATACTTCGGACGATAATGCCGCCCATCTTTCCAACGCCTATTACACCTAAATTTTTAATTATTCCTTGCGGTTCGTTCAGGCAGGTTTCGCTTATCACGCGCCTCTCCGTAGAACCGCCCTCCATAAGTAAAGCAAAGACAAATTATGCCATTTACTGATGGCTATTCCTCTGTACCCCCAAAGATCGCCCTACCAATTCTAACGAGATTCGCGCCTTCTTGAACGGCGACTTCAAAGTCATTCGTCATGCCCATGGAAAGATACCTCATAGCAACCTCGGGAAATTTCTGTGCCTCTATTTTTTCAGCAAGCCCTCTCAGTAAAGCGAATGCGGGACGGTTTGTGTCCGGTGCAGGCGTTAACTGTCCCATTGTCATCAACCCAACGATGCGCGCTGCCGGATATGCCTGTGCGTCTTCAATGAACTGCGGCAAATCATCGGCTGCCAATCCGTGTTTACTCATCTCGCGAGTCGTATTTACCTGAATTAAAACATCTGTTTGTTGTGAGCGTTGTTCAGACCGACGCGCTATCTCTGCTAAAAGCCGCAAGCTGTCAACCGAATGAATCAGCGAAAACATCTCCACTGCGGTTTTAACCTTATTTCTTTGCAAATGTCCAATAAGATGCCATCGGCATTTGTCATCACTGGGATCGGTGCCCGCGGCATCTACCAATGAATTGACTGGCACATACTTCTGTTGTGCTTCCTGCACCCGGTTTTCACCAATATCGGTGGCACCTGCGGCGAGAACCGCCTGAATCTCCGGCACTGAACACCCCTTCGTAACAGCAACGAGCGTTATTGAATCAAGCGTGCGTTTACTCCGTTCTGCAGCACCGGCAATGCGTTCATTGATCCTGGAAAGATTATCGACAATCGAGTTCAATTTTTCAATTCCATAATTTTTCAATTCCAGAATTGGTTCGATCAAAAGGATTTGTCAACTTTCAAGACTGTCTGTTGATGGCGGATCTGGATTTTCAAGATTGTCTGTTGATGGCGGATCTGGATTTAAAGGCTTGCTTGCGTGAAAGAGGATACCAATAACGGCGACTAAGACAGCTATACTCACAACCCCAATACCAACGGTTATCTTATGTGTTGCCTCCGTATAAACCTGCGTGACTTGCACGGCACTCACATTTTCGGACAAAACTTCCTGATACTTGGAAGGGTGGCTACCACCTTGTATAATAAAAACAAGCCCGATTAAACCCGTAACGATTGATAACGTTGCAAAGAGCACGCGCATCTTCAATTCTTTCCGGCATACGCCAAATTGTTACTAACAACGCGTTTAAGAAATTATTGCCCTAAACAGGTTGGAACATCTAAGGAAAATAACGTTACAAATTATAGTGAGGTTTCGATTGCGGGCAAATGCTGAAACTATTGTTTCTTTATTCGTGGTATTTATATCTTTAATGATACTATACTTTTATAAGAAATGCAAATTTTTCGATGCCAGGATTCACTTAACCCATCCATCTGTATTGTGTGAAATAGACTCAGTTTTCGACCCTGAGTTGGATATATGAGAGCATCCGACCTGTTTGTCCGTTCTCAGCCCGATGTGAATAAAAAAGGTCTGTACGACAAGCAGTGCAAAGGGAGGAGACTGAGATGGAATTAGCGGGTACACCTGCTTCAATCAATTGGTTAACATTGGCAACCTGTAGACTCAGGTTTGTACCATCGTGGACAGTGCTGCCGAAGCGTTCAGCAAATTGAGTGCGTAATTCTGTGCTGACAGTATAGCAACATTTCTGGATAGAGGGTCCGAGATGGATTCGGCAGTTTGTTGGAACGGTTCCGAAACTGGCTTCCATTTGTGCGAGTGTATTCACCGCAATTCGTGCGAAGGTGCCGCGCCATCCGGCATGCGCGATACCAATTGCTGGCGTCGCAATATCAAGAATGAAAATAGGGACACAATCCGCCGTAAAAATGCCTAACCCGACCCCACTTCGCTCAGAGATAAGAGCGTCTGCCTCTGGCGGGTCCTCCAGAGACGCTCCTGCTGCGTCATCTACATGAATAACACGCTTACCATGAACTTGACGACAATACCGAAGGTCTCTTAAGCCAGTTTTCTGAAAAAGGATGTTCCTGTTGGCTGCGACTGCGTTTGCATCGTCGCCGACATGCTCAGCAAGGTTCAAGGATGCGTAGGGCGCGTGGCTGACACCCCCCGTACGCAAGCTAACACCGGCAGTGACAATGCCAGTTGCTTGAAGCTCTTGAACCGTGTGATACGTCTTCATGGTTTGTAATCTTCTCGTGGGGGACTAAAGATGTCAAGGGCAACAGCGGGTTCTTCAAACGCTCTCGCGCTGTGCTTTACATTGGAAGGGATAAGGTAAGCATCCCCCTTCTTGAGTATCCGAGATTCTCCGTCAATAGACAGTTCAAATGTCCCCTCGAGTACCATTCCCATCTGCTCGTGCGGATGGTTGTGCTCAGCTACAACACTATGCGGTTGTAGATTCACAAAGGACATCATTACTTTTTCACCGTGAAGTGTCCGAATACTTGCGCCATCAAACACCTGCTTTTCGGGTTGCTCATCAATGACAAAAAAGGGCATCGGTTGTGAGTGTCTCCCGTTTAGATATGTGTTATAGTCATCAGGGGTCAGTTAGGTTTCGTTATTTCCACCAACGGATCATCGAAAATCGAAATTTTTCCTATAGCAGATATGTATGTTCTCTATGGAAATGGAACATCGGGTGTGGCAGACTCGACGTACAGCAGCCTTTTGCAACTTGAACAGTAGACTTGCTTCTCATACTTTTGAGCTTCCTTGAGCGTCTGCGGTTGAATAGCGATACGGCAACTGGTACAGACCCCTTTTTTGCTGAGAGCGACGAACCCGGTTTTCGCTCGTGCGGTGCCGGACTGATTTTCGAACTGCGCCTTCATCCAGCGATGATATTCGTCTCTAAGTTTTTTGCCAATTTTAGGAAGAAACGCCCTCCGCCGCTTTAACTGTTCATCCCTTTCTGTCTCTAAGTTCTGGAGTTCCTGTTGGAGTTGTGCGGTTTCCGTAGCGGTTTTCTGCTTTTCTCGGTTTACTTCAACCTCCAATTCTGCCAATTCCTCTTTGAGTTGATCGCTTTTCTCCATAAGAACTAAGATAGTGTCTTCCGCTTCTTCGTCTTCTTTATCAAGATATTCGATTTGTCGTTCAAGTGCGGTATATGCCTCGTTTGATGTGACAATCCGTTGTTCATCTCGATACTTTTCGCGTTGCTCAGCGTTCATTTCAAGTTCAGCGTTTTTGGATCGTTGTTCTCTCTCTGTCTCGGCAAGTTCCGCCGATTTCCCCGCCATATCTTCTTCACACTGCACAACGGTTGCCTCTAATTGTTCAATGCTGTCTGGGATCTCTCGAAGTTTTTGCTGGATTGACAATAGTCCCTGATCCCACTCTTGTAATTGGTATAATAAAGAGAGTTGTTCCTGCAAAGGCTCGTTAGCCATTATATTTCTGCCTCCTTTTCGACAAGGTATGCAAAGAAAATACCGAGTTGATACAAAACAAAGAGTGGTATTGCCATCAACAACATTGACCCCGGATCGGCAGGTGTCAAGAGAGCTGACATGACACAGATACCCAATAAAGCGTAACTTTGTTTCTCACGGAAACCCCGCGCATCAATGACACCGATACGGGACAGAAACGCCATCACTATCGGTAGTTCGAAAGCAATACCGAATCCTAAGATTAAGCGGGTTACAAAGTTAATATACTTTTCCAGGTCCCACATATTGGGTAACTCTGGAAGCAGCTGTGCGGAGAATTGCAGGACCACTGGTGTGACAATAAAGTATGCGAAAGCGGCACCAAAGATGAAAAACACGACGATAATCAAAAACAGCGGCATCGCGAATTGCCGCTCTTCGCGATTCAACGCTGGAAAGACGAATGCCCAAATCTGATAAATAATTATCGGTAGTGCCAACAATATACCGGTAGTTATCCCTAATTTCAGGTATGCCATGATACCTTCCAAGGGACCTACCTTCATAAGTATTGCGTCAACACTGGAAGTCCCAGCCCGCAAGGCGAGTGCGAAAAATCCGAGTATCGATCCCTCAGAACCGCCTATGGTATCAATAGCGTTCGCAATCAGCGTGTTCATCGAAGTTCCCAATGGAAACTTAATTACCTTTTCAATAGGCTTGCTGAAGGATAAGCTTAAGACCGTAAAAACGGCGATTGCAATTGCGGAGATGATAATTCGGCGTCGGAGTTCCTCCAAATGTTCCCAGAAGGTCATTGCAACTTCGTTAGATTCCATAATGCGTGCCGCTCACGGTATGCGTGATCAAGAAGGTTTCGGGGGTTTAATGTTTGGCTCCGGTTCTTTATCAATCTCATTTGCTGTTTTTGTCAGTTCATCCTGAAGATCACTACCAGCACTCTTAAATTCTCGGATAGCTTTGCCGAGCGAACGCCCCATCTCGGGCAATTTCTTCGGTCCAAAAATGACGAGTGCAACGACAAGGATTATAAAGATTTCCATTCCGCCTATTCCACCCATATCTCCATTCCTCCTCCAATAAAATGTGGTAGTTTGATACTATCTATAGTGTAGCATAAAATCAACCTATTCGCAATTATTTTTTTAGATGAAACGTGTTAGGGACGCAGCGTGCTCGCACACGAGAAAACGCGCGAGTTTCAGAGTATTCAGCGTAAAATCGGAAAAATATCTACGGGGAAAACTCAAGAGAATCAAGGTAGGGCGTGCTTCTTAGGCATTTCTGAGTAAAAGGCTACTCTGAAAAAACGCGTGCATTTCAGAGTATTCACGAAGCCAATGCAGTTTGTAACTTTGCCAACGAAAAGGAGGTAAATCCAAGAATTCCTGAAATGTCTATAGATTCGCATATTTGACGATATTTTCACAGTTTTCATAGCAAACCTAAAAAATTAGTAGTTTTTGGAAAAGGCGATAAACCCGCACCCACATTGGGTTTTAGACGATTTCAATCAAAGGCTGCTATGAAAGCTGCTATGAAAGTTGCTATGAAAATGTGATACGGGTCAATATCCTTCATAAAACTTTTTCGGTGCTGGACGGATCATTGTATATCTTCCGATAAATGTTCCGCAGAAACATTAACTTTCACGGAGGCTTCACGGAGGTTTTTACGAGCAAACGGACAATGCTTGCCACGAAAAATATCACTCAGCATTCAACCGAGCGGATATTTCCAGAAATTCCTGTTCGCTGAACACCAATTGGAAGATGCCTTGCCGTTCGGGACCGTCGCAGACGACCATTCTCCCAGCGGTGTTGAATGCGCTTTCAAGGGTTTCCAACACTTTTCGTTTGTATTCGGTGTCAAGGTTGCCTTCGAGATGTTCACCTTTTGTGTCAAAAATCAACACGCGTGTTACGCCTGCGATTTCGTTCGTCATTGCAACGAAGTCTGGATAAATGCGCCCGCGTTTCCAGCCTTGCAAGTAGTATTCACCCCGTTGACGCGCCGCGACTCGATGCCACCAGTGCGAGGCTCGCTCCTCGTCAAGGTAATACGCAAACTTCTTCTCCAATTCGCTGTCGAATTGCTGCTCAAAAACGGGTTCAAATAGGCTTAACTGCACAGGTTCATAATCGCTCCTTAATAGCGGTCTATCATCGGAACGAACCTGTATTTTGTAGCTGCCCACCAGCCGATAGTTGGGTTCTTGGGTCTCCAAATCAAAGCGGATCTCATCCTGGTCCAGTTTTCTACGAAAGACCTGCTCCGCCTGCGTTTCGACTTCACGTTTCACGTGTTCTCGAAGGGTATGTGCGAGGTAAGAACGCCGATTGTAAATGTCTGCTTCGGTCTCACCAGCTGCTCTCAGGCGTTCGTGCATCTGCTGTGCGATGCGAGCCGCTTGCCAGAGATTCGGCATAATATCAGACAGACGGCGAGCGAAATCGGAGAGGCTAACGGTTCTGTCAATGTAGGGTTCCTGCTCGGTATGGAAAACGGGTGCGACCTCACCCACATCAACCGTTGCGGATTGCCTGCGGACGTTCTCAGGTGCGGAGGCTTGTGGGTCGGGGGGTTCGATCGCTGCCCAGTCTATATACGGCAGGATATGCGCTTGATAATTGAGTTGAATCCATCTATCGCCCTCTCTATGGCGGACCACGGGCAGGTAGATTTCCCGATTTTGGAACCAGTCTCGGCGTTGCACAGTTTTCTGTTGAATCTCGTGCTGTTCACTTCCTTGGTGTGAATCCGACGCCCCCATTACTTCATTACCCAATCCCGTTAAGTTAGGATGGTTTCAAGTTTAAATATCAAGAAAACGGATGGATACTCTGATACCATAGTAGCGAGAAGGCGAGGTTGGGAAACCTCGCCAGCGGGGGAGGATAGGCACTATCTGGTGCGGTGTTTTTGCTTGGGTATTCCCGCTCTCCTACAAAAGAGTCGGGAATCGGAGTGCCCTCCTACAGAAGAGTCGGGAATCGGAGTGCCCTCCTACAGAAGAGTCGGGAATCGGAGTGCCCTCCTACAGAAGAAGGAATGAATGCCTCAGCGAAAACGTTTGAATTCACTCGCGTGATATGCTATGATGTTAGCGGCGTGGAAAGAATGTATCAATCCCGGCTTCAATGTCCTCAATCGGATGTCCGTGTTGTTGCTGATAACTTTCGTGGGTGCCGCGCTCTGTTGCCGTTAGGTCGGTCAGAGGGAAGGTAATGGCTTCTCTGCTACGATTACCGGATTCGCTCATGGCGATGTTCATCTCTTGGTCTTGCCTACCGAGTGCGGCACCGTATTCAGGCTCCGTATCGTTAATCACAGCTGTGGCGATGCTGATAAGTTCATCAGCTACTGCGATTTGTGACTCGGAAAGTGCATAGTTCTTAAGCGGATTTTCCCATGTTACGGTCTGTTCAGGTAATTGCAACTCGATCTTGTCAATTACTGTGACGCCATCCACATCAATTGTGGTTCGTTCTGGACGGTAAGCGATGCCTTGTGCTCCAGATTGTAGGTCGTCTGCGGGTGTTACGTAGATATCCTCACCGACAATGGTGCCTTTGCTGCCATCGATCTGCGAAATGCCGGTTTGTCCTCGTCCCAAGGATCGGGCGTGGATAACGTTGGAATACACCATGAGGGCAGTTGCGTTGTTGTCGAATTCAATGAAGGCGAGGCTCCAGTTGTCGCTTGTATGATGCCGCTTCATCCGGTCGATAATCGGAATTACAGGGCTTGTCTGTGTGATACCGAGCATAGATTTCGGTTCACCCCCAGCACGAAGGCGGAGCATACTCATCCCGTGATGACCCCCTTCATAGAAAATTCGATAGATTCGAGCGACTTCGCCAATAACGTCCGCTTCAATAACTTTTGATAAAAACCGTTCACGTGGCACACGGTAATAGTTTTCAGCGATCTCAAGTCTAACATTATTCGCTTTGGCACTTTCAATCATCAGGTCTGCTGTGGGGAGTGTAACAGTAATAGGCGTTTCACAAAGGATATGAACGCCGGCATCTGCCATAAAACATGCAATCGCGTGATGTGCGACACCCGGGACAGTAATATCAACGACATCGAGTTGTTCATGTGCAACGAGATCTCGGACATGGGTGTACGGGTTCGCACCGTATTGCTTCGCGTAGCGCGTTGCTACTTCCTCATCTATATCGCAAATTGCGACGAGATTGTAAATATCTTTGAGTTTCGCAATAACAGGCAGATGCGCACCACCGCCTCGCCTTCCTGCACCAACTAAAGCGATATTGAGTTTGGACATGGAGGTTTCCTTTTATTGGCTATTAGCCATCGGCTGTCGGCATTTCGTTGTAATGAAGATAACAGTTCTATAGAAATGTGTCAACGAAAACCTTGGACCTTTATGGAAAAATATACAATTAATCTACAGTTGCCACCTATTTGTGCACATAGCACTCCGCTGGAGTGCAAGAGGCTGTGGATCCCGATTTCTATAGATATATCACCCCGGAATCAACGGTATGAATGCCTTATGGCATTCCCCGGGGGTGCGGAAAATGCCTAAGATCCGTCGTTGAAACGTGCTGTGGATCCCGATTATTGTTTTCACTAAACCTCGCCCAGCAAAGAGAAGCGTGTAAGCTCTGAAGATATTATGTTAGCGATTATCCTTAAAGAACTCCATTGTTATTGTAATTCTACCAAATATCGACGCATCCAGTTTCTGATTATAGGTGCGCTCACGCTGCTTCTGTTCGTAGCAACGGTTGAATTCTATGCCGGCAGCCGAACGGGAAAACCTATTGATGTCGGGAAACAGACGTATACGCTTTTTATCATCGCCCTTTTTATTGTGCAATTTTGGGTGCCAAGGCATGCGGTCGAGGCATGGCATACAGAAGGGTTTCAAAAATCTTATCAAATGCGCCCACAAGGATATGGACAGAATAGAGCACTTCTCGCGCTAACGCCATTGGCACATTGGAAAATCTTGGCAGGTAAGCTCAGTGCGATTGTGGTATGGACGCTGTGGAGTATTTGGCTAACAATTCCACTGCTGGCACTCTCAAACTATATTGGCGGTTTGACAGTGGCGCAATTGGTGAGATGCGCGGCAGTCTTATTGGTAAATTGTATTTGTTATGCATTTATCGGTGTCGGCTTTGCGTTATGGCATACTCCCATTCGGGCAAAAAGTATAAGTTACGGGCTTATTCTGCTTACTACTTTTCTACCACTGGTTCCAGTCCCGCCATTCAACGCAATTCCGTTGTTTGGGGTGATGAGTCCACTGTGTGCTCTGTTGTCAATCCTCAACGCGGATTCGACGCACTTGTGGATATGGAACATCGGACTGTTTTGCACACTATTTTTGCTGTTTTTCCCTATCCTGCTTAGACAGATACGTTTTTGAACTGGATTTGTGCTGTTAATTGTTAGCATCAGGATTATCAGGATTTGCGGGATGATTATGGCGAAATCGAAATTAACGATTTTTAAATACCTAATCTTCATACAGTTTGCGTTATAAAAAATAACGAACATCCTCACATACATATTGCTGAAGGCATGACAAACACATCACAACATTTCTCAAACCATCAAGAAACACCGCAACCTGCACACCTTGGTGTTACCTTCCGCGCGATCTTGATCGGTATCGTACTCATACCGCCAAACACCTATTTTATCATGGCGAATCATCTCCGTTACTGGAGTACCTTACCAACAACGATGTCGCTGATTTACAACGTCGTGGTAACATTGGTGGTGTTGACGTGCCTCAATTTCTTGCTTAAATTGTTGTTGCCCCGTTTCGCGCTCCACCAGGGAGAACTGCTCACTATCTACGCTATCCTCTCTATCTCATCGGCGATCGCGGGACACGATATGATGCAGACCGTTGTGCCTGTTATCCCGAACGGTTTTTGGTTTTCGACACCCGAAAATGAATGGCAACAACTCTTCTGGCGGCATCTACCGAATTGGATGACACTCAGCGATTTGTCCGTCTTGCAAGATTTTTACGATGGCGATACAACCTTTTATACATCAAGGTATCTGTTAGCGTGGTGGGAACCGATTTTATGGTGGACGATATTTTTGTCTGTCCTAATTTGGGTGATGATCTGCATCGATCTGCTCCTTCGGAAACAGTGGATTGAACGGGAGCGGCTCAGCTATCCGATCGTGCGTCTACCGATAGAAATGACCCATTCGGATGGCCGACTCTTTAAAAATAGGATGTTGTGGGTAGGCTTCGCGATTGCGGGAGGTATCGACCTCATTAACGGCATCCATGCATTCTTTCCAACACTCCCAGAGATACCGGTTCGTAAGGCAGACCTCGGCATCTATTTTACAGAAAAGCCGTGGGATGCGATGGGCTGGACTCCTATTTATATCCTCTCATTCGGTGTGGGACTTGCCTTCTTAATGCCGTTGGAGATGTCGTTTTCGCTCTGGTTTTTCTACCTGTTCTGGAAAGGGGAACGCATTTTGGGACGGGCAATGGGACTTCAAGTTTTGCCCGGTTTCCCTTACGATGGTCCGCAAGGCGTTGGTGCGTATTTGGCTATCGCCTGCTTTGGACTCTACGGTGGACGTAAGCATTTTTATGCGATATTCAGAAACCTGATCCGCAAAGCAGATACAAACCTTCCGCCTGAGATGCAGGACACAACGGATTACCGGTGGCCAGTAGCAGGGTTAATCGGCGGTGTTCTCTTTCTCTTCATCTTTTCCCATCGTGGAGGGATGGCGATCTGGATGATAGCGTTGTATTTCGCTGTCTACTATCTTCTTGCGCTGGGGATTACACGTGTTCGTGCTGAGGTAGGACCGCCGACCCATGAGATGTTCGTCGTAAACCCGCGACAATTTATCATAGATTCGCTCGGCTCGCGCATGATTCCGCCGCCGAGTTTAACAATGATGTCACTCTATTTTGCGTTTAACCGTGGGTACCGCGCCCATCCGATGCCTCACACATTGGAGGGTTTTAAACTCGCGGAAGTAGCGAATATACGGGCAGGACGGATGGTCGTGGCACTGATGTGCGGTGTTTTTTTCGGTATCCTCGCTTCATTCTGGGCATACTTGGTGGTTTCCTACAAGATAGGTGCGAATCCTGGGTTGGGTAGCGGTGGTTATAATATGCTTCGCTCATGGCTCTACTATCCAACAGAAACGAACATCCCTGCGGTGACGTTTATGGGGGTCGGATTTCTATTTACGGGATTATTGTGGTGGATGCGTACCCGTTTCCCGATGTTCCCGTTTCATCCTACCGGTTATGCGGTGGCGAGCAGCATGTGGACATTCGGTTGGCTTTGGTTTTCAGTGTTGATTAGTTGGGGGATCAAGAATCTCATTTTGCGGTTTGGCGGGATTCGGCTTTATCATCGAGTGTTACCGCTTTTTCTGGGACTCATCCTCGGGCAATTTATAGTGGGGGGTACTTGGGTACTGATCCGACTTATCTGGGGAGTGTCCGTTTATTCATTTTACCGGTAATCTGTCTGAATCAGGATTTTCAGGTTTCGCTACAAGTACTCAGCAAACTCATCTCGGATGCGCACTTTATCTGCGTCGTTGCCGAACCCGAGACTGAACCAACCCTCATAACCACGACTATTCAACTGCGCAAACAGGTCTGCAAAATCGATTGTCCCTTCGCCGGGTACGAGATGGATTTCATATTCACCTGTATTGTCGTTGAGGCGGACCTGACCGATGTTCTCTACACCGAATGCGTCCAAAAATCCTTGCCATCCTTCAGGCACGAGATGTCCATGTGCGATATTAAATGCCCACTTGAGATATGGAGAACGAAGCGCATCGAAAAACCAATGTGTCTCCTCAACATTATGAGGGATGTAATGGATTTCGGCGTGCTCGGGTTCTCGGTTGTGGTTCTCAAAGAAGATAACTATCTCTGCCTGTTCTGCCCGCTCGACCAATCGTTGGATACGCTCAATTGCAGCATCACGGCGTCGCGTAACATCCCCGAAATGATAGCCGCCATGCCCAATGAGCCAACCACATCCGAGCCGCTGTGCCAGTTCTAAATTTGCGTAGAGATAACCATCGACCGCCTCAGACATGAGCGGCACGTACTCGGCGTTGTTGATGGCTGAGGAAGGATGAATACCGATAGCGATTCCGTGTGTTTCACAGAGATCTCGGATCCTGCGAACGCGTGTTGCATCAAACGAGGCTATGTCGTTTGGCGGCACATCGGCTTGGAAGTCGATATATCCAAACCCATTTTCCGCCGCCCATTGGATCGATTCTTCGATCGGTCTATTTTTTGGGGCGTCAAAACCAAAGCGTTCTTTCATACTATTCTGCAAAGTCTCTGCCCTCCCGTTGTGTTGTCTCCCATTTTCGGTGTGTTGCAAAGAGCTTAACCTCAAAAGGACGCATTCGTGTCACGAACGACCCGTCAGACACAGCGGTCTTCTCGTCACCGTAGAGTTCTATAAACTCAGTGCCATTTAGGGCATCCAACCCAGTCACCTCTACTCCCATGTGGGCGTGTTCATCTTCATTGACGAGGCCAATGAGCCAGTCCCGTCCTGTTCTCCGAGCCGTGATGCTCACGCCGCGCAACGAAGGTAGAAGTTCTCACAGTTGTTCGACTTCACAAACACTTGTGCCTAAACGTAATGGAGCACAGCCCAGAGGTCCATAAATTAAAAACCACCTCGTATATCCTTACGCCAATAGGTGATTTTCCCACCATGCGACGTAATCCGCATCGCTTATATCATGTGAGAGTCCACGTTTTTCCATGTCCTGCTGGAATCTTTCCGCCATATTCTCGTCCCAATAAGTGGTGACCTCTGAGGATTCAGGTATATCTCCCATGTCGCCTGTCTCCGCTATCCAGATGTCGAGTTGGGCGGCGAGTTCGGTTCGCACGGTGTCATAGTCTGGATCGGTAGCGAGGTTATTAATTTCATAGGGATCCGCCTCCAGATCATACAACTCTTCTGTCGGACGCGTCTGTTTCATGAAATGCTGTTGCGCGTGGGATAACTCACCACTTTCGGACAACAGTGGCATCAAGGACCAGAGTGGATATTGTTGTTTCTTATAGCCGTTGAATTGCATATAGGGACGCTCAGGGTGATAATTGCGAATGAGTTTATAGTGGTGTGTCCGTATACACCGGATTCTATCATCCGTTCCGTCACATCGATCCCTCGCCGCGAAGATCGCGTCGCGCGATGTTCCGTCTGTTCCAAGGAAAACCTGTCCTTGCATAAAGTCAGGAATGTCAACGCCTGCAAGGGATAACGTTGTCGGTGCGAAATCAACACCGCTGATGAGTTTATTATCGATGGTATTAGGTTCAACGTGTCCGTGCCCTCGGACGATGAGTGGAATATGGATGCCACCGTCATAGAGAAACTGCTTGCAACGGACATGCGCGCGTCCGTGGTCGCTCATAAAGAAGATGATGGTATTGTCTGAGAGTCCTTCGTCATCCAATCGCTCGAGAATTTGTCCGACCTTCCTATCTAAAATCTGAATGCTTTCGAGGTAGCGTGCCCAATCCTTTCGGACAAGCGGATGATCGGGATAGTAGGGTGGCAATTCAACATCCTCAGGGGAAATAGGACGTTCTGGATCCGGTTTGAAGACGCGATGTGTATCAGGGATGTTAATCTGCGCGTAGAAAGGTTGTCCTTCAGCACGTTCGCTCCAGTCAATGCCATCAAAAGGTTGTTCTCGTTGGAAGTTGAAATCGGTTTTTCCGGGACGATCATAGGGGGGGCCTGGGCTGTTGCAAGTAAAATAGCCTGCTTCACGGAAACAATCGGTGATGAGTTTCATATCCGCCCGCAAGGGTTTATCACGATTGCTGCGATGGTTGTGCGCATCAAAGTGTGTCTGATAGGTCCCTGTAATCAGTGCGGAGCGGCTCGGTGAACAGACCGGGCATGTGACGAAAGCATTGGTATAACGGGTGCCTTCCGATGCAAGCCGATCAATATTTGGTGTTGCAACGGCAGGCGTGCCGTAACAACTGAGGTCTGGGGAGAGATCTTCACCATAAATCCAGAGGATATTCGGTTGGTCTACAGGCATAATTACCTCACTTCAGAGATTTATATCAGAAAGTCCACCTATCAAAACACTTTTAGGAGGGCAATGAAAATACCCATAGCGGTTAACCCAACGCCAATCGCCCATTTGAGCGTTCCAATCCCACTTTCAATTCTGTCAAGACGAGTTTCAACGCTGCCAAGACGAGTTTCAACACCACCGAGGCGTTGTTCAACGGCTTTGACATCAGTCTTATCCGCTTTCTCGTCAAGCTTCGCTTCCAGAACTTTGACATCAGTCTTATCCGCTTTCTCGTCAAGCTTCGCTTCCAGATTTATGAGATCCTTCTTATCAACTTTTTCATCGACCTTCGCGTCCAAACGATCCAAACGGATGGCGATCTGTTTCAAGTTATGGATAAGGAGTTCATTGAAGTTGTTATCAGGCATTGGTTTTCCTTTGAATTGCTATGGCGTACCGTTAACGTTGTCCACCACGTAGCGATTACGGAACAGCGTTCGCCGAAGCGGTGGCATCTCAGCGAGGAGTTTTGGAGGCGGTTTGTATACCTTCGCGAAACCACTATCAACAGGACTATAGAGGTTAAAAACGGCGATCCTGTCGTTTTCGGTATTTGTCCACTCCGTGGCACTATGGGTAAGTGCTTCTGTGAAAAAGAGTAGCGAACCTCCTGGGCAGCCGTACGTCGCCCAAATATCGGAATCAGGGTTTTGGATATCTGACGGTGCTGTGTAAACCGATTTATGGCTACCTGTTACTAAAAGGGTGCCACCCTGTCCTTTCTTCACCTCGTTCAATTCCCACACAATACGGGTGTGCGGGCTGTAGCCTTTGCCGGGAAAGGCGTTGTAGTAGTGGACATCGCCGGGAAAACGGAGTAAACCGTTGCCGTTGTGGGGTCCAAACCGTCCCATACCGGGAGCACGATAGAAAAGACTCGCACTTTCAACGGCAAAACCGTAGCACTCTGGACTTGTTACAGCTGGATGTGCTGTGAATTCGTTGAGCAGTGAAACAACAAGTGGATGGTCGATGAGTTTCTGCAGCGGACCTCCGACAGGACTCCGTTCATGCTCTGGAATAGATTCCGGATCGTGGTGTAGACGGTAGCCGAAATCACGCATCTCTTTGAGTTCTGGTCCGGTAAATACCTCTGGTACCAAAAACCAACCGTGCGTATCGAATGCGTACCGCTGCTCCGGCGTTAATTCGGGGATAGCTAAACCATCGGCGTTTTGGGTCGGAAATTCATAAGTATCCGGTGGCAACAAGGCACCGAGCCATGGTTGCTGATTTTTGTCCGTTTGCTTTTCCATTTTTTAATTTTCCTTGCGGTTCGGTCAGGTCAGTATAGGTATTAACGTTCCTTGCCGCATATCTGAAGAAAACTGAGGGATCTAAACGTCGGCGGGATAGGCGGAGGTTCGCTGGTTAAAATCTCCATTGACAACGTTGCCGCCTGCGTAAGCCTCCCGAAAAAGCGTTTGCCGTTTTGGGGGCATCGCTTCAAGGAGTTGCGGATGCGGCATCCAATTCGACCAGCGACTCGCCACCGTATTGTATAAATTCGAGATGGAGACCCGCTCGACAGCATCAATTTGAACCTGCGTCTGTGTCATAGATTCTGTGAGAAGCAAGAGGGAGCCTGGTGGGCACTCGTAAGTCTCCCACAACGGCGACTCCGGATTCTGTGAGGCTTCTGGTATCGGGTATGCGGCTTTGTGGCTCCCCGTAATAAACCGAATGTTATTTGTTTCAGCAGTGACCTCGGTTAACTCCCAGAAGGCACGCGTCAGTCCGCTCCAACCACGTCCCGGCACGCACCGATAGAGGTGAGAATCCCCGGGTAAGCGAAACAATCCATTTCCGTTGTGAAGGACCGACTGGATTTCAGTAGGTCTCGAGGCGTTACCATAGGATACGGCTGTCTCTTCAAGTCGAAACCCATAGCAATCTTCACTTGCCGCGGGTGGATATGCCAAAAACTCATTCAAGAATCCAACAACGACCGGATGGTCAGCGAGTTTTTGAAGTGGACCGCCGAGTGTGCAACGTTCCGGTTCTGGGATCTGCTCTGGTACCTCGTGGAGACGCTGGCAGAAGTCGTGCATCTCTGCGACCTCAGCGTCCGATAAAACACTCGGAATCAGGAGCCAGCCGTTCCGGTCAAAATCGTATTTTTGCTTTTGGGTTGGAACAACGACGGGTACACCGTCAGCGTTGGCACTCGTCAACTCTTCAGGTTCGACTTCAACGGCACTCCCCAAGTTTTTATTAACAATAAAAGGTTTCCTCGTTGTGAGTTCTTTGTAAGTCATCAGAGTCTTCCTTTTAAATTAAAAAGCGTCTGAAACTGCATTCCACAACTTTGGGATTGCAGCGGGTTGTTAAGTTTTCCAATCTCGATCAGAATTTATTAACGGCTCTGTGCTTCTAACACGCGGAACATGTGGTGTGCATAACTCAAAGTTGAGATAAATACAAATACCAGTGCGAGACAAAGACCGTAAAATTCAATATTCCTCGGTAAACGAGACATAATCGGACGGAGGAGATAGAGTAGCACAACAATTGACAAAAAGAAACTGGTACATTTTCCCCATAAGTTAGAACGGGTGATCATTTTCGCCTTATATGCCAAGACAACATTGCCAAGCATAATTAAAGTATCACGGACAACAATCACCAGAAACGCCCACATTGGGAACCTGGAATGAAATATAGCGAGCGCAAAGATTCCGGCGGAGAGTGCGAGCTTATCTGCCACTGGGTCTAAGATATAACCGAGTTCGGTGTGCTGCTTCAAACGTCGGGCAAAGAAACCATCTAACAGATCGGTGGTAACAGCGACTGCCCCACAAACGATGGCGACGACCCACTGGGCACGGTAAATGAAGTAGAAGATAAAAGGGACCGTGAGGAGTCGGAAAACCGATAAGATATTACTAACATAGAAGAAATCCCGGCGTGTAATCTGGATCGATCGGGTTTCAGTAAATTGGTGGATGGGAGCCTTTAGTGTCATTATGTTATTGCATTGCAGATAGGATTTTGTGCTGTAGGAGCGAATATTTCATTAGGGGAATTCTGCCAATTTTATCCAACACGATTGTGATATCCTTAATTGTTTTGCGCCGCCAATTGAAAGGCTATCCGCCGATTCTGGTCGGTCAGAATCTCGACTTCGCGTGTGAGGAGTTGTTCTAAGGGAATTGTCTCCAATAAGGTTTGTTTTTCTTCCAAGGAAATCCGCAGCCTTATGCCGACTTGGTAAGCAAGTTCCCTTGGATCATCCGGTTGTTCTTCAGGTGGACTCCAAGCAAAAATTAATCGACTGGATAACTTCTCGTATGATTTATATAATTCTTCAGTTTGGGTCGTGAGTAATTCCGATACGGATTCAATTTCTGTATCCAAATCATCTAACATCCGCACCCGACCTGTAAGATAGGAGAGATGCTCCTGAACCTCCAGAATCTGAAAGCGGTATTCACCAGCTGTGATAATATTCATGCGGTCATCGTCTAAATCTTCAACTTGAAGGATACGAGCGGCTGTACCGATTTCATAGGGTGTGGCAGCGTCCCCTACCTCTTTTCCTTCTTTGATAAGCACAACCCCAAATTCAGACTGATGTTCCAAGCAGAATTTAACCATCGTTCGGTAACGTGGTTCAAAGATATGTAGCGGTAAAAATCCACCGGGGAATAAGACCGTCTGTAAGGGAAAAATCGGAATTTGTCGTTCATAAGGCGTTTGACTTTTCGATGAGGCTGGGGCACTCCGCATGTGAACACTCCTCTTTGCACGATGCTCAATGTACAAGATGGATTTACTCTCGGTGCCGTAGAACACTATAAAGGATAGTCTGCCAAGAACCTATTTTGTTTATAGTGCATCAAACAGATATCTGTTTTCAGACACAACTCTCCTTATATTTTTACACAAAACACCTGATTCGTCAAGGGTTTTTTATGGAGTCTGAACATTTATAGCAGATTCGACAATTAACGATATACTATGAGTGGACAGCCACAAGGACTGCCCCTACAAATGTCTACATATTTTCATCAAAGTTTACGGATTGGAAACCCCCGTGCTTTAGCGGGGGGAGGAAAATCCGCCCTCGTGTGTGAGACCATAGCGTTTTTTTGAAAAAACACTTGACATTTTTCGTAAAATATGGTTGAATAGATGTATCACGTTGGACCGACATTATCAGCGTTACCGCTTGGTAACGTGTCGGTCCTACCCACTGATAAGGGGTTAAAGGCGTGATACGTGAAAAATCATGAAAATGACATTCAAGTTCCGTGCGAAGCCTACGAAAACAGAAGAACGTTGGCTTTTTTCGGAGTTGCGTCACCAGAAGCAGTTGCAAAACTATATGCTCCAGATGCGTTCGCAGATGTGGAACTATGGAAGTATCTCGGTGTCGCGTTATGACCAGCAGGCACATCTGCGCAAACTGCGTGAAAACTCGCATTATAGGAATCACCCACAGGATATGCAGGTTGAGACGATAAAGCGTGTGGATAAGTCGATTGATAACTTCTTTGGTAGATGCAAAGACCCGAAAGCAAAAAAGAAAGGCTACCCGAAGTTCAAGCGTTCTGTCCGTTCTCTGACGTGGAGTCTGCGCAAACACAAAGTTAAGGATAAAGCGACAGGTACCTTTAGACGTGTCCGTCAGACCCCTATCCGTGAAACAGGCACTCGGTATAACCGTTTGAAAGTTCCGAAACTCGGTGAAGTGAAAATCCGCCAACATCGTCGGCTTCTCGGAGACCCGAAAGAGGTCACGTTGAAAAAGACGGCACGCGGCTGGTATTGCTTTATCGTTTGCGAAGTGCCGGATACGATTCCTTGTGTTCCGAAGTCTGCTTGTGGTGTGGACGTTGGCACACACAACTTTCTGACGACTTCTGAGGGTGAAACCGAAGAGAACCCGCGCTTTTATCGCCAAGCCGAACGTAAACTCGTCAAACTTCACCGCGCCCTTTCGCGTAAGCAATACCGGAGTCAACGCTGGTATAAAGCGAAGGACGCATTGGCAAAACAAGCAGATATTGTTGCGTGTCAACGCCTTGACTTTCTCGCGAAAGCTGTTTACAAACTTTTTCACCACAGCGGATTTGATGCCGTTGTTGCTGAAAAACTCAAACCGAGTAACATGGTAAAAAATAGGCATCTTGCCAAGTCCATTTCTGACGCGTCTTGGGGTCTGTTCTTTGAGTGGTGTCACTGGGTCGCAAAACGCGATGGCAAACACTTCCATCAAGTGCCACCCGCCCACACGAGTCAAACGTGTTCGCACTGCTGTCAGAAGTCGGCTGTGAAACTGAAGTTGTCTGATCGTGTGTTCCATTGTCAGTTCTGTGGGTTGAAACTCGACCGCGACCACAACGCGGCTCTGAACATTTTACATAGGGCGGCTTGCTCCCTTCGTGGAGAGGTATGGAATACCATCCTCACTGAAACGAGAAATCCTTTGCTACATCAGGCTTGTTGGGGTTAACCTCTTAACAAGCCCCGATGCTTTAGCACGGGGTACTTGACAATTCAGCATAAATGCCCTGCCCTTACCGAAAGGCTTGACATTTAGGAGACTTTCCGTTATAATTCATCTCAGCAATTTTATCATCGCTTATGCGGTAAATTAGCGGATTTAACTCAAATAGATATTTGTGTATGCCTTGTGCAGGCGACGGATATCAAAATGATTGGAGAACGTCGTGAATTTTAAAAATTTGGGAAATGCTCTATCAAAATCCAAAGACATGGCCATCACTCTTTTAGGGGGACTGCTGTATCGGACGCGTGTTGAACCGATCCATGATGCTGAAGGGATAAAGGGTTTGAAAGCCCGTTGGATAGGCGACCCAGGGAAAAACGTGATGGAGATTAACACACCCATAGGGGGTGCGGATCTCAAAATAGACGGTAACACAGCACCGACTATTGCGTATGTCCAAGAGGGTGAAAAACGAACAATCGCCGTCAGACATATCAAAAACCTGTCATGCGAACTTAACCGAGAGACGATGGATCAGATCGCCACGCCCAGAGGCGCGAGTCTCGCGATATGTATTGGCGCGGGAATCGGATTACTCGGTTGGTTCCTAATTTCGGCGATGCGTTCTCTACCTACACCCCGAACAGAACAGGACGATTCTGCGGCAATTCCTTCGATTGGCACGACAGAAGATAGTGGACAATAAAAAATGAAAATTACCGCTGTCGATCCCTTTTATTTGCGGATGCCAGACATCACAACTGCGGCAGATGGGACACAAGACACACTTGTGGTACGGATTCAAACGGATATCGGACTTGAAGGATGGGGTGAATGCGATGCCTCGCCGTTAGTCAGTCTCGCCGCTTATTGCTGTCCGATGTCGCACGGAAATATCATCAACATTCGCACTTCACTCATTGGCGAAACGCTTGATGGTCCCGATGATGTACTTCGGCTGAGCGAAAAGACCCTCCGGAACGGATTAGATATTCAACAGATACAGCATGCTTATAGTGGTGCCGAAATCGCGCTGTGGGATGTCGTTGGACAGCAGTTAAATCAACCCGTCTACCGTCTTCTCGCCGAGATGTCAGGAACGTCCAGCATAGCACACCCTAAACTGCCGTATGCATCTGTCCTTTTTGGCGATACCCCGGAGGCGACCTATCGCATTGCAACAAGGCTACGCGAACAAGGATACCGTGCGGCGAAGTTTGGTTGGGGACCGATGGGAAAATTCGGCGAGGAAAACGACATCGCGCTTGTGCGTGCGGCGCGTGAAGGCATGGGAACAGAAACGCAGATTATGATTGATGCCGGTGTTGTCTGGGGAAGCGATCACGAAACGGCTTATCAACGCGCTGAGGCATTCTCACAATTTTCCCCAACATGGTTGGAGGAACCACTGGCTCCCGATGCAATCGATGCCTACGGTGCGCTCACTCGCCAGAACCCATCTGTTTGTATTGCGGCAGGTGAAGGATCGAACACCTACCGGATGGCAGAAGACATTATCGTACACGGCGGTATCCAGTTCGTGCAGATTGACGCGGGACGCATTGGCGGGATTATGCCTTCTTTTCAGGTTCGGCAACTCGCGGAACAGTACGGTATCCAGTACGTCAACCACACATTTAAGAGCCACCTGAGTCTTGCCGCGGCACTCCACGTCTTTGCAACGAACCCTGATTTCAATCTATTAGAATATCCAGCGGCGGGATCGAAATTGTCGCAGCAGTTGGTAGCGGAACCGTTCCAAGTTGGATCAGATGGACTGGTTCGGATAAAGGAATTACCCGGACTCGGTGTCCGTATAGATACGGAAACTATCCGTCCCTACTTAGCCCCAGTAAGGATTGAAGTAGGAACGGATGCCGTCTTTGAACAGGCAAGTTTATAGATATGCGTTAGACTTTAGCACATCGGTATTCGGGAGTTAAAAGCGCAAATTACTTCAGAATCAGCATCTTCCGTGTCGCAGTAAAATCGCCTGCTGTTAACGCATAGAAATATACGCCACTCGCTACTGACTCGCCCAGTGTATTCCTGCCGTCCCAATATGCCGCACGGCTACGAGATTCATAGATACCCGTCGGTTGATGTCCTAACGCCAACGTCCGAACCAACTGTCCATCCGCAGAAAAGATGGAAATACTGACATCCGCAGGCACTGCGAGCTGATAAGGGATCCACGTTTCTGGATTAAACGGATTTGGATAGTTGGCAAGCAACACGGTCCTTTGTGGAGCCAACGTTCTCAACAGTCGTTCCAGGACCCTAATCCCTCGCTCATAAGAGAAACGATCGGGTATGGAAGTTTGGAGCGGTCGTGATGCGCCTCGCTTGGCGAGACTCAGCCATTGCTCCACTTGTGCGGCTGACAATGCGTGTGCAGAAGGTGCGCCTGCCGCATTTCCGAACGCATTTGCAATTAAAACGAGATCTTGAATATTGACGACCCCATCACCGTTCAGGTCAGCACTGCTCTCACCAACTTCCCCGAAACCAGCCGCAATCAACACCACGTCTTGGATATTGACAACACCGTCCGCATTAACATCTGCAAGAACTTCCGCTGTCTGTGCTAACACAGGGAATTTCCACAAGAGAACCGTGCCATCGAAACTCCCACTTGCGATTGTGCTACCATCAGCACTGACTGCCACGCTTGTGATCGAATAAGTATGACCTTCAAGTGTTTCGAGTTGTTCGCCTGTCGCAATGTCCCACAAGCGGATGGTCGCGTCATAACTGCCACTTACAAGTATCGCGCCATCTGGACTGAAAACAATGCTTGTGGCATTCGCTGGATTCTCTGCTGGTGCATCACCCTCCGATGCTTCCGGATCCTCAACGACAGTCTCAGGATCGATAGGCTTGACGAAGGTTTGCTGACGTTCAGCCGTGTTAACATCCCAGAGAGAAACCGTGTCGCCACCACCACTTGCGAGCGTCTTGCCATCTGGACTAAAAGCAACTGCCCAGACGTCATCTTCGTGTTCGGTGATAGTGTGGAGGACTTCATGTGTTTCGACATCCCACAAACGAATGGTATCGTCTCGACTACCGCTGGCGAGCGTGCTGCCATCCGGACTGAACGACAAAGTTTCAACCCCTGCCTCGTGTTCCCATAGGGTTGTTATGTGCGCGCCCGTGAGGGCATCCCATAACCGGATGCTATCATCCTCACTCCCGCTGGCGAGGATAGTTCCATCAGGACTGAACGCAAGGCTTATGAGGTAGGAATGATGTCCTCTGAGCGTCCTTATATGTTCACCCGTGACAGCATCCCATAAACGGACGGTATCATCTTGACTGCCGCTGGCGAGTGTGCGACCGTCGGGACCGAACACAACAACGTCAACATCACCTCGATGTCCGATGAGTGTATGCCGGAGCTGACCTGTGGTTGCATCCCACAAGCGGATGGTTTTATCCCAACTTCGTGTAGCAAGCGTACTGCCGTCCGCACTGAAAGTAACGCTCGCGACAGCATCTGTGTGTCCAGTAATGGTTTTCAGATGTGCCCCTGTAACAGGGTCCCATGAGCGGATTGAAGCATCCCACGCGCCACTGGTGAGTATACCACCATCAGGCGTGAAAGCAAGTCCATAGACATCAGCGGTGTGCTCGGTTAGCGTCATGAGGTGTTCCCCTGTGGCTGCATCCCATAACCGTACGGTATCATCTTCACCCGCACTGGCGAGAATGCTCCCGTCGGGACTATACACCATGTGGTAAATATGAGATGTATGTCCAATAAGGGTTTGCTTGACCGTCCACGTGGCAGTATCCCACAGATGGATAATTGCATTTAAATCACCACTGGCGAGAGTAGCACCATCAGGACTAAGCGCAACACTGGCGACATTATCACGATGCTCCTCAAGGGTCTGCTTTCGTTCACCCGTGGCGACATCCCAGAGACGGATCGTATCGTCTCGACTCCCACTGATGAGCATGCCGCCATCAGTGCTGAAAGCCAGACTGCTGACACCTTCCGTATGACCTTCAAGTGTGTTCAGAAGTTCGCCTGTTTCAGGATTCCATAGCCCGATGGTATTATCTCTGCTACCACTGGCGAGGATAGTTCCATCAGGACTGAAAACAAGGCTGCGGACACTCCTTGTATGTTCCTCAAGGGCATGTAGAACATCACCCGTTTCAGGATCCCACAACCGGACACTCCCATCCAAACTTCCACCCGCAAGGATGCTCCCATCAGGAGAATATGTAAGTGCCGATACACTATATCCATATCCAGTAAAGAGTGCGATTTCTTCATCGGTTGCTGTATCATAGATCCAAACGCCGAGGGATCCTGCGGCAGCAAGCCGTGTGCCATCTGGTGAGTACTGAATTTCATATAACCACCCTTTGCCGAGGCGCGCCGTGGCTCCCTCCGGTAGATGCCATTGCGGCGAATCTTGGGCAAAACTGTTGTAAGAGAAAAATAGCGTTGCCACACCGAGGATAGTTAATATGAAAAAAAATGTGCCTTTCATAAATACTCCTTTGTTATTGGGTCACCAACTTTAGGCAACCAGAATTTATAGTAAAGTTAAGAATTAATGAGACACTCCAAAGAGGCGAGGATACTTAAAGGAAACACCCCAGCAAAAACGCCCTCGCCAGCGAGGGTGGGGTGCTTGTTTATTGAAAACTGTCTACATATTTTTAGGTTTTGCGATAGAATATACCTTACAAATGAAGCCTGTGTCGCATCGCAATCTACTATTCATAAGATAGGTTGCATTAAATGGTATCACAAATCCCGTTTTCCATCAAGTTTTTAAGGCGAGAAACAGGAGTCATAGCAAAGTGTCACGGTATTCATCTAAAATACGGACTGGAGACCCCATCCTTTAGGTTGGGGAGGAAAGTCCGCCCTCGTGTGTGAGGCCATAGCGTTTTTTGAAAAAACACTTGACATTTTTAGCAAATTGTGGTTTGATAGATGTATCACGTTGGACCGACATGTATAGCGTTACCTCTTGGTAACGTGTCGGTCCCACCCACTATACCGGGGTTAAAGACGTGATACGTGAAATTCAATGACGAAAAAGCGAAAGCGAAAACAAAAACGCACGCGCCGCGTCTATAAGTATCAGCTGCGTGAACATCCGAAAAATGTGCGCTTGGGGAATATGCTTGATGACTTGGGCGACGTGCATAATCACTTCCTTGCATTGGAAAAGCGGTATTATCGCCGCTACGGTCTGTATGCGGGACGGTATCGCTTGCAACCGCATTTGACGAAGTTGTTGAAACGCACCAAGCAACACTGGGCTTGGATACCTCGCGACACACTTGACGAAGTGATCGTCCGTATCCACATCACGTATGACAGATTTTTTGACGGTCTCGGTGGACTGCCGAAGTTTAAAAAACGAAGTAAATATCGCTCTGCGAAGTTCCAATCGGCGTACCTTCTTGAGGAAGGGCGTGTCAGATTCTCTTTCAAAGCGTGGCATGATGCCTCGCACGCCTTTAAGTTCCACAAGCGTTGGTTCTCGTTCCATCAGCACCGCGAGTGGAACGGAACTGTCCGCTATCTCCAAATCCTTCGCGACTCGGTTGGTACTTATTGGCTTTATGTCATCACAGACGCCTCCACAACCGAACCCTATTCTGCTACAGGTGAGAGCGTAGGAATAGACTTCGGTATGGAAACCTATCTGACCCTCAGTAACGGTGAGAAGATTCAACATCCACAACCTTTGAAACAGTCCTTGAACCAACTCCGTAAACTCAATAAGGCACTGAGCCGTAAGGTCAAAGGTTCTCAGAATTGGTGGCGATGTGTCCGTGAACTCGCACGCCTCTACAGACACATCACGAACCAGCGTAGAGACTGGCACTACAAACGTGCGACAGACCTGTGCAAAAGGTTTGATACCCTCGCCACCGAGACGCTGAACCTCGACGGTATGAAACGGCTTTGGGGACGGAAAGTCTCTGACCTCGCCTTTGGGCAGTTTGTTGAGATACTGAAGTTCAAGTGTTTCAAACATAAGCGTGTGTTCCTACAAAGCGGACAGTGGACACCGACAACAAAGCCTTGTTCGGATTGTGGACATTCCAACGAAAACCTAACGCTAAAAGAGAGGCAGTGGACCTGTCCCGACTGTGGCTCTCACCACGATAGGGACATCAACGCTGCGATAAACATCTTGAGGGAAACCGCCTTGGGTCCCTCTGTGGAGCAGATGTAAGACGTTTCCTCGAAAACGCGAACTGCTACGAAGCACAGGTTTCCCCACGCTTTAGCGTGTGGGTGCCTTGACCATATAAACACAGTATCGCATTTCCGCCCCTTATCAGGGGACTTCATGGAAAATGCATAAGTCCTATTACTTTTACACAATTGCCGGGCAAACTGTCAGTTGCCAAGCGGCGGACACAAGTTACATGAAGGTTAAGAATTTAATTGGGTAATGTGGAGGATCCATCGTCTGAACTGTGATTTCTCTGATTATGTGATGAGAGATACTTCTTATTTTTATCGGCGATTACAAGCAATTTTGGGTGATTTTTGGAGAAAAGTCACATTTTTTCAGATTATGCACGTTTTTAGATTAAAATTGTGTCTTTAATTGGGAAGTCAATCTTGCCGGAAGAGAAGCACCGGCAGAAAGGAGAAAACCGAGATGAAAAAGAATCTCCGCGGTAAAATCCGCGAATTCGTCCAATCCGAGGAAGGCAAGGTGGGAGTCAAATCCCCACTGACACTCGGTGTCGCAGCCGGAAGTCTGCTATTAGCACATGCTATTATTGGTACACCACAGGCAGAAGCCTGGATGTGCCAAGAGGACAAGGATTGCCTGCTTCCACCGCACAAATGCAGTGTAGGGACTTGCATGTAAAACTGAGGCAATTTCATTGATTACTGGGGTGCGGTGGCTTTTGTTCTGACGCACCTCAGTAATTTTGAAGGCAACTTCCTTTTCAATAATAGACCAAGTGAGTCATTTCACCTGGGCAGACTCGGTATTTCGCTCGGTAGGTTTCAACGAGGACAGCGACTTGGGCAGAACATCTCTACTGTAGCCAAAAAAAGTGATATTGATTGTAGAGAGTAAGGGATATAAATTTTAACAACGGTGCCGCGGCACTTGCCGATCAAGGAGGGATTTTCGATGAGACGAACGATACCAATTCTTTTTTTCTTTTTGACTCTTGTGCCCTTGGAAGTGGGAGTTTGTGTTGTTTTTGCCAAACCACCGGATACTGCCAAAATTGTGTTTGGGGCAAATCGCGAAGGAAATCGAGATCTCTATCTAATGAATATAGATGGAAGTGAGCAGATTAACATAACGAACCATCGAGCAGATGACATTTCTGGTGCCTGGTCCCCCACAGGAGAGCAGATTCTTTTTGCCTCTGACAGAGATCGGTTTCCGGGCAGCTGGGATCTCTATCTGATGGATCCTAATGGTCAAAACGTGCGACCTGTTTTCGGAAAATCGGAGGAAAGACGGCATCCTGAGTGGTCGCCTGATGGCAAACAGATCGCTTACAAACGCTTTGATGCGGGTGTAGGGTACATCTACATCGCTACAAGCGATGGGAAAAATGAGGAGCGAGTCGCTATCGGAGGGAGTCCAGCGTGGTCTCCCAATGGCACCGAAATCGCCTTTGTTGTTAAAACAGCGGAGGAACGTTGGGAAATAAATATTCTTAATGTGCGGACGCGAAAGCAAAAGGCTTTCTTTCCGCCTAAGGCGACACCTTCATGGCTACGGGCTCCGAGGTGGTCTCCGAGAGGTGATAAACTTGCCTTTTCTTGGCTTCATCGCGTCCCATTTGTTGACTTCCTTAAAACAGAGACGATCTATACGGTGAATCGGGATGGGACCGAGCTTACACAGATTGTTGATGAGGGGGGTCCAGAGGTTACCTCGCCTGTCTGGTCGCCACACGGAGACACCCTCCTCTATGCCCAAGATAGTGAAGAAGCCAGAAGGTCTCTACAAATTTTCAAAATTGTCTTGGGTGGAGAACAACCAGAGCAACTCACGGATATTGGGATATGGAATGAACCAGGGGATTGGTTTGATCCTGCGTATGCGTTGCCGGTTTCACCACAACCTCAGTTGCTAACCACAACATGGGGAAAGGTAAAAAAGAAATAGTCTTCAGATTTATCACCTTGAAAACACATTAGCAGTAATATTATTCAAAATTTCAGAACTACTGAGATTATATTTGTTTTCAAGCATGTCCAGAAGGCCTGTTCCCTTATGGATGTTGTTTATTCTGGAAATGAAAGTCCTGATAAGAATTACCGATAAGAGAAAGGAGGTGAACCCAATGAAGAAAAATCTACGTCGTAGAATTCATACATTTTTGCAATCTGAGGAGGGCAAAACTGGTGTCAAGGTGCCTTGTCGCGGGTGCCTTCAGTCCGAATCATATTGATAGTAGCAAGGACTCACTTGAATCAATAGGACAAGAACACTCTCGCGTCAACTTTTCTTTTGATTCAAAGTTAGCACTTACGGACGGAGGACTGTATGGGCTTGACCCTGACGGAAACAATCTGCATATTTTTCGTTTATCTAAGGACGATAATATATTCATCCCGGTTCAAGGGATACCTACATTTGATGGAGAAAAGCTGTCCATAGAGTTGTGGACAACTATTGCAAAAGCGGAACGTATTGACTTGCCTGACAATATGGAAAAAAACACAGAATTGACAAAGGCGTTGCGCGGTATTGCAACATTAGTGATAGCGGGTGGGTTTGTGGTCGATGATGAAACGTTCTACGTGGAATATCAGCGAAGGCTTTTCAAATGGAAGCCCGGCGATCCGGAATGGATTAACACAGGACTCATAGATCACGGCAAACAGTCAAGTGAAGATTTGAGAAAAGGGTTCAAGTTAATGGAATGGGGAAGCATATCGTTGTAGACAGGTTTGCTGTGGACGGCATGACGGTTTATGGTGCTGGCGATACAGGACTCTATCGCTTGGATACCGGTGGACGCTGGGAGCAAATCTCTCCAAGTGTGCCTGATAAAGTTATTTCTCTTGTTATCAACAAGGATAGGCTTTATATTGCGACGCAACAGCACGGGATCTTTCATAGCACCCTTCCGGAAGAATATCGCAACGAGTTATCTCAAAGATAGGACGATCCAAAGAACGGACAGTAACTTGGGGCGTGGTTAGAATTCTCCAGAGACAGAGATTCGCTGTGAGCCACCGAGGATGTGGGTATTGAAGGCGTAGTTGACAAAAAATGACATGGCATTTACCCGCAAGCGGAGTCCAGCACCTGCAGAGAGTCCATGCCCATTCCAACCACCACGAAGTGCGAGGGTATTAAAGAGCCAGTATTCCGCGCCGACGCGTAAGACAAGCCCACCGCCAGTCCCGCCTATTTCCAGATCGGCTTGGTCGGTTTCAAAGTCTGCCCCAATAGCCCCTTTACCGAGACGTGGAACGGCAAAGTGGTAAGCTGCGCCGAATCGAAGTCGGCGCGTGCGCGTGAACGTCGGTTTGTCGGCAGTATCCCAACGGACTTGGGTGCCCGTTGCGTCTAATAACATTGCGCCAACTCGTAAACCTCTGTAAGGTTCCGCAATCAGCCCAATGTCAATACCAAAACCGGTTCCACTGTTCTGAAAAATGGATTGGTTGAGGAGTTTGAGGTTGCCACCGACAGCTACCATAGCGTGGACTTGACGTGCATAAGAAATGAGTAGGGCGTTATCGGTGTTGCTGAAATACTCGGCAACTTCAGGTTTGTCGATATAGGGTTCGCCATCCTCTTTGATGCCGTTGCCGTTTTTATCCTGAAAATCGCCGAGGAACCCGTTATTGTTGACATCAATGAAAGTCGTGCGTGGTATATCGTCAACGCCGAGCCGGATCCAACTCAGACCGATGCTGCCGATATCCTCGATTTGATAGACGTAGTTGACGAAGTTGTAGGTAACTAAACCTCTGCTGAGCCAACTCCCATCTCCCGTACTAAAAGTATCTGAATACATCGCCGCGAAACTATGTTTCTTGACTTTGGTAAGCCCAGCAGGGTTCCAGTAAGTAGCGGTTGCATCATCGGCGATGGCAACGAACGCGCCGCCCATCCCCAAGGCACGAGCCCCTACGCCGTGGCTGAGAAATTCGGCGGTATGTGCGCCTTCGTCAGCGGCGTGTCCGGTTGGAATCCCAATGAAGCACGTTGCCAGCATGCATAAGTAGATTGCTGATAATTTTACCATGATATTAAAGTTTATCCTACCCGTCCTTCTTCGCTGTTACGGCACAGCAGAGTGTGCCTACTACCATTGTTCTACCCCGGTGCGAAGTCGTATATAGGTTCACGAATAATGACACTCAAGACACTCCAGAATGCTCCAACACAATATTCACCGAGGATAACGCCGAAAAAGAAGAAGACCATTGTTCGGTAGGTACCCGGTCCTCCGAATCGGAGTGCCATCCATTTGAGAAAACTACTGATAACGAGGCAACTCCAAAAATAGCCAACGCCCCCTGTCATGGAAATAGGATAGCCTGCCGGATGGAGGGGCCACCAAATGAAGCGCATCCGCATCACCATGAGGAAGAAGGTGAATCCCATCCCGCCTGCCATGAAGGACATTGCGGGGATATCCGGGTCGCGCGGGAAAGCGAACAGACCCGCGAGCCAACCGAATTGACCGATGTGCCCAACTGACGGACCGATCCCCCCCCCTGCACCTGTAATTGCGCCACCGAGACGATAGAGTTCGCTGAGCGTTGCCCAAAACGATGCGAGGGATCCAAGAATAACAGCAATAACCATGGCAAGAACCAAGCGTTTCGTGTTCATATTTGCCCGTTCTGCCATTTTGAAAGCTTCGAGTTGATGCGGCATGATATGTTCACGATATCCGCGCCCACTGAAGAACCAAAAGTAGGGGAAAACCGTCAGGTTATTAGGACCGATGCGACGCGTCCCCAAGATATTGACTAAAAACTGTTGTGCGTTACACATCCCTGCCATCTCATGTGCGGGGGGACCGAGTTCCGCACGGACGCGCGTAATAGCAATCGAAATGGCAGAGAAGAAGGCAAAGAAGGGTAGAATAATTGGGAGGGTCATTCCTGCCTTCAGACAGAACCAGATAATATAGAGACTTGCAAGGACGATAAGTAAGAGTGCTGTACGGTAACGGATCGGTTCTTGTGAGTCATCAATACCATTGGGTCTGCCCAAGATTGTGCGCACGACATTCGCAATGTGTCTACGCGTTACAAGGAGCGCGATCACAAAGATCGCCATCCAGCCTCCAATTGACTGTTCACTCCCGTACGGGAACGGGGCTGGGATTGCGAGGGCACTGCCGAAAACCCGTTGTGCTTTTTCAAACAGGTAGAAAAACCACATAGAAAAGGAGAGATCAAGCGGTAAAAGGAACCCTAAGCCGATTACAAACGGATAGAGCGGCACGGGAATATTGCCGACAGCGTTCCACGGTTTTTCAGTGAAGACTGTGCCCCAATTCCGGGCGTTGTGACGCACACTGAAATCCGGTAGGACCGGAAAAAAGTGTGCCAAACCGTGCCAGACATTTATCACTGCGGCGATGATAAACC
Source organism: Candidatus Poribacteria bacterium (assembly GCA_965214045.1). Taxonomy (GTDB): domain Bacteria; phylum Poribacteria; class WGA-4E; order WGA-4E; family WGA-3G; genus WGA-3G. The sequence goes on from OZ243935.1 coordinate 628,540, forward strand.
CATACCATAGGATCCGACTTCGGAAGAGCTGCGCGGCACCCCCTCTTTCTGTAATCGCCATCGGAAGCTGGATAATTGGATACGCTAATTTCTCATGTTCCGTCCACTGCTTCCGAATCAGCACATTTACACAAATCATGATGGTGCCGAGTGCGAGAATAAGCGATGTCCACCACAAAGTCGGCATTATCCATGCCCCGCCAATTTTAGCATTATAGAAGGGTGTGTTACCTTCGTAAAATCCGCGGATAAGTTCTCTGTCGGCGACAACAAGATGTTGCGGAATATAAGTATGGAACATATCCGCCCAATCGTTCTCAATTGTTGCGAACCAGAATGCGTGGGGGAGTGCTGGAATTGTAAGGGCTAAGGTATCATGCCCCGCCAAACCAGAGGCGATAGAGAGCATCGCGTAAATGGTAATCATCTCACCTTGCGTGAGTGCGGATCGTGGCGCGATACGCTTCAAGACGAGATTTATCAAGATCAAGAAAAAGATGTTGAGAACGACATTCCAGAAGAGGGAGATGGTCGTTGGATGCCCAGAGTGCCAGACACACTCAACTTCGATGACCCAAAAGACGTTAAGGGGAATTAAGAAGATAGCGATGAGGATAGCACGCCATGTGACACCAGATTCACGGTGCTGGTTTTGTTCGTCAAGGTTTTGCACAGTTTTTTAAATTATTAACTCTGGACCCCGCGCTATCGGGTGAGGAATGTAATACAAGGAATGGATTTAATCTATTTAAAACCAAGTCCCCTCGCTCCTACCGTTTCGCGGTGGTTTCCGGTTAAGTCTACCCTTCTTTGGGTTGTGATAAGTTTCTTATTGTAGAGGCGGGGACTGTAATACAGGAATGGATTTAGTCTATTGCGAGACGAAATCCCCGCGCCAGTTTCAATCGTTAGAAAATCGCTAAAAATGTGTAGGCGGTTCGAGTTCCTTCAACTCCCAAAGGATATGATCAAATTCAAACGCGCCAGCGGCGTTCCCTCGGATCAGTTCTCCATCGATCCCCCACGCCAGTTTGTAAGCCGCGAGAATCTGTGTCAGTGAATTTTCTACATTACCGTGGCACAGCAAGGCAACAGTGCCGCCACCGCCACCCCCTGTAATCTTAGCACCGTAGATGCCCCCCTGTTCTCCAATTTTCCGAGCAATGTTCACAAGTCCATCAACTTCACGGGAACCGAGACCTGCAAAATCTCGGTAACTCATATTGGATTCGTACATGAGATTCCCTGCTTCGCTGAGGTAGTCTTGGATACGCTCGGCATCTTCATCGGCGTTTTTTATAGCAGCAATAAATCGCTTGACACGGGCATGTTCGTAAATAGCATGTTGGACCCGACTCCTAACAGTATATAATTTCTCTGGGTCAACCTGCGTAGCGGTATCGACTGTTTCGCCGTACTTGTCAAGAAACTCTGCGCCGTGCATCTGCTCAGGCAATAAGTGTTCGCACTGCTCGCGAAAATCCTGTACAGAAATGTTGCACAGGTAGTTATCTGCCAACGCCTCGGATAACTTTCGAGAGATGCTGCCTTCCTCAGAATCGAGATCCCCGTCTGACGAGAACGCCGCTTTGAGGATAGTCAATCCCATAAAAGTTCCAGTGCGTGTATCAATATAGGCAGTGCTCGTTGTGCTTCTACGGACCTTCGTATAGACCCCGACAAAATTCACGTTTAATGGGCATGAGACGAATTCGAGAATTTTGTCCGGTTGACAAAGAATCGATAGGATTTTAGTTGACGTACCAGCAGCGGCAGTCACCTGATCCATAATCCCACAAGGGGCACCAACGATTCTATTTTCAACGATTTGTGCGAGGCGGGCTATCTCCATCGCGTTTAATTCTAAACCATAAAGTCGGTTGATCGCCATCAACGCAGCCACTTCAATAGCGGCAGAGGAGGCGACTCCACCACCGATCGGAATATCACTTTTGATAACTATCGTGGCACCGTGCGGAAATTGATCGATCTTTCCTTCTTTGAGGAGGACATAAAAAGCCCCAAGTATATATCCCGTCCACTCAGCCCCTTGTTCTTCACTGAAAAGTTCTCGAACCTGTGAATACGTTTTGAGAGTGCCATTCGTATAGAAACTATCAAGCGAAAGATGAAAGTTGGCTCTGAACTGATCTCCCACGCGAAGCGTAATAGCAGAGAGGTATCTATCTGCTCTGGCTTGACATGCGGCGATTGCAGTGCGATTGAGTGTCATTTCAAAAACATTCGCGCCACAGTAATCAGCGATACCACCCATAATGTCAAGTCTTGCTGGTGCACGGGTGACAATCATCTGTCCACCCCTTTGTAAGCCAAACGAAAAGAAGAGCTCAGGAGAATCTTCCTGTAAGAGATACTCCAACTCAAGGACCTGAAAGGATTTCACTCTGGGACCGTGGAGCTGTTCAACTTTCATTTGTTTTTCCAACCAAACGTCATTATCCGAATGTGGTCGGCAACCGCTTTCTCGAACTCAGAACAGAAAATGCGTGTCGATGGGTCTCATTCAGTATACACCTACCCTGTTAATTTATCAAGCCGTTTTTTCAAACAGAAACCCGCAAAGTTCCTTTTATCTTCTTGATAGTGAATTCCCAACGTAGAAACATTTAGGGATTAACGACTCTGACACTTTCCCCCTGTTTTAGAGAGTGTTGTCCAGCAGTGACAACTGCTTCGCCTTCGGTAAGTCCGCTAAGTACCTCAACTTCACCGCCACGCAAGAGACCTATTTCCACAACACGACGTTGGCTGACCCCATTTTCAATGACAAAGACGTTCTGTGTCTTTGTGTTAGAATCTTCAACGAGTGAGGCACGCGAGATGAGAATTGCATCCGTGTGTACTTCGACAGGAACGGTAACTTTCGCGAACATTCCGGGTTTAAGAGTACCTTCTGGGTTGTCAATGCGGATTTCAACAGTAGCCGTGCGACGCGCAGGCATTAAAGTTGGACTAATAAAAGCAACGTGACCGGACATCTGAACATCTATGCCATCGACCTCTATGGATGCCTGTTGATTAAGTGCCAATTGGCTCAACTGGACTTCAATAACCTCAACGGCGGCTTTGACGGTATCGATATTAACGATCTCAAAAAGCGGTGATGCGGGAAGAGCCATACCTCCTAAATCCAAGTAGCGTCTGGAGACAACCCCGGAAATTGGGGCGTGAATTGTGGCATCGTTCAATCGTTTTTGAGCGAGCTTAAGTGCAACCTGTGCCTGCGTGTGTGCGGTTTTCGCAGACGTAATTTCGGCTTCCCAACTTTTGGCAGTCTTTAGTGCCTCCACGGCATCGAGTCCAGCACGCGCAGTTTCGACTTGCGAACGCGCGAGTTCAATATCTTTCTCCCATGTCTTCGTAGCAGCTTGGGTTTGCGCCAATCGTAAGGAGGCTTCCGCTTGCTCAACTTGTGCCTCCATGGCTTGAATATCCTCAGCACGCGCGCCATTATCAATAAGTTGAAGTTGTTCGGAAGCTATTCTATGTTGGGCAACGGCAACGTCTAATTGCGTCTTTGCACTTTCAAGAGATTGCTGGCTAATCGCGCCATTCTGGAAGAGTTGCCCCATCCGCTCGTGATTGCTTTTGGCATTCGCGAGGTTCGCATCGGCTTGACTCAATCCTGCCTGTGCTTGCCGCCGGTCTTCATCCCGAGCACCGCTTTTGATTTTCTGAAGATTCGCGACAAGAGACTCCAATGCGGCTTGTGCCTGATCTATTTGCGTGACAGTTCGGATTTCAGAGAGGTCCTCTACCTGTTGTAGTGCGATCCCTGCGGCGCGAAACTGTGCCTCTGCCTGTGCAATCTGTGAGTGTACCCGCACTTTTGCGAGTTGTTTTGTCTGTGCATAAGCGGTTTCCGCCGCCTCCAGCGTCGCTTCTGCTTGTTGCACTGCGAGTTTCAGTTCCTCATGCTCCACAACAGCAAGGGGTGCCCCTTTTTCTACGCTGTCCCCCTCATCTACATTTAAGAGAATGAGACGACCTGCGACTTTGGGAAAGACGCTGACTTGTGATTCCGCTTGAATAGTGCCGGACAATTCAAGTTCTGAACGAATCTCTCCGCGTTTTGCTTTTGCAACTTCCACCGGCTTCAGAACTGTAGCTTGTGCCTGTTGGGTTGTGGATTGTTCGGGTTTTAGGAACCGCGGCAGGCTAATAATCACTGCTATCGCTAATACTATGAGAATACCAATGAGTACTTTCTTCAATTTCTTTTCTCCCTTTTTAATTATTCCTTGCGGTTAAAGAACGTGGATCTGGACTTTGACGTTCCGTTCTGAAATCCGCTCTCCATTTCATTACGAGCTACGCCCTTTGCTTTACCACTTTTAATTATTCCTTGCGGTTAAAGAACGTGGATCTGAACTTTGTGTCTATTGTAGTTTTTGTCCTATCGCTTTTTCGAGTCTCGCTAAACCGACAATGTAATCGTGATATGCCTGCAGGCGGTTAACTTCTGCCTGTGCGAGTGCGAGTTGTGTATCAGTCAACGCGACTGTGGTAATAATTCCGTTCTGAAATTGGAGATTCCCAATACGGACGCTCTCCCGTGCTTGGGTGACTGCCTCGCGTTGGACCTCAATGATCGTTTCTGCACCACGGAGGTTGAGATACGCTGAGCGCACTTCAAATTCAACCCCGACTTTCACTTGAGCACTGCCCAATTGAACCTGTTCGAGAACGGATTCGGTTTGTTGCACAGCTGCCCGCGTCGCAAATCCATCGAAAATCGGAATATTGATTTGGATTCCGAGACTCCAAATTCTATTCATTTCGGTGAGTCTTTCATTCTGTGAAATTTGATAGTTTGTGAAGAATCCGAGATCCGGACGGCTTCGTGTTTTGGCGATGTCGATCTGTTTGCGGGCAGCATGTTCAGTGAATTGTGTGCGATGCACTTCGGGACGATTTTCAAACGCCTGTCGGATGAGTGAATCAAGGTTTAACGCTGGTATTTTATGGTTTTCTGGAATTTCAAGTGTACCTTTAACGGATATGTTCCTGGCGAGGGGTATATTCAGCACTGTTTTATAGGCGTTTTTAGCGGTTTGAACACCATTCTGAGCACGAATGCGTTGTGATCTGGCATTTGCGAGTTGGACCTTAGCACGAAGGACATCGAAATTGGTTGCCGCCCCTGCCTTAAGCGATGCCTCTGCGATTGCGAGTTGCTCTTCAACCAAGGAAACACTTTGCTGAGCGACTCTTACAAACTCCTGAGCGACTAACGAACCATAGAACGCTTCGGATACATCCAAGCGGAGCTGATTATAAGCGGCATCAACATCACGTTGCAGTGCCTGATAGTTGAGTTTTGCGGCTTGATAGCCGTAATAATAGCGTCCCCAAGCGAAGATGGGTTGCGTTAAATTGACGGTGCCTTGCGCGTTATGGTGAGCACCGAATTCCAATTCGATTAGGTCGGATTCGTTATCTGCGCTGGGTGGTGCCGGAGCGTCCATGCCGTCGCCCGGCATTGGGAATCCAAAGCCACCGTCGGCTTGAATTACCGATTTTTGTATATCTTTAAAATAGGTATAATTACCACTGGCTGTTATTCTTGGTAAGAGTCCGGCGCGTGCTGCGCGAACTTGTGCCTCGGCGGCTTTAAGGTTCTGCTCAGCGGTCTGAAGGGTAAGATTGCTCTGTTTGGCAATCTCAACACTCTCTTCTAATGTCAAAACTTGTGGTTCTTGTGCTACAACGGAGAGATTAATTAGAAGGAATAGAAAGGCTCCAACACAAATGTAGTGGCGGAACCGTAATGTATTCATTGCGGCTGTGTCCTCCAATATTAAACTAAAGACGGACGTTTACGAAAACACGTCCTTACTCATGAAATCATGACAGTTTAGATAAAATGGGGGCGAGTCTAAGACCCGCCCACCACGTTATTTCAACCACCCTTAATAGCGAATAATGGTTGTCGAATCGCCAACTGCCCAGATCTGACCACTTGGCGTTTGGACGAGATCCCACAGATTGCTCATCGTTGATGATTCCTGCATCAACCAAGTAACGCCGCCATCAGTTGTGTGAAGAATCGTTCCACCGTCTCCGGCTGCCCATCCTTCGTTGGCATCTCGGAACAGAACAGCATTCAGGTTAGCATCCGTTGGGACTGTCTGCTCGGTCCATGTTGCGCCACCATCGGTAGTTGCCATGATAGCACCCTGGTCGCCAGCGATCCATGCGGTCTGTTCGTTGATGGCATAGACATCATTCAATTTCGGTCCTTGCAAGATAGATGCCCAAGTTAGCCCGCTATCCATTGTTTTTGCGATGGTCCCAGCATCACCGACGATCCAACCGATACTTTCATTTACGAAGTGAACACCATAGAGGTTGTTAAAGCCTGCGCCTGTCATCATAGGATCCATGTCTTGACCGACCCATGTTTGTCCTGCGTCGTTAGTGTGCATAAGCCTTCCGGTTTCACCGACTGCCCAAGCGTGTGTCGGCGTGCCGAAACTCATGCCGTAAGATCCCATAGCACTCCGCCAACTCATTATGCCTTCAAATTGTATTCGCTTGGCAGTTCCATGTCCTTCATCGCCTGGGTCGCTGACCCCATGCCACGTTTTTCCGCCATCAAGTGTTTCGATTAACGCGGCATTGCTACCGACGACATACCCTCTATTTTCATCAACAAACCCAACGCCGAAGAGTTCAAAGACGTCGCCACTATTCTGAGGTTTCCAAGTCTCACCACCATCGTTGGTGTGGAGTACACTTCCTGATAACCCGACTGCCCACCCGAGTTTATCATTATGAAAATGGGCGGAGCGAAGTTCGCTTGTGCTGGAAACGACATCCCAAGTGTCTCCACCATCAGTTGTATGCAGAACCGTAGCGTCTTTACCAACTATCCATGCCTCGGTTGGACTCAGCATGTGAACACCTTCAAGGCGAGAGGCAACCGGACGCGGTTCAAGTGGCTCCCAAGTCGTGCCACCATCTGTTGTCCGGAGGATTACACCGAATTCCGCAGCGGCTATACCCACCTTTTCATCGGCAAAATGGACATCCCAAACAGGTTCAGGCATACCGTTAGAATGCGGGACTTTACTCTCTTGAACGGCCCACTCGTCACCGTCAACCGTTGCAACGACAGCGCCACCAGCACCGACTGCCCAACCTACTTTGTCATTTAACATGGAAATAGCATCGAGCGTGTTGACTGTGGCACTGGTCTGGAATTCCCATGTCTCGCCACCGTCTTTGGTGTGGAGAAGGGTGCCACCACCACCTGCCGCCCAACCGACGGTCGCGCTTACAAAATCAATACCTTCAATTGTGTTATTGGTATCAATTTCCTGTTTCGCCCAAGTTGTACCACCATTTTTCGTGCTAATGATAAGCCCGCCATCTCCACTTGCCCACCCATGCTGGTCATCGGCAAAAGAGACCCCTAAGAGCGCGGTGCGGGTGCCTGTATTCTTTTTCATCCAAGTCTGCCCACCATCCGTGGTTTTCAGGACCATCCCATCGTCTCCGACAACCCAGCCGGTTTGCGGATCAATAAAGCGGACTTTCTTGAGCATGATGTCAAATGGCAGTGGTTGACTCGGTTGCCTGTTCCATGTCATACCGCCATCTGTGGTATGCAGAATTGTTGAATTGCTACCGACAATCCATCCATGTTGTGCATCTACAAAAAAGACATCTGAAAAACCCGCCTGCCACTCGGATTCGTTCACTTTCACCCATGCTTTTTGTGCAAACGCGAACTGCAGGGTGCCAAGTAGAAGCAGGGCTATCAGAATAGATAAGATCTGTCTTCTCAGTTTCATCAAGTTTCACAGCGTCGAAACCCATACCTTTCAGGTATGGAGTGAACGCTGACCTCCTTACGTTTTATTAACATGGGCTTACAAACAATGCCCTTCGTTTTAGATAGTGCCTTATCCTGTCCAAGAACTGTGAATCGAAGCCTACGCGCTTCATTCTATGCTTAATATAATACCACGACTCCATAATTCATGTCAATCGAAAAGTATAAGCGGTTCGGTTTCAGTTTCCTGTCATATTTGCATAGAAAAAATAATGATTCTATCGCCATAAAATTTGGATTGACACCTGCTCAATACTCATGGCATAATAATTAGGCGTAATTACAAATAAGTCTCACATACCCCTTAAACTCGGTTTGTCCGGAGGCAAACACCTAAATAGATTAGGAGATTTCCATGAATTTTATAACGCGATTCACCTTTGTAGGACTCAGCTTAATACTGAGCGTCTGTCTACTCGGCACCCCTGCGCTTGCGCAACTTGAGATAAAAACGTTGACAGGTCTCTGGTTGTTCGATGAAGGTAGCGGTGATATTGCCGCAGATTCTTCAGATAATGGGCTTGATGCGGCAGTGGTAGGGAACCCGACGTGGGTTAGCGGCGTATTCGGTTCCGGATTAGAACTCAATGGCTCAGATGCTTACGTTGAAGTTCCTGCGCACGTGAATCCGACTGATGCTATCACTGTCTCGATTTGGGTTAAAAGTATGACAGATAACTGGAATCAGCACGGATGGATGGTTGAGAAACGGGATGCGTATATTATCCACCCGAATGGGGACACCAAAAACGTTTCCTGGCCCATTTGTAACAACGGATGCTGGAACAAACCGGGTGGTTGGCGCGACGGCGAAGTCGGTCCAGGGGACATCACCGATTGGCATCTTTATACCACCACTTTTGACAGTGCAACGGGTGAGTGGAATATCTATATTGACGGTGTAGCAGAAAGCACAATGGAAATCAACACCGATCCGATTGATGCTGATGACGGGCCGCTTTATATCGGTAGAGATACCTGTTGTGATGGTCGATTCGGCGATGCGGTCATTGATGAGGTCGCCATTTTCAACGTTGCGCTGAGTGCTGCCGAGATCAAAACGATGATGGATAAAGGGCTTTCCGCGTTGCTACTGACATCGGTTGACCCCGCGGACAAACTCTCAACGACGTGGGCGGATGTTAAACAGCAGTATTAATCCAATCAATCGGCGGGTGAAGTTTGCCTTTACCCGCCTTTTTCTTAACCTAAATATCAGGAGATAAATTACATGCTCATAAGAACATCAGTGTTAATCCTATTCATTATGTGCCTCTTTGTGGTCCCCCCTTTAACCCACGCGCAACTTCCATTAGACGGTGTCGTAAGTTACTGGTCCTTCGATGAAGGCACTATCGCTGGTGGCACCGTTGAGGACGTTTTAGGTGACAACGATGGCGAACTCGATGGAAATCCGAAACAGGTCGCCGGCAAAGTCGGAAAAGCACTCGAATTTAACGGCGAGAACTTCGTCCATATTCCGGGCACTGCCTCATTAGAATTTGCCGGTGCAGAAGAGATGAGCGTTGTGGCCTGGGTGAATGCTGACAGCGACAGTCCTGTCAAAGGCGTTGTCGCTGGATGTTGCGGGACGATTGTAGCGCAGCGCGACATCAACGGTTGGGCATTGCGTTTTGATGGTAGAAATGCCGGACAGGAAATGGAATTCATTGTTACACCGGGATGGCAAGGCGATGGTGGGTTCGGTGCTGCGGCTTTCAACAAAGGTGAATGGCACCACATCGTAGGCATTGTGAATAATAAAGATATGCAGCTTTATGTTGATGGTGAATTAGAGCAAGAACAAAACTACAACGGACCTATGACAACCGGTGGTTCAGAAACCGAGATTGGTAAAGCAGGCGATGGCGGTTTTGTCGGTATCATCGACGAAGTCATGATTTACAGTAAAGCCCTTTCAGCAGATGAAGTTGAACAAATCTTTAAAGCGGAAGGTCTTCCGGTAGAACCGCAGGGTAAACTGACGACCCGTTGGGCGCGCATCAAATCTTCACTCTAAAGTAACACTCTCCTTTGATGGGCGGATTTTTATGGATTCGTCCATCTCTCGCCACCATCAATTTTGCTGCCCCTGTTAACCTTCCACAATTTCTTTGACATCAACTTGCTTCTATGCCATACTGAATCAATAAGTTCGGGCTTAATTTCAACTGTGAGTAGTGATCAGGAATCTGTTCCTGTCGCTTAGACTTCATCTGAGAAAGGAACTTTCGGCGTGATTCTCAAGCCGAAAATTGGCTACCAAAATTATGGAACCAGTAAAAGTAGGCGTAATCGGGTGTGGTGTGATCGGAAGCAATCACCTCAGTATCGCATCAGAGGCATCACATATTGAGTTAGTTGCTGCAGCGGACATGATTGAGACAAACAGAACAAATGCTGCCAAACGCTTTAACCCACCCAAAATGTACAGCAACGACGTTGACTTACTCAATGATGATGACGTCGAAGCGGTTGTTCTGGCATTTCCGACGCAATACCGGACCGCAGTAGCCTTGCGAGCATTTGAAAGAGGCAAGCATGTCCTGATTGAAAAACCGATCGCGATGAATTCCGCTGAGGTTGAACAACTCATCGCCGCACGAGGGGACTTAATCTCAGGGTGCTGTTCCTCACGGAAGCGTTTCACGGCATCCGCAAGGTTTGCAACGCAACTCATCACAAGCGGGGGTCTTGGAGAACTCCGGACTGTCTATTGCCGTGCCATCATAGGAACCGGGAAAGAACCGGACACACCACGTCCCGCTTGGCGATTGATTAAGGCTCTCAACGGTGGTGGTATCCTTGTCAACTGGGGATGCTACGACTTAGACTATCTACTCGGCATTACAGGGTGGCAACTCAAACCAGAAACTGTCTTTGCGCAAACGTGGACTGTACCTCAAGTGTTTGAATCGCATATCGCGTCTGGCTCCGACGCTGAAACGCATTATACCGCAATTATCCGTTGTGAGGGCGGCATCGTACTCAGCGTGGAACGGGGAGAGTTCATGACGATGCATTCGCATGCAGACTGGGAAATTATCGGCACAGAAGGCTCCCTCAAACTGAATATGCAGGATGGAAAACCGGAAAGTATTATCCATAATCGTACGACGACAGAAGGTGGTGTAGCGTCTACAACGCCCGCAGGAGCGGATGAAACATCTGAAACGGAACACAGCACGCCGTTGTCTGATTTCGCTGCCGCCATCCGAGAGAATCGACAACCCTCAACGAGTTTGGAAAAAGCCCTTGTCGTTCAGCAAATTACGGACGCTATTTACGCTTCCGCAGAGACAGGAAATGCTGTGGAAATAGGAGGACAGACATGAGATTCCGTGGACTCGCAATATTGGGAAGCATCTGCCTCAGCCTTATCATCATCTCGCTTGGTCATGCCGAAATTAACATTGACGACTTTGCTGGTATCTGGCTCTTTGATGAAGGTAACGGACAAGTTGCTAAAGATTTTACCGAAAACGGGAACGATGGAGAGTTTGATGGACCTAAATGGATAAATGGAAAGTTCGGCAAAGCACTGGAATTCGATGGAAGCCCGAAATATGTCGTTATTGCGCATAACGACCTCTTCAACTTTGAGGATGATGATTTTACTGTCGGATGTTGGATGAACTCGGAAAACAAAGATGCGTATGTTATCATCAAACGGAACGGTGGTGCCGGGTTCTGGGCGATGAGTTCAAGTATCGATAGAGATACCGGCTTCTTCATCTTTGAAGGAGGCGGACAACACATTGACGATGGTAAAACTGATATTGTTGGAAAGGGTTGGCACCATACCGTCGCTGTTCGCAAGAAAGGTGTTATCTCCTTATACGTAAATGGCAAAAAGGAGACAGAACGGAATGTCGGCGCGACTATGGACAGTCCCGCTATTCTGAAGTTCGGTGGTTGGGGTAGCGAAAATCTCGTTGGCGGATTAGATGAAGTTTTTGTGACCAAAAAGGGTGTGGCGTTAGAGGAAGAGGATATTCAACTCCTTGCGGAAGAAGGCTGGGAGGTTGCGTTAGACGTTTCGTCGAAAGGTAAATTAGCGACGACGTGGGCAACACTGAAATTTTAATTTTACCTTTGAGCGCAACAATTGCCGAATGCGTCATGGGTTCGGACGCTTTAAGCGCAAGTCTTTTATCGTTTCAAAGGGTGTCGAGATGGTGAACTTGAGGGTTGCCTTATTTCCGAGATTTCGCGTCAATGGAGACGTTTTTGATATCCTAAAAATCGGACAGACCCAATCCAATATCATTATTTAGGTGAAAACCCTCAGATATAAAGATAGATACCTATCGCTGTAATTAATTCCCATCGCCACTCGGTTCAAGCGATGACTATTTTCCTGAATTGGAGGTAGTAGGTTTCTCTGCTTGTTCTGTTGCCCGTTTACGTTCGTGTGCCTGTCTCACCTTTTCTTTCAGACGCTCAATACGGTCGGCACAACAAAGACAAAATTTCTTTTTCTCGGATGTCTCTGCTTCTGAAATGACCTCGCCTCGTTTGGCAGCTCCAGTTTCTTTTGCCGGTGGTGTTTCGGTTGCGGATGTGATAATGACGGCCCCGAGAGCAATCACAACCAATAGAACAATAGTGTAAAAAAGAAAACGTTTATTCATATTTAAGGGTTTTCCTTGGGACGTTCGATGATACCTTCTATCCGCGTGGCAACGGCGGGATCTGATTCTTTCAGACGACGCATTCCTTCTTTGGGTCCGTATTGGTTCAAGATTTGCATCGCCCTGTTAAACCGCTCTGGTGAAAAACTTTCGCGGAGTGTCTGTTTAAAGTCATCATTCGTTAGCAATTCAGAAGTAAAAGCAGGAAGTTCAGTGGTTTCTGGGAGTGTAGCATTGTTTCCAAAGTCGCTTCCTACGCGGGTATCCCTATTTTCAAAGTTAGGAAGTTCTGTAGGGAGCACTTGAACATTTTCCTCCTGTGGATCAAGAGGTTCAGGGAGAAAATCGTTTTCTGCATTGATCAGAGTCTCATCGGTACCTGTGGTGCTAACAGGCTCTGTCGGCGGCGGTGACGGATTTTGAAAAACATCTACCGCCCATTCACCAAAGGCTTGATAATCACCTTGGAACTGACCTTGCATCCACGCTGTATTCTCTGGGTTCGCCAAAAACCCCATAATTATTGAGTCAAAAAGGTCTATGTCCGCTTCATTTTCATCATTCAATGTAGAGAGATTGACACTCGCGTCTTTAACCATGTCTGCGAGGCGTTGACGCATTTTCGTCTCAAGGATTTCTGGTTCCTCGATCGGAAACACTTTCCTAAATTCTCGCATGAAATGTTCTCTATCCATAGCGAGACCTTGTGATTCAAAGAACGCATATACCTCCGTCATATCTGACGGAGGATTCTCCAAAAAAGCTTTGCCTTCAGGGGACTGAAAGATTTCAAAAGCTTTTTGGACTTCCGGATCGTCGAGTTCTTCAGATGTCAAGATTGCCTTAAAATTCTGGAGTGCGGTTTCTGCGCGAGATGCTGATTTATCATCAATCGGTGTCGTCCGATAGATTTTATCGACGATCGGAGGTTTACCTCTTGAAAGAAGTCGGATTCCCAAAACGCCGACAAGGACAAGTATAGAGAGGACAAGTAAGATATTTACAATTTTCTGAATCATTTGGACGCTCCGAAGAAGCTCTCAATGAGGAAAATACCGCCAGTTCCGACGAGCGTGACGACGGGATAGAACCACCGTTTGAAACGCGTCATTTTCTTTTTTACAAGGATTTTCTCTTTCTCGGCTTCCTCAATAAGTTTTTGGACGCGCTGCACTTCTGTGGAGTCAGTGTTGATTAGCATCCACCGCTCAAGGAAACGTTGATCTTCTGTGAGTTTATCAATTTGGTTTTCCCATTTGGAGATCGGCGTATACTTTTGGACGAGGTAACCGTAGCCGATTGAGAACAGAGTGAATTGCGGCATCAGGTTCCGTGTTTCAAGGTCATTGTTCATGCCAGCGAAAACGGGAGAATGATTTGAGACCAAAAACGCGAAAATCATGACAATTATCAGAAAAAATCGGTTTCCTTTTTTCATAGTAATGCTCCTTCGTTATATTTGATGAAATCGGGATGTCAAGGCATCGCGATTCCATTACACTCGTCATTTACCCATAACACAAATGTATCGATATCCTTGAAATCATTCAAGATGTATCCGATAGCGAAAGGATCGGTAAGCGCGATCCTGAGAAGCCCTTCATTTTTCCCATAGGCATCCCATAGTTCTTTTATTTTTCTTTGATCCTCTTTTTCTATTTCGGCTGTAAATAGCCCGATCGATTTTCCCAAGAATTCTCCAACTTCCGGATCCTGTTGATTTGGAAAGCGGGGGTTCAGCCAATCCGCTATCTGTTTATCGTTATCAATCGCGGCTGAAAACTCCGCAAAGAGTGGGAAAATATCCTCGGGTGCTGTGTTACACGTCTGTGCCGAGAGGTGGCGTGCATGGATCGTCCAACGGTGTATGCCAACAATATCAAATTCACCAGGATCCTTAAACTGTGCCTCTAAAAAAGGCATGTATCGTTTCTCAGGAAGCGGGAGTGATGCTAAAAGATCATCGAACGTTTGGGCTCGCTCGTCAAGCGAGTACTTGTGTTGAATAAATGCAAGAAATGATGCTCGCTGTAGCACAAGTTGCGATAGCTGCAGCTCTCATTGCCCAACATTTCCACCCAGCCTCAGCGTCACTTGTAAAAGTGTCTGTCAGTAGGAAAGTGGTCGCGAGAATGAGAATTATCGCAATGATTTTCAACGTGAGTTTCATATCAGTACAACCCCTTTGAAAAGTAACTTCCGTTACAAAATTTGAGGGTTTTCGGTAAATTGATGATGCAATAGAGTGCCCTCATACCGCTCTTGTCTCATCTTTGTTCAAGCATCATCTCAAGCCTAACAATTTTCTGAAAAAGTATCAAGAAAAAAAATGGAGGTAAGTGACATTTTAATTTTACCTTGCGGGGGTCTATCACACAAAAAATTTCTCAGCAACTTCGGCTTTGAAATTCTTACCCATGACTCGGTAACCTTCCGCATCCGGATGTAGAGCATCTGGAAGCAGATGTGTGTAATCACTCCCAAACACACGCAACCCATCAACGTAATGGACGTGCTGATCGCCGTGTGATTGAAGTGCCTCAGCGGCGGCTTGTACCTCTTCGCGCATCCCCTTCAAATGGAATCCTACGGTATTTGGTGTCTCCTCTCTCGGCGGGGAACAGATAGGAGACATCAGCACAAGCGGTATATCTGGATGTTTCTCACGGACAATCTGGACTGCTCCGATAATTGCGGGACGAAACGCACGCGGTCCCAAACTGGATGCACCTTGGATGTTAATGCCGAGACACATTGAGATATAATCGGCAGGCAGATCGCGGATCATCCGTGCCACCATTGCATCAAGATGGCACTGTCCACCGTAACCGAGACAGGTTAAATTCAAACCGTGCTGACGCGCGACAATCGCGGGCCACGTTTGTGTCGACGATGCCGCCGTCCGGCACTGTGTGATAGAACTCCCATACGTCACCCACCGGGGTCGAGTATCATCGAACGGGTTTAGTGTTGCACCATCATCTATCTCCAAGCTGCAGAGTTGAAAGCTTCCAAATTGCGGCAACCACAACTCAATCAATTTTTCCCTATCGGACAACCCTTCAAAAGCGAAGTTATCTTTTTGCGTCAGGTCAAGCGAGGCGACGATTTCACCCTCACAACAGAGATCCAGCATTCCGCTCTCGTTCTGCGACAGGATATTGCCCGAAACCCGTGTTGTATTGCTCCGAAAGCTGATACGAACGCCAGCAGGCATCGCTGAGCGTTCCAGTAGCGGCTCTGGAAACAAGGCATGCATCGGGTGCGGTGTGCGCCACGGCATCACCCAATCCTCAGTTTTCTGTAGGGAGACAGCCCCCTGCCAAGTTAATTGTGGTGCATCCGGCTTCAATTGCATTGTGCTCTCCTTTATCTTAAGCAGTTATATGGTATCAACTAAGGCACGCAGTTGCCGCACCCCCTTCAACATATCCTCTGGTTGTCCCCAATGTTCAATGCTCGCTGAGCCGGTGAATCCGTCAGCGACGAGTGTCTCCAACACCTCTTTATAGTGCAATCCTGTGTCGCCAATTGGATCAAGGTTTTTCTCACTGTTCGGTTTGACATGGACATGCCGCACCAACCCTTTAATATGGGAGTATCCGTCCGGCAACGGATTTTCTCCGCAGTGCAGTCCGTTGTTGACATCCCAGCACGAAGTAAGAGAGGGAGAATTGCCGAGTGCATTGATGACGGCACGTGTCTCTTCGCAGGTTCCCGCGAGGCAGGCACTTTCATTTTCAAAGCACAGCGTAACGTCTGCATCCTCTGCTACCGGAACGACAAGCGAGAGTTTCTCGACGATACGTTCCATATAGTCGTTAATATCTGGGCGCGCCGCACCTTTCGTCCGACGATTCGGATTCCAAAACGTAAATCCTCGAATGACTTGTGTATCAAATGCGTGTGCCAACGTCACCATTCGGTCAAAGTGTCGTCGATGCTGTTCGTACTCCTGTGGATCGTCAATGGCGCATTTACCGAAGGGCGATCCGACACTCGCAACACGGACATTATAAGTGCTGAGTACATCTTGAGCACGTTTCACATCGTCATCGTCAATTTCGGTCACGTGTTTTCCCCAAACACCGCCACGGACTTCGACGGTATTTGCCCCGGCTTCAACACCGAGTTTAATAGCTTCCTCAAAATCGGTTTTAGAAACCTCGTCAGCAAAATAGCAAACATCAATCATTTCAAATGACTCCTCCTAAAATTTCTTTAACTGTGCAAGTATTGGTTCAGGCCCGATGCGTTTACCACCCCTTGCATCAAGGTATTTCCACGCGACGTTACCATCCTGATTAACAATATAGACCGCTGGACGTGCTACCTCGACCTCACTCGGATCAATGACATTATAAGCCTCAATTGTCTTCGTTTTTTCATCCGAAAGCAAGATATAGCCAATTTGGAGCGTCTTCTGCGTTGAATTAACAGTCGCTATCGGATCGGCACTGATAGCAATCAGTTCGGCACCTTCGGCTTGAATGTCTTCATAACCTTCCTGCAACTCACCGAGTTGCGTCCGACAGTCGCCTCATGTACCGGTGCGGTAAAAAACAATAACAAGTTTCTGTTCGCGATACTCCGAAAGACTATGGAATTCTCCATCACCATCTGGAAGCGAGAATTCAGGGGCGAGTGCGCCGATATCCAGCCCTTCACCCATAGGAAGTTTTTTAGCGGCATCCTCCGGTGCTGTTACGACGTTGGTCGTTCGTTCTGCGTCGCCACAAGCAAGGTATAAAAAAATGCTAACGACGCACAAGGCTGAGAAACCCGCTAAGTCGATCTTACCCGAAAATGGCGATCTCAGGTTTAGAATTTTTCTAATTGTTCGCAAAGCGGTTAAAACGATATTTGGTCTCTTCGATGCCATAGGTTAGTAGTCCTTAGCAGGTGGGAACGGCTTCGGTTGTTCAGCGGGTTTATTTTCCTTAGGGACAACTTCGGGTGGGAATTGGGTGCAGACTTCACCGTCCTTCAATACCCACCGGAAGTTATGCCAACGATTACGCGTCTTAGAGATCTCTGGATTTGTATAGACCCCTGCGACAGCAATACGGCTTTTTTCGCTCTTGTTCGGCGGACTATAGTGCCACATACTGCTATGCCAAATGACGACATCTCCGGTATCCAATTCAATATGGTGTATACCGTGCTTTTCGATCATCTCCTGAACGGCTTCCCGTGGGAGTTCACCGTGTATGCTATCGGGATATAGAACGTGTTCAACGATCTCGGTTTTGTGACTACTGGGGATAAACTGCATGCATCCATTTTCCCGGGTTGCAGGCTCAAGGGGTATCCAGAAGTTGAAAGGCTCCGTTTCACCATCACGCCAGAGTCCGTTGTCTTGGTGCCACGGTGTTGCGGCACCGGTACGTGCTGGTTTGAGGAAGCAACTGTTGAACTTCATGATGATATCGTCGCCGAGAAAATAGCGTGCGATGTTGAGCACTGCCGGACCAGCGTGGATGTTGTGCCATATCAGCGGGGATTCGACACAGAAGTTGGCGAGTTTGCGAAAGCGTGCGATACGTCCTTGCGGTGAGTCGTCCATCGGATCCATGGGATCGACATCGGCGAACTCACCGGCGTTGGGTAGCATAAGGACGTTACGAATGACACCGCGGAGTTCTGCTGCCAAGTCTTGTGAGATAACATTGCGAAGGATAAAGTAGCCTTCGGTCTCGTATTGCTTTTTTTGTGCAGATGTAGGGTGCCATCGTGTCATTGTGGTGCTCCTTCATTTACGGTTATGATACCACTTGCAAGCACGTATATCAACCGCCTTAGCGATCTTTGAGTCGTCCCCACGTGGTTGTCAGCAAACCATTTGGAGAAACGGGTAGGACGGCTTCCACACCTTTCATCAACTCAGCAATTTCTGCCTCCGTGATGCCGCGGTCAAAGAAGATAACTTCGTCCAACCTACCGATGAATTTTTCACCGCCAAAGGTGCCGAAAAGCAGCTCGCCTGCTTGATCTACATCACCGCCCTGTTTAACGGTAGATTCAAGCGTGCCGTCTACGTAAAGTTTCATTTCACTGCCATCGTAAAGCCCAACGATGTGATACCATTTTTCGGGTTCAATGACAGTTTTCCCCCACACGCCGCCGGTAAATCCACCCCCCGACCAGATGCCGAAGACATAGCCGCCGGGTACCCTTTCGCCTCCGGATTGGACTTCCAGTAGATAAGAACCGTTCCGCCGAATAGCGGTATCGGAAACACCTTTATTCATGTAGACCCAAGTTGCGATGGTCATCTGGTCTTTGAAATTGAGGTTATCAGAGGCGTCAACAGTCACAACATGCGGCGGTTCAAATTCCAATGCGCCGCCGAATTTTCCCTCTGCCCATTTCGCGCCGGTAATTGCGCCGTCGTTGCCGTTGCCCGATGTATCGGCTGCGACACCACCTTTGCCTTCGTCAAAAAGCCAGATGCCGACTGCATCGTCCAGCAGTTCTGCCGAAAGCGGAGTTGTTGCGACACAAAAACCACCAATGATAACAAGCCAATATATTCGTTTCATTTTCTTTCCCCCTGATATACGAGTTTAACAGAAGCGGAAAAATGTGTCAAGATTCTGCATACGCTTTTCTGTTGAACAATTTTAGCAAATACGATAAAATGTTTTTAACTATCGGGTTTCGTCTTGTGCTCCCCTCCGTTGCGAGTAGATTCTTAGGGTTCCCACAGGTCCTCCTTAAGATTCGGACCCGCAGCCTGTAACGAAGTGGAAGGCGGCTCCAGAGAAGCGGACGCTACAGTTCATACAGCATCGTTCCTCCGCAAGGTAAAATTAAAAAATGCTAACGCAAGAAATGGTAGCCGATGCCCCTTCGGACCCGGGGGTTTACTTTTTCCGCGGAGTTTCGGGGAAAATCCTCTACATCGGCAAGGCGAAATGTCTACGGAAGCGTGTCCGTTCCTATCTCCATAAGGTTAAAAAACGTCCAAGCAAAATCAAACGGCTTATCCGGTGGACGACAGATGTTCGCTATCAGATCTGTCGTTCGGAACAGGAAGCACTCTTCTTAGAATCGCGACTCATCCAAGAATATCAACCTGCCTATAATACCGCTATGAAGTATGGACGGAGTTCTTGGTATATTCGGATCGATGTCGGAGAGGCTTTTCCGCGCCTTGACAAGGTCTCCGAAACACAGCCAGACGGTGCGAGATATTTCGGTCCGTTGTCGAGTCGGCGATGGACAGATGAAGCGATAGACGTTTTACAGCGGATCTTTCCGATTCGGACGTGCGAAGGTGAGATTACACCGATTCTGGGGTTTCGCGCCTGTTTCCAGTACGACCTGAAACGGTGCGATGCGCCGTGCGCCGCACGCATTACGCGCGAACGCTATGGAGAAATGATAACCGATATTGTCAATTTATTGGACGGCGAGTACGAAGAAGTGCAGACAAGTCTGGTCGCAAAACGAGATAGGGCATCGGAGGCACTGGAATTCGAGCGTGCGGCTTCATTTCAAAAACAGTTGCAACGGATTCAGAAGGTTTTTACGTTTTTAGACGTGCATCGGAGGTGAAACCGTGGCATCAGAAAAAACCCGGTAAATTTTTCACCATTTGGGTGTACTTTTGGACGTACTTATATTAATTTGAAAAAATTCTTGCCTAAAAAATTAATATGTGTTAAAATAGTTAACAATTAATTCAAGGAGGTTAACCATATGTATATTGTCAGATTATCGCTTATTTGTCTTATTGCTTTCGCATTCATGGTAGGCTGTGGTATGCTGGGGAAACAGGCAGAGATGTCTGAATCCGCCACCGGCACCATGGAAGAAGCCGCAATGAAAACCGACATGAAGACGGATGGCGACATGATGGAAGCCGCCGTTGAAGAGGTAACACTAAACGTCACAGGTATGACGTGAGGCGCATGTACCGGTAAGGTGCAGGATGCACTCAGCAAGGTCACTGGCGTTTCTGAAGTAGTAAGCGTCTCTTCATCGGATAATACAGCTGTTGTGAAGGTTAAGAAAGGCAAAGTTACGACTGCCGATCTCACCACTGCAGTTGAAGGCGCAGGCTTCAGTGCCGAAGTCGCCCAATAAGTCTAAATTAGAGGGGTGGGTTTACCCACCCTTTCTTTCTATATGTATAAGTTGCAAACCACATCTTTCTTGCAACCTAATCAGATGAAATGCCAACTATTAAACTAAAGTTGAAGAGACGCGATCGAGAGATCGTCCTACCAATAAGGGGTATAAACTTATGCGTCAGTTAAACGCGAGAATGCTATTCGTCTGCTTTGCAGCACTGCTGTTTGTGTTCGCGTGTGCAGACACCTCAAAGAAAGAGGCAGAAGAAGCAGCACCCGCGCAAACAGCAGAAACAGCCATTGAGGAAGTGACACTGGCTGTGACCGGCATGACATGAGGTGCGTGTACCAGCAAGGTGCAGGATGCACTTACAAAACTTACCGGTGTGACTGAGGTCGTCAGTGTTTCTATGGAAGAAAATAAAGCTGTGGTGAAAATTGAGAAGGACAAGGTTGAGAAAGATGCGCTCGTGAAGGCGGTTACAGATGTAGGTTTCAGCGCGCAAGTCGCCAATTAAGGCTGAGTTGACTGAGCGAGATTCACTCGTCTCACCTTGTCAGAGGAAAGTAAATTATGTTCTAATGCGAGGTTGTTACACCTCGCATTTTTTTATTTCAGAAATTACCCGATTTCTAACCTACTTAGGACTTACGCAGTTTTGAGCGCAGCATGTTTCTGTGAAAGGGATCCGAAAAAAACGACGAACAGGCCTTTGGCACAAACTAACAGTTTTGCGGCGTACTCCCATAGATGCGACGTGCATCATGCTACAAAAGAGAAGCGCGCGTAAGTCCTGCTACTGTCCCTTGTTAGCATAAAGCGGATCGTCAAGTAGAGATTGCACTTCGTAGATAGAACCCTTCAGTTCTGCATAGGGTTCCGGCATACGCACTGGTGCAGCGACCATCCGTGGCTGATTCGTCGGTTCTCCACGGATAATCGTGTCGTTGAAAGTCTCCCAATCTGGAATGCCTTTTAGGGGCCACGCATCCACTGCACAGTACTGAGCGAGCATTAAGCGACGCGGTTTGCCGGAGGTGTTCGAGGCAGAGCCGTGCAACGCTCGAACGTGATGGATCGTGATTCCACCAGCTTTCAACTCAACAGGCACCGCACCATCTGGTGTGAAATTGGGATCCGTTACTGCTCCGATAAATGCGCCGTCCTGATGATGGTCTAAAGTCGGTCCCTTGTGAGAACCAGGAAGTATCATCAATGCGCCGTTCTCTACCGTCATGTCATCAATGACGACACCGACTGCGAGTAGGTCGTCGTTGGTGTGCGGATAGAACGCCCAATCCTGATGCCATTCAACCGGACTTCCAAACTCCGGATACTTCATGTTCAACTTATGTCCATTATACCGAACCCCTGATCCAATCAGTTGCTCCACAATATTCAAAATCCTGGGATGCCGTAAGGCGTAATCGTAAACGACGTGGTGTAATCCAGGATTTTTGATCCGCCGCACGCGCGGGCTCGTCGGCGTATGTCCAGGTTCCAGGTCAAAGATGTCGGTATGTTCGGTAACCTCTCTCGATTTTTCGACGAATTCGTCGGTGACGCGTTGGAGATCGGCGACCTCTTCGGCTGTCAACACTGCCTCAACGCCAATATAGCCGTTTTCGCCATAAAAATCACGTTGTTCTTGCGTGAGCATTGTTCTGTCACACTCCTCTTCGCGAAATGATGCTTCTATTATAGTTCAAAACGTTAAAATTTTCAACTCACAATTAACAATTTTTTATAAACGTCCTGTACCTTCTGAACATGCCTTTCAACACCGAACATTTCTTCAGCGTATTTTCTTCCGTGTTGTCCCATACGTACGCTTCGGTTCGAATCTTTAGCGAGCTCAACAATCTTATCTGCCATCCTCTCTATGGGGTCTAAAGGGACGACGTATCCTGTTTCACCGTGAACAATCATTTCAGCAGTACTGCCAACTGGCGTGCCAACGACAGGTTTGCCTACCGCCATCGCCTCTGCGATAACACTCCCTGCTGAAAGGGTTACGAGTAGATCGAGTTCCTGCATCGCCTTGGACATATCGGTGCGGTGACCTGTGAAGTGAACGAACGCCTGCAACCCATATTTGGCTATCAATTGACGGACTTCCCGTTCGTAAGAGCGATGCTCCGGTGCCCCCAGTGTGCTACCGATAATACGAAACCTAACCTTTTTGCACTGTGGAACAATCTTGGCGGCTATTTCAACAAACGCTTTTTGACGTTTGAAGGGTTCAATCCTACCGACAATACCGACGACATATTCCACTGAGTGGACGGGTTCAGAAGCCGGTTGAAAAACCGATAAATCAACACAATTGCGGACGACATCAATCTTTTGCGTATCAATCCCTGATTGAATGAGCGGAGCCTTGCTCTGTTCCGAGATAGCGATAATACTGTCCATCCGATCAAATCTGTATTTTCGTACCTGCGTCGGCGTGAGGAGATTCCGCACGTGCGAAACGACAGGGATTGCCAACTGTCTTCTAACCGACCATAAATACGGGTTAAACCACGAATCCGAGGTATGGACCAGGTGAGCATCGTGTGTCTCGGCAAGGTTCACCAATTTTTTCGCGGCACTGTACCTCGCTATTACCGATTTCACCTGTCGCCACGGTGGAAGATCGAGGATCACCGTAGGAACATCAGCACACTTCAAGTGTTCTACAAAAACACCATTATCAGGACAAACAACAAGCGGACAATAGCGCGTTCGATCAATATTCTCAACGAGATAAGCAAGTTGCTTCTCACCGCCACCGATGCTCGAACCGCAATGGCTGAGGTAAAGTATCGGTTTTTTGTCCATAGGCTTCTTAGACGGGAAAATCAAGGTGTTGATCCCGGAAAACCTGGCTTACCGATCGGTGTTGATGTACTCTCAATATGGCTTGCGAGAGGAGTGGTGCGATAGAAAGCACCTGAATTTTTCCATCCAACTGTTTTTCAGCCGGCACAGGAATTGTATTGGTGGTAACCACTTCCCGAATTGATGGGTGATTGAGTCGTTCCAACGAGGCACCGACAAGGACAGGGTGTGCGATACTTACATAAGCAGGTTCCGCACCCGCCTCCGCTAACGCCAATGCTTGTTGGTAAATGCTGCCTCCGGTCTGTATTTCATCGTCAATAACAATGGGAGTTTTGCCTTCAACGTCTCCAACAAGTTCGACGAATTTAACGGTTTGTCCATCAACGCCAGTTCGTCGCTTGTGCATAACAGCTAACGGGAGATGAAGAATATCGGCATATTTCTCGGCTAATTTGACACGCCCTGCATCAGGCGCAACAATTACACCATTTTCAAGCTGTTTCTCTCGGAAGTAATTTGTCAAGGTCGTTAGAGCGGTCAAGTGATCCATAGGAATATCAAAGAAGCCTTGTATCTGTGGCACGTGTAGATCGATAGCCATGACGCGACTTGCTCCGGCGGTCGTTAAGAGATTCGCCACGAGTTTCGCACTAATCGGTTCGCGCCCTGTCGTTTTGTGATCTTGGCGTGAGTATCCAAAGTATGGAATAATCGCGGTAATCTGCCGGGCTGACGCGCGTTTCATGGCATCAATTGTGATGAGCAGTTCCATCAAGTTTTCGTTGGCAGGTTGACTCGTTGGCTGCACAACATAAATGTCTGTACCTCGGATACTTTCCTCAATCTGGACGCGAGTTTCGTCGTTAGGAAACGGACCGATTGTAATTTTACCGAGTTCAACACCTAAAATCGCGGCGATTTCCTTCGCCAACGCCGGATTCGCGCTTCCAGCGAATAGCCTGAAATCGCCGTTAACTTGCTGGTCAATCAGTGGGGACATGCCAAAATCTCCTTTTTTTGATTTATAGACCTCTGGACTGCGCTCCAAATGTAAAGCATTCTGCGCAAGCCTCTATATTTCATCTATTCGGACGCATTCGGTGCGGTTGGTGGATTTGGTCTGGGAATAGACCGGATTTAGTCTGGGGATAGACTAAATCCATTCCTTGTATCACATTTCCATTCCTCGTATTACATTCCGCCCCTACCGGGGAAGTGCGTAAGTCCTATTAGCAAAGTGATTTACCAGTCATCTCAGCAGGTTGTGCCAAACCGAGAAGGTGTAGTGTTGTTGGTGCGATGTCGGCAAGCCGTCCACCTTCACGGAGTTGCTGTCCTTTGCGTTGGTTATCAACAACGATAAGATCCACGTCATACGTGGTATGTGCAGTGTGGATACCGCCGGTCTCTGGATCAATCATCTGCTCACAGTTACCGTGATCGGCGGTGACGATGAGTGCGCCGTCCTTCTTAAGCACGGCATCAACGATTTTTCCGACCCCTACATCAACCGCTTCAACTGCCTTAATAGCGGCTGAAAGCGAGCCGGTATGCCCAACCATGTCACCGTTGGCGTAGTTAAGCACCATCAAGTCATATTTATCGGAGCCGATTCGACGCAACATCTCCGCCGTCACACCGGGTGCGGACATCTCGGGTTTCTGGTCGTAGGTCGTCACGTCGCGTGGAGAAGCGATGATCTGCCGATCTTCGCCTTTGTATGGTTCATCTCGGTAGTCGTTAAAAAAGAAGGTAACGTGTGGAAATTTCTCGGTCTCTGCGCATCGGAATTGTGTTAATCCTGCTTGGCTGACGTAGGTACCCAGTGTATTCTTCATTTTTGGAGGTTTTTTGATAGCCGCTTCAACAGGCATTCCTTGCTCATACTCGGTCATTGTAACAAATTTAACGTCAAGTTTGCAATTCCGTTTAAACCCCATTTGTCGCGTGACACCGTCTTTTCCTTCTGCCTGAAATGGGAATTCATCAAGACAAAAGGCTTTTGAGAGTTCTCGAGGGCGGTCCCCTCGGAAATTATAGAAAATGACGGCATCTCCATCGGTAATACGCGGAAGCGGTTTGCCATCACTTCCATTAACTATGGACGGACGGACGAATTCATCGCCTTTACGGTTAGTGTCATCAGGGTTTTCGTAATAATCACGATAGGCATCTGTAGCGGTAGCAATGCGGTCCCCAACGCCTTCGGTCAAGAGACGATACGCCACCTCAACGCGCTCCCATCTGTCATCGCGATCCATTGCGTAATAGCGCCCCACAACGGAGGCGATCTGTCCGATGCCTATCTCTTTTAATTTTGCTTCAATCTGCTCACAGAATTGGATACCGAGATCGGGTTGGCAGTCGCGTCCATCACTAAAATTGTGAATCAAGACTTGGTTCGCCTTGAGTCCATGCGTCTTGGCGAGTGTGAGTAGTCCATATAGATGGCCAAGCGAGCTGTGAACACCGGCATCGCTTGCCAACCCCATGAGATGGAGATGTGTTCCGTGCTTTTTGACATGGGCAATTGCGTCTAAAAGCACTTTATTCTGAGCGAACTCACCGGAGCGGATCATGGTACTGATACGGAGGAGTTCTTGATTCACGATGCGTCCTGCCCCGATGTTCTGATGCCCGACTTCACTGTTGCCGATGACACCAGGGGGTAAACCGACATCTTCGCCGGAGGTATGGATTTGGACGTTTGGATAGTTCTGTCGTAGCCAGTCATCTACGGGTGTTTTTGCGAGATGAATGGCATTGGCGTGCTGAAATTCAGGATACGGATTATTGCCCCAGCCGTCTCGAATGATGAGAACGACGGGGCGTTTCTGCTGGGTTTCCATGCAAATTCCCTTTTTAATTTTACCTTGCGGTTCGGTCAGTTTTTAATTTTACCTTGCGGTTCGGTCAGTGAATTTGCGCATTCACGTGCTTCTCCATTGATCCGCTGCGCCGATGTTGCAGGCTACATGCTTGGTTAAGGATTGCTACTATCTGATTTCTGCCTTTAGGTTACCCCACGTTGTGGCGAGTTTGCCACGTGCTTCGACATCTTGCGGGGTTTCCATGACCTTTTGGATGTCGTCTTCGCTTAAGGTTTTCTCATAAAGCCGGACTTCATCAATTTTACCGGGGAAATGGTCGGTGGCGTTGCCGAGATCATCGCCGCCGATCCAGAAATCTAAACCGGACGGAGCAATTGGGACATCGTTGGCAGCGTCGCCTTCGAGTTCACCGTTTATGTAGACCTTCATTGTCTTTCCATCGAACGTCCCTGCGAAGTGATACCACTCACCGACTTTCCAATCGGTTGTTGTGGATTGCGCAAAGGTATTGTTGGGTTTGACGAGAAAGTCGATGCTATCTGCATTGCCGAAGTCGAAGATGACGAAGATGGCGTTATTTTTACTCATTAATCGGCGACCGGTGAGATCATCGTTTGGACAGAACCACGCCATGAGGGTGATATTTTCCTCGATTGCGAAGTCAGGATCGTCTGCGACGATAACATGATCGTCGATGCCATCAAATTCGAGTGCAGTGCCGAACTTTCCCTCAACCCACTTGGGATCATCGTTAAACTCTCCGTCGTGCCCATTGCCTGTGACATCTATGGTTTCTTTCCCCTTGCCTTCATCAAAGGGCCAGTAGGCGACGAGTCCATCTTCTGCGACATTAGCGATACTGAGATTGGTAATAATGAGGAGTGAGAATAGCAGCGACAATACAAAGATAACTTTGGACATGGCAATTTCTCCTATGCAAAGTTTTGGATTTGTATCTTTAGGGTGTGTCACTATTATAACATATTTTTGAAAAAGATGTATAGAAAAAATGTCTGAATCAGGATTTATGAGTAAAAGTGCTCAAGTATTTTCGGAATCTACTACAACCCATTTTAAGACGAATGTCAACCCCTTTTGCAAGACACATGCCGCCCCGCTGGGGCTTTATTTAGCAGGGCACCACAGTACTATAAACATGTCGCCCCGCTGGGGCTAAAGAGCATCACTATAAACACAAAAATTCACTCAAATACAAGAAACAGTGGGATGGGACTTACGCAATTTTGATCATAGCACGCGCTGTTAGATGGGAACCCTGAAAAAACGTAGTCGGTCCCATGGCACAACCTAACAGGTTATGCTACAAAAGATCACTCTGTGTAAGTCCTATGGGATATTACGCAGCACGCTCAATTGACCAGTGCCGATCGGTGCTTCGGACGACGGCGGCACCCGGCATGTCCATCTGTGTCAGCATCTCGTTGACTTCGGTAATGGTGAACGCGGCGAGGAAGGAGTCGTAATACAATTTCTGTTGATAAGAGGTGTCATCCGCGGCATACAGATCCACAAAGACTTGGGCGTCCTCTGGTGTTTCGGGACGGATGAGGTCGCGGATGAGAATCGTTCCTTGGGGACGCGCAACTCTGCTCATCTCTTTGAGTGCGGACATCGCATCGTGGATGTGATGGATAATACTGTTGGAGATAAGTCCGTCAAAGGTGTTATCGGGATAGGGTAGGGTTTTGGCATCAACGAGTTCAAGGGTTATCCGATCAGTGAGACCGGCATCCGCGACGTGCCGTTTCGCTATCTTTAACATTTCTTCGGAGAGATCAATGGCGGTAATGTGGATATTGGGACAGCGTTGCGCGAGTAGGATAGGAATCTGTGCGGGCCCCGTGCCGACATCGAGAAAATGTCCGGTGCTGGCACCGAGCGCGACAACACGATCAACGAAAGCGCGGTCAACCTCACCGTGCTGCATCGCATCGTAGGCTTCGGCGGCTTCCGCTGTGTCCATAACTTCGGGTTCTACAATTCGTCTCATTGTGTTGTGTCTTTCTGGGATGTGCTTGCAGCCACGACGGGCAATGAATGGTTTCCCTACTACGAACCTGATTCCCTTCAATTTCAAAGTTGATAAAGCACTAACGATCTGTTCTCGAATCCTGTAAATTCTCGAATCCTGATAACCCTGGTTCAGACATTAATTTTCCGACAGTTAACGCGTTTTGACGAATTTGATCGGGTTGAAATCGAGTGTACATACCAACCGCCATCGCGTCCATCGGCTTGATATTCTCAAGCGCGAGTTGAAAGGCATCACGCGGTTCGTTCCGACCTGCGGCTAACACCTTTATCGCTATTATCGGCATCGGTATTGCCTGTATCGCGGCAAATGCGGTGTACCGATCGTCCGGCAGATAGAGCTCCCTATGTCTTGTATGATTATACAACGCACAGACATAAAAGTCAACATCATATCCTTCGGTGTAGCAGTACTTGAGGACATGCGGATCGTGCGTGCCGATTCCAACTGCACAACCGAGGTCGCGGATACGTTTGAGTCCATCGCGTAAGGAATCGAGTCGTCCTTCGGCATACAGTTTATCGGTTGTGCCACCGTGATGATATATGGCAATCGGTTTATAACGTGCGATAATTTGGAGGTAGTCATCGAGGTTTGCGTATTCTGTATCTTTTGGCGTTTGAGCGATCCACTGAATTGTGCCACTGGCGTTCCAGTACTCGTTGAGCGTCCGCATGATATGCCTATCGGCGCGAGCGAGGACGGTGTTAATCCCGTTCTCCTCAGCTTGCCGAAGGTCTGCCATAATTTGGTGCGCCGTATAGTAATCCTCCATGGCTTCCGATGCTGCCGCGGAGTGGTGCGAAATGCCGCTATACGGGTTGCCGCCGATAATAAGTCGTGTGATATGATGGAATGCGATAGAAATTGTCGGTATTTTCATCGTTTATTTTACGTAGTCCTGTTTTTC
Organism: Candidatus Poribacteria bacterium; assembly: GCA_965214045.1. Classification (GTDB taxonomy): domain Bacteria; phylum Poribacteria; class WGA-4E; order WGA-4E; family WGA-3G; genus WGA-3G. Next base: position 657,734 of record OZ243935.1, read on the forward strand.
TTGAGAAACTCGGAGATTCCGCGAACCTGCCCTGACGTTCAATTTTGTAAGGGTTTTATAAATTAGACCATCTCGACGTGTATAAAACATAAGTTCGTGGGTGTCGCTTGTTGGAACGGATGTTCCTGTTATGCTGTGGAAGCCGTTGGTTTGCAATCTGGAACGGATTCGGTGATATTCTCGCGGTAACAATTCCAATACGGGCATTTCCCAGATATAGATTTTTGAGCCTGTTCCGTCATTAATTACGCCATGCGGTGTTCCCCATTCTTGAATCACCTTTGAGATATGCTTCTCCTTCCAATCCGATTCATGTATGCGGTTTTTATAACTTCTCGTGTCGGTTTTGTGAATCACGCCATTTGAACGTGTATGGAAGATAAATTCGTACACGGCGTTACCTGATGAGAGTGTCTGCCAGATGTAAATTTTTGGATTTACCGCTCCACCGGTTATTTCATGGGGTGATCCCCATTTCTGAATAGCTTGTGAAATGTGCGTTCCTTTCCATAATTCCAAGGTTTGCCATATCTTTTTCTCTGGTGGGGGTTCCGGTGCGTTCATCAAATATGTTGATGCCGCACACCCCATAAACAAAAAGCAAGCGATACACAAAAAATATAAAGCGAATGCGAATCTGTTCATTTTCTGATCTCCCCCCATGTGGCTGTGAGCAACTGTGGTTGTGGCGAGACAGGTAAAGCCGATGGGGCAAACCAATCGCCTATATAATTACTTCCAGCGTGCGTAAGTTGCGTGGTGCCACGCGTCACCACATTGATCTTGAAGATCTGCGACTTATTTTCAACTGTCCGGGAATAGACAAGTTCATCACCGGATGGCGACCAAGCAAGCACTTTTCCTCCCATAAGGAAAATCCCGTCAACCATCCGTTGAAGTCCACTACCATCGCGATTGGCGATATAAATCGACTGCTGCGGTGGTTCTCGTCTATAGAAGACAAAGGCGATTTTGTTGTGAACAGGCGACCACGCCGGTTGCCACCTTCGTGCGTTATCATCCGGTAGAAGGGTCTCCTGTTTGCGGGTTTTTGGATTGATAAATCGGATTTGGCGGCTCGCCCAATGAATTTCTCCATGGACAACATAGGCAATTTCTGTTCCATTCGGGGACCAACTGGGCTGTTCACCATGCGCTTTTTCCATTTCAACAACACGATTTACTGACGTTCCATCTGCCCTGGCAGTATAGATGCTAAAAAATTTAGTATCCCGGTCCCTTTGAGAATAAGCAATTCTTTTCCCATCTGGGGACCAAGTGGGGTAAAGTCTAAATGCGGGTGCCGTTCGAAACACGGGTCGCTCACCGCCTCCATCAGCCCGCATAATATAGAGATCACGCTCCCCACTTCGGTCAGAAACAAAGAGGATCTCTTCCCCCATTGGTGAGAGGACCGGATTGAAATCGCGTGAGCGGTGATTGGTTAATCTCACCTGTTGACTGCCATCGGGATTCATCATATAAATTTCCGAGTTGCCATCCCGATTGGACGAAAAGATAATTTTTTCAGTTGTGAGGGATTTGGCAGAGACGGCACACAGCAGTCCGAAACTTAAGCAATAGCAGAAGAAAACACGTAGCACTTTCATGGAAAATCTCCCTCACCGTTATGCGTGGGTCGTTCCAAATCTAAAATATCTGATTTATGCAAATGCGAGGGGCTGCCCGCCCTGCCGGTAAATACTCGCAACAGACATAATGAGAATGGTTATTGGGACGGTTTTCTACACAAACCTTTCAGTTACCGGTTATCGGTTAAAAGAGGGTGTTTTGCTTGGGTTTTTCCCTTGTTAAACGAAAACCTCTTAGCCGACGACCGACAACTGATAATCAACAACTACACTATAAAACAGGTAGATAGCAATTTCTATGCCAATCTATAGTAAACTTGGAGATTGACAATGTGCGAGGTTAGATACCTCGCCAGTGGGGTGGGTTCGTCCGAGGTTAGATACCTCGCCAGTGGCGGTGGGGTTCGTTCATTGAACAACTGTCTATATACTTTCGGACTTTACTACTATAAAACAATAAAAAAACGGGAAATATTACGGATTTCGTGGGTTTGGCGTGTGTACTTTCTGCACGAAACGGGGCAAACAGGAAGATACCTGCACGGATTTGTGCAGATATGAAAAATAGGAGGGTTACCGGAGGGCAATAGAATAAAACGCTGGTATTTTTTCGACTTTTTGAACATAATTACCTCCTGAAATAGTCGTCAGGTCGGATTTTCCCTAAAATCCTTTCAGCAGGCTTCGCAGTGAGAATCGCGAGAGGTTAATACTGAACACATTCCACGTAACTGATTACCGATGCCTGATAGTCATTAATGAACAGACCCAAGCCCTGTACCTACAAACCACGAGGGGACCTATGAACCTTACTTCAATAGTCTTAATTCTGCTGTCAGCACTCTGCCACGCCCTATGGAATTTCTATGGCAAATCCAGCAGAGATACACGCGTCCTCTTTTTTTGGTGCGGATTTTACACCGTAGCCATAGCGTTCATCGCCTTTGGTATCAAGCAACCGGTGATTCCGAAACCGGTATGGGTCTACATTGCAGCCTCCGCCTTTGTCCACCTGCTATACAAGCTATCTTTAACACACGCCTATACCGTTGGCGAGATTTCATTTATCTATCCGATTGCGCGCGCCGCCCCAGCTTTCCTACCGCTCTTCGCCTTTCTCTTTTTAAACGAACGAGTTTCCGTGCAAGGTTTGGTAGGTATCTTATGTGTGATGGCTTCCATACTCCTCTATCAACAACGCGAAGCACGTATCCAGTTCAAGGCGTTCTTCCGCTTCCTACGCCAACCTGATGCTCTCTGGGCTTATGCCACTCTTGCCAGTGTTATTGGATACTCGTTGATAGACAAACAGGGGATGTCTGAGTTTCATCGCTATTCGACGGATGCCCCTTTGTGGCGAGCCGTGACTTACTATTTAATGGAAAATAGTATCTCGCAAGTTCTTTACGGGTTGTCCTGCCTCGCTCGGTTTCCACACGAGCGAATCGCACAGGTTGGACGAACAGAATGGAAACGGGCACTCGCTATTGTTGTGCTCTCGTTGGTATCCTATTCGCTCATCCTCTATGTCTTGATGACAGAAAAGGTCAGTTACGTAACAGCGGTTCGTCAGTGTTCTGTCATTTTCGTCGTTTTGCTCGGTGGGTATGCCTTGAAAGAGACTTACACCAGACGCCGCTTGATCGCAGCCGTGATAATGATACTCGGCATCTTTTTGATCGCCAATTTTTAATTTTTAATTCAACTCATAGTGGTAGTAGAGAGTAGAGCAGAAACACACAACGACGCATCGGGGGCAGGTCTCTAATGGCATCTCGGAGACGTGAGCGGCGTTCGGCACGTAACACATCGCGACTCGGACACGCGTGTGTGGCGGTGATGCTGTGTTCGTCAATCAAGTGCAGCGGTTCGGTGTCGTGCTTTTGTTTGCGAAAGAAGTCAATGATGACATTCCCGAAAATGCGAATGTTCTTTATCATCATGTCCTCCTTTAGTGCGTATGCCGACGCTTCGGCTCACTGGGTTCTTCCTGTTTGAATTCCTGAAGATTTTTGTGTACCGCATCCCTTCTTTCCATCCAATCTTTGAATTCAGCGACATCCGCAGCACTCATATTCTTGAGAAACTCCGAGCGTTCGTCTGCGGACATGTTGAGGTACAGGTTATCGAAAAAGTCATCTTTCTCGTACATCACTGTTTCCCACTCTGCTTCAATTACAGCCCTTTCCTCCCGCCACTTTTTGTGTGACAGGTACCACCTTGAGAAACGGTCGGCATCTTCAAAGACAGCCTCGTGGTCTTGGCAGTCGGGATATTTCTCACGCTGCCGGACGATCTCGCCCTGCAGCGCCCGGTCATACGTGGCGCGTTCTTCCTCTGTGAAGTGCGACAGAGACGCTTCGTAGGCAGCGAGTTCTTCGTCTACGTAGTCCTCCACAGGCGCGGGTGCTTCTACCACGGGTTCATGCGGGTCAGCGTGCCATTCGTCGCCGTGCCAGTGTCCACCTTCGGCGGCGGGTGGTGTCTCCGCCTGCGTCGGTTGAGACCTCTTGACAGGTTCAGGCGTGACAACGTTTATCACTTTTATGGGTTGTTGAGACGCGACGTGCTTGCCCCAAAACGTGCCACCTATCGCAACACCTATGAGAACGAGTAAAATCGGTATCCAAATCTTCTTTGCGAACATCGCAAAACTCCTTTATCCTATAAAAGCCCATTCGGGCATTGTTTCAGAGAAGATAAGACAGAATCCAAAGCAGAATCCAAGCAATAAAGAGGGAAATGATGACCCCACACCCTAATTTTAAATAATCACGCCACGTTCTGGGTTCAAAATCATACTTATTCGGCGGGTACATTATCGCTTGACTCCTTACCAGACGCCGCTTGATCGCAGCCGTGATAATGATACTCGGCATCTTTTTGATCGCCAATTTTTTAATTTTTAATTCAACTCATAGTGGTAGTAGAGCAGAAACACACAACGACGCATCCGGGGCAGGTCTCTGAGGACTTCGCGGAGATGTTCTCGCAGTTCGCCACGCTCGATGTATACAGACGGACACGCCGCGGTGGCGGTGATGCGCACCTCGTCAATCAAGTGCAGCACTTCGGTCTCAGGCTGCTGCTTGCGGAAGTGGTCAATGATGACGTTCTCGGAAACCATGCGGTAGAGCCACGCGTAAAACGACGAGGAACAACGGAAGCCCGCAATCCCTCGATACGCCTTTAACCACACCTCTTGGCATAAGTCCTTGGTCTCCGTCTCAACATCAGAACCCCGGCGCGTGATGTGACGCAACAGGCGGTCTTGGTATTTGCGAACCAGCGGGGGGGAAACGCCTCCGTTTCCCCCCGCTTGCACGCGTAAAATGAGAGCCAAATCCGACACCCGCCCTAATGCCCCTTGTGCGCTCGCACGGCTGACAGGTTACACGTGTAATACTTGTGTCCACGACCGCACGTCGTCTGATGCGAACTCGAACCGTTACAATTCGTCCACGCATGTGCAGGGCACTTCACACCCGCTTTGACATGCCATTTGTGAGCCGTCACCGCAGCCGGATTGCACGAATAATAGGGATGACCGGCTTTACACGTCGTGGCATGTGAAGACGTGCCACCACAACCCGTCCACGAATGCGCAGGACAGACCACAGGTGTATTCTTCTGATGCCCCTTGCGAGCCGTCACCGCCGACAGATTACACGTGTAATACGTATGACCGGATTTACACTTCGTGGCATGTGACGATGTTCCACCGCAGTTGGTCCAACTATTGGCAGGACACCGAACCGGTGGCGGGAGTGGCGGGGCAGTGCGATACGTATGGGAGGAATGCTGACAATAGTAGAAACTCTGAGCGATACAACGGCTGTCGCGTGAACAACTCGCCTGTAAGGAATGATCCCCCGAAACCGATGTCTGATGCACACCACACGCATGATACGATGGCGTGGGAGTCGGGGTCGGCGTGGGGTTACTCGGCGCAGTCGGCGCATTGTTGTTCCCGTTATTGTTATTCCTGTTGTTGTTATTATTGGAATTCCCTCCGTTGTTATTGTTGACGCTCGGATACGCATGGACATGCGGTGTGCAGACGTAATACGACGCATACGAACACATCTGGTTATTGCCATCTAACGGACACGACACCAAACGATGGTAATATGCCGCAGACGATCCCAAGTCATACGTGTGACGACACGGTCCGACTTCCACGCCGGTGTTCTCATCCGAGTCGTCCGAGTCGTCATCATCGTCATCGTCGGTATCATCGGTCGGCGTCCTCTGATTCGGGTCGCTACCGTTGTTGTTGCTACCTGAACCTGAACCCGACGGCGTTTGATCCGGCGATGTCCGCTCATCAGGATAGATGTACTCCGTACACCCATTGCGGTGGTCTTTGCGATAGCAGTAGTAGTCCGAATGCTGACACCCCGTGAAATACGTCATAAAATGATCCCCAGGCGTTCCAACGGCATGACCACACGGCAACGTCGTCACGTCCGGATACGTATGCTCATGCTCCTGCGATTTACAGACATAATGAAAACGAGACGTACACTCCCGACCCCCATCTGTCGGACACAACCGCTGCATGTGATCCCGAATCTGACAGTTGTGGTAATGATGACCACACGAACCCTTAGATGAACGCTTCTTGTGATCCCCGGGCGTGCCTTCCATGTGACCACACGGCAACAGAAGCTCCTTCACCTGATCGACCGCTTTCCCAAGCTTACAATCATCGTAGGCTTTCTCGGCAGTCGCAAAGGCTTCCTTCGCTTTTTTGCTAACTTCTATTGCGGCATCAATCAGCTTTTGAAGTTCATTGAGGGCAAGGTCCATACCGGGATTGCCCTCACGTCGTTGCCGTCCGTCAGAAACCGAAGGAGACAGGCGTGCGCAAGGTCCATACCGGGATTGCCCTCACGTGGTTTCCTTTTAGTAGGGTCTAGCTCTTCGCCGTTTGGATCTTTCGAGAGCTGATCTCCGAGACCCAAGAGTATACCTACTTTCACGATATCCGTCACATCTTTCTCGGCTTTGTCCAGTGCTTCTTTCGCAGCATCAAGCGTTGCCTTTTGGTCTTTGCACGCAAACGCAGCAACCGCGAAGGCGAGGACAGCAACGAGCAAGACAATTCCGAAAATACGAATCTTCTTCATTACGTCCTCTCTTAGTGCGTATGCATGGGTTGCGGATAAATCGGTTTTTCACGCGCCAGTGCTTGCTTTCGTTCTCCGTTTGCATCCAGCTCTGCCAAGAGAGTCTTGTATCTCTCCGTATCATTGAGGCGTTCGGATTCAGGAATGTGTGTCGCCTCTTCGATAGGTCCGTAGTTGTATTTTTCAAAAAGTAGTACACTTTCGGACACCAACAGATCCAATTCATCTGAGAGTTCCGAATCCTTAGCCCTGTGTTCTCTATCCGCCAGATACCACTCAGCGTCACGCTTGGCATCTTCCAAAACAGCCTCGTGATCCTCGCAGTCAGGGTATTGCTCGCGATGCTCCTCAACATAAGCCTTCACGAGAACGTCCTGTAAGGTTTCAGCAGGCAAATCGCGGAGAAGATCGACAATCGAAACGTCCGTATCGTCTCCGATCGGTTCGACACCTTCTTGGACAGGTTCATGCGGGTCAGCGTGCCATTCGTCGCCGTGCCAATGTCCGCTCTCGGCGGCGGGTTGTGTCTCCGCCGGTGTCGGTTGAGAGCGATCGACAGGTTCAGGGGTGACAGCGTTTATCACTCTTACAGGTTCTTGACTGGCGATATGTCGTCCCACAAACGTGCCACCTATCGCAACACCTATGAGAACGAGTAAAATCGGTATCCAAATCTTCTTTGCGAAGATCGTAAAACTCCTTTATCCTATAAAAGCCCATTCGGGCATTGCTTTAGAGAAAACGATTCATCAGCCAAAACAGTAGCACAACAATAAAGAGAAAAAGGGTTGCCCGAAGACACATTTTTAAACAACCCAGCGGTGTCCTCAGTTCAGGGTCAAAATCATACTTATTCGGCGGGTACATTATCGCTTGACTCCTTAACCGAAGGAGACCCCTAATTTGACGCTCCGTTCGGGATGATTGTCCATCTCTATATAGGCTTCAACTGAATCTTCAAAGGGCACGACTGGATCAACGACACCTTCACAGTCAAATCGTCCTGCAGCGAGCCACTTCCAACAGGTATCAACAATACGCTTGAAATTCCAACGCGGGTGATCGCGGTTCGGATCACTGTTGGCGCGTGCGAAGATGATATTCGGAATGTTAACGTGTGCGACAGCCCCGAGGTCAAGCCCACCTGTACACGCTTTTGCGCGTCCAGCATAGACGATTGTTCCCTCAAAAGTGACGCTGCGGAGGGCATCATCGAGTGCCTCGTAGATAGCACTGGTTTCGACAGCCACATCAACGCCGAGTCCGCCGGTCGCTTCTTTGAGTACCTCACCGACATTGCAGGCAGTCGGGTCAATGACAAGTTCCGCCCCCGTCTGCTCAGCGACTTTCCGCCGTCTTTCAATCGGGTCTACAGCAGCGACGAAATCAGCGCCTGCGATTCGCGCCATCTGCACCGTCATTAACCCAATGGCACCCAGTCCAAAGACAGCGACCCGCTCACCAACACGGACTTTGCCATCACGAATAGCGGACATCGCGAAATGCGCTGGATCGTAGCAAACTGCCTGTTTCCACGTCATCTGATCGGGCATCTTGAGAAGCCGGTTTGCGCTCCATGTGTGTGTCTCCTTGAGGTGTCCGTGGCTGGCGACGCGTTCTCCAATCTCGAAACCTTCAACGTCGTCCCCGATCTCAATGATTTTTCCGACACACATATTCCCAAGTGTCAGTGGAAAATTTGCGTTGTTGTATCCGTAGTACGCTGTCAGTTCGGTGCCACGCTTGGGTGCACCGAAATCGACTTGAACCCGGACACTGTCTGTAGGGACGGGTCCATCTTCATATTCCCTTAAGACGGGTTGCCGAGGGGCAACCGCAACTAATTCTTTTGGCATGCTTGTCTCCTTAAAGTGGTAGGCACATGGAGAGTGTCTACTACTACTTTAATGGTGAACGGCACACGGAGTGTGCCTACTACCTTAGTGTGGGATACCCAATTGATGCATGCGACGATGAATCGATTCTCGTGCCTCTTGGAATGGACGAGAGAGGAACTCCAAATGGTCGTCCTCACCGTGATGGTGTGTCACAGTGCCGTGTTCATGGTGGCGCGCTGTCTGTTGAATATAGGACAATCCACCCTCAATCAAGGTCAGCATGTAGTTCGCCGTTTCCGGGTCAAACATCCACCACTCACCACCGACTGCTATATAGACGGGAGAGGTGTGGGCAATGATGCCGCGTCCCCAACCATCGTGGTGTGGAACGGCTTGTGCATAGTCCGGTCCGCCACATCGTGCTGCGATCCAGGAATGTTTGTCCACTTTCAGATTCGCTTTCAGGCGTAGATGCGCTTTGCCATCTTTGTCCTCAGTCGAAGCAACGACGTGTCCCGCCTGAATAATCTGCAAGGTGTGGATCGGGAAGATGGAATCTGCGGAGGCTTCAACTTCAACTGTGCCGCCGTTACCGGGTAGGTTAATCGTGCTACCGATCGGTTGTCCATCGACAGTAAGACGGATCATGGGACCGCCACTGAGGAACGTATTTCCGGCACTCATGTATTTGCACCAGTTATCGTAATTGAATTCTTCGTTGTCAGGGATGTGAACGTAGGTACGATAGACGCCTACGGGGACATCGCTACTCATCTTATCCGTTCCACCGACAAGCGGCAATTTATAGCCACAGTTGAGGTAGCGGTAATACTCAAGGTGCCCATACATCGCATTGGTGAGATACTCGACAGCATCAACACGTCCGGTAGCAATGAGTGTCGCGGGTTCGCAATTCGGATTCGGAATGTGTGGCAAAACAACGGTGCCACCCTGCGCGTGGCAGGCATCTGCCCAGTGCGAAAGCGTGACCTCCATATTTCCACCGAGTTCGGCTTCCCCAGGACCATCCGAACACCATGGCGCGACCTGCTCCTTTAAACCGAGGAGTGTAAGATGACCGAGGACATGCTGACGATTCTCTTGCGTCGCATAGACAATACTCCGTCCATCAGCAGACGTTGTGGGTCTTCCGATGAACTCCTCTGTATTCGTAAAGAGATGCCCCCACTGCGAGAGGAGAAGGTTGACGACACCGAGGTCTTCGCCTTGTGCTTCAGTATGTGCGCCCTGTGTAGAGAGGAAATGAACGTGCGTATCGCCACTGAAATAGCGTTCGGCATTCATATCGCACCACCGCTTTAAGCGCAGCGTCAACTCACGTTGCCCTGGTTTTATATTGACAGTGGTTCGCAATGGCGTGTATTCAAAACCGCGAGCGACATCAACAATAACATCTCCACGAGGCAGCCATCCCTGACACGTGCCGTCAATATAGGCGTAACTAATCTGTCCTAACCGGACATCACCACCGACATCTACGTGCCATGTGCCCATGTTGGAATTGACGTGTGCATGGTGTCCGTGCGGTGCATACGGCACCCCGTGCGGGGAACGGAAATGGACGCGGCACGGCACGGGTCTATTTGTATCCTCGTCAATTACGGTGGTATGCACCCAGTTTCTGCCGGAGTCGATGACTTCTACCTTAACGCGTTCATTGGGTTGAACGGTACCCTTTTCCTGAACCTCTCCCCAGTTCACAGTGCCGAGCGTCTCACCTTGGTTCTTGACTTCAACACTTGCGGACGGAGTGGCGGCTACCTCAACGTAAGCGGGACTGCTTTTGTTGTTTTGGGATTCACCCCAACCTTTGAAATCGTCGTTGATAAACGCATCGGGTGCGTTCTCTGGCAACGGATACGGATAGGTCGCAACACCACGGTCAACATTGACTTCCATATCAAAGGGTTTGTCAGCATCGTCAGATTGAGGAAGCGTGATTTTGACTTCGCGGCGGGGACGGCGGGGTATTGGGTCCTCGTCAAGATAACCGAGCGTAATCGCTGCGACAATAAAACGTCGTTCTTGGGGTTGAATTTCAATTGACGCGACTTCAACAGCGTCTCTCGGATTTTTCCAGGTCCACAAATAGTAGTCGCGCGGCGTCCCTTGGCTGACTTCTGTTTGTCGGTTGCCCGCGGATCCCCAAGGTCCCTCGTGTCGTGGCGACAAACTTTCCTGTCGGTCAGGTATAGCGAGGAAGGTCTGTTGTCCCCACCCCTGCGGTACGCTGCCAATCTCGAAACGTTCACGAATCGGCACCCTGACTGTTTCGCCATCAGTGTAATGGAAAACGTAATTGGCGATTAGCCTCGCTATCGGTTCGCCTTCAGGGATGCGTGATTCAAGCAGGCGATGCACAAAGATAACACGCTTCGGATTCGCACCGACTGGAACTTGGATAGGGTCGGTGTTAACGTTTTCACCGAACCCCAAGAAACAGGTTGCACCTTCAGCGATCTCGAAAGGTAGCCCGTGGAACGTCTGTGCTCCGAGATTCGGTGCTGCGTTCTCTCCGATACTCTCTACACCGACATTGCACAAAGCAGACAGTGAAATAGGTTGATAGTCTTTCATTTTTTAAATTTTCCTTGCGGAGAAACAACAGGCGTTTGAACTTTGACGTGTGTTGCTCATATCCGCCCTCCAAATGTAAAGCATTCTCGCTGCGAAGCAAAATTATGCCATTTAAGGCATAATTTCATTACGGGCTACGGGTTTTGATGCTATCTTAAGAAGTAAAGGGCATGAGACGACCGACAACTGAAAACGACTACAGCGGAAAATCAATGGACTGTCCCTGTTCAGAGGAGATATAGAACGCTTGCATCAACTCTGTGAGGTTTCGTCCATCTTGGATGGTAATCGTCATCGGTTCATCGCGAAGAATCGCGTTAATCCACTGTTGTATCGGTTCAGGCGGTGCTGCGGGCGCGTTGGCGATGTATTCCGCTTTCTCATCATCAGAAAGTTTACGGGTTTCAAAATGCATCTCACCATGTCCTGCGGCGAATGAGCCTTCCGTGCCGTAGATTTCAAGCAGATTCGGACCGGAACGCTGTGTCCACGCGACATCAATCACGCCGAGTGCTTTGTTCGCAAACTCAACGACTGAAACGCTGTTGTCATCAATCGGAAAGTTGCCAGTGAAGTTGTTAATCTTGGCGATAGCACTCTTCGGTTCACCCATCAGCCACCGAATAACATCAACACGGTGACACCCTAAGTCAAAGAGCGCACCGCCACCTGCACGTTCTGGATCTGCGAACCACGCGCTCGTGCCGCTGAACCAACTATCCAGTGCGGCGGAATGTGCTATGCGTCCTCTACCGAACGTGATGTCACCAATCAGTCCATCATCAATCGCCTTTTTCGCAAACAAGATTTCTGGGTTCGCCCGAGAAGGCAGCGAAATCATGAACTTCACACCCGCCTTCTCAACGGCATCGATAATTGGATCACACTCGGCGACGGTAATCGCGAGTGCCTTTTCTGTGAAGATATGTTTCCCGGCTTCAGCGGCGGCGATCATCACACGCGGATGGTCGGATGTAATCGCGTCAACGGCGACTGCGTCTACGTCGTCACGGCTGAGGACTTCATCAAGGTCGGTGTAGAACGGGACTTCGTATTGCTCAGCGGCATCTCTGCCACCGTATTCCTCTTCGTCCCAGACGGCAACGAGTTCGGTTTCAGGGTTTTCGTGAATTTTGCGGGCATAACCACCGGCGTGGACATGCGCCATACTAATCTTTGCGACTCTAATCATTTTTTTAATTTTCCTTGCGGTTTGGTCAGAGCGGATTTGGAATTGGAAGTGCCATTCTGTAGATCTGAAAAAACACCCCGCCGAATGCCACACGCGCATTCAGCGTTGATTCGCAAAAACCCCTCCATTTCATTACGGGCTATGTTTCGTTTTTCTAATAGGACTTACGCAATCCCGTGATTTTGCTTAACTATCAACCCAGGTATCTCTAAAAAATGTGGAAGATGCGTCAATAGTTAAAGCCCTAAAAACAGTTAACTTCTTGATTCATATAATTCTTCCAACCGAAGAGCGGGTGGCGAGATGGTTCCTGCCACGAAGTACCAGTTGGACGTTGGTGTGGCGATTCTCGGATTCGATCGCATCGTCACCAGCATGCATTTGGACGAGGACACTCTTTCGTGTCCGGTTTGAGCGGTTCGGCATCGAACCGTGCAGGGTGAAGTAACTAAAGAAAAGGACATCTCCGGGTTCGGCTTCTAAAACGGTGGCTCCGTCGATAGGGTATTTATCGGTAACTTCAGCGTTCTGTCCGCTTCCCATCATGCCATCCGTGCGTCCCAACTGCTTGTGGGAACCGGGATAGACACGAACACATCCCATTTCATCGGTAGCGTCCGAGACATAGATGATAGCGGCTATCATGGTATCTTTGACGGTGGGGAAGTACTGCCAATCTTGGTGCATCGGGAAGGGAGCACCTTGCTCCGGTGGTTTGCAAAAGAGTTTGGAATGATGAAGCATAATATCTGGTCCGAGGATTGCTTCGGTCACATCAAGAAACTTCTCTTGCAAGAATGCCTGCATCCAGACCCCAGAGAAACTCTGAATATTGTGGGTATGGATGATAACAGATTCACCGCCATCAAGGGCATCCATCAATCTACCTCCCCAGCGAGCATTGACGTTTTCATCGCTTTTAAGGAGTTGATCCACCACCTGATCGAAGGCACTTTCCATCGCATTGATTTCTTCGGACGAATAGACACCTTTGGCGAAATAGTATCCGTTCTCGTGAAAGGATTTGCCGATATCTGACATTATATTTTTTAACCTCCAGATTTTTAATTATACCTTGCGGCGTAGGAAAGTGGCATGAAGGTTGAAGGTTGTGCTTAAGAGTCGCCTACGCCGTTGTTGCAGGCTACGTCTTTGTTTACCCTATACACTCGCCTGCGTGAAAAGCTCATTCAACCAACTTGATGCAGGACTTTCTGTGCTATCACCTTCTATAGTTTCTTGCTGCAACTTGCTAAATGTGTTGAAGACAGCGAATTGGCCGTTGTCCAAGATTCCGACGAGGTTCTCGGCTTGTGAATCAGAACCACACAACCGACGGACATCCCCAAGACGATTGGTAGCAATTACGACAGTTTTGCCCATCGCTTGGAGTTCACTGAGAAGTTCCATCATCTCGACCTGTCCACCCGGATCGAGCGGTGTAAGCGGTTCATCAAGCAACCATAACTGGGGTTCGTGCAGAAAGGTTTTGGCGAATAAAAGCCGCTGTCGCTCCCCTGATGATAGCGCACCGACTTTGACCTCACGTAGGTGCTGAATATTCATTAGCTCAAGTACTGCATCGATCCCTACGACGCGCTCGCGCTTCTCTATTTTATACGCGGCGGCGAAAAAATTGAGGTAATTTACGACGGATAACTCAGGATATCCTTCAAACGCGACGGGGATATACCCGATCCTTGGACGCACTTGTTTCAAGTTCGCAAATGCATCAATTCCATCAATAGAAACACTCCCTGATGTCGGTTCGACTAAGGTCGCTAATATGTTGAGTAGGAGCGTTTTACCCGAACCATTGTTACCGAGCAGGACGAGGCATTTCCCAGCTGCCACTTGGAACGTAAGTTCCGTAAGAAAGGGTTTCTTGTCAAAGGATTTGGACAGATTTTGGACATCCAACACTTCCTCTCTCCCATGATTCGCTCTCATTCTTGGAAGAAAGACTGGAAGATTGGAAGAAGGGAAGGATGGGATCCTTATCCTTCCACCCTTTCATCCTTCCATCCCAATGCCTTTCATCCTTCAATATATGCTTTGTGCGTAAGTCCAGTTCCATTAACTCAGATCGACCTTGACGGGTCTGCCAAGTTCAGCGGATTGCCACGCGGCTTCAGTCAATTGGATGACACGCAAACCATTCTCAACACCGATCGGGTTCTCTGTCCGTTCACTACGGATGAGCTCAATGAAGGCGACATCTTTGTTGCCGGATTCTGGCATTTCAGACGTATCAACAGGTTCCGATTGACCATCGCGTTCTTGGCGATAGAGTGTCCCCTCGCGGAGATGGAGAGCACCTTCCTCTAACCAGACGGAAAAAGCTTCTCGCACCCCACCATAGGCATGTCCAACGATGCTGATATTACACAAGGCACCGGTATCAAACTTAATCGACATCGCAGTAAGAACATCTACTTCAATGCCCAAGTTATCAATCATCGCGAAGACGGTGTCGGGACTCGCTTCCAACACCCAAAGAAGAATATCAATGAGATGGCTCCCTGAGTCGTTGAGTTGCCCACCCCCACCGAGGAAGGGGTCCTGCCGCCATTTGCCCTGCTGATTGCGATACCAATTTTGTGATTGATGCGCGGAGACAAAGTTAACGCGTCCGAGTTCACCACTCTGGACCACTTGGCGACAGTATTGATAGGTAGGGCTTAAATGCCGTTGGTAACCTATCATCAGGTGCAAACCGGTCTCTTCTACCTTCTCAATCACCTGCTTGGCATGATCCACCGTGCAGACCATGGGTTTCTCGGTATGAACATGGCACCCTCTATCAAGGGCATCCATAATATGCTGGAAATGGAGACCGTGCGGTGAACTAATGACGACAGCATCCGGTTTGACGGCATCTAACATCTCAACGTGGTCGGTGTAAGTAGGAAGTGAGTTGTCCAAACCGACGGTCTCTTTGAATGCATCAAGCGAAGCTTCACTCGGATCGGCGAGCGCGACTATTTCTACATCTTCGACACTTGAGACACTGCGTCCGTGTCCACGTGCGTTGCCACCACATCCGATGAATGCAAAGTTTAATTTCTGTTTTGACATATTTTAATTTATTGCCTCCTGGGCTACCCTTTTCGATTGAACTTTGAGGTGTAATCTACCACAACTTGCAACAAAAATTCAAGTTTTTAATTATACTTTGCAGAGAAACAACGTGCGTTAAAACTTTTGAGGACGTTTCTTAAATCAGCGTGTGCAGTCGCTGAAAAAGAGCTAAAAAGTGTTTAATAAATGAACACGATTGCACAAATTATGACGAAAATATGCGAATTATGGCGAAAATAGGTCGAAATCCCCTAATTTTAGGCAAAATCACGAATGGCATATAATTTGCAATAAGTAAAGCACAGGTTGCAGATAGCACCAGGTACCTGAACACCACACAGTGGCGTAAAATTCACAGGAGGACACTACCATGCAAAAACCGTTCTATCTTATACTAATCATAAGCCTAAGTCTATCACTGAGTTGGATTCTGGACGTGCAGGCGGAAGAAGATTGTGACATGAAAGTTGCGGAAGTGGAGGAGGTCACGGTAACAGCAACGCGCGCTGAGAAAGATCCCTTCAAAACGCCTAACGCTATTACTGTCCTTAACCTAAAACAGTTGGAACGGAGCAACGCTGAGCACGCGTCCAACCTACTGCGTGATGCAGTCGGCGTTAGTGCACAACAAACAACAGTCGGACAAGGTTCGCCATTACTGCGAGGTTTGACTGGCTACCAGACGTTGATACAGGTCGACTGGGTTCGCCTGAATAATTCCACATTCCGTTCGGGCCCCAATCAGTATACGGCAACCATCGGACCAGAGATGTTAGATCGCGCAGAGGTATTACTCGGCTCAAGTTCCATGCTATATGGCAGCGGTGCTATGGGGGGTGTCGTGAGTTTCTTTACGAAAACGGTACCGTTGAATCCAGCACAGCAAACTTGGGATATACACCCACGACTCCTTGCTCGTTATACGACAGCCACACAGGAACGACTTGGTCGGTTGGAGGTAACAGGAAACAAAGGTCAATTTGGGTTTATCGCTGGCGGTGGTGTGCGATTCTATGGAGATATGAATTCTGGAAGTGGTTACGATCTCCACTACAAAAACCGGAAGTTTGAAATCGTGAACGAAATGCCAAGCGGCGTGAAACTCTATGACTATGATGAGATCAGTAAGTTGTCAAAAGATAATATCCCTGAGAGATGGCTCATTGACAACGAAGGTCCGCTGGGCTGGAAAGCCTACGATGCCGATGCAAAAATTGCGTATCAACTCAGCGATACAAGCACTCTCAACGTTGCCTACCAGATGTGGAAGCAGCCGCAAACTCCGCGCTACGATAAAATCGCGCCGCAGGAGTTTGACGAATTCTTTTTTGAACCACAAAATCGTGATCTCATCTATGCCAATTATTTAGTAACCCCAACAGAGGAAAGCATTGACACGTTCCGTCTAACCGCCTCTTATCACCGTCAAAAAGAGGGACGAAATGAGGTAGTCCTCGATTCAACATCTCGACGACAGCGATATGACACGGTTAACACGATCGGTTTAAGCGCGCAAGCGGTTAGTTCAATCCTTCCGCGGCAACGCTTGGTCGGTGGCGGTGAATTCTACATGGACATGATCCAGAGTCGCACCGTCAAAACTGATCTTAAGACGGGCACAGAAGATATTAATGAAGACGTTGGGCGTTTCATCAACGGTTCTCAGTTCTGGGACGCGAGTCTGTATCTCCAAGATGAAATTACGTTACATGACCGTGTGGAACTCACACTCGGCGGTCGTGCTACATTTTATCAAACCAATGCAGATCTCTCTATCCGAGATAAGGCTTTTGATGCGTTCAATGTATTCGACAACAGTTTGACAGGAAGTGCCGGAGTAGTAGTGAGTTTGACAGAGTACCTGAACTTCGTAAGCAACTTTGGAACAGCGTTTCGTGCGCCTTCGTTGAACGATACAACGGCGGTGGAAGTCACCAATGAGGGTGTCACAGCACCGAGTCCCGATCTTGGACCGGAAACTTCGTGGACAGTTGAGAGCGGTCTCAAGGCGAAACACTCCTACTTCCGTGGTGCCCTTACACTCTTCCACAGTCGGGTTAGCGGTTTAGTGGCGCGCAAACCTGTTCAAGAGGCATACGGCGGTGAAACACTCCCGCAACTTCACCAAGATCTCATCAAAGAATACGAAGGAATTGATGTACTCGTGTTTGATAATGTCGATGAAGCACAGTTTCAAGGGATTGAATTAGCAGGGTTAATACCGATTGATCCGGTCTGGTCGGTCTTTGGTAATGCGGCATTGATACGTGGGGAAGTGCTCAAAATTGGTGGCAAAGCGCCAGATCCGAAGAAGCCGTGGGAAGCACGTGTGCGTAGGGAGCCTCCGTTGAACGGGATCGTTGGGGTCCAGTGGGAACCGGTGAATACGCAGTATTGGGCGACGCTCTATGTACGCGCCGCAGCAGATCAGAGACGGTTGAACCGGAGCGATATTCGCGACCCACGGATGCCGGGAAAAACACGCGATCCAGCCGAAGTTGAATTCGATTCCAATGGCTATGCAGTAGATGCCGGGACACCCGGATGGTGGACCCTCAACGTCCGCGGCGGGATTAGACTCTTCGATTACACACGCTTGACGTTGACACTTGAAAACCTGCTTGATCAACGGTATCGTCCACACGGCACGGGTGTAAACGCGCCAGGTTTCAACGTGAGTCTGAGTTTAGACAATCGGTTTTAGATATTTTCACCGGTAGGCGCGGTTTTCAACCGCGCCTACAACTTACAGCATATCAAATTTCTTTTTGATAAATTCGACCACAACTGCCGGTACCATCTCCCGCAATTTCTCCTCGCTCACCTTTCGTTGTGCCATCTGCACAACCTCCATCACAAGCGTTGAACTGATATGTGCGTATTGCGTGTTTGCCATCATAAAGAGGGTATCAATGTCAGGAGCGATCTGTTGATTCATCCGCGCCATTTTGAATTCCCATTCAAAATCGGAGATCTCACGTAACCCACGGATGATAGCACACGCACCACGTGTCTGTGCGTAATGCACTGTCAATCCGGTATACCCATCAATCGTGGCTTGCGGATACGGTTCGATGACAGTCTGAAGCATTTCGGTACGTTCCTGAAGTGTGAAACGCGCCGGTTTGGCAGGATTTACACCAATGGCAACGACGAGTTCATCGAAGACATCAAGGGTGCAAATCCGATCAATGAGATCGGCGTGTCCATTGGTAACGGGGTCGAAACTCGCGGGGAAGATGGCGATTTTCTTTGGCATGTTTTTTAATTTTTCCTTGCGGATGAACAACGGGCGTTTGAAAAATAACAGGCGTTCTTTATATCCGCTCTCCATTTCATTACGAGCTACAGGTTTTGATACTACCTTCAAATTTTATCACAAATGCTTGCATAAAGCAAGTCCTCCTATTTTTGCAAAAATCAAAAAAAGTTGCTTGTATTTTTGCACGCGTGATATAATAGCACTATCATATAGCAAGGAGGCTAACTAATGGCAAAAATTAATACACTCGTCTTTGCAGGCGGAGCAATCCATGACTGGAAAGGTTGTAGTGATGAAATTGTGAAGGTGCTCTCACAGCGAGATGAATTTGAAATCACCAGAGTCGAGGAAGACCTGGATGCTCTCGTTTCACCGAATTTAGATCCGTATGATCTCATCGTCTTCTATTACACAATAGGTGAGATTTCGGACGCGCAGAAGAACGGTTTACTGAACCATGTCGCTTCGGGTAAAGGCTATGTCGGTGTGCACTCGGCGGCGGATTCGTTCCGCGGGTGTCCAGAGTACCGGTCAATGGTAGGCGGTTATTTCGTTACACATCCGCGCTATCGTGATTACCAAGTCAGCATCGTCGACAGCGAGCACGAGATCACAGAAGGGCTTGACGAGTTCGTTGTGACGGACGAACAATATATTCTTGATTACGATCCCCGGAACCATATACTTGCGTCAGCATTATGGCAAGGTGCCGCGGCACCAGTGGCATGGACAAAGAACTGGGGTGAAGGTAAAGTTTTCTATCTCGCGCTCGGCCATGATGCATCAGCGTGTCAACACGAGATGTTTGGGACACTTCTGGCGCGCGGTGCCCTTTGGGCAGGTAGCAACGGTGCCGAATAAACGCTAAGTCTTTTGTTATAGCGAATATCTTTCTTAGTGAAGCGCGAGGTCTCCGTAATATAAGTTGTCAAACAACTTTTCCTAAATCTCGCGCTCACTGTTACGCTACATTCTTCGCATTGCGTTTTTTAAATAGCAACAGAAAAGCGTCAGTGACCCCTAACTAAAGTTTGGGGGACTTGTGCGAAGCGCAAGCTAAGCGTCCACTCCACAAGTTAAACCACTTTCTACACACAATATCGCGGTATCTTGGCGTGGCAGCCGAAACAATGGTAATGAAGCAGAAAATCACCACTATTCAGGCAGTCCCTGAACTGTCTTCACATCAACAACTTTTTCTGAACGGCACCCCCTTTGTCGTGATCCATACATCTTTGGTTGAAAAATTTGGATTACGTATCGGTTTAGAGATCGAAGCTGAGATCATCGAAAAGATAATTGCGGCGGATGAAGTGATGCGTGCGAAGAATTACGCGCTGAGGTCACTTCGGGAAGAAAAGGACAATACCACAGTAGACGTGTCAGAGGATCCTCGCCCCGCGGGGAAGCCTAAAATTTACAGCAAAAATGAGATGGAACAGCGACTTGAACGAGAAGGTTTCTCAGCCAAAGCAATTAAAACAACTATCGAGGAGTTGATTCATTCCGGGCATATTCGCGACCGGAAGTATGCGGAAAATTGGATAGTTCGTCGGCAAAAAACGAATCCACGTGGAAAAACACTGCTGAAGAACGAACTTGTCGATAAAGGCATCGACCGAGAGACAGCGGAAGAGGTTGTAGCGAACGTAGAAACTGAAGACGAAATGAAGGTCGCACTTCAGATTGCCCAAAAACGCGCGAAGCAATATGAACGGCTCCCGATTCATGTCGCCAAACGTCGATTACACGGATTTTTGGCACGACGCGGGTTCGGTGCCGAAATTGTGCGGCAGGTACTCGATCAGATATTTTAAATATACAGGACTTACGCAAAATCAAAGAATCAAGTTTACCATGACGCAATCGGTGCGGTTAGGGGATTTGGTCTGGGAATAGACCGGATTTAGTCTGGGGATAGACTAAATCCATTCCTTGTATCACATTTCCATTCCTCGTATTACATTCCGCACCTACCGCGGAAGTGCGTAAGTCCTAATATAATCTCTTGCCATGATGCCCATTGAACAATCATCGGTTGTTAATGAGTTGATACCTTTCTGTAAACACGTCTATTTTGTGTTTCTGTTTTCTCTTGACTTCTCTGCAAGAAATAGCATATAATTAGGAATAGATAACGTAGGAGAGAGTCCAATATGACATCAGATGAAATTAGAGATAGTTTCTTAGAATACTTCCGCAAACACGGGCATACTATCGTGCCGAGTGCGTCCTTGATACCAGCGGGTGATCCGACGCTGTTGTTCACCAACGCCGGTATGAACCAATTCAAGGATGTGTTTCTCGGTATCGGACAGCGGGAGTATACGCGCGCCGTTGACACACAAAAATGTCTGCGTGTTAGTGGCAAACACAACGACCTTGAAGAGGTTGGTTACTCGCCGAGCCACCATACCTTCTTTGAGATGCTCGGAAACTGGTCATTTGGCGATTACTACAAACAGGAAGCCATTGCCTTTGCATGGGAATTGGTGATCGAACTTTGGCAGATCCCGAAGGAGCGTCTCTGGGCGACAGTCTATCTCGAAGACGACGAATCAGAAAAGCTCTGGCTCCAAGAGACAGATCTCCCGCTCTCGCGCATCCGCCGTTGTGATAAGGATAACTTCTGGGAAATGGGTGAGACAGGTCCCTGCGGTCCTTGCAGCGAACTCTTTGTTGACATGGGCGTAGAAGCCTATCCTGAAACCGCAAATGATCCAGCCGCGGGTCCCAATACGAGCGATCGCTTCAGGGAATTCTGGAATCTGGTGTTCATTCAGTACAACCGTAACGAAGACGGCACGCTTGAACCTTTACCAGCAACGCACGTAGATACAGGCATGGGCTTCGAGCGGATTACTTCGATATTGCAAGGGGTTGACTCAAACTACAAGACGGATCTGTTTACGCCGCTCTTAGGGACAATTGCGGATATGACAGACACCGCCTATTTCGATGATGAGCGTGGGCTTCCGCACCGAGTTATCGCTGACCATATCCGGTGTTTGACCTTTGCCATTGGCGACGGTGTAATGCCATCGAATGAAGGGCGAGGCTACGTCATCCGCAGAATCTTGAGACGGGCGGTGCTTTACGGTAAGAAATTAGAGATGAACGAATCGTTCATCTACCGGCTTGTTGATAATGTCATTGAATTGCTCGGCGATGTATTCCCCGATGCTCTACCGCGCCGTGAGTTTATCACTCGCACGATTCAAGGCGAAGAGCATCGTTTCCATCAAACAATCGAACGCGGTTTGGAACTCCTTGATAACTCATTTGACACGCTCAAGGAGCAGAACGGCACACAGATTGATGGAAAGCGTGCGTTTGAGTTGTACGATACCTTCGGCTTTCCGCTTGATTTGACACAGATGCTCGCACGTGAACGCGGATTCACTATTGACGATGTAGGCTTTGAACACAGCATGGAGGCGCAACGCTCGCGTGGACGGGCGGCATGGGAAGCCAAGGGCGGTGCCAAAGACGAAGAGATCTCTGTTTACGCGGAAGTCCTTAAAGAGCACGGCGAAACGGAATTTGTTGGTTACACGCGAAACAACACCGATGCAGAAATCGTCGCTATAATTGCTGACGCTGAATCAGTCGGTAGCGCGCAACAAGGTGACGAGGTGTTCGTGCTGCTAAACCGAACGCCTTTTTACGGTGAATCGGGCGGACAGGTCGGCGATGTCGGCACAATTGAGAGTGAAAATGCGAGGTTGGCTGTAGAAAACACACTTAAACCTTCAGCCGATTTAGTGGTTCATAGGTGTAAGGTACTTGAGGGTGAAATCACACCATACACTATGGTGCAAGCACACATAGATATCGAACGCCGAAACGCTGTCGCAGTGAGTCATACAGCAACCCACCTTCTACACAGTGGATTGCGGGAAGTACTCGGAACGCACGTTGCACAAGCCGGTTCGCTTGTCGAAGCGGGTAGGTTGCGGTTCGATTTTTCGCACTACGAATCTGTTTCACGAGAACAATTGCGAGACATTGAGGAATTTGTCAACGAAAAGATTCGCGGAAATGATGCGTTGTCTATCAGTGAAATGCCATTAGATGCGGCGAAATCGAAAGGGGCTTTAGCCTTCTTCGGCGATAAGTACGGCGACATTGTGCGCGTTGTACAAGCTGGCAGTTATAGCGTTGAACTCTGCGGTGGCACTCACGTTGACGCAACGGGTGAGCTTGGTTTAGTAAAACTGATGAGCGAAAGTAGCATCGCTGCGGGTGTCCGACGCGTCGAGGCACTGACAGGAACTTCAGCAGTAGCAACGGTTCAAGAAGACACTGCACTCCTCGCCGATGTGGCAAATCTGCTGAAAACGCCCAAAACCGCGCTTCCGGAACGAATCGAGCGTCTGCTCCAAGAGCAACGGGATTTGGAGCAACAACTTCAACAACTCAAAAGCCAGCATGCCCTCGCCAATGTCAGCACCTTGGTCGAAGGTGCGACACTCGTCGAAGACGTACGGGTTGTTGCATCGCTCGTAACAGGTGTGGATAGAAACGGGTTGCGACAGCTTGTTGATGAGCTTAAAAACCGTTTAGAATCTGGCGTTGTCGCACTTGCTGCCGTGTCAGGAAACGAAGTCGCTTTCGTGGTTGGTGTAACCTCAGACTTGGTGAAAAACCGTGATTTGCATGCGGGTAAAATTGTTTCCGAACTCACCCAACTTGCAGACGGTCGCGGTGGGGGCCGTCCAGAACTCGCACAAGGTGGCGGCAAGACCCCCAGCAAAGTGAATGCAGCAATCGCGAAAACCAGCGAAATCGTCGGACAACAACTTAAAGCTTAAACTTACAGATAACATCTTCTGTAAGCAAAAGTGTATTTGAAAAGCCGTTGACCGAAAGCGGTATTTTCATAATGCACAAAGGAGAAGTCATGGATTGGAGTTTAATCGCATCACTCTTTTGGAAATTTAGCTTGGGTATCTTCCTAATTTCACTCACAGCACTCGCGGGATATATGTGTGCCGCTGTCGGTAGCCTTCGAAATTCATTAAACAGCGTTCGAAATACGTTGAACTCCACAGAAGATATCGTTAATCAAGAGATTGGAGAATTGATTACCGACGTAGACAGGACTGTGAAAGAGGTGAATAAGGAATTACCGGAACTGTTACAAAATCTGAACGGATTGACGGCTTCCCTACAAAGGATAAGCGAATCTGAGATCCAACCGACTGTGCACAATATTCAAGAAATGAGTAGCGTTCTGAACCAAAGCATTCAAGAACTTGATGAATTGGTTCAAAAAGTGAGCAGTTTTTCTGGACAGACGATTGAACAAGCGACGTTTTTCCGCAATCAGATAGCAGGTTCACTTGCTGATATTGTCAGTTTGTGGCAGGGCATCAAAGCGGGCTGGGATAGTTTCAGTTTCACACAATCCGCCGAACCAGAAGAGGATGTCCGAATATCTGTCGCGTCTAACGAATAACCAAATAAGGCAAAATTGTCAGCTTTCTACACTAAAAAAAGTAGTATAGTATTTAAATGGTGGCAGGACAGGATAAATAAGAAACCAATAAAAAATAAACGTGAGAATTGAAACTTTCCACCCTAATTTTCGTAAATTCAAACAACGTGTTTTGGAAGCATGCAAGTTGCTTCAAAACAATTTTCATTTAATAGAAAGGATAAAAAAATGAGTAACAATGAACAGAACAACGGGCTCGCAATGGTCTTTGCATTTTTCACCGGATTTATGGCTGGCACTGTTATTAGTCTGCTTTATGCCCCGAGTTCCGGCAAGGAAACCCGACGAAAGATTCGTGACACTTCAATCGAAGCAAAAAACCGGACGGTTGATTTCGCAAGCCAAGCGAGTGATAGTGCGCGGCAAGGCGTTCAGACTATTATGGAACAAGGCAAAGAAAGCGTCCACACTATCGTAGACAGTGGAAAAGAACGCATCCAACACGCTGGCGAACAGGTAAAAAGTGCTGTGGAAACAGGCCGTAAAGTTTCCGCAGATGTCCGCACCAAAATCGCTGGCTCTATCCCGAATATTGACGACTCCGAAGAAGCTGACGAAGAAGCCTAAATGTCTTTCGGAGGCATAGGGACCGAAATAAAAGGTCTCACAGACTGAGATGCGTCTGATCGGTACAATGGATCAGTAGGCGTATCACTCGATTAAATGTATGGAAATTGAAAAGTTGAGAATCCTGCTTGAACAGGTTAAGGGCGGAGAGATTGCAGTGGGTGACGCCCTGCAATCTCTTCGTACACTTCCTTTTGAAGACTTAGGATTTTCAAAAATCGACCACCATCGTCAACTTCGCACTGGATTTCCTGAAGTCATCTTCTGTCAGGGAAAAACAGTAGAACATGTTAAGCAAATTAGTGAACGTATCCTCGCAGCAGGACATCCCCTCCTCGCAACACGTGCCACGTCTGACATGTATAAAGCGGTGAAAGAAGTTCAACCGGCGGCACGCTACAATGAACTTGGACGAACGATCACCGTCTCCCACTCCGAAGAAGATCCAGGCGTTTCAGGTATACTTGTCGTTTCCGCAGGTACCTCCGATTTACCAGTAGCTGAGGAAGCCGTCGAAACCGCTTTGATGATGGGAAACCAACCGGACCGTCTTTACGATGTCGGTGTGGCAGGATTACATCGACTCATGAGCAATCACGAGAAACTCCTGAACGCACGCGTTATCATCGTCGTTGCGGGCATGGAAGGTGCACTTCCGAGTGTTGTCGGTGGGTTGGTGGATTGCCCTGTCATTGCAGTCCCGACGAGTATCGGTTACGGTGCCAGTTTCGGAGGGCTTGCCGCTCTATTAGGCATGCTCAACAGTTGTGCGTCGGGTGTCACCGTCGTGAATATCGATAACGGTTTCGGCGCGGGCTATAGCGCGTCGCTTATCAACCAACTCAGCGCGTAATTTACGGGTGCCTCACCCTAAATACCTTGTTCCTTTTTCTCACCCGCGATTTTCAGTACAATCCTTGCCTTTATCGGCGTTCCTTGCGAACCGAAACCTGCCCGTTGCTTTAGAAAAGTTGAGAAGTGATGTTCCGCTTTTAATTGGATAACTTCAGCATTGATGCTGAGGGTGACAATATCAGATCCAATTTTGCACCGAATTTGGTACGGGACTGATTCAGAACGGTTCTGTCTATAAGAGCGTGGTTGCCACGTTACACCGGATGCCTCAGCGTATGTTGTGAGGGCGGTTTCGGCAGCTTTCACGACATCCTCCCCGGAGTTAAGGACATATTTCGCCGCATTTGCCCCTCTGTTCGCAGCGTCCGTGAGGCGTTCCTGAATCCCTTTTGCATCATCTGCGTCTGCGTCATCAATCTCTTTGATCTTCCGCAAAGCGACATAAACTACCGTCCCAAGGACGCACAGAAAAACGGCGGTACTCAGGATAACGGTGCCTCGTAACTCGCGACGGCGTGTCATGCTCTCAAAATCCTCACGATGATGTGGATAGAAAGCATCGTGTGCAAAAATCGGTGTACTCCAGTACAACATACCGATTGTTAACAACAGTAGCGGGAAAGAAAAGAATTTTCGGAGCATCAATTTGTACCTACCTCGGCATCCAGTATACCAACGAGAAGCTGAAAAGTCAATTTTGTATAAGCTGATCTTAGGAGTACTCAGTTTTCCAAGCATTCTACAAGTCCGTTGGTTTGTAGTCGGGAAACCATTTATTCTCTGCGCGTCCACATACGCAATAGAAAATCAAAACTTCTGAGCCACATACATGAAAAACTTGACTGAAAATTGTAAATTTGATAAAATATACACAAACAAATATAAATCAGGGATAAGGAGATAGACATTTGCAGCAAAGAACACCAATTGAAGAACAAATTGACCTCCCTTTTGTAGAATCTTTACGCATCAGTTTTCAGAGTCTGAAAATCCGTTTTGGCCGTTCAATCATCACGACGGCTGGTATCACCCTCGGCATTGCGTTTTTAGTTTCAGTTTGGACAAATAACGAAATCGGGCTTGCACTACAGGAGAGCGGACGACAATCAACAATTAATACCTTTGAAGAGACAACGGAAAAAGGCATTTCCACAAAAGATATCTGGTTGATTGTGATGTCATTGATTGTCTGTGTTGTCGGTATTGCGAACTCAATGCTAATGGCAGTAACAGAGCGTTTCCGCGAGATCGGCACGATGAAATGTCTCGGTGCGTTAGACGGATTTGTGGTCAGGCTGTTCCTACTTGAATCAGGATTTCAGGGGTTTTCAGGTGCACTCATCGGAGCACTTATCGGTACACTCGGTGCGGTACTTTTAGGGCTTAAAGACTACGGATTAGACCTATTTTTCTATTTCCCTCTGTTACCTGTGCAGCCTGAAGACGGAACAATGCGGCTTGGTGTGATCGTCGTCATCCTACTTGGATGTGTTCTGGGCATGATTTTGGCGGTTATTGGATCATCGTTTCCTGCATGGCGCGCGGCAAAACTCCCGCCTGCCGAAGCAATGCGGACCGAGGTATAGGCACGGAGGAAGATTATGGCTGATATCGTTGTGAAAACTGAAGATGTTGTCAAAGAATATCGCATGGGTTCAAACATTCTTCGTGCTTTGGATGGCATCAACATTGAGATTGAACGTGGGGAGTATATTTCGCTGATGGGTCCCTCCGGCTCGGGTAAATCCACACTTTTTAACATGATCGGTGCGCTCGATCGTCCTACGGAGGGTCAGGTTTACATCGATGGGCAAAATATGTCTCAACTTTCGCAAAGGCAGATTGCGGCGTTCCGGTGCCATCGTGTGGGCTATATTTTTCAAAGTTACAATTTGCTGCACGTGCGGAGCGCGCACGGAAATGTAACGTTACCGATGATCTTCGCTGGAATTCCTGATAGACAACGCAATGAAAAAGCGGAACAATTGCTGGATCTGGTAGGATTAGGGGATAGGATGTACCATCTTCCTGACGAACTATCGGGTGGTCAGCGTCAACGCGTCGCTATCGCCAGAGCACTTGCGAACGATCCGAGTATTATCCTCGCCGATGAACCCACAGCAAACCTCGACACAATCACTGGACGTGAGATTATCGACCTCATCAAAAGTTTGAATACGGAGCAAGGGGTTACCGTAATTTCGGCAACGCACGACCTGAAGATGCTTGATGTCTCCGATAGGATTGTGGACATCCGAGACGGACTCGTGGAACGTATCAGGAACCGAGACGAGATTGACATCGAAGTCGGCGAAGTTGGCAGTGAAGGTCACTAAACACCCATTAAATTTCCGACAAGAGGACCGGTCGATTTTCACGAAGCGACTTCAACGCGGCGAACCCCATCACAATTGGTGCGCGACTGTCTTCACCTGTAACCGGTGGTCGTGTGTCTTCCTGAATGCACGCAAAGAACGCCTGTAACTCCGAGAGGAATGCTGGCTTGTAACGTTCCACAAAGAAGTATGGAGGGGACGCAGCATGGGTCCCTTCACTCCCGCTAAAGGTAACAGTATTTGTCAACGGATTCGCTACCGTAAGCATTCCTTTTGAACCGAAAACCTCAACACGCTGGTCGTAACCGTAAACCGCCTCCCTGCTGTTATCAATGGTTGCGATAACTCCATTTTGGAATCGTAAAGTGATAATAGTGGTGTCAATGTCACCTACCTCACCGATTTTCGGATCAACACGGACATCCCCCACTGCATACACCTCGACAACTTCATCTCCGATGAGATAGCGCGCCATATCGAAATCGTGGATCGTCATGTCAAGGAAAATCCCGCCAGAGACCTTGACATATTCAATCGGTGGTGGTGCGGGATCTCGGCTCGTGATTCGCAGGATATGTGGCTCGCCAATCTCTCCAGAGGCGACAGCTTCGCGAACCCGCATGAAACTTACATCAAATCTACGGTTGAACCCGACCTGAAACTTCACTCCTGCTCTTTCTACAATCGTCAAAGTCTCATCAATTTGCTCCAAGTCCAAGGAGATCGGTTTCTCACAAAAGACGTGTTTCCCGGCCTGCGCGGCGGCTTGACTCATTTCGACATGTGTATTGGTGGCAGATGCCACTAACACCGCGTCAATCTCAGGGTCGGTCAAGAGGGTGTTGTAATCTGTTGTTACTTTCGGGACATTAAACTGTTTCGCGAGCGATTCAACACCGAGAGCGTCCAAGCTGCAAATCGAGATGAGTTCGGCTTCGGGTATGTGCTGGGCAAGATGTTGGATGTGCAGTGTACCGATACGTCCTGCGCCGATAACGCCAACACCGATTTTTGAGGATTTGTTCATCAAAGATCCTTCCTACGTGGGTTCTCCGTGACAAGAGGTTCCTGCTACACAATTGAATTCAGGTACCTCAGATTCCGTTCTGCACTCTCATAAGGACTCCCCATCCCCGGCAAGACATCCTGTTCTACGACGATCCAGCCATCGTAATTCCGCTTTCGTAATTCCGCAAGGAATGCGGGGAAATCAACATCTCCGTTGCCCAACTCACAAAAAACGCCGTTGCCTACAGACTCGAAATAATCCCAGCCATCTTTGCGAGAACGGGCAGCGATATCGGGATGGCAATCCTTGAAATGGACGTGCCAGACCCGGTCAGCGTGGCGGGCATAGGCTTCAATCGGATCACCGCCACCGAATCGGTAATGCCCAGTATCGAAACACAATCCGATGAGGTTCGGATCCGTGTGCGCCATCAACGTGTCCACTTCCGCGGCTGTCTCTACATATCCGGCACAATGCGGATGGAAGACCGTGCGGAGTCCTGTCTCGTCTCGGACAGCTCGGGCGATACGGTGGGTCCCCTGTATAAAGGTATCCCACTGTGCTGGCGTCAATCCGTGTTCAGGATGGATACGACCGGCGTAACGGGTGCGCAGTTCTGTGGTGGCGTTGTCGTCCGATAGCACAATAAAGGGTGTTTCACCGGCAACATCCGCTAACAAACAAGCATGACGTAGTGCGGCTGCTTCACCGGCATCATGTGTCTCTACATCAGCGAGTGCGACCGCGACGAACGCGCCTAACATTTTCAACTGGCGCGCCGCAAGTTCGGCACGGAGGTTTTCTGCATCTGTCGGCATAAATCCCCAATCGCCTAATTCGGTGCCGATATAACCGATTTGGTGCATCTCGTTTAATACTTGTGCGTAGCCGGGTGCTTCACCGTCTAATTCAAACTCAAGCACACCCCACGAACACGGGGCATTTGCAATTTTCATAGGGCTAATAGTCCCTTCCCACATCAACTTTACAGCCTTCGCTCGCGATAGCCTTTTCAAGACCACCACATAAAACGGATTCTCCGTAGTGTTCTTCGAGTTGGTACATGATATGGCTCGTGTAGTCAACAGTGCTGAAATCAATGACATTTCTTTCGATCAATGTGTCTACCAACGTGTCATCATACCCCATCTCGTAAAGAGCATCCGTAAGGATATTTCTCCTCCCGTCAAGACTGGTTCCTCCGCGTGCCGTTGGAACTGCGTTGATGGGTTCAATCATGTTTTTCATCGGTTAAATTTCCTTTTACACTACAAGGATTGGTAGTAGTCTTGTATCTTAGCCGCCATAAGCTTTCTACGCTCTTTCAAAAACTCGTCATAATCCCCAAAAACGCCATCAGGAATACAGTGTGCCTCAAAATTCTTTTGTAATTCTTCTGAGTTGTCTATGCCTCCGTAGATAGGAACACCATCTCCACATCCACCTTGCAACCTTGAAAAATACTCTGTAGGTGCCGTGTTCCCAATTTCTATATTGATTTCCTTTTGCATGACTACAAGATTTGCAAGTTGATTCTGCTGCTTTTTTCCAACCCTGAATCCTTGTAGATAATTTTGCGGGTATATATGGTGAATGTCTTTCTGACCTGCAAAAAGGTCACGTACTGTAATATCACGTGATAGAAAACCCTTATCATTTGCCCTTATCTGGCTCGATAGAAACACGTTAAAGTAAACATTTTTGGGGCCAGATGTCATCAATTTTTGCATAAGTTCTTCATTCCAGAAGGCATCCGAAAGCCCCGATCGCTCTAGCCTATCAAGATACACCTTGGCCCCATCTTCGGCATTCATACCTCGGGCATCTTCACTCAAAGTAGCCTGCGGTTCACCACTATATCTCTCTGTTAACACTGACATCACAAACCATCGACGTACCAACTGTTCTATTTGGCTAGCTTCCACATTCTGGGTGCGCAATGTTAAAAACAAAACATACGCCGAATTAACGGCGTTTCTTGCCGTAAGCATTGAGGTATCTATGAATCCTGCTGATCGTAATATCATAATAAAACGTTTAAAGTTCGTCTCGTTTATATATGCTCGTATGCTGTTTTCAAGTCGCTGAAAGGTTGCTTCCGTAGTGTCACCGGAGAGTAAACGCACCAAATAGGTTAAGTCACCGCGCTTGAATTCCGAAGCAAAAACCACTCGAAGCATGTCAGTATATGCAGGAATATAGACATTATCATTCCAATTCTTTAACCATTCTATCGATCGGAAATAATCTGTATTAGCGAACGCACGATCTTCAATTAAACGGTCATATGCTTCCGGAACAGTCGCCAAATGACAAAAATAGTCAATAGATTTACGGAATAAGTGTCCGTCATACTGTTCACTTGCAGCCATTTTAGACATAATGAAATCCGCTGCACTTAAACGCACACCTGTTCCGTTAATACGTTCAAAAATCTTTACGACGGTTTCTACATCTATATCCTCGTTGAGTTCAATAACACCCAGAGAATTGTTTCGAATCTCGTAAAGCCATCCTATACGCTCCCCCATTTCATACCTATCCACCCCTTCATTCCTCTCACAGTATTCGTCTACCAATCGAAGCAGACCAGAATTAGAATTGAAAACAACAGAGATGTCTGGGATCCATTCCGGATCGTTACGGATAGCTTTAGTAGCCACCGCGAAACTTTCCGTATCAGGATGAAAAGCTATTTGAATTTGCTGTTCTTTATATTTTTTCGTCAAAACCTTTTTTCCCAATAATGCCGCTCGAAGTGCCATCGTGCGTTGCTGTCCATCAATCAGGACCCGTTCACGGGTTGATGATTCACCGCCTCGGAGAGTAACATCCGACTTCGGCCAGGTAATGAGATACCCAACTGGATAACCGTGATAAAGCGAATCAATAAAGGCACACACTTTCGGTGCTGTCCAAACAAAAGGTCTCTGGATTTCCGGAATAACTATCTCTTCAGTCCTAATCCAATTCAACAATGTATCAACAGAATATTGGTGTAACGAGTAACAAGAATTCGGCATTCTATCTCCTTCATAATTGGAATCAGTTCGCAAAGTTTCAGTACTACTAACGTGAGTTTAAAAAATAAAGCCTTAAGAAACGCGTTGCGTATATTTTTGAGAATCAGTGAGTTTCTTGTCGCATCATTTGTTAGTTTGTACATCTTCTGGCGCAGACTAACAGTCTACGCTACGAATATCAAACTCACGTTCCTACTATTACCTTAACATTAGCGTTAGGATTTTTCATCTTCAAAGATGTGTGCAGATATCTTGACTTTCGGTGCGTTTTCCGGATCATGCCTATAGTAATGTTCTTCATAAGCGTCCAAAAAGAGTTTTTGGTCTTCTCTTTTTAGTGTCAAAATGAAACCTGCTTTTCCCACATCATTTAGACCTTCATAGTATTGGATTGCTGCTTTTATGTTCATTGGTTTGCGTGTAATAGATACTGTTTTAGACCTTTGTTGTCTGCACTCTCTGACAATTTTTGCGAAGAGGTCTCGGAATTGGACCATGAACCGTTTTCTCTGTTGGGACTTCCATCAGTGTTATAGATTCATCCTGCAATCCAGCCTCAGCTTCAGTAACGGCTTCATCTTCTGTCTGATTTTCGTAATAATCAATGACCTTTTGCACACGTTCCTCATCCCAGCCAGGGGGAAATTTATTCTGTTTCATCGTCTGCCTCTCAGTTTACCTAACACTAACGTGAGTTTGATAAAAGTGTGAAATTGGGTTTCGCTGCCGTTATTGACACAGAAAGTGTCTTGAAAAACGGTATATCTCTCCACATGCTGCGATTTTTTTGGTGTATTCACCGCTCTACCCAACCTACAAATTTATTTTCAAACTGGCGGTAACACTATTAACATCATCAGAATGATAGATTTTAAACCTACTGTTGCGTTAACATTGCCTTGATGTCTTCCGGGAACTGGATACCGTTCCTCTGCTCAAAGTCTGCAACGTTTTCATGATGACGAAGACCCTGCGTCATACGGAGATGCCTACTTCCAACGACGCAACCCCATCACCTGTGAAGGATTGGTTCAACTGACGTGTGGCGGTCCGTTGCCGCATTATAACGGCGGCTTACTCGTGACACGGGTGCGCCACTTCGACGGACAGCAGAAGCGACCGGGGTTGCCACCCGATGTTGGTGCGTTGGTTACGAAGATGACTGTGGATACCACAAAAATTCAGTTCGTCAACCTGAACACCACAGAATCGAGAGATGTTATTGTGCAAGCAGGTGCGATGGGTGAACACAACTTCACTTCAGTCAGCATCAATAACGGTCAGAACAGACAGAGCGTCCCGATCAATGGAACGTTCCTCCACGTCCATCTACCCCCCTACACACACATCGATTTGGAGTTAGGGATGCACCGTTTCGTCAACGCGCCATCCTATCAGCACCCGTGGTAAGAAATCTACCGGCAAAAGGATAGAAAGTTTATGCCCAGCGTTCAACGACGACTTTTTTCTGTGTGAAGAAATCTACAGCATCCCAACTCTGACCGTGGAGGTCACCGAAGAAACTATCCTTCCAACCGCTGAAAGGGAAAAATGCCATTGGCGCGGCAACACCAATGTTAATACCGACATTACCGATCTCTGCCTCATAACGGAATTTACGGGCAGACGCACCACTCCTCGTAAAGAGACACGCCATATTACCGTAACGCCCGCCATTGATGAGCCCGATTGCATCGTCAATCGTCTCAACATGAATAAGCCCTAAAACCGGTCCGAAGATCTCGGTTCTGGCAATATCACCTTGTGGATTAAGGTCATTGAGGATTGTCGGACGAATAAAGTTGCCGTTTTCACCGCCGGGGATGCTCGGATACCTACCATCAACAAGAAGTTGCGCGCCTTCATCAGCACCTGCTTGAATAAGACCTTCAATTCGGCTCCTACTCTCGGAAGTGATGACGGGTCCCATTTCGACCCCTTCTTCCAATCCATTTCCGACGACTCGGTCAGTGGCGGTGTCAGCAATGGCTTCTGTGAACCAGTGCTGTGCCTCACCGACAGTGAAGGTGATAGATGCCGCAAGGCACCGTTGTCCAGCACATCCGAATGCACTCTCGGCTGTAGCATTGACAGTAAACTCCGGATCGGCATCAGGAAGAACAATCAACGGATTTTTCGCGCCACCTTGACACTGAACCCGTTTGCCGTTTGCGGCAGCCTTCGCATAGATTTCTTTAGCAGTCGCAGTCGCTCCGACGAAACTGACGCCTCGGATGTCCGGATGCGTTAAGATTGCATCCACAGTCTCCCTACCACCATTCACAAGGTTGACAACGCCTTTAGGCAGTCCCGTCTGTTCCAGTAGCTGAAATATCTTTTGCATCGTGATTGGTACCTTTTCGGAAGGTTTCACGATGTAAGTGTTCCCGCAAGCAATGGCATAAGGCAGAAACCAGAAGGTAATCATGCCGGGAAAGTTGAAAGGTGCAATTGCGGCACACACACCAACAGG
This sequence comes from Candidatus Poribacteria bacterium, assembly GCA_965214045.1. Lineage (GTDB taxonomy): Bacteria > Poribacteria > WGA-4E > WGA-4E > WGA-3G > WGA-3G. The sequence goes on from OZ243935.1 coordinate 692,192, forward strand.
TTGGCGAATCATAAATTCGTCAATTCCGGTAGCAATATCCTCTAAGTTCGTTCCTTGCATGAGTGTCGGAATACCACAAGCCACCTCAACATTCTCAATGGCACGCCGCATTTCACCCTTTGCCTCGTCAAGCGTCTTACCGCACTCGAGTGTAATCGTCTTGGCGATATCCTCTAAATTCTCTTCTAAAAGATTTTTTAATGCAAAGAGGTATTGAATGCGTTCGACGGGTGGTGTCCGCCGCCATTCGTGAAGTGCATCAGCGGCAGCTGTAGCGGCTTGCTGTACCTCTTCTGCGGGTGAAAGTGGTACTTGGGTGAGAACCTCTCCAGTCGCTGGATTCGTAACATCGATCCGTTCAGCCGCCTCGGATTGTTGCCATGTATTATTAACATAGTTCGGTAGCGGGTTTCCGCTTTTAAGAAGACTCGCATCAGTCATCGAATTTCCTCCTTAGTTTCCCTCTGCGAAGAGTTCAAGCACCTTCAATTGCTCCATAGCGGCGACGATTTGCGGATCGTGCTCCAGTTCGTCCCGGTCGTTTTCTGTAATTTGAGCAAGTACGTATTTAATGCCGACATCGCTGAGAACAATTTGTTCTTCAGTCAATGCATCGCTCAAACGCTGATAACTCCGTAGGAGTTTTGCGGCGTGGCGGTCATCCCGCGAAGCATGCTCAGCGGTCGCGAGTTGTACCAACACATCGTCGCCATTCTCTTCTATAAAGGTTTTGAGTTTCTCGTGATCGCGGAGTTTTAGCTGCATCTGCCGTTCAGAACGGCTAAACCATGCGGACTCAACATCCGGGATAATGCCGACCTTGTCAATGTCAACGCCGTTCGGCGTAAAGTAACGTGCGACAGTTAATTTCACAGCAGATTTTGAATTGCTAAGCGGAAACACGCGTTGAACAGATGCTTTCCCGAAGGTCTTGTTACCCATGACGAGTCCGCGTCCATGGTCTTTGATGGCTCCAGCAACGATCTCAGAAGCACTCGCGCTCCCACCATCAACGAGTACAATCAGCGGAAAGTACTCCCTTTTAATTCCTTCCGCCTTGAAGTTATCACGCTTCTCCAGCCCTTGACTGTAAACAACAAGTTGACCGGGTGTGAGGAAGTCGCTCGCGATATCAACGGCTGAAGAGAGGAGTCCGCCAGGATTTAAGCGGAGGTCGAGAATGACACCACGGACATTCTGCGCCTTGAAATCCACTAAGGCGTTATCTACGTCATTCGCCGTCGTATCGAGAAATTGATTGATTTTGATATAGCCGATATTATCTCCGATGATATCCTGCTCAACGCTCGGAATCCGAATGACTTCACGTGTGACAGTAACCTGAACCGCACGGTTATCGTTCTCACTCACAACCGTAATGGAAACTGGGGTTCCCGGTTCACCACGTAACTGCTCGACTGCTTCGTTCAAGGTCATCACAGCCGTCGATTCACCTTCAATATGGCTAATAACATCTCCGCTTTGCAAACCAGCCAACGCAGCCGGACTTCCCTTAAAAGGCGTAACGACAGTCAACATATCCTCCCGAATCCCTATGAGCATTCCGAGTCCACCGTAGTTGCCACGGTTTTGGGTTCGAAAGTCACCGTAGCCTGGAATGTATTGACTGTTTGGGTCCAATTTGCGAAGCATGCCATTGATAGCACCCTCTACAAGTTCTTTAGAATCCGGTGTTTCAAGATGTGCCTGTTTGATATAAGCAAGGATCTCTGAGAAAAGCGCGAGGTTTTCTACCAATTCCTCATCGGCAGTTTTGCCGGTTTCCTCTGAACTCCAACCGAAGGGTAGAAGCGTGCAGATAAGAAATACAGATAATAAGATGTGAAAACAGGTTTTGGACGAAGTTCGCGAGTTTCCGAAACCTACCGTTAAAAATTTCATTTTTCATTTCCTTTATTTACAAGAGGCTTCATTTTGTAGTCAGGTGATTTATCACCTGTTTGCGTAAGTCCTGGTTAATAAAAGTAGTTTCGTAGCCTTTGGATACTTGGAATCCGAAAAGCGATAAAGGCTGCGGCAGCACAGTAAAGCCAGTCAGTACGAATCATCCGTGATTGCATCAGTTCCCAAACAGACTGTCCCTTAAACACAATCGTCGCGGTCGGCATGGCTTGCTCTATTGATATATTATGCGCTTGGCTCAGTTGCTCCGCGATTTGGGCAACCGCATTCCACTGGACATCCAAATATTTTCCGATAAAAATACCGAGTATTGCGAAAACCGCAGCGGCAGCACTGACAACACGCCACATCGTTCTCGCATCACGCTCGAGGCATCGGCTGCTCGTGAGGAGTATCCCCACACCTGTCAATACACCGATACCGATAGCAATGAAGCCCGCGGTACGTCCTGTCCATTGGCTATATTTCGCCCAAAGTATGCCGCCCATCGCTGCCCCGAAGAGTCCGCCGAATGGAGCTACTAAAGCGTTCATCACAAAATTACTCCTTAAGTTCCGATCTGCGGTTTCTGTTGATGGTGATCCGTGTTTTGTTCAAAAGAATAAGCGACCCTCAGTACCTTTTCTTCTGCAAAAGGCGCGCCGAGTAGTTGTAATCCGACGGGTAACCCGTTTTCCACAAAGCCGCACGGTATAGAGATCCCGGGTAACCCAGCGTGACTCGCAGGTGTTGTCATCACATCGGAAAGATACATTTGCAACGGGTCAGCAGTCCGTTCACCTATTTTGAATGCCGGTGTAGGCGCAGTAGGCGTTGCAATAACATCAACTTTCTCAAATGCGGCATCAAAATCAGATTTGATGAGCGTCCGTGCTTTCTGTGCCTTCCGATAATATGCGTCTTGATAGCCAGCACTTAGTGCGAAAGTGCCAATCATAATCCGGCGCTTCACCTCTTCACCGAACCCTTCACTCCGCGTCGTTTTATACATATCGATTAGATCCTCTGGACTTTCGTTCCGATATCCGTAGCGGACCCCATCGTATCTCGCGAGGTTTGCACTCGCCTCAGCGGGAGCGATGATGTAGTAAGTCGCAATGGCATATTCCGTATGTGGCAAAGAGATTTCCTCAACCGTCGCACCGACGGATTCAAGCACAGCGATGGCAGTGTGCACCCGATCAGCAATTTCTGGGTCCAACGCTGACGTGAAATACTCTTTCGGAATACCGATTCTCAAGCCTTTCACGTCGTTAATGAGACTCTGCGTGAAATCAGGCACGGGTATATCAACGGAGGTAGCATCCATCATGTCACTCCCACAGATGGCGTTGAGCAGCAAGGCACAATCGGTGACATCTTTGGTAAACGGACCGATTTGGTCGAGTGAGGAGGCGAATGCGACCAAACCGTAACGAGAGACACGCCCATACGTCGGCTTCATTCCAACAACGCCACAGAGTGCCGCGGGTTGGCGGATCGAACCGCCAGTATCCGAACCCAGCGAACAGATAGCAGTATCCGCAGATACAACCGCAGCAGAACCACCGCTGGAACCACCGGGAATAGTGTCCAAATCCCACGGATTGTGTGTAATCTGATATGCTGAGTTTTCAGTCGAAGACCCCATAGCAAACTCATCCATGTTCGTCTTCCCGATCATCACAACACCTTGTTCATGGAGTTTCGCCATGACGGTCGCGTCATAGGGTGGTACAAAGGTTTCAAGGATCTTAGAGCCACACGTTGTGCGGACACCTTGCGTACAAATTACATCTTTAATTGCAATCGGGATCCCAGCGAGAGACGGCATATCGTCCCCGTTTTGAAATCCAGCATCGGCACGACTTGCCTGCTCTAAGGCGAGTTCCTTTGTGAGTGTCAAGTAACCCTTGACATGCGGTTCCACCTCAGCGATACGGGCATAGACAGATTCGGTGAGTTCCACAGCAGTGATCTCACGCGCTTTGAGTTTTTCATGCAGGACATGTGCTGTTAATTCATAAAGCATTTTTAATTATTTAATCTGGGCGTGAAGCCCTATAGTTTAAAATTTAGTGGCTGCGGTCAACCACTCTGGGAACGCCGAAGTATCCCTCTTCAGCTTCAGGGGCATTCGCGAGCACATCTTCGCGTGGAAATGAGGGTTTGACGACATCCGGCTTGGCGACATGAGATGCCTCAGTTTCTGAACCCATGATAAAAACTTGATGTGGATGAATATGCGATGTCGGTGGCACATCATCCGTTTCGAGTTCATTTAATTTCCCGATATAGTCCAAAATTCGGGTAAGCTGCTCAGTAAAGTGTTCCGTCTCTTCCTCATTAAATTCAAGACGCGCCAAATTTGCGACATGGCGTATGTCGTCGGTATTAATCGTTGCCATTTTTTAGTATTTTATCCTCTTATTCATCAGATACCGTTTGCAGTGGCGTGACTGAAGCGGCGAATTGCTTTGTCCCAGCCCGGTTAAAACGAACGGTAACATAAACATCTTGCCCTGCTCCACTGACTTTCGTTATCTTACCTCTCCCGAATTTCGGGTGGAGAACAATCTGATCGACGTCGTAATCCACTGTATCTTCAGAAACGACTCCAGACAAACCTCCTGATTGACGGAATGGAGATCGGTATCGATCAACGTGCTTGATAAGATGCTCTGGAATTTCGGAAATAAACCGAGATTGAAGGCGATACTCTGTCTCTCGAAACGTTCTCCGCGAACGGGCATGTGAGAGATATAATTGCTCCATTGCTCGCGTGATCCCGACGTAACAGAGTCGTCGTTCTTCTTCCAATTCCGCTTGCGTATCCAGAGAACGTCCATGCGGTAGATACCCTTCTTCCATACCGACAATAAAAACAAACGGGAATTCCAGCCCTTTTGCACTGTGCAAGGTCATCAATGTAACCATATCAGTGCTGTCGGTCTCCATAGTATCTATATCAGCAGTGAGAGCCACGTTTTCCAAGTAATCTGAAAGGGTCGGTTCGGAGGTGTTCTGTTCATATTCGATAACGGCGTTAATCAATTCCTCAATGTTTTCAACGCGGTTCTGCGCTTCAATTGTATTCTGAATCTCTAAATTTTTTAGGTAGCCGGTCACTTTCAGCACAGAGTCAAGTGCGTCAGCGGGTAGCATAGCGGCATCGAAATCATCAAAAATTTTGATAAAACGTTGCACTTTCGCTTGGAGTCCGCGGTTAATCGTGGTGATTTCATCAACGCGTTGGATAGCGTCAAAGAGAGGGATCCCCTCCTGTGCGGCAAAATTGATGAGTCGGTCGAGCGTTGTAGCACCGATGCCGCGACTTGGCACATTGATGATACGTCGAATACTCATAGAGTCGTTGGGATTGCACACCACACGGAGGTAAGCAAGGAGGTCCTTGATTTCCATTCGATCATAGAACCCGACCCCACCGACAATCTGATACGGAATCTTTGCTGCGCGGAACGCCTCCTCAAAGATTCGGGACTGGGCGTTAGTTCGGTAAAAGACAGCACAATCTTTATAATCTACGCCTTCGGCATGCCAATCCTCAATTTGTGTGCCGACGTACCCCGCCTCGTCGCTTTCGTCCATCGCCTCATAGCAGGTAACAAGTTCACCAAAGTCATTTTCTGTCCAGAGTTTCTTCGCTTTGCGCGCGCTATTGTTGTGCACAACGCCCCAGGCGGCATCTAAAATATTTTGTGTGGAACGATAATTCTGCTCCAAACGGAGGACACGTGTGTTCGGATAATCTTTCTCAAAATCGAGGATATTTCTGATGTCTGCACCACGAAAAGCGTAAATGGACTGGTCATCGTCGCCGACGACACAGATATTCTGCTTCGTGTCGGTTACCAATAAATTCACTAACTCATACTGACATCGATTCGTATCCTGATATTCATCGACGAGAATATATTCAAATTTGTCTTGATAAAATTGGCGGACATCAGGATTTTCATTCAGGAGTTTCACCGTGAAAAGTAGCAGGTCATCGAAATCAAGGGAATTGTTCACACGTAGTGCATCTTGATAGAGTACATAGACTTCTGCGACGATTCGCTCAAAATAGCCATCAGCGATATTCTGGTACGTCTTCGGTGATGTAGATTCATTTTTCGCACGACTAATGTGGCTGAGGATCGCGCGCGGGTTGTACTGCTTGTCACTATAGTTAAGCCGTCGGAGCACATCTTTGACGAGCGTAACTTGCTCACCTGTATCGAAGATGGTAAAGTCGCGGGTGTAGGCGTAATTTGTAGAGCGGGACACGCTTTCAGACGCTGCGTTCGTGCCTAACTTCTCAATATCTCGGCGGAGTATCCGAGCACAGGTTGCGTGGAAGGTTGCCACCCAGAGGTCCTGGCTAACACTACCATCGACGAGTACATCCAACCGCTGCTTCATCTCCTTCGCTGCTTTGTTCGTAAAAGTTACAGCAAGGATACGGTAGGGAGAGACATCGTGATGTTCGAGTAGGTAAGCGATGCGGTGTGTGATGACACGCGTTTTGCCACTGCCGGCACCGGATAAGATGAGGAGTGGTCCATCGGTATACTGGACTGCTTCGCGCTGAACATCATTTAAGGAACTTAATAGGTTATCGGTCAATGTTTACCCCTTGCCTCGTCGTATTAGGGGAAAATACACTTTATAGATATATTTGCGAACCGTGTGCTATAGTCCCCAATTTCATTCTATAAAGTATACACGATTTGGGTTAATTTTGCAAGGGGAAAATTTCAACGGTATGCCCAGTATCAATAACCGTTTTACTCATCTACTCCTTCTTGAACAACGGGTCCTGTCGACTTCAATTTTTGCACCACAAGAGCGTAAAGACTCACTCCCGCTTTTGCTGCTTCGTCCGTTAGGTCATGATACAGTTGGAGGTCAATGGCAACTTTGAATGGTGCATTATCCTCGCGTCGAGTCGGTGCTTTTGGGACGGGTTCATGATGTCTTTGATAACTTTCTTTAACGCCTTTCCAAGCGATAGCGAGCTCCCTCAACGCCCCTTCCGGTGTATCTGAAAACGCAGACACATTGGGCATCTCAACAAAATGGGCTAAGTAATCACCTTCTTCGTCAAGAAACACGTTCACATTGAATCCATCAAATACATCTTTGTTCATTATTTCGGAAATCAAATAAGGTATTCCTTCAAGAACTGCCCAGTGTAAGAGGCTTTGACCTTCGCAATCTCTTCCGGAGTGCCTTGCGCTAAGATCTCGCCACCTTTATGTCCTCCCTCTGGACCGAGATCGATGACATAATCGGCGGTTTTGATAACATCAAGATGATGCTCAATCACAAGAACGGTATGCCCACTATCGACGAGACGGTTGAGGCTGTCCAAAAGCTTCTGGACGTCTGCGATGTGGAGTCCTGTGGTGGGTTCATCTAAGATATACAGATTATGCCGACCTCGCTTGATTTTGCCAAGCTCGCTTGCCAACTTTATCCGTTGCGCTTCGCCGCCGGAGAGGATCGTAGCGGGGTGCCCAATCTGGAGATACCCCATACCGAGTTGGTACAGGACATTCAATTTATGATGAATCAACCGCTGATCGGCGAAGAATTCAACGCCTTCCTCAATGGACATATTGAGAATCTCGGAGATATTCCTTCCGTTATAGGTAACATCAAGCGTATCGTCATTATAGCGTGCGCCTTTACAGGTCGGACAAACGACTTCAACATCTGGCATAAAGTGGAGTTTAGTCGTGATAGTGCCTTCGCCGTGGCACTCCTCACACCGTCCGCCTTTGACGTTGAAACTGAACCGTGAGGCGGTATAACCCCTCGCAAGCGCGAGCGGGGTGCTGGCGAAAAGCTTACGGATATTATCATAAAATCCGATGTAAGTGGCAGGATTGGAACGCGGTGAACGTCCGATAGGGGACTGGTCGATACTGATAACGTCATTGACGTGTTCATGTCCACCTAATTCATCGTGGGCACCATAGAGCGTCCGACTGTCACGGTAGAGAGAATAAAGTTTCTTGTAGAGAATCTCATTGACGAGCGTACTCTTGCCAGAACCAGAAGCCCCGGTGATGCAGATAAATACACCCACCGGAATATCAACGTCAATATTTTGCAGATTGTTCTCCCTTGCCCCGGTGATGCTAAGGAATTTGCCGTTCAAGTCCCGACGTTGTTTTGGCAAGTGAATCTCTCGCCGCCCGCTCATATAGAGTCCGGTCAAAGATTCGGGACAGTCAAGAATCGTTTCAAGTTCACCTTGGATGACAACCTCTCCACCGTGGATACCCGGTCCGGGTCCGAGTTCAATAATATGATCGGCGGCACGAATTGTGCTTTCATCGTGTTCAACAACGATAACGGTGTTGCCGATGTCGCGTAACTTTCGTAGCGTCTCTATCATCTTGGCATTGTCTTTCGGGTGTAAGCCGATACTGGGTTCATCAAGGACATAGAGCATCCCCATCAATCCGGATCCGATCTGTGTGGAGAGACGGATGCGCTGCGATTCGCCACCAGAGAGTGTCGCAGAACGGCGATTGAGGTTTAGATAATCGAGTCCGATACCGAGTAGAAGGGTAATCCGATCGACCAATTCTTTGATAACACGGCTACCCGCCTCCCGTTGCTTCTCCGGAATATCGGTGATCGTTCGTAAGAAATCCCTTAATTCTTCAAAGTGTAACTCGCCGACCTCATGGATTGTTTGACCATCAATCGTAACGAGGAGCCGTTGTCGTTTTAGTTTAGCACCGTTGCAGTCAGGACAGGTGCGTTCTACCATGACTTTTCGGAGATATTCCTCCATCCCGGAATGTGCCTCACCCTGTTTTCGGTAACGCCGATAATGCCTATCAATCCGGGTGATGATCCCATCAAAACGGATATTCCGACCGAGATGCCGTTTTTCAACGGGACGTGCGCCTTCGGGTTGCAGGATCGGGAATTCCTCACCGTGTGTACCGTAATAGAGGATATCAATGACCTTTTCTTGCAGGTCTGCAAAAGGAACGTTCAGGTCGAACCCGTAGTGTTCGGCGAGACTGTACATCGTCCGACCATCCCACCTATCGGGATCATAGTTAAAGGCTTGGTGGACGAATGCTCCGTCAACGATACTTCGACTCTTGTCAGGAACAAGGAGATTCGGGTGCACCTGCAAATAAGTACCGAGACCAGAACAGGTTACACATGCTCCAGTCGGTTCATTAAAGGTAAAGTGATGCGGTCCGAGTTCTGCCATGAGCACGCCGTGCTTCGGGCATCCGAAACCTTCCAATACCTCGATTGCGTCAGTTTCGGTATCTTCGGGAAACGCCACATCAAAACGCATGAACCCTTCGCCGACGAGCATCGCATGTTCAAGGGAGGCGAGTACCTGTTTGTCAATCTCTTTTTTTATATAGAATTTGTCAACAATAACTTGGATGTCATATTCCTGCTCCGAATCGAGTTCAATTTCTTCGCTGATGTCGTGTTCAACCCCGTCAATCCTGACGTGTCTGCACCCTTTTGTGCGAATGTCGTCGAAGAGATAGTCATAATCTTCGCCGTAGATTTTGAACACTGGGGCGTGAATTTCAACTTCGGTGCCCTCTGGCATTGAGAGCATACGTTCTAAGATTTGATGATGCGAACGGATAGGGATTTCACCTTCGCAATAGGGGCAGTGAGCGACACCGATAGTTGCGAAGAGCATACGGAGGTAGTCTTGCAAATCGGTCATCGTGCCGACGGTAGAGCGCGGATTCATCGTGATCGTTTTCTGTTCAATAGAAACGACAGGAGACAACCCATGAATGAAATCAACATCCGGTTTTTTGAGTTGTGTAATAAAGCGTTTGGCGTAGGTGGACATCGACTCCAAGAATCGACGTTGCCCTTCGGCATAGACGGTATCAAACGCCAATGAGGATTTACCGGAACCGCTGATACCTGTGACAACAACGAGTTGGTCCCGTGGAATTTCAACTTCAACGTTTTGTAGGTTATTTTCTCGCGCGCCTTTAACGGCAACAGTCTGTCTCATGCGTGCCTCCTATTTTTTTAAATTATTGAGTTTCTGCTCTCCATCTCCCTCTATATCGGATCCCAATAGTCATCCGCAAAAATGCCTTCATAGACATCATCAGGAAGCGTATTAACAAAAATGGTCATAGAAACTTCCATCTCAGCCACACACTCATCATCATAAGCATAGTAAATCTCGTGCTCTTTTTCTACGCACGTAATCTCGTTAGGTTGTGTTTCCATTTTTTATTATGCAAGTTGTTACCTGTTCGTATACATATCACTCCTACGGAGGACAAGGCTTAACTCTGGCCGTTTTTTATGGTAAATCAGAAAAATAAAGAAACACTTCCCTCCCTACCCCTGATAACGGAGTCCAGGGGGTGCCGATGGAGAGTGTCCAATTAACCTAAAATCCACCATAAGTGTCAGGACTTACGCAAAATCAAAGAATTCAGTCTATTATGGCGCAATCGGTGCGGTTAGGAAACCGCACCTACCGGGGAAGTGCGTAAGTCCTAAGTGTGAAATTTAATGCTAATCTCCTGTCAGTTAGAGAAATTTACCGCAGTCGAACTGATTGTGAGCAATTCTAATTCGTTGCCATTTGGTAGGCAACATCCACTTCCACTGCGGCATTGTACAAATCCGAATCCAACGTTGCGAGCGGTAAACCGAGACGGATTGCGAGTTCTAGGTAGCTTGCATCATAAGTTGTCAATCCATGTTTCTCTGCTAATTCACAAACTGTCTTCATTGTACCGCTTTGGGTCGCTGCAGCAGTATCAACTCTAAGAGGCAGCCTCGCTATTACATCAAGATATTGCGATAAAACTTCTCTGCTTATACGCTTTCGTCGGTAAGCCATGAGTAACACGTTACTGACTTCCTGATAAAATAACGGAGGAACGACTACTACAGATACACCATGCTGTAGGTCTTCTAAAAGTGCCTGTGCTTGTACTTCAACTTCATCAGGTAGAAGACCGGCGATTAGCATTGAACAATCAACGACCATCATCTGCGGCCTTCGTTCTTCCAATTCCTCACCTCACGGACCGTTCCAATCGGGAATTTCGTGCGCAACTCAATTAATTGACTGTAAACATTATGCGCTTTAACTTGTTCAATGTCACAAGGCGGAATCATTACCGCTACAACTTTACCTCTATTGGTTATAGAAAAACTTTCCCCATTCTCAACACGCTTGAGAAGCCTTGATAAATGCGTTTTTGCTTCATCAACCCCTATCTCAGTCATTTGATTGATACTCCTTTCTGAAAAAATATGGAAATCTGTCCTATAGGAACGGATTATGTGCATCGAAATAATATGCGGGTTCCTCTACGGAAGTTTGGCTGTCTTTTGTCAAACGGATCGGTGCTGAGAACTGTTCAATAACCTCTTTCTGTGCGAGCCACTCACACGCCAATTCAAAGGCGAGTTGACGACTGCCGAAATGGGTATAGATGTCGGTTATCGTGCGTTCCTCACCCGATTCCTCAAGGAAATCGAGCAGCGGTTTGAAGAGTGCTTGTAGGTTATCTTCCAAATACGCATCAATCCGCTCAAGGGCATCGCGGAGCATTGTCTCGTCTTTCTGTTTATCTATCAGATCCGTGAAAACGGCGTTGAAAAAGGCTGGATTGTGTGCAAGTGCCTGATAGATAACTTTGCGTCTCGGCGTTTCGCCGTGCAGGAGGACTTCAATGCGAGCCAATTCCCTGACGAGGTATGTCAGGTAGAGAAACGTGTAATCCATATCGCGCTTGAGGTGGAACCACTTTTCGGCTTTGGCAAGTATAGCTGTCACCATGGCTGCGGCGTTAAGGAGTTGAGAGTGTTTATCCCGTTCGCCGACCTGCAGACAGGATGGATCACCGACAGGAACATTCGCATTACCGTCTACAGAAAAGAGACTGTCCTTGGAAAAAAGGACGCGACTTTCTGCGAGAATTGAATGGAGCGCACTGCCTTGTAGCGTTCCTTCCAACAACTTCCTATAGTCGCTGCGGGTGTAGCATTGAACCCGGAACGGAATCCCGTCCTCGATGAGTTGATACTCCTTCTGCTTGAATCTTGTCCCATCTCTCAGGATGAGTGTGATGTGAGGTGTCGTTTTCTCCCAGACGTTGTCTGCGGCGAGGTTACTGGTAAGCACTGCGGCGAGGATGTACATGTCCTCTCTGAGTGTGTCCATTAAATTGTCCAAGGCAGTGTGAATCCGTGTGTGGATGTCCTCCGAATCGCGAGCATGCGGAACCCCCCCAGCAAAAACACTTGCTCCTACAGGGTCATCGTAATAGTAGGCGGGTTCTTCCACAGCGATTTGGCTTTTCGCCGTGAGTTTCACGGGCATCGAAACTTGCCTGATAATGCCTCTCCACGCCAGCCATTGACAGGCTAAATCTAAGGGGTCTTCGTCAAATTCGGGAACACCCTCACTGTTGCCGGGCGAACCGCGTCCGAGGTCTGCGTTCAATTCGGTATTTGTACGCGGTGCTTTCTGCTCAATAAGATACTCAAGAATCGGTTGGAAGATAAACTGTCGCTCGTCAAGATAGACATTAATTGCATCCAGGGCATCCTGAATGACGGCTTCCGTCTTTTCAGCGTTGATTAAATCTGTATAGACGCTGTTAAAGAAATCTGGATTGTAACGGAGTGCGGGTTGAATGACCTCTCGTGCCGGGATTTCATTATTCAAAAGCACCTCCAACCGTGCCAACCCTTGCACGACATTCAGAAGTGATAGGAAAGAGGTGAGGCAATCTTTGTTGACGTAAAACTGCTTTTCAGCATAGATAAGGCTTGGCAGTGTACTGGCGATGACGTTGAGCAGTTGGCGTTGCTTATCACGTTCACCGATGTTATTGCGACTTGCGTTTTTATGATACCACTCTTGGATAGTGGCATCGTGAGAAAAGAGAAGTGTGCTGTGCGAGAAATAGGAGTGCATAAAGGAACCCTGCTGTGCACTCTCTATTGCCTGCTTAAAAGCATTCCGTGGGGATATGTTGGCGTGAATATTTACACCGTTTTCAACAAGCGAAAAGAAAGATTGTGTCGGACGAATAGCGTCTCTACCGATGAGTTCCACATCGAGATCCGATTTTTCCCATACCTGGGCATAAGAGAAGCTGCCTGCGACGATAGCGGCGAGGATGTATGGGTCCTTCTGAACCTTTTCGACAAGCAGCTCCACGGCTTCGCGGTACTGTTCTTCGATAACGTCTTGGGTTTTCATTGTGTTTCTCCTACTGTAACATCAGGAGGCAGTTTTAGCTGCGCACGAATGGCGTGACGCACCTGATCGCAGATCTGCATGGCATGCCCAGCAGTGTCCAGTGTCGCTGAATCTCCGGGATAGCGAGTTGCCACTGCGTGTTTAGAAATTTCCGAAAAGTCTGGCTCCCACACCTGCCACAGAGGGACAGTTGGAACGATTAACGCCAACAATTCCTTTAAATCGTGCGATCTGGGAATCGGGATGTTTGCCTCTTGAAGCCATGCCTTGAGATATTTTTCAATGCACTGTTGGATTCGGTGCCGTTCTGATCTGGCTGTTGGCACGATCACCAGCAGATCCACATCCGAATTCTCGGTCGGTGTTCCGTAGGCATAGGAACCGAAGAGGATAACTTGGAGTGGTGCGAATTCACGGACGATGTCGTCACAAGCGGCTTGAATGTTTCGTTTGTCAATCATGCGCGTCACCGTTAAAGTGAAAGGGAATCCGAATTCTGATTAAAAAAACAGGGATTTTCTACTATTAATTATACTATAAGTCTGTTAAGAATGCAAGTCAATTTCATGGAAAAAATAAAGGCAATCAGCAATCAGCAATCAGCAGTCGGTAGTCAACAATCAGCAACATCGTTTCTTCTGTGGCAGTTATATGAGCCAGGGAATGTGTTGATTTTTCAGGTAAGGCGTGAGGGATTCTTGGAGGTGGAGACGTGCGTTGCGGAGATGGGATTTGATCGTGCCTTCGGACTTCTTCAGGCGGGTGGCAATCTGTTTTATGGACAGGTCTTGAGCGTAGTAAAGGAGAAATACCTGTTTGCGAGTTTGTGTGAGACGTTGGATCGCTGCGCGGAGGTATGCCCAGAGTTCTTGGGGTTCGATGTCTCGGCAGGGATCGGGATGCGTTTGAGTGATATGGCGTTCATCTGCGGTGTGCAGGGGTTCGATGTCGTATGCTTTCTGTTGTTTTCGGAAGTAGTCGATACAGACGTTTTCAGCGATACGGTACAGCCATGAGGCGAAAGCAGAGTCCCCCCGGAACGTATTGAGAGCACGAAATGCCTTGAGAAAGGCTTCTTGTGTAAGGTCCTTTGCGGTTTCGGTGTCTTTTACCTGCTAACGAAAATTATCACTTTTTCCGTCAAATGTTCGATATTTGCTCAATTTTCGTAAGTCCTGGGATACCCATTCCGCTGACACGACTCAACTTTATTTTTCAAACACCCTCAGTTAATTGTGTCCGGGATAAGGTTCGTAAGAACGTTGTATATCCTGCTCAACTTCTTCAAGATTCATAGATGGATCCTTGCGTGCTTCTTCCGTGATGAATTTTTCAAATTCTGCAGAGCGCTTCGGATCTGTCGCTCTGAGACGACGGAAACCTTCTTCGGGACTATTTCCATCAAAAAACGGTTTTACATCAAAAAATGGTTGCTCGGATTCCGGTTGCCGCGTGACATACCTTGCCCTTAACGTATCAATATCGCCTGCTATTATCAACTTCTGCCTTTCAATAGATCTCTGTGTTGCTGGATGTGGATTTAAGTAATTCATCGCCTCCATAAAAGTGAGTTTTTCTTCGCGGCTCATTCCCTCTCCCAGAGACACTTTCAACCAACCTTCTACAAGTATGTGAACTTCTGGAATATCTCCGTATCTTTTAAGGTACTCAGTGCGCATCCACTCGTTTAACTGATACGGGTCTGTTAAATCCAACTTCTGCAATTCTGTAGAAGATAAATCTTCTTTCAACTTCCCTTCTTGAATTCCTGGCCCCGCTTGTATTTCAGTATCTTGCGTGAAGAACTCCTTCCACGGATCATCGGTGTGCGTATGCCCATGGTTATGACCTTCGTGTGCAGCATCGTCGGCCCAAGCAGGTTCCAAGTTTTTTGGGGATTGTAAATCCGACTCAAGTGCGTGGTCGCCCCGATTGTGTTGATGTGAATTTTCAACGCTTCCTATATCCTTTGAAATCGGCTTTGGAATATTTTCAATAAACTGCTTTGTATCTAGGTGTAAGTACACGCTGCCCACTGCGATTAGGACCGTAAAGGTAATCACTAAGATTATTAGATTTCGCATCTCTCTCCTCGCTCCTGTCCTGTAATCTCTGTGAATCGCATTGCGATTCACAGAGTTGAAGATTAATCAAATAGTTCCACTACATTGACTACAACCGTCCACCATTTCTGTTCGAGAGTGCGAAATCTCATCAAATACGACAGGGTGATTATCCTGATGTCGCCAGTTTCTATGCCACCAACTCTCTTCTTCCGTATCATTCATCCAAGTCGTAGGTTGTATACAACTCCCCCCGTCAAACGTTACACATTGGTAAAAGTAGGTAACAAAAGTAATCTTCGTTGGTCCTGCTTCCGCAGTCTTTGGTAAAATACCTATGGACAAAACGAAACCTCCGATGAGGAGAAACAGAACAACAATCGAACTCATAAACAGTTTTTCTGTTTTCATCGTAAAAATCCCTTTATTTTTCGGATTGCTTTGGGAAAGCAAACGCTCAAGTGCGCTGCGTTCTTTGGCAATTCTCTTGTTGTTTAAGGAACTAACCTAAAAGGATACAAACCCAAACGGTTTCATGCTACGATTATGTTAGTGCTATCATAGACAGATTATGGCAGTGCAGCGTCGAGTGGTGGTTGCTTCACCCTCGGCGCACCTTCCGAAAAATATCGGAGGCTGCCATTACAAAAACGATTTCGTCTGAAAAAACGAAAATCATCAACAACGGTGAGTTCGGTATAAACATTCATGCATCCACACCGAAACTCACGTTAGACCAGAGTGAGCAAGTTCCGTGCCAATCCCTTCCATAAAACACGCGACCTACGTCAAACACACCGAAATTGAGAGCACAGTCTTTCCCCTATCATACGTCCGAAACACAGTCCCCTACTCGGTTTACCAAAAACTATTCCTGAAGAAATGGAACCCTCTCCTTATTCTCAAATTCCCTTGTTATCTCTCGAATCCAGACCTATTTCAAACTGCGTCTGTTTGACGCGGCGCGCCCTATTGACGCACATAATCGCGCTATTCTGGCTGAGTTTCTATACCCGCGCGTTGGACTGGAGTGCTGTAGTGCCACAAGCCAGAAAACTGTTGATACCGCTGATACCACGCTAACACAAGTTGCCATCTAAACTGGCAGAACACCCTCTGCGCGAAATATTCTGAATGTTCTACCACTGTTTATCCTTCCAACACATACCGCTCCGCTGGAGCGGAAGATTAGGATCACGATCTTGCTATAGACATACCGCTCCGCTGGAGCGAAGAAGTGAATTCCTCAACTTTTACAGAAAACTGATGGATTTTCTATAAGCAGCAACTTAGGTTACGTTAACATGTCTGTGTTTTTTTAAAGGAAAAGAGGAAAGGCCACCCTCTCAAGAACCAACATCACCTAAATATTGTATCTCTTCAATTTCCTTTGCAACGTGCGTCTGCCAATCCCCAACACTTTCGCAGCTTCCGTCCGATTCCCGTCAAGCCATGCTAACGTTTTACAGACGAACGTTTCTTCCATCTCTTCAAGCGTCGCACCGAGAGAAACATCCACGCTTTGCTCGTTTTCAGGTGTAGACGTACATTCGGAAACATCTGTATGTTGTTTTTGGTGGGTCCGGACATCTTCTCGTAGATGCATAAGAATTCTCGTACGATAGGTTGAGACCGATAGAAATACTTGACCACCCCGTATAAGACTGGCTCTACAAATGCCGCCCCGCTGGGGCTATGGAGGTAGGGGGACCTGTATTTCTATAGACATTCCGCCCCGCTGGGGCTGTGCTTCTCTCTGCTTGAAATCCTTTTGTTTATGAGGTACCGCTCTGGGCAAAACTCAGAGAAAAATAGAGAACGCCTTGAAAACTCAATACGTACGTCATACGAATCGTCCAAACTTTAGTACGATAAGGTGAGTTCGGTTTAAACATTACTCATGCTTTATAATTAAGGACACGGTTTTGGTGAGAAAGGGCGCATAACATAAGTGGGATAAATATCCAATGCGGACTGTAACATGAGTTTGATAAATAATTCAAGAGTTTTTTTGAAGAAAGAGAACCCTTTTGGTATAATGAAGTTATCAACGTTTCAAACCAAAAGGAGTCCTCCGAGGCGTATTGTATCACTTTTCTGCGAAATAGACACCTTTTTTTTTGAATATGAGGTTTCCTACGTCTCGAGCCGCTGTCTTGCGAGCGAGGCAGGTTCTGAAACCCGGGGGCGTCCGCGAAACCTTCATCCGAGCGAGGTGATGACGATCTTGGTCGCTTTCCATCAAAGCAACTATCGGACGTTTAAGCACTTTTATCTCAAACATGTCTGTGCCTATTGGGGTGCGGCGTTCCCACACTTGGTGAGTTATTCTCGCTTCGTGCAGCAAAAAAAGAGGTCCTGACGCTTTTTGCGTAAGTCCTAACTTAAATATTATATTTTTTCGGGGACAAATTCCGTCCGATTTGGTATAATAAATCCAAATTGCTATCCATGTAAAAGGGAGACTATGCAGAAATTGGGAATTGAAGGTCAAACGTATACAAATTCAGTAGGGATACGGTTTGTTAGGATTGAACCTGGGACTTTCACGATGGGTTCAAAGAACGCGTCGCTATCAGATGAACTGATAGACGGAAAATCATATCTCCGAGACGGTGATTGGGACGAAAACCCCATGCATCAGGTAACGCTCACCACGCCGTTCTACATCGGCATTTTTCAGGTGACGAATGCACAGTATGAAGCATTCGATCCGACACACCGTGCGTTGAAGAGTCTTCGGGACACGGATTTCTCAAAAGAAGATGACGAAGCGGTTGTATTTGTGGATTGGCACGATGCGACGCGGTTCTGCGAATGGCTCTCCGAGAACGAGGGGTTTCCGTATCGATTGCCAACTGAAGCGGAGTGGGAATATGTGTGCCGTGCGGGGACAACAACCCATTTTCACACGGGCGATACATTACCGCCTGAATTCCATAAAAACGTTGGAGAGAGTTGGTACCCGGATGCGGAGCGGGGCCGTGGCACAGATGAAATCGTGCCTTTGCATGTTGGGCAAACCCCACCCAACGCGTGGGGTGTATATGATATGCACGGAAACATAGAGGAGTGGTGCCAAGATTGGTATGGGACTTACGAAGCGGATTCACAAGTCGATCCAGTGGGTAGAGAAGAAGGATTATATCGCGTTACACGGGGTGGCAGTCACTCGACGTTACTCTGTTACCTGCGCTCAGCGAATCGGATGGGGGCAGTGCCAGAAGATAAGCACTGGTACATCGGGTTCCGTGTCGTCTGTGGTGCGATACCGCAGACCTCTCCGACACCGGCACCAAAGGTAGCGTTATGGGGACACGACGTTAAACAGGAAAAGACGAGTGCCCCCGCGCCAGAATCCCCTTATTTTGCGGAACCATTGATGTATGTCAAAATTCCAGAAGGTTCAAACGGACCGCTTTTTTCGGCGCATAATCACGTCCCGGCGATTGTGGAATGTCCGAACGGTGATATGTTCACAGCGTGGTATTCGTGCGTGACAGAGCGGGGGCGCGAATTGACAGTCGCCGCGAGCCGACTGCGTTTTGGCGAATCCGAATGGGATCCCGCAGAACCCTTCTGGGGTCCGCCCGATCGGAACAATCACGCCACTTCCCTTTGGCGAAACGAGAATGGACGGATTTACCACTTCAACGGACTCTCGGCAGCCGCAACATGGGGTCCGTTAGCGTTGGTGTTACGCCATTCCGATGATAACGGTGCGACGTGGTCGAAACCGCGCTTCATATCACCGGAACACCGCCTCCGACACATGCCGATAGCCTCTGTTTTCCGGAGGCAGGACGGCTCTATCCTCCTCGCTTGCGATGCTGTGAGTGGCGGAAACGGCGGCACCGCAATATGGCTCAGCGAAGATGATGGCGACACATGGTACGACCCAGGGGCTGGACAACCTATTCCTGAATTTGCCGATGGCAAACAGGGAGGATGGATCGCTGGTATTCACGCCGCTGTGGTTGAACTCACAGATGGTAGACTGATGGCGTATGGACGCGGCGATACGATTGATGAGCGGATGCCGAGAAGTCTCTCTTCAGATGGGGGTCGGACGTGGCAGTATAGTGCGAGTCCGTTCCCAGTGGTTTCGGGTGGACAACGGTGTGTGCTGCTACGACTTCAAGAGGGACCGATTTTTCTGGCGTCCTTCACGGGAGATCGGAGGGAACCGACCCCGATGCCGATCATCGATGCCTCTGGCAATGAACGCCTCGTGACCGGACTCTTTGGGGCACTGTCTTATGACGATGGCGAAACATGGGAATGTATGCGGTTGATTACAGATGATGGCACAGATCGAGAGATCGAAACGATGGATGGACGTCCCTTTACGATGGGGTTAAACAGTGCCGAACTCGGTGGTTACCTCGCTGTTTGCCAAGGACAGAATGGGATCATCCACTTGATCAGTAGCCGTCAACACTATCGGTTTAACTACGCGTGGCTGAAAAGGAATAATTAAAAAATGAAACTCCCATTTTTACATGAGGAAATAGAAGTCAGTACCGATTTGCGAGAAAGTAACGACATCCTCGACAATCCGGATGCCTTGCAGGAACGGATGGCGGCAGACGGGTATCTTCTGATTCGTGGATTACATGACACGGATGCGATCCTCACGGCGCGTCAACAGATCCTGGAGAAACTCGCAGCAAAAGGGATGCTCGCGCCGGATACAGAATTGATGGACGGGATCTTCAACCCCGATTACCCCGAACCGTCATCAACCGGGTCAATGGGCAACAAAACCCTCACGCAGCTGCCAGCATTCAAAGCGGTTGTTGAGGGTGAACCGATCATGAACTTTTTTAAGGGATTCCTCGGTGGCGATGCCCGGACATTCGATTTTAAATGGCTGCGTACGGCGGGACCCGGATCAGGCTCCCCTATCCATTGCGATATTGTCTTTATGGGCAGAGGCACGCAAAACCTCTACTCCTGTTGGACTCCGTTTGGCGATGTGTCCCTGGATATGGGTCCGATTGTGTTCTGTCTCGGTTCCAATCAATTTGAGAAGGTGCGAGCCACTTACGGACAGTCAGATGTCGATCGAGATCTGATTGAAGGACATTTCAGTGATAAACCGCTTGAAATCGTCGAGAAATTTGGGGGACGCTGGGCGACGACAACGTTTTCAACGGGTGATGTTATTATTTTTAGCATGTTTCTGATGCATGCTTCACTCGTTAATACCTCTAACAAAGTTCGGATTACAGCAGATACCCGCTACCAACTTGCCGCTGACCCCATTGATGAACGTTGGGTTGGCGAAAAACCGAAAGGGCATTACGCATGGAAGCAGGACGAGGCAAAGATTGAATCCTTGGAAAAATCACGACGGAGATGGGGTGTTTAATCGCATGACGCGTCCTCAGAAACACTCTTTCTATACAGATAGGGGTTCCTCGCTGGAACTTTATCGGTAGTTTACCTTACAAATGTTTCAAACGGTCGCCTGCATTCTCACTGCGAAGCAGGCGCAGGCGGATTTGAGAAACACACTTCAAAGATGGAACGCACGTCAGTTAACCACAAGGAAAAATTAAAATCTAAATTTCTACCACTCCTTCTCATCCTGTTTTGTGGGGTTGCCCTCGGTGTCGGCATTCGACATTACAAGGATAGCAGGCCTCCTGTAGTAGCGTGGGAGGTCTACTTCAATGAGATCGATGCCGGGGACAACCATTCTTCGCTTGAGAACCGTCTCGTCGAGAAACTTACCACTGCGACATCACGAGTCGATGCTGCCCTCTATCATTTGGACTCCACACCAGTAGCCGAGGGTTTAATCAAAGCATACCGTCGCGGGGTAAAGGTGCGAATTGTCACTGAAACAGACAACATTGATGAGGAAGCTATTGCCCAATTACAAGAAGCTGGCATCCCTGTCGCCGACGATGGAGATTCCGACAGTTACATGCACCACAAATTCATCGTGATTGATGAGCAGTACGTCTGGACAGGCTCCTACAACGTGACCTATAATGGTGCATATAAAAACAAGAATAACGTAATATTCATTGATTCTGTCCCGCTGGCATACAACTTCACACAGGAGTTCCGAGAGTTGTTTCGGCAAATGCGGGCTGAGAAATCTTCTGGTGCGTCTGTTGTACATCCGAAGGTGACGCTCAACGACGGGACCCAGATATTCACCTATTTTTCACCAGATAACGACATTCTCTCGTCGCTTCTAAAGGAAATTGGATCTGCCAAGAAGTCGATTCATTTTATGGCGTTTTCGTTCACGCAAGATGACCTCGGCAGTGCGATGCGGAACCGCTTTGAGTCAGGTATTGATGTACGGGGTGTGTTTGAAGAACGGCAAATTAGTCGGTACTCTGAATATGAACCGATGAAGGCAGCGGGTATGTCAGTTATTCAGGACAGGAATAGGGGGACTATGCATCACAAGGTAATTGTTATTGATGAGGAGACCGTGATTACGGGTTCGTACAACTTCTCCAAAAACGCGGAAGAGCGCAATAGTGAGAACCTATTGATTATCAAAGGAAACGCCGATATTGCCCAAGTATACCTCGCTGAATTTGATCGGATCGCTCGCTAACGCTTCTCACCTAATGTCACGGTATACTGTTGTTCGGCACCGTTCCTACCGACCTTAAGGCGAACTTCTGTATTGGGTCGCTTGCTGACCACGCATCTTAACAACTCGGCGTAGGAGTGCACAGGGACTTCGTTAAATTCGAGGATAAGGTCTCTGGGTAAAAGACCGCCCTTGTGCGCCGGACTGTTTTCAATTACACCCGTAACGAAGATCCCCGAATCACCGACCTCAACTTCAACACCGAGCCAGCCGCGAGCGACTTTCCCGTGTTCTATAATTTCTTTGGCAACAGCATGAACCGTCTCTATCGGCATAGCGAAGGTGATTTCCTGATGACGAATCCCCAGTAGTGGCGATTGGGCAAGTAGTTGTGTAATGTCTATATCTGAGTCCGTGCGGGTGGGTTCCGTCAAGACTGCCAAGATCATGCCAACGACCTCTCCTGAAGTGTTTACGACTGCGCCTCCACTGTTGCCAGGCGTAACTGCCGCGTTGATTTTAATTAATTCTCCACACAATTGATTCGGCAAGGTATCCCAACCTCCCACAACGCCGAAGGAGACAATGGGACTCTGTCCATAAGTGCTCCCTATTGTCACGACCCAAGAACCGGTATCAATTTTTGAAGAATCGCCCCACTTACGAGTCGGCGTAAGTTCGATCCGTTCGCCAGGTCCTCTCGGAGACCTGACTGCATTCGTTGGCGCGGATTCGCGCGGCGTATTAACAATCCGAAGCACAGCAATATCGGTGAGTATATCGGTCCCAATCAATTTCGCCGAAGAAACCTTTTTATCGTTAAAGATCACCTCAATCTTGCTCGGGGTTTCCATCTCAAAAGTGGTTGTTACAACGTGACCAGCAGGGTCAATAAGAATCCCGGAACCGATATTTTGGCGCGTAAATGTTAACTCTTCAACATTTGGCGGAAGTGACACCGGCATTACCTGTGTCGCGACGACCTTTACAACTGCCGGACGCGCCTCAGTGACGACCCGCTGAAAATCCCGCTCAAGCATCTGCAGCACGCTTTCATTCGCGAAACTTGGAATGACGACAGAAAAGAGCAGACTCAGCGATCCGATTATCAATTGTTGGCGTTTTAATTTTTGTGCGTACATGCTTCACTTCCCTGAAGAAGAGTGTGCTAAAATCCGTAAAGTTCCAAAGTGTGCTAAAGTTGTGATGAGGCTTGTACCCGCCCACCAACTTTCTAACTTTAGATGCCCTTTAGAACACCTGCAAACTTTTTACAGTCCACCCCGTGTGGAGGCGTTGGTATAACTCACCTGTTTTAAGACGTAATGTTGTTGCGTGGGCCGGACTGGCGTTGAGATAACACCACTTGGTAGACGCTGGCTACTGTTTCCCGCCATCCGTCGCGTCCCTACCGGCGAGGTTGCAACTCGGATTTCTTGAGACTCAGATGTTATCGCAGCTGAACGGGAGTCCCGATCAAACAGGAATCCGTCTTGATAGAGATAGGTGCCAGTTACGGCAAAAATTAACGCCAGAATGCCACTGAATGCCCATACGGGACGGCGAAATACATCCAGCAGTTGTTTCCAACCTGTTGTCGCGATTCCCTTGACACCGCCGATTTCGCGTCGCTCTTCGTCGATCCGTTGTAGCAACGTCGGCATAAAGTAGGGTGAAGGCTGAATCTGTGGCAATTGCTGGACCACCTTCACAGATTCTTGGAATTTGGCATATTCCTGCTGACA
This sequence comes from Candidatus Poribacteria bacterium, assembly GCA_965214045.1. Taxonomy (GTDB): domain Bacteria; phylum Poribacteria; class WGA-4E; order WGA-4E; family WGA-3G; genus WGA-3G. The sequence continues at coordinate 715,730 of OZ243935.1, forward strand.
TGCCTCACACGCTGCGAGGTGTGCTTCGAAGCCCTGTAACGTCTGATAATCGAGTGTGTCCTCAAAATGGGCGGAGAAATGTTCCTCAGCCTGTAGGCAGTTCATCATAAACTACTCCTGTGAACATTAGATAAACGGTTTTAACTTATCTTTCAGCATGAGTCGGGCACGGTTGATGCGAGATTTCGTCGTCCCGCTCCGGAGTTCCAATACCTCACTAATTTCGTCGTAACTTAATCCCTGCAGGTCGCGTAAGACGAGCGGGAGTCTGTACTGTTCTGGTAACTCTGCGATGGCTTTTTGAATAGCGTTGCGTAATTCCTTGCGTTCGAGTTCCACTTCCGGCTGGAACATAGGATTCGCGGGTGCATTGGCAATCAAATCAATTTCTTCTGTGTGCGCATTGTTATCACTTCCACTGTTCACAACGTTATCGACTCTGTATTTGTCCCGCCGTTCTCGATTTCGGATTTCATTTTTGCAAAGGTTTTTGGCGATGTGATACATCCATGTCTTAAAGTGCGCCCGCCCGGGTTCATAACGGTGCGCCGCTTTAAACATACGAATAAACGTCTCCTGCGCCAAATCCTCGGCGTTATCCCTATCATTGATGAACCGCGCAATGAAATTGATGAGTGGCTGCTGATGTCGGCGCACGAGAAGCGTAAACGCGCCTTCATCTCCTTTTTGATAGCGTTGCATCAATTCATCATCTAAGTCAAGCATCTGGTTCCTCCGGAAGTGCTTATCCATAATATACACCGAACTTCAGATTTGGTTGCAAATTTTTTCGGTGCATGAGAACGGAGACCGGAAATCAGGTATATTAGCCTATTAATTAGGGGCATTCAGTTCTCGCTTAATTGCGATCGTCCGTTGGCAGAGCGCTTATTGTAGGCGGGAAAACATCGAAGTAAAACACTCGCGCTACATAAAGAAGTCGGGAATCGGAGTTCCCTCCTACAGAAGAACCAAATGCCGGATCTTGACTCCAAAGAGGGTTTTCGTGTATGATTATTTTCGATAAAGCACTACACACGTCCTACAAAAATTTAACATATCTACACGACAGATATCAAATTCAGAACGGAACAATCGCTTTCAGATGGAGGTTTACATGTTTGATCAAGTCTTACAAGAAGTTGAGGCACAGTGTAAAGAAGAGAGGATCCCGATGTTGGGAGAAGAAAAGGCGAAATTTCTCGCTACCTGCGTTGAAAAGGCAAAACCGTCGCTCATTGTCGAATGTGGCACCGCTATCGGTTATTCCGGACTCTGGATGCTACGAGTGTTGAAAGCCACTGGCACTGGACGCTTGATAACGATCGAGATAGATGCTGACCGTGCAGCGCAAGCGCGAGTGAATTTCGAGCGCGCCGGAATGGCTGACCTCGTCGATTCACGTATCGGTGATGCCCAAGAAGTCCTCGAAAGCATTCAAGCCCCAGTCGATTTTCTGCTCCTCGATAACAATTTCAACAATTACTTCCCCTGTTTTCAGGCAATTGAATCGCAACTGACGAATCCAGCAACCGTCGTAGCAGATAACGTCGGTATTGGTGCTGAATCCATGGCGGATTATCTGGAGCACGTCCGAGAGCGTTATGAATCTGAAACACACTGGTTTGACATCGACCTGCCGTGGGTGAAACAGGACGCAATCGAAGTGAGTATTTATCGCCATTAATTCTCTTCAATCCTTCCTAAAATCCAAAGCCGCAAGCCCGTAATGAGATGGAGGGCGAATCTACGGAGGAGAACGTGAAAACCACAAATCACTTGACCGAACCGCAAAGTAAATTAAAAATTGACTTTACCTCTGTCGCACGGCTGCCTGCGCCGGACGATAACGTCGCTATCGCAACACAAATATTAGAGGGCGGTACACCGATTCGCTACAACGGACAGGAGTTCCACCTATCGCACACCATCTTGGAAGGACATCGGTTTGCTATCGAATCGATTTCGGAAACTGAACCACTCTTGTCGTGGGGTTTACCTTTCGGTTATGCCACACGTCCTATTTCTCCTGGCGATTACGTGTCCAATCAGAAGATGATTGATTCGTTATCAATCAGAAATCTACCCTTTGAATTGCCAGAGACACCGAACTTCAGCGATAAAATGGCACCATATCAATTAGATGAAGCAGCGTTTCGTTCAGGACAACAGGTGCCGCGTCATGCAAACGAACGTCCGTTCCTGGGTTATCAACGTCCCGGTAATCGTGGTGTTGGCACGCGAAACTATATCGTCGTTATGGGGACGACTGCACGTACCTCCGGCTTCGCGAGAAGACTTGCTGATATGTGTTCTGTAGGAGGGGTTTGTAACCCCGATACATTCCCGAACATAGACGGTATTGTTGCCGTAACACACACAGAAGGCGGTGAAAGCAAGACACCTAATAACATTGATATGCTGCTCCGAACGCTCGCTGGCTTCACCGTCCATCCGAATATCGGCGCGATATTGCTTGTTGATTACGGTACCGAAGCGGTTACAAACGAAATGCTCAAGGCGTACATGGCGCGCGAGGGATATGCTTTAGATGATGTTGCGCACCATTTCTATCGACTACAAGGCAGTTTCGACACCGATTTAGCCGGTGGTGCAGAAATTATTAACGGATGGCTGGACAGCGTGAACAGTGTCCCGCGGACCGAACAATCTCTGGAACACCTCAAAATCGCCTTGCAGTGTGGCGGATCGGATGCGTTTTCTGGTGTATCGGGCAATCCGCTTGCCGCTTACGTTGCGAAAGAGGTGATCCGATATGGCGGGTGCGCCAATCTCGCAGAAACCGATGAACTTATCGGTTCAGAGGCTTATGTGTTACAGAACGCCCGCGACCTACCGACAGCACGTAAGTTTCTCAAGACGATTGAACGTTTCAAGGAACGCGTGGCGTGGCATGGACACTCCGCAGAGGGAAATCCATCTGGTGGCAACAATTTCCGTGGACTCTATAACATCGCTATAAAATCGATCGGTGCGGCAATGAAGCGGCACCCCGAAGTCTGTTTGGATTACATCATTGACTACAGTCAGTTAATGGAAAAACCGGGCTACTATTTCATGGACAGTCCGGGCAACGATCTGGAGAGCATCGCCGGACAGGTCGCATCTGGGTCTAACATGATTTTCTTCGTAACAGGCAACGGATCGATTACGAACTTCCCTTTCGTACCGACCCTTAAAATTGTCACCACGACAGGCCGGTATGAGATGCTTGAAAAGGACATGGATGTGAACGCCGGTGGCTATCTTGACGGGACACCGATGGCAGAACTCGGTGAGTCTATGCTCGATTTGACAGTCGATGTTGCGTCGGGTGAACGTTCTGTCGGTGAGAAAGCCGGACATTCCCAAGTCTCGCTATGGCGTGATTGGAAACAGACAGGTCCGGTGGATTTAAACCCGTTGTTGACAGAATCCGAATTGAAGTCTGGCGAACCGATTCCGATCAAAACCTCCGATGTAACCGCGAGTTCTCAGGAATTGCAATTCAGCGCACTTCAAACAGAAGATGGATGCCGTACGGATCAAGTCGGACTGATTTTGCCGACGAGTCTCTGTTCGGGTCAGATTGCCCAGATGATTGCGCACCGTTGCAACGAACGGAGAATTGGAGAAAAGCAGGGCATCTCGCGTTTTGTTGCCCTCCCGCATACAGAAGGATGTGGTGTCTCCGGCGGACGGTCGGAGGAGATTTACACCCGCACGATGATCGGACACCTTACGCATCCGACAGTTGCCCTTGGTTTGCTCCTTGAACACGGTTGCGAGAAAACCCACAATGACCACGTCCGACATGAAATCCAAAAACTCGGTATATCGGCGGAACGTTACGGTTGGGCGAGTGTGCAATTAGATGGCGGCATTGATGCAGTTATTGAGAAAGTGCAAGACTGGTTTTCGGAGGAGCTTACGGATAAACCGTCTGTTCCGGTTGTCGATGCCGGATTAGAACACCTCTGCATAGCCGTAATATCAACTGGAATAGCGACTGAAGAAGTCTCGGAGTCTCTGACGCGATTGACGCACAGCGTTGTCGCCGCAGGTGGAACGGTTGTCGTGCCAGCAAATGCGGAATGGCTATCAGCAGTCAGCAGTCAGCAGTCGGCAGTTCCTCTGATAAACACACCCGGAACTATTACGCCTACGTTAGCTTATGGACAGCGGGTTGAGAAATCAGGTTTCCATATCATGGAGACTCCCACCGATCAACAGACGGAGACGCTCACAGGCTTAGGCGCGACGGGTGTGGATTTGGCACTTGCGCACATTGTTGGTGCCCCCTTGCAATCGCATGTGATGGTGCCGTTGATTCAGGTCTCTACAGATGTTGCGACGCAAGCCAACTATGGCACGGATTTGGATTTGGAGACTGCTGATGTTGACGAGTTATTGGCGTTAATTGTGGCGGTGGCTTCGCGTCAGTATACGCCGAAGTTGCACGGTAAAGGGAATACAGATTTTCAGTTGACGCGAGGGTTACTGGGAATTTCAATGTGATTTGATTAGAATGAGATTCGCACCAATTCCACAGGAAAATCCGCCATGAAGGTTGGCTTGCCGAATGCCATCAAACTGAAGGTTAACCATTTATCGATTGAAGGCGAGGAAACGGTGAACCTTTCTGATTTAGGTATGAGATCGTTTTTTGTAAAAGGCGTTTTCTCGCCCCACCCTCGTGTCGCACGGTGTGCAAACCACATCCCGGCGGCTGATCCAAGGATACTCGCTACAACATAAGGTTTATGGCTTTCCGCTTCGACCAGCAGCGGAATTCCGTTGCCGAATAGGGCACCAGCATACGCGCCAATTTGTATCAAAGTTGCCCTGCCGGCTGTGTATTCACCCTTAGCAGTCAAATTATAGCCAAGATATGCTCCCATGGGTAAGCCGGCCATAGTGGCAAATACATAAGGGCGCGGTGCCTCTACATCGGAAAGAGGCGGCAAGGCACAGGGAACTTACTCACAAGATTATGTTGCTACAGTGGCAACGAAATCGGGGCACCGATATAGGAGGACCGATACGTCGCCTCTGCCAACTCGATACCGTCTCTGCCGATGCGTCCGTGGGTTGTCGGTTCCGCTTCACCAGCGATGCATTGGAGCCAATGGTCGATGCTCGTTCCTTTCGCTGCTACCCCCCAATACCGTTGCTGACGTCGCTCCTCTGGCATGTTGCGGTAGGTACTGTCATCTGGGACCGGGGCAGTGAACTCTTCTGCCTCCGCCATATCGTGGGTTTTCCAACGGAGTCCGTTCGGAATCAGTGTTGCAGAACCTTTGCTCGTAACGAGACCGTTGCCACTGTTCCGAATCTCAGCTGCCCAGCTCTTCATCATCATACCGATCCCACCGTTCTTGAAATGCACGGTCAATACAGCATTGTTCTCCACGGCTTCTTCGGCAGATGGGTAAGTGCCACCGAGCGGAACATGACTCGTGAACCCGTAGACAGTAGCGGCGGGACCGTATAGCCACAGCCAGATATCGAGTTCGTGAATCGCTTGCTCTACGAGCATACCGCCCGACTCTGCCCTCACAAAGAGCCACGGATGCCGTTCCGGTGAAAACCAGCCGACTTGATTGGAATACGCCATTTGCAGTGTACCGAGTGTGCCATCGTCCAATAAGGATTTCAGTTTCATGTAACCCGGACTGAACCGCATCATATAGGCGACCATCAGGAGGACCCCTGCCTCTTCAGCGGCGGCGACCATTGCTTCACCCTCCGCGACGTTACAACACATCGGTTTCTCCATCAAGATGTGTTTGCCAGCAGCGGCGGCAGCGCGGGTGATTTCGAGATGTGGACGCGGATGGGCGCAAACATCGACTGCATCTATATCCTGCCTGTCGAGGAGCGCGCGATAGTCCGTGTAGGCATCTGCGCCAAACCGATCTGCTTGCTCGTTTGCGGATGCTTCGTTGATGTCTGCGATTGCGATGATGTCAGCGCGTCGCGTCGGTTCTTCGTAATAAGGGGCGTGGAGATTTCGGAAGATTCCGCCACATCCGATAATACCAACTCTGATTCTATCCATTTTTTAATTATTCCTTTCGGTTAAACAACAAGGCTTGTACTGAAGATTCTCCACTGATACTCCGCCTTCCATTTCAGGCTACAGTTTCGATTTATTATCTATCTCCTAACAGATCGCATTGCTTACTACTTTTAAGGATAGGAGGTGGGGTCTCGTCCGCTAAGAGTGCGAGTGCCTCGGCGATGAGTGCGTGCTGCAATTCTGGGTTATCGGGTTCACCGAGCGGATGTCCAAAGCCATACGGAACAAGCAAGGCACGCGGTGGTTTTACTTTCCTCGTAATTTCCTCAATAAGGGTAATTGAAACCGTGGAAATTCCCACATCTTCAACAGCACGTTGTATCAATCCGACGGATTGATTGCACATCGGTCAGACAGGGGTTAAGAAAGCGATGTCCACACCATCAGTTTTAAGCATCTGTGCAACCTCAGGTGCGGTTTGCGTAATAAGGGCGTTCGGTTTTGTAATGGATCCCATAAAACTGAAGTGTCTATGATTGAGCGAACCGATTTTACCTTCGGTTTCTAACTCTCTGAATCTATCGAGTGGAAACGCGAGGTTCGGGTCTGTTTCGAGACCCCGTTCATCGTAAGCGGCACTTTTATGTCCATTTATGAGTGCTTGTGTCTGAACGGAATTTGGGATCTCGCGGTAGGAACAATCTCCGTTTCCAAAGGGATCCTGCCCCTCAAGCAAAAAACCGGCGGTTGTAATGAGCGCGACGCTACATTCATTCAACGGCAAGCGCAGTGGCGTATGAGGCGATTCCTTATACCGCTTACCGCGATAAAGCTTCATAAAGAATCGAGATAGAGGATCAAGTTGACGCAAAGGTGCCATAGGGACCTCGGCATTAGCCGTTCGCGAAGATGAGGCGTTTCCTGTTCTGACACGGGAGTTGTATTGTCTGTGCGGTGATGCCGCTTTCAATGGTAGCGAAGCCGATTTCATTGACAGCCGTATAATCATCCCGTGCGCAATCGGGTAGCGATCCGCCGTCTAAGTAATCGGTAATCTGTTTATACGCGACATTGAACGGACCGGCGTTTTCAGGAAGATCAAGCGTGGTATTATCAATCAACTCGCCGCCTTTATGTACAGTCGTGCTGCTATAAAAACCTGCCTGCACGCTGCCTTCACTGCCGAGGACATCAACCGAGAATCCACCGCGTGTACCATGGTTTCCGACATGGAAACCGATAATACCGCTTTCAAATTGGATCGTTGAACCGACAATCGCAGGTTCTGGTTCGTAAGGTGTTGGGACATCCCCACCGCCATGAACAAATCCAGTGACAGCAACCGGATCATAGCCAGCGAACTGGCAAATCATGTCCGTCGTGTGGATAGCGAAGGAAAGCACACCCCCACCACAATAACCGATAACGGTTTCCACCTCGCCGATGAGTCCGTCCTTGATAAGCGATTGGAGACGTATAAGGTGTGGTGCCCAGTGCCGTGTATAGTCAACAACGATAGGAATCCCTTTCGCGTCAGCCCCTGCGGTCATCGTATCGACCTCTTCGAGGGAACATCCAGCGGGTTTTTCGAGGAAGATGGCTTTGATGTCCGCCTTCAGGACGTTTTGCATTACCTTGAAATGATGCGGTCCACGGACACAAACAGCAACAATGTCTAAATCTTCACTCTCAAGCATCTGCGTATCTGTTTCGTAGTAGTTTATGGAATTGTCTGGAAAAGCAGGTCCCCACACCTGTTGAAACTCTGTTTGGCGTTCCTGGGACATGTCTGCGACTGCGACCAATTCGGTTGTCTCACAAAAACGGATGCCGCCTGTGTGGCAATAGGGATAAGGGTCATCTGGCGTTGAATAACGGGCGGCGATACTGCCCAATCCGATGATACCGACACGATACATTGCGATTTCTCCTTTTTCGAGGGTTGCCTAAGAAGATAGCATAGACGCGGGAAATTGGCAAGTGAATAGGAGAATTGGTGTGAATTCTATTGACAATCGGCGAAATGCATAGTAAAATTATAAAGAACCTTTTGAAATCGAGATTGTCTTAATAAAAAATAAAAGTCTATGAATTATCAGGTATGTATGCCCGGTTTCTGAGCGCACAATGGGAGTAAATGAAATGAAATCGACAATCGTTAACAATCGAAGAAACATCACTGTGAAGTTAGGGATCGGTTGTGTTATCTGTCTACTCTTCGGGTTTGGAGTATTCCTTTACGCGCAGGAGAAAATGAAGGTGGAATTCATTGCTACAAAGCCGGAGATAAACCCGGTCAAAAAACCAAAAATGGACTCGGCTAAAACGCAAGCAATGGCGAAAATGAAAGAGCAAGCCGTAGCGCGAACCGATAGGTCCCGTGGGCGTCAAAATCGAGGGAGCATTGACTTCGGAGAAAATGCGGCGTTCTATAAAATGATTATTGACAATAACTTGTTCCGACCCCTTGGGTGGACCCCTCCGAATAACGAGCCCGCTTATAGTTTAATCGGTACTGCCGTTGGTGTAAACGGTACCGTGTCGCAAGCAACGCTGCTCGAAAGAAGATCTAATCGGTATCACTTTGTGACCATAGGGACAAAACTCGGCGATGTAACAATAAAGGACATTCAAGCCAAACAGGTAATCTTAGACAAAGCCGGAAAGCCGATTACACTGAAATCAGGTGAGTTACAATTCCTGACAACCAGTCGAGGAGGCGAGGCCGGTAGAGGCGCGCAAGCCGGTGAAGGTCAGTCTGGAAAGGAAGGAAATGGTCAGGCGGGAAACCAAGCCAATGCTAATATGGACGCTGAAAAGCGTAGACAGATGGAGAGGCAAAAGCAAGCTGCGATCCAACAAAAAATGAGACAAGAGATGATGGAAAAACTGAAAGATGCTTCACAAGAGGAACGGCGGGAGATAATGCAGAAAATGCGATCAGAACGGGCCGAACGGGGTGGTAGGAGAGGGCGAAATCGCGATCGGTAGTTTATCACTTATGCATGTTAATCTTCTTTCAAGGCGCGGTTGCAAACCGCGCCTTTCTTTATTCGGATACCTATGCCGCTTCTTCGGCGTTCTCTGGCATGTTTTCGAGTCGAGAGAGCCAGTAGCCGATATCAAACGAGTCGTCGCCAGTGAGGAAACGCCATTGCTTGATACGATTGACGATCTCAAGCCGCACATCGTTCCCATACCATTTGTGATTCCTGCCTAAAGCACCGTGGATCCCCGGCGTTTCAATATCGTCTGTGTTCCAGAGTTGACACTGACGTACCGTCGGGTTGAGGCGGAGTTTGAACATGTAACGCGTGCGGTCTGTGAGGTTCGGTTGCGCACAGTGCCACATCCCGTGATGCACCACGAAGAGTGTCCCTGCATTACAAGCGATAGGCATTTGTCCGAGGAAGTTTTGATAACGTGCGATGTCCGTTTCACAGACACGGCGATAATGGCTTCCCGGTAAAATCATCGTTCCTCCCATTTCGCGCGGTGTGTCATGCGAGAAATAGAAAAATTGGATGTCAAAATGCATCCGTAGGTCGATGATCGCATCGGCATGCCAAATTTGCCCTATATCATTTTGAGGGCGGACGATATGAACAGCATGGTGATCATAGAGCGGATTCTCACCCACCAGACTGTGGATAATGCCCTGCACTTCTGGAAGTCGGAAGACTTTACCAACCGAAGATTCATCATCCCAGACCTCGTCTAAAACCGTGCCACCGCGGCCACGCACGATAATACCCTCTTCCATTTCGGCATGTGCGGATTCATTTAATTCTTGAGGAATTAAGTCGTCAAAGCGAAGGTAACCATCCGCGACGAAGTTCGCCATCTGTTCCGTATTGAGCAAATACTTTTTGTCAATCATTAGATTTTCTCCAATTTCTCCAGGATATATTCAAACCTGAGATATGAAGTGTGATATTCCATGCCTGGATAGGCAGGGAATTGTTGTGGAAACTGTATCACCCGCCAGCCGTCTTGCATCGCTTCCACGACGGAGTCATAGGGGGGTGCCTCGCTGTCCCCTGTAGTATAGCGTTTTTGACCGGTACCGTCGTACAGTGCCCAAGCAACAACGCCACTGTTCAAATCGGGCGTGTGCAAATGCAGTACGAGGAGTTGTTGTCTCAATTCAGACATATTTTTACTCGTTCCTTGCGGATTTTTACTTTTCCCTATCTCTTGGAATCTACCGAGCTGCTCGCGCTTTAATTTGACTCCAAGTTGCCACCAGTTTCCCACCGGGTTGAACGTCTAACGTAACAACCATTCCATCTTCGATTAATTCGCTGATTTCCTTGGTTGTGAAATTCAAGGTTATAGATTAGACGACGGTTTCAGGAGGTATCGTCGCGTCCTTTGGAACAATCACGATGCCATCTCGAATGTAGTAATCTTTACCGTCCAGATTGTCGACCCCGTCTCGATTGACGAGTACAGAATTATGGCCGATACGCGCATTTTTGTCAATAATTGCATTCTGAATGAGACAATTTTGCCCAATGCCGATGTTCGGGATGCCTGCCTGTGCGTTTTCCATCCGTATTTCATCGGATTCGTAATAGTCTGCTCCCATTAGGACAGACTGGTAAATCCGACTGCGGTTACAGATGATACTCCGTATCCCGACAATTGTTCTATCAATTTCAGAATCATCAATAATAGAGCCTTCCGCGAGGATTGAGGATCGGACGCTACTGCTGTTGACCTTGGTGCTCGGCAGATGACGGCGGTTGGTGTAAACCGGTGCCTGCTCATCGTAGAAATTGAATGCTGGTGCTGTGTCAGTGAGCGCGATATTCGCTGAATAGAAGGAACGAATGGTACCTATGTCCTCCCAATAACCATCGAAAAAGTAAGCAGAAACCGGAAGCGTCTGAATGCTCTGCGGGATAATATCTTTGCCGAAGTCAACGTTTGCTTCATCTTGTAGTACGTCTTGTAGGACCTTTCTGTTAAAGATGTAGATCCCCATTGAAGCGATGTATTCTCTACCGTGAGGTTCAATACCTCGAGATGTAAAGACTTCGGGTTCAACGCGTAGTCGATGTAGTTCCTCTTCGGTTTGGGGTTTCTCGACGAAATCAACAATGCGTCCGCTCGTATCTGCCTGAAGAATGCCAAGCCCGCTCGTGTCCTCTGTTTTCACCGGAATTACAGCCACAGTGATGGCGGCATTAGATTCAGTGTGCACTTTAAGCATTTTGCGATAATCCATCCGATAGAGGTGGTCACCGGCGAGAATGAGAACGTAATCGTCTGCGAAACGTGGATTGAGAATATAAGGTTGGTTGTGTTTGATGGCATCTGCTGTTCCTTGATACCACTCTTCACCCATCAGTGTTTGTTGTGCAGCAAGGATTTGGACGAACCCGCGACGATATGTATCAAAGCGGTAGGTCTGCGCAATATGCCGATTCAAGGAGACAGAGTTAAACTGGGTCAGGACATAGATGCGTTCCAAGCCAGAATGGAAGCAATTACTAATGGGTATATCCACGAGTCGAAATTTACCCGCGATCGGGACGCTTGGTTTCGCTCTGTCGCGTGTCAGCGGAAACAGGCGTGTGCCGCGACCGCCTCCAAGAATAACTGCAATAACGTTCCCGTTACTCATAAAGGTTCTCCTTTGTCCCTACTTGTCGGTTTCGTCAAGGTAGGTGTTCACTTGGGTATTTTCCCAAGGTTGCGTTGCAAATGTTCAAGGGTTAGTTTTTTATACGGAGAATCCCGATATTCGAGGCCATTTTGTGTGAATATATCTAACGGAACCCAGCAAGCCAATCCGTGTATCGGTAATAATGTGTCGGGTTTCATCGCACTGACCGCTAATAACTGACAGTCCTTACAAAGCGTTGAAACTATAGGCTTCCCTTGGTAGATAGAACACCCGTAATACGTTCATCAAGACGTGTAGCAACATGCAAAGCTTTCGCAACTGCCTTAAAGATGGCTTCAATGATATGGTGCTGATTTGTGCCGTAAGGGACGTTGATATGCAGGGTTGTCCCGCTGTGGTTCACAAACCCATGGAAAAATTCTTCAGTGAGTTCAATATCAAAATCGCCGACTTTTCCGTGAGCAAGCGGTGTTTCAAAGTAGAGGTAGGGACGTCCACAAACATCCAAGTCTACTGTGGCGAGGGATTCGTACATGGGGACGGTGAAGCTGCCGAAACGTTGCATTCCCGCTTTGTCCAGTACTGCTTTTTGGAGGGCTTGCCCTAAGCAGATACCGACATCTTCGGTCGTGTGGTGTGCATCCACGTGTAAATCACCTTTCGCTTGGATTTCCAGATCGAAGAAGCCGTGTTTGGCAAACAGTTCCAACATGTGATCCAGGAATCCGACACCAGTGTTAATATCGGATACGCCTGTTCCATCAAGGTCAAGCCGAAGTTGGATACGGGTTTCTGCTGTTTCGCGGGCAATTTCTGCTGTTCTGTCCATTTTTCTAATTATCCCTTGCGGTTCGGTCAAGTAGGTGTTGCTTGGGGTGTTTCCTCAATTTCTTCAATTGCCCCAAGGGATTTCACGTTCCTGTCCGTATATCCGCTTTCCGCTTCGTTTCAAGCTGCCTACTCTTATTATACGCTTAAAAAAGGCTTTGAGCAACGCAAATCTACCGTTCATCCATGGAACGGGCGGTTTTGCTTTTAAGCCCATGTTATAAGCCCGAGCGCATGCGGAGATTGCAAGTCCTCATGGTAAGGTAAGGCACGGACGGTGTAACCGTGTAATCCCGTCTGTTTCAAGGTGAGTGTCCCTTCAAAGAGATACGTGCCACCACCGAGATCGGTTTGATACTCCATCGGACTGACACTTCCATTGTGAATTTCGCCCGCTTCGTCTAACACGCCGTGGTAAATTTGGACAGCGAGTTCGTGTGGAAACAGCACGTCGGTGTGGACAACCGCCTGCACCGTTGTAGATTCACCGACACCCAACTCAGGATTTTGAATCACAGAAGTCGTCGCATCGGTATGTCTCTCCTCAATCCGTAGGTCGCCCCAATGATCTTGAATATGTGCTTTCCAACGGGTTAAGGCGATGCTGCGCTTCCCACCTGCTTCATTGAGATACTGCCATCTGCGATGCGCCGGGAAGTACAACTGTTCTGCGTACTCCGCTACCATGCGCTTTGTATTGAAAATAGGAGCAAGGTTCTGCATCGCAGTCTTCATCCGGGCAACCCATTCGTAAGGTACATCGTCAACAGGGTTACGCTGGTAGAAAAGAGGCACAATCTCTTTTTCGAGAAGCTCATAAATAGCGTTGGCGTGTGCTTTGTCAGTGGATTTTGCGTCCTCAAGTGTAGCACCGGCATTGATTGTCCAACCGCCACCCAAATGATTTGCCTCTGCCCACCATCCATCCGCAATACTGAGATTGAGGACACCGTTCGCTGCTGCTTTCATGCCGCTTGTACCGCTCGCTTCGTTAGGACGTAACGGGTTGTTGAGCCAAATGTCAACGCCTTCAACGAGATAGCGTCCGACACAGATATCGTAGTTCTCAATGAAAACGATTTTATGATAAAAGCGTGGTTCTGATGCGATACGGGAGATGCGCTGAATGAGCAATTTTCCCTCATAATCGTGTGGATGTGCTTTGCCCGCAAAAATGAGTTGAACAGGACGTTCCGGATGATTGAGAATCTTGTCGAGACGGTCAACATCTTGGAAGAGTAAGGTCGCACGTTTATAAGTTGCGAACCGGCGTGCAAATCCGATCGTTAACGCCGCTGAATTGAGAATTTTAGTGGCGACACTCTCGCTTTCCTGAGAACGTTTACCATGCGAAAGAGTGGAGGCACTTCCGAGCACGTGTTTCTGCTCTTGTCGCTGGCGAGCGAATGTAATAAGACGTTCGCGTCGGCGTTCATGGGTTCGCCACAACTCAGGATCCGGAATCTGTGAGATCTGTGTCCAGACTGCTTGATTTGTCAGTTCAACGATCCAACGAGGACCCAGGTACCTGTCAAAGAGGCTCTGCATATCACCAGAGACCCAAGAACGGGTATGGATCCCGTTTGTTATCGCACGAATAGGGACTTCATGCACGGGGGTCCCGTGCCAGAGATCTTTCCACATCTCACGGGAGACCTGACCATGTAATTGGCTCACGCCGTTGCACAGTGCTGAAAGTCGGAGCGCAAGGAGTGCTGGGCTGAATTCACTGTGTGTATTGGCCGGATTTGTTCTACCAAGACCGAGGAAAGTATCGGCAGAGACCCCGATTTCCCCACAGTAACCACTAAAGTAATGATTAACCAGTTCAGGTGGGAACCAGTCAATACCAGCAGGAACAGGTGTGTGCGTTGTGAAAATGTTTCCTGATTTCGTGGCTTCACAGGCTTCTTCAAAACGGATCCCTGTCTCCAGCATGAGTTGTCGGATACGTTCAATTGTGAGGAACGCCGCGTGACCTTCATTCATGTGGCAGACGGTCGGTTGTATATCAAGCGCAGTCAAAGCGCGGTATCCACCGATCCCTAACAGAATTTCCTGTTTGATGCGGAGGCGTTCGTCGCCGCCGTACAGGTAATCTGTTATGTTTCGCAATTCCTCATTCTGATTTTCGGGGATATTCGTGTCGAGGAGATATAAGGGGACGCGTCCGACTTGGGCACACCAGACTTTAGCAAATGCTTTACCCTCTGGATACATGACTTCCACGAAAAGTGGGGTTCCATCAGCGCACTTTGCTGGTTGAATGGGCATATTGTAAAAGTCATTCGTTGGATAATCAGCCATCTGCCAGCCATCTGCCGTGAGCGCCTGACGGAAATAACCGTGCTGATAGAGCAGTCCGACTGCAACAAAGGGGAGACCTAAGTAACTTGTGGACTTCAAATGGTCACCCGCTAAGATCCCTAAGCCGCCGGAGTAGAGCGGCATACACTCAGTCAATCCGTATTCCATTGAAAAATAGGCAATGTTTAGGGTGTTGAGCGTCTCGTCGTTATGATTTGTTTCAAACCATGACGCGGTCGTATGGTATTCTTTAAACTTTTTGTGGATGACTTCGAGGCGGGCGAGGAATACGCTGTCGTTTGCAGCGGCATCTAATTGTTCTTGGGAGATTTGACCGAGCATCGCAACCGGATTGTGATACGTCTTTTCCCACAGTTCGGCATCAAGGTGTCGAAATAAACCCAACGCTTCACGATCCCATGTCCACCACAGATTTAAGGCGAGTTCACGCAGAGGCTCAAGGTTCGGCGGTAACGTCGGCACCACTGTTAACTGGCGAAGTGGCTTCATCTAATCCGTTCTCCTTCCGAAATCTATACGACTTCTGCTTTGGGTTGTTGTGTTTTTAAGGTGATGTAGGTACCCTGTTTCCGTTGTTCAAAATCTAATTTTCCTTCGCGGGCGAGCCAACCGACACCCATTAGAACTGTCCGTTCAGTTTCACCGATTTCGCGTGTTAATTTTGTAACAGTGGCTTCGTTGTTATTTTCGAGATAGTGCCATATAGCACCCGCTACACTTCCAATACTTTCCAACATTTCTACCTCCATTTCGCTACGGGTTTAGTTTTCGCGCCTAATAATGTTGAACACACCTTAACCAATGCCTGGTGCGACTTGTGCCGAAATCGCTCAAGAAAACGAGAAATTGTCGCACAAACCTTCATAATATATTATAGTTGCTTTTGGGGCGGTTGTCAAGCGCAAAGAAAAAATAACAGGGCTATTCAGTTTTAAGGTTTTTGTCCAATTTATCGGAAAAGTCGGGAATCGGAGTGTTTTTGCTTGGGTGTTTCCTCCCTTCCTACCGCGGAGCCGCGGGGACTGAAAATCTAAAATTTCGGAAAACTAAATCATCCTGAAAATAAAAATATGAAATTTACCCTAAACTTTTTCAGTTTCGTTTCTATAGCAGGACTTACGCAAATGCGTTAGAAAAAGGGATATTGAGACGCGAAAACGGGCATTGCGGCACTTTTAACCCCCTAAATCCCCCTTATCAGGGGGACTTTGAGAGGAAATGCGTAAGTCCTATATAGTTAATATAGAGGAACATAGATCAGGTGAATCGCGTTTGTTCGTGTATGTGATTTTATTTGGTTATGTTGTTATTTACACAAAAGCAGAAGGCGTGTTATTATCATACACGTCTCCTGCGAAAGTCAGGCTCCTTAGAGTGAGTCAACCCAAAAGGAGAATTTTAAAATGAGAACCTTAAAAACCCTGGTTGTTGTGATCTTTGCACTAACAAGTCTATTTTTCACACACAACCTTATAGCCCTTAAGTCTGAAAAACCTTATTCCTGACGGTGATCTCACGAAGGGCACCGTTTCCTTCGGAGGTATAATGATGACACTTTATAAACTTTCAATAGTCAGTTGTATCCTCTTATCTATTGCAGCAGCGGCATCCGCGAAGATCGTTTTTTATTCCAGTCGAGATAGTGGTGCCGAAGTCTACGTGATGGACGATGATGGGGGCAATGTCCAAAGATTAACAAACAATCCGCGTCTTGATACACAGCCCCGCTGGTCCCCGAACGGCAAATATATAGCGTTTATGAGAAATTCGAGTCCAAGATTGCGACAGTACGACTTGTTCCTCATGAATGCGGACGGAAGTCATCAACAAAGACTGACACACCATCCCGGATTTGATGGTGGATATACCTCTTGGTCTCCCGATGGACAACACATTGCGTTTAGCAGTCACCGAAGTGGTACCGGGAATATTCACGTAATCAATATAGCGACTGGAGGCATTGATCAACTCACACGCTACAAGCAAAAGGAAGGGGGCAGTGCGCAAGAGGCATCTTGGTCGCCTGATGGCAAAGAAATTATCTATATAGTGGTTGGACTTGATGATGAAGCAGGAACGGCTATTTATATTATGGAGGCCAACGGAAAAAATCAGAGGTCATTCTTAGAAGGGGAACCCGGTGTTTTCCGACGCGAACCGCGTTGGTCGTCCGATGGTGAACATATTATGTATTCCGAGGGAACGTTCGGCCCACGAGGACAGCTGATTTCGAGTCGCGCCGTAATTGTAGACCGGAAAGGTAACGAGGTTCGAGAGCGGATCCTACCTGTGGGGTGGAGAATGTCTTCCACGAGTTGGATGGGAAATAAAAAGCAGGTGCTTCTTGCCCTTGAAAGTCCTGAACGGACTTTTGACATCTATCTGTGGAATTTCACACTTCACAGTCCTCTGAAAAATCTTACAAATCATCCGGCCGTTGATTTTACCCCAGATTGGATAGATGATGTGACTCTGGATGTGTCCCTCGCGAAAAAAAAGATAACAGTGTGGGGTCAAGTAAAGAAACAGTGGGTGACTAACAATAGTGAAGCCAATGAATAAGGAGTAATACTCCCGCCCAGTTAGCTAAACCTCCAGCGGTTGTTGGTATCCATCCGGCAATCGCTCCATCCTCCGCAAGACACACCTCATTCAATAGCGAGTTTGATTCCCTTCTGATATTATGGTATAATCTTTCGTAAAGAATGCGATTTTATGATTTTTTCATCCTTTTGGGTTTGGCTTGCAAGCCCGCAAAAACGTTAGGTGAGGTAAAAATTTTGAGTATTGTTGTTCATGTGACACACGAAGCCATCCAAAAAATGGGCGGCATCGGGGCAGTTTTAGAAGGGTTGCTGACAACCCGAAGTTACAACGAAGCGATTGAACGCACTTTTCTCGTCGGACCCCTCTTTCCTGGTGCCGACTTGGGAGAATTGGATACCGTGCTGTATCGCGCAAGTGAAGGGATAGCAGACACGCCCCATGCAAGGGACCTTAGTGAGATTGAGCAGATCTATCACGTAGAAATCGTTTACGGACAGCGGAAATTTGTAGATAAAAATAAGAACGTTACAACCCTCACCGACGTAATCTTGGTGAACGTATCAAATAGCAACGAAGATCGGACGAGTGCGTTTAAATGGCATCTCTATGAGCATTTTGCTATTGAATCAAGTCGGTACGAGAGTGAATGGGAATACGAAGAGTATGTCCGACTTGCCGAACCCGCGTATGATGCCTTACAGGTCCTTATCGGTGGAAAGACGAGGACTCCAGTGTTCGTCATCTCACACGAGTTTATGGGAATGCCGTTTGCATTCAAAACACTGATTGAACGCAAGAACAACGAAAATGCTGCGAACATGCGCACCGTCTTTTATGCCCATGAAGTCGCAACGATACGTCCCATTGTTGAGGGACACCCCGGACACGATATACGCTTTTACAATGTGTTGGAGCAGGCGAAAGCACACGGACAATCGATCCGTGAGGTGTTCGACGATCCGTTTTGGTATTTCAAGCACGCCTTGATCGACAAAGCACATCTCTGTGATACAATCTTCGCAGTTGGGGATCTCGTTGTGGATGAGTTGCGATTCTTGGCAAAGCCGTTCGAGGAGTTCCCAATTAACCTCGTTTACAACGGCATCCCGGCGTTTGAGGTGAGCCTACAAGAAAAATTAACGTCAAAGGCACTGCTCCAAAAATACGCAAAAACACTTCTGGATTACCGTCCCGATTACGTCTTCACACATGTAACGCGGCTCGTCAAAAGTAAGGGATTGTGGCGTGATTTACAGGTGCTCATGCACTTGGACGACCTACTCGCTTCTAATGATAAAACAGCCGTATTGTTTATTCTCTCCACAGAAATCGCGACAGGTCGTCCGCATGAAAATATTCATGAGATGGAGGAATCGTATGGCTGGCCCGTGTACCACAAGATCGGGTATCCTGACCTCGTTGGCGCGGAAATTGAACTGAATAACGGCGTTTCTGCCTTCAATCTACAGTCTAAGGCGGTTAAGGTCGTTTTCGTCAATCAGTTCGGGTGGAGTCAAGCCGCTTGCGGGAAACGGATGCCGATAGAAATGGAATTTATGGACATCCGTAAGGGAAGTGATGCGGAATTTGGGCAGTCCATTTACGAACCTTTCGGGATTGCGCAAGTGGAACCTCTGAGCTTCGGCGCGATTTGCGTCGTTAGCAATGTATGTGGGTGTTGTGGTTTCATTCAGCGTGCTACCGATAACCGTGATGTCCCAAATATCGTTATTGCCGACTATACGCAGTTGAATATCCCTCCGAAGTCGTTAGAGGATGTAATTCATATCGGGTTGGCGGAACGGAATGCAATTGAAATGGAGAATAGCAGAGATATTGCAGCGAAACTCTTGGGACGCTTGCCTCGCAAATCTCGTGATGTAGAAGATATGCTTCGAGAAGGTTACGATATTGCTTCCCGCATGAGTTGGGAAGTCGTTGTTAAGGATTATTTCCTGCCTGGATTGGAAAGGGCACTTTAAGAAGGAGAAGTCAATGTCAAATCAAACCTCAACAGACGCACCGGTGCTGATGACACCTGAACAAAAATTTTTCTTCGATCTCCGCGGTTGGATTTTATTGCCATCGGTGTTATCTGAGTCGGAAATCGAAGAGATGAAGGCAGAAGTCTATGACGGCGCGAGGCAGAGTTATCATGGTGCACTTCAGACGCTACTTGACCATCCAGCAATCGTGGGGATTCTGAGCGAGATTCTTGCCGATGAACGTTTCATCTTTGATGATTGCTACGGGTTCCGATGTGAAGGCTCATTCACGACTGTGAGACCCCCCGGTTGGGGCGTGTCGGAACGTGGCGATAACGGTCTGCCGCACGTTGTGCGTCCACCGCAACAGGCAAATGCGATGCGGTATCAGGTCGCTGGGGGGAAGATTTTCGCAGGGCTGACGCGTGTCGTCTGGGAGCTTGAGGAGGTCAAGTCAGGACAAGGTGCCACCTCCTTTCTCAGCGGTTCACACAAAGCGCACTTCAATTACGGAGGACCCGACCGGTATCGCCCGAATATTAGTGAGTCGCCGTGGGAAGAGAGCATGCGGGAGATGATGGAAGACTATAGCTGCCCACCCGGTTCAGTCGTCATCTTCACTGAAAGTCTCGTTCATGCAGCGAATGATTGGACGAATCCATCGAACCCTCGGTGCGCGGTCTTCAACTGTTACAACTCCATCTGGGCACAATGGCATCGACTCAACCTGAGTCATGAAATCATTGAAACCATGCCACCGAAGCGGCAGTCATTGTTCCGAGGCACATGGGCAATTGGTGGCGGTCCTGGCGGAAACCGTGCGTATGCGTTAGATAATAATACCACGTGATGACACAGGAAAATGAGGAAGAATCGGCGGGCGATACGAATGATATCCGCGAGATCAAAGCTCAGATGAAGCAGCTCCAGGCACGCCTAAATCAACTATCAAAGGGTTAAGTGCTTTTAAATCTCTGGATCTGATTCCGGGTGATTTCTTCTTATTGAGAGGCGGTGTGAGGTCACCGACATCTCTCTTTGCAATGTTTGTAGGGATAATCAACTTCATGAGTAAAATTTACTGTTATGTTGATGAGTCTGGACAGCATACGCAAGGTGATTTCTTTAGTGTTGCTGCTGTCATTGTGAAAACTGTTGAGATGCGTGACAGTGGCGAGCAAATGTTACTGCGGGTGGAAAAAGCAACTGGAAAAGGATCTATGAAATGGACTAAAACGCACTATCTTAAAAAAGTCCAGTACCTCCGAACTATAACAACCCTATCAGAATTGAAAAGTTGTCTTTTCTATTCAACCTACACCGATACTCGGGGTTATATTGCTGCAACTGTGGATACAATAGCGCGAATGGTTCAACAGTACATAACAGACATGGAGATACACGATTTAATAGTTGTGGTTGACGGATTGGATAAGCAAGAAAAACAACAAATTGCCAAACGATTAAGGCAGACGGGGGTGGTGTACGAAAAGGTACGTGGAGTTAAAGATGAAGGAAGTGCGTGGATAAGATTAGCCGATGCCATTGCCGGATTTAGTTGGGACGTTTACAAAAATAAAGCGTATACCCACAATCTATATTCTGACCTGCGGCAGCGTGAATTCCTTATTCAACTGTAGCGCAAAAAATGCTAGAGTGTCTGGCTCTAGCAACCCAACATAGACATACCATAACGGCAGAGGTCACGGTTGGCTGTCCCTAGTTTCCCAAGGAGGAAAACACCGTCCATACGGCACGTATTCGGGCAAAGGTATCATCAGTACCATTTTAAAGTATAACACAAAAAAATCACCTTTGTCAAGTTTTTTTGTGAAAATCTTTTGGTTAATTGTCCGAATTTTTATGTCGAGGGGCAAATAATTGGATCAATTCGAGTCCAAACTTTTTGTTTCAGTTGCTAACACCTGTGCACTTCGGGCGGGGACATACAGTTGAATCGATTGCGTATGCCCTTCCATGTCTACGTCTTGCCACGGATAATGTCTACCTTCTACGGCACCGTAGCCACCGTAAGCGGTATCGTCGGTATTGAGAATGAGGCGATAATCCTTTTTCTGCGGGACAGGAATACGCCAATCTGTGACCGAGGCAGTCGGATGAAAATTGAAGGCGAAGATAAGTCCGCCCCGTTCATAGACGATCTGTTTCGCGTTCTCGTGGATAAATAAAAGATAGATGTTTTCATCGGAAAGCAGATGGTATATTGCGTCAAGGTGTTGCATGGCGCGATCAAAGGTGTTGAGATGTTTGTAACGGAGGGTGTCATCATCGACGAGGTACCACTGCCTGCGCGCATACCAGTAGGAGTTATTGTTCCCTGCGCGCGGAAAGTCGATCCAATCGGGGTGTCCGAATTCGTTTCCCATGAAGTTGAGATACCCCTCACCCCCTAAACTAAAGGTCAGCAGTCGAATGAGTTTGTGGATCGCAATGCCACGAGCGATGTAATGGCTTGTTGTGGAGGTGCTCATGTTCGTGTAAAGTTCGGTCTCCATGAGTTGCATAGCAAGCGTTTTGTCGCCAACGATCGCTTGGTCGTGACTCTCGACATAAGCAATGTGTTTCTCGCCGCTCCGACGATTGCGCAACATGCCGTAAATCTCGCCGATATGCCAGTCTTCATCCTGTTTCTCTTTCAATAACTGGATCCAATAATCTGGGATACCCATTGCGAGCCGATAATCGAAGCCAAGTCCGCCTTCCTTGATCGGACGCGCGAGACCGGGCATTCCACTCATATCTTCAGCAATTGAAATTGCGGTAGGGTTGACTGCGTGAACAACCTCGTTTGCCAGCATTAGGTAGGCAACAGCGTCGAGTTCGACTTCTGTCCCGAAGTAATCTGCGTAGCCATTGAATTCCCGCTCTAACCCATGGTCGCTATAGAGCATGCTTGTGATACCGTCAAATCTGAATCCATCAAACCGATAGGTCTCCAGCCAATAACGGATGTTGCTAAGGAGAAAGCGTTGCACTTCGTATTTGCTGTAATCAAAACAGCGCGAATCCCATGCGATATGCTCACCTTTCTCACCTGAGTGGAAGTAGTGGTGTGCCGTGCCGTCAAAACGATTCAGCCCTTCATTCAGGTTTTTAACAGCATGGCTGTGTACCATATCCATGATAACCAGTAAACCCATACCGTGTGCGGCATCAATCAGTGCTTTGAGTTCTTCCGGTGTTCCGAAACGGCTTGAAACGGCGAAGAAATTGCTTACATGGTACCCGAAACTCGCATAATACGGATGTTCCATGACCGCCATCAGCTGCACGGCGTTATAGCCCAAATCTGCAATTCGGGGTAGCACGTTTTGCGTGAACTCATCGAATGTTCCGACCTTTTCCGCTTCCTGTGCCATACCAACGTGTGCCTCATAGATCCGCATACCCTCGGTACGGAGATCAAAACGAGGGACGCGATGTTCCCACTGATACGGGGATGGGGATTCCCAATACTGCCCAGTGAAATCGGCATCCCCTTCCTGAACAACACGCTGGATATATGCTGGAATGCGGTCGAGTCCACCGAGTTCTGATACAACGTGTACCTTGACCCGGCTTTCGTGTGTAAGTCGACCAGCGTAGTCTCTATCCGGCAGAAAGAGATGCCATACACCACGATCATCAACGGACATCGGATGTGCGCCGCGATCCCAGCCGTTAAAGTCACCGATAAGGGTAAGGGTGTGTGCCCCCGGTGCCCATTCGCGATACCAGATCCCGCTCTCACCGTCATTTTCCCCGCGATTGAAGCCGAAATATTGGTGTCCTTGGCTTATTTCCCCGAAGATGCCGCCGGTTTTTTCAATCTCTGCTCTGATACCTTGATAGTGTGCGAACCGCTCACGCAGCTGTGCTCGGTATGGCTTTAGTAAAGGTTCTGTCTCGATGAGAGCAGTACCGTCAACCGTTTTTGACGTGAAATGTTGTTTTTCCATTCTTTAATTATACCTTGCGGAGAAGTGACGTGTTTTGAAACTTAGAGGTTTCCGCGTTCGAGCCGTCCTCCACTTCGTTTCGGACTAAGTTTTCGGTGCTATTTTAAAATCAGGATTTACGCAATTTTAACGGTAGCACGCTCTGTTAGATAGGGTTCTCGAAAAAAACAGATGGTCTGCTGACACAAAGTAAAAAATCAGATGCTCGAAAGAGTATTGTGCATAAGTCCTATATTCCTTTAACTGCAAGGGACAATAAGAGTATTCTTCTTTTTTTCTAACCGCAGCCTGCAACACTGGCGCAGGCGACTCCTAAGGAGCACAGGTCAAATTCCAAATTCGCGTCCTTTAACCGCAAGGAACAATTAAAAGATAGCACAAGACGGCTTGAAATGCAAATCCGATGTATGCTACCATGTGAGCATGCGAACCCCCTTCCGTCTAACAACGATATGTTTCTTCATGTTGATAGCATTGATGATGTGGCACCCTTCAGACGTCGCAGCGGTTGAAGACCTGTTTGAAATTCGGGTGTTTGACGGTCAAGTAGAAGTGATGCAACCCTATAGGCTGATTTCTGGGAAGCACTACCGACTTCAAGCAGTCTCTGCCGATGAGAAAGTGCTTGCAGCACAGTGGTTTCTTGCTGGGAATTTAGGTAGAATTACCACACAGAATCAACCCTCGCTAACGGCTGTTTTTGTAGGGGAGGGAGATCTTATCTGCCGTGTGAACGGCGTGGAACGGCGCGTAAGGTTAAGCGTCGTTCCAGCAACGAGCATCATCGGAAGCCGTGGTGGAATACTCAAAAGTCCAGCGGGCGTGAAAATCACACTGCCAACAGGTGCGCTCACGATTGAGCGACAAATTGGGATAGAAATCGTGGCATCACCGGGGTTACCGCCAACAGCCCGGCAGTTTGTCCGTGTCGTTCAAATCTCACCCGCGCGGCTTGTCTTGAAGCGACCGACGCAACTGACATTTCTCTTTGGCAGTGATGCGTTTCCAGATGCCAAGCCACAGCTCTATTTTTGGGAGACGTTTGGGAAAAAATGGATACCGTTGCAAAGTCGCGTGGACACTACTCACGGGAGTGTGACCGTTTCTATTAACCACTTCGGTATTTATACATTGATGGTGCTTCCGCCTACAGATTTGGCACGCACCGATCGACTACAAATCCAGAACGTTAAACTTTCCCCGCGTGTGTTTTTCGCACCCGATAGGAATCGGCTGACAATAGTGTATCAACTCAATGCACCAGATGTGGCGCAAGCGTTTGTAACAATGGATATCTTCGATCTTCGGGGCAGACGGGTTCGACGACTTTTTGAGGACGCGCCTCACTACGTCGGTCCTAACGTTGCACAGTGGGATGGATTGACAGATGATGGCGTGCTTGTTCGCAACGGGCGTTATTTTCTTCTCATTCGTGCCAGGATGGGTTCACAGCACACAGCACACCGGAAGTTAGTTGTCGTTTTTAAATAAGGTAGGACTTACGCAATAAGGCAGGACCATTTAGTTTTCAAACTCACGTTATATTACGAATCCCTTCGGTATCTTCATAACGTATATTCCGTTTGAGGATTTCGCGTGGGATCGTGCGGTTCTCAGCGATTGGTTACTTGCCGCAAGCGAAGAGACGGTTGTCAGTAGTCCCGCTGCGCCGTCCCTTCCTGATAAGAAACTTACAACCACTTGGGGTGCGATCAAGAAGTATTCGATACGGGGCGAGTTCAAACATAAACAGGGGCGCTGATTCAAGTGCCCCCGGATGGGGTGAGGAGAAGCGGATTGAGGCAATCAGAAATAGACGCGAAATGAAGAGAAGAAAAGATTTGGATAGCTCCCAAATTCAGATTGAAATTGAGCGGAATCGCCGTTCTTAAGTCGTTTTCCGACGCTAATGAAACCACCGATAGAGAGATGAATATCCTCTGCGACGTTATAGGCAATCTGTGGAGCGATCCAGGTTGAGGGGTCAGATAGGTTGAACAATATTTGTCCGCTGAAACTGATGAGTGGGGTGAGTTGATAGGTGAATCCGGGTGCGAGATAGTGCATACCCAACAAGTAAACACCACCACGCGTGTATGCCGGTTGCTCTAAGTTGGTAAGAAAATTTTCAGGTTTCTGTGTGCCTGCTCCGTTGAAATGATATTCGATGAATGTGTAGGTTTCTCCACCGAAGCTATAGTCGAAACCGACAGAGGCACGTAGATAGTTGTTCAGGGCATCGGAGTCCTCGTCGAACGGTTCGGCGAATACATAAGCCGTTTCCAACCAAAAGCCGGCACCTCCAATACCACGTGCGATATCGAAACCGACAAGCAGATCTCTTTGAAATTCCAATAATAGAATTGAGAAGTCTGTTTCTACGGCATTCAATTGCGTTCGGAGAAAGACAGCACTTTTATCAAAATTAAATTTGTTGCCGAAAATGTATCCGGTATCTATCTCTCCCATGGCACCTATTGGGATACGGACCCGAATTGTATCTACGCCAACGCGGTCTTCAGTATCGAGTTGATCGTAGGTGTAAGGCGCGATAATGTCGGTTGGATTTATGATCCGGGCACTACCCCATGCTACTGCGTCTCGACCGATGGAGAAATCCGCGAAATCTGTGCTGAACTGAACAGAGGCACGATCAAGGTTATGATAGATGCCGACACTACCGATTGGCTCATCCTTTCTGGGGTAGATCGGTGCGTCAAGATCAGCAACGCGATAGCGGGACGAAGCGATACCAACGGCAAACGGGGACTGCGAAAAAAGCAAAGGGTCTTGAACCCGCGGCGTAAAGTCGTAGGCGAAGTCAAATGAAAGTGAGTCTGTAGCGGCGTAAGAGAGATTGAGACGTAATCGGTTGACCACGACTCCCATCATCGATGCATCTGGAAGGGGTGAATTGAATATGGTAGAAAAGTTTTTGTAGTAACCACCGACTTGAAATTCTGCATTAACGACGCCTACAAATGGCGTTGTCATCAAATAGATGATGAACACGAGAAATTTTCTCATCAGGAATCTCTTAACTGACAACTGACGACTGACAACTGAGAACTGACAACTATTATCTCGTCTCATCACTGTCTATTTGTCCGTCGCGAAGCGTAATCAGGCGTTGGGCACTTTCCATTACCATCGGATCATGGGTTGAAAAGATGAACGTCATACCGGTTTCCGCGTTAAGACGGTGCATCATCTCAAGTAAATCGGCACCCGTTTTCGAGTCAAGGTTTGCTGTCGGTTCATCGGCAAGGATAATCGTAGGTTCAGAGACCATAGCACGCGCGATAGCGACACGCTGCTGCTGTCCACCTGAGAGTTGGGTGGGTTGTCGGTCCGCTACACCCTCTAACCCGACTGCCTTGAGCATTGCTATAACCCGCTCGTGCCGTTCTGCCTTCGGGACACCTGCCAAGAGCATGATGTACTCAACATTTTCTTCGACCGACAGCACAGGAATCAGGTTGTAAGCCTGAAAGATGAACCCGATATTATCCCGTCGAAAGTCAGAGAGTTCATTGCCACTCATCTCTGATAGCACTTTGCCGGCAAGCCATACTTTTCCTTCTGTCGGACTATCCAACCCAGAAATGATGTTGAGAAAGGTTGTTTTGCCCGAACCAGAGGGACCCACCAGTGCCGTAAATTCTCCCGATTGGATCGTTAAATCGACCCCGTTAAGAGCGTTGACTGGGATTCCATCGGCTGCATAAACCTTTGCCACATCTTCTGTGACGATAACTTCTGTCTTCTGCGTCTGTTCCATTTTTTTAAAAACTCCGCCGCATTGCGTCTACGGGTGCCATTTTCGCCACGTGACGAGCCGGGTACAGTCCGGCAATGATAGTAAAAATAAAGACTGATATAGGATAAATGATGAACTGTTGAACCTCCAGCACCGGATAGATGAACTCCTGCACTGTCACACCCATCATTTCAATGCCGGTATAGTCGATACCGATATATGCAAGGACTGCCGTCAAAACAAAGCCAAGTATCGCTCCCAACCCAATACTCACGATTGCCAAGGCACCTGCCTCAAATAAAACGACACGCGCCAGTCCGAAAGGGCGGGTTCCAACGGCGCGTAACACGCCAAACTCAAACATTCGCTCATACAACGACATAAATAGTGTGTTGATAATACCAAAGACAACCACTCCAAATAGGATGGCTCCCATGATATACTTGCTGTATTTTGTCATTTCCAATATCACTCTCAATTGCGACATAAGTTCCGTCCAACTTAATGCTTCGTTGCCGTGTCTGGAATGCGCTTCCCAAAACGGTAGTGTCGGATCCTGTGCATAGGCAAGAGAAGTAAATTTAATCGCTATTTCATGGACCCCGTTCCCGAGAGCAAGCATCTCTTGCGCTTTTTCGATCCGAACGAACGCCATTCCACTGTTCATTTCTTCACCCGCGAAGCGATAAATACCGGAAACTCGGAACATCTCTTGGGAAAGATCACCGCTTTCGACTTGCGCCACCGTCACGACCACCCGGTCCCCAAGTTCGATTTCTAAGGTTTCAGCGAGTTTCGCACCGATGACGATATCGCGGTTATTATCGTCTTCAAAATAGGCACCTTCGGTTATCGCATCATCAATTTGGGACAGAAATTTCTCTGTTGGTGGATGAACGCCGACCAGGTTAATCGCACTCACGCTTGCTGGAGACGTAATCATCCCAAAGGCGAGTGTTCTTTGTGTGAAATGCTCAACAATGTCTTCTTTAGCGAGACTCTCGGTCACTTCATCACGTGCCTGAATCGTTAATGAAACCTCTTGTGTGTCTCGAAAACCTTCCCGATGGATCTGTGCGTCGCCAAGGAACGAGGCGGTAGCCGTCCGAATCAAATTCTCAGCCATCCCGATCATTAACGCATCAAAAAAAATCAGAGCAGCCAGACCGATACCGATCGCGACTGAGGCGATAAAGGTGCGGCGTTTATTCCGAAAGATATTTCTCCAGGCAAGTTTTACTAAAATCAACCACATTTTCCTAATTTTCCTTGCGGTTCGGTTATAGTGGCTATCGGCTATCGGAACTTGGTTGGAAGAAAGCAAGGACGAGTGCCTCCCAATCTTCCACCTTCCCAACCGAGGTCTTCCATTCCAGTCTTTTGCTGACTGCTGAAAGCCATACTAATGTGTCCGCATCGCCTTCGCAGGCATGATTCGGGCGGCTTTTATCGCAGGGAACAGACTCACAATCGTCGCCGATACCATGACGGTGATAGCCGGAATAATCAGACATCGGACGTTGACTTCAGCGTATAACGTCGTGAATTTCATGCCGCCGTAGGTAATTGCCTCGGGATATGTGATGCCGGATATAGATAGCAGATAATTGGCTAATACCCCAAGAGGCACACCAACGCAGATGCTACCGATAGTGATAATAATTACTTCACAGACGACCAACCAGAAAATTTGTGTCGGTTTCGTCCCGATTGCCTTCAGCACACCGTATTCACGCGTCCGTTCCAGTACTGACATGAGTACTGTATTCAGCACACCGATCGCCACAATGAACATAATCACCCAACGACTAATGGCATCTCCTTGTTGATCGGTTTTCATGGCACGGTAAAAGGATTTGGCGACCACTTGCCACGGGGAGACCTCCAGCGTAGAATTATTCAAGCGCGCTTCGAGTGCGTCTGTAATTTTACGCACGTGATTGATGTTTGAGACAATCACAACAATTTCGTGGATCCGTCCCTCAAGCACAAACAATTCCTGAGCATCTTCAATGTGTAAATAACATGCCACTCGGTCTGTCGCGTCATCACCACTCTCTGCGATTCCAACGATTTTATACACGTCATTTGCGATGGAACCGTCGGCACCTTGCGAAAAGATCACAATTTCACTACCCACCGTCCCTGAAATAATTTTCGCCAGACCTTTCCCGATAACAGCCTCGTGCGAAGCGGTTTCCGCTAATACACTGCCTTCAATCACTTTTTTGTCGAATCGGGTCGCTTGTGTCTCTCGTGCGACATCAATACCAATGACTTGTACAGCCGTGCTCTTTTCACCAACCGAACCGAGTCCAGCTGCGTATACTCGTGGTGTCCACGCCTCAACTCCCGCAGTTCCCTGAATCGTCTCACCAATAGTAGCATAGCCATCAATTGTCTCGTAGAGCGACGGCTTATCAAGGTACCCTGCGCGATGGACCTGAATATGACCGGTACGATTTCGTGTGAACATTTCAATAATTCCGCCATACGCCCCATCAGACAAGCCGATGGTTATCGACAAGAGCGTAAAACCGACAATCATTGCGAGAGCGGTAAGGATTGTCCGTCGTTTCTGGCGAAAGATATTGCGAAACGCGATTTTGAGTATCATATTTTTAAGGTAAAATTAAAAAACCTATCTTCGCCTCTGAAGGTTTCGACGCGTGAAAATTTTATCGTCTATGTCGGAATCGAATGTAGCGTTTAGCCATCTAACAACCGTTTTATGTCCGTCTTTGTTTTCTGGGATTATCTCCATCGCAGAAGGTAGGGTTTTGCCGCCAAAGGTTTTAACCTCTTTGAAATTCATCACCCGCATCAATTTCCCTTTTTCGTCGTAAAACCGCTGCCACACCGGTAGATAATCGCTGGATTGCACTGCGGCAACAATCTTGCCCCAGACAATTGGAGAATCCTCTTTCGGCACGAGTTGAACGTAGAGATGGTCGGGAGAGGCATCTTCAGGTGTAACAAACTGATAGGTATAATCGTCGAGCATTGATGATTCCCTGACTAAGTCATCATTCGTGAAATCGGAACCCATCCACGATCCCATCATCATTGATGGCGGAATCTTCATGACTTTGTTGGTTTTCGGCAGATAGTTCCACATCTCGTTCCCGATCCGCAGTGTCGCGACCCCTTGTTCCTTCTTCGGTGCCGTGATTCGGATAAAAGTTTTGTCCATTCCCTTGCTCCAAACCGTCATTGCCAAGGTGCGTTCCCAATGCGGCGTGACGATGTGCATCTCCATCTCGGCATGACTGGTGTTGCTACGATAGAGTTGATCTATTTTTTTGATAATTGTTTCGACATCGGGAGCGGATTCTTGGGCGGGTGCGAGAACGCAAAGGAGGAGCATCGAGAAAAGAAAGGCGTATGTTATCAAGTTCCGTGCTGCGACCTGTATCCCATTTTGATATTTTGCCATTTTTCTGGTATCCTGTCCACATTCATCTTATAATTTTATTATAAAACATAATGTCTTTAAAGTGCAACCTTTTCAGATTTGCTGTAGGAGGGAACTCCGATTCCCGATTCTTCTTCTCGCCCAAATGCGATCTGAATTCCCAACCAGGGTTCCCACCCGTTACTGGGAAGGGACACCGGATCGCCCAAAAAAGGCGTGAAATCTGATAATTTCCTAAAACTAAATGGTTCTGAACTTCTACTAATCAGGACTTATGCAGTTGACCCGTTTTCGTGCGGTCTTTTGTTCGTAGGAGCGCAATTCATTGCGCCTTCTTACGGATGTTTCTGAAAAGCGGCGTGGTTCGTAGTAGTGCCAGTCATTGTCCGTTACCTTATTGTGCCTTGCGTAAGTCCTGAGAAGAACGAAATATCCTAAAAAGGGACTTGACAAAACCTGTCTAAAATGATAGACTGATTTCAAGCAAGGGAACCTGAAAACTATGCCCTTAGTTCTTAAAGATAAAGAAAGGAAGCAATATGGCATCACAAAGTGAACTAAAATCAATGCTAAACGCACCTGTCGCCTTAGCACCGAACACCTACCTGCATTTCTACAATGGCGGGAAACTCCGTGCTGAGTTTATGGGTGAACCCGATCCGAAAGATGATTATTACTCCGAAGAATGGATTTTCTCGACAAACCGGGCAATCACCCCCGGCAAAGAGAACCCGCTCGACAAAGGACTCAGTCGCATCCAACTTCCCAGTGGTGAGGTCGTCCTCTTGAAAGCACTGCTGGACGCATTTCCAGAAGATACACTCGGTAGCGCACACATCGACAAATACGGCACTGAATTAGGTGTACTTCTCAAAATTTTTGATGTTGGTGAAGGGGCGCATATTCCTATTCATTGGCATCCAAACCCCGATTTCTCGCAAAAACACCTCAATTCACCCTTCGGCAAGAACGAAGCGTGGATCCTCATCGGCACACGTCCGGGCGCGAAGGCATGGATCGGGTGGAAGGAAGCGATAGACAAAGCGGAGTTCCGCCGTCTGATGGAAGCACAAGATGTGCCGACACTACGCAGCCTGATGCACGTTGTTGAACCGAAAGTTGGGGAAGTCTATTTTTTACGGACACCGATTGTCCATTCACTCGGTACAGGACTCTGTGTGCTCGAACCCCAAGAACCGACCGACTGGAATATCCTCGCGGAATGGGAAGGTTTTCCGTTTGAAAGAGATGATGGTCACCTCGGACTCGGATGGGATCTCGCTGTAGATGCCGCTGAGTTTGATAAATTGGAACTGGACTATCTTAACAACTACATCCGACGCACGCCAGAACTCGTCCGGGCGGAAGGCGATAACCGAGAAGATCGAATCGTGCCAGAGGAAGCCTCGAAATTCTTTGGATGCTCACGTTTAACAGTCGATTCTACACTGAGTATGCCAGCAGACAAGGGGTTTTATGCGCTCGTGACGCTGGGCGGCGAAGGTGTACTGCGTGGGGATTTTGAAGATGTTCCGCTCAAACGCGGCAAATCTGTTTTTATCCCGCGATGCTTGTCCAGTTACGTCATCGTTAGCACTGGTGATACACCCATGGAGATCATCTGTTGTTATCCCCCGAGTCTTTAAGTTATCATCCTCTTCATTTTCAAAACTCCATGCTTTAGCTTGGAGATGTAGAAAATGCTAAGGGTGTGTGTCAAGGGACTGGGTTTGGGATGTCAGAAAACATTGCCAAACCCAATCTTAATTGTGAAAGAAGAAAATTGTGAAAGAAGAATCATCTTGCTCTGTTTCTATCAAACGCACGCCTAAATTCTCTACTAATTTCCACCGCAAGACTTGCATCTAAAAAGTTGTGATGTATCTTCTATCGTTTATTATATCTAACCGGAGGTAACACATAATGTCTGAGAGAAGAGAGGAACAAAGTGTAAAATACTGGACGGAATTTTGTACTCAATTGCATCAGAGATGTGGTCTCCAATACCGACTCCCAAGCGTTATAGCGAGAAAAAGGCACTTTATAGATTTTCCGATGGGAACGTACATATTGAGAGCCGGACAGAGAGTTAGACCTCCAGTGATAGACGCTGCAGTTATTCTCACAGGGAAAGATGCTGTGATAACTTTTGAAGCATTGAAGGAGCAACAAGCGGAAATTCATTCAGAATGTGGTGGATCACTTTCATGGTACGCAGTGGAGAGTGAAAAACGTATCGCCTTTCTAAAATCGGATACCGATGTCAGGGATGAAACAGATTGGACTAATCAACATGAATGGGTCGTACGCAAATTTGAAAAATTAAACGAGGTATTTCGACCTCGGATTGAGAGACTCAAGTCCTAAACACTTTATATCTGTTTTCTCAAATTCTGTCAAGTAAATATTTTTTACCTGACATATTTGTGTTTGTGTGGTATGATATTAATTGCATGGCTGGTAGAGAATGCTACCCGCCCTTCTCAGGGCGGTCTCTACCTATATCAGAATAGCATCTGAAGCCATGTAAGGAGTTAGTCATGCGTACCCGTAAGTTGAAATTGCAGTATACTGAGCAGTTGGATGTTATCAATGCCGCTACCGCGTCTGTCTGGCGTGAGTGTTTGGTATTGAAGGATATGTGGGACTATGCGCATGGTTATCGGACTGGTGGCGGTCTTGATGTGCCTTGTGAGTTGTGGATGGATAAGCAGTTATCTAAGACGCAACATTTACATTCACAGAGTATACAAGAGGTGCGTAGAAAGTTTTTCAAGAATCGTAAGGGATTTCGTGAAAAGCGTAAGAATGGCGATAAGAAGGCGAAACCGCCGTATAGAGACAAAAGATTTCAAACAACCACCTGGAAGAAATCCGCGATTCACTTCAAAGGCAATATGATGGTTTTGTCTAACGGTAGATACGGTGAACCGTTAGAAGTTAGATTGCCAAAGAATTTTGATTTGGTGTATGCTATCGCCCACATTGCTATAGTTGAGTTAGTCTATGATAAAGGTAGATATACTCTGCATTTTGTGTATAATGTGGGTAAACCTTTGAAGTCAAAAGAGAAAGGTATTGTTGGCGTAGATATTGGTGAGATACATCCTATGGTTAGCTATGATGGTGTTGCCACTATGATTTTCAATGGGCGGTATATACGAAGTCTATACCGGTTGAGAAACAAGGTGGTGATAGCGGCATTTGGCAAGAAGATTGATAGGTGTAAACGCCATTCAAGACGCTGGTGGTCTCTTGTAAAACGCAAATGGAACCGCATCAGGCACATCGACAATCAGATACGCGATGGCTTACACAAACACACAACAAAGTTTGTGCAAATGTGTGAAGACAATAATATTGGTACAATTGTGATTGGCGATTTGACGGGTATACGTGATAATATAGATTACGGCAAACGTGTTAACCAAAAGCTACATCAATGGGCGTTTGGTAAACTCACGCAACTACTTTCATACAAAGCCAAGGCTTTAGGTATGAAAGTAGAAGTGATTGATGAATCTTACACTTCACAAACCTGCCCGAAGTGCGGTACCCGAAAGAAACCTACCACTCGCGAATACAAGTATGACTGCTCCCCCAGCTGAAGCAAGGGGGTTTCTTCAACTGCCGATCCTGTTTCAGTCGGTGGGTACACTTTTACGGCTTATAGCACGCTCCCCGATTTTTGTGAAGTTTCATCGGGCTTTTTTCGTGAATAGAAACTTCTCGGGTGACACAATCTGCAAAAGGATTGTGGGACCAGCCAACGTCCGACTACGGAATATCTTGATAAACTCCCTAAGATATACCGATACTTTGATTCTATAGTGTTCTGACATTTTCGCAGTTGTGGAGGGAACACCGCCACAATCCTATAAAGCGAGGCAGAACTCATCACGAAACGAACTGGGGATCATAACCCAAAATGTATAATCCGAATGTGGTATTAACGGGAATAACCGTTCATCGTTCAACCCAAGCAAGTAGGCGGATAGGACACCCGCAAGGTTTGCAGGTGCTTGCTTTCCTATCCAACGATTAATATAATTATACCGGATTTTTAGAGTTTTTGTCAAGTTTATTTTTACGACACCCCTAAACGCCGTCTACATCCCGCAAGCTAAAGCATGGGGCTTTGACGGGGGATAGGTAAATGTGGTTTTGAGTATCATCGCGATGGTGTGGGTGCGATTAATATAAGACAAAAGTATCTGGGATACCTTGGTGTCCCCGTAGCGGCGGCTATGGCACCGCCCGTCGGCATTCGCTTAGAAGGCCGGTGTTGTTCCGCTTGAGCGGAGAATGTTCCCATGAGGAACAAAAGGAATCTCCAGTCTTTAGACTGGAGAGGGTTCAATAGGTACGCCCCGTGTGCCGTAACAGTAGCACGCAATGTTAGATTTTAAACCCCCGAAGCCGAATACGGCTCTGATTCAGGTTGCGAAAGGACTTGTACCGCTTGTCAACCGCTTGTTTTTAAAGGGGTTAACGCTGGATATAGATGCAGAATCCATTGACCGTTTAAAAACAACAGATGGACATCCTACTGTATTAGCCCCAAATCATGCAGCACGTGTGGACCCTGCGGTCATGTTCTTCTTGTCCAAACGGCTTTCTCAGCAGTATTACTATATGACTGCACGCGAGACGTATGGTACAGGAAAATTCGGTGGCTTACGCGGTTTTCTGATGCAACGATTCGGGGCGTATTCCATCGTGCGTGGCACCGCGGACCGGAACGCATTCCGCACAACGCGGGAGCTCCTATCGAAAGGCAACTCGTTCCTTGTTATCTTCGCTGAAGGGGAAATTTCACGGCAGAATGATACTGTCATGCGCTTTGAAAGGGGTATTATACAACTCTGCTTCTGGGCTTTGGACGATATGGTAAAGGCGGAGATCCGCAAACCGCTGTATGTGGTTCCGATCGGGATCAAATACCATTATCCACAGGACATGTGGGGCGACATTGATACCGCCCTCACGGAATTGGAGCGGAACATTCTCCCATCTGCGGATCGAACGCCGATTGAACGTTACGAGCGGTTACGGCGTATCGGTGTCGCAATATTCAAAACACTTGCAACTGAATATCAGTATAAAGTGGACGAGACCCTGCCACTTGATGTACACATTCAAAGACTGAAAGAGAAAATCTTGTCCCATGCTGAACAGATCATGGGTATCCACTCTGAAGCGGATGTTCTCACGAGGGTACGGGCGTTGAAAAATTTAGTCGATGCTGAAGTCTATAAAGACATTGAGCAGATGACGGAGTACGAGCGGAAGATACATGAAGAACTGCTCCAGAAATTCCAACGATTCTATCCTGACCTGGAGCGGTTAATTAATTTTATAGCGATTTCAGATGGATATGTCGCAGAAGAACGCTCACCAGAGCGGTTTCTTGAAGTGATTGTTCGTCTGGAGAGAGAAGTCTTTGGTGCGTCAAAAATTCGGGGACCGCGGGTCGCATCTGTCCGTGTTGGTGAACCCAAAAATCTCCGAGAATGTTACGATACCTACAAGGCACAGAAACGAGAAACGGTGGAGCAGGTAACCCTTGAACTTGAAACAGCAGTTCGGAGGTTAGTCACGGGTGTATAATGATTGCGTTTTACCTGAGAAACGCAGTGAGTGACCGTAGGGGTACATCCTCTATTGAACGAAACTAAGAACACGAAAGAGCGTTGGTAATACACGTCTTAAAATTAGCATAAGGTGGTAGTCTGCAACAACGGTGCAGACGGTGGGTACCAGAAGAACGACACCTGCAAAACCATATTATTTAACGCTTCGCGAATTATTAAAAAAGGAGAAAAACATGGCAAAAAAATTGTCGATTGGAAGTTGGGCTTACGCATTTGGTCCCTATGAAGATAATCCTATTCCGTTTGATACTGTCGTCAGGACGCTCAGCGAACTTGAATTCGATGGTATTGAAATCGGGGCGTTTAAACCGCATATCGACATTAACGATTACCCGATGAAAAGCGACCGAGACGCCGTTAGAGGTTTGATTTCCTATTACGGCTTGGAAGTCTCTGGATTAGCCGCTGACTTCTGGTCGCACCCGGGTCCCGCTACGGATGAAGGGCAAGAAGACGATAGATACTACAAATTGTTCAAAGAGAGTCTCCAACTCGCCTTGGATCTCGGATCGCCTGCGATTCGTGTGGATACAGTGGATGATCCCGAAAAAGGGATTCCTGGCGTTGAGCCTGAGAAAGCTTGGGATCGGATCGTCTCCGTCTGGAGACGCTGTGCGCAAGTTGCCGAAGATCACGGTGTGTTGATGCTCTGGGAATTTGAACCCGGATTTATGTTCAACAAACCCAGCGACATTGTCAATATGCCACAGGCAGTGGGTCATCCCAATTTCCAGGTGATGTTTGATACCTGTCATGCACAAATGTGTGCAGTTGTCGGTGCCCGGCAGCCCGGAGAGCAGGAGACGCTCGGTGATAATGGGGTCATTGACCTTGCACGTCAGTTAAAAGGACAGATCGGTCACTTCCATCTCATCGATTCCGATAACACGCTCCATGGCGACGAAACAAGCACGCACGCACCTTTCGGAGACGGTGTGCTTGATTTTGACGCGATTATTCCGGTCATCATGGATGAGACTGGCTACGACGGTGATTGGTTCTCTATCGATCTCTGTTTCTGGCCCAATGCATGGGATGTCACGGAAGACGCAAAGAAATTCCTAACTCCCTATCTGGAACGGTATTGAGGCTTTTCATCGAACCGCAAGGTATAATTAAAAATGCTCAATCTGCGTTCGTTAGATCCCCTAATTGATTTGGCGTTTGAAGAAGATATCGGTATTGGTGATATAACAACAGAGGCAACGGTGCCGCCCGAACAGAAGGCTGTGGGAACCCTGCTTGCTAAGAGTGGCGGCATTGTTGCGGGACTGCCAGTCGCCGAACGAGTCTTCGCAAAATTAGATGAAACGTTGTCGTTTCGTGGACTTGTCACTGATGGGGATGCTGTGAAGGCAGGTGCGCCGATTGCCGAGGTCCGGGGGAGTGCCAAAACGATTCTAATCGGGGAGCGGACCGCTCTTAATTTCCTGCAACGGCTTTCCGGGATAGCAACGCTCACCGCACAATTCGTGGCGGCAGTCGCTGGCTACGACACCAAAATCGTAGATACTCGGAAGACTGCCGCCGGATGGCGGGCGGTTCAGAAATACGCGGTGCATGTCGGTGGCGCGCAAAATCATCGCTTTGGACTTTATGACGGTGTGTTGATTAAGGATAACCACATCGTTGCCGCTGGGGGTATTGGCAACGCCGTGCGGCGAGCACGGCAGGTTGTCCCACACACAGCAAAGATTGAGGTTGAAGTTGAAACCCTTGATCAGGTCGACGAAGCACTAAAAGCAGGAGCGGACATCTTACTCCTTGACAACATGCCTCCGAACATTATGGAGCGTGTTGTGCATGAAGTGGGAGACCGCGCAGTGACGGAAGCCTCCGGTGGTATTACACTTGACAAAATAAAAACTGTGGCAGCAGCCGGTGTGGATCTCATCTCTGTCGGGGCATTGACGCATTCAGCGATGCCGATGGATATCAGTCTGACGCTGACGCTCATTGCTCAATAGTTGTCAGCTATCAGTTTGTAGTTGCCAGTGAAGAGGTTTCGTTTTACAAAGGTTGCCTCTTGTGCCCGACAACCGAAAGGATTTTTCGTAGAAAAATTCGACCCGATAGCCGACAGCCACTAAAAAGGAGATTTCGCTGGTAATGCAGGAATTCTTGAGCCGCGAAAACGTGGTTCGTGGTACGATTTTTTTTCTGTTGTGCACATTCGCTGGGTTATTCCTAAGTTTTTTGTGGGGTGGTACTCAAGATATAAAGCAAGTTTTTCGCGAGATGCAGGTTGAGATGCTGCTCGGGGCGTGTCTGTGTATGTTCGTGGATTGGGTGTTCGGCGCACTCCGCTTCCATATTTTTATTCGAAAAGTCAAACCAGACATCAAGTTCTGGGACAGTCTTCGGGCAAACTTAGCGACACTCTGTGTTTCCTGTATTACACCGTTCCAGACGGGCGGAGTGGGACATCTTTATATCTACACGCGAGCAGGCGTACCATTGTCAGCATCGATAACATCAGGCATCATCTGTTTTCTCGCCACTATAACCACGCTCATGTTCTTCGCAGCGGGTATCGCATGGTTAGATCCTCCCTTTTTACCAAAAGGGAGTGCATGGGTGAGCTTATTCAGTTGTTTGATGTTCGGTTTGGCATTTATAGGTTTTCTGCTACTGCTTTTCAAGCCAGATATTGTTTTTCGTTTTTTTCATTGGCTCTGCAGTGTTGCACAGCGAAGGTTCACTCGTCTCACTCCTATTCTTGAGCGTGCTACTGCAAAAATGGAAGAACTCGTTACTGAACATAAGTCGTTTGCGGTAATGTTCTTACGTCACCATAAATGGACATGCGCATTCAGTGTCCTCTTAACCTGTGGTTTCTTCGGAGCACGGATCGTTGGCAGTTACATAGTCGTGAAGGCACTCAACGGGGATGCTACCCTATGGGAGCTCGGTGTTGTTGGACTGCTGCTAAATTTCGTTGTGCTCTTCGCGCCAAGCCCTGGGGCAAGTGGGGTCGCAGAGGTTCTAACCGTCGGATTGATGGAGAATCTGATTCTCAAAGAATTGATACCTCTCTACGTGTTGTTGACGCGATTTTTTGCTATTTATTGTGCTGTTGTCGTTGGCGGTGTTGTCATTAGTTCACAATTAGCAAAGGATTTTAGGAAGCACAAAAAGACATAGCGAAAGATATTGGAAGCGTCTTCAGCCGTGCGGTTTCCGATAGCCAATCAGACATGTCCGTATTTCCGTCAGAATTTACCAGACACCCGTCAGGAGACAGAAAAGTTCAAAAGGAGTGTCCGTTGTCTATTCCTTAACGGGACTTTAAGCCTTTTATCACCTTTGAGATGACCATCATATTTGTCAGAAACCGATTTTGACAACGGAAAGATCGGCGCAAAAACTTAACCATTAAAAAGAAGGAAAATTATGGCAACCACTTATGAGAAAATTGAACCTGCAACAACGAAACTCGGTTGGATCGGTACCGGCGTAATGGGACGATGGATGTGTCAACATCTGATGGACCTCGGATATGGAATGACGGTCTATAACCGGACAAAGTCAAAGGCTGACCCCTTACTGGAAGCAGGTGCGACATGGGCAGATTCACCGGGTGAAGTTGCATCCGCCTCCGATATTATTTTCACGATTGTTGGGTTTCCACCCGATGTTCGTGAAGTTTACCTCGGCGACAACGGTATTTTAAAGGGCGCGAAATCCGGAAACATCATCGTTGATATGACGACGACAGAACCCTCTCTGGCACAAGAAATCTATGCCGCAGCGCAAGCACAGGATGTTTCATCAATTGATGCCCCTGTCTCAGGTGGCGATGTTGGGGCGCGAGAGGCACGGCTTTCTATCATGGTCGGAGGCGATGAGGCGGCTGTGGAAGCCGTTATGCCGCTCTTCGAGGCGATGGGGGGAAACATCGTCCATCAAGGTGGCGCGGGTGCTGGGCAACACACCAAAATGTGCAATCAGATCACGATTTCGGGGACGATGATCGGGGTCTGCGAAGGGCTAATCTACGGCTACAGAGCCGGGTTGGATTTGGAGACGATGCTGTCATCGATTAGTGGGGGGGCAGCGG
The DNA here is from genome assembly GCA_965214045.1 of Candidatus Poribacteria bacterium. Lineage (GTDB taxonomy): Bacteria > Poribacteria > WGA-4E > WGA-4E > WGA-3G > WGA-3G. The sequence continues at coordinate 755,923 of OZ243935.1, forward strand.
CTTGCTGGTCTCTGGACAATTTGGCACGACGGGTTCTCCAGCGAAACTTCGATCCCGGGTTCTTTGTGGAACATTTTATCAAAGATATGAGCATCGCCTTGGACGAGGCACGCAAGATGAACCTAAGTCTACCCGGACTCGCGTTGGTGCATCAACTTTACACGGCTGTGCAGGCGCAGGGGCATGGGAGGTTAGGCACCCAGGCACTGATGCTGGCGTTGGAGCAGATGTCTGGTGTGGAAGTCAGTTAAAATCTCACGCATTGGTTTTCCCCAGGCCCGGTGCGGTTTCCGAACCGCACCATCTGTTTTATGTTTTTCTTGACACTTTTCGTCAAATTTGCTATGGTTATGAATCATTACACATTACCGTATTTGGAGGTTTTTTGATGTTGAAACGAAACTGGCATTGGGTGTTTGTTGCCCTGATTGTTATGAGTGTTGGCGGTTTTCTCTTCTTAAGACCTACCCCTCCCCCCCCCGCCTATAAAAGTCTATAGGGCAGTAACACCTGCTCCAAAGCCTGCTCCCACTACAGAAACGAAGACTGAAAAAACGGACTTCCCCGCGCAACACGGACATGACCACGACCAGAGCCATGGACACTCCCACGAGACTGTGCCGCATTCCCATGGAGCGGAAACGATCACCCACAGTCGCGAGCCTGACTGGCGAGACGATAGGGCATTTAATGTTACACTGCCAAAGAGCGATCCGTGGCAGCAAGCTTATCCGGAGAGTGAATCTACCGACGTTGTGGACGATACGTATCCGCCCCGAGACTGGTATAAAACAGAAGACCCCGAGTTGCGTGCTGAGTATTTTTATGCCCAACTTCTCAATCAGTTTGGGGACATCCCAGAAGTTCACACTGTTGGTGAGTATGAGTTAAACATTGCAAGAGGTGTACCGCCAACGCTTGGTAAGATTGAAGCCTATCTTGAAGCAAACTATCATCTCTTTCCCAATGAAAAAACTAAAAAAGCCATCGAAGATTTTCATGAGATAAAAGCGTTAGGGGCAACAATCGGTTTGAAATAAAGGAGACTTCATGAAAACTCTCAACTTTTTCTCGATCTATGTTTTTTTTCTCTTCGTTGCTGTCCTTTGTTTATCCTTTTTTTGCGGATGTGGAGACGGAGAAGGTCAAGGCACCCACACGCTAAAGCGTGGGGAAACCTGTGCTTCGTAGCAGTTCGCGTTTTCGAGAAAACGTCTTACATCTGCTCCACAGAGGGACCCAAGGCGGTTTCCCTCAAAATGTTTATCGCAGCGTTGATGTCTCTATCGTGGTGAGAACCACATTCAGGACATGTCCACTGCCTCTCTTTTAGCGTTAGATTTTCGTTAGGATGTCCGCACGCCGAACAAGGCTTTGTTGTCGGGGTCCACTGTCCGATTTGTAGGAACGCACGCTTATGTTTGAAACACTTGAACTTCAGAATCTCAACAAACTGCCCAAAGGCGAGGTCAGAGACTTTGCGTCCCCAAAGCCGTTTCATACCGTCGAGGTTCAGCGTCTCGGTGACGATCGTATCAAACCTTCGACAGAGGTCTGTCGCACGTTTGTAGTGCCAGTCTCTACGCTGGTTCGTGATGTGTCTGTAGAGGCGTGCGAGTTCACGGACACATCGCCACCAATTGCCAGAACCTTTCACTTTCCGACTGAGTGCCTTATTGAGTTTACGGAGTTGGTTCAAGGACTGTTTCAAAGGTTGCGGGTGTTCGATTTTCTCACCGTTACTAAGTGTCAGATAGGTTTCCATACCGAAGTCTATTCCTACGCTCTCACCTGTAGCAGAATAGGGTTCGGTCGTGGAGTCGTCTGTGATGACATAAAGCCAATAAGTACCAACCGAGTCGCGAAGGATTTGGAGATAGCGGACAGTTCCGTTCCACTCGCGGTGCTGATGGAACGAGAACCAACGCTTGTGGAACTTAAAGGCGTGCGAGGCATCATCCCACGCTTTGAAAGAGAATCTGACACGCCCTTCCTCAAGAAGATACGCCGATTGGAACTTCGCAGAACGGTAGCGATCTTTGCGCTTGAACTTCGGCAGTCCACCAAGACCGTCAAAAAAGCGGTCATAAGTGGTGTGAATACGGACAATCACCTCATCAAGCGTGTCGCGAGGTATCCAAGCCCAGTGCTTGTGTGTCCGCTGCAGCAACTTCGTCAAGTGGGGTTGAAGTCGGAAGCGTCCGGCATACTTACCATAGATACGGTAATACCGCTTTTCCAGTGCCAAGAAGTGATTATGCACGTCGCCCAAGTCATCAAGCATATTGCTCAAGCGCACATTTTTCGGATGTTCACGCAGCTGATACTTGTATACGCGGCGCGTGCGTTTTTGTTTTCGCTTTCGCTTTTTCATGGATTTCACGTATCACGCCTTTAACCCCTATTCAGTGGGTGGGACCGACACGTTACCAAGCGGTAACGCTGAATATGTCTGCCAACGTGATACATCTATTAAACCACAATTTGCTAAAAATGTCAAGTGTTTTTTCAAAAAAAACGCTATGGCCTCACACACGAGGGCGGACTTTCCTCCCCAACCTAAAGGATGGGGTCTCCAGTCCGTATTTTAGATGAACTTCAATTGGCTAAGGAAGATCCCGAGCTATTCGTCCAGATCCAACGGGAATGGTTCATCGAACGATACGGAGACATTCCTGAAGTCCATACCTATCTCCCTCTACTCCTAAAAAGTTTGAAGGGACAACCTTTAACTGATGAAGAAAAACTTGCCAGAGAGAAAGCAATTGCTCTCTTTCAGAGGCTTGATGCACAACGAGAACTTGATGAAGCTGAGGAACCTGATAACTAACCTCGCCAGGCTTTTTTGTCGTGTAGGTGGATTGATTCTTTTCTCTCTAAAGTAATAATCCGACCTCTATTGTTGGTGCATGCCAGCAAAATACTAAAAGAAGGATACGATCACACCGTATCCTTCCTTTCACGCTTGCATCTTCGGAAAAGTCCCTTATGTCTCCAATGGGTCTAAAACTCGCCTCGCTACAAAACACACTCAGAACTTCCGGTTTCTACGCCGAAGCAGGGTCCAAGCGCATTGGCATTATCAGAGAGACGTAATTTTCATCATCTACGGGTTTGATGAGAACAGGGTTCAATTCCCCTGAGAATTCTATTGCCAGCGATGCCGCTTCGATATGAGACAATGCCTCTATCAATAACCGAGCGTCGAAACCAATCCTTGCATTTCCAGTGCTCGACTCCACAGGCAGTGTTTCGTGCGCTTCCCCTAATTCTGGGGTTCTCGCGGAGACTTGAACTTGTTCTGAATCGATTTCTAAGCAGATCGAATAATTCTTCGGATTTGACAGCAGAGCGACCCGCCGCGTCGCACTTAAAATTCCATCTTTTGAAACGACCGCTTTGCCTTCGGTCGACTCAGGGATGATTTTCTCATATTTCGGATAATCCCCCTCCACAAGTCGCGTCGTTAAGGTGGCGTTCCCATCGGTAAAGAGAATTTGGTTTTCAGATACTGAAACGCTGACTTCACCCGCATCGACGAAGGTTCGGGCAATCTCGCGAACGGCTTTCAACGGGACGATAAACCCGTTGGCTTCACCCGGCGAGGTGAACGGTTCGCAGCGTGCCAAGGCAAGACGTTTACCATCCGTAGCAACTACCTCAGTCCCATGCTCAAGAAAATTGAAATAGAGTCCATTTAGAAAGTAACGAACTTCTTCTGTAGATGCAGCGAACTCTGTTTTCTGAAGGACATCGCGCAATGTCTCTCCACCAATCTTCGAGGCTTCCCCTTCAACTGACGGGAGTTGTGGGAATTCTTCATCGGGCAGTCCGATGATTTTGTAGACCCCTTCTCCACAGGTAATCTCAACCCGGTCATTTGCTGTCGTTGCTAAGTGTATCGGTTTATCCCCAGGCAACTCCTTGACAATATCTCCTAACTTCTTAGCAGAGACAGTGATTGCCCCCTCTTCTGTAATTGTACCTTCAACCGTCATTCTAATGCCGACTTCCAGATCCGTTGCCAGGCATTCAATAGTGCCCCCGGTGGCATTGATGAGAACATTTGAGAGAATTGGTAAGGTAGTGCGTCCGCTTGCGACCCCTTGCAGCACCTGTAAGGAGTCCAAGAGATCATCCCTTTCAAAAGTTAATTCCATTCTAAGATCTCCTTCCTAAGTTATGAACTGAAAAAATACACGTAAAAGTCAATAGTTTTTTCTGGTAGATATTGGAACTTATACACTATGATAGACCGAATTCTCTATTTTTGCGTAAGTCCTAAATTAAATAACGAAACCCAAGCCCGTAATGAAATGGAGGGCGACTCTAAAGCGAAAAGTCTAAAGTATCAAAAACCGAAACTTACCCGCAAGGAAAAATTAAAAGCCTTGACAAACTCCTATATTCAGTATAACATATTTGGCGAATATAACAAAGGAAAATTTGCTTAAACACGGGTTCGCACTTTGCGTTTTTCGATAGAGCCGATCACGCTACAATGCCCTGTCCACTCTGCAGTTCAAGTTCTCCTAACCAAGATATATATGAGAGCGATTGAGTTTCGCAGTGTCACGGTCGAAAGATCGAGGCGAGAAGAAAACGAAATCGCTGCCCTGCTCCTCCTGAGAATATGCACACTACAGACCCGCACGCCTCGCAGACAATCGCGAAACGAGCAGTACTGATTGGTACTGTTTTAATTATCGCGAATAGTTACTGGATAGCATACGTCGAAATGATTTGGCATACCGCGCATCTGACAACAGTCGCAATGTCGGTCAATGTTATGTTCGGCATTATAGCGATGACGTTTCTGAACATGATCGTGCGGCGTATCTTTCCACGCGTCGCCTTACAGCCTCGTGATCTACTTGTCGTTTTTAGTATGCTTGCTGTAGGCAGTGCTTTTTCAGGACATGATTGTATTCCACGCTTAATGGGGCTCATCCCGTACGCCTTCCGTTTCGCTACACCCGAAAATGATTGGGAGGCACTGCTTTTTCATTACCTGCCCGAATGGCTTGTGGTGAAAGATCCGAAAGCCGTCAACGATTTCTATGAAGGTGGGGTCAATTTTTTTACGGAGGGTTATTTACAGTATTGGATTGTACCGATTCTTTCTTGGTCGGTGGTTATTTTCCTGTTAATGCTAATCTTTTTATGCTTAACTTCTATCGTTCGCAAGCAGTGGATAGAAAATGAGAAACTTGCATATCCGATTATTCAGATTCCGCTTGAGATTACCACCAACCGGCGTATCTTCACAAATCGCTTGCTCTGGCTCGGTTTCGGGATCGCCATGGGCATCAACTTACTTAATGGGTTACAGTTCTTCTACCCGGTTCTCCCAGAGGTTCCTGTGCGGAAGTATAACCTCAACACCTACTTCACACAGAAACCGTGGATCGCAATGGGCAGCACACCCCTCAGGTTTCATCCGTACATAATTGGTTTCTCGTTCATTTTACCTCTGGATTTGGCGTTTTCGTGTACCTTTTTCTATATGCTGAAGAAAGTACAGTTGCTATTTGGAAGTGCTGTAGGCATTTCAGCATTGCCAGGGTATCCGTTTCTCGGTGAACAAGGCGCAGGGGCATTACTGGCACTGCTTGCGATTGCGTGTTGGAATGGACGAAAACATTTCGCAGGTGTGTGGGCACAGGTCATCCGACCCGATCGAGATGCGTCCCGAACTGAGGCAATCTCGCATCGCAGTGCCATTGTTACGTTAGGTATATGTCTGCTTTTATTAGCTGTTTTCTGTGTCCGTAGTGGGATGACGCTATGGGCGTTTGCGATTTTTATCGCAGTCTATCTAATGATTGTGGTCGGTTTAACCCGAATGCGTGCGGAATTAGGACCACCCATCCATGCTATCGGGTATCTAACACCGCAATACATGATAATTTCACTGCTTGGCACGCGACGCCTGCGGGCAGGTAATCTAACAATGCTCTCGTTGATGAATTGGTTAAGTGGGGCAAGTTATGCTTCCTTTCGAACACATCCGATGCCAGATCAACTGGAGGCGTTTAAACTCGCAGAGCGCACCGGTATCCGAAACCGCACGATGTTCGGCGTGTTAGTCATTGCCAGTCTTGTCGGTATTCTATCGAGTCTGATTCTCTATCCGTATGCGATTTACAGTGAGGGGGTGGCTGCCGGTTCGGAGCAAATTCATGCCGGTGGCGCGGATACATACAACTTTCTTTCTTCGTGGTTAGTGAACCCGAAGCCAACGGATTGGCTGGCGACCTCGGTGCTCGGATTAGCCTTCGCAGCGAATGTGGGTATCATCTTTCTGCGTTCACGTTTTGTGTGGTGTCCGTTGCATCCAGCGGGGTATGTTATCGGCGTTGCTCCGGGGACAACCGATGTCATCTGGTTTCCGCTGTTTCTGGCGATGGTCGCAAAGTGGGTTATTTTGCGACACGGTGGTATCAACGCATATCGAAAAGCGATACCGTTCTTCATCGGATTGGTGTTAGGTGAAGCGTTGATGGGATGTTTTTGGCCCCTGTTAAGCCTTGTGTTGAGATCAGCAGTGTATAGTTGGATTTAAGTTTGCGTCTGCCTGAATCACTCCGACTTTAATATCAATTCTTCTTGACATTCGATGAATTCTATGCTATTATTTTAATATACAATCTTATCTTTTTGAGGTCTGTTGGGAGGTTTATATACCTCAACTTTCCCTTAAAAAAACGGACAACGGACACGTAATTAAAAAAATGATCGAAGTTAGAGAACTCACAAAATCATACGGTACGACGGTTGCTGTCGACCAAGTTTCGTTTGACGCACATGCCGGCGAGGTGTTAGGCTTCCTCGGTCCCAACGGGGCAGGAAAGACGACCACGATGCGTATTCTTACCTGTTATCTTTCTGCTGATGCAGGGAGTGCTACCGTTGCCGGGTATGATGTATTCGAGGAATCCGTTGAAGTCAGGAAACAGATTGGCTATTTACCTGAAAGTGCTCCACTGTATGCCGATATGGGGGTCATTGAATACCTCAATTTCATGACGCAGGTGCGGAACGTCCCAAAAAGCCAGCGAAAAGACCGGACTCGCGCAGTTATCGACATCTGTGGGCTTGAGGACGTTATCCAAAAAGACATCGGTGAACTCTCAAAAGGCTATCGCCAACGTGTCGGTTTGGCGCAAAGCCTCATCCACGATCCACCTATCCTGATTTTAGATGAACCTACCTCTGGGTTAGATCCGAGCCAAATCATCGAGATCCGTAACCTCATCAAAAACATCGGGCAGGAGAAACTGGTGCTCTTCAGCACACACATTTTGCCCGAAGTCTCTGCTACTTGTAGCCGAATCCTGATCATCAATAACGGAAAGATTGTCGCAAACGGGACACCGGAAGAACTTTCGAGTCAGGCGGAGGGCGAGGAGATTGTCCACATCGCCATCCGAGGTTCACAGGATGCAATTGAGGCACAACTCAACGAATTGGAGTTTGTCTCGCAGTGGAACCGTGTTGACACGGATAATGGCATCGTCGGTTATCAAATCCATGCCTCTCAGGGGAGCGATGCCGCTGAGTCTCTTTTTCACGTTGTTGTGAAGAACGGGTGGAGTCTCACTGAACTCCGTCAAGAATCCGTGGATTTAGAGGATGTTTTCCTGAATTTGACAGACAAGGAGCAGGTATAGGAGTCGTAAAGGCTTTTCGGATGTAGAGAGGGGAACCGTTGTAGGTTTCCCAAAAGGTTTGAACCATCCCGGTTTCCATACGCGTTGACAGACGTATGATTCCTTTGAAACCAAACCCGGTTTTTGTACCCGTTAACAATTCAATACCAACTTGGACCAAAATCGATGGTCTGCTCAACGGGCATATCCTCGTGAGGGTCCACATAGTTAAAAAATTATGACGAACATTACAGCTATCCTGAAAAAGGAATTTAGAAGTTATTTCAACTCGCCTATCGCGTATATTTTCATCACATTTTTCCTCGGCATTTCTGCCTGGCTTTTCTTCCGAGGTTTTTTTCTCATTAACCAAGCTGAGATGCGCAGTTTTTTTGGGTTGATGCCGTGGATTTTCCTGTTTTTTATTCCTGCTGTTACAATGAAACTTTGGGCTGAAGAGAAGAAACTCGGCACCGTGGAAATCCTGATGACGCTACCTATCCGAGATTACGAAGTTGTCATCGGGAAATACTTAGCAAGCTTTGCCCTTCTTACTGTAACAGTGTTACTCTCACTCGTTCTGCCGCTTTCGGTCATATACTTGGGGAATCCAGATGGTGGAACCCTCATCGGAGGATACATCGGACTCCTGCTGATGGGTGGGGCATATATAGCGGTCGGGCTTTTCGCTTCAACGTTGACTGAGAATCAGATTGTCGCCTTTATTTTTGGAATTACTGCCTGTTTTGTGTTACTTATCATCGGCGAGGACATTGTGCTTTTCAATGCCCCGAACTGGTTATTCCCGATTTTCAGTTACCTGGGGCTCGGCGCACATTATAGCAGTATTCTGCGAGGGGTCCTTGATTCCCGCGACATTATCTATTATCTGTCGCTCATCGGTTTTTTTCTCTATCTAAGCACATTGTCGGTTGAAAGCCGCAAATGGCGTTAAGTAAAGGAGTAAGTTGTTGTGCTAAATAAACGAATCAAATACGGTGGCAACACTTTCGCTTTTGTAGCAATCATTTTCGGCATTCTCGTGCTGATTAATTTCTTGTCAACGCGTCGCTTCATTCGCGCCGATCTCACCGAGGACAAGCGTTATACTATCTCAACAGCAACGAAGAATGTACTGAACACGTTGGACGATATTGTGACGATCACCACCTACTTTTCCACAAATCCTGCGGAAGTCGCGCAAATCCGGCGCGATGTCAGAGATGTACTGGATGAGTACAATGCATTCTCTAAAAAACTCCAGATCGATTTTGTGAATCCTGCCGATTTCGATGATGGACAGAAACAGGAACTCCGTTTCAAGGGGATCCCAGAAGTCCAAATCAATGTCGTGAAAAAGGATAAAGCGGAAATTGCGAACGTCTATATGGGCATCTCTATCGGTTATAGCGGTAAAGAAGAGATCCTACCAGTTGTGCGATCAACCGCTAATTTGGAGTACGAGCTGACTTCTACTATCCTCAAAGTTACCACCAAAGAGGCAAAGACGGTAGGGTTTTTGACAGGACACGGTGAATTCGATATCAACGATCAAAACCATCAACAGTTCCGCCAACTTTTGGATAAAAGTGCGCAGGGACAATATAATCTCACTTCCGTGAGTCTGCAAGATGGGAAAGCTGTTGATGATAGCGTCGCGACGCTGGTTATCGCTGGTGTAAAGCAACCGTTGACGGAGCGTGATAAATACGAACTTGACCAGTTTATTATGCGTGGCGGTAGGGCGATTTTCTTGGTCGATCCCATTCAACTGCAACCCGGTACATTACAAGGCGCACCCTTGAGCACGGGTCTGAACGACCTCTTGGAACACTACGGCGCAAAACTCGGAAACAATCTCTTGCTTGATGCCAGATACCACGATACGGCGCGATTCCAACAAGGATTCATGACCGTTATTCAGCCCTATCCCTATTTTATTAAAATTGTAAAACCGAATTTCTCGACCGAACATAGCATCACCAACCAGTTGGAGGCGTTGACATTACCGTGGACGAGTTCTTTAGAGATGGTGACAAAAGATGGAATTACTGCAACGCCATTGGCAAAGACAAGTGAAGCAGGACGGAGTATTCAAGGCTATTACAACCTAATGCCGAACGCTCCGATTCCACCCAATGCTGAGTCACAAGTCTATACGGTTGCTGTCGCCTTGGAAGGCAAATTCAAGAGTTTCTATGCAGGTAAAGAGGTTCCACCGGCTCCAACCCCAGCAGGTGCTGATCCTACAGGGGAAAGCGAAATGTCTGTTCCGGTGCCAGATACAGAGACACGAGTCACTAAAACTGAGAGCGAACAGACCCAAATTGTTGTGGTAGGCACGGCGCAATTTCTTACGCAATTACGTCCCGATGGCGTTAACTTTTTCTTAAATACCGTCGACTGGCTGACTCTTGGCGATGCTCTTATCGGTATCCGTTCACACACCATCACGGATCGACCCCTGCGTGAAGTTTCTGAGATCGAGAAAAACTTTATTAAATACCTATGTATTGTGGGTATTCCGTTATTGGTCGTCGTTTTTGGACTTCTCCGATATTTCCTAAAAAGGCGAGCGAAAAGGTTCGTAGAAACTTACGGATCTGTGTAACTCACGTTACAACCAAAACAGGAGCCCGTAAGCGTAGCGGAGGGCGGATATACGCTGAGTAACGTTACTCATCTAATTGACCTAATCGAACCGCAAGGAATAATTAAAAGATGAAAACAAAACAACTCCTTATTTTAGGTGCTATATTTGTCGTTTTGGCAATCGTTATCCTGCTTTTCGAGAACCCTTTCGGGCAGAGCGAATATGAAAAGAAAGTTGAGACAGCAATGCCCTTGTTTCCGGACTTCAATGAGGAGCAGGTTGTGAAAATAGAAATCACCGCTACCGGTGAAACCACAACGCTTTTAAAGCAGAATGGCAGTTGGGTGGTAGCTTCTATGGACAACTATCCTGCGGATAGTGAAGGCGTAGCAGAATTGCTGTCCAAGGTGACCGAATTTAAGAATACACAGCGCGTCTCCAATAACCCAGAAAAACAGGCGGAATTCGAGGTGGATAGCACCGGTGTCGAAGCGAAACTGATGGATGCAAACGATAAAGTGTTAGTGCATCTGTTTGTAGGGAAAACAACTCCGGGTTTTCTAAGCAGTTACGTCCGTCCTGCTAATTCCAACGATGTCTACGTAGCGCAAGGGTATCTCCAATCTGTCTTTAACAAGGGGACACGTACATGGAAAGATCGGACTATCTTCAGTTTTAACAAAGGAATTGTCACACAGCTTAACATCATTTCATCAGAGGAAACGGTCGAACTGCGGCTCGATGCAGAGGGTACATGGCAGATGCTCAAGCCTGTAGTCGCTGTTGCTAAAACAACGGAGGTTGACACGCTTCTGACAACTTTCAGCGAGTTGGACACAGATGATTTCGCTGAAGCGACGGATGAACTTGCTGAATACGGGTTAGACACACCCCAATCCACTATTTCCGCTCTACTGAACGATGGCACAACCGCAACCCTGCACGTCGGGAAAGAGGAGGAGGGTAAACTTTACGTCAAGCGCGACGACAAGGATACTATCTTCAGGCTCTTCAAGTCGAATGTAGATAGTTTAATAAAGAAATCCGATGCTCTCAAGGCTGAAGAACCACCCGCAGAAATTGAAACTGAATAGGTTTTTTAGTATTGAGTTTCAGTTTCCCTTTACGCCATTTAACCGCAAGGTAAAATTTAAAAAAGGAAATTTACCATGAGGATATTAAAATTTTTATGTTTAGGGTTAAGTGCATTAATTGCCATCACTCTCATTGGATGCGAACCACAAATCATAGGACCTTTACTTCAGTCACAGGAGAGTGGGAAAATCCACGTGACAGGAAGCGGTTCAGTCGTCAGTGAACCCGATATAGCAACGCTGCATTTAGGGGTATCTGTTGAGAAAGAGACAATCGCGGAAGCGCGCGAGGAAGCCGCAGCGGCAATGACAGGCGTGTTAACGTCTCTGAAAGCCAATGGCATCGCTGAAAATGATATCCAAACGGAAAGATTTAGCATCTATCCCCAGTATGACTACACAGAAAATGGGCGTGTCCTCCGTGGATATAGCGTGAACAACACCGTTAGTGCTAAGGTGCGAGACTTAGAGGATCTCAGTGATGTCATTGATGATGCCGCCGGAGCGGGTGGAGATATCATCGTTGTGAACTCTATCCAATTTATGATTGAGGACACCACAGCATTACAGACGCAGGCGCGTGGTTTAGCCGTAAAAAATGCAGAGGCAAAAGCGCAGACCTTAGCAGACGCGAGTGGCGTTACCCTCGGAAAACCTATCACAATCTCTGAGACATCGCACACCGCGAGTCCCCGCATCGCCTATGATGAAGAAGTCGCCTTCGCCGCTGATAGTGCACGCAGTTCAACGCCTATTGAAGCCGGTGAACTCACCATCATTGTGAGTGTCACCGTGGTTTATGAGATTGAGTAAATTTTCGGTGATGGCACTGTAGGAACAAGTTTCCGGTTTGTTCCTATGCTGATTGTTGAATTATCTGAATATTCTTGCAAAGTTGTATCGCCACTGAAGGGCAAAACTCATTCCGATTTGCCCATTCAGAGGACTGGTGAGTAGTCGTCCCCATTCATTCTCATTTGGCAAACGAGCAAAGTCTTTGTAATTTTCCACAACCCAATTATCTGCTGCATCAACAATTCCCAAAGTTACCGGTAGGGTTTTGGTTATGGAAAGTAGACTCTCCATCTCATGATCTGGTATTGTATCTCTACCGTTACGTGAGGGTTCGGCATTTTTCTTTCTGAAATCTTTTTCTGCTTCAAGCACAAGTAGGTGTATCCTGTCCACCTTTTGCATTGATCCGATGATGCCGAGCAGGTGTTTTGCTCGCCAATCGCTCTGATTGACATACGCCAGAAATCGGAAAATCTTTTGTGTCCATATCTCGCTTTGATTTAGTAACCAATCCCGATGTTTTCGCGCTATTGCAGTCAAAGTAAAATCTGCTAATTCCGTATTTAAGAAATAGTGCCATTTGATGACTTGAAGTTTCAAAGGTGGATGCAATTTCCTTTTCTGATAGTCAGTCAACATAATAAGAGCATCATATTCACTTCCAAGAAGTCTCTCGTAGGCTGAAAAAAAAGGTTCACTGGTAGCGTAATTCTGTGAAGGGGCTTTTATACCTAAGTCAAGATCCGGTAGATCGACACCTCGCGCTGGATTCAAACGGAGTTGAGGTATTTCGATGTCTTGGAAAGTCACAGTTTCAAGAACAGCGACAAAAAGCATTTCAATAACGCTTCCAACCGTTTTCCCATCAAGATTTGGAAGTGTTTTCTCTTCACAAAGTTGCTGATACCAATGCGGCAAAGTTTGGTCACGTCCAACACGTAAAAGCACCGATTCGAGTCTTTCAAGGTTTAATCCTTGAAGGGCATGATTCAATTCAGTCATGGTTCCTTCAAGTCTTTCTCGGAGCAAATCACGTAATTCCATTTTTGTCAGCATAGGTTATCGGCTCCTGAAAAAGATGGAGTTGTTGTTCTTTTACGTTTTCCAACGAAGTCACACGGTTTTGTAAAATTTTATCAATTACCCAATTCGCGAGTACAGGCGGAATGGCATTGCCGTATAAAGCGTATTGGTTATAAATGGAGACAGCAGAGCAGTGATCATCTGGGAAACCTTGCAGCCGAGCATATTCCACATTTGTTAAGCGCCGATAGCGATCTCCTATTTTGTAACGTTCGTAATGTCGGCTAGTGGCCGCTGTAAGTGTAGGGGCGATTCCGTCAATACCGAATACCGTGTATCCCATACGAGCTCCTCTCTTTTGATTATAGAGGAGTTGAACCCCATCAAGAAATCTATTTATCCGTGTACTTTCTTCTAAGCGTTCCAGAGTGCTTTCTGTGAAGTCAAAAGTTGGATCAACAGTAGGTTGCAGCACACTGCGTAACGTCACACTTGGTTTCGCCTCCGAAAAGTGTTCCAAGTTACGGGAAAAAAAGCGTTGACGAAACGCCAAACCCCAATTGGCAAAATTCCGACGATGTTTTTCAATCACAAGCCAACTTGACATATCTGTGAGCCAGCGAAAATTGCCTGCCAAACCTTCACAAAGATCTACCGACCCCGCAAGCCTAATTGTAGGATGATCATCTTTCACATCTAAAGAGCCTAATATAAGCACACGCTCGCGATTCTGTGCTAAGCCAAAATATTTTGTATTGACTAAACGCCATTCAACCTGATAACCGAGATCCATTAACGCAGAAAGCACCGTCGCAAAATGGACACCTTTTTCCATTAGAAGCAGCCGCTTCACGTTTTCCAAAATAAAATAAGGGGGACGATGCTCTCTTAAAGTATCCACAATAGCGGAGAACAGCAGGCCCCTTGGGTCGCGAAAACCCCTTTTTTGGCCAGCACTACTGAACGGCTGACAAGGAAAACCAGCCGTGAGTAAATCGTGTGAAGGAATCTCATGGGTTAATTCTCGAATATCACCTTGATGAATTTCAGCATCTCCAAATCGACTACGATAAACCCGACAAGCTTTGGGGCAAATATCATTCGCCCACAATGTCTGAAGTCCACTCCGAGCGGCAGCTAAACGAAATCCGCCTATGCCCGCAAAGAGTTCAACTGTGGTTTTGATTGCTGTAGAAGTCATTCGCTACTTTCCTTAATGATTTCCAAATCTGGCGTACATGCGTAATCCTTGAGAAAGCGCAAAACATCGTCCGAGTCTCTCTGTTCAGCGAACCTGTTTTGGATTAGCGTAACATTGTGGGAGTCGAGTTCAATCCCTATTGATTTTCGTCTCAATTGTTCTGCTACAATCAGGGTTGTTCCTGAACCTGCGAACGGATCGAGGACGACATCACCAGGGTTTGTGGAAGAGAGAATAATCCGAAGGAGGAGTTGAATAGGTGCCTGCTGTTTGTGTAAGCGATTCCCTTCTGTGTCTCGTAGTGCTTCATCACCCGCAAAATAGCCAGAGGTCAACTCACGAATATCGTCCCAGACATCCGTAACAAACATACCGTTTTCTCGGGGGTGCTTGTAATCAGCAGGCAGCGGTGGGTCGATACGTAGACGATGGAAGACACGCGGCGTTTTGCCTTTCGTCGCAAACGCGATGATCTGGTAGTGCTTGCCAAAACGTTTCATGCCTGGCACTGCCGAAGTTTTCTTTTTCCAAATAATCAGATTTTGGAAAGTCCACCCAGTATCGCGTAGACATTGCAGCACAAATTCAGTATTCTTCTCGCGCTGCATGAAATAGATTGCGCCCCCATCCGAAGTCAAGGCGTACACCTTTCCACAGATATCACGCATCCACCCCCAATATTCCTCTGGGGGTAGGTTATCATCCCAAGCATTGTAAGCCTTATCCTGATTGAAGGGAGGATCAAGAAAGGAGAGGTCTATTCTCGGCGCGAAGTCGCTCCGATCCAAGGCAGTTGTGCAACTTTCATGAAGCACAGTGCAGTTTTTTCCGAGTGAAGTGCCCATAGAGTAGTGCCCAGTTGATTTTAACGCCTTTCGGAGAAGTTTTTACGGAGGTTAGACCGTATACTGCTTGAGCGTGTCGTCGTCTAAATTCTCCAAGACATCTTTCGTGTCAGGTTTTTGGCCCTTGTCGAGTTCCTGTTCAGAGAAGCCTTGCTCTGCAAGCACCTCTTCAACGACATAGATGGGGGCTTCGCAGCGAAGTGCGAGCGCGATCGCATCACTCGGACGACAATCAACGTCAATATTATCCCCTTTCACTTCCAATGTTACGTGTGCATAGAAAGTCCGTTCTTCAAAAGCGCGGACACACACGGCTGTAACTTTTGCCTCAAGGGTTTCAATCATAGTCTTGAGCAGGTCATGTGTCATCGGGCGTGGGAGTTGCATTTTCTCTATATGCATCTGGATAGCCGCCGCCTCCGATTCTCCGATCCAAATCAGCAATATCCGATTTGAATCTTCCGCTTTCTCCTTCAGGACAACTATCGGGGCACCCGTGCCACGATCGATTGAGAGGAAATTAACTTTAACCTCGACTCTTGCTTGTTTTTCTTTTTCCATCTGTGCATCCTTTCATAATATGGGCTATCAGCAATCAGTGAAAGACGCAAGCGTTACAGAACGCCTCTTTTCTTTACTGACCGCTGACTGCTGATGGTTTCCGACTGCCATTCTTGCTGACTACTGTTCTTCTGAATCCGATTGGACCTCGACTGCCATGTTGGAAGCATAATCGCGAAGAGTCTGTGCAATTCTTTCGGTATCTAAACCGCTGAAACCGACAATTTCCTTCAATAGGGGCACTGCTGCACCAGCATTCACAATGGAACTGAGAATCCGGTTCATACCGTTGCTGCCATTACCATTACCACCGCCTCCGAGGTCAAGCACACGGATGCTTTCAATACGCTCCGCTGGTTTCATCAGTTCATTAGTTACTTCAGGTAGGGATTCCACGAGTGCTAATATAGCATCGCTAACGAGAACTTTTGAATCCGCCTGATTTTTCGCAGCAATTGATGCCTCTTCGCCAGTGGCTTTTGCCTTCGCTTCAACAAGGAACGCCTCGGCGAGAATTCTTTGTGCCTGTGCTTTGACTTCTGCCGCTTCAAGTTCCGCCTTAGCGGATTCTACAACAGCGTATGCTGCCGCATCAGCAGCACGTTCTTTGGCGATTCGCTCCTCATCCGCTACCTGTTCCGCGTGGATAAGAGCGATTTTGCTCCGCCGTTCCGCTTCCTCAACGGCTTCGGCGGTTAAGACACTCGCTTCAGCTTTCGCCTTATGAGCACTAACGTCCAAAAGTTCTATCAGTGCCGCCTCGCGCTCCTTTTCCTTCATTGAAACCTGAATTACGTTCTCGGCTTGTGCCTCTTTTTCCTCGCGTTCTTTCTCAATAAGGACGATTCTACTGGAGATGCCAGCCTCTTCAACAGCACGCTGCTGCTCAATCTTGGCTCTTTCGACGGTGAGTTCCCGCTGGACCTGTGCTTCTTCAATCTGTTGTTCTTGCTGGACACGAGCGACTTCGACCGCTTGCTTTTGTGAAATCTCCGTTTCTTGGACTTGACGTTCCTGTTCAATCCGCGCGGTATCGAGCCGCTGCTTCTGTAGAATTTCCGTAGACTTCACGGCTTCTTCCTGCCTGATTCGCGCTTCCTCAACAGCTTGTTGTTGTTCAAATTTATGCGCTTCAATCTCCCGTTCCTGTTCCGCTTTGTTTGTAGCGATTGACTTACGCTGCTCTTCCTGCGCGAACTCAAGACGTTTCGCAACTTCTAAGGCTTGCGTCTCCGTCTCCTCTTCGCGTTGTTTGATTTCCAGTTCGGCTTTGAGCCGGTTCTCTTCACGCTTCACTTGGTTTTCGTGCTCGATCCGGGCGGTTTCAGTTTGCCTATCTTCAACCTCTTGTTTGATAGTCTGAATCGCAACGACATCAAAACGGTTGTTCTCGTCAAGGGCATCGAGTGGGGTCTGATCGAGGTTGGTGACAGCAACACTTTCTAACTTAAAGCCGTTCTGTTCGAGGTCATCCCGACATGCTTCCTGAACTTGGTCAGAAAACTGTTGGCGTTTTTCATGCAATTCCTGCAGATCCATAGTCGCAGCAACGCTTCGGAGAACACCGACAAGTTTACCTTCAAGGAGTTTATTAACTTCGGAGGGCGTTAACGTTTTGTCGCCAAGACTCGCTACCGCTTTGAGTACATCTTGTTCGTTGGGTTCAATTTTGACATAGAACTCTGCTTCCAAATCAACCCGTAAACTGTCTTTTGTAATAAGCGCGGCTTGTCCTGTGCGTTCGACGGGAAGTTGGAGCGTATTCAGGGAAATCAGTTGGCTCGTGTTCGTTAGTGGATTGATGAGGCTACCGCCAAAGACGGCACGCTTTTTACGTCCCCCAGAGATAACTAATGCCGAATCTGCTGGTGCTTTTTTGTAGAAAGAGCGATAAACCAACAGGAAAATGACCAGTAAGGCAATCACGCTGCCGACAATAGTGATGAACAAATTCGCATCCAACATATTTCAATTCTCCTTTTTTAATCGCTGTCGGGTGTCAGTCGTCGGAAGCCGTCGGTTAATGAGGTTATTTTCAACAATCTACCCAAACTTGTTCCCCAGAAAGATGTGCCTTGTTATGCGGAGACCTCTTAACTGAAAACCAATAACTGATAACTACACATTATCGCAATTCCATTTCGCTTTTTTTTACATCAAAGATTCGTTTTGTACGATCGTAATTTATGAGAATGACAGTATCTCCTTTGACAGGAGTAGCCTCATCTGGTTCGGCACGACAACTGACAGTTAATTCCGGTCCGTCTGGAACTCGCACGCGAGCGGTACCAAAGGTGGTTGTAATCTGTCCGCTAATAACTCGTCCACTTAAACCGAGCAGGTGAATATCGCTGATGGCTTTTTCGCTTTCTGGAAACAGTTTTGAAAGCCCGATGGAAATATACCGGGTTCCCAAGAAACAGCAGAAAAACGCAATGATACACGATATCCAAACCCGATGTGGGTTCTCTGGGATATTGAGAAACGCGTTCGCAATGAGTCCAGAAATTCCCCACGTCACAAATAGCGACATCAGCACAATCATCACGGGGACCCTGCCGACGTTCAGAAACCCAAACATATCACCGAAAGCGGAACCGTGAGCACTTGTATGTACGTCCATATCAGCATCTACATCTGCGTCCACATCGACATCGACATCGGCATCTATGTCGATGTCAGCATCCATATCAACATCGGTATCCACATCGCCGAAATCCATCGCACCTGTCGCAAGTCGAAAGAGTGCGAGGAGGAACACAATCGCTATGGGGGCTGTAAACCAAACATTATACGAAACGATGAGATAATTCAGGAATTCTATCATAGTATGCCGTTTTCTTCCCTGAGTTGCTCAGTGATACACGCGTAGGCATATTGTGCTGAACGAAAATTGATATTGTCGATCCAGTGAACATTGCGTACGACACTAATTTCAAGTTTTGCTTGACGGAGAAGTCGATGCTTGAAATGTCGGATTAGCTTAACACCGCGAATTTCCGTGAATAATAGATTACATCGAACATTCGCGTAAGAGAGAGTGAGACCGCCTATATATCGCTCATCTAAAACCAACACTCGGTGTGTCGTGATGAAGATAAAGTCTGGACGCAGCAAACTGGAACGACCGAGGACGCACAACTGGACATGTTCATCCTCACCTATATGCGCTTGCACAATCTTTTGGATGCGAGGTGGCATGTTCGCGAAGTCAGCCATGTTGTTTTGCAAGCAATGTATTGCTGGTAAACACGGAATAACGCAGTAGAGATGGAGGTGGCGGGAATCGAACCCGCGTCCGAAGGCATTTCAATAGAGGCTACTACATGCTTATCACAGGTTTTAAGATTCGCCTATCAGACTCCCCTGTGCAGGATTCATAAGAGGCTATCTCAAAAAGTGGTTCGCGGCATACCCCTTGAGAAAGGGCGAGCGGCTAGCCCGTATTGCGGCGCTTTAGCTTCCCTGACGGGCAACAGGTCGGCAAAGCGTAGCTACGTTAAGCAGCTAATGCTAATTCTTCATCAGCATTTATAAATGTTCCGCCTATTTAACGAGGCCTGCGGAGACCTCGGCATGCAACCTATATCTCATCTACCTTCGTCGAAACCTTTACACCCCCAAAATAGCAATGAGCGATCAGTCGTCAGCAGTCAGCAAGATAACCGACAGCCGGTGGTTTCCAAGCGTCACAATATACTGGAAAACCGATGGCTGATGGTTTCCGATAGCCAAATCAATTGTATGCCCGCAACTCACTCGCAGTCACTTCACGCTCAATCTTGTCGCGTTTATCGTAGAGTTGCTTACCCATGGCAACGGCTAATTCCAGTTTCACCTTGCCGTTGCTAAAGTATGCGCGCGTCGGAACAATAGTCATCCCCTTTGAACGGATTGAGCGTTCAAGTTTGGTGATTTCTCGCCGATGCAATAAGAGTTTCCGTTTCCGCTTCGGTTCGTGATTTGCGACATTCCCATGTTCATAAGGACCGATGTGGGCATCGATCAGGAACACTTCTCCATCTATTATCTGTGCGTAACTATCTGTCAGGTTAAACCGTCCTGCACGAATTGACTTCACTTCTGTGCCTTGCAGAACGATACCGGATTCATAGCGATCGCGTAGGTGATAGTCATACCGCGCTTTTCGATTCACAGTAATCGCTGGAGTTGTGGAATTTTTGGCACTTTTCATAGCGATGTTAAGTATAACATAGAATTGACTTGTATGCAAGGAAAACTTCAGGTCCGTTTTTCTTGATATGGATACAACTATCGTCAAGACATACGCAGAAAACGGTAGGTGATCCAATAAAGTTGACCAAGACAATGCATTTGTCAAAAATATGAAGTTTTTTCGCAAAATAGGATTTTAGTGGAAAACGGCACGCATATCTGATAAACTATACGAATAAGTACCATCTTGTTGGGGAAATCAAGGCGTTGTGCCTCGGTATACCCCGCAGAACTAAGGAAAGGAGTCTCTTGATGCCAGAACTTTATGATACCCGTGCACCGAATCCACCCTCACGTGCAATATTAATAGGGATAAAACTCCGAGATAACTCGATGC
Source organism: Candidatus Poribacteria bacterium (assembly GCA_965214045.1). Taxonomy (GTDB): domain Bacteria; phylum Poribacteria; class WGA-4E; order WGA-4E; family WGA-3G; genus WGA-3G. The sequence goes on from OZ243935.1 coordinate 776,260, forward strand.
ATGAAACCGAAGAATCACTACAAGAACTCCAGCAACTTGCAGAAACTGCTGGCATTGAGGTCGTCTGTGAGACGATTCAACCACGTAACGCGCCGAATCCGACCTATTTCATTGGCGAAGGTAAGGTTGAAGAACTCAAGCCCCTCGTTGAAGAACTTGATGCCGACGCAATTATCTTTGACGAAGAGTTATCACCGGCACAAAACCGGAATCTTGAGAAGGCACTTGATGTTGCTACAATTGACCGGACAGGACTCATTCTCCAAGTTTTTGCACAACGGGCACTCACCAAAGAAGCGCGCCTTCAAGTAGCATTGGCGCAACTCGAATATGCCCTTCCACGCCTCACGCGGATGTGGACGCACCTCTCACGACTCGCGACAGGTGGAGGCGGTGGCAGGCACCTCCGGGGTCCCGGCGAAACTCAGCTTGAAATGGACAGACGCTGGGTCCGTAGGAACATCGCACATGTTAGAAAAGCATTGGATGCCGTAGAAAAGCAACGTCATGTTCAACGGAGACGCCGATCCGAAAAAGTCAAAGTATCTCTCGTCGGATACACCAATGCAGGCAAATCAACACTATTTAACGTCCTGACGGGCGAAACCGTTTTAGCTGAAGATAAATTGTTCGCAACTTTGGATTCTACCACACGGAAGTTGAATTTGCCACACAAGCAACAAATTCTATTGAGCGATACCGTCGGATTTATCAAGAAATTACCACACCAGTTAGTTGCCGCATTCAAGGCTACACTCGAAGAAGTCTTAGAAGCAGATCTGTTGCTTCATGTTATTGATGTGAGTCATCCGGAAGCAGAGGCGCAAATAGCCGCTGTGAACGTCGTGCTTGGAGAATTGGAGGCTACTGACATTCCGATGTTCATGGTTTTCAATAAAATTGATAGACTCAAAAGTGATGAGGAATTGCACATCTTACAGTGCCAATATCCGGAGGCTCTGCCTATTTCAGCGCAACGCGGTGATGGCGTTCCAGCGTTAATAGATGCTTTGGCACAGCGTTTTGCCGAACGTGGCATGAATCTCTCTCTCTGTATTCCGTATACGGACGGAAAGGTGCTCGACTTACTCCATAAACACGGCATCGTGCTGAATACTGAATACGAAGCGGAAGCCGTTCACGTCAAGGCTCGTTTGCCCAATCGCTACCTCAAATCGGTTGAGCAGTTTTTAGTTTCCTCCTAAGAAGGGCGTTAACAATGCGGTGGTTAGACCAGACTGACATCGGTCACGACTTGCAAATCTGTCCAGATTGCGACACGGAATACGAAGTACTTGATCAGTTTTTGGGGAGTCCGTCTGGAGATCGTGCGTTTAACAATCTTATTGATACCGTGTTCAATGACGTCTATTATGTCGCTATTCGGTGTCCACAATGTCTCGAAACTCGACACCTCTGCATACAGTCTCTAACAGCCACGCAATTTCACATGGAAAAGGAGAGAAAATGAAGATAGGCGTTACCCAAATTATTCTCGGAGGCATGTCCCTCAACGATACACTTGCCCTCTGTCAAGATGCTGGTTACGATGCCGTTGAACTCACTTTCGATGAAGGACAAGACACCGACATCAATATGAGCGATACGGAGTTACGCGGTATCGCCGCGAAGTGTGGAGACGCAGGTATTGAAATTAGCAGTATTACGGCGGGCTACGCCGACCGAGGAAATTTACTCAGCTTGGATGCAACGCAACGCGAAAAAGGGGCAGTCTCTCTCGCCCGCGGTTTGGAAGTCGCTGGGGCACTCGGTGTCGGTGGTATTTTACTGCATCCTGGACAACTCACTGTTGAGGGAACTTACCAACAGGTCTGGGATAATCTTGTCGGTGTCCTGAAAGGTCTCGCACCTTCCGCAGAAGCACACCAAGTCGCAATCGGACTTGAAAATGTTTGGAATAAATTCCTACTGAGTCCAAAGGAGATGCGCGATATTGTAGACGAAATAGATAGTGACTGGGTAGGTACCTATCTTGACACCGCAAATATGATGGCTTACGGCTATCCAGAGCATTGGATCCGCGAGTTGGGACACCGTATCAAGCGGGTACACTTCAAGGATTTCTCCCGCAGCGCACACCAGTTTGTCAATCTCTTAGATGGCGATACAGATTGGCAAGCAGTTATGGAGGCGTTCCGTGCTATCGGTTACGACGGCTATGTCATTCATGAAGTCGGCGGGGACAGGGAAGCACAAATCGACCTCGCGAAGCGGATGCGTGAAATCGTCGCGATGTAACCAGAACAGAAAAGGCGATGGCTTCATGAGAAACCATCGCCGCATGCCGGAGGTCGGACTCGAACCGACATGGACCTAGGGCCCGCGGGATTTTGAGTCCCGTGCGTCTACCAATTTCACCACTCCGGCGACTCTGCTATTGGCAAGATATATTATACAATATTTTCGATGGAATGTCAAATTTGCGCCAAGCACCCTTAGGAATCATGGTGAACGAACAACGAAATCTCCCCTCTCAAAACATATTCCAACGCTTCTTTATGGTCGCACAAGCACTTTTGGGTCAATTGCGCGAAGGCGGGACATGGCAGGCTTTATGGAATTGGGTGCTTTGGCGAATTATGCCCAAACGCCGTCGTATTTCCAAATTGATACGCGAACTCCTACCTCTTGATCCAAACGCCCCTGCTGAAATGCGAACAGTCCGTGATGAAGTCTTCGCAAGAAGTTGTTTAGAACTGCAACGCATCGAAGACGCACAGATCCTTTTGGACATCCTAAAACGTGTGCATCAACCGCTCGGGTTTGAGCAAATCTTTTTCGCCGCGATCTATCCGGTTTTAATCAAACGCGACATGGAGGCGAGCCCGATTCTGACGGAAGATAGGCATCGGCTTGATGTAGAGATTGGATACCTTGGACACAATGAGGATTATTTTTTTTGGATGTTTGAGATTGATGGTGCAAAAAATCTCAGTCTCGACGCGCCGCTTGATCCAAGACTCGAAATGCGAGACGATAAGCGCTACGTGGTCTATTCACTCGGTAGTGCAGGACTCGTTGATGCGGACTATGCCGAGTATGCGGGACAGTGGCTCCTCGACTCGCCGCGTTTAACCATGGCGCTTCGCTTGCTCTCCGTCGCGTGTGCAGAACAGTGGATCCTTAACGCACGCGTCTACCTTTCACACATTCTCGCAGATTTGAAAAAAAGGAATTATCAGGTTACAACAACGGCAATACCCGATTTTGAACGGGCGCGGTTGTCACTTTTACGCCGTCTTTCCCTGGACCGGCTAAGAAAACGTCAATTTCTGTCCGAACGCCGAAATCGGTGAGGTAGATCCCCGGCTCAATCGAGAAACAGATCCCCGAAATCAACGCACGCGCATCGCGCGTTTCTAAGTTGTCTAAATTCACACCGTTCCCATGGATAACGGTACCGATGTTGTGTCCTGTGCGGTGAATAAAGAACTCACCGTATCCTTTTTCGGTGATATACGCTCGGACGCAGTCATCCACTTCATAACCGTAAATCGGTTCATCGGCACCCCATTTCTCACGGATAAACCGCACGGCTCTATCCCGTGCTTCCTTGACAATATCGAAAATTTCAACATATCTCGCCGGAACCCTTTTCCCTGCATAAGCCACCCATGTCGTATCTGCAAAGACAGCATTCGGGTCTTTCTGTTTTGCCCATAAATCGATTAAGATAAAGTCCCCGATTTTGATCTCTTGCGTGTTTGTCGAAGTAGGAGCGTAATGCGGGTCGCTGCTTTTCGCATTCGCAGCGACGATAGGCGGGTGATCCGTAACTAAATCCATCTCATCGAATTGTCCGAGAATCACTTGCTGAACGTCATATTCCGTAATTGTTTTCCCATCACGCAGTTGTGAACCGATCCACGCGAAGGCAAAGTCTTTCGCCTGCAGCACTAAGCGCGCTGAAGTCTGATGTCCGGTTGCCTGTGCCTCGCTCAGACGCGCTTCCATCCGCTGTGCGAGTTCCGCAGACGTGTGCACCTCAATTCCCATCGAACGGATCCACTCCAAGGTACCGGCATCTACCCGTGAAATATAAGGGATCTCGGCGTTTGGCGAATACTCCATTGCAACGGTTTTAACGCCAGCGAGTAAGGCGCGAATTGCTTCGTTCAGTTCCTCCCAGCCAGCATAGAGTGCGACGTTTCCTTGGACACCGACGAAGTTAGAAGTCTCGATCTTATGGACCAGCCACTGCGGTTCACCCTGTGCGGGAATCAGACAGAACCATCGGCGTGTGATATGTGCATCTGCCAAGCCTGCTACGTTCTGTGCAATCGGGTTTATTCCACGGAAATCGTAGAGGAGCCACGCATCTAACCCTAACGCTGATAATTCATCTTGAATCTCTGTTATATTCATAAGTCCCTTCTACTACGAAAATGGTTTAGCCGTTATCGTAGCATAAAAGCCCACTGCTGTCAAAGTGTATCCCGCCTGCCGTCGGGATATAAGTTTAACGAAATTGGGCAGGCGCGAAGCCTGCCCATATAATGTGTTTTTTTGATAATGAATGAATTTTAACAAGCACGCTTCATTACCCGTGATTGTTGGTATCAAATGGTATTGAAGTGCCGCCCAGAATTACGGGTATCTGGAAAATTTGACAAGCACGCTCACCCAAAAGATGGAAAGTACTATCAGGAAATTCATTAGATTTTCCTTTCTCGATTTCTCAAGATTTTTTATGTTTCTATAAAGTATGATGACATATTCTTGTAATACGTTATCTCTGTGAAAAAGTGACAAAAATTTGTTTTTGTAGAAAGTTTGTGATGAATTATTTATACCGGTAGTCACAACATGTGTTGCAATTATCCGCGTGCGAGGTGATTTGTGGAAGGGAGAACGTTAGGTTTCTGAAGTTGGTGCAGCGAGAGAAGTTGGGACCCCACGACTTTTCTACAGAAAATATTGACATTGGACCCTTCACACCATATAATATCTCTTAAATTGAAATGGAGGTCCGTCAGTGGAATTTAATTTTACAGATGCACATCCGACAAGCATTTTTACTATTGCGATTAGTGTTAGCATTTTTACAGCTGTGGTGCATATCATTTTTGCCGTGGCAGTCTACCGAGATGCAGCCCGCTTAAAGCGCAGTCAAGCCTTGGCTATAGCAGACGTAGGTCCCACAATCTGGTGTCTGGCTACGCTCGTTGGTGGTATCGTTACGGTAGGAGTCTATTGGGTAATGCATCACTCGCGCTTGAATCCTGCGGTTCCGGCATCCACCACAGAAAACGACGAAACCGAAGTATAGTGCCGGGTGTGAACATTCTGAAAACGGAAACCAATCATCCGGTTACCAACCTATGAATCCATCCAAGACACAGAAACACTCCCAAGAATACTTAGAACGATGCCGACACCCTAAAATTCAGGCACTTCGACCTGACACAGAAACCTCGAAAGATTTGTGGATACCAACCTCCGAGCAACTGCAGCAGCTCTTAACGCAGAAACTCCCATATCCAGACAGGTCTGTTTTTTACCAGACCGCAGACGGTTGGGAATACGAGACCTATTTTCGCGAATGGGCAGCCGATTACGGCACCTATATTGATACACACCGACAGTTTGTTGGAACCGATCCAGAGACCGTGCTTTTGCAGGTGTTAATGGCACTCCTGGGTATCGGGGAACGATGGATGGTATAGAAAATTTTCGCTATTTTTTAGGAGAAATACATGAACTTTGGACAACTACTGACGACGATTCAAGAGTACCAACGGAGTATCTTGGATCTTGAAGTTTTAACAAACCTTTTCAACGACTCTTTCGGCGATTGGCTTGCATCACAAGGGGTGAGTCGTCTTGATATGTTAGGGAATAATCTGCTCCACCTAAATGTGAGGGGAACGTTAAAACAGGATGACCCTATAACCGGAATTAAACTTTATCCCCGATCTTTTGTAGTTTCGCTGGATGAGGTAACAAAGAATCCAGAGGCAATAGCAGATGCCCTTACATGCTATAGTTCAGATGGTGATGGTGCTTATGTCTGGATCGTTCCGGATGGCTATATGGCGGCGTTAACCCCAGCGGAACAGGAATGGGAAGCGCATGGCGGCGGCTATTTTTCGCATGAATCTATATGTATCTCCAATACCGCTGATAGCGATACACGCTGTCTCTTAGAAGTGCTGTATGAGGATCCAACGTTGGAAAACGTCTCCTGTGAATTTGAAGTGCCAGCGCATCGTTCCGTGCATTATCGCCTGGATATGCTCAAGACTGAAAACGGTGATCCACTCATCGCCAAAGATGCCCCTGTGAGTTACAAAATCACGAGCCGCGACACACGGGTGGTTGTTCAAGGGTCGCGAATCCTGACGAGTGGTGAAAACAGCACATTTGCGAGTTTCGGGACAGTGATGGCGTGGTGTCCGCAATAGTAGTCGCCTTCAAAAGAACGGCGAAGTTACAAACCTCGCTAACGAAGGAGGATAAGGCAAGACATTTTTGGCTGCGAACCTACCGCGTCAAGAGTGTATATGTTATGCGTTCTGCTTCGGATTCCAGAATGCGCAAATCACTGCCGTAATCGGGATCGCAAGAACTAAACCCAACGTACCAGCGAGCAATCGGACAATCTCCGCAGATACGACACCGATGCTCAACAATTGTGGGGGTGGCGATTTGAAAAAATCCAGGTTCGGTGCCGCAACTGTAACCACAAGTAGCAACTCCACGCCGAGATAAGCGAAAACCAACGTATTCACCATTGTACCGAGAATGTCCGTTCCAACGTTCAAACCCGAAGCGATGAGCCGCCATGTCGGCATGTTCGGATTTGCCTTACGAATTTCCTCCATACTCGATGCCACCTCGATCGCTCCGTCAACAGCGACACCCAATACACCCATCAGCATCCCTGCCAAGAGGATCTGCACAAAATCGAACGGTGGCGTGCGTGTTGCCTCTACAATGTCCGCTGAAATCGCGTTCTCTAACCCAGAAAAATGGAGGTGCTGCTGCGCAAACAGGACGATGAGACCCGCAACTAAGATGCCACCCATCGTTCCAAGTACCGCTGAAAAGGTTTTCCGACTCGGACCGATCACAAATACCAGCGACACAAACGCCACAACGCCGGAAGTCAGCGTTACGATGAACACCGCATTCGCACCACCCGAAATCAGCGGTAGCATGAAGAAGTAGATGACCCCGGCGGAGATCAGCATGGCACACGCTGTACGGATTCCCTCAATCCTGCCTACGAGGATAATTAAGAGTAGCATCCCACCCACTATCCAGATCAGGAATTGGTCTCTACCGTAATCTTGCACGATGTTGACGAGGCCAACCTGTTCAGGGTTCCCAGCAACACGACAGAGAATAACATCTCCCGGTTCCGCAGGAATACTCAGCAACGGCATATTGTGGTTCACGATGTTTCGTAACACCAAGCGTCTACCTTTGTACATCCCGCTCAACATCTCCACTTCGAGGATATGATGTTCGATTTTCGACGCATAGACATTGAGGACGTTTTTCTCTCCATCCTCTACTGCCCGGATACTATACGTTTGCTCGTATTTCGTATCCGAAAGGAGCCAGCGACTGTCCTTCCACGGTTTAACCGAAACCGTGAGTTCGTCCGAAAGCGGGATTTTATGGCTGCTGAACGCCTCACGTAAAGCCGCAGGCACAACACGATTGTCCAGATCACTTACCGCACTACTGTCAATCTCAAAAAGGAGAGTCCCACTGGATTCAAGCAATCGAACGACTTTGCCCTTCGCGTATTCCGATTTATTAATAGTGTTCCCGTCCGCATCCCGTTGTTCCAAAACCGTTGCAGAGAGTTCATGGGTGCGGTAATACAGAAGAATTGTGCCGATCAGAACGATAGCCATCGCAATAGGGACAGCGATTCGGGCTTTACTACGCGGTGGGTCGGCGCGGAATAATTCCTCCAATTCTTCCTCGGACGGTAGATCCTCGTGGATTTCGGATTTGTCTACCTGTGTGTACTGGGTAAGAAAGCCAGCAACCGATGCCGCAATTGGAACCGTGAGCACCAGACCAATAGTTCCCACGACGGCTTGGACAATCGCAACCGCTGTGGTCTCATCGTTGACGAGACGGAGAAATGGATAGAGGATACCGACTTCAGGGAAATCAATACGGGGTAGTAACATCGTCATCATGTGCGCGCCGAGGTAGGCAAAGATGAGCGTATCCGCCATTGTGCCCATAATATCCCTGCCCACATTTAATCCAGCACGGATCGCTTGGGGGACGGTAATGTTCGGATTCACCTGCTTGACTTCGTGGACGCTTGACGAGATAGACATACTCACATCCATCATCGCTCCAACAGCACCCAAGATAATGCCAGCAGACAGGATACCTGTGAAGTTCCAGTGATGCGAGGCGGGAGTCCGCCACAACGCGATGCCGAGTTCAAGGAAACCGAACTCTTGCGCCAACCCAGTCAATGCCATTGCATGTTGACTCAGGATTGATAAGATGCCAACAGCCGCTAAACCCCCAAGCGTGCCAAGCACACCGGAAATTACTTTGAAACTAAATCCTGTGATGAGGAAGAAGGTCGCGAACGTGAGTAAAGTGGCAACTAAAAGCGCAACTGCGATCGGATTGTAACCACTGATGGTCAGGGGCACCAGCAGGTAAAGCACGGTGAAAGCGGTAACAAACAGGGTCAAAATCGCGCGGACCCCTTTCATTCCCGCGACAAGTATCATCAAGATCCCTAACGCCCCAGCCAGATAAAGCAGAAACGGCGTTCGGAAGTACTCACGCAGCGAGACGGTCTCAATTTTTGGACGCGTTGGGTCTCGGAGCGGGATGTCAAGGAACAGCACATCCCCTTTGTGTAATACTCGATCTCCGAAAGCACGTCCCGTCCAAATGTTGTTGACTTGAACAGTCTCACCTCGGAACTGACCGGAGAGAATACGGACGGACAAAACCTGATCCGCTTCATCGCTTGTATCTATGTTAATAATGCGCCCTAAGCAGACTAATACCTGCAAGGCACCGTCGTGCGTTACCTCCGCGAACCGATAGAGTTTTACGTGCAACGCCGCGACGCTCAACAGGATGAGCAAGATTGTGATGATTTTGATGTTTCTTTCACGCATTTTTTATTTATGACTCCTGGTCTGCTTTCCCCAATAAGTTGCAAATAACATGCCAAGCCAAAAACGCCATACGGACGCTACGAATAGCCAATTCGGATCTGAAACTGCCCAGATTGGTGCAACGCTCACAACTGAACTGCCCGAATCCGTGCAGAATAACGGATAGAGGTTTTCTCGGAGGAAAGATCACTGAATTTTGAATCAGAGGTGTTTCCGAATGTTCTCAGCGACACTGCGTGGGATCCCCTTCACAGAGAGTAATCCATCCAAACTCGCTTCTCGGATCGCCTCAATTGAACCGAAATGCTGGAGCAGTGCCTGTTTCCGCTTCGGACCGAGGTTCGGAATCTCGTCAAGCACCGATACACTCAGCGATTTCTGACGGAGTCGTCGGTGATACGTAACCGCAAACCGGTGCGCTTCATCCCGCAACCGCTGGATCATCTGTAAAGTCGGGTTATCCTCTCGTAGCACAATCGGTTCCGATTTACCAGGAACGAAAATTTCCTCAATTCGCTTGGCAAGTGCAATCAACGGAATATCAGGGAGCCGAGATGACGCGTCTTTTGAAGAGCAAGTTTTGCCTTGCAAGCTGCGGCAAAAGTTCATAGCCGTTTGTGCCGCGCTCAACTGTCCTTTTCCACCATCAATCAGTATCAAATCTGGCAGTGTATTGAATTTTTCATCGTCTGCGAGGGCACGGCGGAAACGGCGGGTGATGACTTCTTGCATCATCGCGAAATCGTTCTGTCCTTTAACTGAACGGATCTTGAACCGACGGTATTCGCTTGATGCCGGTTTTCCGTCCTCCAAGACCACCATCGATCCAACCGCAAACCTGTCGCCGAGATTGGAAATATCGTACGCCTCAATGCGTCGCAGCGGATGTTTTAACCCAAGCAACTCTTGTAGTTCGACGAGTGCTGGTTCCACACCACTACTATAAACCACGTTCTGTTCACGTTGCGTCAGAAGAATCTCGGCGTTTTTCGTTGCCAAAATTTGAAGCTTTCTGAGTCTACCTGCCTTTGGGACATGCAACCCAACACGGTTTCCCTGTTTCTCACTGAGCCAATTTTCAATGAGTTCCATCGCCGCAATCGGCATCGGTAAAACAACCGTTTTTGGCACAAAAACAGCGTTTTGATAATACTGTGAGATGAAAGCACTTAGCGCCGTGTCGAGCGATTCCGGGTCCGCATCGTTGAGATAGTAATGTTCACGTTCCAGTAGCTTACCATCTCGCACGCGCAGAAGTTGCACGCACGCAATATCAGTCTTCGCTGCAATACCGATGACATCCTCATCTGCGGCGGAAACACTATCCATATTCTGTGTTGTAATCGCCTGTTGAACGTCTTTAAGTGTATCGCGATACTTCGCAGCCGTCTCGAAGTCGAGTGCCTCCGCCGCGGCTTGCATCTGCTCCGTTAGTTCTTTGACCACCGCATCTGTATTTCCGCTTAAGAACTGACACACTTTCTGTACGATCTCATTGTAGTCTGGTACATCGATTTTATCTGCACAAGGACCCGGGCAGCGCCCAATGTGATAATCGAGGCAGACCCGATACCTATTCCCTACTTCCGCGAGCGGTAGGGTACAGGTGCGGATTGGAAACAATTTCGTCAACTGTTTGAGTGTCTGGCGGGTTGAACGAACATGGACAAACGGTCCGAAATATCGCGTCCCGTCGTTCTCGGCTTTACGCGTAATGTGGATACGGGGGAAAGGTTCATTGACAGTCACACGTAAATACGGATAGCGTTTATCGTCTTTTAGTTTCACGTTGTAGCGTGGCTGATGCGCCTTAATTAGGTTGTTTTCTAAAATCAGTGCTTCTACTTCGGTCTCTGTGACGATATAATCGACCTCTGTAACATACCGCATCATTTGCGATGTTAACGCGGATGTAAATTTCTCGCGAAAATAGGAGCGCACGCGAGTTCTTAGACGAATCGCTTTTCCGACATAGATGACAGTATCGTCGGAGGCTTTCATCAGATAGACACCTGGCACATTCGGGAGAGATTGCCACAATTCAGGCAGTGCCTGCGTTTTTCTGGCGTTTTCATGTTCTTCTAACTTCATTTTTTAATCTCTCATAAACCGCTCGATAGATATCCCTGCCTTCCAAAACATACTTCATCTCGAAGTTGGTTGCGATATCCTGATCTGGACTGAGGTCTGCCTCGACAGGGCACAACGCTGGTAAATCAGCAAGACGCTCCTGAATCTCTTGGAAGTATTCCGCATAGTCTGTGGCAATATAAAGCCGACCGCCATTCGGATTGAGTGTGCGTTTCAGGGCAAGGAGAAAGTCTCGGTTCCGAAAAATTCGTCGTTTCCGTTGCCGTTTTTTGGGCCATGGGTCAGGAAAGTAAATATGATATGCCTGAACAGATCCAGCAGGCACATACCGTGTTAAGAAGTAGTTCGCATCTGTCCACGCAAGACGGACATTTGAGAATGTCCCTGACGCTCTATCTACACCGAAATGCCGCATGTACTTTTCAAACCGGTCTTGCGTCAATGCGATGTACTTCTGTGCCCGTTCAATACCAATATAGTTAACCGCTGGATGCCGCTTTGATGCTTCAAGCAAAAAACGCCCTTTCCCGGATCCAATCTCTATTTCTACCGGATATGGATTCCCGAAAAACGCCTCCCAATCAATCGGCACAGGAAACTCACCTAACGGCACAGCGCGCACTGTCACGATGTCTATTATTTGCGAGTGGACAGTTGTATTCTGGTAATAAAGGTCGTTGTAGTCGGGATTTTCACGCATTTTTTAATTTTACTTTGCAGGGAAATGACGGGTATTTAGATTCTTACGTGGGTCCCTTAAATCCGCATTCCATTTCATTACATGCTAACGTCTTTGAAACTTCATTTTTAATTTACCTTGCGGAGGAAGCGTAGCTTCGTGTTTTACAGTTCCTCCAAAAATTTATGAAGATGCGTTTTAACCAAATTGTCCTGCGGTTGATACCCCAATACCTCAACCGCTCCGCTGATGTCGAGATAACTCTGCTGATACCCATCAGAATTTGCCGACCGTCCGTACGTAATCAGATATTTGACCGGTCCCTCGTAATCTACAGCCAACCCAAAGAGTTGCACACAATCTCGTGGGGTCAGCAACGTGCTACAGTGCCGTATCCCGCTCGGTTCGTACGTGCCGCTGAAAGTCCCGATGCGGAAACTAATGAATCGCATATCGTGTGCATCAACGAGATACCGTCCTGCGATCTCTGCCATACCCTTCATTGCACCATACCAGCTATCGGGGCGAAATTGATCCCCAGTTGAGAACCGAGGTGGAGAATTCAGTCGCTCATTCCATCCTGAGGCATGATTTGTGCTCGCATATACAATCTTCTGAACGCCACCCTCTCGTGCGGCTTCAAACAAATTCATCGACGCACCGATGTCGCTGACTTCACCGGCGACTTTTCCAAGTGAATCTTGGCGTATATACGCCAGATGCACCAACACGTCTTGATCGCGACACAATTCTTGCATCGCCACATAGTCCCGAATATCTGCCCGCACCACGCGCGAGTTTGCTCCCGTGATCGGATTAATATCCATCAACGTCAACGTGTAGACATCCTGTTTTTCCCATGCTTGCCAGAGTGCTGTGCCGACTGCGCCAGCCGCACCCGTAATAAGTACCCTTTGTTTCATTACGATACTCCATTCTCGGATTCCAATGCCGCCATAATATCAGTGTGCACCGCTGTCGGATCCGCCACCGGTTGCACGTAGAACCGATCAATCGCCTGTCCACCTAAGCCTGAACACTTACACATCTCAACGTTCAATCCGAGTTGTGCTAAGATACCGCTGAAGTAGTGGAGGAATCCGACTTTTTCTTCACCGACGACGACAATTTCTGAATAGTTCCGCGCCGTCTCAACACTCACATCGTCAACTTGCCAAGTTTCAGTGAAATTGACGTAATGTCTCTCAAAAACCTGTTCAAGTGTTACCTCCTCTGCCAGGAGGCTACGGATGTCAAAATCGAGATCCCGTTTGAGTTCCTCATCGAGGGGCATCGGTTCGCCTCGATGATGCGGTGGCTGATGGACAAGCCGATAGATTTCAAGTTCAGTGTTGGTATCCTGTTTCGTGTAAACGCGCGCGTCGCGGACATCTATACCGTTAGCAAAAAAGAGACCGCTCACCGTGTGTAACTTTCCAATGCGACTCGGACTACAGAGATGCAGTTCAGTAAAACCGGGTCGATCAACAAATTGAATAATCCCTGTGCTTGATGTTGCTTCTGTTTCTGTAGACGCAACTTCGGCTTGCGCTGTCATCTGTATGTGCATGGCGATCTCTTCAGGAGCAACACTGATACGGTAGGAAACCGGCATGTGGTGAAGAAATTGTTGGAACTCTTCAACAGGCGCGAAGGTACCCCACTGTGTTTCTTCCTGTCCAACAAAGCGGGTCCGAGATACCTCGTACAAACTCTTCAAATTGTGTTTAACAACATGACTGAAGTTCTGTGAACCGTTCGCTTTGGAATCGCAGTAAGTGAGTAGGTACAGAGCCGTCAAACGCTCTAACGAGTTAACCTTCTTACAAAATTCGGAGATTGTGCTTTCATCCCAATGATGGTAGCGTGCCAAATCTATCATGGTCAGGTGTTCTCGAATGAGAAAGCAAATATCATCCGTCTGTTGTGAGTTGAACCCAAATTCAGGCGCGATGTGTTCTGCTTTTTCTGCACCGGTCACCGGATGCTTTGGATCTGGTTTATCTATGTCGTGAAGGAAAAGTGCCATATAAAGTGGCGTAGAATCTGAGAGTGAGCGAAACGCCGTATTGAGATCCTCTAATTCAGAGATCGGAGATGGCGACATGGGCGAACCGAAACCACCGCCACCACCACCAAATGGACTACTCGGTTCCGTTCGGCGAATTTCATCGAGATGCCCAATCGCAACGAGTGTATGTTTCCCGACTGTATACGGATCAAGGCTTCGCTCGCTCCGGGTCATCATCGCCTTTTCAAAAAGTTCCCCACCTTCACCGAGATGCGATAAGATATTGAGTCGGTGTAGGCGTGTTAGGGTCTTTTCTACATCACCCGGTATATTTATCAATTCTGCCATTCGGTTCTGGAAAGAAGCCCAATCAAACGCGTGAACATACCGAGATATGAATGTGGAAAGGGAAGCGTCGATTTCAAAGTCGTACTGCTGGAAATAGGTAAATAGCGTAAAAAGTTCATTGGCATCAAGTTCACCAAAGTTATTATCGATGCAATACAGAATTTCTGTCCTCACTGCAAGCACATCCGAGATAGGGATACCATTCGCCAACATCTTCCGAATCAGAAGTTCCGCTTTGAAATGCAGATATTTTGCCATCGCATAATACTCAGCCATGAACGCATAACGTCCCTCATCGGTTTCATCTGGAAAACCGAGAACCTGAGCGATCTGTGTTTGAAGCACATCATCTTTCTCGGGATGATAGCTGAGGTCATCATGCGGGGCATCGGCGAGAACATGGAGAAGATTCCGTACCTTGAACATAAAATCAAGGGACGGAATGAGTTGTCCCTCATCGTAGCGTTCATAGAGTTCAGGGATTGAGGTGAAATCTCGAAGACCGCATATCCAAAGCGCATATTGGAGTGTACGGAGTCCACCCCTTCCTGTTTTCACATTCGGTTGATTGAGATAAATTGTATCCTCAGACGCTTCAAAAGAATCTGCTTTTGATTTCAGTAGATCCAGCACAAGCGAAATATCCGATTTTCCAGAGTGTATCTCTTTCCGGAAATCCTCGGTCAACGACGCATCACCAGCGATAAACCGCATATCGATCAACGCAGTCATATCCTGATAGTTCCATTGGGCTATATCCGTCAAAGGGCGATAGATAAAACTGAACTCAAACCCCGGAATCACGGCGTGGAGACTGTCGAAAAAATCATAGAACCATCGGATAAGTTCAAGCGTGCTTTCATCGTAAATATCCTCTAAGTCTACAGAGGACGTGTAAATAACGTCCACGTCCGAAAAATAGCAAAGTTCATTTCTGCCGTAACTGCCGACACCATAGAGGGCGACATCCGGTCTCCATCCCTCAAATTCTGCTTCTAAGTCGTCTACCTTAAAGTCTGGAAGTAGCTTCAACACCTCGATCTGCTTTTGGTATTCGTCCTGAATTTGAAAAGAGGCTACCTCGTAAACCTTCTGAATAACTGCATCCCACATCTCAGCGTGAATCTTGCAAGCCGTAAACCCGTTTTCGCCTTTCAAGATACGGGCTTTTAATTGTTCCCGCTCCTCTTGAATGAAAGCAGTTAACTGTTTTTGCAAGTCTTCAAAAGGCACATTCAGGTCTGGTACATAGCGATTGAGTTGTTTCTCGATCTGTCCGGTTTCCATTTTCCTCGCACCTCCAATGTATCAGAGCAATCCAATTGTTGCAGAGTCCTCTTGAAATCACCGAGTGAATATAAATTCTCAATATGCCTAATTATACGCCAAATACCGAAAAAAAACAAGCGCGTTTTTGGTATTGCCTTTTCTCACGAGTGTACTTCCTGATTGCCTGTTTTTTCCTTGACACACTTTTTGAGTGTTGATAGCATACGCGAGCAGGGAGCCTAAAAATGAATGACACCAAATATCGCGTAGCCATCATCGGATGTGGACGGATGGGACAAAATTATGCCGAGGCATACACCGCTTATCCCGACACAGAAATCGTCGCAATCGCCGACGCCAATGTACAACGGCGAGATGTTCTCGGTGCCCGTTTTGACGTTTCAGCTCTTTATCCAGATGTGGAAGTATTATTACAGGACATTGTGCCTGACATCGCAGTGGTCGTCACACCCACGAAATACATGAAAGATGTGGTGGTTGCGTGTGCCGAAGCTGGAGTCAGAGGGATCTCCACTGAGAAACCGATTGCCGCGTGTCTACAAGATGCCGATGCAATGGTTGAAATATGTACTGCACGCGGTGTCGTCTTCGCTGGAGGTAACCTACAGCGGGCAATGAATGAAGTCCAAGAAGCGGCATCTCGGCTACACAATGGCGAATTAGGCGAAATCAGAGGCGCGAGTGTTCACGGGTTCGGTGGTGAAATCTCTGGTGGCGGATGCCAACACATCTCCGTACTCCGTCTGTTCACCAATGCCGAGGTTGAGGAGGTAGTCGCATGGGGAACCCCACCTGAAGCATTAGAAGCAGAAACCGATGAAGGTTTAATCATCAACGGACGCTTTCAGCTTACAAACGGTTTGGAATGCAACGTCTTTGGAACCCCAACACTTTGTCGTGGCGTAGACGTTTGGACAGATGAATGCCTTGTCCGATGGGATTGGAATCCACCAGAAATTTTCAAGGGGTACGACCCGCACGGCAATCGCGTCCGAATCGATCCCAACTACAGTCCGTATCCGTGGAGTGAATTCAGTTACCTCACCGGTTCCATTCGCTCCTTCTTGGCGGCTGTTAATGGTAACGGTCACCCGTGGATTACAGGCGCGGATCTCCGACAGGCGTTGGAGATTGCCATTGCTGCAAAACTCTCCGCGAACCGAAACAGTGCACCCGTCAAACTTCCGCTTGAGGATAGATCTTTAACGCTGTATCCACGTTCTTATCGGTGGCTCGGAGGGGATGCAACTGGCAAACCTCAGAGCGTCGCAGAAGCGACAGGTTTTTAATTTTACCTCAATAAACGAATCACCTGATTTAACGCCTTGCGGATATTTAAAAAAAGGAGGCACCACCAATGAACGAAGATCAAAAATATCTCTTCGATTTGACCGGATACCTCATCATTGAGGATATGTCCCCTGAGCAGCGGGAAGTCATGGAAGCACCCCACATCCGACACTAAGGAAAAAGGCAGTCAGCAATCGGTATTACGGTTGGAAGATAAGAACGGAAGGCTGGAAGAGAAGAGTGAAAGAATGGGCTTCCTTTTCAATCTTCCACTTTTCTAACCTTCGGGGTCTCTTTCATTCTCTCTCGTGACTGAGAACCGATAACTGATGACTGAGAACCATTTGAAGGAGAAAACGATGTCGAAACTACGAATTGCTGTCATCGGCTGCGGCGGTAGAGGTCGCGGTCACATGAAAATCCTTTCGGAATTTGACGATACCGACCTCGTTGCCGTTTGTGATCCAATCGAAGCCGCACGCGACAACGCCGCGGACATGTTCAACGTCTCAGCAAAATACGAGAGCATTGACGCATTACTGGACAACGAAACCTTAGACGCTATCTTTGTCGCTACACCCGCACACCTCAATGGCGAGGCGGCACTTCCGTGTTTTGAACGCGGTGTCCATACGCTTTTGGAGAAACCCCCAGGGATGAGCGTTTCAGAGACAATCGCCTTACGTAGCGCGGCAGAACGGACAGGCGCGAAAGGGATGGTCGGTTGGAACCGCCGTTTTCACCCGATCATCGTCGAAGCGAAACGCCAAGTTACCACACGCGGTCCTGTAACACAGATCGTTGGCGAATTCCACAAGAGCATCACCCGATTGGCACAGTCAGGCAAATTTCCAGAGCACTTGATGGACAACATGTTCTTGGAAACACCGATTCATGCCCTTGATGCGATCCGCGCTATTGCGGAAGCGGATGTCCAAGAAGTCCATAGTGTCGTCCAGCGGACAATCTCAGATTACAAAGATGTCCACGCCGCACTCATTCTATTTGATAACGGATGTGTTGCCCAGCATATCGCAAATTACACGACGAACGCCCGCCTTGAACGTTATGAGATTCACGGCAGAGACATCTCCGCCTATCTTGAGGGAGTCTCCCGCGGAACCGTTTTCTGCGATGGCACGCAACACGATATTACCGAAGCAGGGACCGGTGGCACGGTTGAGCAAAACAGATATTTTTTGGATTGTGTGAAATCCGATACGCCTGTTTCGTTCCCTGCCGCGAATCTTGACGAGGCTGTTAAAACCATGGAACTCGCCGAAGCAATCCTTGGCGGATTGCGTTCTTAAGTGGATTGCGTTAACGGTAGCCTGCAACAACGGTGCAGGCGGATAGATGGAACGCGCGTCAAAGTTCAAACGCACGTTGTTCCTCCGCAAGGAAAATTAAAAAATGCCAACATTAGACGAACACTTTGAAGCCTATAAAACCGAGGGTTTCACGATCTTTGAGAAGGTTTTTGACGAACCCCAGATGCAAAATTGGCGGGAGAAGCACCAAGAACTCTCCGCAGCCAACGACGGGCAAATGTGGTTCGGAAACACACTCGAATTGGTACCTAAACTGATGTGGCCCGCTGTTTCACATCCGACTATTCTTGAATTTGTAGAAAAGGTGATGGGTCCCTTTGTGCAATTAGATAACCTCACGCTCGCCGCGTTTGCGTCAATTGAGAAGGAGAAAGCAGAAGGCAGAGTTTCTGGCTGGCACCGCGATCGCTGGGCGCACGTTCCATACACCGATGCCTATCATCGTCCAAACGCCATCAACGCTATATCTTATTTGCAGGACTTAACAGATGAATACGGACCCCTCCGTGTCATTGTCGGTTCGCATCGAAAACCGATCACCATGGAAGATTCGCAACGGAGCGTCCCACATCCCGACGAAACATTGGTCCACATGAAAGCCGGTGATGTTGTTATCACCCATAACGGGCTTATTCACTCCGGTACACCGAATACTTCTGGAAACTTACGCTATTTCTTCAGCATCTATTATAACCTGACATGGCTGAAGCACACCGATCATCACACGGGTCCGCATACCCAAAAGTTGTTGGAAACTGCGAAAGCCACGAATAACCATCAGCACATGCGGCTTCTTGGTGTAGACGATCAACTCCAACCCCGATGCAATTCCGGTTTCCTCCACTCCGACGAAGAACGTTGGGAAGAGTGGGCAACTGCTGACCGCGACGCAATTAAGGAGGCATAACCGATGGCAAGTCCAAGTGTAGTACCGCCAACACTCAACGTTGAATTGGATCACCAACTGCAACAAGAGGTCAACTTTTTCCTGAATTGGGGATACCTCGTCGTCGATAACGCCGCGACACCAGAACAGATCGAGTCGTTGCGTGAGGCACTCGATGACAGTTACGAACGCAACGACAAAAGCCAATTCATTGGTGAACTCCTTGAGGAAGACGATCGGTTCGCGTTTCTGTTAGACAACCCGCCTGTTCTAAAGCGGATGGAGGCTATATTAGGCACTTGTGTCCAACTCCACAGTGCGACGGCACGTATTACCGAACCCGGAACGCCAGATCAGCATTGGCATCGGGATGGTCCCTGGCCCGTCGCCCCAAACGGAACACCTTACGGGAGTCTCCCCGCACAGATTAACTGTGGTTATTATCTCGACGAAGTTACCGATGAAAACGGTCCCACGGTTATCCAACCCGGCAGCCATAGAGCACCTTTCCGTCCACCGCCTACTCCTGTTGAATTGCCCGATGAAAAACGGGTACTCGCATCCCCTGGACAAGCGGTTATGTTCGACGGATGGACATGGCATCGGGGTGCCGCTAACAATTCGGCACAATGTCGGCGCGTCTGCCTGATGTGCTACCAGAACGCGTGGATGAAATCTCGTGAACCCTTCGATGGTCCTCGCGTCACAAAACTCCGAGAAGAGGGCACACCGCAACAGCAACTCTTACTCGGCGCAATCCCAAAATGGTAATATAGTTAGCTGTCAGAATCAGAGACACGGAAACTGTCAAGTTACAAGTTCCGTTACTTATCCGCAAGGAAAATTAGAAAAATGAATCTCGCTTATATTGTTATTGATACACTCCGTTACGACTACATCGGCGCAAATGGAAATGACTGGATAGAGACACCCAACATCGATCGATTTGCCTCCAAAGCCTTAGCATTCGACTATGCTTTCTGCGCCAGTTTCCCAACGATTCCTTATCGAACCGATGTTATCACTGGGCAATACGGCGCGCCCATCCATCCGTGGAAACCGCTCCGCCACGAACGCCAAACCTTACCGTGGACGCTCGCAGGAAACGGCTACGCGACGCAACTCATCCATGATACACCGCACCTTGTCAATGGGGGACATAACTTCGATTGGCCCTTCCACGCATGGACGTTCGTGCGCGGTGCCGAGGTCGATAGGGATTGGATTAGCGATACCGTAGTATGGCCCGACAACTGGACGCGTCAACCTCTCTTTGATTGTGTGGATGACAAAGCCGCTGAATCTGGAATGCTCCGCAGTTACGCGCGTGCAAATAGAAACCGCAAGAAACCTGAAGATTGGAACTGCGCGAGACTTTTCAACACCGCGGCACAATTCCTCAAAGACAACGCCAAACGAGACAATTTCTTTCTCTGGGTAGACTGTTTCGATCCACACGAACCTTGGGACGCACCGCTTGAGTTCATGAAAAAATACGATACCCGTCCCGGTTACGACGGACGCGTTGATCCGCGGAGTCTCGGCGCACGCGGTAATGCGAAGCTTTCGGATGAAGCAAAACAACACATCAAAGCGCAATACGCCGCGAAAACGACATGGATGGATCACTGCTTCGGACAATTCCTTGATGCACTTGAATCCACAGGTCTTGACAAGAATACCGCTGTCATCTTTACTGCTGACCACGGCACGAATGTCGGTGAACGCGGTAGGTTTGGCAAAGGGCAACCTGTCCGTCAGCAGGAAGCGCATGTCCCGCTCTTTATTCGACTTCCTGATGGCGACAGCGAAGAAGGTGGGGGCAGAAGCAACGTTATCGTCCAACCGCAAGACTTCTTCCCAACAATTCTCAATATTTTAGGAGAAGAACGTCCCGATGGCATTGAAGGACACGACATCGTAATCCCAGCGCGCAACGGAGAAGCCGGTGAAAGGGATCTCGCACTTTCAGGTGGCAGCATTGAAAGGTGGGAGAACAGCACGGAGAACCCAAATCTCAATCTCTTCACTGTCTTTGATCGTGAGTGGAGTTTAGAGGTCGGCACGAAACCTGAAAATTCGAGACTCGTCCGGCTCGGTGAATTGGACGACGTTGCGAACGAGCATCCTGATGTTGTTGCCAGACTGCACGCAGCCGCTATTGATGAAATCGAACGCCGCGGCACCGATCCCGCACTTATGGCATGGCTTCGGAGTGGGGGCGAAGACACTTTCCCTGCTGATGTGCATTACTGGAATGGCTACCCTGGACCCGCAGGTTACCGTCCCTATTTCGGGAAACTCTACACCGGCGCATAATGGCAGTTAGCAGTCAGTTGCTGTCAAAGGCGCGGTTTCATGAATACTTATTGAAACTTCATGTGGCCACACTCAGCAACCTCCAATAGACTTGAAAACCGTTCGGAGTTCTGGTAACCTATTAACAATGATAAACCAAGGGAAAGCCAGCCCTTTAAGGAGTTCCTCTGATGAAGAAATCAAACCTCCAGCAGCAGGCAGTGATGTTAATCGAGCGACTTCCGACCGAAAAACTCAGAGCCGCTATCGATTACATGAACTATCTCTATGATAAGGAAGCATGGGAAGCAACGTACGAATTGGCAAGCGATCCCGAAATTGTCAAAAGCCTGGAACAAGCTGAGGCCGATGTGAAAGCCGGTAGACTAAAAAACTGGGATGATGTTAAACGCGGTGTTTGAAATTCAATTCACCGGTAGGGCACAAGCGGATTACAACGATCTTGATACCAATATGGAACGCCGGGTCAATGAAGCAATTGAGCGGTTAATCCAGAATCCCTTCTTTGGACCCAATATCGTCAAACTCAAGGGATCTCACAGTGGACAGTATCGCTATCGTCTTGGAAGTTATAGGATAATCTATGAAGTAGACTCACAAAATCAAAAATGTATTGTCCTGAGTATCTCTACGCGAGGAAAAGCGTATAACCTATAATTCAGGACGATACGATTATCCAAATCCATAAAGGTGCTGTCTCATAAAGGAGAAAATTATGCCACGCACATACAAAGCCTGTCTCATCGGATGCGGACGGATGGGCGCGACCATTGACGACGAAGTCGAAGGCAGAGCCGATAGTTTTATTTGGCAACCCTTCTCACACGCAGCCGCCGCTGTCGCCTGTGAACGAACAGACCTCGTCGCAGTCTCAGATGTTTTTGCCGAGAAAGCCGAAGCCATCAGACAACGCTACGGAGCCGAGCGCGCCTATACAGATTACCAAGAGATGATCGAAAAAGAGAAACCCGACATCGTCTGTATCGCCACGCGTCCCGGTCCACACGCCGACATGACCGTCTTTGCCGCCGAAAATGGAGTCAAGGGCATCTATTGTGAAAAACCGCTCTGCTGCGCCATGGAAGAAGCGGACATCATGGTAGACATTGTTCAAAAGCACGGTGTCAAATTCAACTACGGCACGCAGCGTCGCTACATGCCGATCTATCGAAAAGTGCGAGATCTTGTGGATGCTGGTGAAATCGGCGATGTTTTATGCTCCATTGCCCAATACGGAGCCGGTTCTGCGCTCTGGGGCTTAACCCACGCCGCCGATATGCTTCTCTTCCTCGCGGGTGACCCGGAGGTTGACTTCGTGACGGGCGCGATTATATGCAAAGATTCAGATTGGGATGGCAACCGTCTCAACGTTGACCCGGGTATCGCTTGTGGTTACATCCGTTATTCCAACGGAGTCCACGGCTATAACACCGCAGGCACCGGACCCGAATATGAGGTCTGCGGCACCGCCGGTAAGATCCGTATACAAAACAATAGTAGAGAAATCCAATTCAGAAAAAAAGACGGGACCTTCTTTGAAGAAGTGCCGTTCCCAGAGACATCCAGAGCGACAGGCACTGTCATGGGCATCACCGACATCGCCGAAGCACTCGACGAAGACCGGGAGACGAAAGGACCCGTCCACCTCGCGCGTCGGAGTATAGAAACGCTTATGGGCATGATTGAATCACATCGACTCGGTGGTAAGCACATCACACTCCCGATGGAAAACCGATCTCTCTACGTTACCAGAGACAACTGGTAGAGTACGGATCACCAAATTAACTGCTGGCGAGGTTTCTAACCTCGCCTAAAAAACATGAACTTAGAAACCCAAATCCAGCAATTCCGAGAGACCTTCTATAACGTCAAAGCCGAAGTCCAAAAACGCATTGTCGGTCAAGACGCAATTATTGAAGGCGTACTTTTCTGCTTGCTCG
The DNA here is from genome assembly GCA_965214045.1 of Candidatus Poribacteria bacterium. Lineage (GTDB taxonomy): Bacteria > Poribacteria > WGA-4E > WGA-4E > WGA-3G > WGA-3G. The sequence goes on from OZ243935.1 coordinate 799,585, forward strand.
CCAACGGACACGCCCTCCTTGAGGGCATTCCGGGTTTAGGGAAAACGCAACTGATTTATACGCTCAGTGAAGCACTCGATCTCTCCTTCAAGCGCATCCAATTCACACCGGACATGATGCCCTCCGACATCACAGGTACAACACTCCTTATTGAGGATGAACACGGCAGAAGGCAGTTTGAATTCCAGCAGGGACCCATTTTTTCTCAACTCATCCTCGCCGACGAGATCAACCGCGCCACACCCCGCACCCAATCCGCGCTCCTTGAAGCGATGCAAGAGCGCACCGTCACCGTCGGACGCACCAGCCACAAGTTAGAAGAACCGTTTTGTGTTCTCGCCACACAGAACCCATTGGAAATGGAAGGCACCTACCCACTTCCAGAGGCGCAACTCGACCGATTCCTCTTCAAACTCCTGATTGATTTTCCAAGCGAAGATGAGATTGTCCAAATCCTACGACGCACGACATCCGGTGCCGAGGTCACTATTGACAAGGTGACGAATACTGAGACGCTCAACGAGATGCGTCAACTCGTGCCACAGGTCATCATCGCGGAGCATGTCGAACGCCACATTGTCCGCCTCGTCCGCGGCACACATCCGGATGCCGAGAACGCGCCCGAGACCGTCAAGCGTTACGTCCACCTCGGTGCGGGGATTCGGAGTGTCCAAGCGATAGCTCTCACCGCCAAAATCAATGCCCTTCTTGATGAGCGTTACAACGTCGCTTTTTCGGATATCGATGATGTGCTGCTTCCCGCCCTTCGACACCGTATTCTTCTCAACTTCGAGGGACAAGGTGAAGGCATTGAACCCGATGCTATTGTCAACGAAGTCCGCGACGTGCTTTCGGGGAGATAGAATCATGCTATATTATCGCTGTTCGCACAACCAATAGTCAACGCAAATTGGGCTGCAGCGGAATTAGAAATGGTTTTTTCCAGTGCAAGTTTGCTCCTAAAATCCCTGACAGAACTCGGCATCCTAAAAGAAACCACTGGCTTCTCCCGCAACCGCCTTTTTGTCTTAGAGGAATACTTAAATCTCTTTAGAAGTTAGCAGATGCCAGACAAAAATCTTGACATCCACATGTTGCTACGGTATAATTAGATTACCAATAAATTTCGGGAGGGAGTCATGGCAACAAGAGCAGCTCAAACATATCTCACGCCCGAGGAATATATCACTTTAGAACGCAAGGCAATCCCTGACGCGGATACAGTTAGAAGCGAATACGTGAACGGTGAAATCATCGCAATGTCCGGTGCAAGTTTCGCGCATAACCTCATTACTTACAATATCTCCGGTGAACTCCGAACTCGCCTGAGAGGAAGTGGATGCCTCGCATTCGCTAATGAGATGCGTGTCAGTATTCCCTCAGTAAAATCCTATTTCTACCCCGATGTCGGTGTTGTTTGCGGAGAACCCCGCTTTGAAGACGATGTTTTTGACTCGCTCCTCAACCCGATTGTTATCGTAGAGGTGCTCTCTCCGTCAACAGAGGCTTATGACAGAGGCGAAAAATTCTCACACTACCGACAACTCCAGTCCTTACGAGAATACATTCTCGTCTCCCAAGACAAGATCCACATTGATCACTACGTCCGACACGCAGAAAAGTGGGTTCTTACCGATTTTCAAAAACTTGAACAGCTGCTGCCACTCACCTCAATCCAGTGTGAACTGCCCTTACATGAAATATATACGAGCGTCACATTTCCTGAGTAACATCCCGCTCACCGATGCAGAAAAGAAACGCTATAGTGGACAAAAACAGCAGGACAAAATCATTGATACCGCTGAACCTGAAATCATGGGAAAATTGACGAATCATTATAATGCGCTCTCGGTCCTTGATCATCAAGTAGATGGTATAACCACCCTCAAAAAACACCTTCGCACCTACACCCGCCGCAACACCGCCGACTTCTTCATCCACAAAGACCTCAACGGCTTCCTCACCCGCGAACTCGATACCTATATTAAAAACGAAGTTATCCCGTTGTCAGACTTAATTTTAACAAACGTTAAAAATGGGGGGGGGGTAGTAAATTTACTGTTAACAAACAGTAATAATTGGCTCGAAGCAGCGAAACTCGTCCACAGCATCGCCTCCCAAATTATAGACTTCCTCTCCCACATCGAAGAATTCCAAAAACGTCTCTGGCTCAAAAAGAAGTTCGTCCTCTCCACCGACTACTGCCTCACGCTTGACCGCGTCCCCGAAGAACTCTACCCCGAAATCGCACAAAACACAGCACAACTTGCGGAATGGAAGTCCCTCTTTGCTATTCACGAAATAGATGCAGATCTCTTCAATCCCGATTTCCCACTAACCTCCCCTCGCTTGCGGGGGGATAAAGGGGGGTTCTTCCTCGAACAGCACCCAAACCTCATCTTAGACACCTGCCACTTTGATCCCGACTTCAAAGACCGCCTTTTGTCCCATTTTGACAATCTGGACACCGAGACAGACGGTTTGCTCATCCACGGGGAGAACTTTCAAGGACTAAACTTACTGACAGAGAAATACCGAGAATCCATAAAATGTATTCACATTGATCCACCGTATAACACTAAGACAAGTGGATTTCTTTACAAAAATGCCTATCAACATTCAAGTTGGCTATCAATGATGGCAGATAGGGTTATCCTAGCTGAGCGGTTAATGTCCCCTGCTAGTAGTGCTTCAATATTAAGTTTTAGTAAAGTGTATTGACTTTTTGAGAGGTTCTATGGTATATTCTTACCATAATTTACATCTTATCTCCAAGAGGTCTGTGATGAGAAAACAAAAACATAGAGTTGAGTTGACATCTGAAGAGCGTCAGACGCTTGAAACGTTAGTTCGCAAAGGACATCACTCTGCGCTGAAACTCATGCGTGCCCATATCTTGCTGAAGTCGGATCGCAACGGTCCCGCTTGGACGGATGCGCAAATCGCCGAGGCGTTTGGGTGTCGTGGGCAAACCGCCTACAATGTTCGCAAACGCTTTGTCGCCGGCGAGAGACTCGGGGCGTTGGAGCGCAAACGCCAAAGTCGCCCCTCTCACGTGCGGAAACTCGATGGTCAAGGCGAGGCGCGCTTGATCGCCTTAGCGTGTAGCGATCCCCCGGAAGGGTTCTCTCAGTGGACGCTTCAACTCCTCGCAGATCACCTCGTTGAACTTCAGGTTGTTGAAAGTATCTCTATTGAAACCGTTCGACAGACGCTAAAAAAAACGAGTTACGTCCGCATCGGTGGGCGTACTGGGTGATTCCTCCCGCTGAAAATGCCGACTTCGTTGCGGCGATGGAGCGGGTCTTAGACGTCTACGAACGTCCGCAAGACCCGAAACGTCCGGTGGTTGCGATGGATGAACGCCCTGTGCAGCTCCACAAAGACCTCCGTCCGCCTGTGCCTGCGAAACCTGGACGCATCGCCCGAAAAGATTACGAGTATAAGCGCGTTGCGGTGGTTTCGGCGTTCTTATTTACCAACCCCCTTCAAGGGTGGCGACACGTCTCAGTGCGTGAGCGTCGGACCGCTGTGGATTGGGCAGAAGAAATCAAATATCTTTTAGACGCAGTCTATCCCGAGGCCGAGCGAGTGACGGTCGTTTGCGATAATCTCAATACACACACGATCAAGTCTCTCTATAAAGCGTTCTCTGTTGAGGAGGCAGATCGCTTATCTGCACGTTTAGAGATCGTCTACACCCCGAAACACGGGAGTTGGTTGAACATCGCTGAGATTCAACTCAGTGTCTTCTCAAGACAATGTCTGAACCGGCGCATCCCGGACCTACAGACGCTTCGGTCAGAAGTTGCCGCTTGGCAGGCACATCGCAATCGGACGGCAGGTCCCGTCGACTGGCGATTTACCACACACGACGCACGCATCAAACTCAAATGGTTATATCCTAAAACTCAAAACTGAACGACTACTAGTTGTTTCTTTTGTCATATTGACGAGAACGAATATGAGAAACTTTTTCTGTTTTTCAAGGCGCTGTCAATGGATGATCAGGGGACGATTGTGTGGGACAAGAGAAATCCTGTCTTCGGAACAAACACGATTGCTACACAACACGAATATATTGTCTGCAATTCTAAAGGAAATATTAAACTTTACTCACAATCCCTCAACCGTGATGCAATTCTTAAAAAGGCGGCCACGTTGGTAAAGGGGCAGGGTGGTACGACAGAAGAGTGTAGAAAAATCTTTAAAAATTGGGTTAATGACCAGCGTACTTTTAGTGCTGGTGAGCGAAATTATTGTGAAATAGATGATACTGGAAATGTTTATGCATGCGTTGGTATGGCAGCACCAGAACCTCGTACTGATCCTAAATTTTTTGAGAAACTCACTCATCCAATTACTCAAAAACCATGTGAAGTTCCCCCCAATGGATGGAGTAGAGCACCTGAAACTATGAAAGAATTGTTAGCGAAAGACCTAATTGTTTTTGGACGCGATGAAACTACGCAGCCTTTACGAAAAATTTTTTTAAAAGACCATGCCACCAGTGAACTAACAACAATAATTTCTTCAGGGGCAAAAGGTAAACCTCAACTGGGCGCTATGGGACTCAATTTTCCTTATTGCCACCCTGTTAGGTTGTATGAAGAACTTGTGTGGACACTTACGCCGGAAGGCACAGGAACCATACTTGACTTTTTCGCCGGTAGCGGCACCACTGCTCATGCCACTATCAACCTCAACCGCCAAGATGACGGCAACCGTAAATACATCCTCATTGAGATGGGACATCATTTCGATACTGTCCTCAAACCACGCATCAAAAAGGCCGTTTATGCCGAAAAGTGGAAGAATGCCAAACCGGTTTCTCGTGAAAGCCGTCTCTCCCATATCATCAAATACCAACGCATCGAATCCTATGAAGATGCCCTCAACAATATCGAATTCACCGAACGCGAACATCAGAATCTACTCAGTGATGAACACCAACTGAGTTATCTGTCAGGAAGCGAAACCCGCGAAAGTCCGACATTGTTGAATGTTTCCAAACTTCAAAACCCGTTCGATTACCGACTCAACATCGTCAAGGATATGCAGACACAAACGCAGACTGTGGATCTACCGGAAACTTTCAATTACCTCATTGGTATCTCGGTTAAAACCCGTCAATGCCTTTATGACGACGACAGACGCTATCTTGTCTATCGTGGCACAGTTGGACAAAAAACCGTCGTCATTATCTGGCGTGAAACTGCAGGATGGAAACAACAAGATTGGGAACGTGATTACAATTTCATCCAGGAAAACAAACTCACAGAAGGAGCAGACAAGACATATCTCAACACAGACAGCATTATTCCGGAAGCTGAATCCTTAGATCCACTTTTCAAGCGATTGATGTTTTCTTAATCAAGTGTAATTTGGGCGTATAAATATTTTGTCAGAATCAGGATTTATGGATTTACAGGATTTCGGAAATACACGGCACAACCTAACAGGTTATGCTACAGCGGAGCACTTCTCATATCTATTTGTCAAAAACTTTGTTGAAACGTTCAAAACCTGTGAGTAGCAACTTAGGTTAATATCGCCCACGAAATTTGTATCATCCGCAATTTTGAGAAAAAAAGGACAATCTTTATGCCCAACAGTTCACAACGCAGACTTGACAATCATCTTACCCTCCATGCATGGATCAACAGCCACTTCGGGTATAAAACCACGCGCGACCTCCTCACCGACATCAAAAGGTTTGATGACGGCGGTAACTCGGATGGACACACCGAAATCTGCCAATTCCTGAAGTCGCTCCCGAACATAAAACCCGAAATTAATGAGAAATTATCCCTCTACGATGCGAATATCAAACGGCATCTGTCTGCCATCAACAACACACGCACCCAGCCGATTGTCCTCCGCTACTTCCAATACCTATCACTGCTCTATACGGAAATTGTCTTAGATTGGAAATTCAATAGACCCGCGGAACTCCTACGACAACTCAACGCTTTTGTCCAACAACGGAATGAGTCCAGAGCACCCAGTGATGACATGGATGCCGATTTTACAGATGCCGACCTCGACAAACTTGCCTTTTACATGGCAACGGGTGCCGGCAAAACCCTCATCATGCACATCAACTACCACCAGTATCTCCACTACGCCAAAGAGACGTTAGACCACATTGTCCTTATCACACCCAATGAAGGCTTAAGCGAACAGCACCTCCGCGAACTTGCAAATTCCGATGGCGTGTCACTGCCATGGGATTGCTCAACATCGGTAGACAGGAAGGCTCCCAAATCATTCAGTTGTTTGGCAGAGGTGTCCGCTTGCGCGGCAAAGACATGAGTCTCAAACGCAGTGCTGCCTTGGATGGCGAGCATCCATCCAATATATCTCTCTTAGAAACCCTTAATATCTTTGCGGTCCGTGCCAACTTCATGGCACAATTCAGGGACTACCTCACCCGTGAAGGCGTGCCACACGAAGAACCGATCCAATTAGAATTGCCAATCAAGCCCAACGCAGTTCACCTTGCGAATCGGCTTTATGTGCCAGCAGTCGACCCTTACCACAAAGCTTCTAAAGGTCAGTGTGTTCCCCTTGCAGTGAGGGGCGGCATCGTTGTTACCCACACCACGCAAAGCGTTGATATTATTCGGAGCAGCTCACAAAGTGGTATCCGGGGTGAACATGCCGAGGCAACTCTTCAAACTCACATTCCAGAAGCAAGCCTGGAACTTATAGATTGGGAAAAAATTTGCCTGCAACTCCTTGAATACAAACAGGAGAAGCAGTTTCACGTCCTCATTTTTGATATAAAAACCCTCAAACAGATTCTCAATCCAAACGAGGGTTTATATAAACTCTCCGTCATGAATGACTCTGAAGTAATACCGACATCATTAGCGGAACTTGAACGTTTAGAAGGTTTGGTTCTGATACTCCTCCGAAAATACATCGCTAAATTTTACAGCATCATTCAGAAGCAGTGGAGCGGCAACACGGTACGGTTGCGGAAATTAAATAAAAAAGACCCTAACTTCACAGATTGGAAAGTTTCCGTTCCGCGAGATAAGGCAGATAAAATTGAACAGCAGATCCAGCACTTAATAGAAACAGACGAACTCTATGAAACCTCCGGGGAACACTCTGGATTAATTAGAGTCTTTAACGAGCAGCACCTCTATCAACCGCTCCTCGCTATTGGGAAAACTAACGATTCATGGCGCGCAACACCCCCAGCTTTGGAAAAAAGCGAACAACGATTTGTAGAAGATCTACGCGATTATGTTCACCAACAAAGCGAAGAACTTCTTGCAAAAAAGGAGGTTTTTCTTTTACGCAACCAGAGCCGTGGTAAAGGCATCGGCTTTTATGAAAATGAAGGGTTCTATCCGGACTTCATCCTCTGGATAACCGAAGATATAAAACAACGCATCGTCTTCATTGAACCCCACGGGATGGTGCATGAAGCCATTCACGAGTACAACGAGAAAATCACCCTCTTCAAAAGACTGAAAACGCTCTCCCATGAACGCTTCCGGGGCGAACACGTGCAAATGGACTCCTTTATTATCTCAGAAACAAGTTTCCCTGACCTACGCCAAAAATATCCTGGCATGGACGCCTACAGATTTAAAGAATTGCATATCCTATTCCGTAGTCCAGCCGATCTGACTTACCTCTCTCCAATCTTCCAAGAATCGGATCGTGATACTTCATCGTATATGTGAGTGTTGTTCTGCTGTAGGAGCGAGTGTTTTTGCTTGGGGTTTTTGATAGGGTATTTCCTCAATTTCTTCGTGCTCGCGATCTTGTGCGAAAATCTTATTGAATGACCCTGTACGGTGACGGAAAAAGGTTGAAAATTTGCTAAAAATGCCTTATACTTAATCAGGCTTACAATCAGATACTTGCACTTTATCATAGCGTTGGCACCGCTAACCACTTTTTGTATGGAGGTATCCCAATGACAACACGCCTTGAACAAGCTTTTACAGAAGCATCAAAGCTCTCACCGAAGGAACAGGATGCACTGGCAGATTGGGTGCTTGTTGAACTACGTTCCGAGAAAAAATGGGATAAATTATTCGCCAGTTCTCAAGAAGTATTATCCAAATTGGCTTCTGAAGCAATTATTGAACATCGTAGCGGTCAAACCAAGAAACTCAATCCAGACCAACTATGAATTCAAGAACGACAAAACGCTTCCGTCAGATGCTGGCGAAATTACCAAGCAACATCCGACAACAAGCTAAAGGAGCCTACAGACTGTTCAGGGAGAATTCACACCATCCAAGCCTGCAATTCAAGAAAGTACACGACACTGAACCAATTTACGCTGTTCGTATCAATATCAACTATCGAGCCGTTGGAGTTTTTGACAATGGAGAAATCGTTTGGTTCTGGATCGGTCCACATACAGAATATGAGAAGTTGCTCGATCAACTTTGAGATTTAGGGCTTACGAAATAATTGGGCTTGTGGGTAATATCGTGTTATGACGACTGAAAGAATAATCACAATGAATACAGACATTAAACTTCAACAATGCACTGCAGGAAGATATTCTCGAAAAGGTTGCTGATTCGGATTTGCTTCTCTACCTCGTCATTGTTGAAAGCGACGTTCCAAAGAAAAAGGAAGATTTTGTTGAGGGAGAATACACAGTCTCACTACCACGTCCTGATGCCAGCGTCTCCGTAAAAATCATTGACATGCTCGGAGAGGAAACAGTTGTTGTGGGATAATACCAAATCTCTTGAGGTCAAGGCACCCAAACCTAAAGGGTTGGGCTTGTGCTTCGTAGCAGTTCGCGTTTCCGAGGGAACGTCTTACATCTGCTCCACAGAGGGACCCAAGGCAGCCCTCAAGATGTTTATCGCAGCGTTGATGTCCCTATCGTGGTGAGAGCCACAGTCAGGACATGTCCACTGCCTATCTTTTAGCGTTAGATTTTCGTTGGAATGTCCACAATCCGAACAAGGCTTTGTTGTCGGTGTCCACTGTCCAATTTGTAGGAACGCACGCTTATGTTTGAAACACTTGAACTTCAGAATCTCAACAAACTGCCCAAAGGCGAGGTCAGAGACTTTGCGTCCCCAGAGGCGTTTCATACCGTCGAGGTTCAGCGTCTCGGTGGCGAGGGTATCAAACCTTTGGCACAGGTCTGTCGCACGTTTGTAGTGCCAGTCTCTACGCTGGTTCGTGATGTGTCTGTAGAGGCGTGCGAGTTCACGGACACATCGCCACCAATTGCCAGAACCTTTCACTTTCCGACTGAGTGCCTTATTGAGTTTACGGAGTTGGTTCAAGGACTGTTTCAAAGGTTGCGGGTGTTCGATTTTCTCACCGTTACTAAGTGTCAGATAGGTTTCCATACCGAAATCTATTCCTACGCTCTCACCTGTAGCAGAATAGGGGTCGGTCGAGGCATCATCCGTGACGACATACAGCCAAAATGTTCCAACGGCATCCCGAAGGATGTGGAGATAGCGGACAGTTCCGTTCCACTCGCGGTGCTGATGGAACGAGAACCAACGCTTGTGGAACTTAAAGGCGTGCGAGGACTCATCCCACGCTTTGAAAGAGAATCTGACACGCCCTTCCTCAAGAAGGTAAGCCGATTGGAACTTCGCAGAGCGATATTTACTTCGTTTTTTAAACTTCGGCAGTCCACCGAGACCGTCAAAAAATCTGTCATACGTGATGTGGATACGGACGATCACTTCGTCAAGTGTGTCGCGAGGTATCCAAGCCCAGTGCTTGTGTGTACGCTGCAGCAACTTCGTCAAGTGGGGTTGAAGTCGGAAGCGTCCGGCATACTTACCATAGATACGGTAATACCGCTTTTCCAGTGCCAAGAAGTGATTATGCACGTCGCCCAAGTCATCAAGCATATTCCCCAAGCGCACATTTTTCGGATGTTCACGCAGCTGATACTTATAGACGCGGCGCGTGCGTTTTTGTTTTCGCTTTCGCTTTTTCGTCATTGAATTTCACGTATCACGTCTTTAACCCCGGTATAGTGGGTGGGACCGACACGTTACCAAGAGGTAACGCTATACATGTCGGTCCAACGTGATACATCTATTAAACCACAATTTGCTAAAAATGTCAAGTGTTTTTTCAAAAAAAAACGCTATGGTCTAACACACGAGGGCGGACCCTATGCTTGATTTATTGGAGTTGAAAACGCCTCCTACTTTTCTTGTAGGAAGACTTTGTAAGCCCGAAAAAATCCGCGTAATCCGTGTAATCTGTGGAAATCCGTGATTCGGACAATTGGCAAAATATTCACATACCCATACTTTTGCTTTTCCCTTGCTACCACCCCCAAATTGTGCTAAAATGCAGATAGTATGAATCATCACGACCTAAAACACCGGCATAAAGAACTTCGCGCCCTCCTCGGAACACGCTTCAGTACAGATAATACCGTCCGAGACGCACATGCTCGCGATGCCTCCTATCACCGAGGCGCGCTCCCGGATGCCGTCGCTTTCCCGGAAACCAACGCCGAAGTCGCCGAAATTGTCAGAATCTGTGGAAAATATAAAATGCCGATAGTCCCTTATGGCACGGGAACGGGTGTTGAAGGTGCTGTCGTCACAACTGAAGGCACGCTTTGCATCGCTCTGAACGAAATGAACCGCATCCTCCGGGTCAGTCAAGACGACAGAGACGCCACCGTCCAAGCAGGTGTAACACGTCTGCAATTGAACACACATCTCGCGGAGATCGGTACGCAACTCCATTTTTCTGTCGATCCGGGGGCGGATGCCTCATTGGGTGGGATGGCAGCGACGCGGGCATCTGGTACAAGTGCTGTCCGATACGGTACAATGCTCGATAACGTCCTCGGCTTGACTGTCGTCACTGCGGATGGCTCCATCGTCCGGACGGGGAGCAGAGCGCGGAAGTCTGCTGCAGGCTACGATCTCACACGTCTTTTCATCGGTTCTGAAGGCACATTGGGGATCATCACCGAAATCACGCTCAAACTGATACGGTTGCCGGAGGCGGTCGCGTCCGCTGTCTGTGCGTTCCCAACCGTAGCTGCCGCAGTAGACACCGTTATTGAACTCATGGGTAAAGGGATTAGCATTGCCCGTATTGAGTTTTTAGATGAACGCCAGATGGATGCCGTCAACAAATATGCAGGGTTAGCGTACGAAGTCGCACCGACACTCTTCTTTGAATTCCACGGTTCCAAACATACCGTCGCAGAGAGTTCGGAGATTGCTGGGACCATCGCAGCCGCACACGGGAGTGGCGATTTTCGATGGGCAACAGACGAAGACGAACGCAAACGCCTCTGGCAAGCACGATACGATAGTTACTACGCTGCTTTGAACCGTCGTCCCGGTTCCGTTGGCTACGTCACCGATGTCTGCGTCCCGATATCCGAACTCGCCGAATGCATTGCTAAAACAAAAGCACTCCTCGCTAAATCGAGCCTTGACCCGTCACTCCTCGGACACGTTGGAGACGGGAATTTTCACGTCGTTTTCCCCTTGGAAGCGAATAACACCGATGAATTAGCAGAAGCACAACACCTCAGCCATCAGATTGTAGACATCGCTTTAGAGATGGGAGGCACCTGCACCGGTGAACACGGTGTCGGTATCGGTAAACGAAAGGCATTAGAAAAGGAACACGGATCGGCAATTGATTTAATGCGTGCTATCAAACATTCTTTGGATCCCCTAAACTTGATGAACCCCGGTAAGATCTTCTTGTAGACGCGTTTCCAACCGTGTAGCGTAGAGGAAAGTATGCAAAACAATTGGAAAGTCCTCATTACCGATTACGCCTGGTCCTCCATAGAGCCTGAACGACACGTGCTTGCCAAAATCGGGGCGGAACTTATCGCTGCGGAGACTGGTGACGAGGCAGAACTTCTAACTCTCGTGCCAACCATGGACGGCATCCTCACCTGCTGGCAACCCGTTCGCGCGCCTGTCATTGCCGCCGCTGAAAAGTGCCAAATTATCGGGCGTTGTGGTATAGGGTTAGACAACATCGATGTCGAAGTCGCTACGGAACACGGCATCATTGTGACCAATGTCCCTGCGTATTGTATTGATGAGGTCTCCGACCACGCGATGGGGTTGCTGCTGGCGTGTGCCAGAAAAATCTCGCGCTTCGATCGGGCAGTCAAGGAAGGGACGTGGGATCAGAACATCGGACCAGCAATGCGCAGAATTCGAGGCAAAACGCTCGGTGTCATCGGCTTCGGACGGATTGCACGGTCAATTGTGCCGAAGGCGAAAGCGTTCGGATTTACAATCAACATTTGTTCCCCACGGACTGATCCCGAATTGATTCAGGAGTACGGCGCACAAAAGGTTTCGTTTTCAGAACTCCTCGGGACGTCTGATTTTATCACTATCCACGCGCCGCTAACATCAGAAACTCAGGGTATGTTTGGCGAGGGAGAATTTCGGGCGATGAAGCCGACGGCTTATCTGATTAACACGGCACGTGGCGGTATTGTGGATACCGTTGCACTCACCACTGCGCTCCACAACGCTGAAATCGCTGGGGCAGGTATAGATGTATTGGAAGCTGAACCGCCTGAACAGAACGAAGAACTGCTTACTCTCGAAAACGTCATCGTTACACCGCACGCCGCTTTTATCTCAGAGGAATCGATTCTTGACTTAGAGATCGCTGCTGCCACGTGTGTCGTAGAAGTACTAACGGGAAAATTGCCAGAATCCGTCGTGAACCCATCGGTTCTGGAACAATCGCACCTCCGCGCAAACTTTTAAACGATAGGTTCCTCACCGAACCGCAAGGTATAATTAAAAAGCCTGCAACACCGACGCAGGCGGACATACGGAGATAAATATGAAATCCCAGACCCACTCAAACGAACCGCAAGGTATAATTAAAAAACTCCCTGATGCAACAGGACATTTCGGACAATTTGGGGGCAGATACGTCCCCGAAACACTCATGCCCGCCCTTTTAGAACTCGAAGAAGCATACGTGAAGCTCAAAGACAATCACGACTTCCAACAAGAATTTCAATACTATCTCCGTGAATATGTCGGAAGACCGAATCCGCTCTATTATGCTGAACATTTGACAGAAACGCTCGGCGGCGCGAAAATATATCTCAAACGCGAAGACCTCAACCATACAGGTGCCCACAAAATTAACAGCGCGATCGGTCAAATCCTCCTCGCACGATGGATGGGCAAAAAACGCATCATCGCTGAAACCGGGGCAGGACAACACGGGGTCGCAACAGCCACCGTCGCCGCAAAGTTCGGTATGGAGTGCGAAGTGTATATGGGTGAGGAAGACATAGAACGGCAGGCACTCAATGTTTTCCGTATGCAACTCATGGGGACAAAAGTGGTGCCTGTTAATTCCGGGTCGCGGACCCTCAAGGATGCGATCAACGCCTGCTTCCGAGATTGGGTCACCAACGTCCGAACCACTTATCTACTTCTCGGTTCGGTTGTCGGCGCGCACCCGTATCCGATGATCGTTCGAGACTTCCAATCTGTTATCGGGGACGAAGCGAGATCACAGATTTTAGAACAAGAAGGCACACTACCCGATTGTGTCGTCGCCTGTGTCGGTGGTGGGAGCAATTCACTCGGTATGTTCTACCCATTTTACGCCGATGAATCCGTTCGGCTTATCGGAGTGGAAGCCGCGGGAGAAAGCATCCGAAGTGGACGACACGCCGCACCTCTCACTGCAGGCAGCGTTGGTGTCTTTCACGGTGCGAAGTGCTATCTGTTGCAGGAGGATGACGGTCAGATAACCCCTGCCCACTCGATCTCCGCAGGATTGGATTACCCGGGGGTCGGACCGGAACACAGTTATTATCGAGAGACTGGTAGAGCGGAATACGTACCGGTTACCGATGCAGAAGCGATAGAAGGATTCCGATTGTTATCGGAGACAGAGGGCATCATTCCAGCATTGGAATCCGCACATGCTATTGCCTATCTGCGTGAGCTCGCGCCCAAACTGGGTAAAAACAAAGTCATCGCTGTCTGCCTTTCAGGGCGCGGCGACAAGGATGTTTACACGATCGCAAGTGAATTGGGCATCAACCTTTGAATTTATCTGGGGTACTGCTGGTGCGAAGTATCCCGCCCTCGAGGTAGCTCCTACAGCAAAGAGCTCTCAAGCAGTAAATCAAAATTATTGGAGAACTGAATACTTCTCCCTCATGTTTAATTGAAAAAAATTACTATTGAGATGTACTCTATGGTATAATTACCTCACTCAACCTTTAATTCTGGTCCGCGAGACGGCATCGTGACAGACAGGAGAAGATACAATGACAAGCATCGCAAAAATTCAAGAAGAAATTCTGGCTCTCTCCGAAGCCGATTACCTACAATTAAAACAATGGTTCAGCGAATTAGATAAGGACGAATGGGATCGTCAGATCGAAGCGGATTCAAATGCAGGAAAATTGGACTTTTTAATTGCTGAGGCTCTTGAAGCGAAGGAAAAAGGAACACTTAAGAATCTTGAGGATCTTTAGGTGCATAGAACAACACCGCGCTTCTGGAGACATTTTGAGAAACTTCCAGAACCTGTGCAAAGGGTCGCAAGAGAGAATTTCCGTCTGCTCTTAGTAAACCCACGACACCTATCCCTCCATTTTAAGAAAGTTGGAAACTATTGGGCAGCACGCGTGGGGCAAGATCATAGAGCACTCGCAATTAAAGATGGGAGCGACTTCACTTGGATTTGGATCGGTAGACACGATGAATATGAGAGACTGATTAAGTCCTAATCGAGTATCATGAAACGAATCCTCCTGCGAATTTTAAAGCAATGAACTACCAAAGTTGTGTGAGTTCATATCAAGCGAGGTGGCACTATGACGCGCGAAACCGTAGACTCTGCTTCAAACTCGTCCCTGCCGCAAAAAGTCCGCAAGTTCATCAAGTGGGCCTCACATCGAGACGGTCCTGTCAGGAACTGGCGATATATCCCGACGCATGTGCTCTTACGAAAACTGCGCTCGGAATCCGCTGAAATGCGTGCTTATGCCGCCGAAGGGTTAGGCGGTGTTGGTGGTGTTCATGCCGTCGCGCCACTCATCAATGCCTTAAACGATAACAATTCGACCGTTCGCCGTTTCGCCATTTCCTCCCTCGGGCATATCCGCGATGAGCGTGCTATTGATGTGCTCATCCCGTTTCTACAAGACGAGGAAGCAGACATGCGTTGTGCCGCCGTCGTCGCCCTTGGTGAATTAGGACTCGACGAAGAGAGGATTTCAAGCCCACCTGTCCAGATCATAGATGCACTTATAAGCAGCATCCTGGACCCTGACAGAGCCGTTTGTTCTGCCGCTATCGTCGCTTTAGGTAGAATTGGTGACACACAAGCCATCTCCGCGCTGAATGCATTGGCAGAAACCACCGAGAGCGAATGGATCCGCCGCTACATCAGTGAGGCGTTGCATCAAATTGAAGAGCAGAACGCCTAACGAAATTCTCAAAAATTTTCCTTGATTTTGACGACCCGATTTTGTATAATATATATTAAGTTTATTCTGCGCAAGTGCCCGAATATCTTCCCGCAAGTGAGGTTTGCTCCTATTTGAATAATCTCGCGTGGCACGGCCTGTTAAGAAACTGCGAATTCTTCTGAAACCGTAGCCCCTAACGAAGTGGAGGGCGGATTTAAGAAAGGCGCATCCATGGTTCAATCTACGTCTTTCTTCCGCAAGGTAAAATTAAAAATTTCAAATCCGGGTATGTTAGCATTATCGGCGCGCCGAATGTCGGTAAATCCACCCTGCTCAATACCATTTTAGGGCAGAAACTCGCGATCGTCACCCCGAAACCACAAACGACTCGCAATCAGATTCGCGGGATTGTTACCACAGACGCCCATCAAATCATTTTTGTCGATACGCCCGGACTGATGAACCCCAAGTACCGCTTACAAAGTGAGATGGTCAAAACCGCGTATGGGGCTTTAGGGGACGCGGATGTCGTCCTTTTTGTGATTGATGTAACGCGCCCAGACCCCGAGATTGAGAATAGAATCCTAAAACGCCTCAAGCGTAATAAACTCACAACAATTCTCGTTCTCAATAAGGTAGATCTCGTCGCGAAGCCCACCTTGCTCCCAATTTTCGAGGACTACAATCAGAAATTTGAATTCGCACACATGATACCTATCTCCGCATTAACTGCTGATGGTGTACCGCTCCTTCTTGAGCAGATTGAAACTTACCTACCCCTGGGACCTCGCTATTTTCCAGAGGACCAACTCAGCGACCTCCCTGAACGCTTTTTTATCGCTGAAACCGTTCGTGAAAAGATCATGCTCCTGACCCAACGCGAAATCCCTTACGCTTCCGCTGTCGTTATTGAAGAATTTGAAAAACGCCAGAATAATAAATCGGGTGAAATTATCTATATCCGAGCCATTGTCTATGCAGAACGACAGACACAAAAGCAAATTATCATCGGTAAGGGCGGCAAGTTGGTTAAACGAGTTGGTGAACTCGCACGCATTGATATTGAGAAATTCTTAGATACCCGCGTCTTTTTAGAAATCTACGTAACAGTCAAAACCGATTGGCGCAAAGATGCACGCAAACTCAAGGAGTTAGGCGGTTTTATGGATATTTAACTCCGTTATCCGCCTGACCGAACCGCAAGGTATAATTAAAAAAATGACGGAAGAATCAATTCTCGTGCACGGCGCGCGCGAGCACAATCTCAGAAATATTGATATCCGACTTCCAAAAGACAAACTCATCGTTTTCACCGGCGTGAGCGGTTCAGGCAAATCTTCGATGGCAATTGATACCGTTTACGCCGAAGGACAACGTCGATACATCGAGTCTTTATCGGCATACGCACGGCAGTTTTTAGGACAACTCGGCAAGCCAGATGTAGATGAAATTGTTGGATTATCGCCATCTATCGCCATCGATCAAGGGTCAACCGGACATAACCCGCGTTCCACTGTAGCAACCATAACTGAAGTCTACGACTACCTCCGCGTCCTCTACGCACGTGTCGGACAATTCCACTGTCCCGAATGCGGACGTGAAGTCGGTTCACAGACTCCCGCGGATATCGTCCAGGCTTTGCTTGCGTACCCAGAGCGCACCAGACTTATCGTTTTAGCACCCATTTTCAGAGGTTCCCGCGGTGCTCACCAAAAAGAATTTGAAGATTTACGCAAAGCGGGTTTCGCGAGGGTGCGAATCGACGGTGAAATATACGAACTCCGACCGGGGCTAACCCTCAATCCCAATCAACGCCACGACATCGATGTCGTCATCGACCGGGTTGTTATCAAAGACGGAATTGAACCGCGCGTCGCTCAAGCCGTCGAGACCGCACTCATGCGTGGGAACGGAAATCTCCTTGTTCACGTCGTTCCTACTGAAGGCGAGGGATCTCCGTTTGCGTCGGAGGAAGACGACCTACTCTTTAGCGAGGACTATACGTGCGCGCACTGCCGAATCAGTTTCGTGAAACCCGAACCTCGGCACTTCTCTTTCAACAACCCTGATGGAATGTGCGAGAATTGTCGGGGGTTAGGCGTGCAAATGGGCATCTCGCCCAAGTTGATCGTTCCGGATGATACCCTCTCTATCACGCAAGGTGCCATAAGCCTTTGGGGACCTCTTAATACACGAGACACCGCAAGGGAAAAAGTGATCGCTGAAGCACTCGCAAAACACCTCGCATTCGATATTGAAACCCCTTGGAAAGACCTAACACCCGAACAACAACAGGCAGTTCTCTACGGCACCGGCGACGATGTTCTTACGATTACGGGACCGAGTAAAGACAGGAACACGGGTAACACGCCGAGGAGTACCGAAAACACCGGGCGAAAGCAACGCGGCAAAAAGCGACGCCGGCGAAGACGAAAGCCACAGCAGCAGCACCTGCGACAATATCGTGTCCATTTTCACGGGATTATTCCAACTGAAGAACAGAAGTATCACTTTGAAGATGATGAAACCGGTGAGGGTGCCTACCCTGATTATTTCGTCAAAATGTCCTGTAGGACCTGTGACGGAACCCGACTGACCCCGTGGGTGAAAGCGATAACGATAGGGGATACCTCCATAACGGACATCCTTGAAATGTCCATTCAGGACGCATCCAAATTCTTCGGCGAGTTAGTACTCCGAGAGCGCGAGACGTTCATAGCGTCGGAGCTGTTGAAGGAAATTCGAGGACGACTCGGATTCCTTATGGACGTGGGATTGGGGTACCTAACGCTTGCACGCCCCGCACCGACACTTTCCGGTGGCGAAGCGCAGCGCATTCGCCTTGCGAGTCAGGTAGGTGCTGGATTACGCGATGTTACCTACGTCCTTGATGAACCGAGTATCGGTTTACATCCACGCGACCATGCTGGTTTGCTGATGACCCTCCTAAACTTGCGGGATCAGGGCAATACCGTTATCGTTGTTGAACACGATGAGGCGACCATGTTAGTGGCTGACCTGATTGTTGATTTCGGTCCCGGTGCGGGTATTAAGGGTGGGAAGATAACGGATATTGGCACACCCGCACAGTTCATGGAGGAGAGTAATACCCTCACGGCACAATATCTCCGAGGCGATAAGGTGATCGTTCAGCCGGAATCTCGGCGTCCAACAGGGGACAGGTGGGTGCAAATCAATAATGCACGTCAGAACAATCTCAAGGACATCAGCCCTAAAATACCGGTCGGGACGCTCTCCTGTGTAACCGGTGTCAGTGGGTCTGGAAAGAGTTCCTTAATTCACGATATTCTCTACAGCGCACTCGCCCGCGATCTCATGAAGGCAAAGACTGTGCCCGGGGATTACGACGATATTCGAGGTATCATCGAAAACAAGAGTGTTCCGATCTCCAAGGTCATAGACAAAATTATAAACATTGACATGGCACCCATCGGACGCACGCCACGTTCCAATGCCGCAACCTACACGAAGGTCTTTGACGGTATTCGCGCACTCTATGCCGGTCTCCCTGATGCGAAATTGCGAGGCTATAAACCCGGACGATTTAGTTTCAACGTCACCGGTGGTAGATGTGAAGCCTGTAGTGGTAACGGGGCAAAAAAAGTCGATATGGGACTGCTCTCCGATGTCTGGGTGGAGTGTGAAGTGTGTGAGGGCAAACGCTTCAACAGCGAAACCCTCGCCATTAAATACAAGGGGAAAAACATCTCTGAAGTTCTTGAAATGGATATTGACACCGCGCTCACACATTTCGCGGATATTCCGAGGGTCGCAAGAGGGTTGAAACTGCTCCACGATGTCGGTTTAGATTACATTAAACTCGGACAACCCGCACCCACGCTTTCAGGGGGTGAAGCACAACGTATCAAACTCTCACGGGAACTCTCCAAACGTGGCACGGGTAAAACGCTCTATATCCTTGATGAACCTACAACCGGTTTACACTTTGACGATGTGAATAAATTGTTGATGATACTCCATCGACTTGTAGACGATGGCAATACGGTTGTCGTTGTCGAACATAATCTGGAAGTCGTCAACTCTGCAGATTACCTCATTGATTTGGGACCTGAAGGCGGCGTTGGTGGTGGCACTATCGTTGCGGTGGGGACCCCTGAACAAATCGCAGAGATGCCTGAGTCTTATACGGGTCGGGCACTCCGCGGTGATTTCGATATCTGGCAGAATAGTGGTCAGCAGTCAGCATTGTCCCGCAGGTTTCCCACACGCGGCTTGCGTCGCAGTCAGCAAGAAACTGGAAGAATGGAAGAACGGAAGGATGGGGCTTTCACCCTTCCACCCTTCCATCCAAATGCTGAGAGCCGAAGGCTGACAGCCGAAAACCAATATATTATTGTGCGGGGTGCTACGGAAAATAATCTCAAAAATATTGACATTGATATTCCGCACCGGAAAATGACCGCATTGACCGGCGTGAGCGGTTCTGGTAAGACATCGCTCGCACTGGATACCGTTTATGCCGAAGGACAGCGCCGATATATCGAAACGCTCAGCACTTACGCCCGTCAGTTTATAGGGCAGATGGAGAAGCCCAAAGTCTCAAAAATTGAGGGGCTCTCCCCCGCGATTGCTATTTCGCACGCCAACGCTGGGCAAAATCCAAGATCCACTGTCGCCACGATTACGGAGATACACGATGGACTCCGCACGGTTTACGCCAGATGGGGCAAACCCTACTGTCCCGATTGTCAAGAGGAGGTCCAGCCACAATCAGCAGAGGAAATAACGGAGCAGGTTTTTGGAATCCTTCGCGAACAGCAGGTGGATGTCCTCGCACCGCTCACGAATTTCTTGCTGCTTCCGAAAAATAAAAAAAGCGGGGCACGAGGTAAATTTGTTGACGTAAACGCAAGTGAATCGGCATTCGGCTTGGAAGGGAACGAGGATTACACCGATGTATTTCGTCGATTGCAAAGAGCAGGGTTTGTGCGCGTCCAAATTGATGGTAAAATCCACCGACTGGATGCAGTGCCAAAACTTAGTAAAGGTATCCGCCATGAAGTCTTTATCGTTATCGATCGCGTTGAACTGGTACACGAAGAAAGAAGCCGTTTTACAGAAGCGGTCGAGCTGGCACTCCTTCAAAGTGGTGGGTTCGTGCTTGTTGAGAAAAGGGGACGCGGACGAGCAACGAAGCGGTATTTCTTTAGCGAACACGCGATGTGCCGTTCTTGTGGCAACAACTTTGGGCAATTGACACCACGCCACTTCTCCTTTAATAACAAAGTCGGGGCATGCGAGGTCTGTGATGGACGCGGAAGAAACGTGCACCCACCTTATGATGCTTGCAACCAGTGCCACGGTACGCGACTCAAGTCCTTTCCAAGTTGCGTCAGATTCGAGGATATAACCCTCTCTGAATTGATGGCACTCTCAATTACCGAAATTATTGAATTCTTCAACACACGTCTGAAACGGATTGAACGCCAAGTCGCTGATGACGCACAAAACGGTAAGAATAATCTCCCGGGCATGGAAGGTGTGTCAACCTCAAGAGCAACACATCCGGCACTTCACATTCATACTTCACCTGAGTTTGAAGCCGAAGTTCTACGCCAAATCCGGACGCGGCTCCAGTTCTTGGAGGATATTGGTCTCGGTTATCTGGCGTTGGACCGTGGAGCACCGACACTTTCCGGCGGCGAAATGCGCAGAATCCAACTCGCAAGCCAACTCGGTAGCGGACTTACCGGGGTAACCTATATTCTCGATGAACCGAGCATCGGCTTACACCCACGCGATCAAGAACGCCTCATTACGGCACTCAAGGAACTTCGCGATATCGGCAACAGCGTCCTCGTCGTTGAACATGACCGCGATACGATATTAGCCGCCGATTATGTAATCGACTTCGGTCCCCAAGCGGGCAAAGGTGGTGGTGAGATTGTCGCGACCGGTACACCAAATACCTTCATTGATGGTTCTCCTCTTGTAGGAGCGATCTCCGAATCGCGACATACCGATGAACCGTCATCTACCAAATCTTTGACACAGGCTTACCTCTCCAATGAAGTGGAGATTCCTGTACCAAAAACTCGACGCGAGGGCACAGGAAAACAGTTAGCAATATTCGGGGCGCAAACGAACAATCTCAAGAACATTGATGTCAAGATTCCGCTCGGAACCCTTACCTGTGTAACCGGCGTTTCAGGGTGTGGAAAGAGTTCACTCGTTGAAGGGACTCTCAAACCCGCGCTTGAGAGTCGGAGCTCTATCAAAACCGGCGATCCTGAAGACCATCGCTATACCCATTCTCTCAGCGATGGACACCGAGAACCGATATATAACGACTACGGGTTACCGGAGTACGAACGTATCCGTGGTGTTAGCTATATCAAACGTCTCATTAATGTAGACCAGAAGGCGATTGGCGAAACACCACGTTCCAATCCAGCAACGTATACCGACCTCTTCACAAAAATCCGTGAACTCTTCGCTGAACAGCACGACGCAAAAACGCGTGGGTATAGTATAGGCATGTTTAGTTTCAACCTGGTATCCGGACAGTGTCACGTATGTGAAGGACACCGTTTCAACCGCGTCGAGATGCATTTCCTCCCTGACCTCTGGATACCGTGTGAGACGTGTAATAGCACCGGCTACAGTATGGAGACACTTGAAATCCGTTACAAGGGTAAAAATATCGCCGAAGTCTTAACGATGACGGTAGATGAGGCACTCACATTCTTCACCGAAAGTCCGCGTATCTGCCGGACGCTCCAGATGTTGACGGATGTCGGACTCGGTTATATAGAATTGGGACAATCGGCGACAACCCTCTCCGGTGGTGAAGCACAGCGCATCAAACTGGCGAAAGAGTTGGCACGTCGCCAAACGGGTGCAACACTCTATATCATGGACGAACCGACGACAGGACTCCACTTTGACGACATCCAAAAACTCCTCAAGGTACTGAATAAACTCGTCGATGCTGGCAACACAATTATCGCTGTCGAACATAACATTGATGTTATCAAATCCGCTGATTGGATCATCGACTTAGGACCGGAAGGCAGTAAAGGTGGCGGAGAAGTCGTTGCGGTGGGCACACCAGAGGACGTCGCCTCGGTCCAAGAATCCCACACCGCACGTTTCTTACGTGAGGTATTGTAGAACGTTTTTTATTATACCTTGCGGATTCCTTTCCGTTTTCGTTTCTCAAGTCATTTTTTAAGTCTGCAGAAACGTCCCACGGAATGCCACACGCACAAATGTAATACGAGGAATGAATTTAGTCTATCCCCAGACTAAATCTCGTGTTGATTCGCAAAAACCCCTCCATTTCATTATAGACTTACGGTTATTTATTTCTAAGGCAGCAGCCTGTAACAACGGCGCAGGCGACTCTGGAGCGAGGACCATTAGGAAACCAATCGTCTGATTTAACGCTTTGCGAATCATTAAAAAACCTTGACAAATTCTTGGATATGTGGAATGATAGTACTGTATCTATCAAAGATGTTGTATCTATAATGCAGATTCCAGATTACTATCAAATCTTAGAAATCGAACGGGATGCCACCGCTCGCGAAATAAAGAGAGCCTATCGGAAACTCGCAAAACGCTACCATCCCGATAAAAATCCGGAACGGACCGCTTTTGCGGAACAGATGTTCCGCGAAGTCTGTAATGCCTATAACACGCTCCAAGATAAGAAACTGAAATTTGACTATGATCGGACGCTACAGACGATCGAACGGCAGCAGAAGTCCCAAGAAGTCTATCTTGACAGACTGAGTAGGCTCAACCAGACTTACGCCAAGTTAGAATTGCTGTTGCAAGCACTGCTCCATCACAATTATGAGACCGGCGTTTCCATGTACGAGCAGCTGCAGCACCACTCCGAAGAAATTGGGAGAGAATTGCGCATTGATGACTTCCTTAGTTATGAAGAGAGTCGGGACTGTGAATTCCTCATCGCCGAAGCATACCAAAAACTCGGATTTTCTAACGGCGACCCGTCTTCTGTTCTTGATCGGTACCGAAAAATTGAACAGGCAATGCTAATTTATGAATCCTTGTTGTCTGCCGAAACAAAACGCCCCTGTTTCAGGCACTTCATCCGAGAGGTCAAAGACCGTCTCAAATTCATCTATCTCTATCATTTCAGTGTTGAGGGGTACGACCAAACACACCCAATTCCGTTGACGAAAATCCGTGAATTAAAACTCTCGAAACGCGAGACCGCATGGATGTACAAAAAGATTGCGGAGTTCTACGTTGAGATTAATCGGTTCCCAGAAGCACGAACCGTTTTGAAAATGGCATTTGAATTGCAACCCCGCCTTACCGGTGCCAAGAAAATCTGCCAAACACTAAATATGGGTTCTCTTTTGTGATAAAACTAATGTAGGAACGATCTCCGAATCGCGACATTCTTTTAACTTTTGAGCACGTCGAACAGATATGGACAGAATCCGTATCACCGGCTTTGAAAACCTTTGAGACGATGAAAAATCCAGAAGAATCGCCACCGGAAGATTCACAATGGTTCCGCCAGTGCAAACTTCCGGAACTTTCTTAAGGGAACGAGTATATCTTAACCCCCTTTACCGAACCGCAAGGAATAATTAAAAATGGAAACCACAAACGGACAACTCGCTGATAATTACCGAAAGGACGGTTTTTTGACCGGCATTCACGTTTCCGATGAAGTTGAAGCAACGCATCATCGGCAAGCTTACAATGCGTTAGAAGCGGAAGTCGGGGCAGAGAAATGTGAAATCGGTCTTGTCGATTGGCATTTCGACTATCAATTTATCTGGG
Organism: Candidatus Poribacteria bacterium; assembly: GCA_965214045.1. Lineage (GTDB taxonomy): Bacteria > Poribacteria > WGA-4E > WGA-4E > WGA-3G > WGA-3G. The sequence goes on from OZ243935.1 coordinate 823,823, forward strand.
AAATCGCAACACATCCAAAGATTGTGGATGTCATTGAGGCACTTATCGGTCCCGATGTGATGCTGTTAGCCACACATTTCTTCTGCAAGTACGGTCCCCGCGAGAAATTCGTCGCATGGCATCAAGACGTGACGTATTGGGGACTTGAACCGCCTGATGCAATCACCGCCTGGTATGCCATAGATGACAGCGATACCGGGAACGGTTGCATGCAGGTAATCCCCGGAAGCCATCAGCGTGGCATCAAGGAACACGGAAAGTCTGAACAGGCGGGCAACCTACTGAGCATCAATCAGGAAGCTCCCGTCAGCGAGGCAGAGGCAGAAACCGCCGTAGATTTGGTGCTAAAAGCCGGTGAGATGTCCATCCACCATGGACAGATGATCCACGGTAGCCTGCCGAATCATTCCACGCGTCGGAGGTGTGGTTTGACGGTTCGCTACATAGATCCATCCGTGAGGCAAGCAGAGGAGAATTCACTGAAGCGTCCTTGGAAACCGATTCTGCTACGGGGTGAAGATCGATACCAGAATTTTACGACTGTCCCGAATCCGTTTTAATGACAATCGGCAGTCAGCCATCGGCTTTTGGCAAAGAGGTTTTCGTTTAATCAGCACTTACGCCCCGTCTTGGATAATTCAGCTGGAGTAGCCCGTAACGAAGTGGAGGGCGGATATACGGGAAGGTACGTGAATGCACAAATCCACCTGACCGAACCGCAAGGAAAAATTAAAAATATATTCGATACAATCATCATCGGTGCTGGTGGCATGGGAAGTGCAACCGCATACCATCTCGCTAAATCTGGCGTAGACGTGCTGGTCTTAGAACAGTTTGAGCGTGGACACACGTTCGGCAGTTCGCACGGCAAAACCCGTATCATCCGTTTCTTCTATGATAAGCCTTTCTACACCGAGCTGATGAAAACCGCCTACGCCGAATGGCGCGACCTCGAATCGGTATCTGGGAAATCGCTGCTGTTTATCACAGGGAGTATAGGGATCGGCGCAAAGGGGAACCCGTATGGACGCGCGACACGACAAAGTTTAGATGCCGCAGGCGTTGAATCCGAGTGGTGGGATACGGCACAGTTAGCGGAACGTTTCCCGCAATTCCGATTGGCAGATGATATGGAGATCCTCTATCAGAAGGACACGGGTTTTCTCCGTGCCGCCGAATGTGTCTCCACCCACTTACAGTTGGCGGAACAACACGGTGCGACAATCCAGGAGGAGACCAAGGTTACCAACATCGATTGGCAGGCAGATATTCCCACCGTTCGGACCGAAAACAGCCAATTTCATGGTAGGAAAGTCATCGTGACAGCGGGAGCATGGGCTGGCACCCTGCTCGCGGAACTGAATCTCCCGCTCACGGTTACAAAACAACAGGTATGCTACTATCAGCCCGCAGACAGTAAACGTTTCCAGCCAGACCAGTTTCCAGTCTTCACGGAAGTGACCCCTGATGGAGAATTCATCTATGCTCTTCCCGCTTTTGGTTCTTTTGATAAACGGGGTGGGGTAAAAATTGCACGGCACGGAAAAGGACAGGTTATCTCCCCTGATACACCCGAACGCACCCCTGACGCAGATTACATTGCCCATATAGATGCTTACGTCCAAGAACGCCTCCCGGAACTTGGAAAAACCACGCATACCGAAGTCTGTCTCTATACTGAAACGCCAGACGAAGACTTTATCATTGACGCACACCCGCACTGTCCAAATCTGTTGATTGCGGCAGGTTTTTCAGGGCACGGGTTCAAGTTTTGTGCCCTTGTCGGACGTATTATGAGTGAACTCGTCCGATACGGTAAGACAGATTTTGACATTCATCCATTTCGTATTGACCGAGAACACAAAATCTCAAGCGGTATCCCGAGGTTGCAATCGTGACAAAACAGACGAGAATAATTGTCGGTGTAATCTCCATTAGCGTTGTGTTAATCTGTATTACGTTGTTTTTTCTCATGCCGCGCGGTTCCGACCTCACCATTCAAGCACCCGCGCCGTCTCGGGAAGTTACACCTGTTCCATTGCCGCCACCAATCCCGTCAGTCATCGCTGTGAAAGCAAATTTGCCCATACAGGACGTCACAACGGTAGCAGAATCCGCACTCAGAGACTATCTCAGCAAACCCATCCAACGAAAAGACGGTGCGATTACGTCCGCGATCAAACTTAATCTTGATCCACTCACGATGACGGGCGCGGCGGATGGAACCGTATCGGTAAAAGTTCCATTCCAGTTCAGCGGGTGGGCGCGCGTCTCGAAAAAAATCTTCGGACAGGTCGTCCAGAAACGTGAAGACATTCAAGGAACCGCGACTGCCTCGCTAACCCTGACCCCAACACTTAACTCGGATTGGCGTATTACCGCCAAAACAACCTCTGATATTTCCATCGAGAAAGCGGAAATTCAGATTTTAGGCATCACAATTTCGGTGCGTCGGGTGCTGACCGAATTGGTGCAAGAGGTCGTCCTCCCCAAATTAGAGGGCCTTATTGTTGATCGCCTCACCAACATAGATGTAAAGACTCGCGTTGCCGGTTTATGGACGAAACTCCACGAACCGATAGTTATCAATCAAGAACCGCCAATCGCACTCACCATAGAGCCGCTGAAAATCCTGGCACAACGGTTGTCGAGTGATGGGCAAACACTCTCATTCAGTCTTGGCATAGAAACCTACATTCAAGTCAATATGGGAAATGTATCAATCGGTTCTTCCAATAGTCCAATCACCGACTTGCCAGACATCAGATTCGTGGACACTCTCGAATCGGGTTACCAGATTATTGCCCCGATTGAAATAACCTACGCTACTGTTGAAAACCTTGCCAAGCCCCTTGTTGAAAAACCACACAAACTCAAAGGAATTGATACACTCGTTAAAAAGTTGACCCTCTACGGCAGCGGTACTCAGCTCGCCGCGGGGATTGAATTCAGCATGCCTGCGTTAGGCGCGGAAGGACAACTCTATCTGCTCGGAACACCAGTATATGACCCGACGATGATGTCCATTTCTGTTACTGAATTTGACTATACACTCACGACACGAAACCTACTCTTGGATATCGCACAAGCCACCGGGGAAGGTTTCTTTCCGAACCTCCGAACAACGGTGGAAGAGAAACTTGTCTTTCCGTTGGAAGATCAATTCACCACACTCCACGGAAAATTGGCGGATGTCATCGCAGAACGCTCGATCGGTTCGTCAGTCGTTTTGCGCGGCACCGTAGATACTGTTACACCGGAGGCACTTTATCTCACGCAGACAGGCGTGCATATCCCATTTAGATTACAGGGCAATCTCGCTTGTGAGGTGAGCATTAATTCTTCTCGGTTTCCGTAGTTTTCATTATTGCCTGACTTTTCCTTGACATTCGCGGAAGTTTCAGGCATACTTAACACTCCCCTGTCAAATCCCCATGCTTTAGCTTGCGGGATGTAGACGGCGTTTAGGTTTGTCGTAAGAACAAACTTGATAATCTAATCAAAATATGGTATAATATACTATACACTCTCATAGAAAGGTAATATATTATGCCACTGAAAATCGCGAATAAAAAGCGTGATTACCGGACAACGAACAAAACACTCTATAGTTGTCAATATCACGTGATTTGGTGTACTAAGTATCGTCGTAAGGTCTTGGATACACAGATACAAGGGCGTCTCCAACAACTCATACGCGAAAAACAAGACGCGTATGCGTATGAAATCCGCGAGGTTGAAACACAACCTGAACATGTCCATTTGCTGATTGAAATACCGCCACTACATTCTGTAGACAAAATTATAGGTAAAATCAAGGGCTATACCGCCAAAGTTTTGCGGGAAGAATATCCGTCATTGAAAAGTCGCCTGCCGTCTTTATGGACACGTTCAAAATTCGTGAGTTCCTGTGGCTGTGTGACACTCCAAGTCATAAAAGACTATATTGAGGGTCAAAGCGGTCAATGAGAAAAGCCTACAAGTTCAAACTCCAGAACCAATCGAACACAGTTAGGCTTGGTAATATGATTGATGATATGTGGCAGATACACGTTCACATCCTGCGACTGGATCGTAGGTATCACCAAATGTTTGGTAAAAACATATCAATATCTCGCCTCAATGCACACGTTGCTAAACTCAAGAAGACGCCGAAACCGCATTGGAAAGATTTGCCGAGTCAAGTTGTTCAAGACGTTGTGTTGCGTTACGGCAAATCTCGGGACGCTTTTTTTGAGAACATAAAAGCGCGTAAAGCCGGTGAAACCACACGTAAAGTCGGTTTCCCGAAGATAAAACCGCGTCAGAAATACAACTCCATGACGTTTACACAAGCTGGATACGAACTTGAAGGGAATCGTATCAAAATCAATTGCATAGAGACAGGGTTCTCTTTTCATAAACACCGTGAAATGAACGGTGTCCTCAAAACGATCACACTCAAACGCGATAGGTGCGGCGACTATTGGATATGCTTTTCGTGTGAGACTGTTGACGATTCCGAACCCAAGCCCAAGACGGGTAAGAGCGCAGGGTTTGATTACGGAAACACAACATTCCTGACGAGCGACGCAGGCACTCAGATAGAATCTCCGCAGTTTTTCAAACAATCCCTGAAAACGTTGCGATCCCTGAGCAAAGCACTGAGTCGTAAAGTCAAAGGTTCTAACAACTACTATCGTGCGTGTCGTGCGTTGGCAAGACACCACAGGAAAGTTGCCAGACAAAGAGAAGATTGGCAATGGAAACTTGCGACCGAACTTTGCACAGCGTTTGACACACTCTGTTTTGAAACGTTGAACCTTGACGGTATGAAACGCTTGTGGGGACGCAAAGTCTCTGATCACGCCTTCTACCAGTTTCTGCAGATACTCGAACAGAAGTGTGCGAAGCACGGTAAAACCTTCGTCAAAATCGGTCAATGGACAGCAACAACAAAACCTTGCAGTGAGTGTGGATACCACAACAAAGCACTCTCTCTTTCGGATAGACAGTGGACATGTCCCGACTGTGGTTCACACCACGACCGAGACGTAAACGCTGCTATCAATATCAAACGGGCAGGCTTGGCTGCCTAAAGTGGAGCGACACTCAGACGGTGGACTCTCTGAGAAAACCGCAGTTGCTATGAAGCACAAGCCCCAACCTTTAGGTTGTGGGTACCATTGACGGAAATGCTCGACGGTCTCTACGATTCTGTCGGAATTTTTGAGGTTTAGGAGGCGAGGAGATGAATCACTACAAGGAGATTATTACCATTGAACCGGACAAACGCAGCGGACAGCCGTGTATTCGGGGAATGCGGATCACTGTTTACGATATTTTTGAATATCTGGCATCCGGTATGACAGTCGCGGAAGTCCTTGATGATTTTCCCGAACTCACCGAGACAGACATCCGCGCCTGTTTTGCGTATGCCGCAGACAAAGAAAAATCACAGATGGTTGTTTACACGAATGAAACTTCTGTTCGACCAAAATCTATCGGATCAACTGGTAACACGGCTGGCGGATCTGTTTCCTAATTCTATACACGTCAAATTTGGATGTTACCATAAGGAGACCGCGCAATGCAAGTAACTCTTAAAGCAGCAAGCGCGAGCGCGAATATCACACCGCCACTCGGCACGAGAATACCGGGCGGTTTCCGACCGAGATATGCTGAGAATGTTGACGACGAACTTTTTGCCAAAGCAGTCGTCATTGATAACGGAACAACGCGTATCGCAATAGTTACCTGCGATCTCATCGCTATACCAGAGAAAGTCGCAGATGCAGCGAAAGCACGGATCGCCGATAGATGCGATATTCCACCAGCACACGTCCTAGTGAACGCCACGCATACACATACCGCTGTCGCAATCGCGGATCTACTCGGTGTTGATGAGGATCCGAGTTATACGGAATGGGTGTCACTGAAAATCGCCGATGCAGTTGAACTCGCAGTGTGGCGACTCAAGCCAGCACGGGTAGGATTCGCCAGTGTTAATGAAGAACGTATCACCTTCAATCGACGGTGGTACATGAAAGACGGCACCGTCCGTTTTAACCCCGGTATCGAAAACCCAGATCTTGTGGAACCGACCGGTACAATCGATCCAGAGTTGACGATGATGTTCGTTGAGGCTACCGATGATGGTACACCGATCTCCGCGGTTGCGAACTTTTCGCTCCACTACATCGGCACAGACAACAGCAATGCGCTCTCCGCAGACTATTTTGGGCACTTTGATCGACTGATGCGACACTATTTGGGGGATACATGCATCTCGCTCCTCTGGAACGCCGCATCAGGGCAGATTAACAATACCGACTTCAGTGGACGGACGAAATGGACGGCGAGTGGGCATCAGCAGGCGGTAAAAATGGCGAACGTTCTCGCCGGACATTTTATTGTTGAGATGCAACTCATGGAGATGCACGAAACACTTGACCTCAGCGGAGACCTTGCTACACTGACGTTCCAACGTAAAGAGATTACTGCTGAAGACCTTAAAGTTGCTGAACAGGTGCTATCTGTGCCGCAAGGAACTTACGATGCCTACGAAACGGGTCCGTTTAGTTGGGTCGTCGGGCAGCCGATACCACATGCACTGGTTGATGTCTACGCGCATGAATGCCAACGATTGGCGAAGTTGCCGACGCAGATGACCGCCCCGGTTCAAGTTATCCGTCTTGGGGAGGCAGCGATTGTAGCGTTGCCGGGAGAGGTGTTCGTTGAGACGGGGATGAATATCAAGGCTAAATCCGATGCGAAGCCGACGTTTCTCGTCAGTTTAGCGAATGGGTATATCGGCTACATTTGCACAGACAAGGCATTGATAGAGGAGGGCGGATACGAGACATGGGCAGCGAAGTCCTCGCTCCCAGCTGTTGGAACAGTCCCAGCGATGGAGGCACTCGTGGCTTCATTGCTAAAAAGGTGTTGAGGATGGCACTGCGGAGTTGGAACGCGAAAGTACTAATACCTAAGAACCAATAGGAAACGCATATCTGCCAGAGAGGCTGCCCCGCTGCACTCGTGGAAAGTGGAAATTGAGTTTGTTTACTCTCCGCCTACGGAAATTTTAAATTCGACATTCACATTCCCGCCTTCTGCTTGGAAGTCCTTGAGTCCTTGGAATACTTCTAGCCTTTCCGATAATTGATTTATCGCTTCAGTCTCACCCGCGGGGAGGAGACTTAAAGAGGCTTCAGTCATGGCAATTGCATCATCAAGGGTCAAGGTGCCTTCATTTGAACGTCTGATGGTTTCAACCAGGGTTTCAATTTCAGGACGATCTCCAAACATCTCTTGAAAACGGTCCGTAAGCCGTTCGTAAGCATAATCTGGATCGGTTTCAAGAAAATCGTTGTAATCTTGGCTGGTTGCTTTCACCTTTACCCAGTCGATTCCGTCAACAGGTGATTCGGGTAATCCTTCCGGAAGTTCTATTGTAGAAAGGGAAAGTGGATCCAATTCCAAATCAAACTCAGATAGATCAGTTTCCTGAAACGACTGTTCTTCTGTTTCGACATCGGGTATTTCGGGGATTACGGGAAGTTCTTCTAAAACTTCAGGTTCAATTGTTACCGTACGGAGGGATTGCTCTGAGACTTCTTTTCTCGTTAATGCTCTTTGTTCCGAGGGTGCCGACGGAACATCAAATTTTGGCGGCTGCGGAAGTTCTGCTACAAAACGTTGATAGTCCTGACGGAGATAAAAAAAGAGCCCACTACAAATTAGAATGATCAGGATTGCCCCTATACTTAATACTTTAATATAAAACTGCATCTTCATGGCAGTCTCCTTTTGTGATAATAAATGAAATATCATCACTATTGTGTAATAAACGTAGCTGGCATTTCATAAGTTTTCAAATTCTCGCCTTGTTGTTCAAGCAGTGTGCCCATCATCTCGATCTGCTGCATAGCGTTCTGATGAATTTCAAGCAATTCGGTATGTGCCGCAGTCCGATTTTCAGGTGCCACATCCGTTAGCATCTGAAGATGCCATTCTGTGTAATGTTGCATATCCAAAAAGGTCCCTTTTCCATCAAGAACAAGGCGATTAGCGAGTTTGATCCATTTGTCCGTAAGCGGGTGTCCTCCGAAACGAAGTTTAGCGTACTCTGAGAGCTCAGCAATCGCGGCTTCCTGGTCCGTCTTGAGAAGTGAAAAGAATTCAAGATAATGCTTTTGAGCATCATCTGTTTCAGGATTGGTAGATGTAGCACTCTGTATATCCTTTTTGGCTGTAGGTTCTTGCTTTAGATTCATTAATTCTTCAGTAGGTGTGACACTTTGTTCGTCTACTACAGCGGGACGATCTGGCTCTGTTTCTTTCGTATGATTTCTCGTGCACCCAATAGTGAGCAGCAATAAACAGAAGAGATTAATAATAGTGAAAAATCGCATTGTTATCTCCATAGTTATTGGAAAGATGAGGCAACTACCAAGCCGGGCAAGTGCGTTTGCAATTTTCCGCTTCTTACAACTTTGAACCACTAAGGAACTCCAATGTGCTGAAATCGGGATCGGGAATTCCCTACAACAAGCGAGTAGAATAGTACTGCTTAGAATCGATCCTATTTCGGTTCGGCAGAACCTCACCCAACTGTAAAGTTTAGCATTTATAACCCAAGTTGCTACTAACAAGTTTTAAACGTTTCAAGAAGGTTGTGAAGCACTTCTTCACCTCAGAGGGATGCTGCTATATCTATAGAAAACGGAAACCTATTTTAGCGACCGAAAGCTGAAGAAAGTACTAGTAGTCGTTCAGTTTTGAGTTTTAGGATATAACCATTTGAGTTTGATGCGTGCGTCGTGTGTGGTAAATCGCCAGTCGACGGGACCTGCCGTCCGATTGCGATGTGCCTGCCAAGCGGCAACTTCTGACCGAAGCGTCTGTAGGTCCGGGATGCGCCGGTTCAGACATTGTCTTGAGAAGACACTGAGTTGAATCTCAGCGATGTTCAACCAACTCCCGTGTTTCGGGGTGTAGACGATCTCTAAACGTGCAGATAAGCGATCTGCCTCCTCAACAGAGAACGCTTTATAGAGAGACTTGATCGTGTGTGTATTGAGATTATCGCAAACGACCGTCACTCGCTCGGCCTCGGGATAGACTGCGTCTAAAAGATATTTGATTTCTTCTGCCCAATCCACAGCGGTCCGACGCTCACGCACTGAGACGTGTCGCCACCCTTGAAGGGGGTTGGTAAATAAGAACGCCGAAACCACCGCAACGCGCTTATACTCGTAATCTTTTCGGGCGATGCGTCCAGGTTTCGCAGGCACAGGCGGACGGAGGTCTTTGTGGAGCTGCACAGGGCGTTCATCCATCGCAACCACCGGACGTTTCGGGTCTTGCGGACGTTCGTAGACGTCTAAGACTCGCTCCATCGCCGCAACGAAGTCGGCATTTTCAGCGGGAGGAATCACCCAGTACGCCCACCGATGCGGACGTAACTCGTTTTTTTTAGCGTCTGTCGAACGGTTTCAATAGAGATACTTTCAACAACCTGAAGTTCAACGAGGTGATCTGCGAGGAGTTGAAGCGTCCACTGAGAGAACCCTTCCGGGGGATCGCTACACGCTAAGGCGATCAAGCGCGCCTCGCCTTGACCATCGAGTTTCCGCACGTGAGAGGGGCGACTTTGGCGTTTGCGCTCCAACGCCCCGAGTCTCTCGCCGGCGACAAAGCGTTTGCGAACATTGTAGGCGGTTTGCCCACGACACCCAAACGCCTCGGCGATTTGCGCATCCGTCCAAGCGGGACCGTTGCGATCCGACTTCAGCAAGATATGGGCACGCATGAGTTTCAGCGCAGAGTGATGTCCTTTGCGAACTAACGTTTCAAGCGTCTGACGCTCTTCAGATGTCAACTCAACTCTATGTTTTTGTTTTCTCATGACAGACCTCTTGGAGATAAGATGTAAATTATGGTAAGAATATACCATAGAACCTCTCAAAAAGTCAATACACTTTACTAAAACTTAATATTGATGCACTACTAGGTCTAAAAACAGGTAACAGCTTGGGTTATTTATAATAAACTTTAGAATTAAAGATTCATTGTGAAAAGACAAGATCAGAAAATCTCGTCAGCGGCGGGAAGCTTTTTCGCTTCTGCCTGCTATCGAAAGGTTTACTTCTTTTTTTAATTCACCATAATTTCACTGTTGATCGGTTCAAACTATTCTATCAGAAATACTTTTTCTAACATTCCTACAGGATAGAGTAGATAATACTTCTTGCGATCAAAAGCCATTTTCTATTCAACTTCTAATACATTCTAAATTTTAGTTTTTTTTTGTCAAGTGAATTTGAAAAAAATACGTGGTTTTGACGAAAAAGATCATTTTACATTGATTCTTTCTTCAAAGTTCGGTGAATATCCGATAAAATTCCTTCAGTCGGAAAATTGATTTTGCGGAAAGATAGAAAATAGAGAGAACAGTAGAGATCAGGAAGGATAGGGATGGGAGGCTACAACGAGAGAGTATCCCAATAAATTGGAACGAATGACATGAAAAAAGGGGCGGATATGAAGGGCATCCACCCCCATATAGCCCCATATAGATAGAAAGTTAAACAGCGGCAGGACCTCTTTCACCTGTACGGATGCGGATAGTTTCATCAATGGGCAGGACGAAGATTTTGCCATCGCCGATTTTGCCAGTCGAAGCCGCCTGTTGCACAGCTTCAACGACTTTATCAACGTTCTCTTCTGCGACAACAATTTCGATTTTTAACTTTGGGACAAATTCAATCGTGTATTCGCTACCGCGGTAGAGTTCGGTATGCCCACGGCTACGCCCGAAACCACGAACTTCACTGACTGTCATGCCCCGAACACCCACACTGCTGAGTGCCTCTTTGACCTCCTCCAATTTGAAGGGGCGGATAATACATTCTAGCTTTTTCATGCGGTTCTCCTTACTAAAAGTAGATAGGATTGTGTAGCAGCTTTGCCTTTCAATCAGGGCTTGCAATCTGTGCCCTAAGGTTTACAAGTACGAGTACGGTGGGCGGATATGAGAATCCGCCCTATAGAGTGATCTCTCAAAACCTCTATGGGAAGCCACTTGATCCGCAACTCGCCTCCGATACAAAACTTAAAAGCACGAGTTGCGGGTCAAATCACGATCGTTGTGATAACGTGACTTCCGAATTCACACGACCTAAATGTCGTGGTAGAGGAAGAATTCGTACGGATGCGGTCGCATATTGACTGCATCGACCTCATTTTCACGTTTATAATCAATCCAGGTGTCCAAAACATCTTGAGTGAACACGTCGCCCTTGAGAAGATATTCGTGATCTTCTTCTAAGGCATCCAAGGCATCACCGAGGGACCCTGGCGTGGACTCGATGTCCGCGAGTTCTTCGGGTTCGAGGTCATAGAGATCTCTGTCCAGTGGGTCACCCGGATGGATGCGGTTCTGTATACCGTCAAGCCCTGCCAGGAGCAATGCGCTAAAGGCGAGGTAAGAATTACAGGACGGATCCGGTGTCCGGAATTCGATCCGTTTCCCCTTCTCACTCTTTGAGTAGACCGGGATACGGACACATGCGCTACGGTTACGTTGCGAGTAGGCGATGTTCACAGGTGCTTCATACCCTGGGACCAACCGTTTGTAAGAGTTGGTTGTTGGGGCAATGATTGCACAGAGCGAACGGGCATGCGTCAGCAAGCCGCCGATGTAATAAAGTGCATCCTCACTGAGAAGCGAATACCCCTGTGGATCGTAGAAGATGTTCTTGCCGTTTTTCCAGAGACTCGTGTGAACGTGCATTCCGGAACCATTGTCTTGAAACAGCGGTTTCGGCATGAAAGTCGCGACGAGGTTGTTTTCGCGCGCCACGTTCTTGATGATATACTTATACAACGCCATTTTATCACCAGTCGCGGTTAACTCACCAAAGCGGATGTCGATTTCGCCTTGTCCAGCGGTACCGACTTCATGGTGGTGAACTTCCACATCAATACCAGCTTCGATGAGCTTGAGACAGATCTCGGAGCGAAGGTCTTGAAGTGTATCGGAAGGCGGTACCGGGAAGTAACCTTCTTTGTAGCGCGGTTTATAACCGAGGTTCGGGTTCTCTTCGCGACCTGAATTCCAACTGCCTTCAACAGAATCGACGGAATAGAAACCGGAGTGCTGGTTCTGTTCGTAGCGGATGTCGTTCAGGAGATAGAATTCTGCCTCAGGACCCCAGTAGCTCATATCTGCGATTCCGGTGGATTGGAGATACGCTTCTGCTTTCTGCGCAATATACCGTACATCACGCGTGTAATTCTCCAACGTGATCGGATCTTTGATATTACACGTAATACTTAGCGTCGGCACCTTACAGACCGGGTCGATAATAGCGGTTGTTGGATCTGGGAAGAGCAACATATCGCTCTCATTAATCGCTTGGAAACCACGGATACTCGAACCATCAAAACCGCAGCCTTCTTCAAACAGGTCTTCGGTCAACTCCTCTGCCATCATGGAAAAGTGTTGCCACATCCCCGGCAGATCCGTGAATTTCAGGTCGACTATCTTTATATCGTTGTCTTTTGCAAGCGCAACCACCTCACTTGGTGTCATTACATATCCTCCTAATTTCGGCTAACTTGTAGGTTTCCGAAACTTTTTCGGCGTAACTTGAGAGCCGAAACTTGCTATCAAAACTCAAAATTTCCTCGATCCAGGGACCGAGACTATAATCTGATAAAACGGTGTAAGGAAAACGTGGCGCGAAAGCCTGGTCGTCCTAAAACCCGCTTCGATACCTCAGAAAAATGTCCTAACTTCGTCAACTGAATGTGCAACTCATACGACTTGACGAGTGTCTTACTGATTGGTTAAGCAAAATTTATGCCAATCAACCGTAATCGCGCATGCGGCAGTATGTGTTGACGAAAATAGGTTAAATCTCGTGTGAAACCACGAGACACAGGGGGCAAAGCGAAAGAGGCAGCGAAAACAAGTTACTGCCCCGATTTATTCTTCATACCTAATATTACAAATTCCAAGATATTGCTAAATTATTAGGCATGGTATTGCCCGTTTTTTGCGCGCGGCACCCTAACCTAAAGGTCGCTCCTACGAGAATTCAACGTCTTTGGCAAAGCGGCTTGTCTCTGGACCGTCCTGCCCCGCATATTTGTTTGCCGGTTTGAGTTGATACGGCACACTTGCTGGCGAAGAAAGCTGCGCAAAAGTGAACGCACAGATCCGCATACCCGGATACAATTTGACCGGCATACGACCAAGATTCCCTAACTCCAAGGTGGGGATGCCGATCCAACCCGGATCAAAGAGTCCGGCGGTGCTGTGAACGATAATACCAAGCCTCCCCAAACTACTTCTGCCTTCAAGCCGTGCCAGTACATCGCCTGCCAATTCAAGGGTTTCTTGCGTCGCTGCCAAGACAAACTCACCCGGTTGCATCGTGAAGGCATCCCCGTCAGGGACATCAACCCGCCGCATTAGGTCATTGATATCAATCTCGGCACGCAGATCGATGTACGGATATTTACTATGCTCAAACACACGAAAGGTGTTGCTCAATCTGAAGTCGATGGAGCAGCTGCCGAGTTGTGTTTTCAAATCGGGGTCGGGAGAGATTTTGATTCTCCCGTCTTTCATATACTTAATAATATCTTTATCTGATAAAAACATTATTTATTTCTCTAACCTTCCCTATTGGTCAGGCAAAAAATCCTCTGGGGAGATACCACGATAGGCGTAGTCTAAGAGATTCACAGGATGCATCGCTTTCATCGGTAATCCGTGTTTTTGGATGCCGAGTTGAATCTGGAGCAAGCAACCCGGATTTCCTGTCGCGACGATGTCTGCATCCGTTTCAGCGATGTGCGTCATCTTCCGTTCTAAAATTTCCTGCGACAGTTCCGGTTGTGTAATGTTATAAATTCCAGCACTCCCGCAACACCATTCGGATTCAGTTAATTCAATCAACTCCAACCCGGGTATCGCTTGGAGAACCTTACGCGGTTGTGTCTGTACGCTTTGCCCGTGAAGGAGATGGCACGGTTCATCGTATGTAACGCGCTTTTCAATTTTTCCTCTCGGTGTAACCATCTCAATCTCAGCTAAAAATTCGCTGATGTCTTTCATCTTATGGCTGAAGTGTTCGGCTTTCTCGGCGTAAGCCGCATCGTGTTCTAAAAGTGCTTCGTATTCCTTAAGCGTCGCGCCACAACCTGCGGAATTAATAATGATCGCGTCTAAGTTCTCTTTTCCGAACGCATCAATGTTCTGCTTAGCGAGTGCTGAAGCGACATCTCGCACGCCGTTGTGAAGATGTAATGCACCGCAACACGTCTGCTGGCGTGGGGTGACAACCTCACAGCCGTTCTGTGCTAAGACCCGAATAGTTGCGACGTTCGTCTCTGTGAAGACTTGGTTCATGATACACCCGGGTATGAATCCAACACGATATCGGGTTTCACCTTCAGCGGGTGTAATGTCGCGTATCGTATATTTCAGTTGCGGTGGTGGGATCTTCGGGAGTAATGATTCCATCTGCCCGAGTTGCCCCATCAGTTTCAGGATACCCGTTTTTTGGACGAGCCATCGGATACCGAGCCGCTGGTAGAGCCACATCAACTCAAAGATCAGATCCAACCGTTCTTTGTTCGGTAGAATTTGTTTAAAGACCAAGTTCGTCCAGAATCGGTAAGCCGCGGAGCGGGGTGCGTTCTGTTCATAGATAGCGCGTGCCTGCTCAAGTAGTTCACCAAAGTGGACACCCGAAGGACAGGCAGTTTCACACGCTCGGCAGTCTAAGCACCGATAGATATATTCTGACCATTCCTCGTTGAGGGGGGTGGCATCTTCATCCTTGAAGGCACTCCCCATGAGATATAATCTACCCCTTGGTGAATCCGTTTCTAAACCTAATTCTCGATAGGTTGGGCAGGTTGGCAGGCAAAGTCCGCAGTGTGTACAGGCATCCCACTTCTTCCAACTAAAGGACTCTACGCCGATAAGCGATTGTGTTTGTTGATTGGACATGTTAGATTTATTATGAAGTCGCGACTCCCTCGTTAAGGCTCCCGGAACGATACCCTTGCAGGTCGAGCGCGATGTATGTATATCCGAGTGTTTTAAAGTACGAACTGATGTCGTGGCGCGCGGTTTTTGAAAGCATCCGTGAAATCTCCTCCGCTTCGAGTTCAATACGGGCGAGGTCGCCGTGGTGACGGACACGGAATTGACGGATCCCTAAGTCATAGAGAAATTGCTCCGCGGCATCTACCTGTCGCAGCAATTCACGAGTGATACGCATACCGTAAGGGAACCGTGAGGAGAGGCAAGCAAACGCGGGTTTGTCCCATGTTGGCAGATCCCAGACCTTTGAAATTTCCCGAATCTCTGCTTTTGCCAGATCGACATCAATCAAGGGTGCCTGAATACCCATCTGCTTCGCGGCATCCATCCCTGGGCGATGGTCACCGACATCATCTGGGATCGCACCGTAAACAATCGTTCCCACGTCGTATTTTTCAGCAATGGGCTGTAACTTGTCGAACAACTCGGTCTTACAAAAAAAGCATCGGTTCGTTGGGTTGCTCGCATAGCCTTCCAGATCCAATTCTTGCGTGTGGACGGTTTCAAAGCGGATCCCGATCTGTTTGGCGATATCTTGCGCTGCTCTCATCTCTCGGATCGGATAGGAGTCTGAAATGGCAGTAACGGCAAGCGCATTATCACCGAGGGCGTGTTGTGCCGCCTCTGCAAGAAATGTGCTATCAACACCGCCAGAAAATGCAACGATGACCTTCTCATAAGCGCGCAAGCACGTGTAGAGTTGATCCAGTTTTGTTTGTAGGATAGGTTCAAGTTTCTGTTTTGGCATATTTTTGAATAGCAGGTTTCGGCTTCGAGTTACGCCGAAATAGTTTCTGTCCATCGGACAGATTGAAATTTCTAACCTTAAGAGGGGTGCTCGGCTTGTTGCAGTCTCAGCAACTCATCGCTCAGCAGACGGCGTTTTAATCCGCTGATCCGGTCAATAAAAAGTACACCGTTAAGATGATCTATTTCGTGTAGCAGAACACGCGCGAGTAAGCCGTCGGCTTCAATACGGATGGATTCACGCTCGGCATTAATCCCCTCAACGACAATTCGCTCTGGACGTTTCACATCAGCCGTCACATCGGGAATGCTGAGACATCCTTCCTCGGCAACAACTTCACCCTCAGAACTCAGAATTTCGGGGTTAAACAGTGCCAGAGGTTCGTATACCTCATCGTCAACTTCACCTATGTCAACAACGATGAGCCTCTTCAAAACACCGACTTGTGTTGCGGCGAGTCCAATACCGTTACCTGTAGCTTCCAGCGTCATCAGCATCTGATCAGCGAGTTGGACTTCTGCCTCGGTGATCTCTGCAACCGGTTTGGCTCTTTTACGAAGGACTGGATCGCCGTAGTAACGCAATTGCAAGGGTGCTGTCTCACACAGTACTACGTTATCTTCTCCATTCACGTCCGAGGCATCGGCGTTTCTGGACTTTCTTTTACGTTTTGGCATGTACTTAGGAAACTCTCCGTTTTTGGTGTATCTCCGACGAAAACAACATTTAATTATGGTAGCACTTCTTGCAGATTCTGTCAAGCAAAAAGTTTTGATTATCAGGACATTCAGTTTTGAGCGATCAGCGATCAACAATGGATGAGGTGATTTGGATGTTTCGGCGCGGTTACGAAACCGCGCCTACCGTATGTGAGGATCAGTGGTCGATAGAAATCATGATCAGGGGAGTGGCATCTATAGAAGGGAATTATATCAAGGTGCTGATATTAGATAAAGATAGAAGCTTTCGTCATCAACGATTGAACCTATAAATTCGGTGAGGAGATTAAGGTTATACTGTGCAATCAGATCCGGTTCTAAAGCGCGGTTCATGATAATGAGAATATCCTGAGAGGTCTGGGTCCGCAGGATGTTTGCCTCCTCAACGACTTGGGTATCCGGGATATCGACATCAGGCTCACGGACGTTGTCCCATCTGACAAAGGAGCCGGGACGACTGCCGTGTACGTAATAAATCTGATCTTTTTCGAGGTAGCCGACGATAGTGCTCGCGGCATAATCTATCTCGCCGACCATCTGCATATCTTGCATATCATTCGCGCTGATGTATTCAGCGACCTGTTTCCCGTAAGAGAAAACATGTCGGTGCTCCAGTACAATCGCTGTTATACCTCCGATGAAATGACACATGAAGATGAAAGTGAAGAACGCGGAAAACAACCGTTGTGGTACGTCATTGAGAATTTTAGATGTGAAGTCTATTTCAGGACAGTCTTTATGAATCCAACCCGTCATTAGGAGTGTGAAAAACAAGAAACCGTGATGCCGCATGCTACCATAATATTTGATGTAAAAAAAAGATAAAAGCCCAAATATCGCCACGAGATATATAAGGAGTGCGGTAGGACGTTTGAGTAGGAACAGTATACTACAAAGGATCAGAAGGCAACAGAACGGAATTTGGATGGATTGGTAGAGAGTATACGTTTCTAATTGGTGCTTATTCCAAAAATTAAGCGAAAATTCGGGGATCGGTAGATACGCATGAGAGATGAGTTTGATGACTTTGCTGAACTCTTCCGATTCGTATGCAAACTTCCATTCCACAGCGAACCCTGTATCCGGTGGAGGCATGAGTTGTAAAACCGATGTCGTAATACCGATGCCAATGAGAACGAACCCGATCCAAACGGAAACCCGTTTATCTTTTTCAGTCTCACCTTCCTGGATAAAAGGGTTTAAACGGCAACAGTGACAGACATATTCGCAGCAGAGGGCGATGCCTACTGCTATCGTGAGAATTAAGGCATGGACACTCGTATGTGCAAGCAGAAATAGCACGCACCCCATCGAAATAAAGCGTTTGTAACGCTCCTTGAAAAGGATGCAGAAGACCGTGATTAACAGAAGTCCGAGCGCGTAGTTTCTCGCAAGAATAGTGTATTCATAGAGGACGAAGTAGCCGAAACAGAAAAGGAATTTCTGGAGAAGGTTGAAGGGCGCGTAGCGGACGACAAGATATACCGTGACACTTGCAATCAGGAGATGGAAGACTTGCATGATGACAGGCGAGTGTGTGATGCGCGTGAGTGGCATGAGACACAGGTGCCACAAGCCCGGATGCCCCTCATATTTGAGATGTGCGAAGAGTTCAAAGACGGAACCGCTGTCACGGGCGAGCAGCCATGCCTGAATCTCGTCGCGCCACATTTCATGATGGCTGGCGGTAAATGCGCTTACGCCAAGGAAAAGAACCGCTAACCCTAAGGCGTAGTGTTTGTCCTTTATATGCATCGGTTCTCCCCGCTAATTGATTATAGTTTCACTGAATCGTGAGACTGGAAATAGGCAACCATAAGCCACCTGTACTCTTTGCAATGAACTTCTGAAACGGTTCATCGCGTCCGATGACATCTACCTTGATTTTAGCAGTTTTCATCTTCACCATCACGTCTATTGAGGAGTATGCCCCGCTTACATATTCGTCCGTGACGAATATGAAATGGACTTCAGCGTCCTGTCGGAACGTAACCTCATCGGCGGCTCGGATAAGAGCGTCCAGACCGTTCTCATCTCCACGGAATTTCAACTGTGCCAATACCTTCTTAACTTGAGAAACAGAACGCGTTTGAGGGATCACCTCAAAATCCAAGCCGAGTAAACCATAACCGGTGCCGGCTCGGAAGGTAACAATGCCGATAGTGAAGTCCATATTCGCCATGTCGAAGAGATCCGTCATAGCACTGAGGTGTTCGCGCACCGCGTCGACATCGTTTTTCATACTCCCACTACCATCAATAACAAAGACGATGTCAACGAGGTCGGATCCACGGTTTGCGACGATATGTTTTCCTACCTTGGTGAGTGCCAAATCAGGGAGCGTTAGTCCTCCGATGTCGGAGGCGGGTTGCTCATTCGTTCCTCCTAAAAAGCCGCGAGTCGCACCTCCGGCTTTTCCATTACCTGATATACGTGAACCCACTCCACTTCCCCCACCACTGCTGCCTAACCCTGATACCGGTTTAGACCGTAACCCCTTTCCGTAAGTATGTTCTCCTTGCGCGGTGGACGCAAGTTCCGGTGTTTGTAATTCGACGGTAGCGTCTTGATGCGATACGGGGGCTGCCAGGGACTGAAGCGTCGGGGGTTCTACCTCGACTTGCTCCATCTGTTGCATATTTTCAGGAGTTGTGGAGGGTTGTACGGGGAGGTGGCGAAGTTTTTTCAATGGACGCACGGAACTCCGAAATCGGATTTTGATAATGTCGAACTCCGTGACCGGCTTGGGTTGCCAATCGAGTTTTTGTCGATATAAGGTCCCCAGTAGCATCAGCAGGAGAATATGAAGCCCAATGGAGATGAGAAGGGCATTTGGGATGTTTTTCTTAAGGAGGACCTTCATTTTCGGTTTTACCTGCCTTGGTAGCGTGTTCAGGTACTGTCTGCAAGTCCAAAGATTATTATAGCATCTTATACACAGTTATTTCAAGCAAAGAAAAATACCAAGAATCATTTATGGTGAATTATGAAAATAAGTTTACATTTCAATACCAGAGTCCGTTATGTCTGCTATAAATAAATCGCATCAGTGGGAAAACTGAACGGTTCAGGTCAATCGTGAGAAAAAAGTTGACGAAAATGTTAAAATTTGGTATCATATAAGCACTAATAAAAAGAGTTTTGGTTTATCCAGCAATCGAGCTGGGTTTTAAAGATCGCAATGTTTTGCTATGATTATCCACACTTGCAAGCCAAACGCTGCTACTATGGTAAACCAGAAAAATAAGCAGACATTCTCCACCCCGGGTAGGCGAGGTTTCTAACCTCGCCGGTGCAGAGTATACAATTAATTCTAAAGTTTACCATAAAAGACCGAGACTCGCCTTTGACCATGCTGAAATAATCCGAAAGGCACTGAAAAACCTAAAATGAAACACTACGGCTTAACACTGAACCTCAAAAACGATCCGTCTGTTATTGAAACCTATAAAGCATACCATCGAGAGGCATGGCCCGAAGTGATTGAGGCACTGAAAGCAGTTGGTATCACGAAGATGAATATCTATTTGCTTGGATGCCGTCTGTTTATGGCAATGGAAACAATTGATACCTTTGATATAGCGCGTGATTTTCCGCGCTATCTCGAAGAAAACCCGAAATGCAAAGCTTGGGATGAGTTGATGAGAACCTTCCAAGAACCAGTATCGGAGGCACAACCAGACGAATGGTGGGCACGTATGGAGCCTGTCTTTGAGTTATAACGCGAAAATGAATAAATCCTCTCCAATGCCTACAACTTTTTTATCGGTCGGCCATTTCTGTTATGATGTTTCGCCAAACGGTTATATCCTTGGTGGTTCTGCTTCATATTCAACAATAACCGCACGCAATCTTGGACACCATGCTCGAGCCGTTACAGCTGTTGGCACGAACTTTCAGCAGGAGAACCCACTCTTAGAAGGCATAAAGACAGTCTATCATGAATCTCCTGAAACAACAATCTTTGATAATCAATACGACGCAAAGGGACGCAGGCAGCAATTTATCCTTGGGAGCGCACAGCAATTAAAAGGAAACGATATTCCTGTTGAATGGCGTACGAGTAATATAGCCTACTTGTGTCCGATTGCAGATGAGGTTTCCGCTGAAGTTGTTCACTGTTTCAGCGATGAAACGTTAATCGGAGCAACACCACAAGGCTGGCTCCGACAGTGGGATGCCAGCGGTAGGGTTGAAGCAAAGCGATGGGGAACGGCAACGGACATCTTGCCGCATATTGATATATTAATCCTGAGTGATGAGGATCTTCGCAATTATCCAGATGAACTTGAAAGATATATCGGACTAACCTCCATCGTTGTTTTGACACGGGGGGCACAGGGCGCGACCCTTTTTCAAAATGGGACGCAGTTTAAGTCCACCGCATACGCAGTTAAAGAGGTGGACCCAACAGGGGCTGGTGATGTTTTCGCGACCGCCTTTTTGATTAATTATTATCAAAGCCGTTCTGTAAAGGAGGCACTGAACTTCGCACATTGTGTCGCATCTTTCGCTGTGGAAGCGGTTGGCACCTCTGGTATACCGAAATTGGCACAGGTCACGTCGAGATTACGAGTATAATTCGCGAAAGTGGGACATCGTCATTTGAGGGGTAACCTAACCGAAGTTGCTACTCACAAATGCTGGGCATTTCAACGAGGGCTTCCAGACACTTTCCACACCCCCGGAGAATACCATACGGGGAAGCCCACACGGGAAACTTCATACCGTTGATTCCGGAGTGCTATATGCCAGATAGGTGGCAATAACCTATAGAAAAGGTATCAAGATTCAGAGGTCGCTTTTACAAAAATGAATGTGTTCATGAAAAGAGAAGACTATGGCAATTACCTACGACTTCATTGTATACAGCAATAGAATATCGGCAACGGGCTGGACCCTCGGGATGAAGGCACTTCAGGGTGAGGTGCCGCTGGATATCGTCATACCTGATGAATATGGGTCGTCAGATTCTGAAAATCCCGAAGTCGTCGGCGTTTTAACGACGGCAGGGTTGGAACGCGAAAGCCCCGATGGATTGGAACTCTACCGGTACCTTCGACAGTTGAATCCGAAGAAAAATAACTCATTCGGATACAATGAGGTAGTGATTCGGAATATACATGCCCGTCTCAGTGCCTTGAAGGTTGATGAAGAGATACGGGTGCAAGTTACATACAGCGAGCGGAGAGAAGCTTACACCCAGTTTTCGTATCATATTAAGTTAATTGGCATTTTTGGAGGCACAGAGACCCCCGCACTCGCTGACCAATCGGATGAAATTGTCGCGCCGATTTCACCAGAAAAGAGCCCACCGCTTCAGGAGCAAATACATTTTAGTAATTCGGGACAGTCAGCTTATAAAACAACGAATACCTTAGAAAAACTGATAAATTTTACACAAAATCTCCAAAAAGAGTTAACGCAGACACGCAGAGAACTCGCAGACACGGCAGATAAACTTCGGCAACTCGAAGAGACGCAGCAGCGGGTTGAAAATGAGCGACGGAGATTCAGCGAAATCCAGAACCTGATCGAAGATATTTTTGAACGGCTCAGTCGCTTGGAACTTTTCGATTCACGAATTCATAACCTCGAAGAGGAGCAGTATCAACTTCATAATCTTCAGCAAACCTTGCGAAAATTCCTCTCAGCATTACACCAGCAGACCCGGATATCTCTTCAAGAATATACCGATAAGTCACAGGACGAGTTAGACCAACGCTCTTGAAAGTGTTACCCATTGGGACGAAAAAAGGAGAACCTCCTTATGATAAAATTAGGGACTATGTCTCTGAATGTCAGAAATACGACTGCTTCTGCTTTCGCACAGATCGTCTACGATCTCGGTTTTGATGTTATTGAGTTACATTCAAGCGCGTTTGAATCGACTGATGCGGATTACCTACGCGACTTAAAGAAAGATCTCGCCCGGAAAGGACTACCGTTAGGTTATATCGGGGTCAGCAACAACTTTGGTCGTCCCGTTGCCGAACATCCCGAACAAGTCGCGCTTATCAAACAGTGGATTGACATCGCCGCATTTATGAGTTGTCCGATTGTCCGAGTTTTT
This sequence comes from Candidatus Poribacteria bacterium, assembly GCA_965214045.1. GTDB lineage: Bacteria > Poribacteria > WGA-4E > WGA-4E > WGA-3G > WGA-3G. The sequence goes on from OZ243935.1 coordinate 846,472, forward strand.
GCCGCTTATGTTCCCGAGGACTGTGATGATGAAGAGACTTTGTGGCCACCCATGATTGAAGGCTTCAAGGAGGTTGCTGAATACGGTTATGAATCAGGAATCCTCGTCGGGCTACAGAATCACAATCATAACAACGTTACACGCGATGGTACTGCTGTTTTACGCGCTCTGAATGAAACGGATCATCCCTATTTCACACATATCTTAGACACTGGACAGTATGCAGGGTCCCCCGGCGCAAGTGGACATCGAGGTTCTTCACATCCGGGTTACGACTGCTATGCAAGTATTGAGCAGACAGCACCCCACGCCGTCTATGTCCGTACGAAGTTTTATCAGATTGATAGCGGTGTAGAGGAATGGTTAGATTACCCTCGCGTTTTAGAAATCCTGCGAGGCGTTAACTATAACGGATGCCTCTCGGTTGTCTATGAAGGTGAATCGGATCCGGTTGACTCGATGCGAAAGGCGAGAAGTTACCTGGAATCGTTATTGTAGGTGCACTACGTCGGAGAGGGAGCAAAAATGAAAACGCGTGCCGCTGTTATGTATGAACATAACCAACCTGTCGTTGTTGAGGAACTTGAATTAGATGATCCCAAGGAGAACGAGGTGCTCGTCCGGACGGCTGCGAGTGGTGTTTGTCATTCCGATCTCTCCGTAGTGACTGGCACCATCTACTACGACGCAGCTGTCGCCCTCGGTCACGAGGGGGCTGGCGTGATTGAGCATGTTGGCAAGAATGTAACCGGTTTTCAGCCCGGTGATCCAGTGATTTTGTCTTTTGTGAGTTATTGTAGCAATTGTCGGATGTGTCAAATGGAGCGGGTCTGCCTCTGTCAAACTTACGATGTGCCCCGCGGATTCCTATTGGATGGCACTTACCGTCTCCACAACAGTTCAGGTGATGGGATTCTCCAGATGGCGCGGATCGCAACGATGTCGGAATACATGGTTGTTCCGCAACAGAATCTCGTCAAAATTGACCCGCATTATTCGTTGGAGCAAGCCGCACTCGTGGGATGTGGCGTGACGACAGGTGTCGGCGCAGTGCTTAATACTGCAAAGGTAGAGCCCGGCAGCACGGTAGCAGTTATCGGAACCGGCGGTGTCGGTTTGAACGCCATCCAAGGGGCAGTGCTCGCACAAGCGGAACGGATTATCGCTGTCGATATTGCGGAGAAGAAACTCAACTTCGCGAAGACTTTCGGGGCAACGGATGTCGTTAACGCTGCTGAAGATGATCCGGTTGAAACCGTTCGTGAGTTGACGGATGGCTTGGGCGTGGATTACGCATTTGAGGTCATTGGGAATCCGAAAACGATTGTACAGGCGTATGATATGGTCCGACCGGCTGGGAGTGCCGTCATTGTTGGAATGGCGCATCATGAATCCGAATTCAGCATTCCGGCGCAACGCTTCGTCTCAAGTGAGAAACGCTTAATCGGTTCATTTTACGGATCCTGCCAACCACGCGTGGATATGCCGAAACTTCTCAATCTGTACGCAGAAGGCAAATTGAAACTGGATGAACTAATTACACGCCACTATAGACTTGAGCAAATCAATGAGGCTTTTGCGGATATGGAAGCCGGAGAAAACGCTCGTGGGATAATTGTTTTCAATTGAAAAAAATGAAGTCCATACACACAGCGGTTCGAGACCAGTTTAGCCAACATGCTGACTACTACGCACAGAGTAGTACCCATGCCAAAGGGAATACGCTAAACGTACTCCTCGACTTCGCAGACCCTAAAGGAACGGAACAGACCTTAGACATCGCCACTGGAACTGGGTTTACGGCGTTCGCACTTGCCCCGAAAGTTGCCTATGTTGTGGCAACGGATCTAACCCCGGAAATGGTCGAGAAGGCGGTTGAACTCGCACAAGAACAAGTCATAAAAAATATTGCGTTTTCCGTCGCTGCTGCCGAAGCGTTGCCGTTTGCTGATGCGTCGTTGGATTTAGTAACTTGTCGAATTGCACCCCATCACTTTCAGGATGTCAGGGCATTTTTAAGCGAAGTTCATCGAGTTTTACGGGCAGATGGACTTTTCTGCATGACGGATTCTGTTTCACCGGAATCAGAGACGTTGAGAGCGTGGCAGAACCGAGTCGAGAGACTCCGAGATAACTCGCACGTGTATGGTTACCCGCCATCGCAATGGGATGCAATGATTACGGATGCTGGATTTTCTCTTGAAAGAACGGCGCACGCCCGAAATGCCCAGATGTCGTTTCTCTGGTGGGTACGTCCAGAGAAAAACCCACCCGAGGTCGTGAAGGAGGTCCGTGATGCGTTTGCGCAACTCCCGCCTGATGAAGCGCGAGAGCATTACACGGTCCAACCGGACGGTGATGATTTCTATTTCTCCTGGCCCATGTACACCGTTAAAGCAAGGCGCGTTTAGCCGCGTAAATAATTGAATGCCTTCTGATTTGTTCGGTCTGTAAGAGGATCTTACAAGAAATTCTCAATCTCAGAAGGTATTGGCAGGGCAGGAATGACACCGACCTTTTGAGTTGCTAACGCTCCTGCGGCATTGGCATATCGCATGATAGCGTCGAGCGGGTCCTTTTCAAGCGATGTAAGATCTGCATGCGGCATCAGTTGGGTAAGCATTGCGGCGACGAAGGCATCACCAGCACCGAGCGTATCCACAACATCTACCTCAAAACCATCAACGTAACCTTCAGCCGTTCCGTTGGTGTAATAGCACCCGCGTTCACCTAACGTGACAACGAGCAGTTTCGCACCGAGTCCAAGAATGCGGTCAACTCCGTTTGCCAATTCGATGTCGTCCGTGATAAATTCCCACTCCTCTTCCGAAATTTTGATGATATCTGCGTAAGGCATCACCTCCCAGATCCAGTGTTTGGCATCGTTGGCGTTATCCCAGAGCATCAGCCGCAAATTCGGATCGTAGGAGAGTCTCGCACCGCCCGCTTTGGCAGACTGGATTGCGTGAAGCGTCGCTTCTCGGCTCGGTGAGTGACTGAGGCTGACAGAGCCGTAGTGGAACAGTTCCGCTGATTCGACATAGTTAGCGTCGATTTCGTCAGGAGAGAGTTGGATGTCGGCGCCTGGGTGTCGATAGAAGGTGATGTCCTTCATACCGTCAGAGCGTGTGGCGACGAAGGCTAAGGTCGTGCGGGATCCTTCACCCGCGATGAGGTAGTCGGTACTAACACTATTCTGTTGGAGCGTTTCGCGTAAGAAATCTCCAAACGCGTCTGCCCCGACTTTACCGATAAAACCGGCATTCATGCCGAGTTTCGCTAAACCGACGGCAACATTAGCAGGGGCACCCCCTGGGGCTTTCACAAATCCTGGGGCTTCTGCGAGTGTCACATCAGGGATTGTGGAGACAAAGTCGATAAGGAGTTCACCGATACATAAAGCTTTTGGCATGGATTGTAATTCCTCGGCGAGTTTCAACACTCAATGTAAACAATTTGGCGAGGTTGGATGTTTCTGAGGACTTTCTGTAACTGAGGCATTAGAGGAAGTAGCAACTCTAATTGGGTTCGAGGTGAGATAAGTACGACGACTGCAATTTCAAAACGTTTGAGGTTTTGTTGTGATTCAATGTTCTGATCGGCGGTCACCCAAACATCAAATTCATTTTCTGCTCTGCTAAGCAATTCGCCGTTTTTCATACCAGTCCAGCCTTTTTCTTGCACTGTAAAAGTGATATGTTCAGAGAGTTCCCGCTTCAGTTTTCTGGGTAGACATTCGTCAATGAGAATTCGCATAGGCATGTGTTAGAAGCATCTCTTTGGCGATTTCTAATGCTTTGACAGCTTGATCACGACTGACAGACGGAAAATCCTCCAAAAAGCCATCGAGTGTCTCTCCACCCTCTAAATAGTCAATTAGGTTTTTTATCGGGACACGGGTATTCTTAAAGACGGGTATCCCGCTCATGACCGCGTTGTCACAAGTGATCAATCCTTCAACTGCCTGCGTTGTCTTTTTATCAAATTTCATGGGTAATTCTCCGTTTACATGCAATCTCTATGTTTTAGAATACCGTAAAATTCTGTGGATGTCAAGTCTTCTTAGGTGCTCCCAAAGGGAAGACAGAAAACAAGCAATTAAAATCAAAATGTAGTGCGTAGGTCTTGGGCTTGTCCCGTTTGTGCGGATCGGTATCCGGCATCGAAAATTTCTATGACATGCCGGGCATGCTCTGCTGTGACAATCGTCGGTTTATCCTCGCGAATCCAATCCACCAACTGCATAATATCCTCATAGACGTGCGATTCTTGGATCCTACGATGCGGTCCTACAACGTGTGGGAGTTCCCCGTCTGGCGCGTCAATAGGGTCACCATTCAGCAAGTTGCCTTCAATCGTGCCGCTCGTGCCATGAATTGCCAACCGACCTCTGACGACAGAGCCAGCGGCGGCACCGTAGACGAAGCCGTAGAACGCATCGCCGAAGTCAAGTAGGATAAAGGTATTGTCATCCATATCGCACGGAAGCATCTCGCCTCGGAATTCGCGCTCTTTGACGCGAACACCAGAGAACGCCGTTACACGTTTCGCAGGTCCGAGGATACCGGTCAATGTGTGTAAACCGTAAACGGTCATATCATAGAGCGGTCCGCCACCCGGTCTGCGGAAATACCATGCCGGATTGATATTAGAGAGCGGATCGTCACCTTGCCTAACGGATTCGTTTTCGTGGTATCTCCCAAAAGCAGAACCAGCCGCTGCCCACGTCAACGTTCCGATGGCACCGTCAGCAATAAGACTGCGAATTTCTTGATGGATCGGACGGAGCATTTCCCCAGGCGAAGCCACTAACCTCACGCCTTTACGTGCCGCTGATTCGATCAGATCGTCCGCTTCATCGACGGTAGTCGTCATCGTTTTGTTGAAATGGGCATGGAGACCGTGTTCAATCGCGAGTTTTCCCTGCTCATAATGCAATCCGATAGGCGATGCGATGCTGACCGCGTCTACATGTCCGTCTGCTAAGAGTGCCTCATAGGTTTCATACGCATACGGGACGTTAAATTTTTCAGCTGCTGCTTGCGCCCTACCGGGAACAGGGTCACAGACAGCCGTTACCTGTAATCTATCTTGGACATCGTCTTGGGTGAGATGTGGCAGAATGCCGCGAACGGAGATACTCCCGACACCCACGACACCGATGCGTACTCTATTACTCGTTGCCATAATATTTCCTCCAATTTTGGCTTTCGGCAAATTGGCTGTCAGCAGTCGACTTTCGGCTTTCAGCAAGAAGGGGTATACGTAAACGAAAATCTCTTAAAACTGACGGCTGACGGCTGATTGCCGACGGCTATTCTACTATCGCCATGATGTCTCGTGTTGCCACCCAACAGTGTTTTTCAGTTTATCGCAAGTGATAAACGACTGATGTCCCTCAAGTGTTCTGATCTTCGGAAGGAATTCGGGTTTAAAACGCTCAACCAACTCTTGAGAGGGTTCTAAGGCTGAAGTGTCATCGGCGTTCAAAAAATAAACATCGTGTGAGGGTAGCGTATCCGCTTTTTCCATAATCAGGCGATGCGCGCTCGCAACATCTTCACTCCCGACCCAACACCAGAGCCACGGTGTCCACGCAGTTGTCGGTTTAGCATTCTCTGCCATCTGCGTTCTCCGTTCTTCTGGACTGATACCCGCAGGACGTGTAACGTAGGTTCGGATGCCATAAGCGCGGGTATAACTCGCCAACAGATCTTCACCACACCGTTTAGAGAAACTATAGGAGTCTTCAGGATAGCACGGATGTTCTTCATCTATAGGGAGGTAATCTACTGGGATATGCGTTTTACTAATGCGGAAGCCGTGTCCTAATGCGCAATTACTGCCGGACATCACAACCGTGTGGACATCCGCTTCAATTGCCGCTTGCATGAGGTAGTAGGTACCGAGCATATTCGTTTTGAAGGTGGCATCAAAGGGGATACCTTTCTCTTCAGCACTTGCCCGTAAATCTGGGTGATCGACGGGACCCGGTTGTGCCCCGAGGTGTTGGATAGCATCCACACCTTCAACAGCGCGCTGGCAGTCCTCGAAGTTGTTTAGGTCGCCTTGAATAAAAGGGAGGTGCGAGAATTCCGCGGGCGGTGTTCTGCGTGACATCAGCACTAATGCGTGTTGATCCGCCAATTCTCGGATCACAAACTCACCGAGCCTACCGCTCGCACCAGTTATCAATATTTTCATTTTTTTATCTTTAATTTATTGGCACTTGGGTGTTATTCCACTTCGTTCCACAACGGTTCTCGTTTAATTCCAACGCCTTTCAACGTTGAGAGGGTGTTCAGCTTTACCGAAAATCGGGTTCCCGTCCGTTACTGCGGAGGGGCAGGGAATGTAATGGAGCAGTGACCAGAGGCGCGTAGTTAGAAAATCGTTCCACGATGGGGTCTGATGTCGTGAAAAGAGTTGACAGGTCGACAAGTATCATCTATGATTATGCCCATTATAGCACCACTCCAAATTTTGTCAAATAGTAAGCAGTCAGCCATCGGTGGAGCGTCTGGTAGTCGCAAACTTTAAACTGTCACTTGACCCTCTTGCCGATTGCTGAAAGGGTTGTGTAGCAATCCGATCTGACGACCAACAGCCAATCAAGGAGAGAACCGTAATGTATGATGCCGTAACGCATTTTAAAAACTTATACGATACCGTTCCGAGAGCGTTTGAATTTCGGGCGACTACACGGGAAGAGTTGTTAGCATGGCAAGCCAATTTTCGTCCGAAGTTGCGTGAGATCCTCGGCTTAGACAACATGGAATCCGATCTGGAAGGGTACGTCCCGAAAGCAGAACAGCTCGAAGTCTTGGATATGGATAACCATTTCCGAGAGAGTTGGTATCTGTGGGTCGAGCCGACCGTGCCACTGCCGTTTTACCTCCTGCGTCCGAAAACGATTGAAGGAAACCAAGTGCCACTGATCCTTGCACCGCATGGGCATAACCCTCCACATCTCTACGCTGGCATCGCACACACAGAAGCAGAGGAAGAACACATGCTCGAAGGTGAGCGCGACATCGCTCGGCAGGCAGCCGTTGAGGAAGGCTATATCGCCATTGCACCGACGACGCGAGCGTTTGGTGAAACACGCACAGACGCGGATAAGGAAGCGAATAATACACACTCCTGCCGACACCAGTTGGTTCATAGTATACTCGTTGGACGTACCCCGATCGGTGAACGGGTGTGGGATATGTCGAGGCTCATTGATTGGGCGATAGAGGACTTACCGATAGATGCCGAACGCATCGCGATTACTGGAAACTCTGGCGGTGGAACCGTCTCACTGTTCGCCGCAGCCTGCGAGACACGCATCACTGTAGCAGTGCCGAGTTGCTATTTCTGCACATTTGAAGGGAGCATCGGCATGATCCGGCATTGCGAATGTAACTATGTGCCAGGCGTGATGCGCTTAGGTGAGATGTACGATGTCGCAGGCTTAATCGCACCGCGACCGTTTTGCGCGATTGCGGGACGAGGGGACGGGATTTTTCCCATAGATCACGTCGAGTTCGCTTATGAACGTTTGAAGACTATCTACACAGTCGCTGGCGTTGCGGATAGATGCGAACTCTTTATCGGGGAAGGTGGACACCGTTATTATAAAGCAGGTGCATGGCACTTTGTACGACGATTTTTTCAGGAATAGCAGGATTCACTGAGGTAGTTAGCGGCTATCCATGTATAGCGGTTGCATGTTACTTTATTCGCACGAACCACTCTTAACCGACTCCTGACTGCTGATTGCTGACCGCTATCTCAGCGTGAGCCTTTCTTAATTGCCCATAACGTTTTCAAAATGATCTTGATGTCCAAGGCGAGAGACCAATTTTCGATGTAATACCGGTCATAAGAGACCCGCTCTTCAAGGGAGGTATTGCCCCGAAAGCCGTTGACTTGTGCCCACCCCGTCATACCAGATTTTACGCGCTGCCGAGCGAGATAGTGCGGAATCGATTCACTAAACGTATCAATTAATCCAGACATCTCTGGACGGGGACCGACGAGGCTCATATCGCCCTTGAGCACGTTGAAGAATTGCGGCAGTTCGTCTAAACTCCAGCGTCTCAGGAATTTTCCAAGTGCCGTTTGCCGCGGATCATCGCTTTTTGCCCATACGTGTCCAACTTTTTCCTCAGCATCAACGCGCATAGAGCGGAATTTGTAGATACGGAACGGCTTTCCACCTCTACCGACGCGTTCCTGATGGAAAATCGCGCTGCCGGGTGAAGTCAAGCGTATAACGATCGCTATCGTTAACAGGAGCGGACTTAGCACTATCAACGCGAACGCGCTAAGGACAATGTCTATAAGACGCTTGACGATGCCACGTCCACCCTGCATCGGTGTCTCCCTTAACTGTAGCACCGGTATATCATCATAAAAGGTAATGGTATCCCTACCGTTCCTGATAAATTCGGAGAGTTCGGGAAGGACATTGATTTGGACTGGCACCCCTTCGCAGGCGTGAAGAATCTGCAGAATCGTGTCATTCGGCACCGTCGGTGATACGATGAAAAGCGTATCAAGTCGGTGTTTTCGGACCAGTTCAAGGAGGTCTTGGCTTTTCCCAAGGGACTGTAATTGGTTGTCGGCGTATTGGCTTTCGGCTAAGAGGTTTACGTTTAACAGAACCCTCTTGTGCCTGACGGCTGACGGCTGATGGCTGACTGTTTCTTTGCTGACTGCTATCTCATCGATTATCCCTACCACTTCGTAACCGCTATCCGATTTCGTATTCAGGACGTTGATGAACTCTTCAACGCGGGCATCGGAGTTCCCAACAATTGCCAGTCGATTTACGCCGACCCCTTGGGCGTGAATTGATTGACGAAAGCGATGAAGCACCCATCGACCCAAGAACAACCAGACGAGACTAAAGCCGGATGCCAAGAGCATAATCCAGCGCGAGTAGGCATCGTGATGATAGATGAAAAAGAGTGCGGCTAACGTGGCGATGAGCGAGATACCAGCGGCTTTGCAGAGTGTCCAGAACGCTGAGAACGTCGCGTTGCTTTCCGGACGATACAGTTTTAACGCTTTCAACGTCATGAGCCAGATTATTGCCATTAGCGGGATGAGCCGAAAATAGTCGTCAAGGGGCGGGGTGCCTCCTTTGTGCAGGGACAGGACTTCAGGAGTCCAACCCGACTCAAACCGGAACCAGTATGCTACGACAATTGCGGTGGCGACGAAACAGAAATCTAATAGCACTGTGATCGCGATAAGCAAATGGTCGAGCGTTTTATTATTCATTGTCTGATGTAGGTGCAAGCCCATATTGAGACACAGGCTGTGCTCAATTTGCCTCTCATGTATTTTTCGTTGTTATATCCTGTTCTGAGGTGCGCTTTGAAGCCTTAGCAACGGCACTTCAGCAACCGTGTTAAGTATATCAAATCTGTGCCATGCTTGCAAATTAAAACAGTGAAGACAACGTCCAAGGGTGTGTAAAGTTTTGGCATTCAAAGTCCCAAGGTATCCCATATCTTTGCAGAACTGGGTTTGTACCTCACCGATCTTTGACCCGTTTCCTCTTCAACCCCGTAGGGGGGACATCTCTGTAGAATATTTATGAACCGCAACAGAGAACCCCGTAGGAGTGACATCTACAAATTTTGACAAAAAATATCTACTCCCAACGTCCTATAGGTGTAGTGTGAAGGTTGAGATGACTGGAAACTTTGCTGATAAATTGCACAGAATGTGCTATGCTATCGCTTATAAACTTTCGTAAAGCAAGTTTCAACTTGCCGAAATCGGAGGAGATACACAATGGCGAATCAACTGAAAGTCGGGATCGTTGGGGCACACCGTGGGAGTTCTTATTTTCAACCGTTTCAGGCGATAGCAGAAACAACCGTTACAGCAGTTTGTGACATCAACGAAGCGACACTCCAAAGCGTTGCTGAACGGTTTGATGTTCCCCAACAGTTTACAGATTACCAAGCAATGCTGGACGCTGTCGATCTTGTCGTTCTCGCGACACCTGAAAATTTACACGTACCGCAAGCGATCGAGGCATTGGAGGCGGGAAAACACGTCATCAGTGAGGTGACCGCGGCTGTCAAATTGGAAGAATGTTACGACTTAGTTCGTGCAGTCAGGAAAGCATCTGCCAAGTACACGATGGCTGAAAACACGTGCTACGCCAAGCCGAATGTTCTGATCCGTAGTATGGTAGAGGCGGGCATGTTCGGTGATGTCTATTTCGGAGAAGGCGAATACCTCCACAACATCAAATCGCTTCATCACGACGAGAGTGGGAATCCGACGTGGCGTTACTACTGGCAGGTCGGCATAAATCGGTGCAACTATGCGACGCATAGCCTCGGTCCAGTGCTTCAGTGGTTTGATGGACGCGTTGTGAGTGTCTGTTGTCTCGGTACCGGTGTTAACACCGATCCTGAGCACGCCATGGAAGATACGGTCATGATGATGTGTAAAACCGATTGTGGCGGGTTAATCAAGATCCGAATTGACATGCTCTCAAACCGTCCTGCGAATTCGTATTTCAGTTTGCAAGGAACAAAAGGGTGCTATGAGAGTTCACGGGGGTTCAACGCGGCACCGAAAATTTGGTTGAGTGAGTTCGGCATAAGCGAACAGTGGAGACCTCTCTCCCAACTTGAAGATTTACTGCCCGAACGGTGGAAAAATCCGCCTGCTGAGGCTGAAAATGCCGGTGATCTCGGTGAGTATTTTAAAGTTCGGGATTTTGTGGATAGCGTCCTCACCGACACACCACCACCGATGGATGTCTATACGGCGATGGATTACACTGTGCCGGGCTTGGTTTCGGAACAATCCATTGCGAACGGTGGGGTACCGATGGAAGTGCCAGATTTCCGAGAGATTGAATAATGAAATGGCAGTAGTGAGTGAGGCTAATTTCGGAACGATGGTCTCTATTCTTCTTCTACGGGTGAATAAACGAGCCCACAACTACTACAGCGGTAGCCGCTTTCTGGTTGCGATTCCACAAGCGGGAAGAGCATTCCACAGCAGATAGGGCAGGGTTCATCAATTTCCATTTCGGATTGTTCTATTTCACCGGAGCGGTTCTCAAATTCAACGATCACGAGTATCCTCCTCTTGCTCAGCAACCGTAACGCGCATATAGATGTCCTGCAAAAATAGGTCGCATCCAATTGAAATGAGGGACATCACATCTTCGGGGTCGCAAAATTCAGTGTGTTCCCACTGTTGACCTTGACGCCGATAATGTTCAACGCAGAACTTGTGTTGTGAAACAAGAATGTAGTCTTGCAACGATGCAAGCTGCTGATAGTGTTCAAATTTCTCCCCTCGGTCAAAAGCTGCAGTAGAAGGGGAGAGCACCTCTACGATAACAATCGGGTTCAGAAGCGTATCGAAAACATCATCCTCAAAGCGAGACTCACCGCAGGCAACAACGACATCTGGATAAAAATAGGCGATTGAGCTTGGCTGCACGCGCATATCGCTGGAATGGATTTCACAATCTGATTCTGCTAATTGATTGTAAAGCCTGTTGAATATGTTTCCTGTGATAAGACTATGTGCTCGACTCGCCCCAGACATTGCAAATATCTGCCCGCTAAGGTATTCACTTTTGTACAGTGCTTTCCGTTCTTGAGTGATGTACTCCTCTGCGGTGAAAAGGGTTTGTGCAGGAAGATATGCCATGCGTATTTCCTTGAGTAGAAGTAATGTTAGCGAGTAGGATACCACATTCTTAGACAAAAATCAATCTCTTTTTCGCGCCAAGAGGGTCATTTATGGTAGAGTGTAAAATTAATGATACACGCTGCATAAGTCTACTTAGGAAACTTTTAATATCTCTGTAGGGCTGGGTCAATCTCGGCTGCCCATTGGTCGATACCACCCGCAAGATTTTTAGCATCACGAAACCCGTTTTGGTGTAGATAGGCGGTAGCGTAGAGACTCCGTGTTCCATGGTGGCAATAGACGACAATTTCTTGGTCTGATGGGAGACTCTCGACGTTATGTGGCAGTGTGTTAAGTGGTATGAGTTGTGCACCTTCAAGGTGCACGATGTCATATTCGCTCGGTTCGCGGACATCTAATAAAAACACGGATTCGTTTTCATCAAGTTTCTGTTTTAACTCGTGTGGCGAAATTTCAGGAAGTGACGGCGTAGTCTGCATTTTTTTAATTATACCTTGCGGTTAAACGACATAATTTGTGCTTTGATGGTTTTCGGATGAGGAGTCGCCTGCGCCGTTGTTGCAGGCTGCTATTTAAGGATACCATCTAAGGCACAGTTCCTAACAGGCTATGTTCCAATGGGCACACATTCCGGACACGGACACGTCTCGCGTAGGACTTCAAATGGGTAGATACCCGTATCGTGTCCATCGTTCCAACTGAATTGGAGCGCGTAACGACCGACTAACTGGATGTCAAGGGGTTGAATATCGGCTGATACCTCAATGAGGGTTATATCTCCGTCACCTTGTGGAGAAAAGAGGGAGTGGACATCCCTACCTTTGTGTCGGATGGTAGCACATTCAGCGCACGGACACATCTGTCGGAGATAGGTATATGGATACCAACTCACATGTCCGTCTTTCCACTCTACCTGAAAGGCGTTGGGATGTTTCTTGAGGAGTTTCGGTTGTTTCGCGAGCCTATTCATGATGCAGGTTACGGCACACGCCGGGAGAAAAGTGCGCTGGCTTTGCTAAGGACCCTACTACTTTAAAAAATGCCGAGTTCGTCCTTCGCGTCTTCAGTCATCAGTTCTGGGGTCCAACGCGGCGTCCAAACGACATTAACATTGACTTCCTCAACACCATCCATCTGCTGCGTGACGTGTTGTGCGCCGTTCACAATTTGCCCACCAGCGGGGCATCCAGGGCTTGTTAAGGTCATTGTAATGTCCACAGTCGTGTCGTTAATGTCAACACCGTAGATAAGTCCCATATCAACGATATTGATCCCAATTTCTGGGTCAATAATTTGCTTGATGCTCTCTAATACGGTTTCTTCGGATACCATTGAAATTTCCTCCTATGAGGTCCGGATGATTAATTAGTCAAGACTGACCAGAATATCATCGTCCTCAATTTTGATGGTGTAACAGTCGACAGATTCGACAGCGGGCATACAGAGCGGTTTTCCTGTTTTCACACAAAAACGAGCACCGTGCCGAGGGCATTCTATCTCCTCACCGTTGAACCAACCTTCCTCCAACGGACCGCCGTCGTGTGTGCAAACGTCCTCCATCGCGTAGAACTCTCCGTCAACATTGAAGAGTAGCACTGGAACGAAGTCAACTTCGACTAATTGTTTCGTGCCGGGTGGCACTTCACTCACTTTCGCAACTTTATAGAATTCTGACATATTTATGTTTTCTTCTTTCTATCCTTAGTTTTTTATTCATCTTCCTCGCCGGGCCAGCCTTTGATACCGTAAGCACCGGCTTTGAGAACCTTGAGAGCCAATAACGCGCATTTAAGACGGACAGGACCCAAAGGGATGCCGATCATATCTAAGATGTCGTCTCGCGAGAGTTTCTTGACTTCGGTAAGACTTTTACCTTCAATCTCCTCAGTTAACATAGAAGCAGCAGCTTGACTAATGGTACAACCGTGCCCGGAAAAACGCACTTCTGTAATGATGTCGTCTTCAACAATGAGGTCGATGCGAATCCGATCCCCACAAAGCGGGTTGTCTTCTTCATGGGAAATATCAGGATTTGGCAATGTTCCATAGTTGCTCGGATTCTCGTAATGATCAAGCAATTCTTCCTGATATACGTTCATTCTCCTCTCCTTCTCCGGCTGCGAGTCATCAACTTTTGTGTTCTGCACAGCCCTTCGTATAACCGGTCCACTTCTTCTATTGTATTATAAAGGTAAAAACTTGCACGGGCGGTGGCGATAACATCTAATCTCTTCATGAGCGGTTGTGCACAGTGATGTCCTGCCCGAATGGCGATACCGTGCGTATCCAAAACGCCAGCCACGTCATGCGGATGGATGCCTTCCAGATTAAAGGAGATAACACCCGCTTTTTGATGCGGTGAAGAGGGGCCATAGAGGGTAATACCTTCGATTTCTTGTAAACGATTGTGTGCGTATTTTAGGAGCTCTTGTTCGTGAACCTGAAGTGCTGCTAAATTTGCTTGTGTAATATAGTCGACTGCGTGTCCAAGCCCGATCGCTTCGGCGATACTTGGCGTGCCCGCCTCGAACTTGGCGGGAAGCTCAGCATAACTGGATACGTCGCGTTCGACGCTCCGAATCATTGAACCGCCACCGAGGAAGGGCGGCATCTCTTCAAGGAGTTCCAATTTACCGTATAGGACACCGATACCCGTCGGACCACACATTTTATGTCCAGAGAACGCCAGGAAATCACAATCCAGCTGCTGAACGTCAACCTGAAAATGTGGCACCGATTGTGCCGCATCAACGACGACCTTTGCACCAACAGCGTGTGCAGCTGTAATAACCGACTGGATCGGATTGATCGTTCCGAGCACATTGGAAACATGCCCTATGGCGACAAGTTTTGTTTTTTCAGTGAGGAGTTCCTGAAGTTGTGTGAAGTCAAGCAACCCTTCGTCGGTTATCTCCAGGAATCGAAGCACTGCACCGGTGCGCTGTGCCAGCAACTGCCAAGGCACAAGGTTGCTATGGTGTTCCATAACCGTGAGAACAATTTCGTCGCCTTCTTGGATGTTCGCACTGCCCCAACTGTAAGCGATGAGGTTGATGGATTCCGTCGTGTTCCGTGTAAAGATAATCTGTCGTGTTCGCGGAGCATTAACGAGTTGTGCTACCTTCTCACGAGCGCGTTCATACTGTGCCGTTGCTTCTTCTGAGATACGGTAGATACCGCGGTGGATATTAGAACGATACGTATCATAGTAGCTATCCATCGCTTCAACGACTGGACGCGGTGTTTGCGTCGATGCGGCATTGTCGAGGAAAGCTAACGGTGGGGTCGTCGCGAAGATCGGAAAATCTTTGCGAATGCTTTCTACATCAAGGGGGCGAAAGTGAGGGGCGTGCATAGTTGTTACCTTGTTGGGGTGGAATCAGAGATTGAAAGATTGGAAGGGTGGAAGATTGGAATGCCCATCCTTCCGTCCTTCCATTCTTGCTTCCGTTCACGCCTCTACCTACTTGGGAAACCGATATTGACAGCGGAAGGCCCATGGTCCTCACACGCCTGATCGGTTGGGACATCGGTTTCAGCGTCGTTGGATTTAACAATTCCTTCTGAAACCAGATAGTGTTCCACTTCATCGCCGCTGACATCGGCAAGCATTATATCGTCAATCTGGACACACGGCTGATACGGCTGCCGCGTTTTCTGAACCATTTCACGATAGTTGTTTTCATTGTTAATGATGTCTCTATCTTCATAGTCCAAACTGTATTTGGCGAAGATGGCACGGACACCATTGCTCCATCCGCAGACAGGCTTCATGTAAGCGATAATTTTCGGTTGACTCATTGTGAGTTACTCCTTTTTATGGGTTATCGGTTGCTGGTTAACGAACCCATCTTCTAACCGACAACTGACAACTGAAAGGATTTTCGTAGAAAATCCGAACTGATAACCATTCCTCTGATAACTAATAACTCTTAAGCAAGTTTGCGCGTAACGGATGTCCTTAACTCTTCACGAACGGATTCCAACGGAATGCGTTCCATGACAGGGGCAAAAAAACCGTCAACAATCAATTTTTCTGCTTGTGCGTAAGGTACACCGCGACTCATTAGGTAAAAAACCTGTTCGGCATCGATCTTCCCAGCGGTCGCGCCGTGTGTACAACGCACCTCGTGTGCTTGAATTTCCAATCCCGGCAGGGTATCCGCATGCGCACGCTCGCTGAGCAGTAAGTTGTCGTTTTTCTGGTACGCATCGGTGTGATTCGCTGTCGGATAGACGTAGATGTTCCCACCCCACGCCGTCTGCGATCTATCTTTCAGGACTGCCCGATAGAGCAAATCGCTGTGGGTGTGCGGTGAGATGTGTTCTTGGGCAGTACTGATATCCAAGTGTTGCCGGGCATCGGTGAAAGCCAATCCCAACATTTGAGCGGTACATCCGGCACCTTCCAAGACAACAGCTTGGTTTATCTTGCTTAATCTACTACCAAAGGAGGCGGTTACCCAACAGAGCTGTGCGTCTCTGGCAACCATAGCGCGATGCGATGCGATGTTCCAAACTTGGCGATTCCACTGTTGAACTTGCACGTAAGTCACGTTCGCATTCTGTTCCGCAAAAATTTCTACCGCTCCACTATGCAAACCCGTCGCATCTGGATTGGTAGATGAATTGTCCTCTAAGACCGCAACCTCGCTCCCCTCTTCAGCGATGATGAGCGTATGCGATAGGTCGGCTTGCTCCGCCTCGGACATCTTGATGTAAACCCGCAGCGGTTCTTCAACGCTTACACCTTTAGGGACATGCAAGACGTAACCGCCCTGCCAAAAAGCACCATGAAGTGCGTCAAACTTGTTGTATTGGGCAAGGTTGCCACTTTTTAACGCCGTCTCCAAAGTTACCGCCTTGCTCATAAAGTAGGTACGAAGCAATTCCGGTTGCTCTTGTAGTGCGGTGTGGAGATCTGCGAAGTATATACCTTTTTTTTTCAGCGTTTCGGTGGTGGAGGCGTATTGGCGTTGTCCATCGACTTGCACAAGCACGCCTGCTGTTTCCTCGTCGTTGTAGTCTAAATTTTCGGCGGATAGTTTACCGTTCGTTGGGACATTTGGATGATATTTTTCGAGTGCGAAGCCGCGGAGATGTCGCCGAGTGCGTCTCCAGTAATCTTGGGTGCGCATGTCAACAGTGCGTCGCCATACATCATCTTTGGTAGTATGAGGCATCGGCAAGGATTCGTAAAGTGCGTAAGCCTCCAACCGTTTCTCACGCATCCATTTTGGCTCAGCTGCTGCTATTTTTTGAAGAAATTCTTTTGAAAAATGGCCCTTTTGCAATTTTTTTATCCTTATAATAGCCATCAGCTACCGGTTTCCATCAACAGTTCGTTGCGGATAAAACGTTCTCACCCGTCATACGTTCTACTGATAGAAACCGATAGCCGATAGCCGACTGCTACTTAACCCACTGAACCTTCCATCTGAAGTTGGATGAGGCGGTTCATCTCGACAGCGTATTCCATCGGAAGTTCCTTGACGAGGGGTTCGATAAACCCATTGACAATCATTGTGGAAGCTTCTTCCTCGGAAAGTCCACGACTCATCAGATAGAAGAGTTGTTCCTCCCCGATTTTGCTGACACGTGCCTCGTGTTCAATGTTCGTATCGTTCTCACCGATTTCGATGACCGGATAGGTGTCTGAACGCGAGTCTTTATCAAGAATGAGCGCGTCGCAAACGACATGTGATTTACATCCCTTCGCGCCTTTCGCGACATCGACCCACCCACGATAACTGGATCTACCGCCATCCTTACTGATACTCTTCGAGGTAATCTGCGAAGTGGTATGCGGTGCGCAATGATAGACTTTTGCCCCAGCATCTTGGTGCTGCCCTTTGCTTGCGAACGCAATGGAGAGAATGTCGCCGCGCGCACCAGGCTCCATCATATAGACACTCGGATACTTCATCGTTAGTTTGCTACCGAGGTTACCATCGACCCACTCCATTTGTGCATCCTCGTAGGCAAATGCACGCTTCGTGACGAGATTATATACATTGTTCGCCCAATTCTGAATCGTTGTGTAGCGAACCCGAGAACCTTTCATGCAAACAATTTCGACAACTGCGCTATGTAAGGATTCGCTGCTGTACGTCGGGGCAGTACAACCCTCAACGTAATGGACCTGTGAACCTTCATCGGCGATAATGAGCGTGCGTTCAAACTGCCCCATGTTTTCGCTATTGATGCGGAAATAGGCTTGTAGTGGGTATTCCACCTTCACACCCGGCGGCACATAAACGAAACTTCCGCCGCTCCAGGCTGCACTGTTGAGTGCCGCAAACTGATTATCCGCAGATGGGATAATAGTGCCGAAGTATTTCTTCACCAAGTCGGGGTACTCTTTGACAGCGGTATCGGTATCAAGGAAAACTACACCGATTTTGTCCAATTCTTCGACGATGTTATGGTAAACGACTTCTGAGTCGTACTGGGCACCGACACCTGCGAGGAATTTCCGTTCGGCTTCCGGGATACCCAGCCGATCGAAGGTTTTCTTGATGTCGTCCGGTACATCGTCCCAACTCCGCTCACTCCGATCGGAGGCTTTGACGTAATAGTAGATGTCGTCAAAATCGAGCTGTGAGAGGTCGCCTCCCCATCTCGTCATCGGCTTCTGCTTGAAAATTTTATAAGCATCGAGCCGATACTGGCGCATCCAGTCGGGTTCCCCTTTGATGTCGGACATTTGATTGATAACCTCTTCATCCAATCCTTTCCGTGACTTGAATGTAGGTTTAATGTCATCGTGGAACCCGTATTGATACTCTTTACTCACACCGAGTTCTTCTATAGTGTTCGTTTCAAAATTTGCCATTTCACTTCTCCTTTAGGAATTGTCAGTTTTCGGTTAAAAAGCGTGCCTTTCTAATAACTGAAAACTATTCCTCAATACCGTATTTCTTGCGAATTGGATCGTAACCCTCTGCTTCTAACATCTGTGTGAGTTCCCATCCACCGGATTCAACAATCTGACCATCCAGTAGGATGTGCACGAACTGTGGACGGATGTAGTCCAACAACCGTGGGTAATGCGTGATAATTAGCACGCCCAACTCCGGTCCAATCAATTGATTAACACTTTCACCCACCACTCGGATAGCATCAATATCGAGTCCGGAATCCGTCTCATCAAGGATCGCAATTTGAGGTTCAAGCATCGCGAGTTGCAGAATCTCGGCACGTTTCTTTTCACCACCCGAAAATCCATCATTGAGATAGCGTCTTGCGAAGGAGTCGTCAATACCGAGTTGTTTCATTTTTGCACGAAGTTCACGGCGGAATTCGCGCATCGGAATGAGTTTATCATTGCTGGACCCATTCCCTTCTTTGACACGGACTGCGCTCACTGCAAGTCGTAGAAAATTTGCTAAACTCACCCCGGGGATCACTGTTGGATACTGAAAGGCGAGAAAAAGTCCAAGTTTCGCTCGCTCGTTCGGCTCCAATTCCAAAATATCGACCCCGTTAAAAATCACTTCGCCAGCATCAACTTCGTAGAGCGGATGCCCCATCAAGCCATTCGCAAGGGTACTCTTGCCAGACCCATTTGGACCCATAAGCGCGTGGATTTCACCCTGTTTAACAGTTAAATTTAGTCCTTTGATAATTGGTGTTTCTTGCACACTGATATGCAAGTCTTTAATTATTATCTCATTGTTCATTTTTTGTCTCCGGACTCCTTACTTATAGTCAAGTTAGAAACATTTGCTATTTGCGAACGCATCTCATTTTTCTCAATTGATTTTAGTGCTTATCCGCCGATTCTCGACATATTTCTTTCTGGTTTAATAAAGTCTGCTGCGTTAATCTTATGCCCTGCCTCTTTTTGTGCAACTGCGTCGAGAATTAACGCCGAAATCACCTCATCTGGTACTCCTTCGCGCAGCGGCGTGAGCAGATCTGTTTCCGTTAGCGAGAAGAGACAAGTCCGAAACTTTCCATCAGCAGTGAGACGCACTCGGTTACAATTTTCACAAAACGGTTCACTCACGGAGGGTATGACCCCTACCTCATTTCCGTTATCCGAGAAGCGATACCTTTGTGCAGTGTCGTTCTTCGCCTCACCGTTCAGGGGTACCTGTGTGAGTGGATAGACGGCGTTGATTTTTCCGATAATCTCTTTTCCGGGGATGTACATGTTACGTCCCCACACATCATCGGCATCGAGCGGCATAAATTCAATAAATCGAAGTTGATAATCATTTTGCCGTGCGAAAGTAGCTAAATCAACAATCTCATCATCGGTAAATCCGCGCATCGCAACAGCGTTAACCTTAATCGGGTTGAAACCACATTCGTGGGCTGTTTTTAGTCCCTTAAGCACACGTGAGAGCACCTTCCGGCGCGTCATCTGCTCGAACTTCTCTTCATTGAGCGTGTCTAAGCTGACATTGATACGGCGGAGCCCAGCATCGTAAAGGGCTTGTGCTTGCTTAATAAGACCGATGCCGTTTGTCGTCAAACTGATGTCTTTGAGTACTTCGATCCGCGTCAGTTGCCTTATGAGTGTAGGCACCTCGGGACGCACAAGCGGCTCGCCGCCGGTAATACGGATCTTGGTAACACCCAACGCGACGAAAATGCGGGTGAGGCGCAAAATCTCATCGAACGTCATCAATGCCGCGTCTGGCATGAAGGTCATGTCTTCTGGCATACAGTAGATGCAACGGAAGTTACATACGTCTGTAACCGAGATTCTAAGATTCGTGTGGATCCGTCCAAAGCGGTCGAGCATCTGTTGTTTCATATTGATTCAGACAGGAAAATTCAAATTTATAATAGTATATCACATCCCTATATTTATTGCAAGTTTTTTTATAGTAAAAACTATAAAAAAGATTTAAGGGAATTAATAAGCACGCCGAGAAGGGTAGGCGCATTTCGTTTTCTGTGCTTTAGGAGGATTTTGAGCGACCAGACTCGATAGGTGCGGTTTCTAACCAGGGTTCCCACCCGTTACTGGTAAGGGACACCGGATCGCCAAAAAAACGGAAAATCCCATAATTGCTTAAAACTGAATAACCCTACAAGAAGGACGTTTTACATTGACACAGGTATACTTGTGATGTATAATGTCTCTATATTTCTGAAAACTGGAGGAATGGACAATGAGTGAAAAAGTGTTCGACGTCGGTGGTGTTGAACTTCATGTCGACAACCGCGATATCGGAGCCGACGGCGGTCCCTCTGTACGTGTTTACGGCGAAGTGGACGGTGAAAATGTGCAACTGCTCCGTTTTGACTGCTTTCGAAAGGACCCGCATTATCACTACGATCCGTCCGGGAAGAACGATCAGCGACATCTTGATAAAGCGAGTGTGCCGGATTCAGTCGCATGGACAATTGAACAATTAGGACAAAATCTCGTGGAGATGATTCACACAGCAGGTTACGCCGGTGTTGCTGAAGCGGTCGATCAAACCGAGGTGACACAGATACTGTCTGAGGTGGAATCGTTGATGCGAAGCGAAGACTAATTTTATAGGTGTGTTTTAGCGCACAAGGGAGAACGTTAACGTGACGAAATTTATAACTGTAGGCGTTTGCATATTCACGCTGCTCATAGGCGTGAGTGCTTTCGCTGGCACCCCACAGGATTGGGGAAAATGGAAGGAAGGTGAACTCCTTCTCGAAAACCACAGTTTTGAGGAGGATCAAGCCGCTTGGGATTTAGAGGACGGGGCATGTTGCGATCGTGGGGGTCTCTATACGATGGAAATCGACAAAAAAAATCCGCAGCACGGAAGACAGTCGCTCAAAGTTATCGGACATAAGGCAACGGGTACCGCATGGCATGCAAAGGTTAGACAGCAGGATATGTCAATGAAAGCAGGCGAAACGTACACCGTGATTTTTTGGGCGCGCGCCGAGAAACCGCGCGAGGTGACACTCAGCATCCAGATGCAACACGCCCCTTGGACTTTCTACCAAGGGGGTGCTATCAACTTGGTAGGTCCGGAGTGGACGGAGTACCACATTACCTTCAATTCGACGGCTGATGTTGAAAGAGATATGTGGGTGGGGCTATCGATCGCCCAATCCGATGTCGATTTCTGGATTGATAACTTCCGGTACTTTGAAGGTGACCCGGAAGACGATCTGAATCGCGAGACACCGTTTCCCGTTGATGCCAGAGAAAAATTGGCGACGCAGTGGGGCGATATTAAATCGGAACGATACTAAAAATGTTCCCTGGGTTTCATAAGGCGCGGTCGAGAGACCGCG
Source organism: Candidatus Poribacteria bacterium (assembly GCA_965214045.1). Lineage (GTDB taxonomy): Bacteria > Poribacteria > WGA-4E > WGA-4E > WGA-3G > WGA-3G. The sequence goes on from OZ243935.1 coordinate 868,405, forward strand.
CTTTTTTTTATCTCCATCGGAGTATCTCATAGTAGACATTGGCACTATCGTGCAGTAAACCATTTATCAGTCTACGATAAGAAAAAGTTTCAACATTTGATTGGGGTACTTGGCTTGCAGGCATCGAAAGGTTCGTTTTAAGTTTTTCCCATTTGCCATACAAATTGAAACGGCGGGCCCCGGACAGTGATCGATGATCCGGGTTTTGGTATATGAAACACATTTTATGCTGACTGTATTCCGTCATAATCTGGCTGAGTACCTCAGATAAATCACCAATGTCTAATGTCGGACTCGAGAAAAAATAACAGAAATTAAATATAATCTGTGTTCTATCACCGTTTTCGATGTATCTGTCCAGTAATCCGGGCAAAGAATCGGAGTCCCGAATTAACGCAATTTTCTCAAAGAAAGGCTGGCTATAAGCGTTGGGACCGTATCTGTTGATTGCTGCTGCCTTATTAAGCATCGTTTGTGAACTGTCAATTCCTAAATATGTAATGTCGTCCTGTTCTGCAAAAGCTCGGAAAGCGATACCTGAGGTGAGTGGACCACAACCGAAGTCAATGAATACGATTTTATCCTGTTCGCTTATCGGTGTGAGACAATTCGTGAAGATGTGATAAGAACCGAAAAGGTGTCTGGGCATGTGGTGGACACAATAGATAGATACCTTATCTTTTGGGAAATAATATTCATTGGAGGGTTTATCATAAGATACTTCATCGAAATCGCTCTGTCCTTGTCTCAGGATGCGCGCTATATCTTCCCAGTAGTATATTCTGTTATTTTTAATATCTTCTGATAGTGCCGGTAGATCGTGGTCAAAGGGTTTTACGATGAGTTCCTCAAACAGATCCTTTAGGCTTTCACTGGGTTTATAGTGATTATCATGGGAGCAATATATGTAAGACAAACTTTGAGGATCCTTCTCTCTTTAGTGCTTCGTTGTTTCTATAATAACCTTCCTAAATGTTAGCGATACCCGTCGCTGTCGCTCATATTTTTCGCCATCCCACACATCCGATTTTCTCGCAGCAATACCGTGTAACCATTCGTATCTCGCTTCACCACTCAGAACGACAAGGCTTCTCGGTTCAAGCCAGACCGGAATCTTTTTCTTTTTGTCGAATTTGTTTGTGAAATCCATCACACAGCTCGACCCCAAACTCAAAGAGACAATCGTATCCTTAAAACACGGTTCGCAATCAATATGACTTGAGATACCTTGTCCGGGCAGATATTCATTGACAATCACCTGATTGGCAACTTCCGGCATGTGTTCATCTTTGTATAATTTGTGACTAAATCTATTCAACCACTCCGGCAATTCACCAATACGCATATCATGGTTCACTTTTCGCGCTTTGTAATCGTACTTAAAACCGTAATGCTGAACACGCCGCTTTAGGTCGTCAAGCCATTGTTGTTCGTCAATCCGCGCTAACGCCCAATCATGTTGCCTTTCGTTAATATAATTTTCTACATATTCGAGACCGCCGATCATGGCAATCGCTTCTTGGTTCCTTGAAGGGGAGTGTTGTTCAGCAGATTGCTCTTGTGGTCCGGAAGTTCTGTATGACATACCATTTTGGAAAATTATTAAGGAAGGAAGATCGAGGACTATAGACCGGCGACTAATTCCTCGTGGTACGCAAAGAGTGCCGGGGTACCACCTGTATGCAGGAAGATGACGGTGTCGTCGCGTCCGAGTTTGCCCTTTTGGATGTGGTCAATAAGGCACGCCATCGCTTTGGCGGTATAGACGGGGTCGAGAAAAATACCCTCCGTTTTGACAACGAGTTTGAGAGCATCAATACATTCTGGGGTGAGATAGCCGTACGCCTCTCCAATATAGTCATCTGTATTCTGAATATCTGCATCCACAATCTGTGTGTTGAGTCCAAGGGTATCTGCGGCACTATTCCCAGCTGTGCGCATACGTTCAAGTTTATTTTCCCAAACAATCGGAGCAATACCGAATGGCTTCATTTTCAGCCCAAGCGTTTTGGTGCCAAGCACAAGACCTGCCTGTGTGCCGCCTACGGAAGCCGTATAAAGCCAATCAGCATCAATACCTAATTGCTCTTGCTGTTGTGCAATTTCAGCGATGCACCATGTGAAGGCGACAGCGGCGAGCATAGTTGATCGCGGTCCCGCGACAACGTAAGGTTTCATCCCTTCTGACTCCAGTTTTTTCGCCAGTTCGTATTTTACGACATCTAATTCCGGTCCAAATGGAGCATCAACAATCTCAACATCGACACCTGCTAATTTACTTAACAATAGATTCCCTTGCGGTATACTCTTGTGGTCACGTGCGAGGCGTAAGTAGCAGTTGAGCCCAAGTTTACCGCAAGCAGCGGCAGCTTGTCTACAGTGATTCGATTGTGATGCCGCTCCGTGTACAATCGTATCGGCACCTTGCGCAACAGCATCACCAATTGTGAAGGTGAGTTGTCGGACCTTATTTCCACCAAATGCCAAGCCCGAACAATCTTCACGTTTAATGAAAATGCGCGGTCCCTTGAGGGCTTCAGAGAGTCGCGGGCATTCCTCAAGTGGTGTCGGAAAGTGCCCGAGGTCTACCTGTGGTATCTGTGAAACTTTTTGAATTACGTCCGCACTGGTCTGCATCTTTTACTCCGCTTCAATAACGACAGCCATTTGGCTGACCCGTTTTCCATCCTTGGACTGCAAGCCTGGTGTGACGACTTCAACGATGGTTCCTGATTCAAATTCACTGACACAGGCACCTTTGGACTTGTGGTGGTTAGGCGATACTTTCGTTTTCCCGATTTCAATCGGAATGACCTCGGAAGCAACAATATCTAAAAACCAAGTAAGACGTTTCGGTAACGTATTACCAGGCATGCTTTTGGTGATCTCAACAAAAAGGAAATCGCGGACGAACTCGATGAGGAACTTCTTGAAAACGACCACCTCGATCTTCACTGCGTGTTTCTTTTCCTGCTCAATTAACTTTTTCGTGAAGCGTTCGAGATAGGCATCACATTCGCTCTGAATCTTCTCCAAATCGTGCGCGCTTTCGGCAAGGAGATCAGGGAACAATGTGGGGGAAGGTGTGGAAATACCACGCGTCTGCTTGAGTGTCTGTCTCAGTCGCATGCCGACCTCAGTGAGCGTTTCAACAAGTTGTTTGGTTTCGGGGGTACCACGCCCTGTCTCTTTCTGCCATGCAGTCACCTCGTTCACCATGAGGTTAAGCAACAAAATAGCAGTTTCCTCTTCACAGAGCGTTTCCGGATCCCAATCATTGAGGTCGAGCCCATAGCCTTCATTGTAATCCTTCTCTAACTTGGCAAGTTTATCCTGAAAATCGTCTTGGATGGCTTCGCCTTTTTCCTGACAGTACGCCTTACCACGTCTTCTGTCAGCAGGAAATCCCAATGCTTGAGCAAACTGCCCTAAAATACCTTTCCGTTTCTGTTTTGAAGTTGCTCTACCGGCATTAGAAGATGTCGCTATCGCCTGCGATTTGCGCCGCTTTGCGTGTACGCTTGCTGGCAAAGACGGAACCGTTATTTTAAACTCAAGATTATTGTCTACATTAACTGCCGGTGACTTAGGCACGATATGTATAGACGAGGATTCTTTTGGCGGTTCCTGTTCGTTTTCATGGAGGACCAGTTGTTCCCGCTCTGCAGTATCCGCTTCAGTATGACTCGGAATCATCGCTCCTTCTATTAGTTCCTGTGCGTCGGGCATGACTACTTTTTCAAGTTGTTCTTCTACGGGTTTTAGCTCACGAGGAACAACTACTTTTTCGACCTGTTCTTCTACGGGTTTTGGCTCACGAGGAATGACTGGGTTTTTAACTTGTTGTGTTGTTGCCACCTCGGATTCGAAATTCGTATGTTCATCTATGTTACTGTGGTTCCGCAAAGTGGATGTATCAGCCACAGCCACGAGATCCTCTGCTAAATCCTCGGCTGGTAATGTAACCCGAAGTTGGTCCAATTCCTCCAATATTTTTTCAATGCGAGCGGAAATAGGATCCCCATTATCAATAAAAAAGGTGAGTCGATAGGCTTCGAGGACCTCCGCTGGGAGGCGCAGCAAGACAGGTGTGCTGGTTAACAGAAACTGCCTCCAATTGGCGAGTCCACTCATGGATAATTTCTGATACATTACGCGCACTTGTCTTTCGTCGCTAATAAGATTCTTGACACTCATATAGGTGTGAATGCCTTCAATACTAAATGCTATCTCAATATTTCGGAAACGACCTGTTACGCTGCTCCTAGACATGTTGTGCTTCTCCTTGCAGGCAAATCTGAAAAATAAGACCCATCACGTGTTTAATAGTATGGTATTAGGTTAAGCCATTTAACGTTTTTTGTCTATTGGCGTTACAAAATTTTTATTAACGTGAGTTTGAAAATGAATTTGTAGGTTGGGTTAAGCGGTAAATACACACCAAAACCCCGGAATTCCGACAGATACGCCGTTTTTCAAAGCGCCCTCTCCGTCAGGGGTTTCCGCAGCGAAACCCAACATGTCACTTTTATCAAACTGAAGTTATAATACGTTAATTTTAAATAATATTCAAATTAAAAATAAATTAGTCTATATCTAACTATACTAAGCTTTGGACAATTTTTAGAGATATACATTTCGCCCCGCTGGGGCTTAGACCTTGGGGGATAGGGTGCTTCTACACACATTTCGCCCCGGAATCAACGGTATGAATGCCTTATGGCATTCCCCGGGGGCTGCGTTTTTTAGCATCCGCATATCTTTTTCTCAAAGTTAGGGGTCTGTAGCAAACTTTGAGAAAAATAGGAGAATCCTTGAGAACTCAACCCACACGCAACTCGAATTGTCCAAACTTTAGTAACTATAAGTAGAAAAGTAGAAAAATTATCTCTTGATGAGCATCTTCCGAGTCGCATGGAAAGTTCCAGCTTGAATTACATAAAAATATATACCGCTCGCGACAGATTCACCAGTAGCGTTACGACCATCCCAATAAGCGGTGTGTGAACCTGCCTTACGATAGCCGAGTGCTTTAAAATAGATACGCTTGCCTTGAGCATCATAAATATGAAGGGATACGTTCATATCTGAGGCAATTTGATACGGGATCCATGTCTCTGGGTTAAATGGGTTCGGGAAGTTTTGGCTTAAACGATTGACCAACGTCGGATTAACGACGTTCGGAGTCCAATCAGATTGCGTAGGTTCCTCCACAGCAAGCGAGTCGCCTTCTATGTGTACCCGAAAGATACGAAGTTGATACAGATCCGCGACGTAGAGGGCACTCCCTACCAACTTCAATTCAAAAGGGAATCGGAGTCCACGAAAGCGAGAAGAGGCTCTCAACGTGCGTGTGTCAATAACTTGAACGCTATTGCTATCGAGTAGATAGAGATAGATGCCACTTACTGCGGCATCGATTGGAAGGACTTCGTTCTCATATACGTCTTGCAACTTCGGGGTGTTCGGTTCAGCTACATCAAGCACTGCGACACCGATACCACTGTCTAATAGGTAAGCCCGTTCATCCGCAAGCGCAACGCCTGTTGCATTGCCTTGCGTCGCATAGCTTCCAACGAGACGAGGGACTGCCGGACCTGTAATATCAAAAACGTGCAGTCCTCCTTCAAGGGCGGCGACATAGGCGTATGCCGGTGAGTTAGCATCGACAACAACACGATAAGCACTCCCCGGCATGTCGCGTCTGGATACGATTCTGCTTTGCTGAGGGACCCGACTGTCAACGACAATTAGAGATTCTGCACAGAGGTAGGCGTACCCTTCGTGCAACGCTATATCTGAAACCGGCGCAGTTGTCGGGATATGTACTGCAATCGTATCTGTAGCGAGATTGATAACATACATTCCGTTCTCAGCGGCAACAAACCCATATCCGTTTTGGACGCGAATTTTGGTGCAACTTGCCGCCTCAAACTCGTCGTTGGAAGTAATGATATTCGTAGGTAAGGGCAGTCTTTTGGTCACAGAGCCTTGATAAGGTGTTGTAAACTCGAGGGTTTTCAATCCGCCTACACCGTTCGCGACATAGACAGTCCGTTCCGGCGCGTTTGTTTCAACAACGTCAACTCCGTAAGCAGTGCCACCAGAAGTATGCCGATGTAACCACTTTGGCGATCCTGACTCGCTTATGTCTATTGTTTGGATGCCGCCTTTTCCATCAGCGATATATGCGAGTGTATCTCTGAGAACTATATCGGTCGCATTGCCAGATGTAGGGTGTGTGGCAATACGTCGTGGCTGTTGTGGATTCCGCACATTGATAACATGGAGTCCTGTTTGCCTGTCTGCAAGATAAACGGTATTGTTACGGAATTGAATACCTGTTGCGAGGCCTGGTGTATTAAGGCGGAAATCTATTTCGGGGTTTTCGTCGTCTGTAACGTCCACCAAGATGAGGTTGCCGGAGGCGACATAGGCGTAGGTTGACCCTCTTGTCTCTTCGATCTCATGAGCAGTGGATAAAATTGGCACAACGCCGCGCACAACAAAATCACCGAACGGACTTGGATCGAGAATAATCAGTCCGTGTCTATCATCACTGAAATAGACAGTGTCGTCGTGGATGGCAACGTTGACCGGTGTACCAGCAGTGCGAAAGAAACGTCGGGGGCGGGGTGCTTGCATATTCTGGACATCCCGTAAATTGAAAACAAGCATTCCACGCTCACGGTCGAGCGCGTATAGTTGGTCATCAGCGACTCGAACTCTGTGGACATTCGTGAATCCCCCAATCGTCTTTACAATATTCGGTTTGCTCGGAACTGCGATATCGATGACCTGTACACCTGTGACACCGTCAGCGACGTAAGCGGTGTCTCCGTCAATAGCGACAGATAGTGCCCTGCCCGGCGTAACAATCTCACCAATTTGGGCGGGGTGTGTCGGTTCTATCAGCGTGAAGATTTCGAGACCCCAATCACTCGCCGCGTAAAGGTGTGAAGCATTTGGACCACCGATTGCAACATCGATATAATCACTGGCAAGATGAATTTGCGTCCTCGGTTCAAGCTGCGTTTCCGGTGTAAGCTGCGTCAGCGAAACACTCCGTTGGGTGAGATTACCGAGGGCGTGGGTTACAGCATCAGGTATAGGGTCCGACACACGCTGGCGTACGACATTTACTACGTCAACGTTGTTATCGGCAGGTATATCTACAGCGACATAGCGGAATGTCTGTGGAACATCTGCCGTTACCATTAATATAATCTTGCCGGTACGTAGGAGTCCTTCTCGGCGAAGATGTCCTCTGTTTTTCGTGTTAAATGGGACAGATGTAATGACCGGGCGTCCGTTGGATGGCTGATAAAGTGTTGTCGCGTAAAGATTTCCTGAGTCACTACCGATTAGCGATAGATCCAAGGTTTCGGGTAGATTCTCAAAGACAATATAGTGCGCACCCCATTGGTCGATGCGGATATTATTCACCTCGTTTGAGTAACTGCGAACGCGCTGTACCACAGCACTCACCTTTCGGTCAGGTAGGGAAGAGTAGCCGAGTTGTTTGTTTTGAGCCTGTGTGTTAACCCAATTCGCGAGCCCCCATTTCAGAAAGACTTCAGGGAATCTATCACTTCTTCCACCGCCCGCCAAGGCGGCGTCAATCGCCTGTTCACCGAGTGCGTCTGTCTCTATGATGCCGCGGATGAGTTCCGGTCCCCCATACTGTTCATAGAGGTAGAGCATGAGCATGAAAGTTCCACCGTAATAGGTGTCTCTCGTGTTCGCATAAGCAAGCGAGATACTCGGATTCGCCAAATAGCCATCAACAAAAATGTTATGTACAGTGCCGTAAACAGCCCATTCAACGAAACTCGCCATACCTTCCTCTAACCACCGCTGATCTGTGGTTCCGCCGTTCTGGAACCAATTGATGAGATGCGCGAATTCGTGTGCAAGGCTACTATAAAAAGTATGTCGATCCCGTTCTCTGAACTGGTAAACGTCCATATACAGCATTTCACGGCGGTTGCTGTTCGGTAGTGTGGGCAACTGATCGGCGGGCGAGAAATAGCCACCGTAATCTTGTCCCGATTCGTTCATGCCGACATCGTGCATCAGCAAGGTAATGCGGTTGTCTCTGTCGAGTCCGGGTTTCCATTCAGTTCCCATCCATTTGCGAACGTCTGGATAGATGCGGTTGTCGAATTCTCTCGCTACAGCGACCGCTTCGGCATCCGTGAACAGATCACGCACCGAATTTTCGACATAGACATAGAGATGTTCACTCTTAGCAATGCAGGTGGCGACTACCTCTGTCTCAGGAATGTGGATGAAAAACCGTTCTACATGTCCAACCTGAGCCGGTGCGGCGGGGGCAGCCGGAATTTCTTCAAGGGGCTGTTGATTGATGTGTTCTTGATGCAGGAGCGGTGTCCCGCACAACCAAGAATCCGCGAACACCGGAGCACCAATGACACAAAAAATAAGGATAAATGATATTATTAAAAGTCGCATTGGATGTGTAATTATTCCTCAGTACACACGCGCTGCAAGCGCGCGGGTCTCATAAGTTTCAGTGTATTATTCGTTGTACCTTAATCACATATATCTATAAAAAAACAAATTGCCCAAACTCCACAAGTTGTATATTTATTTTACAATGATTGTAGCGTAAATTCAACCGATACAACAATTTATTACATCAAGCAATGGATTATTCTCCTGCATGGATGCCCTCCGGATTCCTCGCTGTTTCCCCAGCTAAGAATACGCAGACGACCTTATGGGGTACACTTAAACAACCCTCTCACACACGAAAATAAAAAGCTAATTCCTACCAATTCTCAGAACTATTCAGTTTTCTTTTGACGTAAACTGGAAACAGAGATTTCTCGTTACTAACAAACGGACTCAATATCCTACCATTCTGGTAAGAGTGTCCGCAAATCGTTACTCCTGTATCATGACAAAAAGCATTGACTTTCGAGAAAAAAAAGGGTAAACTTCATAGTAATAGATTTCCCAAAAAAGGAAAAACTTGACATGAAACGCCAGAACATTTCTCAGAAATACATTGCATTTGCGTTCAGTTGTGTCTTCATTTTTATTTTAACAACGCAACACGCCGATGCGGCGCGTCGCTCGCGCGTTCTACCCCTTGCGCTTTTCGCTTCAGGCATGAGTCTCCAGTTCGGAAGCAGCTTTCTAAAAGCCTCTTCTCAGAACCATTACGATACCTACCTCAACGCGGCAGTTCAAGCAGACATCCAAACACACAAAGACGCTTTCCTTTCGAGGCGGAATGCCAGTACTATTATGTCCGGAGTGGGTCTCGGATTCGTGGGGCTTGCTGTGCTTTTCTCAATCTATAGTCAACTTGATACGCCGGAACCTGCAGAAGACTCAACATCTACAACGGAAAACTGGAATACGGATATTGAAATCCCGCTAACTCGCCTCAGAGGTTACACAAATCGCCTCCCCGAAAACACGAGTCTGCTACTTCCAAGAACCCCGTTCCAACTGCATCCGCACTACGATTTCCAGACTCGGCGAGCGAGTTTAAGTTTTTTGCACGTTTTTTAGAAGATCACAGGACGGAAAGGCACGGGAATCCCCGAATCCACTTCATCAAACCGCAAGAGAAATTAAAAAAAGGAAAAGTTATGTATTTATTTAGCGGACTATTTGCCAATAACTATAAGATTCTTCTTGCGTTAAGCCTTCCTATATTATTCGCGTTCGTTTTCTTTAATGCTTGTACAAGTGACGAAGACTTTGCGAATCCACTCGACCCCGAAAATCTGCGGACATCCGGTGCGCCTGATGGTCTCATACTTTTTGCAGGCGATAAACAGGTGCGGGTCACTTGGGACGATACAGGACAGGAGGGCATTAAAGCATACCATATTTACAGACGTTCTACAGGTGGCACGGACACGGAATTTCAGCAAGTCGGATCCGTTGATGCTCCCGCAAACGAATTTATTGATGCCCAAAATCTTGAAAACGATCGACTTGATGCGTCTGGACGGCTGCTCGCCTACGAATATCGCATCAGTTATGTTGATGCCAATGGTGTTGAAACGCCGGACCCAGCAAATCCACCTGCTGAGAATGAAGACCCGCGCCGTATCTGGAAAACGGCTTTGGCGACCCCAAGCGTCCCACCTCCTGCGCCAACTGTAACACTCGGTGATCCGACCGACCTCACGATCAAACTCTTTTGGGAGGGTTATGAATTCCCTGACGATTTTTCTATTTTCCGCGTTTACGCTGCACTCGACATGCAAGATGACAAACCGCTACGTTTCGAGTTAATTGCCGAGCCGAAGCGAGACCGACTCTACTATTTCGACCACGAGTTCCAAGTCGATGGCACCCGAAAAGTATATCGCGTCGCTGGCGTTGATGAATTCGGTGCTGAGGCAATTACAACGATCACCGCAGCAGTGCCAAATTTCCCGCCTGCGTCTCCAAAAGACGTTCGGGTTCGTTACCTGCCGCGTTCCCTTTTTAATACAAAATACGACGCGGTTATTTCATGGACACCGAACACCGAACCCGATCTCGCTGGGTATCAACTCTATACCAGAGACGCCGCGGGGAAACTTCTCCCTCGTCCTGCAGTTGGCCCCAAGGAGCGCACTTTTACTATCCCTGGTGAAGACCCGATTCTCGTCGGTCAATCATTAGAATTCAAGAAGTACTACATCACCGCCTTTGACGATACACCCGGACCTGACGGACGACGCGATGAAAGCGCGCTTGTGGAGGCGAAATCGCGATAACTACAGTCTCCTGCAAAGAACTTCAATGACGACATAACGCTAAAGGATAAATCCATGCACGCTAACTTTTCCAAAGCAAATTTCGGGCTTACCAGTTACGCCCCGAAAAAGAGACAGCATAACACACAAGCCTTTATTTACATTCTTTGTACTTTACTTCTTCTTACAGGCATAGTGACACCCCTGTGGGCACAATTACCGCCCGTTTCACATCTCAGCACCATCCAAACTGCAGAACCGGTGGGTAAGGGAGGCTCAAGTACCACGTTCGGGTTCTTTCAATATCCTAAAGTGGATCTACTACCGGACTTCAGCCAGAGGGTCGATATCGGTGGATTCGAGGAATCCCATCGCGTAAGTATGGAGATCGAGACCTTCCTGATCCCTGTCAAATTCGCTTACGGGTTAAGCGACGCACTCGACCTCGTGCTCGGTGGCACATTCTCGACAGGCGGCGTGCGGAAAATCGTCCACGATTTCTACAACACTGCGACTGAAACGGCTGACGATCCAAACATCAATAGCCGTGTCTACGATCAACCACTCTTTGACGGTAGCATTGGACTCAAATACAATATCAAACCGGAACGGAACGATAATCTACCGAGTATCTCTGTCGGTGGCGATGCGCAATTCGGGTTCACCGCTGACGATCGTCTCAATTCAGACAACGAATTCCTCGACCACAGTCCTGCTGATGGATTTCCGTTTGTCGGAATCAATACCTATCTCGTTGGCACACAAAAATTCGGTAGCCTCTTTAAACTTCACGCCGGTGTCGGCGTTTTCTTGACATCAAAAGCACTCAAAACGACTGACTTTTTTACACTCAATTGGCAAGTAGGCGGCGAGATCGCTGTCTCAGATAACATGTGGTTGATAGCCGACTTCTCGCGCGAACTTCCGTATGCCGGTATACACGTGACAAACCTCATCGGGGTCGGATTTCGCTATGAAATATCGAATACGCTTGCGTTCCAACTCGGATTTAACAGTCAACCCGGATTTCAGTTTAACCTAACATTCGGCGGTGAGGAGACACAAGGACTTGACGGCGAAAACTTGCTGTTTTAGGATGAAAATTGAAAGAATTATCAAGAAAAAAATTAATAAGGAAAAATTAAAAGATGCGAGCAGTTGTTCAACGTGTCAAATCAGCGAGCGTTCAGGTAGATGGCGAACTCGTTTCTGAAATCGAAGCAGGCGTGCTCATCTTCCTCGGCGTTTCCCATGACGATACAACTACAGCATTAGAATATATCGCGAATAAGGTCGCGAACCTGCGTATCTTTGAGGACGCAGAGGGCAAAATGAATTGTTCGCTTCTTGAAACGGGAGGGGCGGCACTCGTTGTCTCGCAATTCACCCTTTACGGGGATTGCCGCAAAGGACGACGTCCGAGTTTTATCAACGCCGCTCGTCCTGAAGCCGCGAATGCGCTTTATGAACAGTTCATCACTACTTTAGAAAAGCTAAACGTCCCGACGCAAGGCGGCACTTTTCAAGCAATGATGGATGTCGAACTCATTAATGACGGTCCCGTCACCATTTTACTGGATAGCGACAAACAATTTTAATTTTCCTTGCGGATAAGTGGCAAGGTTTGTCATTTGAGGGTTTCCGTGTCAGTCTGCGTCTTGTCGAGACCGACCATCAAGAATCGGCACGAAATAAAATGGAGCAGATACCCATGAAACAGAAAATGCGTCTCGGTTTAGGTCAGTTCAGTGAACTTAGTGAAGAACGGCTGAAATTCATCAAGCAACTTGGGGTTGAAGATGTGCTGCTCAACACGCCTCAACTCCCCGGCACAGAACGCTGGGAATTTATGGACATCCTTCATCTCCGAACAGAGATAGAAAATGCCGGGTTACGGTTAGCGGCACTTGAGAATGTGCCTGTCTCGTTTTACGTCAAAGCGATGCTGGGTTTGCCTGGACGCGACGAACAAATTGAGAATATGGCAACAACGATCCGCAACCTCGGTAAAGCCGGTGTTGAAATCTTTGGATACCACTGGATGCCCAACGACGTCTGGCGAACCTCTCGAACCACACTCGGTAGAGGTGGTGCGGCTGTTACCAGTTTCGATATGGAGCAGGTCATGGACGCTCCCTTAACGCACGGACGTGTCTACACTGAAGACGAGATATGGGAAAATTACGAGTACTACATGAAAGCCATCCTACCCGTTGCAGAAGAAGCAGGCGTTAAACTCGCGCTCCACCCAGATGATCCACCTGTCGAATCCCTTGCGGGTGTGCCGCGCCTGTTCCGTAACTTCGAGGGTTTCAAACGTGGGATGAAAATCGCTGACAGTCCAATACATGGACTCGATTTCTGTGTCGGTTCTTGGTCGGAAATGGGACCGGGTGTCACGGACGCTATCCGTTATTTCGGAGAACGCGACAAGATTTTTTACGTTCATTTCCGAGATGTCCAAGGACATGTCCCTAAATTTGCTGAATCCTTCGTTAATAACGGTAATTGTGATATGTTTGAGGTGATGCGCACGTTGAAAGATGTCGGTTTTACAGGTTTCATGATTACTGACCATGTGCCACACGTCGTCGATGACACCGAGTGGGGACACCGAGGCAGAGCGTATGCTATTGGATATATGACAGCGTTTCTCGAAATTTTAATGGCGGTCGAGAAATGAAACAACCTGAATGGATTGACACTATCAAACAAGGTGATTGTATTCAACTGATGTCCGAAATGCCGGAGGAATGTGTCGATCTCGTCATAACGGATCCGCCCTTCGCGATTGACTTCAAAGCGACTCGTCACAATTACAATCGGAAAGAGAATCGAGTCCTTCAAGGTTACAACGAAATTGAAGGAAGTAACTATCTTGCCTTTACGCTTGATTGGCTCTCTGCTGCGACGCGAGCTCTAAAAGATTCTGGCAGTATGTATATCTTCTCCGGTTGGAATCATCTAAAAGACCTCCTGATAGCCATCGACGAGTGTCAGCTGACGACAGTCAATCATTTGATTTGGAAATATCAGTTTGGTGTTGTTACCAAACGTAAGTATGTAACCTCCCACTATCACTGTCTTTTCTTGTGCAAAAACGATAAAAAACGAAAGTTTTATCCCTATCGCCGATTTAGTAAGGACGCAAAGACTGAGCACGGCGGGTCGGCACATTACAAGGACAAAGAGGATGTCTGGGAAATCAAGAGAGAATATTGGCAAGGAGCAGTTAAAACACCAACAAAATTACCTGCCGAACTCATTGACAAAATCCTTGATTATTCCAGTGAAAAAGGTGATGTCGTGTTGGATCCATTTTTAGGTTCTGGACAGGTTGCTGTCGTCAGCAAAATGAAGGGACGGCATTACATAGGTTTTGAGATTGTTCCAGCATATTATGAATTTGCACTTGATCGACTTGAATCAGGGAAATATTTAATTCAGAAAACAGAAGAAGAACCTGTATGGGACTTATTCAGCAAGGAAACGTAATTTTATTATGATAAACCAAAAGATGGTTGGCACAGTTGAAAGACTGCAAACCGCCTCTCGAAACATGCCGAAAGTTTGGGATGGCAGAAGTTCCATTCTTGAAATGAAAGAGGGTGGTTCGACACAGTGGAAGCAGATGGAATGGATGGGTTTCTACTTTGAATTTTTATGTGAAACTCATTTTGATGACATAATTGATATGCCCGGGAAGAAATATCGCAACACAGAATTCGAAGCGTTTCGTGAAATTTCGTGGGACTTTAAGGCACATGCGGCAAATACAACAAACCATACGGTTATTACAAATGATGCTGAAGCGATAGCAAATACAATAAATGATTATGGTCAGAGTGATTCTCGCGATCGGTGAAGTAGAATACAACGATGAAGAAAGAACCTTTAAAAGATGGCATGATGAACTGAAAGAGGGAATCAGCAAATATGAAGTGAACCGGATAAATAGAGGGGCCATGTCAAGACGTCGTAAGACAGAATTTGTTTTATCAGAGATCCACTTTATTTGTTTAAATAACGAAACGTTAGATCAATGTAGCAGTTTATATCATCAAGGTAGAAACGCCAATGGTAAGCCAAGACCACCAAAATTCAACGTAAATATCCATAAAATTCCCGATTCTGCACTGATTGCTACTCAGGATTTCTAAAAACAGCTAACTATATGCTAAAGAGGTACCACCATGTACAACAGACCTCCAACGATCGGCGAATACCTACTCAGAAAATTGGAAGGCTACGACATTGAACACATCTTCGGGGTTCCCGGCGATTACGTTCTGCGGTTCTATGACCTCATCGAGGAAAGTCCAATTCAGCATATCGGTATGACCCGTGAGGACGCAGCAGGCTACGCCGCGGATGCATACGCTCGGATAAAAGGCATGGGTGCGGCGTGTGTCACCTATTGTGTCGGTGGGTTATCCATGGTGAACGCTGTCGCGGGTGCTTATGCCGAGAAATCACCGGTCGTTGTCATTAGTGGTGCACCCGGTATCAGAGAACATGGGAAAGACGCACTCCTTCACCATAAAGTCAGGGATTTTCATACACAACAACGGATTTATGACGAGATCACCGTCGCAACGGCACTGCTTGACGAACCCTTTACTGCCTTCAACGAAATCGACAAGGTGCTTGATGCTGTCTATCGCTACAAACGTCCGGGATATATTGAACTCCCACGCGATATGGTCGACGTTCGGGGCACGCTTTACCAGCGTCCTTCAACAGGAGGACACCTCAGTGAACCGGAAATATTGGATGCCGCCGTTGAAGATGCAATTGATTTTATTAATCACAGTAAAAGACCCATCATTCTCGCGGGTGTAGAACTCCACAGATTCGGCTATCAAAACAAATTGTTGAGATTCGTAGAAGAAAAGCGTATTCCGGTAGTGGCAACGCTGCTCGGAAAGTCGGTGATGCCGGAATCACATCCGCTCTACTTGGGTATTTATGAAGGTGCGATGGGGAGACAGGAGGTACGACAGTTTGTTGAAGACTCGGATTGCGTAATTATCCTCGGTGCGTTCATGACGGATGTGAACCTTGGGATTTACACCGCAAACCTCGATCAAGCACGCTCAATCTACGCCACCTCGGAAAAAATTACAGTCCGTTACCATAATTACGAAGAGGTCATGTTTGACGATTTTATTGACGGTATCAACTCGCTTAAACTCCGAAGACGACGGAAACCAAATTTGGGATGGGCATCTCCAGATAAGGTACCATTTAAAGTCGAACCCGAAAAACCTTTAACAACTTCCCGATTGTTTCAACATCTCAATGAATTCATAAACGATGAACTGACGGTTATCGCCGATGTCGGCGACAGCCTTTTCGGGGCGGCGGAGTTGCGCATCCATCAACATACCAACTTTATCAGTCCTGCCTACTATACCTCAATGGGGTTTGCAGTGCCAGCATCCGTTGGTGCGCAACTGAGTATGCCCGATACGCGGTGTCTCGTTATCGTCGGAGATGGTGCCTTCCAAATGACAGGCACTGAACTCTCAACCGTCGCTCGCTACGGACTTAATCCGATTGTGCTTGTTTTAAATAATCACGGGTATGGTACGGAGCGGCACCTTCTCGATGGTCCTTTTAACGACATAGGGTGTTGGAACTATAGTGCCATACCGACACTGTTCGGCACAGGACGCGGCTTCTACGTCCGAACCGAAGGTGAGTTTGACGAAGCTATCAAAGAGGCACTTGCTGAGACGCAACACTTTACCTTGATTGAGGCGGAACTTGGGAAATTAGACACGTCCCCGGCACTCGCTCGGTTGGCAGAACGGATGTCAGGGAAAGTCTAACAGTGGCAGTCAGCGGTCAGGGCGGTTTTTTTTCAAAAATCCTTTCAGCAGTCAGTTTTAAGAGGTTTTCGTTTAAGAAAATATTCTTCTTGCTGATGGCTGGTACCCACTATAGCGCAGCGATCTTCTCCCGCAAAAAATCCGTACAGAAAGGCACCTGTTCTTCCGACAGCCCGTGCAACACGACCGCACCGTCATAACCGCTTTCCTTTAACAAACCAATATATTGATCGTAGTCCAGCAATCCTGTCCCAGCGGCGAGGTGTCCAGCCTGTCCGTCGCGATCCAAGTCTTTCGCGTGTGCCAATGCAATATCGTCCCCAAGGAGTGCGAACGCCTCATCAAGGATTTCGCGCATCTTCGGTAGTTCCCCTTTGTGGAAGATATTCGCACCGTCCATACAAACCTTCAGATACGGCGATTGCATCTCATCGAGCAGACGACGCGCCTTCTGTGCCGAATCAATCACGTTTGCGACTTCAGGTTCAAATGCAAGCGTCACCTCGTATTCCTCGGCGACCTCGAGTGCCTGTTTCATAGATTCAACGAGATCGCGCCACGCTTCTGGCGTATTGTTATCAGGGTGCGCGCGCCACATACTGTCGGGGTCCCGCGAGCCGGTACAGATCGTAATCACGGATGTCCCCATCGGAGCACATTGCTCTGCAACAGAACGCAGCATCCGCAATCCGGCGTGCCGTTTCTCAACATCAGGATCAATCATGTTGTAGGTGCCCCCAAGTGCCGAGATTGTGATTTGTCGGTCGTCAATCTCCTTACGCACCTCCGCAAGCGACAATCCTGCAGGCACATGATATTGTAAATGATGAACAGCGTGTTCAACAATAGCATCCAAAGTTTCACTGAGCGTTTCCCGTCGAATCGTCCCTGCCATAAGTCCAACGTGCATAAGTTTCTCCTGTTAAATGATGGTTCGTCGTAGGTTCAACCTGAAGTATAGAAAACATGATAATTATACAAAACAAGCAAGCCGGTGACAAGAAAAAAATGGAGTGTCGTATGCGTCATAGCCTCAGCCTTTTAGAACCTTCAAACGAAATCAACCTGACAATCAGCAATTTTCGATAGAACCCTCTAATACCTCCGCGACCTTAACTACCTTATTCACCCTTTTGAAAAAAATTACATTTTTCAGTAAATTATGATATGATTATATCATGCAGTTTGATGGCATCATATCTTTCATTCAGCAGAGGCGGAGGTTTTGTTTGCGATGAACTCAGAAGCAATTATCACTAAAATATGCGATGCTATCGACCGACTTATCGAAAGTAGCGAACCCTACAAAGGGCTGTTTCCGTCAATTTTACATCCACAAACTGGCGATATGCTTATGGAGAAACCGACCAAGATTCCGGGACAACGGGACGGCGATAGAGCGCATCTCGGCTCCAATTTGATTCACGATGAGCCATTGCTTGCGACGATGAGCGCACTCGCTGAAAGCCAATCGAAACCGGAATACATTGAAGCTGTCGATCAGTACCTGAAGCATTTTGCTCAAAATTGCACAAGTACGGCAACGGGATTATTCCCTTGGGGTGAACACTCCTTTTGGCACCTCATTGAAGAACGGGTCGGATGTTCACGAAACCCCGCAGGCGGTGCCGCGATTCACGACCATTTGCGTCAAGCTCCGCTCTGGCTCTGGCAGAAACTGAATACGTTTAATCCTGACTGTATCCAAAGTTTTGCCGACGGGTTGGATTATCATTGGACCGAAGGTGACGGATTTGAATACATACGGCATGCGAATATCGATATAGAAGCACATCTTGCTCGCGGCGCTCGGGCATGCGATTTTCCACGCCATTCAGGTTTTTACATCTTCGATTTGGCGTTCGCGTATACACAAAACCAACGCCCTGAAATTCGGGAACAGATTCAGAGATATACCGATTACTGGTGGGAAAAACGGGATACGCGTGGACTTTTGCGTATTGAGAGCCGCTCACCGAAAGACGCTGACCGGTTTTTTGAGAAGAACGCTCCCACACAGACGTTCTCGTTAGGGGTGAGTCTACTTGAATCTGCAGCATTGTTAGAATCGCTCTTGCCGGAATTGGCAGACCAGATGCGGCAATACGGTTTGGTTTATATTGACGGATTTCTCGCGGCACCCCACAACCTCGACACTCGCGAATTCGTTAGTCTCTGTGAGTGTGAGACGAATCGGATTTTTGAGCGTATGTCAGCTTGGGGGAGTGTCTACGGTGCCGGAACCGTGTGCAGCACAGCAGTGCTTTGTCTCAGTGGATGGCGATTGACGCAGAATGAGAAGTTGATGGAATGGGCGCGCGTGGTTGGCAATACCTATCTTGATGAGAAATTTCCAGTTGAACGTGTCCATGCAGACGGGTTTAAGATTCCAGCATCCGATGCCGGTCTCACGCTTGCGTTGTTCGCAGATCTCTACGATATTACGGGTGAATCGGTGTGGTTGAAAGGCGGCATTGAACTCTCAGAAACGGTGTTGGAGGTCTATTTCCCAGAAACGCTCCCTTACGGCGCATCCGGGATTGACTGGTATGAGTCGCAAATGGGAGTCGCGTACCTGATTCACGGGTTGGCACGTGTGGCATTGCTGGCACTTTCCCGGACATGTCCGCTCGCGCCGAATTATACCACCCGGTAGCGGACCTCTATAGATATACCACTCGCTGGTGTGAGGACAGAGGCGGTATTTGTCTGAATCGCGGATGATGCGGATTTTCGCGGATGATGGGGTGGGTTCTATGAGCGGTGATTGTAAAGCAGGACTTACGCACTATAAACAGAGAAGTTGTTTTTTCAATGGATTTCTCCGAAAACAAGAAAAGGTGAATGTCAGATGGACGCCAAGAAAATCCGCGAAATCCGTCTAATCCGTGAAAATCCGCGATTCAGACGTTATCCCGAATATAAAGAAAGCGGCGTGGCGTGGATTGGGGAGATACCGAAGCATTGGGAAGTCAAACGTTTGAAGTATGTCACAGACTTAAATATGGGGCAGTCACCGCCTTCTGAAGAATATAACAGCGATCAAATTGGAACGCCCTTTCTTCAGGGCAATGCCGAGTTTGGTTCGCATCATCCCACCCCGAAAATTTATTGTCCAACAGCAAAGAAATACGCGAACCTCGGTGATATTTTACTGTCAGTGCGTGCCCCCGTAGGAGCAATCAATATCGCAAATCAAGAATATGGAATTGGTCGCGGTTTATGCGCAATACGTCCTCGAACTAATCAACTTGAATTCGACTACGCAAAATATTTGCTTAAGGTTGTATGCACCGAGCTGCATATTGTCGCTACCGGAAGCACTTATGACGCTGTCGCAGTAGATGATATTTCCAACGTCACTTGTGTTGTACCACCATTTTCTGAACAAACGCAAATCGCCAACTTCCTTGACCGCAAAACCCAACAGATTGACCAACTGATAGCAAAAGAGCAGCGAAAAATCGAACTTCTCAAAGAATACCGTCAATCCCTCATCTCCGAAGCGGTGACCGGCAAAATTGATGTCCGAAACGGGGTGTAGACCCTATCTTTTTTCTGAGTCGGTGTGCGATAAATATCGCGTTGATTTTTCGGTATTCCTATGCTATACTTGTGAAACACGTCTTTTATCGTTATCAAACTCACGTTATATACAAATTACGATTAAAAAAGAAAGGAAAATCATGTCAAGAGTACCAATTGGTTTAGAACTATTCTCCGTCCGAAACGAATTAGCAGAAGATGCCCGCGGCACGATAAAAGCGGTCGCGGAAATGGGATATGAAGGTGTCGAATTCGCGGGTCCACCGCGACATTCCGCGCAGGAGTTGAAGGACCTGCTTGATGAGTTCGGTTTGATCTGTTGTGGTTGGCACACCCCCTTCAACCTCGTCCAAGAAGACACCCTTGATGAAACGATTGAATTCAACAAGGTATTAGAAAACCCTTATGTCATCGTTCCGGGCATTCCGGGGGAACTGCGTCAATCGCGGGCGGACTGGCTGAAGTTAGCAGATACTTTCAATGGAATCGCTGATAAACTCGCAGCACACGGTATGGTGACAGGCTACCATAACCACCACGTCGAGTTTACGCCGCTGGATGGCGAACTACCGTGGGACACCTTCTTCGGTAACACGAATGAAGGCGTCGTGATGCAACTGGATATGGGCAATGCGTTATCTGGTGGTGCGGATCTCGTCGGCATTCTGGAGAGATACCCGGGCCGTTCTGGCACCGTCCATCTCAAACCCTACACTGAATCATTGGGTGAGGTAGATAGACACGCCGGTTTCCGTCCTGTTATCGGCGAGGACAGTGTGCCGTGGGATGAGATCTTTCGGGTCTGTGAAACTACCGGCGGCACGAAATGGTATATCGTTGAATACGAAAGTGATGCCTTCCCGCCACTTGAGGCTGTTGAACGTTGTCTGAGTGCACTCAAGGCGATGGGTAAATAGCAATTAGCAGTCGGCGCGTAGGTTGGGTTGAACGGGATCTATTAGAAGTTTACAGAGTAGATGCCTCTCAAGTTCATCGGGAAACCTGAAATTACCAAAATACGAGTGAAACCCAACACAAATTACGTTACAGTCGGAGTAGACTTATGAGAAATTATTGTGCAAGCACCCTCCCATTCTCGCCTTTCCAGTTGACGGAATTCGTAGGTGGGTTATCCCAAAACGGCGTGTCTGCTATTGAACTCGCCCAACCCCATTTTTCGGATGCGGACGCTGAAACTATTGCTGCCCTCCGAGAAGAGACCGGACTCCGCTTTAAATCTATGCTGAGCACCGTGGCGGTTGACGCGCCAGACGGACTTGAGGCGTTAATCGAAATTCTCGATACTGCCCAAAGGCTTTCCATTCCATTCGTCAGCATCGCAAGTGGCGGGAATGAAGATGCCACTGCTGGCGAGATTGAAACGATCATTGATCATCTCAAAACGGTCACCGAAGAAGCGGCAGCTCGCAATCTCACCCTTATGCTCTACGCGCACGAAGGGAGTCTGGCTTACAACCTTGAACGCACGCAGCAAATTCTCACTGCGATTCCCTCCGAAAACTTCGGTTTTTACTACAGTCCGTTTCATTTTCATCGCGGTGGAGACGATCCAGTTGTCGCCTTGCAAACCTTATCAGAGCGGTTGTTGAGTGTCTATTTCAACTGTGGAGTGGATTCCAAGACGGGAAGCGATCCGTTCTGGGCACCAGAAATGGATTTTCCGTCGATCTGTAAGGAGATAGACCGTGTCGGCTACGCTGAGGAGATTATGCTTATCTACTTGGGGTTGAAGGCGGAAACCCCGCAACCGATGATTGAGGGTGTCGCAAAAGCACGCGCGAAGTTAGAAACCTATTTTTAATTTTCCTAACATGTTCGTTATTTCCGTGTGAATCTGTTCTTCAACCGCTGGTACTAACGCTAACCGATACGGACCGCTGAGCGCATGGTTCCGAGGTCCCGCTTCATAACCTGCCTTCAACCCCAACTCGTAAGCGGCTCTGGTCGCAATATAGACCTCACTGCCGTTTGTATATCCAAAAACGAAGGTGTGTGAGAACGGTGAGGTTTCGTCCGCAAAAAGTTGATACTCCGAAAAGAGTTCATGCGATACAGACAGGAAACAGAGCGTATCGCCGACAGCAAATGCACTTATTGGGAAGGGTAAGGTGCGTTTGTCGCCACTTTTCGCGACTTCTAACAGGGCAACAAAGCGTTCATCGTCAGGAAATTCTTTGATTAATTGCTTGCATTCCGCAATTGATGGCGGATCACGGAACGGTAAACTGACCAACTTTGAACAGGCTTTAAGGGGGGCAGCAGGAACTTCCGTTGCTGTCTTTAACGCTTGGTGTGTTGCGAACGCGAGTGTGAATCCGGCGACATCGCAGGCATCGAAACCGCCTCGTAACGGATATCCGTTGATGTCTGCAGCGCAGCCTTGTGCAAAGAGTAAAATGCTTTTCGGCTTTAACGCCAAGAAATTGCGCAGATGCTCAACGGCATAGCCGGGGAAATCCGCGCCTATCTCCTCGCTCGACCAGTGGACAATCACCGGGTGCGCCGCATGAGAGAACAGCACTGCAATGATGTCTCCATTTGCGTCGTAAGCCCCTAACACGTCAACCCACGGCACAACGGAACCTTCCGGGTTGGGTGCCATGGTAATATAACCCTCGTCATTCATAATGCGCCGGTTATAGCCGACTTGGACAGGCGCACGTCCAACGCGTAAGGTCGCAGGCTCAAGCTTACCCACCGCATCTTTCACCAATTCAGCGAGACAGGTCACCAACCACGCTTCAGATGCCTCACTCATCTCCCGTCCGTCTACCCCTGGCGCGTTATGCGTATGGCTACAGTTAATGACGACATGCTCTGGCGGTATGCCTGTGGCACCTTGGATTGCTTCAAGCAACCCTTTGTTGTACTGGAGTGAAAACTGCCCGTAGTCGGCTGTTACGATAGCGAGCTGTTTTTCACCATCGGCGAGCACCAGCACGCGCGCATACAACTCTGCGTAAACCTCAGGTCTATCCTTAATGGAGGTAATGACAGTCTCTGCAGCACCTGCCATGAGGGTAGTCATCAGAAGTCTCCTGGTTCTGGCTGCGACGAGTCGTAAAGGGCAACGGCACGCGGCGTGTGCCTGCTACTATGTCAGATCCGCCAATTGCGGCATCACTTCGTTCTTGAGGAGCGTCATCGAGTTCAACCACTGTTCCTTCGGTTCCCACTCGTGTCCCATGGCGAGTAAGACTCCAAAACCACCGACTTCGTCGTAGAGTTCACGTAAACGGTTGGCAACGTGATCTGGACTTCCAACAATCCACAGGGTATCTAACAGATGTTCAAGGGTCATGTCGGCATCATCCATATCGGGATCCGGTTTGAAGTTTCCTGGGCTAAATAAGTTAAACCAATAGTCCCTAAAATCGCGTCCGAGTGTGCCTTCAAGTGCCTCTTTGCGCGCCTGTTCAGTGGTATCCGCAACGTAAACCTCGCGGGCGATACGCCATGTCGAACGAGATGGCGATAAGCCAGCCTTTTCCGCTCCCTCTTCAACCGCATCCCAATGCGTCTTGATCGTCCGGACGTGTGCGAGATTAATGCTCATCGGAATCCAGCCGCGTTCGCCAGCAAGCACGAGTGTATCGGATCTCGCTGATGATCCCGCCATGGCAATCGGCGGATGCGGTTTTTGGTAAGGTTTCATGTGGACACTGACAACGTTCGGACGGTACTCAGGGATTTTAAACTCCCAAAAATCGCTTTTGTAATGTCCGGGTTCCGGGTCTGTCCAAATCTTGAGTACCGCTTCAATCCCTTCGCGGGTTGACTGCCGTCTGTCACCCGCTGCCATGAACATCTCCGCATCACTGGGTGTGGAACTCGATCCAACGCCCCAAAGAAAACGTCCGTGCGTTTGATGGTCAAGTTGCGCGATGCGATGCGCGACAACGGCAGGATTGTGTATCGGCATACAGGTAATCCCGGTGCCGAAGACGATGTTATCTGTCATCGCAGCTGCTTTGGCAATAAAGAGATCTGGAGACGGAATATTCTCCCACGTGAACGTAAAATGCTCACCCACATACGCTTCTTTATAGCCCAACTCGTCCAGTACGACCATCTGCTCAATGTCATGATCAAGCGTCTTGGTTGTATCACTGCCGGGTGGATGCAAAGGCATTGTGAAAAAACCGAGTTCCATTTTTTAATTTTCCTTTTTTAATTATACCTTGCGGAGGAACAGCGTGCGTTTGAACTTTGACGTGCGTCCCTCAAATCCGTCCTCCACTACGTTACGGACTACGGGTTTGGCTTTAAAAAAACTCTCTACCGAATGAAACTACACCTACCGTGTATGGATATGCATAATTCTCTGATTTTGCGTAAGTCCTGATATTCTAAAACTTGACAAAACCGGTGGTGTCTGTTATTGTTTTTGTTGCGTAAAAGATTACCATAAACCTAAATATTTTTCAAATATTTTCTGTTTTTCGTCAAAAGGAGAACACACCACATGATGCGAACGAGAATTTTCACGTTAACCTCGGTGATTCTATCCGCTTTTCTAAGTATCTATCTATTCGGATGCGACCGTATCAGCCCTGTCGTTCAGCCCGATGCGACCCGTATTTCAGACGAAACGACACTAAAAATTGGTGTCATTCAACCGTCAAACACATTTACTGCCTTCAGTCAAGGTGCTGAAACTGCCCGCGTTCAGATGAATGAGAAAGGGGGCGTGCTCGGTATGCCAGTAGAATTCATCAGTCGAAACAATCAACCCATCTCAACTGAACCGCCAACACCGGAAGCGAGTGTTCATGCAGCAAAGGAACTGATTGAGATGGAGGATGTCTTCGCACTCCTCGGTCCCGTTTACTCCACGAATTCCGTTGAAGTTGGTCCAATCGCGCAGCAGGCACAACGGCTCATGCTTCCCGGCTCCAGTGGCGCAAATGTACCAGCCGCAGGAGATCACATCTTTTTAATCACCGTCCCTAACCCATTCCAAGGGAAAGTGATGGCGAGTTTCGCAATGAATCCTGATGAACTCGGTGCCGCAACAGCAGCGACAATTTATGAGGTAGGCGATGTTTATTCTACCGATCTCGTACAGGCGTTTGAGGCAGCTTTTCAGGAAATCGGTGGGAAAATCGTCCACAGCGGTGCTTATCCCGTCGGTGCTACCACTTTTACTGAAATCCTGACAGCGATTCAAGCAGTCGCCGCTGATGTTATCTTCTGCCCCGGTTTTCAACCCGAAGTGCCACTTTTGATAAAAGAAGCACGGGAACTCGGCATCACAGCGACGTTTCTCGGCGGCAGCGCTTGGGACGATCGGGAACGTTTCCTTAGCATCTTAGAGGATAACACAGTATTAGATGGGAGTTATTATCCGACGAATTTCTCTGTAGCGACACAAGACGCAGACGTTCAAGAATTTGTAGGCAGTTACACGGCACTGTTTGAGAGTCCACCGGATGGCATCGCCGCAACGGGCTATGACGCGATGCGACTTTTGGCAGGCGCAATAGAAAAAGCGGGTTCACTCGACCGTGTTGCGGTTCGCGATGCATTCGCGGCAGTCAGTGGGTACAAAGGTGCTACAACCATTTCACATTACGATGAAAACCGTCACCCTGTCAAAAGCCTCACGATCCAAACAATTAGCGGCGGGCAGGTAGAACACTATAAAGTTATAGAACCGTAACGCATGAAGGATACCACACAGCAATTGAACGCAATGCGCCCGAAGGCTTTTTTGATTGACATGGATGGAACGCTCTATTTTAAGGGAAAACCTTGCCCCGGAGCAATCGAAACCGTCAACTATTTGCGTCAGGAAAAGTATCTACTCCGATTTCTGACGAACACGACCGCTAAAACCCCAAAGATGTTACACGCGCAGATGCGAGAATTGGGGTTTGACATCTATGAAGACGAAATTTTTAATGCGACTTACGCGTGTCTCCTCCACCTACGCTCACAGCCTGAAGCAAAGTGCCACTTTATGGTCGATGATGCCGTCAAAGCATATTTCAAGGAAATCCCCATAGACGATGATGCCCCCGATTTTGTCGTTGTTGGGGACTACGGTGAAGGCTTTGACTTTCATGTTTTAAATCACGCTTTTCGCCTGCTGATGGATGGTGCGGAACTCATCGCTTTACAGAAGGGGCTCTACTGGTTCTCTCCTGAAGGGATACGCTTGGACTGTGGGGCGTTCGTGACGCTTCTGGAGGCAGCCGCTGGCAAAACAGCAACCATCATGGGCAAGCCAAGTGAGACGTTCTTCAAAACCGTGCTTGGTAATCTTCGACTCACCCCAAAGGACGTAATTGTGGTGGGCGATGATATTACCACCGACATCGTTGGAGCGAAAAAAATGAAGATGCGGAGTGTCCTTGTAAAAACAGGAAAATTTAAACCTGATCAATTGGAAAATCCCACTGCGAAACCGACATGGGTGGTTGATAGTATCTCAGAGTTGCCGCAACTGTTTTAGTGTGATGTTTCCTTTGCTTTTTGAAACGCGTACTGGAGGTAGGACTTATGACGGACCAATTCATTCAAACAGGAGTCGTTGGGTGCGGATGGGCAGGCTGCCGAGCTATCGAAGCTGCCAATGCGACTCCTCGACTAAATGTTATCGCTATCGCGGAACGTGATCCAACCCGTCGCGAACAAGCAGGTGATGACAACGCGGTACCACATCGCTATGCCAATTATCGCGAACTCCTTGACAACCCCGACGTTGAAGCCGTCTATCTCGCGACTTCCCCAGATGGTAGACTCCAACAAGTTCTGGATACGCTCAGTGCTGGTAAGCACGTCTTAGTGCAAAAACCGCACGCAATCCGCGCACCCGAAATTTTAGAGATGGAAGCAGCGGCACAACGAGCAGGCAAAACGCTCCAGTTCTGCTACTTTATGCGCCACTTCCCGAACAACCGAAAGATTCGGAGTACCGTGCTGAACGGGGCGATCGGTGACCTGTATCACGCTCGCATCTTCGGGAAATACAACGCCATCCCGGACTTCGATGTTAACAGTCGATGGCTACACGTCTATGGGCAGAAGGGTGGTTCGTTAGGGCAACACTACTCGCACGAACTCAACCTCACGTGGTGGTGGATGGGATGCCCGAAACCGATGTGGGCGTTTGCTGCTAAGCACGTCCTTTATCCCCAATACGATGGACCGGAGGGAGCGGCAGAAGACTATTTCACCGGTATTCTCGGATGCGAAGGCGGCAAAACTATCCAGATCGATTGTTCTCGGATGAGCCACTCCGACTCCGCCAGCGCAGTTGAACTTTACGGCACTACTGGCGCAATCACGAACGGCGGCATCGCGCGATTTAAAGATGGCGAATTTGTCCGAGAGACCGTTGATGAACCTCTCGAAATCGACCACGGTGAACTCCCTGAAGAGGTACATGTCTTCTACTATGAACTCAACCACTTCGCTATGGCAATAGCAGGAGAAGTCGCCCCAGATGTCTCAGCACCGGATGCGTACACCTTCATGCAAATCTTGGATGCATTTTACGACAGTGCAAAGAGTGGTGAAAAAGTTTACATCTCCTCGGAGTCGTAATCCCTGAAATAACGTTTGACAAAAACTTCTGCTATTGTTAACCTGATACAATCTGTTATTATTTTTCTGGTCTACTGAATACGCCAACATTCATCTATTTTGTCAACCAGAATATCAAAGGAGACTTTTCTATGTATAAAACTGCGATGTTAGGATGCGGGGGACGTGCCCGTGCGCATGCAGATGCGTATCGCTTCGTGAAAGGCGGGAAACTCGCCGCAATCTGTGATATGAACACAGAACTTCTTACCAGTTTCGGTGAGGATTTCGGCATATCTTCCCGTTACACCGACTTGGACGAGATGCTTGAAAAAGAGAAGCCGGATGTCCTCCATATCGTCACCGCACCTGTGTTACGGGGCACCAATGAACGGATTCGGTACTCGCTGATGAAACAAGCCTCGGATGCGGGTGTACCAGCGGCGATTGTCGAAAAACCGATTGCCGTTGAGAGCGAGGACTGGAAGCAACTCGCAGGCTTAGCAGCGGAGACAAAAACGAAGTTTGTTGTTAATACACAACTTAACTTCCATCCACAAAACTTGGAATTGAAGCGGGATGTCGCAGAAGGCAGAATCGGCGACATCAAGTTCATTGATGCCAGTGCGCGCAGCACCCCAGTCGATCAAGCGCCCCATGTGTTGCAACTCGTCTCTTCCTACATCGACAATTCCCGTCCAGTGCGGGTACTCGGACAGGTTTCTGGTGCTCAGGATTTGGACTCCACTCAACCCTCCCCCATGCACGCTGCCGCTCAGGCACTCTATGAAAACGGACTTCACGTCTCCCTTGCATTCGGGACAGGTGTAGGACAGAAAGTGCCGAAAGAGCCGGATGCCGGGAATCATACCCACAAACGCGTCTTTGTGGTCGGGACGAAAGGGTTCGTACATTGGCGATTCAGCAGTTGGGAACGTGCCACACAAGAGGGCGGCTACGAAAGCGGTCCACTCGACTATGGAGAGCAGGATGTCGTCGCACAGGGCAACCTCACAAATGCCGTTTTCGATTGGCTTGACGATGAGAGCAAAGTACATCCGACGCATCTCAAACAATCCCTCGCCGAGTTCAATCTGCTCCTCGGCATTTATTATAGCGGAGTAACGAACCAGATTATCGACCTTCCGTTTGAACCGCCCGATGGATTGATCGATATGCTCCGAGAGAAATTGTAAAAAGTGGAAGTCGGGAATCGGAGTTCCCTCCTACGGGAGAACTGAATACCCAACATTCATCTATTTTGTCAAATCAGAATATCAAAGGAGACTTTTCTATGTATAAAACAGCGATGTTAGGATGTGGGGGGCGCGCACGCGCACACGCAGATGCCTATCGCTTCGTGAAAAACGGTAAACTCGCCGCAGTCTGTGATATGAACACAGAGTTACTCAACAAATTCGGAGACGACTTCGGCATATCTTCCCGTTACACCGACTTGAACGAGATGCTTGAAAAAGAGAAACCCGATGTCCTTCACATCGTCACCGCACCTGTGCTGCGGGGTAGCAACGAACGCATACGCTATCCACTGATGAAACAAGCCTCGGATGCGGGTGTACCAGCGGCGATTGTCGAAAAACCGATTGCTGTTGAAAGTGAGGACTGGAAGCAAATTTCGGAACTTTCCAAAGAAACGAAAACGAAGTTCGTTGTTAACACACAACTCAACTTCCATCCACAAAACTTAGAATTGAAGCAGGATGTCTCAGAAGGTCGCATCGGGGATATCAAGTTCATTGATGCGAGTGCAAGGAGCACACCGGTCGATCAGGGTCCACACGTGCTGCAGTTGGTATCCTCCTATATCGACAACTCACGTCCAGTACGGGTGCTTGGTCAAATCTCGGGTGCCGAACACTTGGACTCAGCGCAACCTTCTCCACAATATGCGAGTGCACGCGTTCAGTACGAGAACGGGCTTCATGTCTCTGTTGCATTCGGGACAGCCATTGCACCAACTGCCTCCGACGATCCTGTCGTTTTTTTCCATAAACGCGTCTTTGTGGTCGGAACGAAGGGGTTCGTGCATTGGCGGTTCAGCAGTTGGGAGCGTTCAACCCCAGAAAATGGCTATGAGGGCGGACCCCTTAGCTACGGAGAACAGGATGTCATCGCACAGGGCAATCTTACAGAGGCAGTCTTTGATTGGCTTGACGATGAGAGCAAAGTACATCCCACCCATCTTGAACAGTCACTCGCCGAGTTCAATCTACTTTTAGGAATTTACTATAGCGGTATCACGAACGAAGTCATCGAACTCCCCTTTGATCCACCGGATGGGCTCATGGATAAACTGAGAGCCAGGCTATAAGGTAGATTTTGTCCTTTATGGAAACGAATCCTGAAAAATTTGCAGAACAGGGTTACCTTGTTGTCCAATCGGCACTGTCTGAATCGGATCTTGCCCCGTTAATCGCTGTTGTCTCCGAAGTCGTCAATACACGTGCCACCGAACTCTGTAAAGAAGGGGTCATCTCAGACACCTATGAAGAGATGTCTTTTGAACGTCGTTGGCACGCTGTTCTAAAGGCGTGTAGCAGAGAAAACGAGGTGTTTGGCTGGCATACGCTTGTCTTCAGCGAGGCACTCTTTAATCTGATAACCCATCCGAAAGTGTTAGACATTTTGGAATCGCTTATCGGAAGTGATATTCGATTCAACGGCGATTTTTGGGTGCGTCCGAAACTTCCGAACGAAAAACTGACGACGCTCCCTTGGCATCAAGACAGCGCGTATATGCCGGGCACCGAAAACGATACGCACCTAACCGTTTGGCTCCCGCTCGTCGATGTCAAATTGGAGAATGGTCCCCTACAATTCCTACCGGGAAGCCACAAGTCAGGCTTACAAACCTATCATCGCGTGCCGGGTGAGGCGTTTGCCGTCCCTGTTCTCTCCCCCACTTCATCTGATATCGACATTGATACCTTAGAGATGAAGAAAGGCGACTTACTTGTCTTTAACAATCTGGTTTTCCACCGATCGTTAGTCAATCATAGTGACAGCATCCGCTGGTCGACAGATTTCCGGTTCAGCCGCACCGGTACTTCGCTAAACGGACTCTGGCACGAAGCGATTGCCTGTCCAGCTCGCGAGCGCGAAAGTAGACAATGCCCAACGTCTTGGCAGATGTGGCGCGCCCAATGGGAAGCCAGTCCCCACAAAGACAGATTTCTTTAATCCTTCCGCTAAGATTTCGAGTCTTAAAAAGAGGTGGTATTCGCACATTTTTTATGCTATAATTGAAATTATACACAGAGTAAGGAATGTCTCGGAAGCATCGAAAATGTCTAAGTTTTATCGGTTCTTCTATCAACTCATAGGAGGTTCTTTTGTTAAATCCAAAAATTATTACAGTCACTCTCAGTGCCCTACTCATATTGGGTAGCAGTATACTCAGCTTCGCAGAAATCACCGAAGATATGATCGCGGCGGCATGGCTGTTTGAGGGCGATGCCGCAGATGTATCCGGAAACGGGTTTGATGGTGAGGTTGAAGGTGGAAACTTTGTCGGCGGGAAATTCGGTGACGCAATCGAACTCGACGGCGCAAGCGATTGGGTCGAAGTCCCGAAACGGATCGGTGAATTTGAAGAAATTACCTTCGCACATTGGGTCAAATCCACTGGACGAGAGGGAGCATGGCGTGTTTTCTTCAACAACAATGGTTGGAAAGCAGGAGACATCCATTACCAGATGCACCCGAATAACAAAGTCGAGTTTTCCATTCACAGTAATCCAGGTGGGAACGATACCTTTGCAAACTATATGTTAGCAGGCGATGAGATGGACAAATGGGTGCATATTGCAACCGCCTACAGTGCAAAGGAAAAGAAAATCCGCTTTTTCGTTAACGGCGAACTGGATATCGAAAACGACTGGGGTGGAAATCCCGGTGTGCTCGATCCCGCTCGAATTGGCGATTGGGGTCAATCAAGGCAATGGGAAGGGCTGATAGACGAGTTCATCATCTTCAACACTTTTCTCGATGAAGATGACGTTCAAGCGGTCATGAACGACGGTTTCGAGACAACGCTCGCCGTAGATGCCAAACAGAAGTTGGCTATCACGTGGGGCAGTCTGAAAAAATAAGGGAGACGCGACCATAGAATCGTGTTCTCTACGAGGAGATAAGTATGCTTTTGGCAAAACGCTATCTGAATTATACACTGACTGCAATTGTTGTCATAACGCTTAGTTTCGCGATAGCAACCGCAAGCTACGCGGCGTTTGATGAAGGCGATATTGCGGGGATGTGGACATTTGAAGAAGGTAAAGGTAAAGAGGTAAAAGATCTTTCCGGTAACGACACCCACGGTGAATTTGTCGGCGACCTGAAATGGGTGGACGGCAAATTCGGCGGTGGATTGGAATTTGACGGTGCAGACACTTGGGTCAAACTCGGCACGAAGGGTGAAGATAAAACATTAGCCGCCTTGGATTTCAAAGACTCCGATGGGTTCTCAATCCATTCTTGGGTCTACGCAGCAGAGGACCCGACTGGCAAATGTGTGGTATGGAAAGGGCTTGGATGTTCAACCTGGTCGCAGTTTTTACTCGGAACAGGTGCCCATGAAAACGGTGAAAATAGCACGCAGGCAGCGTTCCACATCCGTGTTGCCAACGGTGGCGCGAAACTTGAAGTCCTCGGTGATGAACTCCCGTCTAAAGAGTGGATACATCTCGTCGGTACATGGGACGGATCCCAACTTCACGTCTACGTTAACGGTAAACTGCAGAACTCCGAAGATGCGAAAGGACCCCCGTGGGCATCTCCCGAAGAGGTCTATATCGGTGCTGATCCGGGCTGTGGCAAACGCTGTCAGTGGAACGGTATCATCGACGAAGTTGTTATCTTCGACACAGTGCTCTCTGATGATGATGTCGTGAAACTCGGAGCCGGCATTGAAGGCGCGTTAGCCGTTGATGCCGCTGGGAAAATAGCGACAACTTGGGGTTCACTCAAATCCTCCCAATAGATAGCCATCGAAACGTGCGCTTACAGAATGTGTTGAAAATGAGATGTCCGCCAAACTAAGGTGGGCATCTCCTCGTGCGTTACATCCCAAATGCACTCTACCCCTTAAAAGCTCCCTATTCCTTAAAGACACCCGACCACGAATATCTGACCTCTTATTCCTATTTTTATATTCTCGTAACGTTTGTGAAATAAATAACGTTAACCCCTTTATAGAAAAATATTGAAAGTCCTCGAGCACTTTCACCCGCGCCAGCGAAATCAGGCTAACCTAATTATACTAAAGTTTGGACGATATTGTAAACTTATGCTGCCTTGTCGAAAGGCAGGGGCGTATCGTCTTGAAGACCGACCTTAATATTCTGTGAGTTTGTTTTTTGTTTGAACTTGGCAGAATTGGACAGGCTGCACCAGCGAGGCGTTTCCCCAAAGTGAAGCGAGGTGAGGATAAGGTCCCTGAGATTCAAAAAGCAATTGAAGTTATCAAATATGGTTTGAGTATCCATATAGAAAATAAAAAGAGGTTATCGTTTGAAGTATTTATTGACATTCCTAATGGTCTTGACACCGATTTTAGTTTTTGCCCATCCACCAGGTGATGACACCTGGGAAAAAGGCGCGGGGGACCCTGATAAGGACCATACCCGACGTCGCGACGATCCTAATATTCACCATAAACACTACAGCAAGGATCAGGGTGACTCATCAGATATATTATGGGAACTTGCGAAAAAAGAGGGATATAGTCCACGGGCGTCAGGGGCAGGTAACGTCTATGGTTTTGTCTATGCGTATTTGCCTGATAATACCGATACGAATACCGATACGAACACCGATACGAATACCGATACGAATACCGATACGAACACCGATACGAACACCGATACGAATACCGATACGAACACCGATACGAACACCGATACGAATACCGATACGAATACCGATACGAATACCAATACGAATACCGATACGAATACCAATACGAATACGCCTGATACGAACACCAATACGAATACGCCTAACACGAACACCAATACGAATACGCCTGATACGAATACGCCTAACACGAACACCAATACGAATACGCCTGATACGAATACACCTGATACTGAAACCGGACCGGCACCCCCTGTGTATAGTGGCATTTTTACACCTTCACCTAACACAGTTGTTCCTAATACAAACGTTGATGATACACGGACTGAAGGAACTGGTCAGTCTACGCCTTCCGAACCCATGTCAGAACCGGCACCAGAACCTGTGCCAGATTTTCAAGTAACTGAAATAATGTTTCATACATGGAGCAATCACATAGCAGACATACCCCAATGGTTAGAGATACACAATAAAGGCGGCCGGGGTAGCCTAAAAGGCTTTTATCTTCGTTTTGACACAAAATACAAAGGCGGACGTTCTAAAATCGTTTTGGGTGATATTTCATTAGATGCGGGTGAATCGATAATCCTAACGAATCAGAAAATAGGATATTTTCAACAAGCGGGTATAAATCGCATCTTTGTTGATGAGAGAATGCCGAACCTAAAGAATAAATGGGCTTTCCTCACTGATACCGGACAAACACTTTTTGAAAGAAATGTCTCATGGAACAAAGGATGGGGCAAACACCAAGACACTAACCGGCAATCTGTTGAGATTGTGAAAACCGAAGTGCTTGACTCAGTATCCTACTATGGACTCCCAATGGACATTGGAACGCCTGGCTATCACAAGGATATAGTGCTGGCTCCGGCTGCGCCTTCTTTCATACGAAAACGAGCGGTTGTCTGGGGAAAACTGAAAGAACGGGAAAATCAATAACCCTTGCTGGACACCATTCAACACCATAATGCATCAAACCTCCGCCAGAGCCGATTGTTTGATCAACATCAACGGGACAGACACAATTTTGATGATAGTCGCTCTCAGAGAGGGTGAACTGACAAAAAACACAGAGGGTTCCTTGACACACCCTAACAGGTTTGCGGCGTACTCCCATAGATGCGACGTGCATCATGTGACAAAAGAGCAATGGGTGTAAGTCCTAATCAAGTTAAACCGACAAAGAATTACTTTGAAGGAGATCGTTCAAATGAACATTGTTAAGAGTTTATCAACCCACAGATATCTCCTCTCCACACTGGTGTGTATTGCTATTTTCGCATTGACCTCCACCAGTTTCGGCGCGGTTTTGTATCTTGACGACTTTGAAGACGGGAAAATTGACGGAAAATATGAATTCAAGAACCATGATGGCGATTGGGTAGAAAAAGGGGGCGTTATCAGTCAAACCCATGAAGCACCGGGGGATCACACGTATCTCGTTCTTGATGGTGGTTTTCCAGAACCGCATACCGGTTTAGTGATGATTCGCGTCGACGATTGGGGAGACGGTGACCTTGCCCGTTGCGGAATGGGATTTCGTCTGGATCCGGGCGATGCATCCGGCTACGCCTTTCTGATCCATCACTTCCTCAATAACATGGAGTTCCTCAATGACCATCTCGCCTGGAAACAGAATGACACCGAACCGCCTTTCGGAGAAATAGAACTCGGCACTTGGTACTGGATGAAGGCTGAGATATCCGATAAAGGGTTTACCGGTAAAATCTGGGAAGAAGGCAAAGAGGAACCCAAAGACTGGCTTCTTGACAGTAAACTCGACTTTGGAAACGTCAGACCTGAAAGCGGACAAGTTGGACTTAACGGGGGTTCAAGCAGAGGCGCGCCCGCATTGACAATTGTCTCATTTGACAATTGGGCTATTTGCGAGACAGCTGACGAGTGTACACCGGATGAAATACTTGCTGTTCAGGCAACTGGCAAACTTCCAACTGTTTGGGGAGCACTCAAAGCGCGCTACTAATACAGATAACCATCTACAACGTGGATCCATATCCACATACACATTAACGTATGGGAACAATTTTACTCGTCATTTTCGGGATACTCATCTTTGTTGTGTGTATCCTGATTCTCTTCCAAATTTTGCAAGCAATTTTCGTCTTCCTATTTTCTATTGCTTTGTTCATCATTGTAGTTGGCGGAGCATTCTTAATTCTTAGGAAGATTTTTCACGGATAAAAGGCATACCCTATTTAGTGCCCCGCTTGCATGTTTCCCATACACAAACAAATCAAAGGAGATTTAATTATGCTGCAAAAGGCTAATCTTTTGCTACTAATTCTCGGTATCGGTTTAATCGCAACCACCCTCCCTGCCCAGATCGTCGAAGATGGACTGGTCAGTTATTGGAGCTTCGATGCCAACAATGTTGATGGGAAAACCGTTAAGGACGGAACCGGCAATTATAACGGTTCTATTAAGGGGAATCTGAAAAAAGTCGCTGGTAAAATCGGAGATGCCTTGGAGTTCGACGGAAACGAGACAAATTTTGTCGAAATCGACAGTCCAGAAGCGTTTGATTTCAACGCCGATTTCACGTGGTCGGTATGGATAAAAACCGATAATTCCGGTCCCGGTGTAATCTTCGCCAAAACAGGTGGTCCCGGCACCGACGATAAGGGTCCCAAAACCTTATGGCTTCGCAATAGCGTCCTTAACCTCGACACTGGTTGGGTCGGCAATGTCGAAGACTTAGGAAATACCATTGACGATAACAAATGGCATCACATCGCCATCGCAGGGACACCCGAAGATAGTAAGGTCCAATTCTTCATTGATGGCGAAGCAACGACCGAGGGTGTGCTTGACCTCGCCCAATTCCCTGAAGATGAATGGGCAAGTATCCATATGTTTATCGGCTTAGATGGTAGAGCCGATGGTGAATTTGGTGTGTTTACCGGTATCATAGATGAATTCAGCATCTACGACAGAGTGCTTGACGAAGGCGAAGTCGATCAGAACTTCAAGTCTGACACAGGCCTCGCAGTTGATCCGAAGGGCAAGCTTGCCATGACATGGGGGACACTCAAAGCACACCGATAAACGTTATACCTTCCAGAGGCGCGTTTTCTACAAACGCGCCTCTAAACATACCCGCATAATATCTTAGGTGATAGCATGAATGTCGAGAACCGAACCATCTTTGAAGGTGACAATCTGTATGTGCTTCGTGG
Source organism: Candidatus Poribacteria bacterium (assembly GCA_965214045.1). Taxonomy (GTDB): domain Bacteria; phylum Poribacteria; class WGA-4E; order WGA-4E; family WGA-3G; genus WGA-3G. Next base: position 905,140 of record OZ243935.1, read on the forward strand.
TCTTGACGCTGATACCATCGACCTAATCTATCTGGACCCACCTTTCAACTCCAACCGCATCTTTGAAGCATCGATAGAGAGCAAGGCAGCAGGTGCGGCATTCAAAGATTCTTGGACACCAAATGATTTAGATAGCGCGTGGCACGGTGAACTGGCGGAAAAAGTCCCCAATCTTTATCACGCCATTAGTACCGCTGAATTCACTCACGGAAAGTCCATGAAAGCCTATCTGATTATGATGGGTATCCGGATGCTGGAGATGTATCGAATCCTGAAACCGACAGGAACCCTCTATCTCCACTGCGATGATAACGCAAGTCACTACCTGAAAATGATGATGGATGGCATTTTCGGGAGAGAAAATTTCAGGAATGAGATCGTTTGGCAAAGGGCTGTGACCAGCAAAGGGAATCTCAAAAAAGGGTTGGCACGAGACTCTGATCTCATCCTCCGCTATGCCAAAAGCAACGATTTCGTATGGAATCCTGATGCTGTCACGATCCCCTACAATATGGAGGATCTCGACGAAAAAACCAAACGTCAATATTATTACGTTGAACCCGGCACTCGACGACTCGTATCGCATACCTCTATAACCGCTCAGACCCAGGACCCGGATTCTCATCTTACATACGAGGTGATGGGAGTAACCAGAACATGGCGGTGGGCGGAATCTCGGATGTTGAAGGAGATCAAAGCTGGACGCGTTGTGCAAACGCGACCCGGAAATGTTCCCCGATACAAACGGTATCTTGACGAACAGAAAGGCAAAACGCTAAACAATATTTGGGTAGATATTCCCAACTTAACGGCACGAAACAAAGAGCGTATTGGGTATCCTACACAGAAACCGATCGCTTTGTTAGAGCGGATCATTTGTGCCAGCAGCAATCCAGGTGACATGGTGCTCGACCCTTTCTGCGGGTGTGCTACTACATGTATTGCTGCAGAACGTCTACAACGGCACTGGATCGGTATTGATTTAAGCCCTGAATCTTTCAAACTGGCGAAACTGCGTCTCGAACAGCACGGTCTTATGAAGAAGGTTATCCACCGAAAGGGTAATCCTAAATTTTACCAGCAGGATCGAACCTGTAAGCATACGCTATTCGGACTTCAGGAAGGCAGATGCAATGGCTGTCAAACAATATCCGTATTCCGTAATATGACAGTTGACCATATTGTAGCGCAATCCCACGACGGTGCCGATACTCCTGATAACCTTCAATTGTTGTGTGGCGCGTGCAAATTGATGAAGGGACACGGCACACAGGACCAACTGATTCAGACGTTGAAAAACGAAGGAATTCTCCTATGAAAAAGCTAATGATTTGCTACAGAACATGCTATTGGCGTTTGTTGTATGATGGACTCTCACAGCCAACAATCCTTTTGCTGACGACTGAACGCTGACAGCTGGGGGAACACCCAAGCAAAACACTGCCCTTTAAAAATGCCAAAACCTCACGCCTCTTTTACATCTGGAATTACGCTCCGTGCCCTCCTGATTGGGACCCTCCTCGTTATCGGGAACGCCTATTGGCTCGCCTACGCGGCGGAGATGATTCAGCCACAGTTCCTTCTCAACTTCGTTTCACTTTTTTTCAATGCGATTTTCACGCTTTTCGCTGTCATCGGTTTCAACCTCGTCTGGAAAAAACTCTCGCCCCGCAACGCGCTGACGGCGCAGGAACTCCTTGTTATCTATATTATGGTTGTCATGGTATCAACGATTGGCGGTCATTCCATGATGACGTTCCTGATCGGCACACTTGCCCATCCGTTCCGATTTGCAACACCAGAAAACGAGTGGGCGGATCTGTTCTGGCGTTACATCCCGACCTGGTTCGTACCTGAGAACAGTGCCTTAGATGGCTACTTTGAGGGTGATTCGACCTTTCACCTCGCAAAGCATCTACGAGGCTGGGCAGTACCGATTTTGGTATGGACAGGATTCGTCACCCTGCTCTGGTTCACGCTAATATGTCTCAACACGATTATCCGCGTCCAGTGGACAGAACGTGAAAAGTTAGCCTATCCGATAATCCAACTACCCCTTCGGATGGCGCAGGGACGAAAAAGTTTCTACAAAAACGGCACGATGTGGGTAGGCTTTTCGGTTGCCGCATTTATTGAACTTCTCGCAGGATTAAGCCATCTATTTCCGCAAGTCCCTTCCATCCAACTCAACTACTACTCAATCACGCATTTATTCACGGACAAACCGTGGAACGCCGTCGGATGGGTGTCGCTATCTGCCTACCCCTTTATCATAGGCTTGACGTTCTTCGTGCCGTTGGATATTTCGATGTCGGCGTGGTTTTTCTATCTGTTTGGCAAAGCAGAACGGATTATCCGCGTCGGGATGTTAGGCGAAGGTGAACTCTATTTTGCGGAGCGCGCCGGTGGGGCATGGCTTGCTGTCGGCGTTCTTGCGTTGTGGGGAACTCGGCGGCATCTCCGCGATGTCGTGAAGAATTGCTTCACAAACAAGCAAGCGTTTGACGATTCAAACGAACCGATGCCGTATCGGGTTGCCGTTCTCGGATTAATTTTTGGATGCATCGGACTCACCGTATTTTCGGTACAGGCAGGGATGAACTTAGGTGGCGTACTCGGCTTCATCGTTATTTTCACCTTGATGGCACTCGGCGTGACACGGGTGCGTGCCGAATTCGGTCCTCCATCACATGAGATCCTTGCCCTGGATCCAGCACGGTTGATGGCAGTGACCTTCGGCCCAAGATTTGTCGGCACTCCCAATCTCACGATTATCTCGTTCTATTATTGGCTAAATCGGCTTAACGTTTCCCATCCGATGCCGAACCAATTGGAGGGATTCAAACTCGCCGAACGCGCCGGTATTAACAGCCGAAAACTCGTCTGGGTAATGATGTTCGCGATCGTTATCGGGACGCTCGCATCGTTTTGGGCGTTCCTCTATCTGCTCTATGACACAGGGGCGCTGGCGGTGCACGGGTATGTCGTTGGTATCGGCAACGAAGTGTTTGGAAGACGGTTGCAACGGTGGATTAACAATCCTACCGGTCCCGATTGGGGTGGGACACAATCTATGGGAATCGGGGCAGTAATGACGTGGATCCTCTATTTCCTGCGGCACAAATTTATCTGGTGGCCCTTCCATCCGATTGGGTACGTGATGACAGCCGCGGCATGGGGCGGACTTGCGGATTTCTGGTTCTCGGTTTTTCTCGGTTGGTTGGTGAAATTCGTCATTCTCACCGTTTTCGGTCTACGGGTACATCAACGCGCGATCCCGTTCTTCTTAGGTTTGGTGATGGGCGATTATGTGTTCGTGGGGCTTTGGGCACTGCTTGGCACGCTGTTTAATATCCCGACGTACGTGCTCTGGTCGCCTTGACGGATACGCGAAACTACATTAAACGACACAAGTTAGTGGATTGTCGGGTTTCGCTGTGTTTATTTTTCGCAATGTGTCCTGAAAAAGGAGACGTTTGTGGCGAAACTGAAGGCTCCTGGGGACTTCATCGCTCTATCCGACCTACGGAGGCTCTTGCAATTTTTATTATCAAACTCACGTTAGTTAAAGGAGGCATATCCCGATGTACAATTTAAATGGAAAAGTTGCTTTAGTAACAGGGGCAGGTGGAAAAAACGGTATCGGACGTGCCATTGCGACCCGCTTGGCAAAAGAAGGTGCGGATGTCGCTGTCAACGATATTACGGAGCATCCATACGCCGCCGATCAGGCAGCCTGGCAAGGTTTACCCGATGTTGTCCGTGAGATAGAGGCGATGGGACAACGCGCTATCAGCGTCGTCGCGGACGTTGCGGACGCCGAACAGGTGAAAGAGATGGTGGACCAGACCGTCGCACACTTCGGCAAAATCGACATTCTCGTCAACAATGCCGGGACGATGGCTGGTAAGGATCGCGTGCCTGTCGTCGATTTGGCTGAAGAAGATTGGGATAGAGTCCAGCGTGTGAATGTAAAAGGCGTGTTCCTCTGCTCACAAGCGGTGGCGCGGCATCTTATTACACAGGGAACTGGCGGCAAGATTATCAATATGTCTTCTGTTACCGGTAAACGAGGGTCAGCGCGCTTCTCTGCATATAGTGCCTCGAAATTCGCTGTGATCGGCTTCACACAATCGCTCGCGTGTGAACTCGCCCCCTATCAGGTCAACGTAAACGCTATTTGCCCTGGGCTTGTGGACACAGAACGATTTGGGCATCTTGCTTCCGTGCTAATGCCTGAGAATCTTTCTCCTGATGAACAACTCTCGGAATACGCGCGTCGCTCCGAGGCAGCCGTACCCGTCGGGCGACTCGCCGAGGGAGCAGATGTCGCCAAGATGGCGGCTTTCCTCGCCTCAGACGAAGCCGCCTACCTGTCAGGGGTTTCTCTCACCGTTTCAGGTGGCACAGTGATGGATTAAGCATTAACGCAAGATGCGTTGGTCGCTGAGGTCCTTTCCACCGACGCTCTTAACGATAGATGCACCACGCCACTCTTTGACTTCCAATTCATGGAATGCGTTGACAATGTTGTACTGGGTCGGTAGGTCTTCCCAGCGCGCTTTGTGGAATTCGACGGTTCCCTCGCCACGCCACTGCTCCTGTACAACCCGATTCGGTGTATGCGATGGCGTTAGCACAGCGTAGGCAATATCCTCGGTGCCCCATACCCCCGTTCTCGGCATGTATTTGTAATGGAGTGTTCCCGTGAGCGGTTGTTCGCCACTCGCCTGCGGCGACGGCGCGGACGTTGTTTGTATCGGGACTTGTTCTGTCGCTTGTACGCGCATATCCATGAATTTAAAACCGAGCCAACTGGCGGTGCAGTGTGTCTCACCGTTAAAAGTTATTGGGTCTGGAAGTGCGCAATAGATTTTGGAGAAGCCTAATTCCTCACGTCCTGTCAAAATCGGATCCGTCAGATTTTCCCACAGCACGGTCAACAGAGAACCCGTCGCCCTGTCCACCTCACCTTCATAAACGACTGGAAAACTAACGCCGAGGGTATTGTATCCGCGCCCTGCCAGCCACTCAATTTCCTTCATATAACCCCCAGATACAGACACAACAGGGTCGCCGTTGAGCGAGAAACCTGGCGGTAGAAAAGCCTCAAGTTGCTCGCTATTTGTCAGGAAACTCACTGAAACTGACATTGATTTCGGGTTATCTTTACACTCAAATTTTCTGCCATCGGGTCCGTACCTCGGTCCCGTCCTCGGTCCAAAATGTGTTGGCATCCGATACATCGCGTTCGGATCTAATTTATATCCCATCTCATTCCCTCCGTGTTTCGGATAGTATGTCTCTATTGTATCAATATGGGATGGAATGTCAAGCCCTAATCGCAGTTCCTGAATCGTAAGGCTTGATTGACTTCAGCACTAAAATGTAATATAATACTTCAATGCCACACTGAAAGGAACGATTTGACATCCATGGACATCAAACGCTACACGTATACAGTGCTAATACCGTTGTGTAGGACTTAACAACACCTCAAGAACCTATAAAACGCTACAGTGTTCTTTCGATGTGTGCCTGACTTCCTGCTTCAACGTCCACTGCCTCTCACCGAGGTCTGACACGGACTCCACAGGCGTTTTACGTCTCCTCGCAACTCGTGGCGACGGTTCAAGGTCATTAGAAAAATGGCACTTTTGTTTTCAAAAGCAAAACAAAAGGTTTCGTTTCAATCGGAACCTTCGCGATTGAAACTGCCATTTTTCTACGCAGGACACAGATTGATAGCCGCATTCAGGTCTCTATCACATTCAAAACCACATTCGGAGCAATGATAGATTCTATCAAAGAGCATTCGGTGCTTATAGACGGGAAACTTGTTTTGTCCTTTTTTCCAACGCGTAACAGCGTCTCCAAGATTGTGTATCGCATTCTTCGACGCATTCTGTGAGAGGGCTTTACACCAGTCAAACTTATCGTATTTGACGGCGTTAAACTCACGCTTGATGTCAACATGACTTCGCCATTCGTCGGTATCTAAACCGACTTTCAACGACGATAAAGCGAAGTTGAACGCAACACGGGCATAGCCGGCGTGTTGAGACAGAAGCGTGGCTTCTTTGTTATTCGGGTTGAGTTCTATCTTTTGTGTGCGGAGTGTCAAGGTTAAGTTCCAAATGTTCTTTTTCTTCGGAGACGATCTTCTCTATCTCTTGCGCCATTTTCTTGGATTTATGAGAACGGCGTCCATTTACCTTACTCAAATCTGCGATGGCAAGGTCGTACTCACCTTTTTTGGCATAAGTAATGCCACGGTTGTTATAAGGGGCAACAAACTTAGGATTTAAAGTTATCGCTGTGACATAGTCCTGAATAGCTTTATCATACTCACCTTTTCTATCGTAAGCAACGCCGCGATCGTTATAAGCACCAGTATGCTCTGGATCCAGTTCTATCGCTTTACTAAAATTTTCGATGGCAAGATCGTACTCGCCTTTTTCGTTGTGAGCGATGCCGACGGTATTGTAGGTTTCAGCATCATGAGGAGTAATGGCTATCGTTTTGCTATGGTCTTCTATGTAACTATCAGATGTGCCTATGTAACCATAAGCAAAGTCGCTGTTGTAATGGGTAGCAGCAAATTCTTGATTCAGTTGTTGCATCACTTTTTACCTCCACAATGCGGATTACTTGAGGGTAATGATACCACATCCGACAAACAGATGTCAAGCAAACACCAAAAATGAAATAATCCAAATCACTCGCAAAATCCGTTGAATTAAGTAATGAGTTATGGTAATATATCACAAACCTTGAACGGAGCGAGACGGTCAAGGCACCCACACGCTAAAGCGTGGGGCTTGTGCTTCGTAGCAGTTCGCGTTTCCGAGGAAACGTCTTACATCTGCTCCACAGAGGGACCCAAGGCGGCCCTCAAGATGTTTATCGCAGCGTTGATGTCTCTATCGTGGTGAGAGCCACAGTCGGGGCATGTCCACTGCCTATCGTTGAGTGAAAGATTTTCGTTAGGATGCCCGCAATCGGAACACGGTTTCGTGGTAGGGGTCCACTGTCCGACCTGAACAAACGCACGATTATGTTTGAAACACTTGAACTTCAGAATCTCAACAAACTGCCCAAAGGCGAGGTCAGAGACTTTGCGTCCCCAGAGGCGTTTCATACCGTCGAGGTTCAGCGTCTCGGTGACGATCGTATCAAACCGTCTACACAGGTCGGTCGCACGTTTGTAGTGCCAGTCTTTGCGTTGGTTGGCAATCTTGCGATAGAGTCGTGCGAGTTCACGGACACATCGCCACCAATTGTGAGAACCTTTGACTTTACGGCTCAGTGCCTTATTGAGTTTACGGAGTTGGTTCAAGGACTGTTTCAAAGGGTGTGGATGTTGAATCTTCTCACCGTTACTGAGGGTCAGATAGGTTTCCATACCGAAGTCTATTCCTACGCTCTCACCTGTAGCAGAATAGGGTTCGGTCGTGGAGTCGTCTGTGATGACATAAAGCCAAAATGTTCCAACGGCATCCCGAAGGATTTGGAGATAGCGGATAGTTCCGTTCCACTCGCGGTGCTGATGGAACGAGAACCAACGCTTGTGGAACTTAAAGGCGTGCGAGGCATCATCCCACGCTTTGAAAGACAGTCTGACACGCCCTTCCTCAAGAAGGTATGCCGATTGGAACTTCGCAGAACGGTAGCGGTCTTTGCGTTTGAACTTCGGCAGTCCACCAAGACCGTCAAAAAAGCGGTCATACGTGATGTGGATACGGACGATCACTTCGTCAAGTGTGTCGCGAGGTATCCAAGCCCAGTGCTTGTGTGTACGCTGCAGCAACTTCGTCAAGTGGGGTTGAAGTCGGAAGCGTCCGGCATACTTGCCATAGATACGGTAATACCGCTTTTCCAGTGCCAAGAAGTGGTTATGCACGTCGCCCAAGTCATCAAGCATATTCCCCAAGCGCACATTTTTCGGATGTTCACGCAGATGATACTTATAGACGCGGCGCGTGCGTTTTTGTTTTCGCTTTCGCTTTTTCGTCATTGAATTTCACGTATCACGTCTTTAACCCCGGTATAGTGGGTGGGACCGACACGTTACCAAGAGGTAACGCTATACATGTCGGTCCAACGTGATACATCTATTAAACCACAATTCGCTTAGAATGTCAAGTGTTTTTTCAAAAAACGCTATGGCCTCACACACGAGGGCGGACTTTCATACCCTACCTAAAGGATGGGGTCTCCAGTCCGTATTTTAGATGAAAATTAAAGATATACAGACAGTCCGAATCAATGTACCACCGCGAGACATCAAACGCACGGAACCCCGCCGTGAACCGTGGAATGCTCACGCCGAAGTTGCGAACCCGATGTCGCGTTACCCGCAATATAAACGCCACCGTTCCAGTTGGATGCCGAAGACGTGGGATCAGGTCTACGTCAAAGTCACTGCCGAAGACGGCACTTGGGGCATAGGGGAGACCTCTTTCGGCACGCCCGTCGCTGCAATTATTGATGAACACTTCGCACCGATGCTGATCGGTGAAAACTGCTTCGCTGTTGAGAAGATTTGGGATATGATGTTCCGTATGTCCAAACCTTACGGTTCACAAGGCTTAACGAGTTGCGCGATGAGCGGTGTCGATATCGCCTTGTGGGATCTGAATGGCAAAATTAAGAACCAACCCGTCTATGAACTGCTCGGTGGACCGTTGCGTGAAAAAATGTTTGCCTACGCCACAGGCAACGATACCGATTGGCAGCTGGAACTCGGATTCAAAGCCGTGAAATTGGCGTGTCCCTACGGACCTGTGGACGGTGAATGGGGTTTAAAAGAGAACGAAAAACTGGTGGCGAAGACCAGAGAAATGGTCGGTGACGATGTCGAAATCATGCTCGACTGCTACATGGCTTTCGATGTTGATTACACCATCCGCTTGGCACACCGCCTCCGTCCGTATCGTCTCAAATGGATCGAGGAGTTCCTTATCCCAGAAGACATCGATGGCTTAGTGAAAGTCAGAGAGGCTGTGGACTGGGTAAGCTTAGCGAGCGGAGAACATCACTATACACGTTTCCCATTTCAGCAGATCATCGAAAAACGGTGCTTGGATATCCTGCAGCCGGATACCTTCTGGGTAGGTGGGATAACAGAATGCGTCAAAATCTGTCATCTCGCAGATGCGGCTGGACTCACCGTTATCTTCCACGGTGGCGGACTCCGACAATCCGGACTCCATCTTTCCGCTGCTATGCCGAATACGCCTTGGGTAGAATACTACCTCGGCATCCCGCCGGGTGTACCGTTAGAGGAGATGAAACGATTTGAAGGTGAATCCCTCCCAACAGACAGTTACATCTCTCCCAACGACGGTCCGGGACTCGGTCTGCACATTGAAGAGGCGTGGCTAACGCCGAGGAATCCGCGGTAACATGATTCGCTACATCACCTTTCTGATCCTATTCTGTATCGGTGGTAACGTATACGCCCAAACGCTTATTGATTCAATCATCGCGGTCGTCAACGAGGATGCTATCACACACAGTGAACTCGAAGATGAACTCCGCATCGCTACAGTCTTTAGGATACGCACAGACACAACATCGACCACCGCCGAGAAACGTACAGTACTCAATACTATTATCAATCGTAAATTCGTCCTACAGGAAGCCGAACGCCTTGGTATCATTGTAACCGAGCGTAATACGCAGGTAGCCGCAAAGATAGCAGAAATTTCTGCTAAATATGCTTCGGAGACGGTATTCCAAAACGTTTTGCAGCAGGCGCAATTGGAAAAAGAGGCGGTAGAAGCACGGGTCTACGATCAGTTAATTTACGATGAATTCTTCCGCCGTATATTTTTCAATGCCGTCAATAGTGAAAAGGTCGCGAGATTAGCGAAGTCATATTACGATACCAATAGTACCGAGTTTATTGTACCACCGACAGTCACCTTCAAATCATTACTGATCGTCATGCCGAAAGATGGATCCGAGAGAGAAAAACAGACTGTCGAAGAACTGGTGCCAAAACTCAATGCACGTTTACAACAGGGTGCCACATTTCAGGCGGTTTATGAAGCTTATGAGACACAGTTCGAAATCAAGTTTGAGGTCCTAACACTTGAAGTAGATACACCTTTAGGGGGCATCGTAACTGAACTGCAAGTTTCTGAACCGAGCATGCCTTTTTCCGTTCCGGCGGGATACCAGATCGTTGAACGCATCCGGAACAATTCGGCGTACCAAAAAACGTATGAAGAAGTTAGTGAGGAGGTCACAGAACGGATTCGACGGGAACTGGCAACCGAACAGTTTGAAACATGGTTAACCAGACGGAAAGAAGAGGAAACTTGGTATATTTTGGATGATGAACTTGCCGAAGAGAAAAGTGATGCGAAATAAACGGATGAACTATAATCAGTCCCAAAGACGTACTACAGGCAAAGAGACTCTGGTAAAATGGGGATATTTCGTCGTCGTCACACTTCCGTTTATCCTCACCGTGTCGGCAACTGGAGACGATATAGCGGACTATCCTAAAGCGTTCCAGAAGCAGTTGAAGGATGCCCAGCATGCGTTTCAAGTGGATGAGTGGCACGAGGCACTCCGTTTATATCAAGTACTCGCCAAACAAGCACCAGATTTTCCGATTGTCTATATCGGCGAGGGCGATGCCGCCGCAAAGCTGAAGGACTACCGCACCGCTATTATTGCTTTCCAACGTGCCTTGCAACTCCTCTCAACACAACCCCAAGGTAATATTACAATATCTCGCCTACAACTCACGGTGCAAGCCAAGCTCGCTGCCGCATATCATCGTAATAAACAACTTGATGAAGCCGACATGTGGTTTCAAAAATCCGTCAAAGATGCGGGTGAAGATGCCCCTGTGGCATGGTATGTCGCTTTAGGACAGATTGAAACCGAGCGTGGCAATTTAGAGCAGGCACGCAGATACTATATCGTCGCCGTGCAACTACATCCAGAAACGACCGCTGCCTACAATAACCTTGGTCATGTTCTTCTCAAACTCAACCGAATCGACGAAGCGGATGCCGCATTTCGGGAAGCACTCACCCAAGACAAGACGCTTGCGAGTGCCGCCTTTGGACGTGGTGAGGTTGGTGCAAGACGCAGACAATTCACCGTCGCTCAACGTTTTTATGAACGCGCTGTCCGACATGCCCCAGACGAACCACTCTTTCACAAATCACTCGCGGATACGCTTCGCAATATCGGAAATACTGAAGATGCCGAAGCCGCAGAAGCACGTTATCGTCGCAAGTTGGCGGAACGCTACCGTCGCCAAGCACATTGGTTCATTGAAAAGGGACAACCGCAACGTGCTTTAACGCCTCTTGAAAAAGCCATCGCATCGGATGAAACCTTTACTTTCGCATTGAAAGATTACGCCTACGTCCAGATGCAACTCGGCAAGTTCGCAGATGCAAAGCAAATGTACGAACGTGTCCTCACGATAGAGCCTACTTCACGTCAGGCACTTCTGCACCTCGGCATGATAGAAGATAGACTCGGAGACCAAGCCGCAGCGGTTTCACACTATCTCTCGCTTATCCGACACGAACCGGATTTTATGGACACCTACGTTCAACTCGCAAACTTGCACGAGAGGACCGGGGACTTACAAGCTTCCGTAAACGCGCTCACGATGGGGATACAACACGAACCCACATGGGCGCCGGGGTACTTGTGGCGAGGCAAAATTTATGAGAAAGATAAAAAGTCCGGTATGGCAGAAACAGATTTCCGGCGCGCCATTCAGATCGCGCCAGATGTCCCGTTTCCGAAAGAAGCGTTGGCATCCCTACTTGCGAGGGAAAACAGGGAACTCGCTGAGGCACTTACTTTGGCAAAGATAGCTTTTAAAAGTGACGATCGACCTACACACCGTGCGACGCTTGCTTTCGTATATTATCGTCTCAACCGTATTCCCGACGCACGACGTGAAATCGAAACTGCTTTTGCGCAAACTCCGAAACACCCCTATATTCTGAGAATACGCTCAGAAATTCTGAAGACGGATCCGTAGAAGTAAGCCAAAATAACGTTTCTTCCGTTTTTTTATTGAAAATTAAAGCAGAAAATAGTATAATTTATTAAAATTGTATTGGTACATGGATTTGGGAAGTCACATCTCACCTGAATAAACTTCATTGTTTTGAAGTCTCACTATGAGATTTGTGATTTTTCCATAACTATTTACTTTAAGTATATAGAATAAGGAAAGTATATAGAATAAGGAGCACTAACAATGTTCAAATTTCAGATGATTTTAATCGCCATTTTGGTTTGTTGTTTCGCCTTTGTATCCTGCGAAAGAGCTCAGCAGATCATGACACCGGCTACGGATGACATGATGGACGGCAGCGACTCAGAAATGATGGATGACGGCATGATGGACGACGGCACTATGATGGATGACGGCACCATGATGGATGACGGCACTATGATGGATGACGGCACTATGATGGACGACGGCACTATGATGGACGACGGCACCATGATGGACGACGGCACCATGATGGACGACGGCACCATGATGGACGACGGCACCATGATGGATGACGGCACCATGATGGACGACGGCACCATGATGGATGACGGCACCATGATGGATGACGGCACCATGATGGATGACGGCACCATGATGGACGATGATGACATGGACGATGACGACATGGACGATGATGACATGGACGATGGCGACATGGACGATGATGACATGGACGATGACGATGGTGCCCAATAGTTCCATCTCATGATCCTAATAAAAACGGGACTGGTAACTACATTCTACAGCTGCCGGTCCCATTTTTTTGTCAGTTTAGGAAACTTGCTCATTTAAGGAAAAATAACACCGCCCCATACAAAGCAAACGAATCCCATAATATTTACAATTTCCTTGAAAAATAAGACGAAATACTATATCATTTAAAGTGAAGTTGTGTATAGCATGTGATCTCGAAGAGATCCACAACGAAGTGGATGGGTTTTGTCGCTTAGAAGCCCGCAATTTTCCTTCGTAGTCACTGTAGTTAAAAAAGAAAGAAAAAAGAAAGGTTTATTAATGAAGTTCAAAATTCAATTCGCTTTGATAGCGATCTTAATCGTTTCTGTCGCTTTCGTATCCTGTGACAGAGGTCAAACGATGTTAGACAACATGATGGCTGATGACGATATGATGGCTGATGACGATATGATGGAAATGACTATGGATATGATGGACCCGACGATGTACATGTCGTGGGCACATGTTGCACTACCGGTTCCACCGGCTGAGGCGACCAACCCAGCAGAAACAGGTGCAGTGCACGGTATGGGAACCCGGACGGTCTACATTAACGATATCGGGGCCATGGCAAATAAAGATGGAACGGCTTATCCTGCTGGATCCATGATCGTCAAAACAATCATGGATGATACCAACACCTTTGTAGCGAAGACAGCCTTGATGATGAAAACCGACGACCCGATGCATGCGGGCCACAATGGCTGGATATACGAAAAATATGCTCGCCCGAGTGCGGATGCTGAGTATATGCAGGTCAAAGGCTCTAACCTTGAGGATGCAGGAAACGGTTGCCACGGTTGCCATGCCCAAGCAGGAACGGAAGGCTCGTCTGGTCATGACAGCGTTTTCGTTTCACTCTCCATGGATGCCATGGAAGAGGGAATGATGGATGGCCACATGGAGGGTGATACCATGATGCCCGACGGTATGGATGATATGGGTGACATGGACGCCGCGACTGGTGCCGACGCAGGTGGCGATGCGACAGATGATGATGCCGCTAACAACATGGACGCCGCGACTGGTGCCGACGCAGGTGGCGATGCGACAGATGATGATGCCGCTAATGGCGATGCAGCCCAATAGCCGTATATTATAACGTCTATTAAGTAAGGGGACCGAGAACAGCATTCTGTGGTTGTCGGTCCCCTTACTTCTTCTAACCAACATCTTTTCCATCCAACATATCAGGCGATAAACGCTCCACTCTGTCCTGGAAGTGAAATCCGAACGGCATCTCCGGACACAGTCACCCGATTTCCATTGAGGAGATCTCTTGCAGAAGTTTGAAACGACGAAATCGGGACCTCGATTGTTTGAGAACGTCGACTCGTATTCAATGCGATGAGGATAGAATCCGTTTCTGAAGTGCGTAGATATGCGTAAGTTCCCTTTTGAACGTCCAGATGCACAAGCCTCCGACTACCAGAAGCAAGTCCTGAAAACCGCTTCCGTAATGCTCCCAAGTTTCGGAAATAGTCCAACAAATCTTTGTCCGCTTCATCTCCCCACGGCATTGGTAAACGCGCCTCCTCAAAACGCCCAAGTGGGTTTCTTTGCGAAACGCCGATCTCAGTTCCGTTGTAAATCACAGGTGGTGCAGAAAGAGTGAAGAGCACCAACGCCGCCAACCTGACTTTCGCCTTATCCTCTTTTGCCAAATAGAGAATACGCGTCATATCGTGATTATCCAGAAACGCCGGCAGTGAAAAGCCCCGCGAAAAGTATGTCTCATGCGCAGCTAAAAACGACTCAAACTCCAGCAGTGTTGAAGTTTCAAGGACAAACGTCCGTCGGAGCGCATCCGCGAGCAGGAAATCGAGGCAGCCATCAAAATGTGGCATATAGGACGCAATGACTTCCGAATGACTTACGACCTCCCCAAACAGAAAAGCGTCAGGTTTCACGGATTTACAGGCTTGGCGGAAATCTGCCCAAAAGGTATGCGGCGGACCTGGCGCATAGTCAAGCCGGTAGCCATCAACACCTTTATGAAGCCAATACTGTACGCACTTTAGCAAATAATCGCTTGCCGGTTTGTGTTTTAAGTTCAGCTGCGGCATACCCTTCACACCGAAGAAACTTGTGTATTCGTCGGGCCAGTGCTGCCATGTGTACCACGCTCGATACTCGCTGTCTGGGTCCCGCTGCGCGGCTTGAAACGTTGGATGGTGGTTGGACCAATGGTTGGCAACAAAATCGAGAATAATCCGCATGCCCTGCTGATGCGCTTTTTCGATGAGTTCTATCAGTTCCGCATTTGTGCCAAATCGAGGTTCAACGGTGTAGTAATCTGTCGCATCGTAGCCGTGGTGAGATGGGCTTGCAAAGAGCGGTGAAAGCCAAATTGTATTGCATCCAAGCGATTGAATGTAGTCGAGCTTCTGAATTACGCCACGGAGTGTTCCACCGAAAAACCCAGAGAGGTTTGTCGGTTTTTTCCATGGTACACCGTCCCCCGGATAGAATCGATCGAGGAAGATGTGATAGATAACGGCATCGCGGACCCACTCCGGTACGTCGTAATCGTCAATAGAGATAGAGAATTCGGTTGCTTCGGATAACACTCGCGCTTGGTTATCTGCAAAAATCCATCTATCTGACCCCACGACGCGTCCACCAATCCGATAGTGTATTACCGCCCCGCTGGGTTGCGGTGGGATCTCTCCGTGCCAGTGGCGCACATATCGCCATTCAAGCGCGTTCCATACCGAACTATCCGATACGAGTTCAAACGTAGATTCTTCACCATCTACCTCCGTCCAACAGCGAACCGAATCATAGGCGACACCACCGGACGTTGTCACGTGAAGATTAATAGGTTGATTTGGTTGCGGTCGTAGCAGATTTTCAAGGGGTAGCTTTAATCGGTGAAGATGCTTGATACCTACTAAATTGCTTCGGTATTCGGCGATACGGTTCTCAAAATCTCTTTGCGGACCAAACATGATTTCCTTTTCCAATAAATAAAAAAGCCGTGTAGCAGGTACACGACTTTTCGATTTTGATTACAAATTTGTCTACTTATCGCCCCAGGCGCGCCCGCGTGGAATTAACAATTGTTGTCCCACACTCAGTCTACTCCGATCGAAGATATAATCGTCCTGGTTCGCGGTGACTAACCGTTTCCACATCTCTGGGTCATCGAAAATCTCAGGACGTGCGGCGATGCGCTTGAGTGCTGCTTCGCCGTTTTCTTCCTGAATATCCTCTTCCTTCACATGGTATCTGTCAAGGACTTCAGGACTGGTGATACTGAAACTGAAACTGTGCGAACTTTCGAGGGTATTGCCTGCCATATCCGTAGCACCGGAGACAGTAACGGTATACATACGTCCTGCACGCATCGGCATATCGGAGGTAAACGTCACAGAATCGCCGCTTCCGCTCACGGTGCCTGATAGCATAGCGTCCATCGGTTCACTCATCGAATCTTCCGTTTTTATGACTGCGACATCCACGACAACACTGCTGCTGTCAATCGGTTCACTGAACGAAACCGACAGGCTGTCCATTACATTCAGGGAATCCTCGTATTCAGAGAAAACCG
This sequence comes from Candidatus Poribacteria bacterium, assembly GCA_965214045.1. Lineage (GTDB taxonomy): Bacteria > Poribacteria > WGA-4E > WGA-4E > WGA-3G > WGA-3G. The sequence continues at coordinate 921,480 of OZ243935.1, forward strand.
TACCATCTGCGGGTTCGTTCATTGTCACTGTCGGTGGAGTGGCATCAGTGTAAGTAAATTTCTGTGAAAGCGTGACCGGTACTTCAGGTTTTCCTTTATTTGTAACGACGATGGACACAGATTCTCCTGCCATGCCCCCGGGAGTTACCGCCGTGATTTGGGTTTCACTTGGAACAGTTACGCTTTGCGCATTTTTTCCACCGAACGTCACGGTTACGCCGTTTTTCATATCAAATTTCTCGCCAGTAATCTGGACAGTTGTCCCGCCGGTTTCGGGTCCCTGTGTCGGACTCATCCCGCTCGGTATCGGTTCTGGGTTACAGCCAGCACATCCTGCCATCCACACACAGACAATCGTGAGGACCGCGAGCACGGCTATATTTCTGGGTTTTTTCATTAATTCAGTCTCCTTATGGTCAGGAAGGCTCTCATTTCGGATCGCGCCAAATTTTACGACTAAAAAGCGGCGCAGCTGGCAAGCCAAAAATGCTATCGCTATTAGAAGAAGGATTTCGTGGTTAGAGGGAACCCTCTAAATTACACTTTAAACTATTATACACGCAAATTGAAACAGTTGTCAACATTTTTTTGCACAGACGGCGAACAAAGCTCGCTCTATAAATATCCTAACCACGCCAAGTCGTCCGCTTTAATGGATCGCTCACACTCACGGATAACGCTGGGCCGAAACCTTCTACGGATAAGCTTACTGTGTCTCCATCACCAACAGCGGTGAGTGCCTCATGGTGCGTCCCTGTCGATACAACATCGCCCGGTTCAAGCGTTACCACATTGGTCACCTCAGCGAGCAATTCGGGGATAAAGCGTGCCATGGAATTTGTAGAGAAATCGTGTTGCAGACCGTCGTTAATCCAGAGTTGCACGCCGAGCGCATTCCCGTCACCGACTTCGTCAGCAGTAACGAGTGCTGGACCCATCGGTGCAAAGGTATGCCAACTTTTGCCTAAGAAGAAACCGCCGGGCAAACCCCGCGCCGAGACATCAATAAATTGCGTGTAACCAAAGACACAATCTAACGCGTTATCTTCGGTTAGATGCTTCGCAGTTTTACCAATCACAATTGCTAATTCCGGCTCGAAGTGAAACACAGTCACGTCGACTTCTGGAAGATCCACCCTCCCCTTCGTGGCAATAATACCGGTGGGCGACTTCAAAAATGCATTGAAATCTCCACGCGACGGACTATCAGGTTCAATGTAATTGCCAGCAAGGCAGACGAGTTGTCCTGGACGCGGGAGGGGTGCATTCAGGCTAACACTATCTAAAGCGATAGCAGCACCGTTTTCAACCGCGCTCTCTATTGTCGGACGTAGATTATCAAAGTCCTCAATCACTGTTCGTATCAATTCTTGCGGTGTCCGATACGAAACACTACTGAGTGCCCCGCTGATATCAACGATCCCATCTTCTGTAATTACACCGAGCTGGTAATCATTAAAAAAAGCAAGTTTCATTTAGTTGTCTGCTCCTCTATTAAGACGTTTCACAAGCGGATGACTCCGCTCCTCTAACGGCAGTTGCACCTTTTGTCCACTAAAATGGGAGACGTAGGTTGCGCTGACACACTCAAGGGATGTAAGCGCGTTGCGTCCACCGAGTTCTGGTTGATCTTCGTTAAGAATTGCGTCTCGTATATTTTTCGCGCTCCAGATAGTGTGGCGCGACTGCCACGGTTTCCCGGAGATAAGAAACGCTGATGGGTCAAGTTCTACCTGTTCCCATGCGGGTGTATGCGCCGCAAAAGAGACATCAAAAGGACAGTACCACATTTCATCTATCCCGGTGTCTGGATGCGGTTTTACCATCAATTGTCCCTCCGAACCGAGCAGATGCGGTCCCATCATCCACCCGTGTCTCGGTTCGCGGCAATAGAGTTCCATAATGCCGTAGGCACTGTTCCCACCACCGATATGCACGAGCATCGTATCTCCAGCGACGATCCCATTGTCGCGCCGGTCAGTCCTACATAACTCACTGCTGTGCATAATATTCGCCTCTGTCACATCGTGCCCCTGATATGTAATATGTGCCTGAATCCAAGAAATACCGTCTAAGAAGAAATCCATCTCGTCAAAGTAGTGTACACCCATTTCCATCAACTCGAATCCGGCTTCGCGTCCTTTGCCGACTTCACGAATTGAACGGAGTTCACCGATTTTACCTGCATCGATGAGGGATTTCGCGTGCCGAAAAAGCGGCGTAAATCGAAATTGGTGACTAACCGCCAAATGCACACCCGCCTCACGACATGCTGTGAACATCTGGTCCGCTGTTTCTAAATCAACGGACAACGGTTTCTCACATAAGACGTGAATGCCTGCTTTTGCGGCAGCAATCGCAACCGGAGCGTGTAACGGTGCGTGTGTACACACACTCACGATATCGAGTCCCTCACGTGCGAACATCTCCTCATAGTCAGTGTATCGACTTGAGACACCGTATTCATCGGCACGGTTGTTGAGTGCATCGCGATTGATGTCACACATCGCGACGAGATCGACCGCCTCCAAGTTCGCATGCGCGCCAGCGTGACTGCGACTAATCCCGCCACAACCGACAATTCCCGCCCGTAATGTCATGAGTTATCTCCCAAATTCAGTTTGTGCATGGTAACTTAGGGTATAGTTTTCATATTTTGTGTTAAGGTGTATTATACGTTGATACAAAAAGAGTGCAAGCCAAATTTTTAATTTTCCTTGCGGTTCGGTTAGGTGGGTTTGTGCTTGAACGTCCCTTCACGTATATCCGCTTTCCACTTCGTTCCAAGCTGCGCGCTTGGGACTCATCTTAAGAGAGAGTCATCTCCAATAACATCTGCCATTGCTCTTCATCTACGAGGACCCCCTTTTCAAGACTCTCCATCCGCGTCCGCAGCATGCCTTCCCCCGGATATCGCACGCTCTCATTTTCATCTAAAGGGACAGCTGTCCGGAAGTCGTCGATAATCGCTGCGACTGATTCGTCCAACACCGCTTGCCCCATCATTCCTGTGGCGTTAATAGCAATGTACACCTGAGAAACGGCGTATTCGGATCCCTGTTTCCCAATCTCGTGTGTCGCTTGCCCGCCTGAGATAACGGATGCCATCGTATCAAGCACGAGTGCCAAGCCCGACCCTTTCCAGTAACCGATGGGAAGTGCCCTTGCAGAATCAAGAATCTTCCCCGGTTCAACCGTTAGTTCTCCGCTGGTATCGTAACCACCCGGTAACGGTAATTGTTTCCCTTGTAACTGCAGCACTTCCAATTTCCCGTTTGAATACTGGCTCATCGCCATATCCAACAGAATATGTCCCTCCGCTCTCGGAATGCCAATCGCCATCGGGTTGTTCCCGATCTTTTTTTCTGCAGAACCCCACGGTGGCATGAGTCGTGTTGTATTCGTCCAACATATCCCGATATATCCGGCTTCGGCGGCTTGTAGTGCGTATGCCCCGCCACGCATCCAGTGGTTTGTATTTGAAAGCCCAACACACCCGATACCGTGGACATCGGCGAGTTCTGTTGCCCGTTGCATACAGAAATGCGCGTTGACAAGACCGACTCCCATCTTGCCATCCCACCGTTCTAAGGCACCGAAACTCTCGGTTTTCTCCGGTTGTGCGCGAAAATCAATCTGTTTGCGCTCGAGTCCAGTAACGAACCCAGGGAAACGATTGAGTCCGTGCGAGTACACGCCATCGCGCTGATTTTCGGCAAACAGTCGTGCACACAGCATTCCGCGGTCGCCGTCAAACCCAATTGCTGCGAGCACACGATAAAATTCATCACATAAAGTTTGGAAAGGTACACGTTTCATACGCTATTGTAAGTTGTTTTTCCAATATTAACTGCTTCGCTATTGCGATTGTTGTATTTGTCCACTACCACATTTCAAGCCATTGTGTAAGGGGTGTAACGGGTTGCGTTTCACTACGAATGACCCACTTGAAATCGGGGTCCTGCCAATAAATTGTGCCGGGATGATCTCCATCACGGAGATAACGGATGTCAATCGCCCAACGGACGATCTCGCTGGTAGTATGCGGCAGTGATCGGTGGAGCGTCAGGTTGTGGAACACTAAGGCATCCCCTAATTCCATTGGACACGTCACGACCCGATCCCCCTCGATAAGCTTGTCCATCACCTCAAGAAACTTCCCTTCCCGTTCCTCTGTATGATGGTTAACCACGCCTAACCGATGTGAGCCTGCAACCACTTGCAAACAACCGTTGCTCTCATCCACCGGCACCAGCGGTATCCATGCAGTCGGGATGAGCGAAGTTTCACTCACTGTGCCGAAGTAACCACTGTCTTGGTGCCACGGGACAACGGTTAATTGTTGACCTGGCAGTTTCGGACGGGCATTGAAGACGGGGTGTCCGATGACATCTGTGCCCGTGAGTTGACCGATTGCGTCCACGAGACTCGGCGCGTGATGCAGCTCGAAAACCTCAGGTGTCGCAACTTGGTTACGCCAAGAACGACCGAAGCGGTTGGCATGTTCACCCGCGACTTGAACAAATCGCGTTTCAAACGGGAGGTCTGATCCTTCATCTTCGATAATTCCATCCGCTTTTAACTCATGAATTATGCCGTCTACCACGCCGGCAAAACTTTCCCGCACACCGTTGATGGCAGATTCTGGGACAACGCCTTTTAGGAGCAAATATCCGTCATTTTCCCACTGATCCATCTGTTCAGATGATAGCGGGGTCGCCTGTTTTTGATTGATATTCATATTTTCACGTTAATTTATCTATTCTAAAGTTCGGGCAATTTTGAGAATTAAAATGACATAGCGGAAAAAAGATTATAGAAATCATAGCACACCTGACGAAAAAAGTCAAATAAGGGAACTATAGTGATTTACCATAAAAATTGACATTTCGTCTGGAAAATGCTACGCTACACACCAAAGGAGGAGGCATATAATGGCAACTTTAACGCAAACCGAGAACCAAATAAGACCGCTGTATATTGACGGATACACCCACCAACTCAGCTACATCCCCGGTGAAGAAATTGCGTTCCATATTTCAACGAGTGCAGAAAACTATTCGCTCGAGATTGCTCGCATCGGCGCGACCCGCGAAGTCGTCTGGAGCCAAGCGGAACTCCCCGGTGAAGCACAGCCAATCCCCGCAGATGCGTCATCGCAGGGATGTGGATGGTCGCCTACCTTTACGCTTGAAGTCCCCGAAATGTGGCAGAGCGGTTACTATGAAGGCACACTCCGGGCAACCGATAGCGGTGGTGATCACATCTATAAGAATCAGCGCACGGCTGAAAGCAAACTCTTCTTTATTATCCGTCCTGCGAAACCGGGAGCGAATACACCTATTCTGCTACAACTCTCGACCAACACCTATAATGCTTACAACAACTGGGGTGGCTTTAGTCTTTACGGGTATCACGGGGCGAGCAAAATACAAGGAAACCGCGTCTCGTTTGACCGACCCACTCGTGGCATCTTCAGTAACTGGGAAGCGGCTTTTATCGTCTGGGCAGAGCAGAACGGGTACACATTTGATTACGCCGCGAATTCCGATTTGGAATTCCACCCTGAAATATTAGAGCATTATAGACTCGTCTTGAGTGTCGGGCACGATGAATACTGGTCCGCTCCGATGCGCGATACGCTTGAGACATTCATTGCGAATGGCGGAAACGCCGCCTTCTTCAGCGGGAATTCCGTCTGTTGGCAGGTCCGCTCCGAAGATGATGGCAGAGCCCTCGTCTGCTGGAAGCAAACCTACAACCAAGACCCAGTTTATAAGACCGATGACCACAGTAATCTCAGCACGCTCTGGAGTCACTATCTGGTAGGTCGTCCTGAGAACGAGTTGACCGGCGTTGGCTTTCTGCAAGGCGGTTATCACCTGAGTCACGGACAGTTTATGGACGGTCCGGGAGAATATACCGTCCATCGTCCGGAGCACTGGATATTTGAGGGGACAAATCTTTCGCGAGATGATACTTTCGGTGGCGAAAACACGATTGTCGGCTACGAATGTGACGGATGCGAATGGACGCTTGTAGACGGTTTGCCAGTCCCGACCTATTGCGACGGCACGCCTGAAGGTTTCACGATCCTCGCGACGGCTCCTGTCCGTTGGCATCCCGACGATTGTGAGTGGTATGAACGCTGGGAAAGAGGGAGAACGGGTGCCGCAACGATGGGTATCTATACGAAAGGTGGAACTGTTTTTACTGCCGCTACAACCGACTGGTCGCACGGATTGGCGGGTGGTGATGCGGTGGTTGAATGCATCACGCATAATGTTCTGCGCCGGCTTGCGAAGTAGGCGCGCTTGTAAACACTTTAACTTTAAAATCAACCAAGGATTTTGGGTGTGTAAAGTTTTGTCACGCGGTTTATGCGGACTTTTGAACCTGTTGATCCGAGGAGGTATCCCAAGCCCTGAAATGCAAGCGTGAAAGGAGGGATACGGTGTAACCGCATCCCTCCTCTTTTTTAACGTCTATCAGCCTTGACATTCTGCTCGATCGGATACGGATGTGTTTAACGACACTCCGTCAATCTTGCACGATAATAGTAATACACACGATTTGAATTGTAGACATACGTCATACCATGAGATGTGTGTTCAGAGACCTCTACGTTTCCACACTCTTCTATCCATTTCTCTGCTTCATAATCATAATAAAGTGGCCAACAACGATACTCATAAAAAACCTGGTCAGAAGGATGGTTTACCGTCGCTGTATTTGTAGTTGTCCCTGACTCCGTATCAACAACTCTGCCATCGGGACAAATATAATACTTGGTGTAAGGTTGAGTGAATGTGTAATTGTCACTTGCGTCAACTCGGTTTATCAGAACCAATAAAGAGGTAGCGAATGCAAAGACAAAGATCAAGAGACCGAAGCCTCCAAGAGATTTTTTCAACATTTTGTTCTCCTTCTGTTATAAAACGTGATAGGTAAAAAATAGGATGTGCATGTCCCACTGACACGTACTTTTGACCGTATTACCTATTCATCTGTGTAACACAACTGGTGTTTGCCAACAGTCAAGTTTTAGGTGAGAATGTTCACCTATATAACGTCATAATTAGAACGCATCCCCTCTCAAGGTGCGATAAAATAAGCAGTATTATTCGTCCTCGTCGTCTATAAGATGGAATGGAATGCCATCCGCTTTCGCCTTTTTATATTTTTTCAGTCGCTGGCGAATGTATTCACTCTGGGGGTTAAGATGGTGCTGTGCTTCAAGATAAGGGAGGTAATCGTCATATGTTATAGACATATTTCGTGCCACTTTTATGAAAAAATTTGCTACAGTGTGTACTTGTGGAATGTCCCCGTGTTTTTCTATGAGTTCTATGCGTATTTCTTCTGCGCGTGCTACGGTGATTGGCTCAATACGGACTATTCGTGGTGGAGGCGGTTCGGGAACCGGTTGATTTTCGATATTCCGGACTTCTTCAAGCGCACGCCGATTGTTTTCAGTCGGGAAGAGATGGTAGTGTGCTTCAAAATAAGCAACAAATAGTCGACGCGATATCTCAAATCCTGGATTCCTTTGAAACTCTATAATAAATCGAACTTGTGGTGTATCTCCGAACTGTTTGAGGAGTTGCGCGTGGGTATATTTGTTTTTCCATTCTTGAGAGATGTCCATATTGACCCAGTTAGGAAGAATCTCCAGCTTCATAAGTTTCACAACATCTTCATCTGTCAATTTTACCCACCCATCAGGATAACCTGAGGGGGGAATGTTTTCCAGCAGTGGAAACAAAGATTCGTCCGTTTCCTGTACTACCGGATTGTCCGTTTCGGCACATCCGAGAATGAAAGAAAGGCAGAAAATACAGGCAAATAAAGAAAGGATGCTTTTCATTTAGGCACCTCTATTATTCAAAGATAATTTCGTTTCCTGATGTGATTGCTTTTCGCAAGTTGTCGAGCGTTTGTCGGTTCTGTTTGTTCGGGAAGAGATGATAGTGTGCTTCAAGATAGTCGGTATATTCTTCGAGTGATGGTGGAATACCACGGGCGACTTTTAGTTCGTAATCACCGATGGCTTGAACTTCAGGTGTATCTCCGAACTGTTTGGTGAGTTGAGCGTAAAGATATTCTGCGCGCAACTCGGGGTCTTCTGTTTTATACCAGTCTCGGGGCGGATAAGTATCGTCCACAGCGTCGGTAGATTTACTCACCGGTGAGCTTTGTTGCCATGGATCGCTTTTTGGAAGTGTAACATCAAATGCGCCATCATCTCGCCAGTCGGACTCTTTACTGTGGATGATCGTTTCCTCTTCGTGGGAATGCGGCACAGTTTCGTGGGAGTGCCCATGGTTATGGTCATGCCCATATTGTCCGGGGATGTCCGTTTTTTCCGCGCTCGTCTGGACAGTAGCAGCAGGTTTGGGTGTGGGTGTTACAGCACTATAAACCTTTATAGGTGGGGGGGAGAGGTAGGTCTTAAGAAGATAAAACCGCCAACACTCATAACGATCAGCGCAACAAGCACCCAACGCCAGTTTCGGTGAAACATCAAAAAACCTCCAAATCAGGTAATGCGTAATGATTCGTAATCATAGCAAATGTGACGAAAAGTGTCAACAAAAAAATAAAACAGAGATTCTGTTGCCAATTGTGTGATGACGTGCTATTCTATTTAGTATGGAAACGCAAGCGCGAACCTCCTCAGTGATACAGGACCCCGGGGCAGTCCTCCTCATCTCCTGCTACGAACTCGGACACCGACCGATCGGGCTCTCTCGTCCGCTTCGTGCCCTTGAATCGGTGGGATTCGTTCCAGAGGTAATTGATATTGCTGTCGAACCACTGGATATCGAAAAGGTCGAGCACGCACGTTTCATCGGGATATCCGTCCCGATGCACACCGCCTTGCGACTGGGGGTTCATCTCTTGCACCGGATACGAGAAATCAATTCGGATGCCTCTATTTGCATGTACGGGCTTTACGCGACGCTTAACGCTGACTATCTGCTTTCACACGGTGTCGATTTTTGTATCGCAGGCACAGATTCAACGCAACTCGTCGCGCGGGTGGAATCCATTGCGAAGGAAGAACCGTCTGAGGCACAAGACTCCGATTTCTTTGCGGAACTACCGCCGCTGGAAAGTTATGCGCAATTTGAGGACGAAGGCGAGGTCCGAACCGTCGGTTACACAGAGACGACACACGGCTGCAAGCATCTCTGCACGCACTGCCCTATTCCGCCAGTCTACAACGGCAAGTTTTTCGCTGTGCAACGCGACATTGTACTCGCTGAAATACAGGAACAGGTCGTGGAAGGTGCGACACACATCACCTTTGGCGACCCAGATTTTCTCAACGGTCCGACGCACGGTCTCCGTATCCTCCGCGCGATGCACGAGACTTTTCCAAGCCTCACCTTCGACTTTACAACCAAGATCGAGCACATCCTGAAAAACAGAAAACACTTTTCAGAATTCGCGCACCTCGGATGTCGGTTTGTCATTTCTGCCGTTGAAACGCTGAACGAGCAGGTGCTGACGATTTTGGAGAAGCATCACACACGTGCCGATGTAGCAGAAGCGGTTGATATCGTTCACGGAACGGGGATAGCATTGCGTCCGACATGGGTGCCGTTTACGCCGTGGACAACGTTAGACGACTACCTCGAACTCCTCCAGTTTATTGATATGCGCGGTCTTGTGTATCACGTTGACCCGGTGCAGTACGCCGTTCGGTTGTTGATTCCGCCCGGTTCATACCTGCTCAATCGTCCCGAAACGAAAGTCCTTTCACTCGCCCTTGACGAAGCTTCCTTTAGTTATACGTGGGCACACCCCGATGCCCGGATGGACGAACTTCATAAAACGGTCAATACCCTCGTTGAAAGCGACGCACGCGACGGTGTGGATACACTGGAAACTTTTTATCGGATATGGACACTCGCGGCTGATATGCATGGGCAGTCTCCACCAACAGAGAGAAAAGAAGCGCACCTCCCCGCGCCACGTCTCACCGAAGCGTGGTTCTGCTGAGCAGAACCTACCGATGGGCAGTTCGCTCCAATCCAATTTTAACCATTGGGTTTTCACCCTGATTGGTCTTACAGTTCAAAATGTGTTGGGTTTCACTCGTTCTTTCGTGACTTTAGGTATCTTGACGGACCTCGAAAACCATTTTCTGTGTGATTTTAGGAGGTTTCCGTTCAACCCAACCTACGTGCTTCATTCAAAAACCGATTTTGGTTACAAAGGAGAAAATATGTCAGAACAGATTCAACAATTGCTTAATTTGGAAACTCCCCCTGTTGCTGTAACGTTTCACGATGCACAACCAGACGGTGTTTCCCGTGTGGAAAAGGTCGAAGCCTCTGGTTGCTCCTATTGGCGACGCGCAGCGGAAGGTAAAACCTTCTATACGGAAGCGTCTGACCATTACAACTGTCCGATAGGGTGCTATACACACAACATTGAGTTACCCCCTAAGCAAATGGAGGAACTCGAAAATACGCTCGGACTGATGGGCGAACTCGGTTACATCACTATGGAAGAAGTCCCGGGTATCCCAAGACGGGAAACACCTTTCAAAAGTGCAGTCTATGCCCCTCTATCAGATGAGACTGACACGCCTGATGTCGTCATTGTCTCCGGCACGCCGAGACAGATGATGCTCTTGGCAGAAGCCGCGACCGCTGCGGGTATTGGCACAGAAGATAGTGTTATGGGACGCCCGACGTGTGCAGCGATTCCTGCTGTCATACAAGGCGGACGGAGTGTAAGTAGTTTGGGGTGTATCGGCAACCGCGTTTACACGGCTCTCTCCGACGATGACTTCTACTTTGCCTTCCCCGGCAAACACATCAACGCGCTCGTTGAGAAGTTGGAAACGATTGTGAATGCGAACCAAGCATTAGAAGAATATCATCAGCAACGCCAAGCGGATTTTTAAACTTACCTTGCGGATTTTTAAACTTACCTTGCGGAGGAACAACGTGGGTTAAGACTATTGAGTGCGTTTCTTAAACCCGCCCTCCACTACGTTACGGGCTACGGTTTCGTTGCTAATTTAATGTGGAGATTTGAACGTTATGCAAAAGGTTGCTGTTATTACGGGCGCAGCGAGCGGTATCGGGAGAGGATTAGCAGAACGGTTCGCAGCGGAAGGCATGAAAGTCGTTCTTGCTGACGTTGCAGAGGAACCGTTAGGTAAGCTTGCGGCAGACTTAAAGGCTAAAGGTGCGACGGTTCTCGCCGTCAAAACGGATGTCTCAAACGCGACAGCGGTCGAAAACCTTGCTGCCCGGACGTTAGAGGCTTTCGGTGCGGTGCATATCCTCTGCAACAACGCTGGCGTTGTTTGTAGCCGACCTGTTTGGGAACATACCGTAGCCGACTGGGAATGGGTGTTAGGCGTTAACCTGTGGGGCGTGATCCACGGCATTCGCGCGTTTGTGCCCCGTATGCTCGCACAAGGGGACGCGTGTCATATCGTGAATACTGCTTCCATTTTGGGTTTGGTGGGTGGTAGTGGCGAAGGCATCTATAAAGTAAGTAAGCACGGTGTCGTCGTGCTTTCGGAGACCCTCGCCGATGAACTGGCACAGAAAGGGTCTAATATTCAGGTACATGTGCTGTGTCCTGGATGGGTTCGCACGGGGATTCTGGACGCCGCCCGAAACCGTCCGGACGCATTGCGAAATCCAGCAGAGAAGAAGCAATCACAGGAAACCGTTATTGGCGGTTCACGGAATACTCGCGTCGAGATGGAAGCCGGATTGTCACCTGCGGAGGTGGCGGAGCATGTCTATAAAGCGATCCAGAACGGCACCTTCTATATCCACACACACCCTGAGCACAAGGCATGGATTCGCGAGCGCATGGAGCGTATTCTTGCGTAACCTTCAATGAAGCCAGTGTGAACTGCCTTGCACGCGTTTGCGAACATTGTGATTGACGGTGGCGGGGTGTGAGAAGTGTTTCGTCATAAATAATTTTGGACTTGGTTAATGGATAAAAAAAGACATAAGAGTTCCCTTACAAATACGAGGTTTCGCTTCCTGAGCCACATTCAGCCTCCAGCAATTTTAGTTGTTCGGGGGTGTACGATTTATCAGGAGGCAGTGATTCCTGTGATGGACGAATTCTTTGTAGTCTTTCTCTGGCAATTTCGCAATAATTCTCATTAATTTCACTACCCAGATAATTTCTACCATTTAACCCAGCCATGAGTGCTACAGTCCCACTCCCTAAAAATGGATCATATACCAAATCATCCGTATTACTCCAAGAAACAATATGGTCTTGTGCCAATTTTTCAGGGAATATAGCCGGATGTTTGTATGCGATGTCATCTGATGCCGAATGCCCTTTTCCAATCATATACTCCCACACATTCGTGCGTCTTCCGTATTCAGAATACCCTTCCCGTTTTAATTTCAATAAAGACCCATCCGGTAAGCGTTTCGTGCCAGTGTCCCCCTTGCGTGATTCTTTGTTTTTTCTGTCTTTAATCAGATTAATTGTTTTACGTTGTGTTTACATTCCACCATCAAAATTGTCGGGAAGTCAGTATCTATCGGAATTTGAGTCGATAGATCGAATGGATCTTGCAGAACTATGGAAACCTTGCTACGACTGGATCCAGAACCAAAACGTAAACACTACCTAGGCTGTCCCTTACTAAAAACGAACATATATTCAAATGATTGCCAGTAAGTTTTATTATTCCCAACCGCGCCTCTTGGAGGTTTCAGGTAAATCATTGTATCAAATAGGTTAAACCCGATTTCTTTAAAATAAAGTGCCTGTCGAAACGAAGTGCCTGTCTCATTTCCCTTTATGGTCTGATCGCCAATAACCCATACAACCACACCTCCACCCTTAACAACCCGATACAGTTCAGAAGCAATTTGTTCAAAAGCTTCTAACGTGTATCCTTCATACTCACGCATTTCGTCATACGGAGGTGAAGTTACAACAAGATCAACAAAGGCATCACCCATAACTTTCATCGTATCAAGGCAGTTTTCATTTCTTATATCATTCAACTTCATAGAACATCATCTCATACAGTATTATTATGATAAGTAAATTACCATGATACCTACAAACAAGTCAACTAAAACTTAGCACTTTTATTATTCACGTTTATTAAGTCAGATCGAGGACACTCCGTGCGACTTCACCCCTTGCCAAAGCCTCAAAGGCATCGTTGATTCCTTCCAAGGGGTAAGTGCGCGTGACGAGTTCGTCGAGTTTAAGCTGTCCTGCTTTATAGAGCGAAACCAACCGTGGGAAATCCACATGCGGGCGCGCAGTCCCGTACATCGAACCGATAACCATCTTCTCTGACATCAGCATTCGTGCGTCGAATTCGACTGGCGTGTTTTCCGGCGCGTGTCCGACGAAAACCGTCACGCCTCTACTCCGCGTGCAGAGGATCGCCTGTCGGAACGTTTCACCGATCAAACCGATCGCCTCAAAAGCATAATGAACCCCACGTCCATCGGTAATTTCCTTGATCCGCTCCACAGGATCGACTTTTGAGGCATTAACCGTGTGCGTCGCTCCAAACTGCTTACCGAGTTCAAGTTTGTTGTCGAGTACATCGACAGCAATAATAGGTTCACCACCAGAGATGGCGGCACCTTGTATACAATTGAGTCCAACCCCTCCACATCCAAAGACGGCTACTGAACTGCCGGGTGAAATCTCTGCTGTATTGATAGCCGCGCCGACACCCGTCATCACGCCACACCCGATGAGCGCGGCTTGTGCAAACGGCATGTCCTTATCGATGGGGACAACTGCGTCCTGTGGGACGAGCGTCTCAGTACCGAATGTTCCTAATCCCGACATCTGGTCAATCTCTCGTCCACTCGATTTTATAGCGGGTCTACCCGATCCGTCGGACGGAAGTGCACACAAATTTGGATACCCTTTCTGACACATTTCACAGTATCCACAGTTCCGTTTCCATGAAAGGATAACATGGTCGCCGACCTGGACTTGCGTTGCATCGCTTCCGACCTCTTCAATGATTCCAGCCCCTTCATGTCCAAGAATGACAGGCAACCTAACGAAGGGCCAATCGCCCTTAACAACGTGCCAGTCGGAGTGGCAGACACCGCTGGCGACCAGTCGTACCCGTACCTGATTCGCACTTGGACGCGGTAAGTCGAACTCTTCAATCTTTAAGTGTGTGTCCGTTTCGTACAATACTGCGGCTTTCATGGGGTTCCTCCAAAATTTGATCTGAACCGATTAAGACTTTAGCGGGTATCATGGGTATTATTATATCACCTTTGGGAAAAGATACAAGAAACACCGAAGAATCGAGAATCGGAGTTCCCTCCTACAAGTCAGGAATCGGGAATCGGAGTTCCCTCCTACAGGTGGGATGAATGCCTCCGATTTTAGATTGACATTCGCCCCTTAAAAAAGATATAATAGATTGAAATGGACTTCTATGGGAAGCCTACAAGCTGCCCTTAAAACACAATAGAGGAGGATCAATGTGTTTCGTTTTAATTTGCCCCGGAAGCTTATATTAAAGAGTCGGAGCGTCGTGCTCGTCGGCATCTGTGTTTTTGTTACGCTTTCGTGTGGGAGCGGGGTAATTCAGAATTTTGAGGGCATCCGGATCCATTCGGATCCACGCGTTGATAGGATCGACCTACGGATTTATCTGGTTGATAGAAACGGCATTCCGCTGATATGGAATCAGAGTATCCTCAGTCCAAGCGTTGGTGTGAGTACTGTTTCTGAAGCAGATTTCACCACCAATGCCAAGGTTTACTCTATGCGTAACGGACAGCAACATAAAAAAGTCTACGATGGACGGCTCCTCGATCTCCGATGGTCACAGGAACTCAATAGACTCGATCGACTCATGACTGCGGAAATTCCGCGTGGTTTCATTGATGACGACCCAGAACGCGATACGCATTTAGGTGTTATCATCGTTGAAATCCAGACTGAGAAACAGGGACCCTTTTCGGACACTTTAGAGAGAACCGCCATTTACAAGTATTAAAATAGCCATCAGCAGTCAGCAAAAGGCAGGAATGGCAGAGAAGAAGGATGGAAGAAAGTGTACTTAGCCTACCAGTTTCCTTCCAGCCAAACGCCGACAACTGAAAGCCGATAGCCGATTCAAACTAAAACATTTTACCCGATAACTATGGTAGATTTTAGAATTACTTAGACACTCTAAAGAAGCGAAGTTAGAAACCTCGCCAGCGGAGAAGGGTCGTTAAAAACTACCTCTTTGATAACTGAAAACGACTAAACAATATGCCCATTCACACACAGGACTATCGACATTGGGAAGGCACATTAAACCCGCGCCCTTATACACGATGGTGGATTATCACCAAAGCGGAGTTAAAACTACTGGCACAACGCAAAATTGTCCGATTAATTGTTGCCGTTCCTCCGTTAATCTACATTTTGGTTCACGCAACTCTTATCTTCATCCTTAATCAGGTGCCGGGAGCGGTGTTTCCGTTTGAGATTGATAACGAATTTTTTCAGAAATTCCTATTCCGAAACCCCGGTACAGGTCCCCCTTCCTCATTCCTCATCGCGCTGCTTGCGATTTTCGGCGGTGCCGGATTAATTGCTACCGATCTGAAGAACAATGCACTCTCCCTCTATCTCTCTAAACCTATTTCATGGATAGACTACCTGATCGGAAAATTTGCTGTCATCGGTATCTTGATTGGCTGCCTCACGTTGGTACCAGGACTATTGCTGTTTCTTGAACATGTGCTACTGACTGATACCTCTTTTCTGGAAGAGAATTACTGGATCCCGCTCTCGATCGTCGCCTACTCGGTGCTTATTACACTTACTCCCAGCCTCTTGATGTTATTGTTTTCATCGCTTACCTCAAATCCGCGTTATGCCATCATCGGCTTCTGTGCCGTGTGGTTCGGTTCACACGCTATCTACGAAATACTCAAAGTGATTACCCGCACCAGCAAAATGGCGTTAGTCTCCCTTTGGGCAAACTACGACATTCTCGGTACAGCCCTATTTGCCGGTTCACCGGACTATGCTGTGCATTGGGCGTGGGCACTCCTCGTTCAGGTTGCCTTGATAGCCCTCTGCTTCTTCGTGCTCCATCGTCGGATTCGTGCAGTCGAAATCGTCAAGTAGGGACTGGGTAACCCAGCCCCTACTGCGTCACTATAGGAAATCGCGAACTGGAGCTCGCTCCTACTGGTTAGCGTAGCCTTACGCCATTCGCATCCCACATCTCAGCTTCAGAATAAACCTGCGGTGGTGTTATCGGGATCAACGTCGGCAACCAGTCTGCGCGGAATTGTTGCACTAACCGCACAGCATTCTGATATGCAATCCGTTCCTTTGTTTCATCATCAAGTGTTGCGGATTCAATCTGCGCCTGCACGAGACGAAAATCGTAATACGGCAGATCGCTCCCGAACATAATCCTGTCGTTACCGAGATTATTAACGAGGTGCACGAGGTCCCAATTCACATCTGCATCTTCCGGCTTCTGCGCTACATCGAACCAGACATTTTCGCATTTCCCACACATTTCAATCGCATCGAGATGCCCTGCTTTATTCATCGAAACATGCCCGATAATAAACGTTATCGACGGAAACCGCTGCGCGTAAGCGGCAATATTTTGGGTAGAGCCTGCCTGATGTAGCAGACATAACCCATCGTGCATCGCTACCACTTCTAAGAATGCGTAGAGTTCACCGCCGAGCGAATGTCCAGACAGTCCAGGATGGCACATAAACCCGACCAAACCGTCTTCTTGCATGGCTCTGTCTAACTCGTCAGCACCCGCTTGTTCGTGTCGGACTTCAGCGATCCCAAGTCCAATCGGAAAGCGTTCTGGATAGAGTTTACATGCGTTGGCAATCGTTTCGTGTTGTGCGCGTGTGTCCAATACACCCCGTGCCTGCGGACTCCCACCTGTTGGACACGGAATCGCACCGATAACATCTGCCGAAGCCATTCGGGCGAGACATCGTCCAACGCTCTGTCCTATGGTCGGTGCGCGGGACACTGTCATACCGATGTGACAATGGACATCAAAATAGGGACGCATTTTCTAATTACTCCTTGCGGTTCGGTGAAGTGGGTTTGAATGTTGACGTTCTTCTCCGTAGCGTTGAAGAAATACGCGAGCAAAACTCTCCATTTCACTACGGGTTTACGTGTTTTGGCTAATATTCTTTTAACTTTCTACGGGCACAATTCCGCTATCAGAATTCCGGCACAGGCGTGTAGGTGTTAAAACCATCTGTCCTGTCTTCACCTTGCAGCAGATAAATATAATGTGCGCGCCTCCACTCTGCCCCCGGGTAGCGGACATTCGCAGGCATGTAACGCATTGTGTAACCACATCGCCGTTTCTGCGAGACGTTCGGACTGGAGTTATGGATAGTCCATGCATCATGAAAATGGCACTCGCCAACTTCCAGTTCCAAATTAACTACTTTTGATGTATCTAAGTCTGCCTCGACAACTTCGCTTCCGAAGAGGTTATTCGTACGATCAACATCTTCATAACGGCGATCCTGTAATCTGTGGCTACCGGCGATCACACGCATACAGCCGTTTTCAACCTTCGATTCATCTACTGCCAGCCACATCGTGATAACGTCCATCGGTTCAAGAGATTCACCCCAGTAGACCCCGTCTTGATGCCACGGGACCGCCATACCATCGTGTTCGCGCTTGCTAATAAAGTGGCTCGACCAGAGCACAATATCCGGTCCGATAAACCGTTCTACAACCTTCAATACCCGTGGGTGCGTTAGGTATTTGAACAAAAACGGGTGTTCAAAGTGCGGAACGTCCATCTGTTCAGGACGTCTACCTTCCGGCAAATTTTCAATCATTTCGTCGACATAATCCCGAAGTGTATCCAACTCCGATTTTGTGAAGATCCGTCCAAACGTGATATAGCCGTTTTCTTTGTAAAACTCAACCTGCTCATCGGAGACAGTTGTTTCCAATTGCCAGTCCATATTTTCCTCCTTTCAGTAATTCTATTATAGC
This sequence comes from Candidatus Poribacteria bacterium, assembly GCA_965214045.1. Lineage (GTDB taxonomy): Bacteria > Poribacteria > WGA-4E > WGA-4E > WGA-3G > WGA-3G. Next base: position 939,498 of record OZ243935.1, read on the forward strand.
CGTGCCTTGTAGAAAGATCAAGTTAGAAAAAGCAGAATAGCCATCGGCAATCAGCAGGCGGCGATCAGTAAGAATCGCGAGCATGCGGAAAATTGGGGAAACACCCTATCAAAAACCCCAAGCAAAAACACTCGCTCCTACAGGAAAAGAGGGCATTGGAATTCGGTGTTCCTGCCTACCGAGGCACCGAATTTGACAATTCGCGGTGCTTATGGTAAATTATCAACCATGAAAATTGTAGTTGCGCCTGATTCATTTAAAGGGAGTGTCAGTGCTCTCGAAGCCGCGAGTGCGATTGAGGAAGGACTCCGCCGCGTGTTTCCCGATGCTGTCATTGAGAAAATACCAATGGCGGACGGTGGTGAGGGGACAGTGCAATCGCTTGTTGATGCCACGGGTGGGCATTTTCAAACACGCCGTGTGCTGGGTCCACTCGAAAATGAGGTCGATGCACAATTCGGTATCCTCTCCGACGGAGAGACTGCTGTCATTGAGATGGCATCCGCCTCCGGTCTCACACTCGTTGAACCACACGAACGGAATCCACTTCGGACCACCACTTATGGGACTGGACAGCTTATCCATACCGCTCTGGAAGCGGGGTGCAGACGCTTGATTATCGGTATCGGTGGGAGTGCGACAAACGATGGCGGTGCTGGAATGGCGGAGGCACTCGGTGTCCGGTTGCTGGATACGAACGGAAAACAGATTCAGCGCGGTGGAGGGAATCTTGGACAATTAACGTCAATAGATGTAACCGAATTACATCCTGCTATTGCCGAAACTGAAACCGTTGTCGCTTGTGATGTCAACAATCCTTTGACTGGACGAGACGGGGCATCACGCGTCTACGGACCACAGAAGGGGGCAACCCCTGAAATGATCAAAACGTTAGATGGTCACCTCGCACATTTTGACAAGATTTTGACGCATACTCTCGGAAAATCCTTTAATGACATTCCGGGTGCGGGCGCGGCGGGTGGATTAGGGGCAGGATTGATGGCGTTCCTCAATGCGGAATTGCGACTCGGTATCGATATTATGATTGATGCCGTTAATCTCAGGGAACGGGTAAAAGGTGCTGCCGTCGTTTTCACCGGTGAGGGGCAACTGGACTTTCAGACGGCGTTTGGGAAAACGCCTGTCGGTGTTGCGAAGATCGCGAAAGCGCACAACATCCCCGTTATAGCAATCGCTGGCGGTATCGCTGAAGGGGCTGAAGCCGTTTATGATGCCGGTATCGATGCGATGTTAGGCATTGTACAAGAACCTATGTCTCTTGAAAATGCCGTTACAGACGCGTCGCGGTTGATCGCCGACACAGCGGAACAAGCGGCACGGTTGATTGCTATCGGCCAGAGTGAATTTCATAAGCGGCGCATGGCTGGAAGAACGGCAGGGGAGAAGAACGGAGAATGAACGGATGGATGGAAGATGGGAAGGATGGGGACACCAACCTTCCAACCTTCCTATCAACATTCGATTTTACAACGGCAGCACCGGTGTATCTTTCATAAAATCGTTCGTCTCGATTTGCCACTGCTTCAGATCTGCAGCGAGCGACTGGATGCGGTCGGCATGTTCAGGCAAATGTGCGAGGTTTGTCGTCTCCCAAGGATCCTGCTCTAAATCGAAAAGTTGGATACAATCCGTGCCAGCACCGGTCTCCTCGGAGACATAGTAACGAATCAATTTCCAACGTCCATCGCTGATTGTGCGGTGAATGTCTCTATACGCCGCAAAGACTGTCGCGCGCACCTGTTCAACACGACCATTCATCAATGGCACTAAACTGCACCCTTCAGTTGTCTCTGGGCAAGCAACATCGGTGAGGTCACAGACAGTCGGAAACACATCATATAGATAGGTTAACGCATCAACTGTTTCCGCTTCGGGGATCCCCGGTCCAGCAAATATGGAAGGCACGTGGATGCTATGGTTATAGAGATTCTGTTTTCCCAACAGCCCGTGTTGCCCAACAGCGAGTCCGTGGTCAGCGGTGTAGATGATGATTGTGTTGTCAAGGTGTCCGGTCGCTTCCAATGTACTTAGCACACGTCCCATTTCGGCATCCATGTGCGTAATCATCCCGTAGTAATCGGCGATATGTTGTTGAACAATTTCAGGCGTGCGAGGGAAGGGTGCCAACACTTCGTCTCGAATGCGCATTTCACCGTTGTCAAACGGATGTTCGGGGAGGAAGTTTTCAGGGACAGGTATATCTTCTGGCGGATACATCGTCGCGTATTCTCCGGGTGCTGTTCTCGGATCGTGCGGTGAAGTAAAGGAGAGATAAAGGAAAAATGGATCCGTTTCATCGTAGTTTTCTATAAATTGCACGGCGGCGTCTGTGAAGAGTTCTGTAGAAAACTTTTCTCCTATGTACTTGGCATCATCCGGGTATTTTCCTGTTGGATTGAAATCGAAAACTGGCACTTTATATTGATCGCTCATTCCACCAAAGAAAATCTTGGCACCGTCATCGAAACTGTCGGTAAACGTTTGTCGGTCATTGTGCCATTTGCCAGAAAAAAATGTGTGATACCCCGCCTCGCGCATTACCTGTGGCCAGACTGCCAAATCTCGGTTAATCTGGTTTCCACCGCTGCGGAACAGATTCGCGCTCGTGAGGACGGCGGCGCGGCTCGGTACACAGACTGCGCCAACAAGCGATCCCATAATGTGAGTTTGGCGGAAGGTTGTCCCGCGTGCTATGAGTGAATCCATCGTTGGTGTTTTGACTGTTGGGTCGCCCATGCCGCGAATGGCATCCCATCGATGGTCGTCGGCGATCATAAAAAGAACATTGGGTCGTGACATATTTAATTATTCCTTGCGGTTCGGTCAGGCGGGTTTGGAGTACCACCCCGTATATCCGCCCTCCATTTCATTACGGGCTACGGGTTTTGAGGCTACCTTAAGAGGTAGCCTTTGTTAGACGAAAACCCCTTAACCACCTGTTGACTGCTGACGATTTCCAATTGCTATGATAAAAGAAACATCAAAATTACCGAACAGAGTTGAGACCTAATCAGAAACCACCGCGTATTGTCCCGCAAGCCTCTATAGGCTTGCGCTATATGGAGCGGTGACCAGGAGGACATAGTTAAAAAGATGAAGATTGCTAAGATTGAACAATTCTACCCACGTCGCCGGATGCGTCTCGTGAAAATAACAACGGATACCGGTATTGTCGGATGGGGAGAAACCACGCTTGAAGGTAAACCCAAGAGTACTTGGGCGGCTGTCGAAGAACTTTCCGAGTATTTTATCGGCAAAGATCCGCTCCGTATTGAACATCACTGGCAACATGTCTACCGATCTGCCTTTTTCCGAGGCGGAAATATTCTCATGTCCGCTTTGTCGGGTATTGATCAGGCGTTGTGGGACATCGCTGGAAAACACTACGGTGTACCTGCCTACGAATTATTGGGTGGTGCGGTACGCGACCGCCTCCGTGTTTATGCACATTGGGGCATCGGAAGTTTGACAGATGAAGGAAAAGCATCTGCGAAAGAACGCCTTGAATTCCTACAGCAAAAAGGTGGCTATACAGCGTTTAAAAGTGGTCCCGGTGGTAAATGGCGTGGGCATGAACCTCCCGCAATGATTGATGAATTTGTGGAGCGTGCCTACCTCATGCGTGAATGGGTCGGACCCGATGTCGAACTCGCCTTTGATTTTCACGGTAAGATGACCCCTGCCCTTGCAATTGAGATCTGTCACGAACTTAAAGGGATGCGCCCCATGTTCGTCGAGGAACCTATTCCGCAAGAGAACGTTGACGCACTCAAACAGGTGTCCGACCATGTGCCGTTCCCAATTGCGACGGGGGAACGTCTGCTCACCCGCTGGGGTTTCCGAGAGGTGTTTGAGAAACAGGCGGTCGCTTACCTACAGCCCGATACCTCGCACACCGGGGGCATTACGGAGTTGAAAAAGATTGCGAATATGGCGGAGGTCTACTATATGCACATCGCCCCACATTGTGCGATTGGACCCGTTGCCTTCTCTGCCTCCCTTCATGTCGATGCGGTTGTCCCGAATTTCCTAATTCAGGAACAGATTGATGACGGTTTGGGAGCAGGTTTATTGACGGAGGAGTGGCACGTCACAGATGGCCACATTGCGTTGCCAACAAAGCCAGGACTCGGTTTTGAAATTGATGCAAAGGAAGCGGAGCAGATACTCGATATCTACCCAGAAGAACTCGGCGGCGAATTTTATTTTGACACCGATGGCAGCGTCGCGGATTGGTAGGTATTGGCTGTCGGCTTTCAGCAGTCAGCCATCAGTTTTTAAGCCGTATTACGTTCCTTGTTCGCTGACGAAGTTTCCTAACCTCGCCAGCAAAGAGACGTAGAAGGCTCTCCCTTAACTCAACTTGCGCTTAGACCACGGGTTTCCGGCTTGCGACGTAGGGCGGTTCAAGCATCAACTTCTGGTCCTCGTCTGACATGCGGTTACGAAGCTCATCGTCGTATCTGCCTTGCCCCCACGAGGCATGCCCGGGTGAGTATTTGAACAGAATGGAACGTCGTTCGTGTGAGGCAGTCCAAGGGAGGGTGCCGTGCGTCAACGCTTCTGTGAAGATGACGACATCCCCTGCTTTCTGATGCACGGGTGCCATACACGTTTTGTTGTCCGTCACAGGTCGGAACTGCCGGGGACACGGATAGTTGCTCTTATGGCTACCGGGGATACAACAGAAACCACCGTGTCCCGGGAGCATATCCGTTAAAGCCCACGATACAACGGTTAAGCCGTTGTACATCCGATCATTTCGGAAGACGTAATACTGCGCTGGGTCATAAGGTGTCCCGCCCCCGTGAAGTGTTCCACCCGGATTCCCCTCTATCATTAAGATACCGTAAACATGATCGAGTCGGAATTTAGGACCGACGATCTCTGCTAAAAACGGCAGGATACGGGGATGATTCAGAAGTTTGCGGAACGCAGCGTTCTCCCAGTTCAAGAATCCCCCAAACCTCTGTGAATGGACATCATCATCTACCGGATCCGGGTAATTTTGTGCATCGATAAGGGTATTGAGTTCTGCGATCTCGCTTGTTCCTAAAACGCCTTCGATGTTCACATACCCCCAAAGGTCGAACAGATATTTATCTTCAGGACTCATTTTTTTAATTTTCCTTGCGGTTCGGTCAGGTGCGTTATTGATGTGCCGAGCGCGAGGTGGGTTCAAGCCGCGTGACAACGATCTGTTCTCTGTCAATCAGTTCACCGACACGTGATGAGATTTCATTTACCCACCGGTCATCTTCATAAACGGCTGCGTAGAGTTGCTCTCGCTGTGCTTCGCTCTCAAAACGGCGAATCCAGACGTAAAGATCGTCCTCTTCTTCACCGATGAAACTGCCAATCACAACCATCCCTTTAGAAATCTGGAAGGGAAGGACTGTTTCTTCCATGTATTTCACCCAATTCTCGCGTTGACCGGGTTTCGTTCTATACTGTCGTAGTTCAAAAAAAGCCATGCAAATCTCCTGTTTTAATTATACCTTGCGGAGAAACGGCGTAGGTTAGAACTTTGAAGTACCTTCCTTAAATCCGCCCTCCACTTCGTTACGGGCTACAGTTTTTGGTAAAGATACGTAGCGAAAGACAGTGCAAAAACCGACTGATTAAAAATCCTTACAATCGATTATAGCCGTAGCCTTGACCTGTAATTTCGAAGAGTGCAGCTGCCGCTTGGAAGTGAATCTCAGCGTCTTGGTCTTGGAGAATCAATTCAAGCAGTGTCACCGCCTTTGAATTTTTAGCTTCCCCAAGTGCCTTGATAGCATCAAGCCGGAAACCTCTCGTAATTTGGGCTTCATGCAGTGCCGTTAGTTTTTCCACTAACGCCGTCACCGCCTTGTCCGTCCCAATTTTCCCCAACACCCGCGATGCATCTCGCCGAATTTCGACGTGGTTTTCATCGTTATTCATCACTTCAATAAGGGCATCAGTTGTTGTTTCATCAGCCAACTCACCAAGCCCTTGCGTTGCCGCTCGGCGGACATCATGCTCGGGTTCGTTTTCCCCTTTCATTATTTGGACGAGTTCCGGTATGAGTTCGCTAATTCCGGCTTGTCCAACGCTCAGTGCAGTTGCTTTTCGGGTGTCCACGTCTGGATCAACCAATCGCTGTTTAAGTTGTGAAATGTCCAAAGTAACATCAGCCGTTTGGCATCTACCTAAAGCCACCATTGCGGCATTTCTGACTTGGTGGTTTTCCCACTCATCCTCAGCACGGGTTAACATTTTGGGAGCAACAAATGCTGGTAGGTTTAACTTTTTGGCAGCGTTGACGAAGACTTCCCAACTCCAATTTCGTTTCAGATCGTCTGCCCCGATGGCTTTTCTGTTTACGGCATCCTCAAGTGCGACGATATATTCGGTATCGTCAATGAGGCGTTTACCAATCGCTTCAGCGGCACGCGCCCCGCCAATTACACCAAGTGCAGTTGCGGCTTTTGTCCGAGAAGAAGCCTTAGCTAACGCATCCGTACTCGCATCCAATGCTATTTGCTTGTCTTCCAAGATAGCGATTAGTTTGGAAATCGCTGTTTCACTTTCGAGTTTTCCCAAAGCAACAATAGCGTTCTTTGAGATATTCCCGACTCGGATATCTAACGCGCGAATCAACACATCTTCAGCGGCTTTATCACCAATATTGCCGAGTGCTGCTACGGCAGCATCGCGGACAATATCCAGCTCCAACGGATTTTCAACGATCTCGCTGAGTTGCGCAACTGCTTTTGCATCCCTGAGGTTGCCCAAAGCAGCAACGGCTCGCCATCGGATCTCTGCATTTCGATCGGAGAGCGCAGTTAGCAACGGTGCGGAGGCACGTTCATCTTTAAGGACACCAAGGGATACTGCCGCCGCGGCCCGAACGGACTTCATCTCATCCATGTTTTCGAGAACAACGATCAACGGTTCAACAGCCCGACGCTCTTTGAATCCACCGAGCGATTCCGCGGCGCGCCTACGGACGACATAACTTGGGTGTTTCAGTTCTTCGAGCATTACATCAACGGCAACTTTTTTCGCAGACGCTCCGATCACATGAACAAGTGCCCATCGGACCCACTCATCATCTGCAGATTTAAGAGCATCGAGTGCGAATTCGGCTGTTGGAATGTTGTTATCTTTGATTAATGCGCCAATTACCTCGTCTTGAACAGATTGTACTTCGTATCCATCATCAAAACTCCCCAACCCCTTCTTAACAATATCAACAAGTCCTCTATCACCGGCTTGAATCTCGCGGAGTGCGACTGCGGCTTGGAAGCGGGTTGTTTCATACTTATCGTTTTTCAGCACATCTACCAGTGGATCGACAACCTTTTGCCCTTTTATTTTCCCGAGCGAAATCGCCGCTTCCTGTCGGACAGCACCCTGTTTATCCTTTTTCAACGCCGTAACCAGGGGTGGGATTGCGTTATCCCCGCTGACTTCACCGAGTGCCCACGCGGCGCTTTGTCGCACGGTTGCGCGTCCATCGTCTCGAAGTGCGTTCGCCAGAGGCTCTACAACTGTGTCCCCCTTGATGATCCCCAATGCTCGAGCGACCTCACTCCGCACAAGACTCGGAATCGGTTTGAGTTCACCCCATGTCCGATAGTTTGCGCGTGGATACTCAGGAGTCCATCGAATCTGGAAGGAATCAACCTGTGTTCGGAGCGTATCCAACGTTTTGTATTCCCGCTTCATGTGCCGTTGAAAATCTGAAATCTCGTCAAATTGTGTGGAAAGGACCCAGAGTAGCACAGGCATAGATTCAGGGGCTTGGATCCGGCTCAACACCTTAACAGCATTTGCACGTAGGACGGGACTGGTCTCGTCACTGAACATTAGAAGTAGCATCGGTTGTGTTGCTTCTTCAGGTTTGAGTCGCCAGAGTGCCGTAAGAGCCGCAATGCGTAAGGTCTCACGCATATTTTTTTCCATCGCTATAATGATCAACTTTTGAACGGCATCCGCTGTGGATACACCGATTTTTCCGAGTGCCTCTGCCGCGTTCGTTGCGGTAGTGTCGTCATAAGAGAGCGCGTTCGTGAGAGCGATGACTGCCCTATTATTCTCGCCACGTGCCCGCATATTACCAAGTCCGATCGCTGCGAATGCCTTTACCTCTTTATATGGATCGCTGTCTAATGCTTCAATGAGTGGAACGATTGCACGTCGGTCACCGATTTGCCCAAGCGCGTCTGCGACCTTCACCCGAATTTCATCTGCTCCGTTTTTGAGAGCGTTAATCATCGGTAGAACAGCAACACCGCGCATCTCGACGAGTGCCGCCAATGCTTCATCCTGTAATTCTTCGTTTGCCAACTCATCTATGAGTGCTTCTACACCATCTCTCGATTTGAGTAACCCGAGTGCTTGGATCGCGGCTGATAAGGTTCCGATCCTATATTTTTTCATCCACAAACCATCAATATAAGCACTCGCGATGTACTGGTATTCTGTTGCAAAGCCGGTGTCCTCATCCGGAATGAGATTTCGCGCACCAGTATCCAACACCTCAAGTAGCGGGGCAACAGAGACTTCTCCTATACGATTCAGTGCAGCTATAGCAGTATCTTTGACGTAACTGTTCGGATCTGCAAGAAGGCGGACGAGATCAGGAACAGCCGTTTCCGTTTGTATGTTCCCGAGAAGTTTAGCAGCGTGCATCCGTACCTGCGCATTGTTGTTTCTGAGGGCGAGTTGGAGTCCCGGTACAATTATTGCACTTTCAGAAACTGAACTTATTGATTGTTCCAGTGCGACAATTGCTCGATAGGCGACTTCAGGAGCATTCTTCGTTTCGGTAAGGGCTTCTTCAAAAATTGGGATGAGTTCAGGGTTCCGCATCGCACCCAAATAACGGATCGCCTCTTTTTGTATGGCTGTATCTTTATGGTGCGTTGCCTGCTGCAAGCGTTCAACAACGGCTTCTGCATCTCCGAGTTTTGCCTTGAGTTCCGAAACTGCTGCGAGCGCGTTGGGTTGATAGCATTTTTCCGCGGCTAAAATCCCTATAACGACAGCGGCATCCGCGTGCGTTACGAGTTCAGAAAGCAATTCTGCGCGCTTTTCGACTGCTTCAGCAAGCGACACAGCGAAGAGTCCAGAGATAGCGTTCTGCGAACGGACAAGTCTTTCTTGTCGGTCAAGTTCATCAGAGTCGGGATCTTCTTGTAACGAAATAGCGAAGATATCTGCCGCCAATGTTTCAAGATAAGCATTCGATTGTGCAATCGCTTGGTGCCAACTCTCTGTTTCAGTGCGCGTCCGGTTTTGTAAGAAAGCCCGCAGATGTTGCGCCTCCTGATTCTCAGCGTCTGTCTTCTGAACCGCTACTTCTGCGGCAGCATAATCTCCGCGAACAATAGCGGCTCGCGCGTCAATAATGTCCCTGTTCTCTTTCTCACCACATCCTACCACGAAGATAATAGCCGCGATGAGTGAGAGATGGATACAGATTTTCATATTTCTAATTTCCTTGCGGTTCTGTCAGATAGGTTTTGAAAAATAACGTGCCTTCCCGTATATCCGCCTGCGCCGATGTTGCAGGCTTTTTAATTTTTCCTTGCGGTTCGGTCAGGTAGGTTAAAACTTCTTCCGTCCTTTACGTATATCCGCCTGCGCCGATGTTGCAGGCTACAGTAACTTTTTAATTTCCAGCGATTACGAGTTTTGTCAGGTCTGCGACAGCGTAGATATTCCGTCCGATCTGGTTCAATAAAGCCAATCGATTCGTGCGCAGTGCTGGTGCCTCCGCCATAACCAAAACATCATCAAAGAATGTGTCTATTGCGGGTTGTAAAGCGGTGAGTTGCGTCAGCAGTTTCGCGTAGTCGCGTTCCTGAATGCTCTGCTGGAACCCCAACTCCGTCTCAGTGATACAGGCATACAACTGCTTTTCAGCATCGTCGCACAGGAGCGTCGCGTCTACAGTTTCTGGCGCGTCCGATGGTAAAATTCTCAGTACCCGATTGAGTGCATTATACACTTCCTCAAAATTTGGTGTCAAGCGAAATTCGGCAAGTGCGCTGGCGCGTTTGAGAATATCAATGATGTCAACAACACCAACCGCCAAAACAGCATCGGCGAGATCTGGCGCGTATTGATGTGTCTGCAGCAAGATAACGCGTTGGCGCTCTTTGATGAAGTTAAGGACACTCGCTCGTGTATCATCGGCTAATTCGACGGTATAGAGGGAGATCGCTTTTTCGACAACAGCATCTAAAGAGAGCGGCAACTTCCGGTCTTGGAGGATTCGGATTGTGCCGAGCGCATGCCGTCTTAGCGAGTACGGGTCTTGCGAACCTGTGGGACGTTCTTCTATACCGAAATATCCGACAATCGTGTCGAGTTTATCGGCGATTGCGACGAGTGCCCCGACTTCAGTTTCAGGCAGCGGTGTATCAGCACCGAGGGGTTGGTAATGTTCAGCAACCGCAGTTGCGACAGGTTCCGCTTCTCCACTGTTTTGTGCGTAATATTTCCCGGTAATTCCTTGTAATGACGGGAATTCGATTACCATATACGTCGTCAGATCCGCCTTAGAGAGCCATGCTGCGCGTTCTGCATGATCGACAGTTATTTCCGGCACTTGCAGTTCTGTACCGATGCACCGAACCAACGCTTTAAGGCGTTCCGCTTTATCTAAGAGTGAACCGAGTTTCGCGTGGAAGACAACTGAACCTAAACGCTCAACCTTATCGACGAGACCGGTTTTCTGGTCTTCGCTGTAGAAGAACTCGGCATCGTTGAGTCTGGCGTGGAGGACGCGTTCATTCCCGTGCCGAACGCCGTCAATATTGCCGTCTGTTCCGTTAGAAATCGTAATAAATTTCGCGGCGAGTACGGACTCACTGCTCCACATCGGAAAATAGCGTTGATGTGTCTTCATCGCGGTAATTAGCACTTCAGAGGGTATCTCCAAATGCGACTCACTAAAATTGCCGACAATCGGTTGTGGGTTTTCCACAAGATAGTTCACCGTATCCAGCAATTCTTCATCCAGTATTGGAAGGCATCCCTCGACCTCGAAAACGTCTCTTACTTGCTTTTCAATTGTTCCTCTGCGCTCTTTCGGACAGACGATGACCTCAACAGCACGCAGTTTCTCGATATAGGCACTTAATTCAGCAGAAGTTAACGTTACCGGTTCAGGATGTAAGGAGCGATGCCCGTAGGTTATCCGTCCTGCGTGTGCCGCGCCGTAAGTGCAGTTGACGATCTCATCTCCGAGTAATGCCACGAGCCATCGGATCGGACGCGCAAAGCGAGCGAACGCGCGCGGTTCCTCGGAGTCGGTCTCCCAGCGCATGGTCTTCGGAAAACGGAGTGCTTCGATCCATTCAGTTAACAGCGTCGTCAAGATATCTCGTGCCGGGATTCCGGTCTCGAGTTTGGAAGCAGCGACATACTCGCCTCGTTCGGTTTCAACGATACGGAGTGCTGTCAAGTCAACACCCTGTGTTTTTGCGAAGCCGATTGCGGCTTTTGTCGGTTCGCCGTTTTCATCGTAGGCGATACGCTTGGGAGGTCCCACGACCTCTGTCTCTTGGCTTTCTTGAAGGGTCTTTATGTCTTTAATACTGAGCGTGATACGACGCGGTGTGCCGAGGGTTTCAACATCGCCAAACGGGATTCTGTGGTTCGTAAGGGATTCAGTCGCGAGTTCACGCAACTGCTCAAGGACGGGCGGAACATAACTCGCTGGTATCTCTTCCGTGCCGATTTCAAATAGGAGGTCAGCGGTTTCAGTGCGGTTAGAAACCGCACCTACCGTGGTGGGGGCTGATTCGGGGCGGTTAGAAACCGCATCTACCGCTGTGGAGGTTGTCTCTATGTTAAAACGTCCTATGAGGGGGTGTTCCATCTCTTCGCGCTGTTTAACATAGGCGCGTGCTATCCGTTGCGCGAGCCGTCGGACGCGTTCGATGTAGTTTACCCGCTCTGTGACGCTGATGACCCCACGCGCATCTAACATGTTGAAGGTATGCGAGCATTTTAAGACATGATCGGTTGCCGGTAGCACTAACCCTGCATCTAAACACGCATGGGTCTCCTTCTCATACGTGCTAAACAACTCGAAAAGCATGTCTACATCCGCACGCTCGAAGTTATATGTCGAGTACTCCACCTCGCTCTGCCGATGGACATCCCCGTAATTAACGTGTTCGTTCCAGCGGATGTCAAAAAAGTCATCAACATCCTGTAGGTAGAGTGCAATGCGCTCAAGTCCGTAGGTAATCTCAGCACAAATAGGATCAAGGTCTATGCTCCCCATCTGTTGGAAGTAGGTAAACTGTGTGACTTCTGCGCCGTTCCACCAGACTTCCCAACCGAGTCCGGAGGCACCAAGCGTCGGTGATTCCCAATCGTCTTCTACGAATCGGATATCGTTCTTGCGAGGGGAGATACCGAGACTATAGAGGCTCTCAAGGTAGAGGGGAAGCACATTTTCAGGTGCAGATTTGAGTATCACCTGATATTGGTAATATGCCCCGACGCGGAATGGGTTTTCGGCATATCTACCGTCAGTTGGACGGCGCACAGGTTCTACATACGCCACTCGCCACGGTTCTGGACCGAGGCATCGCAAAAATGTTGCGGGGTTAAATGTGCCTGCGCCGACTTCTATATCGCACGGTTGCTGGATGATGCACCCGTGATCTGCCCAAAATTTTTCTAACGCTAAAATTATTTCTTGAAGAGTCATATCTGTTTTTTCTTAGCACGCTCCATTCGGATTGATTAATTCAAGTAGTTATTGTATCACAATAGATATTTTTAATTCAACGGGTTTTTAGGATTATGCAGTTGGTTGGTGTTTGTCTGAATGCCCGTCGTATGAATCAACGGATCATTGTATATCTTCCGATAAATGTTCCGAAGAAACGTTAACTTTCACGGAGGATTCACGGAGGATTTTACGGACGTAGGCGGGCCGTGGGTTCGTGAGATTCAATATGCTGTTTCTCCGTGAAAAACGAATGTGAAAATATAATTAACATATCGGATCAGTGTTTTTAGAACCAGAGGTACTTATCTTTTCAAGTTTAAAACGTAAATTTCCATTGCATTTTCAAGGGAGAACACGGTATAATAGAGGTCAATGTATCTGTTTATATCAGGGCGATCGCGAGACTATAAAGAATAAGATGCCCCAAAGACTTCAGTGTATGTCTGAATCTCGGAATTTCGCAGATGACACAGATGTCGCGAATTCACATTGAATTTCGTAAGAAGATGCTTTCCAGTAACCAATGCACTTTGAAATTATTGGCGCGGTTGAGGATATTGAGACGATTGCTGTAGGTGGACGAATCCGTGAGATTCACAGACTCCGTGAACAATATGGTTCTGGAAGATGGCGGAAACTGAAGGGAATTGCCTACATTCGTCTGGCGAAAGGCAGTATCCGAAGAGCAGAAATTCATTGGTATGAAGCCCATGGAATTGGAAGAAAAAAGGTGAAAATCAAACGATTTTTGGACTAAAAACGATGAAAAAGAAATTATCGGAAACACAATTCGTGCTTTGCATCGAGAATGCGGATTGTGAAGACTTAGAGAAACGAAAGTTCTACCGACTTTTGCCGGATGAAAAGGCGGCAAAAGAGGGATATCTACGAGTCATTGATGAATCCGAGGAGGACTATTTGTATCCTGAATCTTATTTCATTTTTTTGCAATTACCTCCGAGAGCAAGGGAGGCACTCATAGCGACATGATGAGTGGACTCAATTCCGAGTAGGTTCAGGTCACATCTGAGACAGATTCCAGATAGTTGATGGCGGTCTGCTTGTCGTGCTCAATGGCAATTTCGACTGCGCGTTTGGCATGTTCTAAAAGATGCTTTGCCTGATCGCGTAAACTAAAGGATTCGATGACTTTCCGTTGGATTTCAGCCTGCTTCTCCCCTCTAATTATTGGAAGAACAATTTTCTTGAATTCGTCCTTGTTGATAGATGTAAGAATTGTTCCACTACATCCTTTCTTAAGTTGTAACTGCCCAACACTGCTCTTTAAAAGGACCAGTAAAGTTTCTGAATTAAGTACATCTGATTGGACAACATGAAATCCGGTAGAGCATAAAACATCATCGTATTCCTCAGTTATTAGCGCGGTACTTTCCAACGATCCCTCAATAGATGAAACAATTACATCTCCAATGGTAGCCCTGCGCCGTGCTCGGGTTGGCAAATTTTGTCCCAGTTCTACCATACAACCTGTTATTTCTCCACTGCTGCCAATATTTGCAAGTTCAATATACCTGTATTCAGTTTTAGGATCAGGATTGAAAGTGCTATCCTTCAAACGTACCAGATTTTCCAACGTATCCCAACCGCCAGGGTAATTTTTAATGGTGTTGACGATTTCGTCATATTTCGGTTGGAAATAATCTGCATCAATGCGTTCGGCGCGTTCGGTGTCTGAGAAGTTTTTGACGAAGGTTAATTGATGCTTTGGTTGCCAGTCCACGAGTTCGAGTTCGGCATCATATTTCTCACACTGAGATTTTTTAACAATAGGTAGTGTTTACATTTAGAAAGTATTGATATTTCGGAGGTCTTGTGGTATGATATGTTTATGGAAACTCCAAAAACAGACACATTTCAAGACCTCCCTCATGTTATCAGTGATGCCGCCTGGCGAAGCATCTTACCGTTTCTTCAAGCGTATCCCAACGTCTATGTCGGCATGCCAGAAAACTGTAGACGCTTCCTCTCCGCAGTGCTTTGGATCACCAAAGAAGGGGCGACCTGGCGGGCCCTGCCGAACGTCTATGGATATTGGAACACGATCTACCGCCGTTTCGGGAGATGGTGCGATGCGGGTGTCTTTGAGGCACTGCATGAGCATTTTCACGATGCGGGTGAACTCTCGGCACTCCTCGTGGATTCTACAATCGTGCGGGCTCACTCCTGCGCGGCCGGGGCTCCAAAAAAAAAGGCGGACAAGACGCAGCCGCGCTCGGACGAACGCGCGGGGGATTCACGACGAAACTCCATCTGTCTCTGAGTGATGAGTGGGTCCCCTGCATTGTGAATATCTTCTCGAGATTTGCTATGGGCAGCAACAACCCCGGATAGTAATTCAGTATTTTCGCTAATTTCGCAATCAACGATAAGCAGCCAAGCATCGGGGTATTTCTGCTCTATCTCTTGGAGGGTTAGCCGTTCGTTAGTCATTTTACTTTCTCCTTTTCAAGGGAACACCCATACCACGGTGTCTGCTAAAGTCAATAAGATTATATCCTATTCCGAAGGCTATTTCAAATCATTTTAAAAGCGACCAATCGGGTTCATCCTCTGGGTCACCGAGGGGACCGTGGACGTTACGCACAATACGACGTTGCGTATCATACCAATCTGTATAACTCGTCGCGGGTAGGAGTTCGTCGTTGCGAGCATCCATTAGGTTTGTGAGGGTGTTCTCCATTTCGTCCGCTAACGATCTCGCCTCGGGTTTGTCAATCAGATTGTTCATCTGTAGCGGGTCCGCCGCCACGTCATACAGCATCCGTTTACCATTCAGCCAACGGGCGTAACTATGCGTTTTTGTGCGTACGCCGCGCCACTCGTTGCCATCAATGAGATAATCGTAGGTTGATCCGAAGTTCATCGTCAGAACGGCATCCTGTTCAAAAGCATCAGCATTACCGCGCCAAGACGTTGATAGATCGTAGCCTTCAACGGTTCGCGGTGGTTGAATGCCACATAACCCACAAAGCGATGGGAACAGGTCTACCGGGGAGGTGAGCGTGTCACAGGTGCGATTCCCATCGAAGATGCCGGGCAGACGCATCATCAGCGGCACTTTGATGGATTCTTCGTAAGGTTCCCGCTTCGCCCAGAAATTGATGCCTTGTCCGCCGCCTTGTGTACCGTGGTCGGATCCGAAAACGAGCAGTGTGTTTTCGACGCGTCCCGTTCTTTCAAGATACGCCATCAGTTTGCCGAGCATATCGTCTACTGTTAACGTCATGGCGAGATAGTGCCGGTAAATTTCTAACGATTGTTCTTTGACCGAATCTGGAACATTTTCCGGTAGTTGGAGTTCGTCAGGAAGCCTGTCATAGTATTCCGGCGGAGCAAACTCGTAAGGCGTAGAGTGTGCTTGGTGCGGAGAGATAAACAGACAGAACGGCGTATCGTCTTCCCTGTCATCCATAAACTGAAAAGCGTATCGGTTCAGGGCATCGGTTTCGTAACCTTCCCATTTTTCGTTCCGCCAATCGTCGAGGTTCACTGTCCCGTTGAAATAGTCGGTGTGGAAGTTATAACCGCGCCAGTGTTGGAATCCGAGACGGTCGCGTCCTTCGGGGACGTAGTCGCGACCACCGATTTCGGGGAATGAACCGGTGTGGAGATGCCATTTACCGACCCACGCTGTCCGATAACCGTTTCTGCTGAAAACGTCACCGAGTCCAATTTCATCGTGCCGGGTTCTGACGAAGTTAATGAGATGCCCAGTTGTCTGTGGATGCCGTCCGGTGAGCATCATAGAACGGTAGGGGGTGCAGACGGGCGCGGTGGCGATTGCGTTTGAAAAAACGGTGCCTTCCTGCGCGAGTCGGTCGATGTGCGGTGTTTCGATCAGTGTATCGCCATATACTGGCAACGAACACGCACGGATTTGATCGGCGAGAAGATAAACGATGTTCGGTTGGTCTACCATATTTGCGTCCTCGTATTCGGTGTAATGCTGCCAGTAGTAAAATGATTAAAGTTGGTCAAATTCATCGGGTGTTAGACCTGCCCGGCGTAAAATAGTTCGCAATGTTCCAATCCGGACTTCACGGTGATTTGGGACCATCACCGTGCGAACTTCACCTTCGCTCTCACGGATAAATTTTACATGACTGCCGCGTTGATGAACTATCCTAAACCCTGCTTTTTCGAGTTTGCGTTTAATCTGTCGATAGGGAAGTGGCTTCATTAGAACCGATGTTAACCTCGAATTTGCGGATCTTTGGCATCACGGTTGGACGAGGCGGCTCGAAATAGAGTTCTAACGCTTCTCTAAGATTGTCAATTGCCTCACCTTCACTTTTACCTTGGCTGGAAACATCTACCTCTAAGCATTGTGCAATAAACCACTTGTCTTCTTGCGTAATGGTTGCCGTAAAAGTCTGCGTTTTCATTTTCTCTCCCGCGATTTTCGGCTCGCGACACCGTTCATAATTAATCCTTCTATCCGTACAGCTGCGCTTTTAGAACTGTAGCCCCATACTCACCCGATGAACCTGTTGTAGGCGTCCGAAGTCAGCGTAGGCATAATCGAGGGAAAGGACTCTCCTACCAAGGTTCAAATGGATGCCCAAACCGAGTGTAAGCCCCTCTTCATCGTCCACGCGGTCTTCACCCAATCGAAATTTGTAACCCCCACGAATTGCTGCCATTTTTCTGTACCAGTACTCCATGCCGATGTTCACTCGCTCACTGTTGTCGTTGGGATGGTTAGCATCGAGTGCGAGGGTGAGGAGATTGCTACCAGAATCAACAATGTCATAGGCGAGTCCGAGTCGAAAATTGGAGGGTAGCGGGAACTCAATCGTCTCTAATTCTGCTTTCCTTGCCGGATTCGTCGTGTCTGGAAACGGACGGTAACTCCCTATCCTTGGGTCCCCTGCCACTTCTGCTCCGCTTTCCAAATCAGGACCGCCGAAGCGCATCTCCGGTCCAAAGTTCGAGAAACACATTCCGATCCGTAAACTCCGCCAGCCGGTATGGTACAAAGTGCCGACATCAATGGCAACACCTTTGGCACTCTCACGGTGGATCTGCTGATGGATGTATTTAGCATTGATCCCGAAAGATAACTTAACGCCGGATTCCTGTTCGTAAAGTTGTCGTGCGTACGCCAAGGAGACGGCTGTATCATAAGCGGAATACCAGAGTCCTGTGCCATCAGGCTTCGCCAGCGTGGTAATCTCCGTATCAGGGACATTGAGGAATGTGACACTTGCTCCCAAGGTACCGATATTTTTTATCGGCGTTGCGAAGGCGAGATAGTTATAACGGACATCGGCAAGCCAGACGGTATGTGTGTCCGAGAAACTGGTTTTTTCGAGTTGACTTATCCCAGCTGGGTTCCAGTAGATACTGGTTACGTCGTTAGCGAGTGCGCCAAACGCACCCCCAAGACTGTCTACCCGTGCGCCAGGACCGATCTTCAGGAACTGGGCACCCGCCGTGCCAACATTGGTTGTGGCATGACTGGAAACAGCCAACAGTAAAAGAGGTATGAATAATAACTTATAAATTATACGTCGCATGTATGTCTCCCGTTATCGGATAATAGCGAATCTGCCGATCTTGTTACCGACGACTTCATCACTCTCGTCTCTGGCTTCAACATGATAGATATAAACGCCACTTGCGAGTGCTTGATTGTAGCGATTGAGGAGTTCAAATGACTCTGTTCCGCCCTTATCGCCTTGTGTCCGTTCACCCGGATTAAAAAGGGCAGTGCTCTCGTGTTCAAGGGTTCGGACTAATTCACCCGCTAACGTGTAAATCCGTATCGTACACCGTGGTGGCAGGTGTGTGAAGAAAATCTTGTCCGTTCCTTCGGAAAGTACCGCTCTATTTGTGACGAAATAAGGGTTTGGGACAACCCGAATTTTCCCGAGATCGGCTTCAATATCTTCAGGTGAGAGGGACTCCCCTTTTGTATTCAGGAGAAATTGATCCCCGTTCTGTGGTGCGCTAATACCACCCATTTCAACAGTAAAGACATCTCCAGAGGAGATTTCGCCGTTCGGATCCTTTATAAAGACGTAGCCGCCTCGGATGTAAATACGGAAGAATCCTGGGGTCTCCGCTCGATTATATGTATCACGCCAACCTGTATCTGTCAGGATCGCGTATCCAGCGGCGCGCTCGCCATTGAACTGAATTTCTTCACTTGTATTTTCGTCTACTACCTTGACGTGGGTATCATCCACAAATGTAATAGAGTAGGTATGTGGACGGTAATAGGTTGACCACCAGACGTTGGGCCATGTATTCTCCCCAAAGCCGGGGGATTGGATATCTACGGACCAATCTGTTACTGTACCTGCCGTCAATTTAACGTCGTTAATCGGGTTTTCGGTTGAGGTTTCGTAGGATACATCAACCCCTGTTATCCTCAGAACGATACCGTCAAACATCGGCGAAAGGACTTCAACGGCTTCTTGCTGCTCCGGGTCATACCAATCAAAGGGTTGTCGTTCAACGACAGTCTCATCGGTTGTCATATCAACAATTTCATAGGCGGGTGGCTGATATCCGGGCCCCGTGATGTATGCAGCGGGACCTGTTTGCTGTGCACCGTACCAGACGATCTTGTACTGATGCCCTGTTACCTTGTTTGGTGCAAGCACCATCGGTTCAACGGTAACGGTTCCCTGTCCCTGCTGTTCTATATCGGCAGTAGGACCTCGATATCCTGCAGGCTGGGCGCGCGGAACAACGTGAACCATCGTCTCGATCTGGCTACTCTCCATTGAGATGAGTCCGGTTTTCGGATTTCCTGTATCATAGGAGGTCACCGCATAAGTATATTCAAGCCCGTTGGTTAATCCAGCGTCGGTGTAAAAATTTTTGATACCCGCATCCTCACCGAGTGCCTGCGAGGGGGTCGAGACGACTTGAAAAATGTCGCCAGCGACAGGTGGTCCTGAAGGTCCGTCGGTAATTTTGACGTAGAGTCCACCAAAATACATTAGCGCGCCGGAACGATATGCCCCGTCCGGATACGGCTCAAATGTATTTGGATCTTTGATAATAGTATATCCACCGCCACTTGCTGGAAATTCCGGATTATACGCCATAACTTCCCACAGCGTCGTGTTAACGATTTCAAAATCTGTGCTGGAGTTGAATTTGATTATGTAGATGGCGTTTTTAAAGAAATCGGCAAAGAACGGTTCATCACCGTCACTTTCAATGGTAGCCTCCGACTGCTTACCGACATGCGAGACCGTAAAGAAATTACCGGTGGCACTCGGCTTGTCGAACTCCATCAGCATTGTCCAGTCTTCAACCGGATTACCGGTGGATTCATCATAAGAGACATCGCGCCGATACACCCGATATCCTTCAAAGATTTTCTCTGGGTCGGTTACATCAATGTATTCCTCGATGCGCTTGCTCTCCCCAGCGTCAACCCAGCGTCCTTCGCTTTCCCAGACGAGTGTCACTTGTTTATCGGCAGGATAAACACTTACCAATGGAGAAGGCGGCGGTGCCGGTGCGACGTAGGCATCGTCATATAATTTCTGTGCCCAGTCCGAAGAGGCTTGCAAACCCGCAAGTCCCTCACCGATTGCAACAGCGATGATGACGTTGAAAGACTCACCGGGAGCGAGGGACTCAACAGGTCCGTAGGACTGGATAAAACGTTGATCGTCGTAGTTTGCGGGGAGTGGTTCAACACCGGGGGTGCTAATAAGCGCGTACATCTCCGCATCCGTTGTTGGGTCGGTGGAAATCGTAATCCGTTTATGTGCGGCAAAAGGGATTTTCGCCGCTGGATCCGCATCATTATTCCCCATATACGCATCCAATACCCGTAAGCCGATATACCCCGGTGCGGAGGCGTTGGAGAATCCGTAAGAGAGGTAACGGTTGGGGTGATCCACTGGATTGAGAGCATCTGGTGTCTGATCCAAGGCAACGAAGTCATCTGCGGAGTAGCTTGCTGTTCCGGTTTCGTTACTGGAGATGTCCACATCGTATCGGAACGCCATAAATACATCTTCAAGCGTGTCGCTCCCGACATTTTTGACGTTATATTCCAGAATAAAGAAATCGTAGAGTGGTGCGTAACTCCATTGAAATCCGTTGACCACGAGTTCTAAACCCAAAATCAAATCCTTATTTGCCTCAGGATTTGTATCAGAGCATTTGAACATGATCGCTTGGTTCGTTGGGGTTCCTTTTGTCGTCACACCGGGTTTGTTTGAGATAACCTCTGGTACATCGTCAGTGGGCCAAATTTCGCTTTGCCTGCCATCCGACTCAGCAACGCCGACCTCACCGTTTTTCTTGGCACCGATCCAGATGTCTCCTTCATAGATGTAGGAATCGTTTGTGCCTGCGGGCCACCATCCCGATGGGTTGGCAGTAGGGTTACTCGGAAACCCGACGACGGCGGTGTTATAGATAGCAGATGAGAGGTTGCCCACATCAAGTGCTTTCCAATCCACGTCCGCACTCGCCGATACCGCGACGAGTACCAACATTGTAGACACGCATATAAATCGTAATAATTTCATAGTTTACGTTTCACCTCATATATTTATTGAATGTTGCGATAACAAATCGCTCTTGCTGGAAAATATAGTCAAGAAATGATTCCGTTAAAAATCAAAGACGTTCATAAGCTGTTCGTAATGCATACGGTTGCACTAAAATATCCGCTGGTATTCCAAGCTCCATGTGCAATTTTCGAATCATGTCCAGAGATAAACTGCGTTGACGAGTCAAGACTTCTGACACGCATGGACGCGAACCGAGATAAGGTTCAAGATCGCGTTCAGATAACCCTTGATTTTCCATGTAATGAAGAATTGCCTCAATAGGATCTGGCGGTGGAATGGGATAATGCTCCTCTTCATATACCTCTACCAACGTGACGAGCACATCAAGTTTATCCCCTTCTGGTGAACCGTAGTTTGATCCCCAAAGTTGCTCTATTTCCTTCAGTGCAGCTTCATAGTCTGCTTCGGTCTTAATTGGCTTAATTTCCATTGTTATCACCTCAGATTGTAGCGGCGTTAATCCTATTATAGGCTTGATGCGTCCCAACAAATCGGACGTAAACAATGCCATATTGATAATTAATTGCCACTATCAAACGGTAGGAATTGCCTTTAATATTGAATACTACCCGGTTGTTCTGAATGAAACTGGCATTTCGATAAATTGCTTTGACATCAGATGGTGTTTTCCAATTGGCACGTTTCACATTAGCATACCACGCTTGAAGAGATCCCGCAGTCTCGGGATATTTTGCCCAAAATTCTCTTAAAGCACGGCGTGATATAATTCTCATATAAGTATTAAATTATAATTCACAACTTGCCATTCACCTAATCATTGGGTTTCCGTGATCTCAAAAATCCGATACCGTTGCGTTTTTCCGTTCCCGATGTCCACTTCACCTTCGATGAACAACGGATAATTGTAAGCCATTTCTTTGATAGAGAAAAGATATGGAATCGCGCCCGCCTCACGTGCTGTCTTGGCTTGACTTTTGAAATCGCGAGGCTCTTTCATGTGCTCATTGTAAATCTGATACGTTGACCTATCGGCATAATACATCAAATCGAAGTGCGCGCCGACGCGCTCATCGTCGAGAAAGAAACAGGCATTCTCTGGCATTTCACGTTGGAGCCGCGGTCCACTTGTTTCATACAAAGGAATTCTACTATTCCGTTCCGTGACCTTGTAAGTTGCTTGCACATAGCGTCCTGCATAGAATAATGCAATTATCAGGGCGACCGTTCGGAGTCCAAACCATACCCACCTTTGAACATTACGACGGCGAACGAGCATATACACACCCGCGAAAATTGCTAATAGTATGCCAAATCCAATAAGTTGCTCAACGATCCAGAAATTCGTTTGGATAAAGGGTGCGATCTTTTTGAGTCCATCGAACTGATCACGACTCCTGACGAGGGTCCGCCCCCCAGAAATAATAGTAATCGCCAGCATCCCTGCCATCCAAATAGAGGTGTAAATCCAGTCGCGTCGTTGCCACGCTCGGCTGATGACAGCTGCGAGACACATCAGTAGCGGTGGCACAGCAATCATCGTTGCCGATGGCGTTTTCGTCTCCGCGAGCGTGTGCGGAACGATCACACCGATACCCCACGCTAATACGAAAAGTTCCGCTAACTGCCAACGTTTGAACATGACCACGATTAGACACAAAACCGCCGCAACGAGGACGGCATAGAACACTGGATAAAACAGCGGCATATAGTCAAACAGTGGTCGATCCCAACTTGCCCCCCAACTTTCGACATCCGTGTTCAGATGGTCAAGGACGCGTTTGTGTTCCCAAAGGAATTCCTTGCGATAGTAAATCAGGCAATAGATGACCCACGGTGTTACTGTCGCAATAGCGGCTAAAAGTTGCAATCCGATGTCGCTTATTTTAATTTTACCTTGCGGTTCGGTCAGGCGGGTTAGGCATTTAACGCGCCTCTCCGTAGAACCGTCCTCCACTCCGTTATGGACTATGCCCTTCGAATGACGCCGCTCAGTATACCAGGCGAGCCCCCAAACGACCGATGCAATGCCAAAGGTGATGAGTGCAAGGTAACTTTTCGACAGATACGCAATCCCCATCGCAACGCCGGATAAGATGTAATTTTTCCGTTTTCCCGTCCGAATGGCGCGGAGCAGGAACCAACACGAAACCTGTACCCAGAGCAATAAAGCGATGTCAATATGATCCGAATAGCGATAGCCGTGAACGGACTCAAAGAGAAACGGGTTAAACGCTTGAAGAAATGCCGCAATGAGTCCTGCCCGTTTGTCAAAGAGATCCGAAGCGATCCGATATGTCAACCACGTTGTTACAACTAAACTGATTGCCGACGGCAACCGGAGTGCGAATGTATTGATGCCAAAAATAAGGTGTGAGAGCCAGATCGTCCACATCGCCACAGGCGGTTTATGTAGCCAGATGTGGTTCTCACCCCACCCTTTGTAGTCGTAAGGGAGCCACGGTTGATCGTAGAGCGTGAATTTGAGCGGATGCTTCGTCAAATTCCGGGCTACAACGGCATGAAATCCTTCGTCCCAATAGGTAATGCCACTGTGTCCAAGGTTCCGCAGCACCAAAACACCGGAGGCGATCAGAATGCAGAATAGGACGATTTTTATGAGTGTAAATTCGCTGTTTAAGCGGATTCCTCCAAAATTCATTGCTATGTTATGAATTCGTCTGAAACGCTTCTATTCCTTCTACGACTTGAGATTGTACACGCGCAGTGTTTGACAACCCGTAGGTAAAACCTTCACCAATCCCATTTCTTTGACGTCCGTGGAGACTGGTAAATCAATTTGTCGACAAACGGTTACCGCTTCAAGATGGTCGCAAACCCCAAGCGATACATGCGGACGGTAACCCCCTTTGGGCATAGAATCACTAATCCCCTTCTCATCAAGGGCTTTCCATGCATCGCGAATGCGTTTCTCGGTTGAGGGGTCGAAGTATAGTTCACCAACAAACGGCATACATAACCTCTTTTACAGATGTGCTTTCGCACACATCATTGTGCTTCTTCAAACGCAAGGACATCAAAAAATTGTCCCACACCAACCATCTGTGATCGTTGAACCTTATAAGACTGACTCTATAAATGCCGCCCCGCTGGGGCTATGGAGGTAGGGGGGCTGTGTTTCTATAGACATTCCGCCCCGCTGGGGCTGCGCTTCTCTCTGCTTGAAATCCTTTTGTTTATGAGTTACCGCTCTGTGCAAAACTCACAGAAAAATAGAGAACGCCTTGAAAGCTCAATATGCACGCAATACGAATTGTCCAAACTTTAGTGTCCTATAGATCAGATTCTCTAATTTTGTTGTAGATGTCAGTTCCCATGGTAACTAATACCTCGCGAATCTCATCCCAGTCGTTTTGATTATTCTTGCCTTTATTAAGGGCAGGAAATTGCACTCTTATCTGTTTAGGTGAATCATTACATTCATAAAGATAATCTGAAAAACTTCCTACGCTGAGGGCATCGAGGTTGTCGGCAAGGGCTGCAGAGAATTCTTCTTCTCGGTTGTAGATGGATGAAAGTGGCATTGTTTGTTGCAGTTTCATTATTTTCCTTCCTAAAAATCAAGACTCACGCCCATCATAATTAAGCGCGGGGAGCTCCATGATAGGGGATGTGAATGTTTCTGGTTGTCGAGCGGGATCCCGTATCGGTCGTAGGTCACAGGATCGAGGAGATCATCCAGATTTTTCGTGTTGAAGATGTTCCGAATGTCGGCAAAGAAGGTGTAGGTTAACCCACCAATGCGACTCCGTTTGCTGATAAGGGCATCAACATTATAGGTTGGCGGATACCGCTTCGAGTTGATGTCGGGCTTGGTCGGTGATCTCGGATTAGGCGTGTAAGGCAAACCGCTCCCATACCTGCCAATAAGATTGACAGAAGAATCGAACGGCAATTGGATGTCCAAAAGTCCGGATAAGATATGACGTTGATCCCATGCCAGTGGATGGCTTTCAGTTACGTCAGGCTGCTGCCGGTAGTAGGTGAGGTAACCCAGATTTCGACTGGAGCCTTTTCCCTTCGCGACGGAATAGGTGTAACTGAGCATTCCAGAGACCGGACTTCCACCTGCACGCCACTTGCGAATCGTGAGTTCAAAACCTTGAACCCGTCCATAGATGCCGTGGATCATACCCTCGAATTCATCATTGAGGAAGTAGCTATAATCGTTGGTAATGTCGACGTGTACACTATTGACGAGTTTGTCAATATCCTTGGTGAACCCGGTGATGTCAATCGTTAGGTCGTCGGTGAATTGCCGTATGATACCGACTTCGTAAGCGATGGTTCTCTCTGGATCTAAGTCAGGATTCCCTCTCCTTCGGATTGCGCCCCGCATATCAAAACTGAGATTTTCGTAGAGATCATCACCTCGTGGAATCTGATAGTAATGTCCGTATGTAAAGTGCAACTTCGACCGATCAGTAACGGGGAAAGAAATACCGAGGCGTGGTGCGATCATGTGCTTAGTAGAAGCTTCAACCGGATCTTTAATGATAGGAAGCCCAACCTTATAGGTGCTCTTATCGAGTTTGATTGTGCCATCGTCGTTGAGTTCAAGCGGATCAAACGGGTCGGAAGGTGAGGCACCGGATGGACTATATAGATCATATCGTAAACCAGCGTTGACGATCATGCCTTCGTACTCCATCTTGTCTTGGAGATATATGCTCAAGGATTGCGGCTGGACATCATAGTACTCCATGTAGAGGTTAGAACTTCCGTAATTCGTTGTGCTGAGATTATAGAGATCATATCCCAAGAACTCAACACCTGTCTGGATCAGGTGGTTTGCTGTGACTTGGCTGGCAAAATCTGCTCTTGCTATTGAGGTCGTTGCGTTACTGGTACCCCAAGAATTACTGTCACCTGCAACGAAATAGGTTGTATCGTTATACGCCTGTTGGGGCGGGTTCCTGATCCTGCCTTCTTCTTGATTCTGCTCAAAGGATTTATCGGGATCCCAAGCGTTTTCATCAAACGCCTTTTCCAACGGATCCCACACTTTTCCGGGTTGATGCGACTCACCAGAACGATGAAATTGCCCAAGTGTTAGTGTATAGAAAGTACCAGAGTTGATATTATGTGAAAGTCGCACGGACGTATTCCGAGCGTTTGAATTTGACACCGGAACGGCATCAGGCCAAAAGCGTAGCGAACCCCCATAAGAGTGACTTTCCGACTTATTGAAAAGCCCACTTGTGGTGAGTTTGATACTCGGTGTTACTTCAAACTTCAGTTTCCCTTGGAAGATATATCCTGTCCCGTTACTATTCGGGAAAAAACTGTGATTCCGTGAAAACTGGCTGGAGGCAGCGAATGTCAACCGATTCCCCCATATCGGTCCGCTGAGTGCAAATTCACCGATATGGCTTGGAGATAGATCGTACTTTTTCGTGTCGTTGTACAATCCCTGATACTGTTCGAGATCCACGACGTAGCCATCCAACAAAGTAACCTGTTTCTTTTCATAGTCAATAACAGTGCCATCGGCATCCCGATAAGGTTGGCGTGTCAGAATCGTTTCACCCGTATCGGGGTTAACCTGCGGTTCACCCGTTTCTGGATCTATCACGGGTTGGAGCGGGTTTTCTGTCCGGTCTGCATACACACCGGGGAAAATCTCCGTAAAGATCACCTGTTCGTCACCTTCGCGTTCCGCTAACTCCGCAACCGTAATATCATCTCCGCGGTACGGTTTTTGGTAGTCATAAGGTTGGCCAAAGAAAATACCTCTAAAGGGTTCAATCGCAACGGGTCGAAATCCGTTGTCTGGATCGAGCCACGGACCGTATAACGGATCGCCGTGGTGCGTTCCCCACTGTCCGACTCGGTAGCGGATTCTCCCAGAGAATTTATTTGTTCCGACTTTCGTGATGAGATTAACAATACCAGATTGCGCATCCCCGTGCTCTGCATTGAACCCACCGGTGATGACTTCCATCTGCTCAAGGGAATTCGTGCCGATACTCAATCCCAAACTTCTGCTGATCGGATTATTAATCGGGATACCGTCAATGAGATACCGAATCTCCATAGACCTGCCCCCCCGAACATGGGCTGAACCGGTTGAGTTTAGCACTGCAACCCCAGGTAGGGTTTGCAATATTCCATTCACAGTATCACGAGGCATCGCCTCAATATCTTCTGATTCAATGATTCTTGTGGTTTGCGTGACATCCCGCTTGATCAGAGGTTTGACAGCTGTTACGGTTATACCCTCAAGTTGCACGGCGGCACTCTTGAGTGTAAAGTCGAGTGTCGTCGTAAGACCGGCGAGTACTTTTGTTCCTGCGACAGTCTTCGCCGCATAATCCTCGCCCTCAACCTTGACATCATAACTTCCGGGTGGGATGTTGGTCATAACATAGTAGCCAGCACTGTTGGTTGTCGTGGTGGTACTCGTTCCGACGAGTGTCACCGTGACATCCGCCAGCGGTGTATTTGTTGCTTCAGCGGTGATAACCCCAGAAACTTTTCCTGTGATCGCCGCAGAGACATCAAAATTAACTGCTATCGCTATATATACAGCAACGAGTAGGAAAAATGCTACTTTGGTGAAGCTTGCAAGTTTCCGAAACCTGCCGCTAAAAGTTTTTAAGGTACTATTTTTCTTCAATTTCATGACTCCTTAATATGTTCTGAATGTTTCCAGACAAACTATATAAATTGTTTGGGGTCTACAAAACATTCTCAATGAATCTGAGGCTTTTTAAGTTCCGTTCGGTATGATGTTCGATGAAGTTACCGAGCAGACGTTTAAGTTCTTTATGATTGCGGGTGGAGGCACGGATTCGATTGAACCGCTCCGATTCAGATTTCCGAAGCATTTTTAGCAACTCACAACTACCGGGTGCGATTGTAAAGGCGGCACCGTCTCGATTTCCACAATTATCACAGAGTACACCGCCGTAGCGAACACTGAAGGTGATACTAAGCCTGTTTATTGGTGCGTCTTCTTCAACTGGAAACGCCTCTGTTACAGCTGAACCACAATGTACACATCGCGAGAGCTCCGGTCCGTAGCCAGCACAGTCCAGAAACTTAATTTCAAATCCTCTCGCGAGCAAAGGAATATCAGTCGCATGAGTTAAAGATTGGTAGGTGGCATAGAGGAGATTAAAAATTTCAGGGCTGGCAAGTCCCTCTGATGCGATGCTATCCACCAATTCGGCGAAGTAACAGCCGTAGGTGATACGCGTAAAATCAGAGCGAATCGCGTCAAACCCGTCAATTAGATTGAAATCGGTGATGTTCTGCAACTCCCGATTTTCGCGATGCTGAAAGAGGAGTGTCCCATGATTGAGGAGTTCTAAGCTTCCACCGAGGCGGCTTTTCGGGCTTTTTACGCCGTAAGCGACTGCTTTAACTTTCCCGAAGTCGGGCGTGTAGAAGGTAATGATTTTATGGAATTCTTGAAGGGGAAAGGTGCGAATGACAATCGCTTGGGTTTTTTGAGCTGCCATGATTTGAAGTGCGGTGGATGCGTTTAGGTAGAAGGAATAAAGTCGGGGCGAGAGGATTTGAACCTCCGACCTCCTGCTCCCGAAGCAGGCGCGCTAGCCGGGCTGCGCTACGCCCCGTTCTTTATGTTTAATTATACCTTACTCTGATGGGCTTTGTCAAATTAATTCCAATGTGTCAGTCCCTGATGCGAATCTTACTTCTTTTTTGAGGGAAACACTCGCAAGGCATATCTGCAGAGTTGTCGCCCATAGTTTTTGCTTTTTAGGACGCAGCACTGATGTCAATATCGGGCATCCGGATATGAATCCTATGGATGCGCCGTTCGTCTGCCTCAAATATGGTGAAGCGGATACCGCGGAAGGTAAATTGATCCCCTTGTTCAGGCACGCGTCCGAGATGGTCCACAGCGAACCCACCGATCGTGTCAATATTTTCTGCTTCAAGTTCCGTACCAAGTCTTTCGTTCAACTCGATAAGATTTAGTCTTGCATCCACCGAATAGGTGTTAGCATCCATCTGGACATAGTCATCCTGTTCATCCATTTCGTCTTCATCGTGTATTTCGCCGACGATTTCTTCGATGATGTTTTCTAAAGTGACAATCCCAGCGGTGCCGCCGTATTCATCCACAACAATTGCGATGTGCTGTTTATGCGCCCGAAGTTCTCGGAAAAGTTCTGAAAGATTCTTGCTCTCTGGCGTGAAAAAAGGTCCCCGATCAACGATCAACTCACTTAGATTGATCGGTTTGTCTTTCTCCCAGCAATCCAACATATCTTTAACGTGCAAAATTCCGACGATCCGGTCGATGGTTTCTTCGTAGATGGGAATACGGGTGTGTCGGCAGGTAATCGTTGTCTGTAGAACCTCAGTGCCGGGTGTATTGACTTCAAGGCAAACCATATCGGTTCGGGCGACCATGATTTCTCGGACGACTTTGTCGGGCAAATCCAAAATCCGAGAGATCATTTCTCGGTCGTCTGGTTCTAAAAGTTCTTGGCTATCGGCGACGTTGTCAAGCGTCTCTAAAACCTCTGGGGATACGAGGCTGTCCTGTGCTGAGGTAACTTTTCCACCGAAGACACGGACAATGAGATTCGCGAGAAAATTCAATGGGATTAAAACCACGAATCCGCCCCAATAGATGACGCGTAGTACGCTAAGCGCTCGAATGGTTGCTTCCCCTGTACTACCCTGTACATAATTTTTGGGGAACAATTCAGTAAAGACAACGAAGCATGCGACTGCGAGTGCCGCATTTGCCACTGGATACTGGTATTCCCAAAATGTTATAAATACCATAACACTTACCACTATCAGAATAGTTTTTGCCGTGATAATGGTCAGCGAGTAGCGGCGTGGGTTGTGCAATAGGGAGGTCAGCAGTTCGTAGCGTTTGCCACCCTCTTCGGCAAATTTGAGAAGATCGTCTCGCGTTAACCGAGCGAGTAACGCTTCGGCAGCTGAAAACAGCGCATTGAGAATTAAAAGTATACCTAAGCTAACGAGTTTGATGACTAAGTCTAGGTCGTCCAATTTTTAATTTTACCTTGCGGTTAAACGACGTAGGTTAAAACTTCGACGTGTCTTCCGTACGAGTCGCCTGCGCCGTTGTTGCAGGCTACGGTTTTGGTATCATCAAGAACCAGCACACTGTTCTATATCCGCCTACAAATCGAGGGTACGAAAGATACTTTCCTGCTTTTCAAACATGATCGTGGCTTCTTCTTGTGTCTGATGGTCGTAACCGAGTAGGTGTAGCATGCCGTGTACTGTGAGCAGTGCGGTTTCGGTTTCAAGGTTACCGCAAACGCCACTGAGTCCGTTTTTTGTCGATGCTTGTCGTGCCGCGGTTTCAAGGGATACAACGAGATCTCCGAGCAAACTTGGATTTACATCACCGTCTTCACCTTCACGCATTGAAAACGCTAATACATCCGTCGGTGCATCAATGCCACGATAGTCTCGGTTGAGTTGTCTAATATCAACATCATCTGTCAAGAGGACACTGACCTCGCACGGTTCTGCGTCATGTGCCTTTAACGTTGCACGCACCGCGCTATACACCCCCTCTACATCAAAAGTGGTATAGCGACTCGTATTGGTAACCCGAATCAAAACGGTTATCCTTCTCTGTTGGAGACATCCGATGAAGTTACTCCGTTCCGTCTCACATTGTGCGGTGATGCCTGCTCATAAGCCTCAACAATGCGTTGGACCAGTTCATGCCGTACGACATCAACTTTAGAAAAATAGACGAACTGGATTCCTTTGATGCCCGAAAGCACTTCTTGTGCGTCTGCGAGTCCTGAGACTTTATGGTTGGGAAGATCCGTCTGCGTAATATCACCCGTAACCACAGCTTTTGAGTCGAAACCGAGTCGGGTCAAAAACATCTTCATCTGCTCAATAGTGGCGTTTTGTGCCTCATCAAGGACGACAAACGAGTTATTGAGTGTCCTGCCTCGCATGAAAGCGATAGGGGCGACTTCAATAACATTCCGTTCAATGTATTTGTCGAGTGCCTCTGGTGGCATCATATCATAGAGTGCATCGTATAACGGACGCAGGTATGGATGGACCTTGTCTGCGATGTCGCCGGGTAAAAAACCGAGACGTTCACCGGCTTCAACAGCCGGACGTGTCAAGATAATACGGCTCACCTGTCCGCTTTTGAGTGCGGAAACCGCCATCGCCATCGCGAGATACGTCTTTCCTGTTCCCGCCGGTCCGATGCCGAAGACCAAGTCGTTGTGCTTAATTGCCTCAACATACCGTTTCTGCCCAGCAGTTTTGGGACGAATTACACCGCGTTTCGAGAATACTGGAATAGACTCGGCTCCAGTCTCACCCAAAACATCTCGTTCACCGGCACTCGAGGCTCGAATAACATAGTTGACATCGGTTGCCTGAATGCGTTCTCCTTTCCGGATGCGATGAAGTAGGGATTCGAGAACCGCTGTCACCCGGTTAACTTCTGTGATATCCTCACCAACGACAGCAATGCTGTCACTTTTCAAAACAACGCGAACATCAAATCCATCTTCAATAATTTTCAAGAAGGCATCACTTTGCCCGAAGAGGGCTTGCACTTCAGCATTACTCTGTATGGGAACACCCTTCGATTCTTGTTTCTGCAATCGGATTCTAATCCTCCAGCTATTTAAAGATGATGTTATGAATAAACCCTGTTCATCACTTTTATTTTACAAGATTCGAAAACAAAAGTCAAGCGTATTTTATTACCTTCCATAGAATTTAACTTCTCGGATCGCGGATCCCTTCAGTGGAATCTGCATTTCACCCGCTCTCTGCTGTTTCCGCCACTGTCGGCTTACCCTCTCGGTTACCTCTTTGCTTGCGTCCATCTTTTTCAGAGAAGTTTCCATCTCTTTGATGACAGCCTCGTTGTATACGCTGACATTTTCAGGGTCTGTCAACGCGTTCGCCGTCAATCGCAAATAGAGTATTTTCCGTCTAATTTGGAGCCTCACGGGCTGTGTACCTTCAATTTTTTCGCCGCGCTTGTCTTCAATAGCCTCAAACGAAAGCATCCATTTCGACGATTTCTCTTCAACGGTAGTATCTAAAATGAAATTAGAGATAGTTGAAGCAGGATAGACTTCGATATAGTCAATGTACGTTGGCGCGTCGAGTTTAATCAATGTCTCCGTTTTTAGACTACCCACGACTTCATGCTGGTACTGCCGTCCGCTGTTCCCACCTCGTCCAAACCCTTTTTGGAGAGTCCCATGTGCTTCAAAGACCCCCACGGTTTCCAATTGACCATCTACCATTTCAGGATTTTTCTCACAGAATAGACGTGAAGATGCGATTTCCGCAATAGGCGTGTCCTGAAGCCAAGACAAACGCGATGGCAGAATTTCCGCTCCCGATTTCCCTTGAAGTCCCACACAACCAGTGATGCTGAACGGCAAAAATAATAGAATGCTGAAAACCCATTTATTCATCTTTCGCCTCCGGTTCGGGTGTTTGACGGATGTAAAATTTGACTTCGCGGATGACACCACCTTTCAGTGGAATCTCAACACCTGAGTTTGCAGTCCGGACGGAATTCTGTCTGTCCTCTATCCCGTCTGCGCTCATTCGTAGATAAAGCACCTCCCGCTCGATGCGATAACGCACCGGGGTCACCCCCTCTATGTCCTGATGCTGTTTGTCGGATACCCGTTCAAAGGCGACATCAAAGCGTGGCGGATCATCGGTCGTCGTCATCATCGCGAAATTCGGGATCCGCCGTGATCCCGGATAAACCTCGACATAGGAAATATAGGTAGGTGCGTCCAGTTTGATAATCGCTTCCGTGCGGCGTTGCCCTTCAACCTGCGTTATGTAACGCTGTTGTGCATAGGCGAGTCGCCGCCCCTCACCTTCGTGAAGTAGATACGCTTTTCGGACAAACCCTCTCACTGCGAATGTACTCTCTGTTTCCAGGTTACCATCTACAAATTCCGGGTTAGACTCACAAGTGAGGCGCGACGCTGCCATCTCCCCAATAGGTTGATTCAGTGCGGCACACCCCGTAATACCGATAAGCAAAACAAACAAACCGTAGATTTTCATTCCTGCCTCCCGTTTACGGCACACGGTGTGTGCCTGCTACTATATCGGAACCGTAACATCGAAACGTTCTGCGGCTTCCACGAGGCGATTCCATGTCGGTTCCTCAATCGGTATTCCCTCGCGCAGGCGTTTCTCTCGGCTCCGTTCCTCAAATTCTCCAGGTACATAGATTTCGTCTATATCCGGCAACCGAGCAGACGATTTCACCCACTCCACAAGATATGCGATCTCTTGTTCATAGTCCGCTAAGTCAATGAAATCTTCGATTTTGATTGCGAACATTACAATGCCACTTGCCCCGCGTGTCGGTTGTTCCCGGCTACATCCTGCCCAAGAAAGTCCACCAGCGATAGCATCTATCATCACACCGAGTCCGAACCCTTTATGCCCGAACTGAAAGCCACCGAGCGGCATAACGGCTGTGTCCTGCGGACGTTCACGAAACGCATTCGGGTCTGTGAGCGGTTGACCTTCAGCATCTATCATCCAGCCTTCCGGTATGGGTTCACCGCGCGCTGTCTGGACGAGCAATTTTCCGCCTGCGACGACACTGAGCGTCATATCAAGGAGCAGGGGTTCACCGCCCTGACGTGGTACTGAGATCGCAATCGGATTCGGTGGTAGTCTTCGAGAGGTCCCGCCGTGTGGATGCATGAAACGCCCACCACCATTGAGCAGGACAATCCCTATCATGCCAGCCCGTGCGGCAATCGGTGGATATTCTCCCATCCGTCCTGCGTGTCCACACCGATGCAAGCCGACCGCTCCGATAGTGCAGGTTTGCGCTTTTTCAACAGCCATCTCCATCGCTTTACGTGCGGCAACCATACCGAGTGCACCGTTGGCATTGATAACAGTGGCGGCACCGCTTTCCCTGACAATCTCCATCTTATCTGTGGCGGGCCCGCCTTCCATCCCACCTATGTAGTTCGGCGCGTTGATGACACCGTGTGAATCGTGTCCGACGAGGTTAGAATCGACAACATGGTCGCTGACGATCCGAGCGTCCTCCTCTGTGCCACCAGCACTGCGATATATATCATATACAAACTTTCTCAAAACATCCTGAGATACAACTGGCATAAATGCCCTCCTTGAAATTTAAAGCGGTCAGCAATCAGTCATCGGCAATCGGTACACCGTCGCCAATAGTTCCTTTTACACTTCACGAAACCCACTATCCGTGCGATGCCAATTCTGTCCGTGATCAGGATCGCGGAACTGAATATTCCTACCCAACAACTGTTTTAGTACATCGCTTTCGCCTGCCAATTCTTCATCGGTCAACTGACGCGGCATATCCTCCTGCGGATAAATAACCGATCTGTTATACATACCGAGCAATCCGATCCGAGGTGTGTCCGTTAGGTTTGGTCGAGACTGATGCCAGATCGCACCGTTTGTGAACATGAGCGAGCCTTTCGGTGCAACAGCGATGCTCATCTCAAGCCCTTCTGCCTCTCCCAATTCGGGACGGCGGAGGGTTTTGTGTGAACCTGCGATGCACGCCGTTGCGCCATTCTCTTCCGTGAAATCGTCTAACATCCAGACTGTCTGTCCGGTCAATGAACCGGACGGGAACGGAGATTGCATCGCCCAATACGGATAGTCGATATGCCAACCGCCTGCCGGTGCTCCGGCTCCAACGATGTTCGCTGTAAACGTGGAAGCGATAACATCTTCGCCGAGCATCCGTTTCCACACCGCTACCACGGTCGGATGCTGGATAAAATAGCGGAAGATGGGAGATTTCCCAACGATCGCCCAGACGCGTCGGATTTTACCATCGCCGTAACTGTGGTCGTGTCCGTTAGCAATGTCCTCTTCGATTAACTTCCAGATAACCTCGCGCGCCTCGTCTGCTTCTTCGTCGGTAATCACATTCTCAATGATATGGAAACCGACTTCGCGCAGATCGCGTTCAACAAGGTCAAGCCTTTCTGAATCTAACGCTGCCCCAGCATTATTGCACTGTATTTGTAACATATTTTCACCTCTGTCCTACCGGATACGGGGTAGATTGCGAACCGTCTCGATAATCTGATCCTCCAGATCATCTGCATCACTCTCTGGCACCAGATTGTGTTTGTCCATCCACGCAATGTTTTCTGCTACACTCTCTGTAACCGGGACTTGCGGACGAAATTCAGGTAATACTGCTGCGAGTTTCTCGTGGCTGAAGATTTGGGTATGCCCGAAGTTGCCCCGCAAGCCGCTGAACCGTTCAGGTGCCATCGCGATGAGTGTCTCTTGAGATACATGCACGATCTCTATGTCAACACCGAGTGCATCCGCTGCCGCGCGGTGCCATTCGTCCCACGTCCGCGCCTGTGGATGGACGATGTTGTATATTTCGCCGAAGCCTTCGG
This sequence comes from Candidatus Poribacteria bacterium, assembly GCA_965214045.1. GTDB lineage: Bacteria > Poribacteria > WGA-4E > WGA-4E > WGA-3G > WGA-3G. The sequence goes on from OZ243935.1 coordinate 975,221, forward strand.
ATTTGCCTAATATATCTGTAAACGCAATTCCAGCGTCGCGAGATGACAGGAATTGAAAATAGTTCAGTCCATCCCCTGCCGAGAGTATCGGTTTGCCCTTTCGTAGCCGATCGATCCAACTGCCGTCCCCGCCGACCTGTCGATGGAGATTTATGCCGGGTCCATGCGTATAGGACGGCTTGAAAATGGTTACAGGGAATCCATCGCGTGCATGCGCATCCAATAGGAGGTTGTCGGCTTCGATTTTCCCGAGTCCGTAGCCGGATGTGCCTTGCAACGGTGCCGTCTCTGGGAGATTGATGCCGGCGAACGGCGGTCCGTAGGTCATCACCGTTGAGCACTGCACGAAGTGCCCGACGCGTCCCTGACATGCGCGAAGTGCGGAGGCGGCATCCTCGGCATTGAAACTAATCATATCGATCACGGCATCCCAGTTTTCTGCGCTGACTTTCGCCTCGAAATCCTCACGATTTTTCCGGTCACCGTGAATTACTCGGACATCTGGCGGCGGTGGATCGGCGTGTTGTCCGCGGTTGAAAAGGACGACTTCATGGTTTCGGTTTTGCAGCGCAGCAACAATCCCACGACTGATGTTGCCTGTGCCCCCGATGACTAAAATTTTCATTTTTTCTCCTTATACCACCTGTGAAGGGGATTCTTGCATTACGGGAATGACGTAACTCCGGATGGTGAAACCCCCGATAATTTTTGTCTCTGCCTGAGGCATTGGATTCTTCCGATGATCGAACACGACATAGTATCCTTCGGTTGCTTCCTCCAACTGCATATATGCTGCGAGTTGTTTCTTGCCTGTCGTGTATGAACGCTCTCCCTCCCAAATCTTGGTTTCAACGATATACTTTTGCGAATTGTGCAGGATAAGTAGGTCTATTCTACCACGTCCTGTTTGAACTTCAAGGTACATTCGCCCGCGCACCAACCGCACAAACTGTTCAAGATAGGGGAAAAGAAGGTATTGTCCAACGAATTCTTTCGGGGTCTCTGGCACCTGCAGGATTCGATAGCCTGCCCGGGCGATAAAATTCTGAAAGTTATCAAGTGATACTACCCAACGCCTAAAGGCGTGGGCTTCGGTTTCATAGCGACTGCGGTTTTCTCAGAGAGTCCACCGTCTGACTGTCGCTCCACCCACAGGCTATTATTCCGTCTCCGCCACACTCACGAAGTTGTGATCGAACGGTTTTATCGCGCATTGTTACGCGGGTACCCCAGCCTGCAAAATGTTTATCGCAGCGTTGATGTCTCTATCGTGGTGAAACCCACATTCAGGACACGTCCACTGTCTATCTGAAAGTGCTAAATTTTCGTTATGATGTCCACAAGCCGAACACGGTTTTGTCGTCGCTGCCCAACGTCCCGCTTTCAAGAATGTTTTACCATGTTTCACAAAAGTCCATTGGAGGATCAAAGCAAACTCACCGAAGGCTATATCAGAGATTTTGCGTCCCCAGAGGCGTTTCATCCCCTCAAGGTTCAGGGTCTCTATCGCAATCGTATCATATTTACGTACAAGCCGAAGTGCCAATTTGAAGAACCAATCGCGTCTCCTATTGGCGATTTGCTTATGAACACGGGCGAGATGCCACTTTGCACGATACCATGCAGTTGAACTCTTTTGCTTGCCGGAGAGTGCCTTGTTTGCTGAACGGATTGCCTTGAGACCTTGTTTATAGAATTCGGGTGAATCTATTTTCGTCCCGTCTGAAAGTGTGAGAAATGTTTTCATTCCGAAGTCCGCCCCTGCCACATTACCGGTCAAAGGGAGTTTCTCGGAGGGTTCACAGTCCTCACACGTGATGTAGAGGTAGTAGGCGCCTACGCGGTCACGCTTGATTGTGACGGTTTTGATACGCCCCGTCCACTCGCGGTGTTTCCAAAATGTGAAGGACTTACCGAGACAGTTGATTTTCAACCGATTGCCTTCTAATTTGAAACCTGCTTGTGTGAACGTCAGTGAGTTATATTTATGAGTCGGTTTGATTTTCGGTCTACCGATTTTACGTTTTGTTTTACCGGCTTTTCGGTCTTTGATATTATCAAAGAACTTTTCGTATCCCAAGTGAATACGTTTTGCGACTTGTTGGATGACCTGACTCGGCAACTGATTCCAATGCGGTTTCGTCCGCTGTTTCAACTGCGTGATATGATTGCAGATACGGGCAAAGGACGCATATTTCCCATAGATACGATAATAGCGTCTCTGCAACATCAACAGGTGAACATGCACACCATGCAAATCGTCAATCAAATTGCCGATCTGTATCAAGTTAGATTGAGGGTAGAACTCGTATTTTTCTGTTTTCATAGACTTTCACGTATCACGCTTGTAACCCCTAATCAGTGGGTAGGCAGACACGTTACCAAGCGGTAACGCTGATTATGTCTGCCAACGTGATACTATTAATTATACAACATTTTTGACTGAATGTCAAATCTATTTTAGACGTTTGGTCCTTTCCAATAGGGCGGAACTTCATCCCAAAGCTAAAGCATTGGGCTTTCATTCCGTAAAGTCTCGTAAAGGCTCCAGTCGAATCTGTCCGTCGGGCGCGAGATAATCTAAGAAATCGGTTTCTGCGTCCTCTGGGAAGTATTCACACTCCAGTCCGTTTATCAGGGGTTGGAACGCTTTCATGATGCGATACTGATAAATCGGGTTGACAACCTCACACATTCCGTCGGCACCTTCCGCGAGGATACCATAAGTAGCGAGATCCGAAATAAATTCGTTATCGAGATTAAAATCCACACCTGTATCGCGGGAAACGATTCCCATGAGAAGGGTTTCAAAGCGTGGATTCCTTCGGATATTTGTTATGAGATGTTGAATGTTGACGTTCCGTTCGCGTAGCAATCGCGTGTGTGCTTCCGAAAAGTGCGTTATGTTAATACACTCGGTTATCGGGATGTTCAATTCCTCAGTGAGAACCTGTGCAAAGCGATTCACAAGGAAAGGCTGACCGGCTGTCTGTTTATGAAGTGCTTTGATGACTTCAGGAGCGAAGGGTTGACCAACTGCATCCGTATACTGTCCAAGGAGTTCCTGCACCTGTTCGAGCGTAAAGTTAGGCAAGGCGAACTCATCCTGAATATTGAAGGGTGAGATGGAGCGGTCATAGTTGAGCTGCGTTATACTTTTAACACCGACGATACCAAGACTGTAAGGACATCGCGAGTCCGCCCCAGAGAGATAGATACGGCGGAGCGAATAGAGAAAATCACTGACGGCAGCCCTCGGAATTCCATCGAACTCGTCAATGATCATCACAAGTCGCTGCGGTTTTAGCAGATTTTCGAGTCCTGTAAAGAACCGCAGCATTGACAGATGATCGGTTACCTGGGTCCCTGCCAAATATTGATGAAGTGCTTCCGATGGCACGTGTCCCCGTTTTTGGAAAACTTTTTCAACTTCTTCACGAATATCTTTGTAGAGTTCACCGTAAAAAACGGAGGCGGTCAGGTTTTTATATGCCTCAAAATCCAATTGGATAGGGAAGTACGTTATACCTTCGGCTGCGAGGGCATCCAATGCCCATCGGAAAAAGGTCGTTTTTCCCGCCTGACGAGGCGCGAAAATAACAATGTAACGACCTTGTTTGACGCGCGCAACGAAATCTGCCAGTTCCGTTGTCCGTTTGACGACATAGTTTCGCTCGGCGTCTACAGGACCTCGAGTTTCAAAAGTCTTCATCACATCTTCTCCGTGGCTTTAATGTTTTTAATCAGCATTGCTGCTGTCCTGCACTACAACCTTCTTACGTTTGCGCCGCGTAAAGGAGATACCGCCGAAGCCGCTGATGATGGCGATGTAAAACCCGAAATCGTACCACCATCCTGTGTTTTTGGGTTCATAGACACGGATATATGGATCAAAAATTCCCCATATCAATGAGATTGGGGCGATCCATCCGTGCCAGATGCCCCAGAAAAATCCAGCCGGATTCCCATCATCGTGTTTGCCATCGCCCGGTATGCACCCTGTGAGAGTGATCAGTGTTAACAGTAGGAGTATGCAGATTAATTTAAGGATGTTCATTTTTTACTCCATGCTCATTTCAAGTTGTAGATGCCGTATGTCAATAATTGCCCGCGCCAAAGTCCAATCCAACCGTCGTCGGTAGTGTCCATCGCGGCGTATGCCTTTGAACGCCGTCAGAAAAACGTCGTGGGTTTTTTCTCGGATTGTTGCTAACCGAGCATTGAGTACATCAATATCCACGCGGCACGGCACGCCAATCTTGGTAATGGAACGGCAATGGACACGAATCGGATAGTCTTTGAGTTCCTCTGGTGGACAGAAACGAATAGAGGCGGAAACGGTGTTGTCTATCGCGATGAGTCCGAGATTTCCCCGCGGGTCGTTGAACACAATGCCGCGATTGGAAGAAGGTTGCGGGAGGTGTTCGCGTAGTTCACGCAGGGTGCCGAGAAACTGATTGTTGCGCCAGATCCTAACATCCGACGTTATGTCCGGTTCAAATAGTGCGAGACCAACAGGGTGCTCCGTGTCCTCAAACATATAGGAGGTGTCTCTTTTTTTATTTTCCTTTTCCGTCTTCCCCGCTTTTTGTGGGACTAAAGAGATGAAATCGTGTAACCTTTTCAGGAACAGCCCGCTCCGAATGAACGCCTCTGGAATAATTGCGGCGACCCAGCCACAATGCTTCAGACATTGCTCAATCGCGTATTTGTAGAGGTCATCGTAACGGGTCGCTTCAGGGAAAGATAAGCCGCGGCGCGTTGCGGAGTTGCGTGCCAACCACGGTGGATTGGTGATGCAAGCGCTGAATCCTTTGGGAAAATCGGTGAGCGTGTCGCGTTGCACGATCCCTTCTGCCCCCGGTTCGATGTCAAAAAATTTCCAATCTCGGCACGGTAGGTGCGCTGCGTCCATCAACCGTGGAATGTCCTTCGCACCCGCAAAGGGTTCTAAAACGGTCTGGTGTTCTAAATTGGAGGCTTTTGCCCATGTATGGAACGGTTCCAACTGAAACGGATTCCCGCGGGTGTAGTAGCGTCCACTTGCTCGTTTTTCGTCCATTTTCTTAGTGTTTTTCTAATAGGTAGGTTTTATAGGGATGTCTGTTCTTTTGTCCAAAGTTCAGTTAATATGGTATGACATAACAAAGTCAGGACTTACGCATTTCCTCTCAAAGTCCCCCTGATAAGGGGGATTTAGGGGGTTAAAAGTGCCGCAATGCCCGTTTTCGCGTCTCAATATCCCTTTTTCTAACGCATTTGCGTAAGTCCTGAAAGTATAGTGTTGCATACTACCATAAATTTTCTTTTATGTCAAATTTTTGGGGAGATTGCGTTAGAGGTCGGGATTTGGAGATCCGTAGCAATCAGCAATCAGCAGTCGGCGGTTAGAAGGCGAGGTTAGAAACCTCGCCAGCGGGGATGGTGGACCTGCCAAGAAAATCGGGTGCTTTTACTTGGGGTTTTGCTTGGATCTTTTCTGCGGATTTCCCCAAGAAACCCTTCCACAAATCATTGAACGTCTACATATTATTACGTTTCACCATAAACAGTTCCATTTCCCACAGGTTTAACTTGACTTATCAATGAATATAGATATAATTATCGGTGGTTGCGTTTAGTTGTCTGAGTCAGGATTACGATCCGATAGACTGGAGGAACCGATGCGCTATTCATATATCGTATTCGTCATATTCATGGTCGCGATATTGACTTCTACTGCTTCGGCAGGAGTATGGCAGGAAAACTTCGATAATGGACTTCCCGATGGTTGGAACGATGTCAGTGGCGAATGGAAAATCGTGAAAGATGCTTATGCCGAGACCTCTGGCGCGCAATATGCCAAGACGATGTTCGGCGATGAAAATTGGGGAGATTACACCCTTGAGGTGGATGTAACGTTGGTGAAAAACGTGAATGTGAATGCAGCGGGTGTGTTAATCCGTGCCGATACAGACGGGGACAACGGTATGCGGTTCTGGATTCGCACAGACCAGCATAAATGCCAATTTTCCCGATGGAGAGAGAATCAATTTGAGCACATCGTAACCCCTTTACCCATTGATCCAGAAGTCGGCGAGACCTATCGTCTTAAAATTGTCGCAGAGGGTCATAACTACAAGTGTTTTGTGGATAATGAACTTTTGTTCGAGGGAGACGATGATGCAAAATTTCGTAACAGCGGACGTATCGGTTTCATTGCATACGAGGCAAACGTCCATTACGACAATTTGGTCATTGACGGAGAAGATATCCCCGCCTTCGCCGTTGAGCCGCATGGCAAACTTGCGACTCGCTGGGGACAGTTGAAAACAGATATATAGCACACACTACAAACTTCTAACCTACGTGGAGAAAAAAGGACACTCCGATGCCAATTACGGATGCAATGCCGGAACTCAATCGAACACTTCAGTTTTTTCCTGTTGAAAACAAAAATCCATCGACCTTAACGCATGCCCAAATTGAGCACTTCAATGAAAGAGGTTTTATCTCGCCGCTGGATGTCTTTTCTGAATCGGAGATGGTGGAACACCGTGCCTATTTCGATCAGCTCATGGAGAAAGCAGTGGCAGCAGGGATGAATAGTTACTCCATCAACGGATGGCATACCGCCTGTCCGGGTATCCACGATCTGATTACTGAAGGCAGAATTCTGGATTACGTGCAAGACCTATTGGGCGAAACGTTAATCTGTTGGGGAACACACTACTTCTGCAAGCTACCGGGGGATGTGAAGCAGGTGAGTTGGCATCAGGACGCTTCTTATTGGCCCCTCTCTCCGAGTAAGACCGTCACCGTATGGCTTGCGATCGACGATGCGGCAGTCGAGAACGGTGCGATGACCGTCATCCCGAAATCACATCTGCACGGACAAATCGCATTTGAACCGAGCACCGCTGAGGAAAAGAATGTATTAGGTCAGACGGTGCATGGGGCAACACAATACGGGGATGCACCTTTTCCATTTGAGATGAAAGCTGGACAGATGTCGCTGCACTCGGACCTGCTATTACACGGTTCGGAACCGAACACCTCAGACAGACGGCGTTGCGGGTTGACGATGCGGTTCGTACCGCCTGAAGTCCACGCCTCAAACAATTGGAATCAACGCGCGATTGTCGCGAGAGGCAGCGATCCGAGTGGACATTGGGTTCACAATCCGCGTCCGGCTGAGGACAGCATCCCGGAGCGGTAAAAAACTTCTTGAGGGGCAATCTTACATAATGTTTCCACGACGACTTATCTATGCGGCTATCTCAATCAGCGGTGCCGCCTGTTTTGTGTTATTCGGTTATGAGTTCATCCGTTCCGTATCCTCCTCCCTGTTTATTGAGGCATATGGTGCTGAGAATCTCCCACGTGGTATGGTGGCGGTTCCTCCGAGTATGATCGTGATGCTGTACTGCTACGGTCGTTTGCTCTCATGGCTGGGAGCGACACGTGCTTTGGCAATAACCTCACTTTTTTCTGCGATTTTAATTCTCGGATGCTACGCTGCGCTTTCACGCGGTATGAGTTTCGCGGCGGCGATCATCTATGTATTCCGCGAAGCATATATCGTAATAGTCATCGAACAGTTCTGGTCATTTGTCAACAGTGTGCTAACGACTGAACAAGCGAAGCGTATTAATGGTCCCTTTTGTGCCGTTGCCTCTATGGGTTCATTCCTCGGCGGCACGCTTGTGAGCCAATGGGCAACCGTGTTAGGCTCCGACGCATTGTTATTATTCACAGCAGGGTCCCTCGTCCCGACGGCGTTCCTTGGTGTCCTTGCTTACAAGCTTGGCGGTGAACCCAAACCCAGTGCGGAAGAGACTGGTGGCAGGCTCGGACACACCGGCATAAGAACACTCTTTCGTTCCAGATACCTGATTTTTATCGGGGTGTTGATTATAAGTACGCAGATAGTGTCCACTATGCTGGATCTGCGATTCAATGCGTTGGCTGAAATAGAGAGACCTGATACAGATACACGGACTGCATTTTTCGGCTCGGTATACGGAAACCTCGGATTGGCAGCGGGTATTTTGCAACTATTGGTTGTGCCACTCGCACTTAGATTTATCGCGCTCCGTTACATTCACCTCACTATTCCCATAGTTCACTTCGTTAGTAGTCTCATATTGACGGTTTCTCCTTCACTCCGAACCGGTACAGCGGCGTATGTAACTTTTAAAGCCTTAGATTACTCGCTTTTCCGTGCAGGAAAGGAATTGTTCTATATGCCGCTTTCTTACGATTCACGCTACCGCGCGAAACAGGTGATTGATTCGTTCGGGTACCGCTTCTCGAAGGGTGGGAGTGCCGGTGTGCTTGTATTGGTGAAGTTGGGCGTAGAGACGATTGCGGGTGTGGCATACTCCATTACGGTTATGGTAGTGGCAGTATTATGGGCACCGGTCGCTTTCGGTCTGACGCGGATGTATCAGCAGTTGGTGAAGAGAGAGGAAACTTAAATCCACCCTCTTGTTGGCACGCTGCTTAGCGTGCCAGAAATTTATCAAAAACAGGCTGTTGCTTAAATTTCATAACGGACGAGTTTCCGTGCGGCATCAGTGATCTGCTCCGCATCCGGGATAACGAAATTCTCCATCACCGGTGCGAAGGGAACAGGTACCGGTGCCGCCGCGACCCGCTCAATGGGTGCATCGAGATAGTCAAACGCTTCCCGCACGACAAGCGCGGCAATCTCCGCCCCGAACCCCGCTCTACCGACCGCTTCGTGTGCGATCAGCAACCGATTCGTTTTCTTAACGGAGTCGAGAATACTGTCTTTATCAAGCGGCATTAATGTCCGTGGATCAATGACTTCAGCAGAGATACCTTCAGCAGCAAGTGTGTCGGCGGCGATAAGTGCGTTCAAGACCATCCGTGATGTCGCAAGAATTGTAATGTCTTCACCCTCACGTTTAACATCTGCTACACCCAACGGAATCGTATACTCTTCGTCAGGAATCTCTCCCTCCTCGGTGTAGAGAAGTTTGTGCTCAATAAACATGATTGGGTTGTCGTCGCGGATGGCTGTTTTTAACAAGCCTTTCGCATCGTAGGGTGTAGAGGGCATCACGACGAGGAGTCCGGGGATATGCACGAACCACGCTTCAAGACTCTGAGCGTGCTGTGCGGCAGAAGATCGACCCGCACCGCCCTGCGTCCGAATCACGAGCGGCACATCTAACTGTCCACCGACCATATAACGGATCTTGGCGACTTGGTTCACGATTTGATCCATGCCTACCGCTGTGAAGTCGATGTACATCAACTCTGCAACGGGGCGCATTCCTGTGACCGCCGCGCCGAGGGCAGTCCCGATAATAGCGGCTTCCGAGATCGGTGTATTTCGGATTCGGTCTTTCCCGAATTCTTGGAACAGTCCGTCCGTCACTTTATAAGCACCGCCGTATTCAGCGATATCTTCACCCATCAGGAAGACGGCATCATCGCGTTCCATCTCCTCCACGAGTGCTTCCTTGAGCGCGTCGCGATACGTAATTGTCTTCATTGGCTTCCTTTTCTATTTTTAGCAGTGTGTTTGTATAGGTATCGAGTTTCTGCCATCTTGAGTGATTTAATGCGTTAAGGCGATAATTGCGACGATGAGTGCGGCAACTGCACAGATCGCGACGATCCAATCTTTCAGAACGGAGAACCCCGCTTTACGTCCCCGCAATTCGGCGATGCCTGTCTCAACACCCCGAAGTCGTTCATCAATGTGATCCAACCGCTGCGTGTGTCGAGCGTCCATCTCATCTAAACGTTGTGTCTGTCGCGCATCCAGGTCATTTAGCCGCTGTGTATGACGCGCTTCCAGGTCATCCAACTGCTTTGTGTGACGCACGTCCATCTCATCTAAACGCTTAGACAACAACTCATAGAGTTCTTGAATCGTCATCCCGGTATTTTCCGTCATTTTACGCCTCCTCCGCCTTCAGCCATTCAAGTGTCTGGGCAAACGCGGCGACTGTCTCTGTAACGTCTTCCGCTGTGTGCGCGGCGGTTGTCATTCCGCCATTACCGGCGAGATCAATCCCATTGAGCAGGAGACCGCATCGGAGACGCATCAGCATGTCCGCATCGCTACTCCCTTTCAGTTTTCGGTAATCATATATGTATGGATCGAAATCTGAAGTCCGCATCCCTTTTTCACCGTGTCCGACGAGCAGTTTAAGCCCCGAAAATTCGCCGTAAACCACCCAGTCGAGTTCATATTCATCAATGACGTTGTTCAGTTCAGCGCGAAGCCGTGCGGCGGTCCGATTCGCCTTCTTGTGTGGTTCACCTGTTTTGACTAAGTTGAGCATTGCGATGCCAGCGGAGGCGGAGAGCGGATTCGCATTAAAGGTGCCGGGATGCGGCATTTTCAAGCCGTCGCGTTCCGATTTCATGGAGATGAGTTCAAGAACCTCCGTTTTACCAGCAAGGGCGCCGCCGGGGAGTCCACCCGCCAAAATCTTTGCGAGCGTTGTCATATCCGGTGTGACGTTGTAATGCGCTTGTGCACCGCCGGGTGCAACCCGAAACCCTGTGATAACCTCGTCAAAAATCAGTAGGACACCGTGCGCCTCTGTCAACTCACGGAGTTGCTTCAAAAATGTGCCATCCGTCGGAACAATGCCGAAGGATGCCCCTGTCGGTTCAAGGATAATACAGGCGATGTCTTCATCCGTTTTCAAGAGTGTCTCAACAGCATCAATGTCGTTTGGCGGACATAACAGAGTTGTATTACGCACCTCTTGTGGGATACCGGGGACGTTCATATCGAAAGGCGGGTATGCGCCTAAGATAACACTGTCGTGCCAACCGTGGAAATGTCCGGCAAATTTCAGGAGTTTATTCTTACCTGTATACGTGCGTGCAAGCCGGATCGCCATCAACGTCGCCTCCGTCCCAGAGCTGACGAATCGGACGCGCTCCGCTGACGGAATCAGTTGTGTCACGAGTGAACCCCATTCCATCTCCAACGGGTGGCACGCGCCATAGTGCGTGCCACGGTGCATCTGTGCTGTCACCGCTTCCACAACCTCCGGCGGATTATGCCCGAGGAGGAGTGCACCGTGTCCCGCCCAATAATCGATAAATTGCTTGTCTTCAAGTCCCCATTTCTTTGATCCATTGGCCCGGGTGATATAAACAGGAAAGGGTGACATATAACGTCCATCGTGCGTTACACCATCCGGGAACAGATGATTTGCGGCATCGGACATTTCTCGATCTTTTGCGAAAGTCTTTTGGTAGCGTTCTAAAATGGTGTGCATCTTTTTTCCTCGCTGTTTAGAGAGATTCTGAAGGAAATTATATCATATACCCATTTTATTTGCTTTTTAATTTTACCTTGCGGAGAAATAATGGTTGTTAGAACTATCGGCAGTGTCACTCAAATCCGCCTGCGCCGATGTTGCAGGCTATAGGTTAACTGACAATTGATCGCTAATCGCTAATCTTACCTCGCGGATAAGTTTTTGACATTTCGTTCAAGACATAGTATAATTTTCCCTTATAGGACTTACGCAATTTCTAATGAGACCCTACGCCCCGCACGCCGCTGGCGAGGTTTCAAACCTCGCCAGCAATAGGAGCTGCGTAAGTCCTGCCTTACATTATTCCTCAAGGAGTGTTTCATGAAACAGATAGATGGCGGAATCACAGCAGTTGCCGGTATCCGCGCCTCAGGTCTCCATGCAGGTATTAAAGCAGCAGACGCGAAGGACGTGGCACTCATTGTTACCGATGCCCCAGCGACTGCCGCCGGCGTCTTCACAAAAAACAGCGTCACCGCTGCGCCCGTGATTGTCTGCCGCGAGCACCTTAGTGACGGATGTGGACAAGCCGTAATTGTCAATAGCGGGAACGCCAACGCTTGCACCGGCGAGGTTGGCATGGCAAACGCACGAAAAATGGCTACCGCAACAGCCGAGCAACTCGATATAGACGCAAATCTTGTTCTTGTCTCCTCAACGGGTGTTATCGGACAGCAATTGCCGATGGACAAAATCGAGTACGGGATCCAAGCTGCCGTGAGCGCGCTTAGTCAGGAAGGAGGTGCCGATGCCGCCGAAGCGATTATGACGACGGATACACACCCGAAATCTGTCGCAGTGGAGATCGAAATCGGCGATACACCCGTAAGGATCGGTGGGATTGCGAAAGGCTCCGGGATGATCGCACCGAATATGGCAACGATGCTCTCCTACTTGACCACGGATGTGCGAATCAACGCCGAAACGCTCCAAGCCGCCCTCAATCGTGTCGTAGATGATACCTATAACCTCCTAACCGTTGACACCGATCGCAGCACGAATGACACAGTGCTGATTCTGGCGACCGGACATGCCGATAACGCTGAAATTGTTACAGCAGATACAGAAGATTATGAAACATTTTGTGAAGGACTTCAGTTCGTCTGCACTGAATTGGTGAAGATGCTCGCCCGCGACGGTGAGGGTGCAACGAAGCTCGTTGAGGTGATCGTCAAACACGCCAAGAATCGGGACGATGCTGAAAAAGCGGCGCGTGCCGTTGCAGAATCACCACTTGTCAAGACCGCGGTTTTCGCCAACGATGCGAATTGGGGACGGATTATGATGGCGATCGGAAAATCGGATGCGGAATTTGACCCGTATCAGGTGGATGTTTGGCTTTCGGATTACCGACTCGTCAAAAATGGGATGGACGCTGGCTACGATGAAGACAAAGCCACCGCTCTGTTCTCAGAAGACCCCGTGCGTATCACGATTGACCTCCGTGCCGGTGACACAGAGATAACGATGTGGACGTGTGATTATTCTTACGACTATATCCGAATCAATGCCGACTATCGGACATAGCGTTCAAGAAGGAGTAATCAAAAATGAGACACACAACTGAAATCAAACTCGCAAATCTCAGAGAAGTGTTGTCAAAATTTTTGACAAAAATCCACATTTTTGCTATTTTAATCGAAAATTAACTTGACATTCAAAGGCAAATAGATTAAACTATATATGCTTTTGAAGAGCGCAATATCTTCTGCGAGAATTGCCAAAATGATGCGGGAGTAGCTCAGTGGTAGAGCTCCACCTTGCCAAGGTGGAGGTCGCGAGTTCAAATCTCGTCTCCCGCTCCATCTTAAGGTGGCGTAGCCAAGTGGTAAGGCCAGAGTCTGCAAAACTCTTATTCGTCGGTTCGATTCCGACCGCCACCTCCATTCTTTTTTTTGACGGGCGGTTAGCTCAGGTGGCTAGAGCGTTTGCTTGACATGCAAGAGGTCACAGGTTCAAGTCCTGTACCGCCCATCCTTCCAAAACATTTACGCCAACGTATCTGAAACTGTACAATACCTTCCGTTATCTTTTTTCTTGGCAATCCCCGTTTAAATCGTGTAAAATTATTTCGTAAACAGCTTACGAAAAAAGACGTTAAGTCTATTAAGAACAATTTTGAAACCTAACACGAATTGACATATAGAGAGTGAACCGCAATGCGTGAACCCAATCAGCCTGAAGATTATTTACAACGCCTACGCCATTCGACCGCGCACATCATGGCGTATGCCGTCCAACAACTATTCCCAGATGGCGAACGGACCGTTAAACTCGCAATCGGCCCCCCGATTGAAAACGAGTTCTATTACGATATGGAAGTGCCGCGCCCTATTACACCCGACGATTTCCCCGAAATCGAAAAGCACATGAAGGCGATGATCAAAGCCAATGTGCCTTTCGAGCAAGAGGCATGGTCCTACGACGATGCTCGCACATGGTTCGGTGAACGCGATCAGAAATTCAAACTCGAATTAATCGATGGGATTTCGGATCGTGAAGTCAGTGCTACCGATGAGGGTGTTGATGAAGAAGGTGTTTCTATCTACCACAACGGCGATTTCACGGACCTCTGCAAGGGTCCACATGTTGAAAAAACACGCGAATGCCGATATTTCAAACTGCTCCGTGTTTCAGGAGCCTATTGGCGCGGTGATAGCAACCGTGAGCAGTTGCAACGCATCTACGGTACCGCATGGGAGACGAAAGCCGACCTTCAGGCGTATTTAACACAACGCGAAGAAGCCGCCAAACGCGATCATCGTAAACTCGGACGCGAATTGGAACTCTTTCAGATGCATCCCGAATCCCCTGGAAGTGCTTTTTGGCTTCCCAAAGGCACGCTCATTTATAACCTCCTCTCGGAGAAGGTTCGGAAACTCTATCTCAGCGAAGGCTATCAGGAGGTGCGGACCCCTCTCATCTACGATAGCAGTCTCTGGAAGACCTCCGGACATTGGGAGCATTTTAAAGACGATATGTTCCTCGTCGAAAATGAAGATGGCGAAGCGACGAGTGCTTTGAAACCGATGAACTGTCCGGCACACATGTTAATCTATAAAAGCGTGCGCCACAGTTATCGAGATCTACCCTATCGCCTGCATGACCAAGGTGTGCTACATCGCAACGAAGCCACCGGGACACTGACCGGTTTGTCGCGTGTACGTCAGATGTGCCAAGATGACGCACACAATTTCGTCACAGAGGACCAGATCGCCGATGAATATGAACGGATCCTTGGACTTTTCCAACGCATCTACGGCTCTTTCGGTCTGCCGTTCCGATGCGATTTGAGCACACGTAACCCTGAAAAATTTATGGGAGATGTGGAGGTCTGGAATCGCGCCGAAATCATACTTGAGGATGTATTGAAAAACAACCAAGTTGAGTATAGCGTTGATCCCGGCGAAGCGGCGTTTTACGGTCCTAAGCTCGATTTTCAGGTGCGGGACTCACTCAACCGAGACGTTCAGTGTGCCACTGTGCAACTCGATTTCCAGCTGCCCGAACGGTTTGAACTCATCTACGTCGCACCAGATGGTTCTGAGAAGCGTCCTGTGGTTATTCATCGCGCAATTTGCGGGAGTTTTGAACGCTTTATCGCGATGTTGATTGAACATTACGCTGGGGCATTTCCGACATGGCTTTCGCCTATCCAGTGCGTTGTGATGACAATCAGTCAACGTTTTGTTGATTACGGCAAAGAGGTCGAACAACTCCTGTTGCAAAAAGGGTGTCGCGTCGCGTTGGACAATAGCGATGATAAGATCGGTGCGAAGATCCGTCAAGCCCGTTTGCAACGTGTGCCGTACATGTTAATTATCGGTGGACGTGAAGAGGAAAGCCGCACGGTCAGCGTCCGTAGCCGCGATGAAGGCGACATCGGTGCGCTGGCACTTGATACTTTCGTCGACAAAATAGTTCAAGAAGCCGACTTAGATTTTTAATTGGCAATCAGTTATCAGCAGTCGGCAGTCAGAAAGTGAATCTTGTGGTGGTTCGCGTAAACATTCCTGCCATACTGAGTCCCACTGACAGCCATTCTAAAAAGGAACATACCGAATGTATAAAATTTTGACAGCCAAGTCTTTTAGATATACGCTTACAATTTGCGCTCTCCTCGTTGGTATCACATTTTTCAGCAGTTGCAGTTCCTCTAAACAGGTCACTCGCGTTGATGCCGATACCACAATCGACCTGTCTGGACGCTGGAACGATACCGATTCACGCATGGTCGCTGATGACATTATTCAGGACTGCTTAACACACCCTTGGATCAATGATCATGGTATAAACAGCGGTGCGAAACCGATCGTGATCGTTGGTGGTATTCGCAACAAGAGCATGGAACATATACCCGTCGCTACGTTTATAACAGACATCGAGCGTGCCTTCATTAACTCTGGAAAAGTGCGGACGGTCTCAAGTTCGAGTGAGCGCGGTGAGATTCGAGAAGAGCGCGCCGATCAAGGCGAATTCGCTGCAATCGAAACAGTTAAACGGATGGGACGCGAACTCGGTGCTGATTACATGATGACTGGCGAAATCAATACTATCGAAGACCGTGAAGGCGGCGACCAAGTCGTCTTCTATCAGACAGACCTGACGTTGACGAACATTGAAACGAACGAGAAGATTTGGATCGGTAACATGAAAATCAAAAAATTTGTCGGGCGCGACAAGTTTAAAATGTAAATGTAGAGGAACGGCTATCGGCTTTCGGCATTCAGCAAAGAGGTTCCCTTTCTGATGACTGATGGTTCATGGTTAATGGCTACTCTGAAAGCCGATGGAAACCGATGGAAACCGATTGCCACTCTTATGATTAAAACACTCCCCTTTCTGCTCATTACTTGTCTGATCATCGGATGCGGCGGCTATAAGATGCAAGATCTCCAAATCGCATTGGAGGCGGGAGAAACAGAAAAAGCCTATACGAACCTTGAGAAAAATGCACCGAAGAAGCCTGATATCCCTTTTCTGTTTGAATTAGGGTTGGTTGCTCATTACGCCAACCACTTCCAAGAAAGCAACGCGGCGTTTGATCAAGCAGGAGACATTGCTGAAGATCGTTACACCAAAAGTGTTTCAAAAGAGGCTGCTTCGCTGGTTACCTCTGATCAGATGCGTCCATATTCCGGTACTCGTTATGAACGGCTTCTGAGCCACTACTACCGAGCGATCAACTATGTGTACCTAAATCAGTTAGACGGTGCTCTGGTAGAATGCCGTCGTGCCACGGCTCTCATCAATTATTTTAAGGGTGAAGACGAAAATTACGATTTCTTCGGAGCGGGGTTTCTGGCACACCTCTCCGGTATTCTCTTTGAAGCTACGGGTGAATGGAACGACGCTTATATCTCCTACAAACAGGCGGCGGAATACTACCGAAACGCAGCGGAAAAAACCGGTGTAGAGATGCCCGAGGACATTGGTCGTTCACTGGTTCGGTTGGCGCGTAAACTCGGTTTCGTCGACGAACTGGAACGTCATGAAGAAGCGTATGGGAAGCTTTCTCGACGTCCTGAAAACACTGGCGAACTGATCCTTTTTTATGAAAGCGGCTACGTTCCACCGAAAGGTGAGGACGCTTTGACGTTCCCGATCCTGAAAACAGACGACGTGGACGATGAAAAGTTTGTGCCGACGCTTATGGGGCGTGAGGGAAGGGTGTATAAAGAGATTGAATTGGAATATCTGCTACGTGTTGCGATGCCGACCCTTGATTCCCATCGTCCCGTCCTCTCAGGAATCGAAGTTGCTGTTGGAAATGCGAAAACGCGTGGTATGCTTGTAGAGGATATAGAGAACATCGCAATAGAAACCCTTAACGCGCAGCGGACGGGCATTCTTTTGCGAACCTTAGTGAGGGCAGTAGGCAAATATTTGCTTTACCGCGAGGCAAACAAGGGACATGTAGCCTTAGGTCTGCTGGTAAATCTTGCTGGTGTTGTGACGGAACAAGCGGATACACGTTCTTGGCAAACGCTTCCGAATCAGATTTTTATGGTGCGGATGCCGCTCCCGGCAGGCACCCATACACTCAATCTTTCCTTTTTAGACGCGACCGGAAGGGTCGGTGGACGTGATTCTGTGCCAGATATTAAGATTTATCCGAATCGGATAACCTTTTGGAATCACCGAACATATTTTTAATTTTTAATTTTACCTTGCGGGTAATTAACGCGAGTTAAAACTTTGACCTTCTTTTCTCTCGAGTCGCCTGCGCCGATGTTGCAGGCTTACGGTTTGGTTTTAAAAGTTCCCACAGAATGATCGGGAACCTGCTCCGATAAGGTCTCTCCAGTGGGAAACCCGATCTGTATAGCCAGGGGTTTAAAAATAAAAAATGCAACGTATCTATTTAGACTACAACGCCACAACGCCACTCCGCCCTGAAGTCCGGGACGCGATGATGCCGTATCTCACCGAGGCATTCGGTAACAGTTCCAGTATTCACGCATACGGACGCGAGGCACGCACGGCTATCGACACCGCCCGCGAGCAGGTCGCTGATCTCATTGGTGCCAAAAGCCCGAGTGAGATCGTCTTCACCGGAAGTGGCACCGAAGCAGACAATCACGCTATTAAAGGATTGACTGAACTGGAAAAAAGTCGGGGCAAGGGAAACCACCATATCATCACTTCTTCTGTGGAGCATCACGCCGTCTTGCATACGTGCCAATATCTGGAGCAACGCGGTTTTGAGGTAACCTACCTCCCCGTAGACAGGTACGGGCGGATTCGTATTGAACAACTTCGTGAAGCAATCCGCGATACGACAGTGTTGATCTCTATCATGCACGTCAACAACGAGAACGGCACCGTCCAACCGCTCGAAGAGATATGCGAGATCGCGCAGGAATACGAGATTCCATTCCACACCGATGCCGTGCAATCGGTCGGCAAATTGGAGATGAACGTCCAAGAACTCGGCGTGAATCTCCTCGCGTTTTCCGGACATAAGATTTACGCGCCCAAAGGCATTGGTGTCCTCTATATCCGACGCGGTACCCGACTCGCAAATCTCGTTCACGGGGGTGCGCATGAACGCAATCGACGCGCCGGATCTGAAAACGTTCCTGCCATTGTCGGCTTAGGCACTGCTGCCGATCTTGCGAAACAAGAACAGAACGCCTATGCCCAGCATCTCGACGCTTTAACCCAAAGACTCCGCGAAGGCTTGGATGCACACATCGATCGCCTGCACTATAATGGGCATCCCGACCACTGTGCGCCCGGCACGCTTAACGTCTCGTTTGAAGCGGTGGAGGGTGAAAGCCTTATTTTACGTTTGGATATGGAAGGGATTTGTGTCTCGACGGGTTCAGCGTGTACCTCTGGTTCAATGGAACCGTCTCACGTTCTCGCTGCGCTCGGCTTACCCCCGCGTTTGGCACAAGGCACCGTCCGCTTTTCCTTGGGTAGGAACACAACCGAAGCCGAGATTGATAGCGTTATTGCCAAATTACCAAAAGTTATCCAGCAAATGCGCACCCTATATAGAGGGTAGGCTTCCCATCTCCATCGAATCGGGGTAGATGCGGTTTCTAACCGCATCGGTTTTCCATCCTTTAACCTCTTCACGCCGATCCCATAGCATACTTGTAGAAATACCGAAAATAGCCTTTTTGTGCAATCAAAAAAGACAACTGTCCTTTTTCGTATTGTATTTTTTTCGGTAGCAACATTTTTTGATGTTGCTATAATGTCGTTGACGTTGCGTCTTCGCCTCCGCAGCATTGCGTTTGAGCGAGTCTCACATCAGGGCAGCGTCCTCCTTTAGAGGTGCGCCGCGGGTGTTCTGACCACCTGCGACGCGTAGCACTGCCATAACCGTAGTATGGCAGGCTAACCTAATTGTAGCAAGAAACGACTTGTTTTTGCGAAACTTTTAGGTGAGCCCCTATAGGGACAGATTGCCTGACGTTCCCCTTTTCGCCTTGTGTGCGATATCCTATGGTTTGCCTGTCATTTGAATGTGAGTCTAAACCCATTTGACAGCATGTCCGGGTCGGTCAGACCGACCCCCGCCGTGTCCGAAGAAAAGTGTCTGTCCGTCTACCCTTGAAAGAGAAACCCTTGACGTTACGAATAAAGGAGTCTACACCGATGTTAAATAAGAAGATTTGGATACCGATATTAATTCTTGTGCTTGTTGTGCTCGGATTTGGTCTGTTTTATGGTCAAAAGGTTGCCAATCAAGAACCTGTCAAAGTCTATAAACCTGTAGACATTCAGCACCCTGCCTCCCCGAAACCGCCACCCCCGGGAGAAACTGCTGAGAACGGACATTGGCACGGCGACGAGTGGCACGCGGAACCTCACGCCTCTGCCACACCGAAACCGCCACCGCCGAGTGCTGAAACCGCTCAGACGCAAAACCCACCGCCCCGCCAATCTCGAGAGCCGGCATCCTGGTCCTCTTGGGACTTTCAAGCCGCGTATCAAGGGATACGTGAGAAGTATCCCGACCAGACGCAAAACCCACCGCCCTTTGAAAATGTGCCGGTAGATTTATGGGACTTTCAAGCCACGAAAAACGCGTTCATGGATAACTTTAACTTCTACATGGAACAAGGCGGAAATAAACCTGAAGTTTTTGAGAATAACCGTGAGGTGCGGATTGCATTTGCAGTTATGGAGGGTATTCACAACGCAGCGAAGCCCTGGGTCGGTCTCTTTACCCCTGAACAGCGTGAGGAAATCAAAGGGATGCATCGGGATTTGCGTAGGTTCAACGGTATTATTTCACCCATTGAAAAGATCATGGAGGAAAAAGGTGTAACGCGCGAGGTAGCCATTCGGATTTCGACCTATGAGAAGTTAAAGTCTAAGGGCTATAGTGATGAAGAAATACCTGACTTCTATCGGGAGGTAGCTAAATGAAGCCAAATAGACTTTACGCACTCGCTATTCTACTTATCTGCTTGCTCTGTATAGGTCGTATCGCAGAAGCCCAAAGTGTTACTGAACTTCGGCAGGCGATGCAGGACGCATCAGAGAATGTAGACGCGGAGGAGGATCGCCATGATGTCGCGACGGATCGTCTCAATGAGATGATAGGGAATTTTGTCACGCTGCATGCGAATCTTGTCAGTATAAAAATCTCTGCGACCCCGCAAAGAATTCTAAGGATCTGATTGTTGAGTTCACGAAGATCACCGAAGGTGTGGTTAAAGGCGTATCGGGGGATTGAGACCTTCCGCAAGGAGTCAGCGTTCTACTCGTGGGTGTGTCGTATCTCAGATTCAAACACTGCTCCGTAAAAGAACCGCACGCTTCGCTACCTGACTAATTTTGCTTGACGGTGTTTGCCAAACATGTTATTATCCTTCGCAACCTCAATATAGAGAAAACTTAGTGAGATGCCGAGAGCAACGACAACGGCAGCTTGCGGACCTTAAGTGAGAACGGTTAAATCATCGACCACATCATTCCACGCTTGGCACATAATTAAAAATATGAAAATTCGATGTATTAATGCTTATCAAGTTGACCTCCCACTCTATGAAGGCAGTTATAACTGGTCGGGCGGGAAATCTGTATCCGTATTTGACAGCACCATCGTCTCAATTGAGACGGACGAAGGCATTACCGGTTACGGTGAGGTTTGTCCCTTGGGACCTTTCTATCTCCCCGCTTATGCGGCAGGTACCCGCACCGGCATCGCTGAACTCGCACCACACCTCATCGGCGAAGATCCGACACAACTGCTTCCGCTCAACCAACGCATGGATATCGCCCTCAAGGGACACCCGTATGTGAAATCAGCGATCGACATAGCGTGTTGGGATATTCTCGGTAAGGTTTCAAACCAATCGGTCTGTACGCTTCTCGGTGGAAGGTATGGGTCGGATTTCATGCTCTATCGTGCGATTTCGCAACAATCTCCCGACGAGATGGCGGCAAAAGTCGCCACCTATCGTGCGGAAGGATACCGCAAATTCCAGTTAAAAGTAGGCGGCGATCCGAACACCGATATCGAACGTATCCGAGCGGTTGCTGAACTGATGCACCCCGGAGATGTCCTCATTGCAGATGCGAACACGGGTTGGTTGATGCACGAAGCCGCCCGTGTTGTTCGAGGTGTGAGCGATGTGGATGTCTATATCGAACAACCGTGTCTTTCCTATGAAGAATGCCTTGCGATCCGTCAGCGCACAAGTCATCCCTTTGTTCTTGACGAGACGATAGACAGCATTCAAGCGTTGCTACGCGGTCATACCGACCGAGGGATGGATGTCGTCAACATTAAGATTAGCAAATTCGGAGGACTGACCAAAGCGAAACTTGCGAGAGACTTATGCGTTGAACTCGGAGTCGCGATGACGATCGAAGATAGCTGGGGCGGTGATATTACAACGGCTGCTATTGCGCACCTTGCCCACAGTACACCGACAGCGTTTCTTTTCACGGCGACAGATTTCAATAGTTACGTCACCGTCAGCACGGCGGCAGGGGCACCCCAACGCACCAACGGCAGGATGGCAGCCTCAACGCAACCGGGCTTGGGAATCGTCCCTGATATGGATGTGTTAGGTGAAGCGATCGTCCGTGTGGAGTAAATGGTTGTATGCAGATCAGAATTTTATCCGCCGCCGATGTCCGAACAGCCCTACCGATGCCCAAAGCAATTGAGGCGATGCGGCATGCCTATGGTCAACTTTCAGCAGGCAAGGTGAACGCGCCGCCACGGCAACATATTTCTACCGACAAAGGGGTTACGCTCCTAATGCCTGCCCATCTGCCTGAACGCAGCGAGTTTGGCATCAAAGTCGTCTCGGTTTACGACGATAATCCGAGCCTCAATTTGCCTCGCATCGCCGCGACAGTTTTAGTGCTCGACCCAGCGACAGGACTCCCAAAAGCATTCATGGACGGCAGCAGCCTTACTGCTATCCGAACTGGAGCCGGTGGCGGCGTAGCCGCAGATATGCTTGCTCGACAAGACGCGAAAACCGTTGGCTTATTTGGAGCAGGCGTACAAGCGAGAGCACAGTTGCAGGCAGTGATGGCGGTCAGGGACATTGCGAGCGTCAACCTCATCAGTCGTACAAAAGCCTCAGCAGAACAATTCGCCACTGAGATATCAACGTGGACAGATGCCCCAGAAACTAATCTCGTATCAGATCCGCAACAGGTAGTAGAAGATGCTGACATCGTTATTTGTGCGACGACATCCGCAACCCCACTTTTTGAGGGAGATACCCTGCGACCGGGTACACACATCACAGCTGTTGGCACGTTTGTCCCAGAAAAAAGGGAAGTTGATACGACAACGATCAGAAAGGCATCCCGAATTGTGGTCGATTCGCGGGCAGCCTGTTTGGAAGAGGCGGGAGACCTTATTATTCCGAACGCTGAAATTGATGCCGAAATCGGCGAAATCGTCAACGGTGACAAGGAGGGACGCCAGTCAGACGACGAAATCACGTTCTTCAAATCGGTTGGCGTGGCGGTGCAAGATGCGGTCGCAGGATCGGCGGTACTTGCAGAAGCAGAAGCCAAAGGATTCGGCACCATCGTTGAAATGGCTCTTTAATTTTACCTTGCGGAGGAACAACGTGCCTTTGAACTTTGACGTATATTCCTTCTATCCGCCTGCGCCGATGTTGCAGGCTACGGTTTGGAATCATGTTTAACTGTAGAGCCATTCAAGTGTCGGTTTTTTGAGCATTCACGCGAAGGCATCGCAAGTTGGGGAAATTGGGGAAAGGGAAAACCCCTATCAAAAACACTCGCTCCTACAGCGAAGGGTTCCCAGGCAGAAAATCGAAATTATGGGAGAATTGAATGCCTTTGCTGACTGCCGTTTTTGATATTGACAAAAAAAGCAAATCCTATAAAATAGGGGCATATTTTTCTACGACCTTCAACTTTAGCAAACGCAGCCACGAACTGATCAGAAACCTGCCCGTAATGAAATGAAGGGCAGTCCAGGAGGCAATAAATTAAAAAATGGAAAAAATACATCTACTTCAGGCACCACACCTTCACGCAATTGCCCGCAACATTTTTGTCGCTGCTGGTGCGTCGCGGCACATCGCAGAGGATGTCTCTGAAATCCTTGTCAATGCTAACCTTGCTGGACACGACTCGCACGGTGTGCTGCGTGTTCCCGCTTATCTACGTGGCATCGATGCTGGCCAGCTGGACCCCACTGCGGAACCCAAAATCCTCGCTGACACTCTTAATACTTTACGCGTTGATGGGCAACGCGGCTTCGGGCACTACGTCTCACGCTGGTCAATTGGTAAAGCCATTGAAAAGGCAAAAACCGCTGTCTCCTGTTCCGTCAGCATCAGCAACACTGGACATATCGGACGTTTGGGTGAGTATGCGGAAGCGGCGGCGAAAGCGGGATGTATCGGACTTATCAGCGTCGGGTCGGGTGGCAAAGGCGGGGGACCGACAGTCCCTTATGGAGGTTCGCAAGGCACCTTCAGCACAAATCCGATCGCTTTGGGCGTACCGACTGGCGACAACAGCCCTTTTATCGTTGACTATGCAACGAGTATGGTTGCTGAAGGGAAGATACAGGTCGCGCGAAGCAAAGGGATCGATTTACCTGAGGGCTGCATCCTTGATAAAAACGGGATGCCGAGCGTTAAGCCCGCCGATTTCTATGATGGTGGCGCACTCCTCGCATTCGGGAAGCATAAAGGTTACGCGCTCGCTATGTTCACCTGCCTCCTCGGTGGATTGGCAGGGACTTATGACACAGAAAGCGGCAGGATGGGCGGCATTTTCATGCAAGCGATTGATGTCAACGCCTTTACGCCGGTCGAGGAATACCAGCAAGGCGTACGCGCCTTCTTAGATGGCATTAAATCTACACCGCCAGCGTATGGTTTCGATGAAGTACTGGTTCCTGGTGATTTTGAACACCGATTCCGCACACAGCGGTTAGTAGAAGGCGTTGAGATACCCGATACCATCTACAATCAACTTCAAGAGTGTGCAGACACACTCGGCGTTTCCATCGGCGAAGACACTGTCAAGGAAGACGACAAGGCACACTACAGCTTTTAATTATACCTTGCGGAGTAACATCGGGCGTTTAGACTTTGACGGACGTTTCTCAAATCCGCCTGCACCGATGTTGCAGGCTACGGGTTTGTTTAAAGAGGGCATAGTCCGTAATGAAAAGGAAAATTAGAACTGGTGGTCAGTCGTCAGCAGTCAGCAATCAGAGGGCGAGGTTGCAAACCTCGCCTACAAGATATCCATAGCCCGTAATGAAATAGAGGGGTTTTGCGAATCAACAAGGAATGCGCGTGTGGCATTCCGTGGGGTATTTCTTCAGATATACGAAAGGCACTTCATCCATCAAACCAACCTCACCGAACCGTAAGGAAAATTAAAAAAATGAAAAGGCACATATTTGAAGCCGCACATCTTCAGGCATTTACGAACACCCTGTTTGTAGCGGCAGGCACACCGCAGCACATCGCGGATAACGTTGCCGAGATTTTGATAAAAGCCAACCTCGCTGGACACGATTCGCATGGTGTGCTTCGGATTCCGTCCTATCTTGCGGGGATTGAAGGCGGCGGTATCCGTCCCGATGCCGAGCCAGATGTACTACGGGAAACCGACAACACACTCCATATTGATGGTGGAAACGGGTTTGGACACTATACCGCACGTTATGCGGTCCGACGTGCGATCGAAAAAGCGCAAACTGCGCGCACCTGTTTTGCGACACTTACTCGGACGGGACATATCGGCAGAGTTGGAGAATACGCGCAAGAAGTCGCTGAATCAGGGTATATTGGAATCATCACCGTCGGTGGCGGTTCAAAAGGCGGTGGTCGTATTCTTCCGTTTGGTGGTGCGGTCGGCGGACTCGGTACGAATCCTATCGCCATTGGTGTCCCTACGGGTGATGATACGCCGTTCCTCATTGACTTCGCGACGAGCATGATCGCAAACGGTAAAACCTACGTCGCCGACAGTGAAAATCGGGACTTGCCCGAAGGATGTGTTGTCGACAAACACGGCAATCCGACCGTAAAAACCGCTGAATATAACGATGGCGGGTACCTTCTTGCTTTTGGGCGGCATAAAGGCTACGCGCTTTCCCTATTTGTGGCACTGATCGGTGGATTGGGAGGTGTATTCAATACTGAAGCCGGACAGATGGGCGGTCTCCACATGCAGGTGATTGATGTCAATGCGTTTACACCCCTCGAAGAATATCAAAAAGGGGTTCGATCATTTTTAGACACAATCAAGGCAACACCGCCTGCCGCCGGTTTCGACGAGGTGTTAGCCCCCGGGGATTTTGAAGCAAATACCCGAGCACACCGACTCGCAAACGGCATTGATATACCGGATACCATCTATCAGCAACTTCGCGAGTGTGCCGAAAAATGGGATGTCCCTATGGCACAAGCCCAGTAGATTTCCCTCGTAATGGAGCGGTGCCCAGAGGTCAATCGTTAGAAACATGCAATTCAAGCATCTTTTTCTTGCAATAACCGCTTTACTCACGCTGCCACCGACTGCTATCCCCCAAGAAAAGCATACTTTATTTACGCACGGCAGTAGGGTCCGAACGGTTGCTTATGCCCCTGCGAATCCTTCTCTGTTTGCGAGTGCGGGGGATACCGGGGCGGTTAAGTTGTGGGATCTCCAAGACGACAGTGTGACAACATTAGGTTCTCATGCAGACACTGTCAATGTGGTTGCCTTTTCCCCAGATGGACGGCTGCTTGCCAGTGGCGGTGACGACTCCGCCTTGAAGTTATGGGATGTCTTGCGCAAACAGCAGATTGCAACCCACGAACATATCATCAATAGGGTCCGCTCACCAATCGAAGCGATTGATTTTTCTCCGGATGGACGGCTACTCGCTACCGCCGGGTTCGGCGTAAAGTTATGGGATGCTCGCACTTGGGAAGACATAAGCGTATTTGAACACGACGGATGGGTATTTGCCGTCGCCTTCTCACCTGATGGTCGGTTTCTGGCTACAGGCGATGCAAGTGGACACATCAGGGTTTGGGATGTTCGGAGACGACGCGTCGTTGTCCACCTCGAAGGAGATACCAGATATGTCTCTGCTGTTGGGTTCTCTCCAGACGGAAAGACACTTGCGGGCGCAGGGTACACCGGAACCATCAAACTGTGGCGCGTCGAAGGATGGGAACGCCTCGGCACACTTGTCTCTAACGGAACAATCTATAACGTAAGTTTTTCGCCGGATAGCAGTATGCTCACGGGTACTGGATATGAATCTGTGAACCTCTGGAAAGTTGACAGTGGTGAGAAAAATGCCACGCTCACAGGACACACAGGCTGGGTGGAAGCGGTCGCCTTCTCCTCAGATGGAAACGCGCTGCTGAGTGGTGGTGAAGACGAAACACTCCGACTCTGGGATGTCACACCCTATCGTTCTATCGCTCCGGATATGGTGCGGATTATCTATTTTCTTCCACGCGATCGCAGCATACAACCCGGTATCTGGGGAAAACTGGATACGCTTATAAGAGACGTGCAACGTTTTTATGCGGACCAGATGGAAATTAACGGATTCGGTCGAAAAACCTTCACCTATGAAACCGATGCAGATGCGGACATGCTTGTCTATCGTGTTGACGGACAATTCAGAGATCAATATTACCATAGAGACACAGTAAAGAAGGTCTACACGGAAATCGATGCACAGTTTGACAGGGATAGACATATCTATCTCATCGTTGCAGAGGTCAGTAGCGAGTTCCTTGGAGATGGAGAAGGAGAAAAAGGTAGTTGCGGTGTCGGCGGAGCGACTCGGTTTGAAAACGAACTCTTGGTAACAATCCGAGGGGGTCGCGCGATGATCCCCGCCTCCGGTGCATGTTTTGAGGGTGCGTATGGTGTCGTTGTGGCAGCACATGAACTCGGACACGCGTTCGGCTTAGAGCACGACTTTCGCAATCCGACGCACCTCATGTCCTATGGCGCAGCCCCCGACCGATTATCAAAGTGTGCCGCCAGATGGTTGGACGCAAATCGCTTTTTTAACACCGACCAAACCGCCTTCAATGAACCGACAACGATTCAGATGCTCACGCCCGGGACATACCTCCGAAACGCCAGAAATTTCACACTCCAATTTGAAGTAGCGGACGCAGATGGTATCCATCAAGCCCAGTTACTCGTCCCGACGACCCTCGTGGACCCAACATCCGGTATCAAGTTACACAGTTGTCAGGACTTACACACGCAAAGCAGTCTCCTCGAATTCAGCACGCCGACCTTAACGGCACGACAAATCAACAACGTCGTCCTCCAAGTGATCGACGTATATGGAAATATTACGCGACAAGACTATACCCTCAGAGCAGAGAACGCATTACTGATTGGAAACAACGCCGATGTCAACAAAGATGGAACCGTCACCATAGCTGACCTTGTATTGGTTGCTTCAAATTTCGGCACAACTATTAGGGATAAACCCAATAGAAATCCCGATGTCAACAGAGACGGAATTGTCAATGTTGTCGATCTTCTCTTGGTTGCAAGTCTCTTACCTGATGCGTCAGCAGCACCCATGCTACATACTCAAGAGATGTCTGCATTCACAGCAACAGATCTAAAGCAGTGGATTCGCCAAGCCAAGAATTACAATAGCCAAACGGATTCCTTATCCTCTCATCCAGACAGAATAAAAAAAGGAATTGTCGTGCTCGAGCAACTCCTCGTAACCTTAGCTATTCCAACAGAAACCCGTCTCTTAGCGAACTACCCGAACCCGTTCAACCCAGAGACATGGATACCCTATCAGTTATCTGAACCTGCGGAAGTGACGTTGCATATCTACGCTGTAGATGGAGCCCTGGTGCGGACGTTGGTGTTGGGACATCAACCGGCTGGCGTTTACCACAGCAAAAGTCGCGCGGCGTATTGGGATGGTAGAAATAAGCAGGGAGAACGTGTGACGAGCGGGGTTTATTTCTATACACTATCAGCAGGTGATTTCACAGCAACACGGAAGATGTTGATAAAGAAGTAGAATAGCCATCAGCAGTCAGCAATCAGCTGGCGAGGTTAGTAAACCTCGCCAGCGAGCGGGGTTTTGTGTTTTCTAAAGTGTCCAAGTATTTTCTGACTTTACTATAATTTTCATGAAACTGCACTTACCGTTTTCAGGCAACAGAAATTGCGCTTGACATTGCAGTGGCGGAGTGTTATACTTAACCTCGTAAAGTTAATTCCGTTTTTTGAAAGGATATAGGGCCTTGTGGTGATGGCTAAAATTAGGATGCATAGGATTCAACGAAGGCGCGATATGAAGGGGAGTCCTGTCTTAAATCTTAACCAAAACTTGTAGCCTGTAATGAAATGGAAGGCGGATTCTCTGAAAGGCACGTCAATACCGCAACCCTCGTTGTTCAACCGCAAGGAATAATTAAAAAATGAATCTTGGACTCACGGATAAAATTGCAGTCGTAGGTGCTTCAAGCAAAGGGCTTGGGCGCGCGATCGCTCTCGGTTTAGCACATGAGGGAGCGAAAGTCACAATCTGTGCGAGAGATAGCGATGCTTTGGAAGCAACAGCAGATGACATTCGCAACCAGACCGGCACGGAAGTTTTAGCGGTCCCAACCGATGTTAGCCAACCAGAACAGGTTGAAAATCTCATTAGCACAGCGATTTCACACTTCGGTGGTATTGATATATTGGTTAACAACGCCGGCGGCCCCAGAGCCGGACGGTTTGATGACTTGGAAGCACAAGACTATCAAGACGCTGTTCAACTGAACCTGATGAGTACCATAAACCTCTGCCGCGCTGTTGTGCCGACGATGCGGGAACGCGGTGGCGGACGCATTATCAACCTGACTTCTGTCTCTGTCAAACAGCCTGTTGATGGGCTCATGTTATCCAATATGGCACGGACGGGTGTAATTGGCTTTGCGAAGACCCTCGCGACGGAGTTAGCACCCGAGAAAATCCTCGTTAATAATGTCTGCCCCGGCATTATTTTCACCGACCGCATCCGTCAACTCGCGACCGTCCGTGCAGAAGAGGGAGGCATCACGTTTGATGAGGCACTCGCGAATATGACTGCCGATATTCCGCTCGGCAGGATCGGCGACCCAGACGAATTTGCAACCTTAGTTGTTTTTCTCGCATCGGAACGCGCAAGTTATATAACAGGAACTACAATTCAGGTAGATGGCGGCATGGTCAAATCACTGCTCTAACGCGAGTTTGCGTTAAGCATCTCTTGGCACTCCGGGTCAAATTTAAAAAAATATAATTTGGGATACCTCCGAACGCGCTACAAATAGCACTACGACGAGCAAATCCGTTTGAGTAGGGAGACCCTTCATTGCCTGTCAATTACACTGCTCCAGCATGCTTGAACGGAGGCATGATGAACGATGTTAATATCCGTAATCATTCCTGCGTTTAACGAAGAGCAGACCATTGAGCAGGTCGTTAGCGCTGTCAGTTCGTTACCCATCGAAAAGCAGATTATTGTTGTCAACGACGGTTCTACCGATGGGACCTATAAGGTACTTGAGGAATTGCGTGCGACTTATGAAATGACTGTCGTGCATTGCAAAGAGAACAGAGGAAAGGGTTTCGCAATTCGGAGTGGACTCCCACACGTGAAGGGAGAAGTAGTCGTCATCCAAGACGCAGACATGGAATTAGCACCAGCGGATCTCTCTACGGTTGTGAAACCGCTTGAAAAAGAGAACGTTCAAGTTGTCTACGGCTCAAGGTTTTTGGAAGGACGCGGGAACGCGAGTCTTCATAACTTTATCGCGAATCGTATTCTCGTGACCTATACCAACCTCCTTTACGGATGCCGTATTACCGATGAATCAACGGGCTACAAAGCCTTCTCAACAGAACTCATAACACGTTTAGCGTTAACATGTGAAGGATTTGAATTCTGTCCGGAAGTCACGGCTAAGATTTTGCGGGCAGGCTATCGTATCTATGAAGTGCCGGTCTCCTATTTCCCGCGCACGAAAAAGCAAGGCAAAAAACTCCGATTCTGGTCGGATGGTTTTTTTGCTGCATGGACACTTTTAAAATACCGTTTTATATCAGAAACTGAACTTTTCAAATAGTTAATCGTCGTAAGTTTTTATGATTCACACATACTGCGCACACGCAACGGAAAGGTAAATTGTTAGAGATAATTCTCTTAACTAACAACCGATAACTGAAATACGGAGGTTAGAGAGTCGATGCTGTTAAGAAAAACAATGTATTCTATACTCATTCTTCTACTTATGTGTGGCGTGTCTTTCTCTGTTTTTGGACACAGTAACCTTCCCACCCTATTAGAAGATGTTAATAAAGATGGTACCGTTAACATCCAAGACTTGGTGCTTGTCGCGAGTGCTTTCGGACAACTCAGGGATCGCAACGCCGAGCAGGATCCGGATGTCAATCGTGACGGAATTGTCAATGTCCTGGACCTCGTCCGCGTGGGCAACAGTTTTGGACAAACCGCCCCGGAAGAAAACTCAGCGTATCACGACATTCAGGAATATGTTTTTGACAAGAGTTGTGCCAACAGTGTCTGCCATGCTGCGCCTGCAAATGCTGGCAATTTGAATCTCACCTATGGTCTCTCCTACGAAGATTTGGTTGGGCGTGAACCACAGAACCCAGCGGCAGCCGCCGCCGGTATGAAACTCGTTGATCCGGGGAATCCAGAGAACAGTTTTCTTTTAGCGAAACTGATGGGACCGACAGCCCCAGAGCAAGGGGCTCGGATGCCATTCGGTGGCGGTATGCTTCATACTGGTAAAATAGATGCAGTTCGGACGTGGATTGAGGCGGGTGCGCCGCAGACCGGTAAATTAGCAGGTATCGGGGACCTCGGTGTTCTACGCGATCCTGACGAAGTTTTTGAACCGCCTGCCCCGCCTGCCCCCGGTGAAGGTTACCAACTCCGGTTGCCGCCGTTCAAAATCGAACCCGGCACTGAACGCGAAATTTACTACGCCACCCAAATCAGAGATGAAAACGGAGATCCAGTAGACGAAGACATCTTTATTAACAGGGTAGAAATTTTCTATCCTTCTGGTAGCCACCACTTCATCTTATATCGGTTCACAGAAGAAGGTTTGGCAAACGGTGTGCCAGAGAGAGGCATTACACCGGGAATCGGGGTCAATTCGGAAGATGCTTTCCGCGAACTCGACCCAGAGGATCCGCAGGTGCTCGGGAATTTCGGTGTTGACAGACTTTTCGTCGTCGGAACACAAACCGATGATACCCTATTTCAGTTCCCAGAGGGTGTAGGGTTACGACTCCCCGGTGACACCATTTACGACCTGAATTCGCACTACATTAATCTGCTTGGTGACGAAACGTTGCTTGGCGAAACTTATGTCAATATCTACACGATTCCGGAGGCGGAAGTCCAGTACGAGGCGGTCGAAATTTTCGTTTCTAACCGGGCAATTAACGTCCCGCCCGGAACAACGCGCGTCGCCAAAATGACGTGGTACATTGAAGATGAATTGGAACGTCGTGGACACGAGCCGAGCACGGCGTTGAACGTCTTTTTGCTGACCTCTCACATGCATCGGCACGGAGAATTGTTTGAAATTTTTCAGGGATCAACAGGCGATTTGCTGCACCGGAGTATTGCTTATGACGATGCCCCTATTAGCCTCTATGATCCAATTCTTCGTTTAGATGTTGACGATACGATCAAGTTCCAGTGTACCCATAACAACTACGATACCGATGAACCTCTTATGTTCGGACTCACATCCGAAGACGAGATGTGTATCATCTTCGGTTACTATTATATCCCGACTGAAAGCGCGGGAGCAATAATTAAGTAGAACCTGCTTCATAAACACAAGAAGGCGCGCTTTGTAAGCGCGCTTTTCTCTTATATGAAAACCACTCATTCAAAAAAAGACAACTTTATGGAAGCCCTTGCGCACCAGATTCTGGTGTGCGACGGTGCTATCGGAACCGAACTCCGCAAACGGATTCCCTCACATATACAGTGCGTTGATGCCTGCAATATCTCTACAGAACATGCCGAGAAAGTTGTAGCGGTTCATCGCGCCTACATTGATGCGGGTGCTGACGTTATTGAGACGAATACCTACCAAGCAAACAGGGAAGCATTAGCAGTCCACGGCTTGGCTGAACAGGTTGAAGAAATTAACAGAACAGGCGTGTCCCTGGCACGAGCGGCGGCACAAGAGACATGCTATGTTGCTGGCTCCGTCGGTCAAATCCCGTTCCAAACCTTAGATGCTCCTACTCCGTCCACGAAGACAATCCGACGGCTTTTCAAGGAACAGATGGATGCGCTCGTCGATGCAGGCGTTGATCTTCTCGTCCTCGAAACCTTTGTCTCTCCGAAACAGGCAGAAATCGCTACAAAGCAAGCACTCACATACAGTGTTCCTGTCATCGTTGAAATCAGCGGCGTTTCAGGTGGAACTGTAGGTGCGGGATTAGATGTGCGGGTCTTCGCACAAGAGTTAGAGCAACTCGGCGCGCATGCAGTCGGCATCAATTGCCGAGGACCGCACGATCTCGTTGAAGCGATGGAGTTGCTTTCTCCCGTTATCAAAGTTCCCATTGTCGTGCAACCGAATGCTGGTAATCCGAGAGTAGAGCAGGGAGAAATCGCTGTCTCTTATACAGTCGAGGCTGAGGTTTTCAGCGACTACGTTGGAAAATTAGTCGAACTTGGTGCGAATATGATTGGCGGCTGTTGTGGCACAACCCCCGCATACACGGCAAAAATCCGGCAGGCTATCGTAGGACGTGAACCTGTCGAACGGGAGCAACGTATTTTCGTTCTCCCAAAGAGCGCCTCAACGTCCAAAGTACCCACCGATAATCCTGTCCAGCAAGTATTTAAAACGCGCAAAAATATTGTAAGTGTAGAGATGCGCGCCAATACTTTTCCGCAATTGCGAGCGATGTTGAAAGAAGCAAGAAATCTCGCGGCAACCGGTGTAGATTTATTTGATGTAACCGATAATTCCGGTGCCGCAGTGAACATCGGAGCTATCGCCACAGCATATCGACTCCAGCAAGCGACCCAGATTCCGACGCTCATCCACTGGACGACCCGATCCCGTAATCTCATCAGTATGCAATCGCATCTTCTGGAAGCGGAAGCCCTGGGTATCCGAGGCATTGTCGCCTTATCCGGCGACCATCCGAAAGCGGGACCGTATGAGACTGCGAGTCTCGTGCCGGATGTCCGGGGCGCGGTTCAATTGATGGGACTCATTAACCGACTGAACCAAGGCGAACTCGCCGATGGTTCGTCGATCGGTGAGCCGTGCAGCTTCTATTATGGTGGTGGTTTCACGATTGCAGAGAATCTGCAGCCACATGTCAAACATCTCTCGAATAAAGTGGCACACGGCGCGAAGTTTGCCTACACACAACCGGTTTGGACCTACGAAGATATTGTACGTGCCCAGCAAGCAACGGAACATCTGGATATAAAGATTCTCTACGGTATCCTACCACTCACAAGTTTCCGAAGCGCATCCTATCTACGCGACAATTTAGGACTTTACATTCCGCAGTTTATTGTTGATAAATTCCGGGATCTTGGTGACACCGCCGGGCATGAACTCGGTATGCGACTGTCCTTGGAATTGGTCCAGGAGATCCGTAACGAAAATGAATGCGCAATCGACGGTCTCTACCTGATTCCGCCAGCTCGCATGAATTGGAAAAACAGAGCCTCGGTCATCTCAGAAATCGTTAAAGCCTACCGTTAACAACTGTTCCGCGCCCATGATACCGAAACTATGAAAGATCGTGAAACTTCAATCTCATCAGCACGCGTTACAGGGCGTTCGCTCCTCTTAGGCATCTTATTCATCCCGGTTAATGTCTATTGGATGACGCTTGTTGAGGTGAAGTACTACTCCCTTGATGGTTCGTGCCTGCCGTTATTTATCCAGCCCGTTTTCATCATGTTCGTCTGTGTTGTCGCCAACTGCGTATTGAAACGCATTGCGCCGCGACAGATGCTACATCAGGGCGAACTGCTCACCATCTATATTATGGTGGCGATTTCCTGCACCTTTGCGGGACACGATACGATGCAAAATATGTTCGGTAGTATCGCCCACCCGTTCCGGTTCGCGACTGAAGAAAACGAGTGGCAGACCCTCTTTTTCCGGTATCTACCGGCGTGGCTCACTATTTCTGACGCACAAAGTTTGCAGGGATTTTATGAAGGAGAATCCACTTTCTACACACGGCATAACTTTTCGGTTTGGATAAAGCCGTTGATGTTCTGGGGACTCTTTTTCCTGATTATGATGTTTATGATGCTCTGCATCAACACGCTCGTTCGTAAGCGATGGGCAGAGCAGGAAAAGTTGGCGTATCCGATTATCCAACTCCCGCTGCGACTTTCGGAAGATGGCGGTATCAGTCTCCTGAAGAATCGGATGATGTGGGTCGGGTTCAGTATCGCTGTCGCTATTGGTGTTATCAACGGCGTTCATTACCTCTTCCCGCAGTTTCCAGAAATCCCCTATATCAAACGGACAGCGGTTTTCCAAAACATCTTCACTGACCGTCCATGGAATGTCATTCGTGGCACCCGTATCTCCGTTTACCCGTTCGCGGTGGGTCTGGCGTTTTTCCTACCACTGGATCTTTCGTTCTCGTGCTGGTTTTTCTTTGTTGTCCGTTTAGCAGAATTCGTCATTGGGGCGGCACTTGGTACGCGCTATTTCCCGGCATTGAACGAACAGGCATACGGTGCGTGGATCGCGCTCTTTCTACTTGCCGTTTGGGTCACGCGGCGTCACTTGACTGAGGTCATGAAAAAGGCACTTGGATTCAAATCGCATCTCGATGATTCGGATGAACCGATGCCGTATCGTGCGGCTTTCTTGGGGATTCTGGGATCGCTTGTCGCGCTCGGTGTCTTTGCCTCTATAGCAGGGATGTCGTTATGGATAGCGAGCATCTTCTTTGGGGTCTATTTCTTACTCTCCTTTGCGATCACCCGTGTCCGAGCGGAACTCGGCACACCTCATGAGATCTACTACGTCAACCCCCACGATATGTTAGCGACTGTCGGCGGTACCCGTCAGTTCGACACAAGTAGCCTCACCATCATGTCGCTTTTCTACTGGTTCAATCGCGGGTATCGCAATCATCCGATGCCGAATCAGATTGAGGCGTTTAAACTTGCAGAATCAACGGGAATGGGTAACCGACGTTTATGGGTGGCGATGTTGATTGCGATTATTGTCGGTATTCTGGTAACCTTCTGGGCGAATCTTGACATCACCTTCCGAAACGGTGCGATTGCGAAAGCGGGCGGGTTCAAAGGATGGGTTGGTAGAGAATCATTCAGTAGGCTCCAGCGGTGGTTACATAACCCGACCGAACCGAATATAACCGGCATCGGTTTCATGGGTATCGGTGCGCTTCTGACGTTCGTGATGATGTATATGCGGATGCATTTCCTGTGGTGGCCCTTCCACCCCGCGGGCTACGCACTCGCGATTAGTTTCGCGATGGATTACTTCTGGTTCGCTTTTTTCGTGGCGTGGTTTCTAAAATTGATGATTTTACGGCACGGTGGTTTACGGTTGCATCGTCAGGTCGCTCCCCTCTTTTTAGGACTCATCTTAGGCGATTATGTCATCGGTAGTATCTGGGCAATTATTGGACCTTCCTTCGGCTTGCGTACCTACAAAATTTTTATTTGAGAACTCAGACATGAACCTGCCCGTTGGAAAACTGAAACATGATTTTTTAAAAGAACTACTACCCGCACAGGATAGGAATGCAAGCGTGGTTGTCGGTCCACAACTCGGTGAAGATGCCGCCGTCATCGAGTTAGGTAACAATTATCTCGTTGCCACCAGCGACCCGATCACCTTTGCAACCGAAGATATTGGGTGGTATGTGGTATGCGTCAATAGCAACGATATTGCTGCAATGGGGGCTGTGCCAAAATGGTTGCTGGTAACCCTATTATTACCCGAAGATGCAACAACAGCTACAATGGTTCGCGACATCATGGCACAAATCACGCGGGCGTGTGCGGCATTCGATATCGCGCTGTGTGGTGGACATACCGAAGTTACGCCAGCCGTAACACAACCCGTTGTCATAGGGCAAATGATGGGGATCACCCGCAAAAATGCCTTGTTCACTTCAGCGGATGCTCGTGTTGGGGATGCCCTAATTCTCACAAAAGGACTCGGTATCGAAGCAACCGCAATTATCGCGCGCGAGCGTGAAGATCAGTTGCGTGAAAAGTGCGGCACCTTATTCTTGGAGCAGGCGAAGAACTATCTCATGCATCCCGGTATTTCTGTACTAAAGGACGCGCAAATTGCGACCGCTACAGGTGGCGTACACGCTATGCACGATGTTACAGAAGGTGGTGTGACCACTGCGGCATACGAGTTGGCAACCGCCGCCGAGTTGGGAGTGACCGTCTATTCGGATAAACTGCTCGGTTCACCAATATTGTATGGAGAGATAACACGGACGTTATGTGATATGTTTAGACTCAATCCGCTTGGTATCATTTCATCTGGTGCCATGTTAATTGCATCGAAACCGGAAAAAGGTGAAGCAATTTGCCGAGCCCTCGGCAGAGCTGGTATCAATGCGGATATCATCGGAAAGTTTCTACCACCTGAACACGGATTGTGGTTGGAAGATGCCACTGGCGTACAACAACCACTGCCCGTTTTTGAGACGGACGAAATCGCTAAACTTTTCTAAGTCTCTTTGAATGCTTCTATCCGTTCTTGACATCTTCTCGGAATTACGCTATAATGCAAATTATCAGTTCAGTACATCACCGGAGGAAATCATGGCAGCTTCTGCAGCACAAACATACCTCACCCCCGAAGAATACATCGCTTTTGAACGCAAAGCACTTCCAGACGCAGAAATAATCAGGCATGAGTACTTAAACGGTGAGTTAATCGCGATGTCTGGCGCGAGCCGGGCGCATAACCTCATTACAGGTAATATATCTGGTGAGTTCCGTAACCTGTTAAGAGGGAGCAGATGCGAAACCTACGCCAACGATATGCGGGTGAGCACCCCCGCTACAACATCCTATTTCTATCCAGATGTTGTAGTCGTTTGTGACGAACCTCGCTTTGAAGATGACGTTTTCGACACACTCCATAACCCTATTCTTTTGGTAGAAGTTCTCTCACCCTCAACCAAAGCTTATGATCGCGGCGAAAAATTCGCGCATTATCGACAACTTCCATCGTTGCAGGAATACCTCCTCCTCGCCCAAGATGAGGTTTGTGTGGAACACTACCATCGCCAAGAAAAACAGTGGATTTTCACCGAATTCCAAGATATTGAAGAGCGTCTACCCCTCACCTCGATCCAATGTGAGTTGTTTTTACAAGAAATCTACGAACGCGTCACATTTCCTGATTAGAGTCTTGGAGAACCACAAGGACGATTTTGAAGTAGGACTCCAAGCGTATACTTCCGTCAAATACCTCTGGCACCCCTAATTTCAGTAGATGAAAACCGAATTGCGAGACTATCCGCTAACAAGTAGCATCATTAAGTTGGAAACGGGTCGGGTCCAACTCACACTGATAGAAGAACCCGACTGGTTTCTGGAACGGCTCAGCCGAGAAGACAGTGAAGGTAAACTCTATCTTCCTTATTGGACTTATCTCTGGGAGTCTTCCATCGGTCTCGCTCGCTATGTAGAAAAGATTGGCACGCGCTTAAAAGATGCACATATCTTAGAAATCGGATGTGGATTCGGATTGACAGGAATTGTTGCCTGTCAGAATGGTGGGCGCGTGGTTTTCACGGATGCAGAACAGGAGGCACTCCGTTTCGCACACCACAACGCGGACCAGAACGGTGTGAGTCAACGTGCCAATTTCGTGCAGATGGATTGGAATACTCCGTGCTTCAATTGCAAATTTCCGTATATCCTCGCCGCCGATGTTATCTACGAAGAACCCCATTGGACACCCATCGTAACTTTACTCCAAGAGTATCTTACCTCCAACGGTGTCGCCCTTTTTTCCGAACCGAATCGTAGTAACGCAACGGGTTTTTTCAAACTGCTTACCGACACCGGCTTCATCTACCGAAAGTCCACCTACCCTGTCACATTAGACAGACAAACGTCTCAAGTGAGTATCTATTCTGTGCAACGTGCTCCGTAATCTTTAAGTATTAACGCAGGCCTGTATGAAATCATCCTATCCGCGATAGAATTTTGTATTGCCCAAAAAATAGAAAAAACGCTGAGATTCTGCTAAAAAAATAAGCAAAAAATCATACCCCACGCATATTCCGTGGGGGTTTTTGTTTTCGAGAAGCCATATAACGCCTAAAGAAATCAAGGATTCATACTTTTGGCAAGGTTTTTGCTAATGCTGTATGTGAGGTCAACATACCTCGTTGTTTCAGCACATTTAGTGGACTTAACTTGGGAAAGGGTCGCGGATGGAAGCAGGCACCTCAACGCCAAAATCCCCACCCATTACTGGGAAGGGACGGATTTTAATCATCGATAACAATCCGGAACGTGCAAATTCGCTAATCCAGATTCTGGAAGCACGCCGTTACAAGGTTGCCGCCCCTGTGCGCCTACAGGAAGGTTTGATTGAACAGGTTACACAGATAAAACCAGACATCATATTGATTGGCGTTGACTTCCCGGGTCAGACGATCCTCAGTTGGGTCGCATCTCTCCATGAGAGTTATCCGTGTCCGACAGTTATGTTTTCACGCGACGAACGGTCGCAAACGATTCAAGCAGCGACACGTGCCGGTGTCTCCGCATACGCTGTTGGGAAACTTACGGGTGCCCGCGTTAAAACCATTATTGAAGCAGCTGTCGCCCGATTCTATGAATTTCAGGCACTGCAACAAGAACTCGAAAAGACGAAAACAAATCTCGCCGAACGCAAAATCATTGAACGCGCGAAGGAATTGGTTGCACAGCAACGTGGCTGTAACGAATCACAAGCGTATCAAATTTTGCGAAAGATGGCGATGAATCGCAGAAAACGGCTGGCAGAAATCTCACAAGACATACTTTCTGTCGCAGAAGCATTGACAGACAAATTGTAGCAGTAGTGCATGTTCAAAGATGAACGAGATGTGCACATCGGAAGTCTCTATTCTTCACTCATGTCAAACGATGTGT
Source organism: Candidatus Poribacteria bacterium (assembly GCA_965214045.1). Lineage (GTDB taxonomy): Bacteria > Poribacteria > WGA-4E > WGA-4E > WGA-3G > WGA-3G. The sequence continues at coordinate 1,014,677 of OZ243935.1, forward strand.
TCCGTACTACTATAACACGCTATAGAGAATAACAACATCCGAGCAGGGATGAAATTATAAAGCAAAGATTCATTGTGCCTTGATGGGACATTGGGTCTGGACACAGGTGTCCATTCGGTTGAGTTTTATACTCGCTGATGGATGCCTTTTTTAATGGTTATCGGTTTAAGGAGATTCAAAGGTGAACCAATCAAAAAAGAAAACGATCCGCGCAAGCCGAGGGGTGCGGTCAGCACCAAGTTTGAAAAGTGCAACGACTTCGAAAAAAGGAAAGTCGAAGATAAATGCGGCAGAAGCCCTGAAGCAAGAGAAAAACGGGCTTGAGGTCATCAATGACATCCCAAACTATATTCGGGACGGCTGGGAATCTATTCCGGCAAACGAACGCGACCGCCTTAAGTGGGTAGGTGTCTTTTATCGCAAGCAAACCCCCGGTGCATTCATGATGCGTCTCCGAATGTCGAGTGGTTTTAGCAATTCCGAGCAGTTCCGCGCCATTGCTGAAATCAGTGAAGCACACGGACCAGGGTTCGTGGATCTCACGACGCGCCAGCAGATTCAACTTCGAGGTTTCACGATTGAGAACGTCCAACATATCTGGAACCGGCTTGAAGAGGTAGGCTTAGGTTCACTCCAAACAGGTTTCGACAACATTCGTGGTGTGATCGGGTGTCCGGTCGCAGGATTGACCCCTAATGAACTCTTTGATGCTTCACATGTCGGTAGGGAATACACAAAATTCTTTGTCGGAAATAAGGAATTTACCGATATTCCGCGGAAGTTTAATGTCGGTATCACAGGGTGCTTGGATAACTGCACACATACCGCCTCGCAGGACATTGCGCTCACACCAGCAGTAAAAGAGATCGATGGTCAAGAAATTAACGGCTTTAATGTCGCAGTTGGTGGAAAAATGGGCTCCGGTGGTTACACGCTCGCGCACCCCCTTGATGTGTTTATTACGCCTAAAGAAGCCTCCGTTTTGTGTGCGGATATTACGCTAATTTTCCGAGATCACGGACCTCGGACAGCCCGCAATAAATCTCGCCTCGCTTTTCTGATTGCAGACTGGGGGGTAGAAAAATTCCGAAAAGAATTAGAAAGACGGCGGTACAGAAAGCAGCCGCTCCTGACAGCGGGAAAAGATGCACGAGGGAAGAAAAAGACCGATCACACCGGTATTTTCTCACAGAAACAGCCAGATCTCAACTACGTCGGGCTTGTTGTACCCGTCGGACGGATTACAACAACGCAACTCTTTGAAGTCGCCCGGATCGCAGACGAATACGGCAACGGCGACATCCGCCTCACACAAGGTCAGAATTTGATTATTACCAACGTGCCAGACGCAAGAATCGGTGACTTAACAGCAGAACCGCTCTTACAAGAACTCCGCTATGACCCGTCGGAAGTCATGCGCGGCATGGTGAGTTGTACGGGCATCGACTACTGTCACTTCTCGCTCATTGAAACCAAAGAACGCGCGATGGAAGCGATTCGCCATTTGGAGGCAAAACTCGGCAATACCAAACCGCTTACGATACACTGGTCGGGATGTCCAAATGGGTGTGGCAACCACGCTGCGGCAGACATTGGACTCCTCGGTAAGAAGACCAAAATTGACGGGATCGTCACTGATGCAGTGGACGTATTCCTGAAAGGAGATGCCGGGGTACATCCGAAAATCGCACCGAAGTTATTGGAGAACGTACCTTGCGATGAACTACCGCAAGTACTTGAGGGACTCATTCCTTACCTCTCACGGAGATAGGGTGGAAGTCACGGAGATAGGGTGGAAGTATGGAAGGGTGGAAGGTTGGCAAAAGCATCTCCCCCAATCTTCCAGGATTCCTTTCCATCAAAATTTAATAATTTTTTAAAAATTGGAGGCATTAATGAACATAAAAAATAAAGCGACACAGATAAAACTCTTCAGTTTAAAAACCGTTCAGATGCGCACCTTCCATACCACATGGTTTGCGTTCTTTCTTGCCTTTTTTGGATGGTTCGGTATTGCACCACTCATGGCAATTGTGCGTGAAGACCTAATGCTAACAAAAGCACAAATTGGTAACACGATTATTGCCTCCGTCGCAATCACAGTTATAGTACGTATGTTGATAGGACCCCTCTGCGACCGGATCGGTTCTCGCAAGGCGTATACATGGCTGCTGATTCTCGGTTCACTGCCTGTCATGGGTATCGGTCTCGCCCGGAGCTACGAGACGTTTCTGCTATTTCGATTGGCAATTGGTGCCATCGGTGCCGCGTTCGTTATCACGCAGTACCATACATCAACGATGTTCGCACCGAATTGTATCGGGACAGCGAATGCGACCACAGCAGGCTGGGGGAACCTCGGCGGCGGTGTCACGCAGATGGTGATGCCTCTCATCTTTACCGCCGTTCTCAGTTTCGGTGTGGACAAATTCCTCGGATGGCGGTTGGCAATGATTATTCCTGGGATCGCTCTGTTTATCACCGGTTTTGCGTATCACTTCCTTACCCAGGATGCCCCCGATGGAAACTATAAAGAACTTCGTGACCGAGGTGATCTCGAACCCGCGAAAGGCAAGGGCATGGAGTCTTTCATGCTGGCGATTAAAGACTATCGCGTGTGGGCACTCTTCGTCATTTATGCCGCCTGCTTCGGGGTGGAACTTACTATTAACAACGTGGCGGCACTCTACTACCACGATCATTTCCAGTTAGATGTCAAAACTGCCGGACTCATTGCAGGGTTGTTCGGTCTAATGAACATTTTTGCGCGGACTGTCGGCGGGGCTTTTTCTGACTTCTTTGCAAAAAAGACGGGACTCCGTGGACGCGTCATGTTCCTCTTCGTTGTCCTGTTAGGTGAAGGGATCATGCTTATCGTGTTCTCTCAAATGGCGGTTCTCGTGCTTGCTGTCGGCACGATGATTGTCTTCAGTCTCTTTGTGCAGATGTCCGAAGGTGCGACTTATGGAATTGTCCCGTTTATCAACCGAAAAGCGTTAGGAGCGGTTGCAGGTATTGTGGGTGCGGGTGGAAATGCTGGCGCGGTCGCAGCGGGTTTCCTGTTCCGTTCCGAGAGCATTACGATGCAGCAAGGCTTGTTATATCTCGGCATAATGGTCGCAGTCGCTTCGGTTGCTACTGCGTTGGTGAGATTCTCACCTGCTGTCCAAGACGCAGAGAAGAAAGCATTTGATGCCGCACTCGCTGAGAGGCAGCGTCTGAAAACTGAAGCAGGTGCGTTGTCCTAATTCTACACTTCTATTGAGTTCGTTTGGGCGGTTTTCCATAACTGCCCATAACTCTTAGAAAAAATGTCAAGAGGCGAGGATACAATCCTCGCCAGCGAAGATGAGGGTTTTTGTTCACCAAAGGGTCTACATATTTTTCGGCTTTACTATAATCTATATCCTTCAAATTAACCACAAACCCGATTTCGACAATGGAAAATCGGATCGGAAACCTAATAAGTAAAAAACTAAAAATGGAAAATTCAACAGGAAAAGCGGTATGCCCCTATTGCGGTGTCGGTTGTGTGATTCGCGCAACCATCAGTGATAACAAAATAATGAGGATTTCAGCGGACGACGATGTCGCCCCAAATTACGGTATGCTCTGTCCAAAAGGCGCGCATCTCAAACAAGTTTTTCAAAACCATGATGGAAGGCTCGCCTATCCTATGATTCGCGATCGCCGCGGTGAACCGCCACGTCAGGTTTCGTGGGACGAAGCCATCGCCTTCACAGCAAATCGGCTTCACGAAATCCAACTGGAGCACGGTAAAGATTCTATTGCCCTCTACGGATCTGGACAGTTAGACACAGAGGCTTCCTACGTTTTCAATAAACTGTTCAAAGGATTCCTCCGGACGAATAATGTGGATACGAATAGTCGGCTCTGCATGTCCTCTGCAGTGGTCGGTTATATGCAATCATTCGGTTCAGATGGACCTCCGACCTGTTACGACGATATTCAGCATGCCGATGTTTTCCTGATTATCGGCGCGAATATGGCGGCAAATCATCCTGTTCTCTTCCAGATGATTCGGAAGCGGCGAGCGACTGAGCCGAATACACGGATTATCACGGTAGATCCGCGACGCAGCAAGACAGCGGAACATTCAGACATCCATGTACCACTTGCCCCCGGAAGCGATGTCGCCTTCCTTCAGCTCATTGCCAAACGTCTCATTGCGATAGGACGTGTCCACCGACGTTTCGTCCGAAGGAACACCGAAAACTTCAGTGCCTATGAAAATCACTTGGATAGCTTAGATGAAGATGAACTTCTCGCTGCCTGTGATATTCATCCAGCGCGTATCGACGAGATTGTCGAATATCTTTCTAAGCCGAGTCGTTTGCTTAGTTTTTACTGTCAAGGCACGAATCAAAGCACAAGCGGTGTTGACAAAAATGTCGCCCTCATCAACCTACACCTCCAGTTAGGTGAAGTCGGTATAAAGGGTGCCGGTCCGTTCTCACTCACAGGGCAACCGAACGCAATGGGCGGTAGAGAGGTCGGCTATCTGTCACACCAGTTGCCCGGCTATCGCGTCGTCACGAATGATATGCACCGTGCCTATTTAGAGGGAGCCTGGCGCGTTCCACCCGGCAGTATTGATCCGAACCCCGGTCTAACAGCAGTCCCGATGTTTGAGGCGGCGGCTGAAGGGAAAGTTCGCGCCCTCTGGATCGCCTGTACAAATCCCGCCGTCAGTATGCCCGATACAAAGGTGTCGCAAGCAGGACTCCGACGCGCTGATTTGGTGATTGTGCAGGATTGTTATTATCCGATAGAGACATCGGAATACGCGGATGTGATCCTTCCGGCAGCACAGTGGGGTGAAAAGCAAGGCACCATGACGAACAGCGAACGGCTTGTCGTCCGAAGTGAGCAGTTCCTCACGCCACCCGGTGAAGCGAAACCGGATTGGTGGATATTCACGCAGGTCGCAAGAGCGATGGGATTCAAACGGAATTTTGATTTCTATACACCTGAAGAGGTATGGGATGAATATCGGCTTTTGACCGCAGGTACGCCGTGCGATCAGATGGGTATGACGAATGAACGGCTCGTGAAGAACTCACTTCGCTGGCCCTGCCCTCACCCGCGACACCCTGGAACACCTCGCCGGTACACGCGTAGGAAGTTTTTCACTGAGTCCGAGAAGGCACAATTTCATACGCCTGTCTATAAGCCTACTGATGAAGGGACAGATGAAGAATTTCCGCTCGGCTTAACGACAGGACGCGTTGAGAGCCAGTGGCACACCCGTACCCGGACGGGCAAGGTGCCGCAACTTGTGCGCAGAGATCCGGAACCTTTTGTGGAAATCCATCCGGACGATGCGGTAGAAAACGATGTTCAAGACGGTGAATGGGTGTATCTTGTTGGGCGACGCGGACGGTGTTACGCGAAGGCGCGTCTCACAAAGACGATTCGGCGGGGATTGCTTTTCACGCCGTTCCATTGGGGGGATCTCTTCCATGCCGAGACCAATGCGAACTATGTCACGAATTCTGCTTTTGATCCGGTATCCAAGCAACCGGAGTTGAAATTTTGTGCCGTGCGGATTGAGGCTGATACTGTGTAGATGCGTACCAATTTTTCAGCCTGAAGGGTGTTCTTGCACGACAGGAATAACGTAACTCCGGATCGTCAATCCGTTTATTACTTCTGTCTCTGTGCGTGGTTCTGGTGCTTCGCGATGATCGAACACCACGTAGTAGCCCTCCGTGACTCTCTCTGTTGTTAAATACGCCGCGAGTTGCTGTTTGCCTTCTGCATAGTGCCGGTCACTTCTCCATATCTTCGTTTCAACGATATATTTTTTTTGATTGTGAAGAATGATCAAATCCATCCTGCCTCGCCCGGTTGGGACTTCCATATACATTGCCCCGTTCACGCCGGTAACGAACTGGTCAAGATAGGCAAATAGGAGGTGTTGTCCGATGAATTCTTGAGGCGTTTCGGGGACTTGTAGGATCCTGAAGCCTGCGCGGGCAATAAAGTCCCGGAAGTTATCCAAGAGCCTCTCCATCTGAATCTGTCGAGTGGGCGTGAGGTACTGAAATCCATCGGTGTCTTCGGGGAAATAGTCGCGCTCCAAGCCATTGACTATCGGCTTGAATGCTTGTATGATTCGGTAGAGGTAAATCGGGTTAGCAATTTCACACTTTCTGTCAGTTCCTTTCGTGATGACCCCATACGTGGCGAGTTCATTGATAATGTCATTATCAGGGTTAAATGGTACGCTGTTCTCATAAGAAACGATCCGCATTAGTATGGTTTGAAAGCGCGGGTCTTTGCGGATATTGGTCAGGAGATGTTCAATGTTGGTGTTCCGTTCATCCAAGAGTTGCCTGTGTGCCTCTGCAAAGTGGGTCATTGTCAGCGTTTCAGTTTTGGGGATGTCCATCTCCTCGGTAAGTATCTGCGCGAATCGGTTGACAAGGAAGGGCTGACCGCCTGTCTGTTTGTGAATAGATTCAATGACTTCTGGAGCGAAGACTTGCCCAGTCTCCTCGGTGTATTGTCCAAAGAGTTCTTGTACCTGATCCCGCGTAAAATTGGATAGCGCAAAATCGTCATGGATATTGAATGGAGAGACAGAGCGATCATAGTCGAGTTGTGCGATGCTCTTGACCCCCACAATACCAAGGCTGTGCGGACATTGAAGCGTAGCGTGAGTGATGTAAGTATGTCGAAAGGCGTGCAGAAAACCCTTCAGGGCAGATGTGGGGATGCCATCAAACTCGTCGATAATGAGAACAACTTTCTGCCAATCTTCCCCGTCCTTCAGGAAACGCTGAACCCCTTCAAAGAACTCGAGCATTGACAAATGGTGAGTTATCTGAGCTTCGTCAAGAAACTGCTTGAGTGTTTCGTCAAGTTCCGCTCCGCGACTTTGGAAAACGCGTTCAATTTCCTTGCGAATCTGTTTGGTGAGAGAGTCGTAAAATTCGGAACGACTACAGTCCACATATATTTCAAAATTCAGTTGAATGGGAAAATAGGTGAGGTCTTCAGCAGTAAGTGCTGCAACGGCACGTTGGAAAAAAGTCGTCTTACCTGTCTGCCGCGGTGCGAAGATGACAATATAACGTCCTTCTTTGACGCGCTTAATGAACTCTGTGAGTTCTTCCTTACGTGTGACGATATAGTGCTGTTCAGGGTTTACGGGTCCCTGTGTACCAAACCTTCTCATCTGTGTTCCTTTAAGACGGCTAACCAAATCTCACCGAGGTATGGGTTCATCGAGTAGATCCAAAACATTCTTGAAAGGATCGTCAATTTTGTTAATCATAAGACCTTCTTTCTGTGAAACTTCATAAGATGTGGGCGGATATGGATAGCATCCACCCACGTAAGTTTGGGAAAAAAGATCCTAAATGCGGGGTCACTAAAATCCGAGTTGCTTGTTCACAATGTTCTTCAGCTCTTCACCCTTCACATACCGTTCCAAGTTATCCAAGAAGAACTCGGTGATACGGCGCATGCGGTGCTGTGAACCTCCGGCAGAGTGCGGCGAAATGATAATCTTGTCGAAATCCCACAACGGGCTGTCTTCGGGGAGCGGTTCGATCTCAGTAACATCTAAACCAACCGCAGCGATTGTATCGGCACGTAGAATCTCAATCAGGTCGGGTTCATTGACAATCGGACCACGAGCGACGTTGATGAAGAACGCTGTCGGTTGCATCACGGATAGGTTGTCCTTATTGATGAGTCCCCGTGTCTCTTCAGTCAACGGACACGCAATCATAACGACATCTACCTGGCTCATCATATTCGAGAGCTGATCCATCGGCATTAATTCATCGACATTATCGGGTTTATCGGTGCGATAGGCATCAACAGCCATAACATGCATATCAAAGCCCTTTGCGCGTTTCGCCATCTCCATTCCGATACCGCCCATCCCGACGATGCCAATCTTGAACCCATCAATCTCAATCATCGGCATTGTCCTCGCACCGCCCCATTGGTGCTTATCCTGATTCCGAACGGATTCGTGGATACCACGCGCCAAACCGAGTAGGAGTGCGAAGGCTTGGTCGGCGACGTGTTTCGCGTACAATCCTGCGGCGTTCGTCAAAATAACATCACTCTCACGGAGTGCGGGATACATATGCCGATCCATACCAGCACTGGAGGATTGAATCCATTTGATGTTGGGCAGATGCGGAAAAACGTCCTCACTACAGTAGCCGAAAAAGACTTCAGCATCTTTACCTTCTTCGATAAGTTCCTCGCGTGAACTCGGAGCAACATAGGTATGTTCATTACCAATGATGCTTTCGAGTCTTTCGAGGCGTGCGCCTTCAACACGTCCTTGAAGTAGAATTTTCATATTTTAATTTTTCCTTCCTGGCACAAACTAACAGTTTATGCTACAAAAGACCAACCTGCGTAAGTCCTAATTAAGAAACCTTTACTGCCATGGTGGGGTTTCTGGCAACAATTCCTGAAACTTGTTAATCAACGCGTCCTCATAAGCACCGGCGTATTGTCCGTTGAAGAATTTATCCATCGCTTCATCAAGGAAAAGTTGCCACGATGTATCCTCGGAACCGGGATTGACAGGGAAGAATAGCGCGCCTACATCTCTTGCCGCTTTCAGGTCGCCGGGAGAATCACCGAGCATCAAGACATGGTTTTCGGGATACCTGTCTTTCGTCGTTATTGTGAGATGTTCCGTCTTCGTTCCCATCTCCTGTCCGGCGATCAGCGCGACGTAGGCATCGATCTCATGTTCAGCCCATTCCCGTATGAGTGCCTCATCCGGTGTCGCGGAGACAACAATGACATCCGATTTACCCTGAAGCCGTTGTAACGTCTCGTGCACCCCAGGAAAGGGTGGGAGGTTATAAACAATCTCTGCGACGCTTTCGTTCACACCGAGGCTCCACTCCATTACCTTGCTCAATTCGTCAAGTCGTTCACCCGTTGCGCTGTCGATTGCGGTTTGTAGTGCAGGGTTACCAAGTTTCGTTTCCGTCTCCGACCATTCTCGTAGATGAGACAGTTCTGGCACTGCGACTCGCATGTTCTGCACGAGTGGCATTTCGCGTAAGAAATCGCACACCAGCAAAATCGCCTTAAACCGATTCGTGCCGCGCGTTGTTGAGTAGAGATTCACAAAATCCCATGCCTGATGCACCTGCCGCGAAATAGATGCCAAGCCGAAATGTTTGACGAGATTCACGCTGAAACAATCGTTGTGTTTGACCTCCATACTATTGAAAACGCAACCGTCTGAGTCGATTCCAACGAAAAATTCGTGTTGTGGTTGAAAATCGTATAATGCTTGTTGTGCTTCTTGCGCCATGTATTTTCCTTTCAAAAAACGCTCAGTGCCTTGGGCTACGGCACGACGGAGCGTGCCTGCTACTTCAATCAACAGTAACTTCCGGGCGACCTTCAAGCATCCATTCGGTATGGAATACCGTCGGTTCCCCATCCTTCCCAAGGATTATACTGCCATCTGCATCGAGTTTGTGATAGGTGTGCGCGCCGAAATAATCACGCATCGCCTGAATTAGGTTCGCAGAGAGTCTCCCGCTGCGGTAACTATCGAAATAGGCTAAAGCGGAACTGAATGCCGGAACAGGAACACCGAGTTGCGTGGCTGTGCCGATGACGCTTCGCCAGTTGAGTTGTGCGGTTTCAAGCACATCTCGGAAGTAGGAATCGAGCATAAGGTTCGGCAGTTCAGGATTTCGCTCAAATGCCTCTGCGATCCTATGTAGGAATTTTGCACGAATGATACATCCACCCCGCCAGCCTAAGCTAATCATGCCGAGGTCCAAATCCCATCCAAACTCTTCGCTTGCTTCCCGCATTAAGGCGAAACCTTGGGCATAAGAGCAGATTTTCGCGGCGTAAAGTGCATCGTGAATCGCTTTGAGTGCTTCGTCCCGGTCGCCTTGATATGCACCAGCGGGTCCTTGGATAACCTGTTCTGCCGCGACACGCTCACTTTTAACAGCGGAGATACAGCGCGCAAAAACCGCCTCTGCGATCGTCGGTGCGGAGATACCCAGATCCAGTGCCGAGATACTCGTCCATTTGCCTGTTCCCTTTTGTCCTGCCTGATCCAGCACGACATCAACGAAAGGCGTGCCGCTGCTATCGAGTTGCGTGAAGATGTCTGCTGTGATTTCGATGAGGTAAGAATTCAGTTCGCCACGATTCCATTCACTGAAGACCTCGTGCATCTCATCGGCATCCATTCCCAAAACACCTTTCATCAACGAGTAGGCTTCACATATCAACTGCATGTCGCCGTATTCGATGCCGTTATGCACCATCTTGACGTAATGCCCGGCACCGTCAGGTCCGATGTAGGAACAGCACGGTGTACCTTCTACCTGCGCCGCAATCTTTGTAAAGATGGGTTCCACGAGGGCGTAAGCCTCGGCTGAACCGCCCGGCATCATCGCTGGTCCTTTGAGAGCACCTTCTTCGCCGCCAGAGATACCTGTGCCGATAAACAGAATGTCCTGCTCAGCCAACTCCGCATGCCGACGGACAGTGTCGTTGAAATTCGAGTTTCCGCCGTCAATAATGAGGTCGCCCTTTGAAAGATGTGGGACCAATTGCTGAATAAACGCATCGACGGGTTCGCCTGCTTTCACCATCAAGATAATTTTTCGGGGGCTCTCTAACTTCTCAATGAGTTCTGGAATGGAATGCGCCCCTATGATATTTTTGTCCTTCGCAGCACTTGCCATAAAAGCATCTACCCGTGAGACGGTACGGTTGAAGACCGCTATCTCAAACCCTTTGCTTTCGATGTTCAGTGCGAGGTTTTCGCCCATCACTGCTAATCCGATGAGTCCAATATCTGCCGCCAAATTTGTTTTCCTCCTATGTTAGTGTCTATTCTGCATATCATAAACTGCAAGAGGTAATACTGTCAATATATTTTTATTTCCATTCCTCCAAGTTTTTCTACAGAGGTACTGAAGAAATACCCAAGCAAATAAACCCTACGGGATTCAAGAGGTTTTTGGAGTCTTGAAGGTTTTTGTGTAAAATACGGTTCGGTTAGGAAACCAAACCTACCGCCTTGGTCTGCGACAGTTGTTTTTTCTAAAATTGACACCTATGGTGTGATTGGAACCGCACCTACCAATTTTGGGATTGAAACTTGATTAATACGGATAGCCGAAATTCACGTCAAAATATAAAACACCTCTTATTAACATAACACGACGCGGCAAAATGCACTCGCCGGAAAGGAGTTTCATCATTCGCAGTTTATTAGGTCTCAAGAAGTATGTCATCCGGTATCGATACGCCATTTCCATCAGTTTCTGCCTTGTGATTTTGACGAATGGGATACTCCTGATCAGTCCAGAGATCCTGCAAAGGTTTTTTGACGAGTTGCAATTCGCGGTTGAGGACCCAAACTTTACGATATCCCCGGGGCGGACACTTTCTTTTGCGCTTCTCTTTTTCGGGGTCGCGCTTTTTGCAGGCATTCTACGCTTCGCCCAACGACGCATCATCCAAGGGGTCGCTCGGCAGATGGAGTTTCACCTCCGTGCCGATTTCTTTCTCCATCTCCAGAAACTCTCCGCCGCCTATTACGACGACGTCCGCACAGGCGATCTAATGACACGCGCCACCAGCGACTTAAACGCCATCAGAATGGTTCTGAGCAGTGCCATCATGTACACTGCCGATGCGATAGTGTTTTTCGGACTCGCACTCACTATCATGCTGCAGATTGATGCGACCCTAACGGCTGTTGCTTTGCTACCCTATCCAATCCTTGCGATTTTGATTCGCTCCCTCGGAAAGCGGTTACATGCCCACTATGAGGGCATCCAAGAGGCGTTCTCAACGTTGAATACTAAGGTTCAGGAGAATTTATCTGGTGTCCGTGTTGTGAAAGCGTATACGCTTGAGGCAAGTGAGGTTGAGCATTTCCAAGAACTGAATCACGAGTTTGTTGAACGTAACCACCGCCAAATCCGATTGATGACTTTCTTTTTCCCGCTCTTCCGTTTTCTACCGGGTATCGGTGGCGTGGTTCTCCTCTGGATGGGTGGTCTCCATGTGATTGAAGGGAAGATTACACTCGGCGATTTTGTGGCGTTCAGTGCCTATCTCGGAATGCTTGTCCGTCCGATGATTACCCTCGGTTTCATTGTCAATACCTTTGAACGGGGTGCTGCGTCTATGGAACGGATGAACGTGATTCTCAATGAAAAGCCAGAAATCTTCGACGGTGAGCAGGTGAAATGGAGCATCAAAGACCTTGAAGGCGAAATTGAGTTTAGAAACCTTAATTTTGATTACCCGGACGGAACGCCTGTCCTCAAAGACATCAACCTTAAAATTGAGCGTGGCATGACCCTCGCGATCGTCGGTGGGACGGGGTCTGGGAAATCTACACTTGTCAACCTCATTCCACGCATTCGTCAAGCAGAACGGGGTACCATCTTTATCGACGGCGTAGACATTCAGGATATACCCCTAAACGTTCTCCGATCCAATATCGGATTTGTTGAGCAAGAGCCGTTTCTCTTCTCTGACTATTTGCGAAATAACATCACCTACGGTCTCGAAACGGCAGATGATGAAGAAGTAAAAGAAGCGGCACACACCGCAGATCTACTTGAGCAAATTGAAGAATTTCCTGACGGATTGGAAACGTTCCTCGGTGAACGCGGGATAACGATTTCAGGGGGGCAACGCCAACGGAGCGCACTCGCACGCGCCATTATTATTAAACCCAAAATCCTTATCCTTGACGATGCATTTGCCAATGTCGATACCCAGACCGAAGACACCATTCTCAACCGACTTTCCGAAATTATGAAGGATCGGACAACTGTCCTCATCTCGCATCGGATCTCTACCGTCAAAAACGCCGACCACATTATTGTCCTCAATGAGGGTAGCATTGTTGAAACAGGCACACATGAACAACTGATTGAACACAACGGGATTTACAACGGGATTTACGAAACACAACTCTTGCAAGAGGAACTTGAGGAATTTTAATTCATCACAAGACACTCTATAGTCATTGAACTACTATAAATCCAGTGCGGTTAGAAACCGCGCCTACCGTGACTGGGAACTTGAGAATCCAGTACGGTTAGAAACCGCACCTACCGTAACCGCGGATGTGAGCAACTAAAAGGAGGAATCCACCTATGTTCGGCATGGGAGGCGAACTGTACGAATATAGCGATGAGGAACAAGATCTTGGGAAAGTGTATGACCGGGTGCTGATGAAGCGTCTCATGGCATATCTTAAACCCTACAAATTCCAACTGCTCCTCATTGGATTGCTCATGGTCGGGAATACGCTTGCACGTTTAGCTGGACCCTACTTACTACAGCGTGGTATTGACGAGCACATTAGCCCAGGCATATTGACGGGATTAAGTACGATCGCGATTTTTTATGTAGTGGCATTGATTGGCGAGTTCGTATTTAGTTACTTTGAGGAATACCGCATGCAGATGATTGGCCAACACGCGATGCACGATCTGCGCCAGACACTCTTTTCACATTTGCAACGCTTAGATGTCCAATTTTTTGATAAAAATCCGGTTGGCAGACTGATGACCCGCGTTATGGGAGATGTTCAGGTCCTCAACGAACTCTTTGCCTCGGGTGTGATTACTGTCTTCGCGAATCTGCTCCAGATTTTGGGGATCATGGTAGCAATGCTACTTTATAACTGGAGGCTTGCACTCGTGACGTTCACTGTGGTTCCAATCATTTTTGGGGCAACGCTTGTCTACCAGATTTATTCGCGCCGTGCGTTTCGAGAACAACGTAAGCAGCTTGCCCGGATCAATGCCTTTTTGCAAGAGAACATTGTCGGTATGACGACAATGAAGCTTTTCGCACAGGAACGGCGGAGCCATCTCCGCTTTAACGAGCGTAACCGGAGATACCTCGCTGCCAACCTTCGCAGTATCTTCTATTTTTCAATTTTTCACCCACTGATTGAAGTGACGGCTTCTCTTGCGATAGCCGTGATTATCTGGTACGGTGGTGGACAGGTTGTGCAAGACGCGCTGACTTTCGGCGTGCTGTTAGCATTCATCCGTTACGCTGAACGCTTCTTCTGGCCTATCCGAGAACTAAGCGAAAAGTATACGATTTTCCAAAACGCGATGGCATCCTCCGAACGCATCTTCCAGCTGCTGGATACGCAACCGTCTATCGTCTCCACTGCCCCTAAAAGCGGCACCAAGACTTTGAAAGGCGAGATTGAGTTCCGCAACGTCTGGTTCGCCTATAACGGTGAGGACTACGTTTTGCGGGATGTTTCATTCAAAGTCAAACCGGGTGAAAAGATCGCACTTGTCGGGCATACCGGTGCAGGAAAGACTTCTATCATCAATCTGCTGTGTCGATTCTATGAGATTAACAAGGGTCAGATCCTGATTGATGGTGTAGATATCCAAGAGATGAATCTGGAGGAACTACGAGAGGCAGTCAGCATTGTGCAACAGAACATCTTCCTTTTCTCTGATTCAATTGAACGGAATATCAGTCTGGGGAATCCGTCAATCTCGTCGGAACAGGTGACGCGTGCAGCGGAAGATGTACACTTAGACCGATTCGTTGAAAAAATGCCTAAGGTCTATGGCACTGAAATCAAAGAGGACGGCGGTGGTTTATCTGTTGGACAGAAGCAGTTGGTCGCCTTTGCGCGTGCTTTGGCATCCGATCCGAGCATCCTTATCCTTGACGAAGCGACATCAAGCGTTGACACCGAGACCGAACTTCTGATTGAGGATGCTCTGAGTCGTCTGATGGAAGACCGAACCTCCGTCGTTATTGCGCACCGACTGTCTACGATCCAGAATGCGGATAAGATTATCGTGATGCATCGCGGCGAAATCCGAGAGACCGGCACGCACAACGCGTTATTACAGCAGGGCGGTATCTATTATCGGTTGTATCAGTTGCAGTATAAAGGGCAGGAGAAAAATGGTAGCAAGTCAGGTTGAGCGGTAAAAGGTCGGCTCTATTAAGTTTCCGCGATTCACTCGTATAGATAAAGATAGCGAAATCCAACCCCCAATCTACGTGATTGATTTGATCCTACGTAATTTTTTTCTCATTTTTTTCTTTTCATGTTTATTAAAATATTTTATTGCATTTTCATGGCTTTCTCTCGAAAAATACCGACGATTTTCCGCAATAAAATCCACCACTATCTTTTTATCGACCTTTGATAACTCCCGCAGTATCCATCCCACCGCAGTTTTGGCAAAACGCTCTTCCCTCCTAATTAACTTCCCATTGGATTTCAATAAGAGTGATGTGTATTTATTATCTTTTGTTAAATTGGAAAAAGCAACCACAGAGCATCTGGCTTGCCATACATTTTCGGCTATATGCCATTTAGATACTGCTTCAGCACATTTCCTACCATTGACTTTGATCATCTGCCGCAACACCCTGATACAAAACCAATCACATACACTCCAATCGTAGATACACCCGTTCTCAAAAATTGCCTCAAACCGAGAAAGCAACGCTTTATAATCAAATTTGTCATAGAGATAAAGTTGCAAGAATATAATGCCTGCAAGTTTATCTTCAGCATACTCCTCTTCAAAAAATGAGAGTGCCAAGTTTAACTGATCCTCAAGCGGAAGCTGGGCAATGTTTTCGGACTTATACCAATCCTTTAATTCAGTTGTAACTGTAGGGATCCCTACGCCACGAAATTGGGTATCGTGCTTAATATAATTTTCAAACCATAATTTTCTCTTTTCATCCGCAAATTTTGCAATTCGAGATTTAAGTTTTTCCTTAAATTTGTTCTCGGTCATAATTATTACTTTTGAAATAGACATATACCTCCACACGCCTTTATTCTTTTGGTATTTCAAACACCACACCATCCGCCTTTTTTTCGTAAAAAATCATCTTTACCTCTATGGATTCCGCTACAGTCGGGATTGCATCATAGGTACTGGGCTTGATAGAATACGCTTCTTCGCCTACAAACCCATCTATACCTTGGGATTCTTCATGAGGTTCTGCCAAACGGTAGTCGCAGCCCTTTATTTCTGCCAACTTTTTCAGGATTGCCTCCTGAAATTTAAGTCCAGCGAACGTTTTGACGAGAATCAGATCCGCCACCCATGATTTCACCAAGTTTCGATCAATCTTGTCAACAGCCTCATTGAAGTTCTCTATCATTGAGATGATTCTATCCGTTGCTTCATCAATCGCATCGGGATATCGTTCTTGATACCACATAACCCATTCTTCAAAAGTTTGTCCCGGAAATTCCTGAATTAGTTCGCTCAATTGTCCAACGTGCCTCGGTCGCGTCGCTTGAGAATTTTGATTTGCGATATTCATTAATTGGGTTGTATACTTCGGAAATTCACCAGCAGGAGCGTTTACATATTCTTGAATCTCAGTATTTTTTAATTTAATTTGCATACATACCTCTTTAACCGACAGGACTTACGCAATTTTGACGATAGGTCTCCGTTCCGTTAGAGGATAAACTCTAAAAAAGCACAGACATTCTCAGGGCACACCCTAAAAGGTTATGCTACAAAAGAGCAACCTGCGTAAGTCCTATCCAATATAAAATCACTGTGCATTCAACATACTGAGTTGAGAAGATTTTGTGTGGGACTTCTCTTTATTCCGAATTGCGGTTTCTGAGGGTTCATCAAAATTCCAAGTTTGCGGTTTGGTTGAATACACGACTTCAAAGATGTTATCTCGGCGCGCGTGAACCTCTTTTAAGCCGTTCAGAAAAATAAACTGTTCTTGGCTTGTCACCACCGGACAGTCGTAATACCTGTTTGTATATTTTAACGCCCCTGAGTTTTGGATCCGGTCTTCAACAAACGCCAAGTGTCTTCGCAACCTATTGCACAAATAATCGTTTGAAAAATCAACGATATGGTTGGCACCTGGACAAATAACGTGTTGAAAACTCTCGTCGATTTCAACACCGATACTATTGCGTCCCGATGTCATCGCAGCTGTAGTCGTGGTACCTGTCCCCAGAAATGGATCGAGTATTACATCGCCTTTCACAGAATACATATTGATGAGTCGATACGCCAAATCAAACGGAAATGCGGCACTTCTCAATCGTGACATGGCCTTCGGAAGTTTCTGCTCCGTTCCCTTAATATCTGTCCAAACATCCGAGTACCAGATATTCCGCTCTTCCCAAAACAGAGCACTTTCGCGTCTATTCGCTTTTTCGTCCTCTGTTTTAAATTCTCTTTTGGAGCCTTTCCTGACTATCAAAATGTATTCGTGTTCCAGCGTCACATAAGCACCCGCAGGTAGCATGCCCGATCCCATAAATTTATTTGGCGTATTCGCCTGTTTTCGCCAGAGGATGTCGGGGAGCGCAGAAAACCCGATGCTTAGGAGATAATTCAAGATTCTCGCGTGGTTCGGATACAAACAAAAATCATCTTTCACCTTCCGTGTCGCATCACCGATATTGATGCAGGCAAATCTACCATTTTTTAACACCCTGAACACTTCACGCCATACGGCATCAAGAATCTCGTGTATCAACGCATAAGCTTGCCTACCATCGCCGTCTGATAACGCATTTTGAACCTCTGGATTCTGATGACTAAACATCTCATCCCACATCTCGATCATAGGATACGGCGGAGAGGTAACGATCAGATCAACGCTTTCTGAAGGAATTTCTTTCAAATCTCGCGCATCTTGAAAAAGGATATTGTGGGTAGTTTTCATAGTGGCATTGCGTAAATAAGGATATTTGACGACATCTCGCTGATATTCAAAAGAGTTTTGTCCAAACAATAAAGACAATAACATATCTGATCAGAACTGTCCAGTAAAACCAAGCTGATAAGGTCATTTAGCATACCAATCAACAGCTCAATGCCAGACAATGTAGGTCGGTATCTCCAGTACCAATCCGATCAAACTCCACACGCACCCAAGCGTATAATCCCCTAAAATCAAACCCAAAAAGAACGGGACTGCCTGTCGGTAGAGTTTCACGCCGCCAATCTTTAGCACGATTGCTTTCGCCAGCCAGCTGAGAAAGATCGGAAACCATAGACCGCCCATCCCCGTCCCGCTCACAAGCACATAACCGCCCGGATGCAGGGGCCACCAGAGAAATCGGATCTTCATAATCATCAGGCATATCGTAAACAGGAAACTACCGCTGATAACACCGAGTTCGGGGACGCTCGTCTCCCGTGGACTGACAAGCCATGTTTGCAGGCGGTTGAACGTCTCCCACCCCATATAGACGATCCAGCCGCGTGCTTTGCTTCCCGCCCCCATATCGTAGAGGACGTGCAGGTACGCCCAGAACGTTATCAGGATACCGAACACAATCGCCAAGATCATCCCGATCAGCAGCTGCCGATACCCTATTTGGCTCCGCTCTGCCAAGCGAAACGCCTCCAACTCACTCGGTGTTGGATGCGCACGGAAACAGCGAACAAATGGGTAGAGAAATGTGAGTCCTGTCAAGTTGCCTGCACCGAGTCGACGTGTGCCTAACGCAAGGACCATCGTCCGCCCCGGATCGACAAAGATGAGTTGATGCAAGGGAGGTCCGATTTCAGCACGGATACGCGTGATCCCGATAACCAATGGGAAATAAAACAGGAAAAAGAGCCCAATCGCCCAGAAGGTCATCCCCATCTGGTAACAGAAAAAGAAGAGACACAACATCCCGACGGTGAACAGTCCCGCGGCGGTTCGATAGCGCATCGGTTCACGCGAGTCGTCAGGTGCGGGTTCCCCGCGGCGTTGCGCAATGCCGAAGACCTTCCGAAGAATACGTCCGTAGTGTCGCCGTCCTATCCACAACGGAATACATCCGAAGGCAATCCACGCGCCTGTCTGCTGTTCGAGATGATAGATGTTCCGCGCTCCGAACGCGTCCGTTACAATCAGTTGGATGCGACCGAGAAGCCAAAAAAACCAGCACGAAAACGAGAGATCCAGCGGCGTGAAGAACATCAAACCGATACTAAATGGGTAGAAAGAGATGCGAATGGGTCCCATCGCACTCCACGGCTTCGAGCTGAATTGCCCGATCGTCTTGCCTTTAATCGGTAAAGCGGGTATATCGGGAAAGAGATAGTTCAAGCCGTTCAGCAATTCCGCACTCCCTGCGAGTGCGAAGCCGAGCCACATCCATGGGGAAGTAAAGAAACGTTTCGGGTTGCTCGTGAGTGCCAATGGGAGTTGGACGATAGGATAGTTCAGCCGTTCATTTTCCGTCCACTGTTTCCGAAGAAAGACCGTCACCGCCAACAACGTCAGCCAGAGCGCGATGACGAAACCCGACCACGCCAGCACGGGCGGGATCCATGCGTTTAAAGTGGCGGAAGTGTAGAGCGTAGAATCTCCCTCGTAGAATCCATCCAAGATACGTGGCGTTTTGACGGCGATCCATGTCGGGACGTGATGTCCGAAAAGTGGGATCCATTCGTTCTCTGGCGATGCGAACTGAAAGGCGTGTGCAAGGACAGGGATGAGGTAGCCCATCATCGTATGCCCGCTGATAGTCGTCAGCATGACGACCATCACGTAGATGGTTTGCAAATCCGCTTGCGACATCGCCAGTCGGGGTAAAAATCGCTGGAAGAGTAGGTTGACAAGCACGAAAACAAGGAGCGTAAAAACGGCGTTGAAGAACAGAGAAGCGATCGTCAGTTGCGTAGAGTGCCACACCTCTGTCCCCATGAGGCACCAGTAACTATTAAAAACGACAAGCACCAGTCCAATCAGCAGAATGTGCGGTTTAACAAGGTTAGTCTTTCCGTTTCTGTTAGCCATTCCCGCTCCTGCTGATATGCCTTAATGCTTTCTGTAACACCACTTCGTTGCTGTATCTTTTCAGAGTCTCCTGTGCTGTCCGATCGCTGCAGTTTCGGATATCTTCGCATAATAGCGGCAATGCTCGCACGACGTTATCCACGATCGTGATACTCGCCTGTTTCGCGGTGCGTGACATCGGGTTCAGATCGACCGTTACGACCTCTTTGTCCATCTTTCGGAGTGCTTCGCATCGGTCGCCATCCTCAAGTGGAACAAAAACGACATCCGCTTTAAAGATTCCGTTTGGATGCACGAATTTTCGATTGGAGTCGATGTAGGAGAGTTGCGCATCGGCTGTCGGCATTAGCACGTCCGGTGCGCCGTGCTTCAGCAGATATTCTCGGATTTTCTGTTCCCGTCCTGTTTCCGTATGAAAGATGTTCACTTCTAAGGGTGCGTTCAGGAGTTTCCCCAGTTCGATGAGTCCTTCAGGTGCCAGTGCCGCGACATTCCCGTTGACGGAGATAACAGGGTGTTCTGCGAGACGGAGCATCGCCGCCGCCGCATGGATTGCCTCGGTAGCGAAGGGTTGTGTCGCCTCGCCAATAAGGTAATCGAAAGCCTCTCCACGTCCATGCGCGATCAAGCCGTGGATAGAGGTAATGCCTTGCTCTACGCCTGCAACGATGGTGTCTCGCAGGCTCAATGAGAGGTAGCGGGGATGTGTTTTGGGAACGTCGCTCAATTGAATAGCACCTCAGCACAGATTTCCGTCTATTATACAGGGTTTTGCATAAGTTTACAAGGGAAGGGTGCCTCAATGCCACACAATATAGGTTGGTATCTCCAACACGAGTCCGATGAGGCTCCAGACACATCCGAGTGTATAATCCGCTAAGATGAGTCCCAAAAAGAACGGCACTGCCTGTCGGTAGAGTTTCACGCCGCCAATCTTCAACACGATTGCCTTCGCTAAACTCCCCGCGAGTGCGAAACCCAGCCACATCCACGGAGAAGTAAAAAAGCGTTTCGGGTTACTCGTCAATGCTAACGGGAGTTGGACGATCGGGTAGTTCAGACGTTCGTTTTCGGTCCACTGTTTTCGGAGAAAGACTGTTATGGCTAATAACGTCAACCAGAGTGCGATAACGAAACTCGACCATACCAGCACCGGCGGCATCCATGCGTTTAGCGTAGCAGAATTATAGAGGGTAGAATCGCCGTTGTAGAACCCGTCTAAGATACGTGCGCTTTTGATTGCGATCCAACTGGGGATACTGTTTCCAATGTTCCGATCAGGCACCAGTAGCTATTAAAGGCGACGAGCACCAGTCCAATCAATAGGATATGCGGTTTGACGAGGTGTTTAACTTGGTTAGGTTTCCCGTTTCCGTTGGTCTCCATTCCCGCTCCTGCTAATGCGCCTCAGCACAAGTTTGCGTCTATTATAGTCTGCCTTCGGTAAGTTTTCAAGTGTTGTTGTCTGAATCAGGATTTTCAGGATTATCGGATGGACAGGATTAGGAGGCGCTATCATCTTGTTTTTCTTGAGATTTTTTCCGAATTGCTTTATAATTTTCCTATACTTGCCGAGACAAATTATTCCTGAACATTAGGAGAAAAGAGGTCTTATGAAACCTGAAGATAAGGTTGTAGAAAAGGTTTTTGCGTATTTCTCTGAACCAAAATTCTCGGAATTTTCTATTACCCGAGAATGTGAAATCCAGATGGGTACAGATAACCGCGTAGCCGACATTGTGCTGCGTGATGCGGATGGGCGGTTTATCGCTGTTGCAGAGTGTAAGGCACCAGGCGGCGCGGATTATGGAATTCCGCAACTAAAGAGTTATCTGAGCGCGACCGATACGCGCTTTGGGCTATTTGCACCACGAATTGAACGGGATTCGTGGGTTTTTTACGAGAATCTGCGGCGCAATGTGTTCAGTCAGATTGATCTTATTGGTTTTGAGAAGAAAGTTCTTGAAGGGCAAATTGGATACTCCAATTCAGGATCACAATTTACGCAAATTTCTCTAATTCTCCAGGGGGATATAACCAGAGTAGATGTTGATGCTATTGTGAACTCCACAAATTCTCGTTTATCTGGTCGCGAAGGTTTAGACCGAGTAATTCAAAGTGCCGGTGGTGAGAATGTAAGAGCGGAATGCAGGCAGATTCTTAACACGACAAGCGGTCTAACTACAGGGCATTCTGTGATTACGACCGGTGGTAATCTTACCGCGGGACATATTATACACACTGTGGGACCCTTTTGGAGTGGTGGAGATTCAGGTGAGTCTGAGCATCTTGCTAACTGCTATAGAAATAGTCTTCAGTTAGCAGTGGAAAAAGGTATCCGATCCATTGCTTTTCCTACGATTAGTACTGGTGGTCGTCGCTATCCTCGTGAGGCGGCTGCCTCTGTTGCATTAGCAACCGTGATAGACTTCATAGAACAAGAGAATCAACACGGAGGCGCGGTTCCTAACCTCATACAGTTTTTCTTAGATAAGAAATCTTATATTTGTTATGTGAGTCAACTTTCACAGCGCGGGTTCGACTTAGTTTGTAATCTGCCCATGATATAAGTGAGGTATTACATCTGGTGAAGTTGTAAGTGACATTCATAAAGTCGTCTAATCCCCAATACTGTTTCGCATCTCGGAAGTTAAACTCGATTTGAAAGCGAAGCCCGTAAGAGTCCATCATTGTTTCAGCGTCTACTGCCAAGTCAGAACTGAACAATAAGACGTGTGATTTATGTTGCGTCAGCAGATGCGTCTTGAGGATACACACGACATTTAGAGGCTCGGGAAACTTTTTATGGCGCGCCTTTGAAACTTGATAGACTTTAGTTGTAATGTTTGCCTGTGTCTCGGTAGAGACCCGGTATTTGGCATCCATCTGTTGCGGATTCAAACGCTGCCCGTAGATATGCGGGCGTCCGCGTCCGGCGTAAGGCAGCGTCGGTGGCAAATAAAGGGCGGTATTGACGCGCAACTTTGAGATCAGTGCCAATCCACATTGTTTCGCCATCTGTAGCGCATGATTATGTCCAAAATATCCATCAAGCACAAGGTAGCGCAGGGGTATCAAACCGTCAATACGCTTCAACAACGCTCTAATCAGCGTTTGAGTCTGTTTCAAGGTATCGCTGAGTTCCACTGCCGCCTTGTTTCGGTTGCGACTTGCCTTAGGACGCCCACGTTTGCGTTTCGACAGAGGTGCTTGTGTCGTATCACGGGGGTGAGAGGTTTCCGGCGGACCTCGACGACAAGTGTGCCCACGCACGATTTGCTCCATAAGCATCGGGTAGGAACGCCGCCCCTTGACACTCACTAATGACAGCCCAAAGAACGCTAAACTCGGTATCGTTTTACCATGCCCAGACGAGAAAAAACGCGATAAACCATACGTCGATTGACCCGATTTTGACACGAGTGTTTCATCGCCTGCCAGGATATAAGTGCTTTCAGGATCCAGCAAATAGGTGCTAAAAAACACCCAGTAAAGAGTCCCGCAAGGAATAACGGTATGGTAATTATAAACCTGCCCGTAATCTTTTGACAGCAATTGAAAACGCTCCATGGTAGTAAATCTGACGCGTAAATCCGTGCCATCTGTGTCATCCGCGATTCAGACAATCCATCCTCAAATCGGCTTCTCGAAACACAACACATATCCGTCGTGATCTTTGATCTCAAAGGCGCGGAGGCCGTCTTCGGTGTCGGCAAGCGGTTCGTGAAATTCTAATCCACGAGACTGATACTCAGCAAATAACGCGTCAGGATCGGAGACCAGAATGAAAGCGTCTCATTTCGCTCACTCGTGCTGGGTGTGATTGAGTCCTGGAAACGTATCTGGTGTGACCTCTTTAAGCAGAATCCTCACATTATCACGACACACTTTGAAATATCTTTCCTTGAAATCCATTGGAAATTGATGTATAATTTGCACCATAATTTAATAGAGTGGAAGCCTTGAGGCGGTGCAAGATAACGTTTCTACGGGAACATTTAAGTTCAGCACAGAATATATGGTCAACGTTCACGCCTTTTGGGCCACCCGTCTTAAGCGCACACGGTCTCCCAAAGCGTGTGTTACTTGCATCGACGCAACCTTTCGCCCAAGAATTTATTGATGCTACGCCTAACTCAGAAAGTGCTGCACAATGGCTTGTAAGTTTACTGCATCTATTAGCCGGCATCGTGAATCGGAATGAAAACCTTAGCCATCTTGTGATAAGAGAAACCGAGTATCAACGATTCTCAGCAGTAATGGACGATTTAATCTATGGTGTTGGTGAAGATGAAACTCATCCTTTGTCGGCAGCGATGGCATTGGTTGGTGTGCTTATTAAAACTTATGAAGATCAACACTTTCCAAAGTTAGCAAATCTCTACCCTGAACTGGCAGAAGATACCGCTGTTGAAACGGCTGGCGAGAGCAAGAATGTCACTGCTCCTATATCAGGTCGGATCGACACAGATTTCGTTACCGTTTTCTTTTCCATAGGGTGCCTGCTTTGGAAAGTCGGTAAAGCAGAGGAAGCTACTTCTGCTTACGATTTAGCAATTCGTATATATCCAGACTATGCCAGTATTTATGCCGGTCGCGGTGAAGCGAAATCCGAACTCAACGATTTTATAGGCGCGAAGGCGGATCTCCAAAAGGCATTGGAAGTGTCAGAAAAACAGAAAGAAGATGACTTCAGCACTGCTATCAAAGAGCGACTCCAAGAGTTTGATGTAGTAGCGGCTGTTGTTAGGTATTTCTCTGAACCCAAGTTCGCTAAATTTTCTATGCTCAGAGAGTGCAGGATTCAGATAGGAGCAATCCATAGCAGAGCTGACCTTGTGCTTCGTGATACCCAAGAAAATTTTATCGTTATCGCAGCGTGTAAATTATCGGGTGAGACAAGTGCCACCGAACCGCTGAAGAGTTTCCTCTGTGCGACCGACACACCGTTCGGTATATTCGCATCCAGCACAAACAGAGATTCATGGATATTTTATGAAAATTTGCGCCACAACCGGTTTCGACAAATTGAGCGTTCTGATTTTGAGAAGCGAGTTCTTTTATCCGCGTAAATCTGCGTCATCCGTGTAATCCGCGATTCTGACGATCCTCCCCTCAAAGCGGTTTTCCGAAACACAATACATACCCGTCATGATCCTTGAGTTCAAAAGCGCGGAGACCGTCATCCGTGTCTACGAGGGTTTCGTGAAACGCCAATCCGCGGGACTGATACTCAGCAAACAACGTATTGGACATTGAAAATAAATTTGACTTTTCACCCAAATTATCACATAATACTGTATTATCAAGTATCCTACAGACAGGCTTTGTCGGAGGAGCAAAACATGAGCCATATCCAAACCGTCAAAATTCACGATGTGGAAGATGGCGAAACCTATACTGCCAAAATCCAAGAAAATGGTAAGAGATGGATAGGATGGATACAGGAACATCCGAAGGTAAAGTGCGAGGCGGATACACAAAAGGCGCTGCTGGAAATCCTCGAAAACACGCTTTATCGAACTCTTGAAGCCGATTGGCACGTATGGGACAAACAGTTAGAGGAAGACGTAAAAGCGGGAAAACTTGACGCTACACTGGAACGAGTCAGTAAAGACTTTCATGCGGGTAAATGTGAAGATTTAGCGGTATTTCTCTCACGGAACGCCACAGAAAAATAGAACGCTGTGTCTGAAATTTTGAAACCCATCATATTCCATTTCTAAGCACGCAAAAACCGAGAAACCGCCTTGAATCGCTGATAAAACCATTCGTTATTTCCCTCATCAAAATGTGCAGAAGATATGAACAACCATGTCGTACACGACGATTTTTGGGAGACGTACAACAGGCTACCGCGAAACATTCAAAAAAGCACCCTCCGAAAAATTGAATTGTTACTTGAAAATCCGAGGCACCCTTCTCTCTATTTGAAAAAGGTTGGCGGACTTTGGTCAGCACGAATCAGTAAACAATATCGTATTTTGGCGCGTGAAGAAGAAGAAGGTACTTTAGTCTGGTACTGGATTGGAAAACACGATGAGTACATGAGACGGATATAATGCATTAGCGTGGAATTGACCATCTTCATCCTACCCTACTTAGAGCGGTTTCCCAAAACACAATACATACCCGTCATGGTCCTTGAGTTCAAATGCTCGGAGACCGTCATCCGTGTCCGCGAGGGGTTCGTGGAAGGCTAATCCACGGGACTGGAACTCGACAAACAACGCGTCAGGATCAGGAACCAAGATAAAAGCGTCCCACCTCGCCCATTCGTGCCGGGTGTGGTTCGGGACGGGATGGATATCCTCAGTGATATGTTTGAGAAGTATCCGCACGTTATCTCGGCTCACGATTCCAAAAAACGGATCTTCTTCCGGGACGAGAATATCTGTCTCGAAACCGAGTTTTTGATTGTAAAAGTCGATTGACGTAGCAAGATTTTCCACAATAAAAAATGGGTAGATTCTCTCAAGTGATGTCTCTATTGCCATTGTCCATCTCTCCTTTTTTTCCGTAATATCCTAACAGATTTGCGTCCAATGTTCAACAGGGAAGGTTTCTATAAGATGTCGCCCCGCTGGGGCTGAAGAGGGTGGGGTGAAACCTTGCTGCTACACACATACCGCCCGGCTGGGGCTGAAGAGTGGACAAATCATCTCATAAATAGTTTATCGGAACTTACCTTGATTGTAGAGTGGACGAGGTATTTTTGCTTGGGTGTTTCCTCCAGAAAACCTCGCCAGCGAAGAGAGTGGACGGCACGACGGAGCGTGCCTACTACTTTTAAGAGTCGGGAATCGGAGTTCCCTCCTACAGAATAGCCTGCCTACAGAAGAACGGTGGTTGACACATTCGGTGCTTTGCGGTATACTTACAGCGATGATCAGACTCTGGATTGAGAAAGGAACGAATTTCATGGCAACGCTCAGATGGGGAATACTCGGTTGTGGAGATGTCGCTGAATATAAGGGTGGACCGCCGCTTTACACCGTCGATGATTCGGAACTCATCGCTGTGATGCGACGAGATCACGCCAAAGCGGAATCTTTCGCTGAGAGACATGGCGCGAAGCGATTCTATACCGATATAGACGCACTTCTATCAGATGACGGACTCAATGCGATCTACATCGCAACGCACCCATACCTCCACTGCGAACAGACGCTCCGTGTGGCAGCGGCGGGCAAACATGTCCTCTGTGAGAAACCGATGGCGATGACAGTTGAAGAATGTCAACGGATGGTGGATGCCTGCCGCGACGCGGGTGTTACTTTGATGCTCGCCTATTACCGAAATTTCTATCCGAATATCGTGAAGATGAAGGCGTTGATGGATGAGGGTGCTATCGGTGATGTGGTACTCGCACGGATCAATCACACCGGTTTCTACGATCCGACGCGGCACGACCTGCACAGTTGGCGGGTAGATCCGAAAATTAGCGGTGGTGGGGTACTGATGGATCTCGGTAGCCACCGTATCTCGCTCCTTCAGTATCTGATGGGAGAGGTTGAATCCGTGCAAGGCTACGCGGAAACGGTGCATCTGGATATTGAGGTCGATGATGCCACGGCGTTCACGCTCCGTTTTCAGAGTGGCGCACACGCCGTTGCAAACGTCAACTGGAACATCGGTGTTTCGATCGACGATGTTGAGGTCTACGGCACGGAAGGGGCTTTAAAGTGTTCACCGTTAAATAGCGGGAACCTGACATTGGAGAAATCGGATGAGCAGATTGCAATGAACCAGACCCCGTTTCCTTACACGCACACGGGGCTTGTGGAGAACTTTGTCAACCATCTCAAGACAGGTGAATCGATCCGGTGTACGGGTGAGTCGGGATTGCAGACGAATGCAATCATCTCGCAGATAACAAAATAAAAAGGGCGAGGTTCGGAAACCTCGCCAGCGATAAAAATTGATTTTTTGGGTGTTAACGAATCCGTTCGGACTCCAACGTGAGCCAATCCCAATAGGCTCGCGGCATCTCCGCAGGTGGTTCTAAACCGGCTTCCTCACGCCATCGTAACAACGGGTGCCGCCGGTCAGATTGCGGGAGATTAACGTTTGTGCCATACGCCGCCGATTCAAAGATACCCATCATCATTTCAATGATGTGTCGCCCCTCGGTGCCGCTGCACGTATGTGGTCTGCCTTCATCTAAGGCGTTGACATAATCCTCAACAAACCAGTAATCCGCTTCCGACGCGCTACTATCGGGATCGTAATGATCAGGATAGATAAGTTCCAAGGGTTCCCATTGGTCGTGTGTGCCGTCAGGAACATAGTGAGGCGTTGGTAGCCACCACGCGCCGCCGAGTCCCCAGAAGAGTCTTCCTTCAGTGCCGTAAAGCTCCATCGTATACCCGTTGGTATCCATTTTGTCAAAGCGGTGTTGGAGCAGGGTGCCGGTGACATTGCCCTCATACTGCAGCGTCGCCGTGATATATTCGCCAGCGATTGTCCCCATGCCGCTCGGTGACGGCACGACATCTGTAGCCATAATCGGTTTCCCACCCGTCGTCAGGTGTGCCGCAATACTATGACAACGTTTCCCGAAGTGGAGCATGTTGTTAAGCATGTGCGTGCCAATGTTCATCAAGCCGTAGCCGCCGTAGTAGCCTTTCCCGCTACCGTACATGTAGCGCAACTCACCAATCTTTCCTTCATCAAAGGCACGTGAGAGTGTCTGCATAGGTGCCCCGACCCTGCCTTGATGGTGGACGGCGATCTGCACGCCTTTTTCCTGCGCTTTGGCAATAACGGCATCCGCCTGCACGAGATCCACACACATCGGCTTTTCGACCTCAATATTGACCCCATGTTCCAGCACGCGCATGCACAGATCGTAGTGAAATTCCGTGCCGGTGGGAATCGCGACGATGTCGGGTTGGATGTGCCGAATCATCTCATCTAAATCGGTGAACTGTGCGGTGACGTTGACTTCTTCGCTGAGCGTGTCGAGACGTTCCTGAACCAGATCACAGAGTCCGACAATCTCCGTCCGTGGATGCGCATGATATGCTCGTGCTGCTGCTGTCCCGCGTCCTCTACATCCTAAAATTCCGATTCGATATGTTTTCATCATTTGCTCCTTTGTCACATTTGATTGTCCTTGTGTCCGCCTGCCTGCGCTGTTGATATTTCCATTGTATCACAGTTCGTTTAAGGGGTCAATGCGTTTGATTTTTCTTGACTTTGTGTCTCAAATTTGCTATCCTTTCAACAGGGCAAGGTTACTTTATAGATTTTTTTATTCACCCTTGCGCACTAATTTCAAGGGCTATTCTCGAATTCAGTTTTTTCCACAAGGAGTTTTCAAGTGTTCTTGAGGCTCCGAACAATTAAAGGTAGTCTGCAGTGAATAGCTTAATCAAATTCGCATTCATCTTATTCATTCTATGCTTTTCCATCACTTTCATTGAATCTTCGGCAGCGTTCGAGCAGATAGAAACCTACACAGTTGCCGACGGTCTTGTAGGTCCGATAGTTCCTGTCATCTTTCAAGACAGCCGCGGGACACTCTGGTTCGGCTCTGATAGAGGTGGTGTCAGCCGTTCTGATGGCAAAACTTTTGTGCCGTACACGGCTGTCCCAATCACTTCAGAGACAATATCAGTATCTGGTGTCCAACCGGGAGCACTCCTCGGACGCACGCGACAAATTGCTGAAGATAAGTGGGGGCACATCTGGTTTCTTACCAGAGATGATTCAGAAACGATAGGGCAGGTCAGCCGCTTTGATGGCACTTCGATCCAACTGATCGGAACGGGCAGTTCCCTACTTGTTGACAGGTCGGGCGACGTGTGGGTGAGTGAAAGTCAGTGGTTAACGAAGTACGTTACATCAGGTGTCCAAAAACAGCCAGAGGCACATCGGAACGAAATTGAGAGTGAAGATTCACTTGAGTCAGTGGACACATTGACAATAAACGCTATCTTTGAAAGTGCTGACGGAACCCTTTGGCTTGCTGGTAGAGAAGGCATCAAGGAGAAAAGGGCTGTCGTTCTGAGTTTTCGTGAGACGCGTCTCCCAGACCAGGAGCTCGGTGGCAGTGATGCCCTAAATGATCAAACACCGCGCCCTCGACCGAAGATCGGCTTCACGCGTTACAGCCTTCCGAATGCCGCGAGTAATATAGACGCGGTAACGGAAGACACGTCCGGCAACCTTTGGTTCGGTGGCTATAATCTTCTCCTGAAATTCGATGGGCAAACCTTTCAGCGGATTCTACCTTTAGGTACAACACAAAGCGGTCCTGGATGGTATAAACCGCCGAGGCGAGCCGTATTCCAGCGTGACACGAAAGGGCGACTCTGGTTTAGCGATGGTCGCATCACAAAATCATGGAAGAGTGCACACCTTCAGACCCTCAGAACCATACCAGGAGTTCTTGAAATTGAGGACGCATGGGGCAATCTATGGTTCACTAACGAGAATGGCGAGGTCCAACACTACGACACAACTCTTAATCCGATTATTTATGGTGCCAATGGTGGACTTGGTATTGACCGGATACGGACGATTTTTGAAGCGATTAACGGCGACTTGTGGTTCGGACATGATAATGGTGCGACAGTCTTTAAGCCGAGCCCTGCAATTCAGAATCATGGCACCGAAGTTGGTAGTCGTGTTAGAGGGAAATCGCGTTTCGCATTTTGGACAGACATTGTAAAAATTTTTGAAGTTGATGGAAACATCTGGTTCGTCAACAAACCCGTTGTCATTGAAAACGCTACGCGCTATACATTCTTCCGCTACGGAGCTGGGGACTTCGATCAGGTTTCCGTCTACATCAAACCCACAATAGGACACCCCAGGCGACTTTCTGATAGGCCCCGTAATCTATTTGTCACCGAAGGGGAACACCGATGGATCGCTTTTGGTGGACATATTTTCAAAGCCGACGCAATCGGATTGTTATGGCTTACAAACCGCTTTCAGCGAATCCCCTTTCAAACAACTCTGGAAATTAATCACGCTGACTCCCCTATAAATGCCTTGCATACGGACACCAACGACAAATTATGGGTGCTTTACGAGAACGGAAGAGTGCAGTCCTACCCAAAAAAGATGGATCCCTCAACGCCCACAAATATTGAGCCGGAGACCCTTCCGTATTTGATTAAAGTAACAAAGATGTTGAAAATCCCGTCAGGTACTACATGGTTTTTCAACGCTGTGACAGGAAAGTTGATACGCTGGAATGTTCCTGACCCCGACAAACCCATTGTGCTCAAGGAGCATTCGCGTGCCACCCCACTCGGAGTGTGGCAGCAGCCAACAGAAATGTATGGGAAAGCCACTTTCCTTTTTCCTGATGCCCTCAAAACCTATCTTGACAAAGAGTTAATCACAACTCAGGAGATTGAACTTGCGCCAGCAAACGCGACCTTAATAACGCGAGAAGGTGTGCTCTGGCTCGCGACACGTCGTGGTGTTGTCCGCTACAATGGTAGAAACCTCACAACATATACAAGTAAAAACACGCCTCGGAATTCCAGGACAGAGGGATTCCTTGTCGACAATGTGCAGGATGTGATTGAAGATAGTAGTGGCAGTATATGGTTCGCAACAAAGGGTGGCGGCACCGTCCGATACGATGGTGAAACCTTTGATTCCCTCACCACCAAAGACGGTCTGGTGCATAACAACATCTCGAAGATTTATGAGTCCGCTGACAAAGATATTTGGTTTGCAACGGAAGGCGGCGTTACACAATATACTCCAACGCGGGGTGGACTCCCTTTTTATCGGTTAACTGCCTTAAAGGCTGATAAAACCACCTATCCGCTACTCTCATCGAGCATAGACTTACCCGCCCATGGCAACAAGCATATTACCCTCTATGTCCGCGGCATCAGTTCACTCCGAGAACGGCTCTCTTATGAATATAGAATAATTGGATTGGATAGTCATGGATGGACCAAACTTTCAGCCGAGGAGTTCTTACTGTTGCCCACTGGTTCCGGGGTGCCATCTGACAAATGGTTTCCTGCATCGGAATTGGCGACGCGACAAACCACTGATACCAATGGCGTTCAACAAGAACTTCAAAACCAAAATGGCGTTCTATGCATACGATATACGGGTCTCAAAGCAGGCACTTATAGCTTCATCATCAAGGCGTTTCGTGAAGACTGGCCCTATACGCATTCACCTGCCGTGGTCGATTTTAGTATCCGCCCGCCCTTCTGGACGCAATGGCGAACCTATCTCCCTACACTCATGTTCACAACTATTGTCTTTGTGCTTGTTGGCCGCTTGGTCATCAACCGAAGGCACACTGCGCAACTTCGCACCGAAATGTCGCAACGGGAGGAGGCAGAAATAAAACGAATCCGTTCTGAACTCAACGAAGCACAAAACATCCAAATGGGGCTACTCCCCACGGAATCACCCGATACAAAAGGATTTGATATTGCGGGGATGTCGGTCCCAGCAACGCAGGTCGGTGGAGATTTTTACGATTACGTGACAGTCGCAAACGGGCATACCGCTATTGCAGTAGCAGACGCGGCAGGCAAAGGATTACGGGGCGCAATGACTGCAGTGCTAACGAACGGGATGCTACATGAAGTTGCCAGATTCAGATCTGACGCGGATGCGATCCTGACCGACCTCAATGCGAGATTAGCACCGCGGATGTACGGTCCCAGTTTCATTGCGCTGAACTTGGCAATTCTTAATGCGTCCGAGAAACGTGTTCACTACGCGAACGGTGGGCAACCCTACCCTATTCTCAAAAGAGGTACTGAAATCATTGAAATTGAAAACAGTGATCTGCCTCTCGGTAGTATGAAAAGCGTTCGATACGAATCTATCGCTTTCGATTTAGCTGAAGGTGATATGCTTATCTTCCATTCCGACGGTCTCATTGAAGCCCTCAACTCTAACGAAGAGATGTACGGAGCTGAACGTTTAATAGCATTGGTGTCCCAAATACCAAACGAAAGCACGGCTGAGGAAGTGATTCAACACATCGTTGAAGATGTTAATAGATTTGTTGAGGAGGCAGAGCAGTATGATGACTTAACGGTTGTTGTCATCAAACGTATTTTTGTTTAGAGTAGAGGTGTTACCGTCAAGACATCGCACGGTTGAGACATAAGTTTTTCGGAAAACAGGTCTACTTTCGGCGAGATAGGTATTCAGACAATGCATAGTCAAACGGCGTGGCAGTATCCAGTTGAACGTAATCGATCTGGCTCGCGCCACACCCGCGACGGTAGCTCTGAATGAACTGGTTCAATTTTTCAAGATAATCCGTTTTCAGCGTATCCGCCTGTGTTGAAAGCGTCTGCCCGGTTTCCATGTCCCGAAAGACGACAGACCCGGTGTAAGGGAAGGTAAGCTCAGCAGGATCGAGCAGATGAAAAACAATAACCTCATGTTTCTGATGACGGAGGTGTTTCAAGGCAGAGACGACCTGCGAGGGTTCGTCAAGCAGATCAGAGATAACAATAACTAAACCGCGTCTCACAATCCGTTTGGCGAGTTCATGGAAGATACCACTCAACTCGGTCTCCTGACCGGGGGTCGCATTCTCCAAAGCGGACATAATCGCTCGCAGATGCGTTGCGGCTCCTCTTGGTGGAATGTATTGTGTAATATCGGCGTCAAAGAGTGCTAAACCTACAGAGTCTCGCTGCTTCAACATAAGGTAGGTGAGCGTCGCTGCGAGATAGCAACCGTATTCAAACTTCGTCAATCCTTCCTCTCCGTGCTTGTAGTTCATCGATGCACTGGTATCGAGGAGGACATAAGCGCGTAGGTTCGTCTCCTCTTCAAACTTCTTGACGTAATACCGATCCGATTTCCCGTAGACTTTCCAGTCGATATACCGGATCTCATCACCGGGCATATATTGCCGGTGTTCCGCGAATTCTACGCTGAACCCTTGATACGGACTTTTGTGCAATCCAGTGACGAATCCCTCAACGACGAGCCTCGCGACGAGTTCCATACCGCCAATTCGAGAGAGAGCAACGGGGTCTAAGTATTTGTGAGATGTTTGCACGATATTCACCTCCTAAATCTTGTCCACAATTATAGCAAAAATTTGCTTGAATATCAACCGAAATGAAAAAACACGGAAGATTAATTCGCATTTTGAGTAGCAGTTTGATGTATTCTGAAAGCAGGACAGGGCGAAACGGTCTCCCATCACGCCCGTCCTCTTGGGTCTCTAATGCCATTTGTGAGCCGTCACCGCTGACGCATTACACGTGTAGTACTTATGACCTCGACCACACGTCTTGGCGTGAGACGTCGCACCATTACAATTCGTCCACGCATGCGCAGGGCAATTCACACCCGCTTTGACATGCCATTTGTGAGACGAAACCGCTGACGGGTTACACGAATAGTAGGAATGACCCGCTTTACACGTCGTCGAATGTGAGGATGTCCCGCCACACTTCGTCCAACTATTTGCAGGACACACAATCTTCGGCGGATCGGGCTGCTTCGTATGACCCGCGTGCGCGCTCACTGCCGTCGGATTACACCCCCAATACGAATGACCCGCACCACACCTCGTCAAATGCTCATACGCATCCGAACCCGACACCACACGACCCGAACTGCACTTGCCAACACCCCGATTGTTGTTCGCACAACGAACCGCAGCAGGATACGAATGCGTGTGCGTCTGGCAGACATAAGATGAACCCGAAGTACACGAGACGCCATTCTTATCCGGACACGGCACAGAACGATGCATATACGCTGAACTTGATGACGGATCATACACGTGACCACACGCCTAACGCGTCAACTTCGGATCGGGTTTCGGCGGATCGGTGTCGGTATCCGTGTCAGTGGTCACATACGAATGCGTATGAGACTGACACACCCAATACGTTCCCGATGAACACACCTCGCCATTGGGACCCGATGGACAACGCATCTGACGGTGAACAAGGATCGTCGCCGGCGTCGGTTTATACATGTGACCACACGCGCCAAGCGTCTCACCTGACTTCTGATCCGGTGAAACTCGATCATCGGGATGAACGTAACCCGTACACCCATTGCCATCATGATCCCCACGATAGCAGTAGTAATCCTCATGACCACACGAAAAAATCAAACGGAAATGATCACCCGGTGTCCTCGCCGCATGACCACACGCCATCTTTTTCGGATATTCATGTTCGGTGTGTAAGCATTGGTAGAAACCCGTCGAGATGCAATTGTCATCCGTTGAGCAACTCGCTTGTAAACTGTGATCCCCAGCGGTCCCGACATCATGAACACCACACGCCAACTTCGATGCAGTCGTGTCAGAAGTCGTGTCAGAGACCACGATCTTACTCTCTGCAACCTCATCACTACTGAGATGATCCCACCGCTTAAGACATTGCCCCGCACCTTCACAACTCCACCACGTTCCTGGACACGCCTTAGCGAGGAGAGGGAGTTTCGCCCCCACTCTGATATAATTGGGGCATTTGGAGTTGTAATGCAACTTCGGATTACTCACCACCCCCGGCGGGGTCTGGCAGTCCGCGCCACGTTCACACCAGATCGTTACGACCGTTATTCCTTGACAATCTTCAAGTGCTTTTTTTGCTGCATCGTGTGAAGCTTTAGCTGCATCATAAGCGTCATCCGCTGCTATTACCGCTTTTTTGAGCTCATCCGCGCTACTCAATTCACCCAATGAATTAAGAATTTCGAGGAATACCGAAAGTTTTTCGGTATATTCGGATGCACAGACACCCCTTCCTTCCATTTCTTAATGAATCCGGACGGATCTTTATCGTATTCGTCCTCTAAATGCTTCCATTCAGGAGGAATCGACTGATACGGAGTTTTTTTTGCGATTGCTAATCTCACACGATCCCGTGCTTCACTGGCAGTCTGAAAAGTCAAAACCGAACTCTGATAAGCAGTATAGTAGGAAGTGCACGGATTGCCAGTTTTCTCAGCCGCAGGCACATCCAACCCTCCGATAGACAGCAATACCATCACAAAGCACAAAAAACAAAAACTTGTTTTGAGTTTCATATATTAATTCCTTGGCAAAAGCGGATTCTTCGCCATGTGTGCTTTTAACATTACCGATGCCTTGGCAGCTTCGGCAAGTGCCTCATTAAGTTTGCGTTGCCATTCCGGGTCAGCCTTATATCGTTCTAACTCATCTTCTGTCCCTGGCAACAAGGCTGTATGCGCTCTACCCGCCCGCGCGGATTCTTCAGATAGCTCGTCCATTTTCTTCGACCACGCGCGCCACGCGCGTGCCACGGCGGGATCCTCCAGCGTGGTTTGAGATGAGTCCTGCCCCTGTGTACCCGTCTGTGCGTTTATTGGCGGTGCGCCGACAGGTGCGCCCTGCACTTCGGTGCGGTCTGCGGGCGGTGTCGCTAATTCTGCGTCCACTTCGGAAACTTCCGCAGGGGCGTGGGTGTCATGCGGTTCGGCGTGCCACTCGTCGCCGTGCCAATGTCCGTTCTCGGCGGTTTCCCCAGGGGGTGGCGGTTTCGGTGTGGCGGATTGCTGAACGTCTACAGGTTTATAGACCTTGACAGGTGCTTGATTGGCGACCTTGCGTCCATAGAACAGACCACATCCCATCGCTATCACCAAGACACTGAGAATCGGGATCCAAAATCGTTTTTGTTTCAACATCGCTCTATACTCCTTTAGTTGTTGAGGAAAACAAAGGTCTCCATGCGTTTCCAGACCGCACGCGAACCTTCTCTTTGAATGAGTATTTGCTTTGCCTGTATGTCAAGGACGTGGTAACCACTGACGACCGTACCGATGACAACCCTCTGCTGTTCGCCAGTCGCAATGTTCTGCACAATCGCGGTCGCTTTCGACGGGGCATCACGGGTAAAGGTGGCTATCAGTTTCAGGTTTGCTCCAGGGACAGGTTTCCTGTTCAAGACCGTGCCGAGGGGGGCAACAGGTTATTGTCTATGATGGTTTGGTAGAAGTCACTATGGATGGACTCTGAAAAGAGTCGGCGGTGCGGTTCTGCGACCTCGGTCTCCGGTGGGGGTCTCTCCTGTGGGGTCGGGGGTACCTCCTGCCCTGCGGTTGCGGTTCTGCGTGTCGGTGATAAATACCAAACACACACCCCACACAAAGCGACAGACACACACCCAAAGAAAACGGGCGTAAAAACATGCTCTCACTCCTTGTCGTTGACACACTGAGATGAGAACCGACTCGGGGATGCCGACGGGCGATTCGGAAGGTCGAAACGGCAATCTTCCCGGTTGGGTGCTAACCTAAATGCTACATAAAATCACTGATTTAATGATACAATCAGGACTTACGCAAAAATAGAGAATTCGGTCTATCATGGTGCAATCGGTGCGTTTAGGGGATTTAGTCTGGGGATAGACTAAATCCATTCCTTGTATTACATTCCGCCCCTACCGGGGAAGTGCGTAAGTCCTATTATTATTTTTTCAATTATTATAAGGACAATTCTTTTATGTAAGCAATGGCTTGAGCCAACGTCTCGCTGTTTCGATATCGATACCGGTACGTTCGGCGTAATCCGAGACCTG
The DNA here is from genome assembly GCA_965214045.1 of Candidatus Poribacteria bacterium. Taxonomy (GTDB): domain Bacteria; phylum Poribacteria; class WGA-4E; order WGA-4E; family WGA-3G; genus WGA-3G. The sequence continues at coordinate 1,052,023 of OZ243935.1, forward strand.
GTCCTCTCCGATTCTACTGATGCTGAAATACCGCGCCTCTGGATGTGAATAATACCATCCACTCACAGATGCCGCTGGAAACATCGCCAGACTCTCAGTAAGAGAGATACCCGTGTTTTCTGTAACACTCAGGAGTTCAAACAGGACCCGTTTTTGGTTATGGTCAGGACATGCGGGGTATCCCGGTGCCGGACGAATCCCTCGGTATTTTTCGGCAATTAACGCTTCATTCTCCAAGGTCTCATCATCGGCATACCCCCAAAGCGTTGTGCGGACGTGCTGATGCATCCGCTCCGCGAAAGCCTCCGCGAGTCGGTCTGCTAACGCCTTTGCCATAATACTGTTGTAATCGTCCTGCTGCTGCTCGAACTCGGCACAGAATTCAGAGACCCCGTGGCCTGTTGTCACCGCGAAAGCACCGATATAATCCGGGACTTCTGTTGTCTTCGGCGCGATGAAATCACCGAGACTGAGGTTCGGTCTCGTAAAGGGTTGTTCCGTCTGTTGACGCAGGTGGTGCAAGGTGGCGACCCCTTCTGTCCGCGCTTCGTCAGCGTAAATTTCGGTATCCTCACCGACACCGTTGGCAGGGAAAAGTCCGACGACAGCACGTGCCTGAAATCTTTTATCTTCGACGATAATACGAAGAAGCGTTTCAGCATCCTTAAGGAGTTTACGGGCTTCCTCACCGACCTCCGGATTCTCCAGTATATTCGGATATTTACCACGGAGTCCCCACGTCGTGAAGAAGGGATTCCAGTCGATATAGTCAACAAGTTTCGCTAACGGATAGTCTTCAAAAACTTTAGTGCCCATCAGGCACGGCGTGGCGGGTTGATAATTTCGCCAATCCAGTGTGGATCTGCGTTCCTGTGCGATAGCAAAGGGAAGCAAGTTCGCTTGTTGCCGATTTTTTGCGCGACGTTTCCGGATATCAGCGTACTCTTCACGGGTCTGCTCGGTAAATGCCTGTTGTCTTTCGGTACTCATCAGATGGCTGACAACGCCAACACTTCGAGAGGCATCCCTGACGTGAATTGTTGAACCGCTATACGCGGGTTCAATTTGAACGGCGGTATGTACCTTTGAAGTCGTCGCGCCACCGATGAGGAGCGGGATTTGGAACCCTTCACGCTCCATCTCCCCAGCGACGTGTACCATCTCATCCAAGGACGGTGTGATGAGTCCACTCAACCCGATCATATCGGCGTTCTCTTTCCGTGCGGTTTCCAGAATGTCTTCCGCAGGCACCATCACACCGAGATCGAGGACCTCGTAATTGTTGCACCCAAGCACAACACCGACGATGTTCTTACCGATGTCATGAACATCGCCTTTCACCGTTGCCATCACAATTTTGCCTCTGGATCGGATAGCACCTTCCGCCTGCTCCTTTTCGATATATGGAATGAGGTGTGCGACCGCTTTTTTCATGACCCGTGCGCTCTTGACGACCTGTGGCAGGAACATTTTACCGTCGCCGAAAAGTTCACCGACACGGTTCATACCGTCCATTAGGGGTCCCTCGATTACGTGTATAGGACGTTCGTAATTGAGCCGTGCTTCCTCTGTATCGGCTTCAATGTATTCGATGATTCCTTCAACAAGTGCATGACTGAGCCGTTTTTCAACCGGCAGTTTCCGCCATTTCCTATTTACACGTTTCTTCTTCCCCGGACCTTTCAGCGTATCGGCGAGGTTAACAAGTTGGTCAGTTGCGTCTTCTCGACGATTGAACAGGACATCCTCCACCGCTTCCAAGAGCGGTTTCGGCAGATCGTCATAAACCGCGAGTTGTCCAGCGTTGACAATCCCCATATCCATACCGGCATTGATGGCGTGATAGAGAAACGCGGCGTGCATCGCCTCGCGCACCGTATCGTTGCCACGGAAAGCAAAGGAAATATTGCTCACACCGCCGCTCACTAAGGCATAAGGACACGCGGCTTTAATCCGCTCACAGGCTTCAATAAACGCCTTCGCGTATTCGTTGTGCTCTTCGATCCCAGTCGCGACAGCGAAGATATTCGGATCGAAAATGATGTCCTCCGGCGGGAATCCGACCTCTTCCGTCAAGAGTTGGTACGCCCGACGACAGATTTCCACTTTCCGTTCGTAAGTATCCGCCTGCCCTTCTTCGTCGAACGCCATAACGATAACGGCGGCACCGTATTGTCGAATCAGTCGTGCTTTTGCTAAGAAATCCTCCTCACCTTCTTTCAAACTGATTGAATTGACGATCCCTTTTCCCTGAACGCACGCCAAGCCTGCTTCAATAACCTCCCAGCGACTGGAATCCAGCATAATGGGTACACGACTAATGTCGGGTTCTGCGGCGATGAGGTTGAGGAACTTGACGATCGCTGTCTTGGCATCTAACATACCTGCGTCCATATTAATGTCGATAAGTTGTGCCCCGTTTTCGACTTGATCTCTGGCGACCTCTAAAGCGGTTTCATAGTCCTCGTCTTTAATGAGTGTTGCGAATCGGCGGGATCCTGTTACGTTTGTCCGTTCACCAACGTTAACAAAGAGTGAATCAGGCGTGATGTTAAACGCCTCTAAGCCACTGAGACGGCAGGCACGTTTTTGTGGCATGGGTTGCCGTGGTGCGTATTCAGCCGCGACTTCGGCGATCGTTTCGATGTGTTCGGGTTGACTCCCACAACATCCGCCGACAATATTGACGAATCCGTTTTGCGCGAAATCGTGCATCCATTCCCCCATTTCGGCTGGGGTTTGCGTGTACTGACCGAGTTCATTGGGGAGTCCAGCGTTCGGATAACAGATAACGGGTATATCGGTTATCTTCGCCATTTCGGCGAGATAGGGACGAATTTGCTGTGAACCGAAGCCACAATTCAACCCGACGGCGAGCAGGTTCACATGCCGAACCGAGTTCCAGAAGGCTTCGACCGTTTGTCCGGAGAGGTTTCTGCCGCCACCGCCACTTCTGTCAGAGGAAACGATAAGCGGGATGTCAATGCCTCGCGCCTCAGCGAGGGTTTGTATGGCGAAGAGTGCCGCCTTACAGTTAAGCGTGTCCATGACGGTTTCGACGAGCAGGAGATCGGCACCACCGTCAATTAAACCTTCGGCTTGCGTCGAGTAGGCAGAAACGAGTTGTGCAAAGGTAATGTTCCGATAGCCAGGATCGTTCACATTCGGTGAGATTGTGCAACTGCGGTTGGTAGGTCCCATACTCCCTGCGACGAAGCGCGGTTTGTCGGGTGATGTCCATTTATCTGCTACCTCTCGTGCGATACGGGCAGCTGCATAGTTTACCTGATATGCGACGTCTTGGAGTTGGTAGTCTGCCATTGACACGGATGTACTGGTAAAGGTATTCGTTTCGATGATATCCGCACCAGCACTGCAGTAGTTTGTGTGTATTTCTTTTACAATATGGGGTTGTGTTATGGAGAGCAGATCGTTGTAACCTTTGAGTTCACACGGATGATCGGCAAACTGTTCGCCCCGAAAATCGGCTTCTGTGAGCCGATAGGTCTGCAATAGTGACCCCATCGCACCATCGAGGATCAGAATCCGTTTCTCTATTTCATTTTTGAGATGTGTTATTCGTTCAGTATCTGCCATATTTTAATTTTACCTTTTAATTTTACCTTGCGGAGGAACAACATGCGTTTCAACTATACAGTGCGTTTCATACATCCGCTTCGTTACGGACTACGGGTTTTGAGGTGATTGAATACACCGCGTGTTATAATATATCATACGGAAAATCAGTTTGTCTATTGAAATGTAAAGTTATTTTCATAATTCACCATAAATAGTCCTATACGAAATTATCATGCAAACTCAAAACGAAGAACGCGAACGCTCTCCATATACCCATAAATACGCCATCCATTTTGACATTCTCCCAGAGATCTCTTATCTCAATGAAGAACTACCGGTCTTAATAGCCGATCTATTGCCAATTTTCCACGGTTTTCCGCAAGATGTCTGGATCTCCGAAAAATCGGTAGATGAAGGACTCGATTTCTGTCGGGTTGTTTTCTCGGTATGTAGTGAATCTCCGGATGATGTTAAAACTTTTGGAAACTGGTTTCAGGCAATATTCCGAGAACCATCTGTCGCTGAAGTCTTAGAACGTCTTGTCAGGTATGCGTTGGATGACTCTGATGATATAGAGGTTATTCTGACGGATTGGACGCGCTTAGCGAATTGAACGCAGTATCCAATTAGCACCACAGCCATCCTAAAAACCCTCTAATTCTGATTCTGACAACTGCCCATTACATCGCCTATTTTCAACATAAATAATATTGACATCTGTAAACAAATAATGCTATAATATTGAGGTAGAAATCAGTTTTCTAAAAGACAATTTGGCAACACAGGAGATGGTTAATGATCCGACGAACCCTTTGGATCACTACGCGGGGAAAGTTTACGCGACTCCAAAATTTACTCTTAATAGTGATGTCCCTCTCAGTGCTGTTTGTTAGCACGGCATACTCACAAACCGTTGATGAAATTTTCCAGAATTTCAAAACGGCGTACGAGAAGTCTAATAATTTCAGTGCGAACTTTGAGGAGACGACGTTGTTTGCGAACAAGAAAAGTGTCGCTCGTGGACGGTTTATATTCGGGAGACCGAATCTGCTTCGGAAGGAGTATGTCGACCGGCAAGATGCGTCAAAAATCGTCCAACTCACTGTCTTAGACGGCAAATACGGCTGGACATATACACCCATACTCAATCAAGTCAACAAGATGAAGTGGACGAATCCAGAACGTCGGGAACTGTTGCCGGGTATTGGTGCGTCACTCGAAGACGTCCAGAAAAACTACGATATGGCTCTGATTCCTGACGAATTTGCGAATCCAAAAGGTGTACATCAAATTGAGTTGTCTCCTAAAAAGCACATGGTAAGCACAAATGCGAAGGAAACCCTTCTCATCTGGGTGAAATCCGGTGAGTGGCTTCCGGTGCAATTTGGCTATAAAACCGAGTTTGAAGACGGCACGCGTCAAAGTGTGATTGTTACACTGACGCAGATTGAACGAGATAAGAAACTCGCACCGGATCTTTTCAAGTTTGTGGTGCCTAAAGATGCTGAGGTAATAGATCTCTCCGAAAATTAGTTTCGTGAACATATTATGAATTTCGGTACCCTTTTTCGGTTGGCAAACCTCCTCACAATTTTACGACTTTTCCTGATCCCGCCGTTCATATACTGTTTTCAGGCGGATATGATTGGAGTCGCGCTCGCTATTTTTACTGTGGCGGCACTGACCGATCATCTTGATGGTAAAATTGCACGAAAGCAAGGTGTAACTGGCTTTGGAAAGTTCATGGACCCGCTCGCCGACAAGTTGTTAACCGGTGCCGCTTTAATCTGTTTAGCTTTATTCAAGCACGTTGACAATGGGCTTATTCCGGTATGGATGGTTTCTGTTATCATGGGTCGTGAAGTACTCGTTACCCTCCTGAGAGTCGTTTTTATTGCGAAGTACGGGCAGGTTGTCTCCTCAAACCAGTGGGGAAAATATAAGATGACCTCACAACTGATTGCCATCATTATCGGTTTAATTTTACTTACCTTCCAAGACCATCTAAACGCAACACTGATTCTGCAAAGTCGGGGTCCCATCTATTTCATGATGTATGTACCGTTAGTACTCACAGTCGGATCTGGTCTGGAATTTCTCGTTAACAATCGCAAACCGTTATTTGCGCTGGTTCATTCAACCCGTTACGATCCAAAAGCAGGTGCGTGATGGACACAGCCAAAAGCGCGGTCATTCGCTGTTTCGTAGCAGTTGAGATTCCAGAACCGATACAGGCGTTGCTGAAGCCAGTGCAGACACACCTTCAGTCTCAGATTCACAAGGGAACTTCGTGGACAAAGCCCAGAAATTTCCACCTCACTTTGAAATTCCTCGGCGACATCCACCCCGAAGCAAGCAATGACGTGAGCGAAGCCCTTCAACGTGTGACAGAGCGGCATCCGCCATTCTCTATTGCCTTCGGAGGCATTGGTGCGTTCCCGAATCTCGCTCGTCCGCGTGTCATCTGGCTGGGGATAAAGCAGGGCGCGTCAAGCGTGTCACGCCTCTCGAAAGCGGTAAACTTTGAATTGACGAATCTCGGTTTCTCAACAGATAATCGGTTTCATCCACACCTCACGCTCGCGCGGCTGAGAACCGCTACAAATCTTGAACCGTTAAAGAATATTCTACGTAAATATGATACAATTGTTGGTGGATCGATGCGTGTAAACGAAATCGCACTCATGCAGAGCCAACTTCACCGAAATGGTGCGATCTATACGCCTTTAAGCGTCCGTCATTTTTCGGGGTAATGAAATGCCTGAAGCACCTATTTTTCACAGCAGGTGCAACCTAAGGAGAAACGTTAAGACATGCAAAATGAACAAAAACAGAAAGCCATTGACCAAGCAATTTCACAGGTAGAACGTGAATTCGGTAAAGGTGCCATCATGCGCCTCGCTGACAACGAAATTGTGCCTGTTGAAGCGATCCCAACCGGTTCTCTCGCACTTGACCTTGCCCTCGGCGTAGGTGGTGTCCCGCGCGGCAGAATCATCGAAATCTTTGGACACGAAGGCACAGGAAAAACCACCTTGGCACTCCATATTGTCGCCGAAGCCCAAAAGTTAGGAGGTACGGCTGTGTTCATTGATGTTGAGCACGCACTTGATACCACCTACGCTCGAAATATCGGGGTCAACATGGAAAACCTATTGATCGCACAACCCGATGCCGGCGAACAAGCATTAGAAATCGTCGAAACGCTCATCCGCAGCGGTGCGATTGACTTGGTAGTCGTTGACTCTGTAGCGGCTTTGACCCCTCAAGCTGAAATTGAGGGTGAAATGGGTGATGCTCACGTTGGTTTGCTGCCTCGCTTGATGTCCAAGGCACTGCGGAAGTTATCGGGTGTCACGAATAAATCCCAAACCTGTGTTATCTTTACAAATCAGATTCGGCAAAAAATTGGGATCATGTTCGGGAACCCAGATACAACGCCCGGTGGACTTGCTCTCAAGTTCCATGCGTCCCTCCGGTTAGAACTCCGCCGTGGCACCCAGATTAAAGATGGCACTGAAATCCTTGGGAGCAGTGTCCGTGCCAAAGTGGTGAAAAATAAAGTCGCACCGCCTTTCAAAGAGGCAGAATATGACGTTACTTTCGGGGTAGGCATCTCTAAAGAGGGAAATCTCTTGGATATTGCCGTTGATAATGAATTTGTTCAAAAGAGTGGCTCTTGGTTTGCCTACAACGGTGAACGAATTGGTCAGGGCAGAACGAATGCGAAAAAATATCTCGAAGAGCACCCAGATATGGCGGCGGAAATCGAAGCGAAGATACGGGAAACACTGAGTGTGTCTCGAGACGCTGGTGCGGGTGCGATTCCTGAAGACGAAAGTGACGATGCCATCGAAGTTGCGGAATAACAAAACTATAGTAAAGTTTAGAATTAATTAGACGCTCTAAAGAGGCGAGGATACTATAGGAAATTGAGGAAACGCCCTATCAAAAACCCCTATCAAAAACACCCTCGCCAGGGGCGGGGTGTTTCGCTAAGTAGTTGTCTACATATTTTTCGACTTTACTACAGGACTCACGCAAAATTAGTAAATCTCGTCTATGCGGACGTATTCGGCGCGGTTAGGAATGCAGATCGCATTTGGGCGAGTACGCCGCAAAACCGCACCTACCAAGGAAGTACGTAAGTCCTATACTATAAACTATCAGGAGGCTCATGATGATGTTAAAGCGAAGTTTGGCACTCAGTTTCGGACTCCTGTTTTTGGGGTTCAATGCGTTTAGCAACGTGTGGTACAGTGAAAATTTTGACGACTTCAAAGATGGTGACATCGCTGGACAAGATGACTGGGAAACGGCAATGAACCAAAAAACCTGTCAAATTGGAAGCGAAGTGAAGCGCGGTGACACAGGCAAAAGCATTCTGGTCACAGAAAACACAATGGTCACCAGAAGTTTTGAAGGCACCCATGACGGCATTCAGTATGTTTCATTATTCACGCAGCGGGACAAGGGCGGAGGCATAATGCTGTTTTATATAGGTGGAGATGCCATCAAGTGGGGTGGGGCTGCCGTGTTTAATACTCGGGGGGACACCTCTATCCATGCACTCGACGGCAATGCAGGACAACAGGTGGGGGAGGTGAAACTCGGTGAATGGCATCATTTCCGCATCGTGCTTGACTTTAAAAAGAAAACCTACGACTTTTACGTCGATGACGAACAAATCGTTGACGATTTCGGTTTTAGAGGCGAGGGTGGCAAAGGCGGCGTGAATCCGAGTCTCAGCTGGATCTTCTTCGGTTGGGACCACCCGGATGCTCTGACCGCTTATATTGATGACATTGAAATGGGAGACGGTGAGGGCGAAACGGCTGGCAAACCTCAAGCGGTTTCCGCCTCAGACAAACTCGCGACCACTTGGGGAAGAATCAAGCAGCGATTGTAGCATTTGTTCATGCGATGGTGAAAGTCTGTCAATTGTAGCACCTTGCAATCAACGTGAGTCTGAAAAAGGTAGACTTTATTCTTGACAGACTTTTTTCAAAATGCTATACTCTAATAAAAGTGTTGGGTTTGAATCTGGAACTCGACCGAATCTGATTATCCGCGTCCCTGACTCTCATTGCAGGTGAGGTTGGAAAAATCGTTTTGGAAAGTGAGAACTTCACGTATGGCTATCAAAAGAGGAAATTCCACGGATTCCTTTGAGGAGAAAGAGAGCGGCGATGCTGTTTGGTATCAACAGCAAATTCGCACACTCCAAGGGACTATTGACATGCTCGAAGGCGAGCTTGAGAGCATGCGGCAACAACAGCGTGCTGTATATGTCAAGGACCTTGAAACTCGACTCTATGAAATGCAGCGCGAGTTGATGACGGCACATCGGCGGAACAAGAAACTCACGAGCACGCTTCAAGAGGCGAAAGAGAAACTGGAGATCCTTAAGGAAAAGGTCGCCCAACTGAGCGCACCCCCCAACAATTACGGAGTCTTCCTCGCTTCAAACGAAGATGGCACTGTTGATATTGACATCAGCGGTAGGAAATGGCGTGTCAATCTTGATCCGTCCCTGAGGGATAAAGACCTTGCGGTTGGACAAGAGGTTATTGTTAATAGCGGGATGAACGTCGTTGACATCAAAACTGCTGAAAAGCACGGGGACGTTGTTAAAATTAAAGAGCGTATTGCGGATGAACGTGCCATTGTGAGTCTCCGCACGGATGAAGAACGGGTCGTTAGAATATCAGAATCCCTGAAAGAGGAAACGCTGAAAATCGGGGATCACGTCCTTCTCAACCATACGACCAGTATGCTCATGGAAAAACTTCCGAAACGGGAAGTCGAAGACTTGCTACTTGAAGAGGTGCCGGATATCGGTTACACAGACATCGGTGGTCTCGATACACAGATAGAAGCGATTCGGGATGCGGTTGAGTTGCCCTATCTCTATCCGAAGGAGTACAAGGAATTTAACCTCTCGCCTCCAAAAGGGGTTCTCCTTTATGGGCCGCCGGGTTGTGGTAAAACTTTAATCGCTCGAGCTGTCGCGAGCAGCATCGCTGAGCGTGTAAGAAAAGAGACCGGTAGAGACGAGATTCGCGGCTATTTCATCAATATCAAGGGACCTGAACTGCTAAATAAGTATGTTGGTGAAACTGAACGTAAAATTCGGGAAGTCTTCCAAAAGGCGCGCGATAAATCGAAAGAAGGATTTCCTGTTATCATTTTCTTTGATGAAATGGATTCTCTGTTCCGATCCAGAGGCATGGGAATCTCATCGGATATGGAATCAACGCTTGTGCCGCAATTCCTTTCCGAGATTGATGGTGTTGAGAACCTTCGGGATGTCATTGTCATTGGCGCGAGCAACCGACAGGATCTCCTCGATCCCGCCGTTTTAAGACCCGGCAGGTTGGATGTAAAAATCAAAATTGATCGCCCTAATCTTGAGGGTGCTAAAGACATCTTCGGTATATACTTGACCCCAAACCTTCCGTTCTCTGAAGAAACTTGTCAGCAGTTCGATGGAGATCCTCAGGCTATCGCGAAGCACTTCATTGATGACGCGGCAAACGAAATGTACGCAACGACTGATGAAAATCGTTTCATTGAGGTGACTTACGCTCGTGGGGAACGGGAAACGCTCTTCTTTAAAGACTTTGTCAGTGGCGCAATGATCGAAAACATCGTTTCACGTGCGAAGAAAACAGCGATCAAACGCTTTATTGGTTCCGATGGGATTGACAAAGGGATGCGTCTTGAAGATCTGAGAGGAGCTATCCGGGAAGAATACCACGAAAACGAGGATCTTCCGAACACGACGAACCCTGATGATTGGGCAAAAATCTCGGGCAGGAAAGGTGAAAAGATCGTTAATATCCGTGCTTTGATTAATGAGCCGACACAGGAGAAAAAACAGAATGTTCGGGTAACCCGAGGCGGTACATTCCTCTAATAGTTCTCGGTTCTCGGTCGTCGGAAGCGGTTCTGGTTTTACAAATCGCTCTTTAACAGAGACTTACCCAAAAACTTGATAACTTCCATTTACTGAAACGACTCAATTTTAGATACAAATCTGCATCTGAAGCACATAAAGTAAAACAAAGCGATGTTGCTTTACAATTAACACTCCAATCTTAAGGGACAGAGGAAACCATATCTCCAAGCGAAGGCATGGAGTTTTGCCTCTGAAGAAAATGATCATAATGGGAACAGAGACTGAGTATGGTATCTCAGTCAAAAATGCACGCGAGCAGGATCCGGTTGCCGCTTCTACCTTGGTAGTGAACGCCTATAAAACGTCAAGGGGTGATATTCCGAGTGCAACCTCTTCTGTCACATGGGATTATGAACAAGAAAGTCCTTTGATGGATGCTCGTGGGTTTCTCGCTGAGACGGAAACACCTATCAGCGAGGCAGATACAAATAGCGTTGTCAACGATATATTGATAAACGGGGGACGTTATTACGTAGACCATGCTCACCCAGAGTATTGCACGCCGGAATGTGCCAATGCCCGCGATCTGCTTCTCTACGAAAAGGCGGGAGAATTGATATTGGAAGTCAGCAGGGTAACAGCTGAACGCCTTTTGCTTGACAACCAAGAGATTATCATTTATAAGAATAATACCGATTACAAAGGGCATAGCTACGGTTCGCATGAGAACTATCTTATGTCCCGAAAAGTGCCGTTTGATGCGATTGTCGATGGATTGACCCCGTTTCTCGTTACGCGTATTATTATCACAGGTAGCGGCAAAGTCGGGTCAGAAAACGGAAGTAACGAAACAAACTATCAGATTTCTCAACGGGCCGACTTTTTTGAGAAAGAGGTAGGACTCAGCACTATGGTGAATCGTCCTTTGATTAACACGCGCGATGAACCGCATGCTGATGATAAAATCTATCGACGTTTGCACGTCATCGTCGGTGATTCTAACATGTCTGAATACAGCATCTATCTCAAAGTTGGCATTACTTCGATAGTGCTTCAGTTGATTGAGAAAGGTGTTGTCGGTAAACAATTCAGTTTAAAGGATCCTGTCGCCGCAATAAAAAGTATTTCACGAGACCTTTCGTGCAAAAATCAGATAGAACTCGCGGACGGAGAGCAGTGGACCCCGATACAAGTACAGCGTGCGTACCTGAAACTCGCGCAACAACATCTCACAGCCGAAGAGCGGACACCTGTCGTTGAAGATGTCCTCGAAAAATGGCAATATGTGCTTGACAATTTAGAAATTGATCCGATGCGGCTCAGCCAACACCTCGACTGGGTCATTAAAAAGAAATTGATAGAGGCTTATCGCAAACGACACGGATACGAATGGACTGATGCGCATGTGCAGATGCTTGACTTACAGTATCATGATATCCGTCCGGACAAAGGACTTTACATTAGACTGCTGAAAAACGGATATGTGAAACGGTTGCTTAGCCACGAAGAAATTGTGCACGCGATGCACTATCCGCCTGTGGATACTCGTGCGTATTTTCGCGGCACCTGTTTACGGAAGTTTCCGAAGCATATTTACAGTGCGAGTTGGAACTCAATGATTTTTATTGATAAATCGGGTGGGCTTGATAAAATTATGATGGATCGTCCCCACTTCGGCACCCAAAAGATCGTTGGTGAATTGCTGAACAACTGCACAGCAGAAGAACTCGTTAGAGAAATCCGAGGAAATTCTTCAAAATAGCCATCAGCTGTCGGCTATCGGCTGTCAGTCGAGAGATGTTTGTGGCAGTCCAAAGGGTTGCCCCATTAGATGTTCTACTGACTGCTGGCTGCTGACTGCCAACAAGGAGAAAACCATGTCGACTGAAAAACAACAGGACCAGGTTAATCATCCTGTCGATGAAACCGAAGAGATTGAACTGAATGTCGAATCGAGCGAAATGGACGAGGCGTTCGTCGAAGATTTAGATTCACTTCTCGACGAAATCGATGAAATTCTGGAAGAAGATTCACAGGAATTTGTCGAAAACTATATCCAACGAGGAGGACAGTAGAAGTGCTTGACCTCAATGATTATGGCACTTCTGATTTCTTCCAAATCCTCAAGCGTCGCCATCCGGAATTATTGGCGACATCCGATGCGTCTGATGCCGTCTCAAGTGCCCACACCTCCGAGTCGTCGTTGCGTTCTTACGAAGGCACAACTGTTTTAGCGGTTGTTTATAATACTGGTGTCGTGATGGCTGGCGACCGGCAGGCAACAGAAGGGTATCAGGTCGGCGAGCGACGAATTCAGAAAGTCTATCCAGTCGATCGGCACTCGGCAATCGCTGTTGCGGGTGCCGCGGGTCCCTGTATTGAGATGGCAAAACTCTTCCAAGTTGAGGTCGAATTCTACGAAAAAACAGAAGGGATGAACCTCAGTCTTGAAGGGCAAGCGAATTTTCTCTCACACTTGGTGCGCTCTAATTTAGGGCTTGCCATGCAGGGCTTAATTGTCTTACCACTTTTCGCCGGGTACGACTTGAAACGGCAACGTGGTCGAATTTTCAAATACGATGCTGTTGGTGGTCGTTATGAGGAAGACAACTATTATGCAATCGGTTCTGGTGGTAAGGATGCCCGTACAACCCTAAAAAAACGGTACACTCCAGAGATTACGCGTCAAGATGCCTTAGAAATTGTCGCGGAAGCTCTCTGGGACGCTGCCGATGAGGATATCGCGACAGGCGGTCCTGATCTCATCCGGAAAATTTTCCCAACACTTTACACTATTACCGAAGAAGGAGTCGCCGAGATTCCTGAGGCTACCGTAGAAGAACTATACCGGGAACTCATATCGCGCCTATAGTGGAATGGTAATCAGTCGTCAGCACGGTTTCTCTATGAAAAACCTTTCAGTCCTCGGTGAAAAGGTTTTCGTTTAACAACCTCTCCTGTAACTGATAACCGATAACTACTGAAAACCGAAAGGGTTGCGTCAGCAAACCGTACTGAGAACTGACAATTATTAAAAAAATATGTCCACACCTTATTATGTTTCACCGGAACAAATTCGTCAGGATAAAGAGGATTTCGTCCGTCGCGGCATCGCACAGGCAAAAGAGGTTGTCGTCTTAGAATTCCGGGATGGACTCCTGATGGTTGCCGAGAATCCACGCAAAACGACCTTTAAGATTTCCGAAATTTATGACAGGATTGCCCTCGCTGCGGCAGGTAGAATCGCTGAATATGAGGCATTACGTGTTGCTGGCATTCGCGAATCCGAAATTAAAGGCTTTCGTTACTACCGTGAAGATGTCACCGCAAAATGGTTGACGAATCTCTATTCACAACACATGGGAGCAGTTGCACAAGCGTGGGACGCGAAACCCTTGGAGATTGAACTCCTTGTATGCGAGGTAGGAACCATGGACACCTCAACGAATTTAGGGACACAGCGGAATCAGATTTATCATATTGCCTTTGATGGTATCTATTCGGAAGAGGAGAAGTACGCCGTTATTGGCGGACGTGCCACGACGATCACAGAAATTTTGGAGCAGAATTATACAGATGATTTAGAGATGTCAGCCGCACTCCGGTTGGTAACAGAGACCTTTCAAACCGTTGAAGCAGATACCGAAGATAACTATGAAATCACTGCAGAAACGATAGAAGTGGCATGTCTTGAATACACCGCCGAACGGCGAAAATTCCGACGACTCTCTACTGACGAAGTTTTTAATTTATGGAGTCCTTGATCGCGCTCGGCTCCGCTTGCGCGCAGGTTTTCCATTGTTCTGATTGAGATGTAAACTTATTTTTATAATTCACCATAAATCCGGTGTTTCCTCAATTTCTTCAACTCGAACACGGAAAGCGTCACGGCACAAACCGCGTTACCTATCCGCAAGGTAAAATTAAAAAGATGAAACGTAGAATTTACGGATTAGAAACTGAATTCGGAATCATCTGGACCCCAGATGCCCCGCGTAGAAAGACCCTCACTGTTCAGAATGTGGTGATGTATCTCTTCCGCGAAATTGTTGCTGGGAGAATGTACCCCGATGTCTTTCTTGAAAACGGTGCCAGATTCTACCAAGACATCGGATGCCACCCGGAATACGCGACCCCTGAATGCGATGATGTCACTGAACTTGTCGCTCACGATAAGGCGGGTGAACGCATTATCACGCGGCTTGCCAGCACTGCGGAACGGCGCATGCGCCACGACGGATTCTATGGGAAGATTTCTATTTTTAAAAACAACTTGGACACCCCTGGAAATACGTATGGATGCCACGAAAACTATTTGATGGAACGGCATGTCGATTTCCGTCAGTTGGCATCGCAACTGATACCCTTCTTTGTAACCCGACAGGTTTTCGCAGGTGCAGGAAAAATCAAACCGAGTCATCGGGGTTACTATGCAATTTCGCAACGTGCCGAACATATTCGAGAGGAAATTTCTATCGGTACAACAACGGCACGCGGGATTATCAACACGCGCGATGAACCACATGCTGACCGTGAGAAATATAGACGTCTACATGTTATCGTCGGAGATTCCAATATGTCCGAGTTTTCGACTTTTTTGAAGGTGGGTACAACCGGTATTATCCTCCGCATGATCGAAGATAACTTCATTGAGCAGCGGTTTGCGCTCCGTAATCCGGTCACAGCGATTCGCGATATTTCTGACGATATTACATGCACACACCCGATTGAACTCCAAAACGGGAAGCGGCTCACCGCTGTCGAACTACAGTGGCAATATTTAGAATGCGCGAAGCGGTATCTTGAACAAGCTGAATCCGATTCAACCACGAACCAAGTGATGGCACGCTGGGAATACGTCCTGACCTGCTTGGAAAGCGATCCGATGCAGTTGGACAGAGAACTGGACTGGGTCATCAAATGGAAGTGGTTGCAGACCTACCTCACAAAGCGTGAACTTGAATGGGATGCCCCACAGGTAAAACACTTAGATTTAAAATATCACAACGTGCGTCAGGCGGAAAGCCTCTACTACACGCTTGAAAGGCGATCAGAGACCGAGCGAATTGTCACAGATGAACAGATTCGCCATGCTGAGCAATTTCCACCTGAACGGACCCGAGCAAAATTTCGAGGCAAGTTTATCAAGAAAGTTAACGAAGGCAAAGTCCTATGCGGTGTCAATTGGAGTTATATTCAACTTTATGAGCCGTATCAGATCCTTTACCTTTCGACAGATCCCTTTAAACCCGAATTTGACGAAGCCAGTCGAACAATTTATTCAATCTAAATAGCCATCGGCACTCGGCACTCGGCTGTCGGTAAGAGGTTTTCGTCTAACAAGCTCTCTTTACTGACTGCTGATGGAAAGCGACCACTGATGGGAACTATTCTACTGACTGCCGATAACTGATAACCAATAATAGGAGGCATTTGATGCCACAACCGAAGTACGTCTACTTCTTTGGAGGCGGTGAAAGTGATGGTAACGCCACAATGCGCTTGCTGCTTGGCGGAAAAGGGGCGAATCTTGCAGAGATGAGCAATCTCGGTATACCCGTCCCACCCGGTTTCACTATCTCCACTGAGGTTTGCAAATTATACTACGAAAACGATAAACAGTACCCCGCTGGACTTGACGCACAGATTGATGAGAATCTTGCGAAATTAGAAGTCGCGCTCGGCGCGAAGTTCGGTGATACCGAAAATCCACTCTTGCTCTCTGTCCGTTCTGGTGCCGCTGTCTCAATGCCCGGTATGATGGACACGATTCTCAACCTCGGCTTAAATGATGATGCCGTTAAAGGACTGATCGCCAGATCTGAAAACGAACGTTTCGCTTACGACTCCTACCGACGCTTCGTCCAGATGTTCGGAAACGTTGTCCTTAATGTCGATCACGACGAGTTTGAACATCTACTTGAAGAAAAGAAACAGTCAAAAGGTGTTACATTAGATACCGAATTAGAAGCCGACGATTTAGTGGCACTCGTCCGTGAATTCAAGAACACCGTCAAACAGCACACAGGTAACGATTTTCCTGATGACCCGCGCACGCAATTAGATATGGCACGGGATGCCGTTTTTGAATCCTCTGGAAACCCGCGAGCGATCACCTACCGTCGCCTGAACGATATTTCTGAAGAACTCGGACGGACGGCTGTCAATGTCCAAGCAATGGTATTTGGAAATATGGGTGGCACCTCCGGGTCAGGAGTTGCATTCACGCGTAACCCCTCGACCGGTGCAAACCAATTTTATGGCGAATTCCTCATCAATGCGCAGGGTGAAGACGTCGTCGCTGGCATTCGCACTCCGCTTCCAGTCGTCGAATTGCGAAACATTTTGCCCGAGGCGTATGATGAATTGGTGGATATCGGTTTGCGGCTTGAGAAGCACTACACCGATATGCAGGACGTAGAATTTACGATTCAAGACAGTAAACTCTATATGCTCCAAACCCGTAACGGAAAACGCACGGGTCAAGCCGCTGTCCGCATCGCCGTTGAGATGGTTGAGGAAGGCTTGATTGATAAACAGACTGCCTTGACACGCGTTCCCGCGAACGACTTGGATCAACTGTTGCATCCGAGCGTTGACCCAGATGCAACAGTTGAGATTATCGCTCAAGGCTTACCCGCTTCCCCAGGTGCCGCTGTCGGCAAGGTCGTTTTCACCGCGCTTCGCGCCGAAGAACTTGCAGCCGCTGGAGAAAAGGTGATTCTCGTCCGCACAGAAACATCACCGGAAGATATTGGCGGTATGGATGCCGCAGAGGGTATACTCACCGCCCGCGGCGGTATGACGAGTCACGCCGCTGTTGTCGCACGCGGCATGGGAAAAAGCTGTGTCGCCGGTTGCTCGGCACTGTTTATCAACGAAAAGACCTTGGAATTTTACGCTGAAGGGAAACGCTACGCTGAGGGTGATTTCATCACGCTTAACGGATCCACAGGCGATGTCCTGAACGGACAGGTGGCACTCATCCAACCCGAATTGAGTGGACAATTCGGAATACTCATGGAGTGGGCAGACGAAGTCCGCTCGTTAGGTGTCCGCACGAATGCGGATACCCCGGAAGATGCCACAAACGCCAGACAATTCGGTGCAGAAGGTATCGGGCTTTGTCGAACCGAACACATGTTCTTCGGCGCGGGGATTGATGCCATCCGTGAGATGATTCTCGCCGATGAGACAAAAGAACGCGAAGCGGCATTGGCGAAATTGCTTCCGCATCAACGTTCAGACTTCATCGGGATATTTGAAGCGATGGCTGACTATCCTGTCACGATCCGAACGCTCGATCCACCGCTCCATGAGTTCTTACCGAAAAACGAAACTGAAATCCTTGAGTTGGCAGAGCGAATCGGTGTTGAACCACAGAAACTCCGTGAGCGTGTTGAAGAATTACACGAATTCAACCCGATGCTTGGGCACCGTGGCTGCAGACTCGGTATCGTCTATCCAGAGATAACCGAAATGCAAGCCCGCGCAATCTTTGAAGCTGCCGTTGATGTTTCAAAACGCGGCATTACCGTGTTACCAGAAATCATGATCCCGCTCGTTGGGCACATCAACGAATTATCCTTGCAGCGCAAAATTGTCGTGGATACCGCTGAAGCTGTGTTTAGTGAGTCAGGCACCCGCGTTGCGTATCTTATCGGCACGATGATTGAACTGCCCCGTGCGGCACTCACTGCTGATAAGATTGCCGCCGAAGCCGAATTCTTCTCCTACGGTACCAACGATCTCACCCAAACAACATTCGGGATGAGCCGTGACGATGCAGCGAAGTTCCTCGATGACTATGTCAGAAATGGCGTGCTCGAATACGATCCGTTCCAAGTCTTAGACCAAGAGGGTGTCGGCAGTCTATTGCAGATCGGTTCCGAAAAAGGGCGAGCAACACGTCCTGACCTGAAAGTCGGTATCTGTGGTGAACACGGTGGCGAACCGAGTTCTGTGAAATTCTGTTACGGATTAGGGTTCAATTACGTATCGTGTTCCCCGTTCCGTGTGCCGATTGCGCGTCTTGCGGCAGCACAGGCTGTTATTGAAGCTGACGCTTAGTATAAGGCAGAAGGCAGAAGGCATCATTATTGTAGGTAGGACGTGCCTTATAAGCGCGCCTACCTCGCATGCCTAAGCGTAGACCCTGAATAGATTCCATAAGAGCCTTATCGTAAACTGCGAGGAGAATTTAGGAAGTCCGCTCGATAGGGGCATGACGGATAGGATGAGAAAATGGACGCCCAAGAAGTTCGCCAATTTTCGCAAGAAGGCCTTTCCTCTGAAACTGTTCCAAGGTTTGGAAAAATGTCAGAGCGAAGGTTTCGTTTTTGCCGTAATACTGCAATTGTGGCAACCTGGATAATACTTGTACTAACGGTTGCCGTTGTCTCTCTTACTGTTTTTGGAGTGTTACCATAGCAGAGAAAATGAACGCTTTAAGGCTGCTTTTTCGATCTCCTCCTTACAAATCGGGAACAAGATTATAAATTTATCGGAAACCGGATTGCCAATCCGGAATAGAGGATTAAAAACAAAAATGTTAATCGCAGATATAAAGGCAATGGAAGGGCGGACCTATCCTGCTCGTAGACGCACTAAAAATCTTGTCGGTGGCGCGTCCCCAATCCAGATAGACGAATTCTGCATGGGATTCGTCGTTTTAGAGCCAAACGGTGGGCAAGTGCCGTGGCACAACCACGAACAGGAAGAGATCTACTTCATCGTTGAAGGCGAAGGCGAAATGTGCCTCGGTGAGGAACGCCAAGCCATTTCCGCAGGGCAGACCGTATTTATCCCTTCTTGGATTTTCCATCAACTCACGAACACCGGCGACACACCGATGCAGATGGTCTACTGTTATGGACCCGCAGGTGATGTGGCACATTGGAAACAGGAACTCGCTGGCACACTCCCGAAAGCTGGCGTTGACGCGCCACCACTCCCTGAAGGCGCGGCACCCCAATGCACTGACAAGCCTTAAGAATAGCCGCCAGTTTTCAGTTAAGAGCGGTTTGTAACAATCTTCGACTGCTTGGAGCATTCCAAGAAATGATAAATTGTCATACGAAACCTCTTGCTGATCGCCAACTGCTGACGGCTGACAACCAAAGGATTATTCATGACGAATCATACCCAAAAAACACACCGTGTCGGTATCATCATGAACGGTGTAACCGGCAGGATGGGAACAAACCAACACCTTATCCGTTCTATCTTGGCAATCGCAGAAGAGGGTGGCCTCCCGATAGGTGACGGTGAAGTGATTATGCCTGACCCGTTTCTCGTCGGCAGAAACCCAGCGAAATTAGAGAAGCTGTCCGAAACCACTGGCGTCGAGAAATGGAGCACGGATCTTGACGCGGCTCTCGCTGATGATGCTTATTCTGTCTACTTTGACGCGCAGGTTACGTCCCGCCGTGTCGATGCAGTCGAAGCGGCAATATCCGCTGGCAAACACATTTATTGTGAAAAACCGACTGCCACTTCAACCGCTGATGCCTATCGCCTTTATGAACAGGCGGCAAAGGCAGGACTCAAAAATGGTGTCGTTCAGGATAAACTCTGGTTACCCGGTATCCAGAAACTGAAACGCTTGATAGACGCTGACTTTTTTGGGAAGATTATTGCTGTCCGTGGCGAGTTCGGCTATTGGGTCTTCCAAGGCGATGCGATCCCGACGCAGCGTCCGTCTTGGAACTACCGTGTCGAAGACGGCGGCGGTATTATCCTCGATATGTTTAGCCACTGGCGATACGTCATTGACAACCTTTTTGGTGCCGTTAAAGGCGTTTCTTGCATGGCGGCGACACATCTACCGCAACGATGGGATGAGGAAGGCAAACCGTATAAATGTACGGCGGAAGATGCTGCATACGCGACGTTTGAATTGGAGAACGGTATTATTGCGCACTTTAACTCGTCTTGGGCAGTCAGGGTCCGTCGCGACGATCTGTTGACGATACACGTAGACGGTTTGAACGGGTCTGCCATTGTAGGCTTGAGAGACTGCTGGATTCAACCGCTCTCTGGCACGCCGCGTCCGGTCTGGAATCCTGACATCGAACAACCGATCAAGTTCTTCGACGGGTGGCTCAAGGTTCCTGAACAGGAAGCGTATGAGAACGCATTTCGAGCGCAGTGGGAACTTTTCCTCCGACACGTCGTTGCCGATGAACCGTTCCCGTGGACATTGCTTGCAGGCGCGAAGGGTGTACAATTGGCAGATAAAGGCATGGAATCGTGGCAGACCCGGAAGTGGGTAGAATTGCCGGAATTGTCCACCTTGTAGGTTGAGTTGAGCGTATGTAGAGACAGGAGACTTCCTCAGATGGCGTATAGCAATTTTACGGGACCATCACATCCGGGATAGATTGGCTCTTTCTGAAACTGGCGGGAAAGAAACTCTACATCGACATGGCTGCCTATCAAATCGCTTAGTGTGACAAGATTCTCGGTATCCTGACAAGTATGGTTGAACAAAAGGCGTGATGCGGAACGGAAGATTATGGCACAACAAAACGTACCCCTCCAAAAACTTGATGAATATCGCTGGCGCATCCCGAAGAGTTACATGAAAGGGATGCGTGTGGACGGCATTGTCTACGCCAACGAGAAACTCCTCGAAAATGCCAAAAGCGATGAGGCGTTGCAGCAGGTCGCAAACGTTGCGCATCTCCCCGGTATTGTGGGACACTCCCTTGCCATGCCCGATTTGCATTGGGGTTACGGTTTCGTCATCGGGGGTGTTGCTGCCACAGATCCGAAAGCAGATGGTGTCGTCTCTCCCGGCGGCATTGGGTACGACATCAACTGCGGTGTCCGCCTGATTCGGACGAACCTCGATGTTTCGCAACTTGAGGGGAAACGGAAGGCACTCGTTGCGAAGTTGTTCGAGAACGTCCCGTGTGGCGTCGGTTCCAGCGGCAAAATTCGGCTCACTGTCCAAGAAGAGCGACAGATGTTAGAGAAAGGCGCGCTCTGGGCAATTGAGCGAGACTACGGTCACGCAGGAGATCTCGACTTCACAGAAGCAACCGGCTTTCTCCAAGACGCAAACGCCGATGCGGCAAGTCAGCGCGCGTTGGAACGCGGCAAAAACCAACTCGGCACACTCGGTTCAGGTAACCACTTCCTTGAAGTCCAAGCGGTTGATCGTATCTTTTACCGAGAAGCCGCTAACGCGATGGGGTTAAGCGAAGGCAACATCTGTGTCATGATCCATACCGGTTCACGTGGTTTCGGTTACCAGATCTGTGATGAACACGTCAAAAGTTGGGTCAAAGTTGCCGAAAGATACGGCATTAACCTCCCCGACCGTCAACTCGCCTCTGCACCCATCAACTCACCAGAAGGACAGGATTACATCACTGCGATGGCGTGTAGTGCGAACTATGCGTGGAACAATCGACAGTGTATTATGCACCTTGTGCGCCAGACCTTTATGCAGTTTTTTGAGACGACAGAAGATGAACTCGGTTTAGAACTCGTCTACGATGTAGCACATAACATCGGAAAGTTTGAGAAACACACTGTTGATGGTAAAGAACGTGAACTCTTTATCCACCGTAAAGGCGCGACGCGTGCATTCCCAGCAGGGCATCCTGAGATCCCCGACAAATATCAGAAAATCGGTCAACCCGTCCTAATCCCCGGTGATATGGGAACTGCCTCTTACGTGCTTGTTGGTAATCCGGGGGCGATGGCAGAAACATGGGGCACGACCTGTCACGGTGCCGGTAGAGTTCTCTCGCGCCGAAAAGCGATCGCCTTGACGAAAGGACGTTCTATCCAGAAAGATTTAGAGGCACAAGGTATCTACGTCCGAGCAGAAGGCAGACGCACTCTCCAAGAAGAAGTTCCCGAAGCTTACAAAGACGTTGACGAAGTCGTTCGTGTCGTTGACAAAGCAGGACTTTCCCGTCGTGTCGCACGTCTCCGACCCATCGGTGTTGTAAAGGGTTGAGCCTTTAGCTAACAATTGACAGTCGATAGGCACTATAGATTGCGAGGTTAGGAAACCTCGCCAGCGGTATCGGTAGGAGTGATTAATTACTGACGGTTGATTGCTACCCTCAATGTACATTTTCTTATCATAGGATGTTCAAAAAATAGGCAATATTCCGAAAAATTGCCCAAAACAGCCCGTTTTCGATTGGCACGAAAATTGCTTATATCTATGTGAGCCTCCTTGGGTAAGCCGGAGCCATAATTTCTATAAGGTGTAACTTGCAAGCCTTTGTTGCCTGCGTTAGTTAGGTTGTCATCCCTGAACCTCTTGTCACTAATTAGAAACATGGTCTCCGGCTCCTTTTTTTCCTGGAGAAGTCCTAATCTCACCATTCCCCGATTTTACGACAAAATTTGCTTTGTAATCCTTCCACAATCCGTATATAAGATGAAAAAGGAGATAAAAAATGACACATCGACATATCCTGATATGCCTCTTTTCGCTCGCTTTGATTCCGCTGAGTGCCAACGCCTTTCCACCCGCATCACCCGCAGGCGGAAACTATTTAGTCCTCGATGGCGTGGATGCCTACGCGGTTTTAGACTTTAAAACCTTCGGTATCCTCTTACCAAAAGGCACGGACGAGTTTACCGTTGAAGCGTGGGTCTATCCAACCACACCACTACCTAACATGGATACACACGCAATAATTCTCAGCCAGCAGATACGGATGAATGTCGCGGTCGCTGCCGAGGGATGGAGGGACATCAAAAAGGGGGATTTAGTCTTAGCAACACAAGCGTATATTGATAGGGGACCGGGGAATACCACGACCCCATACCGTCCAGTAGCACTTCCGTTGAACCAATGGCATCACATTGCTTACCAGGCGAAAGGGAAAGAAACAGTAACTATCGTTAACGATTTCTCACACATCTTACCGCAAAGAACAACGCTTGCACACGATCTCACAGAATTCAAGTATCCAAAAGATTTTACACTCGGAGGATTTGGAAAGAAAGTCGAGTTTCACGTCGATCACTTTTGGGGACCCTTTGCCGGATATATTGATGAGGTCCGTATCTCATCGAAGGCTCGTTACGATGTTGAGAGAAAAGGGTTCACGCCGCGTCATAAATTCAAAAAAGATCATGATACACTTGCGTTGTGGCATTTTGATGAACCCAGTGGGGCACGGAAATTCTCTGATGCATCGGGTCATGCGCATCATCTGATAGGTGAAGGTGGGGCGAGGACGGGTATTCCACTCGCAGTCGAATCAGAGGGAAAACTCACGACAACCTGGGGACGCCTGAAGCAATGAATCTGTAAAAAAGCTTTCGTTATGGGGTGTCCGTTTCGGACTGGATACCGAGATGGGCATGTGTCAAGAGTGCTGGCGTGTTTGGAATATCGGGAGGGATGACCACAGGGGTGTGGTTTTGAGGGGCTTGCAGGCGATTGTGGAAAGGATTTTATTTCAGATTATCCGATTTTGACGATTTCGGCTTCTGTTGTCGGGTGTATCCGACTCGTCGTCTCGGAAACACATCACCCGTCTGCTCATACAACCGCTGCGCAAACGACTTTCGCAAAGAATGTGTTGCGAGGTGTCCGTTGAGTCCTGCTGTGGTAAAAGCCGACTTCAAAACGTTGTGAGCCGCTCGCCGCGTCATGCGTTGTTTGCCTTGTCCGTTGCGTGAAGGGAAAAGGGGTCGTTTCTTTTGCAGGGCTCCGTACTTCTCTTGGTGCCAGCGTATCAAGTCATCAATCGCTCGCAAGCCGTCTGTGTTCACCGGCACCGCTCGTGAGACTTCACCGCCTTTGACAATGCTTTTATCAAAGAGCAAATCTGTGACGGGTTTCTGGTTCTGCCAAACATCCGCAATCTGTAGGCTGAGCAGTTCCGAGATTCGTCCCCCAGTGGAGACACCGAGCAGGAAAAGTCCACGATTGCGGACTTCAAACGTGCCGGTAAAGCAAGCCGAAACAAGGCGTATTTCGTTGTTGTCAAGAGGTCTTGTGCCTTTCATGGTGTTTTATAAGCCAGCAGTAATAGCTCCCGTTTGTTTGAAGACTCTAAAATCCCAGTGAGAACTTACGCAATATTGGTAGAAATCAAGGGATTCTCGACCTGTCGTCTGATGGAATCTTGGCGTCAGCTCGACGCACCCAATTTTCATAGCAATTTTCATAGCAGTCTTCAGAGCAATAGGAGACAAAACCGCCCAAAACCCAAGCCGGATATGGGGTTATCGCCGTTTGCCAAAACTAACGATTTTCGGTTTTGCTATGAAAACTGTGAAATTATTCTGTTTTCTGCGGAAGCCCTAATAGTATTTGTTAGGGTCGGACAATCTGCTGTTGCTTCAGCGTTTCGATTTCTTCTCGGAGTTCTTTATTAATTTTTTCTTGTGAGTTGTCTTTAACGCTTCGCCAGCCTATCATGATTGTCAAAACAACTAAAGGAATACCTATGAGTGCTATCACAGCCACAAGAATACCTATGAGCCATGCGACAGGCGTTTTCAAACTGTTTACCTGCTGCGTGATATGTTCTTTCATACGATTTTCCGATGCCTCGATCTTTGTATCAAATCGTTTTTCGGACGCAGCAATCTCATCTTTGACAAGCAAGCGTATCTCGTTGAGGTCCGCCTCCGTCAACTCACCAAGAGCGGGCAACGCGATCAAAGAAAAGAGTATTGAGAGGACGAGAATGGTTTTCATGAGGTGTTCCAGTGCCAGTCTGATTTCTCCCCCTGCTATGGTGGGAGGGTGGCAGAAACAGCGTGTGCTGTTCATAGCAGTGCCACCCAAACTGGTTTCAATAGTATATCATGACAGAAAAAAAGAGGCAAGTGTTGATTATCGCTTGCGTCTAAAATATCCGAGCCAGCTCCCCTGTTCTTTCCGCTTTGTTCCGTGTCCAGAGTCAGGAAGCATCAACAGGCGCGTCTTTTCCTGTTCTGTGGAGAGCATTTTGTGAGCTTCCGCTTCCTCGAAAACATCCCTTCGAGAATGCCCTCAGAACGTTTTTCTGAAAGCATCCGTGTGTAAGTACCCTAAGCAATTGGTGGTTTGCCGTGCTTCACAAACAATGCATTTAAAGCATCTTTGTGTAGTTCCTGGATCGTTGTGTCATTCTCTGCCGCCAATATCTTCAACTGCAGATGTGCTTCTTTGCCATAATACACGGTCACGGGTTTTTTTCCGACACGTGAAGGGCTCTGTTGACGACCCACCGGAGCCGTCCCTTTTTCTTTTACTTCGGGTTCTGATGGGGGTATAGGAGGGAGTCTCGTGGAAAGATCAGAAAGTGAGCGCACAGTGATGACACTCTATTATCTCGGTGAGATGACAGCGAAAGAGATAGGCAACTTCTTAGGGGTGTCAGTGAATACGATTAAGAGCCGGCTCCGACGCGCGCGAGAACGTTTACAATCGGATCGGGAACTCCTCATTCAAGAAGTTTTCAGTTAACTTTAGGATATTTACCCTATTTCGTCAATTAATTTTGGCGGAGGTATTAATTAGAAATCAAGGCATCTTTTTCGAGAATTGCCCGACGCGTCATCCGCCAGAACGGACTTTCAGTGCCAACAGCCTGCCATTCTCCCGTAAAAGTCTTGACGACATAATCTTTTTCGGCATCATCGATGTCATCGGGAAAGATTGGGTTGCGGCTCCAGTTCGTGTATGTGACAGGTTCGCCACTGTCCCATTGCCAGTGTCCCTCGGTTTCAACATCACTCAGCCCGATCCAAAAGGGGGCGGGGTCAAAAAGTCCTTCAAGCCACCGCTGTTCCATCTCGTCGTTAATAGAGACGAGATAGGCATTTTCGGCAGTTGCCAAGGCTTTTGCTTCCTCAGGCCCCTGAACATAAACCTCTTTATAACGTGAGTTTGATAAATATTTTCCTAATTTTTTGAATAAAGCAGGACTTACGCAAATGCGTTAGAAAAAGGGATATTGAGACGCGAAAACGGGCATTGCGGCACTTTTAACCCCCTAAATCCCCCTTATCAGGGGGACTTTGAGAGGAAATGCGTAAGTCCTATAAAGAGAACCCTTTTGGTATAATGAAGGTATCACATCTTCAGAATCCAAAGGAGTTCTCCGATGCATATTCTAACACTTTTCTGTGAAATAGACGACTTTTTTCTTGAGTATGAAGCAACCGTCTCGAGCGGAACTGTCTTCCGAGGGCGGCAGGTTCTGAAACCCGGGGGCATCCGAGACAGATGTATCCGAGTCCGGGAACTGAAAACCCAAACACAAGTCGAGCACAGTCGACACAGAAGTGTTGAAAACTTCCACGTTACTGTCTTCTCTGCTTTGATCGCCTATCAGCTCTTGGAGAAGAAACCCACGTTGAACATCCATGAACTTCAGCAAACCCACGATTTACAGAGGTTGGATATACCATAAACTTTTTTCAAACTCACGTTAAAAAGTAGTTTCTCACTTATAGATTCAACCTGAGGGAATCAACTTCCGCAACGTCTGAATCAGTGTGCTTTCTGAAAACCATTTGCCTGATACACGCCAGACACTGCTCGAAAACGTCGGATACACATGGATCATCCCGCTCAATTTTCGCAACGGAATCCCTTCTTGCATCGCCAGAATATACTCATGGATGACCTCGCCCGCGTTTGCACCAACGAGATGAACGCCTAATATTTTCCCAGTCCACCGACTCGCAATGACTTTGCTGAAGCCGTGCGTCTCGCCTTCCGCGACGGCTCTATCGACATCCGCTTGATCGAGTGTGAACACATCAACATCCCCATATTTCTCGCGTGCCTCTGCTTCCGTCAGACCGCAACGGGCAACTTCTGGATCACAGAAGGTTGTCCACGGCACGACGGCGTAGTTGATTGTCTTGGAGAACGGGAAGAAAATATTTCGGAGGAGCAGTTGTGCTTGAAATGCGGCGACATGTGTGAACAGATAATGTCCAATCACATCGCCTGCGGCATAGATATTTTTGACGCTCGTCTGAAGTTTGCTGTTCACTTCAATCCCACTTCTGCCTACCTGTACCCCGATTTTGTCGAGTGCTAAGCCTTCAATGTTCGGTGCACGTCCAGCGGCAATCAGAATCTTATCAAATCGGGAATCGGAGTTCCCTCCTACGGTTCCATTTTCACTATCACTGAACGTCACATATACGCCTTCTTGATTTTGTATAACCTGTGCGATATTCGTATTGAGTCGGACTGTAATCCCTTCCTCGCGGAGGTAACGCAGCATCTGTTCAGAAACATCGGTATCCTCTTTTGTGAGAATCCGTCCGCTCCGTTGTGCTATCGTCACATCCGCACCGAGACGATGAAACGCCTGCCCGAGTTCAATACCGATTGGACCCGCACCGATGACAAGTAAACGGTTGGGGCACTCCTCAAGGTCCCAGACGTTCTCACTGTCAAGATAGTTAGCTGATTCTAACCCAGGCATGGGTGGCGCGACAGGACGAGACCCCGTGCTAATCACGAACTTTTTGCTTTCGAGCGTGCGCGTCTGACCGCTCTCAGTATCTTCTACAACGAAACGATCAGGGGACTCAAAATGACCATCTCCGAAGATAACATCAACCCCCATCTCACGGAATCGTTCAGGGTTGTCGTGTTCCTCCTCTATGGCGTGCTGGGTGCTCCTTACATACGCCATCACACGTTGCCAGTCAGGTGTCGTATCGGTGCCTGTAACGCCGTATTTTTCAGCGTCCTTGATGTAATTCGCGACCTTTGCTGCTTTGAGGAGTGCCTTGGAAGGCACGCATCCCGTCCAGAGGCAGTCGCCACCGATGCGGTGTTTCTCCACAAGTGCGGTCTTTTTCCCCAATTTTGCGCCCGCCACGGCAAGCACGAGTCCGGCACTTCCACCCCCAATAATTGTTACATCGTACGTATCCACGGTTTCCCTCCACACTGCACTATCTATCGTTGTTGACGCAGCACTCTACCGGGCAGTTGCCCCGTCACGTCACCATCTTCAACAACTGAAACGCCGTTGACGAACACATAGTTTACACCGACAGGAGATTGTACTGGATCCGACCATGTAGACCTGTCTGCGACAGTCTCTGGATCAAAGACCACAATATCCGCGGCAAGTCCTCGATCAATCCGTCCACGATCGGAGAGTCGAAAGCGTTCAGCGGGAAAACCGCTCATTTTATAGACGGCTTCTTTCAATGAAATCAACTGGCGTTCGCGCACGAATTTGCCGAGATATTGCACGAAACATCCGTAACTCCGTGGATGTGGATGCGGAATGTTGTAAACACCATCGCTGGCAATCATCATACGGGGATGGCTCGCAGTGCGGTTCAAAATGCGTTCATTCTCTTCAGGCGAAGTTGCCCACGGCATCACAAAGGTTTCAATCGTGGCTTCCTCTTGAATGAAATCGAAGGCGAATTCTTCATGAGATTTACCTTCGCTTTCAGCGGCTTCAGCGAGCGTCATTCCGATAAACCTACCCGATCGGTTGTAACCGACGATCTGGTTGCCGCCGCGTAATTCTCCTCGCAAGTATGCGATCGATTCTTCTCGGACTTCGGGGTCTTCCAGGTGTGCCAACATGTCAGCAGGCGCGCCGGTCTGATATTCCATCGGGAGCATCATGGCGAGGTGTGTCATGCCAGCGGGATAGAGATAGGATTCAAACGTCAAATCTATCTGTTCTTTCTCTACTCGTTCAAGCACGTCGGCGGCTTCATCGTCAACGCGCTCATGTGAGATATGTACCGGAATTTCGGCACGTTGTGCGATCTCAATCGTCTCCTCCCACGCTTGTTTTCTACCGAGGATACGGTAGCGGATATGCGCAGCGTAGATGGCATCGTAAGCCGTCGCAATTTTCGAGAGATACACCAGTTCATGCAAATCGGCATTCGCGGAGGGTTGATAGTCCAGTCCTAAGCAGAGACAGCACGCACCTG
The DNA here is from genome assembly GCA_965214045.1 of Candidatus Poribacteria bacterium. Classification (GTDB taxonomy): domain Bacteria; phylum Poribacteria; class WGA-4E; order WGA-4E; family WGA-3G; genus WGA-3G. The sequence continues at coordinate 1,081,415 of OZ243935.1, forward strand.
CCTCTAACCATTCCCGCGTTGTGCGTTCCATCACTTTCAACTCATCAGCAGTTGCCGGACGCGGATCCCATCCCATCGCACCGAGGCGAACAGCACAGTGCGGGACTTGCGGATAGAGATTCGCGGGGATCCGTCCGTCAAACATACCGAGATAGGCGTCCGGTGTTTGCCAATCGAGTGGGACTTCCGCATCACCATAAGCGAACTGCGTGTAGTGCCACATCTCCTGTGCTTGTTTTGGTGGTAAAGGTGCCCACCCGAAACCATCCGGTGCCGCTAAATGTGTCGTCACACCTTGGCTGACAGCGGCGAACTGATCGCGACCCCCGAGCAGAGCGATTTCAGAATGCACGTGCACATCGACGAAACCGGGGCAGACAACCTGTGTCTCCGCCGAAATCCGATGAGGTGTTTCTGCTTCCGAGAGGTCCCCGATGGCAGCAATCTGATCACCCTGAATACCGATATCTGCGACAAACGGTTCCCGTTCACCTGTTCCGTCAACGATATTTCCGCCTGCAATAATTGTATCAAATGTCATTTTTCTAATTTTCCTTGCGGTTCGGTCAGATCGGTTCTATGTTTGACGTGCCTTTTCGTTGATTCACCTGCGCCGTTGTTGCAGGTTTCGTTTTCGTGCTAATTTTCAGACTGGAAAGACTCGCCTTCTTCTCTATCCTAACGGTACTTCATCGCCACAATCTATCACGAAAAAAAATATATGTCAACACAGACACATAAGCTATCCAGGGCCATTTATGGTAGATTTTAGAATTACTTGGACATTGCGACTGATGGGTTTGCGGGCAGGTACAAGACCTGCCCCTACAAGATGTCTATTTATTTTCGCAATAAGTAGTTTTGGGATTTAGTAAATTTTGGAAAAGCGTTGTGAACCCTTGTCTCATATAGGTTCTTCGGGACTTAGAGACAGGGGTTCTTTTTTGTTAACTTTAACTTGACGTTTTAGACTGGAATGGGGTATAATATAAGAATAGGGCAATATCCTAAATCATTGTCCTGGGTCGCCAGGTAGCTCCTGACACTATACCCGAATTAACACCTGTAAATCACCGCTCTCCCGTGGGGGGCCTACCCCTACGGGAATGCTTTCAAGTGATAAAGGTGTAAGGTTTACAGGAAGCATAAGCTTCCCTTTGCGATTATAGATAATATTTGATGGATCTGTGCATAGCAGATACTGCTATATCCACTATGCACACATTTGTCAAGAAAGGAGGTAAGAATAATGTACCGTAATTTTCAAAACGACCTTCTTTTTGATCTTAAAATGGACGAGATCAGAAGGGAAATAGATAGAGTAAGAGCATCAATACGCCATTTAGATTCACAAACGCGTAAAATGCGTGAGCACCATAATTGGCTTTGTAATCTTCAAGAACGAGCCTATCATGCAATTCGTAGGTTACGATAACATCTAACACTGCATGCAAGGGATTCCAACTCCTTTGCATGCTCACTATTATACCATCTTAAAAAGTGCCGTGAACCCTGATAAATAAAGGGTTTTTGGCTTGTTTTAATATACCAAAAATGGTATAATATCGGTAGTCAAAAGGGAGGTTGCACCCTCCCTTTTAATCCAAAGCGGAGTTGCTTCGGAAACAAACTACTGCTATTATACCCAAAGTAGCAGAAAAAAGCAACTCCTTTTGAAATACAAAGGAGACTTTATCCATGAACCTCATCGAAGTCATGGAACGCTTCCCCGATCAAGAGTCCTGCATTGAGCATTTAGAGCGTATCAGATGGCGAGGAACGCCTGTCTGTCCGCATTGCGGTAGTGTGAGTGTCAGGCGTAAGAAAACGCATACTGTAGGGCGTGTAGGGCGCTGGAACTGCCGCGATTGTAACGCATCGTTCAAAGTGACACACGGCACTGTGTTTCACGGCACAAAGATACCGCTCCAAAAGTGGTTTGTCGCCATCGCCTTGATGCTAAACGCAAAGAAAGGGCTGTCCAGTTATCAACTCCAGCGCGATTTAGAGTTGAATCAAAAGACGGCTTGGTTTATACTTTGTCGTATTAGGGCTGAAATGGCGAACAAGACGAACCCGATTGTCTTACAAGGTATCATAGAGGCGGACGAAACCTATATAGGTGGCAAACCTCGTAAAGAGAACAAGAAAGCCGACCGTGAACCCGCCAAGCGCGGACGTGGGACAAGTAAAACGGCAGTTATCGGTGCAGTCCAGCGCGGCGGTGAAGTCGTTGCAGAGGTTGCCAAAGGACTTACGGGACGGGCTATCCTTGAGTTTATCCAGCGTGTTGTGAACGTCAAGGAATCCGAACTGATGACGGATGAGTATCACGCCTATAACGCGCTGAGTGGACAACTCAAGCACGAGGTTATCAACCACCAAGAGCAATATGTTGATGGCGATACCCATACAAACACCATAGAGGGGTTCTGGTCTTTGCTGAAACGGGCGTGGTATGGACAACATCACCATTATAGCACTGGATACACACCGCTCTATGTGGCGGAACGCTGTTATGTGTATAACAATCGGAACAGGGAAACTATCTTTTGGAAGTTTGTTAACGGAAGTATGGAATAATAAGCAAGGAGGCTATTAGTAGAGATGGCAAAAAAAGACAGTGAAGTTAGATTGTATGGGTTTATACTTGACAAATTAGAGGAAGTCGGTTGGAAACCCCAATCCTTAAGAAATGGCGGTCAGGTATTTGCGCAAGGTGAACTTCAAAATGATCCACAATTGAAATTAGCTTTAGGATTACTACGCCCTGAATATATTGTCCAAATTAATGAACGTGAATGTTGGACGATTGAAGCCAAAAGTAAAATCGGTGACCTTGATATTGCTGTCAAGGAAGCCATAGGATATGCTGATTCTATAAACCGAAAATCAGAACGGAGCTGTCAAATAGTTACGGGTATAGCAGGAAGCCCTGACGCAACTTACCATATAGAAACACAATGCTTGGTAAATGGTGTCTGGACAACTCTCACGATAAATGGCAGAAAAGCTACAGGGTTCATATCCCCCAAGCAAATGGATTCCTTGATCTCCGTAGGGACAGGAGCATTAGACGAGTATGATATAGGAAATTATGAGAGATTTATAGCAAAAACTCAAAACATCAATAAAATCCTTCATGATGGGGCAATTAATAAAAGGGATCGTGCCAGTGTCATGGGCTGTATATTGTTGGCTTTGGCAGAAGATGAAAGACTTTCTCTTAGTAATGAACCTGTGCGTCTCATTAAAGACATAAACACCCGTGCTGAATTGGCACTTGAAAAGCACAATAAAAAAGAGTTTTTCTCTCAAATAGAAATTAAGTTGCCACCTTCTAAGGATAACCATGTAAAATATGGTAACGCATTAAGTAAAGCAATAAATTTGCTACGTGACCTGAATATCGCATCAGCTGTTGATAGTGGCATTGATGTTTTAGGTGAATTCTATGAGCAATTCCTAAAATATGCGAATGACGCAGAAGAACTGGGCATCGTTTTTACACCTCGCCATATCACAGAATGGGCTGCGAATCTTCTTGATATAAAACATGACGATATTATCTTTGATCCCGCTTGCGGCACTGGCGGTTTTTTAGTCGCGGCTTTAGATAAAGTGAAAAGTGATACAGGCTCTTTCAAATCAGGTAATTTCTACGGTATTGACAATGATCCCGGCATAGCCACTTTAGCTATTGTCAATATGATATTTCGCGGTGACGGAAGCAGTAAGATTATGGAAGGTGATAGTCTTAATACAGACTTACCTATTAAACCAAACAAAGTCTTAATGAATCCACCTTTTGCAAGAGAAGATTTTGAATGGAAATTTATAGATGTTGCTCTTAAATTTATCAAAGAAGACGGATTGCTTTTTGCTGTTCTACCAACATCAGTTATGGCTTCTGGTGATAACAAACGAGATGAATTGAGTTGGCGGGAAAATATGTTAACACAACATACGCTAAAAGCCGTCGTAACATTACCAGAGAACTTATTTTATCCAAATGTGAGTAAAGGCACTCATGCTATAATTTTGCAATGCCGCCGACCACATAATGTCTCTACAGATAAAGTAATATGGGCAGTCTTGAAAGATGGAAAGATAAAAACGAAGACCCAAAAAGAATCCTCAACAGAGGGAAATATGGATATAGTTGCAAAAGCAATTGGTAACTATATGGCTACGCAGACGATTCCAAATCCAATATGGAAAGAATTAGACTGTAGTTTGTTAGATATAGAAAACTTTGAATTTGCACCTGAAAAATATATCGGCGAATACGAAACAAATGACTATAATTATGATGTGTCATTTGTGAGAAATAATCTAATTGATGGGAAGGCTTCAATTGATAGAAAATTAAAAGAAACAGAGTTAAAAATCCCCCAATGTGAACTTTTTAATTTGACAATGTTTTTTAAATCTATTAAAAAAGGCAACAGCGGACGTGTCAAAACACTTCCCCCAGGTCACTTACCGCTCATAAGCACTTCAGAACTAAATAATGGTATTTCAAGTTTTGTTGACGAAAATAGTGTTCATGTAATATACCCACCAAAAACTATCACAATATCGGCTAATGGCGGTTCATGCTGTGCCTTTTTTCACGATTATGAGTATGCTGCAAACCCTGATGTATTTGTTCTTCACCTAAAAGATGAATACGCTGAACAGGAAAACTTTGGGATATTCCTATGTTGTGCAATAAATGGTGAAAAATGGAGATATAATTACTATAGAAAGTTTAACTCAAATCGTCTCAAAAATTTAGATATTAGGTTGCCAATTAATGACTTACAACAAATTGATTTTAATGCCATTAATGAAATTGTAAAAACTCAATTTAACCGTTGACCACAACCCGTTAACCCAAACTTAACCCATCCCAAAACTACTTATTGCGTTTATTTTTAGGGTTCACCATAAATGATCCTACCTTCCGCTCAATTTCCATTTGACAAAAAAACCGAGGGGTGATATAATGGGAGTCAGCACTTATACCCAATTATTCAACTGCGATTACCTCAGCCCAAGATAGGAGAAGAACCCGTGTGTCAAGCCTACACCTATATCAAGACGTTGCTTACGACTCCATATTCTATATTCGGGATAGTTCTACTGTCACTAACGATTGTAGTGAGCGGTTGTAGTGAAGATCCTTCTGGCGGAAGCGGTTTCACCGATGTAGGACGGGATGAACCGATGATTGTAGATTCTGCCTTGGCAATCAGCGTCTTCGAGGATAGACCCGACGGTATCACGACGACCTTCTCCGCTGAAATCAACGATCAGGTATTTTTATGGATATTATGGGCAAACATCACAGAACACCATACCGTTAAAGTCTCATGGTTCTCACCGGAAGACGATTTGGACGATCCACCCTTCTGGACAGAGAAGCAAACCCTCACATCAACAACCGGCGAAAAAATCACGTGGTTTTACATCGACTTGCCAGACACTACAGGCGAGTGGTTTGTCGAAATCCACTTAGACGACGATCTCTTTGAACGGAGCCACGTCTTCTGGGTGGAATGAATAACAAAGGCGATTACCGACTCACATCCCTTGGAGGAGACAAGCCATGGATAAACTCAAAATCGCGCACATCGGTACAGGCAGACGCGGTGCTGGAACCTACCTTCCCCTTATCTCGAAATTGACGGATGACCTTGAACTCGTCGCTGTTTGTGATCCACGCGAAGACAGCGTTACGGAACAGGGTAAGAAATACAGTGTTCCCGCCTACACAAATACCGAGCAGATGTTGGAAACGGTGAAACCTGACATCTGCTCAATTGTGATTACCCCCAGCAACAATCACATTCCAGGACTTCTCTGCTCAGAGCATGGGGTTAGTTATTGCACCGAAACACCCATTGACACGGATCTCGGATGGGCAGACAAGATGATCGCGTCTGCACAGGCGAACGGCACAAAATTGGAAGTCAATGAAAATTACTACCGCGTCCCTTCGGAGCGGATAAAACGCGAGATGATTCTCGCCGGGGTTTTCGGGAAAGTCAACGCCGCCTATAACGACTTCCGAGGGCACGGCTATCACGGTATTGGACTCATCCGTAGTTACGTCGGTTTTGACAATGAACCCGTTCAAGTTTACGGCTTCCGAAAAGGATATAATGTCCAAGAGCACGTCTGGCGGCAGGGACAACCGACGCGCGATACTGAGGATTGGCAACATGCTGTGATTGAGTTCGCGGATGGTGCTGTCGGCATCTTCAATTTTAGCGGTCTTTCCTACGGCTCGCCACTGCGAGGCTTTAACGGGTCAAAATTTTACGCAGAACGTGGGATGTGTTTCCGAGATGAGGCAGTTATCTTAAACGAAACTGCCGATGCACAGCGCGCGATCAATATTTCGCGTAGAACGAACACCGTTAATGGCTACGAAACCTTGGCTGCCCTCGTCGCAGATACCGACCCCGAAGTGGTGTGGGAAAATCCGTTGCAAAATTATCCACTCAGCGATGGTGAAATTACCGTCGCATCGGAACTAATGAGTCTTGTAAACGCAGTTCGTAACGACACAGAACCTGAATACGGTGCTTACAATGGTCGTAAAGATCGGGAGATCGATGTTGCGATGTCACGTTCATGGTCAAATAACGGCGCGCCTGTCAGTTTTCCCTTTGAATACGAGGAACGTTGATAGTCCTGTCGGAGAATTTGCCTTGCCGTTTGCAGAGATATTCTGTATACTTTAATAATTAAGTTGGAACAATCAAAACCTTGGAGGAACCTCCTATTTTGAAAAATTTTCGGTTCATTCTCGCCATTTTGCTTCTCTTCGGTCTCAGCGCGACATTGATGGGAAATGAATGGGCAAACTACTACTTTCCAGATGCCGTCGGCAGTTACTGGGTTTACGAAGACCAGAACGGGGACGAGTTAACGCGCTACGCAATAGAACCAGAAGAGATTGATGGCGAATCCTATCGCACCTTCAGTTACGATCCGGCTTTGGAGGACTGGGCAGACTTCGAGCATTACGTTCAGCCCTATTTCTACCAGGTCGGTGCCGACTGGGTGGCGTTTTTTGTTGGCACTGAAATCGAAAACGCTCTCAAAGCCGCCACGATGAAACAGATGGACGAAGCTCTGGTGTTGATGCGCCAAGCACTGATGGAACAGACGCCTCCGGAATTAAACGTCACATTTGACTTAGATTACGATACTGAAGTAGATTCCCAAGACTACTTCTATTTCCTGCCGACACCCGCCACCTTTGGTGAAGAATGGACAGCCATCGAAATAAACGTCGTCCTCACCATGACAATTGATATCAAAGGCATGCCTATAGAGATACCGGGCGGCTCAACGCAGACTGTTAAAACCTACACCACCCTTGTAGAGTCAGGTAACGTCACCGGCACGGAAACGGTGGAGACGGAAGCTGGCACTTTTGAAGATTGCTTGGTCATTGAGTATCGCACAGATGCATCAACAGAGACAGTTATGTCTGTGGAAACTCCACAACAGCCGGGAGCGCAAGAACAGCAAGATGTGACCTTAACAACTATCTGGTTAGCACCTAACGTCGGTATCGTTAAATTTGAACACCAACACGAGGGAGCTGAGGAGAATGAAGCCCTTGGATTGGAAATGCCTGAAGACCAAACCCTTGAATTAATACAGTACGAGATCAAATCCTCGGGCTCGTCGGAGGATGAATGAGCACCTTCCCTGTCTATCGTCCGAGGCGACTTCGCGCAAATGAGAACCTGCGACGACTGATTCGCGAGACAGTGCTCTCTGTTAACGACCTTATCTACCCGATGTTTGTCGTTCACGGACATAACACTGGGATCGAAATTTCTGCGATGCCTGGGTGCTATCAGTACTCGGTTGATACCCTCGTCACCGCCGCGAAAGAACTCGCGGCTCTCGGTATCTCTGGAACAATTTTGTTCGGAATCCCAGAGGCAAAAGACCCGCTGGGTTCCGAGGCGTACGCCGACGATGGGATTATTCAGCAGGCAGTTCGAGCCATCAAAGATGCTGTGCCGGATCTGCTTGTCATGACGGATGTTTGTCTGTGTGAATACACCGATCATGGACATTGCGGCGTTGTTGAAGCGGGCGAAGTGCAAAACGATCCGACCCTGGAGTTACTCGTTAAGGAGAGCCTGTCGCACGCGCGTGCCGGTGCCGATGTTATCGCCCCGTCAGATATGATGGATGGTCGTGTCGGTGCGATTCGCGAGGCGTTAGACGAAAACGGTTACGAAAACATACCGATTATGGCATATTCTGCCAAATACGCCTCTGCCTTCTACGGACCGTTTCGAGAAGCGGCGGAATCGACCCCTCAATTTGGTGATCGACGCGCGTATCAGATGGATCCAGCTAATGCAGAAGAGGCGTTACGCGAAGTCGCATTGGATATACAAGAAGGCGCGGATATTCTCATGGTAAAACCTGCCCTCTCCTACCTCGATGTTATCCATCGGGTCAAAACAGAATTTCAGGTGCCTGTTGCGGCTTACAACGTCAGTGGCGAATACGCCATGGTTAAAGCCGCCGCACAAAACGGTTGGATTGACGAAGAGCGGGTCGCGTTAGAGGTGCTCAACAGCATCAAGCGCGCAGGGGCGGATATGATTTTAACGTATTTTGCGAAGTCGGTTGTGGAGTGGTTAGAATCTGGCTATTAGCAGTTAGGTCGGGTTTTCTGCGAAAACCCTTTTAGGTGTCAGTAAAGAAGGTTCTCGTTTAACGATGTCCTCTTCACTGATCGCTAACCGCTAATTGCCGACAGCCGATAGCCGACCACCGATACCTATAGAAAATTTTGGAGGGAACGCTTTGGAGAGCAGTAAATCCTTAGCCGCATGGCAAAAATCACAACAATTTATACCCGGCGGGGTCAACAGCCCTGTCCGAAATTTCAGCAAAGTCGGCGGACATCCGCGTTTCATCGAGCGCGGCGAAGGCTCGAAAATCTACGACATTGACGGAAACGAATATATTGATTATGTCGCCTCTTGGGGTCCCTTGGTTTTGGGGCACGCACATCCGAGCGTTATAGAGGCTATCCGGTCAACAGCGTTGAACGGCACAAGTTTCGGCGCGCCGACACCCCGAGAGACAGAACTCGCTGAAATCATTGTCAACGCCGTGCCTTCGATCGAACAGGTGCGACTCGTTAATTCCGGTACCGAAGCAACCATGAGCGCAATCCGTGTTGCACGCGGGTATACCGGTCGCGATAAAATCCTCAAAATCGACAGTTGCTACCACGGTCACGTGGACTATCTATTAGCGAAAGCCGGCTCCGGTGTCGCAACGTTTGGACTTTCCGATAGCGGCGGTGTCCCGGAAGATTTCGCACGCAATACACTCACAGTCCCTTTTAACAATCCTGATGCTGTCCGTGAAGCGATAGAAGCCAACCCGGACGAAATTGCCTGTCTCATTCTCGAACCGATTATGGGCAATATGGGTATCATCCCGCCTCGTGAGGGGTATCTCAATCAACTCCGTGAAATCACTGAAGAACACGGTATTGTGCTTATTTTCGACGAAGTTATCACTGGTTTTCGAGTGGCTTATGGCGGTGCGCAATCCCGTTATAACGTTACACCGGACATGACCTGCTTAGGGAAGATTATCGGCGGCGGGTTGCCTGTCGGTGCTTATGGCGGGAAACGGGACATCATGCGGTACGTTGCCCCAGAAGGCGACGTTTATCAGGCGGGGACACTCTCTGGAAACCCGTTAGCTGTGACAGCGGGTATAACAACGCTGAAAAAACTCGCTGAACCGGGGGTTTATGAACAACTTGAGAACCGTGCCGCTGCCCTTGCAGAGGGTCTCGCTGAGGCAACCCAAAAACACGGTATTGACGCTTGGCACAGTCGCGTCGGTTCGATGTTGATGCTCTACTTTACATCAGAAACTGTCACAGATGCTGATGGCGCACGCACAGCGGATACTGAACGCTTTCAACAATACTTCTGGGGACTTCTGGAACGCGGTATCTATGTCGCACCTTCCCAATTTGAGGCAGGATTTGTCTCTTTAGTTCACTCTGAAGAGGACATCAATAACACCGTTGAAGCCGCAACACAGACATTGGCAAATCTCTAAAGGGAAAAGGCAGCCACAAGGGTTGCCCCTACACTATGTCCAACTTTAATCAAATCGTCGAATTGATTGCCGACGATCTCAGTGCCGTTGAGGCGAAACTCACCGAACACACCGCCAGCGAATATACCTTTGTTGACATGGCAGTTCAACACGTTGTAGAAGGTGGCGGTAAACGGCTCCGCCCGATTCTCGTTGTGCTTTCTGCCAAAGTCTGCGGATACGAAGGCAGCGATGCGCACACGCTTGCCGCTGTGGTTGAACTCATCCATGTCGCATCACTCGTTCACGACGATGTACTCGACGAAGCCGCAATCCGCCGTGGACGCGAAACGTTACAGACGAAATGGGGTAACAAAGTCGCAGTCCTCGTCGGAGATTACTTACATGCACGAGTCCTTTCGATGCTCGTATCCCGTCGCTCCGATGATCCCGCGATGGCAATCCTCGCCGATACGACACAGGCAATGTGTGAAGGTGAGGTCATACACGCCTACAAAAGTGGCGATTTCGACATCTCCGAAGCCGAATACCTCAAAATTATCAGTTTCAAAACTGGGAAACTAATCGCGGCGTCCTGCACACTCGGTGCGCATCTCGGTGCAACAGACACACAGCAAGTTGAGGCACTCACGACCTACGGACAACAGATTGGAACGGCTTTCCAAATTGTAGACGACTTGCTCGATTTCACAGAAGATTCCGATACATTGGGGAAAGACGCGTTCGGTGATCTCCGCGAAGGGAAACTCACCTTCCCGATCATCTATGCGCGATCTGTCTGTAATGACGATGAAAAACATAAACTTGAGAAGATGCTGCACCCTGATACAGATGGAGCCGAAGCCATCGACTTTGTTAAATCTCTATTTCGGAGGTATGGTGTGGAACCCCACTGCTTGAAAGTCGCCCAAAACTACGCAGATCGTGCCAAAGCTGCCTTGGCAGCCTTACCGGAGACACCCACTCGTATCGCGCTGGAACACCTCGCAGATTACGTCGTCTCACGCGAATCCTAAGGAACAGTGGCAGTGGAACTACTACCAAGTCCCTCATTCTACTGCAAACTCTCAGGTTGCGGAGTAAGATGCACAAACTGAAAGTTTATGCTACAAAGATGTCTTTTTTACAGACAGCGGAGTCTGGCACAAACTGAAAGTTTATGCTACAATGCGTCTATTTATTTTTCGGATGCATCACAAATGTTTTATCCTGCACACATAAACCTTCAAGACCGGAAATGCCTCGTTGTTGGTAGTGGAACCGTTGCGGAACGGAAAGTTGTCGCGATGCTTCTCAGTGGTGGCGATGTTACCGTCATCAGTCCGGATGCAACGGAATTGTTGACGTTTCTCGCAAATATCGGCACAATTCGCTGGCACAAGCGACAGTTGGAGGCTGACGACACACAAGGTTACTTTCTCGTCTGCGCGGCGACCGATTTTACAGATATTAACTCCGCTGTTTTCGCCGAAGCGCACGACAAGAACAAAATCCGCTTGGTCAATGTCGTTGACGTGATCCCGCAATGCACCTTCGCTGCAGCTTCCGTTGTAACGGATGGTGAGATTCTGTTGAGTATCTCGACGAGCGGTAAAAGTCCCGCGACGAGTCGTCGTATCCGTGAACATCTCGAAGAGACCCTTCACGCTACTTCGCTATACACACTCGGATACGAAGATGGTGAACCGATGCCGATTGAAAATCAGAAACTGCCCTATCCCGTCTATCTTCTGTTGGCGAACCGCAAGTGTGTTGCCCTATATGAACAAAAAACGTCTGAGATTGAACGGCGTATCTCCCTGCTAAACCAGTGTGGTGCCTCTGTGTTATGCATGGCACCCGACGAAATGGAGCCGCATCACCTTGAAGATGCGTTCCTCGTTATTGCAGATAAGTTTTCCGCTGTAGATAGACTTTTGAGCATCAACCCCCCTTATCAGGGAGGAATTGGCCAATGCAGAAGCGAAGAGACATTCATTCGGGAATATCTTGATGCGCCGGATGCCGGCACGCACTTCACCCCGGATATCGTAATAGATGATAACCTAATCATCAGTGTATCGGCGCGAAGCAGCGTAGGTATTGATGACGCGAAACGCCTCCATAAAAAACTCACGAATCAGTTTGAAAATAACGGCTATGGTGCATTTATTGAGTTCCTTGGATCGCGTCGTGCTGAGATTCTCAAGGCGTTTCCAACGCCTAAAAAGCGTGCCGACTTCTTTGAAACGCTTATCGACACTGTTGAAATGAAGAACGCACAACCGCAAACATGTTGTCTCGGTCTCACAAACCCTGAGTGTTCTGCTGAGTGCCTCTTTAACTGGGTTCGGCACGGTAAACTGGAACGTGCAAATACTTTTACCTCCAAACGACTTGACAAAGCACTCGAGGGTTGTTAAAATTGCGTAAAAAAACGACGCGCCTTCTTTCAAGACTTTCAAAACGGTTGAGAACGGCTTTAACGATCTCACGCGGATAAGAGACATTCCTGCCTTGATACGCAAAGGAAGAACATCATGAATACGCGAAACGATTTTGAATTGAAGCAAAGAAAATATATGCCTGTCTTTCCAAAAGCGATTGGAAAACCGACCGTTTACATTGAAGGCTACCCCTATGAGGACGAAGAACCCATGCCCGCAGGCGAATTCCACGGGATGCAGATGCATAGCTTATTTGACCAGTTCTTACGATATTTTCAGGCACACCCGCATATCCATGTCGGTATGGATAACTTTATCTATTACCGTGAAGGCGATATCAGAAAGGTCGTTGCTCCGGATGTGTATGTCGTCCTCGGTGCCGAGAAACTTCCGTTACGAAGGAGTTTTTATACCTGGGCAGAAGGCACCGTCCCTACAGCAGTTTTTGAGTTCCTTTCAGATACAACAGCGTCTGAGGACCGGCACGAAAAAGTCGAGGTGTATCTACGTGATATGGGAGTGGCGGAGTATTTCATTCATCAATCCGACATGAATCGCCCTATAGAGTTTCGGGGGTGGCGGCGGGATGCATTGGGCGACATCGTTGAGATTGAAAAAGAGGCTGATGATGGTTTGTTCAGTGCGTCGTTAAACCTTTATTTTCGGTGGGAGCTTCATGAGGCGTGGGAACTGCGGCTATTGCGTCCGTATCTTCCTGACGGCACCGCGATTACAACTTCCATGGAGGAACATCACCTACGCGTGGAAGCGGAAGAATTGGCGGAAGAAGAAGCCGAACGACGGCAGGCAGCAGAAAGACTTACCAGAGAAGAAACCGAACGACGGCAGGCAGCAGAAAGACTCGCCAGAGAAGAAGCCGAACGACGACAGGCAATAGAAACCGAGTTAGAACGCCTTCAGGCAGAGCTCGCCAACCACCAAAATGAAAACGAATAATATATCCAAAGGATAGTCATATCCATCCAGTGTGAGTACACCTCCATTACCATCTCAAGACGTACGGAGCATGATAAATTTTCTATTTCTCGTCACTCTTTTAATATACTTAGCGGCAGGCATCTTTCAGACGCTCTCACTGGCGATTGGGAATCGGACCGAAGCATCCGTAATTCGCCCAGCAATCGAGCGACTGGCGTTTTGGTGTACCATCATCGGCTTCGCGTTTTTGAGCGTTTTTATCGCGCTGTGGTGGCTACAGCAGGGGCATTTTCCGATGACGCACTGGACGGATTCGACCGCCTTTTTTGCATGGGCGATCACGTTGATTTATCTGCTCATCGTCCGTTTGACACGCCTTCGCACGCTCGGTAGCTTCGTGATGCCGGTTGCGTTCATTGCGATACTCATCTCATATAGTTTCGCCACGCACACTGCTGCGCTCCCGGAACCGCTCCAAAACTACTGGCTTCTGGCACATACGACACTCATTTTTCTCGCTTATGCGGCGTTTATCGCTGCCTTTGGGTTTGGACTGATGTATCTCATAGCAGAACGGAAAATCCGCAAGAAGACGGACGCGCTTTTTGACAATCTCCTTCCTTCTCTGGGTACTTCCGATGAACTTGGGTATCGCTGCACAATCCTCGGCGTAATTCTGCTTACAATGGGAGTTATCGTCGGAAGCCTCTGGACGCAATATATCCGAGACGTGCCGTGGAGATGGCTCGATGCGAAGGTAATCTCCACTTTGGTGACATGGCTTATCTATGTCGCACAAATCGGTATCCGCCAACTCTGGGGCTGGCACGGACGTAGAGCGGCGTATGCTGCAATCATCGGTTTCGTTGCCGTCCTCTGCACCTATGTTGGCGTGGATCTGTTTTTAGACAGTATGCATACGTATCGTTAAGGGCATTTATGGTAAAATATACAATTAACGTGACTTCGGTAATAGGAGCCTCTACTTGTACCGCAAACTGTTAGTTTGCGCGGCACATGCCACAAACTAACAGTTTGTGCTACAACAGACTTTCGCTATCAGTGTTCAAGTCAAACCCACGTTATGTATCAATGTAAGAAAAAAGCGAGTGCGTTTGTAGTCGTGCGATTCATCTCAGTTGTAATGGTGTGTAGCGGGCAATAAATGGTTCCCTGCTACGAACCAGCTCAATCTCAGTTCTAAATTTGACACAACCACTGATATGTGATATAATTTAGCAAACGCAAAATGCTCCACGTTTTTAGATTCTTTCGGTGAAAAGGATGAACCACATCGTCTCTATCGGAACCAGCCATCACGTCGCGCCCATCGAAATCAGAGAAAGGTTGGCGTTTTCCGAAGAACAACTCATTGAATCCCATCAATACTTGCGTGAATCTGATCAGGTTGAAGAGGCAGTGATCCTCTCCACCTGTAACCGGGTAGAAGTCTATGCAGTCCTGAATTCAGTGCGGACTGCCGAAGCCGCCACCAAGGTGTTGGCTGAATTCCTCTCCCGATGCCATCAGATTGATATGGAATCGCTGAAGAAATGGACGTATCTCCATCATAACTTAGAGACAATCCAGCATCTCTTCAGAGTGACATCGAGTCTGGATTCGATGGTTGTCGGTGAGTCTCAAATACTGGGTCAAGTCAAAGATGCCTACGACACCTCACGTTCAGCAGATAGCACGGGTGCTATTCTCAACCGTCTTTTCACCAAAGCCTTCAGCGTTGGCAAACGTATCCGATCCGAAACGACTATCACCACGGGTGCCGTTTCCATTAGTTACGCCGCTGTCGAACTCGCCAAAAAGATTTTCAATACACTCGAAGGCAAGACCGTTGCGATCATCGGTGCAGGAGAGATGAGTGAGCTTACAGCAAAGCATCTCGTTGCAAATGGGGTCTCCAACGTGATTGTTGCAAATCGGACATACCAACGGGCAGTTAAAGTAGCAGAGAAGTTCAATGGAACGCCTCTCGCCTACGATAGCGATCTCAACTTCCTCATTGATGCCGATATCGTCATTAGTTCTACCAACGCTCCCGATTATCTCATCAAGAGACAACCGCTCGCCGACATCATGCGGAAACGGAAGCACCGATATATGTTCCTCATCGACATCGCTGTTCCACGCGACATCGAGCCGGATGTGAGTAAACTCGACTCGGCGTTCCTCTACAATATCGATGATCTGGAAGCCGTTGTCGCCTCAAACCTCCAAGACCGGCAACAGGAAGCAATCCGCGCAGAACAGATTGTCTCTGAAGAAGCGAAACGGTTCTATGACCAATTGCAAATCTTCCAAGTTAACCCTACGATTAAAGCGCTGCATCAGCAGTTTCGAGAGATAGCCGACACTGAATTGCAAGCGTGTTTCTATAAAGCAACACTCTCCGATCAGCAAGAGGAAGCCATCGCCTCTATGACGCAGGCAATCGTCAAAAAACTGCTCCATCATCCGATGCAGAACCTACGCTGCGCTGTCAACGACGGCGATGCCGATCACGGGCAGTATGTCCAAGCGTTACAGGAATTGTTCGCTTTGGATGTTAACGATGAATAAAAAAAATGCACAACTCGCTCGTAATTGGCACACGCGGCAGTCAACTCGCACTTTGGCAGGCACAATTCATCAAGAATCAATTGGAACGCCATTTCCCTACCTTGGAAGTCTCCCTCAAGATCATCAAAACCACCGGTGATAGGATCCAAAATCGCTCGTTAGTTGGACTGGGTAAGGGTATTTTTACCAAAGAGATAGAAAACGCTCTTTTGGCTGGCGACATCGACCTTGCTGTCCACAGTTTGAAAGATCTCCCGACAGAATTGCCAGAAGGGCTTTGCATTGCCGCCATCCCGACACGAGAAGACCCACGCGATGTGCTTATCACAGACACAGGTGTGCCTTTAGAAGACTTACCGGAAGGTGCGAAGATAGGCACGACAAGTCCACGCCGAAAAGCACAACTCCTCTATATCCGTCCAGAGCTGCGAGTCGTTGATGTTCGAGGCAACATTGATACGCGGTTGCGCAAACTTCACGAAACCGACCTTGACGGGATCATCCTCGCCGCGGCGGGCATCAAACGTCTTCTCGAACCAGAAATTATCACACAATTTTTCGATACGGAACAGATGGTCCCAGCAGTCGGACAAGGCGCGCTTGGAATAGAAGTGCGGGAAGGTGACGATAGGGTTGAACAACTGCTCCTGCCGCTGAACGATGCTTCAGCAACGGCAGAAATCACAGCGGAAAGAACTGTCTTGGAAAACCTCGGCGGTGGATGCCAAGTGCCGATTGGCGCGCATGCGAAACACGTTGATGATGAACTCTCGCTCATCGGTGCGGTGTGTCATCCAGACGGCATTCAACGCATTGTAGAGAGCAGCACAGGAACGCCAGATACCGCACAGCACTTGGGAAGCGTTGTTGCCGAAAAACTTCGGAACAGTGGGGCAGCTGAACTGATATAGTATGGTTTCCTGTTGAGAAAGCGTACTTTAAAAGGTATAATCGAAAACTTAGCCCGTAATGAAATGGAGGGCGGATCTATGGAAAGGCGCGCGAAAATTCAGACCCGCCTCATCGAACCGCAAGGAAAAATTAAAAATCAGAAACCGCACACAGGGATTGTTTACATTGTCGGTGCGGGTCCCGGCGATAGGAAACTCATCACGCTCAAAGGTGTGGAGTGCCTTCAGCGCGCTGAAGTTGTCATCTATGATTTGTTGCTAAACGATGCCCTGTTGGAACATTGTCCGGCACACACCGAAAAGATCAAGGCACCTGACCCAAGAATCCGAACGACACGGCAAGATGAACTCAATCATTTGCTGGTCGAACACGCCAAAGCCGGTAAAGTCGTTGTTCGCCTGAAAGGCGGCGATCCGTATATTTTCGGACGCGGCGGCGAAGAAGCAGTTGCTCTCACAGAAGCCGGCATTCCATTCGAGGTCGTTCCGGGTATCACATCCGCGATTGCCGCATCTGCGTACGCAGGTATCCCGGTGACACATCGCGACTATGCCTCATCGGTTGCTTTTGTTACGGGACATTCAGCGGCATTAAGTCCAGATTCAAACATCAATTGGGCACACCTCGCCACAGCCGTTGATACGCTCGTTGTCTACATGGGGGTTGCGCACCTTCGCCAGATTGTGGAACGGTTGATAGCGCACGGTAGAGATCCACAAACGTCTGTCAGTTTAGTCCGTGTCGGAACGACACCCCAACAGCATGTCGTCCAAGGCACGCTTACCGATATTGTGGAAAAGGTGGCGGAAGCCGAACTCAAAAGTCCGGCGGTTATTGTTGTAGGAGAAGTGAACCGGCTACGCGATCAACTCCGCTGGTTCGATACCAAGCCCCTCTTTGGGAAACGGATACTCGTCACGCGCGCCCGTGCACAGGCAAGCGAATTCGCAGAACTGTTGGAGGCAAACGGCGCAGAGGTGATCCAATTCCCTACGATACAGATCCAACCTATTGAGGACATGAACATACCTTCTCCCGACGAATACGATTGGGTTATCTTCACGAGCGTCAACGCCGTTGAAATTTTCTATAAACGTCTACGTGAAAGCGGAAAGGATGCCCGCGCATTCGGTGAGAGTCGCATCTGCGGCGTTGGTGTGAAAACGGTTGAGGCTCTAAATCGCATTGGTATCCATCCCGATTTTGTGCCTTCTCATTCCCGCGGAAGTGCGATTGCTACCGAAATAGGAGATGTAAGCGGAAAGAAAATTCTACTTCCTCGCGCAAAAATTGCCACTGCCGATCTGCCCAATGGTTTGCGTGAGCAGGGGGCACAGGTCGATGACGTGCCTCTCTACGATACCATCAAAGTGGCAAGCGAAAATAGTGATAAAATTGAAACCGATCTTTTGAACGGCAGAATTGATCTCGTCACGTTCACTAGCTCCTCAACGGTTACGAATTTCTTGGAAATGTTTCCCGCACAGGCACCTACAGCGTTACTCGCGAATGTCAAGGTCGCCGTGATCGGTCCCACAACGCAGGAAACGGCATTGGCGCGTGATGTCCAGGTTGATGTAATGGCAAAGGAGGCATCCGTCGAAAGCCTTGTGGAAGCAATTGTTGAGGTATGATTTAAACAAGACTCATAAATCTGACCTGTAGGAATAGTGCCCTAAACGGGCAATGAATTGTCCTACTACGAACAAAGTCTATCCCAATTTCAGGGTGGACAAAACAAAAGGAGATTACAGTATGAAAAACCAAAATTTCTGTTATACTGCACTCGTTTGCTTACTCATGTTCAGCGTTGTCTGCATAGCAAACGCCGCGGACGAATCCTTCGGGGATCCATTCGAGAAGGGGAAGTTGCAAAATCCAAATTGGAAGTGGCAAAACGAACCCCCGGATTGGGATGTGGGTGAAACCCGCGAGGATTACCTGTATATTGACAGCGAAGTCAATCGAAACATCTGGGCAACGGATGAATCCCACTTCCTCTATCAGGAAACGGATGCCGACATGTTTGATGTCGAAACCCATTTCTTTTCTAAATGGGATACCGATTCGGGTGTGAATGGACTCCTCGTCAAAAGCCCGAAGGACGATAACTGGGTCACCATTAAATTCTGGTCGCGTGATGCGGGGGCTAAAGGGCAGCTCCAGTTCCAAACCAAAGAGGCAGGTTTGGGGCCACCCGATCCGCCGTGGCGTCCGGATTTTGGGGACACTGAGTTGTTCCTCAGGCTCAAGAAAGAAAACGATCATTACACCGGATGGTATAAAATGGACGCAAATGACGACTGGACAGATTTCGGGGAAGGTGACTTTAAGCTGACGCCACCGCTGTGGCTCGGGATTTATGCCGGTGTTGCCTCCGGTGTCGGTTCCTTAGAGGTTGAATACGAGTATTTCCAAGACAACGTGACCCCCTGGGGTGTTGAACCTGAAGGTAAAGTGGCAACAACGTGGGGTATCCTGAAGTCACGCTATTAGCGTTACGGTCAGGATCGTTTTCAGTAGACATCTTGTTGGGGTAGGTCTTGCGCCTACCCCATCTGTTTAAGGTTCTACCCAAAAATCGGGAAAATATACGGCACAAGCACTTTTTGATAGACGGTGATCGTTCCGAAGATCGAATAATAACCCGCGCACAACACGAGTCCAATCTGTTTCCATAAGGGTGCTTGTATCTCTGGCGGTAAAAATTTCCGGTTCACGTAGAGCGTATGTAACGCCGAAAATACGAGCAGATACCCGCCAACGGTTGCCGATACGAGAATCATGAAGAACGGTTTTGCGAGATACATCGCGATGATGCCCCAGATGATATAAACGCCGAGTATCGGATAGTAAATCCATTTTGCGCTGTGTTCGCCCAAATTTCGAGCACGTTTCACGCCGGTCCAAATAATATCGGTAAAACCGCGCGGGACACCGTCCACGCCCCCGAGTTGCGTCGAAAACAGCACCCAGAACCCACAGAGCAGTGTGAGATACCACATACTCCTACCGCCTTTTGCCTCAAGTCCTTGCGCTTGCATTGCCGCTGCCGACCACTGTTCCATCTCCTGACCTTGAGGGACATACTGCAAGGTCAGCATTGCAGGCAACGCAATCCCGACGAAACACCCGATCATCCAAATATAATACTGTTCAAATCGGACATATTTCCACCACTCTTTGAACCGTTTGAGGTTCTCTGGTGTGATGCGAAACACTTTGCCCCAGTGTGAGAGCGTTACATGTTGTCCACCGATCATGGAGGGAATCGCACCGACGAGACTGCTCATGCCCCATCCTTTATCGCGCACGTAATGGGTCATGCCAACATTGCCTAAACCGCCGCTGCCAGCATACGCCGCGAACGCACCGACTAACAACCAATTTACCTGTCCATCTGCGCCGGCAGTCGGGAGTGCTCCGAAACTAAAGAAACCTTTGATGACAGCCCACCACACTTTTGGCGACACCATAAACAGGTCTACGACGATGAGGTAACTGATGATCCATATCACCATAAAGAGTTGTACTTTCTCAAGGGAGTTGTAAATCTTCCCTCCGAACAGCACAATTCCGAGACAGGAGAAAAAGATGAGATATGCGAAGATGCGGACTGTCCCGCCATCTGCATCCTGCGGCATATAGCCGAGCCAAGCGGCAGCGAGTGCTGTCGCAGCCGTCATCGCCCAGCCGGGCCAAATTCCGAAAAAGTTTATACCCGAATAGAAAGACATCCAGAAAGGCGCGCCGGGTTTACAGCGCATATAACCGCTCATCATCGGTTCGCCGGTATAGAGCGTATAGCGGATCGCCTCTGTATTCAGAATCACTTGAAGTAGGATGGCGATTGTTGCGATCCAGAGCAATCTGCCGCCGTATTGTGCGGTAATCGCAGGACCGAGCAGCCACTCTCCGCTGCCGATTGACCCCCCCAAGGCGATGATGCCGGGACCTAAGATACTCCGAAACGCTTTTCCAAATTGATAAGGGGGCGGTGCAGGTAAATCATCGACCTCCCAATCAGGGAGCGTACCGCCTGATACAGTTTCTTTGGTTTCTTCCATATTGTTCCGCTACCCTCCTCTACTTCTAATCGTGGATTGAGGTATTGACTCGCTTTTGTCCTTTTCCTACCACTCCCAACAGATAGGGACATCTAACTTCTCAGCAATACCAGCGAGACCGCGTAAATGATCTACGTGGATTGGAATACCGTTCTCAAGGTAATTATCGTAGTTATTCCACTCAATTTCGCCCGGAAGATATGCCTGTTCTACGCCTTCTGCCGTTTTCGAGGTGTGGATTTTGTCTACACCGCGTTGAATTTCCTCGGCGTAACCGTCGTAGTCTGTGAAACTCGCAACATTCATCGCGAAGAAGAAGTGTTCAGAGGGATCGCCTGCTTTATTACAGGCCATCAAACCACCGCTCAAAGGACCCGCTAAGATGCCCATGATGAATGCCAACCCGTAACCTCTCGGTCCCGCCGCAGGTGCAAGGAAACGTCCCTTCTCTGGATCATTGGTAGGTTGACCTGTCTCATCTATCAGCCAGCCTTCGGGAATCGGTTTGCCATACATTCGGAGTGTGCCGATCTTACCCCATGCGGAAACACCGCACGCCATATCCAAGACGACCGGATGTCCGTCGCCGGTAGGTAAGGCGTAACTCATGGCGTTGTTGGCGACCACGGCTTCTGCCCCACCGGGTGCTACAATAGAGGCACCCCCTGTATTCGTCGTCGAAAACCCGATCATCTGGCTCGATGCCGCCATAATTGCGTAGCATGCCGCCGCACCGAAATGACCTGCGTTACGAACCCCAGCAGCGGCGATACCTGTTGCTTTTGCCTTCTTTATCGCCGTCTCCATTGCGAACGTGCTTGCGAGATGTCCCATCCCGTTATCTCCGTCAACGACAGCGAAACTTGGACCCTCTGTCGCGAGACGAAGGTCGGGTTGTGGGTTCATCTTTCCATCAAGAATGCTGTTAAGATACCCCGGTAAAGCGCGTGTGCCGTGTGAATGCACACCGCGTAAATCGGTTAGCACCTGATGTTTCGCTATTGTCTCTCCGTCTTCTGAACGCAACCCTGCTTTTTCACAAAGCGTCCGAGCGAAATCGTGTAACTTCGCTGAATCTACCACAATTTCCTGCATAACATCCCCTCCAGTCATGAATTTATCGCTCATTTTAGCAGAGGCCGGGTTATGAATCAAGCACAATCCAATTTTTTCAGGTGTCCCGTTATTTCTTCAGGACTTACGCAAATGCGTTAGAAAAAGGGATATTGAGACGCGAAAACGGGCATTGCGGCACTTTTAACCCCCTAAATCCCCCTTATCAGGGGGACTTTGAGAGGAAATGCGTAAGTCCTATTCTTTTGAAAACTGTGTGTGCTTAACGCTAAAATTTACTGAGTAATGTGGGTTTGAATCAAAAGTAGTAGACACACGCCGTGGGTTCTCCGTAACTGCTACCCGTGGATAACGATGAGGCACAATTGGTAAAAGCAGATGCGTGTTAATTGTCTGAATCGGGATAACCTCATCAATCCCAGACCAGAATAAATCCTTGACGCGATATGCCATCTTCGACTAAAATTGACGGTGGAGGATAAACCGTTATGTCGCAAAAGGGAGTCCCGTTTCTTGCCTTTCTGCTAATCGTTTTCGTCAGCGTTACGTGGAATGCTACCGCACAAACACCCGAAGAGCTTTACGGGCGCGGTATGCAAGCGGCACAGCAAGGACACTACACGCAGGCAATTCGATACTTTCAGCACGTTATTCAACGCGATCCTGCCTCTGCCAAAGCATACGCTGGACTCGGAACGGTTTATATTCAACTCAGTAAATTCGCTGAGGCGGAAGTTGCTCTCAAACAGGCACTGGACATCAGACCGGGATTGTTACAAGCCGAAGCCAATCTTGCCTTGCTCTATACAAGAACCGGACGTAATGACGAAGCAATTGACATCTATCGAAAACTCAGCCAAAACCGCCCAGACTCCCTCCAAATACAGATTGGACTTGCGACGGCTTATCAGAAAGCCTCCCGGTTCGCAGAAGCCATAGAAGCGTATCACCAGAGTCTCAATCTTTCACCGAAACTCGCCGAAGCCATGACGAATCTCGCCTCCTGCTATGAAGCGGTCAAACAGCAGGAGCAGGCAATCCATTATTACATATCGGCGTTAGCCTTGAATCCTGAACTTACTATGGCAAACGGGAACTTAGGTGCTATCTATCAAAAACGGGGTGAACTGGACAAAGCACGTCCACTGTTAGAGAAGGCGATTCGACTGGACCCTAATTTTACGGCGGCTTCCTATAGTCTGGGTTTAATCGTATCAAAGCGACGGGAATTCCAGCGTGCCGTCGCATTGTACCGCAGTGTCATCGCACAGCAACCCGACCATATCGGGGCGTACTATAACCTCGCGCAGGCACTGTTCCGATTAAAGCAGGCGGCGGAAGGTAAGCGCGCTATGGAAACCTACCGTCGTTTAAACGCAATCGCTGAAGAGATTGACACCCGCGAGCGCGCGATTCTTAACGAACCGAGCAACCCTCGCAAACAGTATCAACTCGGACTCACTTACGAAAAGCATGGTAAATTCGATAAGGCACTTGAGGCGTATCAGGCAGCAGTCAGCCTTCAGCCACACTACACCGCGGCACACTATAAACTCGGCAGACTCTATTTTCGTGAGCGCGAGTTCGACGAGGCAGAAAAAGCATATCTCAGTGCGATTGCGATTGCGCCGGAGCAAGCCGCTCTGCACGCTGGATTAGGGGCAGTCTATTATTCGCAAGACCGGTTCGATGAAGCACTTGCGGAATACAAAGCCACTCTCGTCTATGATGCCTCATTAGTTCATGCCCAGATCGGCATCGCGGTCATCCACCATCGTCGCGGCGAATTTGAAGCAGCAATTGCCGCGTATCAGGCAACTTTAAAGTTAGACGCAGAGGCACATTATGCCCTAAACGGATTGGCAAGGCTTTATCTTGAAGGTAGTTCTGCTTCAGTATCGACAGGTAAAAAAAAGGTTAAAATCCAAGAAACTATCGCCTTGGCTGAACAAGCTGTCCGTTTAGCCCCTGTCCCGCAATACCTGCATACCCTCGCTTTGGCATATTTTCAGGCAGGCGCGCATCAAGAAGCGTTAAAGACGATTCGGACCGCCATTAAAATGGAACCCAAAAACGATGCTTTTCAACGAACATTGGCAAAGATGAAGGAGGCAGATGGAAAGCAGAAGTAGCATTATAGGCATCGTAATCCTGTTCTTAATCGCAATTGTCGCACAAGGTATCCCTATCCACACTGTCGGTGCGGACACCGGTATTCAATTCGTCGATGTAACGCAGGAAGCGGGCATCCACTGGAAACACGTTGATGGACGGAGCGGGCAGAAGTACTTTATGGAAACGCTCGGTTCCGGTGCGGCTTTCTTTGATTACGACGGGGACGGCGATGCTGATTTGTACTTCGTTAACGGCGCGCCACTTCCGGGATACGTCTCGCAAGAGATGCCAACCAATTGCCTCTACCAAAATAACGGCGACGGCACATTCACGGATGTCACCGAAAAAGCGGGTGTCGGGGATACCGGTTACGGACACGGATGCGCCGTGGGCGATTATAATAACGACGGCAAATTGGATCTTTACGTCACAAACTACGGGGTCAATCGGCTCTATCGCAACAACGGTGATGGTACATTTACAGAGGTTGCCGAATCCGCAGGCGTGACGGAGCCCCGTTGGAGCACGAGCTGCGCCTTCGCTGATTACGACCGAGACGGCAATCTCGACCTCTACGTCGTTAACTACATCGTTTATGACATCGATGAAAATCCGTGGTGCGGACGCAAGGAAAAAGGGATACGCGCCTACTGCGAACCCGATAACTTCATCGCTCAATCCGATACGCTCTATCGCAACAACGGTGACGGCACGTTCACCGACGTTACAAAAACAGCGGGTATTTACAACACGACCGGCAAAGGCTTAGGCGTTGTCTGGGGTGACTATGATAACGACGGTGCCCTTGACATCTATGTCGCTAACGATTCCACAGAAAACCTCTTTTATCACAATAATAGGGACGGCACTTTTGAAGAGGTCGGTTTCATGGTTGGCGTAGCACTCAGCGAAGACGGTGCCGCTGAAAATGGAATGGGTACAGCATTTGGCGATTGGAATAACGACGGGTGGCTTGACCTCACTGTCACGAATTATGCCCTACAGACGAACACGCTCTACCATAACGACGCAGACGGCTTTTTTACAGACGCAACAGCGATGACAAAAACGGCGCAACTCACCTATCCCTATCTCGGCTGGGCAACCGCTTTTATTGATTACGATAACGATGGATACCAAGATCTCTTCGTTGCCAACGGGCATCTACACGAGAATCTCGCCGAGATTGAATTGGAAGGCACCTACGGGCAACGCAATCTACTCTTCCGAAATAACTATGACAACACCTTTACCGAAGTCTCTGAAACTCTCGGTCCGGGTATGAAGTTGGCGGACGTAAGTCGGGGTGCTACTTTCGCAGACTACGATTTAGATGGCGACATCGACATTGTGGTAACCAATTCCAACACCGCGCCACGCCTCCTACGTAATGATGGCGGTAATCGAAAAAACTGGCTACAGATCCGATTGACTGCAACAAACGGTTCTACGGATGCGATTGGCACGCGTGTCAAGATCACGACGGAAAAACTCACACAGATACGTGAGGTACGGAGCGGAGACGGCTACCTTTCACAGCAAGATCTTACACTCCATTTCGGAATCGGGGATTACGAACAGGTGGATAGTATTGAAGTGCAGTGGCAAAGTGGAAAAAAGCAGTTAATCAGAAGTGTCCAAGCAAATCAGGTGCTATCTCTTGAGGAAAACAGGGATGAATAAAGATTCGGGGTTAGAAACCCCTCCCACACTGGATGCCGTTGAACGCCATTATTGGAAAGCGGTTACTTTTCTGGTGATACTGATATTAGCTGGTAGCGGATTTTGGGGGGTGCGGCGGTTTGTACCTGCTGTGTTCCTTGGAAAACCGGATTTAATCGCCGTCCCGAACGAGGAACGTCCACAAAACCAACAAACCACAGAGACGTTGGTACCCAGCACCCCCGAACTTCTCAATATCAACACCGCCTCTGCGGCAGAACTCCAAACCCTTCCGAACATCGGTCCACGGACGGCACAAAGCATCGTTGACTATCGAACGCAACACGGCAGGTTTGATAGTGTGGATGCTCTTCAGAACGTTAGAGGTATTGGGAAAAAGACGTTGGAGAAGTTGAGATCTCTCGTTGATGCGAAATAAACATGCATTTGATAAAGTGCCATGTTGGGTTCGCTAATGTAAACTTATTTTCGGATTTTACTACAAAACCTGATCGCCGACATCTATTACGCCCGTTTCTGTGAAAATGTGCTGGACGGGCACATCCCACTTCTGCGGGAACGTATCTTCTACAAGTTGCATCTGATATGCCAATCCGATTGCAACAGCGTGTGGACACTTCGCAAGAAATCGGTCGTAGAACCCTTTGCCGTATCCGAGACGATACCCATGGCAGTCGAAAGCGATACCGGGAACTACGATGAGTTGAAGGTGTTCGGTGGGAAAGATTGGGCATGCCGTGCTCGGTTCCAACATGCCGTAGGAATGGCGTACTAACTCTGTTTTTAGGTTCAGAATCCGTCGTGGGGTGAGTTCCAACCGCTGTGTATCGACAACAGGGGCGCACACCTGCTTGCCTGAATTAAGTAAGCCTTCAAGCAAACCGGTGGTTTCAACTTCACTTCTCATATTCAGATAGAGCATCACGGCATCGAAACCCTGATGCTGTATCCAGCGTGCAGTGGAATCAACGATACGCTGGCTGAGCCGTGTGTGCTCTTCCCGGGTGAGTGCCTCGCGACGGTGGCGTATTTCAGTGCGGAGACGTTCTCTTTCGGTCGCGATCTTCATCGTTCTTCACTTCTGAAACCGGACTTTTCCAGCGACTTCTACGGTATCAACAATCGCCATGATTACGGCATCGACCGGTTTGTTGCTTGTCACTTGGGTCTGACGCGCGGAACTGCCGGTGGCAACGAGGACGATCTCGCCGATACCTGCCCCGACCGCATCTACAGCGACAGTATATGTCCGATCGACCTCTCCGTTGAGATCCACATTTTGGACAACCATCAGTTTGCTTCCGATTAATTTTTCATCTTTCTGCGTCGCGACGATCGTCCCGGTAACTTTACCAAGGATCATGTAATAAAAAACCTTTCGTATTATATCCTAAAGTTTGGACAATTAGCGAAACCCGACACATCACCGCTGCCCCTGTGAGCATGCGGCAGGTTTCCAACGATATACTTATGTCAAACTCACGTTAATTATACACGGAATCCGCTGAAATTTCAAGTGGCAATTTTAAGGGGACAATTGGGGGCAGGGGTGAGAACCCCTTGAAAAAAAGAAAAGGACGAAAAATTTACGCAGCCAAGAGAGGGAAGGGACTGCCGAACCTAACAAAATACACCTTTTGCATGTTTCGCACACCTGAAGGTGTGCTCTCTTCAAGGGTTGTTGACCGATGCGCGTCTAACAACGACTGCTTATGTGTTGATATGAGCTCTTTCTCAAACTCTTGCCATATCTCATGCTTCCGCCACCGGGAGACTGCTGAAACAGAGGCACCTAAATCAGCCGCTATTTCATGGTCAGGTTTCCCGTTGAAGGACATCTCACAGGCAGTCAAAATCGTCTTTGTGTTTAAGCGGCGCATCGTGCATTCCTTACGTAATTGTGTGAAAAACATCGCGCTTCAACCCTTTATGCTATTAATTATACACTTTTTAACGCATTTTGTCAAATTAAAATACAAAAAAATGTATAACTCACCAAAAAACGCGAAATTTACAGTGAAAATTGTGAAAAACTCGCGTTTCAACCCTTTATTTTATTAATTATACACTTTTTAACGCATTTTGTCAAATTAAAATACAAAAAAATGTATAACTCACCAAAAAACGCGAAATCCTTCTACATCAGGACTCCTAATATTCATTGAAACTTCAACACTTCCTGCCGCTCCATCTATAAGACTTACGTAATTCCCTGGTGGGGGTCTTTCATCAAACCGCGCCCTCCGCGTGGTGGTACGCGTAATTCTGTAATTTTGCGTAAGTCCTGTATATATTAAGGTATATTTCCCGCTGGCGACATTTCTGACGCCTGCGGATGCCTTAAAATCCGACCGCTTTTCTGCCGAAATTAACAGAAGGTGTAAAAGGTTAAGTTCAAATGTGAATGGATTTACAATCCCTGGATCCGTTCTTCATTTCAGAAGAGGTGTTAGGCATCGGTTAAGAACTAACAACTCTTACAGGTTTTAGGTTTATGTTTCAAAATTTTATTCCACATAAGAACAAGGAGATTAAACGAATGTTGTCGAAGAAAATGACAGTTTCGTTAATGAGTTTAATCACTATATTTGCGCTGGCTTTCGTGGCAACTCCTGCGATGGCTGACCATAATATCGGTTCATCACTGATTATGGACATGGATATTGGCCATGCAGATGGACTCCAGATGATGTATCCGGGAGCGACGGCTGGTAGCCCCCTCAGCGCAGCAGCTATCGCCTTTACGCTTCGATTTGATAAGCCTGTTGACTTGACGCCAGCTAAATTATCAATTAGTGCTTTTGATGCAGATGGCAACTTTATTGCTACATCCACAGCTGGTTCCGGTACCGCCAATAAAGTAGAACATGCGATTGCACGGGGAACCGATCTTAGAGATTGGACAGTTACAATTGACGATGAGCTCTCCACGGATGTTCGTACACTAAAAATCAGAGTTGCTGAAGGTGTGGCTTCTTCCGATGCGTTTGAGGACAATACAACCAAAAAGGTTGATCACACAGTCACTATACTTGGTGCAGATCCAGGCGGCATGCCAGATGTCTACAAGATCGCGCAGGTAGGCGAGCCTTTCTCACCTATTACCACAGCAACCTTCCAAATTCACGTTCTGTTGAGTGAAGAGCCGAAAGGTGGCTTTACCAAAGACCTTATTGAAGTTTCAGAAGCAACTGTTAGTTCGGTCGTTGAGTTGGCATCACCTGGAATGTCTGCAACGCTCATGGCTGATATTAATCGGGATGGTACTGTTGCTACAGTCGGTGAGGCTGCTGCTGCATCATGGCGAGATAACGCACTACATCTGTATCTCGTTACGCTTGCAACAAAAGCGGAAGGTGCGAAAACGGTTACCATCAAGATCGCGGATTTTGCGGGTATGGAAAAGCCTCTGGCGGACGCAAATACTAACGTGATTGCGCCCCAACAGATGTATACTCGGCGTGTTGATAGCGGTCTTGAAGAAGGCAGAGATATCCTGACGGTCAAAACCAACAATCCAGCAGCAGCAGCAGCAGCAAAACCATCGGGAACTCCGCTTTCCTTGTCGCACGGTGAAGCTGCGATGATTCCCGCAAATGGCTATTACTTGCTGACGAGAGATAAAGCTGGGTCGGGTATCAACGCCTCTCATGAAAAAGACGATGAGAACATCGCTGCCAAGCAGTCAGATGCGCAATTGTTATTCAATGTCAGAGGTTCTGGAAGTGTTCCGAACTTAGAGTCGTTCCTTCTGAATAATGGGACGATTGATCTCGTTTCTTATGATGGCACGGCGGTAGGTAGCGCCCATATCAGTGAGATTATGTGGGGCACGGATTCGAGTCTGAATCCTGTTACCAAGAGTCAATGGATAGAGATCGCGAATAGCACTGCGACCGCCATCGCTGTTGGTGAAAATAAATGGAAGTTGTGGTTCTATGCCGCGAATGAGACACCGCCTGCGTCCTATACCGATGGTGTTCTCCAGGACCGTGTCGGTACGAAAACATCAGCAGCATCAATAGCTGCAGCCGCAGTCGCTGCGGGTGGCACAGCCCCAGCAGTCGCAAGGGATGTTTATTGGTCTATCCTGGGTAAAGGTCAAAGCGGGACGAGTGGCACGCCTCTCGAAGTAAAAGAAGACATTGAGATCACTGTTGCTCCAGGTCCTGTTACGCCGATTGTCTCGATGCGCCGTGTGATGGATGCGACGACAAGCGCATACGCGGACGGCACAATGGCTTCGAGTTGGACGGCGTCTACGCCGCCGGGTGCCAACTTCAAGTTAGGTATCCAAGGTATCCGTGTCGGAACACCAGGAGCCGCCCATCAGACGACTCCTGCTGAAATGGCAGCGATGGAAGCCGCCGCAAAAGCGAAAGCCGCTGCAGATGCAGCCGCAGCCGCAAAAGCCGCGGATACGTCTGTCATGGTCCCAGCAGTCGGTGCTATCTATGTCAGTGAAGTGATGTTCGCGGGTGGTGGCACACTGCCACAGTGGATTGAGATTTCCAACGGTTCCCGCACGGAAGAGGTCAATCTCTCCGGATGGACGTTGACCGTGAATAACGCAG
Source organism: Candidatus Poribacteria bacterium (assembly GCA_965214045.1). Lineage (GTDB taxonomy): Bacteria > Poribacteria > WGA-4E > WGA-4E > WGA-3G > WGA-3G. Next base: position 1,111,898 of record OZ243935.1, read on the forward strand.
TCGCAGATGCTGATGTTTCTGTCGGTGCGTCTATCATGTTCACGATCCCCGAAGGCACGACGATTATGCCGAGTGCTCAGAATGAGTCGCCGTCAACGCTCCTCGTTGTCACGGAAATCGGTCGGAATAACGTCCCTGCGGCGAGCGGTCAGGTTCTGAATCTCTGGCAAGCCGGTCAGACGGAACTGATTCTCGCAGGTGTGACGAAACGACGCTACTCGCTCTTGAGTGATATGGCGTTTGAAATCGTCCTCGCACCCCCCGCTCCGAAGGCAACAGCCGTCGCCGCAACCGCAACGGCAGCACAGAAAGCCGCAGCGAAAGCGTCTGACTTGAAAGCCATGGCAGCTCACACAGCCGCCACGGATATGGCAGGCAACCTCGGTGCTGATGGTGCTGCTACTTGGGCATTGCCGATGAGCGATGAAGGTGGACGGAGTTCTATTATCCGTAGACACATTCCGGTCTCTATCGGTCCTGCGGAGCCAGAAGACGGCGCAATGATGGAGAGTTGGGCACTCGCCTCCGATACGAGTTTCGCACAAGCGACACACGTCCGGGCGAGCAGTTACTACGGTGCGATGAACGATGTCGGTACACCGGGCTTCAGAGCCGGTGGCGCACTCCCCGTTGAACTCTCACACTTCCGTCCGGTGCGCAACGCAGAGACCGGTCAAGTGGTGATTACCTGGTCCACACAGTCCGAGCTGAACAACGCTGGATTCTTTATCAAGCGTTCACAGCAACGCGACGGACAGTTCCAAGTCATCAACGCCACAATGGTCGCCGGTGCTGGCACAACATCAGAGAAGCAGTTCTATACCTACACGGATAGCACTGCGCAACCCAATGTCGTATACTACTACCAAATTGAAGACGTGTCCCTCGATGGGAATCGTCAGACGCTGACCCACGGCACACGCCTCAGAGGGCATATCGGTGCTGCTGGCAAACTCACCGCCACGTGGGGTGAACTCAAAACGTCCAATGAGTAGTAGCAACAAAGAGGTTATTTCAGGGATAAAATTTGTTTGAACTAACCTTAACCAGCAAGAAAGGCGGTGGAGGGAACTTCATCGCCTTTTTTGTTTTCATGATACTTGGCGGATAGGGTCTCAACTCGGGGTGATCTACTCCGAGTCCTATCCAAACCTTTGAGACAGGTTGATGCCAAGTGATGCTGTCAAGTAACACACGTTAGAACAGACAACAACTGAATAACACAGATCAAAGAGGAGATATGATTGTGAAGACACAATTTTGGACACGGAAGGGATATATCGGACTGCTGATGACACTCGTGCTGATGTTTGGTGTGCAGGGGGTTGCGGATGCAGCAGACTTGCCGTTAAGGAAAACATCTGGTGATCTCCAGACGCGATCAGTGACAGACGGACCGTTTGAAATTTCATTTACGGTCGGAACTCGGTCAAATACCACTGCTATCAAGAATGCGATGAACCGGCTTGTTAGTGAAACTGGCACATTGATTGATAGCAGTGGATATCCAGTTTTTTATGCTACTAACGGCACGGCGTATCGAACCCTTCAAAACCAACCCTCCGATACCCTTTACCGGGCGGAGGTGGGGCCTGAGAAGGAAGCAGGTGAGGACCCTCAAAACAATTGGATAGAAGCAACCGGTACCTACTACGTTAGTTCGAGCCGGTATGTTTATGACTCCGCTGGAAGAGCCCTTTATACCAATCAGGGCCTTAGTACACAGTCAAGAGTCCTGGAGACTGATGTAAGTAATACAGTAGGTTCTGATGCTCAATACCATTACAATGAGGAAAAAATAATTATTGAGGTTGGTAAGGATGATACTGCACTTACCCCAGCAACTATTAACAGCACTATTATGCGCTTCAAACTGAAGGCATCTGGTTTTCAGCGTGGTATTATAGATCTGGATGAAGACCCTGTAAGTGACCCTAATGGTCTTCCAAGGTCGGTCACTTTAATATGTACTCCGTCGGGTGACACGGATGCTGCCAAAGTAGGAACATATAAAATCAGAATCACAGATGACACCCCCGTAGCAGACACACCATGGACAACAGCTCCTTCTCCACGGGCTTCTATTGATTTTACACTTTATGTTGTGGACGATAGGGTGACCGTTACAGGTATTGCTGTTAGTGATGATGATATATTTTCCCCAAATGAAATCGAGCAGATAGACAATCTTTTTACCCTCCTTCCAGCAGATAGTGCGCCTCAAACCGTTCCAATTCAATATACGGTTATTTCGGGACCTGGGACTGTGTTTGAAAGAACATCGGATGGGGACGAGACCCCACCTAGCAAGTATCTTGTAAGATCCAAGCAGTCTCAGGTGTTTCTCAATTTGAAAAACGGAAACAGTGTTGTTAGAGTCACTGTTTCCGGTCAGGATCCAAACAAGAAAGGTGAGAAAATTACCTTTACCTATACTGGATCAGGGGCTCCCACTGGTGACAGCGATAGCGATACGCGAGATCCAGCACCAACCAACACCATTTCGGTTTCAGACACAAGTATCAGTGGCGCGCCTGGCTCCGCACAGGATATTACCGTCGGGGCAGGCACCGCAACAGTTCGGGTCCAAGGCAGTTCCGGTTTCACATCGGCAGGTGGCGCGGTCTCGGGTTCCGGCACGGTTCGGACGATTACGCTTCCGAGGACAGCAGCCAATTATATTCTCACTGTCAGTGCGAGTGGATATACCGATAGACAGATTTCTGTGACTGTCGAAGCACCACAGGCACTCGGCACGCTCACTGTCTCTAAAGACGGTGCCCAGACAGGTCTCCAGCAACAGATTCTTGTAAGGGCAAGTTCTGCGCCGAGTCGCACCGTAGCGTTTACAGTGACCCGTGGCGGCGTTCGCGTCGGTAGCGGTGAGATATTGACGACCGGGAGCGGTCGGGCAATCGTCTCAGTTCCCGCCACGGGCACCTATATCTTGACGGTCAGTGCCACGGGGTATACGTCCCGGCAGGTTACATTCACCGCGGGTGCAACAACTACCACGACAACTGATACCACACCGGACCCGACAACACCGACAACACCGACAACAACCACACCAACTGTTAGTGAACCGAGTAGCCTCCAGGTCGCCGGTCAATCGACACGCAGTGGCACAGCGAATACGGCTCTCGATGCACCGCTGCTCGTCAGAGTTCTTGATGATGACGGGGATGCCGTCGCGGAGACGAGAGTTATCTTCAGAGTCCGCACGGGACAGGGACGGCTTTCAGAACGTGGCAACGGACGTGCGATCGCGCTCCAAACCGATAACAGTGGCTATGCACGCGCACCGTATACACCCATAAGCGCAAGTAGCACGGTTGAAGCGGAAGCGAGCGGTGTGACGCGGCGCGTTACGTTTACGATCACAGCGAGTGGTGGTGCTGCGACACCGACGACACGCGATACCGACACAGGCTCCGACACGATCAGCCCTGTCGTGCATACCGCAGCCGCGAAACGTCCCCCGATGCTCTGGGTAGACAATGGCGCGATTTACGCACTCGTGGATACAGACGTGCGACGGTTCGCACCGACTGTGGATAACGCGCTGAGCCTCGCGATCGGTGGCGATACGGTCTATTGGACGGAGAAAACGGGTGACAGTGCTGGCACGATCAACAGCGCGAATCTCGACGGCACCGGCATCAAGGAACTCAAAGCCATCATGGCGGTCCCGATGGGGATTACCGTCGACACCACCGCGAATCTCCTCTACTGGACGAACTCGCGTGGCAGAATCCAGAGCCTGAACGCTGATGGTTCCGGACGCGTCGAAAACGTTCTCCAGAACCTCACGAGTCCCCTGGATATCGGACTCGCAGGGGGTAACGTCTATTGGACGCATAGCAACGGTGGCATCGGGTTTGCGAGTCTCAAGGGTCAAAAACAGGTTCGCAATATCTCCAATGGTGCCGATGCTGCCGGGAGTCTCGTGATCGGTGGCGGTAAAGTCTACTGGACGGAAGAGACGGGTGAAAATGGCGGTCGGATCAAGTCTGCGAATCTCAACGGTAGCGGTATCACGGATGTCGCTTCGATCTTTGCGGTACCGATCGGTATCGGTCTCGATAGTTCGCGTGGCAAGTTGTTCTGGACGAACTCGCGTGGCAGGATTCAGAGTTCGGACCTCGAGGGTAACGGTGTCTCGAATGTCGTTGACGGGTTAGGGAGTCCGGGTGACATGGTGCTGAGCAACAGCATCGCGGCACCTGCGGCGACAACGCCTACCACAACGACGACGACCGCTGATAACGCAAAATACGATGTTAATGGCGACGGCACTGTGGATAACATGGACGCAGGTTTAGTCTCAGAGGCGATGGGAACCAGCAACGCGAAATACGATGTCAACAACGACGGCACGGTCAACTTCCTGGATCTCCTCCTCGTTTTCGATAATCGTGACGAGGGTGCCGCGAGTGCGCCGACGGTTCTCGGCATGCAGTTGACGGCTGTCCAGATAGATGTCATCGAGGAACAGATCGATCTGTTGATTGCAACAGGGGATCGGTCACCTGCGGCGATGCGGACGCTGATTTACCTGCAGCAACTCATCGCGACGGCACGTCCGGAGCAGACGCAGTTGCTTGCGAACTATCCGAATCCGTTCAACCCCGAGACGTGGATTCCCTACGAATTGGCGACAGATACGACTGTCACTCTCACGATATACAACGCCCAAGGTGTTGTTGTCCGGACGTTGCAGTTGGGTCATCAGTCAGCTGGCTACTACGTGGGTCGGGATCGTGCGGCGTATTGGGACGGTCGCAATGCGTTTGGCGAACAGGTTGCGAGCGGAATTTATTTCTACCAGTTAGAAACCGACGCAATGTCGTTGATGCGCAAGATGGTGATATTGAAGTAATATTACTCTCAAAACAGGGATGTGTACTTCGGTGCATGTCCCTGTTTTTTTACAGATTTTTGAGGTGAAAAATGAAAGAAATTACTTACGTGCTCAGCGGGCGTCTACAGGATCCTGAAACGATGAACTGTGTGATACTACATGGGGTCAAATTGACAGGAACTCCCTTACAGGTGGGAATGATTTTTGACGCCTTACGAGACTTACCCGGTAGGCCCGATGTCTCGGTACGCACGGAAAGTAACGAGAAGATTTTCAATATGGGTAAAACGGCTTTGGAACGCGCAAGATCCGAACAACGCAACGCCCCCGGCGATTATGAGGACCCTGATATATCTGAGGATACCGACGAAGAAGTTGACAGACTCCGTTCTCATTGGAGAATCCATACATATCCTTAGAAACTCGGAAACTGTCTCACTCAAGAGCCGTGAGGCTGGATGAAGTATCATGACTAATTTTTATCGCATTCATCTAAGGGTATTGTAGCATTATTAAGCGGTGTTTACGCCTGAAATCCAACGCGTACCCGAAACACTGCACGCCCGCTAAAGAGCCACTGAATAACGAAAATGAATATAAAGATAGGAGAGATAAAATTATGGCAACTTTACCCAAGATTTCTAATCCTGTTGTTATCCCTGAATTGTTAGAAGGTGCTCAGAAAATGGAGGGGAGAACAATAAAAAGCGTAGAATATGGATATCGGGAGCAGACAAGAGATGTTCATGGAAGTGAAGTTCTAATTTTGAATTTTACGGATGGAACAACACTTGGGGTAGTAGCAGGATCAAACGCTATGGAACTGAAAGGTAAACCTCTAAAACCTGATAAACTTCTTATTGATTTTATGCTCCGTTGGAGTGACGAATAGAGGTGTCTCTGAAGTGGTGGCTCCAGACCGAATTGGACACCGGGACACTATCAGTTATATGTCAGTTGTGTTAGATGGTAGCAGTCGAAAGCCTATATGTCGCCTCCATTTAAAATTAAAAGACTGCGATGTTACCGATAAAACAGACTGCCCGCGTCAACATGAATGGTTGGCCATGAAGGTGGAAAATTTAGTTGAAGTCTTCCGACCGAAGATTGAGAGTCTCTAAAACCAATCTGACCCTTTTTGTGTTCTAAACCCCTATGGATTTACGCCCCGATCAACATTTTGTATACGCGTGGCGCTACACCGACGATACCGCCTGTAAACTCGGTGTGAGCACCGCTCGCACGTTTTACGCACGTATCAAAGCCGCGAAGTCCGTGACCCATCAGGAGATCGAACTCCTCGGCATTGAAACCTTCAGCACAGAAGCCGCCGCCCGCAGTGCCTATCAGTACTACTTGCAGACCTTCCCACGTCTCAACGGACGCAGGGCATGGGTTCACCTCACCGATGCTGTCTATCAGTGGGTCAAGACGGCGTGCCTCTCAAAACCTCCGACCCTCGACACCTTCAAAGAACTATTTCAGAACGATCCTGTCCGTCGTGAACAGGAACGCGAGTATCAACGCAAGTCTTCAGAGAAGCGCGCCATGAAACGCCGGCAGAAACGCACAGGTCGCACGGAGAAGCAGCGGGCATACGAACGTGAATATCAGCGGAAACGCCGTAAAAACGATCCTGCGTATAAAGCGAAACAGAAACAGCGACAGCAGGCGTGGCGAGCGAAGAACCCCGATTACGATAAAAACAGGTATGCCAATGACCCGGCGTATGCAGAAGCCCGCAAAGTCGCACGCCGGAAGAAGTATGCTGGAGACCCGGCATACCGAGCGCAACAGAAAGAACGCTGGAACGCCTGGAAAAAAGAGAATCCGAACTACAGACGCCGCAAGGCTGCGTATATGCGGGAATGGCGCAAGAAGCACCCGGACTACGATAAAAACAGGTATCGTGCGAAGAAGGTATCCGAAGCGAAAGGTGAATAAGGGACCTAAGCAGTGCGTAAGTCCTATAAATTACACATCGTCCCACCCTTGCCCTTCAAAATTCAAGCGTCAATCCAAAATAAATTAGCCGAGGCAGTTGCGGGGCATCAAAGACTTCACGCTCAATGCCAACTTCCTGACCTTGGACATCAAGGGTTGCCTCTTCAAAAATGAACTTTATTTTATTTTCCCGGTTGTATACATTCAGAATATCAAGGAATCCACCTGCCTGCAGTCCCCAGATATTCCATTTATAACTCACCCGAAGGTCTAACTTATGATACGGTGCGAGTTCGGTGCTTAATTGCTCATCAGCACTCGCCAAAAGCGGATTGAATCCACGCGTTACGGGGTCTTGGATGAGAACGATGGAACTGATCGGTGCTTCGGAGGTGCCGCTGAGATACTGCCACTTCGCGCCGATCTCAAACTTCGGTGTGAAACTATAGTTGGCAACAACACTAACAATGTGCGTGTTATCGAAGAGGTAAGGTTGATAAGTAGCCGTTGGATTCTCGCGTCGCTCAGCGTGTGTATAGGCGTATGAAATCCAACCGAAGAACCTATCTGGAATCCGATGCCGTAAGAATGCCTCCGCACCCGCGACAGACGCTGCCCCTTGATTGAGGTAGTTCGAGACTTCATCGGGTGTTACCAACTTCTGTGCGTCCTTGTAATAGGTGGCAAGTTTCAGTTCGGTCTGCGATGAGAGTTCGTGTTCCAATTCCATGATATAGTGTCGTGTGAGGCTCGATTCCAATGCACGATTGCCGTCTTCTGCTAACAGACGAGACGGTTGTGGACTCTGTTCGTAATGCCCATACGCGAAGCGGAGATTAGAACCGTTTGACAGTATGAAACTCACACTGCCTCGTGGTTGAATGGAAACCTGCTCTGTCACATTCAGATAATCCAATCGAACCCCGAGTGCCACCGACAAGAACGAAAGTGGATCATAGCGTCCTTGCACGTACCCTTCGGCACGGTAAAAATCGTGTCCGAATTCGTCATGTATCTCCTCGAAATCGGGTGTATCTTCGGGTGTCTCTATTATAGAATCTAAGTTGGGCTCTGGCTCGAAATTTTCCTCAAACCAGCCGTTTTCTGAGCTTTTCGCGGGATTGAAAGTGCTGAGAAAACCTGACGCCAATTGCAGCGTTGGATTTAATCTGTAGGAAACATCTTCTCGCAGCATATAGACCGGAGCATTAACCTTTATTTCATAGTGAGCGAAGTTCGCTACATAACTTGAAGGCTCTACTCTGTCCTCAACGACAGTATAACTCTCCCCGGTCACAGCTTGTAGGTCAATATTCAAAAAATTATCGGAACGGGTCAAAGAGAGATGAGAGGTGAGGTTTTCGGTAAAATTTGAGCGGAGGTGAAGCCCTTGTCCATCGAACCCGTTTTTGAAATAGACGCTTGAGCGCTCAGCATCTTCATACGAAATAGCTTCTATATCCTGGGTTTCTTCGTTCTCTTCCTCAATCCTAAAATGGTCAGTTGCGGCGAAGGCATTGACTGTAAGGTGATGTTTTTCACCAAGCGTCCGGGCAAATTTGAGTTGATAATCTGAGAAGTAGGGCAATTGCTGTGGCGTGCCTCTCTCTTGTTCAATGATCGGTCCAGCGATGAGGTCTAAGTAGCTACGCCGTCCCGAAGCGGAGATGTATCCCTTATCCCCAATTTTCCCCTCAAGCAATCCTTCAGAATAAAGGATATTCAGGTTGAATGTTCCGCTCACCCGTGTGTCCAGGCGATCACGGGTGTGGATGTCAAGCACGGCTTGCGAGTCCAGTCCGAATTCGGCTCCGTATCCACCCGCATAGATGTCAATTGTCTCAATCGTTTCAGAGCTGATGGTTGAAAGTAAACCGCCCCAATGGAAAGGGTAGCCGAGAGGCGTTCGATCGAGATAATACAGGTTTGAACCCGGTTCACTGCCTCGAATGTAGAGTGCCCCGAAGTAATCGTTCGGGATACCGATACTCGGAAGCGTCATGAGGCCTTTGAGTGCATCATTGGCGGTCCCTGGAATCCGTAGGAGTTCACTGCCACGGATTTCCGTGCGACTCACCGTCGGTGGCAGCCGTTTCCCTTCTACCACAACTGTTTCAAGTTTAAAGGCTGCGCCGAGGTGTATTTTAATTTCGGTGGTATCGCCGCTACTGATGTCCACTGAAACTCTGGTGGGTGACGTTTCCACGGGGTGTGTTACGACGAAGGTATATGTGCCTTCGGGCAGTTCTGTGAAGCGGAAGACACCGTTTTCATCGGTTTTTTGGCGCTGGTCGGTTTCGCGGATGTGAACATCGGCATCTACAACGGACTTTCCTGTACTTCGCTGATAGACGGTTCCTTGAATATCGCCGGTTTGCGCTAAAACAGAGAGTGGCATGGTGACAAACGCAAGTAGAACTATGATGAGTTGTGACTTCATTCAGTCGTTTTGACCTCCGATTCGGGCATTAATATAACAATTCAACGTTTGATTGAACTTTTGGGTTTACCTAACATTAGTTTCTTTATTACGAAATCCAACCGAAAAACTTATCTGGAACCCGATGTCGTAAGAATACCTCCGCACCCCCGACGTATGCCGTCCCCTGATTGAGATAGTTCAAGATTTCATCGGGTGTAACCAAGTTCTGCGCGCCCTTGTAATAGGTGGCAAGTTTCAGCTCGGTTCGCGATGAGAGTTCGTGTTTCAATTCCATAATATAGTGCCGTGTGAGACTCGATTCCAACGTCCGGTTGCCATCTTCCGACAACAGATGCGACGGTTGTGGACTTTGTTTATAGGGAACCCCTCTATGAGTGAAAATTTTTTGGTGACAACACTAAAAAGTGTTGCTATAATGTCGTTGACGTAGACGCTTTGCTTTGAAAGCAGACTTGCTATAAAGTGCGTCTTACGTCTGGTTTGTGTCTCGTGGTGTGTGTCGGTTATCTGTTTGGCATTTATCACCTACAAGCACAGACACCCATCGCAGCGATACCACCACCTGAACTTGTCGAGGGGGTTTCCGAACCGCAAAGCACTCTGTTCTCGGAGTCGATCAACTCGGACTTCTACCAAACCATTATCCGTAATAACCTGTTTGCGCCATTGGGAACGGTTCTCAACCGAAAGCCTGTCCCTGGAGCAAACCTGAAACTCATAGCCACGTTTACCCGTGATGACCCCGCGAAAGCGTCAGCGATTGTTGAGAAGACCGCCACTGGGAAACAGCAGACGGTTGTCATCGGTACGGTCGTGGGTGGATACGAAGTGCTTGATATACGTGCCAAGCAGATACTCATTGAAAAGGAAGGGGCGCGTGCGGTTTGGAAACGCATGAATCCGTTTTTACTTTACTAAAGGAGAGAGACCGATGTTAAATAAGAACGTTTGGATACCGATATTAATTCTTGTGCTTGTTGTGATTGGGTTTGGTCTGTTCTACGGACGACAGGTCGCCAATCAAGAGCCTGTGAAGGTCTATAAACCTGTTGATGTTGAGCAACCCGCCACACCGAAACCGCCACCGCCGGGGGAAACCGCCGAGAGCGGACACTATCACGGCGACGAGTGGCACGCGGAACCTCATGAACCTGCCACACCGAACACACCCCCACCGAGCGATTTAACCGCTGAGACGCAAGACCCGCCGCCCCGCCAATATCGAGAGCCGGCATCCTGGTCCTCTTGGGACTTTCAAGCAGCGTATCAAGGGATACGTGAGAAGTATCCCGACCAGACGCAAAACCCACCGCCCTTCGAAAATGTGCCGGTAGATTTATGGGACTTTCAAGCCACGAGAAAAGCCTTTATGGATAACTTTAACTTTTATGTGGCAAAAGGCGGAAATAAGCCTGAAGTTTTTAACAATAACCGTGAAGTGCGCATCGCAGAAGCAGTCATGGCGAATATCTACAACGCTGCGGAGCCGACGTTCGGTCTCTTTACCCCTGAGCAGTGTGAGGAAATTAAGGAGATGCGTAGACGTTACCGTGAGTTCAACGGTGTCAAAGTAAACCATGATCGTGTGTGGGAGCTGGTGCATGATGAAGGATATAGTGTCACAGAAGCCCTCCGTATTTCCGATGAGGAGGATAGCAACTGATGAGAAACAACAGAACAACCCTCCGCATTCTATCGGTGTTGCTGGTCTGCTTCCTGTTTATCGGTAATATAGCAGATGCCCAAACCGTCACAGAACTTCTGGAGGCAAGGAATAAAGCAGAGGATTTGGTAGCCAAGAAAAAAGCTGAGCATGATGTCTACACGGATCGTCTCAATGAGATGATAGGGAATTTTGTGACGCTGCATGCGAATCTTGTCAGTATAAAAATCTCTGTGACCCCCGCGACGAGTCCTGGGGATCTCATCGGCGAGTTCACGAAGGTCGTCGAGGCACTCACCAAGTCGAATCTGTTGACCTCTGCGATGCGAACAATGTTAGCCAACATCGAGACACAGCGTGGAACTTGCAATACGATTTGGGCGGATGTTGTGTTGGCGCAAAGTGCCTATGAGGATGCGGTTGATGCGTATAATGCTGTAGTGTCTCCAGAGGAGCAGGTGACACCGGTCAAAGTGCCGCCGCCCTCGGTGGTCAGTGATTTGTATCTGTGTCCGGGACCGTGTTCAACGCCGTTTACGACGCAGGTCTTAGCGAGGACCTCGCATCAGGTATTTTGTCAAGTGCCGCATAAGTTTTCAAAGGCACATTCCTACTACTCCTGCCCACCCGACTATTCCAAGAAATGTGACAAAACTTACGACCATAAAGTGACCTGTCGGGGTGGCTGCGGGACGTACTTTACGACGAAATCGGGTTCAAATATCCCTGAAGATGGTTCACACTACAAAGGCGTCTGTGAGGGGTTCGATATTCCGGAGTCCTATATCAAGACGTTTGGGAGTAGTAGCAAGATGGTGGACTGTCCGGGACGTTTTTACAACTGCAATGGACAAACGAGTGCGACCGACTGCAATTTCGCCTCAGCACACCTCAAAGATGCGTATCCGAAGAAGTTAGCGTGTGGTCATGCGGCGGGAACACTGGGTGATCATTTCCGTGTGGGTTTTTCGTGTGGTCATGAGGACTACTACTGCTATCGTTTGGATCATGATGGCAAGGGGTGTACGGGTTACGTTCATCCCGATGATCGAGTTTCTCCGGGTCAGAAGTCAGGCGAGACGCTTGGTGCGTGTGGTCACCTCTATAAACCGACGCCCGCGACGATCCGTGTTCACCGTCAGAGTCGTTGTCCTTCGGGTCCGAATGGCGAGGTGTGTTCTTCGGGATCTTATTGGGTGTGTCAGTCTCATACGCATTCGTATGTGACCACTGACACGGATACCGACACCGATCCGCCGAAACCCGATCCGAAGTTGACGCGTCAGGCGTGTGGTCACGTGTATGATCCGTCATCGAGTTCAGCGTATACACACCGTGAGGTGTCCTGTCCGAAGGAGAATGGCAAGTCGTGTACTTCCGGTACGTCTTACGCGTGCACATCACATACACATACGTATTCTACCGATCCGCCGAAACCCGATCCGAAGTTAACGCGTCAGGCGTGTGGTCACGTGTATGATCCGTCATCAAGTTCAGCGTATATGCATCGTTCTGTGCTGTGTCCGGATAAGAATGGCGTCTCGTGTACTTCGGGTTCATCTTATGTCTGCCAGACGCACACGCATTCGTATCCTGCTGCGGTTCGTTGTGCGAACAACAATCGGGGTGTTGGCAAGTGCAGTTCGGGTCGTGTGGTGTCGGGTTCAGATGCGTATGAACATCTGAGGAAGTGTGCGGCGGGTCATTCGTATTGGTCGTGTAATGCGACAGCGGTCTCGGCACATTCGTGGCATAAGGCGACGACGACACCGACACCGACAACGACGCAGCCGACGACACCGACACCGACACCCTCGTATCATGCCTGTGGTATTCATCAGACCTCGGTATCCGGGGATCATTCATTACAGGCGAGTTGCTCTCGTGACAGCCGTTGTATCGCTCAGAGTTTCTACTATTGTCAGCATTCCTCACATACGTATCGCACTGCCCCGCCACCCCCGCCACCGCCACCGAAAAAACCTGTGGTCTGTCCTGCGCATTCGTGGACAAACTGCGGTGGAACATCGTCACATGCAACCACCTGCGGTGCGGATCATACCTATTACACCTGTAACCCGTCGGCGGTGACGGCTCACAAGGGTCATCAGAAGAATACACCTGTGGTCTGTCCTGCGCATTCGTGGACGGGTTGTGGTGGCACGTCTTCACATGCTACGACGTGTAAAGCCGGTCATCCCTATTATTCGTGCAATCCGTCGGCGGTGACGGCTCACAAATGGCATGTCAAAGCAGGTGTGAAGTGCCCTGCACATGCGTGGACGAATTGTAATGGTGCGACGTCTCACGCCAAGACGTGTGGCAGGGGACATAAGTATTACACGTGTAATGCGTCAGCGGTGACGGCTCACAAATGGCATTAGAGACACAAGAGGACGGGCGTGATGGGAGACCGTTTCGCCCTGTCCTGCTTTCAGATTCCGTCTGTGTTCAACGGACGCAAGCGGGGGAGACGCAAGCGTTTTCTCCGCTACACTTGAAGGAAGGCGTCTTGTGCAATCTCTTCAGCATAGTGAAAATCACCTATCTTCCGCCACGCAAGAGCATGAACACTTCTTTGGTACTTTTGAATTATAGTGGATTCTGTAATTAATTTTACACCAAACTCGGTGCGGTTAGAAACCGCACCTACCGGCAGTGTGCAGATATTTTCGGGCTTTACGGGAATTCGGGCGTAAGGTTTCCCAATGCTTTAGCTTTGGGATATAAGCCCGCTAAAGACGTAATCGCTACGAAATACATTTGAAAAATAGGCTAAAATGAAGTATAATTATACTAACACTTTGGACACCGTTCTCACCCTGCACGCTTGTGCAGGTGGTGTCCGCTACCGTGAGAAGTCGTCAAAAAAGTGTCAAGTGTGATACCACTTTCAAAACATATACTGGGCAGTTCACGCGTAATTCAGCGAAAGTTTGTATCGGAGCAGAGGTGAAAGTCTGTCCGTTGTATTGCTGCCCTCTTTTTCAACTTTTCTCTCTTTTGGAGAGAGGCAGGCGGGGATAGCCAAGAGTTCGCCTTGATATGCCCAAAGGGAGTTTTCACCCTTCGGGGAATCGCCTGCGGGTGGAGCGAAAATAAGACGGTGGACTCTTTGAGAAAACCGCAGTTGCGACGAAGCCGAGGTTTCCCACGCCTTTAGGCGTTGGGTGCTATCACTATATCTATCTGTCCGTACGCAAAAAAGCCAAGCACATGGACCTCCACATGCTTGACTTTTCTGTGTTTCAGTATTTGTCCAAATGTTATTCCTGATGCAACGTAACCGACCGACGCGGTGGGCTAAATTCCTGCTCTGACAACGGTACTGCCATATTCCGATAAACCTGAACCCGATAGGATCCGTAGTCCGGCACGAACATCAGCCCATCATCGCTGACGGCGACAGATTTCGGTGAACGCAGATATTTCTGCGGTTCCAAGTCCGCCATATCGCGCATCCGATTTGGGCTGGCGTTTGTCATCATGTAAGCCAGTGACACTTTTGACAAGGTAGCATCGCCGAGGAATTTCTGCACATATCGCCCTTCAGCGTTGAAAAGTTGAATGCGGTCATTGCCGCGGTCAGCGACATAGATATCGCCGTGCAAATCAACATCAATCCCGGCGGGACGGTTGAGTTCTCCGTTGCCGCTACCAGATTTGCCAAATGCGAAGAGGAATTCTCCCTCGGCATTGAACTTCTGTATCCTGTCGTTTCGCCAATCAGAAACGTAGACATCGCCGAGTTCGTCTACAGCGACGCCCCACGGCATGTTGAATTCACCTTCACCGTCGCCGTAACTCCCCCATCCCAAGAGGAACTTACCGTCTTTCGTGAACTTTTGCACCCGATGGCTCAGACTGTCAGCAACATAGAGATGCCCCTCCGGATCGAAGTTCATACCCGTGGGACCGTTGAGTTGCCCCGCCTCCGTGCCGTGTTCACCCCATGTGCCGATGTGTTCACCTTCGCTGTTAAAGGCGACAATCCGATGCAAGTATTCATCGGACACATAGAGGTTTTCTTCGCTGTCTGGAGTAATCGTCACGGGCCAGGTGAATTGCCCATCACCCTGTCCGTAACCGCCCATTGTGCCGAGGTCTTCGTCCTCAACGGTATATTTCCGAATCATCGCAGTGCCGTCACTCCGGCATAAAATATACAAACGTCCCTCTTTTCCGACTGCGACATCGATCGGAAAGTTGGTCGTTCGCCGCATGCTCAAGGTCTTGTGAAATGGATACCCAGCACGCAGCAAACCGTAAGGTCTACCCATGATTGCCTCCTACCGTTATTCTTGCGTCATTAGAATAGCAAGTCTCAGTTTGCAAGCTACACTGAAAAGGGATGAATTTGTTCAAAATTCCCACCGACGATGTGCGTCGGGTCTATACCCATCCACTGCTCTAAGAGCGTTCCATATATGCCGCGGAAGTCGATAGTATGCTCAAGGTCTTCGCCGTGTACCCAACGGGACGGATCGAGAGACGGATATTCCGAATAGAGTCCACCTTTCACATGATCACCAATGATGAACGCGCCGCCACCGGTACCATGGTCAGTACCACTGGCGTTGTCTCGGATACGTCTGCCGAATTCCGTGAAGACGTACATGACGATCTCTTCGGAGGCGTTCTGGGACCGTAGATCCGTGAAGAACGCTTGGATGGCTTCCGTGAGGTCTGTCAGGAGTCGTGGATGCGCCGGAACCTCGTTGGCATGGTTGTCGTAACCACCGTGCTGCGTGTAGAAAACGCGTGTGCCGAGATTGGCAAGATGGACCCGTGCGACATCCCTTAGGCTCTTTGCGATTGCGCTTTCTGGGTATTCCACATCGGACGTATACATCGCTGGTGCCTTTTTGAGTTCATCGGCACCTTTAATCACATCTAACCCGGTTTGGCTAAGGTAGTCCATTACAATACCGGTGCCAATCGTGCTACTGTACATCCCCTTGAATATCTCAAGTGCTTTCGTCCGTTGCGCTTCATCGCCAATGCTGGTCATCAATCCGTAGTTATCCAAATCTCCGACGGAGGTGACGGGAATGCCCGAGAGGGCACAGGCACGCGGAAGTCCCTGTCCGAAACTGACACCCGTTAAGACGTTATGGCTCTGCGGATCGAGTTCTCGGACGAGTCTGCCAACCCAACCTTCATCACCGATTTTCAGCGGTTCACAGGTATGCCAGATGTCCATTGCCCGGAAATGCGAGCGATTTGAATCGGGATAACCGATCCCCTGCACAACGGCGACATCACCGGCATCAAACATCTCTTTCAGCGGAGCCGCCTGCGGGTGCCAGCCCAAAGCGTCGTCTACCTCTGACGGTAGCACGTCTTCCGCTTTGATACCGACCACTGGGCGGGAATCGTGATAAATCCCGCTTGTGTACGGAATGAGTGTGTTCATGAAGTCGTTGCCGCCGCTGAGTTGTACAACGACAAGGACGGGATCTTTCTTGATAGTACTCATTGTCGATGTCTCCTTACAAAAAGGTTAGCCAAGTTGATACTCTCTTGAAGCGACGATTAACTGGAGCATACTGACGACCCGTGCTTGATTCGCCTCCGCAGCGTCGTCATCTGCAAGGTTGAGTTCACCGTTCGCTTCCGCAAATTGCGTGAGATACTCACGAGTGGTGTCCCCGATCGTCAGAGGCCCAGCGAGTTCAAGGCATTCGTCCACAAATCCCTCCGGTGAGAGCGAACCCCCGTTATTTTTCAGGCGTGTGATGATGTCCTGAATTCCGGGTTTCGACGCGTCGCTGACTTCGCGAACGGCAAAGTTGACGCGAGCGGTCAGCAGACCACCATCGATCCACTCTTTACCCGTGTGCCACCCTTCTACAGTCGGTGGATCCATGAGTTTCTGTCCCATCAATTGCGTGGCACTGGCATACGGACCTATTCCGGGTTGCGGACCTTGGAAGGTACCTACCAGTTTCACGATCCCCGTGACGAGTTCCGTCGGACTCTTAACCTTTTTGAATTGGGCTTCTTTGAAGAAATCGGAATTGAAGAGGACACCGAGGACGTGGGAAATATTTCCATCAGATGCCATGAATGCGTCTGAGAGTGTCTCGATCGCGTCCGGATCTTGTGGGGGTGTCACGTTCCACGACGGTACCTGTGGCTCATCTGCGACAAAGAAGTTATAAAGGTGCCTGGAAATGAATCTGGCACAAGCGGGTTGTTCGACGATGATGTCGATGATGTCTTCGCCGTTAAGGTTTCCAGTATGTCCCAAGAAGGTTTTCTCGCAGTCGTCGTGTTCCTCTTCATCGAACAAAAAGGGTGGCGAGTAGTAACCGTGCGGGTACAACGGAATCGGCTGTCCGAATGTCCAACCTGTGAAAGCGAGAGCGCAGCTTTTTATATCATCTTCACTGTAGTTACCCACCCCTAATGAGAAAAGTTCGAGGAGTTCTCTCCCGTAGTTCTCGTTGGGTTCGCCTTTACGGTTGTCGTTATTATCGAGCCAGAAGATCATCGCTGGATCTTTGGAAAGTTCAAGTAGAATGTCTCGCATCTGTCCCATACCAACACGCCGAAGCATATCAATCTGATTCGAGGATGCGAGGATATGCTGATTCTTGCCTAACCCCGTCGCAAAGACATGGTGCCAGAAGAGTGCCATTTTCTCTTGAAGCGGACACCTGCTGTTCAGCATCCGATAGATCCAAATGCCGACATAAGCACCTTCACCGCCAAAGTAGCGTTCTAAAATATCTTCATCAATGGGGGTCCCGCGTTCAGGATGGACGAGATCGTCAACTACATTCTCGTAGCCTTTTTCGACGTAGGCTTCCAACTCGGTGCGGGTTGTTCCGAACCCTGCGCGGCGCATGAGGTGCGCCATTAACGCAACATCGTTCGTTGACATGTTCACCTCCGATACGTTCTGCGTGAGGAGGTCCCTCACGTGAGCAACTTTCGATGGAATACCGTTCTGATGTTCAGTTCTGTGCAAGCCTATAGAGGCTTGCAGGATAATGGATTGGAGAAGCCGCTATAAGATTGCCTATATCTTAAAATTAAGCAAAAAAAATGTCAAGTTTTTTGTTTCCCTTACCGCACGGATTTGGCTCGCCTGTAGAAAGGATATCCGAATCCCGACTCCCGACGGCTGACCGCCGATTGCTATCCTATTTCCGTTTTTTCTGTAAAAAATGTATGGATTGTGGTAGAATAAAGATAAATTGTGGGTATCAATACGCCCCGAAGGAGCGTCTAAAACCACACCAGAAACACCCAAACTATGAAAATCACTGACGTTAAAACCTACAATTTACGTTATCCACTCGTTGAATCCTTCGCGAACTCACGCGGTTGGACGAGCACGCGAACTGCTGTCGTCGTCGAAATTCGTACAGATGCCGGCATTACCGGTTGGGGTGAAGGCGTGAGCGTTCCGTCCGCTTCTGCGGTTGAAGCGCATCTGATCGGACAGTCGCCTTTTGAAACGGAACGGATTTGGGAGGCGATGCGTGGCGATATTGGTGCGTTGAGCGGCATAGACATTGCACTCTGGGACATCATGGGCAAAGCATTGGACATGCCAATCTATCAACTCCTCGGCGGTGCGTTCCGATTGAAAATTCCGGCTTACGCGAGCGGACTTTTCAAGAAAGACAAACCCGATATAACCCAAGCGTTGGTGGACGAAGCGAAAGGATACGTCGATGCAGGGTTCCCCGCTGTCAAGATGAAAATTGGTTTCGGCGAGACTTACGATGTGAAGAACGTCGCTGCGGTTCGACACGCCATTGGGGACGATACCCTCTTCGCCGTTGACGCAAATTGTGGCTACGATGTCGGGACAGCAATTGATGTCGGACAGAAACTTCTGGATTACGACCTCTTTTGGTATGAGGAACCGATTACGAGTGACGATGTGGCAGGTTATCGGGAGATCCGACACGCACTGAAGGTGAGAATCGCTGGTGGCGAGATGCTGAAAGGACGCTGGGCGTTCCGAGACCTACTGCAGGAACGCGGGTTAGATATCGTGCAACCCGATCTGAGTATCGCAGGCGGTTTTACGGAGTGCCAAAAAATCGCCGCTATGGCGAGTGCGAACTACGTGCGAGTGCTGCCTCACATGTGGGGTGGTAGCATCCGCCTCGCGGCGACGTTGCACTGGCAAGCCACACTTCCAGATGCGCCCCAAGCACTCAATCCGATTCCTTCGTTGTTGGAGTTTGATATGACCGAAAACCGTCTGCGAACGGCGTTGGCACAGCAACCGATAAAAGCCGTTGACGGATACGTTGACGTTCCACAGGCACCCGGATTGGGTATTGACATCGATCGGGACGTTTTGGAAGAGTATGCGTGAGGACACCAGGTGTGAGGAACCTCCACCTTTGCTGGCGAGGTGTTTTTGCTTGGGGTTTTTGATAGGGTATTTCTGCGGATTTCCCTCCTAACCTCGCCCTTTTACATATATTCGTAATTATGGCTGTATATAACCTAAGATGCTACTTTGTACCATAACCTGTTAAGTTGTGCATATTATGATGCAGACTCACAGTCTACGCTACAAAATGCCTACGCAGATGACCCATTTTCAATCAAAAAGGTCGCTGTCTACCTAAAATCTTGTAAGTAGCAATTTGTGTTACTATAGCTGACAACTGAAGGCTGATGACTATTAAAAAACGCATCTTAATTCTATGCCTCTTACTCTTATCCTTATGCAGCGTCTTTTTTTTCTATCACTTCCGTGTCGAAACGGATTCACGAACCCAGCAGCCCGCGGAAGACACTGTTTTCTCTCATGACCTGCTTGATCAGGTTTTGCGGGAACATGTCAATGAAAAGGGACGGGTCAATTACACAAAGCTGAAGGCGAACCCTGAGAAATTTGAGGCGTATCTGGACCTATTAGCTGTTGCGAATCCAGAGGCGTTATCCTATAATGCACAACTGGTGTTTTGGGTGAACGCTTACAATGCGCTTGTTATTAAAGGCGTTATTGACCACTATCCGATAACGAGTGTCCGAAAGGTCAAGCTCTTCAACGGATTTTTCTCTCGACTGAAGTTCCACGTTGCGGGTAAGATATACAGTCCGGATCAGATTGAACACGACATTGTCCGCACAGAATTCGTGGATCCACGTGTACACTTCGTCCTTGTATGTGCGTCGAGAAGTTGCCCGCCTTTGTGGACCCGTGCGTATTCTGCCGAGACGATTGAGGAGCGTCTTGAGACTGCAACGCTCAACTTTCTTCGGAATCCTGAGCATGTTCGGATTGATCGCGCGAAACGACACGTTTATGTCTCTAAAATTTTCAAATGGTACAAAGACGATTTCAAAGAGGGGTACGATGGTATAGCGGATTTCCTCGCCGATTATCTATCGCCTGAAGACGCAGAATTTTTGGAATCGACAGACGTTGAGTTTCGCTACTTGGACTACGACTGGACCTTGAACGATTTTTCTAATAATTCGCAAGGCGTAAAATGAAGGGTTTGGTTCAACTTTTTAGGTTTTACTATAAAAAACCAGGAGGCTAATCGTTAAAAAAATGGTAAATACAGCCGTTATTGGCTACGGATATGCCGGACGTGCATTTCATACCTATCTCGTCGGTCTGGCAGATGGGCTTAATCTTTATGCGGTTGCGACACGGGATGCCGAACGTCGTGAAGCGGCACGCGAGGCATACCCAAACGCACAGA
The DNA here is from genome assembly GCA_965214045.1 of Candidatus Poribacteria bacterium. Lineage (GTDB taxonomy): Bacteria > Poribacteria > WGA-4E > WGA-4E > WGA-3G > WGA-3G. Next base: position 1,132,504 of record OZ243935.1, read on the forward strand.
TGTATCAAACGATTGACGAAGTCATTGCAGATGACGCTGTGGACCTCGTTGTATTAGCGACACCGCACGACACACACGCTGAACTTTCCATCAAGGCGATGGACGCCGGTAAGCACGTCGTCACAGACAAAATCATGGCGATGAACACTGCTGAAGCGGACGCGATGATTGCAGCGAGTGAGCAGAACAACGTCTTGCTCAGCGTCTTTCATAATCGCCGATGGGATTGGGATTACAATACCGTTAGAAAGATCATTGACGACGGATTGCTCGGAACGCCTTACCTCTTTCAGGTCGCGATTATGCGATACGGCCCGCCTCGCGGTTGGCGCGGTGTCAAAAGTCAGAGCGGCGGCATCCTTTACGATTGGCCCGCACACTTCGTGGATCAGGCGCTACAACTCGTAACGGCACCCGTTGAATCTGTGTATTGTGACATTCACTACGCTTCGAGATGGGATATTGATATCGGCAACTACGCCAACCTCATCATTAAGTTTGAAAACGATGTACGGTATCAGATTGAGATTGGCAACCTCTCCAAAGCTGAGAAACCGCGTTGGTATATCGTCGGCGATTTGGGTGGATTAATCAAATACGGCTTAGACCCACAAGAGGGACCGATGGTAGCCGGTAATATTGATGCCGCGCAGCAGGATCCCGAAAACTATGCGAAGGTCTGGACAGAGGCAGGTGGTGAGAACAGAGAACTCGTCGTCGAAAGCGTCCAAACGACATGGAAATCTTACTATCAAAACATTGCGGATGTGCTGAACAAGGGTGAGGAATTGGTTGTCAAACCTGAAGAAATTCGCAAACTCATGCAGGTCTACGACGCGGCGATGCAGTCTGCTGAAACAGGAGAAACCGTCCGGTTATAGGCGCGATTTCTTCGTTAGTTTCAAAACCGTAAGCCAGCAATGTTCAGATTATGGACAATAGCGTTCATTTTTTGACGTAATTACCCCTTGAACCCCGAAAATTCGCGCAGAAACAGGTTTGTAGCGTTGGCATCGTATTTGCTAACATTAGACTCACGAATAACTTGTTGAAAGGGAGAGACAACATGAAAATGCAACGTGGATTGATACTGGTATTATGCCTCGTGTTTGCGATCGTACAGAGCGGTATCACAGCAAATCATGAGACAGATGGACCGGAATATCACGAACTAAACGAACAGGTCATTGCGAGCATCGACCGTGGATTGGAGTGGCTGAAGGGACAGCAAGCCGAAGATGGACTATTTGCCAATCATCCGGGCATAACGGCTCTGGCACTCACCGCTTTTTTACGACATCCTCAGAAAAAGTACTCGGAGACAGAACATCCGTTTATCCAAAAGGGGCTTCAGCAGTTGGTTGCGATGCAACAGCCGAACGGTGCGATCTATAATATCGAGATGCAGCCTGCACTTCCTAATTACAATACCGCTATCTCGGTAATGGCACTTTCCTCAACTGGTAACCCGGAATATGCATCTATCATTGAAAGGGCGCAAGGCTTCCTGAAAAGTTTACAGGTCCCAGATGAGGAGAGCGTCTATTACGGTGGGATCGGTTATGGAAGTCGTGAGACTGTGCATGACCTGTCCAATCTGAACCTCGCCATCCAAGCGTTAAAAGAGAGCGGTTCCGACGACCAAGAGGTCTGGAACAAGGCGATTAAGTTTCTGGAACGCACACAGAATCGGAGTGAGAGCAACGATCAGTCATGGGCAGGCAACGATGGCGGGTTTATCTATTCGCCTGATGGTGAGAGCAAAGCCGGTACAGATACCGCGGGAAGCCCGCGCTCATACGCGAGCATGACGTATGCCGGGTTATTGAGTTTCATCTACGCCAATGTCGCTAAAGACGATGAACGTGTACAAGCCGCGGTCAAATGGATTCAAGAACACTTCACAACCGAAGAAAACTACGGCATGGGTGCACAGGGTCTGTACTACAACTATCACACAATGGCGAAGGCGTTGAGACTTTACGGTCAACCCATCCTTACGGACGCGAAAGGTATCTCGCACGATTGGTACCGAGAACTCGCAGAAAAACTGATTGGGGTCCAGAAACCCGATGGATCTTGGGCGAATGCGGAGAGTCGTTGGATGGAGGCACTTCCTGTGTTGGCAACCAGTTATGCGATTCTCTCTCTGGATACTGCCTATCCGAAATAGGTTTCTAAGCCGTCAAATTCCTAATTCCGTCGTTCTCTCGCAAGGTATAATTAAAAAATGTATGCGTCAATCAAAGTCTCCGCAATTTCGTTAAAACCTACCAAATGGGATAAAGCCTCCAATGCTGAGAAGCTGGAGGCTTTCTTCGTTGAGGCTGCCAAGGGTGCCCCGCAACTGATTTTGGCAACAGAAGGGGTCCTTGAGGGCTATGTTGTGATGGATGTCATTGAAGGCAGAGCGGCACCAGAGGCAATGCTTGAAATCGCGGAGCCACTTGACGGTGTGTATATCCGCCGATTCCGTCGGTTGGCGCGTCAACTCAAAACCTGTCTCTGTTTCGGATTCGCTGAACGGTGTGGGACTGCTTCTGTCTATAATTCCGCCGTATTTATTGATACGAATGGGGACATCTGCGGCACCTATCACAAAACGCAATTCGCTGAAGGAACGCATCCGTCGTGGAACTTCAATTGCATCGGCGAAACGATTCGTGCGTTTGATACCCCCTTTGGGCGTGCCGGCATTTTAATCTGCAACGATAGGTGGAATCCGCTGATAGCGCGCACATTGGTTTTAGACGGTGCACAGTTTCTCCTAATTCCCTCCTATGGCTCGAAAGGTAAGACACAGAATCGGAACGTACTCGCCAGAGCGCGTGAAAATGGTGTGCCGATTGTAGAAGCGAACGTCGGAATGAACCTCATCATCAGCAAAGGTGAAATTGTCGCATACAAATGGGGCAATGACCAGATCAGTACGGCAAACATTGACATCCCAACTCTCCCTTCGACCGAGGCAGCGCGTCATTCGGAACAGGCGTACTTGCGGTCCCAAGGACCTGAGATGGAAACCCGCTATCGGAAGACAATTGACCGTTTGCGCTAAAATCGTCAACTTCCGAATCCTGTTGTTCCCCCGCAAGGTATAATCAAAAGAATGCTGACACCGCAATTCCTGAAGCAACTTGAACCCTTCCATATCCGATCAAACCGTTCATTTCGAGGTAAATTCAGAGGTGAACGCCGGAGTCTGAACAGGGGTGTAGGTATGGAATTTGCTGATTATCGTGTCTATGAACCCGGCGACGACCTACGGCATGTCGATTGGAACATCTACGCCCGTTTGGGGAAACTCTTTATCAAACTCTTCCACGCTGACGAGGGATTACCGCTTGCACTCCTGATTGATAACAGTCGTTCCATGGCATTTGGTTCACCCACCAAGTTAACGTGCGCCAAACAGATCGCTGCGGCGTTAGGCTATATCGCTTTGGGACACGCCGATAGTGTTGCCGTCTATACCTGTGCCGAACGGCTCTCCGCGGCACTACCACCCGCATCGAGTACATCACAATTTTCACGTCTCATAAAGGTTTTGACCGCAATTGTTGCAGATGGGCAGACGCGGCTGACGGAATGTCTCAGGCAGCTTCCGATGTATCAACGACACCCGTGCGCGGTTGTCATCCTTTCCGATTTTTTGGATCCGAATGGTTACGAACAGGGCTTCAAATTGCTCGCAGGACGCGGTTTCTCACTCACAGCTATCCACCTGACAAGTCCAGAAGAGGTGAACCCACAGGCATACTTGGAAAACACACCTACTGGAGGGGACTGGTTGGTAGCGGATGCTGAAACGGGTGAAACGAGAGCCGTTACCATTAATCCTGAAACGCTCTCGCAATACCAGAACCAGCAACAGACATTTTGCGACACCTTGCAACGCTTCTGTACCGACCAAGGAATTGGCTACGCCCAACTTAAAAGCGATACGCCAATAGAACCTTTTATTTTACACGAGCTGCACAGAACCGGCTTGATTCAGCGCAATCGCTAAAGGATGCTGAAAGTTATCCAAATTGAACGACCGCAAATTTAGTCGAGTCTCGCTAATCCTTCCCATTTATATTCCAGCATTCCTGCTGGCGACTGGAGGCGGCATCGTCTCACCAACGCTTTCGATTTACGTTAAATCGTTTGAGTTATCCTATACGTTGACGACGGTTGTCCTTGCTGTTGGTGTGCTTGGAAATATCCCTGCTGGTATTTTAGTGGAACGACTCGGTCGTAAACCATCGATGTTGCTCGGTTTGGTCACGATAGGACTGTCAACACTGGGTATGGGAACAGCGGAGAATTTCTTTCAACTCATTGGTGCGCAACTTCTCGGAGGCATTGGACACGCACTATGGATGCTTGCCCGGCATGCTTACATGACGGATGTAATTCCGATAGCAAATCGCGGGAGAGCGATCGCACTGTTTGGTGGTGTGAACCGAATGGGCACCTTCGTGGGGCAGTTCTGTTCTATCTTTCTTGGGATGAATCTCCGTTTTCCCTTCTTCATCTATGCCGGCATTGTGACGCTGAACCTGTTCCTCTGTTTCTTTTTCATTCCCAGGACGGGGCGCGCCACAACTGAAGTAGCAGGTAAGAAACCCCCTTACCTAAAACATGTTCTTGAGATCTCGCGCCAGCATGCGCGACTCCTCGCCACTGCAGGCGTAGGACAGGTGTGCGTCCAGACGTTGCGCCGCGGGTGCAATATCATTATTCCGCTCTATGCAGATGAGGTGGTTGGGTTAACGACGCAACAGGTTCGCTCGGTCGTCATGATCTCCTCAGCTGTAGATATGTCAATGTTTCCAATTGCTGGTCACATGATGGATCGGTTCGGTCGGAGATATGCGACGGTGCCGGGGGTTTTCATTTTTGCCACGGGGATGGTGTTGATGCCGTTTACAGGAACATTTACGTGGCTGCTGCTTGCCGCAACCTTCATGCGTATGGGTAATGGTATCGCTTCGGGGACGATGATGACACTCGGCGCAGACTTGGCACCTCGCGAAGGGACCGGCGAGTTCTTAGGTTTGTGGCGACTCACGGGAGATTTCGGCGGCTCGGCGGGACCGGTTATTGTCGGCAATCTTGCCGATCTATTTGGGTTGGGTTACTCCGGTTTTGCGTTGGGAGGCATCGGTTATCTCGCGGTGAGCATTTTCCTATGGTTGGTCCCAGAGACGTTGAAGAGAGAATGAAGCAGATAGGCGCGCTTGGAAGGTTTTTTACTATCCCTGTTGTTTAACCGCCAAAAGGTAGAATTAAAAAAGATGCCGGGAAAGGGACTCGAACCCTTACGCGCATAAAGCACACTAGACCCTGAACCTAGCCTGTCTACCAAATTTCAGCATCCCGGCAAGCAATTATAGTATACCGTAATTTCCGTCCCTTGTCAAATTATATTTGGGGTGTTTCATCTGTAGGAGGGATCCCCGAATCCCGACTTTTCACCCGTGATAGCAACTTCCTTTTATACACCTTTAGGACGTGCAATTCATCGCCCGACTATAAATGCACTCACTTGTAGACGGGAAATCAGATTAAACTTACAATATGCTTGATCAGTCTAACATAATTAACATACCAATTGCCTTGCTGCCAGTAGAGACGTTTTGGGGTCATGATTCTCTGAACAACAAAAAAGGAGCGCAAATCCATGAGAATAAGAATATTTGTTTGCACGATACTTACGTTAAGTCTCGTCGTCGGTTATAGTCAAGCCGAGATCAATCCGGATAGAATTGTTGGTATCTGGTTAATGGACGAAGGTAAAGGCGATGTTGCTGAAGACGCGTCTGAAAATGGACGTGAAGGTACGATTACGCGGGGGGAATGGGCAAAAGGCAAGGTTGATGGTGCCCTTGAAATCAAAAAGGGTGGAACAGTCACCATCCCGCTCGGTAAAGGCATCATCGAAGATAAAGTGACCTTCACCCTCTGGATAAACTTCACCGACATCGGCGGTCAACAGAACTATTTCTCGATATGGGATCAGAGCAACAACCGCTATGTTCCTTACAAAAACGGTGGAAATCTCCTCCGAAGTTGGACGAATACTTGGGATGTCGCCAGTGGTGTGACCGTCAAAGATGGAACCTGGTATCATGTCGCCAATGTCTATGACGGAGAAACCTGCACAATCTACGTCAACGGAGAAGAGGAAGTCTCACAGAAGGTGCCGAAGTTCCAACTCCAGGATCAGGATCAGACGGCGTGGCTCGCGACGGATAAAGGAACCGGTTTTCTCTCTGCCACGATTATGGACGAGGTCGGTCTCTTCAACGATGGACTCACCGAAGATGAAGTTCAGGGTATTATGAACGACGGTATCCTGTTCACCGCTTTTGCTGTGGACCCTTCTGATAAACTTCCTGTACTCTGGGGAAAATTGAAGTCACAATGATATATTTTGCTTATGGATCCAACATGAACCTCTCTCAGATGCAACAGCGGTGCCCGGGTGTCGCGCACATAGAGAAATTCCAACTTGACGGATTTCGGCTTGTTTTTAAATACCATGCCGATATTATCCGTGCGGAAGGATGTACAGTGCACGGCGGACTCTGGGAAATTACAGAGGATCACGAAGAGGCACTTGATATCTACGAAGGCTATCCTGACTATTACGGCAAGTACTACCAAGACGGTGTCATGTTTTATAGGATGCGGGAGTCGTATGAGAAGGATTTTGAATCGCCTTCAAAATGGTATCTAAAAACCATCATTCAGGGTTACCGTGATTTTGGGTTGACACAGGAAGAATTTAAAGAGAGCCTTGGTCTCCAACAACTTGGGTTAACCCAAAAGGATCTTGAAGAGAACCTCGGTGTATCAGCGGATGAACTCGCCCGCCTATTTTCCCGCGTCGCAACCGCTCCTGTCTACCAATAAACACCGTCCCTCAAATCACCCGTTTTGCATACACATAATACGCACCGATTGCCAACGCACCCGCTTCGTCGGTGAACTCGGTATGCATGCGTGTCTGACCAGCGGTGAGATGGAACGTAAACGTTACGCCCTTCGCATCTGATGGAATCGTTTTTGTTGCAACCTCATCCCCGATGCGGATTTCCGCGTTTGTTAATGGCAGAGCCTTTCCGCCGTTGTAAAGATCGATATGCTCACCCGGAATGCCGTCTGTTATTGCTCTGTCCTCGGCGAGAGGCCACCGACGTAACTCGAAACTGTACTCCCCGTCTTCAGGAATCTCAATTGCCCAATAACCGTTGCATTCCATTCCTCGGCGAATCATTCCGTGATTCCAAGCTTGTGCTTCCCCGTGCCAATCGTGGGTCGTAATACACGTAACGGGTTCGTTTTGCGTCCCGATAACGATCGGACAGTCCTCATCAAACCGTTCCGAAACCAGTTTCCACCACACTTCATAATGTTCACGGAGTTCCGCAACGACTTCAGGATGTTCGTCAGCGACATCGTGCTGTTGTCCGGGATCGGCTTGTATATCGTAGAGTTCAGTTCCGTTGATGAGTCGCCACCGTTGCGACATCGTCGCGCTGTCTTTCCACTTAATCGGGTTTTCAACGCGCTGCGAATCGGTGACAACAACCCGTTCCTCCCATGACTCCGTTTCGTCTTTCAACAACGGGACAATACTCTCGCCGTGGAAGTGTGTGTTCGAGGAGACCTCAAGATTGCACAGATCTATCAGCGTCGGGAGTAGGTCAATGTTTGCGGTGAGTTCATGTACCTCGTGCTTTTCAGTGAAACCGCCATTGGGCCAATGCATAAACAGTGGCACACGGTGCCCACCTTCATAAGGTGACCCTTTTCTACCGCGCATTCCGGCGTTGTAGCCTGCCGTGACGAACTGCTGTGCATCCAAGTCACATCCAGCGGCGGAACCATTATCGGTCATGAAGATAAGGATCGTGTTTTCCTCAAGCCCCAAGACCCGGAGGTGGTGTCGTAGCCGCGCCATGTTGTCGTCGATATTGGTAATCATTCCATAGAAATTCGCGCGCTCACCCTCCACACCTTTCCGTCGGTATACCTCACTGTAAGCATCTGGGACACGAAACGGACCGTGCGGCGCATTGGTAGAGAGATAACAGAAGAACGGACGGTTCTGATCGCCTTCCGCCTGTCTTTCAACGAATGCCATTGCTTCCTGAAACCAGACATCTGTGCAGTAGCCGTCAAAGGGTTGTTCGGAACCATTACGGAAATAGGTATCATCGAAATAGTCGTTGCCCCAATAGTCGGGGGTTTGGCTGATGCCGCCACCGCCGTGGTAGAGTGCTTCATCGAAACCTCTGTCGTGTGGACGGAAGGGATAATTGTCGCCGAGATGCCATTTCCCGAACATACCCGTCTTATAGCCGTTGCGTCGAAAGATATCCGCCATCGTGACCTCGTCACTGCGGAGAAGTGAGCGTCCGCCGATGGTATGCCATACACCTGTAGAGTTACAATAATGCCCCGTCATAATCCCCGCTCGTGTCGGTGAACAGGTGGGACCGACGTGTAGATTCTGCAGTTGCACACTTTCTGCGGCAAGTGCATCCAGATTCGGTGTGTTGATAACGGGGTTTCCAGTGCTTCCCAAATCGCCGTAGCCCTGGTCATCCGTAATAACAAAGACCAAGTTAGGTGTCGTCTGTTCTGCCACGATGGTATCTCCTATGTATCCTTAAAAGACACGCCTACCAGTTCTCTGGCGGCGTGTCCGATGTATGCAACGTCAACAGTGCTATAAATTGTACTTGAAAATGTTTATGCTAACGCCTTTTTGATTCGATCCAATCCGCGATGAATCTCCTCCAATGAAGTCGCGAAGGAGAGCCGCAAATGGTTGTCCGCACCGAAACCGTCCCCCGGTACAACACCAACACCTGCCGAATTGAGTAGGTAGTCGGTTATATCCATCGAGTTTTCGATTTTCTGCCCACCAAGTGTTCTACCATAATGTGCAGAAAAGTCGGGGAAGATATAGAACGCGCCTTGGGGTCTGGCATAGCTGATCCCATCAATCTCATCAAAACGTTGACAGATCACATCTCGGCGCTCCTCAAACGCTTTTCGCATCTCTTCGACAGCATCCTGCGGTTCGTTGAGTGCAACAACGGCGGCTTTTTGGGCAATGGATGTCGGATTGGAAGTGCTGTGTGATTGGATGCGCGACATCGCTGAAACTACGTCTTCAGGACCGGCGGTATATCCGATCCGCCACCCTGTCATCGAATAGGCTTTGGACATCCCGTTGACAACAAAGGTAATCGCTTTCGTCTCCTCGTTGAACGAAGCCGGACTCTGGTGTGTCGCTCCATCGTAGAGCAACGCCTCGTAAATTTCATCGGAGATGAGATAGACTTGGTGTTTCACAGCGAGGTCGGCGATTGCCTTGAGTGTATCCACATTATACGTCGTGCCAGTCGGGTTGCTCGGACTGTTAACGAGGATCGCCTTCGTCTTTGGGGTGATGGCTGCCTCGACTTGATCGGGTGCCATGCAGAAGTTTTGCGCCGGAGTCGTCTCAATAACGCGCGGCACTGCCCCCGCAAGTTTAACCTGCTCTGGATAGCTTACCCAATAGGGTGCAGCAAAGATGACCTCGTCGCCCGGATCACAGATGGCTTGGAAGATGTTGTAGATGGTGTGTTTGGCACCGCATGAGACGATAACTTCGGAAGATTTGTAATTGAGACCGTTATCTCGTTTGAATTTCTCTGTGATCGCCTCACGGAGTTCAGGGGTACCAGGGACAGGCGTGTATTTCGTGAATCCCGCATCGAGTGCGGCGATTGCGGCATCTTTGATATAATCGGGGGTGTCAAAGTCGGGTTCGCCTGCGCCGAATTTGACGACATCTACACCATCTGCGATCAACGCGTTGATTTTCGCGGTGATCGCCAAAGTGGACGATGGCGTTACGTTTTGACTCCGTTGTGATAATGAGATCATTTGTGCTCCTTATTTTTTGATATAGCTGAATGGCTCGCTCCATGTTTTCATCAAGCAGAAACCGAGGTCTCATAGATCATCCATTGGTTTAGCAGATAGTACCTTCGTCTCAGATAATTTCTCGGAGGCTTTTGCCAAACGTTCCCGCAATTCAACGATGAAAGGCGAAGGATTCCGCAGTTGTTCTTGTGATGCTTCCACATCAAGTCGCCTTACTCGCTCAAGATATGCCTCTACTTCTTCCTTTTTTGCGAGGTAGTAGAGGATGGTTGCGTGTATTTTTTCAAGACTTAAGGTCGGGTAGCGTAGTAGGATTTCTTCAGGACTCGCGCCCTCCAAATAATCTTCCAACACAATCTCAATGTCGATGCGATTCCCTTTAATCCGGATGACATCTTCTTGAATGAAATCAAAGTAACCTTCCAGTTCCATCGCTGAACTCCTCAAGTTTTCAGATTACAACATCTTATCGAACTCTTTCAGGAGATTCCGCTGTTTACGAGACAAAGATTTCGGAATTTCCACAACCAACCGCACCCGCAAGTCGCCTTTTCTGCCAGAGGCATCTACGCCACCCCTTCCACGTAAGCGGAACTGCTGTCCCGGTTGCGAGCCGGATGGGATTTTCAGGTCTACATCCCGTGTTAGCGTCTGTACCCGAACGGAACCGCCTAACGCCGCTGTCGTCATAGAGACCTTTGCATCTGTCAGTAGATCTGCCCCTTCGCGGGTCAGTGTCGGATGCGGTTGAACAGAGACCGTCACCAATAGGTCCCCCGAAATGCCTCTACCGAGAGATTCTCCATGTCCCTGAATACGTAAGGTTTTTCCGTCCTGAATACCCGGCGGAATGGTGAGCCTAAGGGGTTTTCCTTGGACGTTGACCTCTTTCTTACTCCCTAACACCGCGTCCGCGAAAGGGACACTGACGTTCATACGGATGTCGCGTCCACGAGGCGGAGCAGTTGTGCGCCGCTGTCCGAACGCGTCACCGAACGCATCGCCAAATCCACCGAACCTACCAAATCCGCCGCGTCCAAAAATATCGTCGAGGTTGATGTGCCTGAAAATATCATCCATATTCCGGTATCCTTCAAATCCCATACCGTGAACGCCTGCGTGCCCGCGAGTATCATACATACGTCGCTTTTCAGGATCAGAGAGTACCGAATACGCGTTCGATGCCTCTTTGAACTTCTCCTCTGCCACCTTGTCGCCCGGATTTTTGTCCGGATGATACTGGACGGCGAGTTTACGATAGGCTTTTTTGATTTCTTCTGGAGTGGCACCTCGATCTACGCCGAGGGTTTCGTAGTAATCTCTCATATTTTAATCGTTATCAAAGGTTTTTTCGCCAGAAAAAACCGAACCGACAACCGTTAAAAAAGCATCGCGAGAACGGCTGATATATCTCGTAAGGATTGGTACTGTTTAACGAGTGTTGATCCGAATTGAAGTGCGGCTTTTTCTACGCGTAGTTTTTTGGGTATATCAGTAATACCCTCTATATCTTTGACGTGCGCCGCACCGATAAGGCGGCGTAGCATTTCCAATCCTGCAAATCCTACGGCTTCGTGGAAGATTTGTTGTAACGCCTGTTCTTTCAACGTCCCATCAACTATTTTGAATTCGAGCGTGTAGGCATGCCATGTCTTGGCAATCGCTGCTTTGAGTGAAGATTGCACGTCCAAGGTGTCTTGATGCGAAAAATAGGATAAGAGATAGTTCGCCCAATATAATCCGAGGTCAAATCCTATGGGACCATAAAAGGCAAACTCGGCATCAATCACTTTCGCAGTGTTGTTTTGGACGAGAACGCTTCCCGTGTGCAGATCGCCATGCGTTACGGCTTGCTGTGCTGTTAGAAAAATCTGTTTGAGGTCTTCTGCCTGCTGCAGAAAGTCCGTATCCGATTTTAATCGCTGGACATCGGGCTCTAATCCTTGGGTCCAAAAATTCGTTTCATGTTCGGTATACGGAAAGGTGAACACATAATCGGCAGTTATCGACTGCATAGTAGTGTTCGTAAATTGCTGTCTATAATGCTGTCCGGTTGTGCTATCAAGGTTCTCGACATAGGTACGGCTATGTACGGTACCCATAAATCGCCCGACCTGTTCAGCAATAGCGGTGTCCACTTTGCCTGTGATTAGGTCGGCGCGCAGGACCTGGGCATCTCGGAGGTCCTCCATTGCTATGACCGCGGTTTCAGCATCAAAGTAGTATAGTTCAGGGACGGTCCCACTTGCGAACTGGTTGTAGATACCGAGTGCACGGGACTCGTAAGTCAAACGCTCGATGGATAATGGATACTCGGGCCCTAATATCTTAATGTACGGTGGCGCGTGTTTTAGGACAATCGAACGCTCTGGATTCACAGTATCTGAGACGCGATAGACTGTATTAAGATTACCATCGCCAATCTCCTCTATACGGAGATCCATCCCCAATTCAAACATGCCGATCTCAGCACGTCGTTGATATAGGTAGTCCGGCAGCGTGGTACGGTCGAGTTCCATATCTTTCTGGCAGCCTTACAGCAGATTCTCGGCAATTTGGATAGCATTCAGAGCGGCACCTTTGCGAAGGTTGTCTGCGACTACCCAAAGATTCAAACCATTTTCTATGGAAGCATCATCGCGAATTCTACCGACATAGACTTCATCTTCCCCTGCGACATCAACGGCGAGCGGATACTGCTGGTTGTCGGGACTGTCCACAACTTTCACACCGGGTGCAGTGGCGAGGCACTCTCTCGCTTGGGTTGCTGTGAGTTTCTCGTGTGTTTCAAGATTTATGGATTCAGAATGCGCGAAGAAGACGGGGACTCGGACGGTTGTAGCAGAGACACCGATCGTGTCGTCTGCAAGTATCTTCCGGGTCTCATTGATCATCTTCACTTCTTCTTCGTTGTCGCCGCTGTCTAAGAAGGGCCAATCGAATGCGACATTGAATGCCATCTGATGTGGGAATTTATCTAAGGTAACCGGTTTACCTTCGAGTGCCTCAGTTGTTTGTTGAACCAGTTCCATCACAGCACGTCCACTTTTACCAGAGACACTTTGATAGGTGGAGACAACGATCCGTTTGATGCCGACAAGGTCGTAGATAGGTTTAAGTGCTACCATCATTTGAATGGTAGAGCAGTTTGGGTTGGCAATAAGTCCATTGTGAGCGCGTGCGTCATCCATATTGACTTCTGGGACAACGAGAGGTGTCCCTGGGTCCATGCGAAAGGCACTCGTATTGTCAATGACAAGCGCGCCTTTTTTTAGAGCAGTAGGGGTGAACTCGCGACTGACAGACGCGCCTGCTGATGAAAACACTACGTCCACGTCTTCAAACGAGTCGTGTGTCAGTTCCTCAATGATAATGTGCTCTTCTTTAAAGGATAGAATTTCACCGGCAGAGCGATGCGATGCTAAAAGTTTGAGGGAAGCAATTGGGAACGATCGCTCTTCAAGAAGTTGCAACATAGTATTCCCGACAGCCCCCGTTGCACCTACAACCGCAACACGATAACTCTCACTCATTTCTGATGTTTTCCTCTATTATGTTATTCAAGTAGGACTTTAGTAAAGTTTGTATAATTTTACCACAAACACGCCCTTTAAGCAAATATTTCGGTAAAAGCTGGCATGTTACAGCGGGATTTTTCACTTTCAAGACAAAAAACTTGACAAATTGTGAAGTCTGTGGTATTAAAATTAAGAGATTTATGTAACGTGAGTTTGAAAAAAGTTTAGCGTTTAGAAAATCACGGGTAAATCGCTGACACCTTGAAGTTCATCGAGGTTCAACGCGGGTTTTTTCTCCAAGAGCTGATAGGCGATCAAAGCAGAGAAGACATTGACTTGGAAGTTTTCAACGCTTCTATGCCGTGAGTGTTCCACCTGCATCTGTGTCTTGAGTTCCCGGATCACCGATCCAATAAGCACCCGTTTTTTCAGCAACACCTCATCGGAGACCGATAAGTCCAGGGGGTCCATGTTCTTACGGGCTTTGTAAACCAAGCTGAGGTTTCCTTGCTCCCGGAGTGTTTCGCGAAAGTCTTTGGAGATATACCCTCTGTCTGCGTAGAGACTCCCGTGAAGGCGTTCTGAGAACGTTCGTAGCGGTTTAGTGTTTAAACGTCCGGTAGTTGCTTTGATGGAACGCAATCAAGATCGTCATCACCTCACTCGGATGCAGACGTCTCGGCCGCCCGCGGGTTTCGAGGGGGGTCGTCTCAGGGAAACACTGTGGTGACACCCATTGCTCGTACGCAAGAAAAAAATCGTCTATTTCACAGAAAAGTGGTATGATATTCATCAGAGAACTCCTTTTGGTTGAAGAAATGTGATAACTTCATTATACCAAAGGGGTTCTCTTTATACAAAAACTTTCAATTATTTATTTATCAAACTCACGTTTATGTACTATGTCAAGTTAACCTTATTAGATTTCTCTATTTCTAATAGGGGTATTTGGGATCAAGCGTTCGCTTTTTCTTGTAATTTAAGGTTAATTTTGGCGTTAACCAAATTTTATCTTGACATATCTATATCTGTATAGTATAATATAATTACTGTTAGTTTTTTGTTAAACCCATTTTGAGTCCGAAGGCTGGGAACCTCGGCTTCCGAATTGTGTCGGAAATCTCGGTGTTTTCTGATTCGGGCTAAAAATTAGAGGAACATTTGACATGGCAAAATTAATGAAGAGCGATGTGGTCGACAGTATCGTTGAACAAACAGATCTTAGCAAGAAAGATGCAAACGCTGCTGTTGATGCTTTTGCTGCGGCTATTTGCAACGCTTTGAGCAATGGCGACTCTGTTGGATTAATCGGTTTTGGCACATTTGAAGCCAAAAACCGTCCAGCTCGTACGGGTCGCAACCCGCAGACTGGCGCACCACTTCAAATTCCAGCGAAGACGGTTCCTGTCTTTAAAGCTGGTAAGAAACTTCGCGACGCTACCGGCTAAAACTGGCAGTCCTTTCGCTCAGTTTCTGGAAAAGCCGCCGGGCTGTGCCTCGTTTTTGATTGAGGGATGGCTGCGGCTTTTCCATGTTACGCCTATAACAAAAGTCTCTGCGGGTTTTTCTATAACGGAAACTACCTTCACAATATATTCCAACACTATACTATCGCCTGCAGTTATTGACACAATCCTTTGTCCGTATTGTTTGTAGGTACCCCTTCCATTCTTTTGTTTGCATCATCTATATTATAGGCATGCCTTCGGAGCGGGTTGGTTAAAATCTGATGTCAGGAGACTCATCATGTTAATCCGAACGAGAGCCCCAGTCCGCATCGACTTTGCTGGCGGATGGAGCGATGTAGCTCTTTTTACTGAACATTCAAAAGGGCTTGTCGTTAACGGGACCATTAACCGATACGCCTATGCGACCCTCCGCTGTGAACGCCAGGTGGCACACGACGATTCTGTTGAACTCCAGCGCGTTCTGGATAAAAGCATTCGTATCTATTCTGCGGATTTTGATACATTCATTGAAGCCGACGATATACGTCAACTTGAATATGATGGGAACATTGATTTAGTCAAGGCAGCTGTGCGACGAATGTCCATACAAATTGGCGGTTTCGACCTGATCACTCAGTCCACCGCGCCGCCGGGAAGTGGATTGGGCACTTCCGCAGCAATGGGAGTCGCACTCATCGGTGTGCTGGGTGCACTTAAGGAAGCCACCTATCTTCCTTATGAGTATGCGGATCTCGCAAGCAATATTGAACGTCATGAACTCGGTATCTTCGGCGGGAAGCAGGATCAGTACGCGAGCGCGATCGGTGGGATTCATTTTATGGAGTTTCAGGGGGAAGAGGTGAAGACCTCACCATTGAAATTTCCACCCCACATCCGTTGTGAACTTGAAAAGAACCTTGTTCTCTGTTATACCGGAAAGTCTCGTCTCTCTGGTAATATACATCAGAATGTGACCGATGCTTATAAAAGCGGACAACCGAGTGTTCGAGACGCACTGGAAGCTCTCAAAGCCACCGCTGAGGCAACAAAAACAGCACTGATGCGCGGTCGTCTGACCGAATTCGGCGAACTCCTCACCCAAAATTGGCAAAATCAGAAGAAGTTACACCCCTCCGTCACAAATGAACAGATAGAATCCCTCTTTAAAATTGCAATGACGCACGGTGCGATCGGCGGGAAAGCTTGTGGTGCTGGTGGTGGTGGATGCCTACTGTTTTACTGTGAACCTACACGCGAACACCGCGTCCGTCAAAAACTTGAAGAAGCAGGCGCACAGGTCATTGATGTGAACTTTGATTTTGACGGTCTCCAAATATGGAAGGCCTCAAACGATTGAAAGGAACGGCTTTCGGCTTTCGGCTATCAGCTAAGAGGGTTTCTGGTGAAGTTACACATTCTTGCTGACTGCTGACCGCTGATGGCTGATGGCTATTTCTATGAAAAATGACATCGCAACAACACAGAACGGAACAGATATAGAAGCCGCCGAAGCCTTGAAAACGGCGAAGGACAATATTTTAAACCAACTCAGAAAACGAATCATTGGGCAAGACGAAGTAATTGAGCAACTTCTTATCGCACTCTTTTCGCAGGGACACTGTTTACTTGTGGGTGTTCCAGGGTTAGCCAAGACACTACTCATTAGCACATTCGCGCAGATTCTGGAACTCCCTTTCAATCGAATCCAATTTACGCCGGACCTGATGCCATCGGACATTATCGGCACCGATATTATTGAGGAAGGTGAAGCAGGCAAACGCGCTTTTCGCTTTATTAATGGACCCGTCTTTGCTAACATCGTCCTTGCCGATGAGATTAACCGAACACCCCCTAAAACGCAAGCCGCACTCTTACAAGCGATGCAGGAGTATCAGGTCACCGCAGGCGGCAGAACGTATCCATTGGAACGTCCGTTTTTTGTTTTAGCGACGCAGAATCCGATCGAGCAGGAAGGCACCTATCCGCTACCCGAAGCGCAACTCGATCGATTTATGTTCCATATCACGCTTGATTACCCAGATAAAACCGCCGAAAAAGAGATTGTAATGACAACAACTGCGGCTTATGAGCCGGAGATAGAACCCGTTATCACAGGAGAAGAGGTCTTGCGAATCCAACAGGTTGTCCGGAAAGTACCGATTGCTGAAGCAATCGTGGATTATGCGGTGGAACTGAACCGGCAGACGCGACCTGCTTCAGATGCCCTCGATTTCATTCAGGATTGGGTGCAGTGGGGTGCAGGACCGCGTGCATCGCAGTATCTCGTGCTGGGAGCGAAGGCGCGTGCTATTCTTCAGGGACGCTATCATGTCGGTTATGAAGATATCAAGGCAGTCGCTGTACCTGTGCTACGCCACCGAATTTTGACGAATTTCACCGCCGAGGCTGACGGTGTCACAAGCTTGGATATTATCAATAGACTGTTAGAAAATGTTCAGCCACCAGCAGTTCAATGAATGGAAGTTTCCTATGCGTGCAATTGACGCTTTCAAAGTGGATAAATTTATAAGCAACCTGAATGCCAAACAGTTGATCGACGAGGAGATCAAGATACAGTAAAATGAAAATTGCAATTATAGGAACAGGATATGTTGGCTTGACCACGGCTGTGGTGCTGGCACATCTGAACCATAATGTCGCTGCGGTGGACAAAGACGAGAGCAAACTCAACCTTTTGCACGAGGGAAGAAGTCCTATCCATGAACCCGGCATCCAAAGCCTTCTTGAAGAGGTGCAACACACCATCCGTTTCACACCGAATGTCGCTGAAGTTGTACCGGAGGCAGAACTGATTCTGATTGCTGTGGGAACACCACCGAAGAAGAACGGTGAAGCGGATACGCAACACGTGGAACAAGCCGCCAAAGAGGTTGCCCAAGTCTGTCTGCCTGATAGGCACTACACACTTGTTGTCAAATCTACAGTCCCGATAGGCACAAATCAACGTGTCGCTGAAGTTGCGGAGAAGGTATTTTCGGAACGTGGGATTCGAGGAAACGTTTCCATCGCTTCAAACCCAGAGTTTTTGCAAGAGGGATTGGCATTACAAGGTGCATTCTATCCGGATCGGATCGTCGTCGGTGCAAACAGCGAAGAAGCAATTGATACTTTGCGCCGCCTCTATAAACCGATCCTCGAACAGACGTTTGACCCGCCGAGCGAGTTTCCACGTCCATCTTCTTACCATCTCCCCCCAATGATGACAACGGATCCGAACAGTGCTGAAATGATTAAATACGCGGCGAACACCTTCCTCGCGCTTAAAATCAGTTTTATCAATGAAATTGCGGGACTCTGTGAGGAGGTTGAGGCAGACGTAACAGAAGTCGCACGCGGTATTGGACTTGACGGACGTATTGGGAATCGATTTCTCCAAGCAGGTCTTGGATGGGGCGGCAGTTGTTATCCGAAAGATACCGCTGCTTTGTTAGGGGTCGCAGCACAATCTGGATACGAGATGCCGATTACAAAAGCCGCACGCACCATTAACTTCCGTCAACGGGAACGTGTCATCGAAAAATTGCGCAGCACATTGGGCACACTCAAAGGCAAGACCATTGGTATCCTCGGACTCGCCTTCAAACCAAACACGGATGACATTCGAGAAGCACCGGCACTTGACATTATCCGTGAACTGATTAAAGCGGAGGCGACAGTTCGGGCACACGATCCGATCGCTATTGTAAACGCACACCGCGCCTTAAGTGGGAACGGCGAAACTAACGATAACAGAGTGATTTTCACGGAAAATGTATACGAACTTCCTTACGATGCCGATGCCCTCGTGCTCGTTACTGAATGGGAACTCTATCACAAGCTTGAACTCCGTAGGCTCGCGAAGCAGATGAAGACTCCGATCCTCATTGATGGACGCAATGTTTATTCTCCAGAAGAAGCGAGAGCGGCAGGTTTTCATTACATTGGAATCGGCAGAGCGTAAATCCTAAGTATCAAAAACGTTAGCCCGTAACGAAGTGGAGGGCGGGTTTAAGGAACGTACGTGATAACTCAGGCGCACGTTGTTTAACCGCAAGGTAAAATTAAAAATCCTGAACCTTTTGATGTCAATTGGCAGCGATATTGTCCACAAAAGCCGTTTCCGCCATATCGACATATACCCGGTGTCACACCACATCCGATTCGCGATCCACTTGGCCACAGTTACGGGGTGGAAGAAGAGCACGATGCTGAACCTTTACCGCCAGAGATGTGGAGACAGAACGAGGATTATCTATACGGCGTGGATCTCTACAACTTTGCGTATTGGTGGGAGGCGCATGAGGCATGGGAAGGATTATGGCACGAAGCAGAAGACACGTATCGCTTGTTCCTTCAAGGGTTAATTCAGGTGTCAGCAACCTTCATCAAGTATCATACACGGATGCTGCGTCCGTTACGGACGCTTTCTACTGCCGGACGCGATAAATTGCGACAAGTTGTAATTGAATGTGACGACCCGTCGGGAAATTACATGGGACTCAACCTACCAGCGTTTTTGGACACTGCCGACGCGTTTTTTGATCCATTCTTTGAGGATACCGTTACAGAAGCAACCTTTCGTCAGCACTCGGTGAAGCCGCTAATACTGTTACAAGATTAACGCATATTTTGAGGAAAGCAACATGCCAACACTCTTGCCTTTTCTCATCTTTAGTTTTGTATGTGTTTTTATTCTCGTGTTGCTGCTTGTTCTTTTTAAGATAGGTGCCTATTTTGGCAAAAGCGATGCGGACGAATTTCGGGCTGTTCGGTGTCCACAATGTCAAACCCGACGGAAACCCGAAAGGACAGGGACTGTCAGAAACCTCGTTGAACTTGAGATGCGTTGCCCGCGTTGCGGATATATCTCATGGGACATCCCACCGAAAACGAATCTTTCCACACGTCCCACCGATCAGGATACGGATAAGATACTGTGAGAGGTTGTTTTAAGACCTATGCCTAAAAATCAGCAAAAGCCCCGTCATCTGAGTGCCAGAACATACCACGCAACCGAAACGTCTCATCTCGAACCGCCTCAATAGCGGCATCGTCCATATCCACACCAAGTCCGAGAACCGTCGGTAACTCAATGAACCCGTCTCTGAACACCAGATGATGGTCTGTTGCACTGCATAGATGGTACTATCGGGAGTAAGAACGAAATTCAACCCTTGCCATCGTATTAGTCGCCGCAGATAATCCCGTTGAAAGCCCCTCACAGCCCACCAACGGATCTGGACAGTTTGATTTGGCATATATCTAACTCCTTCAGATACTATACTGATTTCAGACTTTTACAACGAATTCGCACCCTTGTCGGAACCATTCCCGCAGGATGGTGTCTTCATTGTAGGTCCGTTTCGCCTGCGAACCTGTCGCCTGCGAGAGGTCTATCGTTGCCGAAACGATGTCATCCCCGAAAAACCCAGCCTCTATGATAACATTACCATCTGGATGCACAATCTTCGAGTTGCCATGCGACGATCCGGGTGAACCGATGTCATCAGGGTTCGCAGGTGTATTCGCCATTAGGAGATAGATACCGTTTTCCGTCGCGCGTGAGATCGGCATAGCGCGATAAGCGGAGAGTTTATATTCCGATAGCAACCCTGCTTCACACGAGCAGAAGATGCAGAGTTGCGCGCCCATCGCTGCAGGCAATTTGACTAACTCTGGATAGCGGACATCGTGGCAGATGATGAAGCAACACGCAACACCAGCGAGTTCCACAATCGGTAGCGGACCGCGATTGTTGGTACACCACTGTTCCCCTGCGAGAAAGGTTTTGCCGTAACGGTATTTGAGGGTTCCTTGCGGATCGAAAACAGCGAGGTCGTTGTACCAATTTTCCCCATCGTGATGCGCGGAGCCGACAATAACGGCGATTCCATGCCGACGCGCCGCTTCCGCTATTTCCGCCTCAGCTTCTTTAAAAACCTGTGGCGAGATACGTTCCCAATAATCCGTCCGGCAGTAGTAGCCGAACAGGCATCCTTCAGGGAATGCCGCGATCTGGATCTCCATCTCTGCACACGTTTCGATCTGCTGAAGCACTTTTGCAGTATTGGTAGAAACATCTTCACTGGTGAACAATTGACATGCCGCTATTTTAATTTGGTTGTTAGCCATCTGAGTGCCTCCCTTTTTGTTTTTGCAATTGTAACATACCTATCCGTTTGGTTCAAGCACTGCTGACATCTACAAAACACGAAAACCAATTGACACACGCCAAGCAATTTGGTATAAGGGTTAGAAATTCAGAACGAAGTCCGCGCAGGAGAAAACCTATCATGAAAATCACCGACATTAAACCCTATCCTGTTTGGGTAGGACACAGAAATCAACACATTGTTAAAGTGGAAACGGATGAAGGCATCTATGGATGGGGCGAATCTGGACTTTCGAGTCGAGAATTGGCTGTCGTGGGAGCAGTTAAACACTATCGCGAATTCCTCATCGGGCGTGATCCGATGCGAATCGGTGGGCTGTGGCAGGAGATGTACCGGAGCCAGTATTTTGAGGGCGGTCGGGCATTGACGGGCGCGATCTCAGCGATTGACATCGCACTGCACGATATTGTCGGGAAGGCATTGAACGTGCCGGTTTATCAACTGCTTGGTGGAAAGCAACGCGACGCGGTTCCATGCTTTGCGACGACGGGCGCGTCTACGGTTGAGGAATTGATTGCGAACGCGAATTTATTGCTTGAAAACGGATGGAACGTCATCCGAACAAACGTCCTACATCGTGCGAAACCGGGCGAGGAACGCATCTTTGAGCCACGCGAGTCCATCAGCCTTGCCGCAGAATGGTTGACGACACTCCGAGAAGCCATCGGATCCGAACCTGTTCTTGGTATCGACTATCATCACCGGCTCAGTGTTGCGGAAGCGGCATCTTTTTGTCAACGTATGCCCTCTGGCACGCTCGACTTTTTGGAGGAGCCGATCCGAGATGAGACGCCAGAAGCGTATGAATCCCTGCGGACGATGGTCGATGTCCCATTCGCTATTGGCGAGGAATTTTCCAGTAAATGGCAGTTTCTCCCTTATCTGGCGCGCGGTATCACGAATTTTGCCCGACTTGATGTGTGCAACGTCGGTGGATTGACGGAATCAATGAAGGTTGCGGGCTTGGCTGAAGCACATTATATCGACCTGATGCCACACAACCCATTAGGACCGATATGCACGGCTGCGACGGTTCATCTGGCAGCGGCGGTTCCCAATTTCGCGTGGTTAGAAATCCGTGTCTCTCCCACAGAAAAATCTGGACACTATGATGAGGATCTATTTCCCGTACAACACAAACTTGACGGTGCAGTCATACCGGTGCCAGACAGTCCCGGCTTGGGCGTTGAAGTTGATGAGGAACTCGTAACGTCACAGACCTTCAAATTCGCGGAACCGCCACACCTTCGCCGACGGGATGGGTCTCATACCAATTGGTAGCGTGCTTAATGAGAAGTGTGCACCTCATACGAAAGTGGTAGTTGCCTTTAGAATGTATGCTATAATCTGGAAAAATCGTGTTATTGTTCGCTGTTTAACCAATCTAAGAAGGGGCGTATAGACCGATGAAAACGCAATCAATCAGGTATGGAGAAAACGGTGGAGTCGAGATCATTGATATTGATGTATCCGCTCCACAGGCGGGTGAAGTGCAAGTTCAAAGTGCCGCCTGTGGAGTCTGTGCATGGGACTTAGCGACCTTTCGGGACGGTGGTTACGCGCCTCCGGGGCATGAAGGCGTTGGCTATGTCACAAAAGTTGGGAGCGGTGTCCCGGATATTGAGGCAGGAATGCGTGTTGCGAGTGTAGCGTTGGGGTTCGATTGCTATTTGCTATCCAAACAGATATTTCTCCACAACATCCTCTCGCACCGTGACCCCCAATCCCGGAACGTCTCGGATAGCGACATAACCGTCCTCTTGGGCCCACGGATCGCTGACCAATTCATGCTGCATCGGGGATTCATGGGGCTTAAAATCCGTGCAATCGGCATGAGGTGAACTCGCAAGCATGTGCAGACTCGCCGCCGTGTTTAAGGCACTACTCCATGAATGGGCACTGAACAGAAGGTTCTCCGCCTCAACGAGTTTGATGACACGTCGGCTGCCGGTGAGTCCATGGCAACGCCCCGGATCAATTTGCACGATATCGACGCCACCCGACTGGATAAGCCGTTTGTAGCTTTCGACATCCCATTCATCCTCACCTGTCCCGATGGGGGTCATGACCACTGACCGCAGTTGGGCGTATGCTTCAAAGTTTTGGGGTGGCAGAGGCTGCTCAATCCATTTGAGCCGATAGGGTTCGAGATCTCGGAAGCGTTGAATCGCTGTCGGGACATCCCAAATACGCCGATGGCCAGGCGTATCAATGACAAACTCAAGCTCATCTCCAATCACCTCACGCACACGACGGATCATCTCAATATCACGCTGGCGATCGAGACCGAACACCGCCTCGGGTCGCATCCCCCAACCACCTTTGACGATACGGTAGTTTTGCTCACGCAACCACCGAAATTCGTTCAGGGTCCAGTCCAAGTCTTCCATATCGAAGATGAATGATGCCATTGCGACAATTTTGTTGTGGAGTTGACCGCCAAGGAGTTGACAGACGGGTAAACCGAGTGCTTTGCCCTTTAAGTCCCATAACGCCATATCCACAGCACTGACAGCGAATGCGGCGATGCCTTCAGGACCATACCACCAGATGTGGTCGAGCATTTTATGCCAGTGCCGTTCCACATCTAAGGCATCTTCACCTGTAAGCATCGGCGCAAATCCCTCATCAATAATTATCTGTGTTGCGAGTGTCGCTTCTCGGAATTGTGAGATACACTCCCCCCAACCCACGAGACCGTCATCGCTCTCCACACGAGCGAGCGTGATATAACGTTCGATACCCTTGTAGTGTGGTTCCGGGTAAGCAAGTGGAAACGCCTGAATTTTTTGAATTTTCATATTTTTAATATCCTTTGCGGAGAAATTAAGTGCGTTTAAACTGTTGAGTACGTTCCTTAAATCCGCACTCCAAATGTAAAGCATTCTCGCTGCGAAGCAAAATTATGCCATTTTAAGGAGAACCTAATTTCATTACGTACTAACGTTATTGATGTTATGAAGTTAACAGCATTGCGAGCACATCTCGCTGCTACATCGAGATCGGACACGGCGAAATGTCTATAGAAATACAGACATCTCCCAAACCCTAAGCCCCAGCGGAACGACAGGTGTGTCCTAAAGTTACCAAAAGTTTAGTGTATTAAGGCCAAATTCCATAAGTCGGTATATTAAACACCATCCCCAATATTGTCCACAGACTCCCAACGGTGAATTGCCCCAATATCAATCCCAAAAAGAACGGCATCGCCTTTCGATGGGCATTCCTTCCACCGTATTTTAGCAGAACCAATTTCAGCAACCACACCACCCCCAGACTAAACCAGATGTAATTGACTGCCCAACTCCCACACACGGTGGCATACGCTGCAGGATGAAAAGGGAACCAGAAAAACTTCATCCGCATCAACATAAGGAAAAGCGCGAACAGTAAACCAATTCCGGTAAATCCTACTGCCCAATAGTCCGGGGCAAGTGGGTTTGTTAACCATTTTTGCAGTTGTGTCCACGGTTCAGATCCGTATATAATCGGGACGCGAGACATCTCGTGTAAAGCACCGAGTCGATAAGGAACGGATATAAGTGCCCAAAATTGCGAGAGGATACCAACGAACAGTGCGATCAGGATCGCAAACAGCATAAAACGACTTCGGATTCCCGACGTTGAGGCGAGTTTGAAGCCTTCAAGTTGATGGGGCATCGGATGCGAATCGAAAGTGCGTGTAAAAAACCAAAAAAAAGAGAACATCGAAAGATTATTCGGTCCTAACCTACGAGTGCCTACAGCCGCAACCATGACTCGTTCGGGTCCCGTATAGTGCAAGTCGTGCATTGGCGATCCGAGTTCGGCTCGCATCCGAGAAACCGCCGTGGAGAAGGCAAAATAGAGTCCAAAGAAAACAAGTATCGCCCAGAGGGACATACCTGCCCTCAAACAAAAAAAGGTCAGAAACGCAACCCCAGCGATAAGCGCGAGAACAACCGACCAGTTAGACATCGGTTCATCCCGCGTGGAAGCGGAACGGACTTTCGCACCGAATAAGTTCCGAAGATGTTCCCGGCTCCTCCATAAGGCAATCAGAAAGATGCCCATATAGGCACCAAATCCCTGATAGTTGACGTAAGGATAACCCGTCCCTTCTAAACCCATAATGCTTCCAATGACCTGTTGCCCCTTCCACACCCAAAAGAAAAACCAACTCGAAAACAACAGATCCAACGGAATTAGAAACCCAATGCCTAAAACAAAAGGGTAGATCCCCAATCTCAGCCATCCCATTGCGGAGAAGGGTTTCTCTGTGAATCTGAAACGGTATGCTTTCTCGTACACGGAGGGTATCGCAGGAAAGACGTGGTGGAGACCGTTAACGATGTCGAAAGCCGCCACAAGCCCGAAACCGACCCACATCAACCGATTTGTGAAGAAACCGTCGCTCGTCATCCGAGCCGGAAGTTGGATAATCGGATACGCCAGTTTCTCATCTTCCGTCCACGGTTTCCGAACGATGACAGTAATGCAAACCATAACAAACAACATCACAAAGAGAAAGGCGAACCAATTCATCACAGGCGTTAACCAGCCCAACAGATGCTGCTTTGTGTAGAGCGTAGAATCTCCCTCGTAATAGCCCGAAAGAACACCCTTGTCCGCCACGGCAAGCCAACTCGGAATGTACCGCCAAAACAGGTCCTTCCAATCATTCTCAGGCGTTGCGAACCAGAAAGCGTGTCCCAACGTAGAAACCAAGATCTCCATCATGCTGTGTCCCGCAGTGGCAGACGCTACGGATAACATGACATAGATGACAAGGAGTTCACCTTGAGATAGCGCGAACTGGGGCAGGAATCGCTTGAGTATTTGGTTGAATCCCATTAACACAAGCACGTTGAAAACGACCGTGAAAATCAGCGAGACGATCGTGGGCTGCGCGGAGTATTGTACCAGTTCAATATAAGTAATCCAATAACAATTGATGGGGATGAGAACAAGTCCAATTGCTATGGACCGCCAGCCGACGGATGAGGACGGTTTTGATGGGGATTGGGGCGGTTTCGGGTGCAGCATTTCGGATCTGTTTCAAAAATCCTGACTTATAAATAGGACTTCACAGTTTCCGTAGGTGTTTTTGCTTGGGTGTTTCCCATCAGTAGAGTGGTAAGTGACCAAGAATCCTTCAGTTTACCAAGAAAAACCTGCTTTGCAATGACACATTCATAAAAATAGATATAGCGAAACCCAACAATCCAACACCGCTCGTGTGAAAATGTGTCAGCTTTCCAATTATATGCTTAGGTCAAATCCACGTTCCTACCCTCTCAATACGAGAAAATCAATGGCAGGTGTTCATCGTCCGCCAACACGTCGCCGGCTTTCAACTTCGCAAATACTTCATCGGGCAGTGCACTCTTTTTCCCATTGAACGTGGCATCCTCTGGCATAAAGAGCATGGCGAACGCCCTGCGCGGATGCGTCGTCATATTCGGTCCCGCCGCATGTGCCACCATCCCGCTGATGAACACACCGGTTCCCGCTTTCATCTCAGCAGCGTAGGGTTCAATCTCCGCCCACTCTGGATACTCGCTGAACAGTTCACCGACACCCGCCTGTCCGAGGATCCCGCCTACCTCAAAGTTGCTCGTCTTGTGTGTACCGGGCAGAAAATACAAACAGCCGTTCTGAACGGTTGTATCATCGAGTGCCACCCAGAACATGATTGCCTCATGTGAATAAAACGGGTCATACGGATTATCGACATGGAAGTTCGTTGGATTTGCCCACGGTTGCTTAACCATGGCGTGGTCGTGGTACAATCGCACACCGGAAGTGCCAGCGAGATCTGCTGCCAACTTACCCAACTGGGGGTCAAGGACCAACTGTTTAACCTTCTCGCTTGTCTTCCACAAATTGACGCATTGAACGAAGACGTTCTTGTAGTAACTATCTTCTCCGCTCTGATTGTGGTAGGCATCAGAACGGCTCACATGTTCTGCGACAGCCTTGTCAACGGTATCCTGCCATAATGATAACTCGGAACCTGTCAGGAAATTGTCAATAATCAGGAATCCATTCTCGCGATAAAATTCGACTTGGTCGCTCGTAACTTGTGTGTTCATGGCATCTTAAGCGGATCGGAAATGCGTGCCTTTAATCATAATTGCTCGGTCGATGGTCGCCGAGGAGCCGTCTCTGTTGCGGATTCACTTGGGCAAGAATCGATGCATCAAACTGAAATTTATTCAGATAGGGTGGGTATTTCTGTGTAATCATCCGCTGCGCATAATGGACTTGCAAAAGATAACGGGTTTCCTCACTCGTGTTGGCAGAACCACGATGCCAGACTTCACTGCGGAAAAGCACGACATCCCCTGCATTGCATAAGATACTTTCTTCACCTCGGTTATTCCACTCGGTTGCTCCGTTTGGAGAGCATCCGGAGAAATGGCTCCCCGGAACAAACTTCGTCGGTCCCAATTCCTCATACATATCGTTGAGATAGTAATGGGCAGTCGTGATGAAGATTGGGACTTTGACGCGGGGATCGGAACGAACGTCCGTCGGTAGACTGATCGGTAGCCAATCTGTGTGTAACCCCTGATCTGGACGTCCCGGTCCCGTCACCCACGATTGCATACCGATGCAATGACAATCCTCGCCATGCGTTGCCTCGGCAACCTCAATAATCGGTGATTTGTCAAGGAATTGGAGATACAACGGATCGCGATTAAACGAGTTATTGATGATTTTGTTGAGGAATTTATCACCATTTTGAGGCGTTTGATGCCGATCCAAACACTCAGGGATCGTCTCTAATCGATCCATCATGGCTCGCAATTCGGCGACCTCTTCAGCATTAAGCACGCCGGGGAAATAGACATAACCATCTCTTTCGAGTGCTTCAACTTGGCTTTCTAAATCGTTATGTGCCACGAGGGAGAGGGCTTTCGCCATTTTCAGTACTCCTTATATCACATTTTTCGTTAACGTAAAGTAGGATTGCTACAACTATTCTACCAATCCAATGACCCCGCATCCGATACGCGCCCCTGCGGCACCCGAAGGCTGCGAAGTGAAATCGTCCGCGCCAGCATGGACAATAATGCCTCGACCGACAACATCTACGTCGGAGCCGGTACCGATTTCCCAGAGATCCGTCGTCAATGTAATACTGCCCATTCCATCTTCTCCGACGGTGATATTGCCGATATCCCCAAGGTGAAACTCACTTTCTCCCCATTTTCCGTGCGCAACACCCGTGGGATTCCAGTGCCCACCGGCAGATGTGCCGTCAGCGGAACTGCAATCACCATTTGCGTGGATATGAACGGCGTGAAGACCGGGGGTTGCGTCCTGAATCTCAACTGTGAGCGTGATGTAGTCGCCGTTTTGTGTGAAGACTGCCATTCCAGTTACGCCACTGTCGCTCGATGAGGCAATCATGGCGTTTGCTTGTTTTGCGGGTGCGGTTGTAAGAACGTCTACCTGTTGACGCGCTCTCTCACAACCCATCAATATGATAGAAATACCAATCAATAGGAAGAATGCGGACTTTACACTGATGGAAAATAAACGCGTTTTCATGGATAACTCCTTTGTTAATCGTAATTGCTCGGTCGATGGTCGCCCATGAGTCGTTTCTGTCGTGGGGTTGCTTGGGCGAGGATCGATTCATCAAACTGGAACTTATTCAGATAGGGCGGGTATTTCTGTGTAATCATCCGCATGGCATAGTGCACCTGCATAAGGTAACGGGTTTCGTCACTCGTATTGGCTGAGCCACGATGCCAGACTTCACTACGGAAAAGCACCACGTCCCCCGCATTGCATAAGATGCTCTCTTCACCTCGGTTATTCCATTCTGTTGCTCCGTTTGGAGAGCAACCCGAGAAATGACTGCCCGGAACAAACTTCGTCGGTCCTAATTCCTCATACATATCGTTGAGATAGTAATGGGCGGTCGTGATAAAGATTGGGATTTTGACTCTCGGATCGGAACGAATCTCTGCGGGTAGGGAGATTGGCAGCCAATCCGAATGTAGTCCCTGATCCGGACGTCCCGGACCTGTCAGCCACGAATGCATACCGATGCAATGAAAATCCTCGCCGTGCGCCGCCTCGGCAACTTCAAAGACGGGGGATCTGTCAAGGAATTGGAGATAAGACGGGTCTCGGTTAAACGAATTACTAATGAGCTTGTGGAGGAATGCGTCGCCATTTTGAGGTGTTTCGTCCCGATCATGAGATTCTGGGATTGCTTCTAATCGATCCATGGTTGCGCGCAATTCAGCGATTTCATCGGTCCCAAGCACGCTGGGGAAATAGACATAACCATCCCTTTCCAATGCTTCAACTTGGCTTTCCAAGTCATCATAGGCAACGAGGGAGAGGGCTTTCGCCATTTTCGGTACTCCTTTCAAACAGTAGCAACGGATCAACGCTTATCCGATATGATATGTGAATTTCCATGAAGTTGTCAATATTTTATTCCCCATCAGCCGTCTCAGTCTTCGTCAATTTCCCAAGTGCAGTTGATATGACTGTCTGTGTAAAATTGCTTGAGGGCAGGCTTATCAAACCATAGCTGCATTTCTTTGCTAACAATATGGCCGACACTGCTTACCTTGAGGTAGAGACCACCCGCTGTCCATCCGGGTATGATGCCGTAGCGTCCGGTTTGTGCAGCGTAGAGGCTCAGCAGTGCCAGCGGCTCCATCGCATCGAGGTTCGCTGTTTTATGCGTGTCCTGCAGGAGCTCAGCCACACTTTTCCCTTCATGTCCCTCTTGCAGTTCGGGTTTATCCATAACCTTACTGTAGAGGATAAAGTCATCTTCGAGCGTAAAAAGTCCGCTATCTGGATGCTGTCTACCTTGAAGTAAGTTGTCACCGATTCGCTCCGCCATCGCCAGAAATTCTGCCTTCGGTTCTACCCGATACAAATCAACCAGTGCGAAGATATAAGCGGGTTCCAAAGCGGTCGTATCAAAATTCAACAGTGGTTCTCGGTTTTTGTCAGCACCGATGTCTCCAATCCCGAAGGCTTTAAACATCGTGCGTAGGTTGTCCCTGAACTCGCTTCTGCCCCCAGAAACCCGATATCCACGGGCACACACGGACGTAAAGAGCGGGGTAATGTTTTGTGGCAGAAATGCACCGCCTTCTTTCGCGCCGAAGTAAAGTTTCTCTATCCTAAAAGGTCCCATTATCCGAAAATCTGTGAGATTCGTCCCATCAATAACGATGCTTTTCAGCGTGTTACTTTTCGGATCGTAGGAGGCGTCCAAGAAACCGATAATGTGTTGCTCAACTGCCGCTTTGATGTGCGCCATTTCGCCGATACGTCCGTACTTTTCGGCATTTTCTACGATTGTCAGCATGCCCATCATTTGGGTAATGGTGTGGTTCAACTGATTGCCAACATAGACTCTCGGTTCGGTCGCCTGCGGATACTGTCTACCGAATACGTTAAGCCCGCGTCTGGAAATTTGTGGATGCACCAGATTGGGCCAGATACCGGTCTCTGGATCCCGCTGCTTTATAATCAGATTTAAAAGGCGTTCCCCCCACATCCGCGGTGCCTCTTCCTGCTTCTGATAGCCCAAACTGTAAGCAGCGTAAGCCAGATCCAGTGCCACACTGATAAACGAGAGATCCGCGCTGATTTCAGGGGCTTTGTATCCATCCCACGGTCTGTTCCAAGTATTTGCATGATCAACCTGCTTTCTGAAATCACCGTGTCGGTTGTAGTGTAGAGCATCCCAATCCTTGATGTTTGCCTCCCAAATCCCTTTCATCAGCATCTCGCCCCGGTCAGCATCTACGGCTCTCAGCAGTTCCCAGCAGGGGTATACGTCCTCTATTTCGTGGACAACACCTTTCAGACCGTATCTATTCCCGGTTACCAAGTCCACATAGCCGTGTCCGCCCCAATGCAGAACGCCACTCTCTGGATACCAATAGTTGTTGAACATGTATTCGGCGGCTTCTCCAGCGGCGTGGACATATTTACCATCCCCAGTGAACTGGCTCAAAGAAGCCAACAACCGCATCAGGTTCTGCTGATTCTGAAAGAAACTCCAGACCGCTGGTTTCGGCTCGGTGCCTGTGCGGTGAGACGTCATAGATCTGGGTGCCTTCAAATGGTCAACATGAAGGCAATCGGCAAAAAGTGGCATATCCATGCCACTGTATCTATCTCTCCCATATTCTATGGCTGTATCTGCAAAGAGACTCGCCGCTTTTAAAAATCGGTTACTATCTATTTCGTTGGGACTCAATCGGTCTCTATCTATCCACCGATCTAATCGATTAACGCTCATACTCCCTCCATGCTACTTTTTTGTTCGTTTCCTTTCGTCCATGCGATGACGGCACATCCGAACACGGCGAAGCCGAAGAAAGTAAAGGGCATCTGCCAGAGAAGAAAACTCATGTGCGTATGGATGAATGAGTGCGCCTTGAAGATGACATACCACGATAAAGGTGCCAGCATTGAAAACCACGTCGTCCAGATTAATGCGATATAATGTTGTCGTTGCTCTGCCATCGCCCTTTTACTCTGCCAAAATAGCAACACAGACATCACCATAAAAAGCACGATTAGGTATGCATAACGGATTTTCAATAGGAAGTCAGAGACGAAGGTGTTCGAGCTGGATATGTAGTTATTGAGATCAAAGAAGATACCGTTCACGTAAGTAATGACCACCCCTATCGTTCCAGCTTCAAGACTATCAGCATATACCTCCGGAAAACCTTCTGCCTCTCCGTGCGTTCGCTTCCCGAAGGAATAGAACACATGCGCAACGCCGTCCATGAACCCGTCCTTCGCGGCACCGATTTGGAAGCATAAAAGCAGAAGACTCAAAAAAATTGCCACGCCTGATCCGAGTCCGGCTGCGAGCGTCCACTTCACGTATTGGTGCCTGTTCCATCTGTCAAGGACAGCATAATAGATACAAGGTGTCACCATCATTACGAGAGTGGTCGTAATATACTCGAAGCCATTGATGAAACACTTAATGAAAACCGAAGCAAAGATCAGCACTCCAAACCTGATGAACTGACGGTTCGATGGGATCCTGTGGCGTTTAAGGAAATACATGACGACAATCATCGGTAGGTAGAACGCCCATAGACTCCACCAGAGATTCTTTCCAAACACTGTCAACCATTGCGAAAGCACCGCCGAACATAAGGTGAAGATAGCGACCCACCCGCCAAATGCCTCATAGAACCAGTCTATAATCGCCGTGAATGCGATCGCTGAGAGTAGTGCTGTTAGTACGTAGAATGACCACAACTTGATTTGAGGCGATACGGGAATGAGCCTATCAAACAGACTGAAAACTATTCCTTGTCCGCCGGGTTGTGACATGTAGGGTGAGAATTTATCAA
Source organism: Candidatus Poribacteria bacterium (assembly GCA_965214045.1). GTDB lineage: Bacteria > Poribacteria > WGA-4E > WGA-4E > WGA-3G > WGA-3G. The sequence continues at coordinate 1,164,933 of OZ243935.1, forward strand.
AGGAGCCTTTGTTGAGATAGGCTGCATATTGGTTGTCAATCTGGTTTGCAGATATCCAGTCCTGCTGAATATTCGTCGTAACTCCCGCCCCCGTCAGTCCGCCTGACGAGAAGATGCCATCTTGACGAGATTTGACCATCCTACCTATAATCAGGCTTTCGGTGTCTCGCTGATGCGTGTCAAACCACTGCTGTTCAGCGACATGCCATACGTTAGAGAAAAACCCGAAAAATAGGAACCCGATGGATAGCACCCAAAGGGCTATCTTCCTTGCGAGTTCTGATTGACTGAGATGTTTAAGCCGTATCGCAAACATACCGTTATGTTACCACGATTCCCTCCTTTTAGCAAGCCGAAGAAAGTGCCGGACAGGTGTATTCAGTTCTTCTGTAGGAAGGCAGAAACGCCCCAGCAACAACACTCCGAAAGCAGACGAACGGATTCTTTAATTTCCTTTACATCCTGAGACTTCATAGTTTTCCTCACATAAAAACTCGGGTTTGTATAGCAAACCATTTCACGATTTAATTCCAATAGCCCAATGTGCTATAGTATCCGCCCTTTGGGTACCTGCGAGTTCGGATACCATCGAGAATCGGAAGGTGGTGCGGGTTCGGGAGGCTGCAGGGAAGCAAACGCAGTCAACCTCGGTCGGATCTCGTCTTCCCAAATCCCTTCGACATCATCAAACGTTAGGGGCGTGTGATTCGACACTTCCGCTTCATAAGCCGATAGCAACTCCCGCGTCTTTTCACCAAAATGCGCCACGATATCGGTCACCATCTGTTCCCCAACTTGACGACTGGAGGACTCATTGAAATCTCCCATTGCGAAATCAGGTGCGCGTGTGTCATCCGTCGGCATCCGCGACATATCCACGCAATCGGGTGCCACCGCCCAGAGCACGGACGTTTCACCACGTCCAGCGTGTCCCCCCAGTCCTTTGCCATCCTCGAAACGTTCGATATCCGCACCGATACTCATCGTTGAATACATCCGAACGCCAACATGTGCCTGCATAATCTCAATCACTACCGGCACGTCCAACCGATGTGGACCCGAATGCCCCGAAAATAGAATTGCCCCGTGAAAACCCAACGCATCCACTGCTCGAATGTGATAACAGATATTCTTCAAAAACATCCAAGGCGGTATAGCTGTCAGCCACGGTCGCTCTTGGTCGACTTGCTTGTGTCCCCATGCGCCGTAACCACCAATCTCATGGCAATGCCAGTAAAACGGCGGTGCGACAATCCCGCCGTGTGTTTGTGCCGCCTGGCACGAGCATTCATGTGCCCGAATCGCATCCATTCCCACTGCGTTGTGCCAACCGTGCGGTTCGCACAACCCATAAGGTAGATATACCATTGGACACGCCTCGAGTGCCGCTTCTAACTCATCTGGGAACATCCGTTCCCATCGCACCTCATGTCTCATATAATACCCCTTCCCGCTCATTTGTGGAACTCTATAACCCAGAACTCAGCCGAAAAACCGATTATCCGCGTGTTTCACCCGGTTTTCGCCGATGCTTTGAGGCATAATTGTCCCCTTCTGGATCGTAGGAAACGGACACCTGCCCATCTTCCACAACCAGTCTCGGTACAGTTCGGTGGCGACCATCGCGTTCCGGTCCCCGCATGACGGCGAATTGTTCCTCGGTCATATCTTCAACCATATTGCCCCACCGTTCTTGCGGATCAATCACACCACCGCCCCAATTGACATTTTTTGACTGGTACTTAATCAGGACCCCGCGCCTGGGGACAGGATTCTTCCACGCTAAAGCACCGTGTGTGCAACCGCCGTCCATGAAGAAGAGCACATCCCCTGCTTTCATCACAGGTTGTACCACCAAACCCATGGTATCATCACACGTCCGAATGCCGGAAGGCATGGAGTACTGGGTCTTGTGAGAGCCCGGCACACACGCAAAACCACCAAGTCCTGGCTCGACATCACGCAATTGCCATGTAATCGTGACGGTCTCCGCATAACTGCGTCCGTTCTTAAAATAATAACCGCGTGATGGACTCATTGGCTCATTGCCATCGTGGAGCGAGTGCCCCGATGTTCCTTTAACCGCGCAGAATACGGTCGCGCCACTCGTGCGATAGCCGCTACCGCCCATCCAATTCAGTCGCTGCACCACGGTAGGATGCGTAATCATGCGTCGAAATGGAGCGTTATAGGGTGCTGGTAGGTCTAACAAGCCCGACAGGAGCGGTCGTCCTGTGCCAGCCTGACTTATCGACCCGCGAGCGAGTTCCTCACCTACGACGATACGATCTTGGAATTTATCCACCGCTTCATTCGCCTCTGCCAACCACTGCTCATCCATTACGCCGCGCACCACCAGATACCCGTTCAGATCCCAAAAGAAAAATTCTTTCTCATCAATGCCTGAGTTCGGGTCGCGAGTATAAATTGATGGGTGAATGACGGATGGGTCTTCTTCCACCCATGACTCTTCACCATCTGTATTGATCACCGGTGGTGGACTTGAACCCTTATATCCGGGGACGTACAAGACCGCCTTTTGCGCAGGTGTTGCTTCGTCCGCCCATCCGGGTAAAGATTCGGTCTCTGAGTAAGGTCCATGTGGATTGGACTGCACTGCTGCACGCGCCGCATACCAATAGGACAACAACCTTTTCGGATCGCTTTTCCACGGTCGAACCCCTTGGAGCGTAGGTACCGCGACCAAGAACAGATCGCCTGCCTTGAGTTCCGGCTGCACGACTATCCCCATATCATCAGTGCCGGTCGCCAATTCGTGAGGCGTTTCGACATTGCTCTTGTGACTTGCCTGGACAACAACCAGTCCACCGTCCCCTTCTTCAACATCGTCCAATACCCAGATCGCTCTCACGCCCTGACAACTCCGCCGACCGTTTTGTTGGCGATATGCCAAGGACGGGTTTCTCGGTTCGTCGCCGCCGACGAGTGTTGAACCGACTTCACCCTCCCGATCCCCCAACAATTGAGGTACCTGATCAAGTCGGAAACCGTGTCCGATGATCTGATTCAAATACCACACCAATTTCGGATGGACGAGTAGGTCCCGGAACAGTTCGCGGTGCAAACTCTCTCCGCCTAACAGGGTCTCACGCTCTCCAACGATATCTAATGCCGCGTTGAGTGCCGCTACCTCTTCTGGATTGAGGACACCCGGAACGTGTAGGTAGCCTGCTACATCGAAAGCATAATTTTCTTCGTTACTCATGACTTCGTTATCCATTTATTCCTCCTGTTATCGGTGATGGACGTAACTAACTCGTGTGATCTTGTCGCTACAAACACCATACATAAGGACCGGGACCCGTCCGGCGAACCATCTCTGTAATCTGCTGGCGCATCTGTGCGATGCGGTTCTGGTGTTCAGGGCGGTTGGCAACGTTTCGCATTTCGCCCGGGTCGGTTTTTAGGTCATACAGTTCATCAATATCGAAACGGTTCCGAACATATTTCCAGTGATCGTCAATAATCATTACATGCGCTGTTAGTTCTTCTGGATCGTTGGCATTGTGATAGATTGCATCGAGGCTGGCGATTTCGGCGAAGATCGGTTGGTGTTCGGGTTCTTGCCCATCCAAAATTGCTCCCGCGACGGACCGCCCATCAATCGGCGTTTCTGGTGTCTGACCCGCGAAACTCAGCAAGGTCGGCATCAGATCCACGCCCGCCAGAGGGGTCGTTACTCGAAAACCGGATGGCAAATGGTTCTGCCATGAGAGGAGACACGGCACCCGCACCGAAGCCTCATACATCAAACACTTCTCGGTATAGCCGTGGTCACCGAGCAATTCGCCGTGGTCACTCATGAAGGCGACAACCGTATTTGTTCCCTCAAGCGCGTTCAGCAAGCGTCCAACTTGGTTGTCGATGTGTGTGATGAGGGCGTAGTAGTAAGTCATCATTCGGCGGAATTCATCTTCAGTGACCGTTGAAGGGATACGGAATTTTCCGTGCTTTTGAAATTCGGGCTTCCCATCAAGTGGGTCGCGCAAAGAGGAAGGTAGCGGCATCTCTTCTTCGCGATAGCGTGCCAGGAGGTCCGGCGGTACCAAGACAAGTGGGTGTGGATCTTTGATACTCGCAAATAGAAAGAACGGGGCATTGTCTTGTTGCTGAACAAATTCGAGGGAACGGTCAATTGTCCAAGTTGTGCGTTGCTGTCGAGGATCTGTGATCGTGCCGAATTCCAAGATATTTCCGTACTGCGTCATTCCCGGTGCCGCTGAGCGATAGAGGTTTTCAATCCCTTCCGTTTCAAAATAGTCAAAGAGTGGATCTGGATGGTCTCCCTGATAACGATAGGTACACCAGAAATCAGAAAATCCGTGTTGTGGACGATGGTCATCCCCCAAATGCCATGGTCCGACAATACCACAGCGATAGCCAGCACGTTTGAGTATATCCCCAATAGTGGTCCGGTCGTGAGGTAGATAGCCACCGAACTCGCCCATTCTTTTGGGCCCATAATTCCGTAGTTGTAAATGGGCATGCGGGTAAAGTCCAGTCAACCAACTTGCGCGTGCTGGTGAGCAGACTGGAGATGCACAGTAAGCGTTTTCAAAGCAGACACCGCTCGCTGCTAACCGATCCAGATGCGGCGTTTGAACGATTGGACTGCCAGCGAACCCGGCAGCGTCCCACCGCATCTGATCACACATAATGAGTACGATATTAGGTCGAGAGGTCATTGTGCTACCCATATTTTAATGTTCCCTTGCGGAGTGATGAAGGGTATTTGAACGGTTGTGTGCGTTCCCTCTATCCGCCCTCCAAATGTAAAGCATTCTCGCTGCGAAGCAAAATTATGCCATTTAAGGAGAACCTAATTTCATTACGGGCTTACGGTTACGAAAATTATCTAGGACTTACGCATTTCCTCTCAAAGTCCCCCTGATAAGGGGGATTTAGGGGGTTAAAAGTGCCGCAATGCCCGTTTTCGCGTCTCAATATCCCTTTTTCTAACGCATTTGCGTAAGTCCTGTTATCTTAGGACGGCAGCTTGCAACAGCGGCGCAAGCGGATATTCGGAGTAATTCGGTAACATGGTGATCCGTTGTTTGCATCAAAGTGGCCTCCTTCACGAGTTTCCTGGACATATCATATCACTTTTTTGCAAGATTGACGACTAATTTCTTGGGTTTGGAAACAGGGGTTGCTAATACCTCTGAGAATAAAAAATTGTCGCTTCCTTTCTCGAAATCGGATATACTTTACAGAATCTTAATTCGGTATTAATAGCAAAAAATAGGGTCAAGTTATGAGCCTGCAATAACGGCGCAGGTGATTCAAGAGGAAGGCACGTTAAACATGAAACCCGATCAACGACTCCGCAAGGAAAGTTAAAAAAATGAATATTGTCTTTCTGTTTTCAGATGAACACGCCGGTGCTGTGATGGGGAATAGCGGGCATCCGATTGTCCGAACCTCTCATCTTGATCGCCTTGCTGGACAGAGTTACACCTTCGACAACGCCTATTGCAATTATCCAATCTGTACGCCTTCACGCTTATCAATGCTCACAGGTCGTTATCCGCATCAAATTGGCGCGTGGGACTTAGGCGTAATTGCGGATCGGCAGTATCAAACGTGGGGGGGTTACTTGGCGAAAGCGGGTTATGAGACTGTGCTGTGCGGACGGACGCATTTCAACGGAACTGATCGACTGCTCGGCTTCTCTCATCGCTTACTGGATGACTTGCCGCGATGGTGTAGCAGAAATGGAAGACCGCCACGACGCACCGCAGACGCACGGCGAGGTTCCAACTCACACGTTGCTGAATGCGGACCGGGAGATCACGAACACACACGATATGACAGAAACGTCACGGACTTGGCAGTGGATTTCCTTCTCGAAAAAGCCGCGTCACCGGACGACAAACCGTTTCTACTCTATTGTGGATTCATGCACCCACACTTTCCACTGATCGCACCCCCCGAATTCTTTTCACTGTATGATCCAGACACACTCGAATTACCTGAGACATGGAACGAACCGCTTGAATCGCAACACCCTATAATTCAACATCATCGTTGGGCATGGCAGAACGACATCCCACCACCTGAATCCGTTGTCCGTTGTGCCTTAGCCTCCTATTACGCGCTTGTCTCGTCCCTCGATGCACAAGTCGGGCGGATACTTGAGGCGATTGACACGTCGCCACTACGCGAAAATACACTTGTCATCTATACCAGCGATCACGGTGAGATGGCAGGACACCACGGTATCTGGCAAAAACAGTGCTTCTACGAACCGGCGGTAAGAGTGCCGTTGATGCTTCGCCTCCCTTCAGGTGAGCACGATCGAGTCGCAGAAAACGTCTCTTTAGTGGACGTCTTACCGACTTTGTTGGAGATTGCTGATTTGGAGACGCCTTCTGATTTACCGGGTGACAGTTTGCTGGAGATAGCACGACGGAAAGCACAGGAAACAACGCGCACTGTCTTTTCGGAGTACCATCACATGGGGATGCCTAACGCAGGTTTTATGCTCAAACGTGGGGATTACAAATTGTGTCATTACGTCGGAAGCGAGCCGCAGCTATTCAATGTGAACATTGACCCATTGGAGAACGATGACTTAGCATCGAAGCCCGAATATGCAACGATACGTAATGAAATGGAAGTTGCCTTGCGTGCGGTTGTCAATCCAGAGCAGGAGGATGCCCGTGCGAAAGAGAATCAGAGGTTGCGTCAAACCTCTCCATCCCAATAACTCAGGCTCGGGTCTTTCCGGTAGATTTTCCCAACAACATACGGGAGTACCTTGTTAGAATCCGGGTATTCACTCACGTCGTGCGGTATGGTTGTACCGAGAATGAACAACGTGACCGGCGCATCGCTGCTATTTACGAACTTATGTGCCCCAATTGTACCCGGTGGAAACGCGAGGAAATCGCCCTCATTTACTTCTACATCGCCTCGAGGGGTTTTGAGCGTACAGGCACCTTCCATAACATAGCACATCTCCTCCCCGAAATTGTGAAAATGCATTGGGAAACTCATCTTCCCCGGTTGCAGCCGAATCACGCGATACCCTAAATTTTTGCCGCCGATGAGCGGATCAATGTCTTTGTCCTCAAAGTCATAAGGGTGTGGGGCATTCTTATGTTGCCACGCGATTTCATCGACATGAATGCGGTTGATGTAGATGTCACGCCGCGCTTGCAGGCAATCAATGAGGTATTGGCGCGCATCTTTAAAAATAGAATGACCGTCACCGACGAGGATTGCGTTGAATCGGAGTGCCAAGATTTTGCGCAGTTCAAGTGCCGCTTTCGGTGGATCGCTCAGCTTACTATCGGCGAGCAGTGTCAAGGCACCCATCGGTTCACCTACCACGAGATCCCCGAACAGGACGGTTTGCTTCTCTGGAAAATAGAGGGCAATTTCGCCGGGAGTTTTTCCGTGCCTGAGATGGATGGCGTGTAAACCCGGAACAATCGTCTCATGGTCCTGAACCGTTCGGGTCGGTGTGATATTCAGCGCGTCCCCATCGGCTTCATGTACAATTACATCGGCACCCGTCCACTCCTGAAAGACAGTTGCTTCGCGTTCATGATCTGCGTTGGTTAGAATGATCGACTTCGCGCCGCCAAGTGCTTTCAGGTGTTCTTGGTCGTCGTCAGACATTGGCACTGGATCTATCAGGATATTTCCGTCGGGACGCACCCATAAATGTCCATTAAAGTCTATCTGTCGCTCCCGACTAAAGACTCCCCAACTGTATATATCTTCAAAAATCAGACGTTTCATTTTTTGATTATTCCTTGCGGTTAAGGCACAGTGATCTGGAAAATGTGACGATTTTTCTTAAACCCACTTTCCACTTCGTTTCAATCTATGTAGTTTGACTCTTTTTAATTATTCACTACTGTTTCCCTTTGAGACGAGTCCGTAGACCTCAAGCTCGTGTATGAAGGCTCTACCCAACGCCATTTGTGGTACGATTACGCCACGTCTCGGATCATACTGACTGGCTTTCTTTTTATCATCCGTAGTAGCGGTGATGTAGATACGGATTGCATCCGTCACAACACCACTGACGCGCATTTTAATGATCGGACTCTCGTTGTTCTGAATCTGCATAAGTGCGCGCCAACGTCCTTCGCCTTCCAGCTTCTCGTACACCATGGCGTTTATAATATTAGTCCCGTGGATGGTGATCCGATGAATAGCCTTTTGTGTCGGCAAGTTCAGGTGAATCCACCGTCCGTCGGCGTATCCCCTTGTTTCCGCATCGCCATCTATCATTTCTGATGAAGTGCAGGTGACGCCTTCCGTGACAGCGTAGTTATATAGTTCCTGCGGTTCGATCAGCATCTGCAGCGCCTTGGATTGGCATCCTGAAATGAGCACGACTCCACAGAATGCTATGAAAATGCAAAGATAACGTTGCATCTTTTCCTCCCGCCCTGTGTTTCTACTTTTGTAGAACATTATACCACATTCCCATTCTTCTTTAAACCAGAATTTTACGAAAAGCGTTGCTTTAAAACTGCACTCGACCTACAATGCAGTATCCGGACTCATAAGCAAAAGGAGAAAATACAATGTATAAAAGTGCCATTTTAGGGTGTCGAGGACGTGCTCGCGGGCATGCTCGCGCCTACGAACATGTCAAGGGTGGAAAACTTGCCGCTATTTGCGACATGCAGGAAGACCTCCTCAACGATTTCGGGGACGAATTTGGGATCGATTCTCGCTATACCGACCTCGATGAGATGCTTTCAAAGGAGAAACCCGATCTCCTGCACATTGTTACCGCGCCCGTGCTGCGCGGGAGCAACAAACGCATTCGCTACCCGTTGATGGACCAAGCCTCTGAACACGGTGTGCCTGCAGCGATCATTGAAAAGCCGATTGCTGTGGAGAGCGAAGACTGGCGGCAGATTTCCGAACTTGCCCAACGCACCAAAACGAAGTTCGTTGTCAACACCCAACTCAACTTCCATCCCCAGAATCTTGCTCTCAAGCGTGATGTCGCAGAAGGCAAAATCGGTGCGATTAAGTTTATTGAGGCGAGCGCGCGCAACCCACCCGTCGACCAAGCACCACACGTCTTGCAACTCGTGTCCTCCTATATCGATAACTCACGACCTGTGAAGGTCCAAGGACAGATCTCTGGTGCAGAACAACTTGATTCCGCGCAACCTTCGCCTGCCAACGCTACAGCACTCGTGACTTACGCAAACGGTGTGCAAGTCTCAGTCGCATTCGGACCGGAGATGGCACCACGTGTACTGCCCGATACAGGAAATAATCGGCATAAACGCGTCTGTGTCTTTGGTGAAAAAGGGTTCGTCCACTGGCGGTTTGAGAGTTGGGAGCGGAATCTACCGGGTAGTGGATATGAAGGTGGCGATCTCAACTACGGCGCGCAGGATGTTATTGCCCAAGGTGGACTCACAGACGCAGTCTTTGCATGGCTCGATGACGAGACGCAGGAACATCCAACACACCTGAAGCAATCTCTTGCGGAGTTCAACCTGTTGTTGGGAATTTACTATAGCGGTTTGACAAACACTGTCGTTGAATTGCCGTTTGATCCACCTGATGGTATGATTGACATGTTCCGCGAACGGCTTTAATTTTACCTATATCTCTGATGGCGAGGTTTCTTGGGCAAACACCTCGCCTATTTTCAAACGAAAACAATCTCATCAAATTAGACGCGTTCAGTAGTAAGGAACAACCCTCGTGAATAACAACATCATCTACATGGACAACCACGCCACAACGCCAATTGCCCCCGAAGTGTTAGCGGCGATGATGCCTTACCTTACCACGAACTTCGGCAATGCTTCCAGCACACACCCATTCGGTATTACGGCGAAAGATGCTGTGGAAAAAGCGCGCCAGCAGGTCGCTGAACTGCTCGGTTGTTCAGAAGAGGGGATTGTCTTTACCAGTGGTGCCACCGAATCGGACAATCTTGCTGTTAGGGGGATTGCCTACGCCTGTAAGGAGCGGGGTAACCACATCATCACAAGCACCGCGGAGCATCACGCAATCCTTGATACATGCCATGCCTTGGCGACAGAGGGATTTAAAACTACGTATCTCCCGGTGGACAAATACGGGATGGTGAGCCCTGGCGACGTGGAAGCTGCCATTACACCGAAGACAATTCTGATGAGTTTCATGTATGCGAACAACGAGGTCGGCACGATCAATCCAATTGCCGATATTGCCGCTGTCGCCGCCAAACACGGTGTCCTATTTCATTCGGATGCGGTGCAAGGCATCGGACAGTTGCCATCGGATATGGAGAGACTCGGTGTCGATCTCGCATCCTTAACGGCACACAAGATTTACGGACCGAAGGGGATCGGAGCACTTTACATTCGTCGAAACGGTTCTCAACCGCATTCGCTTTTCCACGGCGGTGGACAGGAAGAGGGAGTTCGCCCCGGCACTTTAAACGTCGCCGGTATTGTTGGATTAGGGGCGGCGTGCGAACTTGCTAAAAACTATATGGAGACCGGAAAAAACTGCGTGGCGATTTTGCGGGATTCACTCCATCAGAAGTTGAATACCCGTTTGGAGGATATTCATCTCAATGGACATCCTGAGCAGCGACTACCGGGTAATCTGAACCTCTGTTTTGCGGGTGTACAGAGCCATGCCCTACTGATGGGGCTTAAGAGCGTCGCTGTGTCAACTGGATCGGCATGTGATTCTGAATCCGTAAAGGCATCGCATGTCTTGGTTGCGATGGGGATTCCAAATGAATTAGCGTTGACTACCGTCCGTTTCGGTTTGGGACGCTATAACACAGCGGAAGAGGTTGACGTTGTCGCCGATGAGGTCGTAACAGTCGTTAACCGGCTGCGTGAGTTGTCACGGAATTGACACGTGTAAGGAGAATTTATGCTGACCGTTGAACAACTCACAGCTTGCAGATTGGACAAAGCAGAAGCCTCAGAAATCACAGAAGTCGTCAATCGGATATTGGAGACGCAATGTCCGACTGCCTGTTGGTACGAAATTTCACGCCACATTCTCACGCCACACCACCCTTTCGCACTCCACCAACTGCTTTATGAGACGGTGTATGCCGACTTTGATCGCGCAACATACGGACCGCCGCCTGCTTGGTTTCCTACCGACGAAGACATCACCGAAGCAAATATCACCCGTCTAATGATGGAATTGAATTTCAAAACCTATCCTGAGTTTCACGCGTGGTCGGTGAGGAATCGGGACACGTATTGGCAGATGATGATTGGCGCATTGGGGATTAAGACGGCATCTACAAACACCGAGCCACAACGAGACGCAACAGGCATCGTAACAAATCTACGTGAACTCAACATCGTTGAGAGCTGCTTCAGTGCACCGCCTGACGCTATTGCGATTGTCACGCAACGAGAAGAAGATGAGGGGCTGACAACATTCACCTATCGCGAACTGGAGTCACTCACCAATCGCGTCGCGAACGGACTTGTTGAAATCGGTATGAGACAAGGCGACGCTGTGGCAGTCGACCTGCCGATGAGTGCTGAATCTGTCGCCATCTATCTGGGGATTGTTAAAGCGAGTTGTGTTGTTGTCGGTATTGCTGATAGTTTCGCACCCGACGAGATAGCCACACGTCTCCGTATCGGTAATGCAAAAGCAATCTTTACGCAGGATTATATCAATAGAGCAGGTAAACGCCTGCCGTTGTATGAGAAAGTGATCGCCGCAAACGCACCAAGAGCGATTATTCTCTGGTGTGAAGGCATGGACGGGGTCACACAGATCCAACGTGAAGGCGACATGACATGGGATGACTTTCTCAGTGATACGGAAACTTTTACCGCCATCCCGTGCCATCCTGATGCCCATACCAATATCCTCTTTTCCTCGGGAACCACTGGCGAACCGAAGGCGATCCCTTGGACACATACCACCCCGATTAAGTGCGCGGCAGACGCCTATTTACACCACGACATCCACGCCAACGATGTGTTGGCATGGTACACAAACCTCGGTTGGATGATGGGACCGTGGCTCATCTACGCCAGCCTCATCAACAAAGCCACTATCGCCCTATATGACGGTGTGCCAACAGGTCGCGACTTCGGTGTCTTTGTTCAGACCGCGAAAGTCAGTATGCTCGGTGTCGTCCCTACCCTCGTCCGAGCGTGGAAGAATACGGGGTGTATGCACGGGCTGGACTGGCACGCAATCCGAGCTTTCAGTTCAACGGGTGAATGCTCTAATCCAGATGAGATGTTTTACCTCATGTCCTTGGCGGGTTATAAACCGGTGATAGAGTATTGCGGCGGTACCGAAATCGGAGGCGGGTATGTCACCGGTACACGGGTTCAACCTGCTGCGCCTTCGACCTTCACAACGCCAGCACTCGGTTTAGATTTCCGACTTTATGATGATCATGGAAACCTCTCTGACAACGGTGAAGTTTTCATCGTCCCACCCTCCCTTGGTCTCTCCACCAGCCTACTCAATGCTAACCACGGTGAAGTCTACTTTGCGGGGACACCGAGTCCGAATCTGCGCCGCCACGGCGATGCGATCGAAAGGTTCGGCAGCAAATTTGAAGATGAGCCTTGGCTTACGGGGATGAAATATCGGGTTCACGGGCGCGTGGACGATACAATGAACCTGAGCGGGATTAAGGTAAGTTCCGCGGCGATTGAAGAAGTCCTTAACGGTGTTGATGGGATACAGGAAACAGCAGCAGTTGCTATCTCACCAGAAGACAGCGGTCCCAGTCAACTCGTCATTTATACCGTGCAGGCAGCATCGGAATCTGGGAAACCCACAAAACAGGAGATTCATGAGGCGTTTCAAGTCGAGCTCTCTCAACATCTCAACCCGCTGTTCAGGATTCACGATGTTGTTATAATGGATGCGTTGCCACGCACAGCCTCTAATAAAGTAATGCGTCGGTTACTGCGCCAGTATTCTCCCGCCAACTTATAGAGGCTTACGCCAGTGAAAATTGGATTCCACATCTGTTCAATCTGATCCACGATTACATGCTAAATCTGACCGGACTTGACAATTTTCTAACAGCATGCTACTATTTTGGAAATTCACATCGGAGAATGGAGTCACGTCATGCAAGAGAAACAGTTCAAAGTTAGAGCGGCACATTGCGATTATCGCGCAACGGAGGAGGAGATTTATCAAACACTCCGCCGTATTACCGATCCGCTCACCCGTGCCTGGAAACCGATTGAGACCGCCAAAAAGGTGGTCATGAAGTTTAATATGATGAAACCGGCTGAACGCATTATCTACTTTGAGGGTCGCCGCCGAGAATTGGTAGACGATGCCGTGTGTCGTGCCGTGTTGCGATTAATCAAGGAACACACCACAGCGCAGTTGGTCGCTACCGACACAAACCCGTATACCCACGGGCATCGAATGCCCCCCGGTTTCAACTATGAATACCTTCTGAAAGAATTCGACGTGCAGTTCGTCGATTCCAACCTGCCCCCCTTCAAAGCCTACGATGTTCCCGGCGGCGGTTCAATGTTCGATCGCTATACGTTGAGTTCTTGTTTTGACGATGCGGATGCAGTCGTCTCCGTGGCGAAGATGAAAAACCACGCCTTCATGGGCATCACCTTGTGCACCAAAAATCTGTTCGGGTTGCCACCGATGCTGCTTCCAGAAGGCAGGACACGCAGTTATTACCATCATCTCATCCGACTCTCCTATGTACTCCCGGATCTGGCCCTCATCACGAAGCCGTGTCTCAACATCATAGATGCGTTGACGGGACAATGGGGACGCGAATGGGGGGGCGTCGGCAGAATCTGTAACGCACTCATCGCGGGGGATCATCCAATCTCCACCGACACTGTTGGTATGCACCTGATGGGACACGATCCGCAGTCAGATTGGCCTACACCGCCCTTCAAGCGCGATCGGAATCATATCCTCATCGCAGCGCAGCGTGGATACGGCACTGTCAATTTGGATGAGATCGATTGGGAGAGCGAAGTCAAGGCACCGTTGGCGGAGTTTGATTCTGTCGAAACAGACACCGCAGAGACGGTCGCTAACTGGCGGCGAACGACGTGTGAACAAGGACTGGTTTACCTCGAAAACCAGAAAGACTTGATTGACCGCTATCGCAACAATTTCATCTATATGCAAGGTGGCGAAGTTGTTTGGAGCGGACCGGATCCATCAAATCTCGGCAGCCGTCGACAATTGAGTGGTGAAAAGAAGGATAGCGCACTTTGGCTGAAACTTGTCGATGCTGAAGAATATGAAGGCGAGCGTTTCAACGTCTATGAGGAGTGTCTGAATCCCTTCGCGGCGTAAGTAATGCGTGGGCAGGCACAAGACCTGCCCCTACAGCATGTACCCTCATCAAGGAGAGTGCAAAATGGGTATCACCGAGGCGCAGAAGAAACAGTTGAATGAACAGGGATGCATCGTCATCCCAGACGTGCTTTCCGATGAGGAGATTGAGGTCTACAGAGCCGATATACTCCGCTTGGCGGAAGAGGAGAAGCAGAACGGATTGGCACGCCAACATACTGATGGGCATGGTCAACACGTCCGTTGGTTAGTCAACAAAGGCGAGATGTACGAGAGGCTTGTTGCGCGCCCTAAAGTAATGCCCTTCTTTGAACATCTCCTCGGTCCCGACTATACGCTCAGCACGCTCACTTCCAATATCATTGATCCGGGCGCGCCGGATGGTGGCTACCACGTTGATAGCGTGCTTGGGTCAATGCCGGAGCCGCTACCGAGTTTTCCGCTGGTCGCTAACAGTCTCTGGTTACTTGACGATTTCACACCGGAGAACGGTGGCACTCGTCATGTGCCGGGTATCCACCTTCAACGAATTAAGCCACCTCCGGGTACCACCCACCATCCCGATGAGGTTCGGCTCTCCGCACCGAAAGGTTCCGTGTTCCTTTTCAACGGTGCGATCTGGCATTCCGCGGGTGCCAACACAACCGATCAGCAGCGCATCGCGCTCATCTGTTTCTGTTGTCGTTCCTTTGTTAAACCGATGTTCGATTTCGTGCATCACCTCAAGCCGGAGGTCGTCGAGCGCGCTACCCCGACCATGCGCCGTATCTACGGGTTCGATTCTCAACCCCAACCTCCAGATCAACCCGCGCAGTAATCACTTTTCACTGGTAAGATTTTTTCTTTTATAATTTTAGGCAACTACCGGTTTATTTTAAGCTGCAAAGAAACTCGAAACCAATACTTTTCAAATCCAACTCCCAATGGAGACATGGACATGCAAATTGAAACTTATTTCAACTTTTTGGCAGAAGATGACATCCGAATAAAAGGCACGCGTATCGGCATTGAAAGCGTCTTATACGAATATATCCATCGTTCACAAACGCCAGAGGCAATTGCTGATCGCTACCATACGGTCACACTGGAACAGGTTTACGCCACAATTTTATATTATCTGCAAAATCGGGAAAAAGTTGGCGCGTATTTGGAGGATTATCTGGAATACTGCCGAAAAGCACGTGAGGAATATGAGAAAAATCCACCACCCGGCGTTGTTCGACTTCGCAAACTCCTGGAGGAAAGGGAAAAGACAGCACAAACGGCAAAAATAGACACACTGGCGGCACGTTCGCCTAACGTGCAATCCGATGAGACTTAGAACGGATAGAAACAAAGATGCGCCTGTATCTCTTAGACGAACATATTCCGCCAGCCTATCAAACGCAATTACTTTACCATGAACCCTCACTAATAATTTTGGCGATTGCTGATGAAGGGGCACCTGTAAGAGGCACATCCGACCCTGAAATCCTGCACTGGTGTGAGCGAAACCGTTTCAACTTAATAACAAACAATCGGAAAAGTATGCCTCGACATCTTGACGCTCATTTGGCAGCAGGACATCATGTACCGGGCATTTTCACGATTAATCTCGAAGTGTCAATGGGATTAATTATTGAACAGCTGATTCTCATCGCTGGTGCCTCGCATGAAGACGAATATAATGACCAAATTGTCTATGTCCCACTTTAAGCATTTCTGAACATACTGACCCTACGGGGCTAAAAAAGCCTGCTTGAGTGTTCCCCATGTTACCGCGAGTTTACCTAATGCATCGACCGCTAATGCATCTCGCATATTCATCGTGATGTCTTGGATCTCGCCTTCAGTCAACGCCTGATTGAACATTGCGACCTCATCCAGCACGCCTGACCAGAAATCGCCTCTCGGATTCCCCCAACGTCCGATTCGGACGGGTTCCGTATTATGGTCGGGCGGAATCTCAGTCTTGGTTTCGCCCTCCATCACACCGTCAAAATACGCCCGAAGGAACGTGCCATCAAAGGTAGCGGCAACGTGATGCCATTTGCCATCCGCCGCGACTGTCTTGCTGAAGGCAGTCTTCCACGCACCACCAGTGGTGTAGTTCACTCCCAGCAGATTTGTATTACCCGCAACGAAGATCCCATAATTTCTGGGGTTCCCAGCGACAGGTTCCTTTCCTATCACGGTTTGCCAGAGACCGGTTGGTTCCGTTTTAATCCACGCCGATATTGTGTATTCGGTGAGATCGAAATCGGCGTGATGTGGGATTTCCACGATATTACCGTCACCGTTGAATTCGAGAGCCGTTCCTATTTTGCCTTGAACCCATTTCGCGCCCTGAATATCGCCCTCATGACCGTTTCCAGAGGCATCTTCGGCTGTCCCGCCTTGGTTCTCGTCGAAAAGCCACGCGCCAACAAGTGCATCTTCCAAGACATCCGCTACACTTATGCCGGTGCTACACAGACCCCCTATTAACATTATCAATATCATCGCAGATAATTTTTGAACAACTGTCATCGTTACGTGTTCCTTTGGTGTTGAATGTCAGGCGGATTCGGAGATAGGTAGCACATCGCGCTCGACTTCGTGAACTTTATCGGGGAAGGTCTTACCGCGAATCCACATGACGGGTTGTCTTTGTCTACTCTTGAGTGCCGCAGGATGTGCCCATTCTGCTTGTGCACTGAGATAGTGGATGACATAACTCCGACGGAACCGCAGGCTGTGGTTATCCGTGCTCTTATGCAGGAGATGGCTATGGAACCAAATAACCGCACCGGGTGGTACCTCTACTGCGACACCGTCTTCATCGCGGGCACCGCGCGCCAACTTGAACTCCCGTTGTTGTGAGCCTTCAAGGTCGTCATGGTCAAAAATATCCCATTTATGGCTTCCGGGAATGACATAGAGGCAACCGTTTTCTCTATCCGCTGCGTCGATAGCCGTCCATGTTCCGACAGTCGTTTCGGTATTAAACCGATTGCGAAAGTAAAACTTATCTTGATGCCACGGAAAACCGAGACCGATCTTCGGTGCCTTCCAGATAAACAGATTATTGATGCCGAGAATATCCGGACCGAGGATATCAACGAGCGGATCGGTGAGACGCGCATCGCGCACACGTGCGAGGAATTCCGGGCAGTAACAACTCGGATGATGAATCTTGTGCATCGCATAGATGCCTTGCTGCTCTATTTTCCCATCTCTGACGAGTGCGTTTTGATTAACGTTCGTATCTGGATATGGACGTTTTCCCTCCACAACGTCTTCAGCAACTTGACGCAGAGTATCGTTCTCTTCGGGAGTGAATACGTTCAAACGGACGAGGTAACCGTTCTCGTTCCAATATGCCAACTCATCTGGGCTTAAGCCAAAACGTCGGTCTTGTAATGCTAATTCTGTGTTCATCAATATTTCCTAAGATTCGGGGATCGGTAGGACATCATGTTCAACTTCTTGGACTTTACCCGGATAGGTTTTACCGCGAATCCACATGACAGCGGACCCTCCGGCTGGTTTGGGCTTTACCCATTCCGCTTGCGCACTAAGGTAATGGGCGACAAAACTCCGGCGAAACCGTAGACTGTGGTTATCCATACTCTTATGCAGGAGATGACTGTGGAACCAGATGACCGCACCCGGCGGGACTTCCACCGCTACACCGTCTTCGTCGCGAACACCTTGTGCCATTTTGAATTCCTGCTGTTGTGAGCCTTCAAGAGCGTCGTGTTGAAAAATATCCCGTTTATGGCTACCCGGAATCACATAGAGGCAACCGTTTTCTTTGTCTGCTGGGTCGATAGCCGTCCATGTTCCAACAGTTGTCTCTGTCCTAAACCGAGTGCGAAAGTAAAATTTGTCTTGATGCCACGGAAAACCGAGACCGATCTTCGGTGCTTTCCAGATAAACAGCGTGTTGATACCGAGAATATCCGGACCGAGTAAATCGACAAGTGGATCGGTGAGGCGGGGATCACGCACACGTGTGAGAAATTCTGGATCGTAGCAGCTCGGAAAATGGATTTTGTGCATCGCATAGATGCCTTGCTGTTCCGCTTTTCCGTCCCTGACGAGGGCATTCTGATCAATGTGTACAGTTGGAAATGGACGTTTCCTGTCTACAATGTCTTCAGCGACTTGACGGAATGCATCGTTCTCTTCGGGAGTGAATACGTTCAAGCGGACGAGGTAACCGTTCTCGTTCCAATACGCCAACTCGTCCGCGCTTAAGCCAAAACGCCGGTTCTGTTGTGTCGATTCCGTATTCATTTTCACCTCCTGTTTCTTAGTTTGCGGGAGTGGCGGTAACCTTTTGAACCACTATGGAAATAATAACACACTTGATGGAAAAGTCAAACCCGTTTTTTCTTGACAGATATTGTTGTCAAGTGTATCTTCATGGGAAATTAGCAAGTACTACCCATAAAGTTTGGGGAAATACGTGAAATATGCTAAAATAGCGTATTGGTTCAAAGTCACTGTCCAACAGGAGGGAAAAAATGAGCACGAATGAAGCACCAGCGCAAGAGACCTACCGCGCGACAGCGTTTGCAGATTTCGAATCTGAACTTTCGGCTCCGGGGGCTACACCTGAAAGATTGGCGTACCTGAAGGAGCACGGTTTTGTCATCATCAACGACTTTGTTGATAATCCTTGGATTCCCATTCTTCGAGAAGCGGGCCGTCGCGTTACCGATGCATGTGCCCCCGAACACTGCTACGATAAAATCGACTGTTCAAAGGGTTACGTTCATCGTGCTGCGGAAGATGAACCGTGGGCAATCCGAGGACTCATCCATCCTGCTTTCGGGGAATCGAGTTTCGCCGAATTCCACGGCTCTTCGGATTTTTTGGACTTTGTTGCCTCTTGGTGTCACGGACTCCAACCCGAGGATATGACGTTTAGTGGGATGTTGCTGTGGGCAAATCCTCGCAGGAATGAGAATGGACCCAGTTGGCACAGAGACGTAACGTGGTGGGGGGACGGCGCAAGCTACTTCTCACAGCGAGAAATCCGAGGAGATACCGCTGAAGATTATTCCGAAAAGGTAGAACGGATCCGTTGGAAAGAAATTCAAGAGAGCAACGAGAAACGAATCACCGAACGGAACGGCGTGAGCATGTTTTTGGCACTCACAGACGACGAATGCCATGAACTCATTCCGGGGAGCCACCACCGATGGCGCACCCCTTTTGAACACGACGTGCTACTCCCACAAGCGATGAAGGATCAAGGTGTTCCACACACACCGAGTTGGAACAAGGTCGATCCGTTACCCGGTCAGGTCGCTATCCGGCTCAAGCCCGGTGAGGCACTTATTCGTAATGGTAACAACATCCACACAGGACACACCGTGCCTGAGCGCGAGCGCAACACTTTGTCGATCGGCTGGTCGAAATGGTCGGGTGAATTCACCGGCGAGCCTTCAACTGCAGACGCTCGAAACGCTTGGCAACTCGATCCGGCTATCCGAGATGCTCTACCGCACAAGTTCATGCAGACGGCATGGGACCGGTGGGCAGAAACCCAGAAACTTGGAGATACGCTTGAAGACCGGTACGCCGGATTTGACATCAGACAGATTAAATCTGGAAAGGTCGCCGGATGGTGCACTGAATTGGAACGTCAAGCGGCAGCAGCAGGCGACGCGTGGGAATCTTTCCAAACCCTTACTGGACAGCGCAACTAAATGTAGCATTAACTTATCGAGCCATCAGGATGAAACCCAACACTTCATCATCAGCGAATTTATTTCGTGGAAGTGTTGGGTTTCGCTATGAACTATCTGCATTCGGTAAAAACACGGTGTCCGAAGGAACCCCGGTAGAAATAGCTCCCTGCCCCTATCTCATCAACCTTTTTTCTTCTATGCACGAAAACCGAAAATCCCTCCAAGTTTTTGCTTGACTTTGCTTTCTGGGTATGGCATTATAAATTCAAGTATACTTCCGCGCCCACAACATACAAATCAATCAGTGCATCATAATTAAACAGTCGCCAACCACATTGCCTAAAAAATTAGCACTTAACAAGCGGAGTCTCGCCTGTTTTTTCATCCCCGGACAACGTCCGAAACGAGTTGGCTCACGCATACGTTAAAATAAGTCATCAATCTTTTGTGTAAATTGGCATAAGTATTGCATCACACCTGAATATACGGTTTACGCGATCCGCAAACCGTAGCCTTTATTATTTTTTCATCCTCGCTGCAGAATCACTGAATTCCCGACGGCATGAGGTAGGGAGGCTCATTGCAATGACAGGATTTGATGGATACAACACTGATGGATTTTATGATGAGATGTTCGCGCCAGACGGGAGTGCCCGCTCTGCCGTTCAGATGCTGGTGGAACGAATCGAGAGTTTTCCTGAAGGCGAGTTAAATCGCCGCCAAATTGCCGCTGAATACGCATTACTCCGCATGGGCATCACATTCAATGTCTACGCCGATGAGCAGGGCGTCGAGAAGATCTTTCCGTTCGATCTCATCCCACGAATCATTGATGCCAATGAATGGAAATGGATAGAGCGCGGGCTCAAACAGCGCATTCACGCGCTGAATCTATTCATTGATGATGTTTACCACGATCAGAAGATTCTCAAAGACGGCATTGTTCCGGCAGACGTTGTGCTTTCATCGGAACGCTACCTGCAGCCATGCATTGGTTTGGATCCGCCGCGTGGCGTTTGGTGCCACATCACCGGAACGGACTTGGTGCGTGATGGCGACGGACAAGTCTATGTGTTAGAAGATAATCTCGGATGCCCATCGGGTGTTTCTTACGTCGTGGAAAATCGACAGTTAATGAAACGGACTTTTCCGCAACTTTTTGGGATGTCGCAGATTCAGCCGGTGGAAGATTATCCGAGCCAACTCCTGAATATGCTTCGGTACCTTGTGACTGACAAAGTGCTATCTCCAGAAGTTGCCCTGCTTACACCCGGCATTTACAACTCCGCCTACTTTGAACACTCCTTCCTCGCACAACAGATGGGGGTTGAACTCGTTGAGGGGCGTGACCTTGTCGTAATGGACGGCTTCGTGCATGCGCGGACGACGAAAGGTTTTGAGCGTGTTGATGTCATCTACCGCCGCATTAACGACGACTTCCTTGACCCAACGGTGTTTCAACCTGAATCGATGTTGGGCGTTCCGGGTTTAATGGACGTTTACAAAGCTGGAAGGGTTGCTTTAGTCAATGCCCCTGGAACCTGCGTCGCCGACGATAAAGTTGTCTGTTCGTTCGTACCAGAAATTATCAAGTACTACCTTGGCGAAGACATTATCGTTCCAAACGTCCCCACCTATATGTGCTGGGAAGATACAGATCGAAAATACGTCCTGGAGCATCTCGATGAACTCGTCGTGAAGGAAGCGAACCAGTCTGGCGGCTACGGGATGCTGATCGGTCCGCATTCAACCAAAGCAGAGCGCGAGGAATTTGCACACCGCATCAAAGACAACCCACGCAACTACATCGCCCAACCGACGCTCTCACTCTCACGGGTACCGGTGCTGATTGATGACCATTTTGAAGGACGACATGTTGACTTGCGCCCATTCATCCTTTACGGCGAAGATATCTATGTGCTTCCGGGTGGATTAACACGGGTCGCACTCAAAAAGGGTTCATTGGTCGTCAACTCGTCCCAAGGTGGCGGTAGCAAGGATACTTGGGTCTTATCGAATTCGATGTAGGAGGATGTTATGCTGAGTCGCGTTGCAGAATCAATTTATTGGATGAGTCGCTATATAGAACGCGCAGAAAGCGTTGCCCGTTTTGTGGATGTTAATTTACAACTGATTCTTGATGCACCGGCAGATATGCAGGCGCAGTGGGAACCCTTGGTTGCCACGACAGGCGATGACGAAGTATTCGCCGAAAGATACGGTGAGGCATCACGTGAAGAGGTGATTCGGTTCCTGGCATTCGACCCTGAAAACCCGAATTCGATTGTCTCTTGTCTGCGGGCTGGACGTGAAAACGCCCGGTCGATACGTGAAAACATCTCATCGGAGATGTGGGAGCAGTTAAATGATGCTTACTTACTGGTGACGAACACGTCCGAACAGTGGGCGATGGCTGAACCGCATGAATTCTTTAGGGACATCAAACTCGCGTCGCACCTCTTCATGGGATTGACAGATAATATCATGTCACACAGCGAAGGTTGGCATTTCAGCCAGTTGGGACGCCTTATCGAACGCGCCGATAAAACATCAAGAATCGTCGATGTCAAATACTTTATTTTATTGCCATCTATCTGGGATGTGAACACGCCATTTGACGATATTCAGTGGGGTGCCCTGTTGCATTCTGCCAGTGGTTTCGAGATGTATCGTCGGACGTATGGACTCATCTCACCAGACGATGTCGTCGCGTTCCTACTCTTAGACCGTGAATTCCCGCGCTCCGTGCTTTACTGTCTCTCCAAGGCAGAGGAGTCCCTGCACGCCATCTCAGGCACACCGTCAGAGACGTTCTCGAATCCGGCAGAGCAGCGTTTAGGGCAACTTCATGCTGAATTTGCGTATGCCCAAGTTAAACAGATTCTCGCGACAGGTTTGCACGAGTTTCTTGATGCCTTCCAAACGAAATTGAACTTGGTCGGTGATGATATACATAAGACGTTTTTCGCCTTGCGACCCGTCAATGGAGAATCTACGAACAGCGAAACTTAATAGTGTGTTTTTACGGAACCTGTAGCCTGCAACAGCGGCGCAGGCGGATTTAAGGAAGGCTCGCCAAAGATAGAACCTACGTTGTTACTCCGCAAGGTATAATTAAAAATGTGTTTTACGGAACCTGTAGCCTGCAACAGCGGCGCAGGCGGATTTAAGGAAGGCACACCAAAGACAGAACCTACGTTGTTACTCCGCAAGGTATAATTAAAAATGTGTTTTTACGGAACCTGTAGCCTGCAACAGCGACGCAGGCGGATTTAAGGAAAGCACACCAAAGACAGAACCTATGTTGTTACTCCGCAAGGTATAATTAAAAAATGGCAATCCGTGTAGCAATCAACCACAAATCTCTATATCGCTATGACCGGCTCGTCAACCTGTCTCCACATGTGTTTCGACTGAGACCTGCGGTCCACTGCCGCACCCCGATTGAAGCGTATTCACTTAGAATTGAGCCTGGGAATCATTTTATTAACTGGCAGCAGGATCCGTTCGGCAATTATCAGGCGCGTGTTGTTTTTCTCGAACCTACACGCGCTTTGTCGGTTGAAGTTGATCTCGTTGCAGATATGACCATCATCAATCCGTTCGATTTTTTTCTTGAAACGAGTGCTGAACACTATCCATTCACTTACGAAGCGCAGCTCAAAGAGGAATTAGCCCCCTTCCTTGAAGTCAGAGAGAATGGTCCGCTGCTAATGAAGTGGTTGGAAGGTATGCCTCGGACGAAGCAGGAAACGAATGACTTTCTCGTTGACATTAACCAACGCCTGTGGAAAGATATAAAATACACGATTCGGATGGAACCGGGTGTCCAATCTTGTGAGCAAACTTTAGCAACGCGAATAGGCTCATGCCGAGATACGGGTTGGTTGCTCGTTCAGATTTTACGTCACCTTGGCTTAGCCGCTCGTTTCGTTTCCGGATACCTCGTTCAACTTGTCGCCGATCAAAAACCTGTAGACGGACCCGCTGGTCCCTCCCAAGACTTTACTGATTTACATGCTTGGTGTGAGGTTTATGCCCCCGGTGCGGGCTGGATAGGGTTGGATCCTACGTCCGGCTTATTTGCCGGAGAAGGGCATATTCCGTTGGCGTGTGTACCGGACCCGGTAAGTGCCGCACCTGTCACCGGCTATACAGATCCCTGCGAAACAGAATTTACCTATAGCAATACCGTTCAGCGCGTCCACGAAGACCCGCGGGTGACGAAACCTTACACAGAAACACAGTGGGCTGACATTAATACCCTTGGACAGCAGGTCGATGCAGATATAATTCAGAACGACATTCGGTTGACAATGGGCGGGGAACCGACTTTCGTATCCGTTGACGATACGGAAGGTGCAGAATGGGATACCGAAGCAGACAGTCCGAGGAAAAGGGAGTTGGCGGCAGGACTTTTACGGCGTTTGCGCGATAGTTTCGGATCCGATGGTGCCCTCTATTACGGACAAGGGAAGTGGTACCCCGGCGAACCACTACCGCGTTGGAAGTTCGGGTGTTTTTGGCGAAAAGATGGGGTGCCTATTTGGCGAAACGATAAACTTCTCGCTGAACCGCATAAAGCCTACGGTTTCAGTGTCCAAGATGCCGAAAGATTCATGCAATACCTCGTCAAACGCTTGGGACTCTCGACGGACCTGATCGTGCCTGCTTACGAAGACGCACTCTTCTTTCTTTGGACGGAAGATAGACTTCCTGTCAATGTGGATCCGCTCGAATTTGATTTCAAGGAAACTTCCGAACGACACCGACTCGCGCAACTTCTACAGGATGAAACGCTTGGGGAACCGATCGGCTACGCGCTACCGCTACGCTGGGATCTCGTAGATGATGCTTGGGAGAGTTGTTCATGGCATTTTAGGGGTGGACGCATGTACTTAATCCCTGGTGATTCATCTATGGGGTTGCGTCTACCCTTGGAGTCTTTACAGTGGGAGCCGTCGGAAGAACGGGAAATAGTTTACGAGCGCGATCCGCTTGAACCCCGCGAGGAAAGTTTACCGGCGTTAGGGGCAGAAAAGGCAAAAGCAACATCTACAGCAGAAAGCAGAGAAACACAAACGATTTTTCGGACTGCTCTGTGCCTTGAACTGCGTGAGGGACGATTGCACATTTTTATGCCCCCTTTGACGCATGTAGAGCATTATCTGCGGCTCCTTGAGGCAATTGAAGCGACTGCCGAAGCAGTGAACATGCCGGTGATTCTTGAAGGGTATGAGGTCCCACATGATTCCCGAATTGAATCCTTAGATGTGACACCCGATCCGGGCGTGATTGAGGTGAACATTCATCCAGCAAAAAATTGGGATGAAGTGGTACAGAATACCACGACGCTTTACGAACAAGCACGGTTAGCAGGGCTTGGGGCTGAGAAGTTTATGTTAGATGGTAGACACACGGGGACTGGTGGCGGTAACCACATTGTGATCGGCGGTGCTACGCCAGCGGACAGCCCGTTCCTACGACAGCCACATTTACTGCGAAGTCTCATCACGTATTGGCAACATCATCCCGGCTTGTCTTATCTCTTTTCCGGTACGTTTATCGGACCGACGAGTCAGGCACCTCGTGTAGATGAGGGACGTGATGAACACCTCTATGAACTTGAGGTCGCTTTTGAACAGATGCCTTCCGTAGAAACGACCTCTGCGTCCGGTAATGCAGAAGATGCTCCACCTTGGTTGGTAGACAGGCTGCTGAGACACCTCATGGTGGATCTCACCGGAAATACGCATCGTGCGGAATTTTGTATCGATAAACTTTATTCACCCGATTCAGCAAGTGGAAGGCTCGGACTACTTGAACTCCGGGCTTTTGAGATGCCACCACATGCACAAATGAGTATTGTACAGATGCTGCTGGTGCGCACATTAATCGCCAAATTTTGGAAGACCCCTTACAAGGGTAAACTGGTGCGTTGGGGGACAGAGTTGCACGATCGATTCATGTTGCATCACTACGTGCGGGCTGATATACAGGAAATCGTCACCGAATTTCAAGAAGCGGGCTATCCGTTTGAGATGGCGTGGTTGGATCCATTTTTTGAATTCCGTTTTCCGAAGTTAGGTACTGTAAACGTCGGAGATATTGAAATCGAATTGAGGACGGCAATTGAACCGTGGCATGTGCTTGGTGAGGAAGTTGCCCGGACAGGGACATCACGTTTTGTTGATTCGTCTGTTGAACGGCTTCAGGTAAAGATACGCGGATTGACAGACTCCCGATACATTCTGACGTGCAACGGACGCCGCTTAATTCTTCATAATACTGGCACACATGGGGAATACGTGGGTGGCGTACGTTATCGAGCGTGGCAACCCCCATCAGCATTGCATCCAACTATCGGTATACACTCACCGCTCGTATTTGACATCATTGATACGTGGAACGGGCGCGCAATCGGAGGTTGCACCTATCACGTATCCCATCCGGGTGGGCGACACTACGACACTTTCCCAGTCAACGCTTACGAGGCGGAATCCCGACGTGTGAGTCGATTTGGGGCGGATGGACATACACCCGGCGTTATGCGACCTTCTCCGGCTTCGGCATCAACAGGACAGTTTTATCCGGAAGGGAATCCGTTGGGTCCGACAAGTGTCCCACCGGAAGAGACGAATGCCGAATATCCGTATACATTGGATCTCCGTAGGAATTCTTGACTCGGTGCCAGATGCGGAGTCCTCATTCGTGATAGCACCCACTACCTAAAGGTTGGGGCTTCGGCTTCGTAGACATTTGCGGTTTTCTCAGAGAGTCAACCGTCTTACGTTGTCTCCACCAGCAGGCGATTACCTAAAAGGTGAAAAAACCCCTTTAGGCACATCATGCGGAAACTTTCATGGCTATCCCCGCCTGCCCCTCTCCAAAAGGAGAGAAAAGTTGAAAAAGGGGCAGCAATACAACGTGCGGGATTTCACCTCCGCCCCGATACAAGCTTTCGCTCAATTACGCGTGAACTGCCCAGTATATGTTTTTAGAGTGGTATCACACTCACCACTTTTTGACTACCTCTGACAGTAGCGGACACCGCCTGCACAAATGTGCAGGGTGAGAGTGGTGTCCAGAGTGTTAGTAGAGTTATACCACATTTTTAGGTGTTTGTCAAATGAAAAATTGGAAGGTGATAGGCGACAGTTATAACACCCATAAGTCCGCGAACGTGCCCTATGGACGTGCAAGCGACGTTCCGGGTGGACAGATTGATGAGATGCTGAATCCAGATGGTCAGGTCAATCCGCACTGGCACGCCTTTATGCGAGCACTCGATACTTTAGGGCTTGCAGAGATGGCATCCCGCGACGAAGAGGTGCGACGTCTGCTACGAGAGAATGGTGTTACTTACGTTTTGCACGGAGAACGGCAGAAGCATCGTCCATGGGAACTCGATCCCATTCCATTTATTATCTCGAATACTGACTGGCAAGCTATCTCTGAAGGACTTACACAGCGTGCGGAACTGCTAAACCTAATCTTGATGGATCTCTATGGGGAACGCACCTTAATCAAAGATGGTGTGATACCACCAGAAGTGGTCTATGCCCACGCAGGATTTTTACGTGCGTGTGTCGGGTTTGCTCCGTCCGGATTCCCGTTCCTGTTGAATTATGCCGCAGACTTGGCGCGCGGCTCGGACGGCAAAATGTGGATACTCAGTGATCGGGCACAAGCACCATCGGGGGCAGGTTACGCGCTCGAAAACCGCACCGTACTTGCGCGAGCACTACCGAATCTCTTTGGCGAAGTCGGCGTTCACCGACTCTCCTTTTTCTTCCGTGCCCTCCAAAATAGTGTAGCAGATCTGCAATACCAACTCGAAAGTGCTGTCCGCATCGCATCGCATCAAATAGACAATCCACACGTTGTCGTACTCACCCCTGGTCCACTCAACGAAACTTACTTTGAGCATGCCTATCTCGCAAATTACCTTGGCTATACCTTAGTCCAAGGTGACGATTTGACGGTATGGGATGGACGTGTTTGGCTGAAATCGCTTGACGGGCTACGTCCCGTCGATATTATTCTCCGCCGAGTTGACGATACTTTCTGCGATCCATTGGAACTCCGACAAGATTCCCAGCTTGGTGTTGCAGGCTTACTGGAGGTAATTCGACAGGGAAATGTGGTCGTGATAAATCCACCGGGCAGTGGGGTCTTAGAGAATCCAGGCTTGATGCCATTCCTACCTAACATCTCAAAACGGTTGATGGGCGAAGACCTTCGTCTTCCTTCCGTTGCAACGTGGTGGTGTGGGGAACCGAAGCAACATGAATATGTGCTGGCGAACCTTGAGGCGTTGGTTATTAAAACCATTCATCGTCAACCGGGCGAGCGTTCGGTGTTTGGGACTCAACTTAGCAAGGCAGAACTCGACGCGCTCCGCAGCCAGATTAATGCGAACCCACACCTGTACGTCGGACAGGAACATGTTCACCTTTCAACAACACCTTCACTGATTGATGGAAAACTTGAACCGCGCCGCGCAACCCTGCGTTCTTTTCTGTTTGCGGAGAAGGATGGCTACGCGGTGATGCCGGGCGGGCTCACGCGTTGTGCAGGCGAAAGGGGTGAATTGACGATCTCGATTCAGGATGGTGGTGTAAGTAAGGACACCTGGGTGCTTGCGTCTGAACCCGAGCCGCATGTCAGTTTATGGCAACGGCGTATCAGCGAGGTACGGGGTCCTGCTTCTACGAATCCTGCTGGATTGTCGAGTCGGGCGGCTGAAAATCTATTCTGGGTTGGTCGCTATGCGGAACGCGCGGAGGGACAAGCACGTCTCCTCCGAATCATGTTGGATAAAGTCAAGATGGGCAAGATGGGATTGGAGACTTCCACTTTAGGCGAGGTGCCACCGTCCACCGTTTTCACGGAGATCATTGGTGAGGACGCGAGGGAAGTTTCTGAACTTGCATATCTCCGTAGTATGCTCAACTCTCTCACCGGCTTGAGGTCGGCTCATCCTGGCTTTGTCAACAAGGATGAACAATCGTTGGAAAGTGAACTCCTTTCGATCATGCGGGACACAGAGAACACTGAGAGTCTTGTGTCCACAATGCAGGCACTCCTCAGTGCAGCGTATGCAGTTCGAGACCGCTGGTCCACCGATACGTGGCGTGTGATGAACAACATTGAGGATTTATGCGCCACACTCGATAAGAATGTCCACGGAGATAGGAGTACAGATGCACAAATATTGACGGATCTCGCCTTACAAGAGACAGAATTAGCTTCACTCGATCAGCTGATAATTTTCCTTTCAGCATTAAGCGGTTTTTACGCGGAGAGCATGACACAAACAATCGGCTGGATCAGCTTGGATATGGGCCGTCGTATTGAACGCGCCTTACTTCTCATTATGCTTTGCCGTTCAAGCCTCGTCGCAGTGCAAGATGACTGGATCGAGCGTCTTCTACTTGAATCTGTCCTCGCCGCGGCTGAAAGTTTAATCACTTATCGCAGTCGATATCGAGTAGCCCTGCATTTTCCAACTGTTCTTGAGTTGCTACTTCTCGACGAACACAATCCGCGTTCACTCCTGTATCAGTTAAAACGACTTGAGGAACAGATCGGTGCCCTTCCGAGAGAGAGACTCGGCTATCGGCTCAGCGAAGAGGAACAACTCATTTTGGAGGCACTCACGCAGTTGCAACTTTCTAATACAGTGGACCTCTCAGAACGCTCAGAGCATACAACACAACGTAGAGGATTAGAAAAGCTTTTGGTTCGGCTTGCGCAGATACTGATCGCTATTTCCGATGTCCTGACACAGACTTATTTCAGTCACGTCCAAGGACCTCAACAACTTTTTTAGAAGAGTTATCAGCAGTTAGAAAGAGGCGAAGAAAAGCTTGGAAGGATAGGCACTCAATCTTCCATCCTTCCAAACCTAAAGGATTGGGTTTCCAAACCGTTTAACTGATGAATTATAAAATTGTTCACAAAACTGAATACAGTTACAGCGACTCGGTGAACCTCTGTTACAACGAAGCACGCTTGACACCCCGAAATTTTGTGCATCAGCATTGTAGCGAAAGCCAATTCGTTGTTGATCCGGAACCTGGGGCGTGCCGAGAACGTCAGGACTTTTTTGGGAACACCGTCTACTACTTCACAATCCAGCAACCCCATAGGGAACTTACCGTTACAGTTACGAGTCATGTGCAGGTCAAAGGCAGAGAGATGCAACTGGATTTCGCCGAACATTTAGCTTGGGAAGAGGTACGTCAGCGACTACAAACGGATCTGGATCCGAGGCTTCTGGAGATACGGCAATACGTCCTCGACTCCCCAATGATTCCGACGATGCCTGAACTCCAGACGTATGCTGAGAGATCGTTCTGCAAAGGGCGACCACTACTGGAAGCGGTTGAAGATTTAACCACGCGCCTCTACGCCGACTTTACTTATGACCCAAATTTCACAACAATCGCGACACCATTGGCTGATGTAATACAGCATCGTCGAGGGGTCTGTCAAGATTTTGCGCATCTCGGCATTGGGTGTTTACGGGCACTCGGGCTTGCTGCGCGTTATGTCAGTGGGTATATTGAAACCGATCCGCCACCGGACCAGGAACCCTTAGAGGGCGCAGATGCATCTCATGCATGGTTTTCCGTCTATCTCCCACAGTTGGGTTGGGTAGATTTCGATCCAACAAATAACCAGATACCGACAGATCAGCATATCACAATTGCGTGGGGACGAGATTACTCGGATGTAACACCGCTGAAGGGCATTATGTTTGGAAGTGGCACACATGAATTGTCCGTTTCGGTTGATTGCCAACGGTTTTTAAATGATTCGCAAGGCGGTCAATGAAGGGTAAAGTTAAAAAATGACAATTGAAGCGTTTCAGAAACAGATCGAAGATATCTATTACACGCGCGATGCTGAGCGCGGGGTGCCGTTAACCTTCACATGGTTCGTTGAAGAGGTCGGTGAGTTGGCAAAAGAGATCCGCAAACAGCCACAGGATATGGCACGGTTGCGCGAGGAATTCGCAGATGTTTTCGCATGGCTCGCTACATTAGCAAGCCTGCTCGGTATCTCTCTTGAGGATGCCGCGAAAATCTACGCAGAGGGCTGCCCAAAATGCAGCGGAACACCTTGTTGCTGTTAACGCGTAGGCAAGCTTAGTTCCCGTTTAAGAACCGATCAAAGTTCCCACCGAACAGGTTATTGACATCCCGTTCAATCTCTGCCGAAGTCAACGCCCACCCGACATCAAGGAGCATTCGGTATTTTTCTACCAAGACCTCTGCGATAATCTGTCGTGAGTGTTTCCACTTGTAAACGAGTTGATCCAAAATTCGCGCATCGGAGTGTTGCGGAATAACGCTCAAACCGAGCAATTCAATCCGCTCCCGTGTGATCTCCTCAATGACACTCGGATTGTTCATAAACCACCAGCATCCGAATATCATCAGATTCTTGAATTTCCGCCCAATCACACACAACTCATGCTGATTTTCGCGCGACAGGAGCGTAACAAGGAACTTATTATCAGGATTTTCACGGAGCAGTGTTTCCAGACTCGTCAAATCCGCTTTCCCGCTACCATCGCCTGCCATCTGAAGTTGTGGGTTGACCGCACGCTTCACGCCAATCATGAGTGCGAAGGGCACGTTAAATTCACGGGAGATCGGTAGTATACAGTTATCAAAGAGTCGTCCGAGAACACCGTCGTCGGGGTACTGAAAATCGGGTGGGAGAGAGACTGCCATGTATCTTGGGTTCATCCGTTGAATCCAAGTCTCTAAAAATCGGCAGATTTCTTTGTAGGTTTTCGCCGTCGATAGATTCGGATCGACATCGTAACCGAGACCCCGGAGGTGTTCGTAACCGACCTCTTCATAGGTATTGATGAGGACGTCCATCCGCAGAGCTGCTTCAAAGCGTGTGTCGCCAGTGTCACCGGACTGCCATACCGGTGCCTCTGCCGCATCAAACGGGTCGTTCGTCATCACGACCTTAGAAACTTTGGAGTGCTCAAATACAGTGTCGATAAAGGCTTCGACGGTCGTATCTGCGAAGTAGTCGCGATAGTCCTGTAGGTTTCGCGAACCGACATCCAAGCCTAACGCATCTAAAGTCGTCACAATACCGCGGCACGCCTCGCTCAACGGTGAGTTCTCAATGAACAGTGTCTGCCAAATCAGTTCCGCTTGTTCTGCTTTCGACATCGCCCAAAATTGCTGGTATGAGACATCGGATTTGCGAAATACCTCTGCGATGAGGTAGTGATAGGTCAGCAGTTCATCAATACCCCACAGCAACAACTCACCAAACGGCGGACTAAAGAGATGTGTGTGAATATCTGTGACGCTTCGGGTGTTCACGGCACCTGAGACGGCGGTTTTTAGGTCATCCGCGGTTTCAATCGTCTGTGTGTGGTTTGATTCAGAAACATTCATCATGATCCTCTCCTGTGACAAAATCAACAAAAAAAACGGACATTAACACCTTCTAACTCTCTCTGTATAAACTCGCGACAGTCGTCGATTGACTTGAGAAACGGATGATCTTTCGTCTCGATGTCGAACATCAGATCCGCCGGTCCAAAGTCGATATAGGTAATACCGGGTTTCATCCTCTAAGAATCTTTCTTTCAAAGTTTTAGACATATTATTATTTCTCTTGTGAGGGTAGCAAAACAGACTTAAACCCTGGATACTTCAATCCCCATTGGAATCTAATCGTATCCATCGTTTTCATGATGGATAGGGATTCATCCAACGGCATCACATCGCTTTCAAGTTTCCCTTCTCGGAGACAATTGATAACCTCGATCACTTGGTTTTCAAAGCCGTTGTTTTTGAACGGTATTTCAATGTGTACGGGATATCTTCCGGTCCGGATAAGCGTTGCGGAAGTTGCTTGCCAGAATTCGGGAATATGTATTGCCCCTTTGGTGCCGATGATGCGTGCTTCCTTCAAAGTCTCGGTTCTAATAGCACAGAATAGGTTGGCTATTTGCCCAGCATCGTAGCCTAACAGGATAGACGCTTGCTCATCCACGTTGGTTTCCCCGATGTGTGCGAGACTTGTAATCATAGATGGCGCGCCAAAGACCATATACGCCAATGCGATCGTGTAGACACCGACATCCAAGAGTCCACCACCGCCGAGTTCTGGGTTGAACAGCCTGCCTTCAAGAGTCTCGGTGCTCAAGGTTTGGCGAGATCCTTTGTCCGCTGTTAATAGACGCGGTTCACCGATGGCACCGTCAGCCAACCATTCCCGAACTTTAACGATTACGGGGAGAAAACGGGTCCACATGGCTTCCATCAGGAATTGGTTATTTTCTCGTGCGCATGCGATCATCTCTGCAGCCTGTTCGGCGTTTACAGTGAGAGGCTTTTCACAGAGAACCGCCTTTCCCGCTTCCAGGCAGAGCATCGCACACTCTTTATGAAAGGGATGTGGCGTTGCCACGTAAATAACATCTACGTCGGGGTTGTGCGCAAGGTCGGTATAATTCCCGTGTCTGTGTGGGATACTAAACGTATCCGCAAATGCGTTGGCTCTTTGGAGGTCACGCGAGCCGACAGCGGTAATTTCTGCATCGGAAACCACTTTCAATCCGGTGGCGAACTTCTGTGAAATAGTGCCGGGACCCAGTATGCCCCATCTTGTCTTCTTTTGCATCTGTGGTTCCTTTGTGAAATTCAGGGAGAAGGTTCCGACGCAATTTTGCTGGTGATAAAATCAACAACTTCCTTAGGGGAGTGTTTTCCGAATCGGACGTAAACACCACGGAAGTTTTCAAGGCGCGTGGGATGCGCAAATGGGCTGAGCAGCACACCGTTCGCGTCAACGTAAAAACTGCGAAATGTTTCCCAAGATCGCTCCAATCTATAGCAGCAACCTGTGATGATAAGTCTATCTGCTTCACACTGATGATGGAACGGGAGAAAGTATTTATAGAGCGATCCGAGTAGAAAAGTGGCGGACAGCAGGGCAATCGAAATTGATTGGAAACCCCAATAGATGCCGATTAAAAGAAGGGTTAGAAAAATCCCTAATAAGACGGATTTGCGCCAACTTTCAACGAGTGGATGTACCGTCCATGAAAGCGTTTTTTTAATTTTCCTTGCGGTTCGGTCAGGTTGGTTTCAGGTTTGACGCTCCTTTCCGTATATCCGCCCTCCATTACATTAGGAGCTATGTGCTTTGGTTTACCCAAGACAGCAGCCCGCAACAACGGTGCGGGCGGATTTAATCAATGCACGTCAAAGTCCAAACGCCTGTTGTTACGCCGCAAGGCATAATTAAAAACTATTCTGTGCTGTCAGTGGTACCACTGTCGAGTTCTGTCTTTGATGCGTCGTCGGCAGTGCCTCCACTGCCTCCATCTGTAGTCGTTTCAACGCTCCCTTCGTCTGTGGTGTCAACAGGTTCGGTTGTGGTTTCCTGTGTTGTTTCCGCTTCGATCGGCGTGAGTGCTCCACCATCGCCTTCGCCATAGAAACGCATCAGGAACAGTGAAATAACCATAAACCCGATAGCAAGCCATGTCGTTAGCTTACCCAGGAAGGTCGCTGCCCCCCGTCCTCCGAGAACAGACTGCATTTCCGCGCCGCCAAACGCGCTTGATGAAAGCCCTTCACCCTTGCTGTCCTGTAACAAAATAATTAGCGTCAAGACGACGCAGACCGGCACGAAGAGAAATACTACGAAACCAATAATAATGTCCATCTGATGGTTTCCTCCTATTGTGAGTTTTTCACGATTTGTGCGAACGATTCCGCCTCAAGACTTGCACCGCCAACGAGCGCACCGTCCACATCGGGCTGCGCCATGAGTTCCGCTGCATTTTCCGGTTTAACACTGCCACCGTATTGAATGCATATCTGCGACGCGACTTCCGCCGAGTAAGCCTTTGTTAGCAAACCTCGAATGAAGTTATGGACCTCTTGTGCTTGGGCAGGCGTGGCGGTTTTCCCAGTGCCGATAGCCCAAACCGGTTCATAAGCGATGACACAGGACGAAAGGTCAGCGGCGGATAAGCCAGCAACGCCACCCGTAACGTGGCTCTCGATCACCGCTTCCGTTTGTCCGGCTTCCCGTTCTTCAAGTTGCTCACCAACACAGATGATTGGTTTTAAGTTGTGTGCTAACGCCGATTTCACTTTTTGATTGACGCTGTCATTCGTTTCACCGAAGTACTGCCGCCGTTCCGAATGCCCGATAATGACGTAATCACATCCAGCATCTTTCAACATTGGCGCAGAGATTTCGCCGGTAAAGGCACCGCTATCCTCCCAATAAACATCTTGGGCGGCGAGGTGAATATTGCTACCCGCTATGGCGTCGCTGACAGCGGAGAGCGCAGTAAACGGTGGAGCAACGATGACACCAACGTCGGTGTCGTCCGCAACCAATGCCTTCAACGCCGTTGTGAGCGCGACTGCCTCTGAAATGGTTTTGTTCAGTTTCCAATTTCCTGCAATGATGGGTGTTCTCATAATCCTTTCCATTAAAGTGTCTGAGCGACGAGTTCGACGAGGCGGTTGGAGTAACCCCACTCGTTATCATACCATGAAAGGACCTTAATCAATCCATTTTCAATCACTTTGGTGAAAGGAGCATCAAGAACGGAAGAGAGTTTGTTCCCGTTGAAATCCGATGAAACGAGGTCGAGCTCAGAGTAGCCAAGAATTCCATCCAAACTACCTTCTGCGGCTTCTTTCAGTGATGCGTTGACCGCTTCAGCACTCGGTCTCTGCTTGAGATCGACGGTGAGATCTACGACGGAGACGTTCGGTGTCGGGACACGGATTGCGAATCCATCGAGTTTGCCGTTCAATTCTGGTAGGACCTTTCCAACAGCGACAGCGGCACCGGTTGTCGTCGGAATCATCGAGAGTGTTGCTGCACGTGCGCGGCGCATATCAGAGTGCGGGAAGTCGTGAACCCGTTGGTCGCCGGTATAAGCATGGACAGTTGTCATCAAACCACTTTCAATTCCAAACTCTTCGTGCAGGATCTTAGCGACGGGTGCAAGGCAGTTCGTCGTACACGAAGCGTTAGAGATAACATGATGTTCCGATTTATCATATTTATCGTCATTAACACCGATCACAACCGTGATGTCCTCACCCTTCGCGGGAGCAGAGATGACCACTTTTTTCGCACCGCCAGCGGTGATATGTTTCTCGGCATCTTCACGCTCTGTAAAGAAACCGGTGGACTCAATAACAACATCCACACCGAGTTCACCCCACGGTAGGTTACCGGGGTCACGTTCAGCGAGAACACGTATCTCTTTTCCGTTTACCACCAATCCGTTATCCGTGGCAGCAATGTCATCGGACAAAATGCCGTGGATGGAGTCGTATTGGAGAAGGTGTGCAAGTGTCTCAGGGCTTGTCAAATCGTTGATAGCCACGAAGTCTATATCCAACGCGGAGTTCTGCAATGCCGCTCGAAAAGCGTTCCTACCGATCCGACCAAAACCATTAATACCTACTTTAGTTGACATAAGACAGATAGATTCCTTTGTATATTTTGAACGGTATTTGTACCAATTAAGGGGCTTAAAAGAATTCTCTTTGATTTGCTATTATCCAAGTTTCACGATTTATGCCT
This sequence comes from Candidatus Poribacteria bacterium, assembly GCA_965214045.1. Taxonomy (GTDB): domain Bacteria; phylum Poribacteria; class WGA-4E; order WGA-4E; family WGA-3G; genus WGA-3G. The sequence goes on from OZ243935.1 coordinate 1,201,514, forward strand.
TCTTAATTATACCCTAAAGTGTCGTAAATTGCAAGCGCGTTTTCTAATTTTACCTTGCGGAGAAACAACTGGATTTGCGCTTTGAAAGTTTTCGTGTTTACATCGACCGCGCCGTTGTTGCAGGCTACTTAACTTGCATCATTTTTTACTGCAAGATAGACGGTGCTAACTTCATAGGAGTCCTGAAGCAATTTGACTTGACAATTCAGGTGGTTTGAGATACCCTATTGATATGTCAACAAATGCCCACACGAAAACGATTCAACCCACCGGAAACTTCCGTGCCATTCCTGTTGCGGTGCCGGAGAACCTCGCTAACGTCCGGGTTATCCTTTTTGAACCACGTGAACCGGGGAACATTGGCTCTGTCGCCAGAGTTGTAAAGGGAATGGGACTCTCGCAACTTTATCTGGTGAACCCGGTGCCATTCCAAGATGTCGATGCCGCATGGTATATGGCACATGGTGCGAAAGATATTCTCGAAAATTGCCACATCGTTCCCGAACTGAAAGACGCGCTTGAGGGTATCCAGTATTTGGTAGGAACAACGCATCGTCGCCGTGATGTCCGTCTGCCGCAGCCTGTCCCTGCAAGGGAAGCCGCAGAGACGATCGCCACAATTTCGCAGGATAAACAGGTCGCGTTGCTATTTGGGCGTGAAGACTTCGGTTTATCCACTGATCAGATCAGTCTTTGTCAGCTGACTGCGAGTGTGCCGATGGCGACAAAGAACCCTTCTCTGAATTTGGCACAGGCAGTTCAAATCTTTGCTTATGAGGTCTTCACTGCAAGCCTGAACGAGTACCCGCCCGCTGAGATTGATTATGCCGAAGTGAACGCCCTGGAAGAGTTCTACGGGCGTGTAACCCGTTTGCTGGATAAGGTCGGTATGTCGCCGTATAACCGAGAATGGGAGACGTATCTGAAGTCGCTGCGACGGGTCTTTTCCCGCGCTCCGTTAGAGGGACGCGATATCGCCACGCTGGACATGATCTTCTCTACGACGTTTCGGTACATTGACCGATTGGAGAAGAGGGAAAAAGAAAAATGAGAACATTTAGCACCTACGGACCCGTGAATCCTGAAGCGCATTACGTCGTCTCACGCGCTGCGGAGCTCGCTGATTTCATCAAACGTGTCAAACTCGGACGCTATATCGTTATTTTCGCGCCCCGGCAAACCGGAAAAACCACATTCTTCCACTGGGCACTTGATGCCCTCGCCGCCGATACCGCTGAGACCTACTTCCCCATTGAACTCAATTTTGAAATCTATGAAGATTATGCCGCGGATAATTTTTATCCCTCACTTTATCAAACGATTTACGAGGAGATTGCGCGCGTTTTCGAGAAACGCGGACGCGCGCCCTCTAAAGAGCTAAGCCAATTCTTGGAGAACACGAAGTTAACCGATCACGTCGCAATGCTCAGATTCTTTCAACAGTTTGGGGCTTTCCTCGGAGATGAGAAACTTGTCCTCATCATTGACGAGTTTGATGGCATCCCCCGCGATGCTGTGACAGGTTTCCTTCATGCGCTTCGTAATATCTATGTTCACCGTTCTATGCGTGAATGTCCCTACAGTGTGGGTATTGTAGGCGTTAAGAGCATCGCGCAACTCAATTTAGACCGTTCTATCTCGCCCTTTAATATCCAAGACGAATTTGAATTGCCGAATTTTACACTCGAACAGGTGCAAGAACTCCTTGGAAAATATACGGGCGAAGTCGGCCAGATCTTCACGCCTGAAGTCATTGAGAGTATTCACAGGCAGACTGCCGGACAGCCGTTTCTCGTCAACCGGTTCGCGCAGATACTCACCGAGGAGATGGACATCCCGAAAACCGAGATGATCCAGATGGGGCACTTTGCAGCGGCACATACGCAACTTCTTGAAGAAACAAACTCCAATATCAACCACCTGCTAACCAATATCCGCAGAAATCGGCGTTTTGAAAGCATACTGATGCGAATCACCTCTTACGAGACCGGGATCCGGTTTAATCCAGACGACGAAATCATTAATGAACTCGCCACTTACGGAGTCATCACAAAAGATGCTGACCGGATGTGTGAGATTCTTAACCCGATATATCAGCAGCGTATCATACAGGCGTTCAAGCCGCTCGTCAATGGATTGGAGGACAAATATTTCCCTGAGGATACCCATCAGGGTTTAGTTGATTACCTAACCTCCACAGGTCAGATTAAGATGGGCTTGCTTCTTGACAACTTTCAGGATTTTATCGCGCGGGCAGGCTTTCGGATTCTATTAGTGCCAGATACGCCAAAAGAGTTTGTCGGTCAGTATCTTCTCTACACGTATCTGGATCAATTCGTCCAATTGGTACACGGGCATATCTACCTTGAAGGGCAAACGGGACGCGGCAGAATCGATCTCGCGATTTTTTACAACGCCCAAAAATACATCGTCGAGACCAAGATATGGGAGGGACCCAAGTCCTATCAGGCTGGTAAAGCCCAACTGGCAGCATATCTCAAATTCGAGGGAGCGACCAAAGGATACTACGTTGTCTTTGATCACCGTGCGGAACCGGAACCTCGTGTAGAAACAGAGACAATAGACGGTTTGACCCTCCGAAGTTACGTCATTCCTGTCGTCCAAGAAACCCCTTCACAACAAGCATAAGACTGACGTAATCTAACACAATTTGAAAACTGAATATCCCTGCAATTGCACTTGACAATCTGGGCGATTTGAGATACCCTATTAAGCATATCAACTATGAAAAATAAAATGCTTGAGGAAATTGAGGCAATCGCAAAAGCAATGGTTGAATGCTCTATTGAAGATGTGATGCATCGGGGTATAGATATCTTTCTTTTTACCGGGGTGAATTCATGAACTGTTCTGTTTATTTTTGAAAAAAATGCGATACATCAAACCCATCGTTTGGCTCATCTTTATCTTCTCCGGTGCCAGTGGACTCATCTATCAAGTCATCTGGATGCGGCAACTCACGCTCATCTTTGGGAGTACTGTTTTTGCAACGAGTACCGTTCTGACAGCATTTATGGCAGGACTCGCACTCGGCAGTTACTACTTCGGTAGGAAGATCGACGAAAGCACACAGTCTCCGCTGCGACTCTACGCGCTTCTGGAAGCTGGCATCGGTGCATTCTGCCTTGTGTGGCCCCTCATTTTAACAGTACTCGGTGCGATCTACGTGCTGATTCATCGCAACGTCACATCAGAATTCTATACCCTCTCACTGATTCGATTCGTGCTGACATTCGGGGTCATCCTTATTCCCTCTACGATGATGGGTGGCACGCTACCGGTGCTAACCCGATTCTTTGTGAAAAGACTGGAACAACTCGGCACGAACATCGGAATCTTGTATGCATTGAACACCTTCGGTGCCGTCGTCGGAACTGTGGCGGCAGGATTTTTCCTGATCGAGGCGTTGGGCATCCGATGGACGCTCGGTGTCGGCATCGCTATTAATTTCGGCGTGGCAGCGGTTGCATTCGTGTTAGCACAGAAGACACCAGGAACAGAAGATGTCAGCAATCAGCAATCAGCAGCCGGCAGTCAGCAAGAGACTAAAATGGCAGAGGAGAAGGATGGAAGAGGAGATACCGATCCTTCCACCGCTCCATCCTTCCACCCAAATGCGGAAAGCCGAGGGTTTCCGACAGCTGACAGCCATTTGGCATTATGGGCGATAGGTATCTCCGGGTTCTGTGCTTTGGCGTATGAGGTGTTATGGACCCGTATCATGGTTTTTTTCCTTGGGAGCACGACTTACGCCTTTGCGACGATGCTTGCGGCATTCCTGTTCGGCATCGCCTTGGGGAGCATGGTGTTTTCGCGCTGGGTCGACCGGATTAAACAACCTATTGCAGTTTTCGGCACCCTCCAACTCGGTATCGGGCTATTCGCGCTTATCTTGATGCCGGCGTTTGAGGAATTGTACGGGATGAGCCAAGCGTTCCAATCGACGTTCGGTGTGAGCAGATTCTGGGCGTTCTTCTCCTGCTTTCTTGTGATGTGTCTGCCTACCTTTCTAATGGGAGCGAGTTTCCCACTCGTGACAAAGATTTACACAGGCAGTGCGCGCCAATTGGGCAGAAGTATCGGAAACGTCTATGCGGTCAACACGGTCGGAAGCATTTTGGGCGCGTTCTGTGCAGGATTTATTCTAATTCCGCTTCTGGGCATCCGACCGAGTATCGTGCTGACGGTAGTCTTGAACACGGGCATCGGGTGTTTCCTTGTTTTAAGAGGCGGGTTGCGAGCTGAAACAGGAAAATCGCTGCTACAAGGCGTAGGCATCGGGATGCCGGTTCTCAATGCCGGGTTGGCTGTGGTTCTCTTGCTTACGGTGAATCAACCGCTCTTTCTCAAGAGTACTATTTTCAAAACGCAACGCCCCGGCGACACACTCATTGATTACAACGAAGAGGTGGACGCAACGGTAACGACGTTGAAAGACGATGAAGGGGTCTACCGTCTCTATGTGGATACAAATCAAGCGGCAGATGCCTCGCGTTGGGATTCTCCGTCGCATCGCGTCATTGCGCACCTACCGTTGCTGTTGCACTCACGTCCGAAACGAGCACTCGTTGTTGGATTCGGTATGGGACTTACCTCACATTCAATCACACAGCACGGTGTACGGGTTGATGCGATAGAGTTGTCCAGTGGTGTGATTGCCGCGGCAGAAAAGCATTTCACGCACGTCAACGGGAATGTGTTTGAAAATCCGCTATTTCGTTATAGGCTCAATGATGGGCGGAACCATATTTTGATGACGAGAACGAAATACGATATGATCTCAACGGGTATTATCCATCCGCTTGTGAGTGCCGGGAGTTCCAATATCTATACTGCCGACTTTTACCGGCTGTGTCGTCGGATTCTGAGCGAAGACGGGATCATGTGCCAGTGGGTGCCGCTGCATCGCTTACCGGAGTCGCATTATAAAATGATTGTGCGTACCTTCATTGAGGTATTCCCACATACAACCCTCTGGTACAAATACACGCCCGATTTTGTGATTCTCATCGGTACATCTGAGCCTCTCCGAATTGACTACAAAAACTTTATGGCACGCTCACGGATCGCGAGTATCCGCGAAGGACTTGCTGCCGATGACCTCGACGGTATGTCGCTCCTCGATTCATTCATGATGGGACCTGAAACCGTGCGTAAATACGCTGGCGTTGGACCTATTCACACGGACAACCGTCCTCAATTAGAATTCTTCCGTGGGACAGACTTAGTGGGAACGACACTGCAAAACGTTAAAGGGATGTCAGAATATCGGGAGCGGGTGCTACCTTACCTCAAAAACTACGGGGCAACGCTTGCCGAGAAGCGAGTTGTGCGAGAGCAACTCGACACCTATTTCAGAGCCACACAGCGATTAATCCGCGGACAGATTGCTTATGCGAGTGGTCAGTACCAAAACGCTGCCGCACTCATGAACGATGCTGTAGAAATCAACCCTATTGACGAAACAATTCGCTATAACTTCGGGGTCGTTGCGGGCTTAATCCGAGAGGGTGAACAGGAAGAACTTCGACAGATTGAAAAGCAGGTTCAGCAAACGATGGCGCAGAATCCTGATGACATTCAGGGACACCTCCATCTGGCGACATTGTATGAGATGCAAGGTGAACTTGGAAAGGCAACAAGGGAACTCGAAGAATTACTCAGACGCGATCCTAAAAGATTTGAGGTCTACCTATTCTTAGGGCCCCTCTATGAACGCCAGGAACGCTACAAGGATGCGCTTCGGACTTACGAACGACTTGAACGGCAGGAAACAACTTCGCAACTACCTGCGCCTATTTTTGCGGCAATGGCGAGTCTCCACCTGCAATTGGAAAATCTAAGGGAAGCTGAAAGATACGGAAAGAAGGGCATCGCTACTGATGTCAATTCGTGGCGTTCCTATTACATTCTTGGAAACGTTTACGCCGCCATGAATCAACCGCAAAAACAGATAGCGTCCTACGGCAATGCCTTGAAAGCACTCGATGAAATTGTTCGTGTTACCGCAGATCCGAGCGATCTATTGCGTGCGAAAGAACAGATACAGAGTGAACTTGAACAGCTTAGAAAATAATATTTGGTTCTGATGTGAATTTCAGAAAGGATCCAGTGTTTAAGGATTTTTTAAATGTTCGCGAAGCGAGAAATGGGGTGTTTTGTTTATTGAGGATTTCCTCTTATATCCGCCTGCGCCGTTGTTGCAGGCTGCTGTCTTGGATAGAATGAGAAGTCGTAGCCCGTAACATTGTCCCGCAAGTTTCCTCTATAGGAGACTTGCACTAGGAGGGCGGATATACGGAAAAGCACGTTATTTTTCAAAACTCACCTGACCGAACCGCAAGGAATTTTTAAAAAACCGAACCGCAAGGAATAATTAAAAAATGTCTCAAGAAACCCAAGAAGCCACATCATCTTATTTAAAACGAACCCATTATTGTGGGGACCTGCGCTTAACCGAGGTTGGTACGACTGCACAACTCAACGGTTGGGTCAACCGCCGTCGAGATCATGGTGGCGTCATCTTCGTTGATTTACGTGATAGAACAGGCATCACGCAGGTCGTCTTTGATCCACAGATTGACGAAAAGGCACACGCACTCGCAGATAGTATTAGAAGCGAATATGTGTTGAACGTCAGTGGCACCGTTCGCGAACGTGATCCGGGCGAATTGCTCTTCCATGCCGATGCTGCGTACCAAACAGAACTCACCGATGGCGTTCTCTCCCCAGCGTTCCGATCCCTGTTTTCGGATGTCGATACGAAGTATACCCTCTCCGAAGAAATTGAGGTAGCGATCCGTGTCGCTGGCACGCGATGGCTACTCACAGATGTCGAAAATAATCGGACATATCACATCGAAAATGCAGATGATGGTCTCAGCATTTACCAAGGGACGGTCAATCCGGAACTCGATACGGGTGAGATCGAAGTCGCTGTGAATTCTCTGAATATTCTAAACAGTGCCAAAACACCGCCGTTCCCAGTTGAAGACGCCGTTGACGTAGCGGAAGACATTCGAATGCGCTATCGATTCGTCGATCTACGCCGTCCTGAGATGCAGAAGACTTTAGCGATGCGGCACAAAGCGGCACTTGCAGCGCGCAACTATATGAACGAGCAAGGCTTCCTTGAGATTGAGACTCCCATTTTGATGAACAGCACGCCTGAAGGGGCACGCGACGTACTCGTTCCGAGTCGCCATTATCCCGGCAGGTTCTATGCACTTCCGCAATCACCGCAGCAGTTCAAGCAGATTTTGATGATGAGCGGGGTTGATCGGTATTTCCAGATAGCACGCTGCTTCCGAGATGAGGATACCCGTGCTGACAGACAGTTGGAATTCACGCAGCTGGATATTGAAATGTCATTCGCTGACGTAGACGATGTGCTTGAAGTCACCGAAGGATTGATGAAACGTATATTTGAGGGTGCTGGGGGTATCCCTGTCCAAGTGCCTTTCCTACGGCTCCCTTATCATGAATCCATAGCGCGGTTCGGGAACGACAAACCGGACACGCGGTTCGGCATGGAACTCACCGACGTTTCGGATGTCATGGCGGATTGCGATTTTCAGGTATTTACACGCACTTTGTCCGCGGGTGGGCAGGTTAAAGCCATCGCTGCACCCGGTGGTGCTGATTTCTCACGCAAAGATATTGACGACCTGACTCAATTCGTCGCTACTTACCGAGCGAAAGGATTGGCATGGGTTAAAGTGACCGCAGACGGGTTTTCCTCTGGTATCGTCAAGTTTTTCACGACAGAGCAACTTGAAACGGCACAAGAGAGAACAGGCGCGAAGCCAGGCGACATTATGTTCTTTGTCGCTGACAAGCCGAAGGTTGTCGCCGATGCCCTCGGCACCCTCCGTCTCCATCTCGGACGTAAACTGAACCTCATAGACGAGACCCGATACAACTTCTTGTGGATCGTTGACTATCCGCTGTTTGAGTGGAACGAAGATGAGAATCGTTACGAACCCTTCCATCATCTCTTTACCGGAGCGACAGAGGAAACTTTAACGCTGTTAGATACGGATCCGGGGAAAGTTCAAAGTCAACACTACGATCTCGTGTGCAACGGGTATGAAATCTGTAGCGGAAGTGTCAGGATCCACCAGTTCGATATTCAACAGAAGGTTTTCGACGTTCTGGGCATCACACCCGAAGAGGTGGAAAGTCGGTTCGGCTATTTCATAGATGCATTGGCGTATGGCACACCCCCACACGCTGGCATTGCCCCAGGGTTAGACCGGATTGTGATGCTGATGCGAAACGAGGAGAACATCCGAGAGGTCATCGCGTTCCCGAAATCGCAACAGGGTCTCTGTCCACTCACACACGCGCCGTCTCTTGTAACGGACGCACAACTCGAAGAACTATCAATTCGCGTTGACGGAGATGCTTGAAACAAACGCTGTAAATGGCTGACAGGAAATTCTAACAAGGAAACCAAACTTCATGAAAGCCACGAAAAAACGACACATTTTTGCTGTTGCTCTTATACTTTGCGGTGTGTTTTTCGTAATTCCACTCAGCGCATGGGCACAAACCGTCAATATCCCTGACACCGATCTGCGCGCTGCGATTAACGAAGCACTTGACAAACCTGAAAACGCACGTATCACACGCGAAGAGATGGAAACTTTGACGGATCTTCGGGCGAATAATAGAAATATCAGCGATTTAACGGGGATCGGTGCCGCAACAAATTTGCGACACTTAGAACTCGAAGATAACTTGATAACCGACCTGACCCCTCTCAAAGGGCTTCATCGCCTACATCACCTTGGGATAGCTAACAATGCGATATCTGACCTTTCACCGATCGCTTCTCTCATTGACCTAAGAGGTTTAGCTATTCATCACAACATCGTATCAGATTTATCGCCCCTGGCGGGGTTAACGAGACTGAAATGGATAGGCATGTCGGATAATGTCATCGCTGACCTCGCACCCTTGTCGGGATTGATCAGCCTCCGAAATTTTCACGGCTGGGGAACGCCTGTCATCAACATTGAAGGGATCGTTCACTTACCGCAGTTGCGAGAGATCAATGTATGCGGGGGCGAAATTTCCGATCTCACCCCCTTAGCGAACGCCACAGGTTTAACTGAGCTCTATCTGCCTGGAAACGGGGTCACAGACCTCTCGCCGTTGGCGGGACTAACGAACTTGAAACGTGTCAGCTTTGAAAATAACGAAATCTCTGATCTGTCGCCCCTGGAAAACTTGCCGAATCTGACCTGGGTAGACTTACGTCACAACCAAATATCGGACGTATCTCCACTTGCTAATATTCAGGGGTTAACCTGGGTGGATCTCGGAGAGAATCGAATCACGGATGTATTTCCACTGGCTGATTTGGATAATCTCAACTGGCTTGGACTCAACGGAAATACGATAGCTGATGAGACGGTTTTCGATAGATTTTCGGAACAGACAACGATCTCACACTCCAATTTCGTGAATACGGCGTTCCCGGAAGCCGGTCCTAAGATTGTGGGTCCCTGGTTGTGGACGATTGTCCCGGGAACGTGGCTTGAAAAAAATACCGACCTGATCGCAAAGGCAACGAAGGGGGCGGCGACTGAGGTCAAAATCGCGACCTTCGGGGCAACCGAAGGGAAAGCCGTCGGAGACAGTGAATGGGAAGCACACAGACTCGCACCCACCGGCGGGGACAATATCAACGCCATGACGGATGCCCTCGGATGGGGCTCCGGCTCCGAGATATACGACCACGTCGTTTACGGGGCTGTTACTTTGAATGCACCCCGAGAACAGGAAACGGTCATGCTGGTCGGGAGTGATGATGCTGTCAAGGTCTGGCTCAACGGCGAGTTGGTTCACTATAACCCCGTCGCCCGAGGTGCCGGTGATTTTCAAGACGCTTTTCCGGTGACACTCAAGCGTGGCACGAATGTCCTCTTGGTCGCTGTTGACAACCGCGGACATGGCGCGTTCAGCGGGTTCTTCGGGTTCGCGAAGGACACCGACTATACCGTCAATAGCACCAACAAGAAATTTACTGTCCCCGTCCCGAAGTGGGATGTCAATAGAGATGGTGAAATCAACATCTTAGACCTTATCCTGGTCGGTCAAGACATCGGGAAAACCCGACCCACCGATACCCGAACGGACGTTAACGGAGACCGAAAACGTGATATAAAAGACCTCATCCTCGTTGCGCAACACCTCGGGGAACTCAGTGGCACGACTGCTGCGCCTGGACGCATTGCAATCGGGAACGACATTTTCACCCGAAATCACATTTCGGCACCGCGGATTCGAGCCTGGATCGCACAAGCACACCTTGAAGATGATGGATCTCTTGCATTCCAGCAGGGCATCGCCAACCTTGAAATGCTTTTAGGGCTCCTGGCTCCTGAAGAAACAGCACTCCTCCATAACTATCCGAATCCGTTTAACCCGGAGACGTGGATACCGTATCAGTTGGCAGTGCCTGCAGCAGTAACAGTGCGTATCTATGCCACAAACGGCACCTTGGTTCGGACGCTGGATTTAGGACATCAACCCGCAGGACGCTATAACGAACAGAGTCGAGCGGCGTATTGGGAGGGCAAAAATGAGGTCGGTGAACCCGTGGCGAGTGGTGTCTATTTTTATACGTTGACAGCAGGGGACTTTACGGCTACACGTAAAATGTTGATACGGAAATAACGCCGCACATTTGTTTAGAGGATGAATCAATGGCTTTTACTGATTTCAGCTCAATCGCACAAGTGCAGGAAGTTTTCAATATTAGATATAGAGAAACGGATTATATTGAATATGAGAATATTGAGCCCTCTTCGACATTCTTAGAGGAATTCGCTTTCAATCAGCACCATATTGATCTATTTTCATCGGAAGCTGCTCGCTGTGAAAATGTAATTTATCCGATTTTGAGGGACGTATATAAAAACTATGTAGACCTGTTTTCGCTCTGGAGCCATCGCTCAATTTCTTACGACGCTGAACTCACAGGCACACCTGGCTATCTCGTCTCCACAAAATCGGCGTTGGGCAAAACCGTGCCGGGCATTCCGATTATCATCGTCGTAGAGGCAAAACGGAACGACTTTGTCAAGGGGTGGGGACAGTGTTTAGCGGAGTTAGTGGCTGCGCAAAAAATAAATGACGATCCTCAAAGACCCGTTTATGGTATTGTAACAGACGGTGAACTCTGGCAATTCGGACAATTGGTTGAAGATCTGTTTACGCGTAACACCACGGTTATCGCAATTAGCGAGTTACGAAAGGTGTTCGGCGCGATCGCATACCTTATGGAAGAGGGAAGTAAGCGGACACGTCCTACACGCAATTACAAGAAAGAGAAATCAGAAGGAGATTCGTTGTGAGAATTGGTAAATACCTGCCTCTCATACTTTTAACAGTCATTGGGCTCGGTGGGACCCGAGCCTCTGCCCAACAGGACCTCGCCCAACAGGCATATCTCATCTTTGAGAACAGTTGTCTCGGCTGCCACGGTCCGCACGGCCCCTTTACAGAGCAAATCGTCATTGATTCCGCCAGTGGCTTGATTGATGCAGGGGCAGTCGTTCCCGGGGAAACCCCTATAGACTCGGAACTCTATCGCCGCCTCCTGGACCCGAACCCAGCGAAACGGATGCCGTTGGGACAACCCCAACTTTCTGCTGACGCAATCGAGACGATCGGCAGGTGGATACAAGCCGATGCCCCGGACTGGAATCTCCAACGCGATGTGACCTTCATCTCCACGAACACCATGCTCACCGCGATACAACGCCACCTGCAAACCTTGGAGTCCTTTGATCGTCCCTACGCACGCTACTTCACGATGACGCATCTCTATAACGCGGGTGAAACACTTGAGGCACTCGGTGCCTATCGTGTCGCTCTCTCAAAACTCGTCAATAGTCTCTCCTGGGGGTTTGACATATACAACCCACAACCGATTGACGCGGCCCAGACGGTCTTTTACATCGACCTACGCGACTACGAGTGGGACCTCCGAGACGCATGGACACAGATCGAAAATGCCTATCCATACAGCATAGCGTTTGATGAGCAGACGCAAGCCGGACTTCATACGAAACTCACGGCACTCCGTGAGACGACGCAGACGCAAGTGCCTTACGTCTATGTGGATTGGTTCTTAGCCACGGCGGTGCTGCCGCCGCTGTATCACGACATCCTTGATCTGCCAGGGACAGACCGAGAATTGGAGCGGGACCTTGAGGTAGATGTTCAGCGGAATCTGCAGAATGCCCCCGGACGCCGGGTGTGGCGTGCGGGGACGAACAACTCGGGAGTCTCGAATCATAACCGTGTCGTAGAGCGTCACACCTCTCGGTACGGTGCGTATTGGAAGAGCTACGACTTTGCTGGGAGCGTTGGGACACAGAATATCTTCACACATCCGTTGTCGTTTGAACAGGATGGGGGTGAAGTTGTTTTCAACCTCCCAAACGGTTTGCAGGCATATTATATCTCCGATGGTCAGGGCAATCGGATAGACGTAGCGCCGACGGAGATCGTCTCGAATCCTGCTGCGAATGAGCCTGCGGTTCACAACGGTTTATCGTGTATCGGGTGTCATACGGAAGGGATGAAGACGTTTGAAGATGAAGTTCGGAGTTCGATTGAAGAGACGCTGTTTCCTCGTTTTAATAAAGCACACGCTTTACGTCTGTATGTCGAACAAGCCACGATGGATCGGTTGTTAGGTGAGGATACATCTCGTTACAAGGCGGCGTTAGAGAAGACGGGTGGTGTTTTCGGGGGTATAGAACCTGTGCATCGTTTTTACGAAGCGTATCAGGGTCCGATAGGTGTCGACTACGCTGCGGCTGCCGTGGGTATGGAGTCGTCTGTGTTTATTTCCGAGGTGGGTAAGAAGTCGAGTCTCCAGAGTTTAGGTTTGACTGCGTTGGTCAATGGTGGAAGTGTGAAACGAGATGTGTGGACATCAGCGTTCGAGTCTATCGTTTCGGCATTGCGTTCACCAGATGTAGCAGCACCTCCACCGCTTGCGACGGCTCGTCAGGTCCCGCCTGTGTTGGGTAGCACGGTGTCTATCCCGGATCTGAACCTGCGTATTGCGATTGCGGAGACCCTGGGGAAGGCACCGAATGCCGTGATTACGCCTGATGATATGAAGCGTTTAGAGGTGTTGGTTGCAGATGAAAAAGGTATCCAAGACCTGACGGGTCTGGAATACGCCACGAATCTGGAGCGTATAGAGGTGCGTCAGAATGCGATTCGCGATTTAACACCGCTGACAAACTTAGTCCGCTTGAATAACATCAAGTTGCGTGGGAATCAGATTACGGATGTCTCACCGCTTGCGAAGTTAGTGAATGTGGATTGGATGGGGCTCGAGGAGAACAATATCACCGATTTCTCGCCACTGTCGGGTCTCAAGAAGTTGAACGGCATCGGCATCAGCGATAACCCTGTCAAGGACATCTCCGCCTTGGCGAATCTGACGCGTTTGGAGGGTATTGCGGCATGGCGCACGTCCATCACGGACTTCTCTGCATTGTCGAAGTTGCCACGGTTGCGATGGATAGACTTCGGTGATAATGCTGCTGCTACGCTTCCGTCTCTGAAGGGCTTAAAGACCTTGAGACGCTTGCAAATTAACCATACACGGATTTCGGATATTTCTGGACTCTCGGCACTGACACAACTTCAAGAGTTGACTCTCCACGATAACTTGATAGTGGATGTATCGCCATTAGTGAAGTTAAAGAACTTGACGTATCTGAACCTGAGCTACAATGTTATTAAAGACGTATCCCCCCTGTCAGGGTTGGATAAATTGAATCACCTCAACCTCCGTAATAATGCCATATCTGACTTCTCCCCTCTAAAAGCGTTAGCCGAGGAAGTAGTTATCCAAACACAGGAAAACCCCGGATATTTCATACAAGGGGGACCGAAAATAACAGGGCCCTGGTTATGGGTTGTTATTCCCGGAGCACGGTATGACAGTTTTCGAACAACGGATTTGCTTGCACGTACTACCGGAGGCAATGTAACCGAGTTAAAGGTTGCGAGTGATGGAGCAACAGCGGGCCAATCGGTTGGTGATCATGCATGGACATCTCACAAAATTTCTCCTGAATCTGGTACTAATAATATCAATAACCTGCTGAGAGGACTTGGTATCTCAAAAGGAGATGGTGAGAACCTAATTTACGGTTCACTTTCCTTGGAGTCTCCTCGGGAGCAGCAGACAAAAATGTTCGCTGGGAGCGATGATAGGCACAAGATATGGCTCAACGGAGTGTTAGTTAACGAGAATCATAGTTGGCATTATGATTACCAGTTATCCTTTCCTGTCACGCTAAAGAAAGGAAAAAATGTCATATTGGTGGCTGTTCACGATGGTGGCGGAGGGTGGTCTGGCCATTTCGGTTTCGCCCCTGATGCTGAGTATACCGTCATCCCTTCCGGTTCCCATTTCGCCCTCTCTACAGACACAACCACATTCCAAAAGGATGATCGGTTCACCCTTCGCCTCGGTGCTAATAAAATGACTGATTTAGCGGGATGGCAGACAGACATCGTCTTCGATCCCGATGTGCTGCGTGTGAATGCTGTTACGGAAGGCACCTTCCTCAAACAGAAAAACGGACGCACGCATTTCTTCAAAGGCACGATCAATAACAAAGTGGGCAAAATCACAGGCCTGAGTGCCGCACGCCTGACCACCGGCGGTGCAGACGGAGACGGCACCGTTTTGCGTATCAACTTCACTGTAAAAAAGGCGAAGGGGACCCGGGTGCGGTTGAAAAACTTTAAAGCCGGGGATAGCACGGGTAAACCGATAACTGCGACACCGCCAGAGTTCCGGATCCGCATAGAAGCCGAAACTTTGACTGTTCCGGCATGGGATGTCAATGAGGATGGTCAGACGGATCTCACAGATCAACTCATCGTGATTGCGGACGTTCGGAAAAACCCGCCTGCACATCCGCGTTCAGATGTCAACGGAGACGGGGTCGTAGACGAGAAAGACGTGGCATTGGTCGCGAACCATCTCGGAGAGAAAAACGATCCGGCAGCTCCGTCGCACCTGACGCTGCCTGCGGCTTTCACGTTGAAGGTGGTTCAAGACGCTCTGGATCTCTTGCGTGCTGCGGACGATGGGTCTCTCATCTTCCGGGGTGGTATTGCGAAACTGGAGATGCTTTTGGCGTTGTTTGTACCTGAAGATACGGCACTTCTCCACAACTACCCGAACCCGTTTAACCCGGAGACATGGATACCGTATCAACTCGCGGCACCTGCGGAAGTGACACTCCGTATCTATGCGACAAATGGTGCCTTGGTTCGGACGTTAGCACTCGGACACCAACCTGCGGGGATCTATCAGTATCGGAGTCGTGCGGCGTATTGGGACGGGAAAAATGAACTCGGTGAACCCGTCGCAAGTGGCGTTTATTTTTATACCTTCACCGCAGGGGACTTTACGGCTACGAGAAAAATGTTGATACGGAAGTAGATAACAACCAATAAAGGAACCAAACTATGAATGAAAATGGAAGTAAACCAAAGGTTAGCCTCGGTCTGCTTTACGGGATTATCATTGCGATCATCGCTGGAGCCGTCATCGGTGGGTTCGCGCCAGGCTTTGCAGTCTACACAACAATACTCGGTGAGATATTCTTAAACCTCCTAAAAATGATAGTCGTGCCGCTCGTTATTTTGTCTATGATAGTCGGGATAACGAATTTAGGGGATATTCGGAACATCGGTTCCATCGGTGGACGGACTGTCCTCTACTATATGGCGACAACCGCTATCTCTGTTCTCATTGGAATAATACTCGTCAACATCATTTTGCCGGGGAAAGGGCTCTCGCAAGGCGAAGAACGCGCTGATCTGAGTTACACGCTCTCCGGTCCTGAGATGCTCACTGCTGAGCTGAGCGGGGAATTCAATCGGACCTATAACAATAAATATGTCGTCACCCTCACCGACCAAAACATACGCGGTGAAGTCGAATCAATTTCGGGCACAACCGTCACGGTAAAATCGTGGCAACCCTTCAAGGACGCGCGTTATGTCACCACGGACGATGGGGAACGTTTGTTGTTTTCTGAGGGTCGACTCGTCAGGATAGAACCTAACACGACCGGTAGAGGCATCGACATCAGTTTACCGATCGCTACAAGGATGTCTGACAAAACCGAGCGGACCATGGGCAACACCATCAAAGAGGTATTTCTCGGTAACGAAGCAACCGGCAAAGAGGGGATGATCCCCTCAAACGTCTTCAAAGCGATGGTGCACACCGACATTCTGCCCTTAATCTTTTTCTCACTTCTCATCGGTGCTGCCTTATCCATGCTTGGTGATATTGGCAAACCCGTTGTCTCCGTGATTGCGGGATTAAACGAGGCTGTGATGAAGCTCGTTCACTGGATCATGTATGTTGCACCGGTCGGCATCTTCGGCTTAATCGCGGGCAGAATCGGTGAAGCGAAGGGGTTCGCAGGCTTCTGGCCCGAACTCGTTGCAGTCGGCAAATACAGTGCCACGGTATTGTTAGGACTCAGTTTACACGCTGTTGTCGTTTTACCGCTACTGCTCCTGTTTCTCGGACGTCGGAACCCCATCAATTACTTCAAGGGCATGGCGACTGCTTTATTGAACGCCTTTTCAACGGCGAGTTCAAGTGCGACCCTGCCCCTCACCATGGAAGGCGTTGAAAATCAGAACGGCGTTTCCAGACGGACAGCAAGCTTCGTTCTTCCGTTGGGAGCGACCATTAATATGGACGGCACCGCACTCTATGAAGCGGTCGCTGTCATGTTCATTGCACAGGTCTATGCGATAAACATGGATCCAGCGCAACAAGTTGTTGTTGTGCTTACAGCGACTTTGGCAGCAATCGGCGCAGCAGGGATTCCGGAGGCAGGCCTCGTCACAATGGTTATTGTGCTCAGAGCCGTGGATCTCCCAGTTGAAGGCATAACCCTTATTCTCTCTATCGATTGGCTGCTTGATCGCTTCCGGACCACAATTAACGTCTGGGGTGACAGCATCGGTGCAGGCGTGATTGAGACGTATGAATCCAGAGATTCAGCCGAGACTCCGGCAACTATGTAGACCCTGATAATGGACACACAGAACGAATCGAACCCACAGCAACCAACACTCAGCGTCACAGCGATTCTCTCAATTATTAGCGTTGTGCTCGCCGCGGGATGGATAGCATTTGCCTATTACAAAGGCAGTGCCAACAGTAGCCGGATACTCCTACTACATCCGATAGTCCCGATACTGCTGATTGTCCTGCTTATCCGCGTTTACCGCTGGATTGATTTAAAAAGCATCATCATTCTTGAAATACTGATGATAGGCGTGTGGATTTTTATACGTCTGTTGGGTGTGTTGACCCCTTTCATTTTGGGTTTTGGCTTTGCTTATGTCTTTCGATTTCTCTGGAATGCTCTCCCGTTCAAGGCGCGCTATCAGCGTGGACTTGCGACGGTACTAATTGTGCTCGTTTGTGGTGGACTGCTATTCTACACTGGAAAACAGGTGAGTAGACAGACAGGTCAGATGGGGATCGGATTGCTAAAGTTTTATCACGAAATTATTCTACCTTATGTCGTTGGTGAGACATTCGAGGCGGTCACTATTAGTGTTAATAGCCGTCGGTTTCCGCCGGTTTCCGTCGGTCTCCATCAGCAAGAGAACCCCTTAACTGAAGATTCCCAACAGTCGATAACTGATAGCCAATACATAGAGACGTTCTACCTCGGGACGAATCACGGGGTCTATGAAATTCGACAGGACGCAGAAACGAAGTTTGACCGTATCGGCATTACAAATGGTGCCCTCCTTGGTAAACCGATACAAGCCCTTGCAACGGCTGGAAACATTATCTACGCTGGCACTCGGAGCGGATTATATCGGTATTACAAGGCATTACCTGCAGATACTACTACAACGGTTAATGGTGATGCCACAAACACCGAGAACGTCAAACCGAAGGTATGGCACAAGGTAGAAGGAACCCCTTTCGATACTATCTCCGTTCAAACTATCAACGTTCCGAATTGGGACCATACCCGGATTTACGTTGGCACACAAAAAGGACTTTACAGCAGTAAAGATTTAGGACAAACTTGGCGTGAGGTTGCCCCTAATATTTATCATGAAAGATCCATCGTCAGTATTGTCTCAATTGTGGATACGAATGGTGATAGGACAATTTATGTCGCCAGCGCAGCGATAATTGATGCGATGCCTGTAGAAGCGAGTTCCAACTCGCGATCTCCATCTATAACATCTACGGTTACAACGGTGCATTGGTATCTGGCGGATTCTTCTCTGGAGTGGAATCCGCTCCCTTCTATAGCATATCCGGTTTATACCTTGGCAGATGGAGGTGAAACTTGGGATGATGTGGAAGATACCTCTCAGGTATTTGACAGCGAACTTTACGCGGGTACATCTGACGGACTTTATGGATGGCATCGTCTTGGAAATCAGTGGCGAAAAATGGAAGTGCCAGAGGCGATGACGACAATTTCACTGTTAACTTCAGCACCTTCCGGCGTATATGCTGGTAATGATAAGGTCCTCCGACATTGCACTATACCTGCAACGAAATGGAAATCTTTCACCACGCGTTACCAAGGCATTACCTACACTTACAGGGATCAACCGATCATTCAGCAGGTCAAAACATACCTGACTGAAAGAATTCCAATGATCGCCCAAACCGGTGGTGAGGCTGTCAGGGAAGGGGTTCAATTCGCAGGTTTGATCGCTTTCGGGTTCGGTGGATTTGTCGCCACAATGTTGCTCGCATTTATCGTGTTTGTCTATGCAAGTCAATCATTTGACGACTACTTTCGCAGTTTCATCATGCTGGTGCCTGAACGTTATCGTGAAACTGCCAAAACCTACCTACGCGAGATTGATAAAAATCTACAACAGTTCCTAAAAGGGCAAGTCGCGGTCATTGCGATAGTATCGGTCATCTCTTGCATTGCGTACAGTATTATCGGTGTGCCGTTCGCATTGGTTATCGGTGTACTCGCTGGAATTTGTAATGCTATACCGACCTTTGGACCCTTTATCGGTGGCGGTTTCGCATACATAGCGATGCTCATGGGACTGGCTGCTGGGGATTTCGGAATAGTTGATTTCCTCATTCGCAGTGCTTTTGTGTTGGGTTCGATTCTTGGTATCCAGACGCTTGATAACTCATTGATTTCACCCACAATTATGAGTTCTGCCGTTGATGTAGATCCGTTACTCATTATGTTTGCTGTGATTGTTGGGGCATCTGTACTCGGCTTTTGGGGAATATTGCTTGCAATTCCTATTATTGTTGTGGTAAAATCGGTTATTGCCGTTTCTCAAAAGGAAAATTAGAAAAATGGAAACTGGACGTCCTATTGTTGCGATCATCGGCAGGCCGAATGTCGGTAAATCATCGCTTTTTAATCGAATTGTTGGAAATAGTCGTCAGCAGTCGGTTCCCATCAGCAGTCAGCAAGAACCGACTGTCAAGAACCGTCCGTCGCGTAAATACGCTGTCGTCCATGATACCCCGGGTGTGACGCGCGATAGGAATTACGCTGATGTGGAATGGGAAAATCGCGCCTTTACCATCGTAGATACCGGCGGTTTGGACATCGATCCAGACGACCGACTCATTGACAATGTTCAATCACAAGTGGATACTGCCTTGGTTGAAGCAAGTCTTGTCCTTTTTGTTGTTGATGCACGGACGGGTATCATGCCGCACGATATGGTTGTCGTTGATAAACTTAGATCTGCTGATAAACCTATCTTCCTCGTCGTCAATAAGGTCGACAGTGACCGGTTTCAGAACGAAGCCGCCGAATTTTACGCACTGGGACTGGCTGAACCGATGTGGACATCGTGTGTCCAAAACGATGGAATTCGGGAACTCCTCGATCACATCGTTGAAACCCTACCAGAGACCGACGAACCTGTTCACGACACGCCTGCCACGATGAAAATCGCCATTGTTGGCAGACCGAATGTCGGAAAGTCCTCGCTTATTAACAGTCTGTTGGGTGAAGAACGGATGATTGTTGATGACCGACCCGGAACCACGCGCGACGCAGTGAATATCCGACTTGTTCACGACAATGTCCCTTTCGAGGTAGTTGATACGGCGGGAATGCGCCGTAAATCTGCTATCAATGATGAACTTGAGTCGGCAACTGTGCAGCGCGCAATACACAGCATTCGCCAAAGTGACATCGCTGTACTCGTGCTGGATGTAACCCAGGACGTCGCACAGCAAGATAAGACTATCGCTAATTTTATCGAGCGACAGGGGAAAGCTTCCGTTTTAGTCATGAACAAGTGGGATCTGATTGACAAGGATAGCACAACACATCCGGCGTTTATGGATGCGATAGATGTACAACTCCCACAACTCGGCTATGTCCCACGCGTTTTTGTTTCCGCGCTGACTGGGCAACGCGTTACCCAAATATTGACGACCGCACTTGAGGTTTACCGTGAGTATTGCACGCATATCCCAACACCGGCACTCAACGACTTGCTTCTGGAGTTGCGCAATGTACATCCACCACCGCGGGTTAAAGGGGCACGCCCTGCGCTCAAATATATCACGCAGGTGGAGACCAAACCACCTACTTTCCTGATTTTCGGACGGAATGTTCATCGCGTGCAGCAGCCGTATGAGTCGTATCTCGTCAACAGTATTCGGAAGGAATTCGGATTTCACGGCACACCGATACGGATTTTTTATCGTAGGTCATAGGAATGGCTGTCAGCAATCGGTTTCCATCAGCGGTCAGTCAGAAAAAGAAACCTTTGTTAAACGATAACCTCTTAACCGACGACTGAAAGGATTTTTTGAAAAAAAATCCGTCCTGACGGCTAATGGCTATTAAAGGAGGAATGCCTTGTCCCGCTTTAAGGTTTTTATTACACGTCCTATCCGAGAAGAGATCCTCGCGAAAATAGCAGAAGAATGCGACGTCGATATGTGGCACACAAGTGCCATTTTACCGCCTATCGCTGAAAAGATTCCGCCCCTTGATGGGTTAATGACTTATGGGCATGAACCCGTCTCTCCAGAGATGATTGCGACATCACCGAATCTCAAAGCTATCTCCGTCGTCGGGGTCGGTTATGACCACGTTCATGTTAAAGCGTGTAGAGAACGAGGGATCGCGGTTGGGCATACACCAGGGGTTCTCAGCGATACCACCGCTGATATGACAATGGCACTTCTGCTCGCCACTGCTCGAAATATTGTTCCTGCCTACAACCACGTCCAAGTTGCTAAACAGTGGCATTACTATGACCCAAACATCCTCTGGGGGACCGATGTACATCATTCGACCTTAGGAATTGTAGGCATGGGACGAATTGGGTATGAAGTTGCCAAACGCGCAAGAGCCTTTGACATGCGTGTTCTCTACTACAAACGTGAACGCCGCCCAGATTGGGAACAGGAACTCGGTGTAGAATACGTAACACTTGAAAACCTGTTGGAAGTCTCCGATTTCGTGACACTTCACGTCCCGCTGACAGAGGAAACAACACATATCATCGGCGAAGCGGAACTCGCTTTGATGAAAAAGACAGCCATTTTAATCAATATAGCGAGGGGTCCTGTCGTTGACCATTACGCTTTATACGACGCGCTCAAGCAAGGTCAGATTGCAGGTGCCGCCGTTGATGTAACCGAGCCGGAACCGATTAATACCGACCATCCGCTTCTCAGTTTGGACAATGTTATCATTGCGCCACATCTCGGTAGTGCTACTGTCCAAACGCGGATGAAGATGATGACAATGGCGATGGAAAATCTGCTTGCGGGTTTGAAAGGGGAACAATTGCCTTATGGTGTGCTTCAGCCAAGCTTTTAATAGCCATCAGCCATCGGAAACCATCAGCAAAGAGAGGTTCTGGTATACACGGTTCCCTTGACTGCCACAAAATGGCTATCAGTTTCAGAAAGAGATGCTTGATGCGCACCGGAAACCTCTTTCTGATGGTTATTCTCCTGATTGCTGACCGCCAATAAAGGAGGGAAGATGATACTTGAAAAGTTATTTGCGCTAAAAGAAAGCGGCACTTCCTTGAGACGCGAATTTGTTGCGGGTCTCACGAATTTTATGACGATCTCATATATAATCTTCGTGCAACCCTCAATGCTTTCGTTGTCTGGCATGGATTATGGTGCCGTTATGGTTGCGACCTGTCTATCCAGTGCCCTCGCGACGTTCTGCATGGCGTACTTTACGAATTATCCTGTTGTATTGGCTCCGGGTATGGGGCTTAATGCTTACTTCGTTTTTGATCTCTGCTTAGGTAAAGGCATACCTTGGCAGGAAGCGTTAGGTATTGTTTTCATAGCAGGTATGCTGTTTTTCATACTGTCATTTGTGGGGATACGTGAAGCCATCATGAACGCTCTTCCGCACTCGCTCCAAAACGCGATTGCTATCGGGATTGGGCTGTTTATTGCCTTCATCGGACTACAGTGGAGTGGAATCATTACAAAAGATCCTGCCACGTTTATAACCCGCGGTGCCCTTGACACCAGACCCGTACTCCTCTCAATCTTCGGTATTGCTGTAACGCTCACACTCATCGCACGCAAGGTGCGAGGTGCTATCCTGATTGGTATCCTTATTTCAGCTGTTGCCAACCTCATCGTTGGAACAGCCTCGTATGAAGGGGTTGTCGCGGTACCGCCGTCCATCGAGCCAACGCTCTTTAAACTACAGTTTCCCGATATATTTGCCGGACTGGAAACCATCCAGAAACTCATTCCCGTCATCTTTGTGTTTTTTGCGATTGATATGTTTGATAGCATCGGGACGCTCACGGCTATCGGCTATAGAGCGGAACTGATGGAAGAGGGAAAACTTGCAAAAGCCAGAGGGGCACTTTTGACGGATGCGGGAAGTACCGTTGGCGGTGCTTTACTTGGCACCTCAACTGTGACATGTTACATCGAAAGCGCAACAGGTATCACCGAAGGCGGACGGACAGGTCTCACCGCTGCCTTTACTGGGATTTTCATGTTGCTGTCCGTTTTTCTATATCCGCTTGTTAAGATTGTTGGTGGTGGGTTTCAGATCAGCCAATCTGCGTTCCTCTATCCGATTATCGCCCCAGCACTCATCGTTGTCGGTGGGTTGATGCTCAGGAATGTCAGTCAGATTGATTGGGAAGACCTCACAGAATCGATCCCTGCGTTCCTTACGATGCTGATGATGCCGCTCTCCTTCAGTATTACAGACGGCATCGGCTTCGGGTTTATCTCGTTAGCGTTTCTGAAGTTGGTGACGGGTCGTAGGAAAGAGATTCATCCGGTCATATACTACTTCGCCTTCTTCTTCATTGCCTGCTACATCGGCGATTTGTAGGTGTGATGTGCAATTACTGTTCTCTACCGTCGGGGTTTGTACCCCGCCATTCCGCACACATCATAGGCAACATTGATCTCACCCTCACCAAACACCACAACTCCATCATCAACTACGGCCGGAAATATCGTATGGTTTAGAAAATTGACACAGCCAAGGGACAGAATTTTGCTATGAAAACCACTTCGCCTGAATTGCGAGAAGTTTCATCCGAACTACAACAATCGGCAAGTGGAGCGTGAAATAGTCTACAACTCGACCACTTATTAAGGACGCGTTTTTTTCCTTCATTACTGGAATCGCGAACATGCAGAAATTGAGAAAACACCCTATCAAAACCCCAAGCAAAAACACTCGCTCCTACAGGGCGCGTAGGAAGTGGAAGTTTCTACCCCCGCCAATTCAAATTGATACTGGTATACCCATGCGTATACTGCTGAAAATGTGGTGGTAAGTCCGCTAAGAACTGCCTGCCTTCTTCTGGGATTTCCCACGGAATATCGATGTGGTGGTCCCGACTCCGAAAACCGACACCGCACGACAACCGAATTTCATCAATCTGGTTCGGGAACGCGCCGTGATACGTCCGGTGCGCAAACACAATCATATCCCCCGGATTCGTGAAGAGTGGCACCAATCCCGGAATATCAAACCCCGCATAAGCCTTTTCTTCTTCGCCTTCCTTATAGAAGGAGCGTTTGTCCGCTGTCAGCTTGAAGCCTTCGGGTCCATCCCAATTCTCGACGTGAGATCCTTCTATGACGCACAACCCGCCGTGTTCCGGACGAGAACCTGTCAGGTAAAACCACTTTCCTGAGGGCCAGAGTCCACGGTTCAGGACATCTCCCGAATTTTTAGGAGCATCCGTTGAGAATCCGCACCAATCGGTATGCCATGCAACAGGCTGAGACCCAGGCATCCGAATGATAGCGGCAGACCGGTGGAGCGTCAATTCTTTGGTACCAATCAGATGTCGGTGGATTTTCATAAAGGGTTCATATCCGAGTAATTGCCAAGCCCCGGGTCCCGACTCAATCCAAACGTGCCGGGTGCTGCTCTGTCCGTGCTCCAACTCCCTATTTGGATCCGTGCCATCGAAGACCGCCTGTTTTAAACTGTCGACTAAATCAGAGGGCAGTACATCTTTGATAATCGCAAAGCCGTGTGCCTCAAGGCATTCGGACACGAGAGAAAGTTGATCGGTTTCAAACTCGTACGTGTAACCGAGTTCAGGTTTTTGAATCCCTAAATATTGCTCATATTGTTCCATAAGTCAATTCCTATATTTCGTCAGATCTTATTGCCTATGTCGTGATACTACCCAACGCCTAAAGGCGTGGGCTTCGGTTTCTTCACAACTGCGTTCTTACCAGAGGTTTGAACGTCTGACTGTCGTTCCACCGGCAGGCTATTATTCCGTCTCCGCCACACTCACGAAGGTGCGATCGGACGGCTTTATCGCGCAGTGTTACGCGGGTACCCCAGCCTGCAAAATGTTGATAGCAGCGTTTACGTCCCTATCGTGGTGTGAACCACAGTCAGGGCATATCCACTGCCTATCTGAAAGCGTTAGATTTTCGTTGGGATGTCCACAAGCCGAACACGGCTTTGTCGTAGGGGTCCAACGACCTGCTTTCAACAATGTTTTGCCGTATTTGGCACATGTCCACTCGAGGATCAAGACGAATTCGCCGAAGGCAAGGTCAGAGATTTTGCGTCCCCAGAGGCGTTTCATACCCTCAAGATTGAGCGTCTCTATCGCAATCTTATCGTATTTACGCACAAGACGATTGCCTTCTATTTTGAAACCTGCTTGTGTGAACGTCAAGGAGTTATATTTATGAGTCGGCTTGATTTTCGGTCTACCGACTTTACGTTTTGTTTTACCGGCTTTGCGGTCTTTAATGTTGTCAAAAAACTTTTCGTATCCCAAGTGAATACGCTTTGCGACTTGTTGGAGGACCTGACTCGGTAGTTGATTCCAATGCGGTTTCGTCCGCTGTTTTAGCTTCGTGATATGATTGCAGAGGCGGGCAAAAGACGCATATTTACCATAGATACGATAATAGCGTCTCTGCAACATCAACAGGTGAACATGCACACCATGCAAATCGTCAATCAAATTGCCGATCTGTATTAAGTTAGATTGATGGTAGAACTCGTATTTTTCTGTTTTCATGGACTTTCACGTATCATGCCTTTAACCCCTTCATAGTGGGTAGGACCGACACATTACCAAGCGGCAATGCTATGAATGTCGGTCCAACGTGATACTCTCATTATACCACAATGTGGACGCAATGTCAACTCAAAAATGGCGTTTTGGCGTTTGGTCCTTTCCACAACGGCGGAATGAAAGCCCAAAGCTAAAGCATTGGGCTTTCATTCCGTCAATTCCCGTAAACACCGAGTACCGTCAAGGCGCCTACTACCTAAAGGTAGGGGCTTGTGCTTCGTAGCAGTTCGCGTTTTCGAGAAAACGTCTTACATCTGCTCCACAGAGGGATCCAAGGCGGTTTCCCTCAAGATGTTTATCGCAGCGTTGATGTCTCGATCGTGGTGTGAACCACAGTTGGGGCATGTCCACTGCCTATCCGAAAGAGAAAGATTTTCGTTGTGATACCCACAATCGCTACACGGTTTTGTTGTGGGAGTCCACTGACCAACCTGACGGAACTCACGATTATGTTTGATACACTTATACTTCAATATCTCAACAAACTGGTAAAAGGCGAGGTCAGAGACTTTGCGTCCCCAAAGACGTTTCATGCCATCAAGGTTCAGTGTCTCGGTCACAATCGTATCAAACCTTTTACACAGGTCGGTTGCCCGTTTGTAGTGCCAGTCTTTGCGTTGGTTGGTTATCTTCCGATAAAGACGGGCGAGTTCGCCGACAGCACGCCACCAATTGTGAGAACCTTTGACCTTACGAGAAAGGCTTTTATTGAGTTTCCGAAGTTCGGACAAGGACTGTTTCAAGGGTTGTGGATGTTCGATTTTCTCGCCTGTATTCACAGAATCGACAGCCAGTCCCTGAAAACTGAATAGTTTAAGGTTATACCCTTGCACTAATTGCCAAGTTTTGTTAAAATAGCCCTACTGATATTTAGACAACTTCGCAAGCCGGAGATAGTATTCAAATACTATCAATTCGCTATAAATATTATAATATAAAGGCTATTTAAAACAGACAAAGTACTTTCTCAACTTGGGGCGCGACGGCTTGAACCGTCCCGATTCGGAGGGAAATAATGGCGGAAACTGTTTTTCTCGGAGACCATGAACTTACCTTTCCCGGTCCACATCTCGGTGTGCTTCGGGACTGTAACGCTGTACTCGATTCAGCAGAAGGTTTACACGAACAGATAGCAGAGGATGGGTATCTCCTGGTTCGTGGCTTAATCGATAAAGAAAAAATTGTCGCGGGACGTCGGGCTATCCTTGAATACGCCAATGACAACGGAAAAGACGAGGTTTTCAAATCTGGCACCGACATAATGGAAGCAATCGCCGGTGAAGGAAGACCTGGGCGGACGATGGGTACACCTGCCGTCACGCACCATCCAGACGTGCAATCGGTTTTAGAGGGGGATGAACTTTTTAAGTTCTTCCGAACCTTCTTTGGCGGTGATACCCGCACCTTCGATTACAAATGGTTACGGTTCATCCGCCCTGACGGTTGGGCAGGACCGCATTTCGATTTCGTCTACATGGGGAGAGGTTCGGAGCAGTTGCACACCTGTTGGGTGCCATTCGGCGATGTGCCAGCAACGATGGGAACATTGGCTGTGCTTGTCGGGTCGCATAATCTCCCAAGTTTCGCACGAATTCGGGATACCTACGGCAAAACAGATGTTGACAGAGACGGCACTCCTGGACATTTTGGGAGCGTCCCGATGGAAATTAGCGAAAAATATGGGGGTGAATGGCAGACGGCAGATTTCGAGATGGGGGATGTCATCATTTTCACGATGCACACAATGCACACCTCAACGAAGAATCTCTCCAACAGATGGAGAATCAGTTGTGACATCCGTTTCCAACCCGCAGAGGATCCGATTGATGAGCGGTGGGTCGGCAAAAACCCAATCTCTCACACGGGTAGCCAGAATATTTCGTTTGAAGAGGCGAAGCAACAGTGGGGACTGGATTAACCGAACAATGCTCGTCGAATTTGACGTACTGCCTGACGAATGCGATCTTCGTTTTCTACAAGGGCAATGCGGATATACCCCTCGCCGTTATGCCCAAACCCCGCGCCGGGAGAAACACAGACCTCTGCCTCGCTGAGAAGTTTCATGGCGAATTCCATGGAGCTTAGGTGCTTCCAAGCTTCCGGAATCGGTGCCCAGACGAACATTGAAGCCTGCGGTTTTGGGACCTTCCATCCGATCCTGTTTAGACTATCGACAAGCACATCACGGCGTCTTTGGTAAATAGCAGCGTTCTCCATCACCGTATCCTCTGGAGTACGCAGTGCCATAATCGCGGCAACCTGGATCGGTGCGAAAATCCCATAATCGTAATACCCTTTAATCCGAGCGAGTGCTTCGACAATCTCACGGTTTCCAGCGGCAAACCCACACCGCCATCCCGCCATATTGTAGGATTTAGACAGAGAGATAAATTCGATACCGACATCCATCGCCCCTTTTGCCTGCAGGAGACTTGGTGCCTTGTAGCCATCAAAAACAATGTCTGCGTACGCCAAATCGTGGATCACAACGATCTCTTGGCTTTTCGCGAACGCGACAATCTCTTCAAAGAACCCAAGGTCAACGACAGCACCCGTTGGATTGTGGGGAAAACTTAAGATTAACACCTTAGGTCTCGGCCAAATGTCACGTGTGATTTCGGTGAGTGAAGGGATAAAATCGTTCTCTTCTGTCAGCGGTATGCTCACAACACTTCCACCGGCGAGCACAATACTGTACATGTGAATGGGAAAGGTCGGATTCGGGACCATCGCTAAGTCACCATTGTCAATCAATGCTAAAGCGAGGTGTCCGAGTCCCTCCTTGGTGCCAATAACAGCGATTGCTTCTTCATCCGGATCAATATCAACACCGAATCGGCGTTCATAATGCCAACTGACTTCCCTGCGCAGATTGTAGATCCCACGCGAAACCGAATAACGGTGATTCCTGGCTTCTTGCGCCGCCTCCGTCAATTTATCAATAATAGGTTGCGGAGTTGGTTGGTTCGGATTACCCATCGCCAAATCGATAATATCAATTCCTTGCTGCCGACGTTCGTGTGTTAACTGTCTGAGTTTACCGAACATGTATGGCGGGAGTCGATTTAAGCGTTTTGAAAATATATCCATCTTTTATTTTCCCTTACGGATAAGTGTCGTGTTCTGTGATTTGACGCTTATTGTGTTCGAGTCGCCCGCGCCGTTGTTGCGGGCTTTCGGTTCAATGTTATACTGTATAGACATTTATTTCAGTTGCGGATTCACCAAGAACCTGCTCGTAATGTAACAGAGCGGTGTCCAGATGGCGATAAATTAAAAATTTTATTCGTTGTGCCGCCAATATCCCCGTAATCGATCACCCCAATTCGATATAACTCGCCTTGGACTTGGATGCACAATTTGCTGTCGATGGAGTCTCGATTCTTGGGCAAACAATTTTTCTCGACACATCTCAATAACTTCATCGTAGGCAGTATCTTGTGTGAGATTTTCTGTCTCTCCCGGATCGTCGTGCCGGTCAAACAACTGCGCAAGTCCAAGTTGTTCGGCATCTGGTCCTGGCGGCTGAAAATCCTCTACTGCTTTCGGTTTGTATTCTGTAACGTATTTATACTGGTTCGTGACAATTGCACGCCCCCAATAATTGCTCTCTATGTAGGCGTAATCGCGCCAAGGCGCGTCCCTTCCCTCTGTCAGCGGACGGACACTCAGCCCCTGTACCCTTTCAGGCACATCAATACCGGCATAATCGCAGACGGTAGGGAATAGATCGACCCCAGAGACGAAATGCGTTTCGTCAAACCGATCTTTCTCTACAGGAATATCCTCTCCCAAGCACGCGACGATGAACGGCACTCTCACGCTCTCTTCGTAGAGCGTGAATTTCTGGAACATTTGGTGGCTACCGCATGCCTCCCCGTGGTCGGCACTGAAGATGATGAGCGTATTGTGGTGCAGAGATGTCTCTCGCAACAGCGCGAGGACTCTCCCAATCTCTGCGTCAACTTTTTCAATGAATCTGTAATAGTTCCATCTCAGATAACGCCAGTGGCGTTCATCCCAACCCCGTATCCCTTTAAGAATAGCAGCGTGGATAAGCGCGTCGTCAACCCTCCGACAGACACGATGCAACACCGTCTCCGGTTCATCGTAATCGAAGTTTTCTGGAAGCGGCGGCAGATCGTCCTCCGAAATAATCCCCTGTTCCAGTGGATTTGGGATATGCTTCTCCTCATGGTTATGCAAATATTCACACACATCATGTGGATCAACAAAACCGATCTGGAGATAAAACGGATCGTCGCCATTATAGTTCGTCAAGAAATCAGCAACTGCGTGAGTGGACGCTGAATCGTAGTATGCGGCACCGCCTGCGCCAATATCCTGTTGCCCATAATAGAGGGTCCGAAAACTCTCGCGGACATCTCTACCCGGAACATGCCACTTACCGCAGTGGAATGCTTGATAGCCACCCGCGTTGAGCAATTGCCCAAGATCAGGAATTTCTGAGTGTAAATACCCACCGTTAAAGGGAACACCTGTTTCGGAAGTGTATAATCCCGTTGCCCAACTGGAACGAGCGGCGGCACACACCGGATCCGTACAGAACGACCTCCGAAAGGAGGTCCCATTTCGATGGAGTTCATCGATATTGGGTGTCCGAAGATACGGATTACCGTAAGCCGAGATCGCATCCCATGAATGCTGGTCGGTGTTGATAAAAAGAATATTGGGACGTTCGTTCATAGACTGTCCCCCGTTTTCTCTCTAAGTACCAGCGTCTCGAAAAAGGTTGAAGCGATAGCGATGTTTCCGTGTGCATCAAGCCACCAATACGAGGGCAGAAGTCCAACACCGTAAAGGTAATAACCCTCAAGCGGAATGGGGGTCTGCGTTGACTCAAGGAAACCGAGTCTGCTTTTGCGTCTAAGTTGCTCCAGATCTTCGAGCACAGCAATGTCTATCCCATCGCCGGACGCTTGAATTGTTCGTGCGAGCGCGGGAATGACATCAAAGAGTGCCCAATTGCACGTCAACTTGACAGATGCCTCTACTGTTCCTGCAGCGACTTCAACACCGTTGATGCGCAGCCTCACCTCTGAATCTGAGGTAAGATAGCCAACGCACGCCACTTGGGAATATTGATCATTAGCACTGTTTCGGGCATCAACGCTCCAATTATCCCTAAGCGGACGGTAGTTTTCATCACCACAACAGAATTGCATTTGCAAATTTTCGCCGCTCGTTGTATTTTCGTATTTGACCGAGTAGTGCCACAGATTATCGTGCTTGCTCCGCTGAATGATAGCTGTTCCGATGCTTAGTGTCTTCGTGTTCTCGTCTCTGTTATAGCCGCGCCAATAGTTCGGTAGCACATTGTAAATATGCGTAATAGTCTGTGCCGTCTGGGTGTCGCGTGCGCCAACTTTCAGGTTATACCCGCGAAGCGTCTCAATTAATTCCTGTGCAAACTGGGGGTTTTGCGCACCGTAATTGTAGTCAAAGGACCAGTGCAGCGGCTTGCTATTATTCATGGTGTTGCAATCATTAGAGTATTTCGGGGGATTTAGCTGGATGCGGCTTTATGTGCATAACGGGTCGTTTCAGGTAAGCGGTAGCCTCGACAACATGCGAGTGTCAATGTGCGTACTGAATCCAAAGAGATTTGGTGTCCTATGGATATGTACACCACCTGAACATTTTTGCGCGTGCGAACAACGGTACCGATTATCTCTCCTTTATCCATCAGGTAAGTATAAGATCCCTGTTCCGATTCCGGTTCCTCGTATTGCCCACAGAGTCGGGACTTGGCACATCCGATCGTCGGCTTATCCAGAATCAGCCCTAAGTGGGAGGCGAGTCCAAACCGTCTTGGGTGTGCGATCCCCTGACCGTCCACTATTACCAGATCAGGTTCGGTTTGCAACTGTGTGAATGCGGTTAATAGGGGCGGGATTTCCCGAAAGGACAGCAACCCCGGTATATAAGAAAAACGAACAGGGCTTTCAGTAACCACGCTATCTACCACCTGCAACTCGGGAAAGCTGAGGACGACCACGGATGCACGTGCGATATCCTTTTTCAGTCCGATATCTACCCCGGCAACGGTATTGATTTTCCCAAACTGGTCTGTTTTAACCACCTGCGTGCGGAGTTCATTTTGGAGTCTCCGTGCTTCTGCAGGGGAAACATCCCATGAATGGAGGGCGCGATACTGCATAGCTGCCGCTGTTCGTTTTCAATGTAAACGTCGTCGTGTTTTACAATGCTTCAGGCGCAAAAAAAGCGTGCGGTGGTGAACCCCCCGCGGATGCTTATGATGTGATATTATAACACAAAACACTTCGATTGTCAAGCCTTTTCGGCATAACTTATGAATCTAATGACTATTCCTTTTCTCTCGTCTCACTGACCTCAACGGCACCTGGCTTCGTGATGTGCCGGATGCCCGCGAAGAAGGCAGAGAGAACTAGGTACCCGCCACCGATACCGATGAGGGCACCCAAACTGCCGATAACGAATTCTATCCCGTTGAACATTATGATGTTCTCCTCAAAATAGTATTTTTATAATGGCTCTATATGAACCTGTGGGCGTTTCTCAAATTTTGAGTCTATCGCCCATATTATTATGTACGATTAACGAAAGTATCTATCAATCGGTTTCAAATTTCTATGTTATCGTGTAAAAGTAATTATGGGTTTTACTATAAAAACGCTCGATAATAGTATAATGATTAAGGCATAGCAAGAATGATGCCACCGCAGAAACACTAATATGGGAGAATACGCCAGCAAAATGTGTGTAATTAAACACAATAGGACAGAGAACTCGTGAAAAATGTGGCAAAATTGAAACACTCCAATATGGTATGTTTCAAAGTGAATCTTTTCAAACAAAAAGATATAGTGGATTCTGTAATCAATTTTACACCAAACTCGGTGCGGTTAGAAACCGCACCTACCGGCGGTGTGCAGATATTTTCGGGTTTTACTATAAAACGTGAATTTCGGGAGGATTGTTGGAATGGATTTAGTCAAGCATGGCAAAGATGCTGGGTGGCACGAGGTGTTCAATGGCTTCGCCCTGCTTTAACAGTTCACGAACCTCTGTTGAGGACATATAGGCGTAAACATCGGGTAGTAGAAGGCATGAAACATGAGGGGCATATCGACGAATTTTCGATTGGTTCATGAAGGATTCTATTGTCTTAATATCCGACTCTGCCCGATTCGCAACAATGAAACGGGCTTCTATAAACAATTCCTCTAACTCGGCGTGGAAATCTGTATAGTACTTCGGGTCGAAGATCCGCACGAGTGTGTCGTATCCAACGATAAAATGGAACTCGGTTTCTGGTGGTAAAATGGCTTTTAAAGCCGTGACTTTATCAATATACCTACCGTGGCTTGATACCCCGACAGACAATTTTTCTCGATTCTCTGTGTACTTTTTGAGTGTCAGGAGTCTTGCGGCAAGGGGTAAACCGAATACCGTTTTATCCACATTCGCTTTCGCGAGGAGTAGGAGCAGTTCGTCCAACTGATATTCAGCAATTGTATCTTCGACCATCTTGGTATGCGCAAGCGTTAGTGGATTGAAAGAACCTGAAAAAACACCGAGTTTCTTACCGCGTTCGGATATGAATGGTTCTGCCCGATGCACCAGTTCTATTCGCGGCGAGGCTGTTGGATCCAACTGATCAAAGAGTTTGGTGTACCATTCATAGTCCGGATAGTTTTCGCATTTTTGTATCAACAGCTCCAGCAATGAATTCGCCATTCACCCACCTGTACTCCAGTTTCGGTTCCTAAATTCCTATGTCCGGGGATTTGTGTAAAGATAGAATTAATCCGTGTCAACTTCCGCTTTTTTCGCTTCTTCCCAGATTGCATCAAGACTCTCTAAGTCTTGTGATTCAAAACTGGTGCCGCGACGTTCTAATTCTGCTTCCATCCATTTGAAGCGTGTCATAAACTTTCGGTTTGCTGCCCGCAGTGTTTCCTCGGCTTGGATCTCCATAAAGCGGCACAAATTGACGACGGCAAAGAACAGGTCTCCGAGCTCCATCGAAATCGCTTCCGGTTCATCTGCCCTGATACTCGCCTTAACCTCTTGGAGTTCTTCGTCGACTTTAGCGACAACATCGGCGAGCTTATCCCAGTCGAAACCGACACGCGCTGCTCGATTCTGTATCTTCTGGGCACGGAGAAGTGTCGGAAGAGCATCCGGAATCCCATCAAGTACTGATTTCCGGTCCTCATAGCCTGCCTCTCGGCGTTTAATCTCTTCCCAATTCTTCACAACCTCGTCTGAATCCTCAACATTGACATCGCCAAAGACGTGTGGATGTCGCCGGATGAGTTTTTCCGTCAACGTTTCGATTACGGCGTAGATGTCAAAATCTTTATGTTCCGCTGCGATCTGTGCTTGGAGCATGATGTTCAGCAGCAGATCGCCCAATTCCTCTTTCAATTTTTTGGGGTCGCCTGCATCGATCGCTTCAAGGGTCTCGTAGGTTTCTTCAATGAGCGTGGATTTCAGCGTTTCATGTGTTTGCTCGCGATCCCACGGACATCCGTTCTCACCTCTTAATGTCGCTATGACCTCGATAAGTTCTTCAAATAATTCTTTTTGCATAGGTCCTCCTTACTTCAAACTTGTTTTGTTTTTCAAAGTTTCTATATGCTTTCGGACCTCCGAGTAGCGTTTCGCTTCCGGGAAGTAGGTAAGATAGAGTTTGTAGAGTTGCAGCGCACGAACATAGTTTTTCTCTGCCTCTGCCTCTCGCGCTCGACCCTCTAATGCATCCGCTTTGGCATTCAGCAGTTCACTGAGCAGTTGCGCTGCGTGTCCTTCAAAGACGCTGCCGGTATATTTATCTCGGAATACCTCTAATGCCTTTACTGTCTCAGTGTACGGTTTCTCATCGGCAGTCTCTTTTATCCGATTAAATTGTGTTTCGGCTTGGGTACCGAGATGCGCTGCCGATTTTTTCGCCCTGCGGCACAGTTCCGTATCAGGCAAAATCCTCGCAATCTGCGTATAAAGTATCAATGCCTCACCGAGCCTGCCATCCTTTTCAACGGTTTGTGCCTTTTCAAACCCAGATTCAACCTGTTTCATGGGTCCGTACGTGATAAGCCATTCCCGCATTTTTGTTTTTGTCATCCACTGTGGAGAGAGTTTGTGCGTTTCATCTTTCCAACCCTCAAAAGTCACATCTGCACCGCATTCTGTATAAAACTGCAAAGCACGTTTTGCACGTGGGTAATGTGGGTCATCCAGTTCCCCTACACCGTAGAAAAACGGATATCCGCGGATTCGTTCCGCTGGTGGTGGATTCATGTCCACATAGCATCTCCCAGCACCAAGGACGAGATTCCCTGCTAATCGGTCTAACAGTTGCTCTCCGAGAACGGTAGTTGAGTAACCGCCTTGACTATAACCCCCCATAAAAATGTAGTCTTGGGCAACGTTCACCCTTGTTGAGACAATTTCTAACGCCTCATCAAAGAAGATTTTCTCCTTCGCCGTTTCGGTGAAGCGAAGCTTGTTATAGTAGGTGTCAGTTGCATAATTCATACCGACAACGATAAACCCTTCTCCTTTCGTTACCTGCTTGAAGGGCCACGTTGTAGCTGTTCCGCGGTAGCCGTGGTAACAAAAAATGACCGGAAACGGACGTTTGTCGGTGTAATCAACCGGGATGTAAAGCAGAAATGTTTTCCCTGTTTTTGGAGCCGTGATACGGACTTCTGTGCCCGGTGACACGGTAGATATATCAGCGGCAACTGCTCCACAAAACAGCAGGAGTGGGAACGCGATGCAGGACGCGATCCTCATGTGGATGGATAAGTTATTGGAACGTAGATCTCTGATAGCAAGTTTCGGAAACCTGCAAGCGGCGTCGAAAAGACGTGTTTTCATGTGTCCGTTCCATTCTCTTGGTCTTGAAGGGTTTCTAATTGGATGATCAACTGACCGAGTTGAAGTCGCAGCAATAACGTATAGATTTGCATCAGGAGCGTAACCTGTGCTTCTGTCGGCAAATCGCTGGCATGAACGACCGCGAGCAATCTGTCTGCGCGTTCTCGTACCTGTTCGGCTTTTTCTAAATCGTCATCTTCTGTCTCCACCGTGCTCTCTTTGATGAACTGCCAGATGCGATCCTGAATTTCCAGTATATAATTTTTTGCCATTGTAGTACGTGCCCGTTTCGCAGAGTCCACCCAGATTGTATTCGCTTTCCAATTGAGCATAAAAGCCACACTACTGATGAGCACATCGCGGAGGGTATCTTCGCCGGAAAGGAGTTCTTCAATATTGGTAATTCCCTCTGCCTCTGCAGAGAAGGTTCGCACACGCGTATACTCTTTCAGATTTTTCAGCATCAACTCATTTTCAGCAATGAGATGCCAAAGGTCTGAACTCGTTGAAAGCAAAATCTCTACACGGTTGCAAACCGAATCGGGGATCTGCGTGCGAATGCAGTAATAGTGGAGGCTATGGAGCCGACTCCTGAGGCCTTGTAAACTCTCAGTCGTCTGGAGTTCCGACGGATGTGTGATGTACGGGAGCACTTCCTCCCGAATCTGATTCAAAAGTGTAGGGATATCATGTTCAGCATTCATGTCACAGAGTCCTATAATAGGAAAGCGTTTGTTACCACGATTTTCTTGTCTAATAGCGTAGCAGATTTTTCGGGAAAAGTCAACTTGACATTTGTTCCCAGAGAATGTTAGAATCTTGATAAGAAAGACAAGGAACCGAAGACCGCCATGAAACTATTTATTGCCACTATCATTAGCATTACCTTCTTCGGGATGTTCATGGTTTTTGCCGATGAAACATCAGAAACAGCACCCCCGAAAGTAGGTGACATCGCGCCAGATTGGACGCTCCAAGACCCTGAAGAAGAGGAACACGATCTGAAGAAGTTGCGCGGCAAGATCGTCTTCCTTATTATGGGCAACCGTAAGATTCGGAAGGAAGACGACAAGTGGGCAGAGGCATTCCAGAAGGCGTACGGTGAGAACGAACAGGTTGTCGCCTATATTATTGGCGATTTACGGAGTGTTCCCGGATTCATACCGAAAGGGTTTATCAGAAGGCAACTGCAGAAAAATCCACCTGCTGTGAAATTCCTACTCGATTGGAAAGGCGAGGTGCATAAACGGTATCAGACGGAAAAGAAGAAACCGACGCTCTATCTAATCTCACAAACAGGCACGATCGTGTTTCACCGAAAATCGGATTTCAAGGCAGAAACTTACACGGAACTCAAAACAGAGATCGACACACTTTTAAAGATGCCAGAGACGGATCGGGAGTGAAATGACCGGTATATTACAAGAAAAAGTTAAAAAAGGATTGTCAATATGAAATATCTCGTCACCGGTTGCGCTGGATTCATCGGATGGAAAGTGACCGAGTTCTTGTTAGAAGCAGGACACACCGTCGTTGGGGTAGACAACTTAAACGCCGCGTATGACACACAGGTTAAGCAGTGGAGACTCAATCAGTTTGAAGGTACCCCGAACTTCCACTTTCATCGTTCAGACATCTGCAATCAGGAGACTTTGCAAGCAATATTCAAGAGGGATACCCCTACATTCGACGCTGTGATTAATCTCGCGGCGCGCGCCGGTGTAAGACAATCTGTCGAAAATCCGTGGGTGTACATTGATACGAACGTAACCGGTACGCTGAATCTGCTGGAGTTATGCCGCAAATTTGAGGTGAAGAAATTTGTGTTGGCATCAACATCAAGCCTTTACGGTGCGAATAATCCCCTTCCTTTCAGCGAGGAAGCGAACACGGACGGACCCTTATCCCCTTATGCCGCATCGAAAAAAGGTGCTGAATCACTCTGCCATAGTTACCACCATCTCTACGGTATCGACGTGACAATTTTCCGTTTTTTCACTGTGTATGGACCCGCTGGCAGACCCGATATGAGCGCATTTCGTTTTGTACATTGGATTAGCGAAGGGAAACCGGTTACCGTTTATGGTGATGGCAAACAATCCTCACGTGACTATACTTACCTTGAAGACATCGCCCGTGGTGTGATTGCGGGACTGAAACCACTCGGATACGAAGTGATTAATCTCGGCTCAGACAGTCCTATTGTGCTTATTGATACGATCCGATTGATCGAGGAGTTGGTTGGTAGAGAAGCCGAACTCTCACACCAGCCGTTTCATCCGGCAGATGTTCGCGCCACTTGGGCAGATATCCGGAAGGCGAAAAAAGTTTTAGGGTGGCGACCTCAAGTCAGTTTTCGGCAAGGGATCACCGCACTCGTAGAATGGTATCAGGCGAATCGCGAATGGACAAAGCACATCCAGACAGGCTAAACCGTCGTCGCGCCCCGCGGTTCCTCATTATTAAGTCAGTAGGGGAACCGCTTTTTTTAATGCATCTGCCTCCACCTTTATTTTTGCTATCTCTACCTCGCGTTGGACATAGGCGAGCGTATGTTCCGGACTCATCGGGGCGGCAATGTCCTGAACAATCTTATGGAGACGTCTTACATCGGCTTTCTTGATGCCGGTCTGTGCTTCGATACGGGTATGTAGCGCGGCTGGGGTTTCTGGTTCTTTAACGGGGGTCGCATGTTTGGAAGGTGCTCCATCGGTCTTAGATTTCGATTTCGACGAGGCAGACGTCGGTGTCTTTGCACGGCGAGTTCGTTTTCGAGATGTTCCCTGTTTGGAAGCCTGGATTTTTCCTGCCTCCAGCGATTTGACCCCACATTCCTTACACAGTTTCGCTGTAACATCAGTTAGGGTCATCGTCACAATCATTTCCGTGATTGTACCGCAGAGTTCACATTCGGAAAGGTTTTCGATGCTTTTAAAGATCTCAGCGTGTATTACGAGCATCTTTTCTTTGTCGGTTTTTGTTTGCTTCTCTTTCTGACAGAGTGCGATCAATTTCTGTGCTGCTTTTTCAATTGTGTCTAAATGTCCCATGTTTTCCCCCAAAGATACGAGGCACGGTGACCTCAAGATCAGATATTTTTGTAGTCTATTTGTGGGTGAGGTTATTGTGTCTCAATGGCATCCGGCACTGCCTAAAACCGAACCCTAAGCCTGTAACGACGGTGCAGGCGACCCTTAAGAAAGGCACTTCAAAGTTTTGACTTATGTCGTTTAATCGCAAGGTAAAATTAAAAAGTTTGCGACTAAGCAACAGAAGTTTTATCTGTATAGAGTTTATACTCGAAACTATCTATCAGGGCTTCGCAGCTTGCAGAGATGATATTCTCCGAAACACCGACGGTTCTCCAAGTTCTCTCACCATCACTCGCTTCAATCAGCACTCGGACCTTAGACCCGGTACCGGCTTTTGTATCTAGCACTCGAACTTTGTAATCTACGAGCCGAACTGTCTGTAAGGCGGGGTAGAACTGCTCAAGTGCTTTTCGGAGTGCAGTATCAAGGGCATTGACCGGTCCATCTCCATCAGCGGCGGTGTGTGCGGTAAGACCGTCCGGCGTCATAACCTTTATCGTTGCTTCAGAACGCATGGCGAAGTCACTGAACTGTTCGATAATCACGCGGAAACCGACAGACTCAAAGAAGGATTCATATCCATTGAATACCTTATGCGTCAGAAGTTCAAACGATGCTTCAGCGGCTTCGTACTGGTAGCCATCCTGTTCCGCTTCTTTGAGGCGTTTGAAGAGTTCCAACACCTGTGGTGAATCCTTGTCGTAATCGGGATACTCTTTTTCGATTTTTTTCATGATAGTGCCGCGTCCGGCTTGGTCGGAAACGAGAATTCGTTGCGTATTACCGACCGTTTCCGGCACGATATGCTCATAGGTAAGACGGTTTTTACGGATGGCATCGGTATGTAAACCCCCTTTATGCGCAAAGGCGGAACGCCCAACGTAGGGTTGGCGTTCATCATGCGGGAGGTTCGCCAGCTCACTGATGAGCCGGGACACGCGTGTTAGTGCTTGCAATTGCGTATCGCTGAGACATTTTATTCTGAGTTTGAGTAGAATTGTAGGGATGATAGAGGCAAGGTTCGCGTTTC
This sequence comes from Candidatus Poribacteria bacterium, assembly GCA_965214045.1. Lineage (GTDB taxonomy): Bacteria > Poribacteria > WGA-4E > WGA-4E > WGA-3G > WGA-3G. Next base: position 1,241,195 of record OZ243935.1, read on the forward strand.
CGCACCGTTCACCGTAGCCGTTGAAAGTGCCTTGCACATGGGTCGCGCCTGCTTGCACGGCGAGTACTGCGTTTGCCGCACCCATTCCTGCGTCGTTGTGGGTATGGATACCGACAGGCAATGACAGATCGGACAAGACGACTTGAACACCCTCCTGAACTTCTAACGGCAATCTACCACCATTCGTATCACAGAGGACGAGGCAACTCGCGCCACCAGTGGCAGCGGCTCGTAGCGTTTCCATGGCATATTCAGCATCGTCAGCGTAACCATCAAAGAAATGCTCAGCATCGTAGATGACCTCGCGACCATTTTCCACGAGATAACGAACAGAACTCTCAATTAATTCCAAGTTCTCTTCTGCTGTGACGCGCAGGACATCCGTTGCATGGAGTCTCCAACTCTTCCCAAAGATCGTTACGGTCCTTGCCCCTGTATCCAGCAAAGCGGTTAGATTTGGATCAGCATCAGCGGTATAGGTAGGATAGCGCGTGCTACCGAACGGCACGATTGTTGCCGTTTCCAGTGCCATGTCTTTTGCCCGTTTGAAAAATTCTATGTCTTTCGGATTGGAACCCGGATAGCCGCCCTCAATATAACGAATGCCTAATTTGTCCAGTGCCTCTATAATGATAAGTTTATCTTCAACAGAAAACGCTACGCCTTCCGCTTGGCTGCCATCCCTGAGTGTGGTGTCGTAAAATTCAACCATGTCGTTTCCACAGCAAGTTTTGGTTTGCAAACTTCCCTTACAACGCCAAAATTCCGTGTCTCCTTTTATGCTTTTAAGTCGCGATCCTTGTCTAACTTGTCTACTAATATCTTATCACATTTCAGGGTAAAAGTCAAATTTTGTCTGTGTTTTATGAAGGGTCAACGGGAGAATAAAAGCCTTGTGGGGCACCCTTTTTGAACATCTAAAATTGAAGTTCATTAGTAACTATAATCGGTTTATATTTTGACAATTCACTCAATTGTGATATTATTAGAAGTCATGAAGACCTTTGTTATTTTTCTATTTTGCGGTACGCTGTTATTCTCAGGTTGCGGGATATTTACCACCAAGCCGATTCAAACCGAACCGCCGACACTCCTTATAGATCCACTCGAAAAACTACACACCGATATCGATGCCGTTCTGGAGGAAGTGTTGTTCACAACCGCAAGCATCGGTATCAAAGTGGTAGCCGTTGAGACAGGGGAAGTGATTTACGAAAAAAATAGCCGCAAGTTACACCATCCTGCCTCCACAACAAAACTCTTCACGGCGGCGACTGCTTTGGCGAAATTGGGGTCGGACTACCAATTTGAGACAACACTCTATGCTGATGCCATTGTGAAAGGCGAAGTCGTAGGAAACATCTATCTAAAAGGCAGGGCTGATCCGGTACTCCAACCTCAAGATATTGTAAAATTGGGTGATGCGTTGCTCCAAATGGGCGTGAAGTCGATACAGGGTAACATCGTCGTCGATGAAACATATCTCGATGCTGTTTGGGAAGGTCCGGGATGGATGCGGGACGATAGACCGCTGTGGATCAGTGCCTTGAGTATCCGAGAAATCGAACCTGATGCAAGCAAAATGAGTAGGGCACTTGCCTGCGGACACCTCCTGAAAACGACGTTGATGGAAAAAGGTGTTAGCCTCATAGGTAATGTAGTGGCAGGAACAGTCTCGTCAGAAGCACACGCCATTGCCAAGCACCTCTCACCGCCACTTGCTGACGTCCTCAAGTTGATGAACAAACCGAGTGATAACTGGATCGCCGAATTAGTTTTTAAAACAATTGGCGCTGAAGTAACAGGTGAACCGGGGACGTGGAAAAAGGGGAGAGAAGCCATCGCCGAATTTATAGCCGAAATTATGGACGAGCCGCCGGCACACCGATTCGTTGACGGTTCTGGACTTTCTCGGTACAACCTCCTCAACGCGGAATTGCTCACGAGGTTGCTCGTCTATATGTATCACAACTTTGAATTGATGCCGGAGTATCTGGCATCGCTTCCGATTGCCGGTGTCGATGGTACCCTGAAAAATCGGATGCAAGGCGTGTCCGCCGAAAAGGTCCTGCGCGCAAAAACGGGGACATTGAGTGGTGTCTCTGCGCTTGCGGGTTACACCCTAACAGCAGACGATGAGGTGTTTGCGTTTGGCATCCTCATCAGCCATTATATCGGTCCAGCAAGATTGGCGCGAAGTATCCAAGATAAGATTGGGAATTATTTGACAGGGTTTAGTCGTCTTCAGGAAACGAAAGAATAAATAATGTGTGGGCAGGCACAAGACCTGCCCCTACAATGGTTTTTTGGGATAGAATTCCGAAATATTTATTTAAATCTCATCAAACCACACTACAACTCCGATAAAAGACTAATCAAACCGTGACGTAATTTCCGGGGGTGGGTCTCCGACGGCAGACTTGCCATCGCGTAGCAGCGGCTCTGCGTTGCCCCACAAACGACTCCCATCGTGTGAAAGGAGCGGCTCTGCGGAGTACTGCGCAAGATAGGCACGACGCAGGTTGTTCGTGTAGTTCGTCCCGCTGCAGTGGAAATTGACGCTCGTGAACGCCACAATGCTCCCCGCAGGCACAATCGCAGGGACACCCTTTTCCGGTCCGAAATAACCTACCATATCGTTGCTGCCCTCTTCACGGATATGCTTCACCCATGAACGGATGCCGATACGCGAAAACGGCATCACGTAGACCGTGCCGTTCTCTTCGGACATATCATCAAGGGCACACCAACAAGTCAGATACGGCTTATGTTCGGGATAACCGACGTAGCCTGAATCCTGATGCCAGCTGAACTTCATTCCCGCTTCTGCACCCTTGACGACATACTGTTCCCAGAAGAGATAAGCTGTATCGCCTAAGGTCGCACGACAAACTTCTGCCATTAGATCGCTGAATAGGAATTCACGAAGTTTCGGCTGTTTCCTGAAGCAGTTTGAGACGAAATAGCGTTTGTTGCGATGATTGATGCCGAGGACATCCGTGTCCTGTCGGTCCATATCAGCGTCCATCTGACGGATAAAGGTTCCGCATTCACCGCGGAGCAGCTCCAGAAGCGGTTCTGGGATAACATTCTCTAAAATGAAATAGCCTTCCTCTTGGAATTGCTGTTTTTGTTCATCGGTTATGTTCATATTTTTAATTTTACCTTGCGGAAGAACAATGTAAGTCAGGACTTTGACGCACCATTCTCACGAGTCGCCCGCGCTGTTGTTGCGGGCTTGGGTTCTGATAGAGAGAGGTCCATAATTAAGTTTTCCACCCCACAAAGAGATTTCTATTCGATATTGACTTGGCGGACGACTTGTCCATTGCTCTCCCAGTAGGTGTGTTTTCCAGTGATGTAGTCGGAATCACCTGCGGGTTGGATGTTTCCCATGGTATCAATGGCTCTTGAAACGACGGTGTGCTCACCCTTCGATGGACTGTTCCAGTCGAGATGCCAGATTTTCCAAGCGAATTCCGCGTCCTCTTCGGGATCTATCGTCGCCTTTTGCCATGCGCCCCCATCAATACTCACTTCAACCGTTTGAATAGGGGCACCCCATGCGGCTCCGTAGATACGGTATTTATCGCCAATACGGGTTACCTTCGCCGCTAACGATTTCAACTTTGTTCTGCCAACTGAGGTTTCCATCCAGACCGCTTCACCGTCGGGACGTTTCTCTTCGCGTATGGTGACATAATCGCGTCCCATGAATCTTCCCATAAATCGGGTGTCGCGCACTTCAATGCGTTTGAGCCATTTAACGCATGCGATGCCGTACCAACCGGGAGCGATCAAGCGTAGCGGGGCACCGTTCGGATGAGGTAACGGCTCACCGTTCATTTCATAACAGAGGAGGTTGGTGTCTTGTAGTGCGTCTTCAACGGACATGCTTCGGGCAAAATTCTGACGCATTTTTACGTCGCGCCGTTCCTCTTCTCCGACATCGTGTCCGAAGAAAATTACCTCAATACCGTCTTCTCGGATACCAGCTTCTTCGAGGATCGGTGCGAGGGGTGTCCCCGCCCATTTTGCGTTGCCTATTCCACCCGTGAACGTTGGAAATCCATGGTTACCAGAACATTCCAGCGTAAAGGTTACTTCCTGTCGGGGGCGCGCCTTGATGTCCTCAATCGTGAGCATCAACGGTTTCTCGACTAAACCACTTATTTCCAGCTTCCACGTCGCGAGGTCTACTTCCGGCTTGTCGTAATGCGAAACGTTGAAGAATTCATCGTTCGGTGTGATAAAGGAATCGAGTTTATCCCAATCCAGCAAACCGAGTTTTGAAGGCGGTTCCGGCGGTTGATCCGTGAATGGGATAAGCACTTCACCCTCACGACTTGGGAAGGCATAGACCGCCCACGGGCTGAGCAACAATCCAGTGAGCGTTAAACCGCTCTGCCGCAAAAAATCTCTACGCTTCATGGTGTCTCCTATTCTTCTCATTCAGCGCGACTTGTAGCCAAGTTTAAGCCTTCATTGCCGCAAGGTAGTTGGTGTTAACCTGTTCCCAATTGATGACCTTGCCCCACGCGTCAATGTAATCGGCGCGTCGGTTCTGATATTTGAGATAATAAGCGTGTTCCCAGACATCAAGACCGAGGATAGGGGTATGTCCCTTCATCAAAGGACTATCCTGATTCGATGTTGCATAGATTTGCAACTTCTTGTTTTCATCAACAACGAGCCATACCCATCCTGATCCGAAGTGCGTTTTCGCTAATTTATCGAACATTTCGCTGCCAGCATCGAATGAACTAAAGGTGGATTGAATGGCTTCCAGAACTTTGCCTGTCGGTTCGCCGCTGTTCGGTGTCATAATGCTCCAGAAAAGCGTATGGTTGGCGTGTCCACCACCGCTGTTGATAACGGTTTGGCGGAGATGCTTTGGCACCTTTTCAATATTTCGGAGCATGCCCTCAAGGGTCATGTGCTGTAAGTCATGACTGCGTGCAATTGCGGCATTGAGTTTATTGACGTAGCCTTGGTGGTGTTTTCCGTGATGGATTTCCATTGTGCGTTTATCAATATGGGGTTCAAGCGCATCGTAGGCATAAGGTAAGGGTGGTAATTTCTGACCAGCCTGGTGGTCATGCTGGTCAGCATAGACACGCAGCGGGCTGCTCGCGACGAATAGTCCTGCCAGTGCGGTACTTCCGTGAATTAAAAAATTTCTACGATTCATGAGTGCTCCTTGTCCTGCTGTTTTAAATAGCATTTTAGCAGAAATTGTAGGTTTGTGTCAAGTGCCAAAATTCAGTTGATTTTGGCAGGGAGGTATGGTATTTTGACTGCAATATACAAAAATAACGAAAAATCTTCGTACGAGATACATCGAGAAACAATCAATGGATAACACGGACACTTTTCACATCCTGGCGTTAGATGGCGGTGGCACTCGCGGCATTTATACTGCCCAACTCCTTGCCAAGATTGAACAGGCTCTTGGGATACGTATCAAAACCTGCTTCGACCTCATCGCTGGAACAAGCACGGGGGCAATCATTGCGGGTGCCGCTGTCTCTGACATTCCAATGACAGAGATCGTCGAACTTTTTGAGACGGAAACACCCTACATCTTCCGAAGAAGGTGGTATCGTGTCCCGTTGTTCCTCAGTAAATATCCCGACCAAAAACTCGCGAAAATTATTGCCAAGCATCTCCCCGCAACGCCGCTCAGTGAAATAGAAACGCCTTTGATGATAACAAGCTCCGAGATCGCTAAAAGTGAAGTCCACATCCTTCGATCGAATTATGGGAGTCGCGATTCGGAGATCACGCCTACACGTAAAGAAGTGAGCCTGAGAGATGCGATCCTCGCTTCCTGTGCCGCGCCTACGTTTTTCGCTCCAAAATCCGTTGGCAATTCCCTATTAGCAGATGGTGGACTGTGGGCAAACAATCCGTCTACAGTCGCTTTCACAGAGGCACTCTCGGTATTTGGGAAAGAGGCACAACAGGTTCAGATGCTATCCGTTGGCACAGGGCATTCGGTAAATATGTATCGCAACAGACGCGGATGGGGATTTATCACAGGGTGGGGCGGTGCGAAGTTGACATCCTATGTGATGACGCTGCAATCTCAGGCATCCGCGAATACGGCGAAACTGTTGTTAAAGGAGAATTACCTGAGAATCAATCCAGAAATCGATTTCTGGGAGTTGGATACGCTTACGCAGTTGGATAACCTAAAGTCTCTCGCTGCGCGCGATTTTGAGAAGTATGCTGCGGAGATTGAGTCGTTCATTCGCACTTAGTCCTACGATTTAGATTCCCCAATATACTCTTTTGTAAAAAAAATTTGACTGTATATGTTGCCAAATGTATAACCCTGAACACGAAGTGCGTGCCTCTCAAGTGCGCACTTCACTTTTTTATGGACAACTTTCATGATTCCTGATACCCTTTATTTTTACAGCAGAATATACAATTTATTAGTAATACCAATCTTGATTGATGATTCTTCTTAAAAGGTCTTACTGTTTTTGGTTATGCCCGGTGTCCCTTCCGAGTAACGGGTGGGAACCCTGGTTAGGAAACCGCACCTACCGGGGTCTGGATGCACATTGCGGTTAATGCGATATAAACTTTTAGAAATGGTATAATACAGTGTAAATCGGTGAGGTTAGGAAACTTCGCCTACCGTAGGGGAGAAATCTATGGAAATACGACCAAATCGGGTTAAAGAGAAGTTAGCAGCTGGCGATCTCGCGTACGTCATCTCAGGATTGACAAATGCCGATGATATAGACCTCTTCGGTCCGAACGGATACGATGGCGTATGGTTGGAAGGTGAACACGGTGCTGTCGACGCGTCACGAATCGGCGATCTCACGCGGGCATGCGACCTCTGGGGTATGACCTCTATCACACGGGTCAACCGCAACGATCAGGCACTTATCTACCGCACATTGGATTGTGGTTCAATGGGCATTTGTGTCCCACACGTCAACACAAAAGCGGAGGCACAAAACGTTGTAGATGGTGTGAAGTTCGCACCGATTGGACACCGAGGGATGTATACCAGCCGCCAAGGTTATGGTGTGGACGACTATTTTGATGTCGCTAACTCGCAAACGCTCGCCATTGTTTTGATTGAAGACATCGTCGCGGTTAACAATCTCGACGAAATTCTCACCGTTGATCATATTGACGTATTTTTCGTTGCGCCGTCGGACTTAGCGACCTCTATGGGACATATCGGGAATCTGACCCACCCAGATGTCCAGAACACAATAGATTCCGCGCTTGCACGTATCCAAGACGCGGGACGGGTTGCTGGTACCTTGACACTCGATGCCACAGTTGAGAAATATGTCAAAGCAGGCGTGCGGTTTCTGATGACAGGCGTTGGTGGATGGATTACATCCGGAGCAGCGGCGTTTAAAGAACGGGCAGAGGACGCTAAATCCTAACAGACTTAACCTACCAAGTAATGGGTGGGCAGGCACAAGACCTGCCCCTACAGTGTTTCTCGAGGAATAATATTACCGAATTAAATTCTGAAACCTCATTTAACCGCGCATTTTCATTGAATCCAAAACAACTACGCCAGAAAAGTTATCCCGCCAGATGCCTCTCTCCCCTGCCAGACTGAACCTGTCGGATAGGTATGCTCCTCGACGAACTCCGGGTACATTTCAAGTCCCCAACCGGGGACTGTCGGCGTAACATAGGCGCCATTGCGCACCTGAATTGGGTGCAGGAAAACGTCCTCTTGTAGGAAGTTGAGGTATTCAACGACTTGTGTTTCCGAATGCGCGGCGACGCAAATTTGATCCCAAATGGCGTAATGTTGAATCATGTTACACAACCCGATACCTCCACCGTGTGGACAGACAGGAATATCGTATTTCGCCGCCATCAAGATAACTCCGAGGACATCATTGACACCCCCGAGCCGCGTCGCGTCAATTTGGCAGTACTGGATCGCGCCCCTGGTGATTAACTGCTTGAAGATAACTGGCGAGGGCACTTGTTCTCCCGTAGCGACGCCAATACCGTGCTTTTCTAAGGCACGTGCGATTTTCACGAAGCCAAGGACATCATCGCGCGCTGTCGGTTCCTCAATCCATGTCGGTTTGAATTGTGCTAACGCTTCCATATAGGCAATTGCTTCATCGACACCCCATATCTGATTCGCATCGAGCATCAAACGTGCCTCTGGCCCGATTACCTCCCGAATGAAGGCGAGTCGTTTCTTGTCAAAGTCCAGATCCTGTCCAACTTTCATTTTGAAGCAATCGAGTCCGGCGGCTTTCACCTGATTCACCGTCTCAATAATCTGTTCATCCGTGAGACCGAGCCATCCTGCGGTGGAATACGCCTTGGGTCCCTGTTGACAGAGCGTCTGCTCACGGATTTCGCGAGTGTCCCAGTGTGTGTTAAGAATAGCCGCTGCTTCGTCAGGTGTTAGGGCATCGCGGAGGTACCGCCAATCAATAGACTGTACGATCTTCTCGGGTGGTAAATCGACAAGGAGTTTCCAGAGCGGTTTATCAACGAGTTTTGCCCAAGCATCCCACATTGCATTGACGATGCTTCCGATCGCCATTCGGTTGACCCCATCAGCGAGCCAGCGCAACTGGTGATGGTCGACAAGAAGCTTGTGAAATGCGCCGGGATCGTCAACGAAAGTCGCCAGCTCCATCCCGACGACGAGTTGTGCAAGGTCTTTAACCCCGTAAGCGATCCAGTCGTTTCCGGCACCAGCGGTGAACGCTACGGATATACCGTGGTGTCCTGTGTTTGTTTCCAGTGTCGTTAGGACTGCTGAATAATTCGGTTTTTTATGAAAGGGATCGGAACCGAGGAGTGTATCCGATGTGGGGACACGTAGATCAACAACGTCAACTTTTACTATTTTTCCTAAACTCTCCATGTTGCTTGACTCCTTTTTTGACAGAGTATATAATAGATGAATATGAAAATCTATACTAAATTTGGCGATTCTGGAGAGACTGCGCTTTATGGCGGAACGCGGTTAGGGAAAGATGAACCGCGCATCGAGGCGATCGGCACTGTTGACGAGCTGAACGCTTATATCGGTTATGCACAGACGCTGGTTGAAGATACTGATCTTTCTGAACTCATGGCGCGGGTCCAGAATCACCTCTTTGATGTCGGTGCAGATTTAGCAACGCCAGCGACCCATCCGAAAGCCGCTGAATTTCGCATACCAGCAGGTTTCACGACAGAGATGGAGACCGCAATAGATACACTTTCTGCGGAACTTCCGCCGCTGACGAATTTTATTTTGCCCGGTGGTTGCACCGCTGGCGCCACCTTACATATCGCGCGCGTGGTGTGCCGTCGAAGCGAACGGTGTATCGTGCATTTGGCACGCGAAGCGGAGGTCAATCCTGAGATAATCCGAAGTTTGAATAGGCTGTCGGACCTTCTATTTGTTCTCGCTCGCACCGTCAACTTTCGAGCACAAACCCCAGAGCCGATTTGGGAATCACAAGCAAATTCTTAGAAAATATTGTATAATATCGTGTGAAATGTTAGAGACGGAAAATGCTAACATTTTATTTTTTGCGACTTACGCAATTTCAAAGATCGCTCGCGCTATGAAAGAGAGGTCGCCCAAAAAATACAGACGATTTCTTGAGACACCCTAATAGGTTTGCGGTGTACTCGCCGAGAGGCGACACGCATCCTATTATTTTAACAAAGGAGATGAACAATGAATTTGAAATTAGAAAATTTACTCTTAATAATGATCATCATGCTTGTCACTCTGACAGGTTGTGAACAGGCACAAAGAGTCGTAATAGATGGCATGCCATCAGCAGATGCCACTATGGACGAAACGATGACTGACATGGAAAAGGTTCCAGTGAGTTTAGTCTGGTTGGTTGACTATCCAGAGGGTGAGAAGGAGGTTTATCTTGCGTGGATTGCCGCCGTCGCTCCGACACTGCAAGCCCCGGCAGAGGTCAATCGGATAAGATCTTACGACAATAGTGAGGAGACGAGTCCACATCGGTTTGTTGAGTTTGAATTTGACAGTTTTGTTGATGCGATGACGTATATGAATCGTCCAGAAATAGCCGGCGTTTTTGAAGACCTTCCCAACCACGCAACGCAAGTGAGCGCACACACGTTTATTGAACGTTCTGACTACGCGAAAACCGAGGGAGACGATTGGCCAGTTAAGGGTGTTATTTTTGTTAACTATCCCCTCGCGGGAAAAGACGCATATCTGGAATGGGTTGCTTCCGTTTCTTCTGAATTGGTCGGGCCTCCTCAGGTGAAAGCAGTATCCTCTTACGACAATTACAATGGTGAATCTCCACACCGACTTGTTGTATTGGAGTTTGCGAGTCAAGAAGATGCTGACGCTTACGAGGAACTGGAAGGTATTATGGCGATTGAAGCTGAACTTGACAACCAAGCAAGCAGCTCGGAATCGCATACATTTGAGTTAAGATCAGATTACATCAACGAATAGTATTTCATTGTCTTGTGTAGGCGCGCCTTCCAGGCGCGCCTCTTTTTTTGCATATCACAGAGCTCAACCTAATCAGTATCAGCAGAGGCATTTATCGATGCTGCGACTTTCACGAGATCAAGGATATCAACGACCCTATCCTCGTTAACATCACTGCTATTTTCTCTGCCGACACGCCCAAGACGGGCAGCAACGAACCTTAAATCCTCTATATTTACACTGCCATCCCCGTTAACATCTTCGGGTATATCAACAACGATTCCTGCGTCCCGTATTTCCCACAACAGAATCGTGCCGTCACAACTTGCACTCGCAAGAGTTCTACTATCTGGTGAGAAGGACAAATCCGTAATATCATCTGTGTGTCCCACGAGCGTCTGTCGAGACTGGAAGGTGTTCGAGTCTAATAGGTTTATAGAACTGTTTTCCCAACTCCCCGAAGCGATAGCAAGGGATCCGCCATCGGGAGAAAACGCAGCAGCGGTTACATAACCTGAATACTGCAACACTGCCTTACGTTTTCCGGTCTGTGGATCCCATAATCGAAGCGTCTGATCGAAACTACCGCTTGCAAGTGTTTCACCATCTGGCGAAAATGCGACAGAATAAACAGAGTCCGTGTGTTGTGTTGTAATACTCAGACGGCGTTTGGCAGTAGGAATATCCCACAAAATAATCTCAGAATCTCGACTACCACTTGCAAGCGTGTTCCCGTCTGGCGAAAATGCCATGCATGTCAATGGACTATGATGTTTACTGAGGACATGGCGGAGTTCACCCGTGTGAACATCCCATAAACCTATTGTTGAGATGATAGTATCCCCTCCGTACTCGCTTGCAATGAGTTTTCCGTCCGGTGAAAACGCGACAGCAGAACCGCCTCCTCTCAGCGTAAGGATGTGGTTTCCAGTGTGAGCTTCCCACAATCGGAGCCGACTGTCATTCCCACTGCTCGCAATGAGTTTTCCGTCCGGCGAAAATACAACGGTCCAAACATAATCAATATGGTATATGAAATTTTCGAGGTGTTCTCCGGTTCGGGCGTACCATAACCGAAGTGGAACACCATTCGTATTCCACAAGCGAATCAATCCGTGACTGGCACTGGCAAGGGTTCCCCTATCCGGCGAAAACGCGACTGTATTGACGGAGCTTGTGTGTTCTCCAAAGGTTTTCTGGAGTTTTCCGGTGGCAGCCTCCCACAATCGGAGCGTCCAATCCCAGCCTGCGCTGGCGAGAGTCTCGCCATCTGGCGAAAACGCCAGGGCACTGACATTCCACGTATGCCCTTCAAAAATCCGTATCATCTGCTTCGTGCGGACATCCCACAACCATATCTGATCGGTTGTCGCGCTTGCTAACGTTGTACCATTCGGTGAAAACGCGAGTGCATTGATTCCTTCCGGGAATTTAGCGTTTCCTTTCAGCGTAGCGAAAGTCTCTCCCGTGTGAACATTCCACAACCGAACCGTTCCGTCATCACTACCACTGGCAAGCATTTTTCCATCTGGCGAAAATACAACGGAATTAACGTCACCCCAGTGTCCTTCAAAGAAACGTTTAATGTCTCCAGTCTGGACATCCCACAACCGAATTGTATTATCCCCTCCGCCACTCACAAAGGTTTTTCCATCAGGTGAGAACGAAAGCGCGTAAGGGGACCCTGTGTTGTCAAAATGCGTATCTCGAGGTTGATGTGTAATCACATCCCATAACCGAATCGGATAGTCGGGCCATCCACCACTGCTGGCGAGCATTGTGCCATCAAGCGAAAACGTAAGGGTTAAAATCTCCTCGTATCCGTCAAGAGTGTCTCGAAGTTTTCCTGTGCCTGTATCCCACAACCGTATAACGTTGTTCGGCAAATAGCCGCCGCTTGCTAAGGTTCTGCTATCCGGTGAGAATGCAATTGCCTGAACGTAATCTGGCTCTTCAGAGAGGAAGTTAAGTTCGGTATCTGTGGCTGTATCGTAGAGCCACACGCCTATGGAAGTTGCTATAGCAAGTTTAGTGCCATCTGGAGCGTACGCTATATCGTTTATATATCCCTTACCCAAGCGTGCGATGGCACCTTCGGGTAGCCCCATCCGTGTGTAATCCTGTGCAAAACTGCTCGACAAAAAGGGTATAGAGATTGATAGCAATGTAAAAATAAAAAAGGTTCCTTTTTTCATGGGTGAGGTGTCTCTTTTTCAAGCAATAGACTTTGCTATAATATGAGCAATTTATGTGCCAACGACTGGAAGGTTCAATATATCGCTGTATCCAGTTTCAAAACAGATAACTTGCACAGAAATGGGCACGTCCATATTTACACTGCCCCATATAGGGCATCCACCACTATAAATATAAAATTGAAATTTGTTTGACACAGTTCCACCGAGTGTGATAAATTGATAATTAATTCTTATTGAATAATTTCACAGAATGCGAGCAGAGACAAATTTAACCTGTTTCCAGATCGAATTTAGTTTGAAAGCCTGTAGATAGCAGGAGGGTAGGCGTATGAGTGATTTACAGTTGCAACAGTACCTCTTTGACGTGCAAGGTTACCTCGTCGTTGAGAATGTCTTGAGTCCAGAAGAGGTTGCGGCACTCAATCAATGTGTTGACGAACAACACCTTCCCACACCGGGGAAGGTGCAAAGGTTCGGAAGTGCCCCAGAGGGTCCAGGTTTTCTGCAGTGGGGAAAACCATTTTGCGATTTACTCGACCATCCCAAGATTATGTCGATACTTCAATTCCGTCTGGGAGATTGCTTTCGACTCGACCGAATTTACGGGATGTATATGCGGGAAGGGATGCCGCGCGGACATCTACATGCCGACTACGGTGCTACCTCTCCCACGGCAAGAGCGACACCGGGGGAATACTACTCTTTCCGAGATAACGAGATTCACAACGGGTTCGTTGTTGTGACATGGAACCTCGCTGATACCGGACCGGATCAGGGTGGGTTCTGCTGTATTCCGGGGAGCCATAAAGGCAATTTCAAACTACCACAACAGATAGCTGAAGCGCCCGAAAAGGCACCCTGTGTCGTCATTCCAGAGGCTCCTGCCGGTTCGGCGATTTTGTTTACTGAAGCACTCACGCACGGCACAGCGGCATGGAACGGCAAACATCAACGCAGATCCCTTCTGTATAAGTATTGTGTTTCACATATCGCGTGGACTTCACGTCGTGTGGCGATACCGGAGGGTATAGAATTAACAGAACGTCAAAAGATTCTTTTCCGCGAACCCGCAGATCCGCATCGTCATTTCCCATCATTGTTCGACGCAGCATAGCGGAGGTCGGGATACCCGAACTTGAATTTTGAGTCAGTTGAAACTACCCGTCCGAACAATCATATTCGATTTTGACTATACACTGGTGGATTCAGCGCGAGGCACAATTGACGGTGTCAACTTCGCGTTTGAAAAAATGGGTTTGCCGATCGCTTCTGATGACGCGGTGCGTCGGACAATCGGCTTGTCGCTACCAGATATATTGCCGGCGTTAGCAGGAGACGCATCCACTAAGCGTGTCGATGAATTTACCCATTTGTTTCTCCAACGCGCTGATGAAACGATGGTTGCGTTGGCGGAGTTTTATGCAGAGGTACCACAGACGGTGAAGGCGTTGCGGGGACTTGGTATCCAACTCGCCATCGTTTCTCAGAAACGTCGCTGCTACATTCAGCCGATTCTTGAGAAAGAGAACCTGTTGGAGTCTTTTGAAGTCATCGTTGGGGGTGGAGACGCAACATATAAGCCAGATCCTGAAGGGTTGCTGATGGCGGTTGCCCAAACAGGTAGCGTTCCCGCAAATTGCCTCTACGTCGGAGACAGCGTAACGGATGCTGAAACTGCGCGACGCGCCGGTATTGCGTTTGTTGCTGTGCTGTCGGGTGTCACACCACGAGCGGCTTTCGAGGATTACGAGGTCTATACGATTCTTGAAGATGTATCTGGATTATTGGATTTAGAATTTTTGGTAAGCTCCCAAACAAGGAGTTCTAATGCTACATAGACACCCTACTATTGGTGAGTACCTGCTAAAAAAATTAAAAAGTTACGGTATTGACCACATCTTCGGTATCCCTGGCGATTATGTAGTTCAGTTCTTTGATCTGATCGAGCAAAGCCCGATTCAACACATTGGCACAACGCGAGAAGAGACAGCAGGATTCGCTGCAGATGCCTACGCGCGCACAAATGGCATGGGGGCGGCGTGTGTGACGTATGGTGTCGGTGGTTTATCTATGATTAACGCTGTCACTGCTGCCTACGCTGAAAAATCACCACTTGTTGTCATTAGCGGTAGTCCTGGGATGAAGGAGCGTACCGAGGGTGCCCTTTTGCACCATAAAGGTAAAGACTTTTACACACAGCAGCGTATCTATGACGAGATAACGGTTGCATCAGCACTACTTGACGAACCTTTTACTGCCTTTAACGAGATAGACAGCGTGTTGGATGCAGTTTATTGGCATAAGCGTCCGGGCTATATTGAATTGCCACGGGATATGGTCGGTATAGAAGGGGCACTCTACCAACGCCCCTCAACGGGCACCCACCAAAGTGACTCGGAAACATTGGATGCTGCTTTAGCGAATGCCATCGCGTTCATAAATCAATCCGAAAACCCAGTCATTTTAGCCGGGGCTGAACTGCATAGATTCGGATTTCGAGACAAATTACTTCGGCTTGCAGAAGAAAAACAGATCCCAGTGGTAACGACGCTGTTAGGGAAATCAGTGATGCCGGAAGCGCACCCACTCTACTTGGGTATTTATGGTGGCGCGATGGGCAGAGCAGAAATCACAATGCTTGTTGAAACTTCCGATTGTGTTATCATGCTTGGTGCCTTCATGACCGATGTCAACCTTGGGATTTACACGGCAAACCTTGCGCGAAGCCGTAGTGTCTATGCCATCTCGGATAAAATCACAGTCGGTTATTCCACTTATGAAGATGTTACTTTCGAGGATTTTATGGATGGTTTGTGTTCTCCACAACTCGACAAACGCCCCGAAACCAATTTGGAATGGGTACTGGAAGTGGCAGACCCCTTTGTGATGGTCCCTGACCAAGCGTTAACTGTGCAACGCTTGTTCCAACACCTTAATCAATTTCTGCGTGATGACCTAATGGTTATCCCCGATGTCGGAGACTGCCTTTGGGGTGCTGTGGATTTACGTCTGCCGGAACACACGGAATTTATTTCTCAAGCCTATTATACCTCAATGGGGTTTGCAATTCCTGCCGCTGTTGGTGCGCAACTCAGCAAACCGAATGCCCGACCGATCGTGATCGTCGGAGATGGGGCATTCCAAATGACCGGCACCGAGTTGTCAACAACCATCCGCTACGGACTCAATCCGATCATTCTGATTTTAAACAACAAGGGGTATGGCACGATTCGTCCGCTCGCTGAAGGTCCCTTTAACACTATAGAGAATTGGAACTATACGCTTGTGCCAGAACTCTTCGGTGCAGGAAGTGCATTTTCTGTTCAGACCGAGGGCGAATTTGACGCTGCTATGAAGACGGCACTTATCGAGACGCAACATTTTGTCCTGATTGAGGCAGAAATTGACAAATTAGACATGTCGCCTGCCCTTGCTCGGTTGGCAGAACAGGTGTCTGAGAAAGTTTAACGCTAAAGGTGGCATGATTTATGAGGTCACAATGTCGTTCACGTCGCTCACGAAGGTAAAGTAGTAGGCACATATCTTAAACAATGTCTGAAAAAACGCGAAATCAGGAAGAACTTTTTATACAACTGCTGGAGAAGGCAGATAACTTGTTGAACCACTTGGGAGGACTCCGGGTCCAAGCGTCGAGTGTGGGGCTTGATGCCAAACTTGATGACTACATCGCTTTTCGGTGGCGAGCACAGAATGGATCGGGGCATCTTATTCCCGTTAAACATCCGAATCTCACAGGTGTATCGGATTTGATCGGAATAGAGAGGCAATCTGCCGAACTCGACAGGAACACACGTCAGTTTCTACAGGGTCTACCTGCAAATCACGTCCTGTTGTGGGGTGACCGAGGCACGGGTAAATCCTCGCTCGTCAAGGGGATGCTGGCACGCTACGCCGACGCTGGACTCCGGTTAATCGGTGTCAATAAGGAAGGACTTGTCTATCTTCAAGAGATTGCTGAGGTATTGTGGGAACGTCCCGAACGGTATATTCTTTTCTGTGACGACCTCGCTTTCAACGAAGATGAACCCGAGTATCGCGAGTTGAAAGCGATGTTAGAGGGCGGGATCTCCGCTTGTCCGGACAACGTCCTCATCTATGCCACCTCGAATCGCCGACACTTGATGCCGCGACAGGTACATGAGAACCGATACCCACAGAATGACGAAGATGAATTGTATCCGCGTGAGGCGACAGAGGAAAAGGTCTCGTTGAGTGACCGTTTCGGGTTGCGCCTCGCTTTTCAGCGGATTTCACAGGACACCTATTTACAGATTGTTTCTCATTATGCCCAGAAACACGGACTCTCTGTTCCAACGGAAGCCTTACACCGAGCGGCATTGGAATGGGAAGCATCTTCGAGTGGACGTTCAGGACGCGTCGCCTATCAGTTCGTCGCAGATCTCGCTGGACGGTTAGCACTTGAATCACAGACACATACAAAGTAACCGGCACACACGACGTGCCACAACAAATAATTGACGCGGTTCTAACCGCCTTTTTATGGAGATTTTATGAAAAATCGATTGATGTTCTCTTTAGCACTCACCCTCTTCCTGAGCGGTATGCTTTTAATACAAACCGCGAATGCTGTACCCAAAAAAGGCACAGTGCGAGTCAGCGGCGACAATACATGGGTCGTTTTTGTTAACGGCGAAGAAGTCGCGGCAAGCGGGAATTGGCAAGTGCCTACGGTCAGTGAATTTGAATTGGACAAAGGCTTCGCACAGATCGCCGTCTATGTCCACGATGCTGAACCCGGTGCCGCCGGTAGAGGCGGATTTCTCGCCGATATTATCCTCGATGATAAGCCTGATTACATCGGAACCGGTGAAGACGGCTGGCGATGCGATACCGGCAAACTTCTCGGCGATCGGAAAGATGGCTGGGAAAAGGTCGATTTCGATGACAGCGATTGGGAAGACGAACTCGAAATTTATGAACAGTTCGGGGGTGGTATATGGGGATTTGGAGCTGCAATCATGGAACAAATTCTCAAAGACCCAGAGTGTGAAGCAAATTGGGTCTGGTGTGGTCCGAACGATGCTGAAGACGACATCTATTTCCGATATACCATCGGTACGCTTTCTGTTGAACCGGAAGACAAACTCACTACGACGTGGGCGCGTATTAAGAGAGAAACACTGTAACTGTAAAACCGTCGGGGACTTGCCAACGACACCTGTCGAACCGGGTGGGAAAGCCACTACGACGTGGGGTGCTTTGAAAAGCCACCGTTAAATAGTGTAGGTTGGATTGAACGATACTAAGAAATCCGATACCGACATTCCAGATACACATCAAGGATGCAGTGAAACTCAACTTTATACCATCAGATTTTCGAGACCTCATACGAAAAGCGTTGGGTTTCACTCGGTACCTTTGGAGCGTTTTGACATTATCTGTTCAACCCAACCTACGAAAACCTTGAATTGGTATTTATAGGTTTCATCGCATTCAATCCCGCTGAATGCCACGCGCATCCAGCGTTGATTACCCTATACGCTACAGTGCTTCAATGACCTCTGCGATCGTCCTGAAGACTGTTTCAATATCCGGTTCATCGAGGCACGAGTAAGCCACTCGAAGTTCGGTTTCACCGAGCGAAATCGTGCCGATGCCGTGTTCCTCAAGAAGCCGCTGCCGAACCTGCTCAGCATCCCCAGATTTGAGGTTCAGACACGTGAAATAACCAGCGTGACTCGGATAGACCTCCCACAGTTTTGCGTATCGCACATCAGATGCAATCTTTTTTACCTTCAAAGCGCGTGCCTTGAGAATTTCATAGTTCCTTTGTTTTTGCTCGGCATAACTGGGTGCCTTCATCGCTTCAAGGATGAGCGTCTGAGAGACCTGTGATGCCCCAGAGGTATTCGCACGAATCAGCCCACTGAATTTCTGTTCAAGCGGTTGCATCGCTACTTCCTCGAGTCCGAAACTGATAAAAGCCACGCGTAACCCCCACGCATATTCCTCCTTCGTTGCACCATCTATCTTCACAGGTACTACATTCGGGTGGCATCCGACTAACAATCCAAACAACGATTCGTGCATAACGGATGCGTCATACCACAACCCTGCATAGGCATCGTCAATCATAACAAGGATACGACACCCAGCGTCGGCACGCGCTACAATTGCGTCCACCATACGCTGTGCTTCCGTGCGGTTAATCGCGTAGCCGGTGGGGTTGTGTGGAAAATTCAGGAGAATCAGCAATTTTTCGTCGGTTGTGTTGATAAGTACTTCACGAAAGCCGTGTGTGTTAAAACCTCTTGCCGCATTGAAGAACGGGTAGGTTTGAAGGTTCGCTCCTGCTTTGGTTTGGAAGATGAGCCGATAGTTTCCCCAGATCTTGTCAGGGAGGATGAGTGTATCCCCGCTGTCAACGAAAAGTTCGGCGAGTAGACTAAACCCATGCGTCATACCACTCGTCACAATTGGTAGACTCAAGGTTGCCTCGGCGAGGGAGGAATTCTCTTTTAAAAGATGTCTTTTCCACGTCTCTCGTAATTCGGGTTGACCGAGGACAGGGGCATATCCGTAAATGCCTTCCAACGGTAGTGCTGGCACGAGTTCGCGCGAGACGGCGAGATGCATCAGGTTATCGTTTTGTTGCGCGATCGCGCGTGTGGCGTTGAAACGGTGTGCTTTCGTACTCGCCTCTGCCGTTTGGCTTAAGATGCCTTTTGGTAGGTAGATGCGTTTCCCTAACTCGGAGAGTAGTTCAAAAACTGTAGGAGCAGTCGCTCGAAACCGTTCGTTTAATTCAATTGCTATAGGATTTAAGTCTTGCATAGTTCCCGAAATTTTTCAGAATATAATTATCGAAGATTCGATGAAGTTTAAGCATCTAAAAGGTTAATCGCGGATGCCTAACAAACTCAGCAACCACAAACACCGTGTTTGGAAGAGGGCACTCTATCACACGTTCAAGTCCCAGTATAATCTACTATCAATCCTATTGTAATTGTGAGTTGTCAGCAATTTAATGTCAACCAGTTTTTGCCAATATTCGTTTAAGAAGAAAAAAGTTCAGTAATAGGATCCAAATATGAAAGCATTTCTGAAAAGACTGACACTTCTCATTATCTTCATCATTGCAATCGGTGCCGGCATCTGTGTATATCTCCTTCAAGCACCACCGGTTGAGCAGAAAAAGGTACCGAAACTCCAAATTCACACACGGACAGCACTACGCGGAAGACCTACGGTTGACTCAAAGCCGATTGTATATACCAAAGATGTTTATCGGTTTAGCCTGGATCAACAATACATCAGCAACCTGAATAGCGGTAAATTGGAGCGTGAACTTCTATTTAGCGCGGGATTAGCGCATCGGGCAAGATTGAAAACAGAGCGTTTGGACGCGTCTTTGAAGACAGGCACAGATTGGCAGAAGATGTTCTCGGATATGACGAAAGACATCCGATTTCGTCCGAGCGCATCCCCTATTGAAGTCTTGCTAAGTGGCGAAGAGTGGCTACTCAGGGACACTACAGGTGCAGCTTATACAGTTGTAAAAACTGATAGCAATGTTGAGGTCTATCTCCCCGATTTAAGGGAGGCGTTTGAGGCAAACAAAATTTCACTCTCAAAAGACTTGGAAACCTCCATTAAACAGGCAAACAGGCGGTGGCTCATCAAGGATAATGGATATAAACAGGCTTACAACGTTGTGAAAGGTGAAGGGAAACTTAACGTTTTTCAGCAATCGAAGTTTGAAATTCTGACGTTTCTGTTTGAGGCAGATGCGGCATCAGAGAGTTCCCTCGCGCAAGAAAAGCTATCTTCTAAATTGATTCAAGAATTTGTTGCGGAGAAGATACCACTCTCGCGACGTGCACAGGTATCAGCAAACGGAGATGGTATGAGTTGGCAGATAATCAATCCTCCCCTGAAATATAATATCCAAAAAGAGAACAACCGACTGAAGGTTTATCTCGACCTTGAAAGCAGATGGCTCCACATTAAGGTTGATGACACTACACAAGGCTGGGTGCAAAGTGAGCGCGGTACCATTTTTGAACCGCCGCCGCCGACACTTAGTTCACGCCAACACGCCAAGGAACGGCTTCTCGTACTCATTGACAGGTTAAAAGAGAAAGCCGGGCTTTTCAATGAATAAAATAAAACCCAAGATGCTACGTCCCGGTAGTCGTATCGCAGCGATTTCGCTCTCTTGGGGTGGTCCCGGCACTATCCCCTATCGTTACGAGATAGGTAGACGTCAATTTGAAGAAGAATTCGGCGTAACGGTTATCAAAACGGAACATGCCTTAAGCGATCCAGACTGGCTTGCTAAAAATCCCGAAGCGCGTGCCGACGATTTGATGGCGGCTTTTGCCGATACAACAATTGACGGTATTATCTCAACAATCGGTGGTGAAGATTCCATCCGCACCCTCCCATACCTTGATTTGGATCTGATTCGGAATAACCCCAAGGTTTTTATGGGTTATTCGGATACCACGATATCACACGCTGTTTGTTTTAAAGTGGAACTCGTGTCGTTCTACGGTCCCTCGTTTATGGCAGGGTTTGCTGAGAACGGCGGGATGTTTCCATACATGGTGGACTCCGTCCGACGTACCCTCTTTTCTACCGAACCGATTGGCGTTATTGAACCGAATCGCACCGGATGGACAGTCGAATATCTGTCGTGGGAGAATCCTGAAAATCAATCAATTCGTCGAAAATTGGACCCGTGTACCGGCTGGAGATTTCACCAAGACGAAGGTGTCGTTGAGGGACAACTTTTTGGGGGTTGTGTTGAGGTTTTGGACTGGCTCCGAGGTACTGACTATTTCCCTTCCACTGGCGATCTTCAAGGTGCCGTTCTCTTCTTGGAAACCTCGGAAGAAGCACCCCCTCCGTCGTTTCTAACGAGGTGTGTGAGATGCCTTGCAGCGATGGGTGTTCTTGAAGGGCTCGGCGGTATTCTGCTCGGACGTCCGGGTGGAGGCGTTGATCCGGACACTTTCCACGCGTACGAGGATGCACTCTGTAAAGCGGTTCGTGAGGAATACGGGTTAAACGAGATGCCGATTGTCACCAATATGGACTTCGGACACACCGATCCGATGTTCGTAATTCCGATAGGCATGAAAGTTCGCGTCGACTCTACGAAGCAAGAAATCGCTATTAACGAGGCAGCAGTTATTCAAAACTAACAAAAAACTTAGCTAAGACTCGTAGCAATGCAACAACGGCGCATTGCGGGTCCGACAAGGCATCCGTATCCTGCTAAGAGGTACTGATTACAGGCCGGGCACTAAATTAAAAATCTGATCACACGCCTGGTGTAAAATTAAAAAGATGAGAATTCTTTTCCTATCCCCTACCGTGCCATTTCCACTCACCGATGGCGGACGTATCCGGGTGTTTAACCTCCTCAAACAGATTGCCGCGAAAAGCGATGTGACACTGCTCGCCTTAGAAACACAACCGACGGATGCGGAAGGCGTTGCACAGCTCGAGCAGTTAGGCATTCAAGTCCACCTCATCCCGAACGCTCCGACACTTCCACCTCTATCGTTTAGCACGCTCCTTAAAGCGTTCCTCAGACGACAACCGATCACCGTTGCGCGCTATGATCTCCCTGCCTATCGCCAGAAGCTCAGAGAATTGGTCGCAACTGGAACCTTTGACCTCGTCCATTATGAGATGTTTCACACGGCACAGTTTCATACAGAAACGCGACTACCGGGTGTACTTTCACAACAAAACGTCGATTCCGCGATCTGGCGGCGGCTTTGCGATGAAACCGTCAACCCGTTCTATAAGGTCGCGTATTGGACGCAGCAACTCGCATTTCAACGCTATGAACGGGTGCTAAGCCCGAAATTCGACGCGGTGACGTGTACTTCTGACATTGATGCCGCCGTGTTCCAGCGGCACTGCTCAGAAGACATTATCGAGATCATTCCGAACGGTGTTGATGTTACACACTATCAGCCCAATTTTTCCGCTGAAGTCTCCGCACATCTTATCTATATCGGGAGTATGGACTGGTATCCGAACGAGGACGCTGTTAGTTTCTTTGCGGATGAGGTCTTGCCTCGGATTCAGGAGCGTGTCACCGATGTTAGGTTTTCGATTGTTGGTGGAAATCCATCGGCACGTGTCCAAAAGTTGGCAGAAAGGGAAGGGGTTGTTGTCACCGGACGTGTCCGAGAGATCAAGCCCTACTTCGCTGAGGCGACGGTTTTTGTCGTGCCGTTGCGGATCGGAAGCGGCACCCGTCTGAAAATTCTTGAGGCGTTGGCGATGGGTAAGGCGATTGTTTCTACTTCAGTCGGCGCGGAGGGGTTGGATCTCAAAAACGGCGAGGAGATTTTTATCGCTGACGAACCTGAAGCCTTTGCCGATGCAGTCACCCGATTGCTCACAGATACCTCGCTTCGTCGTCGGATCGGCGAAAATGGGCGCGCCCGCGTGGAGCAGGATTACGATTGGCGGAGCATCGGCGAGAAACTGCATCAACTCTATACCAAAATTCTTGACTAAGATCGGTAGGTGCGGATGGCTCTGAGACCGCAAATGTAAAGCGTTGATTTTCCCTCCCAGATGTGCTAATATGTAACAACTTGAACGAAACCCTCCAGCCTGAATAATAAACCACTTAAACGGCTGATTGCTACACCATATTTCTCTTGCCTTTCTATTCCGTTTCTGATAGAATTGCCGATGAAGTTCACCGAGAGGTGAACATAATAGCATCATCAGGAATTAGACAAAATATTTCCAAAACCGTAGCCTGCATTCTCACTGCGCAGCAGGCGTAGGCGACCCGCGAGCAGGACGCGTCAAAATCTTAGGGGAAACACCCAAGCAAAAACACCCGCGTCGTTCCTCCGCAAGGTAAATTTAAAAAAGGACGGTAACGCATGGCACTTCCAAAAATGACACGGATTCAGCAACGGTTTGAGGCACCCGTTCTCACCGATCTCCCTGCAGCAATTCATGCAGAACTGGAGCGGATTAACGCCTCTGCTATTATCAAACCCGGCGAAACTGTCGCCATTACCGCGGGGAGTCGCGGCGTTGCGAATGTTGCGACTGCAGTCAAGGCGACTGCTGATTATCTCAAAACACTCGGTGCACATCCCTTTGTCGTCCCAGCGATGGGGAGCCACGGTGGTGCAACTCCCGAAGGACAGCGGAGTGTGCTCGAGCATTACGGTATCACTGAAGAGACCGTCGGCGCGCCCGTGAAAGCGACAATGGAGGTCGTTGAACTGGGAAAGACAGCGGATGATTTGCCCGTCTTTTTCGATCGGTATGCCGCTGAAGCGGATCACGTTATCCCTCTCAATCGCATTAAGGCACACACAGATTTCAACGGTTCGATCGAGAGCGGCTTGATGAAAATGATGGTTATCGGACTCGGCAAACAGGAGGGGGCAAACTTCTACCACCGCGCATTCTTCCAATACGGCTTTGAACACGTTATCACGGCTGTCGGTGGCTTCATCCTTGATAGCGGAAAAATCGCTTTCGGTATCGGATTGATTGAAAACGCACACGAAGATACCGCGAAAGCGGTCGCTATGCCCGCGGCACAACTCCTTCAAACTGAACGTGAACTCCTCGTTGAGGCGAAATCGCTCATGGGCCGACTCCCGTTTGATGAACTCGATCTGCTCATCGTGGATTGGACAGGCAAGAACATGAGCGGCACCGGCATGGATACGAACGTCATCGGCAGGATGATGCAGAACTTTGAACCGGAACCCGTAAAACCTGCGATTCTTCGTATATTTGTCCGAGATCTCACTGAAGAGAGCGATGGCAACGCTACTGGCATCGGACTTGCTGATTTCACAACAACTCGCCTCGTGGATAAGATTGACCGACATTCTACCTATATGAACGGCATCACCGCGCTTGGACCACAGAAATCGAAAATTCCGTTCTACTACGACACCGATCAGGAAGCGATTGAAGTGGCACTTGACACCATCGGTCTCACAGAGCCGGAGGATGCGCGGGTTATCCGTATTGAGAGTACACTGCGATTAACGGAACTCGACATTTCCGAGGTGCTACTTGAAGATGCGAAACTGCATTCGAGGTTAGAGGTTATCGGTGAGACGAAACCGCTTACATTTGACGCAGCAGGCAATTTGTTACCGTTTTAGATAGCCGTCAGCTATCAGCAGTCGGCAGTCGGCTAAGAGGTTATCATCCCACAAAGGAATGCCCGTGATAGTTTAAATGCCGGTCACTCCTCTGCAAGGTATAATTAAAATGCGGAAACTCAAGATTATCTTGGAGATGATCAAATTTGAACACACGATCTTCGCGCTTCCGTTTGCGGTCATGAGTGCCTTTATTGCTGCAGATGGACTCCCTTCGCTGGCAAAGTTTGGCTGGATTCTCATGGCGATGGTAGGGGCGCGCAGCTGCGCGATGGCGTTCAACCGACTTGCCGATGCCGAATTTGATGCGAAAAACCCACGCACCGCCATGCGTGCGATCCCGGCGGGGTTGATTACGAAGGGTACCGTGTCGGGTTTCACGATCATTTCGGCGGGCCTGCTGGTTTTCGCGGCATGGCGACTGAATCCGCTCGCCTTCGCGCTATCGCCGGTTGCCCTTGCTGTCGTTATGGGGTATTCCTATACGAAGCGTTTCACTGCACTCTCACATTTTTGGCTCGGACTTTCTCTCTCCATTTCACCTGTTGGGGCGTGGATTGCGATTCAGGGCAATTTTGCGTTGCCGCCGATAATCCTCTGCCTCGTGGTGCTGCTTTGGACAGCAGGTTTTGATATTATCTATGCGTGTCAAGATGTTAACTTCGACAGGAAGCATGGGCTACATTCGATACCAGCGAAAATCGGAATCCGATGGTCGTTATGGTTGTCGTCTGCTCTGCACGTTATCGCCGTGTCCTTGCTTCTCGGCATTCCACTCCTTGTCGAGTTAGGTCTTTTCTATTACATCGGTGTCGGGATTGTCGTGCTAATCTTTATCTACGAGCACGCCATTGTCAAACCGACGGATCTGTCCCGTGTCAACCTCGCCTTTTTCACACTGAACGGTATAATTAGTCTTGTTTTGATGGCACTTTCAATCGCAGATATTCTACTGTTATAGTTTTCAGAGGTTTTCGTCTAACACAGTTTACCTCCTATCGGTCATCGGTTAAGAGGTTTTCGTTAAACCCAAGCGTGTAGCCTGCATTCTCACTGCGAAGCAGGCGCAGGCGGATTTAAGGGACGTACTTCAAAGTCCAAACGCACGCTGTTACGCCGCAAGGTATAATTAAAAAATGAAACTTTCACTCTCCGTACGCGTCGCAGAAACAGCATCGAAAAGAGATGCTACACATACCTTTGAACAACTGACTGAACTGGCGGCAGGACTCGGCTACGAAGCAGTCTGTATGCGTGCCTCCCAGGTCGGCATCCAATCGCCTTTGGAGCAAATTACCGCCGCTCGCAAACAGGCGGAGTCGCTCAATCTGAAGGTCTCGATGGTCACCGGTGATTTTCCCGTCCCCCTTAATAACGAACAGGGACCGGACGGACTCCGCAACATAACCCCCTATTTGGATCTAACAGAACTCCTTGGCGCGGACCTCATCCGCATTGCGATGAAGGTTGAGGCAGACATTCCGTGGGCACAACGTGCCTCCGATGAAGCCGCAGAGCGTGGTATCCGTCTCGCGCATCAATCGCATACGCAGAGCTTGTTTGAAACGGTAGAGGGTTCGGTTGATGTGTTGAAACGGGTGGGTAGAAAGAATTTCGGGATTATTTATGAACCCGCCAACCTCGACCTGTGCGCGCAGGATTACGGCGTTGAGACGCTTAAACGGTTTTCGCCCTATCTCCTTAACGTCTATCTTCAGAACCATATTCGCCGACCAGAAGGAAAGACGCGGCTCTTGACCTGGATTCAGGGTGAAGTCCCGCACGATCCGATCCGTTTGCAGGACGAAGGTGGCATTGATTATCCTTCAGTGTTTCGCGGGTTGGAGGCGATCAGCTATGATGGGTATGTAACGGTGCATCAGGCGTTCCGAGAGATCATGGAACCTGAAGATGCTGCCGAGCAGAGTTACACGTATCTTAAACCGTTTTGTGGATAGGGAGAGGTAGCGTCTTTAGCCTATGAGCACACAGCAACCGAATATCCTGATTATCACGACCGATCAGCAGCGGACAGATAGTTTGAGCTGCTATGGGTCAACGTTTACAGATACACCACATCTGGACAGGTTCGCCTCTGAAGGTGTCTGCTTGGAACGGGCATACTGTGCGAATCCAGTTTGTACGCCTGCCCGTGCCTCGATTTTTTCGGGGCGATATGTGAGCCGCCACGGCGCGTGGAACGTCGGCATGAACGTCCCAGAAGACGAACCGATGCTGTCCCATCGGCTTGCTGAGGTCGGCTATCGCACGCATTATATCGGCAAGGCACACTTCCAACCTTTCGGTGCATCTGCGGCACAGTCAATCGAAGCCCGCGGTGATACAACGCACTACCCGGATTTCCGTGGTCCCTACTACGGATTTGAGACAGTGGAACTGGCACTCGGTCATGCGACTTACGGCATCGCAGGACATTATGGTGAGTGGGTGCGTTCGTGCGTCTCTGAGGAAACGCTCGCGAGTTACAGCAAAGCGACACGCCTAAGTGAACGGGGTTTCGGTGGCGAGGCATACGATTGGGATATACCCCTGAAATACCATAATAGCGTCTGGACAGCAGATCGGACGATAGATTTCCTGTCGAATCGAGAAACATCTCAACCGTTCTTATTAGCGGTCGGTTTCCAAGATCCGCATCATCCCCACTGTGTCCCAACCGAATTCGAGGCGCGCGTTGATGCCGCGCGAGTTCCACTGCCGGACTTTGTTGAAGGTGAGTTGGACGACAAACCACCCCACTTTTTGGAAGCGCGATACGGGCAACTGGAAAGGTCGGAGATCCGTGGAACGTTTGCCATCGCTGGGCAGGGCGGCGGTGCGGATTACCGTACAGTCTCCGAAGCCGATGCACGACTGGGTAGAGCGTACTATTACAATATGGTGAAGATTATCGATCAGCAGATGGGGCGCATTCTGGAGTGTTTGGATACACACGGGTTGGCAGAGAACACGTTAGTGGTTTTCACGACCGATCACGGTGAACTCCTCGGTGATCACGGTCTCTGGATGAAGGGACCGTTCCATTATGAGCAACTCGTCCGCGTGCCAACGTTGCTACGATTCCCCGCGATGATCCCTGCTGGACAGCGTACACAGGCACTGTTCAGCCACGTCGATATTGTCCCGACGGTTCTTTCGGCAGTCGGTATGCCGATCCCGTCAGATACTGATGGCGTAGACACTATACCGATGCTCACCGGTGAGACAACATCCATCCGAGATTCGGTGTTAGTCGAGTGCGTGGACGATCCGCGCGGTTTGCGGCTCAAAACGATCGTGACCGAGACACGGAAACTGACATGGTATTGTGGGCATGCTTATGGTGAACTCTACGATTTGGAGAAGGATCCGAGTGAGCGGGTCAATCAGTGGGAGAATGCCGCTTACGCCGCAGATAGGATGTATCTTACGAGCCGTATTCTTGAGACGATGGAGCCTTTGGAAAGAAGGGCTGAGCGGTTATCGTATGCGTAGAGTTCGGTTTTTTAGACTTGCATAAAAAAGGAAGATTGGGTATCATACTAAAATAGGAGGTACACACCGTGTGCCGTAACCAGATTTCCAATCCTCTTTAGTCCCGTAGGGGCGATACGTTTATAGAGGAAAACATTGAGGGCATCCATATGGAGCCTACGCTATCCATTGTGATACCGATTTACAACGAGGTTACAAGCCTAAAGGAGCTCCTGCAACAGGTTGCCAGCGTTGAAATCGGTATGAAAAAAGAGTTGATTCTCGTCGATGATTTTTCAACAGATGGCACACGCGATATTTTAAAGGGAATTGAAGCCATCCAAACGGAGTCAGACGAGATACACAGGTACATCTCAACACCCGAAACGCCTCCGATAGCCGTCAGTAATCAGCAATCAGCAATCGGAAACCAAGAGGGTGTAGAGGTGTCAGAAACCTCTTTACCGAAAACCGAAAACCGAAAACCGAAAGCCATTCCTGCAGAAAACACCCCTGATATCTCCGCTAAAGTTTTTTATCACGAGGTGAACAAGGGAAAAGGAGCGACACTCCGTACTGGATTCCAGCACATCACTGGTGAAATTACCCTCATCCAAGATGCTGATTTGGAGTATGATCCAAAAGATTATCCTAAATTGCTTCAGCCTATCCTAACTGGAGAAGCCGATGTTGTATACGGCTCTCGGTTTATGGAGGGGAAACAAACAGGATTGTTGCGGAGTTACCTCGCAAATCAATTTCTGACGACCCTTGCAAACATCGTCAATGGCACAAGACTCACCGATATGGAGACCTGTTATAAGGTAATCCGGACATCGATTCTAAAGGAGATCAAGCTCTACTCCGATAGGTTCGGTTTCGAGCCTGAAATTACGGCGAAACTTGCCAGACGAAAGTGTAAAATCGTTGAGGTGCCTATCTCCTACCGCGGCAGAGACTATCATGAAGGGAAGACGGTTAGTTGGAAGGATGGTGTCGCCGCAATTTTTCACATTCTACGCTTTCGATTCTTTTCGTAATTGGTTATCGGTCTTTGGTTAACGGTTTTCAGTCACTGTCAACGACGGTTGAACCTTCTCAAAAAAGGTACCGTGTCGACAACGTCCACCGACAACCGACAACTGATAACCGACAACCATTAACAAAATATGCCTAATTTGCAAGACTTGCTTAAAGAGGTAGATGCGATTCTCGACTCGGAAACCGATGTGTCAGAGCCAGCACACGCTTGTGAACCGCCGACAGATCCCCTCTCAGCAGCACTCGATACCCACTTCGGTTACACTTCCTTCCGTAAAGGGCAACGCGAAATTGTCGAGGCGATTTTAGAGGGTGAGAACGTATTTGCTGTATTCCCAACCGGTCACGGAAAGTCGTTGTGTTATCAACTCCCGGCACTGATGCTCGACGGTATAACAATCGTGATCTCGCCCCTTATTTCATTGATGAAGGATCAGGTTGATGCCCTACAAGAACAAAGGATTCATTCGGTTGCGCTCATCAACAGCACACAAACATGGGAAGAATATCAGAGTGAATTGGCGCGCCTGAGACTGAACGAAATAAAACTACTCTATATCTCACCAGAACGCCTTCGAAGCCGACGATTTTTGGACATCTTAAATGCGTTTCCTATCTCGCTATTCGTCATTGATGAGGCGCACTGTATTTCACAATGGGGACGTGATTTCCGCCCTGCCTATTTGTCCCTCAAAGATACAGTTGATGTGCTCCAACCGCGTGTCATCGCACTTTTCACCGCAACAGCACCCCCAGAGATTCAAGAAGATATTCTCAGTGTGCTGAACATACCAACACCTCGTACACTCACGCAAGGGATCGAGCGTCCCAATTTGAAATTGGTCGTCCAACAGAATGAAGACGACGACGAAAAGTATCAACACCTCGAAAAGTTTCTTACCGACCAGGCTTCAAATCATCTACCCATTCGCCTGGGGAATCTGAAGACATCACCGAAAAACGGGATCATCTACGCCGGACGACGGCGAGAGACTGAAGATATCGCGGACTTTCTCCAAAGACGCGGATTCCGAGCAGATTTCTACCACGCTGGGCTTGAACCCCACGAGCGTACACGCGTGCAAGAAGCCTTTTTCGACAACAGTGAGAACGGATTAGATATCGTTGTTGCCACGAATGCCTTCGGTATGGGTATCGACAAACCGGATATCCGATACATCGTGCATTGGACGCTTACTGGCACGCTTGAAGAGTACTGCCAAGAAGTGGGAAGGGCAGGGAGAGATGGAGAGAATGCACTCTGTATCCTACTCTTTTGTAACGATGACCGCGGGCTACACGAGTGGTTTATCAAAGAGAACGCACCGGATAAACAGTCTTTGCTTAAACTCTTAAAGGTCGTTGAAAATTTCAAGGGAAGCGAGAGGTACCGCACAATTTCTAACGATGAATTGGAGTGGATGAGTGGTGCGAAAGGGACAAAAGTCCACGTCTCCCTCAGTTATTTGGAGAAACTCGGATTTCTGAAGCGGTGGTATAACGTACCCTCTCAGCTCTCTGTGAGATTTCGCGGATCTTGGGTTGAAAAAGGAGAACCCGCGGAGGCAACCCAGCGTGAATTACTCCACCAATTGCGAGGTGGAAAATTTCGGAGGTCACGCCATCACGATCATCGTGATGGTGTGCCTCCGCAAAAAACAATTTTAGAACTCTGTGAAGCCGTTGGAGAAAACCCGAAGGTGATCATGGCAGCCCTCGCCGAGTTGCAAAGCGACGGTTATATTCAGTACTGGGGACAGGAAGATTTGCTCCTCATTGAACTGCTTGAGGATAGCCAAATGCTCAGTACACTGACGGATGAGCAGATTGAGGTAGGCGACTATGTTCGCCGAAAACAGAGCCAGATTGACCAAATGATTGTTTACGCGTTAGAAACTACCTGCCGAATGCGCGTGATTCGAGACTATTTTGGTGAACCTATTGACGAAAGTTATCGGTGCGGGACGTGTGATTTGTGTCATTCTGCCGACTGCTAATTTTCGGTGCGGAGTGCTTCAATCGGTGAAAGCTTAGCGGCGAGTACCGCTGGATAAACACCAAAAGTGATGCCCATGACAATTGAGAAGATAACGGAAGTCAACATCCACGGCAAAGAGAGAACAACGGGCCATTCTGGCACAACCCTTACAATTCGGACAGCGAGTTGTGCCATACCTTGCGCCGCCAGCCAGCCTCCTGCGATGCCGAGCACAGCACCACACAGACAGAGACAGATCGATTCCGTCAAGAATTGGCAGAAAATGTGGATCTGTTTCGCTCCTACCGATTTTCGCAAACCGATCTCCCGTGTCTTCTCACCGACGGAGACGAGGCATATATTCATGATCCCGATGCCACTGACAAAGAGTGAAAATCCGGCAATGCTTCCCAAAGTGACTTTAATCACTTTTTCAATATGGTCGAGTCGCCTGGCTGTCCATTTTGCTATCCAATATCCGATAAAGTCATCTTTTCCGCGGTGTCTTTTACGTAGAAGCTGCTTGACCGAATCAACGATGCTTTCAATCTCCGTACCTTTTTCAAAAAAGACGACCATGTCTTCAAGATAACGGGTGCCTGTGATCCGTTGCTGGTATGTTGTTAGCGGCACACATAAGGCATCATCTAAAGAATACCACCCGAAGCTGAGACTACGCCCCTTTGTTTTCATCACCCCTACGACCCGTAGCCTCATCATCGCTCCCCGCCAACGATACCGAACCTTTACCTCTTGTCCAATTGGGGATTTCTCACCAAATAGCTCTGTAGCCGTATCGGCACCGAGGACGCACACTTGCTTAGCGTTTTCGATATCGCCCTCGGAAAGGAACCTGCCAGCCCGAAGTTCCCACTTCATGCCGCGTGCGTAGTCTGCGGTAACACCTTCTAAAAGCGGTCTGGCTTGGTTTCCATTCCTGCTGGTAACGAAGGTTTCGTAACCTCCGTGTTTGGGCAGAACATATAGAACATTGGGGCATTCTGCTTCAATCGCGAGAGCATCTTCAAGGGTATATCGCTCGGTGGTGCGCCGGACGAGTCGTCGTCGTTTCCAAATAGAGGTTCGAGTCCAGAATTGGACTTGGTTCGCGCCGCCAAGTGTTTCGATGTCCTGGGCGACAATAAGCTTCGCGCCGTCACCGATGGCGATCATGCAAAGCACACTGGCAATCCCGATGAAGATACCGAGAATGGACAAACCGGCACGGAGTTTATTTTGGGCAAGATGCGCAATACCTGCGGTGATAGCGTCACGAAATTTCATTTTTTCTTAATAGGACGTGTGTCGCGTCCTGTTTTGTTTCCCGACAAGGTTGGGCAGTGAGACCTACTGGGAATCTCTGTATGATGGAACTGCTGTTTTTTTTAGAATAAATTTTGGCTTATGACTGCTCCCCCAGCTGAAGCAAGGGGGTTTCTTCAACTGCCGATCCTGTTTCAGTCGGTGGGTACACTTTTACGGCTTATAGCACGCTCCCCGATTTTTGTGAAGTTTCATCGGGCTTTTTTCGTGAATAGAAACTTCTCGGGTGACACAATCTGCAAAAGGATTGTGGGACCAGCCAACGTCCGACTACGGAATATCTTGATAAACTCCCTAAGATATACCGATACTTTGATTCTATAGTGTTCTGACATTTTCGCAGTTGTGGAGGGAACACCGCCACAATCCTATAAAGCGAGGCAGAACTCATCACGAAACGAACTGGGGATCATAACCCCATCACTCATAATCCGAATGTGGTATTAACGGGATTAACCGTTCATCGTTCAACCCAAGCAAGTAGGCGGATAGGACACCCGCAAGGTTTGCAGGTGCTTGCTTTCCTATCCAACGATTAATATAATTATACCGGATTTTTAGAGTTTTTGTCAAGTTTATTTTTACGACACCCCTAAACGCCGTCTACATCCCGCAAGCTAAAGCATGGGGCTTTGACGGGGGATAGGTAAATTCTGCGAAGGAACGTAGCGCAAGATAAAGTTGTGTTAATTAGGAAAGAGGATATCTATAATAATCTTCCACTTATACAGACCTTTGGATGCACTTCCAACGGATTCGAGAAATTTCATTCAAGTGCCATTTTAAAGAATCACAGGTGTTTAAACCTCGTTTTTGCTTGAAAATTCACTTTTCGGATGCCGCTATGGTTATACAGAGGGGGATTTTAGGCAAAAAGGTTGCAAAAAATAAGAGCCAGAATCCTGGGTATGTGGGACGAGAGAAACAATTGGAAGGGGAGTTTAGGTTTTAGATTGATTTACGGCATCAATAGGATTGAGATTGTTGAGTGCCTCTGCATAGATCTGTCGGAGCGGGACCTTGTTTTGTTCCGCAAGCCGCTTGCAGTCCTCATATTCGGGAACAGCCTTGATAAGGGTGTCGTTGAGGTACCCACGTTTCGCTTGAATTGTTCCCCATTGCGTCTCGACTTGGATGAAGTCGCGCCGGAGCTTAACCCGATTGGCGGAAGAGAGTCTAACACCAAAGGTCGTGGTTTCCGTGAGGAGGAGTTCAATGAGTCTATCGCGGTGCGGTGCAGGACAGAGAACAGTTATCTGTGTAGCGGGTCTGTTCTTTTTCATGAAAATCGGTGTAAGAAAGACATCAAGCGCGCCGTGTTCAAAGAGCTGCGCGGTGACATACCCCGTAATCTCTGGTGACATATCGTCTACATTGGTCTCAATGAGGTCTACACTGTCAGTCTCGGCGTGATGGTGGGTCGCTTGCGAATCGCTTCTTGATATTTTTTCACCGAGACAGACTCGGAGGAGGTTTGGTCGTTGTTCGAGGTCGCGGGTGCCAGCACCATATCCGACTCGATCTAACCGCATTTGGGGCATGACACCGAATTCCTGCGATAATGTCGTAATGAGTGCCGCTCCAGTTGGCGTTACCAGCTCCTTTGGTATATCGGTTTGATGAATCGGAACACCTCTTAGGAGTTCCATGGTGCCGGGGACAGGAACGGGCATGCGTCCATGGGCACATCGGACAAAGCCTCTACCGAGAGAGAGCGGCGATGCATAAACCGCGTCAACGTCCAGATGCGCCAAACCGATAACAGAACCGACGATGTCCACAATCGAATCGATCCCACTCACCTCGTGGAGATGAACGTTGGCTTTGCTCATATTGTGAACCTTTGCCTCTGCCTCCGCGAGTCGGTCAAAGACGTGTTTCGCAGTATCCCGAATTTCTGGGTCTAAATCGCTGTCATCAAGCAATTTGAAAATATCGGAGAGATGACGCGTCGGCCCGTGATCATGGTCATGGTGACTGTGATGTTCGTGATCGTGATGTGAATCGGCGTGCGAGGTGTGTGCAGGATGCACCTCTACAATCGCTCTGGTACCGGTAATGCCATGTTTTGTGGCTTTTTCAAAGTGTAGACTGAACTCAGCGTCGAGTTTGAGCGTAGACAATCCGTCTGCAAGCATTTCCGGTGACACACCGATATCAACGAGAGCACCGAGCGTCATGTCACCGCTAATGCCTGAAAAACAGTCGAAATACGCGATCTTCACTGTATTTACACTCCTTAATCAGCAGTCAGCCATCAGCGGTCAGTCGTCAGCAAAAAAGGCGTGAAGGTTAAAAAACACCCGTTTCCTGCTACAAAATCCACTGACAACTGAAAGGGTTTTCGTAGAAAATCCGTGCTGAAAACCGATAGCCAATATTAGAAATCCTGAAGTAAGTCTTGGAGCAATGTTTTCGAGTCGTGGCGTTTGAGCTTAACAATAGCTTCAGCCTCTATCTGTCGAACACGTTCACGACTAATCCGAAGTTTGTCTCCGATGTCCGCCAAAGTATATTCAGTGCCGTCCATTAAGCCGTACCGCAGAATGATCACCTGTGTTTCACGAGGATTGAGTGTTCGGTTGAGGACCTCTGTGATAACCTCGATTTTGGCATAATCGAGCAAATAGTTTTCAGGCGTAATTTGGGACTGATCCGGAATAAGTTCGGAAAACGAGCCATCCGGAGAGTCTTCATTGATCGGTGCATCGAGCGGCACAGGATCTTTTGTAGCGTTGAAAATTTCGGAAACCTTTTTCTCCGTAAGTTCGACTTCTTTCGCAATTTCAGTTGTAGTGGGTTCGCGTCCGAGTTGGGTTGTCAGATCTGATTGTGCCTGTTTAATGGCGCGACGCGCTTCACCGATATAGCATGGAACACGGATCATCTGTCCCTGTTGATCGAGGGCACGCTTGATAGATTGCATAATCCACCAAGTCGCATAAGTGCTGAATCGGAATCGGAGGGTGTGGTCGAATTTATCCACGGCTCGCATCAATCCGAGGCTGCCTTCCTGCATCAAATCAAGGAAGGTTAGGGACGTCTTACTAAAGTGATGTTGCTTGGCGATACTGGCGACAAGACGAAGGTTGGCTTCAACAATTTTCAGTTTCGTTCCATGTGTGACTTGGTCCGCGGCTTCCAATTGTTCCGCCAACCACTTGACATGTGCGAATTCCCTTTGGACATCTTCAAGTACAAACCGAAGTGTGTGTGGCTTGCAGGCAGCAGTCCGCTCCACTAACATATCGGCGGGCAGCTCCTCCAAAAGCGTTTCAATTTCATATCGGATGACGTCGAATTCCTGAAAAGCCAAGGATTCCTGCTCTTCGTCAAAACATGCTGTTGTGATGTGAGTGAGTTCGGGAATCGGATGCACTTCTGTCACGGTAGAGGTAGTTTTCCATTGCTGTGCTTGCGCTGCTTTTTTGTTAAAGGTGCTGATGTCGCTGCGAATCGCTTTGCGGGCGTATGTGCGGAATTCGGTACCACGTTTTGTGTCACTGTCGTCAATAGCTTTCAAGAGTCCGAGGCTTCCCACCTGCATCAATTCGCGCGATGCTGTGCGGTCAACATATTTTTGTAGGAGATATAAGTTTTCTTCAAAGATTTTCCAGCGTGCCTGCTCTAACAAATTCGCCTTCGCCTCTAATTTATCCAATAGGACACCAAGTGCTTGGATTTCGGCGCGGACCTGGTCTATAATTAATCCGTGTTCTGACTGTGCGGGTTCTAATTTTTGGTTTTTCTCCGAAGTATTATTCTCAGCAATGTTAAGCGAGGCTATCATCCAATCTGGGAGTTGATTTAGCAGGTTAGTGAACGCCTGGAAACCCTCTCGGTATTTTTCAAAGAGTGTGGTTTCTTGTTCAGGTTCCAACAAAGGGGTCTTCGCAATTTTCTGTAGGTACGCAAAGGTTTCATCCCTTGGTGATTCTGTAGGGTTCTCTTCCCTCTCCTCATCTTCTGCGAAAATCTCAGATTCTACTGGGTACGCTGGGTAATAGTCTCTCATGTCTCCACCTCACTGTAGCCTCGATCTCCCGAACGAGATATTTTTTATGGTTGCCTAACACAGCAAAAATTATGAAAAAAAGTTTAACTTTTTATTGTATATGTGGTATGCTATTATGCATAATCCATTCGTATATCTACTGAGTAATATGATTGGCTTGCAAGCAGCCCCCTAAAATATCGTATAACAACTGGAGGCAATTAATTAATGGCTCAACTCACAGAAAATGAAATAATTAAAAAGTGTCAAGCCGGTGAATCTCTTTCTGGTGAAAATCTTGCAAACTTAGATTTAGCGAATCAACCGCTCGTAGGTGTTGATTTGTTGGAAGCGAACTTGAGCGGTACTGATCTGCGGAACGCGGATTTAACAGATGCGAACCTGAACGATGCGAATCTCACTGGTGCGAACCTTTCTGGTGCGACCTTACATCGGACGTATCTGGTCGGTTCCAATTTAACGGATGCCAACCTCGAGGAAGCGAACCTATGCGGTGCGTTCCTGAGTGGAAGTCTACTCTGTGGTACTAACTTCCGACGCGCTGACCTGCGTCGTGCTACCCTCGGTTGCCCAAAATGCGAGGTGCCTGGACCTTTCGGTTCGCTCACCAGTTTTGAGAACGCAGACCTCGGAGAGGCGATTTTCGGTGAAATTAAACTGATAGGTGTTGTCTTACTCGGTGCTAATTTCAAAGATACATATCTATATGAGGTTGACCTCTCTGAAGCCGTCTATCGTGAAGCCGATCTTGAAGGTGCTATCACCAAAAAGGGTCGAAATTAGGCAGCGGATATTTTTATTTTTTCCAGTGCCTCTTACCAATTTCGTCCATGTAGTTCCAACCTACCGGTTTTCTCTAATATTCCGGGGTTAAGACTGCAAAAAATCGGATAGCATTCACCGCGTTTCTCTAATATATGTGACGTTAACAAGAGGTAAGAGGTTTACCCAAATTTCATTTTTTTTTCAAGTTTCGACAATTTACTCGCGATTTCCGATAAAGGGGCAACGCCTACGCAGAAGCAGTGCCGTGTTTACAAGAGTTTCCACCCCTAACACCCTTTAGGTTAACTGAACTGCATTTCGCAGAGTTTTTGATATAATCCTCTCTTTGCCAGCAGTATTTCGTGCGTTCCAGTCTCCAGAATTTCCCCATCCTTGATAACGAGAATTTTGTCCGCCCGGACAACGGTTGAAAGTCGGTGCGCGATAATAAAACTGGTTCTCCCTTCCATCAGGTTTGCCAGCGATTCTTGGATGAGTGCTTCAGACTGCGTATCCAATGAGGATGTAGCTTCATCTAAGATGAGAATCGGTGCATCTTTTAAGAGCGCACGTGCGATAGATAAGCGCTGCTGTTCACCACCAGAGAGTTTCATACCCGCTTCACCGATTGGAGTCGTATAACCTTGCGGGGTTTTCGTAATGAACTCGTGTGCGTTTGCCCTTTTCGCCGCTGCGATAACCGCCTCATCAGTGGCATCCGGGCATCCGTAGCCGATGTTTTCCATAATCGTGCCATCAAATAAGAACGTGTCCTGTGGAACAAGGGCAATACTTTGTCGCAGTGACTTCAAATTTACTTCGGAAATAGAGACATCGTCAATCAAGATTTTCCCTGAATTTACCTCATAGAAACGTAACAGCAGGTTCAGGAGGGTTGTTTTTCCACTGCCACTCGGTCCCACAAGTGCTACAACTTCCCCCGGCTTTGCCTCAAAGGTTACGTTGTCAATGACAGGTTTCGACCTTGTGTGCCGATTATCCGAATTTGTTGTTAAAGGCTGCGAGTAGGAAAAAGAGACGTTCTGAAATGTGACGGAGCCGTGGATATTCTGCAGTTGAATCCCACCGGTTGCATTCTCGGGTTCCGTGTGGAGGGAGTGCTGCTGTTTGTCGTTCTCCGCATGCATCTCTGGTCCGAAGTCGAGGAGATAAAAGATCCGTTCCGCAGAGACGAGGCACTGTTGTAAGGCACTATTGACGTTCCCAATCGTCTTAATCGGCTTGAACATGTAACTTACCATCCCCACATAACTGATGAACCACCCTATAGAAAGCTGCCCACTAATCACTCGCCAGCAGCATAATCCAAAAACTGTTGCAATCCCCAGAGCACCCAACCACTCAATCATCGGAGGCAGGAATGCCGCGAAGCGGGCGCGACGAATCGCTGAGCAGTATTGGCGCCAGTTAATAGACCGAAAGCGCTCCATTTCTGTTTGTTCAGATGTAAAACTTTTGATAATCTTGATGCCGGAAAATGTCTCTTTGAGTTGCGAATAGATGTCTGCGCTCTGTTGTTGGATCTCTGTGCTAGCCCCCCGAATTCGCCTGCCAATAAACGTAATCAGGTAAGCGAGCAGCGGAAGAAACAATAAAACAAAAAAGGTGAGTTTGAAACTAGCGATTAGCATCACAAAGAGAAAAAAGACAACAAGAACAACAGCGCGTATGATGCCCGCCATCGCGGCAACGAGCGTCTGCCACACCCGGACATCGTCAGTGATACGTGTCATGAGGTCACCGGTGCGTTCTTCACGTAAGATACCTAAGGGTGCGGATACAACTCGCTCGTAGAGCGCATTCCGCAGTCGGAAAGATAGTTTATGTCCGACACGCGCCATCACATAATCGTTGCCGTAAAGAAAAAAACCTTTGATGAAAACGAGAATAAGCATTCCACCCAGCAGCCATAGAAAGTATTTGAGCGCGTCGTCAGCATCCGCTAATATTACCTCAAAACCATCAAAAGCAAACATTCCTTCACTCCCTTCGCGCTGAAAATACCGGACAGATACAGGTTCGTCAAACGAGTTCCCGTTGACGACTTCAAGAGCGTTAATCGCATCATGCAAAATAATTTGAAGAATACCTAAGTCACACACAGCACCTACCAAGGCAAAAGCCATTGCTAAGAGAAGAGAGCCGGTGTAAGGTGCGTGATACCGGACAAATCGGATGAAAGCTGGGTTTTTTGTGAAAAGTTTTTTGTCCATGCCAAGTCTATCTTTTGGGTTTCACTTTAGGTTCAACCTGGGGAAAAGAAAAGGAAACGCCCCATGCAAAAACACCTACGTGCTTTATTTCAGTTGATAACTACCAAATTGGATGGCACACGTCTGCTTAGCGGCATCGTCCCTGTTTGAAACTGGACAATGGATACTGAATTCTCGCTTTTGGAAATCGATAGATTCAATGATCCCAATGGCGTAGGTATTACCGGTCGTATCAATTAAACCAATCAAACGGCGTTGAAAATAAGTGCGGACTTCTGTTGTGACGCGCCTCAAACTTAGATAGTTTTTGATATGCGTGATAGTTGCTTTGGAAAGTGATTTTGACACGATAAGGCACAAGGTGCGGTGTCCCCATTCAGCGTGGTAAACTTGCGTCTCGGCAAGCCGAGAAAGGATTTCTAATTCTTTCTCATTTGCGATGCGTCCGATAAAGAAAGGGGTGCGCTCAGCGCGAATCTGTCCAAATGGTAGGTGTTGGATGTTGTTTTCGGATTTTTGTACAGCAAGTTTTGGAGACCCGCACGCCACGCCAAAATAGGCATCAAATCGGGCTTTTCGGTAACGGCTGCGCGCCTTGCTACTTTTAGATCGGACATTCCGGTGCGGAAGAAGGTAATGGATATTGAGCCAGTCCTGTTGACTGTAGCATGCGGTTATCCCCTCCAATTCGCTGGAACGCCCGAGGCATACCACGTGGTTCGGTCTGATGAGTTCGATTTTGTGCTGTTTGAGCGTAACAGCGGGTACGTCGTGAATGTAACCAGTCGTATCAACGACAATGAAATCAGCGCCGGTTTCACGTGCGCGATCCACCATCAACCGAGTTCCCGTTAGCATTTCAGGAGAGTGTCCTCGTGGTGACAGATCTCCTACAAAATAGAGTTGGTCAGCGGTGCCATTGAACTGGACAGGGGAACTTGATGGGGTAAGAGATTTCATACCGATTGTCGTGGGGGGACCGATTTGAGATTGTCCGACATCTGCATCCACAAAAGCAGTCTTCAAACCCCGATCAATGGCAGAATCAGCCAAAAAACGGCAGAAGGTTGATTTTCCAACATCGGTTGCCCCTATCACAAGTACAACCTGTTGGGACTTGACAATTCGACTCGCAAGTTTTTCCCAGTACTGGTTAACTTGATACGTGTCAT
This sequence comes from Candidatus Poribacteria bacterium, assembly GCA_965214045.1. GTDB lineage: Bacteria > Poribacteria > WGA-4E > WGA-4E > WGA-3G > WGA-3G. The sequence continues at coordinate 1,281,997 of OZ243935.1, forward strand.
TCATTTTTTTGGCTTTCGGCTATCAGCAATCAGCGGTCAGCAAGAGAATCTACTTACTGACAGAAACTGAAAGCCGATGGCTGACGGCTAATTCTGCTGAGAGCTATTTGCCAAGGTGCATTTCATAACGAAAGGTGACACCGGGAGGACTGAACATTTCATTCAAAGGAGGTATCTGTTGAATACCGGTGAGTTGTTCAAGTAGTGAGGTTTTTTTCTCCTTACGAACAACCTTGGGTTTGCCTTCAATACCTGCTAACTCTGCGGCAGTTTTGATTGCATCCGGGAGATTACCGAGTTGGTCCAGCAGTTTTGAATCTAATGCTTGCTTTCCAGAGTAAATTCGTCCATCAGCGAGTTCAACAATTTCAGCACGCGTTAAGAGATCCCCTCGTGCCTCGAAGATTGTATCCACAAATTGATTATAAACATCGTCCACGGTGGATTGGAGAACTGCCCGCTCCTGTTCCGTTAACTCACGAAAAGGTGAACCTGTATCTTTAAAGTCGCCGCTCTTAATGACCTGATGCCCTAAGCCGACTTTGTCATACAAGCCTTTTAGTTGTGTGAATTGCATAATAACGCCGATGCTCCCTGTCAAAGTCCCAGGGTTTGCGAAGATTGTATCGGCGGCGCACGCGACATAGTAACCACCCGATGCCGCACTGCCTCCCATTGAAGCGACCACCGGTTTTTCTATCTTCTTCAATTCGCTGTAAATCTCTTGGACCGGGGCAACACTCCCACCAGGAGAGTCGATTCTAACTATAATTGCTTTGATATTCGGATCATCGCGATAGGTGTGAATCAGTTTGATCGTTGCATCTGAACGAGAGATAATACCTGTGATGTCTACCACTGCGACCTTCTGTCCGATCGATATGTTGCCGCCTATTGAACGTAAAATCAGCAGCAGGAAGAACAGCACAATGATACTTCCTAAGATAATGTAAACACGCCTCTTTTTCATTTTTTAATTTTACCTTGCGGAGGAATAGTGTGCGTTTGGACTTTGAAGTGCGTCCCTCGAATCCGCCTGCGCCTGCTACGCAGTGAGAATGCAGGCTACATACTTGGGTTTAAGAAAAGAAAGGTCAAAATTCACAAACCCAATAAAACTTGCCGAAAATCTGCGCGTAATGAAATGGAGCGCAGCTCAGAGTCCATAAATTAAAAACCTTATTTGGAACGGCGCGGCGCGAAGATGACTACCCAAAAGGTTTTTAGCAACCATCCGATATCGGTGATGATGCTCTGTGTCGCAACATAGTGGAGATCCAATGCAAGTTTTTCTGGCATTAATTCTGTGATGTAGTAATGCTCAGCGTCGAGATGCCCTTTGAGTTTCTCCTCTTCATCGCGGTTCGCGAGTTGCGATGGACCGGTCATCCCTGGTTTTACTTGCAGGACCTGTTTCTGCGTTTGTGTGTAGTGCTTAACGTAATCGGGTGCCTCCGGACGCGGTCCAATGAGACTCATTTCACCTTTAATAACATTTATCAAGTTCGGGAGTTCATCCAACTTTGTCCATCTCAAAAACCTGCCGATGGATGTAATCCGCTTATCCCTATAGGTTGTCAAACTACCACCGAGCGTATCCGCCTTTACTACCATAGTTCTGAATTTGTACATTTCAAAGATGACTTCGCTTCTACCGACCCGTTTTGCTTTGTAAAACATGGGTCCCTTTGATTGCAATTTTGCGAGCAAGATCCCAAGCAAAAAAAGGGGCGACAAAAGCACGAGTCCAATTGCTGCGAACAGAAGGTCGAACGTCCGTTTTGCCCAGTCGCGTTTGGGTTCTATATCATCTTGAATTCCTGCGGTTAAACGCTTGGTATGAGGCATGCGCTTATCCTATTTTGTGGGCTAACGGCGGTTCGCTCTGGCGGCTTCCATTTCCGTAGGAAACTGGATAATCTCAGACGCGCTATCTATATCGCTTTCTGTCAAGAACGCGCGGTTCGGCTGATATGTTGGGACCAGTTCTTGGAATTTAGAAACAATACCTTCTGAATCGAGAGCGTCTGCGAGTTGTGAGAGTTCCTTTATCTGGGAGAAGAGTTGACGTTCCTCTATCTGCTCCAACTGTGCGACGAAAATACGCTGGTGCTTTGTTGCCGTAACACCTTCTTGAGGGGTCAGGAGTTCCTCGTACAATTTTTCGCCCGGTTCTAACCCTGTAAATTCAATCTTGATGTCCCTATCGACTTCAAGTCCAGAAAGGCGGATAAGATCTTGAGCGAGGTCAAGAATTTTAATTGGTTCTCCCATGTCTAACATTAGGATTTCGCCGTCATTTCCCATCGTACCCGCTTGGATGAGGAGTTGCACAGCTTCTGGAATCGTCATGAAGTAGCGTGTCGCTTCGCGATGTGTGACGGTGACAGGACCCCCTTTAGCGATCTGCCGTCTGAAATTGGGGATTACACTTGCCCGACTCCCGATAACGTTCCCGAATCGGACTGCGATAAATCGGGTGCCGTTCTGCTTCGCTTTGCACTGAACCAACTTCTCTGTAACACGTTTGGATGCCCCATAAACGCTCGTCGGGTTTACGGCTTTATCTGATGAAACGAGTATGAAAGCCTCTACCTCATGTTCGATTGCGGCATTGATAAGGTTTTGCGTGCCAAGTATGTTGTTTTTGACGGCTTCATCGGGATGGTTCTCCATGAATTTAACATGCTTGTGTGCGGCAGCGTGGAAAATAATATCGGGGCGATACTTGCGTGTAACTTGCGAAACTTTAGCATTATCTCGAATGTCGCCGATCACTAAAGCACGATTGAGTTGCGGTTCGGACTCCCGGAGTTCTATATCTGTATGGTAGAGACTGTTTTCACCGCGTCCGAAAAGGATAAGGAGTTCTGGGTTCAACTTCGCTACTTGACGACAGAGTTCAGAACCGATTGAACCACCCGCTCCGGTTACCATGACGCGTTTACCGGCGAGATATTTAGAGACTTCAGCGAGGTCCATCTGCGAGGTAGACCGATTCAAGAGATCTTCAAATCGGACTTCCCGGATCTGACTGACGCTGGCGCGCCCTTCAAGAATGGCATGAATGTTGGGGACGATTTTAAACTGACATCCCCGGTATTCGCACTGTCGGATAATATCACGAATCTTACCGCCGGGTGCTGACGGGATAGCGATGACAACCTCATCGATCTCACGCTTGCGGGCAATATAGGTTAGGTCGCGGGTCGTACCCAATACTTCAAGTCCTGCGACGCTCCTGCCGACTTTGTGTGGTGCGTCGTCAATAAATCCGACGGGTACATACCCTTTTTCAGGATGGTTTCTCAGGGCACGGAGTACACCGATACCTGTTTCACCTCCGCCAACGATAAGAACTTTCGTTGATAATTTTTGTATGGGCAATTGTGGTTCAGCATTCGGGACGACTGCGCCTACGTCCTTCTGATATTTTCTACGTCCTGACCGTTTATCTTGCTGTAAAATTTGCACAGAGAATTTGGTAAATCCGATGAGTGCGAAGTTATAAAATCCATCAATTAAGAAAAGGACCCAAGCAATTTTCAATAACATGGAAAGCCCGATGAGTCCTACAGTCGCGAAGATGATCGCGGTTGCCAAGGCGCGAAATTCCTTAGCAGCGGCATATTGCCATATTGGTTTGTACAGGTTGAAGGCTAACAGCAGACCGATACGAACTATGGTGACAATAGCGGCGATACCGAGTCCAATAACATGCTGTGGTTGGAAGGGAGATGTGTCTACACTCTGCAGTATAGCGAAAAGTGGTGCGGGTTGCTCTAAAAAATCAAAACCGAGTTGCCTACTGGTTAGGTACGCGAATAGAAATGCGAGATTGACGAGAAATACGTCAACAACAATTGTAAAACTCCACTTTATTTTCGGTCTATCCATATTTCCCTCCTCAAGAGTATTTAACGATTGGGTTTCCGCTTTTTTAATTATTGGGTTTCTGATCCGATGGGTCTTACAACCCAATCGAGGTTCTATGCATTGGTGGTGATTAGGGCACCTAAAGGCCCACCATCAAAAAGACACAAACATCGGTCTCCAGTTGTATTAATAACTCTACGGGACAGATTGCGGATTTGTTTCAAATTTCGGTGTATGTGCGGCTTGTGCATAGACATGCTTCAGACGTTCCCCAATAGCCTCCCAACTATAATTAGTTTCGACACGAGTTCTGGCGGTTTGCGTAAGGGCTTCTCTCGAATGCTCATCGTTGAGCAAATGAACGACGTGTTTCGCGAAGTCAGCAGGTGTATCTGCAACGAGTAGTTCCTTCCCTTCGTCTGCCTCTAACCCCATTGCGCCAACAGAGGTTGTGACGACGGGGACCCCCATTGCCATTGCCTCCAGATTCTTAGTTTGTATGCCCGATCCGGCACGTAAAGGCGCGACAAAAACAGATGCTTTTTCAAAATAGGGACGGACATCCGGGACATAACCGGTGACAACTACACCTTCCTGTGTTTCAAGCCGCTTTACCTGATCCGATGGATGATTGCCTACTATATAAAACTGCGCGCTCGGATGGCTTTCTCGGATACGCGGAAAAATCTCATTACAAAAATAGGTTGCGGCATCCGAATTCGGAAAATAGTTCATCGTTCCGGTAAAGAGCATCAATGGTACAGGCTGTTTTGTCGGATTCGGTTGAAAGTACCCGAGATCAACCCCCATCGGAACTATTGACAGATTCAGGCTATCGTCCTGCTTCAAGAGATAGTCCCGATCGAAGCGTGCGACAACGGTGCCGCAGTCAAAAGCCTTCATAATGTTGACTTCATAACGCCGTACCCGCTTTTCTTCCAATTTTACCAAAAAACGCTTTGGAGTGCAATCTAATTTAATTTTCGCAAGCCACGGATTGCTTTCAAGTTCAGCGCGTCTGCTGAGATTCAGTGCCAACGAATCGCACAAATCTAAGACTTTGGTGGGACCTTGGACTTGCGTCACATATTGTCCCATCCGAAAGAGTTGCGCGTGAATCAACTCGAAGTCCTCTTGTTCGAGGAGTTGGTTGATCTTCCGTTGCATCTGGGGGGCGTACCAGTAATGCAACTGAAGGGGACGAGCCGATAAGCAGTGGATCCCCGTATTTATGAAGGCAAAAGAACGATGGAAACGGACCCACTCTACGCGTTCACAAAAAGGTTCTAAATGCTTCGCGGATTCAATATCGCTTTCAGATTCAGCAAAGTAAACAAGGGTTACGGCATGTTGTTTTGAAAGCTGCTTAATAAAATTGTAAGACCGGATCCGATCGCCTCGATGCGGTGGATACGGACACCGTAGGCTTAAAAATAAAATCTTCATGGTGGCGATAGCCGTTATTCACCTGGCATTTCTGCCTCATCAATAAGCATCACAGGTATGCCTTCACGGATCGGGTAGCGACGCTGACACTCACCGACGCATACCAATTTCTGTGCGGATTCATTGTGTTCTATCTCACCTTTACATGCCGGACATGCGAGAATGTCAAGTAGCGTTTTTGAAATTTTAATTATTCCTTGCGGTTCGGTGAGGTCGATCGAATGAACAACGATCCTCTCCGTAGATCCGCCCTCCAAATGTAAAGCAAAGACAAATTATGCCATTTAAGGCATAATTTCATTACGGGCTACAATTTTGAACTTTTTTTAACTATTCCTTACGGATAAGTAAAGGATTTCTTGAAAAAATCCGAACCGAAACTTCCTAACCGCCGTGGCATCTCTTATATTTCTTGCCGCTTCCACACGGACAAGGCGCGTTTCTACCGACCTTCGGCATGTTCCCCATCGCTTGTTGTGAAGCAAATTCGGCATTATCGCTGGTTGAGGCTGTCCCTGTGCCTTGGGGTGCCCGCGGCTGGGGACTACGCCGTCTACCCGTCTGTCGACTGGGGACTCTGCGCGGTGCCTCGGTATTGACGCGAGATTTGAAGATGAATTCACTCACCTGTTCCTCAATCTGTTGATACATACTTTCAAAGACGGAGAGTGCCTCGTTTTTGAAAACGACGATCGGGTCTTTGCCGCCATATCCTGCGCCGAATCGAATACCCTCCTCAATATAGTCGATATTATGGAGGTGCTCTTTCCAGTGATCGTCAATTCTATCCAAAAGCAGTAGACGTTCGAGGACGCGCATCATCTCTGGGCCCATTTCGGTTTCGCGTTCCTCATAAGCGGCGCGCAATATCTCGAGTGCCTGTTCCTGAATTTCCTCTGGACTCGCTTGTGCCAAAGGTATTTTCCATGTTGGTTGGATTGGAAATGTGGTCGTCAACCATTGCTGAAACCTGTCAGGGGTTTCAAGAGGACTTCCGACTTTTTCCCCCATGTTATCCTCAATTGCATCTCTGACGACCCTCTCAATCATCCCCCAAATCGTGGTCTTGAGGGAGGCAGGCGCTTTAGCATCTTTTTCAGCAAGTGCGGCAAGCCCACCATCGTCTGTAGTACCTTCATGTTCTGGTAATTCGGCGACATCCGAGGTGGAAGCCAAGACGGTGTCACGCAAGGTGTAGATGGTGTCGCGCTGTGTATCCATAACATCATCGAATTTGAGGAGATTTTTTCGGATTTCAAAGTACATCTGCTCAACACGCGTCTGCGCTTTCTCAATGGATTTCGTAACCCACGGGTGTTCTAATGGGACATCATCATCCATTCCGACGCGCGTCATCAATCCTTGTAAACGTTCAGATCCGAATTTTCGCATCAATTCATCTTCGAGAGAGAGGTAGAATCGAGATGAGCCTGGATCTCCTTGTCTACCGGAGCGCCCACGGAGTTGGTTATCAATCCGTCGGGACTCGTGGCGTTCAGTGCCAACGATATGGAGTCCACCAGCGGCTAATACCTTCTTTTTGTTTTCGTCGCAAATGGCTTCTGCTTCTGCGAGTGCCGCTTGGTATTCTTCGGACTCCGGAGACAGAGTCTCTGTCTTCGCTTTCCGTTTCCGCAGCATTTCGATTGCCATACCTTCGGGGTTACCGCCAAGGAGGATGTCTACACCCCTACCCGCCATATTGGTTGCGATTGTTACAGCACCCGGCACCCCTGCTTGTGCGATAATGTCGGCTTCGCGTGTGTGCTCTTTGGCGTTCAGAACCTGATGTTGGATTTTTCGGTGTTTGGTTCTGAGCATTTTGCTCAATTTCTCGGAGTTTTCAATCGAAACCGTGCCAACAAGCACTGGACGCCCTATCTCGGTCTGTTCGACGATATCTTGTAAGACGGCGTTGTATTTTGCGTTCTCGGTACTGTAAATTTGATCGGAATGGTCCATCCGGATCATCGGTTCGTTGGTCGGGATGACAGAAACCTCTAATCCGTAGATATGTGCGAATTCGTTCGCTTCAGTCGCAGCGGTACCTGTCATACCTGCGAGTTTGTCGTACATGCGGAAGTAGTTTTGGTAGGTAATCTTAGCACCCGTTTCGCTTTCTTCAACGACTTTAACGCGTTCCTTTGCCTCAATAGCTTGATGGAGCCCCTCACTGAGCCGTCTACCGATCTGTTTTCGTCCTGTAAATTCATCAACGAGGAGGACTTCGCCGTTTTCGACGAGATAATCGACATCGCGTTTGTAGAGCTGATGCGCAGTGAGTGCTTGATTCACGTGATGCACCATAGCGATGTTAGTGTGTTCGTAGAGGTTCCCCACACCGAGGCGACGTTCGACTTCCTCAACGCCTTCATCGGTAAGAGTTACACTGCCTCTCGATTTCCCCTCTTGGTCAATTTGGAAGTGTTCGCCTTCTCGGAGTTGCGCGACGACCCCGTTAATTTGCCTGTAAAGTTCTGGTGGTTTACCGGAGGGTTCTGAGATGATGAGCGGTGTACGGGATTCATCAATGAGGATGCTGTCAACTTCGTCAAGAATGGCGTAGACATGCCCGCGCTGTGCTTTATCTTCAATTGAGAGTGATTTGTTGTCCCAGAGATAATCGAATCCAAATTCGCTGTGAACGCCGTAAGTGATGTCTGATTTGTATCCAAGCCTTTTCTGTTCTTTCGGCATTAGGCTGAGTGTTAATCCAACGGAGAGTCCAAGGAAATTGTAGACCTTGCCCATCCATTCGGCATCCCGGCGTGCGAGATAGTCATTGACGGTGGCGAGATGTACGCCTTTTCCAGTCAATGCATTTAAATAGACAGCGAGGGTTGAGGTGAGCGTTTTACCTTCACCTGTGCGCATCTCTGCGATACTGCCTTGGTGGAGCGCGACAGCTCCCATAATTTGGACATCGTAGTGTCGCTGTTTTAAGGTTCGCATCGCGGCTTCACGGACAACAGCGAAGGCATCTGGTAAGAGATCATCAAGCGATGCCCCGGCATCCAACTGTCGGCGAAATTCTGGTGTTTTGGATTGTAGTTGTGCGTCGGTAAGTTTTTTGGTTTCAGGTTCGCGCTGATTGACAGCCTCGACGATGGCGCGAAACTTTTTGACATCGCGGTCCTCTTTGCTACCGAAGACTTTGGTTAGCACTTTTTGGAACATTTTTTAACTACTGCTCCTTGGCATCTTTCACGTTGTGAAAGGTGATACATCTTTACATCATGATTGACTTGGCATTTATGCCTCGTTCGTTCCGGTTAATTGTGATTCGGTGGGTACTAACAAGTTCTGTCCATCGAGTTTCTTTCGCACTATTGTATAAATTACCGTGTTTCCGGTAGAGGCGATTGAAAACAGGTATGCAATCACCAACCCTACACCCATAAGGAGCGTGATTGTCAGAAAGATAGCGGTCACTGGGGTCGTAACTGTCGCTATCCCTGTCAACGTCGGCATTTGATCACTGGCACTAGTGTTGAAGACCCCGAGACTATTAATATACGGCAGCGTTGCTATTTTTTCGACAGCCCCACCGAGCCATACGTTCGCGTAGCCCATGAATTGCGGCATCACTTCGGTGTGAAAGAGACGCGTCGGGAGCATCATGATCGAAAAGCCTGCGAGGCAAAAGAATGCCCAGATTGGCACGAAAATACATTTGATAAGGAGCAACACCGCCTCATAACACACTAACAGCCAAGGTTTACTCCAAACGATTGCGAACTGCTGATAAATTATTTCAAATGTATCGGCACCTGTCGCAGCGGCAACGGGTGGCACAAAGAGCAAACCGACACTGAAGACGATTGCTATCAACACCATCAGGAGACCGAAGAAAAATCCGATCGGCATGAGCAACGAGGTGAGCATGAGAAACGGTTTTCCCACTGCTGGTAACTTCGCGATCCCCGCGATACTAACGGGGACTATCGCAAGAAATATCTGGATGAGAAGCAAGCCGATAAACGCGCCTAAAACAGATTTCCAATGTCCCCTGAGGAAGGTTAAGGCATCCCCAACCGAAAAGAAGAAATCCCCACGGAGCTGCTCAATGGTGATTTTGGAAGCTACTGTGCTTGCTAAGAAGAAGATGCACGCGAAACTGAGCATCCCTATCCACATTGAGATTTCAGTTGTCCGTGTAAGTTCAGCATCACCGAACGGAGGTAGGGGTAGGAGTGCATACTTGTTCCAAAAGTCCTGCACAGCGGTGCCTCCTACGATGACAAGGCTAAGATACACCAAAGTTTCATAAATTAGATATGCGAGAACGAGTCCGATGAGATGAACTGCGATCTTTCGTCCACTGAATCCATAGCGGATAACTTGGAAAATATCCCTGAAATCGAAGTAGCATTTTTCCATGAAGGGTTCTTCTGCTTTTTTGCGTATTCTTGTATTTAATGATACTACAATTTGAGGTATTCTGTCAAGTGTTTATTCGCTATCAGAAGAATGGCAGTCAGCTATCAGCGGTCAGCAGTCAGAAAGAATTGGGGTTTGGAGTTCCCTGCTACTGCTGGCGGTCAGTTGGGACGACTTTGGCGGTGACGGGAAGGGTCAGTGTTCGTTGGTTTGGAAAGTGGACAGTGAGGAGTGATGAAAAGGTGCCTCTGTCTCTCAGGGGACCAAGTTGGATCGTGATGAGAGAAGTATCTGTCCGCAAATCGGGTGTTATCGCCCACGTGAGTGATTCATGCCCGGATGGCAGGAGACGGATGCCCGATGTGTTGAGTGGGTCGTTTACAGTGAGTTTGGTGGTCTTTTGATGGCTCGTTTCGGTAGAGATGTTTCCAAACTCACAAACGTTCGGAGTGAGGGTCGCAAATCGTTTTGCTGTGGCGACAATTGTCAGGTGGACAATCGGGGTCTTGGGGCTGTTCGTGAAGATAGTCGCGGTTGCCGAAGTCTCGTCATCGGGCAGAAGTTCTGGGTTGAGGGTTATCTGGAACGTGTTTTCCGTATCGGGTTGGATGACCTCCGGTCCTGTGATTTTCGCATAACTGCATCCCGTGTGAAACCTTTGGATGTGGAGAGGGGATTTGCCTATGTTTCGTGCTGTTAGGGATCGTGTTACAGGTCCTTTCCATTCCGGGAGCACTCCGAAGTGAACCTGTTGCTGTGTCAGGACGAGTTCGGCTGAGGGTTCCTCTCGGTTGTTGATGAGGAAGATGATAAGCCCAGAGATTAGCAGAACGGGAATAATGATGGTTGTGAGGATTGTGCGTTTGGACATGGTTTGGCTTCATTTATGATAATGGATATTCTTTTTTGATAGGTCACGGGATATACTCGTCCATATCGCCCACGAGCTTGCTGGTGTTAGCTTGGAGTGCTTCCTCATATCCTTCGTCTTCGGGCATGAGGAGTTCAAATTTTCTGCCTCTGACGTTTTCTGAAAAACTCGTTTCTACATCACGTATGATAACATATTTTATTTGGGAATGCAAATTTATTTTTTGTTCCGAGAAAGGCGAGGTTCGGAAACCTCGCCAGCAGTGCAGAGAGACTGAAAGTGACGAGGGTAGGGAACTCTGTCAGCGCGGATAGTGTACTTTTTGTCTGAATCGCGGATTGACGCGGATTCGGCAGATTTCGCGGATTTTTATTTCTTTCCATCAATGGTCGGTGGTCAGGGAAGGAACACAGGGTAGGCACAAGACCTACCCCTACAGAATTTGTTATAGACATGGGACTTCTCTGGAAGACAGAAATGGTGACGGTGGTTCTGTAAATTTGGGTTTTTCGGGTGACTTTGTAAGACTACGTGCTATACTGCCATGTAGATTTCCAGCGCGAGAGAGACTTACTAACTGATTTGGCTCTGTTGACGACAAACTGACAAACTACAGTGAGGTGTTTATGTTAACTGAAATTAGTGTGAGTGTGGCTATAGGATTATTAATTCTTGCTATATACTTAATGCGATTAGTCATTAAGCAAAAACGGAACTTAAATCGGTTCCAAGTAATACTTGATGTTGAAGCAGAACAATCAAAAGTGAAAACTGCCCTTGAGGAAGAGCAAGAAACTATCAGACAACAAGTTGAAGCAGAACAATCAAAAGTGAAAACTGCCCTTGAGGAAGAGCAAGAAACTATCAGACAACAAACAGAAAAACTACGAGCAGAAGCTAAAAGAATTCAAAAAAGGAAAACCGAGACTGAACGGACACTGGCATCACTAAAAGAACAATTGACTCCCCTTGAAGATGAGGCAAAGATACAGAGTTACAGAATATACCAACCTAAATATGATCTTGGATTCTCGACCCTATTGAAAGACAAACTTGCCGAAATCCGGCAGAAGCAGAAAGCGATGATCCGAGACAAAACTGCTATTGTCTGCTCACGGGACTCGACCGTTGACGGTAGCAGAACTGAAGGTAAAAAAATGACCAATAGGCAGATCCAATTGATGGCGCGAGCATTTAATGGGGAATGTGATTCGATAATTCTTAAAGTGAAGTACAACAGCCTTACTCGTATAGAGGATCGAATAAACGCTGTATATGAAGCGATTAACAAACTCGGCGAACCTAATGCTTGTAAAATTCAGCAATCCTATCTCAATTTGAAGATTGATGAACTCCATGTTGTCCATGAGTATCAAGAACAACTCCAATTTGAGAAGGAGGAAAAACGTAGGATCAACGAACAAATCAGAGACGAACAACGTGCACAACGCGAACTGGAGAAAGCCCAACAGGAAGCCGAGAAAGAGGAAAAACGTTACCAGAAGGTTCTGGACGAAACACTTCAGGAAATAGAACAAGCAACAGGAAAGAGACAGGAAAAATTGCAGACAGAGATTCAACGCCTCAATAAATTACTTTTGGAAGCACAGATCAACAAAGAGCGAGCAGTGTCTCGCGCCCAGATGACTCGGTCTGGACACGTTTACATCATCTCTAACATCGGTTCGTTTGGTGAAAATGTGTATAAAATTGGAATGACGCGACGACTTGAGCCTACGGATAGAGTTAGAGAGCTTGGTGATGCTTCCGTGCCATTTAGGTTTGATATTCATGCAATGATTTATTCAGAAGACGCGCCTACTCTTGAGAATCATTTGCACGGACTGCTTGAAAAGCGAAGTGTCAACCGAATTAACAGTCGCAAGGAGTTTTTCAATGTGAGTCTTGAGGAAATTGAAGAAATCGTCCACAAGTACAATGTAGAAGCACAATTTATTCAGGTACCTTCAGCAGAGGAGTTCAGAAAAACACAAGTAATCATCGCGCAGGCGACGCAGGCGAACGCTAGAGCATACCAATGAACAAACTTTACTTCGGTAATAATTTGGAGATTTTGCGGGAGATGGATGAGGGGCGGATGGACCTCATCTGTACGGATCAATAGCAAGGGTCGGGAATCGGAATTCCCTCCTACAAGAGGCGGAGAAAGGTCGGGTTAGGAACCTCGCCAGCAATTTTAAGGGGATTGGTAAAATTGGAAGATCTCGCCAGCGACTTTAAGGAGTGATGGTTAAGTGAGTGCGGTTGGGTGAAAGACCCTACCCGGATCGAAGGTCGTCCTTAACCCTGTTTGTTTACGAGGTAAATCCCAGCCGCTACCAATCCAGTACCTGCCAACAAACCGAAGGTTAATTCATCCCCTAAAATCAGATGGCTGAACAGAACACCGGATACCGGCATGAGGAAGCCTAAAATTACCAGTTTGCTTGCCTTGTATTTTCTTAACAGGGATGTCAACACCAAAAAGCAGAAACCCGTGACAATCCATCCTTGGTAGAGCAATCCTGCAGTACTTTCTAATGTCCATCCGATCGGCTTATCGCCCTCAAAAATGAGACTCAGGACGTAAAAGCACGGGATGTTTAAACCTAACAGCCAAACGAGGAGTCGGTAGGGGTGAATCTCCTGAACGAACACCTTTGTCACTGTGATGCGGAGTCCCAAGAAACACGACCCAAGGGTTACGATCAGGTCGCCGATGAGGTATCCTGCGAGACTGCCACCTTGTAAATCCGGCATGAGCGAGAGAAAAACACCACCGAAAGCGATGAAAATTCCCACTGTTTTCGTGGCAGAGAGTCGATCGCTTGGAAGAAAGAAGTGTCCGAACAGGACTGTGAAGAGGGGATAGAGATAGAAAAAAATGGTTGCCCGAGAGGCTGTTGTGAGTTGGGTGCCGATGTTCAACGTAATCGTATGCAGGGCGTAGAGGGCGGCGATCAGCAGCAATCGGCGGAGTTCCTCGAAGCGCATCCGCATCGACATCCCATAATAGAGTCCTATGCCGCCAACAGCAATAATTCCCAATATGCAACGAAAGAGTGCCATTTTTAGCGGAGGGAAGCCTTGCAACCCAATTTTAACGGCGAGGGCACCGCCCCCCATAAGGGAAACGATCAGTGAGGCAAGAACGATAATTTTGCTCGATGGGTCTTCATTCCTAAATTCTTTTTCAAGCATAGATTTAACTTAAGTTGCCACCTCAGCAAGACAAGATTAGAAATCCCGTCAGCGGGATGGTGAGGTTTTGTGATTGAACACTACTTTGATCGTAATTCGGTGCGGTTAGGTTGCTTGGCTTCTTCATTTCGCCCTTACATGCCGCCCTTACAGGGCTAAAGAACCTGAACAACCGCCTTTCTATAAACATAATGAAGAAACACCCAAGCAAATAAACCTTACAGGACTCAAGAGCGGATTAGGCATCGGAACGGTTCAGGTCTCAGATCCGGTGCGGTTAGGAAACCGCCCCTACCGGTCTGGAAATCAACGCTTCCTTTTTCTCAAATTGACACTTATGGTGCGGTTAGGAAACCGCCCCTATAGGGCTGGGCACTGATTATCTATCTCAACTTGAGTTGTCCCCATATTTGGGTTAATCTTATCTCTGGGGAGACGTTCAGGCCGGCAATGGTGAAGGCATCTGCCCATGCTGCGCCGACCCACTCGTTTGCGATGTTAATGCCTTCCATGACGAAACCGAGAATTTCGATCTTATCGAAGTTTGCATCTTGGAAAGCTGTGCGGAGTTCACCGTCTGCGAACAGCACGAAATGTCCCGCATTAAATTGGAGTTCCATCTTTGAGAGGGTATCCGTTTCCCAGCGGATGCGTGGTTCTCTGGAGAGCCGAATTCGGAAGGGATGGCTGCTCCCTTTACCGTCGAAACGCCTCGCTCTGATTTCATCTGGGAAAAACACATAGAAGAAGGGATCCTCTTTCGGAGTGTCGGGAAAACGGCGACCTACACAAAAACCGAAACGTGTTTTGTCACCACCGAAGTCGTTTATGGTGATTGTGAAGTTCCTGTAGGGCGGTGGGAGCGCGATGAATTGGTAGAGTTCGTATTGTACATCCCATTCCCGATTGACCTCTGCGTTTAAGAATCCGTCTTCGATTTTCCAGATGGAATCGTTTCCGATGACTCGCCATGCTTCGGAGTTTTCGGCATCGAAATCGTCGCGCCAGACCTCAGCGGAGACGGAAAGGATGCAGCTCATGAGCGTATAAAAGAGTATGAGAAGTGTTGTGTTTTTGTTTAGCATGGAATAGTCTTCAGTGGTCAGTTATGGGTTGTCAGTAATCCCCCTAAACCCAACTCCCTCAATCCCCCTTATCACGGGACAAGTCAGAGGAGTCGGGATCCGGTGCGGTTAGAAACCGCACCTACCATCCGTGGAGATGCAGAGATTAATTGATTTTTATGCAGTCGTACCACTGTTGTGTTTTCTTTCCTTTGCGACTCAAAACCCCAGGGATGCGTTCGACTGGGGGACCGAAGTCTCTATCTTTCTGTTTCAGGACGTTCCAGTCGGGAGGGAACCATGTTCTGAGGGTTTTGCAGTTGACTTCAACGGTTTCGCCTTCCCATCCGCCGATTTTGTAGTACATCGGGCAGACCCACCGTTCTGCGCCGCGGGCATATCGCCGCCAACCGATGACGGAGGCTTGCGCTCGGATAATGTTTCCGTCCCGCCAGTGCCGTTCAACGCCGCTCCACGGATAGCCGGTTGTTCCGCCCCCTACACTAATTTCATCCCATCCTAAATCGTCGCGAAGCGTAATATAAGAGAAGTTTGTACCCCACGGTGTATCGTCCGTGCTGAAATACCACCGCTGCCCACGATACCAACGGAGCGCGCCTCGGATACTTGAACGGGAAACAGTGGCACTTTCGATGGTTTCTATGATGTCGAACTGACCTCTATTGTTAAAGGGGTTGTGAACACCGGCACAGAGCGTGAGCGAGTTGAGCTCAGGCCCGAACCACTTACCGTTTGAACCGGGGGTTCTATAATAAAACCCCGAATTCGCGGGTTGGGCGCGTTCCCCAGGGTTCAACCTCGCTCCGGCATAGGTGTTCCAAAACGCGATACCAAGTACTACCACGAGTAAAAGCGCGTCAAAAATCAGATCCAAGTTTTTTCGCATTTTTTTATAGTTTTCAGTTGTCGGTTGTCAGTTTTCAGTGGCAAGGTTCGGAAACCTCGCCAGCGAGGAGTGAAATCAAGGCTACTGCTTCAAGTATGCCCATGTGGTTGCTAATTTTCGTTTGGGTGAGACTGCGAGTCCATCAATCGTAAACGTGTCCACCCACGCGCTTCCTATGTTAACCTCCTCTGTGACAAATCCGGCGAGGACGAAAGCAATGCTGTCAATGTGATCGAAGTTTGCGTCCGTGAAATCGAGGCGTGATTCGCCATCGGCATTCAATTGAAATCGACCGTTCTTGAAGTGGAGTTCCATCTGTTGGAGTTCGTCTGTGTTCCAGCGTCGCTCGGGTCCGACGAACGCGCCACCGTCTCTTGAGGCTTGTATATCGTTCGTAAAAAAGAGATAGTAGCCGTTCTCCTCTACTTCGGTCACGGGATTTCGGAAGTGCTTTGCAAGTGCGATACCGAATTGAGCGCGTGCGGCACCAGCGGTTTCAAGTGTGATTGTAAAATCATTATAGGGACCGGGATAGGCGATGAGTTGATAGCGTTCAAATATGACGCTCCACTGGTTTTGTGCCTGAATTTCTGCCCTTAAAAATCCAGCTTCGACCGTCCAGACGGAATCGTTTCCGACGTGTTGCCAGTCATCCACTGCCTCTTGTTCAAAGTGGTCTTCCCAGAAAGCGGCATTCACACCCTCTTGTAAAAGGAGGAAGGTATAAACGATAATGAGAGCGTTTAGCAGATGTGCGATGTTTTTCATTTGGTTCAACGGAGCGAGGTTAGAAATCTCGCCAGCAAATTATGGTGTGAGGTTAGAACCCCGCCAGCGAATTGTAATCGGGTTATTCTAACGGCAAGCAGTCGTACCAATTATCTGCCCCCTTTTCGCGGCGACTGAGTTGGTTAGATTTGGAACGAAATACCGGATCTGTGAAATGTCCTTCGGTCTGACTTAGGACCTTCAAGTTAAGGCGTCCCGTTCCAGTCTCACAGATGTAGTCCAGCGTTCCGATTTTGACGTACTTCGGCGCGAGGTATTTCTCGCCAGCGTGCTCATAAGGGTAGTAGCCGATTATGTCCGCCTTGGATTTTACGAAGTCTCCTTCACGCCAATGCTCCTCGAACCCGCTCCAAGGAAACCCGGTAACGCTGTTGCTTGAGTCGATATCTGTCCAACCGATCTCGGATGCGAGGGTAACGCGGACGGTGTCTGTACCCCAAGGCGTGTCGGCAGTTGCGAAACGCCACTCCTGTTTCCGATACCACCACACTTTTCCGGGTCTTGAGGAGGGCCAGACTTGGGCATCTTCTCTGGTATAGATGATGTCAAAGAATCCTGCGTCGTTAAATGGGTGTGGAATCATGGGACAAAGCACCCGACTGTCGATTTCCGGTCCGAACCAGCGATTTTCATTTTCGGATGCTATGAATCTGCCTGGGTTTCGGTAGTAGTCGCCAGCGGCTTTCGGAACAGCAATCTCCTGAGTGATGATTCTTTCCCCGTCATTATATGTGCCATGCAAGCCAGCATCAACCGGGAGAATGAGAAATAGGATGGTGGCGATTGCTGTTAGCGTGAGTGTAAAGAAATGTTCATGTGTCATAGGTGAACGGAGAACCCTCGGAGGGAGAAAAGCGCGTATGGCTTTTCTAAAGACCCTACTACTTTGTAAAGGGTGTGCCGTCTCGCCTGCCTATGTAGATTCGATATACAGTACCAGAGGCAGGAATTTCAATCTGTTTGTGAATAAGTGTCCGTTGGTAACGTTCTGCCGTCGATGCTAATACCGCGTGGACAGCACGGATGTGGAGTTGATAGTGAGCCTCAGTTAGGTTGTGGAATTTAAATTTACCGCGCGCGTCCGTTTCTACTTCAAACCGATCCAACGTCATTGACATGTCATAGGGCTGTAATTCCCACGGATACCATGAACGTGAGACGACAGCGTTGGGGACAGGCTTACCTGTATCTGCCCAGAAAACTTGCCCTTGTAGCGTTGTTGTGGGTTGATCCGCTACAACACGTACCTGTTCGGGATTTATTGACGCGTCCACGTCAATTCGGGTCGCCGAGATGTCGTCTCCAACGATATAGAGAATATATTTCTCCGCGAAAAGTCCGTCAACGCCAAACTCAGATTCCGTTACAGGAAAGTGTTTCGATAAAATTGGCCTCTGCAACACCAATGGATTCAGGCTTGGCTCCATCTGTGCGTCTCTGGAAAACACCTTCACAATATACTGTCCATCAGAGGATATATTCTGCGGGAGGATCACACGACCTTTAACGCTCTTCCCTCTCTTTAGTGGCAGAATTGACGGCATCTTACCGATGTCTACGTTCTCGTATACCCTCGAAAAGTACCCCTTTTTGCTGACTTCAAGTGAAAGCAGTTGTGTCTCAGTCACTAAGACCTCCAGTTGAAAGTTGCCTGCCTCGTCTGTTTGTGCGGATGAGAGGAGGGCACTATGCCCGTAAGACGTATCTGTGTGCCGAGTTGCATGGATTTGCGCACCCGATATCGGTCGTTCTTGCGCATCGACAACCGTGCCGCGCAACGTCCTTAATTTTGGTAGATTGACGGAAACCTGTGCCTGTTTTTTTGGATTAATGGACTCTATAAACGCTATGATAAGACCGTTTCTCGAAATTGTCAAGGTGTATTCAATAGGGTAGAGTTTGGTAAAATGGAAATTGCCTGTGATGTCAGTCTTCGCCGCGTGTTCAACCGGTGCGGCGGCGCGGAAGAAGTCCGCCGACTTGGCATGCATCTTCAGATTCACAACAAGCCCAGCGACATTTTGTTTCCCAGAAATGTTGCCTCGCAGGGGTAGAGTCCGCTTCAACGCAACCGTTCCTAAATTATACTTACGTTTTCTGGGTGGCATCTCCTGTCGTAACCGTTTCGCCTGATACTGCGGATGGAGTGCCATGAGCGAGAAAGCGTAGTAGATTTGGCTTTCGTTGGGAATGGTCAGCGAAAAAGTGCCTTTAATATCTGTTACTGTTGCGTGTGCAAACTCTTGATCGGGATAGACACGCTCGATCTTCTCAGCAGCGACGCGCACGAGGACCTCGGGGATAGGGTGTCCATCTTCAGCATCAACGAACGTGCCGTGGAAGGTGATGTTATCCGGTGTTTGGCAGATGCCGGAGGCGGTCCAGAGAAAGAGCAATAAAAATCGAACGAATGACATAATTTTGCATGAGAGTCTTGACTCGGGAATAGCTTCTATTAGGACTTACGCAAAACTACAGAATTCGATCGATAGTGGCGCAATCGGTGCGGTTAGGAAACCGCACCTACCGGGAAAGTGCGTAAGTCCTATTCTATAAAAAGACAAGCCTCGTTGTAACAGAGGCTTGTCTTCTAAAGGAACTATTTGCGTATGCTTTGAGTGAGATACCCCCGACGAGATTTGAACTCGTGTCGCCGCCGTGAAAGGGCGGTGTCCTTGGCCAGGCTAGACGACGGGGGCAAAAATGTGAGCCGTACATTTCGATACCATACTTTTCTATTCCATACTGGTTCGATTAGAAAGAAAGTACATGAGCCGTACAGGGATCGAACCTGTGACCACCTGATTAAAAGTCAGATGCTCTACCAGCTGAGCTAACGGCTCAAACTCACAACGTTTAATAATACCATACTTTAAGTCGGATGTCAAATTAAAATTCAGAAATTTTAGCGAGTTAGGAGTCGGGATTCGGAGATCCCTCCTACCTCAAGTTTGACTTACCAGAGGGGACGGCCAAGTTGCACGATTTGGTCTCTATCCGGTCCGATGGAGATAATTGGAATTGGCACGTCAAGATAATCTGCGACATACGCGATGTAGTCTTTGGTCCGTTGCGGAATGTCGGCTGCGGTGCGTGCTTCGGTCAAGGCTTGCTGCCATCCGGGTAGTGTTTCGTAGACGGGTTCGCATTCCTCTAAGACCTGTAGGCTACTTGGGAAAGTCGTCATCTGTTTTCCTTTGTAGCGATAGGCGACACAGACCTGTAGATCGGCGAGGGTGTCAAAGACATCCAACTTCGTCAATGCGATAGCGGTTAACCCATTAATTTGTGTGGCATATCGGAGTGCGACGAGGTCTAACCAGCCGCAGCGTCTCGGACGTTGTGTTGTGGCACCATATTCTTTGCCGATGTTTCGGATTTCTTCGTCGAGGTTAGGTGGCATCTCTGTCGGAAATGGGCCGCCACCGACGCGTGTGACATACGCTTTGGAAACACCGAGTATCTCTTCAATTGCTTTGGGTCCGATACCGAGTCCGGTACAGGCTGCCCCCGCGGTGCAGTTAGAAGAGGTGACGTAGGGATAGGTCCCGAAATCTATATCGAGCATAGTCCCTTGCGCGCCTTCAAAGAGGATCCGTTTTTCGGAAGCGAGTGCGTCGTGCATGAAAGCGACGGTATCCGTTACATAGGGTGCGATCCGCTGTGCGTAACTGTGATACGTTTCGAGAAGGACGTGTCGTTCGGGTCCACCTATTTGGAGTGCGTCTGCTTTGGTTTCAAGGTTGTAATCCAACTTCTTTTGGAAGTGGTCAAACTCAAGGAGGTCACCAACACGAATACCGGCGTGTCGGTTCATCTTATCAGAGTAGGTGGGTCCGATACCGCGGGAGGTGGTGCCGATTTTGGTAGCACTCCCCATCTGTTCCCATTGTTCAACAGCCTTGTGATATGGCATAATGAGATGTGCGCGATCGCTGATTTGCAGGTTATCGCTGCTGACTTCAATGCCCTGTGCTTGTAACCGATCGATCTCACCGAAAAGTGTCTCCAAATTAATGACCACCCCGTTGCCGATAATATTCACGGTATCGGGTCGTAGGATGCCAGATGGAATTAAGTGGAGAATAAATGTCTTTTCTCCGAGAACGATGGTATGTCCTGCATTATCGCCGCCTTGATATCGTGCGACAATATCCGCATCTGCGGCGAAGACATCAGTCAGTTTCCCTTTACTTTCATCGCCCCATTGTGCGCCTAAGATGACAATGTTTGACATACGAAACCTCTTCCTACTCACAAAAACTTATAAGCGCGGTGCCTGCCCGCGTATGATTTATAGCCGACGCGTCGTTTTGGAACTATAGTAAAACTGGTGATTTGACGGTACGCTGTTGCTGGCGGAGAAGGAATGCACGTATAGCATTCCAGAAGGGCTTCCAGAGAGGGTTGAAACCTTGCCAGCGAGAGATGGAGACTTGCGTTAAATTCTGTAACCGTCCAAAGAACTCGACAATTTTAACGCTTGGAGAATTGAAAGCGTGCCCGTGCGCCTTTCTGTCCGTATTTTTTCCTCTCGACCATTCTCGGATCGCGCGTTAAAAATCCTGCCTTTTTCAATGAAGCCTTCAAGGATTCATCCGCTTTGACAAGTGCCCGTGCGAGCCCGTGTGAGATTGCTCCAGACTGTCCAGTCTTTCCGCCACCTTTTACGTTGACGTGAACGGCATATTCGCCACCCTTCTCAACATGCTCAATGGGACGCTGTGCTGCCTGCCAGTGGTCTGCGCGTTCAAAGTACTCTTGAATTGGTTTTTTGTTAACGGTCACTCCGGCATCACCACCGGGAATGATTCGGACACGCGCGACTGAGGTTTTGCGTCTGCCGGTTCCCCAGAATTGTTCAATAGCCATACTGTTGGTATTCTCCGTAGTTGTAGGAAGCCCTTTGAACGGCTCCTCAACTTAGCTTAAAGTGTTAAGACTTCCGGTTGCTGTGCTTGGTGCGGATGTGTCGGTCCGGCGTAAACCCTGAGTCCCTTCATCAGTTGCCGACCGAGATGACTCTTTGGGAGCATCCCCTTAACGGCGTTCGTGATAATCACCTCTGGTTTGCGATTCATCTGTTCATCAAAAGTTCGGTATTTATCACCGCCGGGGTAGCCACTATGTCTAAAGTAGGTTTTCTTTTCCCTTTTATTGCCTGTGACGACGACTTTCTCCGCGTTCACAACAGCAACGCGAAAACCTAAATCGGCGTGGGGTGTAAATCGCGGGTCATTTTTTCCGCGCAGCACCTGGGCAATACGGGATGCTAAACGCCCGAGCACCTGCCCGTCCGCGTCCACCACATACCATTTAACGTCTTTTTCCGTTTTCGGGAAATAGGTTTTCGTTTTCAGTACCATGATTTTCTGTCCCTTCAACCGAATTTAGCCCATGCGAGGTCAAATTTGGCTTTGCTGTACGCTGCTTATTGTAGTCTGTTGTTCGAGCGTGCCTTTTTCAGAAAGGTATTTTCACAATTGCGAACACAACCGGATAATATTATACTATAAAAGAGAGCGTATGTCAAATTTTTTACAATTCTCTATCGAGTATATGGTTGTCAGTTGCGCATTAGAAGTTTAAAAATTTTTCCCGATTGTGTGCTTGAAAGGGCATTGATGGACGAAACACCCGTTACTTTAAAAGGAACAAAAATTGTTTATTTTTAATCCAATTCAAGACGTGAATTAAGTAAAAATTGATGGTTGAACCACGAATAGTCATATAAGCGTATTACATTACAATCATAATAGGTCAGATTAATCAACAAATTCCCAATATACTTGGGAAAACGCGTAATTCTGCTTTGGATATTTCCCTCTTTTTATGTTATACTATATACATCCTAAAGTTTGGACAATTCGAGTTGCGTGTGGGTTGAGTTCTCAAGGATTCTCCTATTTTTCTCAAAGTTTGCTACAGACCCCTAACTTTGAGAAAAAGATATGCGGATGCTAAAAAACGCAGCCCCCGGGGAATGCCATAAGGCATTCATACCGTTGATTCCGGGGCGAAATGTGTGTAGAAGCACCCTATCCCCCAAGGTCTAAGCCCCAGCGGGGCGAAATGTGTATCACTCTAAAAATTGTCCAAAGCTTAGTATATACATCAGGAAACATAAGAAATCTGGACAAATTATAAATAAACTATAGGAAATTATAAAGTAATGCGAATTATTCTTTACACAGGCAAAGGGGGTGTCGGCAAAACAACAATTGCCGCTGCGACGGGTATCAAACTCGCTGAACTGGGTTACAAAACCATCGTGATTTCGCTTGATGTCGCACATTCGCTCCGAGATGCTTTTGATAACCACGAAAAACTCGTTCGCCAGCGTGAAGAGAAACAGATTCAAATCAAAGACAACCTCTGGATACAGGAGATTAACGTTCAGGAAGCAATAGTTGAATACTGGGACGATGTGTATAGTTATATCCGTTCGTTGCTCAATCGTTCTGGGCTTGATAGCCTCGTCGCTGAAGAGATAGCAGTATTTCCGGGAATGGAAGAGATTTGCGCGCTTCTGTATATCAACCAATATATCCGCGAAAAAAGTTATGACGTAATTATCCTTGATTGTGCGCCGACCGGCGAGTCGCTCCGGTTTGTCAGTATCCCTACGACTCTGGAGTGGTACATGAGCCATATTTTCAAATTGGAGCGCAACCTTGCGAGAGTTGCGGGTCCAGTCATCGAACGGGTGAGTTCCGTCCCGATTCCACGAGACAATTATTTTCAGAATATCCAAGATCTATTCGATAAATTGGAAGGGATTGATGGTGTCTTGACGGATCCGAAGGTTACGACGGTTCGCTTAGTGACGAACCCAGAAAGAATTGTTATCAAAGAGACCCAGCGGGCATTTATGTATTTTTGCCTTTACGGGTTATGTATTGATGCTGTAATTATCAATCGTATCTTTCCTGATAGTGTTGATGCGGCATATTTTGAAACTTGGAAACGTTCCCAACAGCACTATATTGAGGAGGCAATGGATTATTTTTCGGACGTACCGATTTGGAAGGTGAACCTCTTTGAAGAAGAAATTGTGGGAGAACGAGGGCTGCATCGGTTAGCAGACACGCTCTATTCGGAGATTGATCCGGCGGATCAATTCTCTGAAGAACGTCCGTATCTATTCCAAAAAACAGGAGATGTCTATCAATTGTCTATGCGTCTCCCGTTTCTGAGCAAAGAGGAAATTGGACTGACAAAACACGGTGATGAGTTAATTGTCACCATAGGCGGTTTCAAGCAACATATCGCATTGCCGCGGACTCTCTCGAACAAAAAAACAACTGGAGCGAAACTCACCGGTGACCAACTTGTAATTAAGTTTGAGGGAGAATATCGGACCTAAGGCGTATGGGCACCAAAGCGGACAGAGCGGCTTTTACTGTAACAGGGACAACACTTTTAACGTTCTTAATAGCAAGTCACATTGGGTCTATCTGGATACTCTATCCGAACATACTCATTTCGGTTGTTTTGTGTGTCTATTGTATCCGTCTGATTCATGAAGATACTTCGCTGCTTTTAAGTAGCTTTATTTTTGGGATAGCAACGACCCTGACCTACGTTCCGATGGACTGGCTTTTCTCGCGAAAAGCGCACTTAGTCTTCTATCTTCGTCCAGATTTTTTAGCGGATCTAACAACGCCGATTGGAATTATCCTGAACTGGATAGTGTTTGCGACACTGGCAGGATACTGCTACCAGCGGCTTGCGATGATTTTCCGAACCCGTTTTGCGTCCGAGGCTGACAATTCGAGAATTGGTTTCACAGGAACTGCTCGGAAGTCACGCCATCACGATCATCGTGATGGCGTGCTTCCGCTGATGTTGGCGGCGGGCATCACCGGCATCGGTGTGGCGGTGGGAAGTAACATAATTTACGCGCTTGGGGAATCGCATCTGTGGGTGTGGAATGCAACACAGGTAGATCGGATACCAGAAATTGCGTCTGTACCGGTTTTTGTGCCGATTTCTTTTCTGGTTACTTTTCTGCTGTGCCCTTACTTTTTCGGAGTAGCCGATGGTTTTCCAAGGGAACAACACGCCGGTGTTGCTGGCATACGGTGTGGTATCTTTATGGGAGCACTACAGTTCTTCAGTTTTCTTCTGTTTTATGTCTGAAAATAGGTGCGGGTTGATAAGGTGTCAGTTCATTTCATCAATGCGTTACCGTTCGATTTTAAGAATAACGTACAGGATCATCAAAAACCTGCGCGGAACAAAGTAAAAGCGCAGTCCAGGAGCAATAAATTAAAAATGCGTATTCGTTCAACAACGATTTTAGCCGTTCGCCGCGATGGTGAGGTAGCTATTGGGGGTGATGGTCAGGTCACTTTAGGAGATACGGCGATTAAGCACGGTGCTCGCAAAGTACGCAAAATTCATAATGACAAGGTACTGATCGGTTTCGCGGGTTCGGCATCGGACGCGATCACTCTCTATGAAAATTTGGAGAAGAAACTGGAGCAGTACCGTGGAAATCTTCAAAAATCTGCGGTGGAACTTGCACGGGAATGGCGTAATGATAGGGTTCTGAGACAAGTAGACGCTCTATTAATCGCCGCGGATGCCAGCGATAGTTACCTCATTTCCGGAAGTGGCGACGTGATTTCTCCGGACGATGATGTTCTTGCAATCGGTTCCGGTGGTTCTATAGCCTTAGCGGCAGCAAAGGCACTGCTTAAATATTCAGATTTGACTGCAAAAGAGATTATCTCAGAAGCCCTTCAACTCACGAGTGAAATCTGTATCTACACAAATGCTAAAATTGAAGTTGATACTATAGGGAAATAGCCGTCAGCAATCAGCAGTCAGTAGGGCACCTGAGTATCGTTCCTGATAACTGCCCGAAGTTACTGATCGCAGATCGTTGATAGCCATTTTAGGGAGGTTTATCCTTGGAAATACCGAAAGCAACGCGCGCGGGAAACATTTTGGCATCTGCTCTTACACCAAGACAGATCGTTGAGGAATTAGATAAGTATATTGTTGGGCAGTTTGAGGCAAAACGTTGTGTTGCTATTGCCCTTCGTAACCGCGCGCGGCGACAGATGTTGGCAGAAGATATGCAGGATGAAGTGTCGCCGAAAAACATTATTATGATAGGTTCAACGGGTGTGGGGAAAACTGAAATCGCGCGTAGACTCGCGCGTCTCGTTGACGCGCCTTTCATCAAAGTAGAAGCATCAAAGTATACTGAAATCGGTTACGTGGGTCGAGATGTTGAATCCATGATCCGCGATCTGACTGAAACTGCTATTAGCCGTGTTAAAGCTGAACAAACAGAGGCGGTTGAAGAAAAAGCACGGGAATCGACAGAAGAACGGCTGCTTGATTGCATTTTTCCTGTTCCACGCTCGCTCCAGCGACAACCTCGTTTACAAGATGAAGATGCCCTTGAAGAGCCGGAGGAAGAGGATGACGACGGAGTTCTGCAACTCCCGTTTGATATGGGTCCCGACATCGGAGATGAAGCCGAAGAAGCCAGAGAGAAGGAACGCGAACGTTATCTCAAAACCCGAGAGAAATTTAGAGAATGGCTGAGAGAAGGCAGACTTGAGGATAAACCTGTTGAAATCAATGTCAAGCATCAGAACATGCCTTTTGTGGAAATTTTCTCGCCCGGTGGTATAGAGGAGATGGACATCAATTTCAAGGATATGTTCAGTAACATCCTACCGAATCAGACGAAGAAACGTAGAGTTCCTGTCTCCGAGGCACGAACTATCTTGATGCAGGAGGAATCCGAAAAACTTATCGATATGGATGCTGTCATCAGTGACGCGATTCAACGGGTTGAAGACTCTGGCATCGTTTTTTTGGATGAAATTGACAAGATTGCTGGAAGAGAATCCCGGCATGGACCCGACATCTCTCGTGAAGGTGTACAACGGGACATTCTTCCGATTATCGAAGGCAGCACAGTGACTTCAAAGTACGGAGCGGTGCGTACGCATCACATCCTATTCATTGCCGCTGGCGCGTTCCATGTCTCAAGCCCGTCTGATCTCATTCCTGAACTACAGGGTAGGTTTCCGATCCGAGTAGAACTGAAAAGTCTGAATAAGGATGATTTTAAATCTATTCTGACGGAACCGAAGAACGCGTTGGTCAAACAATACGCAGCACTGCTGAAGACTGAGGGTATTGAGGCGACTATTGCCGATGATGCGATTGACGAGATTGCTGCGCTTGCCTTCCAAGTGAATGAGGCAGTTGAAGACATTGGTGCACGCCGCCTGCATACCATCATGGAAAAACTCTTTGAAAACCTCTTTTTTGACGCACCTAATCTTGAAAAGAAGCATATTACCATTGATGCGGCGTACGTCCGGGCGGAATTGTCGGCAATTGTCAAAGATCAGGATCTGAGCAGGTACATCCTCTAATATGGTTATCGGTTTTCAGTTATTGGTTATCGGTTACAAGAGGAAACCTTGTTTAAACGAAGGAAACGCCCCAGCAAAAACACCTCTTAACTGACGACTGATGACCAACGACTGATAACCATTATGCCGTGAAATACTACCGAATCTTTATCTTTCTATTCGTTTATGCCTTGTTCCTACCCGGCAGCTTCGCCCAAGATGTGACGCAATGGCACGTGCTTAAAGATAACGAGGCACTCCTCGGTCCAGCCGCAATAAACGCGATAACTTTCTCTCCTAATGGTACACGACTCGCTGTCGCGAGCACAAATGGTATTGCCGTATATGACACCTATACCGGTAGCGTACTCGCCCAACTCCCCTCGTTAACGGGGCACGTGACAGCGTTGGCATTCTCAGCCGACGGTCGAATCGTCGCGAGCGCGTATGAAGATGCTACCATCCACCTTTGGAATGCACATACCGGTGAACCGATAACAGACTTTACAAATCACACTGGTCCAGTTGTTGCGTTAGCGTTCTCACCCGATGGTAACACGCTCGCTGGCGGAAGTTTCAAAGAGACTCGCTTGTGGAATTTAACCTTGGGACAGATTACGGGTACCACAGTCCTTCATGGGCATCGAGATATGGTTACCACGTTGGCATTCTCACCGGATAGCAAGACGCTTGCGAGTGCGAGTTTTGACGGCACAATCTTGCTATGGGATATAGAAACTTCTCAACTCCGACATAGCCTCCCAGCACATACCAGTTCAATTTTGGCACTCACATTCTCATTGGATAATCAAACTTTAGCAAGTGGTGGATATTGGAACTCGGACGCGGAGAGCACAATTCGTGTGTGGAATATACATACCGGGCATCTCATAGCAACCTTTGAGAACCACACTACGCCGGTTTTCGCTTTAGCATTTGCCCCAGATGCCTCCAGCATCAATGGAAGAGCACTTATAAGTGCGGGTTGGGATAACACAATTCGGATGTGGGATCCACATACCGAGCAATTACAGGCAATTTTTGAAGATAATACTGCTCCAGTCCTCGCTTTAGCGTTCCTACCAGATACTCGCGATTCTGATAAGAGAACACTCGTAAGTGCCAGCCTTAATGGCACAATCCAACTGAGACCTCTGACGGCTTCTCTCGCTCAGATTCCGTCGGATGTCAATAACGATGGAGTCGTGAATATCCTGGACCTGACGTTTATTGCCTCGCGTTTTGGGCAGGAGTCGCCTGATCTTAACGGGGACGGTATCGTCAACGTTTTGGATTTGATGCTTGTTGCACAACATATCGGGCAATGAAGGGACCGTGGAGATACACCACCTTTTGTAAGGAGATAGCAAACAATGAGGTCCTTTATCTTTACATTTCTCTTAATGTTAGTCTTATACCTGCCAAATGTTTTCGCCCAAGACTGGACGACATGGGGCTTACCCGACGGTGCGAAAAGACGTCTCGGAAAAGGGAAAATAAGTGCTGCAGAATTCTCTCCAGACGGTTCTCAGATCGCGGTGGCAAGTTCGGTAGGAATTTGGCTCTATGACGCACAGACCGGTAAAGAACTCGCGCTGCTCCCTGGGCATAGAGAAGGATTTAGCACGTCAGTATTTTCTGGGACTGGTGGTATATTCTCGATAAACGTCTTAGCGTTTTCCCCAGATAGCAAGATGCTTGCGAGTGCGAATGAGGACGGTACGATTAGGTTGTTCGATATCACAACCTATCGCGAACACCGCACACTTCTCAAGAATGAAGATGCCTTTGTGAATTTTTTGGAGGGAATTCCAGTCAGAGGATTGGCTTTCTCCGCAGATGGACAAACCCTTATAAGCTTAGGAGGCACTGAAGAGCGGAGGCTTAAGGTGTGGGATGTTAACTCAGGCCGCTTGTTGTCGGATATTTCGGGTCGTAAGGGTGGAATCCTTCTTACAAAAGATGGACGATCAAGTTTAGCATTAAGGAGTCCGAGAGATCCAGCGGAATACGAGCGGGATGATCCGCTTCTGGCGTTTGCCCTTTCGCCTGACGGTAAAACCTTTGCAGCTACCCGGTCAGGAGTAACGGTTGTCGATGGGGTTTCTAATGCAGTAATCCGATTGGGGGATGTTCGCACTGGAAACTTGCACCCAATTCTTATGTCGGCGCAGTCGGTTCAAAATCCGGTTCGAGGACTGGTATTTTCTCCAGATGGTACTATGCTTGCCGGTGTGGAAACTGAATGGAGTTTAACGAAGGACCCCGATGTCACTGGAGCTCATATAAGGACCACAAGCAGCAAGATTCGGATATGGAATGTGAAAACAGGAGACGCATTATCTACAGTTATACCGCAGCAAGTGAAGGACCAACGGAGGTTCTCTTTTGTAGCATTCTCGCCGGATGGTAAGATTTTTGCCACTGCTAATGAGGATATAGCAGCAGTTCAACTCTGGGAGGCAAGCACAGGAGATTTGATATCAGACTTCACAGTTCCATATCCTGAACTCGCACCGCCTAGGTACAGTCTCGGTGCCAGTAGTTTGACGTTTTCTCCTGATGGCAAAACACTTGCTACTGTAACTAGCGGGAGCCATAGTTCTCTCCAATTGTGGGAAGTAAGCACGGGGAAAATTATATCAACCCTTGCAGAGCATCCGTTACTAATTGCTTTGCCAGTGAACGATAAAGCATTTATCGGTTTGAGTACAGGCGGCACTCAGTTGCGGAATATCAACACCGGAGAAGTCCTGCAAGACGTGACAAAGATTTGGATGAATCTTATCGAACATATCAATGAGATTGGTGGAGTTGAGGCATTTGCGATTTCATCGGATGCCACCACAGTTGCTATGGGAAATAACGATGGTTCACTTCAGTTATGGAATTTGCACACTGGAAATCAGATATCAACTTTGACAGGACATACGGACAGAATCAACGCTTTGGCGTTTACAGCAGATGGCACAAACCTTGTCAGTAGCAGCCGAGATAAGAGCATCCGGCTATGGGATGCACGCACTGGGACACAGCTCTTACCCCTCACGAAACATATAAATTCCGGCAAGGAATTGGTATACGATTCGGATGATGGCATAATACTTCCCAGTGCAGAGTTTGTTAATAATCTGGTATTTTCGCCGGATGGCAGCAGGCTTGCCAGCGCAAGTGAACTCGGCACAATCTGGTTGTGGGAACTAAGTACAGGGAATCTTCTAACGACCTTGATACAGCACGAAGCAGGCGTTGATGAACTTTCTGTTGGGTGGAATAACAAAATAGGCTTAGCATTCTCCCCAAATAGCACACTGCTTGCCAGCGGCGGTATGGACGGACAGGTTATGGTAGCGGAGGTTGGCACCAATCCGAATCCTTTAATCTTCAAAGAACGTCATGCCTGGAGAGTTAAAGTTCTGGTGTTCTCATCAGATGGCAAACATCTTGTCAGTGGCAGCCGGGATAACAACATTCGACTGTGGGATGTAGAAACTGGTACCGCGTTTACTATTCTCAGTGGGCATGTAGGAGAAGTCACTGCTCTGGCACTCTCTGCTGATGGTACAACACTTATCAGCGGGAGCATAGATGGTACGATTCTCTTATGGGATTGGGAGAAAATTGCTCAGCAAACAAATAGATAGGTGTGAAAGTTATAGTATTGAAGACGTAGAAGACTCTGGCGATAGGCTTCGGTAAAAAGAGTCGGGAATCGGAGTTCCCTCCTACAGAAAGACCGAAGAAGGATTTGGGACTTGACACGCTTACTGTTTCATGATAGAATAGGAAAGTCAAATTGGACACTGGAAAAGAAGGAGAAATCGATGAGATTCCTACAAAAACACACGTTTCTATTGGCATTGCTTGTCCTCGCT
This sequence comes from Candidatus Poribacteria bacterium, assembly GCA_965214045.1. GTDB lineage: Bacteria > Poribacteria > WGA-4E > WGA-4E > WGA-3G > WGA-3G. The sequence goes on from OZ243935.1 coordinate 1,312,794, forward strand.
TCGCCGGTATTTGCTGAGGAACACGCAGCAGAAGAAACCGTTCCTCCCGTAAAAAAATATGTTGAGTTCACACTGGACGGTACCTACACCGATACTAAAACAGTTGGTACCTTTGGTACCTCCTCAACAAAAACACTGCGGGGACTTTTTAAGAAATTAGATACGCTTAAAACAGATGATGAAATTGCTGGAGTTATCTTCAAAATAGATAACGTCGGTGTGGGATGGGCGACGCTCCAAGAAATTCGCAATAAACTTCACGAATTCCGGGAAGTCGAAAAAGAGACAATAGGGTATCTGGAAAGCGGTGGTAATGCGGAGTATCTTCTCGCTGCTGTGATGGAACGCGTTGTCCTGATGCCTACGGGGAGTCTTAATTTAACGGGGTTACGCGCCGAAATTCTTTTCTATAAAGGGTTGCTGGAGAAGTTGGACATCGAAGCGGATATGTTGGCGATGGGAAAATACAAGTCAGGTGTTGAGCCTTATATGCGGGACGGTATGTCTGATGCCTTTCGTGAGTCGATGACTGCGTTGCTGGACGATTTATATGCCCAATTGCTGGCGCATATTGCGGAGAGTCGAGAGGGTATCACCGCTGAAGGCGTGTCGGATTTGATAAACAGCGGACCGTTCACTGCGGAAGAGGCACAGCAGGAAAAATTGGTCGACGCGTTGCAATACTACGACGAACTCCTTGATACTCTGAAAACAGCATCCCCAGACGAAGATGTTCAGGTTGTCAAGCCGGACTACGAGCGCAAACGAAAAGTGCCAGATATGAATAGTTTCGCCGGCCTCATGCAGCTATTCAGTATGTTAAATCCACCGCAACGCTCTCGGACTGCCACGGCAGAGAATCAGATTGCACTTATCTACGCTAATGGACCCATTTTACCAGATGTTGACTCGTTATTCCCTTCAACGTCAGTAATTATGCCAAACGAGTTGAAGGGGGCGTTTGAGAAAGTGCGCACCAATGATACCATCCAAGCAGTCGTGCTACGTGTAAATAGTCCGGGGGGTTCTGCGCTCGCTTCCGACCTAATTTGGCGGGAAGTCATGCTCACACAACGTGAAAAGCCTGTTGTGGTCTCTATGGGAGATGTCGCTGCGTCTGGTGGCTATTACATCGCAATGGCGGCAGGGACAATTGTCGCACATCCAAGCACACTGACAGGTTCAATCGGTGTGTTCGGTGGTAAACTGAATATGAAGGGCTTCTATAACAAAGTTGGATTGACGAAGGAAATTATTTCGCACGGGCAGAACGCGACCCTCTACTCGGATTACGGCGGTTTTACACCGACCGAGCGGGAACGCGTCGAAAAGATGATGCAAACGGTCTATAAGGACTTCGTCAGTAAAGCGGCAGCAGGTAGAAACAAACCGTTTGGCGAAATCGACGAGATCGCACAAGGACGCGTTTGGACAGGCAAGCAGGCGAAAGCACTTGGACTTGTTGATGAACTCGGTGGGCTTGATACTGCGCTGTCTATCGCCAAAGAGCAGGCGGGTTTTGCCGATGATGATGAAGTTAATCTTATCGTGTTACCGAAGCAGAAACCTTTTTTCGAGGAACTCTTGGAACGGATGGTTGAGGACATGGAAGGTTCAATCCAGTTAGGAGATTGGAAGATTGGAAGATTGGAAGGATGGGAATTCCGTCCTTCCCTCCTTCCTGCCTTCCATTCCGTGTTTGGTGCACGGTGGCAATATGTCGTTACGTGGCTGAGTCTGTTCGGTTTTAAAGACGGGGCACAGGTCGTAACAATTCTACCCTATGACGTTTTAATCCGGTGATTTATGAAATCCAACAATAATTTTCACGTTGATTTAACTGACGAACAAATCTCCTTTTTTCAAGAGAATGGATACCTGAGCATTCCACGCATCACGACAGATGAAGAGGTTGAATGGCTTAAAGGCATTTACGATGAACTCTTTACGGGACGGACTGGAGAAGCAGAGGGACGTTACTTCGATCTTGCCGGTCCGCGTGCACATAACGGACGCGAGACGTTGCCGCAGGTGTTAGGTCCAGAAGCACAATTTCCGGCACTCCGTGAGACTGTTTATTTCCGAAACGCGCAGCGGCTCGCCGCGCAATTGCTTAAAGTCGCACCTGACAAGGTGAGCGGTGGTGGACACATGATTTTGAAACCCGCTCGCTATGGTAATGAAACACCTTGGCATCAAGATGAGGCGTACTGGAATCCAGAGATTCTACCGCACAGCTTGAGTGTTTGGCTTCCGCTTGACCAGGCAACCCTTGAGAGCGGGTGTCTCCAATTTATCCCGAAATCCCACAAAGGAGAGGTGCGTTGGCACCGTCACATTAACGACGATCCACTCGTACACGGATTAGTGACAGATGATGTTGACACATCAGAGGCAGTTGCCTGTCCGATACCGGCAGGTGGTGCGACTTTCCATCACTGTCGGACGCTGCACTATTCTGCACCGAACAGTACACCGGAAGTGCGCAGAGCGTATATCCTTGTGTTCAGCGGACCGCCCAAGAAACTGGGTAGACCGGCGCATCGTCCGTGGCAGAAAGAGGAGCAGGAGGCACTCGCGAATCTTTAATTTATGGGCAATGGACTGCGCTCCACTTCGTTACACGCAGGTTTTTGATTAGGTCGCGACCGGATTTGAGAATTCGTACGATAGTCAGAGAATCCTCGTTGTTAAGATAACCTCAAAGACCGTAGCCCGTAATGAAATGGAGGGCGGATCTACGGGGAGGCATGTGAATGCACAAACCTACCTCACCGAACCGCAAGGTAAACTTAAAAAATGAAAATCATTTGTACGGGGATCAGTTGTTCAGGTCGTAAAGAACTGATGACGAATTTTAAAATACTGTGCATGAAAAGGAAGCTGAACATCGGCTTTTTCAACGTTGGCGATGTTATGCACCGCGCCGCAGCGGAGGCACGCGTCCATTTCACAGACAAGGTACTTGACTCGGATCCTGCTGTTTTATCGTTGGCGCGACGCACGGCTTTCTATGAAATTGCGCGGCGCGCCGAGGATTATGAACATGCCATCATTGGGTTACACGCCTGCTTTCGATGGCGTGGAAGCCTCATTGAGGGATTTTCCTTCAAAGATATTGACATTCTTCTACCGGATTTGCTGATTAACGTTGTTGATAATATCACTGATATATCGGAACGGATGGAAAAAACACCACAATGGTCAGAGATGGGGAAAGCAGCACTCAATGTCTGGTTAGATGAAGAAGAATTCCTGACAAGACAACTCGCACATTTCACAGAGAAACCACATTATACGGTCGCAAGACAACACAATCTCGAGAATTTCTATGAACTGCTCTTTTCACCGAAGCCGAAATTTTACCTCAGCTATCCAATTACACTCCTAAGAGATACGCCGAAGGAAATTGAGAAGATCCGTGAGATAGGGGAAAAACTGAGCCGTTCGTTTATTGTCTTCGATCCGCTCACGATCAAGGACATGGAACTCGTTACCCCTACGAAAGATGAGGATGATGACGCACCACGTGTGAGTGAAATGGGTGAGGAAGTGATTGAACAGATTCAAACGCGAACGATTTCACGGGACTATCAGTTCGTCCACCAGAGCGATTTTGTGGTTGTTATTTATCCTACAGATAAATTGTCACCCGGTGTTCTCAGTGAGATGAATTACGCTTCCCGTCATAACAAACCCGTGTATGCAGTTTACCCTGGGACGCGGAGCATCTTCTTTGAGAACTTGTGTGATCGGATCTTTGACACGTTTGAGGAACTGGCGGATTTTCTGACTGCAACGTATAAAACGAAATAGAAAGGTTTATCCTATGGTTGATGCGTATTACACAACTGACGAATCTCATTACAATGAGTGTCTTGAGAAAGGCACTATTGTCCCGACGAAAGATTGGAATGGTAAAAGATTTTGCATCGAGGATTTTTTGGCAGGTGATCACCAGTACATTTTTATGTTTGTCAATGATCGCTATAGTATTTTTGACGAGAACGGAGAGAACCAAACTTTCGGTTTTGTCTTGGATGCCGAGTCATTGGTCACAGAGAGCCATGCCCTTGTAGGACCCGACTTACTAAACGAGTATCGCTCTCTGATGAACGAATGTGCAACATTTTCTGTTCAACAAAACCCCGCGCTAAAAAATGTCCAATTAATTGTTCGAGGCGTGCTCGCTGGTGCTGTTACAGAACCGGGGGTTGCTGAGACGATGCTGCTTTTCAGAACACGTGTATCTGAACTTCAAAACGAACATCGCTGTCAAGGAGAGGCGGCACTGAAACTTTTGCGAGAATCAACGGAACCCTTGGAACTGCTTATAGGTGGGGCTTCACCGTCATCGAGATAGCATTATGTATGCGCGTTTGCCCTCGGAAATCAATTTGACAAACAAGTGCGTGCATCGTATAATTTCACACTGATGACTGAGATAAAGTGTATGCTCCCAATAGGTATGTTGGGCGATTTAAGGCCGTACGAGTGAAATCAATCTTGAAAACTTATAAAATTTACCTTGATAGTTGTTGTGTAAGTCGCCCTTATGATAATCAGACCGAAAATAGAATTAAGTCTGAAACTACAGCCATCATAAGGAGGCAATTGAAATGGATGCCCTTCTCATGACAGATAAGCAAATTTTGGAACTTGGTTTTAAGGCATTAGTCGACAAACTTGGTCCTGTTGGTATGGTTCGTTTTATTCATCAGTTTCAAACTGGCACAGGTGATTACACCGAAGAACGACAGCAATGGGTAGGAATGTCCGATGTTGAATCGCTCGCTAAACAGATACAAGAGGCTGCAAACGACCCTGAGTGCGTTGCCAAAACCCTTAAAACCATAATGCAATAACGTGAGTTTCCCTATTTATAGACATAGCCCTCTGCTGGCGTGCGGTTGCTTGAAGGTATGGGAATTCGGTATTCCTATTTGGAATTGGAAGCCACGCCAAAGGTGCCTGCCTCGGTCAGCAGTTAGTCTGTCAACAAACTATGAAAATCGGTATCCTCTCACGGGGCCCTCAAAACCACTCTACGCGTAGGCTTAGCGAAGCGGCCTTCACTGCAGGACACACCGCAGATATTTTAGATCCGTTCGGTTTCTACCTCCATATCGGCGGTACAGGCAATCGCATCACCTATCATGGGAAACCGGTAGAAGACTATGATGTCATCGTGCCACGACTCAGTCGGACGACAGTGCAATATGGCAAAGAGGTCGTGGCGCACTTTGAATGGATCGGAACGCCTGTGGTGAATCGGGCACAAGCAATCACGGCAGCACGACACAAATTCCACTCCCTACGCATCCTTGCACAGCACGGCTTACCTATCCCACCGAGTCTCACCGTCGGTTCCGCCACATTTTTAGAGGACGCTGTGGCGGAAGTAGGGAATTACCCGTTTATTTTAAAACCATTCCATGGCACACACGGCACGGGTGTTATGTTGTTGGATACACCGACATCGCTTACCTCGGCTGTGGATGCGCTGTGCGATCTTCAACAGGACTATGTTATCCAGTCCTTTATTGCAGAAGCAGAGGGTGTTGACATCCGGGTTCTTGTCGTAGGCGGTGAAGCCGTTGCGGCGATGAAAAGGAGCGCGCCTCCGGGTGAATTCCGAGCGAATATTCACAAAGGGGCATCTGGGGAAACGATCACGCTGCCAGACGAATACATCCGCTTGGCTATAGATGCGGCAACAGCACTTGAATTGGAGATAGCCGGGGTCGATCTGCTTCAGACGAACGAGGGGCCCGTTGTTCTGGAAGTCAATCCATCGCCGGGATTTGAGGCGTTGGAGTCGGTCACAGGGATCGATATCGCTGGTGCGATCATCAAATTTGTAGCGTCGTATGCGATGCCATGAAATGGGGGGCGGCTCTACGGGGAGGCACGCTAATATTCAGACTCGCCTGACCGAACCGCAAGGAAAAATTAAAAAGAAAAAAATTTTGATGTTCAATCACGAATTTCCACCGATTGGTGGTGGTGGTGGTTGGGTCAGCTACTTTTTAGGCAAACACTTCGCGGCAGCGGGGCATGAAGTACATCTGATTACCTCCCGGTTTCGGGATTGTCCGATAGATGAGAAAGTGGAGGGTTTTCATGTGCATCGCGTGCGTGCGCTTCGGAAAAACCGTGATGTATGCGCTGTTCACGAAATGTTAACTTACGCGGTGAGTTCAAGTCTCTACGGATTGCGGTTTGCGAAGCGGTTTCAACCCGACATCGTTCAGGTCTTTTTCGGCATTCCTGCGGGTGGCGGCGCGTATCTTCTGCAGAAACTCCGTAACGTGCCGTATGTCGTGTTCTTAGGCGGGCGTGATGTACCGAGCCGTAACCCCGATCCGCCGTATTATCGCTGGCTATACCTGCTCCTGAAACCGATCATCCGAGCGATTTGGGGCAACGCATCAGCGGTTGTGGCATGTAGCGACGGTTTACGTGAACTGGCACGAGAGACGAATACGGATGTAAAGATGGATGTGATCCCTGATGGTTTGGATTTAGGACGTTTTGAGGCAGTCCAACGCGATGCGTGCCCAGAAATGGTCCGAGTGCTCACAATTGGGAGACTTATACCGCGCAAAGGTTTCCAATTTTTGATCCGTGCGCTTCCGCAAATCCTTGAAAACGCGGCACACAGATTTGAAATCGAAATCGTCGGCGATGGACCGTATCAGGGGGAACTCCTAAGATTGTCAGAAGACCTCGGTGTAGCGTCCCATATCCGCTTTGCGGGTTCAGTGCCATATTCCGAATTGCCACAAAAGTATCGCGACGCTGACGTTTTCATTTTGCCTTCGCTCGCGGAGGGAATGCCTCTTGTTGTTTTGGAAGCGATGGGAACAGGGTTGCCGATCGTTGCCAGCCGTGTTCAAGGCATTGGTGAACTCGTGGTGGAGGATGTTAACGGTGCGTTGTTCGATGCAGGTGATGTTGACGGACTTGCCCACTCCCTTGTCAAACTGATTAACGCTGGTGAAGGTCGTGTTGAGATGGGCAAAGCGAGTGTTGAACGTGTTAAGCCATACGATTGGAAACACATCGCCGACGCTTATTTAGCACTTTTTGCTGATATTCTATAGCCGTCAGCAGTCAGGTCGGTTTTTTCTACGAAAAAACCTGTCAGCGGTCAGTTTAAGAGGTATTTGTTTAACAAAACCCTCTTGTTGCTGACTGCCGATTGCTGATTGCTGACACCTCTTAAAATGGAAAACGGAGGTCTAAACGGAACAAATGCTGCCAACGAAAATACTTGCTATTGGCGCGGGTGGTTTACAACGCGCCTTAACCCACGAATTTGTCCATATTCTCAACCAACGAAACCTCTATGATGGCGGCATCTTTGTCGGTCAACCACGCGGCACTGAGAAAGCCGATGCCTTCAACGAGCAAGGCGGCGTATACCATGTTGTCACGTTCGATTCGAATGGCATTCACGACATTCAACAGGTCTCAAGTGTCGTTGGTGCGACAACACTTGCCACAGCGGCAGGACGCGAGCAGTTCTACGCGCAGACCGAAAATCCGCTGGATCTTCTCCTTATTGGTGTAACTGAAGCCGGAATCGCCAAGGGTGAACTGGCGATGGATGTATTGGAAGAGACCCTCTATCGCTATTTCTGCCATCACGGTGCGGATGCGACGCTTTGCGTTATCAACACCGATAACCTCCGAAATAACGGTGATATTATTCGCGATATTCTCTGCAATGCGTATCCGAGACGGAGCGATGCTTACGCGGCATGGTTGGCAGTAAACGTCGGATTTCTCAATGAAATGGGTGATCGTCTCGTGCCACAAGTTTACGCCGTACCTGATGAGATTAAAGCTGCTGCGCGTGCCCAAATTGAACTCCAAGATGAATTAATAACATACGCCGAGGCAATGCCGGCGACACCACTTATCTTGGAGGATTTCGACGATCTGTTGCGCGTGCCTTTCGGTGAACTTCAAGACTACGGCGTTGTTGTCAGTCGAGAGAGTATCGAACCGTACCATGACTGGAAATTGCTCTTGGTGAATTCCGTACATGTGCCAGGGATTACGCACAAAGGAACGCTCTCCGGTATTGAATATGTCAACGAAGCGGCGGCACACCCAACGTTCGCTCCACATCTGGAACGCCTAATGAACGGATACGCCGAGATTGTGGAGGTGGACATCCCGATAGCCGGGAAAAGCGCGCGTGCGTATACACTGGAATTTGTCAATCGCATTCGTAGCGTCAAAGACGACAATGCCCGGATTAATATCATTGAAACTGTGAAACTTCGTGAACGCGCAGCCGACATTGTTCGTTCACCGAACTATGATACCAGTACAGAGCTTTTCAAATCCGATTTTGCGTATTCTTTCGCAACAGTACTTCGGTTTTTAACACCGCATACAATCTCGTCTCCCGCCGACTACAAAGGTATCACCGATACCGGCGAGACATACGAAATCCGTGACCCCGATCGGACGATTCAGGATGTTTTGAAGGGGGCGTTTGGCGCAAGTTTGATAGATGTAGAAGAACGAATCGCTACTATTTTCTCAAATGCGGCACTGTGGTCCACGGCTGGATCTGCGTCTGCAATCGGTTTGGACGGGAATAGGGACTTTACGGCGCGCGTTGGGCAATATTATCATCGTTTGGTCAATGGGGAAACGTGTCTTGAGGTATTAGAAAGCATCAATAGCGTATCGGCTGTCAGTAATCAGCAGTCGGCAGTCGGTTAAGAGGCTCTTTGTAACAATCTACGGCAGTTTGGAGTGCTCCAAGCAGCGGTGAATCGTTCGGCACTTCTTGCTGATAGCCGATAGCCGACTGCCAATAGCCATTAAAGGGAGATAACGCCTTTTTTGCGTTGAAGGACAGCATCGTAGAACCGCATCGTGCCAACACAGTCGTGTATGCTGGATATTGGCTCTCGATCTTCACGAATGGCGTTGACGAATTCAGTGAGACTGATACCATCGCCTGTCAGCTCTCCGTTGCGCTGATCGGAGAAGTTTGAGGTGAAGGTGTTTCCGGACTCGGTGAAGTGTTGCGCCCCCCACAACCCGTCTAAAACGATGTATTCGTGTTGTCCTGTAATTTCGATATAGTCATAGTTACGCTGCCACAAGCGTTGACTGGTTAACTGCAAACTCCCGACGGCGCCGTTGGTGTATTCTACGGCGACAGCAAAGGCACCTTGTCCGTCGACTTCATTGTGAAAAACGCTGAGTTCTTTCACATCAGCACCAGCGATGTGCCGCGCCAAATCGAAGTGGTGGATGGCGAAATCGAGCAGGTAACTTTTGACCGTCGGGTACTTACCGCTACAGAATGAGCAGAAGAGTTGTGTGAGTTGACCGAAGGCTTCGGTTTGCATAATCTGCCTTGCCTCTCGCACGCCGAGACTGAACCTGCGCTGGAAGTTCACCATCAGCGTTTTGCCGTGCTGTTCTGCGGTTTCTGCCAGCGTGATCGTTTCTGCGAGAGATGGCGCGGGAGGTTTGGGGGTGAAGACGTGATAACCCGCCTCAAGCGTTTCAAGGACGAGCGACTGCCTTGGGTCGGGTCCCATGGAGATAATGACTGCTTCCAAGTCTTCCTTTTCAAACATTTCGTGCCGATCGGTGTAATATCTTCCTGTACCGAATTTGCCGGCAGCGTCCTTTGCACGATTTTCGTCGGCATCGCAAACGGCTTGTAAGGCGACTGGGGCGAGATGTAATGCGGGATAAATGGTGTGCCTTGCGAAACCGCCGGCACCGAGAAATCCAATCCGAAGAGGTTCCATATCTTTTTAACTTTCCTTACGGGAGAACGACGTAGGTTAGAACTTTGACGCACCCTTCTCTGGAGCCGCCTGCGCCGTTGTTGCAGGCTCGCGTTCCGATTTTAAAAAAGATGCTCAGAATACTCAGCAAACCTGCCCGTGATGTCATGGACGGCAGGCGAAAACCTGATGACGAAAAAGTTTATATAAAATTTATCACAACAATGGAGTGCGGTAAAGGATTTTTTTGAGATACTGAACAAACGACGGAAATTTCAATTCAACCTAATTGCGAAAATTGTGTCAAAAGATAGAGTAGCCCTCAGCAGTTAGGTCGCTGTGCTTTCAGCAGTCAGTAAGGTGAACTGCTAATGATTGTAACACGCAAAGGTGCTCTGGCTGCGGGATGACAACTATATAGCGGATATTAAAATTACTTGAAAATTATAGGCGGGGTTGCAAACCCCGCCAGCAGTGGTGGGAATAGGTCTGTCGTTCTGTGGAATGTCTACTTATTTTTAGGATCCACCGTAAAAACAAAAAGTTTGGATAGGAACAAAAGAGAGAATGCCCAAAAAAGCAGGTAACCAACGGCGAAACTTCCGATTTGCGGTGCTCCAAGGCACCTTCATGCGTATCAACTTAGCGTTTGCGGATTCATCGACGGTGCTTCCTGCTTTTATCCATAAATTAAGTGGTTCCGACATTCTGGTGGGTTTAACGGGTTCAATGATGACGGCGGGGTGGATGTGGCCCCAATTGCTGATGTCAAACCTGCTTGAACATCGTCCGAGAAAAATGCCGTTCTACGTGCTCGGTATGAGCGTTCGTGTTTTGGCATGGCTTGCTGTCTTTTTCTGTACTATTACAATTGGCGAGCAAAAACCAATGCTGCTTGCCGCCTCCTTCTTGGGTCTGTATTTCATATCCTCCTCCGCCATGGGTGTTTCGACCCTTCCGTACATGGACATCGTTTCTAAAGCGATAGCACCGCAGCAGCGTGCCCGTTTCTTTAGCCTGCGACAACTCTATGGCGGCTTTTTCGCGATTTGGGTCGGGTTCTTGGTTCGCGCAGTGCTCGGAGACGAATCTGAGTTTACGGGGATATTGGGAAGTATTACACACACCTTTAAAGCGTTCACCATGTATTTTATCGGTTCGGTTTGTCGTTTAGACACCGATCTTGGGTTCCCGTACAACTACGCCTTTCTCTTCGTCTGTTCGGTGGCTGCAGCATTCTTTTCTTTCGTGAGTTTCTTAGGCGTGCGCGAGCCAATTCATCCTGTCCATCCGAGACGCCAACCGATGTGGCAACATTTAAAACACGGGGCATATTTCCTACGGACAGACGCAAATTATCGGCGTTTCATTCTCTTTCGCGTGTTCGCACACTTCTCCGGGATGGCCGCCCCTTTTTACATGCCTTACGCGTTGAATGAACTGGGATTTTCGGAAGCGACGATGGGATTTTTCATCGTCTGTTCCGCGCTAAGTGGTGTCGTTTCAAACACATTCTGGGGACATATCGGCGAACAATATGGTGTTCGATGGTTGCTGATTATCACGGCAGGTTTGATGGGTATCCCTCCAGCACTTGCTTTTTCATCGGGGCTACTGCCGACTTCATTACAGATGCCTGCTTTCTTACTAATCTTCATAGTTGGGGGTGTATTGTCAAACGGAATGATGGTAGGCTTTATGGCATACATGTTGAATATCGCGCCGCCTCGGAACCGTCCGAGTTACATCGGTTTCATGAACACGCTGCTCATGCCTGTGAGCTTCGGGCCCCTTCTTGCCGGATTTCTTGCGCCCTATATCGGTTATCAGTGGTTGTTCGCTATTTCAATAGGTATCTGTCTCGCGGCTTTTCGTATTGGACTCCAGTTAAAGGAAATTATGCACGAAGATGAGATGACAGAGGAAACTGACGACTAAAATATAATAATGCTGTTTCAATTATTTGCGTAGTGAGCGGGCACCCGTAATGGGAAAACTGAGTGTCCTTATTCAAAGAAGGGAGGTTTAGATGAAAGTCGTTGCAAAATTCGGTCCCGAAATTGCGGGACTCATAGATAAACCTGACCCGGTTGCCAAGGGTGAGTTCGTTGTCGTCAAGATTCATTCGGCTCCGATGTGTACGGAATATAAAGGCTTCAAAACAGAAGGTAAGAGCGACAGTTTCGGACACGAAGCCGCTGGTGAAGTGGTAGAAATCGCACAAGAAGGCACTGTCAAGGTAGGTGACCGCGTTGTCGTGATGCCACACTTCCCCTGTGGAAAGTGTTATATCTGCCTGGCAGGCGAATATGCCCACTGCCCTGACGACAACAAGATTCTAAACGTTACCGAACAGACGGGTGTGACGGCGACTTTTGCGCAGTACATCCTTAAACAGGACTGGTTGCTCGTGCCGATTCCGGACGGGGTCTCCTATCATCACGCTGGAATGGCATGTTGTGGACTTGGATCAACATCTAATGCCATGCGGTTGATGAATGTCAACGCGTTTGATACTGTTCTGATTACGGGGATGGGACCTATTGGGCTTGGTGGCGTGATTAATGCTGTATATAGAGGTGCGCGCGTCATCGCTGTTGAGAGCCATCCGTATCGCGCGACCCTCGCGAAAAAACTCGGTGCGGCGGAAGTTGTTAACCCACAGGACGAGAATGTTGTCGATCAGATTCGGGATTTGACGGATGGCAGAGGCGCAGACAAAGGCGTGGAGTGCTCTGCGGCTTCCGCGGCAGTCCGATTATTGATTGACGTAACACGCCCGAAAGGACACATTTCATTGATTGGTGGAATTGGCGAAGTGGCAATTCAGGGAAGCAGTCTTATCAATAAAGGTTTGACACTACACGGCACGCGGCATTACAATCTCGTAGACACACCTGATATGATGCGGATGATTCCACAAGTGAAGGAGCAACTGGATACATTCATTACGCATACCTTCCCTATGCGCCAGATTCAGGACGCGTGGGCGTTGCAGTGTACACATGATTGCGGAAAAATCGTCCTTGAGGCGTGGGAATAAAATCAACCGGACCTGCTTTGACGAAGGAAATTGTTCGGTGTTCTCATCAAACAAAACAAGTAATCGCACTTCAATCGTTTCGCGAAGTGGTGCGTCTTCTCGTCCGGAATAAAAAGTATTGACTTTTTTGCGAATTTAAAGCATAATGGCGTTATACAACATTAACAGATATGCATTGTTTTTCCTATTCGCTCTCAGTTTTGGTAGAGCGGCATGTTCATAGGAGGTGTACCATGTTAAAAATTGTTGAAACGACAATCGATGCCCAGAGCGATGCGAAATTCACCCGACCCAATCGGTTGCCGAAACTCAGACGCGCATTTGCGACAATTTTCAGCGAGGAGCTCCGAGTTCCCGAAATTGCCTTGCTAAGTGAATCCATGATTACGCAAGACTGGCACCTTTTGGAGGAAGATGCTGCCCGGGCACACCTCCAGCCGGAATAATTTCCGGCTTATGCGGAAGAGTTATCGGTGATACTACCCAACGCCTAAAGGCGTGGGCTTCGGTTTCATAGCGACTGCGGTTTTCTCAGAGAGTCCACCGTCTGACTGTCGCTCCACCGGCAGGCTATTATTCCGTCTCCGCCACACTCACAAAGGTGCGATCGGACGGCTTTATCGCGCAGTGTTACGCGGGTACCCCAGCCTGCAAAATGTTGATAGCAGCGTTTACGTCCCTATCGTGGTGTGAACCACAGTCAGGGCATATCCACTGCCTATCTGAAAGCGTTAGATTTTCGTTGGGATGTCCACAAGCCGAACACGGCTTTGTCGTAGGGGTCCAACGACCTGCTTTCAACAATGTTTTGCCGTATTTGGCACATGTCCACTCGAGGATCAAGACGAATTCGCCGAAGGCAAGGTCAGAGATTTTGCGTCCCCAGAGGCGTTTCATACCCTCAAGATTGAGCGTCTCTATCGCAATCTTATCGTATTTACGCACAAGTCGAAGGGCCAATTTGAAGTACCAATCGCGTCTCTGATTTGCTATTTTCTTATGAATACGACAGAGGTGACGCTTCGCACGATACCAGCCACTCGAAAGATATTGCTTACGGGAGAGTGCCTTGTTTGCCGAACGGATTGCGTTGAGACCTTGCTTGTAGAATTCGGGGGACGTTATTCTCGTGTTATCTGAAAGGGTGAGGAATGTTTTCATTCCGAAGTCCGCCCCTGCCACATTACCGGTCAAAGGGAGTTTCTCGGAGAGTTCGCAGTCCTCACAACTTAGGTATAGAGAGTAGTCGCCTACATTATCACGTTTGAGTGTTACCGTCTTTATCGTGCCTGTCCAGTCGCGGTGCTTCCAAAACGTGAACGACTTACCGAGACAGTTGATTCTTAGACGATTGCCTTCCATTTTGAAACCTGCTTGTGTGAACGTCAAGGAGTTATATTTATGAGTCGGCTTGATTTTCGGTCTACCGACTTTACGTTTTGTTTTACCGGCTTTGCGGTCTTTAATGTTGTCAAAAAACTTTTCGTATCCCAAGTGAATACGCTTTGCGACTTGTTGGAGGACCTGACTCGGTAGTTGATTCCACTGCGGTTTCGTCTGCTGTTTTAGCTTCGTGATATGATTGCAGAGGCGGGAAAAAGACGCATATTTACCATAGATACGATAATAGCGTCTCTGCAACATCAACAGGTGAACATGTACACCATGCAAATCGTCAATCAAATTGCCGATCTGTATTAAGTTAGATTGATGGTAGAACTCGTATTTTTCTGTTTTCATGGACTTTCACGTATCATGCCTTTAACCCCTTCATAGTGGGTAGGACCGACACATTACCAAGCGGCAATGCTATGAATGTCGGTCCAACGTGATACTCTCATTATACCACAATGTGGACGCAATGTCAACTCAAAAATGGCGTTTTGGCGTTTGGTCCTTTCCACAACGGCGGAATTTCATCCCAAAGCTAAAGCATTGGGCTTTCATTCCGTCAATTCCCGTAAATAAAGAAGTGTGTTTCAGAATCGTCGCGCTTCGCAAGCGCGCCTACTTTATATTAAGGGTACTGTATGAACAAACCAAATATAGTGTATATTCATTCACACGACACGGGTCGGTATGTCCAGCCTTATGGGCATGCAATCCCGACACCAAATATCCAGAAACTTGCAGAGGAAGGGGTGGTATTCCGAAACGCATTCTGTGCAAATCCAACCTGTTCACCCTCTCGCGCTGCACTCCTCACCGGACAATGGGCACATAGCTGCGGTATGGGAGGCTTGGCAAATCGGGGATGGAATCTTCCGGTGCCAGAGCATCTGATCACCTACACCTTGAATCAGGCTGGATATACCACCGCCTTAGCAGGATTCCAACATGTCGTCCGAGATCTTAAGGAGACAGGATACCAGCGCCTTTTATCCGAAGGCACCGTGCGAGAGGGAGCAGAGGAACGCGCACGCGACTTCATCTCGGAAAAGCATGACGCTCCCTTCTTCTTAGATGTCGGATTTGGCGAAACACATCGTCGAGCGAAAGGATTCGATCCGCCGCCGGATGGCGAACCGAAAACCGACCCACGTTATGTGAAACCACCAGCACCGTTCCCTGATACCCCTGTCACTCGGCAGGATATGGCGGAATACATAGATGCGGCTCGGACGCTGGATAGGAAAATGGGCGTGGTTTTTGACGCGTTGGCGGAAAACGGGCTTGCTGAAAACACGCTTGTGATATGTACGACCGATCACGGGCTTGCCTTCCCCCGTATGAAATGCCATCTCAGCGACCACGGCATCGGTATAATGCTCATCGTTCGCGGTCCTGGAGGATTTAGTGGAGGACAAGTTGCGGATGGATTGGTCAGTCAGATTGACCTTTTCCCGACTATTTGTGAATTAGCAGGAATTGAAGCACCGGCGTGGTTACAGGGTGATTCTGTGCTTCCGTTAGTTTGTGGTGAGGCGGAAGATGTTCGCGATGCTATTTTTGCTGAAGTCAACTACCATTGCTGCTACGAACCGCAACGCGCGATCCGAACGAAACGATGGAAATACATCCGCCGTTATGACACTGCAGAAAAATGGGCGTTGCCGAACTGCGATGACAGTATTAGCAAGACTTTTATGATGGAGCACGGTTGGGACAATCAACCTGTGGAAACGGAGAGGTTGTACGATGTCGTGTTTGATTCGTCGGAGGCACATAACCTCGCGGGGAACCCAGATTATGCGGACGTTTTGGCGGAAATGCGCGATCGTTTGGAGCAGTGGCGGACGGAAACCGATGATCCGGTGAACGAAAATCAGATTATGATGCCACCGGAGACGGCTGTGTCGAACGACCCGACGGATATATCACCGGGGGATACGCATTATCCAGCGCGCGATATGGTGTAAGGAACAGCGATCAGCTATCAGCCATCAGCAAAGACACAAGCGTACAGAACACCTCTTTTCTTTACTGAAAGCCGACAGCCGATAGCCATTAAAGCCGGTTTCCAGCCCAAAGCGCGCCGCGGCGGATAACCGTTTGAAAACTCGGATTCTCAAGCACTGCTATATCATGTCCAAGTGCGAAGTAGAACACTCTGCCCTCGCCGTACGTATGGTGAAACGCCATGACATGTGTCTCATCTTTCGTCTCATCATAGGCGTGCATGAGATGGTGCGATGTATCGGGATTGTGTTTTAGATAATAGAGTTCATCTGTCACCTTAAAATCGGCTAATCCTTCAGTAATCGGATGTTCAACGTCGCCTACATTAACGGTGAAGTCCATATACGGACTGTGTCCGTCGAAGAACCCGTTGAGCATACCGTGGTAGCCTTCGGCTTCTCTGAACGAAGCAGCTGCGGTGTGCAGTCCAAAAAATCCGCCGCCAGTCCGGATATAGGTGAGTAGACCGGTTTCTTGTGCCGCTGTGAATTCCCCAACATCGGTATAGAAGAGTACGGTGTCGTACTTGTCGAGTCCATTTGCAAGTATGCCGTAGTCTTGCGAGAAATCGGCTTCAATGTTATCGGTGTCATTGAGCATCGATGTCAGGAACTGTCCGTTTCCGGCATGATCGTGATAAATCCCTTCTGTCCCGACAAATATGAGCAGTTTAAGAGTCTCCATTTTACCTCCTTTAATGATGGGGCAGGACGAGAACTTTGACGGATCCGTGTTCATCACGTCCGGCGGCGACGGCGAACGCTTGTGCAACATCGTCTAAGTCGAACCGATGCGTGACCAGTGGATTCGGGTCGAGTTTGCCAGCGGCGAGTAAGTCGATGGCAATTTGGAATTCTGTTTTCCCACCCCGTCTGCCGTAACAGAACGACCAGATTACCGTAAGTTCACGGCTTCGTGCGAAACGTTCCGAAAAGGAGAGCGGGGTACGATGACCGCCTACCATACAGATACGTCCTCGTTTCGCGGCGATTTCTGTCGCCTGTTCTAACGTATTCGCAGATCCACCCACTGCCTCAAAGACCACATCCGCGCCTCTGCCGTCGCTCCACTCCATGATAGCCTCGACAGCATCTGTCTTATCTACGTTGATAGGCAAGGCTCCGACTGCCTCGTGTGCGATCTGTACCGGAGCATCTGGCTTGCCCAACATGGCGATAGAGGTTGCCCCCGCGACATCGGCTACCTGAGCGATTGTCAACCCAACGGGACCACTTCCGACAATGGCAACACGATCTCCAGGCGACACCATCGCTCTATTGACGGCATGGACTGCCACTGCGTAAACCTCTGCTAACGCGCCACCTTCAGGTGATACACTGTCTGGCAACGTGTACACGTTTGGTGTACGGGCGACCATAAACTCCGCAAAGCCCCCGCTACCGTGCCGCAGGTTCGCACAGATATTGTAATAGCCGTTGAAACATTCGGGGCAGTTGTTACACGGCATGATCGGTTCAACCGCTACGCGAGCACCTTTTTCATGCGTTGTAACGCCTTTACCTATGTCAATAATTTCTCCCGCCAATTCATGCCCACCAATACGTGGCGATAGGGGTGTCTCTGGTTGATGATGGTACCCGTGTAGATCGCTTCCACAGATCCCTGCTGCTTCTACTTCGACCAACACTTGTCCCGCTTCAGGTGTTGGATCGGGTACGGTTTCGACCCTGATGTCTTTTCCACCGTAAAATTGAGCCGCTTTCACAATAATCTCCTCAACTGTTAAAAGTGTGTTTGAAATATAGCATATACCGGCGATTGTGTCAATATAAGCTTGGGCAGTTATTAAATTTTTGACAAAACTCCGATTTTGGATTATACTTAACATGTAATACAGACCGTGGATCAAAATCCTAAAACCCGTTCTTCAGGTACTTGACGCAAAAGGAGGAACACCGATGCAAAATTACACAAATCAATCCAAAATCGCCTACGCGCCGACTGAAACGGAACTTTATCCAGAAACGGACGGAAAACCTATGGCAGTCAGTGATATGCACAGACGCATCCTCACTCGCATCATACAAACACTTGAGAACCATTTTACACAACGTCCGGAAGTCTATGTCTCTGGCGATATACTCATGTATTACGTGGAGGGGCACCCCCAGAAGGTCGTCGCCCCCGATGTTCTCGTCACTTTCGGAATCGGTCAGAAGCCTCGGCTGACGTATAAGGTCTGGGAAGAGGGGAAGATGCCTGATTTCGTGATGGAGATGAGCAGCAAAAGCACCTATCGAAACGACTTAGAGGAGAAGAGGGAACTCTATGCCTCATTGGGAATACAGGACTATGTGTTGTATGATGCGGAAGGTCTGTATTTGCCGACACCGCTGATGGGGTTTACCTTAGTGGATGGGAGTTATGTGGAGATGTCCTCGAATGTGGCTGGGGATATCTATTCCGAGGTATTAGGCTTAGAGTTCCGGATGCGTGATATGGACTGCGGGATTTATGATCCAGTTTCGGAGACCTGGCTTCAGACGCCTGCAGAAGCGGCTGAAGCACGCGCTGAAAACGCTGAAGCACGCGCTGAAAACGCTGAAGCTGAAGCCGCACAACTCCGAGAACAACTCGCTCGTTTGCAAGCACGCTCCCGATAGCGTGAGAGACGACCGTGAAGAAAATCGCAAAATGCCCAAGCAAAATCCGCTGCGATCACATTTGCCTAAGTGCACAGTCTACCCGTTTTTTCAAAAAAGATTTGACAGAATCTGTTTTTTCTTGTATAATTTTTATTAACTAAACGGAACACGCAACGCGAAAAAATGCGCGGATGCGATTTCCTAAAGCCGATCAAAGGTAAAGAACATGCAGCGAAGACGTAGCAATTTGAATAGAATGAAAACGGGCCCTACGCCTCACGAGTATCGTTTGCGTCGCTCCCACACTGCTTGTTCGTCGCTACCTTCTGCCGTTCAGATAGCATTCACAAGGCACTTTACACACGACAAGTAAATCACTTCACAAGTCAATATCAGCACTTCCTACTGTGCTGTCTTCTTTATGCTCGTACGCACTTCCCTTTCGGAGAGTGGATCTGGTACTGGTACGAGCTATTTTTGTTGCATTGGGCCCCTACCCAATGCGGGTTATCCGTGCCAACACCTCGATTGCAGAGGCTTCTGGCTGTTGCTGTTTGAGAATGAGGCACACAATGCAAGACGTGCCGGGGCAATAATCCCTACTGCCCCATACGGTTCAATATACGAATGTTTTTTAGTTTGATTTAAATGGAGGAAATATTGAATGTTGTCTAACAAAGGGACCTTTTCCCTAACAATTTTAGTTGTAATGCTGGTACTCGCCTTCGTTGCGTCTCACGCGTTTGCCGGTGATTTTAAGACGGAACTGAGTATAGAGGATGTCAGCTTTGCCGATAAAAGTTTCCCCGAATATCAGCATGACATCCAAGTGGAATGGAATGTGAACACTACTGTTTATGTTAAGTTTGATAAGGTCGTAGATTATAGAGGGGGTCCTCCAAACACTCTTGGTGGGGAAAACTTTGATGCTTTTGAAGATACAGGTGTTTTCACCCATCACGATATCGTCGTCCTAATTTATAACGAAATTGGACAGGTGTTTGCAACCAGGACTACTGCCAGGTCTGTCGTCATTGAGCCAAGGGATCCGAATCGACATGACGGTAAGAACTACACGATAATTTTCAATACCCGCGACGGGACCCGTAAGGGTGTCGGTGACCCTATCATCCCCGATCTAAGGGACCACAACAGAGTGCTCGTCTACATCAAACAAGGGAGCGTGGAGGCTGTAGATCCTGCAGTTGCTGAAGCGGATCGTAAGAACGCCGAGGCATCGGTAGCGTTTGATTTGGTATATGTAGACGGAGAGAGTCGAGAACCTCCTGATCTCCTTGATTTTTTCGGCGGAGGAACATTTGACAGGCATTTGATTAAACGTCCAGGGGTGTATGAGATTTCGACAACAGCACTACGTGCCCGTGCTGGTGTCACTGAACCCTTTGAAGTTACCATCCTACTGAGTGAGCAGCCAAGAAGCTTCACGACCGACCATATTGATGTTACAAACGGAAAAGCCACTGAGATTGTCCCCTTACCTTCTGTGAAGCCGCGGACATTCGGGTCCACAGTGGGTACCGATTTTCCCCCAACTGGGAGACATTGGCTATTTTATCAGTACTCAGTGACGATCGAACCGACATTCGAGAATAAGAACGATATTGTCATTAAGGTGAAAGCGTTTGAGGACCTCGTCAAACCGACCCGTTTCGATCCCCAGGCCCCTTACACGTACGACGGAGAAGTATTCTTTGGAGAGAGTATTGATAAACTGACGGTCAAGGTCGGCAAAGAGGTCTTGAAGGATAAGGCCGATGGACTTTCGGTTGCGTTTCCGCACGAAAAGTATATCCCAGCGGGTGGGTATATCGTGCTTGCTGCAAATATTGGTGAATCCGGGGTCAAAGGACTCGATTCTGGTAAGGATGCCCCTAAAACCACGGATCGAACCCCTGCGCAGCGCTTGTATAACGCCGTTAAGATCGACAAATTGCCGAACTTGGAAGCCTTCCTCTCTAACGGTGGCACGATTGATCTCGTGGGTCCGGCAGGACTGGTCATCAGTGAGATCATGTGGGGTTCGGATGCGTCTCTTAAGGTTAACAGCAATAGCCAGTGGATTGAAATCCAGAACACGTCTGGTGCCCCTGTTGTGACGCACAAGGACAACCACAAGTTCGTCTTCTATGGTCCGAATGAAACGGTTCCGCCGAAGACGGCTGCTGTGGCAGCGACCGCAACAACGAAAGCAGTTCCTGCGGCATTGCCAGCAGGTGTAGCGGATCGTGTCGGCACTGTCGGTGCGGGTGGCTATTGGTCAATCGCAGGCAAAGGTCAAAACGGTCGGACAGGTCAAGATGAAGCAGCAGGGGACCTCACCGCTCTGATTCCAACGCAGTCCCTCATCTCGATGCAGCGTTCGATTGATGCGACGACAGGTGCCGCGGATGGCACGCTGGCAAGCAGCTGGGTAGCCTCTTCACCCCCAGGTCTGAACTTCGATCTGACGAAGACGGGTGAGCGTATCGGCACACCCGGTGCAGCGCCCGTTGCGTATCCAGTCGCACCGACACCCCCAGCACCTGCTGTGGTTGTTCCCGTTGCGATGCCGGATGACATCATGATTACTGAAATCATGGTGAATACCGGCAACGGTAGACTCCCGCAGTGGATCGAACTCACCAACGTCTCTGGCGCAGAAGTGAGTCTCGCAGGCTGGTCTCTGATGATTACCAACTCCGAAGCCGATGCGGATGCGATTGGCGAAACCGTAAGCATTAACCTCAGCGGCACCCTCGGTGTCGGTGGTGGTGAAGATGCTGGTGGCACAATGGGTAAATCGCTCCTATTGGTCGGTGGAAGTGCTCGTAGCTCCAGCAACCTATCGGGAAGCACACGGGTTGTTGACATCTCCAGTCAAGTTGATCAAACGGGTCGCTACACCTTCATCAGCACCATGGCGTTCATGGCGGCACTCGTGCCACCCCAAATGACAGGTGTTGTGGCATACGGCGACACAGCCGGCAACCTCGGTGCCGATGAAGCATGGGAAATTCCCATGGACGAAACCGGTCGGAGTTCCTTGATCCGTCGTGAAATGCTTGATGATGGCATGGCAACAATGGGCACCGCCGCGAACGGTTGGGTTCTCGCTTCGAGCACGGCATTGGTCTCTGGACCGACGACGTGGTATGGTAGCGATGAAGACGCTGGGACACCGGGGTATGATGCGGGTGGACCGCTGCCCGTCGAACTCTCACACTTCCGACCCACACGCGATGACGCGGGTGCCGTGGTGATTACCTGGTCGACGCAGTCCGAGCTGAACAACGCTGGATTCTTCATCAAGCGCAGTCAGCAACGCGATGGTCAGTTCCAAGTCATCAACGCAGCTATGGTTCCGGGTGCTGGCACAAGTAGTGAAAAGCAGTTCTATACCTACACGGATACAACTGCGCAACCGAATGTCGTATACTACTACCAGATAGAGGATGTCTCGCTTGATGGTAACCGTCAGACGTTGACCCACGGTATCCGCCTGAAAGGGCATATCGGTGCGGCTGGTAAACTGACGACGACGTGGGGCGACTTGAAGACATCAAATCAATAGGTAGTAGCAACAACAAGGTTATTTCAGGGATATTTCTAACTAACCTATCCAAAACAATAGGGCGATGGACTTCGGTTCATTGCCCTATTGTTTTTTTATTAGGACTTACGCAAAATGACCAAATTTCACCTATTTTCACAGGATTCGGTGTCCCTTCCCAGTAACGGGTGGGAACCCTGGTTAGGTGAAAGACCCTACCGGGGCAGTGCGTAAGTCCTATTTATAATAAAACCCGTAATTACCTATACACTCAAAGATGGGCGAGGATACAATCCTCGCCAGCGGAGGTGGGTGTTGTTCCCTGACAAACTGTAAACATATTTTTCGATTTTACTATAATTGTGAGTAGAATGGGCGAGGTTGGAAACCTCGGCTGCGTTGTGGTGCGGTGAAAGGGCAGTTGAATAGCCCTAAAGTGCGTAGAATTTCGCTTGACTTCTAAAGGGGAAATGGATAAAATCAATAAAATAAAATATCTGATGAGGAGATGAAAATGCGAACAATTAAATTAGGTTTGATTGGGGCGGGTGGTATTTCGAGGGCACACTGTCAAACGCTTGCTGAGATCAATGGTGCTGAGATTATCGCTGCTGCCGACCTTGTCCCTGCAAACCTGGAGCGGGCGGAAGAACAGTGGGGTATCAAGCGCACGTTCACCGATTACAACGAAATGCTTAAAATGGATGAGATTGAGGCAGTGTACGTCTGTACCCCCACCGGTGTGCATGCAGCAC
The DNA here is from genome assembly GCA_965214045.1 of Candidatus Poribacteria bacterium. Taxonomy (GTDB): domain Bacteria; phylum Poribacteria; class WGA-4E; order WGA-4E; family WGA-3G; genus WGA-3G. Next base: position 1,335,920 of record OZ243935.1, read on the forward strand.
CGACCGTCGCCGCGCTGAACGCTGGCAAACATGTTTTCTGCGAGAAGCCGATGGAAGCGACGCTGGATGCTGCCGCCTCAATGTGGCGTGCTGCCAAAGAAAACGATAAAATCCTCATGGTCGGCTTGAAACTCCGGTATTCACCAGAGGTCGTTAAAGCGAAAGAGATTGTTGACGCTGGCACGCTTGGCGATATTTACTACGTCGAAACGGTTGCAGATCGACGACGTGGGAATCCGGGTGGCAGCTTTATCCGCAAGGCGACAGCGGGTTTAGGAGCGTCTGCAGACATCGGTGTTTACGCACTGGATACCGCGCTCTATCTAATGGGACATCCGAAGCCTGTAGCCGTCTCTGGTATTACCTCTAACTATCTGAGCTTACACAACACGTGGAATCCCGCGCTTAAAGAGACCGAAGTTGAAGATTTCGGTGTCGGCTGGGTGGTTTTCGAGAATGGCGCGCGCATGGTTTTCAAGACGTGCTGGTGCATGAACATGGATTCGCTCGGTGGGACAATTTTCCTCGGCAAAAAAGCGGGACTCCGCCTCGGCATTGGCGAAGTACGTGGACCGCAGGACGGTGTCCGCGTTTATGGCGACAAAGACGGTGAAATTTTTGACCAAGAATTCACGGAGTTTGAATCGGTGAGCGTATTCCATGAGGAAGATACGGCATTTATTGACGCTGTCCGTGAAGGAAAACCTGCGCCGATCGATCCCTACGGTGTGCTGCTTACGAACGTTATTATCCAAGGCGTTATCGATTCCTCGAACGCCGGTGGACGCGAAGTCGCAGTGCAGGTGCCGACCTTGTAATATTGTAAGGCGAGGTCTCCATACCTCGCCCTTCGTTTCTGGTGTTGTTTTACTATCTTTTCTCACCTTCATAGACTCTATATTATATGTACAGAAGGCGGCAGGATTTACAAAACCGGTGTTCAAGCGAAATCCACACTTTGGCGCGGAGTGCTGTGAGTTTGTCCCTTTCAATGTAACACGCGTTCACTGGAAAGCATAGAGGACTTTCAGGATGAAGTTTGTTGAAATTACGGGTAAAAAATTCAGATTAGGGTCTCGATTCGCGCGCTTATTTGCGTTTTTGGTAGATGGAATGCTCTTAGCGAGTATCCTAATGGTTTTGTTCCTTCTTCTCAAAACAGTGGGTTTCGGTCTTCAGATTGGATTACTCAGTGCTTTATTGTGGATATTAGGACCGAGAACTAAACTGCCAATAAGCGCGTTGGTTGTCGCGCAATTGCTTTTAGTTTTTCTGTTAGGACCATTTGCAATTAATAATCCGGATACTTTCGCCTTGAGTGGTATCGCTTTGTGGACAGCCGGTATGTCTCTCATGGACGGCTTCAAAAATGGACAGGGACCTGGCAAGAAACTGTTGTCCTTACAGGTGCTGAGATTGAAAGATGGTAAACCGTGTAGTTTCAAAAATTCTTTTATTCGCCGACTCACAGGTGTGTTTCAACCATTGGATTTTCTCTGGACGCTTGGAAAAAATCGGCAGCGAATGGGAGATAAGTTGGCAGAAACAGTAGTTGTGAAATATGAACCAGAACGGGAACAAATTGAGGTTGAAGCTGAAGACCCAGAGCAGGTTTTAGAGAGTGTCATCGTTGAAATGAAAAACCGGCTTGCGGAAGCACGCGAGAAGGTTAATGCTTCTATTGGGGTTGAGAAACAGTTTCAGGATGCTTATGATGGTGCGGTTGCCCAAGCGGAGCGATGGCAAGAACGCACTATTATCTCCCTCGAAGCAGGACGTGAAGATTTAGCTCGTGAAGATTTGGAAAAACGAAACGAATATCGACGGTTAGCGAATCAATATAAAAACCAATGGGAAGATCAGAAACAGATAGTCCGGAATCTCAATGATCTCCTTGAGCATTTTCAACAGAAAATGATGGAGGCGGAAGGAGAGAAAGCCGCCGTCGTCGCGAAACACAGGAATGTTGATGCTGAAGTACACCTTCGCGATATGCTGAAAGAGATACAGAACAGTAAAGCACTTGAAACACTTACGAAGATGGGTCAGGACGCGACTGAAGCCACCACTTTGGCGAAAGCGGCGGCTGAAATGGATGTCCCATATCAGGATATGAAATTAGAGCGTGAATTTTCGAGTTATGCTGAAGAGGCATTGATTGACAAGGACATCGCTGAATTAAAGACGAAATTACAGAAGCGATAGTTCATCGAATGTGCGGTACAAACATAAAAAAATTTTTAGGATTTGAAGATGAAGTTTATTGAAATAGCAGGGAAAAAATTTAAACTGGCATCCCGAATGGCACGGTTATACGCGCTCTTTATAGATATTGCGATCTTAGGTGCCGTGCAAACAGTTTTCGTCCTGCTTTTAACGTTTCTAACAGCATTCATGGTTTTCCCGATATTTCCTGCAGGCCCCGACGATTTCCCGACACTCCCTTCCGATGTATCCGGATCGCTGTTAACCGGCATCGGACTCATCGTCTTTGCTTGGGGGTTCAGTGCTGTCTTGTGGATATTCGGTCTATTTTTTATCGACGGCTTCAGGAAGGGTCAGGGAATAGGAAAGAAACTGTTGTCCCTACAAGTGCTCCGTTTGAAAGACGGTAAACCGTGTACTTTCAAAGATGCTTTCGTTCGCCGATTCGCGGGTATCTTTCAACCCTTTGATTTACTCTGGTTCCTTGGGAAAAATCAGCAACGGCTTGGAGATAAGTTCGCGGAGACAGTCGTTGTGCAATATGAGCCGGAATCGGAACAGACTGAGGTTGAAACTGAAGACCCGGAGAGTGTTTTAGAGAGCGTCATCGTTGAGATGAAAAACCGGCTTTCAGCGGCACGAGAGAAGGTTGCTGCCTCTATTGGGGTTGAAAAACAGTTTCAAGACGCTTATGAAGGAGCAGTTGCCCAAGCAGAACAGTGGCAAGCGCGCGCACTCATTACCCTTAAAGCCGGACGCGAGGATTTGGCACGCGAAGATTTGGAAAAACGAAACGAATACCGACGGTTAGCGGATCAATACAAAACGCAGTGGGGAGATCAGAAACAAATCGTCCGGGACCTCAGTGATCTCCTTGAGCATCTTCAGCAGAAAATGATGCAAGCGGAGGGGAAAAAGACAGCCGTCGTTGCAAAACACAGGAACGTTGATGCCGAAGCACATCTCCGCGAGATGTTAAAAGAGATACAGGACAGTAAAGCGTTTGAAACGCTTACGAAGATGGATCAGGACGCGACGGAGGCAGCCACCTTGGCGAAAACGGCGGCTGAGGTGGATGTTGCGTACCAGGATGCAAAATTGGAGCGCGAATTTTCGAGCTATGCTGAAGAGGCATCGCTTGATAAGGATATTGCTGAATTAAAAGCGAAAATACAGTAGGCGTGCCTATAATCGCTATCTCCTTTACGGAATGAATGAGAAAACCAAGCCTGCACCAACAGCGCAGGTGCGTCTACGGAGAAGGAGATAAAGTCTAAACCCAACTGACCGAACCGCAAGGTAAGTTAAAAAAATGGATATACAGAGTTCGCCAAACATTGTCTTTATCATGGCAGACGATATGGGATACGGTGATGTCGGCTGCTATAACCCTGATTCAAAGATTCCTACCCCGAATATGGATAAACTCGCGCAGGAGGGAATTCGCTTCAACGATGCACACTCTCCCTCTGCAGTCTGTACGCCGACACGATACGGGGTCTTAACGGGGCGATACTGCTGGCGAAGCCGTCTCAAACACGGTGTGCTTTACGGGTATGAGCCTCCGCTTATCGAACCCGAACGCTTGACGGTGCCTCGGTTGCTGAAAGATGCGGGTTACAACACCGCATGCGTCGGTAAGTGGCATTTGGGTCTCGAATTTTCGACGGTCCCGGGATACGATTTCGATTTCAACGCGCCGCTGCCGTGGCAGAACGCGGGACGCGAGTTAGAGGAACATATCGATTTCAATACACCATTGACTGGCGGTCCAATAGATCTCGGATTTGACTACTTCTACGGAAATGCTGGCTGTCCAACCTGCCAACCTCCTTATGGCTTTATTGAGAACGATACGTTTGTTGAGACTCCGAGTGTCTATCATGAAATACCAGAGTATACAAGTCGCCCCGGAATGATGGTCCCCGGATGGGAACATAAAGATGCCGACCCAATTATTGCGCAGAAGGCAGTCGAATATATTGAGGGGCAAGCTGATACGGATGCCCCCTTCTTTCTCTATCTGACCCCCTCCGCACCGCATGAACCTTGCACAGAAGCAGTCGTCCCAGATTTCGCACGTGGCAAAAGCAGTGCGGGTCCTCGCGGCGATCTGGTATGGCTCGTCGATTGGATGGTGGGTGAGGTGATGGATGCGTTAGCGCGTACTGGCAAAACTAATGAGACGCTTATTTTTGTTACGAGCGATAACGGTGCCCTACCCGGCGACCGAATCCAAGGCGACAATAGTCCAATGCCGTATCACCTCTATGATCATAAGTCATGCGGCGATTGGCGTGGCTATAAGGCGCATATCTGGGAAGGTGGACATCGTGAACCGCTGATTGCGCGCTGGCCCGGAGTCATCGCACCCAATACGCAAACCGACGCGTTAACTTGCCTCACGGATCTGATGGCGACGTGTGCTGCTATCGTTGGAACAGAAGTCTCGGACGATTCGGGACAAGATAGCTGTAATGTCCTGCCTGCGCTGTTAGGTGAAGAGATAGAGAATCCCTTGCGGGAGGCTATTGTACACCACTCCAGCACCGGGGTCTTCTCTATCCGTCATGACGAGTGGAAGTTGATTCTGGGGACGCAAGGCTCAGGCGGATGGCCCCCACCTCGCGACGGTGGTCCGAAATCGGATGTCCCAGGGCAATTGTATCAAATTTACGAGGATCCGAGTGAAACGAACAATCTGTGGGACACACACCCAGAGATTGTAGACCGGTTGACGGCGTTGTTGGAGAAATTTAAACAAGATGGACACAGTCGGATGTAAGGAGACTATAAACCGTCTGCTGGAAAGGGTAAAAGACGTATTCTTCCCCGACCTTCGTCCACGGTAAGTAAAGCACCACTTTCTAAGGCTGCTTCGTGTTGATGAAGGAGCTCTACAAACCAATTCTCAAAATTATGAGGGAGAGTATTAGGTCTACGAACCTGAATCACACTTGGAGCTTGAGCATGGGTAGTTGCTAAGAACGTTCCAAAGTCAAGATCACGTGTAAACACAACATAGTTATTTGCACGTGCCCAATCCATAATGGTACTGTCTGACGCGCGCGGATCACCAACCTCTTGCCAATGAACTACATGCCATCCATGTTGTTGTAAAATGTTGACCCATTCAAGAGAAAGGTTCATATCAATTAGTATCTTCATAGATATTCAGAGGCACATCAATTTCTTCAACCCGCCAAGCAGCATAGGTCAGAGCTTGACGGATATCCTCTTCTTCCACATAAGGATAGGCTTTCAGGATGTCCTCGACGGAATTACCGCTGGCAACCAAACCGACAAGTGTCCCAACAGTGACCCGCATGCCGCGAATACAAGGCTTGCCGCCCATTACATTTGGATTGAACGTTATACGATCGAGTTTTTGCATTTTTCTTGCTCCTATTGATCTCACATAAGACACTAAGGATTTTACAGCGTCAGAAACGTAAAGAATAGTAGAATTATACTCTCAAATCAACGAAAAGTCAAACCAATGTCCAGAGAACGCAACTAAACTCATATCCATTGGATCAGGGCCCCGCGCCTTAGTCCAACAAACCCTATGACATAGTTTAAGGAACAAAGACTATGGAAACAACTACGACACTTGATTCACTTTTCCGGTTATCTGGTCCGTCGCAGGCGGATATAGATTCTTTTCATGATAATGGCTACATCGCGTATCCAGATGTATTCACGGATGACGGCAGAGAAGGATTGATTGAAGAAATCACGCAGCGTTTTGAGCCAGCGCGCCAGTTCATTGAGGCGTTGCGTAACAGTGAGGAACAGCAACGTTCCTATTTTACTCGTCCATGGAACGATCGCGGTGCGTATAGCGATCAGCTTATTGACGACCCGTTTATTACGACCCTAATACGTGCGACTATTGGCGATGCCTACCACTTCTGCCACTCTGCACTTAACATCGCACCCCGGGGGATCGGTCCACTTGGATACCATCAGGATCATCACCATTGGAAGCATGAGAACCCCGTTAATCTCGCAGAGCGTGATAACTACTATATACAGATTCTGTACTACCCGAACGGTTTTACACGCGGTGATCGGAATCTCAAAGTTATACCGGGCAGCCACAAAGTCGCTCCGACAAAAGAGGCGACCCCCGAACGGATGCTTGCAGGTGATTTCGACAGAGAAGCTGGACGCAAACTGGAAGAGAAACGGCTCAACTTGCCACCAGGGAGTATGGTCTATATTAATGCCCGTATCTTTCACGCAGTGGAGGCGAAACCTGTGGATTCACCGCAGCCTTATCGTATCTTTGCTATTGACATCTTCAAGGAAGCGGGACCCCCACACCGCTACACGCAAGAAATTCCTGCGGAATGGATAGAACGGGCTACCTCGCATCGCCAGAAGTTATTTGACCGTGAGGCGTATACAGAAGGGTGTTGGAACTAAGTTAGCAGTCAGCCATCAGCAATTAGAAACCTCGCCAGCGGGGAATAGTTCGTAAGAGTCGGGAATCGGAGTTCCCTCCTACAGAGAAATGGATTTGGCGATCTTATTGACTTAAACCGCTGTTTGTGGTAGAATCGTTGCCAAAAACAGGGAGTGAAAATGAGTACATCAGATCGTCCGAACATTCTTTGGATCTCTATAGAAGATACGACCCCGCGTTTCGGTTGTTACGGGGATACGGTCGCACGGACCCCGAATATTGATCGGCTCGCTGCTGGCGGCTGTCGGTTTCCGAACGCGTTTTCGACTGCCGGTGTCTGTGCCCCGAGCCGTTCCGCAATCATTACCGGCATGTACCAGACCTCCATTGGTACGCATCACATGCGCACCGCCCATACCAATCAAAACACGCCTGACATGCCAACCCCGTATTCCGCAGTGCCGCCACCTTATGTGAAAACCTTTACCGAATATCTCAGAGGTGCGGGTTATTACTGTACGAATAACAGCAAAACCGACTATCAATTTACACCGCCAATCACGGCTTGGGATGCATGTGACAATACAGCACATTGGCGAGATCGTGAAGCGGGACAGCCCTTCTTTTCAGTCTTCAATCCGACTGTTACGCACGAGAGTGGTATGTGGGAGCGGGAGGATCGCCCGTTGACCACAACTACGAATCCGGACGACGTAGCGTTACCACCCTATCTGCCGGATACACCAAAAGCAAGACAAGCGTTGGCGCGTCAATATGATAACCTCGCTACTGCCGATGCCCGCGTTGGCGAACTCCTTGATCAATTGGAAGAAGATGGACTCGCTGAGAATACTATCGTCTTCCTTTGGAGCGATCACGGTGAAGGACTTCCTCGCGGCAAACGGTGGCCCTACGATGCTGGAATTCGGATTCCGTTGATTGTGCGGTGGCCCGGTTCGCTTTCTGCTGGCAGTGCCACTGAACAACTCGTGAGCTTGATTGATCTCGGTCCAACGGTACTCTCACTCTGTGGTGTGCAAGCACCGGAACATCTACACGGGCAACCGTTCCTCGGTCCGGAGAAAATCGAACGCGACTATATCTTCGCGACCCGCGATCGCTACGACGAATCTTATGATATGGTCCGTGCTGTGCGTGACAAGCGGTATAAATACATCAGAAATTATTATCCTGAAAAACCGTATCTGCTCTGGATTCCGTATCGTAACCGGCATCCGATCATGCAGGAGATGTGGCGGTTGTATGCCGCGGGTGAGTTAGAGGGAGACCAGGCGGTTATGTTCCGTTGCCCGCGCCCTACTGAAGAACTCTACGATGTTGAAAATGATAGGTATGAACTCAACAATTTGGCGGATGATTCGGGACATCATAACGTTCTGGAAAGAATGCGCAACACACTGACACAGTGGCAATCCGAATTCGGGGATATGGGGGATATACCGGAAGAGCAGATGGTTGCGACCTGGTACCCTGATGGCATACAACCTCAAACAGCGGCTCCAATTTTTATCCCGATTAACGCCGAACACCCCGGTATGGAGGTGGCACATGAGGGTGGCGAGTGGACAGCCCCTCTCGTTCTGCAACTTCACTGTTCCACCCACGGGGCATCGATTGCTTATACAATGGAGCAGAGTGATGATGCACGTTGGCAACTGTATACCGATCCACTGCGCCTATCAAAAGGCGAAACGACCGTGCGTGCCAAAGCAATCCGCATCGGTTATCGTGAAAGTGAAGAGAAAACGATTCATCTCGAAGTATCATAAGGAGATTAGCAATAATGGCGCAACAAAACAGCCAAGACTATTTCGTTTATGTCGGTACGTATACGCAAGGGGATAGCGAAGGGATTTACGTCTACCGCTTAGACGGAGCGACTGGCGCGTTGGAATATAGCAGCAAGATAACAGGCGTTGAGGATCCATCGTTTCTGGAGATACATCCGAGTGGACAGTACCTCTTTGCTGTCAATGAATTGGGCGAATTTGAAGGCAAAGCCAGCGGCGCGGTCACGGCGTTTTACATTCATAAAGAGACAGGGGAGCTGAGTTACCTCAACCAACGCGCTACCGGTGGTGGTGCTCCGTGTCATCTGAGTGCGGACGCTACTGGCAAATACCTACTCGTGGCAAACTACGGCGGTGGAAGTGTTACTGCTTTTCCGATAGCGTCGGATGGCAGACTCGGTGAAGCTTCGGATTTTGTGCAACATCAGGGATCCAGTATCAACCCTCAACGGCAGATGGAACCCCACGCACACGCGATTATGATCGACCCGGGCAATCGTTATGCCTTTTCACCTGATTTGGGACTTGATAAAGTCCTCATTTATCAATTGGATGCGGAAAACGGGACGCTCACGCCTAATACGCAACCGTGGGTACGCGTGCAACCCGGTGCGGGACCGCGGCATTTCGATTTCCATCCGAACGGACAGTACGCATACGTAATTAACGAGATAGATTCTACTTTCACAGCTTTTCGGTACGACGCGAGTGCTGGCACGCTGGCTGAATTCCAGACAGTCTCCACGCTTCCCGAGGATTTCGATGGTACCAGTCATTGTGCCGATATCCATGTTCACCCTTCGGGGAAATTCTTGTATGGGTCGAACCGGGGACATGATAGCATTGCGATTTGCGCAATTGATTCAGAGACGGGCATGCTGAATCCCATCGGTTATGAGTCAACGCAAGGACAATCACCACGGAACTTCGGGTTGAACCCGGAAGGGACATTCCTCTTTGCGGCTAACCAGCAGACCGACACGGTTGTTACGTTCGCAATTGACGCTGAAACGGGTGAATTAAATGCGACAGGCGATGTAGCAGAGGTGCCAACACCGGTCTGTTTGAAGATGCTACCGTGTGCTTAGTTTTTTACGACGACGGGCGGGCCCAGAAACCCGCCCGAACATACACACAACTTTTTACGCATTATTGGCGTTGCCGCCTGCGTTGCTCTTGGAGTTGATCCCACGGATAGATGAAACACCGATCCGCCCAGTCTCGATAAAGCCCAACAAGTTCATTTAACTTTTGCGGATGCTTGGCAGCGAGATCGTTGATTTCTGTCCGCTCGGCTTCCACGTCGTAGAGTTCCCAATCACCGGGAAACTTGCAGACCAGTTTCCATTTATCTTGACGGACTGCACAATTGCCTTCGTGCTCCCAATAGAGAACATCTTTACCGTTATCCTTCCCATCGAAAATCGGCACTAAACTTGTTCCCTCTAACGGCAAAATCGGTTTCCCATTGTGTTCTTCAGGATAGGTTGCTCCTGAAGCTTCGAGACATGTCGCCATGATGTCCGGCAATTGTCCGGGTCGATGGCGCAACTCTCCCGCCGATTTTATAGCATTTGGCCAATGTGCAATCAGTGGCGTAGCGATCCCACCCTCATGCACCCAGTGTTTGTATTCGCGGAACGGCGTATTGGAAAGATTTGCCCATGGCACCCCGTAGCTTTGATAGGTGGTTTCGGGACCGGGCATGATGCTCGGATCATTGCCACGATAGACGGGTTGTCCGTCGGAGGTCGTTTCGGTACTGATGAGAGAATCGTTGTCGCGTATTGCGGGAGGACCTCCGAGTTCTTCGGCGCAACCGCCATTATCGGCTAAAAACAGAATGAGCGTGTTGTCGAGTTCGCCTGTTTCTTCCAACGTGTTGAGAATCCGTCCAATACCTGCATCCATGCGGGTGATTTGCGCGGCGTAAACCTCCATGCGACGTTGATTCCATTCCTTGTATTGCGCATCGCTCCAAGGTGGCTGTGAGGGATCCCGTGCCGTGAGCTGCCATGCCTCGTCCAAAATTTTCATTTCCCGCATCCGTGAGAGCCTTTCTTCTCGGAGCTCGTCCCATCCGGCAGCGAAACGCCCATTGTAGTAGGCGATGTCCTCTTCATGCGCGTGTAGGGGCCAATGCGGTGCAGTATAAGCGACATAGGTGAAAAACGGACTGTCGGGTTTCTTTTCGGTGTGATTGCGGATATACGTCGCGGCTTCATCGCTGACAGCATCTGTGAAGAAATAACCTTCAGGGAGTTCATCGTGTTGGATACGGGTGTTATTGCGCGTCAGCGTGTTCGGTTTCCAAAAATTTGCAGCACCGGTGATAATACCGTAGTACTGATCAAACCCACGCTGACAGGGCCAACTATGCTTGGGTCCATCGGGACCAGCATGCCGGGAGATATGCCATTTACCGCTCATATAGGTGCCGTAACCCTCTGAACGGACGGCATCAGCAATGGTGATACAACGATCGTTCAGGTCGCCCCGGTAGCCTTCTAATCCATCGTCGCCCATCATGTGCCCCACCCCAGTTTGGTGCGGATGTAGCCCAGTAAGCATGGAGGCACGAGATGGACAACAGCGTGCGGTGTTGTAAAATTGTGTAAACCTCAACCCACCTGCGGCGAGCCGATCCAGATTCGGGGTGTGAACTTCACCACCGTAACAACCTAAGTCAGAGAAACCCATATCGTCGTTCAGGATGAGAACGATGTTCGGTTTTCTATTTTCATTCATAGAATAACTATCCTTTCCGTTTTCACAGAGTCATTAGTTTTAGGAAATCAATTGTTTTCAGTGATACGGTATGTTACTTTGAACCGTCTCCAGTCTAAAGACTGGAGATTCCTTTTGTCCCTTATAGAGACATTCTCTGGGTTTAAGCCAGAGCAACAGGTATATCCTTCAAGCGGATATACGAGGGCGTCGCCATGAACGCCACTACAGGCTGCCCCAGCAGTCCCAAATACTTTTGTCTTATATTAATTGCACCCACACCATCACGATGATACCTGAAACCACATTTACAAATATAGTTACGATCCACAGGTTTCTTTTTATTGCCACATTTTGGACAAGTTTGTGAAGTGTAAGCTTCATTAATCTGAACAACCTTGATACCTAAAGCCTTCGCCTTATATGTAATCAAAGTTGTTATTTTTCTAAACGCCCATTGGTGCAACTTTTGATTAACTTTCTTACCTACATTCAAACCTTTGCGTATACCAGTTAAATCACCAAGCACTATTGTACCAATGCCACGCTCTTCACAAATCTTCACAAAATCAGTGGTATGCTTATGAAGGGCATCCTTAATTTGATTGTCAATCTTAGTGATACGCTTCCATTTTCTACGCGTGAGCTTCCACCAGTGTTTAGAATGGCGTTTGCATTGGCTAATTTTATGACTAAATTCAGACAAAACTTTATTTCTATGTCGATATAGCGATCGGATATATCGACCATGAAAAATATCAGTATGCTGTCCATCATAAGTAGCCATTGGATGTATCTCGCCAATATCAACACCAATTATACCGCTACCACTCTCAGGTTTCTCTATTTTATCCGTATATGTGAAATGTAATTCCCATTGACCAAATTTGTAACACAAATCAATTGTAGAAATGAGATGTGTTTTCTCCATATCAAATTTCTTTGGTAAAGGAATATCTAATTTCGGTCTGCCTTTGCCCATAGAAAGCAGTAGTCTCTTACCAAACAAACTGCCATCCACAAAGGTTATAGCAGACTTTAACCAGCGCGTAGTCATATACTTCTTTTTCTTATTAGGTGGTTTAGGGTTCTTTATACCTCCACTCTTTTTGAGAACCGAGTAAGATTTCCACGACTTAAAATATTGCTTCCTGATGGCTTGAATGCTTTGGGAATGCAGAGGTTGAGATTTAGTTAATCTCTTATCCATCCAACCTTCACAATCATCGCCAAACCAGAAATGATCATGAGCATGTGGATATCCCCTGTGCCATTGATACATATCCATCTGATATAGGCATTCATCCCAAACAGACGCTGAGGCAGCTTGAAAAGATACCCAACCTGAAAACATACAGCAACTACAAAATGGAGCCGTGCGCTTACCAGTTCACGAGTGAGCCGCAGTGTCTACGGTATCATAAAAACCCTCGCCTTTCTTTATCTTGGCGGTGTCATTGCCTTCAAAAACTCAGGTGCCTTCCCGGAATTAGTTATCGGGTTGGAATTGGCAGGCGTGATTCTGTCTGCTGTAGTTGTTACCATGTGACTAATTCGTGGACTCCCTGTTTTGGTCGATGGCTGGAAATACGTCAAGGGTTAATAAGAAGGATCCAGAACGCTGAAGGTTAGAGAACTATCATCGGCTTGACATGCGACTATAACTACCCATATTTAGCAGTAAATGACTGCCATCTTCACTCGCAAGCGAGGTAAAAAGTAATTTTGCCGCCGAATATGCCGCTGCTGGAAGTATCTTATCCTTAAGGGTAAATATAAGTCGATAAGTGATGATATTCTCAACCTGTCTATACTGTCGAGTCAATTCTGCGCTCTCTATGGTGTGATAACTATCTTCCGGTAGAGCGGCACCCCATCCTTCTGGAATTTGAATACGAATCGTCTTCTCAACTTGCGTTGGATAACCGAAGTCCAATGAATAGACGCGTTGGTCGTCAGCAAACGCTTTCGCATACTCCACAAACTCATCAATTGGTAAAGGCATCAACATGTTGTTGCTCAAAGGTGTAGCGTAATTCTCAACGCGAAAACCGAGTCTAATTTCGACAGGCACATTGAGTTCATTGAGGTTTGACATCTCATGCCATATTATCTGGATACCGGGAAATTGTTGGCTGAGTTCAGTTGCCAAAGTGGATTTCATCGCACGAGGCTGTATCTGTTGATATGCCCACCGCGTATTTAGGTCATATTGCCCACTTGTCTGAAGGTGGAGTGTCCCTTCTACAGTGCCTTGGTTGTTTAGGATCAAATCTGTAGTGCTCACGAGTCTATTGGATTCAGGTGGGAAAACCGGTGTTTCCACAAATTCACCGTGTGTATCGGAAATGAGAAATCCTGTGCGTCCTTGTGCATTATAAGGTAGATCTCCGTAACTACAAGTCGCCGAGGTGGGATCTAACCAAATATAGGTATTTGATCCGGTGGGAATTGCGGCAATCATGTGATTAAATTGGCTAAGTGCCGGGAGTGTTGTATCAATTCGCTCGTAGGGTGCGATACTCATCATAACAGGATAAGCCTTGATCCCGACCAGATCTAACATTGAAATTAGGAGTGTCGTTTTATCCTTGCAGTCTCCGTATTGCATTTGAAAGACTTCAGTGGCAGATGAAGGTTGATAGGCACTCTGCCCAAGTTCAATACCCACGTAACGGATATTTGCGGCGACAAAATGGTAGATGGCGCGTATCTTTGCCGCTTCTGTTGTCAGATTTTGGGTTAACTGCTGGACTTTTTCCTGAATCTTCTCATCCGGCGTGTATCTCCCTTTTGCAAGTTCTTTATACCATAAGTAAACATCGTTCCAGTCGGCAATCGAAGAGTAGCGCAAGCGTGGAGCAATGTCATTAATATGCGGCATGCCGTCCTCTATTGCCAGTGCGGGTGTTTCGCCGTACCTCCAAATATACACAACGGTGTCGTTTTCTGTGTAGGACACCTCAGGTTCTTGTACGTTTGGGTTTGACGTATTCGCAATTTTCCATCGAAGATGCCACGTATCGGGTATTTGAAGGGCGTAACTCGTCTCAAGGGTAGCCTCAGTCGCTTGGAAATTGTATCCCCCAGTAATCCATGTCTCGCCTCCAGGGACTTTATCTTCAAGTGTTACCTGATATTCAATGCAGACTCCTGGTGCAAGACCGACCATGGAAATGACCTTCCACATTGCATCGGAATAGAGATTTTGGGACAATAATCCAGGTGGTGTTGCATCGTTAAAGGCTTCATGGGGCGGGTATAGCACCGTGCCATCCACAGCAATTGTTCTTGCTATATTAACACCGATATTTTGCGCGGTGGGTTGATAAGGAATGGCAATATCGCCATATTTTTGGATGCCTCTTTCGGTGAGGATTTTAACAACCTGATGCGTTGTATAGCGGGACTGCCCTGTCGGCAGAATATCGTGGCTGAAATGGTTGAAGAGAACTAAGGTATCGGCATCAGGATAATCGCTCGCGTCTGGGGCACTCGCGATAATGTGCTCAACATCCGGATCGAGAAGCGTAACGGGCGGTACATCGACAATCTCCGTCGTACCGAAGTCTTGTCGTGCAAGCACTTGGAGTCGTGTTAAGGCAAGGAGATTGTCTGGATCAATTTCCAAAATCTGCTGGTATTGGAGTTGCGCTTCAAAATAACGTTCTTGGTTCTCATAAAGTGCAGCGAGTTGCTCCCTTGCCCAGATATCGTTTGGAAATAACCGAATCGATTCCCGTAGTTCTGCAATGGCTTCACCTATTTCACCGCGCTCTAAGTAAATTAAGCCCAAGTAATTGTGCAAATTTTCGCTTTCGGGGCGTTCACATCTCGGATCAATGGACAATGCCCTGTAGAGCATTTCAATGGCTTCGTCGAAACGTTGCATCTGCTTGTAAGCTAAACCGAGGTGATTCAAGGCGTAGAGATTATCGACTGAAATGTCAAGGACTCGTTCGTAGTATCCAGCGGCGGCTGTATAGTCATGCAATTTTTCAGAGATGTATCCTACGTAGTTTAGAGCCGTAATATTTTTCGGTTCCAGTGCCAAAAATGCTACAAATGCGTCTCGAGCGTTTTCATACTCTTCAAGTTGGAAATATATCTCAGCGATTTTGCGTTGTACTTCACTTGCGTCCGAACGAATTGCCACAGCGGCTTCGTAAGCGGTAAGCGCGGCTCGCAAGTTTTTGCGTTGTAGTTCAGTATTGCCAAGTTCAACCTGTTCACGCCACTCGCGATTCCGTTCAACAAGTGGATCAACTGTCAAGGGAGTAGATGTACTTTTTGGGAAAACAGCACATCCACCTATAATAACCCCTATACTAACAAGTAGGCTTAAGATTAAAAGTATGTTGCCTCTATAGCGTATCATTATCCGCCTCCTTCGGCGGTTAGGTGTCTGATCCTCGGTTTTTCAGAAGTTTCGGGTTTTTACTGTGACGTTCTTTATCTCGGCGTGTCTTTTTTTCCATTGACTTTTTGAATGCGTCCTCAAGTTCGATGCCTGTTTGATTCGCGAGACAGATAAGTACGAAAAGGATATCAGCCATCTCCTCACCAAGGTCTAAGTCTTTCTCATTCTCTTTAAAACTCTGTTCCCCATACTGGCGTGCCATAATCCGTGCTAATTCGCCGACCTCTTCCATAAGGATAGTCGTATTGGTTAACTCCGAAAAATAGCGGACCCCAAAGGTGTGAACCCAGTCGTCTACAAGTTTTTGGCAATTTTCGAGTGTATAGTCCATATCAGTGTTGACTCCATTGATGATCTATCCTCAGAACTTACAGGGCGCGATAATAAAGCACTTTGAAAGCGTAGTAGTGCCTTCAAAGTTACCACACGCAAAATCCAATTCTTAATATTTTAACAAGATTCATAACAGAAGTAAACCTTTTTTTCTCGGAGCGAGTTTAACCAGACTGTCAGATGAAAACCCTTTGATTTTTCCGAACACTTGATGTATACTTTAATAGCACAATTCATTTAGGAGACGAATGCGGGACCATTTAGTTTGGTGAACCCAAGTCTGAACTATGGTGTGCTAAATGGAACTAAGGAGAAATCGTATGGGACTTACGAGTAAAGAACAGCAATTTTACGTAGAAAACGGCTATCTTCTGAAAAAAGGGCTTGTCTCTTCAACAGACATTGCACGAATTGAGGAGGAGATTCAAGATATACACAATCGTATGGCAGAACAACCTGCTGATGGCATTGGGATTTCTTGGGAAGTCTACGATTCGGAGGACCATCCACCGCGTATCAAACAATTGATGCACAGTGAGTTGGTAAGCCCGACACTGAACCGTCTGCTTCGTTCTGACGAAGTGTTGGATATATTGGAAGCCATGATGGGTGAAAACATATCGCTCTATCACAGCAAATTGCTTCCAAAAGCAGGTGGCGATGGAACAGCGATCCCATGGCATCAGGACTATGCCTATTGGAAAAATGATAACAACAAGCCGGTTATGATTAATTGTCAATTGGCTATCAACGAGGCGAACCTTGAGAATGGGTGCATTCAGTTTGTACCCGGTAGCCATAATTGGGGTTTACAAGAGCATGAACGGAAACATCAGACGTTTGGCGTGTTTCTACCCGGGCACTATCAAGAACGGGAAGACGCTGTTGCTGTCGAGATGGAACCGGGAGACGGGGTCTTTTTTAATGCCCTGATTATTCATGGATCTGCGCCAAATAATTCGACAAACGACCGGTTGATGAACACGTTTGCTTACAATGTGACGGGGAACGGTGAGACCCAATCTCGTGAAGTCTTACGCGGCAAACCTCTTGAGGTGTGAAAAAGTAACGGTGTTGTCTGACGAATGGCACTTCCCAGCGAACCTGCTACCGAAATTTATGGAGATTGTGTGAAAAAGGTCATATTTGGGGAGAAAACACCATGAAAACTAAAAACATAGTTAACGCTTGGAAGATTTTCTGGTTCTTGCTTATTGGTGTCAGTGTGGTAGGTTGCGGTGGTGATGAAACCGGCAGTATAAACGTTGCACCACACATTCTGGTGTTTGAAGCAGAATCGGATATAGTTCCGCCAGGGGCAGAGGTGCCTATTCGCCTGAAAGCTGGCGATATTGAAGGCCACTCCCTATCATATACGTGGGCGGTTACGGGTGGTGAGTTAACGGAGAACGCTTCTGGTGCCCTCTGGCGCGCGCCGGACATTGAACGGAAATATCAGATTGAAGTTACAGTAAGCGATGGAGAAAATGCTACGAGAAGCACACTTGATATCCAAGTGTGGCGGACCCGTCCTGGAAACTATTATCCGTTGGCTGTAGGGAATGTTTGGCATTATCGCGACACAAGTGGTGCTGGGATTACCTTCGAAATTGTGGATACGATCCAGATTCAACGTGCAGGTGGGGAATCCATTGAAAGTTTTGTCCTCCAGAAATCGAGTCAGGCTGAAGGTTTAGAGAACATTGTAAACTACTCTTACCTCGGGCCAAGTCTTGATGAAAATGGTGAGGTTTCAGCGATTGTACAGCACGCGCAGAATACCACATCCGGCACAGGCGATACGATTCTGTTTGTGCCATATCTCCCACTATACCAATTCCCACTTATTCCAGGTGATAGTTGGGAGGTTAACTTTCAGGCACAATTAGTCCCTGAACTCTTTCCGATTGGCGGTGGACTCGATGAATTTGAGGTAATTTCAGAAGAGACCGTGACCGTGCCAGCTGGAACTTTTGAACATGTTTTTCAGGTACAGGAATCCTTTCAGTGGGGATTTGACATTGAAAATCAGAATGTTCCACTTGACATCACTGTCGTAAAAAAATGGGTTGCCCCGGATGTCGGAATTATCAAATTTACACAATCACAGACTCGCGGTGATGTGACTGTCGACACGGTCTTTGAACTTGAGTCCTTTGAGTTAGTTCGGAATTAAATAAACCTGTGAAAAACACAACAAAAAAACCAGAAATTTTAACCACGACTGTGGGTTCTTATCCTGTACCGGCATGGCTATTGTCAATGCCAACAGAGCAGACCCTGCTTGATGCGACGCGGGTTGTCGTAGACCTCCAGCGGCAAGGGGGTATTGACCTGCCGACGGATGGCGAACTCTACCGCTTTGATGCCAACCATCCAGATACCAATGGAATGATTGATTATTTTATCCGTCCGCTTTCTGGTGTGAGGGCGGAAGTGGGGAGGCAGGAATGGCATGAATTTCGGCAGATGCAGACGATGTCGTTCCGTGCGAAACCGGCAGGCGTTGTTGAGACTGCCTTGGGAGAAGGCACGTTAAACCTCGTTTCCGATTGTGAGCGCGCCGTGAGTGTATCAGGCAAGGACATTAAATTTACGGTAACGAGCCCTTACATGCTCGCTCGGACGCTGTTGGATAAATACTATGGCGACTTTGATACCTTGCTGACCGCTTTGGCGGAAGTGTTAGCGACACAGGTTCGAGAACTGGATTGTGCCTGTCTTCAAATTGATGAGGCGAATATACCGGGTAATCCACAAGACGGACCTCGCGCCGCGGAAGCTATTAATATCGTCCTCGATGCATTTAGCGGGGAGAAAGCAGTCCATTTCTGCTTTGGCAACTATGGTGGTCAGGTGATCCAAAAAGGGAACTGGGGTGCGCTGGTGGACTTCTTGAACATGCTTCGGTGCGACCACTTGGTTTTGGAACTGCAACACCGTCCTGAGGCAGATCTTGAGGCACTCAGGGAAGTTACATCAGATATCGTCCTCGGTATTGGAGTGATTGATGTGAAGGTCAATCCGATCGAGACCCCGGATAACGTGGCAGCCAGTATCGAAACAGCAGCAAAGATGTTGGGTACAGGACGAATTGGCTGGGTGCATCCGGACTGCGGCTTTTGGATGCTCCAACGCTCCGTGGTAGATCGAAAGATAGAGGCACTTGTACAAGGCAGAGATAAGTATTTGGGGCTTACCTAACGGAATGGCTATGAAAGGACAGAGATGTTTGAAGTTCAACTGCCGATGTTGAAAAAACTTCAGAATGTTGCTGGTACCGCTGCCGGAATAGGGTTCATGCTCGGCATACTGATACCTGTCGTGGCTATCTTTATTTTTCACTGGCAGTGCCCGTTTGGAGATGGGATTCTTCGGATCGGTAGTTTTTTGGTAATTGCAGGGTTTGGAAGTGCCATTATTTTCGGTAATATTGTTGCACTTGCTCTCATCGGTTTTGCGAAATATCGCCAGATACTATCCAATTCATCAAAAAAGCGGAAATAATGGGGGAATAAAGTGGAATTCAACCTTTTGCACACCATCTTACTCTTCGGTACAGGTATTTGCGCAGGTTTTTTAAATACGGTTGCTGCCGGAGGCTCACTGTTAGCACTGCCTGTGCTCATCTTCCTCACCTCCGATCCAACATTAGCAAACGGCACAAATAGGGTCGCCATTTTCTTCCAAAATTTCAGTGCCATTATGGGCTTTCGCCGTAAGGGCGTTTCTAATTTTCGGTATGGTATTTTACTCGCTGTACCAGCAATTATTGGTGCAGGGATAGGTGCCAAAATTGCGATTGGTACGGATGCCGCGCTATTCCAATTCATCCTCGCGGGCGTGATGCTTGTTATGTTGACTTTAACTCTGCTTAACCCAACAGCAGGGTTAAAAGATAGGGTTGAAGGGAGCGGCAGAACTTCTAAAATCATCGCAATGGTTGTGTTCTTCTTTATCGGCATTTACGGTGGGTTCATCCAAGCCGGTGTAGGACTGCTCATTATAACTGCTCTGCGTCTTCTTACGGGTATGGACTTAATTCGGACGAATGCGACTAAAGTTTTAGTTATCTTTTTTTACACCGTGGTCGCGCTCGGTATTTTTATTATGGACAAGCAGGTCGATTGGACCTTAGGTGCGACATTGGCAATAGGAAATGCTACTGGTGCCTGGATTGGAAGTCATTGGTCAGTGGAAAAAGGGGAAAAGTGGGTCAAAGTGGTACTCGTTGTAGCAGTCCTGGCTCTTTCGGTGAACTTGGTATTAAAGCCTTTTCATTTAGATATTATATCGGTGCTCGGACTCGGTTAGCGACTTAATTCTTGATATGAAAAGATAAGGCGGTGAATAGCGGTGATGTGTGAGGTGAGTGTGAGTATACCGATCGTGCAGAGAAGAATCATTCCTGTACTTTGAAGAGAAGGAAACTTATGCAAGAGTGCGCCTTGTAGCAGAGTTCCAGCACCAAGTAAGATAATGCGTTCTGGCCGTTGCATGAGTCCTACCTTGCAGGTCACCTGAAGTCCTTCAGCTCTTGCCCTTACATAACTGACGAGTATTGAACCGAACCATGCGCTGAACGCGAGAACTATTCCGAGTAGACTTTCCAAACTATAAAAGTAGATAAGGGCTCCAAGAAAAAGAAACCCCTCCGAGTATCGATCAATGACAGAGTCCAAGAGTGCACCCGATGCGCGTGGGTCTCTCTGGGCGCGCGCCACTGCCCCGTCTATTATATCAAAGCTTCCTCCAAACAGAATCAAGACCCCACCGGTGACGAGACGACCTGTTGCAAAGTAAAAGGTCGCTATGAGGTTCACGACGAACCCAAAGAATGTCACCATATTCGCTGTAATACCGATTGCGACCATCTTATTTGCCACGACAGACAGGATAATTTCAAGTCGAGGTTTTAATTTCGCTTCAAACATGCGGTTCCTCCTCAGTGTGGGACGAGTTTGAAGAGAGTTCCATTCTACTTTTCGCTGCGAGCCGTAAGGATTCTTGCCGATTTTTGAATAATTCTGCGGTAGGAACTGCTTCTACTTGACAGAGGAGTTCCAAAATTGCGGATTCAATGTCCGTTGGACGCTGTGCGATTTTCACCTTTTCGTGCTCAGAAAATTGCGCATCCGGTGGTGCTACGAGTACAACCCCATCATTCCATATAAGTTCAGGATAGGCGTACGTACTGTCATAAGCTTCGTCGAAAACCGTGACGATAGGATGTGGCAATTTCAGCAGTTCCAATTCAGCGTTCTGAATCGCCTGTGCGCAATCTAACGAGGTTCGACGTTGGACTGTAGCGATGTGTACAATGGGCAGATTCCACAAAACAACCGGCTTTTTGAGTCGATGTGCCAGTGTGGTTAGCCGTAGGAAACATCGCCACTCCGCGGCACCGTTGAGGCTTCGTGCATCGCCTTGTACAAGGATAACTTTGGTATCTTGTATCCACGCGAGGCCAGCGAATCTAAAAGTTCCCTTACTTCCCGCTCTATCGCCGTAAAGTTTGATTGCCTGAGTGAAGGGTGGCTGAGGATATTTAGCGATATTTGATGACATATACCCAGGACCTTCGATGCGTAGCGAATTCTATAAAAAAGGCAGGGAGGTGTTTGAGCACCTTCCCTGCCTAAAAGGTGATGGGTTTCGCTTATTCGCTGCTACGTCCACCAATGGCGTTGATAGCAAACAAGCCAACACCTGCTGCCACAGTCGTCAGAAACACCAAAGCGCGCTTGGATGAGGAGAGTTCCTCGTGGACACCCTTGGCATCCTCAAGTATCATCTTGATTTCGTTGATTGCCTTTTGATTAGCTTCAACGTTCGTCAAAAGCATTTTCACGTTCTCTTCGATCGATTCAACAAGTGCGTGGGTTGCTTTCGCTTGCATTTTTTGTGCTTCAAGCATTTTAGCTGCTTCTTTAAGCTGCATGTCAAGATGAGCAATCTGGTCAATGATAGCCGCTTTGCTCGCTGCCAGGGCTTCTTTGAGACTGGAAGAGACTGCGTCACCAGATTGACTTACAGCAGCCATTAACTTTTCTTGTGATTTTAGGCTTGCCTCAAGTGCTTCGATTTGTGCCTTGAGTTCGTCCATACTCTTGCTAAGTCCGTTAATTTCTGCTTCGAGCTTATCCCGCGTTGCTTCGGATTCGGCTAATTCCGCCTTTAACTTTTCAAGTTCAGCCTGCTGAGCGGCAAGTTCTTCTTCAGCTTCATTGACGACATCTTTCATCATAGCGACTGGAATACGCAATTCTTCGCCTGGATAGATGAGGTGTGGATTGGTGAAGTCGTTATATTTGCTCAGTTCGCGCCAGCGGAGTGGGTCCTTGAGGTGCTCTTGACAGAGATCCCAGAGCGTATCACCCTTTACAATAGTGATGAGCATAGTGTCGTCATCCCCGCCGTGGGGTGTGATCTTCGCGGATGCGGATAACACGTAAACGCCACTAAGTGCTGCGCAAATGTACAGAACCAGTGCCAACTTCAGTGTGCCTCTTATCATTTTCATCAGTTATCTCCTTTTTCGGAAGTCACGCGATCACGATCATCGTGATGGCATGCTTCCGCTAAAATCTATAAGAGAGGGACGCAAAGTGAGTCGATCCGACGCCGTTAATTTCGCTTGCCATGCCATCTTGAATAGCATAGTCAATCTGCAAGCCGCCGATGTTCACGCCAAATCCGCCAAAGAGGTTTTGGGTGTCGCGTGATGCTCTAACTCCGCCTCGGATAGCAAGTGCGGTGGATTTGTAAGTGACAATGGTGTATTCAGCACCAAGTCTTAGGCTTGTCGCGCTCTCGTCAAGGTTGACCATCTCTTGCTCAAGATCGGCTGCGAATGTGACGACGTTACCCATATAGAGATCATAAGCGAGACCGAGGCTAATCACCATTGGGACGGTGTCATCACCGAGGGCTGCCCCCAAGTATTTCGCGGCGAGTCCGTAATGGAAAGTCGGGACCTTTTCTTCGCCGACATCTATGTGCAGCGCGTGCCCCATGAGTCCGACATCTACACCGCCAAACCCACTCTGGCTTTCAACGCCCTCTGCGCCAAAGTTATCCGCCAACATGCGACCTGTTAAACCGATACCGAAACTTCCGAACCCAATGCCGTAGGAGAGGGAATAGGCGTTCGCACTATAGTTGAATGTGCCGCCGTAGCGTTCATTGGCATCATATTGCTGGATACCACTGACACCTGCGTTTGTGACAGCAAGTCCGATAGATCCGGCTGAGCCGAGTGCTTTCGTCAATGCGATGAAGTTATGGCTTCTGTCAAGATCGAGTTGCTGTGTTGAAAAATTGAGACTTAAATCCGCTGCGGAGCCGAGTCCTGCTGGGTTCCAAACGGTTGCGGTGGCATCATCAGCGATTGCTGTGAAGGCACCACCCATGCCTATCGAGCGTGCCCCGGCACCAAGCCGTAGGTGTGGCATGGCATCCACTCCGGCAAAGCTGACCGGTGACACCGCTAGGATAAGAAAGAAAAGGGGTATTAAACCACATAGCAATTTCGGGCCCTGTCTGGAAGCCCATTTAGCCTTAGGGCGTAGCTTGCAAGCCCGTCTAAAACTGTGCTTTGTCATTAACATTATATCCTCCAAAAGACTGTCCACATCGGGAACTGGACGGATGCCCAATTCCCGATATGCAGACTGCGGTATACTTAGCGCGTCAGTGCGAGTTTGAGAATGGCATATTCTGGCTCGAAACCGTCTGCGACTATAATTTCACAGAAGTAAACGCCTCGAGCTAAGTCTTCGCCAGCGGTGGACGTCCCGTCCCACCCGATTGCGCCTTTGCCAATGTACTCGCCTGCATCCCAAACCTCGTTATCCACAAGGACTCGAACCGGACGGAGCGTCATATCATAAATGACAATGCTCACTGTGGATTGTCGAGTCAGTGT
This sequence comes from Candidatus Poribacteria bacterium, assembly GCA_965214045.1. Lineage (GTDB taxonomy): Bacteria > Poribacteria > WGA-4E > WGA-4E > WGA-3G > WGA-3G. The sequence goes on from OZ243935.1 coordinate 1,359,754, forward strand.
GAAGGAAATACGAGTATTGTCCTTGAACGGGTTGGGGGCGTTAATCGGACGCGATGCCAATACTGGGCCTTCCTCGCTTTCAACAAAGAAAGTAAACTCATGAACCGCCATGTTCGCTTCACGGGCACCGCTACTCTTATCAGAAACGTTACCCTCTTTATGCGCCATGTCAGATACTTCAAGTTTAACGGTATGTTGACCGAAAGCGAGTTCGGCAGGCGGTGTATATATCACCTGCGTTGCCGATTTCTGATTCGGTTTGAGGTTAATCAGCTGGTCATCGAGAACAAAGCGGATAGAATCAACATCGACACCGGATTCAGCATCAGCGTAGGTTATCGAAATCTGCGGACGCCGTTCAGTCAGGCGCGCCTCACTCTGTGGCGATGCCATCGTGATAACCGGAGCGGCAGTATCGAAGTCAATTGTGAAACCACCCTTTGCTGTAGCGGAGTTGCCGATTGTATCGGTTGCGCGGACTTCAATCGAGTAAGTTCCCTCGTCAAGAGGTTCTTCAGGAATGAAATCCAAGCGTGTGATACCCGCAACATCACTTTCACCATCATCTTCGGTGCCACCTTTCACCTCTTCGCCATCGCTATCCATCAGGACGATATCGATTTCGTCAACGCCTGATGCATCGTTGGCACTCGCGGAGATGACCGGGAGCCCAGCACGGATAGTTCCGGTTGGCGTAATTGAGGTGATCGTAGGTGCGACATTATCGACGACCAGTGTGAAGGTCCATGAATGTTCTCTTTTACCGCCTTCGCTGATAGCAATGACCTTGACGGTATGCGTTCCTGCTGTGAAACTATCGGCAACCTGAACTCGACCGTCAGCGATCTGTGCGGGTGCTATAGAGCGAAGTGGCTTGTCGTTTATACCAAACTTCACACTTATCACCTTGGATTCCGCATCGTTAACAACCGCTGAGAGCGTTACCCAACTTTCACCGTGGATGGTTCCCGATGGAGCCGCCTCAGTGATGACAGGTGCTGTAGTGTCTGCCGGAGTCCCTTCGATAGCGAACTCACGGGTCGCCTCACCGACGTTTCCGAGAACATCAGCAACTCGCACGGTTAACCGATACGCGCCGCCACCGAGTTTCTCAGTGCGGGTGTAAACCAAGGTGCCGTTATCCGTTTCAATGGCATCCTGATCGACCGCAATATCAACATCCCCTGCTTCGGGGTGGATACGTGCGATACCGACTGTTGGACCGACAGAGAGTGCCGTGGTTGCCCACGCTAAGACTTCTGTACCAGTGCTGTCAGTACCACTTCCGTCACCATCGTTGTAGGTTGCGTGAACAGTTGGCAAACTCGCCACTGTATGATCTTCCGAAGGTGTTTGAATTTCGACCATCGGACCGGTGTTATCCAGATTGATTGATTTCAGTGGGATACCCACCGAACCGTTCCGCTTGGTAACGACAGCATTCGGTGTATACAGTCCGTCGGATAATGCTGAAACATCTACCTTGAGTGAGAAGGTATTTTCCGGATTTTCGTCACTTTCGGTTGGTACTTCACTGCCATCAACAGAACCACTGAGTTCTTCAGCATCTAACGAACCGTTGTCGACATCAAAGCCTACAGTAAGTGAACTCCGAAGCGAAATCGGTTCCTGTGGTGTTCTTGGAACATCGACACTGTCAACGGCTGTAACTGTCAGCCTTGTGACATCAGTGACTCGGAAGTTTAGCACATGCACCGTGGTTTTCGGCGATTCATCGGTTTGCACATTACCGAATTCGTCAACTGCGAGCGCGTGGAACATGTAAGGTCCATTTTCAAGCACCCCGACATCCGTTGGAATGTCCAACATCCCGACTTCACCATCAATCATGGTTTCGTTGCCGTCGGCATCTACCTGAACTAACTGAATCGAGGCATACGTACTCGGATCAGCCGTCGGTTCAACGGTATACGTTGCTATCGGTGTCGGAACTGTTTCATCAACGATTCCACCGACTGTGTAGTTGCCATCTGCGTCTGCTTCAATAGCACCAGCAACATCGGCAACGGCGACAATGTTTGTTGGCCCGAGTGGGGCGACATCGTCAACGTTGTCAACCGATAGATAGGTCTTGGCACCCGGACGTCCCGGAACTTCTTCAGCACCGCTGGTGACTACAACCGCTGTTACCAAGTGTTGACTGTCATCCTTGGAAGCATCACGTGCTGCGTCACTCTCTGCTGTGATGGTATCATCCAGAGCCGTTGTGTCTACCTCAACTGACCATTTCAGGTAGGTTGGGTAGTAGATAGGTTTCCCGGATAACTCATCCGCGGCTGTTGCTTCAGCGGCAACCGCAACGAGATCCGTGATGAAATCGGTATTCTGCTGTAACGCTGCGACTTCTTCTTCGGTCGCGAGAACGCCTGTGTCGGCTGTCCCAACGACTTCATCGGCGATCATCAGCTTCAGCGAAGCAATCTCTGGATATGTCCGTTGTGGCGTATAGCCATTGATAACGACTGTCCCTTGGGGTCCGCCACTATCTGGATTTGTTTTCGTAATGGAGGCAGTATCGAGAACGACTGCCAAGACTTCAATATCCACAGGGTGAACACCCGCATCCACATGTATGGAGAACGGATCGGACACGTGTGTAAGGTGAAGTTCATTGGCCGCCACGGCACGCACCATGACAGAATCACCTGCGCCGACGAGTGCGTCAAAATCGGTGACATCCCAATTCACTGAAAAGGTTGACCCTGTTTCGCCTACACCTTCAGCAAACATCTCCGCTTCACCAATAGCATGCCATGCCCCATCTGCTCCCATGTATTCCACACGAATAGCTGCGGGGTGAACGGTGCGATTGTTCAGCGTGACAGTCAACATCACGCCATCTGTCGTGTTCGAGTAGATAGTTCCACTTTCGTAGGGTTCATCGGCGTCACCATCACCGTTTCGGTCGCCGATACTCACAGCTGTAACGCTGGCTTTGTCAGCCTCTGGCATAACGACTCTCAGCCGTGCAGGTTCAGCGTAGGCACCGACGTTGAAGAGTGAATCAATCCCCATTGCCCGAATGCCGTATTCACCAATCATCAGCGGCATACGCGCGCCTTGGATGGGCATCATCATGGTGTGCGGTGCATCAAAGGTAACCGGCACAAGGTGATCAATGATGTTTATCGTGGCACCGAGGGCGTGGTGGATCGCTGTCGCTTGCGCATCAGTGAATGTGAAGTTTCTTAACCCTAAACTCTTAAAAACCGAATTCGCAGACATTTGGATAGTCCCTGGCGAGACCAATGACAATATTGCCTCAGGACTGGTCGTCATAGCGAGGTTGAGTATTGACGCATTGTCAAGTCCACCGACGAGCTGCGGGAAGTTTTGCTTCAAGAAAGAAACGATCTGGTCTCCACTTCGCGCAAGGACGGATGTCCAAATCCTGGAAGTCAACAGGGTAGATTCAACTGTCAGCGGCATCCATGTGCTTGTTGGCATGCCGTGGGAATCGAGTTGAACCTCTTGGTAGAACAGGTATCCTTCGCCTGGACCGACACCTTGACCTGCGTAAGCGGGTTTCGGTGTACCTGTAACATTGAGGACTGCGGCACCCGCATGAGGAGCAGTCGCAACGTAGATACCTTCGCTGTTCTGGTAAACTGCGGTATTTGCATCACCGGGCATAATTGCGATGTCTGCCTCGGGGGCACTGGCATCAACGGTGAAGGTTTCTTGAATCTGATCCACCGGATTTCCATCGGCATCGTGTACCAATGCTTCTAAGTAATAGTTACCATCGGCAATGCCATCAATACTTGCAACCCAGATTGACTCGGTTTCGAGATTGATGCGTGGCACGGTGAAAACAGAAGCCAACATAGGATCAAATGAAGACTCGAATTTGGTTATCAGTGCGTTTGCGTTACGAAGCAACAGATTCTGAAGTTTGTTCTGTTGTTGCGGGGTCATCACACCGAGCACATCATTGAGGCTAATCGGTTGCTGGTTGAGTGCCTTTGAAATAAGCGAAGCGGCTTGGGACGACCCCAGAATGTTGACAATTTCAGCCCGTATCTCAGGGGTGAATAATGCGCGAACAATACCACGATCCGCTAACTGAAGGTTCCGCGGGTCAGGCATTGCCCAACCGTTAATCGTATATTCTCTTGTAGCACTGAGCACCTCTGCAAATGTTACGGTATGCGGATCCATAGCCGCGAGCGCTTCGCGATCCAGCGTCGTGAATGACACAGGTTCAGCGAGCGTCACTTCAAAGTAGTAGTAGGTGCTGACGCCGAGCGGAATTCCTATTTCTGTTTTCCAAACGACACCCTCTCTGCCAACCGCCGACTGCATATCAACGGCTATATAGTCTCCTCCCAAACCTGTTTGTGAATAACGGAGCACAACGCGAGAGAACAACTGAGTATCTAAACTGGGCCATGCGGGTAAGTTTGTCGCGGCAAGAGTTTCTTCCAACTGGAAGGTATAAGGGATGGTATCTGCTTGAAATGTATCTGAGGTGACCTGTGTGCCTTCGATGGTTCTACCCCCTGAGAGGGTATACTTAACACCACCGACGCTTGCTGATGGCACACGCGTATAGAGCCGCAAAGTATCATTGGCGAGGTATTTACTGCCTTGCTCTAAATAGGCATAATCGGTGAAGTTCGGCGTTATCGCGTTTCCGAAACTCTCTGGGTCCAACTGGCTTGCTTCATTCGCGAAAGCAATGGCTTGACGTTCCGCCGTTAGAATCTGCCGAATCTGCTTTTTAGGGAGAAAGCCTTTTGGCACCAATGTGAGGATTGAATCCACGAAGACTTTTGCTTCAATCGGTACTGCTAACGCAGCAGCTATGTTCTCTATAAACCGCTTTCCAGAAGTTGTATTTAGAGAGAGACCACCGAGACGCGATTGTCCGAAAAGCTGCTGATTCTCGGGCATTATCGGAGCGAATGGATCTGCTTTTGGCGTCTCGCCCAGGGTATCGCCATCGTCCACGACGGGCGGTGTAACCACAGGCGGTGTAACTACGGGTGGTGTAACCACAGGCGGTGTAACCACGGGTGGTGTAACTACGGGTGGTGTAACTACGGGTGGTGTAACTACGGGCGGGCCAGCCCCTACGTTCAGTAACCCTGCGAGTTCATCAATCGCTGCTGGGTCTTGAAGCAATACATGCACATTTGGATCGCTAAGCAATGCCTGAAGTCCGGCATCTTCTTTCAGAAGCGTTACAAATTGCGGATCTATGTCTGGAACGAATTGGGATAGGAGATCCGGATTTTCAACAACGAGACCAATGGTTGCGGGGTTCAAAAGGGGTTGAATCGCTGGGTCCTTCAACCCTTCCAGCACATCCGGCAAAACCGCTTGAATATCCTCGCGTTGAAGCGTGTCGCTGTGTTCCGCAACTACCTGTTCAGCAAGAGAAGCATCTTGCCCGAAAACAGTGTTCGGAATTGAAGTGTAAAAAACACACAATGTAAAAATCAAAAAACAAACGAGTGTTCGTTTTTTCATTAACTCATCCTCCTCGTTAAGTCTGCGCGCTCGCAAGACTAAGTACTGAGTTTCTTAGATGGGCAAGCGAGAATACAACTAAAGACGACTGGGGTAGATGTCTGCCCATCCAATCAACATCCTACCAACGAGCGTTAAAATTTCCCGATACCGATGTAGCCATGGAATAGCGTTAGTATCACATAAGGCACAGGTCAAAAACGAATGAGAAGCGGGCATCTGACTTTAGTGATTTGACCCTGCGGGAATTTTTTATTTTTATTATTTTAACATAAAGTGGCAAAATTAAGCAAACATTTAATCGTTAAGTATCAGAGAGATTACGTTGACAGGGGTAACCCGGTAAACAAATCGTCCTGACAGTTACGTGATGTTTTGTGCAATCGGTGAAAATTTGTTCCCGCCGCATCGGTATATCATCGATTAAATTGCAGTCCGCCTATATAATAATACCACAACTCTCAAAATATGTCAAATCAAAATTTCAAATTTTCCTGCAGATTTCTGGCTATTTTAGTAGAAATCGACAATCTGTTTGACATATTACCAAAAAACGCTTAAACTGTCAAGAAAAATAACACTGGAGAAGAAAATGGCACTCTTGACTGAATCTGAAAAGAATCAATTGGATCAGCACGGCTTTTTGTTACTGGAAAGTCTTATACCACCAGATACAACGACGCGGCTTCGGGAATGCTCCTTATCACTGGCGGCGGCAGAGCAAAAAGCCGGCAAAGGTCACTCATATCTTGCGAATGACAGTGCGCAACGCGTCTGGAACCTTGTTAACAAAGGCGAGATATTTGAAGAAGCTATTCAACAGCCAAAGATGCTCGCCGCGATGGCGTATTTACTCGGTGCGGATTGCACGCTGAGCTCCTTTACAGTCAATGTGCTTTATCCGAGTGCGCCAGATACCGGTCTCCATATTGATTATCCGTTATCTGGACTCCCGACCCCACGTCCAAACTTTCCTATGGTTGCTAACAGCGTATGGTTCTTAGATGACTGGACGCTTGAAAATGGGGCAACCCGTTGTGTGCCGAGGAGCCACAGGCGGCTTGAAGCATTACCTGAACCCGGTGTGGCATACAACGATGAGCTACAGATTTGTGGACCCCGCGGCTCCGTCTTAATCGTCAACGGAGCAATATGGCACGGATCTTCAGAAAATAGAACGAATGAACCGCGCGTTGGGTTACTCGGTTTTTTCTGTCGTTCTATCCTGAAGCCGCAGCAAGCACACCTTGAATTGGTGTCGGATGAAGTTGTATCACGCGCAACACCGACTTTAAAACGGTTGCTGGGTTTCGATTCGTTGCCGAATATGAACGCTTAGCACCTCAACGAACAACGTGAATTTTTTCCGCCATCAATATCCATTCAGATTCTGGTGTCTTCGGGGTCAATTGATACATCAACCGGACTGTGACTGTGTCACCGATCGCCTTGGGTAAAGGGTCGAAAATGTAAGTTTTCTCCTCATTTGGGAGCAGACGGTTTTGCTTCTCAGCCGAAATTAAGATTTGCTCTTTTTGCCGTTGGGTGCCTTTTGGAGAAAGAAGTTTCACTTCAAGAATGATGGTGCGCAATGTGCCCCCCGGCAAGATGTGCCCTGTTTTGCTCTGTAGCATTACATTCACTTTCTCAGGTGCGATTTCAAGTCGAAGCGTTGCGGCGCGTCTGAGTTGTGCGACACTCCGGCTGCCGCGCCATGTATGCTTCCTACCTTTGATACTCTCGTAACTGGCTGTGCTTTGGAGTCGGTTCACAACTGGCATGTGGCACGTGGCACAACTCTTATCTTCCTCGGCGAATTTACTCTCCAGAAAACTGGAAACCTGGTCGTGTTCAGGAACGGTCGGTTGACCATGGCAGGTACTACAGAGCCTTGTTGGTGCGGTATAGATAGGATTGGTTACATTCGCGTGGAAATAGGTTTCTGCGCTCGCTTGTGGTCCGTGCATTGCGCCTTCGGCATCAAGATGACAGACGAGGCATGAAACACCGGCTTCTCGTTGTTTATTTCTAAGTTTCGGCATTTCTCCAATGCCCGTGATGAGGATCGGTTGAGGGGCATGGCACCCGTCACATTTGGTTTCTCTACCCTCAATTTGACCTGCGATCTCCTGATAAATCTCGTCAACCCATGCGTTGGCGTGCATCGAATTTTCCCATTCTCTCCAGATTGCGGGGTGACAACTTTTACACTTTCCTTCCTGAAACCCCTGATATGCTTCCGGTACACCATCTGTAGTATCCTCAGCACGAAGGGCAAGATTGCCGATTAAGGTCACCAACACGCACCCGAATAGCCCCAGACTTACAGCAATTATGCGTCGGCGCGTTATTATAAAGTTCATCACGTTTCCTCATAAAGCATCTAAGAGTGTAAGTGCTGCTGCTTCCCCGCTCTGAATACAGTCTGGGATGCCGACACCGTGGTAACCATTCCCTGCGAGTGCTAATCCTCGCAATTCGCTCGTAAACTGCTCTATACTACTGACAACATCTTGATGTCCTACCTGATACTGTGCCATTGCTTGTGAATGTTTACTAACGATGGCAAACCGCGGAGCACTTTTGAATCCGAGGAGTGGTGTTAAATCTGCCTGACACAATTCGATGAGTTCTATTTCAGTTTTTTTCGACGTGGGTTCGCCAACAAAAGCGCGCAACAGAACATGGTCGGCTGGCGCGCGGCTTTCAAATTTAACGCTACTGAAAGAACAGCCAATGAGAGATAGGTTTTCCGTAGCAGGGACAACAAATCCCATGCCATCCAATGGGTGTATGATATCTTCACGGTGGAACGCTAAATTGACTGTTGCAGAGGAAGCGTAGGGGATCGCGTTGAGTTTTGTGGCAAGTGGAGTTGATAGGTCGCCGATGAGTGCTGCTGTATGTGGTGCTGGAAGGGCAATGCAGAGAAGTTCGGCGTTTAGCGTTTCTCGGTTAGCAAGTGAAACATGCCACCCATTACCGTCGCTTGCTTGTTGAATATGTTCTACTTTCGCATCTAATCTGATACTGCTGGATACTGCTTGAGTAAGGGTATCAATCAGGGTCTGCATTCCAGATTTAAACGAAAGAAAAAGACTGTAGCGAGGCCCGCTTGTATCTTGACTGGTTTGGGCGGCTTGCTTTTTCTGTGCACGAAGTGCCTTGATAATGCTGCCGTGCGCTTTTTCCATTTCCAAGAATCTTGGGAATGTTGCCTGTAGGCTTAAATTTTCGGCGTCTGAGGTATAAATGCCTCCTATCATAGGTTGTGCCATCCGTGTGAAAGCTTCAGTGCCGAGGCGACGCCTGACGAAGTGTGCGACAGCTTCGTCCGTATCTCTTTCCCTGCGCGGAATAAAGAGGTCGAGTGCCATCCGCAGTTTCCCTCGCCAACTGAAGAGCGGCGTTTTTAAAAACGGCTTGAACGACCCAGGTGCCATCATATAAAAACCTTCAGGGACAGGATGCAACGTCCCATTCCGGATTACAAAACTCCGGCGGACCTTTGGGTTGGTCCCAATGAATTGATCTGCAATACCAATTTCCTCACATAATGCCTTTGCCGCCGGTTTAGTCGAAATAAAAGCATCGGGACCGTGTTCAATGAGAAACCCATCACGGTGTTCGGTTTGAATAACACCACCGACACGTCCACCCGCCTCAAGGAGTGTAATGTCCAGCGGAATAGCGCGTGCAGCAGCCTCGCGCTGTAAGCGGTAGCAGGCGGCTAAACCTGTGATACCGCCTCCGATAACAATAGCATGCTTTCTACCCGAGTTTTTCGACATAATCTATGATAGGGTGATAGGGTAGGCACAAGACCTACCGCTACAGACATCGGCGCGGTGCGGTTCGGAAACCGCACCCACCAACGAAGTGTGTGAGCCCTAATTTATTTCTCTTTCGCGGCCTTTTCATAGACGAAGTCTGCTAACATATTGACGAATTTGGGATGGTCACCGACTGTGCCAGCCCGAATAAAATCAATGCCACATGCTTCTGCGGTTTCTGCCGCCTCTATGTCCAAATCATAGAGCACTTCAACATGGTCGCAGAGGAAGCCAATCGGTGAAGCGACGACAGTATCAATCCCTTCTTCCTTTCGGGCTTTAAGCCAGTCATTGATATCCGGCTGTGTCCATGGGATCGGGCTGTTTTCTACTTCACTTTGGTATGCTAAACCGAATCGGGCTTTTCCAATTTGTTTAGCGACCGCCTCGCCAGTTTTTTCAAATTGTTGTGTATAGGGTGAAGTATCTGCCGCTGATTGTGGAATTGCGTGTGCTGTGAAAACAAGTTCAGCGCGTGCTAACTTGTCGCCACATGCAGTTTCGATGATTTCAGCGATGGCACCCACGTAACCTTTGTGTGTGTACCATGGATCGAGATAATCAACCGTCGGTTTCTCACCCTCGACTGCGTCGATTCCTTTTTTGACTGTTTGTAGGTACCACTCCCAACTGACTGCAGATTGGTGCGGTGCCATGATAATGCCGAGTATTTTGCGGTGTCCCTTTTGTGCCATTTCCGCGATGACCTCTTTTAAATAAGGATTCCAATGCCTGAATCCAGTGTAAACAGGTAGCGGCAGATCACGCGCTTGCAGTGCGGTTTCTAACGCATCGGCTTGTTTGAAAGTCAATTCGTTGAATGGCGAAAATCCGCCCAATTTTACGTAGTGAGCCGAGATGTCTTTTACGCGTTCTCTTTGAGATTCAGCTGCCCCGGCAATCCCTTCAACAAAACAGTAGGCTTCGCCGGGACATATATCGCTATTGTATTTTTGACAGCAGCCGGGTGTTGGTCCACCGAATGCAACGAGTAAGACGCTATCATATTTCATTTTTATTTTCTCCTATGCCATATTCGCTAACTGTGCTGGCATATACCTCGCATCAGCAGCAATCGCCTTCTCGAAAGCTTCACGTGCGAGTGTTTCATCGCCATTTGTGCGATGTGCGAGTCCGATACAGAAGTAGGCTTGTGCGAGTTGCGTCCCCTGAATGCCGATGACGAGTGCTTTATAGATGGATTCCAATCCTGTTTTTGTTTCATCACCGTTGCGATAGGCAGAGAGAATGTAGTTGTAGCCACGCAACAAATATGCTGGTGCGTGATCAGGGTCCAATTCAAGGGCAATATTGAGTGCTTTTTTGGCTTCGACGAAGAAGTCTCCCTTCTCGAGGACACTTGACACGGTGCGGGACACTTGTGTGAGCAAATCTGCGTATGCTGTCCACGCGTCAGGTAGATTCGGATATTTTTCGGTTGCGGTTTTCAAAATGGCAATTGCTAAACCAAAGTCATTGCCTTCAGCGACCTCTTCGGCGGTTTCCCGGTAAGACTGAAAGTCTTCAAGTGTGTGTGTTTTTTGGTAAAGTTTTTCGGTATCTGCAGTTGGGATAACTGAAGGTTTCAGGTGTTGCCAACCCGGTTCTGGATCGTCGATTAACCCACGATATACTCTTAAAATCGCGTAACGGGGTGTCCCCCACACCTCAGCAATAGAGCGAATCCAATCGGGTAAATTGGCTTCCATTTCGGTGAGCAGTGTGTTTAAGGACATGCCCTGCTCAACGCGTTTTCGGACTTCTGTTAGGAAATATAACTCGATCTCAAGCAACAGGTCAATTTCGGCATCATGTGCTAAGGGTCCGTGTCCCGGTAAGACAGATTTAGGTTCATAAGTCCGGAGTTCCTTAATTGTGTTGATCCAATCGTGGTTCGCCATGAGTCCTTCATTCATAACAGGCTGTCCAAAGATGGGGAAACTCCCTGTCATAACGGTATCACCCGAGACGATACAATCTTCGGCTGGGACCCTGATAGCAGTGGCATCATCCGTTTCTGCCTTTCCCAAGTGAACGAGGTGTAGCGGTTGATTACCCAAATCGAGTTCGGTTTCGTGTGTGAACGTCTGTTGTGGTAGAAAGGGCGGGTCACCGAGTGTAAAGCCGCGGGAACGCAGGAACGCTTCCTGTCGTGGTGATCTGTTCACCATAAAATCTTTGGTCATCTCGCGAGCGACAACGGTCGCTCCAGTTTCATGAAAAATAGTATTTCCATTGGTATGATCCCAGTGGTAATGGGTGTTAATTGCATACAGTATTGGTTTATCCGTAATGGTACGGATTGCATTACGCAACCGCCGTGCCATCATTTGGTTGACCTGTGTATCAATTACCGCGACCCCTTTATCTCCAATGATAATAGAAGAGTTCACAATATTGCGAAAGAGATACACCCGTTCCGTCACTTTAACGAGTTGTCCGTATTGTCGTGGTGCAAAGGGATTTTCGAGAATATTTCTCATCAATTTTCCTATAGTGTTTTTGCGATGCGTACGAAATGCTTAACATTTTCAAAGGGCGTATCTCTGTGCAGACCGTGGCTCAAGTTCAAAATATGTCCAGTTTTTCCGCCTTGCTTTAGACAGGTCTCAACGGCGGTTGTTATATCGGCAGGTGTACCATCACGAAGGATGTCGTTATCGACGTTTCCTTGGAAGGCAACAGCACCATTTGTATTTGCCTTGGCTTTGGCAAGATCTACACATTTTCCAACGCTGAGGACATTTGCCCCGCTCTGATGCATTAAATCCACATAGTTGCATTCTTTTGCGAACAGGATTCCTGGTGCCTCTGGATTGATTTCGGCAAAGATTTGTTGATGATAAGGAAAAGCAAACTCTTCATATATTCGCCTCGGTAAGACATCGGCGATAGACTCGAAAAGTTGCACTATTTGAATACCCTCGCTGATTTGGTAGTTCAAGTAGTTAATAGTCATTTCGGTCAACTTGTTTAGTAGGCGATGTAGGAGTTCTGGTGCTTCTTCTATCATTTGGAAGACAGGGGCTGCTTTTTCAGATACTCCTGAACCCCGTTTGATCGGGCTTTCCCCAGCGATAAGAAAAAAAGCGAGCGTCAAAGGCGCCCCAGCGAAACCGATGAGGGGTAGTTCCTCGTTCAAGGTTTCGCGTAGTTTGCGAATGACACTTCCTGTGAATGCTAATTGTGTAGGAGGTTCATCGACAGGTCGGAGTGCGTCTACTTGTGCTTGCGTGCGGATAGGCGGGTTTAAAATGGGTCCTGGATCGAATCGAAAATGTGCCCCCATAGGTGCAAGAGGAGTAAGAATGTCCTTGTAAACAATGATGGCATCAACACCAATACGTTTGGGCAGAAGTGATATTTTGACCGCTGATTCGACTTCTGTTTGGGACATCGGTGCGGGACAGGTCCGGAAGAGTTGTTCCAATGGGAGGTTAAGCTCACGTCGAATCTGCCGATAAACGGGATCTGACCTGCCTGCTTGTCGCATCATCCACACTGGGACGCGTTCTACCGGTTGGCATCTCGCTGTGCGAAGAAGTAAGTCATTTTTTAATTGTCGTTTCATACGGGTCGGAATTACCTCTTTCGTTCAAGAAATCGCCGTAGTTTGGCGAAACTTTTAACGTTTTTCATGATTCTGCCGCTTTCTCGTTCCTCAAGGTAGAGAAAAAATCCCATAAAATAGAGACTCGCTAAAAACAGGAAAAACCCTGCGACACACTGTGCAATTGCCCAGTAGTTTGGTTGAACACTCAGGTAAGGGGTGACAGCAACAGTATTGCTTTTTGCGTCGGAGGAGTCCTGCTGAGGCCATTCCACCGAGACGAAGCCACCCCATCCAGTTATCCCAAGAGATAAGAAAGCGATTGAAAGAACAAAAAGGATGAAAAATGGGATGCCCATGTTATTTGCAAGTTAATCAGAAACTTTTATCAAACCCTTCGTACAACCGTCTTCGCGATTGCGTACCTTTGTTATCCCCTCAACAAGTGATTCGAGTGAGAACTCGTGGCTGATGATTTTGTCCATGTTGACATCGCCACTCGAAATAAGCTGTACTGCTTCTTCCCACGTGTCAGGTGCCAGCCAAGAGAACCGAATGGTTTTATCCATAAGGATCGTATCAAGGATGGGAACCTGCATTATATCTGTATCGCCAGGAAGCCCAAAGATAACGACAGTGGCATGTCTGCCTGTAACTTCTAAGGCGGTGTGAATCGCGTCGAGCGAGCTGGTCGCAGTGATTGCCCGATCTGCCAATTCGCCGTCGTTGAGTTCCTGAATCATAGCACCCAAGTCTTCGACATAATGCGGAGAGTTAGTATCACTAACGTTGACGACCACGTCAGCACCAAGATCCTTGCCACAGTCTAAGCGATAATCACGGGTTCCAACAAGCAGGACGTTTTTCAAGCCGCGACTTTTTAGGACTTGCACCATCATCAAGCCGATGGGTCCCGGTCCAAAGACCACAGCAGTTTGCCCTTCTTCGGCATTGAGATTGTTGACTGCATAAAGTCCACATGCAAGCGGTTCAGTGAGTGCCCCTTGGTCATAGGTCACGTTGTCGGGTAACTTGACTGTCCAACGATAGTCTGAGACTGCATACTCCGCAAACCCCCCATCAACGCCCACACCTAAGACACGTTTTTCGGGACATAAATTGGACAATCCCTTCTGACTCCAGAAGGAATCTGGATTTGATTGAACAGGATTGACGACAACCCGATCTCCTACTTTGAATCCACCTGTTTTTCCTGCCTCGTCGCCAACTTCGACGACTTCACCGGTAAATTCGTGTCCAAGGATAAGGGGTCCTTTCCCGTCGCCGGTTTCAAGCGAACTATTGCCAAAATAATATGCTACGTCCGAACCACAGATACCTACCGAACGGACTTGGACAAGCAGGTCGTTGTCACCGGCTGCTGGTACGGGTCGATCTTCAAGGCTCATTGATTCGGGTTCATAGAAAATTTGGGATTTCATTATCCGCCTCCTTAAGTCTGTGATGAATATAGTTATTTTAGCATACTTAAAATCTAAATTACAATTTTTAATTTTTCCTTGCGAAGGAACGAAGTCGTTTTAGACTCAAGACTTACGCAGAATCAGTAAATCTCGTCTATTCAGGACGTATTCGGTGCGGTTAGGGGATTTGGTCTGGGAATAGACCGGATTTAGTCTGGGGATAGACTAAATCCATTCCTTGTATCACATTTCCATTCCTCGTATTACATTCCGCACCTACCAAGGAAGTGCGTAAGTCCTAAGGCTTTTAGGGACCTTTCTTATATCCGCCTGCACCATTGTTGCAGGCTACGGGATTTGAGGGTATCAGAAGAGAAACCCCTTGTGAGACGAAAACCTTTTTACCGAGAACTGATAACTGACAATCGACTGCTATCCGTCCGACTTAGGTGCTGTCAACATAACTCAGAAGATAAATCGCATTTCCAGAAATAACAATCGACTGCAGAACTCGCCGAGAAGCACAGTGATGATGGCGATAAAGAGGAAACCGGTCGCAGCGCGTGTTGCGCCGAGTACATCGCGGGCGACAGATTTCGGACGTAAGCAGTCCCATGTAATAAAGTAGAGGAACAAGGTGCCACCGATACCTATAAGGACCCGCATGCTGAAGATGATTTGATAGAAAAGGTTAAAGGAGATGGTATCTGTGGATTGCTGTCTAAAAAAGAGGTTCAGGCAGAGCAGCAGTGCCATACCAGAAAGCGTACAGAGCAGGACGGTATTAAACCGTTTCAGGTAGACCACCGGTAAATCAGGCACCACGAGGTACCAATGACCAAACCACATCCCACTGTGGACTGCACCGAGCAGCGCAGCGGCTGTTAAAAATTGAAGCGGTAACAGGAACATTTCACCGGGAAGTTGTAAGATTTGAAGATACCGCTGGGCACTCAAAATCAGCCAAGTTGCGCCGGAAATAAGTCCACAAAAGAAAAGGAGTTGTGTGACGCGTGGTGTTTTGAACCACCAAGTCAGTGTATAGATAAGAACAATGAGAACGAAACAGATAACAGAAATAGACTCAGGGTTCTGCCAAGATCCGAAGAAGTTGCGAAATGTGACAGGTTGCTGATGGAGCGCGAGGTTGGCACATCGTGATAATCCGCCCACGAGTAGATAGATGCTACCCATCAAACGGTAGAAATTCGCACCCACTAACCCTTTCGGGACTAAGAGGAGGAGGGCAAACCCGCCAACTGCGAGTTGGCTGAAAACAAGATAGAAGACATCAACGATACTAAACATCCGATAAAGGGCCTATTCCTAATGCAGATTAAATCATTAAATTTCGTCAAAAAACGGAAACCCATTATAGTTCGCCGTAGAGCGATGAATCGGGCATCGCTATGCTCAAGAACCATAATGGGTTTACCTGTCGTGCGCGATTTATAGTAGATTCTGTAATTAATTTTACACCAAACTCGGTGCGGTTAGGTGAAAGACCCTACCGGGGGTGTGCAGATATTTTCGGGCTTTACTATAAACGTGCGCTGTGTGTAATGTAAAACGGTATGTTTCCGTCTATATGATTTCGACTTCAGCACCGAGAGCTTCGAGTTGTTCTTTCGTTTTCTCGGCTTCCTCTTTAGCAATGCCCTCTTGAATGACAACTGGTGCGGATTCGACTTTCTCTTTCGCTTCCTTCAATCCAAGCCCAGTAATCGCGCGAACCTCTTTGATAACAGGAATCTTTTTGGAACCAAAGTCTTTGAGCTGAACGTCGAATTCTGTCTGCTCTTCAGCTTCGGCGGCTTCTTCTCCATCTGCAGCAGGGGCTGCTGGCATCATCCCAGGCATAGCGATTGCCGGTGCGGCTGATGCACTGACTCCGAATTTATCCTCTAAGGCTTTGACCAGTTCAGAAAGTTCCAGAACGGTCATATTGCTAATTTCGTCAATCAATTTTTCCAAATCTGCGGCCATGTTTGTATCCTCTCTATAGGTAGTATCAAATTAACTTGATAAGAGATTTCTTAATCAAGTCGTACAAGGGTTTACCCTGCGATATTGATATAAGCGTGGTATGCGCTTTGTGTTAGGCGTCTTCCGCCTCTTTCTTTTGGTCGGCAACCTGTGTCAGTACAGAGGTTACCTGACGTATCGTTCCACTGAGTACGTTCACCATTCCTGTAATCGGTGAACCCTGATGTAAGGTGTTGACAAGTCCGGTGAGAGGTGCGCCGATCATCCCGACGGTGCGGGCAATCAGGACATCTCGCGATGGCATATCTTTCAGGGCTTCAACGCCTGTTGCATCGATTATTTGTGTTCCAAGAATGCCACCTTTAACCTTAAAGTTTTCGTGTGCTTCTCCAAATTCGAGCAAGATTTTTGAAGATGTCGCCGGATCTGTACCAGTAGCGAGGGCTGTATTGCCTTTCAGATAAGGTGCCAAGCCATCAATACCTCTCTCTTGAGCGACGACGTTTATCAGTGTATTCTTACAGACCTTATAGCCGATATCAGCGGCTCGGAGCTGGTTCCGCAGTTCGTTAATTTCTGCGACAGTAAGCCCCTGAAAGTCTGTTAGCAGAACAACATCGGCATTGTCAAAAATCTCACGAATTTGTTCTGTTTGCTGAACATTTGCCTGATTCGGCATGTTTCAGTTCCTTTCTATGTAGGTTGTATAGTACCATGGCACGGGACCTTGGTTTGCCTATAAACCTGTTAATTAGGCATACGATTGCATGCAAAAAGCCCCCAGGTACCTGGAGGCTCACATTCCAAAGAGGAGCGAACAGCGAGATTTTGGGGATGTATCAATCGTACATCACTCGTTCTGTTCCATTCAAGCCTCGGTAGGCAATTAAGCCAATGGCACCTACGTTCTACGACTCTATTCAGTTGTAAAACTATTCCATATCGTATCCTATACGAAATTATGCAAATTGCTGTGGATCTATCCGGATACCAGTCCCCATTGTTGCTGATATAGCAACGCTCCGAATGTACCGACCTTTGACTGCGGACGGACGAGCGGCAACAAGTGCGCCCATCACTGCGTTAAGGTTCTGTTTAATACTTTCTTCCTCAAATGAAACCTTGCCGATTGGGACCTGAACGACCCCAGAGGAGCGTTCTACTCGATATTCGATTTGTCCCGCTTTTATACTTTGGATGGTTTCGGTAACATCTGTTGTAACGGTACCTGCTTTAGCGTTAGGCATCAAGCCTCGTGGTCCAAGAACTCGTCCGAGTTTAGGCATGATACTCCGCATCAGATCCGGTGTTGCAATTGTTGCGTCAAAATCGAGCCATCCGTCAACAATTTTATCAACAAGATCGTCTGTTCCAACGAAATCCGCCCCGGCTTCTTCGGCTTGCCGTGCGAGATCGCCTTGGGCGAAGACGACAACACGGACAGATTTTCCTGTTCCGTGTGGCAGTGAGACAGTTCCTCGGATATTCTGGTCTGACTGTCGGGCATCTACGCCGAGACGCGATGCCAAATCCACGGTTTCATCAAACTTTGCGCTGCCTGTTTTTTTGACCAGCGAGACAGCCTCGTCTACCGTGTAAAGCTGCAGTCTATCTACGTGTTCGTTGATACCGCGGTATCGCTTCCCTCTTTTCGCCATGTTGTTCTCCATGGGGCACAACTCTATAGCCCCGTTTCAAAGTGAACTTATTCGTATATCAATAATGCTCTGCTTCGTCAGATGGATAAACCCGCTAACTAATCGTTAGTCCCATGCTACGAGCGGTTCCTTCTACCATCCGCATTGCTGCATCTAAATCTGTCGTATTTAAGTCAGGTAATTTTGTCTGTGCGATTTCTCGAATTTGCTCCATTGTAACGGAAGCAACCTTGTTCCGATTGGGTTCACCAGAACCCTTAGCAATCTTTGCTGCGGACTTGAGCAAGACTGCGGCAGGTGGTGACTTTACGTCAAAACTAAACGATCGATCGCTATAACAGGTAATGACGGTTGTCACTACCATTCCGGTTTGATGCTGCGTCTGGGCATTAAACGATTTGATAAACTCCTGTAGATTAATCATATACGGTGCGAGACTGGGACCAACGGGCGGTTGTGGCGTCGCCTGTCCGGATACTAACTGGAGTTTAACTTCACCTGCTACTTGCTTTGCCATTACTCTTTCCTATTTTGGGTTGTGAGCGTCCGAAGCACATTTTACAGTAAAGAGGCGCGAGCTCACAATGATGGTTCTTTATTTACACAAGGTCGTCTGAATTCAATTCAACTCTTCCACTTCGAGTAAGCCCAAGTCAACGGAGGTGGAGCGACCGAACATCGAAATGCTGAGTCGTAACCGTTGGTGTTCCATGTCAATTTCCTCAATTTCGCCGGGGAATCCACTAAACGGACCGTTTATCACCTTGACCTTATCACCTATTTCATATTCCATTGCGGGTACTGGTAGAGTTTCCTCTTCCTCGGTTGACATCTGGAGCATCGCTTCGACATCAGTAGGACTCAGAGGCGACGGATGTGAGGTGGGCCCTAAGAAGTTCATGACTCCCGGTGTCTCTTGTATAAGCGTCCAACTCCTTTGCCCAATCGGATGGTCGACATGTGGACCGAGTTCATGAGTGGTATTCACAAGGACGTAACCCGGATAAGAAGGTCGGAGGCTAACTTTCCGTTGACTGTCTTTAATCTCCACAACCTCAGTCTCTGGAACATTAACTTGCAGAATTTCTTCCTGTAACTCTTCCCTCGTGATCATGTTGTCGAGGTTAAGTTTAACCTTTTTCTCATGTCCAGTGTATATTTGAACGACGTACCAGTATCCATCCATATTCCGATTCACCAGTGTATGCAAATTATCGTTAACGAATAAAGAGGGTTCTGAGAAAAGCCATACCGAACCCTTCAAGGGAATTATTCAGGACATATTGGCTGACAAGCACAGCAATTAAAGGGATACAAGCTACTGCTGCCGCTATCACTTTTCGACTTCCATCATTCCCATCAGACGATTCGGCTTCTCTACTACTTTGTGGCTGATTTTCCCAACTTCGGACAATAAAGAAAACAAGAATTGGGAGCGCGACCAGAAAGATCCAACCCAGCGGGTTGTTCCACTTCGGAAAAGCGGAGTTGCCATCAACCAAGCCGATGTAAAGTCCTAACACGGCGGAAGCGACAATAACAGTAATAGTGCTACCTTGGACTTCTTTGGCATCCGGTTTAGACACTCTCTGCCATTCTTGATTAATTCCCTGAATGTAATTTTTGAAACGAGCTATCATAAGTAAGATTAAAAGGCAGGCCAGGAGGGATTCGAACCCCCAACATTCGGTTTTGGAGACCGACGCTCTAGCCGTTGGAGCTACTGGCCTGCAAGTCCCACGTAGGAGATCGCACCCCTAACACCCCTAACACCTATATTTAACGGTTAGAGAGGTATTATCGGCGTCCCCTACTTAAAAGTTATCGCGTTTCCTTGTGGGATGTATGCTTTCGACAGAATCGACAGTATTTTTTCCGTTCGTACCGGTTTTGGTTTGTCCGGCGGTTCCGGGTCGTCACATAATTCCGCTGACTACATGCATCACATGCTAATGTCACAATGTCTCTGGGCATAATAATTACTCTACTTTCAATAAGTGGAGCCGATGACCGGGATTGAACCGGTGACCTCGTCCTTACCAAGGACGCGCTCTACCGACTGAGCTACATCGGCAAAGATAAAACACGTCAACAAGCGGGAGACGGGAATCGAACCCGCGACACATGGCTTGGAAGGCCAATGCTCTACCAGCTGAGCTACTCCCGCATAATACAAGGGGAACTGTCATACTACTGAGGCATGGTAATTTGGAATCTACAGCGAATACGCTTTAGTAGTATGAAAAATCTGCAAGCTGCTCCGTAGCCTTGTCCCTTGATCATATCTCGCTGCGATACTGCTTCCTACAAAAGCAGATGGGGGCAGATGGATTCGAACCACCGTAGGCATAGCCAACAGATTTACAGTCTGCCCTATTTGACCGCTCTAGCATACCCCCATTAAAAAAGCTGACGAGAGGAATCGAACCTCCAACCTAGTGATTACAAATCACTTGCTCTACCATTGAGCCACGTCAGCAGCATTTTTAATTATACCCACTTTATTGGTAATTGTCAAGTGATTTTGGATTTTTTTAGTGAGAGGTTGTTTGGGTAGGAGCAATCTCCGCCACTGACGAGATTTACAGGCCTTCCTCGCGCTCCTCTGGCTCAGCATCGACCTCGCGTTCAAGGAGTTCTTCACCGAATATATCACTTCCATCTTCTGAATCTTGCGAGTCGGTAAAAATAGACGGTGTATTTTGAGCCGGTGCTTTGACTTCACTTCTTTCAAAGTGAAGTTTACCTTCAACCAATTCTTGTGTTGCCACGGCGACAGGTTTCTTTTTCTTATCTGCAGTGCTTGAAGGCGCGATAGGTAAACCGTCTGCATTTATATCTCTGGCACGCTTTGAGGCAACATTCACTGCCAGGTATTTATTTGCCACGCGTTTCACTAAGTCCTCGTTGTAAACCACTTCGCTCATTTTGTTTCTCCTCATTAGATACAGATTCAGACTAAGCGTATATAATTATACCTAAATTCCCCCGAAAAGTCAAATTAAAATGGCAGAAGAGTTGACAAATAGGTTTTAAAATGTTAGAATTGGAATATTAGACAGGACTTACGCACAATCAGTAAATTTCATCTATTTGGGCGCATTCGGTGCGGTTGGAAACCGCACCTACCGGGGAAGTGCGTAAGTCCTATTAGATTTAGCACCAATACGCTTTCATGAATTACACCGAGGAAATTTGTAAATGGATACAAACATCCAACCTATACTTGAGAAATCGCTTACGGGGGAACGGTTAGACTTTGACGACTGCCTGACGCTTTTCAAGAGCCACGATCTACTTGCTCTCGGGCACGCCGCGGATATTGTCCGTCAACGCAAGCATCCAGAAGGCTACGTCACTTACATTGTTGACCGAAACATCAACTATACCAATTGGTGTTATGTTGACTGTGATTTTTGTGCTTTCTATCGTCATCGTCAAGATCCTGACGCTTATGTTATGGAGCGGGAAGAACTGGGGAACAAGATACAGGAAACACTTGACCTTGGCGGTGAGTTAATTCTCATGCAAGGTGGATTGCATCCGAAACTCAAACTTGACTGGTACGAAGATCTACTCCGTTGGATCAAAGCAAATTACCCGATTCATATCCATGGGTTTTCTCCGCCAGAGTTGGACTGGTTTGCCAAGATAAACCGTATGTCGTTGCGAGAGATGCTTATCCGGTTGCGAGACGCTGGGCTTGATTCTATCCCTGGCGGCGGTGCAGAGATCCTCACTGACCATGCCCGCAATGAGATTAGTCCTAAGAAGTGCACCGCTGATGAATGGCTGGAGGTCATGCGTCAGGGACACTTGGTTGGACTCAAGTCGAGCGCGACGATGATGTATGGGCATGTAGAAAGTTACGCCGAACGTGTTGAGCACCTCGTCAGGTTGCGTGATTTGCAAGATGAGACAGGCGGATTCACAGCGTTTATTTGCTGGTCGCTACAACCGGCTAATACCCGTATGGACCATATACCGCCGGCAGGAAGTTTTGAATATCTCAAAACGCTTGCTATTTCGCGATTGTTCTTGGATAATTTCGACAACTTTCAATCTTCATGGGTAACCCAAGGTCCGAAGATCGGACAATTGTCGCTTAAATTCGGTGCAAATGATATGGGCGGGACGATGATAGAGGAGAACGTCGTCAGCAAGGCTGGAACGGTCTATTGCATGCCGATTGAGGAGATCGAACGTACTATAGCCGAGCTGGGTTACACTCCCAAACGTCGCAACTTCTTCTACGAACCCCTAAATTAACGATAATCTGGATGGATCCAGAGTTCACTCGCCTTTTTGCGTGCGGCAAACCAATTCAAATACGTTTCCCGTTTTTTTGCTTGAATGAGGGCTTGACGATGCCGAGCTTTTTCAGCGGGATCCATTTGAAACGTTTCAATGTTAGGTTCTTCCCGTTCAACGAGTTGAACAATATAGACAGCGTTGTTCCCTCTGAAGGGACCAGCAATCTCATCAACCTTCATCTGAAATGCGGCAAACATAGTTTCAGCCGAACTTCCCATACCGGCAATGTAATCACTGTTTGGACTGAGTGCGAATAAGTTGCTTTCTTGGACAGAAAGTCTGTCTGTCGCTAAGCCTTCAGGAACATCATACTTCTCCAATAAGGCATCCAAGGATGTGGTGTCTGCCCGTTTATTGAAGAGATTTTGTGCGTCCGTAAAGGCACGCTCTTTGGACTTTTCTGTCTTCAGATCACTGAAGACTTGTGGTTTGATTTCCGAAAAAGGTGGAATATTCGCCGGTTTTTTCTCAAGAACGGTGGCGATAAAATAGGCTTCCACCCGTTCCCCATCCGATTTTTTTGCCTCAATAACTTTTATTACGTTCACTTCCATATCAAAGATTTCTTCGATTAATCCTTGATAACCCCATCGTGCGCCAATCTGTGGGATAGTTGTAACATCACGGCTGAAGAACCCCGTTTCCAGCGCGATGAGGGAAAGTTCCTGATATCTTTCAAGCGCAAGAGCCGCTTCATAGTCCTGAATTTCAATTTCATAGAGAAGATCAGAGGCAACCTTCTTTGCCTCATCAACGCCGCTGACTTGAACGAGTTTTTGGCGGATTTCGTATTGGACCTGGTCGAAAGGTTGAACTTCTGGTGCTCTCTTTTCCTCCAACTTGATGATGTGAAACCCAAATTGTGTTTCGACTAAATCGCTGACTTCTCCTGGTTCCAAGACATTGAAGGCTGTTTCCTCAAAGGGTTTGACCATGTCACCACGTGCGAAGTAGTCACCGGGTGGAAGTTTTGGGTTTCTACCTCTCAATGCTCCGCCTTGGGCACTGGAAGGTCCCTCTGAATGCGTCGTCGCGAGTTCTGCGAAATCCGCGCCTGCGGCGAGTTCTGCATTGAGGGTTTTAAGGAGCTCCTCTGCAGCAGTTTTGGTTTCTGCCTTTTGTTCATCGGTTGCGTTGTCAGGAAACTGTTTCAAGATATGGCGTGCTTTCACCACTTCTGGTACCGTAAACTCCGCTTTATTTTCCTCATAATACGTAGTTATCTCTTCGTCTGAAACGAGATCGGCAGGATTCACCCTGATAAATTTCACATTCACCTGTGCTTCCGATTTATAGTTATCCCGATTCTCCTCAAAGTACACCCCTGCTTCTGCTTCATCTACTTCAGTTGCTGCGGTATAATCGCCATGCTTAAATTCAATAAATTTAAGTTTTGCCTTATCCGATTCAAGCCGATATGCTTGCTCTGCTTCCGTATCGGTTACCAACTCAAGCAATTGAATGCTATCTCGCAGTGCAGTGGAACTGAGTTGCAAACGAACATTCTCTGTATAGAGGTCTACTGCCCCGAATTGTTGATAAAGATTGTACTGCTCGACTCGGCTTGTGTCACTCCGGATGTAGCGTTCTATTTCAGCATAACCAATATCTACACTTCCAAGAATGGTTTGTTGTACCCAACGGTCGATTACCGATTTTTGGGTTTCCTCTCGATCAGGCGTGCCGAACCTCTGGTCTCGTCTTTGAGATTCTAAGGCATTGGCGACGGCACTTTCAAATTCTCCGCGTTTGACTTCTGTGTTATTAATCCTGAGAACGACTTCCCCTTCAGGACCTTCACCTCCGCCCCGCGTATTGCTATAGAGGAACACTGTCCCGACAAGGAACACAATGGCGATTATCCACATAAAGAGTTGTGCAATAAATTTTTCTCGTAGAAAGATAATCATGTTTTAAAGGTATCTCCTGAATGTAATACAAGGAATGAATTGGGTCTATCCTCAGACCAAATTCGGCTTCTATGCTTTATAGATAAAGGTGTTAATATTATACACACAAACGGGGCGTATGTCAAATCAGATCGCTGAAAATAAAGTGGATTTTGGAGATCGAGAATAAAAATTTGCTAATTTTTGGAATTTGCTATATACTAATTAGCAAAAATCTAAGGGCGTCGCTTGCGTGTCCTTATCAAAAACTCAGCAAACACACGATGCAGATTCGGGATGCAACAGATTTTAATTTGAAATATACCTTAGAATCGGGACAGTCGTTTCGATGGAACCGAATAGATGATGCCTATTACGGTGTCGTGGAAGGTCGCATCCTCAAAATTTGTCAAGTAGGAACTACCTTGTGTGTTGAGAGTTCTGCCACCGAGGACAAAACTACTTTCGTACCATTTCTCCAACACTATCTTGACCTTGGACGCGATGTTCCAAAGATCCTTACTGAAGTAAGCCATGATGCCTATATGCATCGAACAATTGAGAAACTTTGGGGGATGCGTATTCTCAACCAAGAACTTTGGGAAACGGTGGCCTCGTTTATTCTATCTCAGAACAACAATGTATCCCGGATTCGTGGGATTATCCGCCGACTCTCCAAGCGTTTTGGTGAACGGTTGGCGTTTGCGGGTTACGTGGACTATAGTTTCCCGAGTCCAGAGGCGATTGCAACGACAACAGAGGATGAACTTCTCGCTTGTGGTGTCGGTTATCGAGCAAGTTATCTTCGAGATGCTGCGCAAGCAGTTGTGAGTGGTGAATTTTCGCTCGTGGCGGTGAAGGAGATGCCGTATCCTGAGGCAAAGCGTGAATTGATGCGCCGAAAAGGTATAGGTGAAAAGGTTGCCGATTGTATCTGCCTATTTTCGCTTGGACATCTTGGGGCACTACCGATTGATGTTTGGATAAAACGAATCTTTGAGACACTTTATTTGCGTCGGCGTGCTACGTATCGTGAGATACGCGAGTTTGCGCACGCCTATTTCGGGGATCGCGTAGGATACGCGCAGCAATACCTTTTCCATTACGTCCATGAATGTCCAGATTGGGCGGACGCTGAGCACCTATCGCTGATTGAAACAAGTGTTATTCCTGGGGTGGAGCATCGTAAATCCACCGCGAATTAATAAACATACCACTTTGGAGGAATTAATATGTCTGACGCATTAGAACAAAGCATTGTATCGCTGCTGGAAGAACGTGTTGAACTTGCGATTTCAACCGTTCAGCAATTGAGAGCAGAAAAGTTGGAACTTGAGGCTGAAATTGCCCGGCTCAACAGTGACTTACTGCAACGCCATGCTCAGATTCAAGATCTTGAAGATCGTCATAGTGATCTTAGTGACGAACTTGACGCAGAGCGTGCAGCAACTTCGGATGAGCGATCAGAAATCCGCGAGAGACTTGAGGGCTTAATGGATGTCCTCATTGCCTCAGATGAAGATCCAGTCGGTACGGAGGATGAAATCGATTTTAAAGTGGATCATGATGAATCGGATGCGGAGGCGCCTGAAGTTGAAGAGTCAGTGGGTCCCAGAGGCTTTGCGGGTGTATAGAGACTTAATTACTTGTGCGTGTCTTAGTCCTTTCTCACTCCTATATT
The DNA here is from genome assembly GCA_965214045.1 of Candidatus Poribacteria bacterium. Lineage (GTDB taxonomy): Bacteria > Poribacteria > WGA-4E > WGA-4E > WGA-3G > WGA-3G. Next base: position 1,385,585 of record OZ243935.1, read on the forward strand.
ATGAAGCCGTACCGACGAAAGTTCGCGCTCATTGCGGAACGTCCGGATGTCACATTACGGATTGTGGTTCCTGCACGTTGGTATGAAAGTTTCCAAGATATTGTCTTTGAACCAGACTTGGACACGTCGTGCGAAGAATTCCCGTGTCCAATCCGATTTTCGGGATACGGCAGTCGCTTTTACTATCGCCATGGCGTGAAGTCCCACTTCCGAGATTTTCAACCGGATATTATCCACTTAGAGGAAGAGGCATGGAGCCTCAACGCATTACAGACAGTTCGGTTGAAACGGAAATATTGTCCAAACAGTCGTTTTATCTTTCGCACATCACTGAGTATACCAACTAAACAGCGGTTTGGCTTTTTGCCCGTGTGGATTGAGCGCCGTGTCTTTCGAGAAACGGATAGAGCTTTCCCGCTGAGTGTGAATGCTGGCAAGATTCTAACCCAACGGGGTTATACCGGACAACAAATCCCATTCCCGAATGGCGTTGATGTACGGCATTTCTATAAAATGGATGTCAGCAAGTTGAAAGATGTATTGCAGCTTAGCGACTGTTTTGTTGTTGGTTACGTCGGTAGATTGCTTCAGATGAAGGGAATAGATACGCTTCTTGAAGCCTTAGCGCACCTCGTAAGCCAAGATAAGACTCGCACATACAAGCTCTTAATCGTCGGGCAAGGTGAAGATAAACCGAGTTTTCAAAAAACTGCTGAAACCCTTGGAATTTCTGGACATATTGTGTGGATAGACGCGGTGCCGCCTGAAGAAGTAGCCGCCTATATTAATTGTATGGATACACTGGTTCTGCCTTCTCGGACGACGACCGGATGGGTAGAATTCTTCGGTAGGGTACTCATTGAGGGAATGGCATGTGAAGTGCCGGTTGTCGGTTCAGATTCTGGCGAAATTCCGCACGTGATTGATAGTGCGGGACTAATCTTTCCTGAGGGTGACATAGAGGCTCTGGCAGAACGGATACATCGTATCGCACACGATACCTGTCTACAGAACGATTTGATTGCGCGAGGGCTTAATCGCGTCAAGGATTTTACTTGGGAAACGATTGCGGAGCAGACGTATCAGGCGTATCAGGAGTTGCTTGATGATGCTTTGTAGGTTAGTGACTGGAATTAGAATCTGGAAATAAGGAAAGGGAAGATGCCCCCGACTGGACTCGAACCAGCATGCCAATTAAGGCACAGGCCCTCAACCTGCTGTGTATACCAAATTCCACCACAGGGGCATCGTATGGTTAATTATACTTTACCTCGGTAACAATGTCAAATTTTTTTGGGGAGGATTTAAAAAACAACGGTGGCGATTATCTCCCGCGACGTTGGCAGTTTTTGGATAACAAATATGGATCCTTCTACATCGAAAACCCTCGAACAACAATTATCTAATACGCTTGCAGGTGAGGTCCGCTTTGATCTGTATTCTAAGGCACTCTATAGCACAGACGCGAGTCTCTACCAAATACAACCGATAGGCGTTGTCATCCCCAAAGATAGTCAAGATGTCATTAAGACTGTGCAAATCGCAGCAGAAGGTAACATTCCAATCCTTCCGCGCGGTGGCGGTACGAGTCTCGCTGGACAGAGCGTCGGCGAAGCGATCGTGTTGGACATGTCCAAATACATGAATCAACTTCTTGAGGTAAATGTTGCCGAGTGTTGGGCGCGTGTGCAACCCGGTATTGTCTTAGACGAATTGAACCATAAGTTAAAACCTCACGGCTTGATGTATGCCCCTGATGTTGCCACGAGCAGTCGCGCGAACGTCGGCGGCACCATTGGAAACAACTCTGCGGGCTCGCATTCCCTCATCTACGGTAAAACCATTGATCACGTCATGTCGCTGGACTTGGTGCTTTCCAACGCCGATGAAATTACAGCATCCCCCATTCCCCTTGCAGAATTAGAGAGAAAAAAACAGGAAAACACATTAGAGGCAAACATCTATCGTGAACTTTGTCGCGTGTGTACGGACAACGAAACCGAGATCCGTAAACGTTATCCTCGTATTCTGCGTCGTGTTGCGGGTTACAATCTTGATGAGTTTATTCCAAATGCCGGTTCAAAAGAGGTTACGCCTTATCGTCGCGATGGATGCGATGAAGATCATCCGTTTAGTTTGACGAAAATCCTTGTTGGTTCTGAAGGTACACTCGCAACGACTATCGAGGCAACGGTAAACCTCGTTCCGATTCCTAAACTGACCGCTTTGTGTGTTGTGCATTTCGAGTCCCTTGTTGGCTCTATGGAGGCGATGCAACCCATCCTGGAATGTAACCCAACTGCCGTAGAACTCATAGATAAGACAATCCTCGATATGGCGCGGGATTCGTTGGAATTTTCACGGCTTACCACTTTCATACAAGGTGAACCTGCTGCGTTGCTTGCTGTTGAATTTTACGGTGAAACACAAGCGGAATTGGAGTCTCAGTTAAATAAACTCGAAAAAACGTTGAAAAGTACAGGTTTCGGCTATGCATTCGTGCGCTGTTTGACCGCTGAGGAGAAGTCCCGCGTCTGGGAGACTCGGAAAGCAGGACTCGGCTTGTTGATGGGTATGAAGGGTGATGCGAAGCCGGTTGGTTTCGTCGAAGATGCTGCGGTGCCGATAGAGCATTTACCGGAATACGTCCGCCGATTTGACGAGATTGTGACATCATACGATACCACTGCTGCCTACTACGCGCATGCGAGTGTCGGGTTACTACACAACCGTCCTATTGTCAACCTCAAATCCGAAACCGATATTCAGAAAATGCACAACATTGCCCGGGAGGTTCGAGATCTGCTCATGGAGTTAGATGGTGCTATGAGCGGTGAACACGGTGACGGGCTCGTCCGCAGTGAGTGGATAGAAAGCATGTTCGGTCCACAGATATATCAAGCACTTGCTGAGGTGAAACAAGCGTTTGATCCGAACGGGATTATGAATCCGGGTAAGATCGTTGATGCACCACCGATGACAGAGAATCTCCGATTCGGTACAGACTACAATACCATTAAGATTGATACTTACTTCGATTTCTCCAACCAAGATGGATTTGGTGGGGCAATTGAAATGTGCAACGGTGTCGGTGCGTGTCGAAAAACACTAACAGGCACTATGTGTCCCTCCTTTATTGGCACACGAGAAGAGGAGCACTCAACACGTGGGCGTGCAAATGCGCTCCGATCTATTATTTCAGGGGCGTTGCCGCATACGGAACTTACAGGTGAACGACTCCAAGACGTATTAGACTTATGTCTGGGATGCAAAGCGTGCAAGGCGGAATGCCCATCTAACGTAGATATGGCGAAGATTAAGTATGAAGTCCTTGCCCATTATCACAAAGCAAACGGCTTACCTTTGCATCGGCGTTTGTTCGGCGAAATTGGCGCGCTCGCGCCTTTAGGATCGATGTTCTCACCTTTCTCTAATTGGGCAGTCAACAACGGGTTTTCCAAATGGGTTGCTGAGAAACTCATCGGTGTGGATCGGCGCCGCGATATGCCGACCTTCGTGCGTCCTACCCATGAACAGTGGTTCCGAAAGCGAAAATCCCGACGCACATCGGACAAAAAGGTGGTTCTCTTCTCGGATACTTTTATGAACTACAGCGAACCCTCTATCGGCAAAGCTGCGGTGGAGTTGCTCGAAGCGTGTGGATTTGAAGTGTTACTGCCCAAGAAAAGGTGTTGTGGACGCCCTCTTATTTCGGAAGGAATGCTGGACCGAGCCGTTGCGAATGCGAGTTACAATATTGACGCGCTTCGCGGTTATGCTGACGCGGGAATTCCAATTATTGGATGCGAACCGAGTTGTACTTCTGCTATCACTGATGATTACATCGAGTTGATCTGCACGCCTGACGCGAAACGTGTTGCTGAGGCGACCTGTTCATTTGAGGAATTTCTTGTTCAACTTGCTGACAAGGGTGAGTTGCCCTTGGAATTCTCAACAGAACAGCGTGATATCTTGCTGCACGGACATTGTCATCAGCGAGCACTCGTCGGTACTCAGCCGACTGTGAAGATGTTAAGTTTGCCGTCGGAACACAATGTCACTGTGATTGATTCGAGTTGTTGTGGCATGGCAGGTGCGTTCGGATATGAGAAGGCACACTATGATCTCTCTATGAAAATTGGCGAATTGAGACTTTTTGAGGCTGTCCGTGAGAAACCGCCGGGCAGTTTTGCGCTCAGTGCTGCGGGCTTCTCTTGTAGACACCAACTGGAACATGGGACGGGTGTACAACCGAAGCATCCTGTTGAAATCTTACATGAGGCGGTCCTGAAATAGTTTTTTAATGACGCACAAGACGTTAAATGAAGTTATTTGTCTATTGATGGTTTTCGCTCATATCCGCCTGCGCCTGCTTTGCAGTGAGAATGCAGGCTGCTGTCCTCGGACACAGAATTCAAGATAAAGCCAAATCGTAAGCCCGTAACGTAGTGGAGGGCGAATTTGAGGAAGACGCGTCAAAGTTTCACATTCACTTCATTACTCCGCAAGGTAAATTAAAATGTCTAAGATTTATCAACCGCTTGACGATTTTAGGATCGTCGAATTGCCAGAGAAACAGTTACCTTTTTGGAAAATTGCGGGTCCTGGTGCTATCTTAGTCGGTCTGTCGATTGGTGCGGGTGAGAGCGTGATTTGGCCTCTCATCGCTGCAGAGTATGGCGGGAGCATGATCTGGGCGGCGGTGCTCGGTGTATTCCTTCAGCTCTGGATAAACTTTGAAGTGGGCCGCTGGACGCTCGCTACAGGCGAGACAGTGTATACGGGGTACAGTCGTATCTGGCGAGGTTTTGCCCCATTATTCATTTTACTCACTGTGGTGGGTTGGATAGCCCCTGGATGGGCACGGACATCGGGACTTGCACTCAAAGCACTCATACTTGGACCTGGGGGTTGGGGTTCTGATACCTTCTGGACAATCGTGACATTCGCTGGGGTCGCGCTCATCCTCTTTGGGCCGAAGATGATTTATCAATCTGTCGAACGGACGGTTGAGGTACTCGTCGCCATCGTAACAATTGGTTTGATTCTGGTTGCCATCGCTGTTGGTTCAATGGAAACATGGCAGAAACTCGGTGCCGGTATGATAAATGTTGGATATATAGACCCGGGCATGTCGGTGAAGAAATTGTTTAGCGCGTTGGTTTTCGCAGGCGCGGGAGGGACAGCAAATCTTTTTTACACGTTCTACCTACGGGATAAAAACATCGGTATGGGTGCGCAGTTGCCGGGGCTACAGAACCCACTTCGAGGTAGGAGCGAAAAGGTGCCCGCGACGGGGTTTCTCTTTGAGGCGACGGAGGAAAACCGAAAACGCTTCATCGAATGGTGGCAATATGTGAAAAAAGACCAGATACTGTTCTTTTGGGCACTCAACACGTTCACGATTCTACTTTTTATTTTCGGCGCGCTCGCGGTTTTACATCCTCAAGGCATTGTCCCTGAACAGGGCAAACTCATCTATGATGAAGCGCGGATATTAGGCGAAATCTGGGGTGTGGCGGGGCAAAGAATCTTTTTATTGGTTGGCGTTGCGACGCTTTTTGGCACGCAACTCGCCCTGGTTGATGGTGTGTCACGCTCTATTTCTGATATTATCTATACTAACTTTCGAGGGGCACAAAAACGAAGTTTAAGTTGGTGGTACCTCCTTATTGCGGGCATCTGGATTGTCGGTGGGTGTGTCATCACCTTCGTTATGGAGCAGTTAAACGTCAGTGAATTAGGATTTCTCTTTAATGCGGCGTATATGGGCGGTTTTGCTATGGCGATTTATGTGCCGCTCACCCTCTACATGAACTACCGTTTTCTACCTGATTTCGCAAAACCGAAAAGATTTTCTACCACCATGATGATAATCGCTTCATGTATCTATATCGGATTTGCGATTTCAAGTATCATCTGGGAAGTTAAACAATTAATTGGATAACTGGAGGCTAAAATGGATTTGAAGGAGCGAAAAGCGTTTTTTGAAAAGGAAGGGTATCTCGTCGTTGAGAATCTGTTATCGGCAACAGAACTGGAAACGTGCCAGACGGAGATCCACCGTTTGCATCAGTTTGCTGCAGGACACGAGTCCGATGTGGAAAAGGAACGGGCAGAAGTTGCGCGTCGGCATGTACAGCGTGAACCGTTTGCCAAAGACGAAACACAAGGGAGCAATTTACCCGTGCTGCGGAAGGCAGAAAATACGCGCCAGTACTCCGAAGTCTTTCGGGACCTCGCACAACATCCGAAACTTATTAGAGTCGTTCAAGAACTTATTGGAACGGACGACCTACTGCTCTTCAGAAGTACATTGATGTTCAAACCGGCGTTTCATGGCTCTTCACACGGGTTGCATCAAGACTCAGCGTATTGGCCTATGGATCCTCCGAGTCTTGTTACTGTGAGTATCGCGCTCAATGACGCTACAGTTGAAAACGGTTGTTTTAAGGTCATTCCAAGAAGCCATCTGTGGGGAATGCAGTCGTGGGGACATATTGCCCGTCAACAGGGTTCAGAACTCACTGATCGGAAGGAGGTTGCCGAACAACAGATGGATGTCCCACTTTCTGCGGGAAGTGGTCTATTTTTCCATAGTTTAATGGTACACGGTTCCGGACCAAACACGACGCCTAATGCTCGGAACACGGCGTTGTATGCCTACTTCTCACCAGAGGTTCGGTATGTCCCGAAAGATGGAAAGCCGGGGCAGAAAACATTTCCGGTTGTTGCGGGAGTCGGTGGCAAAACGGAACTGACGCTTGTCGCGCAAACATAGGAAGCTTTTAAGTAGAAATTGTACATTTTACGGAGGGCTATACTGCTATCACTATGGACGAAATTACCAAAGATCTTTCGGAAGAAAAAAATCGCCAAATGCCTATTGTTAGGCAGCAGAGCAGTGCGGCAGTAGTACCTGCAAAATCCAATTCCCTTGTTGTTTATGAGGAACAGGCAGCTGCTCCTGAAAAAAAAGGGTTCTTCGGAAAATCGGGTCGCAAGCCGGTATTGTCCAGCGAACAACTTATACAGTTAATTCAAGAGAACATTCATGCTTTTCCTGAACACGAAGGGCAATTCTTACGTGCAATCTTCGGCTTGAAAACATTGACGGTGCAGGAGGTGATGGTCCCGTTGTCGGAGATAGTTCCGTTAAGAGTGGAATCGCCCTGTTCTGAGATTCCAAAGTATTATCGCGCTTCGAGTTATCGTTACATCCCTGTCTATAATGAACGCGTTGATTGGTTGATTGGCGTCGTTGATACCATGGAAATCGCGACCCGCGAGCAAGAGGGCCAGGATTTAGCGATATTTGTAAAGGAGGCGCGTTATGTCCCTGCGCTGAAGTCTGCCTTGGATTTATTAAACGAACTGCGGCAATCAGAGGTGCCTATAGCGATAGTGGTCAATGAACACGGAAGTTGTGTGGGAATTGTAGAATTAATAGACATTTTGGAAAAGATTGTCGGAGATATAGCGACGAATCGGAAGCGGGAGACCCCTCGCGTGGAACAACTTGAGAGCCACGAGTGGCGGGTCGACGCGCGCGTGTTAATTTCTGAGATCAATACGGCGTTAGATACCGATATTTCCACGGATCGGTGTGATACCATCGGTGGCTTCATCCTCATGTTGCTTGGTCGATTACCAGAACAAGGCGAAACAATAGAATATGAAAGCCTTGAATTTAATGTAGATGAAGTCTCCAAATATCGCATTTCTGGGATCCGTATTCTGAAAAAAACTGAGTGATAAGCTGCGCGACAGCGAAAAAAGTCAAAAAACAATCATGAGGCTGAGACGTTCTCGTCATCACATTTTCAAAAGAACGCGCATTCGAGCATTAATTATTTGGTATCTCATTTTACTTGGTGCTATCATCGTTCTGGTCTGGAAAATGCCTGCGATCGTTTCCCACTTGTAAAATAGGGCAGAAGTCTCGGGTTTACTTGATCATGGAAACCCGTTTCTCAATTAGACTGTTCCTGATGCATTTGTGTCATAACATTTTTAAAAACACTACCCCTTAGCGTATTTTAAACGTTTTTTACTTGCTTTGGTTACATTTGTGTGGTATTTTTACTTCAGGACTTACGCAAAATCAGTAAATTTCATCTATGGTGCCGGTACGAGCATCGAAAGCATAAAGGAGGATTAGTTGGATGTATACCCTTATCTTAATGTCATCTCGTAAGAATTCGGTCCGCCAGCATACCATTCATCGAAGGCATATAGTGCTCTGCTTTTTTTTCTTTCTTTTTCTATTCACGATAGCAGTCGGCGGGTTCAACTATGGATATTCGCAAAAGCATCAGAGAATCAATGCCGAAGAGACAGCACAAGCGACTGTGAAGAAGCAACTCGAAGAAATCATTCGGGCAAAAGTCCAAGCTGAATCGGAACTGACTGATATTAACGAAGAGATGAAAAGTATCCGCCAGATGACAGAACAGATACGGCAGACTTTAGGCATTCTCGGTCAAGGTGGTGGAGATAGTAGCGACCTTTCGAACTCCGAAGCAGCTGTGGCATCAGCTGATGCCCAACAGGAGAATATCTCACTGCTTAATGGTGTCTCGGGGGGTATAGCCGAAAGACAGCCCCCCCTAACGGTCAGTATCTTGAAAAATGAGGTTTTGGTTCTCCATGATTACGTCAGCACACATCAAAAACAAGTTGATGAATATCCTTCAATTTTACCGGTCGACCTCCAACAAGCAGACGGAGAGAAACTCGCCTATTGGTATTCGTCTCAGTTTGGATGGCGCATCCATCCGTTGACAAAGCAACGCGAATTTCACCAAGGACTTGATATTAAAACCCCGTCTGGGATCCCTGTGATTGCTGCTGCTGCTGGCAAAGTCGCAGCGGTTAAAACGAATGGGAATTTAGGAAAAACAATCGAGATCGAACATGAGGCAATACTGCTGAAAACATTGTACGCGCATTTGCAAGATTACGCGGAGGGTCTCAAAGTTGGGGATCCGGTAACGCGGGGTCAGTTGATCGGCTATGTCGGCAATACCGGGCGTAGCACAGGACCACACCTCCACTACGGCATTTATGATATAAGCAAAGAAAACTGGATAAACCCAGTTAAATATATTTTAGATCAGCAGCCAACGGTTTCACCTTAACTGCATGTCTTCAGTATTGCTATCCGTATGAAAAAGGAGAACCCAAACATGTCCTATTTAAAACCTCTCGGACGTTGCAGCGTATATCTTGCGACGTGTGGGATTGTATTATGTCTTTTGGCACTACCCGCTGTCTTATTTGCACAGGACGAACTTATCATTATTTCACCACATCCAGAGGGAATTGAGACAGAGTTTGGAACCAATTTCGAGAAGTGGTATGAAGAACAAACCGGCAGAACAGTCAAAACCGACTGGCGAGATGTGGGTGGCACCTCTTCTAACTATCGGTTCATCGAATCGGAGTTTAAGCGCGTGCCAGAAGGCATCGGTGTTGATATTTTCTTTGGCGGTGGTACTGACAATTATCTCCGCCTGTCAAATAACGGTTGGCTGAACACTTACAAACTCCCTGAAGCACAACTTCAGCAGATGACGCAATCGTTTCAAGGTATCCCGCTCTATGATGCCGAATATCAGTGGTATGGTGCGGCGTTATCGAGTTTCGGCATCATGTACAATGAGGAATTGCGCGAAATGCTCAGGCTCCCGAAAGCCACGGCATGGCAGGATTTGGGTGACGTGACGTTGCTCGGTAAAATTGGCGCGGCTGATCCAAGAGAGAGTGGTTCGGCGCACATGGTGTATGAAATCATCCTTCAAACGCTCGGATGGGAAGAAGGGTTTGCCCTCCTGACAAAGATGGGTGGTAACGTTCGCGGTTTCTCCGCTGGTGCCAACGCTATTCCGACAGATGTCGTCGCAGGACAAGTCATTTATGGACTCGCAATTGATTTTTACGCGTACGGTCAAATCGCTGTTGTGGGTGCAGATAAGATCAAATACGTTGTTCCAACCGACGGTGCAGTCATCAATGCTGATCCCATTGCAATTCTCAAAGGTGCCCCGAATCTTCCGGTTGCACAAAAGTTCCTTGAATTCGTTTTATCGGCAGATGCACAGAAACTCTGGATGCTCCGCGACACTGATTCAGAGGGACCTAAATGGAAGGGCGGTCTGAACCGTGCGAGTGTGCTACCAGCACTTTATGACAAATTAGGCGAGCGATGCACCGTCCCAAATCCATTTGCTATGGAGGGAGCTCCCTTCCAATATAACTCAGATAAGGGCAGCGAGCGATGGGATATCGTTAATGGTCTCTTCGGTGTTTTGATTATTGACTCGCACAAGGATCTCGTTAACGCGTGGAAGGCAATTCGAAAGTGTAAGGACCCAGCGAAACGTGACGCAGCAATTGCGGTTTTAACGAAGATGCCAATCACCGAAGAAGAAGCGATGGAGTTGGCAGATGGGGCATGGAAAGATCCAACTGTCCGCAATGAAAAAATCAAGGAATGGGGACAATTCGCTAAGGAGAAGTTCAGAGAGGCGAGAAATCTGGCAAAATAATCTTAAACAAGTTTAAGTATTATAGTGGATTCTGTAATTAATTTTACACTTTCGGACTTTACTATATCCGCAATTGGATTGGAAAGTTGGAAGGATGGTCGGAACTGGATGCAGATGAGACGCGAGTGCCGCCTCCAGAAGAGCCTCCACGCTGCTGGGTGGACGGTGCGACAGCGGGTTCGCTTTGTGGCTCAATCCCCGCGGCAAGGATGGTAACATCAACCGTGTCTTCAGGTTCAGGATCGTCGTCCTTGTAGACCAGCCCAAAGATAATCTGTGCGTCGAATGCTTCGTTTTGGAGCACCTTCATCGCCATATCCAGTTCATTCATCATGAAGTCTGGTGGAGCACTAATATTAACAATCAATCCAGTCGCGCCCCCGATGTTTCTTCCGTCTAAAAGAGGTGAGGCGATAGCGTTTTTCATAGCGGTTCGCGCCCGATTTTCACCAGATGCTTGTCCTATACCCATCAACACCGTGCCAGCATCCTTCATGATACTCTCTATATCGGCGAAATCAATGTTAACCTCGCCTGAATGTGTAACAATATCAGAAACGCTTTTAATGCCGAGTAACACGGTTTCATCGCTCATGCGGAACGCTTCGTTTGATGTTAGTTCCACGTCCACAGTCTCAAGAAGTCGCTGATTCGGGACTACGATAACGGCATCGGTGCTCTCTCGGAGTTCATGGAGCCCCAGTTGCGCGTGTTCGGCGCGACGTTGCCCCTCGGAATCAAGTGGAAGTGTCACAACACCTATTGTTAAGGCTCCATGTTCTCGGGCGACGGATGCGATCAGTGGAGTGGCACCTGTCCCTGTTCCGCCCCCCATGCCAGCAGTAACGAAAACCATACGTGCATCCGTGACAATGTCATTGAACGTTTCCAGATTTTCCGCAGCTGCCCTTCTGCCCACCTCCGGCTTCGTATCTGTGCCGAGTCCTTGTGTGGTATCAGCACCGATCTGGACCTGTGTCGCTCCATCGCACGTGCGGAGTGCCTCCACATCTGTATTCACAGCGTAAAATTCAACTTCTTTCCAGTCGCCTCCAATCCTCCGTTTGACAACATTGCCACCTGCGTCACCTACACCCAAAACCTTAATTTTGTCACGTACCGGTTTGGCGGCTTCTTTTTTATGTGTCATAGTTCTTCCCCTCTCAACTTCTTCAACACCAAATTCCTCGCGCAGGCGTGTCCGAATCTGGCTGAGTCTTGTTTTGACGGTCCCAACCGCCAAGTTGAGTTCTGCTGCAATCTCTTTGATCGTCCACATCTCAAGGTTTAAAATTCTTCTGTGGATAGCGAAATTTTGTGGATGATGCTGGCTGTGGAACTTTTTACCGTCGCCGGGATGCCATATCAAATCCGACTGCTGTGACAAGTACGATCCCTTTGATTATGTCTTGCCATGAAGCGTCCATGTTTGCCATACTCATTCCGTTGTTGAGGCTTTCCATAACAAACGCGCCTAAGATTGCACCGAAGATACTCCCGCGTCCACCCATTAAACTGGCACCCCCGATAACGCACGCAGCAATAGCGTCCAACTCCAGCAGTCGTCCCGCCTCTGGACTGGCACTTCCGACACGTGCGGTCATAACAACCCCAGCAATAGCCATTAGTGCCCCCATTGTGGCAAACACTCGCAACGTAATTCCGCGCACATTGATCCCTGAGAGGTATGCCGCTTCTGAGTTTCCACCGACTGCATACACATAACGTCCGAAACGGGTGTGATTGGCGATGAAATGGAATACGAACGCCAATCCAAATAGAATGCACACAGGAAACGGAATCCCTTTGTGAGTATTCATTACGGAGATGAATGCTATAATGAGTGCTGACGTTCCAATGACTTTTAATAGAAAAGTTCTTAAGGATGTTTGATCAGTACCGTACTGTAACTGGGCGGTTCGCTGTCGGTAAAATCGGTATCCGTTAATACCGATTCCAAGGACCATGAGTCCCCATCCAAGCGTTGACGAGAGATAGGCGTTCCCGATCGCCTTGAGCCAATTGTCTGGGAGTAGGATGGTCTCGCCTTTAGTAAATGCTAACATCAAACCGCGATACGCCAAAAACCCGCCTAATGTGACGATAAATGCTGGGATTCGCTGGTATGCTACAAGGTAACCCTGCATCAACCCCATCAGCATACCGATGCATAAGACGGCAATGAGTGTCACGAGGATCGGTTGTCCCCACCAGACGTGTATAATCGCGGCAATGGCACCGAGCAATCCAGCACCGTAGCCGACAGAAAGATCGATATTCGCAGAAACGATGACTAAAGTCATGCCAACGGCAAGGATAGCGGTGACCGCGGCTTGGCGAGAGAGGTTGGACAGGTTCCGAGTGCTGAGGAAGGTGCCGCCGGTCAGGAGTGTGAAAATCACCCAAACACAGACAAGGGCAAGCACCATCGCATACATGCGGAGATTTAGGTGCTTCATGTAAAAAGTGTCTGAAAGTTCTTTGTGGTTATTTCACCGATTGCTTCTATAGAGATGCCGCGAAGCTCTGCAATCTTTTCTGCTACGGCATGGACATAAGCAGGTTCGTTCCGCTTTCCGCGTCGAAATTGCGGGGTCAACCACGGGCAATCGGTTTCTATGAGCAGTTTATCCGCTGGCACTTCCCGCGCGACTGCTTGGACATCTTTGGCATTCGGGTATGTTACAATCCCTCCGATACCGATGTGAAACCCGATAGCGAGACTCCTGTGCATCAATTCGACATCACCGGTAAAGCAGTGCAACACACCTCGGATTTTCCCCTGCCGTGCTTCTAAAATGGGAAGGATGTCGATATAGGCATCTCGATTGTGGATAATAATCGGCATCTGCATCTCTTCGGCGAGATCCAGCTGTTTTTCAAACGCCTCTTTTTGCACCGGACGCGGCGAGAGGTTGCGGTAATAGTCTAACCCCATTTCACCGAGGGCAATTACTTTCGGGTGTGCAGCGAGCTCACGAAAAGCCTTTAGGGCATCAGGGGTCAGATCCTTCGCATCGTGCGGATGCATCCCAACGGTGGCATAGATATGCGTATGTTCCTCTGCCAATTCCACAGCACCGAGACTGGTTCCCATGTCGAACCCTATGACGAGAATATCGGAAACTGAAGCTTTGTGGGCGCGTTTTAGCACTGCATCGCGGTCGCGGTCAAATTGGGAAAGTTGGATGTGTGCGTGTGAGTCGATAAGCATGTCAATGTACCCAAGCCCGGTGTATTTCACCGATGCGGTTTGTAACCTCGGCTGTTAAGCCAGACACGTTCACATCAAGGGCGTGCGGATGACGGTCTCAAGCGTGTGTGCGCGGGGTGGCTGTGTCACCAGAAATAGGATGAGATCCGCGACATCTTCTGGAAGTGTGAGATGTTCAATCACATCGTCTGGATGGTTATCGCGGCGCATTTTGGTATCCACGGGACCGGGACAGACAACCGACGCTTTCACACCGTGGGGTCTACCTTCATTGTTCGTTGTCTCGGTGAATCCGACAACGGCGAATTTAGAGGCACAATACGCGCCGCCGTTGACGTGCCCAAATTTGCCGGAGACCGAGGAGACATTGACAATGCGTCCATACTTCTGCTCGCACATGTGGCTGAAAACGGCTTGTGTGCCGAGGAACACGCCCTTGAGATTGACTGCCATCGTCAGGTCCCAATCTTCTTCTCGGATCTTCGGAATTGGGTTGTGGATTGCGATACCTGCGTTATTGACCAGGATGTCCACCTTACCGAAGGTGTCAAGTGTTTGGGCGACCATGGCATCAACATCCGTTTTGAGTTGGATATCGGTTTTGATGGCGAGTGCGTGTCTGCCGAGTTGCCTAACCTCTTCGGCGACGGCGTTTATCTCGGTGTCAGTCCGTGCGACAAGCACAATGTCTGCGCCTTCTTTGGCAAACGCTAAGGCGGTCGAATGACCGATCCCGCGTCCGCCACCTGTGATAATCGCGATACGGTTTTCAAGTTTCATAATTTTAATTATTCTCAAGGCGTTAAATCAGCTCTAATCATAGCAAATCCGGGCATTCGTGTCATCAAAACGGCAGCCCGTAATGAAATGGAGGGCGGATTTAAGAAAGGGACATCAAAGTTCAAACCCCAGTTGTTTAACCGCAAGGAAAGTTTAAAAAATTTGATAGGGTGCGAGTTTGTCTTTATTGAACAGAATGCCGTGTCCCGGACGATCAGGCGGTGAAAAATGTCCGTTCCTGAGTGTCAAGGTATCGTCAAGGACCGGATCAAGCGAAGGAATATACTCAACAAAAAGCGAATGCGGCACAGCGGCAGAGAGATGCACGTGCAAATCCATCAGGAAGTGTGGTGAGACGGAGAGTCCAAAGCATTCGGCTGTATGTGCAACTTTCATCCATTCAGAGATACCCCCGACGCGGACGGCATCAGCTTGTATAATATCGGCTGCGCCCTGTGCAATGTATTCCTTAAAGACGTATTTGTTGTAAATGGTCTCGCCAATAGCAATCGGGATCGTCGTTTTCTCGCGGAGTGTTACATGACTGTCCACATCGTCTGCCTCGATGGGTTCCTCAAACCAGAAGAGGTCTGCTTCTTCGACCCGACATGCGAGTTGAATGGCTTCGCGGGCGTTCCACTTCATATTGGCATCAATCATAAGGTAAGGTTCCTGCCCGATAGCCTTTCTGACGGCGAAGATACGTGCCACGTCTTCATAGAGGCTATCTCGTCCGACCTTAATCTTGATACCTTTGAAGCCTTGCTCCACAAATTCCACGGATTGCCGAACGAGTTCCTCTTCGGAAAGGTGTAGCCAGCCGCCATCTGTATTGTAAACGGGGACAGCGGATCTTGCGCCACCGAGGAGTTGGTAGAGCGGCACTCCTGCACGTTTTGCCATGAGGTCCCAGAGCGCAATGTCTACCGCAGCCATACCTAAACCGATGATGCCGCCTCTGCCTACCCAGTGTGTCTCCATCCACATCCGATTCCAAATCCGGTCGATGTTGGAAGCGTCTTCTTCAAGCAGGATAGGTGTGAGATAGGCATCCATCGTCTGCTTAATCGCTTCCCCACCCTTACCGATCGTGTAAGAGAACCCGGTACCTACAACGCCATCTGCGTCTTCAATTTCGATGAAAGGAAATTCCATAGAGACGAAAGTTTGAATGGCATCGACGCGTTCCACTTGCGGTGGGATGTCGTATAAAGATGTCCGAACTGCTTTAATTCTCATTAGATTTCGCCTATTGCTCCAAGTTCTCGACCATCGCCAGTAAGTTTTGGATACAGATACGCGAGGCTTCCTCACCGGCTTCAGAGAAGGCTTGACCTGCTGGACGGTTGAGGATAGCTTCGTCAATTTTCAGTGAGGGTCGCCAATGCGTCTCAAGTGTAAGATGCCCTTCGTAACCGTCGTCAATGAGGGCTTGCAGTTGCCCTTGCCAGTCAATGATACCGTCACCGACGGGAACGGATTCTATTTCGCCTGTATCGGGGTTCGGCCCTGCGTCCTTGAGGTGTGCGTGGATCATCGTCGATTTCATGCGGTTGTAGGCATCGGGATACGGCGTTTCACCACCCTTTGCGTGTGCTTCATTGGCGGGATCCCAGATACCGCGGATGTTTGAGGCATCAATTTGCTCGATAAATTCTGCTGTGAGTTTGGCGGTACGGAGCGAGGTGGTGGATTCGTTTTCCATGCCGAGGACGATGCCTTCGCCGTCTATCATTCTGCGCGGTTCATCGTAAGATGCGATAATCTCGTCCCACCGTTCCTCGGTTTCGCCGGTGTCCCAGAAAACGAAAGTGCGGATGAGATTGGCATCAAACGCCTTTGCGGTCTGGATGGACCCTTTGAGTATATCGAGATGTTCTTTCCGTTCTGCGGCGTTGTCCATATCGCATTTAAAGAACGGAGAGGCGACCCCAATAATCTCAATGTCGGTACCATCAAGCAAGCGTTTTATCTCGTCGATGTCAGTGTCAGTGAGTTCATGCGGGAGTTTGTCCCAGACAGAGCGAATTTCTATAGAGTGTAGATTGAATTCTTTTACAAAGTTGACAACGGTGGCGAAGTCTTGTGAAACTTCGTCGTTGATAACGCCGAGTTTAAACATAACTATGTATCTCCTTTGAAACTTTTCCGATATATTAGCACAGCGCGATGTTAATAGCAAGCAGGATTTTAGGTGGCGGTCAGCAGTCAGCAATCGGCGGTCAGCAAGAGGGCATCGTTAAACGAGGGGAACACCCAAGCAAAAACACCCCTTTACTGATTGCCGATCACCTCTTCGCCGATAGCCAATATTGTCGGGAATCGGAGTTCCCTCCTACTGGAGAACTGAATGACCCCAATGTTTAGGAAATTGGGTTGCAATGCGGACAAAAGTGTGGTAAAATAAGGTTAATCGTAGCGTTGCATAGAGAGGAGGAAAAGATGAATTATACAGAATTGTCGCTCCCCCAACGTCAGAAAGAAGAAATTCATCGGATTTTATCTAATGCTTCGGATAGAGCCGGTGGTGTAGATAGCGCATCTATATTGCGAAGTCTCCAAGAACTCACCAGCGACGATGCAGACCTCCAAGCATGCTTCGCGGACATCGTCGTCCCCCTGTTGAAAGCCTCTATAAACTCACCGAACCCTGAAGCCGCTTTAAATCATTTTTCACGTTTTGCAGCGGCATCGTCCAATCGTAGATCGCTCTACCAACTGCTACGAGATGCCCCCCTGCTCATACATCCGGTTATTTTAAGCTTCGGTGCGTCCACCTATTTGTCCGAGATCTTAATTCGCACACCTGAATACTTCTATGACATCACGGATCCGAACGTGATGGGGATGCAGAAGACCTCCGAGAGGATGTATCAGGAACTTGCTCAATCAATATCTCGATTCGCTTCTGTAGCGCAAAAACTCCGTATCCTGCGTCGATACAAGCGACGGGAGACGCTTCGCATTGGATTACGCGACCTACTTAAGATGGCAGATGTTGAAACAACGACGTTAGAGTTGAGCAATTTGGCAGAAGCGTCACTCCAACACTGCTATGAAATCGGGCGCGATCAGATGATGAAACCGAAGTTCGGGACCCCGATGAATGAAGAAGACACTGCTCCGTGCCGTTTCGCTATCATCGGCATGGGAAAGTTAGGCGGCTATGAACTCAACTTTAGCTCCGACATAGATCTCATTTTTGTATACTCAGACGACGCGCAGACTGATATGGGAATTGACAATAGCGAGTACTTCTCTCGTCTTTGCGAATTTATCATCAAGGCGATGAGTGAGATAACACCAGAAGGCTATGTTTTTCGTGTTGACATTCGTTTGCGTCCAGAAAGTAGCGCGGGTGTTATTATTCGCTCTATGGAAAGTTACGAAAGTTACTACGAAGGATGGGGCGATTTGTGGGAGCGTCAGGCTTTAATTAAGGCGCGTCCTGTCGCTGGGGATATGGCTTTTGGCGACGAGTTCATTCGCATGATTCAGCCGTTTGTCTATCAGCGTTACTTAGATGGTGTGACGCTCACCGAGATTAAGGCAGACATTCGACGTACCAAAGCACGAATAGAGGAACGGCTCGTTAGTGAAGGTGCGAACCTTGAGAAACATGTAAAACTCGGTCCGGGTGCTATTCGTGATATTGAATTCACCGTGCAATGTCTTCAGATGATTCATGGTGCCAAGCGAAAATCACTGTGCTCACACAACACCTTGGAAGTGCTTGCGGCACTAAAAGCGAGTACACTGCTCAGCGCGGAGGATGCGGACGCGCTTACGGCGGCGTATAGGTTTTTACGCACCGTTGAGAACTGCATTCAAATTGAAGCGGATCAGCAGCGTTACCTAATTCCAGAAAGAGAAACAGAGGAACGAGAACTTGCGCGGCGCGTGGGATACCAACATACGGCAGAAAGCGATGCCCTGGCGGCATTTCGAGAAGATTATCGCATACATACTGAACAGGTGCGCAGCATTTTTAAGAAGATTACTGCGACTTCGATCCAGTCTGAAGACGGGCTTGACATCGCTATTCTACTTTCCGAGGAGGATCCACAACAACTGGAAACGTTCTTGCGTACGTTCCGTTTTGAAAATGTAAGAAACGCGCAACGTCTTTTAAGGCAACTCGCGAACGGCGGGGACGGTATACAATTCTCACCAAGCGTACGACGCACCTTCTTTCAACTCGCCCCGACGCTTCTAAATGTCTTACGCGACTCCCCTAATCCGGACATGGCACTCCGTTACCTTTCGGCATTTACAGATAAAGTGGGCGCGCGGAGTAGTTACTACACAATGTTCGCTGAAAAACCGTCAACACTTGAAGCACTTACCCGTGTCTGTGGTTCGAGTTTATATCTCGCAGATATGCTGATCGCGAGTCCCGAACTCTTTGATCTGCTGACGGTCCCTACGTTGATAGAACGTTCCAAGACGCTCGCTGAAAAACGAACAGAGGTTTTACAAGTGGTCGAGCAGGCACCGGAAGACAGAATGCTGTCTATGTTGCGGCGGTATAAGAACGATGAGATTTGGCGTATCGCCTTGCGAAATATTCTCGGAAACGCGTCATTGCCGGATACGACACAAGAACTCTCTGATTTAGCCGAGGCTACTTTGCAAGCCATCTATCCAGAAATCGAATCAGAACTCCGCGAGGCGCATGGCACGCCACTTGCACCCGATGGAACACCTGTAACGTTCGCTATTATCGCTATGGGTAAGTTTGGCGGACGTGAATTGAATTTTAGTTCAGACTTAGATGTTATGTACGTCTATTCAGCAGATGGTGAGACGACAGAAGGCATGCCGAATGTGGCGTATTTTTCAGCTGTCGGTTTGGCGTTAGTCAATCGACTTGCTGGAAATCAAGGGATGGGTATCTATGAAATTGATCTACGGCTCCGTCCGCACGGGACCGGCGGTGCGATTGCGCTGCCGCTGGCAGGCTATCAGAATTACTACGATACCACTGCAGAAGTTTGGGAACGTCAGGCATTAACACGTGCCCGCGTTGTCGCTGGAGACATAGAACGCCTCGGAAATCGGTTTTTGGAAATCGCCCACGGCTTCTGTTATGCGGATGCCCTAACGCCTGAGGAGATCGCTGAGATTGTGCATACCCGTCAACGAAAGGAAGCACAAGCGACCCGAAGGCCCTCGACTCGGCGGAGACGGGGTGGCAAAGCACAGACCTCCATAGTTAACGTCAAGTCAGGATACGGCGGACTTGTTGATATTGAATTTGTTGTCCAAACCCTTCAATTGGTGCATGGCGGTAGTGCCACTTCTATACGTGTGCAAAACACGCTCCTCGCGATTGATAAATTGCACAAGATTGGTGTGCTAACAGCGGCACAGCGTGATGGATTCGCGGAAGCGTATCAATTCCTGAGACGCGTCGAAAATGCCTTACGGATTGTCCATGATCGGGCGTTAGACGCGCTTCCCAAAAATCGTGCGGAACTCGGACAGTTGGCGCGCCGTCTCGGATATGCTGGAAGTGACGATACCTCCGCTGCAGACGCGTTTTTACAGGATTACGGAAAGTGGACCGAGACGACCCGTTCGCTTTTCAACGAGATTCTTGTAGCGTAGATTTTTCTTTTCATTTAGTCCTCTCCGTGCCGTTTTGGAAGTAAGCGCTCCATCTGCTTGGCAACTTCTGGATCGGAGTCCTTGAGCCTGCGGAGTCCTTCTTCGGGGCCGTATTGATTCAACGTATTTATGGCACGGTTGAAGCGTTCGGGTGAAAACTGGGAGCGGAGCTCGGTTTCAAGGGTTTTGTGGGTTCGAGATTCAGGGGACCCTGGGACTGTAGGCACTAACGGCTCAACGCTTGTCTGCTGTGTGTTAGTATCGCCGCTGCGTATATCTTCTGAAAGCGGGCGCGTGTTCAGAGGTGTTTGTCCGGTGTCCGGTTGTAATTCTATTTCCGCCTCGGTACGCCTCGGCCCTGTGGAATCATTGAGGCGGGAAGGGGTCTCGTTATTCTCGGTGCCTAAATACTTTTCCCGCTCGGCTAAACGAATCTCTTCAAAGGTCGAATCAATCCATTTATAGGAAGAGGGCGGTTGGGAACCAAATTTTTCTGGTATCCACGTGCCATACTTATCATTCTTGTGTAGCAGCTCCATCAAAACAGAAGAGTTACGATGCCGTGAGTACTCTGCTTCCTTATGGTGTTCATGTTCAAGGATTGCGTCTCTCATGATCTCCCGGATAATATATTCATTCTCATCAGCTGTCCCGGTCGGAAAGTGTTTGCGATACAGGCGCTGTCTCGCCGCTTGAAGTTCTGGCGAATCTTCAAAAAAGCCGAAACTTTTGCTTTTTTCAAACCATGCATCGGCGGACGGAAACCTATCGAAAAACGCACGCCCTTCTTCGGATTCTAAAAATGCCAACCACCGTTTTTCGACCCTCGAATGTGGATTCTCATTCAATCTCTCTTTGGCAATCCGGATCATAGAATCACTTGGTCTCTCATAGGTATGAGTATGTGAGACATCTTCGCCATGACTGTGAGGTATCCCCGGGGCATGTGTGTATGAATCGGTCTGAGAGGGGATACCTGTTGGCAGTTGACCCTCAGAAGGGTTCGGCACTGGTGTGGTTTTATACACTTTTACTGTCTGCTGTGATGTCGTCCCGCGCTGGAAAAACCAAAGCACGCCGGTGAAAACAACACCACCGATGATGAGAAAAAGAAATGTTTTCGCAGTTTTCATTTCAATGCTCCTCTCTAAAAACTGAGTGGACTCCGAAGCAGGAATCCACTCAGACTATTGGGCGAAAGAATGTCATGTGGCTCTTGAGCATCTATGAATCCGCGTGTTGACAGACCCATGAAGCCCACTGTCGGGCATGATGTGCAGACAGGGTTGCCTTATCACACGCATCAGAACCGGGATTTTCGTTACAAATTCTTATTGCTTCGTTAATTTTGTACTCAAGATATGCTAAAGCCTCATCGCACATCGATTCTGAGTAATAATTACAATCGGCATCTGCCTTTGGAACAAATGACGTAACTGTCAGAAATCCTGTAGCAAGAATGCAAACAATCGCAATTATCTGAAACAAAGACCTTTTCATTCTTATTCTCCTGTATTTTATCGGGATTGCTTTTGGAAGGGAAAAGAAAGGCGTTTCGCATCTGCTGGCAATCCTCTTGTTATTGTATAAGGTGCTAACCGAAACATCTCACACAATACATCCATGCTGTGATATAATTCCAATTAGCCCTGTCATCGCATACCAATGGCAGTGCTGCTGCGACGGTAGTTACCTTATCGTCGCAGCACTTCATAAACTTTCGGAGACTGCCACTACAGAAACTATTTCGTCACATTACATCAAAAAAGACGAAAATAGCCAATAACGCTTTATCCAATCAATCACCCCTCTCCTATCAAGAAATCATAAGTGTCAGGATAATGCTTTTTTAGCCACACCTTAAAGGTCTTTACCGTCCGATGATACTGAACCTTCACTGTCCCCGTTTCGATACCCAGGTCGTGCCCAATCTTTTTAAACGTCATATTGCTGCTGCACCTTAATCGGAAGATCGCTAATTCTTTTCGAGCCAATGTACCCTCAAAACGGCGGCGGATGTCTCCGAGTTCGGTGTCGATGACCCCCTGTTCGGGTTGTTCCGTTATGGGTGCAAAAAGTTGTTCTATGAGAGGTATGTGTCCCGGTTTATCCGCTGGCAGCGCATCTAATGACAGGCGTATGCCCTGTTTTTGCTGTTCTTTGAACCATTTTCTTCCTGCGTTTTTTGCTATCGTATAGAGCCACGCCCGAAAATCTGTCGGTGCTGGAGCCCGCTTTAAAGCCTTGAAGGCGGCATAGAACGTTTCTTGGCAGAGGTCCTCGGCATCCGTGTTGTTGCCGGTTTGATTTTTGAAAAAGTTGTGAATCAACACCCAGTAGCGTCGAAAAAGAGAGTCCCCCGCTGTTTTATCGCCGTCTTGGTAACACTGGGCAAGTTTCGTATCACTCTCTCTTTCAGAGTGAGTTGACATTTCGGTGGATCCTACCTTTCAGATGGAATTAAGAGTCAATGGTAAATCCATACCTAGTAGTGCTTCAATATTAAGTTTTAGTAAAGTGTATTGACTTTTTGAGAGGTTCTATGGTATATTCTTACCATAATTTACATCTTATCTCCAAGAGGTCTGTGATGAGAAAACAAAAACATAGAGTTGAGTTGACATCTGAAGAGCGTCAGACGCTTGAAACGTTAGTTCGCAAAGGACATCACTCTGCGCTGAAACTCATGCGTGCCCATATCTTGCTGAAGTCGGATCGCAACGGTCCCGCTTGGACGGATGCGCAAATCGCCGAGGCGTTTGGGTGTCGTGGGCAAACCGCCTACAATGTTCGCAAACGCTTTGTCGCCGGCGAGAGACTCGGGGCGTTGGAGCGCAAACGCCAAAGTCGCCCCTCTCACGTGCGGAAACTCGATGGTCAAGGCGAGGCGCGCTTGATCGCCTTAGCGTGTAGCGATCCCCCGGAAGGGTTCTCTCAGTGGACGCTTCAACTCCTCGCAGATCACCTCGTTGAACTTCAGGTTGTTGAAAGTATCTCTATTGAAACCGTTCGACAGACGCTAAAAAAAACGAGTTACGTCCGCATCGGTGGGCGTACTGGGTGATTCCTCCCGCTGAAAATGCCGACTTCGTTGCGGCGATGGAGCGAGTCTTAGACGTCTACGAACGTCCGCAAGACCCGAAACGTCCGGTGGTTGCGATGGATGAACGCCCTGTGCAGCTCCACAAAGACCTCCGTCCGCCTGTGACTGCGAAACCTGGACGCATCGCCCGAAAAGATTACGAGTATAAGCGCGTTGCGGTGGTTTCGGCGTTCTTATTTACCAACCCCCTTCAAGGGTGGCGACACGTCTCAGTGCGTGAGCGTCGGACCGCTGTGGATTGGGCAGAAGAAATCAAATATCTTTTAGACGCAGTCTATCCCGAGGCCGAGCGAGTGACGGTCGTTTGCGATAATCTCAATACACACACGATCAAGTCTCTCTATAAAGCGTTCTCTGTTGAGGAGGCAGATCGCTTATCTGCACGTTTAGAGATCGTCTACACCCCGAAACACGGGAGTTGGTTGAACATCGCTGAGATTCAACTCAGTGTCTTCTCAAGACAATGTCTGAACCGGCGCATCCCGGACCTACAGACGCTTCGGTCAGAAGTTGCCGCTTGGCAGGCACATCGCAATCGGACGGCAGGTCCCGTCGACTGGCGATTTACCACACACGACGCACGCATCAAACTCAAATGGTTATATCCTAAAACTCAAAACTGAACGACTACTAGGTGGGAACGTTAGCGAGGTTCAAAACCTTGCCAACACCAGGGATGCGCTTCTGTTTCTATCATCCACCAAAATGTCTACCGATCTCTCGGTTTACCAAAAAATCATTCTGCCCGTTTATTCTACTCTGTGATTGCGTAACATGCAACACAATTCCGGCTGTGCGTTTTCCTCTATTGTATTAAGAGTAAAAAATGGGTAAAAAGGTTACAAAAAACGAGATGGCATGCAATTGCGGTGTTGTCATACCAAAATTGTGTCTACGCAGGTGTCTTGTTACCAAAATCTCCGTAAATTTCCCTTGAGAAATAGCGATGAACCTGCTAAAATAGATGCCAATTCTTTTTGGCGTAGGGAGACATTTATGATTTACGGACAAGGTACACATCAATATACGGTGCAAGAGAATTGGTGGACACTTCCAGAGGGTTGGGAATTCGGTTGGGTTCCCGCTGTCGGCGTTGATTCACAGGATCGCGTCTATGTTTACAGTCGAAGTGAACACCCGATGGTCATTTTCGACCGAGACGGCAATTTCATCGACTCTTGGGGCGACGATATTCTCAAGGACGCACACGGGATTTTCATCGATGCCGATGATAATATCTATTGCACAGAACGGGATACACACGTTATACGGAAGTTCACTACGGACGGTGAGTTGCTGATGACGCTCGGCACACCGGATGTCCCCGGTGCGGAAGGTGACCCGTTCAATAAGCCGACAGATTTGGCAGTCGGACCCGATGGCGAAATGTATATCACCGACGGTTACGGCAATGCCCGCGTTCACAAATACTCACCTGAGGGTGAACTGATTAAATCGTGGGGACAACCGGGCACAGGTCCGAGTGAGTTTGACCTCCCGCACTGTGTCAGGGTCGATCCGCGCAATAGACTCATGGTCGCCGACAGGGAAAACAATCGCATCCAATTCTTTACCCTTGAGGGTGAGTACATTGAAGAATGGGGAGATCTGTTGCATCCAGACACGATTTACATTGGTGACGACGAACTTGTCTATATCGCTGAACTGGATCAACGTATCACAATCATGACGTTGGATGGCGAGGTTGTCTCTCAGTGGGGTAGTGAACCCGGCAGTGCCGTCCCCGGTGAATTTATGGCATGCCCACACGGTATCTGGTTGGATTCGCACGGCGATATCTATGTCGGTGAAGTTCAAGCGGATGCACGGCTTCAAAAATTCATTCGGCAACGGTAGGATCAGTAAAAGGGCGAGGTCTCTGTGTCTCGCCCGTTCCTACATTCAGGCGCAACATTATGGAAACCGAAAGTTTCTCATTTTTCCAGAAAGTGAATAGGGATTTCGACAAAGCGGCTCAATTCACGGAATATCCGCGCGGGCTTTTGGAGCAGATAAAGATTTGTAATAGCTCGTGCCATTTCACATTTCCTATAAAACGGGACGACGGAACGATTCAAACCCTCCACGGCTGGCGAGCGGAGCATAGCCATCACAGTCTCCCAACGAAAGGTGGTATCCGTTACAGCACGCTTGTTAACGAAGACGAGATAATGGCACTTGCGGCGTTGATGACATATAAATGCGCGATTGTTGATGTCCCGTTCGGTGGTGCTAAGGGCGGCATTCAACTCGATAGACGCGAATATTCAGAAAGTGAATTGGAGCGCATTACCCGCCGTTACACGTATGAATTGATCCAGAAGAATTACATTGGACCCGGTGTGGACGTGCCGGCACCTGATTTTGGGACCAGCGAAACCGAAATGGTATGGATTCTTGATACCTATATCACAATGGCACCTGATAAACTCAATGCTACCGCATGTGTAACAGGCAAGCCGATTGAACAAGATGGAATTCATGGGCGGAGAGGGGCTACCGGACGCGGGGTTGTCTTTGGTTTAGAAGAAGCATGCAGTTTTGCAGAGGATATGAAACCGCTTGGGCTATCCCCCGGTTTACACGGAAAAAGTGCCGTTATCCAAGGTTTCGGTAATGTCGGATACCATGCTGCGAAGTTTCTAATGGAGGCGGATGCCCGCGTCATCGGGATTATTGAGCGAAATGGTGGTATCTATAACCCGAAAGGGTTTGATGTCGAAAAAGTCGCTATGCATCGTGCGGACACCGGATCAATCCGTGGATATCCGGGTGCGAAACCTATTGAGAATCCGAACGACGGTTTGGAGTTAGCATGTGACATCCTCGTGCCAGCCGCACTTGAAAACCAACTTACAGCAGAAAACGCGCCCCGAATTAAAGCCGCTATTGTTGCTGAAGCGGCGAACGGACCCACGACCCCGGCTGCCGATGAAATTCTCCAAGAACGGGGGATTATGGTTATACCGGATACCTTCCTCAACGCTGGGGGTGTTACGGTTTCTTATTTCGAGTGGCTTCGGAATCTATCGCATGTACAATTGGGGAGGCTCGGTAAAAGGTTTGAGGACCAAACGCAACACGCGATGCGCCATGCGGTTGAGAAAGCAACTGGCTATAAGTTCTCAGAAGATGAACGTGCGTTGATACACGGTGCCGATGAGGAAGATCTCGTAAACTCCAGTCTTCAAGATACGATGATAAATGCCTATCAGGAAATGCGGGAAACTCGCATGGAATATAACAGCAAAAACGGTGCTATAGATTACCGAACGGCGGCATTTATCAATGCTATTCACAGAGTTGCGAAATCCTATATGCAGTTGGGCATTTTTCCATGAAAGGAACGGGTGGATCGCGTTCTCGGGATCCTTACGAACAGGATCGCTCAAAAAGCCTAAGACATTCGAGCGATGCCTGATGGAGAAAAAATGATAGCTTTAAGTGTGAATGTAAATAAAATCGCAACATTACGAAACTCCCGTGGTGGTGATATTCCGGATATTATCACGGCTGTCGATACCTGCGTCGCCGCTGGGGCACAAGGTATCACTGTGCATCCGCGTGAAGATCAACGCCATATCAGGCCTGCAGATGTGCAAGACGTAGCTGAACGGTTAATAGAAATCAATACCGAAAAAAGACTTAACATTGAATATAACATTGAAGGCGATCCGAGACCGGATCTTATTGATAGGGTGCTACGCACAAAACCGACACAATGTACGCTCGTCCCTGTTGTCGTAGGTGAGATCACGAGCCACACCGTCTGGGATATTCGCAAAGATGGCGATATATTGAAACCGATCATCGAAACGTTGAAAAACGCGGATATCCGTGTGAGTCTATTTAGTGGAACAGATGTGGAAGAGATAGCAAGGACACGTGACATCGGTGCAGATAGAATTGAACTTTACACTGCCCCTTATGCGATGGCACAGACAAAGACGGAGATCGAACGCGAGTTCGCGTTGCTGGAAACTGCGACAGCAAAAGCAGCGGATTTAGGGCTTGGTGTCAACGCCGGACACGATCTGAACCTTGAAAACCTACCCTTGATGCAGAAATTACGGGGACTCCTTGAGGTTTCTATTGGGCATCATCTGATGGCAGACGCACTCTATATCGGATTGGAAGCCGCTGTTAAAGCCTATCGACGTGCCCTGGGGCAACAGACACCATGACAGAATCCAAAACATGTGCCATTTTCGATTTAGATGGCACGATTATCCGTCTCTCCTCAGAGCAGGTTTTTCTGACACATCTGCTGAACCAAGGCGAGATCCCTATAGCGAATCTGCTTGCGTGGACATCCAATTTTCTGAGGGTCAAGTCCCTACCAACAGCGAAATCCAACAAAATCTATCTCCGCGGTTTAGAAGAGGATCACATCCATGAGATTGCACGCCGCTGTTTTGTCGAGAGGCTGCGTGCGAGTATCGCGCCCCACATTTCTGAATTAATCCATGCACACCAAGCCGAAGGACGAACAGTTATTCTCATGTCGGGTTCGTTGTCGTTCCTCGTTGAGTCGTTTCATGAACATTTTCAAACCGATATGATGGTCGCTCACGAGTTGGAAGTAACTGACGGAAGGTTCACGGGACAACGCATCGGACTGCATCCTTTCGCAGAAAACAAAGCGAAACTTGCCCAGCAACTTGCAACTGAACATGGGTTTGATTTGAGTGCCTCCTATGCGTACGGAAACCACCATACGGATGCACACAAACTGGAATTGTTCGGGCATCCGGTTGCCGTCAATCCAGACCGACAGCTTAGGCGTATCGCGACAGAAAAGGGTTGGCAGATAGAAAAATGAGACTTGAAAAGTATATTGCTACCTCAGGGATTGCCTCACGGCGGTCAATAAAAAAGAGCATCCGAGATGGGGCTGTTACCGTCAACGGCGAATCTATTTTGGTGCCGGGACACCCGATTAATGTAGAGATTGATTCTGTTGAATTTGAGGGGAAACAGGTCGAGCCGTTAGCAGAATGCACTTATCTGATGCTGAACAAACCCGCAGGCTACCTGACGACGCGTCGTGATGAACGCGGGCGCCCTACGGTCATGGAGCTTGTCGCGGATCTACCCGATACTATCTATCCTGTCGGACGCTTGGATTTGGAGACCGAAGGACTCCTTCTCTTCACAAACGATGGAGATTTTGCCTATCGGTTGTTACATCCAAGCCATGAAGTAGAGAAAACCTATCTCGCGTGGGTGAAAGGTGTGCCACGCGACGACGCGATTCAACGGTTGCGTCAGGGTGTCACGATTCCGAGTGGAACAACGGCACCTGCAAAGATCAAGCGTTTGAGAGAAAATAAAGACGGCACGTCAACGAAATTTGAGGTTGTGATTCACGAGGGAAAGAAACGGCAGGTACGTTTAATGTTTAAAGCCATGGGGCATCCGGTAATTCGTTTGAAGCGGACCCGAATCGGCAATTTGGGGTTAGGTACTCTTCCGTTAGGACAGTATCGAGTTCTAACACCAGATGAGATTTCTGAGTTGATGGGGGTGTAGGTACGGTTAGAAACCGCACCTACCGGGGAAGTGCGTAAGTCCTATTATTAGTTGGAACTCGCCAAATCTTTGACCCGTTCCAGCATTGCCTCGGCGTTCTGCCTTATATTCTCGTCCTTGGCATGGTGGGATAACTTCTCAAGCACAGCAATCGCATCTAAAAAGCTCCCTTTGATGGCGTATGTTACGCCGAGGTAGTATTGGGCGGGTTCATGTGCCTTGCTTTTCGGGTACGTGTCTATGACGATTTTGAAATGCGACACAGCCTTTTCAAAGTGGGTCTCGGCTTCTTCGGTATTTGCAAGCATAGCCGCTTCAACGAGCGCGCCGTAAGCGAGTCCCAATTGGTTGTGTAGGTTTGGGATGAGCTTCGTACGGTTTTTCGGGTCGTGTTCAAACGCTTTCTCGCTGATCGGGACCGCTTTCTCCAGCTGATTCCGTTCTAAGTAGGTAAGCGCAACCTGAGCGTTGAGTTTGGCATCGTCTGGCTTCTTCTCAAGTTCGGCGAGTTTTTTCGAAAAGACTTTCTCTTTCGCCAAAGCATCTTGCATAATCGGTGAAAACTGTTCCGGTGTGAGAAATCCTGAAGCCCTTTGGATGAGACCTCCATCTGAGCTGATGAACAGGACTGCTGGATAAGCAGTGACACCGTACCGACTCCGCGTCTCTTCGTTGAGCGGATAGCTTTTATCTTCAGGATTCACTTTGACGGGAACAAACTTCTCAGAGAGTTCGATAATATGTGCATCCGTAAACGTTTCGGCATCCAGCCGCTTACAGAACCCTCACCAATCGGTATAGAAGTCCATCATCATCGGTTTGCCGGTCTCCGCGGCTTTTGTTATGCTGTCCTCAAGCGTTTTTTCCCATTTAATTTCCTCGCTCGCGATGAGTGCGGGAACTGTGCCCACCATCAGGAGTAGAACACCGAGCGATATGCGGCGAAAAACAGTATTAAACATTAATTTTCTCCTTTTTTCGTTAATAACGCCTTAATTTATTCACGATTTCATTATAGTAGCGTCCGTAATTATTTATCCACCCTTCGGAAAAGAGTCGGGAATCGGAGTTCCGTCCTACAGGAATAGCCGTAGAGCGTCTCATAAATAAGGGGTTTGTGCTACTGTTGCGTTGGGGTCTCTTCCTCACTCTGCTCAAGTGCGGCTGCACTGGTTGTTTTGCTCGATAGCGTCGTCCGACACTTGAAACAGGTAATAATAATTTTAACGAGCTCCTTCTGTCTGCCAACGTAGGACCGCTTCTGCTCTGTTTGTACGTGCCTTTGACAGCGAGGGCACCACTGTTGTTTTGCTCCTAACATGATTCACTCCTTTGTAATATTGTGTCCAGCATCAATGCCCTCTGCGTGTGTGCAGAAATAGACACACCGAATCACAGTAAAAGTTCTCATTCATCACTTTCCGACGCAGAACTGAGAGAAAATTCTATCCAAAATATCTTCAGTTGTTGTTTTACCGACAATGTCTCCAAGCCCGTCCAAACTGATTCGCAGATCGACTGCGACAAGGTCGGGAGGCATACCGTTTTCGAGACTCTCTATGACATAATTGAGTCCTTCGTCTGCGCGTCGGAGTGCTTCTTGGTGGCGAGCGTTTGTCACAATCGGTGATTCACCGACGACCCACTCGCCTCCAAGCAATTCCTCACAAATCGTAGATTTTAGGGCTTCAAGTCCCTTACTCTCAGGAATGGCTGTCTCGACAACAGGTTTTTTAGGACAGTGCATAAGCAATGTCGTTGCTGGTGTCAGAACCGGTAGATCCACCTTGTTAAGAATAAGAATTGCCTTGGTTGATTGTGCTGTCTGTAAGAGTTCCAAGTCCGCGTTGTTCAGCGGTTGTGAGGCATCGAACATCAATAGTAACAGTTCTGCCCTGTCACGCGCCGCTTTGCTCCGTTGAACACCTTGTTGTTCTACAATGTCATCTGTCTGTCGAATTCCGGCGGTATCAATGAGTTTCAAGGGGATGCCGTTGACGTTAATCGTTTCCTCAATTGTATCGCGTGTCGTGCCGGGTATGTCTGTAACGATTGCGCGTGTCGCTCCAACGAGTGCGTTGAGCAGACTTGATTTCCCGACGTTCGGTTTACCCAATATAGCGACATTAACACCCTCTGCGATAATTCTCCCTTCGTGGGCAGTGTCGAGCAGTGCCGTTAAGTCGGTCTGAACAGCACGCGCCGCTTCAAGTTGTGTCTCCACCTTCATGAAATCCAAATCTTCTTCGGGGAAGTCGATGGAAGCCTCAATCTCTGCGAGCAAGTCAGCGAGTTGGTCGCTGAGGGAATTTACAGTATTAGAGAGTTTTCCGGCGAGTGCCTGTATAGCGATTTTTCGGTTGAGATCTGTTTTTGAAGCGATGAGTTCGGCAACTGCTTCCGCTTGTGCCAAATCCAGCCTTCCATTGAGGAAGGCACGTTTTGTAAATTCTCCGGGTTCGGCGACCCGCGCCCCACGCTTCACTACCAAATTTAGCACGGCTGTGAGTGTCACTGGACCGCCGTGGCAGTTAAATTCGACGATGTCTTCACCGGTATATGTCTTCGGTGCGTGCATGACACCGAGTAACACTTCGTCGATGACTTCATCAGCGGCGTTTGTATCTACGATGTGTCCATAAGTGAGTGTATGCGTTGCGAGTTCTGTTGGAAACACACCGCGCGGGGATCGGAACAATTCAGCGGCAATCGGTAGTGCGAGGTCGCCACTCACTCGGACAATGCCGATGCCAGCTTCACCGCGTGCTGTTGCGATAGCTGCGATCGTATCGTGGAATTCCATAGAATAGTTATCAGCAATCAGCAGTCAGCGATCAGCAAAGAGACCTTCGTTAAACGATATCCTCTTAACTGATCGCTGAAAGGATTTTTTCAAAAAATCCGCCTGATGGCTGACCCCTAATTGCCATTGTAAGGTTGTTGCGTTGTAACGACGACGCGTCGCATTTCACCCTCGCCTTGGCTGTAGGTAGACACGACCTCATCGCCTTTCAAGGTAACATGAATGATACGCCGATCGCGTGCGGACATCGGAGCGAGGACGACCTCCCGCTCGGTGTATCTGACCTTTTCAGCGACTTGATGTGCCATTTCGACGAGTCGTTCTTCTCGACGTTCTCGATAGCCTTCTGTGTTGACGAAAACGCGTCTTTTTACAAGCGAGGCTTTGTTGACGATACAATTAAGTAAACGTTCAATTGCATCGAGCGTCTGTCCGTGTTTCCCAATGAGGAGTGCGGGACTGTCGGTGGCGATATTGAGATGCGTGCTACCATCGACAAAACTCGATTCGATCTCAGCATCAATTTTCATCCGGTTGAGCATCTCCTTTAGGATTGTCTCGGGTGCGGTAGAGACATCTTGTTTGAGTGTTGCCCGAACCTTCGCCGGTTTAGCACCGAAATTCAAGATCCCTTTCGTAGGTTCGCTAACAATGTCAATTGTGACCTGCTCTCGAGTTGCCTCCAGTTCAGTCAGTGCAAGTTCAATTGCTTCCTCCACTGTATCGCCTTCGGATTCGATGTAGTGCTGCACAGGTTAATACCCTTTTTTTAATTATACCTTGTGGTTCGGTCAAGCAGGTTGATGATTTCACGTGCTTTTACGTATATACGCCTGCGCCGGTGTTGCAGGCTACGTCCTTGGTAAAATAGTTTTACTTTTGTTTCGAGTTGTTTCTTTTGTTCGTGTTTGCTGGTGCGGATTGATCTTCGTCAGTTTCACTTCGGTTTTGTAAGTATTGTTGCGCTATCGTGAAAACATTATTACACAGCCAATACAACACAAACCCGGATGCCCAGTTATAAAAGATGAAGATAAAAATGAGGGGCATAAACTGCATTAATTTCGCTTGCATGTTGTCGGTCGTTGGTGCCATATTGCCGACGAATTTCTGCTGGAGCCAGGTTGTCAAACCGTTTATTATAGGCAATAGTCGGACGGCATCTATCTGTGTGACAATTAATGGAATCGTGAAAGGTAGATCGACTAAAGTATCAGGGGCAGAAAGGTCATCGATCCATAACAGGAAGGGTGCCCCACGGAGTTCGACCGCGCTTCCAAGAAGTGCGAAGAGTGCCCAAAAAATCGGAATTTGTGGAAGCCACGGTATACAGCCCCCTAACGGGTTGACGCCGTGTTCCTTGTAAAGTCGCATTGTGGCTCGATTGAGTTTCTGTGGGTCATCCCTGTACTTCTCCTTCAATTCGACTAACTGTGGTTGAAGTTTCTGCATCTCCTTCATAGATTTATGTGCTTTTCGGGTGAAGGGATAAGAAATGACCTTCACCAAAGCCGTCAGAAGGATAATTGCGATCCCGTAGTTTCCAAAGATACCGTGCAAGCCCTTAAATATCCAGAGCATCCCCCATGCGAGGGGCCAGAAGAACCCGAAATCGATGATTTTCGAGAGACGCACAGGGCTTTCATCAGACGCATTCGGTGCCTCTATACTTTTTAGAATCGTATCGTTTTTCGGTCCGACGTAGAGCCGGAAAACATGCGTTATTTTCTGCTGTGCTGCGAGATAAAAACTCGGGACGACGAGTGCGGCAGTCTCCGTTGGTGCGGTGACAGTGATGTCGGTCGTAACATTTGCCTGTGGTGTCTCTATAAATCTATATGTAGCGGCAAGTTGAGGGTCCGGAATCATCAATGCACCGAAGTACTGACTGTCTAATCCTGCCCAGAGCACTGTAGTTAAAGCCCGTTCAGATTTGAATTCACGCCTCGGTTTGTCCTCACCGATGTATGCTTTCGCGCCTTCTGTGCCGCGTCGTCCACGTTTGCCACTTTTCTTTTCATGTGGAAGCAGATCGGCATTGATACCGCGTCCCCACTGAAGTTGGTATCCGTTTGTGGGTTCAGTTCCGCCCATCAACAATGGTTCGTCAGAAACATTTTGGAAGATGAGCGTCATGTCAACGAAGTAACTGTCCGGATTGAAGGTGAACTGCTTCGCTATTTGTAATTTTTCTCCAATTGTTGTTCCGAAGATGAGTGTGTCCGTCTGTTCCCCGTTTGTGATGTTAATTTCGGATTTGTTAGCCTTCCATCTGGCACGGAGTGAATCGAGTTGCAGTTGCGAGTTTCCGAACTCAAGTTTGAGACAGCGCAAAGCATTTTCTGGGATCAGGTTCAACGGGCTTTTGTCGGTATCTGTTCGGTCTGGAAAGTGATTTAATCGCCACTGTTTAGCGATTGCGAGTTTTTCATTAAAAACGATACTATAGTTATCGGTTTGGACATTGACTTTTGCGTCGTCTGGACTCTCCTCGACGGGTGTCCAGAGGTCAGGACGCACAGATGCATCGGTTCCATCGAATCCTTCCTGCGCCGCGGTATCCGATTGTGTTTCGTCTGGACTTGATGCTGCTGGTGTTTCGGTGGTTACGGTTTCATCAGGTTGAGGGGTAAAGCGTTTGCCGAAAAATAGGCTCCATCCGATCATCACAGCAATCATTAGAACCAATGCAAGAATGTAACGTACTCCCATGGAGATTAGATGCTCCTCACTTTTTGTGTTTTTTATTTTACCTTGCGGATTTTTTATTTTACCTTGCGGAGGAAGGCTGTGCGTTTCGATGTTGACGTGCGTCCCTCATATCCGCCTGCACCGGTGTTGCAATCTACCGGTTTTGATGCTATTTTAAGAAGTAAAGCGTGTTAGACAAAAACCGCTTTACTGATTGCTGATGACTGACTGCCAATTGGCATCCCTGCTATTTTAGAGGATCAAAGCCCCCCGGATGGCACGGATGGCACTTTGCAAGTCGTTTAATTGTTAGCCAACACCCTTTGAGAGCACCGTAGCGTTTTAACGCCTGGAGTGCATATTGCGAGCATGTCGGATAGAATCGGCAAGACGGTGGCAAGAATGGCGAAATAAAGCGTCGATAAAAGCGGATGGGTTGCAGAAGTATCACTGTTCCGTCCAATTTATTGCGTATCCATTGGCTTCTATTTTCGCTGATATCTTCTTCGCGGTGCTTACAATGTGGCACGCCTTTATTCCTCATGGATTTAGAATCTGCTTCAGCGTTTCTATTTCCTGCGTGAGCTCTTGAATCTTCTTTTCCTGATTACTGTCTTTCATACTGCGCCATGCCATAATAGTGGTAGGTATACCAATAGCAGCGACAATAAGAGGCGTTAGGACGTATATGACCCAGTTGTAAGTCGTTAACCGTTTGTCAAGGTTTTGAATATTGAGCTCGATGCGATCTGTCATTCTTTTTTCGGAACTGACAATCTCTGTCTTGAGTTCCTGCTTGACAGTCGCAATCTCTGTCTTGAGTTCTTCATTGACAATCAAGCGAATTTTATCAAGGTCAGCGTCCGTCAATTCGGCGAGTGCTGGCAACACGCTCATACAAAAGAGCATTGAAAAGACGAGAATCGTTTTCATCAGATATTTCCTCAGCGGATAGTATGTAAATCATTGACGGTGATCGTTTCTACCGTGCCTTAGCGTGTCGCTGGCTGAATTGTTTAAAATAGATGCTTTCCGAAAGAGGTGGCATAACCCATCTTTTGCTTCTTGACACGTGAGGCGTCGCGCGTGTGTTCTTCCGACGACCACAATGTCGTATTCAGTTTTTACCCACGGACGTAACTGCCGAAACGATTCACGAATGAGCCTTTTGACGCGATTCCGCTGAACACTTTTTCCGACTTTTTTGCTGACGGTTATTCCCAATCGGGGGTTCTTGAGATGGGTGTGGAACACGTATATAACAAAATAGCGATTCCAATACTTACTGCCCTTCTGATAGGCACGCTGGAATTCCCAACGCTTTTTCAGTTTTTTCGGATCTTGCATGATTTAGTTGATATACAGGTATTTTCTCCACGACGGGTGGCACCCGCGAAAATGGCGATTGAGTTGCAAATAGGTTAAAATTGATGGTGTTTTCGGCTGACGGTGCAGTTTCAGTCGTGCCTCGTAGAGCATTTTACTGCCCTTTTTGTTATTACACTTCTTGCAGGCAGTCACGACGTTCTCCCATGTTGTTTCTCCACCGCGAGAGACGGGTATCACATGGTCCATCGTGAGTTGCGCTGCTGGGAACTCGCTATGACAGTATTGGCACGTATACTCGTCGCGGACGAGTACGTTCCTCCGTGAAAATTTGACGACGCTGCGCGGGACATGGACGTAGTTTACTAACCGAATTACATGTGGGATTTTCACGGCGGCACTTGGTGAATGAATCTCAATATTAGAGACTTCCTCAGTCTGTGCAGTGCCCTTAAAAACCATTTTCATAGCGCGCCTGAGATTGCAAACGTTGATTGCTTCGTAGCTGGCGTTCAGTACTAAGACAGATATTTCCACTGGCATGCCCTCTAACCTTAAATAACTGGCTTTAACCACACTAACTCTTATCAATTCTAACATATTTTTCGTCTAATTGCAACTAAAATCTCAGTTGTCAGTTGCCAGAAACCCTATAACTCCCGCTATCAAAGGGCAATAAGCCAACCATCTGGAAACGGAGAACTCACCGACAGGAAAAATAAAGATACCCCTGACGTACGGTTTTGTGTATAATGTCTGTAAAACATCTGTGAGGTAGGCGAGGTTCGGAAACCTCGCCAGCGAAGGCGTGGAGTCGTTCTAATCTGAGAGGATTTTGAATGCACAATAGGTTGCGAGACACTATTGCGGTCTTGAGTCTTACGTTTATTTTCAGCAGTTATGCGTCTGATATCCAATTTGTGGATGTCACTGAACAGGCGGGTATCGACTTTGCGCATGCCGGTGGTATCGACTTGCGTGTGGTGCCTGCGCTCGTAGGTTCAGGTGCGGCGTGGTGCGACTACGACAACGATGGAAAATTAGACCTTTACATTGTCAACAGTACCTTGGTAAGACCGGCATCGGGAGCGGTGCTACCGAAAAACGCGCTCTATCGGAATAACGGGGATGGGACTTTCACCGACGTAACGGATGCCGCTGGGGTCGGTGATACCGGTTGGGGGATGGGGTGCGCCTTCGCAGATTATGATAACGATGGGGACGCCGACCTTTATGTCACGAACTATAAGGCAAATCAGTTCTATCGGAACGACGGCGATGGGACTTTCAAACGCTTCTCGTCTGGGGCTGGTGGTATTGGTCACGAGGGTTTCGGTGCGGGGATCGCTTGGGGCGATTATGATCGCGATGGTTACCTCGACCTTTACGTCGGAAACTATATTGAATATACCAAAGTTCCACAAGGTGATGAAGTTTTCTTCCCGTATGATTTCTTTGGGCAGATGAACGTTCTCTATTTAAATAAGGGAGATGGCGGTTTCATCAACATTACGGATGCCGCCAAAGCGAATGGCGGATTTCATCTGACACTTGGGGTCGCGGCGGCGGATTACGATGCCGATGGCGACTTGGATATCTATCTCGCTAATGATACCGACCAGAATATCCTCTATCGCAACGATGGCGAATTAACGTTCACGAATACGAACCGTCCAGATGCGAGGAGTCGCACGGGTGACATACGAAGTGGTATGGGTATTGCTTGGGGCGACTATGACCGTGATAGCGATATGGATCTCTTTGTTACGAACTGGTTAGATGAAAACAACGTCCTCTATAGAAACAACGGGGACGGCACTTTTACGGATATTTCTGCACAGAGTGGTGTTTTTGAGTCGGGGCTTGGTAAAACATGTTGGGGGACTGCGTTGTTTGATGCGGATAACGATGGGGATTTGGATCTGTTTTTTTCGGCAGGACACATTGACCCGGCTTCGTGGGAACCACACGGGCAAGCGGATGTTTTTCTCGATAACAACGGTGACGGCACCTTCACGGATATTTCCGAGGTTGTGGGGCTTCGGCACTCCGACTCGTATGGGGTTGGTAGAGGCGTCGCGATTGGAGACTACGATGCCGATGGCGATCTGGACATCTTTATCGTCAACAGTGGCGGGAAACCGATGTTGCTCCGAAACGACGGTGGGAATCAACAGCAGTGGCTTCAGATTCGCACGGTCGGTACAGTGAGCAATCGGGACGGTGTTGGTGCCCTTGTGAAGGTGAGTGCTGGCGATCTTCATCAGGTTCAGCAGGTGACGGCAGGCGACAGTTATCTTTCTCAGAGCAGTCTCGATGTTGCGTTTGGTCTTGCACACCACAAGACAGTGGATCGAATTGTTATTCGGTGGCCGAGCGGCATTGTGCAAACGTTGAATGATGTGCGAGCGAATCAACAGATTGTTGTGGTTGAGCGCGAGGAGTAATCGGCAGTCGGCGGGAATGGAAACCAAGAAGCCGATAGCCACTAAAGCCGATAGCCAATATTGTCGGGAATCGGGGTGTTTTTGCTGGGGCGTTTCTTCCGTCCTACAGTGACACGAAAATTTTGCAATTCGGACGCGGATGTGTTATTCTTAATTTCGTATCTTCACGTTTCTCAATTAAAATAAGGAGGAAAACATGCGACACAGTTTATTTTTAGTTGTTTTGATTGCGGTATATGTTGCCGTAACGATCATCCACGATGCAAGTTCCGCCGAAGAGATTCGGGTATGGGGCGGCAAAATGGATGATTTTAAGGATTCCGATGGCCGTATCTGGCACGGTGGACAGAACGAAAAGAAAGAGTGGGGCGGATGGATTGAAAAACTGCCTCGCACAGCAGAGGTTATACAACTCACGAAAGATGCCCAAAAATTTGCGAAGGAAGAGGGATACGATGAGGAACTCTTCTATGCGGTGAGTTGGGCACAATTTCCTGATACGGTTAAGATGGACCTGAACACCGGCAAAGGCATGTTCACTGTTACCTATCTTGTGGGTGAACACTGGTCTCCGAACAATCGCGGTTTCGATATTATTATTGAGGACGAAATTGTTGAAGAGGAGTATGTGACACCAGGCAATAATGAGATAGATATTATACGATACGAGGGCATTGAAGTTACAGACAAGGTGATGAGCCTTGAATTTGCTGGTAATCCGAAGACGGGTGCTGGAGATCTCAATGCTATGTTTAGTGGGATAGAGGTTATCCCTGCATTAGCCGTTGACCCGAAACAGAAACTCGCTACGACATGGGGTGCGCTGAAAGATAGCCGTCAATAAGAAATGTATGAAAATTAAAATGCCCGCGGTACACTCGCTACCGTGGGCATTTTTTGTATACGGTGGTCAGCAGTCAGCAATCAGCAGTCGAGAGGAATATCATACCTTAGGGGTCGTCAAATCGCCGCTCAAGATTGTGGGGCACCAGAATTTCTCAATGTATTCAATGATGAGTTGCGTGCCTTCTTCGTGGCTGACATAAGGTGGCTTGAACGGGTTGTACATCGCATCGGTGAGGTCGCGTGCGAGAACAGCGTTGATGCCCCAACGTACCATCTGTTTAATGGCGAATGAACGTCCGAGGACGCACATATTGGTGTGAACACCCATAAAGATAATATTCTGAATACCTTTGTGATCCAGCAGATTATAGACTTCCTGCCCGTTGTCGCTGATCGCATCTATATCAGAGATTTCAATGGCTGGGTGCTGACGGTGCCATGCTTTGTAGCCATCAGTTTCGCCGGTATCCGAGCCGCCATCAGAAGCATCGACGGGCAAGGGTGGATCAGGTAACTCGCGTTCGGCGGGTGTATCGGCGTGCGGAAGTTCTAAGATCGCACGGCGTGCTGGATGTGCCTCGTAGAAGTCCATGGTGTCGGAGGGCGCGTGGATAATCTGTACGCCCTGCTCCCGTGCCCGTCCGAGTACGATGTTCATCCGTGGTGCCATTACGTTGACACGTTCTGTTGCCCCCCACGACCAGTGTTCGTTCCACATATCAACAACGACGATAGCGGTTTCGGAAGTATTCCAATTGACCTCTTCTTCGATGACACGCCAACCGTTTCTGCCAACCGTCCGTGTTTCTTGTTGGCGGGTTGAGAGCGACAGACTCGTCGTCGCTGAAAAGGTTTGACTTAATAGGTTAAACAGCATGAATTTCTACTCCTTTTCGGAAAACGTAAGCGTCTTTATAACGTCCGTAGTAGTTTTTTCGGATGCCACAGATGCGGAACCCGAACTGTCGGTAGAGATACTGCGCGGGTAGATTGCTGACGGCGACTTCCAAGAAAATTTCGCGTCCATCATGCGTCTGTATCATTTCCAAGGCTGCGGCGATCAGATATTTTCCGATGCCCTGTCGCCGATAGGCAACCGGTACGGCGAGGTTCAGAATATGCGCATCTCCATGGAGAACACTGAACACGATATAACCGACGATAGTGTCCTCGCGCCGTGCCAGATAAAAATATTCGTATGACCGGGGTCGCTTCAGAGACAATGCGTAATAAGTTTCGCTCCATGGATCCTCAAAGCACTCGTTTTCGATTTTTATTATCTCCTGCAGATCACACAAGTGCATCGGTTGAAAGGTGAGGTGTGGGAGCGGGTTTTGGGTCGCCATTTTCGTATTTTTCGGACTGTGCTCTACTCAATTGGCGGAGGTTCGTTGAAAGGTTCACCGTTCCTTTCTGACTCCATTCGGCGGAGGTTCCAAGCGATCACCTCCAACCTGCACGTTTGATGTTTCACCACATTCGGTTTTGGTATGCCTCAAAGTTTCGCGGTTACATTGTCAGGCCGTGTTACCTATTATACCATATAGGATTTTTTTGTCGCAACTGCAGCTCCTATTTTCGGTGTTGCCTTTTTTCAGGGAGTCTGTTATAATTCACTCATGTGGAATCTGCCAAGAACAAGGAGAATATTATGAAAGATTTTGGTTTTACAGGCGGGCGACCGGATCCGTACACGTTCCCGACGGAAGGTTTAATTGCCGCGAGTGAAAAGGCTCTCCGTAAGTTGGGCGGCGATCTGGTTAACTATCCGGGTGAATCAGGTTATCAAGGATTGCGGGAACTGGCATCAATGCGGTTTGAAAGACGCGAGGGTGTTCCGCTGCCGATTGATAACATCTCAATTACCTCAGGCTCCATGCAGGCACTGGAATTGGTACTCGGGACGCTGATTAATCCCGGCGATACGGTACTGACAGAGGAATATACTTACAGCGGCACCTTGGGCATCATGCGGCACTTCAAGGCGAATATCGTGGGGGTGCCGATGGATTACACTGATGGTATGAATATGGACGCGCTGGCGGCGAAACTTGCGGAACTCAAACGCCAGAATATTCGTCCATCGCTCATCTATACGACATCGAACCATCAGAATCCGACGGGTGCCATTCTCTCGCTTGAGCGCCGACACCGGATGTTAGCCTTGGCGGAAGAATACGATACACTCATCGTTGAAGAT
Source organism: Candidatus Poribacteria bacterium (assembly GCA_965214045.1). Taxonomy (GTDB): domain Bacteria; phylum Poribacteria; class WGA-4E; order WGA-4E; family WGA-3G; genus WGA-3G. Next base: position 1,426,687 of record OZ243935.1, read on the forward strand.
GACTGCTACGGCGATATTGACTTTACATCGACCCCGACACCGGCATCACTTTTTAAGTTGGATACTTCTCATCGGGTGATCTTCATTGCGACTTTCTCCAAGATTTTAGGCGCGGGTGTTCGGCAAGGTTATTTCGTGGCGAGAGAGCCTTATTGGGGACAAATTCACCAGAACCGCTGGGACGGTGGGACGAGTGCGTTGGCAAGTGCAATTGTCGCTGAATTTTTCATGGAACACTTGGAAACGCATCTTGTGAAGACGAATGCGGCTGTGGGTGCGAAATGTCGTGCAGTGGTAGAGACGCTTGAAAAGCATGTCAGTGATCTCTGCACATGGACACGACCTCGTGGTGGGCTCTTTCTCTGGATAGATTTGCCGGAGACCACAGATCTCAACAAACTACAAGAACTCGCCTCGGCAAAAGGTGTCGGCTATAGCAACGGAAGTGCTTTCCACTATGCAAACGAGTCCGTAAAGTCGATCCGATTGGCGTATGCCTACTGCCATGTGGATGATATTCCTGAAGGGATTACTTATCTGTGTGAAGCGATTCGCGCGGCGCAAGTGACCTCAGCAGATGTTGCGGCAGGGGATTAGGGAATAGCCAATATGCGTAATATTATCCTCATCTCGTTAGATACACTACGGGCTTCAAGTATGAGTTGTTATGGGCATCGCAACCTGACAACACCGCACCTCGATGCACTCGCAGAGAAGGCAACGCTTTTTGAGAAGTGTATCAGCCCACATATTCCGACACACCCTGCCCATACGACGATGTTCACGGGCAAAGATGTCTTGTCCCACCAAATTATTACACAGGGTGGAACGCTCAACTTGGCGACAGATATAAAGACGGCTCCTGAACTGCTGAGTGCGTCGGGCTATTTCACCGTTGCAGCGGACAATTTGGGACGCTGGTTTCAGCGGGGTTTCCCTGAAACGCAGTATCGTGGCTACCAATGGGAAACGGGTTACCGCAATGCTCGAAAAGCGGAGGCGGTTAACGAAACGGCGATTGAACTTCTGGACATCGCGCAGGCACAGGATAAACCGTGGTTCGCTTTTCTTCACTATTGGGATCCACACACACCGTATCTGCCTCCGCTGCCGTTTGAACGGATGTTTTATAGCGGGGATGAATGCGACCCAAACAATCGAAGCATGGATGCGGTTTACGCATGTGACCCTTTTACAGACTATTTCCGGCAGTGGATGTGCACGCCAGACCCATCGGATCCGGACAACATCGCGAAGAAACGACTTTGGACGGATAGGCGGTATGTGAACGCGCAATACGATGCCTCAATCGCTTATATGGATGCGTGCCTGGCACAGTTGTTCCGATATTTGGACGATTGCGGACAACTTGAGGAGACGCTCCTGATTATTACTGCCGATCACGGTGAGGAACTCGATGAACACGAACTCTGGTATGATCATCATGGACTTTACGAGACCAACTGCCACGTGCCGTTAATCGTTCACTGTCCGGCACTTATTTCCGAAGGACAGCGACTTGGCGGCCTCGTCCGTCTCACTGACATTGCCCCGACACTCCTTGATTATGCGGGGTTGACGGCGGTGGCGGCGCGTGAAAAGATGGAGGGCAAAACCTTACGTGCCTTGATGGAAAACGGTTCAGATGATGGAACGACGGAGGCGGTCTATCTCACGGAGTGCGGATGGATGAAAAAGCGTGGGTGGCAAACGCAGAAGTGGAAATTGATTGTTGAAACCGGTGATACGCCTGCCGTTTATGGGACACCGGACTTGGAACTCTACGATCTTGAAGAGGATCCCGATGAAGTCTATAATCTATCTGAAGAGGCAGATGATATCGTTGCGCGTTTGAGAGCAGATATGGAGACTTTTCTGCAACGCCGACTCGCCGAAACAGGACTCCCCGACCCGACGATTGAACAAGATATTACCATGCGGCGCATTGGTGATACGTCTAAGGCAGTGCCGCTTTAAAGAGGAATACTGTGAAACATAGATGTAAATTGTGTCTTATTGTTCCGATTTTCAATAGCGTGATTCAAACGCGAGCGGTATTTGCGTTGCTTGTATTGCTATTTGTCGCCAACGGTTGTGCGGCGTTAGAGGAGGCACAACAACGGCGAGAGAAGCGGATACTCGAAGCGCGCGATGCCGCTTCGCTCATGCTAAGACCGTCGAAAGCGAAGATTCTTCCGGTTAGACCGGACGCGCTCTTCGGTGAAAGTGATCACTATACCCTCACATTTGCTGACGATTTGCGAGCCCTCGAAGAATTCGACGAAGTCGAGGAACGGAAGGTATTCATAGAAAGCGCGCTCGGTTATATGGAAAGTCTTTACGATGCGATGGATCGGCTCTTCGGTTTTAAGCCGAAGCATAAGATACACGTGACACTGCATCACCTCTATAGAGGAACAAATCTCGCAGCGTTTACACGCACCGACTATCGTTCAGGCGTTCAGGACGGACGGTATGTGAAGTTTATTAACGGTATTCAGATGGATTTCCCTATAGACATGTACGAAAAACACGGGGTGCGCGTCCATGAACTGACACATGCCTTTACGAATATCTATTTTTTACCGGTATGGTTCTCGGAAGGCATCGCTGTCCTGATTCAGTCGGAATATGCAAAAGGGGGTCTGCACCCGAAACTTGATAGCCTTGAAATAGATATGAAACTTGATTTAGATGGTGTGAATCAATTAGAGAGTTGGGGCGGACATACTGAGAACAGTCCGTTGACGCATTGGCGCTACAGTTATGCATACACGCTCGTCGCTGAGTTGTGGGAACGATACGGTGAAGATTTTTATATCAGGGTTTTTCGGTTGATGGAAGCAGATGGGCTCCATCAAAAACTCGCAGGGTCTATGAAGACGAGTTTCTTGGTTTATTATTTCAGTGAAGCCGCTGGCGAAGATCTCGTGCCATTCTTCCGGAAACTGCATTTCAAAGTGCGCAAATTGACGAAAGAAGACATCCTCAAGCAGATTGAAGCGAATAACGTAGGCGTACGTGGGAGGCGATAATGCGTGTTCAATTCCAATCATACAAAGGGTATGCATGCCTGCTACTGGGGCTGACGTGTCTCTATTATGGGTGTAGTCTCGGTCAGAACTGGAGCCAGAACTACGCACAACTGCCCGGCGTAACCGCCAGCGATCCGGCAATCATTGACGGGAAAACCGAGACTATCGGTCAATCCCAACGGAAAAAGGGGTCGGGCAGTGCTTTAATTGACCTTGATATTCCATCGGAGGCGATTGTGTATTTGCCCGAAAAGAAGGCACTCTATCGGATTGTGATTCACTCGTCGAATTTGGAAGAATTCGAGGTGATGGCATACAACTCGCGCGGTGAGTGGGACAAAATCTATGACCTGCGAAGTAACAAGGATTCAATCATCGATATCCGTTTTAAAAAAGTGGTCACGACAACGGGCATTAAATTGGTCGTGCATCGGACGACGGAGGACGCCGCTCGAAGACGAGAAAATCTCCAAATCGGACGCGAAAATATGGAAATCAAAGAGGGCCAGGTCCGGCGTGGACGTTTAGTATACCGCATCACAGGACCGACAACGGCCCTCGCGAAGATTGCGGAAATAGAGTTATACGGCTACGTGAATTAGTCGGCGGATGCAAAACTTGAACGTTAATCCTTAAATTTGCTTATGCAGTCCACTCGACTTCAACAGCATTTAGACCGATATCTTGGTATCCCGCTTTGCGTTTTGCTGCGTCTATTTTCTAAGCGGTCACCGACAACACCCTCCCCGAAAAAGATTCTTTTTATCCAACTCTCCGCTTTGGGGGATACGATTTTGGCGATCCCTACCATTCGGGCAATACGACACGCCTTTCCGGATGCCGACATCACAATGTTAGCGTCCCCGACGAACCTAAATTATTTATCGGCGTGCCCTTATATTGATAGACGTATCTCATTCGATAAACTCGGATGGCGGCTGATTTCGATGCTGCGTCGCGAGGCGTTTGATTGGGCAATCGACTTAGAGCATTGGCCCCGATTGAGTGCGTTACTCGCTTACGCAACGGGCGCGCCGATGCGGGTCGGGTTTTTGACGAAGGGACAGTATCGTCATTTTCTCTTCACAGAACCAGTACCACACATCCAAGGACGGCACGAAGTTCGCAACTTCTTGAGCCTCGCAGCAGAACTGAACTGTTCAGTCGAGGAACTTGGACTTGAGGTTTGGTGGTGTGAAAAGGAACATGCGTGGGTGCGCGAAATGTTGGCAGAAGCGGGTGTCTCGCTGGAGAAGCCGCTGATTGTGCTACATCCAGAGGCAGGCAGACGCGGCGAGCCTCGCAGACGATGGCCACACGGACGCTATGTGGCACTGGCGAATGCGTTGGTTGCAAAGTATGGTGCGCAGATCGTTCTGACGGGCGCGCCTGATGAGGTGGCGGTCTCTGAAGAGATCGCTGCGCGAACGAAACACCGAGCCGTTGTATTTGCGGGACGGACGGATGTTAACCAACTCGCGGCACTTTTTGCGGATGCGACGTTGGTCGTGAGCGGTAATTGTGGTCCGATGCATCTCGCGGCGGCAACGGGAACACCGGTTATCGGGTTGCATGGTCCGACGAATTTTGCACAATGGGGTCCTTGGAGTCGTAATGCGAGTATTGCGCGTGCGCGGATACCGTGTAGTCCGTGCCTCAATTTGGGATTCGAGTACGGGTGTCAAGCACTTCCGGATGGGACATCGCCGTGTATGCACACGATTGCGGTTGCGACTGTGCTACGGGAGTGTGAACGGTTGTTGTCAGGTAAAAAAGGCGAGGTATGAATACCTCGCCTTTCGTGGTACTAAGGGTTTAGTACATGTCGCCACCTGGGGGCATCGGAGGTGCTGGGGCTTCCGCCTCAGGCAGTTCTGCGATGAGCGTTTCGGTGGTGATCATCAACGCTGCGATACTGGCGGCGTTTTGTAACGCTACCCGCACGACCTTGGTCGGATCGGGAATACCCGCTTCAAACATGTCGATGAAGCGTTCTTGATGTGCATCATAGCCGATGTTTCCGCCTTCGTCCTTAACCTTTGCGATGATGACGGAGTCTTCCTGTCCGGCGTTTTTCGCGATCTGACGGAGCGGATCTTCGAGTGCTCGCCGGACGATAGAAACACCGACTTCTTCCGTCGGATCACTGAGTTGAAGTGCATCGAGAGCGGCTTGTGATCTGACGAGCGCGACACCACCGCCGACAACAACGCCTTCCTCAACGGCGGCGCGTGTGGCGTGCATTGCGTCTTCAACGCGTGCTTTCTTCTCTTTCATCTCGACTTCTGTAGCGGCACCGACGTTAATGACGGCAACACCACCGGCGAGTTTTGCGAGGCGTTCCTGCAATTTCTCGCGGTCATAGTCGGATGTTGTGTCTTCGATCTGTCTACGGATCTGATCGATCCGACCTTGAATGGATTCGGTTGTGCCTTCACCCTCGACGATAGTCGTGTTATCTTTGTCAATAACAACGCGCTTTGCACTACCGAGGTCATTCAATGTGATGTTTTCGAGGTTAATTCCGAGGTCTTCGGAAATGACGCGTCCGTTTGTCAAGACGGCAATGTCTTCGAGCATTTCTTTGCGACGGTCGCCGTAGCCGGGTGCCTTAACGGCGGAACAACGGAGTGTACCCCGAATTTTGTTGACAACGACAGTTGCGAGTGCTTCGCCTTCGACATCTTCAGCAATGATCAACAGCGGTTTGCCCTGTTGTGCGGTACGCTCTAATACAGGAACGAGGTCCTTGAGGCTGCTGATTTTCTTTTCGTGGATGAGGATGGCGGCATCTTCGAGAACGGCTTCCATCCGATCCGCATCAGTGACAAAGTAGGGTGAGAGGTAACCACGATCGAACTGCATACCTTCGACGACATCGAGTGTCGTTTCGAGGCTTTTTGCTTCTTCGACGGTGATAACGCCATCTTTTCCGACTTTTTCCATAGCGTCAGCGATAAGATCGCCGATAGCGTTGTCATTGTTTGCGGAAATAGCGGCGACTTGTGCGATTTCGGTTTTCTCGGAGACCTCTTTGCTCAAGCCGTGAATTGTGTTGACGACTGCCTCGACGGCTTTTTCAATGCCGCGTTTGAGTGCCATGGGGTTATGCCCTGCGGCAACGTTTTTCAAGCCTTCGCGATAGATAGACTGTGCGAGGATCGTAGCGGTGGTCGTCCCGTCTCCAGCGACATCGCTGGTTTTAGATGCGACTTCTTTGACCATCTGTGCGCCCATATTTTCGTAGGCGTCTTCGAGTTCCACCTCTTTTGCGACGGTAACACCATCTTTGGTGATCGTCGGTGCGCCGAATTTCTTATCGAGCACGACGTTCCGTCCTTTGGGACCTAAAGTGACTTTTACTGCGTCCGCGAGCTTGTCAACGCCTTGTTTAATAGCGCTCCGTGCTTCTTCATCAAACGCTAGTTGTTTTGCTGCCATGTGTTTAACTCCTTTTCTTAGTTAACCTTGGCTAAGAGATCATCTTCGCGCAAGATGAGATATTCAGTGTTGTCATAAGTAACTTCGGTGCCGCCGTATTTGGCGAAAAGGACGAGGTCGCCTATTGCCACGTCAACGGGCTGTCGGTCTCCGCTATCGAGAAGTCTACCGCTTCCAACGGCAACAACTTCGCCTTCCTGCGGTTTCTCTTTGGCGGTGTCGGGGATGATAATCCCACCGCTCGTTGTTTGTTCATCGTTATCTGAACGTTTGACGAGAATTCTATCGCCAAGGGGTACAAGTGCCATGTTGCTGGATTCCTCCTTGAGTATGGCGTGAAAATTGTGAGGGAAGGTGCCTATGCCTTCACTCAGTTTCTTTATATCATCGGGACTTACGCCAACTATTATCCTACGAAAGTGCGGTTAGAAACTGCACGTCCCGAGGAAATTGCGTAAGTCTTGATCCTTAGACGGCGTAAAAATGCCGTCGTATCTTCAAGACATTTAGTAGCAATTTTCGTGCCAATTCCTGAAACTGCCGTATCATCAGGGTTCCGCGGAAGAACGTGACATTTTGGCAGGTTTTCTGAAGTGACAATTTGTCATTTACAAAAATAAATTTGGGGGTATCGTGCCATTTTGGCACGATATTGGCTGTTGGTAGTCAGCGGTCAGCCGTTAGCGGTCAGCAATCAGTTGTCAACTGAAAGCCGAGAGCCGACCGCTGATGGCTATTTTACGTAGCGGGACAGGGAACTAACTGTCCGGTTTCGCCTGCGCGATATGCGGCGGCAAGAATCTCGTTAGCTCGCAACCCATCATTCCCGGTCGTGATGGGTGCGACACCTTCATGTACACATGCGGCGAAATGCTCAAATTGATATTGATACAGGTCTTCGTATTGCGACGGGATTAATTGCTGTTCGCCTGCAAAGTAGGTTTTGATCTTCCACCCGTCGTCGTTGTAGATCCATACTGTGCCTTCTGTGCCGTAGAGTTCCAAAACGATATCGCAGTGCGGCACTGAAAAACTGAGGTCGGTGAAAGCTTGTGCGCCGTTATCGAAGCGCATGAAGATGCCACCGGTTTCTTCGACAGCGGTGTCTTGGGTTGTGGTGTTGTAAAATGCGCTGACGGCGTTCACCTCACCGATGAGGTAGCGGAGTAAATCGACACTATGCGGACCGAGGTCCATGAAGCATCCGCCTCCACCTTGTTCCGGTTGTGCGCGCCATTCGTCTGGTGTGAGTTGGTACTGTTTCAAAAACGGCATACGTCCATGGACGATCGTGCCGAAACGTCCGTCGTCTATCCACGCTCGGATCTGTTGGAAGCAGGAGTGAAACCGGAAGAGAAAGCAGATTTGCAGGTGGACTCCGTTCGTTTCGCAGGCAGCGATCATTTCCGTACATGCTTGTGGTGTAAGTGCCATCGGTTTATCGCAAAGCACGTGTAAGCCGCGTTCCGCGGCGGCGATTACCTGCTCAGCGTGTAGGTGGACGGGTGTTGAGACGTAGATTGCGTCGAGTGCGTCGTCTGCGAAGAGTGCATCAACAGTGGTGTAGGCATGGGTTGCCCCGTGTTCCTGTGCCAACCGTTTTGCCCGGGTAGCGTCGCGTGAAAGCAAGGCGTGGAGTTCTGCACCGTCTGCCTTTTTAATCGCTGGTATCGCTCTGCGTTGTGCGACGCTGCCTGCGCCTAATACACCCCATTTTAAGCTCATTGTTATTGGACCTCGTTTGTTTTATTGTTAGCGGCGGAAGATTGCGGCTTTTGTTGTGCTGTATATTATAGAGGATTTTAGGATATATTTCAAGTTGGCTGATGGCTAATTACTCAGTAGAAGATGCACACCGGTCGCGAATAGGCAGAAGAGGACGATTCTTGAAAAGAGGCGTTCGGGCACGCGGTTGTTGAGCGAGATACCTGTTATCACCCCTAACCCGATGAATGGGAGAAGCGCGAGTGCTTCAATCAGAATCTCGAAAGAGAAAAGTTGCAACTGGAAATAGAACGGAATTTTGATGAAGTTGAGTAGGAAATAGGTGGCGGTTGTGGTTGCGACGAAACCGGTGTTGCCCAAGCGTTGGGGGAGTAGGTACATGACGACGACGAGTCCACCCATGTGCGCGAGGGTTGAGAACGCGCCAGCGAATATCCCCGCGAGGAGTCCTTGCCACGTTTTGAATTGGAGTGCTGTTTCGATGGATTTCCCGGAATTTCCGAGGCGTGGTTGCCAATATGGACGTAGGAATTCTAATATCGCAAATAAGCAGGCGATGCCACCAATGACCTTTTTTAAATGGACATCAGAAATATCCTTCAAAATCAGGCTTGCTAAGGTAACACCGAGTCCGGAGCCGAGGATCAGTCGTGTGACGCTTTGGCGATGCCACCGTTTCCAGTAGTGGCAGAGTGAAAAGATATCTGTTGAGAATAGGAGCGGAAGCATCAACCCGATGACGTTTCGAGCACTCCGGAAATGCGTGAACATGGGGACGACGATCATCCCGATGCCGCCGCCGAAACCGGCTTTGCTTACCCCGGTGAGCCATGCCCCGAAGCAGAGGACGATGATTTCGTAGATGGTGCTGCCTCCTTTTTGGTGAGGCGAGTATAGCAGGGGGTCGATAAATTGTCAAGGGTATTGGCTATCAGCGGTCGGCTATCGGCGGTCGGTAAGAGGTTTTCGTTTAAGGATGTCCTCTTAACTGATTACCGAGAGGGTTTTCGTCAGAAAAACCGACCTGATCACTGATAGCCAGCATCAAAGAAATATTTGACATCCGGTGCGAGATGTGATATAATTTACAAAGTGTTTTTGTAATTTTATATTCTAACGGAGGCTAAAAAAATGGTTCAAGTAGAAGTGAGTGTCGATTCAGGTGAACAGTTTGACCGCGCACTGGCACGCTTTAAGAAGATGTGTGGAAAAGCCGGTATTGTCACAGAGATCAAAAAACGGAGTTTTTACGAGAAACCGAGCGAGAAACGACGCAGGATTGAGATGAAACGGCAGCGGAAGGTGAAACCCCGCAGAATGAGCGGTGAACGTCCACAGTTTTACAATGGGAGCCGTAGTGACAGTTCTCGGTAAATAGCTTGAGGAGGGATGCATGGCAGACTTGGCTAACGGCGAGGCTTTGGAAAATTATAAAGGGCTTTTGATTCAATACTGCCAGGAACGCGGGCTGCGCCAACCAACTTACACTGAAACGCAGCACGGACCGGCGGATTCTCCACAATGGCGGGTAACCGTGTCTTACGGAGAGTGGGTTCATGAGACCCCGGAGCCGATTCCTGGTTCAAAAAGATTGGCACACCAAGTCGCCGCACAGCAGGTGTTAGACGAAATTAATTCGCGGCGCGAAAGTTTTTTAGCGGGTGATACAGTTGATGTTATCTCTGCGCCTATTTCGGAACCTGCTCCAGACTCGTCTGCACCGCTCGAAGCCCCTATACCGCTCGTGTCAAGTGCACTAACGATCGCGAACGAACGGCTGACCACATCGCAACCTTCACGGTACCGAATGCTGACAGATGCCGAATTCTCGCAAAAACTTTCCAAACTGACGTTAGAGATTGTCCGGAGTCTGCTTGAAAAGGCAGAGGCGGATAAGATTACGTTTCGGTAAGTTAGCGATTAGCGGTCAGCCATCAGTAGCCAGCAGTCAGTAGAATAGCCATTGGAATCCATGAGTAATCAGTAGGCGAGGTTAGAAACCTCGCCGTTTTTTTTTCAACTGATTGTCCTACTTACCTGTGTTTTCTTTTGACATTCCGTGGCGAAGTGCTATATAATACGGGGAACATACGTGCTACGGTTTCTTTCCGACGAAATAGACGGCTGATGCCAAAATATGGGCATCTTTATGTAGGGAGAGCGGTACATCTAAGAGTAGGATGGGAAATGTCAGCCATCCGATGATAAGGGAGATTGCTTTCGCGAGGAGTAGGCTACCGAAGGAACAGATCAGTCCGATGTATTCCCGGAAGATCCAGTGTAAAGCGGTCGTCGGACCGGCGCAGGGACCGCTTTCGATTTCAGAGAAGGCGGCGCAGAGTTGGACGATGCCGGGGACTGTCCATCGCTGATAATCGTGAGGAGAGGCGTGGTAGCCTTGTAGGAACGGGACGGCAATGCAGATATTGCCCCCGGGTTTTAGGACCCGGTGGATCTCTGAGACAACGAGATTCGGCGAACGGACATGCTCAAGGACGGCTTCAGAGATGACTGCATCAAAGGTGTCGTTGCTGAACGGCAAAAAGTGTCCATCGGCGACAATATCGACTTCAGGCGTAATCCCGATGTCGAGGTTGATGACGTTTGGGGCACGGCGGCGAGTGCCAGCACCGAGGTCCAAGATTTTCGCGTCGGGACCGAGACGTTGGATCAGTTTTCTGACACATCGATGCCATCGTGGGGCGGGATACGGACATCCGATGAGGTAGGATAAGAACGGGTTTTGTCGAAGTTTGTGTTTTAGGCGTGAAATCAAATCCGGTTTGGAGTCTGTCATAAGAGATGATGATACATAACCTTTCCGAAAAATATGAGATAGAACTTCCCCAATTTTCTTATGAATAACCACGTGCAACCCGCTCCAGACAGTGCCCGTCGAGGTTACAAACCTCGCCAGCAGAGGACACCGCGTAAGTTCTATGCGGGATATTTTCGCGGTGCCCGGGTGTCCGTTCTACGTCTCGGCGTGAACGTCTGGCATCAATTCATGGCGCATAAATGTCTGCAGCAGGCATCATCGTTGGCGTTTAACACGTTGTTATGTCTTGTGCCGCTGTCGGCGGTTGCGCTGTTTTTGCTGAAAACGTTTGGTCTTGTGGAAGATGACACCTCGCCGTTGATCGGGCTGCTCCGTGATAATTTCCTGCCGCGCTATAGTGCTGAGGAGATTGTATCAGAACTCTCAGGATTTGCCAATAGAAATCTCGGTGGGCTGAGTGTTGGCGGGTTCCTGCTGTTTCTACTGGTCTCGACGATGCTATTCATGTCGGTAGAGCGGCATTTTAACGATATTTGGGGTGCGCGGCGGCAGTTGCCAGTGGTGCAAGCGTTCCAGAAATACGCCGTTTTCTATACATTGCTCACCGTGGGGCCCCTACTGATTTGGCTCTTCTTTTCGACAGCGACCAACTGGGTGTTCGGGCATGTATTCCCATGGGTGCTGGTCTACTGCTTGTTTTTCCTGATGTACATTGCGATGCCGAATACGTTCGTGAAGTGGAGTGCGGCACTGCTTGGTACATTCGTGGCGGGGACGTTTTTCCAAATCGCGAAGATCGCCTTTGGACGTTATCTGGAAGTCGTGTGGCAGAACTATAGCGACATCTACGGTGCGCTGGCGATGTTGATCATCTTTGCTATCTGGACCTACGTAGCGTGGGTAGTGATCCTGCTCGGTGCGGAGGTGTCGAATTCTGTTCAGCATCTCCATCGGCAGGACGTTGCACGCGGTCGGTTTCGCTATGAGAGTTATGGCTATCTGAACGCTTCTGGTATTATTACGTTGTTTCTGATCGTTGCGGAGCGTTTTGCTAAGGGTGAAGGCGCGTGTTTGGTGGAGGAGGTTGCCACGCGTTCAGAGGTTTCAGTAGAGGTTGTGCATCAGATTTTTGAACGATTCAAGGCGGCGGGACTCATCTATGAGGTTGAAGGGGATACGGATGGGTATCTCCCGGCGCGCGCGTTAGCGGATATTACGCTGGCAACACTTGTAGATGCGGTTGAGGGTGAGATGACGACGCATTTTGCGCGCGGAATAACATCTGAGTCGGGTGTGCGTGTTTTGGGAACGCTTCGTGAGTCTCAGCGTGAGTGCTTGGAGCAGGTTACGGTGGCGTCGTTGTTGTGAGATTCGGGGAAAATTCGCTGGCTTTGACGTAATACAAAAATCCGATACACATCTCGTCTGTCGTTTTTTCGCCCCAACCGACAGGGATGGGTGGATCGTGCGGGTTGGCTGGGTTCTCTGCGGAATTATCGAAATGCGAGACGAGATCGACACGGGTGCCAGTGGGGAAGAAAAGCGGCTCGCGATAGTGGTAGATGTCCTGCCAATTGAAATCCCAATCTTGGATCCAGATGAGGTTGTGCTTTTCACCGGATGGCGTTGTAGCGACAAGCCGCATATCGCGTCCGAGTAGATGCATGTGCGGCATCGTTGCTAAAAGATAAACGTCTCTCTTGAAGTTTTTCGATGCTAAGACCTCATACCACGCTTCACCCGCAGGGATAACGAAATCGCTGTTAGTGGCATCTCCGATATGCAATTTTGCGGTTTCCGCTGTTTTGGAGAAGTATAACCCCAACCGCGAGCGATCGCGTTCGAGATGCCCCGTGCGGTAGTAATGCACCTGCATGACGATGTCGGCACCTTTCGGTAGGAGATACCCGACCCCCTCGGGTAAGACGGATGGCGTAACGCCGGGTGCCCAACCGCCGACTGTTCCTGCGCTATCAAATCCGGGGCCTGTTCCTTCAGTGACATAGCCCGGCTTCGGGTCCTGTGCGTCGAGTTTGCGCGCTTCGCCGTTCACATCTAAGTAGGCGATGACGTGATGGACGGTCTTGCGGTTGCCGGGTTGCACGTCAACGGCTTGAACGTACATGTCTGTCTCGAAGTTGGTGGGTATGATGAACTGCCGATATTCGTCTTCGCCTTCGGGTTCAATCTGATATGTGACCGGCATTTCAGCGATCCAATCGGGTTCACCGAGTGCCCATCCTTCGGGGAACTGCGGTGCGGGTGGCACGGTGTCGAGGTCGCCAGCGGGCGCGCCGGATTCTACCCAATGTGCAATCATCTGGATTTCGGTATCCGTGAGGTGCCGTTCGTTCTTGAAGTCGCCGTAGCCGGGTGCGGGTTTCCAGGGTGGCATGAGACGTGCCTGTGTATATTCAGCGATTTCGGTTGCCCACGCCTTTGCATCGCTGTAGTCGGTGAGTGTGAAGGGTGCGACCTCGCCGTGTCGATGGCAGGTCTGGCAATTCTTCTGGAGAACGGGTGCGATGTGCTGGCTATAGGTAATCTCTGCGTGGCGATCGGTTTCGGGGAGATGGAGTGTGCATCCGAATGCGGGTGTCTCTTGCACGGGGATAGGCGTATCGGTGTGCGTTGCGAGAAGGGCGTCTCGTAGGTAGTGGTGTTTGACGCGTGGCTCGTAGCGGTTATCGTCGATGGCACCGCGGTAGCTGACGGTATGGGTTGCGTCAACGAGAACGGCTTGCGGGGTCATGGTTGCGCCGAGGGCACGTGCGAGCTTACCGGTCGTATCCTTCACGACCAAGAAGAATCCGACATCACCGCTGGTGAGGTTTCCAACCTCGACTCTTTTTACCGGATAGTCTGCCTTGGCGATGTAGTTCTTTACGTCGTCCTCGGAATCGTTTTCATTGGCGTAGACTGCGACAAAGGTGGTATTTTTAGGTGCGAATTCGGCATGCAACCGTTTCAGACGCATTGTATAACGTTGTGCGACTGGGCATTCGGTTGCCAAGAACGTGAAGACGACGGGTCCGTGTGCGGTGAGCGTGTTTAAATTATGTGTCTCACCATGGAGTGTTGTGAAGGTGAGGCGCGAAATTTTTGTGCCGATCGGGACATCGCTCGGTTGTAAAGATGCCTCTTGGATGACACGGTGTTTTTTTGTGATGGCGTATTCGGACGCTGTGTGTCCTGTGAAGGGTAGCGCGAGTATCAGAAGTAGAATTGATAGATGTTGTTTCATTATGGATCTCCGGTGAGTGTTTGCTGTTTTTATCGTAAAATTCACTACCCATACACTATCGGGGCGAGGTTAGAAACCTCGCCAGCAAAGGGTGCTACGTAAGTCCTGATTTTATTAAACTTCATCAAACCTCGCCAGCGGCGGCTGAATATGGAATTAAGGATTTTCTGTATCCTCTGGTGGATCATTTGAAGGCTTCGGTGGCGGATTAGGGACTTCATTACTGGCAGAACCGTTTTCTGCTTTTGCGGCTGCATACCCCTCGGCGTAGCCTTCCTCTCGGCCTTCCTCTCGGCCTTCCTCTCGGCCTTCCTCTCGGCCTTCCTCTCGGCCTTCCTCTCGGCCTTCTTTCCGGCCTTCTTCCATAGCAGTCTGAATCCGCTTCTGTTGTCTGTCATAGAACCAATCTGAGAGTAACATCATGATGTCAATACCTCCTACTATTATTGCGATTAACGCCCCGCCAACGGGGATAAATGCCGAGATGTCTTTTAGGACATTTTGAACAGATGCATGTCCTTGCCAGTCCTTCGCGATTTCGTACTCCAAGGCGATGTAGCTATAAATGAGAAAAAAGAGAGAAATCAGAAAGAGGGCAATGCCTGCTTTCGCTGTTCTCCAAACCTCCCGTACCGATCGCCAGAATGCCCTGTTTCCTTCCAAAATAGCCTCCACCTGATATTCAATATAGGATAACATGCACGCTGCGGATTGTCAAGAAAAAAGGCGCGGCTTTTACACCGCGCCTTCGTTTGTTAATGGCTTTAGGCTTTCGGCGAAGAGGATATCGTTAAACGAAAACCTCTTTACCGACTGCCGACTGCCGACGGCTACTTTAAGATAACCATCTTGCGCATTGACGACATCGTATCGGTCTCGAACTGATAGAAATAAATTCCGCTGGCAACCTGTTCGCCGAGCGCATTCCGACCATCCCAATACGCCGCACGATCCCGACCCACGTAGTAGCCAGCTGACTGATGACCCAACTGCAACGTCCGGATGACAACACCGTGCGTGTTGTAGATCGTGAGTCGCACATTCGTATCTGTCGCTAACTCGTAGGGTATCCATGTTTCAGGATTGAACGGATTCGGATAGTTCGCAAGCAACTGCGTCTTTTCCGGACGTGCCGTCGCTATCAACTGCTGCAGGTAAATCAGCGTCCGCATCGCGGCGGGTGAACGATCGTTCGTTGCGATCAACAAGTCGATCTGTTCTTGGAGAACATCTACCTGAACGGCACTCAACTGCATGCCTACCACTGTCGGCGCACTCGCTGCACCCGCATCCCGGTTATCAAAGACCAGCAGCAGGTCAAGGAAGTTCACCGTGCCGTCCCCGTTAACATCATATTTCGTGTTGCTCGTGTTCATCGCACCCGCGACGAGACTCGCATCCGTGTTATTCACTAACCCGTCGCCATTGACATCATACTGCGCGTTATCAGCAGTCGGGGTCGGGGTCGGTGTCGTCGACGTTACCGCTGTCGGTGTTGGAATGCTGTTGCTCAGCACCATGTCACCCGGACTCCCTAACCCGTCCGCAACGTTCTGGATCTGCTTGCCGTCGAGGTCGGCACGCTGAATCCTGCCACGTGAGTTCGTCCAGTAGAGATGGCTCCGTGCCATATCCACACCCATGCCACTCGGCACCGCACGGATAGACGCGAGCTGTTTCACACCTGAACCGTTGAGATTCGCACTGTTGATCGTCCCAGAACTGACACCCGTCTGCTCCGTCCAGTAGACTTTATTCCCATTGATCGTCAGACTCATCGGACTATCCGAACCCGTTGAGATATACCGAGTCCCGTTCTGACCCGCATTCGGGTTCATAATCCCAAGCCGACCTTGACCCGTCGTCGCGTCGAACTGCGTCCAATACACCAGCCCGCGGGCAACAGCGATATCCGTGGCACCCTCAAGGTTCTCCAGCACATTCGTGACACTCGACCCGTTGAGATTCGCAGACTGGATTCTACCGCGTGAGTTCGTCCAGTAGAGTTTCCTCGCGTCCGTGTCGACAGCGATGCCCATCGGGACTGCCATGATGGATTTCAGTTCCGTAACCCCTGAACCGTCAAGGTTCGCACTGTTGATCGTTCCCGAACTCGTCCCGGTCTGTGCCGTCCAGTAGACTTTATTGCCACCGACAGTGATGTGCAGTGCGTTCTCGACACTTGGTGCGAACCGTTGCACGTCTGCATCCACGAGTGCGTAGATCGCACCGCCATCTACCCAGAGCATCGGGGAACGTTGGGCGGCACCGACATGCACCTCTGCGTCTTCGGGATTTATCATTTGGCTCGAAGGCGCGTCTGTGCTGGGGGTCGGTGTCGGTGTCGGGGTCGGTGTTGTGGCGCCACTGACATCAATGATGAACGTCACGGAGGCACTCACACCCGCTGCTTTCGCTTCCACGATAACATCGCCCCCTAAGGGTGTGAGACTCGCACTCGCGTAGCCGTTGCGATCCGTGTTGACTTGGACAGCACGTCCGTTGCCGCGTTGTGAAAGCCGTCCCTGTCCGGGTGCGAGGACTCGGAAGGTGACTCTAACATCCGAAACGCCTCTGTTGTTGACATCGACGACACGAACGCGTAGCGGTGTCGCTTGGTTGACGTTTCGGCTGAGTTGCCGGGAACCGTCAATCTCGATGCTGTCCGCTGCTCCTGTGGGACCTGTTGTTGGTTGAGAGGGGTCTCCCGTCTGCTGTCCGGCGGTGCTGAATGTGTGCTGACTCGTCGTATACCCTGTAGCACTGAGCGTCACCGTGTGGGGTCCCCCTGTGGTCGGTAATGTGAGAGAGGCCGCGCCAGTCCCATTCGTGGCATCTACAATTCTGGAGGCAGCCCCGCTGAGGGTTAC
This sequence comes from Candidatus Poribacteria bacterium, assembly GCA_965214045.1. Taxonomy (GTDB): domain Bacteria; phylum Poribacteria; class WGA-4E; order WGA-4E; family WGA-3G; genus WGA-3G. The sequence continues at coordinate 1,443,781 of OZ243935.1, forward strand.
CCGCACAGTCCCACTCGCGAGCGTGCCATCTGCTTCTCGGACGGTCACCCGAATCGATTGCCCGCCGTTCGCGGCTCGGGCCCCGACTTCCTGAAGTGAAAGCGTGCCGGGTGAGGTGATGGTAATCGTCTCTGAGTCGCCGGTATAATCTGCAGTCGTTGTTGCGGAGAGGATATAGTCGCCTGCGGTCCCTGGGAGCGTAAGCGTGCTGGTGAGGGGACTCGGTCCGCTTGTCCGCGAAAGCGTTGCACCGTTGTTGACATTCAGCAGGACAGATATACCGGACGCTGCCGTTCCCCCTGGATTCAGTGCAGTAACTGTAACCGTGCGTGTGTTCCCTGAACCTGAAAGGGAAATATTCAGACTGCCTCTTGTTGCGACGGGTGGAGGATCCGGGTCCGGGTCGCCACTACCGCCGCTGCTGGGGGCACCATTGATGGTGAAGGTTTGAGACTTAGCAGTCCCTAAAATACCCGCACTCACTGTGCGTTTTCCGCTACCCTCGGGGGGGCTGTAGCGCACTGAGGCCTGTCCACTCGCATCAGTCATAACCACTCTACGAGACGAGGTGCCTCTGTAAGTCTCTACTTCTGCAGCTTCTGATCCAGGATCATCAGTTTCAGGGGAATTGAGTTCTCCACCGTCGCGAGCAAGGAACTCTACGCTTGCGTTTACCATTAACTGACCACGCTGATCCCGGACTGTAACGACCAAAGGATCTTCAATGATATTGAATTCATCCGCGCGCTGTCCATCCCCCGACTCTATCGCTATGGAGCTTGCAGTTGAGGTTGCGGTACCGAAGGTAGCCGTAAAGACTGGGCGATTAGCTTGAATCTCACTCTCGATGTCAGCTAATTGAGCTGTGGCAGTCTGAGGAGGAGGCGTATCTGCCGTACCCCTTTGACCCAGTACCCAAAAAACATTTGCCAAACCAGACCGATTGGTTTTTACCATGTTATCAGCCACGTACAAGTCTGATGGGAAACTGGGATCTCTGCTAAAAGACTCATTTGGTGTAAAATCAATCTGGACTCCAGAAACAGGGCGATTCTTGCCATCTACCACCTTAACGACGAGTGGATTCGCAAGCCTTGAAGAACTTGCGCCTTTCTGATTATCACCAGAGTGCTTGGTGAGTGTTGCAGTGCCATAGATATAAGTAACACTCACCGCACTGTCAGCCCTTTGCCCAACAATAGATGCAGTAACTTTGTTAGTGCTACCACCCATATTCAGATACACATCTGCCGCACTTGATGTCGTAAGATTCCTACCTCCATTGCGTTCGTTATCGTCTGTCCTCAAAAGGAGCGATCCGCTACCGGATACTGTATAATTCACCCGAACGTTGGATAAATCAGCAGTTAAAGTCTCGTTGATCTGTTTCTCCCCAATGGAAAAGTCAACAGCATTAGTGGGGCTTTCTAGTGTAGTAGCATCATAATGCTCTGGAGCTATGTAGACCGTAAAGACTAAATCAGACACATTAGGTGGAGCATCAACCCCTGAAGGATAGTCATTCCTCGTGTCAGTTATCGTAATCGTAACGGTTCCGGGACTATCTGCACGCAGGGTTAAGGACACATTGCTTGAAAGTTTTGTAGCATTTGTCCCCTGCTCATTCATACTATGTGTACTAGCACGGGTAGTAATATCATAACTTCCGACTTTCCTGATGTTTGCGTTCGTCACGGCAATATTGATACTCTCATCATCGTAGTGGTAAGTATCGTTGCCGTCCCCGTCATCCACACGCCCCTGGAGACTGACGCTAAAGTTTATCTTAAAGTCTTTGCCCGGCGCATACAACTGAAGGTCCCCTGAACCTCTTGTGAACTTTGTGATAGCGTCTGCGGTGCCCTGCACACTGAACGCCAGCACGAGGGACATCAGTATGCCGAAGACGATTTTTCGTGTGATTAAGGTGTTCATGAAAAAATATACCTCAATTTATGGCTGTCGGCTGTCGGCTATCGGCTATCAGCGGCGTAGCGGTCAGCGGTCAGCAGTTAGTTGATTGGCTGTCAGCAATCAGCCATCAGCCGTCAGAATGTTATTGGCTATCAGCGGTTAACGGGTTAGTTGTCGGTGTGCAGCCTGCACATTTCGTTTGGATGGCACAGCGTTTTCTTGCTGATAGCGGATTGCTATAAAAGCCATTGGCTTTTTTCAGTTGTTAGGTCTGATATTCTTTAGGTTTTATGGCTGTCAGCAGATTAGCCGTCAGCCGTCGGTTCCATCGGTTTCCGTCAGCGGAGTGGCTATCGCCGATGGCTGATCGTCATTAAAAAAGATCGAGTTATGTAAATTGTATCATATACACATATATTTTGTCAAGTTTTTTTATTAGTGGTCAGCCGTCGGCTATCAGCCGTCAGTTAAAATAAAAGAGGGTTCTTTAGAGAATAGTTGTATAAATGCCAACGCCTGACTGCCGAAAGGGTTGCGTAGCAACCCGTGCTGATACCTAATTGCCGTTAAAAACGATAGGTTTGTGGGTTGGTTACGGAATTTGTCTGAATCAGGATTTACGGGATTTAGGGATGGGCAGGAGGCGGAGGTCGGGGACGCATCGGCAGTGGGAATATTTCAAACACGGAAGGGTTATCAGAAACCTCTGCACCGACGGCTGATGGCTGACTGCCGATTGCCATAACCGTCTGAATCAGGATTTACGGGATTCAAGGATTTGCAGGAGGGGGAGTCAGTACCGTAGGTTGGGTAGAACGGAACTGAGAAGACAGATATAGGAGGCAAATACGCCTCAACCTCACACACCGAGGCGCAGATTCAAGAACATAGTGAAACCCAACTTCATATAAACATAAGGCGCGGCTTGAAATGTTGGGTTTCGCTGTGCCATGCGTCTGTTGACGTGCTCGGGAAATCCGATTTCCTTGGAACATAAGCACGCTGTTGGCACCCTTTGCTCAACCCAACCTACGATGCTATATTTACACTTCTAAATCTTCTTGGAACGCCCGAAAACTCGGTGCCAGCGAAGCCGTTAGATGTAACTGCTTCAGGTGCTCAAGATCCGCAATCGCTTCAAGCATAGACTTTACAGCAGTGACATCTGCCCGCGGGAAACGTGCCCTCAGGACTGCCAGCGTGTTTTCAATAGTCGTTTCGCGCGCCCCTTGTTCTATACCTTGTTCTATGCCTTGTTCTATGCCGCGTTGGATCACGCGTTCGTAGACAGGAGATTCTTGCATGATTGCCTCCAATGTTGGATCCTGAAAAAACTCAGGCGGATGCACTAACGCTCCAAAAACCGAGAGCGCATATAATAATGTACCTCGCGTCTGACGGTCTACAGGGGCAGCTTTTGTTGTCTCTATACACGTCTCAACCCAAGCTTGAGGCGTCATCCCCGAAGGGGGTTTCTAACCGCACCATAGCCGTCAATTTAGGGACTTTTCACGATATTTTGTGGCAGCGTTTCTACAAATGCTGCCCCTACGGGGCTTGGTTTATTTGGGAAATCTGGGTTCTACAGAGATGCCGCCCCTCCGGGGCTGAAGAGCATATATTCACAGCGCATTTTATTGAGGTCCGAAAGGTATTTCTCCTAAGAACGCACTTTTTGTTGTGAAAAACACATCCATTTTCCTTAAATTGACACCTATGAATGTATTACATTCCGCACCTACCGGGGAAGTGCGTAAGTCCTAAACGAATGGATTGGCATGGGCTTTCGTTGCTTTAAAGACGGAATCAACAGCTCCAAAAAGGATAGGTAAGTTATCTAAACTGAAGTTTGTTCTATTTCGGGTAAAGGCGGTACCAACAAGTTGTCCAAATTGCCATAGCGTCCCATCGGTAACAATGCCGTAGACGGGAAAGTCAGTATCCTGATTTATTTTTTGTGCGGCGACTAACTCAGCAAGGCATTGCCCCCACCCTTGCTCGAAGTCGTTTTTCTTTGCTTCGACGAGAATTATCAAAGGTCTTCCGACACTTTTTACGAAGATTTTGAACCCCCGACCCGGGGAAGTGCGTAAGTCCTACTTTACTATAGTTCCTACAGTTTGCAACATACGCGAGGATATGCTATAATTTGATAACAGGATACCCAAAACACACCACATTCACGGAGGCAGGTATGTCATCTCTCGCAGCACAAGATATTCTCACACCTGAAGAATATATCGCCTCGGAACGTAAGGCAACGCTCAAAAGCGAATATCTCAATGGAGATATACTCGCAATGTCCGGGGCGAGTAGCACCCATAATCTTATCACTCTTGATATAGCGACTGAACTCAACATTCAATTGAGACAGAAAGATTGTTTAGTTTACTCCAATGATATGCGCGTTCGGACGAGTCCGACAGGCGCCTACTTCTATCCAGATGTTGCTATTGTTTGCAATAGACCGGTTTTTGAAGATAATGTCTTCGACACACTTCTGAACCCGATTATCGTCGTAGAAGTACTTTCACCGTCAACTGAAGCGTATGACAGAGGTGAGAAGTTTGCACATTATCAGGAACTCACGTCCTTGCGAGAATATATCCTCGTTTCACAGGACAGGATTCGCGTTGAACAGTATCGACGCATCAAGACACAGTGGGTACAGACAGCGTTTCACGGACAAGAAGAGGTGATGCCGCTTGTTTCCATCGGATGTGAACTCCGTTTGCAGGATATTTACAGACGCATCCCAGAAGTCATGGCATAGTAAAACCGATGTTCATTAAAGTCGGCTCTTCTCGTGCCGATCTCAACGCCTTGATAGAAAATAGGATGATTCACCTCACGGCCAAAGACAATACCCGCGCGCTCAAACTCAATCTCGAGTGCCCGCTGATAAATCACCTCCTGAAAACCACTCCCAAGAATGTTATGCACCTTCATCACACAACCGATAATTTTGTAAGTCAATTCATCTTTTAGCATTCTAAGCTCCCTCTTATCCTAAAAATCCTAAAATCCTGGAAATCCTGATTCTGACAATTAAAAAAACAATAGGGCAATGAACCGAAGTCCATCGCCCTATTGTCTTGGGTAGGTTAGTTAGAAGTATCCCTGAGTTTACTCTTGTGCGTCTTTCAAGTCGCCCCACGTCGTCGTCAGTTTACCGGCGGCTCCAATATGCCCTTTCAGGCGGATACCGTGGGTCAACGTCTGACGGTTACCATCAAGAGAGACATCCTCTATCTGATAGTAGTAGACGACATTCGGTTGTGCAGTGCTATCCGTATACGTATAGGACTGCTTTTCACTTGTGGTGCCAGCACCTGCGACCATCGTCGCATTGATGACTTGGAACTGTCCGTCGCGTTGCTGTGAACGCTTGATGAAGAATCCAGCGTTGTTCAGCTCAGACTGTGTGGACCAGGTAATCACGACTGCACCTGTGGCTTTATCGCGTGCGGGACGGAAGTGTGAGAGTTCGACGGGTAGCGGTCCACCGGCATCGTAGCCAGGGGTGCCTGCGTCTTCATCACTGCCATACCACGTTGCGGGTCCTGAGACCAAGGACGTGCTGGAAGCAAGAACCCATCCATTCGCATCCGTACCCATCGTTGCCATGCCATCATCGAGCATTTCACGACGGATCAAAGAACTCCGACCTGACTCGTCCATCGGGATTTCCCATGCCTCATCGGCACCGAGATTTCCGGCTGTGTCGCCGTATGCCACAACACCTGTCATTTGTGGGGGCACGAGTGCCGCCATGAACGCCATGGTGCTGATGAAGGTGTAGCGACCCGTTTGATCGACCTGGCTGGAGATGTCAACGACGCGTGCGCTACCAGCTAAGTTGCTGGAGCTGCGAGCCGCGCCTCCGACCAACAGGAGGGATTTGCCCATCGTGCCACCAGCATCCATACCACCACCGACACCGAGGGTGCCGCTGAGGTTAATGCTTACGGTTTCGCCAATCGCATCCGCATCGGCTTCAGCGTTGGTAATCATCAGAGACCAGCCTGCGAGACTCACTTCTGCGCCAGAGACGTTCGTGAGTTCGATCCACTGTGGGAGTCTACCGTTGCCAGTATCCACCATGATTTCCGTAATCATGATGTCATCCGGCATCGCAACGGGAACAACCACAGCTGCTGGTGGGGGTGTCGGTGCGACTGGATACGCAACGGGTGCTGCACCCGGTGTGCCGATACGTGTGCCGACTTTTGTTACATCAAAGTTCAGACCTGGGGGTGAAGAGGCCGCCCAACTGCTTGCCATCGTGCCATCCGCTGGTGCACCCGCGGCATCCATCACACGCTGCATGGAAATCAGTGCCTGTGTCGGAACAAGCGCAACTATCTCAGGTCCTTTTTCGTCTGTCCCTGTCCGACCGCTTTGACCTTTGCCTGCGATTGACCAATAGCCACCCGCACCGACCGTGCCGACGCGATCTGCGACCGTGCTGACATCCGGAAGCGTTTCGTTGGGACCGTAGAAAATCAACTTATGCGTCTTATCGCCTGTCAGGATACTCGAAGTCCCTTTATTCGCGACTTCAATCCATTGACTGTTGTTGTTCGTATCCAAACTTGCATCCGAACCCCACATAATTTCACTGATGTAAACACCTGCAGGAGCGACGAGGTCAATCGTGCCACCGTTTGCGAGGAAGGTCTCAAGGTTCGGCAAATCTCGGTCAAGAACATTATACAACATCTCGGCTTCTGACCGTTCGTTGCGCTTCGGTTCATCTTTATCGGATCCGCCCGGCTTCACGACCCCAGATTGACCTTGATTTTTGGTGAAAACGATGTAGCCACCCGCGGGGATACGTTTTTCCTTCGGAATCTCGACTTCAAGCCCTGCCGCTTTATCCTTCAAGACCTCTTTGCCGACCTTGACGGTGAGCTTGTGCATGCCTTCCATATAGCCAACCGCTTGTGACGGTGGCATATACATCTTCGGGTCCATCTTTTCTTGATCGTAGAACGACTTCACCTTCACGACGATGTCGTTCTTGTTCTCATACTTCGGTGTTATCGTTACGAGGTAACGATACAGCATCATATCGCGACCACTTGACTGCATAGTGGCTGTCTGATCAATCTTATCTAAGAGAGATGGATCGCCCCATGTTGCGTTTGTGACATCAATGCGATCCTTCTTGAAGCCGTCCTTTTTCGGTTCTTCACTTAGTGTGATGAGCACATCAAAGGTCGCAGCTGTAACAGCCCTCAGTCCACCATCAGCTCTCGCAATCGAGTGGACTATCGGTCTACCAGGATCACCCGCAGTCGTACTAGCATTGAAGGTACCATTATCACCTATAGTGCCAATGGCAGTGCCTTCTGTCGCGCTAACATAGTACAATGTAATAGATGCTGCAGCACTCTTACCTTCCAACTTTCTTGCATCACCATCCATTTCGGCTAGCGGATCAGCAAGTTCCACCTCGTGTTTCGCTATGTTTATAACAACTTTTGATACAATGGCATCAGGATTAGCATCCGCTGCAGGTGGATTAACTGCTGCTAATGTCATCATGAAATGCATGCCATCAGCGGTTCCATCAATAGCAAGTGCTGAAAGGGCTGGGGGAGTAACGTTAGCGAAAGTTGTGCCACCATACCCATTGTAGGAAGTAACTACAAAATCTGTTAAATCTAATACCTTTCCGGTGTCCGAAGCGGCAATGTTGATTACCTTATCAGATCGAATCTTAATCGTAGTAGCAGTATCTGTAGAATACGCTACTTGGATATGATCCGCATGACTGACATCAACATCGCTCGGGACAGTAAGGTGTAATCCAAATTCTGCCGCCAGTGCAGGCGCGACACAACAGAGCGCAAATATAACAACTAAACTGGTTAAGGAAAATGTCCATTTATTAGACAACATTACTAATTTTCCTCCATTTAAATCAAACTAAAATACATTCGTATCTAACATTGTGGGGCATTAGGGATTCATGCCCCTGCACACATCACATCGTGTGCGTCAGTATCAAACAGTAAGAATAGATTTTTCAGGGATGAAATCTATTCTGAACTAACCTTAGGGTGCGTGCCTTTGAAATCCGGTCGGGGTTAGGGAAACCCGGTGCGGTTCTAAACCGCAACTACCATCTATTTTTCAATACACGCTCGAAAATTCGGGTTTGGGGTTCTCGCTGTATGGCTTTGTGTATACACCGCCATCTGTTGAGCCAAACCACTTGTATAAACGTTAATAATTGTAAACGAGTTACAAAAATATGTCAAGTCTCTTTTTGTGGGGCAGAGGCTTCAGGGTTCCCTCCGACCACAATTCTGTAATTATTATACCACGTTTGTGGTGTGGTGTCAAATTTTTCTTCAAAAATTTGAAAGAATTTTTTTCAGGAGCTGGAGTCTGCGAGTTCCCATTTTTTGATGAGGCTTCGGTCTCCACGTTTATACCCCTCTTTAACACCCGTAATTGTAAAATGGTTACGAAAAAAAGTCAATACATTTTTCCGTATATTCGGAATTCTACAGAAATTGGATATTTTTGTCAAGTATTTTCTTTCAACCCGTGTATAAAAACGCGTATTTCGGCGTTTTTGCGGTTGGATTGGTATTAATTATAGCGTAACAGATGTGTTTTGTCAAATTTTTTGTCTGAATCAGGATTTACGGGATTTTAAGATTCGCAGGATTATAGTGTTCCCGTAGGTTGGGTAGAACGGCGGTGAGAGAAGAGATGGCGGTGTTTCAAATACACGTCAAATCCAAGAGGCTAAGGGGTGTCAAACCTTTCGAGAGAAGAATCGGGAATCGGAGTTCCCTCCTACCAAAGAGTAAGGATTACGGAAAATTAACCAACTAAATCCTTAATCCGCATACGGCATGAGAACGCTTTTCAATCAAGAATCCTTTCTTATCCTGAAAATCCCTCAATCCTGGAAATCCTGATTCTGACAAATTTGCGAAGGCTCGGCAACTATGCTATAATGTTTCATAGGAGGCACTTCACTATGACAGCAGATCTTGCCATCGCACAGTTACTTTTAAGTATACTCCTTATCGGTGTTACCTTAATATGGGGTATCTTTCGGTATCGCCAGAGCGGTTACTGGCGGCGTGGTGTCCACACCAAATTGCAGGCGTATCTGCTCTGGACGTTGAGTGCGTTGATCACGCTCAGTTGCTTCTTCCCCTTGGCACATCTCTATACAGAACACCTCTGGTTCGAAAACGTCGGATACGCCGATGTGTTCTGGGGACACCAGAAAGTCCGGTGGGGTTTCTTCGGTGTCTGTTTCATTGCCGCGGCTGGATTTATGAACGCCAACACGGCAATCGCGCATATCTTGTGTCCGGAATCCCGCGAGTTTCGACGGTGGACGCATACGCAGACCTTCTCTTTTCATCGGGTGGTGGTATGTATCACGCTGATTGCGGCACTTCTGCTCGCCATACCGATGCTCCTGTTGGACGATATCGTGCTCCGGTACCTGAATCAACCGGATGCGGCAGTCGCGAGGTTAGGAAACCTCGCCAGCGAAGAAGGGAGTGCGGCAGGGGGATCTCTCCACTTCGGGATGGACCGGAATTTCTACCTCTTTAGTTTCCCGCTCCACCGATGGGTGAGCCTCTGGATAGAGATAACGCTGTGGGTAACGTGCGTTGTTGTCGGATTGCTGTATAATTTTTATTACCGTCGGGACGCGCACACGATGGCACGTGTGAAACGACATATCATCTTCCACGGCTCGGTTTTATGGCTGTTACTATTGGTCGTCAACGGGTGGCGGAGTTATGTGAACCTCTGGGACAAGGTTTATACGCAACCGTTGACGAATGGGTTGCGGACGCTCCACGGCTTATTTTACGTGGACTTTCACCTTGCTGGTGCCACAAAGCTTTATTGCGGTGTGCTGGTAGGCATCGCAATTATTATCGTCATTAACATCTTCTATCGGAAACGGTTGTTGTGGTATGTGACCGTGGCGGTGTGGGGTTTGAGTCACGTGCTGCTGATCCATGCATATCCGTTGGGACTCCACGTGGCGCGTATGCGTGTGGAACCGTTTCTCAAGGAAGGACGGTACTTACAGCGGCATATTGAAGAGACCCGCCGCGCTTTTGATCTCGATGAGATTGTGAGGATCGATCAAGTACCTGGGACTGCAACGCTGGAAATGATAACGGAGAACGCCGAAGTCAAGAAAAATATCCAGATTTGGGATCGACGCGTGCTGTATGAGGCACTCCGAGAGACGCAGATTAAACCGCATTACAACTTCCATCCGTATACCGATGTCGATAGATACACAGTAGACGGCGAATATCGGCAGGTCCTGATAGCCGCCCGTGAAATTGATCCCGGTGCCGAGATTACGGGGTGGGACCGTCTGAAAACGGATTTGCGTTCATTTACGCACGGCTATGGGGTCTGCGTCGCGCCCGTGAACGAGTTTGTCGGTGAAGGGTTACCGAAACTCTGGGTCAAGGATACACCGATAGAGAGCGCATACAAAGAACTAAAAGTGTCGTCTCCACAGATTTACTACGGTGAGATGATCCGCAATTACATGATTGTGAACACCGATCGCGAGGCGAATCGTGCTGCCCCCCCTTCGGATACCGAAAGTGTTGACAGTGTTGTGGAACCCCCAGAAATACCTGAATGGATGCAGCATACATACACCGGGGACGGGGGTGTGCCTTTAGGGGGTTGGTTCCGGCGCCTCTGTTTCGCACTCCGCTTCGATTTCTTCCCGATCCTCATTTCAGAGAAGTTGACCCCGGATAGCCGAATTATGTTCCGCCGACGGATCGGTACCCGCCGAAACAACCGGCTCGTTAAAGACCGTGTTTCTTATATAGCGCCCTTCCTGAATTACGATCCCGACCCGTATATTGTGATTAACGACGAACAGTTGTACTGGATCATCGACTTCTATGTGACGAGTCGGTATTATCCGAATGCGCAGATGTATGTGGACGATAAGACGCAACTTACGGATAGCGAACTCTATGAGGAACCGGATTTCGATACGTTTAACTACATCCGAAATGGCGGTGTCGCTGTCGTCAACGCTTACACCGGTGCGGTGGATTTCTACGCCATCAAGAAAAATGACGCAGACGCAGCGGTGATGCAAACCTATCAGCAAGCGTTTCCAAATCTTTTTAAATCATTATCGGAGATGCCGGACGGGCTGGCGGCGCACTTGCGGTATCCCGACTATCTGACCCGGATCCAAGCGAAACTCTACGGCAATTATTATCGGCAAGCGAGCGGGTTTTACGATAATACGAACCCGTGGTCGATACCGAAAGAGGCGTACTACTCTTCAGAGGCGGATCAGGAGATGATGCCTTACTACGCGATGCTGAAGCTGCCGGGTGAGACGCAGGTCGAGTTTGTGAATATGATTCCCTTCGCGCCACGGGATCGGGAGAAGCAGTTGAAGGCGTGGATGGTGGCACGCTGCGATCCGCCGCATTATGGTGAGCGTATCGTTTATGTGTTGCCTGAGAATGCGGGGGTCGCGGGACCGACGCAGATCGAGGACGATATTAATAAGAAGACCGGTGATCAGCAGCGCGGTTGGCAAGCGGCGAACGATGTGATTCGGGGGAATTTGTTGATTCTTCCGATTGAGGACGCGCTGTTCTATCTTGAGGCGATCTACCTGCAAGCGAAAAAGCCGGAGGGTGAAAATGGGGATGATGATAAACCGCGGCGTCCGAAGTTAGAGATGGTGGTCCTGAAAGCGGGATCGAATGAACTCGAGGCGGTACCGGCGCAGACGTTCGATGAGGCGTTGAATATGCTGCTGCTGGGGATCCCGACGGATGGTGAAACGCCAGCGAAGGGTGAGAAGCCGTCAACGTTGAGGGAGTTAGTCCGGCAGTATCGTGAGCGGGCAGCGGATAGCGATCGGCTCATGGAGCAGATTCTTGAGAAGGTTGCAGAAGATGATCGGTAGGGGATTAATACGCTTTAATGAAAGCGAGCACCACAATTTCCCGCTAATTGCCGATTGCCTCTTCACGTAGCGTCTTATAATACGCTGAGCACACGGCGAACACGTTTTCTAATTCCGCGGGAAACGGTTCCGTTTTCGGACGATACGGTGCAAATCCTGTGCTCCGATGCACGTTCTGATACCAATACGGTGCCCATACGCCGTCCGCTGGGTTTCCACCTACCTGCCAAGATAGCATAGACGTTTCAAATTGCAACCCAAGCCGCTCACACAACTGCGATAAAACACTGGACGGGTTTTCTAATAACAGTCGTGCATCAAGGATTGACGGGGATTGCCCGACGGCGCGTAAGTCGGTTAAGAGATCGTGTTGCGTTTTGAATCCGGTGTCGGCGAGTGTGGGTGTCCCGATGATCTTCGCGAGAGACGGGAGCATCTCTCTCGGGTCGCGGATCAGGAGTACGTTGCGGGTGTGTTGGAGGAAACTCCGGTCGATGTTGACGAGGTGGTGCGCCATCTGTTTCATGAATAGCACGGGTTTCTCGCAGGGTCCGAGGATGACGTGTTCGATGACGTGCGCGCTGTCCGTTGACATGGATGCCATGACTTCCACTGCACCGGGATGTGTGCTATCGAGTGCCTGTGCCCCGTATTTTGTATGGAGGTAGTGCGCGTAGAGGGGTTCGTCAATGACTTGGGTATCGCTGCGTTGTGCGAAGGCGTACATAAGTGCGGTTGAGACGTTGCGGGGTCCCGACCAGAGGCAGATGCGCTTTGTGTCCAAGTTGTGCGTCCTTTATACCTTATAGGACTTACGCATTCCCTCTTAAAGTCCCCCTGATAAGGGGGATTTAGGGGGTTTAAAGGGCGAAAATTACCGCTTTTTGCGTCTAAATGTTCGATATTTGCTTAATTTGCGTAAGTCCTGCCTTACATTAAAGTCTATAGGTTTTGATAACGAAAGACCATAGTTTAGCCCCGAAGGGGCGGCATTTGTGTAGAAACGCAGATAACATAAAAACTAAGCCCCAGAGGGGCGGCATTTGTTCAGTCGCATTAAGGTCTATAGGTTTTGATAACGAAAGATCATAGTTTAGCCCCGAAGGGGCGGCATTTGTGTAGAAACGCAGATAACATAAAAACTAAGCCCCAGAGGGGCGGCATTTGTTCAGCCGCATTAAGGTCTATAGGTTTTGATAACGAAAGATCATAGTTTAGCCCCGAAGGGGCGGCATTTGTGTAGAAACGCAGATAACATAAAAACTAAGCCCCAGAGGGGCGGCATTTGTTCAGCCGCATTAAGGTGAAACCTCGTCCCTATCTGGATCATAAACGTATTTCTCATCGTAATTGACATTGAAACGTTTTAGAATTTCAAGATATTCCTCTCTAAATGTTTTCTGCCTATGATGCTGCTCTTGGTTTTTGATGTATTTGATGAGATCATTTAATTGAGAGCGCGCATACGAAAACGCCCCAAACCCAACCTGCCATTCAAATTTATTTGCGATCCACTGCTTTTTGTTGATGAATTTCGAGGAGTGTGCCTTGATATCTCTCACCAAATCGGATATAGCGGTGTCTGGCGTTATTCCGACCAGGATATGGATATGATCTGGCATTGAATTGATTTGAATGGTTGTTTGGTTTTTCCTTGTGATGATACCTATGATATATTGGTGGAGTTCAGCTTTATGTTCTTTTGGAATAAGGGATTGTCTGCCTTTGACGGCGAAAACGATGTGTATGTAGATTTGGGTGTATGTGCTGCTCATAATGGTTCCTTGTAGTGATATAAATGCCGCCCCGCTGGGGCTTGACTTTTTTCATTATGTGTTTTCTACAAAAATGCTGTCCCTCCGGGACTTAGGATATGATGGGTCGCGGGTTCCATACACCTTCCGCCCCGCTGGGGCTTGACTTTTTTCATTATGTGTTTTCTACAAAAATGCCGTCCCTCCGGGACTTAGGATATGATGGGTCGCGGGTTCCATACACCTTCCGCCCCGCTGGGGCTTGACTTTTTTCATTATGTGTTTTCTACAAAAATGCCGTCCCTCCGGGACTTAGGATATGATGGGTCGCGGGTTCCATACACCTTCCGCCCCGATGGGGCTTAGGATATGAGATTTCTATACACCATAGGTGTCAATTTAGGGAAATGTCTGTGATTGTATGATTGTGGAAACCCGATTTAGACGTTCCACCTTTCGCACCGCTGGTGCTTGGGATATAAGGGACCTATATTTTCTATAGACCTTGCGCACCGCTGGGGCTGAAATACGATCCCCGCAAGCCTCGGAGAGGCGATAGGTCTATAGGGACATGAGGTCGGTATGTATCAAACCCCAGAGGGGTGACAGGTGTATCAGATATACTAATGTTAAACACTAAATTGACACCTATGGATATGAGATTTCTATACACCTTCCGCCCCGATGGGGCTACCGTCGTTGGCGGCGTTTATTGCGCTGGCGAGGTTTCGTATTTTTACGTTCTGTTGTTTCGCTGGTGAGATCGCTCACCTCGGCTTCCACTACGCGGGGACGGGTGCGCATCCAGAGTATGAGCGCAATGCCGAGAATAAATGCAACGATACTGAAAACTTGTGCCGCTGTCATCCATCCAAGCACGCGAGGCGTGATCCGCCAAAACTCAGCGATAAACCGCTCTACGCCTAACGCCACAAGACTCGCACCGAAGAGTGCACCCGGCGTCGCCTCAAACTTACGGCGCTGCGACCAGAGAATACCGAAAAATGCACACGACAGGAGCGTCTCGTATATAGGGGTCGGATGAACAGGGATAGTAGTGGGGACAGTGCCGTTGGGGAACGCCATCGCCCATGGTAGATCTGACGGGGGTCCATAGTCGCCATCGCCAGCGAGAAGACAGCCGATGCGACCGATACCGTATCCGAGGATAACCGTCGGACCCACGATGTCGATGGTCGGTAGGAATGGGTTCGGGGAGCGGAGGACGACAATGATAACGGCGAGACACCCGCCGATGAAACCGCCATACCAGACTAACCCACTCGTTGAGAAAATTTCTCGGAAAGTGATTTGACCGTCGAGTAACGCAGAATAGAGTTTCGCGCCGACAATGCCCCCGATCGCCGCCGCCATAACGATAGCCGAGGCGAGTTCTGGAACAAAACCGCGTCGCTTCAACTCGGATTGTATAACAAAGACGACTGTAATAAATGCCGTGGCTAACATCAACCCGTAAGAATGGATACCGACGGGACCGAAATCAACAATTGTAGGATACATCTGTTTTTAAGGTTTAACGATGTGTTGTCGCTTGAGTGCCTCAATCTCCTGTGTAAGTATTTCAACCCGGTTCTCAAGCGAACTGTCCCTTCTGCTCCGCCACGTGCGAATAAGTTGCGGAATACCGACAGCAAGAACAATCAGGGCGATCAGGGCATAGACGAGGTAGAGTAAGAAACTCACCTGTTTCTCAATCCCATCACTCCTGATATTCAGCTCCGCCTTAACGCCACCAATCTTGTCCTCAAGACGTTTCTCAACGGCATCAATCTTGGTATCAAGGGCATCAATTCTGGTATTAACGGCACCAATTTTGGTATCAATATATGTTTTCATCCGTGTTTCGGAACTCTCAATCTCTTTCTTGACTTCCTCTTTGACAATTAAGCGGATTTTGTCGAGGTCTGCATCTGTCAATGCAGCGAACGCAGGCGAGGCGATCATACAAAAGAGGAGTGAAAGTAAAATGTACCGTCTCATGGTGTCTCTCCTTCGTGTACAGTAAACCCTATTCGCCTTCGGATATCAAACATATTTTTATTCTCCGAGATACGCCTGCCGCACGCGTTCGTCGGCTAACAGGTCGTCGGAGGTACCCTCAATTGTAATTTCACCGGTCTCCATGACGTAGCCTCTATCAGTCACTTTCAGTGCGATTTGTGCGTTCTGTTCCACGAGGAGGACAGTTGTGCCGTCGGTGTTAATTTGCTGGATGATCTCGAAAATCTGTTTGACGATCAGGGGTGCCAGTCCTAAGGAGGGTTCGTCTAACAAGAGCAGTCTCGGCTTGGACATCAATGCGCGTCCGATTGCGAGCATCTGTTGTTCACCACCGCTGAGACTGCCACCGCGCTGTTTCTGCCGGTTCTGTAGGACGGGGAAAAACTGAAAAATTTTGTCTAAATCGTCTCTAATGCCACTTTTATCGTTTCTTGAATAGGCGCCGAGTTCGAGGTTCTCAAGAACACTCATATCTGGGAAGATGAGCCGTCCTTCTGGGACCTGCGAGATACCGAGCGTGACGCGTTCTTCTGCCGATATCTTTGTGATGTCGTTGCCATCAAAGTGTACACTGCCCTCAACGGGGGTGTGTATACCGGATGCGGTCATAAGCGTCGTCGATTTTCCGGCACCGTTGGCACCGATCAAACAGACCATCTCGTTTTCGTTGACAATAACGGAGATGCCTCGAACGGCGCGTATGTTTCCGTAATAGGTATGAATGTCTCGAAGTTCAAGCATCGTTATTCCTAAGTAGCAGTCGGCTGCTATTCTTCCGCTGTTCCTAAATATGCCTCAATGACACGTTCGTCGTTCTGTACGTCTGTGGGTATCCCTTCGCTGATTTTTTCGCCGTGGTCGAGCACGGTAACCCAGTCAGAGATTTGCATCACCAGTTTTACGTCGTGTTCAATGAGAAGCACCGTGACAGCTTGCTCTCGTATCGCGTAGATGAGATCAATGAGTTCTTGCGTTTCTTGCGGGTTCATTCCGGCAGCGGGTTCGTCGAGGAGAAGGAGTCTCGGTTCGGTTGCTAAGGCTCTGGCGATTTCGACGCGTCGTTGGTCGCCGTAGGAAAGATTTCCTGCTGTCTGATCGCTGATGTCATCTAACCCAACAAATTCGAGCATATCATGCGAGCGTGTGGTGATCGCCTCTTCCTCGCTTTTCTGTGTACTCGTGCGGAAGACCGCCCCGACAAGCGTGCTGGTCGTGCGCGGATGTCTCCCGATTTTGACGTTATCAAGGACTGTGAGTTCTGCGAAAAGTCGTATGTTCTGAAATGTCCTGCTGATGCCGAGTGTCGTAACTTCGTCCGGACGGAGTCCAGTAATAGATTCCCCCAAGAAGTTAACGGTGCCGAATGTCGGTGTATCTAAACCGGTAACGCAGTTGAAGAATGTCGTCTTTCCTGCACCATTAGGTCCAATTAAGCTGAAGATCTGCCCGGGGTGTACAGCCATTGTAACTTCCGACAATGCAATGACACCACCATAGTGCCGGCTGAGTCCGTCTGCTGAGAGCAGGCGTATGGGGGTATTTTTCATTTTTTTCTCCTCGCGGATGTCGGTAAAGTTTGTTAAAGTATAAAACATCTGGAACCTGAAGTCAAGAAAATTAAGCATCGCGAGCATGGCGGAAATTGGGGAAATATCCTATCAAGGGAAACACGCGTTCTTAGAGAAAAAATGCGGCACAGATTTGACATCTATCCGCATTCTATGTTATACTTCCTTATATATTAAGGTATAAAGGAAATACTGCCTCGGAATGTCAATGGATATGACAGATTCAAAAAAAAAGAACACCCCTCTCGAATACTATCTGGCACTCGCCTCTGTTGAAGGACTTGGCAGCGTGCGGATTAGACGGCTCATCGCACGCTTCGGTAGCGCGCAAGCAATTTTTGAAGCGGAACTCCCCGAAATCGCGCGGTTACCCTCCTTCAATCCGGTTCTCGCCTCCCGCATCCTCACAGTATCCGGTAATTTCCCGACCTTTCGGGAGAGACTCAGTGCTCTCGAAGATCAGGATGTCAGGGTGATGTGTCTTGAAGATCCAGACTATCCTGCCCAACTTAAAAACTTGCCGGATGCGCCGGGGATTCTCTGTAGCGTCGGGACGTTAACGGACATCGGCGATCGGTGTGTCTCAATTGTGGGGAGTCGGAACCCGAGCATAGAGGGAATTGAACTGACGCTTTCACTGGCAACGCAACTCGCGCTCGCCGGATTCACGGTCGTCAGTGGATTGGCAGCGGGTATCGATACGTATGCACACTCTGGTGCGCTCGCGGGTCTGGGAAAGACGATCGGCGTTGTCGGCACAGATCTGTCTTCTATCTATCCCGGACGGAATAACCCACTCGCTGTGAAGATTTATGAGCATGGATGCCTGTTTTCAGAGCACCCATTCCCGACAACACCCTCACCAGGCAACCTCGTGCAGAGAAATCGTATTATCAGTGGACTTTCTATAGCAACGATTGTGATTGAGGCGCGAAAGACCAGCGGTGCGATGCATACAGCACGGTATGCGCAGCGTCAGGACAGATCCGTAATCGCGTGCCGTTGGGATACAGCGCACGCGCTGCGCGAGGGACCCCAAGAATTGATAAGGACAGGCGCGTTTCCTTTCACACCGACCGAGGTTGACAAAGTGGTTGATGCCCTAACCCATCCAGAACGTCTTGAAACGTATGCGAGTGGCGCAGCAAGTGAACAGATGGGATTGTTTGAGGAATAGCCGATAGCCATTAAAAAAAATTGCTTTTTTTTCCGATTTGTGATATACTATATAATGTCCTTAAACTTGCACCTACGAGTACATGTATCAATTTTTTTCTTGACAACGTTAAAATTTATGGTAAATTTACGGAAAAATGAAGTTTTCTCTTGACAAAAGAGGCTAATTTTCATATAATTTTGGGAAAATCCGTAATTTTACCTTTACAAAGTTTGCAATTTTTGCTAAACTTTAAGAAGGTACTCGTTTAGATATTGACTTTCGGGCGAGGGGTGCAACAATCCAATGGTGTTTTACTCTGTTAACTGCCCTCGCGGAATTCTGTTCTCAACGTGTCGGTTTGTTCTTTACGCATAGCGGAGGGAGCAACAAACGAAATAGCCCTACGTTACTTGACTTAACGAGAATATGATCATAGGTTTCAAGGGCGTTACTGAATTGTACAATCAGCAGCGTAACCGAAACCGACTTTTCCGAGTGCTCGCGTGAGCGTCTATGGGAAAGGACCGAAAGTTTTAGGACACCCTGTTGAAAGGGTGTATTTTGATAAACTTTACAATTTAAGGAGTTAACTCTAATGACAAAAATGTTTAGAACCTTCGCTTTATTGCTGGCAGCCTTGTTCGCCATGTCGCTGATAGTCGGCTGTGGTGGCGATGATGATGATAGTGGCGATGAACCAGTACCAGCGAACTTCGTAAGTGCAACCCCGCCAGGTGGCGAAGTTGCGGCGAATGGAAGTATTACGGTTACCTTTGACAACGCCCCCGCGGATGTCACGGTAAGTGCCGGTACTGTCACAGTCGCAGGTAAATCAGCAACGATCACAGGTCCCTTCACCCCCGGTCCGCTCGCATTGACGATCACCTGGGCTGATGGCACCCAAGCACTGAACTATACGGTCACCGCACCGGATACCGATGCACCCACAGTCACTGGTGGCACCGTCTCTGATGGTGACAAGGATGTCGATCCCGAAGCTATTAACAGTGCCGCGGCGATCGAACTTGAGTTCAGTGAAGACGTTTCTGGTAACGTCGCGCTGCAGACCGAAAGCGGCGACGATGTCGGTTGGCTTGGCAAAGTCGAAGGCAACAAAGCGACGCTCGAACTTGTCAAAGGTAAAGAGATTGGCAACGAGACGACCTACGTTATCGCAGGTAAAGTCTCCGATGCTGCTGGCAACTCTACGGATGTCAGTGTAACCTTTGTAACCAAGGGTAAAGAGTAAATTCGAGGCTATTTCGACGAAAAGGGCGGCGTATTTTCAATACGTTGCCCTTTTTTCTTTACACAATTTTCGGAATAATGCTATAATAGCGTATAAAATATATTATTTTTTTGAACGGTTTTCAAAAAGGCGTTGTCTAACCCGTTAATCAGTTAGAAACTTGAAGGAGAAAGTTCGGTGGAAAGAACTGAAGCCTTGCTCATTGCCGACCTCTGCGAAGGCGACGAGACAGCATTAGCACCGTTGGTGGAAAGATATAAGCGGATGGTCTACCGTCTCGCGATGCAGATCACCAAGAACCACGCGGATGCCGATGATGTCATGCAAGAGACCTTTATTAAGGTGTACCGTTCGATTCGGACGTTCCGGAAGGACGCGGCTTTTGAGACGTGGCTCTACCGAATAACGGTCAACGAAGCATTGAACTTTGTCAAGCGTAGAGAGCGTCAGCGAGCGTCTACACTCGAGACAGCATCGGAAGCAGACTACGAAGCGAGCACTCGATACCGTGCCCAGATCGCCAATGACCCACATGCCCATGCTGAAAAAGCTGAACTGCGACACCATGTCACAGCGGCAGTCAACAGTCTCTCACTGAAACATCGGACAGTTGTTATCCTTCATGAATTTGAAGGTTTAACGCATGCGGAGATCGCTTCAATTCTCAATTGCTCCGAAGGTACAGTCCGATCCCGCTTGCACTACGCGCGCAAAAAACTTCGAACTTTGCTCCAATCGTATGTAGATGCGAATCACGTTTAGGTTTCGATTAGAAGAAGAATTTCGGTTCCCGAAATTAGTAGCGTTTCGTGGGTTTATAGACGTGTGGACCACACACTCTCGAGGAAAATAGCAATGAGATCGACGTGTGACAAAATAGAACGCCTTTTATCTGACTATATAGATGGGACGCTTTCGGAACGACAGACAGCCGATGTTGCCTTGCACCTCCGTTCCTGCGGATATTGCAAACGAGAAGTCGTAGACCTGAAGAAAACGAACCACCTCCTCGAAAACTTCTACGTCGAACCGGAGGCATCCGATGCCTATTACGCCCGATTTGCAACGCGACTTCAACACCGTATTGAACAGAGCGCGCCAACTGCGCTCCACCAACGGTTCTCGGCAGTCGCTACGCGTCTTGGGTGGCATTTACGCACCCGGCTCCATCGACGTATCGATCATTCTCGTTTCGGCGGGTTTCTCTCCATAAGACAACACGCTTTTCCGTATTACATTTTCGGGCTAACGCTGGCGATGTTAATTGTTGCGCCGCTTCTGCTTAACCAGGTCTCGCCACACGATGACGGTCATTCCAGGCTCGGTCGTCTGTATGCGGCAGCGAAAATTCGGTTTTTTTCTGGCGATTCACCTGCCTCGGTCCAACCGACCGCTGCACTTGCTATCAAGCAGGATACGGAAACCGGAACTCAACCGGCTGACCTCCGTCGAAATGTCAGTAGCGGGCGTACGACAGAAACCGTTGTTGTTGACTCAGGATCCGATGTCTGGCTATTCACCGATGAACCGATGACAGAAGGATATATCTTCACCGCACTCCAAGAGAATGATTCCGATACAGTCCCGAGTGTCGCGTTAGACATTGACTCGGAATTGCTTGCTTATGCCGAACTTCCGGCACAGGGTACGTTCTGGGCACGTCTCACGAGTCGTGATGTACTAACCGAAAGTAGGTACGCTCTGCTCTTGTTACAGGGCATGGATGCCGGACAGCATGGACTCCAACAGTATGAGCGGAAGTGGAGCGGATTTAAAGGTTTTTCACAAAAATTATTAGATGTACCGTTGGAAATATTGTCTATTCCAGAAGTCTACGACTCCAGAGAACTATAGGTGTCTCCTTATCGAGGCGGCGTTGCATGGCAGAGAAACGAGAATCTTTATTTACCGTGCGGGACGCTGAAGCCGCAGTCGTTACTTACACCTTGCTGGGACTTCTCTACATCCTCGGAATATTCGTTTACAAGTGGGCTACGGACTGGGAAGGGGTCGTACCTACGTTGGTTTATCTTGATACGAATTATCCGCGGTTTAACCGTATCGCGATAGCATGGATTATATTCAGAGAAGGAGGGGATATTATGTTGCGCCGTTATAATGAATGGCGTGCTGAGCACTCGCAAACCGTTGCGAAAGCAAAAGCTGCCGGTATAGCAGAGGGCATAGAACAAGGTATGGAACAAGGTATGGAACAAGGTATGGAACAAGGTAAAGTCGCTGAACGTCAACGTTGGGAGGAGTGGTATCAACGCTTACAAACCGCAGTCGCCCGTGGTGAGCCCTTCGCCGAACCGCCCCCTTCGCAAAACGGAACCCCTCGCTCGACTCCCAAGGAGAGCTAAGTGAGTGGGATCACATTGAAGTTAAATTATGATTATGAATGTTACTATAATAATTTTCAACCTCGTGGGCGCGTTTTGAGCGCGCACGACGTAAACAAGGAGAATACGAATGAACCCAAGGATTTTGGGCATTATTGGTGGTCTCGCCTTAATAGTTGCACTCCTTTCACCTTTTATGATGGGTAGCTCGAAGAAGGTGGAACAACTCTTCCAATCCGCTGAAGATCTGTATGGACAGGCGGATTATGAAGGCGCAATTGACAAGTATGCTGAGGCACTCGAAGAATCCACGAAGCGTGGTGTGAAAACCGAAGTTATTGACAAGGATTTCGCAACCCTCGCCAATTATAAGATTGCGGTGAGTTACTCACGTCTCTCTGAACAGTCAGGCGATGTGAATCACTACGACACTGCGATTGAGTACATCGAAAAGGTTGCTCCGACAGCGACGATCCCGAAACACCAAGAGGGGTTAACCTATCTCTGGGGACACATCCTCTATCGGACGGAGCAGTTTGAATTGGCGGAACCGAAGTTCACGCAGCTCATTGAGAACTTCCCGAATAGTCTTTTCGTCGAAAATGCTTGGTATGCTATCGGGCAGCTGAACTATAAACTGCAGAACTACGAGGACTCCCGACAAGCCTTCAAAGCTGTTCTTGATGGTTTCCCGAATTCCGATTTTAAAGATGACGCACAGCACTTGATTGCGCAGTCGTTCCTGAATGAATCCAACTACGAGCAGGCGTATCAGGAGTTCGATAAAATTGCGACAGAAGAATTTAAGAACTACCCGGATCTGCAAGCCGAAGCGATGTATAAAGCCGCTTATAGCTTGAACCAACTCGGTAGGGACGATGAGGCAATCGGTCGGTATACCAACTTCATCACGCAGTTCCCGGAAAGCCAATACGTCACGGCGGCATACTTCGACCAAGGTGCGATTTACGCCCGGCAGAAGGACTATGACAACGCACGCGTGAACTACGAGTTGGCACTCCAAAACACTGCGGACCGGACACTCCAATCAGAAATTCAGTCTGCCATCGGACGTACTTACTTCGATCAAGGGGACTATGAAAACGCTATTGTTTCCTATAAGACGCTCCTTGAAGAATACCCGGAGAGCGATTTTATCGCCGAAGCGAAACTCGGTATTGCCGATAGCCATTTCCGCTTACAGAATTGGAGTGAGGCAACCACAGCGTATCAACGTGTTATCAATGAACACGAAGAAGCCACCGATTTTGTTCCGTACTGCTCCTACCAGATTGGTGAAGCCTACTACAAACTCGGTAGCGATCAGTTAAAAGTTGGGGAAACTGAAACCGGAATGGCAACGCTTGAACTTGCCCTGCAATGGTATCAAAAAACGGTTGACGACTATCCGCAGGATCCGGTTGCTCCGCACGCGCTCTATGGCGCGATTTGGGCACTCAACGATCTCGGGCGCAAAGATGAGTTGGAAACAATTGCCCGCGAGTTTATTGAGAAGAACAAGAACGATAACGAGTTCGACATCCTCGCGGCTGAGGTGCAACTCCGTTTCGCCGACATCAAGCGGACTGAATTCAAACAGTACGTTGAAGCCGCTGAAGAATATGCGAAATTGTGGGATTATCGTCCCTTACCGAAGTTCCATCTCGTCAAGCTGATGGGTAAATTCTTTGAAGGACGCTCCTACTACGAAGCCGCCAAACCTGAAGACCATCAGGAAGGCGAGGCAGGCGACAACTTCAATCAGGAATACTTGCGGAAATCGGTTTCGGCATATCAGGAAGCGACCGCCATGTTCAATGACGATGCATTCCTGCCAGGTGTCGCCCAGGAACGTTACGATGATTTCAGTGAGCGTGTCGCTCAGGTGGAAGCGTGTATCATGAACGAAGCACTTTCGCATGAAATGCTCGGTGACTGGACGCAAGCCCGCGACCGCTACGCATCTATTCCTGACACAAGTGAATACTTCGAACGCGCACTGCTTCTCGTTGCCAATAGTCATGTCAAGGAAGGCGACAAAGAGGGTGCAATTAGTTACTACAATAGCATTTTAGACAAGCTTGCCGACGCTGACAACCGTTCGTTAGCAGCGATTAAACTCGCTGACCTGCTCCGTGCAGAGGAACGGTTTGAAGAAGCTGCTGTCCAGTATCAAGCTGTGGTGGATGGGAATCCGACAGGTGAATACGCAGACGATGCGCTCTACCTCGTCGGGCTTTGCTATTACCAAGGGGCATCTGAGAATCCGGCACTCTTGGAATCCTCCGAATCGGCGTTTAAACGCGTGATTTCCGACTATGCCGATAGCCCCAACGCTGTTGAAGCATATTACGGCTTGGCACTCGCCTATCGCGATGCGGCACAGAAGCAGGATGACGCCGAAAAATGGCCCCTTATCCTACAACTCGCCGACGAAGCGAGCGATAAATACGCATCCAGCGACAATGAGCTCGTTCTTAAGACCCTCGGACATATTGACTTGATTAAAGCCACTGCTATTGAAAACAGTAGTGAAGAGGTCGATATTGATGCGCTGGTGGCATCGCTGAAGCGAATTGTCGATAACACAGGTGCGCCGGAAGAGGCACGCAGTCGTTCGCAACTGAAGATCGGTCACACTTACTATGGTGTAAAACGCTATGATGAAGCACTTGCAGAGTATCTCCTCTTTGTGCAAACTTTCCCGAATAGTGAACTCGCACCGAACGCGCAGTACCAAGCGGCAGTCTGTCATTATCAGATCGCGCAAGCGGCGACGGATGCCGGTAGTAAACAGTTAAGTCTGCAGAACGCCGTGAACGCTGCAGAAAAAGTGAGTACGCTGACAGACGAGGCGAACAACCTCATCAGTGCGAACTACACTGCCGGTTTGGCGTTGCTCGGACTGGAAGACAACAAAGGTGCGGCAGACGCATTCAAAGCGGTTACAGCATTAGAGGGACAGACCGCAGACGAGGCACGTCAGTCGCTTATCTTCCAAGCCCACTCCCGTCTCGCTGAACTCAACAGCACTCTCGGCGATTACGCCGCATCGGTGCAAGAATATCAATACATTGTTGAGAACACGGACGATGCAGATATGAAGGGACGCTCCTACTTCGCAATGGCATTTGCCCAAGAGGAGCAACTGAAAACTTATCAGGATGCCTTGATGAGTTACCAGAACGCCATTGAGTTAGTAGAAGATGCCATCGTCAAAGCGCAATCCTACTACCGGATGGGCTTGATTTATCAAGACCAGTTGAAACAACCGTCTCGGGCGTTGGAAACCTTCCAAACTCTCATCGGAGAATATAGCGGTTCGGATAACACAAATATTGCCTCAATGGTGGCAGATGCGGGTATCCGTCGCTCAACGCTCTACGTTGAATTGGGACGTTTGGATGAAGCGATCACCGAAGCGGTCGAAGCGGCCGATCGGACGAAAGGCAATCCGAATGCGACTGTAGCGGAGAAAGCCGCTGCGCAATACAACCTCGGTTTCCTGTATTCCGACAAAGCGCGTTCCCTCTTCTCCACAGAGGCAGGCACAGATCTGCAACCTTATATTGATGCGAGTCGAAACGCGGCAGGTACATTCTTTGAGGTCGCTTCGATTGCCGCTCCGGTTGAAAAGGCGGACAAACAGACGGTTATCCCGTATGTTCAAAATTCGCTGTTCCAATCCGGTCAGATTTACTATTCTGTCGGTATTGGCGTGAAACTTCCGCAAGACTTAACGAGTGCCCTGACACCCCTCACGACATTCGTGAGTTACGTTGATAAGGGGCTCTTCCCGAAATCGGATGGACTCCGCAAGAACACGGAGACCGCACTGAATTACACTGCCGCAGCGAACTTTGAGCTTGGGCGGATGCAGGTCGGTCTTGACGGTGAGATGTCCGAAAAAGCGGTGAGTTACTTCATTGCCGCTGGCGAGGTCTTCCGTGATATGGTGAGTCGTTATCCGAGTGCCAATGATGCCGCTTTCTGGCAGTATCATGTCGGCGAATCTCACTATGCCGCGCAACAGTTTGAGAAAGCGATTGAAGAATACGAGAAGGTTCGCCTTGTGAACAAGACGCACAAGAGTGCTGCCGAATCGTTGTATGCTATCTCGACATGTGCGCAGCTCCTCAGTGAAGCCGCCGAAAAGTCTAACGATGAAGAGGCGAAGCAACGCTGGTATGATCGGCTGTTTGAGGCAAATGAGGTCCTCGCCGCTGAGTATCCGAACAGTCAGTACACTGCCGATGCGCTTATCAATATCGGTAATAAGTACTACAACGCAGGCTCCGAGCAAGATCTGGAGCAACTCGAACGGATCCGTCTCTATCAAATGGCGATAGAGAACTACCAGAAAGCAATCAATACGCCCGGTATCGGTGGGGATTCAAAATCCACAGCGCAAGGCTATCTCAATGACACTGCGAACGCTCTTGCTTTCTACGAGTATGAGCAAGCAACGTCTCTGCTAAATGAATCGAAACTCGCGAAGGGTGACGAACAGAAACCTGCTGTCGAAGCCGCTATCGCTGAGTACATGAAGATCATTGAGGCGTATCCAGGGACCAAGTATGCAGACCTCGGTCTCGTGCAGATTGGTGAAGCATACATGGTGTTAGCGGATAGCGACGATGCGTATTTCAACGATGCATTGGATTACTTCAACCGTTTGTGGGCAAAATATGAGACAACACCGCCCGTAGACACGAAGGTCAACCAGGCACTCACGTATGCAATCAGCCAGGTCCAGACGATTATGAGTTACATGCAAGCGAATAACCTGGAAATTCGTGGTGGTGCGGCTGGTGGTGGCGGTGGTGGTGGCGAGTAATTGCCACATCCTTTTCCCGTAGCCTCGCTCCCCTGAGCGGGGCTTTCCTAAAGGGAGGGTGCGGTATAGCACCCTCCCTTTTTTGTGACGCATTCCCCGTAATATTGAGAATTATTGATTGGTTTTCAACGAACTCCGGACCGCCGTTGGCAAAAATAAAATTAAAAAAGGAGCCTGCAAAAACAGTGTACGATGAATTAATAGCACCTCCGCGCGTGCTACTCGGTCCTGGACCGAGCGAAGCCAACGCGCGGGTTCTCAAAGCAATGACGACCCCACTGTTGGGATACTTAGACGCTCAATTTGTCGAAGTGATGGACGACACAGTCGGACTACTTCGCCGGGTTTTTGGAACCGAAAACAGATTGACATTACCTGTCTCCGGTACGGGGACTGCAGGAATGGAAGCCGCGCTTACCAACGTTATTGAGCCCGGTGATGGTGTTGTTGTAGGGGTCAAAGGGTATTTCGGCGAGCGGATAGCCGATATCGCTGCCCGCTGCGGTGGCGTGGTGACAAGAGTAGAAGCGGAATGGGGTACACACATCTCTGCCGCAACAATCGCTGAAGCCGTCGCGAAAGTGCCTACCCCAAAACTGGTTGCGTTGGTACACGGGGAGACCTCCACGGGTGTCCTGCAACCCCTGAAAGATGCCGTTGAGATTGCCCATCAAAGCGGTGCTCTCTTTCTGGCAGACTGTGTGACCAGTCTTGGCGGACAGCCTGTAGATATGGATGTCCTCGGCATTGACATTGCCTATAGTTGTACCCAAAAATGTCTCGCCGCTCCACCCGGACTCTCACCCATTAGTTTCAGTGACCGTGCTGTTGAGGTGATTCAGAACCGAAAGACACCTATCCAGAGTTTCTATCTTGATATGACGCTCCTCGAAAACTACTGGCACGGTGAGAAGGAAAAGCGGGGTTATCATCACACTGTCTCAATGTCCCTTATCTATGCCTTACGGGAAGCATTGCGCGTTATCTTGGAAGAGGGGTTAGATGCCCGCTATCAACGGCATGCACATAATGCCCATGCGCTACTGACTGGGGCAAAAGCGATCGGTCTGCAACCTGCCGCCGAAGAGGACTACCGCGCCCCGATGCTCACCACACTGCGTATTCCTGACGGCATTGACGATGCGACGATTCGGAGACGCTTAATTGCGGACTACGGCATAGAGATCGGTGCTGGCTTGGGTGTTTTTGCTGGAAAGGCGTGGCGAATCGGGCTGATGGGTGAATCTTCAAACGAACGAAATGTTATGCTCGTCCTGAATGCGTTAGAAAAACTTCTCATTGAGGCGGGGCATCGTGTCGCGCGTGGCACAGCTGTTCACGCTGCATCACAAGTCTATTCAACGTAACGGTTTCCGACAGCCAAAACTATTCCCATTCAATCGTGCTTGGCGGCTTTGAACTAATATCGTAGACGACCCGGTTGATGCCTTGCACTTCATTGATGATACGGTTGGAGATTCGGGCAAGCACATCGTTTGGTATGCGGGCCCAATCCGCCGTCATGGCATCACTACTTGTGACAGCTCGGAGTGCGACTGCGTTTTCATAGGTCCGTGCGTCGCCCATCACGCCAACGCTTTTGACGGGCAGAAGCACAACTAAAGCCTGCCAAATTTGGTCATACAACCCCGCCTTTTTAATTTCAGAAATAAAGATAGCGTCTGCTGAACGGAGTACCTCTAAACGTTCATGCGTAACTTCGCCTAAAATGCGGACAGCGAGTCCGGGTCCGGGAAACGGATGTCGCCCGAGGACGTGCGCCGGCATGTTCAGTTCCGCACCCACCGCTCGCACCTCGTCCTTGAAAAGTTCTCTGAAGGGTTCGAGCAATTCAAACGGCATGTCGGAGGGGAGTCCTCCAACATTATGGTGCGTTTTAATCGTAGCCGAGGGTCCTTTCACAGAGACACTCTCTATAACATCCGGATAGAGTGTGCCTTGCGCGAGGAACCGGAAGTTGTGTTCCAATTCTTGTACCGACGTTTTGAAGGTTTCGATGAATTGTGCCCCAATTACCTTCCGCTTCTTTTCTGGATCGGTTACGCCTGCCAATCCATTGAGAAACGGCTTCACTGCGTCAACAGCGACGAGCGGAATTTCGAGTTGCTCACAGGTTTTGAGCACTTCAGCGGCTTCGTTCTGCCGAAGGAGACCATTGTCAACAAAAACGGGTACAAGCGCGTCTCCGATCGCTTGATATAAGAGTGTCGCCAGCACCATCGAATCGATACCACCACTCACAGCACATAGGACGCGTTCATCTCCGACCTGTTCCTGTATTTGTGCTGTGGTGCGGGTGATAAAGGCACGCATTGTCCAGGCGTTACGACATCCGCAAATACGCCGTGTGAAGTTCGCCAAAATTCGGTCAGCATCCTCGGTGTGTTCAACTTCAGGATGGAATTGTAATCCGTAAAATGTGCGTGCGGGATCCACCATAGCGGCGATGGGAGCGTTCTGTGTTTGTGCGATTGTTTGGAACCCAACGGGTGGTGCCTCAATACGATCGCCATGGCTCATCCAAGCAGAAAAATGTGAGGAAAGCCCTGCGAAAAGCGGATCGGCTGCATCAAGAATTTGGAGGGGTGCGTGCCCATATTCTCGTTGCGTCGCTGGATGGACCTTTCCGTCTGCTAACAGTGCCGCCATGAGTTGCATACCGTAACAGATGCCTAATATCGGTGTTTCCAACTCGAAGAGTTTCGGATCAATTTTTGGGGCATCCGTCTCGTAGACGCTTGCGGGTCCACCGCTGAGAATAATCCCTTTTGGTGCGATGGCTTCTATCTGTGAAAGGGATAACGTGTGCGGATAAATTTCGCAGTAGACGTTTTGCTCACGGATACGGCGGGCAATCAGCTGCGTGTACTGTGAGCCGAAATCCAAAATGAGGATGGTTTCTTGCTGTGTGGATACTGTGTTTGTGTTGTTGGTGTTCGTCATATCTCTGACTTTCTAACCGCAGAATACTGTTTCACAAGCCCCTGTGGGCAGGCACAAGACCTGCCCCTACTTCGATGAACCGTAAGGTACTGTTTCACAATCAATAATGTCCCCTGTCAGCGGCTCGAAAATCGTGCCGTATGCCCCAAGAGGTGCGAAATCGACATCGCTTGACATAGCCAAACCGGTGTTCGCGTCCTCTAAGTAGTAGCATCCATGGTATGGATGTCCGGGTGTATTGATGGACCGCAGATGGTAACAGTGATTGTGGAACTGAATGGTATTGCCGTAAATGATGATATATCTATCTCCAAACAGGCGCATTGCGACCTGATTGACGAGATAAGGGTCTTTGTGTTGCACGAGTCTTCAGTTTGTCTTGATAATTATATCGATCCTGCGGTTCTGTTCCTCTTTGTTCACGCCATCTTTGATGATAGGGTCGGTTTCTCCGAGACCTACAGCGGTGAGACGTTCCAGATTGACACGTTCTTCAACAAGGGATCTCTTGATTGCGTCTGCTCGCCCCATACTTACATTTCGATTGACGTTCGCATTTCCCAAGGCACTGGTGTGTACCTCAATTCGGACAGGGTAACGACTGAAGCCATCTCTACGTAAGACCTTGGCGAGTTGCTCAAAGGTCGGGAAAAATACTTTCTGAAGTTGCGTGCTGCCATGGGCAAACGCGTTGCCTCCGATACGGATGAGGACACTATTCTCCCGCTCTATAACGGAGGCTTTAGGGATTTGCCTTGCGGCTTTTAGTAAGTCTGACTTCGCCGACGTTATCTGTTGTGCGTTTGCAATGGCGCGTTCCAGATAACCGCTGCCCTCAGCGGAAGTTTTGACAGCCACCTCATATTCCTTGTTTACGAATGCGGTTTTTGCCTTTGCATAAGCCGCAGTGGCAAGTTCATAGAGCCGCGCCTCTAACTGCGGAACTTGTGTCTTTGCTTGTGCCGTGAGTTTCCTGTTTAAGGTATCAATCGCTTGTTGTGCCTCCGCTTCTTGCCGATCTAATTCCCTCTGTGCGCGTTGTCTAAATTCTGCCGCTTCTGCCCTCATGACAGTCTCGTCGGCGGTCTGCTGTGCTTGTTGTGCAAATTGTTGTGCTTGTTCGTAACGATTGGTGGCCAACTCCTGTCTTGCACGTTTCAACTGTCCAGTTGCCTCTTGAAACTGCTGCGGTGCGTGCTGGCTGGCGTTGAGGTGCTGTGCACGCTGGATGATGACTTCTGCTTTCGCAATAGAGATGTGTGCACCGGTTCTGGCTTCTGTCTCCGCCTTCTGGTTTCTCTGCGCCAATTGGTAAAGGTTGTCGACCAGCCTCTGTGCTTTCGAGATAGCAGTCTCCGCTTCAACGAATGCCTCCTGTTCAATGAGATTCGTTATTGAAGCGATCGATGCTTGGGCGCGTTCGTAGTCCGCAGTTGCTTCAATCATTGGATAGGTATATTTTGAAATGTTAACGAGCGCTTCTACACCTGTGAGTGAGAGGCGAAGTTCTGCTTGACGCAACGATGTTTTTAAATGTGTGATTTCTGTTGAAAGTTGTTCCGCCTGCTGTTGTCCCTTGTCGCGAGCGTTCATCGTACGGGCGAGCCGTTCCTCAAGGATTGCCTCACGGATACGCGCGATTTCGAGTTCGTGTTCATGTGCCTTTATAATGCGTTGGTATATCTGTTCCCGGACGGTAACAGCATTTTGCCGAGCGTGGCGCTGCCGGGCTTTTGCGCCGGCAATCTGTGCGACTAATTCCGCCTGATATGCGAATTCAGCACTTTGGGGGATATCCCCTTTTTCTTGCGAGTTTCGAGCGAAATTCAGAAGTTTCACTGCCCGCCCGTATTCTTCCGGTACCAAAGGTTCAGCATCCAACGCCGCCGCATTATTGATCGCCTGCTGCGCGTCTTGGAGTTGTGTCGCGAGCATGACTTCATCAATCTCTGGTACGGTGCATCCGGATGCGATAAAGCATGTAACTAAAAGTAGAAATCCGTAATATTTCATGTTTATAGTTGATAGCACTTGCTTTCCTCAGAATTTCTGCAATGCCTCAAGTTCAGCTTTCATCGTCTCAAGTCTCTGGAGCACTTCGTCAACGTTCTGCTCGGCGAGCGTAAGCTGCGCCTGTACCTCTTGAGCGTTTGCTTCCTCACGAATTGCGATAGCGATTTCAGTTGCGATTCGTGCGTGAAGATACGCGCGGAGTGCGAGTCGATATGCCTGCTCTACATCCCCAGCATTCATTGCGTTTTCAGCCGTGACAAGCATCTCTTGAGCGGTGCGTAGCGAGGTATCGGCAGCCTCCTGTGCCCCCATCGCGTTGGCAGAAGTGAGTGCTACCTGAGCATTCTCCATGGTTTCCATGGCGAGTTGCCGTATCTGTCCGCCACACCCCAACACCACGGTCAGCGTTATGACGGATATTGTCCATTTCATTTTTTAATTTTTCCTGCCTGTTTCGAGTTGGACAGGCACGAGACCTGCCCTTACAACGCGTGCGAATTTGTCGGATTTTTGGAGTAAAAAAGCCTCGCTCGGGGTGGTGCGGGCTGCAACACCCTAAGGCGAGGCTTCTGGTCGTAGATTCCTGAGACGGGTAAATCCGCTAAAATTCAGGACGCTCTGTATAGACACTCACCTTCCGACGATATTTGTCTTTTCGCTCAAACCATACAAATCCATCAATTTTCGAGAAGAGTGTATAGTCCCTTCCGACCCCAACGTTGTTTCCGGGGTGGATGTGCGTT
This sequence comes from Candidatus Poribacteria bacterium, assembly GCA_965214045.1. Classification (GTDB taxonomy): domain Bacteria; phylum Poribacteria; class WGA-4E; order WGA-4E; family WGA-3G; genus WGA-3G. The sequence continues at coordinate 1,476,313 of OZ243935.1, forward strand.
CCACGCTGTCGAGTGAGAATGCTCCCTGCGGTGACATAATTTCCAGAAAATCTTTTGACACCGAGTCGTTTTCCGATACTGTCGCGTCCGTTTCGGGTGCTTCCGCCACCTTTCTTATGAGCCATCAGATTGTTCCTCCACCGCGCCAATGGCGGTAATTTTCACGCGTGTAAATGATTGCCGGTGCCCTAACTTACGTTTATAACCTTTACGGCGTTTCGATTTGAACACGACCATCTTTTTTCCGCGTGCCTGTTGAACCACCTCGGCTGTAACTGAAGTATTGTCAAGATAGGGTGAGCCGGCTTGCAACTGACCATCATCGTCAGCGACAGCCAAAACGGATGAGAAGGTGACGCTGTCACCGACCTCTGCATCGATTTTTTCAACGTCGATGAGATTTCCTATTTCTACCCGATGCTGTTTTCCGCCGCTCGCAAAGACTGCATACATTTTACATATCACTCCTTTCTACTTAAATTATACCCTAAAAACGCGCCGATGTCAATTAATCAATAGGATTTATGCAGAACCATTTAGTTTTAAGGTTTTGTCCAATTTATCGGGAAAGTCGGGAATCGGAGTTCCCTCCTACAGCGAATCCCCAGGAAATCGGGAAAGTCGGGAATCGGAGTTCCCTCCTACAACCAATCGGAAGACAAGGAAGATTGGGTGTCCATCCTTCCTTCTTCCGTGCCTTCCAGTCTTTCGTTGCGATATTCGCTTTCAGCGTAAATCCTGTTAATCAAGAAATAATTCTTCACCTTTTCCAACGAAGATTCGATAATCTTCGAGGTGCAAGTCGGCATCCGGTTCCAGAATAAGATCTAATTTTAATGACTTCTTAAGTTCCCGCAATTTACTCGACATCTGCGACTTGATATGCGAAACGACATAATCATTAGCGATAACACGTAATTGTGACTGACGCGTCTGTTTATGCGCCATCTTTATTGCACGTAGCAACTGAATGACGACGGTTTCGACGGATAGAACAGTGCCATGTCCATCGCAGTATGGACACTCTTCCATCAGCAGGGTAGAGAGGCTTGGACGGGTACGTTGGCGTGTCATTTCGACGAGTCCTAAATCCGAAAAATGCAGGATATTTGTGCGGGCACGGTCCTTCCGGAGTGCTTCCTGTAGCATTTTAAAGACCCGTTTCCGGTGCGAAGCCTCTTCCATATCAATAAAATCAACGACGATAATTCCGCCCAAATCCCGTAATTGAATTTGGCGGACAACCTCCTCAACAGCCTCAAGGTTAGCACTGAGAATCGTGTTATCTGGATCAGATTTTCCAACGAATCGTCCAGTGTTGACATCAATCGAGACCATGGCTTCAGTCTGTTGGATGATAATATGTCCTCCACATTTGAGCCAAATTTTCTCACTGAGCGCCTCCTTGAGTGCGCGTTCAACACCGTAAGCATCGAAGAGAGTTGGATCCTCCCGATAGAAGGAGACCCGAGATTGCAGATTGGGCATGACAGAGGAAACATATTCCATCGTCTCTTTGTACCCCGTCTCTGAATCGATAAACAGTTGCTTGACCTCCTTCGTGAGCATATCCCGGACGATTCTATTGGTGAAACTGAGGTCTCTGCTCACGAGACTGGGTGCGGATTTTCTGTCTGCGCGTTTACGCACCTGTTTCCATTGATCGATAAGATACCGGATTTCGGCGGCGAACTCGGTTTCGTTCAACCCTTCAGCGGCAGTACGAATGATAAATCCACCTTCAACGTCGGCTTTGACTGCCTTTGCCATGTTCCGTAGCCTGTCTCTTTCAGTAGCAGACTCAATGCGTCGCGATACGCCAATATTCGAGGAATTGGGCATGTAGACGACATAACGTCCGGGGAGTGTGATGTTACTGGTAACCCGCGCTCCCTTTGTTCCGATAGGTTCCTTGCCAACCTGAACGAGGAGTTCTTGCTTCTTTGAAATGAGGTCACTTATGAGAAATGGGAACCCGCGTCCACCGCGTGTTTGCTTGGACTGCTTTCCTTTCAGGTCCAATACAGCGGCATTTTTGTTGGATCTTCGGTCTCCGTTCTGCTTCCCATTTTCATCCTCATCTTCGTCAGCGTGCTCATATTTGAGGTCAGAAATATGTAGAAAGGCATGCCGATCCAATCCAATGTCAACGAATGCTACTTGCATTCCAGGTAGTACGTTCTCAACGCGTCCCTTGTAGAGATTACCCAATGTTTGCGCCGCTGCTTTGCGTTCAATATAAATTTCATTCAGCACCCCTTCGTCAAGTACCGCACAGCGTGTTTCATACTCATCATCAGAAATAAGTATCTCCTTTTCCATTAAATATTCGAGAAACCTGAGCCCCTATCTTTAGGCAGGAGCGGAAGGTTTCCGCCTCCTTTTTGTTGTTATAGCATATATTTATTGGTGTATGCTATAATATTCTTAGAGAAGTTCGATCACACAGCAGTTGTGTATAAGGTTGTCCGCAGTCTACTGGTGTCTATATCTTGCGGAGCGTAAAGTTGAAAAAGGTATACCCCTCTCTATTTCATTTGGGTTTGCGAGCTGCGCCTTACAGCCGCGGTGTTAGCGTTACGACAGGCGTTATGAGTTCACCCATCGAGATACCACCGTGCTGGAACCCTCCTTGAAACTGCCGTTTATATTTATAAAAATCGTTCGGATAGACGAAATAATAATCGTCTTTCGCGAGAATGTAGTCCTTGCTTGTGTTTTCCGCCGGTAGCCGATATTCCTTTGGGTTTCGGAGATATACTGCTTCACCTTCTTCGCATCCTAAGTTAGCACCGATTTTAAACCGAAGGCTGGTGGTTGTTTCACGATTACCGTAAGCGCGGGTTGCTCGGTTACAAAAGACAGAGCCATGATCGCTGGTGAGGACTACAGTTGCGTTTTGTGCTGCAATAATGCGTAAAATATCGAACAGTACCGAATGCGAGAACCATGAGCGTGCCAGTGCTCGAAAAGCGGATTCATCAGGGGCAAGCTGCTGCAGAACATCGGATTGTGAGCGCTGGTGGGTCAAGATGTCAATGAAATTGATAACCAGTGCCGAGAGACTCACGCGTGTGTTCGCGGCGACCCGTTTTTTGTAGGTGTTGCCACCGCGAGCGTCAAAAATCTTGAAGTACTGGATTCCGGGTTTCAGTTTGATACCCCTGCGCTTCAGATGTTCTTCGAGGAATTGGCGTTCGTAGCGATTTGTACTCGTGTCCCCATCAGATTCTTCCTGCCAGTACTGTGGATAGCGTTCGGCGATCTCTATTGGGAACAAGCCGCTGAAGAGGGCATTTCGTGCGTACATTGTCGCACTCGGTAGGATTGAAAAACTATATTGACGTTCGATAGAAAAATAAGGGTACAAGAGTGATTCCACTGCCAACCAATGATCTAATCGGAAGCAGTCAACCACAATAAAATAAACAGATTTTCCATCTTGAAGTTGAGGGATAACATGCCGGTCGAGGACGTTGACCGACAAAGGTGGTGCGTCTGAGCTACCTGCGACCCAATCAGGATAATGCGTCGCGACAAAGTCAGAAAATTCGGTATTGCACTCTTTCTTCTGTGCGAGATGTGTCTCTTCTAACCCACCCTCGGCTAACTTTTCAGATACCAGATCCCATTGTAAAAGTTTCACATAGATATTGACCCAGTCTTGCCAACTCGGTGACGCGTCTTTCATGGCACGGATAGCGTTAAAATCTGTCGTGTACCGATTCGGAATCTGATTTACGACGATCTGCGACTGATCAAGGATACGCTTTAGTGTTGAAACGATCTGGGCTACACCGATCGGCTTCACTAAGAAATCGGTTACTTGCTTGCCGAGAGCAACCTCAACAAATTGCTCATCACTGGATTGGGTAACGAGAATGACTGGGATTTGCGCATTGATGGTACGGATTGCATCGAGCGTTGCCATTCCATCTTTACCGGGCATAACCTGGTCAAGTAGGATAGCACTGTACTGCGTATCACCGCGCGTGAGAAGCGCGATGCCGTCTTCACCATTTGTCACGGGTGTGACTGCGTACCCTCGGTCGCGTAGGACAAGAATATGCGGTTGCAACGCTTCTATTTCATCATCAATCCATAAGATTTGGTGTGTCTGTGACATACGTAATTTTTCAAAATCTGCTCAGGTGCGACATCGTGTCCAATTAACGTGAGTGAAAGTTCTCTCGTCAGCGGAAGCAGGAAAAATGCCCAGTTAATTATTTTGCCCACAACGACTGTTAATATGGACTATGCGACTGGCAGTCGAATTTCAAAAGTTGTTCCGTCAGGACTCGTTTTAATCATACGGATGCTTCCGTGATGGTATTCACGGATGATCCGCTGTACGACAGTCAATCCGAGTCCCCACCCGTGTGCCTTTGTAGACATCCCCGGTTCAAAGATCTTTCGTTGATTTTCGCGGGTGATCCCGCTTCCATTGTCGGCATACTGGATAACAATATCGCTGTATCGTTTATCATACGTTGGTTCAATCTGGATCCATCCGTCCGCTTTATCCATTGCATCCAACGAATTACGAATTAGGTTTTCAAACACCCAGTGCAACAATTGCGCGTTTGCGAGTATAGGGGGTGTTTCATGCAGTCTCAATCGGATTTCGACGCGTCGACCAATATGCGGCAGCCGTTTTTCAAAATAGGCTCGGACTTCTTCAAACACTTCATTTATGTTGACTTCGGTAAGTGGCGGCTGCGTGCCAATCATACCGAAGCGCGCCGTTGTTTTCTGTAGACGCTCCAGATCGTTTCTCATACTTTCGGAGAGTTCAGCGAGTGCGTCATCATTTTTTTCTTTACTTCGTTCATGCAGCAGTTCTGTCCATGCCAACAGCGACGAGGTAGGTGTTCCGAGTTGATGCGCAGTCTCTTTGGCTAAGCCTCCCCAGATTGCCGAGTGTTCATAAGACTTTATCCGTTGATAGACAAGGAAGCAGACAGTTCCAAATACTAATAGGACCACCGGTGCTATAAGCGGCACTACTAACCCATAGTAGGGCTTACTTTCATAATAGAAGTAGCCTTTGTGCCATTTCGGCGTTGTTTCAATCACAGAGGACGCTGGTGCGTTCTGAATGAAAATCTTCGCTCGTTCCTGTTCCTCCGCAGTTGCCTGATCTGCAGTAATAACGTCACCCCAAATCTGCCATTTCTGAGGTGTACCCGCGGTATCGGTTATTACAAGAGGCAGGTGTGCCATTTCACTCGGTGCGGCATCACCATAGTAAATATACCCCTTCAGCTGCCTGTTTTCAAGGAGTATGTGTATTTCACGAGGCAGATGTTTCTTTTTCATGCGCGCTAATGTTGATTGTAACAAAGCGTGCTCATTTTGTGTTAACGATATACTCTCATTTTCGTTGACATTGATATCCAAATTGTCGATCTTCGCGTCTAATTGTGGGTCAACCCCTCGCGTAATTAAGACGTTTCCGCGTGCATCCGTGATGATAAACGAGAACGTACGTGATCTGTCTTCAGCGAATGACTTTCTGACGATCGTAATTAACTTCTGTTGCAATCCTCGGTTTTCGACACCGGGGATTTCCGCTGCCAGATCGGCGAAAAGGTCTATCTGGGTTTCTATATCAGCGTTCAGTCGAGAAATCTGCTGGATATAATGGAAGAACCCAAATACAAGCGTGCCCAATCCGACGATGAAGTAAACGAGTATTAAACGGGTGGTCGTATACCCAGGGATAATTCGACGATTCAACCGCAACTTCGTATTCCTCCGCATACATCGGACGCAACATGTTTGCCTATTGATTGTCTACATCTTAATTAATGGTATCACTTTTAAAAGGAAATTGCAAGTCTATTTTGGTTCACGAACGTCCTGTGCTGATTTTTCCGGCGAGTCTGTTCTTTTTCGGGGAAAGCAAAACTCACAGAACAACGAAAACTGAACATCCGCGATAAAACCACATATCGCTTGATTTTTTCGGATAAATCGGATAAAATGGAATTGTGCTCTTTAACATGAGTCGCCTCTATAGTGAAACAGAAACGTACATTAGAAATGGAAAAATTTTGATGCTTAAAGCTATTACATTCGATTATTGGCAAACCCTTTATGCCGATTCTGACAGCAACTGGCAAAAGCGTCAGGCGATACGTATTCAACTCTGCCATACGTACCTCAACAGTCGCGACTATGCTTGCACATTGGAGGATGTAAGATTCGGACTTGAAGAGGCATACAACTTGGTATCCTCCCTATGGCATCAACACCAAGGGATCTCCGTGAAACGGTGCATGCAGCGATTCGCTGAAGTGCTTCACCTCGGGCTTGTAGAAGAAGATCTCGATCAGTTAATTGAGTGCCTTGGTGCGGCTTTCTTGGAAGCACCCCCAATTATGATGCCATACGTCAAACCGGTCATTTCTCGGTTGAGTGAAAGTTATCCACTTGGAATTATCTCAGACTCGGCACTAACGCCCGGCAGTTTCGCTCGAAAACTAATGGCGCGTGACGGCATTTTACAATACTTTACGGCTTTCACATTCTCCGACGAAACGGATCATACGAAACCTCAAGTGGTGCAATTCCATTCGACCTTAGCACAATTGAATGCTGAACCCGCGGAAGCGGTGCACGTCGGCGATATTTTCCGAACGGATATTGTCGGTGCGAAAAATGCGGGGATGAAAGCGATTCGTTTTGCAGGCTTCAATAAAGGAGAAGGAGACGACACACTCAGTGATGCTGTTGTTTACGACTATCAGAAGTTAGAGACCGTTATCCCTGAGTTGTCAAAATAGAGAACATAAGGAGAAAAAATGGCAAATGTCTTGGTCTCCGGTGGAACTGGGTTCATTGGCAGTCGAGTCTGCACTGCCCTCCAGGAACAAGGCGATACCGTACATGTATTATCTCGTAACCCGACACGCGCACAAACGCAATTGAAATCCGCAAGAGCGGTCTACGGTTGGAGCCCTGAAACCGAAAAACTGCCTTCAGAAGCCACATCAGACGTGAAAGCTGTTGTTCATCTGGCGGGTGAAACCATCGCAGGTAGATGGAATTCGGAAAAAAAACGGCGGATACGGGATAGCCGAGTCCTTTCGACGCGAAACCTCGTTGAATCGTTTGCTGGCGTGTCTACAAAACCCGATGTGCTTGTCTGTGCCTCCGCAATCGGGTACTATGGCGATAGTGGCGATGAACACTTTACGGAGGTGTCGCCTGCTGGAACCGACTTTCTCGCCAAAGTCTGTCAAGAATGGGAGACAGAGGCACAAAAAGCGGATGCATTTGGGATCCGCGTAGTCATGGTTCGCATTGGACTTGTGCTTGGGTTAGGCGGTGGGCTGTTAACACAGGTTCTTCCACCCTTTAAAATGGGAGTTGGTGGCATACTTGGTAGCGGTCGGCAGTGGATGTCTTGGATTCATGTCGACGATGTCGTTGGTATTGTGATCCACGCTTTAGAGAATGAAGAGATTCGGGGTCCTCTGAACGCGACGGCACCTGTTCCTATCAGAAATGTAGAGTTCACGAAGACTCTCGGCAGTGTACTACGGCGACCCACTCTGCTTCCTGTCCCGACGTTTGGTTTGCGGTTGATGATGGGCGAATTTGCGGATTTCGTTGTGCTGAGCCAGAACGTACTTCCAGAGAAAACGGAAGTCAGTGGCTACGAATTCCGTCACCGGACGCTTGAATCCGCTTTGAGGGACCTACTATAGACGCGCAGAACCCCAATAAACCATGAAGATCCGCGATGTTCTGCTTTCTGATTACGGAAAAACCGCAAGTATACCCTCCCCTGTTAACCAGCTGATGACCGATTTTGCTGTCGGCTTTCGAGACGGACGCGACATCAACCTCGGTGTTGGATACGTCAATGAACGGACGATTCCGCGTCAGCAGATTCAACACGCCTGCGAAACGGTTCTCGCGCACCCTAAAAAATACCGCGCTTCCCTCAATTATGGCGGCGCACAAGGTTCGCCGAACCTGATTGCGTCGCTCAAGAGATTCCACATTGAGAATCGGATTGGTGGAATCACTGAACAGACCTTGAACAACCGAGACCTTGTTATCGGCGCGAACGGCGCGACGAGTCTGTTAGAGAGCATCACCCACCTACTTCCTGCCGGCATTGTGCTGACCGCGGATCCGATGTATTATATCTACTGCAACGATTTAGGCAGGAAAGGTTTCAGCGTTATCGCGATACCTGAGGATGACGAAGGACTTAATGCTGAACGTTTGCGGATGAAACTCAGGACGCTTGGCAACGAAAAAGAGGCTATCCGTTTCTTCTACGTCGTAACGGTTAACAATCCGACCTGTACAATTCTATCCAATAATCGTAAGAAAGAACTCGTCGATATTGTTACCCGACTTTCATACGAAGTCGGACGGAAAATCCCGATTTTTTTCGACAACGCCTATCGCGACCTCGTGCATGACAGTGACGTTGAACCTTTGGCGTCTGCACTCTGCTACGATACACTCGGCATTGTCTATGAAATTGGCACATTGTCAAAGATCCTCGCCCCTGGATTACGTATCGGTTACCTCATCGGTCCGAAAGGTCGGTTTCTCGACAGCGTTATCCAACGCACAAGCGACATCGGTTTCAGTGCGCCGTTAATCAATCAAGAAATTGCGAGTTACTTGCTCGACCACGGTATAGAAGCCCAAATCCAAAAGGTTAATAATGGGTATCACCAGAAGGCGAAACAGGTCAAAGCGTGGATAGCAGAATTACTGGGTGATAACGTTCAGGAGTGTCGAGGCGGGAGTGCTGGATTCTACTACTATTTGACGCTGGCGAGTGCCACAACGGATACGACTTCTGATTTTTTTAAGTTTTTGACGCGAACGACTGGACGGGAAGAGATCGATGGACCGCCGGGTTCCCAGCATCCGAAAGTGATTTACATTCCGGGTGAACACTGTGTCCATCCAGCTGGCGAAATGGTCGGGGTTGGGAAACGACAGTTCCGTATATCCTACGGATTTGAGGAACTCCCTCAGATTCATGAGGCGTTGAAACAGATGCAATCCGCGATAGCCTATAGTATTGGATTAAGCTCTGGCTATGGACTGTAATCACAGAAATGAGTTCCAACATGTGGTTTCTTTCTAAATCCTATAAAAAGTTGATTTTTTCAAAAAACGATGTATCCTATAACTAATTTATAGAACAGGCACGTATTTGTACTTATAAATATAATTACTTAATTTATGTATGTATGTTATAATATCCGTAGTGTTAAAAATACAAAACGCGGCACTCGGTAACCAATAGCATGCGAAATGAAAGGACTACCGAGTTGCAATGGCCAGACTTTTATCCAGAAAATTGTCCACCTGCGGACGCTGAACCGGCTTCTGGACTGTTTACCGACTTGTAAAGCACAATCCAGCACAAGCAGAAGATTTTCTATCTACTTGGGAAGAATTCCCAGGTAGATTTCCAGAACCAACTATCAGAATCAGCGGGACCTCTGTCCATAGGGCTTTACAAGATAGTGAACGACTCAAGAATAGAATAGGGTCTTTAAGAAATAGGAAAATAGCTCAAGGTGAACTCAATTCGGCACTTGGTGCGATTCAACATACACCGTCAAAAGAAAAATCTCATCACACATGGTGGATACCCATTGGAGCAGAACCTTGGCTTGTTTTCGAGGTAATAAGCGAATAAAGAAGTTGATAGTAATTCGGAAAGGATGCATAAGATGCTTGATCTACTCAATATTCCAGAGTTAGGCAAACTCGAGATTGTAGAAGTATACGAATACTACGATCAACCTGTTCTTTACTCCTGCAAAAACGCCTCAGGGCATTTTTACCTTGTTGTGGCTGCTGCTGAAGATGCCCAATTTTTAACTTGGCTCTGTGTTGCTGTCTCCACTGACCGGCTTAACCTTATCCGATCCGGCGAAATTGACCTCCACGATGCATTCGCCGATTCTGAAAATCCCTATGCAATTCAAGTAAAGGTTCCATACGAGGAACATGCTTCAGTCCAGACAGATTTTATCCAACCAAATCAGATACCTGAGGATATGCTTCCAGTGCCTGGTGAATGCCTTGACTTTGAAATTGAAATCCTTGAGAAATTTCAAGAAGAAGCACCGTCAAGGCTTACTATCACCGGCACTTTAATTGCTGTCTCCCTTAGAACTAATAGATTTGAAATAAAAACTCCAGAAAGAACCTATACCGGAGACATTGCAGAGGAAGTCCTTGAAACTGTGGACAACATAACACTAAATCTAAAATACACCGCTGAGATGCAAGAAGTCCCCGAACGAAGCGAAGCCACAGACGAACTCACTAAACCGAAATACATACTTCTTAGTCTCAGCCCAAATAATCCATTAGAGGATATTGCCTAACTAATAGTCGTTCAACTTTGAATTTGAGCGCGGGTTCGTAGTAGTGCGATTTATCGCACGTCTGGGGTCAAGAACGGGAGACCATGAATGGTTTCCCTACTACAAACGAAAGAAACAATTCATAAACTCAACATTAAACGACTACTAATGGTATCCGGTTTAGGATTAAACAAAATAGGCGAGGCACACAGACCCCGCCCTATAGTAAAATACGTCGGACTACCAACCCACCTCACAGAATTCCTCGTAATCAATCAATTCATGGATGGTAGGATTTTCACCACACATTGGGCAATCGCTATTTTGGCGGAGTTTGAGTTTGTTGAATTCCATCGATAACGCGTCGAAAAGCAGAAGGCTCCCTATTAACGGATCGCCGACATCCAGTAGGACTTTAATCGCTTCAACGGCTTGAATTGTACCGATAATGCCGGGTAACACACCTAAGACCCCAGCCTCCTGGCAACTCGGTGCCATACCTTGGGGTGGCGGTTCGGAAAAGATACAGCGATAACACGGTCCTTTGCCCGGATATAGGACGGTGACCTGTCCTTCAAACTGGGAAATACTGCCGTGCACGATTGGTTTGCCAAGCATAACAGATGCGTCGTTAAGCAGATAGCGGGTCGGAAAGTTGTCGCACCCATCTACAATCAGATCATACTGCTCTAATATCCCAAAAACGTTTTCCGAATGGATACGTTCGTTGTGGGGAATCACCTTGACATCTGGGTTCATCTCTGCGATAGAGGCTTCTGCGGATTTCGTCTTCGGAACGCCGATGTCGCTGATGCCGTGCAATATTTGACGTTGCAAATTACTGAGATCGACGACATCGTCGTCAACGATACCGAGCGTGCCGACCCCTGCCGCTGCGAGGTACATCCCAATGGGCGATCCGAGTCCGCCTGCGCCGATGAGTAGCACTTTCGATTCAAGCAACCGCGTCTGCCCCATCCCACCGACCTCTTTGAGGATAATATGTCGGCTGTAGCGTTCAATCTGTTCGTTGCTGAAGTTAAACATCTTAGACTCCGAGATTAGAGAGGAGTTCTGAAATCGGTTTATTCGAGTTCGCTGAGATTCGCAAAGCGAACCGTTCGCGTGCGTCTTCGGAGGTGCGTTCCACCGTGAAATCATCACCGCCATACATCTGTTGTAGGACAGGTGTTAGGTCTGCCTGAACGGATGCCGCTGTTTCCGATGTATTCGGTGCGATATGCCGGTTGTTTATCATAAACAGGAGATCCGCGCCGTTGAAATGCACTGCGTTTTCCAACTCCGCTGCTGCTTCAAGCTGCTCGCATTTGGAGAGCACTTCCGTGAGTGCTTGGCGAATCCTGTCGGCATTGTCGCCTTCGACTACATGTTTCCGATTGTAGAGGAAACCGTCTTCATGGTAAGCATTGTCAATGCTATAGTTTGCTTGCTTCAAAATCAACAGCACACCCGGTCCTGCATCGACGTGTGAATAGTCAGCGTAGTTCAAATAATCTTCTGAATCCGCTTCCTCCATCCAACGATTGAAGACCTTGATGAAGTTGGTATAGTTGATTTTGCTATCTTCGGTTGCGAAAACCTTAATGTTAATTTGTTGTAGATCCATTCTGCTAAAAAGTTTCCTATAAACATAACGCCCTAATGGGCTTTTCTTGTGAGAGCAGGCTTCACCCGCGATATTTTAGTCCCATCGTTTTAGAATTACCAGCACACTCTTTCTACTGTATTCTGTAGCTGCTGGATCCATTACAATCTGCTGCCTTTATTATACCGCAATTTGGTAAGAAAGTCAATTCATTGTAGCGAGGTAGGGCTTTCCGCTACATGTGCCGTTTGTCCAGCATCGGTTTCAAGATTAGAGCTTCCGTATTCTAAAGGCTTAATTGAAAGTTGACAGCCGAGTACCTTCAGAACAATTCCAAGAGCATCAATTAGAGGTGTATCCTCGTTAGATAGGAACTTCGAAAGAAGTTGCGGGTCCATATCAACCCGTTTAGCAACTTTGGAAATTCCACCTTGTGCTTCAACAATAGTATCAAGAGCATCCTTGACTACAGCAGCCCCCCCGTAGATGTAATAGTCGTCAAGAATCGCCTGGAGGTAGCCAATCGCCTTCTCCCTATCAGCAAGACGTTCGATGAGGTACTCGCGCAAGGTTCGCATTTTTCTCATAAGTGTGCCCCCTTGTATTCTAACCAATAAGTTTTTGCCCGCTCAATATCACGCGTCTGTGATGATTTATCACCAGCACACAGCAGAAGGATGATCCTGTTACCTACTTCACTGAAATAGATACGGTAACCTGACCCAAATTGAAAGCGCAATTCAAAGACACCACCACCAACAGATCTATAATCGCCAAAATTACCGGACTCAAGGCGTTCAAGGCGTGCCAAAATCCGATCTTGTACACTTTGATCTTGAACCGACACCAACTATTCGGAGAAGGGTTCCTGCCCGTTGGAGGCACGGTAGAATTCTACCTGTCGTGGATATACATCACGCATTATTGACTAATTCATTTCTATAGGACAACTTTTGATAAACCTTCGGTTCTATCCAGCGTAAATTTAGAAAAAATTAGGGCGTTTGCCTGCTCACACCCATTTTGGGCGTGAGCGGCAATCGCCTGTGTGAAATTCGATTCTGAAGAACCACAATCTTGGATTTTACTCACCCTTTCGGACGGTGAGGCGATAGTGCTTTCCGACCTTCTTGGTGTCAACGATCTCATGTCCATCGTTGGTGAGGCTCTTGGGCACGTTCTCAAACGGTTCGCCATCGTCGATGGTGACTTCGAGAAGTTGACCGAGATCCATCGTTTCCAACCGAATCTTTGCTTGGACATAGTTGAACGGGCAGGCAACGCCTTTGAGGTCGAGGCTATCCACGATTTCCTCAACGGGCTTCGCTTTTCTGACAACCCTTGGTTTCCGCGCCGGTCGTGAGCGACGTGCTTTACGGCGGCTCTCTTCCTCTTCCTCCTGCTTAATGCGCATGCGTCCATAGACGTTATGCGATTCTTCAACGAAGAGTGTCGCTTCCTCAACGCGACGGTGTGCCAATTCGTGGTCAAACGTAGAAGCATCTTCCTCTGTTGCCTTGAAGATGTGCGCACCGTAACCAGGGAAGAAGTTACCGGGTTCAAAGAAATGCGTGCGGAATTCGTTGACGGTGGTCGCGTCGTCAATATATTGCAAACCTACCGTTGTCTGAAGTCCATCTGCGGCTCTGATCATTGCATCAAAAGCCAACGCCGCGGAATCCTGATATTCACCCTTTTCCAAGTTCAAACTGGATTCATAGATGAGTCGATCTGCCTCTTCCAATTTCATAGAGACGAGTGCGACGACCTCTCCTGCACATTCACCGACACCTGTCTTGAGTTGGTAATCTTTCGTGTCGCCGGTGTCCACATAGAACTCTGGTGCTTCCTCATAAGACGGGATCTTATCGTATTTGGACAAGATCTGCTTGATTTCCGCCTTACCGAGCCGTGCGACGTAATCAGTGAAGGACTCTTCCTCATTGCGTTCCGCCGTGTACTTACCGGTTAATTCCTCAATGAACGCCGGAATATATTTGCCGTGGATTTTTCCATTGGCAAGTCCGTAAGAACTGGCGTTCTCGGTCATGTGTCCACCGAGTAGCACCTGATAGTAAGGCGCGATATGTTCACCCATCCGACGTGAGGAGCCGAAGAAACCAATATTCGCGATGTGGTGCTGTCCGCAAGAATTGGGGCAACCACTAATCTTAATCCGAAAGTCTTTGATTTCATTCTGCACACCGGTTTCAATGAAATAGTTTCGCAGGTGCGCTGCCAGACCGCGAGAAGAAGAAACACCGAGTTTGCAGGAATCAGTCCCGGGGCAAGCAGTAATATCAACCATAGATTCTGCACCCGGGTCACCGAGACCGATCACCTTCAGTTCGCGATAGAGTGCGGGGAGATCCGTCATTGTTACCCAGCGGAGAACGATGTTCTGTTCGACTGTAGCACGGATGGTGTCTTTCACATATTTTCGTGAAATATCTGCCAAAGCACGCGTCTGATCTGCGGTAATATCACCAAGCGGCAATGTAATCGTCACAAAAGCGTAACCGGGTTGACTCTGTAACTGCACATTCGATTGATACCACTCTTCAAACCCTTCAGGTTTTGAAGCACCATTAAGCTGTGTCGGTGCCTTGAGAGGACTTTCGTTGTAAGCGTCGAGATTGTCCAGATACGCAGTCCATTCGGGATCGTGGCGTAGCGTAGCCCGATCTTCAAGTACCTGTCTACGAAATTCCTCAATGCCGTATTTGGCGATCACAAACTTTAAACGCGCCTTATTCCGATTCCGGCGTTCACCTAAACGGGTGAAAACTCTGCAAATTGATTGTGAAATCGGGAGGAGTTCCTCTGCGGAGACGAAATCATCAAACACTTTCGCCTGATGCGGGACGGCACCGAGTCCACCCCCGACATAAAGTTTAAAACCGCGTTTGACTTCACCATCTACCTCTTTAACGGCAGCGACTGCACCGATGTCGTGCATATTCGCTAAACCGCAAGCGTGCTCTTCACATCCAGAAAACGCAATTTTGAACTTACGACCAAAGTCTTGCGCGTCTGGGTGTCCTAAGAGGAACGCTGACAATGCCTGAGAATACGGTGTTACATCAAATGTCTCATCTTGGCACACACCGCTGAGAGGACATGCCGTAACATTTCGCACGACATTACCACACGCTTCTTTGGTGGTAATGTCTACGCTTGCGAGGCGACGCATGAGTTCCGGCGTGTTGTTGATGTCTACGTAGTGATATTGTACATCTTGACGGGTGGTGATGTGGATGATATTATCCGAAAATTCTTCGGCAACATCCGCCAGCATTTCGAGTTGTACTGCTGTGAGTCCGCCGAACGGGATTTTAACACGGATCATCTGCGATCTATCATCGCGCTGCCCGTAAACCCCGTGCCGGAGTCTAAATTCGGTAAACAGCGTCTCTTCCACTTGGCCAGCTTGGACCCGACCAAGTTGTATCTCATAAATTTCAATTTCGCGGGCAACATCTGGTAGAATCGCCGATGTATCAAAGGGACCCGCGTATTCAATAGCCATGCTATACTCCTTAATTAACCTCGGATTCGTAGCGTGCGTTGATTAATGTCCGATGGTTTCTATTTAGCCGAAGGTTGCGTGCCGATTTGCATGGTATCCAGCCATTAGAAATCCTTTAAATTGTATAGTATATCGTAAAATGCGATAAAAATCAAGGACAATCTTCTGTTTTACGTTTCTGGTGCGTCTCCCCAATCTGGAATTGGGAGCAATTCTCCATCTCGTAGTGCAGATTCATGTGCGACAAATCCGGGTGCGCAATACCGAACCGCTTCCCAAACGTTGACGCGTGGTAAGCGTTGACGATTGACGGCATCCACGAATTCGTGTACGAGATAGGCGTGTGAACCCCCATGCCCGCCGAGATCCGCGGTGAGTGCCTCTGGGAGTTCTTCGTGTGATCTTGAGGGCTCAACGATTTCCCGCTCGTGTTTACCTGCCCAAACGCTCCCTGCGAGACTCTGTTCGTAACTGCCCTCTGTCCCATAAATACCACTGACGCGTTCGGATCCGGGATGCCCGATCCTGCGGAACTCACAGATTTGCATTGTCGAGCCGTTGCTCATTGTAAAAAGCCCGACTTCATTTGAGAACGGATTTTTGTGAATAGTGTCCGTCCGAAACCAATCGTCATTTGGATAGACGTACCCTTGTGCGGAGACCGATGTTGCGTGCGCCTTCATTACGGAGATCGGGAAACAGGTTGAATGGGTTGGATAATACATCGGTATACCGCCCATCTTATCGCGTCCCCACTGCGCGCCCCACCGATTTTTCGCCACATCGTAGAGTCCGTGGCTCATGTCATGAAAATACTCGGCACGGCAATGGACGAACTCCCCGAATGCACCCTCCGCGGCTTTCTGGCGACAGAAGGCTGTTTCTGGGCGGAAATAACTCGTCTCACCGTTCATGTAAATCATTCCAGTTCGTTCGACCGTCCTGACAAGAGCCTCACATTCATCTAAGGAGGCCGCGGCAGGGACAGCAGTATAGACGTGCTTTCCTGATTCCATCGCTTGAACCGCCTGCGGTGCGTGCATCCAATGCTGGGTAATGATAACAAGCGCGTCTAAATCCGATTTGCAGATGTCGTCAAGGCTTGAGTAGGTCTCAGTAATCTCAAACTGCTTTGCATATTTTGTCAACCGGTCTTCGCGCAAATCGCAGAGCGCAAGACGGTGGACATCTGGATGCGACTGATACGATTGGATAAACGCCGGTCCGAACATCCCTAAGCCTACCATCCCGACACTGATACTCATCTGTCGTCCCTCCTTCGCGTGGTAGAGTGTTCCTACAGAGGTTGAAGTCGTTGATGATCTTATGATGAGAAGATAGCACGTAAGGGAATTGCTGTCAAGTACATTTTGAAGATATTTATTGACAAAACCGTGAACAGCCTTATAATAGATGTAAAGTCCCTGTAGGATGTTACGAGCAAGTGCAAATTTAAACTGCCCGTCTTCCCTATAGGCGAAATCAAACTTCATCTTTGGAAGGAATCAATAACAAATGGCATTAAAAGTTGGTGTTGTCGGCATGAGTGGGATTGGTAATAACCATGCGAATTGCCACGCGAATGACGACTTAGCGGAACTGGTTGCGGTGTGTGACATTATGAAAGAACGTGCAGACAACGCAGCGGAACGTCTCGGTGTAAAGGCATACTACAGCTTAGCTGATATGATTGATGGCGAACCCGACTTGGATATCGTTGATGTTGGCACCGGTGGAAATGAAAACGGCAGCTGGCACTATGAACCAACAATGGAGGCTCTTGAGAAGGGAAAGCATGTGCTCGTTGAGAAACCGATCTCTAACGATATCGGACAGGCACGAGACATGGTCGCGAAAGCCACGGAAGAGAACCTCTATCTCGGTTGTAATCTGAATCACTATTTTACGCCGCCTGCGGAGCAAGCGAAGAAATATATTGACGATGGCCACATCGGGGAGCAGGTTTATTGTCTTCACAAAATGGGATTTGCTGGCGGTGAGTTTGGCTATAGTTACTCGAAAGCCCCTCGTTCTGATGGATTTCCCTATTTTCATGTGAAAGCCTTCCTGGCACACCCTTTCAGTGTGATGCGCCATTTCTGCGGTGATGTGACGCACGTTCAAGCCTTCATGAATCGTCCTCATTTTAGACGCGGTGCTGGAGATGTGATGGTCTCCATTAACAGCATCCACCTCCGTTTTGAGAACGGGTGTATCGGTTACCTGCTAAGCCAACGTGGTGATGCTACGTTCGGTCTCGGTGGTTGGTGGAGTGTTGAACTCGCAGGCACACGTGGTACCTTTTGCATTGAAAACTGTATCGAGAAAGTGACCTATTGGCCCTCCCCGGGTGCGCCTGACTTCTCTGACGAACCTATTGTCACGGAATCCGGCATCAGCGATTTCGGTGAGACTTTCCCTTTAAGGATTCACGCCTTTTTAGAGGACGTCACGAACGGCGTACCGAAAGAGCAACTGCGTGCCTCCGGTAGAGACGCACTTGCCACGCTTGAATACACCTGGGCAGCGATAGAGTCTTATGAACAGGGTGGTATCGTAGTCCGTCCGCATCCACTTCCGCCGTTAAAAGGGTAATTGTAGAGAGTAACGCAATATCCATCCCTACAGAAGGAGAATTACATTTGAAATTAGGAGCAAATTCGGTACTGTTCGGCGGTTACGATATGGAAACCGCCTTCAAGCACATCGCGATGGCTGGTTATGATGGCATCGAACTTTCAGCGATCGATGGGATGAGCCAGCATCTCGTCCTCGCGAACTGGCAGGAACTTGCTGACGACATCAAACGATTCGCGAAAGAATACGAAATCGACCTCTTGGCAATGGAACAACCCTCACGCGATCCAGAACGAATGGAGTTGGCATTCCAAGCCGCGGCTGAGATCGGTGTCCCTATTATTAACTGCGGTCCCGGTGGTGCGTCGGACGATGAATCTGCGTGGCCCGAAGTTGTCGATTCATTGGGTAGCCTCTCCGAACGTGCGGAACACTACGGTGTGACACTCTGCGTTAAGGCACACGTGGGCGCGAGTATCTATAACACACCAACGACGCTTCGCATCATGGAAGAGATTTCGTCACCGGCATTTGGCATTGATATGGATCCGTCCCATATTCATCGTGCGGATGAGAATCCTGTGGAGGCGATCGCAGCGGTGATCTCGCGTGTGAAACATGTACATATTCGAGATTGCAAAGGCACACAACGCGGTCCTGGCGATCCCGAATTGCAGGCAAACGGACGCGGAGACATCGACCTCGTCGGCTATATCCGGGTCTTACATGAAAACGGCTATACCGGTCCGTTAAATCTTGAAGTCATCGGTGCGAAAGAGTATAGTTTGGCGCAGTGTTGCACAATTGCGGCAGAATCGCGTGGGCACATGCAAGCGTGTTTGCAAGCGTGTGGTGCGCGCTAATCTATGAATTGCGTAGGCGGGTTAGTAGCCTGCCTACTTGCGAACATGCCTTACGCCACCTAAAACCGAATTGTTTTTCTACTGAAGTCGGATCTCTGATAAGGGGATCCCGCTGTTAAACATTTGCACCGGTGGAACCGGCTCTTCCACTTCTGCCAATCCACATAACCAGTTCCATGTCAATTCACCCCTGCGACGATCACGGTAAGATTCCACTTCTGTTACATAGGGATGTCTTCCTTGATGTTGATAGGGCGGAATCTCATCGGAATCCCGTGCCCAATCCCTTTTGGGCATCGCCGTCCGGTAGTAGGAAAACTTAATCATCCCGCGTCTATCAGCATTGAGTTTTGGACCTGCCTTGTGCCAGATGCCGTAGCGTGTCATAGCGACGGTACCTGCGGGGACGGTAAGGGAGAGTTGTCCGAGGATGTCCCCATAATGTGCGATCGCTTCCCTATCCACAAGCCGATGGTGGGAACCGGGCAATATCATCGTCGGTCCATCTTCGATTTTCACCGCTTTCGGATAATAGTAGCATTGGAGATGTGTAATACCGTATCCGTATTCGGTAAGACCATCGGAATGCCACGTTTGCCCGCGGTGTGGTGCTTCAAAGAGATGATGATGTGCGCTCGTCGGCACAAGGAAATCCTCACCTAACAGCGAACGGACGACCCCCGCGACATCCGGGTGTAGCAGGACGTTCCGGCGAAATTCGGCTGTAAGAACGAAATCGCTGAGATGCCCACCGTGTACAGCATCACACGCCTTATTGAAATCTGGATCAATGACGCTCTCTAAGGTGATATAGCCGTTATGGATAAACTGCATGATTTGATGGTCATTGAGTGTCGGTTCAACGTTAATCATCTTGCTATTCCTTTACACAAATTTTTCTAAAATAAACTCATAAGTAAGATAGGCGTTGTCAACATCCGTAAAGTTGTAAAGTTCAGGACGCGGAAATTGGACGATCCGCCACCCATCGTTAACCGCGTCGAGTACGGATGCATAGGGGACATCTTGCGAGGCAAGTACGGGTTCATCGGGGGCGGTTGGGTCATACAATGCCCATCCACCGAGCGGTGAGCGTAGATTTGTTGATTTAGAATAGAGATAAAGGATTAGTTGTTTCTCAGAATTCAGCACGGTAGTTACACCGCGCAGATCATTCTCCATCAACTCGCCTGTCTTAAGTTTTTCGATACAAGTGTCGAGCCATTCTTTTATCGCTGGTTTCACACGAATTTCTCCCTTCGTTACGGTTATTATCATTGTAGCACAAAAATGGAAAATATGTTATAATACTTGAGAAGTTGTAGAGTCATAATCGAAAGGATTTATTATGAGACTGGAAGGTAAAGTTGCGATTGTCGCGGGTGCCGCCTGGGGTGGCATTGGGGCGGCGACTGCTTATAGGTTTGCTTGCGAGGGTGCGAAAGTGGTTGTTAGCACGCGCCGCCGCAAGGAAAAACTTGATGAAACCGTCGATCGCATCCAAGATGCTGGCGGACAAGCCGTCTCCGTCATGGGCGATGTCGCCGATGAAAAGACTTGGCAAACACTCGTCGAAACCGCCTTGTCGAACTATGGGAAAATAACAACTCTTGTTCATAACGCTGCACATTCCTATACCAAAAAAGCAATTGAATTTACGACCGAGGAATGGCACGAAAGCCTCGGTGTGACACTCGGCGGACCGTGGCTCGGTGCGAAGTATTGCATCCCTGAAATGATCCGTAATGGTGGCGGCACCTTGGTCTTCATCTCCACGGTCAACGCTACAATTACAAATCCAGGGTTTGGGCTTTACGGTGCCGGAAAGGGCGGTTTGAACGCCCTAACGCGAAGTATTGCGCTTGATTACGGCAGGGAAGGTATCCGTGCGAATGCTATTGCCCCGGGACAGATTGTCGGCGAAAGAGGTGAAGTCTCTCTCGCTGAAGATGCCCTCGAAGAACAAGCCTCTCGTGATTGTTATCCGATTGGTCGCTACGGAAAACCCGAAGACATTGCGAATGCGGCACTTTTCTTGGCATCTGATGAGGCGGATTTCGTTACTGGAATTGTCTTGACTGCCGATGGTGGGTTGACGCTTCAGTCTCCAGAGGCACTCGTGCGGCCCTCTTTCCGTCTTCGTTGGAGAGATGATATTCTTGTCCCACAACCGAAAAAGGGTGTGTAGGACAATCCCCGTTTGATAGGAGCAGACATCCGTGTCCGCTCCATTTTAGGAGATTAGAAAATGTGTGGACGCTTTACACTCGCAAGCGATACTGAAGCGTTAAATCAAACGTTCTTCAACTTTGCAGGACCAATGGACTTGTCTCCGCGCTACAATATCTCACCGACACAAGATGTGGCTGTTATTGCAAATACATCGCCTGATACAGGCGAACATCCAGAAATCGGACAGATGGAATTCTTTCATTGGGGACTCATCCCGTCTTGGGCGAAAGACCCGAAAATCGGAAACCGGATGATTAATGCACGTTCGGAAACTCTCTCAGAAAAACCCTCCTTCCGAAACGCTTACAAACGCAGGCGATGTCTTATCTTGGCAGATGGCTATTACGAATGGAGAAAAATACCGGGGGACAAGCGCAAACAACCCGTGTACATTCGTCTGAAATCGCAGAAGCCGTTTGCACTCGCAGGGTTATGGGAGGTATGGCAGACGGATGGGATGGATGAACCGCTCCACTCCTGCACTATTATTACGTGTCCACCGAATACGCTGTTGGAGGAAATTCATCATAGAATGCCTGTAATTCTACCACAAGACGCTTATGCGGAGTGGCTCGCCCCGAACCAAAAATCGGCAGACACCCTCCAACCGCTCCTTGTTCCCTACCTTGATGAAGAGATGGAAGCATACACGGTATCAAGGTTTGTCAACCGTCCTACGAACGATTCACCGGAATGTATCGCGCCCTATTTTTAATTTTTCCTTGCGGTTCGATTAGGTGTGTTTAGATAAGGCAGGACGTTCCCGCACACCAAGAAACGCCCAAGCAAAAACTCCTCCATTTCATTACGGACTACAGACACTCGAAAAAAAGAAGGAAAGGAATTATGTCAAAACCGAGTAAAGATCAGATGCTTTACATGTATCGTAAGATGTTAGAAATTCGTCAATTTGAAGAAGCCGCTGGAACGCTTTATCAGAGCGGTCAACTCCCGGGTTTCTTACACCTTTATATCGGCGAAGAAGCCACAGCAGTAGGGGTGTGTGCCCATCTGCAAGATGCTGATTACATCACGAGTACACATCGTGGTCACGGTCATCTCATAGCGAAAGGCGGCAAACGCGATCGGATGATGGCGGAGTTGTTCGCACGAACGACCGGTTATTGTAAAGGCAAGGGAGGTTCGATGCATATCGCCGATAAAGAGACCGGTATTCTGGGTGCCAACGGCGTTGTTGGGGCTGGAATTCCGCTCGCGGCGGGTGCAGGGCTGTCTGCTAAACTCCGTGGGACCCAGCAAGTCGCAGTATCCTTCTTTGGTGATGGCGCGACGAACCAAGGCGTGTTCCATGAAACGCTCAACCTCGCTGCCGTATGGGCATTACCTGTTATCTTTGTGTGCGAAAACAATCGATTCGGGATGGGAACGCCGCAACGAGAGCATCAACGGGTAGTAGATATTGCGGCTGTCCGCGCGCCTGCTTACGATATGCCGGGTATCACTGTCGATGGGAACGATGTCCTTAAGGTTTACGCTGCAGCGGACGAAGCCGTCAGACGTGCACGTGAAGGCGGTGGACCGACGCTCCTCAACTGCGATACGTACAGATTCCGCGGGCATCACATCGGTGATCCGGGAACATCTTACCGAGACCGCGAGGAAGTGCAAGAGCAAGAACGGCAACGCGATCCGATTCGGAGACTCGCTGCGGTCCTCATCGAAGAAGAGGGGATGAGCCAAGACGAACTCTCGGCACTTGAGACCGAACTCGCGAACGAACTTGAGGAGGCTCTTGAGTTCGCCAAGAACAGTCCAGAACCTCTTCCAGAAGACGCTTTGAACGATCTGTATGCGGGTTCTATTCAGCCGTGATACAATAGAGACTCTAATTAGGTTCACATTCGCAACTTCGCCTAATCTCAAAACGGACAGAGGGTAGGAGGTTATAGACATGCGTAGCGCACCTACGACAAGAGAGATGTCTCCATCAGAACTGGCGGAATGCAGAGAAAACCTCAGGCACCAATGGGAAAATCGTCAAGTTGACGAAGAACTGCTTCAACGCGCATGGGAGACAGCGCGTCGTCTCGCCACTGTCCTTTATCGAGACTTTGGTGCGACGAAAGTTGCCGTCTTCGGCTCCGTTACTGAACCGAAACGGTTCACCCAAAACTCAGATATTGATATCGTTGTTTGGGGGGTCTCATATAACAAATGCCTGGACGCGCTCTGGGAGACAAAAGGCTTGGATCCTGAGTTTAAAATAGATATTATCAATTTTAAATCCATTAACAGTTTATTCCGTGAGCGGGTTCTAAGCCAAGCTATCCCTATTGATAAAGCAGGAACGGACATTCTCACATTGATGAACACATCGGGTACAGAAAATGGAGAAACTTACACAGTGAATCGCGACGAACTTATTCAACGTATCTCCGATGAACGCACAAAAATAGAACGAACTGTCCGAGGCATCGCGAATGCCTTACAAGATATTGAAATCATTGCCGCTAACCACAAAAAGTATGTAGAAAAAACAATTGCTTCTGATCTCGCTGAAGTTTACAGCGGCATTGAGAGAATTTTCGAGCGAATTGTCCGTGAGATAGATATGAAAATTCCGAGAGGGAGTCGCTGGCATAATGATCTACTTGAACAAATGGCAGAACGACGACCAGAGCGCCCTCCTGTGATTTCCGAGAAAACCTTGCCGAGATTAAAAGAACTTTTAGATTTCCGACACAAAGTTAATAACATTTATGGCGACGAGTTGATTTACGAAAAAGCCGAGGAACAGGCAAAACCGATTGGGGAACTATTTGTAACCGTTTCTGAAGAGTTAGATACATTCATCGCTTTTCTAACCGAAATCCCGTGAATCAGATGAGAAACGATGAACGCCCGAAATCGCACGGTGTCACCTGGAAATCTGTTGCCATTACACTCGTGCTGATTCCGTTTAATTTTTATTGGATCATTGCGGGTGAAGTCGGGCTTGTCGGTTATGCGCTGAATACCTACGCTGTGCCGTTTTACAATGTCGTCTTCGTCGTGTTTGCGTTCACACTTCTCAATCTTACAGTTCGCCGCCGCTTATTCACCGATGCGGAGCTCCTCACGATATACATCCTGCTCAGCACGGCTTGCGCTTTCCCCTCCATTACGCTGATGACGATTCTCGTCACGACCGTTGGACACGCCTTCTATTTCGCAACCCCCGAAAACGAATGGAAACAACTCTTCTATGATTACCTTCCGAGATGGCTTCTTGTCGACGATTCAAAGGCACTGACGGGTTACTATACAGGAGAATCAAGTCTCTCTATTGTAGATATAATCGGTGTATGGATAGTGCCAATCTTATCTTGGGCAGGGTTCATGACAGTCCTGGTCCTTGTGATGTTGTGTATCAACGTTATCTTGCGGAAACAGTGGGTGGAACGCGAGCGGCTCGCCTATCCGATCACGCAGATTGCGTTTCATGTCACCCACAATACAAAATCACTGTTTTCGCACCGTATTACATGGCTCGGATTCGGAATCGCGGCATCTATAGCGATTCTTAACGGGTTGAGTTTTCTGTACCCGACACTTCCGACTTTACCGATTAAGCGGATCGGCGGCTGGCAGGGGTTTGGACACCTGTTCACAGAAAAGCCGTGGAACGCTATCGGTGGCATCAGTATGTCTTATTATCCATTCGTTATCGGTCTTGGGTTGCTGATGCCACTTGATCTATCGTTCTCCAGTTGGTTCTTCTTTATTTTTTACAAGGCACAATTAGTTTTGACAAGTGCCGTTGGCTTGTCCAGTCTACCGGGATTTCCGTATATTGACAGACAATGCTTCGGTGCCGCCATCGGGATTTTCATTTCTGTCGTAGTTCTGAACTTACGGCACTTTCGCGGTGTCCTCCGTATCGCGCGTCACCGCACGGGTGAGGATGCCAACGAACCGATTTCCTACAGATTAGCACTCTGGGGTATCGTTATCGGACTCGCAATACTTTTTATTTTCTCCAAGCGCATCGGTATGTCTCTTTGGCTGATTCCGCTGTTTTTTGCAATCTATTTTATCATCGTCTTAGTGCTCACACGGATGCGTGCAGAGCAGGGATTCCCTGTACATGCGATGGAAAACATGCCGAATCATCATATCCTTGTCGACGGTTTCGGCACGCGGATGTTGGGCACAAACAACCTCGTCGCTCTAACGCTCTACCGTTGGTTTAATCGGAGTTACACGAGCAATCCGATGCCGCACCAATTAGAGGGTTTTAAACTCTCGGAACGCTCTGGAATTGCACCGGGACGGTTGTTCTTCGCGCTGTTAGGGGTTTCGGCGTTCGCTGCCGTGATGGTGTTCGGCGTTATCCTTTATATCTTCTATACCTATGGTGCTTTGAACATGGGCGGTGGCAGCGGTTGGTCAACAGGTTTCGGTGGACGCGTTTTCAACGGGCTCCAGCGTTGGATCTATTACCCTACTGAACCGAATCTCTATGCGACTGGCGGTATCGCGTTTGGCTTACTCTTTTCGACGCTCTTGATGTTTATGCGGGCCCGTTTCTTCTGGTGGCCCTTCCATCCAATCGGGTTTGTCGTCTCCAGTGATTGGGGAATGCGATACTTGTGGAGTTGTATGCTGGTGAGTTCGATTATCAAGTGGATGGTTTTGAAGATCAGCGGTCCGCGGGCATCACAGCAGTTGGTAATGTTTGCGATTGGCTTGATGTTAGGGGATTTCACTGTTGGTGGTGTCTGGAGTCTTGTGAGTGTTGTGACGCAACAACCGATGTATAATTTCTGGCCATAGAAAGCAGCAATGTCCTTCTGCACCGATAGTTAGGGACCCATCACCATGACTGGGACAGATATTCTTTCCGGCGCGGTATCACTGTTCTGTGCCATCGTATCAAGTCGATCCAGCGTCGCAGCGGCATAATACCGCTGACCGCATTCTTGGCAAACACCTACCGGTACATCTTTAATGATTACTAATCTGCTCCGAATCGCATATTTCACGTCAATTGTTGACAAGGAATCCTTTCGCATTTCATCCAAGGCATGTCCAGTCATCTGATAGAAATTCCTAATGATTTTCTGCTGGATCGATTGGAGAACTCTACTTCTTCTCAAGTCTATTCCTATCAGCGCAATTTTCAGATTCCGAAAAGCAGTGATGTACGTGTGCTAATTGGCGAAAAACCTTATGAACAAACGAATTATATCACGACATGCCCCAAAAGTCAATCGTTTTTAATAATCGCCGGTTTGTTTTGCTTTGAGAAATTGTTACAGATATGATACAATTTCTGATAATAGATTCCCAGAATCGGAAAAAATCCGTAAGGGTTTAACGATGTAGTTAATCATGCTGTTTAAGGGATGAAGAAATAAAAAAGAAAAATAGATAATTGAGACGGGAAAACCAAAACAGTTCCCCGTCTCTTTTTTATTGCACGCCAAGCCACTTTGTGCTATCCTATTCTCTAAGGAGATAGTGATATGCCCCAACCCACAGACACCCAACGCACAGCGAAAGATTTATCGCCTGAAGCGTTAGCACAATACCCCTCTCAAGATCGGAAAGGGGATAGAATGTTGCTGCAACGCGCATGGGATACCGCGCATCGGATTGCAGCGATGTTCTACGAAGACTTTGGTGCAACACAGGTCGCAGTCTTTGGATCGCTTGCTGAACCAGAGGCGTTCTCAAAATGGTCGGATATCGATATCGCTGTTTGGGGAATCCCGAATGATAAGTACTTCCGTGCATCATCAATAGCGTCGGACATCAGTGGATTGTTCAAGGTGGACTTGGTCAATTTTGAAAGTTGTAAGGGACTGTTTCGCGAGAGAATTCAGCGTCAACTAATTCCTATTGAAAAAGGGGAAATCTACAAAATGGACAGAAGTGACCTCATCCAGCGAATCTCCGACGAACGCAGTAAAATAGAAGAAACGCTAAAAAAGATTGAGGAAAGGTTAGAAAAAATTAAAACGGCTCCTGCTGAATACAGAGAAGAGATAGAAACGACGATTGCCAAAAACCTTGTCGACTGCTACAGAGGGATGGAGAACATTTTTAGGCGGATTGCCCTTGACGTTGACTTACGTATGCCTGACGGGAGTAGATGGCATAAAGAACTACTAACGCAAATGACAGAACCACGAGCAGAGCGTCAACCTGTGATTTCCCAAGAAACTTTTGAGACTTTAGAGGAGCTTTTAGAGTTTCGCCACGTTTTCAATAACATCTATGGAGAGGAACTGGTTTACGAACAAACAGAAAAAAACGCAAAGCAGATTAACCAGTTATTTGACAGGCTTTCTAAAGAATTAGACGTGTTTATAGCATGGTTAAAGAGGTAGGAGGCGGACGAGTCGTTAAGGAGATAGCGAATGCATCAACCCACAGATACCCATCGCACAGCAAAAGATTTATCGCCTGAAGAGTTAAAGGAATACCGTCTGCGGCTCGATCAGCATCTTCAAAACCGAAAGGTGGATGAGGCATTGCTGCAACGCGCATGGCAGACCGCGCATCGAGTAGCAGCCATGCTTTATGAAGACTTTGGGGCAACACAGGTTGCTGTCTTTGGATCACTCGCGGGACAGAAATGGTTCTCAAAAGGGTCAGATATTGATATTGCCGTCTGGGGGATGCCATCTGATTTATATTTTCGCGCTGTCGCACAAACCATTGGGTTTAGCCAAGAATTCAGAATAGATTTAGTCAATTTTGACAATTGTAAAGGGCAGTTTCGCGAACGTATTCAGAATCAAGCCGTGCCCATTGAAAAAAACGGAATCTGCTTTGACACAACTACTGCACAGGATCGCCAAAGAACGCTTATAAGAAAAGAGGAAACTAACGCAGTGAATCAGGAGGAATTAATACAGCGCATTTCCGATGGATATACAAACGTAGAAGATGCAGTTCGACGCATCGGGGAAGCTTTGGGAAATATTGAAGATGCCCCGGCGCGGTACAGACGGAGTATAGAACTTGAGATCGCCAGGTACCTCTACGATTTCTATAAGCAATTGGAAAACATTTTCGTGCGAATCGCACGCGAGGTTGACCGATCGTTGCCTGCCGGGGAAGAGTGGCATAAAGCACTCTTACAGCAAATGACGGAACCAAAACCGACACGGGTATCTGTACTGTCCCAAGAAACCTGTGCGGAACTACAGGATCTTTTAGGATTTCGTCACGTTTTTGTCTATATCTACGGTGCTAAATTGGACTATGAACAAATGCTCAAAAATGCCGATCGAGTGAACAAGGTATTCCCAAGCATCTCCAAAGAACTGAACGCCTTCATTGCCTACCTGAAGAATGAAGAAAATGACTGAACAGACCCTTCTTCAACAAATTACAGATTTCTGCCGTCTGCTCCGACAGATGGGTGTCAATGTGACGACAACCAACCAGTTGAGTTGGTGTGAAAGCGTTCAACTGATCGACATCGGTGAGCGGGAGGCGTTTTATCATACGGCACGCACGAATCTCATCGCTGGAGAAGCCGATCGGGAGACATTTGACGCCGCTTTCAATCTGTTTTGGCGATACCCACGTCCCGAATTCCAAGCAGTAGATACGGAAGAGGAAACCGCTGAACCGTCCAGTCTCCAGGAACTCTCCGATGCAAGCGATGAACAAGACATCGTGGATCAATGGTTGGATACTGAAACGGAGGATAGTGAGGAGGGACAGGAGGATGATCCGGTCGCTTATAGTGCTGAGGACCTCTTAACTCGGAAAGATTTCAGCGAGTTCACAAAAGAGGATATGGAGAAAGCGAGGGAGATCGTCGCGAAGTTGGCGGCAATATTGGCAACAAAACTCAGTCGACGAAAGGTCGTTGGCAAAAAGGGAAAAACTATAGACTTCCGACGAAGTTGGCGGCAAAGTCTTATGCACGGTGGTGAACCTCTTGAATTAATTCGGAAACAGCAGAAAATCAAGAAAACCAAGATTCTGCTTCTCTGTGATGTGAGTGGCTCGATGGATTGCTACGCCAAATTTCTCATCCAATTCATCTATGGTATGCAGCAGGAGTTGAGAGAAGTAGAGGTCGCAGTCTTCAGCACACATCTGACAAACATTACAGGACTCCTCCGACGGAAAGGGTTAGCGGAAGGTTTGAATGAAGTTGCGAATGTCGTGCCGGACTGGTCAGGTGGAACGAAGATTGGCGAAAGTCTGCTGGAATTCTATCGACAGTTTGCCCCATCTCTCTCGGCATCTCGTTCCGTCGTTATCCTCATCAGTGATGGCTGGGATCGAGGCGATGTAGACGTATTGCGCCGTTCTATGGAGATGTTGCATCGGCATGCGCATCGGTTGATTTGGCTCAATCCGTTGCTCGGTAGCGACGGTTATCAGCCGATTTGTCGAGGTATCCGCACGGCGTTGCCTTATGTGGACTATTTCCTTCCTGCACACAATTTGGAGAGTTTGGCACAATTGACAAAGATATTAATTCCGCTCTGGGCACGATGAATGGTGTCTATCAACCCTAAAAAATAAGATAAGGAACTTTAACTATGCAAGTTCAGGCGGCGGTGATGCTCCAACCGGGGCAAATAGAGATCCGCGAATTTGAGAAACCGACCCCGGCAGACGACGCACTCCTTTTACATGTGGACAGCGTCGGCATCTGTGGAAGTGATAAACACATGTATCTCGGGCATACTGCCCTAAAATTTCCGGTCATCCCAGGACATGAAGTCGTTGGCACGGTTGCTGAAATCGGTAAAAATGCGAATCAGGTTATGAATGTGATGGGAGGTCCCATCAAAGCCGGGGACCGTGTGACGGTAGTACCCGGTTCAAAGAACTGTGGCAGATGCTATTATTGTCTGCACGTACCGGGTCGTCCAACCTTATGTTCTGGACGAACTATCTACGGGTTCAGTAACAGCGAAACGCCTCCCTACCTGAATGGTGAATTCGCTGAGTATACCTATATTCACGGCAACTCTTGGGTCTATAAGATGCCGGAAAGCGTCCGAGAGGAGATTCGCGTATTGACGGAGCCAGTAGCGGTCGCGACCCGCGCTGTTGAACGGGCGTGTGCCCCCGGTCTACCACAAGTCGGAGATGGTTACAGTATCGGAAGCAGCGTGGCAGTCCTCGGATGTGGACCGATTGGTCTCCTCGTCGTCGCTGTCTTACGAGATAGCGGTGCTGGTACTATCATTGCCACTGACCTTGTTGACAGTCGATTAGAGATGGCGAAGCAGATGGGAGCAGATGTGGTCATCAACGTTGGGGATACAACACCTGAAGAACGGGTCGAGCAAATTCAGGAACTTACAAACGGTGTCGGTGTGGATATCGCTATTGAATGTGCAGGCATACCAGCGGTTTTCTCCGAAGCATTGGACGTCGTGAGACGCGGCGGTAAAGTCATTGAAGTTGGACATTACACCGATTCTGGAGATATTCGAGTCCGACCTCACCAGATTTGCAATAAAGACTTAGATGTTTGCGGTGTATGGGCATATCCGCAGATCCAGTTTCAAACAGCGTTAGATTTCCTTCAGATAACGCGCGCCCCGTTGCATGAATTGATAACGCATCACCTACCGTTGCACCAATTGGAAAAAGGCATTGATATGCTTGGACAAGAAGGCGTTTACAAAGTTGTGATCGAACCGCAATTGTAAGAGTGGCAGTCGGCTTTCAGCTTTCAGCTGTCGGCGGGCGACCTGTCAGTTTACGTAAACTTTCATCTCACAAGGAACCCAAGGGGACTAAAAAACTCTCCTTGCTGACCACTGACACCTAAAATTGTGAGTGGAGGGAACAATGAAAAACTACAGCAGTCAGCAAAGAAACGATTATCAATCAGCAGTCAAGCGTCAGCAAGACAGGGTAGGTTCATCAGAATCCCCTTTACTGATGGAAACCGATAGCCGATGGCTGATAGCCATCTTTCTGATATGTTGTTGTCTGTCGTTGAACTTTTTGATTGGCATTAAAGACGGATCTACCGCCGATAGCGAAGGTCCCGCTTCCGACGAAGTGCCAGTAGAGGGACCACCGCTCTTCAAAACCATAGAAGGCGCGAAAACTTACATTGTGCAACACCAGAACAAAGATGGCGGTTGGCCCCTAATCCCGGGCGGAGATAGCAATGTGGAGAGTACCGCTTTCGCGGTTTGGGCATTGATCGATGCCGGGTGGGGCACTGGATCACAGGTAGTCCGAATGGGGGTTCAGTACCTCAGAAATATGCAGTGGGATAACGGGAGTTGGAACAACAACACCGCACACACCACTTTCGCTCTTGTTGCCTTAGCGACCGCGGAGACCGATCCCGAAGTCCGTTTTAAAGGGCTCCGCTGGCTAAAAAAAGCACAGAATCGTAGTGGCGGATGGGGGAAAAAAGAACGGAGTCCTGACAACGTTCTTTACACTGCTGCTGTATTAGCTGGATTCAGGCGGCTCGGCTTCAAACAAAACTTTGAACCGATATCTAAAGGTGCAGATTGGCTGGCTGAAGGCATTAATTTTGATGGGGGCTGGGCATTAGAACGTGGTGGCAGATCTGACGTTTTCATAACATCTTGGGTGGTCCAAGGCTTGGAGACTGTTTACGATATTGATGTTCAAATTGCCTGGCTAAAGCAGTTTCAGAATGATGATGGTGGATTCGGGAAATATAAGGGGAGTCCAAGCGATCCAGAAATCACAGCGATTGCAGTGATGGCACTCGCTGCCGGAAATGATCCGCTCAATACTCGGCGAGTTGCTATCAACTATTTAACAAACGTGCGGCAGGAAGACGGCAGTTTCATCAGCAATACACCGATTGAACTGTCGGAACCGACCGCCAATTTACAGTCCACCTGTTTCGTTCTTATCGCTATCCATGCCAAGACGGCAGATGAACTTAATTTACAGTGACAGACACATCACTCAGGATGAAAAACGGCGCATTCATCTCCGTTCATCAGCTCCAATGCCCTGCCTTGCCAATGCCCCCGGCATAATATAGTGTTCACCTTTGGTTACCTGAGCGACCTGCCGTTGGAAATTATCTCCGATGGAGTTGCTTCGCATGGAGGTAACCCCGCCGATGACGTAAACCTGAGCAAACGCACCTCGACAGACTGAAATTGCTTTGCCCGCGGTATACCCTTTTTCTGATCGTTTGCTCGTTGGTTCATCTGTGACGATGATGAGAACAAGATTGCGTCCTTCTTCGGTGCGGAGTTTTGGCACGCCTTCAATGATGGCATCCAATAGATGCTCATCGCCGTTTTTTGGGAGGCGAAACAGCGACTTTACCTGCTCTGCTTCCAATGGAGGCTTGGTTATAACAACAGTACTCTCGCCACCGCCAACTGCCGCCCAAAACCGGATCATCCCAAACCGATAATCCAGTCCCGCCGTCTTGAATACGGAAACCATGAGATCCAAACCGTCGCATGCGGGATCCGTCTTGGTTTGCATACTCAAACTGTAATCAAAGACGAACACAACGTCTACTTTACCGGGGTTACTCGCAACCAAATTCTCGGCAATGCGTTTAAACAAGCCATCAATCCTGAGGAGAGCCTTGTCGGCAATCGTTCCACCGCTCCGAATACGTTGCCCATCCATCCGTCGCTGGTTTGAATCAATTGGGTACCACACACCGTTGGTTTGATCTGTAAGTTCCGCCTGAATCTGTTCGCTAATACCGACAAAGTTGAGTTGTACGTCGTTTTTTCGACAAAGGTCGATAATCTGTCCACTAATTTTACTTTTTGCCTGTGCTTCTGTCCATGAAGTGCGCATCCGAGCGTTGGTTATCACGACGAACTGCGTTACGACCTCTTCTCGGAATTCCAACTCGCTCAAACCTTTTACTACAGCGTCAAGTCCATATCCAGATTCGACGTTGTTCCCGGATTCGACTCGCATATCCTCGAACGCACTTTCAATGCTGAGGTAGTCAAATGTCCATTGATGGAAATTGACGCGGGGTTCTCCGTATACCGAATGAAAGCTTACCAATGCAAATCTGTAGTCCATCGTTTTCGCCTCCATAACGGTGAGCATGTCAATGAGTTTATTTTCAAGGTTGGCGAGATGTCGTGCCATCTGTCTGCTACCGTCCACGACGAATACTACATCTACTTTCGGGTTCTGAGCGTGCTGCGTTGCGCGTTTTGCGATGTCCTTGAGGCTTGCACCTATATCTGCCTTGAGAGTATCTTTTTCCTTCTTCGCCGCCGGATCTACCATAATCCTGTGTTTCCGTCGAGGCGGACGCACCTGTGCTGACGCTTGCAATGTGCCTACCAACAGTCCTATGGCAAGCAAGCAGCATATCCAAACCTTTGGGTCCCACTTGCAAACTAAACCTTGTTTAACAAAAGTCATATCATCTCCGAATTAAAATTCAACCAAAAGCTGCGGTACAATTGTAGCACTCCGTGTGGGCTTTTCGATATTGTTCATTTGGTAAACAACCCGTGCCAACGCACCTTCTGTAAAATGCCACGTCAATGCCCCACCGAGTGTTGTCCAAGTTTTGGCATTATCCGTTCGATTGAAATTGAATGTTCTATACCTCTCCGTGTCTGGATTCCATACGTCATATTTTAACCGAACATCTATGGTTTCTGTCAAGGGAATTTCGGCGTGTAGATAATAACCTTCCACCGTCTTCATGCGATTGCCCGGCGTTTGCGTATACTTCGAGAGATGCGTGTCTATTCCGCGGACCCACTCAGCAGCGAAATCAAATCGCCAAATTTTGAAACTCGTTGCGAGTCCAATTCGACGTTTGTAGAATAAAGTGGACGGATTCACATCACCGTTATTTGGATTGAAAGGATAACTGTTGCCATCGAAATAGGAACCCCCAAGCCAGATCCGCTTGCCTAAGAGCGACAGCGTTCCGTTGACATGCAGAAATACAGGTGGACTGTTGTTCCGGATGGGTTTCAAAACGCCGCCTCCACTGCCGTGCGGACCAATTCTAACACCAGACTCCACAGTGCCATCCGTAACGGTTCGGAGCGAATCCGGTCCATCTGCAAGGGATAAAACGTAAGCAACAGGTCCAACGTATCCATTCAATTGTAATCCGCGATCAGAAATGAAACCGATATTTTTTCGGACCAAGTTATATAATGGATTCGAGGCGGCATCCGACTTCGTATCAATCCCGAAAGCGTGTCGAAATCGTCCAATTTTCAAGGACGCTCCCTTCGGTAAAACTGGGAGTCCTGTGAGTATAGCGTAGACAAATCCATGATCATCGGCTACCTGTGTGCCAAGCGGAGAAGTTATGAGGAGTTGTTCCCCTAACACACTCACATGTTCACCTACACTCGTTGTTAATACAAATTCAGCGACGTGAATGAGTGTCGTACCAGTATCCCAACTGTTCCTATTAGGTAGTAAATCCTTTCCGCGAGTGACACGACGAACATCCAATGCCCCACCAAAAACGAGATTGCCGAATGCGTCGTCAAGAAATCCAGAAATGCCTGTCTCTTGCGGTGTATCTACTTCGTCAAAACTAAAGATATTTCCATCGTCTTCTATACGTGCATCATTTGTTTCGGAGTTTTCTTTTAAAGGCTCAACATTTTCAGGTGTACTCGCTGGGTCACCAGGATAGGAGCGGGCGATGATCTCAGTGAAGTTGTTAAATCCATCTTTATCGGAATCTTCCTCCGCTATTCGGATAAACGTTGATGGATTCATGCCGTTATGTAAAAATGCTCTGCCGTAAGGATTCGGTGCATCGCCGCCTTTCTTTGATGAGTGGCAGACATTACATCCACTCGCCCACCCATATTTGGCACGAAACATTTTGTAAAAGGCAGGCAGTGCGAACGCGGAATGCTCAGCAATCAATGTCCAGAAGAGCGCTGTTAAGCAGAAAAGTAAAGTTTTACGCATGATAGATTCCTTCCAAAAAGGGATGTAGGACGGAACGGAACCGCCGCACAGACTATCTGCCATCAATATGTATCCAGATCGATTTCTTCCTCGCTAAATCGGAGATGTGCCTGATTAATTAAAGTAACAATGGCATCCCATTGCTCACGCGTTTCGTCGGAGATGCCTTCTTGCTCAAGTGCTCCAGCGAATTTAAGGAGATTTTCACCAAACGTGTCTTGCAAGTAGACATACTCTTCGGTCTGATCTGCGTTTTTTGGCGGTTCAAAACTGGAGATGCTCTTTGCATATTTAGCGAGTCGTTTCGCCGCTCCAATGGCTTTCTCTTTGCTCTCTTTTTCATCAAAGTAGTCAACGACAACAAAATAATCATCTATCATCAACGCCATGAGGGCTTTCAAGTCTTCGGCTTCAGGCAATTCTTCCTCTGGCGTATCAGGCTCTGGTGCTTTTTCCGCATCAGGTTTCGGTTTCCGTTTCAGGAAGAGGGCATAACTCATTACCAGCGTCTTTTTCGGGATGAGAGCGACTGCATTTGAAGCGGCTTCATGCCCTTCAGCAGCCTCAACATCTTCTCCAACCCTGAAAGCGTTGTCTATGTCCATCCCGATGAATTGCTTGAGAAATTCATCTCCGGCAATTGCGTCTGATTCCTTGTGTTCATAGACTGCCACTTTTACAACTTTTCCCTTCATGTCAAGCCCAACAGCACCCTCAATAACACCGAGTGGTCCTTTGGCATCGGCAAAAAACACCAAGCCAATAGGCTTCTTTTCCTCGCTGATTGGAATATAGAAGACGGGTTTTTGGTCTTCCGCGCGAAGTTTAGCTTCGAGTTCCTTTTCAATGGAGGCTATTTTGTTTGGGGTTAGCACCGCAGTGCGTTGCACGAATTTCTTCGCTTCTGGGAAGATAGTCGCTAATTTTTGACCGGGCCACTCCGTCTCATGGGCGTTACCGAGTCGTGGCACACTTGCGATAAAAAAAACGAGTACTAATAGGATACCTGCACGAGGCTGGCGATAGGTTTGGAAAAACATCTGTAGTCTCCTTTTTTAATTGTACCTTGCGGCGTAATTGCGTGGATTTCATGTTCGAAGTGCTATCCACTTAGGTCGCCTGCGCCGGTGTTGCAGGCTGCTTATGAAGCCAATCTTAATTCTGGAAAATCGTCCCTCTCGGTTTTAATTTTCAACTTTGACCATGAAACTGGGCCACAGAATTTGATCGGCATGCTTCAACTGCCCGAAGATTTGATAAATTCCAGCTTCAGGAAACGTTGTCATTAGCATCACAGTGGGGCCAAACTGTTCCGGTGTGGTGCCGTAATGCTGATGACCGGTTGCGGCAGACTTTTTCATTTTGTGTCCGGCGTGTGGATCTTCCATCATCTTGCTGGTATCCTCACTTCCTGGGACCGTCCCGTGCGTATGCACAATACCATCCAAGCGTGTGCTGACAATAGCGAAATGCATGGGTGCGTCCAGAAACGGAACGAGATCGGTAAGCGGTTTTCCATCGTGCGAAAAATGGTAGGTAATGTGTACCATCTCGCCTGCCTTAATCTGTTCTGGTGCCTCTATTTTTACGTGATATGTGGATGTGCTCTTTTTATCGGTTAGAGAGATGGCTTTCGTATACCGATCACCACCTTCATCAGTATAACCGAGAACGATTTTTTCACGGCGGAAATCTTGTGTCATGCCAGCTAATTTCTCGCCACCCGCGACATCTACATATAAGTGTTTCGCGAATTCAGCATCCGCTGTCATCACATCAACAGCGAGAATGTATCTCCCTGCGGCAGGAAATGTGAAGTGAACGGTATACCGTCCGTCCAGTTCCGCCATGATGTCGCGAGACTCAAAATCTTCAGGATGAATATGCCCAATAATCTGTAAATTTTCGCTGACAACAAGCACATGCAGAACACGGGCATGATGTACCAGAAGATCACTAACAGGCTCATCTTCTGTATCGGTGAGATGAAAGGTTAGGACTGTGGGCATTCCTGCCTGAATGGTTTGCGGCTCAGTATGAAGCGCGACATTGAGAGATGCCATGGTATGCGTTTTATGCGCGTTGTGTGCTGTATGGTCTTGGGCATGACCTACTTGAAGAAAAAACAGTATACCAACCAGTAGCACCGTTGTGCAATACAGATAGGCACACTTCGCCATAGGACGAAAAATCGAAAAAAACGTGAAATTCTGGGATCGCATCGTTGTTCCTCCGTCAAATTAAAATGAATAGGTCGTGGTCAAGGAGACCAGATTGCCAAATTCAATTGCGTCGCTTCCATCGTAAAGGGTTTCTTGCGTCAGTGGAAACATGACGTTGGCAGATACGGAAATATCGTTTAGGGTTACCACGGACATACCCAGTGCTGCCATACTATAACGCATCCCTGTGTTGATATCGCGTTCCCCAGCCCAAGAGGCAGAGGTTTGATAAAATCCAAGATAGTTCCCATTAAATGAGAGCCAATCATAGAGACGATATGTAAAGCCTGCTGTATAGCTTAACTCCGCTGATCCTCGATAAGTTTTGCTGTTTTCATAGATTGGAAACATTCCACGTGCGGAAGCGGTGATACGCAAACCTCGATAGAGAGGTAGGTTGTACTGCAAACTTGCACTCGGGTTAAAGGTGCCGGTACCGAACTGGATATGGAGATGTGCAATGCCTGCATCTCCAAGTTCCCACGGGTTTTCCTCGGTTCTACCGGTCGGAACCGTCGTGCCGAACCGAGCAAATAATATGTCCCCAGTTTTAAAGAGTCCACGAATTTTGTAGCCTAAAAACAAATCCAAATCCGCAAGCCCGGTATAAGTTTCATTTCGATGATGAATATCCCGACTCCGCAAAATTGCTTGCTCATCTTCAGGGCTCACCGGATGAATCCACTCAATACTTGCCTCTTGGTTTTTAACTGCATACGGAATGTTCGCCTGCAGTGTCCACTGGTCGTTCAGCAAGTATTGCAATCCAACATCAATCCGGTAAGTGCTCAACGCCACATGATGTCTATGTAAAGGCGCATCGATAACTTCACCCGTTGGTGAAAGTCCTCTCGTTTCAAGATGTCCACCTTGTGCATCGGGAGACATTAACATATTGATATTTACTCGAAATTGATTTATCTCTTGTGAAGCCAAACTGACTTCATTCATCAGACCGCTGGGCGGTAAGACGGGATTACTTCAAGCGGGACAACTTTCTTGTGTGAACCCGAAAGAGATAAACATCCAATTGAACAACATCGCGCATAAAAACAGACGGATTTTCATAATTGTGATTTCCTCATTTGATAAAGTCGTGTCGCGTGGTGAGATACAACACGCCGAGCCACAGGTTTATTAAGGAGTAGGACTTACGCACAAAACAGAATAATTTCACAGTTGATTTCTACCAATATTGCGTAAGTTCTAAAGAGTTCCCTTTGCAAATCTTCATGAAAAGAAAGCTCGGGAAAACGTTATGAAAAAGTGAAAAAGTAATGGGATCAAGGAATAGGTGAGTGCTTGAAGAATTCCTGGTGGAATTCACTTAGCACTGCGCAAATGGGGGGCCTCTATGGGATAGAGCGTGATCGGGGAAAAATGTGGATAGCGGCACTGGGGAATTCTCAAGCGATTCCCACGGTGTAATAGGTAAAGTTACTGAGATAGGGAGAATTGAGACGAGAGACTGCTCAATCGACTCACGGGATTCGTGCGTGTTATATCTATCGTCTGGAAGAACAAGTTCTAAGTCTTTTGAACAACACGGATTATCGCTTTCTGATGGAGCATCGGCATTACCCGCTGTTCCGGTTTTAGTGACTTGACAGCAGGTGGATCGGGTTTCAACATCTCCGCTCAAGACTTTTTGAGGGACGCTATGACAGGACTTCTGTTCCAAAGTTGCACACAGGAACGGACATACTGAATACACGTACAAGAGTCCGACAAGTAGAATGAGAATATGCCGATGTTTTGTTAGCACTGCTCAATACACTCCGCTGTTTTCGTCAGAAAGTGGAAGCCGAATAAAATACTTTAGGATATTATACACCAAAAACCGAAAAAGTTGCAAAAAAAATCAGATAGTCAACTGAAGTGGGTTGGTTAACTGAAGGATTCCGATGCTCGTTACATAAGGACTTGACTTTTTCCCAACTATCAGGTACCATAGCCCGTCAAGTAGGTAGACATTATGAAACTCGGCAAATCCCATGTCTACTGCCCCATTTTAGTAAGGAAGCTGATATGTCAGAAGCAACGCAAACCTATTTCGCTACCGGAAGTAGCAACGAAGAAACAGATAACGAATTTTATAGCGCGCTTAATTACATCCGCGAGAACGCCAACACACAATACGGAAAAGGGAAACTTTTCGAGCGACTCATCAGAACATACCTCCTTGAAGATCCTTTCTACCAAAAACGATTTTCCGAAGTCTATCTCTGGTCAGAATGGGCAGAACTCCGCCCAGAATTCGACGGCATTGATATAGGTATCGACCTCGTCGCACAAGAGCGCGATGATGGATACTGTGCCATTCAGTGTAAGTGCTATGCCGAAAACACGCGGATTTCAAAGGGAGATATCGACACATTCATATCTTACTCCAATCGCGCCCCATTTACGGCTCGGATATTCGTTGACACCGCCCGTGATTGGAGTGCCAACGTCTACAGAACGCTTGACGGATTGCAACCTCCGTGTCAACGCATCAGCACTGCCGACCTTGCCAGCCGACCCGTGAAATGGCCCGATCTAAGCGTTGAAACAACCGAACACCTCGACTATCAACAAGAAAGGTTCAGCCTAAGAACACATCAGAGACAGGCATTTGACGAGGTTATCAACGGCTTCAAAGACGCAGACCGTGGCAAACTGATTATGGCGTGCGGCACGGGCAAAACCTTCACGGCACTCCGAATCGCTGAAGAAATTGCGGGGATCGGTGGCAGAGTCCTCTACCTCGTTCCTTCCATCGGGCTCTTTTCACAAGCAATGCGGGAATGGGCAGAGCAACAAAGCATTCCGCACCGATACATCGGTATCTGCTCGGACACAAAGGCGGGTAAAACAACAGAGGATGCCTCCATTCTGGAACTCGAAATTCCGGTCACCACAGACCCTACCGATATCTCTGATGCCCTCCAGAAAACCGATGAAAAAAGTATGAAACGTGAGTTTGATAAATAATTGAAACGTGAGTTTGAAAAAAGTTTAGCGTTTAGAAAATCACGGGTAAATCGCTGACAGTTTGAAGTTCATCGAGGTTCAACGCGGGTTTCTTCTCCAAGAGCTGATAGGCGATCAAAGCAGAGACGACATTGACTTGGAAGTTAACGAAACTTCTATGTCGACTGTGTTCCACTTGTGTCTGCGTTTTCAGTTCCTTGATCACCGATTCAATAAGCGTCCGTTTTTTTAGCAGCACCTCATCGGAAATCGACACCCGCAGCGGCTTCATGTTTTTACGGACTTTATAGACCAAGTTGATACCTTGTGCATGTAGAAACTCCCGGAGGTCTTTGGAGATATATCCCTTATCGCCATAGAGAGTGCCGAACATCTGCTCGGACGACAACTTCGAGAGGGGCTGACGGTCATCGGTATTCCCCGGGGACACCTCAAAGCCTAAGAGATCCCCTTTCTCGTTGATAATCAGATGGAGTTTAAAACCGTAGAACCACCCCATTGAGGTCTTCGAGCGTCGGGCGTGTGCTGCGAAGACGCGATGCGAGGAAATCCGCTTATTGTCGCAAACCCGCAAACGTGTGGAATCCACGAAGGAGATACCGCTACATTCACCCAAGTGAGCATGAAGATAAAGCGTCAAAAGCGTCAACACCTCTTTCTTGAGTTCGACGAACCGAGAATAACTCAGTAGATGTGGAAACTCGTTGACCCAGTAGACACGGACATGTTTTACGTAAAAGCGTTTGAACGTCCGATACCCACTTTGATGGAACGCAACAAGGATCGTCATCACTTCGCTCGGATGCAGTTGCCGAGGGCGTCCGCGTGTTTCCAGGGGTGTCTTCTCTGGTAGACAATGCGGGCCCTGCCATTTTTCGTAAGCAAGAAAAAAGTCGTCCATTTTACAGAAAAGTGTTATGATATTCATCAGAGAACTCCTTTTGGTTATAGAGATGTGATAACTCCATTATACCAAAGGGGTTCTCTTTATACAAAAACTTTCAATTAACGTGAGTTTGATAATAACAATTGGAAGAGACCTCGTAGTAAGTCGGGTAGAGCGGTGAAGTCCCCGGAAGTATTCAGTTTTTTTGCGACCAAGTGTCCAATATTTGATCAGTTTGCGTAAGTCCTGTTCTTATTAGGTTGGGGGGATCGAAACTCTTCGCAATTAGGTTAGTTTGTTTTCTTTCGGCTGACATACCGCTTGATACACCAAGCCATCAACCATGCTGATAGCCAAAGAATAGGTATGCCTATTGCTTGGAGTAGCAGTGCGATACCTACGTGTTCTCCAGCACCGAGAACCGTTACTACAGAACCGAAGAAAATGAAGAACAATAGCCAGGATTTCAACCTGTCTTTTTGCTTATAGTAAGCAAAGACAAGGAGCGGCCACAGTAAAAGTCCCATTAGTAACTCCCTCGAGAACAATGTAGGGACCGCGTCAAACGACGCGGTTAACATTCCCTACCAAGTGATGTTCTGAATATTGTACATTTTTTGTGTTTTTTGTCAAATTCTAAATTTTATCAAGTCCAAAACGACTAATTCCGAAAGGAAATAACTATGTGGATATTCACGGGTCCTGGAAAGGACGATAACCAACTCATAAACTTAGGTAACGTTACACGCATTCTTATGGAGCCGGTAGAAGGTGGTAAACATACCCCTGACGATCACAAACTCTGCACAGTGGCGGATGCCGGTAGCACAGTCATTATTGGTCCAGGTCATCTACTCATGATGAGTGATGCTATCATAGACATCTTTGATTCACTAGCAACTGGTGAGTGGACATGGAGTTTCTTTGAATTTGAGACACATTGAGAGGATCGACAGAATGAACTAAAGTCATGAAGTGACCGGTAGAATGTAAGTCCTACTTAAAGGAGGTTTATGCCGAAAAATATCTTGAGCATTTTGGTCCCGTTGGGCACTGCTGCTCTTCTTAGTTTAATAGCTTGGTTTTGGATTCCGGATTCTTTTCAAGAAGGATATGAGTTTACACGTAGATATGTCGTTTTCCAAATTATTGTGGGTGTGGTTGCCTTCGGTATTTTATGGAGGATTCAAGGCTGGTATACACATACCAATACGGTTGCTTCAATTTTAACGATTATCGGTGTTTTTGGAACTTTTCTGGGGATTTTTATCGGGCTCCAGGCTTTCGATATCCAGAATATTGAAGCGAGTATTTCAGAGTTATTAAAGTCACTCAAACTCGCTTTTTTGACATCACTCGTCGGAATCGGATCATCTGTTCTTTTGAAGGGCGTGGTCGCACCCCTGTTTCAAATGTTTCAAAAGGGTAGGACCCCGATCGAAGTAGAACGCGATCAGTTTATGAATGCTTTAAGGGGCATAGAAACATCTGGAG
This sequence comes from Candidatus Poribacteria bacterium, assembly GCA_965214045.1. Taxonomy (GTDB): domain Bacteria; phylum Poribacteria; class WGA-4E; order WGA-4E; family WGA-3G; genus WGA-3G. The sequence goes on from OZ243935.1 coordinate 1,518,940, forward strand.
AAATGAACCTTCTCTCGCAATTGGTGAAGTTAGAGACAACCTTCAAAAACGAAGGCAGCGCAACGCGGGAAGCTTTGAGCAACATTGGAACGCATCTTGCTGATATTCATGTCTCTCTTACCGACGAAAACGGTGCGACGTTTAAACAATTGCATCATTTAACAGCAACCTTTTCAAGCAAATATGATGCATTGATTCAATTACAAACGCAGCAGAACCGTCAAATGCAGGAGAGACTCAATGGTATACGGGAAGCACTCACCGGTGAAGATGAAAGCACGGTTTTTACGCAATTGCAGGAATTGACTTCAACTGTTTCGGAGAAGGTTGGTGAAATTGCAGCAAAAGTGGGGGAAGTTGCCACTGGGCAACTGATTGAGGCACTTCGGGAAGTGATCAGGGATTTTAATAAGAATCTCACTGAGCAATTTGGCGAAAACTTCAAACAGTTAAACGAAGCGGTTGGAAAAACTGTAGAGTGGCAGGAACAGTACCGTCAACAGATGGATGAACTTGCCAAAGAATTTCGGATGGCTGCCGAAAGTGTTGAGCAGTCGCGCATCGCGTTAGCCTCAGCAGCCCAGTCATTAATGACAATTGAGGATCAAAGTGAGAGTCTCGTTTCTATTGCTGAAAAACTGGATCCGATACTTCATACTTTAAATGATCAATTAGAGGCATTCAGCGCGCTGCGCCAGAAAGCACATGAAGCCTTTCCACTTATTGAGGATCGCTTAAACGATCTCACCACTGGTTTTTCGGACACGGTGAAGACAGCGATTACCGATTCTCATGCCAGTATGGAAACCCAACGCGCTGCATTAGAAACACAAGTAGATGTGCTTCAGAATACCACACGTGAGACCAACCAACATGTTATCGAGCTGACAACGCATTTTTCAGATACCGTCAAAACCTCTGTTGATGCGTCTCAGGATAGCATGCGTCAGCAACGCGAGACATTAACGAATCAATCGCAGCAGCTGCAAACTGCGATGGCAACCTCTAATCAGCAAATCCACCAGACGATCAATAATATCAAAGGTCATCTTGATGATGTGTTTGAAAAGAGTGCAGATCATATTGCTCAGGTGACAACGAAGTTCACCGAGGATCTCACCCAAGATATGCAGAATATTTTAAAGACGCAGGCACTTGAACTTGGTAACATCGTTGAAAAGAATAGGGAGGATATAGAAAATCATATCAACGCCTTACATAGTGATCTTCGGAAAGAAGTTAAGATGCTGGATGAGGTCCTAGAGAAAGAACTGACGACTTCCTTAGGAACACTTGCAAGCCACTTTGAGAGTCTTTCTGAAGGCTTTGTTGACAATTATAGGAAATTGACTGTGCCTTACACCCAGGTCATTACAGAACTTCGACAGCTTGTCGAAGCGAGCCATGAAGGAACTTGATAGGTGTTAGGAAACTTATTTCGTGCGAAAGAGCGAGAAACTGAAGAACATTGGGTTTCTATATCCGATGTGATGGCTGGCTTGATGGTCATCTTTCTCTTTATTTCCATCAGTTACATGTTAAATGTTCGCCTCAAGAACAATCAAATTATTGTCTATAAAGAGGAGCTTGAGAGAATCCTTGGGGCTTACAAAAATTTGCAGTCCGCTTTATACGAAGAATTGAGCACAGAATTTGAGGGAACTCCCGCCAAAAAGACACAGTTTAGGACTGTGTGGCGCGGATATCTGGATAGGGAAACTATCCGTTTCCAGAAACCCTTTCGACAAGGAGATGACACTGTTCCAACTGCCTTTAAAAACGTCCTACGCGACTTTTTTCCACGGTACATTGCGATCCTGATGAAGCCTGAATATAAAGAGGAAATTGCTGAAATTCGCATTGAAGGGCACACCTCCAGTGAATGGTTTGATGGAGTTGGCGTAGATGTCGCTTACTATAATAATATGGAGTTATCACAGGATAGAGCTCGGAACGTCCTTCAATACGTGCTTGAAATCAGATATTCGGCAATCATGGAGCATAAGGAATGGATTAAGAAATATTTGACAGCGAATGGTTTGTCTTCCAGTAAACTCATTTTTGATTCCAATGACAATCAGGACAGAGAAGCATCTCGCCGAGTCGAGTTTCGAGTTGTCACAAAATCCGAAGAACTTATCAGCGAGATCGAGCAACTTATGAAACGATTCAACAAATCTGAGGGAGTCAATTGAAGTTACCAAAAGATTTTCCAAATTTGGATGGTTTACTCGAAGAAATGGGGATTCCCTTCCAACCCTTCGTTCCGCCAAAAGTAAAAAAATTAATAACAACACGGGGCATCACGGTAGAGACTGATGATGTGAAGGTTGCTCCAAACGGAACTCTTGAATATCAAGGACGGAAGGTTGTTCTCTACATTCGGGATGTCATGGGGAGTTTACCGAAGTATCACGTTGTAAATTGTAAAACCCTCAAAGGTATGAAAGCCGCGGGAAAATATAAACGCTATGTGGTAACGAGACGGACGGATGGAGAGTTTCTCCTCAATTTTGCCGATAATCTTTCGCTCGACAATCCGGAGACCTTCAGGTTGGATATTTGTAAAAACTGTTTGTGGCACGAATTGAATCTGAAGTATATCTCTGCTGACGCTTTTCCATTAGCAGACTGGTTTAATGCGATTGATCCGGGTTATGTGCCCCCTCCAACAGACTTCCTTTTTGGTCCCAAAATTACGCCAGTAACGCGGACGATCTCACAATATCCACCGGATTGGAATTTGCGTTCGCTACAGTGTCGCGAGAATGCAGAATGGAAATGTGAAGGATGTAGCATAGATCTAAGATCTGCCCCTAAATTTCTCCATGCCCACCATTTAAAAGGAATCCAGTATAATCAACCGAAAGACCTGAAAGCGCTCTGTATCGGTTGCCATGCGGAACAGCCTGGACACCACATGAAACATTTGCCGGATTATCGGGAATTCATGAAATTACATGGGGATATCTGGAAACAATTAACCGGTAATTGACCTGACGGTTTTGAGTTTTACCGATTTCGGGTCTCAATTAACGGCGACACTTCACCCCCTCACCAGTGAGTTGATTGATAGGACGGATGGTGCTCGATAATACGATGCTAACGTGAGTTTGAAATTGGCAGTGGACCAAATTTCCGATGGCAGTATACTTCACGAAGAACCTTCTTGGTTTGGCAAAGAGCTTACAGACATCTTACTATTCCTTTCCAATGCGTTACGAATTCGCAAAAACTTAGTCTGTCTCAATAAAGTAACCATCGGCATCATAGTATCCTTCCGGGACAGACTGACTAAAAACTGCAACTGTTGCCGCATATTTTATTAACTCTTCTTCGGTTTTTGCACGGCTTATTCTATCGACAATTGCAACCGCAGCTGCCGCCTCAACACGTGCCGTTTCTTCAACACCAGCGTTTTGAGCGCGAATCGTTTCAGCGCGAGCGATTTCAGCGGATGTAATGTTTTTCGCGATTTCAATTTGTCTGGCAGCTTCAATCTCCTCAGATTTCGTTTTGCTCTCCAGTCGCATCTGGACGGCTCCAATTAACGCTTGCATCCGAGCTTGTTCTACACCCACTCTTGAAAGCAGCTTTGCTTCCTCGAGATTCGCTTGAGCATTAATTGTCTCTGTAGTGATCCTTTCATACGCCTGAATTTGATATTTCTTAATTTCGGCCTGGGACGTAATCTCGGTGATACGGATTTCTTTTTCAGACGTAATCTCGGCTTTACGGAGTTCATTCTCAATCTCAAGTTTACGATTCTCTGCATCTAATCGTGATAATTCGTAATCGTATTCCGCCTGTAGTTGTGATAGTTCAGCCTCTGCTTCCCGTTTACGGTTCATTTCTACAAGCTTCTGCTGCCAACGTTTCTCTGCTGCGGCACTCTCAATCTCGGCTTTTATACGATCCCGCTCTCGTCGTTCCTCTAATTTGCGGTTTCCCTCGGCAACTGTCTGTTCAAGTTTACTGGGTCCGCAACCTAAAAACAACGAAACAAAAACTATCGTGACGATCAACCTAAACTTTAACACTATCTATCTCCTCTTCGGTACTTTCCGCTTGATGGATACTTCGGAAACAATCATACACTTGGGTATGCGTATCAGATCATCAAATCAGAAGGGAATGAGCCGGTCCAAATGGACAACTACGTTCAAGCAGAATTTCAGTTTGTATAGACTCGGCACTTGACTAAAAGAAAATGAACCGTTTTTTCTTTTCAGGTTTTACGGTATCTTTTCCGGGTGGCGGTTCTGTAAATGCTTCCCCACGCGCTTCGGCTTCAAGTCGTCGATTATTCCATTCCGAAAACTCTTGAATCCCCTGCTGATAGCCTTCTTCGCGTTGTTTTCTGCGTTCTTCTCTCGTGCGTCTAAGAAACACAATATCAATCCCTTCGTCAACAAGCGTCAAGAGTGTGGCTGCTGACAGAATTTCCGAAAAGACCGTCCGTAATACTATGCCGCTTTAAAACAATCTCGTGTAGAAAAATACCTATAACAGTCGCAATCGCAAATACCGTGAAGGTCATCATGGCATTTTCAGCATCGCGAACGGTAAATACAGAGGATCGTTTCTCGTTGTCAGTATCATCCAAGGAAGAAATTATAGCACTTTTGAAAAAATAAGTCAAATCACACCATAAACCTCTTTCCTTTTCTCAATTGATTTTCTTTTTGGTGCATGTTATCCTTTTATATAGAAGCGACGGGTATATAAAAAACACGAGAGAACGCGCTGTGGAAGACAGAATAAAGGAATCAAGATCCTGTTTTAGCTTATCAGGGACGCTTTGAAGAAACGGAGGTCAGCATGAAAGTTAATTTTGAGAAGAAATTTGAAAAAATTTTGAAAGAAGAATCGAAAAATTTTGATATAGATTGGTCGTTAGTCGAAATCGAACATGCGCGCTATCAGTCTACATTAATGAGTGCCCTCCCCATGAAACTTGATGAATACACAGTTAGAATGAGAATAATAGGCGTTGATGCCGAAATTCCTGAGATAGAGATAGATAACTGGTTCAGATCGCATAAGTTCATATATGCCATAATGTCAAAAAAAGCTAGGACTGACTATGAACAGACTGATATGATAACTTTTGATGTCGGAACCATTAAATCTATTGCCACGAAAATTCGTGATGCATTCAGAGATTTTCAGAGACAGTAAAGCGTAAGTTATCAGGGTGCCAATTATTCACCAGCCATTTTTTCGGAGTTGAAACTGACACGTTTTGCCCGCTGTGCGAAACCCAAGCAGAGATAATCGTCCGCAAGAAGAATTTGGTCGGGACGTTGAAGACAATGGAATTCTTCATAAACAACTCCATATCGCGGTAACACAGCCAACTGGCGCGTTCACTTTGAAAGACAATTTTATGTCTAAAGCACTGAAAGGTATCATACATCCCAAAGATGACGCTACATTGTGGCGATATATGAGTTTTGAGAAGTTTATCAATATTTTAGCAACGGAATCCTTATTTTTTACACGAGCCGATAAATACGATGATAAGTTTGAAGGGCATATTCCTGAAGCAATGATGCGGTATTACGGATCCGCGAACATCCATATTGAACCCAATCTTCGTCAATACATCATGTGTAACTGTTGGCACCAAGGGGAAGAAGAATTAATGGAGATGTGGGACAAATATCACATCCGCAACAGCGGTATAGCAATCAAAACAACGATGCGGAATTTGAAAAGTTGCTTGCCAGATACACCTAATATATTTATCGGCAAAATAGATTATGACATAGAGTCCACTGACAATCAAAATCAAATTGAGATACCTGAAGATTCATCAATAGAGAATCTGCTGCATTATCTCTACTTCTATAAGAGAAAACCTTTTGAGTATGAACAGGAAGTGCGTGCAATCATTGATATTAGATCAATTCCACGTGACGATCCCTATAAATTTGGCGTCCCCCTTGAAATCGACGTAAAAACGTTGATCGATAAAGATAGTGAAGCAATTGTATCACCTCACGCTGAAGAATGGATTACAGAAACGATTGCATCAATAGTCAAGCGGTGTGGATTTAAATTTCCTGTCAACGGATCAAAACTTTTAGATCCGCCATCTTGAAAGGGCCCATAACAGATTCTCAGACACGGAGGAAAATCTCATGGCGTATATCAAAATTCCAAAGGGATGGGAAATCCCTGAAAATCAGGCGACATCTGAATCAGATTATATCAATCGCCGGAAATTCATCAAAAACTTGGGGATAGCGAGTGCCAGTGCCTTACTCATTCCAAGTTCAAACGCGTGTGCGCAGAATAAAGGCGTAGCAAAGCAGTTAGAACCTTTCCGTGCACAAAAACTTGCTGTCGAAAATAATGCAAACTTTACTGTAAAAAGGCAGATGACTGATGAAATAGTTGCCGCCACTTACAATAATTATTATGAATTTACTAACCGGAAAAGCACAGTTTGGAAAAAGGTGGAAAAATTCAGAACACGGCCCTGGGAAGTTGAAATATCTGGATTGGTCGAAAAGCCAATGACACTGGATGTGGACGACTTAATCAAACAGATGCCGATCGAAGAACGCATCTACCGACTCCGGTGTGTTGAAGCGTGGGCGATGGTGGTACCGTGGATCGGCTTTCCAATGAAAGCGTTGCTTGAAAAAGTTCAACCGAAGGCTGAAGCCAAATATGTCCGGATGCTTACATTCTTGGACCCCGACATGGCACCTGAGCAACATAATGCACGCTTGCCGTGGCCCTACTTTGAAGGATTAACGCTCGATGAGGCAATGAACGACTTGACGCTACTCGGTGTCGGCATCTATGGGCATGTCTTGCCGCCGCAGCACGGGGCACCTATTCGGCTTATCGTCCCTTGGAAATATGGATTTAAAAGTATCAAATCCATTGTTAGTATCGAGTTGACCGATCAGAAGCCGAGGACTTTTTGGAATACGCTCGCCCCGAGGGAATATGGCTTTGAGGCAAACGTCAATCCCAATGTGCCGCACCCACGCTGGTCGCAAGCCAAAGAACGGATGATTGGAAGTAATGAAAGACATCCAACGAAGATTTACAACGGCTATGGCAGTTATGTTGCCCACCTCTATTAAGGATAAACCTTTCAATCAAAGTCGCAAAGTGACCGCTTGAAACAGCAGGGAACAGATGGATAAAAAACAGATAGCCACAACAACTTTTCTTGGACTTTTCTGCTCGGTGTTCCTATTATGTGCCGGATGTGATGAGATGCCCCTCGACATGTTTGGCAAGAAGGAAGCCGAACTTGAGATTGACTTCGTTGAGACTAACGTTGTCACGGCAAATACGCAATTCGGCTTTAACCTGTTCAATGAAATCCGTAAAACTGAGCAGGATCAGAATATTTTTATCTCACCCCTCAGTATCTCCATTGCCTTGGCAATGACGCTGAACGGCGCAGCTGGTGAAACTGAACAAGCGATGACCAACACACTGAAACTGCAAGGATTAGACGCCGAAGCAATCAACGTTGGCTATGCTGGATTGCAGCAGACACTTTTGACAGCAGATCCGAAGGTGACCCTCGCCATTGCGAACTCGCTTTGGGCGCGCCAAGAGGTCCGATTCAAGCAGGATTTCCTGCAGCGAAACACCCAATTTTTCGGGGCAGAAATTTCGACGCTCGACTTTAACGATCCGAGTGCTCCAACAACAATTAACCAATGGGTGGATACCAATACAAACGGCAAAATTAAAAAAATCGTTGATAAGATTCGCCCCACCGACGTATTGTTACTTGTTAACGCTATCTACTTCAAAGGGACGTGGCAGAGAGAATTCAATCCATTAGCGACACGAGACGATACTTTCTTCCTCTCAAATGGCGATGAAAAGCAAGTACCAATGATGAGACAGAATAGGTGGTATCCATATTACCGGGGCGAGAACTTTCAAGCAGTTAGTCTCGCTTATGGCGATGGACAGATGAGTATGTATATTTTCCTACCGGATCGTGAATCCGACCTCAACATCTTTTTAGAGCATTTGAACGCCGAAAGTTGGGAGAATTGGATATCGCAGTTTCACGAACAAGACGTATCCCTCGTCATGCCCAAATTTAAACTGGAATATGAAAAGACGCTTAATGCCCCATTGAAAGTACTCGGTATGGATATAGCGTTTAACCCAGCACTTGCAGATTTCAGCCGGATGGCATCCTTAGGGGTTTTGGGTGAAAGGTTGTTCATCGAAAAAGTGAGCCATAAAACCTTCGTCGAGGTCAACGAGGAAGGGACTGAAGCTGTAGCAGTAACCAGTGTTGGGATCGGTGTAACGAGTGTGCCACCGCCACCGATTCCTTTTATTGTAGACCGCCCGTTCCTCTTTGCGATTCGTGATAACGAGACAAAAACAGTGCTATTTATGGGTGTTATTGTAGACCCACCCCCTGTAGACCCAGCCCCTTAGGTGGGATGGGATATATATGGTGCTGCGAATATATGAAAAGTCTTATTTTCCTCGTATTACTGTTGCCTATATTTTCTGCATCGGCAGCTTGGCAATCAGTAGAAAGCCCACACTTCCGAGTCTACTATCAGAAAGGAACCGCGGATCCGGTGTCGATTCTTCAGGTTGCGGAGGATTTCTATGCCGAATTGCCACAGTTGACGAGTCGCATGCCGGTCGGAATTATTGACATCTGGGTCTGCGACACCCAAAAGGAGTTTCAGGCTTCCGTGCATGCTCCGATCCAAGATTGGGCGGTTGGATGCGCCTTTCCGTTGAGTCGACGTATCGTCATCCAAAATCCGAAGTACATTGCCCTTGCAAAGTTGCAGCTGACCCAAGTTTTGCGTCACGAGATCGCACACGTCCTTTTTGGACAGTGCACCCGTAAAGCTGTAAAGGAAATCCCGCTCTGGTTCATAGAAGGCATCGCCATTTATTTCGCTGAGGAGTGGGTGCCGAGTCGCCACGAAACATTACTCAAACACATTTTCTCAAAATCTATTATACCGCTTCAGGAACTGGAGCGGCGTTTTCCACAGACGCAAGCCGGTGCGGATTTGGCGTATGCTGAAAGTCAGGATACCGTCCGTTGGTTGGTCGAAGTCAAAGGTAGAGATGTGCTGTTTTCACTGATTGCTGAACTCCATACTGGCAACAATTTCAGGACAGCTTTTGAGACTGTCGTTGGATGGGATCTTGCCACGTATGATATTCTTTGGCGCGAATCGTTGACGGAACGTTATCAATGGGCATCTCTTTTTTCTAATTCTTATGTCTTGTGGGGCGGCTTCGGTGGACTTGCCCTTATCGGTTATCTCGTCTGCTGGCATCGGAGACGACGGCACTTGAATAGACTCGCACAGGAAGAAGACACTATAGACCCATTTTTCAAATTTTAATTTTTTCCTTGCGGAGGAACAACGGGCGTTTGAACTTTAACGTGCGTTCCGCATATCCGCTCTCCATTTCATTACGCGTTATAGGTTTTGATGCTATGGTAAGAGGTAAAGCGTGTTAGACGACTTCCGCCTAACTGACAACTGATTCCTAATTATCCGTTGCGGTTCGGACAGGCAGGTTTGGAGATTACGGACTATACTATTATGAACATTTCACTTATTGACCTCGCACTTTGTTTGATCTGCTTTACCTCCGCTGCGACCGCCCAACCCAAGTTACTCGCGCAGTATCCCAATCAACTGACGCGCGACGGGAATATCGTTGTTCTCCCCGACCACGGCACTGTTTACATTGTTTCCGACCTACATGCACATTGGGGCGACTTCAACCAATGGTTGAAACTCACGAAACTCGTTGAACGCATCCAAGCCGACGAAGAGGTCTACGGATTGATACTCGGTGATGCTGTTGATTATAAACCCGATGAACCGAGACATCCGCCTTATGGGGATACTCTCATCGTCGACAGGGTTATGGAACTCCGAAAACAACTTGGCGATAAGGGTGAAAGGATTATCTATCTCCGAGGAAACCATGAATTCGCTGCCGCAGATGCATACGCAATGCTCAAAAGGCAAGGGATGACGGCACAAAACCAGAGACACTTTATTCGTGCTTTATACGACAGTCCTCTTGGTGCCTATTACGAGCAGTTCAACTTTATTGAAAGAATGACGGACGAACATTACGAATTTCTGATGAACCTACCGACGGTGGTCGTTGGAAAAAACGGCTTCGTCGGTATCCATGCGGGTCCCGCGCGTTTTGTTACAAGCCTTGCCGATCTGGTGGATCCGAACCCGAAAACCCTTGAGGAACTCCTTTGGCATCGTCCAGAGGTCGCCTACAGCGGCGGATACACCTTAACGCATATCAAAAATTTCCTTGAAGCCATCCACGGGACTTTCCTTATTGTTGGACATACCCCGATTCACTATTTCCCAAGTCAAAATATCAGAGATGGTATAGCGACGTTCGGTGAAAACCAACTCATTTTTTCGACAGGCTACAGCGGTCGACCTGGAATTCCGGCGTATATTGAAATTGACTTGGCAGAGACGTATCCGTCTGTAAACGTTCTAAAGTTGGGAACAAATATCCATCATCTCTATAGCGAAACTCGAAAGCCAAAATCCGACTAAACGGATATTTTCGTCAGAAAGACGTTCACCATGCGCCCACTCTTTTATATCATGACCCCGGTGTTGATTCTTACTATCATCCTCGCTTCTCGTTTCGTAACATGGGATGCGATAAAGGGGGAAAACCGCCAGGCACAAACAGACGTAAGGGAAGGGACAATATCGTTGAGGACATGGAAGATTCCACACGCAATAGCGGCGTTTACACGTGCCATTGAAACTGAACCTAAATACGCTGAAGCCTACGTGAAGCGTGGACTGGCACATTATCGTGTGGGACAGTACAAAGCGGCTATCGCGGATTACACCCAAACGTTAGACCTGAATCGGTATCACGCCGATGCGTACGCAAGTCGTGGCGATGCGTACCGAGCGTTAGGGGACAGACACCACGCCATTGCGGATTACTCAGCCTCGCTGAAAAAAAGATGGAACGCCCGCGTCATGCAAAGGCGAGCACAAACCTATTTTGAACAGGGCGATGTTCAAAATGCGTTTGCTGACTATAGTACTGTAATTAAGCGGCAACCGAGTGCCGTGGCTTATTACGCACGTGGTAATACCTATCTACGGCTTTCCACAAAAAGGGACGAAGATCGTTTAAGACTCGCTTTGGCAGACCTGAATCAAGCGATTAGTTCGGAGCAATACTTTGCTGGTGCCTATATCAGCCGCGCCCAGGTTTATGTGCATTTGGGAGAACAATCATTAGCAACTACTGATTACAGGAACGCTGTAGAACTTTTGACCGAAACGATTCGCACATGGCAAGGTGAACCGAATGCGCTCACACAGGTTTATCTATGGCGTGCCTTCGCTTACGAAAAATTGGGCGAAGTGAGTAAGGCAGAAACGGATGTCCGTGAAACGTATAAGCGCGTTTTTAGTTTTTTCTTGAAAAAAATAGGAAATTGTGATATACTATAAGGGTGAGGTCAGGGCGAGATTTTAGCATTTCACCTGATTTCCCCTTTTTTTGCGCGCGGATTCGCGATCAGAAAATTGCTTCTATTGTACGACTCACAAGTTAAAAACTCGATCTTATTTTTGAATTAATTTTCAATAGGAGGCATCAGAATTAATATGACCGGAGAGGCATTGGGTTTAGTAGAAACGAGAGGCTTAGTTGGGAGCATTGAAGCTGCCGATGCTATGGTGAAAGCGGCAAATGTTCACCTGATTGGTTATCAGCAAATTGGTGCTGGTTACGTGACTGTCATGGTTCGTGGCGATGTTGGTGCTGTGAAAGCCGCGACGGATGTTGGTGCCGAGGCTGCAGCGCGCGTCGGCGAAGTGGTTTCAGTTCATGTGATTCCACGGCCACACGCTGAAGTTGAAACTATGTTGCCAAAGTCTTAAATTAGGTAGCCCTCGGATTCATTGGATGTCCCTTTTTTCATGACGTTCAGTATATCCTAACCAAGAAGGCAGAACATAGATGCCAGATCGCGCCCTTGTTGAGTTGATTACCCAGCGTGTTGTTAATAGACTGACGACAGACCAGGCATGTAGCGGTTGTGCTTTACGGACTTGTGATGCAGGAAACCGCGCGTGTGATGCTGTTACACAGCGGCAGCAGATTCCGGTTGGCGTTTCAGCACGACATGCCCATGTAACACAGGAGCACCTCGAAATTCTATACGGTGCCGGACATCAACTTACTGTCTACGCCCCACTTTATCAACCTGAAGCATTCGCTGCGAATGAGACGCTAACTGTCGTTGGGAAACGGATGCGCGCTATTGAAGCGGTTCGTATCCTTGGTCCCGTACGGGATTATTCCCAAGTCGAAGTTGCTCAAACGGAAGCAATTCGGCTTGGATTAAACCCGCCCATTCGAGACTCAGGTGACCTTGTCGGTGCCGACCCTATTACCCTCGTTGGTCCCGCCGGAAGCATTTATTTAGAGGAAGGGGCAATCTGTGCGACACGACACATCCACATGACCCCTGGCGATGCGAATGCGCTCGGTATTCGCGAAGACGACCTTTTAAAGGTACGCTTCCGTGGTGAGCGCGCTTTAATCTTTGAAAATGTCCGTCCTAAAATTTCTGAAGATTATGTGCTTCAGATGCACTTAGACACTGACGATTCCAATGCGGCAGGCTTAAAAGGCGGTGAACCCGTTGAAATCGTACGCGATGCTGGTTGAAACGTATGGGTTTCCTAATATTTTGAGGCAGTATGAATCAGGAGCTGATTGACCAGATTAGGAGAATTGTGGAGAGGGTACTGCAAGAGCAAACCCCGGTTTCCACGCAAATTACACACGAAAAACGACTCCTTGCTATTTTTGGTGCAACACAACTTGAGTTACATGAAGCAATCCAGCAGCTTCAGACTTGCAGACAAAATGGATGGAAAATTACGATAATTTTGTCTGATCTTGCGACTCAGGTTGCAAACCTCGAACCGATTCATGTCGCATTTGGTGAAGAGAACGTTTTGCAGGAGAAATCCCTAAGTAATATAGCAGTTTTTTTAGAAACTTATCAGCAAATTGTGCTTCCTGTCCTCTCGTATCCGATGGCTGCGAAGCTCGCATTAAGGTTAGTGGACACACCGTGTACCTATTTGGTATCCGAAGCACTCTCTAAGGGAAAAAAGGTTATAGCAGCCTCTGACGCACTTAATCAGAGCGAAGTTTCCGTAAAAACGGGTCCTATTTTCAGTAAACTTGAAAACGATTATGTAAACGCTTTGTCTGAACTCAGCGTTCAATTGGTACCGATAACCCAAATCGCCGAGTCGGTCATAGAAAAAATGAGGGGTTCGCGTGCTGTTGTGGAAAAAACTTTAATTAGCGCAGCGACTATCTCAAATCTGGATGCGGATGTGCGAGAATTAGTTTATGAAAACCCAACGATTATTACGCCACTCGCCCGTGAGCATGCGAAAAAAAGAGGTCTTCAACTGATACCTAAAAACTAAAACCGTTTAGTTTTCCGAATATGTTAAGAAACCCGTTGGTTCTTAAAGGGTGAGTCGTGATTACGGTGTCTGAACTATTGAACGGCGTTGATTAATCCTTGACAATTCTTAAAGAAAATTGTATTATTTCCATGGCAATTTGATTAAGATAGTTTATCTTTGATACGCACACGTTACCGCGCTCGGTGGGTAAAAGCCTATTGGCAATACCAAATGAAGGACATGAATATAGGAGGAGGATTCTCATGAAGACCCGTATTTCCATTTTAAGTGCAGTATGCCTCATCAGTTGCTTCGCAATTGCTGGGTTGTTAACCCCTGCCGCTGCGGATTATGATGACTACACGGACCGATTGAGTCGAGAGCATCGCGTTGCAAATGATGTCGATGAATGGATAGAACGTGGGAATGCGACAATTACAGCCAGTCCGCGTTTTGAAGACGGTGTTCGGCTCACCGCTTGGGCAAATGCTGCCGAGAACGCGAATAACTACGAATTTGCGATTGCCAGCGCGGTATATCTCTTTGAAATTCCAGCAGGGACACAGTATATTGAAGTTTTGGTGAGATATCGAGGGGAACCGCATCACCTGGAGATTGAAGACTATGAAGAACCGATCGCGGGACGCGTTTGGATTCGTAACACCCAGCGCGAGGTGACTCGCCGAGGTTACCATGATGAGAATGCTAAGGAAACACGCTATGGTGACACCTTTGTCCTGCGAGCGAAAAATCGTTCCGAGCGCATTAAGATTCCTGCCGTGGGTCATATCAAAGATGGATGGATGGAACTTCATATAGTCGCAGAAGGTGGCGAACAGATTGACGTAGAACATCTTGAGGTATCTACTTATCAGAGACAGCCGAAGGTTAAAGTGATTCAGCGGTATACACCGACTTATCGTTGGCGGCCGTGGCATCGCTACACCTACCTCTATTTTTACGATGGTCCCATCTATTACGCGACAGACCACGACCACTATCTCCGATGGAGTTATCCTATCTACGATCACCGCTATATGTCAATCCGTTCGCATTATGGCGGGTATCTTGGACGTTACCGTAGTTATTACTCAGGTGCCTACTACCGCGGTTATTCGCCGTATTACGGTTCCTACCAAGGTCGCTACCGTGGCACACCAAAGGTTTACCAGCGACGAACGCGTTTGAATCGGTGGAGTACACAGCATGAAACAGCCCGTCGACAGTATAGCCGTAGTCGCTTGGCTGCGAACAGTCGTCAAGGAGAACGGACAGCGGTTAGGAGAAACATCCGCACCGCGCTTGAAACCCATCGCAGGCAGACACCGGCGACAACGGAACGGATGTCGCGCCAGTCAATTATTTCGGAGAAACGGCGTTCACTTGCCTCTGCATCAACACTCCAACGGAGTAATATAAGACGAAGTACATACTCTGGTAGTGCGTTTGGCAAGCAGCGGTCTTATTCGGGTTCGACAGCACAGAGAGCGAGCAGTTATAGAAGTTCCGTAGATAGACAGCGGACTACACCACTTTATAGACGCTCGACTCCTTCTTCAAACCGGTCGTTCTCGTCCGGTACAAGTAACGACTCGCGTTCAAAGTATAGGAGTTCGACGTCAAGTTCAAGTTCAACGCGCTCGCGTTCAAACGTAAGCCGTTCCACTGAAAGGTCTCGCATCAGTCGTTCGAGTTCGACGTCAAGTTCAAGTTCAACGCGCTCGCGTTCAAGCGTAAGCCGTTCCTCTTCTTCTACAAAGTCTCGGACGCGCCCGACGACATCAAGTTCGAGCTCATCGCGTAGTAGCTCAAGCAGTAGCAAGGATGACGATGATAATCGGAGTCGAACAACGGAACGGACGAAACGGAGACGTTAATACGTTTATTAGGAGTCGTATAGGCTTTACGCACTTCTTAGATGCGTAAAGCCTTATATTCAGATGCGATTTTTGCTAATTTTGTCACTATTGTTGTTTAGCCTCCACGCCAGCTTTGCGCAGGAGGCTAAAAACGGTGCAGATACCGAGCAGCAAACACCTGAAGTGGTGGAAGAGGAGAGACTCGTCTCGCCGATTGGTGCTATGGTGCGTTCTGCCGTTTTCCCGGGGTGGGGACAATTTTATAGTCGCGGTTATATTCGCGGCAGTTTTACTATTTTGGGAATAGGTGGTTCTGTTGTCGGTGCTTTGTTGGCACAGCAATCCTTTCAGAATCGTTACAATGCCTACGCGACGTATGCCAGTTTGTATCCCAATGATGATAAAGGTGTGTTAGACCAGTACGAATTCGCGAATCAGCGTTACAAGCTTAGGACGTTTTTTATGTATGCGGGTATCGGGATTTGGGTTTATAGTCTCATTGATTCTTATGTCGGTGCAAACTTCTACAATGCGACTACACTCATTCAGTCCATTGAACAGGATGCAAAGGATATTGAAAAATTGGGGATTGAGGTCGGGGCAACCCCATCACGTCTTTATTTAGGTATTGTTAAAACCTTTTAAATAAGGAGGGTACTTATTATGTTCAAGGCTTTTGCCAAAGTCACCGGCGTACTCATCTTACTCATAGGTTTTATGGGATGTGGGGACGCTGATAAGGTTGGTCAGGTTCCGCCCGAAGAACTCCTTCAAATCAATAAAATCTTAGACCAATGGCGACAAGGTTATGAGACCGAAGATGTTAACTCGTATATCAACACCTTCTGGGAAGACGGTTTCCTCTATGTTTCTGATATGGGAACAGACGGGGACAAAACCGACGACTTGGAGTTTGATGACATTCGAAAGGAACGCGATGCTGCCACTCGGGTCTTTGAGAAGTTTCAAGACATTGAGATAGAACTCTCCGTTCCACCAGAGATATCTATGAACGAGGATGGTACACAGGCAGAAGTACGAAATCACTATAGAATCCAGCTCTTCATATCCGATGGACACTCGCTTGAGGGTGGATTTAGTGGTGTGTACGCTGAAGGTGACAACCTCTTTATCTTTGAAAAGAGAAATAATGAATGGCGTATAGTTGAATGGCATGACGAAGCCTTTAACGAGGAAGAAATTCGTATTGCCAACAATCTATAGGTTTGAGAAAAGGAGGGGCAATTTCCACTTCAAGAATTGGGTGGGAATCCCGCGCGCGCATGCCGCAACAGGAGGAACATCTCCGCGATTATCTTCAACTTATTCGAAAGTATGATTTTACACTTTGCCTGAGTGTTTTGTTGGTATTAGGAATCGCCCTGGTTATTTCACTCCGCTTGCCTAAAACGTATGCTGCTTCCACTTTAATGTTACTTGTCCAACCGAATACAACGTCTGCCCTTCCTTCAACGAACCTGTTTCAAAGCGTACTCTCTGGCGGTGTTGACCGACGGGAAATGGAGACAATCAGTGCTCGATTTTCCACAGAATCGATGCTGAAAATTGCAATCGAAAACCTTGAAGAGAGTGGTAACGCTGAGGCAGTTTCTCTCCTCCCACCGGTCGGCAAACTCAAACGAATGCTGAAGGCTCAGCTGAATCCGGACTCTGACTATATCAATCTTTCGCTTGCTTTGACCGAGGCGGAGGGAGGGGAACGTAATGCGGCTCTTCTTGTTAACCAGCTCGTAGAGGTTATGAAAACATTGAGGCATGGAGATGAAGAAACAAAACTCAAAAGACGGATGGAATTTCTCGAAAATAAACGACGAGAAATCCAAATCAAAATAGAAAAAGATTTAGACGATCTTCTCTTATTTGTTCGCCAAAATGGCAGTCCAGAAACCTGGGTCCCGACGCTTACCAATTTGCTTGAACGTCATGCCAGTGTCCGGGAAAGGCTTGAAACGAATCAGCAGCAACTCTACGCGACGCGCGTCCACATTGCCCATTTACAGGAACAATTAAAAGCCTTATCAGAGCAGACGAAAATATCAGAAACCACATCCTACGACCCGGTTTGGCTTTTTCAGCAGGAAAAACTCTTCAACCTTGAATCGCAGCGTGTTGCGGATGCAGAACAGGTAGGCAAGACTGCCTCAGAATTAAAGGGTCTTGATGCCCAAATTGCTGAAATTCGGGAAAAAAACGCTCAAATCTCTCCTACAACTACTACCGCTACTTCCGGCACCTCCGCCCATTATACCTATATAAAGAACCAGTTATTGACGTTTGTTCCCAACCTCACGCGTTATGAAAACGCTGTAGAACGCCTTACGCAGGAACTTAGCACATTGAAAACTGAATTGGCGCAAATGCTGGAACAGATTCCAGAAAACCAAATAATTCTTACGCAGACGGTTGCCAAGCTTCAAAAAACCAATGAACTTGCTGAAGAGATTGCGAAACGATCCCTTGAAGCTGAAATACTCTATGCTGAATCGAAGTTAAATACCGCTCGCAACCAAATAGGCGGTATTGAAATCATCGACCGCGCGGTCCCAAGAAAAATTCCCATTAGTCCTCAACTTAGGTTTATCTTGGTCATTGCGGGAATCGCCGGTCTGTGCTTAGGTGTAACGACTGCTTTGTTTATCGAATATTTCAACAAAAGTCCTGAAAACCTAAAAGACGCAAAGTCTTAATTTCTAAAGTTTTATAGCCAATTTTCAGGCTTAGAAGCCTATATTGATGGTGGTATGAAAAAAAAAAAATGTCAATTTTCCTTAAAATGTAGTATAATTATAGTACGCCCAATGTGCAGAGTTGCATAACTTGTTCGCTGCCGTTGTGAGGATACTAACAAATTTATACGAGGACCTATCACAATATTTTACTCAGGTCCTAAGACAATACAACTTCATCATCTATTTTCTATTGTCTTCAAGTGTCTCCAAGAGACAGTAGTTTCCAAAATAATCCTCATATTAGGGACGCATCCACCCTGCCCAGCATTTTGTGGGATAATTACTTGGGTGCATGCGGAAGTGATTTGTAGATCGCGACTCATCCTTAAGATGGGCGAAAAACCGAAAATAAAATGGTGCTGATTATGATTAAACTTAAAAAATATGACGTTTGTGGTATGATATGTGATATTATCACCCCAATGCATGCGTTTTTTCTGTTAAAAACTTGACAGAAATTTGAATCAGTGCTATTTTAAATGCTTAAGAACAGTTTTGTGGGTATTTTATCACCTGTTTGCAGGGAATTACCGCAAAACAAACCCTTAATTTGTTGGAAGGAGATTTGCTTTTTACATGCTTCGTTGGGTGTCGACAACTTTCAGATACCTGCTTGGCAGTAACAGAGAAGAACGAAATTGAAGTAATGTTGGTTTCATTAACGAGATTTTGGGACTTTCTGTTTACATTAAAAGCAGTTTTCATCCATTTTTAAGGTTTTTTTGTCGGAAACCGAGGTAGGGACAGTGAGACGTAAAATTCGTATCGTAGTTCCGTCGCCCAAACATCCGATTCATTATTTCCAAGGAGGAAAAACAAAGTAATGAACAGGCTAAAACAATCATTTGATGTTTTACTTGTAGCGACCTGTATCCTGAGTGCTTTTGTGCTTTACGGTTGTGGTGCACAGAGCCTTGGTCCACAAGAACCCCTATTGCCAACAATTGAGGGGAGTTCTAAATTTTCAGCACGGTTCCAGTTAGAAGAAGAACCACAGTTCTTCTATGACCTGTTCGGAAAAGAGCTGCTTGAGGGTAACGAGGTCTATAACTATATTGAGGAGAAAGAGTTTGACCAGACTGGCATGTTGATTGTTGGTCGGACCGGTCAGCTTGATAGCGAAAGATTCTCAGCGCAGTTGGATAGAACCGTCTTGACAGAAGACAGTTTCCGTGGTAGATATACCGAGTTTGCTATTGGCGATAGCATGCGTTTTAAGCCCTCTACATTGTTCCCGAACCGCTATATCCTCTACAAAACAGAGTTTGATGGGCTTCGTTGGGATATCTCTTTTGCACAGGAACGCCACCTTTTCACGCTCATTAACTCACGTATCTCGAACCCCGTTCAGCTGACAGACGCAGCGGCAAACCTCGCGCCGACCCTTGGACGTCGAAATGGTTTAAATGAAGATGCTGGCGTTCGGCATATTGAAAACGCACGACTCATGGGCTTCCGAGCCCAAGGGCTTTTGGGCGATATCTTCCGCGTTGGGTTTACTTATGTTAACCTTCATAAAGAACACCCCGAACGCGTTGAAAATCCGATTATGGGTACTGTAGCGAATACACCGCCCGAGGTAATTTCTGTTGTTTTCCGCGATGATTCTCCTGAAGACAACCATGGATCCGTCACCCTATTTTCTGGCTATGATGAAAACAAACATGGCGGAAATATCCAAGGTGGTGTCGGTGCGGCTTTCAAGAAAATGACAGCTACAGTTATCACGCAAGAGTTGGAAGACTTGACCCCTGAAGAAATCGAAGAGGGTGCTGAGCCTAAAGCGCAACCCGCACAAACGCAAAAGATTGATATCTTCAGTAGCGATGTCACTCCGATTGATGTAGGCGGACTTCCGTCTGATATTCGTGAATCAGGAGATTGGGCACTTGTGGACGGCTTCAATAAAATGAAGTATGACCTCGTTTTTGAGGAACATGACATTGAGCCGCGGACTGTTCAATCGGTTGTTTTTGATATGGTCGTAGCCGGTGATTATAACATTGCTATCATCGGATTCAGTGATGCTAACAAGGCTGCTGAAGGTGCAGATCCGTTCGCTGAAGAATGGATTAAAACCGAAGATGGTCACATTGAAATGCCATATCGCGATGTTATTCAAGCCCCAGGTAACTATGGACAATCCTCGGATTACATTGAGAATCGCGATGCCCGCTTTGATAATCCGGATAGTTGGACAGGTGAAGGCAAACCGCGTAAAATCCGTTATCGTTACGGCGCGGCACGCGCTGCACTCCTTTACGGGCTTGACTTGGAAGGTAGCATTGGCAACGTCTTCGTTCGTGCACACTACTCTATCAACGGTAAATATAAGCAGTATCCAACGATCCCCAAAGATCAGACTGGGTTTAGCAGACTTACACCGACCATTATAGGCGAAGATGGCGAGGAAGAAACCGGTATCTCTGTTGATCCGGCAACAGGTCTGCCGTTAGATCGAAACGGTGTACCAACCTATTCAGAAACCGAAGGTGAGCGATTTGAAGCCAGATTGGGTGGTGATGGAACCGACGAAAGCGGCGACGGAGAAATGGGCAGAGAAACCGCTTGGTTCGTCCAACTCAAATCTCGCTTTGGGAAGTTGTACCTTGAAGGGGTCTATTACCACATCGATCCTGGCTACACAACAACTTATCTCAACTTCGGTGCGAATACCGACAGAGACCAACCTTACTCGCTGGATCGAACTCCCGAATCTCAGGCTGAAAGAGATCCTTGGGATGAAGTTAATTACGCCCTCATTGAAGATGATGATGATGATGATGACTGGCCCGATGACATTGACTTCGACGGAGTCCTACCACGCGCTGATGATAGAGACCAGAATGGCGTTTTGGATTTCCAAGAAGACTTTCTCATCTTTGATGCCGACCCGCCGGTGTTTACCGACCTCGTCGATCTGAACAACAACGGCACCATCGATTCTCTTGAGGACGACTTTGAACCACAATATGAGTACGGGGTAGACAGGCAAGGATACCATGTCTTCGCTGAATATGACCTCCTTGATAACCTTTCACTCAAAGTCGGGTGGCTCAATGAAAACGAAGTTTCAAGCCGTCGGCAGAATGATTCCAAATACCTACATGTCACCTACCAACGTGACATCCCTGATTTTGGAACTGTCCTTTTCCAAAACCGATTCGTCCGAGTCCGAGACGATATTCCAGATTATACCATTACCCTACGCGTTGGTGAATTGGAGCCTGTCCAAATTTCCGACGAGCTTGATTTCTACAATGCTCGTGTGAATACGACAACGCTGCAGTTCCTCTACACTGCTGTTCCTAACCTCACCCTTGAAGCGAAATTCCTCGTTGTCCTCCAAAAACAGTTTGAGCAGGATCAGGAAGGTGCTATTTTCTTGGATGTTGAGGGATCAGGAGAAGATGGAGATCCACTGAATGCCGACCAACGTGTTGACTTCATGGTTCCCGTTGAGCAGGTTCGAGCCTCTGGCGACAAACGGGAATTCCCATTCTATCCAGATCATGGAATTAACGCTTTGAACCCTGAGGATCCAGGCTTAATCTATGATGCTGAAAACTGGAAGAAGCGTCGTTACCCGGAACGAGATATTCGTAATCAGCAAACAATTCTCAAAGCCAGATACGAGATACCACTTGGTGATCTCCCCTTCGTTGACAGAATTGGTGAAGATTTAACGCTTACACCGATGGTGAAGTATATTTGGGATCGCGCTTTCGATCGCGGTGCAGAGGAAATTGGGGATGCCCTTAATCCACGTCTGTTTGTTCCGACTGATGACGAACCCATTGAATACTTGCGCTTCAACCGTAGAAGTCGTGAAGATGTTCTTGGCGTACGGCTTGACTATCAGTTCACGCAAAGAATGAACATTCTTGGCGGTTTCCAGTACAGGAAATTCACCAACCGGGATAATAACTTCAAACAATATTTGACGAATTTCCCGGAGGATGAGGATGTACCGGTTCTTTTCCGACCCGATCTACGAACACGGATATTTGAAGTTCAAGCAATCAACCGTGGTGAATGGCTTGGGTTTAACATTGTTATCCTCGCTGGCTACCGGCGAACCACCATCCTGCTCGATCACACGACGAGTAACACGACGTTCGTGCGAGCAATGATGGGTTTCTAAATGATGTTTGGATTGCTGGACACAATTTTTCGGGTCCAGCAATCCCTATCTCGCTATATTACCTATGCTCCCATTTTCTGTGGCGTTTGAATATAATGCGTAACTTCTTAAGTGCTTAGGTGTTATTAACGAGAATCGTGTTGTAAACGGTGGGCGCGGTTTCCTCACCACTCCTACCCGACCTAAAAGCTTATTTGGTTTTTGAAATACTCAAGTGTGAGTAAATAAGATGACTTGTAAAAACTTGCCAATGTATCCGGCAAGTTATCCTAAGGAGGATCAGAACGAATGACTCGTTTAAGTTTGGTGTTAATGTTGGTTGCTTGTATTGGCATGTCCGCGGGTGTTGTCTTCGCACAAGATAGTGGTGGAACCGTTCGGGGTCAGATTGTTGATACAACCACAGCACAAAGCCCAATTGAAGGCGTTGAAGTCAAGATTGTTGCCCAAAGTGGTGAAGAATATGCAGCATCAACGGATGCTAACGGTGATTATGAGCGCTCCGGTGTTCCCGCGGGTCGCTACCTCATCAGTATCTATAGAGAAGGATACGGGGATCGACTTGGTAAACCGGTTACAGTCGTTAATGGCGGCGATCACTTCGTGCCACTCAAGATGACCAAGAAAGACAATATTGTTACTTTCTTCCAGAAATTTGGATTCGTCTTCTGGCCGCTCGCGCTCTGCTCTATCACGGCGTTGACTTTCATTATCGAAAGACTTTTCACCTTTGTTCGGAGCCGCTCGCGAATTGGAACGGAACAGTTTATCGCCAGTATTGCTGATTCACTGAGGAAAGAGAACATTATGGAAGCCGTCTCGACTTGTGAAGAAGCCGGTGGACCGCTTGCTAACGTTCTTAAAGCAGGATTGCTGCGATACAGCCAAGCCCAAATTGAGGAACGCGATATTACTAAAGAGGAAATTCAGGAAGCTATTGAGGAAGCAAGTCTGCTTGAAATCCCTGAACTCGAAAGAAATCTGCCGGTCCTGGGTACGGTTGCAGTCGTGTCTCCGCTGTTTGGTTTGCTCGGAACAGTTACAGGTATGATTAGTGCGTTTACGACAATCGCACTTGAAGGTACTGGTGACCCGCAGCAGCTCGCCGGTGGTATCTCACAGGCTCTCCTCACAACTGCTGCTGGTTTGACAGTTGCTATTCCCTGTTTGATTTTCTTCCAACTCTTTGATAGTTGGGTCAACAGGCACATGGTTGAAATTTCTCAGGTTTCCACTGAGATTGTGAACCAGTTGATCGTTGGCGAAGGCGGCGATGCGTAATCTTGGAACGGAACGGGCGGGTACTTTCACCCGCCCTCTCCTAATAGACTTTTTAGGTTACCAGGTCCTCATACCTTAGCCTTAGTCTCATTAACGAAAAAGGAGATTCTGAAATGCAACAAGCCGGCGGTAATGCCAAATTGAGTTTGATGGCGACCAAAATTCGGGAACGCAAGCCACCAACGCTTAGTATGGCACCTATGATTGATTGTGTGTTCCTGCTCCTGATCTTCTTCATGGTATCGACAACCTTCTCGCCGATTCCGGGCCTCCGGGTACAACTTCCCCCACCGGGGAAACCGTCACCCGATAAGCCAAAAGGGCTGACTGTCCGAATCGCAAACCCGGAACCCGGCGATGACAGAGGCACTATGGTGCTGAATGATGAGGTCGTCCAGATTGATGAAATGTTCAACAGATTCATCAATGCGCCTGACGAAGCAACAAGTATGTTGATTATCCAATCAGAGCGAGACGTGTTACATGAACAGATCGTGCAAGTGATGGATATCGCAAAACAGGCAGGTATAGATAAAATCGGGTTCGCTATTGTCGCGAGAGACTGACTTACCTCACGCGATAACAATAGCACTCCACTCTTTACAGGAGGAGAATTCAGATGGCTTTGAACATGTCTCGGCGGAAAAAATCAGGCGACGATGATGACATTCCGATGGCACCAATGATCGATTGTGTCTTTTTGTTGCTTATCTTCTTCATGGTGTCTGCTGTCATGAAAGCCCAACCGCCTTTCACTGTCACCTTACCTGATTCCGCGACCAAGCACGAATTTACACGGAAGAAGTTCAACCTCTTCATTAGTACTGACGGACGGATATCGATCGATGACCAAGAGATGTTGACATTGGAAGATATGGAACTTTTTATTGCAGCCCATGAAAACCAGATCAGTACCCTAATTATCAAAGCAGATAAGCGTGCAAAACACGGGGTTGTCATTGATGTCGTGGAACGAGCGAAACAACGCTCCAGTAAAACGGAGGGGCTTGAAATCGCTTTCGCGGTCTCGGAAGAAGACTGAAAACTGTAAGGCAGTTAACAAAAAAGGCAGCTTCGGCTGCCTTTTTTGTGGTAATATACTGCTAAAGGTAGGTATTTGACACTTACCCGGCAGCTGAGTTTTAGCGTTTACGACCTCTGCGTCCGGCAGCTCTTCTTTTAAGCTGGACAGGTGCTGGCGGCGGTGGTGGTGGGGGCGTTACAACGTTCCAGAAGTGTGGAAGGAAAGTTTCCCAATTGGTAAGGATTTTCTCAGCATATTCACTACCGGTATACGCTACGTGATTTTGTATAAGAGCCATCAGATTCTTAATATCCGTCTCACCGGTTACCTTTTCTAACTTCACCCAATCCGAGTTGTACTTCTCCTCGAACTGTTGTTTCTCGTCGAGAACGTAGACAGTACCACCAGTCATTCCAGCTCCAAAGTTTCTACCCGTTTCACCGAGAATTACAACTGTCCCGGCTGTCATATACTCACAACCGTGGTCCCCGACCCCTTCAATGATAGCAGTCGCACCGCTATTTCGGACGCAGAACCGTTCGCCGGCTCTGCCCGCTGCGTAAAGCGAACCACCAGTGGCACCATACAACACTGTATTCCCGATAATTGTATTCTCATAAGTTTGGAACTGAGCAGTCGGTGTGGGTTTAATAATAAGTTCTCCGCCCGCCATACCTTTACCTACATAGTCATTGGCTTCACCTGCCAACACGAATTGCACGCCACTGATACAGAATGCGCCGAAACTCTGCCCTGCACTGCCCTTAAAGTTGCACTGGATCGTCCTGTCAGGCAAGCCGGCATCGCCATAACGCCTCGCAATTTCACCGGATAACTTTGCGCCGACTGTCCGATGGGTATTTCGGATGGGATAGGAGAGTTGTATCGATGTTTTTTGCGAGATAGCTTCCTTAGCATCTGCCAGAATCTGGTCGTCAAGAGAAACATCATCCCGGTTGTTTCGCTCTTGTAGATGATAACGTGGCTGCGCTCCGGTTGGATCGGCAGGAGTCAGGATTTCGCTTAAATCCAGCGTTTCCGTTTTTGGGTAATCAGCCAAATCGACGGGTTGAAGCAATTCCGGACGCCCGATAATATCGTTAAGGCTCCGGTGCCCGAGGTTGGCAAGGATAACTCGCACTTCATTCGCTACACCGAGCATGAAATTGACAACCATTTCAGGGGTGCCGGGATATTTCGCACGGAGTGCCGGATCTTGGGTAGCAATACCAACTGGACACGTATTTAA
This sequence comes from Candidatus Poribacteria bacterium, assembly GCA_965214045.1. Classification (GTDB taxonomy): domain Bacteria; phylum Poribacteria; class WGA-4E; order WGA-4E; family WGA-3G; genus WGA-3G. The sequence goes on from OZ243935.1 coordinate 1,544,746, forward strand.
GTGGCATTGACGTGCCATCACACAACCTGTCGCGACCATCGCTATTGTTCCAAATCCATATTCTTCTGCGCCCAACATTGCGGCAATAACAATGTCGCGTCCGGAACGCATTCCACCGTCAGCCCGTAGCACGACACGGTCCCGCAACTCATTCGTCACAAGTGCGCGTTGTGTTTCAGCAAGTCCGAGCTCCCAAGGGGTACCTGCGTTCTTAATGGAACTGAGTGGGGATGCTCCGGTGCCTCCTTCATGTCCACTTATCTGTATTACATCAGCATAGCCCTTTGCCACCCCTGACGCAATCGTTCCAACGAGAAATTCGGATACCAGTTTTACAGCTACCTTTGCCTGCGGATTCGCTTGTTTCAGATCGTAGATAAGCTGCGCTAAATCCTCAATGGAGTAGATATCATGATGTGGGGGCGGCGAAATCAGCGGCACTCCCGGCACAGAGTGTCGAAGAGCGGCGATTTCGGCTGTCACTTTATGTCCGGGAATCTGTCCACCTTCTCCCGGCTTTGAACCTTGTGCCATCTTAATCTCCAGTTCCTTCGCCGATATGAGGTAGGTCGGGGTCACACCGAAACGTCCGGATGCGACCTGTTTGATGGCACTGGATGCAAGGTCACCATTGGGTTGGGGTTTGAAGCGTTCACTGCTTTCACCACCTTCCCCGCTCCCGGATTTTGCGCCGAGGCGATTCATCGCGATTGCCAAGGTTTCGTGGGTCTCGCGACTTAATGCGCCAAAAGACATACTACCTGTTGTGAAACGCCGAACGATATCTTCCGTCGGTTCCACCTCTTCAATCGGAATAGGGGTGCTCGGTTTGAAGGCGAGCAGATCTCGTAAACTGGAAGGTTCTCCATCCTCAACAGCGGCGGCGTATTTTTCGTAGTCCTCTGATTCACCGCCTTTGACAAACTTGTGAAGTGACTTAAACACCGTGGGATTAAAGGCGTGAAATTCGCCATTCCTACGAAATCGGAAATAGCCTGCTTCCTCTAAGGACGTATCGTCTTCATTTCCGGAAAACGCTTTCGTGTGGAAGTGGAGCGTCTCCGCTGCGATCTCAGCAAAACCAATGCCACTTAAGCGTGAGGTGGTGCCTGTAAAGCATTTGTCAATAACTGTTGCGTTGATACCAAGTGCTTCAAAGATCTGGGCACCGTGATAACTTGACACCGTCGAAATTCCCATCTTTGCCATAATTTTCAAAATACCTTTTTCGACGGTCGCTTTATAGGTTTCAATGGCTTCCGAGGTGGTGAGCTCTGCGAATTCACCGTCCTCAGCAAGTTGAACAATCGTTGAGAAAGCAAGGTAAGGATTGACTGCAGTTGCGCCATAACCGAGAAGAACAGCGAAGTGATGTTCTTCTCTTGCATCTCCGGTTTCAGCGATGAGACTTGCCCGCATTCGTTTTCCTTCCCGAATCAAATGGTGGTGGACAGCACCAATAGCAAGTGCCATCGGAATCGGAGCAAGGTCAGGGCTAACCTCTTTGTCACTTAGCACGAGGAGTGTTATACCTTTATCGATAGCCTCAGAAGCGCGTTGGCAGAGCGTTGCCAATGCTTCTTCCAGACCTTGTTTGCCAGAAACTACGGGGAAGCAAACAGGGAGTGTCTCTATCTGAAAATCGGATATATCGAGTTCACGCAATGCTTGTAAGTCTGTATTTGTCAAAATTGGGGAATGTAACCGAAGAAGTCGAGCGTGTGCTGGAGTTTCTATGAGCAAACTATACTGCTTTCCGAGGTGCGTTGTCAGAGACATCACCAAACGTTCCCGAATCGAATCAATAGGTGGATTCGTAACCTGAGCGAAACGTTGTTTGAAGTAACTATAGAGCAAACGCGGATGCCGAGAAATCACAGACGGTGGTGTGTCATCACCCATTGAACCGACCGCTTCCTTCGCTTCCGACACCATAGGTTTAATAAAGCGCTCTACGTCTTCAGTCATGTAGCCGAAAGCCTTCTGGTATGTTGACAATTGTTCAGGGACAGCATCTGCCGTGACACACGTCTCATTTTTCTCGGTTGGCAGCGTTACGATCCCTTTCTTCACCCACTCAGCATAAGGCTTCCGTCTGGCAATATTATGTTTAATCTCGGAATCTTTCAGCAATTTCCCTTGCGCTGTATCAACGGCAATCATTTGCCCAGGTCCCAAACGCCCCTTTTCCACGACGCAACTCTCATCAAGTTCAATAATGCCAACTTCGGACCCCATAACGACCGTACCGTCTTCTGTGACTTTGTAACGTGCCGGTCGTAGCCCGTTTCTATCCAAACTTGCGCCGACAATAACACCATCAGTAAAGGCGACCGCCGCCGGTCCATCCCAAGGTTCGCTGACACATGAGAGGTACTCGTAACAGGCTTTCAATTTCTCCGGCATATCGGGAATCTGCTCGTATGCTTCGGGGATCAGGCACATCATAGCATGTAGGATATCGCGACCGGAGTGTGTTAACAACTCTAACACGTTATCCAAACTCATAGAATCGCTTCCATGTGGATCGATAATTGGAATGAGTTTTTGGATGTCTTCGTTCCAAAGCGGTGATTGTAAATCGGCTTCGCGCGCCCGCATCCAGTTCCGATTGCCCATCAAAGTATTGATTTCGCCATTGTGTGCAAGTGTATGAAAAGGTTGGGCAAGCATCCACGTGGACGAGGTATTTGTACTGTAGCGTTGATGAAAAACGGCAAGTGCTGCCTGAAAATCAGGGTCTTTTAAATCCGAATAAAACTGGGCAAGCTGAGGTGCCACCAGCAGTCCTTTATAGACAATTGTCCGATGCGAAAAAGAGGCGATATGAAATTCGTCAAGTGCTGCCGCTGTAACGCGATGCTCTAACTCTTTACATATCAGATACAAACGTTGTTCAAAAGCATCATCGGCAAATTGCTCTGGTCGTCCCACCAATACCTGCTGGATTTCCGGCAGCGTTTCGAGTGCTTTAGCACCGAGAGCCGAAAAATCCTGAGGGACTGAACGCCATCCAAGAAGAGGAACACCGTACTCTTGTAATATCTCTTCAACGATTGCGCGCCCCTGTGCCTGTGCATCTCGGTCGTGCCTCGGCAGGAAGATCATCCCGACACCCATATCATTTATCGAATCAAGGTGGACACCGAGTTTCTGAAGTTCTTTTTGAAATATTTTTCCTGGAATTTGCGTTAAAATGCCTGCCCCGTCTCCTGTCTTGGCATCAGCCGCCACTGCGCCTCGATGTGTCAAATTCGTGACCGCTTGCGTCGCCATCTTGATAATATCATGGCTCCGATTTCCAAAACGGTTCGCGACAAAACCAACGCCACAAGCATCTTTTTCATTTAATTCATTATACATTTGTAAACTGACTCTCCATACATTCTTCTTTATTTTTTTGCATTGGCAGTGTAGAGTGGACTCCCTGCGACTCGCCATTTTGTATGTTATCCGCGGGCGAGGTTTACCTGTCTTAGCCCTACTCCTTTTTATCAAGGATACAACAATCAAAAAAACGGATTTTGTTTTCAAAACTGGATAGGATGTTCCGTACGGCTTAAATCGGACGCTGACGACTTGTATCCTGCCGGAGGGAATGTGCCCAAGGCAAGACAGCCTTCGGAATCAACGGCGATCCGCGAACGGTTTGGTGGGCTTACATGCTGCGACTCGGTTCCTAATTCGTGAAGCGGAATCGGCTGCTCGCTCTAATATTATACCCTATTTTAAGCCAAAAGTCAAAAAAAATCCCTTCTCCAGTCCCCATCAAACATCTTTTGCCTCCTTACTTAAGACCGTTCTATCTACTATAGCAGTCCCTGCCTTTTTTGTCAAATGTGGAGAATTCCGCCGATATTTTACACATTTTTTAGGGATTCTCAGGAGAAAATTGAAAAAATTACGAAAAATTCTGCGAAAAACACAAATTAGGCCTTAACTTTTTCAGTTTCATGTCTATATTAATAGATAAGACAGGATTTACGCAAATTAGGGACTTTTTCACTTTACCCCCCTAAATCCCCCCGCAAGCAGGGGGAAACGTGTCGGTTTTAGGGGCAGCTGCGTAAGTCCTATAAGAGAAGGCGAAACTTTCTTCAAGCGCAATTTGATGACAGACAACAGTAAATTCTCGTTGATCAAAATGAAGACTCTCTATAGCGAGTCAACAGGAAATGCTAAAATGAACCGCCGAAAAACAACTATGCTTTCACGAACCCTACGTTTTCTCTTTGCTTGCTGTCTGTTCTTGTTTGTCGGCGCGACAGTTTCTGTTGAGGCGAAGATCGTGTTGTGTGTCGATGGTGATATTGTCGTCATGAACGATGATGGCTCCCGAAGACGCAGACTCACACACAGCACGCAGGCGACACACCGGTATCCTCGTTGGTCGCCTGATGGAAAAAGGATCGCTTTCACGCGATATATGGACAGGACCCAGAGCCAAACCACGGCGGAGGTGTTCGTCATGAACGCAGACGGAACAAACCCACAACGCCTCACCTACAACAACGTCTTCGACGTAGATTCAGCTTGGTCACCCGATGGACGTTCCCTCGCCTTTACGAGCACCCGAACTGGAAGCTGGGAGGTGTTCGTCATAGAACTCGCAACACGCACCCTCACACAACTCACGGGTCTTGAAGGTGATACAGGTTCCGGGTCTCCCGACTGGTCGCCCGATGGCACACAGATCGTTTTTGAACGGTTCATTTCAATCGGAAACGGAATCTCCCGAAAACCATCTACGTCATGTCTGCCGATGGGCAGCACCAGAGACCTGCCCTCCGGGATCCGCCTCGCAATGGACCCCTGACTTTGCGATACTTTCCACGATGGGCAGCAGATGGACAACGTATCCTCTTTTATGAATCCAAATGGCTGCGCGATGGAGATACTCTATATCTCATTGTTCAACGCATCGGTGGCGGGAAACAGGTAATTACCGATGTTAACGACAGACTCGGAAACAACTTTCTTATCGCAGGGGCAAGTTGGATGCAGAATGACCAATCGATACTCTTCTCACTAAAGTTCATGGATAAATCCACCGCGAATTATAACCTCTATCGCTATGGACTCGAGACGCGGAGTCTGAGACGGTTGACACGGGAGACGAGTGATGAGACGTGGCCCGACTGGACGGAAGGCTCTTTAGCTGTTTCACCGCACGGAAAGTTGACAACCCTCTGGGGTGAACTCAAAAAGACCGAGCGTTAATACGAAGGGGCTGAAACGCCAAGAGAGTTCTCTTGTTGAAAAGTAAGTTTCTGATTTTCGTTTTGGCTTTTTTCCGTTAAATCAGGTATAATAGAACACTATCACACATATAGAGGTCTCACCAACTTTCAATGGATACAGAACACGTATTCTTCCCAAACAGGGAGTAACTCATGACGTTGAGATGTCATCAATCGAAAAGCAGAAAATGCCCGCGTTACATGCATCAAGGGATTTTCCGTCCCACCGATGAAATGGTAAAACCGCTTCTGCCGGATGTGCGTCAATGCGCGGTGTGTATCGCAACTGCTGGACCGCAACGCCGTGACCTCCGAGACGATTTGTTGCAAGTCGCTTCCGTAACCCTCATTGAAAAGGGACCTGCGTTCAATCCAACGCATCAGAGTGGCGCGAGCTTCGGTACCTTTATTCGTCCACGTATCTGTGGAGCCTTGTCGGATGAAAAAAGCAGGGAGCTTACCCATAGCACGCGTGAAGTCCCCAGTTTTGACGGCGCATCGGATCCTTACGAAGACCTCGACGCTGAAGCCAATCAGGACATCGGACGGTTATGGAAGGTGCCAGACCCTCACGCTGCGTTTGAAGCAGACCTCGTTCGGGACATCAGTTTCACGGCTGCGTTGCCGAAACTCCTGAAAATACTGACACCCCGCGAACAAGAAATTTTCGACCGCCTTCGGGAGAATCAGCAGAATTGCGAGATTGCTCAGGCGTTGAGGATTTCTGAAGCACGGGTCAGTCAACTCGTGAAACAGGTGACGCTGAAACTCACAGACGCGGGGCAAAATCTCGGTTTGACAGCATAAAAATTTCGGAGGTTCACGCTATCGTGGAAATCATCACACGACACATAGAGCGGCGATTGTGGATACCAGACCTAAGACTGGAACACAATCGCCTTCTTTTTGCCGCTGTGGATTTTCCGAGTCGGAGCTCGCTCCTACAAGGATGTGTTGGAAATTTGAATTTGAATTTGAATTTGACAGTCCTCAGTCTTTGTGATAAAATTCAATTCATCTCACAAAACAGGAGCAGTTATGGCTACGTATGATGTCGGAATAATAGGCGGAGGCCCAGGTGGTTACGTCGCGGCTATTAAAGCGGCGCAACTTGGCGGCAACGTCTGCCTGATAGAAAAAGGGGAGTGGGGCGGGACCTGTTTGAATCGCGGGTGTATCCCAACAAAGACCCTTTTTGCAGTTGCCAACTTGGCGACACAGGTTCAAGAAGCATCCGCTTTCGGTGTGAATATCAACGGCGAGACGACGATCGATTACTCGCAGGTATTGAATCACAAAACCTCGGTCATCCAGCAGCTCACGGGGGGTATTGCGCAACTGCTAAAGGCAAACGGGGTGGATACTTTCAACGGGACAGCAACACTTGCTGACAAAAATACCGTTGTTGTCAGCAAACCTGACGGGACAACGGAACAATTAAAAGCAAAAAATATTATCATTGCCACAGGTTCCGAACCTGCGGAACCTCCTATTTTTGACATAGACGAGAGCCAAGTCTTGACGACAACTGGTATTCTCAATCTCACGGAACTTCCTGAAAGCCTACTGATTGTCGGTGGTGGCGTTTCAGGATGTGAGTTTGCTTCCATCTTCAATGCGCTCGGTTGCCGCGTGACTGTGTTGGAACTTCTCCCTACAATTTTAGCGATTGAAGATATTCAGGTTATCCGGCATATCCAACTTTTCATGAAACGGAAAGGTATTACGATCCATACTGGCGCGCAACTTACCGACGTCAAAAAATCGGATGCGAGTGTCACAGCAGTGCTTGAATCAGGTGAAGAGTTGACGGCGCAAAAGATGCTCGTCTCGATTGGAAGGCGTTACAACACAGACGGGATAGGCTTAGAAAAGGTTGGTGTTCGTACAGAGGGTGGAAAAATTGTCGTGGATGCCCGAATGCAAACGAACGTTGCGGGTATCTATGCCGTTGGAGATGTCGCGAGTCGGTATCTATTGGCACACGTTGCATCAGCAGAGGGAAAGGTTGCAGCACAAAACTGTCTTGGTGACAACGCTGAGATGGATTATCAGGTTATTCCGTGGTGTGTTTTTACCTTACCTGAAATTGGACACGTCGGTATGACAGAAAAAGAGGCAACAGATGAGGGTTACGAAGTGAAGGTAGGACGATTTCCGTACGCTGCTAATGGAAAAGCATTGGGACTACGCGAGACGGACGGGTTTGTTAAAACCGTTTCTGATGCCGACAGTGGGGATATCCTCGGTGCTCATATTGTTGGTGCCCATGCTTCAATCCTTATTCATGAAGCCGCTGTCGCGATTCGCACGGGTGCGACCGTGATGGATATAGCAGGGACCGTGCACGCACATCCTACTCTCGCAGAAATGGTGATGGAATCTGCTGAAGCAGCGTATGATAGAGCAATTCATAGCCTACATTAGAAACGGACGGCTTCTTGAAGTTCACGATAACGGGATGAGATTTCAGAAAACTGCACATCTCTTTGTCGATTAATACTGAAATCTTCAATATTAAAAGAGGCAACAACCGTTCCATACACCATCGCGCTGCGTATTGCTTCCTCAGAGGTATCTCCAATAGATGCGAGGTATCCCATCATACCGCCAGCGAAACTATCGCCAGCCCCCGTCGGGTCAACGACTCGTGTGAGCGGGTACGCCGGCGTGCTAAAGAAGGATGATTCCGTTACGCTGATTGCCCCGTGTTCCCCCTTCTTGATGATAACTCGCTTTGGACCATAACGTAAAATTGCTTGTGCCGCCCGCATCAAATTGGAATCGCCAGTGAACAATAACGCCTCACTATCGTTCAAGATAAGAACATCCACGCGTGCTAAGAGCACCTCTAACGCCTCTCGCTCCTCGTTAATCCAGAAGTCCATGGTATCGCATACAATAAGTTGCGGATTCGCCGCTTGCTCAATGATGCTCAACTGTAATACCGGGGAATTATTTGCCAAAAAAAGATAGGGAGTTTCTCTGTAAGCTTCAGGTAAGATAGGGTGGAAATCAGCCACAACATTTAGTTCTGTAAAAAGTGTATCTCGCACGTTAAAGTCTTTGGTATAACGACCACCCCAGCGAAATGATTTGCCGTTACTTTCTCGTTTTAACCCTTGAAGGTCAATCCCGCGGGTATGGAGGAAATCTGTGTAAATGCGCGGAAAATCAGCACCGACGACTCCAATAAGTCGAACGGGGTTCCGAAAAAAACTCGCGGCGACAGCAGCATAAACACCAGAACCGCCAAGCACATCCTCAACCCGTTTATTCGGTGTTTCTACCGTATCTAAGGTGACCGTGCCAACGACTAAAACTCCCATATTTTAAACTTTTGTCCCCCAAATGCGTAGATAGAATCTTTTCTCAAAATGAGAAAGGACCCGGTCTATTCTTGTTTTCCCGTAGTGCTCGGATAATGCGTCGCAGTCGGCGAACGAAAATAACACCAAGCACAATGATAACTGGATACTGCAAGAAACTCAACACTTTTAGCAATGTCGGTGGAAATTGTATTTGTTGAGAGGATGCTATCCAAATCGGTAACAACAGTACCGCCGATACGAGTAGTATTACCCCCTCCAAGATCTCTGATTTTTTCATAGGTGTCTCACAAAAGGGTGGTATCTAAACTTGTAACAGGATATAAAACAATTCTGGAAATACGGCACTAAGTCCCCATTTCCCACGAGTTGAGGTATTTTTCCTGTTCTGCCGTGAGCGTATCAAGTTCAACACCGAATGCTTCCAACTTGAGTTGTGCCACGGTCTCGTCAATAGATTCAGGGACATCATATACACGATTCTCAAGACCATCCCGATTCTTGGCGATGTGTTCAACACACAACGCTTGATTTGCGAAACTCATATCCATAACACTCGCCGGATGCCCTTCAGCAGCCGCCAAGTTTACCAATCTGCCTTCGCCGACAAGATAAAGTTTCCTGCCATCTCCGAGGGTGTATACATCTACATACGGTCGCGCTTTCCCTTTATCAACGCTCAATTTCTCTAATGCCGGGATGTCGATTTCAACGTTGAAGTGACCGGAATTCGCTATAATCGCGCCGTCCTTCATCGCATTGAAATGTTCTTGACGTAAGACATGAATATCCCCTGTGAGCGTCACAACCAAATCTGCTTCCTGAACTGCTTTCTGCATCGGCATGACCCGGAATCCGTCCATCACGGCTTCTAACGCTCTTAATGGATCGACTTCGGTTACAACGACATTTGCGCCTAAGCCGCGTGCCCGGTTAGCAACTCCTCTGCCACACCACCCATAGCCTGCGACGACAGTAGTCGTTCCGGCGATGAGTAGATTCGTTGCTCTGATAATACCGTCTAATGTACTTTGTCCGGTGCCGTATCGGTTATCAAAAAAATGCTTTGTCTTTGCGTCATTCACAGCAATGATCGGATATTTCAACACACCTTCAGTTGCCATACTCCTGAGTCGGATAACGCCGGTTGTTGTTTCTTCTGTTCCTGCAACGACTTGCTCCACTAAAGCTGGATTCGTTTCTTCAGAATGAAGTCTTGAAACGAGATCGGCACCGTCATCCATGGTAATAGTCGGTTGCAAATCAAGGGTGGCATCAATGTGTTTGTAATAAGTTTCCGTATCTTCTCCGTTAATCGCAAAAACACCTATTTTTTCGTCGACAACGAGAGATGCGGCAACATCGTCTTGTGTACTGAGCGGATTTGATGCACAGACAACGGCTTCCGCACCCCCGGCTTTCAAGGTTTTCATCAAATTGGCTGTTTCAGTTGTGACATGTAGGCACGCTGCCACTCTCAATCCGTCCAACGGACGTTCATTTTGAAATCGGTCGCGAATAGAATCCAAAACGGGCATGAACCGATTTGCCCAATCGATGCGTTGTTTACCAGTCGATGCGAGTTCCGTTGTTTTTATATCGTAGTTCATTACTATCCTTTTTGTTTATCAGTATTCTCAATTTTTCCAATCTACCGGAGTTTTTCGACATAGTCGGTTTCTTCCCAGGTAAAGCCGGGTTCTTCACGTCCGAAATGTCCATAAGCGGCAGTATTTTGATAAATAGGCTGGCGTAATTTCAAGCGTTCTATGATGCCAGCCGGTGTTAAATCGAAGTGTGTATTAACAAGTTGAGTGAGAGCCTCCGCATCACCAGTCCCAAATGTATCGACCATGACAGAGGTGGGTTCTTTTCTACCGATTGCATAGGAGATTTGAATTTCGCACCGTTCTGCGAGACCAGCGGCAACGAGGTTTTTCGCAACATGTCGCGCTGCGTAAGTCGCGCTCCGATCTACTTTGGTAGGATCTTTCCCAGAAAGTGCGCCACCCCCATGCCGACCCATCCCGCCATAGGTATCAACAATAATTTTTCGCCCGGTTAATCCGGCATCACCTTGGGGTCCTCCCGTCACAAAACGTCCGGTTGGATTGATATGATATTTAATATCTGGGCTTTGGAGATTTTCAGGGATAATTTCTTTGATAACCTCTTCAATAATTGCTTCACGGAGTTCGCTATCCGTAACATCAGGATCGTGTTGCGAAGAAATGACAACTGTAGTGACAGTCTTAGGCTTATCGTCTACATATTCCACTGTTACCTGAGATTTTCCATCGGGACGGATAAAAGGGAGGGTGCGTTCTTTGCGAACTTTTGCCAAACGCCGGGTTAATTGATGGGCGAGGGTAATCGGCAATGGCATGAGCTCCGGCGTTTCGGTACATGCGTATCCAAACATCATTCCTTGATCACCTGCCCCGCCGGGATTTACACCCATTGCAATATCAGGTGACTGTTTATCAATGATGCTCAACACAGCACTCCGTTCAGCATCAAAGCCGTATTCAATATCAGTATAACCGATATCAGCTATTACCTTCCGTGCGATCTGCTGTGCATCATAGTTTGCTGTAGTCGTGATTTCGCCAGTGATGATCGCGAGTCCAGTTGTGACCAAGGTTTCACAGCCGACTCTCGCCATTGGGTCAGTTGTGAATATGTTATCAAGTACCGCGTCAGAAACCTGGTCTGCGATTTTGTCCGGGTGTCCTTCAGTAACGGATTCGGACGTAAACAGAAAATTTTTGCTCAATTCCACGTCTCCTAAGTCTACGTGCCTATGCTCCATCTTGTGGAGCAAGGGTTTTGCGCCTCGTCAAGTCTCTTGTACAAGAAAGGACGGGTGGGCACAAGTGCCCACCCATGCGGGTGAAATAGCGAAAACACACGCAAAGATCCACCCCTACGTTGAAACGTAGGTAAACTTTGTAATGAGACCTTTCATTTTGTATTTTCGCCTCTGCTCCGAAAGTTTAGATGTAATCTCGGACAAAGACACGAAAAGATTAATTGTCAGAGTTCTCAGCGTCTTCAGGGTTCTCCGTACTTGCAACCTCTTCAGAGCCTTCAGCGACCACAGCGTCTTCGGAACCTTCTTCACTTGCGACCTCTTCAGAACTTTCAGTGATCACAGCGTCCTCAGGGTTCTCCGTACTTGCAACCTCTTCAGAGCCTTCAGCGACCACAGCGTCTTCGGAACCTTCTTCACTTGCGACCGCTGCAAAATTCTCCGCTGTCGACTTACCCATCTCTTCTTTGAGCAATGCCCCTAACGTGGTGACAGTCTCTTCGCGTACAGGCATTTGCCGTCGTGGCTCCCGCTCACGTCGTGATCGAGACGGTCGCTCGGATCGAGTTCTCGCCGGCTGTTCTTCTTCAGTTGTCACAGCGCGTTCTTGCTCGGCAAGGAGTGCTTTCAAACTCAGCCCAATCCGTCGGTCTTTTGGAGACAGATTAATCACTTTTAAATCTAACTCATCGCCCACGGAAACCACTTCTTCTGGTTTTTCAATCCGTCGATCTGCGAGTTCAGAAATATGAATTAAGCCTTCAATGCCTTCCTCAAGTTTGGTGAACGCTCCAAAACTCGTGAGATTGACCACTTTGCCTCGGACAACGGAACCCACCTTGTACTTCTCGGGTACTTCTGCCCATGGATCAGGCTGTGTCTGCTTGAGCCCCAATGAAACTCTACGTTCAGCAGCGTCAATCTGCAACACGACTACCTCAATTTCACTGCCTTCCTTAAGTTCTTCATTGGCTGCAGCACCACGCTTAGTCCATGAAAGGTCTGAGGTATGGATTAAACCGTCAATTCCTGGTTCGATTTCAACAAACGCTCCAAAACTTGTCAAATTTCGGATACGTCCAGTGATCTTACTGCCAACAGGGGATCTCTCTTCCAAAAGTTCCCAAGGGTTTTGTTTTAACTGCTTGAGTCCAAGTGAAATCCGCTTGTCCTCCCTTGAGATTTCAAGCACAATGGCTTCGATTTCATCACCCTTATTGACAATTCGCGATGGAGCAACGTTCCGGCGAGTCCATGCCATTTCAGAGACATGAATCAACCCTTCAACACCCTCTTCGAGTTGTAGGAACGCACCATAATTGACAATATTAACAACAACACCGTGAACCGTGGCACCAACAGGATATTTTCCCTCAATGTCTGCCCATGGATCGGGAGTTTTCTGCTTCAAGCCCAAGGAAATTTTCTCATTTTCTTGGTTGATCCCAATGACTTGGACTTCGATTTCTTCTCCAACAGAGACAACATCAGACGGATGATGTATCCGTTTCCATGCCATATCTGTCTTATGAAGTAACCCATCGACGCCACCGAGGTCAACAAACGCCCCAAAAGCAGTGATGTTTTTCACGACTCCTGCCACATGCTGACCCACTTCAAGTGTATTGAGCACTTCCGAGCGTTTTTGGACGAGTTCGGCTTCCAACCAAGCCCGCCGCGACAGAACAATGTTATGCCGCCGCTTGCTCAGGCTGATAACCTTCATTTCAAGCGTTTGTCCTACATACTGTTCAAGGTTCTGGATAGGTCGCAACTCAACTTGCGAAGCCGGTAAAAACCCTCGAAGGGATCCAACGCTGACTCGTAGACCGCCCTTAATCCGTTCGGTGATACGCCCCATGACGGGGGCACCCGTTTCGTACGCGGTCGCGATTTCATCCCAAATGAGTGTTTGGTCGGCGATCTTCTTTGAAAGGACTATCTGTCCTTCCGAATCTTCGCGCCGCACAATATAGACATCGATTTCATCGGCCACCTGAACAGTAGGCAAACCGTCTTGCCCAGCATCAAATTCAGATGCCGGTATATAACCTTCGGACTTAAATCCGATGTCAATCATTACTTCATCGCGGGTGACATCTACGACGACCCCTTTAACAATTTCGCCATCTGTAAACGCCTTAATTGAATTATCATACGCTTCTTCAAGAGATTCTGGACTCATTGGTTCTGCTGGATCTTCCGGTGCTGCCGTCACCTCTTCAGAAGTAGTTTCATCAGCAACTTCTACTACTTCTTCAGCATCGCCATCAGCCATTTCTACCGCCTCTTCGGGGACGGCTTCGTCAGTTTGCTCGGAATCAGCGTCACTATCAGTCACTTCTGCCACCTCTTCAGGGGCACTTTCATCAGTAAGCGTTGTTGTTTCTTCAACATCGGTGTCGCCAGCAGTCGCTTCCACTTCACCGTTTGTGGCTTCTTCATGCTCTTCAGCGTCTGCGTTGGTTGCAGAAGCAGTTTCTGAAACTTCTGAAGCCTCTGTCTCACCCGCTACTTCCTGATTCACTTCAACTGAACTCTCAGTTGAACGTTTTTCCTCTTCCACATCAACAGTGGAAGCATTTGTATTCGCCTGTTCGTTGTTCATCAATCTTCGGGCTGGAGACCCCCTAAATTCATTCGGGGGAGGAAAGCCCATCTCCTATTTTATTGATATAGGACTTACGCAGTCGACCGGTTTTCGCACAGTCTTTGGTTCGTAGTCGCGCAATTCTGCGGCGTACTCGCCCAAATGCGACGTGCATTATTGCGCTTTCTTCGGGAATATCCCCTCAATTTTGGCATGGAAGCCAATTTTGCGTAAGTCCTATGATATAGAAAGTACATGCCGTTTTTTCGCCACAAGCACGTAGGCGATTCTCTCGGATGTGCTGCTTCGTTCAATAGGACTCGTACTACCTATCTACTTGACCCAACACAGTATCTTTGAGAAAACAGGTAATGCCCCTTTCGGGTTCTCCGCTTTCGCGGGTATATATCGCCCCATCCCGATCGCGATGTCCGAGAGGTGTGAGACTTGGGGAGCATCCTTGAGTAATACCCCACCACAGGATATTACCTTTTAACACACATCGTTTGGGCTGCCACGCACAGACACTGCGATATGTTACGGTAGTCAACAGGTTACCCTCGTAAAACCTATAGGCTTGGCTACCGTATTCCACAAGCCCTAACTTCAGGTAGGGGTTATTGACTAAGATACCTGGTCCATGTGATGCCACTCACACCTTAAAGGGTGGGGCTAGTGCTTTTAGCACTTTCAAATCGGTTGCATAATAGTATATCATAAATGCATAAAGAAAATCAACTATAATTTTTTATTGATACGATTTAATTTTCAAGAAAGATGCTCCATTAGAAAATGTCTCTTTGATTTGCAGTTCAAACACAGAATTTTGCTTGATTTTTTTATCGGTTTAAGATAGAATTTAAGTAATGGCTCCTTGAGTCAGGACTGGCTTTAATCTATGAGAGGTGATTTCTATGGATTCGACAAAATTAATGAAGTTCCGGGAGGAATCCGGTATCAAAGTAATTGAAATAACAACAGACTTGAGTAGTTACGCAGCATCCGATTTACGGAAGGTGCTTGAGGGACTCTTAGCGGAAAAAGTTGAAAAGATTGTTGTTAATCTTAGTCAAGTAAGTCATATAAACAGTACGGCTGTGGGCGCATTAGTAGGTGTTGCCAAGCGGCTCCGCCAGAGTGGTGGTGACCTTAAAATTTGCGCGCTTGCAGACAACTTAACACGGACATTTAATCTCATCGGGGCATCCAGCGTCGTTGAAATCTACGAATCGGAAAACAGTGCCCTCGCAGCATTTTAATCAAAGTAAATTTAGTACATGTCGCAAGCAGATATTCAACTTCAAATTCCGAGTGCTGCCTTTTACATAGAACCTGTTCGGGCATTTGTTGGTAATCTCGCGCAAAGCCTCGGATTCTCCAGAAAACGTGTAGCAGACATTCAACTCGTGCTTGACGAAATCTGTAGCAATGCAGTCCATCATGGCTCTGCCGATGCTACAGTTGGCGTTAAATTGTGTATCAGTATTGATACAGATGCCCTTGAAATTATAGTAAGGGATACTGGTGGGCGGCATACGGAAAAAAAAAATTGGTTAACACATGAAAGGCTCTCAGAGATTGAGATGAACCGTTCTCCAAGCAATGAGAGTGGGCACGGTATTTTCATCGCTAAATCTCTCTCGGATATGCACAAAATGCAACCAAATAGAGACGGCGGAACTGATGTCCGAGTTGCTTTTCGCTTTTCAAAACCAAGAAATCCCGAAATTTAATCTTCCTCTGAAACTTCAACAGCGATAAGTGTTAAATCGTCGCCTTTCGGGCAGTTGTCAGTGAAGGTATCAATAGCTTCCGAGACGCTGGTGATGAGTCCTGCTGCAGATTTATCTGCGTACGTATATACTAATCTTTGAAGGCGATCTACTGTAAATTCCTCACCCTGTCGGTTTTTGGCTTCGTAAACACCATCGGTATAAAGGAACATCCTGCTCGACCGATCAAATGGGTAATGTATTGTTTCATAGACCGAATCTCGCCAAATGCCCAACCCGTTTCCTGTATGCTGATCGCCAATGGCTTGGTATGTTTGTTGATGCGCATTGTACAAAAAAGGGAATGAATGTCCGGCGTTTGCACAGATGAGTTCGCCTTTATCGAGGTCAATGATACCGCAAAATGCTGTTGCAAACATGAACAGTCGTGAACTAATCAAATCATTAAAACGGGTGTTTAGTATTTCAAGCAGATACCCTGGATTATCTTTGACTTGTTGCTGGAATTCCGCCAAAATTGTTTTAATAAAGACGGTTACGAAAGCCGCTGAAACACCATGTCCCATAACATCAGAAATAAAAACACCGAGTCGATTCGGTGCGATTTCCCAGATATCAAAAAAATCCCCACCGACCGCCATTTCAGGACGGCAGTGTGAAGCAATTCGAAACCCTGATAATTCCTGAACACCATCCTGAGGAATCAGAATTTCCTGAACGCTGCGTGCCATTTGGAGTTCTTCTTCCAAGCGGGTGTTATATTCTGCGAGTGTATCTTGGTAGCGTTTGATTCGCAAGAGTGAACGAACCCGGGCGAGCACCTCTAAACTATCGAAAGGCTTCTCAATGAAATCATCAGCACCTGCCTCAATGGATTTAATTCGATTTTCGCGGGTATCCCGTAGAGCGGTTATCATCACAATCGGAATGAATTCGGTAGCTTCGTTCGATCGGATTCGTTTAACAACTTCAAACCCATCCATTCTCGGCATATTAATGTCCAACAAGATGAGATCTGGCATCTCTTTTTCGACAATATCAAGTGCCTCAAGTCCATCAGCGGCTGTATAGACTGTATATCCGCGTGCGTTGAGTTGAATTTGGAGAATTCTGACATTTTTGGGTTCATCATCAACAACAAGGATTTTCGCACCTTCTTGCTGTTCGGAAATCACTTCCTCGTTCATGTCTCTGTCCTCTTGATGTGAGTCTCTACACGTTCCACCAAAACTTTGATGTCGATAGGTTTACTGAGATAATCGTCGCATCCAGCTTTGAGGATGCGTTCCCTGTCACCAGCCATCGCTGCGGCTGTCAGGGCGATAATTGGTATATCTACCCATGCCAAGTTCGCTTTAATGCGTCTCGTTAAATCTTCACCGCTTTGTCCGGGTAAGGCAATATCCATAAGAATAAGTTGTGGTATTGCGTCCTCCAAGCTTGCGATTGCTTCCGTAGCATCAGTCGCTTCCACGACTGTATAACCCCTTGATTGCAGGACAATCCGCACAACTTTTCGGTTCAACTCTTGGTCTTCAATCACCAAGATCCGTTTTTGCGTTTCTGTCTGTTTCTCGGTTGGGGGTGAGTTTTCAGTTTTCACAGGTTGCCTTCTATTCAAGCCAGCAGTTAAAAAATGAACCGAAGTTGCGGAGCTAAATCTCCTATCTGCTTGTCCTATGTTACTTTACCAGGACCTATGCTGGATTTACGCTTTGATTGTTGAAGGGGTGTTGAAGGGGATTCTCAGAGCGAAATTACTTCCTTCTCCTTCTTGGCTTGTCACGCTAATCTCGCCACCGTGCAAGATGACAAGCCTGTGTGTCAAGGCTAAACCGAGACCTGTCCCACCGTACCGGCGAGACTTTGACGTATCTATCTGTGTAAACGGAGCGAAGAGTTTCGCCTGATCTGCTTCGGAGATACCTATGCCTGTATCAATAACCTCGGCTCGGAGTTCTGTCGTTCCGACTTCCAGTTCTGTTGCTACTTTACCGCCTTCTGGGGTGAATTTCACTGCATTGGAGAGTAGGTTATAGAAAATCTGCTTGAATTTAACTCGATCAGCTTCAATCATACCATTCTGGTTGTAGCTCAAAGTAAGGTCGAGATCCTTCTTTACAGCGAGTGCGGTAATAATGGCATTGACCTCCTCGACGGCTTCAACAATAGAGAATGTCTCCAATTGGAGTGCCATTTTTCCGGCTTCGATTTTCGAAAGGTCAAGGATGTCATTGATCATTTCGAGCAAATGTTCGCCGCTAATGTGAATATCATTGATGCATTCCCTTTGCTCATCGTTAATGCTTCCGACAAGTTCATCCCGCAAAATTTCGGCAAATCCGATAATCGCGTTCAAAGGTGTACGCAGTTCGTGACTCATATTTGCCAGGAAATCGCTTTTTGCCCGGCTGGCGTACTCAACGGCTTGTTGTGCGCGATAGTACTCTGTTATGTCCCGTGAAATACCACATGTTCCTACTATGCGTCCTTCTCTATCTCGAATTGGGACTTTCGTCGTCGATACCCACGTATCCTGTTCATGGGGCCAGGTCTCTCTTTCTTGTTTCCCCTCAATTGGTTTTCCAGATTCAATGACATCTTGTTCGTCCTGATACGCTTGTTGCGCATGTTCTCGGGTAAAGAAGTCAAAGTCGGTTTTATGGGTAGCCTCTGCGGGATTTTTTAAACCAAACCGATCTGCTAAAGAGCGATTGATGCGTATAAATCTACTCTCTGTATCTTTGAAGTAGATGTGATCAGGGGTGTTCTCCATCAGGGTATGCAAAAGATCCGCTTCTTGGACATGTTGTGCTGCCAGTTGCTGGAACCGTGTTTCACTCTCTTTCAATTTCGCTTCTAACTGCTTTCGCGGTGTTATATCTGTTGCGATGACGTAAAAGAGCTGCTTTTCATCGTCTTTTATCGCGCGCCATCTTAACCATCTGTAGGACGCGTCTTTGCGCTGAAACCGGTTTTCACAGGTAACAACATCGCGTTTTCCTATTTTCACCTTTTCGATTTCGGCGAGTGCCTCCTCCCGTTCCTCTGGATGTATGAACGATGCCCATTCGGAGTTTTGAAGCTCTGCTCGTGTGAATCCAAGAATTTCTTCCCATACCGAGTTGAGTGCGACGAAACCACCGTCACAACTGATATACCCGAACATATCTGTGGAAACTTCCAAAAAACAGCGAGGCTCAATGATTTCATCCGTTAACATGTGTTTGCCAGTTGTGTCTTTAAGCTTCATGTCTACCTCCACAAGATGTGAGGTAAGAGCACCTCATGAGTCCAGTGAATCTATGTTGTTACGAGGACTGCTCGGTTTGAGAGTTTCACAACACTTTGTGTAGTACCTTGGAAAACAAGTTCGTACAATCTTCCGTGATGACTGGCACTCAGTGCAATGAGGTCGCAATCATTTTCCTCTGCGTTTTCCAAGATGTTTGTTACCGTAAAACCGCGAGCAGTGCGGAAGTCGGTTTGAACGTCATAATATTTCAAATACGCTTCCATCTGCTGCTTAATCTGGGTCGACTCCTGTTGCGTATTTGAAAGGGCGAGTCCTAATATTCCAGCTTTTGTTAATTCCCCGATTTCGGCGACAAGCTCTAAGGCGTGATCAGAATAGGTATCGCCATGATGTACAGCGAGAATTTTCCGCAAGAGTGTACATTGTTCGTGTACCACAATAATAGGTCTCGTGATGTGGAGCAGCACATCATCAATCTGGTCCTGAATAAGTTTGAGGCGCCGCTTTCTTACATCTTCAGGGAGGCCGACAACGACCAGGTCAGCGGAACGTGCTTTTTCGCAGATCATTTGTCGCGGGTTACCAGCGACAGCCTCAACGTGGTAATCCAAAAAATCGTAGAGCGAGCACTCCGCTTCCGTTCGACGTATGACGGTCTCTGCGACATCAGCATTTCCACCGTGCTGGCTGTCCTGAAAGAAAACACATGATAAGTGTGTTCCCAAAAGCACTGCCAGTTGCCCGGCGTACTCAAAGGCATTTTTCTCGTAATCTGTATCACCGATGGCAACAAGGATATTTTTTATCATGAGACATTCCCTTATAGATGCGAGGCAGTAGGGCTTTCCTTACAAGTCAAGGTACCTCTCGCTACAATAAAACTAAGATTAACCTGAATCTCACTCGGAGTGCTGCAACAAGGCGGCAACAGCATCGTCTTCGCTTTCAAAGCTTTTAAAGACGGTGATTAACCGGGCCATGACAATGAGGTTCTTGACATGTTTGTTCACATTAATCACTGCTATTTTGCCCCCCTGCGGGTGGATTTCAGAATAAATTTTCATAAGGACACCAAGCCCCGAACTATCCATTCCAGTTACTTCTTTAAAGTCAAACAATAGTCTCGGAGGTGAGGAGTGCACAGCAAGTGCCTCCTCCACGGTTTCCGAGACCTCTTTGACCGCCGGGGTGATAATTCTGCCGCTCAGTCTGAAAATAACGACCCCTTCTTTCTCAGACACGGTAATTGCCATAGTGTACATACTCCTAATGCTACTGTGCGTTTAGGTCATGGGTAGGTTTTCCCCATCACGGCACTTAACTTTCACTCGACAGTGCCGAAACTGCGGCATCCTCAGTCTCGAAATGTTCAAAAATACTAACGAGCCGACTGCGGACAATTAGGTTTTTGATGTTTGTGCCGACGTTGATGACACCGATACGCCCTTTCTTTCGCGTTGCGGCGACATGTGCCCCCATCAGAGTGCCGAGACCTGAACTATCCATCATGTTGACGCGATCAAAATTAATGAGAATGCGCGGCGCATCGGAAGCATCTATTTGTGAGGTGATTGCCTCTCGTAATTCCGATACTGAGGATCCCATTATTTTTCCACTCGGTTCTAAGATTGCAACACCATTTTTCTGGCGAATCGTGGTTGCCATGATTGTCTCCTTTTTTAATTTGCTGGAAAACTGAAGTTCGATTCACACCTCTAATTCTACACTATTTGAAAATATTTGTCAACCTGCAATTTGGGTATCTTTTTGATTTTTTCAAATCTTGCCAAAAAGGGTTACTCCCTTTCAATCTTAAATTTTTTTCAAAGTAAAGATAACCGTTCAGTTGTGCGAAAAACCAATTACTATGGGTCTATGTTGTTTCATCTGCATGGTAGAAAATGAGGACTTAATAACTCCGAAATACAACCAGATTTTGTTTGTCTTTAATGCTGAAATAGGATATACTGTCAACGGATTTCTATTAGCAGAAAGGAACACAATGTATAACGAGTCCCCTCCACGAATTAAGGATCTTCCTGAAGATGAACGTCCCCGTGAAAGACTCCGCAAATATGGACCGGAGGCTCTAAGAGATTCTGATCTCTTAGCTATCATTCTCAAAAGCGGTTTCAAAGGCACAACCGCTGTTCAACTCGGTGAACAAATTCTTACGGCTTTTGAAGGTGATTTGAAGCGGATGGCGGATCACAGGTCCAAACAATTTGAGAAGATTAAAGGCGTTGGTGAGGCAAAGGCAGCGCAGATTGTCGCGGCACTTGAACTCGGAAAACGATTGGCACGTTTCCACGCTGATCGCGACAAAATCACATCCCCGGCTGATGTCGCAGACCTGATGATGTCTAAAATGCGGTACCTACAGAAAGAAGTCGTTTGTGTCTTATGTCTTGACACGAAGGGTGGTGTGACAACCCAAGGTGTCACTGGTGATCTCAATGACGATATGACCTGGGGCAAAAAATTATTGTCAGAAGGAACAGTCTTTGAAGGCACTCTAAATGCCAGCGTTTTTCACCCACGCGAAATTTTCCGATTCGCTATTGAGGAATCAGCGAACTCAATCATCCTTGTTCACAACCATCCATCTGGAGATCCTCAACCGAGTCAAGAGGACATTCGTGCAACAAAACAACTGATTGAGGCTGGAAATCAAATTGGGATAAAAGTATTGGATCACATTATCATCGGCGATGGAATTTTTGTTAGCCTGAAGGAAGAAAATTTCATTTGAAGTATGGTGATTCATTTCACAGCGCGCTGTCGAATTACTTCATATAACAGAACGCCCGCTGCTACTGAAACGTTGAGAGAGTTAATTTTTCCGAACATCGGCAGGTGAATCAGATAATCGCACTTTTGCTTGACTAGTCGTCGGAGTCCCTTACCTTCACTTCCTAAAACGAGACACATCGGCACACGAAAGTCAGTATCTGTATACAAACAGGATGCCTCCTCAGCGGCACCAGCAACCCAAATCCCTACGCTTTTAAGCGTGTCTATGGTATGTGCAATGTTTGTCACTTTGACGATAGGCATATACGTGGAAGCCCCTGCTGATGCTTTGTGTACAGCTGCTGTGACACCGACAGCACAATTTTTCGGAATGATAACAGCATCGGCATTCACAGCCTCAGCAGTACGAAGAATCGCCCCGAAGTTCCTTGGATCTTGAATGTTATCTAATATAATTAAGAGCGCGTTGTGTTCACTGCGTTCTATTTTCGCGAGTATTGATGATAGATCGGCATAACGCGCTGGACTGACAAAGGCGATAACACCTTGGTGTGGTACAGATGGCTCAAGCCTATCGAGTTCGCGTCGTGTACAGCGCTTTATAGGGACCCCCGCCTTTTCTGCCATTGTGACGATATGTTGGATGCGCGAGTGGGTATTCCCTTCGGCAATCCAGATTTTTTTTATGGCTTGAGTCCCGCGCTGTAGATACTCTATAACTGGATTTCTACCAACAATGTATTCGGACATATCGAAGTGCGGATGAATAGGGATATCAGCCCTTATAGATTAGTCGCCACGAACGAACTTAACATCTGGTCCGCGCGGTTCAATATTAATATCTGGGTCTGCCGTTTGGCATTTAACGCAGGTAATATCCCCGACGTTTGCGTTTTCCATGCGTGGCGCGAGTGTCCCCAACTTAAACACAAATCCCAAAATGTCATTTGCTGGGATTTTCTCGTCGCATGAACCGCAAGGAATCGCCTCTCCTGATTTGGCTTTCGCTAAAAGTTCTGATGCTTTCATAACGTTCCTTCATTTACATTCATCACATTATTATAGGAAGTATCGTTCCTTTTGCTTATCCGATTCGTATTCTTCGTAGGCCTTTTGTGCCGTGTCAACTTCGGAGACTTGTGCGATAGGAACATCCCACCACGATTCATAGCGTGGCACTCCTTGGTAGTAGTCCACATCAATCTTCACAACGGTTGTGTGCTCAGATTCGCGTGCCTCATGTAAGGCGGCTTTTAGGCTTTGCAAGGTTGTCGCTTCAATTACCTTGGCACCAAGACTGGCAGCATTCGCGGCGAGATCCACTGGTAAAAAGTCGCCTTCAAGTTCACCAGTTCCTTCGTCGCGGTAGCGGAACCGGGTGGCAAAACCTTGCGCACCAGTTGCTCGAGACAACCCACCGATGCTACTATGTCCCTCGTTATTCACAAGCACAATAATGAGTTTAAAACCTTCCTGAATTGACGTGATGATTTCCTGTGCCAGCATTAAGTATGAACCATCACCTACCATGACGTAGACATCTCGGTTCGGATCTGCCATTTTGATACCCAATCCACCCGCAATTTCGTAGCCCATACACGAGTACCCGTATTCTAAGTGGTACTGTTTCGGATTACGGGTTCGCCATAATTTGTGTAAGTCCCCAGGAAGGCTTCCTGCGGCACAAACCATAACATCTTCGGGACGCGAAAATTCATTAACCACGCCAATAACTTCGCTTTGGCTCGGTAAAGGGCTGTGCCCAAGATGATAAAGCCGATCTACTTCTTCCTCCCATTCGTCGCGATAGTTCCTGATTTGCGTGACATAGTCGGTATCAACGCGATAGTTTCCCACAGCAGTGGCAAGTTCTTCAAGTGTGACACGCGCATCGGCGACGAGTGGTAAGGCGGCATGTTTAAAAGCATCGAATTCAGCAACATTAATGTTGATGAAACGGACGTTTGGGTTTTGGAAAGCAGTTTTAGAAGCAGTCGTGAAATCGCTTAAGCGCGTGCCGATTGCAATCACTAAATCCGCCTCTCGGGCAGTGATATTCGCGCCGGGGGTTCCTGTCGCGCCTATTGCCCCAAGATTCTGAGGATGATTATAGGGCAGTGAACCTTTCCCTGCGAAGGTTTCACCGACAGGAATACCGGTTTGCTCTGCGAATTGAGCGAGTTGTGCTGTAGCTTCGCCATAGATAACCCCACCACCGGTGATAATCAAAGGAGATTTACTCTCGCGAATCCACGCCGCTGCGCGATTAAGAAGACTTACATCGGCACGAGGTCGAGATATAGTATAAACACGCTTCTCAAAGAGTTGTGAAGGATAATCATAGGCTTCAGCTTGAACATCTTGTGGAAGTGCTAAGGTTACTGTCCCCGTATCCGCTTGCGATGTCAGCACCCGCATTGCCTCTGGCAAGGCAGTAATTATCTGTTCTGGGCGATTAATCCGATCCCAATAACGTGAAACCGGCTTGAAACAATCGTTCACTGAATAATCTTGTGAATTGGAGGACTCCAACTGCTGTAACACTGGGGCAACTAAGCGTGTGGAAAAGATATCCCCCGGTAGTAAGAGGACCGGCAGTCGGTTAATCGTTGCCCCTGCAGCACCTGTAATCATGTTTGTTGCCCCGGGTCCGATGGATGACGTGCAGGCAAAGGTTCGCAGGCGATTGTTCATTTTGGTAAATGCAGCAGCGGTGTGCACCATCGATTGTTCGTTCCGAGTCTGGTAGAAACGGAAGGAATCGGAATACTGGTGCAAGGCTTGCCCGATACCCGCGACGTTTCCGTGACCGAAGATTCCGAACATACCGGCAAAAAATTGGGTCTCGTTCCCATCTCGTTCGACATATTGTTGTCGAAGAAATTGAACAATAGCTTGGCCCATCGTGAGTGTTTGTGTTTTCATGAAGATTGCTGCTCCTTTGACAAAGTAGTGTATGGCTGGGGTATGGAACCTAAGCCACAGTGTGTTTACCATCCGCCGCGTTCGGCGATAAATTCATCAACTTCGAGCATTGTCGGCATAAAGTTAGCACACCCGTGCCGTGTTACGACAATTGCTCCCGTGGCATTACCGAGACGGGCAGATTTTTCCCAACCCCAACCACTGAGATGACCGTAAATAAAACCACTTGCGAAAGCGTCACCGGCACCGAGCGTATTGTAAACTTCGACAGGAAACGGCTCAGCGTGAATAATTTCTCCGTTCGTTAAATGAACATCCGCACCTTCAATCCCACGTTTTACTATTAGCGCATCTGGACCGGCACCTAAAAGCGTCTCAATGGCAAGTGCCATATCCCCTTCAATCGTAGGATTTGAGATTTGAGAATGCTCAATTGTGAGCTGTGAAAGATTCGTAAGCGTTGCGGCTTTTATTTCTTCCTCTGTCCCGATGGCAATATCAATATAACGTAAAGCCGACCGCATGACAACACCGAATGCTCTTGGATCATGCCACTGATCTGCCCGGAAATCGAGGTCCAAAAAGACGTGTTTGCCGAGTGCTTGTGCCTGCTCTGCAGCGTAGAGTGTTGCGCTGCGACTCGGTTCTTTACTCAAACCAGTTCCCGATATTAGCACTGCTCGACTTTCAACGATTGGCGCGGCGAGAACATCGTCAATAGTGAGTTCAATATCCGCACAGTTATCGCGATAATAAATCAATGGGAACCGATCTGGTGGTTCAATACCGAGTACGACAGCACTTGTCCGGTATCCCGGTTTGTGTGGAATAAACTGGATTTCAACGCCCTCATCTTTCAAAAACTTGAGTAGGAACTCTCCAACGGGATCTTCACCGATGGCGGTGAGGAGTGCGGCTTGAAGCCCAAGCCGCTGGACACCAACGCTGATATTAGTGGGGCACCCGCCAACAAAGGCACCAAAACTTTTAATATCTGGAAAAGCGGCACCAATATCGTTGGCGTAGAGATCTAAAGAACTCCGTCCGATTGAGAGAATATCGTAAGTTTTCATTTTTTTATCGCAGCACGTGTACCAAAAATTAAAAACCGGTAACCGGTCATTTATAGGCGTTTGAACCCCTTACTGCACTTTTGAATTTTTGATGTTCCTCAGCAAATTTACGAGTTAAGAGAAAAGCATCATTTCCGCAGGCAATCAGTTGAACACCAAGATTTAACCACTGTTCACCGCTCTCAAAGTCGTTGACATAACAACCTAAAGGGATATTACGTGCCTGTGTGAGGTTTATAATATTTTTTATCGCTTCTAAAAGTAGTGGGTGGTTGAGTTCACCAGAGATACCCATAGATGTGGATAGGTCGTAGGGACCAATAAATACAACATCTAATTCACCGGTATCGAGGATTTCATTTAGGTTCTCAACGGCTAGGCTGGTTTCAATTTGCCCGATGGTGAGGATTTCCTGATTTGCGTTGTGGACATATTCTCTGGTATCGAGCTTTGTAAAGTCCCCATAATCGGTATGTCCAATGCCGAAAGCGACACCTCGGTCGCCTTCAGGGGCGTATTTTGTCCATTTCTTAATTTTTTCAATGTCTTCACAAGATTCGACCCGAGGAATCATGACCCCGGTTGCACCAGCGTCAAGGACCCGAGAGATAAAATGGCGTTCAAGTGCGGGGACACGAACTATACAGGGCAGACTTGAACCCCGTGCATTCCGAATTGTTCGCCCAATAGTTTCTATGGAGAAGGAGCTATGCTCCAAGTCTGCGATAACAAAGTCTGCCCCGGCACTTGCGAGAAGTGTTGCGATCGCGGAGCCAGCGAATTCAAGTACAAATGTTCCGACAAGCACTTCTCCGCGCTTCAAATCTGCTTTCACTGATGTAGTTCCTTTAACTTTCGACCGGGATCTCCGACATTAATTTTTGTGCTTCGTTTACCATTTTTGTCGGTGTAGACATTTTTTCACCGACTACCAAGATTAACGTGTAAAAGTCATAAGCGGTTTGTAATTCATTATTGAGATGAGCACTTTCAGCAGCGTTAAAATAACAGACGGTTGCCATTCGATGGCATTCTTCGACAAGGGACGGCAAATTCGCGTAGCCGTGGTTGTAAGCGGCGAGGATATAAGATTTTCCGGCTTCTTCCCATGAACGCTGCAGCTCAAATTGGCGTGCCAAGCGCGTGTAATAAATCCCACCTTTCTTGGCGTTTTTCTTGGCGAGACGCTGCTTCTCCGCGACGGTATAAGCAAAGCGAGCGCGCGTATAACAGTTGGCAACGAGTTCTAAATCGTCTTTCTTGACGAAGTTGTTAGCCTGCTTTTGGTAGAATCTACCGAGTTTCCTATAAAGTATGTGGCGCTGCCGGGTTCGTCCCTGCTGTTCATAGATTTGAACTTGCCGGAAGATACGAAATGCTTCCACTTCATGTGGATATTGGATATCGTTGTGAACCTGGTCGAGTAGGAATTCTGGTGAGGCTTCCTCAATTACGAGTCGATAACTGCCGGTTGCCCTAACGCGGGGTTGGATGGGGGTTATATCTGTTGTTTCTTCTGGTGCTGGTCTTTGATGTTCAAGCCATGTACGAAGGACAGTGCTTTCATTCTCTGGTAATTTCTGAATGAGTGCCACAATTTCCTCAACCGTCGGATTTGCTGGAAAGACCATGTTCGCGGCATTGAGTTCTTCAAATAAATCGTCTATAGCTTTGGTTAAACCCTGGTCGCCAATATAGAGGCGGCTTGCTCTGTGGAGTTCTGATAGTACGCCTCGAAAGTCTTGGTTTTCGATGTAACGTGTGGCGAGCGTATAGTGCCTGTGGACTTCGGTTGCCAACTTCTCGCGTTTACTATTTTCCTCTTTCTGCCTCCGTTGAAAAAAGAGGTTTTGATTTATTCGTTCGGCATCTGCGAGTGAGAGGCGGAACGTCTTACGGTATCGTTCAAGTGCTTCAGCTAATCTTGGATTATTGGAATTAACGCTGGCATCAATAAGCTGGGAAGCTTGTTTAACATACTCATCTTGACGAATCCGATCCAGATCTTCGTACATCTCATCAGCACTCTGATGACGTTTTGGGAGTTGTCGGTGAAGTGCTTTTTGCAGGAAATTGCGGAGTACTTCGGGACATCTATGGATTTCTTCTATTTCTCCAGCGGCTTTCTTTTTATCAATTTCCCTATTTTCACCTGAAAATGGGAATCGCCCAGTTACAGCTTGATACAAGATGAGCGCTGTGGAATAAAGATCTGCCCGATAGTCGTAAGCACCGTAGTGTTGTTCGGGTGCCATGTAACGTCGGGTGCCAGCCATAGTTTCAGCGAATTCAGTGGTTTCGCCAAATATGCGAGCGATGCTAAAATCGGCGACTTTTGCCTCTTTTTCGGTTGTGAGTAAGATATTTTGCGGTTTGATATCGCGATGCATAATCTTGTGAGCATGCGCTATTTTGAGTCCACGACAAATGTCTAAACCGATATTGAGCGTATCTGTTAGGCTGAGTGCCCCCTCCTGCATTAGATCGTGAAGACTCTTGCCCTCAACATATTCCATTACTATCCACGCGACATAGTCATCTTTGCCGGGTTCAACGGTATGAATGGAGACAATATTTGGATGTCCCCAAATCTTCGACATTGCCTGAAATTCGGTCAGCAAAAACTTTATTCTGCTGGCAGGATAGGCGGTTTTTGCTAAGGCTTTAATTGCCACGATTCGATTTGTCATCTCCTCGCGAGCGCGAAAAACTGACGAGAATCCCCCTGAATTGAGAAACTCAAGTAATCTATATTTACCTAAGATTAGTTGGTCAATCTGCATAATAGCCTTGTCAATGGTACCCACACGCTAAAGCGTGGGGCTTGTGCTTCCTCGCGACTGCGGTTTTCTCTAAGAGTCCACCGTCTGAGTGTCGCTCCACTTTAGGCAACCAAGCCTGCCCGTTTGATATTGATAGCAGCGTTTACGTCTCTGTCGTGGTGTGAACCACAGTCGGGACATGTCCACTGTCTATCTGAAAGAAAGAGTTCTTTGTTATGAAAACCACAATCACTACAAGGTTTTGTTGTTGCTGTCCATTGACTGATTTTGACAAAGGTTTTACCGTGTTTGGCACACTTTTGTTCGAGTATCTGTAGAAACTGCCCGAAGGCATGGTCAGAGACTTTGCGTCCCCAAAGGCGTTTCATACCCTCAAGGCTCAGCGTTTCAAAACAGAGTGTATCGAACGCTGTGCAAAGTGCGTCAGCAAGTTTCCATTGCCAATCTTCTCTTTGTCGGGCAACTTTTCTGTGGTGCCTTGCCAACGCACGACACGCCCGATAGTAGTTATTAGAACCTTTGACTTTACGACTCAGTGCTTTGCTCAGGGATCGCAACGTTTTCAGGGATTGTTTGAAAAACTGCGGAGATTCTATCTTATTACCTTTGTCGCTTGTCAGGAATGTTGTGTTTCCGTAATCAAACCCTGCGCTCTTACCCGTCTTGAGTTTCGGTTCGGAATCATCAACATTCTCGCACGAAAAGCATATCCAATAATCACCACACCTATCGCGTTTGAGTGTGATTGCCTTGATTAGACCTTTGATTTCACGGTGTTTGTGGAAGGAAAACCACGTGCCTATGCAATTGATTTTGATACGATTGTTTTCAAGTGTGTAGCCAGCTTGTGTGAATGTCATAGAGTTGTATTTCTGACGCGGTTTTATCTTCGGGAAACCGACTTTACGTGTGGTTTCACGGGCTTTACGCGCTTTTATGTTCTGAAAAAAAGCGTCCCGAGATTTGCCGTAACGCAACACAACGTCTTGAACAACTTGACTCGGTAGGTCTGCCCAATGCGGTTTTGTTCGCTTTTTGAGTTTCGTGATATGCTTATTGATACGACTCGCTGAAAGGTTCTTACCGAACATGCGATAATACCGACGTGCCAACAGCATGATATGAACGTGTATTTGCCACACATCGTCAAGCATATTGCCAAGTTTGAGTGTGTTCGATTGGTGCTGAAGTTTGAATTTGTAAGATTTTCTCATGGATTATCACGTATCACGCTTTTACCCCTTTGTAGTGGGTAGGACCGACACGTTACCAAGCGGCAACGCTACAAATGTCGGTCCAACGTGATACTCTCATTATACTACTTTTTTTGCTGAAAGTCAATATTTTTTCAATGACAAACCTATACGCCGTCTACATCCCGCAAGCTAAAGCATGGGGATTTGACGGGGAGTGTAAAAAGGGTTAAAGACTTTGCGCATCTCATCAGCACAACCTAAAAGATTATGCTACAAAGATGGCACCTTGCGTTAAAGTTAACAGAATTAAGATTAATTGTCAACATAAAAATACATTTTAACAACTTTAGCCTGAATTAGAGCCTGAACGGGCGTGTTGTACCTCCTTCACCAGTCTCTCAGCTCTCTCAGTGAGGATTGCAAATTCACCCGCTGCAATGAGTTGATTGTTAACGAGGGCACTTCCGACCCCCAAAGCGGTAGCACCCGCTGTGATAAAATCGGCTGCGTTTTCTGCGTTGATGCCACCTGTTGGAACCAATGGGATCTGCGGCAGTGGCGCTTTCACATCTTTTATATAGTCGGCACCGACCCCGCTTGATGGGAACACCTTCACATAGTCTGCTCCGGTTTCCCACGCCATCAAGATTTCTGTTGGCGTAAAGGCACCGGGGATAACAACTTTACCGTAGCGGTTACAAATCTCAATTACATCTGGTTTTGTAACCGGACTGACGACAAAATCAGCACCTGATAACATCACAGCGCGTGCTGTTTCTGCGTCTAATACCGATCCGGCACCTACGAGAACTGTATCTCCATAAGTGGAAGAAACGTCGTCAATTACTTGTAACGCATTCGGCGTTGTCATCGTCACTTCAATTATATTAACACCACCGGCATGAATTGCCGCCGCCGCTTCAATCAATTCATTTGCACTATTGGCACGAATGATAGCGACAATCCCACATGCTTCAATCTGTTGCATCTGTTCTAATTTTGTCATGGACCTCCTCAAAATTAGCACGATTCGTTTGAGGTTAAGGCATATCTTAACATTGGCTTAGGAACAACACTTACAAGAGATAATATTTTTGTTGCGATTTTTTTGTCAATATGTTATCATTAAGTGGACAAGGAAGCCTAAATTACAAATTATCGCTGATTCAGTGTCCTTAATAGCAATTTTCGGTTTGTAGTTCCGCTGAAAAGTTGTTTTCAAAAAAGAATGGAAGTTGTTCCACTACTCCCCTATCTGATCGGTTTAACAGGGTTACTCGTCCTTTCAGGCTTTTTCTCCGGCTCTGAGACGGCTTTATGCGCACTTACCCGCGTCCAAATTGAAAGGCTCCGTCTTGAAAAGGGCAGCACCTCTGCAATTGTCAGTTTCGTTGACAACCCACGCAGACTGTTTATCACCGTTCTACTTGGTAATAATCTTGTCAATGTCGCATTCGCGATTCTGATGCTCTGGCTTGTTAAACAAGTGCTCCCGCAATACACAGAATTGCTCCAGTTTGCCACAGCCACAGTCCTTAGTGTCGTTCTCATGCTTATTTTCGGTGAGATGACTCCGAAAACGTGTGCGATTAAGCATGCAGAATTTTTTGCGAAAATCGCTGCGCCACCCCTATGGATATTTTCCATTATCATTTCACCATTACGTGGCTTGCTACGCAGAATAATTGACTTTCTGATTCCAGTATTTGGCGGGCATCCATCACCTACGGAACATCTCACGGCGACAGATTTTAGAGAGATTGTCGATACCTACCACGAAGAAGCACTTCCAAGCAACGAACGTGAAATTGTGAGCAATATCCTCCAATTGCGTGACATTGAGGCAAAAGAGATTATGGTGCCACGTACTGAAGTCATTGCAGTTCCGACATCAAACACTATTCAAGAAACATTAAAGCAGGCAAAGGAATATGGATTTTCACGCATTCCGGTCTATCAAGAGCAAATTGATAATATTTGTGGCATCTTCTATGTCAAAGATTTAGCACTCTGGCGACACACCGCGGTGAATTCACTTACCCTTGATGCTTCCCTCGAAAAACGGGATCAGATTTCTGAAGCCACGTCTAATGCCTCCCTCATTCGCGAACCCATCTTCGTCCTTGAGACCCGTAAGATTGGGGCATTGCTACTACAACTCACACGCGAAAAAACCAAAATGGCGATCCTACAAGATGAGTATGGAGGCGTTTCAGGAATCGTTACCACCGAAGATATTATTGAACAAGTTGTCGGAGACATCGTCGATGAACATGATAGAGACGATTCTCCACCTGATCTTGTCAAACACTCTGAAAAACCGTTGTTACTCGAAACTTCTGGACGTATGAGTATCCGAGAGCTTAACCAGCAATTTTCTGAACTAAAACTCAGCGAAGATGACGTAGATACTATCGGTGGCTATGTCCTCGGACTCTTTGGTCGCATTCCGTCCGTTGCCGAATCCTACATTGATGAGAACGGGATCGAATTTGAAATTACTGCTACAGAAGGCAATGCGATCACAAGTTTACTCATCAAAATGCCGGTTACCGACGGAAACCAAGCTGAAGTGTAACAACAACGAATACCGGATACGAAGCAATTGAAACTTCTTCTTCTATCAATCTTTTTAATCGGTGCGGGTAGCACAGGACAGATAACTGTGTTAAGTTCACTTGTGCTGGCACTTCTTGTCTGCCTTGTTCTATCAGCTTTCTATTCGGGTTCGGAGACAGCACTTGTCTCTGTGAACAAACTTCGAATCAATCAGCTTGTTGAATCTGAGAATGCCAGAGCGAGCATCGTTCATCGTTTAGTAGAATCGCCCCAGAGAATGCTTGCACTCACATTGGTCGGGACGAATCTTGCCAATGTGCTTATTGCTCAGCTCGGTGAAGGGCTTGTTGCCCGAGGATTCCCGAACCTTGCGGTAAGTCTACAAGGACTCATTGCAACGGTTGGCATAACGACTCTACTCCTTATTTTTGGAGAAATTTTACCGAAAACGATCTTTCGTGTCAAGGCAGATGCGTTGGCACTCCGCTATGCCTACCTCCTACGCGTTTCTGAAATGATTTTAGCACCCCTTATCTACCTTGCGCAAACTCTGACGCAGTTTATTGTTAAATTCATAGATAGGGGGGCAAGTACACCAAGTCCTGATGCCCAGCGTGAAGAACTAAGACTTCTCGCAACAATGGGGGAACGTTCCGGCAACCTGCACACTGACCAACGGCGTATGATCCATAGTCTGCTCAATCTACAAAACCGGACGGTCGCACAGGTCATGGTGCCGCTTGTTGATATTATTGCAATTGAGAAAAACACAAAATGCGAAGACTTTTTGCAAATCGCTGCTGACTCTGGCTTTTCAAGAATCCCGGTCTACGAAGAACACATCTATAATATCGTTGGGATTGTTAACCTCCTGGATGTTATTTATAATGACGCTGAATCAGAGGCGAATTCACATCATCGCGACACATCAGATACCCTGCCGAACACGATTGAACCTTTCATCCGAACAGCGTTACATGTCCCTGAATCAAAAAACATTAACGCTCTCCTCAAAGAGATCCAGCATACCCGACATACAATGGTATTTGCCGTTGATGAATATGGTGGCACGGTTGGTCTTGTCACCATCGAAGATCTTGTTGAAGAAATTGTCGGCGAATTTGCCGATGAACGCGATGCCCCGGAATTTATCCGTCTCATTACGCCCCAGATCCTTGAATGTGATGCGAGAACTGAAGTAGATGTACTTGAAGAACACTACGGACTCGCAATTCCTGAAGGTGATTATGAGACAGTTGCTGGCTATATTCTGGATCGGACTGGTACTATTCCAGAAATTGACACTGAACTTGACCTGGGTGATTCCATCATCACAGTTATGGATGCTGACGCACGCGCTATCCGCAAGGTCCGAATTCGGCGACGACTTGGACGTTTTACCACCTGAGAACACTCATAGACATATCGCTTTAATTTCTCCGATTTGGCATCAGAGAAGATTCAAATACGTTCTATTAGAGAATTCCAAGCGGCGGCATTACGACAATTTCTTCAGTCACCATACCCGATGGTTGCTGACAAACAGAGACAATCGTATCAGCAACATGTTCTGGTGTTAACATCTGTTCAAAGTCCGGGTGTTCTGGAATGCCGTCCCAAAATGGGGTATGCACTGACCCGGGTAACACAGCGGTAACTCGAATATTCTGTTGACGGACTTCACTGGCTAAAACCTTTGTCAGTGCTAATGCTCCTGCTTTGGCGGCACAATACGCACTTGAAGCTTGAAAAGTGACTTTCGCGGCGACTGAAAGCACATTAATAATCTGTCCACTGCCTTGTTCCAACATGGACGGAAGCGCGTACTTTGCGCAGAGATACACAGCCTTTAAGTTGGAATTGAGTACCGCATCCCAGTCGTCAGGCTCGAAATCAACAACGGGTCCGAAATGACCGATCCCTGCATTATTGATTAGAATATCCACGTGTTGGTAAACATCTAATGTCTGTTGGACGAGTTGCTTCACAGCATCGACGTTGGTAACGTCTGTTGGAACAGCGAGTATGGAATCGGGGTTAGAAACCCCTCCTACTTTTTTAAGCTCCACTGCGACCTGTTCAAGTGTCTCACGTGTTCGGGCAGCGAGCACAACCTTCGCGCCTGCTGCTGCGAAAGCGAAGGCGGTTGCTTTACCAATCCCTTTTGACGCGCCGGTAATCACTACGACTTTACCGTCGAGCCTTTCCATTTCTGTCATTTTTTAATTATACCTTGCGGGTTCCCGACGTAGGTTGAAATTTTCACACGTCTTTCTTAAGAGTTGAAGAAATACCCAAGCAAAAACCCTTCCGCTACGTTACGGACTTACGGTTTTGAGAAAAAATAAGAAAGGTAAACGAGAAAGTCCGAGAAATATCTTAGGATACTTGAATGCACCTCAGAAACTCGGCGCGCGTTGAACTATCTTCACGAAACGTCCCGCGCATGACATTCGTTGTCATTACCGGTGCTTGCTTTTCAACGCCGCGTGCCATCATGCAGAGGTGTTGTCCCTCCATCACGACCGCGACCCCCCGCGGGTTGAGGGCAGTTTCAAGTGATTCGGCAATCTCACGCGTAAGACGTTCTTGAACTTGCAACCGACGGGAAAACATATCTACAATCCGCGGGATCTTACTCAAACCCACAATTTGTTTCCGTGGGAGATATCCAACGTGACATTTACCCCAAAACGGAAGGATATGGTGCTCACAGAGACTGTAAAACTCAATCTCTTTCACAATCACCATTTCGTCATAATCCTCATCAAAGATGGCTCCATTCAGAATTTCATCAACACTCTGATGATAGCCGCTCGTCAAGAATTCCATCGCCTTCGCGGCACGGTATGGTGTTTTCACCAAGCCTTGACGACTCGGATCTTCACCTAAGCTTTGAAGGATTTTTGTGTAAAGCCCTTCTAACTCAGGGGTAACGTTCGCCTGATTAAACTCCATTATGTTAAAATATGCCTCCAATGGGCTGTGTTTATATATACCTACTGGGTAGAAAGGTGGTTTACTCGCCGTAGTAGTCGAAATGGTTTTTAGGTGTCTCTCGTAAGCGAAGGCGGTGCAGCACCACTGGGCGCAAATTCGGTTCTAACACCTCCCAAAGCACTTTGACGAAGTTCTCCGACGTCGGGTTGAGCGTCTCAAACTCGGGCGTGTCGAGATTCAGATGTTTGTAGTCGAAACGCGCATGCACCTGTTTTTGAACGGCTTCGTCAAGAAGGTTCAAACCCGCAACCAATCCGGTTTTCGCATCTACGTCGCCCTTTACGGTAACTTCAAGAATATAGTTATGCCCATGCCCAGCCGGATTGTTGCATTTGCCGAAGATCTCTTGGTTTTCTTCGTCACTGAGCGCGTGGCTGTGCAGGCGGTGGGCGGCACTAAATTCGTAGACTTTCGTAAGATAAACCATAGGTCCTTCCCCATAATAGTCTGCAAAATTTGCCGCATTTTCGTAGAGGCGCACCCTGTGCAACATTCCCTCGGGCAAAGAAGTGACAAGCCGCTGCCAAATCTCTATGGTGATGTTCTCGCACGTCGGTTGCAGATGAGAGTTCTTTGCGAATATCGGATGTTGATGGTTTAAATGCTTGTGATCGTAATTGGCAAGCACTTCGCTCTTCAACAACGCATCCAAGGTCACCAGATTGATGACCATACCGTCACCTACATCTACACTGCCTTTCACCATTACCTCAAGCACATAGTTATGCCCGTGGCTATTTGGATTTGCGGCGGCACCAAACAACTCAAAGTTCTCTGCATCGCTCCATTCAGGGATACGATTGTAATGTGATGCTTCAAACGCCGTCTGCCGAGTTAAGTAGTACATCGGTTCGTGGTGTTACGTTGTGTGCTTAAGGACCTAAGCATCGTGCCGCGGAGGGACTACAAGTTCATCGTCAATTGACTCATATTGGATCGCCATGAGCCATTCGCCTGTTCCGCGTATCTGGACGTTGCACTTTTTCAACCACTCGATCAAGGTTACGCTATCGCGTGCTTCCCATTCGCAAATCATCCGTCCTGACAGTGTATCGCACAAGACTCGGATATTGATTACATCGGCGTTTTCTTCTTCTTTGAAACGCTTTAGCAATCGTGAAACGTCTTGGCGTGTCATGCAGGCAATAGCATGGGCAGAAACAAATTTAGACACTTTTAATTTTACCTTGCGGAGTAATCACGAGCGTTAACACTCTCAAATGCGTCCCTTAAATCCGCGCTCCATTTCATTAAGAGCTGCGAATTTTGACGCTATCTTAAGAGGTAAACTGTGTTAGATGAAAATCTCTTAACCGATAACAACTATTCGATTAATCGCGTGCAATAGGGGCTCCGACCAGATTGCCCCATTCTGTCCAACTGCCATCATAATTGCGGACCTTTTCATAACCAAGCAGATATTTCAGCACAAACCAGGTATGCGATGAGCGTTCACCAATACGGCAATAAGCGATTGTTTCCTTGCTCTCATCAACGCCTGCACCACCGTAGATGGCTTGCAGTTCGTCGTGAGACTTAAAGGTGCCGTCTTCAGCGACTGCTGTTGCCCACGGGATATTCGCTGCGCCGGGGATGTGTCCACCGCGTTGCGCGGTTTCGCTCATACCGGGAGGTGCGATAACTTCACCAGTGAACTCAGCAGGCGAACGGACATCGACAAGGTTAACAACGCCTTGCCCTAATGTGTAGCCAACCGTAGTTGCTGTCGCGCGGACATTGTCGTCGGGGAATTTCGCCTGATATCCTGTGCTGGAATGGTCTGGAACGTCAGTGACAAGCTCTCTGCCTTCATCGATCCATTTTTGACGACCACCGTTCATCACTTTCAATAGACTTTCATCGTGTCCGTAATAGCGGAATTGCCACAGGGCATACGTTGCGAACCAGTTATTGTTATCTCCATAAAAAATAACAGTAGTATCGTTGGCAATACCGCTGTCATTGCAGAGTGCCTCGAACTGTTCTCTCGTGAGGATATCGCGTCGAACTTGGTCGCACAATTGCGTTTCCCAATTGAGTCCGACTGCCCCAGCGATATGTCCCTCACCGTATGCTGAGGTATCCACATCAACCTCAAGCAGTCGGATGCCGGCATCACCACCGTGTTCAGCGACCCATTCCGTCGTTACCAAAACATCAGAATTTGCGTAATCAGCCATTTTTGTATAAAGTCTCCTTCGTGTATTCTTGTTAAGACCTATTCCTATGGGCATATAACTGTGCCTTAAAAGGACGATTCTTGTTTATATTATACATATCTACCCTGGATTTGTCAAATAGAAACGCGATTTTGCCATCATCTCGCCCATTTTTGAGGGATTTGCTAAATTTTTTCCGGTAGTGTGGATTATAGGAAAGCGAGATGAGAAAAAATTGACATTCGATCGCGCGTCGCAAATTGGCAAAATGGCTCGAAAATAGGAACAGACGTGAAGTCTATGACTCGCTTGATGACATATCTACGGATAGTGTAGCGGAGACGGGCACTGCTTATGCCATTCAGGCACCATCACATCAACAACCTGATCACCAAATCATCGACAAAGAACACTTGGAAATCATCCTTAGTATTGATGCCTACTATCACGTCAAGATTGCGGTTTCCCAAAGACCAAGAGTGTTCGTATCTTGCCTCTATCTCGAAAGAATGTCAAGGCACCCACACGCTAAAGCGTGGGGACTTGTGCTTCGTAGCAGTTCGCGTTTTCGAGAAAACGTCTTACATCTGCTCCACAGAGGGACCCAAGGCGGTTTCCCTCAAAATGTTTATCGCAGCGTTGATGTCTCTATCGTGGTGAGAACCACAGTCAGGACATGTCCACTGCCTCTCTTTTAGCGTTAGATTTTCGTTAGGATGTCCGCACGCCGAACAAGGCTTTGTTGTCGGGGTCCACTGTCCGATTTGTAGGAACGCACGCTTATGTTTGAAACACTTGAACTTCAGAATCTCAACAAACTGCCCAAAGGCGAGGTCAGAGACTTTCCGTCCCCACAAGCGTTTCATACCGTCGAGGTTCAGCGTCTCGGTGGCGAGGGTATCAAACCTTTTGCACAGGTCTGTCGCACGTTTGTAGTGCCAATCTCTACGTTGATTAGCTATCTTCCGGTAAAGACGGGCGAGTTCGCCGACAGCACGCCAGTAGTTATTAGAACCTTTAATCTTACGACTGACGGCTTTATTAAGTTTTCGGAGTTCTTTCAAGGACTGTTTCAAAGGTTGTGGATGTTGAATCTTCTCACCGGTACTGAGCGTCAGATACGTCTTCATACCGAAATCTATTCCTACGCTCTCACCTGTAGCAGAATAGGGTTCGGTCGAGGCATCATCCGTGACGACATACAGCCAAAATGTGCCAACGGCATCCCGAAGGATTTGGAGATAGCGGACAGTTCCGTTCCACTCGCGGTGCTGATGGAACGAGAACCAACGCTTGTGGAACTTAAAGGCGTGCGAGGCATCATCCCACGCTTTGAAAGAGAATCTGACACGCCCTTCCTCAAGAAGATACGCCGATTGGAACTTCGCAGAACGGTAGCGATCTTTGCGCTTGAACTTCGGCAGTCCACCAAGACCGTCAAAAAATCGCTCGTATGTGATATGGATACGGACAATCACCTCATCAAGCGTGTCGCGAGGTATCCAAGCCCAGTGCTTGTGTGTACGCTGCAGCAACTTCGTCAAGTGGGGTTGAAGTCGGAAGCGTCCGGCATACTTACCATAGATACGGTAATACCGCTTTTCCAGTGCCAAGAAGTGATTATGCACGTCGCCCAAGTCATCAAGCATATTGCTCAAGCGCACATTTTTCGGATGTTCACGCAGCTGATACTTGTATACGCGGCGCGTGCGTTTTTGTTTTCGCTTTCGCTTTTTCATGGATTTCACGTATCACGCCTTTAACCCCTATTCAGTGGGTAGGCAGACACGTTACCAAGCGGTAACGCTGAATATGTCTGCCAACGTGATACATCTATTAAACCACAATTTGCTAAAAATGTCAAGTGTTTTTTCAAAAAAAACGCTATGGCCTCACACACGAGGGCGGACTTTCCTCCCCAACCTAAAGGATGGGGTCTCCAGTCCGTATTTTAGATGACGACACATTCCCCGAAAGTTCGACTTTCTGCTTTTCGGCGACAGACAGGTTTATCACACCCCCATTGATCCGCAGACAGCTCCATGCGTTTTTTATGCACCGAAAGTTTCGCCTTTGTATCAGCAATAGTCATGACGAAGTTATTTTTTCCGTGAATCCCTATAGAGGTAAACCCCAACGCCGATAAAGCCTCAACAAGTTTACGACTCGCATACCATGAATCGAAGGTGATCGGATACTTTCTGATGTCTATGCCGTGGGTATCAAAGAACACTAAGACTTCTTCGAGCATAGTGATAACGAGACTCAGTTTATCGGTGTTTCCCCGTCCTTGTTTACTGACGAGACGCATATCTAAGGGGATCACGCGAGCCCCGCACTTCAGTGTGATGCCTAAGAGGTTCTGACACCAGATAGACGTATTGTGTTTTTTCGAGTAGAAGTGTGAACAGTAAGATAACGTCTCGCCTTCGCGCGGGAGATTGCTATCATCAATACTGACGGTGATACACCGCCGCGATTGCGTTGAAGCACTTTTATTTTCTGCGTCTTTGATGAAGTCAAGTGCCATCGCACATCCGAGTCGCAGATTCAAACATTTCGAGTGATAAAGGCTCAGGTTTCCAAGACTGCGATAAAGACGTGCTTTGGGAAGTTTCAAAGCATCGGCGACTTGATTCGGATTGTAAAGTTCAAAAAGATGGCAAACACAGAGCAGAAGTAGCGTCTCAACGATTTGCTGCCGCATCCGCTGAAAGGAAAAAGAAAACAAGTCTTGAAAAAAGATTGTAGATTTGATAAGGTGATCCTGCATGAGATGTCCTCCTATAAGAGGTCGTTAACTCTTAGGATGCCATCTCATGCGCTAAAAATCAAGAAACTTTTTCAGCACCATCGCATTTTCACTCGGCTACACCTGCGATCTCTTGATTATTATTACCTCCTTGATAGATTTGAGAAATGCCAGTTGCTATATGTATGGATGGGATTTTTGATCCTTATGATTTCGTTAATTTCGGTGCGTACTATTAACTTTTTATTCTTAGTTCATATATACAATACAAGATTTATTTACTTCACAGTAGCGTATATGTCCTAAGGAGGATTTAAGATGAAAGTCGCAACGAGAGTTTCAACGGTATTAGTATTATTGGCGTTAGTTTGTTTGTTTCATTCCAATGCCCCTGCGGATCATCAACCATCAGCACAAGAATCAAACTGGGTTGGGAATCTATATGGTTCTACGGAAATTTGGGGATTAGGTTATTTTACCCCTTGGGCTAGAAGTTCGCACCATATCACCGTTTCTAATGAGGGTATCGGGGTAGGGCGGTATTTATATGAATTTAAGATTTCCGTGCCTCAAGCGGGGATAGAGTCAAAACACCCGACTAATCCGCTGTTGGTAAATATTAACAATGGTGAAACAGTGATGATACCAGGCCGGATGGATTTAGATTTGAGAACGGCGAGGAATATAGCAGAAGGCCAACCATTCACTCTTTCATGCTATACACGACTTACTATCCGTAAAGGCAATAAGCACAAACAATGGAGAGTGACATTGGAACATGAATACATGAAATAGCGGTTATTGTGTGACGCGTCACTTTCAGTGATGCGTCACACAAACCAAATAGTCGGAGACAGTACAAATGAATTCTATTTTGCTAAGAAACCCGAACGTAAACTTTGCTGTTATTTGTCTTTGTGTTTTCTCATCAACCTTTCTAAATGCCGATATTGTATTTCTATCCGATAGGGATGGCAATAGACCAACTTATGAATGCGATGTTTATGTGATGGGCGATAATGGTGAAAATGTTCAGCGTTTGACAACTGACTTACTTTACAAAGCCAGACCGTCCTTTTCTCCTAATGGAAGCCAAATAGCCTTTGCTGTTGAAGTGATTAAACCGCGTCAAAAAAACTGGGGCCCAGATCAAACCGTGGAGTTGTTTGTTATCAACGCTAATGGTAGCGGACAAAAACAAATTACTGATTATAAAGTCTTAACCAGTCATCCGACATGGTCTCCTGATGCCCAGAGTATTGCTTTCATAGGCAATCATACTGGCAATCTTGAGATACATAGAATGGATATGAGTAGTAACCGAGTTTCCCAAATCACAAACAGCTTGGCAGAGAATGATGGATATACATCCTCGCCAGATTGGTCTCCAGATGGAAAGAAAATAGTGTATTCTCTTTCCATAAGAGGCAGAGGTACTCACATCTATATCATAGACATTGATGGTAAAAACCCAAGATCTCTTATGAAACCTGAAAAACAGGAAGCGGAAATAACTAATTATGATGTAGTGCCAAAATGGCATCCTGATAGTGAACACATACTTTACCGAAAAGCCGCATTCACCATCGTAGAAAAAGGTGCGGTTGCTGTATTTGAGCCAATAGGTAGAGGTGCATTGTCAATTCGTCGAGAAGGTTCACTGGATTCACAAGAGCTAAAAATACCTGAAAACTTAGCATTCAGGACTGGTAGGTGGGCTGATAACGGAAATGCTGTTATTTTCTATGCTAGTGATAACGGTGACCCAGATATACCAACCGATATATATAGGTACGATATGCTCACACATGAGATTGTAAATATCTCAAATCATCCCGGTCACGATTTCTCGCCTCACTGGGTGAAGCCAACTTATTCAGTCCCGACCCTTGATTTACTCACTACACAATGGGCACAATTGAAGAAGAAAAAAGAGTAACTACTCACCGCTTGATTTTAGGCGGAAAGGATTAAATCATGAAATTGAGATGTTACAATAAAGGATCTATATGCCCATCTTACAAAAATGCCGGTGTGTTTCATCCCGATAATGAGACATTAACGCGTTTGATGCCCGATTTAAAGCGGTGTGCAAACTGCATGGCTTATTCCCCGCCAAAGATGAATGACTTCCGTGACGATCTACAGTAAGTCGCTGCTATTACTCTCTGTGAAAAGGGGTCTTCCTATAACCCCATGCATTCCAGCAACGCCAGTTTCGGAACATTCATACGCCCTCGGATATGCGTAAGTCTGATGAATGCTAAGAACAAAGAGGTGTCGCATCTCAAACATTTCACAGAGGTTGCCACCAAAGACGATGAAGTTAATGACGGAATAGAATTAATCCCAAACCCACAGACTGATTCTTTTGTAGACCAGTTTATCTGGGACAACTTAATTGAGAATTTTGAAATAGCTTTGCCGAAGCTGTTAAAGTTTTTAACGCCTCGCGAACAACAGGTTTTCAAACTTATTCGTGGTGACAAACGGAATGTTGATATAGCTGAATCATTAAATCTAAGCAAAGCCAGAATCACTGTTCTTATGCGTCAAATAGAACGTAAGTTAAAGAAGGCATGTGAAGATTTAATGTTGATAGAGTAGTTCTGCCCCCCAGTTTTTGTCGAAAAAACAACTGCCAATGCAAAAACACTGGCAGTTGCGATACTTTATTGAGGATAATTGGGGATTACATAAGTTTTAACCGTCGTGGCAAAGCATTAGCGCTTCACCTGCTACTACAACCGACTGGCAGCATTCGGTAACTTTTTCGGGGCACTATCTATCTCGCCATCGGCGAGGGCACTCGCAGGAATATAGTTGCTGTAATCCGAGATATTGCCGTGTGTCACCGCATAGACGACGACGTTAATGAGTTGTCGTGCGGCGGCTGGTGCGAATTCATCTAAGATTCTATTCCGATCCTGATAGTGCCCGAAGAAAGGTTTCTGGACGGCACCATCCATCACATGTATCATCGCTTCCGTATCAACAAGAACAGCCAACCGATCCTCAATGAAAACACCTTGCAACTGACGATAGGGACCGTGATGGAGAACGGTAGACCCAATTTTCCGAACAGGAAAACGGAGCGGTCCGCTCAACTCATAGAAACTGTTGTAAATCTCATGATCTTGAGGGATAGTCACGAGATGATATTCAGGAAGAATTTGGCGCAATACCCGCAGGGCAGGTTGCATTGCCAATTCCGTGTTTCCGTGTGTCGGCATATAGATAAACCCGCCGCGATTGATGACATATTCGCGGATTCGCTGCGCTTCCCGATCGGTATAACCGAAGGAAGGACGATCCCCTTTCGCATTCCAGATATTGCCACCTAACAGCCCGTTCTGGAGTTGCACTGAGGATTTAGGAACCGGTTCCATAAAGATAATGGGTGACTCAAAGAAGGCTGCATCCGTAATTTGGACTGCGTCAACCATTTGGGTTTTGACACCTGTTTCTGCATTCAGCGACTGGACTAAATAGGGCAGACCTGCCCCGAATCGGAGATGTCCGATGCCGCTGCCTCATATATCGAGGTTCGGATGCAATGGGTCGTCGAGACGGACGAGGTTAAGGCTACCAATAATCTCTGTTCCCCGACCTTGAATGATTGCACCTGGGCTTCCCTTCGGAAGTTCTGGGACACCATTACCGAGAACCATGTTCTTTTCGACATTCGACAGGGATGCATTGATATTTGCAGCACCTGCCCCTGCTACGAGTGAATTCAGACTGCCACTCCCCTGTGTTCGTCCTTGTCCGAGATCGGACCCTGAACCGAAAGTCCCACGCCCGGTCCCGCTACCTAAACCGTCACCAATACCTACGCCTATACCATCCGCCACTGCCCCGCTACTGGGCAAGCCTGCGGTGGGTAATCCATCTGATGTTGTCGGTAGTTTTGCAACTGTTGACAAGGGTTGGGGAGTATGCTGGATCACGGGAGACGTGCTCGGAACTTTGACTTGCTGTCCTCTTGGTGCGGCTGGTGCGCTCGCACTTAGGGACGCCGCAGGTGCTGCAGCTGCGGACGATCTCACTGCACGTGCGACTGTTGTCCGACGTTGCGTCGTCTCAGTTTGAGGAACGACTCTCAAATCTGGAACAGGGGTTGTTACAACGGCTGGCTTTTGAATAACATCTCTTTTCGCTGCTTGGGGTGGTGTAACGATAAAGAAACTTAAATCAATAGTATCCTGTGCTTTCTGTGCTTGAGATGAGATGGCGACATACCCTACAACGACTGCGAGACAGACGTGTATGACGAGTGATACCATCCATACGAGAGGTATTCGGCGCGATTTCATGTTACGCTCCTCCTATGTAGTTAAGCATTCGCGATTTAACGTGTTGTTATATCCGATTTTTCTCTCATTTATATCCTTATTAACGTGAATTCGACGTAAGAGAAGTTAAAAAAGAACCCTTCTGATTATTAAAGACACAATTTTAGAGCAGAAAAGGTGCATAATCTTACAAAGGTGAAAGAAATTTGATAAAACTAA
Source organism: Candidatus Poribacteria bacterium (assembly GCA_965214045.1). Lineage (GTDB taxonomy): Bacteria > Poribacteria > WGA-4E > WGA-4E > WGA-3G > WGA-3G. Next base: position 1,589,421 of record OZ243935.1, read on the forward strand.
CGATTTCCCAAAGAGAATTTCCCAAATGTTTATGCCAAACTCACATTATATTACTAATTTCCACACTACCTGTCAAGTTTTATTTTTTCAGGGCACAAAAAGGTTAAATTCCAAACCAATACCGACACTTAATCAAGAAAATGTCCGTCCCAGGATCCGTGAAACTGTCTCTCAAACGATGCCCAGGTCGAAACTCAAGCTCCGATTCTCCAATATCCTCCAACGCAATCTCACGCGACTGGGACCAGACCAAAAACAGTGTGCTCCCAGGGCGAAATTCCCAGCGAAGGACGGTGTTGCCCCTCAGTGAACGCATGTGGAAATCGGGGTTTCGCTTTAGCAGATACGGTTTGAACTGATATGACTTCGGTTCAATCAATTCTTTGAAACTGGTATAGTCGCCAATGGTAATGAAGGGCTGTACGTAGAACTGAAGACTCAGCGTCGGGGTAAAACTGATGTTTGCTCGCGTTGTGAAGTCAAGCGTTTGAGCCGTTAACTCCCCATAGACGTAGTGTTTTTTAATGTGTCCATTGATGTTTTCTTCAATTAGATCAACCCATTGGGCATCGTAAACTCGGTAACGATACATCGGTCCAATGCTTAACTCAATGTTCGACAGCGGACGAATGTTCAAGCGAAGACTGACCTCTTTTTCAGAACTCTTGGTATCATCATCCCATGCGAAGACCGGATTGAGTTCAAGATGCACCATTTTACGGCTATCCGTAGAAAGTCGGCTAAAAATCCACCAACCCGCAGGATTCTTAATCAAGGTTCCACCGCGCCGAACATCCTCATCCCGAAACGACTCCAAATTCCGACCCACCCATAGGTCATACTCCCAATAGTTCTTCAGTTTACCATCTGTCCATATCTCGGAGTAACGACCAATGCTAACACCATCATAATTCCATTCTCGCCAACCGTAGAAACCTAAAGTCACTTCTCGGAAAATGCTAAAGGGTTGCTCTTTCTTGAACATGAGGTCATAAAACCACCTCATCATATCGCCGCGCTGTGTATATCCTATGTCATTCATGTTTAAGCCTGGGGAGCGAACATTAAAATCGGTATCAAGCCGCCACCACCCACCCTGTTTATCAAATTCAATGTGTGCGAGATACCCTGCCTTACGCGTCTCAAGTTTTCCGGCTTGGCTTGCGGCAAGCATTCCGCTTATCTTATATCGTTCCTTCGCGAACCTCAAATCCCAGTCGAGTCCACCGACATACGCGGCATTGGAGGCTTGCCGGTTCACTGCTGTTGTTATCAGTCCAACCCGAGAATTCCCTTCCAAAATGTCTTGTGTCACTCGACCGACAAAGTAGTTCGTCAACGGTTCAAGTAGATGATCACGATCCTTTCCTTTTTCCTTAATCTGTGCATATTCCGGTGCCGTAACAGCCTCCATGACACCGAAAGAGGTGTTGCTGTTGGTTCTTCCAACGATTTTGGCGGCACCCAAGATCGTTGTCGCCTTTGGACGACTCAGTACAGTTGCCCCGTCTGGCATCTCAAAATGTCCCGGTTGCCGTCCGATCCGTCGCGAGTAAAAAAATTGATTTTCGCCCTCTCCGAAGTTAAAAATGGATGATCCTTTAACAAAAAAAGGTCTCCGCTCCTCAAAAAACTCCTCATAGGCGGAGAGATTCAAGGTAGCAGGGTCTGCCTCCACCTGTCCAAAGTCAGGGTTGATTGTGGCGTTGAGGGTTGTCCCAGTGGTAATTCCATACTGGACATCGCCACCAACATTCCCCCGGGGTCCCCACCCGTTACTGGGAAGGGGCAAATCAGTCTTACTGTTGAGAGTTGTCCTACCCATCGCGTAGGGTATCAATTCCAAATGACGAGATGGATGGATGTTCTCAATTCCTATCAGGTCTCCGAAATGCGATAGCCACCCCGGGTCCCCCTTCTTAATCAAACGCCAGTGAGCGCGCTCTTTTCTACGACTGATTTCTCGTTCTACCTGTAATCCCCATGTGTATTTGTCTTTTGGAGAGAAGCGGAACATGTAAAACGGGATTTTACACTCGATTGCCCACCCGTTTTTATGGATGCGGGTCTTTGCTTCCCAGACGCCATCCCACGCATTGTTCCAGCCGTCCGGACCGCCACCTCCGGTAATGCCATCTATGACAGAGCCAGAAGGATAGACAGTAAAAGAAAAGGCTCGCTGTCGATTGTAGTGGGGATCCAGGAGAATCTGGACTTTATCGGATTCAACGAAATCATCTCGTCTGACGAGGCGGGAAACAATTTTTTCGGGTTCTTTGTCATAACACATGACAGCAAAATAGACGGCTTCATCGTCGTAGGCGACTTGGAAGGTCGTGCGTTGGGAAACGGGTTTGCCTTCATCGGGATCGCGTTGACGGAAGCCTTCGTGGAGGGGTGCGGTCTTCCAGATGTCATCATCTAAAACACCATCTAATTGGGGGGGGACGCCTTTGATTCGGACGGCAGTCGCAACTCTGTGATTGGACTCCGTCTCAGCTTTCACTACACTTGGGAGTCGCAAAACGAAAAATGCTGCCAACAACGCCAAAGCACGCAAAAACTTTGATTTGATTTCCAAGTACTTTTTCCTCAGTGCTCTATAGGCTTTTTACTTACCGCTTGAAACCGGATCCGGACAAAAAACTTCAAAATTTTTCAGGATTAGTCAGAAACCTCTGTCCCGCATTGCGGACAGGTATCCTTCCACGTTGAACGTCTGCCCTCGCCGCAAACATCACAGACACCCAGCGGATATTCATCGGGTTTCGCACGAGCACCGCCTTTCTTGTAGGTGATGATGCGCCACACCGTCTCGCCATCCTCTTCGTAACAGAGCCAGACCCCTTCTTTCCTGCCATCGGCGGAGCCGCCATCGTGTTTTCGGTAGGGACCGCCCCATTTACGGTTTCCGTTCTCGTAATAGCATATATACTCGCCTTCGTTTTTGCCATCACGGAAGGAGGCTTCGCTTGCTTTGTTTCCGTTCTTGTGGTACTGGATCCAAAGCCCCTCTTTTTTCCCTTCAATGTAGCGACCTTCGCTGCGCTTAAATCCGTTCGCGTAATAGGTGGTCCAATAGCCGTGTTTCTTGCCATTGAGCATCTCACCATCTGTAAGTGATTTTGCCATCTTTTTAATTTTCCTTGCGGTTAAACAACAGGGATTTGAACTTTGATGTTCCGTTCTCAAATCCGTTCTCCATTTCATTACGAACTACACACTTTCTGCTATGAAGATACTAACCCTTATTTTTCCTTGCGTTTAAACAACGTGGGATTGAACTTTGACGTTCCATTCTCAAATCCGCTCCCCAAATGTAAGCAAGACAAATTATGCCATTCAAGGCATAATTTCATTACGAGCTACGCACTTGGGTTTACTTTTTCCACCAAACCCCTGATGTCTCGTCCCAAGTTCCGCCTGTTGGCTTTAAGATTAACAGGACTTCGGTGCGGTTAGGGGATTTAGTCTGGGGATAGACTAAATCCGTTCCTTGTATTACATTCCGCACCTACCGCGGAAGTGCGGAAGTCCTAATTAACGTGAGTTTGGAAAAAGTTTATTTGTTGAGTAGCATAGGTAAATCGGTGTGGTGCTGAAGTTGATTGAAGTTTAGCGTGGGTTTCTTCTCCAAGAGCTGATAGGCGATCAAAGCAGAGAAGACGTTGACTTGGAAGTTTTCAACACTTCTGTGTCGACTGTGCTCTACTTGCGTCTGGGTTTTCAGTTCCCGGATCACCGATTCAATGAGCATCCGTTTTCGGAGCAACACTTCATCGGAAACGGATACTTCGAGCGGGTCCATGTTCTTACGGACTTTGTAAACCAAGTTCACGCCTTGCTCCCGGAGTGCGTCTCGGATGTCTTTAGAGATATACCCTTTATCTGCGTAGAGCCCCCCGTGAAGTCGGTCTGCGAACCTTCCGAGAGGTTTTCGGTCATCTATATTCCCAGGGGTCAACGCGACATCTAACATTTCACCTATATCATTGATAACGAGATGAAGTTTGAACCCGTAAAACCAGCCCATAGAGGTTTTCGAGCGTTTGGCAACACCTGCGAAGACGCGATGTGAGGAAATCCGTCTGTTATCGCAGACCCGCAGGCGTGTCGAATCTACGAAGGAGACACCGCGACACTCACCGAGACAGGTCCGAAGATAAAGCGTCAAGAGCGTGAGAACCTCTTTTTTCAACTGCACAAAGCGAGAATAACTTACCAACTGTGGGAACTCCGCACGCCAATAGACGCAGACGTGTTTGAGATAGAAGTGCTTAAACGTGCGATACCCGCTTTGATGAAACGCAATCAGGAGCGTCATCACCTCACTCGGATGGAGGTTCCGCGGACGCCCCCGGGTTTCAGAACCTGCCTCGCTCGGAAGACAGTGGCTCGAGATGTAAGCTTCATATTCAAGAAAAAAGTCGTCTATTTTACAAAAAAGTGATACAATACGCATCGGAGAACTCCTTTTGGTTCGAAATGTTGTAACTTCATTATACCAAAAGGGTTCTCTTTATACAAAAATTACTTGATTAATTATCAAACTCACGTTACACCTAATAAACGTCATTATAGGGCAATGGAAGGTAATTACAGGAATTGAGTCGTAAACTAATATCTTAAGTTTATCGTTTAAAATTATATTAGGCACTCTACCTAAGTATCCACAAGATTGACACAAGCCTTCAGATGTGTTATTATTTCACAATGCGTTAGTTCAATGCAGAGCGGTTAAAGTCATTTTCCGTGCGTTTCCCACACAATAACCTGCTTGAGCAAAACCCTGGAAATTCGCAAAAGGAGACCTTCACAATGAACCGTTCTTATGTCCTTCCCCTGACTTTTATTGCCTGTATCGCACTTTTGTTTTCACTGTCTCTCCAGAGTGCCGCTACGACATTTTCCGGTCGCGTTGTTGATGAGGCAGGAAAGCCTGTTTCTGGTGTCGAGTTAGCCCTGCCTGGATTCAGAGTGACAACACCTCAGGATCAAGATGAGCCTGTGTTTCTCCCTTCTCAGCAAACTGAAACGAATTATGTTGGTGAGTTCTTGATTGGTGAGATTACTTCGCCTTCGGTTCAATTGGTGTTACTTCCTTTTCGTGCGGCAGCGTATGAAATTCGCGCTGCCAAAATTGAGGGTATATCTTTCTATATCGATGAAAATCGGGGTCGTTATGGGGGGCTCACGTTTGCTATTACACCGGGAGCGGATGTCAAAGATGTAAAGATAACCGTTCGTCCGAGAATGCGGATTCGTGGGCGGGTTCTTTCTGCAGACGGTACTCCGCTTCGTAATGAACGGGTTGGCTTCAGGATAGAACGCCGCAAAATAGAAGGTAGGGGCGGAGGCGGTGGTGGGGGCACGAGAGACCTTGATGCCGATGGTTACTTTGTGGAATATGTGGAAAGACCTGCCTATTATACCGTCTCTGTAGAATATAACGATCTTTCTGCAGGTGCGGGTCCCTTCCTTCTCAAAGATGGCGTGCAACCTGAGGAGATTATCTTAACGCTTGAAGGTAAACCGGATCCCGTTGAGCCACCCGCTGATGACATTCCGGTCCCTGGTAACATTAGGTTCCGCCAGCCACCCACACCGCCGCCAGCAAAAAGCGTGTGGATCATTAATCCCACGAATGGACATGCTTACAAAAAAATTCGTTGTGAAGACTGGCAGGATGCCCAACGCAAGGCTGTTGAAGATGGAAATTCCGAATTGGAAGCGTCCATAGCAAAGTCAAACCACAGGAGGTAAGGGCGATGGCACATTTGTGTTTCAGAAGGAGAGTCTTTACAGTTTTCATTGGGATTGTAGCACTTTTGCTCGTGGGTGTGTGGGAGAGCGATGCACAGGACAATGCGTTAACCGCATTCTCTGGTCGTGTTGTTGATGGAGCAGGACATCCGATTGCTGGACTTACGGTGGTCCTCGTTCCCGTTGTGGACGGACATGGGGCGTGGTTTCCGATTGAAGTAAATGAACGTGAGTGGCCTGATGATCCGATGGCGTTTCAAGCGGAAACCGATGCAGAGGGGCGTTTCGCCATTACCGATGCCATTGTCGGTCCCGTGTTGTTAGGATTGTTTCCGTATCATAAGCCAGAGGCACATATCTTAAATGTCCAAATCGGCGATATGTTTCTCTATGCACCTGAAGAATCGTGGGGACGTGGCATTGTATTTTCTGCGGAGCTGGGTGAACGCATTGAAGACGTTGAGGTCACGGTGCAGCGTTTTCTACAATTCCGAGGGAAAGTTCTGAAGATGGACGGAAGTCCGCTCGTCAATGCACAACGTGTCAAGTTCAGGGTAAGGCAACTCAGTTTAGATGGAGAATACGATGGTAGGACATCATGGACCACAGAAACGAATGCCGAGGGGAACTTCGTGCAGTACATTCCCCCTTATGTAGATGGGTCTATGTTTTACTTCATGTCTGTTACATGTCGGGACGGAAGCGCACAATTGGATCCGATTGTGGTTAGACCCACAGATTTAATGCACGAGGCGATCTTCACCTTCGAGACCCCGCTAATTCCTGATGTGCCCGGGAACGCTGTCCCTCGTTTCCAGGGTGGGCTTGACGCGACAGGTGTATGGATTGTCAATCCCGAAAATGGGCACGCCTACAAAAAGGTCCCTTTTAGCGGCGTAGAAGATGCCATCGCACAAGCAGCGAAAGAAGGTGCTCATCTCGTCGCTATTAACGATGCGGCGGAACAGCACTGGTTGGAGCGAGCCTTTTCACCGATGCGAACCTTGATTGGACTCAGCGATATTGAGGAAGAGGGACAATGGCAGTGGCACAGCGGGGAACCTCTCACATATACCAACTGGGCACAGTATGAACCACAGGATACTGATAATGGAGATGAAGATTACGTCATTATGATGGGTGATAAATGGGTAGACATGGGTCCTGGAGACATCCGATGGCGTTTTATTCAGACAGTGCTTTTTGAAAAGGAAAAACCTCCTGTGAGGAAGTGAGAATTGGGCGTTCACAACGGATGTTTGGTGGAGAAAAAACTATGAAATGCACAAATTCCAAAAGAAAAATTCTGATCTGCCGAATGATGGTGGCTACGTTTCTCATCAGTTTTGTTGCGGTGGGTGTTGCTCAGGAAGATACGGGGACTGTTACCGGGCGCGTTGTTGATCCGGATGGGAAGCCAGTTACCGGGTTGCCGATATTTATTGCACCTCTTGATGATGATGGCGATGGATACATGTCGCCAGTGTTTTTGCCTAATGAGCACGCGCAGTTGCGTCGGGCACACACAGATTTAGAAGGGCGGTTTTCTATAACGGATGTCCCCTCGGGGCCAGTACACATCGGTGCCCTTCCTTACAACATAGATACACGCCTACCCAAGGACTTTGAAGAGACTGTAGAGGCGTTCACGTCCAGGGATTGGACGGAGCTTACACAAGAAGATATAGATGCGTTTGTTTCCAGTAACTTTGGTATGGATCCAGAGGACTTTGAGCCGGACGTTGAAGTTTTGTCTGTCCGTATTCGAGGGATAACTTTATACCCGCGCAACGATTATGATGAAATCGCGTTCGGTCTCCAGTCGGGTGCCCTTATGAAGAACGTGGCGGTTACCGTGCAACCTCGGATGCGGGTTCGGGGACGTGTCGTTTTCAAGGACGGAACACCGCTTGCCAATACCCGCGTCCGCGTCCACACGCATTATCGTACTGTACATGGCGGCACTGGCAGTGGCGGCGGAGCCTTATGGACAAACGCTGAGGGATACTTTATCCGCTATATAAATGAAAAAAATGATGCTGCGTTCTACACGTTTTCTTTTGAATATCAAGATCTTTCTGTGGAGGCTGACCCGATTCGCCTCGATCCCGGGGACCGATTCGACGGTCTGACGTTGACGTTTGACAGCGAACCGATTCCCGCCAAACGATCCCTTCAAAAAGCTGAAACTGACGAGCCTGCACCATCCCCTCCCGCATCAGAATCACCGTCGAGACCAACGTCTAATGGTGTATGGGTCGTCAATCCCGAAAATGGGCACGGCTATAAACGGGTTCACTGTGAGACTCGCGAGGATGCCATTGCCCAAGCCACCGAGGAGAAAGCACATCTTGTCGTGATTAATAACGCGGAGGAGCAGGCGTGGTTAGAGGCAGTTTTCGGTCATAAATTCTATTGGATAGGGCTCAAGCGTGTCCCCACGACAGGTGCCCATTCTAAACGGACAAAAGAATGGTGGCACTGGGATAACGGCGACCCTATCACCTATGCCAACTGGTTACCCAACGATTTCTTTTCTGAGTCCGTGGATGCCAGCGACAGAGACTATGTCGTTATGACTCTCACGAATGGGAAATGGTATGCGGTGAGTCCTGAGAGTGTTATCTGGCGTATGACGAAAATGGCGATCCTTGAAAAAGTGCATGTCCTTGACAATCTGTCCACCGTAGGAAAACAGTAGTTCTGCATCTATAGTTATTTGAGGACGACTCGTTATTCATGGTGCTTTTGTGCCGCAAACTTGTCTCATATAGATACCCACCAAGGAGGCATCACTTGTGAATCTTCAAAATTTCAAACCGAATCTTGGATGTCTTGTCATGATGACGCTACTTTTCTCACTCGTCTCATTGCCTATCGTGGCACAACGCGGTGCGCGGATTTCGGGACGCGTTGTTGACGAACTCGGAAACCACGTTTCACATACTTCCGTCGTCGTCTTGCCATACGGTGAGAGGGGTGGCCCACCGCACCTCGGATTACCCCCCTTACAGCAGACACAGACCGATAGGGAGGGACGTTTTTCGCTTACGAACATCGGACACGACTCCGTTACCTTGATCGTAGGTGGTAGAGACGAGGAGATGGAGATGCTTTCTATTGGCATCGGGAAACTGAGCCTTTATCCGATCCGGCACCCACATTTCGGTAAAATTAGGTTTTCACTGGAACCCGGAACCGATATTGGAAACGTTGTCATTACAGTGAAGTTAGAGACGAAACCGCAGATTCACGCACGGGTCGTTTTTGCGGACGGAACCCCACTTGTCGATGCTCCTATTTATAGGAAACTACAGTATAAAAAACTCGATGAATGGGGCAGCGGGACTTCAAGGGGCGCAGTGGTTACCGATGCAGACGGATATTTTGTGGAAGATCTTGATGAAGAAGGCGATTTGAGATTCTATGTGCTCGGGGTTGAATATGACGGACTCGTCGCAAAATCCGTTCCGTTCATACGCTATGAGGGACAACCGCAAGTGCATCTGCTGTTGATACTCAACGGCAATCCGCCTCAGTTAAGGCAACAGAGGCCGGGCCCCATAGAAATGGGTGTCGCATTAGAGAAAGTCCTCAGTCCACCGCCGGTCTGGGTCGTGAACCCCGCGAATCGACACGCTTATAAACAAATTGAGACTCGCGGGATCACGGATGCCATTGCACAAGCGACTGCCGAGAAGGCGTATCTCGTCGCGATTAACGATGCCTCGGAAGCCAACTGGATACAGAAAATCTTCGGAAGCAAACAGTTTTGGATCGGACTCAACGATGTCGACGAGGAGGGACGCTGGGTTTGGGACAGCGGCGAGTCTGTTACCTATACCGATTGGGAGCGGCCTGGTGGAGAAAGTGGCAACACCGAGATGAAAGATTACGTCATCGTTGGATTTACCGGGCTCTGGCAGCCCGTTGATGCGAAAGATCCACGGAACCTCCGTATCACAAAGACGATTCTTGAAAAAGCAGTAACGCAGGAGGATGAACGATGAACTGTCTGAATTTCACACGTTTTGTCTGCATTGCTGGAATCGCAACATTCTTGTGCATCGCAGGGACCCCGTGTATCGCGCGGGATGATATGGGCTCGCTTTCGGGACGTGTCCTTGATATGGTGGATGAACCGATTGCTGGTTTCACGATTGCCCTATCACCGGTTGTGATAGAGGACGGCGGCAGCAGGCATAGGCCGATGAGACCGCCGCATCCGGATGTTCTAACCGATAAGACGGATGAGAACGGGAAGTTCACGTTTACTAAAATCAAGCCTGGCCCCTTGCAATTTCTGATACCCCCACAGCCGTTCAACTTTCAAGGGGATGATGAAATTGTGTCGATCAAAATTGGAGGAATGACGCTTTATCCGGACATGCATGTGCCTTTCGGCAGCGTCACGTTCGGACTCCAGTCCGGGGGTGATATTGAAAATGTTGAGGTTACAGTGCGACCCCGGACACGGATTCGCGCGCGAGTCGTTTTGAAAGATGGAACCCCTTTAGCCAACGTCTCCATTTCCCGAGAAGTCAAACATCAGGACGCAGATGGACGCGGCGAAGGGCATTCCAGTGGAGGGGCGACTACCGATGCTGAGGGATACTTTGTCCATTATATCAATAGGTATGATGATCCGGCACTTTATACGGTGTTCGTTAGGTATGCGGAACTCTTCGCAGAGTCGAAGCCGTTTCTGATAGAAGCGGGGACACGGTATGATGACTTGGTCTTGACGCTTGAGAGTCAAGCACCTCCTAATGCAAAAACGTCCCCAGAGTCCGTCAAGTTGGCTCGACCGCCTATCCCCACAAAATCTGATACGCCGGATCCGCGTGTCCCGGTTCGACCGGTGCGGGTTCCAGACAATAAGACAGCATGGGTTGTGAATCCTGAAAATGGACACGCTTACACAAAAATTCGGTGCAGAAGTCTTCAGGAAGCACGAGACCGAGCCACCGCCGAGGGCGCGTCCCTTGTTGCTATTAACGACGAAGCCGAGCAGAGGTGGCTATCTGCTTTCTTTGGAAGCTCTCTCTATTGGATAGGACTCAGTAATGCCGAAGGAAAAGTAAGCTGGAAATGGGACACCGGAGAACCGTTGGTCTATACGAACTGGGGACCCGAAAATAGGTTTTTTCGGAACATCTTCTCGGGGCAAGAAAAAACAGGCGTTCTCATGACCTTTGTAGATGGAGAATGGCACGCTGTTGGTCCCGGGGACCTTTTCTGGAACAAAACCGGCATGGCGATCCTTGAAAAAGCGGAGGTGTCCGACACTTCCGGGACGCAAGAGAAATAGCAACCCGTATTACGAGAGCAGGTTTCCGCAGTATGCACAAGCGTCCAACTTGACATCGCCTTTAAACGTTTCACGTTCAGAGGTGAGGTAGGTCTCATGATTCGTAACGCAGTTTGTGTTTTCACACGCCTGTGTAGAAGCGTTGATGTCCCGCTTCGGAGGTTGGGTCAAAATGAGTTGTTCGAGTCCCACAAGGCTCGCAATCAGTGCCATCCGAACGGGTACTGCATTCGCGGATTGCTCGAAATAGGCAGCGCGGGGATCGTCATCTAATTCATAGGCGAGTTCATTGACACGCGGGAGTGGGTGCATAATCATCGCATCGAGTTTGGCATTTTCCATGACTGATGCATTCAACAGATAACTGCCACGCACGGCAGCTGCATCCATATTCGGCGGAAGCCGTTCCTCTTGGAGTCGGTTGACGTAAATGACATCCAATCTGTCAATCACTTCTGTGATACTTTCTACCTCAAGCGGTATCTGTCCATGGCATTGTTCGAGTTGTGCGAGCACCCAAGGTGGCATTTGTAGCGGTTTCGGCGCGATGTGAATCAGGTTCCCACCAAATCGCGCAACTGCAAGAGCAAAGGAATGTGCCGCCCGTCCAAACTGAAGATCTCCGCAAATACCGACGGTTAACCCTTCCATGAAAGCAAGGCTTGACTTGCGGGACTCGAACGTGGATTTTCGCTGTATAATCGTATAAAGGTCTGCCAGTGCCTGGGTCGGATGCGTGTGACTCCCATCGCCGCCGTTGATAACTGGGATGTGTGCGTGCTGTGCAATGACGCGCGCCGCACCTGCCCAGTTATGCCGCACGACAATGAGATCGGCGTAGTTCGTCACCATCCGTGCGGTGTCAGCGAGGGTTTCCCCTTTAGTGGCGGAAGTTGCTTGTGGATCGGCGAAGCCGAGTGTGCCACCGTTAAGTCGTTCCATCGCACTTTCAAACGAAAGTCGTGTCCGCGTGCTGGGTTCATAAAAGAGGGTTGCCAGCAATTTACTGCGACAGATCCCTGCCCATGTTTCCAAGTGCGACTGCATGCCTGCCGCGAGTCGAAAGATTTGCTCAATCTCAAAATTCGACAAATCGTCGAGTGTTACCAGATGCCTCATTTTCCTTTTTTAATTTTCCTTGCGGTTCGGTCAGGCGGGTTTGGCATTTGATGTGTCTATTCGTATATCTGAAGAAACACCTAAGCAAAAACCCTTCCATTTCATTACGTAAACGCCCAAGCAAAAACCCTCGGACGCTTCTCTTATCCTATAAATCCTAAGTTTAGACAATTGTTCACGAATCGACTTGCAAACTACCAACTAATTCCTTAATTGATTCCATATCTGCTTCTTTGAGGTAGGCGTGAATGCCTTTCACCACCTCTATTGATGCTTGCGGATTGACAAAGTTGGCTGTTCCGACTGCCACAGCCGCCGCACCAGCGATAAAGAATTCGACAGCATCTGTTGCAGTCATAATGCCTCCCATTCCAACGATCGGGATTGAGACGTTTTTGTAGACCTCCCAAACCAATCTTAATGCTACCGGCTTTATCGCGGGACCTGAGAGGCCTCCTGTCACGTTTGCGAGTTCCGGTCGCCGCGTTTCGGCGTTAATTGCCATGCCGAGAAGTGTGTTGATAGCGGAGAGTGCGTTTGCACCGGCATCTTCAACAGCACGGGCAATCACCGTAATATCTGTAACGTTTGGGGAGAGTTTGACCAATATGGGTAGATCGGTTTTCGCACGAACCTCTTTGACGAGTTGGTGTGCCAATGTCGCATCAACACCGAAACTCATACCACCACAGTCTAAATTCGGACAGGAAATATTGAGTTCTATACCCGCAATACCGTCTGCGCTATTCAGTTTCTCTGTTACGATGAGGTATTCCTCGACTGTTTTCCCGCAGACGTTGACAATCACCGGCACATCGAAATCACGCAGATAGGGGAGTTTCTCCGAGATAAAGCCATCTACACCGACGTTTTGGAGTCCGATTGCATTCAGCATACCGGACGGGGTTTCCATAATGCGTTGCATTGGGTTGCCGGGCCACGGCACGCTTGTAACGCCTTTAACAACAACCGCACCGAGTCGGTTCAGATCCACAAAATTGACGTATTCACTACCGTAACCGAAGGTGCCAGATGCCGTCATGACAGGATTTCGCATCTGGATTCCACCGATATTCACACTGAGTGACAAATCTGTTGTGCCCATTTTTAAAAATTTACCTTGCGGTGCGGTCAAGTCGGTTTGATGAATGAAGTGCCTCTCCGTTCAGCCAGTGCGCCCGTTGGTTGCACTTACGCGCTTTTTCTAAAAATTCATAGTTTCAGTCCACCACAAAAAGTGTAGCACCAATAGACTTCGGAAGTCAATTAATTTTCGCACGTACTTACAGGAGGCTTACCAACTCAGATAGACGACACGAAAGTCGAAAATTAGTCCGAGAATGCTAATGATGGATGCAACGATTACATCTCCAATAACCAGACCGATGAAAAAGGGAATCGAACGCCTATACAACCGAACACCACCCGTTGAAAGCAAAATCCGTTTCACAATCCAGCTGATTAAGAGTGGAAACCAGAGTCCAGTAAAGGTCCACCAACTGGAGACGACGTAACCCACGGGGTGTAGGGGCCACTGAACGAATCGCCATCGCAGGAGCAAAAGGCTGACAGCGAAAGCAAATCCACCGGTGGTATAGAGCATGCCGCTGACGCTCGTTTCCGTCGGATTGTAGAGCCATCCCGCGAGCCTGTTGAAAGCAGCGCGGGCATACCACGAGCGTGCTTGTTCTAAGCCGACTTCGTAGGAGAGGTGTAGATGTCCCCAAGCCGCGGAGAGTGCGCCTACAAAAATGGCGATCGCTAATACCCACAGCAGTTGTGTCGGGTTGAAACGGGTCTGATGTGCGAGTTTCAATCCCTCCAATTGGTGCGGCATCGGGTGCGCGCGATAGGAGAGGTGATTCAGCCAAAAAAAGAGCGACATCACCGAAAGATTCCGGTTCCCGATGCGTCGTGTACCCAATGCATCTGTCAAGAGCAGATCTGGACCAGCGTTGTAAAGGTCGTGCGCGGGGGGTCCGAGTTCGGCGCGAATGCGGGTGATCGTTATGGACATCGCGAAATAGAGCGCGAAAAATAGACCCGCAAACCACAGCGACATCCCCGCCTTGAGGCAGAACGCCATAATTAAAATAAATCCGACAAGCACCCCGATTCCTGCTGTCCTGTAGCGTAACGCTTCACCTTCGTCATGTAGGGGCGGGGTTACCCCGCCCCTACTGAAAATCGTCTGCAACACGACCTTGACGTGTGCGCGTCCCATCCATAATGTCCAGAGGAAGAGGGCTATCCATACACCTCGGATTTGCGCCATTTCCCTCGGAAATCCGATAGCCCCTCGCCAACCAAAACTCTCACCGACGATCCGTTGGAAGTGCCAAAATAGATGAAAGAACCAGCAGGAGAACCCTAAATCCAGCGGAATCAGGAAACCTACGCCAATCGCAAACGGGAAGAAACTGATACGGAAACCCGGATTGTTCATCGCACTCCACGGTTTATCGGGAAGTCGGAAGCCTCGATACAACGGAATTGTAGGGAAAACTGGATCGATTTGGTGTAAACTATAGAGGAGGTTCAGGACAGCCGCGATGCTTAAGCCGACAACCATCATCCGTTTATTAAAAAATAGATGAGATGTCGTTCGCACGGAATTTCCTACGTTTGAAGCTGCGCGTGTGATTTCGTAAGGGAGTTGTGCAATCGGATAGGTGAGTCGTTCATGTTCCTGCCACTGCTTGCGTAAAAGCACGTTGAGACAGAGCATTGTCACCCCGATGACGAGGCAGAAGCCCACCCATATCAGTGTTGGCAGTAGCCATGCCTGCATGTTTGTCTGAAGATAGAATGTGGATTCGCCTTTATAGAAGCCTTGCAGTACCTCTTGTTTTCCGACGACAAGCCATTCGGGGAGATGTTGATGGAAAAGTTGTGCCCATTCGTTTTCGGTCGTTGCGTACCAAAAACCGTTACCCATCAACGGCACCAAGACTTGTAGCATATCTCGACCTGCGAAAACGGAGGCTTGGCACAGCATCGCATAGATGGTTAACAATTCGCTCTGTGTAAACGCCAGTGTGGGGCGTAAACGGCGCAGGACCGCGCTGAATCCGATCAGGACGAGCAACGTGAATAGAACATTAAACAGTAATGCCAAACTCGTAGGTCGGTTGGAATCCCAGATATAACTCAGATGTAGAACCCAGTAGCTATTAAAGGGGATGAGGAGGATACCGATCAGCGTTGCGCGTAGCGTAATAGGACTTTTTGAAGGATGTTTCATATTTTTAACTATGTGCGTTGCTACGGTCTAGCCGATGGGAGGAGATAACGAGAAATGGTGATGATGGTGGTATTCGGTCTTGTTGTTATAATTATGATATGTGGCGGCGTGTTGCTCGCGCGCTTAGCAACGGTTGCCAAATCCAAGGGTTCGTGGATATGGGGATGCTTCATCCTCATTGTACTTATCTGTGTTCCACTTTTTATATTAGGTCTCGGTGTGTGGTTTCTCCACTTTGGCGGAATATCGTCCAGGCAATTTAGCCCATTTGGTTAATAGCGCGTTACAAAATCAAAAGTTTTCCTCGGCAGGTGTGTCTTCTTGAACAATGGGAGTCTTGCCGGAGAGGTAGAGAAACCATAAAGTGAGTCCGATTGCAATGAGAATCCACAGGATACCCCAAATCTCAGTCGGAATGCCCGTTAACTCCGAGAGCATTCGGGCATCCGAGCGGAGGTTGGACCTGTCCAAGACATCGCTTTTAATGTCAAGAATCGCGTAGAGACAACTCGTCACGCCGATAATACGGAGAACCCAGTCGTTGATTGCCTCTGGGAGGTAGAAGCCGATGGCGACCAGCGCGATGCCAAAGCCGATGCCGAACAGATACGTAAATGTACTCTCGCCATAGCCGATGGAGATAGCCACCATGCCGATGCCGATAAGAATACTAATCGCTTTATCGAAGTGAGTTCTCGCCGCCAAGAGGAGGATGAGTCCACCCCAGAGCAGACTGCCAAGATAACCCGCGGTCAACGTCAAAAATCGGGAGCCGCCTTGTGTCAGTGCGTGCCCTCCCTGCTGTGGGTTAATCTGAATCTCTACAATGTTACCTCCAGTTGCGATCGCCGCAAGCCCGTGGCTCACCTCATGCATAAAGACGACAAAGATTTTGAGGGGATACACAAACGGCGTATTCCACAAAAACCCGATGCCGATGAAAATCAGGAGCAGCGCAATGTAACGTTTAAAAATTGACAGCATATTTTAATTTTACCTTGCCGTTAAAGGACGGGAAATTGAACTTTGGTGACCTTTTCATATATCTGAAGAAATACCCAAGCAAAAACCCCTCCATTTCATTACGGACTATCCATCCGGCAACATACTCAAAAACCTGCCTGTAATGGACGCAAGGCAGAAACCTTATGGTTAAAAATCCTTTAAATTGCTTGCTTTTTGCAATGAAATTTGATACAGTATACCATAAGATACCCAAAATATACAATTCTAAAAGTAAGGCGCACGCTTCCCAAGCGCGCCTATAAAAAAATGAATACGTTCGGTCACCTTTTTCGGATTACGACCTGGGGCGAATCGCACGGCGGGGCTGTCGGCGTTGTAGTTGACGGTTGTCCACCGCAGATCGCCTTGGATATATCTACAATACAGTTTGAACTGGATCGGCGGAGACCGGGTCAGAGTCATCTCACGACCCCGCGTCAGGAGAGCGATGTCGTTGAAATACTTTCTGGTGTTTTTGAAGGTAAGACGCTCGGAACGCCTATCTCTATGCTGGTGTGGAATAAGGACGCGCGTCCCGCAGCATACGAACATCTGAAAGAACTCTATCGACCTTCACACGCCGATTTTACATATCAAGAGAAATACGGTATCCGAAACTGGCAAGGCGGCGGTAGGGCGAGTGCACGGGAAACCATCGGGCGTGTCGCGGCGGGGGCGATTGCGAAGCAGGTCTTGCGCGAAATGTCTGGAACTGAAACGCTCGCTTATGTTAAACAGATTCATACGCTGGGAGCCGAGGTGGATGCAGACACGGTGACCCTTGAAGATATAGAAGCGAGTCCTGTCCGGTGTCCCGACCCTATTGTTGCTCCGAAAATGGCGGAACGCATTGATCAGGCGCGGCGTGACCTTGACTCTCTCGGTGGTGTCATCGAATCCGTTGCTCGTAATGTCCCTGTAGGTCTCGGCGAACCGGTGTTTGACAAGCTCAAGGCGGATTTGGCGAAAGCAATGATGTCTCTCCCCGCAACGATGGGTTTCCAGATCGGCTCCGGCTTTGGGGGTGTGACGATGACCGGATCTGAACATAACGATCCTTTTTATCTCGAAAAGGACGACCAGACAGAGCGCATTCGGACACGTACGAATAATTCCGGCGGCACACAAGGCGGTATTTCAAACGGCGAAAATATTCTGTTCCAAATCGCTTTCAAGCCGACAGCAACAATCGGTAAACCGCAACAGACTGTTGATATGCAGGGGAATGAGGTGACGTTAGAAGCAAGCGGACGACACGATCCCTGTGTTTTGGTGCGAGCCCCTGCTATTGTTGAAGCGATGGCAGCACTCGTCCTCACGGATCATCTACTCCGCCAACGCTCAAAATTCTGATGTAGTGTCAAACAATCATACCACACACGATGTCGATGAACTGTTTATTCTTCTAATGAGGAACAGGACAATGATTACAAAGTTGGTGGTTGAAGGTATCTCACCTGACGAAACCTTGGAAACCTGTGCTCGGCAGATAATCGTGAACTACTTTCACGAAATGATGTCTTACAAAGAGGGTGCCAAGGCGGGAATTGATATTGAATTTGTCCACGAGATGCGAGTCACCTCGCGTCGCTTACGAGCCGCAATGGACAATTTCGCTGACTGCTTTCCAAAAAAGCCGTTTAAAAAACATTACAAAAAGATAAAGGCAATCACCCGAACGATGGGAGCCGTCCGAGATCTGGATGTCCTAATCGTTCGTTTCCAGAACGAATTGACGAATCTGACCGAAGTAGAGCAGACTGACATCCGAGGATTGGTTGAGCATCTACAACGGAAACACAAGGCAGCACGGCAACCGATGCTGGCACTCTTTGAGGAACTCGAAGAAACCGGTTTTGAGACCGAATTTTTGGAATTCTTTTTTTAACCGCAAGGTATAATTAAAAAATGGCAAAAGCGCAGAAAGTCAGCGGCGTTGTACCGCTACGGAGTTATCAGGAAAACGCATGTGTCATTCTCCCACAAAGGCTTGAGGAGGTATACACATGGGAGCCGTTTATTCGGGACGAGACGAGGCGCGAAGAACTCCACAACATGCGAATTTCCATTAAACGCCTCCGATATACGATGGAGCTTTTTCGCGTAGTTTATGGAGTGCCGACTGTTAAAAGCCAGTACGCTGAATTTCTCGCGGTGATTGTTGATTTACAAGAGATACTCGGCGATATTCACGATGCTGATGTCGTTTTGGAGGTTTTAGTTGATTATACATCTCGATCCGGAAACCGAGGAAGACAGATTGATGTTCCATCGGGTATTACTACGCTCATCGCTCGGACGCGGGAAACCCGCAAAGCGGATTATGGAACGTTTTTGGAAAAGTGGGACCAACTCTCCGCCGCAGGTTTCAAACAGAAATTGTTGTCATTTTTACTATCATAGAAAAACCAAACCCGCAAGCCCGTAACGTAGTGGAGGGCGGATCTACGCAAGGGCACATCATGTACCAAACTCGCCTCAACGAACCGCAAGGAAAGTTAAAATTATGAGTGCTAATGTTATCGGTGTGGATATGGGCGGCACCAAGATTCTATCCGCCGTTATCGGGCCAGACGGTAATATCTTAGGAACAGCTAAAGTCCCAACCAAGGCAGACAGAGGTCCATCCGTTGTCATCGATCGGATCGCTGACAGTATCCGAAAGGCTATTGACAAGTCAGGTGTTGCCCCTACATCAATTGAAGCTGTCGGAATTGGAGCACCAGGACCGCTGGATCCGGCGACTGGGGTTGTCATTTTCGCTCCCAATCTCCGTTGGAAGGATGTTCGACTGAAGGATGAATTGGAGGCGCGCGTCGGCTTTCCGACCTTTGTTGACAATGATGTGAACGTGGGGACGCTTGGTGAGCACGTGTTCGGTGCGGGACAAGGTTTCCAGAACGTCGTTGGGATTTTTGTTGGGACTGGCATTGGGGGGGGTATCATTCTACAGGGTGAATTGTTTCACGGTGCGAGTAAGACAGCCGGTGAAATCGGACATATCATTGTCAAAGCGGGTGGTCCTCGCTGTGGTTGCGGGACACGGGGTTGCTTGGAAGCGATTGCGAGCCGTACCGCAATGACTAAACAGTTTCGAAAGTCGATAAAAAAGGGACAGAAAAGTGTGCTCTCCGAACTCACAGGCGGCGACCTGACCGCTATTCGGAGTGGTGTTTTGGCGAAAGCGATCCGTTTAAACGATAAGTTAACACTGAAAGTTATCAAAAAGACGACGAAGTACCTCGGAGTCGGCATCGGTTCTATTGTGAATTTCTTGAATCCGGAGATGATTGTACTCGGTGGCGGTGTCGTTGAAGCACTCGACGACACGTTCTTGGACGATATTCGCGCCGCCGTGGAGAAATACGCGCTACCCAATACACTAAGTGGGGTCCAGATTGTGCCAGCGAAGCTCGGGGACAATGCGGGTATCCTTGGTGCAGCAGCCTTAGCGCGGCAAAGGATTTTTAATGATTGAGTTTTCGCGCTGCCCTCCGCTACGCTTACGGGCAGGTTTTCGGTAATGTTGGTGCCGAATTTGAGAATTTGTACAATTTGGAAGATGATGTAGCCTGCAACATCGGTGCAGGTGGCTCGGAAGCGAAGATCGTCAAAGTTCAAATTCACGTCACCTATCCGCAAGGAAAATTAAAATGTTAGTTGATGATAACAGAGAAGAACATCGGATGATGATTTTCAGCAACGATAGCCGTCTCGTTCAAGAACGGTTAATCGTCGAAGAAGACACAAAGCAAGACGGAATCCTGGCACAGAAGGTTCACGTGGATTCCTATACCGTCACGCTGTATGTGTTGTTAAAGGATTACGGTCTCACGCCGGTCTTTCGTATTAAGCCACGCATCCGCTTCCATCGCTCTAACTACGATAACCTCTCTTCGAGTGCACCCCTACAGTATCGACTTGATGACATCATCCATTTCGCTGAATTAAAACGCGGCATCGACTTAACAGAAAAAATTGATGATGTCAAACTCGCGGAAATCCTCGGTGATGCTCCCGCACTCAAGGATGTAACAGATGATGCGGCGTTACATCTCGTCTCGCAACGCGATGTATCCCTCGGGAACCCGCCTTTTAAAACCAAAACCAAGATTTTTGGAAAAAATGAAGATGAGGGTATAGAAGAGGGTGGGATTCAGATTGGAACGTTCCTTGACGCACTCAATCGACCGAAACAGACCGAGCAAATTTTCAAACGTTTTGCTCGAGGAAAAGAGTTTGCCCACGATTTACGAGAGGCTTTAGGACCCTACGAAGATTTTGAATTTCAGTTTGGACTCTATTCTCGGTATGAACGACGAGATTGCGTATTGGCGCATGGAGATTCCGAAACCAGTGGAAACTACCGTGCGACATTCGACCCGTGGACGGCACTCGGCTATATCCGAACTGCCGGCGATGCACAGCAGTTCCAAATTTTAATGCATGAACGCGGCACACGGTGGGAGCACAAAGTTATGTTGGAGCAGTTGGATGCCCCAACACTTGGACGACTTGCCACGGAAATCCCTGGGCTCCGCCGTGAATATCTGATCGGACGGGTTTTGTCGAAAAGTCAGACAGCTCTGACCCGATTGGCTGAACTTCGCCATTCCCAGCTGAATCTCACAACTGATTTGCATACTGGATATACGCTCCAGTTAGAGATACCCGTCGCCGAGAAGCGATTTTCTGTCATAGAACATCGCCGAAAATTGCGGAGTGTCTTTAACGGGAGTGGTGCGTATCGTCTACATCCACTGAATGGAGAATTTGTTGAAAGGCATCATAACATGGCGAAGGGCATCCGAGATGGTATTGTCTGGACTTTGGATTCCGTTGATTTGTTTACAGGGCAACTGCCATTAGAGGAGCAAAGTGAAGAGTTTCGTATCATCAAAACGCCGCATCAGAACAAATTCGTGGTCCGCTCCGCTGAAGAACTTCGCGAACGTCTGCCTAAAAACGGATTTGAAAAATGTTGGAATGAGGCAGTTGATGTTGGTGGGTATACGATTCTCAATCGAATGAGTGGCAGGGTCTATCTCGTGAGTTACGGACGCAGGAATACCGG
This sequence comes from Candidatus Poribacteria bacterium, assembly GCA_965214045.1. Classification (GTDB taxonomy): domain Bacteria; phylum Poribacteria; class WGA-4E; order WGA-4E; family WGA-3G; genus WGA-3G. The sequence goes on from OZ243935.1 coordinate 1,610,937, forward strand.
CAGCATCCATGAAGGCGACCTTACCCAGGACGAGGTCGCACATTATCTCTCAATTGAATACTTAGGGATGGACCCTGATCGTGTTGGAAATTCACGTTTTGCGGTGCCGCCCGATGTCCAACAAGGTTTCTTTGAAAGACTTTTCAGCAGGCAACCTCTCCCACCCTTCTTTAATCAGTTGATGCAAACCGAGGCACAGGTCATCGCGGAAATGAAAATCCTCGCTCGGCACTGTAAAGAGAAGTTGGAGATTCTATAACAAAAATCTTCAATAGAGGTTTGTTTAGAATGGGCCAAAATGATTTAGATTGCCTTAAGTTTTCTTTAAATTGACCGTGTTTGAAATTGGAGGAAGGAGATGGGGTATGATACGAAGTCTTGAAGTTAAGGAACTTAATAATCGACTCAGTGATAAATTTAAATTCCATGAGGATTTGAATATTTTTACTGGTGCAAATGGATCGTGTAAAACGACCCTGCTCAAGTTGCTATGGTACTTCATAAGCGGTAATCTACAGCAAATTGTGCTTGAAATTCCGTTTCATACCATTTCAATTCAAACGGATCTGTTTGATTTTAGTATGAAACGCGTTGAACCTGATCGAGTTACGTTTGATTATAACTTTGGTAAAGAAGAAGGAACGTACGAATTTATTGTTATCAATGCGGAGACCGGAAAGATAGACCGGAAGGATGTGGATTCGGTAAGTGCGCTTGAAAAGCAGATCGCGCGAACGACCAAGCGGAGTCTATTCTTCCCAACCTTTAGAAGAATTGAAGGGGGTTTTTCGAGAGTTGCCACAGACACCGATAGTTTAGCGATGATGCTTCTCACTTCCACGCCAGAAATGCTTCAAGCCTCAATATCGAAATTTTCTAATAAGGTGTCAATCAAGGGACACAAGTTTATCGCTTCAATCTCAACAGAGGATCTCAGTGAACTGCTCATACAGAAATACGCTGATATTTATGAAGAAATCACCACACGCCAGGCACAGGTATTAGAAGAGATTTCAAAAGAGATACAAAACAATCCAGATAAGGACAAAGTTTCTGAGATTCCTCAAGATGTCCCTACTGTTTTGAATGCTATCCAGAAAGTCAATAAGGAACGGGAACAATTGAGTAAGCCGTTTTCTGTGTTATCTGAGTTGTCTCGGAAGATTCTACGGTATAACGCAATTCATATTACCGGACGGGTTGTTCGTGAAGAAACTACCGACGGGATTACTTTGGGAGAAGAAGACGATGGTGTTACTGTTGGAGAAGCAAAAGATGCTATTTCCTCTGACAAACTCTCTTCTGGTGAAAAGCAGATGCTTAGTTTTCTTTGTTACAACGCTTTTCATAATAATATGCCTATTTTTATTGATGAACCGGAGTTAAGCCTGCACATTGATTGGCAAAGACTACTTCTACCAACTCTCCTCGATCAAAGCACTGGAAATCAGTTTTTCATTGCAACGCACTCACCTTTCATCTTTTCTGGGTACCAACACAAAGAGATTCCACTGAAAAGTGATTGAACGGACAGAGGAGAATATACCTGAATGTCATTGCCCGATTCTACTTTGGAGAATTTAGTTATTGCCCTGCGTCTCTCTAACAAACCAAACATTATTGTTGAAGGTAAAGATGATGAAATCATCTATGGGACCTTAGTGGAGCGTTTAGGGAGATTTGATGTAGGTTTTTTCAGCGCGGGTTCCAAAGACGCTCTACTTCGTCTTTATGAGGAGCTTTATGACTATGAAAATGCGGGTGACTTTAGACATGCCCCTGTTGCTTTTATCGCCGACCGTGATATGTGGTTGTTCAGGGGTATTCCGTCTCGCTATGATGATATTATTTGGACAGATGGGTATAGCATTGAGAACGACCTGTACTCACATGCCAAGTTAAGTGATCGCATAGGAAATAAAGCAGAATATGATCAAACTTTAGACGCAATTAGTATGTGGTTTGCATATAAAGTAGAAGAGTATTTAGAGAAAAATCCGCCTCCACCAAAGAAAGTTTTTCAGTCTTTTCGAGATGAGGAACATGTGGATGTACGGCATCGTTTAAGGCGAATTATTCCGGCTGAAAAGACTACTTTGGCACCTGATTTGGGGTTTCTTCCTTCAAACCATAAGAGGGTTAGAGCCGTAAGGAAAGCATATCATCTTCAACTTCGAGGGAAGTTGCTTTTTGAGTTACTCGTTCGTTTTCTAAATAAACCCAGTCAAGGATTTCGGGACGCTACTGTTAGTTATTATGGACTGTATAATGATGCAATTACGGTTCCCGAGTCAAATCAATTATTTTCTCGACTAAAAAATGAAGTGCGAGAGAAACTGCACGAACAAAATCAAAGAATGGTAGCACAACACCCTCTTCCTGATACACCTCAATAACCCTAAAAGGAACATGCGCAAATGCCAAACCGCAGAAAAATTCTTATCACCGGAGGTTCCGGCTATATCGCTGGACGGATGCTCCACGAATTTCGCCAACGCTACGACCTCGTCCTCTTAGACGTGAAAACAACGAATCGGCAGGGTGAGGAGGTCGAAGGCATTCAAATCGCTGAACTGACCGATCCCAATCGAGACGCATACAGACACCATTTTGAAGGCGTTGATGCAGTCGTCCACTGTGCTTTTAAAGGCGGTAGTTTTGAGAATGAACTCGCCAACGTCCAAATGGCATACAATCTCTATCAGACCTGTATTGAGACCGATGTCCGACGTGTCGTCGTTTGTAGCTCCAACCACGCTGCCGACTATTATGAACGGCTCATCTGGGCAGATAAATGGGATGTAGTGACACCAGAGATGCGTCCGCTCTCCGATAACTTCTACGGATGGGCAAAAGAAGCGTATGAGCATCTTGGCTTTGTCTTTGCAACGGGACACGTTGACGGCAAGAAATTACAGAACGTCCAGTTGCGTATCGGTGGACCGCGTGAGACGGATATGGCGAATTCTTCAGCAGACGATTTGAAGGCAATGCACCGCGGACTCGGCGCGTATTTGAGCGTCCGGGATCAGGTCCAACTCTTCGTCAAGAGCATTGAGACAGAGGACATAGAGGACGGAAATGGAATCCCGTTCCAGATCTTCTACGGCATCAGTGACAATTCGCATAAGTTCTGGAGTATCGCCAATGCGCGGAAGGTCATAGGCTACGCGCCAGAGGACGACAGCCAACGCCGCTTTGCCGATCGCTTGGCAGAATTGTTAAAACAGGCGAAAGAAACATAACGCGCAATTTTTCGCGAATGTACCATAGAAAACCGTTAACCTGTGAGGCTTTCGACAAACTTGCCAGTTTGCGAGAGATTAACGATCTATCAGATTTAGAGGGCCTGCGATGGGCGTTTTTGCACCACCGGAATCACATAACTCCGAATCTTCACACTGTTAACGGTTTCTGTCTCTGTTCGCGCTTCTGGATTTTGACGATGATCGAAGACGACATAGTACCCCTCTGCAGCGTCTTCCAATTCCATATACGCTGCCAGTTGCTTTTTACCAGCCTCATAGTATCGGGCCCCTTCCCATATCTTTGTCTCGATAATATGTTTTCGCCCCTGATGGAAGATCGCTATGTCCATTTTGCCGCGTCCCGTTTGCCCTTCAAGGTAGATATTTCCGTGCACCAATTGGACGAACTGATCCAGATACGCATAGAGGAGATATTGCCCAACGAACTCTTTCGGGGTATCAGGGATTTGCAGGATCCGGAAGCCTGCACGGGCAATAAAATCCTGAAAGTTATCAAGGAGTAAACCCATCTCAATTTGCCCTGTAGGCGTGAGGTAATCAGCCAGGTCGGGACTGGTGCCCTCAGGGAAATATTCCTGCTCTAACCCATTCACCAGCGGCTTGAACGTTTGCAAAATACGTTGCTGATAAATAGGATTGAGAATTTCACACATTCCGTCAGCCCCTCTCACAATGACACCATAAGTCGTGAGTTCGTCGATGACCGAGTCGTCCCGGTTAAAGCGCACCCCGCTCTCGTAAGAGGCGATTTCCATGAGGAGGCTTTCAAAACGCGGATTTCTGCGGATGTTGGTCAATAGGTGGGTGATATTGACATTTATTTCCTCAAGGAGCCGCGTATGCGCTGCTGCAAAGTGTGCCATTGTAATCGTCTCATCTTTCGGGATCTCCATCTCTTCCGTAAGGATCTGCGCACATCGGTTGACGAGGAAGGGCTGCCCGGCAGTCTGCTTATGGAGCGATGTGATGACTTCAGGAGCGAAGGTTTGTCCAACTTCGTCCGTATACTGCACAAGCAGATCGCCTACCTGTTCGCGCGTGAAGTTCGGGAGATGGAATTCATCTTGGATATTGAACGGCGAGATGGAACGGTCGTAATCAAGTTGTGTGATGTTTTTGACCCCAACGATCCCGACGCTATGGGGGCACCGTATTTTACCCGATAGATAAATATCACGGAGCACGCGGAGAAACCCCGTCACGGCACCACGTGGAATCGCATCAAATTCGTCGATGACAAGGACAACCCGTTGGTCTTCCAGGAACCCTCCTAACTGTTTAAAGAACCTTCGCAAGGAGAGGTGGTTCATAAATTGTGCGTTCTCTAAAAACTGCATGAGTGCCTCAGGCAGTGACGCACCCCGTTCTTGGAAGACAGCCACTATTTTCTCAGGAATATCTTCCGCGATACCTCCGTAAAACTCTGCAGGCGTGCAGTCTTCATATACCTCAAAATTGAGGTGTATAGGGAAGTAGGTTAAATCTTTAACGGCGAGTTCAGCGAGTGCTAATTGGAAGAAAGTGGTTTTACCTGTCTGCCGAGGCGCGAAAAGGACGATATACTTCCCCTCTTTGACGCGCCTGATAAAGTCGGCAACCTCTGTTGTCCGAGGGACGAGGTAGTTATCTTCAGGATATAGGCGGCCTTGGGTTCCAAAGCGTCGCATATTTATTCGCATCTCCAAACTTCGTAGTGGCTATCGACTTCCTTCAGCTATCGGTTATCAGTTAAGAAGTTTTCTTTCTGACTGCTAATTGCTGATTGCTGACGGCTAAAAATTATACACCCGTTTCCAAAACTTTTCAAACGAAAAAAGGCGTGAGGTGTTCTTGGAGTTGGAGTCGTGCGTTGCGGAGGTGTGATTTGATAGTGCCTTCGGACTTTGAAAGCTGGTGGGCGATGGCTTTGATGGGGAGTTCATGGTGGTAATAGAGGCAAAACACACGTCGGTGCAGGGGTGTCAGTTGTGCGATGGCGGCGCGCAGATGTTGGCGAAGTTCTTGACGTTCTATATCTCGGCTGGGGCAGGTGTGCGTGTCTGTAATGCGGTGTTCGTCTACAGTGTGTAAGGGGTCGAGGTCTCGGTGTTTCTGCTTTCGGAAGTGATCCTTTATGACGTTTTCGGCGATGCGATACAGCCAGGAATAGAAAACGGACTCACAACGGAAGGTCTGGATACCACGAAAGGCACGAAGCCATGTGTCTTGGGTCAAGTCTTTTGCGATTTCGGGGTCTTTGACGCGACGGCGGATATGACGCAACAGGCGGTCTTGGTATTTGACAACCAGGGGACTGAACGCTTCGGTCTCGCCCTGTTGTGTGTGCGTGATGAATTGTTTATCGTCGAGCGCTAACAACGGTTCGGGGGGCCTTTCATTTTATCCAAGGCGGTGGTTTTTAAGATGTTTTATGTGCCTTTCTTTTTTTATCATTTGGGTATTGATTTGCTGTTTCGCGTGTGTTTTCAGAGGGTCGGCGACAGAAAAAGTTGTTCGGCTGCCTGGAGACGTTCGGGAGATCCAATATCTATCCAAGGCGTATTTGTTTTTAAAACATAGAGATTCTCTAATTTCGGAAGGACATCGTAGGAAAGGGAAAAGATTTCGCTTTCGGGAAATTGATGGGCGATTGTCCTGTTGAAAAGGTAGACTCCGGCATTGATATACCCACTTTGGTATGTGGTAGGTTTTTCCAGGAATGCCGTAATCTGCCCGGTGTTTGAAGAAATGATTTCACCATACGGACGGAAGTCATCCACCCAAACAGATAGCAGTAAACCCGTCATGTCCTCTCGAAAAGTGGATACCATTTCGCTGAGCGAGAAATCTCGCCATAGGACATCTCCGTTCAGCACAAAGAACGGGGAACTCTGTATGGACCGTATTGCGTTTTTGATAGCACCCCCGGTGTCAAGTTTTTTATCCTCTCTACAATAACGAACGGAAATACCATTGCAAGACTCGCCAATATTGCTTTGAAGGACATCGTGGAGGTGTCCAGTCGCGAGGATAAGCTCTTGAACTCCAACATCTTTCAGGAATTCACACTGCCATTGTAGAATAGAACGACCTTTGACTTTCATAAGGAGCTTGGGAGTATGTTTCGCGGCTGCGCCTAAGCGTGTTGCACTGCCGCCGCATAAAATAATTGCTTGCATAAATCTATCACCCTTGGTGGCGAGGTTAGGAAACCTCGCCAGCGAAGGTTCATCGGTTGGCGGCTGTGGTCCACATCTTTGGTGTGGAGTGCCACCACGTCTGAAAATCCCGGAGAGTGTTTTGTGTCATGGCACGTAAGACAAAGCGATGTCTCAGCGGCGCGTCGGATATTCTCTTTCTTCGGATTGCCGACGTGCTGCTTGCCGGGACCGTGGCACGTTTCACATTGCACACCCTTAAATGCCGATGCTTCATCCCCAATCTGAAAGCCCGTCTGGTAACCGAAGCCAGTAGTATGACAGGAGACGCAATTCGGATCGAAGTACCGCTCCTTTTTCAGAAGCGTCTCAAAAGCGAAAGCGTGCCGTGTCGCAGACCACTGGAGGTATTCTTGCTCATGGCACCGTTGACAGGCAGTCGCTGAGACATATCCGTTTTGTGGATCTTGCTCCAGTCGTTGTTCAGCAAAAAGGGGTTTGTGTTCAGACGATTGTGCGACCTCTCGATAAAAATCGGTGAGCAGCTGGCGCACAGATTCATCTTCTGGGACATCCCCGGTCAGTGCCAGTTGTGCGGCATAGTGTTGGGTTAGTTCCCCATCTGCATCCACCCAGAGTGCCAAAAAACCGAGTGTTTTCCCCTCAGGTGTTGAACCTACCCAAATCGGTGCGTTCATCTGTTGAGTGGGTTCCACCTCTTCAGGACTGATGATGACATCGATATTAGGATGTTCCGTTGAGTTGGGTGTCCCTAAGGCAATCATCAGGTTTGTATCTGAAACCTCTCGCTCAGCTGAAGCAGATGCCAGAACAATAGAGTGTTCTCCAACATTTTGAAGAACAGACAGTTGAGCGTAGGCGTGGTTCTCACCAAGAAATGGGACTGATGCCGCAGCCCGTTGTTCGATGAGATACGCATCTCCATAATTGAGGTCGTTTTGACTCAGCGCGATCGCGTCGTATCCTATTACGGACATCACTTTTAGATTTACCTGACACCTCTGTGTATCAATGTCCTCGGTGCCATCGAATACATTTCCTGCGTCAACAAGAAGCGTTGGAACGCCGTGTTGTCGGATCTGTGATATAAGGAAAGCACGCCTTGGCAAGCCACCGGATTGCTCTTGATAGCATCCACACGGTTCCAGATGGCTCTTTGTGCCACCCGTATACAGGATAACGACAGAAGGCGGTTCTGGGTTTTCGAGGACTGCAAGGACAGTTTCAACGGCATCACCTATTGGCTGACGTGCCTGTTGCTTGATTTCGTGAATCTGTTGCTGTCTGCGGGATTCCGCCCAATGTGTATACAGTGGTGGAGCCGCAATGGCAAGTGTTAGTAGAATTAAAGTGACGATAGCAAGCTTCATTATTAGAAAAACCTATTTATAAGGGAAATTATCCCGAGATGAAAGGGACCTTTACAGAGGACAGTCAATAGAGCCCCAAATGCGATGACGGGTGCGAAACGGATCGCGGGTTGAATCCGAATCTTGTTATCAAAGTGTGCAAACGCGTTTTCTTTAACTAAACTCTGCAATTCACAGATTGTTTCGGCGGAAAGCCCGACTGGATCAGTTGTTATGAGCTCGGTCCTTTGGCGTTCATTTCTACCCATCTGTTTCTCATAATGGACACGACCATTCTTCTGTTCCATTCTGACGATATGCTCGCTGAGAATCATGCCTACCTGCAGGTCTGATACATCTACAACCCTGTCAAATGCAACACTTGCCAACTTAAGCACGAGTTGTTTCGCTACAACAAAAATAAGTAGATAGAAACCTAAGAGAAAGACGATTCCACCCAGCAGTAGTCCGAGAGAGGGTGCGTTTTTGAACATCAGCCAGCCGCTGCCAAAGAGGACGATGACGACACCTGTCGGGGTTTTCAATAACGCTCCGAATATCTTCTGGATACCCGCAAAAATAGCCAGCAACAGCACCAGTTGCATCACCCGATCAAAATGCCAACCGAAACTCTCGAAAATATACGTCAGTCCCGAACCGATGAGGATAAACTGTAACAACCCGAACACCTTTTCCAAGACAGCTTCTCGATTCAGGGAAGCCTTGATGAGTTGCGGCAGCATCGGCCCCATGTCCCGAACCTGAACTAACTTTACAATGAGGTAACCTATTGCTACCAAGGTGTAAGGGATGATGATATTGAGTGCAAGTACGACAGGCGGAAACCTCAGCGTTTCTTGAATGGGTCCAAACCACCATGAAGGTAGGATTAAACATATTCCCCAGAACAACTTTGAATCCCCTGGCGAGAAGATACCGAACGTATAAAAACTGATAGCGATAGCACCGCTCAGAGAAAATAGGATTGCTATATTCCAAGGCGTTGTCAGGCCCAAGAACCAGCCCATCAGTTGTCCGAGGGTGCCTGCATAAATAAGGCACATTGAACAGAGGTTGGGTATCTTATGTGTTTTTATGTCAGTCCAACTCGCATAACCACAGAAGATGAAAGCAAGAGCGAGAAGGAGGTTTTCGTAGGTTGCGGAATTCATAAAAGCCCCATTGCTGTTTGAGTTTAACCCCCTGCGTTGTCTGCAAATGAACTGAAGGAATTAGAGGTGCTTCCCTTTGTTCTTGTTTTGCTATTATTGAATCCGCTTGAAAGTACAGCGGATCCCGCCACTCTGTGCCCATCCGTTCGGTGTCAATTCCATCACGCCGAATAGGATGATATGCAAGGTGTCATCCATCACAGAAATGCCCAGCGTATTGTTACTTGCTCCTGGGCTCTTTTTTTTAGAAGAACTCTCTTCCCTCTCAAGCCTACTTTCGGACATGCCAAAGATGATTTGAGATAAGGGATCGCCTGTATCCCGGAAAACTCGGAGAAACGGAAACGGTTCATCGCCATAACGCATTGTACTGATTTTGAAACTTCCGGTTGCCTTGATGTCTCCATTTTCACAGCGGTATCGGCGAAAAACGTTTCGATCCATAAAAAATTCAAGTATAAGGTTCTGACGATCTGCTGCACGGCGCGCATACTTTAATGCCGCTATCTCTTCGCTAACATCTCCCTCAGCAACCTCCATATCCAGAAATTGCCATGTGCCAATCAACTTATTAGTTAAGGCAGTTTCCAATTGCCGCGGGTCGTGTTTTCTGCGAGCATCTTCATGTGCTGCTCGCAGTTGGTCGCGTTCCTTTTGCATTTGCTGGTACTTTGCTGAGGAGCAAGATGCAAAAACTGCCAGGAGGAAAATGAGAAAAGTGGATGTCTTCATAACTCTGTCCTCATTTCAGTTTCAATTCTCCCCAAATTGTTGTCACCACCGCTGTATGAGGTCGCACAGGCAATGCTGTAGGATCAAACCAATCCCCGTTGATATTACGTCCTTGGTCTGTAAGTTGTATGACATCGTGACTGCCTAATACGATTTTGAAGAGTTGAAAGGAAGGTTCACTTCGTCCGTAAATAAGTTCATCTCCGTGGGGTGACCAGATAGGACGTACCGCCCCTACATTTCCTCTATTAAGGATCTGTCTCAGACGGCTTCCATCGCGATTGACAACGTAGAGTGTTTCGTTTTTCCACGGAGCATTTCCACCTCCCCATTGAAGAACTACGTTCACATCCCAAACATTAAGATCGAGCCAAGAAAACGCTATTTTCTCTCCGGACGGAGACCACGCGGGGGATCGCATCAGCGGCAGTTCATCAGGAAGGAGGATTTCTTGCTCGTTAGACTCCACGTTGATAATACGAATCTGGTTTCCTCCGATTGGTACTCCTATTTTAGAAACGAATGCGATCTCCGTTCCATCGGGGGACCACGTGGGTTCGCCGTTGCTCTTGCCAACCTGCACAAGTTGCTTTTCTTTTTCTCCGTTTACCCTTGCGGTGTAGATAGCGCGGTCGGTGTCTTTGAGGTATGCAATTCTTTTTCCATCGGGGGAGTATGTGGGATGAGTTCTATGGGCTGTATCTCTAAATACCTTCTGTATGTTTCCCCCATCTGGGTCCATCAAAAAGAGGTCAGGTATGCCATGTTCCCGGTCGGAGACGAAGATAATTTGTTCGCCCGTCGGTGCCCATTTGGGTTGAAGGTCAATCCCAGGATGTCGTGTTAATTGCTTCTGTTCACTTCCATCAGGGGTCATGATATAAATATCTGCCTTACCGCCGCGAACAGAAGCAAACACGATTTTGGCAGTCACAGGGACTTTAGCGTGTATGGAACTACAGATACAAAATAGAGTCAGATACATCATGCTGATCCAGAGGACTAATGGAATCATAAAATCCTTAAGTTTGATATTCATGAAGATTTGCCTTTTAAATCAAAAGTGGAAGGATACACTTTTGTTGTTAACCAACAAAAGTGTATCTCTCTGACTAACTTAAAAACTCAGGTGACACTCATTCTGGGCTAGACACAGACTTCGTGCCATTCAACAGCCCAGTACGTATGACCCGATGGACTTACTTTCAGAACTGGAAAAGGTCTCTCATCGCAGTCCCCCGAAGCACAATCGCCATTGGACGAACACAGCTGGTATGCTTGTGCTTCGGGTGTGGAAATCATTGCTTGCAGGAGCATGAGTCCACCAGCAGCAACACCCGCAGTCAACGGTTTTTTCACACCAACGCGTCCGTCTTCAGAATTGAGAAAGTCACGGATATTCGACTTGAGATTTTTCATTAGGGTTTCTCCTTTCTTTATACCGGGTATCTCAACCCCGGCGGGATTGGCTCAACCCGAACGGTTAAGCCCATTTCCAGCATGAGGAATCTCTTGCTGGAAGTGCTTGAAAACAAGTTCTACCTCGGCAGGTGTATGGTGTCTAGCCAACACTTCTGCCACAGCGTTTTCAAGAGGTTCAAATCGGTTGGTCTCCTGCCGATATACACTTGGATAGGTTGTGCCGGTTCTCGGATCGTAGTATCGGCAGAAGAGCAGTGGGGACAAATCCGGTTCGGATAGAGGGTCGAGCGTCCTTGCACGCGCGGTACTCTGTCTAAACAGCTGCACAATCTCCTGCGCGGTATGTTCCCACGTATATTTTGATGCGAATCCTTTTGCGATCTGTTTATATTTTCCACTTCGTTTGGTATCTTTTAAGAGTTGATTTATCTTTTTTGACACCTGCGGTATCGGGACCTCCAAGTCGTTTTCAATAGTTGATCGGCATTCTACGAGAACACCCGCGCCCTCTATTTCAGGAGGGATCCCGTATTCTGAGATAACAACTGCTGGGGTGCCATAAGCCATCGCTTCGAGAACCAATGACGGAGGGGTGCCAGGAACAGCAGGGAAACAGATGAGGTCAAACGCTTGAAAAAAAATCGGTAACACAGAGCGTGTTACCTCATCCTCTGCCCCGAAAAAAACGACATTGTTCAGTGGGTTTCGGTAATGTTCAGCCAAAATAGAGTCGTAGACGAAGAAGGAGAGATGTGGATTGGATGTTGCCAATGCCGAGATTACTTTTACGCCTGTGTTTGGTTTGAATCCTGAAATCATCCCGACCATAGGCTGTTTTGCAAAAAGTGTTTTTTCTGTGATCGCGGCGGTGTGTTGTTTTGCTAACGCTTTTCCAATGGGTTCAACCACAGTGATGCCTTCTGAAATTGTATGCATTCCGGCAGGGGCTACCCCGAAATCTGAAAGCCAATCCGTGAGCCACGAGGCTTTGGGGAGAAGCAGATCCGTGTTTTTCTGTACCATGTGTGAATTCAACGCAGATTCAAGAATCAAGTTTTGTGCGAGTCTGTCACTTTCTAAACAGCGAAGTACTGGTAGGTTTTTAGAGTAGTACAAGATATCATGATCTGGAAATTGTCCGAATAGTAAGATTCCATCATACTGTTCCATGGCATACCAAGGAAACCAGAAATTTGAACCTTCCTCTATGTTTATATTGCGATTTGACACAAATTCGCCAAAAACGTGATCTGATGACTCATTGCCGAAACTAAAGGTTTCCAATTCGACATGCTTTGAGAGAGCTGTTAACAAGTGGTACCGATTCTCGTTTGTCACAGGGTCAAGAGTACTGTTTTCTGATAAAAACTGGAAAGGTACGAGTAATTTGAGCGTTTCGGAGGGTTGTGAGGCTGTTTTCGTATCGGCTGTAGGGCTTAACAAGTGCCCACGCCTGCTGAACTGTTGTAATCGCTCAATCCCCTCGAAAACCCACTCAGCTTTGAATTGCGATTTCAAACCTTCAACGGTCGCATAAAGTGTTTCGGTGAGATCCCGATTGAGGAGTTCCCACTCGACTTCATTTATCTCTATGACGGCTTCGGATTCCAGATCGGCGATGTATTTCCTTCCACCGTGTTCAAATTTATGGTGTTGATGCACTCTATATCTTGTCTGAACTTTCATTCTTAGACCTCATGCTGTCGCTTGAATAAATCCTTGGCATCTGGCGAGTATCTCTTTAGCACTGTCTTCATCTTCGATGAGTTCGCAAAGAATAGTTTCTACTTCTCGCGGCGTGTGTTCTTTGAGAAGACTAATGACCAGTCCATCCTCCAGTCGGTGATTAAAAATTCCATAAGGATTTACGAGCATCTCATGTCGCGTGTTCATATTGAGGATAACAGATTTCTGCCCCATCTGTTTTTGATGAGAGTTCCAGTATGGCGCAAAAAGGATATTGAGTCTGTTTTCGCAGGTTATTTTCTTTTTACGATTGAGTTTAGCGAATAGTTCAAGGATACATCGTGCCGTTTTATCCCAAGTGAATGTTTGCGAGCGGCGCAACGCTTTTTGGGCGTAGGTTTCTCGCAAATCATCGTCATTCAGCAACAGGTTGACCTTCTCGGAGAAGTCGAGGGGAGACGCATAACTGGCGATACTGCCGATATTCTGCTCAAAACGGACAGCGGGGACAATCAGTCCGGCATCTCCTACGACAGAGGGAACACCGTCAAAATCGGAGATGACCGGTGGTACACCGCACGCCATTGCTTCAAGCACTGTTAATCCGAACGTCTCCTCGCCAGACACGGAAGGGAAACAATATACATCAAAGGCGTTGTAAATCAGCGGTAATTTTTCACGATCATAGAATCCGATATAGATAAGGTTCTCGGGCATTTTTCGCTGTGCGTATCTACCCTCATTCTGACCCGCCTGCAAAAAGAGGAGATGTGGGTTGAGTTCTGCCAACTTCAGGTAGATAGAGGCTCCTTTTTCGGCTTGGAGGCGGGAGAGGTATCCCACTGTAGGCATCGTTTTTATCCGTTCATCTCCGACGAGTTCTGCAAGTTCACACTTTGCCTCTTGTTTATCCATTGGACGAAACAGATCAGAATCTACGCCATTTGGCACGGTGTTGAAAACACTTTTATCCCAGACGAACCGGGAATAAAATTCGCCAACAGAATCCGTGGGGGCCGTGAAGGCATCATAATCCCGTAGGGCAGTATAGTGTAACAATACAGAACGCACGTTTGTCCCACCATGTCCACCCACCGAATGCACTTGCATTAGAATGGGAGGGAGTTCGGGACATCGGAATAATGGGATGAGTCCTTCTTGGCTACGGTCAGAGTGGATTGTAAGGATACCTTCATATTGCTCAGCAATCTTTTCGGGTATACGCACCATGTCGAGCAGACTCAAATCCACTTCGTAGAAATTCTCGCCAAGTTTTCTGTTTTGTGTGCCAGCAAAGTGAAGTACTGCCTGGTCTTTCAGAGCCTGAACGGTATAAGCGAGTGCAATATGTGTACCCGCACTCGTGTTTGCTATATCTGAAATGTTATCAGGACTGAGTCCCTGAAGAATCAACAATAGATGCGGGCGGGCATCCTTCTTCGGGAGGAGCACCATGGGTTTCTGACCACGGGTAAAGAGCAAACCTTGTCCAGTATACTCGGTCAATGTCTCAAATGCATCCTTGATTTCTTCATCGCTATAAAGCGTTTTCAGCCCCTCCGCGATTTCTTCCCCTGTCTGCGTTTCCGCGAACTTCAGGATATCGGCTATTACAGGAGAGATTTCGACGATGCGCGCTTTATCCAGGTCAGCGGCGTAAAGTCCACCATCTTTTTCAAAAATATGGAGTTGATGAAGAGGTTTTGGAAAATCAAGCATATTTTTATCCCTACTAACGACTTGAGTCAATCCGATGGTGCTTCGACTCAACAGGTGTGTCGCAACCGCTGGAAGATTGAACAATTTCATCGTGAAGCGAAACAGTTGACGGGTTTGGAAAAATGTCAATGTCGTCTCCCGCGTATCGTCCGCAATCACATCGGTTCGGCGTTCCTGGTATGGGTTCACCTGAGGCACAAAACTTCTGAAACCGGTCAAACCCTTTATCAAGTCAAACATGGGTTGCTCTCCGAGTATCTCACTGAACAACTCAAATCCCCAGCACTCAAAATCAGGACTGCGTAAGCCCTATATGTAACTCATATAAAAAGCAAATGCAAACATGACGACAAGCAAGATTGAGACAATGCTTGCCACCTTTCTGTTTTTCAAAAAGGACATGAAGTATTCTCCTATTATGTTTCTGGGATTGCTTTGGGAAGGCGAACGGATAGGTCTCTTGCATTCGTGGCAATCCTCGTGTTGAAAGATAAGGTGCTAACCTAAAAATCTCACCAAACAAAGACGTTCTGTGCTACAATTAGGTTAGTGCTGTCATACTGGTTCTATGGCAGTGCCGCGCTGATGGGTGTTCTTACCACCCTCGACGCGCCTCAAAATAGAGAGACTGCCATACAAAACTATTTCGTCGCATTACGTCAAAAAGACGAAAATAGCCAATAGCTCTCTATCCAACTATTCACCTCCCTCTTAGATTCACGAGCGGTTGGAAGGAATACCTCCCATGTCCGATATTTTATCATTCGTTACAGTTTTTAATCTATATGTATTTGCGAGAAGCGATAACAATTTGTCAGTTTTCCCGCGTTAGCTGTGCTTGTGATGATGGGCGTGTGCTGATACGGAAACCCATTACGATTTCTCCTTCTTTTCATTGAACTCGGAGAACTCCAAATCCAAGCCTTCAGCGTTGGCTGCTTCCCAAGCCATCCCCCAGTCTTTCAGCCGCTTCTTCGCACGAGACAACCGGTTTTTCACAACGGACACAGTGACTTCACATCTCTCAGCGATCTCTTCATAACGCTTACCTCCAATCTGCAAGCGAAATATCTTCTGCTCTAATTCAGGAAGTCGCCCAATCGCTGCTGAGACGGCTGTCCGTCGTTCTGCCCCTATTGTGTAGTCCTGAGCGGTCTGATGGATAACCGCAGTCGCTGCGGTTTCGCCTTCAGCCTCATAAACGTCTGTGTAGCCTTGCGTCGCCCCGGACGTTTTGTGCTTTCGGTGCCATCCCGCGACCAATTGACTGGCGATACGGAACATCCAGTTCAGAACCTTTTCAGGCTCTTGAAGCGTATGTAGATGTTCTTTTGCTTTGAGGAATGTGTCGTTAACCAATTCCTCAGCGTCACACCGGTCATCGATTTTGCTGGCGATGAACCGGTAAAGACGAGGCTTGTGTCGTTTATAGAGTGCATCAAAAGCGGTTTCGTCGCCAGTTAGGATCTGACGGACGAGTTCTGCGTCTCGTCTGTGGTCATCTGTCACCTGCCATAGCATCCTCCAGTTGAAAGCGGTCTCGCAACCCTCAAAGCGTTAAAAAGAAGATTTCGTGCTTTCATAAACGATGAATGCGAATTTCTCAAAAAAGTCTCATGAGGGTCAAAGTTTTTTCTTTTTTTGTATTCACCCTTGACAAGCCCCACTATCGTTTGTAAAATAGCGGTATCTCATATAGCGAAGGAACCTCACAATGCCAAACTTTACAGCAGAAGCACTCACCGAAATTTGCCTGAACGTCTTTCAGAAATTAAATATCCCAGCCGCTGAAGCGGAAGTCGTCACGAAGTCTATGGTGGATGCCAACTGCGTCGGACACGATTCACACGGTGTGATTCATCTTGCGAAGTATGCGCGTGAATTGGAAGAGGGGTTAATCCAGCCCGGTGCACCAACGGAGACCTTACACGAATCCGCTTCAATCTCGGTCTTAGATGGGAATTGGGGTTTCGGGCCCGTCATTGCGACCCGTGCCGTTGAGATGGCGATCCAGAAGGCGAAGCAGACGGATATCAGTTCGGTTGCTGTTTCACGATGCAATGAGGTCGGCAGATTGGGTGGATACGCCTGCCTCGCAGCAGACGCGGAAATGATTGGGTTACTCATGGCGAACGACCATGGCGGTGGCACGTGTGTCGCACCGCACGGCGGCGTTGAAGGTAGACTTTCAACCAATCCGATGGCGTGTGCAGTCCCGATCGAGAGGCAAGATCCGATTGTATTGGATATGTCTACGAGTGTTGTCGCATCGGGGAAGATTCGGGTCAAACAGCATCATAACGAAGCACTCCCGCACGGATGGTTGATTGACGCTGAAGGCAAGTCAACAACAAATCCAGACGATTTTTATGGTGTCCCCCCTGCCGCCTTATTGCCGTTCGGTGGAACGGTTTCGGCACACAAAGGCTTCGGGCTGAGCGTCATCGTTGACATCCTATCGGGCGCGCTTACGGGTGCGGGGTGTAGTAAAGGTGAGAATGCCCGTGTCGGCAACGGGTTGTTTGTGCTGGTGATGAACGTTGCAAGCTTTAGGGGGTTTCCGGGATTCAGCGCGGAGATAGAACGCTTTGTTGACTATCTCAAATCAGCAAAACGCGCTGCTGGCGTTGATGCAATTCGGGTACCGGGTGAACGCGGATGGGAAGAACAGCGCAAACGGGAACGGGAAGGCATTCCGATAGACAACGAGACATGGGCGCAAATTCAGACGCTACTGTAAATTTCACTAAAACAGTAGGCGAGGTTTCAAACCTCGCCAGCGGCGATGCGGGTTCGTTGACTGAGCAACTTGCGATAAATGAGATGGTTTTCAATTGAGAGTATCGCGACCGAGAGGTCGCTCCTACAGAAAAGATATTTTCTTTGACGAGAAGTCATTCCTACATTGTTTCGCGTAATCTATCCTACCATCAACGAATCGCCCGTTTCTGGATGAAATAGGTGTGCTTTCTCCATATTAAAACGAACGGTCAACTGCGCGTTGTGTTGCGGCATGTCGATAAGGTCGGACTGTGCAACGAAACTGCTCTTCTCTGTCCGCAGATATAAGAGGGCATGGTTTCCGAGCGGCTCAACCAGTTCCACCTGTGTTTCGACGCGATTTTCAGCGTCGCTTGCAAGCTGAAACGTGCTATTAGAAGTCCCGTTTTCACCCACAAGAATATCCTCCGGACGGATACCGAGTGTCACTGAACTTCCTGAAAGTTTGCCGAGTGCCGATTGGAGATGGTCATTCAGTTCCACTTTGAAGGTTTCAAATCTGAGCATCGGGGCACTGCCATTATTCACGATGTCCGTCTCTATGAAGTTCATCGGTGGTGTGCCGATGAATCCACCGACGAATTGGTTCGCAGGTTTATGGTAGAGCGTTCCGGGATCGGCAATCTGCTGAATTTTCCCCTCATTGAGCACCACGATTTGGTCTCCCATCGTCATCGCTTCAACCTGATCATGCGTAACGTAGACAATAGTAGCGTTGAGACGGTCGTGTAGACGACTGATCTCCATCCGCATTTGCACACGTAGTTTCGCATCGAGGTTGCTCAACGGTTCATCGAACAGGAAGACTTTGGGGTGTCGGACGATCGCCCTACCGACGGCGACGCGTTGACGTTCACCACCGGAGAGATGTTTCGGTTTACGGTTCAGGAGATGCGAGATGCTCAAAATCTCTGCTGCCTCTTTGACACGCGCGTCGATCTCCGCTTTCGGATATTTCCGCAGTTTCAACCCAAACGCCATGTTTTTATACACCGTCATGTGCGGGTACAGCGCGTAGTTTTGGAAGACCATGGCGATGTCCCGATCTTTGGGCGGAATATCGTTAATCCGTTCATCGTCGATATAGATATCGCCTTCCGTTATCTCTTCCAACCCGGCAATCATTCGCAAGAGTGTCGATTTGCCGCATCCCGATGGACCGACAAGCACAGTAAACGACTCATCGGGAATCTGAAAATCTGCCTGTTCCACCGCGAGAACGTCGCCGTCATAAATTTTGGTGACATCTTTCAGACTAACTTCTGCCATCGCTTCTCCTTAAAGCCTCTTATTGAGGGGCTACATCCTCTTTTTTTGCTGCCAGTTTCGCGAGATTTTCCTCTACCAGTTCCGCGACGGCATGTTCAAGCGCGTGTCCGCGAAGGTTCGTTTTGCGGATGATACCCTCACCGTCAATCAGGAAAGTTGACGGGATGGCACGTACCTTGTACAGATTGCCAATCTTGCCGCTCTTGTCCCAATATTGAAGCCATCCGAGTTCTTCCTTCTCAATATAAGCCTCAAGGGGTTCCGTTGACCTGTCCAGACTGATACCGATAATCTGAAACTTCTGGTCTTTGTATTTTTCATAAGTCTTTTTCACTTTCGGTATCTCCGCAATACAGGGTCCACACCATGTTGCCCAGAAGTCGAGAAGCACAACCTGTCCTCTGTATTTTTCCAACGAGAGTGCTTCACCTTTCAGGTCTGTCACCTGAAAATCCAGTGCTGGCTTCCCGATCCATTCCCTTGGATACATGCTCATCCCAGGCGGTTTCGGCAACTCACCCTTTCGCTCGTCTCTGTTCTGTTCGAGAACTTTCTTCGCAAGTTTCGCCTGCGATCGTGAACCGTACTTCGGATGGTCTATCAGTTTTTGGTAAACACCGTCTGCTGCGTCGTGGTTGCCGAGTTTGTCGTATGCCAGTCCTAAATCTAACAGACAACGTTCAACATAACGAGCCTTCGGATACTCCTTGATGACGATTTCAAACGATTTTATACCCTCTTCAACGCGCGCCAACTGAACCAAGGCGTTGCCGAGAAGATAATAGACCTCATCCACGCGTCTGTATTCCGGATGTGCCGCAACAAATTCCTCGGATTTTTTAACTAATTTCTCTAAATTTGCCTGTTCACTGCGCTGCTTGAGACTCTTGGAAATTGCCTTAATTTCCTGATATTTGTAAGCCGCTTTCACTGAGGCGGCATCAGTGAGGTTCGCACAAAAACCTATGAACACAAAGCTGCTGAGCACGCCAATGAAATGCACATAGAGGTTTCTATTTCTACCTTTTTGTGAAGTTATTTCATTTCCAGAAAACATTTTACCTCCGCTTTGGCGTGTGTTAGACGGCGTTACGGTAGGAGTACGCCAGTAACAGTTTGATCTCTTCCGCCTGTACCTGTTGCAAGAAACGGGTTACATCCGAATCGGCATCGCCTTCGGCGGCTTGGCACCAATCAATAAACTGGTAAGAATCCCAATTCTCCTGCGTCGAGATAGCCTGTCCGATGTCTGTGAGGGCGTCCGATGGGTTTGCTGTTTCTTTGAGAAGTTCGAGCGCGCGTTTACGCAGTGCTGGGAAAATCGGATGTGTCCCGACTCTGCCGAACCAATACTTGGAGTTCGGGTAATCCGGTTCACGGCGATGCATGATACCGTGCCAGTAGCTACCCGTCTGATCTGCTAATCCCTGTGAGATGTTATGCGATTCATCCAGTGCGTCGTTCCACAGGAGTAAGCCACTTTTAATGGCTTCACCAAACGTCGTATTTTTCAGCGATTCTCCGTCGAATAGTTTATCGAGGGAGGTCGCTTCCAAAGTATCCGTCAGTTCACTGTTCCACGCTTTCTGTGGCACGAGTGTCGGGAGCGGGTTACCCGTTTCTAACTTTTCGATAACTTCAGCGATTGCTGATGTGTATGTTATATTCATGAGAAACTCCTTAGCGTCCAAATGCGTCTAATTTGAAAGTAATTTAGCATCTTTCGTGAAATAAATCAAGCGTTTTCGGATTTTTCGTGGCGAATCCTGCCTACGAGGCGGTTGCGATTTAACCTAAAATGTGATATAATTAAAGACACTCATCAAGGATGTACAGCGTAGATTGGACGGAACATGGGAACTGCCTTTAAAAAAGCCATCATCGTTTTCATCGGTTTTGTTGTCGTTTTGGGAGGCGTTTTGGTTGGTGTTATCCAACACTTTTCTCAATACGGGTCACTGCCAGAAACGATACAGATGGTGGACTTCTCAGGGATGTTGGTGGCGGTTTTGGGCGCGTGTCTCCTGAGTTTGGTCAGTGTTGCATTGACTTTCTATTTGGCGCGGGCATGGGCAAGCGAACAACCAGAACTTGGTGAACGGATTATCCGTCTCGCCTTCGCAATCAGCATCAGTTTTATTGTTGTTTTCGGTGGGTTGGCAGGTGGGTTGATTGTTTTGCGGACTTTATGGACAATTGGCTTTTTTTAACTTGCATTTCTGTTACCGATATGGTATAATTAATTAATCCATTCGGACAAACATCGCGAATCGCGCATGTGGCGTGCTTAGCAAGTCCGAAGTTGGTAGGACATTTGCTTCTCTTGTGGGATTGATGGAGAATCAGAATTAAATGTACCTACAAATGGATACAGAACGTTTTGTAAACAGAGTTATCTTGTATACCGAAGCACAACGAATGCGTTGTTTGCTTTCGTTTCTATATAAGCTTGTAAGCGGTGCCTATAGGCTTGCAAGCGGCGCACTGCAGCGCCTTGACTTGGGGGTGTGAAAAATACACTACAAAGGCAGACGTAATCAGAGGACGAAGGAAAGACAGAGTCGTTCCAATTATCAGATTCGAGCCAAAGAGATTTTATTGATAGATCACGAGAACAAGCATCTGGGTGTCATGACGCCCCGTGACGCAATGAAACTTGCTGAGGAAGTTGGATTGGATTTGGTAGAGGTTTCACCGAATGCTAAGCCTCCCGTTTGTAAAATCATGGACTACGGGAAGTATCAGTATGAGAAAAACAAACGCGCACGCGAGGCTCGGAAAAAACAATCGAAGGTTATTCTGAAAGGAATGCAGTTCCGTCCAGATACCGCCGAACATGACTACCAATTCAAAAAACGACATGTCGAAGATTTTTTGAAAAATGGGTGGAAAGTCCGCGCAACCGTACGGTTCCGAGGACGTGAGATGCTCCATACCGATCTTGGTAGAAGCTTACTTTCACGGCTCAGAGACGACTTGGAAGAAATAGCCGATGTGGAACAACCACCACGGATGGAAACCCGTATCATGTCGATGATCCTCTCACCAAAATCTGTGTAATTTTTTGGTGTCGCACACGTGTTTCCGCTTGTAATTTTTTGTGGAGTGATCTCCCTGTCACAACATTTTCTTTTGTAGGAGCGACCTTAAATTAACGCCGGATCCGGTCCTTGTCTTACATTTGCGCGTATCGCATTCGTCGGGTCGCGATACTTTTCGAGGATATTTTGATGCCAAAAATTAAAACACATAAAGGTGCGGCAAAACGTTTCAAGTTCACGTCGAAAGGCAAAATTCGTCGCAATCGCGCCTACGCAGGACACTTATTCATTTCGAAGTCTTCAAAGCGGAAACGGAGACTGCGACAGTCAACCCTTGTCCATCCGAGCAACGCGAAACGCTTGAAACGCCTCATTCATCAATAAACGTAATCCCCGGCACATACGATAACAACGATATATCCGGGGCGAAATAGTGGACGCGATCACGGATAGTATTGTTGATCGCAATAGGAGTTTTTAAATGGCACGAGTAAAAACGGGGTCTGTGCGACGCAAACGCCGGAGCCGGATCCTCAAACATTCTAAAGGTTACCGCGGGGGTCGGAATAATCTCAAACGCACCGCTAAAGAAGCGGTAGAGAAGGGATGGAACCACGCCTACGCACACCGACGCGCACGGAAACGCGATTTTCGGCGACTTTGGATCGCAAGAATTAACGCCGCCGCCAGATTGCACGGACTCACCTACAGTCGATTCATACACGGGCTCAAAGTCGCTGGTGTTGAACTTGACCGGAAAGCTCTCGCTGACATCGCCGTGAAGGACGAAGCCGGTTTCGGGCAGCTCGTCACCCTCGCAAAAGGTTAGTTACAAGCTCGCTTCCATCTTCTTGTAGAAGCGATCTCTGGTCGCGGTATGCTTTGGTTACTCGCTTTTTGTTAGGAGTGACCTCAACGGCGTGACTCCGGGTCGCTTTTTTTGTAGGTTCGCGCTGTGTGGTACCGCGGAAGTTGATGCCTGTCACTTTCGTCCCCAGAAGGCAATTAACCTTTGTGGACGAAGTGAGAGGCATTTTTTGTTGATAGATATTTTCCTAATCTCCGCAAGGTAAAATTAAAAAATGAAAGCAGAATTACAAGCGATTCAAGCGGAGGCACTTGACGCTTTAAAAGCCGTGAAAACACCAGACGCGCTTGAGTCGCTCCGAATCACATATTTTGGACGCAGAGGAAAATTGACTGATGTCATGAAAGGCATGGGTAAACTCTCCAAAGAGGAGCGTCCGGTAATTGGCAAACTCGCAAATGAGGTGCGTGCCACGCTTACAGAGGCGTTTGAAACCGCGACACAGGCACTGCATCGTCAGCAACAGGAACAGCAACTTGAATCAGAAGCCGTTGACATCACACTTCCCGGACGGAAACCTGCTTACGGGAAGGCGCATCCCATCATGCAAACGTTGGAGCGGATTGAAGCGATTTTCGGTCAAATGGGGTTTGAGGTGGTAACGGGACCCGACGTTGAGACCGAGTATTACAACTTTGATGCACTGAACACGCCTGCCGATCATCCCGCTCGCGACTTACACGATACCTTTTACCTAACAGACGGGCATCTTTTACGCACCCATACCTCACCCGTTCAGATTCGCACAATGGAAAATCAGAAACCGCCGATCCGAATTATCGTGCCGGGGAAATGCTATCGGGTGGACTACGATGTTTCGCACACGCCGATGTTCCATCAAATAGAAGGCTTGCTCGTTGATACGCACGCTACTTTTAGCGAACTCAAGGGGATTCTGACCTCCTTTGCCCGGCAGATGTTCGGTGACCAGACGCAGATGCGTTTCCGTCCGCACTTCTTCCCTTTTACGGAGCCGAGTGCAGAAATGGATATTTCCTGTAGCGTCTGCCAAGGGAAAGGATGTCGGAGTTGTGGGGGCACAGGCTGGGTCGAGATCATGGGGGCTGGGTCTGTTGACCCAGCAGTATTTGAAGCCGTGAACTACGATCCGGATCAAGCTACCGGATTCGCCTTTGGTATGGGGGTAGAAAGACTCGCGAATCTCCAGTTCCGCATCCCGGACATGCGTACCCTCTACGAAAACGATCTCCGGTTCCTACGCCAATTCTAATTCGGCTGTCAGGGCGTTCGCTACGCTCACTTTCGGTTGTCAGCAGTCAGGAAAGAGATTCTATTTCTGAAAGCCGACTGCTAATAAAAGGTTTCCACGCAGAGGATTTTGATGAAACGCGCCTGTTTTACAATTCTCTTCCTCACTCTTATTCTCCACAACAATTTCGCTGCTGCCGAAGTTAGCAGTGCCGCCCAGCAGGTCCTCGCCACTATAGAATGGATCTCGATTCCCGAAGGCACCTTTCTGATGGGATCGACCCCTGAAGAAGCAAAATCCGCCTACGAGGACGCGAAATTGCGGAGTTCCATGCTCGATCAACATACCTTCGATGCTGAACTCCCACGACACCAAGTCTACCTAAGCACTTACGAAATATCGCGGTATGAAATCACCAATGCCCAATACCGCGCCTTTATTGAGGCAACCAACCGTCCCCCACCGCGCGGACACAACGGCGAGAAGACGTGGGCAGATGAGACACTCAACGGTGACACGCAACCCGTCGTCGGTGTGACATGGTTTGATGCGCAAGCGTTCGCAGAATGGATCGGCGGAAGCCTACCGACCGAAGCACAGTGGGAACGAGCGGCACGTGGTGCAGAAGGACGAACATATCCATGGGGAAATACACCGCCGAAAGCACGTCAGCACGCCAACTTCGCACGCCGCTACAATCGTCCGATGCCGGTGGGTCAGTTCCCGAAAGGTGAATCTCCGAACGGTATTGCCGACCTTGCCGGAAATGTCTGGGAATGGTGCCTCGATGAATACAGCCCAACTTTCTATCTGCAACACAGAGGTGAAAACTCCGAAAATCCACTCAATCTCCGATTCCGAGATGTCCTACACCCAAGGGTCATTCGAGGCGGCGCGTGGGACGCGGGGAGAGCGTTTCTCCGTTCGAGTCTACGATTTAAATTTTATCCTTTGGATTCAACACATACAATCGGATTTCGGGTTGTTCGTCCGCGTCCAGCAATAAAAGAATAGCCTCCGTATGACTATGTTCCAACCGAAACACGACCTGTCTCGTCTCCTGTTCCTCATACTACAAACCTTTCTGCTTCTCATGCTTCCGCTACTTGGGAGTGCTGCCCCCTATTTTCGAGATGTGACCGATGCTATGGGACTTGACTTTCAGCACATCAATGGCTTCTCTGCGGAACGCCGACTCGTGGAAACCATGGGTAGCGGTGGCGCGCTTTTTGATTTCGACACCGACGGCGATTTGGATCTCTATCTCGTTCAAGGCAATTCGCTCTCACCATCAGCACAATCCCCTCCCACAAACCGGCTCTATCGAAACGATGCAGGTGTTTTCGTTGACATCACAACATCTGCAAACGTCGGTGATACCGGTTATGGTCTCGGTGCTATCGCTGCCGATTACGATTCTGATGGGTACCGCGATCTGTACGTGACAAACTTAGGCGAAAATGTCCTCTACCGAAACAACGGAGACGGCACGTTTACCGATGTAACCGACGACGCACAGGTGGGTTGTCCTCTGTTAAGTGCAAGTGCCGCATTTGCTGATATTGATCGGGATGGCGACTTGGATCTCTACGTGTGTAACTACGTCGAATACGCCTTGGAGACCGATATCCCGTGCTATTACAAAAACACTCTGCGTATCTACTGCGGTCCGAACGAATATCACGGTATCGCCGATGTGCTTTACCGAAATAACGGAGACGGCACGTTCACAGACATAACGCAAGCCGCGGGTGTCTATGAACCGACGACGCGGGGTCTCGGCGTTGTTTTTACAGACGTAGACAATGACGGGTGGGTGGACATCTATGTCGCGAACGATATGTCTCCGAATACGCTTTTCATCAATCAGGGTGATGGCACTTTTCGAGAGGAGGGTGTGCCTCGCGGCGTTGCTTACAACGGCGACGGCATAGCAAACGGTTCAATGGGCATAGACGCTGGCGACTATGACAACGATGGCGATATCGACCTCTGGGTGTCCAATTTCGCATTGGAAGCGAATTGCCTCATGCAAAACGATGGCGATGGCTATTTCGAGGATATGACGTTTGACACAAATCTCGCCGATCCCTCTTTCTACGCGCTCGGTTTCGGCACCCGTTTCATCGACTTTGATAACGATGGTTGGTTAGACCTGATCGTCGGGAACGGACACATCTGGGACAACGTGGAACAGATTGACGCGAAACAGAGTTACGCGCAACCCGTGCAACTGTTTCGCAATCAGGGGGGCACCCTACAAAATCACACTGGCTTCACCGAGATTACCGCTGAAGCAGGACTGGATAAAACACCTTACGTCGTCCGCGGGATGCTCTTTGGGGACATAGATACCGATGGCGATGTGGATGTCGTGCTTTGTCAATCGAACCGTCCCGCGGTCATTCTCAGCAATGAAATCGGTAGCGAGAACGCATGGCTAACGGTGAAATTGGTAGGGTCAGACGGCAATACGGATGCAATCGGCGCGCAGGTTCAACTCGAAACGAATGGAACAGTGCTCTTACGGGAAGTTATCTGTGGGGCAAGTTACCTGTCAGGCAACGATCTTCGTCTCACTTTTGGATTGGGAAATGCCTCGCGGATAGATAACCTCCAGGTCCGATGGCACAACGGCGACGTTCAGCAATTAAGTAAAGTGCCGATCCGTCAAATTGTCACATTTTCTCAGGATTGACACTTTTCGCCGTTAATACTAAAATGGATGCGATGGAATTAGCGGTCACCTTCAAAACATCGCGCTGTTATCGTCCTTGAATGTATACCCTTCGACCCGGTCAAAGCGGAAATTAAAAAACTGATTAACGATGTCATCGAAGATTTTCCGGTCCGACTCCCTGAACAACGGAATGTCGTTACCAACATGACTGTTGCGGACTCAGAGATGGAGACTGAGAGTCCATCACCCCAATGATCTCCAAGGTATGACCAAGGAATAATTAAAAAAAATGTCCGAGTCCGTGCGCAGTAAGGACTTGCGTTCCGACAGTACCATCGGTGATGTTGAAAATTGAGGGAAACTCGTCTCGCCAACCGTCATTGGCACTTGGGCAAAATTGACGGGCGTTGCCTTCAATAGCCGTTACACCCGGAATCCGTGCGGCGAGTCCGGCGGAGTGTAAAAACGAGGCACCGGGACACGTCAGATCCTGCACAGCGAGGAACATATCGTATCCTGCGGCGGCGGCACCCATTAGTAATGCTTGAGACTGTCCTTTACACGCCTTGAGCGCAACACCGGAATACCCTTGCTCGCGTGCCAACAGGAAGGTCTCAAAATCGGTGAGCGACTCGTCGATGACCACCGGTTTTATCTCAGCGGCTTTGTGCATCTTATTTTCGGGATGCGATTTCAGGTCCCGATCCGTCGGTTGCTCAATATAGGCAAGTCGTTGAAAAGCGTTAATCTCCGCTTCTTGGATCCGGCTGAGAAATTCCAATAGATATTCAACATCCTGACAGGTTTCGTTGAAGTCAGCGGAGTAGTGCCACGTGTTAACACCGCGTTTTGCTTGTGTGTTGGCGGTGACTTTGTCGATTGCGAGGACGCGTGCGACATCCCACGCAAGGTCGTCACCGTTCAGTTTAATTTTCAGATGCGTCAACCCGTCGGCGACAATCCATTCAGGGAGCGTTTCCGGGAGACCGTCATTAAGGCGTTCTGGGATATCCGCGTCGGTGAGCGGATCCAACGCACCAACGAGATGATAGAGCGGCATATTCGGCTTCGGTTGGCGTGCTGTATATTGGTCAAGATATTCGCCGGTAAACCGTTCATTCAAAAAATGTGACAGATCCGCTTCAATAAAGTCTGCGCTCAATCCGTCGTAACTATTGATCCCGTTCGCTTTGCCGAACGCATCATGGATTGCGGCATCAATCGGACTCGTCGTAACGACAGTGCAGAGTTTCGGCATCGGAGACGCGAGTTGCATAGTGTGAGACAAATCATCGGAGAGTTTTAAAAATTCTGACTCAAGCACTTCAGAAAGTTCAAGCGGGTGCGCACAGAGCGGGCAATCCTGTGTTGCCGCTACCGCCAATTCGACGAGTTTTTTCATCGCGGCGAGACTCTGGTCAAAAGGTGCGTAGCGCGGTGGAAACGCCCATACGTTACCGAGTGGCATGGAGCCTTTTCCTTCTGCCGCTTTGCCATCGCG
Source organism: Candidatus Poribacteria bacterium (assembly GCA_965214045.1). Lineage (GTDB taxonomy): Bacteria > Poribacteria > WGA-4E > WGA-4E > WGA-3G > WGA-3G. The sequence continues at coordinate 1,638,794 of OZ243935.1, forward strand.
GGTCTGAACTTGCACTCGGACGTTAAAGAGGACGCAGTGATCCGTCGGTACACCGCCGAACTTGAGTGGAGTCCGATATTGGTGTTCTTCAAAGTCGTAATGAACGTCAATGATACGGATATCTGTCGGTTTTGTCATAATTTTTAATTTTACCTTGCGGAGAAACGCAGTGGGTTTGAATGGTGGGCGTGTCTTCCTTAAATCCGCCCTCCATTTCATTACGGGCTACGGGTTTTGTATTATTTTAGAACTTACGGAGTTCTCTCGGATTTTTAATTTTACCTTGCGGAAAAGCGCAATGAACTTAAATCGTAACAGATTTCCGACGGTCCGTCAAGCAATTTCTCTGCTCCTTATACTGCAACCAAATGGAGGTTTTGTCAATGGCACACAACACAAAAGTCCAAACACTCACTTCACTTCTCGATAAACATCAAACCTATCGGGACACCTGTCTCAATCTCATCGCTTCGGAGAACACGCCTTCGCCGTTGGTAGAGGAACTTTTCGATGAACGGTTGGCGCGGCGATATGGGAATTATTCTGGTGTTGACATTTACCAACGGAATTATAAAGGCAACCGCTACATCGCCGAAATAGAAGGGTACTCGCAAGCGTTAGCAAAGGAACTTTTCGGTGCAGCGCATGTCGATTTCCGTCCGTTGTCAGGGAACATCGCAGGGATTGCGACGACATTTGCATTAGCAAAGCCAGGCGATACGGCGTTAGAGGTTCACAACGGACACCACTATGCCCAAAAACTATTCTCCTCACCACTCAAGATAGAACTACAGTCGATTCCCATTCCGTGGGATGGACGACGTTCAAACATCGACCTCGAAGCAACGCTTGAACGCATTGCGAAACACAAACCCAGTATCGTCAATATTGGCTCCGGTGTCTTTCTTTTTCCACAACCCGTACGGGAATTGAAAGATGCGATGCGCCAAGCGAATCCAGACGCATACCTCATCTACGATGCCTCACACGTCATTGGACTCATCGCAGGTGGGCGATTCCAATCGCCGTTTGATGAAGGCGCGGATGTCATCATTTCCAGCACACATAAAACGCTTGCGGGACCGCAGGGCGGAATGGTTTTAACGAACGATGCATCCATCGCTGAGCGAGTTGCGACGGGCGTTTATCCCTTGTTGATGAGCAATCACCACCTGAATCGACTGCCAGCGTTGGCAGGGACGTTTATAGAGTGGATGGAATGCGGGGCAGCGCAAGCAGATGCAATTGTTACGAATGCAAAGGCACTCGGACAGGCGTTAGCGGAACGTGGTGTTCCGATACTCGGTGCCGAACTCGGCTTCACGGAATCACATACCTTGATACTGATTGTAGATAAATACGGGGAAGGCGGTGCGCTCGCAAACCATTTGGAAGCGTGCCATATTATTGCGGGTGCGGCGGGATTGTCACCAGAAGTCGGCACATCTGGATTGCGTATGGGTGTTCAAGAGGTTACACGGTGGGGTATGACCCCGACGGACGCGCCAGACATCGCGGAATGTATTGTCGCTGCACTCTCAGGTGGCACGCCTGAGGAACTCAAACCGAAAGTTGCGAAAGTCGCACGTCGCTTTGACACAATCCAGTTTACCGTTGATTAAAAAGAAAGGCAAACAGTGTAGAACTTGATCCACTTCACCGCAGGCGAGGTTTTCTAACCTCGCCAAATGCTTTAAATTATTTTTACTTTACACTTAATAAGTTAGCGCGTCTATGCCTATCAGGTCGGACCGACTATGCCACTTCTTGAGGTAGCACTTCAAAGCAAACAGTCCGCAATCGTTGATCTGCTCATTGACGCAGGTTATGAGATCAACTTGCGGGATTGGTATGTGCTTGTTGGGCAGGGACCTAAACGATTTGATACATTGCTGAAAGGGTTTCTTGCCAGAGGTTGGGACATCAACGCCCGTCAGAAGCATCGGCATGGCATGTGGGCACCCTTACATTGGGTGGCGCAACGCGGTCTGACCGCTGGTGTCCTGTGTCTGTTAGAAAACGGTGCGGATCCGAATATAGCCGATGACAAGGGACGGACCCCGATGCATATCATCGCCCAGAAAGGGGTTGGGAAAAATCAGATGCAGTTGCTCATAGAACACGGCGGCGACATTAACGTCCGTGATGCGGACGGCAAAACACCACTCGACTACGCGCAAATAGCAAAGAAAAAATCTGTTAAAAATTTCCTCATTTATTTTGACAAAAAAGTGTGCTTGTGTTATACTACACATAGTTGTATATTTAGTTGATATGTGGGTGCCCTGAGTGGGCAGTTTTGTCAAACGAGGTAAAGGATGGCGTATTTCCACAGAACTAAGATTCTCAAGATAGATGGGCAAGAGGCGTTTTCCGAAATAAATGCTGCCTCAGCGTCTGTATGGGATGAATGTTTACATCTGATGGACATGTATCAATGGCATAGGGGTTATCCACATGCTCACAATCATTTCTGGTTTGGTAAAGACTGCGAAGGTTGGGTAGATAAAAACTTGTCTAAATCACAGCCACTGCATTCCCAGAGTATTCAAGTTGTTAGGCAAAAATATTTTAAGTCGTGGAAGTCTTATTCTGCCTCAAAAAAGAGTGGTGGCATAGAGAAACCTAAACCGCCAAGTAAACATAAAAACTATATGACGACACGTTGGCTAAAATCTGCTATAACCTTTGTGGATGGTAGTTTGTTTGGTAAGCGCGTATTGCTGTCTATGGGCAGTGGTAGAACTAAATTAGAGGTGCAACTGCCATCCAATTTCAATATATCCGAAACGGAACACATAGCTACCATTGATTTAGTTTACAACTATGGCCAATGGGAATTGCATTTTTCGTATAGATATGAGGTGGAGGACACTGACGCTGGTGAAGGTATAGTAGGTGCGGATATTGGCGAGATACATCCGATGGTAACACATGACGGCAAAGATACACATATTTACAATGGACGGTATATCAGATCACTATATCGACATCGTAATAAAGTGCTATCTGAATTCAGTCATGCTATCAGCAGGTGTAAACGTCACTCCAAACGCTGGTGGAAACTTACACGCAGGAAATGGAAACGCATCAATAAAATAGACCACCACATTTCTGAAATATTGTCAAAACAAAGGTATCGGCATTATTGTTTTGGGCGACTTAACGGGTATCCGAAAGAATATCAACTATGGTAAAGGTGCGAATCAAAAGTTGCATCAATGGGCGTTTGGTAAGATCACGTCTTTGATTACCTACAAAGCCAAAGTGTTAGGTATCAAGGTTGTGCAAATAGATGAGGCTTACACTTCACAAACTTGTCCAAATTGTGGTAATAGAAAGAAACCAAGTAATCGCAACTACGCCTGCAAATGTGGATTTGAATATCATCGCGATGGTGTAGGTGCGATTAATATTTTAAGAAAGTATCAGGGTTGTTTAGGCGACCCTGTAGTGGCGGCAATGGGTTCTATCCGGATGGCACCGCCCTTGGGCTTCCGCTTGGAAGTCCCTGTTGCCTTGGCTTAAACCCAAGGAATGTCTCTACAAGGGACAAAAGGAATCTCCAGACTTTAGTCTGGAGAGGATGTCAAGATATAATAGTTTATATTAGTTGATGAAATACGAACATTTTAAGGCTATGGCAAACAAAACGCAATCAGGAGGAACGTAAAACCATGAGACATCAAACACAAAACTGGGTGAAAGTCGCCGAGTTGAGCGAGGTTCCTGAAGGAAAACCGAAAGCGATTCAGATGGGCGAAGGGCGTAGTGTTGCTCTCTTCAACGTTGACGGAAAAATTTATGCCACCGATAACCAGTGTCCACACATGGGGTATCCACTAACACGAGGGACGGTTCGCAATGGCATCCTAACATGTGATTGGCACCGTCGCAGTTTCGATTTGGAAGGCGGTGGCTGTTTCCATGTTGAATGCGACGATTTGCGCACTTTTCCGGTTGACATCCGCGGAAGCGAGGTTTGGATAGAGCCGGGAGATTTGACCTACCGGCGCGCAGAAGAACATAAACAATTGCTCCGAGAAGGGCTTCTAAGTGAAGACCGATGGACGATGTCCAAGGCGATTTCACTACTGCTAAAGGGGGATGTACCTGAAGAAGAAGTAATGGGAACGGTTCTGGAACACGTCAGTCGCCACATCGCCAGTTCCCACGGAGCAGAAGGCGGAGGCGATGTCTCCCGACTCATCAATGGACTCAAAGTTGGACGCAGATATACCGATGCCGATAGACTTATCGCCGTTACAACTTCAGCCTGCTCTGCGGCAGGACCCGCATCCGAACGCCTTGAAGTTGTGCCGTTGCCAGAACCTGTCACATGGGAGAAGATAAGTCGATGGGTCCGTAACTTCTCTTATGAAGGGCAATCTGGAAGGATTGAGCGATGCTTGTTTACTGCATATCATAAGGGAGACGCGGATAAATTGTGTCCACTACTCTTTGAATGTGCAGTCGAACCTCATTTTATTGATGCTGCTCATATTCTGTTATATGTCAGTTATCTCGCTGAAGTTGTTGATGAATTTGGGTGGGAACACGCCTCAGATGTGTTTTTCTATCTCGGAGCCGAACTTGTCGGACATCGCCCAGATGATCCAGAACGCTACCGTAGAGACGCAATCCAATTTATGAGAGAAATGCTCCCTACTGTTGAAGGTGCTGAGTTAGAGCGAACCGTTGAATTTGACGAAGATGCTTTTGTTGAGGCACTCACAAGCGTCAATCTCCAGCGATCATTTGAGGCAGTGCAAGCCGTTTTGACGGATGGTGTAAAGTTAGAGAGACTCATTACAACGCTTGTTCTCCTTGCCGCGGATCGGATGGCACACACACCCGTGAACGTGGATGCCGGTTGGGGAAATTTAACAATGGAACTCAACGTTGCAGCATCTTTGCGAAGTGCCCAACGGATTGGTGGCAACAGGGTCGCGGCGAAAGGTCTTTTCCACGTTGCGTGGTTAATCTTCGCGAATCGTTGGATTAATATCCCCTCACGGCCCCTCAGCCAACCGCTGAGCCAAGAAAAATTAGATGTCGCGAATGAGGCAGACGGAGTCAAACATATTGTTGATACGATCGAGACCCTCAATGTCCAAGAGGTCGGAACCCGTGTCCTCGGCTATCTCAACGCTGGTTACTGTGCCGAACGGTTAATTGAAGAGATCGGGCATACGGCACTTTGGGATGATACAGGGAGTCAAGTCCTCCCAACATTGCGAACCGTATTTGAAGAATGGAAGCGCACCGAAGGGCATCCTGCACAGGCGCAACTCTTAGTCGGATTGGCACGCTACGTCACAGATATCCGATCAAACACGGATAACAAATCTGCGGCTACCACCGCAATGCGGTTTGCAGAAGGTCGAACGACAATTGAGGTCTTTGAAGAGTAATGTCTTATCAACCTGAACAATTGAGAAGGGTTACATTGCAAGAGGAGATGAATTCAGTGAATACTAATTTCGTCAAAGTTGCTGCACTCAGTGATGTGGCAGAGGGAAAGCCGAGGGCTGTTAGAGTTGAAGGACATAGCATTGCCCTTTTTCAGCATGAAGGTGCTGTCTACGCAACAGACAACCAATGTCCACACATGGGCTATCCGCTCGTGAGAGGACGCGTCAGGAAGGGTGTTTTATCCTGCGATTGGCACGGTTGGAGTTACGACATGGAAGGCGGCGGATGTTTCACAGGCGGTTGTGACGACCTCGCCACATTCCCCGTCGAAGTTCGGAACGGCGATATCTATATAGATGTTGCCAGCGGTGGAAAGAAACGCGACGATGCCCATTTTCTTTTATTGAAAGAAGGCTTGCTCACTACCGACAACTGGACGCTTTCTAAAGCCATTGCCATTATGTTAGCTAAGGGCGTTTCGGAAGAGGAGACGTTGGAACTGATGGTGAAGCACATGGGGCGGCATATCTCTACAGATAGGAACGCGTTCGAGGGTGGTAGAAAATTGGCAATGATGATGAACGGGGTAAAAGTCGCACGTATGTACCAACCCGAAGATCGACTCATTCCGTTCATGATGGCTGCCGATGGAGCATCGGGGAGACTCGGTGATCGACCTGATCGACAACCGCTTCCACCTCCGGTTGACTGGCAGAAACTACAAGACTGGATTCGAGTGTTCTCCACCGATAAAGAGTGGGAAGGCATCGAAAAATGCCTGATCACCGCAAGACAATTGGGTGGACACGATGAAAAAATCATTCCGCTTTTCTTTCAATGCGCCGTTGAACCCTTCTTCCTCAACCACTCCAGAAATCTCATTGATCTCGCACACTTGGCTGAACTGTTAGCGCAATTTGGATGGGAGTTAACGGGGGAGTTAGTCTGCAGCCTCGGCGCAAAGATACTCGGACAAGGACGCGGCAGACCCGGAGAACTTCACCGTGAAGCCATCCAAAAACTGGAAGAAATCGGTCATATCTTTGATGAGCTTCCGCAAGGAACATCAACTGAGAGTTCCGTTGACTACGACGAAGATAAATTTTCAGCAGCTCTCGTGAGTGGTGATCTCGACGAAGTGTTTGATGCTGTAACGGAAATGCTTACGGCAGGTGTTCCGATTAACACGTTGGCGACGACTATGGTCATGACAGCAGGGGATAGGATGGCGCGCACACCTGTGAGTATGAGTCCGGGTTGGTGGGATCTCCAAGAGGAGATGGAAATCGCGTCAACGGTGAGAAAAGTGCTTCGATACGCCGGAACCAAGGTTGCCGCCAAAGCACTCTACCACGCCGCGTGGCGATTTTTCAACAACCGATGGCTTAACATCCGCCACCAATCGATCACAGAATTAAGGGCATCTGCAACGCCTAAAGTCCTTGATGAAGACACGGCACTGTCCGAGATTTTAGATGCGATTGAATCTGTACGCATCCAAGAAATTGGACGACGAACCCGTGAGTATCTTAACGCTGGGTGCTCCGCCGAGCGGTTGATGACTGAAATGGGTGTGTGTATTCTTAAGGATGATAACGGTGATGATCTCCTGAGTTCGATCCGCATAGTATCTGAGGAATGGAAAACCTGTGAAGCGCATCCTGCCAGAAATCAATTGATAGTCGGTTTGGCACGATGGGCAACAGATATCCGCAGAAATGCAGGAAACGATTCCGCTGTACAAACTGCCCACCGTTTCGCTCGCGGTGAAACAGCGACGGAACTCTATGAATAATACCAATTTATTGGTGTTATGGGGTGAGGTTTCTATGCCTCACCCGACTTGTTTTTGACTCATGAAAAATTTGCTTATCGCTCTTCTGTTTAACTTGTTATGCGTGCCAGTTCAAGGTGCAACGTTGGAATTTGCTTTTCAACTTGGTGAGAAGCAGCCGCCGCGACTCGACAAGCTACTCCCCGATGTCGCACGACAAATGGCGTTCAGTAATGATAGCACGAAGTTGGTAGCGAAAGGAATGGGCGGCACCGTGGTGGAGTGGGATCTCCAGAGCCGACAAAAACGAGAGATAAGCCATATCCACGCACAGCGGTGGTTTGCCTATGCCATTGGAACGAATCAATTGTTGGTCAGGGATACGGATGATAACATCAATATTCTTTCGTTAGAGAGTGGTGATGAGTTGCTACTGACGAAGGGACAGTATGAGAGCGGTAGTCTTTCTACCGACGCTACGCTTGCGGTGCTGTCAAAAGGTGACAACGAAGTTGAAATTTGGCAACTCGCGAAGCAAGGTCCAAAAACTCGGGAAAGTGAGGGATCTGCTCATACGTTGACAGTACTTCAGACAAGTCTTCCGGTCAGGAATGGTCTCACGCTTTCTGATGACGGTCAGTTTATCGCCGTAGCGGAAGGCACCTACCGAGATGGCGAAGGACATCGGACGGCTATTGAGATTTGGGACACAACCGATGAGCATCCCATAAAAGTTTTTAACACAGGCGAGATTTTAGGGGTCTGGAACGTGCTATTTTCACCGGATGCGATGATGTTAGCTGTTGATACACAAAAGAACGCTCAATCTGGAATCCGTATCTGGGAAATTGCAACCGGCAGACCACTCCTCATAAAATCTGGGTTTGAAGCGTATTGGACCCGTGCCCTTGCCTTCTCGTCGACTTCAGACTATCTCGCTTCCGGGGATGAAGCAGGCGATCTTCGGGTGTGGGACATTTCCGAAGGCGAATCGGTGATTTGGGAAACCTATCCCACAGGCATTCAAGCGTTAGCCTTCTCGCCAAATGGTGGATATTTGGCAGTCGCACTTTGGGATGCTACAATCCAGATTCTACACTGGAGGAATGAATAATGAACGATGGGAAAAATTTAGAAGAGGGATCTTACATTGATGGAAAAGGGCGGACGCGCTGGCATCAGAACGATGAAATTGCACTCAAATTCTTGGAACTGCACACTTTTCTGATTATTGCCGACTATCCAGATGACCACGCCTCACGCTATCCATGGTTGGCGAATTATATCTCTCGGTTTCCAGAGCCGATGTCGGATCTCATTGTCCAAGGACGGTTGATAGAGGAGGTTCCGGGGGCTGGCGAAGTCGTGGCGAAAATAGTTCAGGAATTTCTGGACACGGGTACGAGTGCGAAATTAGAGGAGTTCGCTGGTGATACGCCACGAACAGTCGTCGAGCTTGTGCCTATTCCTGGACTGGGTGCCAAGACGATTAAACGGTTATATGAAGAGGTTGGTGTGGATAGCCTTGTCTCGCTCCGAACAGCAATTGATGAAGGAAAATTAAAAGGTTTCAAAGGCATCGGGAAAAAGACGTTGGAGAAAATTGAGGCATATCTTGATACAGCATTATCCTCACCAGCGATGTCTAACAAGGGAAAAAAACAATAGGAGGAAATTGGGGCGAAACATCAGGGGTTTGGTGGAAAAAAGTAAACCAAAGTGCGTAGCTCGTAATGAAATGGAGAGCGGGCTTGAGAACGAGACATCAAAGTGCTGGAGAAACACCCAAGCAAAAACACCCATGTTGTTGAACCGCAAGGAGAAATAGAAAATGGCGAGATCACTCACCGATGGCGAAATGGTTAATGGTAAGAAGCACGGGTATTGGGTAACCTATTACGCCAATGGATTTAAGCGGAGCGAAGGTAACTACATTCATGGTAAGAAGGACGGACCTTGGATCAATTACCACAAAAATGGGAACAAGTCGGGCGAATCCTCCTTCCGCGATGGAAAATACGAAGGTCCCTGTTTCACCTACTATGAAAATGGAAACCTCAGATCCAGCGGGGTCTTTCCCAAACATGTCGGCAAATCTTACGATGGCAGAAAGGAGGGGCCCTTTTACAATTACGAAGAGGATGGTGAGACTGTGTGGCTAATTATAACCTACAAAAGAGGCGGTAGCCGTGCGAAACCGGATGAATATCCGCTTGGAGTCTGCGACGTTTGCGGCGAAGTCAAACGTTTGGCGTGGAAGGAGACTTGTCCGAAATGTGGTGCTGAACTGGATAGTATTGCTCCATAAGTAGATTTGCGGTATAATCTCGACAAGAGAAAAAGGTAGCAAATTTGATCCAGTTGTTGTGTAAGTTAACATCTCATGGAAGATGTTTTCGCGTGACCGAGATTGTTTTGTCTATCTTTGTGTGAATATTTTTCCAACTGAATGCATGGGATAAAAAAGGGGTAAAACGATGAGAGTTATAGGTGCTTTTATCGCGGTGACGGTTCTCTTTATTGCAGGAATATGGGTTCAGGAAAGCAGGTCGAAAATCGACCCAGAAACCCTTATGGGGATGTGGCTCTTTGATCAGGGAAAAGGTAATATGGTTAAGGATTCCTCGCCAAATGGGAACGATGGAGAAATTGTCGATGCCCAGCGGGTAGAAGGAAAGGAAGGCATGGGAATCGAATTTGATGGAGCAAGTCATGTGGTGATCCCAGCGAGTAAGACCACCGATGACTTTCTCGATGGATTTACGTATCTGCTTTGGGCAAAACCGCTTCGTAACCCTTCCGGTCCGCACGTTCGACTCATAGAAAGGGATTGGCATAATCCGAACATTCTTATTGGTCCAACCGACTTTTATGGCAGTTTCGTCAAAGGTGGCGGAATAGATAATAGTCAAATCCGGGGTGGTACTTGGGAGATGGATGAGTGGAGTTTTGTCGCCTTAACACACGACGGTAAGACGCTTATCCTCTATGTTGATGGCGAAGCCGTTGCGGATTTAGGCGTCGGAAACCCGGATTTCAGTCAGCAGCACGATGGCGGTTCAATCTGGTTAACCCGTTGGAAAGGTGGAGCCGGGTGGGACTTCGCGGGGGTCCTTGACGAGGTCGCTATTTTCAATACTGCCCTCGGTGAAGATGATCTCAATGACATTATGGAAAAAGGACTTGAGAAGGCACTGTCCGTTTCCCCAATTGATAGATTGACAACAACTTGGGGAAATATAAAAAGGTAGGAGCGATCTCCGAATCGCGACTTAATTAACGTGAGTTTGATAATTAATCAAGTAATTTTTGTATAAAGAGAACCCTTTTGGTATAATGAAGTTACAACATTTCGAACCAAAAGGAGTTCTCCGATGCGTATTGTATCACTTTTTTGTAAAATAGACGACTTTTTTCTTGAATATGAAGCTTACATCTCGAGCCACTGTCTTCCGAGCGAGGCAGGTTCTGAAACCCGGGGGCGTCCGCGGAACCTCCATCCGAGTGAGGTGATGACGCTCCTGATTGCGTTTCATCAAAGCGGGTATCGCACGTTTAAGCACTTCTATCTCAAACACGTCTGCGTCTATTGGCGTGCGGAGTTCCCACAGTTGGTAAGTTATTCTCGCTTTGCGCAGTTGAAAAAAGAGGTTCTCACGCTCTTGACGCTTTATCTTCGGACCTGTCTCGGTGAGTGTCGCGGTGTCTCCTTCGTAGATTCGACACGCCTGCGGGTCTGCGATAACAGACGGATTTCCTCACATCGCGTCTTCGCAGGTGTTGCCAAACGCTCGAAAACCTCTATGGGCTGGTTTTACGGGTTCAAACTTCATCTCGTTATCAATGATATAGGTGAAATGTTAGATGTCGCGTTGACCCCTGGGAATATAGATGACCGAAAACCTCTCGGAAGGTTCGCAGACCGACTTCACGGGGGGCTCTACGCAGATAAAGGGTATATCTCTAAAGACATCCGAGACGCACTCCGGGAGCAAGGCGTGAACTTGGTTTACAAAGTCCGTAAGAACATGGACCCGCTCGAAGTATCCGTTTCCGATGAAGTGTTGCTCCGAAAACGGATGCTCATTGAATCGGTGATCCGGGAACTGAAAACCCAGACGCAAGTAGAGCACAGTCGACACAGAAGTGTTGAAAACTTCCAAGTCAACGTCTTCTCTGCTTTGATCGCCTATCAGCTCTTGGAGAAGAAACCCACGCTAAACTTCAATCAACTTCAGCACCACACCGATTTACCTATGCTACTCAACAAATAAACTTTTTCCAAACTCACGTTAAAATCTACCATAAATAGCCTTGTGCCCATTTTGCAATTGTTGACAAAATTCACAGAAAATGGTAAGGTAACATCAAAATTCACAAAGCACTCCGTTTCAAGTGGGGAATTGTTGCTTGCAAGTACCTATTAACTTTCAAGGTGTCCGTAAAATAGAAAACCGTAGCTTGTAATGAAATGGAGAGGTTTTTGCTGGGGTGTTTCTTCAAATTCAAGAAAGGAACGCTAACGTCCAAACCCGCGTCATTTAACCGCAAGGAAAGGATTGGCAATCAGCAGTCGGTAAAGAGGTTTTTGTTAGACCTAAGCGCGTAGCCCATAAGCGTAGCGGAGGGGTTTTTGCTTGGGCGTTTCCCCAGGTCTACCGGAAGACAGCATAAAGTCCTAACTCCCTAACCGAACCGCAAGGAACAATTAAAACATGAAAATAACAAAATTGGAAACTTTCCTGGTGCAACCGCGCTGGCTCTTCCTTAAAATCCATACGGATGAGGGTTTAGTCGGACTCGGCGAACCAATTTTAGAGGGACGTGCGAAAACGTGTGCGCAAGCCGTCGACGAACTTGCTCCCTACCTCATCGGTCAAGATCCGAGACGTGTTGTCCACCACTGGCAAGCGATGTATCGCCACGCGTTCTACCGCGGCGGTCCCATTCTGACAAGTGCATTGAGTGGCGTAGAGCAAGCACTTTGGGATCTCGCAGGGAAGTCGCTCGGTGTTCCCGTTTATCAACTCTTCGGTGGACCGACACGCGACCGTATCAGGCTCTATAAAGGGGGTGGGGACCCAGACGGAATCAAAGAGTGGATTGACAAAGGGTTCACCGCATTCAAAACAGGTCCTGCAGGGGGTAGACCCGCACGCATCATCGAAAACAAAGCCTTTATCGACAGAGCCGTGGATCACTTCGCAGCGTTGCGCGAAGCGGCAGGCACAGAAGTTGACCTCGCGATTGACTTTCACGGTGCAGTCAGCCCGCAGACAGCGAAGGTTCTGATTAAAGCGTTAGAACCCTACCAACCGATGTTCATTGAGGAACCTATCCAGTGCCAAAATGTAGATACACTCGCCGAAATAGCACGGAGTACGCACATTCCGATTGCGACAGGTGAGCGGGTGTTCACAAAGTGGGGTTTCCGTGAGATTTTAGAGAAACAGGCAGCATCCATTCTCCAACCCGACCTCTGTCACGCCGGGGGCATCAACGAGGTGCGTATCATCGCCGGTATGGCAGAAGCCTACTACGGTGGTATTGCTCCGCACAACCCTCTCGGTCCCATCTCTTTAGCGGCGTGTATTCAGTTAGATGCGTCCATCCCGAACTTCTTGATGCAGGAGCATACAACACTCGGTGAAGGGTATCTCAAGAACCCCTTCGTCTTCAAAGACGGATTCGTTGAACTCCCCACCGGTCCGGGACTCGGCATCGAACTTGATGAAGATGCGCTTGAGGACAAGATTGACCACGATTGGCAGAATCCCGTGACGTACCACCCCGACGATGGTTCTGTTGTCGATTGGTAACGTAATAGGCACGTTTCGCTGTGCCACAAAACCGATGGAAAAAATATGAAATTTATTATGTTCACGAAACATCTGGAAGGCTTAGAAATTCCAGATATTATTACCGCGTTGCAATCGGTCGGCGTGAGTGGCGCCGATCTGTGTGTCCGTCCGGGCTATCCAGTGAACCCAGAAAACGCGATGGAGGCATTACCTGCCGCCGCAAAGCAGTTCGCCGCGGCAGGCTTGTCCATTCCGCTCGTCACAACACCGGGTGATTTTCTTGATCCCGGACAGGAAGAGACGCGTCGCGTCTACGCCGCGGCAGGTGAAGCAGGTGTTGAAAACATCAAACTCGGATATTGGCACTGGCACGCAGAAGATGGCGGCTACTGGGCACAGGTCGATTTTATCCGCAAGCAATTGGACGGGTTTGCGAAACTCTCTGCACAATACGGACCTCGGACATGTATCCATAACCATTCTGGGACCTCCATGGGACTGAATTCGTGTGCAGTGATGAACCTCGTAAAAGGTTTCAACGCGCAGCACATCGGCGTTTTTGCCGATACAGGACATCTGTCCATCGTCGGGGAACCGATCAACATGGCACTGGATATCGTCAAATCGCATCTCGCAGTTATGGCGTTCAAGGATCTGGCGCGTTCACCCGGCATGCGAGGCGGCAGCGTCGTCCGAATGGGACACGGCTTCGTTGACTGGGAAACGGCAGTGAATACACTACAAACAATCGGCTTTTCAGGTCCCGTGAGTTTTCATAGCGAATACAGCGGAGAGCCTGTGGACACTGTCATCGATCTTGCGCGTATAGATGTCCGCTTCATTAGCAGTTTGATGGACAAATAAGGGGGTTTTGAAGAGCAAGCTTTGGCTTGCAAACTTCGCCAAAAAGCATGGCACAATTTCAATTAGCCTTAAATACAAGCACAATCCGACCTGCCGGATTAATGGATAAGATTCAGATCGCTGCCGAAACCGGCTATACAGCGATTGAGTTGTGGAATGACGATTTAACTGCTTACGAGGAACAGGGCGGCTCGCTTACGGATGTCAAAAAGGCACTTGATGACTATGGGCTTTCGGTGCCTACCGTTATCGCCTTGCATGGCTGGCTCGATACGACCGGTGAGGAACATCAGGAAGCGATTGAAGAGGCAAAACGGCGCATGGCGCAAGCCGCAGCTGTCGGTTCAACCTACATCATCTCAAGTCCGCCGCGTGAAGTTGCAGACCTCCAGTTAGGTGGCGAGAATTACCGCGAACTGCTTGAACTCGGACGTGAATTCGGTGTTAAACCTGCCATGGAATTTCTCGGTTTCGTTGATGGTGTCAACCAAGTCAAGCATGCATGGAAAGTGATGGAAGTTGCGGATCACCCGGATAGTACGATTGTCCTCGATCCGTTCCATATCTATCGTGGTGGTGGAGAAATAGACGACATGCAAGGCATTCCCGGCAACAAAATCGCAGTCTTCCACTTCAACGACGCACCTGCGGAACCCGCGCGCGCGGAACAATCGGATGCGGATAGAGTCTACCCCGGCGATGGGATTCTTGACCTCGGAGAGATGATCTCTATTCTGAAAGACGCGGGATATGAAGGTGTCATCTCACTGGAATTGTTTAACCCGAGTTATTGGGAACAAGACCCCGCAGAAGTTGCACGCATCGGATTGGAGAAGATGCAGGCTGTTCTATCCGATTCTTAAGCCAAAAAGCATGTTGATTTTCCACGCGTATATGGTATAATAATCAAGAACATCTTACATGCCTCCTCACACTTCTGAGTAGGGAACTTTAAAATAATTAATAAGGGAAAACTGAATGACTTACGTTGACGGATTATTGTCATCGCTGACGCGCGTTAAAAAAGCACGTTCGTTGCGCGCTGCTTCATGGGATACAACAGGCAGAAACAACGATGCCTGGAATATCGAACCCGGCGAAACTCGTGTGATCGCAGATCTTCAAGGACCGGGCTGTATCAATCATATTTGGATGACGCAGCCAAACGGTTACCGAAACGTACTGATCCGGATGTTTTGGGACGATGAGGAACACCCGAGTGTCCTCTGTCCATTAGGGGACTTCTTTGGACTGGGTAACGAAATTGTTAACTCATACGATTCCATCCCGTTTTCTGCTTCCACACACCAGAATAATCAGTTCAATACAGGATGTGCGCTTAATTGTTACTTGCAGATGCCCTTCAACGGCAGCGCAAGGATTGAACTTGTCAACGAAGGTGATACAACCCACCGTCAATACTTCTATATCGACTATGAGCAGTACCCTGAGCCGTTCGGTGATGATATTGCCTATTTCCACGCACAATTCCATCGTGAAAATCCGTGTGATGGGTGGGGACACGAAATTACTGTGAACACCCCAGAAGCCAATATTATCAACGCGGAACGGCTCGCGTGGGACACTAATTACCTGATTCTGTCCGCCGAAGGTAGAGGACACTATATCGGTTGTAACCTGTCGGTTACAAACTTTCAAGGCACATGGTGGGGTGAAGGCGATGATATGATCTGGGTCGATGGCTATAAATGGCCTCCAGATCTGCACGGCACAGGTTCAGAAGATTACCTCAACCAAGCTTGGGGGATGCAAGAGAACGCGTTTGCACACAACGGTTCCTCTATCCATGAAAACAATACCGACGGCTATCAGACCTCCTATGTCTACCACATTGAAAACCCAATCCGCTTCGAGAAAGAAATCCGGGTTACGATAGAGCACGGACACGGGAATCATCTCAGCAATGAGACATCCTCTGTGGCGTACTGGTATCAAATTGAACCGCATACGCCTTTCGGTGTGCTACCTGTTGCGCAACGCAAGCCTGTGCTGAAGGACGCATCTGGAGCATGGCAGATTGAAGCATCTGCACAGACACCTTCAACGGAACTCGTACTCAATGACGAGATGAAGCAGATGAAACAGAAATGGAGTGAGAAAGAATAGATGCTCACCAGTTTTCAACAGTTTTTAGTCGCGTGTATCGGGCATACAGAAGAAGAGAACGATCCATCAGTTTCCGATACACAGCAGCGTGATGAACACCAAACGGAATTAGAATTCGCAACTGACGATAATTCCACGAATGATGCTGAATCCGTAGCATCGGATAACTCCGATACCGCGATTTCTGAACCCTCAGAAATCGAAAACGCTGACGCGCTGTCTGAGTCAGAG
This sequence comes from Candidatus Poribacteria bacterium, assembly GCA_965214045.1. Lineage (GTDB taxonomy): Bacteria > Poribacteria > WGA-4E > WGA-4E > WGA-3G > WGA-3G. Next base: position 1,655,006 of record OZ243935.1, read on the forward strand.
GAAACATCTTCTGAAGACGATGCACCGTCTGTTACTATAAATGATGAGAGTCCTCAGAAGCACCCCAACAGTGAGGTCTTACCTATCTCTGTAGACGAAGAGACGCATGCCAGTGAGGACAACATTTCCGGGACACCCAGTACAGAAGAAACACCTGTTGCCGAAATCACCAACCTTACTCCGTCCGAGGATGAAGTAACTGAGTCAGCGGAAGATACTGATCCCGTTTCCGAAGATGAGACAGAATCCCCAACAGAGATTGTAATATCTGAACAGGAAAGCGAGGATGCCATAGCACAGCACGCGGAAGTCATAGCAACTAAAACGGAGGAAACCGACGAAACAGAAGCAGAACAGGAAGCAATGCCTTTAGAACTCGGCATTATTGAAGAGATTTATGACTTCGTGGAGATGTTCGGACAAAGTACTGTTTCCGGTACAGAGCAGGCATCCGTCAGTGGAGCGGACCGTTCCGGAGGCGTGGCAAAGCCCGCTATCTTTGAACATCCGATCCCAACCGAAACCGCAAAAATCGACTACACGCTGTCCCTTCCAGATGTTAACAAAAAAGAGAAACTCTTCCTACATTTTTCCATCGGATTGCGGGATGGTGTTGTTTTTGACGACGCGGACCGCCAACCTGGAGGCGTAAAGTTCGCCATCGAAATTTTCGATCTTCTTAATACAGGTTTAGAAGCCGTACCGGAAAGATGCTTCAAATCTGTATCAACCGAATGTCAGTGGGCAGAAGATAGCATCGAACTGACGTCATACGCTGGCAAAGAGGTCGTCATCTCATTCCTGACGGAATGCAATATAGAAGGCAACAGTAACTACGCGTGGGCTTTGTGGGGTAAGCCGCAGTTACGCAAACTCAAACAGATGTCCCTTCGGAAAGGGAAAAGAGCCACCGAACCGGAACTGCGATGTGGAATTGCTATTTTACACGCCAACGATGAGACGATGCTGTTACGTGAGTTTAGTCAATCCACGTCAACAACCGTATCCGATTTAGTGAAAATTTGTCTCAAGTCGCACGAATCAGAAGAGCCTCCTGTCAAAATATCGCTTTACGCGGCACAGCCGAAATTAGAAATTGTGAATGTAGGTACGACAGCCGCAGTTGTAACTGCAGGTGAAGATTTTGAAGTACAATGCACACTTCGGAATACCGGCACAGCACCGCTCGGTAAAGTGGATACTGCGCGCATCTCTATCAACGGTATGAAACTACGGCGTGGACGCCCCAGACAAACCATTAAAGAAATTGAGCCGGGTGAAGAAGCCTCCGTCTTTTGGATAGCCCGCCGTTTCCCAAATCCGACTGTAGCCTCCATTTCTGTCTCGCTCAAATGTCAAACTTCGGCAGGCGAAGAACGTCAAACAGCCAAAGAAAGCGTTTCGGTTCTTCCTGAGCCTCCTAAACTCGCTGCCAAAGTGATGAAAGAACTGCACACCTACACGGAAAATGGTAGCGTTGTGCTGGGAAATAAACATCTTCGCATTGTTTTCGTCCGTGGGCCTGAAGCAACATCGGAAATCAACAACGAAAACAACCAAGAAACGAACCTCCTTGACAAAAAGGTTGTTGAGGGAGGGTTTGAGTACTATATAATCTTTGTCGCAAAAGGCGGTAATTATCAGCAGGTAGCAACCTGTCCTGCCCTCTCCGAGGTTGTCTATTTAGATGCATCGCAAAACCGTCAAACCTCGCAACTTGCGCCTACAGACTATCAACTTGCTGGACACAATCAAGGGGAGTCAATTGTCCGGCTAAGCGGTTCGGATACGGATGTAGATGGCATTGAGTGGACTTATGAGATGCAGTGGGCACTCAGCGAAAGTGCGACGCGGGTGAAAACGGAATATCAGTTGCAAACGAATGGAAATAGAGAACTTCTCGCCTTTCGCGGTCCGATGCTTTATGCGGGGCAAGGGCGGAATCGTGAGAAGAAAACAGCAGCACTTTTCCCCGGGCTCGAATTCTTGGAAAACAATGAACGTTCCTCAAGTACACGTGACGCAGCTCCACCGTTCGATAACCGTCTTGTCCCGCATCCCTATAAAATCACAGTGCCAGTCATGGCAGTAGAGATGCAGAAATCAGTGGTCGGCATTGTCTGGAATCCTCTGGACACTTGGGATGGTAAAAATCAGATGCTCTCTGCGGTATTTGCCTCACCGAATTGGCATCAGTACCAAAAAAATCACGCCCTCGGTGTATTCGTCCCAACTGTACCAGCATGGGTCCCAGAAAATCAAACAGAGGCTTCTATCCCTTACCCACTAATACCGTCGCAGCCGGTATCCATCAAAACCGAAATCATCGTGGATGGAAACGCCACTATTTTAGATGCCATAGCGCATTGGAACGATGCTTACGGTGCTCCTGAACCGTTATCACCACCCCGTAGCGACGCAGAAGAGGTTTTACTTTCGCGGCACGGGTTTATGCAGACGACATGGGACGAAGTCACCCGAAAATCCCGGCACTGCGTAGACTGGGCGCCACACAACGAACCTGGCTTCGGCACTCTACTTTGGTACGATTATCTTGCGACAAAAGATGAGCATGTAAAGGAACGGGTGTTAGAAATAGCCAAAAACACCATAACCGAATCCGGGGAAGGTAGCTTGGCTGCCCGCGGTTCGTGCCACATTTTAAGATGGGAATTCCCATTCTATATCGGCAATATCGATCCAGCATTATCCCACATGGCGGAAGAGATTCAACAACGTATTGCTACACAAGAATCGGATGGAAGTTGGCGGTGGCAACCGACAAATGCGAAAACTGCCTCCCTCGGAAAGGCAGGTGAAGCAGTGCTCGGCACGTGTGCTGAATCAGCACTTCTACTCCTTAAACACGCTCGAATTACGGGAAATAAAGCCTCGCGTGAAGCAGGTTTGAAAGCACTGAAGTTCACGCAGCAATTCTCCGTGCCACGTGGTGCACAAATGTGGGAATGCCCACTGTATCAACCCGATGTCCTCGCGGCTGCTCATGCTGTCGGTGCCTATGTTGAGGCTTATGAATTAACGGCGGAAAAAGAACACCTCAAACGCGCAACATATTGGGCGGCAACAGCCCTGCCATTCCTCTATCATTGGCATCTCCCAGACCGACCCGGTATGCAGTTCGCCTCAATCCCTGTTTTCGGGACGAGTTTCTACACGCATCCGTGGTTCGGTGTTCCTGTTCAATGGAACGGATTAGTTCTCGCCTATTACTTACAACGCCTGAATCAGCACACCGAAGATGACAGATGGCTTCAAATCGCTGAAGGTATTACGGTAAGTGCAATGTATCAACAGTGGGAAGACGGCGAGCTTAAAGGCACTTATCCTGATGGATTTTACGGTTTCTGTACCGAAGGCAGAGGACCACACTTGAATCCCGAAGATATTATGATGAACGTTTATACACTCCGAGGGCTCGATCCGGGAATTAAAACCGCTATCGCTGGGGAGATACACCTCAGTTCTGGGGCGAGGGTAGATGGACTCACCTTGACCGATAAAGGTCAACTGAACTGGCAACTCAGCTACGCCGATAACGAAACGAGTCATACCCTGATCGTTGGCTATGGACGGGCGCCACAAGCACTTCGGGTACGCTATCAGTTTTCATCATCCATAGACGATCAACCAATTGCCGATGCGGATACACCCGCTGACGATACTGAATCCGTCAACATATCCGGCAAATATGCAGAAACCGAGATTGCAGGTGCCCAAACACTCGAAGATGTCGAATCCGGATGGCTTTATATCGAAGATAAGGACGCTATATTGATAAAGTATCTGCACGCCACCACGGATGTGCAGTTTGAGATTTTTTAATTACTGAGGTCTTCGTTCTGCTCTCCATTACGTTTCGAGCAGGTTTTTGGTGAAGTTCAAGCGAAAATTAGGAGCACGTAATAGCTCCCAAATTCGGCACAGAATTAACCAGAAACCATCATGGAATGTAGCGGAGCGGTGCTCGGAGGACCATAGTTAAAAAACGAAAAATAAGGAGACTGTTAAAATGGCTAAAAAAATTGTATTCACCACACTTATCCTGGTTACTGTAGCAATTGCCACCTTTGTCCTATTTTCACATAACGCCGTTGCCCAATCTGATGTCGCTGCGTCTGGAGATGTCCCAATGATAGACTTCAAAGCCTTGGGTGGTTTTATCATTGAAGGCGTTGTTTTTAGCATCGTCGGTTTAATCATTCTGATGGTAGGTTACAAAGTCTTCGATATGGCGACCCCGTACGACTTAAACCGTCAGATTGCCGAAGAGAACAACACTGCTGCTGGCGTTGCGGTTGCGGGCGTTCTCATCTCACTGGGCATTATCGTCGCCGCAGCAATGGGTTAGCAATAGCCGTCAGCAATCAGCATAGAAGCGGTCAGCGATCAAAAAGATGGTTTCCATCAATAATCAGTAGATCGTTGTGGTGGTTGAAATAGTTTTCACCTGCCACACGATTCTCTTTATTCTCACTGCGAAGCATGTTGACAGTTTCCAACGACTGATAGCCATTCTATGGAGGGTGGAAAAATGGCACAAACAACCTACTTGGCAGATCAGGTTGTCAGCGAGACACAAATTCAGGAATGGGTAGAAACATTCCACGAACGAGGCTGTTTGTTTTTGCAAAACGTCCTACCACCTGATTTATGCGCGCAACTTCGACAAGATTTAGAATGGGCACTTAAAAACGATCCGAATGGCTTAAACGGTGGAGCTCCTGAGCGTCGTATGCACTTAAGCCATCGGATGTTTGAACACAGCGAAGCGAATCGTCGCTTGTTCGACCTCGAACCTATTGTTTCCTTCGCTGAAGCACTCGTCGCGGAAAACTGCCATGTCATTCACAACAATTCGTTCCAGACGTTCCCAGGTGGTGGAATCACATCGTGGCATCAAGATGATGCACCACACTACATCGTAACGGACGGTGAACCGCCAAAGAATGTTCGGTTGCCGGTGCTACTCTTTACGGCAAATTATTACCTCACCGATGTCACTGAAATAGAACACGGTGGCACAGAGGTTGTCCCAGGTTCACATCTTTTCGGCGCATCGCCTCCGAATCCGATAGAAGGCACGGAATGGGAGGACAAAGTTCAGTATAACCTTGGACAAGCGGGAAGCGTTATCATGTTCAACAATCAGGTATGGCATCGCGGGGGTCCGAACCAGACCGATCGCATCCGATATATCACACAGGTGACCTACGGACGCCGCCTTGTTGGGCATAAATACTATCCGTTTATGAACTACAATATGCCGGATTCTGTCCACAAAGAGGCGAGCCCCCGTCTGCGCCGACTCCTCGGTTTCCTCAATCACGGTGCCTACGGATAAACTGCCGCGCCGTGCCGTCAAACATAGCGTGCCTGAGCAATTTGTCGCAAAGGATTAGAAATGCATCAAGAATATCTGAAAGCATTTGCAGACTCCCAACGAAAAATATGAAAGCAATTGTTTTCTCAGAACAGGGCAGCGCGGAGGTACTTCAGTACACAGACGTACCCAAACCGACGCTTGATACGAATGAAGTACTGGTTAAAGTCGAAGCCTGTGCGGTGAACTATCTGGATATCCATGCTCGGCGGAACCGCCCCGAAATAGAAGCAAAACTTCGTCGAGGGGAAACACCACATATACTCGGTTCCGACATCGCTGGGACGATCACCGAAATTGGTGCCGCGGTCCGCGGTGTTGCTGTCGAGGATCGCGTCGTTCTCGCGCCCTGCATTCCGTGTGGTATCTGTAGTGACTGCCATCGCGGTGCCGAAAACTTGTGTGACACACAAGAACTCATCGGTTTCCAAACAAACGGCGGATACGCAGAATACGTAAAAGCCCCATTCCAAAACGCTATTCAGATACCAGCGTCCCTGTCATTCGTCAACGCCGCTGCCATGCCGATAGCGTATCTCACAGCATGGCATATGTTGATGACGCGTGCACAACTTCGCCCTGAGGACGATGTTTTAATTCTCGGCGTGGGGGGAGGTGTCGGAAGCGCGGGATTACAAATCGCAAAATTAACGGGTGCCAGAGTTTTTGCCACAGCGAGCAGCGATGAGAAACTTAAACGCGCACGACAAATGGGGGCGGATGTTACAATTAATTATAAAGACACAGACTTCTCGGAGATCGTACTTGATGTAACCAAAGGACGAGGCGTGGATGTTGTCCTTGAGCATGTCGGTGCGGCGACCTGGGATCAAAGTATCGCGAGTCTTGCTAAAAATGGAAGGCTCGTTTCGTGTGGTGTGACAACAGGCAACATTGGAACAATTAACATCCGAAAGATGTATCAAAAACAACTAACAGTGATGGGCTCCGCCCTCGGCACAGTTCCTGAACTCCGAACACTTATCCATCTCGCTGGACAAGGAAAATTGGAACCTATTATTCACAGGATTTTACCGCTCCACCGTGCCGGTGAAGCGCACCTGCTATTAGAGAACCGACAAAATTTCGGAAAAATCTGTCTCTGTCCAAATTTTCAAATTTAAACGGTGTTTTTGCTTAGGTGTTCTCTGATTTCTTGACTAACAGAACCGAATTCTCGCAACCCCAGTTAGATTTTGTTCAACACGAAACAGTCTACTATATATTCGAGGATTTTTCCGCTTTCATTTTAAGAAATTCATAGAACTCGTAGAGCGTTTCCTTGTCTTTTTCCGTAAATTCCATCATCCCCTTGAACATAGCACTAATCTTTGGATCGGCTAAGAGGTCATCGTAACTTTTATCGGCTTTTCCAAGTAGGTAATCGGTAGTAACTTTTAAGGCATCGGAAAGACTTGAAAGTGTTTTAAACGACGGTTTTCGGGCTCCTGATTCAAATTGGGAGATCGCAGCAGGCGTTAGGTTTGCCACCTTTGCAAGCTCTGTTTGTGTCAACTTCAGTTCACGACGACGTAGTTTTATACGTGAGACGACTTTATCCGTATTAGAGTCTTTTGGTTCTTTGCCCACGTTTGGCTCCTTAACATCAGACAGCAACATCAGACAGCGAAATTACTATTGGGCTGCCGCTGAGTTTTCTAAATTTTTTAGTATTGCTGCAGTATTACAGTGAAATGCAGTTTGAAGAGAATTTTGCTTCGATGAGAGGCAAAACCGTGAAATATATTTTAACCCAAAAAAGCGTTAAATGCAAATTTTAATTTGACAAAAATTGCAATAATAATATACAATATACATATTGCCTCCGAAAATTACGCCAATAGGCTCCGAAAACGGGAATCCATAGTGAAAAGCGGCTGTTTCATGCCCGTATGTGACTGACCGGCACTTAAAAGAGGCGGCATAAAAGCAACCACCGAATTTAAAGAAGAGCGAAGTCAACACGAAAAGATAGAAGAAAAGACATATAAACTGCATTCTACTTTGTAAGAATGAGCGGAAGCTGGGGATGCCTTACTCTTTGCGCGCTGTTTTTTCGCGTATCCTCTCAGAAACATCCAAATGCGCTTGGAGAGAAATTTGAAAAACCAGAAAAAGGCGGGAGATTTCACAACATGAAAATTCATAGTAGGCACGAATGTCACATGCGACGCTTCAGTGCACTTTTTGCGCAAGCCTATAGAGGCTTGCGGGACAATGTATTAATGTTTTCCCTTTTCGTTTTGCTTGTCACTGGGCAACTATCCCATACTGCCTACGCACAAACAGTTTCCAGTACTGGTATGAAATCTGCAGCCATTCAGATTCGGGATGACCTCTCTATTGGCAACCTTCGAAAGGATATTGCACGCCTCTCAAGCCTCGACAGTCGAGTAACCGGCTATCCACAAGCCGCGAGTGGCAGCAAATACATTTTTGACCGTTTCGTTGAAACAGGCTTGCAAAACGTAGAGAGCCGCGAGTTCTCCGTCACTGTGCCGATCGACCACGGTGATAGTGTTATTGAAGTACTCTCGCCAGAAGCCAACCTACTACACACTTTTAAACTCACTCCACTCTGGCCCAACCTTGTACGGACCTCCCTGTTAGCAGACGGAATTAAACACACTGCATTAGCAGGAGAAACACTCAAAGACATCGCAGAAAGTTACCAAGTTGACGAGACGATTATCCTCGCAGATGACCGGAATAAATTTCTGGCGACTCCAGTTGTTGAAGGAAGCACCGTGTTTATTCCAACAGGAGGTTTATCTGGTCCCCTCCTTTACGGCGATGATGGAGAACTTGCCGATTTCAACGGCACTAACATCGGCGGATTTTGGCATAGACTCCAAGACGGAGATACACTCACAACGCTCGCCCGACGCTACCGTATCACCGAAGCCAGCATCACCGATGATATACTTAATGAACACCTACAAAAAGCGTCCGACGGCATTGATAATGATGAGGATGGCACTATTGATGAGTACGGTGAAATTCCGCTGCTCTCTGAAATCCTTGGGTGGGCAACAGATGGCATTGATAACGATGCCGATGGTTGGACAGACGAAATTTCCGGTGACGCTACCGATGGAATTGACAACAACAACGATGGACAAATCGATGAATCCGGCGAGTTTGTCGCTGCGAGTGAATCACACATTTTTATCCCGAAAGGTGCGATAGTCCTTCTCGATTTTAACTCCAGCACCCGTTATATTAATGCGGCAATGCTCGGTGGCACCGCCGTTATCTTCATCCAACCCGAAACAACCATCCGAGGGGAAGCAGAAAATAAGTTTGGTACCGTTCCTGCCAACATACCGCGATTCTGGATTTCCAAAGAAGATGCGGCTGTCCTAACCGATTTGTTGGAAGAACAACACGCTCAGGGTAATCAAGTTAATGTGCGCGTCAGAGGTAAGATGACCTGGGAACGCCGCGTAGGACAAAATATACGTGGGTTCTTGGAAGGCAGAGATCCAACCTTACGCGATGAACTCATCGTTCTTACAGCTTATTACGACTCCATGTCCGTTGTCCCCGCAATGGCACCCGGTGCTGATCCGACTTGCGGTATCGCGACCCTCATGGAACTTGCCCGTCTCTTTAGTCAACCGCAATATCGACCCGGCTATTCCGTCCTCTTTGTTGCAGTTGATGGACACTTCCAAGGGCTTGCTGGCATACGTGCCTTCATGGAAGGCATTGGACAAGACATTGTCGGTTCTGACACCGATTCGCCCGGTACTCCAACAATGCACGGACTTCGCCGTGGACTCTCTACAGATGTCCTCGAATTTGAAGAATTGGGCAGAAGGCTTCTACTCTCGATTGACCGGACTGTCCTCGTTGATCTCCCTGCTGATTTTTTCCACGGGATACACCACGTAAAGTCTGACTTGGACTCCCTGACGACTACACTGGATGGCTTGGCAGAAACACGGTCTGAAATTGAATCTCTCACGGAGCAACAGCGGGACTTTTCAGAACGCCAGAAGAAGCAGACAGATCGGAATCGAAAGCGTGAAAAACAAGGCTTCACAGGCGAAGAGAAGAGTCGTTTGTTAGCAAATCTTGCCCGCTCGAAGAAAGAGGCTCTGCAAACGACGCATTTCCTCCGAGATATTGTCAGCAGGTTAGCTGAGGTTCGTGCTGTCGCGCTCGATACCAGCCGAACCGCGCAGCGCGAATTAATCGAAACGCTCGGGCTACCGATTGCCCGTCTTGACACATGGGCGGTAAAGAAACTCATTAACGCTATAGAGACCGGCAGTGCCGACGAATATAAAACGCACCCAAATGACGCATACCTTATTCCGGTAGAACAGGGTTCAGACTGGCAAATCCCAATACCGGAAGACCTTCCGGAAGAACTCATCCCTGATATCGAGTTGCTTAACCAAACCCTCGCAAACTGGGAGATGAGCGATAAACGCAAATTCGCGCTGATGTGGACACCTGAGAAGATACTCGACCGGCATCTTGATTTACATTCACTCAACAAAGCGAAAGAAGCACGCAGTGTTTTGCGCGATGCCAACAACACCCAAGAAGTCGCGATCCAGCGAGAGATCCAACTACTTGAAAAGGTCCTGGCACAAATACCTGACAGCCAACCCGTTGAAGACGATATTAAAGGTAGCATTCGGCAACTCAAGGAAACACCGATGGGGAGACCAAGCGGGAATTCCCTGATTTATGGCGGTAAGTTTTTGTCGAAAGCTGGGATAGAAGGTCTCAACACCATTGATGCCCAACTTCGACAGCGATTAAACGAATCTGAAGACACTGTTGATGTCGCTGTATTGATAGCAGATCTTCTCAAAGATAAACAAGGCATCTTTGAAATCGCACTTCGGAACGCTCGATTAGAACAAACACGTATCCAGAACTTAATCGCGACAGCCGGAACATTAGGACGGGTATACTTGGATGAAGAACGTCTCATTTTGGAAAACTACCTATCAGACGATGAAGTCGAACAGATACTTTCGCTGCGCTCTCGTATCTCATCACATATTAACGAAAAAGAACTGTTAGATATCGTCAAAAAGCGTGCGGACACAGATATCGTAGCACTCGGAAACCTCATTGAGCGGTTGCCCACATTAGATACCGATTTAGATGCGGAGACTAAAGTGCTCCTACGCGATAATATGCTGACCCTCCGCAACGCACGTTTCCGTAACATTCAAAGTCGCATCGAAAAGATGCTACGTATTGACACCAATGAATACAATCGGAAACTCGGACAAATCGAGGCGGCTATTGCACTTCAAGACCTGTTTAACCGGTATTACACTTCCCTCTATATTAGCATTGACCTCTCCTCACAATCGAATCAGTTCGGGGTATTCAACAAGGGATGGTTCTACGATCAGCAACCCGAATTTGTATTACGTCGCGAGTTTGCAAGCATCGGCAATAAACTCGCCTCTTACGCCGAAGACGCTGATTTTGGTGTCCGTGTCCGCAAACTTTGGCAGTGGACAGATGACCAAATTCGACAAGCCGTTATGGCACGTCAATGGACAGTTGCTAATGGGATCTCTGATAAAGCAGCCCTTGAAGGAAAGACGCTTGAAACGCTACTGAGCTCGCACTTTAATAAACTCACCGGTCTCAGCGGCGTGAGTCGACTGATGAAAATGCAGTTTGAACAGTGGCGCAATCAAGGTGAACCCTCCGAGGATATGCTCAAGGATATGGATTACATCCGTAAGGAGGTCGAGCGTTTCATCCGAAACGACGTTCGCACTGCCAAGAAGAATCGAAAGAACAACATCCGTACACGTGAGCAGTTGGATGCAATGCTCCAACTTCGACACGAAGATCCGGACACTTTCTCCGATGAAGAAATTGAGGATATTAAAACGCTCATTTCAATCGCGGGCCTCGGTGGCGAGTCAAATTTCGTTAATGCTATCTCCGCAAGCGGCGGAAAGACGTGGAAAACCTATATCCCCGGTAAGATTGCTTTTGACAGCGAGGTTGCAACGCTCGTTGGAAAAACCGGAATCGCTTTCGCGACCATTGAGGATGCCCGCGTTTTAACGGACACACCCCTTGATACGATTGAACGCGTTGATCTGCGTGAAGACGGCAATCTCCATCAGCAAGCAAAGACATTAGCCTCATTACTTATACAAGCACTTCGGGACGAAGAAATGCCCACAGCTGCACGTGTGGGAAATTTCTACTGCAACCTTTTCGGGGATGTCGTTGAATTTGACGCGCGGGAGTCCGCACTCCCGAATAAACCGGTGCCTTATCCTATCTTGACGCTCCGCAGAAAACATAAAACGATGATGGGTGTTCGTGGTGACCTATTTGTGATGGGCGACAACAAGGGAAACTTTGAAGTTGCCGGGTTAGCCATGGAAGGTAGAGCCACACGCCGTCTTGGTGGTGCACAGGAAGTGGAAGCATACATCCTTGACAAGGATTCAGGGGACATCGTCTATGCCCCAGATTTAGGGAATTACGGTGCGAAATTACTGCCGAATAAAATTCCCATTAATACCCGCAGGCGCGGTTGTCGTGTCGTTACATTCCCCTGTGTATCCACAACTATCTACGACTTGGTAGATCAGCGGTATCTTCGGACGCTACGGGAACTCGAAGTCTATGACGCTCTTACCGACAGTTCACCGGAGAAGTTCGGGATGTCTAAACCGTGGCAGCAAGAAGGTGTGTCTGCAGCTGAACCCATTGCCCTCGTGTATAGTGAACCTAACACCCGTATTAAAGTCGGGATGGCATACGGACAGATCGGTAAACGGCTCCTTCTCATCAAAGCAACAAAGAGCGGTATGAAGAATCCAACGCTTTACACGGGTGAAGGATTTGTTGTCCGAGAAAACGGGCAGATCCGTCTCACTCCGTACGTTGTTGTCCGGGATATGTGGTGGCTCGATGAGAACCGCTCACGACTTTATAAACGGTTTGGTATCTCCAGTGACCGACTTGATAAACTCCATCAATTTGCGAACGATTACCTCGCACGCGCCGAGACTGAATTACTCCAAAGCGACTATCAACAAGCCCTCAAACTCGCCCGTGCGGCATGGGGCTACGAATCGCGGGCATATCCGGATGTCAAACAGACCGGTAACGATGTCGTTAACGGTGTAATGTTCTATCTCGCTTTACTCATGCCGTTCGCGTACTTTATGGAACGACTCATTTTCGGATTCCCGAATATCCACAAGCAGATTTTGGGATCATTCGGTATCTTTTTACTCGTATTTTTCTTCCTCAGCCAAGTTCACCCGGCATTCCAGATCACCACCACACCTGTGATTATCCTGATCGCGTTCGTAGTGCTTGCATTGACGGTCATTGTCATTAGTATTATTGTCCGAAAATTCGAGGAGCAACTCGAAAAGATCCGGCAAGAGGGCAGTAAGGTTTATAAAGCCGATGTCGGTAGGTTGAGTGCGAGTGCTGCCGCATTTAGCTTAGGTATTTCCAACATGCGGAAGCGAAAAGGGCGAACGATCCTGACATGTTGTACGTTGGTAATCCTTACCTTTACTGTTATATCGTTTACCTCCGTGCGGACGTTTATGCACCCGAATAGGACGAGCCTCCCGCAAGTGACACCGCGCTATACCGGACTCCTGATTCGTGACCAGTATTGGCGTCCACTTGAGGAACCGGTGCTTACCTCCGTGCTGAACGACATGCAAAAGACGCAAATCACACTTACCGCTTTAGAACGACTTCTTCAACGGAAGAACGAACTCTTAACCAAGCAAGGGCAGCAACCGATTGACATCGCAGAAGCACGCAGGGATTTAGAAGAAGGTGGCTTTATTGAACAGGTAGACGAAGAATCCCTACTGGTTGTCCGGAATATCGTCGCCCCGCGGGCATGGTATCAATCGTCAGGAACTGGTGACCAATCGTTTGTCCAGCTCACACGTACGGAAAACCCAGCAGATCCATCGCCGCCGACGCACCAACTCACGGGTGAAGCATTGACTTTCGCTGCAAACATGCTCGTGGGCATGAACGAGTCCGAACCCGATGTCAGTGGCATCAACAGATACCTTCAATACGGAAAATGGTTTGACCCTGCAGATGCTGGCGAATGGCCGACAGAGTGGCCCTACGCTATTGTGCTACCCAAAGGGATGGCAGAGTTGCTCAAGATCACCGAAAGCGATATGGGGAAAGCCACCGTTTCTGTCTACGGCGCGGACTTTACCGTCGTCGGTGTCCTGGGTATCGGCTTCAAGGACCTCACTGATAACGATGGAGAAGAACTTACACCTGTTGATTATCAGTTAATGCAACAGCAGCGGAGCCGCGGTGCCACCGGTGATGAGACGCTTGAAGGTGAATTACAGAAGTACCTCCATCTCACACCAGACAGTGTTGCCATCCTTCCTTATCAGGTAGTTATGAATCAAGGAGGCACACTCCGAAGTGTTGCTGTTAACATGGAACCGAGAGAGGACGACCCACAATTATTAGGTGCAATAGATAAGTTGGATCTCATCATGGCACCGCTTATGAACCGCATTGCTCTTGACTTCTTCGTGGGGCGTGATAAAGATACATACCTCTACAGTAGTATAGGAATGACGAGTTTCAGCGGGATGGGTAACTTGTTTGTACCGATCCTTATTGCGGCTCTTATTGTTCTTAACACCATGCTTGGTGCTGTCTATGAACGGGTCCGAGAAATCAGTATTTACAGTTCCGTCGGACTCGCACCTGTGCATATCGCCTTCCTCTTCCTCGCAGAGGCATGCGTATACGCTATCGTTGGTGCGGTGTTAGGCTATCTCATGGGACAAGCGATAGCAACAACCCTTGTGCATTTCGGCTGGCTTGCTGGGTTAACACTCAACTATTCGTCAATGTCGACCGTTGTTGCAACGATTATCGTCATGATCGTCGTGCTGTTGAGTACGCTGTACCCAGCGATCAAAGCCTCACGGATGGCTGTTCCCGATATTGAACGTAAATGGAAACTCCCGGAACCTGAAGGCGACGTATGGCATTTCAACCTGCCTTTCACCGTTCTTGAAGAAGAGGCACTCGGTCTGAACGTCTTTATGCGAGATTATTTCGAGGCGCATGCAGACGAATCCGCCAGTGATTTCTACACAGACCAAGTTGCGTTTAGTCAAGTGGAAACTGAAGATTCCTATCAGATTGGGATGATGGTTTGGTTGGCACCTTATGACTTGGGTGTGAGCCAGTCTATTCAGTTTGTCACATCCCCGGTGGGTGGTGAAGAAGAAGATCTTTACAAAATCACGTTGGATGTGCATCGCGAGAGTGGTGAGATTGCCTCTTGGAAGCGAGTTAACCGACGGTTCCTGAACTTACTGCGGAAACAGCTTTTGATCTGGCGGACGTTTAGCGTTGATATCAGGGCAGAGTTTCATGAACGCGGAAGAACCGAAGGCACAGACGGGGTGGACGAAGAAACAGCACAGATGGATCCCGTACCGACCCCGGCAGATTAAGGTTTTTGAAACTATTAAATCTGGGTTGTCCTCCTGACGTGTGAGCCAATATTTTGGACAGGTTTTCGGTAAAGTCCAAACGAAAATTAGGAGCACGTAATAGTTCCCAAACCCAGTAGAAAATTAACCAGAAATCATCGTGAACCACGCAGTCAATGCGTAACCAGGGCTGGGTAACGCCAGCCCATACAGAACGATGCTCAGAGGACCATAGTTAAAAAATGGAAAAATTAGCAAGTCTTATTATCATCATTGGCACCTTCTTATGGCTATTCAGTATTTTCGCCCTTAAAGGACGTTGGCAATGGCAGATGTTCTCAGCTCTTGTGCTGACAGTTGGTATTTTCTGTGCACATTTCTGGGAAGAACTACGAGACACCGGCGACACCGAAGAATCAGGGGAAGAGTAAGAATTAGTTGTCAGTCATCAGTTATCGGTTGTCAGAAAGCCAATTTCTACCGATAACTGATAACCGATAACCGATGACTAATGGAAGGAGAGCACTCAATTTGGCGAGAGAAAGAGTATCACAAGCAGATGAATGGCAAGCTTGGGCACAGCGATACGACATTGAAGGCGGTATTCGTACCTTTGAGTCAGGACTAACAGTTAAGGTGTTCATTGGAGCACTTTTCGTTGGCTTGCTGATGATGCCGGGTTCCATCTATCTGAGTTATGTATCCGGTGAATCCGGTGCTGGTGCAGCACCTTGGGTTGCCGTTATTCTATTTACCGAACTCGCGCGGCGTTCCTTTACAACTGCCCGGCGACAGGAGCTTTACATGCTCCTCGGGTTAACAGGTGCAGCTGTCGGAAGTGGGCTTCAGTACCGGAACTTTATCTGGTACGCCTACTTTGTCAACACCCCGCAGGCGGCATCCTACGAAATCGCGGATAAGATTCCAGAATGGATTGTACCCGCAGGCGATTCCGTCGGCGTGCTCACGCGAAGTCTGATACATCCAGACTGGTTCCTACCTATCGGTATCTATCTCATAGGAAAACTCTTGGGTACCCTGCGTTTTGTCAGCGGACAGTATATTCTGTTCCGGCTCACGGCGGACCTCGAGCGACTCCCATATCCGATGGCACCGATTAGTGCCCAAGGGGCAACAGCACTCGCAGAAACGACAGGTAAAGAAGAGACGTGGCGCTGGCGGGTTTTTTCTATTGGCTCAATGGCAGGACTTATCTGGGGCTTCCTTTACATCGGTGTGCCTGCACTCACCGGTGTCATGATGAGTCAGCCGATTCAGATTCTGAAGATCCCGTGGATAGATTTCACACAGAGTATAGAAGGCTTCGCACCAACCGGTGTTTTCGCCCTCCGAACCGACTTTGGACAAATGCTCTTCGGGTTCGTGTTACCGTTTCCAATTGTAATGACAGAATTTATTGCCGCAATGGCGACGCAATTTGTCTTGAACCCACAAATCCTTTACCGGTATGAGATTCTCCACCAGTGGTCTCCGGGTTTGGATGTTCGTGGTGTCGAGTTGTTCAACAGACTGGATTTCTGGCAGAGTGCCGGCATGGGAAAATCCTTTAGCTTCGCCATCGCAGGTATGGCGGCTTCGATTCCGATGCTCTTTAAAATGCGGCGAGCTCAGAAAACCGCAGGCGAACGCGGTTCCTTCGCTCCGCCTCCGAACCGTGGTGATTTCCCGATATGGTTGATGGGATTAATGTGGCTCATCGGTATGGGTGGATTTGTATGGCTCATTCACTGGATGGTCCCGAATTTCCCGTTGAGTTTCTTGTTAGGTTATGCTTTCCTGTATACACCGATCAATTCGTATATTACCGCACGGACCTTCGGTGTATTGGGGCGCGACCTATTTGAGATACCGTACCTACACGAAATTACCTTTATTTTGAGCCGCTATGAAGAGGTAGATATCTGGTTCGCGCCACTCCCAGACGAAGATTATGGACGCGGCACGCAGAGTTGGCGAGTCCTCGAATTGACAGGAACTACCTTCACTTCAAATCTCGCTGGCACACTACTAATTATGCCGATCCTACTTGTCAGTGGAATTGTGGTGCTTCACTTTATTTGGAAGATTGCACCTATCCCGAGTGCCCAATATCCATTCGCACAGATGATGTGGCCCATTAACGCGACAAATGAATGTCTCTGGAAAACGTCGCTGCGGGATGGAAATAGCCAAATGCTTCAAGCAATTCGGGGGGATTACATCGCTGCTGGATTTACGGGAAGCCTCGCAATCTATGGAATGTTGTGGGTATTTAAACTACCCTCAATGTGGTTCTACGGTATTGTCGGTGGCATCGGCGCGGATCCGGGAAGCATGGTTGCCCGATTACTCGGTGCAATTATCGGACGGTTCTACATGATCAAGCGATTTGGGATGCGGCGTTGGTACATGTTCAATCCGGTACTTGCGGCAGGGTTTGCCTGCGGCGTCGGGCTGATCGGTATGGGAACTGTCGCAATAGCCCTGGTCTCTAAAGCCGTGATCGTCAAACCATTTTAACAGCCGTCAGTGGTCAGCAATCAGCGGTCAGAAATGAAGCGTTCTGTAACGCTTGCGTTTTAACTGATGGCTGATGGCTGATGGCTGATGGAAACCAATAGCGATTCTTCTGATAACTGATAACTATAAAAAAATGGACTGGACACTTTTTGGCTGGGCAGGTATACAACTCGAAATCCCCACGACATGGGAACTTAGCGGACTCAGCGGAGATCAGAAAACAGGATATCTCCGACTCGACGATGCAGAGATGCCTCGTCTTGAACTCAAATGGGCGCATACCCGACGCAAAAAGCCAGACCTTGATGCGACGCTTGACGAATACTTCAAGTTGATTCGCAAGACTTATAAGAAGGGCACCGAACTCTCCTTCCGCCGGAACGTTAATCTCATCAAAGAAGACGAATTTTTTGATGGACGCACCGTTCTCGGTTTCAGTTGGAAGGGGAGTATTCGTGCAAATGGGCTGATTTTTCACACTGGGAAACGAATTACAATCGTACAGGTGATGGGACGGCTCAAGGAGAATTGGCGACCCACGGTTCTTCGGATTTTCAAATCAATTACAGACCGCGGGGACGCACCCCTAACGCTCTGGAGTGCTTACGGACTTAAGTTAGGGGTTCCGAAAGAATACAAGTTGGAAAGTCAGAAACTACTCAGTGGTTACCTGTTGTTTGCCTTCGTTGCAAAGCCTGTTCGCTTTCAGAGTGCAGTAAGGCTTGCGAAACTGGCAAGCAGTCGCCTACGAAATAATGGTTCTATAGAAAATCGTAGAGGCGAGGTAACCTTGGGGAAACACCCAAGCAAAAACCCCGTCCCCGACAAAGGACGCCTGAGTGTAGAGCGATACGGACCAGCAGAAGTGATGCTGAGCGACCATAAAGATGCCGAAAATCCATTAGAGGCATGGTTTCGCGCCAAATACGCAAAAGCCATTCGTGGCTATGGGTTTGAAGTAACATCCGATACAGATTCGGCGGATGAACGCCTGACGCTTATTGGGGAACAGACGCGGCTCTATGATGGTGTGCCATTCAGTCCGGTGTTGATGTTTGATAAGTTATCCAAAAGGACAGCACTTGTATTTCATCTATGGCAATGTAGTCAGTCCAACCGTATCTATGTTATCCAATCCATCGGCAGTACCGATGCACGTTCGACCGTTCAAAAGGTTGCTGAAAGTATTGCATGCCACTGAGAATGGCTATCAGCAATCGGCTTTCGGCTTTCAGTCTTGGGAAATTGTAAAATGTACTAAAGTTTCAAAGTGCCTAAAGTTGAAGAAAACGCTACAACTCGCCAACTCTCTACTGACCGCTGATGGCTGACTGCTAACTGCTATTATAAACAGATGCTAAACAGAATTCTGTACGCTCTCAAACTTAAGAAACGCCCGGATATGGATCGGACTCGGATCATGAAGTCGTTCCCTGTTCGGAACCAGTTGATAAACTGGGAGATAGATGACAAAGGCGAAGCCTCGCTCGTTGTTCCACAGAAAGACAAACTCTGGACCCGACTCGCCAGCAAACTTTTTATGCTCCCCGATAAAAGAGTTATTGTATTAGATTCCATCGGAACGTATGTGTGGAAGATGTGCGACGGTAAGCATACCATTTCACAGATTATAAAGGGAGTCCAAAACCAGTACCAATTGACTCGGAAAGAAGCGGAAACGTCCCTCTTTACGTTTATGCAGCAACTTGGCAAACGGAATTTCATAGGGTTCGCCATTCCTAACCCTCAACAGAATGCCCCCGTAATGCCCGAACCCGAACCTGAAAAATCAGGACTCTTTGGATTCTTGCAGAGACGATAATCCGTGCCTTCATCGGAAATTTAGGTAAAATAGGAGAAAAAAATGAACATCCCAACAGAAATCGGCGATGTGAGTGCAATTCTCGCCGAAACGCCAGAAAAGTTCCAACGCATTCTTCCGAAGGAAAATACAGTTCGCGTCAGGAACCTCATCAAGCGATACGAAATGGGAACGCAGACCGTGGATGCTCTCCGCGGTGTTAATTTCCAAATCCAGCGCGGTGAATATATCTCTATTATGGGTCCCTCTGGCTCAGGGAAGTCGACACTTTTCAACATGATTGGTGGCTTAGACAAACCGACCGAAGGCAGAGTTTACATTGACGAGGTGGACATCGCGCAACTTGACGCGTACGAACTCGCATGGCTCCGCTGTCGCAAGATCGGTTATATCTTTCAATCGTTTAACCTCATTCCTGTTATGACGGCACTCGAAAACGTCTCACTCCCGATGATTTTCGCCGGTATGAGCGCAGACGAAAGCAGAGAGAAAGGTGTAGATCTTCTTACACTCGTTGGATTGGGTGACCGCGTGCAACACAAGCCGTTGGAGCTCTCTGGTGGACAACAACAGCGTGTCGCAATCGCACGTTCGCTGGCGAACGACCCTGCGATTGTTCTCGCCGATGAACCGACGGGAAACTTAGACACTAAAACCGGACTCGAAATCATCGCCTTGCTCCGTCGACTCAATGCTGAAAACGGCGTAACCATCATCACTGCAACGCACGACCACAAGATGTTAGACGTCTCCGACCGCATCTTCCACATGGCAGACGGTAAGGTAGACAAGATTGAATCGCGCGATGAGATCGACCTCCACGTCGGTAAATTAGACGGTGAAGAAGTCGGATAGATGGTTGTCAGCAGTCAGCAGTCGGTGTATGGCATGTAAAAGTTGCAGAACTGCCACAAGATGTCTTTGCTGAAAACCGATAGTTCCCGATAACCACTCAAATGAATATCTACAAACGCTTAGGCATCCCTACAGTCATCAATGGCAACGCAACGCTCACACGGCTCGGTGGTTCGATTATGCCGCCTGAAGTTGTCGCGGCGATGGCAGATGCCGCCAAGCATTTTGTAGACATCATTGAACTCCAAAAACGGGTCGGGGAAGAGATTGCGAAACTCACCCATAACGAAGCGGCGTATGTCTCCTGTGGTGCCGCTGCAGCCTTGACACTCAGCACTGCGGCGTGTATCACTGGACTTGACCCTGACAAGCGCGAAAAATTGCCTCATCTTGACGCGTCAATGAAAAGTGAAGTTATTGTGCATCGTCATGGTCGTGTCGGATATGATTATGCCGTTCGGCAAGTCGGTATCACTATGGTGGAGATAGGCGATGACCGTGGGACGACTCCTGATGAGTTAGAGAGTGCCATTACGGAGAAAACCGCCGCAATCTTCTACTTCGCAAACCCCAGTAGAGAACATCTCTGGGTCTCCTATGAAGAAGCCATCTCAATTGCCAAAAAGCACAACATCCCCCTCATTGTTGATGCCGCTGCACAGTTACCTCCCCCAGAAAACCTTTGGCGTTTCACTCAGATGGGTGCTGATTTGGTACTCTTTAGTGGTGGAAAAGGCTTGTGCGGACCGCAGAGTAGTGGGTTAATCGTCGGGAAAAAAGCGTTAATTGATGCTATCGCCTTCAACGGACCACCACACCCTTTTATCGGCAGGGGAATGAAGGTAGGGAAAGAAGAACTGGTGGGGCTACTCGCTGCTGTCGAATGGTACTTGGGTCAGGATCACGACAAATTACAACAATCCTACGAGGATCAGGTTACTTACTACGACGAAGTGTTTTCGGACATCCAAAGCATTACAGTACATCGTATCTTCCCCTCCGAAGCCGGACAACCGATGCCCCGTACCGAAATCCGATTTGATGCGGAGCAGCTCGGCATTACACGGAACGAAATCCTTCAGCAACTCGTAGAAGGTGAACCGTCCATTGACATTCCTGGATCAGGGGAAGAGGGTGTCATCATCAATGGACAAACGCTCATGCCCGGTGAGATAGAAATCATTGCCCAAAGATTAAAAGCAATTCTTAAGGTAAAATTAAAAAAATAAAAAATGAAACTTAACAACGGTATCCGCCTAACGTGGCTCGGACACTCCACCTTTAAAATCGAAACAGAAGAGCAAACGCTCCTCATAGACCCATGGGTAACCAACAACCCAGTGTGTCCTGATGCGCTCAAGACTTTCGACAGTCTCGATGCTATCCTCATAACGCACGGGCACGCGGATCACATTAGCGACGCGGTGCCGCTGGCGAAAAAACATACGCCGACAGTTGTGTCTATCGTTGAAATCGCAGGATGGCTTGGTAAACAGGGCGTTGAGAACACAATTGGCATGAATAAGGGGGGCACTGTCACTGTCGGCGACGTGAAAGCAACGATGGTCTCAGCAAACCATAGTAGCAGTTTCACAGAGGAAAACGGTACGATAGTTTATCTGGGTGAACCCGCAGGCTACGTGATTGAATTCGGGAACGGTTACAAAATTTATCACGCCGGGGATACAAACGTGTTCGGGGATATGCGGATTATCGGTGAGATTTACCAACCCGACCTTGCGTTGCTTCCCATCGGCGACCATTTCACGATGGGACCGCGTGAAGCCGCCTATGCCGCGCAATTACTCAATGTTCCAGCGATTCTTCCGATCCATTATGGGACTTTCCCACTATTGACAGGAACGCCCGAAGAACTCCGTAAGTTGACGGCATCTCAGGATGTAGAAATTATTTCGTTAGCGGTTGGGGAAACCTTAGATTAAGACACTCCGATAGGGGCCCTGGAGACCAAAGGCATTTATGGTCTTCAGCAGATCCTGGGGATTTCCCGTATCGTAACGCTGACCTGCGACGCGATAACCGTACATGCCTTCCCGTTTTATCACTTCCGACATTGCATCCCGCAGTTGAATCTCGCCATGCGTTACAATTTGGTGTCTGTAGTTGTAGTCGAGAATATCAAAGAGGAGAGGGTTAAGGAGGTCGATGCCGAAGTTGCAGAGATACTGTTTCTCTGGAATTCCTTTAACGCGAAGATACTCCTGCGCAAATTCGACCGTCGGCTTTTCAGAGATTTGTGCTAATGTAAAGCCTCTTGGGGATTCAGTGGAAGGACTACCGTGAACGATGCCGTTGAGCGAGAGTTCACTCTCATGGCAGAGATCAAGACTCGTGACAGATTGTCCAACCTGTATGTAGACATCTATCAATTGTTTAGCGCAAGAGACACTCGACTCGGAAATATAGAGGTGGTCACCAAGCAGGACCATGACAGGTTCGCCAGCAGCGAAATCCTTTGCACAATAGATGGCGTGTCCGAAGCCTTCCGGCTCTGCCTGAATTGCGAAATGCAACCGTTCGCCAATTTCCTCTAACCGATCCACCTGTGCTGCTAATTCCGCCTTTTCTCGAACCGCATCCGCAACGGTGCCAGAAAAATAGTCGGCAATCGGCTCGACCTGCTGAGGTTGGGCAACGAGACACACCTCTTCCACACCTGCCGTTAACGCTTCCTCAATAATCAACTGAATGATCGGCTTTGCGATACCATCCTGAGCGACAATTGGAAAGAGTGCTTTTGGCACGGCTTTCGTTGCGGGGAAAAGGCGTGTCCCGTATCCAGCAATGGGAATAACCGCTTTCTGAATACGCGAAGACATCGGGATTACAAATCCCTCCCACTATTTTAATTTCTCAATGCCTTGAGGTAGCCCCAAGTCGCCGAGAGTTTGCCAGCAGGTTCCACAGGTAATTGATCGCTCTGCGACTCAAAATTCTGTGCAACCTCGTCTTCGTCAAGGATCCGGTCGTAAATACGGACGTTATCAATCATACCGACCAGGAATCTACCGTCGTGTTCACTACCGATACGGCGTTCGTCCATCAGTTCAGGGGTTGTGCCGGCGTTCCCTTCGTCAACCAATTCACCATCAACATAGAGTTTCAACTCATTGTCTTTGGTATTGCTGGTATAAATGATGTGATACCATGTTTCGGCTTCAGCAGCCAAACTAATCTTGACCCCATCGTTCTTATGGACCTGGATTTCGTTCCCTTCAAATTTGAAATGGACTTTACCAGCCGCCCA
The DNA here is from genome assembly GCA_965214045.1 of Candidatus Poribacteria bacterium. Lineage (GTDB taxonomy): Bacteria > Poribacteria > WGA-4E > WGA-4E > WGA-3G > WGA-3G. Next base: position 1,678,342 of record OZ243935.1, read on the forward strand.
CTGCCATGTAGATACAATGCCTTGAATGCCAGCAAATTGACCTTCAAGCGCATAGCATTCAATACTCACATGCTCAAACTCACCCATTGCTGGGATTTCGATGTAACTATCGCCTTCAAACTCCAACGCCTCTCCAGTGCCATCGGTCGCACCTTCAACAGATTTGAGAGACCCTTCGATTTTTGCGTCTTTGCCACCGAAGATATCTTTGACAGTCTTGCCGTCAATATCCGCCTCATTGAGCGTATATATAGCGACAAGACCATCTGTTACGAAATCTTGGGCATCAGCCGCTGTCACATAGCAGAACACTGTGAGGAGTGCAGCGAGTGCACAGATTATTCTGATATTCCTTAGATACATTTAAATTGCTCCTTTTGATCATAGAAATCAGGCTTCGTTTTGCAAGCACCTATCTTATTATGTGCAACAAGGTAGACGGAATATAAGAATTATCCCACACCTTTAGGCGTTACACAACAACTCATAAGACAAACCCATAACTATTCGGTTCGCCAAAATTCATGCAGACATTTTACCGTATAGATTTCAGGTCTGTCAAGTCAATTTGCCTGTGTATCTGAAGATATCGGCTCCGTCAATTTACGTTCAAGCGTGAGGTTATCTTCGTAAACGGTTTTGATTAACTCTTCAATATCAGGTTCTTGGACAGATATGTCCACAATCTTGAATTTCTGAAGGATGGCACCGATGAGATCTGCTGTGCTAACTTCCTCTGGTGAAAATCGATACTGCACGCGGGCACCTTCTTGATAGGTAACGTGCGCCTTGGGGATGCTGATGTCTGGATAGACTTCGGCATAATCAACAGTCAAAAGCCGTTCTGTTGAAAGTAAACGCCGAAGTGTGGTGAGTTCCCCGTCAAAACGGAGACGCGCGTCGTCAATGAGAATGACACGCTTGCAGAGTTTTTCGACGTCATCTAAATCGTGTGTCGTCAGCACAACCGTGACCTGCCGTTCAGCGTTAATTTTTTGAATAAACTGTCGGATACGCGCCTTGGCAACGACATCCAAACCGATCGTGGGTTCATCAAGAAACAGTACATCCGGATCGTGGAGCAAGGCAGCTGCAATGTCGGCACGCATCCGTTGACCGAGACTCAACTGACGAACAGGCGTCTGGAAAAAATCGCCAATACTGAGCAATTCGTCAAACATATCCACGTTGTAGCGATATTGCACCTCTGGAATCCGATAGATACGTTGTAAGAGTTCAAACGACTCTTGAACGGGTAAATCGAACCACAGATGTGATCTTTGTCCAAACACGACCCCAATGTGTTTGGCGTTCTCCTTCCGCTGCCGATGTGGGATATACCCATTCACAGTCACACTGCCGGATGTCGGCACCAAAATACCAGTCAGCATTTTGATAGTGGTTGACTTTCCAGCACCATTTGGGCCTAAATATCCCACAATCTCACCACGTTCGACGGTGAATGAAATCCTGTCCACCGCTTGGACAATACGGTGCTTGCGAGAAAAGAGGTTCGCAAAACTCCCAAAAAATCCTTTGCGATGATGATAAACCTTGAAGGTTTTGCTGAGGTTGTCAACTTCAATCATCTTTTAAACTTACCTTGCGGAGAAATAGCGGTCGTTGTGTCTTTGTAGTCCGTTTCTCAAATCCGTCCTCCACTTCGTTACGGACTACGGTTCCGACTTTAAGAAAGACCTATAAAACAAATAACCGAAAACCCGTTCGTAAGCGTAGTAGAGAGCGGGAAACCGAAACCCAATAAATTAGTGCCCCGTGCTTTGGTAGTGTAAGACCCCCCATCTCCAAAATAGCATGGTGATACCGAGAAACAGAAAACCGGCACACGGTGCTAACTGGACACCAATTGGTGAACCTCCTGATGATCCAATTTTTTCGAGCAGAAAGAGAGCTGGGAAATAGTTAACACACGCCAATGGAACAATAAAAGTAAAAAAATGTCGAAACCACCATCGATAAATGGAAAATGGGTAACTTCCCATGAAAACGCCGCCGTTCGTGAAGATATTAATAATCTCAATGGATTGGACAGTCCAAAAGCAACTTGTCGCGCCAATTACGAAGAGACCTACAAAAAAACAGGTCCCGCTTACCAACGAAATCAACAGATACCCCACTTTGGTAAGTGACCATGATATAGTTATCTGCGAATTAGCAATAAGGAATACAACCAAGGCTTGTGCGATTCTCCCTAACCGACGAAGCAGGAATTCATGCGAAAACACTTGAAAGAAAGTGCCAAGAGGACGGATGAGAACTGTATCAAAGTCACCGCGCACAATATGTCTCTGAAAGACATCAAAACCCCTCCCAACCATCTCAGCAAGAGCAAAGCAGATACCAATCATGCCGTAGAGGAATCCGACTTCCCATAGACTCCATCCCGCTAACTCTTTAAAACGGTTAAAGAGGAGAGCAATCATGAAAAAGTCGATGACAGAGATGCTCGCTTGGGCAAAGAGGTCAAAGACAAACGAGAGTCGATACTCCATCTGCGACCGGATGCGGAGTTTGACAAAATGGAAGTAGAGAGAAAGATGGTGCATTTTTTATTCGTTGTCGGAAACCGTCGGTTAAGAGGTAATCTGAAACGAGGAAACACCCAAGCAAACACCTTCTTTACCAACCGCTGACTGCTATTCTACTAACCGCCTTGTATCACCAGCCGCGAGAATCCACGGGTTAAGAGAAACCGTCCCAAGCCAATAAAAAAGAAGCTCCAACCCATCTGCTTGCCTATAGCAATCCAGACTTCAATACCTGTAATCTTGCCCAAATAGATACTAAAGGGAATGTCAATCAAGCCTTCAAAGGGTAGCCATCTGGCGATGTGTGCCAACCATTCGGGCCACAGCGCAATTGGGACCAACATTCCAGAAAACAGGGTGATTATGGAATAAGACATTCCAGAAATCCCTGTTGTATCCAGCGTCCAGAACCCCGAGCTAAAGATTGTTATCGTGATAGCATTACTCATGAAAACAGCGAGCAGCATTGAAACTGTAAATGCCATCAAAACGGTGGGCTGCTGCGGAATTGTAACCTTGAAGAAGAGCATGCTGATAAGGAAGGTCGGAAATCCCCGCATGAGTAAGTAATAGCAGGCTCTCCCGCACTCATCGGCAAACCAATATGCCTGGAAATCGACAGGTTTGGTTAATTGGAGTGCAACGCTGCCGTCTTTAATCGCGCTCGTAACTTCAGAGCCAGTCCCCCAAAACGGCATGAGCATGAAAGACACCTGACACAGAACGAAATAGGTAATAATTTCATTCAGACTAAGGGGTTGGGGAACGGTACGCGCTGCGTAGAAAGCAGTATAGACAAAGATATGCACCAGCAGAAAGAAGAAATTAGTCGTCAAGCCTGCAAGGTTTGCGACCCGATATTGCATCCTTCTCTGAAACGATTTCTTTATAAACGCCAAATAGAGGGATTTCATCCAGTAGCGGCACTTAAATCTGCGATAGGTACAGATCGTCCCTTTTCTGAGGATTCGTAGATGCAGATAGCAATCACTTCTGAACGCGGATCAGCGGTATAGCCTTTAAGATGTTGCATCCCGGGCCAACCAAGCCCGACGACAGCCGCGCGAACTTTCGTTGTTGGATTTGACACAGCACGTGCTCCTTTATTTCTCAGCGGTCAGCAAAAAGCAAAAAGGATATTTTTAAACGAAAACCTCTTTTACTGACTGCCGAAAGGTTTTTTCGCAAAAAAAACCGTGCTGACCGCTGATTGCTAATTTAGTCATGACGCAGGGCCTCTGTTGGGGTGAGACCTGCGGCTTTGTTCGCCGGGTAAAGTCCAAAAAATATGCCGATTAATGCGGAAACGCTAAACGCGATTAAAGCGGCTTGGACAGAAACAACAGCGGGCCAACTTGCCTTCATCAGTTTTGAAATAACCAAACCGGAAACAGAAGCGAGGCTGCTTCCGATGAGAATACCGATAAGCCCACCGCAAATACTTAAAACAATGGCTTCAATGAGGAATTGGATCAGGATGTCGCGACGCTTTGCCCCAAGGGCTTTGCGCAAACCGATTTCACGCGTTCTCTCTGTTACAGAGACTAACATAATATTCATGATTCCGATGCCACCAACGAACAAGGCAACACTCGCAACACCACCCAAGAGTATTTGTACAATCCGACTGACGTTCCCTACCTGTTTTATAATCTCCTTAGCAGTGAAGAATTCAAAATACTTTTCATCACCGTGTTGTTGCCGCATCGCGACTTTGATTTCAGCGACGGCTTGTTCAACCTTTTCATAATTCTCGGCTTGCGCCCATAAGTAGATCCACCCTTTCTGCTGCCCAATAAAACGGATTTCCATTGTGGTGAGCGGAATAACCACCCGATTGTCCCACCCCTCACTCGCCATACTGTTGCCCTTCTCCTCCATGACACCAATGACGGTGAACCGTTCCTCGCCGACTCTCAATTCAAGACCAATCGGGTCTTCCCTCTCAAACAGGTCTTTTCGGACTTCAGAACCGATGACACAGACGGGTTCTCTCCGCTCCATGTCACTTTCCGAAATAAATCTACCGGCTTGAATGTACCAGTTATTAACCTCTTCATAGAAAGGTGTAGCACCTACGATACTCAGCGACTGATTCACGTGCTTGTGCGATACGGTGAAATTCACCTCAGACAACGCTGTCGCTGCTTTAAGAGAGGGACAATTCTCAAGGAGAAAATCCAGATCTTCGTATTCAATATACTCTGGATGCTTATTTTCGTAGTAGGAACCATCCTCTCTACGAAATTCCCCTTTCCTAAAGCAGACAATCAGTCCTGCCCCGCCGATGCGTTCTAATTCAGCGAGCATAAGATGCTCAGCCCCGCCGCCAACAGAAACGACAGCCACAACCGCTGCGATACCGATGATAATTCCGAGGGTTGTGAGTACAGAGCGTAACTTGTTACGTTGTAGTGCTGTCAAGCCGACAGTCACCCCTTGTGTAATCTGCATAATTCTGTAATTCTCGTAAGCGACTTTTACCCTTCAGGTTCCATTGACTCGCCATGCAACAAAAACGCACGGATATCGTAACGCCCTGGACGTTCAATAGCCAAATCTCCGCTTTCGATCATCAAATCCAGCGGATTGGCATGCGTCCGCAGCGGTAATTGGACGACTTCGTGCATACGTGCGGATTCATAGATCGCCATTATAATTTCAACAGCAGCACGCCCATGTTTCGCCTCACCTCGGTGCTCAGGACCACCCTCAATCCATTCAACCAGCTCGGTTGCCTGTGCGACATGCTGGTCCCTTCCGTCCGAGGGACGTTCTTCCCAGTCTGTAGCCTTATTGTTGAGGAGACGGACGCGCCCTTCCGTTACATCAGCGATACCATCTGTCCCGTAGACGATGCCCCCCTGATAGTTCGGTCTACCGATCTCCTGCAAGAGCATACCGATGCAACCGTTTGAGAAGCCGATAATTCCAGCACTCCGGTCCTCAATCTGAATATCGCGCTCGTAACGCTCTGTTTTTCGTTCAACGTTACCGATAACCCACTGCGGATCCGGGTCGCCGATGACATAGCGCATCATATCAAAGAGATGCGAACAATCATTCAGTAACCCTTGACCACCGTGGCAGACAATTTGTCGAGGTTCACCGATTGCCCCCTCAGCGATGAGGTTGCGTGCATCTGTCCATGCGGAATTGAAGCGGCGTTGATGCCCGATGACGACTTTGACACTGCTTCGATTCGCGGCGATTAACATTTCATCACATTCACCGAGGCTTACACCCATCGGTTTTTCACAGAGCACTGCCTTTGGACTTCGTGCGCATGCTGCGATTGTCATTGGCGCATGGAGTTTATGCCACGTCGCGATACTGACAATATCAAGGTTTTCGTTATCCAACATCTCGCGCGCATCCAAATAACAGTTTTCAGCGGATACGCCATAGGTGTCTGCGAATTTGTCAAGGGCTACTTGAACTGGATCGGCAAGTGCGACAATTTCTGTCTGCTCAACACCCTGATAACCACGTGCATGAGCATTGGCAATACCACCACATCCGATAATCCCAACGCGATATTTAGATGCCATTTTTCTAATTTTCCTTTTCTAATGATTGCTCCTGGGCTAAAGAAATGCCCAAGTAAGCCCTCCACTTCATTCCAAGTTCGGCTTTCTCAATCCTCTATGAAATGCCCGTCCTACTGACCAGCATTTGTATCTTCACCAAAATGCGAAGAAACAAGAACTAAATCAAGGATATTCACGCTGCCATCACCATTCACATCCCCTTTAAGGGATTCTCCAGACTGACCGAATTCGCTCGCGACCAAGACCAAATCTTGAATATTCACCATCCCGTCGCCATTGACATCCCAAGGTGTCGGAGGCGGTGGAGGCACTTCTGGTGTTGGAGGCGGTGGAGGCACTTCTATAGTTGTTGTTATTGCAACTTCAGCAGTCATTGTGTTATCTGTTTTGGAAGTTGCCGTCACACTAATGGGATAGTCACCAGGTTCTGTCAAAAGATTCCCTGAGACCTTCAATGTTACTTCTGCATCTGCACCAGCCTCAAGTTCAACCGACCTATCGCTGAGTGCTCCAAGGACACTCCCTTCAATACCAGCCTCCGCTGAGGCTTCAAGCGTTATCGTGTCCATCATATTACCAGTATTCGTGACTTTGAGGGTATAGTTTACACCTGCAACGGCATCCATTATAGAGAGTGCTGTATCTCCGACGATTTCCAAGGACACACCAGCAACTATGGGAATAGGGGGTGTCGATTCCGCCTGTTCTGTGTAGATATAATCTCCTGTGGTGCCACCATCGCCATTGGCAGCGTTTCCAGCAGCGTAGAAGGTAATAGGTCCTACATCAGCATCAGGGGCGGTCCACTTAAATTCCCAATTATGCGCATCGTCTGTACCTGCGGCAGTTCCAGCAGTAGTATGCTGGATGTACTGCTTGTTATTTGTTTCTGTTAACTGCGTATCCGCTGCATCATCGGCTGTGAATGAACCGGCACGAGCACCATTAGCATCGAGCGCTGTCATTTCAAATCCCCACTTGCTCTGTCCGGCACGCGATAAATCGACGATGATTGTATATACCTCATTCGGTTCATAAGTTTCCGGGATCGTCACCATGAGTGAGCCACCCGAGGCGTTCAGGGTATTCCCTGCGTGGCAATCCGCACAAGTGCCTTCATTCGGAGCACCAGTTTTCTCATCCGGTGGTGGAAGAAAAGAGAAAGCAAATGCACTACTGCTCACAAAAAACAACAGTAGAAACAACCCGCAAATGGGAAAAACATTCTTTAGACAATTCAAAAAAATTCTCTCCTATGTACACATTAAAAAACGCCCCAACGCCGACTGCTAATCGGCGTTGGTTTGCGGTTAGCTCAACCGGTACCTCCGAATAGCACACAGGGGGGCGTTTTATTTTTGAATTTTTTAACTATCAGATTCTAATCGTTAAAAAATCGCTGCTATACCTACTTCAGGATAACCATCCGTCGGGTCGCAGCAAAATCTGATGTCTGTAGCGTATAGAAGTAGATACCACTCGCGACACGTTCGCCTACAGCGTTCTTACCATCCCAATACGCAGCACTCGACGGCGTCATATACGAACCTGTCGGTTGCCATCCGAGATCCAACGAACGAACCAAGCGACCCGATACATCATAGATATCGATCTTCACTTCTGTCGCCGCACTCAACTGATACGGAATCCATGTTTCTGGATTGAACGGATTCGGGAAGTTCTGCGCCAAGAGCGTGTCTTGTGGCTGAATGTCTCCTACGTTCAGTTGCAGACTCAGGAATGCGTTGCGAATGTCACTCGTCGTGACCGTGCGTTGGAACGGACCGGAGACGATTCTACCGTTTTCATCATACAGCGCGACTTTGAGTCTATCGCCTGCCTCAACAACGCTCTTACGGTTCAGATCTGCCCAGACGGCAGAGGAACGTTTCGCAGTGCTTGTGAGATTCTCCGTGGCAACAATACCTGTACGGAGGTTTTCTGCGATGAGGGTATACGCTGTGCCAGTTTCCATACCATGAATGTCAGAGGTAACGATAAACGCCCATGCGCTGTCATAGGTTGCGAGTGCGGGAGCGGCGGGTGCCTCTTCCTCAACGGCCTCAGCGGCGGCATCATCTCCAGCATCATCAGCGGGTACATCTTCCTCAGCGGCGGGTTCTTCAGCAACTTCCTCAGCAGGTGCTTCCTCTTCAGCGGCGGGTTCTTCAGCAACTTCCTCAGCAGGTGCTTCCTCTTCAGCGGCGGGTTCTTCAGCAGGTGCTTCTTCAGGTTCAGGTTGGTTATCCCACGCATCACCTGTGAACTTCACCATGCCGCCAGCAGGGGTATTCACGATATAACCCTTGCCACCGTCAATACCAAAGCCATCACCTTCATCGGCTACCGTGTAACCCACGAAGCCCTGCGTTGCCGCATCGAGTTGGATAACAACCGTCGCACCCAGCATTTCTGCGAGTGATTTGGCTGTGTAAGGTTCTGCCGGCATCAGCGGAATCGAAATCATATTCAAACCCGCTTCAAGCGTCACATCAAAACCAGGACCTTCCACGACGGGTTCCGGCATCGGTTCTTCTACGACGGGTTCCACAGGAGCATCTACTGGCATAATCATCAATGTTGCTGTCGGCTCTTCCCATGCGAACGCTTCACCGACATCAGCACCACCTTGAATACCTTCGTGTGCTGCTATGACACCATCTACGGTTGGCACCCGTTCATTACTTCCTGGGGGATCCGTCGCTTCATCTAAACCAAGCGGTCCCGGAATATCGGAAGCCATTTCTGTGTTATCTTCACTCCCGGCATCATACGCCATCAACTCAATGGTTGTTGTGACAGGCATACCGTCTTCATCAAAGAGAGGTTCGTCAATAACCGCGATGAACGCATCGTTCGTTGAGACCAACATTGAGCCGATAGATAGCGAAGAGTTCGTTTTATCAGCAGTTACGGTAACAGTCGTAGATTGACCCGGCATCGTATACCGACGCGTCATATCCACATTCATAGCGATCTTGACGTCCGCGCCAGCAGCTGTTGCCAGTGCTGCGAGTCCTGCGGTATTTCCACCTTCAGCAAGTGCGACAATCGCGGGGCTTGCAGGTTGACCAACTTCGGCGAGTTTAACGCCAGCGGGGTGGGCTGCGAAAATCGCGGGGGAGAACGTCTGTCCACTGACACCATGTTCACCGGTGGTGAGGTTCGTGAGGGTAATCTCGAACATCTGGCTTACCGGCATTTCAGCCTCAGTCGCTTCGCCTTCGGTAGCTTCGCCTTCGATCTCACCCTCAGCAGTGGTATCGTCTGCTTCTGTGCCATCATCAGCAGCATCCGCGGCTGCGTCATCTGTTTCTTCGGCATCATCAGCAGCATCCGCGGCTGCGTCATCTGTTTCTTCGGCATCATCAGCAGGGGCTTCTTCGGTTGTATCCGCACCAGCGACGGTAACCATACCGTCCATACTCGTAACTTCTAATGCAGCAGCAGTCGCATCAGCAAGTGTAACCTCTGTCAAACCGATAGTAGACGCTTTCGCCTCAACAACTGTGAATGTTACCGTAGCGAGTGTACCATCGGCATCCGGAGCAGCTCCTGTTAAAGAGGTTCCAGCGATTGTAACGCTACTCTCAGTTGGGACAGGCGGTACTGGAAAGGCACCTGCGGGCAAATAGTCTGCATTCCCACTCGAAACATACTCCAGCGCAGTTGGATCAAAATTGACGGTTACCTGATACCCAGCAACATCTGCACCACCCGTTATGTTAATACTCACCATGAGTTCTTCCCCGACCGCCGGGGACTCTACTTCAGCAGGGTCCACAGAGACGACGGCTTGACCGTAACTCATTGCTGTAAACCCGAAACACATTACAACAGCTAATAAGGAAAAAAGGATTTTCCTATTAAAAAGCTGGTCTTTCATAAGACACTCCTTCATAATTCATTTATATTCTGACGTTCCTTACCTCTCGGTAAAGATTATAGTCCCTCGTTTGCCAAAAGATTTCAACCGCAATAAATATGGGAGATTCTTCCACACCCGCGCATTGGAATCAGAGCACAAGGTGAGCCTTTCAAACGGGACTTTTAAGGTTAAAAGATAAGTTTATCCTAATTTTAAAACGTTGTCAAATCAAATTCGGTTCAAATTTAAATAATTTTCCGTAAATTAGGCGAACACACCCATTGTTATTTTAAGTATAGCATAAACACTAAAACAAAGCAAATTAAAAATAGTCTACTGGGTTACGCGGGGCGCGAGCGCATTCCAGACACCCCCCAATTCAGCGATAGCCTTGTAAACGGGATAGATAGCTTCCCACATTGCTTTACGCGCTGCGGTGGCGGCATCTGTGTTACCCTCAGCGAGTGCTGTCTTAAGTTGAGTGCCCATCTCCTGTTGAACTGCTGCACAGGTGTGGGCAAGTTCTTCTAGCAATTGTGCGGCATGTACCTGACGCGCAACGAGTTCCTCTATTGACTTCTGCATATCCGGGTCAACATCGTAAGCACGAGGCGGGGAAAAATTGTGCGGGAGCCGTTCACCTTCATCTGTCCGTGGCGTGTGTGTAGGGTGGATATGTGGCGTAACAGACAGATACATCGTCATCGGTTCATCGCCGAGAACTTTCACTGTGTGTGGTTGATCTGCCAAAGCGACGCACATCTGCCCTGGTCCTAACTCTTCAGTTTCGCCATCAATCTCAAACTCGACGCGTCCTTCCAGAATTAGGAAAATTTCATGCCCCAAATCATGGCTATGAAGTTGGGCACTTTGCCCAGGCTCCATCCTTAAAAACCGAGAGCGAATTTGTGGTGTAACCAACACATTTCGTACATCTGTGCGGTAATCGTAAACAGGAAATCCCATTGTATGCCTCCATAGTTTTTTGACACAAATATATAATGTCCCGTAAAAATTGGCAAGGCAAATTGGGAATCGGTGTAATTTTTTCTTGACACGCTTTGTCACAATGATAAAATATTGACGTGATAAAATATTGGCAAAAGACCTAACACCTCATTTCTTGAACTGGAAGGACATCAATTATGGATTTGACATACCAACCGCCACGTCGCCCTTCAAACCTCGGAATCGCTGGGATTGTCGGTGTGGCACGGCTGACAGACAAGGCACGCGCACATAATGCGGAAACTCTCGGGGATTATATCTACGGTGAGAGTTCTGGTTTGGATCAGCGCGTCTTAACGTTTTTAGGGATTTCCGATGATGCTTACGCTGAAGCAGCTGACGAATACGACGATGCGGCACTCGGGCATTGGGTACTTGAAACAAGTGGAAAGACAGCTGCAGAGATTGCTGAGTTTAACGACACCGCTCTCAGCCAACTGCCTGACACGGAAGGACACAAACAGCGTTTGAAGGACCGACTCGCTCGCTTTGCCCCAGGACGAACCGATATTACGACGGTATTGCAGTCGATGGAACTCGACGATTGGGGAAGTTTTTGGCAGGTCGACCTGACTGCCGGACCGCCACGCAGTGCTCGCTCTAAAGATGTCGGTGGTATCTGCGGTGTCGCACGGATGACAGACAAAGCGCGAGCAGAACGCGCAGGCAAAACCGGTGAGTACCTATACGGCGACAATTCCGGGCAAGATGTACGCATTTTAGCATTTCTCGAGATTGGAGCCACGGATTTTCAGGAAGCAGCAGTCAACAACCCGAATAATCTCGAACTCGGTGCGTGGGTTCTGGAAAACTGCGGTAAATCGCAGGACGAGATCGATGAATTCAACGAAACGTTGGTAAACTATGGGCCCAATGAAGCAACACGTGAACGGTTTGAAGCGCGATGCCAAGAAGTAGATCCGACCCGCACAGACATTACCACGTGGGTAGCACTTCAGGACGTGGACGATCAGTTGAGTTTCGGTATCGTTGACCTCAATCGCCGCGCGCCACGGAGTCCCTACAACACCGATGTCTACGGTATGGTTCAACTTGCCCGGTTGATTGACAAAGGGCGCGCATCTTATAGCAATACGTTGGGGGCATATTTTTACGGTGAAGATTCTGGGATTGATCGGGCAACGCTCGGTTTCCTTGGTATATCTGCGGCAGAATTCACCGAAGCATTAAAAACGTTGTCAACCGATGAAGAGGTTGAGGCGTGGCTGAAAGCGAATCATCCCAAAAGCGAAGCAGACATTGAAGCCTATAACGAACGGACGACCCAAGCGGGTCCCACGGATGAACGCTACAAGGCACTAATGGCGAAGATGATCAGCCGGATTGCTCCAGAGCGTACGGACATCAATACATGGTTCGCACTGATGGAACTTGATGATGAAAAAACCTTTGCGTTGTAAATAGGACGTCAAGAAATTGACAAAACTGCCTGCACGTCCGGTTTGTGACAGGCAGGCAGTTTCCTTTGTTTTCACGTAATCTCTCTATGGAGCATGAATAGGATTCAGAACCATGGATACCCAAGAACAAGCACTGCCCGCTGCACCTCTACCCTCAGACACCTTGAACGATGTTTTAGCGGATTTCTATCAAAACGGTGTGACAATTGTCCGAAATGTACTCTCACGCGAAGAGTGCGAACGGATCGTTGCGCGCGTTGACGAAATTTTTGCTGAACCTTACTTTATGCAGATGCGCAATGTCAAAGGTTCTCGACAAGATGGTAAAGACCCTATCGTGGTGCATCGCCTTTTTGAGTGTGATCTCATGTTCCGCGACCTACTCGTGCGTGAACCGATTATCAGCATTGCTGAAAATGTGTTAGGTGAGCATTGCCACTGTATCGCTCAAGGGTGTATTCTCAACCGAAAAGATTTAGGGATCAACCGGTTTCATATCGACGATGGTGTGGAATTTCCGATCACACCAGAGATGGAACGGCATGATCCCAAACTCCGGATGCCTGTGCTCCGCATGTCCGTGCAAATCGCTCTGACCGACCAAGATGATGTTAAATACGGTCCATCCCAATTCGTTCCGGGTAGTCACTACTCTGGACGACAACCCGATGACCCAGAACACCCAACTTTCGACGGCAAACCACCTGTTTCACTCCTCATGAAAGCAGGGGACCTCTACTTGCTCAACGGACAGACTTGGCATCGAGGTGCCCCGAATCAATCAGATCGGGTCCGATACCTATTCCACCAAGTCTACGGGCAACGCTTTGTTGCACAGCGGTTCTGGCCCTACCTAAACTATCGTATGCCCGATTACGTCTTAGAAGATGCCGATGAACGCCTGTTGCGCGTTCTTGGAAAACATCCTGAAATGGCTTATGGATGAACCAATTTGAAAATTATAGAAAGGACACTGGAGGCAAGTTAATGAATAACTGGACAAAGCCACGCACCTACACAGTATTTTTGATTCACGGTCTCCTCATTTGTATCTGTATGATATGTTGTATGAACGAAAAGAAGATTTCCGCCGATACTGAAAAGGTGGAATGGGGTTACGAAACGGAAAATGGACCGGACGTTTGGGGAAAACTCAGCAAGGAATATATCCTCTGCGCCGAAGGGAGACACCAATCCCCAATTGATCTTGTGAATCCGACGCGCGTAAAACTCTCACCTATTATCTACGAGTACCCTTTGACAACAGGTATAGACATCCGTAACACTGGTCATACGATCGAGGTCGCATGCCCTGAAGGGAGTTGGATTCAGGTCGATGACACGCGGCACTCATTACTCCAATTCCATTTCCATGCCCCCAGCGAACATACGGTGGCAGGTAAACAGTTTGACATGGAGATGCACCTTGTTCACAAAAGTGAGGAGGGCAGCTTGGCAGTCGTTGGATTGCTGATCGAGCAGGGCAGTCGCAACGCCGCATTTGATTCTGTCTGGAGCCATTTGCCTACGGTCCCAGGTGAAGCGCGACGCGTTGAGGAGAGCACCCTCGATCTTAAGAGGATGTTGTCCCCAAACGGACAGACAACCGACGCGTCGCCGCATTCTCTTCCCAATACCTATCGCTACGACGGTTCACTGACGACACCACCGTGTTCAGAAGATGTCAAATGGTTTGTGCTGACGACACCGGTCGAGATGTCTGCAGCGCAAATTGATGCATTTAAAGCGATTATCCATGATAACAACCGGCCCCTCCAGCCGTTGAACGGACGAGAACTCCTCACGGATGAAGAATAGGACTGATCGAGAGTCACAAAGGAGAGAACATAATGTTTATCGCAACTTACAACGCTATCTATGCCGTTGGAGATGATGGAAATCGTGAACCCACCCTCGTCTATGAAGGCACACTCGGCGGAATGGCACCTCATGGTGCAATGGTTTCACTGTCAAACCGTCAAGCCGTGGTGTCTGCCTTGTCGGATGGGACGCTACTGGTTTTATCGGAGGATGGTGAGAAACGAATCCCAACAGGTATAGAGGATCCAATCGCCTCATTGCTCGTTATTCGTGAGGATCCGTTGACGCTGCTCATCGGAACGGATGAGGGTGCTTATGTCTATCGCCTCGTTGGAGAAGAAGGACCGGCTGAACGGGTCGTTGCATTTGATGAATTAGCGTGTCGAGAAGAGTGGTATACGCCGTGGGGCGGTCCGCCAGCCGTACGGACTTTTGCCAAAACCCAAGACGGTTTTTGTTACGCAGATATCCATGTAGGAAGTATCATGCGTTCCGCGGATGAAGGGATTTCGTGGGAACCCGTCACGCCGGAACTTCATAAAGATGTACACCAAGTCGCTACGTGTCCTGCAGACGATAATCGAGTTTATGCGAACACGCAAAACGGTGTTTATGTCAGTGCCGACCGTGGGCACTCTTGGGAGAATCGGATCGAAGGGTTGCCGCGTCGCTATGGCACGGCTATTGCTGTGCATCCAGCAAACCCGGACCTATTGATCGCCACAGTCCAAAACGGACCGAGAGGCGGTGGAGCTTGGCTCTGTCGTTCGGAGAATGGCGGTGCGACGTGGACGCAACTCAACGATCAGCTCACAGAATCTACTGATCGGATTAGCACGGGCTCTATCGCGTTTACAGCCAATGGAACCGCGTGGGCAGTGATTGGAAAGACCCTTTACATCGGTCAGGATCAAGCCACAGATTGGCATCCGTTCTGGACAGCGCCCGAACACGATAGCGAATATCCGATCCAAACCCTTGCCGCTTAGCACACCACCAGTGTAGAAGCGAGTGGAGGAGACTGCAGTTGTGAATGTATTAGGTATCGACTTTATTTTCTTTGCGGTGAGCGATATGCAGAAATCGCTCACCTTTTATCGCGATATGCTTGGGATTCCACTGGCATGTTTGGTGCATGAAGGGACATGGGCAGAATTCGAGATAAATCCCGGCACGTTGGTATTAGGGCAGGGTGATCGTTTTACACAACCCGGTGGCGGAATGGTCGCACTTGCTGTCAAAGATGCGAAGGCTGCTTTAGAAGAATTAGAACAATCCGGAATTCATATCCACTCGCCTTTAGGTGAATCCGCTGTATGTTTTTGGGCGATTATCGAAGACCCCGATGGCAACCGTGTCATCATACATCAGCGAAAGGATCAGACAGTCGGTTGAACAGAACGAGGTAGAACCCTGATACGATATTCCAAGGACTTCCTTATATTACAAATTAGATTCGCCCAGAAAATCTGATATTTTTGCAGATTTTTTTGACATTCACGGAAATTGTGGGTATAATTAACACAATTCTGCCATTTTTTGCAAATTTATCGCGATTTTTTTGACATTTGCGAGAATTACAGGTATAATTATAAAAGATAATGAGATTCGTTATCAATTTTTTAGAAGTGTAATCTCCAACAAATATTCAGACTACCGATCAACCAACGACCAAATATGATAATGAGTCTCAATATCATATTAAAAATCATATTTATGAAGAAACAACAGGCAAATTCTATTAGATTTCTCGCGGTTTGTGGAATGTTCATTTCACTCAGTATCAGTGTTATTGCTGAATCAAATCCATTCTCGGTCTCAGGATATGGTGTGATTCACTACTTCCATTTCGATTGGGACCTTGACCCAGATAGACGCGCTGCTATTGACGTGGAACGTTTCATCATCGCGCCGAAATACCGTATCAACAATACCATCCGACTCGAATCGGAACTTGAGATCGAGCACGGTGGCACGGGCAGTACCATGGAATTCGACAAATTTGAGGAGTTCGGGGAATTTGAGACAGAGATCGAAAAAGGTGGCGAAGTCATTGTCGAAAAACTTGCTGTTGTCTTCTCCTTTCAACCCTCCTTTAATCTACGCGTTGGACATATTATAGTCCCTGTAGGACTCGTTGCGAAACGGCATCGACCGCAACACTACTTTACGACGACGCGTCCCGAAGCGGAGACACATCTCATTCCGACTATATGGCATGAAACCGGTGTCGAAATTTTCGGTTCACTCGGTTCGCTACAATATCAAGCACAAATTGTCAACGGATTGGATTCAACGGGTTTTAGTTCCCGACACTGGATCGTTCGCGGACACCAACTTCGGTTTGAAACTGTAAACGCTGAGGCACCGGCGTTCGTTGGACGCCTCGACTATGCGTTCCATGAAAACGCGACCGTCGGGATTTCTGGTTATTACGGAGACACCGCGGCGAACCGACCAAAACCCGATGTAGACTTCGATGCATACGTCGGGATTGTGAGTCTTCACGGATTTTATGAGGTAAATGCAGTGAAGGTGCGAGGATTGTTCCTCTGGGGAGCACTCGAAAATGCGGATCGTTTGTCTAAAGTCAACCGGACCCTCTCTAATAATCTCAATGTGAAGCGGACACCGATAGGGAGTTCAGCTGTGGGTTGGTACATTGAGGCGGGTTACGATATCTTATCATTTTTCAGACAACCCAACAATCGCACGGAACATCAAGACTTGAAAGGCAAGTCTCCAGACAAGGTTTTAGATGTTTTCGCGCGTTACGATTTTTACGACACAATGGCGAGTGTTGAAGGCATTATTTTCGACAATCCGCGGTGGGAAAGAACCACATGGACGTTTGGAATTAACTACCACGTCCACCCGCAACTTGTTTTCAAGAGTCACTACTCACTGCGGCGGTTAGCGACAAAGGACAAAAACAAGGAAAACACCTTTTCGCTCGGCTTGGGTTTCCAATACTAACACACGCATCGCGTGTAATGAAAAATAAAAAGTGGAGATTTTTATGAAACTCTATAAGATTTGGACAGTGCTCTTTTGTTTACTACTTGCATCCGCTTTTGTTATGGGATGCGGTAGCGATGATGAAGATGAGACCGATGAACAGTTACAAGGCGAAACTTTTGACGCAGGCACCATGCTTAATGACTTCGCCAATACCGTCGTGTTAGCCACATACACCGATTTGGACAACAAAGCAGAAGAACTTTTGACAGCTGTCAAAGCGTTGGCAGCGGATAACTCACAAGCAAACCTTAAAAAAGCGCAACAGGCGTGGAAAGCAACGCGAACACCGTGGGAACAGAGCGAAGCGTTCCTGTTCGGTCCCGTTGACACGCAAGGACTCGACCCAGCATTAGACAGTTGGCCCGTCGATCATGTTAACCTACAATCCGTTTTGGACAGTGGAGATACCTTAACAGTGGACTTCGTCAGCGGATTAGAAGATACCCAAAAAGGTTTTCACACAATTGAATTCCTCCTGTTCCGCGATGGCGATCAACGGAAAGCATCAGATATAACTTCACGTGAACTGGAGTACCTCGTTTCGACAACAGAGAACCTCAAGGCGAGCACCTCACAACTACGGTTGGCGTGGGCACCAGAAGGTGAAAATTTCAGCAGTGCAGTTGCACAAGCTGGTGTGGGAAGTGCTATCTATCCATCGCAGAGTGCCGCGGTGCAAGAAATGGTCAACGGCATGATCGTCATTGCCGATGAAGTTGCGAATGGCAAGATCTCTGATCCCTACAACGAATCGGACACAACCCTTGTTGAATCTCAGTTTAGCTTCAACTCCATCTCGGATTTCCAAGACAACATTCGCGGAATTCAGAACGTCTATATGGGAAAATTCGCAAGCGATGGACAAGGTCTCAACGAATTCGTGAACGGTCAAAATCCCGATTTAGATGAGCGTTTCCAGCAAGAGGTACGGGCAGCAATTGATGCTATCGGCGCAATTCCAGATCCGTTCCGTGATTCGATTACTGCGAACCGCGGTCCCGTCCAAGTTGCGATCGATGCTGTCAGCAAGGTACAACAGACACTCGAACAAGACATACTCCCACTCGTCCAATCGAGTGAGTTTAATTAATCTTACACACTTCCCCGGTAGGTACGGTTTCCGAACCGCACCATAGGTGTCAATTTAGGGAAATGTCTGTGATTGTATGATTGTGGAAACCCGATTTAGACGTTCCACCTTTCGCACCGCTGGTGCTTGGGATATAAGGGACCTATATTTTCTATAGACCTTGCGCACCGCTGGTGCTGAAATACGATCCCCACAAGCCTCGGAGAGGCGATAGGTGTATAGGGGCATGAGGTCAGTATGTATCAAACCCCAGAGGGGTGACAGGTGTATCAGATATACTAATGTTAAACACTAAATTGACACCTATGGGTCTTTCACCTAACCGCACCGATTGCGTCATGATAAACCGAATGCTCTGATTTTGCGGAAGTCCTATAATATATTTTCTAAAGAGTCTTAATTCCAAAAGTGTAAAAACGAAAGGGAAACCCTTTCGTTTTCGCGAGGAACAGCCGTCTACGCTGTTCCGTCACTTACATTTAGAAAAAAATGAAACATTTTCACAGTTTACTACCTGTAATCCTTTTGATGCTAATTCTGTTAAGTGCCTGTGATTCCGAGTCACCCGTGGCTGTGGAGTCTCCACTGGTATTTTCAACAAGTGAACTTTCCGGGGGTGAGACGACTGTCTTCGATGCGTCAAGCCACGCGTTCTCAATTCCCGCGCCCAATCTTTCAGACACAGCACTTGCGAAGCACCTGGAAGGCGATGTCGAATTTGAGGCAGTTTTTGTGACAGCTCCGGCAGTGGTAAACCCGGGACTTGGACCTATCTATAACAACGTTTCGTGTATCAACTGCCACGCACGTGATGGTCGTGGGCGACCACCCAGCACCGACGAGGGACTCGTGTCCCTGCTTTTCAGACTCAGTCTCCCAAAGGCAGAGGATACGATAGAAGGAAAACCACCGACCCGAGTGCCTGGCTTTGGTACACAACTTAACAACCGCGCCATCGTTGAAGCACACCCAGAAGGTAAAGTCAAGATTGAATATACCGAGCAAACCCTGACGACAGCAGACGGCACGCGTGTGCACCTGCGCTATCCGAACTACACGCTTACGGAAACCTACCAGCCGTTACCAGAAAACGTTAAAGTATCGCCACGTGTCGCTCCAGCGGTCTTTGGACTCGGTTTATTGGAAGCGATCCCTGAAAACGCCATCCTTGCTTATGCAGATGAAGCCGATGTCGATGGGGACGGTATCTCAGGCAAGCCGAATTACGTATGGGATGTCGTAGCAAAGCGTTATACGCTCGGACGTTTCGGATGGAAAGCGAATCAACCGACACTCCTTCAGCAGGTTGCAGCCGCCTATAACGACGATATGGGCATCACGACCTCACTGTTCTCAACAGAAAACTCGGCAGGACAATCACAACTCACTGAACACAGCGTAACACCGGAGGTGAGTGACGAGATTTTAAAGGTGGTGACGTTCTATGTTCAGACGTTGGCGGTACCAGCACGGCGGGACGTGGATGATCCAGAGGTTAAACACGGTGAACAACTTTTTGCGGAAGCGCGATGCGCCAGTTGTCATGTTCCGACATTAAGAACGGGTGTTTTAGCAGGTGTACCTTCAGTGAGTAACCAAACAATCCATCCGTACACAGATCTACTGTTGCACGACATGGGACCCGATTTAGCGGACAATCGTCCTGATTTTCACGCCAGCGGTCGCGAATGGCGGACTCCACCGTTGTGGGGCATCGGTTTGGTGAAAAGGGTTAACGGTCATACCAACTTCCTCCATGACGGCAGGGCGCGGGACTTGATGGAAGCGATTCTTTGGCACGGTGGGGAAGCGGAAGCATCACGGCAAGCCGTTGAACAGATGTCAAAAGCAGAACGCGATGCACTCATTGCGTTTTTGGAATCATTATAGGCGTAAGTTATATAATAACCGTAGGATGGATTTCCACATCCACTTACTACAGTATGTTGAATCAAGTTGGCGGGGAACAGGATACCCCGCCTTACCATAAATATGATAATGAGTTTCATTATCAATAAAGAAGGAGAACCTTTATGATAACAGTTGCAAACCGAATTTATGTCGCGCCTGAATATCATGATGAATTTGAGAAACGATTCCAAAACCGAGCGCGTCTCGTTGATGGAATGCCGGGGTTTATTTCCAACCAGGTCCTGCGTCCTGTCAATGACGGCGACCCGTACGTCGTTTTTACACTCTGGGAATCGCGAAAGGATTTTGAAAACTGGGTAGAATCTGAGGAATTCCGTAAAGGACACGCCCACTCCGGCACGTTGCCGAAAGAGGCGTTCACACAATCAAACAAACTCGAACTTCACGAGGTGTTCCTTGATTCCGCTCGACCTGAGTTGAAGGAGGAACCCCGCGGAGGTCCATTTAAGATTCACTAAAGACAAGAATAGCAGAAAAAGCGACGCAAGAAACAGGACATGCTCCCAACAGCCAATTGTTAGCGATTGTCCATGTTTCTAAGGAAAATCAACATACGCCGATTGAAATCGACAGTATTTTGCGTACTGCGGACCTCCACGCTTTTTTGTTCGCGCGTTTTGTGCCCGATGCTCTTTCTGCCTTAATTAGATTACGCCATCAGCACTGGGATTGTCAAGAGAATTCGGAGGCTAACATGCCAAGTTCTACAAATTCAGCGTCAGTTGAAAAAACAGTGAAAAAACAGGAGAAACAGCGTCGACGTTCGCCATATTCCTTTTTGCCGCTTGCATCGAGCAGAGGCGCGTTCCTCAAATGGCTTCGGCGAACACACGCGTGGCTCGGACTCTGGGGAGCGACTCTGGGTATTCTGTTCGGTGTTACCGGTATCCTGCTCAACCACCGGGGAACTCTGAAAATTAACGCCGCCAAAACCGAGCAAACGAAACGGGAACTTCCCTTGCCAGATTACAAATTTGAAAATGTCGAGGCGTTCGCTGCATGGTTGCAAATAGAACTCGATCTCGACAAGAAATGGAGCCGGGCACGCTCACAAGAGCCCCGAGAAATCACTTGGGGCGGAAAATCCGTTACGCAACCCGAAAGATGGAGCGTCAGTTTTAGCAATCCGAAACGGAGTTACAGTGCAGAATACTGGGTCGGTAACGCTTACACGACTGTCAGGCAGTCCGATAGAAATATATTCGCCTTTCTCAATCGGTTGCACATGGCGAGCGGCATGGGTGTTGCATGGATTCTCCTCACCGATACGATTGCCGGCAGTCTAATTATCCTTGCCCTCAGTGGTATATTGCTCTGGACGCGCTTACATGGACCGCGGCTGCTCGCGGCAGGGCTTGGGTTTGGATCGCTAACCCTTGCCATCTTCTTTGTTTGGCGAGCCTTCTGACAAATTAAAGGGAAAAGATTATGCATTCAGACAGAACAGTTAATTATCGCAGCGCAACCACTGCTTTTAAACCGCTTTTACGGATACTAATGCCTATGTTGGGATTGATTCTATTCGCAACATTGAGTTCAGCAGAGAGTCAGGAAGATACTCCTGAAACCGATGGCACCGTGGCGTTAGAACCAGTCGTAGTGACAGCAACAAGGACACCTCAACGCCTGAAAGATACTCCTGTTATTACAAATCTCATTACACGCGCAGAAATCGAAGCAACGGGAGCAGAGAATATCGGAGAGGTGTTAGAGCACACAGCGGGTATCATTATCCATCGCGATGGACACGGCGACGGCGTGCAACTTCAAGGGCTTAATTCCGAATATGTGTTAATTCTTGTGGATGGTGAACCACAGGTTGGACGCATCGCAGGTAAACTCGACATGGCACGGCTTGCTGTTGAAAACGTCGAGCGGATAGAGATCGTCAAAGGCGCGACCGCTTCTCTTTTCGGAAACGCTGCACTCGGTGGCGTTATTAACATCATCACTCGCAAAGCAACGACTCCTTTCTCAGTGCAGGTCTCCCAAAATTTTGAGCAGAACAATACTTTCGACAGTCGAGGTACGCTCGAATTGCAACGCGATAAACTCAACACGCTTTTAACACTCAGCCACAATCGTCGAAGTCCAATTGATTTGGATACGTCCGATCTCACAACCACAATCGATGGCTATGCCAACACGACAGGTTCCGCACGGTCCGAATACCAACTCACACCAGCAACCAACTTCATACTCTCTGGACAATACTTTACACAAAACCAAGAGGGAATTAGCGAAAACGGTCCTGTTGCATTTGACAGGCTTGGCGATATCGAGAACTTCAGTGGAAGTGTCGGTATAGAGCACGAATTCGGAGCAGAAAATCTACAGAATGCGCCTTCTACTTTACTGACCGGAAAACTCTATGCAACCCGATATGACGACGAGTCAACAGTTATCAATAGAGAGACAAAAGAAATAAGCTCTGGAAATCTCAACATCCAGGATCTGGTCAAGGGTGAAGTTCAGTTTAATACAATACTCTGGGAAAAACATCAACTGACGTTCGGTGGCGAGGTCATTTTGGAGAATCTGCAATCCCAACGAATTACAGGCGGAGAACGCAGGCTTTTTACGAACTCTCTTTTTGTCCAGAATGTATTCCGTCCTATTTCTCCGCTTGCATTCGTCGTTGGTGGACGTTTAGACAATCATTCCGAATTTGGTGCCCATTTTAGTCCAAAACTGAGCGCGATGTATCGGGTGATAGACAATTTGCGGGTCCGTGCCTCGTATGGACAAGGATTTCGCGCGCCAGACTTCAAAAACCTTTATCTCGACTTCACAAATGTGACATCCGGCTACCAAGTGCTGGGCAATCCAAGCTTGCAACCCGAATCCTCACACAACTATAACCTGGGACTGGAATACGAGGTATTCAAGGGTTTACTTACTCGGATCCATATCTATCGTAATGATTTGCAGAATTTGATCGAAGCGGAACGTGTTGGAGAAAGCGTAGCGGGGGGAAGCAAGTTTGAATATCAAAATATCAGTAGAGCTTACACAGAAGGGACTGACATTGAAGTCGTTGTGGGTTCAATAGGTGGATTTACTTCGGCTATTGGGTACGCCTACCTCCGGGGTGCGGATAAAGAAACGGGACTTCCCCTACTGAACCGTTCCACACACAGTGGGACCCTTAAATTGGCGTATCTGCATCCAAATAGTGGTGTTCAGGTTGACCTACGTGGACGATATGCGAGCCAGTGGGGATTCTTTGATGATGGTGACAAAGTGCTTGAACCCGAAGAGCTCGCGCCGAGTTATTGGGTCTGGAACATTCGCGCTTCAAAGACACTCTTTAAAATATTCAAAGCCTCGATCGGCTGCAACAATATCTTCGATTTTAAAATTCCTACATTTTATACCTTTACGGGCCGTTCATTTTATGGCGGTCTCTCTTTAACCTATTAATACTGGAAAGGATACGAAAGACATGACACGGCTCATGGTCTACATAACTTCAATTATGGTTTTCACCGTCAGTATCGCTGTATTCACAGCGTTTGCTGAACTTCATCAAAACATACTCACGGTTGATGCGACCGATCGTGAGAACTGGGCATATATCGACCTCACCGAAGGTGAAACGGTTGATATTGCTGATGCTGCATCCTCACTGGCGTGGGACCTCGGTTTTAAGCGGACCGAGGTCATCGCCAATGGGGGTGTTAGTGGTCCCGGGAAAACCGGGGCTTTGGTTTTCAAGGACATCTCTTTTGAAGATGCCCTTGAAGCCCCGGAAGGTGACTACGTTATGGACACCGACCAAATTATGACCTTCGCGCGAGGCGATGGCTGGTATACCTACACGGGACCGCCAAATCACTGGGTCCTACCGAATCCGAAAGTCTATGTTTTGCGGATTGCTCGCGATCCAAAGGTACTGCCTGCAAGTCCATATAACTACGTGAAAGTCCGTTTCATTGGTTACTACGAGAACAACGAAACCAAAGAAGGCTCGGGATACATCACTATAGAATACGTTTTACAAGATGACGGCACCCGCTTCTTTGTTGAATCTGAACCCACGCGTGTTGATCCGAAAGGAAAGTTAACGACAACGTGGGCAGCGATTAAGTCATAGTATAAGCACGCATCACCGTGCTGTAAGGAGATTAACAATGGGTTATAAAGCTGAATTTTTATCCCAAGCCGAAGTATGTGCCATCTATCAATGTCTTGATGGTCATATCCACCTGAAATATCGGACCGTGGATATCGCTATGGACTCCTGCGATTTCCAGCAAGTCGCCGAAGTCTTTATTGAAGCATTGCGTATCTTAAAGAAGATAGAAGATCCTGTGTCTGACGAGGTCGATTTAGAAAATATGGATACACACGTAAAAGTTTAGTCAGAAGTGTAGGGAGATCCTTGGCGGCTCTAACCTCAGGACGCAAACAGAGACAAATTGGGCTTCAGCAGCTTAATTTCCCTACACTCTTTTCACCCTGTAGCAAGACAGGCACAGTACCCGTGCCGTCCATCAATAGGAGAATTACCATGGAAAAAGTCAGAGATTTTGTCAATCGACACACCACTATTTCTCTCATACTAATGTTAGGTGTTACCACCCTTTTTAGTTTCAGTTGCGATCCGGTTGACGAGAACGATATTGACCGGCTGCTTCAGCCAGAAGAAACCACCGACGCAACACCATCTGGAACCACTGAAACCGATGCCCAAGTTCCGGCTGACGAACCCATTGGATTAGAGACACTGACGTTCACAATAGATGCAACGAATAGAGAGGCGTGGGTATACTTCTCTTTTGCGTCCGGCAACACCGTCAACGTTGAAGATGCCGAAAACTCGGAAGCATGGGACATCGGGTTCCAGCGGACGCAAGTGAAACTTAACGGTGGTATCAGCGGACCAGGCATGGGTAGTGTTGTGATGCTTACTGAAACCACATTTGAAGCAGTAGCGGAAGCTCCGGCGGAGGATTACCTCGCTGATACAGAGGACACACTTGCAATCGTGCCACAAAGTGAAAAAGGCTGGTATATCTACACTGGACCGCCAGCACACTGGATTCTTCCTCTGGAAGACCGGGTGTTTGTGATCAAAGCCGCTGATGGCACGTTCGCCAAGGTTCGTTTCATCGGATACTACAAAGACAACGAAAACAAGAAGGATAGTGGTTTCGTGACGTTTGAGTACGTCCATCAACCAGATGGGAGCCGAAATTTTTAAAGTTAGCACAATAAAGAACTTTACACTGAACAACTGAACAACGAGTTCATGAGATGTTGGGCACGGAATATTACGTATAAGAATCTCCTTTCACTTAAACGAGTTCCATGCCCGACGACTCATCCTCAGAAGGAGGACACAATGCAAATTTTTCAATCAAACTTATGTAAAGCGTGGATATTAAGCACTTCGATTTTTGTTCTGTTCGGCATCCTACTCTGTCTTGCTGCCGCAGATTCAATCGAGGTGGCAGATGCAAAAGGCAAAACCGTAGTCATTACGTCATCAGAACGTATCGTGAGTCTCAACGGCAGTACCACTGAAATTTTATTTGCTCTGGGTGTTGGCGATAACGTGGTCGGCTGTGATGCGTCATCAACGTATCCGAAAGGTGTGAAAGAACAACTACCGAGTATCGGGTATCAGTATGGACTCAATGCGGAGGGGATCCTCTCCCTGAATCCAACACTGGTGATTGGACGAGAGGATGTGAGACCCCCGCAAGTCGTGCAGCAACTCCGTATGGCAGGTGTAACCGTTTTATCGCTTAAGGAGCCTCGCAACTTTGAAGCAGCTAAACAACGCCTACGTACTATCGGTAAAGCAGTCGGGCGCGAGAAAGAAACGGAGGCATTAATAAAAGCCTTAGACACTGACATCAAAGAACTGGAAACTAAACTTGCCTCGCGAGAAGAGCAACCGAAACAGAAAGCACTGTTCCTCTATCTGCGCGGCACACAAACCACCTTAGTGTTAGGAACCGATACTGCTCCTGGAGCAATGTTTGATATTATTGGAGCTGAAAATGCCGCAGGAAGTATTAAAGGAAACAAGCCGATGACAGCGGAAGCGGTGATCGCGGCACAACCAGACGTGTATGTCTTATTCACCACAAGTCTGAAATCTGTCGGTGGTGTTGACGGACTGCTCAAATTGCCGGGCTTGGCACACACACCAGCCGGGCAAAATAGACGCGTTGTAACGTTGGACGGGCAATATCTATCTGGATTCGGTCCCCGTTGTGGTCGTGCTGCACTCGATCTGTTCCGAGGTATCTATGAAACTGATGGACATTTCGTTGCAACAGGCGAATAATCGTTTCCATGCAGATCTTTAAAAGCCTTCTACCAATACGAAAAATGCAAAAACGGACAAAGATTCTGCTGATTCTCATCGGTTTACTCCCAGTATCAATGTGCATCGCGGCAGGGATAGGTGCGTATCAAATTTTACCGTGGCGTATTCCTGAAATTCTATTTTTTCGAGAGGATGGCTTCGCAGTTCTGGTCCACGTGCGTTTCCCACGTGTCATCCTATCTGCTGTTGTCGGCGCAATGTTAGCCATTTCGGGCGCAACGCTGCAGGGGATTTTCCGCAATCCTCTGGCGGATCCGGGATTAATCGGTGTCACAGCAGGTGCAGGGTTAGGCGCAACGCTCTGGATTGTTCTGATCGGCGGAGGTGCGTTAGGTGTGTGGGGACTTCCTATCGCGGCATTTGGATGTGGAGTCCTTGTAACTATCAGTGTATGGAAAATTGCAGAAGAGCAAGGAAGAGTTCGCACACTGACACTATTGTTAGCAGGCATCGCGCTTAACAGTTTCGCTGGCGCAGGTATCGGTTTAATGACCTTTCTCGCTGATGATGAGCAGTTGCGCAGCCTGACTTTCTGGCTACTCGGTGGCTTCGGGGGCGCAACTTGGCCCGTTGTTTTCGTAACACTACCGATTGCAATTATGGGACTGCTTGTATTGTTAAGGCAGGCAGCCGCATTGAATGCGATGAGTCTGGGGGAATCCGAAGCGTATCACCTCGGCGTTTCAACGGAAACTTTGAAAAGGTGGTCAGTTTTCGGTGTCGCGCTAACGGTAGGCGCGGCGGTCTCCGCTGCGGGTGGCATCGGTTTTGTAGGCCTTGTTGTGCCACATCTTTTGAGGCTCTTAGGCGGGGCAGACCATCGGTATGTCCTGCCCGGTTCAGCAGTCGGTGGTGCGATACTACTCGTCTCGGCAGACCTATTTTCACGAACCATTGTCGCTCCTGCCGAATTGCCCGTTGGCATCGTTACCGCACTGATCGGCGGTCCATTCTTTCTGTGGTTATTGCTCAGATTCAAACGTGAGGTGTTCCTATAGGAAAACGTATCTATAAGAATTTTTTGGAGGCAAAGATGATCGAATTGGAAGGGGTCGGTTATCGTATTAACGGGAATTGGTTAGTCCGTGACATCAATATCACAATTGAAAAAGGGATGCTATGGGGTTTCGTCGGTCCTAACGGCGCGGGGAAATCGACACTCCTACGGCTGATTTCGGGGGAACTTTTACCGACGACTGGAGAAATACGACTTCTTGGTAAACCGATTCATAGTTACACCCCCCAAAAATTGGCACGCCTCCGAGCTTACCTTCAACAAAAACGGGACATAAACTTTCCTTTCACCAGTTTAGAGATTGCACTATTTGGACGACACCCATATCTCAATGGCACAAAAGAAACCACCGAAGATCTCTTAATTGCTAAGGAGGCATTACGACAGGTCGAAGCCCACATGTTTGCCGAACGGCTCTATCCGACGCTATCCGGTGGTGAGGCAAGTCGTGTTGATGTTGCGCGGATCCTCACACAGGCACCCGACCTGTTTTTGTTAGATGAACCAACGAACCATCTGGATCCAAGACACCAAGTGCAGATACTCAACTTGTGCAAAACGATTTGCGGGCATGGTAAAACTGCTATCACGGCAATTCACGACCTGAATCTCGCGTCAATGTATGCTGACCAACTATTGCTATTGAAAGATGGAGTTTCTGTTGCATGCGGTCCTCCTGAAACTGTGCTAACCTTGGATCTGCTATCAGAAACCTACGGTATCCCGTTTGAAGTTCTGCTACATCCAGATGGCTATCCGTGGGTGATGCCGAGCCTAAATCCTTCGTAGCCATTCATTTATAGTAAAGTTTAGAATTAATTAGACACTCTAAAGAGGCGAGGATACAATCCTCGCCAGCGGCGGGGCGGGTTGTTTCGCTGAGCAACTGTCTACATATTTTTCGACTTTACTATATATTTTTGAAACAGAAAAAGGTGGAAATCCGTTCTGACGTGTGATATACTATTAAATACAGTAATGAAAAACTGGAATTCTAATATTTCATGGTAGGAGACATCATCATGAGTCAAGTAACAAACGAAGCAATCATAAAGGAGCTGACTCGCGTCTATTGGTTAGAGGTGGAAGCAACCATCAACTATCTCGCCATTTCTGTCGATTTAGACGGCATTCGCGCCGAAGAAATTAAAAAGTCCCTGGCAGCAGACATCCAGACAGAAATTACACATGCCCAGGAACTTGCCGAGCGAATCAAGGAGATTGACGGGCGAGTGCCGGGTTCATTTGCCTTCAAACCGGAACAGGCATCACTGCAACCGCCAGAAGATTCAACAGATGTCGTTGCAGCCATTCATGGTGTCATCGAAGCGGAAGACGCTGCGATTGAACAATACAACAAGATTATTCGTCTATGTGATGGAATAGATTACGTCACGCAAGACCTCTGCATCAAACTCCTCGCCGATGAGGAGAAACATCGTCGGGAGTTCAGGGGATTTCTCAAGGAATACGAGAAAGACTAATCCCATTTAAAAAATTGAGAATAGCGAACAACGGACAATACTGCCCGTTGTTTGTTTTTTTAAGCACCCAACTTGCTTAAAATGAATCCCCATTGATTCTCTTACAGTTTGATTTTAATGTTAGTTACTTGACCCAATAGAAATTACCATTAGAAGCGGGCCAGTCAAGAACATACAAAATTTGGGATTTCGTTTCATACTTTTCGACTTCATCATGAACTCTTGCCCAACGCTTTTGTATTTCATCAGATTCAAGATTCTGAGAGGTCTCTGGGTTTTCATATTCTGGAACAACTTCCTGCCAGCATGCCATTGCAAGGTTTTGTAGATTTTTGATCTTTTTTTCGCGAGATGTATGTGTATCTCTAATTACTTCGTCTATTCGGTGAGTGATTTGTGGTAATAACATTTTAGTCTCCACAATCCCAGCTTATCTACTCTGTCCTTAACCTCGGATCCAAGGCATCACGGACGGCATCGCCGAAGAGGTTCGCAGGTAGTACCAATCCGAACATAAACACAAACGCTGCTGTGAGATTCCACCAAACAACCGGATCACGAGCGAGTTCTAAGCGCGCAGTGTTAATCATATTGCCCCAACTTCCCGTCGTCGGTTCAACACCGATTTGGAGATAACTCAGCAACGCTTCTGTCAGCACCAACCCACTAAATCGCAATATAGTGGAGATCAAGACGATATGCATGAGGTTCGGAACGAGATGCTTAAGAATGATAAGACTTCGACGTACACCAAAGGCTTCGGAGGCTTGGATGTACTCCAATTCTCGGAGTTTCAAGGTTTCACCGCGTAAAATACGACACAGCCCCGTCCAACTTTTGATACCCATGATGAGACAGAGATTGAATAATCCCTGTCCAAAAAGGAGCATGAAGGCAACAATAAGAAGGATAGACGGAATGGAATCGAGCGTGGCGTAGATATACTGCACTGCATCGTCTATCCACCCACCAAAGTAACCGGCGATGACCCCGAAAAATATGGCGAATGGAACAGCAATCAAGGTGGTAAATCCACCGATAACGAGTCCGGTACGGATGCCTTTTAAGGCACGGTAAAGAACATCACTGCCCACCTTGTCTGTGCCAAGG
This sequence comes from Candidatus Poribacteria bacterium, assembly GCA_965214045.1. GTDB lineage: Bacteria > Poribacteria > WGA-4E > WGA-4E > WGA-3G > WGA-3G. The sequence goes on from OZ243935.1 coordinate 1,708,555, forward strand.
AGATGACTCCGGGGATACTGAAGCGGCGGATAGTCACGAACCGTCCGTCCATCGGGTGTCTGGAGGGTACTTTTCGCATACAGATGTGTTGCCAAGGGAGCAGAATAGGTTTTCTCGGTTCGTTCCCGAAGCGGTGTACAAAGCCTATCAAGGAGGCTCAAACCTCTCGGTCTATAGACAATGGCACCCTTCTCATTTCGAGTGAGTGTTTGGTCAGTCCGCCGTATGAGCGGATCACGCCAGCCAATGCTATCCAACACACCGACAAGAAGGTACCCTAAGAGAACGAAAAGACAAACAATAGCGAGGTAGTTCCTACGAATCTGCCGTGCCGCGTTTCGCCAATACTCTTGCTGCGACGCGTATCGAAGGAGCCACCCCGCACCGACAAGGCATGCGATAACAATGAGATTTTGATAAGCATCGGAACGCCAAACCCAACTCAGCCGATCATCGATTCCGATGTCTGGAGCGTTTGTCCCGATGAGAAAAATAGGCATATTTTAATTATTCCTTGCGGTTAAACAACGTGGGTTTGGACTTTAGCATCCTTTCTTAAATCCGCGCTCCAAATGTAAGCATTCTCGCTGCGAAGCAAAATTATGCCATTTAAGGCATAATTTCATTACGCGCTACAATCTTGGTGCTATTCTTGTTGAGGTGTACCCATGACTGAAGACACCTCCGCTGACAACTACTGTGTTTGATAAACGGCTTCGCGTGTGTGAAACCCATCTTTAATGACTTTTTCGTCTAAATTTTCCTTGTCAACCTGGATAGGTGTCAGCAGGATCGATGGCACATCAATTTTGCCGTTGTTAACGGTCTGTGTCGCTTCAGCGATCGCCTCACCTTTTGCGAGTGCGACAGCGGCTTGTGCCGCCTTCCTTGCGATGAGATGGATCGGTTTGTAAACCGTCATGGTCTGCGTGCCTTTGACAATCCGTTGACAGGCGGCAAGTTCCGCATCCTGCCCTGAAATGAGAACGCTTCCTGCCAAATTTTGTCCCTCAAGTGCCTGTATCACGCCACCAGCTGTGCCATCATTCGATGCAACGACAACGTCTACTTGGTTGTTCGTCTGTGTCAAGACCTGTTCCGCCTTTTTGAGTGCATCCCGCGGATCCCAATTAACCGCCCAATGCTCGCCTCCTGCGACCAAACGAATAGCTCCACTGTCAATTGCGGGTTGCAAGGCGCGGAGTTGACCCTGTCGGAGGAGTTGTGCGTTATTGTCAGTTGGTGCGCCACCGAGCAGGAAGTAAGCGCCCTCTGGCTTTTGACGCAGTAGGTACTCGGCTTGCAAATATCCAACCTGTTCGTTGTCGAAAGAGATATAGAGATCGGGTGAACTCTCGCGGATGAGCCGATCATAGGCGATGACTTTGATGTCCTCTGCGTGGGCAGCTTGGACAATTTGGGCGGCAGCGACGCTATCCTTCGGAATAACAACGAGAACATCCACACCCTGGGTAATCATGTTTTCGGCTTGCTCGTTCTGTCGACGTTCATCTCCATCAGCAGACTGGACGATAACTTCGGCACCGAGTTTCTCTGCTTCAGCAGTGAAAATATCTCGATCCTTCTGCCAGCGTTCCACACGCAACGAATCCATGGACAAGCCGATCTTGATTTTCTTCGTGGCAGTAGCATCCGCCTTTTCGCTTTCCTTTTGTGCGCCGGGATCAGCACATCCAAATAGGATTACGAGACACGCCGTTAAAACGCAGAAAAGCGATATAGTCTTCACACAGGGATCTCCATCGTAGGGGGCAGGTCGCCTGTCTCGTCCTCGTAGCGGGCGAGAGGACCTCGCCTTTACCGGAAGCCAACAGTTACCGTTAAAAGTCGGAAGGCGCATCGTGTCACTCCTTTTGAGATTTATTGTTCTTCTTCAGCCGAACTTGATTCAGAATCGGATTCTGCAGGTGCGTTAGAATCGGGTGTAATCTCACGAACAGCATCGCCGATTTTGAGGGGTTCCGTCGTTTCAATAACCCGAAAGATAGAAACCTTATCATTCAGGATTTCAGAAACCGCCATGAGTCCGATCTGTTTGGGTACATAGGTAAGGATTTCACCCGTATCTAAATCTCGTACCGGCTTGCCTCTGGTATAGACAGCGAACTCTTGGTTGATCGCTATCCGCTTGCTGGAACCGATATTGACATAAATCTTATCCGGATGCTCATTGTCCACGTACTGAATTTTGCCTCTGACAGGTTCCCCAGACACCGTTTCTGGAGCTTCTTGTCCTTCTTTGGCGGTACCGGTTTTCGGTTCCCAAGGCGTAATGAAATTGGGTCCGACATTGTCTCGAAGTGCCAAAACCACCTTGATTAACGCTTCGTTGGTTACGACGCCAAAAAGGGTTCTGTCGTATTCAGTACTCGCAAACTGGATCTGATTAAGTTCAGTTGGTCTGACAATCGGGCGTGGATTCTTTCGCTGCGTATCCCTCGTTTGACCGAAAGAGAGATTTGTTCCTTCCTCCGTCATACTGGCTTCAAGAGAGGCGAATTTTGTCCCCGCATACGAGTGGTCTCGACTGGCGGAAATTCGAGGCTCAGCCACAAGGTTGCCGGAGACATTGTAAAATTTCATGTTCAGTTTGATGGTAGCCCGGTGTAGGGACCCTCGCAGGATAACAGGTGCCAGGTAACTCGCACTCGTAGCACCTCCCTGCGATTCACGCCCACCTTCCCGCAGTGTGCGTGAGGCGTTAGTTCTCAACCGCTCCTGATTAAATTTTCGGATATCGCCCACGACAATTACGTCTGCATTAAGATGCTTCGCAAGCGTTGAGAGTTGCGCTTCATCCAGTTTTTTCAGGTTCTGCCGTGAGAGCGTCATAAGTGCCATTGCATCAAGGAGTTCACCATCACTGATGGGTTCATACACATTTGTTTCGACGAGCTTCCGATTGAGCATTTTGCGAAACCCATCCCCCAAATCCCATCGTTTCTTTGTGCTGATCAGGTTTCCGATGAAGGTGGGGACACAACCACATCCGGTAGGAGAATCAAAACGACTGTGATCCTCAAAATAGAAAACAGCAATGCGTTTCTTTGAAGTTGCCTCGCTAACAGCAATAGTGCCAACCATGAAACACAAACTGAACCCTATCACGAACAGACCTTTTAATTTTACCTTGCGGAGGAACGACGGGGTTTGTGCTTTGACGTGTATCTCTTCAGAGTCGCCCTCCATTACATTACGGGCTTGGTTTTTGTTGTTATTAAGACAAGAAAAAAAACGTTTCACCCTTTTTCATCCTCCTTTTTTTTTCATTTACCTTCACGCCTATAGTTTAGCAGTCCTGCGAAGATTTATCAAGGAAATTTAAGTTTTTGAGAGATCGTTTCCTTAACAGGAAATCACTTGAAACACCAGAAAATATCTGGTATGCTTATAGTTATCGGTTTGCAGTTAAAGAAACGTTTTGTCCGAATACCAACAACTTAGAGACTTTAGGATAAGGCAAATTGTTACATGAACCTCTTAACCGATAACCGACAACTATTCAACATACAAACGAAAAAGGAAACGCTATGTTTACAAGAAACAGATTCGCGTACCATAATTTACCACATATATTAATATCCGCCACTTTGGTTGTGCTAATTGTATTCTATGGGTGTAGCGACAAGCAATCGGGTGAAAAAGCGAAAACGGGGGACACCTCACCCGAGCAAAAGGAATGGCTCTCGATTTTGGGTGGTGTGATAGGGGGTAGTTTTTCACAATTCGCGGGGGGCGTTAGCCGTGTTTTGACACATAAGGAACCACATCTAAAAATATCAGTCGATGCTTCCGCAGGCTCGGTCGAAAATACAAGGCGTGTAAATAACGACCCGGAATCCCTTGGTGTCGTCTTTGCGGCTGAAAGCTACCTCGGCTATCACGGTGAAGAAATCTTCGCAGAAGAGGGACCGAAAACCAATATCCGCATGGTAACGTTGCTTTTCATCGCTTACGACCAATTTTCAACGCTGGCGAACAGCGATATTCATCACTTTGAAGACATTGTTGGGAAAAAAATCGCCTCTGGCGCGAGCGGGTCCGGCACCGCACAAACGTTGGAACGCTTGTCAAGACTGGCGGGTATCTGGGGAAAGTTTACGCCGATCTACAAAGGCGGGAGTGCCGCCGCCGAGGCTCTTCAAGATGGACAGGTCGCTGCTTTTCAATGGCTCGTCAGTGTGCCGAACAGTGCTGTTATCCAGTTGACGGCGATTAAATCTATTCGGATGATCGATCTTGACGTAACTGCGAAGAAGTATGGGTTCTACGAAAAGTATCCGTTTTATCTCCCCGGATCTCTACCAGAAGGGGCGTATGAAGGCAAAGTGGAGCCGGTGAATACGATTCTGATGCCAACGGTACTCATCTCGAACAAAGCAGTGAGCGAGGAAACTATCTACAAACTTCTAAAGCATGTTTATTCCTCAGAGGGACATCAGGCGATGCTTCAAACGAATCAAGCCGCAGCGGACATGACGATAGAGAACGGACCGAAAGCCTTTGTAATTCCGCTCCACCGCGGGGCATACAAATTCTGGAACGAACAAGGGGTAGAAATTCCGGCGCACGCGATGCCAGTGGATTAAGTCGAAAACGGTTGTCGCCTTAAAATTTGTTTTAAAAGTTGTTAAGGAACAGATACCAATGTTCAGCAAATTTGCGATGCCTGTGGCTATCCTACTGATAGTATTGGGAATATGGGAAGGGGTCGTTCATCTTTTTGAGATGCCGCGCTATATTCTACCAGCCCCTTCAAAAATTGTGGTGACGCTATTTGCGGAACACGCGCGATTACTAAAACACACACTCGTGACACTACAAGAGATGCTGCTTGGTTTTCTCCTCGCGGTTAGCATTGGTGTCCCGTTAGCGGTGTTGATGTTCGAGTTCCCGGCATTAGAGAAAGCCTTCTATCCGTATGTTATCGGTTCACAAACGGTTCCAGTGTTTGCTATCGCTCCACTACTGGTGCTATGGTTCGGCTTCGGTATCGCCTCAAAAGTCATCATGGCAGCACTGATTGTATTCTTTGCAATTGTGCTGAACACACTCGATGGATTGAAATCCACCGATCCAGATACAGTAAACCTGTTCCGAATTTTGCGAGCGACGCGATGGCAGATACTTTGGAAAGTACACATCCCGTCGGCATTGCCATTTATTTTCTCAGGCGCGAAGATAGGCATTTCCATCTCTACGATTGGCGCGGTTATCGGTGAATGGGTCGGCGCCAAGGCGGGACTCGGATACCTCATGCTGTATGCGAATGGACGACTCCAAATCTCACTCGTATTTGCGGCTATTTTCTGTTTAACGATTTTAGGTTTAAGTCTCTTTGGATTGATGACGCTGTTGGAGCGGTACGCAATGCCGTGGCGGCAGCATCAATACGAAAAGTTAGATGTCCGATAAGCGTGTCACTCGCGCACCGGACAAAAAAAAGGAAATTCTCATGAAAACAGTAATTTGCTTAATGTTTCTCATTAGTTGCGGTATACTTTTAACAGGGTCCATCGACAGCAACGCCGACACCCATCAGAAATCCGAAATGGAAAAGGTTACGCTGCTCCTCGATTGGGCACCCAACGTGGATCACGCGCCGCTTTATGTTGCCCAAGAGAATAAGATTTTTACCAAACACGGGTTGAAAGTCGAATTACTCTGGGGTGGCGACCCAGATGCCCCACTCAAACTCGTGGCAGCAGGCAAATATCCGTTTGCTGTCAGTTATCAACAGAGCGTGACAATTGCCCGTGCAGGCGAGGAGGTCTTGCCGGTTAAATCAATCGGATTACTCGTGGAACACCCGCTTAACACGATTAGTTTCCTGCAGAAGACCGGCATCAAAACGCCTGCAGACTTCAAAGGAAAAAAAATCGGGTACACAGTCGCACCCTTGGATGTACTTCTGTTTAACGCAATCGCTGCGAACGCTGGACTCAGGGAAGAGGATTACGAATTGATAAACGTGGGCACGAATATTGTGGGACCCCTCTTGAGTGGTCAAATCGATGCAGTGATCGGACCCTTTCGGAATTACGAGATTAACCTGTTGAAACTTGAAGGGGCAAACGCCGATTATTTCGCACTTGAGAAACACGGTATTCCAGACTATTATGAATTAGTAATCATCACTAACGATGCTTATTTGGAAAACCATCCTGAGACCGCTAAAAAACTGATGATGGCAATTCAGGAAGCGATTCAATTTACGAAAGAGAATCCTGATGATGCATTGCAGCTTTTTTTTACGGCAAACCCTGATGCCAGCAAAGAATTAGAAGAACTGGCGTTTCAGGATACGTTAGATGTGTTCGCGACAACACAGGTGCAATCCGTAGAGAAATGGGCAGCTTTCGCAAAATTCGCCTATGAAAAAGGCTTGATTTCCAAAACAGTTGAGGCAAAAGACTGCTTCATCAATGTATTGGAAGAATAAAGGTTTTACCCCAGAACGTTCATGAAGAACAAAAAGATTCTCATCATCGGTGGCGGTGTGATTGGACTCGGTATCGGGTGGCAATTGGCGAAATCGGGTGCTTCCGTTACCATCTACGAACAAGCTGAAGCGGGGCGCGCTGCTTCTTGGGCAGCTGCTGGGATGCTCGCGCCACTCGCCGAAGCACATACCGAAGAACCCGAACTGCTGAAATTAGGATGCCAAAGTTTAGCACTTTATCCGCAATGGGTTCGGGAATTAGAGGCGGATGCCGAGATGCCTATCGGGTATCGAGTGGAAGGCACCCTGATCATCGGATTAGAGCCTGATGATACACATCAACTTCGGCATCTTTACGCCTCACAACAAGATTTAGGGCTGAATGTCGAATGGTTGACAGGACGAGCGGCGCGTGAAATTGAACCTGCACTTTCGCCTCGCGTGACGGCAGCCATCCACTGCGAGACCGATCACCAGGTCGATAACCGACTCATGGTAAAAGCACTCCAGCGCGCCTATCAGAGATACGGTGGTGCGTTGCACGAAAACAACGCAGTCGAAAGTATCCAAATCGGGAATGGAATCGCAACTGGAATAAAGACCCAAGACGGCGAGAAATACAACGGGGACGTTATTATGCTGTCGGCAGGATGTGAATCTGCCCAAATCCAGGGACTTCCAGATGCTATCCGTCCGCCAGTGCGCCCCGTGAAAGGACAGATGCTGGCGTTGCAAATGGAAGATGGCATCACAGTTAAAAACGTTATCCGCACCGTCAGAGCAAGGTACCCGATGTCGGTATATTTGGTGCCGAGAACCGATGGCAGGCTCATCGTCGGTGCGACAAGCGAGGAAATGGGATTTGACACGCGTTTGACCGCGGGCGGTGTGTTTGAACTGCTTCGCGGGGCATGGGAAGCGGTGCCGGGTATTTATGAACTGCCGCTTCTGGAAACATGGACAGGTTTACGTCCGGGTAGCAGAGACAATGCCCCCATACTTGGGGAAACACCCATTGAGAATCTGATATATGCCACAGGGCATTACCGTAACGGCATCTTACTCACACCCATCACGGCTTACGAGGTCTCCAAACTGGTTCTGACCGGTGAGACTTCGGAGACAATTGCCCCGTTCCGGTTAGACAGATTTTTGGCATAACGGGAGTCAAGAATGAACATAAGTATCAATGGCGAAGAAAAAACGGTTAGCCCAGATTTAAATATCCACGATCTACTCACGGTTTTAGAAATGGATCCAACGCAGGCAGGCATCGCTGTTGCTGTGGATCGGGAGGTTATTCCGAAAACGGAGTGGCGAACGATAAAAATCCGCGAGAACAGTGAAGTTGAGATCATCCGCGCCGTCCAAGGCGGGTAACATCCTCACACAACAAGCTATAGCGAAAATAACGGTACCGGTTTAACGCTTGATAAAGAGGTTTTAAAAGTGCTATACTAAATTGGAAACACAAGGACGCGTAACATCTAACATTCTATTAAAAAACAGGTTTGGCACTCGAAAAACAAGAAATGCAAGAATTCAAAATCGCTGACCAGACATATACATCAAGACTTCTTATCGGAACAGCAGGGTATCCGAATTTCCACATAATGACGGAGTCGATCGCCGCGAGCGGTGCCGAAATTGCGACGGTGTCGATGCGTCGCGTAAAATTTACAGATACATCCGGCGAGAATCTGTTCGCGCTCCTACGCGAACGCGGTATGACGATCCTCCCCAATACCGCAGGTTGCTTCACTGCCAAAGACGCGATTTTAACAGCGAACCTCGCAAGAGAGGCACTTGATACATCGCTCATTAAACTCGAGGTTATCGGAGACGAGGAAACACTATTTCCGGATGTGGAGCAGCTGCTCAGGGCAGCGGAAACACTCGTAAAAGACGATTTTACTGTACTCCCGTATTGTAACGACGACCCGATCACTTGTAAGAAATTGGAAGACATCGGCTGTGCGGCAGTGATGCCGTTGGGTGCCCCGATCGGTTCAGGGATGGGGATCCGTAATCCGTATAATATTCAGATTATCCGAGACCTTGTGCAAGTGCCGCTCATTGTGGATGCCGGCGTTGGTACGGCATCGGACGCAGCCATAGCGATGGAGTTAGGTTGTGACGGTGTTCTGCTCAACACAGCGGTAGCGAAAGCACACCGTCCGGTACTGATGGCGGAAGCGATGAAAAAAGCAGTTGAAGCGGGTAGAGCGGCATTTTTAGCTGGACGTATCCCGCGGAAACTTTACGCGACCGCCTCAAGTCCACAGGATGGAATGATGGAGTAAGACAGAGACTTATATATCATAATGTCTACGGATTAGAAAGGAATAAAAAAATGAACCTCGTAGCGTTAGCAGGTCTGTTAGTTGGTCATAGAATTGGAGTCGGTGTGTGAAAAGAATATCTCGCTTTTTTTGGATATGCCTGATTATTTCTACGCTATTAGTAAGTAGCGTTCTTTTATCCGAGATGCAAAGTGCTTTTGCACAACTCCAGGGCGAATTCGGACAGAGTCTTCTCAACAGAGAATCCGAAACCTCTGAAAACGATCCTGCAGAACTGACAATTAACTCCCACTTCTCTAACACATTTAACAACCACATTGAACTCGGACTGAGTGTAGATCCTTACACCAGTGGTCTCGCCGGTCAGGAAGACCCACAACTCGAAGGTATGATCAACCGCTTCGGCATTGATCTGCTCGGGGATTTACCGGTCAGTGACAAACTCCGGCTCAAATTGCAATACGCGCCACAAGTTGAAAATTACACTGGTGCTGACGGAAAACTCAACGAATTCGATGCGTTCAGCGATATATTCCTAACAGAACTTAGTTTCCAACCCGTTGCGAATTTACCGCCTCTCGTTACCTCACATCAACTGCAACGCTTCGTCCGAACTTCAAACGTCTATAATAACACTGACCGACAATTCGGTCTCCGCTTTGGACGCATCTTGGAATACAACCTGCGGTTACACCGATTCGACGATGAAGAAACGCGAAGGGAAGACTTCCTACTTATCGGCTCTACCAATCATACCATGACTGGACGCTTGCAATTTGGGATTCTTAAACAGATCCTTGGCAAACTGGAATACCGAATAGAGCAGAGTAGTTACCAAACCAATCTGAACAATCTTATCTTAGGTATAACAGGACTTGACGATAATGAACGTCGAAACGATTGGCGACACATCGGTTCCGTGAAACTGATACAGGTAGCAATGGATAGGCTCGTGTTCCAAGAAGAGGTTAACCTATTTTTGAACCGTTCCAACGTCGATTTCTTTAACTTCGTTAGCACCGAAGTTGCCGCGAGCACCTTTTACCGCCTTGAGACGGGACGGTGGATGCGGTTTCGACTCTCCAGACTGTGGGTACAGTTTGAAGGTAGACAGATATTGGACGAGACTGGATTCGTAACGGAAAACGCTCCAAACCGCCGGGACACACAGATAGGTGCGAACGTGCAGTTGAACTGGCAATTTAATCCATATCTAACACTTAACGCCGATTATCAGGTCAACCAAAACCGTACGAATGAGGCGGATCCACTGCTCGATTTTCTCAACTACACGCATACCATTGCGACGCTTACGCTCCGCGGTCAGTATTGATTTTTTAATTGACCTTGCGGGTAAGTATCCGTTATTTGTACCTTAACGTTTGCAGCGTTCGAGCCGCCTGCGCCGTTGTTTCAGGCTACCCATTTGATTGTAAGGCAACGCGTCGTTACCGCTTCCCCTTAAAAAGTTTCAATTTTCCCTCAGCTGCGACCAATGTATAACAAGTTTCAATTGCCTCGGCGACAATAAGGTTGTCTGGCGTACCCCATAGCAATAGATAATCTACATTGTCAGCATAGTCGCAGAGACCAATCCTTTCGGGCTCCCAGTGAACGATTTGTACCCACTCCTTCTCGTCCAATGGCGTCTCAAAATCGGTGTTGAATCGGATTGGAAAGTAGTCGAACTGTATTTCATAGTTGCCGAGATTGATACATCCATTGTCAAGGCAGTAGTAATTGGCAGCGTTGACAAAGATACCCACGCGTTTAGAACTCCCTCTCGGATCAAAGTGAAGCGGAAGGATAACCTTGTTCTTTCCAACCCGCTGTACAAAAACGTTAAACTCGCGTATCTCGGCGTTGAGATTCTTGAAGAGAATACCAACATAGAGGATGTTAAGGAGCGCGAGAAGTGTGACGACCGCTGTGAACACGCGCCTCCATGGAAGAGAATCGAAAACACGAAACCATGCAAATATGGCAAGGACAGCCAAAATAGCGAGCCTATCATTAACCCAGCCACCGGGACCTATAGAGCTTGGCAAAATAAAATAGAGCCCGAAAAGTATCCCCGCAAGGTAGAGAAATGCCCTCTGTCCGAGGTATCCGTTTTCGGTGGTTTTTCTATTTTGCCAGATTGTTACAATAATCAGAAAGAGCAAGAGGACAGAGACGGTGCTGGAAACCCAATTCGGAGGATCGGTATAGGCAACAAGCACGTGCATACCGATTAAGTTATTGAATAACTCCCCGACCCGTCCGATCCCAAATTCTGGAGATTCTCCTGCAAGGAGATCAGAGGTCGGAAGGTAGACAAGGATGAGTACAGCCGCAGGTAGCAGATAACATCCTGTAATCAAGATCTGCTTGAGATTCCGTCTGAAATGGAATAGTGCCAGCAAGGCGATAGAGAATAAAATAAAAGCGTAAGAGATGAGGTGCGCAAAATAGGTAATAATGATAAGCAGATTGAGCAGAATAATTCGTGTTCTACTCATTTCATCCTTGTGTCTCCACCAGTAACCGAGTGCGAGAAAAAAGAGTGGCACGCTGACGGCAAAATTATAGAAACCCATGAGAAAGAGGTAATTGTAGATAAAGGTAAAACTGAGTATCACGAGCGCATGCCGTCCACGTTGGACAGCATCAAGAAAATAACGGATTGCAAAAGGGAACAGGATAACATAGAGACTCAGAAATATTTTCTCAGCGACAAGAGGCGGGAAGACGAACATCAACACCGCTAACGAAAAGTGGGAAAGCCAATTCGGGAAAGGGTACCAGTTAATCTCGTAATAGTCGCGAAACTGATATTCTGTGTTGTGATATTCGGTCAAAATCTGCGAGTTATAGACGTGGCTCACTCCGTCTTGTGTTGGAAAATAGGGGAACAACCAAATCGGTAGTAAATAGACGACAATCAGCGCGCCCATCAAAAGCGATTCCCTGTTGTATAGAAGTGTGCAGAAGCGAGAAAAGAATGTCATCGTTTTACCTTTCACTCCAAACTTTAGGCATTGAAATTTTCAGGACTTCAGTTATAATGTTATCATGTTTCCGTATTTTGGAGTTAGCACTTTTCTATTCGCTACATCATACTATTGTAGAAGTGATTTTTTAGGAGTATTCAGTTTTATCTTCAAGACATGGTTTTCTACTATAAATTTTTGGAGAACAATTCCATGAATCGAGATGACATCAAACGTTTCGTTGAAGAAAAGAGCATTGAGTTTTTTCTCTGCTCTTTCGTAGAAATGAGCGGTGCCCCAAAGGCAAAGGTTATCCCATCAACCCACCTTGAAGATATGGCAGAAGAAGGTGCAGGGTTCGGTGGCTTCGCGGCAGGTGAGATCGGACAATATCCGCACGATCCAGAGATGGCAAGTATCCCTGACTTTAACTCGCTGACAATTGTGCCATGGCGAAAAAATATAGCGTGGGTAGCAGGAGATATGTATGTCGAAGGCGAAGCGTGGCACTACTGTCCGAGAACCATTCTGCGGCGGCAATTGGAAAAAGCGAAGGAGAACGGTTATATCTTCAACGTCGGCATAGAAGCAGAATTCATGCTATTGAAACAGGATGAGACGGGTGTCTATGCCCCATGGGACAAACTTGATACGTTGGATAAACCGTGCTACGATCTAAGGGCACTCCATCGCAACCTTGACACGATGACCACTTTGATTAAATACATGCAGGAATTGGAATGGGAGCCCTACGCAAACGATCATGAAGATGGAACGTGTCAGTTCGAGGCAAACTGGACCTATTCAGATGCACTTACGACAGCGGATAGACATACCTTCTTCAAGTGGATGGTCAAAACGCTTGCAGAGGAACGCGGGCTGCTGGCAACATTTATGCCGAAACCGTTCACCAATTTGACGGGCAACGGTGCCCATTTCCACATGAGCCTCTGGGATGAGGGAAATCAAACGAATTTGTTCCTGAATGAGGACGATAGAAACGGCTTATCTCAACTTGCTTACTATTTTACAGGCGGTATCCTCAAACATGCGCAAGCAGTAACGGCGGTTACGAATCCGCTCGTGAACAGTTACAAACGTTTAGTTCGTAGACCACCGCGTTCCGGTTCATCATGGGCACCGGTCTACGTTACATACGGAGCAAACAATCGGACACAGATGATTCGGATCCCCGCACCCGGACGAATCGAGAACCGATTAGGCGATGGCGCGGCAAATCCTTACCTCGCGGCGACAGTTCTACTTGCCGCCGGTCTGGATGGTATTGAAAATCAGATCGATCCGGGAGCACAGAACGAGGATAACCTTTATGAAGTGCCGGAGGACGAATTGCAACAGCGAGATATTGGTTCTTTACCTGCCACGCTTGGCGACGCGACAGACGCCCTCGAAAAAGATGAAGTGATCAAGAACGCGCTCGGAATGGAGTATGCGGATTACTACATTCAGGTCAAACGCGAAGAATGGCGTAACTACCATTGGAACGTCAGCCAATGGGAGACCGATAATTACCTGGAAGTTTATTAATATGGAGAGTCAGAGCGAAACCCGCTTCTATAGGGAGAAAAAAGGAACGAATAGGGTGAAAATTTTATTACAGATGCTCGGTTTAGTCCTTGCATGTCTGTTCACTGTTTATATAGTGAGTTGTGGACAGAGCGAAGATGATGACGAGATTACGCCAGTTGGACTGGTGAGTGCAGAGCCAGCAGATGGAAGTACTATCGACGTAAACGGAATTATTACTTTTACTTTTGATGATATTCCCGAAAACGTGTCAGTGAGTGTAGGTATTGTTAAAAGAGCAGGAACAAGGGTTACAATCGCTGGACCGTTCACCCAGGGTCCCCTCACACTCACAATTACTTGGGAGGATGGCGCGCAAACACTCACTTACACCGTCACAGCACGTAAATCTGTGCCAACTGAACCAATCCTTGAAGTTGAACAGGAATCTATCCTTGACCCCGAACCTATCATTCCAGATGGGATGGTTCTGATTCCGGAAGGCGAGTTTAAGATGGGTAGCAATGATGGGGGTGCCGATCCCGATGAACAACCGGTGCACACCGTTCGCCTTGATGCGTTCTATATAGACGCAAATGAGGTAACCAATGGAGAATTTAAGGATTTCGTTCTCGCGAACCGAGCGTGGCAAAAAGACCGTATTGACGACAGATTCGCCGATGATAATTACCTAAACGACTGGAACGGCAATAACTATCCTCTCGGTGAACGAGATCATCCAGTCCGCTATGTGAGTTGGTATGCAGCGATGGCTTACGCCGTATGGATAAACAAACGCTTACCGACAGAAGCGGAATGGGAGAAAGCCGCACGCGGTGGACTGGACAAAAAGCAGTATCCGTGGGGCAATGGCATCAATCTCAACAGAGCAAACTACGGTAAGCGTCTTGGCGAGACAACTCCTGTCGGCGATTATCCTCCGAACGACTACGGTGTATATGACATCGCGGGAAACGTCTGGGAATGGTGTCTCGATGGATACGAGGTTGATTTTTACGCCAACTCTCCCCGTCAGAATCCCACTGCTGGCGCGAATAATGTCGAAGAGATCGTCAACGATTTTGAGAACATTGTAGATTTTCGCGTGTTACGCGGAGGTGGGTGGAACAGCGAACCTGAGTGGCTACGCGCGGCGAACCGCCACGGGACGAGTCCGGCGTATGCTGGTATTGGTGCCCTCGGATTCCGTTGTGCGAAATCCGTATCGCCTTAACATGTGCCTAACCCGATTCACGGAGACCCAAAATTTTGTGTATTGAGACAAAAAGGAAAATTTGTTAGAATGCAACCTAAGCGGAAAAGGATCTCAGTTATTTTCTGCTTTTTGTATTAGGACGTACGCATGCTGCTCTTTTGTAGCATAGGAGATCGTTAGCCTGTGTCAAGAAACCGTCTGCGTTTTTTGGGCATTTCCATCTCACAGAACGTGCTATGGTCAAAATTGCGTAAGTCCTGTGTATTTTGTATAACGCTAAATTATTTTCACTTTCAGAGGAGAAGTAAATGAAACTCTTTTCAGTAATTACGTTCTGTCTGCTCATCTGCGCGGCATTTTCGCACGCAGACTTAATGGAGGGACTTGTTCTATATATGCCTCTCGATGAAGGCTCTGGAACCGTAACACAAGACCTATCCGCAAATGGTTTTGAAGGCGAAGTGATGGGCGGTGCGAAATGGGTTGACGGACAGTTCGGACAGGCCCTCCAATTTGCGGCTGCCGCAGATCATGTCGTCGTTGAAGACGATACCGCCTTTCATATTGAAGGGGCGATCACACAAGCCGCCTGGGTCCAGTTAGACAAGCTCCCAAGCGCACACGCCATCATCTGCGGCACTCGGGCGAGTGGTGCAACACGGCATATCGGTTTCGGTTTCGGTATGAATCCAGCAAATGGTATCAAAATCTGGACAAACGGTGCCGCCGGTGGATTCAAAGACATCAATGACAATGAAACAGAACTGGAAATAGGCAAGTGGTATTATCTCGCCTACACCCATACAGACGATAGCAACGGCTTAGTAGAAATCTACTTGGATGGCGAGGTAACACACTCGGAGGAATCGGGAAATCCTGTTGCTCCTGCCCAAAATACGAGTGCTGTGACGATCGGCACTTGGGGCGGTGAAGCATGGACTGGGAGCGTTGACGAAGTTCGGCTCTGGAACCGTGCGCTCTCGGCAGACGAGATTAAAGCGAGCATGAACCAAGACGCTGAATCCTTCCTGACTCCAGTAGAACCACAAGGTAAACTCGCCACGACCTGGGCGAACCTTAAGTCGAATAAATAATCCTTAAATGAATCAACCAATTTTGTGCTAAGTTTCGGAAGGGCTGATGCTTAAGCACCAGCTCTTCTACTGATGTATCGACAAGGGGTTATCATGAAAACATTGTTAATTTGCTTGGTTTCCTGTGGCGTGATTTTCGCGCTTTCTATGAATGTTGAAGCGATTCGGAATGACGCAGACCTAATCATCTACTATTCCTTCGACAAAGATGGAAAAGAGGTTGCAGATGACAGCGGTAACGGGTTTGACGGCGAAGTCTCAGGCGCGGATTGGAGCAAAGATGGCAAACACGGTGGCGCGATGGAATTTGACGGCGGCAGTGCTATCAAAACCGAACAAGAAATCCCCGGTCTCACCGATACCGAACTCACAGCGATGACCGTGGAGCATTGGGTAATGCTGAGTGCGATCACCGGGGATACACAGCAAGTTTGGGAAGCATTGAATACCGCAGGCGCGTGGCCCGCAGAAACCTTCATTGAAGGGGCTGGAGAAATGGTGTTCTACATCTATGATACCAAAAACACGGAACATCAGACCCCGATTCCAGAACTCCCAGTTAAAAAGTGGGTACATATCGCTGGCACGTATGACGGCAAAGTCCAGAAATCCTATTTTAATGGTAAAGTGGTGAGTGAAACGGATTGGAGCGGTAAATTTACGATCTTCGCCGCGCCTACGGGTGCCATCGTCCTCGGTAAGGACAACGAAGCAGATATTCAATACCTGAACGGGTTTATCGATGAGTTCGCCTTCTATACGCGTGCCTTGAGTGAGGATGAGATTAATGCTGATATGAACAAAGGCGTTTTATTCGCTGTCGATCCGGCGGAAAAATTGAGCACTACGTGGGCAGGTATCAAGGCTGAGTATTAATCTTAAACGAACCTCAACATCCTTGTAGCATAGTCTGTTGGTTTCCTGTGCCTATTCGGACGCGCCCTGATAGACTACGCTACATTTCCTCGGAACCCATTACTGATTTTCAACGATAGAAGGCAATAACACCTATGACACGACACCCACAAACCGAATCTTATCAACACAACACGGAAACCCGAACCAACAACCCATCCTCCGGACTTGCACCAGACGGAGATATACCTAACATGTCGAGAACAACATACGCCTACAACCCACACCTCCAACCCGTCCTCCGCTTTGACACTAACAACACATCTGCCCCCCCCCACTCAACATCTGATAAGCAATTTATTAAGTAAAGCCCGCCGAGAACCGCTCACTGAAGCCGAGGTCCAGCAACTCGCCGATGCCTTGGAAGCACAACCCTGGCTGGAATGGGCACATAAGCGCGAAGAAGGCACGTCTTTTACGGTCGACCCTGTCCCACTTTTTATCCATGAACGTCTCAGCGCGCAAGCCATCTTAGAAACCGCCAGGCGCAACGACATCCAGCGCGAACTCTTCGCCGACCCGCAACAGAAATACCGAGAAGCCGTCCAATTCTATGAACACGAAGTCCCCTGGGCGAACCGACTTATTCTCGGCGATAGCCTACAGGTGATGGATTCCCTTGCACACCGCGAAGGCTTGGCAGGACAGGTGCAGATGATTTATATAGACCCACCTTACGGGATCAACTTCCGATCCAACTTCCAAACGGATGCATTCAAACTTGATCGTGCGGATACTGATAAAAACCTCACACGCGAAATAGAGCAGATTAAAGCGTATCGAGACACATGGAAACTCGGGATCCATTCCTACCTTTCCTACTTACGAAAACGGTTCGTTTTGGCTCGCGAACTCCTTAAGGATTCTGGAAGTATTTTTGTTCAGATAGGTGTTCAAAATTGCCATCGGGTTCGCTGCCTGCTTGATGAAGTCTTCGGCCATAGGAATTTCGTAAATGAAATTGTTTTAAAAACACGCCCATCATCCACAAGTAAGTACTTATCAACACTAAACGATTTTATTTTTTGGTATGCAAAGGACTATGATCAACTGAAGTACCGTAATCTTTTTTTAGAGAAGAAACTTGAAGGGAGATTTCCCAAAGCTGAACTTCCAAATGGTGAAGTAGCGCCAGTTATATCTAATATGCCAAAAGGCACCAAGTTTTTTGTAGGCGATAAATTAAGTGCTACCTCTGGAAGTGAAAATGCACAATCTTTTACATTTTGCAATAAAGAATATAGGCCTACTCAAGGTAGGGGTTGGCGTTGTAGCCTTGAAGGGTTAGAAAAATTAGGCAAAGCGGAGCGATTAATACCTCAAAAAACCAATATTAGTTTCAAGTATTACTTTTCCGATTTTGCTTATACAGAATTAAGGAATCTTTGGGAACAACAACTTTCTGAAGCAAATAAGATTTATGTAGTGCAAACCTCACCTAAAGCCATCCAACGTTGTATGCTCATGACGACAGACCCTGGCGATCTCGTGCTTGATCCAACGTGCGGCAGCGGGACCACTGCCTACGTCGCTGAACAGTGGGGCAGACGTTGGATAACCATCGACACTTCACGAATCGCTATCGCACTTGCACGCACCCGACTCCTCACAGCCACCTACGACTATTACAAACTCAAGGGTGAATCAGAAGACATCACAGGTGGGTTTGTGCTGAAAACTGCACCACACATCCAACTCCGAGACATCGCTAACAACGTAGCCTTGGATCCCATCTTCGCAAAACATGAACCCATATTGGCTGAAAGGCTCAAAACCCTCAACGCAGCACTCACACACGTCACACCCGCTCTCCGGCAAGAACTCCAACGCAAATTAGCCGCGAAACCGAAGCGAGAGGTCACGGATGCTGACCGGAGACGTTGGAATCTTCCAGAAACCGCGTGGGAAGAATGGGAAGTGCCGTTTGATACGGATCCCGTATGGCCGCAACCGCTCCAAGACGCGCTCACTGCCTATCGGAAAGCGTGGCGTGAAAAAATGGACGAAGTTAACACCTGCATCGCCGAATCCGCAAAACAGGAAGAACTCGTGGATAGACCCGAAATCGTGAAAAACCGACTGCGTGTCAGTGGCCCTTTCACCGTAGAATCTGTGCAACCTCCAGCACAATCGCTACACGAAGAAGCGATCCCTACTGCAACGTCGGACACTGAACCTGCAAACGCCGCTGCCTATCTTGAGCAGATGTACACCCTCTTGAAAACCACAGGTGTAGACTTTGAAGGTGAGAAAAAACGATTCCAGCGGTTAGATCGATTGGAGGAAGCTGATCTCTTTCACGCAGAAGGGCAATTTGAGGACGACGATAGAGATGTTGCCGTCGTTTTCGGACCGCAGGACGGCCCCGTCACTGCCCTGCAGGTAGAGGACTGCTTGGCTGCCGCACGCCGCAATTATGATCTGCTCCTCTTTGCAGGTTTCCACTTTGAAGCAGAGGCACGGGCGATTCTCCAAGAAGAACAC
This sequence comes from Candidatus Poribacteria bacterium, assembly GCA_965214045.1. Taxonomy (GTDB): domain Bacteria; phylum Poribacteria; class WGA-4E; order WGA-4E; family WGA-3G; genus WGA-3G. The sequence continues at coordinate 1,727,529 of OZ243935.1, forward strand.
CGACGCCTCCAGACCCATCTTGTGCAGATCACACCCGACGTCGCTATGGACGACCTTCTTAGGAATTCACATACGGATAACCTCTTCACCGTCATTGGCGCGCCACGCACACAAGTGAACCGCACAGAGAATGGGGAATTCAGAGTCAGGATGGAGGGTGTAGATACCTATAACCCCGTTGACAACACCATTGAACCGACACGTGCCGATCAAGTGGCAGCGTGGTTTTTAGATAGCGACTACGATGGCAGGACGTTTTGCCCGACACAGTCGTTTTTCCCAAACAGAAGCGCGTGGCGGAATATTGCGCGTTCCCTGAAAGCAGTCATCGACGAGGATAGTTTAGCCGCATTTTCAGGCACAGAGTCGCTACCGTTCTCTGCAGGCGAACACAATCGCATCGCTGTCAAAGTTATCGACCGCCGAGGCAACGAACTTATGCAAATCCACCAATTGAATGTTTGAAACATTACTGCTTCGTCAACTTTGAACTTGAGGATTATAGTAAAGTCGAAAATATGTAGACAGTTGCACAGTGAAACAACCCTCCCCGCCGCTGGCGAGGTTTGTAACCTCGCCCTTAGGAATTTCCGAACATGTTGGGTTTCGCTAACGCTCTACCCTGCTCATAACTGGGGATGCACAAACTAAAAGTTTATGCTACAAGACGCACATTAAGGCGAGGGGATCTCGCCCTTACGATAAAAAAATAAGCAAAGATATGGAGACAACCGTGAACAGAAATCAAACACAACAAGAGATACCGATCCAACCTGTAGAGCAACCTATTATCTGTTCACCCTACATAGAACCCACAAAACACTGGGTCTACGACAGAGAAACAGGGCGACCGAGCAAAATGCCAGGCAGACGGCGCGCAGGTTATTGGATAGATCAATACAGCACCGCCGAAGAACAGTTAGAACTTGCCATTACGCAAGAAGAAGGATATAGCACCCTCCCCATCGTTGAGAAACTCCGAAACGACGTGCGTCGGTGGCGAAAGACCGACTATAGAAACGCTACTAACATTACACGACAACTCCTCCGATATTGGCAACGCGAAGGACGCGAACGCAGACTCTTCTTCTGTCAGTTAGAGGCAGTAGAGACCATCATCTACATCGCTGAGATCCGAAGAGCAAAACTTCGCCTTGGTTTCACACCGCAATTTACCGATGAAGACCTTTCACAACTCCGAGATACTGACCTCATCCGCTACGGATGCAAAATGGCGACAGGCAGCGGCAAGACTGTCGTTATGGCGATGCTTATCGCCTGGGCGTTCTGCAACCGCGGCAAAGTCCGCGCCGATGAGCGTTTCCCGTCTGCCGTGCTTGCCATTTGTCCTAACCTTACCATCAAAAAACGTCTTGAGGTCTTGCGACCGGATGATTCGGATAACTACTACGATAAATTTGATCTCGTACCATCGACGCTCAAAACGTTCCTCAGGCGCGGCAAGATCAAGGTTACAAACTGGCACCAATTAACACAGGCTTCCGAAAGCACCGAAAATGGCACTTCACATAGAGTTGTGAACAAAGGCGAAGAGACGGTAAATGCCTACAGCGAACGTATTTTGGGTGAACTCGCCGGACGCGGTGAGATTATGGTGTTCAACGACGAAGGGCATCACGCTTATCGACCTGCAGAATCGAATATAAGGCTGAGTAGAGAAGAAAGAGTCGAACAGGAGACTGCCACAGTCTGGGTACAAGGGTTAGACCGGCTCCAACAGGCGTGTGGTATCCGTTTTGTCGTTGATCTCTCTGCAACACCGTTCTACCTGCACGGGAGCGGGCACCCAGAGGGAAAGCCGTTTGACTGGATCGTTAGCGACTTCGGGTTAGGCGATGCTATTGAGAGCGGTATCACAAAAATCCCACGCATACCGATCAGCGATGACACGGGACAACCGATACCTCGCTACTTCCGACTCTGGCAACACATCACTGACACACTCAGTACTAAACCGACACCGGAGGACATTTACATAACTGCTGAAGATGCCCTAACAACACTCGCCAGTCAGTGGAAAATGCAATTTGATGCCACCACAGCAGATGTCCCAAACTGCATGATAATAATCTGCCCTGAAACAAAGATTGCCGAAGAATTTTTTCGCCGTATTTCCGGTGAAACATTGAATGATGGAGAAATTAGTTATGAGAACAGCACGCTCTTTCCAGAACTCCAGAACAACGAAACAGAGATGAATACATTCCGCATTGATAGTAAAAGACTCACAGAGGAAGGAAACGATGCTGATTATCTCCGAGAAGTTGTAGCGACAATTGGGAAATCAGGGAAACCCGGCGGACAGATTCGGTGTGTTGTCTCTGTCTCTATGCTCAACGAAGGATGGGATGCCAACAACGTCACACAGATCCTTGGACTTCGCGCCTTCAAAAGCCAACTCCTATGTGAGCAGGTCGTGGGTCGTGGGCTCCGCCGCATGAGTTACGACATTGATCCCAAAACAGGCTGTCTTCCTGCGGAATACGTCGACATATACGGCATCCCGTTCACATTGATTCCATTCAAAGGGCGTCAGAGCAGGCAAAATCGCCCAGACAAACCGACCTATCGTGTCCGCGCCCTCCCTTCACGACAGCACTATGAAATCCAATTTCCTAATGTTGAGGGTTACACCTTTGCACTCCGTCACGACGCAATTACTGCAGATATAGACACTATGGAACCGCTCCATCTCGAAATTGGTCCCGATGAACTCTTCGCTGGCAGTATCGTGCTCAGTGAAAATAGACCCATCTATATCGGGGAGCGCGAAATCCAGAATAGACAGGCGTTCTACAATGCCAATCACTTTCAGACGATCAAATTCGACATCACCCGTCAAATCCTCGCAAAACTGCCCATAGACCAATGGGACAGAAAACCTGTCTTGTCCAGAAGGCAGCTCTTTCCACAAATATACCGACTCGTCCACGACTATCTCCGTCGGAAAGCTGATTTCACATACGTAGACCCGCGTGAATTGGGACACCTTAAATACAAAAACCATATCGTCGGGATATTCTTAGACGCTATCCAACCGAACACAGCAGCGGGTGAGACCCCGATTCTCCCTGTTCTCAATACAAACAAACCCCTCGGCAGCTCCAAAGACGTGGACTTCAGCACGACCAAAGACTGCCACCCGACAGAGAAAAGCCACGTCAATTTAGTCGCCGTGGATAGCACATGGGAGGCAAGCGCAGCCTTCCGTCTGGAACGCTCCAATAAGGTGAAATGTTACGTCCGCAACGACGGACTCTGGTTCACGATCCCCTATCATTATGCCGGGACGACACGCGACTACGTCCCCGATTTTATTGTGTATCTAACGTGAGTTTGGAAAAAGTTTATTTGTTGAGTAGCATAGGTAAATCGGTGTGGTGCTGAAGTTGATTGAAGTTTAGCGTGGGTTTCTTCTCCAAGAGCTGATAGGCGATCAAAGCAGAGAAGACGTTGACTTGGAAGTTTTCAACACTTCTGTGTCGACTGTGCTCTACTTGCGTCTGGGTTTTCAGTTCCCGGATCACCGATTCAATGAGCATCCGTTTTCGGAGCAACACTTCATCGGAAACGGATACTTCGAGCGGGTCCATGTTCTTACGGACTTTGTAAACCAAGTTCACGCCTTGCTCCCGGAGTGCGTCTCGGATGTCTTTAGAGATATACCCTTTATCTGCGTAGAGCCCCCCGTGAAGTCGGTCTGCGAACCTTCCGAGAGGTTTTCGGTCATCTATATTCCCAGGGGTCAACGCGACATCTAACATTTCACCTATATCATTGATAACGAGATGAAGTTTGAACCCGTAAAACCAGCCCATAGAGGTTTTCGAGCGTTTGGCAACACCTGCGAAGACGCGATGTGAGGAAATCCGTCTGTTATCGCAGACCCGCAGGCGTGTCGAATCTACGAAGGAGACACCGCGACACTCACCGAGACAGGTCCGAAGATAAAGCGTCAAGAGCGTGAGAACCTCTTTTTTCAACTGCACAAAGCGAGAATAACTTACCAACTGTGGGAACTCCGCACGCCAATAGACGCAGACGTGTTTGAGATAGAAGTGCTTAAACGTGCGATACCCGCTTTGATGAAACGCAATCAGGAGCGTCATCACCTCACTCGGATGGAGGTTCCGCGGACGCCCCCGGGTTTCAGAACCTGCCTCGCTCGGAAGACAGTGGCTCGAGATGTAAGCTTCATATTCAAGAAAAAAGTCGTCTATTTTACAAAAAAGTGATACAATACGCATCGGAGAACTCCTTTTGGTTCGAAATGTTGTAACTTCATTATACCAAAAGGGTTCTCTTTATACAAAAATTACTTGATTAATTATCAAACTCACGTTATCTAACAAACGACACACGCCTTATCATCGAAATCAAAGGGCAAACAACCGCACAAGACCATGCGAAATACCAAGCCGCGCGCAGATGGGTTCGGGCAGTCAATCATTCACAAAAATTCGGGACTTGGGATTTTCTGGTCTGCAATAATCCACGGACTTTGGCACATCAATTAGAACAACACAGTAGATAATACTATCTCTGAAATTATATTTCACGTCTTTACTGGACTTATGAAAATGTTCCCAAAATGCACAGCCTAACAGGAAACCATACTACAATTCCAATCAGAATGAGCATCATATTATTGCTGAAGGATCCCCCATAACTTCCAGAAATATTTGATACACCCTTTGACAGAAAAACGAATTTTTGGTATTATCTTTCACGATTATTAAAACGCCAGTTTGAAAATAAATCTGTAGGTTGGATAGAGCGGTAAACACCCATAGAAAGCCGGGTAATATGAACAGATATTTCGTTTTTCAGGACTACTTTCTGTATCAATACCAGTAGCGAAACCCAACAAACAAATCACCTTGGCCACAGAAAAACGTTGGGTTTCACGGGGTCTCTGGTATATTCAGGTTTACACCTGACCTTGGCGTTCATCGTTATTATAGACTTTTTGGGAAATCATGTCCGTTCAACCCAACCTACAAGATTCAAAATCTTTTATCAAACTCACGTTATTAAAGCTTAACCTATTTAGGCTACAGGACCTTCCCCTTGATAAAAACAGAAACCCAGTTAGAATCATATTTATCCGAACCGACAGATGAGGTGGCAGCGTCTATGGCTGCACTGGAGGGGGATATCCTTATCCTCGGTGTTGGTGGGAAGATGGGACCAACGCTCGCCAAACAGGCGAAACGCGCGATTGATCTCGCAGGGATAACCAAAAAGGTCATCGGTGTGTCCCGTTTTTCGACACCGAATGTACGCGAAGGTCTACACGAAGCCGGTATTGAAACGATTGCCGCGGATTTGCTATCAGAAGACTGTTTGCAAAATCTCCCTAACATTCAAAATGTGATCTTGATGGCAGGTCGGAAGTTTGGTTCCACGGATAACGAGAGTCTAACCTGGGCAATGAATGGTTACATGCCCGGACGCGTGGCAGACAGGTTTAAAGATTCTCGGCTGGTCGTTTTTTCAACAGGGAACGTCTACCCGCTGACCCCAACCTCCCATGGTGGCGCGACAGAATGTTTACCCCCTGTTCCACTCGGCGAATATGCACAATCGTGCCTGAGTCGTGAGCGGATATGTACCTACTTTTCATCGCAATTCGGCACACAGATGGCGATTTTGCGCTTAAATTACGCGATCGATCTCCGCTATGGGATACTGCTGGATATCGCCGAAAAAGTTTACGCAGAACAATCGATTTCACTTGAGATGGGCACTGTGAACGTGATATGGCAAGGAGACGCCAATGCTGTGGCTTTGCGAGTTTTCGCACACTGCCAAAGCCCTCCATTGATCCTCAATGTGACGGGACCGGAGACTGTTTCTGTCCGATACCTCGCTTCACGTTTCAGCGCGTTTTTCAACAAACCACCGCGGTTCGAGGGTGAAGAGGCAGAAACCGCACTGCTAAGTAATGCATCTCGGTGTCATCGCCTATTTGGATACCCACGTGTCTCTCTGGAGCAAATGATCGAGTGGACAGCAGAATGGGTTCGGATAGGCGGCACAACACTCCGAAAACCGACACACTTCGAGGTGCGTGACGGAAAATTCTGACACTTCGGACTGGACGCTAAAAACAACATAGACAAAAAATGCGAATTCTGTTAGTATACGGTAGGAGCGATTTCCGAATCGCGACCTTCGGCTGTGTTTTTGTGACGTTTGCCCTTTTAATCAGTAGTGCGTTGTGCCAACCACACCCATCTATGATGATTGCCTTTGCTTCAAACGTGAGTGGTGATTGGGAAATCTATCTGACAGATACGATCGGAAACCAACGCCCTGTGAATCTTACAAACAATCCGGCTGCGGATTATTATCCGACGTGGGCACCCGATGGCGTTCAGATCGCTTTCTTCTCTCGGCGCGATGGGAATCACGAAATCTATGTGATGCAGGCTGATGGAACGAATCAGCGACGCTTAACACACCACCGAGCAACAGATAAGGCACCAGCTTGGGCACCCGATGGTAAGCGTCTTGCTTTCACGTCAGATCGCGACGGGCATTTCAACATCTATCTACTCTACCTTGATAACAACGAGGTGGTCCAACTGACGAAAAATTCGTTTCAAGACGAAGTTCCGACATGGTCACCCGATGGAAATGCCCTCGTCTTCCATTCAAAACGAGAACTTAACTGGGATATCTATGTGATAGATGCAGGCAGTCGGGTGGAACGGCGATTGACACATCAACCGCTAATGGACACTTATCCCGCTTGGTCACCCGATGGCACACGGATTGTATATGCGTCTATGCATCAAAAGGCAGAACTCGCTGATTTCGATTTGTATATCATGGACGCAATTGATGGTGGGAACAAGCAAGCACTCACCGACACACCAACTGATGAAGCAGTTCCCGCTTGGGCACCAAATGGCAAAACGCTTGCCTTTCAATTTGAAAAGGACGGCAGATGGGTTATCCACCTGATGCATACCGATGGAACCGAGAGACGTGAATTGATTAACAATGGGGCATGGGCGGCACAACCGAAATGGTTCAGCGGTTCGGACGTTTTGCCTATAGAACCGTCAACATTACAGATTCAGCAATGGGGCAAAATTCGAGATTTTTAATTTTACCTTGCGGAAGAACAACGTGCGTTTCGACTCTCACGTGCGTCCCTTATATCCGCTCTCCATTTCATTACGAGCTACAGGCTTGGGACTCACGAACACCTCTTAACTGACAACTGACAACTGATAACTTTAAAAAAAGGAGACATTTTATGCGTTTCAAAACGTTAGTATTCGGTATGCTTTTCATGGTTGGTTTACTGCTAACAAGCGGCATGAGTTACGGCTATGAGCGCGCGATTGAGGCAGAGATGGCAGATGTGATCGAAGCACCAATGGTAGTCGCCGACGATGCTGATGCTTCCGGTGGACAGTTTATATGGATGGAAGGTGAACCTCTTGCGGGTGGCGGGGGTGAAGGGTGGGCGGAATACACGCTGCATATCCCCGCACCCGGTACCTATGCCCTCTGGGGCAAAGTCATCGCATGGGATGGCAATAGCGATTCCTTCTGGGTGACATGGCAACCTGCTGATCCCGACGAAGACGCACAAGCGACTCAGAATACGGAGTTCCGCTGGGGGGTCGCGCAAAGCGAAGAGTGGCACTGGGATCGCATCAACCACTGGTTAGACGGCGGCACTTTTGAACGGGAATGGGAGATAGATGCAGCCGGGGACACCACATTGCGTATCGCCGTTCGGGAAGATGCAGCGATGCTGGATGTGATATATATCACTGACAACCTCTCGGAGGACGAAGCGGAAGCAGGTCCACGGGATCCGATTCCTGAAGATTCCTTAACCCCTGTTGAACCGAAAGATAAACTCGCTACAATGTGGGGACAACTCAAAGCGGGTAAATAGAAGAATGGCTGTCGGCTATCGGAAACCGTCGGAAACCGTCAGTAAGAGGTTTTACGGTTAAAAACACCCTTTTTACTGACTGCTGACTGCGACGCAAGCCGCGTGTGGGAAACCTGCGGGACAATGCTGACTGCTATAAAGAAAGGAGCGACTTGATGAAATACGGAGTAACTTTTCCCCTGCTTATACTGACAGCGTTTTTATGCAGTATCGTGGGACTCAGTGCTGAAGTAGAAATTGCCGTCGAAGCAGAACTCGCAAACGAAATTGTAGAACCGATGATTATTGCAGACGATAAAGATGCATCTGATAAAAAGTTCATCTGGATGGAAGGTGAGCCGGTAGCTGGTGGCGGTGGTACAGGACACGCCGACTTTATTATCAACATCCCTGAACCCGGGAAGTACGCACTCTGGGGACACGTTATCGCATGGGATGGCAATAGCGATTCCTTCTGGGTCGTATGGCAACCCGCTGACCCGGATGAAAATGCACAAGCAACCCAGAATACGGAGTTCCGCTGGGGCGTCGCGCAAGGTGCCGCGTGGCATTGGGACCGCATCAATCACTGGTTAGATGGTGGCACGTTTGACAGAGAATGGAAGTTTGATAAAGCCGGTGAAACGCTCCTACGTATCGGCGTTCGGGAAGATGCTACGATGTTGGACGCCATTTTCGTGACGACTAACGTGAAAGCCACAGCGGCAGACCAAGCAAACGTTCGTCTTCCAACCGATAAAGATAGAAAAATACAGGTTGAGGGACTCGCTGTGGACGCGAAAGGTAAAGCCGCAACCACATGGGGCTCCCTGAAACAGGCATATCAATGAGAAATGGTGGAAGAATAGGAGCGTAAAAGATTGGAAGCGTGGAAGGTCGTTTCTTTCTTCCATCCTTCCATCCTTCCATCCCCGCTTGCAGCCTTCCAGTCTCCCAGCCAAGTTTCACTGGGGCAACATCAATGGAAAAGGAAGCCTCCAGTGGTTTTGCCCCTATCAAACGATTGTTGCGAAACAGATAGCACGCCTCTCCGTAATAGTCGATGCGCCATCGATCAAAACCACGTTCAAATTGGACAACACGATCAGGCGGGCCGAGGTGAAGTTTTAACTTCTCCATTGCCCGCTTGTCGCGCGTTACAAGCGCATAAGTCGTATACGCTAACCCCGAGAGAATCCCTCCCAAGGCTATTTTCCCTCTTAATTTGACCGAAATACCCTCCGTAGTTGGTGTTAATCCCGCAATTAGGCATAGAATAAGCACAAAAGCACATATTTTTTTTGTTTTTCTACAGAAAATTTGACATAAATTTTTCATAAGTGCGTTAACCTTGACAAAAAAACATTTTGCGTGTATCCTAATTGGAACGATTAAAAAAGAGTCGCTACTTAGGGTACAGATTGCCAGCCCATATTGAGGAGATTGAAAACCTGTAAAAATCTTCAATCTCAGTCCGAAGAATCGGGGTTACAAACCCCTCCCACAGTGGAAGCGGTCCAGGAGCAATCAATTAAAAACCTAATTAGCGATCTACTCGGAGCGTGTAAAGATGACTGTCATGCATTCTAAGGGAGAAACTCCCGACACAACAGATGCACCGAATTGTACGACAGAATTGAGTCTTGAGGACGTTAAACAAGAATTGTACAACCGTCACCATCCAAGTTTAACGTTTCTCGACATAGAAGCCCATGCAAAGACTATCCACAAGATACGGGCCCTGAAACAGAAGCACAACGTCGTGATGCTCGGTCACAACTACATGGAACCACTGGTTTTTGGACTTTCTGAAAAAGAGGAACAGGGTGATTCGCTCGGGCTGAGCATGTACGCTGCAAACACAGAAGCACCCTATCTAATTTTCAACGGCGTGCCGTTCATGGCAGAAACAGCGAAAATTTTGAATCCGAGCAAAACAGTGCTGGTTGCAGATAAGACAGCAGGCTGTTCACTCGCCGATAACTTCGGTGCCGAGGATGTCAAAGAGTTGAAAGCTTTGTATCCGGGCGCGCCAGTGATGATTTACGTTAATAGTTACGCAGATGCGAAAGCAGAATCGGATATCTGCTGTACATCGGCAAATGCGGCACACATCGCGAAAACAATGCCAGGGGATACTGTAATCTTTGTGCCCGACATCTTCTTTGCCCAGAATTTAGAAGAAGAATTGAAGGGCGAGAAAAATGTCGTCTACCCCGGCAAAGACAACACAGCGCGCGGTGCTGTCTGTGAAGTTCATGAAAGGTTCACACTTGATGATCTTCTCGGAATTCGTGAATCGTTTGAAATCCCGAAAGGTCATCCTCGTCGCAAACTATACGCACACTGGGAATGCCGTCCAAATGTTTTACAGGAAGCGGATTTTTACGGCAGCACGAGTCAAATTATGAAGGACATAGGGGAACGCGTTGCAGCGAACCAACTTGAGCGCGCTTTCGTTGCTTCGGAGTGTGAATTAACCTCAAATCTGGCACAGGAATTTCCAGAAGTTCAATTCTGGACAGCCTGCTCGGTCCGATGCTCACACATGGCACAGGTAAGTTTGGGGAAAATAGCGAACATTCTGGAAGCGATCGATCAGAATGCGGACCTCGGTGAATACGAGGTTACATTGAGTCCTGAAATTATTGACAAAGCGCGCACGCCTATCAAGCGAATGCTTGAAGCGAGTGTGTAATTAGCCGTCAGCCATCAGCCGTCGGCTGTCAGTTAAGAGGTGAATCAAAATCTCTTGTGACCGATGGCTGATAGCCGACAGCCGACAGCCATTAAAATCGTGTGATGATAGAGACCCGATGCGCGTTGCCGACATAAGCGTCGGGTACGAAAGCGTAGTCAAACTGGAAGTCAATGTTCGCTAACGCATCTTCACCACTGCGTCGCACACCGATACCGAGTGCTAACCCATCGCTGGGATTCTCGTTCATCCCAATCCGGTATCCGATACGCGCAGCAATGCTCTCATAAAACCACCGTTCTGCCCCGATATGAAAACTCGGATTTGCATCAATGAGTGGAAGGTTGGCATCCGCAACGAATGCCCACACTTCACTGGGAGGCATTGTTTCGTCTGCTTCTGCCGCCGGTTGTTTCCACGTTCTATAAGCCAGTCCTGCGCGGAGTGCCATCGGCAGATTTTCCCCACCATCTAAGACCCCAGCATTCTGGATAGCAATCCCGATTCCAAGGTGATTGTCAAGCAAACGCAAGATCATCCCGACATCTGCCGCGACACCATAGGCATTCTGAATGTCCAATTGTTGTGAAATTACCTTTGCTGTACCACCAACTGACATCGCCGTGCCAAGTGGGTAGGCGACGGATAACCCCGTAGCGAAACCTCCGACTGTCACAGTGCTATCCGGGTCTTCCGTTGGTCCTTGTCGGCGTTCAATTTCTGTAAAACTTCCAAGGAAACTCGCACCCCAGACGAGCCGGTCTATCCGCTGTGCGTATCCGATGGTTTGATTGTTAATGTCCGCGAATGAGAAGTGTTGCATCGCGGTCAGTTCCTGATCGTGGACAGCCGTTAGTCCTGCTGGATTCCAAAAGATAGTGTTAACGTCATTAGCAAGTCCAGCGAAGGCACCACCCATTCCAACGGGCCGACTTCCACCTTCAATTTTTAGGAAAGCGGCACCGGCTGTTCCTGCTCCATCGTGGATACTAACTGCCTGTGCGCTTGGGACGACAGCGGTTACTATGAGAAGCACTATTGCGATTTTTTTAATGATGGTCCCATGGACTAAAGGAACACCCAAGCAAAAACCCCTCCGTTTGATTACAGGTAGGTTTCCGATCATCCTATACAAGTTTCTTAAAGGTGAGAAGTTTATTTCCATTTTTTTAATTATGGTCTCCTGGTAGAGCGTCCATTCTTTTATAGTAAAATCCACACTTACATATACACCAAAGGCACAAGTAGATAGTTAAAACTATTCCACGACCAGCACTTTGCCGACAACGTTCGCGTGATTTCCGGCTGCATTGACAGCTTCCAATCGGAAGACATAGAGTCCTCGTGCGACAGGGGTGCCCGCTTGATTCTCTAAATTCCATTTCACCAACTGATCATTGCGCTGCCCTGATACAACATCGGGATACGTTTCAGAGAGTACCATGTCACCACTCCAATCGTAGATACTCAGTGTGAGTTTAATCGTCTCTCCGCGTGGCACATTGACATCAAAGGAGAAGAAGGCAACATCCCGTTTTGAAAGTCGGAGCGGGTTCGGCCATCCAAAGGTCGTGCCTCGGAAGGTGAGAGAGACAGACATAGTATACTCACCAATGTCATAAACCTCGTAGTTTCCGGCATTGTCAGTGACCCGGACATCCAAGTCATACTCACCGGAACGTGTCGGCAGATAGTCAATGGACCAAACACTCCACGGTTCCTGTTCTGCATTGCTATCATCAACAGCAGCAACAGGATCTATGGGTTGTTTATCGGGTCCAGTACCGACGATCTCAACGAGCCACACACCAGATGCCGGGACTTGAATTTCACCTTCACCGAGCCGCTGTGTGCCACTTGGGTCGGAGGCTGTGCCTTCTAATGGCAATGCCTTATCGGTGAGTTCGGTTTCACCACCATCACTCGTTATAGCGGCAGTCGGCACGGTCGTTTCATACAGAAATTCAGTAGTCAGCGAATCCGTTGGTGCGAATCCGAGCAGTTCGGAGTCATTCCCGACGCTCATAACCGTGATGTTATAAACACCTTGGATTCTAAATCCATCGGATTTGAAAATGAGAGTGTCCACGCCGTTTTGCTGAGTACTACCTGAAATGTCCGATCCATCCGGACTCGTCAGAGTAATCTTCGATTGCGCCAAGTTCACTCCTAAACCCGTGTCAAAGATATTTGCTTGTATGACAACGCCACCGGTTGTCGAAACGGCTGTCGGATAATTTTCGGCATTGATGTCAACAAGAAGTGGTGTGTCATTGATAAGTAACGTGGTTGCGTCAATCATCGGCGGACTGGTATCGTAGACAAAGACCTTCTCATACGGCTCATCGTCGTTACCAGCGCGGTCTTTCGGACTAAGGGTGATTCGATATTCACCGTCCGCGGAACCGTTGTCTGCGAGTGGCACAGTAAGCCGAAAAGTAAGATTGTCCTCTCCATCGTCAGATACCCGTCCCGAAATTTTAGCTGGATTCGGCGAGAGACGTTCAAAGGTTAACCACTCCTCATCAAGATTTTTCCAATCGATTCCGGACGTTTCATCGGTAAGATTGACATGAATCTCTGTCAGGGAATTATTCACCTCAGGTTCTGCAACAACAAGGCTAATCGCCTCGTCAGACTCAATTTCGGGTGCCTGTGTGTCGTAGGTGAAGGTTAATCGTTGAACTTCACCGCTCCGTCCAGAAGCACTAATAGGGGTGAACTCAATGGTATAAACACCATCTTCGGAACCATCAGTAGCGAGTGGACGTACGAGGTTATAGATTAACCGATCACTTGCGCGCTCCAGTTGTCCCGCGACCACCTGAGTGGCTGGATTTAGTAAGCGAAGCGTTGACAGGTGATTTTCGTCATCCGTTTCAAGCGTTACTTCTATCAGTTCAAGCTCCTCATTCATAAACGCTTCATCCGCGGGTGCTGTAATTGGTTCTGTTGAAACGATGGCAGGTAAACGTCTTGACAAGATAAAACTCTGCCTAAAGTCGGTAGCATCTCCATTGCCTGCGCGGTCAACAGCTTGCACCCGGATAATATATCGACCATCTTCAACAAGTTGACTGGTAGTGAGGGTTAACTCCGTGTCGCCATCGCTAACGAGTTCACCTGATATTTCAGCACCATTCGGATCAATCAATGTTACCGTCGTCACCGACCAATCAATACCACTACCGCCCTCATCGTTGAGTTTCACTTGTATCTCTGTAACATCCTCTGTAAGTAAAGCACCATCGGCTGGTACTGTACTAGCCAATGTGGGGGCTTGGGTGTCATAGACAATCAAGTGTTCAACCGTGTACAGATTTTTCGCCTTATCTGCCAATTCAACAAGGACGGTATATTCTCCGTCCATACTACCATCAAGCGGTAACGGTTGGTCCAACGTGAGAAAGAGTTGGCCTTCAGTATCGTTGGTGAGTTGTGTCGGGACTAAACCACCACTCGCATCGCGGAGGGTGACCTTCTGATCCGATAGGTCGAGGTTTGCGGGCCCAATATCTGCGACAGTGACGTTGAATTGCGTTAAACTCTCACTCATAAAGGAAATCGGTTGACTTAAGTCAATCGGGCCAGCGGCTACAATCTCAGGTTCCTGTGTGTCATAGATAAACTCACGATACACCGTGCTTCCTTGCCGTCCCGCCTTATCAACAGGCGTAATGTATACTTTGTATCTTCCATCCGTGGTCCCATCCGATGTAAGCGTTATCGGTTCCCAAACGATCAAGTTCTCTCCATCGGAACCTATTGTCCCTGGAACGATCGTGGTCCCATCGGATGCCGTCACCGTGATATCCGATCCTTCATTACCAAAGGATAACCCCGTTTCCGTCGGGTCAACGAGAAGGGCACCGATAACCATATTGCTCGCGTTGACGTAAGCAATATCACCACTTATCTCTGTTTCCATGTCCGCAATAACGACAGAACTGACACGCGGGAGCGGGATATCCAAGACAAATGTATAATTAAGGGCACCCGCTGCGACATTGCCTGCTACATCTTGCGGTGTGACAGATAAAGTATACGTCCCAATGTGTTCCAAATCTAAGAAGCTTAGGGTAACCTGAGAGACGCCATCATCTTCCAATGTGAGCGGAATTGAGGGGTTCGTAGATTCACCCGATGAATCAGTTGATTCAGGTCCCATCAAGGTAATCTGCGTACTCGCAAAATTAATGTACGTCGCCTCTTCAAATTGAAGGGTAATACTGTTTATAGATTCCACGATCTCGGCAATCCGATTCGGGACAAGTTCCACTGGCGGCTCGGTATTAACCATGACCGAGCCTATCTGAGGTGCCTTGGAGTCATAAACGACGGTGTACTCCGAATCCGAACGATTCCCTGCTTTGTCAACGAGTGATATTTTTACCGTATATTCACCATCCACACTGCCGTCTCGAGGGAACGAGGCAGGAAGTGCCAAAAAGACTTGACTTGTCAATTCGTCACGGGTCAAAGCGATCGGAATATTTGCCCCAGAAGCGTCCAATACCTCAATAGTTTGTTCTTCTAAGTACAGATCGGCGGGTCCTACATCTTCAACAGTAAACGCAAACTGAAATTGACTTAAAGCCTTACCAAGATACGTAACAGGCTGTTGGTTGAACACTAACGGTGTTGGTGCGGTGATACGTGGACTCTCAGTATCAAGAAGAAATGCGTACCGCACGGCACCTTGTGCAGCATTACCCGCAACATCTTGAGGGGTCACCGACAGTGTATATGAACCGTCTTCCATCAATTCAACAAAACGAACAGTGAGTTGCTTGGCACTATCAACAGAGATATTGCTTAGTACCGGCCCCTCCGGACCCGTTAACTCAACCACGGTATTGGTAAAGTCAATGCGTGTCGCCTCCTCAAATTGAAGGGTGATACTGCTTACAGTCTCAGAAATCATCTCGATCCGCTGCGGTTCAAGCACTAGTGGAGACTCAGTATTCAACATCACAGAAGAAAGCTGGGGGACTTTGGAATCATAAATAACAGTGTGTTCCGAATCCGTACGATTCCCGGCTTTGTCAACGAGCGATATTTTTACTGTATATTCACCATCCGAACTCCCATCTTGGGCGAATGGCGACACAATCGTCAGATACAGTTGACTCGTTAATTCATTATACGTTAGTGCGGTAGGAACAGTATTGCCAGCAGCGTCTAATAACGTAACAGTCTGTTCCTCGAACAATAGATCGGCGGGACCTACATCTTCAATCGTAAACACGACCTGTCTAAAATCTCCGCCGATATAAGAGACAGGTTCACTCAATGTTATCGGAGACGATGCGGTTATCCGAGGGCTCTCAGTATCGAGAAGAAAGGCATAGCGCACGGCACCGCGTGCGGTGTTCCCTGCGCGGTCTAAGACTGTTATCGCCAACGTATAGGAACCGTCTTCTACCAATTCAACAAAACGGACGGCGAGTTGCGTGGGACTATAGACAGATATATTGTTTGGAATTGTCCCCGCAGGTCCCGCTAACTCGACCAGGGTATTCGTGAAGTCAATATCATTACCGGCCCCCTGCAAGCCTTGTTCAGCATCTCCGAGTGTGTCCTCAAAAGTCACGATGATTTGCGAAAAACTTTCGGTAAGGGGTGTTATCGTATCCGCCGAAAGTTCTGGTTGGGCGTCGATTGCGACGTGGACGCTTTCAATGTCTGGAATTTGCGTATCTAAAACGAACGAGAACTCCCGTGTCCAACTTTTTCCAGTAAAATCGACAAACGTCGCAGTTATGGTGTATTCACCATCGTCACTGCCGTCGGGTGCGACGGGTACTTCAGTCGTCCAGGTGAGGAGATGGTTTGCTTCGTCATATTCAAGTTCTGCCGGTAACACCAGCGTCCCTTCGGGATTGCTGACAGTCACTGTCGAGGCATCAAAATCTATACCCGCGCCAACATAATCAACGAGTTCCACAGCAACCGTTGGCAAACGATTGACCATTGTGGTTTCGGGCATCGTTAATCGGATTTCGGGTTCATGCTTCTGACTGACGAGGTAGAACTCCCGCACAATCGGAACCCCCGTGTTGCCTGCCAAATCGGCTGGGGTGACTACAATTGCGTAGGTGCCATCGTCTGAACCGTCTAAGGCAATCGGTCTCGTGAGTGTTAGTGTGGCGGTATCTATGCCGTTACTCGTTATATTTACAGGTACATTTACGTCCGCGCCCGCTTCACCTACTGTTTCATCAAAGCGAGTCAACTCGAAGGCACTCTGAATGAAATCGATGCCGCTGGTTTTCTCACTGAGTTTCACCTCGACCTGTGATAACGCTGAAACCGTTTCATAGGAGACTGGCGTTGTCGAAACGAGTGTCGGCACTTGTGTATCATAGATAAGTTGGTAATTGTAAGACGTGGTATTACCGGCAATATCTGTTGCCTGCACATTGAGTGTATAGCGGCCATCCTGACTTCCGTCCCGGTTCACGATCGGCTTATTTAGAAGGTATGTTAATGTCCCACTATCGCTATCTGTCAATACGCGCCCTTCACGTACATTCAAACTTCCGTCCCCGGATGCCTTCGGCGTACCAAACACAATACGAGTAGATTGCCGCCCACCGGTAAGATCTACCCCCATCCCAGTATCTTCAAAGGTGGCGACAAACCCATTGATGGGGAGGTTATAATAGAGCGTATCGTCAAGGAGGTTAAACGACACCTCACTTTGTGTTGGGCTTAACGAAACAAGTCTCGGTGCCAGGTTATCATAAAAAAATGACACACGCACCGGGTCAGTTTGGTTGCCTGCCTTGTCAACCGCTACAATCTCAACAACATATTCACCATCTTCGGAATCGTCCCTGCCTAACAAGGGTGACAGAAGATTCCATTGGATTTTACCATTCCTTGAATCCAGTGCCTGGTCGCCCGGTATAGGCGTACCATCGGGACCGATAAGACGTATGGTGGATGCTAAAAGATCTACACCGTCCGCGAGGTTATCCGTGATCGTGGCTTCAACGAAACTGAGACGTTGGCTAACCCCCCCGCCGGCAACAATTGCTCTTCTGTTCGTAGCGACTCTTGCTAAACGGGGCTTCACGTTATCATAGGTAAATTCCCGCAAGCTTTGAACGACATTACCGGCTTCATCTATTAAAATAAGAATAAGGGTGTATTTTCCATTCTCATCCGGTTCGTCTAAGGGGTCTACCAAAGTAAAGGTGAGCGTTGTGCCATCGTAATTGAGGGTTCCGCGTGATACAGCCTGCCGTGCGTTTCTCAGGAAAATAGTGTTTCGTCTGTTACCGAGATCAATTCCTTCTTCACGTTCATCTGTCCCTGTTACCGTAATTGATTGGAGTGAATCCTTGATAAAACTGCCATCGGTAATCGGCATATCTGGATCGCCGTTTGCCAGGACATCAGAAACACGCGGCGCACTCGAATCCAAAGTCACGTCCCTTGTCAAGCCGGGTGTCTCCTCATCAACAATAACCCGGATCGTATAGGTCCCGTCTGAAAGTTGCCTGTTGTTGATAGTTCCGCCCCAAAAAAGTTCCACGGTCTCATTTGCCGATACCGTCCCGCTATCAATTATCCCAAGGCTGTTGAATATAGAGGTTTCCCCTCTGACGGTAATATTCCCGACATCAACGACATACGGATCCCCGTCGCCATCAACATCATCATCAACAGTAAAAGTAATAAGTAACCTATCTACGCCGCCCCTAAAAACGGCATCTCCACCTGCATCAACTCTCAGACTTATGAGATCCGCCCAAAGCGTCGTGGGCATCGCTAAGATGACAAGCGAGACAAAAATCTGAAAAAAGAGAAAATTCGCTTTTTTAATTAATTGCTTCTGGGCTGCCTTCCACTTCGTTTCAGGCAGGTTTTCGGTTAATTCGGCACCGGGATTAGGGACCGGTCGTCTCTTACAAACTGCGCCGTATGTATATTTATTTTTTGACACTCGTTTCTCCCTGCTTGTCGCGAGTCCAAAGATACTAAAGGAGAATAGAAGTCAGCAATCAGCATACCTCACAGTGAGAGTTACAAAGTTACAAGAGGTATCCTGCATGCAGATAGCCTCTTGTAACGGATGGCTGATAACTGATAACTATTAAGATTGACTACTTCCGATTATTTGATTTCACGTTCTTGGGGAACAGATTATGTAAGAATCCCCTTTACTTTAGATTAGACGCAAAAATTTCAATTAGGTTGATAAAATAATAGAACACCAGAGGAACATAACACTGCGACACTGCGCGGTTCGTTAATTGTAAACCGCGCAGTGTCGCTTGATAGAAATAAGTCCTAACCAATGTCTCCATTGGCAACCATCGTCAGTAAAGCAGAATCGTCCACTGTAAGTGGTAAATCAATCTTTGCCCGCTGTCGACTCGACTGATAGGTTGCAAAAATGAGCTCAGTTGCCTGCAGTGCCTTGCGACCACTGAGTTCCGGCTCACGTCCGGTTTTTACACCGTGGATAAGGTCAAGCACAGAGAGTGTTGTTGCGTCGCGCTCAGCGACCAAACCGGTTAAGTCAGGCTCTTCCCATCCGTCTCCGCCCTCGCGGAGCATCCGCAACGGTGCCCCACCACCGCCAACATCAATGATACCTTTCGTACCGATGAGACGATTGGCGATACCTCCTAAAGACGTACCCCCGGTCGCGAGCAGACCTTCAACACCGTTCTTCCAGCGAATCCATGAGATTCCACTGGTTTCAACCTGAACACCGAAGACAGTCTTTTCTTCGGCTACATCTATTTGACCGATAACCCAGTCAACAGGTTCGTCATTATTGTAAAAAAAGAACATATCGAACCAGTGCGTCCCCCAGTCAAGTAGGTTCGGGCACGCGCCTTCAAGTCGACGTAACTCGCCGATTGCCCCTTCATTTGCCAAACGTTTCGCTTTGACGAACTGCGCACCGAAACGGCGTTGATGACAGAACGTTATCACCACGTTGTTATCAATACATGCTTGATAAAGTGCCTTAGCATCACCCCAGGTGGGTGCCATCGGTTTTTCACAATGGATGGCTCTAATCCCACTATTAGCGGCGGCGATTACCATGTCCTTATGGAGTTCAATCCAAGTGCAGACGCTAACGAAATCAAGGGATTCTGTATCCAGCATCTCTTGATAATTTTCGTAGGTTTTCGGCACCTTAAACGCCTCAGCGAAGGCGTTTCGGGCATCTTCAACCGGATCAGAACAGGCGACGATGTCTACATCTGGGGATGCCTGATACCCGCGGGCATGCGAGCGTCCACGTCCGCCACAACCGATAATTCCTGCTTTATAAGTTGCCATATAAATTCTCCTTTCATTGCGATCATGAGATCGCTCCTACTGATGCGTTCAAGTTAATTGATTCACAAGTGTGTCCTCTAAGTGGATACCGTTCGCGAGGTGTGCTTCCCTCTGACGATACGCGCGTTCGCCGGGGATAAGGATTTCTGCAACCCCTGCTTCCCGTCGATTCGCTTTGACGCGTGCAATGAGTGTATCAACTTCCGTCTTGAACTGTGTCAACGGAACGAAACTTGTTGGGTCTATCGCAACAATGAGTAAGCCGTAGTTTTTACCGGGTGGCGGGATTGTAGCGGCGTTGACCAAGGCACCCGCAAGGATTTGTGTGATGAGTGCAAGCCCAAATCCTTTATATCCACCAAATGGACGAACACTCCCCTTCAACGCTGCATCAGCATCTGTGGTTGGCTCACCCTCAGGATCAAAGGCGATCCCTTCAGCAATTGGAGTGCCTTCCTGCATAGCGACGAGCAGATCTCCATTGGTAATCGCAGCGGTAGACATATCAAATAGGAGTGGAACTGTGTTGGATGGGATTCCAACAGCAATTGGATTGGTACCTAAAATGGCTTCGGTTCCGCCTTCAGGCGTAATTCGGGGCAAACAGTCAGCAAAAAGCAGTCCTATGACATCTGTCTTTCGCGCCATGTCAACATAATATCCTGCCATGCCACAATGCGATGTATTGTAAACGCCGACGATGCTTGCACCGTTCCCTTTTGCGCGTTCAATGGCAAGCTCCATTGCGCGATAAGCGACGAGGTAACCAGGTTGATTTCCGCCATCAATCCGCACGCACGGTCCGTTCTCCTCGTCAATCCGGATGTCAGTCCGTTCACCCTGTTCATAGCGGCTTTTAATTCCGGTTAATCGGATAAAGCCGTGCGTTTTTCGTCCGCGGAGTTCTGCTTCCAATAGGATATCTGCAATAATAACGGCATCCATTGGTGCAATGCCACCCTTTTGCAAAAAAGTTTCCGCGAGCTGCCGCGCATCAGTGATGGAAATATGCACGTTGTCGCTCCATCCTTATAATATAAATTGCTTATTGACTTCTATTTTTGGGTTTGCTATACTTTAGCGCAAATCTGGTTCAAATTCAAGTCACTTTTTAACTCGTACTGTAGGTGTGGTTCTTTCAACCACGCAAAACACCCAAGGAGGGACTACAGATGGCGAACGAAAAACACGACCTGGTTGAATATCCAATTCAAGACAACGTTCGGTTAGAGTCATACTGGCGTGACGATGCGGGTGGACGCGGTCCCGCGGCTTCGTTATATGTTTATGACGATGAAATTATGCGTTTCGACTGCTTCGGTGGCGATAATGGGCATTGCCACTTCAATTTACGACAGACACGCGGTAGACGGTGGATGTACCCGGACGGCTCTTTCCAAGACCACATTCAGCAGAGCCTGTTCGATCTCCGCACAAATTTGAATTTCTGTCTCCAAACCCACCAAGATGAAAGGGTTCAAGAGTTACAAATAGAGCAGGAAATTTTAGAACAGGCAATCCCGCAAATGGAAGCACACCTGTTAGTGCTCGCTGAAAAACTGCAGTAGAATATCGAATGAAGAATGCAAGCCGCAAGCCAACAGCGGAGGCTTGCGGAACTTACGTTAAAACCGCGGTTGAACCAATTCCGTTGTTTCTCGCTTGGCGCAAGGACAGAAAACGTCAAGGCACCCATAACCTAAAGGAGACCGGGGCTTGTGCTTCGTAGCAGTTCGCGTTTTCGAGAAAACGTCTTACAAAGGTTCGGTCGAAGCATCATCCGTGACGACATACACCCAAAATGTTCCAACCGCATCCCGAAGGATTTGGAGATAGCGGACAGTTCCGTTCCATTCACGGTGCTGGTGAAAAGAGAACCAACGCTTGTGGAACTTAAAGGATTGTGAGGCATCATCCCACGCTTTGAAAGACAGTCTGACACGCCCTTCCTCAAGAAGGTACGCCGATTGGAACTTCGCAGAGCGATATTTACTTCGCTTTTTAAACTTCGGCAGTCCACCGAGACCGTCAAAAAACCTATCATACGTGGTGTGAATACGGACAATCACCTCGTCAAGCGTGTCGCGAGGTATCCAAGCCCAGTGCGGGTGCGTGCGTTTCAACATATTTGTCAAGTGCGGTTGCAGACGAAAACGACCCGCGTATTTACCAGAGATGCGGTAATACCGCTTTTCCAAAGCAAGGAAGTGATTATGCACGTCACCCAAGTCGTCAAGCATATTCCCCAAGCGTTTGTTTTTCGGATGTTCGCGCAGCTGATACTTGTAGACGCGGCGCGTGCGTTTTTGCTTTCGCTTCCGTTTTTTCATGGATTCTCACACATCACACTTTTAACCCCTAACGAGTGGGTAGGAAACCGACACGTAACCTTGCGATTACGCTCGTTATGTCGGTTTCCAGTGTGATATCAATATCATACCACAATTTCGGATTAAACGTCAAGGAAAAAGAAACGTTTTGGTCCTTTTCAAGAGGGCGGACTTTCCTCCCCAACCTAAAGGATGGGGTCTCCAGTCCGTATTTTAGATGAAAGTCGTGACTGCGACGGAAATGCGCCAGATTGATCAGGACACTATTGAAGGGATTGGCATTCCCGGCATCGTTTTGATGGAGACTGCTGGGAGTGCCATCGTTCGCGCAATCGAACAACACTACCCGACATGCCAACGGATTGGCATTTTTGCTGGTAAGGGTAACAACGGCGGCGATGGCATCGTTATCGCCCGCCAACTTGCTCATATAGGACGCGATGTGCGTCTCTTCCTTGTCTCTCCGCCAGATATCTTCACCGGCGAGGCACAGACCAATCTCCAAATTGCGAAACGTTTAACAGCAAGTTTCGGCTTGCAGGCTGCGCCAAAAGGCGGGTTGCAAATTGAAGAAATCCTGACGGGGACTGTGCCTACTACCTTAGCGAGTTGCGAACTCCTTGTAGACGCGATCTTCGGCACAGGGTTGCGTGGCACTGTGCGCGATCCAATCGCAGCCATAATCAATGCTATCAATAGGCTTCCCACCCCCGTCCTTTCCGTCGATCTCCCCTCCGGTCTGGATGCAGACACGGGACACCCGTTAGGCACCTGTATACAAGCGGATCGAACGGTAACAATAGGCTTGCCCAAAAGAGGATTGTTGATACATCCGGGTGCCGAACTCACCGGAAAACTGGAAATTGCCGACATCGGTTTCCCAGCACAAGTTGTAGACGCACAAGACATCAAAGTAAACTGGACGTCAGCGACGCAAGCGGCACAATGGATGCCACCGCGTCCGTTATCCTCTCACAAAGGGAGTTATGGACGAGTCCTCGTCGTTGCTGGTTCGACAGGTATGACAGGGGCGGCTGCACTCGCAAGCGAAGCGGCTTTGCGCGCCGGGACAGGGTTGGTGACACTCGCAATACCGAAACACCTCAACCCAATTTTAGAAGGTCTCTTACCCGAAGTGATGACGCTGCCGTTATCAGAAACGGACGCGGGGAGTTTGGCAGTATCCGCGACTTCAGCTATCCTCGAATTTTCAGAAAAAACGAAATCAATACTTGCAATCGGTCCTGGGCTTTCCCAACACCCCGAAACAGTGTCATTCGTCCATCATCTGATACGCGAGAACCGGGAACACGGACTCGACTTACGGATGGTTATTGATGCGGATGGATTGAATGCCCTCACGCACGATAGAGAAACCCTCTCATTACTCAACAGCGAGGTGGTACTCACACCACATCCCGGCGAGATGGCGCGGTTAACGAATACCGCAGTCCCTGCATTAGAGAAAGATAGGATCCGCACCGTTCAACAGTTTGCAAGCGAACACGGTGTAACACTTGTATTTAAAGGGGCACCCACCGTTACCGGCACCCCAACCGGTAACCTATGGGTAAATTCAACGGGTAATCCGGGCATGGCAACAGGGGGTATGGGCGATGTGCTGACAGGCACCATCGCGGGGTTAATGGCACAAGGTATATCAAGCGAAAGCGCAGCCGCGCTTGGCGTCTATCTACATGGGTTAGCAGGAGACATCGCCGCCGAGACAGCAGGGATGCATGGTCTCATCGCAAGCGACGTGCTAAAGGCGGTCCCGGAGGCAATTTTTTCGCTAATACAATAGTTTTCGTGTCGGGTTTTTTAACGATCACTTCTGAACTACCTTTCCGTTGTCAAGATAGATTCAGGGTCTTTAAAAAACATTTATAACCTAAAACAGGATTTTCACCAATTTTATTCCCGTGCCAACAACGGAGGCACGGACCAGATTCAATAGGTTAAAAATATGGAACTCGGATTAACTGGAAAAGTTGCTGTTATTACGGGTGGTAGTGAGGGGATCGGTAAAGGTATCGCGCTCCGTTTGTGTGAAGAGGGCGCGAAAGTCTCAATTTGTGGGAGACGTGAAGATGTTTTAGCGAGCACCGCCGAGGAAATTCGGACGCAAACAGGCGGCGAAGTCCTCGCAACCGCCGCAGATGTAACGCAACCGGAGACATTAGAGAATTTTATTGCACAGACCGCAAGCCACTTCGGAAAGATCGACATTTTAATCAATAACGCGGGCCGTTCAGCAGGTGGTGACTTTGAAACCATGAGCGACGAAGCGTGGTACGATGACCTTGACCTTAAGTTAATGGGTGCTATCCGCTGTGCGCGATTGGTAATCCCGCACATGAAAAGCAATGGCAGCGGCAGGATTATCAACATCACGCATCCGGGAGGCAAACAGCCCAGTGCAGGTTCCTGTCCGACCTCAGTAAGCCGAGCAGCAGGTATCGCTTTGACAAAGGCACTTTCCAAAGAACTTTTACCTCACAAAATCTTGGTTAACACAGTTTGTCTGACCTCGATTAAGAGTGCCCAAGGCGAACGCGCGTGGAAAGCGGCAGGTTCGCCGGGGACGCTTGAGGAATATTGGGAAGAACGGGGCGCGGAGCATCCGCTCGGACGTTTAGGTGAACCGAACGAGGTAGGTAATCTGGTTGCCTTCCTTGTATCGGAGTGTGCCTCGTTTATTACTGGAACCGCTATCAACATTGATGGTGGACTCTCGGCAGTCGTATAGTAGACCTTTTCTAAACGTATAGAAAAGGGCGGCTCCCATCCCCTGGGACCGCCCTTTTTGGCGTAACTCGCAGGTTTCCAAAACTTGCTATATACAAACTTTTCAACTTATGGAGAACAACATGGAGATTTATAGAATTTATCCCGCCCCAGCGGCAGACGCATCAACTGCCTTTCAAGTGGAACTGGATCCGCGTGTGATCGCGGCATCGGAAGAACTTGAAAATAGCGGGGCACAAGGCACTGAAAGAGAAGAGATCCTACAGAAATACCTCGGTACCGATTATGAGAAAGGCTACCGAGGCACAGCATGGAGTCTACACGGGATCTCTGAAGGGTTGACCCCTGCATGCTTGGCTGTTTTGCTGGAAGCGCACGGTGAATACTTCGATCCCTGTGCCGAACGCGAAACATTTGACCACAGCCTAATGGTTAACGTTGAAGAGGAATTAGCGTCCCAGTTAGAGGATATTCCTGAGTCTATTTTAGAGGCAATCGTTGAGGAATATAAGGCTGAACTGTTAGGCACATAGGGTGCGGTCTTTACATAATTCTGCGCAGTTCCTACTATCCTTTTTCACCGCAGTGTCTCTAATAAACAAACCCCTAAAACTCGCAATTTTTAAATCGAAATTCAGATTTTTCATGATTCTTTTTAAAATATGCAACCTTTCCACCTGCAAAACGCGACATTATAATATAAGTCAAATATCGCCTGATAGATCAACCCAAAAAAAATAGAATGAAGGGATAGGACATCTCTAAACTTTTAAGGAGGCATCATGTTACGCACACTTATCCGCCAAGAATTCCTCACGCATCTGATGAGTGCGCGATTTCTCGCCGCTGTCGCCATCACCCTCCTGCTTGTTGTTGCCAATACCGTCGTGCTGATTGATGCACACGAAAACCGAGTAGCAAACTACAGCCAGCAAGAAAAGGTTCATCATGAGAAAGCGGTGGAGGCACAAACCTATTCGACATTAAAACTGTTTGTTGAGCGACCCCCGAATCCGCTCAGTCTCTTTAATGCTGGGTTAGACAAACGCCTCGGAACTACGGTTGAAATTCATCATGACACCGTGCCGACGATTTCAAGCGTCTCGGCGCGAAATCTGGAGAACCCGTACCTAAACCTCTTTTCGCAGATAGACTTGGTCTCTATCTTTCAAGTGGTACTGAGCCTCCTCGCACTGCTCTTCGCTTATGACGCGATTGCAGGAGACTGGGAAAGCGGCACCTTGCGTTTGGTTATCTCTCACCCGGTACGGCGCGGTGCAATTCTATTCGCCAAATATCTCGCCGCCATGATATGCCTGCTACTCCCTGTGCTGATGAGTTTGCTGATGGTAATGATTCAGCTTTCCGTTACGAGTTCAATCCAACTCGGCACGGCAGATTTTCTCCGAATTGGCGGGATAGTCGTCACCACAGTCGTCTACCTGTCTGTTTTCTACCTGATAGGACTGCTGATATCCACAACAACCCGCCGTACGGCTACCTCCCTGATGCTCTGTATGTTCTTATGGGTCGTTTTAGTGCTTGTCTATCCGAACTGGAGTCGATTTTCCTTCAATCCAGTAAGCGACATGCGCGCAGAAAGACAATCCACGAGTCAACAGATTGATCAGATTTGGGAAGAAGCCGACAGGGAAGAACAACGATTCTTAGCCAATAGTCCACTTACAGGGGAACCCCCGAAGTTTGGTATTGGTTATTCAGGATACTCATCCTCTGGTGGCAGAAGATATGGGTTTAACATGACCCAAGTGAACTCGAATTCAGAACCACTTCTCCCGCATTTTCAAGACTATCAGGCGTTCATGAGGGCGACGCATATCCGCGCCGCAGAAAAAGTGGGGTTGATACGCGAACAACGTTTGGCACGGACTACACTCCGACAAGCAACATGGGATGAACGATTGATGAAACTTAGTCCTGCGAGCCTCTATACCTTTGCAACTGCCGCGTGGGCGGGCACGGATCTGAATGGCATGTTAGATTTTAGTCGTGCCACCCAGAACTACCGACAGACATTTATTAATTATTTACACGACAAAGATGCGTTCGCCAGCCGACTCTGGTTCGCTTCCGACCAAGGCACCGTGGATTGGAGTGATTTGCCACGGTTTCGCCTTGCCGTAGCGGATGTCTCGGAAAACGCGCAACGCGCCCTATCGGATATGTCACTCCTTTTCCTCATGAATCTGGTGCTGTTTATGGTGACATTCCTGATTCTTGTCAAAATTGAAGTGTAGTAGAACGGACCTCGGTTATCAGTTTACGCGTGTAGACTTCACAGGGATTTTGTCAGTTTTTACAACCTCTTAACCGAAGACTGAAAATTATTTCTCTGATAACTTTAAAAAATGGAGAAATTACGATGACCTTACATATCGTCAAAAGAGAATTCTTTGACCACCTCAACAGCTTGCGATTCGCCTTGACTGCCCTCATCATGGTGGCATTAATGGTAACAAACGCAGTGGTGCATCTTCAGACGCATCCAGACAAGGTCCGAAATTACTCTGAGAACGTTGCTGATGCCCGTGACAAATTGCAATCCGAGACGCAGCTCTACGAATTTCTGAAAGAGGGACCTGGTCAACTTCACAAACGTCCATCTCCACTGACTTTCATTGCAGACAGTGGCGAGGCATTTCTACCAGAGCGCGGCACGACGAACTGGGGGTCTTGGAGTAGAACTGCGGGATTCAGCGGAAAGGTAAGAAGTATCTGGTCGTTGGATTATCCGACCACCAACCCGAACGCGTGGGATCTGCGTCCTCAGGCGAGAAAAATAGATTGGACATTTATCATCACCTATCTGCTTTCTTTCATCCCGCTTTTATTTACGTTTGATGCACTCTCTGGCGAAAAAGAAAGGGGCACACTCCGATTATGTCTGGCGAATCCGATTTCGCGCCCTGTGCTGTTAGTAGGGAAGTTCTTGGGTGCCTTCATAGCCGTTCTCATCCCGTTCTATTTTGCGGTGCTGCTGAATTTGGCGGTGATTTCCGTGGATAGTTGGACGCAACTCGGTGCAGCAGACTGGGGACGTTTGGGGATGATCGTGCTAATCGCTTCAGGCTACGCTGGCATTTTCATTGCAGTTGGACTGATGGTGTCCGCCAGCACGCGAGATAGCAGGATCAGCCTCGTGACGCTGTTGATAATTTGGGTAGCACTTGTCGTCTTCATGCCTTCCACCCTCGGCACCCTTTCCACAAAATGGATGCCTCCTGTTCAAAGCGCGCACCAACGGGAAATGGCAAAAAAGAGCGCGCTCGATCAGATTAACGATGATTTTGACGAGCGAATCAGGGACAAACAAGCGAAGCAATCTGAAGGACTTCAGCTTCTTAATCAACTCATGGAACTCTCAAAAACATCGCCTAAAGAGGCAGAAGCATTGGCGAAGGCGAGAGAAGAAGAGCTTAAATTAGCAATAGCGAAATCAGAGTCCCAAAAGGCAGACACGGAGGAATTGCACCTCAAGGCTGAGTTCGTCAACAAAGATGTAGAGATTCGGGAACGGTTGAACCGCGAGCATCTAACGGCACAACTTGTGCAGGTACAGCGCGCGAGAGGCATCACCCGATTTTCTCCGGCGGCAATTGTTCAATACGCCCTTGAATCCATGGCTGGCACCGGATTGAATCGGCATTTGCAATTCCTCGAAAGCGTACATCATCATACCAGACAGTTCCGAAACTTCATCGTCGACACCGATAGCGCCGATACAGAGAGTCTCCATATCCTCGGAGTCCCTGAAGGAATGTCTGAAAAGCCGGTTTCGCCGAGGGCACTCCCAACTTTTGAGGACAAGATTACCTTCAGTGATACATTCAACGCAGCGATGGTGGATATGCTGTTACTCGCTTTACTGCTCTGTGTGTTTATTTGCGGGGCATTCTTGGTTTTTATCCGCTCAGAATTATGAACGACAAAGAATAATTATCCCATTGGTGAACCCAACACAAATGAAAGGAGTCCAGATGACAAAATCTAAGAAATTAGTCGCTTTTGTGTCTCTCCTGTTTGTATTACCGATTATCCTTGTTCTAACAATAAGTGAGATGGAAATCTCACAATCGGAAACAATCAGTCACAGTGATATTGACCCTAATGGACATTTACATTTAACAGTCGACGCGGCGTTTGATACGATTCATATCGAAGCCATAGATCAGCCTCGTGTTCATATAGCTCTCGAAAAGAGGTGGACATCAAAGGGATTAATATTTAAACCGAAGTCAATTAAATGGATCCGAGAAATGCTCAAAGATTTAGAGCTCACACTTGAAGACAACCATTCAGGAAACCGATCAGATGTCCGAATTGAAGCAAGATTCCACCGTGGGCGGGAACATTGGGAAGACGGATTGAAGTGGCTGACGATTGAAGCCCGTGTGACAGTCCCGCGTCAGTATCAGGTTAAAAGAATAAAGGAGATGCCAAAAAATGAAAAGTAATCTTTACAGCGTAGACGTTCTATTCAGGCTTCCACTCTTCACAATTTTGGGACTCGCTATTTTTCTGAGCAGTTGTACCGCCTATTCGCACATACAGAGATACATTTTTGAAAGCGAAACATCGAATATCCGGTTGCGTGAACATATTGAATTTGACTGGTCAGCATCCCCCGATCACAAAAAGTATACTGGCTCCCCAAACGCACGTGAACTTATGCAAGCATTGAACGCAGACTACAACCGTGGACATTCAAAGACTGAGGTGAGCATCCATCGTAAAGACACTGGCATAAAAACCACAAATTATGATAGTACCTTTACAGAACGCGAGATAGATGCAAGATACGCACGAGAGGAATGGCTCCAACACCTTCTGGATAGAGGTGTTACCATAGAAAATCTCGGTGATTATTCACGCTACCTATCAAAACGGCACACTTTGGCACTTCTCGAAGACAATCCGAATCTGTGGCAGTCAGGCATTTTCGATATTCCACCAACGAAGGATTGGGAAATTTACAAGGCTGCTTATATTGATAAGTTGGTAAATGACCGCATCAAGCTTCTGAAAACCACAGAACATTCTCGTCACAGCGAGAACGGACCCTTCCGCTCCGTCAATATTATTGAGAACTTTCACACCGGCACAAGCGGAAACTGATAAGAGGCTTCCTTGAAATCGGCTTAAATTTCCGGTATCATAGATTTAGAAGTAAATCAACGATAGGAGAACAGCAATGTTAGAAACCCGCGAACTCACGAAAGTTTACAATGACAGCGTCTTAGCCGTCAACAAACTGAATCTAAAGGTCGATGACGGCGAAATCTATGTCGTCCTTGGCGCGAACGGTGCCGGGAAAAGCACAACCATCTCTATGCTACTGAATTTTATCGAACCCACAAGTGGCACCGCTTTGATAGGCGACATTGAGATACCGAAGTTCCCACTCGAAGCGAAGAAGCACCTCGCTTACGTTTCTGAGAACGTCGAACTCTATCGGAACTTCACGGCACGCCAGAACCTCGCTTTCTTCGCGAAACTCGGTGGACGGAAGAAGGTCTCCAACGAGGAACTCGATGCCACGCTTGGACGTGTCGGTCTCCAGCCAGAAGCCTTTACGCGACGCGTCAAGACCTTCTCCAAAGGGATGCGTCAACGCTTAGGTATTGCCATTGCGATCATGAAAAACGCGCAAGCCGTTCTGCTTGATGAACCGACTTCGGGGTTGGACCCCAAAGGCGGTGCCGATTTCCTGAATCTGCTCCGTGAGTTAAAAGCGGAAGGCAAAGCCATCTTCATGTCGACGCACGACATCTTCCGTGCGAAGGAGATCGCCGACAGGATCGGAATTCTCGTGGAAGGCAATCTTGAACAGGAGCTAACGCGTGAGGAGATTCTAAAAGAAGATCTCGAAGCGTTATATCTGCATTACGTCGCTGGATATGAACCCGAAGAAGATGCAACTCAGTGAAAGAGAGAAGGGTAAAAATATGGAAGGATGGAAGCAGAGACGGAAGATAATATTGGAAGATTGGCAGATTCTTGGGCGGAAGGATGGAAGGGTGGAAGGATGGGTATCCACGTTTCCACCCTTCCTGTCTTCCATCCGAGCCTCTTTGATGTTCGCGCTGGTTTTTGTGAGTGTGATAGGGATATTGCTGTTCAGTGCGGGCGAGGGAACCTCGCCCCTACTCGCAGCGGAATCCGAAGAGATTCCACCTCTTAACGATAACAGTCCGAAAACCAAAGAGGAACAGAACCGTCAAATCCTGATAGAAATCGATCGCCTGAAGATGGAATTGGCAGAAAAACTGATGAACAAGAAACGGGTGGATCTCGAAAATCTCAAGGCGATGCTGATGGAGGAAAATAACATCGTTACTGTCTCCGAAGTGAACACAGCAGAGGAGGCTTACGAACGTGCCGTCGATGAATATGAACAGGCAAAACTGACGCTCCAACAGACGGAACTCGATTCACTGAAAGATGAGTGGCATATCACCGTTGAAACGACAAGACTCTATGAATCCGTCGATGGACGGGAGTTGTTCTCAATCACTTTGCGGAATTCTTCGTCTCCCGTCAAACTCATTGAAAGCTCGAAAGTGCTCGGACGCGACATTATCATCAGTGCGCAGATTGACGACATCTTCGTCGAGATTAAAGAACAGGAAGGTTTTGGCGCAAGCGGCGCAACCATCACCGAACCTTATGAACGACGAATTGAGACCCTCAAAGAGGGTGAATCTGTCACTTTGGAGTTTGAACTCATCAAAGAGAATGTGCGAGATGTCGTCGTAGCGTTGAAGTACTCGGGGCGTGAGGAGCAGAAAAACATCCACCTGAAACAAGAGGATCCGTATATCTCGGTCGTGTCAGCGAGACGGTATAAGGAGGGGGATCGGAGACGTCTCGAAGTTGTCCTTACCTACGGTGCCTTGGAAGGCGAAACAGAAGAAACAGGGACCAACACCGCACAAGAAATCAATAACGTCTACGTCTCCATTAAAGACGACACCGAATCCATCATCGGTTATCCTTATGAACCCCGCATTCCGACACTCAAAGACGGACAGGAGAAAACCCTCGACTTTGAACTGCGGCGGAATGTCGATAACCTCACCGTTAATCTTAAATACCTTGATAAGGATATTTCCTACAAAATTCATCTTGAGGAGGATACGCGCTATATCTCTATCCTGAGTGCGAAGAAGTTTCGCGTCGACAACCAAATGATGGTGACGATTCAACTGAAAAACACATCTACGACTGAGGCAATGCCCGTCAACGCGGCACCTGAGGAGATTGCAGCGGCAAATGAGATTCGCGGAATCTATGTCTCTTTACTTGATGTTACCGATGATACGAATATCGTCAAACCCTATGAAGAAAAAATACCGGTGCTCGGTTACAATGAAACCGCGGAACTGACGTTCCAACTCCAGAAGGATGTCGAGAGCGTGAAGGTAGCGTTAGACTATCCCGAACTTGACGAGCCCGACACGCGGCTCATCTATCTCCAAAAAGAATCCGCACTCGATGTGGTCAATGTCAGCTCACTCCGCTTCTCACAGGAAGGGAACTTGGGAAGCAGCGTCACCTACGACTTAACGCTCGATCGGTTGGCAGAAACAGAGAATACATTCCAACTTCGCGTCATTAACCTCCTCAACCGTCTCTCCTTTGAATTCCAAGACCCAGAGACAAAGTCTCGTCAGTCGCAGGTAAAGTTTACGCAGGAACAGTCAAAGCGGAATTTGTCGTTGATTGTTTATCTGCCAGAGGAATTGGATGCCTCCTATCTCGATAGCACCCTTGAGTTCTACGTCGCTGTGCTTGATGAGGCAGAGGCAACAGAACTCAGCGGTGTCAACAATCGGTTGAACCTCTCTGCTGATAGCATTGCGGGTATCCAAGGCGGTGTCGAGCGGTTTGAATTGATTCCAAAGGGTGTACCGGAGATTGAAGTATTTGTGCCGAACGCATTCCAAACGATCAAAATAGGCGAAGAGGTCAACATGACGGCAACGCTGAAGAACATCGGCACCCGTGATCTCGTTGATACTCGTATGCTTGTTGATGTCAATACGGATTGGAAATACACGGTTATTCCCGAAGTCATTGGCACATTGGAACGCAACGAGGAGATAGATATCCAACTGACGTTGAGCCCACCTGCGGACATCGGCGTGGGTGAATATCAAGCGAAGTTGAACGCCGAAGTCACCGTCGACAACCGTAAGTTTGAGGCACGCGACCGCTCGATAACGGTGCAAGTGGAGTCTCAGACGCAGATGTCGGTGACGACGTTGCTGTTCGGTGCGTTGATCCTCCTGATGATTGGGATTGTTATCGTTACAATCCGCATCAGTCGACGTTGAGGAATGGGTGTCAGCAGTCGGCAGTCGGAAACCGTCGGTAAAGACGCAAGCGTTACAGAACGCTGCTTTGTATTACCGATGGTTCCGATAGCCATTCTTAGCCGATAGCCAATAGCCAATATATGGAGATTGAGAATGAAAAGAAAGTTGACGGCACTTGCGGTCTGTCTGTTTTTGAGTATTGTGAGTGTCGTCTCGGCGCAACGGCTGGTCGTACTACAGCCAGCACGCGCCATCGAACTTGCTCTACAGAACAACGAAGCCGTGAAACAAGCACAAAAAGTGGTGGAACGCGCCAAAGCAAACCTCCGTGTGTCCAAAGCTATTTACCTACCACAGGTCGGACTCACCGGCGAATACCAACGCCAAAAAGAGGGCGATATCGATGACAGAGACTATATCACTCGCGCACAGGCAAGTATGCTCCTCGCACAATTTGGCGAAATCCCCGAAAGTCTCGACACCGCACAGCAAGATGTCCGCAAATCAGAAATTGAATATGAACGCGCAAAAAAGCAAAGCGTTCACGCCGTTCGGAATCTCTGGAACAATATCATCCTCACACAGGAAGAAATTCAGGAACGTCGCGCGATTGAAATGGAACTCAATAAAAAACTCAAAGGCACCCAAATTAAGCACGCAGAAAAACGGATACCTTTCCTCAGTCGACTCAATACAGAACTTGAGTTGTCGGAGCAACAACTTGCCATTAACGAACTTCAACGACGGCTTGACGTTGACACTGCGGAACTCATCAGTCTCATCGGACTTGATCCACTATCAGAAGTTACCCTCTCACAACCCCTGCCTGACGATGATATGACACTCGAAACTGCCGTTGAACTCGCGCTTTCAAACAACCTCGTTTTACGCGACTTACAAGGCGATATGCTGCGTCAAGAACGTCTCGCCGCAGAGACAATTTGGAACCGATTTCCTGAACTTTCTGCTGAAGCACGCTACAAGGATCTTCACGTGCTGCTCGAACAACATGACCCCGGTGTAGGTGCCAGGGGGCAGACGTGGGACGCAAAGGCATTCTACGATCCCGTGATACTCGACCGGGAGCGAGATAGGTCAAGCATTTTTCAAACAAATCCGCGAACACAAGATGGCTGGGAACTGCGTTTCAACTTCAACATTCCCCTCTACGATGGAAACAGGACGAAGAACCTGCGTGCCCGAGAACTCGCGGAACTTGAGAGGCTTCAGTTGGTGTACGTCGAAAAAACGAAGTCGATCCGTGTAGAGGTGCGACGCGATTACCGTGCGGTGGCGAATGCGAAAGAACGGATGGAGATCGAAGAGACACGCGTGCGGATTTTTGAACAAAGGTTACGAACCATCGAACGCGTGCTTGATGAAGTCACGGTTGAAATACCGGGGTATCAAAATCTGACTTACAACGATGCGTTCCAAACACAAGCACAATTTACAGAGGCACAACGTGTCTTTTATCAAACTCGCCGAGATTACGCGAAAGCAAAGGAACGCCTCCGAGAAACAATGCAATGGATCGAATAGCAGTCAGTCGTCAGCAATCAGTAAAGAGACTTTTGTTAAACGATAACCTCACTACGAAAACTTGAATCCAAAGGTGTCTACCACGGCTAAATCTCTTGGAGACACCGTCTGATGTAAGGCACATCGTCCACCCACAAACCATCAATACCCCCAGATTTCTGCGGTGAGACCGCCCAAGCCACATCCTTCGCTGTCTGAATAAACCCGGCATCAACAACAACCCTGTTTTCTCGGAGTCGCTTAACTTGGCGCGTAACAGTCCGCGTGAAAGCGTTATAAAGCCCGAAGTGATTAATCCCACTCCAGCCTAAGATAATGCGGTTTGCATCAATAGTAGTCGCTGCTTTGAGAAAATTCGCCGTGGGATTAATGAGAATCGCGCTCGTCTGCAACTTTGGTTCTAAACGCTTCGCCTCTACAAGCAGATGCCTTCGGAAATAAAAAGTGAGAATATTGACAAGGTGAACCACTTCAAAGTGACGGATCCGTTCCACGATGATTGGGAGTAATTCTGGTGTGTCCGTCTTCGGTTCAACGAAGCACGGCATTTGGTTTTCGCGTGCGAAACGGAGTGCGTCATCAAGATGGGCAACAGGTTCATTAGACGCCTCCATCGTTAATTGCTGTACCTCTTTCCAAGTAAGCTCACTGAGGGATTTGGAGCATCCTGTAGCTTCCTGAATACTGTGTCGGTTGAAGCCAACGTGAATCAGAACGGGTTGCTTATCTTGAGTGAGACAGACATCACATTCATATCCATCAGCACCGTCCGCCAATGCCTGCCTGAAGGAAACAAGGGTGTTTTCGGGAGCACGTCCCATGCCGCCTCGATGTGCAAGAAGTTGAATATCCATTTTTTAATTATTCCTTGCGGTTCGGTCAGATGGATTGGGTATTGATGTTCTATTCCGTTTTATGCCACATCCGCTCAAAGTTATCTTGGGGGGCAAAACCTAAGATGCGTTTCGTTTTGACATTCGAGAACTGCTGATGCGGTAAATCTGCGAAAATATTGAAAATCTCACAGCGTGATGGGAGGTCTTCCAAATCAATCTCCAAACCGAGTCGGAAGGCTTCTCCTGCGTCACGCCAACTGACAGAAAAGGGATTGAGATCGGTGCCTTCCGCTTGATCCTCATGCTCCCGAAAACTGAGGAACAGATAGCAGAGGACATAGAGGTCATAATGTTCAGTGAAGACTTTACAGATTTCCTGTCCCAATCCCTTGGTTAACGGATAGAGTCCGGTGCTTGTGTGTGGTGGAACATCCGGGTTAATCTCATAATCGTAGGTGGTATAGTCATCCCCTTGGATGGTGAAATGGGGTCCTGTGTTGATAACGCGACGGATCCCGTGTTCGACAGCGGCACGCATCGTATTGTAACATCCACGCGTACTCACATCGAAAGCCAACTGTCGATCGTGTCGCAGGACGGAGCAATTGAGAATCGCGTCCATCCCCTCAGTCGCTCGCATCACCTGATCCAGCGAACCGACATCAATGTGCATCGATTCATGTTTCGTTTCAAGGTCGTTGATGTCTGTGACGCGTAATGTGTAGTAGGGTTCCAACGCCTTGACGACATGCGGTCCGAGGTAGCCGTTGCCACCTAAAATGAGAACTTTCATCGTTATGTCTCCTCATGTTTGCGCGCATCACACGAAGTGTGCCTACAGTTCTTTTGGTGGCATAAATTGGGGATTAAATTCAATTTCAGCCTTGGCTGTGCGGACGGAGAAGCGAGCCCCTGGGAATTCCGATTGGATATGATATATGTCCCATCGGGAAGGCGATGTAAGTGCCCCTTGAAACGCTGCAACTGCATCGTTCATCTCCAACCACATTGAATCATATTCAGCGGTCGCAGCGGCTTCAGCCGTGACGAGATTGCCGAGGCGGAGGCATGTTACGTCGAGTTTCCGTTCGCGCGCGAATTCCCTACAGGTGAATTCACCCAAATGCTTTGAAAGCACGAAACCGTCGACGGAGGGGCGGGGCCTCCAACTCTCTGTAACCGTCCAGTCTTCACCGTGTTGTTCAAAAAGACGAAGCGTGCTTGCATAAATAACATGTTTCACGCCTTCCTCCGATGCCGCCATCAGTAGGTTATAAGTGCAGCGCGTCTGATAATCAATCGCGTAATTGTTGGGTTGGTCAGCCTCAGCGAGGAGATCAGACGGTATTTCAGCGATGTGGATAATGGTATCCATGCCGTGCACCAGTTCGTTGGTTGACTCGTCGTGTCCAAGTTCGCTTTGCACGAACGTTCCTTCAACAGTGTCAACAGGATATAACTCCGTCAAGCGGAGCGTGTGCTCTTCCGCGAATACTCTCGCTACGTTGCGTGCCAGCTGAGAACCAGCGGAAGTAATCAAGATGTTCATTTTTTAATTTTTCCTTGTGGTTAAACACTGTAAGTTTGCACTTTAGTATGCCTTTCTTATATCCGCTCTCCATTTCATTACGAGCTATGCATCTTGTTCCATCAAGATTCCATACTCTGGTTCTACAAGGCTTCTCGAATTTTTGCCGCAATGTTGCCGATTTCCTCTATATCCCCTTCACTCGGTCGCCATGGTAACCGGAGCGGATCGCCTTCCCACCGGGGAATCAGGTGGAGATGAAAATGGAAAACGGTCTGAAATCCTGCGGCTTCATTCGACTGAACCAAGTTAAACCCATCAGCATTCAATGCCGTCCGGATCGCTTTTGCGAGTGGCATCGCGGCTTGCATGATCTTACCCCCCACTTCTGTGGGCATATCAAAGATATTCCGATAGTGCTGCTTCGGTATAACGAGGGTATGCCCCGGGTTCGCGGGAGCAATATCCATAAATGCGAAAACATGTTCATCTTCATATACTTTGGTTGCTGGAATGTCACCAGCAACAATGGAGCAAAAGATACAATCCATTTTTTAATTTTTCCTTGCGGTTAAACACTGTGGGTGTTTTGCTGGGGTGTTCCCCCAGATTTTTGACATGCCTTTTTTATATCGGCGCTTCAAATGTAAAGCATTCTCGCTGCGAAGCAAAATTATGCCATTTAAGGCATAATTTCATTACGAGTTACGCATTTTGAACTAAAGGAAAAGTGAAAGAGTTCAAAGAATGGGTCTATTCGTTATTTTAGCAAATTCGGTACAGAAAATCAACCCGAAACTTGTCCTCCCAAATGCAGAAATGTGATATACCGATTTACCGAAAAACAAGAAAAAACAGTCAAAGATAAAAACAAAGGAGAACCAAAATGAAACCGACTTTCACCCTTCCACTCATAGCACTGTTCGGTATTTTTTCCAGTTTTCTCCTCTTAGGGTGCACCAGTAAACATATCAAGACTGCGGTGTCCGAAACGCGCCCTGAAGATGGACAAAATATCCGTTCATCCCAAGAGCAATCCGCGAAGGTAAAGAAACCGAAAGAAGATTTGATTACCGGATTCGATCCGTTCAAGGACGATCCAGAGAATCCCAGTCCGCACAACCCACTCATCAAGGAGTTTGGGGACACTCCAGAAGTTCGTACCTATATCCGACTCAAGCAAAAGCTCGGACGCGGCATCGGGCTTAACATTGATGAGGCAATAGAACTCTACACTGCAGAAGCATACCTCTATCCGTCAGATGCCACAAAAGCAAACTTAAAAAGGTGGAAAAAGGACAAAGAGCGATACGAAAGACTGGGAATCTCAATGGACCGACCTGTATTGAGGTACACCGGGGAGACATCGCACAGCAACGGGAAAAAAACGATTAGTCACCCTGATGGCAGCAAAACCATATATGATTCCCGTGTAGAAGGCGGTGTTACAGAGGTCTCACCGCAAGCATCATCTGCGTACACAGATGATGCAAGCGATAAAAAAATTGATAGATGAAAAATTTGCTGGCGAGGTTTAAAACCTTGCCAGCGTGAAAAAGGAATCTAATTTTATTTCAACATCCTAACGATATGTTTTAAATCCAGCCTCCACACGCGTTTTACGATAGAGGTTTAGCACATCACCCTCAACGCGGGCAGTCGCCTGTCTGCCATCGCTGAAGGTCACCTGAAATTGTGTATCGGAGTCCTGCGAGATGGTCTCTGGTTTCGGTAACGGAATGTCTTTTTGTTCCGCCCACTCCTGAATCAATTTCGTGAGCGAATCCGCGTCGCTCGGTGCGGATTTTGCGTCCTTCAATTCAATACTGAAAGCCGGCACACTCTTCTTGACATAATTAAACCAACGCGCCGTCCGTAGAAACGGCACGAGCGCCTGCAATGCTTCAGCAGTGCCAATCCGAGCCAATGCCTCCGAAGAGAATCCACGCACATACGCCGACTCGCTCATCAATGCCTCCCGCAATGCGGGGATAGCCTCTGTTGCATCCGGTCCAATACGAGTCAACGCCTGCGCCGCAAAGAACGCTAAATCCGTGTCTTCGCGATCTTCCAGAACCTCTACCAACGCCGGGACTGTTTTCGACACTGGCACTTTAATCATCCCCAATGCCGAGGTTGCATGCCGTCGCACCTCTTCCGATTCATCCGTTAATAACGCAATAAGTCCATCAACTGCCTCTGCTGCGACAGGACCCATCTCGCCTAATGCATACGCTGCTGAAGCGCGTACATTCTCGCGTTCGTCCTGCAAAGCCGCTATGAGCGCGGGCACGGTTTCTGATGCCCCTGTTGCCGCGAGTCCGTGTGCCGCATCACAGATATGGAGAATCGGTTCCATATCAAACGCCTCTTTTTCTGAATCAAGCGCGCCAACGAGAGGTTTAACAGCGGGTTCACCGATCGCGCCCAGGGCATAGATGGCATTCCGACGTACCGGTTCATAACTATCTTCAAGTGCATCTACAAGTCCAAGGACAGCCTCGGCACCGTCCGTGCGCACTTTTTTAGAGCAAGTTTTGGCTTGCAAGTTACACCAAAAACCTAATTCGCTCGCCGCTTTCATACGCGCATTCGGATCACCTGTTTTCAATGCCGCAACTGCTGATGCGACATCCATCTCGGTATCTGGACGGTTGGTTTCATATAGATCGGCTTTGCCGTACATCCAATTCCAGATATACGTCCAGAGTATCTCCGCATCGTAAGGAACGTGGTTGACTTCAGGGGGTTGCCACAGAGAGGTCTCACTGTTCCATGAAGGTGCCGTCGGCTGCTCAGTGCGCATAAAGACGAATTTCATGCCGTAGCGATTCAGAGGAATATAGTTCTGCAAGAATGAATGCACCATATCAAAGTGCATAATCCACACCGTGCCGAGTTCACCGGACATCGGGACCAGATTCCGATTCAGGAAACCCTCAGAAAGCAGTCGCGTCCCGTTTTCACCTTCTGCATGTATCTCGTGCCGTTGACGTTCGCCATCCAACATAAATTCTCGGATGTATTGCGTCCCCGGAATGATACAGGTCGGTCCCTGATCTGCGAGACAAGGTTGCGGATAATAGAAGAGAATCGCCCAGCGAGGCGTTCGGTGCCGTGGCCGTTTTCCACCGGCATGTCCATCCTTATGCAGCGGCATCATCAACCGCTCTTCGCCATCTTCCTTCCCGCTCGGGGCACTTCCTAAAAAATTGGGGTGGCAATGCCGATGTGGGTGCATGACATACCCGTTCCCCAAAATGCTGGTGAGTGCACCGCGCACCTCTGGCGACTCCAAGACTACCTGAAGTTCTGGCACCACCGGTAAAATGTTATTGAGTGGGTTGTGTTGCCTATCGCTTCGGAGATCCGTCGCGCCTGCGAAGAGTTCATCGGTTTTATCGTAGATGGTTTCGTGGATATGTGTCGGCACGTCGGCGGTGACATTGACGTACCCATTGACGATAAAATGGCGAATCTGTTCATCATTTAGAAGATGATTTTTAATTTTTCCTTGCGGATTTTTTAATTTTCCTTGCGGAGGAACGACGTGCATTTGAACTTTGACATCCCTTCCTTAAATCCGCCCTCCATTTCATTACGGGCTATGGATTTGATAAGAAACCGAGATCCAACTCGCCCCTACAGTTTATACTACAATAATCAACCACGGCCAATAACCTGCTCCCCTGATCTGGTTTAATGTTTCATTCGCCACCAGAAACCTGGCTGTAAGCGGAGCGGAGCGCAGGCAGATGCCAAAAAAAAAATAAAAATTTTCTAATACCACGCCGCTTTATTAACAACGTTCTGCAACGGTTCCCCTTCGGCGAACCGACGTGCATTTTCCAAGAGAATCTCAAACCGTCGTGCTGGAAGGTTTTCTGCGTCTTTCACAGCGATGTGTGGCGTTATTAACACATTGGGCAGATGCCACAACGGACTTTCAGCAGGTAAAGGCTCAATTTCAAATACATCCAAGCCGCAGCCCGCGATGATCCTCTGCTCAAGTGCCTCAACAAGGTCAGCGAGTTTCGTCGTCTTACCGCGTCCGATGTTAATGAAGTAAGCCGTCTGTTTCATCAAGGTGAAGCGATCTTTGTGCCACATTCCTTCGGTTTCAGGTGTATGTGGGGTCGTGGTTATCACAAAATCGGCGAGTGGAAGGAGCGTGTCGAGTTCTGTGGATTCGTGTTTCTCTACAAAAGGCACTTCATACTCCCACCTCGGATCAACACCAATGACTTTCATTCCGAATTGATCGCAGAGTCGTGCGGTCTCATGCCCGATACCGCCAACACCGACGATTAATGCCGTTGCCTGCGCGAGGTCGATGTATCCACTTTTACGGGCATCTTTCTCCCAGACCCCTTCACGTTGCGCATCCATATAATAGGGTAACCCACGAGAAAGTGCAAGCACGAACATCATGATATGTTGCGCAATGTGGTCGTTGTAAATACCACGTGGGTTACAGGCGACAACGGGATGTTCGATCAATGCCGGGTAATAATAGCCTGGAAAAGGACCTGCCGCGGGGTTCTGTAACCATCGCAAATTTTTCGCCAACGGTAGTTGTTCCGGGGACACCCAACCGTAGACAGCATCTGCATCGGGTAGGTGTTCCTCCACTTCCGCGTCTATCTCCGGTAAAACGACGGTGTATGCGGGCAATTCATTTTGGAGACCTTCAGCCCATTCGCGTAACTCCGCGTCCTGTGGCGGCATGATTATAAGTTTTGGCACGGGTTCTGTTTCCTCTCTGTAGATTTTATGTCTAAGATATGCCTATTTTAGCACAGTGGCACCAGAAAATCAAGACCTATTGTATTAAAAAACGCTTGAATGTCCATAGGATTTCGATATAATAGAGTCATTCGTAACCAATGGAAAATTCTAAGTTAAAACACTGAGAAACCATTATGTCCTCGCCACTTAAAATCAATTTTGACAAAGGCACCCTCATCCTACAGAACGTCCCAGAGCCACTCCAAACACGACTGCCAGATCTCCTCTGGGACGAACGCACACTCACCTTCCGTGCGCCCGCCTATCGCTACCGGCATATCGTTTCGCAACTGCGCGCACACGACATCGTATATCAGGACACAGCGCGGGAGTTCACAGTCAGCCCCTTCACATATAAAAAAACAATGTCTCCTTATCCTTACCAGACCGAGGCAATAGACGCATGGCACGCCAACGGCAAACGCGGCGTAGTGACGCTCCCCACCGGTGCAGGTAAAACCTTTATCGCGATTCTGCTTATCGCCGACACGCAGCGTCCTACACTCGTACATGTGCCAACAATCGACTTAATGCACCAGTGGTGCTCCGTGTTGAAAGAACACTTCGGACAAGAGGTAGGACTTTATGGGGGTGGCTATCACGAGCTGAAAGATCTCACTGTAACGACGTATCAATCCGCTGTCATGCACGCACCATATTACGGAAATCGATTCGGCTTCGCCATTTTCGACGAATGCCACCACCTACCGAGCGATCAATATCAGTATGCAGCAATCAGCAGCATTGCGCCTTTTCGATTGGGATTGACAGCCACACCGGAACGCGTTGATGGGAAAG
Source organism: Candidatus Poribacteria bacterium (assembly GCA_965214045.1). Taxonomy (GTDB): domain Bacteria; phylum Poribacteria; class WGA-4E; order WGA-4E; family WGA-3G; genus WGA-3G. The sequence continues at coordinate 1,770,369 of OZ243935.1, forward strand.
AGAGCCGACTCTATGCGCTCGTTGGCGAACCCTGTTACGATATAAAGGTACAAGAACTCTCTGGGAAAACGCTCTCCGAGTATAGGGTTGTCACGATAGCGGTTGACATGGAAGACACAGAGCGGGTTCAGTACGAAGAAGCCCGCCGCATCTATTTAGACTTCCTCAAACAGGAGCGCATTAATATGGGGTCACCGCGCGGCTGGCACCATTTTCTCTGGAAAACCTCACGAACGGAGGAAGGACGTGCCGTCTTTAAAGCGTATCTCGCCCAGAAGCAACTCAGTTTTGCTTCAACTACAAAACAGGAATGGGTCTGGAAACTCATTCAAAGGCACAGTGGCGATCGGATCCTCATTTTTACACAGGACAACGATACGGCGTATCAGCTTGGCACGCGTTTCTTTCTACCGGTGCTAACGCATCAGACGAAACCCAAGGAACGGAATGATTTTTTGAACAAGTTTCGCGATGGCACCTATTCCATCCTCGTTACCTCAAAAGTCCTAAACGAAGGTGTAGATGTCCCGGAAGCGAATGTTGGCATCATCGTCTCAGGAAGTGGAAGCGTCCGAGAACACGTTCAACGATTAGGGCGCATCCTCCGCAAGCAGGAAGGCAAACAGGCAGTGCTTTACGAACTCATCTCCAAACAGACCAGCGAACATTTTGTTAACAAGCGACGCAGACAACACCACGCTTACCAGTCTTCTAAAAGGTATAATTAAAAAATGCTCACCAAAGACTTACTCCGTTACAAAATTCAAAACGGGCAAATTCATCCACAATTTGTAAAGCCTACCGATACGAAATTATTGGCAATTGCTGAGCAATTGATCGCAGTTTTTGAAGAATCACCAGACAAACCACGCGCGACGCTCTTAGAGACCAGCAAGCACATCATTGATAGCACAACGGGACCGCCCATAATCAAACGCGGACTCGAAAAACTCCTGTTAGATCGGACAGAGTTTGATACGACGCCCAACGAAGAACTGATTGCGTTTCGACAAAAACTCTTCACGGAGACGAGTCGCTTGCTTTCACAAGAACAGTTTGAAAATTACACAGATTATACGCAAGCCGCGGGTGGGTTTGCAGAACAATGTAAAGTGTTAGGGACGACAGAAGAATCGCGACCAGAGGTTGCTCCGATAGAAGCGGAGGATCTGACTGCTAAACTCTATGCAGACCTACCGAGTTGCCAACCAGTTTTGGCATTCAAGACGCTTTCTGCTGAACATTTGCTCCACCGTTATAACACCGCACAGGTTCAAGGGTTGCTTCTCCATAGCAACAGTCTCACGCTAAAACTCGCTGACTCCATGACAGCCGAACTTCGTCAACTGTTCAAGTATCTCAGATTCAACCAACTCCTTTCCACAATCCAGAAAGAGAAAACCGAAAACAACGAAGTCTATCAGATTACGGTGGACGGACCGCTCAATCTCTTTTATAAAACAAAACGGTACGGCATGAATTTGGCGAATTTTTTCCTTGCGGTGTTGCATCAACCCAAATGGGAACTTACAGCAGAGATCCAGTTCCGAAATAAACAGCGTTATGGATTATCGCTCAATGAGTCGTGTGGCATTAAACCGATTTCACGACAGTTCCTCGCCTATATCCCTGAAGATATCCAACTCTTCCAGACGATGCTCCGTAACAAAACCGGTGACTGGCAAATCCGTCCCGGAAGTCAGTTCGTCCCTTTACCGGGGGACTTCTACTGCTTTCCAGACTATCAACTCGTTCACAAAAGCGGTGTAGAGACTGCTATTGAATTATTTCATCCATGGCATCAAGGACACCTCATTGCGCGACTCAACACCCTCGCTGAACAGACGGATGTGTCCCTTATCCTCGGTGTCTCAAAGGAGTTGGAAAAAAAACCACTCATCTCGGAGGCACTCGCAGCATCTGTGTATTTCTCGCAGTTCGGCTTCACATTTCGAGATGTCCCAACTATACGTACCCTGCTCCCAATCCTGAACGCACTTGTGTAACTCAACAAAGCATACCGCCCAAAAAATGTGACATTCTACCACTGATGTGGTATCCTTAACGGGAGAGACTCGTAAATCCTTAGCACCCGAAACTTTCCGCAAAAAGAAGAATGCCATCATGGACACCGGAACACTAAATCCCAACCTTATCGCTGCACCACACGAGGTGGGACTCTCAGCAAAACGGCTTGCGTGTATTTCTACGACTTCGCAAAAGTTTATTGACGAAAAGCGACTCGCGGGTGCGGTCACGGTTGTGGCACGGCGTGGTAAAATAGCATACTTCGAGGCATTCGGCATGATGGACCTTGAAGCGGATAAGTCGATGCAAAGAGATACTATCTTTCGTATCTACTCAATGACAAAGCCGATCGCTGCTGCTGCAGTCATGATGCTCTGCGAGGCAGGAAAACTGCATTTGGATGCCCCGGCTTCAGCCTACCTACCCGAATTAGGTGGACTGAAAGTAGGAACGGATACAGATGGAGAATTACTCACATGGGTTGAAGCGGATCGGGACATGACTGTTTGTGATCTGATGCGCCACACCGCCGGACTGCCCGGTGCCGCCCGATACATGGCAGGGCAAACAGCGATCGACAAACGCTATCGCGAGGCGGGTCTACACCTCCTGCATGAATGCGATCTGCAAGAAATGGTTGAGAGGCTTGGTAGGATTCCGTTGTTGTACCAACCCGGAACGAAATGGCACTATAGCATCGCTGCAGATGTTTTGGGAAGATTGATTGAAGTAACTTCCGGTCAGTCTTTTGATGCGTTTTTAGCAGAACGGATCTTTCAACCGTTAGGTATGCGTGATACCGGTTTCTATGTGCCGAAGGAGAAAATAGAGCGTTTCGCGAGTATGTACGGTCCAAGACCAGAGGGAGGTTTGCAAACCATCGATGCCCCAGAGGGCGGAACGGGTCACGTATCGAAAAATAGTTTTATACAGAAACCGAAATTTCTATCTGCCGGTGGCGGCTTGGTCTCCACCGCCGCTGATTTTGCTCGCTTTTGTCTGATGCTCTCAGGCAAAGGTATATTTGAAGACGAACGACTGATGACATCGGAATCTGTCGAATTGATGACGCGCAATCATTTACCAGCGCATTTGATACCACTCGACAAAAAACCAGAGGAACGTTATGCGGGACTCGGTTTCGGACTGGGTGTCTCGGTTCGTGTCGATCAAACGGACTGGATACCGGCTTCCCAAGTCGGTGAATACGGCTGGATCGGCGGTGCAAGCACCGAATTCTGGATTTCACCGCGAGACGAATTGGTGGCAATTATCCTTACACAGAATATCCCTTTTTCCGAACTGAGCGAGAAGGTTAAACCACTCGTCTACGCGGCAATCTCAAAGGAATAGTCTTTGACTAAAATGAAACGTTTTTTAAAGTGTCTTGGAAACTTCTTTAACCAATAACTGAGAACCGACAACCGATAACTACAACATGATCATCAAAAACAACCCTGAACACGTCAGTACAGATCAGATAGTGCTATTTCCGTTTGACGACTACAGCATCCCGTTTCAACACGGTGTCCGTTTACAACTTGTGCCTTATAGAGCAGGAGTCGATCGGACCCGAATTGTGGTGTCTCCGGGTCCGCCTGGAGCGCCAGACAGTGCCTGCGTCATCTATTACGGATCCGTCCACCGCGTCGGCGACGAACTTTGGATGTGGTATCTTGGACACGGAGATGACGAGAGTTGGCATCAACGGGTGTGTTTCGCAAAAAGTCGTGATGGATACAATTGGGAAAAACCGGAACTCGGATTGGTAGAATATAACGGTTCCACCCGAAACAATCTCGTCGATATACAAGGCGGAGAGTACCACATTCAGGCGTGTGTGGTGTATTATGAGCCAGATGACCCTAATCCGACACGTCGGTTCAAAGCCATTATTGAAACGTCCAAATATTCCCCAAAATTCGCAGTCATGTTTAGTGAAGACGGGCTTCAATGGCACGAAACTGAACGGCACCCGAATCCACCCTCCTGTGAAATGTCGGGTGTTACGAAATTCAATGGATGCTACTATCTGAGTGCCCACGGTGGAAGCCACGTCGGTCCCACACGACAGATGGTATTGTATGTGTCCTACGATTTTGAACACTGGATTGAAGCCTCATGCTTGGGGTTCAGGCGGGGTAACATCCCACCAAGACCTGTGGTGTCGGGGGCACACCAAGGCGAACAGGTCCATCTCGGTGCGGCATTATGGAATCGGGGGAATGTGATTCTCGGTTTCTATGGGCAGTGGCACGGACCGAAAAATAATGACCGTCGACACGTGACGATGGATCTCGGCTTGGTCGTCAGCAACGACGCGCTGCACTATCACGAACCGATTCCGGATTTTCAAATGGTAGAAGCGGCAGAAGACGACTTTGAACATCTACCAACACCGATGAATTTCAAACACGCCGCGCTTATGCAGGGACAAGGTTTTGAGAATGTCGGCGATGAGACCCTTTTCTGGTATGCTCCCTGGCCGGAGCAACTGAGTAACGGGGTCCGGATCGCAACGTGGAAACGCGATCGACTCGGCTACTTCCAAGCAGCGGACATGAGTCGCAAAACAGAACAACCTCGTCACGTGATTTCGGCACCCATTGATCTTGAAGGACAGTCTTGCACAGTGGCACTGAATATCGACGGTTTGTCGGAATACAGTCAGGTTACACTTGACATCTTAGACGAGCGTTTTCAGCCACTCGAAGGGCATACCAGAGAAGACTGTCTCCCCCTCACGTCAGGGTTTCATCAGACGGTGGCGTGGAAAAATGGAGAACGGATTGACGGGAGAAACGGTACAATCCGAATCAGGTTGAATTACACCGGCATCCGTCCAGAAGATCCAAAGGTCTACGCCATTTACGTGGAAAAATCAGAGACCCCTTGATTTCAATGCTACCTTCTGCTAATATTTAATGGAGAGACGGAGGGAAATTATGAGTTTTCTATATGGACTGAACAGATTACGCTTCGGTGGGTTACTATTAATTATAGGTTTGATGCTTTGTCTGACTGCATGCGGTCCGAAAGCGATCCGTTATTCACAAAGCACGGACGCACCCGAACCGAACGATGTCGCCGTCGCTCACTATAATTGGGGTATGGCATACGCCAACGACGGCAATTTTGGACAAGCCATCATGGAACTCAGCTTGGCAATCGAGAATGAACCGGGGTGGGTAATGCCGTTTTTCACATTGGGTGTTGTCTATGGAAATTTGGGAGAACTCGACAAAGCCATCCAAGTGTGGGAGCGCGCCACTCAGTTAGATGTTGACTTCGCGAAAGCACATTACAATCTCGCGGTTGCTTATTCACATAAGGCAGAGAAAGGTCTCTCAATTGCCGCGTTGCGTGAGGCAATTCGTGTAGACAAGACGGCACTTTCCGCTGCGAAAACGGAACCCGCATTTGATAACATTCGTAACTCCCTGGAATTCCAAGAATTAGAGAAAGACACTGAATCAGATTAGCAAAGCCTCAGCGGTAAAATATGGCACGCTACACAACCCTTTCACCCACAGAACTCGCGCACATTGTCGCACAATACTCGATCGGCAAACCGCTGAAACTTGAGGAAATCGCTGGTGGATTTGGGAACAGTAATTTTAAACTGATGACCACAGAGGGGGAATTTCTGCTAAAAATTTGCGATGAAAAAGACTCAGCAGAACTCAACATGCAAATCGCACTGTTGCAACACCTCGAGCAGCATGCTTACCCTACGGTATACCCCATCCCGACGAAAGACCAGAAACACCTCATACAGGAGACATTCGGCAGTGTGATGCTCTATCCGTTCCTGCATGGAGAACAACCAGACGCCTCACCAGAGATACTGGCACACCTCGGTGAGGCGTTAGCAAAACTGCATTGCATTCCCCCAATCGCTGGACTGCCCCGTTTCGCAATGGGGATTTCACAGATTATCCCTTTTTTCGAGGAGATCCAAGGCACACAATTCGCCACGCATCCGTTTGTTGAATCGTTGAAATCGCAATTGGAATCAATGGAACCACAACTCAATGCCTCACTTCCGATGGGGCTTCTACACGGAGACCTTTTTTTGGATAATACCCTTTTCGATGGCAATAAGATGGTTGCGATCCTCGATTTCGAGGAGGGATGTTATGACACATTACTGATCGATGTCGGAATGACGCTGATGGGTTGTTGTTACACACCGAAGGATCAACTACATCTTGAAGCTGCCCAGCGATTTTTAGACGCTTACGACGCAGTGCGTCCCTTGACAGAAAATGAATGGCAGTGTTTGGATTGTTTTGTTGACTATGCCGCTCTCTCCATAGCGTTCTGGCGATTCAGGCAATTTAATATCCGTCGTCCAGATCCACATCGCGCCAACACATATCAGGAAATGATTACCCGCAGCATTCAATTTAAGCGTCAGAAGTCGAACATTTATGGAACGCACGTCAAAGTCTAAGCGTCCGAAATTTCTCCGCAAGGTAAAATTAAAACATGTCTTTAATACGATTAGAACACGTCACCAAATTATACGATCCAGACCTGATTCTCGACGATATTTCGGTCTCAATTGAGCATGGAGACCGACTCGGATTAATAGGCCGTAACGGAACCGGAAAAACAACGTTACTTAAAATTATAAACGGTTTGCTTGCTAATTTTAAAGGGAGCGTCATTTCCGCGAAGGGCTTGCGTATCGGCTACCTCAGTCAAGAGCCGGACCTTGCACGTGACTGCACTTTAAGACAAGAGATGCTCAAAGTTTTTGAAAAACGGCGGGCACTTGAAGACAAGATGCTTCTACTCGCAGAGGCGATGGAAACAGAAGATGCACCAAACCTTTTAGCCGCTTACGCTCGGACTCAAGAACAGCATGAACGACTTGGCGGTTACGATTATGAACACGAGATTAATCGTATCCTCGGTGGTTTAGGCTTCAGCGAACTGGACTTCAATCTCCCGATTCGCGTTCTGAGCGGCGGACAAAAAAGCCGAGCAACCCTCGCGAAACTACTCCTTGAAAAACCAGACCTACTGCTTTTTGATGAACCGACGAATCATCTTGACATCAACGGGATTGAGTGGCTCGAAAACTACCTCAACATCGAATATAACGGTGCAGTCCTCGTCGTTTCTCACGACCGGTATTTCTTAGACAAGGTTGTCCGAAAAGTTTGGGAACTCGAAGACCATAAAATAAAAGTTTATCGCGGGAATTATTCAAAGTACATCGAAACGAAAAGGGTTGAGGCGTTAGTCGCAGAACGAGCATTCAAAAAACAACGGGCATTCATTGAACACGAAGAGGACTTTATTCGCCGCAATATGGCAGGGCAACGTACACGAGAGGCACAAGGTAGACGGAAAAAACTGAACCGCTTGGAAAGAGTCGAGAAACCGAAATCTGATGACCCTACTCTCAACCTTAACTTTATACCTGAAACTCGCGGTGGAAATGATATTCTCCGATGTCAAAATGTCGGTAAAACGTTCGATGACAAGGTCATTTTCAGAGATCTGAATTTTGAGGTATACCGCCGCGATGTTATCGGAATTGTCGGGGCGAACGGCACTGGAAAAACAACGTTCTTTCGGATGATCTTAGGCGACGAAGCATCAACTGACGGCGAAATGTGGGTAGGTCCCACGCTCAAGTTCGGGTACTATGCACAAGAATTGGAAGGACTCAACCCAGACAACGAAATTATTGACGAAATCTGGGCACTTCGACCCCAACATACACACGGCGAAATACGTAGCTTCTTGAGCAAGTTTCTATTTTCGGGTGACGATGTGTTCAAAAGGATCGGGGACCTGAGCGGAGGAGAGCAGAGCCGTGTGCTCCTCGCAAAATTGCTATTAGCAAACGCGAATGTCCTACTCCTTGATGAACCGACGAACCATCTCGATATCCCAGCACGTGAAGCGTTGGAAGCAGCATTGGCGGAATATCCAGCAACACTTTTTATTATCTCTCACGACCGGTATTTACTCAACAGCCTCGCAACGAAATTGCTAATCTTTGACGGTAAACCCGGGGGGACTGCTGAACTTTTCGAAGGCAACTATGCCAAGTATGTTGCCCAGCAGCAACTTCGGAAGCCACGCGATCACTATCATCGTGATGGCGTGCTCCCGACAGCACTTCAAGTGAATCAACCGAAAGAAAACAACCAAGAAACGCAACACACCCAAACGAACGCACCGAAACCTAAGTCGAAATCGAAGCGAAAGCGAAAAATGAAGGCACAACGTCTCGTCGGCAGCAACTAAAAACTGCTAATTTTGTGAAAAATGCAGATGATTTTTAGTCAAACACCGAGTTTGGACGAGAAAAACGCCGAAAATTACTGTTTTTGGCAGTTTAATTTGACATCTGGATAAAGTGAGTGTATAATTATTGTATCGTATACGATGTAAAATATATCCAATATAGGATATATTAACTTTAATGATGTAACAGGGGCTTGAAAGCAACACCCTTCACTGCCGACTTTCATTCAACAGTAAGTTTGGCTTGCAAGTATCGCCAAAAAATGTCTAAAAACCAGGAATTCCATAACGAAATTGATGTCGTGATGCGTGTGATGCGCCATGCGCAAGCGGCTGTTAAATCCAGGTTTATTCAGGAAGTCGTCCCGAATCGTCTGACGATTGTCCAGTTCAACGCTCTCCAACATCTTCATTGGTACGGGCGCGAGGCTGGTATGTCAGTGAGTGAACTCGGCGAACACTTGGGACTCGCCCATAATACAACATCCGCTTTAGTCAGTCGCCTTGAACGGCACAGTTGGGTCATCCGTCGTAAATGTGATCAGGATCGGAGACGTGCCCGGATTCAACTCACACCACAGTCTGAACAACTTTTCCGAGAGCGTGTCGTACACGAGACAAATTTTTGGGAAAGCACCTTTGGGCAATTATCCCCACAAGAGCAGGAAAACCTGATTGAAAGCCTCAAACGGCTGAAACAGGTGATGGCAAAGCCGGTGTGGCCAAGCTATGCACAGTTACATCCACGGGACCCAGACCACCTACAAAAACGGCTGGAAGTGGATCTGGACGAACTTGCACAAGCAAAACTCAAACTTGTCGGGATGCGACTGATCCTGGCACAAATCGCCGAAAAACGCAATGAACATGAACTTGCAGCGTACTTGAATCAAGCTGCTTCCGAGGAGATACGCCATACGAACCAACTGTTAGGAATGCTTGGACATGGTGAGAATTTTGAGAAACTCCTCTCATCACTCGTCCATGAAGACTCCTTGGTCTATGAGGAATTGTTATCCTTACTCGAGACGAATCCGCATGCCGAAGAAAACGAGGAATTAATCGTCCTACAACAGATGGTTCAAGATAGTCAAAGATATAAACGTTGGTTTCGCAGTATCCACAAACAAACGAACCAGTGACTTCCATTTTGTCAATGACCACTTGCGTTTCTGATTTCCGATGACGGTTTAGTGACGTTTGTATAGCAAACTTCGCCGAAAGTTAGAAACCACTCTCCCGGTCAATGACGCTAAAGAGGAGAACATGCAGTCCCAAAGCCCAGAAAGCCTCCCTCCAGAATGTAACAGGGATGTTGAACTCATTGAGCGATTTCAACAAGGCGACACCGCCGCGTTCGATATGCTCTTTACCCGCTACCAAAAACGCACCTATCGTTTGGTGCAACGCTTCGTCCCAAACCCAGAAGATGCGTCGGACTTGACACAAGACGCTTTTATACGCGCATATCAAGGATTAGGCGACTTCAAGAGCCAGTGTCAGTTTTACAGTTGGCTTTACCGAATCACGGTGAACCTCTGTATCGACTTCCTACGGAAAAAAGCGAGATCGGAAGTACTGCTGTACGACACCGACGAATCCGAGGAACTCCCGATGTCCAACATTCCGGATCCCCGCTCAGAATCACCAGCAAAAGCCATCGAAAATAAGGAGCTGAGAGCCCATATCCGGAAAGCAGTCCGCCGACTTCCACCAAAGCAGCGGCAAATCTTCATTTTACGACACTGGGACGGACTATCGCTTAAAGATATTGCGGCTACGGTTGGACGATCTGATGGAACAGTCAAAGCGCATCTGCTCCACGCGCATCGTAATCTTCGCAAACACCTGGGTCCTTACCTACGAGAAACTGATTCCTAAGAACTGTTGTATGCGCGCTTAACCCGCGCGCATACTTCTATGATGTAGGTAAGTCATAAGGTTTCAAAACGCATACATGTAGGCAACAGAACTCGACGTTTCTTAAGCCTCTGCTGTCTCATCTGCGAAGAGTGCTTCAACGAAATCTGCCCCCGCAAAATCTCGTAAATCGTCAAGCTTCTCACCAATGCCAATAAGTTTGACGGGTGCACCGATTTCCGCATTCACCGCGATAACAATACCGCCCTTAGCAGTGCCATCAAGTTTTGTAACTGCTACCCCCGTAATCGGCACCGCCTCATTGAAAATCTTCGCCTGCATCAGGGCATTTTGACCAACAGTTCCATCAACAACAAGCAGGACTTCATGTGGCGCACCGGTGTGCGCTCGTCCCATGACACGTCCAATCTTCGACAATTCATCCATCAGCGGTTTTTTCGTATGGAGTCTGCCAGCAGTATCTACAATGAGTACATCCGCATCGCGATGCTTCGCCGCGTGAATCGCATCAAAGACGACAGAGGCGGGTTCAGCATTTTCACCGCCCCGGATGAGTTCTGCTCCAGCACGCTCACACCAAATACCGAGTTGATCCTCAGCTGCTGCGCGGAAGGTATCACCGGCGGCAACAAGCACGCGGTGCCCATTCGTACTAAAGCGACTTGCGAGTTTGCCGATAGTCGTCGTTTTTCCCGCACCATTTACACCCAAAACTAAAATCGTATACGGTTTCTCATCCTTAATTTGCAGCAGCACATCCTTTCCAAGCAAATGGAGAATCTCCGATTTCAGGACGGATGCCAACTCTGAAGAATCGCTCAATCCTTCTGACTTTACCCTCTCTCTAACATTATCCATTAAGGTCAAGGTTGTATCAACGCCTACATCTGACTGGATTAAAATCTCCTCAATTTCTTCCATCAAATCTTCGTCAATTCTTCTGCCAACCCGGAGGAGCCCTGACAATTGAGATATGAACTGGTCTCGGGTTTTCGTCAAGCCGGACTTGAGTCGATTAAACCAATTCCCCTGCTTATCTCCACCGGAGGATTCATCGTGGTTTTTATCATTACCTTTAAACAAATTTCTGAGCATTATCTTTCCTTTTTTAATAGCGATCAGCATTGTCCCGCAGGTTTCCCACACGCGGCTTGCGTCGCAATCCGTAAAGACATTCAATCGCGCCGCTTTTATGAGCAGAAACCGTATCTGCCTCTTTGATATGATACAGTAACGATAAGCAAAAAGGCAAACGAAAATGTGCATATTTTCTCTACTCGTAAGGTTTTTGCCTCTATAGATATTGTGAAACGTGAACATTGTGTGCTTACAATCGGACACCGAATTTTACTTTTGCACTTTTTTCCGCATTAAATCGGTCAACCCCTTATATAACGTGAGTTGATAAAAGATATTGAGGGTTTCCGTATCGTTGGGTGTTTTTTCTATAGCCTCGTCGTGCCGTTAGCCCGACTTCTTATTGAGTTTGAAGACGACACTTATGTTTGCGGTGAAATCGCCGAAAGTATTTTGGAGCATCATACACATATTCTAACGTGAGTTTGATAAAAGTGGCATGTCGGGTTTCGCTACCGGCTGGCGTTATCTACTTGAAGGCCGTTCCTGCAGCACAGGGATGACGTAACTCCGAATCTTCACACCTGCGACGGTCTCTGTCTCTACCCGCGACGCTGACTGCTGGCGGTGATCGAAGACGACATAATAGCCTTCTTGCGCACCTTCTAACTTCAGATATGCCGCCAGTTGTGCTTTGCCCGATTGATAATATCGGTCGCCTTCCCAGATCTTCGTCTCAACGATGTATTTTCGCTGGTTATGGAGAATGAGCAGGTCCATTCTGCCGCGTCCCGTTTGCACCTCAAGGAACATATCCGCACCGACAATACGGACGAAATGGTCGAGATACGCGTAAAGCAGGTATTGCCCGACATATTCTTGCGGGGTATCCGGCACTTGCAGGATACGGAATCCAGCGCGGGCGATGAACGCCTGGAAGTTATCAAGAAGTCGTTCTATTTCAAGTACCCCGGTGGACGTGAGGTAATCCGTAAAATTCTCGCCTGTGTCTTCGGGGAAGTAGGTGTTCTCAAGTCCGTTAATGGTCGGCTTAAATATCTGCAGGATGCGATGCTGGTAGATAGGATTAACAATCTCACAGAGTCCATCGGGATCCTCTGTGATAACGCCATACGTAACGAGTTCATTCATGAGATCATCGTCCGGATCGAAGAGTATACCGTTTTCATAAGAGACGATACGCATCAAGAGTTTTTCAAACCGCGGGTCCCTTCGGACATTCGCTCGCAAATGATCGATGTTGGTGTTCCGTTCCCGCAGGAGTTGCTTGTATGCCTGTGCAAAGTGCGTCACGGAAATGATTTCGGTTTTCGGAATGTGCAATTCCGTGGTGAGAATTTGGGCACACCGATTGACAAGAAAGGGGTGCCCGGCAGTCTGTTTATGGAGGCTTTCAATCACGTCTGGTGCGAAGGGTTGCCCGACTTCGTCGGTATATTGTCCGAGGAGGTCGTGGACTTCTCCGAGTGTAAAGTTGGGCAATCGGAACTCATCTTGGATATTGAACGGCGAGATAGACCTATCGTAATTGAGTTGTGTGATACTCTTGACCCCAACGATACCGACACTGTGAGGGCATTGCGGCGCGTCCGCAAGATAGATGTGACGGAGGGCGTGGAGAAAACCTTTCACAGCTGCCTGGGGAATACCATCAAATTCGTCAATGAGACAGACAACTCGGTAGTTTTTTAGAAATTCTGCTAACTGTCTAAAAAATCTTCGCAGCGAGAGTTGATTGGTGAGGTGTGTGTTTTCCAAAAAGTGTGCGAATGCTTCCGGCACCGCCTGTTCCCGTTTCCGAAAAACAGTCCCTATCTCCTCACGAATGTGTTCTATCAGGTTTCCATAAAACTCCATAGGTGTGCAGTCTTCATACACCTCAAAATTGAGGGGGATGGCGAAATAGGTGGGATCTTCAGCGGTCAGTCTGTCAAGAGCCAAGCGAAAAAAGGTCGTCTTACCTGTCTGCCGGGGTGCGAAGAGGACGATGTATTTTCCCGCTCTAATGCGGGTAATGAAATCGGCGACGTGCGATGTTCGGGGAACGATATAATGCTGCTCCGGACGCACGCGACCTTGGGTCCCAAAACTTCTCATTTTTCTTCCTTGAACGGAGCGTTTTACCCACCGAGGCGATACGGTTTTCAGGTGCCTCGCGAAAGCAGGTATCTATGTCTCTGGTAATCCAGAAAAATAAGCAGACATTCTCCCCTCTCCGGGTAGGCGAGGTTTCTAACCTCGCCGGTGCAGAGTGTCCAATTAATTCTAAAGTTTACCATAAATGAAGTATAACATTTTCCATGCGGGATGTCAAACCAATTCACAGGGGTTGTGTCAATATTTCGTCGAGGGTCGCGATTCGGAGATCGCTCCTACCGCGTGTTTCTTGTAGGAGGGAACTCCGAATCCGTGACCTCCGAGCAGGCACAGGCTTCACAGGAACCCGTTACCGATGAGGCATAAGCGGTTATCACGGATACGGCTGAAGCGGATGGCACGATGGCATATCCACTTCACACAACGCACAATCTGCGGAAGGAAACCTTTGGTGTGTATTTACCACTCTACCTATGGGAAACACCCCGCTGACTCTCACTGCGAGGCAACACGCGCATTCAGCGTTGATTCGCAAAAACACCTACAGATTTATTTTCAAACTGGCGTTATTAGGATAATACCTTCCCGAGAAAATGCTGAGGACGATTGCGCCCTTGCCGAACCCACCTGCATCAGATGTGGGGGTAATAGAAGATCTCCACCGTATTCGGGTCGTCTCCGTGCACGATTTCGGTAATGACACCGGTCTTCGCGTCCGCTCCCATGGGCAGCTCCAGCGCATAAGAGGGTCGTCTTGCCAGCCGATACACCACCAGCCACGGCAATACGGGTCGTTCCCGCCTTTAAGTTTTCGGCATTTTCGGAAAGTTCTGCCGCGCGACTTTCAAGTCCGAGTCCGGGATCGGCAATCGATGGACCCTCGGGGGGTGAGACAACCCCCTCGGTCCGCTTCCCGACGAGAGTGGCTAGCGTCATCAAAAATTCCATCGCTAAAATTTGCTTGTTTGGGCTATCGTGTGTGCCGTCAATGGGTCAAGATTAAAGGAGCTTCAGGTATTCTTGAAATTTTCACTATTTTATCAAAATCTTCATTTTCAAAACTCCATGCTTTAGCTTGGAGATGTAGAAAATGGAAAATTAAGTTGACTGATTTTTGTTTGCGTGATATGATTTAAGTGCATTGCTGGTAGAGAATTCCATCTGCTCTGCACAGGGCAGTCTCTACCACCAACCGAATGGAATCGGGGAGCAATGCGGGGAGAAAGCAATGCGAACACAGAAGCTAAAGATACCGTATTCAGAACAATTGGAACAATTAAATGCTTCCTCAGCATCTGTATGGGGTGAGTGTTTGCGTTTAAAAGACTCTTGGGACTATGCTCATGGTTACAGAACTGGTGGCAGACTTGACGATGCGTGCGAGTTGTGGATGGACAAGCAGTTGAGTAAATCACAACCTCTACATTCACAGAGTATACAACATGTGCGTTGTCGGTTTTTCAAGAACCGTAAAGCATTTCGTGAACTTCGTAAAAAGGGTGATAAAAGCGCAAAGCCCCCTATAGAGATAAAGCGTTCCAGACGACCACTTGGAAGAAGTCAGCTCTTAGATTTAGAAACGATCTTTTTGGTAAAAAGTTAAGTCTCTCTAATGGTAGAGGCAATAAGCCTTTAGTGGTGAGTCTCCCAAAAGGGTTTGATATAAAATACGCTGAATCACACATAGCACTTGTTGAGTTGGTTTACGATAAGGGTCAGTACTGCCTTCATTTTGTATATAATGTTGGTAAACCTGTTAAGTCTAAATCAGAAGGTATTGTTGGCGTTGATATTGGCGAGATACATCCTATGGTAAGTCATGATGGTGTGATTACTAACATCTTTAATGGGCGGTATATTAGAAGTCTATACCGGTTGAGGAATAAGGTGATCGCGTCATTTGGCAAGAAAATTGATAGGTGTGAACGTCACTCTCAACGCTGGTGGCATTTAGTGAAACGCAAATGGAAACGCATCAAGAAAATTGATAACCAGATAATGGACGGCTTGCACAAACACACGACAAAGTTTGTAAAATTGTGTGAGTCACGTGGCATTGGTATCATTGTGCTTGGCGATTTAACTGGCATTCGTGAAAATATCAACTATAGCAAGAAGTCAAATCAAAAGTTACATCAATGGGCTTTTGGTAAAATCACACAACTGATTACCTACAAAGCCAAGGCTTTAGGTATCAAGGTGGAAGTGATTGATGAGTCTTACACCTCTCAGACTTGTCCAAGTTGCGGTGATAGGCATAAACCAAGTAATCGTGAATATAAATGTAAATGTGGTTTCACATATCATCGCGATGGTGTAGGCGGAATCAATATAAGACAAAAGTATCTTGGACATTTAGGTGTCCGAGTAGCGGCGACTATGGCATCGCCCATCGGCATTCGCTTAGAAGTCCGATGTTGCTCCGCTTGAGCGGAGAATGTTCCCACGAGGAACAAAAGGAATCTCCAGTCTTTAGACTGGAGAGGGTTCAATGTATACTAAATTGTATCAGTAGGCATTAAGAATAGGACTTCCGGCATTTTAACGATATGACGCTTTGTTGGAGGAAGTGCCCCGAAAAACACTCAGGTTCTTGTGCCACAACCTAACACGTTATGCTACAAAAGAACAGCGCGCGTAAGTTATATCTGAAAAAATTGGAGCACTCATCATGAAAATGTACACACGAAACCTGCTGGCTGTCCTGGCGATAACGCTACTCTTCACCGCCTGTGCCAGCGAAAAGCAATTGGAAGAAATTATTCAACACTCCGAAGAAGAAGAAACCACGAATTGGGAAGAATCTACCCATCCCGAAGAACCGGTAGTAGCACTCCCCGGTTTGCCCGATGATGTGGCAGGTTACACACAATGGCTTAAATTAAACGCAGAACCTATCCCGCCGGTGGCGGGTGGCGACCCGCACAACGGCACAAAAAACGTCTACGTTAACCAAACACGGGACACCATCGCACCGAACGGGACCCAGCAGTTTCCATATCCGGATGGGAGCATCGTTGTAAAGAATGCAACCCGTCCCGGTAAGGATTATATTGGGCTTATCGCGATTATGCGAAAAAAAGCAGGCACGGACCCCGATCACAATGATTGGGAGTTCATTGAATACGTCCGAAACGCGGCAGATGCTGAGTTCAGCGTCATAGCGCAAGACCGTGTCTGCTGGGGATGCCATGCCCAAGTCGAAGACATCGATTACGTTTTCACAGAACTTGACTAAAAAATAAGGAGAATCAATCTTTTGAATTCACACGACAAGGGTTGGGTGAGATATCTAAAATATGGAAATCGCGAGTACAACTCGCTCCCACAACCAAGATCGTTGGTTACATCAGGAGGTATACCACAGTTTCTATGGCTCACACTCATGGTTTCCAGTATCTCACTCAGTCTTTTTTTCCCGAGCGTTGTAGAAGCACGCCCTGAGTTCGCAACCGAACTTGGGAAAGAGTGTAGCTTTTGTCATCTGGATCCGGCTGGCGGTGGACCCCGAAATCGGGTCGGCGAGATTTTTGAAGAGAACTATTTCGAATTTCCCGAAGATTTCGACATGGAAGCCGTGACCGAAGAAGTCAAGGAGGTCGTCAAGCGACTCACAACTTCTCTTGATTTTCAGACCGCTTTTATCAAGACAACACATGTCAGCGAAGAGGACAGCGAAGGGAGTGGGGCCATCGCTGGATGTAATTCATGCCATTCTTCAGTCGACAGATTTCTGCTCATGCAAGCAGAAGTAACGTTCAACGCACAAGCCTCTGAACATGTTCGGCTTACGCTTTCCAATAACGCCGGAACAACAATGAATGCATTTGCAACGGTAGACGCGATTCCAAAACATCTCTATGTCAAAGTCGGGCAATTTCGACTACCCTTCGCTATCAAACAGAAGGACCATAACATCCTTGTCCGAGAAGGATACGGACTTGGTTCTAATAAACGGGATGTCGGTATTGAAGCCGGTGGAAGTGCCGGAAAAATTTTCTACAATGCAGCTTTCTTTAACACCAACAACACCGCAGCGAAAGGTGGACTTGGAACTCTTGGTGCCCAACTCGGACCGATCCGAGCAGGCGTATCCGCAATACTTGAAAAACCAAGCGAAGACTGGGAACGACTCATCGGTGCATTTCTCACTGCTTCCTACGCAGGTGTGAGTATCGAGGGTGAGTTCAATTTTGGAAATAGTGGAGAGGTCGCCGCTTTCACACCAGATGCTGTCGATTCGAAGGGGTATTACGTCGGGGCAAAATACCGTATTCTCCCCCAACTCACCGTTGCGGGTCGATACGGTCTGTTCGACCCAGATCGAACGGTTAAGGGAGATGCAAGCCAACGGGTCACACTTAGTGCTCAGTACAATTTTATCGAAAACGGGGCAATTTCCCTCTTTTATTGGGCAAACCTTGCCAACGCTGACCACGATGCCGATGACACCCCTAAAGACAAAGGTACACTCCGCCAACTTCAGGGGACAGACCAGATTATTTTGATGTCACGATTCTGGTTCTAAAAGTTTTCGCGCCAGCATCAAAGTGTTCATTCTATTGAGAACAGGTCTTGGCTCAAATACGACATCCAAAAATGCTTTATGTATAGGACTTACGCACTGCCCCGGTAGGGTCTTTCACCTAACCAGGGTTCCCACCCGTTACTGGGAACGGACACCGAATCCTGTGAAAATAGGTGAAATTTGGTCATTTTGCGTAAGTCCTAATGTATAGGGACGGACTTCCATATCCGTCCCTATGTGTTTATATTTACACATAATGTCACCTAAAGACACCTTCTTCATCTTTTTCGGAATGATTAAACCTGACGACTACGTTTTATAGTAGATTCTGTAATTAATTTTACACCAAACCGCACCGAATGCGTCCAAATAGATGAAATTTCCTGATTTTGCGTAAGTCCTGATAATAATCAAAGTTCGATTGGCATAAAAATTGCTGATAAAGAGTGCTTGGAATTTAAGTATCTTCTGCCCTTTTATATCCGTTAATTATATAGGACTTACGCACTTCCGCGGTAGGTACGGTTTCCTAACCGCGCCGATTTCGTCATGATAAGCCTAATTCTTTGATTTTGCGTAAGTCCTGTTATAGTAAAACCGAAAAACAAGGCGACACTTTAGAGAACAGACTGATGGCAGCCAAACTCTCCAAAAATTTTTCGGCGAAATCTGGAAACCGAAATTTGCTCTTAAAAAGTTTAATAGGCGTGATCGGGCTGATGTCCTTACTTCTTGCTGCCTGTATCCTCTACATTGTACAGGGTAACGTGCGTGCCCGGACACGATACAGTGTTAAGACTTTCAGCCCACAGGGCGAGGTTCCGCAATGGGTCGATGTGTCGATTACGTTCTCGGAGGCGATTATTGATAAGTCGCGTATCGGGACCGAAGTTCCAGCAGAGGCACTTCGGTTTACGCCAGCTGTCCAAGGCACTGCACGTTGGATCGCCCGCGATAGAGTCGGTTTCTTTTTAGACGCACCTTTAGCACCCTCCGCACAATATACTGTTCAACTCACACCAGAACTCAATCCATCCGAGACATTTCTACTCACCGGACAAAAAGAGTTTAAATTTGCCACCGATCCTTTCGCAGTGCAGCAAGCACGCATGGAATTTACCTCCGATGATGCCCGTGAACACGCAACAGGTTTCGGAACGATAGCATTTAATTACCCTGTAACTATTGTCGATTTAAAGGCACACCTCTCTATTGAACTCGATGACGAAACAGAAATCCCATATCAGATTGAAACCAACACAGCGACAGCACGGACAGTAAGATTCGAGACAAAACGCATAAAACGTGGCACGGCAGACCGAGAGATAAAGATTAAGATTGAAAAAGGGTTCAAATGTACAGGTGGAAAAATCGGTTTAGAAAAAGCAAGTGTTACACCGGTCATACTCCGAGGGAGAGGAACACTTGGCGTAACATATTCGGACGTATGGGAAAGTGATGGAACTCCTTATATTTCGGTGAGTTTCAGTGCGCCGGTACTCAGTGACGCTATTGAGCCGTACATAGAACTTACCCCAGCAGTAGCATATCAGGTGACATCCGACTATCGAAACGTTCAGATTCACGGTAACTTTAAGCGGCGCACTACCTACACGCTAAAAATTCGGCGCGGTCTAACAGCCCGAAACGATGCCGTTTTAAAACAAGATTACATGACGCGCCTGACAATCCCGGATATCCGACCCCAACTCCGGTTTCTCGGTGATGGTTTCTTCCTCGCGAGAAAGGGGCAACTGAACTTAGGTCTCGCAACGATTAATATTAAACGCGTAAAACTCAATATCGAAAAAGTTTTCGCGAACAATCTTATCTATGTATCGAAATTAGAACGATGGAGTCGCTGGAGCAGAAACTTAGGCAAATCGATTCATGCAGAAGAACTCGATACCCCGTCCCAATTGAACGAAGAGGTAACAACCCCTATCTCCTTGGAGGAGTATCTCTCAGACGAACATGTCGGTATCTTCAAAGTTGTGGCACGAAACGCACAGAGAGAGTGGGACAGTGCGCATCAATGGGTGCTTATCACAGATTTGGGTATCACTGCCAAACGTACAGGAGATAGGCTATACGTTTGGGTGAAATCACTTGCTACTGGCTCGCCAGTTCCAAGAGCGCGCGTCAAACTTATCAGTGATAATAACCAGACGCTACTCGATGGGAGAACGAACTGGGCAGGATATGCCGAGTTTACAGATGTTACGGAGAAGACAGAAGACTTCACACCGTTTATGATTACCGCCGCGAAACAGGATGATCTCGCCTTCATTCAGCTCAACCGGCACGAAATCGCGACAGCAGACTTCAACATTGCAGGCGCTGCCTACTTGCAAAAAGGTTATGAAGCGTTTCTCTACACGAGCAGAGGGGTCTATCGCCCCGGCGAAACTGTCCAACTTGCGGGAATTGTTCGAGGACCGAAGCAGGTAACACCAAAACCACTTCCCGCGCGGATTGAAGTGCTCTCTCCAAATGGCAGAATCATGCGAGAGTTAAGACTACAAACCAACAAAAGTGGTGCCTGTGATGTGCAAATTCCCATTCCTGACTACGCGCTGACTGGTAATTATATTGCTAAGATGCGGATCGCTGATCGGGTCGTTGGAAGAGTCCAATTTCAGGTTGAAGAATTTATGCCTGATCGGATAAAAGTCGCTGTAACAGCGGATAAATCTACTTATAAACTTGGAGAGGAACTGGGCATTGAGGTGTCGGCTATTAATCTATTCGGCCCTCCAGCAGCAGGTCGCAAAGTGGAAGCCTTCTGTGAATTGGAAGCAGTTCCGTTTGTAAAGAAGGACACAATACCCAACGCAGGTACCACACAATGGGACTCGTTTGTATTTGGAAACGCCCGCTCCAATTTTGAAAAACAGAGAATTGGGTTGGGAGAAGCCAAAACCGATGCAGCAGGCAAGGCTTACTATCAATTCACGGTCCCTGAAACGCTGAAAGCATCCGCGCTGCTAAACGGTACTCTGACAGCGACCATCAGCGAAGCCGGTGGTAGATCTGTCACCGCTTCTCACCGAGTTGTGATCCATCCATATTCGCACTATGTTGGGCTCCGACGCACAACGACAGGGGACGTAAAAATCAACCAACCGCTTCGATTCGACTACATTGCTGTTAACGAGACAATGGCAGTTGCATCCGGAAGAGACCTAAAACTCAGCCTCTACAAAGTTCACTGGAACACAATACTTCGTCAGAACGGTGCGGGACGTTACGAGTACGTCTCCGAACCTCAGACAACGGAAGTGGAAACCGTGTCATTAACTTCGGCAGAGACAGTGCAGACGGTGACTTTAACGCCATCAGACTATGGTGAATACCGCGTTCGTCTTCAGGACATCGCCTCACAAGCGACTGCAGAACTCGGATTTTACGTCAGTGGATGGGGAAACATCCCAGTTTCTATGGAACATCCCACTCGACTGGAACTGACACTTAATAAGCCTGCTTACCGTCCCGGGCAAACAGCAAAACTATATATTAAGGCTCCGTTTCCAGGTACACTCCTGCTGACTGTCGAACGGGAAAAGGTGTTGAGCTACCGGACAATAGTGATGAAAAACAACACTACAACTTTATCAATCCCAGTCCGGTATGCTTATAGACCGAATGTGTATCTCTCTGCGACACTGATCCGCGCCATCCCAATAGAAGGGGCTGTGACTGATAAGAAGTCGCCTCTTCCTGCCCGCGCGTTTGGGGTAATTCCATTAAAAATAGATGAAACGCGGAGGCGGCTTTCGATAGAGATGTCGCTTCATCAGACGAATGACGCCGGGGATACGCAGAAGATTCCACTCGCCAGTCCGGAAAGGAGTACAGAGTCCACAGAAGTCTCTGTAGGGACTGGGAATGTAATACAAGGAATGGATTCAGTCTATCCCCAGACTGAATCCCCCAGCTCCTACGGTAGTGATGTGACAGTCCTACCGAATAGTGAAGTGACTATTGCGTTCCAAGTACATGGTAGACGTTCTTGGCAAAAATATGATGTCTGTATCGCAGCCGTTGATGAAGGGATCCTCGCGTTAACTGATTTCAAAACACCCAACCCACACGACCACTTCTATCGACAGCGCGGGCTTAAGACGCGTTCCTTTGACCTGTATAGCGGAATCCTACCGGAAATCGCAAACGTCACAGACGATTCAAGTACGGGTGGAGATGGGGCCACGACACGGCAGGCGGAACTGCGGAAACGATTGAGCACAGGCAGCATCCGACGCGTCAAGCCGATTTCACTCTGGTCCGGATTCGTGAAAACTGATGGAAACGGTCGCGGTACTGTTCAATTCAAGATTCCACAGTTCAACGGGACATTGAGGTTGATGGCAGTCGCATTCGCGGGTGGAGATTACGGAGGCACTGAAACGTATCTGACTGTCCGCGAACCCATCGTTTTAACGCCGACATTCCCACGATTCCTTGCAGGTGGTGATAAGGTTCGCGTACCTGTTACTCTTTTTAACGACACAGGTACAGACGGAAAATTTACAGTTGAATTGCAAGCATCAGGCGATGTGCGACTCCTTTCAGCAAGTGACCTCAATCCGTCCGAAACGTTGCCTCAGGGGGATTCAGAGAAGGAATCGGGGTTACAAACCGCTCCTACGAACATAATAGGCAAACTCAGTATAGATACGAGGGTTGACGCAGGCGCAGAAGCACAAGTCTTTTTCGATATTCTCGTTCAGGATGCCATAGGGGAAGCCAACTTCAACCTCTCGGCACACGGTAATACACAAACAACACAGTTGGATGTAAAAATCCCACTGCGTTCCGTCGCTCCACCTGTAACACAAACTGGACAAGGAGTGGTCCGCGCAGATGAACCTGTTGATTTCATTTTCCCATCGAATTTGATACCCGATTCGTCAGAGTTTAGTCTCACGTTATCGCCGTTCCCAAATATCAGGTTCGCGGACAGTCTCCGCTATCTTATACGTTATCCACACGGATGTTTGGAACAAACAACGAGCAAGGTTTTTCCACTGCTTTACTTCAGCGACCTGGCGCGAAGCATCGAACCGATGTTGGCAACAGAAGGTTCAGTGGACCATTACATCACATCGGGTATCATGAAAATCGAAAGTATGTTGAAGTCAGATGACCGTTTTGCTTACTGGCCCGGCGGTTCTTACGTAAATCCATGGAGCAGTATTTATGCGTCTCACTTCCTCGTTGAGGCACGAAAGGCAGGCTATGAGGTAGCGGACAGGGTTTACGACGCAATGCTGAACGGTTTAAAAACACAGGCGAAATTCTCACCAAACATGGAAGACAGCAATGAAGCACAAGAGATAAGAAAAAAGATTTCATTAGTAACCTATGCCGCCTACGTCTTAGCTGCTGCTGGACACCCTGACCGAGGCACAATGCACTACCTGAAAAACAGAGGTTTGAGCGGACTCAGCGACTACAGCCACTTTCAACTCGCTGGCGCGTTCGCTCTCAGTGGCGAACTGGAAACTGCCCTGTCAATGCTTCCTGTATCAGTAGCACCTACTTTTAATAAGGGGAACGGACAACGGGAGACCGGTGGAACACTCGACTCCCCTATTCGAGCCCAAGCCATTATGTTAGACGTTCTTGCCGAAGTTAACGAAAACCATCCATCAATCCCGATGCTCGTTCAAAATCTAAATGAAGCAGCATCTGAGGGGAACCGATGGGCAACAACACAAGAAAACGCCTTTGCGTTTCTGGCACTCGGTAAGATTCTGAAGAAACAGATGGATAGAAATTACACCGGTACCCTAACGCGCAACGGTGAGCATTTCGCTGACTTCGACGCAACGGAGGTCTCTTACACCGATAAAGCATGGGATGGGACGCGGGTCCAACTCTCTGTCAAAGGTGAAGGAAGTTGCTACTACTATTGGAGCGCGTTTGGTATCCAACGCGACTCCTTCATCGAAGAATATGAACGTGAACTACAAGTACGCAGACGCTATTTTAACAAAGATGGCGAAGAACGGTCGGGCACCTTCATACACGGGGAACTGCTCATCGCTGAGGTAAACGTCAAATCCCTCACTGCTAATCTCGAAAACGTTGTCGTCGTTGATATGTTGCCGACAGGGTTTGAAATTGAGAATCCGCGATTAGAATCCCGAGCAGGTATTCCATGGTTGAAAGCACAGCATTTCAAGCCGGATTATATTGATATTCGCGATGATAGGCTTATCTTCTTCGGCACGTTCCCACGCCAACGCGAACGTAAATTCTATTACGCGCTACGCGCCGTCACACGGGGTGAATTTACCTTACCTCCCATTGCCGCTGAGGCGATGTACGATACAACCAAATCCGCTGTAACGGGTAGCACGCGTATTGCAGTGGTTGCAGAGTAATGAATAGTTTTCAGTTTTCAGTTTTCAGTTTTCAGTTAAGAGGTGTTTTTGCTTGGGCGTTTCCCCTTCGTTTAACAAAACCCACTTGTAACCGACAACCGACAACCGACAACCGACAACCACCCTTCCGAAGACTCATAACTCTAATACTACCTCTTTTGTTGATTGTTGTTCTCTTTATGCTCGCAAACTGGTGCTTCCCACTCCCCAAAGCACGTCTCCATCCCCCTGTATCTCAGATTGTATTGGACAGAAACGGCGAGTGGCTTCGAGCATTTTTAGCCGACGATGGCATGTGGCGAATAGCGGTCAGTAAAGAGCAGTCTGTGGTCGAAGGTGAGACGCAACCTGAGAGCCGAGAGTCGAGAACCGAGAGCCATTTCCTACACCAAGCAATACTAACATCAGAAGACAGATGGTTTTACTATCACTATGGCATCAATCCTGTGTCAATTGCAACAGCCTTCTATGACAATTTGAAAGCGGGTGAAGTGGTGCGCGGCGGTTCAACCATCACCATGCAACTCGCGCGACTGATGGAACCCAAAGCGCGTACCGTTCCGAACAAACTCATTGAGATGTTCCGCGCGCTTCAACTTGAACATGCTTATTCCAAATCAGAGATTTTAACGTCTTATTTCAACATGCTCCCGTATGGTGGAAATATAGTTGGAACAGCGGCAGCCTCGCGATTCTATTTCAACAAACCCCAGCACGCACTTAGTCTTGGAGAAGCCGCACTTCTCGCTGCCATTCCGAACGCCCCAGAACGTTTGCGACCCGACAGGTTCCCAGAAAACGCGCGAAAGGCACGCAAAAAAGTCCTGAACCGTCTCCTGGCACGTCGCCAAATTTCCGAACAGCAGTGGCAGGAAGCAATCCAAGAACCGATCCCGCACAAACGCTACCCACTTCCATTCAAAGCACCACACCTCTCACGCCTGTTGGTTAAACATGCAAAATCGACAAGAGACGGCAGGATATACACGACAATAGACGCAAAGGTTCAGGAGACTGCAGTCCGCATCCTTCGTGAATACTTGGATGCAGAGCGTAAACCAAACTTGCGCGGGTCACATAGCACCAGCACAGGTGCAATCATCGTCATGGATACCCAAAGCCGCCACGTCTTAGCAATGGTAGGTTCCCACGATTTCTTCGACCGGAGCGCATTAGGACAGATAAACGGGACGCTCGCGCCGCGTTCTCCGGGTTCTGCGCTCAAACCTTTCGTCTATGCCCTGGCGATGGAAGAGGGCTTGATTACACCAGAAACCCTATTATTCGATGTCCCTGTCACCTACGCCGGATATGAACCGGTGAACTACGACGGGAAATATAACGGTTATGTCACCGCCCGTCAAGCCCTGGCACGTTCTCTCAATGTCCCCGCCGTTAATCTTAACGCCCGCTTGACAAACCGACCCCCCAATTCGCCTCCGATACAAGACAGCAAAGCACGAGTTGGAGGTTCGGCACTACACGCTTTTCTGAAACGTGCCGGTATCTCTACACTCGCGCCTGCCCAAAAGTACGGACTTTCTATGGTTCTCGGTGGATGCGAGGTGAATCTACTTGAATTGACAACACTTTATGCAGGCTTGGCAAATATGGGAGAATTTGGACCTTATCAACTAATGCTCTCACGAAATAGCCGTCAGAAGAATGGCAATCAGCCGTCAGCCATCAGCCGTCAGTTGCAAGACGGATCTGAACGTTCAATACCTCTTAACCGAAAGCCGAAAGCCGAAAGTGAACGCAGCAAACGCCCCGAAAACCGATCCTCGCAACGTCTACTCCGAAAAGAGACATGCTTCATCATAACCGAGATGTTAACAAACTCACAACTGCCTACCAACACCGTTAGAAACCCAGAAGCCTTTGAAAGGACAATGAACTTACCCAAAATTGCGTGGAAAACTGGGACTTCTTATGGGCATCGGGATGCATGGTGCATCGGATACTCGCCGAAATTAACAATTGGTGTATGGCTCGGTAATTTCAATGGAAAAGGGGTTCCGATGCTGAGTGGTACAGATGCTGCCACCCCTATCCTATTCGCGCTCTTTACCGCCTTGACAGGACAAGACATGCACGGCTGGTTTACCGAGCCGGAACAACTGAAAACACGACAAGTATGTGCCCTTAGTGGCGCGCCAGTCTCATCACACTGTCCGGTCCACAAAGAGGATGTATATATCCCGGGTATCTCATCTGTAGCGGTTTGCACAATTCATAAACGTATCTATGTTGACGAAGCGACAGGGTATAGTCTCTGTTCTCATTGTCGTAAGAATAGCAGTCAGCAAAATAGCGATCAGCAATCAGCATTGTCCCGCAAGCCCATACGCGGCTTGCGTCGCAGCCAGCAAGAGAATGTAACTTCAACAGAGAGCCTATTAACTGAAGGTTTCCGAAAGCCTAAAGTTTCCGAAAGCCATTCTACAACACATACATCATTTACCGAAGCACAATCACAAATATTTGAGGAGTGGCCCGCCGATGCGGCGACTTGGTTGGCGGAGAATGGATTTGCCGTGTCTGTCCTGCCGAAGCACAACCCTTTGTGTACCGGAACCATTGCGGGGAACGCTCCGATTATTTTATCCCCAGCAGCAGATACTATCTATTACATTCGGGAAGGGATACCGCTGGAAAACCAAAAGATTCGATTGGTCGCTTCGGCTTCGAGTCGGACACAGGATCTGTTCTGGTTTTTGGATGGCGAGTTAATTTTTCAAGGGAGCGCAGGAGAGCAATACTGGCTTACGCCTGCCAGAGGGAAACATGTGTTAACTTGTGTGGATGCGGAGGGTCGCTCAGCAACCCGCCCGCTCCACATCTCCGTAATCCGATAGGTGTGTTAGGTAACACTTAAAACCCGACGCTGCGAGAATCGGACTTAAGTTTACCCCACGTTGTTGTGAGTTTGCCACCCGCTTTCACAGCAAGTGCCTTCGCCATACTATCTGCGACATCGTCAGCAGTGAAGGCGACACTCCACATCTTAAATTCATCAATCATACCGTTGAAGAAGTTGGCGTTGCCCTGACTCGCTGCGATACACATACCTTCGGTACCGAAATCCATGCGGGCATCTCCACCCGCTTCTGCTTCGGAATCAAGTTCTCCGTTAATATACATCCATGCGGTCTTTTTGCTCTGCGATCCGACGAAGTAGTACCATTCGGATTCAAATGCGTCATAGTTCGTGACCGCCTCCAGTTCAACCCCTTGCGTCGCAAAGTAGAACCCGAATAACACGCCGCCACGATTGAACGTGATATGGGGTCGTCCACCCCCTTGCAAACGATAGAGCAGATCAATTCGGGCACCACCTTCAATTTTATCGTCCGGTTTGAACCAAAACTCAATCGTCATTTCCTTTGGCTGATCGATTTTGAGCGGATCGAAGTTGACACTTCCACCCTTAAACTGGAGTGCCTGACCGACGACTCCCTCTACCCATTTCGCATTTTTCACGTCACCAACGAATCCATTCGGCGAAACATCTTCCGCCGTATTCCCTTTACCCTCATCAAAAGGTAAATAGATAAGTAAATCCTTATCTGGATCGACTGCATGCGCGAGTACACAACTCATCAAGAATGCGAGAACCGCCAAAAGATATGCTAATTTTTTCATTTTTATTCG
This sequence comes from Candidatus Poribacteria bacterium, assembly GCA_965214045.1. Taxonomy (GTDB): domain Bacteria; phylum Poribacteria; class WGA-4E; order WGA-4E; family WGA-3G; genus WGA-3G. The sequence goes on from OZ243935.1 coordinate 1,798,314, forward strand.
ATGTGAAGGCATCACCTTCACACTTTACTCCAATTTTTTAATGGCTATCAGCAATCGGCTGTCAGCAATGGGAAACTAAGAGGTTCTCTGGTAACCGCTGACTGTTTCTTCTCTCACAGCTGACTGCTGATGACCGACTGCTATTTCGGGGATTTCAGTTTTCCCCAAGTTGTTGTTAATTTACCGGTCGGTTCAACCGATAAAACCTCTGGTAGATAGTAGTTAACGATGAATTCACCCATAATCGCGCCCCACGAGACACCCGGATGCGGCACATCACCAACATAGGCCTGGACGAAGATGCCGAGGCGGCCGCCGGTATCTGTGTTGTATAGCACAGCCGGTTCAACCCGCGGATCTTGATCATCATTCTCAGCAAGCGCGACCTCTAACTCCCAGGGACTTCCTTCGTAATCCTCAAGATGGAACGGATAAGAGGTGTTATACTTTTTCAGACTCGGCACATGGTCTTTGCCTTCCTGTGTCGGAGTCATTTCAACTGGAGCGCCCTGCCAAGCGTCTGGTCCTCTGCCCTGCCATACGAATGCTTCTGGAACGTCGACCACATTGGGTAATGCGGCTTGTCCGTTCGTTTCATCGGGTCCTTCCGACGTATAAAAGGTATATTCACCCGTATTGAAAATCGTATTACCCGCATCAAGGAACTCTTCAAGAAGCGAGCCATCAGGTTTTGCGTTACCAATTGGATAAATTGTTGATGGAGTAATACCTGTCAGAATCAGAGTATTCCCACCACCCTCTGTGTGTGCCTTGACCCAATCCGCTAACCCCTTAATATCCTTGGGGTCAAAAGCCGTTAGGTTTACCTTATTATCAATAATCTTAATCAAGGCATCAATTTCCTCTTGGGCGCCTTTGGGATCTTCACGCGCCCAAGGATGTGAGTCCGTATGAACCGCAAAATTGAAATTGGCTTCAACCTGCGTAGAAATCAAAACTGTAAGAAAAAGAATAACCAGTCTCTTCATTGTCTTTCTCCTATATGTTGTAGGCGGGCACGGAACCCGCCTCGCGTTTATCTACTTTTTAATCCACCCCACAGTGTCGTTAATTTGTCAGCAGGTTCCACTGCTGTCGGTGGGATGCCCTCACCATTAATCTCAACATATTCATACGCAACGGTTGAATCCCTGCCCCCTAAGCCGGGACGCCCTTTATCGTAGGTCTTATCCTGGTTTTCAACCATCAGTTTCCCATCAATGTAGGTTCTGAGAGTTTCGCCTTCTGTTTCAAAAACAATTGTATATGCATCGCCACCTTTGGTGTCTTTGGAATCGGGACGTTTCGGACGCGGACCACCGGTAATCTCATTCCCAGCACCGCCTTGAAACATGAAAAGCGAGGTGGTATGCGAGTTATAGCTGATTTCCATAAAATAGAAATCTACCGCTGGTTCCTGCGTCCGAACGAACAGATGGAAATAGGGTCCATCAAGTTTCCGTGCCTTGACTTCCATTCGGTAATCCGTCCAGTTTTCTTCCCCAAAGTAAATACCTGAATTCTGTCCACCGGCAACGGTAAGTTCAAGCATACCGTCTTTCACCTTTGCGGTTGCCTGCGGTCCCAACTCCCAATCCGCAATCTCCTTGTCACTATCAAACTCATAACGAATCGCCTGGGCAGTGTGCCCAATTAGCATAAAGCCTAAACAAATGCACGCGTAAACCCATTCGATGTTCAACTTTCTCATGAGAGATTCCCCCTTTTCGTCCAGCAAACATAGGATGCTCGCGGTCAGCATAAAGTGGATAGGTCACGTTTTCTCGTTCCAATTATTTTACACAAACATGCCATAACTGTCAACTATCAACTTTAAACAGACTGAAACGCAGAGGTTTATCCGCGAATCGCAGCGAGTGTTAGACACCCCCACCCCACGATAAATGCCAACCCACCAATCGGAGTAATGGCACCGAGCCATCGAACCCCCGTGAGACTCAGGATATAGAGACTGCCCGAAAAAATCAGGATACCTGCGAAAAAGCACCATCCCGATATAGCCGTGAGTTGGTTCTGCCACTGCGAAACCGCCCACGCCGCAGCAATCATCCCCAGACTGTGATACATCTGATATCGAACTGCTACTTCAAAAGTCTCAAGCATCTCCGGTGAGAGTTTCGATCGTAGGGCATGTGCGCCAAACGCACCCAAAACAACACCAAGTAGACTCAAACCTGAACCGAACGCGAAGAAAAGGTTTTGCATAAATATATCCTTTCAGTTTTTCTAATTTAACGCAAGTTACTACTCACGGTATGAAGGTTCTCCCTAATTCCTATTGATTATACCTTAAACTACAGAGGTAATGTCAGACGTTTTTACTTCAGGCAGTATTGATAGAAATATTTTCTTGACATTTTTGCCATAGTATGCTAAGATAGTTTTAAACGGCGTAGCTCGCTCTATTCCGTGTGGTTAACAGTAAAAGGAGAAATTTTTGGACGTATGAAACAATACAGAACCGACCAGATCCGAAACATTGCAATTATCGCGCATTCAGGAGCAGGCAAAACATCACTCGTTGAAGCGATGCTTTACAACGGTGGTGCCATTGAGCGAATGGGGGCTGTTGATAGCGGAACTTCTGTAGCTGACTATGCCGCTGACGAGATTGAACGCAAAACGACCCTCAACTGTTCAGTCTGTATTGCAGAATGGGAAGGACATAAACTAAATCTGATTGATACCCCGGGCGCAGACGATTTTCATGGTGACCTCCACAGTGTACTCCGCGTCGTCGACGCGGTTGTCGTCGTTGTCGATGCAACAACCGGTGTCGAAGGTGGAACCGAAAAGGTGTGGGAAATCGCAGACAAATATGAACTGCCACGCCTCATCTTTATCAATAAGATGGATAAAGAGAACGCCAACTTCGAAAACGCACTCTCAACCGTTGAAGACATCTTAGAAACCCGGGCGGTTCCTGTTCAACTCCCGATCGGTCAAGAGGAGCAGTTCGCCGGTGTCGTCGATGTCATACAGATGGCGGCTTATCTGCAACCCGATGGAAGCAAGCGCGCAGCAAAATCTGAAATACCGGCAGACTTGGAGACAGAGGCTGAAGAAACTCGCGAAGCAGTCGTCGAAGTCGCCGCAGAAAGCGACGATGAACTCATTGAGAAGTTTTTTGAAGGTGAACTATCGGACGAAGAGATTCAGAACGGCTTGCAACTCGGGATTTTCGAGAATCAGTTTACCCCTGTGCTTTGCGGTGCTGCCTTAAACAATATAGGCGTACAACAATTGATGGATACACTGCTGACGGGTTGCCCATCTCCCACCGATGTCGGTGCAGTTGCGGCTGCAGAAAATGAAGAGGAGAGCCGAGAACCCACACCGGATGCCCCGATGTCCGCTGTCGTATTCAAATCGATTGCCGACCCGTTTTCAGGACAATTGAGCTTCTTCCGTGTTTATTCCGGTACGCTGGAAGGGGATACCCAAGTCAGTAACTCGACGCGAGGACAAGTTGAACGCCTCGGAAAAACGGCGTTCATGAACGGTCAAGAGGCAATTAGCACGCCACAGGTAGAAGCAGGAGACATTGGTGCCCTCACGAAACTTGCGGCGACCCAGACTGGGGATACGCTCTGCGACAGAGACGCACCTATTCAACTGCCAGGTATCGATTTCCCAAATTCGGTCATTTCCTATGCCATCCGCCCGACGCGCGAAGGCGACGATGAAAAACTGATGACCTCCCTCACACGGATGTCCGAAGAAGACCCGACGTTTAGGATTGAGCGGAACGAAGTTACGAAACAACTTCTCATCTCCGGGCTTGGAGACCTGCACATCAACATTAATCGGGAACGAATGGCAGACAAATTCGGGGTCGAAACGGAACTCTCACCGCCAAAAGTGCCATATCGGGAAACAATCCGCCGGAGAGTCCAAGGCGTCCAAGGTAGACACAAACGCCAATCCGGTGGAAGAGGACAGTTCGGTGATGTTACGATTAATCTCGCTCCCGTACAACGCGGTGAGGGCTTTGAGTTTGTTAACAACATCGTCGGTGGCGCGATTCCGCGCAACTATATCCCGGCTGTCGAAAAAGGCATTCGCGAGAGAATGGACAGAGGTTTACTTGCAGGCTTCCCCATCGTCGATATCCAAATTGATCTCTATGATGGTAAATTCCATCCTGTCGATTCTTCGGATATGGCGTTCCAGATCGCTGGCTCTATCGCCTTTGCTGCCGCTGCCGAACAATCAGATCCGTGTTTGCTCGAACCGGTGATGAGCGTCGATATCACGGTGCCCGAACAGTTCATGGGAAGCATTATCGGCGACCTAAACGGACGACGTGGACAGGTAATGGGTGTGGAACAGATGGGGAAAAAGCAGGTTATCCAAGCAAACGTTCCGCTTTCGGAGATGCTCCGGTATTCGATCGATCTCAAGTCGATGACGAGTGCACGCGGCACCTTCACGATGGAGTTTTCACATTACGAGATCACACCCGACGATGTTGCGCAGAAAGTAATCGCTGCGTCGAAAACCGAAGAAGAAGAGTAGTAATCTTACTGCTGGCGCGGTTTTAAACCTCATATGTAGGCGCGGTTTTTTAATCGCGCCTTTTCTGTTTAAAGAGCACATCTATTCACAAAAGATAACCCCGCTGTCGCAATAAATCAACAGCGGGGTTATGTATAAAAATTAGGACATCCAAGGTCTACGCTTAACTATCCAAATGGAAGACTGCCATCTTCAATTCGGTCATCTCTTCTATGGCGTATTTCGGACCCTCTTTGCCCATACCACTCTCTTTGACACCGCCATACGGCATCAGATCCGCACGCCACTGCGTACCCCAGTTCACCATCAGGTTACCAGATTCAACCTCGCGGACGAACTTCATTGCCCAATCGACATTCTGTGTAAAGATCGCGGCACTTAGTCCGTAGTTGGTATCATTGGCAAGGGCGATCGCCTCGTCGATGTCGTTGACACGCGTCACACCGACAGCCGGTCCGAACACTTCATCACAGGAGATTTTCATCTCCGGCTTGACGTTGGCAAGGATAGCAGGCGTAACGAATTGGTCCTGCTTATCTCCACCGGTGAGGAGTTCTGCCCCATCAGAGACTGCCTCTTGAATCCATTCGGCAACACGTGTGGCATCTCCTTCTCGAATCATCGGTCCCATCCGTGTCCCTTCTGCGAGAGGATCGCCGGTGTTGATTTGAGCGACTTCGGCTTCAAACGCATCTAAGAAATCACCGTAGATTTTCTCATGTGCAATGACCCGCTGCGTTGAGATACAGACCTGCCCCGCATTAGAATAACCGGATGCCGCTGCTGCACGAGCGACCTTTTCGGGATCCGCATCGGGCATGACGATGAGCGGCGAATTCGAGCCGAGTTCCATCGTGACACGCTTCAATCCTGCGACCTTGCAGATATGCTCGCCGACATCACGGCTACCGGTAAAAGTAATTTTTCGGACGCGACTGTCTGCGCAGAGAGTATCACCGATTTCGCCGCCGGGTCCCGTCACACACTGAATCGCCTCAGGCGGTGTCCCGGCTTCCAAAAAGAGTTCCACCAGTTTTAGAGCGGAGAGCGGTGTGTCCGTCGCAGGTTTGATGATAATTGCGTTTCCACCAGCGATCGCGGGACCCGCTTTGTGGCAGACAAGATGTAATGGGAAATTGAAGGGACTGATGCCAGCCACAATACCGCACGGCATGCGTACTGTAAAGCCAAGCTTTCCTTGGACACCCGGTGCGCCTTCAAGGGGAATCGTTTCACCGGTTAATCGTTTTGCTTCCTCTGCAGAGAGGGCAATAATCTCGGAGGCGCGTGTCGCTTCAATCGTCGCCTCAGCGAGGATTTTACCTTCCTCACGGGTGATAACCTCGGCAAGTTCGCCCGCCCGTTCCACCATCAAATCCGCAACTTTACGCAGGATCTCGTAGCGTTCATAGCCGGTCATCCCCGCCATGATCTTTGCGCCGCGTTCTGCCGTCTGAATAGCGGTTTCAACGTCGTTTGCGTCCCCTCTCGGAACAGTATCAACGACCGAACCATCAAAGGGGCTGAGTACGTCAATTTTATCGGATTTATCAATCCATTCTCCACCTACGTGCATTTGCATAATGCATTTTCTCCGTTTCTGCTTCAGCACACGGATGTGCCTATACTTATTTTTTTCTTTTTAGTAGAGCCCAAGTTGTTGCCAATTTACCAGCCGCATCAACGGCGGCATAATCAGCTAACCCATTCTCCATAACATCGTTGAGTTCATCTTCAGAGAGTGCTTCCGTGAAGAAACCTACCTCATCAAAGAGTCCTGTTGCAGCAACGTTGCCGGGACGCGCGCCGATCCAGATCGGCGACTTACTCGTATCCAACGTGCCACCACTCGGTTCCTCACCATCCAATTTCCCATCAACGAACATCTGAACGGTTTTACCGTCATAGATTTTGGCGATATGGTGCCACTCCCCATCAGCAACAATGGTCTTACCCTCAATCCGCCCGACCTTGCCTTTGACATGCCACATAAACACGGGATAGTCGGCATCGTGAATCCATATATCGAGATGGCGGACATCCTCTGGTTCGGGCCAGACATCCCCATTGCGCCAAACAACGTATTGCCATGAGGCGGCTTCTAACTTAACCCACGCAATAAACGTGTAAGGATCGGAATTGAAAACATCGTCGTGATCAACGCGGACGTAACTATCACCTTTGCCCGAAAATTCCAAAGCCCCCCCGAATTTGCCTTTCTTTACCCATTCAAGTGTGCCTTTGATTTCGCCATCATGTCCACTGACAATGTCTTTGACAACCTTTCCACCATTCTCCTCAAAGAGCCAAGCACTCGCCAAACCGAGTTTCGCGGCTTGCGCAGAAATACCGAAGCCCATCACGAGGATTAGCAAACTTACAATAACTGTTAAAGCCTGTGCTCGACTGGGAGCAGATACTTTCATTTCTTTCTCCTCAAGTGCGACAATTATCAAGCGCGTCCTCATCCAATTCAACGCCTAACCCCGGTTTATCTGGAACAGTTGCGTATCCGTCAACAAGCGGGATCGTTGAAGGCGTAACAAGGTCAAAAGCGCGCAACGCATTTAGTGTAATCGCTGGCATGGTTGCATTCGGCATCACTGCGGCAAGATGCATAACGTAACTGGTCGTAATACCGAGTCCGACAATTTGTATCCATACAGGGAGATGTGCGGCATTTGAAATAACCGCCTCTCGTATAGCATTGGCAGGGCGTGAGTCTGGGTAAGCGATAATAAATGAATCGTTCATATTTGCCCGTATCGCTTCGATTGGATCGGGGTTACCGAAGTGAATTGTTATCGGCATATCAGTGTGTCGCTTGATCTCTTGGTATCCATCAATATTGGCTTGTGGAATCGGCGTTTCCAATGCCTCTATATTGTAACCTTGAAGTTGACGTGCAACTTCGAGGGTCCGCTCTGGGGTTTCAAACGAATCATTTGCATCAACGCGGAGTCGATAATCATCTGGCACAACCCCCGCGATCGCTTCTACCTGCTCAAGTACCTCAAACCATGGGCGGGCTTTGATTTTGTGGAGCCGGTAGCCGAGGGCATAAGCGTGTTGTGCTTCTGCCGCCCACTCTTCCGGGGTCATATCGATCGACCAGTAACCGAATTGCGCTTTGTCGTGAACCTTTTCACCTAAAAGCTGATGCACCGGCACGCCGAGTGCCTTCCCCATAATGTCGTAAAAAGCCTGTTGGAGGGGGGTTGGTGCCCAGCCATTCATAAACTCAAACGGATTTCTACCGATATAATGTTGAACAACTTCATCCGCCTGAAACGCCCCATCGCCAATCCCAACGAGTCCTACATCGGTGTGTACCTTGTAGACGTAATCAATCTGGTAAAGATTACGACGCGTCATGAGTTCATAAATGCCTTCATGATACGGCACTCTCACTTCGATAACGTCAATCTGGGTAATCTTCATAAGTGCCTCCGCATCTCCTCATAGGGTTCTCTTCGCGTTATTTATAGTAAAGTTTAGAATTAATTAGACACTCTAAAGAAGCGAGGATACAATCCTCGCCAGCAGCGGGGATGGTTGTTTCGCTGCATAACTGTCTATATATTTTTCGACTTTACTATAAGCACGAGTGTCACCGTGAATTATTCATCACGTCGGATCCAACTGACGACATCCTCTGCCTCTCCTGTACCACCTTCAACCCCATCACTCCCGAAAGAGATAAGATCGTATCCGTAACGGTCATGATTCCCCGGTCGAACATAGACATAGGGATTCCCCCACGGGTCTTCCGTGATCGGAATCTGAATATAGGGCTCTATCCAGTTTATAGGTCTTGGTGGTGCTTCAGGCATCTCCCAAAGTGCCTTCAATCCCTGTTCAGTTGAAGGATAATCACCGTTATCTTTTGCATACCTATCAAGTGCAATACCCAGTATTTCAATATCCTCAGCGGCTTGTGCCTGCAAAGCCCGTCCCGCTTGTCCGAGTAACCGAGGTGCCAAAAGAACTGCCGCAACAATTCCGAGAACGATGACGACAACTAAGATTTGTATTGATGTTAATCCTGCTTGTTTAGAATCGATCGATTTCATGTATTTTCCTCCGCTAATCTAACATAGCAAATCGGCTTTCAGCTATCAGGGGGTGCCCTTTCGGTTTTCTGAAACGCTCGAATCAAACAGCAAATTGATGGTCATTCAAAAAACTGCTTAACCGACAGCCGAAAGCCGAGTGCTGACAGCCACTTTTTAGTGTATCACATCTCCCGAATTCTGTCAATTTTAAAAAATTCTTGACAGTCCTGACCACGCGTCATATAATAACGTATTAGATTTACCATGCCATGATGTCTGAAATACTGCCCTACCTATAAGGCATTACGCAAAGCATTCGGCTTACTCATAGAAATGCGGGTGTCTCCATACTTTGCAACCCTTTTCACAGATCAGATGCCAAGGCCTGAGAACAGACGCTGATTCGGTGGGCGGTCTATGCGCTATAGCACCTCCGAACTATCTCGCAAGAAGGAAAATGAACTTATGACTACACCCAAAAAAGTGCTTGTTACAGGCGCGACTGGGCAGATTGGTTACATGACATATAAGCGACTGCAAGAACAACCGGAAAAGTACGATGTTTATGCCCTTGACTGCAAACCGGAATCGTCTGCTCGCGTTCCCAAGTCATGGGAACTCGAAATCCCAGACGAGAAATTCATTTTGTGCGATATTGCTGATTTCAATCAGGTGCGACAGGCTGTTGAAGGCATGGATGTTGTGGCGCATCTTGCCGCAGATCCGAGCGGAGAGAGTTGGGAGAGTTTGCTGAACAACAACATCATCGGAACCTACAATGTCTTTGAAGCGTGCAAAGCCATCGGAGTTAGGCGTATTGTCGCCGCCAGTAGCATTACGGTCTCGCAGGGACATCGTGAGCAGGAACCATACAAGGCAATGATGGAACGCCGACATGCAGACATACCCGACGATGTTGAGATGATTACACCGGATATACCGGCAGAGCCGAGAGGTCTATACGCCGCAACCAAAGTATGGACGGAGTCTTTGGCGCGAACGTACGCCCATCGTCATGGATTATCGTGTATCTGCGTCCGCATCGGTCAAGTCGAGCGAGATCGTCCGCGACCCCCGCAGGGTGCCGACATCTACGTGAGCCAACGAGACATCGTCCAGATATTCGAGCGGTGCATCAACGCTGATGATAACTTACGATTTGAGATTTTCTACGGTATGTCGGACAATGATTTACGTTGGGTAGACACCTCAAACGCGCGGCGAAAGGTAGGGTTTGCACCACAGGATCGAGCGGAGGATAATCACAACTACGACGCGTGAGCAACCACAGAAAAGAAATTTTGAATTCAAAATAAATTTGTCGTTACCCCATTTTTCTTTCCATTAAGGAAGTGTTCTAATCCTAAACCATCAAACTTTCCTATATTTCTTATTTCTGACCCTTTTAACAGAAAACCCCTAAAAAATGGAGATAAGTGGCTATTTAAAAAACCTTGACACCCTGTGCGACACGCCATATAATTTACTATAGACGCTCGTCAAAAGCGGACTATCCGACAATGTGGCAAACTCAGAGAAAGTGGCTTACGGATTACGGGGCGACGCATCGTGCCATCATTCATTAGAAGGAATAAAAGTATGAGAGATATGGTCTCAACGGTCGATTTTATACCAACAGACGACGATTTCACCCAAGCAACTCCGCTGCCTGTCCACCCTCAGAATAAGTTGGCGACGGTCTGGGCGCGAATGAAACATCGGTAAACTTCAGGATTGAGCAGAATATAATCACGGTTATGACGCGTGAGCAATCACGAAAATGTAATTCCTAAATTTATAGAATAGTGGAGGAATTCAGGCATGACAAAAACGGTTTGCATTGTCGGCACAATGGACACGAAAGGTTTGGAATTCTCGTTTATCAAAACGCAGATAGAATCAACCGGCACCTCAACGTATGTTATCAATACGGGTATATTGGGAGAACCGCAATTAACGCCGGACGTTTCTGCAGACGAAGTCGCACAAGCGGGTGGTTCGTCCCTTCAGGCTTTGAGAGATGAAGGCGACCGGGGTAATAGTGTTGCTGCGATGGCACAGGGTGCCGCTACGCTCGTTGCTGAAAAACAGGCGGCAGGCGAAATTGACGGGATCATCTCACTCGGTGGCTCCGCAGGAACCACCATCGGCACGACAGCGATGCAGGCAGTACCAGTCGGTGTCCCGAAAATTATGGTGTCAACCTTGGCATCGGGGGACACGAGTCCGTACGTCCAGTCGAAAGACATAAGTATGATGTACTCTGTTGTGGACATCGCTGGCATTAACAGGTTGTCACGGCAGATTCTTGCCAACGCCGCTGGCGCAATCGTCGGGATGGTGAATGCGGAAGTACCTGCGGCAACAGTAGACAAGCCTTTAATCGCCGCGACGATGTTCGGTGTGACAACACCTTGCGTTACAAAGGCGATGGAAATCCTTGAAGCCGCTGGTTATGAAGTCCTCGTTTTTCACGCAACGGGTACCGGTGGGCAAGCGATGGAAGATCTCGTCAAAGGCGGCTTTCTCGCTGGCGTGTTAGACGCGACAACAACGGAACTTGCTGACGAATTGGTGGGTGGCATTCTGAGTGCCGGTCCCGATCGGTTGGAAGCCGCGGGGGAATCTGGACTGCCGCAAGTGGTTGCTCCAGGTGCCTTGGATATGGTGAATTTCGGTCCTCCTGACACAGTACCAGAGCAGTTCAGTGATCGGTTGTTTTACCAGCACAACCCGACTGTGACCCTGATGCGGACAACCGCTGAAGAAACCGCTGAGCTTGGACGTATCATGGCACGTAAGTTGAGCGAAGCACAGGGACCCACAACGGTTATTATTCCAACTCAGGGTGTATCAGCGATCGACAAAACAGGGCAACCGTTCGATTCTCCGGAAGCACGCACCGCATGGAGTGAAAATCTGAAGGCACACATCGGTGAAAATGTAACGGTTATTGAGATGGATGCTCATATCAACGACGACGAGTTCGCAACAAAACTCGTAGAAACGTTGTTAGCGAGTATTGAGTAATTGTAGCGTCTGCACAGAACCGCAAGGAGTAATTGTCAGTTCTTGGTTAAGAGGTTTTCATCCAACACCACAGAGGTCTTCTTCGGATAGCCTCAAAACCGATAGCCCGTAATGTAATGGAGGGCGGTTCTACGTGAAAAACCTCAACCTACAAATCACCCGACCGAACCGCAAGGAAAAATTAAAAGATGGCAAAAACCTATAGGACACTTACCCAAGCAGATATTAACCACTTCATTGAGAACGGACATGTTATCCTGAAAGACTGCTTTTCACGCGAGTTGGCAGAAGAATGGCGAGAATTCGCTTTTAAGCGACTCGGTTATGATCCAGACGATCCGACGACTTGGGAAGAACCCCGAGTTCATCTGCCTTCTATGAACAGGGTACTGATTGAGGATGTCGCACCAAGGGTGTGGGACGCTATCTGTGATCTACTCGGCGGCGAAGACAGGATTATCAATTTTTGGGGCGACGCAAAGCCGGGGTGGGGCGACGGTTTCATTATTAACTTTGGGTTAGGCGCGGACACGCCGTGGCAACCGCCTTCTCCAGATGTTGGTGGGTGGCATAAAGATGGCGATTTCTTCCGTCATTTCTTAGATAGTCCGGAGCAGGGGCTACTCACAATCGTCGTCTGGTCGGATATTTATCCGCAGAGTGGCGGCACGTTCGTGGCATGCGATTCGGTCCAGCATGTCGCACAGCGGTTGTATGAACACCCAGAAGGATTGTTGCCAAGCGGTTTCGGTCAACTCATTGACAAATGTAAAGATTTCGTAGAAATCACGGGAAACACAGGCGATGTTGTGCTACTGCATCCGTTTATCCTGCACGCCGCTTCACAAAATCCTTCAGGACGCGCCCGTTTCATCACGAATCCGCCAGTTTCCCTCAAAGAACCGATGAATTTCAATCGTGAAAATCCAGACGATTTCTCACCGGTAGAGTTAGCAGTGCTGCACGGATTAGGGGCAGACCGCTTGGATTTCAAACCGACGGCACAGCGGGAACGTTTAGTCCCAGAACGCGTCAAGCGTCAGCAGAAGATGCTCGAAGCGCAGAAAAAGCGACTCGAGATGGGAGAATAGTTGTCAGGGCGTTCGCTACGCTCACTCTCAGCAATCAGTTGTCGGTCACAAGAGGGGATTGTTAACCGAAAACCTCTTTACCGACCGCTGAAAGGCACGAAGTGCCGACCTGACTGCTATTCAAATTGATGTCGACTCTGACGGCACGCCTTGCCTTTACCCCGAATTACATCCGCCTGCTGCCATGTATCAACAGCACTGCAAATAGCATCACCCTCACCGAGACGTTGTTTTAGTTCAGATTTGGTGAACCATTCACAACCGTTATTAGCAAGTGCATCAATGTCTAAGTTTTCATCGGAAAAACCGTAGACACGACAAATACCATCTTCTTCCTCAATATCCTCAATATAGGACATCCAAGAGACTTCTAAACCGAATTGCGTTTCGGTGAGATCTTGCAGTGAACCGATCCGAGCACCGACATCCCAACCAACACCTTTCTCCTCTTCCCAACCTTCGCCGCCGGGCAACTCCCAAGCATTTGTTTCCACGTCGCGGCGGAGCAAGAATTTCGATTCCTGACTTGATGCATCCTCAATAAGCAGGCGTGTCGTTGCAATCGGCTTGTCAAAACAGACAGGAATGAGACGCTTCCCATTGTCGCTCAATGCGTCCAACGCAGCGGGGTTGTAAGGATAATATCCTGCGGCGGGTGGTGCGTCTATTGCACAATACTTATTGAAAATACCGCACCGGTCTTCGGTTGTAGTTCCAGCGGGTGCTTCGTGCCAGACATGTTCGTTGACGACAAGCAAATCCCCTGCTTTGACTTCCGGATCAATGAAAGGGGGCAACTGCTCACGATCGGGACGGGTGACGTCCAAGATGTGTGCGTCTGGATCGACGACCTGCGTCAGTTTATGTGATTTCGGAGAAACGAGAAAGGGACCGTACTCCGTATCGAAATCGGTCAGCGGGATGATGGCGAACACCCAATTCATCGATGAACCGACAGGTCGCCAGCGTTTGTAGTCGCAATGCGCGCCACCCCCCTTATCACCAGGTGTCCGCAGGTACGCAACATAGGCAGTAAGATGCGCCGGTTGACCGAGTGCGGATTCCACGGCACCGATGACTGTCGGATGTTCGGCAATTGCGGTGAGTCCGGGATCAGCGAGACGGTTACCACTGACGGTATATTTCGCTGGCTCAGGATATTTAAGCGAAGATGGGTAGGCATCGCGTTTTACCTGCTCTTGGACGATGCGCCGAAGCTTATCCGCTTCCTTCGCGGACAAGACATTCCGCAGAATAAGATAGCCGTCCTCATGGTAGTCGGCGATCTGCTGCTCGCTGAGAGTTGGGGTTATTGCTCTGTCCATCATGCAACCTCCCTTACTTTAGTATCGGGTAGGCACAAGACCTACCCCTACGGAATTTTATAGCGGGGTTTGGCTGTCAAATTTCGCCACTTTAGAATACCAAGTTTTAACTCGCAAACTCCCTCAAAATTGGATAATCTAAAACGGATGCGACTTCCGTCCAAGCTTCTTCGCTATTCTCGTATGAAAGGTCCGGTATGAAGCCGAAGTCGAGATAAACTTTGATTGCTGCCATACGCCCGGTGGATGTGCCGAGAAAACAGCGTTCGTGGGATTGTTTCAGACGCTCCATTGCTACAGACATTAGCGGTTTGGAAAGTCCATGTCCTTGGTAGTCGGGATGGACCGCGACCCAGTGGATCTGTCCCCACACCTCTCCATTCATATCTTGCCACCACGCTGTGGTTGTTCCTATTTCCTCGCCTGCGTCCGTCGTTAGGTAAAAACTTCTATCCTCCATCACTGAGAGATGGTGTCCGAACTCACGATCAAAAAGTCCATCGTCAATGTCAATGTAGGGTTCCGCAGCCTTCAGAATCCGTGTCCAGATATGTCCCTCATCCCGACGATAATTTCGGATGGAAAATCCGTCTGGAATCGGAAATTGCGGGATATTTTCCATGTTCTCACGAATCATTCTGACGCTATAGTTCTTCATATTAGGTGTGGGAGTGCGAAAGATGAAGTTCTGAAACACTGTTTTATTGCGGATAATATAGCATACGCCCCAGAAAAACGGCAAGGATAAAACGTAATTGCTTTTCTGGCAGGTTGCATGATATGATATATCTATCATGGAAAGATCACCTATCCCCATTCCCATTTATACCATAGGCTACGGAAGCCGTTCGATTGCGGAATTAATCGAAGTGCTACATCAGCACGAGATCGCTTACCTCATCGATGTCCGTTCTGCCCCGTACTCACGCTATAAGCCGGAATTCTCGAAAGCACAACTCGCGAACGAACTCGAACAGCACGGCATCCGCTATGTGTTCATGGGAGATACGCTCGGCGGTAGACCTGACGATGAAACGTGTTACGTCAACGGGAAACTTGACTATGAAAAGGTCAAGGAGAGGGAGTACTACCAACACGGTATTGAACGCCTGCACACTGCATTCTTGCAGCAACACTCTGTTGTCTTGATGTGCAGCGAAGGGAAACCGGAGGAGTGTCACAGATGCAAACTCATCGGGGCAACCCTTACAACGCAAGAGATACCGGTCCTCCATATCGACGAAAATGACGAGCAAGTGTCACAGGAGCAAGTCGTTGAACGTCTGACAGGCGGGCAATTGTCGATGTTCGGGGAAGAGACGTTTCATTCTCGGAAAAAATACACTTAATTCCACCACTATGAAAATTAAACTTGTCACCATCGGCGTATACGGCTTTGACGAATCCAGTTTTTTTGAAACACTCTGTAAGGCAGAGGTCGATACGTTTTGTGATATTCGCAATCGGCGCGGTCTCCGCGGTGCGACTTATGCATTCGCCAACAGTGCGAGATTGCAAGCGCGTCTGTCAGAACTCGGCATCCGATATATCCATCGAAAAGACCTCGGTCCAACGAAAACCGTCCGAGACAAACAGGCAGCAGCAGATAAAGCAAGCAAAACCGCGAAACGCAAACGCACCACATTAGGGGAAGCATTTATTGCAGCGTATCACACCGAATGCCTCGCCGAATTTGAGCCCCAAAGTCTGCTGGATGAACTGGAATCGGATGCCAAAGTCGTTGCCCTCTTTTGTGTGGAAACCGCACCGGAGGCATGTCACCGCTCATTGGTAGCGGCTAAACTGGCGAAAACACTCGATCTGGAGGTTGAAGACATTTTACCGTGAGAGTACTCATTGTTGCGAAGACCCGAATGGGAGGTGGCGCGTGCATTGGCGCGATTACAGAAAAAGGGGAAAGTGTTCGGCTCATTCCGTTCAATGCGGATCCGCATGACGGCGCGAATCAGGAATATGAGGTTGGCGATATTTGGGAGATTACGGGTGCGCCTGAAACTTCACTGATTCCACCCCATAATGAAAACCTTGTTGTGCATAAAAAGTCCCGTATTCGCACCACGAAAGACATGAAAGATTTGGTAAGTGCGATTGAACTCTTAATGCCGCCGAAGGTTGGAGATCCGCGAGTACTCTATGACGGTTTATTGAAAACCACAGGCAGCGGTTCGCTCTACGTCTCTGCAGGAGATGATGTGCCACCCTACAGCACCACATTTTGGCGAACGGATCAACCCCTCACCCGCGATACAGAGGCGAGGCGGATAAGGTATCATTATCCTACAGAAAATGGCGGTTGCACGCTCACGTTCGTCGGTTTTCAAGAACCACTTGCGACGATTCCCACTGGGACACTTCTGCGCGTGTCGCTGGCACATCGGTGGCGACCGAAGGATCAACCCAATGTTGAAGAACGGCATTACGCCCAGATTTCCGGATGGTTTCTTGAAGATGTGCAATCAGATGCACCTGCCCCGGCTGCTCAAGCAGAACTGGCGCTGCCTTCAACACTAACACAAATCCCTTTAGACATCCTCAAAAACGTTTTCGGGCACGAGCAGTTTCGCCCGCTTCAGAAGGACATCATTGACCATATCCTCAAAGGACAGGATGCACTGATTGTTCTACCAACAGGTGGTGGAAAATCGCTCTGTTACCAATTACCCGCTCTCATCTTTGACGGCGTGACCGTCGTTGTTTCTCCTCTCATTTCTCTCATGCAGGATCAAGTGACGCAGCTCGAAAATCGAGGTATCTGTGCGGCTTTTCTCAACCATACCGTCAGAGATACAGAGTACGTCGCCACAATGCAAAGGGTTAGGCAGAATGAAATCAAGTTGCTTTATCTGGCTCCTGAAACGCTCGTGCGTCCTGAAATACTTGTCATGCTCGATGAAGCAGACGTTGCCTGTCTTGCGATAGATGAGGCGCATTGCATTTCGGAGTGGGGACACGATTTTCGGCCGGAATATCGACAACTGGTTTCTATTCGCGAGCGATTTCAAAACGCTGTTTGCGTCGCCCTAACAGCGACTGCTACTCCACGGGTTCAAGAAGATATTAAAAAATTACTCAAGTTTGGCAACGAAAACCAGTTCATTGCCAGCTTTGACAGAGAAAACCTCTTCATCACCGTTGAGCCAAAAGTTGAATTACTTGAGCAGACATTCGCGTTTCTCAATACACATCGTGAGGGGTCCGGCATCATTTATTGTCAGACAAAGAAACAGGTTGAATCCTTATGCCGTAATTTAACGGCTCGGCGGATTTCAGCACTCCCTTATCATGCAGATTTGGATAGCGAAACCCGAAAACAGAATCAGGACGGTTTCATCAACGGTGATATCCGAGTGATAGTCGCTACAATTGCCTTCGGCATGGGTATTGATAAGGCGGATGTCCGATTTGTGCTACATGCGGGTTTGCCGAAGGAGCCGGAATCTTACTATCAGGAGATCGGGCGTAGTGGACGCGATGGACTTCCAGCAGACTGCCTTTTGCTGTTCAGTTACGGAGATGTAGATACTTCCAACCATTTCATTGAACAAGGTGCCCCATCCGAAAAACAAGGACGGCAGGAACGACTAAATACACTGATCTCATGGGCAACCTCACCGGTGTGCCGCCGGAAAGCGTTGTTAGCCTACTTTGGGGAGCAATACGAAAATGAAAACTGTGGGATGTGTGACAACTGCCGCAACTCAGAAACAGAAAGGATAGATTTGACGATACCGGCACAAAAATTTCTCTCTTGTGCGCTGAGAACAGAGGAACTGTTTGGAGAAGCGTATATTATTGATGTATTGCGGGGTTCACAACGGAAAAAAATTCTGGATAACAGGCATGATCAACTCTCTACGCACGGAATTGGCACAGATTACAGTAAAACACAATGGCGATATTTGTCACATCAATTCCTCCAACACCAACTGCTTGAGCGAGATGCACGGCATGGCAGTCTTCGCGTGACACAGAAAGGGTGGCGTGTACTCAATGGTGAAGAAGAGTTTCGGGGGATTTCGGTAGGTTCAACAAACAGCGTAAGTGAAAACTCAGACGCTCAGAAAACAGCATCTAAAAAACCCCACACATACGCTCAGAAACTTTTTGAGAAACTTCAAGACAAGTGTAAAACATTAGAAAAGGCAGAGCAAGAAGGGATTTTCACTAATAGGATGTTAAGAGAAATGGCAACCTCTTTTCCGAGAACCAGAGAGGCATTCGCGCAGATTCGTGGGGTCAGCCTCAGGAAGATGAAAAAATACGCCGATGATTTTTTGCCAATCATCCGTGACTATTGCCAGGAACATGGGATAGATTCGATAGAGATCAAAATTGGCGGTTTGAATGCTGATGATGCTACATCCAAAAAGCGAGATGAATACGCACACGATCTTTTTGAGCAACTTCGAGACAAATGTAGAATAATGGCAAAGACGGAGCAAAGACGGATATTCAATGAGAGGACATTAAAAGAAATGGCAACCTATTTCCCACAAACTGAGGAATCGTTCATCAAGATTCATGGTGTTGGTCCTAAGAAAACAGAAAGATACGCTAAGGTATTTTTACCTATCATCCAAGATTATTGTAAGAAACATGGTGTGAAATCAGTAAAGAACACAAATGAAGCACTGAAAACATCTGAGACAGCATCTGAAAAACCGAACGAATACGCTCCGGAACTTTTTGAGCAACTTCGAGAGAAGCGCAAAACGATTGCTGGTGAGGAAGGGGTTCAGCCGTTTGGTGTCTTTTGGAACAGGACGTTGGAAGCGATGGCAACTTTTTTTCCACAAACCAAAGAAGAATTTCTACAAATTCAACATGTTACTTCCGCGAAAGCCGAGAAATACGCCGATGATTTTTTACCAATTATCCGTGACTATTGTGAAGAACACTGTCTTTTGTAAGCATTCGTCTTCTCAATCTAACGCTGCCGCGCATCATATAGCCAAGGTAGAGATTTTCTTCGCTCCTTAGCGAACCGTCTTTCATAGCAGGTTCCTCCAGCGTCATATCCAAGATGTAAATTATTGAAGAACGAAATAGCCTTGGTCCCAGAAAAAATAAGTTGTGTTTCTGCGGGACACGGTGTATAATAATCGTATATGTTGGACACCAATGAAGTTCTCTCTTTTTTTCGGGACTCGCTTGGACAGTTTTCAGATAGGAGTGCGAAATGGCTGTTATCCAACCCAGAGAACCTCCGGGGGCTCCTTGAAATCATCGGTAGCGATCTTGCAAGTTCTCTGGATTTCAGCAAAGTCCAACGCGTCAACACCACTTTTATCGCCGATAACCTCCGCGAACAAGAATCGGATCTGGTATTCCTCTTACCTTTCCGGGACACCAATGAAACAGAGGTGCTGATCTACATACTCATTGAACATCAATCCACGGTAGACCCTGTGATGGGGTTTCGGTTGCTGTTTTATATGTGTCAGGTCTGGGATCAACAGCGTCAGAAGTGGGTATCCGAGAACGTCCCGAAAAGTGAGTGGCGATTTCGTCCGATCATTCCAGTGGTGTTTTACACGGGTCAACCTAAATGGCAAACGCCCCTCTCGCTTGAGGCGTTGATGGATGTTCCGCAGGCATTGCTGCGATTTATTCCAAGGTTTGAGACGCTTTTCTCGGTGTCAAGAGCGAACCCGATGCGAATCTCGTGAGGACGGATAGTCCGTTCGGGTGGCTAATGACGGTTTTCAAACGCGAGGACGTTCCTGAGACATCCATGTTCATCTCTGCATTAGAACGGTTGGGGAAACATCTCGGCAATCTCAGTGAATCGGATCGTGGGTCGTGGGAGCAGGCGATCTACTATCTTTACCTGTTAGTTTTCTATCGGCGTTCAGTTGAAGAACGGGGCATCTTAGAACAGATTGTCTCTGAACACCACAAGGCTTTGGAACTCTCGGTACAGGAGGTAGAACTCATGCAAAGCATGGCAGAACATTACTTAGAACAAGGTATAGAGCAAGGGGCACGACAAATGAGTATTGAAAACACTCTTGCCACGCTCAACGCCCGTTTCCCAAAGACAGATGTCAACGCCCTGAAACCGAGCCTCGAAGCCATCGAGGATCTCAATCGTCTCAAGCAGTTGAATCTCATAGCTTCCATCGCTAAAACTTTTAATGCTTTCCGAGAACACTTAGATGCATAACCGAGGGGCGAGATGGGGTCTCTGACAACATAAAGGTTGAACGCCTGCACACTGCTTTCTCGCAACAACAAGAGGTTGGGAAACCTCACCAGCAGATAGATGGGTGTTACATACATGCTAACGTTACGAGGCTAAGAATTGAGGCGAATCACGTTTCTATAAGTATACGACTATAGGGTCTTTTAAGGTGCACTGGGGGTAGATGGAATTCCTGAAGGTGGCTCTTGTATCACAGGAATGACGTAACTCCGAACCGTCAAACTGTCTATAGTTTCCGTTTCTATCCGCCCTTTCCCAGTAACGGATGGGGACCCCGGTTTCGGGTCCTGTCGATGATCAAAGACAACGTAGTATCCCTCCGTTACACCTTCAGATCTGAGATAGGCTGCAAGCTGCCTCTTACCCGCCTGATACCGATTGTCACCTCTCCAAATCTTTGTTTCCACAATATATTTCTGCTGGTTATGGATGATGATGATGTCCATCCTACCGCGGTCGGTTGGCACCTCAATGTGCATAAAACCACCGATAAGTTTAATAAACTGGTCAAGATACGCGAGCAGGAGATGCCTGCCAACCGATTCTTGGGGTGTATCTGGCACTTGTAGAATCCTGAACCCTGCGCGGACAATGAAATCTCGGAAATTGTCAAGTAACGCCTTTATATCAATGCGTCCGGTCGGTGTAATATAATTGAAAAAGTCTTCATGATTCCCGCTGGGAAGGTACTCATGCTCCAGTCCATTGATTATCGGTTTAAAGGTCCTCATGATACGGTAAAGATAAATCGGGTTGAGAATTTCACACATACCATCAGAGGCTCTTTTGATGACGCCATAAGTGGCGAGTTCATTGATAATATCATCGTCCATGTTGAAGTCCACACCTTCATCCCGTGCCATGATACGCATGAGAACGCTTTCAAAGCGTGGATTTTTTCGGATGTTGGTTGTCAGATGCTCAATGTTAGTATTCTGTCCATGAAGAAGCTCAGTGTGTGCCTCTGAAAAGTGCGCCATGGTAATCGACTCGGTTTTCGGAACCTGTAATTCTTCTGTGAGAATCTGTGCGAATCGGTTAACAAGGACGGGTTGCCCTGCCGTCTGCTTATGAATGGATTCTATAACTTCTGGGACAAAGGCTTGCCCGACTTCGTCTGTATACTGTTCCAACAATTCCTGCACCTGTTCAAGCGTAAAGTTGGGGAGATGAAATTCATCTTGGATATTGAAAGGTGAAATAGACCGGTCGTAATTAAGTTGCGCAATACTTTTTACCAAACTTTCGGGCAGAAAGCCCCTGCTTTAGTGGGGGATGAATGCCGGTCCCTATTGAATTAGACCAAAGGGTGATGCTGAAAAACACTTGACCTTAGTTAGAAAATGTGGTATAATTATAATACATCGTGGCGGTGGACTTCACCTCCCGCTTGGGAGTGCCACCGCACCGTTTGAAGTCGGTATCACGGTGTAAAGGAAAAACGATGTATACCACGACAACAATAAAACATCATAGAACGAATTTTCTCGATTCTCTGGCACATGAGTCAGGGCGTTGCTACTCTAAAGTCGTTTCGCTTGTGAGAAAGACACACGCAAAAAAGGGGTTTTGGTTGTCTAAAAACGATGTCCAAAAGTATCTACGCCCCCGCGGGTATGGTTTGCATTCTCAAAGCGTCCAAGCCTGTGCGGATTCCTATTTTGATGCATTGGATGCTTATTTTCAAGTTCGCCAGGTCAATGCTGATGCGAAACCTCCCAAGCGAACCCCAAAGCATTTCAAAGTGCGTTGGAAGTCAACAGCAATTCGCCACAAAGACGGAAAACTCATACTCTCTAATGGACGTGGGCGTGCCCCGATTGTATTCGAAGTAGAAGAAATAAAAACAAAACCTCGCTATGTAGAGATGTATTTCCACCGAGGACACTACTCTTTCCCCCTTGTCTCTAAAATAAACGTGCCTCCAAAACAGGAAACAGGTATCGCGGTTTCGGTCGATATGGGCGAAATACATCCGATTGTCTCTCATGATGGCGAAAACACGATTATCTATAATGGGCGTTTCGTTCGGTCTCTTATCCAATACCGAAACAAAGTCAATGCCCGTTTTCAATCGAATATGGATAGATGCGAGAAGCGGTCAAAACGCTGGTATCAACTTCTGAAGGCAAAACGCAAAACGCTTGATAAAATCAATGCACAACTCAAGGATGCCGAACATAAAATCACATCACGCTTTATATCCGACTGCGAAAAGGCGAAGGCGGATACGATTGTGATTGGAGACCTCAACGGCATTCGGGATCGCGCAAAGTTTGGCAAGAAGTCTAATCAGAAGATTCACCAGTGGGCCTTCTCTCGGATCGCACAGAAAATCTGCTACAAGGCAGAGTTGGCAGGTATTCATGTTATCTTTGTATCCGAAGCATATACCTCACAGACCTGCCCAAAGTGTGCAAATCGAAAGAAACCTACGAACCGAAACTATCACTGCAAACATTGCGGTTTCAAGTATCACCGCGATGGTGTAGGTGCTATCAATCTTTGGTCAAAAGTATCAGGATATTTATTGTATCCTGTAGTCGGAGAACTGGCAGCTCCCTTAGGTGTCAAATTTCATTGGCATCTGAGTCGCTCTGGGTAACCAGAGAATTGTCCTATAAGGAACAAAGGAATCCCCCTTGCTTTAGCTGGGGGAGGATGTCAAGCCAATGATGCCGACGCTGTGTGGGCATCGGGGTTTACCAGAAATATAGATATGCCAGAGGGTATGAAGAAAATCGCTTACGGCGGCTTGCGGAATACCATCAAATTCGTCGATCACAAGCACAACCTGTTGATTCTCGAGAAAACGCGCGAACCGTTTAAAGAACGACAGCATCGAGAGATGATCTGTTAACGTAGTGTCTTCCAGAAATTGATGTAAAGCCTCAGACGGCATAGCACCGCGTTTCTGAAAAACTGTCTCTACTTCTTCCCGGATCTGTTCATAGAGATGCCCATAGAACACAGACAAGGCGAGGTTTTTATAAATATCAAAATTCAGTTGAATCGGGAAGCAGGTTAACTCCGAAGGGGATTCCCGTTGAGCGGCAGCATTACCGACAACGAGCGTTTCTAACGCAGCCTGAAAGAAGGTAGTTTTACCTGTTTGGCGGGGTGCGAATAGGACTATATATTTACCTTCTGCAACGCGTTTAAGGAAATCAGCGATCTCGTCAGGACGTGAAACAACGTAGTGCTCTTGAGGATTGACGGGACCTTGTGTTCCAAAACGTCTCATTTTCTGATCCTTTCCGCTAAAAGTATCAAGGAGATATTGTATTACATCCAATTGGTGAAATCAATAGGAATTCAGTCTTACTAAATCTCAGTTTTCAGTATAGGGATAACCAACAACCACACCCTGCTAAATACCCTCAACTTTCTCTAAAATAGTTCCAACAATATCCGATGTTGACTCCCGATCCAGCCACTCAATGCGTGTATCTTTGCGGAACCACGTTAACTGCCGCTTGGCGAATCGACGGGTGTTCTGTTTCAACTGCGAGATCGCTTCCAGATACGTGCAGTTCCCGTCCAGATACGCGATCAACTCCCGATAGCCGAAACTCTGGAGAGCAACCGAATCACGTGCATATCCTGCCGCTAACAACGATCCGACCTCCGCTATCAACCCATTCGCAAGCATCACGTCTACACGCTGTTCGATACGACGGTAAAGCAATGCACGCGGCATTGTGAGTCCGAAGGCGATGAACGGATACCGCTGTTTTTCCAGATGCCACTGCTGCTGGAGCTCGGACATAGGGGCGCCTGTCAATTCATAGACTTCTAAAGCACGGATGACGCGAACGAGGTTGTTGGGATGGATTCGCTCGGCAGATTCTGGGTCGCAGGTTTGGAGTCGCTTGTGAAGCGTATCAACACCGAACTGCGCCGCTTCCTCTTCAAGTCGCTTTCGGAGTGAAGGATCGGCTCCGGGTCCCTCAAACAATCCGTCAACTATCGCTCGGAAGTAGAGTCCTGCACCGCCAACAAGCAATACCCGCTTGTCTCTGTTTTGGATGTCGGTAATTGCCACGTCTACGAGGGATTGATAATCGGCAACGGAGAAGGCTTCGGAAATATCAACGCAGTCTATGAGATGATGCCGTGCCGCTCGCTGTTCTTCAGGGGTGGGTTTGGCGGTGCCGATGTCCATCTGACGATAGATTTGGCGCGAATCGACAGAGATAATTTCGGCGTTGAGGCGTTGTGCGAGTTGAATCGCTATCTCTGTTTTGCCAACTGCTGTGGGACCGAGGAGGCAGAGAAGTTCTGAGGTCATCTTGGGTTTTACGACCGAAGATCGGGGTTACAAACCCCTCCTACAGTGGTGTCGCGGGCATCCACAATCCAACCGCCGCCGAGGACGTATTCCCCATCGTAAAAGACGGTGGCTTGTCCGGGTGTAATGGCACGACGCGGTTCATCAAACTTCACGACTGCTTCTGTGTCGCTGGTAGGCGTTATTGTCGCAGGACCGCCGTCATCACGGGATCGGATTTTGACGTGCGCACGGATCGGTTCCGCCAATTTCTCAATGGCGATGAGGTTGATCCGTTCAACGTGCATCGTGTCCTCAAGGAGAGCATCGGATTCGCCGACGACAACGGTATTCTCTTTTGCGTTGAGCTGCGTCACATAGAGCGGTTTGCCGACTGCAATGCCTAACCCACGCCGCTGACCGACGGTATAAAAAGGCACACCCTCATGTTTACCGAGGACATTGCCTTCTTCATCTATAATATCGCCACCCTGAATCTTTTCAGGGACTCTGTCCTGAAGGAATCGTCGATAGTTGGTGTCGGCAACGAAACAGAGTTCTTGGCTTTCAATCTTTTCAGCCGTCCGCAACTGATACTTTCGGGCGAGGTCCCGGACCTCGGCTTTTGTGTGTTCACCGAGGGGCATCATCGCACAGCGTAATTGCGCCTGTGTGAGCGCGGCGAGGAAATAGGACTGATCTTTGCTGACATCGCGTGCTTTGCGTAAGAGATAGCGTCCCGTTTCGGGGTGCTGTTCAATGCGGGCATAGTGTCCCGTGGCAATGGCATCGCACTCCAAGGTCTTGGCGAGGTCGAGGAGCCTGCCAAACTTCAGTTCTCGGTTACATACCATACAGGGACTGGGGGTTCTGCCGACGAGGTATTCCTCCACGAAATAGTCGATAATCTGTTCGCGGAAAGCGTCCTCGTAATTCACACCGTAGAACGGGATGCCGAGTTGTGTGGCGACGCGGCGGGCATCCTCAATACCTTCAAGCGAACAGCAGTTGGGACGTTCCGGTTCCACCTCAATGGTATCGGGCGCGCCGAGGCGCATGGTGATGCCAGTGACATCATAACCTGCGTCTACCATCATGGCAGCGGTAACGGAACTGTCTACGCCACCGCTCATTGCGACGAGAATCTTTTCCATAGGACTACCCAGTTAGGTTAGAAGTTTGGGATAAAGAATCAGCCGATCTGCCAATCCTCTTTTCCGGCGTAGCGATCATCGTACACATCTTCATTGAGATTCAACCCAAGTCCGGGGGTATCCGGGACGGTGAACGTTCCATCGGTGAAGGCATAGTTAGAGGTATCGATCACATCGCTCGTGAGAGTTGCGACTTCGCCGTAGAGGAAGTGGGGAATCGTTTTGCCGAATTGGAGACTGAGGTAGAAGCCGAGCAGGGAGCCCCAGTTATGGGGTGCACACCGGACACCGTGTGCGGCAGCCATATCAGCGAGTCGCCGCCAGCCGGTAACGCCAAGTCCTTTCATATCGTGCTGGATGACATCAATAACACCCGCTTCAAAGAAGGGATCATAGAATTCAAGCGGGTCGCGCGTTCGAGTTTCGCCATCGGCAATGAAGGTTTTCAATCCCTTTTCTTGGATAAAGGCTTTGAGGTTGCGGTACAATTCGACATCTTCCTCAAACATCTCCTCTATCCAAAAGACATCACAATCGCTCGTCTCATTCAAGAAAGTAATCACTTCATCGTAAGTGTAGCCGTTGTTTGCATCGACGAGAATATTGAAACCTTCGCCCGCAGTGCTACGGGCAAGTTGGACGAGTTCTATATCTCGTTGCAGACCCGCTTTGCGTTCCATGAGATAGCTACCGCGTCCGATTTTCATTTTGCATGCGGTAAACCCATTCGCGAGACTGCTTTTAACATCATTTTCGATCCGTTCGAGTCCTTCGGCTTTTGTCTCATACAGGAGATCATTAAAATAGATAGTACTGTCGTAAGCGGGCAACCCGTTTGAAAAAACATCGCCGCCGATGAGCTGATAAGCAGGCTGTCCGAGAATTTTGCCGATTGTGTCCCAGAGGGCAGTTTCAAGTCCACGGAATTCCTCAACAACCCCGTCTTCAGGATTTAAGAGGTCAAACGGGTTTTGACTGAGTACACCTTCTACGTTTTCAGCGGTTGTTGTTCCCCAACTGCCAGCCCCCCAACCAAGCGTACCATCGTTGGTA
This sequence comes from Candidatus Poribacteria bacterium, assembly GCA_965214045.1. Taxonomy (GTDB): domain Bacteria; phylum Poribacteria; class WGA-4E; order WGA-4E; family WGA-3G; genus WGA-3G. Next base: position 1,825,057 of record OZ243935.1, read on the forward strand.
TGGATGCGGATAATACGCTCGTTCCATTTCCCATTCGGGTCAGGCTGCTGAATCTCCGTTGCGCGGGAGTTACAACCAATAGCAGGCTGATCGATTTCGACCGTAACCTGTTCAACTTTGGTAATCTTGATACCCGTTGGATAATTTGACATTTTTTAATTTTACCTTGCGGGTTGGTCAGATAGATTGGTATGTCAAAGTAATTTCCGCCCTCCGCGACCCTTACGGGTTACAGTTACGAAAATTATCTTAAGACAACACCTTGCAACAACAGCACAAGCGGATAAAAGAGAAAGCATTGAATAAACAAAGGTTCCTCATTTAAGGCCTTGCGAATAATTAAAAGTATCTACTCAATCACAAGGAGCAGTTCATTGAGTGAGTCTTTCACCATATCGTTGGTTTCGGTTTCCCTGAAGTAAACGTCCAGCTTATGGGGCAGATTATCGTACTGGTCAGCCTCCTGAATCTGCTCTACCAAAGCAGGCTTCTTAAGAAGTTGAACGATACGGAGCCTATCTTCATGATCAACGACCTCAGGATTGGCTAACAAGACGATTAAACGTCCAGCTAATCCATCAGCGAGTCCGTTTTCAGCGTAATGGTTCAACGTATCCATAACGGCTTGCTTAGTATTGAGGCTTGAGCCGTTCGTGAGGATTGCGACGAGACCGTCAACAGCACCCGCGTCGGGATATTTTTGTAGCGCCTTGGCAACGTCCATACGCACGGTGTCATCGGAATCGCCAAGTGCATCAATCAACTTGTCAGTTGGATGTTTTTCGAGGAACATCATAGACTTTGCGGCGGCTCGCCGTACAATCGGGTTACTATCGCTTAAGCCTTCAACGATTTTTGCTTCGGCACCCATGTTTCCGAGGAGATAGAGTGCGGTGTTAATTTCCATCTTCAAGCCTTCATCAGGGGTTGCATTGTGAAGCGCCTCTAACCCAGCGGCAGCGGACGCCTCTCCTATACTACCTACAATACGGACGAGCTGAATCTTCACATTAGATGGCGTGTTGCTGTCGCCAGCAGCCTTCAGGAGGTCGTTAATAGCCGGGCTGCCGATTTCCTGTAAGATTTGAACGAAGTCACCATGGACATTGCTATAGCGATTTTTAACGAGATCCTCCAAAAGGAAAGGCACAGCGGGTGCACCTTTATCAACGAGTACCTGCATAGCATCCTTCTGCACCCTATGACGTTCGCCGAGGATCTGCAGGATTTTCTTCATCTCAAATTCGCCCAATTCACCGACACGACGCTCACGTTCAGTTTTGTATCTATCTTCCACATTATGTGTTCTTGCCGCGCCCGTTGAAATAGCGTTGCTATAAGCAAGAACCAAGAGTGCACGAGGTTCAACTTTGTTATCCTCTTCCTGTTCAGCACGTTCAAGGTGTTGGGCTGCCTCCAGCGAGAGCCCGGCATTTAACAGCTTACTTCTTCCGACCTCAAGTTGCGTGATGACCTGTTCCTGCTGACAGCCGAAACTCACGACTCCTATAAGTAGTAATATCAGCAAAAGTTTTTTCATGTTCCGTTTATCTTTTCCTCCTGGAATCTCGATTAGACTTACCCGTCGGTGCCGCTTGTCGCGCGCATGCTTCATAAAAACAGTGCGCACTCTTCTATAGAGCACAACTTGCAAGCAGATAAAAAAGTAGCGATCCAATACCTTTCAGCATAGTTTGGCAGGGAAAACCGCAGATTCTGGATATCGCGACATATTCGACATCCACCAAACAGGAACTACACATCTGGGCAAGTACTGATGTAAAGGACATTCTAAAATAAATACATTTTTATGTCAACAATTTAAGGTGAACCAACAAAGCGGTTCAGTTTCCGGTGAAAACCGTGTCAATCCTCTTGTAGGCACAAGCATTTTCCAATCGTAGCATCGCGACTTTATTCTTTAAAACGAACGCCGCTTTGTGGGAAACAGATAAGAGATGAATTGCAGGACTACTGAAGTGCATCAAGGAGTTGTTTAAGCGACGTTTTGACGAGTTCGCTCTCTTCCTTCTCTTTTTGGTATTCATAGAGCTTGAACTCAAGATTATCGTACAACTCTGTTACCTGAATCTGCTTCACAAACGGTTCCCTTTTCAGAAGTTGAACAAGATGGAGACGATTGTTGGCATCGCTAACAGTTCCGCCAATGAGTAGCATTGTAATGCGCTTTGCCAAACCTCTCGCAAGCTTGTTTTGTCCATAAACGTCGAGCGTATTAATCGCTGCCTGCTTCGGATTTTTGCTCAACCCACTGGTAAGAATATTTACGAGTTCATCAACAGCGTCAGCATCTCTATGCTTTTCAAGTGCCTTTATGAGTGATGTGACGACTTCAGCGTCGGTATCTTTTAACCCCGCAATGAGTCTCTTCGGTGATACGTCACTGATATTAACCATGGCTTTTGCAGCGGCGCGTCGGACAGTAACATCACTATGACTTAAGCCGGCAACGATGTCCTTTTTATACGACTCCTCACCGAGTTGATAGAGTGTTGTGTTAATTTCCATCGCCAAACCAACTTCACCCGTCCCACTTTGAAGTGTTTTTAGCGCATCTATGGCTTTCGCGTCACCGATCCCAGCGAGGACCTGAACGAGTTTAATCTTGATAGCAGGTGGTGTCGTTTCATCCGTCAGTTTTGCTAAAACCAAATCAAGACCGTCGGAACCTATCTGAACAAGCATTTCCGTGAAATTTTCATGAAGCGACGGATATCTCCCTTTGATAAGACTGTCGAGAATAATTACCGATACTTCAGGTCCCTTGTCTACGAGTGCCTGCAAGCCATCTCTCTGCACCCGCGACGGTGTGCTGAGAATTTGTAGGACTTGTTTTATCTCAGCTTCAGTAAGTTCTTGTACCCGCTGCTCTCGTTGGTTTTTGAACTTGGCTTCAACGCCGTGGCTACTTGCACTTCCCGTAGAAAGTCCGTGAGAGTAAGCAATAACGAGTAGGGCACGTGGTTCGAGTTTGTTAACTTCTTCCTGCTCTGCCTTTTCGAGGTGCTCAACGGCTTCCAAGGCGTTACCACTGTCAATCAATTTACTTCTGCCTACGGATAGGTTGCTCGGACCTTTCTGCTTTGTATCGCACCCAATACCGGCAAGCAGTAGGACAACGAGCGGAATGATCATTACCTTTTTCATTATCTTTCCTTTCCCTCCTGACTTCTGTAGATAAGATGGCGTTTTTTAGGAATGCATACCGAACGCAACTGTGTGCTACGACACGTTGCAACCTTTAAAATATCCACCTGTAACAATACCACAAAATTAGAAAAATGTCAAGTGCATATATAGCCGTCGGTGATCAGTTATCGATTGTCAGTTAGAAAACATCGCGAACATGGGGGAAACCCCAAGCAAACACTCACTCCTATAGCGAAGAAATCTTGAGCAGGAAACCCTATCATAGGAGAACTGCATCAACGTAATGACTTGACATAGTACGAGGCTTTGATTATACTTAAACGACTAAATCCACTGAGGAACCGTGAAGATTAAGCCGCACGCGCCTATAGAAAGGGAACCATTTATGAAAATCTCTGGATTCTTTTACGCCAATTTCATACCTCCGTTTTATCGAAAATCGGGGTTACAAACCCCTCCCACAATAGATTCTCAGAAAACTGATACCATACCCCTGTGGCGTATACTCGGTGTATTGCTAATAATATTAATGTGCGTTGTGTTGCCACAGAAACCGGTTCATGCGCAACTGATGACTCCTGAAGAGGCACTCGGTTTCCAAGTCGGTTCCGACTATCAGGTGGCGGGATGGCAGACAGTTTCTGATTACATGCGACATGTAGCAGCGAATTCAGAGCGGGTTCTGTTGGAAGAACTCGGAAAAACGACAGAGGGTAACGATTTTCTGATGCTGTTGATTTCCGCACCAGAGAATTTAGAGAATCTGGCACACTACCGGCAGATCCAAAGGCGGCTCGCGCTGCCGAATGCCGCGATAAATGAAGACAGCACTGCAGAATTGGACGCGCTTGCGGCAGAAGGTAAAGCAGTGGTGCTGATTAATTGCAATTTGCATTCCACAGAGATCGCCTCCTCACAGATGTCGATGGAACTTGCGCATCAATTCGCAACCAGTCTTTTAACACCACAAATCAAAGAGATTCTTGAAAATGTGATAATTCTTCTCATCCCCTCAGCGAATCCGGACGGTTTGAACATCGTGGTGGATTGGTATAATCGCACTGTCGGTACCCCTTATGAAGGATCGGAAATCCCATGGCTGTATCACAAATATACGGGGCACGATAACAATCGCGATTGGTTTATGCTGACACAGATAGAGACGCAAATATTGACGCAGGTGCTTTATGAAGAGTGGTTCCCAGAGGTCGTCTACGACGTGCATGAGATGAGCTACCGTGGACCTCGGTTTGTGATACCTCCGTATTTCGAGCCGGTCAACCCGAATATTCCGCCGCTTTTACAACGGACGCTTTCGCTTATCGGCGCGCAACTCGCTTTCGATTTGACGAGCGACGGGTTTACGGGTGTGCTTTCGAGTGCTGTTTACGACACATGGTGGCACGGCGGATTTCGGACGGTGCCGTATCGCCACAACATGGTAGGTATTTTGACGGAAGCCGCACGCGTCGAGATAGCCACACCCATTTTCCAACCGCATCACACTTTGAAAGGCTACCGACGCGGACTTGATAAATATACACTCCGCACAAACTTTCCTGAACCGTGGCCCGGAGGTTGGTGGCGATTGCGAGACATCGTAGAATATGAGAAGGCAGCGGCACTGTCAATTCTCTCTTTCGCCGCGGAGCATCGGATAACACTGAAGACAAACTTTTACAAGATGGGACTCAATGCTATAGCGAAAGGGAAGGATGAACCCCCACGTGCCTTCCTGATTCCAACACAACAACGCGACATTCACACAACGCTCAAGATGTTGGATATTTTGCGACGCGGCGGGGTGGAGATTCATCAAGCGAACGCTCCGTTTATCGCTGACGGCGTAGAATATCCCGCGGAAACTTATGTCGTTTCGATGTCCCAACCGTTTCGGGCACATGCGAAGGATCTACTTGAGGTGCAACGCTACCCGGAACGTCGCCTTTCGCCGGAAGCACCGCCCGAACGTCCTTACGATATAGCAGGCTGGACCCTGCCCTTACAGATGGGGGTAAGAACAATCACAGTCGTGCATCCTTTTGAGGCGGATTTAACGAAACTTTCCGCCCCTTTACAATGGAAGGCACAAGTGGAAGGAACATTAGAGGGTGTCTCTGAACCGACCGGTTATCTGTTTGAAAATCGAACGAACACCGAAGCGATTGCGCTCAATCGTTTGTTCAAAGCGAGACTCGCAGATAACAGTCCAAAATATACGCTCCATTCGGCACAACGGGACGTAGAACTCGCTGGCAATACGTTTCCACGTGGATCTATCCTGATTAAAACGGCAGAACCGCCGTTACAACAGAGAGAGGAGATACGAGCCCTCGCATCGGAATTCGGTATCCACATCCACGCCGATGCATCTATCAACGAAGAAACGTTGCGTCGTAAATTCTCAAGAATAAACGCGCCGCGCCTTGGTCTGTATAAACCGTGGACAGCAAACATGGACGAAGGTTGGACGCGCTGGGTTCTGGATACGCACGCGTTCGATTACAGTAACCTCACGAATGCGGAAATGCGTGCGGGGGATTTGGCGGCACGTTACGATGCAATCATTTTGCCGGATCTGGGTGCATCCGGTATCCTTAACGGGCATGCAACAGGAAAATTGCCACCGGAATATGTCGGTGGGATCGGCACAGAAGGGTTGGCGAATTTACGAGTGTTCGTTGAGGACGGAGGGACGCTCATCTGCTTGAATCGTGCGACAGAACTCCCTTTGAAATACTTCGGACTTGGCGAAAAAGGTATTGTGAACGTGGTCGAGAAAGAAAATCAACCGAAGGAAGATGCGTTTTTCTGTCCCGGTTCATTACTACGGGTTCGGATAGACACGAAGCACCCCATCGGACATGGGTTGGAGCCAGAGATGGCTATCTTCTTTAAATCGGGCCCGGTTTTTGAAGCCGGACGCGGTGGCGGAAACGTGGTAGCGACATACCCGGAGTTTAATCCATTGATGAGCGGTTGGCTTGAAGGCGAGAAAAGGATTCGGCAGAAAGCGGCACTTCTGGAAGTTATCTTAGGCGATGGACGCGTCATTCTGTTCGGGTTCAAACCGCAGCACCGAGGGCAATCTCAAGGGACCTTTAAGCTGCTTTTCAATGCGATTTTCTACAGCACACAAGACTGAAAGGCAGATGGGGTGAATTTTCCCCTTGTTAAAAAAGATCAAATGGATTAAAAATTAATTTGATATAAACATCAAGCAATATCAACCATGTTGCTTTCATACAAGCAAAACAAGGAAGGCAAAATGGCAGAAACACAACGGAATCAACCAAAACCAAAATTGCTATCCGCGCAACACACACTCTTAACAGCCGAAGACCTGTGGAAACAGCCTGATGATGGGTATCGGTATGAATTGGTGAAAGGGGTAATACGTAGAATGCCACCAGCCGGGTTTGAACACGGGATCCGATCGGCTAAAATTGGAAGACATCTTGATGCTCACGTTGAACGACATAAATTAGGCTATGTTTGTGGTGCCGAAACAGGATTTAAGATCGCCCAAAATCCAGATACTGTGCGTGCACCAGATGCAGCGTTTGTTCGTCAAGCCACAATTGATGAACGGGGTATTTCAAAGGGATACTGGGAAGGAGCACCCGATCTTGCGGTTGAAGTCATCTCTCCAGGCGATACTTACACTGAAGTCGCAGAAAAGGTGGATGAATGGCTAAGTGCGGGGTGTGCAATGGTGTGGGTTGTGAATCCACGTCGAGAAACCGTAGAAGTGTACCGATCTCCTGAGAATATGACCGTTTTGCGTGGAGATGACATTCTTGAGGGTGGTGATGTGATTGAGGGATTTCAGTGTAGAGTCAAGGACTTATTTGTATAAACGCCAGACAGTTAATCAAAACCTTGGATGATAATACGGCATTGCAAACGCTATTTCTGATTTAAATCATCATCTGCAGTATCAACTGCCTGTCTGTAAGCGTCCAACTTGCGGTGTAGTGTTCGGACCCCGATGTCAAGAATCTTCGCTGCCTCTGTTTTATTGCCGCCTACTTCTGTGAGCGTTTTTTGGATAGCCGCTCTCTCAATTTCTGCCATTGTCATACCGACCCTGCCGATGATTTCATCATTAAGCACGGGTAGATACTCGCCCTGCCCCTGTGAGGTGTCTTGCTGTTCCATTGACGAAGCGATAGGCACTTTTGAAGGTTGGCTTGCAAGCGTCGCCAAGATCCCGTTCTGTGCCCGATTCTCAAGCACTTTGGCTATCGTTGAAAGGACTTCCAACGCTTTTTTGAGAACGTCTGCCGCGTCATCCGCTTCGCTGATTTGCATCCAACTGGTATCTTCATCGGGTATTAGAAACGGCATTTCCTCGCTCGTGGTAGCGGTCGGCTCCAGCAAACGAATGGCAGAGAGGATAAGCCCCAAGATCGTCCTGTAAATTGCTATGTTTTCTGTTGCGATTGCACTACCAGCAGTATCAACAACCTGTAAGGAACTCCCCGGTACATTAAGAAGTTCAGCTTCTTCATCGGCAGTGTTAATCACCTGTGTAGGTACGAGTTGCGTCCCAGAGGCTTGCACAGGAAGTAAAGCACCCGGCTCGGATTCCGAATCCAAGGGAAAATCTTTAAGTTGCAGTTCTTCAGTGGTGGAGAGAATAACAGCGGTTTCTACGGCATTCCTAAGTTCGCGAACGTTGCCGTGCCAGTCAGCATTTTGGAGATAATTGAGTGCCTCTTGGGTTATGCCGGTAATGGGTTTACCGTGTTCTGTGCTTAATTCGGAGATGAACGCCGAGACGAAAAGCGGGATATCCTCGCGCCGATCGCGCAGTGGTGGAATCTGGATACGGAAGAGGTTCAGTCGGTAGTAGAGGTCTTGCCTAAATTTCTTTTCCCTCACGGATGTCGCGAGGTCAATATTTGTGGCGGCGATAATTCGGACATCGACTTTAATATTTTTCTCGCCACCGAGCCTTGTGAATTCCTGTGCTTCGAGGACACGCAGAAATTTCACCTGCACTTCAGGCGACATTTCGCCTACCTCATCCAAGAAGAGTGTGCCGCCGTTGGCTTGTTCAAACACACCCCGCCGTTGGCTCGATGCCCCGGTAAAAGCTCCCTTCTCGTGACCGAAAAGTTCACTTTGGAGGAGGTCTTGGTAAAACGCGCCGCAGTTGACCGCTTTGAAGGGTCGGTTTTTACGGGGACCCCTTTCGTGGATCGCCTGCGCGATGACATCTTTGCCAACACCCGTTTCGCCTGTGATGAGGACAGTCGCTTTCGTTGGCGCGACCTGCGCGACTTGGCGCAAAACCGTCTGCATCGGTGCGGATTCGCCGATAATGCGTCGCGAATTATCGTTGGTAACAGGTGCCGGGAGATTCATCTTTTCATGTCCTTCTACAACATCCAAACTTATATTTATCTGTTAGCCAGTGCGATGTCAGGAATCGCTTGTGGGTTCTGTCTAACCTCTTCAAAGACCTGTAATCCGTCACGACGAACAACGTCACACAACTGTTTGAACACAAACCCTTTAAGGGCAACACCCATGACTCCAAGTTCACGTGCTAAATCGCTACCAGTTGGAACGAAATGGATATTTGGTGAATCAGGTATCAACTTCCTGTAGCCCGTGCCAAGCAGAAAAATTTGGGGAACCGTATCTGGGACCTCAAAGGGGAGTTGTAACGCTTGGACGTATTCTCTACCTAATAAGAAGAAAACGAGGTCGTAACCAGCGATTAAGGTTTCTACGTGTTTGTGGAGTTGAAGACTATTGCTACGCGCTAAAAGATCGCTTTTGTTAAGCCCTGAAAATGTGACGTTGTAAGGAACAATAACATCATCTTCAGTAAGTAATCCGTACCCAGCAGAAATAATATGTAAATCAATAACCGTGGATCTATAAACCTTCCGAACTTCTTCCAATCCTGCCCTCAGGTAGTGATGTTGTTGACCGGTGTACATCTCTGTAGCAGGGACTTTGAAATCCTTCAACTCTGCTGTTCGCTGCTGAAGACGCTCCGGTGAAGCAAAATCTTCATAGTTAAGTTGGTTCGGAGACTTATATTTTTTCCTGCCTGTGCAAGCGGTAATAACCAATATGCTCATAAATATAGTTATTACTGCTGACTATGTGCAATTTCAATTAACTGCTGAGGGTCTTGTTTGACCTGTTCAAACACACCGAAGCCATCACGACAGGCGGCTTCACACAACCGTCTCAGGACGACACCTTTCAACGCCCAATTTGTGGTGCGAAGACTTTTCTGCAAAGCACTTCCAGTTTCAACGACATGGAGATTCGGTAAGTCCTCATTAACAACGTGTTTGTGACTTTTCGCAAGCAGGAAAATCAGCGGTGTCGCCCGCTCTACCTCAAAAACGCGTTGTAGGGATAGAATATCGTCTGGTCTCAATAGCAGAAAAACAAGGTCGTAACTCTCTATTAAATCTACCGTCTGCTCAGGGATGCCACTCTCACCGAATTCTAATACCTCAAGATCGTGAAGTGGTGCCGTATCAAAAGGCACGATAACGTCATCTTCGTTAACCGGACTCTTTTGCCCATCAACACGGCAGAAATACCACGGAAAATACAGATCAAGCGTCGTCTCACCGTATTGCGCGTGTTCCCGAATTTGTTTTAATCCTGCCCGTAATTGCGTATTCAAAGGTCCCGTAAACATCTCTCCAGCGGGCGCGCTGTAGTCTCTATCTTCATGATACCAACCTTCATCGTTGTAACCACAGAGTTCTTTGATGCGCCGCGCAAGATGCTCAGGCGAATGGCAATCTTCACCTCGCAGGAGATTATCGGGTTTATATTTTTGCCCTGTTGTGTAAGGACTTAAGACCAACATTTTCATATCAATGGCTGTCGGAAACCGTCGGCTATCAGCCGTCGGTAAAGAGATTGCTGGTGAAGTAATGACCTATTGCTGACCGCTGATTGCTATTAAGCCTCTGCTGGCTGTTGCCCTCGATTCCAGAGATACAGGATCGGACTCGCGATGAATACTGAAGAGTATGTACCTACCAATACACCGACGATGAGTGCCAAGGCGAACGTGTTAATTTCCTCGCCAGAACCAGTGATGACAAAAATAACCAGAACAACAAACAACGTTGTCAAAGAGGTGATAACGGTTCGACTCAACGACTGATTGATACTTCTGTTTAAAACTGAAACGTAGTCAGTGCCGCGCAAGGACTGTGTATTTTCCCGAATGCGGTCGAATACGACGATTGTATCGTTGAGCGAATAGCCGATAATCGTGAGGAATGCGGCAACAGTTGGTAGATTAATTTCTTTTGAAAGAACGGCAAAGACACCCAAGGTAATAAGGATATCGTGGACAAGCGCGGCGATTGCGCCGATGGCAAAACGGAACTCAAATCGCCAAGAGATATACACTAATAAGATAGCAATCGCGCCAAGCACCGACCAGAGTGCCGCTAATTTAAGGTCGCGACCAACACTGGGGAGGACTTCAGAGATATTGACACCGCCGGGGAGTGCCTGCCAACCGTCTCCACCCTCAAGTAAGGCATCTGTGAGAATTCTTCCGACACTTGTGCCCTGTCGCTGAAATTCAGGACGATGCCCCATAGAAACGAACGCCTCATTTTTGCTGGCATCTATCTGGATTGTGGCACGTTCATAGCCGACTTCAGTGAGTTTGGCTTGCAACTCGGCTTGAGTGACCGGCCCGTTGAATTTGGCTTGAATCTTAACGCCGCCGCGGAAATCAATCCCGAAATTGAGTCCCTGATGAATCACGAGGAACATCAAACCGATAAAGATGATTATCGCTGAGAAAACGAAACCGGCCCGGTGTTTGCTGATAAAATCGAAGTTTGTATCTTTAAGTAATTCCAAATTTTTTAATAGTTGTCAGCAGTCAGTCGGATTTTTTAGTTCGTAAAAAATCCTTTCAGTTTTCAGCAAAGAGGCGTTAAGACTATCCTAATCCCCTTGGAACTCACAACTGGGAACTGACTATTATTCTTTCGACAACCCCTCCTCCACGATAGTAAAATCTATAATTAGCAGTCAGTCCGTTGCGTATCGCAAGAAAACTGCTTCGCAGTGAGAATAAATACGAAACGCTCTACTGACTGCTGACTGCTGATGGCTGACAGCCATTAAATGCTGAGTTTTTGAACGTCTCTATTTCCAATCGTCAAACCGTATATCTCACGTGTGACAATAATCGCCGTGAACATACTCGCGAGGATACCGATACCAAGCGTTACCGCAAACCCCTTAATCGGACCCGTCCCGAAATGATAGAGGACAAGTGCGGTAAAGAAGGTCGTAAGATTGGCATCTAAAATCGTTATAAACGCGCGTTGATAGCCATTCGTGATAGCCGACCAGACGGTTTTGCCGGTTCGCAATTCCTCGCGAATTCGCTCGAAGATCAGCACATTCGCATCAACAGACATACCGATAGTCAGAACAAGCCCAGCGATACCCGGAAGCGTCAACGCCGCGCCGAAGCCTGCCAATGCCCCAAGGATGATGAACATATTAAAGACGAGAGCAGTAATCGCAACAATTCCAGATAAGCGGTAGTAAATCACCATGAAAATGAGAACGCCGCCCAACCCAATGAGTGCAGCAAGAACGCCATCGTTAATGGATTCTTGCCCAAGCGTGGGACCGACGGTGCGTTCCTCAGCGATCTGGACACCCACAGGAAACGCCCCTGCCTTCAGGATATTGGAAAGATAACTCGCTTCTTCATAGGTGAAGTTTCCTTGAATAATAGCATTCCCGATAATCTGATCTTGGATGACAGGTGCAGATTGCACTCTACCGTCAAGGAGAATCGCCAAATGTTCACCAATATGATCACCCGTGACCTGAGCGAATTTGCGTCTGCCGACACTATCAAAACTCATTGAAACGACAATATCAAAACTGGTTCTGCCTGTAGAGGGTCCAGCATCGTTAATACGGTCGCCACTCAGGAGGACAGGACTTTCCAGCACGTACCAGTTGCCGGTTTCGTAGTGATAGCGGACTTCACTATCATCGGGGATATTGTCCGGTGGCGGTGTATCAGCAGTTCCACTCCACAAACTTCCACCCGTCGGTGATTTTCTAACAAGTTTAAACTCGAGCCTGCCCATGGTCTTAACGATTTGTAAAGGCTTCGAGGAGTCTTTGGCACCTGGGAGTTCAACGATGATTCTTGGATGATTCGCCTCTCGTCGAATAGAGGGTTCTGAAACGCCAAATGCATCAACGCGATTCCGCAAAACAATAAGCACCTGCTCAATCGCTTGTTCGCTATACTGCTGAATACCGCGTTCGCTGAGTGCTATCTGATATGTAGACTGTGTCTCTGTTTCGGTACTCACCTGTGCGTCTTCAAAAAATTCGATTTCATTGAGGAGACCTTGGGCTTTTTCCAGATATTTTGTCTTTTCATTCGCATCCGACCGGAGTCTGGAAGGGATCCCGACGAAAACGTTTAGTGTGTCTTGTCCGGCTACCTGTTCAACTTCTCGACATAAAACATCGTCTGCGCGAAGTCGTTCGGGGATCGAAAGGATGTGTTCACGAAGCAACTCTGTTTTAGAGGTTTCCAAATCCACCTCAAGGACGAGATGGACACCCCCCTTGAGGTCCAATCCCAACTTCAATCGGTTATCGGGTATGAGCCGCCGAAGGACGGTTGGGAGGCTGCCGTATAGGTGTAAATTGTCAAGTGTTGCGCGCGGGTTCTGACGTGCCGCCTCCGAGATGAGTCGAACATAAAATTCGCGTGCTTCAGTGGTATCAAATTCGTAATCACGCGTCTCCTCAAGTTCAAGTTTCCTTAAGTGGACTCGGAAGACATCCTGAAGTTCAAAGGTTGCATCTTGGAAATTGATTCCTTCGGGGTACTCGACATCTGCAAGACTCACCTTCAAAGCGTTGTCTTCAGTGACTTCAAAGGGTGGGAGTTTCTCCTGCATCCAGAGCGGTAGGTTTCCGTACAACGGATTATAGAAGTCATCCGGGGTAGGAATGAGGTATAGTACGGAAAACAGAAAGACCCCGAAGATTAAAACTATTTTCCAGATACTGAATCTGTACATTTTTTAATTATTCCTTGCGGTTCGTTGAAGTAGATTGGAAATTTTGATGTTATTTCCCGTAGATCCAGGGGAAATACCCAAGCAAAACCCCCTCCACTGCGCTAAAGGCTATAGTAGCGTCTGCGGTTTTTCGTCACTCACAGCTTGGTGATTCTCTTCAGTGTGTGGCTTCGTTAAAAAACGCGCCTGGGAGGAATCGAACCCCCGACACGAGGCTTAGGAAGCCTCTGCTCTATCCCCTGAGCTACAGGCGCATGTGTTAATCCTAATATTTAATGAGCGAAAAAATATCGTAATCTGGAACCTGCGCTCTACCGTTGAGTTCGGTCAACTCAATTAAAACAGCAATACCAGCGATGTGCCCTTCCAATTTTTCAATGAGATCCACTGATGCAGCAAGTGTCCCTCCAGTTGCTAAGAGATCATCACATAACAGGATCCTGCTGTGTTTCGGAAACGCGTCCCGATGAATTTCAAGCGTATCACTCCCGTATTCAAGATTATAAGTAGCTTCGTGCGTATCGTAAGGCAATTTACCTTTTTTTCGGATAGGGACAAAACCCGCACCGAATCGATACGCGAGCGCAGTACCGAAAATGAAACCGCGCGCCTCAGTTCCAGCAACAACATCGATCCTTTCAGATTTATAACGGAGCGCGAACTCATCAAGCACTCTATGAAAGGCATTTGCATTTCCGATAAGTGGGGTAATATCTTTAAATATAATACCCGCTTTTGGAAAATCGGGGATGTCTCGAATAAATCGTGAAAAATCGTGCATTATGTCCTTCTTCCCTCCTCCTGATGCGGGTGTATCATTATCTTCATCCCTTGCCGGGACTCCATTGTCTCAAACGCTTTGTCGATTTCAACAAGTGGAAAATGATGCGTAATGAGCGGTTTCACACGCACCAACCCCTTCTCGAGGAGTCGGACTGCTAACGCATGGTGGCGCGGTACACAGCCGTGTGAACCTGTGACAAAACATTCTTTATAGTGGATAACATTGGAGAGGACACTCATCGGACGCATGGTCTTTGGTAGTCCACCAAACAGATTGACGTATCCGCGGTGCGCTACCATTTCAACTGCTTGTTCGTGCGCCTCAACAGAAGCACATGTCGTCACGACGATATCGGGTCCCTCGCCTCCCGTTTCTGCCTTGCATCTCTGAATCACGTCTTCCTCTTCGGAAGCGATATAAGCGTCTGCTTCATAGAACTTTGCGATTTCCATTCGGAGTTTGCTGCGTTGTATACCAATCACCTTCGTCGCACCCATCACCCGAGCGAGGTCAATCATCATACACCCAATCGGTCCAAGACCAATGATGACGACCGTCTTTCCAAGAGACATGTTAACGAGTTCAAGCCCGTTGATAGCACACGCGAGCGGTTCAGCAAGTGCGGCTTCATCAAAACTCAGTGTCGTATCGAAGGGTGTAACCGGTCCCTCCTCCAAAACGAGGCGCGGCAGTTTCATATATTGTGCGAAAGCACCGGGGATTTGGTAGCCGATGGCGTAGTTGATGTCGCAGTTGTTTCCGAGTCCATCTCGGCACCAATGACACTGCCCACAGGGGACATCGGCACCGATTGAAACGCGATCGCCTTCTTTGACGCGCGTCACATTTTTGCCTGTCTTAACAATGACCCCGGAATTCTCATGTCCAATGATGGTGGGTGGTTTGACTCTTGGATTTCCGTGATGGAGAATACGGACATCAGAACCACAGATACTGACGGCTTCAATGCGCATCAAAGCGGCATCATCGTCAATTTCGGGTTCAGGGACCTCTTTCACACTCAAGTTATCCAAACTTTCAAGTATAGCCGCTTTCATATTTTTAATTTTCCTTGCGGATTTTTAATTTTTCCTTGCGGAGTCATGACGTGTATTTGAACTTCGACACCTATTCTATCTATCCGCCCTCCGCTACGCTTACGGGCTACGGATTTGGGTTGAAAAGAAATAAAGGTGCGGATTTTTAACTTCTCCTTATGGATGAATCAAGACTTTCGCGTAAAATTCAGTTTTATCTCGCATCCTATGTAACATGTCAGTACTCTCAACCAGTGGAACTTTGTGCGTTATTAGAGGCGTAAGCGTTAGCATACCAGCGGCAATCGCTTGGAGGACAGTCCGCCAGTCATCATCGTTACCTGCCGCGCTGTAATCGGAATTCCAAGTTCCAAAGATAGACACCTCACGCCGCATTAATTGCGAAATAAGAGCTGCCGGTAGTGTCACATCTGTAGCCGGATTTCCGAGTAAAACGACACTCCCTCCGCGTCCAACACTTCCGAGCGCATTCCGATAGGTATCAGGGACCCCCGCAGCCTCAATACAAACATGCGCGCCCTTTTCATGCGTCCGTGCATTCACGACTTCAATAGGCTCTTCAGTCGCGCTGTTGAAAACTTTGTCGAAACCGAGCCGTTTCGCCAGTTCTAATTTCTCCGTAACAATGTCAAAAAGAAGGACCTCTGTCGCGCCCATTATCCGCGCCCATTGCGCTACCATTAACCCGATCGGTCCGGCACCGAAGATAGCCACTACCATTCCGGCGAGAGAGGTTTCAACACGACGGAGTGCGTGCAGTGCGACTGCGGCGGGTTCTGTCATTGATGCCTCTTCCAGCGTCACTCCGTGCGGCACAGGTATTAAATTCGCCGTCGGCGCGACCACAAATTCAGCGAAGGCACCATCGCTGCGTGAACCGAGATAGTCATAATCATGACATTGGACATATTTCGCTTGTTCACACGCCGGACACGTACCACACCAGACCAATGGAAAGACGACGACAGGATCCCCTGGTGCGAAATCTTCAACCCCAGGCCCGCATGTCTCCACAACACCCGCGAACTCGTGCCCACAAACCGTTGGAAAACTATAGGTGCCTTTGACAAAGATTCTCGGAATATCGGAACCACAGACGCCACAGAACCCAATTCGGACGCGCACTTCCCCTTCAGCGAGAGATGGCACTGGAATTTGTTCTAACCGTAAGTCTCCGATTCCATGAAGAACAAGTGCTTCCATTTTTTTAATTTTACCCTGCGGTTCAGTCAGATGGGTTTTTACGAAGAACGCCCCTTGAAGGAGCCCCTACGCCCACTGCCCACCTTCACGTCCTGCGAGTCCGAGTGCAATCGCTTTCTGTACCCTTTGAAGGTTCTCAAGCCGTGACCCCGATTTTTGAAAAACGCTACTGGTTCCGCCGACCAAGATATCCGCGCCTGCGGATACCATTTTGGGGATATTTTCAAAACTCACGTTTCCATCAACCTCAATCGGTAGATCGACATCACGTTCGCTCAAAAAGGTGCGACATTCCGCTATTTTTCGGAGGGTCGCTGGTACTAACTTCTGTCCCGCAAACCCTGGATTCACCGTCATAATCAGCACAAAATCGAGCCGTTCCAGAACATAAGCCAATGCAGAGAGCGGTGTTGCTGGGTTGAGAGCGGCTCCCGCCTTGATCCCGTGTGCTTGAATAAGAGACAACGTTCTATCGAGATGCGTTGCTGACTCAACGTGAACGGCTATCTGCTGAACACCAATTTCAGCGACCGCATCGACAAAGAAATCGTTGTTTTCTACCATGAGGTGAATGTCAAAAGCACAGTCTGTCTTTGCGCGTAATTGTTGAATAAGTGCAAGTCCGATCGGCATATTCGGGACAAAATGCGCGTCCATTAAGTCAAAATGTAGCATGCTGATGCCAGCATCTTCTAATTCCTGAATATCCGTTTCCAAGTTGCATAAGTCCGCACACATCACAGATGGCGCGATGTGAACAGACGGTTCTGAAAACGTTGTATTTACAACAGACAAGATACCACTCCCAACTCTGCACAAGTCTATAGCGGAAACCTGTGGGACCATGCAAAGCAAAATTTCCGTGCTTTTCCTAAGGATAGGCTTGCAAACGAAACCGTTAATAGTATAGCACAAAACGAGGAATTTGTCAAATTTTCACACAGCGCGCGAGGTCAGGTACACGCCAAAACTTCGCGTAGGTGTGAATCCAAATCTGCGGGAGGATCAAAAGGGAGGTCAATCGGCTTGTGAGAAATAGTACTCGCATAGATGCCCAAGATCGCATTGAACTGGTGCAACGCGAGTTTTAGATGCGTTTCGACCGGACGGGTATCGTCTTCAATCCAGTCAAACATCGCCTGCGTCAAGTTGGCTTGCGCGAGGTCATTTTTTGCGCGCCAAGAATCGGGAGTTTGCACGCCGTTCTCAGTCAATCGGGGGGTGACAATTTCCCACCTATTGAATTCCTCAAAGAGGACATGCCCGTTTTCGCCGTAGGCGGCAACGCGACAGTGCTTGTAGATCGTATCGTCGTCTATGACGCGTGGAGAGGTAGCACCGGTGTTCCACAACCCATAGACCCCGTTTTCAAACAAGACCTGGCACGACGATGTATCGGGAGCAGGGTAGCCGTTATCAAGCGATTCAATACCGCTCACAGTGCCGAAGATTCTGACAATAGGCGAATCGTTGTTTAGAGACATCGCCCAATCAATGATATGCGTGCCTTGGGCGGTGAGGTTCATCCCACACGAAAAATCTAAAAAGCGAATCTTCCCCAATTCACCGCTCTCCACTGCCTTTCGGCAATTGGTGAAGTCGGGATGCCACCGGTACTGTTTGCCAACCCCGAATTTTGTAGCGGTCTGCGCTTCCAACTCACATAGAAACCGCCAGTCTTCGACACCGCAGGCAATCGGTTTTTCAACGAGGCACGCCGGAACGCCCAGTTCTGATACCATCGGCATCAGCTCACGCCATTGGTCAGGCATTGCGACGAGGTGAACCAAATCAGGCTGCTCGGCGCGGAGCATCTGTTCAGCGTCCGCATAGCCGGTGATACCGAAAGTTTCGGCGAATTTTTCACGACGAGCAACATCTGAACGGTTTGCGCACGCGACTAACGCACCGCCCGAAACTTGCTGATAGGCGTTCGCATGACCGTAAGCTCTACCGCCACAGCCAATAATCGCACTTCTTTTAATTTTTCTTTGCGGAGGAACAGCGTCCATTCCAACTTTCACGGGCATCCCCTAAATCTGAAAAAACACCCAAGCAAAACCCTGCGCCGATGTTGCAGGCTACGTTTTGGGTTGTAGGAGGAGGGAACACCCAAGCAAAACACTTTGATTCCCGATTTCGCGCCTCCTACCGACAACCGATAACACTTAACCTCGTCAGTGATACGAATGCTCCGATTTGACGCGCGCCCACACCGTTGCCAAACGACCTTCCGGTGATACAGGCGTAAACCCAAAGAGTTTACCAAGCCCTTCGTTCATGACATCATTGACATCGGCTTCACTCAACGCCGTATTGAAAACAGCAACATCGTCCATGAGACCCCATGCGGGTCGCTGATCCGCCATACCCCCAATCTGGAGTGATTGTCCCGTCAATCCAAAAACACCACCCGTATTGGCTTGCGCATCAACTTTACCATCTATATAGGCTATCATCTTTTTTCCATCGTAGGTGAAAGCGATGTGGTGCCATTCATCGTCATTGACGACTGTTGGACCGGCGACCCATGCCGGTGCGAGTTGATCACTGCCGATCTCAACTTTACCGTGCCCGCCACCGCGTCCGGGTCCGAAGATGTTCAGTAAGCAGTTATATTGGAAATTAATGATGGCATGGTCATCATTACAGCAACCGCCCAAGACGACTTTCTCTTTTTTCTTGAGTTTCACCCACGTCGTCGTGGTATATTCCTCAGCACAACTGTCCAAACTCTTTGATGTCTCGACCCTTGCAATCTGAAATTCGTCATCACCAGAGAGACTCAACGCCTTATCAAATTTTCCGTCATCTACCAATTCGGCACCTTTTAGCAATTCAGCATCATTGCCGTTCTCCGTAGAATCGGGAGACATGTCTTTGTTATTGACCTCATCAAAGAGCCACACGCCAACGATGCTTTTGGTATCAATTGCCGCATCGCTTACAGAGACCAACAGCACTGGAATAGCCATTAAACAAACTATTCCCAGAATAGATAGTTTTCGCAACATAATTTCCTCCATCGTTTGAAATATCCATCATCCTACCTTAACAAGATCAAAGAAGTCAATAAAAAAATGTGCAGCAGCAAAAACACCCTTTTCTGTAGGAGCGAGCTCCGACTCGCGACTCTTCCGAAAAATTTACGAAAATCGCACAGGGGACCAAAGGCTTCAGGGTCGCCGGTTTGTGTGAACGTGATGAGGTGTTTGTCGTCCAGCGTCAACAAAGTTTAGGTTTCTACACGATAGAGGGTGATCTGTGTACCAACCTTTAGGAAACTTTCAAACCACCAGGCGTTCTCACCTTTGATGTGAAAAGTGTATGCTTCTTCGTTCTCGGTGTGTCCTGTGATACGGACATTTTCTGTGTTCTCGCGATGTCTTTCAGAGATCGTGAGGAGAATGTTTTCAGTCATAACGCTCCTTCTTGTGAAGTAAAAAAGCTGTGCCTGCCAAGAGACACTCCGCACTTAGCATCCAGAGGCGACACAGGAGGGCGACGATCGTCGCCTGTGAAGGTATCATGTAGTTTGACAGTAACAGTCCAAGCAGTCCTTCACGGATGCCTAACCCCCCGGGTGTCAGGAAACTCAAGAACCCGACAATCCAA
Source organism: Candidatus Poribacteria bacterium (assembly GCA_965214045.1). Taxonomy (GTDB): domain Bacteria; phylum Poribacteria; class WGA-4E; order WGA-4E; family WGA-3G; genus WGA-3G. The sequence continues at coordinate 1,844,973 of OZ243935.1, forward strand.
GCAAACGCATAGATCGCGGTGAGGACACCTGCGTCTGCCCACCGCACAGATGTAAGGCTTCGGACAAAAAGAAAAAAGGCAAGTCCTTGGCAGAGCCACAACACGCTATGAACGACAAGGATATTCCCCCACAAACGCGTATCTTTGAGAAGCGGTAAGAATGTTTTCAGAAACGACCGGGCGTGATGTGCCAGTTTCGGGATCAAAAAGACCAGACATGCCAGGATCCCCATGACAGCGAAAAACAAAAGCACGGTGTGTCCTGACATCTTTTCAAGGGTCCCTCTTGCCGTGTCTTGCATCTGTTTTGAAAACAGCAGGGACATCGCAATCAGCCCCCCGAGCCCTGTCTCAATACCAACGTGTAAGGTGAGACTGCTGGCAGTGGCAGTTTTGCTTAATCCAAACTGTCCGCTTAAAGACAACAGTCTCACAACACCCCATATTCGACCAGGGAGATACCGCGTGATGTTCGCCAGATGGAAGAGTATAAAGGTTTCTCGAGAAGGAACGTCTTTTCTCGACAGACCCCTCAGCAGAACAGCAAACGGGTAAATGTAAAAACTTCGGTAAAAAAGCAACACACCAAACGAAGGTATCAGCCAATGCCAGTGTATCTGAAACGCTGCATGTTTCAGGGCCCCTTGCGTTTGCACAAAGGGTTTTATAAGAAACAAGAGAAGTATGGCTGCAATAAGGTATCCAAGAACGTGACGGGGTATTTTCATTATTTCGGGATGTTCAAAAATGTTTTGACGCTATAATCTTTAACCCATTTGGCATAGGAGAAGAGAGAAGCTCCCCTAACATCCCAAAGCAGAATGTGAGAAATCCACTGGTCATAAGAAGTATGCCCGTCCCCATGACAGCATTGGTTTTTGATAGCCCGATGAGGAGGATACCACCAAGTGTAAAAAACGTGCCAAGAAATCCAAAAAAAACGCAGGGGACGTCGCTTACATCGGAATATAAAGAAATCTCTGAGTTTTCCCATTTACGGTGGAGCAGCTTTGTCATGTTTAGATTTTGCTGAAAGACCGATCCTGCTGCCATTGCCGCGGTTTTACCGGCATTCTCTTTGAATCGAATGACAACCAATTACGGAAACTGTTTGCTGAGTTCCGAAAGCACTTTGAAGGTGTTGTCTTTACTGCCGTCATCAACAAAGACCTCTTCGTAGGTTACATCGAGCATCTCACAGACAGCCTGAATCTTTTTAAAGAGGGGAACAACATTCTCTTCTTCATTGGGCATACGGATGATGATAGAAGGAAAAGGCATAGTTACGGGTGTAAGTTCAGCGGGATTTGGTATATCCAGACAAGTGGGGTGCCGTTTGGGGCAATAATGTGTTCTAATTCTCCGTTGCGCATGCCCGTTTGGGGCACCTTCCCGATTTGAGAATCTCGGATGTAGACGATTTCGTAATCAGCGGGAAGATGCTTTTTTCTTGTATTATATGCAAATCCTGTGAAATAGTATTGAAAAAATTCCGTGCCTAACGGTGATACAGCAACCCGCAACTGATGGGCTTTGCGCTTCTTATGAATATATTTTGCTGCAAGTGCCAAGCCAGCGGGTTCACTGATGGTGATAATCTTGGTAACGTCCGTGATTCTGTAGCAGGGATTAAGGTAGGAACCATAATACGGGTGGCAGGAAAGAACAGGAAAGATTTGAAGAAAAAAGAAAAGTATACACACTGCAGCGACCCCCACGTTTTTGAATGTAGTTGCGCGTCTGCGAAGATGTTGTCCTATCAGCGTATTCCCCCATTGGATAATTGCCACAAATCCTATAGCTGCAGGTATCTCCAATATTGCAAACGCAGGTTATAGATACCGGCTCAACTTTTTGCTTGTTGCCGAGAGACACACCGTGAAAAGGATAACGCAGATAAATAAGGCGAGTCCCGTTTTGAAATGTCGGGCGGTTTCCTCTGAATCTTTCCGCTGTTTCCAAAGTAGGAGACATCCAACGATTGCCAGAGGTAGCATCAAAGGTGTACTTTTGAGCGTCAACACGACAAGGTAGAAAAGCCAACCAGGATCGTCGACGACTTTCCCGAGAAAGAAGTGTTCTATCCCGTGTGGGATTGTGATAGCCCAATGGAGCCTGTCAAAGACTCGCCAAATGGTATGTATCGTACACACACCTACGAGCCCGAGCCCTGCGATGGCTGCTATGAGAAACGAGAGAGGCGGGCGTCCGTTTTTCATTGTTTCGCGACATAGGAAATAAGTAAAACCGAAGAGACAAAACGCCATGAGCCCAAAAAGCGAGGTCCAGAAAACTGGCCAGAGAAAAAGGACCGTGAGGGTAGCACAGTTCAGGAAACACACACCCGCCGTGAGAGACTCTAAAAAAACACGGGACCCGCTATTTTCTCTTTTCCGGAATAGGAACAAACACAGTGGCACCCATAACAATAGGATAAGGGCATAGCTTTTACTCAGGAGGGCAAATCCATAAACAACGCCGGAAAAGATGAGAAAGTGCGGGTGCTCCCTGTTTTGACAATAGAGAAGGAACAATAACACCGTGAGGAGAATAAAAGTCGTCGCGAGTGCATCCGTGTGGACGCGGCGTGTTTGTGCTAAAAAGAAGGGAGAGTAAGCGAGGCAGGCAAAACTCGCAAGGGCTATCCACTGCCCAAAGAGCTTGTAGATCAAAAAACAGGCAATGCCGATGCCCACCCAAACCATGATACTGATGAAACACCGGGCGAGTGAGAGGTTTTCAACATCCACGCGAGGCTCAAGAAAAAAGGTCCGGAGTCCGGCAAGCCACATCGTCATCACACCCGGATGATGGACAATGAGGGTTTTGGAAAACTCGCCTTGCTAAACGGCGGACATAAACTGTTGGCTTCGATTCAACCACCGTGTCTCATCGCTGGACCAGTGAGAATCCAAACCGTAGAGTCTTGGCAGGGACGCAATAACAAAGCCACAGCACAGAAAAAGGAGAATGAGGCGTTTCATTGGGAATCTGGAGGTGAGACAGTAGCGACCGGGTCCCGTCGCTTTTCTCTGTCAAGGATGCGTTTGATCTGTTTTGCAAACGAGGGGTTTTGCAGGGTAATTCGTTTCATGCCTTCCTCATATCCGTGCTCAGCAATCAATTGCTGTGCCCATGCTTCACGGTGTTGCTGTCTCTGCTTTGCTCTTTCTTGCCCTGGAGTGAGTTTTTTATCACAACACACACAGTTTTTTTTCTGCAGTGTTGTGTTGTCGGTTACGTGTGCAGTGTCTTTTCCACTGTGTTGCACGGTATTTTGCGGTGTGAATCGCGTTTCAGGGACGCTAAAACCTTTCTGGACAACGTAAATAGTAAGTGTTAAAAGGAGTACACACAGGGTATAGAAAACGATTTTCATTCTATTTTTCCTTCCTTTCAGGTCTGGAGGTTTTTTTTAAGGGTTCCAAAATCCATTTCTTCAAAGTCTCGGTGTTTGAAAAAAATGCGCGTGTGAGCGCAAAATTGTCAGGTGTTGCAACAGCACACCACAACAAACCTTTGCGGGAACCATGTGTTTTCATTTTTTTTTGCCAAACCTCATGATATACAAATGTGTCCATCCGTGCTATTCTTTGAGGAAATTTACTGATGTGTAGGATTTTTTTTACAGCCGCTCTTTCAAATGGTGGTCTCAATAATGTCTGCAGTAATTCGGTGCTGATTTTTACATCCTCTGTCATAAACTTTTGTCTGTTATTCAAAATATCAGGGATGGCGTAGAACCGACGCATCTGGAAATAGTATTGTATCCAGGCTTGGAGTTCTTCAGGTGTCTGTTTTGATGGGAGTACCTCTTTGAAAATGAACAACGCCTCTATTTTGAGGTGCGCGGTAGGCATTCCGGCAAGATATGTCGAATAATTCTCGTAAACTTTGCCAAACCGCTCTGTAAGATAAACTAAATATGGCTGGCTTGATAACACCTCGTCAAGAGTCCCTTCTATAGCAATGAGTTGCTCCAAGCACTTTTGCGCCGACGCGTCTAATGGCACAGAGGTACGCCTTTTAAGTGCCGCTTGATATTCTTGCTCTTTGACCTGAAATGCCTTAAAAACTTTAAAACTTGACAGATCTTCCCCAGGCACGTCTACGGCAAAGGCACGTCCCTCCAAATGCATGACCAACAAGCAGAGGAATAGGTACTTCATGGAAATATGACAATTTCGTGCCCGACTTATTTGGGGATTTCTTCCCATGAAGGGGCCTCCTGTGGTTTTAGAAGATGGATTTCGCCTTTTTCTTTCTTTACTACGGTCGACTGCGGAGTCTTCTCAGACATCCATGCGTCTATTTCATCGAGTTCGTTAAAGTTTTCAAAAATCCAATCTACACCCTCAGGATCACTTTCGATCAGATGCAGAATGCCTTCATCCGTGCCATATTGTTTCAAAATCTTCCTGATACTGGAGATTCGCTCGGTAGATAAAGTTTTCGTGAGGGTATTTACAGACACACCACGTTCAAGACTCACAATAGAACTTTCGCTGGCACGGGAAGGAGTCGCCTCAGTATCTGGCGTAGAAAAAAGCGTATCCCCCTTGATAGCAGATGCGTCCATCTCCTGATGCTCTATAGTTTTCGGAAAAGAAAAGTCTCCTAAAGCCGTTGCCGCGGAGGCTTGTTTTTCAATCCATTGTAGTTGTTGTCCAATCTCCCCTTTAAAACGCCCAAACATCCATGCCGAAAAATCAGGTTCTTCGGACACTCTCAAAAGAGCGGTGTACACGGCTTCGCTACGAGAGCCAGGTGTTGCTAAGAACACTTCCTGGAATCGGGTTTCCATTTCTGCCTCATAGTCTTCAGGTTCGCCGGTAGGGAAATACTCTCGAAACCCTTTGAGAGCCAGAGCATCCTGATCTACTGCAGGGAGCCCTTGCTCGTGAAAAAAGTCAAAGAACTCTTGGAACGAAAAATTGGGAACACCGATCTCTTTGTAACTGGTCTTCCATTTCTGATGTTGCCCCTCTAAAAATGATTGATATTCCTGGGACTCAAGTATCTCAAAAAAACGGAGGACTTCTTTTTCCTCAGCTTCACTCATTGGTGATAGGCTACTTAGGATTTCTTTTTTTCCAGAGACATCCAACTTGCGCGTTGGGTTCGTAGTTGGTTTTGTACTATTTTCTGACGTTTCTCCGGCACCTTGGGAGTCAAAAGTATTGTTTGAAAGGGAAACTACCGTGTCTGTTCTGAAAACGGGTAAGTTTTGGGGACGGAATACGACAAAAACTCCTACCCCAACAATACACAGGAAAACAAGAAAAATAGAAATTTGGTATTTTTTCATCAGAACTTCTCTCCTTTCAAAGAGACAAGGCGGAAGTTGATTTGATCGCCCCAACTTCCGCGAAAATGTTAGAAAACTTCCTATCGTTACCTCTTTTTATGAAGAGGATCCACATAGGTTCTCATCTGCCCATGCACAGGCAGCCTTTGCCGTCACATCCGCTGCGAAACATAGGAGTGGATCGTCCACGAGAGCACAAAAAGCATCTGCTGCTGCCTCCGCGAGCCGACAATAAACCCATGATGCCAAACAGCCGGCTTCCGCATCCTCCGCCAAGGGCCCCATCAGGACACAGCTGAGACTCAGTACTGTCAATACTGCGACATATCTTATCCGGTTTTTCTGTGTTTGCATTCCTAAAAAACTCCAATTTTCTTTGAGATTGCGTTGGAAAGGCAAAAACGAAAAGGTGTTTTGCATTCTTGGCAATCCTCGTGTTGAAATATAAGGTGCTAACCTACAGGGTTCACACTATGTCATCATAATGTGCTACAATTCGGTTAGTGCTGTCATACTTTATCTATGGCAGGGTGTTCCGCGCCGACCGGTGTCTTTACCACCCTCGGCGCACCTCTGAAAAATATCGGAGGCTGCCACTACAAAACTATTTCGTTATAAATAGCGGTCAGCAGACTGAAAGGGGTTTCGTCTAACAATACCCCTTTACGGATTGATGATCACATCAGAAAAACGAAAATAGCCGATAACACTTCTTTCAAAACGATTAGGTGTTTATGAAAGGATACCTGCTTTTCTGCTTTCTCGCATCTTAATTCTTAAAATTGTCCAAACTTTAGGTTGTATAGTGTAGCAAGTGCGCGAAAAAGTTGCAAAAAAATGCAGTGCAGCGGTATATCATCGAGTCATGTTGTGCTAATTGTGAAACCTATGCCCGAGAGACACTGAAAATGCACCCATACTGAAAAAATAGCGTTGATATAAAGACAGATGTAAACGGAAAGACTTATTTTTTCGTTTGCAATCAAAATCCAATTTTAAATGCAGAACCTGAAATATCAACTTATTTTTAGACTTTACTATAAAAAACCAGGAATGGACGTGCAGATACATCTTTTGTCGAATTTTGTAGACCGGTTAACCTTAAAAAAGCAAAGCCTGCTGTTAAAAACTGGGATCATTCTTATTATTCTCCTCTGTTCAATGTCTGAAGTTGTTGTAAGCCGTATCGCTGAAGAAGAGACTGAACCCGAAAACAGCAATCAGCAATCAGCCGTCAGCAATCAGCAGTCGGTTTCCGATAACCCAGCCGCTGATACCCCAAACGCTAAAACTGACTTCGGGTTATTCACCCGTAACGCCTTCGACACCGATAGCGAACCAAAGCACTTTATCTGGCAAGAGGAAAAGGAGCAAATCGAGGTTCCCGACGAGGTAGAGGAGGAAGACCTCCTCATACAACCTTATCTGGACAGTCTCCGATACTGGCGGTATCCCCCCGAATTAATCGACCTCAATAAACTCTATGACTATAAACCGAAGCCGAAGCGGGATGAAAAAGGGATCGCCCTACCGATGGATTCCAATCTCAGGATAACAGGCTTACAGTCCGTAACTGTAGAGGCGAACAAAACCCACTACTTCGGTGAAGGGGATCTGAACCGATATGGTGGTTATGGTTACGGCGGCGGCTATGGCGGTTACTCATCAGGACTTGACTTAGGACTCACATCGTCTTACGGGTACGAAGACTTCGGCTATGGCAGTAGTAGCTTCAGTGGTGGTGGATACAGTTCAGGGTATGGGAGTGGCTACAGCAGTTATGGCTCAGGCTACGGCTCAAGTTACGGTGGTTATAGCGGGGGATACGGTAGCGGAGGCGTTCCACGCGCAAGTGGATTTAATCTACGTCAGATACAGCAATTTGGGCTACACGGTCGCGTAGGTCAACGGACGCATATCGCTATGGACTATAGTGCTGGCGGTAGCGGCTTCGGTAGTGGTGGATATGGTGGGGGATACGGAGGTGGATATGGTGGGGGATACGGCATCGGCGGCACAAAGGAACAGAAGATTAAAATCTGGTACGAAGGCACACCCGAGAGTATTATAAAAACGATCTCCTTTGGCGACATCACACTTAGTTTGCCGAATACTCGCTTTCTGAACATCAACCGGAATCTGTTCGGACTCGAAGGTGTTTTTGAATGGAAAGATAGCCGTCTTACGGCGTTCTATTCACGAAGCAAGGGGATACGCGAGGTGCGTACGTTCCGTGGACAGTCGCGGCGCGCTGGCGGCAGCTACGGCTATGGACCGCGCGGGATTCAGATACCGGATACCAACTACGTTAAAAACCGGTTCTATCATATCCACAAAGCTGAAGATGGACTCCTACATGACGCATACCTGCCTATCAAATCAGGGAGTGAGCAAATTTACATTGACGACGGCGTTGTTGGGAACAATCAGGGGGGTCAACGGACGAGCCAAGGCTACTTTAACCCACAATTCTCCGGTCAGGACTACAATATTGACTACGAAAGCGGTGAAATAGAATTCCTATCTCCGATTTCTGCCAACTACACCATCGTCGTTGCGTATGAATACTTAGGCGCCGGCGGCGGCACCGTGGGGAACACTGAAAAAGTTTTTGTCGATGAGAACGGAGATGGAAGGATTGACGAAGAAGGTGAAGAAGTCGGCTACGTCGTGCTAAAAGAGAAGGGATTTCGCGGTACGGAGGCAACGCACGTTTATAGTCTCGGTAACCGGAACATCAGCCCACGCGATTTCACACTCACGCTCCTCCGACAAGGGCAGAATGAAACCTTTCAGACGAACACCGGATCCGTTCGGTACATCGAAATTTTCGGATTGGATCAAAATGGCGATGGCATCGTGGATGCACAATTTATAGACTACGACAGAGGTTTACTCCGTTTCCCCACAAGAGACCCGTTTAAAATTACAGAGGCACGTCACCCCTATTACGCCTATCGCGATTCGATCAACAACACCGCTATCTACCTCGAAGGCAGACGCACAGATGCCCAAATCTACACAATTATCGCGGACTACGCGTATCAATCGGAAACGTACAACGTCGGTTTGTTTGTGATCCCAGACAGCGAGACGGTCCGGTTGAACGGACAACTTTTGACCCGCGATACCGACTATATGATGCTTTATGAGGTTGGGACGCTCCGATTTTTTAAACAACTCGATGAGTTCGATGAGATCGTTGTGGAATTTGAAAAGACCCCCTTCGGCGGTTCCTCACAACAAGCTGTCGCTGGGGTCTGGTTAGAGTATGCACATAAACCGAAGCCCAAGTCGAATAGGGAACAGAGCCTTGAGGATAGATTTAATAGGTTAGGCGGTACACAAAGTATGCATGGAAATAGGCTCGGTGAAGGAACGGACGCCTTTGGAGAGGGCGTGTCAGGCGGACTTCAACGGAGAGGCGGGAGTTTGGGGGGCTTCGGGAGCAGCTCTCGCTTTGGGAACAGTGGTTTCAGTCGTGGATTCGGCGGTGCCAGTGGGAGTGGCTATGGCGGCGGCTATGGGAGTTACAGCAGTTTAGGCGGCAGATCGCGAAGTTCCTACGGTAGTTATGGCGGCTCGATGAACTATTTCAACCCTGTTTTTCAAAAAGGATTTTCGATCTCAACGGGTTACATTCTGAACACCGGACAAAAACCGGCAGAAATACCAGATGTGAACAGCGTTCCAAACCGCTTGCAAGCGTTCAACGTGAATACGAGTTTTGGAAGGGCGTTTAACGCTGCGGGTATTTTAAACCTGTTGCCCTTTATTAACGTGAGAAACCTGCCGCTCTCATTTGACTTCAGTGGGGAAGCGGCTTATTCACATAACAATCCAAATAGCATTGGCGTCGCGCTCATCGATAGCATGGAAGGGGCAAAGGAATCAACGACTGTACCGACACTGAAATATAACTGGAAACCCAGCAGTGTGCCACACGTATCAGAGGACCCGCCAACATCCTCTGGAGATGCCGCCTACGCTGTTATACCGACCAACGAGAACAGAGCGGTCTTTAACGTCGTACTGAAAGACAAAAACGAAACGGAAGCCATCGGAAACTACATGCGAAACCGCGATGTACCCGCCTCGTCCATCCAACCGCTCTCGCTCTCAACCGAAGAACGCCTCATTATGGAGATCGGCTACAATTTTACAGACGTCATCGCGGAATGGGGAGGTTTTTCAAACGGACTCTCGGCATCCGGAGTAGACTACTCGGAACGGAGTTTCGTTGAAATCTGGATGCGCGTTCAAGGCGACGACGCTGTGACCTTACATCTGAACCTTGGTGTCGTGAACGAAGATGTAGATGCAGATGAACGATTGGATAGCGAAGATCTTCCAGAAACGCTGACTGATATAAATGGAGACGGACGTATTGATGCATTGGATTTGGACCTGGAGAACCTTTCAGACATCGATCGCTATCGTGGGAACGGTGCGCTCGACACGGGCGAGGACATAGGTTGGGGACTCAACGGTCCGCTTGAAAGAACCTCTATCGGTGTAGGCAACCAGATCCTGGACAGCGAAGACCTCAACGGTGACGGTGTATTGGACAGTATAGATGCATATTTTGAGGTCGCGATACCACTGAATGAGATTCCGAAAGAATGGGTCAAAAGCGAAAATGCAAACGGTTGGATGTTCCTCAGTATCCCACTCTCAAAGTTTGTGCCCGCAGGTTCCCGCTTGCCGAGTTTGGTTTTTGTGCAACATTTCCGACTCTGGTTAAGCAAAAACGCACCCGGTCATGTAGAAGGTTTGCTACAGTGGGCAGATATCGAAATTGTCGGCAACAAATGGAAACAGGGGATTATAACTCGGTCGAACTTCCAGTCTGCTATCGACCCCACCACGGGCGAATCCATAATTAACAACCCGGCACTCGCCGCGAGTGGAGACACCTTGTCAACGAGTACAATTGTAGAAGACACACTGGAAAAATTCATCGTCGGGACGCGGGATAACTTCAGCTATGACGCATATCAAAGTGCGTATCTGGACATCGAAGATAACGAACTCTTCAAAAAACTACATCCATTCACAGCCACGTCCCTCGGTTTTCAAACACAACAGCAACGCGAACAGACACTGAGCCTTGAATATTACCTCTTCCCCGGTTCCTACGGTATTACTTCAAAACAACTGAAGGGTTTAACACAAAGCGAAGGACAGGATTTCAGCAAACACGATACACTCCGCTTTTGGCTCTATGGGGACAAAAGCGATACAACCTTCGTTTTACAACTCGCACCAACTGTCCGGACCGGTTATCGCAGCTCCTTCTATAGTTCAGACCCGTTTATCAATCAGACACAACAGGAAGAAGACATCAACGTTTTTGAGAATATAACGGACTACTATGAATATACAGTTCCGATCGACTTTGAGGGCTGGAAGTTAATTGAAATTGATTTGCGGGACCTGCACAAAAATGACTATCCAGATGTTAATAGCGATCAGCCGTCGGTTTCCGTCAGCGGTCAGCAAGAAACTGTCCCTTCACCAGAAACCCTCTTAACTGACAGCCAACAGCCGGCAGCCGATAGCCAACAGCCCGATGGACAGCCCGACGGTTTCACGATTAGAGGTACGAATAGCACGCAGCTTTCTATTAAAAATATCGGTGGCATCCTTCTGGGCATACGTAACGACACCGGACGTGAAATTAGCGGAGAAATCTGGGTAAACGAGATTCACCTCGGAGATCCGCTTGTGCGTGCCGGATGGGCACGTCGCGGAGATATGTCGGTGTCCCTCGGTAGAATCGTTAAATTACGCGGCGGGTACGCAAGCCAAGACAAAGATTTTGAAAGTGGTGCGGGTGAAGTCGGTAGACAACGGCTCTCTTCACGCGGGTATAGCACAACAAACAACGACTTCAATATCGATGCAGATGTCACGCTATTTCCATGGCTGCCGATCCGGTACGGGATCCGACACCAAGATACGGAAACCGAGAGCCAACGCGGTAGCTACAGCAGTTTCCAGAGCGGAAAAAGTGAAATTCGGACTCGAAATATTTCTGTGCAGTTCGTTCAAAACCCGTATCCCAATCTCGGCTTCGCTTACAACTTTCAAGACTTTTGGAACGAACGTCAAGGCACGCAAATTAGCCATCTTTATACAGGAAGCTTTCGGTATGAACTCGGTTCAAAACTCGGGGTCAACGCCCAATATCGGCACGAAGACATACTCGCCAAACCCGAAACTGCAACAGAGGCTGCCTCGGGAGCCTCAACATCCTTCTATAGCTACGGCTACGGTAGAAATCGAGACGAAAAAACGGATAGCGGCACAATAACATTTAATATCAGTCCAACGAGCATCTTCAGCCTGAACCCGAGTTACGATGTCCGCCGGACACTTGAAAGACGGGAAGAGGAGAACCTCACGTCCGGATTTTCTGGTAATATAACGACAGGACCAGAAACGCCGCTATCTGAAGAAGCGGCATCGGTTCCCGAAGACATCAAATGGTCAATTGCTGAGCGAGAGCATCGGTTGTCGCTAACCCCACGCTTAAATCGGGATCTGCTCGGCATGCGTCCGACCGTAACAAGCCGTATGAGCTTCCGTGAGAACTGGTTTCGTGAACAGAAAAACGCTTCACTCAATGGAAACGTCAGCTTCGGCGTGAACCTCCGTGTTCAAAAATGGTTTGGATGGTTTCTGAAAGAGAAAACACCAGAAACAGCAGTCAGTGGTCAGCAGTCAGCATTGTCCCGCAAGCCCACACGCGGCTTGCGTCGCAGTCAGTCCGCAGTTGACGATGGTTATTCCTCTTCGCAAGAAGGGAACGCCTCGACAACCCCCCTGATGGAAACCGAGAGCCAAGCGTCAACCGCTATAAAACAATTGAGGGAAAATGGTATCGACGAAACACAAATCCAAGAATTGGAAGAGAATCGAGGGGATTGGATCGAACGCGATAAGATAGCAGTCGGCAATCAGCAGTCAGCAGTCAGTAAGAATGGCAGTCAGCCAACAGTTTCGGACAGCCAACACAAGGACGGTATCCTGCCTCGAATTCTGAAAAGTTTCACTGTCAGTACCAACGCAAATTTCACGGCTACCGAATCGTATCGGCAACTTGCTTCCGGGCTATCAATGTTAGAAATCTATTCGCTCGCGGACGATGCAAAGGAACGGACCAACTCCCGGCGCGGCAATCGTTATACAGTACGTAGCTCGGTAGACCCGTGGAATTGGGCATCTTTCGGAACAAACGTCAGCACTTCCGACACCTTCCGAAAAAGTTCAGGTACAACTTACGTACAGAACACCAATGCTTACGAAGCCGACGTAAAACTGAAAGCGCGAGAAACTTCGAGTTTCCAACTCCGCTATAGTTATACAACACGAAATAACGGGACGTTGGACAATATACTCGGCGACAGCAAAGCACATATGCCCTCACTGAGTTGGATGCAGACATGGGGTAAAGAGACTCGGACATCTTTGGGTGTCCGGACGACACTTCGAGACCAGCTACGGAGCGGGATTCGGAGCAACGCGTTCATCGTCACGCCGAACTTGAGTATTGACTACAAATACAGCACAGAAAATGGCATACGGATACCGTTTTTCGGTAGAATCCCGCTGAAACACGATCTCGATTTAACGAATACGCTCTCTTGGGCTATCCGCAGAGAACAGTACGGCGCGAACCTCGAAGAGCGTTCAGAAAGGTATGAGACGACCTTGCGCGTCGGTTATAAAGTCAGTACCCACATTACAGCGAATTTCCATCTCGGTCTCAGCTACAACCATGATAGGGTTGAAGAGGGTAGAGACTTTCTCTCCATCGCGACTGCACTCACCGTCCGCGGCGAAATCCAATAGAAAACTTTACAATGGACCCGCCATTTGAGAACCTGCCCATCCAAATAAATGTAGAAAAAAAATTGGAAAGAAAAGTAATTTATGATATAGTGGTTTTCGGTGCGGGTTGCTACGCAACCCTTTCGGTTATCAGTTATCGGCTAAAGAGGGTTTGTGGAACCTACAAAGCGTTTGCGACCACCACACGTCTTAACTGACAACTGATAACTATTAAAACTAAAAAAATAAGGAAAAGCATGAGAGGAAACCACAATACAGATATACCGCGCCCAGAGTATCCGCGTCCAGATTTCCAACGCGGAACGTCAGAAGGCATCGATTGGATCTGTTTGAATGGTCCATGGGAATTCGCTTTTGACCCTGACGATACAGGCGAACACAATCAATGGTTTGCCCCAGCGTTAACCGCTGATTCCATATACACGTTGCAAATACAGGTCCCGTATCCATGGGAAAGCCTGGCGGCATGGGGCGATGAAGAACAGGCAGATAACGAAACCTACTTAAGCAAAAACGCCTATATCACACCCGAAGCAGTCACTTGCGGCGGTTTAGAACGCGGCGGAAATTATCGGGACGAACCGAGACATACAATCGGTTGGTATCGCAAAACGGTCTCTATCCCTGAGAATTGGGGTGATAGACGGGTTATTTTGAACTTTGGCGCTGTCGATTGGGAAACGACCGTCTGGGTGAACGGCCAAATCATCGGTAAAAATGAAAACGGGTATCTGCCGTTTGAATTCGACATCACAGACGCACTCACCCCCGGGGAACCCGCACGTATCGTCGTCCGGGCTTACGACGCACAAAACCACGGCGAGCAACTCGCTGGAAAACAGATAGGTTGGTATGAACGAACCAGCGGTATCTGGCAATCTGTCTACTTAGAACCAAGAAACGCAACTCACATCGCGCAGTGCCACATAACGCCTGACATCGACAACGCTTCCGCTACATTTGACGTTAAGATAGACGGATACGTGGAGAATCTTGGATTGGTCTTACGTTGGAATTGTGGGGTCGAGGGGACCTCGTCTCTACGAGGGACAGTTGAAGTTTCTCGCAGCGATACACAACTTACAATTACGATCCCTCCTGAACAACTCCGCTTGTGGGATGTAGATACCCCAAATCTCTACGATGTGACGCTTGAATTGCTGGCGGAAAACACCGTCATCGACAGAATTACGACCTACTTCGGAATGCGGAAGGTTTCTATAGAGAAAGCTCCGGGTGGAGATTATCAGTATATCTACCTCAACAACCGCCCTATCTATCTGCTGGGTGCGCTTAATCAGTCGTTTACCCCGGAAGGCGTGTATACGTTCTTGACAGATGAAGCGATTCGCAGAGACATCGAACGCGCAAAAGAATTCGGATTCAACTTCCTCCGACTCCACATCAAGGTAGATGAGCCTCGTCTCTACTATTGGGCTGACAAGTTGGGTTTGCTTTTTATGTGCGACATCCCGAATTTCGGCGATTATACGGAGAAAGCGAAGGCACGATTTGAGCAAACACTTCGCGGAAACATTGCACGTGACTACAATCATCCGTCGATCATTTCGTGGTGCGATTTCAACGAAACGTGGGGACTCGGGGGCAGAGAATACAAAGACATGCACGAACGGCAAGAATGGGTGCGCGAGATGTACCACCTTACCAAATCCCTTGATACCACCCGTCTCATTGAGGACAACTCGCCTTGTCTGTACGACCACGTAGAAACAGATATCAACTCGTGGCACTTCTACATCAACGATTATGAAGACGCGAAAAAACATATCGCCAACGTCGTAGAAGAAACATATCCCGGTTCAGCGTTCAATTACGTTGGTGGTAATGTCCAGAGCGATGCGCCGCTGATTAATAGTGAATACGGTGGTATCTCAGCAGGTGCGGGTGATAAGGATATCTCATGGTATTTCAAATACCTTACCAATGAACTTCGTCTCCACCCGAAAATTTGTGGTTACATTTACACCGAGTTGCAGGACATCGAGTGGGAACACAACGGTTTCATGAATTACGACCGTTCGATAAAGGCGTTCGGATATGACTATCTCGATATCAATACCTTAGATTTCATCGCTATCGATTATCCGCCGGGGACAACAGTTACACCCGGTGAAAAGATAAAGGCTGGCATCTACACGAGCCATTTCTCACACAAAACCATCACAGATACAACACTCCACTGGCAACTGGATACAATGTCAGCGACGGGAGACATCACACGAGGATGTGTCTCAGGCAACGTTGATATTCCATTTCCGCAGTACCAGGTGGAAAATGTGCATCAACTTGAACTTACCATGCCTGATGTCCACCCTGCGGTCGGTACACTCCACGTCTGGGTAACAGATGGCTCTGGTGCTGTTGTCGCCCGTAATTTCATCAACTTCGAGCATGTGGGAGGGGATTGTATCCCCGAAGTCCCTGTAGGAGGGGTTTCTAACCCCGAATTCCGAAGCGATTCAGGGGTAGTTAGCATCAACTACGCCCCTGGAGACGTGTCTAAATCGTCTTGGGATGAACCCGTAAGTGACGAACACCTATTCTCCGCAGAGGGAAGCGGTTATGTCGAATACGAGATGGAATTGCCGGAAGGGATCGATCCAACAAACTCCGCAGAGATGGAACTGTTCTTTGAAGCATCCAGCGCAAACGGCGGTGCGCGTCAAACGGAACCTGACAAACATCCATCTGACGTGACGATCTCTGTCAACGGCGTTGAAATCGAGACGATCCGCATCCCCGACTGTCCGGCGGATGCCCGCGGTGTGCTCTCTTATATCCACGGGCAACCCGGCACCTATGGTTATCTTTATAGCGTTAAGGTAGATCCGTCCGTTGTTTTTAAGAACGAGGCAGACACATTAACAGTCCGATATGAAGTGAAAGCAGATGCTGCGGCGAAAGGGGGGTTTGCACTCTACGGCGCACGCATGGGTAGATACCCGACTGTACCGCATCTACGCATTCATCGTTAATTGGCTATCGGTTATCAGTTATCAGTTATCGGTTAAAGAAGCTCTTGATAACGATAACCTAACACTGAGAAAGGGAGAAGGGGTTGAAAGTTTATTGGAAGATGCTCACGTCACAGGAGACGTAACCGACAACCGACAACTGACAACTGATCACTATTATGGCAAGTCCCGAATTTGTATTCACACGTCACCCCAATTTAGAAATTTCTTGGCCCTATGTCCACGAGCAGATGGTGCGTCGACTCGAAGAATTAGGTGTAACACTCGTCCTGAACACAGAGAGCCGAGACCCAATTCACGAACAGATCGACTTAAGCGAAACCATCGGCATATCCCACTTCGGCGGAAACCTAACCGAAGACTGTATCGCGGCAGCCCCAAAATTGAAAGTCTTCGGAGCAATGACCGACAATTCTGGACACGGGATTCCATATCAGGCACTCCAAGCACGCGGCATTCCTGTGATTGAATCGACACGAGCGTGGTCGCAATCTGTAGCGGAATGCGCCTTTGGTCTCGCATTGTCCTCGCTACGCCGGACAGCACAGTGGCATCTGCGGATGGCACAGGGCGAAAAACTGTGGGATTGGGAAAACCCGATGTGGGGTTCGCTAAACGCACGTGAAAGCGGTGCCCCGTTGGATAAACTCCCTGCCGCACATCAGTTCTGTGACGACCCCGATTTCGTCAACGGCGATCTCGGAACGAAACGGATAGGTGTTATCGGACTCGGGCAAATTGGCGGAAAAATCGCAAAATGGTGCAGTGTCTTCGGTGCAACGGTGAAGGGCTTCGATCCGTATGTATCGGACGAACTTCTCCAAGAATGGAACGTGCAACGCGCCGATATGGACACACTCGCTGATAGCTCGGATATCGTTTTCGTGGCGGTCCCACCGACACCTTCAGCCAAACATCTGCTGAATCGAGAACGGATCTATCACTTAAAGAAAGGGAGTTTGGTTGTCGTGATTACGCGCGCCTTTGCTGTTGATATGGACGCATTACGAGAACGCCTCGTGAAAGACGAACTCGCGGGTGCCTTCGACGTTTACGATATCGAACCGGTTCCCGTTGACGATGAACTTCGTAATCGGGACAACGTTGTTCACACGCCGCATATCGCAGGAAGAACGATAGATTCCAACTTACGCGTGGCGGACATGACCGTGGACGATTTTGTGCGGGTCCTCAAAGGCGAGACACCCATCGGTGCGTTGACACCGAAAGCCGTTGAGGTCCGGACTTCACCCACCCCAAATCAATAGAATAGCCATCGGCTATCGGTCTTCGGCTATCGGTAAAGAGATTCTCGCGACAACCACAAACGTATCTCCTACCGATTGCCGACAGCCAAAGCGACAAAGCAGTAGGTCGGGTAGAGCGACAGCGAAACCCGACAGGTTCAGGAAGCCCTATCGGAGAGACAGGGAATGCACAAACTCACTTTACCGAACCGCAAGGTAAAATTAAAAAACCTTGTGCGTTCAGACATCGCGGATATGGCACCCTATACGCCGATTGTGCCTTTCGATGTCCTGAGTAAACGCCTTGGCATCCCCGCTGAAGACATCATAAAACTTGATGCGAACGAGAACCCCTACGGTCCCGCGCCTTCCATCTATCGCGCCCTTACCGATGAAAAGGATTACCACATCTATCCAGACCCGGATAGCACTGCGCTCCGTCAAGCACTGAGTCGGTACACAGGCATTGATGCGACACACATCATCGCCGGGCAGGGTGCAGATGAACTGATTGATCTTATCATTCGACTGTTCGTCAGCCCTGGAGATGCCGTCATCAACTGTCCGCCAACCTTCGGGATGTACCGTTTCGACACAGAACTTAACGGGGGAAAAGTTATTGATGTCGAACGAAAAGCCGATTTTTCCTTAGATACCGAAGAAGTTGTTAAGATCGTAGGGGCTGGGTCACCCAGCCCTTATAGAAACGCCAAAATCCTTTTCATCACCAGTCCGAACAACCCTGACGGTAGTGTTCTGAGTGATGCGTGTCTTCAGCAATTGCTCCAGTTGCCACTCATTGTCGTATTAGATGAAGCCTACATCGAATTCGCTGGAGGCAGTCGTGCAAACTGGGTTCTACAACATGAAAACCTGATCGTGCTTCGGACGTTTAGTAAATGGGCAGGACTTGCGGGGTTGCGGGTAGGCTACGGTCTCTTTCCCGAATGGATAATTTCGCACCTGTTGAAGATTAAGCAGCCATACAACGTAAACGTCGCTGGGTCGGCCGCGGCAGTGGCTTCGCTATCAGATGTCCGTCACCTACAAGAGAATATCAGAAAAATTGTGGAGGAGCGCGAACGACTCTATTCCGCATTGCGAAATTTTGATTTCTTAGAGCCTTATCCGAGTGAGGCGAATTTCATTCTGTCAAGGGTGATTGGAAGAGATGCAGCAGGATTGAAAGCGGCGTTAGCGGAACGAGGCATTCTCATCCGATATTTTAACACACCCCGCCTACAAGACCACGTCCGGATCAGCGTGGGTAAACCGTCGCAGACATCCGCGCTCTTGGATGCCTTATACGCCCTCCATTTCGCAAATATGAAGTGAAACCCAACGCTTTCGAGGAACCCGAGACAGGGATGTTATGAAGTTGGGGTGCACTCTGGGCTCGGAGATAGACGCGGTTGCTTTGGAGTTAAGACAGATTTGGAGCACCGACATCAAAATTTGGAGGATGGTAACCGCAAATGATTTTATCCAACAGCGACGGCATAGTCCGTTAACGCTGGGCTCCGCTTTTTGGCACGTTTGGCGGTATCAACAAGTTCTTTGACTGTATCAATCAAGGCATCTACCGTCTCCGGTGTGAAAGAGGCTTCTCCATCTTTGGGACAAACCCATGCCCAGACATTTTGTACTCGGACAGATATGCCATCCTCGCTATATTCAAATACGGTCTGCTGCCACACTTTTTCTGTGTCGTGTTGGGTACAAATTGGAGTCGGTTTGTGTGTCATAAATTATCTCCTTTTGCGTCTCCGACGCTTGAAGGTTGGAGGTTCCCATTGAACCGCATCAGGAATATACGCAGTCACAAATTCAATATAGACCGGATGGGCATATTCACAGACCACATGCAGATAAATTGTGATATCATCTAAGATGACATGTCCACAAACCAAGACTCGCTGCACATCAAGATATTCTTCAATTATGTCGCCACTGAGAATCGCTTCAATCATGTGTTTGCGTCGAAAGCCTTCTTTCAACGCATGCTGCACAGCATGAGGCTTAGTAAGGTAGCTGCCTTCTTGAATTCTGCTACGGATGGTTTGTATATTCACTTGATACACACAATTTGTATGAGTTTAGGCGACGGAACCTGTCTGAGCTAAGACCCGTCACTTTTCACCCATACGGACAGGCGCACCGAAGCTATTGAGCCAAGATCATTTTAAGTTTAACATAATCTTGCACATTTTTGCAAGTTAAAATTCGCTAGCGATTGCGGATCTCAACCGCCTCAAGCAGTTGAATCTAAACGCTTCGCTGGCACCGAATTTTCGGGCATTCCGGCAGGCATTAGAGGCATAAACCTGAAGTCATCAAAAACTCACCAAAAACCGAATATCCCTGATACACGTAAAACGCAGACATTCATGCAAGCCAAGGCACGCGCTGATTTTCCACGTAGGGTATGAGGAACTCTCGGAGCTGCAAGCGGGCATTGCGGAGGTGTGTTTTGATCGGGTTCTCCTTCGGAACGCCCGATTTCTGCTGCGATCGCCTTGATGGGAAACCGTTCGTGGTGGTAGTAGAGTAGAAAGACGCGTCGGCGGATGGGAGTGAGTGCCGTTAGGGCTTTCTGATCAGTCTCGGTGATGCGGTTTTCGTCAATAAGATGCAACGGTTCGGTGTTATACTTTTGTCTACGAAAATGGTCGGTGCAGACGTTTTCAGCAATCCGATACAGCCAAGAATAGAAAGCGGAGCCGCCCCGGAAACTACTGATGGCGCGAAATGCACGAAGCCACGTCTCTTGCGTCAAGTCTTCAGCCGTCTCTGCGTCTTTAACGCGTCCGTAGATGTGTGTATACAAGCGGTCGTGGTATTTGACAACCAGGGGACCAAAGGCTTCGGGGTCGCCGGATTGTGTGTGCGTGATGAGGGGTTTGTCGTCGAGAGTTAACAAAGTTTAGGTGTTCCTTTCATTTCAGCAAGGGTGTCGTGTTAAGGTGAAGGGTTCGCCGCACGCCTGCGTTTTCAAGCGTCACCTGTTTCGGCTGGATGTCAACAACGGTGGTGTCGGTGTCAAGCATCTCACCGATTCTGACGGTGTAGGTGCTTCCCGTAGGCGTGCGTTGCACAATCGCCTGTTTGGGTGTGTTCGCGTCTGCGGGTATGAGCGTGCCGAGTAAGCGATAGGGTTCGCGGGGGTGTGGCGGACGCCAACCGAGCGGACGGAACAGGTTGTTGTCGACGATGGTCCGGTAGAAATCGGTTTTCTGAAAGTCCGTGGGGGATTTCTGCGGTGTTGATAACGATTTGCGGAACACGCGGGGAGAGACCGGGAGAGTCGTCTCGGTAAGTGTTTCGTGTTGCGGTTGCGTCGAGGCTGCTGTCTGTACGCGTCGCGTCCCTAAGAACCCGAAGATCAGGACAACCAGCACGCCGATGCTGATGAAGACACTCGTTTTTAGGTGCTTCGTGGACATGAGGGTTTCCTTATGAAAAAGAAGGGGAGTCCGCGAAGCAGACAAAAGCAAACTGCAAGCCTCGCAAGGATCAGACTTCCTTGTTCCAAGACGGGGATACCTTGGAAAACGGTCGCACTTGCGAGGCTCATGAAGGTCAGCATTTTGACAGCACCGTAAAGCCCGCGACTCATGCGTGAGCGTGTCAGTGCCTGTGTCCATCCGTTTTCGGGGTAACCGTGTGTCCGTAGCAGCATATCGGTGACAACGCCGCGGGTCATCACTGCTATCGGCATCCAGAGCGGGAGCCGACCCGTAGCAGTGAAGTAAAGCCAAAAGGTATTTTCAACGATCCGGTCGGCGAGGGTGTCAAGCAAGGCACCCGTCTCGGTTATCTCATTGCGTTTTCGGGCAACGATGCCGTCTACGGCATCAAGCGCGAAGATGACAACAATGATTCCAATGAGTGTGATGTCCAACGTGGGGTGTCTGCATCTGTAATCGTTTTGACACCACCCAGACCGTTGAGTTGTCCCCCGTGTATCCAGTCTCCTGCAACCACTGCCGTATTTGGGAGTTCTGCTTTCATCCATTGAAACGTTTCAGCAACAGTTCCGTGTATGGGTTTGCTTCTGCGTGCATGTGTCGCATGTCGGATCTCCCCAGAATATCCAAAGGGAGAAGGTAGCCATATAAGAAGGGCGAGTATTGATAGAGCAGTGCTTGTTTTCAGAACAGGTTGCGGGATTTGTAATATGAGTTTTCTCATCCGTTCACTCGACAGAGAAAAGCGCTACAGAATTGTATGAGTTCGGCGGTAAAGAAAGCGAGGACAGGGCTGGTAAAGATGGAATAGCGTTCCGCATCACGCGACAGGGATGTCCAAATCAGAAACCATGAGAGGGCGGCAACAAAAGCTAGCTCGTTTTTCGGATGCCGGTCGCGCCGCCATGCGATGAGCATTAACATTATTACAGTGGCACCGACTGCGATGAAAAAGAGGAGATTGGTATTCTGTGTCCCCCACAGGCTATCTGGGTGTTCTCTAAAAAAGGTGGTTAAGGTAAAAAACGTGAGAGGAATGACAAGCAGAGGACTATAGTTTTTCCACTGGTAGTTCGCTGATATCAGAATCCAGATGATGCTCACGACAAAGATATATCCGTAGCGCACCCTCCAATAGTTTGAATCTGTGTTTATGAGTTCACCAATGCTTTGCATCAGGGCGTTTTGACTCAACGGTACGGTCGTCTCCGCAAAGGTATTAAGTTGTATAAAAACATAACCGAGGGCAATAGCGATGCTTGCCACCATCAAGACGAGTGCGAGGGTGCGAGCATGTGGTCGGAGTTTTTCTACTTTGGAGAGGAGAAGTTGCCGAAGGGCGCGTATGCCTAAAAGCACAATCGGTGGCACAAGCACAAACGCAAAGAGGTGTTCGGCAAACCCGTATCCGTTCCGATAAGCGGGCGAGGCGAGGTAAAGTGTGGGAACAAAGCAACAGACCCACAGGGCATAATGCCCTAACCCTTCTTCTGTTTCTGAAGAGAGAAACCTCCAGACTTCCACAACGATAATAATACTCAAGAACACCCCAAAGCCTTCCCAACTTATACCACCTATAAAGACAATAAAGCCACTGGTAAGGGTCCATAAAAGTCGTTTGCGTGGCGTTTCGGCTTGTAAAGATGCGAGATAGGTGATGACAGAGAGGAGACCGATCATCCAGCACCATGCATCTCGGTCACCAAAACCTACAGTGCTTCTATTGATGGCACCCGGGAGGGTTGCCAAAAGCACACCGACGACACTTGAAAAGAGGAGTCCGTAGGTGTGAGCGAGAAAGAGAGAGAACACACCGATCCCGATACAAAAGCAGACCACCGGCATATAGAAGGTAACGTCAGAAAGTGTGACATTCGGAAACAGCCCCGCTACGGATTTGTGGGTGTATGCAAGGACATAAGAATAGAGGTTCAGGAGTGATCGTTATCTCTACCGACTGGCAGCCATCGGTGCATATCGCGGGCGGGTAATGTGCCGTGTTCGGAGATCTGTTGTGCCTGAAAATAGTAAAGGTAAGCGTCAACGCCCGTGAAATTTCCTTCAGTTATGAAGGGTATTGCCTGAACGCGTATCCAAAAGGCAACAAATACGAGCACAGAGAGAAGTATAGATTTGAGTAGCGTTGAGAGGTTGAACATTGTTGATGGATATTAATCCGTCTCTTTATTTTCTTTCTCATCCTCTACAATGCTTATGACAATCGCATCCATATCGAGTCCGTGTCTTTCGGAGCGTTCTTTGTCCTTTATCAAATCCTTGAGCGCAGCCTTTGCGGCATCCGAGGGATAGAGACGTGCTTCTGCGGTATAGAGTTCTATTCCCTCATCAATGGTTAGCCCTACGTTGTGAAGTTTTCGCTTGAATCGGATATAGGTGCGGACTTCAGGAATATCCCCGAACTTCTTGACGAGGGGATTGTGTGGACTCGGGTTATCTGGATCATCGTTTAACGGATTGAAACCAATGATGAAATCCTCTTTAGGGGTCACCTGTTTCTCATTGATGGTTTTTGTACTCGGAAGGGACTTATTTATATTTTTCACGCGCGTCAGACCGCAACTCGAGAGTAACGTGATGAAAATGAAAAAACTGACGACAGTGTTGAAAATCTTCATTGGGTTCACCTCACAATTTGCGTGCTGCTTGGATAATTAGATTCCTTTTCCTCCAAAAAACTCTCGAGGGCTTTCTTGGTTCTGGGATCTGGCCACAGATGATACTGGGCTCTCGTAAAATCAATCTGTTCATCCAAGGATATTTCCTCGTTCTTGAACATTTTTCGGTTTATCGCCATAAATGTGTGAACCTCTGGGATGTCGCCGAAATTTTCAAGTAGCCCTATAAGTATCATATCTGCGAATTCATCTGGATCCATCTCACTCGGATCCATTAATTCTTCTCCAAACGGGTCCTTAGTGGATTTATGCTCGTGCTCATCACCGGTTTGCCACGCCGGGACACTTTCTTCTACAGAAAAGGGTTCCTTCGCTGCATCCACTTGCGCGGTATCCTTTTCACTCGTTTCTATAGCGGCTGCGTTTTCTATGAGAATCGTTTGAGTGTCGAACACGCGGGCGTTTGAGGGCGGGGTTTCCGGGACAGGGTCCTCATGTGGATGTGGATGATCGTGTGAATGTGTGTCAACAGATTGTTGTTCTACAACTGGCGGGTTTGGCAAGGAGGTGGCAAATCTCCGGTTCTCCCACGCCGTGTAGACAAAAATGCAACAAACAAACGCAACAGAGAGGATAGCACCTATCCATATTTTTTTCATCTTAAATCTCCCCTGAAGAGGCGGTGGCGGTTTTATCGAAAAAAACCGCCATCGCCAGTGGACACGCTGAGAGACGGACTTAGAGGCAGTGACTACAATTCGTGACGAAGTCGTTGTCATAAACTTTTTTTCTCTTATTTGGCTTTACCGGGTGGTTAATATGGTGCCCGTTACGATCGTGATGTGGTGGTGGTGGCTGAACGTGCCTCTCCGTTTCTCTTGTCCAACTCTTACAAAGTACCATCCACAAACCCGACCGCTCATAACAATGATATATTGTAACCGTGATTAGCTTATGGCTAGGATGAGCCTCGGTTTTAGGCGTAATGGAAAAAAACAGACACATGCGATAGTCAGGACACATGCGATTAAAATCATTTTCGACAAAACGTTTTTCATTCGGTTTCTCCTTTATTCTATCCGGATTGTTTTCGGAGTTGCAAAAGAAATGTGATCTCAGTATGAAAACCGACGCGTTTGCCTCGAAACTCACATTACGAAATATATTAAGCAAGTTTCGTGCCAATCCCTTTCGTAAAATACGCACCCCTGTCGAATCCACTGAAATTAAGAGAATCCTATCTATGACAACACCCCAAAACATAGGCACACACTCAGTTTACCCACAACTGCCTCAAGAAATAGAATCTTCTCCCTATCTTCAAACCCTCTATCGTCACGTCGACTGCAGACCCATTATGAACCGCATCATTTTGATACAGGCAACTCGCGTCATTCTATCCAGATTTCCACACGCGCGCGTTCTACACAAGGGCTATAGTGCCATAAACTCAGAAAACTCCTGATACCATTTACATTAGGTTAACACGCCTATGTTTTTTTAAACACAGAAAAATGAAAAGTCGAAAGGTCCTATCCTTAAGAGTCAACATCATCTAAACAGATATCACAGGACTCACGCAGTTTTGACCGGGGCAGGCACTGTGAGAGACAGAACCCTACTCACGCAGTTTTGACCGGGGCAGGCACTGTGAGAGACAGAACCCTAAAAAAACACAGGCGGTTCTCAGGCACAACCTAACAGATTATGCTACAAAAGAGCACCCCGCGTCCGTCCTGAAGTCATCAAAAACTCACCAAAAACCGAATATCCCTGATACACGCAAAACGCAGACATTCAGGCAAGCCACGGCACGTGTCGATTTTCCATGTAGGGTATGAGAAACTTTTGGAGCTGCAGGCGGGCATTGCGGAGATGGCTTTTGATCGGGTTCTCCTTCAGAGCGTCCGATTTCCGCGGCGATGGCTTTGATGGGCAGTTCGTGGTGATAGTAGAGCAGAAAGACGCGTCGACGAATGGGAGTGAGTATTGTTTTATCCGAAGCAGTCCCTCTTCAAGTCCATATTGCTTTAAGAGTGTTGTTGCATGTTTGTACCTTTTACGCTGTTTTCTAAATTCCTGCTTCTCTTGCAGGGTCATTTGAGTGCAGCAACCGCATTTTTTCTTCGCCGGTGTTCTGACGAGGGGCGGTGCGGAATATCGCTGTGTGTGCATCGGGAGTGTGTTTGTGACGTACCCCACAAAGATAGCAATGATACTACCGAGTCCGAGTGTGGCGATGCTGTATAGGAAGTGAGTGTCTTTCATTATTCAAAACCTGCTGGCGGTGTATAACCTGCTGCAAGAAGCCCTTCAAAGAGTTCCTGCCAGTAGAATATCGCCTGTTCTCGGTTATCAAACGTAGGACCGCCATTCCAAGGATTTTTGGCGTTAATAAACACGCTTTTCATTTCCTCTAACATTACCAACTGTTTTGCTACAGGCAGTGCCTTGAGCTCATTGGCAAGTACAAGATGTGCCTCTTTCTGGAGTTTTGAAGCCTCTTCTAGTAGTTTGTCAACCATCTATTGATGGATAGAGTTTTTCGAGTTTGATGCGTGCATCGTCAGTTGTGAACCGCCATTTTACAGTGGCACGTTTTTCATTTCTTCTGTTTTGCCAGGCCTGGACCTCGCGCTTGAGGGTCTGTTGGTCAGGAATCCGTCTTGAAAGACACTGTCGACTGAGGACGGAAAACTCAATCTCTGCGATGTTCAACCAACTCCCGTGCTTCGGGGTATAGTGAAACTCAAGTTTTTCAGCGATCCGCTCGGCCTCTTGGGTATCAAAGGCTTTATACAAAGAACTTGGCTTGTGTGTATTGAGATTATCGCAAACCAGTAGGATCTTTTCTGCGTCTGGAAAATGGACATCGACGATATCTCGACAGATATGTGCGAAATCAATGCTCGTGCGTTGGTCAGTGACTTCCACATGTCGAAACCCGAAAAAGGGTGCGAAAATCATAAATAAATTACTGACGCCCTTGCGTTTATATTCAGGATCATATCGGTAAGGTTTCCCCGGCTTCAGCGGCAGCGGGGGACGCATTTCCTGAAGGTGTTGTTTACTCGTCTCATCGACACACACCACAGGATGCTTCGGGTCTTCAGGGCGCGCATAGAGGTCTAAGATGCCTTCCATCGCTGTCACGAATGCCTCGGAAGCTTCTGCGGGGATACACCAGCACTGCTTACGCCAGGGACGGAGTTCGTTTTTTTTAGGATCTGTCGGATGCTTTCATGAGAAATACTTGAAAAATGGTGGAGCTCCACCATTTTCTCAGCTAACAGCCGCAGCGTCCAGCAGGCATAGCCTTCTGGCGGCTCCGAACACGCCAGAGCGATCAGATGTGCCTCTTTTTCGCCATCAAACTTTTTCGGTCTTGCCCCCTGAGAGGGTTTTCTCGGGAGCAGGGCGGCTTCAAGACCTTCAAGTGCAAAGGTTTTACGCACACGCTGAATAGTAGGCACGGAGACATCAAGAGCGGCTTTTATCGCCTTATCGGGGTAGGCGGGTCCAAACTCGCCTGCGTCTGCTTTCAACAAGATCCGGGCGTGCGTGAGTTTTCTCGCAGAGGCACTGCCGGAAGTCGTCAGAGTTATCAGAGTATCTCGTTGGTCCTTGTCAAGGAGAACGAGGTAGCGTTTCGCTGGCATTATAGACTCCAACTGAAAGGATTTATGACTTTGACACTCAGCATACCCGTTTTCACAATAAATATCAATAGAAACTTGACATACTACTAGGGCGATGCTCGCCTCTCCTAGGAGTTCTTTTGAGGACTCGCTTTCTGCGTGTTCATGCGAATGCTCGTGCTCGGATACCTCTTGTTCATAAGGTGCCTGCGTGTGTTCGTCCGACCCCTTGTGTTCTCTGTGGTCAATGGTGTCCGAGGTTCTTCTGTCCGTTGTTTCGGCAGTTGTATCTCTCACCACGTTTTCCGTTCCCGTGGGTGATTCCATCTCAGTCTCATTTCCATGTTCGAGCGTGGTGGGCACTGTGGAAACCCGCATAACCGGTTGGCGGGGGGAGCGGATCGGTGCTGTTGTCTTATAGATCGTCTTAGGTTTGGAGTTGCGCATTTTCTCAGAGGGTCTATGAATCCCGAAATACCAAAGGGCGGTTGCACCGAGCAAGAAAACAAAAATTATGAGCGAGAAAGACTGTTTCATTTTGAATCTCCTTCGTGAAAGTTAAAACGTTACCGGTCAGAGAGGGAATTCGTTGGGGGTGGCGGAACACGAGGATATGTACGATCCCCGCGATCGGCCTTTGCTCTTTCAATTGAGGGTGTGAGAAAAAAACACGGAAGATGCCAAAAAGGATCGATATAACAAACAAAATCACTGTTATCTTCAGCCAGAAAGATCTTTGCTGAATATTTTGCGGCACGGGCCACCCCGGAAGCATCGCCTACGGTGAGAATCTTCGGGATGTCTGTGGCTTTCCAGCAGATGATATAAGCGGTCTTGGTACTTGCCGACGAGGCGAGTAAAGGCTTCACGGTCGCTGGCTTGTGTGCGTTCAATGAGGTGTTTTTCGTCAAGGGGTCGGGATAAGGTGTTTTTACATCTGTGAAGTTAGGACCGCCCCGGTGTATCGGGGACATCGAGGCGGAATGCTTTGTTATGGAGTGGCACTTGCACGAGACGGCTATTGCTGTGAAGCCACAGTCGCCGAGGTTTGTTGTGGAGACTGTCGGCGTTCGCGTACTTTCCGAATCTGTTCTTGCAGGCGTGCGATACGTTCAGCACAACACCCACAGGCTTTCTTCTTGACAGCGGTGGTCTCGGTAAGTGTAGCCGGAGTCGTTGATGCCTCAACAGACACCTGCTGTGCAGCCTTCTGCATGGGACGCATCTCGGTTGCATAACTGATAACACCAACGATCAAAGCAATCAGAACAAGGGTGGCAAAACTGTAGAGAAGATTTTTCTTTTTCATTTAGTCGTTCTCCTGTTGTTTGGGAAGTAACCGTTCTACCTGCTTTGCAACTTCTGGATCGGAGTCCTTGAGTCTGCGGAGTCCTTCTTCGGGTCCGTATTGATTCAAGGTTTGCAGTGCGCGATTGAACCGTTCGGGTGAAAACTGAGTGCGGAGCTCGGTTTCAAGACGTTTGCGGTTTGGTAGTTCAGGAGACTCTGGCACTATAGGCGTTAACGTCTCAATGCCTGTCTGCTGCGTGTTCGCATCATCACTGAGCATATCTTCAACAGTCAAGATATCTTCTGAAAGCGCGCGAGTGTTCACAGGAATTTGCCCCTCTCCGGGGGGTACTTCTATTTCCAATCTTGTGAAATCGTCTATTGGAACAGTGGTATCGTTATTCTGGGAGGTTAAATACTTTTCCCGTTCGGCTAAACGAACCTCTTCAAAGGTAGAATGAAACCATTCTTGAGAGGTGGAGGGGGGCTGGGAACCAAACTTTTTTTCTACCCACGCGAGATACTTCTCGTCCATGAGCAGATCGATCAAAACATCAAAATTACGTCCCAGAGAGGCTTTAGCTTCCTTATGGTGCTCATGTTCAAGGATTACATCTCTTATCAGGTCTCGGATAATATACGTATTCTCATCAACCGTTCCCGTCGGAAAGTGTTTACGATACAGGCGCTCCCTCCCCGCCTGAAGCTCTGGTGTCTCTTGAAAAAAACCGAAACTTTTGTTTTTTTCAAACCACTCATCGGTGGACGGGAAACTCTCTAAAAACCCACGGCCTTCCTCGGATTCTAAATACGCTAACCAAAGGGCAACCTTCGGAGGTGGATGCTCACCGAGACGTTCTCTGACGAGTTGGATCATAAAATCACTCGGTCTCTCATGATCATGAATGTGCGGGGTATCTCCGGCATGGCTGTGAGTTGTCCCCTGGGCATGTGTCTGTGAGTCAATGGGCGTGATTTTATACACGGTTCTGTTCTCAGGCGAAGGTATCTGTCGTAGGAAAAACCAAAGAACACCGGTGAAAACGACAACACCGATGAGGAGAAAAAGAAATATTTTAGATGCTTTCATTTGATGGAACCTCTCTCAAAAATGAGTGGTCTCCTTGGAGACCACTCAGTCTGTTGCATGAAGGAACGTTATGCCCTTCTTGAGTCCCTATGAATCCGCATGTTTACATACCCATTCAGCCCACTGTTTCGCATTAAAGGCAGACTGGGTTGCCTCCGCACAATCAGATCCGTCGGGACAAACGCTTATTGCATAGTTTAGTTTTTGCACAAAATAGGCTACAGCACCATCGCACATCGATTCTGAGTAATAATTACAATCAGCATCTGCCTTCGGAACAAACGGCGTAACCGTCAGGAAGCCTACAGCAAGAAGGCAGACAATAGCAATTATCTGAAACAAAGACCTTTTCATTCTTATTCTCCTGTATTTATCGGGATTGCGATCGGAAGGCAAAATGTGAAAGGTGTTTGCGTTCTCTGACAATCCTCTTGTTGAAATATAAGGTACTAACCTAAAAGGTGCACAAAATGCATCCATTCTGTGCTACAATTAGGTTAGCGCTGTCATAGCCGCTTTATAGCAGGGTTCTCCGCGCTGATGGGTGCTGATACCACCCTCGGTGCACCTCAAAATAGAGAGGCTACCATTACAAGAATGTGAACTCGGTCTGAAAACCGACGCGTTTGCGCCGAAACTCACATTACGAAATATATTAGGCAAGTTTCGTGCCAATCCCCGAAATAAAAGACACCGCCCTGTCGAATCCGCTGAAATTAAGAGAAACCTGTTTATGAAAACACCCCAAAACACAGGCACACACTCGGTTTACCCACAACTGTTCCGAAAAGTAGAAGCTTCTCTCTATTCTCAAACCCTCTATCGTCACGTCGACTGCAGACCCATTTTGAACCGTATCATTTTGATACAATGAACCATTTTGATACAGGAAACCCGCGTCATTGTGGCAACTCGCGTTAAATATTATATCCTTTCAACTTCCTTTGCAGTGTGCTTCTGCCAATCCCTAACATTTTCGCAGCTTCCGTCCGATTCCCCTCAACCGATGCTAACACTTTACGGATGAACGTTTCTTCCACCTCTTCAAGCGTCATGTCGAGCGGAACTGTTAAGCTATGGGCATTTTCCAGTGTAGCGGGTCCTTCAGAGATCGGCAATGGGTGATTATGAGATGAACGAAACTTTTCCGGCAAGTGTTCCGGTAAGAGCATCCGCCCACTAACAAGGTGAGATGCCGTTTCAATCACATTTTCCAACTCCCGCACGTTTCCGGGCCACAGATAACTTTTGAGAAGAACCAAGGCACTCAATGCTATCTGTGGAACTTCTGATGCTTCGGGTCGGAGATGCTTCCCAAGAAAGTGCAGAATCAACGCTTCAATGTCTTCGCGTCGCATCGTCAGCGTCGGCAGGGAAATAGAGGCAACATTTAAGCGATAATAGAGGTCTGCACGAAACCTCCCATCTCTAACAGATTCCACCAGATCTTTGTTGGTAGCCGCTATAATTCGGACATCTATCGGAATCGGCGTTTCGCCACCGACGCGTTCAATCTCAGATTCTTCAATCGCATGTAACAGTTTCGACTGCATGGAAAGCGGCATCTCTCCGATTTCATCAAGGAAGAGGGTTCCCTTGTCTGCCCTTTCAAACTTCCCGATATGCTGTGTATCAGCACCTGTAAACGCGCCCTTTTCATGTCCAAATAACTCACTCTCCAATAAAGTTTCTTGTATTGCTGCACAGTTGACAGAAATCATTTTTCCGGATCTACCGCTGTTTTTGTGCAGCGCACGCGCCACCATCCCCTTACCTGTCCCCGTTTCGCCAGAAATGAGGACTCTCGTCGATGTCGCTGCGAAACGTTCAATTTGTTGTAGGACTTCAAATATCTGCTGACTGTCGCCGATGATTTCACTATAATCGTCATGTAATGCCTGTCTCATCATCACTTGAGGTACTCCTTAAAAAAACTCGTCCCAGCCCCGCTGGACACAGCAGAGGTGGGACGCTCAGAACAAAACAGCACAACGATATACGCGGATACTGCTATGAAAGAAGGCGGAGGTCGTGTTAACGCATCCCTAACACAGCACGTTATGGATGGACGAAGGACCAAGTCGTCCACAATATCCTCGCGGACATCATGGATACGCGGCCAGCGGAAAACCGTTTCAGCGATACTCTCGTTGATCTGTTCATGCTTTATGCGTGTCATCCTGATAACCTTCCAAGACTTCTGCTACGGAGCGGGTATTTGGAAACCATCCGACGATTTTCTGCAATACCTCGTCCAGTAACACATCGGGGCAAGAGGCACCAGCCGTCAATACAATGTCAGTTGTATGGGTGTCGGGTGTCGGGTGTCGGGTGTCGGTTAAGAGGTGTTCTGGTGAAGGGGCTGCCGACGGCTGACTGCTATTCTGCCGACTGCCGACTGCCGACGGCTGACTGCTATTTCGCTGACTGCTATTCGGAAAAAGCCAATCCTTTGTGGTCTTGACCTGTTTCGTTTCCAACGCAAGGTGTCGAATCTCTTTAGGGCTCAGGAGCTCGTCTGCATCTCGAATGAAATACGTCGGGAGACGTTGTTGACACAGCTCCACAAGATGGCTCGTATTCGATGAATTATAGCCCCCGACGACCACTGCAATGTCCCCACCATCGGCAATGAGTGCAAGCGTGGCATCCTGGTTCTCCTTCGTGGCATAACAGAGCGTGTCTCTGGTATCAGCAAAATGTGTGGATAGTTCAGTGTCCCCATACCGCGTCCGGATCGCCTGTCTGAGTAAATCCGCAATTGCCTGCGTTTCGGTCGCAAGCATCGTTGTCTGATTGACAACGCCGATGCGTTTGAGGTGGAGAGTGGGATCGAAACCCGGAGAGAACCGGTCTGCAAACTTTTCAAAGAAGAACGCGGCATCTTTTTCACCCGATATGACCGTGGCTAACGCTTGTGCCTCTGAAAGGTCACGAACGACGACAACAGGTGCATCTGCTTGGGCATGGGAAAATGTCGCTCGGGTTTCTTCATGGTAGCGTTTTCCGTGAATCACGACAGTATAATCTTGCTTGCCGATCTCCTCACTCCGCCGCCACACTTTCTCAACGAATGGACACGTCGTATTATAGGACGTGAGGGTAACACCGCGCGCTTTGAGAGCTTGTTCTATCTCAAGGGTTGTCCCAAAGGCAGGAACGATGACAACATCATCAGGCATGAGAATATCAAAGGGAAGGAGTGGCGTTCCGGCGGTATCCATGAGGAACCGGACACCGCGCTGTTTCAGGTTTTCGTTGACATGCGGGTTGTGAATAATCTCGGAGAGCAGAAAGATACGTTTGTCTGGGTTCTCTGCTAACGCCTGATAAGCGATCTCAATGGCATTTTCAACACCGTAGCAGAACCCAAAATGGCGGGCGATTTTAAAGCGGACAGGTCCGAAGTCCAATAAAGTTGGTGAAAGATCTCGCTTTCGGGCATCGGTTTCTCGGCGGGCATGTTTAACGACAGAAATAACCGGACTGTGATAGAAGTGAGGAAGTTTAAAAGTCCTTGGCATTTTTTAATTTACCTTGCGGTTCGGTCAGGTGGGTCGCGCAGATAACGCGCTGCCCCGTAGATCCGCCTGCACCGGTGTTGCAGGCTTCGCAGTTTGGTTTTCGCTTTTAGGGAAGAATCCGCAGAAATACCGGATTGCGTCTGGGGAAAGACTAGATCCGTTCCTTGTATTACCTTGCAAAACACCCCTACGAAAACCGAAGGGTCGCGTAGCACCCCGAACGGATAACCCCTTTCAGGCACTCAGGATTTTCCGTCCCTTGGCGCGGCGGCGCGCAATCGTTTGCCTTCCATGCCGTGTGGACATTCGTTTTCGGAAGCCAAGTTTATTTTTTCGTTTCCGACGATGCGGTTGATATGTACGCTTCATGTTTTTAATGTTCCTTGCAGTTCAGTCAACACAGTTGTGCGTTTGACGAACCATGTTCTATATCTGCCTTCCATTACGGGAAGGGTTTGGACCCCTGATTTTTTCAGGCTTCGCAGTTCGGGTTAGTCGCAAAAAAAATGTTTTGCCAGAATGATGTTACACTTGGCTTTAAAAGGATACCTTATTTATGGATATTTGTCAAATTTTTTGTCCTGCTTGCTGAACTTACCAAAAATCCGACTTGATAAAATTTCGATTTCAGTCCAGAATAATTTTGAAACATAAGATTTCCGTGCTAACACTGTTCGTAGCCTGCAACAACGGCGCAGACAGATATACGGGGAAGCACGTCATCTGCCCAACCCACCTGACCGAACCGCAAGGTAAAATTAAAAAAATAAAATGTTGACATTTCTGTAATAGAATGATACGATAATTCTTAACTAATTCATAAAAATGGTATTCATGACTTTATCATCATAATCTCTTACAGGAAATATGCTCATGCGGCACACCCCCAACGAAATCTGGCTGGAAATTTTAGAAAAACTCAGCGATACAGCGAGGCAGGATGTCTATCTGCACCAAGCGGTCCCGCTTTCAATTACAGCGGATGCCCTGAATATAGCTGTCCCATCCGCGTACACGTGTGCCAGGATTGAGGAGCGTTTTCGTGCTGACATCCAAGGGGTGTTAGCGACACTGATCGGGGCACAATGTGCACTCATCCTTACCGTGGACGAACCCTTATCCGAAAACAGTGAAGACCTTGAAGAAACGCAGAACGAAGAGCATTTTAATCAATTGCCTGATTCAAGCCGGTCCTCGGGCACTCATGCCCCTGCACCATCAACACAGAACGAGACGGGATTGAATCCTAACTATCGGTTCGATAGATTCATCGTTGGTTCCAGTAATATGATTTGTCACGCGACAGCCTTAGCTGTTTCAGAAAACCCTGGGCGTGACTATAACCCGCTCTTTATCTATGGCGGCGTGGGGTTAGGAAAAACCCATCTGCTACATGCTATTGGTAATCGACTTTTGGCATACCAACCCGATAAGAAAGTCCTCTACGTCACATCAGAAACCTTTATGAACGAGTACGTTGAGTCGATTGTCAACCGCGGATCGGCACAAGGATTCCGGGCAAAATACCGAACCACGGATATGCTCTTGATTGATGATATACAGTTCTTACAAGCGAAGGAGGGTACACAAGAGGAGTTCTTCAATACCTTTAATGCCCTTCACATGAATCAAAACCAGATAGTCATGAGCAGTGACCGGACACCAGACAATCTCGAAAACCTTGAAGAACGCCTCCAATCCCGGTTTCAATCAGGCATGGTCGCTGAAATTAGCATGCCACAATACGAAATACGTATCGCTATTCTCCGGCAGAAATGCCGAGACCAAGGGCTGGATAACCTCTCTGATGATGTGCTCAGTTACATCTCTGGAGTGGTCACAACCAACATCCGAGAATTGGAAGGTACTCTTGTGCGGCTCATTGCACAGGCGACAATACTCAAAGAAGACTTGACTTTGGATTTCGCGCGGCAGGTACTGAGCGATGTCGGGACCCCTTTACCCATTCAACAGACAAGAACTGCCACATCAAAAGCCATCCAAACAGCTGTCGCCGATTACTTTGGCATCGAAACAGAGGACCTCGTCTCCCAGAAACGGACAAGAGAATTGGTGCAACCGCGTCAGATCGCTATGTATATGTGTAGAGAACTGACGCAAATGTCATATTCCAATATTGCACAAGCGTTTAATAGGGGAGACCATACCACCGTCATCCATGCCTGCAGACAGATAGAAAAAATCCTTGCGGCAGATGGCGAAAAGCAACAAACCATTACCCTATTACTCGATCAATTCCGCTAACGAAATCTGCCAGTGCTGTCGTCCCAAGTTTCCACTTTTCAGTTCTAATTCATCCCTTTTTTAGTTTTGCGGTGTATCTTAAACCTGTGGATAACCTGTGGATAACTTGTGGATAACTCTATTAACCTATGTGGATAACTTGTGGATAACTTGTGGATAAACTACAAATCTTCCGTGCCTGTGGATAACCTGTGGATAAGTCAAAAAGTTATCCACAGGTTATCCACAGGCTAAATTCAATGGCCACAAGGGTTTAAGCGAGTTATCCACTTATCCACAGCCCCTACTACTGCTACTACATATTGTATATAATATATATATCGTAATTAGTACTAATATTAGGGATTGTGGATAACTCAAAAATTATCAAACAAAACTTAATGAAAACTATCAAAACTCAATAAGAATTATCAAACAAAACGCACCAAAGTTTTCAAACAGGACTCAACAATGAAGGAAACTTTCACCTAAAACAAATGCTGCTCAACAATATTGTTCTCCGCAATTTCCGTAACTATGTCGATTGCGAAGTGAGTTTTTCCAAGCCTGTCAATCTAATTATCGGTGGCAACGCGCAAGGAAAAACAAGCCTACTTGAAGCAATCTATTTTCTTTGTACTGCTGAATCACACCGAGCCACTCGCGATGGTGAACTCATTCGGCACAACGAAACAGGATTTTATCTGAGAGGAACGTTGGGAAACGGTCGTAACGAGGTCATGTCGCTTGAGGTGATGAAGCGCGCGCGTGGACAGTTTAAACTAAAAAAGAATGGGGTGCTGCAAACGAAACGCTCTGAATGGATTGGACAGTTTAACGCAGTGCTTTTCTCGCCAGAATCACTGGTATTGGTGAAGGGCGGACCCGCAGAACGCCGAAGGTTTTTGGACTTGCTCATTTCACAAATCGACAGTATCTACTTAAAAAATTTGCAGGAATATAGACTGGTTCTCAGGCAACGAAATGAACTGCTGAAGCAAATTCGTACGACGTTCGCGGATGCGGTACAGTTAGATGTCTGGGACAAACTTTTAGTTGCACATGGTACTGCAATTATCATAAAGCGGTTAGAAATTTTTCACGAATTAAAAGTCTATGCCATGCAAAATCATCAAAAACTTACGGGTGGCAAAGAAAGCCTCGCATTGACGTATTCTTCCCCACTCATGCGGAAAAATACGTCAATGCATAATACAAATAGTAAAGAGGATGAGGAGACTGAAAATCCAATAGGCGAACCAGAAATTGGGTTCCTTGAGACCAAAACTGAAACCGAGATAGCAGCGCATTTCGACGCAACTTTAAATGCATCGCGTGGGGCAGATTTGCAGAGAGGCACAACCCTCATCGGACCGCATCGCGACGATTTTCTTATCGAACTGGAGAACGCGTCTGGAACACCCGGTTTTGATCCCGGAAACGAAAATTGCGCCGAAGCCGCGGACGCTGAGAAAGAAGAGATGGATCATGAGGAATTCCAAAGTCAAAATCCATTTGCAAAACCCGAAATCGGAGTATTTCGAGAGGGGGCGCGCGCTTACGGGTCTCAGGGTCAACAACGGACGATAGCGTTAGCACTTAAACTGGCAGAGTTAGAATTAATCCGAGCTGTGACGGGACAGGATCCGATTGTCCTTCTGGACGATGTCACTTCAGAATTAGATTACAAGCGAACAGAATACCTACTAAACGTCCTCCAAAATCTGAGTGCGCAAACCTTCATTACTGCGACCCACGCCGAACCTCTCGTGCAACATCTCAACCAACCAAACGTTTTAACAGTAGAGAATGCCCAGATAGACTGTGCTCCCAATGTAAATCAATAAATGGACAAAACTCACAACCTACGCCATCTTCTCAGTGAACTCATCCGAACACATGACCTTGAGCCGAAGATACTGGAACAGAAAGTCTTCGGACTTTGGCGGGAGTATCTTGGCGCACCACTTGCTACAAAAACCGTACCCGTATTGCTGTCGAATGGTATCCTGAAAATTTACACAGAATACCCTGCTTATAGGACAGCGCTGTCGTTCCACAAACCGAAAATTATAGCCGACATAAACGCCGAATTAGGAAAACCCGTTCTGACGGACCTCCGGATAGAAATACACCAAGTCCACACGGCGGAATCTGATGAAACTGAAGACCGGTCCCCAAGCCCAGAAACATCAACAGAAGACTCTGTTATTGACGACACCGACCGAGAAGTCACACCTGAACAGTTAGCGGAAATTGAGCAAACTCTCGCAAGCGTGCAGGACGCGGAACTCAAAAAATCCCTATGGCAATTGTTTACGACACAAAGCAAGGACAAACCTTGACAATTTCAATAGTTCCAGATTTGGATTTGTCCCGTGTGTATTGTGCGAAAAAGTGCATTTTTCCCTTGACAAAAAGCACCATAAAATGATATAATACCTTTACTACAATGAGCGGAAAAGCAATCATTAGCGACCCTGTTAACGTCCCTAAAAATTCTTACTGTAAAGCAAAAAAGCAAACCATGCCCGTTAGGGTAAATTCACAGCGAGGGATCATAATTAAAGATGTCAAAAAAAGCACGCACATATACGGCAAGCGATATACAAATCCTCGAAGGACTTGAGGCTGTCAGAAAACGTCCAAGTATGTACATCGGCAGCACCGGTCCCGCTGGATTACACCACCTCGTCACAGAATTAGTTGACAACTCCATAGACGAAATCGGTGCCGGTTACGGGACACAAGTCGAAGTTAAGCTCCATCGCAATGGCAGTGTAACCGTTACTGATGATGGTCGAGGCATTCCTGTTGATACCCACGCAACAGGAGTCTCTGCTCTTGAGGTCGTTATGACCACACTGCACGCTGGTGGTAAATTTGATGGTCGAGAACAGGTCGGCTACCAAACCGCTGGTGGCTTGCACGGTGTCGGTGCGTCTTGTGTCAATGCCCTCTCCGAATGGCTCCACGTTCAAGTTTACCAAGGTGGCGAAGTTTACGAACAGCGCTACGCGCGTGGTATTCCACAGACACCTGTAGAAAAAGCGGGTAAAAGCAGAAAAACAGGCACCCAGACCACATTTATGCCCGATTCCGAGATATTCGACACGCTCGACTTTTCGCACGAGATACTTCGGGACCGACTGAGAGAACTCGCCTTCCTAAACAAAGGCGTACGCATCCAATTTCACGACACTCGCGATGATGAAAATTCGGAACCCCTTGCTTTTCAATACGATGGTGGACTTGCTTCCTTCGTTACCTACCATAACCAAAACAAAGAAGTTTTGCATTCCGATCCTATCCACATAGAGGGTGTCGAATCAGAGATCGCAGTAGAAATCGCCTTTCAGTTCAATACGACCTACACAGAAAATATTAGTTCTTATGCCAACAACATTCGTACCACTGAAGGTGGGTTCCACGAGAGCGGTTTTAAGAGTGCTGTCACCCGCGCTTTCAAAACGTATGCCACTGCCAACGACCTCCTGCGGAGCGTCAAGATAAATCTCACCGGCGAAGACATCCGGGAAGGAATGACTGCGGTCATCAGCGTCAAAGTCCCCGATCCGCAATTTGAAGGACAGACCAAGTCGAAACTCGGAAATACAGAGGTCGAAGGAATCGTCCAGAGTTTTGTTGGCTCCCGGCTCAAAGTGCTCTTGGAGGAAAACCCTGCTGTTTCTAAACGCATCATCCAAAAAGCGGTTCAAGCCGCGCAAGCCCGCGAAGCCGCCCGCAGTGCACGTGAAGTTATCCGCCGCAAAAGTGTGCTTGACTCCGCTTCTATGCCCGGAAAACTTGCTGATTGCTCTGAACGTGACTCCGCTTTAACTGAACTTTTTCTCGTGGAAGGAGACTCTGCCGGTGGTACCGCTAAACAAGGAAGGGATCGGCAGAACCAAGCCGTGCTCCCGCTCAAAGGTAAAGGCATCAACGTAGATAAATCAAGACTTGACAAGATTCTCAAAAATGCCCAAGTCATTGATATTGTTACTGCGTTAGGAACAGGGATCGGTGCTGAAGAATTCACTCTCGAAAAACTCCGCTACGCCAAAATTATCATTATGGCGGATGCTGATGTTGATGGTGCTCATATCCGAACGTTGCTCTTAACATTCTTCTTCCGGCAGATGCCTGAACTCATCGCCACCGGACATCTCTACATTGCCCAACCGCCGCTCTACCAAGTCAGAAAAGGTAGAAATTCACAATACTTGCAAGACGATGAGGAAATGGAAGATTACCTTCTCACCTTGGCACTGGACACTGTTCAGATAACAAACTCTCGGAGGGGTACGCCTTACACGGCATCAGAGTATCGAACTATCGCCGGTTCTGTTCGCAATATTCAAAGTCTCCTCGATCAAATCAAACGGAGCAATGTCCCGGTCTCAAATTTCGGAAGCGAGGTTTCCCCAAGTTCAACGGACACCTCCGATACTGTAGACAGACTCCTTGAAATGCTTAATGTGTCCCCTATTCAGGTGGATGATCCGCTAACTACCGAACAGGAAACTCCCGAAAACGTAGCCTCCACGAGTCCTCAAACGACGTTTCTTGGAGATGCTGAGCACAGTGAAACCGATGAGGTCGTCAGTAGACCGAGTATCGCGGATTCTGGTCCACGGACATGGCACCACGAATTACGGCGTGAACTGGAAAAACTTGCTGAGTTTGACATCCAAAACACGGATTTCCTTGCCTCGGAAGGGGCAAATGATTCAGCGGCATTGGAGCACCAAAAATTGTTCAGTGTTCAGTCGGAAAGCGGAGAGACCTATCAAGTAAGTGACATCTTTTCGCTTGTGCAACACCTCTTCGAGATAGAACACCGTGGACTCACTATTACCCGATATAAAGGCTTAGCAGAAATGAACGCTGAGCAGTTACGCGATACAACTATGCGTCGAGACGAACGTATTCTGCTCAGGGTGACGCTTGAAGATGCCGTCGAAGCGGACCGTGTCTTTACACTACTCATGGGGGATACCGTTGAACCCCGACGTGAATTCATAGAACGTTATGGAACTCAAGTAAATCTTGATTTATACGGTGCCTAATATTTTAATTATACCTTGCGGAGAAATCGCGTGCGTTAGGACTTTTGCGTCCGTTTCTCAAATCCGCCTGCGCCTGATTCGCAGTGAGAATGCAGGCTACGCGGTTTGGTAATAAAATTAAAGATAACAGGATTTACGTAATTTTGACGATACGACGCTCCATTAGAGGGTAACTCTAAAAAAACACAGAAACCGTAGCCCGTAATGTAATGGAGGGCGGATATACGTAAAGGCACTTCAATATCCAAACCTACCTCACCGAACCGCAAGGAAAGTTAAAAGAATGGAAAACATCCAAGAACGTAACATAGAAAACGAACTGACGACATCGTATCTCACCTATGCGATGAGTGTCAACACCAACCGGGCAATACCTGATGTCCGTGATGGTCTTAAACCGAGTACTCGTCGGATTATCTATGCGATGGGTCAGATAAATCTCACTGCCAATCGGCCTTATGACAAATGCGCTGCTGTTGTTGGGGAGGTGATGAAGAACTATCATCCACACGGCGATGGTCCCATTTATGGTACGCTTGTTGGATTAGCACAACCCTTTAGCACGCGATACCCATTAGTGGATGGACAGGGAAACTTTGGAAGTATTGATGACGATCCCCCGGGTGCGATGCGGTACACCGAATGTCGCCTTTCTGTTATTGCCGCCGAGATGCTCACTGACATTGAAAAGCAGGTGGTTGATTTCCAGCCCAATTACAAAGACTCCCTTGAAGAACCGACAGTGCTTCCAGGGTTATTACCGAATCTGCTCATCAATGGCACAACAGGTATAGGTGTTGGTTACCTGACCCGTATACCGCCGCATAATCTCACTGAGGTAGTTGACGCGCTGCTTCATAAGCTCACGGATCCAGAAGCCACTTCGGAAGTCCTTATGGAAAACATCCCTGGACCCGATTTCCCTACCGCCGGTATTATCGTCGGTACGAGTGGTATTGAGCAGATGTATACCACTGGCAAGGGCAGTATCACTATCCGTGCCAAGGCAATCATAGAAAGGGTTTCCATACGCGGGTCGGAACGAGAACAGATCATCATAACGGAAATTCCGTATCAAGTAAAGAAAAATCATTTGTTAGAGCGGATGTATGAATTGGTTGTCAGTAAAACTATTACTGGAATTGATGACATCCGGGATGAATCAGACCAAGAGATTCGCATCGTCATACCCCTTAAACGCGGCGAAATTGCGCAAGTTATCCTGAATCAACTGTATAAGCACACACAAATGCAGGTGAATTTCAGTGCGAGTCTTCTCTGTCTCGTAGAGGGGCTTCCGAAGATTTTAACACTTGAGGAAATCGTTCGCCACTATCTTGCGCACCGAAAGGATGTGATTCGGCGGCGGACAGAATTTGAACTTGCACGTGCCGAACGCAGGAACCACATCTTAGACGGGTATCTCTTAGCACTACAAAACCTCGAAGCGATTATCGAACTCGTTCAAACAGCAGAATCACCGCAAGCGGCGGAACAGGAACTCCGAGACACTTATCAACTCACCGAGCAACAGACGAGGGAAATCCTCACTATGACGCTCCGTCAGTTGACAGGATTGGAACGTCAACGAATTCACGATGAATATACGGAAGTCCTTGATCAGATCGCTGAATTTCGCGCGATTCTTGCCGACGAAACATTGGTAACGGATATTGTCCGAACGGAACTTGAAGCCCTGAAAGAAAAATACGGTGATGAACGCCGTACCGAAATTACGGGTGAGGTAAAAGAATTTGAAATCGAAGATTTGATTGCTGATGAGGAGATGGTGGTCACACTATCGCATGCTGGCTACATCAAGCGTCTACCTATGGACACCTATAGGAAGCAGCATCGCGGTGGGGTAGGAATCAGAGGTGCTGCGGCAAAGGATGGCGATTTTCTGGAACATATCTTCGTCGCTACTGCCCACCAGAGCATTCTGTTTTTCACAGATATGGGCAAATGTTATACGCTGAAAGTCCATCAAATTCCTGAAGCCAGTCGTCAGTCAGCCGGACGTGCTGTAGTGAACCTGCTTCGTTTATCACAGGGTGAAAACATCACAGCCTATGTTACAGTCCGTCCGAAGGTCGCCAATCAAGAAGTTGAAGAAGTTGAGGGGGCTGATGCCGCTGATGCTGGCGAAGTTGCAGAGGCTACATCGGATGAATTTGTCTTCATGGCGACACAGCGGGGTATTGTCAAAAAGACAGGGCTTTCCAGGTTTGAGAACACGCTATCAAGCGGTATTATTGCTGTTAACCTTGATGATGGCGATAAACTGATCGGCGCACAGGTAACAAACGGCAATTCCGATGTTATCCTCGTTACCCACAAAGGTGTTGCCATACGCTTCAGCGAGAAAGACGTTAGACCTCTTGGACGCAATACGCGGGGCATGCGGGGAATAGGCTTAAGTGACGATGACTTCGTCGCACAGATGGTCATTGTTAACAGTGAATCGTCTGAAGCAGATGAGAAAAGTGCTCCAAAAGGAAAAGGAAAAAGAAAAGGAAGCGATACGCTGCTAATTGTTACAGAAAATGGATACGGTAAGCGAACAGCCGTCTCCGCGTATCGTTCACAGAAACGCGGCGGAAAAGGTATTATCGCTATCGGGAAATCTGCCCGAAACGGAGCAGTTGTTGCTGCAAAACGCGTCACAAATGCTGATGAACTTGTCCTCATTAGTTCAAACGGGTATGTTACCCGAACAGCGGTCGGGGACATACGACGTATCGGGCGCAACACCCAAGGGGTGCGAATAATGGCACTCCAAGCAGACGAAAAACTTGTTGACGCAGCAAAGATCGAACTCTCATCCTCCCTACTATAAGACATATCACGCCAGATACAAGGAGACGCTTTAAGGAATAAACGATGAAACATTTTACCGATCAACAAGGAAATCCTTTGCTCCAGCGGAGCAATATGTCGCTCTTGATTCTTGTTGTTTTAACCGCAATATGTCTCTCTTTGGGTGCCAACTTGCAGGCGCAAACCGGAGGTGAGACACCTGAGTTGGTGGTACTCAGCGATGCTGATGCAGAATTAAACGCTGATCTGACTCGCGTCGTAGAACTCTATACGAGCCTAATGTGGGCAGCATACCACAGGACAGGGGAACGAAATATTCCGAAAAGCAAAGCCCTCTACGATGCCTTAATCGAGGAAATTGATGACGCCTCCACTATCGTCGAAAAAGGGCTTCTATCTCCACGCGAGATAAGCTTTATTTATGCCGAGCGTGCGTCACTTCGATTTCCGAAATTGCAGGATACCACAGGTGCTGAAGAGGATGCTAAAATAGCCATTAAGTTTAATCCTGAAAATATAAAAGCAACATGGGTCCTCGCCCAAATCGAGACGCACCGATTCATTAATTATATGGAACAGAATAGAAGTGGCAACATACCTAATCTCCTACAAGAGCAAAAGGAGATGTTTGATATTCTAAGCCGCGTGGTTGCGTTAGATCCAGACCACGACATGGCGCATCGCTACCGTGGCAGCATGGCGCGGGATCTCGGTAATATTGAACTTGCAATTTCGTCCTTCAAGGCACTTACACGCATTATGCCTTATGAAGGCCAATATCATAAGGAACTTGCTGAACTTTATGAAAGGCAAAACCGGCTTGATGAGGCTTTGCAGTCCTATGAAAGAGTCGTCACTATTCGACCGGGACAGAAAAGTGAGAGAAATCGCCTCGGACAACTCTATCTTCAAACCGGCGATTATCCTGCAGCTATAAAGACTTTTCTCTCTATTTTGTCGCCGCTTGAAGAACAGTCGGAAACTAACAGTGCCCAAGAACGCACTACACGTAATGTCGGTGGCTATGAAATTGAAGCACATCACGGTATTAGTCTCGCATATCAGGCACAAAATGATTTTGAGCGGTCTGAATTCCATATCATGCGTGCAATCAATTTGCTGGAGGAACAGGTAAAACGGACTCGCACCGGTTTGCGGACCAGAAGTAGAGAACGCGTTGAATTAGCCAGACGCCTCCAAGACGCGCGCTACACCCTCGGGCAAATTTACATCAAATTCAATGCGCCCCGGAAAGCTGTAAGGACTTTCACGAAGATTCTGGATGTCAATGATAAATATGTTCCTGCGCTGTCTGGTATAGGGATGGCGTATCAGATGCAAGACGATGTGAAACGTGCAGAAACTTATCTCCGTAGGGCAATTGAGTTATCTACTGAAGAAGAATTGCCGGACGCCTATAACGCATTAGGGTATCTCTATGCCGAGCAGGGAATTAATTTAGATGAAGCTGCAGCTTTGGTTCGCCGTGCGCTCAAAAGCTTCCCGAAATCTGGAGCATATCTTGATAGTTTGGGGTTCATCTACTTTAAACAGGGGAAACTTGATGCCGCGATAGAAAATTTGGAGCAGGCTCTCCACTATCTGCCCGATACACTTGAAATTCTCTTGCATCTCACTGACGCTTATCTTGGGAAAGGCTTGAAACAGAAGGCACTGCAAACTTTGGAGCAAGCCGTCCTACTTGAACCAAACAACACTGAACTGCGCCAGAGACTTGAAAGAAGCCGTCAGCAATCAGAAGAATAATTGTCAGTGCAG
The DNA here is from genome assembly GCA_965214045.1 of Candidatus Poribacteria bacterium. Classification (GTDB taxonomy): domain Bacteria; phylum Poribacteria; class WGA-4E; order WGA-4E; family WGA-3G; genus WGA-3G. Next base: position 1,889,938 of record OZ243935.1, read on the forward strand.
TTCATTTCAGTTATCGGTTATCGGAGGCATAGTTGTCAGTGCAGTTTTTCTACCAAAGATCCTTTCAGCTTTCAGCTTTCAGAGGCATAGTTGTCAGTCCATTGACAACCAGTCCGCATCCGTTCTTTGCTGGTGGTGTGCTTGCGAGGTTTTTGATTGTGGCATTATTGCTTTTGGGGTATCCGTACAGCAGTTCAGCATATCTCTGCGGGACACCGCATCTATCAAATAGCCGTCAGCAGTCGGAGATCAGTCTTCAGCAAGAGGACTTTGTTAGACAGAAACCTCTTGACCGACAGTTTCCGACAGCCGACACCCAACAGCCAAATGCTCCTGCCTTGCCTGCTGCGCCTGTTTTGCCAATTGGCACAGAACGAACTTTCTTCGCCCCTGATTTTAGAAGCATGCAACAGTACACTGTCTCCGCCGTTCTACGCGGTGTAGGTAGTTTCTGCTATATTTTCGTTGAGGAGGCTGAGTGGAACACACGGGTTGCTGCCGAAACCGTTCAGGCAATGATTCGTGCTTTTGACGCTACCACGCCAGCGAATCCACAGCAAGGAATATACCCGACGTTGACGAAGTTCTTTGGAGTACCACCGGATATTGATGGAAATAGCAGAATTATCTTGCTTCTGCTCAATATTCAAGATGCCCGTGGTGCAGATCGTTACACAGCGGGTTTTTTCAACCCGGCGGATCAGAATCGGGGCTTACTTCGGAACCCGGGTTTCCGAGGGTTTCCTATTCGTAGTAATGAAGCGGAGATGCTATATATCGATACGCAACCGCTCAACCCGAACAGTGAAAGAGCACACAGTGTTGTTGCCCATGAATTTCAACATCTTCTCAATTGGCATCATGATTCAAGAGAGGTAACCTGGGTTGATGAGGGGTGTGCAACGTATGCCTCGTTTGTTTGTGGTTATTCTCTGCAGGAACATGTATCGGCATTTGAAAGAATGCCGTCTATCTCGCTTGTAACGTGGCCGGAGGGAGATTCGGACTCGCTTCCGCACTACGGTGCTGCCTTCTTGTGGATGCTCTATCTTCACGAGCAGTACGGAGGTATACAGACACTTGTGGAAATTGTCCAAAATCGCGGCACATCGCTCACCGGTATGTCAGATGCCCTCTCATCTCGGGGGGTAACCCAAACAATTTCTGACATCTTTGTTGAATGGAAATTGGCTAACTATTTATCCGAGTATCGTGCCGTCAGCCTTTCTCTCGCGCCTCGTCACTGGCATTACGCTTATCCGAGCGGCACGCAGCAGGGACAGCTGGATAATTTTTCGGCGGACTATATCGGCTTTAGAGGTGCCGAGGGGTTAACACTTGGATTCTCAAGTAGTTCTCCAGCGAGTAGTGCTGTTCATGCAATTGAATTTCATAAGACTGGTCGTGTTGACATCAGGGAAATAAAATTGTCAGCAGGTAATACTGGCTCCCTTGTGTTAGCGAATACTGCTACAGAGGTGCTTCTTGTTCCGAGTTTGCATTCGGAATCAATCAATCTTCAAGCGCACAACTCGACATACCAGTATAGTGCAACCCGAGGTGCGCATATTAACTTTACAATCACTGCACTTCCGAATCCGGTGCATCCGCGTTACTGGGACATCATCGCTGAATCGGCTGAACCTCTCGTTGGACTCACGCCGACTGTAACGCTAATGCTTTCTGACAGCAAAACGGAACGACTTTACCAAGAAGCACAAACGATGTATCTTATAACACAGGATCCACAGGATAACCGCTTGTATCGATTCTCGTTCCTTCTTGAACCGGAGATAGCACCGAAGTCTGTGGTATATCAAGTTTCGCTTGATTCAAGACTTGTTGGTACAGGATCCTTAACCGATTTTTAATTTTTAATTATACCTTATCACATACCAACCATAAACCTGCCCGAAATGAAATTATGCCTTAAATGGCATAATTTTGCTTCGCAGCGAGAATGCTTTACATTCGGAAGGCAACTTAGGAGGCCAGAGTAAAAAATGCAACCTACACTTTATGCCGGAACCATTGGACAAAGCGTCTGGCGCAGTACTGACAACGGAGACACATGGCACCGGGCGAGTAATGCGCTTTTTCCAGAAGCCGATGTTCGCGCCATAGCGGTTAACCCAAGTAATTCAGACATCCTCTATGCTGGGACTGAGAAAGGTATCTTCCGATCAGACAATGCTGCTGAATCATGGCAGCGTCTCTCAAGTCCGATGGATGAGTCGGAGGTTTGGGCGATCGCTATTGATTCAAAGACACCGAACACACTCTACGCGGGTACGTGTCCCTCTGCACTTTTCAAATCCACTGATGGTGGTAATAACTGGAAGCAACTCAACGCTGATCTCGCACAAGAATGCGAAGGTGTTCCGATTATCCCGCGCGTCACAACCTTTGTGATTGATCCCGAAGATTCGCAAACGCTCTATGCTGGGATTGAAATTGATGGAATGCACCTGAGTACAGATGGCGGTGAGACATGGGTTGAGCGCAGTGAGGGTCTCAGCAGCCTTGATATCCACGGGCTTTGTGTGGTCCCGGGTTCACCTAAAACTGTCATCGCTGCGACGAACAATGATGTTTGTGTAACGACAGACCTGGGACAACAGTGGACGCCATTAAATGTCAAGGCACACTATCCATGGCCCTACTGTCGAGCCGCGTTTTTCCTCAATGGCAACGCAGGTCGGGTCTTTATCGGTGCTGGGAACGGTCCTCCGGGTGATCAGGGCGGTATCTTCTCGACGCTTGATGCTGGGAAGACGTGGAACCGAGCCGATATCGGTAGAACAGCAAATAGCACAATCTGGTGTTTTGCTCACAATCCGCAATTTAGCGATCTTCTTATCGCTTGCAGCGTGAGTGGACAACTGTACCGTAGTACAGATTCTGGTAACTCATGGACTAAACTCGACCACGAATTTGGAGAAGTTCGAGCGTTAGCTATTGGATAAATGCTTGACTTATTTCTGTAATTTATGGTATGTTGTTAGAAAATGTAGGGCAAAGATAAATTGTGCTTGGATGGCACAATTTGGTTTCCGATATGTGGGTGCGATTGCTTAATCATGCCTATGATGAAACAGGTTTATAAACCGGATCGTCAGGAAACCGGATCGAAGAAACCCAAGATATCGAATATGCCAACGAGATTTTAAGTGGACACAATCGCATCAGAAGTCTCGCGGCTTATAGGTTGGGATCGGAGATAGGATTCTGACCCAATCTACAAAATTTGGCTTTCAAGTTACGCCGAAAATTATAGGAGGCACACTTCAGTGGCACGTTTCTTTACACTTTTATTTATATCGCTTCTCTGCATCACAATGACGGGTTGTATTGGTGGTAATGAGGATGGTCACCCTGACGTTGACACCCCACCCCCGATTAGTGATGCAAAGCGCATTGCAATTGTTCCATTCTTTGCTGAAACAGGAGCAGAAGAGGACGTTGGCCAGTTGGCTAGACGAATTGGCGTGAACCTCGCAACACGTATGGAGCTGATATTCAAAGAGGCAGAGTGGGTTTATGACATCTCAAACAAAGTTAAACCGGTTGATGATAAACTCACAGAGTTAGGATTAACGGTGGAGCAAATCTACGCAGATCCTGCCTTGGCAGCGAAACTCGGACAAGAACTCGGCACTGATATGGTCATCATCGGAAGGGTAGAAGAACCGAAGATGACCGATCAGGATTACAACCAACTTCTTATGAAACAAGGCAGACAAGGTGGAATCTCCGGAACATCCACCTATATTCGCACTCGCCTGACTATTATTGGTCGTACCCGGGTCAGAGTCATCAATGCTAACTCTTCAGAGATCATTTTCAATAACCGTATCCGTTCGTATCTCAAGTATTGGTACGCCTATCAGACCCAGCAGAGCGAACAGCAAATATTTAAGAGCCGTATGGATAGACTTGCCGATTTAGGTAAATATCTCCCGCTCAGGATCGCTTATATTCTCTATCCAACAGGGTTAAAGTTAGAATCGGAAGAGCAAATTCTACTTAAACCGGACATGGTGCTCAAAGGGACAGGCGGTATTGTTGAGTTTAACTAAGGCGGATAGATACGGTTTATGTTCAACCATCTGTAGAATAGGCGCGGTTTGTGACCGCGCCTATTTTATGGATGAAGGTGAAAGATTCAAGAAGAAATTCTCGAGTTGATGGATATAAGCTTCACCGTACTCCAAAAGTTGGAGGGCGGTATCATAGAGTTCTGAAGGAGCGAGTTCTTGGTAAGGATTCGCTATTTTCTCATAGCACTCTAAAGCTTTCGTGAAAAAATCCATGGTTTCTCTATTGATAGCACCACTTTTATGTAAGGCACGAAAACTGTGGTGCTTTTGTTGTGGCGGTGTCTGCCCACTAAATTCGATAATAACATTATTGATGTCCACAGCGCGTTGAATAATCATAAGGAAGCAACTTTTAACATAAGAGTGTGTAATCCTATCTCCGTCAATATATTTTTCTTGATCCGCTGGCAGCCCATGTCGTAATTGATCAAAACATTCATTTATAGATTCTAACTTCGCTTTTACTGGGTTGAATCGGCGGTTCGCAGTTTTCTTTGGGCTTCTGACATTCCTTTTTCCCATATCTTCTTCCCCTTCTTGTATAGTTTTTTGTTCTTTCGGACATTCAATTCCTTTAGACGGTCAATGTACCCAAGCCTAAAGACTTGTTCCTGTAGCAAAAAGCAATAACTGTTTTGCGTTTTGTAGGTTTCCCGTGTCTCGTGCTTCGTTCTTGTTTCTCGCTTCATAGAGGTCGGTAACCCAACGCTTAAGCGATTGTGTCTAAAATCGGTTTCTATGATTGGGTTCTCACGAACGCGTATCGTCTGTTTTTCAGTGTCTTTGGTCTTTTTACCAACGACTTTGGTATATTTGCGAAGACTCCACGTCAGAGAACGCACACGCTTTTTATAGCGACGATACCCTTTTTTTACAGCGTTTTCTTTACAACGTTTACGGAAGGCAGTAAACGCTTTATCGTTTCTGCGGAGCGCATGGTTTTGAAAATCTTGGGGAACTTCACGGAAGTCGTTATACGTCTCGCGCGCGACCCTGAGAAGGGTTTGCTGGTCAGAGAGCGACACAAAAGCACCTTCCGTCTCATACGCAACGAGTCTATCGTGGCGAGCGGAGTTCTGAAGGTCGCAAAGGTGTGCCAACCACTTTTCTAATATTCTTTCTTCTGCTTGTGTTGGATACACAGGATAATTAAAGGTTAATTTCATGGTATATCGTGTATCGTGCGTTTATCCTCTAACGAGTGGGAGGAAACCAGCACGCCACCAAGCGGTGACGCTCGTTATGCTGGTTTCCAACACGATACATCTATTAAACCATAATTTGCTAAAAATGTCAAGTGTTTTTTGAAAAAAAACGCTATGGACTCACATACGAGAGCGGTTTTTCCTCCCAACGCTAAAGCAGTGGGATTCCAAAACCGACTATTCCCTTGAATATAATCGAGAATCTGAAATCTGCCTTTAACGTTGGTATAACCTTACCAAATGTGTTAAAATTAGGTAAAATATTAAAAGAAAAAACGGAGTCAGCACAGTGAAAGCCATTATTAGAACAGGCGATGGCGGACCGGAAGTCCTGCAATTAGGCGAAGTCGCATCACCGAATCCAACAGAAACACAACTCTTAGTGGATGTCCATGCCACTGCTTTAAATCGAGCCGATATGATTCAACGACGGGGCGGATATCCACCACCACCGGGTGACTCTGAGGTCCTCGGTTTGGAGATCGCTGGCACCGTTTCAGCGATGGGTGACGCTGTAAAAGGAGTAGCGAAAGGGGATCGTGTTTTTGGGCTTGTTGGCGGTGGCGGTTATGCGGAGCAAGCCGTCATTGATTATCGTATGGCAATGCCGATGCCCAACGGGTGGACTTTTGAACAAGCCGCCGCGGTGCCTGAAGTATTTTTTACCGCAAGTGATAACATTTTTACCTTGGGCAGATTATCAGCGGGTGAGACGATCCTAATTCATGCCGGAGGCAGTGGGGTCGGCAGTGCTGGCGTCCAAATCTCGCATCATGCCGGTGCCAAAGTTTTTGTCACTGCGGGGACCTCGGAGAAAATCGAAAATTGTAAGGCACTGGGGGCAGTAGAAGGCATCAACTACAAAGAAAGCGACTTTGTTACCGAGGTTCTACGTTTGACAGATGGACAAGGTGTAGATGTTGTTGTGGACTTTATCGGAGCCCCTTATCTTGAACGGAATCTTTCCGTGCTTAAAACAAAGGGCAGGCTTTTACAACTCGGATTAATCGGCGGTTCAGCCACAGAAATTAACCTCAACACAATGATGCGCAACAGGCTCCAACTGATAGGCTCCGTCTTACGGACTCGATCTATTGACGAAAAAATCGGTGTCACACAACGCTTTATGGATCGCTGGTTACCCGAATTGAAGAGCGGCAAGATCCGCCCCATCATTGACACCGTTTTCCCATTAGCGCAAGTACAGCAGGCACATGCGTATATGGAAGCCAACCGCAATTTCGGTAAAATTATTTTGAAGGTTTTTTAATTTACCTTGCGGGTCAATCGGATGGGTTTGGGATATAACGTGCTTTTGTGTATATCCGCTTGCGCCGTTGTTGCAAGCTATAGGCTTTGGTGGACGTTAAGACACTGGAAAAAAGATAAAAAAAGTGAAGGATATCCCCTTCGTATAACACTATAATTCAAAACCGTTAGCCTGCAACACCGGCGCAGGCGGATTTGAGAGAGGAACGTTAATGTCGAAACGCACATTATTCCCCCGCAAAGTAAAATTAAAAATGCTATTGGGTATCTGCGTTCTCACCTTTATAGGAGGGGTGTTTTTGCTGGGATGTCCCCTCGATTCCTTCGCAGAGATTACCCAAACAACATCGACAGACGGAATCACCCTTCAATTCACCTTGCCAGAATTGACTATATCCGAGGCAATCCGAGATAATATCCGCTACCAAGAGGCGCGTTATACTGACTGTCACTTCACCGACGAACCCGGAAATCCGAAAGTTCCTGTCACGCGCCTCATGTTAGGTATACCGGCGGCAGCCACAATTGAAGCAGTTGATGTCTCAGCTGCGTCTGCTGAGACGCGTGCCGGCATTCGCCTCGCTCCGGTCCCCGTTTTCGATATACATGAACTTAATTCACAGCATTCAGCTTCGCAACGCTGGTCGGAAAGTGGGAGCGCGTATTTAAAGGCAAATGGCTCGTTTGCCAGAAACCGTTCATACCCAGGACAACCCCTTGCACGGATCGTACGTGAAGGCTATATTCGTAGCCAACGTGTCATCGCATTGGCGCTATATCCGGTGCAATATCTGCCGGACACTCGCCAACTGCGTTTGTATTCACGATTCACAGTGAACATTCGTTTCTCCTATACAAATAGCCGTCAGCAAGAGGGGATAGGTTCACCAGAAAGCCTTTTCGCTAATAGTCAATCTGTGCCAGAATCGGAAGTTTTTGAGCGTACCTTCTCACACCAACTTTTCAATGCTGAACAAGCCGCTCGCTTCCGCGCACCCCGTCCATTGGCACCTGCAGCACCCACATTCATTCCCCATGGAGGCGATGGAACACGCTATAAGTTATTTATCCAAGAGACAGGTATCTATGCGGTGACGGCGGCATCTCTGCAGAACGAGTGGGGTGTAGATCTCATTGGTACACATCCGGCGAGACTTCGACTCACACAAGGAAATAGAGACATTCCTGTTTACATCAGTGGGGCGGCGGATGGCAGTTTTGACCCGAACGATGCTATCTTCTTCCTGGGCCATAAGCCAAAAAATCAATATAGCCGTTGGAATGTCTATTGGCTCATGCTCGACAATAGCGGTCGCATTTCCACACGGGTACCGCAGATTACCGCCAGCCCCACAGACCAAACAGCGACACAGGTGCCCACCTTCCGCTCCAAAGTGAATTTTGAAGAGGATTACCTGACGAGTAACCTCGAATTTGTTCATACCGAGGATGTTTCGCCGGGTGACAAGCACGGTTGGTTTGATGCCTTGGATTTCTGGTACTGGGATGGTATCAAGAATGGGGGCGATTCCGCCGAGATGCGTCTCGAATTTCCGCTTTATGATGTCGCAAAAAGTTTCGATCCGCCACGTATCTCTGTTGATTTGCAGGGTGGTACACCGGTATCACATGAGGTTTTGGTCGCTATCAATGGGGTTCGGATTGACTTCGCTAAGTGGGAACAGCAAGACACACTCACGATTGGACGTACTTTGCGCACTTGGGACACGCTCAAGGACAGCGTCGAAGGCGAACAAAACGTGTTGTCCTTAGCCAGAGTTGACAGCAACGTTGATGAGGATACCACCCGCTACCCATATCATGTTTATCTCAACCGTTTTTCTGTCGAATATACTCGCCTTTTCCGAGCGGTTGCTGACGAATTATGGTTCAGATCACCCACTACCGATACGAACTCCGAGAAGCAGCTCCTTGGGGGGCGTAAGCTTCAATATAAAATTGAGGCGTTCCGTGACCCCGGAGTACACATCTTTGAGACGGATGGTACGCATCTCACCGCTCGGATGCAAGGTGTGAATGTGGAATCAGATACGGCACGATCTAATTCATATAATGCACTTTTCCAAGTGCTTGATACTCGAAGTACACAATTTATCGCTGTTTCCAATACAGCATTGCGTCAACCGCATCACATTGATGTCGTCGCGCCTACAGACTTAGCGACTGGCGTGCACGGTGTTGATTATCTAATTGTGACACACCCGAGTTTCCTACCTGCAGCACAAAGATTGGCGGCATGGCGATCGACGCCTGGTGGTGGCGGATACCGTACGAAAGTTGTTACAACCGATGATATTTACAATACATTTGGGGATGGTGGTGTCAGCCCGAACACTATTAAGGCGTTTCTAAAGCATGCGTATCAGTCTTGGACCCCACCGGCACCGACGTATGTCGTCCTTTTTGGTGATGGCACCTTCGATTTTCGTGGCGTTGACACAGACATCTATGCTGAACCACCTGAACTGACTGGATATATCCCTACCCATTATATTCGAACCGATTCCTTCGGACGGACCGCGGCAGACCATTGGTACGCGACTGTCTCCGGACACGATGAATTCACCGATTTCTATATCGGCAGACTCAGTGTTGAGACCGTAGACCAGTCTGATGCGGTTGTTGACAAGATTATCGCTTATGAACAAGCACCACCTAACGGGGACTGGCGAAGAAGGATTATTTCTGTTGCTGACGACGAGGTTAGCAACTCTGGAGACTTTATCTTCAAGAAAAGTCTTGACGAAATAGCGAAAGATCACACCCGTCTTGGATACGAAACGGTTGAGGTGTTCCTTGAAGATGTTATCGACCAAGTAGAGGCGCATCCGGCGGATTACCCCGGACTCTTGCCACAGCGCGTCGCAAAAGATAAAATCATTGAGGCACTTGGCGAAGGGGCTGTACTCGCGCAATATGCCGGACACGGCGGTAGAATCGTTTGGGCGCACGAGGCAATCTTTGATAATGCCTCCGTTGACCAAGTTGAGGAAACCACAAAGCTTCCTTTCATGTTGGTCCTCAGTTGTTACAATGGTTACTTCGACAAGCCCGGTGAACCGAGTATGGCAGAGAAATTGTTACGCAAAGAGAGAGGTGGTATCATCGGTATGTTGAGTGCTACCCGACTCACCTATGGCAGGGGAAACGATGCACTCAATCGTATCATTTTCGACATGCTCTTTAAACGGAACATCCGACAACTCGGTCCCTTGAGTTTTGACGCAAAGGTTGAACTTTTAATGACAGAAGGCACGAGTCAGATTGATATTATGATGGAATATACCCTTTTCGGGGATCCTGCCTTGCAAATCGCGATCGCTAATGGTGAAATTCAGCCTACGATTGAGACGAAAACAGTTGCGCCCGGGGATACCCTTCAAATTGCTGCAGGGCAAGTACAAACTGCCACTTACGATCCAGCGACCCGAACGAAACGTTTTGTTCCTAATACCGCTTTTAACGGAACACTCATTGTTAAAGCACTATTTCCTGGAAAAACAGCCATTGCCCAAGGTGTGGCGGGTCCGGTTAGATACTATACCGGAGATGTGATTCTGACAAAAACACTCGCTGTTAACCGCGGTGCCTATCCTGCGGCAACTTTCTCCGTCCCGAAAAATATTGCCAGTGGTGATGCCCATGTCGAGTATTATGCACAAAGTGACACGACTGTTGCTGTTGGTGGCGACGGGTTTACCGTCAATATCCCGAAAATTCTCGACATTAAACCCGAATTAGTCGGTGAAGACAAGTTCCGCATCTCTGTTCAGGTCTCCGATGAAAAAGAACAACTGTTCCTTGTCCTCTTGGACTGGCGCAACCCACAGAGTAGAGAATGGGAGAAGGTCGAACTTGTTCCGGCAGAGCATCCGAAGACAGAAGACGGGTGGTGGACAGTGCCTGAGCCTCTAAACGCACCTACTGACGGTTCCGCTATCCGGTATGACATTCAGGTCACGGATACCGATAACAATACGGTCAAAAGTCGGAGACTTCAGTATTATCCTTACGTATATCCTAATCTTTCGATTGTAGAAGTTGACAGAACGAATAGGATAGGGTACGGCTACAACACCAAGACGGATCAGTGGTACCTCTCGGCGGATGTACAGGTAGAAGGGGAAGACGGGAAAAACCCAATCGAAAATACCGCTATTGAAGTTGCTTTTTTCAGTGGCAATCCGGATGTTGATGATGACACGCTTGTTGACGACGATGTAAATCTCCTCGGTACTACTCGCATCCGACCCAACGACTGGGTGCAACACACGCCGTTGGTGAACTCCGATAAAGGGAAGGATGTTTATGAACCCGATCCGCTGAATACGTTTCCAATTGCAACCGCTATTTTAAATCTGAAAGACCCGCTGCCTCTCGGCACACACGACATATTTGTCTATATAGATGTAACTGAAACTGAAGCGGATCAGCCCGGGAATGTCCTTGAAAACGATGAGGAAGATAATATCTCCTATCGACGACTTTTTGTCGATATCGGTGTGGTGGAAAAGGTCTCTTCAGGTCAGATTGCCAGTTTGGACAGGAACTGCGTCATCACTGTTCCGCCGGGTGGCTTCCAAGAAACGGCAGTGTTGGCAGTCCGTTCCTTAGATGAACGAAAGTTTGCGATTGTAGAGACGGGTTCCCTCGATATTTCTGCGATATCCGCCCCCGCAGGAATGTCCAAGCGCGCGCCGCTTCCTGGGGGGGCTGTCCATGGCTATGAAATTGTTGTAGGCGATCAGTTATCTGCTGTCAGTGCCAAGAACGTTTTAACTGAAAGCCAAGAATCAATAACTGATAACTCGATTAAACTTGCCGCGCCAGTGGCGATCGACTTGAACTTCGACCTCAGTGCGCTCAGAACACAACTCACGCGGGAATTGTTAGGCGGTCTGGAATCCGAGGGGACATCTTTAGAAGATCAATCGAATGAATTGGGGGTTTCAGATACAATTAACACTGCTGTCGCATCCCGTGCGCGGGAGTTGGGTATCTATATATTTAACTCGACACTTGGAACTTGGACGAGACTCCCTTCACAACAACTCACCGACACTACGGGTGCGTTACAGCAACGCATACATGCAACAAATGTGAGTGAAGAAAATATTGGGGAAAGTGCACTTCGCGATGTCCGTATCCATCCCGAAGGCGCGCGGACCGGCAAATACGTCCTTGTTTTTACAGGGCCTCAAACCTATCGACTTTTCCTCGCCCCTACGGTAGATGATACGCGGACGCTCGCACCATTGGAAGTTATTTCATCAACGGAACAACTTGCAAACTTTAGTACAGACCTCCCTAATTTTAGACACGGCTTCTCGCTTAATGTGGAATTTGATTTTGAAAAACCTTTGACGTTCGGAGATGTTCTGACATTCAACATAACTGCCCTTACCGAGCCTGTGGATGTTGACTCCGATTTCGATACGAATCAACAACAGCAGCGTTGGTATGCATCTGGATTCAGGGACACCAATCAAGGCACCGGGACCCTCAGTTACATTCAACTTCCACCCGACACCGACATGCCCGAAGATAAGTGGCTTATCTTCTTCCTGACCGATACTGAATTTCAGGTAGAAGGCGAGAGAACGGGTATTCTGCGTTCCCAAGCTGATGGGAATCAACCGCTGCGTGGAACAGTCGGAGAACCTTTCTCTTATGAGCCTTACGGCTTGCGTTTTCAACTGACACATGGTGAACGTTCCTTTATGCCTGGTGATAGATTTCGGTTTCAAACCCGACCCGTCGGTACCATTCGGGCTACAACGGATCGACTCGGACCGATGACGCTGTTGTATACTGATGATACTGTGCCACCAGATATACAGCTCACCATTGGTAATCAACAGCACTTCGTTCCGGGGGACGCAACAGATTCGGAACCGCTCATCGGGGCAACATTAACTGACCCGAGTGGTCTTGATTACCTCACCCGTCCGCTGTCGTTGGAAATTGGAGACGCGTTCGGCGAATATGAACATATCGATCCAGAGGCGTATCAGGTGACACATCATCCCGGCTCAAATCAACTCGTGTTGACGTATCCGTCTCCGGAGCTTGAGCCGCGGGAATATGAGGTTCGCCTAACTGCAAGCGATGTACATGGAAACACGGATACAAAACAGATCACGTTTCGAGTCCATGACGCTTTGCAACTGCTGTCGTTTCTCAACTATCCGAATCCTTTTCCGCGAAAAACAACGCTCACCTGTGAATTAACAGCACCTGCTGATTCGCTCATTGTGAAAATCTATACCCTGAGTGGACGACTCATCCGGGAACTTTCTCTCCCAGCGACTCCTGGATTTCTGATGGTGGAATGGGATGGAAGAGATGCTGATGGGGTTGAGGTTGCAAACGGTGTTTACTATGCTAAACTCCGAGTCCAGCGCGACGGTGAAAAAGATATAACCGAAATACTAAAGATGATGAAATTGCGTTAATAGCTGTCAGCAGTCGGCGGTCAGCCATCAGTTACAAGAGGTTTCCCGCATGCATATAACCTCTTTACTAACAGCCGATACCTGATAGCCGATAGCGATTAAAAAATGAAATATCCTAAAAAAAATAAGTTCTGCTTCATTGTGACTGTAATTACGTTCTGTGTAGGCACGCTCCAATCTGTTGATGCGAGATACACTGCTGATTTCCTAACACTTGGGGTTGGAGCCCGTGCACTTGCGATGGGCGGTGCGGGGACCGCTCTGAGCGACAATGCTTATGCACCGTATTGGAATCCCGCTGGACTGGGACAGCTGACTCGATATGAAGTCAGTTTCATGCACGCTACGCTCAATGGAGAAGATGCTTACGATTTTGTCAGTTATGTCCATCCGCTAAAAAAGAGAGGCGCGATCGGTGTCAGTTGGCTCCGCGTCGGTGTTGACGATATTCCTATTACCAGTCTACCCGTTGTCAGCCGGCCTGTCGGACCTGAGAACCGTCCAGAGATCGTCGGATCTTTTAACAATACCGATAACGCCTTTCTCTTTGCTAACGGCTGGAGACTGCCAGCTTTCCGGGGTATTCATTTACAGCTTGGCGGAACGCTCAAACTCCTCTATATGAGTGGGTATCGAAGCACGAATGCCATCGGCGGCGGTGCCGACATGGGGCTTGTCGCAATGACAAACCCAGAAAAGTCTCATCAACTCATACTCGGGTTGCAGGCGAGCGATGTCTTTACGACAAAACTCTATTGGAATACACCACCTCCATCGGCGGATCAGACATCCCATACCGAAACGATACTACCACATCTGAAAATCGGTGTTGCCACCGTACACTCGCTTCCTATCTTCCGAAGCACACTCATCCTCGCACTGGATACCTACGTCCAAAATCGCGGTGGCTCAGGAGCTAAATCTGATGTAGAAGCACCACAGGGAAGTCCCGTTGAGTTACATGCGGGTGCCGAATGGACGCTTTTCGACCTGCTTGCCTTACGGATTGGAATGGCGGAACGTAGCGGGAGCCTTGAGAGTGTGCGCCACTTGACAGCGGGGATTGGATTGAACCTCCGGTTCGTCACAGGAGCAGGGGCAGGATTAGATTACGCGTTTGGGAACCACCCGGCGTTAGGTGGCAATCATCGAATATCTCTCAGGATTCGGTTTTAGATAGCCGTCAGCCGTCAGCGATCAGTTAAAAAGAGGATATCCACATGCAGAAAACCTCTTGTGATTGATACGTGATAACTGAAAGGATTTTTTCAAAAAATCCGGGCTGAAAACTATTTCCTTGCTTATTCATCTGCTTCAGTCAAGCCCTTGCGGATTTCCTCCCAATCCCACAAGAGAATAGTGCCATCCTGTGCGGCACTGACGAGGGTTTTTCCATCGGGCGAGAAACACAATGTCTCCACCTCTGCTGTGTGTCCGTTGAGAGTGATGAGTTCATTTCCTGTTATTATGTCCCACAACTGAAGTTTGCCGTGTCTATCACCATTCACAAGGATCATATTATCAGGCGAAAATACCAATGCCTGAGAACCGTGAAAGACTGCTCTACCCTCTTCACGGCTGTTAATTGAGGAAATTCCCTTTCCCCAATTCCCGGTTTCCATGTTCCACAAACGAATCTGTTGATGACTTCCCGCAGCGAGTCGTCTGCCATTTGGAGAGAATGCCAGCACGAAAATAGGATCTTTATATGAGGTTGTCACCGTCATTCCTCCGTCTTTCACCTCATATTCTGCACCATCAGGCTCCTGCTCTACGAGAGAAGTGAGTTCGATCCCCATCTCCGCGTCCCACATCTGAATCTGTCCTTCCATAGTCGCGCTGACAATTCGTGTTCCATCTGGCGCGAACGCTAAAGCACTAATTGTTGGCATTTGGTGGGCTCTCATACCTGGACGGATCGCTACAGCACCATTTCCATGGTCATGATCAGGGACTTTATGCTCCTCATTCTGATCTAATAGAGAAATATCGAGGCTAATACCGGTTTCCGTATTCCATAAGCGAATTTTTCCCAAGTTGCTAAAAACTACTGTCTTTCCATCGGGTGAAAACGTCAGATTGGAAGGATTCATGCGGTCCGTGAGCGTCATTATTTCGTTTCCTGTGCTCGCTTCTGTCAAACGGATTAGCGGATCCGGTCGCCAAGAAGAAGCGAACCCAAATATTACATTACCTTCCGCTCCAACGCCGGCAAGTTTCGTGCCGTCAGGAGAAAAGGCTAAAGTTGTAAACCAATCTCGGTGTCCCGCAACCTGACTATTGGATTTTCTAAATGTGTTTAGATCCCAGAATGTAGTTACGCCGTTAAACGCCACACTGGCAAGCGTAGAACCGTCGTTAGAGAAAGCGACTGCTTTCACGCTCTTAGTGTGTCCAGTGATCAGAGTAGATAGCGAATCTCCATTTTCTGTGTTCCAAAATCGGACCGTGCCATCTGCACTCCCACTTGCGAGCGTATTTCCATCCGGTGAAAACGCCAAAGCCATAATACCGTTGAGATGTCCCGTAAGTGTCGCAAGTGATTCCCCCGTAGCAACGTTCCATAACTGCACTATCTTATCCGTACTTCCACTGGCAAGCAATTTTCCGTCAGGAGAGAATGCTAACACGTTTATCCAACCTGTATGTTTTTGGAGTGTCGTCCATTCGCCTTCGTTCGTAGTATCCCAGAGTCGGACTGTTTTATCCTGACTGCCGCTGGCAATTAGATGTGCACCATCGGGTGAAAATGCCAACGCTAAGACTTGGCTTTTACTCCTATGTGGTCGGGGAAATGGAGGTTGATTAGGCACCGCATCTAACGGTTGAAGGGATAAATCTGCATGTCCTCTGAGCGTCGATAACATTTTGCCGGTTGATGTGTTATACAACTGAATCTTCCCATCTCTATTTCCGACCGCGAATTTGTCATGTGTGAGGGCATAGACTTCCTGACCGCGGGACCCGGTAAATTGTCGTTCTTGGAGATGTTTTATATTTCCTTGCCCAGTCTTAAGGTCCAACTGGCTGATTGTGTCTCCCCAGTTACCCAAACTGACAAGTGTTTTCCCATCTTCAGAGAACCGCAATGCTGATCCAACAAAAGGTCCACCAATGATTGGGACTTTACGTTTGGTGGCGATTTCCCACACCTGAAGTTCTTGTCCGCGTAACTTTCCGCCGCCACTGGCAATGAATTGTCCATCCGGTGAGAATGTGAGGGATTGACACATGCCTGAAAACAGTGACAGTTCTTTACCCGTCTCCACATCGTAGAGCCAGACCCCGATATTACTACCGACGGCGAGTTGTGTGCCATCGGGTGAGAATTGCATTGCATTAATTCCACCTTTTCCCAACCGCGCGATCGCTGCCTTTGGGAGTTCCCATTTTGTGTAATCTTCGACGGTTGCATCTGTTTGTGCCTCTACAGCATGATTTCCAATACTCAGCATTAGCAAGACGACTGCTATTGTGGAAGTTGCAATTCCCCATGACATTATGCGAGCGATCTCTTGCGTGGCGTTTTTGATGAAATTCGGCGTGATTTGAAAATTGTCTAAAGCGTTTCCTATCATCGGTTTCTCCTTCTTCAAACACTGCTATATGCGCTTGAGCAGGTCCGAAGGCGGCAGCTATTGCGCATCTCATAGAATCAGATTTTGGATGGCGGTCAACCGTCAAAAGAGATTTCGTTGCCTTGGAATCTTTCTTTCGACAACCGATAACTATTATAAGAAGTCATATTGAGTAAAACATAGAAATGTAGTAAAATAGTGGAATAAAAAGGGATACTTTATGTCCCTTTATTTCACTATTGATACCCATTTACTTTATGAAAAGTGCTCTTATGACAACTGAATCTGAAAAGTCGCCGAGATACAACGGGATTCCGAAGCAAGTTTCGCGTAAGGATTTTAATCAGTATATCTGGTTCCACATCTCAAGAAACGCATCAAAGGTCCAAAGCCGAAACTTTCTTTCTACAAGATATTCAACTATATTCTCTATGTTTTACATACAGGCATTCAATGGAATCAACTCCGAACCCGGCGGAATGAACTGCATTGGTCGAATGTCTATAAATGGCATCATCGCTGGTCAAAAGATGGTTCCTATGAGAACCTTTTTCAAGCATCTGTCATCCATTTACTTGATACCGGTAAACTTGACACGACCCGCCTTCATGGAGATGGGTCAAATACCGTCGTGAAAAAAGGGGCGACGGTATCGGATACTCCGGACACAAACATCAGAAAGGCGAAAAAGAGGTGACGATCACCGATAATCATGGGTTCATCATAGGACCGATAACGATGAAACCCGTCAACGCCCATGATACAACGATTTTGCCCGAGGTCCTTCAGGGATATAATCGCCTTTAGCAAACGTATTGGCATGGATCTGTCAGGGTCTGCTCTCACCCTTGATTCGGCGTTTGATTCTAAGGCGAATCATCAGTTGATTAGAAAACACGGATTGAAACCCGTGATTTATCCCAACCGTCGGAATGCTAAAGAACCCATCGTCATCGCGCGTAAGTTTCGCTGGTTTGACAAAGAGATATACAAAGAACGATATAAGGTCGAGCGAACTTTTGGGTGGCAGGATACTTATCGAAAACTCGCTCTGAGCTACGATAAACTCGAAGAGACCCGTTTAGGGTTTCGTCATCTCGCATATTCTATGATTAACTTTCGTATAACTTTCAACCATTCATGACGCGTACTCGCTATGAGTTCTAACACTATTTATCCTGTACAAGCAAACCGTTGAGGATTTCGTCCCAGGCCCATAAAAGAATAGTGCCATCCTGTGCTGTGCTGACAAGTGTCTTGCCGTTGGGCGAGAATTGTAACGTTTCTACTTGCGCTGTATGCCCATTGAGAGTGATGCGTTCGTTTCCCGTTGTTATGTCCCATAACTGGAGTTTGCCGTTTCCGTCGCCATTAATAAGCGTTTTATTATCTGGCGAAAACATTAACGCCTGAGAACCTTGAAAAACTGTTTTGTCCTCTTCACAGTTGTTAATCGAGGAAATTCCTTAGCAGACGTGGTTGTCACTACGGTTGCCTTAGGATCTGCATCTGCCGCTTCTTTCACTCCATACTTTACACTGTCTGGATCTTACTCTGTGAGGAAAATTAAACCAGTCCCAGTTTCTGCATCCCACATCTGGATATTTCCGTCCATAGTTCCACTGACTAATTTCTTCCCATCTGGTGAGAATACCAAGGCACTGATTTCAGGCTCCAACCTCTCGATAAAATTGTTCTTCGGATCCGAGGGCGACATATTGCGTAAGTCCTATTCAATGAGGATACAAGTTTTAAACGGATAAGTCAATGAAAAAATCAGTCTGATTTTTTCACTGACAATTGCTGTCATAGATGTTATCATTATTACAGTTGAAATATGATGCAGCGCGATTCAGAGGGTATCCTGCTAATTCTCGCATCATTATTTGGTCAATACCCTCGTTGTTTAAAATCCAGTTTTCCTTTGGAAAGGAGAAAGAAAAATTTTATGAAGAAATTAACTTCCAAATTGATTATTGCTCTTTACATCCTTATGCTAGGATTTATAGCGTTCGTGCTATTTAACCCGCAGGTAGGGGCAACTCCTTCGTATTATATTGTAAAGCACACTAACGTAGATTGTTATGAACGGAATGGGTCGTGGATGTCGTTTTGTAGAAGTTTTACAGTGACGACCGCATTTCCGGTACAGCCATGGAGCGGACATGAAAATGAAGCTGTTCACGCTAGCCATTACTATACTTCAGATGACGTAGAGTATGGATCCGCGACCAGAATCTATTCAAGTTGTAGTTACTGCTACTAAATGTTATCCAAGTTGTCATCTGTTGGGTGAAGTGTTTATAATTTTCTTGGTATTTCTCCAAACGTTGTTTGCGTCAATAGTTATAGGTGTTCTTGTGGGTTTCGTTCATGAAAATGCGCGCGGATGTTAGACAACATCTGCCTTTCCCCGGACAGTTGAAGTTTTATCTGATGAAAAGTGAGTCGTGTTGAACAACTGACCTGCTGGATCATGAGATAACTGAGAATCTTTATGCCTAAGGCCCCATAAGCCCCGTTTCGGTGATGCAAACTCATCGCTGAAAGTCGGAGATCCGTTTTCAGATGTCGCCAAAACTGTTCGATGCCGTGGTGTTGCGACCAAATATGGAGGATCTCTGCGGCGCGTAAGAGAAGCACAAGTTCGCCAAAAGTTGGGCTTTTTGCCTGGAACCGACGCATCGGTTTATCACACCCCCATTGATGTGTGTGTAGCTTGACGGTCTTCTTATGTGCTGAAAGTTTAGCAATTTGACCGTTGATCTCCATGACGTAGTTGCTTTTCCCGTGAACAAGGACACAAGTAAACCCTAACCCTATCAATGTTTCAATGAGGTCTTTACTACCATACCAAGAATCAAAGGGGATCGGATACTTTCTCAGATCAATGCCTTGCGCATCGAAAACATCAAGGACTTCTTTGATCATCGTCCGAAAGCAGGTCGGTTTATCGGTGTTCCCTCTGCCTTGTTTAGAGACGATACGGATATTCAGCGGGAGAATGACATCGCCAATCTTCAAAGTGATTGCCAATATATTTCGGCAGTGGATAGCACCGTTTTTACCTTTTGACCACCACTTATAGCAGTAAGAAAGCGTCTTCGCATATCGCGGGTCATTCGTGTCATCCACACTTATCGTGATACAGCGTCGAGATCGTGTGGCGGCTGACTTCGATTCAACCTGACGGATCGCTTCAAGTGCGATCGTAGATGAAACACCCACTAACAGAGACTTCCACTGATAAAGACTCATCGCTTTCAGGTCTCGATAGAGCCTATTTTTCGAGACACCGAGAGCATCTGCGACTTGATTCGGATTGTAAAGTCCAAAGAGATGTCCGGTTGAAAGTAAAAGCAAGGTTTCAGAAAGTGCGGATGTCATATCCCGAAAGTTTGCGAACAAAGCGGATTGAAAAAATGCCACGGATTTGATAATATGTGCTTGCATGAGATGTCCTCCTGAAAAAGTTTGATTAACTCTTAGGATGCCATCTCATGTGCTAAAAATCAAGAAACTTTATGAAAACAAAACGCATTTTCATAACATCACACGCGCTGAGGCAACGCCTTTAGTCGTGTAACTATAACTTTGATAAATGTCAGTTTTCTTGTTGAGGCAAGAACGACGGAACCGCTGTATCAACAAGAAGATTTAAAGGAGGGTTTAGATGAGAAAACTGACGGTAGCTACTATCATCTTTATCATTTTCGTAAGCGGTTTTTCGGTCTACACAGAGTGGGAGAAAAGAAGATTTATCAACAGCCTACCCAAACCGCTAACTGTCAAACAAACTGTTGAAACGCATTCCCATCATCATGACGAACCTGTACAGGAGGCTCCATCAAATATCGTCGATTTTGGGTCTGAAGTCATTGTCGAGGAGCTCACAGACTCAACACAGCTGCCCTCCAATGATGAAATTCAACCTGATGATGAATTTCAATCTGATGATTGGCGAATTGATGCTGTACATACAGACGAGCCCGTACATCAACACACCAGCACCCCATTTGGGCAGAGACTTAAGGTACATCCCGACGAAATGGATCCGGACGAACTTGCAGACATGCTGCTCCAGGGGCTACTTCAACGGTTTGGAGACATTCCAGAGGTGCACACATTTATGGCATTGAAACGGAGAATGTTTAAAAAGGAGCATCTCACCTTGGACGAACTTATTGATTATACAACTGCCCAATTGTATCTCTTCCCTCATCCGGAAACTAAGAAAACGCTCGATATTTTTTTGGAGAGAAGAGCTACTAAGTATCCAAAAGGAACCAGACTCGTGAGGTAAAATCCATGAAAACATTACTTGGGATTTTTATGTTAATAATTTTGTTATCAGGTTGTGGTGCCAGACAGGTCAACAGGACTGTTCAAAACACAACCTCCCTTGATACGCAGGATTCTAAGGCACCTTTTACCCTCGTAAATCCATTCAAGGATAATCCGGACAATCCCAGTCCGCACAATCCTCTTATCAAGAAATTTGGGGATATCCCGCAAGTTCGTACGTATATGCGGTTACAGCAAAAAATGTTAAGCGGCACTCCACTTACGCGTGATGAGGTGATAGCTTTCTTTACTGCAGATTTCCACTTGTATCGGTCTCCATCCACAGCGGAAGCCCTAAGACGCGCAAAAGAAAGCAAAAAAAGAGACAAGAAGTTGGGATTCTCCTCTGATCTACCCGTATTCAGGTACACCGGGAAGAAAATAATAGATTTTAGCCGTGTTAACCATGGCGGCAGTATCAGCGTAACGATGATCGATCCAGATGGTACCAAAACGATAATAGATCCGCGCCTGAATGACGGCGAACCCCTGGTAATTCCCCCACGAGGAAAATCCCTTGACGCAGACGCAAGTAATGATGATCGACCCAGATGGTACCAAAACGATTGGCATCAAAACGATAATAGATCCGCGCCTGAATGACGGCGAACCCCTGGTAATTCCGATCTATTAGGATAACCCAAGTTGCTACCTATGTAAAAAGTTGTTTGATATTAGTAGTAGCGATTGCGGCTTTACTATAATGGCTGTAAACTAATGGTTATTGCGTCACGGACACACAAACTTCCCCAAAATTTTCGGCACAGATGCCCCTGTTGCTGAAGGCAGGTTTCCAGCCTGTCCGTGCAGTGATTCATTTGCAAGGATTGCGAATGCTATCGCCTCTTTAGCATCCGCCGAGATGCCTGAGGAATCCACGGGTTCAACGGCTGTATCTACTAATGCTTCGTCAAGCCCTTGCATTATTGTTTGATTGTGTACCCCACCGCCGCTCGCATAGAGTATGTCTATCGGGTTCTGTTCCGCCACAAATTGAGAAATGTAAAGGGCAACCGTCTGGACTGTCAATTCGGTCAACGTTGCAATAGCGTCGTTATCCGCAAGATTGTGCTCACGACATGCCATCAGGCATTCCATTGCGAAGGTGTGTCCGAACATCTCGCGCCCAGTCGTTTTTGGGGGTGCCAGTTGCAAAAAAGGGTGCTTTAACCATTCGTCAATGAGGGGTTGGTAAGGGGTCCCTTGCGCGGCTCGGTGTCCAGCTGTGTCATAACGTTCTTTTCCATCCGTTATCTCGCTCACGACTGCGTCAATACACATATTTCCCGGGCCTGTGTCTGCTGCGGAAACCGAATCGAACGATCCGTTTGCGGGGAGCACTGTCAGGTTTGCGATCCCCCCGATGTTCAGGAGTCCTACTGTTTTAACGGTGTCCCGAAACAGCAAATAGTCTGGGTATGATACTAACGGCGCGCCTTGCCCGCCTGCTGCCATATCTGCCACCCGAAAGTCAGCGATAGTGGGAATACCGGTTTCGTGTGCGATGACCGCAGGTTCACCAATCTGCAATGTTGATGGATAGCGAGAATCATCGCAATTGGTGTTTGGGTCTCTGGGCAAGTGGTGAATCGTTTGACCGTGTGAGCCGATGAGATCAATATCACTGGTAGATATTCCGTTTTTTTGTAGGATGTGTTTGACAGCTTCCGCGAAGAGATGTCCGATATAAAAATTCATCTCGCAGATGTCGTCAACGCGGCTCGTATCGGGGTGGCAGAGGGCGAGGATACGTTGTGGTACATCGGGTGGAAACGGAAAAGTCTCAAAAGCGACCAAGTTCACTGCCGTTTCCAAGCCGTGCCCCGTAATTTCAACAACGGCTGCATCAATACCATCGACAGAGGTGCCAGACATCAGACCGATCACATGCTTTTTCTGTTTTTTGAGGAGTTCATAAAATTCTATCATATTTTAATTTTCCTTGCGGAGGCATATTAATTCTAAACTTTACTACAAACGAAAACCTCTTTACCGACCGCTGACCGCTGACTGCTGTAGGCGTGATACTGTGTTGTATTTTCACTCCATACCTGAAGTTTTTCAGCCCACCGTGCCTGAATCTCGTCCAACGACTCTCCATTTAACAACGCATCTCGGAGCCAGTTGTTTCCTGCTAATCGATCAAAGTGCGTGGGTCGGAACGCAAAATCGTCTCTGTATTCAGTGGTTAAAGTGGATAACATCTGGATAACTGTTTCTACCGGACGGCAGTGTCTTCTATCGGTAATGTGGATTGCAACGCCACCGCAAGTCTGTTTCGCATGCTTTGTGTTTTCCGCGACTGGGGCAGGTGTAAAAACGACGGGACGGAACAGAACACCGGGTAAAGACAATGCATTTAGTGTTTTAGCCCATCTTTCACCGTTGCACCAAGGCGCGCCGATGTATTCAAAAGGTTTCGTCGTTCCTCTGCCCTCGCTCATATTTGTGCCTTCAAACAAGCATAAGCCGGGATAAAGGACAGCGGTTGTGAGTGTCGGCATATTGGGGGACGGTGGCACCCACTGCAAGCCAGTCTCATCGTACCACATGCCGCGTTCGTATCCGTGCATCCATGCAACCTTTAAACGGCATGCTGGTACACGCTCTGTCTTCAACAGTGTTGCCAATTCACCGATTGTCAATCCATAACGGATGGGCAGCGTATGTATACCGACGAACGATTCACACCCACGCACCAATATCGGTCCCTCCACGGCATTGCCAGTAATCGGATTCGGTCGATCTGCGACGATGAACTCGATGCCGTGGTCACTGGCGACTTCCATTGCATGCAGGAGCGTCGAAATATAGGTATAGTAACGCGCGCCGACATCCTGCATATCGTAGATGAGCACATCAATGCCTTCAAGTTGGTTCGCTGTCGGACGGACCGATTGTCCGTATAGGCTATAGACCGGGACGCTTGCGAGATGCGACTGCGATAAGTTTTCGTCCGAGACATCGAGATTATTGACAGTGATACCGTCTTGGACCGCGCCCCAGAACCCGTGCTCTGGAGAAAAAATCGCAGAAAGTTGGCATGATGGCATCTCCGCTAAGAGTTGGTAATTGCTCCGTAGGGTGGCATCAACGCCCGTGTGGTTTGTAATCAGACCAATTGATTTCCCTTGAATCCAATCGCGTTTCTCTGTGAACAGGACGTTCAATCCTAATTTAACTTTTTGCTGTTGTGCTGTGGCAGACATTTTTTTGTGTTTGGATGAAAGGATGGGTCCCTCCTTTCCATCCTTCCTCTCCGTTCATTCCAATCTTTTAACCGACTGCCGATGGCTGACTGCTGAAGGCTATTAAGTGGAAGATTTTTCGGAATTCGATAATACCCCGCCGATCGGCATTGGGATGCACTCGATTTGTCAATAGAATTGCTGCAAGTTTTCTTTTTAAACAGATTCGTATTGAAGTGCCAGTGAATCCGGTGTGGTAAAGACAGCCATCATCAGTCACAGCCCAGCCGATGCCCCGGCGTTCTCCTTCCGCTGAAGAGACGTGTTGCATCGTAGTGAGGCTCTCCGGACGTAAAAGTTCCCCACCATTTCTCATGAGCGTTCGGCAGAAGTTACCGAGATCTGTTGATGTGGAGAAGAGTCCTGCATTGCCAGAAACGCCGCCAAGGAAATGCGCGTTCTCATCATGGACCTGCCCGACGATCACACCTTCTCGCCAATCGTAGCGTTCGTAGTTTACCATCCGGCGTTCAAAACTGTTGGAGTCCTCAGTGGCTGCACAATGCTCACGCCATGTGTGTGGTGGGTTGAATCGCGTCCGTTCCATACCGAGCGGCGCGAAGATCTGATCGTGCGCCAATTTATCCAGCGATTGTGCTGTTACGCTTTCAAGTAGTGCTCCTAACACGATATACCCCAAGCAACTATACACGGCTTTTTTCCCGGGTTGAGATTCCAGTGGTACCCCTCCGAGGTAGGAAATTACATCCTCTTGTGATGGTGCCCGCAGGTAGACAGGTAACCAGGCAGGCAGTCCTGAGGTATGTGTTAGCAGATGTTTAAGCGTCACGCTTGTCTGTTTAAACTCCGGTAGGTATTTCTCTATGAGGGAATCCAAAGAGAGTTTGCCTCTCTCAACGAGTTGCATGCAAAGTGTTCCTACAACGATCGGTTTCGTTAGCGATGCTAAATCGAATACCGTCGTGTGCAGCATCGGTAGCCTTTTCGGTTTTACACATCGGTGACCAAACGCTTCGTGGTAAAGTACCTCTTTATCAGTAAGGATACAGGCGACAGCACCGGGAAACACCTTTTCGGCGATACTATTCTCAATAAGGTTTTTTAAATTTACCTTGTGGTCAAATGACATGGGAGTAGAACTTGACATTTCTCTCTCAGAATCCGTCCTCCTTGCGCAAGCCGCGTGTGGGAAACTTGCGGGACAATACGGAGAACGCGGTTTGGGCTATGTTTGAGTGTGTGCCTCTTTTGAGTTGACGCCAGACTGTTTGTATGATACACTACTATTGAGTTTTTGTAAGCATTTTTCTATCTCTGCCTTACATTTTTTGGTGCATCTGTCCCACAATTCGGAGAATTTAATCATGCCTTTATGCCCGAAAGAACTTCAGGAGATTGTGACAACTGAAAAGCCTTGGGGTCGTTTTATACAATACGTTCTCAATCAACCTGTTACCGTCAAAATTTTGGAAATTCGGGCAGGCGAGCAGGTGAGTTATCAATACCATCACCACCGAAGTGAGTTGTGGATTCCACTTGATGAGGGTGCCTGTATAAACCTTGAGGACACTATTCAGCGTCCCGCCCCTATGGAACCGGTGTTTATTCCACAAGGGGCTAAACATCAGCTCATCGGGGAATCTAAAGACTATCGAATCCTCGAAATTGCGTTTGGTCCCTTTGACGAAGAAGATATCGTTCGTCTTTCAGACAAGTATGGCAGAATGTAGGTTTCTAATTGATGGACTCCTGGGCCGCTCTCCCTTTCATCACGAGCAGTTTCTGATCAGTTATCGGTTAAACATGAGTCTAAATCGCGTAGCCTGCAACAACGGCGCAGGCGACTCGAACGCGAAAAGCGTCATGGTACAAATGTCGTTATCTATCCGCAAGGTATAATTAAAAATTGGACAGTAAGTTACGTTTCTTAGTTGACGATGGTGCAGTCGGTTCGTTTCCACAGGCAGCACAACAAAAGGTTGATACCGCTTTGCAAAGGATTCACCTTCTATTTCAACGTGAAACAGAAGCACCACTTGCCGAGTTGGAATGTGGGCTTCGTGCGTGGACCCGGAGTCATCTCCAGACCGAGGATATTGACCAAGTTGCGGCGTTAGCCACACGCGCACGTGAGGCGTTTTCAGTGTTAGTCACCATTGGGGTTGGTGGTTCCGACCTGAGTGCCCGCGTCTTTCACGATTCTTTCAACCATCCCTATCATAACTTGCTGTCGGTTGAAGAACGCGGTGGTGCCCCCGAAGTCTATTTTACGGGTGATACCTTCGATCCACGCAAACTTACCGGCTTACTTGAAATGCTCAAGGCGAGGAATCTTCTTGATAGGACGCTTTTCAATGTCATTAGCAAATCCGGGACAACCACCGAAACGATGGCGACGTTGATGGTTATCCGTGATGCGCTTGGTGATGTCAACTGGCGGCAACAAGTCCTCGCGACTACTGGGTTAACCACCGACAGTGTGCTCTTCCGCATGCATCAGCAATCACCTTTCTACGCGGATACACTGCTTCCTGTTCCTGATGGGGTTGGCGGACGATTTTCAGCTTTCTCTCCGGTCGGATTATTCTTTCTTGCGGCAACAGCAGGAAAAGGTGAAACTCCCGATACCCGAATCCGTGCCGCTGTCGACGGTGTGAATCAGGCTCACGAAGACTTTAATCTCGCTTATAATCATCAGGATAACAGTGCCTATCAATTGGCGCGATGGATTCATCTCTCTGAAGAAGTTATCAGCGACCAGCAGTCAGCAGAACCCCATGGGGGTGGTATGTTTATAGGGGAGCAATGCCCAAGAGACCATAGTTTAAATATTGTTTTTTATAACTATGCTGATGGTAGTTGCCTTGGCGAATGGTTTGTCCAACTTTATACAGAGTCTATTCAGGAGCGCGGCGGTGGAGCGAATGTCATAAATGCGAAAGGACCCACGAGCAATCACTCTATTCTCAACGGTATTATCGCCGGTCCCAGGGATAAGGTTGTTTTATTTATCCATTGGGAGGCACTGGGTCCAGATTTGCTACTGCCGAGAGAGACTGGAATGGACAGTAAATTAACTAAGTTTGAAGGTTCATCCATAACGCATATGCAGACTGCTTCGTATCGCGGGACGGCTTTAGATTTCAGTGAAATGGGGATTCCTAATGCAACGCTAACCCTGCCGAAGCGGGACGTTCAGTCTGTTTGCCAGTTGATGCGCCTCTTAATGGACACTATTGCCGTAAAAGGTCGGCTCCAAGGGTTACATCTTGACAATGATGGCGGGAGTGAGTTAACATACTTGCAGGATGGTGTTGAAGGCTATAAACGGAATTTCCAATCTTTTTTAGCGTCTCCAGAAGAATAGTTATCGGTTACAAGAGGTGGGCGATACGCTTAACGTTTCTTGTGACTGATAACCGTTTTCTCTGACAACTATTGGCAATAAAAAAATGAGGAATAGACTCTCCGGTTTACGATTCCATGATAAAATATTTATCGCTTATGGCTTCGTCTTCCTTGTCATGTTTGGCGTTGTCTTTGGGAGTACCAGTTTCCTAATTCGGCTTGCTTTTAAAAGGGAGATTGATACTTATGTTGAGAGGGTTCAAGCGCAAATTTCAAACAATTATCAAAAGTTGCTCAATAAAATTCAGAAAGAAGTCCACGCCACAGCTGTTGACGTGAGGTTGCACCGCGTCATAGAAAGTGAGTCGCCATTCCCTTATCTACCAGCACCGGAGTTTGATCTTTTAGAGTATGGTGCCCCGGATGGAAGGTTACTATATCCCGACACAAGGGTAGGACAAAGGGTGCGCGCGTATAATTCGTTGGATGACGCGGATGGACATATACAACTCAGAAGTATCCCCGAACAGCGGGATCTGGGATTACAATATGTGGTTCAGGTAACAGAAGCCGGTGAGTGGGGATTTGTGACAGGGGGTTACCTCTTGCAGACATGGTTAGAGACGACCCAAACAAGCATCCAATCAGATGAGCATCCGATTTTTCTTGTAGGAATATCCCAAAGGTCGGAGGCAACATCCTTTGACACCGAACCGAGGGCGACAGCGGCGGAGGATTGGCTACCATTAAATTACGCCTCTCGGACAGCGCAAAGGGGATGGTTTAAATCACTTCCGAGTTGGTTGCCGGAGCGAAAAATATTTTTACAGGGAACGGAAGAGACCGGTGAGTACGCTTTTACTGCTTTGCGGATAACTCCTTTCAATTCACCCTTCGCGACGACGCGCGAGACCCCTTCTGTTGGCTTAGTCGTCGCCTATTCGCATGAACGTCAAATGAGATGGCAACAGCAACTTACGATCACGCTGCTTTTGAGTGGTATCGCTGGACTCACGTTAGTTTATCTCATCAGTTATATCATTAGTCGTCGGATTACCCGCCCTATCGCAGTCCTACGCGAAGGGGTGAGTCACATTGCGGCGGGTGATCTCGATCATCGCGTTAAAATCCGATCACGTAATGAGGTGGGACAGCTTGCCGAGGGGTTCAATCAAATGGCGCAGGACCTGAAGCAGAGCTTGGAGGAACGTATGGCGGCAGAGCGTGCGGTGACTTGGAGAGATGCCGCGCGACAAGTGGCACATGAAGTCAAAAACCCGCTCTTCCCGATTCGACTCTCCGTTGAAAACCTGCAGCAGGCGAAATCTAACCCTGAAGTTTTTGAGCAAATATTCAGTGAATGTACGGATACAGTCATTGAAGAGGTCGATCGGATTGGAAAACTCATTGACGATTTCCATCAATTCGCTCGGATGCCGACGCCGCAGCGGAAATGGAGCCAGTTGAATGACATTGTGAGATCTGTTCTGACGCTGTACACCGGCAGACACATACCGGATCTTGAACCAGAAAATGAAGGTGTATTGATGAGTTCAGAGCAGGTGGACTCAGTACTACAAAATTCTACTGAGAAGTTTTGGCTTGAAAACATCTCCAAGATTAATGTTCAGACCGAGTTCGCTTCGCTTCCGCAACTTTTAGTTGATCCGGAACAGATTGCCCAAGCACTCGGTAACCTCCTGAAAAATGCAATTGAGGCGATGCCTGAGGGTGGATTGCTTAAGGTAAAAACCTATTTCACACCAAATAGCAGTCAGCCAGAGCACGTTATGACAGGAGAAGATGATAACAATCGCCATACACCCAATAGTCGTCAGCAAGAGGATCTTGTGGCAGATGAAAGCGGTAGCAACCGCCATGTCCTGAAAGCCGAAAGCCGAAATGGCACAGTTTCACTGGAAATCCAAGATACCGGTCACGGTATGTCCGAGGAAACTATGACGAATCTCTTTGTACCTTACTACACCACCAAGTCAGAGGTGAATGGTAGAGGACTCGGTATGCCAATTGTGAGAAGAATTGTCACAGAGCACGGTGCCGAGATAGACTTTCAGAGCACTGAAGACGAAGGTACAACCGTCCTTATCCGTTTTCTCCACAATCGAGATGCTCGCTCTGAAGAATTCACATCGGCAGTTGAAGACTTAACACCACACACGAGTTTGGTTACTGAATTGGAAACCGAGGATCAGGAGATAATCATTAAAGACTGAGCCTATCCGCTCTTAAAACACTCAGCATTAGGACAGAAAAATGGAAACTATTCTTATTGTAGATGACGAAAAAAATACGCTTAAGATGTTGTCCCAAGGGCTCAAAATGCGTGGGTATCAAGCCCTGACAGCCGCAAGTGGCGAGGAGGCATTGAAACAGTGCATCAAGTCCGATGTAGATATTGTGCTATTGGATATCCGCATGGAAAATGGGATGGATGGTGTTCAGACGCTTGTAAAACTTCGTGAACGCTACCCTAAGTTAAATGTGGTCATGATGTCTGCCCAACAAGATATCGAAATTGCCGTTAAAACAATGGAACTCGGTGCGAAGCGATATATCACAAAACCGATCAGTATTGATAAAATTCTCTCCAGTGTCCAACCGTTTTTAGATATATCGCGCTTATCGCAAGAAAATGAGATCCTGAAATCACAGATTACACCCGCCGACGAAATGGTGGGTGAGAGTGCTGTTATTTCGCATCTCCGCTCGCAAATTTCGCGGGTCTCCGGAAGCAAACTTGGGGTCCTCATCTCTGGCGAAAACGGTACTGGTAAGCAACTTGTTGCGAATGCGATTCATCGACAAAGCAGGCGTGCCGCGAAAACCTTTATCCCGCTCAACTGCGCCGCTTTACCCGATGAACTTATTGAAAGTGAACTCTTTGGACATGAGCGTGGTGCGTTCACTGGCGCAGATTCACGCAGACAGGGACGCTTTGAACTCGCTCACGGCGGAACTATTTTTCTCGATGAAATTGCGGATATGAGTTTAAAGGCACAGGCAAAGGTCCTTCGCGTTATTGAAACCGGTGAAGTCGAACGTCTCGGAGGAAACCAGATTCGGACGGTTGATGTGCGAATTATCGCCGCGACTAACAAACACCTCCCTGAAGAAATTGAGAAAGGACGATTTCGACGCGATCTGTTCTATCGGCTTAATGTTGTGCCGATTACCGTTCCACCTCTCCGAGAGCGGACAGAGGATATTCCGCTCTTAGTAAAATACTTTGCTGAACGTTTACAACTTAATATAGCGTCTACCCCGAAAGTCATTGATCCGGGGGCTTATGCTGTGTTTCAGGGTTACAATTGGCCTGGAAATATTCGAGAGTTAAAAAACATCGTTGAACGTCTCCTTATTATGGTAAATCGAGATGTTGTGATGGCACCTGATGTCGCTGAGGCTTTGTCTTTGATTCCTCAACCTACTGCGTTATATCCATCGCCTGTACGGGTTGGGTCACCCAACCCCTACGATCAAGGTGCTTTGCAGTCTTCTCTGGGGGTACCACTCTACAAACCTGGAATGGCTCTGAGTAAGATGATGGACACTGCCGAGGCACAGTGCATCCTTGCGGCTTTGGAAGAGAATAAGTGGAACATCCGACGGACCGCAGAGGCATTAGAGGTGGAGCGGAGTAACTTGTACAAAAAGATGAACCGGTATGGCATTTCTCGACCAAATTCTGCGAGTTAAATTGTAGGAGGGAACTCCGATTCCCGACTGTTACTATGCCAAAGAAAAATATCAACGAAAGCGACGGGATGACTCGACTTCAGTTGATTATCCTTGTTATTATAGCCATTGTCATTGTGGCACTTTCTTTTCCACCATGGCAGGAATATCGAAAAGTGGGCACAGCGGATATAGATGTCGAAACCATTGCCGTTGCCATTAAGAAGTACTTCAAGCATACCGGCGGGTATCCAACTAATTTAGATGCTTTGGTAAAGGATCCTGGTGTTGACGGGTGGCGTGGGAACTATCTGGAATCTGTTCCTAAGACCCCTTGGGGTGGAAATTATGTCCTCCATCAAGACACCTATAAGGTAGGGATTGCAAAAAATCACTCGCGTGTCCCCGAAAAATATCGAATCGGCGGTGTCGCGGAGATCAGCAGAGTCTATCACGCCGACGCGCGCCTCGGCGAAAAGTATTGGTGGTAAGTAGTTGTCGGCTGTCAGGTCGTTCGCTACGCTCACTTTCGGCTGTCAGAAACCATCAGTTAGGAGGTCTTTGGGTGAAATTTCACTGAAAGGCAACTTTTTTGCTGATTGGTGATTGCTAACGGCTATTTTAACGAAAATCTCATTCAGACATAATTGTTATAATATGTGGGTCTTTATTTTCCTTTTTGGTTTGGCAGTCGGCAGTTTTCTCAATGTATGTATCTATCGCATTCCGCTCCCAGACGTATCAATTCATTCTCCCCGTCGCTCTTTTTGCCCTGACTGTAAGGGACCGATAAACTTTTATGACAACATCCCTGTTTTAAGTTATTTGCTTTTGTGGGGAAAGTGTCGGTCTTGTAAAGCGAAAATTTCCGTTATATACCCGTTGGTTGAACTATCAACAGCAATGCTGTTTCTGTTCATGTTCTACCACTTCGGGGTAACCCTCGAATTTCTACTCGCGCTCGCTTTCATCGCTGTATTGTTGCCGATCTCTGTAATTGATGCAAGATACTATATTATTCCAAACGTCATCATCGTTACCGGATTGATTCTCGGTGTGGTTATCGTCAGTGCAATCGCGTATCAGCGTGCCGATGTTTGGTATCTGTTCACACGTCTCATCGGTGCCGTTGCTGGATGGACGGTGTTATGGTTGATTGCCGTAATTGGGAGCGCGATCTTACGCAAGAAAGCGATGGGCGGTGGCGACATCAAACTGATGGCACTCATCGGATTATTCCTCGGTGCGTGGCCCGAACTCGTGATGGTAGTCGCCTTCTCTGCCCTGAGTGGAGCAATCGTCGGGAGTGCCTTGATAATCTCCGGACGGAAAAGTCGGCAGAGTCCTATCCCGTATGGACCCTTCCTCGCAGGTGCCGCTGTGCTTGTGCTGTTATGGGGGGATAGGCTCTGGCATATATACTTACGGTTCGTTGGCTGGAATTAAACAGTTTTCAGTTTTCTTTCTTGAATTGATGTGTAGAGGTATAGTTTCTTCAGCCCCAGCGCGGCGACATGTGTGTAGAAATAGGGATAAACATAGTAGTCAAGCCCCAGCGCGGCGACATGTGTATAACGGATTGTGGATTTCTCTAAACGTTTGAGTTTAACTAACAATGGATGGTTATCTTTGGAGAGGCTATGAAGATTTTTTGCGTAATCATCTGCCTGCTGCTATTCGGCTTGAGCCAGCAGGTTGCGCAGATACAAGAGTCGCCTGCGACAGAACCGACGGAAGAATCTATCGAAGGTTTCGTCAAACTCGGAATGCCTTTGGAAGAGGTGCTTACCAAAATTACTTTCGTTGTTACATGGTTAAGCGGAGAGGGAAATAGTGAAGTGATTTTTGAAGGTGAAGGTGTAACCCACCATCCTGATCGAATCGTCTTGACTGAAAAACATGAAATATATGGGCGCACTTCTTATAGTAGTTACACCATCTTCCCTCAGGATACGGTTGAAAGTGATCGCTATATTTTTGTGCCTTTAGCCGACTGGGGTGGCGGATCGGGGGTCTTTTTGGATCTCAATGTAGTGGATAAAAAAACACTCATAAGTGTGGACGAAGCCGGTTTAGGAGATCGTACGAATATAAAAGAGGTTGCTTTAGCTGATGCACACAGCAACACTGTGTCTATTACCTATATTAGGCGGGAGGTCAAAAAAGGTGAGCCCTTACATGACCCCAAAAAAGCAATCAAGAAGCATTTTAGGATGATAGGAGGTATACTTCAGGAAGTAGAAAACCCTTTGATGCCATCTGATCCCGATATAGTTTTGACCCATGATCCAAAGATAGAAGTCCCTGATAGGACTCAAATTGTTCTGAGTCCATCCGATCCTAACATGGTTTTGGTTCCCGCAGGCGAGTTTCAAATGGGGAGCAATGATAAGGCATCTGATGGCGAGAAGTGGGTACATACTGTCTACGTTGATGCATTTTACATGGATGTATATGAGGTTACAAATGCACAATATCAGATTTTTGTTGATGCCAATCCACAGTGGCAGAAAGATCATACCCCTTGGACGTATCATGATGGGAATTACCTAAAAGACTGGGATGGAAATAATTATCCTATTGGTAAAGGCGACCACCCTGTTGCCAATGTGAGCTGGTATGCTGCAAGGGCTTATGCGAAATGGGTAGATAAGCGTCTTCCAACACAAGCAGAATGGGAAAAAGCAGCGCGTGGTGGATTAACAGGTCAAAGGTACCCGTGGGGTAATTCGATTGATTTCAGTAATGCAAACCACGCAAGGAATGTTGGTGGTACAACTCCTGTTGGTAGTTACCCACCTAACAGGTATGGATTGTATGATATGGTGGGTAATGTTTGGGAGTGGTGTCTTGATGAGTCTGACCGCGATTTTTACAAAACTTCACCGGGTCGCAATCCGATTGCTGGTGCTGATAGTGTCACAGACATTATAAATGGATTTTTTAATCGTAAATCGTGGCGCGTATTGCGGGGTGGCTCTTGGATTAGATTTGCTCGAGAGATAAAAATTTCTGATATTGACTACAGTCCCCCTACTTTTTCAAACGATGACTTCGGTTTCCGTTGTGTGAAGCCGGTAACACCTTAGTTTGAAGGTGGCGAATTACGAGAAAACCGGCATCTTGCAATTAACCACTCAATACAGTATAATTAAATCCCATAAGGAGGATCTAACATAATGGATGTTAAAGACGCAATTCTTTCACGACGCACCATTTTCAAGTTCAAACCAGAACCGGTGCCGAACGATGTCATCGAACAGGTTTTCAGCTTTGGGATATGGGCCCCAAATCACCATGTCACAGAGCCGTGGCGTTTCACTGTCATTGGTGAGGAAACGAAGCTAATTCTCGCAGATCGCTACCGCGAAATTAAGATTGAGGACACCCCCGATCACGTTGATGCCGAGAATCTTGCCAAAATCGGTGAATTGGCTTACGAGAAATTCATGTCCAAGCCGACGATTATCGCCGTTTCGTGCATACAAGAGGGTGATGAGCAACGCCGACGCGAAGACTACGCCGCTGCCTGCTGTGCAGTGCAGAATGTCCAACTCGCTGCATGGGATGCTGGGGTCGGTATGCAATGGAGCACCGGCAGGATCACGCTTGAAGAGCAAACCTATCAGTTGCTGGGCATTGATTCGTCACAAGAATACATCATCGGTTTCTTCTACACGGGATATCCCGCCGACATCGGCGCACCGAAACGACACCCCGCAGGTGAATTTATCCGTTGGGTCGCATGATGTGCTAACTCAGCGATTTTTCGGAATGAAAGTTATGATGTCCCTAAAACAAGGGGTATCACAGAAACGGTAAAACGAGACTCAAAGGAATCTCCATGGAAGAGAAGAACAGAGACAAACGGTCATCAATGTTCACAGTCCGGAATGCCGAGAACGCGATGGTCACGTTTACAATCCTTGCTCTGTTTTGTCTGTTGATGGTACTCTTTCATGAGATATTGATCAAAAGTCAAAGTTTTGTTGATGCACTTTACAGCGTTACAGGAAATATCTCAAAAATTATGTCAGCAGCTACAATGTTGACGATATTTGAGGAGGCGATTGACATCATGTTTCAACGTATTAGAGATACTCTGAAAAAAGAGAAAGAGCTTAAAGCCCAGGTCAGCGTGGAGGCCAGAGCGGAAGGTAGAGCGGAAGGTAGAGCGGAAGGTAGAGCGGAAGGTAGAGCGGAAGTTTACCGAGAGTTAACTGAATGGAATCGGCGTAGAATGGAGGCGGAGGCACGTGGTGAAAAATTTACGGAGCCTCCTCCCATCCCACCACAAGATGCCTCGGTATAGTGTCTCCAATCACGTTTAAACGGATAGTTGATACGCTGCCTTGGCGTTCTGATAGAAGAATTTCGCCTTGACTGCATTGCCTTTCGTGCTAAAGTAATCGTTCACGATCTGTTGTACGACTTTATACGGCGCGAAGCGTTCAGATACGGGCCAATTGCTCCCGTAGATGAGTCTATCCTCACCAAAGGCATCCCATAAAACATCTATCGTTGGGGTGTAATAGGCGACATCCGTTGGCGCGGGGATTTGTCGTGTGTGTTCTGCGAGTCCAGATACTTTGCAATAGATATTTGGGTAGCGAGCGACTTCATGGATTGCGGTAACCCACCCCGGATCGGGTGGCTGTTCTGATATTCGAGCACCTGCGATGTGGTTGATGACAATGCGCATCTCTGGTGTATGTTCGACCAAGGTTGGCAGGGTTGGTAACATCTCAGGGGTAATCAGCAGATCCAAAGTGAGTGCTTTCGCTGCTAACTTTTCGATATTGGTTAAGAACATATCTTCACCGATTGCGCGTAGATGTCCGCCACCGAGGCGTATCCCACGAAAGAGCGGGTTTGCGGAAAACCGATTCAAATTGTCTGCAAAATCTGAAGCGTCGGGTTCTAAATGCCCAACAAACCCGACAATGAAAGGCTCATCTGCGGCGAGGTCCAGAATCCATTGGTTGTCTTCAAGCCATTTGCTCGCCTCAACGACGACAGTGCCTGTCGCGCCTTCGGGGACTGCGAGTGCTTTGAAATCTTCTGGCATAACTTTTCGGTAAAGCACGTCATCATCTGGATTCGGCCACGGGACACCTTCGGGACGCGTTGGATCGTAGAAATGTGTATGTGTATCAATAATCATTTTTTAATTTTACCTTACGGTGGAACAACGGGCGTTGGGACTTTAACGTGCGTTCCATAAATCCGCCTGCGCCGTTGTTGCAGGCTCACGTTTTTGATGCTATACGGAAAATCCAATTGCTGAAAAACCTTGCGGGGGAACAATGGGCTTTAGGACTTTAATGTGTGTTCCTTTTATTGTAATAGGACTCTTAACCTATTTGCTGTTTGGATGTAATCCTTCCGATCAGACCCAGCAACAAAGGCGAGAACTTCAACGTGATGTGTTGAAGCTCAGGATGGGACAGGCACTCAATCCGACAAATGCGGAAGGGTATATTCAACTCGGTAAAGCCTATCGTGAACTCGGTGAATATGATAACGCTATGGATGCTTTCCAAAACGCTATTGTACTTGATGACCGACACCATCACGCCTATAACAATCTCGGTTTGGTTTACACCGATCTCGGCTTGTTTGTACCTGCGATTGAGACGTTCCTTACTGCGCTTGAGTTATCCCCGGGAAACCCCGCCTTCTATAACAATCTCGGCTATGCTTACGACATGACAGACCAGTTCGACGAGGCACTTGCCGCCTTTCAAAACGCTATTGAGATGGAGCCAACCTTTGCCGATGCTTACTACAATATGGCAGGTGCCTACCTCCAACGCGAAATGTATCAGGATGCTATTCGGAATTACGAGGCTGCCCTCGAAATAGAGGAGGGGGACGCTGATACCTATTTTAACCTCGGTCTCGCTTACGAGGAGAACAAGGAATTTCTTCGCGCCATCCAGTCTTACGAAACAGGCTTGTCCCTTGATGACAGCGATGCAGAAGCTTATTACCGTCTCGCACAAGCGTATCAGAAAAATGGCGATCCGCTCATGATGCGTCGTTATCTGGAGATTTTCTTACAACGTGCTGAGGGACTCCCTCATCTTGAAGAGGAAGTTCGCACCGCTGAGCAGATGCTTGATAGATAGCATCGCTATCGCAATTCTTCCTCAGTGAGTTGAAAATCGAAGACCTCTTCCGCTTCTTCCGTTCCTTCAATTTCTTCTTCTGTTAGCTGAAAATCAAAGACTTCTTCCTCTTCTTCAACCGTTTCCATCTCTGTATCCGAAGGCATAGTGCTTTGGGGCTGTTCGATGGCTTGCAGGGTTTCTTCTGTTTCGAGTTTAGGAGAACTTGCACCGAGGAGCGTTAACCCCGCAATTCCCGCGACACAGATCGTCGTGACTGTCAACGCAACCGGACGTTTCCAGAGAACAGCACGCTCGCTTCTATCTAAAAACGGAAGGAAAAGCAAGAGTACTATACCGACTGTCGGGATTACAAACGTGCCAACGATTTCAAGGGGACCTTGGAAATACTTCAAGAGTTGAAACAGGAATAGAAAATACCATTCGGGGCGCGGATCGTAGCTTGCGTTCGTCGGGTCGGCGATACCTTCAAGCGGAACAGGAATGGACAGCGCAACGGCTGCCAGGACTACAAAGAGGATGAGCATACCGACAACGTCTTCAAAGACTTGATCCGGATAGAACGGTTTGCCCCTCTCCACAGACTGAGAAGGCATATCTTCGGCGGTGTTCTGTGGGATGCCTGAAGAACCGTAGTAGCGGACAAGGAGAAGATGCACACCGACCAAACCGAAAGCCAACCACGGCAACCAGATCGTGTGGAGCGCGTAAAATCGTGTCAGCGTCACTGCCCCTATCTCCGTTCCACCGCGCATAACCTTCGCTACGAAATCGCCGAGTACAGGCGCAGTGCTGGAGATTTCGACACCGACAACCGTTGCCCAATACGCCTTTTCATCCCACGGTAGGAGGTAACCTGTGAATCCGAAGCCGAGTACGACCAGCAGCAAGAGAACGCCGACTATCCATGTAAGCTCACGTGGGGCTTTGTATGAACTGTAAATGACGACACGGAGTAAGTGCAGAAAAACGATGATAACCATCGCACTCGCACCCCAATGGTGCAAACCGCGCACGAATGATCCGAACGGTACCTCTTCACTGATATAGGTTACTGCATTGTGGGCATGCTCCGGTGAAGGCGAATAATATAATGCCAAAAATGCACCCGTAGCCGCCTGAAGCAGAAGCAGAAACATCGCCAAACTGCCCAGTGAGAAAAGCAGATTGATGTGTTTCGGTAAGGGTTTTCGTAGATGTGCGGAGAACTCCGTTAGCGGGAGACGTTCGTTGAGAAATTGCCGCATTACGTCTCCTTCACGTACAGAATGCCGGCTTCGACTTTCGTTTGCAATTTCTGCAGTGGGCGCGGCGGCGGTCCGGCAACAACGATTCCGTTCTTGTCGAACACCGCGCCATGGCACGGACAGAGAAAAGATTCCTTCTGTTCATCCCACCGAACAAGGCAACCCAAGTGTGAGCAGGTTCGCGAAAAGACTGTCCACTCCCCATTACCGGTATCCGTCAAATAGACAGAGCGTTTTTTCGTCGCTTTTACCCAGCCGTCTTTCGCAGTGAAGGTATAATCCACTTTTTTAAAACGGCTGTTTTTGAGCCGGTCGGCGAGACCCAGGTCCACCCATTTCGATTCTCCTTTTTTGAAGGCAGGCGAAATCGCAAAGCCGATGAGCGGGATACCAGCGGCGAGGCTTAGGATTCCACTCATAAACGCTGTACCGATTTCTAAAAATGAGCGTCTGCCTTTTTTCTCCATCCATCTTCTCCTTTACGGCTTTTTCCATGTCTGCCCTTCAAACGGTTTTCGTAGATCGTATCGTCCTTCTTCTAAGACCGGCAGCGTCCCGTCGTTAACCATGAGTTCAAGCGGTAGTTCCTTGGTTTCCATCGGGATATGGACAACGTCCTTGATGCGTAAGGATTCATAGATAGCCATCATGATTTCAAGTGTATAGCGTGCTTGAACGCCACTGCCGCGATGGTCAGGAATGTCACCCTCTATCCACTCGATGAATTCATCATATTGGTTTTTGGTTTGTAGCGGTGGCGTAATGGTTTGCCAGCCCTTCGCGTCCCCGTTTTGGAGCAGAAGAGTGCCGTCAGGTCCGTTGCGGATTTGTCCCTCTGTTCCAGCGATTTTGGGGTGTGAGACTGACGGTTCTGGAAGATCGCCTTCGTAGATACCGCGGGCACCGCCTTCAAAGCAGACGAAGCCCATACAGAGGTCTTCACAAATTGTGCGGCGTTCCCAGCGATCGGTCGTCCGGGAGGTTTGTCCAATCACCCATAATGTTTCAGGGTCGGACAGCATGAAGCGCCACCCATCGATGGCGTGTGTGCCTGTGTTCAGCAAGCCTGCGTGCCTTTTGGCACTGTGGTGGACAGTCGTGGGTTCACCGATTGCCCCTGCGGCGACGAGCCTGCGGGTCTCTATGTTTGCAGGCGCGTATCTACCTTGGTGCCCGATGATCAGTTTGACATCGTTCTCTTCACAGGCAGCAAGCATCGCGTCGGCTTGTCCAAGTGAAGCCGCCATCGGTTTCTCGCCAAAAATGCCCTTCACGCCTGCTTTCGCCGCAGCGACGGTGGCTTCCGCCCGCGGTCCCTGCCATGTCGTGATACTGACAATGTCTAAATCCTCTTTTGCCAACATTTCATCAACGTCGGTATAGATAGCCGGGACATCGTATTCATCCGAGACGCGTTGTGCTGCTTCTTCATAGATGTCCATTGCAGCGACGACTTCTGCTTTCGGCTGTGCTGTCCATGCTCTCGAATGGGACCGACCCATTCCGCCGCAGCCAATGATTCCAACACGATATGTCTGATTTGCCATCTCTTGAGTCTCCTTACCTTGCGGTAGCTTACAAGCAACTGTTTAAAACCGTGTTGACTATTCTATCACTCCCTTATTGTTTTTGTCAAATTGTTTCCCTTGACAAACCTTCAGAAACGTTGCAAACTATAGAAAGCAGTGTAGAATTGATACGCAGGCATATTTCTACGATCCAATGTAGCCTGCAACAACGGCGCAGGCGGATTCGAGAAACGCACGTGAAGTTCCAACGTCCGTTATACCTCCGCAAGGAAAAATTAAAATATGGCAGATTATGAAGATAAAGGGTCACAGATTCGAGTGACGAACCTTGAGGCTTTCCCGATGGGCGTGAAAGCCTACGTCAAAATTGAAACAAACATGGGTGTTACGGGGTGGGGTGAGATTAACAATATGGAGACAACCGTCACCTGTGCTTTAGCGCGTTCCTTATCGGAACTGATTATCGGGGAAAATCCGACGCGGATTGAACATCACTGGCAGCGGTTGTTTCGGGCGCATCGCAACATCCGAGGTGGCGGCTTGATGGTGCATACTATCTCAGCCATTGATATGGCACTCTGGGATATAGCCGGAAAACTCTGGAGTGTACCCGTCTATCGCTTACTCGGTGGTCCCTGCCGCGATAAGATTTGGAAGTATCCGAGTCCGAAAGCGATTAAGACGGGACCTGGAGGCTCTCAGCCGTTTGCTGGTACCCCCGATGAGATCGCCGATCTCGTCCAACGCGTGCGCGATGCACGAGAGAAGGTCGGTTCCGATGGTGCTGTGATGTTTGATGCACATAGTTGCCTACCGCCACCGATTGTCAAGCAATTCGCGAGTTACCTGCAGCCAGACGACCTCCTCTTTTTAGAGGAGGCATGGGTGCCGGGCAATATTGAAGTGATGCGCAAAATCCGGGAATCCGTTCCTGTTCCGCTCGCCACCGGGGAGCGCGATCGCACGATATGGGAAGTTCGCGAAATCCTTGAAGCGCAAGTGATTGACATCCTTCAACCCGATGTTGGACACGGCGGCGGCATTACGCAGGTCAAAAAGGTCGCCGCACTCGCCGAAGCACATCACGTCCCGATCGCGCCGCACTGCACGATGTCTTACCTCGGTCTCACGGCAAGCTTTCATTTATCTGCTGCCGTGCCGTTTTTTCTCATCCACGAGGGCTATGAGAACGTCCTTCCAGACGGTGTTGCCCACAAAACGTGGGAAATGGACGAAGAAGGCTACGTTTCACTGCCAGAGGGACCCGGTTTAGGCGTTACCGTGGATGAAGCGAAGGTTATTGAAGTCGGACAGGAAGAGGGTAGACGCTTCACCTGGCCCAACAGCCGATTAGCGGATGGCTCCATCGCCGATTATTAGGAACCGAAACGTCCTTTCCTTGCTGGCGAGGTTTCCTAACCTCGCCCTCTATTGATGTATAAGTAATTGCGGGCTTTACTATAAAGTAAGTCAGTTATGAATATCACCGTCTGCAACCCATTGTTAAGGACCCCTTTATCGCTTATCGTTGACGATTCGTGTCCGGTGGTCAATCTCACCTATTACTGGATACACCAACGGCACGCCTGGAAAGCGCGGCACCAACCCGGTGTCCCGCCAGAACGGTGGGAAGGCAACGCCACGCAACTGAAAAGCATACCCCCCACAATCCCCTCAGATTTCGCAGCGGAGTGGGCAGAATGGTGCTGGGAAAACGGTGTGAAAGGTAAATTCAGCCTGATTCCGTATCCAGCAGGCGTTGGACGCGTCGATGAAGGATTTCCCGACTTTCCAACGCATGAATATCAGGCGTGGCTACGAATCTATAGGGAACTGATTTGGCCGAGTTTCGACTTGACACCAGAGATGCTCACACATACTGCTGTCGTTGATCTCGACACATTCGGTCTCACCGAAGAGTGGGAACAGGTGGAATGGGTCGATCCGCCCGTTGATAATAGACTCACGGACTACATTATTGCAGCGATGCAAATGCTTGATAATGTTGGCATTCCCTGTGAGGGCGTGACGAGTCCCGGTGCCTTTGGAAAACGACAGGAAGCGGCGTATGCGAAAGCCGTGCTAACGGCTTCTCAACATGTCAATAACAATCCGCGTCCTTTCTTTTTGGCACCGCTCGCAAGCCAAAACTTGCACGACAAAAGTCTCTGGCTCAAGCATGACGAACTGCCTGATGTCCCCATCTATTATCCTGAGAAGGAAAAAGGGATTGCGATTGCCAGTATTGTCTCATGTGCTGGGGATTGGTTCGGCGGTTGGACAGGCTACGATTTGGGAGATGCCGACCGATTCATTACAGAGGATTTACAAGGGGGTCGTTTGCCGCCGATTCTCGAAAAAGAACTGCCGTGTGTCCTCGTTGGGCATTGGCCCGGATTCTATTTCAACGGTGAGAAATGTGGGTTTGATATACTAAAAACCGTCAAGGCACGGCTCGACACTTATGATCCCGATGGCACGAAAACGCTCTGGATGAAAAATTCGGAGATTGGTCACTACTATATGGCACGTGAACTTACCGACATAGTAGTAGGCAGACGCCGTTCTGCCGTAACGCCAGTTAACCTCTCCACCCAATTCCCAACAGCAAACTTTACGCTGGCTCTGGATGCCCCGATACGCGCTATGCAGGTGAACGGATGGGACCTCCGCGAAGTCCGTTCCCGACGTGATTTCCAAAGAGATACGTTTCTCGTTGAAGGAAACCAACAGACCTTTGTTGCGTTCGATCTGGAGGTCGGCGACACAATTCTTTCGGTTACGGAATAAGGATTCTGCCCCCACTTGCAATAACCGTCGAACCTGTCATGTAACTCGATTCCTCGCTCAAGAGAAACGCTATCACATCTGCCATTTCTTCGGGTTCACCAAGCCTGCCGAGTGGTGTTGTAGACCGGAGTTGTTCCACCAGTTCTGGTGAGACTTCTCCTAACATGTCTGTCGCAATTGCTCCCGGTGCAACCGAATTGATGCGGATGTTGTGTGGGGCAAGCGGTCCGCAGCAGGATTTCGTCAGAGCGATAACACCGGCTTTCGCTGCGCTATATGGCAATTGATTCGGACGGACTGCCAATGCTGCGATTGAGGACACATTGACGATACGTCCAAACTGTTGTGCGATCATCCCGGGTTTGACTGCCCATAACACGTTGAAGGGACCTGTCAGATTGATCGCGATGATCCGGTCCCAGTGTTCGGGGGTGAGTTCGTCAAACGCCACATCACCGACATCTCCGGCGTTGTTTACCAGGAGTTCGATGACGCCAAGTTCTTCTGTCACTGCCGTGACCATACTATTCACAGCATCTCTATCGGCGATATCGGCTTGGACAGGTATTGCTTCCTGTCCCAACCCACGAATCTGTTCACAGACGGCTTCGGCTTTCTCGACGGCGCGAGAATAGTGGACAGCGACAGTCGCACCTTCACTGGCAAGTTTGATCGCAGTTGCCTTTCCAATTCCACGGCTTGCGCCGGTTACCAATGCAA
Source organism: Candidatus Poribacteria bacterium (assembly GCA_965214045.1). Lineage (GTDB taxonomy): Bacteria > Poribacteria > WGA-4E > WGA-4E > WGA-3G > WGA-3G. Next base: position 1,933,580 of record OZ243935.1, read on the forward strand.
CCCTTCCCTGAAATTTCATATTTTTAATTTACCTTGCGGTTAAACAACGGACATTTGGGCTTTCACGCGCTTTTCTCATATCCGCCTGCGCCGTTGTTGCAGGCTTGGTTTTCGTTTAAATAGGACTTACGCGATTCCCTGATAGGGTCTTTCACGCTAACCGCTTTCTGCCCCTTTATTTTTTGTGTCTCCTACAAGTATTCTTGTAGTTGTTCCCACACATCGTCGGGAACTGGTGTCGTGGCGGCGGCGAAATTCTGCTCTACCTCTGTGGCATTCTTAGAACCTGTCAGACTCATCGCAATGCGAGGTTGACGGAAACAGAATTGGATGGCGAGATTCAGAACATTCAGATTGTTGTCGGTTGCCCACTGATAGAGTCGATGTGCTTTTTCAGCGTCATAAGTGTCTAAGTGCATCCTTTCAGCGGATACATCCGGCTCAATCCCTGAAAGCAACCCCATTGCAATGGGGCTTCCGTTGATAACCCCGATGTCGTTTTCAGTGGCAAGGGGTAACAACCAATCGTTTGCGGTTTGACTCAGGAGCGTGTAATCCAAATACGTCAGGATCACATCAACAACACCGGTTTCGATAGCGATCTTGTGAAATTCGTGTTGCCGAACCCCGAGTCCGATAAATTTAAGCAATCCTTCCTCACGCATACGTTGGAGTTCGTCGAATGCACCGTCTTTTGCCACAACGGGGTCCATGCTATCTGGGTCGTGCACTAAACAGACATCGAGATAATCGGTGCCGAGGAGATGCAGGCTATTTTCGACGCTTCGGCGCGTCCCTGAGGCACTAAAATCGCCGCGCCATTCGGGGTGCGTTCCTATCTTCGTAGCGAGATAAATCTTCTCACGCCAACCGTCGGCGAGTGCAAGCCCGACCCGTCTTTCGCTCTCACCGTAGAGCGGTGCGGTGTCAAGATAGTTTATCCCTAAGTCGATGGCTCGGTGGACGGCTTCAATCGCTTCATCATCGGTAACATCGCCTCTGCCGACGCCTGCGCCTCCCATACCGAGGCACGTAACCTCTAATTCTGTTCGTCCTAAGCGTTGCAATGGTAAAGGTTGTGGTTGTATTGACATAATTTCACCTTTCTGAATAAGCGTGCACTATAGAATTATTCGCTTTTCTCCTGAAGGATCCGTTGGATTTCTTTCTTCAAAATTGGAATATTTGATTGCACCACGCCCCAGACAATCTCAAGATTGACCTCAAAATATTTGTGAATGAGAATGTCTCTCAACCCAGCAATCTTCCGCCATTCAACACTTGGGTACTTTTCTCGAACGGAATCAGGCACCTGTTTAACAGCTTCACCAATGATTTCAAGGTTTCGGACAACTGCGTCAATCCGCATCCGATCTCTTTCAAAGGTCCCACGTGTAACATCCTGTATGTATTCTTGAATTCTGTCTATTGCTTCTAATATATCCTCAAGATAGATGTCAAAGTCCAGCGACATACTCAATTTCCTTTTCGATGCGTGGTCGCAAGCGTGGTTTAAGCGAATCAGCAATGACGAGGTCAATCTTCTTTTGAAATAGGTCTTCGAGAAAAATACGGAGTTCCATATACCGGTCAAAAGACAGTTCCTCAAGTTCTACAAGGAGATCGATGTCGCTCTCGCTATGAGCAGCGTTTTTAACGTAGGATCCGAAGAGTCCCAGGCGTTTCACACCATAGGTTCTCAGGGTGTTCTGGTGGCTGAGAAGCGTTTGTTTAATTTCGCTTTTGGTAAGGATTGCTGTGTTCATAGTGTGCATTCCTTGCTACGGCACAACGGGATATGTCTATAATTTTCGATGCAAATGTCCGCGACGCGCATCAGGGGGAATCACGCTCACCCACTGTACCCCTTTAACAACATCGTCTGGGGTATGTCCATGTTCAACACCTTTAGGTGTAACCACAAAATCCCCGGGACCGATGCGATAGGATTCAGACTGTCCATCAGCGTTTCGGAGTGTCACTGTCGTCATGCCTTCCGTGAAATACCAGTACTCGTCGAAATCGTGAAAGTGGAGTTCGGTGGGGTTTTCTTTGGAAACGGCGAAAGCCCCAATCGTTGTCATGTCTGGGGTATCCAAAACTTTTCCGAGTACATCACCGATGCGCTCCCCCTCACTGAGTCGAATAACGCAAAGATTCGTATCCATTAGATAACTCCGATATCTTTCAGGTGTTGCAGTGAACCTGCCACCCGCGCTTTGGCTCCTGATTCATCGAGGTTTTCACCCTCAACGCCTTCTAATTCCATTGTGAAGGGACCGTAAAAACCCGCATCGTTCAGGGTCTGGAATACCGCTTTAAAATCGACAACACCTTCACCGAGTGCCGGGAAATTCCACGTTCGATAGCCACCATTTGTATCCTTCAAGTGGACGGCACCAACATGTCCGATGACCTTCTGAACTTCCGTAACAGCCGTTACATTGTGGTTGTAATAGTAAACGTTTCCAGTATCGAAGTTGACACAGATATTCGGATGATTCACGGCTTGCATCGTTTTGAGGGCGATGTCGCCGTTATGTACCAGGTCTGGGTGTGTTTCCAGACACACTTTAATGTCGGCGGGTGCGGCATTTTCGCCGATGGCGCGGAGCCGATCATAGACGGCATTGAGGTCAGTGTCACCGGCGTGTACACTGACAAAGATGATCTTTACACCCATCTTATCAGCGATGTCCAGTGTTGTCTGAAAATCTGATACGACGGTTTCAGACTGAACGTCACAACTGCCAAGCAGACTGGTAGCCGTGAGTCCGTGCGCGTTCAATTCCGTACGGAGCGCGTCAACAGCTTCTGGTGCGGGGACACCGATCTCCACATTCGTCAAACCGATTTCCGCCAAGTGGACGTATGCGCCAGCGCGAAACTGTCGGTAGCTTCCCAAATTACAGGCGATAATATTTTCCATATTTTTAATTTTCCTTGCGGTTCGAACAAGCAGACTTGGAGTTCTGGGGTTCTTCTCCGTATACCCGCTTTCCACTTCGTTCCAAGCTATGTGCTTGGTTTCCCATTCTTAGATTTTCCTTAGGAATATGCGTTCACAGTAAAGAAATAATCAGAAAATTAAGGGATTTTCCGTAACACTGTGTTGCTCAATAGAATCTCGGTTCCCAGTAGGAGCACTGCGGGTATTAGGAAATACGCCGCTAACTCCTTGTGGGCAACGACGGTGATCGTCTCAAATTTTGTCTTTTCAAAACGGTCAATTTCTGCGTAGATGTGCTTCAGCGATTGCGTGTCTGTCGCACGAAAATAGCGACCGCCAGTTGTGTTGGCAATCTGTTTCAGGGTATCCTCGTCGAGGTAGGTTAAAACCTCGCGATAGCGTTTGCCAAAGGTTGTATCGGCGTAAGGAATGCGTGCACCGCCCTCTTTTCCCATACCGATGGTGTAGACCTTAATCCCGAAGGATTGTGCAAAGGAAGCCGCTGCTCCGGGTTCAATGCTACCGGCGTTATTTTCACCATCGGTTAAGAGGATGACAATCCTCGTTTTCGATTCCGAGGCGCGTAACCGATGGGTAGCCGTTGCAAGTGCGTCCCCAATAGCCGTGCCATCCTCCAGCTGCCCGATCTCTACATCACGGAGCAATTCTACTAACACTGAATAATCCGATGTGAGAGGGCAGAGCGTGAAACTTTCACCCGCAAAAACGACTAAACCGATGCGATCATTTTGGCGGTGCGTCAGAAAATCGTTGACGACTAATTTAGCGGTCTGGATGCGATTGGATCCTTCAAAATCCTCTGCCCGCATGCTCTCCGAGATGTCAATTACTAAAAGAATATCAATGCCTTCGGTGAATTTATGCTCGCGGCTTTGGGACAGTTGTGGACGGGCAAGGGAGATAATGAGGAGCACGAGAACAACAAATCTCATCACTCTCAGTATCGGCAGCACTTTTACCGAAAATGTATCCTGCATCTGACGAATACCTGCGGCAAACCCGTGTTTGAAATCAGAAAAACGTATGACCGGAACGATTGTCTGCTCACGTAACCATCGCAAAGCGAATATCAGTAGTGGGACTACAATGAGCAAACTAAGGAAGAGCGGGAACGCTAACTGCATGCTGACTACACTCTTTCCGACCAAGAAATGTTTCTACGCGGTTCTCGCGAACGTATCATACTGATGCCGCTTAGCAGGCAGAGTCCAATGGCGATACTATTGACAATGAGGAATGCTACCCAGTCGATATAGGGCAAAGATGTTGCCATGAAGTAGAGGATATAACCAAATATAACTGCCAGCGGTCTCCATCGTCCCGAAAAGAGGGTACTACCGAGCGTTAGAAAGATCGCTGCCTTACCACAGATTGCCAAGGGAACCAAGAGCGAAAGGGACAGTAGCATGAATGGCACACCAATGATTGACAAGGTCAACACTACCAGCAAGAAAGGTATCGCAATTAACATCAGGATACCAAATAATATACTACCGATAGGTCGTCTCGCGAAAAGTTCGCTTATCTCGTTTATCGGATTTGAAAACACGGCTACTATTAGCAGATACATCAAAACGGAAAATCCAAGTTTGATGAGTGTTAGGCGAAAATTCGCCTGCTTACTGATATCCCAGAAAGTATGTGGATGCATGACAATCTTTACCACGGCAGGGACCATCTGCCAGTCATTGCTTACTTGAAGGTTAGCGACGCCTTGTGTATTGCCGGTAATCTGTCCACCGATAATGTATAGAGTGCCATTCACTTGTGCCTCTGGCGACAATTGAGCATCTCCACCGATGACTAATACGTTGCCGGTTACGCGCCCTTGTAATCGTGCGTCTGCTGCGATTATAACGAGTGTTGTTAATACTTCATCCCCTACTGACTCGTAGTCATTTATAATCTTAAATATCCGCCGTGCTTTTTCCGGCTGAGCGAGTCCTGCTCCAGTGGTTTCTCCGTTTTCCGAATCGGCAACATCACTTTGCTTTGTAGACTCGTCAGAAGTCGCATCCAAATCCTGTGCTGTTACGCCTTGCGCAATAAGAACACCTCTCGCTGGTTTTCTATGTTCAAAGTTGGGGTGTTGTGCGTCTAAAACTTGCCGAGTGTTATTTGAAATCTGTCCAAACACGGACAGGATACCAAAGACCAAAAATAAAAAGATAAATCCTATTTCCTTCATATTTGCCTACGCTTCACATTGAGATGAATGTATGAGAACATTATAGATGAAAATTCCTTTCATGTCAACGGTTTTTTTAAATGTAGGACACGCATTTGTGAACCGACGTGACCTTTTCTGATCAGCATATTCTACGTAGATTCTCCATTCGGATTGAGTTCCTAATTTTCGTATGAAAAAAGAACTGGAACGTGGCGACATCAAGGTGTGCGCGGAACCTTTTCACGGAAAGCGAAATTGCCTTGAATTTCAATTTTTTCTTGACATGTACCTATGAATTTGATATGATAAATGTATGTGAATATTTTGGCGGCGATTTATGCCTTCGCCCGGTTGTGGTGTCCGCATGAATCGCACGGATATGTGTGTAAAGTCCTTGAGTTTGTAATATTGAGCAGGAGGTAAAAATGAATTTCAGTATTATTTCTGGCAGCAAGTTTTGGAAACCCACGAGTGTAGTCCTCGTGTGTTTTAGTCTTTTTGCGGTTGGTGTTTTGTTCGTCTCCACCACCTCTGCTGAGATTGATCCTGATACCATTGTCGGAATGTGGCTTTTTGATGAGGGCAAAGGAAATGTCGCAACCGATGACACCGGAAATGGGCTGGATGGCGACTTCAAAGGTAAGCCAAACTGGGTTAAGGGTCAATTTGGGCAAGCACTTGAATTTGATGGTAAAGGTGCTTACGTTCAGATCGCCGAGCATGATAATCCGACGAAAGCGATCACGGTCTCAGCTTGGGCAAAGAGTCCGAATGATACTTGGAATCAACCCGGTTGGATGGTCGAAAAGCGGAACGCCTATATCATCCATCCCAACCAAGGCACAAAAAATGTAGCGTGGCCGGTTTGCAATGGAGGCTGCTGGAATAAACCCGGTGGTTGGAATGATGGTAATGTTGGACCCAAAGATATTACCCAGTGGCACATGTACACGACCACTTTTGATAGTAAGACCGGTAAGTGGGTCATCTATATTGATGCGAAAGAAGCCAGCACATTAGATTTGGCTAAGAATCCTATTGATGCCGATAGCGGTCCCGTCAATATCGGATTTGATGACTGCTGCGGTGGCGCGCGCTTTGGGGCAGTGACTATCGACGAGGTTGTAATTTTCGATGTCGCTTTGGAGCAAGCGGACATTGAAACGATGTTGGACGGTATGCTTACAGCCTTAGCGATTGATCCTGCTGACAAGATGGCAACCACTTGGGCAGACGTGAAGATTAGGTACTAAGTGGTGCGGCTCTCGGTTCTCGGCAGTCGGCAGTCGGCTTTCAGCGGGTGCCCTATCGGTTTTTGTAAACTCTTGTCTTACAAAGAAGCCGATGGTCGTTAGAAAACCCTCTTAACTGATTGCTGTTTTGCGGACTGCCGTTCTCACTGCGAAGTATATTCATAAAAAAATAGAAACATGGAGGGAAAAATGACATCATTTAGTTACGACGAAACAGACGATTTTGATGATGAACCACAAGATTCACTTCTGGATGAAGAGGATGTCGATGGCGTTGATTTGGAAGATGACGAAGAGGAGTTAGGGGATCCTGCTACTGCACTCTCTCGGGCATTTCGTGAAGCTGCAGCAGTTGAGGAAGTGGAAGAGGAAGAGGAGGAAGATGATGTAGATGAAGAGGTAGAGGTAGATGAAGAGGTAGAGGTAGAGGTAGAGGCAGAGGCAGTAGAAGAGCACGACGATGAAAAAGTAGTAGAGGCGAGCGGCGATGAAAAGGAAGATAGTCCAGAAGCGTCAGACGACGATGACACTGAAGCATACGAACAACGACTTGCTGAAGCGATAGATGCGTTGCCAGACGAAGAAGATTTAGAAGTCGTCGTTCCCGCGTTGGAATTACCTTCGTTGGATGTTGAGTTTTTCCGACCACAGGAGCAAGGCAATCTCGCTTATGCAGATGCTGTGAAAGCCTACTATGAAGAGAAAAATTATCAACGCGCAATCGAAAAATTTGGAGAGGCTATAGAAAACGAAACCCAGTATACGGGCGGAGATGTGCCAGATTCCAATTCGGTTGTGGCGAAGGCGATGTACTGGCAGGCAGAAGCGTACGTCAAAATGCAAGACATTTCGCAAGCTATTGTAACTTTTGAGAGTCTCATCCAGAATTATCAGGAACATTACCTTTCGTTAGCCGCACAGCGGAGAACGGCTCAGTTAAACCCAGAATAGCAATCAGCAGTCAGCCATCGGAAACCGTCAGTGGTCAGTCGTGTATTGTGGCAATTGTTCTGTGCGAGTTTCCTCTACAGGAAACCCGCGGGACAATGCGAAGCAGTTTGTAGTCGCTACAATGCTCTCTTTATTCATGGCTGATGGCTAACTGCCGATAGCGATAAAAAAAAGGATTAACAAAATTTGTGGAAACCTTAAAAGATTTTCTCAAACAAAAAGCGACGAACCTACGCATTCATTCGGTTATCTCCACATCGGAGGCAGGTTCTGGGCATCCAACCACGTGTCTCTCAGCCGCGGATATTGTCTCAGCACTCTTTTTTCACGCGATGCGTTATGATACGACCGATGCTCAGAACCCGAATAACGATAGATTCATTTTGTCCAAGGGGCATGCGGCACCACTACTTTACGCTGCTTATGCGGAAGCAGGTATTATCCCAATCGAGAAATTACGCACACTGCGGCAAATTGACAGTATCTTGGAGGGACATCCGACCCCTCGATTTGAATGGACAGAGGTCGCAACAGGCTCACTTGGGCAAGGCTTATCGCTTGGACTCGGCATGGCTCTCAACGGTAAATACTTAGACCACTCTGACTACCGTGTTTATGTTCTCCTTGGCGATGGCGAGACTGCCGAAGGTGGGGTCTGGGAGGCGGCTGCTTTGGCGTCACACTACAAGCTTAATAATTTGATCGGGATCGTGGATGTTAACGCGCTTGGACAAAGTCAGCGAACGATGTATGCCTTCGATGTTGATACGTATTGTCAGCGTTTTGAGGCGTTTGGTTGGCAAGCCATCGGTATTGATGGGCACGATTTTGATGAAATCCTTCCTGCCCTTGAGCAAGCTCAGGCTTCGAGCGAGAAACCGACGATGATAGTCGCTAAAACTTTTAAAGGAAAAGGGATTTCGTTTCTTGAGAATGCCGATAACTGGCACGGAAAGGCACTTGCCGAAGGTGAGGAACTTGATAAGGCTTTAGCTGAACTTGGACCGCTACAGTCAGATATTTCCGTTCAGATTGAAGTTCCTAATCCTGTAAATGGGAGTGCTGATCGTCCCGTCGTGGTCGAATGTGAACCTCCTGACTATCCGGCGGACGAAGAAATCGCAACGCGTAGTGGCTACGGCGCAGGTCTTGCGAAACTCGGCAGCGCGAATCCCAATGTTGTCGCTTTGGACGGGGATACCAAAAATTCTACTTATGCCGAGGAATTTATGACACTCCATCCGGACCGCTATTTCGAGATGTTCATCGCGGAACAAAATCTGGTCGGTGCTGGCATCGGTTTGGCAAAACGTGGGAAGATTCCGTTTGTTTCGACGTTTGCGGCGTTTTTATCGCGTGCCTATGATCAGATTCGGATGTCTGCGATCTCACAAGCGAATATTAAGTATGCGGGTTCACACTGTGGCGTCTCAATCGGCGAGGACGGTCCCTCACAGATGGGTTTAGAGGACCTCGCGATGTTCCGTGCGATTCCGGGAGCAGTCGTGCTGTATCCAAGCGATGTCGTCGCCGCTGAACGGCTCGTCGCGGAAGCTGCAGCCTATGAAGGTGTCGTTTACCTCCGCACATCGCGTCCAAAAACCGCTGTTCTCTACGATGCTGATGAGAGTTTCCCAATCGGTGAGTGTAAAGTTATTCGGGAAAGCAGTGAAGATAAAGTAACTGTTGTTGCCGCAGGTATTACCCTTCATGAAGCATTGAAAGCATACGAAATACTTGCTGAAGAAGGGATTGCTATACGTATCATTGATTTATATTCCGTCAAGCCGATTGATAAGGAAGCACTGCAAAAGGCGGCATCTGAGACGAACAACACTCTCATCACCGTTGAAGACCATTATCCTGAAGGAGGTCTCGGTGATGCTGTCCTTGCGGCTGTGTCGACGAAAGGGATCTGTGTCCACAAACTTGCTGTTACAGGAGTGCCGAGGTCCGGGAAACCGGAGGAGCTTTTGGAACATCACGGCATTAGTGCGGACGCTATAGTGGAAAAAATTAAAAGTCTTTAGTTAACAGTTATCAGTTAAAGAGATGCCTTGTTTAATCAAGAGTCTCTGACGACTGACGACTGACGACTGACGACTGAAAACTATAAAAATGCAAAATACGATCGTCTGGATTACTGTCCTGGGTGTTATCCTCCTCGTTGGGATTGGGATGATTTACGCCTTACGCGCCTCGCGTGCGGCACCTAAAACCTATCCGGCGGATAATGGTCCCAACTTTATTGATGTTACCACCTATTCACCTGAAATGCAGGAGACTTACGAGCTTTTTACCCGTAAATGTAGCCGATGTCATACCGTTGCACGCCCAATTAATTCTACTTTTACCGCAGAGGAATGGCGAAAATATGTTTATAAGATGATGCGGAAACCGGGGTCAGGGCTCACTCCAAAAACTGCGGAAAAGATCATTAAATTTCTGATCTACGATTCGGAACACAGGGAGAAAACGATACAATGATTCTCGCAATATCGATGCGCAGTCTTGGGGGCATAATGTTGGCAGTCGGTCTGTTCTGTGCAGTAGGTTTACGAGTAGGGTTGACCGAGGAGCGGAATATGAATAAAGAGGATTTACAAATTACCATAGATGCCCGACGCGTCACATTCACTGTCTCTCCTATTCTTAAAGATGGTGAATGGTTCGTGCCTTTGGAACCTTTCGCCAAACAGCTCGGCTTAAAAGTGGAGTACCCGGCAGGTGAGAAGATGGCGGTTCTCTGTGGTGATGTGACATCAGAACTATGTGTGCCTCTCGAATTCCAAGATACGGGTATTGTTGATATGGATGGCGTGACTTATGTCCAACCGGCGCGAGTTACGGAACCCTTCGGCTTTGAAATCTATGAAGCCTCGGCGAACCGGTTAGAGGTTATTCAACCCATGCACCTTGCACCCGAATTCACGCTTCCCGACCTTGAAGGAACACCAAGAAACTTACGAGATTTCAGAGGGAAAAAGACACTCCTCTATGTTTGGGGTTCGTGGTGAGGGTGTCGTGAACAACTGCCAGGCTGGCAGAAGTTTTATGCCAAACACCGAGAAAAGTTAAACTTTGTCTCCATTGCACTCGATGCACAAGGCGCATCCGTCGTGCGTCCTTGGCATGATACGGCAAACGCTGATTTTGTCACGCTCGTTGATTCACAGAATATATTCGGTGCTCGCTATGACCTTAAAGCTATTCCCTATGGTATTATGATTGATGAGGCAGGACGGTTGGTAAAAGGACCTTTCAACATCAATGTTGCGAATCAAAAAACCCTCGCGATGCTTGAAAAGTGGGTGTCGGATCCCAATTATAATGTGAAATTGCTTCGTGATGTGAAACCCTTAGATGCGCTGGATGCACAAACGACTACTGAAGCTACTGCGCGTTTCCAACTTGGTTTGGTCTTGTTAGAGGTCGGTAAAGAGGAGGAAGCGATGGCAGAATGGCGGAAGGCTTTGGCATTAGACCCCCAAAACTGGATTATCCATAAACAAATTTGGGCGGTGGAGCATCCGGACAAATTTTATGACGGCGATGTCGATTACGGTTGGCAGAAGACACAGTTAGAGGCAGAAAAAAGTCAACCCTAACGCATATTTAGAGAACCATTTTAGAAAAGTCTTGTCTAAACTGTAGGTGAAAATAATGAACGAAAGTTTGCAAAATATAGGGGACCTTATCGCTGAACCGAGTGCCGCGTTTTCGCGTCTCAAATTACATCCAAGATCAGGAATCGCCTTTTGTGTTTTCTTTCTAATTTCTGTGCTGCTCGGTTGGGCTATTCTGCCGTACACTGAGGCACTTATTTCTCAACAGTTCTCCAGCAGCACGCTGGCGCCCGAACAACGTGAAGCTGCGGAAAATATCTCTAACATTATGAAGAATGTCGGTATTTTCCTTGGACCTCTCTTGGCGATTCTATGGTTCATTGGTGGCAGCGCCCTGCTCAAGTTAGCATCACGGTTTTTTATCGAGGGTGATACCTTGAGGTTTCGGCATATCTATGCTGCGGTTGTTCATATTTCGCTCATTGGTTGCCTTATACAATTGATGAACACTGCTCTTTTGTTTGTGTTTAGAGATGTAGGAGATATAAAAACTGTGGTAGATTTCAAAATGATTCCGGGGCTGCATCTGCTGTTCGGAAATGGCGGAAATCCTAAATTAATGATGTTCCTCAGTCATATCAATCCGTTGAGTTTGTGGCTAATTGGAGTCATGGCAATAGCAGTCGCGGTCTTTGCGGATATGGAAAAAACCAAAGCCCGTGTCATTGCAATCGTTCTATGGATAATCAGTGTTCTGCCTGAGGTCGTATTTGCTACCTAATCATCAAAATGACGCATCATGGATAATGTTGGTGGAGGAAAGTGATGAATACACGAGAAGGTTACGCAGAATTACAAGCAAGGATTTTAGCCGCACGGCGTGTCTGGAAACGGAGCCTCTTCTGGACAGGATTTGCCATCGTCCTAACGGGTATTATCGCTTTATTTGTGGGTGAAGCCGTCGTTGATTGGTTGATGCCGCTCCCAGGTGCTGTGCGCGTTGCTTTATTGGCTATCGGTGTAGGTATTATCGTTTACCTGTTATATAAGTATCTCGTTCAACCGCTCCGAGCGTCGCTCACGCTCCGTGATGTCGCCCTCAACGTTGAACGCAATCATCCCGACCTTGAAGATAGGCTGGTGAGTGCGATCGAGTTCGGAAACCGAGAATCGGCGGATCCGATTGAAGCGCACATGCTCCAACGCTTGCTTGAGGATACCAGTGAGCGGGTAAAAGGCATCAATTTCAAAACGACGATTGATCACAGTCGCGCCCGTAAGCATGTAGGCATAGCAGCTTTGGTCATTGTCGGTTGTTTTATCCTTTCACTTTTGTTTCCGACAGAAATCCATACGAGTTTGCTCCGCGTCCTGGTCCCTTGGGAAAAAACGGATCCGATTTTGACGACTAAACTTGCTGTTGAGCCAGGAAATGCGCGTATCCTCCGCGGCAAAAGTCTACCTATTCATGTGACTGTCACGGGTAAGTCTGCTGAAAAGGTTGTTTTGGCGTATAGAGATGTTCGCGCGCAGCAACCCTCCACATCCGAAGCCAAGGAAGACGAACAACAATCCCAAACTATGATTGACATGTTACGAAACCCGAATGATAAACGCGGGTTTGCCTATGAGATTTTCAACATTGATACCGATATGGAATACTATGTCGTTGCAAACGAAGCGACTTCAGAACGCTACACTGTTGAAGTCTTTGAAATGCCAAAGGTGACTGAAATTTCCGTCGCTTACACTTACCCTGACTATACGGGTCTTAAACCTGTTGTGCAAACAGGAACAGGGGATATTCATACTGTCGTTGGCACGCAAGTAGAAATTAGGTTTACGACGAATAAAGCGATTCAAACTGCAACGTTCTCCCATCAAGTTGATGTAGTGGGCGACTTACAGGTTTCCACTGTTGAGGAATTGCATACGACTTCAGAACCTGTTTCATCCGAGATGGTTATCTCTGGTGGAAACATGCTTACGACCACTATAGATGTTGTTGAGAACGGAAGTTATGCCATTCAGCTACTGTGCATTGATGGATTCAACAACGAGATACCGATCGAATACACAATCAGAGCCATTCCAGACACTGTTCCAGAAGTCGTTATCAAAGAACCTGGTCGAGATGTGAAAGCTACAAAGTTAGATGAGGTGGAAATCATCGCTGAAGCGACAGATGACTACGGCGTTGCGGAATTAAAACTCATGTATCGCATCGGATCCGATGCATTACAAGAACTCGTGATGGAATCCTCGAAAGAAGCGGTCAGCGGCGAAAACCTCTTACCTGAAGATTTCCGGAATCCGAAATCCGAAAGCCAATATGCAGACGGCACCTATACTTTCTATCTCGAGGAATTCGACGTTGAAGCCGGGGATATTATCTCTTATTACGCGCACGCTATTGATAACAATACACGCACCGGTCCCGGCGAAGCCAATAGCGACATTTACTTCATTGAAATCCGTCCCTTTAATGAGAATTTCCACGAAGGAGAAGGAGAAGAAGGGGAACCCGGGGAGGCTGAACCCAATCCACTTTCTGATGTGATTAGCTCGCAGAAGGAGATTATCCGAGAGACATGGAATCATATTAGTGCGAAAGTTGTAACAGTTACGGATAAGTATCAGGCTGCCGTTAGGAAAACGGGTAAAAAACAAACCGAATTAAAGGAGAAAACGCAACGAGTTGTAGATGAATTTAGTGCAGCAATGCAAATGCAATCGGGTGTTTCGCCTGAAATCTTAATGAACTTGGAAGATGCCATAGATAGAATGGGTGAAGCGAGTGATAGTTTGAACGCTGTCCGTCCTGACGAAGCGATTCCACCGGAGCAGGAGGCACTTGAACTACTCATAAAAGTCAGTCTCGATATCCCCAAGGTGCTTATGCAGATGCGGAATAGTAATCCGCAACTCGCTGAGGAGCTTGAACTTGAAATGGAGGCGTTGCAAAGCGAACTTGAGAATCAGCAGAACGAGCTTGACACGGAAATGCAGGAACAGACCCAGGAGATGTTGGATCAGGCGCGTCAGATGTTAGGGGAACAGCAGCAACTGAGTGAACAGAGCCAAGAGTTGGGGCGTGAAAACCAGCCTTCGCCGAGTGAAATGCAGCAGAACAGCCAACAACAGGACCAGTTGTCACAACAAGCGCAACAGATGGCACAGCAACTCGATGCCATGCAACAGAGCGGACAAGGCACCCAAGGACAACGCCTAAACCAAGCTGGACAAGCGATGCAACAGGCGGGTGAACAGATGGAGGAAGCCGCGCAGGGCATGCAACAGGAGGAACCGCAGTTCAGTGCCGCTAAGGGGCAAAAGGCGGAAGAGAGACTTGGGGAAGCCATTGAGCAGTTGGAAAAGGTCGCCGCGGAATACACGGATGCTGCGATTGATAGAGCCTCTCAACAACTTCAGCAGTTGACAGAGGCACAATCTGATGTTCAGCAGCAGACACAGGAACTCAGAGGTCGTTCTCAGCAATCAGAAATGCGTCCTGAAGATTTACAAAGGGCATCTGAACTTGCCAATCAGCAGCGCGAACTTCAACGTAATTTGGAATCACTTGAGCGCACACTGAGAAACGTCCAGGAGCAACTCACTCCAGACAATCCGGAGGCAGCCCAAAATGTGGGGGATGCGACAAGACGTCTCGCTGAAGAACAAACTGCCGGTGATATGGCGACTGCACAACGCGCCTTGCAATGGCGCAGTTTCCGAGCCGCTGACCAGAATCAGCAGGAAGTTTTAGATACATTAGAACAGACACAAGGGGATCTGCAGCAGGCGCAAGCGAATATGGCGAATACTGAAGAGGAACAACTTGAAGCCGCACTTGAACAACTCCAACAAGCTCGGGAACGGATGGAGGACATCCAGCGCGAACTTCAAGCGATGGAAGGCCAGGAGCAGACGGAGGAACAGCAGCAGCGGCGGGAACAGCTCGCACAGCAACAGCAGCAGGTTCAAGAACAGATGCAACGCGCACAAGAGGCGAGGCAACGGCAGCGTGGGAACCAACCTGGAAATCCCGATGAACCCGAAAATCAGGAGGGTTCCCGTGTAGGGGGTAGGGAGTCAGATACGGAGATTGATAGACTCTGGCTCGGTATGCTTGATACAATGGACTATCGACCCGGAAATCGCTCGAATCCATTTCCTAACTACGAACTCGTTATGAGGGACCTTGGCGAGTTGGAAACCGCACTCGAAGAGCGGATTAACACGCTTCAGGAGAAAAAACGGCTCGCTCAGGTTACAAAGGAGGACGTTCCGCCTGAATATCGTAGACTTGTTGATGAGTACTACGAGTCTTTGTCACAATAATTGGTTTTCGGTTCGGATTGCTACGCAATCCTTTAACCGACAACCGATAACTGACAACTATTAAAAATATGGAACTTGAAACTAAGAATATCATCAGACCCGGTGAACTCGTCAATCTGAACGATTACGCACCCGAATATACGGGGGATTACGAAAAAAAAGGGCAAACGAAGCGTAGGCTGAAAAAACTCCATAAGCAGCTCCTGAAACTTCAAGAACTGCTTTACGCTGGAAATCAGCATGCACTTCTCATCATTCTGCAAGGTATGGATACATGTGGCAAGGATGGCACTATTCGGAGGGTAATGGCTGGCATCAACGTCCAAGGGTGTGATGTTGTTAGCTTTAAAGTCCCTTCTGCCGATGAACTTTCCCGTGATTTCTTGTGGCGTGCACATAGAGCCGTTCCATCGAAAGGGAAAATCGGTATCTTTAACCGTTCACATTATGAAGATGTCCTCGTTGTTCGGGTACATAATTTAGTGCCAGAGGGGGTCTGGTCGCAACACTATCAGCAGATTAACAATTTTGAAAAGATGCTCGTTGAAAGTGGAACGATCGTCCTGAAATTTTTCCTTCACATCTCAAAAGATGAACAGAAAGCGCGTCTTGAATCTCGGATTAGCGATCCGACAAAACATTGGAAAATCGAGGAATCCGATGTCCGTGAACGTGCCTACTGGGATGATTATATGCAAGCTTACGAAGTGATGCTACAGAAGTGTAGTACCGACTGGGCACCTTGGCATGTAATTCCTGCGAATAAGAAGTGGTATCGGAACCTCGTTATCACAGAATGTATCGTTGAGACGCTTAGAAAACTGGACATGCGATACCCCGAACCTTCTGTTGATATTACCAAATTCACGATAGGTGACTGAGGAGTGGTTGTTAGTTAAAAAAATGCTTTCAGAACAGCAATTATCACAATTTGAAGAAAAAGGCCATTTACTGCTTTCCGGATTGATTCCGCAAGAGACTGGCACAAAAGCAGAGGCAGCGATGTGGAAGATGATGGGCATGGAGGCGGAGAATCCAGATTCATGGGGACATTTCAAACGTCCGCCGCTCTCCGGTTTTTATATGGAGAAAATGGCAGACGGAAGGCGCGTTGAACTTTACGGCGTTACCCATCTGGATGTCTTAGCGTGTTTTACACCTGAGTATCTCGCCATCATTAAGCAACTCGCCTCCAGATATCCAGAGATTCCACATTGTAAGAGTCAACATCCGGATGGCGTCTGGGCACTCAATCAATTTCCTATTTCGGGTTCCGAGTGGAAATGTCCGTCCCCTCACTTGGATGGCGGCTTTCGGGATTTACGGCTGGATCCTGGGACATTCCGAGTAACCAGTTTAACCTATCTTACCGATGCGAATTCACACGGCGGAGCGACTGTGATATGGCCCGAAGGTCCACAACGGATTCGAGAATTCCGTAAGAAGAACCCAGAATTTTCTAACCATGTTCGCGATGTTGGCGCGCTATTTCCAAAGATGGATTTAGGTGAACCGATGGAAGTTGTTGCCAAACAGGGAGATGTCTTGTTTTTCCATCACTTATTGCCACATTGTGGTGCAATGAATGTCGGTTCTGCCCCGCGCTTCGCAATCCGATCTATGTGTTTATGCCTCACATGTCGCAAATGGGAGAAAAAAGGGGAGTGGAATCTCTGGATGCCGTGATGAAGACTTCTGGAACGTTGCTGGAGGGATTATTACTTGGGGAGATTGATGGAGATGAGGTAAATGAGGAACTGGAGGAGATTTAAATGGTGAATCAGACTGTCCCTCGTATTGAATCATTGCGTGTGAAGAACTACCGTGCGTTACGAGATGTAGAATTGCGAAAAATCACACCGCTTTCTGCCTTTTTAGGGGCTAACGGTAGTGGAAAATCAACATTATTTGATGTTTTTGCGTTTCTTGCGGAATGTTTCACGGTTGGATTGCGTCATGCCTCTGACAAAAGGGGACGTTTTAGGGAACTACAAACGCGTGGGAGTGATGGACCGATTGAATTTGAATTGAAATATCGTGAGAAACCAGGAACCCCAATCATTACTTATTATTTGGCTATTAATGAGGGGGTAAAGGGCGCGTATGTTGATACTGAATCTCTGCAATGGCGACGCGGGAGTCGAGGTAAGCCGTTTCGTTTTCTTAATTTTCGTCAAGGCGCAGGGCAGGTTATAGCCGGTGAGACACCTAATGAAGGGGATATGAGAATAGAGGAGCAACTTGATGATGCATCAATGCTTGCTGTGAGCACGCTTGGGCAGTTGGCACGGCATCCTCGTGTGAGTGCCTTGCGTCGCTTTATTACAGGTTGGCACCTCTCCTACCTTGCTGCTGATGCAACGCGGGGTGTTACCGAAGCGGGACCTCAGGAACGGTTGTCGGAGACCGGGGATAACTTGCCCAATGTTATCCAGTATCTGAAGGAACTCTATCCACAACGTTTGGATGACATCCTCTCGGCTCTGTCGAATCGAATACCGCGTTTAGAGAAGGTAAATGCGGAGTTGATGATGGATGGGCGCCTTCTGTTGCAGATTAAAGATGTTCCCTTTGAAAAACCTATCTTGGCGAAGTTTGCCTCCGATGGGACGTTGAAGATGCTATCATACCTGACCTTGTTGTATGATCCAGAACCACCGCAGTTGATTGGTATTGAGGAGCCTGAAAATTATCTACATCCACGCTTATTATCTGGCTTAGCGGAGGAGTGTCGTGCGGTATCTGCATTGTCTCAATTCATGATTACTACCCACTCACCCCATTTTGTCAATGAGCTTCAGGCTGAGGAGGTCTGGGTGCTTTATCGAGATGAGCGAGGGTTTACAGTTTGCAAACGCACAGCAGATATGCAAGGCATCACTGATTTTCTGAAAATGGGAGCGAAGTTGGGGCAGCTTTGGATGGAAGGGTACTTTGAATTCGGAGATCCTCTAACAAATACAGGCGGTCCAAAGGGAGGTGGGCATGCACATTGAATTCCTCTTAGAGGAACAATCCGCAGAAGCGGTATTGAAAACAATCTTGCCCAAAATTCTCCCCAACAATGTCAGTTTCCACTTCCATGTCTTTGAGGGCAAACAGGACTTACTTCGGAAACTGTCATCGAGATTGAAAGGGTACCGTCCTTGGATACCTGAGGATTGGCGAATTATCATTCTTGTTGATGAAGATCGACAAGATTGTCGAGAACTGAAGGCGAATTTAGAAAGGGCAGCACGAGAAGCAGGTTTTGTGACAAAGTCCAGCGCGTCACTAGACGGCAATTTTCAGGTAGTTATTCGGTTGGCGGTTGAAGAATTAGAGGCGTGGTTTTTTGGAGATGTCAAAGCTTTACGAAAGGCTTACCCTAGAATCTCAAGGACGTTTCAAAACCGGCCGAAATATCGAGATCCCGACGCGATCAAAGGCGGCACGCATGAGACCTTGGCACGCCTGCTCAAACAATACTATCCGAAGTGGTTACCTAAGACTGCGGTGGCACAAAACATCGCTCTACACATGGAACCGAGCCAGAACAACTCGAGAAGTTTTCAGGTGTTTATTAAGGGACTCAAAGCATGCATAGAGGAGGAGAGAAATGAATGAAAATAAACACTTCATAGATGTGGGAACCCCCAATCTCTTTATGCAAATTACGTTAACCGTTACAGTTGTTTTAACCTTCGCTTTGATAAAAACTGCAACTGCACAAGATGTCTATATGCAGACTGGGTTTGAGGAGTTCGCCGTTGGTGATCCACCTCCGGACTGGGAAGAGATAGGTGGTGACTTTGAAGTTTCTGGCGACACTGTCAAAACCGATAAAAAAGCACTCGCTATTTTGGGTGGCGGAGACGGAGATGGACTCGGCATACCGATAGAAACCGAAAATCCTATTATTTCGGTCGAATTTTGGGTTTATATTGAGGGCGGAGGTAGGTCTTTCAATCTTAAAGTCGCTACTGCTGACGGCATCGGCGAAAACAATGGCTGCACCTACATCAACTGGGACGCTGGCATTGTCCGGCTTTACGATGGCGCGGCGTGGCAACTTATTGGCGACTTTGAAACCGATACATGGAAATACGTTCGCGTTATCGCTGATGTCGGTAAAAGCGAATTCGATTTCTACGTGGGAGACGACAGAAACGATGCATTGGGTGCCAAGCCGGAAAAAGGGCTTCCTTTTCGGAATGCTGCGCTCGGTCCCGTTGCCAAGTGGGTCGCTTTCTATACATGGGGAATAACTGCCCCCGGTTACGTTGATGATTTACTCATCTATGAAGGGGCAGATCCGCTCGACCTTGCCGTTGATCCAAACGGAAAACTCACGACACTCTGGGGACATATTAAGAAACAGTCAACGCTCAAATAAAAACGATTTGGAGTCGTGACTTCCGAAGTTTACAAGCGGAAGCCTTTGTTGTGTCGTCTATAAATTATGATGTGTATATTTTTCTTTAGTCCCGTAGGGACGGCATCTTTGTAGAAACATGTATTCAACAAAAGACCAAGCCCCGTAGGGGCGGCATTTGTAGAAATGCCGCGCTTATTTTTAGTTGTGGAAATATTTAAACTATGAGATTGATACGAGATCTGGGTGAGCGTGCTCGCACTGCAGGTGCATGGGGGCGAGATCTGATAAATACCTTTCAAGAATTGAAAGATGCCATCCTTTCTATAGACAAGGAACGGATACCAAATCCTAAAGAAGCTATTCAAGCCTTAAGAAGATCCGTGAGTGTTGTACGGAAGGCGGGATTAGATGAGTTGAAAAAGTTGGGAGAGGCTATTCAGGATCTGCAAGATGCTATTGACTCTCTAAGAACTAAAGCAGAAACACAGATGCCGGATCTGCCTGTGGCTGAGTGGTGGTGGAATCTGAAAAATGTCTTTGATAAATTGAAAAAAGCGATTCCTTCTATAAATGAGATACAAATCCCAAGAGTAGATGACTTACCCTTAGACAAGATAGCGGAAGTAATTGCCGGGTTCGGAGTGCCTGGCCTTGTGTTGGTTATGTTAATGACATCTTCACCTTGGTTCGGTGCGGCAGCGATAACATCATCGCTTGCCGCTTTGGGACCATTTGGGATGCTCGGTGGAATCGCTGCGTTGGGAGTTTTACAATTTATGTCAAGAGCACTCACCAAATTTGGTTTTGAGAAGGTGTTCTCAGCAGTAATTGTTAAATTAGAAGAAGATGGCAAAACTTGTGAAGAAATTCGAGGGGAAATTGGTAGATATCCGATTTCCGAGGAACTAAAGCAAAAACTTGCGGAGGATATAAAAAAGTTTTACGAGAAAGAAAATCATGAACAATGAAACGATCAGTCTAACCCCAGCACAACGTCTCCACTTCGACATCTACGGTTTTGTGTTGTTGGAGAACGTCCTCAACGACGATGAAATTGAGCGCATGAAGGGCGCGCTCTATAGGATGAAAGCCGACGAAAATTTGGATGCCACACGCGTCTATGCCCGAGGGAAAAGCGAACATCATGTGCTTTTCGGCAATCTTGTCGCGTATGATCCGGCATTGTTAGAATATGCGGCGCATCCGCAATTGGTGCCTCTCGTTGAGGAACTGGTAGGTGGCGCAGTACGTCTTGAGGAAACCGAAGCGATCATTAATAGTCGGAATCCAGAGATAGAATTGGACGAACTCTATAAACGCCGCTATAACCCGACCGGGTTTCATCGAGGGACGCAACACGGGTGGGGTACCTATGTGGAACAGAACAAGTTTCACTGTATCTTCGTGAAGACGCTCGCCTACCTCACCGATGTCGGTCCCGACGATGGTGGGACGTGCGTTATACCCGGAAGCCACCGTTTAACGTGGGATCCAAAAGAGATGATCGAAGCGGCACTCGCTGACGACAAACTCATCTACCAAGTCGAAGCATCAGCCGGTTCCGTCCTGCTTTTTGCCGAGGCGTTGATCCACAGCACGACTGCCATCCGTAGCGATAAAGAGCGTGTCATCCTCATCTCCGGCTACACACCGCCGATGGTGCGTGAATGGCCCGGCAACGAGGTCAGTCCTGAGTTTGTTGAGACATTGCCGGAAGACATCCGTCCGCTTATTTCAGGAAGCGACAGTTGGCACTGGAAACGACGATATTGATTTGACGTTTATGCCCCGGAAGTTCGCGGCATCCACAACGGTTCTTTCCCCATCTCCGCGAACAACAACTTCATCACCAAATCCGCTTTTAACTCGGCATGCTCGACGGAATTCCATAGGTTATTGACTTCTCCAGGATCCTCTTGCAAGTCAAATAACTCGCCATAGTCTCTGTTGTAGTAGACGGTGAGTTTATAACGATCGTCAACGTAGGTTTTGACGTGTACCGTTGTCGGTTCATGGTGATTTTCGACGATGATATGGTCGCGTGCCTGTTCTTCTTGTCCCGACCAGACCGGCATCTGATTGACACCCGTCATTGGTGGCGGAACGTCGATATCCGCAGCGCTCAAGAACGAGGGTGCTAAATCTACGAGCGTCTGCAACGCCTCCGATTGTTTCCCCGCAGGTACAACGCCAGGATACCGCGCGATGAAAGGCACCCGAATGACATCTTCGTAGTGGAATGCCCCCTTTGCGACGAGACCGTGTTGTCCGTAAAAGTGTCCGTGATCGGATGTGAAAACGACCAACGTGTTCTCTGCCAGCCCTAATTCGTCGAGTTTCGCCAAGATTTTCCCGATATACTTGTCCATCAGACTCACCATGCCGTAATAGACAGCAATATCTTTGGCGAGTTCATCCCGATCTCGTAGATGCGAGTTGAAGCCGTGTACGCCCTTTCCACTCTCGCGCCAAGCAGAGAAGTCCGGCTTTTCTTGTTGTGTAAGTTGAAAGTGCAGCGGATTCTTATCATGTTCTCCCTCGGTTACGGAAGGCACTGTCAGCGCATTTGGGTCGTACATCGTGTCCCACGGCTCTGGAACGAGATATTTCGGATGCGGATCGAAGAAACTTGCCCAGAGAAAAAAGTTTTCGCCGTTCTGCTGATAATTTTCCATGAGTGCATTGGTGCGTTCCGCAATCCATGTATCGTAATGGTATTCTTCAGGGATGTGCCATTTACGATATTGACCGCGAGCGTTCCCTGTCGGCGGCGCGAAATAGTCGCGCCAATTTGTGCAGCCGTTCTCTTCCATCCAGATGGCATAATGTTGTCCGACATGTGCTTCATCGGCGTGATTGCGTGCGAGTTCAACGTGTTCAAACCCGTAAAACGGTTCGTTGAAGCTACGCCAAAAGTCCAAATCTTGGAGAATTGGGTAGGATTCCAAAGATGGAAATTCCTCTGTTCCGTGCAAAGGTTGAAAATGTGCTTTTCCGACGAGGGCAGTCCGATACCCCGCATCCGTGAAGTCTTCACCGACGGTATGCTCATCTTCAGAAAGTTTTGTGCCGAGGGACCAGGCACCGTGTTGGCTCGGATATTTTCCAGTGATAATAGATGCCCGCGTCGGCGTGCAGGTCGGGTTCGGGCAGTAGGCTCTATTGAAGAGTGTGCCTTGCTGTGCCAAAGCATCCAAGTGCGGTGTCTGAATTTCTGGATTGAGGCAGCCCAAGGTGTTCCAATGTTGCTGGTCGCTGGTAATCAGTAAAATATTAGGTCTGGTTTCAGGCATACTGTTTCCTTTATCAAACTTCGGTGTCAAAACCCCCTTGCTTTAGCTGGGGGATGTTTATATGTATTGGTGGAAGCAGTATAGCACATTGGAATGAATAATTCCAGCTCATCTTTGCTCTGGTTTCCGAACCTCGCCACATTAGAGCGTGTAAACTTAATTGTGTTAGGACTTACGCACTGCCTAGTAGTATGTCAAGTTTCTATTGATATTTATTGTGAAAACGGGTATGCTGAGTGTCAAAGTCATAAATCCTTTCAGTTGGAGTCTATAATGCCAGCGAAACGCTACCTCGTTCTCCTTGACAAGGACCAACGAGATACTCTGATAACTCTGACGACTTCCGGCAGTGCCTCTGCGAGAAAACTCACGCACGCCCGGATCTTGTTGAAAGCAGACGCAGGCGAGTTTGGACCCGCCTACCCCGATAAGGCGATAAAAGCCGCTCTTGATGTCTCCGTGCCTACTATTCAGCGTGTGCGTAAAACCTTTGCACTTGAAGGTCTTGAAGCCGCCCTGCTCCCGAGAAAACCCTCTCAGGGGGCAAGACCGAAAAAGTTTGATGGCGAAAAAGAGGCACATCTGATCGCTCTGGCGTGTTCGGAGCCGCCAGAAGGCTATGCCTGCTGGACGCTGCGGCTGTTAGCTGAGAAAATGGTGGAGCTCCACCATTTTTCAAGTATTTCTCATGAAAGCATCCGACAGATCCTAAAAAAAACGAACTCCGTCCCTGGCGTAAGCAGTGCTGGTGTATCCCCGCAGAAGCTTCCGAGGCATTCGTGACAGCGATGGAAGGCATCTTAGACCTCTATGCGCGCCCTGAAGACCCGAAGCATCCTGTGGTGTGTGTCGATGAGACGAGTAAACAACACCTTCAGGAAATGCGTCCCCCGCTGCCGCTGAAGCCGGGGAAACCTTACCGATATGATCCTGAATATAAACGCAAGGGCGTCAGTAATTTATTTATGATTTTCGCACCCTTTTTCGGGTTTCGACATGTGGAAGTCACTGACCAACGCACGAGCATTGATTTCGCACATATCTGTCGAGATATCGTCGATGTCCATTTTCCAGACGCAGAAAAGATCCTACTGGTTTGCGATAATCTCAATACACACAAGCCAAGTTCTTTGTATAAAGCCTTTGATACCCAAGAGGCCGAGCGGATCGCTGAAAAACTTGAGTTTCACTATACCCCGAAGCACGGGAGTTGGTTGAACATCGCAGAGATTGAGTTTTCCGTCCTCAGTCGACAGTGTCTTTCAAGACGGATTCCTGACCAACAGACCCTCAAGCGCGAGGTCCAGGCCTGGCAAAACAGAAGAAATGAAAAACGTGCCACTGTAAAATGGCGGTTCACAACTGACGATGCACGCATCAAACTCGAAAAACTCTATCCATCAATAGATGGTTGACAAACTACTAGGTCCCTTATTCACCTTCCGGTTCGGATACCTTCTTCGCACGATACCTATTTTTATCGTAATCCGGGTGCTTCTTTCGCCATTCCCGCATATACGCAGCACGGCGGCGTCTGTAGTTCGGATTCTCTTTCTTCCAGGCGTTCCAGCGTTCTTTCTGTTGCTCTCGGTATGCCGGGTCTCCAGCATACTTCTTCCGGCGTGCGGCTTTGCGGGCTTCTGCATACGCCGGGTCATTGGCATACCTGTTTTTATCGTAATCGGGGTTCTTCGCTCGCCACGCCTGCTGTCGCTGTTTCTGTTTCTCTTTATACGCAGGATCGTTTTTACGGCGTTTCCGCTGGTATTCACGTTCATACGCCCGCTGCTTCTCCGTGCGACCTGTGCGTTTCTGCCGGCGTTTCATGGCACGTTTCTCTGAAGACTTGCGTTGATACTCGCGTTCCTGTTCACGACGGACAGGATCGTTCTGAAACGTCTCTTTGAAGGTGTCGAGGGTCGGCGGTTTTGAGAGGCACGCCGTCTTGACCCACTGATAGACAGCATCGGTGAGATACACCCATGCCCTGCGTCCATCAACCCGTTGAAATGTTTCAAGGTGTTGCTGATAGGCTGTGCGGGCGGCGGCTTCTGTGCTGAAGGTTTCAATGCCGAGGAGTTCGATCTCCTGATGGGTCACGGACTTCGCGGCTTTGATACGTGCGTAAAACGTGCGAGCCGTGCTCACACCGAGTTTACAGGCAGTGTCGTCTTGATACCGCCATGCATAGACGAAATGTTGGTGAGGGGATAAATCCATGGAGGTATCGGTAGAAGGTAAGGAAAGGCGCGGTTTCACACCGCGCCTTTTCCAAAGCGTTTCGTAGGGGTTGGGGTTCCCAACCCGTGTGATTGTGGGAGCGAGGGATACCCCGCGACTCCCACTCCTGCAAATCTCTAAATCCTGTAAATCTGCTGATTGCCGACTGCTGACAGCCAATTTACTTCAATATTACCATCTTGCGCATCAACGACATCGCGTCGGTTTCCAACTGGTAGAAATAAATTCCGCTCGCCACCTGTTCGCCAAACGCATTGCGACCGTCCCAATACGCCGCACGATCCCGACCCACGTAGTAGCCAGCCGACTGATGACCCAACTGCAACGTCCGGATGACAACACCGTGCGTGTTGTATATCGTGAGTCGCACATCGGTATCTGTCGCCAACTCGTAGGGTATCCATGTTTCAGGGTTGAACGGATTCGGATAGTTCGCCAGCAACTGCGTCTGCTCTGGACGTGCCGTCGCTATCAACTGCTGCAGGTAAATCAGCGTCCGCATCGCCGCAGGGGACCGATCCCCTGTCGCAATCAACAGATCGATCTGTTCTTGGAGAACATCTACCTGAACGGCACTCAACTGCATGCCAAGAACCGTCGGCGCACTCGCCGCCCCCTCGTCACGATTATCGAAAACGAGGAGGAGATCCAGGAAGTTGACCGTGCCGTCTCCGTTGACATCATATTTCGTGTTGCTCGTGTTCATCGCACCCGCGACCAGACTCGCATCCGTGTTATTCACTAACCCATCGCCATTGACATCATACTGCGCGTTATCAGCAGTCGGGGTCGGGGTCGGTGTCGTCGACGTTACCGCTGTCGGTGTTGGAATGCTGTTGCTCAGCACCATGTCACCCGGACTCCCTAACCCGTCCGCAACGTTCTGGATCTGCTTGCCGTCGAGGTCGGCACGCTGAATCCTGCCACGTGAGTTCGTCCAGTAGAGATGGCTCCGTGCCATATCCACACCCATGCCACTCGGCACCGCACGGATAGACGCGAGCTGTTTCACACCTGAACCGTTGAGATTCGCACTGTTGATCGTCCCAGAACTGACACCCGTCTGCTCCGTCCAGTAGACTTTATTCCCATTGATCGTCAGACTCATCGGACTATCCGAACCCGTTGAGATATACCGAGTCCCGTTCTGACCCGCATTCGGGTTCATAATCCCAAGCCGACCTTGACCCGTCGTCGCGTCGAACTGCGTCCAATACACCAGCCCGCGGGCAACAGCGATATCCGTGGCACCCTCAAGGTTCTCCAGCACATTCGTGACACTCGACCCGTTGAGATTCGCAGACTGGATTCTACCGCGTGAGTTCGTCCAGTAGAGTTTCCTCGCGTCCGTGTCGACAGCGATGCCTATCGGGACTGCCATGATGGATTTCAGTTCCGTAACCCCTGAACCGTCAAGGTTCGCGCTGTTGATCGTTCCCGAACTCGTCCCGGTCTGTGCTGTCCAGTAGACTTTACTGCCACCGACAGTGATGTGCAGTGCGTTCTCGACACTCGGTGCGAACCGTTGCACGTCTGCATCCACGAGTGCGTAAATCGCACCGCTATCTACCCAGAGCATCGGGGAACGTTGGGCGGCACCGACATGTACATCTGCGTCTTCGGGGTTTATCATTTGGCTCGAAGGCGCGTCTGTACTGGGGGTCGGTGTCGGTGTCGGTGTTGTTGTGGTGCCACTGACATCAATGATGAACGTCACAGAGGCACTCACGCCCGCTGCTTTCGCTTCCACGATAACATCGCCCCCTAAGGGTGTGAGACTCGCACTCGCGTAGCCGTTGCGATCCGTGTTGACTTGGACCGCACGTCCATTGCCGCGTTGTGAAAGCCGTCCCTGTCCGGGTGCGAGGATACGGAACGTCACTCTGACATCCGAAACGCCTCTGCTGTTGACATCGACGACGCGAACGCGTAGCGGTGTGGCTTGGTTGACGTTTCGGCTGAGTTGCCGGGAACCGTCAATCTCAAGACTGTCTGCTTCACCTGTGGTGCCTGTTGTTGGTTGAGAGGGGTCTCCCGTCTGCTGTCCCGTCCCTGCCGGAACTATAGCCGTATCTGAGTCATATCCCGTGGCACTGACAGTCAGAACATGGGCATCTGTCGCGCTCGGTAACGTAACCGTTAAAGAGATGGAACCATCACCGCCAGGAATCGTGAGGCTTGGAGGAATGGTAGCACCCGACAGTGTTACAAGCACAGCACTACTTGGCGCACTGCCACCTGAAGTTTGGGCGGTCACCCGAATCGCTTGCTGACCACCGATCCGGTCCCCGACTCGCGCAATCGAGAGGGTGCCGGGTTGTGGGGGTGCCGCAACCGTAAGATTGATTCTTGCGACAGTATACCCACTGGCACTCGCTTGGAGTGTATAGGTAGCCGGGGTGTCGGGGAGCGTAATTGTTGTCGGTGTGCCGGAGACGACTATTTCGGAGGGAGTGACCGCAGTGCCGCTCAGCGTAACGGCTAATCCTGGAACGACTATCCCTTGTGCGTTGGTTGCGGTAACCGTTACCGATCGCGTGGTGCCTTCACCGGTAGTAGAGATCGTCAGTTCAGGCGTTTCGTCTCTTGACGGCGGGGGCGAAGGATCCGGGTCCGGGGCGCCACCGGTAGTTCGTCCACCATCAATACCAAAGATCACCTCTTTCTCGTAATTGTCGCCACTAATCGTCGCGGTAACAGTATCACTACCTGCCCCCGGATCTTGGTAATATGTGACTTGAGCTTCTCCACTGCCATTCGTTCTGCTCCACACGTGTTTTTTATCATTACGAGGCACGAGGTCTTCGGTAGAGATGGTGCTCTCTCTCGTATACCCGTCTAACGTTCCTTTTACTGTTCGGAATTCGACTTGCTCACCGGGTTTTAGTCTGCCAGACTGTCTCACGACAACAACCAATGGTTCCTCAAGGTCTCCGTTCTCATCGGTGCGTTGGTTATTCCCTGAAAGTATAGCTAAGGTCGGTCTACGTGTGGTGGCTTCTACTTCCGGTTGAAAGGTTGCAGTTGCAGTTGTATCTGCAACTGCAGCTACGATGTCTACAATTCCAGTCGCGTCAGATGCGAACTCGTAATAAACCGACGCTTCACCACCGGAATCCGTATAGGCTGTGAATGGATCAGCATCGTTAGGTCCTCTGGTAGTCGTCGCTGTACGCAACTCACCACCGGACGGTATATACAGGGTCTCTCCAGGAACAGCCATGAATGTATCATCAGCCGCTTCAGTCGAGAATGCAACTGGTATTCCAGATACGCTACGACCACCAAAATCCACGAGTTTTACGACAAGCGGTTCTTCAAGTCTTCCGCCGGCAATCCCCGTTTGACCCGTGCCACTAACTTTTTGTAACCGTGGATTACCGTAGATGTAAGTCGCTGTGGCGGGAGCTAAACCCTGAATGGTTACCGTGACTTTGTTCGTACGGCTATTCATACTAAGAAAGACGGGAGCATCAGTAGAGGTCGTAAGACTGGATGTCGCGCTCGTTGTTCGATCTGATGCCACCCGCACATAGACCCGTCCACCACCACTTACACTAAATGTAACAGGGAGGCTGGAACCGAGAGTAACAGTGATAGGAATAGCACTATCTTGATTTCCTCTGACACTATATGCCTCACCACCGATTGTTATACCTTCTGCCTCTGTTGTTGTGGCATCGTTCACTATATAAACCGTAAATGCAACTCCACCAAGGGTTATCGTTTGCGCTCCAGCTGTAGCATCACTGTCAACTGCATACTCAAGCGTATAATTGGTATTTCTGAGACGTTGATAAGACTCATTGCCGTCTTCCAGCACGGCTCGCAGTGTAACCCCGTCTTCATGACCAGCAATGACTGTACTACTCCCAATCCGCTTCAGGGTCATGCCCTCAAAAGAAGGGATCGTAAGCTCGGCGTTGGTGTCAGCAGCATCAACATCTGAAACGGAGAAACTCACCTTAAAACGATCACTATCCCCTTGGTCCCGGATCTCAAGATCGTCACTGGATCTGCGTGTTACCGTCAGAGCGTCTGCGATGCCCTGTACGCTGAACGCTAGCACGAGTGCCATCAGCAGTCCAAGATATCCCTTCCGTGTCCAAAATTGTGTCTTCACAATTATATCTCCTCTTCGATCTGTGTTATTCAGTTGTTGTCTGTTCTAACGTGTGTTACTTGACAGCATCACTTGGCATCCACCTGTCTCAAAGGTTTGGATAGGACTCGGAGTAGACCACCCCGAGTTGAGACCCTATCCGCCAAGTATCATGAAAACAAAAAAGGCGATGAAGTTCCCTCCACCGCCTTTCTTGCTGGTTAAGGTTAGTTCAAACAAAATTTATCCCTGAAATAACCTCTTTGTTGCTACTACTCATTGGACGACTTGATTTCACCCCATGTAGAGGTAAGTTTGCCAGCGGCACCGATATGCCCTTTGAGGCGTGTACCGTGGGTGAGCGTCTGACGTTGCCCGTCAAGCGACACGTCTTCAATTTGGTAGTAGTATACGACATTGGGTTGAGCAGTGCTATCCGTATAGGTATAGGACTGCTTCTCACTACTTGTGCCAGCACCGGCGACCATGGTTGCATTGATAACCTTGAACTGTCCGTCGCGCTGCTGCGAACGCTTGATGAAGAATCCAGCGTTGTTCAGCTCGGACTGCGTGGACCAGGTAATCACCACTGCACCCGTCTGCTTATCGCGTGCGGGACGGAAGTGTGAGAGTTCGACGGGTAGCGGTCCACCGGCATCGTATCCGGGTGTTCCAGCATCTTCATCACTGCCATACCACGTTGCGGGTCCTGAGACCAAGGACGTGCTGGAAGCGAGAACCCATCCATTCGCATCTGTGCCCATCGTTGCCATGCCCTTCGCATCCATTTCACGACGGATGAGGGAACTCCGACCTGACTCGTCCATGGGGATTTCCCAGGCTTCATCGGCATCGAGGTTGCCAGCGGTGTCGCCATACGCCACAACACCTGTCATTTGGGGTGGCACGAGTGCCGCCATGAACGCCATGGTGCTGATAAAGGTGTAACGACCCGTTTGATCGACCTGGCTTGAGATGTCAACAACCCGTGTGCTTCCCGATAGGTTGCTGGAACTACGAGCAGCGCCACCTACGAGTAGGAGGGATTTGCCCATCGTGCCACCGGCATCTTCACCACCACCGACACCAAGCGTGCCGCTGAGGTTGATACTCACGGTTTCGCCAATCGCATCCGCATCGGCTTCAGCGTTGGTAATCATCAGCGACCAGCCTGCGAGGCTCACTTCTGCGCCAGAGACGTTGGTGAGTTCGATCCACTGCGGGAGTCTACCGTCGCCTGTATCGACCATGATTTCAGTAATCATGATGTCATCCGGCATCGCAACGGGAACAACAACAGCAGCGGGTTCAGGTGTCGGTGCGACTGGATACGTCGTCGGCGCGCGTCCTGGTGAACCGATACGGGTGCCCTCTTTCGTCAGATCGAAGTTCAGACCTGGGGGTGAAGACTGTGCCCAACTGCCTGCCAGTGTGCCATCGGCAGCAACGCCTGTCGCATCGATAACACGCTGCATGGAGATGAGTGCCTGCGTGGGTGTCACTGCGACGACATCGCCAGGAGCTTCATCAATACCCGTTCTGCCACTTTGCCCTTTGCCAGCGATCGACCAATAGCCGCCCGCACCGATAGTGCCGACGCGGTCCTGGATATTGTTTGCCGCAACACTCATATCCGGAAGGGACGATCCAGCCGCATAGAACACTAACTTATGCGTTTTATCACCCATCTTAATATCCGCACCGGATGTGTTCCGAATCTCGATGTATTGGCTCTTGGAACTATCGGCGATACTCGCATCCGAACCCCACATGATTTCACTGATCACCAGACCCGCATTGGGCGAGACCAGATCAATCGTGCCACCGTTGGTCAGGAACGATTCTAAGTTCTGTAAGCCACCGCTAATGAGGTTATACGTCAAGTCTTCAGGTTTGCGAGGCGGGTTCGCTGGAGACTTTTTCGGATCCCCAGGATTACGAACTGCTGAAGCACCCGTGTCTTTCGCAACGACCAAGTAGCCATCTTTGGGGATGATACCTTCGTTGAGAAGATTGACTTCGATACCGGTCGTCTTGGCAGCGAGGACCTCTTTACCGATCTTGATAGTGAGTTTATCCTTACCCTCCATATACTCAGCTTCGGTCATGGGAGGCATATACTTCAGCGCAGTCGGAAGCGTCTGATCTTCAAACGCCTTGACCTTCACAACGACAGCGTTCTTGTTCGCATACTTCGGCGTGATCGTCACGAGATAAGGATACAGCATACTGTCGTATCCGGTGCCTCGCGGCACTTCCTCACCGAACTGATCAGCATAATACATATCCCGGGCATTTCGATCCATCATCTTTTCAGCGTCCACAGCCTCATTATATGCCTCGAGCCTTTTCATTTCGGCATCATACGCTGCCTTCATCGTCGAGTAAGACGTATAGAAGTCTAAGGCTTGTTGATATTCGCCTGCGTTGTCATAGTCTGTTACAACAGGCTCTTTAGGTACTACCGTTCTGTCTGTACCCGCGGGAATAGCGACTGGATAACCTTCTCCCGGGCTCTGCGTCTGTTCCGCCGCAAGCATTTTGGCTGGTTCAGATGGAATAGTAGGAGTATTTTCCTCATCACTTGCTGATGTAGTGGTCAGATCCCAAGCTTCATCATCTTGGGGATCCACGTAAGACCCGTTATTAATGGCATCATGTATCCCTTTAACATCCCCAGCATCATAAAGCATACGCATCGGTGGCGGATCTCCAACACCTGCGCTCTTAAACCGGGCTGAAATCTCCGATGCACTCTGTTCCATCACAGGATCCAACGCAACCGGGTTAGCGACTGTAGCAGCTTCTGTAACGGAAAGGTGATCTGCCGCCGTAAACGCTTTCGGCTTTTCGCTGAGCGTGATAATAACGTCAATCGTGGCACCGGTGTATCCAGCCGCCGGGACGATGATACCGGGCGCCAATTCGATACTCACCACCCCAGGAGGGGCCATATCTGTACCTACCAAATCGATCGTGAGTTTGCCTTCTTTACTCGATTTAGCACTCCCTAATGGAACGATCTCCTTAACGCCTTTGGCAACGTGCAGGTGAACCTTTTTATCATTCTCGGTAGTCGCAGCTGCCGGAATGGTAAACATAAACACTTTATTATTGTTTTGCACACCGTCTTGAACACTATTGAGATCCTTCTTGCTAATCTTTGGTGCGGTAACAGAAGTTTGCGAACCATTCTTATCTTCAACGAAGATCGTAAGGGTCGCCGTCGTGCCATCGACTTGCGCACCAAATGTGAGCGTAACCTCGATGGGCTGACTGTACATAGCATTGTGATCGCTCACAGTACTGACTCTCATAACGCTGAGTGTCGCATCAAAATCGTCAGCTGCCATCGCGGGTGTCACCGCGAAAGCCAAAGCAAGTATAGTGATTAAACTCATTAACGAAACTGTCATTTTCTTCGACAACATTCGTTTAATCTCCTTGTTCTTATGTGGAATAAAATTTTGAAACATAAACCTAAAACCTATAAGAGTTGTTAGTTCTTAACCGATGCCTAACACCTCTTCTGAAAATGAAGAACGGATCCAGGGATTGTAAATCCATTCACATTTGAACTTAACCTTTCATACCTATTGTTAATTTCGGTAGGAGAGCGGTCAGATTTTAAGGCATCCGCAGGCGTCAGAAATGTCGCCAACGGGAAATATACCTTAATATATATAGGATTTACGCAAAATCACAGAATTACGCGTGCCACCACGCGGAGGGCGCGGTTTGATGAAAGACCCCACCAGGGAATTACGTAAGTCTTATAGATGGAGTGGCAGGAAGTGTTGAAGTTTCAATGAATATTAGGAGTTCTGATGTAGAAGGATTTCGCGTTTTTTGGTGAGTTATACATTTTTTTGTATTTTAATTTGACAAAATGCGTTAAAGCGTGTATAATTAATAGTGTAAAGGGTTGAAACGCGAGTTTTTCACAATTTTTACTGTAAATTTCGCGTTTTTTGGTGAGTTATACATTTTTTTGTATTTTAATTTGACAAAATGCGTTAAAGAGTGTATAATTAATAAAATAAAGGGTTGAAGCGCGATGTTTTTCACACAATTACGTAAGGAATGCACGATGCGCCGCTTAAACACAAAGACGATTTTGACTGCCTGTGAGATGTCCTTCAACGGGAAACCTGACCATGAAATAGCGGCTGATTTAGGTGCCTCTGTTTCAGCAGTCTCCCGGTGGCGGAAGCATGAGATATGGCAAGAGTTTGAGAAAGAGCTCATATCGACACATAAGCAGTCGTTGTTAGAAGCGCATCGGTCAACAACCCTTGAAGAGAGCACACCTTCAGGTGTGCGAAACGTACAAAAGGTATGTTTTGTTAGGTTCGGCAGCCCTATCTATCCCCTGGCTGCGTAAATTTTCCCCTTTTCTTTTTTCAACGGGGCCTCACCCGTGATCCCCCTAATTTTCCCAAATATCCGCGTTCTCTGCGATTCTGACAATTACCAAAATATTTATAGTAAAACCCACGATTAAGTTTACACGCTGTAATGTGGCAATGTGGCGAGGTTCGGAAACATCGCCAGCGGCGGTGGCGTGCAAACGGGTTGGGTAATCCAACCCCTACGAAAGCGGTGAGTGTCAAGAATCGGACGGGGTATATCGTGGAAGC
Source organism: Candidatus Poribacteria bacterium (assembly GCA_965214045.1). GTDB lineage: Bacteria > Poribacteria > WGA-4E > WGA-4E > WGA-3G > WGA-3G. Next base: position 1,967,465 of record OZ243935.1, read on the forward strand.
CATTCGTGAGAACTATCACGACCCCGAACTCCAAAAGCAACGCCAGCTCCGTAAGGTTCTTTAATAAACTCGGTGGCAAGCCCCATTTCAAACCCCGTCATTCTGCAAGAAAAACTGTAGGATCTCGGTTAAATTCGGTTGCTATCCCTCATAAAATGTGTTATCCTTTTAGACAGCATCGTGGTTGTAAAGGAAAGTGAATGGGCAAAGAAAATCAAAACGAACCAAATACAGTTGACGAAATACTCCGAAAAATAGAGGCGAAAGCGGACACCGGGGACTATCTTTACCGTGGCGAACCCGAACACTATGAGAAAGAGCCTTACCTTGGTAAAGTTTCTTCAAAAGATTAAGTGACCTTGTAACACAAACTGTTAGTGTGTGCTATCCCCATACTATTCCCATACCTAACTCACGTTTTTCTACTAAACTGCCCCAAAAATATGAACACCACGCTGTTCAGACAACATCCTAATCTCCTCGTCATTATGTCCGACGAGCATGCTCCGATGTACAGCGGTCCCTACGGACACCCTCTCGTCCAGACTCCGCACATGGATAGAATCGCTGAGGAGGGTATTACCTTCACGAATGCTTACTGCAATTCGCCGCTCTGTATGCCGTCCCGGATGTCTTTTATGACCGGTAGGTACATCCATCACATCGGCGCGTGGGACAACGCGGCACCGCTACGTCCAGATGCCGTTACATGGGCACACCTCTTACGGGCAGAAGGCTATGATGTTGTGCTTTCTGGAAAACAGCACTACGGAGGTATGGATCAACTCCACGGATTTCGTTCCCAACTCGCACAGGATCTGCACGCAGAACGACAGCACGCACTTACAGATTGGAATAACGGCACACCACCAGCACCGCGCCCGTGGCAAGGTCTCGCACAAGCCGGTCCAGGAACAACAGAGGAGATTGAAGTAGACAACCTCGCAGAAACAGAGGCTTTGGCGTATCTCCGAGACCCAGCACGACAGGAACAGCCGTGGGCACTCAACGTTTCATTTATTGCCCCACATTTCCCACTCGTCGTGCCGAAACGATTTTGGGACCTTTACCCGCTTGACGAGATCGATCTCCCCAACATTCCGGAGGGACACCTTGAGAACCAACATCCCGTCTACCAACGGATGCGACGTATGTTCGGTTGTGTTGATTTCCCCGAAGAACTCGTCCGCCGCGGGCGCGCTGGCTATTATGGGTTGATTACCTATCTTGATGAAAAGATTGGCAACTTACTCAAGGCACTTGAAGATACGGGGCAGTTGGAGAATACGGTTGTCGTCTATACCAGCGACCACGGTGAGATGAACGGTGAGCACAGTATGTGGCGGAAGTCGAATTTCTATGAGGCATCCGCTCGTGTGCCTCTGCAAATAATGTTTCCTGACGGGTTATCCGCAGGCAAACGTATTGATGAAGTCGTGTCGCTTGTGGATTTAACGGCAATGCTTGTTGATATTGCGGGTGCCCAATCCTTCAGTCAACTGGATGGAGACAGTCTGTTACCTTTGATACGAGATGGCGCGAGTGATTGGAAGGATTTCGCGTTTTCCGAATACCTCGCACACGGGGTTGAACGCCCGATGGCGATGCTGCGAAAAGGACGATACAAATTCAACTATAGCCTCGGCGATGCGCCAGAACTTTACGATATTGCCGAAGATCCGAATGAATTTCGGAATCTCGCCGATGATGAGACGTATCAAGCAATCTGCCAAGAGTTTGAAGCACAACTGTTGGAAGAATGGGACCCCGTTGAAATTGAGAAGCAGGTTCGGGAGAGTCAAAAAGCCCGTATTCTGGTGGATCAGGTCACTGAAGGACAGTGGAGAAAACCTCCGAGTCTGTAGTCAACCATTTCCGGAAGCGGCACCCAACTTACCGAGTTTTCTCTTGAATGCTCCGCTGGAATGTGCTATGCTACAGACATCAGAAATCATAACTATTTTTGCGTTGGAGTCTCTACAGAGATTTTGAAGAAATTGAGGGAACATCCTATCAAAAACCCCAAGCAAAAACCCTTTATAGGACTCAGACGCTGTTGGAATGAACTGGAAACTCGTAGCCTGTAATGAAATGGAGGGCGGATTTAAGAAAGGTACGTCAAAGTTCTAACCCACGCCGTTTCTCCGCAAGGTATAATTAAAAAAATGTCCCGTTCAACAACGCATCAGCCGAACCTTATCTATGTTTTCGCTGATCAGCTCCGCTACCAGTCGTGTGGATATGCTGGCGATACCCGCGCACGCACACCCAATATAGATAAATTTGCCACAGAGAGCGCGAATTTCTGCAACGCTGTCTCCGGGAGTCCGATGTGCGCGCCCTACCGCGCCTCACTTTTCACCGGCAAATACGCCAGTAGCACCGGTATGGCGATTAATGAACTCCGCATGAACCCGAATCATGACTGTTTCGGTCATGTTTTGCATCGCAACGGTTACCAGACAAGCTACATCGGAAAATGGCATCTATGGGCAAATCAATTAGGAAAGCACAACGACCTCAGCAATTCTTACATTCCGCCGGGACAACATCGGCTCGGTTTCGATGGCGAGTGGTCGGCGTACAATTTTCATCACTTGTACTTTGACACGTATTATCACAAGGACTCGCCTGAAAAGATCGTGCTTCCGGGGTATGAACCTGACGGTCAGACCGATATGGCAATCGATTATCTACAACGGGCATCAACGAGCGATAATCCCTTCGCGCTTTTCCTCTCAATCGGGACCCCGCACGATCCGTGGACACAGGACAACGTTCTACCCGCTGATTATGAGATGTTCCGAGATGTTGATTTCCCGTTACCCCCAAACTATCGCGATGAAAACGACCCTTACGGCGATACGTGGGCAATTATGTCCGAGGCAGCGCGTGCTGCACTGCCTGAATGGATGCGTGTCTATTACGCAATGACTGCCAATCTGGATCGGAATATCGGACGGTTGCTACAAACCGTTGACGATCTCGGAATGCGAGACAATACAATCTTTGTTTTCACTTCTGATCATGGCGAGATGTTCGGAGCACAGGGGCGCCGCGCAAAGAACATCTTTTATGAAGAAGCGGTGCGTGTTCCGTTCCTGGTCCGATGGCAAGGGCAAATTCCAGAAAAACATATCTCAGATGCCTGCTTGAACACACCGGACATCATGCCAACGCTGCTGTCGATGATGGATTTACCGATTCCAGAGGCTGTTGAAGGGACGAATCTCAGCGATGCTGCGCTTGACCAACCCACTGATGAACCCGATGCGGCGTTCATGCAAGGCATGGGATGTACCGCCAAGTGGGAGGACGGGTATGAGTGGCGTGCCCTCCGGACGAAGCAACACACCTACGCTGTCCATCGTCCAGATCGAAGTGAGAGACTCTTCGATAATATTGCTGACCCGTTCCAAACCCATAACCTGATTGACGAACCCGAATTGACCGAACTCCGGGATCAATTCCGAATTCTCTTACAGCAGCGTATGAATGCGATTAACGATACCTTTGAAGCCTGCACATGGTATCGTGATAATTGGACAAAGGATCGGATTATCCTGCGAACTGCGACATTGACTTGAACTAAAACATAATAGTGTATACCAGTAGAAGTTTCGGAAAGGGGTAAAACCGTGGATAAGAAATACCGTATTCAGAACGTTGAGACGATACCGAGTCCGTCGTTGGTGGTCTATCTCGCACAGGTTCAGTATAACATTGAGCATGCGATTGCGACCGTCGGTGGAGATGTCTCGAAGCTTAGACCACATGCGAAGACGCATAAAACTGCTGAGATTATTGCGATGGAACGGGATGCCGGTATCCTCAAACACAAGTGCGCGACGTTACGGGAAGCAGAGATGTTGGCACAGAACGGTATAGAGGATATTCTGATTGCGTATCAGATGGTCGGACCCAACGTCAACCGTTTTGTTTCGCTGCAGGTCAAGTATCCAGACGCCGATTTCAAGGTGATCGTCGATCATCAAGCGTCCGTGGCAGCACTCTCATCAGCGGCGGCGAAGCAGGGCTTGAGCGTCAAGGTCATGCTGGACCTGGATGTGGGAATGAACCGCACGGGAATAGCGGTCGGTGATGTCGCTGTGGATGTCTATGCGCAAATTGAAGCCGCAGAGGGATTACAACCGTGGGGATTACACGTCTACGATGGACATATCCACGATGAAGATGTCGCTGATCGGAAAGCATCCTGCGATAAGAGTCTCGCGCAGGTAGAGGATATGAAGGATAGGCTTGCTGCTAAAGGGCTTGAAGTGCCTTTGATTGTGATGGGTGGCACACCGACCTTCCCTATCTATGCGGAGATGCCGGGTGTGGAGGCATCCCCCGGCACTTTCGTTTTTCATGATTACGGTTACAGCACCCATTTTCCTGATCTCGGTTTTACGCCTGCCGCACTGCTCCTGAGCCGTGTGATTAGTATTCCTACGCCGCAGCGGATTACCCTTGATTTGGGGCATAAAGCCATCGCCGCGGATCCTGATGGCGTGCGAGGGATCATTTTGGATATTGATGGTGCTGAAGTCGACAAACAGCACGAAGAGCATTGGGCAATTAACGTTCCTGACAGTTCACCGATGCACATTGGACAAGAAATTTACGTCTGTCCGACACATATCTGCCCGTGTGTGGCACTCCATCCTTTCTACTATGTCGTGGATGCCGATGGGTATTGTCGTGGGACATGGGAGGTTATCGCGCGGAATCGGACTACTGCGTGAGCTTTTTAAAAAACGCTCAGGGCCACGGAAAGAAAGGTGCGGGAGTGTTCGCGCCCCAACTGATGAGCGTCCATATAACCGCCATACTGAATTCCCCGAAGACCATACCTAAGAAGAACGGACGGAGCCGCTGATATTGTCGAATACCGCTGTAACGCAGGAGCGGCGTTTTGATGCCCCACGCGATGAAAACGGGGAACCAGAACACTATCAGGGTCCATGAAGCCGATAGTGCGTATCCAAGTGGGTGGAGGGGCCACCACCAATATAACATCCTCAAGATGACTAAACCTGTTGTTACCAACGCGCCAATGCCAAAAAAGAATCCGCCTGTTGTGCGAAGGTCGGTTCCTAATCCTTCCATCGCCGCAACATTGTCCTGAAATGCCCAGAGTGGGTTGCCGCGATAGGTGTAGCTATACATGTAGTTCGCACCGTGGGTGTAAGGGAGCCACAGGTGAATAACTGCCGCGCATAGGAATGCAAGCGTACTGCCTAACACGAATACCCCTACCAACGAACGGTGAGACATTCCCACCTGATCCCGAATCTTTAAACCGTCTAAAAATCCTGTGAGGATTAATCCGCGCTGATCGCGAGTGAAGATCGCGTCCAGAAGTGACAACACGGTGAGACTCTGCGCGCCCAGTGCGGCTTTGGTTGAGACGAGTTGATAGAGATCTAACGGGCGGAACGATGTTTCCGTCATCAGCAATCCGCCTTCCGCTGTGCTACGTGCCATCACCACGGCAACGATGCATACATAGACCAGTATCTCGAACGCCGCGAACCCTAAATTCAGTCCTGCTGTATAGCACCACACTATCGCAAGGGTTAAGCTGATGATGAGTCCCCAAACTGCCGTTCGGTAAGGTAAAAGTTCCGCCTTATCATCCACTTTCGTCGCAGTAAAGGCGCGCCGAAACGCCTGTCGGAAGTGCGGGAATCCCATATAGATGAACGAAGCTACGAGTACCATATAGGCGCCGGCAACTTGATAACCGATATAGAGTCGGGTTGGGTAGAGCGGCATGGTGCTTACCCGCCACCCAAAAACCGCAGCAACAACATCTTGGAACCGTGTGAGTAGAAAAAAGAACCATAGGCTGAAGAGGAGTTGGGTCGGGAGTAGATAAAAGAAGCCTACCGCCGCGAAGGAGAGAAAAATCGGTGTGTAGACCATAGCGTTGAAAGGTCGTTCTGTGAAGTATTGGTTGAGGATGTACCTCAGCGGTAGATTCGGGATTTGGGGCCAAATTTCATGAAGTCCGTTCAAGGTAAAGATGAGGGCGGGCAGTGCAAACCCTAACCACATAAGACGGTTCCGAAGAAAGCCGCGTCCCTCGTGTACAAACTCAAGTGGTAGTGAGACTAACGGGAATGTGAGTTTCTCGTTTTCAATCCACTGTTTACGTAAAATTGCTGCTAAGCAGAGAAACGCAGTGAACACCAAAAAGACAAGTACACCCCAGACACATAGGGGTTCTATCCACGCACGCCACGGAATGCTGTCACCTGTTTGTATACCCTCATAGAAACTGATGGCAATAGTTGCTTGTCCTTTTTGTTCAGGTGAAAAGGGAATGAGCCACGGCTTGATATGTGGGAAAAAGAGGGTGTCCCAACTGTTGGTTTCGTTAGTGAAATAGTTGACTGCGATGAGGGCGGGAATCAGTTTTTCCATGACCCCGCGCGATGAGATCATTGAAGCGACGAGCATCATGCAGTAGATACACATCAATTCGCGAGGCGACAGCCCAAAACGGGCGTTCAGTCTTTCGAGCAACCGATTCCCTAATACGAGAAAGAAGAATAACCCAATAACCGCAGGTGGCAGTTGTAAGAACCCGATTTGGATGTAGGTGATTACTAATTCGGCGTAAGAGACGATGCAACAGATAACGATAACGAAACAGATGCCGAGCAGGAAGGAACGTCCTGAGAGACGATTTTCGTATGTAGGAAGCAATATTGCCCTGTCCTCTGTGAAATTTGATAGAGTTTATCATGATGTCTTGGATTTGTCAAATGCAACTTAACAAGATTGCTGCATCCTAACAGGCTACAACGCTTGTGTATGTAAAAAAAAATGTCATAAGTTTATTTTTTTGTAACCAGTTCATAAATAGGGACGTTATTCAGAATATGAATAACTCTATTTCTTTATGGACTGAAGCAATGCGGAATGGGTCACTTCAATCCTTTGCGAAAATTAATCCCCTTGTTGGGTTACCTCCGAAGATTTTGCGCTTGTATAGCGCGTTGGCGGTTTTTAAAAAGGAATATTGTTCTGGTGAAGAACCGGGATGGTTTCACGTGCCGGAATCCGACCGGCGTCTTAAGAATATTGGGTTTTCTAAACGGGAGCTTAGCAGCGCGTTGCAAGAACTGGTCCAGGTAAATTTATTGCAAATCCGCACAAAACAAGGTACACGATTATACTGCCTGAAATAGCATGCAAACGCACGAGGCCCCTTTAAAAATCCCGCAATTGGTTCTCGCATCTGCGTCACCTCGCCGTTCTGCTTTATTATCGCAGATTGGATTAACTTTTGAGGTGCGTCCAAGTGATGTTGTTGAACCACCACACAACATACATTCAAATAATCCTGCGAGTGAAGTAACACAAAAGCTTGCTTTGCTGAAGGCAACGGCTGTTACTCAGCACTTTGACGATGCTATAATTATCGGTGCGGATACTTTGGTATCGCTCGATGGAAAACTTCTCGGTAAGCCGACTGACGATGCAGAAGCGTTTGAGATGTTGACACACCTTAGCGGCACATGCCACGAGGTTGTTACAGGTGTAGCCTTGGTGGACGCGGGGACAGGACGCGAAATCGTCTGGTCAGAAGCAACCCAGGTTTACTTTCGAGAGTTGCAGAGTACCGAGATAGACGCCTATATTGCAAGCGGGGAGACATCAGATAAGGCGGGCGCGTACGGGATCCAAGGACGCGGTGCAGCTTTCGTTCGACGTATTGACGGATGTTATTTCAATGTCGTTGGACTTCCGTTAGCGAGCCTCGTTGAACACTTTAAAACTTTAATACCAAAACTGTAGCCCGTAATGTAATGGAGGGCGACTCGTGATCAAAAACTTTCAAAGTTCTTATCACGATACTTATCCGCAAGGTAAAATTAAAAAACCTACCGAGGGCTACACTGACATTGTAACGCCCGGCGAAATGGGCATCACGAAACTCCATTTCGGAATTCTTAATCTCACCCCCCAAGCAACCTTCTTTGATCGTTCTGATGATACCGAAGTCGCCTTGATTGCGTTAGGTGGACATTGCACCTTACTGGTGGGTCATAACGGCAACAAAGCGAACGGAGTTTTGGGCGAGCGTCCGGACGTTTTCCACGGCGAGGCGTGTGTAGCGTATATTCCACATCATACCACTTATGAGGTGCTTGCAGGTGACACAGGAATTGAGATCGCAGTTTGCAAAGTACCATCCTATGCCGAATCCGCTGCGATTATTTTGGAGGCAGGGGAGACCGTAGATGAAAGTGAGACGCACCTCAGGATATGGGAAACTGACTTATCGGGGGGGATAGATGTAGAGGTGTGGGATGCGAACGGGATGCTTTCGGGAGAGGAAGCAATCTGTCTGCACAGGTTCCGAGATGCCGATGGCGTTGCGACTTTGGATATCACGCGCACCGTAGAAACGGTACGCGTGCGATTGTATCACAACGATGTGTTAGCGGTTTCAAAACAGGATAACATTATGGCATTGACTTCCAAAGGGGTCGGCTACCAGTTGTGGATGCAGCCAGACTTCTAAGGAGATCATATACCTGTTTCTAACTATGAGCCTTTGAGCTGCCCTCCATTTTTCAGTTATCAATAACAGGAGGAAACCTTTGTTAAACAATTGCCTCTTAACTGACGACTGAAAGGGTTTTCGTAGAAAACCCGACCTGACGACTGACAACTAAAAACTATTCACCTTCGATGAGTTCGCCACCTTTTTTCAGAAAGGCGACAGAACTCCGCGAAATTTGAACCTTTACCTCTTGGCTATTCACTTCTCCAACGGTGATGAGGATAAGATTCTTATCATTGCTAAGTCCGAGAATTTTGCCGTGCAACCCGCCATTCGTAACGATTTCATCGCCCTTGGTCAGATTTTCCAGCATATTCTGATGTTTTTTGCGTTTGGCTTGTTCCGGACGCCATAGCAAAAAATACATGATAGCACCCATCGCGATGAACGGAACAAGCAAACCTGTTATCTGGTCCATGAAGTCTTTCCTTCCCTTTTTACGTAGTTTGCAAGTCAAAACTTGCTGTTAAAAAATCAAAGAATTAGCATGGCATCGCCATAACTGTAAAAACGGTATTCATGTTGGAGTGCCGCTTGGTAAGCCTGCTGGATCAAGTCCTTTCCAGCAAAGGCACTCACGAGCATAAGTAAAGTGGATTTGGGTAGATGGAAGTTGGTAACCAACGCATCTACCGCGTTAAATCGGTGTCCGGGATAGATAAAAAGTTCACTATAGCCGCTATACGGATGAACAGCCCCTGTCGCACCTGCGGTTTCCAGGGATCGCACGACTGTCGTCCCGATAGCAACGATTTTTCGTCCCGCCTCCCGCGCGATGCGAATCCGGTTCGCTTCCGTTTCGGCGAGATGGATATATTCGGCATGCATCTTATGTGCCGCAATATTTTCTGATTTTACGGGTTGAAACGTTCCGGGCCCAACATGCAGTGTTAGCATCGCTGTTTCTATCCCGCTGTTTTTTAATTCCTCCAGCAATTCTTGTGTAAAGTGCAGACCTGCCGTAGGGGCTGCGATTGCGCCTTCGGTGGTGGCGTATACTGACTGATACCGCACCTTGTCTTCAGCATTCGGTGGACGACGAATATAAGGCGGCAAGGGCATCATACCCACATCTGTCAGAATAGTCGAGAACTCGCCGATAGCGTCGAAACGGACGATACAGTGTCCGTCATCCGGTTTCGCGAGCACCTCTGCTGTTAGGGCAGCGTTACCAAAGACGACCTGTGTGCCGATTTGGAGACTCCGCCGCGGCTTAGCGAGTACCTCCCATGTGTCTATCTCTTTTTCGCGGATGAGAAGGAGTTCTATCTTTCCTCCTGTCCCGCTTTTGTTGCCAATTAACCGTGCCGGAATTACCTTCGTGTCGTTGAGGACTAACAACGCATCGTCGGGTAAGTATCTCCCAATCTGCGAAAACTGCGTATGGTGGAAATTACCAGTGTCGCGGTCAACTACCAAGAGTCGTGACGCATCACGCTGTTGAAGTGGGCTTTGCGCAATCCGATCAGCAGGTAGATGATAGTCGAAATCTGTAAGTTTCATAAGACCATTAGTAGAACAGCGATGGTTGGGACCCTACAGGATAGTCGAAATACGCATGGGCGGCATCGGTTGCGACACGTCCACCTGGTGTTAGCATCAAAAATCCTTCTTTGATATAGTAAGGTTCGTAAACCTCCGCAATAGTGCGTTCATCCTCACTCAGAGCGACAGCGAGTGCCTTGAGTCCTGCGCGTCCATTGAATTTTTCGATGAGGGTCTGAAAATAAGCGTAGTCTTGTGCGTTTAATCCGCGTTCATCAATGTCAAAGAACTTGAGTGCTTCTTCCACAACCCCAAGCGAGAGGGTACCGTCTGCTTTGACTTGGGCGTAATCTCTAACGTTAGCGAGCAGTTTGTTTGCGATTCGCATTGTGCCACGTGAGCGACAAGCCAATACGTATTCTGCGTCTTCGTCGATATTAATGTTGAGTTTTGCACTGTTAATGCGAATTGCCTGTTGGATGTCTTTTGCTTCGTAGTAATCGAGATGGATGCGGATGCCGAACCTGTCGCGAAAAGGACCGGAAAGCAAGCCTTCGCGTGTTGTCGCCCCGACGAGTGTGAATTGCTTAAGAGGCATTTGCACGACATCCGATGCGGGACCTTGACCGATGGCTAAGTCCAGTTGGTAATCCTCCATGGCAGGGTAAAGCAATTCTTGGACGTACCCTTTCATACGGTGAATTTCATCAATGAACAGAATATCGCCCTGATCGAGATTCATTAAGGTTGAAGCAAGATCGAGTTTCTCCATAACGGGACCGATCGCTTGTTTATAGTTGCCCTTGCTTTCATTGGCGATGATCCTCGCAAGCGTAGTCTTCCCAAGCCCGGGGGGACCGACAAATAGAACGTGTTCCAGCGCGTCCCCGCGCCGTTTGGCGGCTTCAATATGGATACGAAGTTGTTCTTTCGCCTGATGTTGCCCGATAAATTCGCTTAACGTTTCCGGACGGAGGCTGTATCCAATACTGTCGTCTTCTGTTGCCAAATCTTGCATCCGGTCGAAGTCTGGTATTTCGTGATTATCCATTTTGGGGTCCTAACACAGGAGTTTCAATATAAGTAACAATCGGCTTTCAGCAAGAGGGTGTGAAGGTCGTAAAACAAACGCCCCTGTTACAGAGTTACTGACTGCCGACTGCCGACGGAAACCGACAGCCATTAAAAACTAATTTCGAATATATCGAAGTGCTTGCGCAATTAGGTTTTCTCGTTGTGCAGATTCCCCGAGAACTTGTTGTGCCTTCTCAACGGCTTGTTCTGCTTCGAGTTCCGAGGCACCGAGGGTGTTAACGAGGATTTGGATTGCCTCTGCATCTGAAGTTCCAGTCGGTTTTTCAACATCGACATCACCTTCGAGTTTCAGTTTCATGATGTTCTTTTTGAGTTTGCTGATGATGACTTGGGCGATATCTTTGCTTAAGCGTGGAACCCGCATAAGGGTCGTCGCATCTCCGCGGTGAACAGCGCGTTGGAATTGGGCAGGGGACAGCCTCGCAACGATGTTTTGTGCAAGTGCCGGTCCTACACCGGAGACGGTCAGAGCCAATTCAAAAACTTTGAGGGCATCCTTTGAAGTGAACCCGTAGAGCGTAATTTTGTTGTCGCGGTTTTGGTGATAGTATGTATAGAGAATAACAGTATCACCTATGGGCGGTAAATCCGTTACAATTCTCGGTGGCACATCGATAGCGTACCCAATGCCGTTTACATCTACAACAATCTGTGTTGTTTCTTTATCTACGAGAACCCCTTTGATATAAGAAATCATATTTTAATTTTTCCTTGCGGAGGAACAACGGTGTCTCAACTTTTACGTGCGCTCCTCAAATCCGCCTGCCGAATCCGAAACTCGTCTCCGATACAATACTTAAAAGCACGAGTATCGGGTTCGGTTGTTGCAGGCTACAGGTTTGGGATCTAACACTCCTTCTTTGCTGATTGCTGACGACTGACGGCTGATAGCCATATTTTAATTTTTCCTTTGCATATATTTTTCACGGAGTTGAAGGACTTTGTAGGAGCGGGCATGGCATAGTGCAAGCGCGAGGGCATCTGCTGCGTGATCAGGGCGAGGGGGTTCCTTGAGTTTAAGCAGGGCTTGTGTCATCTTCTCCATCTGAGATTTTGTAGCTTTTCCGTAACCAACAACTGCCTGTTTGACTTGCGTCGGTGTATACACAGTAACGGGACGGTCCGCATTCGCGGCTGCAAGTTTCACGATACCTTTCACTTCACCTACGATGAACGCATTGCTTATATTTTTATGAAAGAAAATATCCTCAAGCACTATACTCTCGATAGCGAATTTAGTGATCAGTTGGGTTATGGCATCGTAAATTTGTTTCAGCCGTACCTCCGACGCTGTTTTTGGACTGGTTTTGATGTTGCCGAAACTCCGCGCAATGAGGCGATTCGCGTCCGCTTCAACCACGCCGTATCCAGTATTCGCAATGCCCGGATCAATGCCAAGAATTATTTTTTTAATTTTTTCTTGCGGTTCGGTGAGATGGGTGTCCTTCCCGTAGAACCGTCCTCCACTACTTTACGGACTCGGTTTTTGATGCTATGAAGGATTTTTAATTATGCCTTTATCAAACACCTCGAGAGTTATAAGCAACACTCGCTCCTACGATTAATAGTTAAGTCGTCGCAAGTGGTATGCGGTAGTTAAGCTGCGGCTTCTAAAAGGTTATCGGGGATATCGAAATTGGCATAGACTTTCTGGACATCATCGATTTCGTCGAGGGCATCCATGAGGCGTATCATCCGTTCCGCTTCTTTCCCATCAAGTTTCACGGTGTTTTGTGGAATCATACTGATTTCAGCGAGTTGGATTTCAGCGGATGTTTCTTGAACTGCCGTTAAGACGCTATCGAACATCTCAAACGGTGTAACGATTTCCATACCTGTTTCGGAAGCGGTTACATCTTCGGCACCGGCTTCAGCTGCGATCAAGAACAGTTCTTCTTCATCAATACTATCAGGCGTAACGACGATCAATCCACATTTATCAAAGCCCCATGCGACACATCCACGTTCTCCGATTCTTCCTTCGTGTTTAGTAAAAGCGTGTCGAATCTCTGCAACCACCCGATTGCGGTTATCAGTCAAAACTTCTATCATTACTGCGACACCACCGGGTCCGTAGCCTTCATAGAGAATTTCTTCATAAGTTTCACCTTCAATCTCACCGGTGCCTCGCAGTATCGCTTTCTCAATATTATCGTTAGGGACGTTGCTTGATTTTGCTGCTGCAATTGCGGTACGGAGTCTTGGGTTCATGTCTATATCGCCACCACTAGTACGCGCCGCTGCAGTAATCTCTTTCACCAATTTTGAGAAGAGTTTGCCGCGTCTGGAATCGTTTGCTGCTTTTTTATGTTTAATTGTTGACCATTTAGAGTGTCCTGACATAATCTGTATCCTTTCTTATTATTTCTGGTTGAATTAATGTAGCATAACGCTAAAAAATATGCAACGTGAATCTGTGTTACCGAAGATGAAACGTTGCCTTGTCAACTACTTTCCTACCTTGGTGTTTACTGATGCCCAATCAATTTTACGTATTGCTTCAAACGTGGGTTAACGCAAACCTGTTATAATTGACTGGACAAGAATGGGAATGTGTGCTAAACTTGTTACATCCTTCCTTTAAGGAGTTGATATAGGTTGCTATGTTACCTTTTATTTTGAAAATCGCAGACCAACCCGTAGAGCGTTTACAGCGTATTGATACTGAGAGCCAGCCGCTTGATGTTGATGTACAAGTGGAGCTTTATTCTCGCGAGATTGACCGTGCCGATATAGAGCGGACAGCACAACCTCGGCGGTTAAGCCAGTTAATCTTGCAAGAAGCCACTGAGAACGCTTATGCGACATTTATTACGTTCCTCCAAGATAGTGCGGAGCCGGAAGTTTTCCTGCCGTTTGAACGTCTTTCTCAGCATCCTTGTCGACACTATGCGTTGATTCTCTCAGTGTCACGTTCTCATGAACTCTTTGAAATCTGCCAGATGCAACCTGATACCAGTCCTTCTATTCTGCACTACGGCGGATATGAAATAGCAATCAAACCACGCAGATACATTTTGGATACCGCGGCTTATTTGGTGGCACCCGATAAATATACGCTTTTTATACGACAGGTGCGAGAAGATGACACAATTCGGGTCTACCGTAGCGATTTTATCAATCTCACTCGAAATTCACCGCCACCGTTTAAACTGGATACCCGCGATATAATTGAAAATGTACAATTGGAACTCGTGGGAGAACAGGGGCAGGCTTTGCCAATAGAGCAATTGCTCATGTTTCCACCGAGTACCGAAGAGGCGAACTCCCTTCGTCTTATGAAATGTCCTGAATGTGGTGGGCGTGTGCGCCAACTCGGCAGAGAAGGCATTTTCTGTCTTGAGTGTGATTGGGATAACCTACCACCGCTGAAACATCCGCGATAATGATCTTGGATTTATCGGGAATATAGTAGGCGCGTCTTCCCAGTCACTGCTGCAGTAAAGACAGACGTTCTTGTCCTCTAACTTTGACCCCCAAGTTTTGCCATGTACAAAATGAATACTGTGTTGCCAATAGCGAGCACTGCGCCGACGACGGTTTGGAGAAGAGTGTGTCGTTTTCGGTAAACCCGCGCCCAAGCAATCAGTGGCGTTAGCAGGAATAGCCAACCGAATTGTGGGTTGACGAGCATGACGAGGACAGTGACGCACCCAGTAGCGACGCTGCTGTGAAAGCTTATTTTCCACATCGGGGTAATTGCGGAAAAAATAAGGCTGTTTACAATGTAAGCAATGCCTGCCCAGACGATTTCCCGTGCCGCACCCAGTTGATGCAGTAGGACAGTGCCTACAACCATACTGACAAGTGTACAGCATAAAGGTAGGAGTCGCTCTTCCCTGTTATGCAAGTGCAGATCGCTTACTTTGGCATACCGAGCCATCACTGCAATTGAGATTACCGGTAGCACGGTAACAAATAGAACAACAATTGCCAACCAGCGAAGCGCATTTTGGGGAGCCGCGTGTTTTTGGATAACGCCAACAGCGGTTGCGATTGGGACCAAAAATGGGCTAAAAAGAATAGAGGTGCCCCAAGCGATGCGTGCCGGAATTGTTGATAAATCGCTACGCGCCATCAATTAATCTGATGTTTCCAAAGTTTTGAAGAAACCAACTAAGTCCGCACCGTGTGTGCTGGCGTTGACCTCTTTATCAATTTCAAGAATCTTCCCTGTTTTATCAATAATAACAGCTAACCGTTGAATCCTTCCATCTGGGGCGTTCGTCGCACCAAAGAGGAGGGCGAGATTGCGTCCGGTGTCTACCAAAAGCGGGAAATTCAACTGATTTTCTTCCGAAAATTTTTGATGAGAATCCGTATCGTTCGACGTAATCCCAAAAATCTGTGCATCGTATTTCTCAAAACTACTCGACTCATCACGGAGTGAGCAAACTTGAGCCGTTCAGCCACGCCCAAAATCGCGCGGGTAGAATGCTAAGACGACGTTCTTTTCCTGATGCAATTCGCTTAATTGGTGACTTTTACCGGTTCCGTCGGTTGCAATAAAATCTGGAGCGGGTTGTCCGACCTCTATCTTTGGTAGAACTTCTTTAAGCAGTGCGGCGACATCTTCACCATGCGTTTTGACAGTGACATCCGTATCAATGGCACGGATGTATCCCGCTTTATCAATGATGAAGGTTGTCCGTTTTGAGGCGTTGAAGCCGTCAATGATACCGCTATACTGGTTGCTCACCTCAAATTCGGTGTCGGCTAAGAGTGAAAATCCGAATTTCTGTTCTGTTCTAAACCGTTTGTGCGATTCAACATCGTCAACACTGACTCCGAAAAGGACACTATCGGTTGCTTCTATCTCGCTCAAATTATCACGGAGCGAGCAAAGTTCGGTCGTTCATCCACCTGTAAAATCTTTTGGATAGAAAGCGAGGACGATATTCTTTTTGCCTAAATAGTCGCTGAGACTCTGCTCAATGCCTTCTTCATCTTTGAGTGTGAAATCGGGGGCGACCATGCCCACTTTTAGTGTATTTGGCGTTGTCACTGCTTCCTCCCCTGAAGCTGCTGGAATCAAAATTGCTGTTATGAGGATAACAGCCCAGACGCTTGCATTCAGCCGCGTTTGAAACATTGCGTTATGCCTCCATTAGATGTGTTAAGTTAATAAAATTATACGCTATTTTGCTATGGATGTCAAGTAGATTTGCCTTTAACATAACACCGTTTTATTCTTCAGTGACCTCGTCATTTCAGGTAGAAATGATACCTTTTTCTTCAAGCCATGTCTTCAAAGGCACGTCTGCATCTTTGGGTGAGAAATGCCCGTTTGCGTTGGTACCACCACCAAGTAACTGCTGTCGGATCGGGTCGTTCCGCACAAACATCTCTGCGGGTATGGTCATATCGTCCTTACTCCGTAGCCATCGGTACCCGTATCCGTAAAAGAGGCCTTTGCGGGTGATGTCTGAATCGTTTTCGCTACGGGCGTGCCATAGCCGTCGATCAAAGAAGACCGCATCGCCCGGCTTGCAGCAGACAGGTGTTGCCCCATCCGGCATGGAACCGTCTTCGGGTCGATCGAGTTTATCCCAGAGATGGCTTCCCGGTATGACGTAGAAATTCCCGCGTCCTGTTTCGGAGCAGTCGGATAGCCAGTAGACAACTTTTATGGAAAGACGGGGGCGCGGCGAACTTTCGATCTCAAAGTTAACGCGTCCACTGTCCTGATGCCAACCCAGTGGGGTCGGTTTCCCACGAACCTCATCCGGTCGCGGTGGCGTGATGATGAAATGGCTATGATAGGAGTAAATGTTCCATCCCAAGATTCCCCAGACCTTCGGGAATGTTTTATACCAATCCAAAATATTCACGAAAATCTGATCTGTACCGAGAAAATTCGGATAGAAGAAGTTGTTATGCGCAGTAAGTTGGCTCTTGCTGTATGGATCGTAACCCGTATCAAGATGATTCTGGTAGATGCTGTCTACCTTTGTTTCGAGCCGTTCGACGAGATCTAATGGGAGCGCGTCTTCAACGGTAAGATATCCGTTTTCGTTCAGTTCGCGACGTTGCTCGTCGGTAATCTGGTGTTGTAGATGTCGTTCGTCAAGCATGGGTTGAGTCTCCAGTTTGTGATGTTTATCCGATGACACGCATCGGTTAATCCGGTAGTGGACCCTCTATCTGGTCAACAAAATGAATAGAATGTATAACATCACGGAGGTCTGTGAGTGGGACTTGCCGGTTACGGACGCAATCGACGAAGTGACGATGCATCGTCAGCACGCCTTCGTAGTTCGGGGTATCGCGCGCGTCGACACCGTCAACTTCCCAACCTCCCATAACACTTTTGTTGTTGTCCTCATGGATTTCAATTTCTTCTGGGATTTTCATATAACAGCCGATGCCGACACCGTGCAATTCGGAGCGCAGTACGCGTCCGCCTGATGCGCGACTTCCGAAAAGCACACCTGTGACGTTGTTATCGAAACGGACGAAGGCGGTGTAGAAATTGCGTTGTTCCGCATCAAATGTGTCGCGATGCGCCGTGACTTCCACCGGTTCACCACCTGCCATATAGCGGAGTAGATCAATAACGTGGCAGACATCGTTCCAAAGCGTTGTCGTAAATTCTCGATTTCCCCCGAGCATTTGCTTGTTAAAGGTGGTGACGGCTAACGTAACAGGTCCCTTTTCTGCGACGCGTCGCATGGCTTCGCGCGTAACAGCCGCAAATCTACGCTGGAACCCTACCATACAATAGACATCGTTAGCGACTGCTGCCTCAAGGAGTTGTTGTGTTTCATCGCTGTTCGCACCGGGTGGTTTTTCGATGAACAGATGCTTGCCGGCGTTTAGGCAATCCAGAGCGGGTTGCAAAATCCACTTCTCGTTCATCACACAATAGACGATGTCTAAGTCTAAGGTATCCAACATCTTCCTGTGATCTGTGAAGGTATGCGGAAACTCATATTTCTGGACAACCTGTGCGAGTTTCTCCTTGTCCAGTTCACAGGCTCCGAGCATCTCAACATCATCTTCCAACCGGTTCACGTTTGGATAATGCGCGCCTTGACTGCGTCCCCCTGCACCGATAAATCCTGCTTTAAGCATTATAGTTTCTCCTTCGTCTCAATGTTCACTGAATTTTGTGGGTCGGAATATCCGTACTTTAGCACAAGCCTCAATCGATTGCAAGAAAATTTTTCAAACATTAGGTGGCACTCGTTTATCATTGAAAAGTTTGATTTTCGCAATTTTTTATGGTATTCTTAAACGACATTCGTCTTCAAGTAGTCAAGACCCTTCTCTATTTACAGAGTAGTGTGAGATAAATTAATTGATAAGGAGAGAATCATGCCAGTTTTTGACGCAGAAGCCTTAGAATTTTGGGAAGAAAACGGTTACGTCGTTGTCCCTGAGGCGGTACCACTTGAGAATTGTCTCGCCGCGGAACAAGCGGTCTGGGATTTTCTTGAAATGGACCGTGACAATCCGGAGAGTTGGTACCCTGATCCGCCGCGCCGGAGCATCATGGTGGAAATTTATCAACACCAAGCGTTATGGAACAATCGCCAATACCCGCGCGTGCATCAGGCGTTCTCAGAGATTTGGAGTACTGAGAAACTCTGGGTCAGCTTTGATCGGGCAAGTATGAACCCGCCTGAACGCCCGGATTATGAGTTTACCGGTCCTTATTTGCATTGGGATATGTCATTGGACGATATGCCGGTGCGCCTAAAAGTGCAAGGTGTTTTGTATCTGGCGGATACCCCTGGGAATCAAGGCGCGTTCACCTGTATTCCGGGTTTCCATCGCAAGTTAGAAAAATGGTTGAACGACTTACCTGATGACGCGAATCCGAGAGAAGTTGTGCGAGACTATCAGGCGGAGGCGGTTCCAGTCGCAGGGAAAGCCGGAGATCTCGTAATTTGGCATAGTGCCTTGCCACACGGCAGTAGTCCGAACGCTGCTGAGCGTCCCCGAATGGCACAATACATCACGATGTCACCTGCGCCAACGAATGGAAATCCTGAATCTCGGATTACCGGGTGGCGTGAACGTTTAACCGGACTCGGAAGAGAGACAAAAGAGAAAGAGCATTACCACGGTAAAACAGCCGAATTGACCCCTTTAGGGGAAAAACTCCTTGGACTTGAATCGTGGAATGCGTAAACACAGTAGAGGCTTTCACCGAACCGCACTGAATCTACTTCCGTCTCGCTGGCGAGGTTTCCTAACCTCGCCAACTGTGATACTACCCACTGCCTAAAGACAGGGGAAACCTCGGCTTCATCGCGACTGCGGTTTTCTCGTCCGTTTGGCACCATCACGATGATAGTGATCGTGCCAAGCGAGTCGAGTCCACCGTCTTATTTTCGCTCCACCAGCAGGAAACCCTTATTCCGTCTCCGCCGCACTCACGAAGTTGCGATCGAACGGAAACCTTATCTGGTTTAGGTCCAGGGTACCCCAGCCTGCGAAATAATAGGGGGGTGTCGATACAAGGCGTAGGGGTATTACTCCGCATTCGCCTTACATGAACGACACCGCATATAGATGTTTTACAAGGTCTCACTTGCAACTTGCCATACACCGTTCCAAAGGTGAGGATAGGACACTGCCAAGAGACAGCGTTGGAACTCCTATATAGACATTGGCAGCCCGGCGATGATGACGCGATCTTGGCGTTTCGACCGAATACCAACGAAAATCGGATATCAGAAGGTTACCGGAAGCGACTTACTTTTCCTTGACTTCTTCCTTATTTCCTGCTAAACTTAAAGCGGTTATGGATAGTTTTTTATTACTTATGGTTTAGTACGCACTTGCAGGGTCTGCTAAAACGCTTCATCTCGGATAACAAATTCGATCGATGCCTTGAAACAACACTCAAAAAATTACATCTTTCTTACAGTTTCGGTGCTGTTGTGCCTCTTTATCTTAGCCGAGGTCAACTATCCGCAGCTTACACCGCAATCGGAGTTAGCACTCTTCGCTATGCTGGGGTTAATAGTGGTATTTCTGAGATACCCTGTTCATCCACGTTTTGCGAACAATCGTGCTTTCCGGCTTTTGGATGTGGTGCTAATAAGCAGTGTGATTGTCTGTTTTGGCTACGTTCTGGGTCAGACAGAACCGATTTTTCAGGCGTTCTGGTTAGACGGCAAGTCCCTCGGTGATCGGGCGGGAGCAGAATTGCCACTGGATTACATCATCGGCGGGCTCGGACTTCTCTTAATCTTAGAGGCGACCCGCCGTTCTATCGGGATAACGCTTCCACTCCTCTCTCTCGCATTTCTTCTCTATGCCGGTTTTGGACAGTTTATGCCGGATTGGCTGTTCCCGCATCGCGGGTACTCTGTGCAGCGCATTGTCAGCCAGACATTTTTACACAGTCAAGGCGCATTTGGCATCGCACTTCGGGTGATGTTCACCTATGTATTTCTGTTTGTGTTGTTTGGAGCGTTGTTGGAGCGAACAGGGGCAACTAATTATGTCTTGGATTTAGCAAGACGCGTGTTCGGTTCGAGTACAGGGGCACCAGCGAAGGTCGCTGTCCTAAGTAGTGGCATGATGGGATCGCTATCGGGTTCCGCCGTGGCAAACACAGCAACGACTGGAACGTTCACAATTCCGTTGATGCGACGTGCAGGGTTTCAACCAGCGATAGCAGGCGGAATTGAAGCCGCAGCGAGCTCTGGTGGCGCGTTGGTTCCGCCTATTATGGGCGCAGCGGCGTATATGATGCTGGAAATCGTAGAGCCTGCAGTTACGTATCTGGAGATTATCAAGGCGGCACTGCTACCAGCAGTTTTATACTACACAGGAATGCTGTGTATAGTGCATTTTTCGGCGCAGCTTGCCAGCCGAAAACTTGCTGTCAAAAGTGGCGCGAGAAGTCGTAGGCATGCGCCGGGGGTTTCCGTTCACAGCCCTGAAGAAACGAATGCTAACGAACAGAGTGAGAAGCATGGAAAGTTTTTGACGCTACAAGGAGGCATCTTTCTTGCTGCGTTTGTTACCCTCATTGGGGTTCTGCTGATGGGGGCTACGGCATTCCGTGCCGTGAGTTGGAGTCTATTGGTAATCATCGCGATAAGCCTATTGGACTTCTTGGTCCGCCGAATCCGCGGACAAGACGCTGCCACTGAGAGGCATCGCGATTCGGAGAGCGTTCCTACCGGTATTGGCGTTTCGGATTTACGGAAAGGGATAAACTTCTTAATATCGCCGTGTGAACGGGCAGCGCAGAGCGGTGTGTCATTGATTGCGGCTGCGACATGTGTCGGTATCATCTTAGGTGTGGTGACGCTGACGGGCATCGGTGGCAAGTTACCGTCAGTCCTCTTACCACTTGCGTCTACAAACCTGATGTTGGCACTGTTCTTTCTCATGATTTCAACGATTATTCTGGGAATGGGGTTGCCTTCATCGGTCTGTTATCTGCTCATGGCGATCTTAGTAGGGCCCGTGCTTCTGGACTTGGGAGTCGTGCCACTTGCAGCGCACTTTTTCATTTTCTATTTCGGGATGATGTCGATGGTGACCCCACCCGTTGCATTGGCGGCGTATGCGGCATCTGCCATCGCGGGTTCGGGAATCATGGCAACCGGGTTCGCGGCGTTCAGGTTCGCGGTTGTCGGTTTTGCGTTGCCTTACGCGTTTGTTTTGAGACCCGCACTGCTCTGGCTCAGTGAGAGTGGTGGGACACCAGATGTATGGACGGTTTTCGTGAATTTTTCGCTGACACTCATCGGGACAGTTATCTTGGCAACTGCTATCGCGGGTTATATATTTAACAGATTATCGTTTTGGACGCGCTGTGTTCTGTTTGTTGCGGCATCCATTCTCTTTTTCGCGCCGACGGATCTGCGATTTATATGGGCTCATGCGATAGCCGCGCTTACGAGTGTTGCCATTTTTTACTATAATAGCCGTCAGTCATCAGCGATCAGCAATCAGTAGGATGTGTGGCAGGAGAACGTCTCCAATATCCAACTACTGGAAGTCAATGGCTGAAAGTTGATAGCCATTAAAAACGGAGGGCATCATGAGACGTCCGGTGAGGGGAGTGTTATACGCGCTTCTCGTGCTACTGTTCCTACTTCACAACGATTTTTGGCTCTGGGAAACCCCTCAGTTTGTTTTGGGGGTGCCGGTAGGCTTGCTCTATCATATAGGGTTCTGTCTTGCAGCAATGGTGCTGATGGCGGCTTTCGTCAAAGCACGGGGGGATTGGGGGGAACGATGAGCCTTGCCGTCATTTTTATATACCTCGTGATGGTCTTGGTTCTCGGTGCGCTGAGCCATAAACTTTTCCGAAATACCGGAGAAGATTATTTTGTCGCGAGTCGGACGATTAATTGGTTTATCCTGTTGATGACGCTGTTCGGCACGAACATGACGGCGTTCTCAATCCTCGGTGCGTCTGGCGAAGCCTACCATAGGGGTATCGGTGTTTTTGCACTAATGGCTTCTTCCTCGGCAATAGTTGTGCCGTGTGTATTCCTCTTTATTGGGACTCGTCTCTGGCGGCTTGGGAAACGGTTTGGCTATGTGACACAGGTGCAGTACTTCCGTGACCGGTGGGAGTCCGACGGTTTGGGACTGCTTCTCTTCATTGTGTTTGTGTTGTTGCTTATCCCATATTTGCTGATCGGTGTGATGGGCGGTGGTGGGACATTGGCGACACTCACAGATGGTCAAATTCCACAATGGGTAGGTGGCTTACTTATTTGTGCTGTCGTTCTGTGTTATGTTACCTACAGCGGTATGCGAGGCACTGCCTGGGTCAACACATTCCAAACGCTCGTTTTCATGATCCTCGGAGGCATCACCTTTTTTGTCATCACGAATCGGATGGGTGGGTTTTCAAATGCTATCTCTAAAGTGGACGTAGGTTTACTGATACAGGCGGAGCATATCAAGCCGTTGGAACTCTTGACGTATCTCTGTATTCCGCTCTGTGTCGGCATGTTTCCACATATCTTTTCGCATTTCCTAACGGCAAGAGATGTCGGGACGTTCCGTTATGCGATTATTTTGTATCCGTTGTGTATTGCGGTTGTATGGATTCCGAGCGTGTTGCTGGGAATATTGGGGAACGTGGATGTCCCAGGTTTGCAGGGAGCACAAGCGAACAATGTGCTGATTCAAATGATTCATATACACGCCCCTGGCGTTTTAGCTGGGTTTTTAGGTGCTGGTGTCTTCGCAGCGATTATGTCATCGTTGGATTCGCAATCGCTTGCTATTGGGAGTATGTTTACGCACGATATTGTTGGGCATTATCGTCGGGAAGCGTTTTCCGAGCGGCAGCGGGTGTGGGTAGGGCGGTTATTTGTAAGCGGCGTGCTTTGCGTTACCTATCTCATTTCGCTCATCGCGACACCCAGCATTTTTAGACTCGCTGTTTGGTCGTTCACTGGGTTTGCCGGTCTTTTTCCGATTGTCGTTGCGGCGTTGTTCTGGCAGCGTAGCACAAAGCAAGGCGCATTTGCCGCGATTATAAGTGTAATTCTGTTATGGCTTTATTTTTTTCTCCAAAACTGGCAGACGCCGGGGTATAGTGTCGGCGGCACCGGGATTATGCCTGCCGCGATTCTGATCGCTGTTTCGTCTGTCGCGTTAATAATTGTTTCTTTGCTCACGAAACCGCCGAAATTACAAACACTTGAGAGGTTTTTTGATGAATGAGGATTGCACCGAAGAATCGGACAAAATGAGAAACAGAAAACCTATACAATTCCTATGACTCGTCGCAATCTCACCAAAAACCATCATGAAACGAAGTGGAATGATGATAAGAAACCTCATAGTTTATAGTAAAGCCCGAAGATATCTGCACACCGCCGGTAGGGTCTTTCACCTAACCGCACCGAGTTTGGTATAAAAGTAATTACAGGATCTACTATAAAATAAGGATGGTAAACAAACCGTGACACTCAAAAAAAATATCTCCCTTTTCCTATTGATGGCTTGCATTTTCGCGTGTGGGGAAGCCGAAGAGACAACTGAACCCGAATCTGAAAAACCGGCGATGCTCGAATACGGTACGATCTCTGGAACCATCAACGATGCTGGAACCGGAAATCGTATTCCCGGGTCGACTGTGATGCTACTCGGGCAATCCTTTGAAACTGGCGTAGATGGCAATTACACTTTTCAAGGTATTCTTTACGGGGATGTTCATACCTTGACCGTTACGGATCCAGATTACAAGCCGTATAGCCAGCCGGTTGTGCTTAACCAAGAACGGTTAGTTGTGGATATTGCGATGACACCCCTAAAAGATCCAGTGGTGGAGCTACAGGAGTTTTTTGACAATTTTGCGGCTCTCCTTGAATCAGTGGATATGGGAAACATTGAGGCAGTTGAAGCACTCTTTTCGGAGACTTATGTCGCCGCGGACGATCCAGCCACACTTTTCGGCGTGGCATCAGGAATTATTCCTGAAAATTATGCAGATGTTGTTCCGGCGATGACACAACTTTTTGAGGAGTACGTCTCACTTCAGTTCCTATTCCAGGATATAGAGATGGATATAACGCATGCCCGGAAGGCGGCAGCGACACTGCAGCTCGATGTTAACGCAGAAAAAGGGGAGGAACGGGACTTAAGGGAACTCAAAGCCAGTTGCAAGTTTGAATTCCGTCGTGAAGAAAGAAGTTGGAAAATTGTGTATTGGCAACTTTTTGAGTTAGATATCCGTCTTTAATTTTACCTTGCGGGTAAGTATCGGTTACTTGTATTTTAACCTTTGCTGTGTTCGAGTCGCCTGCGCCGTTGTTGCAGGAAACCTGGTTTTTGATGTTATACCCTACATATCCTTATTAATTAAAAAACAAAAAGTTTGCGAGAGCTGCAAATTCTGTGATGTCTAATGTTTCAGGACGACGCTCTGGGGCAATGCCGAGTTCCTCAAAAGCAGTCTCCAATACCTTCGCTGATGCCAGTCTACTCCTAACTAACGTGTTTTTTAGCATCTTCCGCCGCGTCCGAAATGCTGTCCGGACGACTTTAAAGAAGAATTCCTCATTTTCAACCGTAACCTTTGGGTTTTCGCGCATTGTCAATTTTAGGAGTGCCGAATCCACTTTGGGTGCCGGATAAAAGTTTTCTGGCGACAGCGTGGCGATGAGTGTCGCATCAGTCCGGTAAGCGACACCGATTGTCAATGCGCCGTAATCCTTTCCTCCTGGTTCAGCAACAATCCTCTCTGCTACTTCCCTTTGCATCATCAACACACAACTGTGAATCTGTTTGTGATGATCGAGGAGTTTCCACAAAATTGGGGTCGTAATGCTGTAAGGCAAGTTCGCTATGACTTTAACGGTAGGGGCGAGGTCACCTCGCCCGTACCGCACGGTCTCCGTGTCGTTGGATAACAGTGAATCGAGTTCCAGTTTAAGAATATCGGCGTTAAGAAGTTGAATGTGTGAATCTGTTGATTTTTGTATAGCAAGTTTTGGCTTGCAAGCTACGCCAAAACGAGCTGCTAACGCCTTGTATAACAGTTCATCAACTTCAACAGCAATTACATGTTTAGCACGCCGCGCCAAAACCTCCGTGAGACACCCTAAACCGGCACCAATTTCTATGACTGTGTCAGTGTCTGTGAGTTCTCCAGCTTCGAGGATAATATCGAGGGCTTCTGGGTTAACGAGGAAGTTTTGTCCTAATTGTTTTTTGGGGCGGGTGTGATTTAGAGCAAAAAAATCGCGGACCTGTCGGTGGTTCATCTTTTATAGTAAAGCCAGAAAATATCTGCACACCGCCGGTAGGGTCTTTCACTTAACCGCACCGAGTTTGGTATAAAATTAATTACAGAATCCACTATAATGGTTGTCGGTTCGGTTTTTTCTGCGAAAAAACCTTTCAGTTGACTATTACCTGAGGGAAACAACTTTCGTTAGAATGGCATCTGCCACGTCGCGTTTTGAGGAACGTGGGAGTTGTTCACAGGTGCCGTCTTGGTCCAGCAAAGTGACAATATTCGTATCGACTTCGAATCCTGCTCCGTCTGCCAGGATGTCATTCGCGACAATGAGATCACAGTTTTTGCGGATCAATTTCTTTTTTGCGTTCTCAAGGAGGTCGTTCGTTTCGGCGGCAAAGCAAACGAGAGTTTGATTCGTTTTCTGTTTACCAAGCGTCTGTGCGATGTCCGGGTTCCTTTCGAGTGGGAGTGTCAAGGTTTCGGTAGTTTTTTTGATTTTATGGGGCGTAAATTCGCTGGGTCGGTAATCGGCAGGCGCGCCCGCCATGATGACAATGTCTGTTTCATTGAAAACTTGTATGACTGCATCGTGCATCTCAAGCGTCGTCTCAACGTGATGGGTCTCAATACCGACAGGGGTGGGGATGGTGGCGGTGCCGCTAATCAGACGCACCTCTGCCCCGCGCTGTGCCGCCGCTTCAGCAATGGCGTAGCCCATCTTACCGCTCGAACGATTGGTAATAAATCGGACGGGGTCGATATATTCGCGCGTCGCGCCTGCTGTGACGAGAACGCGTGTCCCTTGTAGATCCTGTGCTTCGACCTTAGGTGCCGTGTCCGATTCCGTCGCAAGCATATCATGTATCCGTTGCAGGATCGCCTCTACTGTATTCAACCGTCCCGTCCCTTCATAGCCGCATGCCAAGTCGCCACTGGCGGGTTCAATGAAATGGATCCCGTGTGTTTTCAAGGTGTCAATGTTTCGTTGCACAAACGGATTGTGGTACATGTGCCCGTTCATCGCCGGTGCGAGAAGGACTGGGCAGTGAACGGAAACAGCAATGGTGGACAGCGCGTCATCAGCGATACCGTTTGCCATTTTACCGATGATGTTCGCTGTCGCGGGGACAATCACGAGGAGATCCGCACGGTCGGCGAGGTCGATATGTGGGGGTTTCCAGTCTGTTCCCGCGTCAAATAGATTCAGGAGGACAGGATTCCTCGAGATGACTTGGAATTGCAAGGGCTGCACAAGACGCGTGGCGTTTTCCGTCATTACGACGTGGACAGATACACTGTCTTTGACGAGCTGGCTTGCCACGTCAATCGCTTTGTGAATGGCTATGCCGCCTGTAACACCTAAGATAATCGTCGGCTCTTTAAGTTCCATTGCTTCATGAAATATCGTTGTCTTGGCGATGAGTGAGTTGCTGACGGAGCCGTTCTATCTCGGCTTCCATTTCCTGTGCGCGTGTTTCTGCTGATGCTGCGCGCGTTTCTGCTTCTATCCGAAGGGAATGCTCCTCCATAGAAGTCGTAATCGGCGTGCCATCCGGTAAATACGGACGTAGCAGCCGCACATGCGTATCCTGTTGATCCTCCCACTGAAAATAGAGATTTAAGGTTTTACTGAACAGACCTCCTTGTGCATCAGGCATAATTTCAACAATATCCCCCGTTAGGTCTCGCCGCCAGCCCCGAAACTCAGGTGGCTTTTCCACTTCCGGTTGATGGATGAAATACGCGTCTGCCCCCATGTCATTTAGATAGATGTGAACCTTTTCATGTCGATCCTGATCGGCTGTTGAGTCGGAAAGGAATTCAAGGATAGCTGCAGGAACAGCACCTTCTGACCATGTATAAAAACTGCGCCGCTGTGGAAACTTAGAAACCCCAAAGACGACGTAAACGTCGGGCGCGACGAATTTCGTGATATCGCCTTCACGATAATAAATGAAACTGTCAACACCGATGTAAACGTATGGGTTGATCGCAAAGTATCGCATGAGTTGGTCAGAAAAAATTCCAATCTGGTCGGCATGAAATCCAGTTGCGGACATAGGTTCATCGTCCTCATAGGGGTATCCTTCTATGTAAACTGTCGGTTTTCCGCTCGCTTTTGGAAAGACCGGCATATATTTTTTCTGTTTGAATGCAAAGGTGTCGAGGGACCCCATAATTTCCTCCTTATCCGTTTACCTTAAATCAAATCCACGCTAATCTACACTGTCAATGCCGAGTAAAGGGTTGATTGTCTCTATAAGTTTGGCATCAATACGAGATCGTTCGGCAGTGATAATCGTCTGAATTTGCTGGACTGCCTGTTGAATTGCGTCCTCTGGATTGCTAACCCAGTAATCGTAATCCTGAATCATACGGACTTCGGATTTTGCTATATCCAATCGTTGTTTCAGTTCAGTCTCCGATTCTGTTTCTCTGTGGCGGAGACGTTCCTCCAAGGTAGCGAATGATGGTGGTATGATAAAGATAAGAATGCTTCTTGCTGGGGCGAGACCTTGTTCTTGCTCCCGGATTTGCAAGGAACCCTTTACCTCAATCTCCAAAATAGCATCTTTCCCAGCATCACGGGCATCGGCAATTTCAGATTTGAGCGTGCCGTAGAGGTTGTCGCCATATTCTGCCCATTCTAAGAATCTATCCTGCTGAATAGACTTTTTGAATTCTGCTTTTGATAGGAAGTGGTAATCAACACCATCTTTTTCACCGGGACGTGGATTGCGTGTTGTCGCGGAGACAGACAGTTGTAAGGTTTCATCCGTTTTGCAGAGGGAATCAATGACTGTGCTTTTCCCTGAGCCGGACGGTCCAGAGATGACGATGACGAGGTTCGGTTTATAGAGATATGTGTTCGCCATTGGAAGCGTTTTAATTTATGGAGTTTAGGTACAAGCCTATAACGGAGAGGCACTTCAATATCCAAACTGGCCTTATTGAACCGCAAGGTAAAATTAAATACGCTTACGGGCAGGTTTCTGGTGATACTCAGACGTAGCCTGCAACATCGGCGCAGGCGGATATACGGAGAGGCACCTTAATATCCAAATTGGACTCATCGAACCGCAAGGTAAAATTAAAATTAGTCTGCGGCTTCAGCAAGTTCCACGAGCACGGGGGATTCAATGCGGATCGCGTCCTTGATGCAGACCTCTTCGCATAGCTTGCAGCCGACACAGTCTTTCGGTTTAACCAGTTCACAGATGCCGAAGAAGCTTTCGGCGTGTTCGCCGGTTTCTGGGTCCTTGAGTTCAAGGCAATCCCATGGACAAATATGGACGCAGAAGTCGCATCCCGAGCAAAGTTCTTCGTAGATAACGGCAACAGGTCGGTGTGTGGGTCGACGAATGAATTTGCACACCTCTCCGAACTGGTCACGGATTGCCTCGACAGGACAGACCATCCCGCACGCGCTGCAATCGATGCAAATATTCGGATCGATGATGTGTAGCATGTTCCTATCGCCGGTTATTGCATCAACCGGACAGTTCGTCAAACACGCCATACACCCGATACATTCGTCAGTGATATAGTATGCCATGAATCATTTTCCTGTTTTTGGCGCAGCTTGCAAGCCAAAACTTGCTATTCTAAAATCGGGCAGAATCTTACTGATACACTCAATACATATATTTTAACACAATCTTTGTTAATTGTCAAGCATGTTTTTCATTTCAATTTGATATTTTTTCAGGTTATCCGCTATAATAGCGACGTAGAAATATTAGGATTTTACTTTGCAAATCCATATTACAAAAAGACATAGGAGATCTAATGGACTTAGGACTAAAAGACAAAGTGGTCGTTGTAACAGGGGCAAGCCGCGGCATCGGACGTGCTATTGCACACGGCTTCGCTGAAGAAGGTGCACGGTTGAGCATCTGTGGCAGAACCCAAGATACACTCCAAGACGTTAAGAATGAACTCACGGCAAAAGGTGCCGAGGTCTTTGCGAAACTCACAGATGTTACAGATGGCGAACAGGTCGACGCGTTCATAGCAGGAACAGTGGAAACGTATGGCGGAATAGATGTCGTTGTGAACAACGTCGGTGGCAGTCGATGGACCCCTCTACAAGAGATTTCAGATACTGAGTGGCACGAAATCCTCGACCTGAATCTTGTTTCTGGGGCACGGATAAACCGACGCGCAATCCCTGAAATGAAAAAGCAAGGGAGCGGTGTAATTCTGATGATAACCTCTATCTATGGCAGAGAAGGCGGTGGACACATCACCTATAACGCTGCAAAAGCCGCCGAGATCAGTATGACAAAGTCATTGGCAAGAGAACTCGCACCCGACAATATCCGCGTAAATAGTGTTGCACCGGGTTCCATTCTCTTTCCGGGGGGTGGCTGGGCTCGCCGCATCGCCGCGGATCCAGAAGCGATGGAAGCTTTTGTGAAAAGCGATATGCCGCTTGGTAGGTTCGGAAAACCCGAAGAAATCGCGAATGTGGCGGTTTTTCTCGCATCAGAACGCGCCAGTCTTGTAACGGGTGCTTGTGTGAACGTGGATGGCTGTCAGTCGCATTCAAACATTTAAAATGGTCAAAGTATCACAGATATGGGCAAGTCTATGTGTTGTCTTTAGCAAAACGACGCGGTAGGCTTGCCCTATAATATGGTGGATCATTCCGTTCCAATATCGGTTTTTGTGTCGATTATTGGTAATTGATAACACGCTGCCTCGCGGTCATTACGCACCAATAAGTAGGAACCCGCAAGTGCCGGCGTGTTCCATGTTTTACCCTTTATCGCTGCAAAACGCGCATGTTCAATATGACGCTCAGGGTCTGGTTCAATGAGGGCAACTTCGCCTGATTCAGTGGTTACCAACAGGACATCTGAAATTAGGAGTGTTTGTCCGTGTCCGTATCTACCGCTTTTCCATTGACGTGCGCCGTCGGCTGGGTTTACACAAGCCAAGATTCCGTCATCAAGTCCGTACAGATAGCCTTCGTAATGAATGATATTGGTGAATTTTGCTTTGAGGTATATGGTTTCCCATATAATTGAAACGTCGAATTCACCGGTGGAATTCTGCGAGAGTTGATAAAGCTTAGCACCGACACCGTAACCGGTTGAGACGAGAAGTTTGTCATCAGAAATCGGCACCGGCTGCGCGACACATTCTGCGTATGTTTGTACCCAGGGTTGCTTCCAGAAAAGTTTTCCAGTTAAAGGTTCATGAGCGGTAATTAAACCTTGGTTAAAGAGAATAACTTGCTCGGTACCTGCTAAAGTTGTAAGGAGTGGTGAGCTGTAACCGCTTTGTGTTCGGTAACCTGTCCACACGATTTCGCCTGTATCTTTGTGGTATGCGACTGCACCACCGGCACTGACGATAACAAGTTCATCGAAAACGAGCGGTGAAATACTCACACCCCAAGGCGGTAGATCCGCTTTGTTCTCTTTGAAGGTATGGGTTGTCCAAAGCGACTTACCTGTTTCAATATCCAAACAGTTGAGGATCCCTGTTGAACCGACGGTGTAAACCCTGTTCCCTGAAATTGTGGGTGTGGCACGCGGTCCGAGCCCAGCAGGCGGCATATTATAGCGCGCTTGGTCTTTATGACTCCACTTTACTTCGCCGGTGTGTAATTCATAGCAAACCACTTTTTCCCAGTCATCTTCCTGTTCTTGTGTGATTGCTGAATTTCCAACGACTGCAAAGCCTGACCAACCCGCGCCGATGGGTTGGTGCCAAACGAGTTTCGGTGGATGTGTGTCCCAATCAAGGTTTAACTTGATACCTGTCACTACGCCGTTCCGATGTTGACCGAGGAATTGTGGGTAATCAGCAATAGAGATTTGGGTGTCGGATGTATTGCCTGGATCTTGTCGGAAAGCCGTCGGTTCATCCCGCCATCGCCATTCAAATATCGGGATGAGGTCGCCACTGAATCCTTTGAATTGGAATAGATTGGCACCGAGAAAGACTCCCAAGATGGCTATGGCAAGGGTGATTAACTTAGTCCGCCAACCCAGACGCGAGAAACCTAATAGCCACAAGGCACTCAGAACGGCTGTAAGGACGATAACTGTAGCTATCCAAAATACTTTGCTTTGACGGTGATCCATGTCCAATATTTGGATTATCAGAATGCTTAAAATGGCAACAACAATAACAATAGACAGGAGCCACCAGCGGATCGGTTTTTGCGTGCGTGACATTATAGAAAATTGCTCCTTTGATTGTGAAACGTGAAACTAAAACGTAAATGGCTTTTGATACTATCTCACTAACTATAATATCATTTTACAGTGAGCGTATCAAGCCGAAATAGATAGAGGTCTACTAATCCAGGTTGCTGCTGTAAATCATTAAGTCTATTTCGTTTTTATTCTTTTATGGTAAAGTACAAAAGTATGTAGATTTGTTAGAGATGGCAGATATACCCTGCTCTCCATGTTATTTAGGACTTACGCAATAATGCTTGACATAGACCTCCGAAAACGCTAATATTGTGTTTGAGGAGGTAGATTACGATGGTTAGACCGACACGTCTTGATTATTGTCAATATTTACTCAGCATGCCTATCAATTATACCCTGACGCATTTCGGAGAACATTCTGAAAACTTCAGTCATGATCAGATAAATCGGTATCTTGCCAATGCGCGTCTTACACCGCGTATCGTCTGGGAACATGTCAAATCGACGTGGTTCAAACCCCGGACGGATACATCATTTTTGATGACACCACGATCGAGAAGGCACACGCAAAAAAGATCGGTTTGGCGAAGCATCAATATTCAGGCAATGCCCGGAAAGTCGTCAACGGTATAGGTGTTGTGACGTGTGTCTATGTGCATCCGAGGTTAGACCGGTCTTGGTTGATAGATTATCAATCTGTTGGGATATACTGGACGCCGCTGTACTGCCTAAGGTTTTTCGACTGCCGTCAGAATGGGATGAGGAGAGGGTTTTACATGAGAAAAGTTTTGGCAAGCGGTTCATTCTTGGTGTTCGCTGTGTTTGGGCTTTATTACGTCCTTACGTTTTTCGGTGCGCCGTCTTTTGAGGTTCGCTCGGCGGAAACGCAGTCGGAAAGTTTCGGGATGGCTATTGCTGAAACCAACCGAGTGATGCCGGTGTCCTATCCAGTTGAAAATTTTACAGGTGATACAGCCTACAAAGTCGTGCGAGTTATCGACGGTGACACGGTCAAGATCGACTACAACGGCAAAGCGAAGAATGTTCGATTGATTGGTGTTGACACACCGGAGACAGTGCATCCGAATAAACCTGTTGAGGCGTATGGCAAAGAAGCCTCCAACTTCACCAAGAATCTGCTACTCGGAGAATCTGTGTATCTGCGGTTTGATGCGGAGCGGACGGATACTTTTGGCAGGCTCTTGGCGTATGTGTATCGTGCGCCCGATGGGCTTTTTGTGAATTTAGAGATTGTGCGTCAGGGGTATGGGCATGCCTATACGCAATTCCCTTTTAAGCATATAGAATTGTTTCGGTATTATGGGAATCGGGCTCGCATTTCGGGGAAAGGTTTATATGGAGACCCAAAAGCGCGTGTCGCTTCACAGTCAGCGGAAGTGACTGTGGCAGAATCGGAGTCGGAAGATGAAGTCTATGTGACACGCACTGGGCGGAAGTATCATCGTGGCGACTGTAAATGGTTGCGTCGAAGCAAGATTCCGATCTCGTTGGCGGAAGCGAAGGAACGGTATGGTCCGTGTGGTTGGTGTAAGCCGCCGCGGTAGTTCCCAGTGCCTGCTGATAATCCAGTGGTGGCAGTAGAACATAGGCATGGATGGCGCATCCCGCCGGCATGGAAATTTGTGTCGAGGGTCTGGGTGTATGAGCGGAGGTATTCGGTGTCGGAAACAGTGTATGACTATGAGAGTGAGGTTGGGATTATTGTCTGAATGCACGTCGCATTTGGTCGAGTACGCCGCAAATCACGGATTAGACAGATTATACGGATTCTCGCGGATTTTGGGGACTCATCAGATGACTGTCTTCCCCATAGGACGCGTGAATTTTTAATTTTTCTGTGTTTTGCTATACTTTTCATAACTTGGCGGATAGGCGTATCACCTCGGCGCGCTCAGCGTCGATGCCTATCCGCCCCTGTGATACGGGTTGAATGCCGGGTTGCCAAGGGACACCTTGTTAAACACTAATTTTATTTTATCGCTCGGGGGCGTTCTGCTTGCTAAGTGTCCCTAAAGCAATGAAAAAGGCGATAAATAGAACAATGATTCAAAATATGATACTGGGAGGACTGTTAGCCGTCATCCTGGGGGTACTGATCCTAATTCTCAAGCGTCTATCTGATGTAAAAGATCAGACAGAATCTGAATTAATAGAAAATAAAAAATTCACAATATGAATGTAATAGAACGTCCCAACCGAGACGCACTCAACAAAGCTCTTGATATTTACCGTGATGCAATGCGTCCGTTCATTGTTCGCTCATTGAAAAAGGTTCGAGGAAAAACCGTAGAAGACGTTATCGCTGATTCTTTACGAAAAAAGGCAAATGAATTTCACAGTTTTTTACAGACTAACGGTGGTAGTGTTGAAGCAGCAATTGACATAGGCGACTTTCCCAGCCTCATTAGTAGAAACTGGAGGCAAGAGGTTTTAGGACCTCAATTTACTAATGATATGACAAGTCAAGATAAATTACGCATCATCGCGCAAGCAAGAAACTATGCTGCTCACCCAGGCACGGTGGATCTGGATTCAGAGTACACCCGAGTCAGATTATCCCTTATCTCTGAAGTCCTTGAAAAAATCAATGCTCCTGAGCAAAAAATCGCGGTTGAGGATATTCGCGATCGACTTTTTTCTGATGAGCCTGAAGAACACCTCGCGGAGATGTCTGATCGACTGGCGGTGGTGGAAGCAGAAAAGGCTGAATTAGAGGCGTACCATGAGGCTGAGTTGAAACGACTGGAATTAGAGAAAGCAGAGTATGCAGAACTCTTAGACACAGTGGAAACAGAGAAGATTGAATTGGAGGAGTGCCTTCAAACGACATCGACTCGGTTGGAGGCTGTGAAAAAAGAAAAGGCTGCCTGTGAGAAATCTCTCAAGATGAAGTCAGACCAACTGAAAGCAGAAAAGGCTGGATTAGAGGTAGCGAAAGCAGAGAACGCTGAACTGGAGGAACGTCTCGCTGCAAGAGAAGCACCTGTGCCACGAAATGAGAATATGCCTGATTCTGTCACTTTTCATGGCACTACCTTTACAAAACATTTCGACCGGTATTCTGTTGAAAGAGATGGGATTACCCAAAGTTTTTGGTACTATTGGCAATCACAAGGACGCGAAGGTAAACAGAAAATGCGGGATGCCGGGTGGAGTGTTGAGAAGGTAGATGGAGAGTGGGAAGTGATAGTTTCCCCAGAAGATTTCCAAGCGTGGATAGTGCGTGAGATAACGGAATTGAAGCGTCTTTTCAATTCTTCGCAGGATGAAGAACTCTTAATGCGATCCACACACCTATCTTCTGCCTTAACGGAATCTGTACGACTCTCATCTGGAAGGACTTCTCTGCCGACAGGTAAAGAAATGGAGCAACCTGCCCTTGAATTTCTCAGCGATGGAAGAGAATATCCTCGAATCGAGATCATCAATATGATTACCGAGCATTTTTCCCTTACCAAAAATCAGAGACATCAGTTAAGTCGAAGTGGAAGGGTGGAACTTTACCTGAGAAACAAAGATTTGATAGAACGAACCAGGACAGGCTACTACCGAATCACCGATCTCGGGCTTGTGGTCTTGAGGCGAAACGCAGATGATGTTCGATTTTGAGTGTACTGCCTACGGTTTTTTTAGACCACTTCCTGAGGCAAGTAGTGGCATTTGGCAATTACGCGTGATGAAGAAGGACGTAGATTTAACACAGACCGCCGATCGGGAGGCAACATTTCGCTGGTTGCGTGAGAACCTTGAGAAGTTGTACTGGGTTCTGCGCGTGCAGGATACTTTAGGGTGGGATACGCCTGCATCTACCGAGAATCCTTGATAGGATCGGCACTTGACATATTATATCCATTTGGTTATAATACAGTATGGATCACGAAAGGAAACCGAACTTAAGAGACGCTATATGGGTCGGGGATTCTAAGGCACAGCTGAAGGAATTTCCCCAGTCCGTTCAAAAGGATATTGGGGACGCTTTGTTTATTGCACAGGCGGGAAGCCTGTCTCCTGCGGCGAAACCCTTCAAGGGCGTTGGCTCAGGGGTTTTTGAGATACGAGCGGATTCTAGGACGGACACGTATCGTGCCGTGTATGCCGTGAAAATTGGAGAGAGGGTTTATGTGCTGCATTGTTTTCAGAAAAAATCAAGGCGCGGCATTAAGACCTCCAAGAAAGACGTAAACCTTATCAAGAGACGCCTCAGAATGGCGCAGGAACTGGAGACGAATTATGAGCAAGAAGATTGAATTTGAAAAGAGTTCAGGCAATGTGTTTAAGGATTTAGACTTGCCGGACGCCGACGCACTGTTTCTCAAAGCGAAACTTGGGTTTGAAGTGTTTCAGATTATAGAAGGTCGTCAGCTCACCCAAGCGGAAGCAGCGAAGCTTCTCGGCGTGAAGCAGCCTGAAATCTCACGCCTGAAAAAAGGAAAGTTTAATCATTATAGCGTCGAACGGCTGTTGACGTTTCTGAATCGATTGAACCGCGATATTGAAATTCGCATTACGCCCTCAGAATACAGAGAGGGGCAACAGCGGGTTATTGCGGTTTAGGGCGCCGGGGCGAACGCTGCCATACTCCGAGTTGACATAAAACACCCATAAAACATCTCTGAGAAAAACAGGACTTACGCAGCCCCTTTACTGGCGAGGTTTGAAACCTCACCAGCGGTGTGCGTGCCGTAGGTACTCATGGAAAATTGCGTAAGTCCTATTAAAATTGGTTTGTTTAAAAGGGGAAGAGATGCTAAAATAGTATAGTTGAACGTAACGAGGAGAGTAGATATGGACGCGGAATTGTGGGTTCCAGAATACGACACGCCAGAGTTGTGGCATAAAGAAATCTCACGCCGCTGTTTTGTAAAAGGCGGTATCAGCAGTTTTCTGGGACTCGTCGCGATGCAGCACTTCAGTTCAAATAGCCTTGCGCAGCTTGAGGATGTTCTGCCGCGTGCGAAGCACTGTATCGTGCTGTTCATGAGTGGCGGTGCAAGTCAATTAGACACTTTTGATCCGAAACCCGGCACCAAAAATAGTGGGCCTTTTGCGGCAATCCCGACAAGTGTTGAAGGCATAGAGGTTTCCGAACATCTCCCGCGTGTTGCAGAGCAGACGCACCATCTCTCTATTATCCGATCGATGGTTTCACGTGAAGGCAATCATGAACGCGCACGCTATCTACTTCATACAGGGTATGCACCTGGCGGTGCTGTTAGGCATCCCACCCTCGGTTCGCTCACCTCTTACTACCTTGAGGAGACTCTCTCCGATCTTCCGAGTTGTGTTAATATTAATGCGCCGACCTATTCCGGTGGTTTCCTTGGGGCAACGCACGATCCGTTTGTTGTCAAAGATCCGATGAAACCTGTCGACGATCTCTCTTACCCTTCGCAGATGGATACACACCGTTTCCGCGAACGCCTGAAAATGCTTAAAGCGATTGAGGAAGACTTTATCTCGAAACGGACGGGACGCAGCACAGAGGCGCATGAAGCGATTTACAAAAAGGCGGATCAGCTCATTAACTCTCCGAAAATAGATGCGTTTCAACTCAACGAAGAACCGATGGCGATCCGCGAGGCTTATGGGATGAATAAATTCGGTCAAGGCTGTTTGATGGCGCGTCGACTTATAGAGGCTGGGGTCAAATTTGTTGAGGTTTCGCTGGACGGTTGGGACACACATGAAAACAACTTTGAGCGGACGAAAGAACTTCTTGCCACGGTAGATCCAGCATTCGCAATGCTCCTGAGGGACTTGGCTGAACGGGATATTCTTGAAGAGACGATCGTGCTATGGCTCGGTGAATTCGGTCGCACACCGAAGATTAACAATAATGATGGACGCGACCATCATACCACTGGCTGGTCGGCTGTCCTCGCCGGAGGCGGTACCCGCGGCGGACAGGTCATCGGAAGCACAAATGAAGACGGAACTCAGGTTGTCAGTGGGACCGTCAGAGTACCAGACCTATTTGCGTCACTCTGCTTCGCGCTTGGAATCGATGTTGACGAAGAGAACTATTCTCGCTCCGGACGACCGATCCGAGTCGTTGACGATGGCACAGTCATAGAGGAGTTGTTCAAAATTTTGTAGTTTAGTAGTTGTTAGTGGCGATTTGCCGTGCAATAAGCGTTCAGTCGGCAGAGTATTAGGGGCGAAACCCAAGCCCGTAATGTAATGGAGGGCGACTCGAGAGAAAAGCACATCTAAGTCTGAGTTCACGTCTTTTAGCCGCAAGGAATAATTAAAAGATGAGAGTGATTGCTGGCACATTCAGAGGCAGACGCTTGATGACTCCGAAAGGAAGTCGTCTCGTCCGCCCAACTGCCGATCGTGTGAAAGAGTCGGTTTTTAGTATTCTGCAGGAACGGGTAGTAGATACAAATTTCCTGGACCTGTGTGCAGGTACCGGGAATATGGGAATTGAAGCGTTGAGCCGCGGTGCGAAACATGTCACGTTTTTGGAGCGCGACCGGCGGTGCATCGAGATTATCGAACGAAACCTCCACACATGTGGTCTGCTTACTGAATCCCATGCGCGGTATCATCTGCTCCGTCGCGATGTTATGAAAGGGATTGCATACCTCTGTAAGCGATCCACTGTGTTTGAAATTATCTATTTTGATCCCCCGTATGGTGCTGATTTAGCAGGGGGATCGCAACTGTATAAGACCTGTTTACCACTGCTTGCCGAGAGTTCGCTGCTCTGTATTGATGGCATTCTGCTTGTTGAGCATGCAAGGCAGTGTGTTGTGCCAGATGTCGTCGGGAATTTGAGGCGGAGTCGGCACGCGCCTTACGGGGATACAGTTGTATCGTTTTATGAAAAGAATCTTTAGGTATTAAGCAATATAAAGCATCTTATGCTTTAGAGACTGGTGAGAAATATGGAAATTTTGAATCTCCAATCCGGAACGCCCTTTCAAATGGGCAAAGGTAAAAATTGGCGTGTCGTGCATCCCGATATGGGTTCCAAACAGCTGACCTTAAATCATGGGGTTCACGCCCCCGGTCAAGAGTTTACGCAGCATTATCACGATGCATCGGAAGACGCGATTGTCGTTTTAGAAGGGGGTGGCGCTATCCGCCAAGGGGCGGTCTATACACCGATTGCTGCGGGCGATGTTATCTTTGTGCCGGCAGGCGAGGTTCATGGAACGGTGAATACGACCCCGAACATGGCGCGTTTAATTAGCTTCCAGGCACCGCCGGATATGGCACTCTACCGAGGCGAACGGGATACCCCGAATACAGCGCCTACACCTCAAGACGGACATCGAAGTAACGTCCAAGTCATCAATATGGCGCGCAGTGGTCCTGTGTTTGGAAAATCCACCGAATGGCGAAGTGTGGTCTCTCCACAAAAAGGCTCTGTACACCTCTCCTTAGATTACATCTATCTCAACAAAGGGGAAAACTTTGCACATGAACCGATAGACAGCGAGTCAATTTATGTGCTAAGGGATGGATGTGCTGAAGTGACAACTGATGCTGGAGAAACGTGTGCTTTGAAACGACATGATGTCCTTTTCCTCGACCCCAGAGACACCTTTTCGCTTTGCCAAACGGGGGATGAACCCGCGGAGATCATATCTTGTTGGGCAGTTGCCGCTTCCGGTTAACCTCACCGAACTGCAAGGAAAATTAGAAAACATGAGATCAAATGTGATAACAGTTTCACGGCGGGGCAACCTCGCTGTGATAAACCACGCTAATTTTGAGATTAAGTTTAACCTTTCAAAAGGAACATGGGATTATGTCGATGAGAGTGGTCACACAATTATCCGAGAGGGGTCCACACAAATAACCCTTAACAATGGAAGTACCATCAAAACTGAAGACGCTGGCACTCGCGAATTTAACACTGAACTTCCGAAGACTGATGCTTTCGGCAGTTATCACCAAATTCGCTTCTCTCATGAGGCGACAGGTAAGGGGGTGCGGATAAATACTTACCTCAAGTGCTATGCGGCACACCCCGCGATACACCTCAAAGTTGGTATTGAAAACCTAAAATCGGAACCACTACGACTCGATAGTGTAACGGTGCTTGGGGTTTCAGGCAACCGGGGTGCTGTGTCACTTGGCGGACTTCCATCGGATTATCATCTCTTTATTAACATGCCGCCTGTTTCCCCTGGCGTCAGTAAAAGGCTCTATGAAGGGTTTCTACTCAGTGAGACCGACGCTATGCATCCGGGCAATGATGGTGTAATTTGCGATACAAAAGGCGGGAAAGCACTTGTCTTCGGTTTCCTGACGACTGAGAAATGGTGGCCCCGAATTCAAGTTGGCTGTGATAAAAATGGTGGGCGCGGCTCGCAATCGCATGGTAAAAAGTCGTCCGCGTCAGGTGTTAATCCGTGGTCCCTTTATCATGAGTGTAAGCAGCAGTGCGATTCTGGTAAAGAAATCACCTCCGAAACTGCTTACATCAATTTTACAGATAAGGTGTCTGCAGCTTATGAACATTATACTTCGATGATAGCGGCGCGGAATATCGCACACGAAAGCGATCTTACTGAGGCTCAGCCCATCCTTGAACACAGCATGCCCACTACTGTCTGGACGCTTGCCGATACAGACGGATCCCTTGATGCAAATGCTATCTTGACCGAAACAGACGCGCTCGCCGAGAACCCGATGTTTCAGCCGAACTGTCCAGGCGGTATTGATTATATTCAATTGAATGCAATCTTGGAATCAGAATTGGGAGTTTTTACGCAGGGTTCAGAGGCTTCGGTATCGCAAAATCGCGAGGAAATGCAAGCGATTACCAGTCACATCCGAGCGAAAGGTTTCAAAGCCGGTATCCGGTTTAATCCGTTCTGTGCCGCACTGGATTCGGCACTTGTCCAAAGCCATCCAAACTATTGTATACAAGAGAAAACTGCGTCCCGTGGTGGAAGAAGATACTCCCGTAGGCATTCTGCGCGTAACGGTTCCAAACCTGCCACAGTTCATTTGCCAGAGAGTGGTAAAGAGGTCGCCCTCTTAGATGTTTCGCATCCAGAGGTGCAGTCCCGTATTCGTGAACAGATTAAACAGATCGTTGGTGAATGTGGATATTCATTCATCAACGCCGACTTTACAGCTTATACGGTGGGACTCACGAATGCTTCACACAACTTGCGTTGGCGTGATAACAGTTTGACCTCAGTCGAGCTTTATCGTCTCGCTGGAAAATTGCTCAGGGAGGCAGTCGATGAGGCGCGGGCGGAAAACGTGCCTCTGAAGGCTGATATTCTACTCGCCGGATACAATGCTGTACCCGGTCCATGCCTTGGTAACATTGATGTGAATACGCCACTCCTCAGTCCTTCCCTTTCTGCTGTGGGCACGGCTTCCAATCGGGCAAATGACTCGTGGCATCATCAGCGTGGCACAAAGCATCGTCTCGGCAGATATGCCGCACATCTGAGGGAGCACAATGTTCTCTGGGGACACGTCTTTGGTGAGATTGCTGTGAATGAACCGCGTCCTGTCAACGAGGCAATTGTGGAAATGACAGCGGCGGCATTGAGTGGTGGGACAGTTTTGTGCGCAGACCAATTTACGACACTGACTTCGTCGCGTGCGGATTACTTGGCAAAAATTTTTCCACTCACAGGTAAGGCGGCTACACCTATAGACCTTTACGATGAACCTTTTCCAAAAATATGGTGTCTACCGGTATCAACACCTCGCGAGGCTTGGTATCTCGCCGCAGTTTTCAACTGGGACGACTACGAGAATGATGCCTATTTTGAACTGGAGACACTTGGGTTACCGAAATCTAAAGAATTCCTCGTCCACGACTTCTGGATGCGCCAATATCTTGGAAAGGTTTCAAACAGTGTAACCTTGTTGAATATTCCACCCCGTTCTGCCAAACTGCTTTGCTTCCGTGAGGAACAGAACGTACCGCAATTGCTCGCCACAGATATGCACTATACGCAGGGCGGTGTCGAGATTTTATCTGCTGGTTGGGATACACACAGCCAAAGTTACATGCTCGTTTGTAATCCACTTAGGCAGGCTGAGGGAACCTGCTTTATTCATGTACCGGATGATTACCTACCGATGAATGCGGCGATCTATGGAAGCGATTATCAATATAATTGGGATAAACCGATTTATAAACTGACATTTACGGGAGTACGACCAGATCAGTTAGTACACGCCAGCGTTCACTTCGCGAAAACTTCCGGAGGCAACCTATAGTTCCATGGATTCCGCTGGCGAGGTTTGTAACCTCGCCTCTTTTAGAGAAATTGGTGTGAAATGATGAGTAACGTTCAGACACAGATGCAAGCCCTCAAAACACGGGCAAGTGTTTGTACGGCTTGTGATTTAGCGAAAACCCGTGCGAATGTTGTTTTCGGTAGCGGCGATGCCACCGAAAAGTTAGCGATTGTTGCGGAGGGTCCGTCTGCCGCTGATAATCGGACAGCACTGCCGTTTTCAGGTCCCGCTGGGGATATGCTTGATGATGTTTTGACCGCAAATGGGTTAACGCGTAGCGACATCTGGCTCACAAACATCATTAAGTGTCGCGCTGCAAGTTTTAAAGGGGATGTGTTGAAGAACCGTCCACCGAAAGCATCAGAGATTAAGGCGTGTTCCAAATGGCTCGACGGTGAGCTGACTTTGATGCAACCTTCCGTGATTTTGTGTATGGGTGCGCCTGCCGCGAAAGTGCTTATCCATCGTAGTTTTCGCATTACAGAAGAACGTGGTGTCTGGTTTACAGATACCACGTATGCTCCCTTCGCTATGGCGACGTTTAACCCTGCTTATGTCCTACGGCAGGAGGATGAAAATTTTACGGCACTCCGACAAACCGTTGTTGACGATATCGCCGAAGCCGTGCGAAAGTTACAAGAGGCAGTCGAAGTTCCCAAATTGACGCTTTTTTAAATACTTTATTAATAAGGTCAGGGTGCAGAATCTCCGATAGGCGCGCCTGAAAGCGCGCCTATCGGAGATCGTCTATTACCATGCCTACCTACTGTGTGTCCGTCCCAACTTAATTTTCCCCCAATTTGTTGTAAGTTTACCCGCCGGTTCGACAGCGAGCGTGGCTTCTAACCCGTTATCCATGAGCATCTGAATGTCGTTTTCCTCCAGTGCGACATCGAAGAGTAGCATTTCGTCGAACAGACCCTCCCATTCTCTGCCGCCACCATCCCAGGAGCCGATCCGTCCGGGTCCAAATTCTCCTGGCAAAGGTCCCCATTTACCCTCTGCGTCAAGTTCGCCATCGAAGTAGACGCGAACCTCTTCATCGTTGCTGCTGTAAGCAACTGCGAGATGAAACCATTCATCCAAGATGTCTTTGTCCGCCGTGAAATCCGAATCGGGCCACCCCGGATGTCGGACTGGGGCATTAGAGTGAATAGCCATTTCCATCTTGTTGTCCGGACGGAATTGATAGTGGACATATCCAGCAGCCCAACCGTCACGATTGAAGAAACATCTCCATAATCCAACCCTGCCTGTCGAATTGAACCATTTCATGAGCGTAAAGTCCTCAAGCGGTCCAATCTCTGGCACAGTGACCCAAGCGTCCTTACCGTTGAGTTCAATGGCGTTACCAAATTTACCCTTTGCCCATTTCGCACCACCGACGAGGTCGCCGTCGTTGCCATTGTCGGATGAATCTTTGGCGACTTTTCCACCTGTTTCATCAAATAACCACGCGCCGACGATAGTGTTCGGGTCGATTTCAGCGTTGCAGAGTTGTGCG
Organism: Candidatus Poribacteria bacterium; assembly: GCA_965214045.1. Classification (GTDB taxonomy): domain Bacteria; phylum Poribacteria; class WGA-4E; order WGA-4E; family WGA-3G; genus WGA-3G. The sequence continues at coordinate 2,011,237 of OZ243935.1, forward strand.
AACATGAAACCTACCATGATTAAACTGATTGTAAAGCGAGCCATCTCAATTCTCCTTTATTCATATGTTCATGGACTATTGATTTCTGAAAACTGGGAAATTTCTGGGTTAGATTTTAACACAAATCGTTGGAGAATTGAACATAATTTTACGATTTCTAAGGTCATTGAGTTCTCTTGTAGGAAGTGCCTCCAATTTCGGATACCTCGCTATAGGAGCGAGTTGTGCTCGCGATTCTTACTGACCCCTGATTGCTGAAAACTGAATGCCCTAAAAAAATTTAAAAATTGGTTGACAAACTTTTCAAGACATGGTATAATAATTAACGCTCATGCGCGAAATTTCAGTGTGTTTTTGATTGAACCCCTCTGGAATTGACGCGTGTGTCCAGTTTGTGCAGAACAGGCTTCCAAATGCGGAAAGATTTTGGTGACATTTATTTTTCAAATTAGGTTATAATGTTTGCGGTTTACCTTTAATTCGTAGGTGTTATGTGTAAGCATTACCCTACATGATCGGGGGTATAAGTGGTATCTCGACGTAAATTTTTTAAATTTCTCGGTTGGGGAAATTTCGTTGCTGCATTGGGGTTGACCTTCGGACCGGGATTGGTTCGGTATTTGTATCCACGTGTGCTGTTTGAACCCTCCTCTGTTTTTAAAGCAGGATTTCCAGCAGAATATCCGCCGGGTAGCGTTAGCGAAAAATTCAAAAAAGAGCCGTTTGGTGTTTGGATTGTCCGGAAGCAAGACGGCGAGTTCTACGCGCTCTTAACGATTTGCACACACCTCGGGTGCACGCCGCGCTGGCTCGGTTCTGAGAACAAGTTCAAGTGCCCATGTCACGGTAGCGGTTTCGACCGAGAGGGCGTTAACTACGAAGGTCCTGCGCCACGACCCCTTGAACGTGTTAAAATTATTTTGGCAGAAGATGGGCAGCTCGAAATCGACAAGTCTGTGAAGTTTTTAGGTGAGAAGGGGCAGTGGACCGACCCAGGCTCCTTTTTGAAGGTCTGAAGAAAGGAGAGCATTTGTGCCTGGCTCCGTCAGGTAGAAAGGCGTTTCGGCGTTGTAGGGCGCAGTTTCAAAGCCAGTATCGCAACGTCCACGTCGAAATTTGCTAAAAAAATATGAACGAAGAACGTAAAGGGCTCAAAGAAAAGATTACGAATTCCGACATTTGGCGCTCTATGTTCCGCCACGGATATGAAGACACTGGGCGCCGTTATACCTTACAGGTCCTCCAAAACGTCTGGTTACATCTCCATCCTCCCCGGATTTCTCGCCACGCGCTGAACTTCCGATTTACATGGTGCATGGGCGGTATCACTTTCCTCATGTTCCTCGTGACAGCCGTCACTGGCGTACTCCTGATGTTCTATTATCGACCAACAGCTGAATACGCCTTCCACGATGTCCAGTACCTCGAATTTGACATTCCGTTCGGCATGCTTCTGCGGAACATGCACCGCTGGGCGGCACACGGAATGGTTATCTCGGTGATGCTGCACATGTTCCGGGTTTTCTTGACCGGGTCCTATAAGAAGCCTCGAGAATTCAACTGGGCAGTCGGGGTTATTTTGTTGCTTGTGACATTTTTCCTGAGTTTCACGGGCTATCTGTTACCGTGGGATCAACTGGCATTTTGGGCTGTGACTGTCGGCACGAACATGGCACGTGCAACACCGGTTTTGGGGCATGAAGGTCCATTCGCCCCACAAGACATCACGCAATCCAACGATGTTCGATTCGCGCTGCTGGCGGGTACGATCGTAGGTCCCTCAACGTTATTGAGGTTCTATATTTTACACTGCGTTGCGGTGCCTCTGTTGGCAAGCGTCCTAATGGCTTTGCATTTCTGGCGAGTCCGTAAAGACGGTGGTATCTCTGGACCTCTATAAAATAGCTATTAGCTGTCAGTAGTCAACAAGGATTTTTTTTTGAAAAAATCCATACTGATGGCTATGAAAAGGAGCAGACGGATATGGAGCATCTTATAGCATTGGTGACGAAGCCGGATAATGTCCCCATTGTTGCTATTCTCTTTTTGATACCTTATTTCATCTGGCTTTCATACCGGCAGGCACGCCAGACGGACAAAACAGGTGTCCCTTCGGATGCCGCTCTTAACGATAAGGTTTACGTGTGGCCCTATCTGTGCCGGAATGAGTTTATCTGCGCTATTATCGTGATGCTCGTGCTCGGTGTGTGGTCGATTATGATTGATGCACCGCTTGAAGAACCCAGTGATCCGACGAAGACACCGAACCCTTCTAAAGCGCCGTGGTATTTCTTGGCACTTCAGGAAATGCTCGTTTATTTCGATCCGTGGATTGCTGGAGTGGTGCTCCCTGGACTGATCATCGCAGGCCTGGTTGCTATTCCGTACATTGACATCAATCCGAAGGGCAAGGGATATTACACAATAAAAGAGCGTCCATTCGCGCTCGGAGTCTTCTGTTTCGGATTTATCATTTTATGGATCGTTCTGATGGTCGTTGGGACATTCCTGAGAGGTCCCGGATGGAACTTCTTCGCGCCATGGGAAGCGTGGGATCCACATCTCGTTGTCCCGTTGACAAATGTGAATTTGTCGTATCTTTTCGGCATCCGTAATGCGGATACTGCGAACTTTTTCGGGTTCGTGGTGGTTGCAGGCTATTTTGCAATCGGTCCCCTTTTCTACTTATGGAAGTCTAAGAGTAGCCAGTTCTTACAGGAACTGGGTCTTGTCCGATATGTCGTCGTTTCATTTCTGTTCTTAACCATGCTCGCGCTGCCGATAAAAATGATTCTGCGTGTGGTTTTGAATGTAAAATACATCTGGGTATCCCCGTGGTTCAATATTTAAGGGAAATTAGAAAAAGGGAGAAAATTTCGTGAGGAGCAAAAAGGAAATTCCTGCTGAGAGTAAGTCGTATTCTGCTTTGTTCTTTATTTTGTCCGGATTGTTAGGACTGGTGACGATATGGGGATTCTGGGATGAGATGATTACTCGTCGTCCGTGGAAGCAGATCCAGCAGCAATTTTATCAATATGAGTATGAGAAAACAAGCGCGGAATTAGAGAACGCACAATTGGCTTTGCCTGAACTCCCCACACCTCAAGAACCTGACGCAAAGGAACTTGGTCGGTTAACGAAGGAAGTCAGGGACGCTCAGGTCGCCGTGGAAGAAGCACTGCAAGAACGCAAATTCCGACAGAGCGAATCCGATGCCATTAACTATAAATATCAGCATAGTCTCCATGAAGCGAAGGGTAAACGCAATGCTACCGTTGATAAATGGCAGGAAAAATTAGCGGATTATGAGTCCCAAATTGAAGGCGAACTCACCGAAGCCGTTTTGAACGCAGAAGCAACCTTTGCAAATGCGAACGAGGCTTTGGCGCAGTTTTATCAAACCAATGAGGACGCACAGAGTGCCCTTAGCACCTATCTCATTGCCCAGAAGTATAATCCTACGGATACGGAAATTACTGCAGGTATCGCCGCCGCACAAGCATCCCTTCAATCATTGCAAGCCGATAAAGCACAACACGAAGAAGTTACGCGCCTTCAAGAAAAACTGCATTCGGTCGGCGGTATTAAGCGAACCTTCTTGGGGAGTCTGTTAGAAAATCCTTTCCGTGAAACACGAACCATCGTTCAATACTATCTTGAAGACTTTAATCATACCGCAGATCGGTGTGCTACCTGTCACTTCTCCGCTGATAAAGCGGGGTACGAACAATCCGCGCAAGAGGTGTTTGAGGTGGAAGGTGATGGCGAAAATCCTGTTGTACATCGTCTCAAGCACGCAAGCGTTAAGGTCGGTAGCGAGAGTGTTATAATAGATGGATTTGACGCAGAAGCCGATGAATATACATTAGAGGAAAATGGCACGCTTACCTTCAGTGACGTGGATGTCTTCGGTGAAGTTGAAGTCTCCTATGAAACCGGCTATCGTTCTGTTCTTCAGACGCATCCTCACCGCGATGTCCTTCTCGCCAAACACCCCGTTGATAGATTTGGGTGTACGCCCTGCCATGGTGGGCAGGGTCAAGCACTCACAGCGAAATCCGCCCACGCCTTGACGCACGCTGAATACTGGCTCACCCCTGTCCTCGGATTAGATGAGCATACCGGCAGAACATCTGAAGAAACAGAAGGGTATATGGAGTCTAACTGCCGCCGCTGTCATGATGGCGTGATGATGTTAGATTACGGTGTGAATCCTGAAACGGATGAACCACAAGACTATGCACCGAATTTGACGAAGGGATTGGCGCTCTTTGAAGACCTTGGATGCCACGGATGTCACGCCGTTGAAGGGTATAGTGCCCTCGATGACATCCCTAATGTGGGCCCATCACTTGCAAAAGTCGGCAGTAAGGTGAAAGATACAGCATGGCTTGAAAGTTGGATTAAGAAACCTGAAGCGTACCTCGCAAATACGACAATGCCGAATTTCTTCCCTGTTGATGGCATGACGCAGGTCGTCTACCTCAAAAACGGCGGAAAGCGCACGGGCGTTGTTACCAAAACAGCCAATGGTATCGTCATTAAAACGGACGATGGCACAGAGTATCCCTATCCTGACAGTTATGTTCTCCGCATTGTTGATGAGGTGAAGTCTATCTCGGCTTATCTTGCTGCGATGAGTGATCCGAACCTCGACGAATCCAATCCCGATTATTCCACATCCGAACGTGCTGTTAAGGCAGGCGAGGAAACCGTCAAAACCGTTGGTTGCCTCACATGTCATGCTGTCGATGGCTTAGGAAGTGATTTTGCCCCAGCACTCGACAGTGTTGGCACAAAGGTTACAGCGAGTTATCTCCGCCAGTGGATTGAGGATCCAAAAGCGTATGATCCGGATACAAGTATGCCGAGTTTGCGGTTAAGTACTAGCGAACTTGACAACGTCGTCGCCTATCTGATGAGTTTGCGGCAAGCAACGACAAACGTAGTTACGGACTCCATCGGGGAAGTAGATGTAGCGGAGGGTGAGGCACTCGTCAGGACTTATGGTTGTTTCGGTTGTCACACGATTCCCGGTTTTGAGAATGAGTCGAAAGTCGGTGCGGACCTCGGAGAGTTCGGCGCGAAATTTGCTGATGAACTTGATTTTGGCGACACGGTAGATGTTGAACACAGTTGGACGGGATGGACGCTCGGTAAAGTTACCGATCCACGACGTTATCAAACCCGCCGTATCGTTTCTCGGATGCCTGTTTTCCAAGTCAGTGACGAAGACGCGAAGGCACTTGCAGTGCTTTTGAAAAGTTTCCAACCCGAGCAGTATCCGCTGAGTTATATCCATAACCGCTCCGAGAAATTGAACGACATTGATGCAGGTAGGCGATTGGTGAAAAAATATAATTGCACTGGATGCCACGAGATTGAGGGCGCGGGTGGCGATTATGAGGATGTTATCATCGCACACGAAGGGTTGAGTGAGATGGTTGCCAAGCAATTGGCACCGCCGCCATTGAAAGCTCAAGGCGCACGAGTTTATCCAGACTGGTTATTTGAATTCCTCAAAGAACCGTCAGAAATTCGCTACGGGCTCAAAGTTCGGATGCCGACATTCGCATTACCTGATGACGAAGCAACGACCCTGGTGAGGTACTTCTCCGCCCTTGACGATGAACCGTTCCCTTATGAAACGCTCGAAACGCCAACACCGACACGTGCTGAATTGCGAGTCGGTAAGCAGATTTTCGATACACTTCAGTGTATTTCCTGCCACCCAGCAAAAGGTGAGGTAATTCCTGAAGGCAGTGACAAGGCGGGACGACCAGATCTGTCATTGGCAAAAGAAAGACTTAAAGCGGATTGGCTCATTGACTGGATGAAGGACCCGCAGTCGTTCCAACCCGGAACAGCGATGCCGCAAGCATGGCCCCTCGTCGGTGGACAACACATGCCACTCGATGGTTATGCTGACAATGATGCTGAAAAACAGATTCGACTCGTCCGAGATTACCTCATCTCCTTGGGACGCTAATGAAACACCTTGTGGTCATTATTGTTATGATTATGGTGTGGCTCAACGGCTTAATCTGGTTGGCTAAGCAGGTTGACCCGAGTACGAAGTATCAGTCAGAGGTTGAATATAAGTACGCCCGTTATTGCGCCGGGTGCCATGGAAACAATGGGGAAGGCAACGGACGTATCGGACGTTTTAAAAGGTTGGATCCTGCAGACCTAACCGATAGCAATCTCTGGGACATGCACAGTGATGAACAATTGCTGGACAGTATCAACACCGGAAAAGATGATATGCCGGCGTTTTATTACTACCTTAATGATGAGGAACAACGCGAAATTCTCGCCTATATTAAGGAGATGTTTCGTCCGTAATTTGAAAGTGAATCTTTAAAGAAAAATTAATTTGAATTTTTAGGTCTATTTATTTGCATCCTAAAACTTTGGGGTGTTAATATATTGCAGGTAAATTTAAAACATATAAGGAGAATCCAAATTATGAAAATTTTCGTCTCCCTGCTTGTTAGCACAATGCTTGCAAGTGCTGCGTTTGCAGGGACCATCACCGGCACCGTAATGTATGAAGGCGACGCACCCGCGCGCCCTGCCTTAACGGCTACTAAAGATCAGCATTGCGTTGACGCTGTAGCAGGCACAAAGTCCGAGGCACTTGTTGTCTCAAAAGGCAAAGGCATCAAAAACGTTGTCCTTTACGCCCGTGTTCGTGGCGCAAAGCCTACCGTCCCGGATAAGAATCCTGTTATGGACCAAAAGGCATGTGCTTACTACCCGCACGTTCTCGCAGTCGTTGCTGGCTCTACTGTTGATATTACCTCCAGTGATCCAGTCGCGCACAACGTTCATTCTCACGCGAAGAAGAATGACGCGATAAACTATCAGATTCCACAGCCCGGCAAAATTATCCCACACAAAATTGCCAAAGCTGAAGAAATTAAGTTCACATGTGATATCCACGCGTGGATGACCGGCTACATCGTCGCTGTTCCTAACAATTTTTTTACGGTTACGGGGTACAAAAATGACGATGGTGCTTGGATTAGTTCGGATGACTATGAGAAATCCGCTGATGCCGGTGCTTATTCGATCGCTGATGTGCCAGCCGGTAAAGTACGTGTCATCGCATGGCATGAAGAACTCGGTTCAGCAAACAAAACCGTTGAAGTGCCAGCGAGTGGCGATATCGCCGTAAACTTCACAAGTGCTGACTTCAAGAAACGTTCAAAATAAATAGCATTGTCCCGCAAGTCCACACGCGGCTTGCGTCGCAATCAGTTTTCGGCGGTCAGTAAGAAATCCTCTTTACTGACAGAAACCGAAAGCCGACGGCTGACAGCCGAAAGCCATAAAAAATGTCTAAAAAGAGACTCTATCTTATATTTGGTTGTGTACTCTTCGCTTATGCCGTATTAGCTATTGCACCGGTGTTTGCACAGGACGTGACCGAGGCAGAATATCGCGCATTCCCGAAGATCGGCAGCCGAAATGCAGCGTGGATCGCTGCCCAACTCCACCTGTTGTTCGGATCTTTTATTCTCGGTGTCCCGATGTTCGCTGTTATCATCGAATTTATCGGCTGGAAAACGAAGGACATGCGATACGATCGGATGGCGCAAGAGTTCATTAAACTCTGTATGGGCGCGTTTTCGACGACAGCCTTACTCGGTGGTGTTCTCGTCTTCATCCTCATCTGGTGCTATCCCAAAGTTATGACAAAGCTCAGCGGGATATTTGGACCGACGATGATTTTTTACGTCATCCTATTCTTCGGTGAAACCTTTACGCTTTACCTTTACTCCTACGGATGGGACAAGATGCAGGGACGCCATAAAGGATGGCATCTCTTCCTCGGCGTGCTTCTGAATGTGTTCGGCACTGCGATTATGTTCGTTTCTAACGCGTGGTTGAGTTACCAAACCAGTCCCGCAACCCAATACGGCGTACTCTCTGAAGGGAGACGTAAGTCTTGGATAGAGGAGAAATTGACTGCAGATCCAGCCCTTACACCTGAAACCGCTATGGAGGGTGTCACAAGCCATACGATGGTGCCGCTCCACAACGAGACAACAGGCGAGTTCATGGGAACCGTTTGGGATGCCGTCAACAACTTTACATGGATGCCTGTTAATATCCATCGTCTCGTTGGTAACATCGCCTTTGGGGGTTCCATTGTAGCCGCGTATGCGGCGTTCCGATTCCTCGTCGCGAAGACGAAAGAGGACAAAGCGCACTACGATTGGATGGGCTATACCGGAAACTTCATTGCGCTCTGCGGATTGATACCCCTGCCGTTCCTCGGCTATTGGCTCGGTAGAGAAATCTACATGTTCAATAACACGATGGGCATTAACATGATGGGGAGTCTGTTCTCTTGGCTATTTATCATTCAAGCAGTGATGATTGGTGTGCTCTTTATTGGTGCAAACTACTACCTCTGGTCAGGCATGGGACGGATTGAAGGTGCGGAGATTTATGCGCGCTACCGTCCATATATGATTACCGTTATTATCATCTGTGTTGCAATCTGGATGACTCCGCGGACGCTCTCTAAAATTTCGAGTGCCAGCGAACTGAGCGCGATGGGCGGCGCAAACCACCCACACCTCGGTTTGTTCGGCTTGATGACTGCCAAAAATACGGCTGTTAATATCATTATTCTCACGACTTTCTTGAGTTTCCTATTCTATCGGCGTTCCGGTAAGATACCTACGGCAAATTGGAAAAAGATTGGCAACATTGGCATTTCTGCAGCCTTCTTCCTTGCCACGGTCTCGATTGTCGTTATCGGCATCGTCGGATTTACTGTCCCGACAGATTTACGGGTCAATATCCTTACGCCTTATCAGGTCCTGATTGCACTCGCGGTGATGGCAGTCGTAACAATCGTTGATATTTTCATGTACCGCAAGGCGACAACGTCTGGCACCATTAAATGGGGCGAAATGACGGATCGCTCACAGTATGTGTTAATTCTCGTGGCGATTACGTTTACGTCCCTAATGGGACTAATGGGATACGCACGCTCAGGGCTTCGAGAGGCGTGGCATATCTTCGGAGTCATGCAGGATACATCCCCTGATGCTTTTACACCGCTTCTCAGCGAGGCAGTGAACATGGTTGCGATTATCATGGTGGCTTTCTTCGCGCTCGTCGGATTTATCTTCTGGCTCGGTTTGTGGGGTGAAAAGAAGAAGCAAGAAGCAACAACTACCACCGAAGCAGCGGTTCCTGCTGAAGGTGATGACTAACACGGGTTAGAAACGTAACTTTTGTGAGAGGGCGTACGGAAACGTTAAAGTTCAACCCACGTCATTTAACCGCAAGGAATAATTAAAAAATGTCAAGGAATATGCTCGTAAAAATTGCGAGTCTCATCTTAATGGTGGTAAGTTTCATCGCCTATATTGCGGGGGCATCCGCGTTTCCGATTGCTTCGGAGAACTTACTACCGTGGTCGGTCTGGTTTCTTATCTCGGTAATCGTAAATATCGTTTTGTGGTCGAACGTCATGAAGTTGTTGACGTTTTCACTTGCCGTGATATGGTTTTACGCCTTTGTCGCGGGGCTTGTTCCAGAAAGTTCCACAGCGGTGAATCTGACTGAGTTGGATTGGAGCGATCCGGAGGCGGTTGCTGAGCAGGGTGCCTTGGTGTTTAACGGAAAAGGGCAGTGTAGCGCGTGCCACACCGTTGATACCTCCGCACCGAAAGGGAGATGTCCTGATCTCACAGACATCGGCATTAACGCAGCAAGTCGCGTACCCGGCACAGATGCAAAAACCTATCTCATCGAATCGCTTTATGAACCTCACAAATATCTTGTGCCCGGATACGGCAAGATTATGCCAGAGATTTGGAAAGCCCCCATCGCGCTCTCGAAATTGGAGATTGAGGCAGTTATCGCTTACCTCCAGAGCCTCGGTGGTGAGATCGATCCAACACCGTTTGATGAGCCTATAGATAGAGCAGACCCAGGGACAGTAGCGGCGGCACTGCCACCCCTGCTTACGGGTGATCCGGAACTCGGGAAAAAGGTTTTTGTCACTGCGGCGTGTATCTCGTGCCACGCTGTGACAGGTATAGAAAGTCCAGCCGCAGGTGAGACGAGCACAGAAGATTTTGAAGTCGTCACTGCGCCGGATCTCTCTGAAATTGCTGCCTTTAACGACATGCGGTATCTTGAGGAATCGGTCCTGATACCCGGTGCCCAAATTGTGAGCGGTTATGGAGCCGTTATTGTCCGTGCCAACGGAACGACCTATCAGGGAACGCTTGTCTCACAGGATACAGAAAGCATCGTTGTCCGAACCAAAACGGCAGATGGCGTGGAAGAGGAACATACCCTCTTATTGAGCGAACTTGATGATGAACCGATTGAGGATCTCACGAATCTACAAGCGAGGGGTTATTTCACATTGACGCTAACGCCTGCGGATGCGGATGCGCCTGTTAGTGGTGAAATTGTTTCCGAAACCGAAGACACTGTAACGCTAAAGGTCGGCGGCGAAGATCGGACGTTTTCTAAGACAGATGTGAAAAGCCAGATGTCTGTTATCACTTTTGATGACGATGAAATTGTTGGCGATTACGTTTCAGGCACGATGGACGATGACGAAATCATCCTAATGGTTGACGGGAGTGAAGAAGTATTTGATACTTTTGATTTAAATGAGGCTATTTTTACCCGTGCTTCTGGTAAAAAGTTACTGGTTACGTCTCCGATGCCCGAAAACTTCCCGCTACTGTTATCAGTGTCGGATATGAGCAATTTGCTCTCTTTCTTAAGCACGCTTACGGGAGCAACAGCGGAAGCAGTTTCTGAAGGGACAGCGGACGGAACTCCCGCGGAATAGCGGAATAACGGACACAGAATAGTTGTTAAAAAAACAGAAAACTTAGCCTGTAATGTAATGGAAGGCGGATATACGTCAGGGAACGTCAAATGCCGAACCCACCTAACCGAACCGCAAGGTAATATTAAAAGATGAAAAGACTGTCGCTCTTCACAATATGTCTCATAATTCTGATTGGTTCTTGGGCCGTACTACGTTTTGCCATTGGTGGCATTGTCTCAGTGCCAATACCGGGCAGCGTAATTGCGATGTATATGGGGTTGATTATAATTGCTATCTTGGTGCATATCTCCGTTGAGGATTCACTCTTTCGCGAATTTCTGCGCCCTATTCATGAAACCCTCACCGATAACAATCGCCGTGTCCGCCGCCGTGTTGTCGCGGTGTTGATCCCGTTGTTCCTGCTCGGTTATACCTATTCGATTATCGCCCAGCGCGCGAATCCACCGGGGAGTCCACGGGATGCGCATCCATCGCCGCCGCTCGAATTAACCTACAAAGATGAGGTTATTGGCACGATGCAAGATGTCGTGAACCCTTTCCGGCATTATGAAAAGGACGATCCAGAAGCGTTTAAAGCGCATGTTGAAAACGGCAGGCGTGTTTATTATAACAACTGCTTTTACTGCCATGGGGATCACCTTGATGGACAGGGACACTTTGCGTCTCACCTCCAACCGCTACCCGCTAATTTCCAAGATCCAGGGATTATCCCGAACTTCCAAGAAGGTTTCTTTTTTTGGCGAATAGCCAAAGGCGGACCGGGGTTACCTGCAGCTGGCACACCTTGGGATTCAGCGATGCCTATCTGGGAAAACTCCTTGACAGAAGACGAAATTTGGGACGTAATCCTCTTTCTATCTGACTACACCGGTTATCAGTTCCGAACCTTTGGGGAGGGACATTAAAAATGAGAACCAGAAATGTAACGCTCCTGATGTTGGTTTTGGGACTGCTATATACTGTGATGTTAGCGCACGCACAGAACGCTCCAGAGGCTTCTGAGAAAGGGAAATCGGTGTATGAGCAGAGCTGCGCACACTGCCATGGGACTGAAGGGAGAGGCGACGGTTCCGCCGCTGAGAATCTCCTTCCGAAACCGCGGGATTTCACACGCGGCTTGTATAAGATTCGTTCTACAGAGAGCGGTCAACTTCCAACCGACCAGGATCTCTTTGACATTATTACCATCGGAATGCCCGGATCCTCAATGCCGGGGTGGGAAACTTCCCTGAGTGCTGATGATCGCTGGGAAGTGACGGCATATATCAAAACTTTCTATGATGGGTTTAAAGAGAGTGAAACGCCACCACGGCAAATCAGCTTGGAAGGTAAAATTCCTTACGCTGAGGAGAGCGTGGAAACCGGAAAGGGGCTTTATGTTGAACTCGGTTGTGTCGAATGCCACGGTAACGTTGGACGGGGTGACGGAACGTCTGCGCCTACGCTAACGGATGAATGGGGCTTTCAGACATGGCCCGCGAATCTCACCCAAAGTTGGAATTTCCGAGGTGGAGCTGACACCGAAGCCATCTTCAAACGGTTCATCGGCGGTATTGCGGGATCACCTATGCCCGCATTTGAAGGCGATAGTTTCTTGCATTTCGGATTAACAGTAGAGGAATCCAAACGCCTCTCCGAATTGGAGAACAAAGACGAGATGACGGAGGCAGAGGAAGCGGAATCCGAGAAGTTTTACGAGAAAATGGATGCCGCTGTTGACCTCGCACTCAATCGGACGGAAGGTATAGAGTTGACCGCCGCTGAACAACAAACATACAATGACGCGATGAAAGTCGTCTATGAAAAGAGTTGGCATCTGGCGAACTACGTTAAATCTCTCGCACCTGAAGAACGTCCCGAATCCGCAATTGGGAACAACGTCCTCCGTTCGCAATACCTTCAAGGTGGGTTACCATCAATGGATGATGCGGCGTGGGAAACGCTACAAGCTAAGCATTTCCCGCTTGTTGGACAGATAGTCATCGAACCTCGACAGTTTAACCCGACAATTGATTCCGTGAACGTCAAATCGTTTTATAACGACACGGAGGTAGCGTTCCTCTTCACGTGGGATGATCGGACGCACACGACTGGTGACGAAACGGATGAGACAACGGGGAAACCGCTTGAGGATGCCTTGGCGATTCAATTTCCGGTGAAAGTCCCGCAAGGTCCGACCGCACCGAAGCCTTATTTTTTATGGGGCGGTAGACTCCCGGTCTATCTCTGGCAGTGGAAAGCCTCCGCGCCTGAGCAGGTAACTGAGGTCACCGCTAAAGGGGTCAGCAATGCCGAAGTTCAGGAAGCGCAAGGCGAATTGCAGACACAGAGTGTTTACACGGATGGGCAATACAAATTGTGGGTGAAACGTGCCTTGAAGACCGAGGACAAGAAGGACTTACAACTCGAACCCGGGGTCTTTGTGCCTATCGCTTTCTCTGCATGGGATGGCGCGAACGGCGATGTTGACACAAAACGGGTCATGTCGAGTTGGTATACTTTTGTACTTGAACCCGTTCCGTCTTCAAGACGGTTCGTTTACCCACCGTTGATCGCAATTCTCTCTCTCGGCTTGCTCTTCGGTTTACGGGCAGTCGTACAGCGGAGAAATTCGGAAGTTTAAAATATGTGGATACCTCCTGTTTGTGCGCTTTGGAAGCGCGCCGATCGGTGGTATATCCTTAATTATAAAATCTAAAACTGATAACTACTCATAAAGGAGAAAAAATGAAAACCTTTTTCTTGGCAAGTCTCGCTATGCTTCTCGCGTGTTGTTATGTTAGTGGTGCTTTTGCGGCTGACAGCGATGCCGAAGTGGAAATGTTAGTATTTCCGGATTCCTATGCCGCTGGCAGCGTCAGTGGTGGCGGCACGATTAGCGGCGTTGTGACGTTTGAAGGCGACATGCCTGAGATGAAAGTACTGGAAATCACAAAAGATCAGGCGGTCTGTGCGGCGACTGATAAATATGATGAATCGCTTGTTGTCGGTGAAGGCAACGCTCTAAAAAATACCATTGTCTACCTCATCGACGTTTCAAAAGGCAAAGATTTCGACAAAGCCACCAAACTGGAAATCGACCAAGCAGGCTGCAAGTTCACTCCGCATGTCCAAATTGTTCCAGTCGGTGCTCGGTTGACGATGCTCAACACCGATAAAGTTAATCACAACGTCCATATCTTCAGTAGTATCAACAAGCCGGTTAACAAACAGCAGACGAAAAACCGTAGAAAAATGCCGCTTGCGGGTGTAAAAAAGGCGGAAGGTCCCGTATCTGTAAAATGTGACATTCACGGGTGGATGTCCGCTTGGATCGCTTACGTACCGCATCCGTATTTTGCTGTGACGAATGAAAAGGGTGAATTCACACTTGAAGATGTTCCCGCAGGCACCTATAAGCTCGGTTATTGGCATGAGGCGTGTGGCTCGAACAGCGGTGCTCCAGTCTCTGTTACCGTGGAAGCTGGCGGTACTGCCACACAGAATTTCACGCTGAAACTTAAATAGCAGTCAGCAGTCAGCAAGAATAGCAGTCAGCAGTTGGCGTTCAGTTTTCAGCAGGTGATGCGACTTAAAAGTTTTCGTAAGCACGATAACCGTCGATAACAGAAACTGCTTGCTGATGGTGTCCAATACGCCGACTACCGTCAGTTACAAGAGGAAACCTGTGTTAAACGAAAACCTCTTAACCGAAAGCCGACAGCTGACGGTTTCCGATAGCCGAATTGAGGTAAAAAATCTTTCGCATTCATATCAGGAACGGCGTGCGCTTGACACTGTCAGTTTTAGTGTCTCATGCGGCGAGGTTTTTGGACTCCTCGGACCGAACGGGAGTGGAAAAACTACCCTTTTTAAGATTCTGTCCACACTGATGCCAGTCACCTCTGGAACTGTTCGTGTCCTCGGACACGACTTAACCACCGAGGTGAAGGCAGTTCGGAAGCTATTGGGAGTTGTTTTCCAACACCCAGGGCTGGATGGCAAACTTACCGTTTTTGAGAATTTGCGGCACCATGGACACCTCTATGGACTTGCTGGCAAAACCCTACGCGATCGAATTTCGGAACTCCTCGAACGTTTTGGCGTTTTGGATAGGGCGAAGGAACGTGTGGAACGCTTATCCGGTGGTTTACAAAGACGGGTTGAAATCGCGAAAGCCATGTTGCATTCTCCGCGTCTTCTACTCCTTGACGAACCGACAAGTGGGTTGGATGTGGCGGCACGCCGACAACTCAATGGCTATCTTGGAGCACTCGCGGATACAGAAAATATCCTCGTCCTCCTCACGACGCACCTACTGGATGATGCCGAGGCGTGCAACAGAGTCGGTATTCTGGATGAAGGCAAATTGGTCGCCCTTGGAGCACCTAATGAACTCAAGGCGGAAGTCAGTGGCGATGTCATCCTCATAGAGTGCATCGACAACGAAGTCTTCTGCACCGAAATTACGAAGAGGTTTGGCGTTTCGCCGGTGCTGGCTGACAATCTGATCCGTGTTGAATGTGAACGGGGACATGAGTTCGTTCGGGATTTAGTTACCACCTTTCCAGATGAGATTCAATCGGTTCGATTTGGGAAACCGACACTGGAGGATGTGTTCATAAAAATGACAGGTAATCCATTCGTGTAGAGGAATGACTATCGGCTATCAGCCATCACTTGAAAGAAGTATCTTCAACTCCGAACACCTCTTTACTGACTGCTGACGCAAGCCGCGTGTGGGAAACCTGCGGGACAATGCTGACTGCTAATGAAACCGATTGCAACGATATGGTGGCGCGAAGTCATCAGATTTTATCGCCAGCGGAGCCGACTCTTCAGTGCTATCGCGCAACCTTTGGTATTTTGGCTCCTCATCGGGAGCGGTTTGAGTGCTTCCTTTCAGCCCTCTGATACAGCAGATGGGGTCAGTTATATTGAATACTTTTATCCCGGTATCGTTGTTTTAGTCTTGCTTTTTACGTCCATTTTCGCTACAATCTCTGTCGTGAATGATCGGCGCGAGGGCTTCTTGCAGGGCGTACTCGTCGCTCCTGTGCCAAGGTGGCACATTGTGCTCGCCCAGGCGTTAGGCGGGACGACATTAGCACTTTTACAAGGGGTGTTACTGCTAATACTTGCACCCATGACTGGCATCCGATTCGGTACAGCGTCGCTCTTTGCCACGCTTGGTGTGATGACACTTCTGGCGTTAGGCTTGACAAATCTCGGACTCCTCATCGCGTGGCGGATGGACTCAACGCAAGGGTTTCATGCAATTATGAATCTCCTGCTGATCCCGATATGGCTGCTCTCTGGCGCGTTTTTTCCGAGTACGGGTGTGCCCGGTTGGTTAGAATGGACAATGAAATTCAATCCGTTAACGTATGGGCTCGCCGCTTTTCGGCAGAGCCTCTATCTTGACACCACCGTGAAAGCAATTGGAGAGGGACCGACTTGGGCACTTTCTATGCTGATTACTGGTCTGTTTTGTGCTGTGACGTTCGTGGGGGCAACGCTTACCGCGTCTGCACAGACGAATTAGACTTGTTAGAAACAAAAATTTGACGCGTTTTCACTTTTCAATGAGTGAGACGCGCTGTTAAGGAGGACCTATGCTGCAATGGCTCCCAGAGAACGTATCAACGTTCGGGCAAAGCGTTGATAGCCTCTTTTACGCTATCTATTATCTTACCCTCGTTGTGTTCATCCTTGTGATGGGAACCCTTATCGTTTTCCTGATTAAGTATCGCCATCAGGAAGGGAAGAGGGCGGATTACATTGAGGGTAGCACAACGTTGGAAATTGTCTGGACTGCCGCCACAACGGTAATTGTCTTCGGGCTCGCGATGCTCAGTTACCCACAGTGGAATAATATTAAGTCGCCCACACAATTTCCTGAGAATCCAGATGTTGTTGTCCAGGTCAGTGGCAAACAGTTTAACTGGGATATGACCTATCCCGGTCCTGATAACGAGTTTGGAACAGATGATGACTTGGAATTAGAAAACGAATTGCATGTGCCGATCAACGCGGTCGTGCATATCCGCTTAACCTCCGTGGATGTCATCCACAGTTTTTTTGTGCCGCAGTTGCGACTGAAACAGGATAGCCTGCCCAACCGATTTATCAACGTCTGGTTTGAGGCAACAAAGGCAGGTCGTTATGAAATTCCGTGCGCTGAATTGTGTGGATTTGGACACTCCGGAATGCTCGGGTATCTCAATGTGCATACACAAGAAAACTACGATGCCTGGGTGCAAGAAAGATGGCCTCAGTAGGCTGAAGGAGGATAATAACGATGCACGATAACGAACATACGGAACATCACGAAGAAAGTTTTATTCGCAAATACCTCTTTTCGCTCGACCACAAGATGATCGGCAAGCAGTTCCTTGTCTACGGACTGATTATGTTTTTCGTCGGTGGTGGGCTCGCGCTCCTCTTTAGATGGCAACTCGCCTATCCCGAAAGACCTTTGCCGATTATCGGCGCATCGCAGCAATACATGGATGAAGGTGAAGTTGTCACAGGGGCTGACAGGATGTGGGAAAATATTTACGAATCCGACAAAGAAGAGTGGCTTGAGGTAAACATGCCCAATGGGGTCGTCGAACCGGCATTTTACAACATGCTGTTTACGATGCATGCCACTATTATGGTCTTCTTCGTCGTGGTTCCCATCTTGGTCGGGGCTTTCGGGAATTTCCTGATTCCGTTGATGATTGGGACACGCGATATGGCGTTTCCTATCCTCAACATGCTTTCATTTTGGCTCGCGGTTCTCGCCGCAATTATTATGGCAATCGGGTTCTTTGTACCCGGCGGTCACGCCGCTGCTGGATGGACAGGCTACGCACCGCTCTCCGCCGATCCGCAGTGGACAGGTGTCGAGTGGGGACAAAACCTCTGGGCAATTAGTTTACTCATTCAAGGGTTTTCCTCGCTGGTAGGATCTATTAACTACATCACGACGATTATCAATATGCGCGCACCGGGGATGACGTTCTTCCGACTCCCTTTAGTTATCTGGTCGCTTTTCATCGTCGCGATCCTGTTGCTACTCGCCTTTCCCGTGCTGTCGTCTGCGCTCGCACTTCTTATTTTTGATAGGCTTGCAGGAACGACGTTCTTCTCTGCAACAGCTGAAGGCGGCGGCGACCCGCTCTTGTGGCAGCACCTCTTCTGGTTCTTCGGACACCCTGAGGTCTATATCCTCATCTTGCCCGGTATGGGTATCGCTTCTGAACTAATTGCTGTCTTTTCACGGAAACCTATCTTCGGATACCGGTCCATGGTTTACGCCATGATTGCCATCGCGTTTTTGGGATGGATCGTCTGGGGACACCACATGTTCCAAAGTGGAATGCGACCCGGACTCGGCTCTGTGTTCATGACGACAACTATGCTCATTGCGGTGCCGTCAGCCATCAAAACATTTAACTGGCTGGGGACAATGTTCCGCGGTTCCATTAAATTCACGACACCCATGCTGCACAGTATTGCTTTCGTCTCGATGTTTGTGATTGGTGGGTTAAGTGGTATCTATATGGCAAACACACCGGTCGACATCTTCATCCACGATACGTATTATATCGTCGCTCACATCCACTATGTTGTGTTTGGTGGAAGTCTATTCGCTATTTTCGGCGGCATAGTCTTCTGGTTCCCGAAGATGTACGGACGTTATATGAACGATGTACTCTCCAAAATTCATTTTTGGCTGACGTTCATCGCGTTCAACTGTACCTTCTTCCCGATGCATATTCTCGGCGTAGGTGGACACATGCGGCGTATCTCTAACCCAATGCAATATGAATTCCTGCAAGGGTTTGAAGGTATGAACATCTTTATCACGATGAGTGCATTTACCCTCGGATTTGCGCAGTTGATACTGGTCTTTAACTTCTTCTGGAGCATATACCGTGGAAAAGTTGCCGAACAGAATCCATGGCAGGTAACCACCTTGGAATGGGAGGCACCTACACCGGTACCGCACGGCAATTTCGTTCAAATTCCGACTGTCTACCGCGGTCCCTATGAATATAGTGTTCCCGGTGAAGAAAATGATTGGATCCCGCAGGCGCAATCTGAGCATGCACCCGCGACCAGTGGTGACTAACTGAGGTAGATGGAAGGATGGAAGAGAAGACTGGAAGGATGGGCCCCCCAGCCTTCCAATCTTCCTACCTTCCATTCTTTTGTCTTTGGTGGAAACTTGGCATGAAGCAACACACCGATTATAGTCCATGGCTACACAGAATAGCACGCGCTACCGCAGTCGCGACTTTCTTATTGATTGTCATCGGTGGGATTGTCACAAGTACCGAGTCCGGATTAGCAGTGCCTGATTGGCCGACGACCTTTGGGTATAATATGTTTCTCTATCCACTCTCGGAAATGGTGGGAGGCATCTTATACGAGCATAGTCATCGGCTCATGGGTTCTCTCGTCGGACTGTTCACAGTCGGTCTCTTTGTTTTTCTTTTGATGAGAGATTCCCGCAAATGGCTGAAATGGCTTGGGCTTGCCGCCTTGGTCACTGTCATTGTGCAAGGCGTTCTCGGTGGACTTCGGGTTACACAGATTAATCTCAACTTCGCGATCGTGCATGCATGTCTCGCACAAGCGTTTTTTGCCCTGCTTTGTGGAATTGCTTGGTTCACCTCTCGCGATTGGTGGCAAGACTTTCGTACAGCAAGTTTTGGCTTGCAAGCTGCGCCAAAAAGCGAACCAGACAGGCAATCAACAATCAGCAATCAGCAGTCGGTAAAGAGGTTTTTGTTTAACAAAAACCCTCTTGCTGAAAGCCGAGAGCCGAGAGCCGAAAGCCATCTTAAAGCACAGAAGTTACGCCGGTTAAGCCTGATTACGACGTGCCTTATTTATGTGCAACTCATCTTTGGCGCGATTTTGCGGCATACCGGAAGCAGACTTGACGCACATCTGCTCTTTGCTTTTCTGGTCGCGTTGCATATCTTTTTATTGGCGAGACGTGTTCTTAGTATGAATAGTGACGCCCAGAGAATTGGGCAATCGATACCTATGTTATTGCTGGGTTTGCTTGCTATTCAGTTGCTGCTCGGCACTGGGGCGTTTTTCGCGAAACTTACCGCCTTCGGAGAAACATTTGCAACCGGACTCACGGTGACAATCACGACTGCGCATGTCGCAGTCGGTGCGCTTATGTTGGTGAGCAGTTTTGTGCTTACCCTGAAAATCTACCGGTTCACTGATGCATCGGTAGTTGTCAGATCACCCGCGACGGATGCGCTCGCCACAGAATAGGGTATTAGGATGAGGGGTATCTCTACGTGAAATATTGGTCTCAAAAACGTGCTTTCTTAAGATAATTTTTACATAACCGTAGCCAGTAAGCGAAGCGGAGGGCGGATGGATGGAGGGCACGTTAAAGGTGAAACCTGTGTTATGACTCTGCAAGGAAAAATTAAAAATCCGCAAGGTATAATTAAAAAATGCGTTCAACAACGGTAACATTGCCAGATAATACAGATACAGCAAAGCAACCATCGAAGCAAGACGTTTTCGCACCAAGTGTCGCAGACTTTATCGAACTCGTCAAGCCGAGATTGGTGGTGATGATACTCATTACGACCGCCGCGGGCTTCTATCTCGGCGCACAACAGACTGTAGATTGGCTCCGAGGTCTACATACTCTCTTTGGTGCTGGGTTAACCGCTGCTGGTGTCTTAGGACTCAACCAATACCTTGAGCGCGATGTAGACGCTCAGATGAAACGGACGCAGGAGAGACCGCTCCCTGGAGGGAGAATGAGTCCTCTGACCGCACTTCTTGTGGGTGCTGTCCTTACAAGCAGTGGGATGCTTTACCTGACATTCGTGGTCAATATGCTGAGCGGTTTTGTCATTTCGCTGATAGTCGTGAGTTATCTCTTTCTCTATACACCACTCAAGCGGAAAACTTCACTGTGTACGCTTATTGGTGCTGTACCCGGCGCGCTCCCACCTGTCGTTGGATGGGTTGCCGCACGAGGCTCCTTAACAGGCGAAGCATGGGTGCTGTTTACGATACTCTTTTTGTGGCAGATCCCGCACTCTCTCGCAATTGCCTACATCTATCGCGAAGACTACGCAAAAGCAGGATTCCGTTTGTTGCCGGTCATTCACCCGGATGGGACAAGCACGTGCCGTCAGATTGTGGTTAATTGCGTCGCGCTCCTCGGAATAGGCTTGTTACCGACGTTGTATAACATTGCCGGGACAGTCTATTTCTTCACAGCACTACTATCAGGCGTGGCGTTTCTATCAGTCGGTATCTATTTAGCACGCACACGTTCAGTGAAAGCCGCACGCTATCTGCTATATGCTTCGCTGCTCTATCTGCCGTTGGTATTTGTCACAATGGCGTTGGATAAAATTTAGTCGGGGGTCCGCAGATTATGAACACGCCAGAACACCGCAAGCAAAACCGCCGCCTCGGACTCATTTTGTGTCTACTGTTTGCAGGATTGTTTGTCGTCGTAACGATTGCAATTATTACAGGCAGCAAAGCACCTCAGTCTGTTGAAAGTGTCATCAAGAGTCTGGTCGTCCCTGTTTTGGGTGTCATCGGACTACTACTGGTTATCGCCGCAGTCGTTGAGATTGTTCTTCGGATTGTAAGAAATAGGGTGCGTGACTGATGGCAGAAATGCACCAACGTTCACCCTTGAGCAATGCACGGTTGGGCATATTAGTCCTGCTTGGTGCTGAGACGATGCTGTTCTCAGGTCTCATCGGGACATTTCTCGTATTTCGGGTCGGTAATGTTACCTGGCCCCCGCCGTCGCATATCGGGATTGAGTTGCCACGCGCGGTAACGGGTATCAACACTGTTCTGCTCTTATTGAGCGGCTACACGATGTTTCAAGCGCGTCGCGCAATTCAGAAGAACCAACTGAAGCAACTCCGCAATTGGCTATTGCTTACGGGAGGGCTTGGCTTACTCTTCCTCGGCGTACAGGGAAGTGAATGGATACAGTTGATTCGCAATGGGCTTACCCTCCAATCTGGAGTGTACGGTGGTATCTTTTATGTACTCATCGGATGCCATGCCGTTCACGTGCTGAGTGCTGTTATCTGGCTATTTATAGTTTTTGGGATGGCGATGGCAGGTCGTTTCTCAGCCGAACGTTACGTCGGCATTGATACTTGTACTATCTACTGGATCTTTGTTGTCGCACTCTGGCCAATTCTGTATGTGTTGGTATATCTCTTTTAATGGTTGTTGGTTATCGGTTATCAGGAGTCGGTTAAAAGGCAGATCCGTTGAACCAGAGTCCTCTTTAACTGAAAACTGACCACTGACACCTATAAAAAGGAAGTGTTAAATGAACAAATCGTTTTATACAAATGCTGTATGGGCTTCCATTTTGATACTCGTCATGCTCAGCATACCAATGTCCCTTGAGGCATGTCCAGGCTGTAAAGAACTTGATGAACCGATCGCTAAAGGTTTTAATTGGAGTATCCTTTTTCTGATGGCGATGCCGTTTACGGTGTTCGGTCTCATCGGCGGCACGATTTTCTTAAATTGGAATGGTTATCGGTTATCGGTCATCGGTAGTCGGTTAAAAGAGGCTTTTGTTAAACGAAAACCTCTTAACTGATAACTGACAGGGTGCATAGCACCCCTACTGACAGCTGACAACTCTTAAAACGGAAAGGAGTTAGATATAGTGGAACACGCTACCACTTTAGATCACACTGAAGATGTATATGAGCCTTCGCTGACACCGGACAGTCTTGGTAAGCTCGGTATGTGGATCTTCCTTGTTGGAGATACCATGTCGTTTGGTGCCTTGCTGGCGGCTTATGCCGCTCTCCGAGCAGGTGTAGGCGCAATCGGTTGGGTTCCGCCAACTGAGATTCTTGGTATTGAACTCACCGCGTTTATGACATTCCTGTTGATATGCAGTAGTGTCACGATGGTGAAAGCACTGGAGTCGATTCAGAACGGTAATGTATCGCGCATGTGCATGTTCCTTGGATTGACGATCGGGGGAGGGATAATCTTTCTTGGGCTACAGGCTTATGAATGGTATCATCTGATTCACCACGGGTTGACCCTTACCGGTATTCCCGACCACGGGTTGTCGGGTGCCGCAATTAGTGGCTCAACGCTTTTTGGTCCCACTTTCTACGCCATCACGGGTTTCCACGGGATGCACGTGACCGGTGGTGTTATTTACCTCATTGTTATTTTAATCCACGGCTTACGCGGTAGATATACGGCTGAATTTAACCATGAGGTAGAAATCGTCGGACTCTATTGGCACTTCGTTGATCTTATCTGGATTATGGTTTTCACCTTCATTTATCTACTATAGGAGGACATGAAAATGGCACAGAATGGGCACAAAGAGCATCCGAAATACATGAATATTTTCTGGTGGCTCACCGGGCTGACCGTCCTTGAGCTTTTGGTCGTCATACCGGATTTCCCGACGGTCGTCAAAGCCATTCTGCTCATCGGACTGGCGTGTGCTAAGGCCATCTTAGTTGCAAATTATTTCATGCATCTGAAGTTTGAAAGGCGGACGTTGGCGATTATCGTAATGACCCCCTTCATTATCTGCGTTCTTCTCGTTTTCGCGTTGATGCCCGACCTAACGTTAGACTCACGAATCGAAGGCGCAACGGAACCGACAACAGAAGTTGTAGATACGTCCGCTCACTAACTGCTGGTTGGGTGCTCGATATGGACACACAAACCGAAAGTGTAGGAGGGAACTCCGATTCCCGACTTCGAGAACGAAAACTTGACAAAAGTACCCTCATCTGGGTAGTGCTGGGTGTTATCATCATCGGCATTGCCGGTGTCAATTTGTGGTCGGTATTTGGCACTAAATCGGAAGTACCGGTTTCTAAAAGTGCCGCTGTTAGCGTGCCAGACTTTAGCCTGACAACACAGCAGGGAGAGCCGTTAACACTGTCCGACATGAAGGGCAAAATTTGGGTTGCTGACTTCATTTTCACCAATTGTCCAACGATTTGTCCGGCAATGACGCAGGAGATGGCACGCCTTCAATCCGAATTTGTTGCAGATCCGGTCTATTTTGTCTCTTACTCCGTGGATCCGGTGCGGGATACATCAAGCGTTCTCTCGCGCTACGCAAAGGCTTATGGGGCTGATGATAGACGTTGGCACTTTCTTACTGGGGACAAGACAGCTATCTACCAGTTAGCCGAGGAAGGATTCAGTTTAGCTGCGGGGCACAACGGCACGGAGCTCCTGCATAGCACGCGGTTTGTTCTCGTCGCGCCAGATGGAAACATCTATGGCTATTACGATAGTCGAAGCAAACCGGCACTCTTACGCCTACGGCGGGATGTCAAGGTACTTCTTGGAAAATGAAGGATGTGAACCTCTTAATCTCCCTCGCGGCTTTTGTTATTCATTTCACGTTCGGATTTTACCGTAGCAGATTTAAGAGATTCAGTCGTCCCTGGAGCAGATGCCTCTACATACCGATTGTTATTAACATCGTTGTGCGGCGTTTTGTTCTCCACTGGGCATGGCAAACTGCGATGATTTACCTATGGCCCGCAACGTTGATGGCACATATCCTTGGTGGCTTTCTGGGGGCTCGTTACAAACCAAGTGACCAGAGTGAACTGTAGAGATAAGGGCTGGGTCCCTAACCCGAAAGACCGAAACCATTTAAGGCATAATTTCATTACGAGCAGGTTTTTGGTGAATTCGCGACTGAAATAAGGGCTGTTCGGTATTTTATGGGTTCCTTCATAGTTTCTTTATTATAGTAAAGCCCGAAGATATCTGCACACCCCCGGTAGGGTCTTCACCTAACCGCACCGAATTTGGTGTAAAAGTAATTACAGAATCCACTATAAATCAAGACGGTAGCCTGCAACAACGGCGCATGCGGATATAAGCGGCGGACACCAAAGTTCCAACGTTCGTTGTTCTCCCGCAAGGAAAATTAAAAAAATGATGAAAAAAATATACGTACCCGTTGACAATTCCGACTACTCGGACGCGAGTATCGCGCTATCAGTTGCGTTCGCGAGGAAGTTCGGGTCCCAGTTAGTAGGTTCACACGTTTACGCCGCAAAAATGCACGATGTTCGCTTTAAGCAGATGGAGTACACCCTCCCGGAGGAGTACCAAGACGAGGTCGAACTTGAAAAGCAGCGTCGTATCCACGATACGCTCATTACGATGGGGCTCCAACTCATTTCGGATTCCTATCTTGAGGTGATGCAGCAGAAATGCACGGAATTTGAGATTCCGTTTGAACCGAGAATGCCGGAAGGCAAACATTTCATAAAACTTGTTGAGGACATTCAGGAAGGCGATTACGATCTCGTGATTATGGGAGCACTCGGTATGGGTGCCGTCAAGGATAGCCTCATCGGTGGGGTCTGTGAACGCGTCGTTCGCCGTATTAATACCGATACGCTTGTCGTCCGTGACCTTGAATCGATTGAAGAGAGCGAAGGAAATATCCTCGTCGGAATTGATGGAAGTCCGGAATCTTTCTCAGGCTTGAAAACCGCGATACAACTCGGACGTAAGTTCAATAAACAGGTCGAAGCCGTTGGTGTTTATGATCCGTATCTACACTACATCGTCTTCAATTCCGTTGTGAATGTACTCACGGAACGCGCCGCGAGGACTTTCAGGTTTAAAGAGCAGGAGCAACTCCACGAAGAGGTGATTGATACAGGTTTGGCAAAAATCTATCAGTCGCACTTGGAGGTTGCGCGCGCTATCGCAAAAGAGGAACACGACTACGCTCTAAAAATTACCTTACTTGATGGAAAAGCCTACGAAAAAATCCTACAATATGCACGAAAAACAAATCCTTGGCTGCTTGTCTTAGGCAGAATCGGAGTCCACAGTGAACAGGATATGGACATCGGTAGCACTGCCGAAAATCTGTTGCGTTTGGCACCTTGCAACGTTCTCTTATCGAGTCAGCGTTATTTCCCACAAATCGATGTGAAAGCGGAGGAGACGCTCGTCTGGACGCAGGAGGCTATGGATCGGATGGAGAAAGCACCATCACTCGTCCGTGGCATTGCCAAGACAGCCGTCCATCGGTTTGCTATAGAACGTGGGCATTCCGTAATTACCGAAAGCGTCATTGACATGGCGATGGAAGCAATAATGCCACAACGTGCCTCTGAGCAGTTGACGCGTGTCGCCAAGGAAATCGCCGAACAGAAAGTGTTGGAATCGGATGCCGTACAGACGTACATCTGTGGAGAATGTGGTTACGCTGCGCACAACCAACAACCCGTGAAATGTCCCGTCTGTAGTTCACCACCGGAGCGTTTTCAGATGGTTGACAAGGGGGCGTTGCAGCATGTTGCTGTAGACGAAGGCGGCACTGCCGAGGAAGAGACGTTTGACGGCGTGCGGCTCCAATGGTCGGAACAGGCGAAAAAGGCGTTGCGCGGTGTTCCGCGCGGCTATATGCGCCGAAACGTTAAAGCGCGTATTGAGAAATCCGCACGTTCTCAAAAGATTGTCACGATCACAAACGCTTTCGCAACCGAGATTATTGACGACAGTATGGGTGAAGCCGCAGCAGTCCGTGAAGATGCTCCCGAACTCAGAGCCGTGCAGGCACAGAGCGACGCTCAGAGTGCTGAAGTTGTGCAGGGCTTTGAGAGTCCGGTGCAGTGGACTGAGGAGGCAATCGAACGCTTGAATTTGGTGCCAGCTGGGTTTATGCGGAATATCACGCAAACGCGGATTGAGCAGCGAGCGCAAGAGAACAACGTTTCCCAGGTTACGCTTGATTTCGCCGCTCGTGTCATTGAGGACGGCAGAAGTCTCGCCAATGAGGTGCTTGGTCAGTACTATCAAGAGCCAGATCAGGAATAGCGGTTTCTGTAGGAGGGAATTCCGATTCCCGACTTTCCCGGTAGGAGCGATCTCCGAATCGCGACACTGACACAAAACCGACAACTGAATGGCTCCGTATTTTATAGTGGTGGACAAAAGTTGCAGAAGTTTATAGAATATGGGTAATCCTACGCTGTTCTCGAATTATGTGGCTATTACGCGTGAAAGAATACAGAAATTTGCGCAGGGAGAATTGCCACTCCGTCCATTGGGAAAACCTATTCACAAGCCAACCGAAAAAGAACGGGCGGCACAGATGCCTTTGGAATGGAAATAGATAGATCATGATTATTGCTGCCGAGTATTCATTTAATGATGGACATTTCATCAAAGATAGTGCCTTACCAATGGAACGGTCCTGATCGAGGCGTATGGACTGACGAAAAGCGTTAATTGTTATATATGCCGTGTGAGGGACAGACTCTCAATAAAGTGTGCTGAAAGACGGAGGTTCATCATGCGAAATGTTTTAAGAAATACATTAACACTTCTACTTGGGGTGCTTATCCTTGTAGGGGCTTCGTCTGCTGACAACTGGCACCAGTGGCGCGGACCGAACAACGACGGTGTCAGCCAAGAGACCGACGCGCCTATCCAATGGAGCCAAACCGAGAACGTCCAATGGCGTTTGCCGCTTCCCGGTGATGCCGCCTCTACGCCTGTTGTCTGGGAAGATAAAATTTTCCTCACCTCTGCTGAAGGCAATACACTTGTTTTGATGTGTATCAGTACCGAAGGCGAGGAACTCTGGAAGCGGACTTTAGGACGTGGTAACCGTGTTGTCCGCGGCGGCGAAGGCAATTCTGCCGCGCCGTCTCCCGTGACCGATGGCGAGCACGTCTGGGCGTTCCTCGGCACCGGGGATCTCGCCTGCTACGACTTCGATGGGAATCAGGTGTGGCACACCAATCTCGCTGACCGTTACGGCAGATTTAACCTCTATTTCGTCATGTCAGCAACTCCGCTGCTGGATAAGGATCGGCTTTACATCCAACTCATCCACAGCAACGCCTGGCTCGTGCTGGCACTCGACAAAATGACGGGGGCAGAGATCTGGAAGCATAAACGCGACAGCGACGCAACCGAGGAGTGTGAACACGCCTATACCTCTCCCATTCTCTACCGTGATTCAGAACGTGAATATCTCGTCGTACACGGCGCAGACTATGTTACGGCTCACAGCCTTGAGGATGGCAGTGAAATCTGGCGGTGTGGTGATTTGAATCCAAAGGAGCGTTATAACTATTCCCTCCGATTCGTCGCTTCTCCCGTTGCAATGGAAGGACTTATCGTCGTCCCTTCAGCGAAAAATGGACCCGTTGTGGGCATCGATCCGGCTGCACAAGGCGACATTACGAACAGCGAATGGCAACGTTGGAAACTTCAGCAAGGCACGCCAGATGTCCCCTCTCCACTTATCCATGACGGATTAGTGTATCTCTGCCGAGAAAACGGGGATCTGATATGTCTTGATGCCGAGACCGGTAAACAACTCTATCGCGAGCGGACACATCGCCACCGACATCGCGCCTCACCGATCTATGCGAACGGATTTGTTTATCTCACATCTCGCGATGGGGTTATCACCGTTGTAAAGGCGGGACGTGAATTTGAGGTAGTTGCCAGCAACTCGATGGGTGAGGTCATCGCCGCATCTCCTGTTCTCGTAAATGGGACGCTCTATCTACGCAGTTATCAGGCACTCTATGCAATCGGTGGAGAATAATGAGAACTTACAAAGAACTACCAAGCGATGCCGGGTCCAACATTATCGGGCAAGTCGCGGCACAGGCGAACCGAGTCCAAAAACGACTCGCCTCGGTCAAGTACACCGTCGCGATTATGAGCGGAAAAGGCGGGGTCGGCAAAAGTTCGCTCACTGCGAACCTCGCTACCGCACTCACACTGAAGGGGAACACTGTCGGGGTCGTCGATGCCGACATCAACGGACCGACGCTTGCCAAGATGATGGGGGTGCGTGACGCTACACTCGAATACACACCCGCCGGTGTAAAACCTGCTATTACTGAATTCGGCACAAAACTTATCTCTATGGATCTGCTCTTGGCGGAAGACGATGCCCCAGTCCTCTGGAATGCGCATACCCAGAAGGATGCGTTCACGTGGCGTAGCACGATGGAGGTCGGCGCGCTCCGAGAATTCATCGGCGATACGGAATGGGGAACGTTGGATTATCTCCTGCTGGATTTGCCTCCCGGAACTGATCGGCTTCCGAATGTCGCAGAACTGATCCCTGACCTTGGCGGTGTGGTCGTCGTGACAATCCCGTCTGAGGTATCGCAGCTCATCGTCAAAAAATCGGTAACAATGGCGAGAGATATTCTCAAAGTCCCAATCATCGGTGTTGTCGAGAATATGGCGTTCTATGTCTGTCAACATTGTGGCGAGCAGGAACCGCTTTTTTCCAGTGACGAGACGTTGGATACTGCATTCCAGCAGGATCTTTTGGGCAGTGTCCCCTTTGATCCGAAACTCGCCCGTTCTGGTGACGACGGAACTTTGTATCTGCATGAATACCCGGACGCTCCCGCGAGCAAGGCACTCATACAGATAGCTGAACAGGTTCAAGCATTTTTTTAATGTAGCACGAACTGTTAGTTTGTGCGCTTTGTAACACATTAGCTGTGAGATCCCAGGTCATTTAGTTTTCTGTGGGAGGGAACTCCGATTCCCGACGCTTGCTGAGTGCTGAGTGCTGATGACTGAGGATTAAATAGCCCGAACTAAACCTGTAGTCCGTAATGAAATGGTTCTCACTGCGAAGCAGGATCTACGGAAAGGCACTTCAAATTCCAAACCTGTCCTGACCGAACCGCAAGGTATAATTAAAAAACCGCAAGGAAAATTAAAAAATGAAGTTCTTATGTACAGACTGTGATACAGCGATGAAATTTAAAGACGTAACCCGTCCCGAACAAGGCTCCGTGACAGCACTCTTTGAATGTCCTGACTGCTTTACCGAGATCGCCATGTTCCTCAATCCATCGGAGACCCAGATGTTAAAATCCTTGGATCTCAAACTCGGTGGAAACAACGAAGTCGCGCAACCGATGCAGATGGTGCGTTCACAGTTAGAGACAGGAAAGACCGAGGCGATGCCGAACGAGTTTTCCGCAGGAATGGGTTCCGGTGAAACCGCTGAAGGCGGCAAATGTCCCTTTACCGCTGCCATCTCGGACGCATTTCAGGAAGAGCCTGAGCCTGTCGAGCCGAGCGGTCCCGTCTGGTCAGCAGAAGCACTCGGACGCTTAGAACGGATCCCAGCGTTTGTCCGTCCGATGGCGAAGATGGGGATTGAGAGTTTTGCCAAAGACAACGGACACGATGAAATTACAGCCGAAGTCATGGATGCCGCACGCGGAAACTTTCCCGCACAATTCTAAAACCGAATGAACGGCACACACCAACCGTTGGTGAGGTTTCCTAACCTCAACGCCGTTCTACCCAACCTACGGGCACTGAATTGTGTATTTTGGAACCTTTTCGTTAAAAAAGGGAGCGCGCCCGATGGACGATCAAACCAACCGCTGGATACAAAGAGCCAATAGTTTTTACAGGGCATTTTTGCGATTGAAAGAAGGGGTGGATTTGGCACAACAACGCGAACTGTCAGACTTGGAAGCACAAGGATTAATACAAGGATTTGAATATACCCATGAATTGGCGTGGAATACCCTAAAGGATTTTCTTCAAACACAAGAATTTAAGTTATACGGTTCAAGGGATACAACCCGTGCGGCTTTCAAGGAAGGGTTAATCGAAAACGGGGAAGCGTGGATGGAAATGATACGCCACCGCAATTTAACAACGCATACCTACAACGAGAGCGTTGCTGCGGAAGTTGTTTCTGCGATTCTTGATATATATTTCTCTGAATTTGAGACCTTACTCGCGAAAATAGAACACCTAAAACAGAAACAATCGCGATGAAATACGGTTTATCAGACCGCACCCTTGAAAAAATCCGAGGCGTTTTCAGCCATTATCCACAAGTGGAAAAGGCGATTTTGTACGGTTCGCGCGCCGCAGGCACCTACCGAAACGGATCCGACATTGACCTTACGCTCTGTGGTGTAGCACTAACGCACAGCGTCCTCTCCCAAATTGACACTGAATTAGACGATCTACTCCTGCCTTATACCATTGATCTCTCCATTTTCCATCAAATTGACAATCCTGCTATGATTGAACAAATTCAACGCGTTGGCGTAAATTTTTATGAGAAATACGAAGATGCCTAACCTTATGCTTCTATACGAAGAGTATCCCTGCCACGCTTAGCAACACCTCTGGCGGGAAGACTCTTAAAATCCGCGAAATCTGTGAAATCCGCGCCAATCCGCGATTCAGACCCTATACACACCACATCCTGCCTGACACACTCTCCTGTTTTAGTTCCCTTTTTCGTAACGCCTTTACGGAGAATAGCGTTACCTTACTTCAGTAGAAAAATCTTAAGAATTCGCGCACGAGGGAACTGCTCCGAAAAAATATAGCCAAATCAACGCCAAAACATATTTCTGCTTTTGAGTGTGCCTGAAGGAGGAAAATGACGAATGTTCTTTAATAAATTAACATATACTTTCATTTTTGCTGTCCTGCTTGCTGTCGTTACGTTTCCGGCAACCGCGGCTGTCATACCCGTCCTATCGGTGCCAGATGAGTTAGCAGATGTTACGGGGGACGCGAACACAGAAGGCATCCAGGTTTACGGCATCCGGTCTGAATCCGTTTCTTTTGAACTGACTATCACGTTTCAGGATAATAATGTTAACACGCCCGTAACCGGCTTTGATAACACGGATATTGAGTTGGTTGCTGCAGATAGCAACGATAGGATTGTTCCGAGTGGCGCGACAACTTCTGCTGTTCGAGCCAACGCCAATGGGAGCGTATACACAACCACAATCACCGCCAAGGGAAATGTCAATACGGTCATTATAAACGTGCCAGCGGCAGCTGCCAATACTCTTGGTAGGTGGGACCCTCAAGCCGGACAAATTATGGGTAATGCTCCTACTATGCCGGCTGTCCAACTAGTCGTCAATATACTTCGAAGCGCGGCACCACCGCTCACGCTGTCACCGGATAAGTCGATTCCTGGCAATGCACCTTTCATAGTGACGCTGACCTCAAGCACGGCAATTACCCTCACGGGCACCGATATCAAGGTTACCAACGGATATATTGATAGTCTCACATCTGACGCTGCCAAGCGGGTGTGGCGGGTGACAATTCTCCCCGTTGTAGGCATTACGCAGATAACAGTGGAAGCCGCGAGTAACGGTTCGTATATCTTCCCGAAAGGCACCTTCACCATAGATGCGACCGGACCCGTCGCGACGATTACAGGAAGTGCTCCGATAGGTGGGGGTGTGTTTCCGATAACGATCACTTTTGATGAACCCCTTCAGGCGAGTGCCACACTGGTTCCGAATGAAATCACTGTCATCGGCGGCTCCATCACCGCCCTCTTCGCAATCCCCAATACAAACAGTTACGTCGCAACACTCACACCCAATCCGAGTGCCACGACGGTGACAATACAGGTCAACACGGGGGCAGTCGCGGACGCAGGTGGAGTCCAAAACGTCGCAACGCCTTCCCCCGCACATACCTTTCGGGTTGCTGCAACCGGGACATCGCCAGGAACCACGTTCGGACGTGGAAATGTGACGATCAGCGAAATCATGTTCGCTTCTGATAACGGCACAAATGACATCCAGTGGATCGAACTTTTCAATAGCTCTGATACCGAAACGGTTGCCTTGAATGCTGGGACCGGATGGGAATTGATCATTGAAAACTAC
Source organism: Candidatus Poribacteria bacterium (assembly GCA_965214045.1). Classification (GTDB taxonomy): domain Bacteria; phylum Poribacteria; class WGA-4E; order WGA-4E; family WGA-3G; genus WGA-3G. Next base: position 2,043,787 of record OZ243935.1, read on the forward strand.
AACGACCCCCGCTCCGCCAGGGAGCCCCTGTCCGGAACAATTAATTTTAAGGATAGCGGTGCTGTGAAAACGATCCCGCCGCGTCAGACAGCGTTAATCGTCTCAGCGAATGGCAGAAGCTCAGATCGCACCTACTTTGTAACAACGCGTGTCTTTGATGTCTACGCAGAACGCAACACTGAATTTGGGATGAATACCCGGCGAGACCCCTTCCTGCACCCGACCCACGGATTCCATATCAAACTTGTTGATAACAGCAATAACCTCCTTGATGAAGTTGGCAACCTTGATGGGAGAACCCGAACCGCCGATGCACCCGCATGGACATTGCCGAGTGGATGGACAGCAGATGACCACCGCACCTCCATCATCCGAAGATACCGCAGAGGCACAGCATACGATGGCACGCAGCGAGAAGCGTGGATCCCCGCAGCAGAAACCAGTTTCTTGTATCTATCGAGAAAAAGAATCGTAACCTGGTATGGCCTCAGCTCCGACCAGGGGAGTCCCGGTATCCGGGCAGGGGGGGCGCTGCCCGTCCAACTCTCGCATTTCCGTCCAGACCGCACCGAAACCGGCACGGTTGTCATCCAATGGACGACCGAGTCCGAGGTGGACAACGCCGGATTCAATATATTACGGAGTCAGACGCGGACAGGTGAATTCAAGCGCATCAATGCCCAACTGATTCCGGGCGCAGGCACCACCGCTGAACGGCATACCTATACGTGGACGGATGCCACTGCGAAGTCGAATGGCATCTATTATTACCAAATTGAGGACGTATCTTTTGATGGCGAACGCCAGACGTTAGCAACCGTCCGTTTGAGAGGACGCATTGCTGCTAAGGGCAAGCGTGCCACACAGTGGGGGTATTTGAAAGAGACGCAAGACTAACCCACGGACGTTCTACTTACTATCCTGAGATTGATGTTCTGACACAATTTCGCGTAAATCCTGCCATAGTAAAAAAATTTAAAGGAGCGGCAGTATGAAAAAAATACATATAAAAATTAGCAATATGTCCTCTCAACAGTATGGTAACACACCGACACGTGCGTTGCCAGTGCCTCAGGACGCTCTAAAAATGAAAGATAGTTTCAAAATACTGAAGAAGGACGGATATTTACTGACGAGTGTTATCAGTGCTCTTCTGATGTTGCTTATCAGCATAACAGGCTGCTCCGACGTTCCTTATTCAGGTCCAGTCCTGACTGCCGGCCATGTAGACCAATATCTTAACACAATTGAACAAGATACAGTCTGTCTTCAGGATGGATTTGATACGGTCTGCGTAAAACTACTATTAGATAAAACAGAGATAGATACAACAAATATAGACTATATGCCTGTTGTCCACGTCCATCCAACAAACATCGTTTATGTGTTTGATTATCAAGGACAGCCTATTTTGGAAGCCAAGAGACTCATGGATACCACGCAAGTTATACAGGGATTGGTAGCGGCAGGCAGAGCGCAACTGCCGTCGAATCTTAATAATCTGAACAATCGTCATCTCAATTATGTTCCCGAAAGTTGGGTTATCGAAATATACTACCCAGACACATTCCGTCAAGCCAATCGTGGGTGGACCCCTGAAACCAGTGGACTTGACATTAGAGTCGTTGCAGGAACGGTAATTCCCATAAGTAGGCGAACAGACCTGGAGATAATAGATTTTACGCAGATTGACAGGTATGATGGCAGGCGTGGGGTCCAATTTTCCCTCGAAACGCAGGCGCCTCAAATAACAATTCAGGTGATCGGGGTCGTTCCGGGCAATACTGCAACATTTTATATTAACACAGATAGCGTGGAATCTGGCGATAATACAAATATCCTCCGGTTACGTCCGCTATAGTCACCTCAATTGCTATTTTAAAATAAGAGAAACCCGCCCGATCCTGTTTCCCTTGGTGTCTATGCTCTCCCAGGATAAGGACTGGGCTCCATTTGCGTAAATCCTGAACGATGAGAGGACGTGTGGATCAGAATTGGGGTCAGTAGGAGGAACATCATGAAAAAAATAATAGAAGTCAGCTTTGAGATCCGAAAAAAGATGGAATCTTTCGTAGGGAAATTCATCATGGGAATCCTAATTATCTTTTTCGGCCTCATCGGTTGCTCCGACATGCCTTATCTAGCTTCAACGCTACCTGTGCATGAAGTGGACCGCTATCTTGTTTCAACAGATGGAAACGCTGTTTGCTTTCAGGACGATTTCAATTCAACCTGTATAAAACTTATACCAGAAATAGGGAACGGAGCAAATACCACCAATAATACACCTGCTATCCATATCTATCCGGAGAGACGTGTTTATGTGTTCTACTATGAAGGTAACCCGATTTTGCGTGCAGAGAGGACACAGCAAACACCGACCGGAACAGACGCGTCAACCGCTAACGGACAAAGTGGAAATGGGAACAACGGCAATGGTAATAATAGGAACACGGGGAATAATAATAACGGGAATGGCAATAACGGCGGAGACGGCAATACGAATAATAATAACGGGAATGGCAATAACGGCGGAGACGGCAATACGAATAATAACGGGAATGGCAATAACGGCGGAGACGGCAATACGAATAATAACGGGAATGACAATAACGGCGGAGACGGCAATACGAATAATAACGGGAATGACAATAACGGCGGAGACGGCAATACGAATAATAACGGGAATGACAATAACGGCGGAAACGGAAATAATTCAGATGATGGGCACGGATGGCTTATCTGGGTATACTACCCAGATGGAACAAGTCCTGAAAATCCACCAACACTGAGTGAGAGCGGCGTAACAGTTGCAATAAATGGACAGCAGTTAACAGATCAAGATATCAGCGGTTTTGCACAATTCATTGACACGAATAATGAAAAAGGTGTTCAATTTTTCTATCCAACGGAGTCCGCAGAACTTTTAGATCTGAAAGTGAGAATCGAAGGGGTAGTGACGGATGGGGAGACAACAAAGTTCAATATAAACTACTTGTGGAAATCGCAATAATACTGTTATTCGTTCAGTTGATGCACAACAGCGAGTGGCGTTGCCGCGAGTAACCCCGCATCAATCGGAATCGTGACACCGGAGATCCATTTCGATTCGTCACTGGCGAGAAAAACGGTTGCCCATGCCACGTCCCATGCAGTTCCCTCTGTCCCGAGCGGTCCGATGAGCCGTCGGCGTTCCCGCTCGGCTTCGCTCAGATACGGCGCAGGGAATGAAGCGTAAAGATGTCCGGGCGCGATGCAATTCACCCGAATGTTATCTCGTCCGTGATGGACCGCCATCACTGTTGTCGCAGAAATCATCCCGCCCTTCGCGGCGGCATACGGCAGGTTCCGAGAGGAACCCGCACGCAACGCATCGATGGACGAGACGTTGATGATTGAACCGCCTCCGGCCTCAGCCATCCGAGGCACGGCATGCTTGCACGCCATAATCATGCTTTTGAGGTTGACATCCATGACTCTGTCCCACTTCGCTTCCTCTACCTGTGTGACCGTTCCAGAACCGCCAAGTCCGACGTTGTTAAATAGGACGTTCACTTTGCCAAAGTTTTCGACAGCGGTTTCTATCATCCCTGCACACGCTTCCTCTGTGGACAGATCTCCGATGAACACCGAGGCTTCGCCGCCTTCTGCCTCGATCTCTGTAAGCGTGGCGTTGGCATTCTCAGCGGAGATGTCCGCCAACAGCACTTTCGCACCCTCTCTCGCGAAGAGTATTGATGTCGCATAGCCAGTGCCGTCGACTTCCCCTTTTTTGCCAGCACCTGTAACAATCGCAACTTTCCCATTCAATCGATTCATTTTTTAATTTATGGCTCCCTGTACTGCTCTCCATAGGCAAAGCAGAAACAAATTATACCATTTAAGGAGAACCTAATTTCATTACGAGCGGGTTTTCGGTTAAGAATGAAACATTAACCCCAAACCGTAGCCTGCATTCTCACTGCGAAGCAGGCGCAGGCGGATATACGGAAAGAAACGTGAATGCTCTAAGTCTCCCTAAACGAACCGCAAGGAATAATTAAAGAATCCCTAACTTATCGTTAATTTCCTTCTGATAGCCTTCCAACTCACAGTTTTCGATCTCCTCAATTGTCACCGGACGACCGAACCATCCCGATTCATAGACTGCCATGCAGATGGCTTCCGACCGCATGCCTTCAACGGCATCCACTTCCGGTTTACCACCGCTCCGAATGGCATCGGCGAAGTATTTCAGTTCAATCGCAACGGTATCTTCGACACCGCCCGGGAAGTAGTAGTCCCGTTCCGAGTCACTGAGGCTATTTGTGAACTCCTGCATGAGGTCATCATTGGAGATCGGTTCGCCGCCGCGCGGCACCAACCCTTGGTTCCAATCAAGCGCGCCTTCGCTGCCGTAAACGGTGTGCTGATTAAAATGATGTCCGGGTGCGGAGCCGACCCATGTCCACTGTGCTGTAACGCCCTGCTCAAATTTGATAGTAGCGATCATCGCGTCCTCAACGTCAACGGCATATCCACCTTCTCTTTCTGCGGGGTTATCGTAGCGGAAAGGTTCATAAGCCTTGTTGATCGCATAGACTTCCTCGGCTTCCATACTGAGAATATAGCGCATCAGATCCGTGAAATGTACACCGCCGTCTAATGCCCAACCGCCGCCTGCATCCATCTTGAAGTTGCGCCAGCCCCATTTCCCTAAGCCTTCGCTGACCTCTACCCAGAAAAACATCCGCGGATCACCGATACGTCCTTGGGCGATTGCCCAACTGCGGGTGCGTTGGATGCGTGCCAGACGATAGTTTTCAGCGACAGAGATGATCCTATCGTTTCGATCCGCGGCTTCCATCATCAGTTTGCATGCCCGCATGGTAATACCGAACGGCTTTTCGATAATAACATGTTTTCCAGCATCGAGTGCCGGCACAGCAAGCGTATGATGTGCACTGTGGAGGGCACAGATGTCAACGCACGCCAGATCGGGGTGCTTCGCCAGCATATCATCGAGTTCTGTGTAGACGGCTGGTTTCGTTCCGCCTTGGAACTCGTGTGCCTGATTGGCACGTTCTTCAGCGCGTTCCACTGCGATGTCGCACGCCGCCACAATTTCAAAGTCCTTGATGCCTTTCGACCAGAGTTCGCGATATCCACCCATGTGTGCACCGGACATCCCGCCGCATCCGACTAATCCCATTTTAATTCGTTCGGTTCCCATGAAGTAAGCCTCCTTATATGCCCCTCGTGATTCACGCGTGTCCAACACGCGCGGAAAAGTGAACATGCGAAATTATATGCGATGCATAGTCTCATGTCAACAATATAATTTGACAAGTATTTCCCTATTGTGTATATTACCGGTAAATTTTGTTACTGTGTTAGGGCTTACGCACTTCCTTGGTAGGTGCGGTTTCCTAACCGCACCGAATGCGTCCGAATAACTGATTTTGCGTAAGTCCTGTGTGTCTTGCATTAATCACGATCCGATGCAAACTTACGAAATTGGATATAATTCATAGAGGCACGCTATACTAAAGACTTTTCATCTAAAATACGGACTGGAGACCCCATCCAGCTCGCTCCTACAGCGAAAAAATGTTGGTATGTATAAGGTAAATGTATAAAACTGAACCTCTCTGAATGGCCTTGGCTAAATACTTGACGTGACACTCGTTTTTTGATAGAATACCGCAGTGATAGACCCCCAGCTAAAGCATGGGGGGACCTCTGCAAAAGTTATGCAGAAGCATTTGTGGAATTCAGAAGCGGACTGTGAAAAAAAAGACTATCTGTGTGAGTTTACACAGATAACTTTTTTTCAGCTTCAACGGAGGTGCCAACGATCCTGTTGAACAGGACAATCGGTCTGACGACTCCTAAGCCAAAGGAAGCTACCCCTTCCTTAAGAATGTTCATCGCAGCGTTTTGGTCTCTATCCAAATGTGTATCACACTTCGGACACTGCCAGTGACGGTCTGCTATGGATGTCGGATTAGCCGCAATTCTGAGCGTTGAACCCGGTGGCAAACTCGCAACACGCTGGGGATACCTTAAGCCTGCCCCATAGGGCTTTCCAAAATCGGTCGGTGCGATTTGATGATGATTAAAAAGTAGATTCGGTAATTGAGGCGCAATGAATTGCGTGACGACGAACTGGGCTGTTCTATTGCTGGCGAGGTTGCCGAACCTCGCTTCTTTAGGGCATCTCATGCATTCTAAAATTAATCGCAAGAGAGAAGGAAAAATAGATTGGAAAAATTATTAACCTACGTATGTGTATTCCTTTTTTTTGTCACCACGCTCGCTTTCGGACAAGGACTACCAATGACGGTACCAGAGGAGGTCGGTTTTTCTACCAAACGCCTTGAACGTATCCGTCCTATCCTGCAAAATTATGTTGATGACGGACGTATCCCCGGATTCCTGACAGTCGTGGCAAGACGCGGGAAGGTCGTTCATTTTCAAACCCTCGGTATGCGAGATATTGAAAATAACAAGCCTATGGAGGCAGACACAATATTTCGTATCCACTCGATGTCGAAACCGATGACCAGCGTCGCGGTCATGATACTCTATGAGGAAGGCCATTTTCAACTCGACACGCCTGTATCCAATTTCATCCCTGAATTTAAAAACATGAAGGTCTACACCGAGGACCAAACCGAAATCTTAGATGCGAAGAGACAGGTAACCATCAAACATCTTCTCACACATACCGCTGGGTTAGTCTATGGTTGGGGCAATAAATCGATTGATGAACGCTATCGGAAGGCGAACCTTTTTCAGCCCGGCACGCCGCTCGGAGATTCGGTGAAGAAACTGAGCGACATTCCGCTCGCGCATGAACCGGGTGAAAAGTGGACCTATGGCGTCTCAACGGATGTGCTCGGCTACCTCGTAGAGGTGGTTTCAGGAATGCCGTTTGAAACATTCCTCCAAACACGACTGTTTGAACCTCTTGGTATGGTGGACACCGCATTTTCAGTGCCTGTCGAGAAGTTGGACAGATTTGCCGCAGTGTATCAACTTACGACACAAAACGGGATGAAAGGTGGGAAAGGCAAAGAAAAAAAGATGGATGATGATAGAGAGAAAGGAAAGGGGATGAAAGGTGATAAAGAAGAGAAAATGAAGTTGGAACGTGTTGATAAAGATCCACGACTCGCGAGCGGTGAGATCCGTTTCTTTCCAGGCGGAGGTGGCGGACTCGTCTCAACTGCTCCCGATTATATTCGGTTTTCTCAGATGTTGCTCAACGGCGGCGAATTTGAGGGTGTCCGAATACTAAAGAAGGAAACGGTTGAACTCATGCGCTACCCCCATCACGAGGGTTGGTTTGGACTCGGTTTTTCTGTCGTAAATGATAAGGAATCGAAAGACACAGATGATAAAGAACCCAAAGACACACCAGAGTCGATAGGAAGTTACAGTTGGGGCGGTGCGGCTGGTACCCTCTTCTGGATTGACCCCGAAAAAGAGTTGATCGGTCTGCTCATGACGCAGATCAGTGACGTGTCCACTTCCCATGATCAATTTAAAGTGCTGACCTATGAAGCACTCACGGAATAAGGATTATCGGCTTTCAGCTTGCAGCTTGCAGTAAAGAGGTGTTCCGGTAAAGTAGAGTGTTTTGCTTGGATGTTTTTGCTGACTGCTGACCGCTGATGGCTAATGTAGGAGACTTAATGACAATATATCAAGGATTACCGCGAGCGATTCCCGAAGATGTCGGCATATCGACCTCACGGTTAGAACGTATTGCACCGATCATGCAAGGCTATGTTGACAACGGGAAAATCCCTTGTGCCTTGACAATGATCGCGCGTAAAGGGAAACTCGTCCATTTTGAAAAGTTTGGTATGCAGGATATCGCCACCGCTAAACCGGTAGACTATGACACCATTTTCCGCATCTATTCGATGACGAAGCCGATTACCAGCGTCGCTGTGATGATGCTCTATGAGGAAGGTCATTTTCAACTCAGCACACCTGTCTCCGAATTTGTTCCGGCTTTCAAAGACATGAAGGTTTACACTGAAGACGGCAGTGCTGTTGTTGATGCGGAACGCGAGGTGACAATAAAACATTTACTCACACATACTACCGGACTTATCTACGAGAGTGATCGAGAGGATCACCCAATCGATCAGCAGTATGAAGATGCAGACCTCTACGGCGGCGACCTCACCAACATGGTAAATAAGCTCGGAAATATTCCACTCCTTCACCAACCCGGTACTGCATGGAAATACGGCATGTCTACGGATATACTCGGCTACCTTGTGGGCATCGTATCCGGTATGCCGTTTGAGACGTTTTTGAAAACTCGTATTTTTGAGCCTTTAGGCATGAATGACACCGGTTTTTCGGTGCCAGTTAAAAATGCTAACCGATATTCAAAGGTATATGAATTCGGGGAAGACGGTAAGCTTCAGGCAATTGAGAAAATCCACGCTGCAACTGGACCACTGAGTTTTTTCCATTCTGGTGGTGGTGGACTACAATCGACCGCGCCGGATTATCTCCGCTTCTGCCAGATGGTGCTCAACGATGGTGAACTCGATGGCGTTCGGCTCCTCGGAAGAAAAACTGTTGAACTCATCACGATGGACCATATTGCGAACCAGTGGCAACCCAATCAGAGAACGGGAACCGGGTTCGGGCTTGGATTCTCCGTTGTCACGGATGTCGCTGAAACGCACACGCTCGGTTCCTTAGGTACTTGCGGTTGGGGCGGCATGGCAAGCACGACATTTTGGATCGATCCTGTCGAGGACCTGATCGGCGTTTTCATGACACAATTGGTCGGTGCCGATTCTCCCTTCCATGCCCAATTCCGGGTCCTAACCTATCAGGCAATTATTGATTGAGACGGAGGATTACGATGACTGAAAAGGAAAAAAACAGATTGAGGAAATTATTGGCTTATACATGTTTACTGCTTTTTTGTGTCACCACGCTCGCTTTCGGACAAGGATTACCCATGGCGGTGCCAGAGGCGGTCGGTGTTTCTGCCGAACGTCTTGAACGTATCCGTCCTGTCATGCAGGGTTATGTCGATGAAGGACACCTGCCCGGATTTCTAACGGTTGTAGCACGACAGGGGAAAATTGTCCATTTTGAAACCATCGGCATGCGAGATGTTGAGAATAACAAACCGGTTGAACCGGACACGATATTCCGCATTTACTCGATGTCGAAACCGATTACCAGTGTTGCTGTGATGATGCTCTATGAGGAGGGACATTTTCAACTCGGCACACCCGTTTCTAAATTTATTCCTGAATTTAAAAACATGAAGGTCTACAACGAGGACCAGACGGAAATCTTAGATGCCAAAAACGAGATGACGATCAAGCACCTCCTCATGCACACCGCAGGACTCACCTACGGGTGGGGCAATAAACCTGTTGATGAACGCTATAAGGCATCGAAAATTTTTGAACCCAACACAACGCTCGTTGATATGGTGAAAAAACTGAGCGACATTCCGCTCGTTCACGAACCGGGTGAAAGGTGGACCTATGGGGTCTCTGTTGATGTACTCGGCTATTTCGTGGAAGTGGTATCCGGAATGCCGTTTGAGGAATTCCTCCAAACCCGACTCTTTGCTCCCCTCGGTATGATAGACACCGGGTTTTCAGTGCCACCCGAGAAGGTTGGCAGGTACGCCGCACTGTACCGACATAACACGGAAGAGGGACAGAAACAGCGTGTTAAGGATGCACCCCTCGCAAACGATGAGGTCAGCTTTTTTCCATCAGGTGGGGGGGGACTCGTCTCGACCGCTGCGGATTACATGCGGTTTTCTCAAATGTTGCTCAACGGTGGTGAACTCGACGGGGTCCGCATATTAGGGAAGAAAACCGTAGAACTGATGCGGTATCCCCATCACGATGATTGGTTTGGACTCGGTTTTGCTGTTGTTACAGATAAGGAACCCCCGAACACTCTGGAATCGGTAGGGAATTTCAGTTGGGGCGGTGCCGCAGCTACCACTTTCTGGATCGACCCTGAAGAGGAATTGATCGGCTTGCTCTTGACGCAGCTGCTCAATAACCCTCACCCTTTCCAAGAGCAATTTAAAGTGCTGACCTATCAGGCATTGTCCCGCAAGCCTCTATAGGCTTGCGCCCAGGAATAATGGCGATTAGCGATCAGCAATCAGCAAGTGGGTGAACTTGAACGAGGGAAATCCGCAGAAATACCCCAATCAAAAACACCTCTTACCTGACGGCTGAAAGGTTTTTTCGCAGAAAAACCGACCTGATCGCTGACTGCTAACAGCGAATATAGGAGTTTTTAATGACATTATATGAAGGATTACCGCGCGCAGTGCCTGAAGATGTAGGTATGTCAACCTCGCGGTTAGCGCGGATTCGCCCGGTCATGCAAGGCTATGTTGACAACGGGAAAATTCCCGGTGCGCTAACGATGATCGCGCGTGAGGGCAGACTCGTCCATCTTGAAAAACTCGGTATGCAGGATGTCGCTACTGCGAAACCGCTGGAATTTGATACCATCTTCCGCATCTATTCGATGACGAAGCCGATTACCAGTATCGCGGTGATGATGCTTTACGAGCAAGGACACTTCCAACTCGGTACCCCCGTCTCTGAATTGATTCCGGCTTTCAAAGATATGCAGGTCTACACTGAGGGTGGCGAGAATATTGTTGACGCAGAACGCGAGATGACGGTAAAGCATCTCCTCACGCACACCTCTGGAATTATCTACGGTGGTGACTGGGATCACCCGATTAATCAACGGTATCAGGAAGCGAATTTCTACGGCGGAGACCTCGCAAACATGGCGCAAGAACTCGGAAATATTCCGCTTCTCCACCATCCTGGCGATGGGTGGAATTACGGCATGTCTACCGATGTACTCGGCTACCTCATTGAAGTGGTCTCTGGCGTACCGTTTGAGGAATTTCTGAAAACCCAGATTTTGGATCCGTTGGGGATGACGGACACTGCTTTCTCAGTGCCGGACGAAAAGGCGGATCGGTACCCGACGTTATATGAACCCGCTGAGGACGGTGGTATTCAGGTAATCGAGAACGCTCCTGTTTCCAGTGGACCGCGCAGTTTTTTCCATTCTGGGGGTGCTGGACTGCAGTCGACCGCTGCAGATTACCTCCGTTTCTGTCAAATGCTACTCAACGATGGCGAACTCGATGGGGTTAGACTGCTTGGAAGGAAAACCGTCGAACTCATCAGAATGAATCATATCTCTGACGATTGGCATCCGCTTGAGAGGACGGGGTGTGGTTTCGGGCTTGGGTTTGCTGTTGTTACGGATGTCGCTGAGACGCACGCACCCGGTTCTGAAGGGACTTACAGTTGGGGTGGGCTCGCAAGTACGACATTTTGGATTGACCCCGTGGAAGACTTAATCGGCATCCTGATGACGCAATTGATAGGTGATTCCCCATTCCACGCCCAATTCCGAGTGCTAACCTATCAGGCAATTACCGATTAGATTTGTGGTTGTTGTGCCATTTCCGGTAGGTGCGGTTTCTAACCGCACCGAATCTGAGACCTAAACCGTGTGTATTCCCAATCCGTGGACGGGTAGGCAAAAACCTATCCTGAGTTAGGCATGGGATGAACGCCAACGCTTTCATGAAATCTTGGAATAAAAACAATGAATCTCCTCCAACTCGAAAACGTCCATAAAAAGTTTGGCGATTTCACAGCCGTGTCGGATATTTCCTTCAGCATTGAGAAGGGAAGTATATACGGACTCTTGGGTCCCAACGGTGCCGGAAAAACAACCACGCTCCGCATGATAATGGATATGATCGCACCGGATGCGGGCAGTATTACTTTCAGCGGCAATCGGCATATCCGAGATTTTTCAGATCAGATTGGATATCTGCCGGAGGAGCGTGGCTTATACCGCAAAATGAAGGTGCGGGATGTCATCCTTTTTATTGCCGAATTAAAAGGCTTATATAAGCAGCAAGCACTCAGTGAGATTGAGAAATGGTTGGAGAAGATGCAGCTGTCGGAATGGGCGAACAAACGGATTGATGAGCTTTCTAAAGGCATGGCTCAGAAAATTCAGTTCATCACGACGGTCATCCACAAACCGGAGTTGATTATCCTTGATGAACCTTTTTCCGGTTTGGACCCCATTAACATGACACTCCTCAAAGATATGATGCTTGAACTGCGTGACGACGGTAGCACGATTATCTTCTCGACCCATGTGATGGAACAGGTGGAGAAATTGTGCGATCGCATCTGTCTCATTCATCAAGGCAAGGTATTACTTGAAGGCGAACTCCGCGCCGTCAAACGTGCCTTCGGCAAAAATTCTGTGGAGATTGAATACGTAGGGAGTCTTGAACCGATTCGCAATTCCGTTTGGATTCAGGGAGTCAACGATTTTGGGCAATATGCTGAAATCAAGTTGAAGACACCGGAAGACTATCGTTCATTGCTCCGTGAACTGGTTGAGAAAGGTGTTGATGTGACACGGTTTGAATTGGTTGAACCCACATTGCACGAGATTTTCGTCCAGAGCGTTGAGGCACACGGAGGGGGCGTGCAAGATGCCGAATAAAATTGTTACCGTCATTAAGCGTGAATACATGACGCGGGTTAAATCTAAGGGGTTTCTTGCTTCCTTGTTTCTCATGCCGGTGTTGATGTGCGGGTTAGTGTTATTGTCCAGTTTTCTCGCAATCATGGAGGACAGAACCAAAGAGATGAGAAAACTCGCAGTTATTGATGAGACTGGCGAGATATTTACAGAGATGCAAGCAGCTATCGCAGGACATTCGACCTTTCAACGTAAAGGGGAACTCGTCTATCAACTCCATGAGGAGGCTGCTACAACAGAGGAGGCAAGAGCCGCACTCAGAGAACGCGTCAACACAAAAGATCTCTATGCCTATCTTGAAATCCCGAAAGATGTTTTTGCCAACGGGGAGGTTCGGTTCTATGCCAGAGCAGCAACGAATTTTGAGATACAAAGGGCACTCCGCCGGATCATTTCAGACATTGTCCGCGACAGACGGTTTGCTGAAAGTGGTTATTCTCAGAGCGAAGTCAGTCAACTGATGCGCTCCGTCAGATTCAACGCTTACGCTGTTAAGAGCAGCAGAGGGAAAGACGGGGGTGCGGAGGTTGAAAGTCCTATAGAGACTGGTGCGCGGATTGGACTCGGATATATTCTTGTTTTCGTGCTTTACATGTTTGTCCTCATCTATGCCAACGCCATCATGCGGAGTGTGCTTGAAGAAAAAACGACCCGAATCGTTGAGGTGATTATTTCATCGATTAAACCGCACCAACTCCTACTCGGTAAACTCGTTGGCGTGTGCTCTGTCTGTTTGACAATGTTCGCTATCTGGGTGGTATTTGGTGTACTGCTGTTCATGAATATAGAACCGCTGCTCAGCATCTTTGGCATTGATAGCCTACCGATACAGCTCATCCAAGTAATGGAGACCGTCAAAGCGAGTAGTGCCGAAATGCTTGCCTATTTCTTCATCTATTTTATTATCGGTTTCTTCATGTATTCAACGCTTTATGCCGTTGTCGGTGCGATTTGCAGCAGTGAAGAAGAGGCACAGCAAACGGGCGTACCACTCACCATGCTCATCGTTGTTCCGTTCGTCCTGATGTTCCAATTATTTAGAATCCCCGATTCGATAGTCAGTGTGCTGCTCTCTCACGTCCCATTTTTCTCACCGATACTCATGTTCATGCGCATCAACGTGCTAATGCCGCCTTTGTGGGAAATTTTGCTGAACATCTTGTTGATGTGCGCGACTGTGTTGATCGTTACACTTATCAGTGGGAAAATCTATCGAGTTGGGATCCTGATGTATGGCAAACGCCCTACCTTGGCGCAATTATGGCAGTGGGCGCGGTATTAAGAATTTCTATCTACAGTCTTCCGCGCAATTCCCCTTCGCTGGCGAGGTTTCTAACCTCGCCCATGTAGGTGGATTGTCGGCTTTACTATAAAGACCTTGAAAGGAAAAAATTATGAAGATCGCAGTCGTAACCGGTGAACACGGATTCCAAGAAAAACAGTTTGACGCGGTGTTTGAAAGTATGGAAGACGTTCGATTCATCCGGGAGGATCTGGACGACTTTGTAGACGATCCAAGCCAAAAAGACTACGATACCGTCGTCTTTTACAACTTTCACCGTCCGTATCCGACGGCTGCGCAAGCACAGGCGATCCTCGATTTAACGGAACGTGGGCAGGGCATGATAATTCTACATCACGCCATCTTAGCGTTCCCTGAATGGGATGCCTATTCCGAAATGTGCGGAATTCACGATCGAGATTTCGGATACTATCCTCGGCAAACGCTACAGGTGCAAATCACTGATACGACACATCCAATTACAGAAGGTCTCACCGAATGGGAGATGGGCGACGAAACCTATACCATGGAGTCCGCGGGTGATGATAGTTCGATCCTGTTGACGGTTGATCATCCAAACAGTATGGATGTATTGGGATGGGCGCGCGAATACGGCAATTCTCGTATCTTCTGTTTCCAGAGTGGACACGACGATGTGACCTTTTCTAATCCGAACTTCCGGGAGGTCCTAAAGCGTGGCATTCACTGGTGTGCTCAAAAGTAGTAGGCACGCTCCGGCGTGCCGTAAAGCATAAGAGAGGTGCTAATTGATAATGGGTATTTTTTCTTTTCGTCGATCTGGAGGGAGGAGATGGCACCACGCGCTCCGCATTGGAATAAGTTGTGTTCTTTTCGGGCTTTCAACGATACTCACAAACGCAGATGGAGAAAAAACGATGGCGCATACAACGTATTCAGTAGCAGTAAAGACGATTGACGGTTTTCAAGTTTACTACATCCAGCAAGATGAAAAAGCCGTCGCTGAGATTGTGCCTGCCCTTGGTAATAACTGCTACGCCTTCAAAGTCGCAGATGGGGATACTTGGTTGAACCTGATAGATGCTCCGCCGGACCTCGCCACTTTGGAGGAACGTCCGACCGCTTACGGCAATCCGATTCTCTTTCCTTTCCCCAATCGGATTCGGAACGGCACGTGGCAATTTGAGGGAGAAACCTATCAGTTCGATAAAGCACCTGACTCTCCAACAACAATCCACGGTTTGTTATTGAATCTCCCGTATCAGGTCGAGAGCCATGTCGCCGATGAAAACGGGGCAATACTCGTATGCTCACTGAATTCTCAAGATTTTCCCGATGTCGGTCGTCAATATCCGTTTCCTTTTAGGATTGAAATTACCTATACGCTCAAAGATGCCGTGCTAACGATGGGGATTGCTATTGAGAATACGGGCGATCGGAATATGCCTGTTGGGTTCGGTATCCACCCCTATTTTAGCGTAGATCTCGGCACCGAGGCGAATGCCGCCGAAGCGATAATTACCGTACCTGCTGCGAAGTATTGGGAATTGGACGAGGTACTCGTGCCAACTGGTACACAACACGATGTTGCTAACACACTGGATCTGCGGAATGGACAACCCTTCGCGACACTGAAGCTCGACCATGTTTTCACGGACGTTCAATTGGTTGAGGGTGTCAGTCGCTGTCTCATTGAAAATAAAGATACCGGCTACGGCATGGTAATGGAATCGGACGCACAGTTCAGGGAGCTTGTTGTCTATACACCGCCTGATAGGGATTCTATCTGTTTTGAGCCTTACACTTGCCCAACGGATGCCATCAATTTAGAAGCAAGGGGTATTCCTGCAGGCGTGATTGTGCTTGCCCCTGATGAAACCTTCTCTGGAACCGTCCGCTTCATGTTACAGTAGGTGACAGACGCCGTTCGGTTTCCGTCCACGAAATAAAGTAGGAGACACACGCCGTGTGCCGTTCATCCAAAAGCACACAACCTTAGATGAAGGAAGCCGCCTTTGATTCGTGCTTTATTGATTTTTCCGATTCTGATTCTAACCGCTCAGCCTTCTATGGCAATCCGAGAAGGCACAGCGACCGCTGCCGTCTTTATCGAACGCTACACGCAGTCCAGCGATTTTGGTAGACTTGCCCTCTGGCACGAAACTGCGGCAGAATGCCTCACGCGCATCTCTGTTCCGATGAACGAGATTGCACACGCTTACTATGCGCGGCACGGCTACGAGAAGTGGACAGCACGCGCCGAAAAAGAAGCACAAGAAATTCAGAAACAGTACCGGCACCACCGCACAAGTGCCGAAACGGCGTGGCAGAAATATGTGGGGGACGCGTTTTTGCTAAGAGGGTTTCCAGATCAGCGTAGGGGCTGGGTCTCCCAGCCCGTTCTGAATGCCGAACAGGAAAATATCGCAAAATTTATCACAACATGGTTACCACGCTACCCAAATCGGTTTTACGAGTTTGGTATCTATCCCACGTTTTTCAGGAAACAGCGGGAGTTGGCAGCACAAAAGGGGAATTATGCCGAGGTTTTGCGTCTTGAGGCAGATGCTGCGGAGATGTGCGCCGCGCAGTATCAACAAATTCCAATTGCTTATGGACTCAGGGACTACGAAAAACACCGAGACGCATATCGTCAATACGCGACATACCTCCGAAAACTCGCACAGCAGCATCCGAACGCATTACCATCGGAGATAGACGAAGGTAGACGGATATCGGATTCACTTGGAATACAGACCGTTCCCTCTCAACAAAAAGCGGGCACAATCCTTCAAATCGCAAAGTCAGATACGCGGGTCAAAACCGCTTTAGCGGGTCGGCGCGCGGTTCATGCCTATCCCACCTTTCAAGGGTTCGCGTGGATCGTCAATTTCTCGAATCACAGTCGTGGGAACCTTTCTACTGCAATTATTGATGCAAAAACTATGAAAGTTTTGGACGTATGCATTCCCAGTGGAAGCGGTTTGTAATCTCGCCTCTTTTCAATCCTGTCCTGAAATCCTGATTCTAACAATTAAACGCTATACTTTCTGTTGTTAATGATAACTGAAACCGATAACTGTATCTCTCCGTTTAATGTTCACATCAGAATGTTGTCTGAGAATGCTTGATCTCCAAGCGGTTTTTGGGGTATCAGTAGGGGTTTAATACAAACTTTTTTCTTTCTGAGGACAACGAATCTGGTTTAAAGGCGGTTTTTTAATACATCCGCCTGAACGTTTCATAATGGAAATAGTTAATAATATAAGGAGATTCAACATGAACGTAAAAAGAATCATAACATTCGCGTTTGTGTTCGCGATTGTTGCTTTGACTGTCGGGCTTTCCGGTTGCGACGATATGGCTTCGATGATGCCTGACGATACAACCGCAATGCCTGAAATGCTGGATGGAGAAGTTCCGATCGGTCTTGTCGTCTCCCTAACAGGGCAAGATGCTGAACCGTATGGACTTCCGATGAAACGCGGCTTTGAGTTGGCACAGGAAGAGATTAACGCCCTCGGTATTGGTCCAGGTCTCACGTTCGTCCCCGCGGACGATCAGAGCTCCGAAGAGGGCGCGATCGCAGCCGTCCAGCAGTTGGTCGACCAAGGTGTCCCCGCAATTGTCGGCATCGCTATCTCAGATTACCTCGAAGATGCTTTTCCGATTGCACAAGAAAATGGGGTCGTCGCTTTTAGTTCGGTCTCCTCTGCTGCGGGATTGAGCAGCATCGGGGATTTCGTCTTCCGCACCGGTCTCGCTGTAGACATCGTGAATCCCAGTGGCGTCATGATCACGCACGAGAAGTTGGGCTATGAGAAAGTGGCACTGATCTATGATGCCGCGGATACATACGCCACGAGTAGCAACGATGAGTTGAAGAAAGCACTTGAAGCGAGCGGTGTCGAAATTCTGACAGAGGAAACCTTCCAAGCAGATGACACCGATTTTACGGAGCAACTCACAAATATCATGAACATGTCACCCGACGCACTCTTTATCTCTGCATTGTCAGTAGAGATGACACAGGTTGTCGTTCAAGCGGGAGATCTCGATATTCAACTGATTGTGCCTGATTTGACAGCAAAAGAGATCCAAGATGCGGGCGATGCCGCTGAAGGTGCGATCACTTTTGCGGGATGGACGCGCCTGTCTAACATCCCCGGAAACCAAGATTTCATCCAGAAGTATCAGGCGAAATACGGTATCGAACCCGAACCGTGGGCAGCGCAGTCGTATGCGACCCTCTATATCCTCGCAAACGCAATTTCAAACGCAGGATCAACAGATGCCGCTGCGATTCGGGATGCCCTGGCGCAGACGATGGATTTCCCGACGATTTTAGGAAACTTCTCGTTTGACCCCAACGGTGAAGCGGTATATGACCCGATTGTCCTTAGAGTCAAGGACGGGGAGCTTCAGCTCTTTGAATAGTCCCATCGTTGGATAAATATAACCAGAGCCTGTCATTAGTTTCACGCTGATGACAGGCTCTTTCATTTATAATAAAGCCCGAAAATATCTGCCCGTGTATTACATTTGCGTGTGTAGCACTCGGTGGGTCTTGATTTATCCTACAGAACCGACAGAATCCCAAAACTGAGGAGTCCTATGATAAAATTTTTGAGGTTGACAATGATGCGCAACTATGGAATAATAAGCAGGGAGTAAGTTCTTTACATCAAGACAGCCGATCGCTAACACGCCAATAGCCATTATGAAATACTGCAAGGTTTTATTAATAACCGTCCTACTTTTAATAATGGCAATCTGCTCCGAGTTCTCTCAAATGAAAGCGGAGAACTTGCCTTTCGCGGACATCGCTTCCGAAATAACCCCCGGTGAGTTGCTCATCCGTTTGACACCTGATGCTGCGTCAGAGGTCGAACGGTTGCAAGCGAACGCGCCAATCTCTGTCCTGCACGTCCAGCATAAGGTTGAATCCTTACACCCGCTGTTTCCGTACCTCGCGCGGCCAGCACTGAATCCTAACCTAAAACGTATCTATCTGTTGCGGTTTGCCCCCGATGCACCGCTCGAGGATCTCAAGTCTGTTTACGAACAGAGTCCACTCATTGAGGCTGTCGAGTATAATTACCTCCGTCCGACCCTCGCGGACCCCGTCGTTCCCAATGATCCGAAGTATCCTGAGCAGTGGAGCCTCCCATTGATGAAGATGCCGCAAGCGTGGGCGATCGAAAAAGGCGATAGGAACGTTGTAATTGCCATTATTGATTCCGGTATCGATTACAGACACGATGATTTGGCACCCAAGGCGTGGATAAACCCAGGCGAGCTACCTGATAACGGATTAGATGACGACGGCAACGGTTACGTTGATGATGTTTATGGGTGGGATTTTACCGATGCACCTAATTTGCAAGCGGAGGGTGATTACCTTGAAGGCGATAACGAGCCGATCGACGAAAAAGGACACGGCACGCACGTCGCGGGTATCGCGGGTGCTATGCCTGATAACGGGATCGGTATCGCTGGAGTGGCGTGGGAATGTCCGGTCATGGCAATACGTGCGGGACTCTCACTCGGTGGAAGTTCCCGAATGCAGGATGATGACTCCGCCGCGGCGATTGTCTATGCGGTTGACAACGGCGCAAGTGTTATCAACATGAGTTGGGGCAGTCAGCGTCGCTCTTTCGTTATTCAGGACGCAATTGATTACGCTTATGCACGAGGTGCTGTCCTGGTCGCCGCTGCTGGCAATTCTCAGAAGCCTGCCGCAATTTTTCCCGCGGGCTATCGGAAGGTCATCGCTGTTGCATCTACTGAACAAAATCAGCAACGGTTCTACCAATCTAATTTCGGTGCGTCTGTAGATATAGGTGCTCCCGGCAACGTAATTCTCAGCACACAAATTAATAACCAATATCGGCTCCTCACTGGGACGTCAATGGCATCGCCACACGTCGCGGGCGTTGCCGCGTTAATCCTCGCCAAACGTCCCGCACTGACACATGAAGCGGTACGACACATACTCATTAGCACCGCTGATCCAGTCTATCAAGAGGATAGCGATGCATTGGATGAAAGATTCGTAGGCGCGGGTACTGTCAATGCCGAACGCGCACTCCTCGCCAGCGGGGCGTTACAGGCACGTATCCTTGCACCTGAAACCAATAGCGGCGGCGCGGATGCAATTACGGTTGTTGGGACCGCAGGCGGCTATAAGTTCCACGCTTGGCAGCTCAGTTATGGCGCGTCTACAGTCCCAACGGAATTTACACCTTTCACACAATCTTCCAACGCGCAGAAAATCAGTGAGACGTTGGCTGTTTGGGATACCACAAGGGTTCCAGAGGGGATTTACACTGTTCGGTTAACAGCAACAGCTACGGATGGGCAACAAATACACGACCAAGTCGTATTGAGTGTAGACCGCACACCTCCTCAAATTATCTCCCTTACCGCAACGGACACGCTTTACGGCGAGCGACCTCTTACGGTGTTTACATGGGCAACAGATGATGTTACCCAGAATACACTCTATTACCGGAGAAAGGGGAGTCTCGCGCCTTTCGCTCCTATTGAGACCACCGATCTTGGCGTAGAGCAATTCCTGTTTTTGGGTTTAGCGCGCGGCACTTACCAGTTTTTTGTTGAAGCGGAGAATACGACAAACCTCAAGACGAGAGAGGATAACGGCGGGGCATTTTATACGACTGATGTTGTCGCTGGATATATCTCGCCGAGCGGATTCACTGAAAAATTTCTCGATATTCCACCACTCCACATCGCAAGCGTCACCGCTGACTTCGATAGAGACGGTCAACTCGAAATCGTCGGGAGTCCACTGTCCTCTGAGACTCTCGATACCGAGTTGCAGGCGGCTATCCTCGCAGTTTATGAACGCCTTCCAAACGGAAGATATGAACTGGCACATACCCTTGAGAGTGTGGAGGGGCTCTCGAATCTCGAAAAGTTCGTTACGTGGACGGTAGATGACACCGATAACGACGGTTTGCTCGAAGTTTTGGCGACCGACGATGCGAGAACCTTCCTCATGGAGAGTCTTACACCGCGAGGATACCCGCACCAGATCATCTGGGAAACGCCGTTTCTTTCCGGTGGCACAGTCGCTGATTTGGATGGTGATGGACAAAAAGAAATTATCGGCGCGGATAACAACAACGATCGACTCCTTGTTTTTGAATACGACAGTGTGACGAGCACATATCTTGAGCAGGCTGTGTTAATTAACGAATCCGCTGGCTCTAATGTATTCGCGCAAAACTTCGCTATTGACGATTTTGATGCTGATGGAAGCATGGAATTGGTAGCGGCAGATAGCGAAGGAGATCTTTTCGTTTATGAATCTACCTCTATCCGTAATACGTTCCGTCTTGAGTGGCAAACGCAACTTCCACTTAAGGACATCACGCAACTCACGGCAGGGGATCTCACCGGTGATGGTATGCCTGAATTTGTTGTGGGGGGTCTACTATCGCTGCCAGATAACCCATCGGGACCGCTGATCTGGAAGTTTTTTGTCTTCACGCACACGTTAAACGGCTACGCGATACTCTCAGAAGGGACACGTAACGCGACTGTGGCAATCGCACCGCATCGACGAAGCGGGAACAGTCTCGCAATCGCAGACGTGGGAGGTGATGGTCATAATAGGTTGGTCATCGCTACGTATCCGAATCTCTATGTGATGCAGTGGGATGGCACGGCGATGTTGCCACTCTGGCACCGAAAGATGGCGGAAACCCCTGTCCTTCTTACCGCAGAACTCAATCAAAACGGGTTTGACGAGTTTTACGTTAACCTTGAAGAGGGTGTTTACCAGCTTGAATCCATTTTCGCAACAGATCCAGATGCCATTGATACGCTCAAACCGTGGAATGTTGAGGCGAAACCACTGACACAGAAAGCGGTTCATGTTACATGGGATGCCGAGGAGAACACGGAGGCACACCATCACGATGATCGGGATCGCGTGACCTCCGAAGACGAAACGGAGATTGAACAGTCGGGTCAGACGCGCTACTTTACTGTCTATCGCGCACAAGGAGAAAAAAAGGAGACACCTGCATCTAACGCTTATGAAAAGGTGGGCGAAAACCTCACCGTTACAAGATTTCTCGATAGACGTGTTACGAAGGATACTACCTACTGGTACGCTATCACGACGAAGGACGAAAAAGGGAACGAAACGAAACGCACCGAGCCTGTTTCTGCGACACCGCGAGAACCCCCTCAGCTGATCGGGGCAACCTATCACCGTCCGGGTAGTGATATAGATACAACGCAGCCTGAACCACAGGTTCCCATACCTCATGCGGGGGCTATGGGTGGGAATTTTTGGGTCCTCGTTACCTTCGACCGTCGGATGGATCCTGGGATTGGGGACGAGAATCGGTATGTTTTACGAGCCGAGAAACGGATTGGCGGTGTAAGTCCGGTGTCTGCTATCCGGGACCGGATGGGCAGACGCGCACTCTTGGCGTTTGATACAGACAGTCTGCTTGTGCACTTCGGGACATCGCTTACGGATACAACCGATCAGTATGAGATTACCGTGTCCAACGTCGTCGATATTGATGAAAATCCTATCCGCGCTGCGACGCGTCCGCTTGAAATACCGCTTGATGTGATCGGAGCGGCGGTGTCAGATCTGACGCAGGCACGGATCTATCCGAATCCGGTGCGTCCGAGCATCGCTGACAAAGGAACAATCACTTTCGATAGAGTGCCTGCCGGCACACGCATCCAACTCTTTACCGTGGGCGGTGAATTGCTTGAAACATTGGATGTGACGGATCAGGATCACAATCGTAAGGAATGGTGGCTTACGAGTAATAACACCGCAGACGTATCAACCGGTATCTATATCTACGTCCTTGAATTTGATACAGAGAAAAGAATCGGCAAAATCGCGGTGATTAAATGAACAATTTTGTCCTCATCGCAAACCCCATTTCCGGTAAGGGACACACGAAAAACGTTGCTGAACAGGCGTATGCTGCCCTTACTGAATCTGGAGCTCAGGGACAACTGATGTTCACGTCGGCATCCGGGGACGCCAAGCGTTTCGCACAGGAAGCTGTCTCTGATGGAATTCGATCCGTGATTGCGTGTGGTGGCGATGGGACGCTCCACGAAGTCGTCAACGGCATCGCGACAGTTCCAGACGTAATCTTAGGTGTGCTGCCGTGTGGGCGTGGCAACGATTTTGCCGCAGCAATCGGTGTGCCGCTGAAACCCGAAGCCGCGATCGCAACACTCCTCTCTGGTACCCCTATCCGTGTGGATTTGGGATGTTGCTATCAGAATAGCGGTCAGCAGTCAGTTGTTAATCCAAATGATGTAGCTCGTAATGAAATGGAGAGCGGATCTACGGAAAAGTGCTTTAATGTCCAAACCTCGCTGACCGAACCGCAAGGAAAAATTAAAAACTATTTCTCCACTATTGCCACCTGCGGTTACGATACCGAAGTGAGTCGCCGCGCGGCGAAAGGAACACCCCTGTTTGCAGGCACTGCCTCCTACGCTTACGCAGCCGTAGAGACACTTTTCTATTACGAACCGCCGTTTGTGCGTCTTGAAGGCGATTTCGGGGTCCACGAAGGACCGCTCCTCCTCGCGGCGACAGGCATCACAAGTCGATACGGCGGCGGATTCCAGATTGTACCGAACGCTCGCATCGACGATGGACTTTTCGATGTCTGTGTTATCCGTCCTGTCTCCGCTCTCACGGTGTTACGGCTACTGGTAACGCTTTTCTGGGGTGGACATGTTTCGCATCCTGCCGTATCCATGCACCAGACCCGCACGTTAACAATCGAGACCGACACCCCGATGCTATTGTATGCCGATGGTGAACCGATGTGCGAAACCCCTGTCACAATCGAGATTATCAAAGGGGGACTCACTGTAATGGCACCTTGAGTGAGTTTTGAACAATTTTCGGTAGCCATCCACCATCAGTGCCCCGTAGGTCGGGTAGAGCGGTAAAACGCAACCTCCGCTTGTTGCTACCCAAACAGCAGTTCACACAGACGTGTTGTTTGTAAACAGATCGCGAAACCCGACAATCCACCGCTGTCCCTGTGAAAATGCGGCAGGTTTCCAACGTGACACTTTTATCAAACTCACGTTGAAAAAATAAAATTTGATAATTGTTGTGTAACTGTGGTATATTTCCTTCAGGTCGTTAGGTGTGAACGAAAACGTCCCGCGCGTCAGCGAGGGACTGGATTTTGAATCTTTTAAACGGAGACTGGCGCACCTTGTCAGTCCCCAATAGGTTATGGGTGTTAATCTAAGATGCAGAAAAAGAATAACATGTCGTGCAACTAAGAGGTAAAGGATAACTTCTCAATGATCTGACTCCTTTACCTCCGAAAACTACGGAAAGGAGCAAGTCATGAGAAACAAACTCGACCTCTCTCAACCTCACCAACTTTATCCAGAATGTGAACGTCTCATATCTTCTACGCCGATGTTGAGCCTTGAGGAAGAGCAGGCATGCGCGCTTCACGGAACAGATGAAGCCCGCGAGCGGCTCGTGCTCTCACATCTGCGACTTGTGAAATCAATGGCATTTGGTTTTGCAGGTTGCGGTGTTGATGTGAAAGATCTCTTCAGTCAGGGTGTGATAGGGCTCATTCAATCGGTAGATCAGTATCTCCCGTCCCGTGGCAGGCTCGTCACATTTGCCCGACATTTTATTTTGGGCGAGATCCTCTGTTATCTGAATAAGGCACAAACACTTTTCCATCTTCCAAGTCCACTGCGGCGTTCGGTGAACAAATTTCGCCGTATCTCCAGAAAACTGGGGGAGGGCGCGACGGACACAGAGATTGCCGCAGCGATGGAATGTTCGATTGAACATGTGCGGTGTTTTCGTGAATGTTCAGAACAGACCTTTGAGAGTCTGGATGCACCGCTTACCGATTCGGAGGATGCCCTGACGCTCAGTGATATTCTTGGCGATATTGACCCAGGATTTGCCGAGGTTGAGGTCAAGTTAACAGTGGATCAACTCCTGTCTCGTCTCACATCTCTTCAGCGCGAAGTCATCTCTCTGCGGCATGGACTTGACGGACCTCCGCTTACGCTCCGCGCGATAGGTGACCGATTTGGGAAATCGCATGTGTGGGTTTCTCAAGTCGAAAAAGTCGCGATGATGAAACTCCGCAAACATGCGATATAAAAAAAGTTAACATTTCGGAGATTTCAGCACATATTAAGCGTTAAGACTTATGGAAATTGTGAAATTGTTGAACTTTTAGAGGCGGAAAGTGATATGTTTCATGTTGTTCACCTCCTAAATCCCTTTATCAAAAGGAGAATTTAAAAATGAAAAGTTTGCGTTTTAAAACGATGATCATGGTGTTTTTTCTCGCGATAGGTGTTTTAGTGGTGAGTCCTTTTACACCAGAGTCCACAGCGGATTCGTATTCCCTTTATGTGGTACTTACACGTGTGAAGTGCTACGATTATTCTGAATCACTTGATACACTTTGTTATAGTTACACAGAGACGAATTGGTGGACAGCGCCTCCGAACCACGGTAATGAGCACCCGCCTGATGTTTTCTATACAGCAGTTGGTAGTCCCCAAAATTATTATACAGATAGTTGTTACACAGGGTGTAGTGATTAGTTGACCTGCAATTAATTCAGAGGACCGAGTGCGTCTTCTGAAAGGTCTACATATTCTAAGGCGATGACCTCAGGAGAATCCTTTCCTGAGGTCACCACAAAAGGGAGTTTCCAATGAGAGTTTTTGCTTTTATCTCTATAGCCTTCGTTCTTTTGATAGGTGTTGGTGTTATCTACACACAGTGGGAGACAAAAAACTTTGTAGAAAGTCTGCCAGAACCGCTGTCAACGTCTGATGCCACAACGGAAATGCAGCAGGACGCATCCACTGCAGCACCCGATACTCTTGAAGACACCGAGCAGCAACTGCCCGAAGATGAGCGTTCCGATTTATCTTTTGAAAATGCCGGTGAAGGGAATGAGATAGCGGTTTCAAGTCGTGAGACAGTAGACCCTGAGGTTCCAGTTGGGGAGAACGTTGGAACACAAGACGATGGCTTCGACTGGCAAATTGGTGATGTCCAGCCGCATCAGCACCCGCCTCAAATAGATCCCTGGCAGTCTGCAGAAGACCGAAAAACACGCAGACGAGAGGGACCTAATATTACCCCTGAAGCGTTACGCAGTCAACTTGTTCAAAGATTTGGGGACATTCCGGAGGTTCACACCTTTGTTGAATTGGATCAGAAACAGAATCAAAGTCAACCGCTAACACTTGACGAATATATACTGTATAATGAGAGCATGAACCATTTGTTTCCACATAAAGAGACGGAACAAACGATTAAAATGCTCAAGCAGATGCAGGCGACCGGTGCCCCCGTAACAATACTAAATCCGGAGGATTAATATGAACTTTCAGAATCTGCGTCCTTCTTTTTTCACACGGTTTAAGTCTACAGGATTTCTATCAAACAATCTGATACTTGGACTGCTCGTGGTGCTTTTCTGCTACTACGGATGTGGAACGGCCCGAAACACAAATTATATGGACCTCAACGAGTTGAAAGTGCTTTCTGAACCCCCGCCTCGTCGCCCACGCCTCAGTGAGTTTGGAGACATACCCCAGGTCCGAACCTATGTGAAGTTCATGCAAAAACTGGAAAATAAGGAACCCTTGAGCCTCAATGAGGTCATGGAATTCCTTGCTGCTGATTCTTACTTGTATCCATCTCAAGACAATGCAGCACTATTAAAAAGATTAGAGGTTATAGCGGCTGAAAAGGCAAAAAAAGGAGGCAGCACGGACTAACTTTTCAATAACTTATGATGAGGATAAAGATGAAGCGTCCTCTGGATACATCTCCGCAATCGCATCCCCGTATCGTTCGATAATAACGTTCCGCTTCAACTTCAGCGTAGGCGTCATCTCATCGGCTTCTTGAGAAAATTCCTTATCGAGTAACGTAAACCGTCGTACCTGTTCAAAGTCCGCAAAATCGGTTAAACGGCTCCGGATTTCGCCTTGAATCAGTTGTTGCACCTCACGCGTTTCATGGAGGGGCGGGGTATCCCCGTCCGTCCTTCCCGTCGCAACGCTGTTCTCTGCCGCCCACGTCTTGAGTGCATCAAAATTGGGAACGATCAGTGCCGCGAGGTTCTTGCGTTCATTACCAACCAGCAGAATCTGGTCAATAAACGGACTTTGCACCAATTCACTCTCTATCGGTTGCGGTGCGACGTTCTTACCGTTGGAGAGTACAATAATGTTCTTCTTCCGATCGGTAATCTTAACGAACCCATCCGCATCAATGATGCCGATGTCGCCTGTGTGAAACCAACCCTCTCCATCAATAACCTCTGCTGTCGCCGATGCGTTGTTAAAATAGCCCTTCATGACGTGTGGACCGCGAGTTAAAATCTCACCATCTTCAGCGATTTGTACCTCTACACCTTGGACAGGCACACCAACGGTTCCGAACCTCCATTGTGCTGGATGGTTCATACTGATGACAGGTGAGGTCTCTGTTAAGCCGTACCCTTCCAAGATCAGTATCCCCGCCGCGTGGAAAAATTCGGCGATCGATTGGGGTAACGCTGCGCCACCTGAGACGAAAAAGCGTAGCCGCCCCCCCGTCGCTGCCTTCAATTTCGCGAAAACCAGTTTGTCGGCGATGTTCTGCTGTAATCGCAAAATCGCTGATGGTTTTTTTCCCTTTTGAATCGCTGAACTCACGGATGAACCCACGGAGACACCCCAGTGGAAAATCTTCTGTCTGAGCGATGAACCTTCCTGCACGGCACGCAGAATCCTATCGTGCATGGTTTCATAGAGTCTCGGCACACTGAGCATCACCGTTGGAGCGATCTCCCGCATATTCTGTGCGACCGTGAACGTGCTCTCCGCATAAGCCACCTTCGCACCGGAGAACAACGGCACGTAGTGCCCGCCGAGCCGTTCAAACACGTGCGATAACGGCAAGAACGACAGCAACACGTCTGCATCACTGACATCAATGAGCGATTTACACGCCTGTAAATTTGAAATGAAATTCGCGTGTGTCAGCATGACACCCTTCGGATCTCCTGTCGTTCCCGAAGTATAGATAATCGTTGCGATGTCGTCTTCACTCACAGCCACGTCTGTTCCTTGTCCTTCCAGTTCACAGACTTCCTCAAATTGGATAACACCCTCTGGGCATTCACCTTCAATCGGGTCAAAGACTATTATCTGTTCAAGTGTCGGCACCTCATCTCGGATAGCGGTTACTTTCTCCAACTGTCTACTTGTAGAGACGCAGATAATTTTTGATCCAGAATCTTTAAGGATATAACCGACCTGTGCCGCAGTCAGCGTTGAGAACATCGGCACGGTTAACGCACCGACTTTGAGGCTACCAAAATCCGTGATTGCCCATTCCGGACGGTTCTCAGAGAGCAGCGCGACCCGATCTTCCTTTTGTACCCCTAAGGCGTTTAACCCTTTACTGAAAGCATCCACTGATTCACCGAGTTCAGTGTAAGAGATGTCTTGATAGGTACCACCTTTCGGTTTATGTGCCAATGCCGGTTTACTACCGTAGTGCTGGATTGAGTTTTCTAAAAGAGATATGAGTGTCATAAGAATGCTTCTCCTATTTACCTCGCAGATTTCTTGTAGGAAGGATCTCCGAATCCCTGCGCTATCCTAACATACGGACTGATGGAAGTCAAGTTAATCGTCCCATCGCAGACGAAATTCTACCTAAACTCCTTTTTTCCTTGCTTTTGTGTTGCGAATTGTGCTAAACTATTGAAAATTATCGCAGTAGACCCAATTTAAGCGGAATCTGAATAAATACTCGCAAAATTGTGGAAAATGTGGTACACTCTATCGTAAAGTCATCCCCTGCTGTCTGAGGAGACGTTCAAATGTACGATAAGAAGAATCCTAAAACTGTGGGTCTGGATCCCGATGGGAACGACCTGTTTATTGAAGATGACGAGGAACTTGAAGAGGAACTCACTCTCGAAGAGGAGGCAATGAGTTCTGGCTATTCGTTGCAGTTAATTCACCATATTATTACCGAGACACCAGTAGATGACCGGCGCCGTCGGTGGCTCATGGAACTCCGTCGCTCTATTCTCAACGATGAAGGTGAATTTCAGGAGAGAGTCCACTCGATTCAGCAGGAGGCACTCCGTATCCACGCGGAAATGGAGGAGCAGATTGAGAAACTCACCGCACCCGCGAATCGGATTGGAACCTTGCTCGGATTGCCTAAAGAGGACATTGCCCGTGTTATCGTCGGTGGCTCCGAATACTACGCAAATGTTGACCCAGAACTTGAAGGGGCTGACCTTAAAAAAGGGTTCAGTGTCCTGTTGAACGACGCTTTTGTCGTTGTCGGCGAACTCGGATACAATGATGCGGGTCCTATTGCGAAAATAGCCGATGTTATGCCAGATGGACGGCTCCGTATCGGACAAGAACCAAACGCTCAATCTGTCATCCTTGAACGTTCCACAGACCTCGTAGATATGAAACTGAAGCCCGGTGATGAGGTTCGGATTGACTCCAATTTCCGTGTTGCCGTTGAATACATCGTCTCGCAAGAGACAGACGCTTACGCGCTTGAGGCAGTACCGAATATACCTTGGTCCAAGGTCGGCGGGCTTGACAATACTATCCAACGCATTAAGGACACCATCGAACTCCCGATCCTGCATCCTAAACTTTTTGAACGATTCCAGTATAGCGCGCCGAAAGGCTTCCTTCTCCACGGTCCTCCGGGATGTGGAAAAACGCTCATCGGTAAGGCGACCGCTTACAACTTAACCCAACGCCTCCGAAGGGAAAGCGGCGAGGACGTTGAAAGCTGTTTCCTGCATATCAAAGGACCTGAGATTCTCAATATGTGGCTCGGTGAATCTGAACGGAAGGTGCGAGAGATTTTTCAGATTGCCCGTGAGAAAAAAGATGATGGTAAACTGGCGTTTGTCTTTATAGATGAGGCGGAGTCGATATTGGGCACTCGGCGGGCACTCAGATCCCATAGTATCTCGAACACGCTTGTCCCGATGTTTTGTGCGGAGATGGACGGTATCGAATCGCTACAGGATGTCGTCATTATCTTGGCGACAAACCGTCCTGACCTGATTGACCCTGCCATTTTACGTCCAGGACGTATCGATAGGAAAATTAAAGTAACCCGTCCAGATGCAGAGGCTGCGAAGGATATCTTCCGCATTTACCTCACCCCCGATCTGCCTATCGCTTCACTTCTTGATGCAGAGAAGGATACCGAAACAGCGGAAGGTGAAGCACCACCTGAGGTTATCCCGGCTGAGAAAGCCGTTGCAGATCTTATCGCACAGGCTGTTGATGAGATGTTCCGTGAGGACGAAGACAACCGATTCCTCGAAGTTTCTCTCAGAAGTGGTAGACGCGATATCCTCTATAAAGGACATCTCTGCAGCGGTGCAATTATTGAGTCGATTGTGCAACGGGCGAAGGAGTCCGCACTCAAGCGTGCAATTCAGAACCCAGAGAAGGAGAGTGGTATCACACGTGCTGACCTGTTAGACGCACTCGCTGCAGAGTATGGCGAAAGCGAAATCTTCCCGCCAACTGAGGCAACGGAAGACTGGCTTAAGCTCCTTGATTATGATCCAGCGAATGTCGTCAAAGTTACGCCTATCAAGGAAACCGAGAAACAGGAACGCCGCAAAGCCTCTGGATCACGCGTCATTTAGGAATGGCTATCGGCTATCGGTTATCGGTAGTCAGCAAAGAGATGACTTTTTTCGACACGCGTGCCTCTTTGCTGATGGAAACCGACCACTGATGGAAACCGACCGCTTTAAAATATGGAAAGACTTTTTGGAATCGAAACTGAATACGGAATAACACTCGAAAATGAAGTGCACCTTGATGCTGTCAAGCAGTCAATTGAGCTGGTAAAAAGTTACCGACAAGAAGATTTTCGACCTGTCTGGGACTACAGCGGCGAAGATCCGTTTCGGGATGAACGCGGCTTTCGAGCGAACACGCTTTCCAATCATCCGGATGAGAAGGAAGAGGAAAAGCGCGATCGGAAACGCAATATTAAAGAACGGCTCTCTTTCGCTGAGATCAAGAGCGATCACATTCTTGCCAATGGCGCACGGCTCTACAATGACCATGCACATCCAGAGTATTCAACGCCTGAATGCAGTAGCCTCTTTGACCTCGTCGCACACGATAAAGCCGGCGAACGTATCCTTCAACGGTGTGCCGAAACACGCAGCGAGAAACTCGGAAAACGGGTGCTCTTATACAAGAATAATACCGATTTCCATGGGCATAGTTACGGGTGCCACGATAACTATCTGATGGCACGCGAAGTTCCCTTTGAAACGCTTAAGCAAGGTATCATGCCGTTCTTTATCACACGCCAGATCTTCGCAGGCGCAGGAAAAATCGGCATTGAAACAGAAGCTGGACTCGCAACCCCAGGACACTATCAGTTGTCCCAACGATCCGATTTCTTTCACGTCGAGGCGAGTGTGGATACGATGCACAATCGTCCTATCGTCAACACGCGAGATGAACCACACGCGGATGCATCCAAATACCGTCGATTGCACGGCATCGCTGGGGATGCAAATATGTCCGAATACGCAACGGCACTCAAGGTCGGCACAACGGCACTCGTGATTGCCTTGATTGAACAGCAGAGGATTCCAGAGAGTCTAGTACTCGTCAACCCGATTGATACCATCAAAACTGTATCACATGATCAAACGTATCGTTGGATGGTAATGACGGCAGAAGGAAAAGCGATGTCTGCTATCGACCATCAGCGTGAGTACCTCGCACTCGCACAGAAGCATCTCGGTGAAACTGCAGGACTTGAAACTGACTGGGTGCTCACCGAGTGGGAGGATACCCTCAACGTACTTGAAGCGGATCCAATGTTACTCATGGATCGACTTGATTGGGTCGCGAAGAAATGGTTGCTGGAGACGTTCGCTGAGGAAGAGGGCGTCGAATGGGATGACCCGTGGCTCCAAAGTTTGGATTTAGAATATCACAACATTGATCTCGATGAAGGGCTATACTATGGGATTCCGATGCGGCGTATCGTCACGGATGAACAAATTGAGGCAGCGATCCATAATCCGCCCGCTGATACACGGGCATACTTCCGCGGACGCGCTGTAGATCGGTTCAGCAGCTCTATAAAGGCTATCCAGTGGGATAGTATTACCTTCACTGTAAACGGACGCACCCGCGAAGTCAATCTGAATGCTCTCGCGGATGCAGCGATCGCACGTCAATATAATGAGGTACTTGATCAATCACCAAACGTTGAGACGCTCATTGAAAAGTTACCTCTATAAAAAAAGGAGATACACAATGACAGCCAAAATGATTGCTCAGCTTGAACGTAAGCAAAGAGACACCAAACCCATCGGCCCCGGTGATGGCGATGGCGATAGTGAAGGACCAAAGCGACAGAAGGTCAGTCGGCCCGATACGCAAGAACTGCTCAAACGGATGCGTCGTGTTGACAAAGATCAGTCCAGACGTTACCGCCAAAGAACGGGAGAGTGATGAATCAAGAACCAAAGAACCTCACGCCTTCAGGTGTGGGAGTTGTCAGCCATAAAGGCGACTTCCTAAGCCTTTTAAAACACGCAAACTATCCGTTGAAAATAGATTTGCCGTCGGAAACGACAAAGCACGGGGGTAACATTGAGATAGCACACAGTACAACTGTTGTCGCCGTTCGTTACCGAGATGGCGTTATGATCGCGGGGGACCGGCGTGCTACCGCTGGTACTTCTGTTATCTATGATCGGGCAGAGAAAGTTTTGCAGATTGATAAGCATTCCGTACTCGCTATTTCAGGGTCACCCGCTATCGCTTATGAAATCGCCAGAATGTTGGAGCACTCGTTTCAATACTTTCGCCGCAGCCAACTCCAAGAGTTGAGTCTTGAGGGCAAGCTCCGAATGCTATCGCGACTCATCCGGGAGAACCTACCGATGGCACTTCAAGGTATCGGAGGCGTTATCCCAATCTTTGCACTCTACGATTTGAATGCTGCTGATGACGAGAATGGTGGTAAAATTTTCTTCTATGATGCGCTCGGGGCACACTTTGAAAACGTCAATTTTGCCACGACCGGTTCCGGCTCTATCTGGATCCGCGGGGTCTTGCGCTATATCTCTCGGTTTGGTGATACGCCTTTACAAGAGATGGATGTGCAACAAGCAACCATTAATATCCTACGCCTCTTGGACACAGCAAGCGAGTATGATGCCGCGACAAGCGGTTACAACGCAAGGGCACAAATATTTCCAAATATCAAGACAGTCACACGCACCGGTGTTGAAGATATTTCCGATGATGAATTGGAAACCTGTTACGCTGAAGCACAATCAGAGCAAGTGTAACTTGAAACCCTACTGCTTGTGAAAACTTTGGTGCCGTTGGAGAGCGGATTTCAGAACGGGATGTCAAAGTTCAAATCCGCCATGTTTAACCGCAAGGTAAAATTAAAAAACCGTAAGGAAAATTAAAAAGTTTTCAGTTAAACATAAATCTAAACCGTAGCCTGCAACATCGGCGCAGGCGGATATGAGGAACGCACGCCAAAGTTCAAACGCACGCTGTTCCTCCGCAAGGAATAATTAAAAGATGCGAGATGAGCCGTATCGCTGGATAGAAGCGATCCAGGACCGACGAGATTACATTGAAGACCAACTCCGGGTTGGTAGTCCTGTTGTAGGGCTTACCTATGACGAAGGCATGGTGCTACTCACTATTGGGAGAGGGCAACGCAAAATTTTTGAGGTGCATGACCGAATCGCGCTCTCCGCAATCGGACATCCTGCCGATATTGAACGTCTCCGAATGCTTGTTACGGACACCGCCAGTGTCCAAGGCTTTCAAAATGCTACCGAAGATGTAAACCTACACCGACTCACGAACTTTGTTTTAGCACATACCTTCAAGCAGGCTTTTGAGTCCATTGTCGGTGAAGCGTATATCATCAAAATGTTGCTTGCCGAACTCGGCAACACTGATGATAAAAACCGTTTTACCTGTATCAACTATGACGGTAATGTCCGAACAGAAACAACCTCTACTGTTATCGGCGGTACAGAAGCAATCGAGACGGGAATGCAAAACTATCTCGCTACTGCTTCTACAGATACCGACAGAGATTTAACCGCCGCGCTCCAATTGGGTTTAGAAGCGTGGGCGGTTGGTAAAGAATTAAGTTCACGGGAACCGGAGGAGGCTGAATCGGAGGAGACCCAGATAGATACCACGCAGATGCACGAAATTATTGATACCGCACGGGAAGACGGTGAGATTGAAGCTGGGATTTTGGAAACCACACAGCGCGGTACGAGTAAGTTTCGTCTCTTAACCTCTCAGGAAATTGAAGCCGCCCTCCCATAATTTCTTTTCCTTTTTCTACCAGCCCGTAGCCTGCAACACCGGCGCAGGCGGTTTTTAAGGTGAAATTAAAAAATGGACAAAAGAATTTTTGGAATCGAAACTGAATTCGGATGCATGACGGATACCGAACGGATTCGTGGCACCTCTGAGGGAGTTGCGGCGCGCGTACGCGACTATGTCTTCGATGTGTTGGAACTCGGCCTTCGGGATATTCACTATCGAGATTGGGGCGAACCTCCCGGTAACGGCGGGTTCCTATTCAATGGCGGGCGTCTCTACATCGATATGGGACATTTGGAGTACGCTACGCCCGAATGTGGCACACTCTTCGACCTTATCGCTTACGATAAAGCCATTGAACATGTCATCAACGGTATCCTTACGGATACAGGATTGCCTACGGCTTTCTTCAAAAACAATATCGATCATTTTACCGGGGCAACCTTTGGATGTCATGAAAACTTCCAAATCAGTCGAGACGTTCCCTTTTACCGTGTTGTTATTCCGACGCTGATGCCTTTCTTCGTTACACGCCAAATTTACGCAGGAGCGGGCAGAGTCGGGGCGTATGATGAAATGATTGAATTCGGCGATTTTCAAGATGAACTTGGTGAGCAACAGTACTATCAGATTTCACAGCGTGCCGACCACATCGTCACTGAGATTTATGAATGGATCCAGTTCAGCCGCGCAATCATCAATACACGGGACGAACCCCTCAGCGATTACACCAAATACCGCCGCCTCCATCTTCTCGTTGGGGATTCCAATATGTCGGAATACGCAACCGCGTTGAAGGTCGGCACCACTGCACTCTTGCTTTCTGCTATTGAAACATTCCACGAGATGCATGGCGAAAAATTGCCACTCCCGGGCTTTGAACTCGCGGATCCGGTCTACGCGATTCGACACATCTCGCGCGATAATACCTTCACGTGGCGCGTCGAACTGAAATCCGGAAAGACAATCTCTGCTGTTGATTTGCAGAGAGAGTATCTTAACTTCGTTCAGGCTTTGATTACCGAACGGGACGCAGAGACCGAATGGGTGCTTGCGGCATGGGAGTCTATTCTTGATGAACTCGAAGATGATTGGCTAAATGTTATTGATCGCGTCGATTGGGCGGCAAAAAAATGGTTACTGGAAGCTTTCATTGATGAAGAGAAATTGGATTGGGAAGATTCTTGGATTAAAAGTCAAGATTTAGAATATCATAACATCCATACGGAGAGTGGACTTTACTATGCACTTCAGGAACAGGGTCAGATGCAAAGGGTTGTCACCGATGAACATATTCAGCACGCCGTGGACAATGCCCCGCAAGATACCCGTGCCAAGGTTCGATCATTCCTGATGCGTACGCTCACCCAAAACCGGATGCCTTGTATTGTTGATTGGCATCAAATATATGCAGGACATACGGAATATTTTGAGATGAAAGAACCGTTTGACACCAACATCACGAAGGCACAAAGATGGATGAAAAGGCTACGGAAGCGACCCCCACGCACCTAATTTTTTTATGCTCGTCGGTTATCAGTTGTTATCGACACCTCAGTCGGTCAAAGGATTGTGGCGAGCCGTCCCGCTCTCAAACGCTATCTCGGCAACTCCAGTTTTTATAGTAAAATCCGAAAATACGTTTACATTTTCGAAAACCCGTCTCCCGCTTCATGTACCCTGTAGGAGGGAACTCCGATTAGAACCATAGGTGTCAATTTAGTGTTTAACATTAGTATATCTGATACACCTGTCACCTCTCTGGGGTTTGATACATACTGACCTCATGCCGCTATACACTTATCGCCTCTCCGAGGCTTGCGGGGATCGTATTTCAGCACCAGCGGTGCGCAAGGTCTATAAAAAATATAGGTCCCTTATATCCCAAGCACCAGCGGTGCGAAAGGTGGAACGTCTAAATCGGGTTTCCACAATCATACAATCACAGACATTTCCCTAAATTGACACCTATGGAGGGAACTCCGATTAGAACCTTGAGAACCGTTTTTTCAGTGTATCGTTCTCACTGCGGGCTCCTCTGGCGTATCATGCTGCCTGTCGCCATCATCGCTATCCCAACCCTCTGTCCACTCTCCTTCGCCATCGGACACATATTGCGGCGTTCAGACGGAGCCAGGATGCCCAGAATCAACGCACAGCACGCGAGGCGTGGCGGCAGACAGGACAGAAGGCATGGACAGTCTTAGTGATATTGATACTCGTTGTTTTGGCGATGTTTGTCATTTCGCTCGCCTATGACTATTCCTGATATCCTAAGTCCTTCGGTTGTGATGACGATTCTTGGTGTTGATGCTTTAATCAAGACATTTTTGCTACCGATATGGGCGATTCTCACGACGTATCTATACTTAGAACGGGTCGATGCAGATCCGATACATTCAAAAAATCCGTGAAAACGGGAAAAATCCAACTTTTTTTTGACACATTTTGTTATTTTTCATAACATTGTATCTGTATTGGCAGTCTCTTGAGATTTTGAAGTGTGTCGAGGGTGGGCAACACCCATTGGCGCGGAGAACCCTGCCAAAGTGAAGTTAACCGAAATATGACAACACCGGTTTTCTATTCTATCATAAGATAGATATAAAAGGAAACCGGCACGCCATAAAAAAACAGAGCGATTCAGTTTTATATATTTGCTTTATACATGTAACTATTTTTCCGCTGTAGGCGCGAGCTGTGCTCGCGATATTGTGCCAAAGCCTTAACATCCCTGAATAAAAACCAAGATCGGAACCGAAAACTGAACCCCTTGCATAAAAAAATAGAAGGATTGCCATGGAAGCTAATATATTCCTCTTTTTACTTTCTTATTGCAATTCTCTAACGCTTTCTACAATAGAAACACCGAGGAGTGAAGTGTGATATTCAAGCATTTTCCACACTTTGGGGCCTGGTTTCTTTTTTTGACGGCTTTTTTCGTTATTGCTGTGAGTCCTGCTGCTTCCCTAACGCTGTTGTATTCCGGTGAGGAATACGGGCACCTCGGATTGCACGGCTGCGGCACCGAGCAAGTCGGTGGGTTAGCACAGAGGCAAACCCTCATTGGTGATCTCCGTATCAAGCATGGGACCGTGTTGAACCTGCATACTGGAAATCTTATCGATCCATCGGATGCAAATGCCGAGTGGGTCTACCAGATAGGCCTCGCCGCCCTTGAGGCAATGCGGGTAGATGCCTTCTGCCTGGGCCCTAACGAGTTATCCTTTTCACAAGAAACGCTTGCAGCGATGAACGCAAGTCATCCCGACATCGCGTTTGTTTGTGCGAATCTTCGAGATACCTTCATAACGCCGTATCTGATACGTGAAATATTTCCCGCCCTGGGAAATACAACGCATCAACAGAAGGTCGCGATCGTCGGTTTAGTCTCCGAAACCCACGCGTCTGAACTTCCGATAACTCAGTTACTTCCGCCTGAAAATGCCTTAGCCGAACTCAAAGCAGAACTCGTCAATGAAAGTGATGTCGTTGTCGTGGTATTCCACGCTACACACGCAGAAGCAAATACCTTAGCCGAAAATGTGCCGTGGATAGACGTTCTGATTGTTGCGGGAGATGCCCTAAAGGATCCGGCAGCCCTCCGCAAAGACGCTGTTTTTCGCGACGAAGCCGCAATCGTGATAAATGCTGGACAAGGCACAGCTATCGGCGTTTTAGAAATGAAACACGATCCGGCACTGCCAGGAGACACGTTCACAAACGCATACCATCCGGTATCTGAAAAGATCATGCCAAATACAGACATCGCGCATCTGTTGGAAGCCTACGAAGTTCTCATCGGAACAATGAGTTCTTTTGACCCAATGGAGCCGAGTACCGTTGAGAATGCGATTCACATCGTTTACTTTCACAAACAGGGATGTCAAAAATGTGTCCGCGCCGTGAAACACCTGAAAACACTCAAGGGCAAGTATCCGAGCCTCGTGATTGAACAACGAAATGCGAAAACGGAACAGGCACGCTTGGAAGCGATGGGTGCCCTTTACAATGTCCCCGAAATGAAACGCCTCACAACCCCCGCGGTTTTCATCGGGGATACTGCGTTGATCGGAGAATTGGATGAACACCGACTTGAGACAGTTGTTCAGACATACCTAAAAAACGGTGTTGCCTCCCGGTTACCGGAAGCGGAAGCCGAGTTGGACACTGCTGAAACTGACATCGTCACTCGGTTTCACGGATTCGGCACATTGGCTGTCGCAGGGGCAGGGTTACTGGATGGTATCAACCCGTGTGCGTTTGCGACCATCGTGTTTTTCATCTCCTATATGAACCTCGTCGGGCGCGGTAGGAAAGATATGCTTGTCGCTGGCATCGCATTTGCCCTTACGGTCTTTCTGACATACTTCCTGCTAGGACTCGGAACGTTGTCATTTCTGAACTATCTCCATCGGTTTTCAGAGGTCGCCAAATGTGTTTATCTCCTCGCTGCCACGGCGACCTTTGCCCTTGCAGGATTGAGTCTCTACGATGCTGTGAAGGCGAAACAAGGGAAAACAAAAGAGATACTATTGCAACTCCCGCGCTCGCTAAAACTGCGGATTCACAAGGTCGTCCGGGAACAGACACGTACATCAGGAGTCGTTATAGGGGCCTTGACGATTGGGTTTGTTATCTCAGTGTTGGAGTTAGTCTGCACGGGACAGGTGTACCTTCCAACAATGACCTTTGTCGCCGGTATTGAAGGGATGCGTGTTCACGCAATCGCTTACCTGCTCTTGTATAACGTGATGTTTATTGTGCCGCTGATAGTTGTGTTTGGATGTGTCTATTGGGGGACCACCAGCCTGCAGCTCGGGGGTGTTTTACAACGACACCTCGTTCCTGTGAAAACTGGAATAGGACTCCTGCTTTTCGGACTCGGCACGTGGTTAATTCTGAGTGTTGTATAAGGAGGCTAAAGATGAAACGTATTCTTATTTTTGTATTTCTCTATCTGATACAGGGTCCTGTGCTTAGCAACCCCCCAGAGGGGATGGTATTGGTCCCCGCAGGTGAATTTACGATGGGAACGGATGACCCACAAGCCCCTATCAACCAACGCCCTGCACGTAAAGTTCACTTGGATGCCTTCTATATTGATAAACATGAAGTCACTAACGCCCAATTTGAGGAGTTTATCTTGGCAGGGGGGTACAACGAACGGGAATATTGGACGAAAGACGGCTGGGACTTCATTGAGAAGGAACGTTTCTTCTATATCTACCCTGGCAGGGAATTTTATCGTATTGAATCCCCTCTCGGTTTTGGGAAAAACAGTGTTTCCACTGCCCCAGATCATCCTGTAATCGGTGTGAGTTGGTATGAGGCGACTGCTTACGCGAAATGGGCAGGTAAGCGTTTACCTACCGAAGCCGAGTGGGAGAAAGCAGCCCGAGGGACAGATGCCCGCCTCTACCCGTGGGGCAACGCGTTCGACTTCTCTAAGATCTACTATTTCCCACACCACCAGAAACTTGTCCGCGTTGGTAGTTTCCCCGCAGGGGGCAGCCCTTATGGAGTCATGGATATGGCGGGTAGCGTTGCTGAATGGTGTGCCGATGGTGAAGGGAGAAAGAAAGCACACCGTGGGGGTGGATGGAATGCTATTAGGTTGCAACTTCGATGCTCCTTCAGGGATAAAGCCGATCCCATGTACCGACACTATACCCTTGGCTTCCGGTGTGCTAAGGATGTAGAGTAAGAGGAGTTTTAAATGCGAAAATATGTTATTTTCTCTGCTGTATTTGTGATTCTA
Organism: Candidatus Poribacteria bacterium; assembly: GCA_965214045.1. Taxonomy (GTDB): domain Bacteria; phylum Poribacteria; class WGA-4E; order WGA-4E; family WGA-3G; genus WGA-3G. Next base: position 2,083,863 of record OZ243935.1, read on the forward strand.
CTCGGTGGGTGGACGATCTATTGGCATTATGATACAAAGCACTTCATTCAGCATCTGCCGAAAGCACCGACACCGACAGAAGATTTAGAAGTCACCCCGGCGATAGGTACAACAACAGACGTAAATCTGAAACAGGAAGAACAGTTGTCGAACGCACCGGCGGACAGACCAGCAGTTCCTGAAAATTCATCTACTGATACAGCAAACACTCCCGCCGTCCTGTTTTTTCAAAACCCTGTTATCGAACTGGGTCCGGAACCTTATGACACTGGAGTCACTCCAGTGTTAGAAGGTCTATTTTTAGGTGTATCTCTGTTTAGAGAAGATATATTTGAGGTCATTGCTGTTCTCGACCCAATGATTAACGAGAATATCTCAATTATGTTCCGACAACAGGAAATTTCGCGAGAACTCAGCAGTGTCCTTGATAATGCAACAGAAGCAGCATTATACGAAGAACGGGAAGCACTGCTTGTGAGAGAAAGAGAGTTGTCTCCACGAATCTTTGCCCTACAAGACCAAAGAAATGAGATTGAGGGAGAAAGAAAGACCTTCTTAACAGAATATGGCGTTTCATCTTGGCAAGAATTTAAGGACATCTATGGAAATGCCTATCAAACTTGGAAATCTGATCAATAACGGCTTAGCACGAAAACACCCGAAAACAGGTGCAATCGTGAAACGCATCGGAGAAACGCTCCGATATAATGCCCCAGTGGTGGTGTATCTCGACTGGGGATACCTTTAACTCACTATTTTTCAAAAAAGGAGTTTGACATGAATAAGTTCCTTTTCTCGCTTTTTTTTACTGTAATTTTTGCTCTCAGTGGTACCATCTTTTTTGTCCGTTCCACTGATGCCATAGAAGACACAGGTACTGAATTAGTCATTCTCAGTGATACCGAGATGTCAGCATATATCGGAGGGTATGGGCAATGGCGTTCCGAACAAACAAGGAGTCCTTCAGGAAGTTTTGCTAACTGTTCAGCCCGACCTTGCCAAACTTGGACAGTCACCCGAACTTTTGGACACTATAGGTGTGCTCCCTGTGAAGGAACCGAGTCTACATATACCCGGACCCACACAACGAAAGTAGAAAAGTCGTGGTGTTTCGCGACTTCCGAGTTTTGTAGATATAGACATAGTTCACAGAGCTATCAGTGGAGCTGTATCGCATATACAGGGAGTTGTGGCGATCATTCTTGGTAACGTTTAAGTTGTCTCATAACTGTTGAAAACTTGGATGGGCAATTTGGTAGGATAGGCTGTTTGTCCATCCAAGTTTTTAGAGGAAAAATATGTTTATAGTGCGCCTGTCACTCGTTTTGCTTTTATTTAGTGTTTTTTCTGTGTTCCCTTCGGACGAGCTGAGTTTAACAGAACTCATTCAGGGTGTCAACCAAGCACGCAGGTCAATTGAAAATGGGGAACTTCAATACCTCTACCGCTATAACTATATATCACAGAATAAATCCGAAGAAGAGGTGGCTGCATGGATGCAGAGAGAAAAAGAGAAAGAACTCAGAGAATTTATCCCTGACCCATTTTACCCCGACGTGGGGCTGAAGGAATTTGAAGAACAGTATCTCATACCACATCTCAATTATCAGGCGATTCAAGAACGCCAACGAACTGATTTTGATAAAGCATCCGTAGCGTTTCAAATTCTTGATGGTGGAACGGGTTTCCCGAAACTGTATCAATATAAAATGACAGTTAATGAAAACCCTGGAATTACGCTTGAAAGTCCAGCCTCACCGTTTCCACAGCCGGGTCTGTTTTATTTTCTGAGTTACGACACACAACTCCAGATCAAAGAAGATATTGGAAATATCATGTTCCCTGTGCCTTCGGTTCGGACGTGGACCTCTGATTTTTACGGCGGTTTTTTCCACTATTGGGCATGGGGTCGATCTACATACCGTGTTCCTGATTCTGCGACGTACATCGGGAAGGAAAAGACGGATGGAGTGGACTGCTATGTGATAGAATTTCAAAGAGAAGATGCTAGGCACGTGAAAATTTGGATTGACACAACGAAAGCGTTTAGTATTCGGCGTGTTGAGAGACGGGAAAATTCGGAGGCACCGGTTACGATCCTTGCGGAATTCAAAAGTTTTCAGCGTTTTGGTGATATCTGGTATCCGAGTTTTATTCAGTATACCTTATGTGATGAAAAAGGGAGTGTTCAAAATTCTTATAATTTTCAAGTCTTTTCCGCGGAATTTAACGTGAGTTTTCCTAAAGATTTCTTTAACATTGATGGAGCATATTATCAACGACAGCTCCGTCGTGCCAGTAATATCCCCGGGTTAGGTGAACTTGACATCCCCTTACAAAACGAGACTGACGATCTGTTATTGCTCTGCGGCCCACAAAGTCTGTTACGAATTTGCGAACTCTTAAAAGTGAAAACAAGTCTCAGGGAAGTAAAAAAATTGTCAAGATTTCGTCCCAACCGAGGCACAACACTGCTTGGACTCAAAGATACCGCTACATACAAAGGCTTAGCACCAATAGGTGTCAAAGCCACTCTAAACTTGCTGAAAAATGAAAAGGTGCCATTGCCGGCTATCGCTTATGTTGATAACAACCATTTCCTCGTCTTTGAAAGCATTGACAAACAAGGGGTCTACATATCAGACCCCGCACGGAAATACATCCCCTATCTCACATGGGAGCAAATTGCAGAAATATGGGCGGGTGAACTCCTTATTTTTCTTACAGATAAATCGAGGAAAGAAAAGGCAAAGGCAGTGCCCTTAGCATTCACTGAAAACGCGGAATATGATTTTGGGGAAGCACTCGGAGGGAGCGAAATCGAGCATACTTTCATTATTGAAAATATCGGACAGAAACCTTTAAAGATTCTCTCCGTGACAGAAACCTGTGTCTGTACTGCATCGCTCCTCTCACAAGATGAGATTCCGCCCGGGGACAAGGGCAGCATTTCCGCTGTTCTCACGGTGCCGTCTGGAAATACACACGTGCGAGAGAGCCTGATAGTTCTTACAAATGATCCGACAGAAAGCACATTGACCTTAATGCTAAAAGGAGAAGCGTTTATTCCACTGGCAACGTTTCCTGAACGTCTCGCTTTTGGCACTCAAAAGCGTTTACAAAAGCCACTCACAAAAAAAATTTCCTTACATGTTCAAAAGGATGTCCAGATTCGCGACGTGAGAACCGATGCTGAACACGTCAAAGCAAAAAAAGTGACAGAGGCGGGCATCCCACATGTAGAGGTGATGTTATTGCCCTCTCAACCTGTCGGACAGTTTTCTCATAATCTGTTGGTAGATTATGAGTATCAAGGTCAGCAATCAACGCATGATGTTCTCATTTTCGGTGAAATATCAGGCGAGTTGCTGGTAACACCCAAACGTCTTTTTTTCGGAATGATAAAAGAAGTTTCGGAGGTCTCAAAAACGATTTCGGTTTCTTCCAGCGATGCTCAACCTTTTCAAATTACCGCTGTAGAATCGGGCTCAAAGGCGATTGTTGTCAACATAACACCACGTGAAAATAATTCTCGCTATGACCTGATAGTGACTCTTTCTGCTAAGTCAAAGCCGGGAGAATTTTCAGGCGAAATTGTGATTCACACATCCAATGCCGGGCAACCGAGGTTGTCCATCCCATTTTTCGGTATTTTCTTGGACGGCAGCAGGAAAAGAAAAACGCAATAAAACTCGGTATGGGCTAAGCTGCGCCTCTGTCTGACTCAAGCTTTTAAGGCTGACTTCTGTTGCGGTGCTCTAAACGGTGCAATAACCGAAAAAATCAGCATGAAGAAAAAGATGTTCTCAAACCGATTTCTCTTTTCAATTCTCGTCATCATAATGCCTTATGATCACTGAATCTCTCAAAATCTTAAGAACCGTTTTTTCAGTGTATCGTTCTCACTGCGGGCTCCTCTGGCGTATCATGCTTCCTGTCGCTATCATCGCCATCCCAGCATATCTAGTGATGTTCTTATGGTCTATCCGTGCTTATACTGAAAGCATTGAAAACGAATTTGACACACAGTTCACAAGCGAGGTGAACACGAACTTTGGGACATCTTATCAATTCTTGGTCCCTAAAACCGAGGTGTTGGATCGCCCTTGGAGGCCCAACGCGAGTTCTTCAGAAGACGCTTCCGAAGAACCTCAGACCGATGCGTTGGTAAGTTTGAGGTTCCCACCCGGACAGCGTGTGTGGCTGCTTCTTCCTATCCCTACGATTAACCTCACCGACAACGACGGAATTACAACATGGATGTGGCAGTTAAATTTCGACCACCCCTCAACCTCACCCCGAAATCCTATGACGCTTTTACTCCTCACCCTCTGTCCACTCTCCTTCGCCGTCGGACACATATTGCGGCGTTCAGACGGAGCCAGGATGCCCCAGAATCAACGCACAGCACGCGAGGCGTGGCGGCAGACAGGACAGAAGGCATGGACAGTCTTAGTGATATTGATACTCGTTGTTTTGGCGATGTTTGTCATTTCGCTCGCCTATGACTATTCCTACAAATTCGTGATTGGCAAAATAGTGTCTTGGTCAATAATACCTACAGATTCCTGGTGGTCTATAGTATTATTAATGACTCCCTTTTACTACATATTCGCGGCTCTTACACTCTACCTTCTTGTGGCGATTAGCCTTTACAATCCGTGTCTTATCCTTGAAGACAATAGATCCGTTGTAGGCGTTCTTCGGAGGAGTTGGCGTTTCGTCCGCGGTGCAAAATGGCGTTTCATCGGGATTTATCTCTTGACGGGTTGGATAATTTCCGTGATTGATTCTGTCTTGATGGGTGCTACATTGTGGGGATTTTCGCTGTTTATCTCTGATCTCACGGCGATCCAAGTCGCGCTATCTCCACTCAAATTCTTGACGCTCTTCATCGGGGCTGACGTTCAAGTCCTGCTGCCACGGCTCCTCAGCACACCGGTTATGGTGGCGATTCTGAGTATGGATGCTTTAATTGCGACATTTTTGCTACCGATATGGGCGATTCTCACGACGTATCTATACTTAGAACGGTGCGGTGTCCAGTCAAAAGTGCCTATGGATTCAGCAACTGCAAAATAAATTTGACATTTCAGAGATTTTGTGGTATACTTAATCTCACGTCGTTTGACAGTACCGAAAATCCTGATTCAGATAATCCCTCGGCAAAATAAATTTGACATTCTCGGATTTTTGTAGTATACTTAAAGGCGTCTTACGGATCAGTTACTCAGATAAGGAGTATCGGTTGGAAAAACCGTAAGTGAGGTGCGATTCCTCCCTGGTCGATGAAAATAAATTTGACATTTGTATCGTGATTGTGGTATACTTAAGAGGTACCGCATGGGGGTGTAGCTCAGTTGGGAGAGCATCTGGTTTGCAACCAGAAGGTCAGCGGTTCAACTCCGCTCATCTCCATCGTCTAAGAAAAGGTGTAAGTCTTTCTTAGGCATTGTTCTTTGACAATTGTATATAGAGGGTAAATCGGTAGAATATGATATTACTTATCAAGCTACTAAGAGCTTACGGTGGATGCCTTGGTGCCAGGAGTCGAAGAAGGGCGTGACAGGCTGCGATAAGCTTCGGGGAGCCGCTTAATAGGCTATGATCCGGAGATTCCCGAATCGGGCAACCGAGCAGGTTAATCCCTGCTACTCGTGTTTACACGAGGGACAACCAGGAGAAGTGAAACATCTCAGTACCCTGAGGAATAGAAAGAAAACCTCGATTCCCCCAGTAGCGGCGAGCGAAAAGGGAACAGCCCAAACCCGGTATATGTCAAGCCTGTGTGCGTTGTATATCGGGGGTTGTGGGGTTTGTTAGGTGTGGATACAGCCACACCAGGAAGGAACGTGCTTCTAGTCTAATGTCTCTGGAAAGAGCAACCGAAGAGGGTAAAAGTCCCGTGGATGAAAGAAGTGGCGCCTTCCAACGAGTACCCCAAGTACTACGGGATAGACAAACCTGTAGGAATCCGGGAGGACCACCTCCCAAGGCTAAATACTCCCTGGCGACCGATAGTGAACGAAGTACTGTGAAGGAAGTGGTGAAAAGTTCCCCCATTAGGGAAGTGAAAAGCCCCTGAAACCGTATAGCTTACAAGCTGTGGTAGTGCTAAGTCACGTAAGTGACATGCATGACCGCGTGCCTTTTGCATAATGAGCCGGCGACTTACTCTGTGTAGCAAGATTAAGCATCTTTGATGTGGAGTCGTAGCGAAAGCGAGTCTGAATAGGGCGTATAGTTGCATGGAGTAGACCCGAAACCAAGTGATCTATCCATAGGCAAGGTGAAGCATATGTAAAAATATGTGGAGGCCTGAACCCACCAATGCTGAAAAATTGGGGGATGACCCGTGGATCGGAGTGAAAGGCTAATCAAACTTGGTGATAGCTGGTTCTCCCCGAAATAGCTTTAGGGCTAGCCTTATGCGTTTGGCAGTGGCGGTAGAGCTCTAATTGGACTCGCGGCCCCACCAGGTTAGCAACTCCAGTTAAACTACAAATGCCATTGTCCTAAGCATGGGAGTCAGTCAGTAGGGGATAAGCTCTATTGACGAAAGGGAAACAGCCCAGACCACCAGCTAAGGTCCCTAAATACACGCTAAGTGGTAAAGGATGTTTTGTTGCTGAGACAGCCAGGATGTTGGCGTAGAAGTGGCAATCATTTAAAGAGTGTGTAATAACTCACTGGTTAAGCGACTTTGCACCGAAAATTTCCGGGGCTAAGCGTGTTACCGAAGCTGTGGATATCCCGTAAGGGTTCCCGTAAGGGTTCCCGTAAGGGGTGTGGTAGGGGAGCGTTCTATAGTAGGACTGAAGGAGAACCGTAAGGTGCTCTGGACGAATTAGAAGTGATTATGCCGGCATGAGTAACGATAAAACAAGTTAAAAGCTTGTTCGCCGAAAGCCTAAGGATTCCTGAGCAAGGTAAATCCCCTCAGGGTTAGTCGGATCCTAAGCCGAGGCCGAAAGGCGTAGGCGATGGGAAGCAGGCGTAATATTCCTGCACCACCATGACACGGATGAAACTAGGGGAGACGCAGACATTAAGGACTACCAGCTGATGGATACGCTGGGTTAAGCCCCGCGGAGCGCACCAGGCAAATCCGGTGCAATACGCTCCTCAGGGTGAACAGGATTCCGTAAGGATGCAAACTGTCCCAACGGTCTGCCAAGAAAAGAACCTCGAGTTGACAACTCATGGTGACCGTACCGCAAACCGACACAGGTAGGCGAGGAGAGAATCCTAAGGCGCTCGAGAGAACTCTCGCTAAGGAACTCGGCAAAATTACCCCGTAACTTCGGGAGAAGGGGTGCTTTGAGTAAGTGCCGCGTTCTTCGCGATACCGAAAGAAGCCGCAGTGAAATGGCCCATGCGACTGTTTACTAAAAACACAGGTCTCTGCTAAATCGCAAGATGATGTATAGGGACTGACGCCTGCCCGGTGCCAAAAAGTTAAGGTGAGGAGTGAAAGGCAACTGGAAGCTCCGAACTGAAGCTCTGGTAAACGGCGGCCGTAACTATAACGGTCCTAAGGTAGCGAAATTCCTTGTCGGGTAAGTTCCGACCTGCACGAATGGCGTAACGACATGGGCACTGTCTCGGCGAGAGACTCGGTGAAATTGTAATACCGGTGAAGATGCCGGTTACCCATACCAAGACGGAAAGACCCCGTGAACCTTTACTATAGTTTGATATTGGGTTTTAATGTTGCATGTGTAGGATAGGTGGGAGACTGTGAAACTGGTGCGCCAGCTTCAGTGGAGTCGACCTTGAAATACCACTCTTGTTGCATTGGAATTCTAACTCCGGCACGTGAATCCGTGCCGAGGACAGTGTCAGATGGGTAGTTTGACTGGGACGGTCGCCTCCCAAAATGTAACGGAGGCACCCTAAGGTTCCCTCAGTGCGATTGGAAACCGCGCGTAGAGTGTAAAGGCAGAAGGGAGCTTAACTGCGAGACGGACGCGTCGAGCAGATGCGAAAGCAGGGCTTAGTGATCTTACGGTGCTGTGTGGAAAGGCCGTAACTCATTGGATAAAAGGTACTCCGGGGATAACAGGCTAGTCGCCCCCAAGAGCTCATATCAACGGGGCGGTTCGGCACCTCGATGTCGGCTCGTCACATCCTGGGGCAGAAGCATGTCCCAAGGGTTCGGCTGTCCGCCGATTAAAGTGGCACGCGAGCTGGGTTTAGAACGTCGTAAGACAGTTCGGTCCCTATCTGGTATGGGCGTAGGATATTTGAGGGATGCTGCCCCTAGTATGAGAAGACCGGGGTGGACGTACCTCTAGTGTTCCAGTTGTCACGCCAGTGGCACCGCTGGGTAGCTATGTACGGAGCGGAGAAACGCTGAATGCATATAAGCGTGAAACCCGCCTCAAGATAAGATATCCCACAACGTTAAGTTGGTAAGACTCCTTCGAGATAAGAAGGTTGATAGGCCAGATGTGTACACCGTGTGAGCGGTTCAGCTAACTGGTACTAATAAGTCGAGGGCTTGATAACTTTTATCTTTCTACCGACCCCTCACACATATACAATTGTCAAATATTCTTGTAACGGCTCAGCAACATCAAGAGATGCTGATTTTTAAATAGGTTGAGTCATACAAAAAATTTTCCGGTGGCTATAGCGAAGGGGACCCACCCGTACCCATCCCGAACACGGTCGTTAAGCCCTTCAGCGCTGATGATACTTCGGGGGCAACCCCGCGGGAAAGTAAGTCGTTGCCGGGAATCTCCGCAAAAGGCAGGTGCCCGCCTGCCTTTTTTTTTGCCTAACTCGCTTTTCCTTGACTCCGCAGCTCACCTTATGTTACAATGCCTTCAAAGCAGTCATTGGGTAGACTGGGACTTTAGAATATGAAAAATCGCGAACGGAAGCGTCCAACTTGGAAACGCCTCCGCAATTCTCGCGGATTGATTAAACAACTTGAGCACGAGGGCTGGTACTTGCATAATATTAAGGGCGACCACCATCACTTTAAACATCCCAATCAGCCGGGGAAAGTGACTGTTCCGCAGCCAAGGAAAGACACACCGATAAATACATTACGGCGTATCTACCGACAGGTGGGTTGGGATTGGAATTAAAAAAACGATCAACTTATCTACACGGAGATGCTCAATCTCGGAACAAATGAATCAGATTGGTGGAGAGATGTTTTATGCATAAACATTATCCGATTGTTATTGACAAGGATCCAGACAGCGACTACGGTATGACTGTCCCAGATTTGCCTGGATGTTATACTTTCGGTGACACTATTGCAGATGTCTTGCGACAAGCCATAGAAGCCATTGAGCTGCACCTTGAAGGCATGTTACTCGATGGCGATCCCATTCCCGAACCCAAAGACATCGCTTTTCATGAAACAAATCCAGAATATACCGATGGACTGTGGAAAACGATAACAATAAAATTCCCCGAACTTCGACAATATCCCGTTGTTATCCACAAAGACCCCGACAGTGGCTATAGTGTAACTACCCCTGATTTGCCGGGCTGCTTCACTGATGGTGACACAATTGAAGATGCCTTGAAGCGCACCCGGGAAGCCATTGAACTTTACATGAAATGTATGTTGCTTGATGGAGACCCGATCCCCGAACCCAAAGACATCGCTTTCCATCAAGGTAATCCAGACGACACCGATGGACAATGGGAATCTGTAGTCGTAATTCTTCCAACAGATGTGTCTAAAATTCAAGTAGATCAACCTGGCCCAATTCAACGACTTTTCCGATGGTTCAACCAAGCGACACAAGTTGTTAGGTAGGTACTCAGTTGAAGGAATTAACGAATATAAACTATCCCGTACCGAGCGGTGAGCATGATAAGGAAGGTGGAAATGAACACGACTAAGAGAACTTTGATGCCTATCTGTTTACTTGTGTTGATAGGGCTGTTCGGGTGTGCAACGCTCGCTTATGCAGCAAAACCCCCCGAAAATATACTCAAAAACGGCGATTTCGATCTCAATCTTGAAGGGTGGCACCACTGGACACACGCCGATGCCGCCGCTCTTTTTCAACCTGAAGGTAAAAAAGCAGAACCGATCGTCGGCAAAAAAGTCGCTTATGTCAAAATCAGTAAACAGGGCAACGCCGTCTGGCATATCCAATTCTATCAGCAACCCTTCACGCTGGAGAAAGGCACAACCTATACCTACAGTTTGTGGGCAAAAAGCGAAAAACCGAGAACTGCCGTAATGCGCATCCTTCATCAAGGGGATCCGTGGAATGAGTACGCTCGACAGACAATCAATCTGTCTGAGACATGGAAGGAATTCTTCATCACGTTCAAAATGACCAACGACGACGTTAGTTCGCGCGCCGGTATAATTCTGGGCGGACAAAAAGTGGATGTCTGGCTCGACCATATTCGTCTCTATGAAGGCGAGTACGTTGCTGACATCGATGGTGCCGAACCACAAGCGGTTGAACCCTCGGATAAATTGACAACAACATGGGCAGTCCTCAAAAACCTGTAGAAGCGATTTCCCGGTCGCAACTACTAACCGCTGATTGCTGAAGGCTTTTCTACCATTTCCCTTGCATATACACCCAAAACGATATATAATATACATCAGGGTCAAATAGGGTGGTAAGCACTTTGCTTCTACCGGAAGAACACATTGCACATCATGAGTTTGCGAACTCAGGAGGTGAACCGATGAAACTTGATTTATTCTTTACCCTTTTTTGCGCGGCAGTCGTTGTTTTCGCATCCGCGTATATAGAGGTCGCACACGCGCAATCCATTGAAGACGGATTAGGAGGGCATTGGACTTTCGATAAGGCTGATACCGATGCCAAGGTAGCCAAAGATGCCCTCGGTGAAAACGATGGGGAGATTAAGGGTGCCCCCACAATTGTAGAGGGCATTGTCGGAGACGCACTCAGTTTCAATGGTGAAGAGGATTATGTCGTCATGGGACCCGCCACCACAGGACAGGATGTTACCTATGCCATGTGGATTAAACCCGTAGCCCTGCCCGACGGTCCTAAAGTTATCATCTGGGACGATGATCCACAAGGTGGTGGTGATTCGTGGTTGGAACTCTTGGCGGATGGCACGATACAAACCCAAAGAGGCGGCGACGGATTCGGTGTCTTCAAAACCGAGACCGCTATTGAAGCGGACGAATGGACGCACATCACGTTTGTTGCTGCTGGGGCAGACGATAAAAAATTCCTTTACATCAACGGTGAACTCGATGCCGAGGCGGACGGAAAGATAAACAGTCGTGAGACACGCAGCCATGTTGTTGTAGCAGTCGGACATGACCGCAACGCTTTTATCAAACCCTTCTATTTCGAGGGTGAGATTGACGATGTTGCTGTCTACCATCGTGCGTTGGATAAAAAAGAGGTTATGGAAAATTATCAAATCGCCTTTGATGTTGAACCCGCAGGGAAACTCGCACTCACATGGGGGACAATCAAAGCCAATTAAGTTTTTTAAATTCGGCGGCTGGGTGGATCATATCTTAGCCACCTTCAAAACAGTGGGGTTTAACACGATGGCGAAATTGTACACTGAAATTCCACAAAAACTACAGCAATTCATCAGTGAACAAAAAATCTTTTTTGTCGCAACCGCTACAGCCGATAGCAGAATCAATCTGTCCCCGAAAGGCATGGATTCGTTGCGTGTCTTGGGTTCAAACCGCGTCGCTTGGTTAAACGTAACCGGCAGCGGGAATGAAACCGCCGCACACGTTCAGGAAAACCCGCGAATGACGCTCATGTTCACCGCTTTTCAGGAGAATCCCGTGATCCTCCGACTCTACGGCACTGCGAAGGCGATACACAAAGACGATGCCGAATGGCAACTGCTTTTTCCGTTGTTCACGCCGTTGCCGGGAGCGAGGCAGATCTTTGATCTCAACGTTGACCTCGTACAAACTTCTTGTGGGATGGCTGTCCCGCTTTATGATTATGTCGGTGAAAGAGAACAGTTAAACACGTGGGCGGCGAAAAAGGGCGAAGAAGGTGTAGAAGCGTATTGGAAAGAAACCAACCGCACCAGCCTCGATGGAAAACCTACCCGGTTCGCTTAAGCAGTTATCAGTTAAAGAGGGGCGCGCCTTGAACCTCTCTTGTTAACCGATAACTGACAACTGATAACTATAAAAATATGAGAGTATCGTTTACCGTCATCATCGCGCTCCTTATAGCGTTCTTACCTGTCGCACACGCACTTCCACCAGATCCCGAACTCCAAAGCGCGATCCAAACCGCTCAGCAGTTCACCAATCTCAAACCGAGATACACCTCAAGCGAAATAACGGAGTGTGTAACCGATAGTTTTGTCACACTCGCCAAGAACTGGCAGAACTTGCCTTCTATACATCGGCAGAAGCTGAAAGGACTTTTCCTGCGACCCGGACTCCCCGGTAGTTTCTTCGGTGAGATAGAGTTACCAGAGAGGTTTGACACACCGCATTTTAAATTCCATTATACGCGCGTCGGACCGCATGCACCACCGCTTGAGGATTTCCACCCGCGCAATGGCGTTCCCGATTATATTGATCTCTGTGCCGATGCAATGGAACGGGCGTATCGCGTCCAAATTGACCTGATGGAATTCAAAATCCCCTACATCGACTTTTGGGCGGCACAAAACGGCGGCAACCATAAATATGATGTCTACCTTTTTACCTTTCCCGCACTCGGTATCACGACCGCAGATTGGTTTGAAGGACGTGTATTATCCACCGCACTGACCGTCGCACCCTATTTCATGATTAACTCCCGTATCTACGATTACGTCGGAAAAGCCGAGGGAATCCGCTATCTTGAGACAACCTGCACACATGAATTCCTGCACGGTGTCCAGTTCGGATATAACGCCTATATGCCGACCTGGTTCATGGAGGCATCCGCAACTTGGATAGAAGTCATGACTTACGACGGTGGGCTTATTGACGATGGCGATACACTCCCGGATCCCGATGAACCCAACGAAACCGATGCTTATAACTATTATATCCATCAACTCCGTCGCTGGTTTCTCATCCCCGATATTTCCCTTGAGAGTCGTATCGGCGATCATGAGTATGGCTCCGTTATCTGGGCGTTGTATATGACAGAGCGGTTCGGGTACGACATCGTCCGCCAATTTTACAGAAATTCCACCGATGGCAGTTATCGCGAGATGGGCAATTTTTACGACGTTTTTACGGATAACGGCACGACCCTCGCTGAGGCGTTCAAGACCTTTACGGTGTGGAACTATTTCACGCATACCCGTGCCAATACGGCGACTGGAATGCCCGGATATAGAAACGCACATCGTTTCCCACCGATCGCTATTCATCCCAACGATGTGCACGCGAGTTATCCAGTTCGCGCCGATTTCGATTCCGAATCAATGCCTGAGCATTTCTCAGCACGCTATATCGTCTTCCGTCCCACGGGTATTATGCCGGAATTCGCAGTCAAAATTGATGGCGCAGATCTCGCACCGATAAGTCTCCAAAACCTCGCGCCTGATGATCGACAGGACATTCAGGATGAACTGCAGCGGCACGTAGGCACCGGTTTGCGTGGATGGGCTGCCAAATTCATCGTCAAAAAACGGGATGGGACCACTGAGATCAAGGAGGCATTCACCTATCACCGTTCCCAAGAAGCGCAGATGACCTTCAAGGATTTCGGCGGCGATATTCAGGAGATTACGCTCATCTTAATTAATATGCACCCCGATGTTGAACGCGTCGTAATTCCGGGTGGGAGTTTCGGTGGTTCTGTCAGTTATATGGCGGGTGCGCCACCAACGGGTACGCTTTCAAACGCACAGGTCGTTCAAGGTTCTAACGGACCGCTTGTGAAGTGGGATGTTGACAATCCGTCTGGGATTCGAGAGGTGGCAATCGTGCGAAAACGCTACATACTACAGAATGAAACGGATGTCCCGCAACCCTTTCAAAGCTTTGATGAAGTCCTCGCTGCTGCCGACCGCGATGGAAACGGCATCCCTGACGATGATATAACTATTGTCGGACGTGTGAATATCTCACAAACTCAGTTTGAAGACGCCACTGTCTTTGAGGGAATTGATATCAATAGCGAATTCTTTGATCCGAACAATTTCCATTACTACTATGCTGTTGTGCCTGTTGACGCAATGGGATTTATGGGTACACCGAGCATCGTTCCAAACAGCATCACGCCGAGTGTGGACACTATGAGTGGAGCACCTACCTTCTTCATTCAGACGCAACCGCACGGTACAGGCGAATGGAATGTTGAAGTACAAAGCACGTATCCACTGCAGGCTTCACCCCACTTGGTAGTGGAGGGACCGAATAGGAATGAATACACTGTCTTTTTGACACAGGAAACCGAAACGAAATGGTTAGGGACACTCCGCACGAACGGATTTCCACCGACAGGTATCTATCTCTATAAGATTCGGGGGCAAACCGCTGCTGGCATAACAGGCACCCGAATCTGGCAGGGGCAAACCTTCAATTATGTCGCAAATAGCCAGAACCGTAATGTCGTTGTCGCACCGAACCCGCTTTATGCGGGACAAGGTAAACACCTCACCTTCTATCCGAAAGGTTTAACCGTTGAAATCTACGATGCTTTGGGGAACTTAATTAAGGTACTCGATGGTGCCTCCGAGTGGGATTGTACGAACGCACGCGGCGAAATGGTCTGCACCGGATTATACTTCTTCCGGGCAACCGATGGAAACGGATTCCAGAGTACCGGCAAATTCAGTGTGATAAAGTGATGAAAAATTGTCAGCAGTCAGTTGTCAGCAGTCAGCAAGAGAACCTTATGGCATTCAAGCGAAACATGCATGCCACACACCGAAAGCCGAAAGCCTTTTTGCTGATGGCTATTCTTCTGTTCCTCCTGAGTTGTGGAGATGAAGGACTGATTGACCCGCACGGTGAAACAACGCTGCCACCACCTGAGACAAGAGGATTCCAGGCTATTGACCTTCCAACGGCTCCAGGTTCTGCGTGGACATACATCAACGTTGATACCAATCAGGAGTTTACGATGCGAGTCGAAGGCACACGCGATATCAGTGGCACAACGCATCGGCAGTTGACCATCAGCGGGATTACCACCGAGGAACCTGACCAACTCAGCGTTGAGGCTGTTGACCACTTGGCGGCGAATGCCTATTATTTGCGGATAGACACCGAGTTTTTTGACGGATTCCCGTTCCCAATTTTTGCTACCTATTTTGCTAAGACCCATCAAGCATTGGTAGAATCTGCGTTTGATATGTACCTCCCGAATTCTGATAATCCCGGTTTTCTCCGTATATCTCACCGAAAGCATTTCCCGCCGCGCCGTCTATGGGATTTTCCGTTGGAAGTGGGGAAGGAGTGGGTGGTTTTTGAGAAGACCGCTGGAATACCGGTCACGGTTACACGCTATGTAGTCAGCGACAATGAACAAGTTACCGTCCCTGCCGGTAGCTACAGTACGTATGTCGTTCACGAGGAAGTCGTCTACGGAGATAGTCCAGAGCCGTCGGTTTTCTTAATTAGTCCACCGGCAATTTATTGGATCGCGCCATCCGTTGGGGTTGTCCAGTATCGTTACAGCATCTACCGTGCCATTGATGAACCGTCGTCACGAACCTTCGCGTTGAAGAGCGTGTATCTACCACCACCAAATACCGATTAGGTCTACAGAATGAATAGCCGACGGTTTCCGATAGTCATTCCCGCTGACAACCGACAGCCGATAGCCGACAGCCACCTATCACATCGGAACGTCCCGATTACTATCATCGGGGGCGGGATACACGGTGTATCTATTGCAATTCGATTGCTCCGTGACATGCCAGCAGCGGCAAAAAGTCTCGCGATTGTTGATCGGTATCCGCAACCCCTCACCCAATGGCGGTCTAAAACAGAACGCCAAGGCATGACCTTTCTCCGCTCACCCGCTGTCCATCACATTATCCCCGATGCACTCGGTATCGTGGAATACGCCGAGCGTCACAACCGGACGAATGAGTTGGTACCACCGTATTCTCAACCCTCTACGCAACTCTTTTGGGATTACTGCAAAAGCGCGCTTGCTGAACTCAGAGCACATCAGATTTATTATCAGTTTGATGTCGCGAAATTGCGGTGGGACAAAGGCGCAGGTAGATTTCCGTTCCGCCTCATCTCGAAAAATAATGAAGGGTTTCGGAGCCGTTGTGTTGTCCTCGCCACTGGAACTGATGATTGTGCTTACGTCCCATCTGAGTTTGTCCAGTGGCAACGCCGATACCCCGATCAGATTTTACACGCCTCCCAATTTTCGGTGGATTGTGAGGATAGACGGGAGAGTGAGGAAAACCGAGTTGTTATCGTTGGTGGTGGATTGACGGCAGGGACGCTTGCAAAAAGCCTCAGTGAACGCGGGCATAATGTAGCACTGATTGCTCGGAAAGCGTTAAGGACGGAACAATTCGATTTTCCGCCCGTATGGTTAGGTCCCAAAGCACTCGCTGAATTTGCAAGCGAGACAAATTTTCAGCGGCGTTATGAGATAATCCAACAGAACAGAGGGGAAGGAAGCATCACGCCCGATGTTATGGATGCTTTACTGAATACCCCGACCATTGACATTTATCCTGAAACCCGTATTCATAACATCACTGCCGAGGAAGAAGGTCTATCTATCCGAAGGCTGAGGGTTGAAACCACGTGGGGTGTGATTACGGATGTGTCTCGTGTTATCCTCGCGACGGGGTACAGGTTCAATCTGCGTCGTTACGGATTTTTAACGGAATTACTCACACGACACCAAATCCCGCTTGTTTGCGGATTCCCACGACTTGATGCCGATTTACAACTCCATCCTATCGAGAATCTCTTCGGATCTGGCACCATCGCGCAACTTCAAGTGGGTCCGGCTTCAGGCAACATCGCTGGCGCGAATCTCGCATACCAACGCTTGCGTGAAAAACTACTTTCGCACCTGTAGGAGGGATCTCCGAATCCCGACTCTTCCTGACCGCTGATCGCTGATTGCTGACCGCTATTCCTACCGCGTCAATGCATAAGCAACGACGTTCATCCCCTGTTTAAATGCCCAAGTCTGCTGTTCATAACCACCGGGTTCACACGGTCTACCTTCCCACGCGCAATTCAGGTCGCTCGGACAGAAATAGACAATCACACGATCGTCGTCCATGATTGCCTCGTCATAGTCACAGACGTCAGGGATGCGTTTATCGCCGCCGAGATACTCGTCATGCTGATAGAGCGTATGATAAATCGGATGACTCATCTCCAGTCGTTCAAAATTCTTTTCCGGATAAACCTGCCGCATCATCTCATAGATATGTGGACGCAAGCCGCCGCGATAATTGTTGAGCCGTGCATCGCAATCTTCAACGTGGAGGAAACCACCCCGTTCAAAATATTCTCTCAATTTTCGGACCTGTTCAGAGGAAAGCCGAATCCCGGTATGTCCCGTCATATAGAGGAACGGATAGGCGAATAAGCCTTCATCGTCGATGTCAACGTATTGCGGATGCTCGCGTACCTCGACATCAATCGTCGTATTTTCGGCGAGGACCTTAGAAAATTGCAAATCCGATTGCCAGTAATAGTAGTTGACAATATTTGTGTACCAGTCACCACCGGGGTACTTAAGGCGGACAAATGTGAACTTCTCGCCTGTCGGATTCATCTCAGGATAGTGATGTTCGATTCTCCCGTATCGTCCGTAGTGATAATCCCCTGCTGCGTCATAAGGAAGATATTCTCGGAACCGCCACTGGGCATCTACTGGGAAAATTAACGTATCTGCAGCGAGTGCAGCGGCAGCAAGTCCAACGGAACCTTTGAAAAAGGAGCGTCTTGATAGTCTTTTGGTTTCCGGTTTCGATTCTACGTTGGGTATAAGTTCCTTATGTTCCTTATCAGCATCCGGTTTCTTTCGAGGTTCCGGGTGTCTATTCTTATTTGACATGGCCTTCCTCCTGTTTCGATTCCTATTGTAGCCAAACAGGTCTTTTCTTCTGCTACCTACTAACAACCGTCTGTTGTACTTGCGTTATTTTTACCTGATTAGGACTTACGCAGGGTACTCTTTTGTAGCATGACCTTTGAGGTTGGGTTTCCCTGAGAACGTCTGTGTTTTTTTACAGTTCCTTCTCTAACAGAGCGTCATATCGTCAAAATTGCATAAGTCTTACTATTGTAACCTAAAACCGCGAAAAAATCAAGATCGCATCCGAAATTGCGCGTCCCTGTTGCCTCGGCATCGGACGTATCCGACGATTCCCGCGACCGGTCTTCGTGTTTTTCTCTACTTGTGCCTTCTTCTCTACTTGTGCCTTTTTCCCTTCCGATTTATCACGCGACGTATCAGATACAGCACTTTTCTTCTTGATACTCACAACCTCGTCCCGAATTACGAGCATTGATGAATTGCCGCCGTCAAGATTCAGCGCGTCTGTCGCTCCCCATTCCAGAAACAATTCCGCGAGTCGTGGCAGCATAACACCGCGTCGAACGCCTGCCTCTGTTGCTGTGATTGTCACGAAAAGGAGGGTGCCATCCGCCTTTTTACCGATTGCTGTCCGCGGATGCCAGAAACTGTGAAATGACCGATCAAAACCTTCTTGTTCGTAAGATTTTGTTGAAGAGGCGACTCCATCCTGCAGTAGTAACGGACCACCGCCGACAATATGTGTGAAACTTGCCCACAAATCACTGTCCCCGACGCGTTCAGAGATGATGGTCTCACGAATCTGAACCGCATCGCCTTCCGAGACATGGGTTAAGAGAGCCTCGCGCCTTTTACCGCTTGCAGACAGGACGTAACCGTCTGCCGGAATCCGAGAACTCCCCTGTCCGTTATGGATACCGACAACCTCACCGTGCCTCACGATGGCTTCTACGCCATCGGGCATCGTCAAGGTCACGACGTGAAAATGTGGACGGTAAATGACCAATTCGTTGCTACCACGGTTTCGATTCATACCGTCAATTGGCAATGTTTCTCCACTCGGTAGAACAAGCTCCTGTCTCAACGCAATTCTGTCGATGGACGCTTCGATTTTCCCGTCAACCGTTCGGAACCCCATCACCGCTCTACCCTGTTCCGGTTCACTTATCCATTTACCGTCAATCTTCAACGCACCGACCGACTCGCCACGGAACGTGCCCACCATCTCAAAAAAACCGCCATTTATCGCAGCGAGTGCCTTATGCCGTCGCACAAGCGAAACCAATGTTTCAGTCCCAATCCCTGCACTTAACGCTCGGTATGGACGGATGTCCACGGCATCTGGCGACACCGCAAGGATGTTCGTTAGCATTCCGTTGTCTTGTATCTGTCGGTGTTCAATTCCCCGCGCAACCGATTTTGTTACATCCGTCCGCTCACGCTCCGTAAAGGAACGGAAATAATCGGTTATTTTGCTGAACTGAACCGTCTGTCCCAACCAAATACCGATACTCAAAATCAACAGGAAGCCAATTATCGTCCATGTGCGCGGGTAACGCCTGATGAAACGGAAGCACCGCCGTCCTAAATAGGTAATATCAAACACTTTTTAACTATTGGGTTTCTGAGCTGCCCTCCGCTACACTTACGGGCAGTTTTGATTAATTTGAGACGGCGTTAGAGAATTTCCTTGCCATGGTAGGTGCGGTTTCCTAACAACACCTAAGCGTCATGATGTTGTGTGAATCCTATCTAAAAAGTTTCAAAAACCGTAGCACGGAACGGAGTGGAGTGCGGATGTAAGAAACACCCGTCAGAGTTCAAGTTTACGCTGTTCCTCCGCAAGGTAAAATTAAAATTCGCAAGGTAAATTCAAAATCCGTTCCTCCCATTCATCGCATGTTGCGTGGGTAAGCCGCACTGAGGCACCGATATAATTCGTCGGATCTCGGAGTGCTTCGCGCTGCGGTTCCGTCAACTTATCAAGGAACGGACGAAACGTCTCATCTTCCCACAACAACGTCGTCAAACTCTTTCCAGTCTCATGCACCTGCCCGATCAACTTCCGGGTATGGTCGTACGCATCGGGAAACCCGTAATACGCCATTAACAGATAGATAGGTTCCGCGATCGTATCCTCCGCACTCAGCGCGAGGTTGCGTTGCATGTTATCCGCTTTGACGTCCATTTCGTCCAATGCCCGCCGAAGCCGATAGATTGCGTAATCGAACGCCGTGAACAGTTCCGTCACAAAACGGCTCGATGCCGAATTCGTCAGGTCGCGTTGATGTTCGAGGATACTATCCATAAAGACAGTCTGCATGCGCGGCACAAACGCCTTCCACAAACTTTTGATGTTCTCATAAGCCTCTGGATTCACTTTGTGCGGCATCGTCGATGAACCGACCAATTGCGGATTGTATTTCCTACCAACCTCAGCGATTTCGGTGCGATAGAGGTGTCGCATATCGTCAGCGAAGTTCGCAAGCACTGTGTATGCCGCCGTAATCTGATACGCGAGATCCGAGATAAATTCCGGCTCGACACATTGCGTTGAGGTGTGTGTATCCGACGGCTTCAAGTCGAGCAGTGCAAGGAAATCCGCCTCAATCTGCTCTGGATGTTCATGAATCAGCGTGAGTCCATTGAACGCACCGACCGCCCCTGAAAATTGTCCACGTAGATTTTGTCCTGCTCTGTGGATCTCTTCAATTCGGGTGCCGAGACGACTCACATAGAGTGCCAGGGCATAACCGAACGTTGTCGGTTCCGCGTGTTGACCGTGCGTCCTACCGATTTGCACCGTCCCTGCGTGCTCGCGCGCCAGAGCAATCAATTGCTGTTCCAAAGCAACCAGATCCGGAATGATAACGTTTTCGGTGAGTGCCTTGAACCGTAAAGCAGTCGCCGTATCCAGAATGTCCGCAGAAGTGGCGAACAGATGGACGTACGGACGCGCTTCCGGACTAATGTTCCGCCGGATTACATTAACAAGGGATCGGATATTGTGCCGAATACGAGACTGTTCCTCATAGACCTCTTCCGCCGTTACCATATCTACGGCTTGTTCCACCTCATCAGCGATCTCAGAAGTGCAGACCCCATAATTTGCCAAAGTGCGTACCAGTGCCGCCTCCACCTTCGCCTGATATGTGACGTATCCTGATTCGGAGACATACGGCAGCAATCGTTTCATAAAAGCCGGATCACTGCCATAATATCTAAAATCCAACGGACTGACGGCTTCATAAAGTTCCATAAAATATCTTCTCCATTAGAGCAGAGCAACTCCACCCCTTCATGTTTTTTATTTCAATTATACACACGGTTTAGGAGAATGTAAAGCGTTTGTTTTCGTGTGGAGGGCATTTGGTCTTCCTGTAGGAGGGATCTCCGAATCCCGACTTCTCACTTGAGACTGGCAGAAAACCGAGTTTGTAGTAGGGAAACCTTTCAGTGCCTGTCCCTCGTATCTATAAATATCCAAACTCACCTCCGCTGACGTGCGATCCTCGTTTCTGCTGGCGAGGTTGGGAAACTTCGCCTTCTTTTCCGTATCTCTTGCGAAAACGATATCTTCCGGAGCGAAAGACTGCAAATGCGACAGCGCGTCGTTCTTATCCTATAAATTCTTGAATCCTGTTAATCCTGATTCAGACAATCAACGCTCACATATCCCTACAAACGCAATCCAACATAAACTCGAAAAAGGGAACAACACAATCGGTTGTTCCCTGTCCGACACACTTTCGATTCCCGCCCTTGTTTTCAGGACTCCTGTTCATCGCTCAAGATTTTGTGCAAAGCCGTTGATAACGCGATCAACGGCTTCACTCGATCAGCGAAGTAAGTACTCGGTGATGACATAGCCATATCCTGTGCCTTCTGAACCGCTTCCGCTAACCCCGCAATCACGGACTCTGTCGTTGCCGAGTATTCCAACATCCGGGCTTGCGCATAAGCCGCTTTCGCTTCACGCCACAACGCTCCATACTTCTGATGCGGCCAACGACTGTGTGTTGGACGGAGATAAGAGAACGCACGCTTCCAAATCTTAAAAATTGGAAAAATATCCACCCCGGGTTCCCCGACTTCTACCGAAACGCCATCTATCTTCTTTTCACTCAACTCAATATGCTGGCGCAGGAACGCAAACTCCGAAAATCCGCGAAATCTGTAAAATCCGCGAGAATCCGCGCGAACTTTACGACACCAGTGAGCTCACTTACGACATCAGCGACGCAGAGATTCAAGAACTGATGGCGTTGGATATTCCCACAGACTGGGATCAGACGAAATATCCTGAACTACGCGCCAAATATTACCATGCACACCTGCTCAAAGAATTCGGGAACATTCCAGCCGTTCATATCGTCGCAGCGCATAAGCGAAGAAAAGCAAAAGCATTGGGAGATTACGTCTCATATACACTCGATGAAATGATTGACTTTGACAAGGCAATATATCTTCTTTGGCCCACCAAGCTGAATCGTGATAAACTCGACAGGTCGCTGAAGATAAAAATGAGACGTGAGACGGATGATCCAGAGTTATTCGCTAAAATTTATAGAGAAGAACTCATCGAACAGCATGCGGATATTCCAGAAGTTGATATTGTTGTTAAGGGAGAGACAAAGTTATGGTTTGGGGGCTTTATATTTCCGGGCAATGAAGACGAATACATCGCTTTTCTTGAAGCGGAATATGTGCTGTGGCCTGAGGCTTTGAAGTTGCAGAGGATCGAGAAATACCGGAAAGCAAGAGCAGAAGGCACACCTTTTCATCTCGTAGATGAGGACAGCGATGACGAATAGGACGTTTCATCACGATAGTTCTACAATCCTGTCCATCCTTTAATCCTGTAAATCCTGATTCTGACAATCGACATCACTGGCACTGGAACGATAGACAAAAAACATTTGACAATCCGTCATAAAATATAGTATCATAATTAATAAGGATACGTTTTAGCCGAGTCTAACAAGGCTCTGTGTCTACACCGACATCACACATCCTTCAACGAGACATGGACAGAAAAATGCTTACGACACCGACCCCGCAATATAAGGAGTTACTGCGCTACAACGCCCTACATCAAGACAACCTTCGGGCTGTCACGGGTTCGCGCGCCATATCCATTATTATTGCAATTCGTCGTGCTGTGGTGGGCTAATCACGCACAGATAAGAAGTCTCTATTACAACGCCCATCACTGAAGCAGACGATTTCAGTGGTGGTGTTTTTTTTTAATGTAGGTAGCAGATAGGAGCATTTAGTGCTTCTGTAGGAGGGAACTCCGATTCCGGACAATATGAGTTATCGGCGATCAGAAACCTTCAGTGCTCAGCAAAGAAGCATTGTGTAACAATTGACCTTTTCTTGGAATATTCCGAGAGCGGGTGAATTGTTCCGACCACCCTCTTACCGACCGCCGACTGCCAACTGCTGATTGCCATTCTTGTAGGAGGGAACTCCGATTCCCGACTTCTAAATGATCCTAACGAAACAGATCCAGGAGGCGAATAGTTTAAAAAATGTTTAAAGAGGTATCCTCCCAATTCACGTTTGCTGAAAAAGAAAAACAGATCTTGGAGTTCTGGCGTGAAAACGACATCTTTCAAAAGAGTATGGAGGTCCACAAAGACGCGCCGCCGTTCGTTTTTCTGGAAGGCCCCCCCTTTGCGAATGCACCGCCCGGCGTGCATCACGTCCTCGCACGTATCATGAAAGATGCCGTCTGCCGTTACAAGACTATGACAGGGCATTACGTCCACCGCAAAGCCGGGTGGGACACGCACGGACTTCCCGTTGAATATCAGGTCGAAAAGCAACTCAATATTACAAACAAAGCCGAACTGGAGGCTTACGGCGTTCAGAACTTTATCGAAAAATGTAAGGAGAACGTCTTCCAATACGAGCAGGATTGGCGGCGGATGACTGAACGCATCGGATTCTGGGTCAATCTCGATGAAGCCTATATCACGCTGTCGAACGATTACATTGAAAGCGTCTGGTGGGTCCTCCGACAAGCCTGGGACAAAGATCTCCTCTATCAAGGGCATAAGGTACAACCGTATTGCTATCGGTGTGGTACAACCTTAGCGAGCCACGAAGTCGCACTCGGTTACCAAGAGGTCGCCGATCCGTCTATCTTTGTCCGTTTCCCACTGAAAAACAAAGAGAATACTTACCTACTCGTCTGGACAACAACTCCTTGGACGTTACCTTCTAATGTTGCGGTTGCTGTCGGTGAAGATTACGATTACGTTGCCGTTGAAGAAGATAACGGAAAACACCTCATTCTGGCAAAAGAGTGTATACCGGGTTTATTCGGGGATGAACCCCCGCAAATCGTCGAAAATTATAAGGGCGAGGACCTCTGCGATTGGGAATACGAACCTTTGTTTGAGGGTGGACAGCATCCTGAGAGGTCCCACTACATCGTCTCAGGTGATTTCGTAACGACGACAGAGGGAAGCGGTTTGGTTCATATTGCTCCCGCTTTTGGACAGGATGACTACGAGATCGGACAGAAACACGGTCTCCCGCTCGTACAATTGGTCGGTCCCGACGGTAGATTTGTCCCGGAAGTTAAAGACACGTGGGCAGGTGAATACGTCAAAGACGCTGATCCGAAAATCATTGAAAACTTGGACGGACGTGGGCTGTTATTTAAAGCTGCCGAGTATACGCACCAATATCCGTTCTGTTGGCGGTGTGATACGCCGTTGCTCTACTATGCTCGTGAATCGTGGTTTATTCGGACGACCGCTATCCGAGATCAGATGCATCAGCACAATCAGCAAATCAACTGGTATCCCGAACATATCAAAGACGGACGTTTCGGCAATTGGTTGGAGAACAATATTGACTGGGGATTGAGCCGTGAACGGTATTGGGGCACTCCTTTGCCGGTCTGGGTGTGTGACGACTGCGGAGATCCACACTGTGTCGGGAGTATCGCCGAATTGAAGGAACTCGGGACCGATGTGCCGGATGATATCGAACTTCACCGTCCTTATGTAGACGACGTTGTCCTCGATTGTGAAAAATGCGGTGGTACAATGCATCGCGTGCAAGATGTCATTGATTGCTGGTTTGACTCTGGTTGCGCGCACACGGCGCAGTGGCATTATCCTTTTGAGAACAAAGAGATGTTGGAACAGGCGTATCCCGCCGATTTCATCTCCGAAGCCATTGATCAAACCCGTGGCTGGTTCTATAGTCTCTTAGCGACTGGCACACTTCTCTACGACAAACCTGCCTACAAAAACTGCCTCTGTCTTGAACTCATTATGGGACCCGACGGCCAAAAGATGAGTAAAAGTCGAGGCAATACAGTGGATCCATGGACAATTCTGAACGGACAAGGCGCAGACGCAATGCGTTGGTATATGTTCACCGCAACCACACCGTGGACACCCCGCGCTTTCAAAACAGAGGGTATTGATGAAGCGTTGAAGAAGTTCATGGGAACGCTCCAGAACGTTTATAGTTTCTTCGTCATGTATGCCAACCTTGAGCAGGTCGATGTCTTACAAGATGCGCCACCTGTTTCGGAACGCGCAACGGTAGACAAGTGGATCCTGTCTCGTCTCCACACCCTCATTGACAGGGTACGCGACGAAATGGAAAACTATCATCTCACGAATGCCCCGCGCGCTATTGAGGCGTTTGTCGATGATCTCAGTAACTGGTATGTCCGCCGTTCCCGCGATCGCTTTTGGGGCGCGGAAGCCGGACCTGACAAGCATGCTGCCTATGCCACGCTTTATGAGGTCCTCGTGACCGTTACGAAACTCGCCGCACCCTTCGTTCCATTTTTGGCAGATGAACTCTATCGGAACTTGGTGTGTTCGCTGAATACTGAAGCACCCTTAAGTGTTCATCTCGCGGAATATCCAGTTGCGGATGCCGCATTCAAGGACACGCAATTGGAAGCAGATATGGATTTCACACGCGACGTGATTAGCATGGGGCATGCCGCTCGCAACCGTTCCGGCATTAAGACGCGTCAACCCTTGGCAGAGATCACCTTCGGTGGCCTCTCCGACGCAGAGAAAGCGACCGTGAATCGTTTGGCAGACCTCATCCACGATGAACTCAATGTCAAAGCGATCGCCTTCACAGAGAACTTGGACACTTTCGCACAGGTGACACTCAAACCCAACTTCAAGGTATTGGGACCCAAATACGGCAAGGGTGTGCAAGCCATCGCCAAAGCATTCGCCGCCGCAGATGCGGTCGCATTGAAAGCGGAGTTAGAAGTCGCTGGGAGTTTACAGGTTGAAGCATCAGGCGAGACATATACCCTTGAGCCGTCCGAAATCGATGTGCAGACCCAGAATCGGGAGGGTTTCTTTGTAGAAGCGGATGCGAAAAAATTCGTCGCATTGTCAACGGTGTTGACACACGAGTTAACGTTAGAGGGCTTGGCACGTGAGTTCGTCAATAAAATCCAGAATATGCGGAAGGAAGCCGATTTTAACGTCTCTGATCGGATTAAACTCAGCCTCGATACCACTTCCGAGCTTGTGGATGAGGCATTTCAGACGCATCGAGACTATATCCTCCACGAGACACTCACAACTACAGTCGTAGACACGCCGAGTGAAAAGGCTTTCACTGTTGTACAAAAACTGAATGGCGAGCCTGCAACCTTGAGCGTTGAGCAGGTTTAGCCTGTCCTTTCTCCGCTGGCGAGGTTTCCCAACCTCGCCCTCTTAACAACTGAAACGAATATCCTGTTCGCTGAAAACTGAATGCCTCTTGCTACTATGTGCAAGTGAACTTGACAAATAGTAGCACTATATGAAAACAGACTTGACAAATAGTAGCACTATATACTAATATAAATGTATGGTAGATAGAGAATTTTGGCACAACCGAATTGAGATAGCTTGGAAACACCGTTCGATCGTATGGTTATCCGGGGTCCGGCGTGTTGGAAAAACGTGCTTGTGTCAGACACTTTCCGATATTGAATATTTTGATTGTGAACTGCCGCGTGTCAGGCGATTGATGGAAGACCCACAGGCATTTCTGGATAGCATCGGTAATAGGCGGGTTGTACTTGATGAAGTCCACCGGTTACCGAATCCATCAGAATTGTTAAAAATTGCATCAGTGCATTGCTAGTAGAGACTGCCCTGCCACAGGGCAGTCTCTACCGCAACCGAATAACACCGGACAGCAATGCAAGAAGATTAAGCAATGCGAACCTATAAACTCAAGATACCGTATATCGAGCAACTGGACACTTTGAATGCTGCGTCCGCGTCTGTGTGGCGTGAGTGTTTGGCTTTGAAGGAGGTCTGGTGTTATATGCATGGTTCTTGGGGTTACTTTCCATGTATTAAGTCGTGCGAGTTGTGGATGGATAAACAGTTGACAAAATCACAACCTCTGCATTCACAAAGTATCCAAGAGGTGCGTTCGCGTTACTTTAAAAACTGGAAAGGTTTTCGTGCATTAAGACGAAATGGTGATAAAAAAGCCTTGCCTCCACATAAAGAGAAAAACTTTCAAACAACCACTTGGAAGAAATCCGCTATCAGATCAAAAGTTACATCAATGGGCTTTTGGTAAAATCACACAACTCATCACCTACAAAGCAAAGGTTTTAGGTATCGAAGTGGAAGTGATTGATGAGTCTTACACTTCTCAGACTTGTCCGCATTGTGGGAATAGAAAGAAGCCTACTAATCGTAACTACACCTGCAAATGTGGATTTACATATCATCGCGATGGTGTAGGCGCAATTAACATAAAACAAAAGTATCTTGGGCACTTAGGTGTCCGAGTAGCGGCGACTATGGCATCGCCCGTTGGACTTCGCTTAGAAGTCCGATGTTGCTCTGCCTGAGCAGAGAATGTTCCCACGAGGAACAAAAGGAATCTCCGCGCTTTAGCGCGGAGAGGGTTCAAAAATTGTGAATTCCAGTCATAGTAACGAAAGGAGATTCCGTTCATGCAAGATTTTTCCTATGTTTCCGCGAAAACAATCCCGGAAGCCGTTGCACTGCTTGGTGAAAACGGAGAAAAAACTCGTATTTTGGCGGGTGGGACCGACCTCATCGTTAATATCCGAGAGGGACGTCGCGACGTTGATTTGGTGGTTGATGTCAAATCCATTCCAGAGGTGAACGTCTTAAATTATGATGCGAACACCGGTTTAACACTCGGTGCTGCAGTCGAGTGTTATAAAACTTATGCCGTTGATGCTATCTGTGATGCCTATCCCGGTTTAATCGACGCAGCCAAAATTATTGGTGGCACCGCGATCCAAGGACGTGCGGGCGTTGGTGGTAATTTGTGTAACGCCTCACCCGCTGCGGATTGCATACCGCCTCTAATTGTGCTGAATGCTACGTGTGTCATTGCCGGTCCAAACGGCGAGCGTGAACTACCTGTCGAACAGTTCTGCACAGCCCCAGGGCAGACTGCTCTGGAAAAAGGCGAGATGCTCGTCTCTCTGAAGATACCAGCACCCGCAAGCAATTCCAGTTCTTTCTATCTCCGGTTTATCCCACGTAATGAGATGGATATCGCTGTCGTTGGTGCCGGAGCATCTGTGACACTTGATGCTGCGAAACAGACAATCGTCTCTGCCCGTATTGCACTCGCTGCTGTCGCACCCACACCGCTTTTTGCTGAAGAAGCGAGCGCGTTACTCGCCGGTCGCGAGGTTTCTGATGCCGCGATTGATGATGCCGCACGAGCCGCACAAGCCATCGCACGCCCGATTAGCGATATGCGTGGGACTGCCGAGCAGCGGACACACCTCGTCGGTGTGCTGACGCGACGCGCACTCAACGGGGCAATCCAGAGAATCCGAGACGCATCATAGATTTTGTTGATTTTTTAGATTATACTTTGCGGGGAACAAAGGTCGTTAGGACTTTAACGTGTGTTTCTTGGATCCCTCGGCACTGTTATTGCAGGAAATCATGAGTTTTGAACCTTTGTAGCGTAGACGGTGCGTCTACGTTTTAATCGAAACCCAAGCCCGTAACGTAGTGGAGGGCGACTCTAACACGAAAAACGTCAGGATACAAACCACTGACACTTATCCGCAAGGTAAAATTAAAACGTGAAAGGAACCATATTATGGCGAGAAAATCGCACGTACAAACCACTATCAATGGCGAAACAGTAGAATTTCTCTGCGAATCCCGGCAAAGCCTTCTCGAAGTTCTCAGGGATGAACTCTACCTTACAGGTGCTAAAGAAGGGTGCAACAACGGAAATTGTGGAGCTTGCAGTGTCATCCTCGATGGCAGACTCGTCAATTCATGTCTCGTCCTCGGTGTAGAGACTGAGGGCAAATCTGTCGAAACCATAGAAGGTCTCGCGGAACCTGACCAGTTGCACCCTATCCAAGACGCGTTCTTAGAGAACGCCGCACTCCAATGTGGTATTTGCACACCCGGCTTTATAATGAGTGCCAAGGCATTGCTGGATAGCAACCCGAATCCAACCGAACATGAAATTCGGTACTGGTTGGCGGGAAACCTGTGTCGCTGTACCGGCTATGATAAAATTGTCAAAGCAGTGATGGATGCCGCTAAGGAAACCTCTGCTTAACTTCATACAAACGCAGTCTCATAAATCGGAGGAATATGCGTAATGGCTGAGAAAAAAGAATATAAAGTTATCGGCACCCGTCCCATCCGCCATGATGGGGTCGACAAAGTCACCGGTCGCGCACTTTACGGGGCAGATTTTCAAATGACCGGACTCCTGCACGGAAGAGTCCTGCGCAGCCCGCACGCCCATGCGCGAATTATATCGATTGACACCAGTCGTGCCGAAGCCTATCCGGGTGTTAAAGGTGTTGTTACCGCGCAAGACTTGCCTGAAGCTGAGGACAGAGTCGCAGACTTAGGCGAAGGGGCGGTCAATCTCAAATATCTCTGCGATAACATTTTGGCAAGCGATAAGGTGCTATACAAAGGTCACGCCGTTGCCGCTGTTGCCGCGACAAGTCCGCATATCGCAGAAGAAGCTTGTACACGCATTGATGTCGAATACGAGGTGCTACCACCCGTCTTAGAGGTGCGCCAAGCAATGGAGGCGGATGCACCCCTCCTACATGAAACCCTGAAAACGACCTCAATGGGTGAGACGGCTGACGAACCGAGCAACGTCGCGAGTCATATCCAGCATCAGTTGGGTGACCCTGAAAAAGGGTTCGCCGAAGCGGATATCGTTGTTGAACGTGATTTTGTTACTGGCACTGTTCATCAAGGCTATATTGAACCCCACAACGCCACGGCGCATTTCAACCAAGATGGTCAACTGACCATTTGGTGTAGCACACAAGGGGCGTTTACTGTTCGTGAACAGGTCGCCGAAATCCTCCAGTACCCGATTTCCAAAATTAAGGTTGTTCCGATGGAGATTGGCGGCGGTTTTGGCGGTAAGATTAGCGTTTACATCAAACCCGTTGCCGCGTTGCTGGCAAAGAAAACAGGGAAACCGGTCAAAGTCCTCATGAACCGTGCGGATGTATTTGAAGGCACAGGACCGACACCTGCCTCCTACGTTCGTGTCAAGATGGGTGCGACCAAAGACGGTAAGATAACCGCCGCTGAGGCGTATCTCGCTTTTGAAGCAGGTGCGTATCCCGGTGCCCCCGTTGGACCTGGCGCAATGTGTATCTTTGCACCCTACAGCATTGAAAACGTCGTCATTGACGGTTACGATGTCGTTGTCAATAAACCGAAAACCGCGCCCTACCGCGCCCCCGGGGCACCAAATGCCGCTTTCGGTTCAGAGTCAGTTGTTGACGAGATCGCGGAGAAACTGGACATCGATCCACTTGAGATCCGATTGCTCAACGGCGCAAAAGAGGGCGACCGACGCGCAGACGGACCCATTCACCCGCGCATCGGTTGTATTGAAACGCTCGAAGTCGCGAAAGCGCATCCGCACTATACCGCACCGAATGGGAAGAAACACCACGGTCGCGGTGTCGCTTCCGGGTACTGGTTCAATATCGGCTTGGAGTCGAGCGTGACGATTAATGTCAACTCCGATGGCACTATTAACCTTATTGAAGGTTCCACGGACATCGGTGGTACTCGCTCGTCAATCGCTATGCAGGCGGCGGAAGTCCTCGGTATCCCCGCCGAATCGGTCAACCCAAGCGTTGTTGATACTAATTCTGTCGGTTACACCGCCGTAACGGGTGGTAGCCGTACGACCTACGCAACCGGTTACGCCGCGTATGAAGCCGCACAGGATGTCAAGCGGAAGATGAGTGCTCGCGCCGCGAAACTCTGGGAAGTTGACGAAGACAACGTGCAGTTCGCAGATGGCGAGTTTTCATGTATCAACGGCAAAGAAGAACAGATTAGTTTCCGCGACCTATGTGCACGGCTCGGTGAAACTGGCGGTCCGGTTGTAGGTAGCGGAACAGTGAATCCTGGTGGTGCCGGTGGTGCCTACGCAACGCACGTGGTGGATGTGGCAGTCGACGAGGATACCGGTAAGGTCGAGATCCTCCGGTATACCGCAGTCCAGGATGCAGGAAAAGCCATCCATCCGAGTTACGTTGAAGGGCAGATACAGGGCGGTGCTGTTCAGGGTATCGGCTGGGCGTTGAATGAGGAATACATCTACAATGACGAAGGCACTATGACCAACGCCAGTTTCCTCGATTATCGGATGCCGACCTGCTTGGATTTACCTATGATCGATGCTGTCATCGTTGAAGTCCCGAATCCGGGGCATCCGTATGGTGTGCGTGGGGTCGGTGAAGTGCCGATTGTGCCACCAATGGCTGCCATCGCCAATGCTATCTATGATGCAATCGGCGTTCGGATGACAGAACTCCCGATGTCGCCTGATCGGCTCCTGAAAGCCATGGGCAAAATTTAGCGTGAGTGGGTTTTGAAACCCCGATTCTGTAGGGGTAGGTCTTGTGCCTACCCCTTCTTTGTAGGTCGTGTGCCTACTTTCTTTGTAGGCGCGAGTTCCAACTCGCGATTTCCTCCAAATCGTGACGGATTTCCGTTAAAACTTTACCCAACTGAAAGCCGACTGCTGACGGTTTCCGATAGCCACTAAAAAAATGCCAACCGTAGTTATTCCACCCCTCATGCGTAAATTTACAGGCGGCGAAGAGAACATTACGCTCCCCGGTGCGACTGTCCGTGAAGTGATTGATAATTTAGAAAGTCGCTACCCAGGTATCAAAGAGCGGTTATGTGAAGAAGATCGTCTTAAGCCCGGCATCGCCATATACATCAATGGCCTCCTCACTCGGGGATCCTTCCTCGAACGCGTTGACACCGACGCAGAAATCCATTTCCTGCCTGCCATTGGCGGTGGTGTCGCAGAACCATCACACTGAAACTCTACAACCTTTTGAAATGTTTGGGCGAGACAAATGTGTTTTCTTTCAAACCACAGTGGAACAAACGATGCACCTGAAGCGCGCGAAATCGCGTAAAAATTAGGCAAAAATGCCGAAGACCGCGAAAAGAGACCTTTTTATCCAAAAAAGTGATAAAATTGTTATAAAAGTAGGCTTTTGGGGCAAAATTATGCGTTTTTCTTACAAATTTATTTGACAAACCTTTTCTGAGGGGGTATAATTAACATTACCTTTTGAAAGAAAGGTGAATTTGTTCTTTGAAAGTTAAATAGTGAACGTGACGTGCCTATTAATAGCTTGTGAGTACACTTCAATTTTCTTGAAGATGTACTTCAATACTTGTGAGTATACTTCAATTTTCTTGAAGATGTACTTCAAAACTTTTGTGAGAGTATGATACCGGCTCAGGACGAACGCTGGCGGCGTGGATTAGGCATGCAAGCCGAACGAGAAGCCGAGCTTCGGCTCGGTGGAAAGTGGCGAAAGGGTGAGTAACGCGTGGGTAATTTACCTCTGAGATGGGGATAACGGTTCGAAAGGACCGCTAATACCAAATACGATTCGGTTGACTTCGGTCTGCCGAATGAAAGGTGGCTTCGGCTGCCGCTCGGAGATGAGCCCGCGTCCTATTAGCTTGTTGGTGAGGTAACGGCTCACCAAGGCAACGATGGGTAGCTGGTCTGAGAGGATGGTCAGCCACATTGGGACTGAGACACTGCCCAAACTCCTACGGGAGGCTGCAGTCGAGAATATTTCGCAATGGGGGAAACCCTGACGATGCGACGCCGCGTGGGGGATGAAGGCCTTCGGGTTGTAAACCTCTGTGTTATGGGATGAATTGGTCGTTGCCGATAAAGCAACGTTTTTGACGTTACCATAGTAGAAAGCCCCAGCTAACTACGTGCCAGCAGCTGCGGTAATACGTAGGGGGCAAGCGTTGTCCGGAATCACTGGGCGTAAAGCGCGCGCAGGCGGTAGAGTAAGTCAGACGTGAAAGGGTTCGGCTCAACCGAGCCATTGCGTTTGATACTGCTTTACTTGAGTCTAGAAGAGGAAAGTGGAATGTATGGTGTAGCGGTGGAATGCTTAGATATCATATAGAACACCCGTGGCGAAGGCGGCTTTCTGGTCTAAGACTGACGCTCATGCGCGAAAGTTTGGGGAGCAACCGGGATTAGATACCCCGCTAGTCCTTACTGTAAACGATGGGTACTAAGTGTAGGGGGTGTTGATTCCCTCTGTGCTGTAGCTAACGCATTAAGTACCCCGCCTGGGGAGTACGGCCGCAAGGTTAAAACTCAAGGTAATTGACGGGGGGCCGCACAAGCGGTGGAGCATGTCGCTTAATTCGACGCAACGCGAAGAACCTTATCCAGGGCTTGACATCGCAGTGACCGCTATAGAAATATAGTTTTCCTTCGGGACACTATGACAGGTGCTGCATGGCTGTCGTCAGCTCGTGTCGTGAGATGTTGGGTTAAGTCCCGCAACGAGCGCAACCCCTGTCTTTAGTTGCCATCAGGTAATGCTGAGCACTCTAAAGAGACCGCTGGTGACGAGCCAGAGGAAGGTGGGGATGACGTCAAGTCCGCATGGCCCTTATGCCCTGGGCTGCACACGTGCTACAATGGTCGGTACAGAGGGACGCCAAACCGTGAGGTGGAGCAAATCCCAAAAAGCCGACCCCAGTTCGGATTGCAGTCTGCAACTCGACTGCATGAAGTTGGAATCGCTAGTAATCGCGAATCAGCAGGTCGCGGTGAATACGTTCCCGGCCCTTGTACACACCGCCCGTCACGCCATGGGAGTTGGTAGCATTCAAAGCAGGTGACCCAACCTTCGGGAGGGAGCTTTCTAAAATGAAACCGATGACCGGGGCGAAGTCGTAACAAGGTAGCCGTAGGGGAACCTGCGGCTGGATCACCTCCTTTCTAAGGAGCATTAACAAATGGATTCTAACACAGTCCACTTGTTTAGTTCTTTACCTTATATGACACGCACCAACACTATTTGACTTTCAGGAACATTTTCTACTTCATACAGAAAACCTCTTGCTATACCAATCCAATTTTCCTTTTTTTCTACCCCAATCTAACAAATTAATTTGACAAATCTTCTTTTCGCGTGTATACTTAATAGTGCTTCTTGACAAACGAAAACGAAACTATCTTTTCGCAAACATCTCTCCTTTTTGTGGGCTTATAGCTCAGACGGTTAGAGCGCGCGCCTGATAAGCGCGAGGTCCCTGGTTCGATTCCAGGTAGGCCCACTTTCTCTCTTTCTATCCACCACTCTTTTACCATCACGCTATAACTCTCTTTCATTCATCCATCCATGCGCTTTGGAAGTTGGATAACGCTTGTCCTTCACCGGTCAACCCAGCCTACATCGCAAAACCCTTACATCAAATTCATATTAGTGAAGAAAAAGCAGCAGATTGGGTTATAACATATTGATGCTTCAGACCAAATACCGTTGCATCAGCACCCTAAGGCTTGCTGACAAGGTTTGAGACTTCTGTAGGAGGGATCTCCGAATCCCGATTCCTTCTTCTGTGAAAATATTTCCTCGACACAAACGCACAGAAAACTGGAAACTGAATGGTTCTGAGTAAAAGTGTTTTACATTGCTGAAAAAGGATGAAACTGGTAGACTTGTAGATAGGGGAAAACCTGATGCTGACAACACTCATCCGCCGAGAACTCCTTGATAATCTAATGACGTTCCGCTTTGCCGCAGCTGTTTTTATCACACTCTTGCTTGTGGTCGCCAATACCGTTGTGCTCCTCAAGGATTATGAACAACGCCTAACCGCTTACAACACGGCTACCCAGGAAAGTCACCAAAAATTACGCAAGGAAAAGTCTACTCCCGTTACGCGATGTATTTAGTTGTCCATCGCCCCCCGAACCCGTTGAGCATCTTCAATTTGGGATTAGATAAGCAGGTGGGTAACGAAATTGCTGTATATCACGCCTTTGTGCCGACAATTTGGGATGCAGATAAGCACGGGGCGGATAATCCATTTCTCAACCTCTTCACTTCAATTGCGATGGAGATACTGTTATTGGCATTGTTCGTTGTGGTGCTTCTATCGGGTGCGTATCTTGCGTTCGTGCGAGTTGAGGTGTAATTCAAAATGCTTAAAACACTTATTCGCAGGGAACTGCTCGACAATCTAATGACCTTCCGTTTCGCCGCCGTCTTGCTCATCACGCTGTTGCTCGTTGTTGCAAACACGGTGGTACTTATTCAAGATTATGAACAGCGTATGGAGAGTTACAATAATGCCGTCAAGATGCATTATCAGGATCTACGCAATGCTAAGACCTACTCTACTATGTACCTGTTCGTTGATCGTCCCCCGAATCCGTTGAGCATTTTCAATGTCGGATTGGATAAACGTTTGGGAAACCTCATGGGTATTTGGCATGGGTTCGTGCCTACACTCTGGGATGCCCAAATGCACGGCACTGATAACCCGTTCATCGCCTTCTTTTCTTCAATCGACATCGTCTTTGTCTTTGAGGTTATCCTCAGCCTGATGGGGTTGATATTCGCTTACGATGCGATTGCGGGAGAACGTGAGCGCGGCACGTTACGTCTCGTGCTGGCGCAACCTATCGGACGCGGGCAGATCTTACTTGCGAAATATATCAGTGCGATGGCCTGTCTGTTAGTTCCCTTGATATTGAGTCTGCTTTTTGCCCTACTGCTGTTGACCCGTTCGATTCCGCTGGCAACGGCTGATTTTCTCCGCATCGCTGGGATTGTTCTTACGTCGTTCGCGTACCTGTCCCTGTTTTACCTCATGGGGTTGCTGATTTCTGTAGCGACGCGTAGCACCGGCACGGCGTTAATGCTTGCGATGTTCGTATGGGGTTTTCTGATACTCGTGTACCCGAACCTAATTCGGGCGACGGTTAACCCAGAGGGCGACGTTCGAGCACGAACGAAAACCGCTGAAGACCAAATTCAACAAATTGTAGATGAATATGAACGAGAACGGAAAAAGTTCCTTGAAAACGAGAGTATCATCGGAGATGCGTCCAAGTTTAGCGAGGCAGTGGGGCTTTATACCGACGCACACGTCAATCCAGTGACCCTCTCGCCTTACCTCGAAAGTATGAGCCTTATTTCTAAAATCCCGCCGGACTTTGAAAAGTACGTCCCTATTGCTAAGAAATATTATTCTTTTGTTGAACCGTTAGCCACCGATGCCGCAGAAAAGGCGTGGTTTGTCCAAAAACAGGCACTTGATGACATTTTCGTTCGGCAAGCCATGATGGATAGGACACTGTTGAAATTCTCACCCGTGGGCATTTATGACATCGCAACGCAGGCGTGGGCAGGAACGGACCTACGCGGTCTCAGAGATTTTTTCGAGGCGGCACGACAGTATCGGAGAGTTGTGATTGACTATTTCTACGCGAAGGATGCGTTTAC
Source organism: Candidatus Poribacteria bacterium (assembly GCA_965214045.1). Lineage (GTDB taxonomy): Bacteria > Poribacteria > WGA-4E > WGA-4E > WGA-3G > WGA-3G. The sequence continues at coordinate 2,120,631 of OZ243935.1, forward strand.
ATCACGGGAATGGTTTGTCGCCGACAAAGGTGCAGTCGATTGGAGTACACTCCCTCAGTTTACTTTTGAGAGAAAAGACATTGGAACGAATGCAAGGCGGGCATTACCAGACCTGTTTCTATTATTGATATGTAACCTCGCTCTGTTTATAGGGGTCGTTCTTATTTTTATCAAAAGCGAAGTGTAGAAATGATTTGGCATATCGCAAAACGTGAACTCTACGACAACCTGAATAGTCTCCGTTTCGCATTGGCGATGGTCCTACTGCTGGCATTGATGCTAACCAATGCTGTTGTGTATCTGCGCGAACACCCCGCGCGAACACAGGCATACCACAACGCCGCTGCCAACGCGGTAAAAACCTTAGAAGCGCGCAGTACCAGCTTATATCGCCTCGCGACAGAAGGACCTGGGGATCTCCACAAAGCACCTTCTTCGCTCCGTTTCTGTGCAGAAGGCGATGAGGCATTTCTGCCAAGGCACGCTGGCGGCGGTAACTACGTCCGCGACATCGCTAACGTACCTGTTGTCTGGCGGATGATGTACCCACAAGAGACACCAAACCTCCGCAATATCCGTCCTGATTTCACAACGCTGGATTGGGCATTCATTGTCGGTTATGTGCTGAGTTTTGTCGCCATCCTGTTCACTTTTGACGCAATTTCTGGTGAACTGGAACGCGGAACATTGCGATTGACCTTGGCAAACCCGATTCCACGACATACGGTGCTGATCGGAAAATTCTTCGGTGTATTCATCAGTATTAATATTCCGTTTGCGATTGCGGTGCTGATGAACTTACTCCTCATCTCTACCTCAGACGCAGTACAACTCAATGCCGAAGCATGGGGACGTTTAGGCATCTTGTACGGTATTGTTATCCTCTATACGTGTCTCTTTATCGCTTTGGGACTCCTTATCTCCGCCGCAGTCCGAGAGAGTGGGGTAAGCCTTGTCGTTTTGCTTTTAATTTGGGTAAGTTTCGTGGTGTTTATGCCGAGCACTATGGCATCTATCGGCAGTCGGACATCGGTCCCGATCGCGTATATGGAGTTTTGGAAACAGCGCATCCAAATTGCGGATGAAGCGCGCGAGGCATACCAAGACAAATACGGAGATTCACAAACAACACCACCAGTGCACGTGCTTGGTAAGTATGTCACCTCAGAAGCGGAAGGGCATGAACGCTTCAATGAAGCATATTTAAAGCAACAGATTGCACAGGGAAAAAGAGCGCGAGCGATAACTCGCATCTCACCAGCAGCGATTGTTCAACGTCTCTTTGAATCTTTTGCTGGAACAGGATTTGAGCGACATCTGCAATTTGTGGAAAATGTGCAGCGTTATGCCCGTGAATATCGCGAATTCGTTGTTGATACCGATAGAGCTGATCCGGAGAGTCTTCATGTTGTTGGGATTCGCGATGGAATGTCCCGGAAAAGCGTCAGTCCAGCGGCGATCCCCAAATTTGAAGATACGCTCAACCTCAATCGTGATTTCAACACTGCAGCGATGGATTTACTACTATTGGGGCTGTTTCTGACAGTGCTTGTGTCGGGCGCGTATCTCGCTTTTGTGCGCCTTGAAATTTGAATTTACAATTGATTACGCAAACTGGGATCGTCTGATTCCAGTGAAGGTTTCTCTTCCAACGCATACGCTAATAACGTTAAATACCCTTGTGCCCGATTGTTGTGAGGGAATTTGCTCTCCGGTTGATGCATAATGACTGTCGCTTTGGGGTTCAGGATCTGAATATCCACTGGATAGGTGTAGTAATTTTTGATTGATGTAGCGAAATGGCTAACCCGTTTCCCTTTTGCTCCCTCTATAAGTTCTGGTAATTCGCGAAGTGTTACCCAGGTATTTACAAACTTCTCGTTGAGCATTTGTATCACTTCTGAATCCGAGAGCGGACCCGCTCTCAAGTTTTTACCGTTCGCTCAGCAGGATTCATCGTCTAAAGGACCCCAAGCGATGACTACGTGAATCGGACGCTGCGTCGCTGTTGAATTATCAAGCTACGCCTATGGCAACGGTTCACCTTCGTTAGCGGTCAATTCTGCGTAAAGTTCCTGTAGCCGAGTCGTCACAGGGCGGATTCCTTCGTCCCCAATTTTCCTGCCATCGACCTCCAAAACAGGACTCAACTCACCGACAGTACCCGTCGTGAAAACTTCGTCCGCGGTGTAAACTTCAGTCAACGAAACATTGCGCTCCGTCAACGGGATACCCGCCTCACGAGCGATTTGAATGACCGTGCCCCGTGTGATCCCCGGTAGGCAGCTATCAGCATGTGGGGTCAGAACTTCTCCACGTTTTATGAGAAAGATGTTTGTCGCATTCGTCTCTGAAACGTAACCGAAGATGTCGAGCATAATCGCATCGTCCACGCCAGCGACATTCGCCTCAATTTTGGCGAGGATGTTGTTAATCAGGTTGTTGTGATGGATCTTAGAGTCAACGCACTGCGGTGGATTCCGTCGGATCGCTGAGGTGATTAAACGGATACCACTGCTCGCATAGATGGGTGGCTTCCACTCTGCAAGCACAATTAAAGTGGTCCCGTACTGATTGACACGAGCATCCATGCTGGAGGTAACCTTTTTCCCGCGACTCAGTGTTAGACGGATATGAACACCATCCCGCATACCGTTGGCTTCAAGCGTCTCAAAAATCGCTTTTTTGATTTCATCGCGTGTCGGAATGCCTGCGAACGCCATCGCGTGGGCTGAATCTATGAGTCGATCCAGATGTGGGTCGAGTGCGAATATCTTTCCATTATAGACGCGCAAACCTTCCCATACGCCGTCTCCGCCTTGGACGAGGCTATCGAATACGGATATCTTCGCATCTTCACGAGGTAATAATTCACCGTTAACGTGGATTAATATGTTTTCATTTCTTGCATCCGGTAATTTAGGTGCCATCTCTCCTCCATTTTTTCGCTATCGGCTTTCAGCTATCGGCTATCGGAATGTGGCAGTTGCATGCTTTCTGCCAGGGGATTCTCTTTCTGATGGCTGATTGTTGACTGCTGACCGCCACTCCTACCATGTATCCCGGACGCTCACACCTTCATCCGTCAGGTAGGTTTTGATGTTATCAATTGTAAATTCGCCGTAATGTGTGATAGAGGCGACAATCGCGGCATCGGCGTTGCTTTCGACAAAAACGTCCCGTAGATGCTCTGGGTTTCCCGCACCACCGGAGGCGATGACCGGCACCGGCACCAGATCCGCGATAGCACCCGTCAATTCGAGTTCATACCCGGCTTTTGTGCCATCTGCATCGATGCTATTGACGACAATTTCGCCTGCACCTAAATCAACCCCACGCGCCGACCATTCCAGGGCATCCCAACCGACCGGTGTTCTCCCACCATCTATGAAAATTTCATAGCCGCTTGGAACCTGTTCGCTTTTCGGGACCCGCTTCACCTGCATACTCAGAACGACGCACTGACTCCCGAAGGCTCGTGCCCCCTCCCCAATGATTTCAGGGTTCCGCACGGCACCGGAGTCTATGCTCACTTTCTCTGCGCCTGCAAGTAGGACGCGGCGCATATCCTCAAGCGTACGCAACCCACCCCCGACAGAGAACGGGATAAAGATTTCGGCGGCGACAGCGGAAACAACGTCGATCATAATATCACGGCGCTCGTTGCTTGCTGTAATGTCGTAAAAGACGAGTTCATCGGCACCGCCTTCATAATAAAATCGCGCCATCTCGACAGGATCGCCGACATCCACATTGCCTTGGAAAGCGATGCCTTTGGTGACCTTTCCCGCACGCACATCTAAACAAGGAATTATCCGTTTCGTTAGCATTTTTTAATTATGGGACCTCGCTATGATTTTTTGGCTGTTGGCTTTCGGATTTCGGAAACCATCGGTAAAAAGTAATTTGTGGCGCACAAAACTATCGCAACTGACACAGGTTTTCTTACCGACTGCCGACTACCGACTGCCATGTTTAAATATATTCAGAATATCGTCAAATTCCGAAACCTTCAGAAACTTATACATTCCCGCGAGTGCCATCAGACTCAATCCGATAGGGGCAAACACCCCGGTAATGCGTGGAATAATGCCGACTGTGCCGAGCCAATCCTGCTCAATGACACCGTTTGTCAGCCAGCAGATGAACCCCATCACCACTGAAGCAGTTAAGATTTTGAGCGTCAGCGGGATGAAGGATCGAAGCCCCAATCGTCCAACCTTGCGGCGGAGTAGTAGCAGTAAAACGCCGCAATTTAGCGTTACAGTCAAGACCGTTGAAAATACCACCGCACGCGGGTCCAAGAAGAATTCTCGGTAAATAAACAGATAGTTGAGGCAGATATTGAGCATAACAGCACAAATGCTAACGATAACCGGAGCGCGGATATCTTTGTAGGCATAGAAACCATCTGTAACGATCTTAAGGGTCGAAAATCCGCAGAGACCGAAGGCATAAACGAATAAAATCTCTGCTGTTCCTATTGTGTCCTCTTCGATAGTTACACCCCATTCGTAAAGCAAACGGCAGATCGGTTCTGAGAGGACCATGAGCCCAATTCCAGCGGGGATTGTCAGGACAAGCATTAAGCGGAGGGCATAAGAGAGCGCATTGCGAAAATTTTCCGTCTCTCCTGCTGTGACGAGCCTCGCGAGTTGTGGCAGTGCCACTGTTGAAATCGCAACGCCAAATATCCCAATCGGGAGATGCATAACGCGATACGCCCTACTGATCCAAGTCAACCATCCGGAACCTGAAGTAATAAAAAACGTGTTCGTGAGTAGATTCACTTGCACCGCCGCGACCCCCAATACAGCAGGTCCGACGAGTTGAACAACTTGGAGGACTCTCGGATCTCGCAGACTCAGCAGCGGACGATACCGAAAACCAACCCGATACATAGACGGTGCCTGAATTAGGAATTGGGCGATGCCGCCAACAATTACACCCATAGCCATGCCTGTGACTGGGTGAATCGCTACCAGTGGACACAAATAGTAACCGCCTATTCCGACAGCGAGAGAACTCACGTTAAAGAAGGTGGATGCGCAGGCTGGGACACCAAATCGTCCCTTGCTATTCAATAACCCCATGGCAATTGCCGCAAACGACACGAAGAGTAGATACGGAAACATCAATTGCGTGAGATAAATTGCCAGTTCAATCTTGCTGTCAAATCCGAAATGTTCGATGGTGTCTAAATTTCTATCAAAGTTATCTCGCGCCAACACATCGACAAGAACAGGAGCGAAGATGATACCGAGTGCTGTAATACCAAGTAAAACGAGGAACGTTAGATTAAAGATGCGGTTCGTAAGATTCCACGCTGCTTCTTCGCCATCTTCAGCCTCTGTAGCAAGGAATGTGGTAATAAATGCTTTGCTCAAGATGCCTTCGCCGAACATATCGCGTAGAAAGTTTGGAATACGGAAGGCAAGATAAAAGGTGTCCGCACTGACTTTTGCAGGGAAGTAGTAACCTATCGCCGTTTCACGCGCGAGACCCAATATCCGAGATACCATCACAGCAATGCTGACAATTCCCACTGCACGGGGGACCTTTGGATTCGCTTGCGCTGTGGATTTCGTTTCGTTTTCCATTTTATATTCGTTATTGGTTATCAGTTTTCAGAAGGAAGCGTCTTTAACCGAAAACCTCTTAACCGAAAACTGAAAACGACTTCTCCTTGACATCGCTTGCGATTCAGTGTAAATTTTAGAGCAGTGCTAATACAAATTTAATACACATTATTCACTGTGAACATAAGGAGACTAAAAGATGCAGGAAAAGCGATATTTTACGCTTGAAGAAGCAAATCAATGCATCCCCGAATTAGTTGATGAAATTTCACTGTTAAGAGCGATAAGAGCGCAACTCGCAGGACTCCACGCAGAAATTACCCCACTCTTGGAGGTGGTTTCCTCCAACGGTGGCAGTAAGCATACACCCGCCTTGCTCAACGCGACTAAACGCTTTCAGGAAATTCTGGATCAGATTGAGACACGCGGGTGTCATCTGAAAGGACTCGACCCAGGGTTAGTCGATTTCCCACACCTCCGCAATGGCAAAGAGGTCTACCTCTGTTGGCGGATGGGTGAAAAGAATATCCGCTACTGGCATGAAATTGAGGGCGGATTTGAGGGACGACAGCCCTTGTAGGGCTGGGTTCCCCAGCCCCTACGACCTGAAAAAATGGTTCGTCGGACCGTGTCCGTGCCCGATGTCCAAAGCGTGCTGGATGGCGCCGGTGATATACGCTTTTGCCGTATTGATAGCGTCGCGCAAATCTTGGTTTCCGTGTGCGAGTTGTGTCGCAATTGCCGCCGAATAGGTGCAGCCCGTACCGTGCGTGTTTTCTGTCTCAACCCGTTCTGCCTCAAAGAAAGTCCATTGACCATCGCAGTAAAGCACATCGGTGGCTTCCTTGTTTCCGCTAAGATGTCCACCTTTAACAAGTACGGCATGACAACCGAGTTCCGCGATCGATTTTGCGGCACTTTTCGCGTCGTTTGTGTTTCGGATGTCCTGTTGCGCGAGGAGTTCTGCCTCGTAAACATTGGGCGTAATCACTGTCGCAAGTGGAATCAACGCTGTTTTGAGGCTATCAATTGCCTCCTCCTTCAATAGTGGAAACTTGCTTTTGGAGATCATCACAGGGTCTACAACAATAGTTGGCGGTGTATGTTCCCTCAGTTTTCCCGTAACCGCTTCGACGATTGCTGATGAGGAGAGCATCCCCGTTTTGACGCTGGCAACCTCAAAATCTGTGAAAACAGCGTCTAACTGTGCTTCAATCAGTGAAATAGGCAAGTCAAGAGCGTCTGTGACCGCGACTGTGTTCTGTGCTGTAACGGAGGTAATTGCTGACATAGCGAAGCCACCATTCGCCGAGATTGCCTTGATGTCCGCCTGTATGCCTGCACCTCCACCTGAATCTGAACCTGCAATCGTTAAAATCTGTTTCATTCTTTTAATTATACCTTGCGGAGTAATTGAGAGGGTTTCATGTTGAAAGTGCCTTTCACCTATCCGTTCTCCATTTCGTTACGAACTCTGACTTCAGAAGCACTCGTTAAAAAATCAAGATAGTGTTTCGCTTGTATGCTCGCACCTTCAGATGACATAACACCTGACATCACAGCTACCCCAAAAGCTCCCGCAGTTAAGCATTCAGGCACTCGGGCGGGTGTAATACCTCCCAATGCGAAGACCGGCAGTTTCACGGCTTCAGCCACTTTAGCGAGACTCGCTGCGCCGACAGCCGGACCGTATCCGGGTTTGCTTGCTGTCGGGTAGATAGGACTGTAGGTCAGAAAATCGGCACCTTCTGCTTCCCGTTTTTTTGCTGCATCAACAGAGTGCACCGAACATCCAATATAGAGGTTGTTGCCTATCTCGGTTTCCTTTACGGAACCTACGGATTCTACATTCGCTGGAAGATGAACCCCCGCAGCACCGACATCATTGGCAAGACGCGTATGTGTATTAATAAAAAGGTTTGCTTCGTAATTATGACACAATTCTGCAATCGGTTGTGCCAATTTAATCAATTCAGTATCGCTTAAATCTTTCTCGCGTAATTGGAAAGCGGGGACGCCTGCGTCCAATAATGCTGATACAATGTTGACTAATGGAGTGGGCGCGCATCGGTGTCTATCAGTGATGGCGTACAACCTGAAATCGACGCTTTTGATTTTACCTTGCGGATAAGTGACATGGTCTGTCATTTGAAAGTTTTTGATTTCGAGTTGAAAAAACACCGGATTTGGTCTGGGGATAGACGAAATCCTGTATTTCTGCGGATTCCCCAAGAATATTGACGTGCCGTTCCGTGGATCCGCGCGCCATGTTTTCACACACTTCTACATTTTTTTTCGGAGACGTGCCGCGAACGCTCCATCAATCCTATGTTTGTGTGGGAAGGTCTGGACGAAACCTTGTGGTGTTATCGCACTCAGCGGAACATCGGGCAGGAAACGTCGTGCGTTTTCCACCGTATACATCGGAAAATCTGCCAGAAATCGTTGGATGACTTCCTCGTTTTCCATCGGTTCTATGCTACACGTACTGTAGACGAGAATTCCGCCCGGTTTGATATGTGGTGCTGCGTTCTTCAGCAGATTATATTGTATCTCGCTGAGGGCGCGAACCTGTTTGAGCGTTTTGTTCCATCGGATATCAGGATGCCGCCGAAGCGTTCCGAATCCTGAACAAGGCGCATCAATAAGCACAGCATCCGCTGTTTCGATAAACTCCAAGTTAGCTTTCGTCGCGTCCAGCACACGAGTCTCAACGTTGCGGGCATCGACGCGTCGGCAGTTCTTTTGCAACAACGCTATTTTTTTTTCTGAGGCATCCACGGCGATAATTTTTCCGGTATTCCTCATGAGATGTGCTAAATGTGTCGTCTTGCCACCGGGTGCCGCGCACAGGTCTACGATGAGTTCCGCATTTTCCGGTGAGAGTAGATGTGCCACTAACATGGCGCTCTCGTCTTGAACATAGATGTCATTTCGGTTAAGGATGTCCTTCAGTGTGAGTTCGCCAGCAGTGTCGAAAGTGGTGATTGTGCGGTTTTCAAGTGCTATCCCATCGGGCGCGATTTTGGAAAGGGACGCGGGTAAGCCTTTCATTTCCAAAAATTGGCAAACTTTTTCGCGTTGTGTCAGGAGGGTATTTACACGGAACGCGAGCGGTGCGGTTTGGTTGCTTGCACGGCAGAACGCCAGCGTCCACGAAACGTCATGTGTTTGAAGCCATTGCTTTACTAACCATGTTGGATAGGACTGCGAGAACGCAATGTGTTCAATCGGATTTGTATCGAGTGGTGGATAGGCGACTCTTGTGCCTTCGCGTTGGATGGAGCGGAGCACTGCATTGATGAACCCCGCGGTTTTCCCTCTACCTGAAGATTTACGTCGGGGCGAAGTCGCGAGTTGGACGGTTTCAAAAATCGCTGCATGTGCAGGTATCCCATCAAGATGTAACAGTTGGAACGCGCCGAGTCGTAGGATATTACGATGCCTCGCGTCTAACTGAAATTTGGGATTGATAAACTGATTAAGCACCCAGTCCAGTTGCTTCTGCCACCGAATAACGCCGTAGACAAGTCCGTTTACCAATCGGCGTTCACGCCCTTCAGTCGCGTGCCGTCCGAATGCACTATCAACAACGGATGCTATTGACGCATTGCTGCGCGAGAGGGTCAACAGGCATTCTAAGGCGACGATGCGCGCGTTCATATCTCGCGATAACGCGAGGTGTCGGATTCGCTGTCCCGATGCCTCGCGAGTCTCCTGTGTTTTGGCAGCTATTCGTCTAACAGAAAGCCAAAATTACGCGGCTTCTGCAGTGAGGGCATGCAATTTACGGATGAGTCGGGACTTTTGACGGTTTGCTGTCCCTTTTTTGATGACACCTTTACTGGCAGCTCTATCTAAAAGGCTGGTTATGGTTCGGCACAGTTCCTGTGCTGTTTCAACATTCCCGTCCGCAAGGGCGGTTTCTGTCTGTTTCATCACTGTCCGAATCGTTGCTTTACGGTGTCGATTACGTATCCGCTTTGTGTTGTCCGCACGTGCGTGCTTCTTTGCAGATTGTCGATGCAAAACGAGTGCTCCTTTTGAAAACTTGTCCCTCGATGATCTCCAAGACAATCGAGGTATTAACTGTCTTTCACACTATGTGTACTTAATGATACCACAAAATATCGGGTTTGTCCATATTTTTTTGAAGGTTGCTGCGTAAAATGGATTTAATATCTCGTGTTTTGCTGGACCTACAATAGCAAAGTGTCTCGTACCATGAAGCGTCCTAAACAGAGTGAAAAACCTATTTGATTTCTCACCACAAAGATTGTAAAATATATATCAAAGGAGAACGCTTATGAAATTACCTTCCCTTCTACTGATGTTCGCGATAAGCATCGGATTTTGCACCGCTGTAGCGGCAGCACCCCAAGACCCTATTGACACACCGCCTTGGCAACCCACAGGACAATATACACATCCCGATATCCGAGAAAGCTCCGGCATCGTCGCAAGTCGACAGTTTGAAGGCGTCTATTGGACGCTCAACGACTCTGGTAACCCCGCCGCACTTTATGCCACGAAACTCAATGGCGAATTAATCCAAAAGATCGCAATAGACGGCTCCCGGAACTTCGATTGGGAAGCACTCGGAATTGATGACAAAAATCAACTCTGGATCGGCGAGATTGGGAATAACAGCAGGTTGCGATTCGATCTGAAGGTCGTGGTCGTCGCAGAGCCAGATCCATACACTCAGACGGAAGCGGAGGTCATCGCAAGTTATCCATATCGGTACCCGAATGAGAATGTAGATGCGGAAGGACTTTTTATCGTGAAAGGTATTCCGTATATCGTCTCTAAAGAGCGCGAACGCGCAGTACTTTATCGGTTCCCTTCGCTGCAAACGGATACAAAACAGGTATTGGAAAGGGTTGGCGAATTCATCGGAGCGAAGTTCGTTACAGGTGCCGGGGTATCTGAAGACGGAACCCGACTTGCTGTCTGTACTTACGACGCACTCTGGGTATATCGCGGTACGACAGATGATTTAGCGCAGATGATTCAGAGTACACCGTGGCACTTACCTCACAGTTTCTATGGGGAAGCGGTCTGTTTTGATGACTACGATCTCATCTTGACAAATGAGGCGCGAGACCTCTATCATCTCCCGCAATTTTGGTATGAGAAGGAGTGGACATTACCACCCAAGAATACCCACTCGGCTATTGACCTATTACCTAAGACAACAGCACACGGCGTAGCAGTCCAGACAAAAAGTTACCGAGCGGAAGGCATTGATATTGGTGGAAGCCATATCACTCTCACGCAGGAAACTGCTGGACAGGCGGCTTCCTTGACCGTTCCAATTGAAGTGCCTTACAGAGATGTATATGAAATTCGTGCCGTTTTAATGCGTGGACTGGCGTATGCGCACGTCCAATTGTCTGTAGATGACACAACGGTCGGTGTTCCTTACGACTGCTATACTCCTGAGCCGAGAGCCGGGACGTTGGTTTCATTTGGGACTGCCCCTTTAAACGCCGGTAAAAATCAGATTGTGCTCAGTATTGTCGGAAAGGCATCCGAAGCCACAGACTATAAAGTTGGCATCGATGCCTATCAAGTGTTGCACGCCTCTCCTTATGTGAAACGCTATATGGTTTTAGGTCCGTTCCCCAACACGGATATTGCTACCCTTAATGAATTGCTACAGTCTGGCAGTCGATTGGATTTAGAGAAAACTTACACAGGCGTTGGTGGAAAACCCGTCCGCTGGCAGGAAGCAACTGCAAGGGCGGACGGTTATCTCGATTTACGCAAAGACCTCAGTCCGACGCCAAGGACTGTCGGATACACATTGGTATACATCCACGCGTCGAAGGCGACCGATTCTGTGATGTTGATTGGAAGCGATGATGAAATCGCTGTTTGGTTAAACGGAACTGAAATTCATCGGACAAGTATTGACGCTGGGGCAACGGCGGATGCAGATGCCGTTGCGTGCCAACTGAAAGCAGGATGGAATACGGTTCTGTGCCAAAAAGTCGATCTCGGTTGGTCGTGGGGACTCTATTTACGATTCACGGACGCAGACGGCGTTCTCAAGTATGCCCTCCAACCAACAGACTAAAAACGATAAGTTCATCTTTGACCCGGTAGGTGCGGTTTCCAACCGCACCGATCGTCGTTGGAACGTCACCACATTAATTTTCTTAATCTTTATTTCCCCCGCTTAGTCTCGCTCTTTTCTTATGTCCGTTCCCTCTCTATGTAAATCACAAACCCTCCCACCTGTACCCATTTTCATAGATTCAACGTTAAACGTTGTAGATACGTATATCACTAACTCAAAACAGCAATGGGGTGTATCCGATGCAGTTCAATTTTATTCAAAGGAGTGGGCAACGCCTGCTGCAAATCATTCAAAAAATCGGTATTGTCGGGATGATGCTGGCCGCTGTATCCGTTTCTGCGGGGACTTCCAGCATAAGCCAACGGGATATTTTTGTGGGTGCAAGTGCCCGCGCCGTCGGTATGGGCAGTGCGTTCACCGCAGGTCCCTCCGCGACCAACGGTTTTCTATGGAACCCGTCTTCATTAGGATTTATGGATGGTGTGGAAGTCAATATGGGTGGAATGCCGTTTCCGGGAAACTTCTCAAGCCGCGATCAGGCGTTCTCCGTCGCCGCGAATCCGCAGACGTTCGGGGTGACGAACAGAAATTTAGGAAATGTCTCCTTTGCGACATGGCTTGACGGGTGGAAAAATAACACGACGGAGTCTACACAGATTGTCCTTTTAGGGTACGGGCTTGCGCTCGGACAGCGTGCCTCGGCGGGTGCGAACCTGCGCTACTATCAGAATAATACACCTATCAGAACCAATTTTCTATGGAGTGTGGACTTAGGGATGCAGTTCGCCTACCCGGTGCAAAAATGGGGTGATTTGGTAACTGTGGGCATGAATTTTTCTGAATTGAGCAACGGCATTCGCGATAACGGTGTACTTCTTGAGAGCGCACCCTTAGCCGCACGCTTTGGGACAACTTATGAATTAGGTAGGGACACACTCTTTTCGGCAGATCTCGCTGTTCGGGGTGCGAATGACGTAAACTGGGGGGAACGACTCCGATTGCACTTCGGGGCAGAGCATTGGTTCATTGATAGTCACATCGGGGTGCGCTTCGGTTATACCGCTTTAACCGCTTCTGAAAGGTTCTGGAGCGGTGAGTTGGCGCGCGGGCTGAGTTTCCGAAATTCTTCGGGACAACTCGATTATGCTTATGTGACCGGCAGTGAATTGGAACAAGGCGTGCATTGGATCTCGGCAACGTTGCGTTGGGATGGAGACGAAATGGTACCCGTATCGGTGGCAACTCGCACCGAGCCGTCAGATGCTGAGGAAGCTGGACCGATTTTAATGCCGGAGACCTTTGAAATAGACCCTGAAACGCTTGATGGAACATTGAATATCTCCGAACCCGCCATTTCACCGAACGGTGATGGTGTCTCGGATATCACGACATTCCGTTTGCGTCTTGGAGAAGATGACACCGTCCCCCTCCGATGGCAGTTGGACATCCGTGATGAGTACACCGAAAGCGTATGGCAAAAATCTGGGACAGGTGTGCCAGCGGAAGGGATCGTCTGGGACGCCTTCTCGGATACCGGGAGCTTGGTTCCTGATGGGAATTACGAGGTTCAACTACACCTCCTTGACCGACAGGGGACGCGACACTTCGTAGATACGGGAACGGTGACAGTAGACCTCATTCCAACGACACTGGAACTTTTCGCGAAAACACCGACAACTGTCGGCGTGAAGGTATGGGATATCAATCCGCTTGACCATTGGAAATTTGAACTTTTCGATACAGAAAACGTACTGATTGAGCAGGTGGAGGGAAACGGTTCACCGCCTGCCGAATTCGTTTTAAACAATATCCGAGTGAATCCGAACACTGTTTACACGGGTAAGTTACACGTTCAGGACATTGCTGGTAATCAGAGCACGGAACAGGCGCAGCTCCAGTTTGGCGTGAACAGTCAGCCAAAGCGAGCGTCGGTATCGAGTAAGATGACGCTCATGGTAGGTTCATTTGTCGAGCGTTACTACGCTGAAGGGATGGCGGAGAGATTGCGGTTGCAGCATCCGAATGAGAAGGTCGTCCTCCGTGTCGCCACTGTTGGCGGACGAACTGTGCATCGCGTGACGATCAGTGAATTCAACACACGAGCTGAGTCAACAGCGTTGAAACAACACATTCAAGAGACCCTCGGAATAGAAGCCGTATTGATTGCGATCCAATAGTGCCTTCGTCCTTTGTCCCAACAACGGTAGGTGCGGTTTGTAACCGCACCCTTTCTTTTTGTAGGAGCGAGTTTTACTCGCGATACCCCCCTGGCGAAGTTTCTAATCTCACTCTTTCCCCAACAACACTCGCCAATCAGGGTTGAAACCACAATCTTGGGCATCCTAAAATCTTGAAAATCCTGATTCAGACAATGGACACCCAAATCACCGACAGTTGCCCGCTGATTGCTGACTGCTGATTGCCGTTTTATATCGAATAAAATTCCGAAGCGTTTTCATAAAAGAGCCTATTTCTCTCTGCATCCGACGCGTCCGCAACGGTCCCTAAAAGTGCCGCGACCCATTCCTGATATGTCGCCGCCAAGGTACACACGGGCCAATCACTCCCAAACATCAGACGTTCATAGCCGAAAGCCGCTATTAGATGTTGGATATACGGCTTTAATTCCTCACGCGTCCAGTTCTCACTCGCAGTCGTCACAATCCCTGATACTTTGCAGTGGACGTTCTCAAAGGCGGCGAGTTCGTTGATGTGTGTTGCCCACGGCTCGAATTGTCCGCCTTTTATGTCCGGTCCGCCGCAGTGGTTAAGGGCATGCCGAACGTCCGGTGTCGCCTTGACGAGTTCGATTGCCGCTGGAAGTTGCGAATGATTCGCACAGAGTTCAAAAGAGAGATCATACTTCGTCAGCAATTTCACGCCATTCATCAGTTCAGGCGTGGCATAAAACTGGGGATCCGGATGATGCCACGCCATTCGACGCACCCCGACGACAAGTCCAAATCCTGTGAGTTGTTCAAGAATAGCCTCGGCGTTCGGTTTTTCAAGCGGTGCCGCCGCCGCTATCGCACCTATCATCCCATCTGTCTCGGAGATATGTGTGAGCCACTCGACCTCCTTAACCACATCCGCTTCGGCGGGATCTCCTTCAACGTGTACCGATCTGACGACGTTAAGGTCCCCAATCGCCTCGCGGTAATCTTCTGCTGTGTATCGCTTTCCTAATAGGGCGAACCCATCTAACCAAGGATATTCCAAATTAGAGGTATCCCAGAGGTGTTGGTGGGTATCAATTATTTTAAGCATCTATCGCTCCTCACTGAAAATGATTTGAATTTCGTCGAAATATCCTGTATAATTTCTTAACCGAACAGATATTTAAATTAGTTTCAAGAATGTTAGCACGTAATGAAATGGAGTGCGGATTTAAGGGATGCCCGTAAGGATGGAAACGCACGTCATTTCTCCGCAAGGTAAAATTAAAAAGTAAAATTAAAAATTTGGAGGTGTATATCATGTTTTTAGGTTTCTTTGATCCACTCTATTTCGTGTTCCTCGCACCGGGATTGGCACTGTCCCTCTACGCAACATTTCGCACAAAATCGACATTCTCAAAATACTCACAAGTCGGATCGCGTAGCGGAATGACGGGCGCGCAAGCCGCCGATCTGATGCTAAAACGGCACGGTGTTAGCGGCGTACGGATCGAACGTTCAAGTGGCTGGTTAAGTGACCATTATGATCCGGGTCAGAAGGCACTCAGGTTATCCGATGACGTCTATTCAAGTCAATCTCTTTCCGCAATAGGGGTCGCCTGCCATGAAGCCGGACATGCGATGCAGGATGCACACGGTTATGCGATGCTAAACCTCCGTACTGCCCTCGTCCCGGCGACGAACTTTAGTTCGATAGCCTCTTATATTCTGATAATGGTCGGTTTCTTTATTCAACCTTTCCTTCTGTTCGGTGTCGGACTCTTTGCGGTAGGTGTTGTCTTTTCGTTGATAACACTTCCCGTTGAGTGGGACGCAAGTAAACGTGCCAAAGTCGCAATGGCGGAAGCAGGAATGCTCACGCAAGAAGAGAACCAGCACGCCAGTAAGGTACTTAACGCTGCATTTTTGACGTATCTCGCGGCGGCAGTGACAAGTCTCCTTACACTGCTCTACTACCTATTCCGATTAGGATTATTGGGTGGCGGTGATGAGTAATTATGTGGATGGCGCGGCGTGAAACCGCGCCTATCGATGTCGCTGAGAATTATCGCCTTTAAGACTTACTGTCAATATCTACACCGGGCCACTGATCGTCTTGTTCAGTAATATCGACGACGATGCCGTCCGGGTCCTCTATCTTGAAGGCTTCTGAAGGCAACTCATCCGAATTCGGATCGTAAGGTTTGTCACCACCTAACCCTTCCCAAGTGATTGTGAAACCGAGGTCCTCACACCGCTCTGCCGCTTCCCGCAAGTTCGGGACACGGACCCCGATATGGAGGTAGTCTAACATTCCGCCGACATGTTGCGGACGATCGGGACCGCGGTGCTGAAACACACGGAAGTTGTGATAACCGTCCGTAAGGTCATAGCATCCATTCATCGTTGAGTAGACTCGCAATCCGAGTGCATCGCGCCAGAAGCGGATACTTTTTTCTAAGTCCGTCGTACGAACGCCGATATGTACAAGTGTTGTTGACATAGGAAATTTCCTTTTGTTAGGGCATACAGAGTATGCCTACTACTTTAAATCCAGACAGTCGGTTCCCGATTTTCTGCGCGATGCTCATAGAGCAATTTGACATCATCTGGGAACTTATCGAATGTTTCGCTGGGAATCGTGGCGGTGTTCGCACCAAAGAGTTCTAAATTCAACCACCAGGGTGCGTATCTGACGACGACCGCAGTCCGTTTACCAGCACTCGGATTTTCTGCGTTGGAGTGCCAAATCCGGCTGTCCATGATGAGTACACTGCCCGCGCTTCCAATAGCTTGCATTTCCCCGTCAATTGGATTCCGGTCACCGATGCCGTCTCCTTTACCTCTGGGGTTCCGAAGGTCCACGTGCGTTTTTGGAACGATCCAGGTCCCTCCGTTTTCTGTTGTAAATTCGGAGAGCATCCAGAGGGTCGTGATACCGATGACAGCACTTGGAAACGGTTGTGGAATGTGCCACTTCTGGTTCAGATCGTATGGAAAATCGGAGTGGTATGCACGCACCAATTCGTAATGTGGGGGACGAATCTTATACTCAGTCTGTGAAATACGCACTTGTGGTCCGAGTAACTGCTGGAGAGTCGTCAGGAGCCGCTCGTTCGCAAGATGTGCGGCGAACTTCGGCATGAAACTAATAACGTTGCGTCCCCATACACCGTGCTCTTTTCTGAATTCGTTATAGTCCGCTTCCGAGGTTTCGACCTCTTCGCGAACCTCACCGACCACATCGGTGGGAATAACGTTCTCCAAGACGCACCAGCCCTCTTCCTGTAGGTGCATAGCGTAAGGTTTGGTCGTTTCTAATAGATTGTCGGTTTCCATTGATGCCTCCTTGGACCTTAGGAATCGAAACCTGTTTCTCGCTCGCGGTTGTAACGGACTGCTGTCTTGATAAGTGGCGCGAGCCGCATCACCTTACCAAGGGAACCGATGACACCGATCTCGCGTGTTGTTATCGCTCCCATAACGTTGAGTTCGCCTGTCCAGAATTTGTAGGCAACGTCACCTGTCATAGTGAGTTCAACATCTGGAGAAGTGTCGGCACGGGTGCCGCGGGCAATAGTGTATTCGCCATTTGCTGCCGTTAGGGTCATCTGACAATCGGGTGCGCTGTAGTTAAATTGAACATTCAGCGTCACCGCCTTCAATGCCTCCTTTGCTTCCGGTAGCCTGGCGATTTCTTCAAACAGTTCACTGATATAACCATAGAGTTGATCGGGTGTTTCAAATATAGCCATAGTTTGCGGTATAACATACCGTATAACACCTATGAAGTCAAGTAACTTTTTTAGGAGTATAAAATGAATAGATCAAACCCTCTTGAACGCATCTCTGAGACATCGGACAGTATCCCGAGTTTCTGCTATAAGTCTCCTATAGGATGGATAGACATCATCGCGGAGGAGGACCATGTCTTGCTGGCTTCTTTTATAGAAGTAACGCCCTTTCCTGAACCTACTGCGCAACCGATTTTCCCCGTTTTAACCCAAACGTTTGAGTTACTTGACCGTTATTTTGGTGGGCAACCGGTTGATTTCTCTGGGATACCGGTACGATTCGCACACGGGACAGACTTCCAGCGGCACGTCTGGAATACCATTCAACAGATCCCTTATGGAGAGGTGCGAAGTTACAAATGGATTGCAGAACAGATAGGAAGACCGAAAGCAGTCCGGGCTGTCGGCAGTGCGGTTGGCGCAAATCCAGTCTCTATTCTCAACCCGTGTCATCGTGTTATTAGAAGTAATGGGGCATTGGGAGGCTACGGTGGCGGTTTGGAACGGAAACGTTTATTGTTGGCATTTGAAGGTCATACTATAAAGGCGTAAACCTGCCCGAAACATAGTGGAGGGCAGCTCAGGAGCACATAAATTAAAAAATGACATCTCAAAACAATTTAGGTAAAGCCACTCAAGCCATCCATGCGGGTGAGGCACGAACAGCCTCCACTGAGAAAACCGGAGTTCCTCTGATACCGCCTATCTATCAGAACAGTACGTTCCGTTTCGCTACGGCTGCTGAGTGCGCTGAAGCGGTCCGAGATGAGGAGAGCGGCTATATCTATACGCGCTGGGGGAATCCGACGCAGGAAGTATTAGAGCAGAAACTCGCTGTCCTTGAAGCCGGTGAAGCCGCGCTCGCGACTGCGTCAGGGATGGGAGCGGTCAGCACGGCACTGCTTACTGCCTTAGCGGATGGTGGACATGTCGTCGCGATGGAAAACCTCTATTCCGCTACGTTCCAAATCCTTAATGAAGATCTCCGACGATTCGGAATTGAGACGACGTTTGTTGATGCCACAGACCCGACACAAATTGCGCGCGCTATCCGAGCGGATACCAAAGTCCTTTATCTTGAAAGCCCAACAAATCCGCTCCTAAAACTTGTTGACTTACGAGCGTCTGCCGAGATTGCAAAAGCACACGGCTTAACCTCAATCATTGACAACACCTTCGCCACACCATGTGGTCAGCAACCGATAACCTTTGGTATTGATGTCGTTGTTCACAGCATGACGAAGTACATGAGTGGTTCTGGAGCTGTTATTGCGGGTGCAATTATTGGTCAAAAGGAATTTGTGGTGCGTGCCAAGAAAGGAGCACTCCGAAACTTTGGCGCAGTTATCAGTCCGTTCAACGCATGGTTAACGCTTCATGGTCTCACGACACTACCACTGCGGTTTGCACGACACAGTGAAAACGCTACACGTGTCGCAGCGTTTCTTGAGGCGCATCCGGCAGTAGCATGGACACGCCACCCCAGTTTACCGAGTCACCCGCAACATGAACTCGCCAAATGCCAGATGGATGCGTTTGGGGGAATGATAACATTGGAGTTGAAAGGTGGACGCCCCGCGGGTGAACATTTTGTCGATCACCTCCAACTCTGTTCGCTGGCAGTCAGTTTGGGGGACGTGCGCACCCTCATCTGCCATTCTGCGTCAACAACGCATTCAGAGGTCCCCGCGGAGATCCGTCGGCGGACCGGAATTACGGATGGCTTAGTCAGAATTTCTGTTGGACTGGAAGATGCCGAGGATATTATCGCCGACCTCGGACAGGCGTTAGAGTCCTACACTCCTTAAATTTTGGATGTAATTCTCATTGATGTTATTCGACGGATGCGTTGCCTCTTTGTGGGGTTCCGGAAATTCTGTGATTAACTTCTGATATGCGTCTACCGCTAAATCCGTATCACCACCGTCCTCATAGATTTTGCCAACCGAATACTGTGCTGCCCGTCGGGTATCGTAATCGTAGTTACTGTTGGCCGCAACCTTCTGGTACGCGTCAACGGCGCTTGCCATATCGTTATTCGCATAGGCAATTTGCCCGATATAAATCTGTGAGTTGGCGGCGTTTTCATTACGCGGATACAGGTCAATGGCTTCTTCAAGTCGGGCAATAGCTTCGTCATATTTGCCAAGCCGTTCATACGCCCATCCCATATAAAAATACGCATCCTGCCCTACCTTGGCGTCTGGATAGAGGTCTATGACTTTCTGGTAGCCGTCGATTGCCTCCTGATATTTCCCTTCGGCGAGATGTGATTGCGGGATACCGAAACTCGCAATCGGCGCAAGGTCCGGGTCTCCGGAATCAACGACGTTTGTAAATTCCACTCGCGCGCTTTCATAGTCCTGCTTCTTGAGGTAAATTTCGCCGGTAACGTATAGAATCTGATACAGCAATGGGCTGTCGCTGAACGGCTCTCTGAGCGCATCAAACTGAGCGAGGGCAAGGTTCAATTCACCCTTTCCATAGTAACACATTGCCGTGTTAAACTGTGCCTGATCTGACAGTTCACTACCCGGATACACCGCGATTAATTGGTTGTAAAGCGCGAGGGCACGGTCATAGTAAGCATCCACGGATTCAAGCGTTCCCGTCTTTTTTAACTGTTCCGCAATCTGATAAGAGGCGAAAGCGATGGCGTACATCGAGTCATCTGCCCACTCACTATCTGGATAATTGTTGATAAGTCGGCGGAAGAGTGCGAACGCTTCTTCATCGGTACGTGGAATGCGTGAAGCGAGTTGATAGATAGCGTCGTCTGCCCAGAGGCTATCGGGATATTGATCAAAGACTTCGCGGTACGCAGCTCGAACTTTGCGTAAACGGCTTTTGTCTGGTTCATCCAGCGTTATTGGTGGGTTATCGATTGCTTGTGTTGCTGTCCATGCTTTGTCGGCGTTGTCGTAGTAATTTTCGTAACTCGTGTCGGTACCCGTGATGCGCCCGAGCCAAAACCCGACGACGAGCGCGAGCACAACACAAATTTCTGCGATTATAAACTTCTTCATCTTTTTTCTCCTTGGCAAGTATTGGTTCAAATTATACTAACAAGGTTTCCAAAATGTGTCAAGCGTAGTTTATAATAGAATCCTGAAGTATATGCCTTTACTTTAGCAAATTCTGTGCCGATCTGACGACATCAACTGCTACGATGCTGAGCCAAATATTGCGGGTGTACTGCACGAAAAAGGGCATACGCTATCTTCAGTTGCACGGAATGGGGCAAATTGGCAAAGCCTTTAATTTGCTTGACAACATAAGGGCGGTTTGATAAAATGTATAAAAGTATAACAATCGCTTTTCTTTTTCAGAGGAAGGCATAAAAGAGATTGTGGTAGAATTGTGAGCAATTATAACAAACTCTAATTTCTAATTAAGGTGTTTCGTTAAACGATCCCTCTGGTAGGGATCACATTGAAAAGAGAGGATTTCTGTGCGTAAATTATTGTTTCGCGTTTCCGCATTGGTTTTAGCAATTGCATTGGTCGTTCCATTACTCGCCGAAGGTGAGGAAGGTATTCTGGACAAAGTTAAAAACAGAGGTCGACTGATATGTGGTGTGAACAAGGAATTGCCCGGTTTCGGTTTCCTTGGTCAAAATGGTGAATGGAAGGGATTTGACGTAGATTATGGTCGGGCGATTGCCGCTGCCGTTCTGGGGGATCCCAATAAGGTTGAGTTCCGTCCCTTAAAAGCCGCTGAACGTTTCCCTGCTCTCCAGACAGGCGAAATAGATGTTCTTATCCGTAACACCACTTGGACACTGACTCGCGACACGGATCTCGGTGCTGACTTCTGCCCACCGACCTTTTACGACGGCCAAGGTTTCATGCTCCGCAAGGAGCTTGGGATAACATCACTCAAGGCGCTGGCGGGTGCCACTATCGGTGTCACTTCTGGCAGTACGACCGAATTAAACCTCGCCGATACGACACGCGCCTTAGGGATCGAAGTTGAGTCTATCGTTTTTGAGGAAACTGAAACGCTTTATCAAAGTTACGATCAGGGACGTTGCGATGCCGTGACAAGCGACAAGTCCCAATTACTCTCACGCCGCCAATCCTTAAAAGATCCTGATGCACATATTATTCTTGACGTAACCATTTCGAAAGAACCGTTGGGTCCCGTTACCGTCCATGGAGATAACGAGTGGAATGATGTCGTGAGTTGGGTCGTTTATGCCACGTTCTCCGCCGAGGAGTACGACATTACGCAAGCCAACGTCAACACCTTTAAACCAGAGAATACAGAGAATCCCGAAATCAAGCGGTTTTTGGGTTTAGGTGAAGGTGGGGGTATGGGTGAAAAACTCGGACTCTCGAAAGATTGGGCGCGCCACGTCATCGCTGCTGTTGGCAACTATGGCGAGATTTTTGACCGTAATCTGACACCACTGGGCCTGCCGCGTGGCGTCAATAAGCCCTGGACGCAAGGTGGTTTACTCTATGCAATGCCGTTCCGTTAAAGATGGAAAATAATTCACCGAAAGGTGTATCGGGAAAAATCCCCTTCTGGCGAGATATCCGAGTTTTGCGGATCCTGTTTCAGGTTATTTTCTTGCTCGGTGTGATTTTGTTGTTAGTCATTCTTTACACGAACATGCTAAAAGGGCTGCGTGGGCTTGGACTCACACTGAACCTCGATTTTCTTCAGGACGAAGCCGGGTTTGACATTTCGGAGGGGATTCCCTATGAACCTTCGGATGTGTACCTCAAAGCCTTCTATGTTGGGATCCTGAATACCCTTAAAGTCAGCGTCATCGGGATCGTCTGCGCGACGCTGCTGGGACTCCTTTTCGGCATCGCTCGACTGTCGAGTAACTGGTTAATCCGAACGATAGCGACCGCTTATGTTGAATGTTTCCGGAACATTCCGCTCCTGCTTCAGATTCTGTTTTGGTACACTGCCGTTGTCGGTCAGCTTCCCAGAGTTAGGGAGAGTATAGCCCTGTTCGGAAGTGTGTTCATTAACAACCGAGGGATATACTTACCATCGCCTGAACCGACCTCAGATTTGAAAATTTGGCTCGGTTTTCTTGGCGCAGGTTTACTCCTGGCGGCGGTTCTCTATGTTGTGCGGTGGCGGGAACTCCAACAGTTGGATCGTCCCG
Organism: Candidatus Poribacteria bacterium; assembly: GCA_965214045.1. Taxonomy (GTDB): domain Bacteria; phylum Poribacteria; class WGA-4E; order WGA-4E; family WGA-3G; genus WGA-3G. The sequence continues at coordinate 2,143,373 of OZ243935.1, forward strand.
GTTTTCGTGCCAAGTGGGCGCTGCCTGCCTTCCTTATCGTGGCACTTTGTGGATGGTTTCTCACCCCAGGCAGACCCTTCACGCTGGATTTACCGGTATTACAAGGTTTCAACTTCAAAGGCGGGATGCGCTTTTCACCAGAGTTTTCTGCCCTTTTAATTGCGCTTTCTGTGTATACAAGTGCTTTTATTGCCGAAATCGTGAGAAGCGGTATACAATCGGTCGTTAAAGGACAACGCGAAGCCGCGAGAGCCATCGGTTTGAAGGAATCGCAGACCTTACGGTTAGTCGTTCTACCCCAGTCTATCCCGATCATTGTGCCACCCTTGACCAGTCAATACCTGAACCTCACGAAAAATTCAAGTTTGGCTGTTGCCATCGGTTTCCCCGATCTGGTGAGCGTCGGAAATACGATGATGACGCAGACGGGACAATCAATTCCCGTTTTCGCGATGATTATGGCAAGCTATCTGGTGATAAGTTTGACGACATCAGCAGCGATGAATTGGTACAACCGTTGGATTAACCGCGTTGGGCGGTGATTGAATTATCAATCCCTCATCACCGATGAGAAAGGCGCATCACACAGTGGAAGAACGAGCGTTTACGCAAGAAATGAAGCCCCCGGTCCATACAAAAGGTCCCGTACGATGGGTTAAGGACAACTTATTTAACACGTGGTACAACGTGCTTTTGAGTTGTTTGGTGCTTGTCGCCCTTTTCTTTGCTTTTAAGGGGTTTTTGACGTGGGCTTTCACAGAAGCAACGTGGGGCGTTATTCCGGCGAACCTTCAGCTCTTTGCCGTCGGGTCTTATCCGCGGGAAGATATATGGCGCGTATGGAGTGTGGTTTATATTTTCTGCATGCTTGTCGGTTTGAGTGCCGGCATCTGGGGTGGTTTAACGCTCCGATTTGCCCTGGTGCTTGGGGGTCTTTGGCTCATTGGTGCGCTGCTCCCCTTTGAACTCTCAACGCGAGGATGGTTTTTAGGTGCTGTCGCCACAACAGCCGTTTCTTTTTTGCTTGGACGCGGGAGAACAAATTTACGCCACTGGATTTTGGGCGGATGGCTGCTCTCCTTTCCCTTGATAATGATAGTGTTACGCGGGTTCGGGGAGAATGGCGTGCTCACAAGCAATTGGGGTGGACTGCTATTGACCCTGATTTTAGCGGTCGTCGGTATCGTCGTCTCTTTTCCGCTTGGGGTGTTTTTAGCGCTCTGCCGTCAGAGCGATCTGCCTGCTATCCGATGGATTTCAACGGCTTATATTGAGGCTGTCCGTGGTGTGCCGTTGATAACAATCCTATTCATGGGGAATATCTTGGTCCCGATCTTCATGCCGGGACTTGATATTAACCAAGTTTTACGGATGATGCTCGGAATCACCTTCTTCTCTGCCGCTTACATGGCAGAGAACGTTCGTGGCGGACTCCAAGGGATCCCGCGCGGACAACATGAGGCTGCACAAGCGATAGGACTTAACTACGTGCAGACAATGCTGTTTATCGTCTTACCGCAAGCACTCCGGTCGGTCATTCCAGCGATTGTTGGGCAATTCATCGCCCTGTTTAAGGACACATCCTTAGTTGCTATCATCGGGCTCATCGACCTCTTAGGTGTCGCCAGAAGTGTTATCGCCAATCCAGACTGGTTCGGACTGCAAGCCGAGGTCTATCTGTTCGCTGCAATTATCTATTTCGTTTTCAGTTATTCGATGTCTTACGGCAGCCAGAGAATTGAAACGACACTCGGAGTCGGGGAGCTCTTCTAAAACTTGTAGATTCAGCCTGTGCCAAATTGGGAATACTTAGGGGGAGAAATAATATGGTAGAACACGAAAACTCGCCGAATGATCCGATTATTGTCTGTGAGGATGTACACAAATGGTTTGACGATTTTCACGTCCTCAAAGGGATTACAACCTCATTCCAAACGGGCGAAAGAGCAGTAATCTGTGGTCCCTCTGGATCGGGAAAATCTACGTTCATTCGGACACTGAACCGTTTGGAGGAGCATCAGCGTGGCACAATTATCGTTGATGGCGTTGAGCTCAGCGATGATCTCCGCAATATCAATCTTATCCGTCAGGAAGTCGGTATGGTGTTCCAACAGTTCAACCTGTTTCCGCACCTCACGAACCTACAGAATATCACCTTAGGTCCCATCCGAGTCAGAAAGATGACGAAAAGTGAAGCCGAAGAGGTCGCCTTATCGCTTTTAGAACGGGTGGATATCGCAGATCAAGCGTATAAGTACCCCGCAGAAATTTCGGGGGGGCAGCAACAGCGGGTCGCCATCGCAAGAGCACTGGCGATGGAACCCAAAATTATGCTCTTTGATGAACCGACAAGTGCACTCGACCCGGAGATGATTACCGAAGTGTTGGATGTGATGCGTGAACTCGCTCGTTCTGGTATGACGATGCTGGTTGTGACGCATGAAATGGGGTTTGCACGTGAAGTCGCCGATCGGATCCTCTTCTTTGATGAGGGAGCGATTGTTGAGGACGCAGCACCCGCAGATTTCTTCGATAACCCACAACACGAACGCACGAAGCTTTTCATTTCGCAGACACTGCAACATTAGAATTCAGGTTAGGGGTAAGTTGCTATACAATTTTGAATGGAATATTGAAAAAGAAAAGCAAAACGACCAAAAACACAAAATCTCTTTCGTACAGGCAACAACCGTTTTTCGAGATCCGAATCAGATTTCTATTTTTCATGAAGATCATAGTTATGATGAAGATCGTTGGTTGACCTTAGGTGTTGACAGAAGTGGTATTTTACTTGTTGTCGTACACACTTTCGATCAAATAGGATATGATGTGAATATTCGCATCATTTCTGCTCGTAAAGCGACTCGAACCGAAATCAAACAATATGAGGAATTTGACTGATGAAAGCAGAATATGATTTTTCAAAGGGTGAACGCGGTAAATTCTATAAGGCAGAAGCCGTTTTTCAGACTCCCATCTATCTGGAAAAAGATGTTGATGACTTCATACGTCACCTTGCTGATACAAAAGGAAAAGATGTTGGCGAACTCGTTAATGAATTGCTCCGCCGCAATATTCAATTGATTCAGAGCATCCAATAAACAGACGGAGTATCGCTCCATGCGGTTGAACGATAAAATAGCTATTGTCACAGGAGGTGGGCGCGGTATCGGCAGAGCCGTTGCGCTTCGGTTTGCCGAGGAAGGAGCGAAAGTCGTCGTTGACGACGTGAACGATGCCCTCGGCACAGCAACCGTTTCTGCGATTACTGCTGCGGGCGGCGAAGCACTGTTTATCAACGCTGATGTCTCCAATGCTGCGGAGGCCCAAAGACTCATTGCTGAGACCGTTGACACTTACGGCACTGTTGATATTTTCGTGAACAATGCTATCTGTTCCACAGCGGATGTGCTGAACAACAACTGGGAGGCAAACTTGGCGGTCGCGCTCCAAGGCACCAGCCACTGTTCCAATGCTGTTATCCCTGTAATGCAAGCGGCTGGCGGCGGGAGCATCGTCAATATCGCTTCTGTCAATGGACTTATCGGGTTACAGGCGATCCATGCGTATTCTGCGGCGAAAGGTGGCGTTATCGCTTTGACCCGCTCGATGGCAGTCGCACACGGTAAAGACAACATCCGTATCAACTGTATCTGTCCCGGAACAATTCAAACTGAAGTCTGGGAACCGATGCTTGAACGCAATCCACAGATCCTCGACGAAATCACGCCGTGGTATCCGTTAGGACGGATTGGACAACCTATTGACATCGCGAATGCCGCGCTCTTCCTCGCATCAGATGAAGCCAGTTTTGCAACGGGGGCAGTCTTTGTCATTGATGGTGGGTTGACCGCAGGCAATCATCAATTTCCGATCTGACGACTGGTAGAAGGAAACACCTGATTCAGACGCAAGACAATTAGAACACGGAGGAACCGAATGGTAACACAAGAACAGGTCGATTTTTTTCAGGAAAACGGCTATCTCAATTTTGGGAGAGTCTTAGATAGCGATGGCGTTGAAGCCATGCGTGCGGGGTTAGATGCAGTCATTGAATTGGAACTTAACGAGGGCGACAATTCCTCGCCAGAGTTCAAATATGGACATGACCGACGCGAGAACCAACTCAATCGGGGAAGCGGACATCCGCGCGCAATTCATCAATACGTGAACATGTGGAAGCGGGATCCGCATTACGAGGCAGCCATTCATCACACACTCATCGCTGGGACGGCACGCGCCCTGCTTAATACGCCTGAGGTCCGTCTCTGGCACGATCAGGTTATCTCTAAACCCCCAGAGGATAACGGTCATTTCGCATTCCATCACGATTTTTTCTTTTGGCCCCTCAGTCCACCGAACATAGTGAGTTGCTGGCTCGCTTTGGATGACGCCACGGTGGATAGCGGGTGCATGCACGTTATGCCGAAAAGCCACAAAGATGAACGGTTCTCGGTTGCAGCAAGAGCAGCATTCAATGAGGAATCCGCAAAAGCGAGCGAAGAAGGGCACGAACCTCCCCCAAACCTGTGGACAGAGAGAGGGAAGCTGGACATCAGTCACGGCATGCCGGTGGAATTGAAAGCCGGTGAGTGTATGTTTCATCACTGCCTGAACTGGCATGGTACACCGCCAAATGTTACCGACCATCAACGTCGCGCATTTGTCATGATTTTCATGGCGCAAGACGTCTGCTATAACAACGCGCAATCGCCGAACCACGTCCTCGTTCCAACAATCGAGGTCGCGGATGGTGAACCGCTCGTCGGTGACGGCTTCCCGGTCGCGTAACTCTACATCGCATCGAGGTTACAACCTCTCCTGCGTAGCCTGAAACGAAGTGGAAGGCGGATATACGCCACGGGACGTCAAAACCTAAATCCGCCTCACCGAACCGCAAGGAAAATTTAAAAATGGAAAACAAACCGAATGTCATCTTTGTTTTAACCGACGACCAAGGACCGTGGGCAGCAGGCTGTTGCGGCAACGATGAAATCAGGACCCCTTATCTTGACCAGTTAGCCTCAGAGGGGACCCGCTTCCCCAATTTCTTCTGTACAAGTCCCGTTTGTTCACCGGCGCGTGCAAGCCTCATGACCGGTCGCATCCCTTCAGCACACGGCGTACACGACTGGATCCGTGACGGAAACATGCCGCCAGACCCCGCCCAATACCTTGACGGATTGACCTGTTATACCGATGTTTTAGCCGACAATGACTATACTGTTGGACTGAGTGGCAAGTGGCACCTCGGCGATAGTTTGACCCCACAACACGGGTTCAGCCACTGGTTCGCTTTGCTTACAGGCGGGAGTCAATACAACGACGCGGATATGATCCGAGCCACCCCCACTTCAGAAGGACAGGTTGAAATGCAACCCGGTTATCTTACCGATGTCATTACTGATGATGCGTTGGACTTTATCTCAGCGAATCAGGACGGTCCCTTCTATCTCAGTGTCAACTACAACGCACCACATACACCGTTTACTGGACACCCTCAAGATATTGTTGACTCCTATGACAATTGTCCCTTCAAAACATGTCCACAGGAGGCGTTACACCCGTGGGCTGTGCAAGGTGCTGCGGTGCACATGGGCAATCGTGAGTCGTTGAAAGGCTATTTCGCGGCGATTACCGCACTTGATTTGAACGTTGGACGCATTTTAGAGAGGCTCGCGCAGTTAGGGATTCGCGAGAATACACTCGTTGTCTTTAGTAGTGACAACGGCTATTCGTGCGGACATCACGGGTTTTGGCATAAAGGAAATGGAACATTCCCACTGAATATGTATGAAAACTCCGTCAAAGTTCCCTTCATTGTCAGCCAACCCGGCAGTATTCCGGAAGGGCGCGTCAGTGAAGCGATGGTGAGCCAATACGATTTCATGCCGACACTCCTCGATTATCTCGGATGTCCCGACCCGAATGACGATATGTCACCCGGCAGAAGTTTTGTCCCTGCGCTCTCTGGTGAGACAAACGATGCGAAAGACGAGATCGTTGTCTTCGATGAATACGGTCCCGTCCGCATGATCCGAACACAGGAATGGAAGTATGTCCATAGGTATCCTTATGGTCCACATGAGTTGTACGACTTGGTAAACGATCCAGGTGAACGGAAAAATCTGATAGACGACAAGTCTCAGAATGCCCGCATAACTGACATGAAACAACAGATGGGAGCGTGGTTTCAACGATACGTCTTACCGGAGTTAGATGGCGCGAGATGTTCCGTTACCGGTGGCGGACAAGCGGCAAAGATTGAAGCGGGACAATGTGGTGAAGGTGCCTTCCATCCGAGATATGCCGCACCTCGACAGAATGTGTAGGAAAACCCAACCCTGACTGCATCTTTAGATGTTCTTGACATCAGGACAAACTTTGTGTATGCTATATAACAGCAACCGAAACCACAAGAGACGCAGATTTTCCGTATGTTCGGGAGAATATCATGACAGCTATTCTCTAATCCTGCCGTAGATTCACTTTGTAAGTCTTATTTCTAAAAATATCTGCACACCGCCGGTAGGTGCGGTTTGTAACCGCACCGAGTTTGGTGTAAAATTAATTACAGAATCTACTATAATTCTTAACTTTACTATAATTCGCAAACTTTTTACAGACTCCCGATGGTTATTGCTGAAAGGAAGGAAATGGCGAAAGCCTTTGCCCCCGGCAACATTTCGTGTGTTTTCAAAATTATTCCGCACGCCGATGCAACCCGTATGCACTCGCTCGGCATGGGGTTCACCGTTAAAGAGGGTGTAGAAGTCACCGCTTCTGAGCACCATGAGACAAAAGTGCTGTTTAACGGGCAAAACATCGATTTCCCCACAGTACAGGCTGTCGTTGATCGGTTAACCCGAAACACGGGCGCGGCAGGTATGGAGGTAGACATAGTTTCTCCACTGCCTCTCGGTTGCGGCTTTGGACTCAGCGGTGCGGCTTCGCTCGCAACGGCATACGCACTCAATGAACTGCTCCATCTTCGCAAGGATACAGAGACACTCGCGATGGTGGCGCACGTTGCAGAAGTTGAAAATCGCACTGGGTTAGGTGATGTTTGCTCGCAATATCACGGGGGATGCCTCGTCAAGTTGACGGAAGGCGCGCCATTGGTTGCCGATAGGTTACCGATAACAGAGCAACCCATCTATTACCGCTACTTCGGACCGATTCAGACCAGCGAGGTGCTCGGAAACAGAAAACAGACGATCCGAATCAATCGCGCCGCCGATGCTGCGCTAAGCGTTTTACAGACGCTTTGTAGGGGCGAGGTTACCTCGCACCTACCCAATACCGGACGCTTTAACGCCTGCTTTGAGGTATCAAAACGGTTTTCAGTGGAGAGCGGCTTGCTCAGTGATGCACGTGTGATAGAGACAATCGAACATATTGAGGCGGAGGGCGGTGTCGCTTCAATGATTATGTTAGGGAACGGCGTTTTTAGCACGCATCCATTTCAGGGGGCAGTGGAAACAAAACTTGTTCATAATCCAGCACGGCTCATATAGCCGAGGTGCCGTCAGTTGTTAGCAGTCAGCAATTAGCAAGAGGGTTCTATTTTATCAGAAAACCTCTTTATTGAAAGCCTACGGCTAATAGCCAATATACCGGAAGGGAGCGTGCTGACAGCCGATGGGTGCCAGCCGATAGCCAAAATGAAAACTGTCCTTATCCTTTCATTTTTTACGGTATCTGTTGCTGTTGGTGCAGTAGAAGTTGAGAATGTGACATTCGGATTCGGTGATAGTTACCGAATAGGTACATGGGCACCTTTAACGATAACTCTACGGAATCAAGATGAGCATACGCTGTTTAGTGGAGAGTTGGTTGTCGAGGTGCGGAACTTCTCTTCGGACATGCCTATTGAGCGTTACGCAACGTCCCTGCACCTGATCGGGCCTGGGTCCCAACGGAAAGACTTCTATATTTACTGCCCGAAAAATGCTACGCAACTTGTCATTCGACTTGTACCTGTCACACCTTCAGAGGCGGCAGGGGGACATAGTACAGCAACCGATCTGGTAAAAGATATACTGCTCCCAACACCTCTTGCCCGCAAGGATTACTTCGTATTGGTATTGGCTTCGAGCGGCGACACGTTGAAACGATTTGTTGATAAGAAGCAGTTAGCGGTTTCTGGTGGCGCGCAGGCGCATGTCAGGTACCTTCCGAATTCGAGATCCCTGCCGCGCGACTGGATAGGTTACAGTGCAGTTGATGTACTCGTTGTGCGTGAGGTCCGATTGACCGAAAGGCGTATCTTTAAAGCACAACAGACAGCAATGCTTGATTGGATACAGCGTGGCGGTACACTTATTGTCTCCGGCGGTAGCAGTTTTAACTACCTGAAAGGCAGTTTTATCGAACCCTTTCTTCCTGTTGAATTAAAAGGTGTGGAGAAGACGAATACGCTTCCAAGTGCCGTGCTGCAACAACTTAACAGAATCGCAGTCAACGGTCAGCAAGAGGGCGTAACTTCACCAGAAGACTTCTTAACTGAAGGTTTCCGACAGCCGATGGCTGAAAGCCAATTTGAGTATATCCAATTTGCGCCGAAAACTGGATGTGAGGTATTGATTGGCACGGCGGCGCAAATTTATGTCGCGAAACGGAACTTTGGAGATGGACAGATTATCTGTCTTGCCTTTGATTACAATGCACCTCCGTTTGGCGTAAGCCCGAAAAACAGTGTAGGGGTGGGGTCTGAGGAGACACCCAAGCCAAAATACCCCGATGCCTCTCTCACTGAAACGTTCTGGCACGGATTACTGAGTAAATACGGGAAATCCCCGCGACATCTCCCGGATCGGTATGCGCTTTCACTCCAACATGAGGCGGAAATTCATAAGCACTTTCTATCAGAGATGCCTACCCGGGTACCGCTCATTAAACTGTTGGCTGTAGTTTTGCCAATATACCTGCTGGGTTTTGGTGGTTTTTTGCTCTATTTTGGGAAGTCGAGACAAAAATCACGCACCTATTGGATAGGCGGATGTCTCTTCGTTCTGCTGTCGGTGAGTGCGATTGCATCGGCGCGGACAGTTTGGTTTCCAAACACTGTTACAGTTGATAGATTGTCAATTTTATCGGTTTATCCGCAACGACAGCGCGCACACTTGTTAAGTTATGTGTCCCTCAGAACCGCATCGCGCGCCGAAACATCTATAGACTTCACAGAAGGCACTTTCGTTCGTTATCAGGAGGTTGAGGCATCAAAGGGAGAACGCCTTCAACGAATTGGGACATTGGTTCAAGATTCACATGTTCAACTTCGAGACGTATCGGTGGATCCGTGGTATCCAACGACGTATGTGACAGAAGAATTTTTGGCGTTGGATCGTAGGGGCGAGGTTACCGCGCCCCTACCGAACACTCTTGAGAACGCTTGGCGCGTTGTGGGAAAAGAGATGACTTACTTAGGAAATGTCGCGTTAAAAGACGGAGCAGGGATGGAAACACCTCCTACATTCGATCCTTCAATTGCACGTCTTCGACTGAAAGTGACACCACAAATGCCGCCTGATGAGGAATTGGATGGTGTCCGAAAGACGTTTGCGAGAATCCTACAGCGAGATTACGTGCTGCGGTATCTGGCGACAGAGGCCGACCTGAAGCCTCCGCCTTACTTCATTGGGTGGACTTCTCACGGTTTTACTGATGAGATAGTAGATGGAAATATTAACACAAACGATGAAACTTTAGTAATTTTTCGAAGGTAAGTTGAAAAAATGGATGTGCTATCGCTCGGCATTTATGTCACTGATGTGTTGGGACGACCCATAGATCAGTTTCCCGAAAAGGGAAAATTAGTCCTCTTTGATGAACTCGAAATCCATGCAGGAGGTTGTGCTAACAATACGGCTATTGTACTCGCGCGCTTAGGGATTTCCGCTGGCGCGATGGGTAAAGTTGGCACTGATGCTTTTGGCGACCTGATCCTGAAAACCCTCATAGATAATGGTGTAGACACGGCGGGCATGCAACAAGATACGAGTGCCAGCACTTCCTTTACATTTGTCGCGGTTGCCTCCGATGGCGAACGAACTTTCTACCATTACATCGGTGCGAACGGTGAACTCTGTGAGGTGGATCTCAATTGGGAGGTTATAAAGCGTGCCAAAATTTTGCACATCGCTGGCGCGCTTGTCATGCCACGTTTTGACGGGGCACCGATGGCGAACGTCCTCCGGGAAGCGAAAAGTTTGGGGATAACGACCTCACTCGACACCGCCTATGATGCGACTGGGAAGTGGTTAGAGACACTCGAACCGTGTTTACCCTATGTAGACATGTTTATGCCAAGCATCGTCGAAGCGCAACTTCTCACGGGTATATCTGATGCTCGCGAAATCACCCAATTTTTGCGGAGTCGCTACGATATCCACACGATTGCAATTAAAATGGGTGAAGACGGCAGTTACGTCTCCACACCGGAGAGGGAACACTTTGCGTCAGTATATCCGGTGAACGCCGTTGATGCGACAGGAGCAGGGGATGCTTATGTCGCCGGTTTCCTCGCGGGGACTCTCATGGGCTGGGATTTAAAAGCAACGGCGGAATTGGCTTCCGCAACCGGTGCCGCTTGTGTCACCGCCATCGGTACAACTGCCGGTATCCAGAATCTTGAAGAAACCTTGAAAATTAGGCGTCAGAAGAATAGCAGTTAGCCGTCAGCAGTCAAAGGTTAAACTTGAAACCCACCTGACCGAACCGCAAGGTAAAATTAAAAATGGAAAAATTAAAAATTGTTCAAACGGAAAATCTTTCCAAATGGTATGGCGAAGTGATGGGGGTAAACGATGTAACCCTCGTAATTCATCCAGGAATAACGGGCTTGCTGGGTCCGAACGGCGCGGGGAAAACGAGTTTGATTAAGCTCATGACGGGGCAACTCAAACCCAACCAGGGCGAGGTCAAAGTGCTGAACCAGCCGGTATGGAATAATCCGGAACTCACGAAACGAGTCGGCTACTGCCCCGATATAGAGGTGGCGTATCAATTCATGACTGGCTTTGAGTTTATCACTTTTTTCGCCACGTTGAACGGATACGATAAGTCGGAAGTTGAATCCCGAAGTCTACGCGTTCTCGAAACAGTGGATATCCTCTCAGCGAAGGATCGTCCTATCGCTTCCTATAGTAAGGGGATGCGGCAGCGTATCAAACTCGCGCAGGCATTAGTCCATGAACCGGAACTTCTCTTTCTTGACGAACCTCTCACCGGTTTAGATCCCAATGGAAGACGGCATGTCATTACGCTTTTGCAGGAACTTGCTGCTCAGGAAATTAACATCATCGTTTCGAGTCATATCCTCTATGAGATTGAGGCGTTGACAGAGACGATACTGCTCATCCATCAGGGACGTATTCTCGCGGAAGGCACGATCTCCGATATCCGCGAACTCATTGATGAACACCCACACAAAGTCTACTTGGGTACGGATGAGCCCCGCCGTTTAGCGCAGGTCTGTCTCCCCTTTGAGGATATTCTGAGTGTTACCTTTGTTGATGGCGATAATATTCCGAATGTAGGGGTAGGTCTTGTACCTACCGAAGAAAAAGAATCAGGCGATATTATCATAGAAACCGCCAAACCTGATGCCTTCTACGCACGGCTCCCCAAACTGCTGATCGAGAACGAATTGCGTGTTTCCCAACTCTACTCACCTGATGATAACCTTTCTTCTGTGTTTAAATATCTTGTTGGGTAGTCTGTTCGAGGCATTCGCGATTCAGACACCGCAAGACTGCCCCTCGTCTGCCGCCATGTAAAATTGCGTAAGTCCTAACGATAAAATCTCAACGCTATGCTGTCCGATTTGATAGCAAAAAAGTGCATTCTTCCATTCCAAAGATGGAAAAAATGCACTTTTTTGCGTAGAGATTAGATACCCAACGTCAGCCTCCGGGAACGAGGCTTAATCTGTTCTGAGAACGGTGCTAATCTCCTTCGTTTAATCAAACTAAAAAGGGAACGAACAGATCCAGGGATAGATAAATCCATTCGTGATTTGAACTTAACCTTTTACACATAATGTCATATTCGCATAAGAAACGGGCAGGATACGGCAAACCATTCAGGTATCGAGAGCGGTCTGTACCTGGTGCCAAGGAGAAGGCTATTCATGGACACGGAAAACTTGTCCGGTGTGCCTTAAAAATAACGTTTTGAGAGGCTATCTGTTAGAGAAGTTAGGCGCGAGGTTGTCACGTCCGGAGGTTTTGGATAAAAAGCCGCCAGCGGGGATCGCTGACGGCTGGATGCGTTGGCAGGGGTGTTAGGCATCAGCGTCGAGGGACCAGTCGATCTCGTCAAGGCTTTCTGCTGTCAGTGCCCTCTCAAAGAGGACGTCAAGGTGTACAGGATTGTTGAGAGCATGTATCTGTGTTGCCGCGGTCTCCGGAACACTTTGGAACCGGTGCACCAGAAGTTTCAGGAGTGCCGTCTGTTTAGCGCGGGTTTCGCCTTGCTCAATGCCTTGCTCAATGCCTTGCTCAATGCCTTGCTCAATGCCTTGTTGATATGTGATTTCAGCCATAGATTGTAACATTGCTTCTACCTCCATTGTAGGAACGTGTGTGTCGACGAGGTATATCAAGATTATACACCGAATCTTCTGAAGTTGCAAACAAACTATATGCAAACAAAACACGGGATTCCGAGAGGTCGGACATCAGAATTTCCGCCTATTGAGAAAAAAATGTAATTAAATCTAAATCTCCTGTAAAAACATTGAATTTTTTACAAAATTATCAAAAATATTACAAAATTAAAAGAAATCATGTCATTTTGTCCAGCACAGCGGTCAGGTTATCAAGGGTTTTGGTAAGGTCTGCGTGCGTCTGGATAAGATTTTTATGGTTTTCAAGTACCATTTTGAGCTGCGCGTTGAGATCTTGCTCGCGTTTCTGGGCCTCTTCCAACGCCTTACGAAGCCTCTCATTCTCTTGGCGGAGCGCAACTCGGACAAAGTCGACGGACTTATCTCCAGAGTATTCGAGATACCCTTCAGGGATGTAGATGTTGCCATACAGACGTGAGAGTTCGCTGACGGCAATGGCTTTAGACTTCCGTTTCTGGTCTGGGTTCTCTACCGCTGTAAGATTTCCGGCTTGAATCTCTTTGTAGAGGGTTTCTGGCGAGATGCCCAGTAAATCCGAGGCTTGTGCCACGGAGAGATAGATGTCTTGGTTCATTATTTTCGTCCTCAGTGTATTGGTTGCCGAAAGCCAATTTGCAAACGTTACTTGACTTTTTGGCATGGAGTCGGTATAATTAAAGTACCTCTTGGACAGAGGTTAAACCTACCCCGTCCTGAGGACGACGCTAATCTCCTCCATTTAATCAAACTAAAAGGGTAGCGGGAGAGCGTAGGGAACTCTCCCGTTGTCCTCCCACCTTTCGCAGTAGAAAACATCGCGATGTTGAATATCAAACGCACGCGCGTATATATTTAAAGTATATATAGAGTTTCCCACTGATAGATCTCTCGCCACATCACACACATCAGAACGGTGATTTTCCTGATTTTCCATGATGAATGGAGATTCCCTCATCATAGTTTATCACACATCACAAAAATCACTTCCTATTTTACACTTTTTCATGAATTTCGCACTTTTATGCGTTTTTATGCGTTTTTTAAGCAGATAAACGCATTTTTTTGTAATTTTAATTTGACATATAGCATTTAATAGGATATAATTATACCATAAAGGGTTGAAACGCGATATTTTAGCATATTATGCGTTGAAAAATTGCGAAAACGCGATGTTTTACACACTTGTGCTATAAAATTCTGTCGAAATCCTTGAAAATAACACATAATCCAATATAACATTATGTGTATAAGGTTAAGTTCAAATCACGAATGGATTTAATAATCCCTGAGTCCGTTCTTCATTTCAGAAAGAGGTGTTAGGCATCGGTTAAGAACTAACAACTCTTATAGGTTTTAGGTTTATGTTTCAAAATTTTATTCCACATAAGAACAAGGAGATTAAACGAATGTTGTCGAAGAAAATGACAGTTTCGTTAATGAGTTTAATCATAATTACGGCTCTTGCTTTCGTGACATCTTTTGCGACAGCAGGCGTGCTGGGCGAAAACTTTGGCACGACGATCACGCTACTTGGTACTGCTACTGGTGGAGGTGACGCAGCGTCGGCGATGGTCGCAGGAGATAACGTAACTGCTACAGGCACGGTACACCTTAGGGTCGTCTTTGCTAAAAGGGTAGCCCTAGGTACAGAAACCGACGCAGCCAGCGCAACCACGGCGTTTGAGCCAGCAGATGTTAAGGTCATGGCTTTTGCAAAGGCAACCGGAAACCCAGTTGCTCTTACAGGGAACCCTGCGATTACGGACGTTGGTGGTACCGATAATGACGCTACCATGACAAACTTCAATGTCAGTTTGGGTACGTTGACCGCAGATGCCACGAATATGGGACTTACAGTAGTAGTAACAATCGAAGCAGGTGCAGTCGAAAACGCCGATCCAAATGATAAATTAAAAGCAGTGACGGTTGCTGATGACTCACTTGGTAAAAACGCCACGGCAACCCTGCAATTTGACGTTGTAGAACCAGATGACGACGGACCAAAAGTGTTTCCTCTTGAGGATTTGCCAGGTATTGTGTTAGGTCCCGGCACACATGATTCTTTTACTTTTAAGGTCACTCTCAGTGAAGAGCCGAAAGAGTTCAAGAAGGGGCATATTGATGTTGGGGACCACGCAACAGTTGCTACTGATCCTATCAAGTTAGCTCCAATGGTAGATGCTGATCGTTCTACCGAATCCCGTGATTTGATTTATCCGTATCTCGTAACGGTCACACCGAAGTATCTGACCAAGGACGACATCGTCATCAAGATTAAGTCCTTTGAAAATAAAGATACACCGACCGCCAAGAAGTCTGTGGTATCTATGGCATATAGGGTGAAAGTCAACTCAGATGCGAATAAGTTAGTTGGGCTCTCTGGCACTAAGGTTGAATTGGATAAAGACTTCATCATCCCTAAAGATGGTTACTTCATTGTTGCCAGAAACAAAGGGGCGTCCTACATCACGGATCCTGGCGATGCCAAGCACGGGGCAGCGAATATTGCCCGTCGGGTATCGGCAAAGACACAAACCTACAACATGATTGAGAAAAGCCTCGGTATCAACTTAGAGGGATTCCTCACCCGAGGTGGCACGATTGATCTCGTCTCGCCAAGTGCCGGACTGGTCATCAGTGAAATCATGTGGGCAACCGATGCTGGTGATGCCAAACGTCAGTGGATTGAGATTGCCAATACGTCTGGCGCAGAAATCAAACTTGGCGATAAAACCACTAAGTTCATGATCTATGAAGCCGGCGAAGTCCTGCCCGATATGAGTGTTGCCGCGAACAACATCCAAGACCGTGTCAGCACCCTCTATAAAGGCACCAACTACTGGTCGATTGCGGGTAAAGGTCAGAGCGGTAGAACGAGCGATATCGTTAAGGAAGGAACATCAGATATAGAAGTTGTTCCGACCGACCGACTCATCTCGATGGAGCGTGCAATGGCTGCCGATGGCACGTATGCTGATGGCACGATGGAAGGTTCTTGGGTACAGTCAATGCCACCTGCCCAAAACTTCCAGGACGCAGCAGCTGGGCTCTTTGTCGGCTCTCCAGGGGCATCCGCTATTAATCCGGTCGCAGACGTAGTCGTTACACCCGAACCCGAACCGACCCCAGCTCCCGTTGCGATGCCCGAAGACATCATGATTACTGAAATCATGGTCGATACTGGCGACGGACGACTCCCGCAGTGGATCGAACTCACGAACGTCTCTGGCGCAGAAGTGAGTCTCGCAGGCTGGTCTCTGATGATTACCAACGCTGAAGCCGATGCGGATGCGATTGGCGCAACCGTGAGCATTAACCTCAGCGGCACGCTCGGTGTCGGTGGTGGTATGGATGCTGGCGGCACGATGGGCAAATCCCTCTTGTTAGTTGGTGGTTCCGCTCGCAGCTCCAGCAACTTAGCTGGTAGCGCACGCGTCGTTGACATCTCCAGCCAAGTCGATCAACGCGGACGGTACACCTTCATCAGCACGATGGCATTCATGGCGGCACTCGTGCCCCCACAAATGACAGGTGTTGTGGCGTATGGCGACACTGCTGGCAACCTCGATGCCGATGAAGCCTGGGAGATTCCCATGGACGAGTCAGGTCGGAGTTCCCTCATCCGTCGTGAAATGTTGGATGATGGCATGATGACGATGGGCACGGATGCCAATGGATGGGTTCTCGCTTCCAGCACGTCATTGGTCTCAGGACCCGCAACGTGGTATGGCAGTGATGAAGACGCTGGCACCCCCGGATACGATGCCGGTGGTCCGCTACCCGTCGAACTCTCACACTTCCGTCCCGCACGCGATGACGCGGGTGCCGTGGTGATTACCTGGTCCACACAGTCCGAGCTGAACAACGCTGGATTCTTTATCAAGCGTTCACAGCAACGCGACGGTCAGTTCCAGGTCATCAATGCGACCATGATCGCGGGTGCAGGAACAACAAGTGAAAAGCAGTCCTATACCTACACGGATACGACTGCACAACCCAATATCGTATACTACTACCAAATTGAAGACGTGTCGCTTGACGGGCAACGTCAGACGCTCACCCACGGCACACGCCTGAAAGGGCATATTGGAGCCGCTGGAAAACTTACCTCCACGTGGGGTGAATTGAAGTCGTCCAATGAGTAGTAGCAACAAAAAGGTTATTTCAGGGATAAAATTTGTTTGAACTAACCTAACCAGCAAAACGGGGTAGTGCTTAGCGGCATTACCCCGTTTTGTTTTAAGCAGCCATCAGCGGTCAGCTCAGGCGTATAGGTGTTCTTGGAAGGTCTGAAAGTTCTCTGCTAAGGAAGCTTCAAGATTCAGGTGCTTGAGGCGGTCGAGGTCTTCAATGGCTTCGAGGATGGGTTTCAGGGCATCGACATCGGCATCCGGGAAGCGTCGGGTGAGGATTGTCACGGTGCTTTCAATACTCATTTGCCGCGCACCTTGCTCAATGCCTTGCTCAATGCCTTGCTCAATGCCTTGTTGTATGCCTTGTTCGAGGATGTGTTCAGCCATAGAGTGTGCCATTTGGTTTACCTCCGGGTGTTGGGAGTGTTGTTCGACGAGGTGTATCAACGCTTGATGTTCTGCGGGGCTGCGCCGATGAAGAATGAGTTGTAGGAAATAAACGAGTGCCTCTCTGAAATGTGTGCTGTGTGTGTCTTGAAGTGTTTGAAGTTTTTCAATAGCGGTAATAAGTGCGTCTCGGATTTCGTGGGTGTCGGCGTTTTCTTTTTGAAGGACGGTGAGGAGCCAACCGAGGGGTGCGTTGAGGTGTGTGAGTGCCTCGGTATCGGTGTCCTTGACATCCAAAAGGAGCATATCGAAGCGCGGGGCGAAGCGTTCGAGGGCTTCGGGGAGGTCCAGGAGTCGTCTAAAATCGAGGGGCGTTCGCCACTTTGTTTCGCCCGTGTAAAAGACGATCGGCAGGATCGGGGGAAATCGCCGCTCGGCTTTCGGGGGCTGCTTCAGGTCCCAGTCGCGCCGGTATCCGCCCCAAATCAGCGTCATATAAGACAGGAGCCGATACTCCATGAAATCATCCACTGTCGATTGATGCTCGATGAGAATATGAATCAGCACCTCACGCTCCTCGGATCCCGCCCGAAATGGAACGCTAAAGACCAGGTCCGCCTCCTGCTCCCGGAGCGTTTCCGGCAAAAAATCACGATTCACACGAACCAGCCGCTGAAAATCCATCAGGGACGCTAACCCAGGGATCATCAGTTCCAACAACGCACGCGTGTGAGACTGATTTTCAAACAGATGCCGGATACTCCGATCGGGGAAATGCCGCAACTGCTCGCCGACAGCATCCGAACTCGATGCCGCAGACGCCTCCGCCTCGCTCTCTTTGACTCGCATCTTGCCCAGTATCCTCCTGGTTCAAACAGGTTTTTCTATAGTATACACCAGACGCCACAGAAAGTCAAATTTGGTTGGAAGAATTGATGCTCAAGGGTATAGAGTTACAACTGATTTTTCAAGCGCGTGATTTGTTCCTTGACAACGGGACTTGAGGTGTGTTAGACTCTTTGATAGAAGTTAGATGCGTGCGCTGCTTGTCAGGGTGCCGCGTCTCAAGAGGAGGAGAGATGTTCAGAGACCGCGACCTTCCAACTTTCGACACCCTGCTCCTCGATGTCAAAGCCACTGACCCCGAAGAACTCACACAAACAGGGCACGCCTTGGGGTGGTTGTTGGCCGTCCTGAAGCACGAGAACTCCGAGACACCCGTTATGCGACAAGCACTCCTTGAGGCTTTACAAGGACTTGCCGACTTGCAGAGTGACACGCCAGAGCAGTACACGCGGGCGATCTTGTATCTCTTTCTCTTCATCCTCCACCGCAGAAGCGCCGGTGAACACCAAGACTTACTCCGTATCCTTACCGAAGCACATACGCAAAATAGGGAGATTGTAGACATGGCTGAATCCATTATAGAGCTCAGCGAACAACGCGGACTTCAACAAGGCTTCAAACAAGGCTTCAAACAAGGCTTCAAACAAGGCTTCAAACAAGGCTTCAAACAAGGGGAAACCCGCGCCAAACAGACGGCACTCCTGAAGCTGCTGCAACACCGGTTTCAGAACGTTCCCGAAGCGATACGCACCGAGATTTACGCCCTCCAGAACACCGACGCGCTTGATGCCCTCTTTGAAAAGAGTCTGACCGCGGAAAGCCTTGAGGATATTCAGTGGAAACCCGCCGTTGACACCTAAATCGCCTCTCAGAGATCAGACTTCCATAGGTTGTCCCAATTTCACGAACTGCCCAATATCGGGCCCGCTGTCTGCTAACGCCCCAAAACTCCCGTCGCAAATGGCGCGCCGAATCCCGCGCATTAAACTCATATAAAAATGCAAGTTGTGCAATGTGTGCAATTGTGAACCGAGAATCTCATTTTCGACATGCAGGTGTCGGAGATATGCACGTGTAAAGTTTTGGCAGGTGTAACAGGTACACACCGCATCCAGTGGACTGAAATCGTTCTTATATTTCGTGTTGCGGATGCGGATAATGCCTGCCGTCGTAAACAGAGAACCGTTGCGCGCATTCCGGGTCGGCATCACACAGTCGAACATATCGATCCCGCAACGCACCCCATAGACTAAATCTTCAGGTGTACCGACACCCATTAGGTAGCGCGGCTTCTCTTCCGGTAGGCGCGGTGCGACGTATGCCAACGTCTCATACATCAAATCCTTCTCCTCACCCACGCTTAAGCCGCCAATCGCGTATCCCGGAAAACCGATCGATACAGTCCCGTCAATACTCGCCTGACGCAGATCGCGTTCCATACCCCCTTGCACAATCCCAAAGAGGAGTTGATCCGAATTCCGATGCACCTTTTGACTCCGCTCTGCCCACCGCAAAGTCATCTCCATTGAGTCCTTGAGATATGTATAATCGTTCGGTAACGCAGGGCACTCGTCGAACGCCATAATGATATCTGCACCGAGAGCGTTTTGAATCTCGATGGAACGTTCCGGGCTGATAAAGTGTTCCGTCCCGTCTATCGTGGAACGAAACGCTACACCCTCCTCCGTAATCTTGCGTAACGGACCGAGGCTAAAGACCTGAAATCCACCGCTATCCGTAAGGATGGGGCTATGCCAGCCCATAAACGAATGCAAACCACCCGATTCTTGGACAATCTCGTGTCCGGGACGTAGGTAGAGGTGATAAGTATTCGCAAGAATGATTTCCGCCCGAATGTGCTCGGATAGCGTTTCGGGTGTGCATGCTTTCACCGTCCCGCGTGTTCCAACGGGCATAAATATCGGTGTGTTCACAACACCATGCGCCGTTTGGATCTTTCCGACTCGCGCTGAAGTTGCTGCGTCTTGATGGATAAGTGTATAAGGCGATTCTGTCATCTTGGGGGGTATTTCAGAGGAATAGCAGTCGGCTAATGGCTGATGGCTAATGAATAATCTTCGCCTTGACAGGAGGACTATCCTGTTCAAACGGTTTATTGTTAATCGTCACAGAGCCACGGAATTTAAACTCGTACGTTTTCGGCGTTAAAGATCTGAGAGCCGTAAGTGGGACTTTTACCTCCGTCTCGTTCGCGGGAATGGTAACCGCTTCCGTGGTGAAACCTTCTGGGACATCGATCGGTGTGAGTGTGATTTCATCTGTGAAGCCGCCTTGCCGAACGACCGTTAACGTCAATATCGCTTCCTTTGTTTGCGGGGCATCATTTTTTGATGTTTCGGTGCCTGCTACCGGGTTTCCCGCAAGTGCCACGGTCTCGATTTCAGATCCTGTGGTTGGTTCGCTTTTCGCGGAGGTTCCCGTTGCGGGGAAAACAATACTAAAGCGCAGAGGTTCAACCGTTACAATAAAGGGTGCCTCGACGATGGTCAAAGGAATGGCAGGGGTCGATTGTCTCACCGCCTCGCCATTAACAGTCGCCGTTCCAGTAACTGAAATATAACTTGTACCGGGTGTCGGCAGAACAGAAAATTCCTCTCTCCGTTCAAAGGTCCCAGCTTTAACCGAAATCTTCGCTTCTGTTTCGCCTTCTGCAATAGTGACAGGTTTTTCGGAAACAGGATCAGGAAGAGCCGAAACGCGATTTGGAAGTCCTGATACCGACAGAGTGATAGGACCGACGAAGTCATCGCGCCGATCCGCCGTCACGTGGAGGTCAACCGTTTTGTTGTGAATAGCACTTAAGCCGATCTCCGCAACGGTCAGTGTGAATTCTGGAGCGTCCATCACAGTGAGCAGGATTGGAGAAGGATCGGCAACGCGTTCTATTTGTCGACCCCCGACGGCACAAACCCCAACGATGGAGAGCGGCATGAGTCCGAGTGGGGCATCCGGCGGAGCCGTTATCGTGAGCATCGCTCGGTTTTGGCTGCGCCAACAATAGTTGGGCTCACATTAAACGTTTTCGGAATGTCTGGACAGATCAGACGAATTGGACCATCGAATAGGTCAAGACGAGTAACATCAACCTGCAATGTAACGCTGCCGCCTCTGCTGACGCGCGGGTTATCCATAGCGATCGGACGATTCCGGATGTCAAGTGCCACTACATTGAGTTGGCAGTCTGGTTCCAATGGACGGATGTTTAATCGGTATGGATAGGTCTCACCGCCTTGCTTGTTCAGGTCTCGAATGGCGACAGAGTACTTTCCAGGTTCTTCAAAATTCCAGTCAATGCGAGCATCAGCACCGCTAACGGCATCGTCGTTTACCATTAAGACCTGTTCCGCTGGCGAGGTTTCCCAACCTCGCTCGCTATTTGCCATTTCTTCCGAGCCTTCCATTGGTTTTCCCGGTCCGTAGAGCGTAAGCAAGGCATCGAGGTTTGATGACAGTTTATTTCCTTCTACCTCAAAAACGAGGAGTTGCGGTTCTGAAATCTCAAACGAAAACCAGTCAACATCACCGGATTTGTCGATTTTTCCATTGAGCGTTATCGGTGTCGTTACAGCATTCGCATTTCCAGTCGCGTTATTCGGTTCAGTCTCCACCATTTCCGTCCAATTGCCGATAGCAAACGGATGGGGGTTAGTAGCCAACCCGGAGGGCGTCTGGACCCGCAGAGACTGTTCACCTGCTTGCGTTTCAGCACCTATTGAAACCTGTATAGATTCAACTGTGTCGAGGTTCGCGCCGGTGACAGCAATCGTGTTTTCGGTGCCGCGTTGTCCACCGAGAGGGAAAATTGTCTCAAGATACGGCAATTCACCGATGCTCAATCGATAACCGTAGCCATCTCCGCCTTTGTAGCGAATATCTCGAATGTGAAGCGTATATTTTCCAGTTTCAAGGGCTGTGTAATCCAAAACGGAGTCAAAGGCATTACCAAGACCACTGTTGGCGACTTCAGTCCCGTTAGCATCGCGGAGAACGAGGTAAGAATCCAGCAACGAGCCTATTTGTTGTGCTACCACTTCACAAATAAGCCGGGCATCCTTTTTCAGTTGAAAGGTGAAACTGTCTTCGTCATCGATTGAAGCAATTGTGCCGTTCACGGTAACGGGCAGGGCGAGCCAGTCGGCTTCCATCATAGACGAGTTTTCCGATTCCGATGCCGCTGTCTCTTCTTCAATGATTTCTCGCAGGTTTCCAACGACGAAACTGCCTGCGTTGGAAGCACCATAAGGTGTAACGACGCGTATCTGTTGGACACCTAACGGTGCGTCTGGCGCAATCGTCAGAGATGCAACCAACTGCGCGTCGCTCGGAATACTTCCAGAAACGCCAGCACCGTTGAAAACGACAGCGGCTTGCCCTGTTTTTTCCTTAATTTCCGCAGTGATACCCTTTCCACTGAACCACACCGCTGTTGCCGTGCCGAGATTTGTGCCTGTGAGTGTGACTTCTACGCTGCGTCCCTGTTGACCGCCTTGTGGAAAAACAGCCGTCAAGGTGGGTTGAACCTGCGCGTGTACGAAACCAATCGTTAGGAGAAAGATCGCTATGACGAGAAAGGACTGTTTTATTAGAATAGCAATCAGCAGTCGGCAGTCGGCAGTCGGTAGTCGAGACGTAAGCGGTGAAAAAACATTTCTTTTCTTTCCTGATAGCCGATAGCCGATAGCCGATAACCCAAATAGCATATTCGGCATTTTTAGTTACCTCATGTTTGTAAAAGGATTATCGGAAGAATAGCAGTCAGCAAACAGCGATCAGCAATCAGCAAGAGGCGATAGGTTCACCAAAAACCTCTTTACTGAAAGCCGACAGCTGAAAGCCGATAGCCAATGCACTAATAACCAATTAGAATATCCCAGCAATTGGTTCGCCTTTCACCAATTCACGTGGTTGATCCAAATGGTTGTACACGGTGGTGTGCGGAGCGATACCGAGTGTATGGTAAACCGTGGCAAGGATGTCACGCGGATGCACCGGGTTCTCAAGCGGTGTTGAGCCTGTTGCATCGGACTTCCCGTAGACCTGTCCACCTTTAACGCCAGCACCTGCAATCAGACCTGTGTAACAATAGGGCCAGTGATCGCGTCCATCAGGTGCGTTGCTGTTACCGGAGGTACTAATGCCCATCCGCGGCGAGCGTCCGAATTCACCGATCGCTAAGACGAGGGTGTCTTCCAACATACCGCGTTGGTCCAAGTCTTCCAGCAGTGAGGAGACGGCACTGTCTAACTTCGGGCAGTGAAGGTTTTTCAACGGACCAAAGTTGGTCGCGTGCGTATCCCATGCCGTGGTGTTCGGATCACCGTTAGCAACAGAGGGCCAGTTCACCTGCACGAAGCGGGTGCCTGCTTCCACCAAACGACGGGCGAGGAGTGCACTCTGTCCGAACGTGTGTCTACCGTACTTATCTCGCATCTCATCGGGTTCTTGTGACAAATCGAATGCGTTGCGTGCCCGCTGCGACAAGATGAGATTATACGCCTTCTCATAATACTCGTTCAAGGCGTAGGAGTCGGCAACCTTATCAATTTCGGGCATCCCTTTGTTAATCGTCTCAAGGAGATTTTTACGCCGTTTCAAACGTACCGGTGGCACCTCTGGACGTAAACTCAGATCATCGAGGTTAATCTCCTCATTTGGATCTTGGAAGAGGAAATACGGATCGTACGCTCTACCAAGAAAACCAGCATTTCCACCTTTACCGATGATATTACTCTCCTGCATCGGACGCGGGAGTTGCACTGCGGCGAGCATCGGTTCATCGGGTGGACGATAGTTTGCGATATGCGATGCGGCATTCGGATGGTCGGCTGGAGACGGCGGATCGAGCTGTCCCGAAGGCGCGACCTTGTCCGGCGTTTCACCGGTTACCATTTGGTACATCGCAGCGGTGTGGTTGAAAAGTCCCGCCGGTGTGTAACTTACGGAGCGGATAAGGCACGCTTTATCCATCTGTTGTGCCAAACGTGGCATCGTTTCAGATAATTGGATTCCCGGCACGTTCGTCGGGATCGGACTGAATTCACCGCGGATGTTCGACGGAGCTTCCGGTTTCGGATCCCAGATGTCGAGATGGCTCGGACCACCTTGCAAGAAAAGAAGAATGACCGAGTTGGCTTTTCCCCATCCGTTGAGCGGCTTGGCGGGGTCAACTGTTGTATTCGCGTTGGCTTGGAGTGACAATACTTGTGGCAAACTAATACCGAGCATCGCCGCACCACCGACACGTATAAATTCACGACGTGAGAACCCGTCACATAAGCGTCCGGGTAGTTGTGGTAACGATAACATCTATTGTTTCCTCCATTGGAATGGCTGATGGCTATTTAGCGATTGAATAAGAAAGCGGGACTGTTAATGAGTGCCCACAACAAGTCTTGCGCGCCTTCTTCCTTAGATTCGGCGTTCGCAAGGTGTTCAATCGCTACTGCGTATTCGTTCTTCTCTGGTAACCGAGAAAGCGTTGCGAGATAGAGTTCCTCAACAAGAACTCGGTCATCATGATTCGTTTCGATGAGTTGTGCAATACGTCCTTCTGGATCGATGAGGGACTCTGCAACCGTCGGTCCATTAATAAGATTCATTGCGTGTGCGAGGCTGACCTCGGTGGTCCGTTCACATTCGCACGACGTTTCACGTTCAGGTCTGCCAAATAATTTCAAGAATCCATCATCTTTGACTTTGCTGTCTGGCAACTGCACGGCGCGGAATTTTTTCGGCATCTCTTCAAACCGTGGTCGGCTTCCTGTCGCAACACCGATGGCATCTAACAACTGTTCTGCCGTCAAGCGTCTCGCAGCTGCGTGTGAAAAGTTAATCGTATCAGCCTTGTTCCACTTATTCGTTATGATACTCTGTTGATAGGTTCGAGAACGTGTGATTGTCTTCATGATATGTTTCATGTCAAATCCACTGTCCACGAAGTCCTTTGTCAAGGCATCAAGCAATTCAGGGTTAGTCGGTGGGTTACTTGTGCGAATATCATCTACAGGTTCGATAATCCCACGTCCCATGAAGTAACTCCAGATGCGGTTCGCACCTGCCCGAGCAAACATCGGATTCTCTTCGGAGGTGAGCCACGCTGCAAGCATTTCGCGTTTGTCGTCGGTTTCTGCTGCAACTTCTCCGAACGGTACTGACGGTTCAACCACCGCTAACGTTCGCGGATGTTTCACAGGTTCAGGGGTATAATTAGCATAGACAACCTCATCGCCGGGGAGTTGTCCTGGTTTGACCTTGACATCCGCGAAGAACGCACCGAATTCGTAGTACTGGTTCTGTGTCCATTTTTCAAACGGATGGTCGTGACATTTGTTGCAGGAAAACCGGACGCCTAAGAAAAGTTGCGTCGTATTTTCCACCGCAGCCGTGTATTCACGGGAGACACGGAAATAGTTCGCTGCCGGATTCGTGTAAGTGCTACCGGTTGCCGTAATCAGATCTCGTACGAACTCGTCATACGGACGATTCTGGGCAATGGCTTGATGGATCCACTCTTGGAAGAGCCATATCCCGCGCTCGCCAAGAAATTTACGGTTAGACTGTAACAGATCACCCCATTTATGTGTCCAATGGTCGACAAACTCTGATGTCTCGACGAGAGTATCAATGAGTTTTTCCCGTTTGGTTTTAGAGGCAGTCGTATCGGTCAAGAAACTCCGTACTTGTGCCGGAGTCGGTGGGAGACCTGTCAGATCGAAATAGACGCGCCGTACAAACTCTTCATCCGTACAGAGTTCAGAGGGTAGGATTTTCATCCGCTTGAGTTTATTGTGTACGTGCGTATCAATGTAATTATATTCAGGGGTTTTGACCCACTTGTAACCGCTCCTGTCCCCCATAACGATGATGCCGTTGGTGCTATAGGCACCTTCGTATCGGGTGAGAATAGCAGTTTCGCCGCGGCGTTCTGCGGTTACCACGCCGTTGTCTGTGACCTTTGCCACTTCATTGAGGCTACTTGTGAACTTCGCTTCACGGGTGACATCCCGTGTTGTACCATCCGGATAGTGTGCGATCACTATAAGTTGTTGTTTCATGCCCGGCGTTGCGAGTTCAGCAGAATCTGGTATGACCTCCAGTCTTTCGACGCGTTTTGTGGTATGAACGTCAGGGGTAGCCCCTTCCGCTATCCATTGACGGATAATTGCATAATCCCGATCTCCTGGGACGATTACCTGTCCGCCTTTGTGTGGCACCTCCGATGTCGGTTTTAGTAACATTAGGCTTTGTTCGGGGAATGCTCGGTTAAACCTCCGTCCGGATATGTCCTCAATTAAGAGTTCATAGTCGAAATCGGGGTCGTAGCCACGGAGCGAGAGTTTGAACCCATTTTTGCCCTTTGCTGCACCGTGACATGTGCCGTTATTACACCCAGCATGGCTCAGGAGAGGCATGACATCTCGCACGAAGCTGACGGGTGGGGCGTCCATACTTTTAACGTTCACGGACAATTCGGTGCTAACACCTTTGACCGTTACCGTAATTTTTGTTGTGCCTACCGCCGTCGGGAAGATATAACCATCTTCATATACCTTCACCCCCGCAGCGGGAGTCAACGCAGCCCAGGGTGTTACATCTACATACATGCCATTTTTCGTCTTTCCTGACACCAGCACCCGTCTACCGTCACGTGCGTGCTCCAATGTCAGGAGCTCAGGATGAACCTTCAACGCTTGCACCGTCGGAACTTCTGCACTCACAGGCTGTTCCATCTCGCTCGACGCCGTCAATTGGAATGCGAGAAAAATGGAGAATGCAACAAGGAATGTTGTTACAAAGTTAGACCTGGGTTTCATCAAAAAATTCGGCGTAGGACCCCTGACTGTGATCGATAGGGGAGACGCCGTCCTCCTTTTTAATTTTACCTTGCGGTTCGGTCAAGTGGGTTGGATATATCGCGTTACTCGACGTATAGCCACCTGCGCCGTTAATGGACACTGAATCGTCGTTAATTCGCCTCAAGTTGTTACTTGTTTTCGTTCTATATGAATGATTTAGGTAAGATCCCAGATGAGTACAGTGTGATCGTCGCTTCCGCTGGCGAGGACACTTCCATTCGGAGAATACGCGACATTCCTGACGCTGCCTGTATGTCCTGTAAGCGTTCGTGTAGGAGGGGTTTGTAACCCCGATTTGACTGCCTCGATATCCCATAAACGAATCGTGTTGTCATTCCCGCCACTTGCAACGCTTTTGCCATCAGGTGCGTAAGCGACACCCCAGACATAGCCGACATGTCCTGTAAGGGTCGTTATCAATTCCCTTGAGTCTGTATTCCACAACCGAACCGTGCCATCAATACTTCCACTCACAAGAACTGCTCCATCGGGTGAATAGGCGATCGAATCGACAATATGTGTATGTCCTTTGAGTGTCGCTTTGTGCCTTCCGGTAGTAGCATCCCACAATTCCACTGTGTCGTCTCCGGTTCCAGCGGCGAGGGTGCTTCCGTCTGGGGAATATTTAACACATCTGATAGAGTCTGCGCGCCCTGTGAATGTATTTTTAGCCTCTCCTGTGCTGGAATCCCATAACCGCACGGTCCCATCAGGGCTTCCACTTGCGACGGTGGCACCATCCGCGGAATATGTAACACTCCTAACAGCGTCCGTATGTCCGACGAGCGTTGCTGTCGGAGATCCAACGGTCGCGTCCCATAAAACCACCGTATTGTCTGTACTCCCGCTGGCAATTGCACTCCCATCGGGAGCATACGCGACGCATCTGACGTATTCGTTGTGCTCAACGAGGAGGTTAAGTCCGAGACCGCTGTCCACATCATAGACCCAAACGCCGATGTCACAGGCGACTGCAAGTTGCGTTCCATTCGGTGAAAATGCTATATCTCCGGTTAAGTTTCCTTGGTCGAGGCGTACTATGACACCTTCGGGTAGATTCGATTGTGAGTCTGTCTGAGCGTTTAGAGTATCCAATGCTAAAGTATCCTTTTGAGGT
Organism: Candidatus Poribacteria bacterium; assembly: GCA_965214045.1. Classification (GTDB taxonomy): domain Bacteria; phylum Poribacteria; class WGA-4E; order WGA-4E; family WGA-3G; genus WGA-3G. Next base: position 2,171,342 of record OZ243935.1, read on the forward strand.
AATCAAACTAAAATTTGTTATTATTGCTGTCTTTGCGATAGATTTTACAATTATCGATACAAGTATGAATCACAGTCAGCCATCAGCTACAAGAGGTGTTAGGCATATCAGAAGCCGGGAATCGGGGCTCCATCCTACTGATGACTGTGATGACTGAAAGGTTTTTTTCTAAAAAATCCGACCTGACTGTTAATGGCTATTCTTGAGTCGTCCCCATACGATTGGCAGCTTACCACCAGCGGAAACCTCTGCATATTCCGATTCACTTGCTAACCAATTAATGACGTTTTCTGTAAGTTTCTGTATTTGATCAATATCCTTGTTGTTCTTGTGATAATTCGGGAGTCGCCAGTTCATGTTGAACACCTTACCGTCTCCAGCTTCCCAATAACCGAACGCTGCAATCCTATCCGTGTAATTGGTGCCTCCCTCCCAAGCATGCGCAAGCGTCGTAAAATTCTTCCAAATCGTGTCGAAATAGTCACCACTTACTGGATACCCAGTTGAATTGACCTGAATCCAATCCTCGACCTGGGGTGTTTTTCCATCGACATTCTTAAGTCCGTCTACCAACCCGAGTGCGAGCGTCTCTTTCAAGACGATAATACCGACATTACTTCCATCGTTTTCAACGGGTCCAAATGCGCGGGGTTGCGCGTCTTCTAATCCCAACGGCGTAGCATACCGGATAGCTGCGCCTGTCAAGAGCACCGCGCCGCCGCTTTCAGCGTAGTCTAAGAACGCATCAAGTTCTGCACCGGATAATCCGCCCGGATCGGCATCGCCATCATGCCACCAGATAACCCCAAACTGCTTGAATGTGTCACTTTTCAAATCAGCCTTCGCGAGTTGTTCTGTTTTAAAGGTCCTTTCAGCAAACTCCAACGCGGGTGAAGTAAAGGCACCCTTGTCGCCGAGGTAGATGAACCCGACTTCCACCGCCGCGCCACTAACACTTATACCACAAACGAGAAGAAATGCCAAACAAAATACGATGTGGCTTACAAATTTCGCCAATTCTTGCCATTTAAAAGTCCGTTCCATGATTGCTCCTTATATGTTTACACGAAGTGGCACGCGGATGCTTATCCATACTGATACCATCCTTCAAAAATAGCGTTGATGCTCGTATCAGGTTCCTCTTTCCTCTGGTTCTCCACAAATAGTATCATGAAATAACGTTTTTGTCAAGTCTTTGGCGTGGAATTCACAAATATTGTCCTATAAAGGCAGGTCTGAGTCGTTATAGCACTGACGAAGCCGTTTATTGCCCGCCCGCACGAAACTGGGTTCAATCTCAAATCCAATGAAATCTCGCTGATGCCGCTTGCACACCACAGCGCAAGTGCCAACTCCCGCAAAGGGATCCAAAACCAAATCCCCTGATAATGAACTCGCTAATACGATCCGCTCAATTAGCTTCTCCGGCTTCTGAATCGTGTTAAGGGCTTTTCTACTTACTAACTCTTTAGATTTGTAGGTTAACTGCTTTATATCACCCCAGACATCGCCAGGATTCTTTCCTTTCGGATTGTATTTCGTCTTGCCAAATTTACCGTTCGTTACGGATGGCACATTTTCGCACCGACTCCGATGCTCTAATTCAACAAGTTGCGCGACTCTGATAGCATCTAAGTTGTAGCACCGCGGCTTTTTGCCCTTGATGAAGTAACAGATAATATCGTAGTTATTGGTGTAATTGATGCGTCCCTGGGCAAGCCGACTCGGTTGATACCATACGATCTTTGAACGAAGATTTAAGTATTCTCGATAGTCTATGAAGTCGAGGCAATCAGGCTTTCCAAACAGATAGAGCGCGCCGCCGTCCTTCAGTTTCGGTGCGAAATTTTTGATAAGCGTGAGGTTAAATTCCTGAATTGAGGGGATCCTGTCCCACGGCTCGTCCGTTACGCCGTAGGGTCCATCACACACAATCAGATCCACAGAGGCATCTTCTACCTCTTTCAGTAGATTAAACGTATCGCCGCAATGGATGGTGTTCCGCTCAAGCATAGTATGGCAAACCGTTCCTATGTATTTACATCGGTCCCACGCGTCGCGATCCTCTGTCCATGGCAAGCATAGATGCATCAAAACTCTGTTTTAAAAGTTCAAATTTGATGTCCTGTTTCGTATTGACATGCCAGAGATTTTCAAACTCGTCTGGGTCATTAATGAGGTCGTAGAGTTCACCCTCTTCGTGTCCGTGATAAACGACTAATTTGTAACGTTCATTTCGGTACATTGTTGCGAAAGTGTGATCCGGCAGGTCCACAGCGTCGTAATACTCGCATCGGACGAAATCGCGGTGATGGTTCGGATCCGCTTCACCGCGGAGAAGAGGCAGAAGTGATTTGCCGTGCATCTCCTCGGAGACTGTTAAGCCTGCCAATTCCAAGAGCGTTGGTGCTTTGTCAACGAGTTCGACAAGCGCGTCACTCTTAAGTCCGTTCGCAAACTGCGCCTGCCATGAGAAAATCAGCGGCACCCTGACCAAGCCTTCGTAGAACCTACAACCCTTTTGGATGAGTCCATGGTCGCCGAGTGTCTCTCCATGGTCACTCGTAAAAATGATGACGGTGTTTTCCCGTTGTCCTGTTTCGTCAAGCGTTTCAAGGATCCTGCCCAATTGCTCGTCAATCAGTTGAATCATCGCGTAATAGGCGGCTATAAGTGTTTTGGCATCTCTTGCCCCGACTGCCTCTGCTTCTTGACGCGGGGTCTGCGGTAAGATTGGACTCCGAATGTCCAGTTCATCGGGGGTACGGACTTTGGATTGAAAATCGACCGCTTGTAGTCGGGTCTGCTGTTCGAGATCGCTGCTTCGGAAAAGTGGCTCTGGCATTTCTGCCGGATTATATTGGTCTCGGTGTGTTTGTGGTGGATTGAAAGGCGGATGCGGGTCGTAGATATTGACACTCGCGAGCCACGGGCAATCTCGGTCTTCGCGAATGAACTCAATCGTCTTTTCCGCGCACCATGTCGTCTGATGCAACTCCGCTGGAACGCCTTCTGGATTCTGGTTCAAGTCACCTAAAATGTACCCCTGCGTACGGACCCAATCAGCGTAGTCATGTCCGTGTTCCCAGTCATCGCGTGGCGCATGACTGTATTGCCAGTAACGGTAACCGTCGTTTACGCGTGGTTCCACCCGACGGTAAGCACTCGCAAGATGGAGTTTGCCAATCAATCCGCAATCATAACCGATGTCTGCGAGGGTACGCGTTACAAGCGGATATGCCTCTGGAAAAAAGTCGTTCCCGTTGCGAATCGCGTGTGTTGCGTTTGGGTACATGCCTGTGAGAAAGCTCGCTCGACTCGGCGTACAGATGGGACTTTGACAATAGGCATGTGTAAATGCAACACCTTCCGTCACTAAATTGTCGATGTTCGGTGTTGACACATACGGGTTACCTAATGCGCCAATTGTGTCGTAACGCTGCTGATCTGTGCAAACCCAGAGTATATTGGGTGCCTTAACAGCCATACATTAGCCTCTTCACGCGTACTATTTAGGTTTCGCGCTAAATCCGGTCTCTTTAACGAGGGTCGCGAGGTCATCTGCAGTAACAGTGTTCTTCCGAACTTTAATGATGGCTTGATCGGGGAGAGAAACCTCGACACTGATAACGCTTTGGTGTTGTGTAAGTGCATCCTGCACTTTAGCGACGCAAGCCCCTCACGTCATGCCTGTCACTACGAGAGCGACATCCTCGCTTCCCGCGGGTTCAATCGGTACAGACATAAAGGCATTCAGGAGTTTACCGGTGGCGGTATCAAATATCCGAATCTTTCCGTCAAAACCGCCTGTGGCGAGTTGTGTGCCATTTGGATGGAACGACACTGAGAAAACACCAACCGCATCGCCTTGCATACTTGCTAAACGTGTTCCGTCTTCCGTGTTGTAGATACGTGCTTCACCGCCTGTGCTACCAGTCGCGAACCGACTACCATCTGCTGAAAACGCGACACCTTCAATGGTACCCGACTGTGCTTCGTATGCTTGGATGAGATTAAAGTCCGTATTACCTACATCTCTCCGTATTTCACGAAAGATTTTATAGAGACGTGGAATACGGTCTTCACCGCCATTGAGAACCCAGTCTTCAGTCGGGTGCCGTCCGATGGTGTTGATTTCTCCATAACCCTTGTTGCTGGAGTTGATGTCGTCAACGAAAGAGCCTGTGTCTACTTCAACCAATTTGAGGGCAGTATCCCGTCCGGCACTCACGAAATGAGAGCCATCCGTAGAAAATACTGTTCCGAACACCCAATCGCTGTGGTTATCAAATTTAATCAGCTCTTTCTCGCTTTCAACGGACAGGACGCGTACAGTTTGGTCTGAACATCCGAAAGCGACACGGCTTGCGTCTGGCGAGAAAGAGAGCCCATATACGGTGTCATAACTGGAACGTATCGCTTTGATGAGCGAATTCGTTGCGGTATCCCATAACTGTACTTCGCCAAATTGCGCTGGGGAACCACCTGCCATACCTAAGATCTTTCCATCTGCCGTATACATCAGCGATTCTATGCGATGTGCTTTGCCTACCAATCTTGCTTTGAGTTCAAAATTCGTTGTGTCATACAACAAAATTTCACGGAATCCTGACACCGCGAGTGTGCTACCATCAGGCGAATATGCCAGGGCGGTAACCACGGGAGGCACTGTGTAAATCGGGTAGTTTCCTTCATCCATATCGTCGACTTCATCGGGCGTGTCGTCGTGCGCGCCTTCGAGAATCCAACGTCGAAATAATTCGACCTCTTCGGTTGAGAGCGGTTCTTGGTTCTGTGGCATTGCCGGTTCATCGCCGGAGATAAGTTCAATCAGGAGGCTTTCATCCGGTTCCCCAGGGGCAATCGCATCACCCGCCATGCCACCTCGCTTGAGATCTGCGTAGGTTGTTACAATCAGGTCACCATTCGGATCACCGGGGTGATGGCATCCTTGACAACTCCGTTTGAGGAGTGGGACGATCTCGGAATGGTAACTAACGGCTGAATCTGTAGCGTGCTGGTCTGCTATTCCGTACGGACTCAATGCTACAAAACAGAGCAGATACACCCCTAAATAAATTGCAAACCTTGGTCGTGATACTTTCATGTTTGTTGAAAAACCCTCCCTCTCGTTACACCACTTTGGTGAGTTGTCTCAAAAAGGACGCAGTTAATATAACTTTATTTAATAATTATATCACAATTTTATAATGAAATTCAAGAAAATTTTGTGCCGAACATTTCACATTGACATCTGTCAGAAAATACGATATACTTCTTTTGCCGAATACAAGGCAATATACGCTTACAAAATTTAACCATCAAATCGATTAAGGAGATTTTCCTCAATGAAAACAGACTTAGGACGTAACCTACGAATTCCCTGCACTGCGGGCATCATTTTAGCCTTACTCATCATCGGCTTCACTGGAAACATACAACTCGCCGATGCCGCAGATACGTACGAAATTGATACAGCGCATTCAATGATACTTTTCCGAGCAAAACATAATGGGATTACCCACAACTATGGAAGGTTTAATGAGTTCACGGGCGAGATCACAATGGATGAGGATGTGTCCAAGAGCACGGTGGAATTTGAGGTAAAGACAGCGAGTGTTGATACTGGCAACGAAAAGCGAGATCAACACCTCAGAAGTTCAGACTTCTTCAGTGCAAAGCAATTTCCCGTCATTACCTTCAAGAGCACGAACGTGAGTATGAAGGAAGGCGAAAAAGATATGTTGGAAGTCACGGGCGATCTTGAATTGCTCGGTGTTAAGAAATCTATCACCGTGGATGTCGAAATTACTGGGAGAGGCAAAGGAAGAGGCGGAGAATCCCTGATCGGGTTTGAGAGCATCTTTACGATTAAGCGGAGCGAATTCGGTATGACTTACGGTACCGGTTCTGTCAGCGATGATATCCGCCTTACTGTTAGTATTGAAGCGAAGCAGGAATAGAAATATCCACTCCGATTTCCTGTTAGTGTGCTGTGCAAGACGGTTACCTTCGAGAAATGCACAAATGGACCTTCAGCGATGTTAACACTCAAGCAACTTTTCCTCGGTTTATTCTTGCCGGCCGTTGTTAGCGGCGTTCTTATCTTCGCGAGATCTCTCTCTTCTAAACGAGACACAGTTAACACTGAGAAGAGAGAAGTTGGATCTTTCAGTTGGCTCATCGCTGTTGCGCTTGGTGTAGGTTACATCGTTGGTTATCTCGGTTTGGAAGGTCTGCCGCCTTTTCCGCCACGTTTGGGGGTGCATTGGCTCTGCTATCTTGCTATTATCGGACTAATCGTTGGGGGGGGGTGGCATTTTTCGTTCTGGGGTCGTTTGATAGCGCAGGTGGCACTTGCTGTTATTATACCGCGCCTTCTCCTAACGCCGACGTTTAAACATACGTGGGGACAGTTTGAAGGGATTATCTGGTGGGTATGCCTCGCCGTTGCGATTTTTATCTTTTTCCACCTCGTGAAACAGAGTTTCACGACCCTGATATCTGATGCTTCTGTTCCATTTGTGTATTTCGGACTTTTTGGAGGAACTGCTCTCATCCTTGCGCTATCCGGGGCTTTGCGGTTAGCACAGCACAGCGGTATTCTGGTAGCAATTTTCGCAGCAAGTTGGATTGTTACGCTCGTTCTACAGCGGCGTTCCAACAGCAACTGGAACGTCTTTCCACCGAACGCAGCACCCGTCGTAACGCTCCTACTCGCGGGGATCTGGATGAACGGCTATTTTTTTGAAGAAGTCCCGGCAGCGAGTGCTATTCTCTTGTTAATTTCGTTGCTCTTTGTGCATGTCGGACGGATAGAAGCAATTCAGAGACTTGGTGCGCGGCGTTCTGTGCTTGTCCAGATAGCAGTCATCGCGCTGCCGGTCGTTATTGCAATCGGTGTGGCTATCGCACGTTCCGGTCTTTTGGGTGACAACAGCGGTTATTAATTAACATGAACAAAAGGTGAGAGAAGTCTGTCTAAGTACCTTAATGTAAATTCGACTTAATAGATTTTCTGCAGCATCCCAAACGATTGGTCAAATCTGCACTGTTTTGGATAGTTGCATGTAGACGCTGCCCCATTTTGTGCAAGGCTTTCTAACATTTCGCTGAGGAATCCGGTTAGTGCGGTATTGTTCGGATTGGCACGGAATTTGCCACGATTATTTAATCTAAGGATGTATCGGAGGAAAAAATGCGTTTGATACGTAGTCTGACCCGTTTTGGTGAGTCTTATAAGTTAAAACTCGCTGTTAATAGCCTTGTCATACCACTTCTGCTTGGTATCTTGTTCCTTTTTAACGGTTGTGTCAAGATGGAGGCAACTCGGAAGGCGGATTGGGAGACACACTTCACCGATCTACACTTCGTCAATCATAAACAGGGATGGGTTGTCGGACAGCAGGGGTTAATTATCCATACTGCAGATGGTGGTAAAACGTGGAAGCAACAAGAAGTCGACACAACAGGGGTTGGATATCGCATGCCCGATGCCTCCTTAGACTTCAAAGCGGTCTACTTCACGAACGCAAACTACGGATGGGCAGTTGGCGATGAAGGGTTAATCGCAGTTACCGACGATGGTGGTAAACATTGGACCTTGCAACGAAGCGGCACTTCCGCGATGCTTCTTGATGTATATTTCGCCAATTCAAAAGAGGGTTGGATTGTTGGGGAAGATTCGGATGTCCTCTACACCAAGAATGGCGGAAAAGAGTGGAAACGGTACGAGTACGTCAGCGAATTTATGCTCAACGGTGTCTGGTTCGTTAATGATTCGATGGGATGGGTTGTCGGTACCCATGACAGGATTCTTCACACCAAAACCGGTGGTGAATCGTGGCGGGAACAGAGCAATCGCTTTGCGGGTGAGCGCGACCGGATGATTAATGACAATAAACAGGTCTTCTTCGTCAGCGATAATGAAGGCTGGATTGTCGGCAGTGACGGCTCTATCTTCCACACGACAAACGGCGGTATCAATTGGGGGCGTCAAGACAGTCGGATCCCGCTGATTAATGGGCATGTCCGGGATACTATCAACGGTATCCATTTCACAGATGAAAATTACGGGATCGCCGTGGCAGATGTCGGCTTTATTACGCGTACCGAAGATGGGGGGGACAACTGGCAATTGATGGAAAGTGGAACCGAAAACAATTTGACAGGAATCCAGTTTACGACACCCACAGAGGCATGGGCAGTTGGGTGGTACGGTACTATTTTGCACACGACGGATGCGGGGGCGACGTGGGAGATGACCAGTGGAACGACTGCGAATGACCTGCAGAACGTCCAGTTTACGGATGCGAACCGCGCAATCGCAGTCGGCAAGCGTGGCACGATGGCGATGAGCAATGATGGCGGACAAACTTGGAGCGAAATTGAGACTGATATCTGGGACGGCATCTGGAATATCTATTTCGCAACCGATAAACACGGCTGGGCGGTTGGGGATCGAGGTCTTATTGTTCATACGAATGATGGCGGTGCGAATTGGGAGCGTCAGCGGGGTCCTTCTGCATTTGCACTCCGTGCTGTCCACTTTGTGAGTCCTCAAGTCGGCTGGATCGTCGGAGATCTCGGTAGTATCCTACACACAATTGATGGCGGCGAAACATGGCTTCAACAAACCGCCACGGGCGATTTTCTTTCTTTGATGCTGAAGGGTGTATTTTTCCTTGATGAAAAGAAGGGTTGGGCGATTGGATGGCCCGGTGTTTGCCTCACGACGGAAGATGGCGGGTTGACATGGAATCAGCAGACGACCGGCACTTTCAACGAACTCTATGCCGTTTACTTCGTAGATGAAAACATAGGGTGGATTATCGGACAGTTTGGCGAAATTCTGCATACAAAAGACGGTGGAAAGCGTTGGAATTTTCAGCGCAGCGGCACGCAAGAGAATCTGAATAAACTCTATTTTGCTGATACACAACACGGATTAATCGTCGGCGATAATGGTGTGATGCTTACCACCGTCAACAGCGGCAAAAAGTGGGAAATGCAAGAGAGCGGCACCGGCAACGACCTGTATGGGCTGGCACTCTCACCCGATGGTGTTGTCGCTGTCGGTAAGGGCGGAATTGCGATGCGCTACTCTATTGAAGAGGCAGAATTGCCAGCAAAATTGCCACCTGTTGCTGACGAACCAGAGGTAGTTACGGCTGAAGAGGAAACCCCTGTTGAACCCGTTGCCTACCATTGGGACATTATCCGTCAAGCAACTTGGCGAACGAATTTCGCCGATACCCATTTCGTGAATACGCAGAACGGATGGGCGGTCGGTTCAGGCGGCGCAATTGCGCATACCACAGACGGCGGTAAGACGTGGTTGCCTCAACACAGTGGGGTCACTGAAGATCTGCAACAGGTCGAATTTTCTGACGAAAAGCATGGACGAATCCTTGGATCTGGTACCTTACTTCAGACCGAAAATGGTGGTGAAACGTGGAAACCGATTCTTCAGGCAACAAAGCAGAACCTGCCACGCGTCAGCACGATGTACTTCCTAAATGCCGAAGAGGGATGGCTCGGTGCCAGGATTGGACAGACCTTACATACGACCGATAGCGGCAAGACATGGAAGATCCAAAAGACTGGAACGACAACGGCAAACATCACGGATCTCCACTTTATCAATAGTCAGAAGGGGTGGGCGGTCACGCCGCAGCGTCGAGACGGTGGGTTTATTCTCCATACCGTTGATGGTGGCGATTACTGGAAAATTCAGGCAAAAACGAATCAGCCCGGTATTGCTGTCCATTTCGCTGACGAAAACCGCGGTTGGGTAATTCTCGGCAACGGCAACTCTTTGTTGACTGAGGACGGTGGTGAAACGTGGAGATTGCAGACCACGACACAGAGCACGCGGGGCTTACGGCGCATTACTTTCCGTTCGCATACCAATGCTTGGGGGCTCGGTAGTGATGGCGCTTATATCACCAGAGATCAAGGCGTGAATTGGGAACCTGTTCCTGTCGCTACAGGAGACGATATGTTCGCCTTATGGGAAACTGAGGCAGAGATGCTTGAAGAAGCCGAGCCAGAAGTGGAGGAAGACTCAGCGGAGGAAGAGGAAGAAGAGGTCGCAGAGGGACCGACGTTAACGTATGACGAGACACCAGAGGAAATTCAAAATCGGTTGCGAGCGCAGTGGCAACGTCCCGGACGTTTCGCTCCTGAAGGCGAGCTCCCGCCTAATACCGAACGGGCGACTCCTTCACCCGCACCTCGGCAGCAACAACCCCCTCCACCACCAGCACCCGAAGGACGCCGCAGACGCGGAGCACGCCGAGTCGCCAGCGTATATTTCTTGGATGCAGAGCACGCATGGGCTGTCGGAAGTGGCGGCAGTATCTACCACACCGCAGACGGTGGAGAGACATGGGAACGTCAACTCGGTGAACAGCAGCGTAATGACTTCCGAAAGGTACTCTTCTACGATGACAAAAACGGTTGGATAGCAGGGGACAGCGGTGTCCTACTCGAAACCCAAGACGGTGGACAGACGTGGGAGACGCTTTCAAGTCGGACGCGTCAACGCCTCATCGGGGTACACTTTGCGAGTCTCGAACCTGAAAAATGGGGGTGGGCAATGCAACGTGACGGAACGGTCCTCTATACGACAGATGGCGCGATTTGGACAGCCGGGGATACGCCTGAGCAACCGCCTTTCATGGAAGGCGATCCACCCGGTACATTCTCGCTGAACGATGTTGACTTCGGTAGGTTTTCTGAAGGTTGGGCAGTCGGTAGACTCGGATATATTATCCATAACAAAGATGGCGGTCCCACGTGGACACCTCAGCGCACTACTGCAAATGACACGCTTATGGATGTGGATATGAAATTCGCACCCCTCGGTTGGGCAGTTGGGCAAGGCGGGGTAACCCAACGCACCATCAACGGTGGTGAGTATTGGCGGATGCATGAGACCAAGTCGAATTACGATCTCAATGCGGTCTCATTTATCGCCAAGCGGACAGGATGGGCGACCGGTGAAGCCGGTATCGTCTTGAAGACGACCGATGGGGGTTTCACCTGGCAACCTACAATGACTGGGATCACCAAGAATCTCCACGGCATCATCGCACTCTCTGAAAAAGAGATCTATGCAGTCGGCGAAGAGGGAACGATCATCCGTTCAACCGATGGGGGCGAGACGTGGGAGCAGGAACACACCGATATTGACAATAACCTCTATGTCATCACCCGTTCCAAAGATGGTAAGACGTTGTGGGTTGTTGGACAGTGGGGTGTTGTCCTGCGTCGGAAATTAGAAACGCCTGTACGAGTGTCAATGCGATAGGTTATGAAATTAGAAGGTGAATGGGTGGGGCTTCGTACCCGCATCATCGGAGATAAGCAAGGCTCTGCGGATACACGCGGCACACTGTTTTTCGACATCGCCCGAATTCTGAAGCGGAAACAACCCACAGCATTCCTCCTTGAAAATGTGAAGCAGTTGCTTACGCACGACAAGGGACGAACCTTCGCAGTTATAGAGGAACAACTGTCGCAATTGGGGTATACTACTTACCATAAAGTCCTGAACGCGCTTGACTTCGGACTGCCACAGAAACGCGAACGGATTTTCATCGTTGGGTTTCGCGAACCGATAGCATTTGAATTTCCGAAACCTATTGGTGTATATCAGCCGCTTTCAGATATACTGGAGCCAGACGAGGATATTGAACCGAGCCTATTTGCATCAGCGCGTATCCAAGAATCACGACGTGAAAAATGCAAAGGCACACCGTTTTTCCCATCTATATGGCATGAAAACAAGAGCGGTAACATTTCAGTTTTACCCTTTTCGTGCGCGTTAAGAGCGGGTGCCTCTTACAACTATCTTTTGGTGAATGGTGTTCGACGACCGTCCAGCAGAGAAATGCTGCGTCTACAAGGATTTCCTGAAGACTTCGAGATTGTGGGAAACATGATGCAGGTGAGGAAACAGACTGGAAATAGTGTCGCTATTCCTGTAGTCCATGCAATTGCAGAGAAAATGCTGCAAGCATTAGAACAACGCAAACCGATGATACAACCTGAAGAACAATTGCTTCTTTTTGAAAACAAAATCAATGCTTATGCCTAATGGACAATAAAACAGCCAAAGACCATCTTGATACTGTTATCAGAAAAGCCAGAGTCCATTTTTATAAACCTATACAAATTGCGGAAATACTTCATAGAGATAGAGTTGGAAAGGATATTGACCTTGACGATAAAGATACACAAAAACGTAGCCTGCAACAACGGCGCAGGTGGGTTTTAAGAAATGTACTGTATAGTAGGATGTCCGTTGTTCCTCCGCAAGGAATAATTAGCAATCAACTATCAGCGATCGGGTAAGAGGTGTTCGTCTCACAAAAGTTGCCTCCTAAGATAGCCTCAAAATCCGTAGCTCGTAATGTAATGGAGAGCGGATATAAGCAACGCGCGTCAAAGTTCAAACGCACGCTGTTCCTCCGCAAGGAATAATTAAAATAATGAAATCGAAATCCAGCAAAGCATTGCTCGTCTCTGTTCTATTACACCTCGGTGTTGGGGTGCTCGGACTCTTCTTCTGGTTTAGCACCAATCCACAGCGGAATGCTGACGCTATTAATGCCCTATTTGTCATCGAAGAAAAGCCGAAGGTCAGGCGCGTGACACCTCCGAAACGCACACAAGTCAGGCACAGAAGAACACGTGATGTCAGCCAACCACGACTGAAAATTCTCACGAGCAATCAGCCTGCCAGCAACCGAGGGGTCGTTTCCGCAGCGGAACCCGCACCTTTCCAACCCTTCGACACCGAAGACGTGGGAGAACCTGTTGGACCCACCGCAACCCATGTCGAATTTGACGACACGCCACGTGTGCAAAGGGTCATCGAACGTCCTTTCAGAAAAGAGAAAAAAGCCAAAGCACGTCCCAAAAGCCGGTTAGTGAGGTTCATTGAAGCGCAAGAGGGACCGCAGCGCATCGTCTACTGCATCGATCTCTCTACGAGTATGCAAAATCTGCCGCCGCGGAAACTCAAACGGATTATAGATCTCATGCGGAATTCGTTGACATTCCTTGAACCACACGATAGTTTCAATATCGTAGCGTTTAGTGCGGAACTCATCGTCTACCAAGAAGGCTTCGTCCCTGTAACGGAGCAAACAGTTGCCACATCGTCAAACTATCTCGCCGACATCCAATCCCAAATCCACACAAAAGGGACCGACCACGATATGCTATCGGCGTTGACCGAAATTGCCAAAACCGCACCTACTGTCGTTGTTTTGTTTAGCGACGGAATTCCTACCACGATTTCGGGACCGGATCTCACGCTCGTTGGTGAACACGCCGCAGGCAACGGACGTATCTTCGCGATGGGGATCGGAATGGCACCTAATTTTCCGGGTGCTGTGATGTTGAGACGCCTCTCGACCGTCAGTGAGGGAGATTTATGGCTTGTCGATAGAGGTAGAGGTAGATAGGAAAAATTAACCTCGAAATCTGTAGTCCGTAACAAAGTGGAGGGCGGCTCTTGCGCAAAAACCGTCAAAGCACAAACCACGTCCTATCCCCGCAAGGTAAAATTAAAAAACGTGCTGAAGAGATTGCCGAAGGACTCTATCCACATCAGATAGAAGGAATCGCCTTCCTGCTCGGTCGTCGCCGGGCACTTCTTGCCGACGATATGGGGCTCGGCAAAACTCGACAGTCCATCATCGCGATGGTTGAGGCTGAACCCGAAGGTCCCTATCTTGTCGTCTGTCCTGCCTCTGTTAAACGGAATTGGGCGCGTGAAATCGAACTTGTGCTTCCCACAGCTGAACCTATCATTGTAGGTCCGGGGGTCCTTCCTTCAACCGCCGGTATTGTTAAAGGGCAAGATTGGGTTATCATCAACTATGAGATTCTCGGTAAACACCTGGAAGGACTCCTCGCGTTTGAATGGAAAGGTGTTGTCTTTGATGAAGCGCATTACTTGAAAAATCACCAGAGTCAACGCAGTCGGAACGCCGCTAAACTGGTGAAAGCGATTCAACGCCAGCCAATGGTCCACGCGTTAACGGGGACCCCGATGACGAACCGTCCTCGTGACCTCTTCCCAATTTTGCAGTTGGTAGACCACCCTCTCGGTAAGAGTTTCCTCAGTTTCGCCAAACGGTATTGTGATGCCTATCAGGGAGACTTCGGATTGGTGGCAGATGGCGCGAGCAATATTGAGGAATTGGCAATTCAACTACACGGCGTGATGCTACGACGCACCAAAAACGAGGTATTGGACCTGCCACCCAAAGTACGAACATGGTTGGATGTTGAGATGCACCCTTATGCGATACAGCACTTCAATAACGCCGTCCGCGAATATCTAACAAAGTTTGACGCACCTGAATCTATTGGTACGATTGAAAATGAATCGGAAAATTCGGAACGGCGACAAGCGGTTGGCAGGTTAACGACAGCACGTCGAAAACTCGCTTTTGCCAAGTGTCGACACACTATCAAGTTTGTCGAAAACGCATTGGAACAGGGTGAAAAGGTTATTCTTTTCACTGCATTCCTCAATACACTGGAACGTTTCCACAAACATTTCGGGGACCGGGTTTCCGTTTTCGTCTCTGGAGAAGTTCCGACCGAAGAGCGACAGGACCGAGTCGATCAGTTCCAGAACGATGAAAACGTCAGACTCTTCATCGCTAATATGCACGTCGCGGGTGTCGGAATCAATTTGACCGCGGGTCGACAGGTCGTCTTCAACGATTTAGATTGGGTCCCAGCGAATCATTGGCAAGCAGAGGATCGTGCCTATCGCATTGGACAGATGGGGACTGTTAACGTCACCTATATGATTGCACGCGGCACGGTAGACGAATTCGTAAAAACTGTGTTGGAGACGAAAGCCGCACTAATGGATGCTCTTGTTGAAGGTACATTGTTGATACCTGATGAGGACGGTGCGCTCCAGCCCGATGTTCTCAGTGAACTTAAGCGAATGATGAATGCGCTCTCTGTGCATACCGCCGAGGTCGAAGAACCACAATTGCTCAATGTACTCCAACAAGCGAGCGATGCCTACCTTGAAGAAAACGCCTCTCATCTCCAAGAAGCGACCCGTGCGCAGTTACGCCCATATTCTGAAGAAGCCATCCGTACCTTAGCCCAAGTCCTCGCCGGTCCCGATCGGAATGTTTATCGCGCTGAGAGTTCATCGCAAAAGGGCAAGTTTTATACACTGGAGGTTGTCGGTGTAGATGTAACGTGTGATTGTCCTGGCTTCACGCACCGTGGTAGTTGTCGACACGTCCGTCCACTGAAATCTGCCCTTGTTGCAGGAAAGCCATTACCGAAAGGGTATAAGAAAATTTCCTGCGATTAGGCATGCTTGCTCTCTCGACAGTGCGTGTATATACCTACGCCTGTGGTTGGGTATATACGCCCCACCGGACCTTTACGATCTCGCCCGCATCTACAAGACGTTCTCACGTTAAATTTATCAGAGTTTTCCATAGTCCTATAAAGAAAAGTCACCACGCAATCAAGAGGATGCCCATAATCCTGAAAATCCTGATTCAGACAATTAGCAACTGATGCCTCTGATTTTTCTACTTGACATCTATCTGAAAATCCCTTAAAATTCAAAAAAGGTGCGCAGCTGAAACGAAATGGAAGGGTTTTGCTTCGGGTTTTGCTTGGGCGTTTCTTCAATTTCTTCACCTCCGTATCAGATACCGTGAAATACTAAATCCGCGTTGTTTAACCGCAAGGAAAATTAAAAAAATGCCACAAAATGATACAAATCAACCGAATGTTATCGTCTTTTTCACTGACCAACAGCGGTGGGACACCTCCGGCTTGCACGGCAATCCACTCGACTTAATGCCCAACTTTGACCGGATGGCACAGTGTGGGACACATGTCCGCCGCTCTTTTACATGTCAACCCGTCTGTGGACCTGCCCGCTCGTGTCTACAAACCGGATTATACGCGACTCGCACCGGATGCTTCCGAAACGGTATCCCACTATCACCGAACCTCAAGACCCTCGCGCACCACTTCGATGAGGCTGGCTACGCTACCGGATATATCGGTAAGTGGCATCTCTATAGCGGCGGCACCGGTCCGGGACCTGTGCCTGCTGAGCATCGCGGCGGGTATGACTACTGGTTAGCGTCCAACACCCTCGAATTCACTTCCGACGCGTATCAAACAACGCTCTACGATAACGACAATAAACCTGTTGACCTTCCCGGCTATCGTGTAGACGCGCTCACTGATGCGGTGATACGTTACGTTGATCGGCATCAGAACGAGCCCTTTTATCTCTTTACGTCATACATTGAACCGCACCACCAAAATCATCTGGATGATTATCCGCCGCCGGACGGATATCGGGAACGGTACACTGGGAAATGGATACCCCCGGATCTCGCCGCGCTCGGTGGTTCGACGCATCAGCACTTGGGTGGCTACTACGGTATGGTGAAAAGGCTTGACGAGGCACTCGGCAGACTTCTCGATGCCCTTAAGAGTCTCCACTTGCTGGATAACACTGTAATTCTTTTCACTTCTGACCATGGGTGTCATTTCAAAACCCGCAACGGTGAATATAAACGCTCATGCCACGAGAGTTCCATCCGTGTCCCGACGGCGTTCCACGGACCCGAATTCATCGGTGGTGGACAGGTCCAAGAACTTGTGAGTCTTGTAGATCTCCCACCGACACTCCTTGATGCCGCAGGTTTGGAGGTACCGGGTGAGATGCAGGGCAAATCCATTCTACCCCTGCTACGTGGGGAAACAGATGACTGGCAAGAGGAGGTTTTCGTCCAGATCAGCGAGGCACAAGTGGGGCGTGCCGTCCGGACACAACGCTGGAAATATGGTGTGGATGCCCCCGATAAAAATGGCGGTGCGGATGCCGGATCCGACCGGTATGTCGAACAATATCTCTATGATCTCCAAGCGGATCCCTACGAGTTGCGGAACCTTATTGAATTGCAATCGCACGAAAGTGTCACAGCGGTGATGCGGGAGCGGCTCATTCGTAGGATGTTAGAGGCGGGCGAAGATGCACCCACAATCGAATCCGCACCCATACAGAGAAGCGGGCAACGCAGCGTCTCCGAAGCGGAAGCAAGGAGTTAACAAAAAAGGTTAATTGAGCCCTTTGAGATGCAACAAGGGCTTGGTTTTAACAAGAGCCGCCTGCAATAACGGCGCAGGCGAGTAAGGTCCATAATTAAAAAATGAAGATTACAGATGTCAAAACCCTTGTCATGGGAACCAGTTGGCGCAACCTAACGTTCGTGAAAGTTGAAACCGACGAAGGCTTAACCGGTGTCAGTGAAGTGCGGATGAACAACCGTACGGACGCACTCGTTGCCTATATTGATGGTGTAAAACGACGGCATGTCATCGGAAGCGATCCATTCAACACCGAGGACCTCTATCAACGTCTGTTCCGCGACGATTATGGTCGCGCCGGTGAAATTGTTGCAACCGGTATCAGCGTTATTGAAATCGCATGCTGGGACATTGTCGGTAAAGCACTAAACCAGCCCGTCTACCGCTTACTCGGCGGAGCCTGCCGCGATAAAATTAAGGCGTATGCCAACGGCTGGTATCGTGTTGAACGTTCACCGGAAGAATTTCACGCCGCCGCCAAACGTGTCCTTGAAAAAGGCTATCGGGCACTCAAATTCGATCCGTTCGGTGCTGGCTATTATGAACTCTCTTATGAGGAGAAGTTAAAGTCTGTTGGACTCGTTGAAGCGGTACGTGATGCTGTCGGACCTGATGTCGAAATTCTTGTTGAGATGCACGGGCGGTTTAGTCCGTATATGGCAATCGAAATTTCTGCAGAATTGGAGAAATTCCAACCGAGTTGGGTTGAGGAACCTGTGCCGCCGGATAACATCGCCGCACTCGCAAAAGCTGCTGAAAAGATTAATCTCCCAGTTGCTACGGGGGAGCGGCTCCACAACAAGTATGAATACCGAGAATTGATTAACTTACAAGCGGCGGATATCCTACAGCCTGACATTACCCAGACAGGTGGATTCTTGGAAACCAAGAAGATCGCGGCGATGGGCGATATGTGTTATATGACGGTAGCACCGCATAACGTCGGTGGACCTGTCTCCACAGCAACCGCTTTACACTTTGCTGCGGGTACCACTAACTTCAAAATTCAGGAACATTTCAACGATTTCTCTGAAGCGTGGGTGAAAGAGGCTGCCACCGGGTGTCCCGAAGTCATTGACGGCTATTTTAGTCTGCCTAATGGACCTGGACTCGGTATGGAGTTGAATGAAGACCTCATCGCTGAACATCCATATCGTGAAGGTTCATTCAACCTCTTTGAAGACGACTGGCACAAACGCGAATATTAAAAGGAGCCTATTCGGAAACAGATGAGTTTTCACTATAAAGACGGGTACCTCTACTGCGAAGAATTGAAAGTTAAAGACATTCAAGAGCAGGTGCCCTACAGTCCATTTTACCTCTACAGCCTCGCGCAATTGGAGGCGAACTACACCGCATATCAGAAAGCACTTGACGGAATCGATTCAATTATCGGCTATGCGATTAAGGCAAACAACAACCTCGCCTTACTTAAACGTCTCAGCACGTTTGGCAGTGGTGCTGTCCTTGTTAGCGGAAACGAATTGCAGGTGTCACTCGCGGCGGGGTTCGATCTGAAGCGGACAATCCTAAATGGCAACGGAAAAACGCTTGAAGAACTCAGACTCGCCGTTGAGCACGGTGTACTGATTAACATTGACAGCGAATTCGATTTAGCGCACATTCAGCAGACGGCAAAAGACCTCAGCGAACCTGCCAATGTCCTCATCCGTATTAATCCGGATGTGGATCCGCAGGTGCATCCGTATGTTTCTACGGGCATGAAGAATTCCAAATTCGGTATCCGCAATGAGCGGCTTGATTGGTTTTTAAACGAAATTCGCAAGGATCCATTATTAAATTTAGTCGGTGTCCACTGCCACTTAGGGTCAACGATTAAGAAGGTGCGGATCTTTCGAGACGCTACTGAAATTATGCTCGCTTTCATACGTGGAATTCAAGCGGAGGGGTTTTCGCCGCGTTATCTCAATATTGGCGGTGGCTTGGGAATCGATTATGAACACACTGGTGAGGAGATTCCGACACCGTCCGATCTCATTGATTCGATCCGTGATCTGCTACCTAACGAGATTACACTCATTATTGAACCCGGTCGTTCTCTCGTTGGCAATACTTCTGTCTTTGTCAATCGTGTCACCGGTGTGAAAACCAACGGTAACAAGCATTTCATCGTCACCGATGGTAGTATGTCAGAACTTATCCGACCAAGTCTCTACGATGCCTATCAGCATATCCAGTTTATAGAACCGATTGATGGCGCGGTTGAAACGTACGACATCGTCGGTCCCGTCTGCGAATCCGCAGATTTTCTGGGCAAAACGCGTACACTTCCTACACCTCATGAAGGTGCTGGACTTGTCGTTTGCGATGCGGGGGCTTATTGTCATGCCATGAGTTCCAACTACAATTTAAAGATGCGTCCACCGGAGTATCTTGTGGATGGCGATAACTTTACCTGTATCCGCCGAGTTGAGACACTTGACGATTATCTACGATTGTTTGAGGTATAGGCGTGCGGAATAAAAAAATCCGTCCTGATGACTATCCTCACAACTGCGTCTCTAAGAACGCAATCCCGGTTTCCAAATCAATCTCGTGTTCACCCTGAAAGTGATCCAACACCAATCGGTCGCGTTGTCCTGATGCTGCGTAGATGTTCTCGAGTTGTCCGAACGCCGCTAAAGCGTCTGACTCGATAAAACATGTATCGTCGGAACCGATCTGCACCATGCATGCTCGCGGGGCAATGAGTCCGGCTACGTCAGCGATATCACCGGTTTTCCTAAGCCCGAACATAAACTGTGAACCGCACGTATTCCCACGTCCCCTGTCATTTAATGCATCCGTCAATGTGCTGAGGTAACAGACAATGACGGATGCCTTCACCCGCTGGTCCAGGGCGGAAATATAGGTCGTCATCGTGCCACCGAACGAACATCCCATACATCCTAAACGCCGGGCATCAACTTCGGGGAGCGACTGGAGATAATCCAAACACCGTTGTCCGTCTGAGATATTCAGTTGCATCAGTTGATAACCGAAGTACCCGTATGCGAGATAAGCAACGTTGCATCCATCGCGACCCGGACGGCGCACCCACTCGTCTCTGTCCTTTCGTTCACCGAAGCACCGCCAGTCGGGCGCTAATGTAACAAAACCGCGCCTCGCCAATTCCACTGCATACTGTTTCTGATAGTCCTCCACAATCCCGACTGCCCCGTCTTTACCAACGCCGTGTCCGTGTGCACATAAGACTGCAGGTGCTGGATTCTTCGCACTTGCACTTTCTGGGATTAAAACATACGCTGGGATTGAAGAAAATGGATCTGGGTTAAAGATTATCTTTTTCCGTGTGTAACCGTCCCGCTTTATCTCCTCTAAGACTTCGACTTCCAATGGCAATGCTTCCGGCGAAGGTCCCAGGTCCTTGACGAGGTTACGCCGGAATCTTCTTCTCCATTCTTGCCACTCCGTTTTTGTCGTCCCATTGAAATGGAGGGGTGGCGTTGCTTTCAGAAGTTGTTCAACGCCTTGTTCTGCTGTCAAAAAACGCTGTGCTACCATAATTGTGTCTCCTGCTGGTAATAACGTAAGTCCCTATTACGCGCGCTACTTATCTTTCCTTCCTTATGTATACTCCAAATTTAAGAAAAAATCAACTCTTATTTCTTTTCTCAATTTCCGTTGACGCTCACAAAATTCTGTGATATAGTAATCTCATGGACGACACGTTGCTTAGCGTACAGAACCTCAAAACCTATTTTCGCACTCCCGAAGGACTTGCTCGTGCCGTTGACGGCATCTCTTTTGACATCAAACCGAACGAAATTTTCGCGCTCGTCGGGGAGTCGGGTTGTGGTAAAAGCGTCACCGCGCTCTCTATAATTCAACTCATCGCGCAACCTGCTGGGTTCGTTGCCGATGGTGCTATCTATTATAAGGGGCAAGACATCGTACGCTTGTCTGAGGTTGAGAAGCGGAAGATCCAAGGCAACGACATCGCCATGATATTCCAAGAACCGATGACCAGTCTCAACCCTGTTTTCACCATCGGTAACCAGATTTCAGAGGCAATCCAGGAACATCAAGACCTGCATGGTCCCGCTGCAAGGAATGCGGCAATTGAGATGCTTGACCTCGTCGGCATTCCAGAACCTGCCGCCCGTTACAACGAATATCCACACCAAATGTCTGGCGGTATGAAACAGCGTGTCATGATTGCTATGGCGCTCTCCTGTCGTCCGGGACTCCTTATCGCCGATGAACCGACAACCGCGCTCGATGTCACCATACAGGCACAGATCCTTGAACTTATCCAACGTCTCCAACACGAATTGCAGATGGCAGTCCTCCTAATTACGCATGATTTGGGGGTCGTCGCCAACGTCGCTGACCGAGTTGCTGTTATGTACGCCGGAAAGATTGCTGAGATCGGGACGTGGGAGCAACTCTACGAAACGCCGCAGCACCCTTATACGGTAAAACTTCTCGAATCGACACCGGCGAGAGATAAACGCGGAACGGAGTTGCACACGATTACCGGTAGAGTCCCGAAAGCAACCGAGTATAATGACGGTTGTCGATTTGCTGATCGGTGTCCTAAAGTCATGGACGGATGCGACACCATTGTTCCGACGTTACACGCTGTCAGCGGCAGCGAACACAATATTGCTTGTCATCTTTACAATCCTGAACCGCCGTTTAATTCTACCAGGGCTCCAACTACGAGACTTGAACTTGAAACAACGGTTAAGAAAAAAAATGAAGAGTCTTCAGAACAACCGACAGCGTCGCATCCTCAACTTCAGGTGAAGGATCTGTGTGTCCACTACCCTATTCAGAAGGGCATCTTCAAACGGACAGTCGGTTATGTTTACGCCGTTGATAATGTTACGCTTGATATTCCGAGCGGCAAAACGCTCGCACTCGTGGGTGAATCTGGATCCGGAAAGACCTCCTTTGGTAAAGCTATTCTCCGATTGGGTGTGCCTGTTGAAGGCGACATTGTTTATGAGGGTGCTAATATCGCTACGACCACCCGTCAACTAATGCATCCGTATCGGAGGAGAATGCAAATTATCTTCCAAGACCCCTACGCCTCCCTTAACCCGCGGATGCCTGTTGGTGCTATTATTCAGGAGGGGATGCAGGCACACG
Organism: Candidatus Poribacteria bacterium; assembly: GCA_965214045.1. Classification (GTDB taxonomy): domain Bacteria; phylum Poribacteria; class WGA-4E; order WGA-4E; family WGA-3G; genus WGA-3G. The sequence goes on from OZ243935.1 coordinate 2,193,635, forward strand.
GTATTGGCGCATCCGACGAAGAACGGCAAGCGCGAGTCGCAGAATTGATGCGTCGTGTTGGCTTATCTCCAGATATGGTAACTCGCTATCCACACGAATTTTCCGGTGGTCAAAGGCAACGTATCGGCATCGCGCGGTGCCTCGCTGTCGATCCGGAGTTCATTGTCTGCGACGAGGCGACCAGCGCATTAGATGTGTCCGTGCAAGCGCAAATACTAAATCTGTTGAAATCGTTACAGGTCGATTTTAATCTCACCTACCTCTTCATCACACATAACCTTGCCGTTGTTGAGTACTTTGCCGATGAAGTGGCAGTGATGTATCTCGGTAGGATCGTTGAGCGTGGAACAACGGAGGAAATTTTCGATTCACCCAAGCATCCTTATACACGCGCACTCCTCTCCGCCGTACCGAAGATGGATGGGCAGACGGGTGTTGAAAAAATTCGGTTGGAGGGTGACGTGCCTTCGCCAATCAATCGTCCAGTGGGGTGTCATTTTCATCCACGTTGCTCGGAAGTGATGCCCGTGTGTAAAGACGAATATCCGGGCGCAACCAATTTTACACAGACGCATTCGTGCCACTGCTACTTGTATCAGGCAGAATCGCGTAAGACTTGACGGGATTTGGAAGTCTCGTCGGTTCGGTAGCCTGCAACAACGGCGCAGGCGGATATGAGGAAGGCGCGTCAAAGTTCCAAACGCACTCTGTTTCTCCGCAAGGTAAAATTAAAAATCCGCAAGGTAAAATTAAAATATGGCAAAAATTAAAATACTTTCCGCAGATGTTGCCAATAAGATCGCCGCAGGCGAGGTCGTCGAGCGTCCTGCATCCGTCGTCAAAGAACTCATTGAAAACGCTATAGATGCAGAAAGCACCTCGATCCGTGTCGAAATTCGGGCAGGCGGGAAACGGCTCATACGCGTGTCTGATAACGGTGCCGGTATGGAACGCGAGGACGCACTCCTCGCCTTAGAACGCCACGCGACGAGCAAAGTGGGGCGTATCGAGGACCTTGAGCGTATTCAAACCTTTGGGTTCCGCGGCGAAGCTCTGGCAAGTATCGCCTCCGTATCGCAATTTGAACTCCTCACCCGCACCGCTGATGCCCTTGAGGGCACAAAGGTAGACGTTGAGGGCGGCGTTTTCCGTTCTGTGCAAGAGAGCGGCTGTTCCCCCGGCACCCACATGTCCATTAATAACCTCTTTTACAATGTCCCCGCACGTCTGAAATTCCTCAAAACCGATACGACCGAGATGAATCATATCACAAATCAGGTAACATGGGCGGCACTCGCGCATCCGAATATCCATTTTTCGCTGACGCATAACGGCAGATCAATACTTGATGTGCGCTCCTGTGATTCATATCTCGAACGCGTGCGACTCCTCTACGGTAGAGAGTTCGCTGAAAACCTCATCGAATTTACAGAGGAACTCCCTGACCTGAAGATGTACGGGCTGCTCGGTAAACCCGAATTTACGAAGCCGAATCGCGAGTATCAACTCTTTTTCCTCAATCAGCGCCCCATACGCAGCCGTATCATCGGTGCCGCATTGACAGAGGCACTCAATGCCATGGTTGCCAAGGACAGGCAGCCTGTAGCCCTACTTTTCCTAACACTGGAACCCGAAACGGTGGATGTTAATGTGCATCCCGCCAAAATCGAGGTGCGTTTTCGGAACGAACGCACGATTTATAGCGGTGTCGTCCGGATGCTGCGTGACGCTGTCCATAGGGCGAAATATATCCCCAAAATTGAGACCCCCATTGAATCGACGCAATCCGAAGGAGATACTGAAAGGGGCGATACAAACCTATCACAACGGATTTCCACGCCCGGGTCCCCAACCGTTGTTGGGAGAGGACAACGGACAACGCCTATTCCACAATCGCAGCACATGCAGACGCCGTCTGTCACATCACAGGAGACGGAAGACACGAATCAGACTTCGGAAGCGCATCCGCCGTCTACACCTACCGAGATTGTTGTGCAGCCCCCGCAGCAGCGAATGCCTGATGAGGCAAATCTCAATCTACTTGACTTTGAGAATGTCCAACTCAAGGCGAACCTCTTTAAAACCTATATTATCGTTGAGGCGGGAGATAAAATCTTCTTCATCGACCAACACGTCGCTGCCGAACGCGTCCTTTATGAACGTTTCGTTAACCAAGTGGAAACCGATGGGATTCCTGTACAGGGATTGCTACTGCCAGTAACTTTAGAAGTTACACCGCAGCAGCTTGGCGTCCTCAAAATTCACGGCGACCTCTTCAAGAAACTCGGCTTCGATCTGGATGAATTCGGTGGGAATACGGTCCTCATTCGTGCGATTCCGTCGCCTTTACCTACCCGTATCGCCGCACAGACCGTCACCGATCTGCTTGACAAACTGCCCGAAGCACCCCATACCGACGTGCAAATCCCAGAGGCGATCGATAACGCCTTGATAACACTCGCCTGCAAATCGGCTGTTAAAGCCGGGGACACATTGGATACCAAAGAGATGATAAACCTCGTCAAGGAACTCTCCGAAGCGAAACTCCCGTTCAATTGTCCGCATTCGCGTCCGATCATTGTCGAGATGGGGCGCGATGAATTGGAACGCCGGTTCCATCGGTAATCTTAAAGTTAACAGTTATTTGTTGAGATATTGCTAACGTTTTTTTCTTAAAATCGCAACCAAAGATCTTATTCTGATGAGAGAAATTAAATATACTTTGAGGTGAAGACCGATGCCAACCAGAACCATTAACCAAGGATTCATAGATTTTCTCAGTAAACTCACACCAGAACCTAAAAATTAGCAGTTGTCATCAGATATACCCACACTGCCATATCGCTATTGTCCTTAAATCGTGATTCCATCAATGCATCCGGTAGAAATACCGACAGACCGAGCGTAAAATTGAGTGCTTTGTGATAAGCAGCCGCGAGCGTCAAATCTAACTCTTGACCGTAACTATTCATATTCTCGACTGTTTGTGCCGATAGGAACTGATGAAAATCCACTTTAAGGGTGACTTTCTTGTGGGGTATTATCTGAAACTTCAGCATCAGGTCTTGTAGGCCAACACCCCCGGTATGTACAGGGATATTCAAAAAATAGTCCATAAAGCCGTAAAACTTATGATTTGTGGCAAACAGCGTATCGAAGACTTTGTAATCGGTATCATCAGGTGTCTGGCCTGATAGATAATCGTATCCAACAGCGATGCGCGGTTTCTGATGAATGTCGAACGTATAGCCGACCGAACCGGTGGCCATAAATGCCGAGACATCCTGCCGTTTCTTAGCATTCGGATTGATCCGCGTGCCGAGTTGGAAGGCTGCCTCAGTTTCATAATCCAGCATGCCGAAACTGCCTTTACGGTATGTGCCAAGCGTCAGACGCTGTAAATCGTCGCTATCGGCTAATGTCTGATGCCTGTTCATTTCAAGCAGTGCATATACGTCAAAATTGTAAAGGGTCAGATAGAGTCCACCCAAATAAGCCGCTGTGTCCCCCGACATCTCCGGGTCGGCTTGCTGGACCAGTTTTGTTGCAAACAGGTCAAACTTCACTTCTTGTTTCAGTTTATAAGCGACCAAGGTCCCATCAAATGCTCTGCCGACATTGTGCCATCCGACTGCACCAACCAACCGTTGTCCACCATAAACAAGCACCATACGTCCTGCCTTCAAACTAAGACCATCTACCAAAAAATCAGTGGTATAGAGATATCCTTGATGCAGATCAACATTGTTAATACTTGACAACGTATTCGGTTCGCTCCCAAAAACCCGCGAATCCTGCAGCTGAAAAAATCCTGAGATATCCTCCGTTGGTCGGAAATTCGCATTTAACCGCACCCGCATCAGCGTAGACCGGTTTGCAGGTGTCTCTTTGTTGAAATCTTTAGCATCTAAGATGCCTCGGGTACGGATTTGGGCTGATAACTTTACAGCATCATCTTTAGCATAACAAAAGACAGGTGCTGAAAACATGAAAAGACTCAACACGTACAAAAAAACGTTGGATTTCATTGTATTTTTCCCCTTCACATTTTGTTTTCGTTGTAATAGATTGAGGTTCCGGTTTTTTATTGAGGGTGCGCCACTAAAAAAGGCATCGATTCGCTAAAATTTTGCAAATCGACACCTCTGTCGATAGCGGAACCAACGTTGGCTCCACGACTAAGTCGCGTAGATGTTATGTAGATGTTCTAACAATTCGTAGAAGGTAGTGAAGAACACCCGCCGCATTGTATTTGTTACGTATTAAGCAAAAAATGTGCCAATTCGGATAAGAATCTGCACAAAGGCTGTGTATATGCGGGTGCATCAAGGAATATGTAAAAACAAGAAAGGGGTTTAGGAAGGAGATGGCGAATTTTTCAGCAGGATACGAACAAATTTCATGCAAAAAAATGGGTGGATTTTAATCCACCCACAAAAAAAGACAATGAGGAACTACAAAACCCACACTGACATTTGACTCGCGCCACGGTTGCACCACGCATAGTAAGGAATCGCTGTAACTTTCAACTGTCGCATTTTCGGTCTCGTTTGCAGGTAGAGATTGCTTTTCCACTCAGAAGCATTTAACACCGTTGCCATACCACGGATTAGCGTCACACCACCAAGCAATTCCTCATTAAACGTCGTTTCCAACGCGACATCGCTGGAGAGTACCAACGTCTGAAAAACACCACCCGGGTTGTCAATATCCTCAAAACAGTAGACAATCGGACCGCGGCGCAAAGCGAAGCGTCCAACGTTTTCTTTGACGAGCGGATGCGCATAAACACGAACAATAGGCATATCGAACTGAAGTTCAACGCTGTCATCAGCATGCCACTTCCGCGTAATTGAGAGGGACCCCTCGGCGTTCGCTTCAGGTCTGTAGAGTCTGCCGTTGACGCGTGCCTCAAATTGCTCACACCAGCCCGGCACCCGTAAATTTAGACTGAAGGACACCGGAACTTCGGGATCAATAGTCAACGTAACATCGCCTGTCCACGGATAATAGGTCTCCTGTGTCAATTTCACAGAGACATCACCTGCAACAGTCGCGTCGGCAGTGCCATCGATATAGAGGTTCACCCATACGCCTACGTCCGTAAAAACCTCCGTGGAGCTTCCATGGAAGTTAGCCTCCCTTCGCAACATTTCAGAGTCAGATATACAATTTTTTTCATGTTGCACCTTTTCTGACTTAAAATCCGCCTTTCAGGATATACGATGTAAACCCTATTACCTTGCTTGACGTTAAAAGATGTGATACCAGAGTCAGGTTTTCAGTGGACTCTATGGTGTCGTCGAAGGACAGAGAATATTTCACCCCTCTGTTACCGCAATCTTGGTAAAACTGAATATGGAAAACCTATAAGGAACGTGAGTTTGATAAAAGTGTCACGTTGGGTTTCGCTACCGGTATTGACCCAGAAAGTGTCTTGAAAAACGACACATCTCTCCACATTCTGCGATTTTTTTGGCGCATTTACCGCTCTACCCAACCTACAGATGTATTTTCAAACTGGCGTTATAAGGAACGCATGAAAACCACATTATTTTCGATTTTAGTTGTACTTTTGGCGATATTTACTGTCGTGGCAAACACCTTTGCACAGGACTACACAACGTTGGGATTGCCCGAAGGTGCCAAAGCGCGTCTCGGCAAAGGTAAGATAAATGAAGTAAAGTATTCCCCAGACGGCACACGTCTATCAGTCGCAAGTGGTATCGGTATTTGGATCTACGACGCACAGACAGGCGAAGCACTCGAACTGATCAGAGGACATACGTCTGAGGTCAACAGCGCATCGTTTAGTCCGGATGGGACGATCATCGCAAGTGGGGATGAGGGCGGCATCGTCCATCTCTGGGATGCGACCACAGGGAGTCAGCTCCACACGCTCACTGGGCATACATCTGGTGTCAACAGTGTCTCGTTTAGTCCGGATGGTGCCATCCTCGCCAGCGGGAGTGAGGACACTACCATCCGTCTCTGGGATACGACCACAGGCGGTCCACTCCGCACGCTCACCGGGCATACGAGACCGACCAGAAATCTTATTAAATCTGGGGTTCTCAGCGTCTCGTTTAGTCCGGATGGTACCACCCTCGCCAGCGGGAGTGCGGACAACACCGTCCGTCTCTGGGATACGACCACGGGTAGCGAACTCCGCACGCTCACTGGGCATAGGTCTATGATCGCCAGCGTCTCATTTAGTCCCGATGGTGCCACTCTCGCCAGTGGGAGTTATGACGGCACCGTTCGTCTCTGGGATGCCAACACAGGGGACCCACTCCACACGCTTACCGGGCATAGCTCTGAGGTCAGCGTATCGTATCGTCCGGATGGGACGATGATCGCAACTGGAAGTGGTAACAACACTATCCGTCTTTGGGATGCCAACACGGGTAGTCAGCTCCGCACACTCACCGGACATACGGATTGGATCGTCAGCGTCTCGTTTAGTCCCGATGGTGCCACCCTCGCCAGCGGGGGGTGGGACGGCACCGTTCGTCTTTGGGATGCGAACACAGGTAGTCATCTCCGCACACTCACCGGACATACGTCTGGGATCGCCAGCGTCTCGTTGAGTCCGGATGGCAGCACCATCGCAACCGGGAGTGGTGACCGAATCGGCCGTTGGATGGCTGGTGACCACTCTGTGCGTCTGTGGGATGCGAACACAGGTAGTCATCTCCACACCCTCACCGGGCATAGGAATAAGGTCAACAGCCTCTCGTTTAGTCCGGATGGTGCCATTCTCGCCAGCGGGAGTTATGATGACACCGCCCGTCTGTGGGATGTGCCCACGGGTGAGCATCTGCGCACGCTCACCGGGCATGCGGATTGGATCAGAGATGTCTCGTATAGTCCAGATGGAATGACCGTTGCAACCGCGAGTGGTGACCGCACTGTCCGTCTGTGGGATGTGAAGACGGGTGATCCACTTCGCACGCTCACCGGGCATACGGATTGGGTCAGAAGTGCAGCGTTTAGTCCGGATGGGATGACCATCGTAAGCGGGAGTTATGACAAGACCGCCCGTCTATGGGATGCCAACACGGGTAGCGAGCTCCGCACGCTTGATGGGCATACGGCTGGGGTCGCCAGCGTCTCGTTTAGTCCGGATGGAACGATCATCCTAAGCGGGAGTTATGACGGCACCGCCCGGGTCTGGGATGCCAACACGGGTGAGCATCTCCGTACGCTCACCGGGCATAAAGGGTCGATCGTCGGCGTATCGTATAGTCCGGATGGAACGACCGTTGCAACCGCGAGTTGGGACGGCACCGCCCGGGTCTGGGATGTGGACACGGGTAGCGAGCTCCGCACCCTCGCTGGACATACGGCTGAGGTCAACAGTGTATCGTTTGGACCGGATAGCAATACCCTCGCAACCGGGAGTTATGACGGCACTGTACTCGTATGGGAACTCAATCCCGCCCCTGTGTCAGATGCCACTGAATCTGCAACTGAACCTACAAAGCGCAAAGAGGATGTCAATGGGGATGATATTGTTAACATCCAAGACCTTGTATCGGTCGCATCAAATCTTGGGAAATCCGGGAGTAATCCTGCGGATATCAATAGTGATGGGGTTGTCAATATACAGGACCTTGTCCTCGTTGCGGGTGTCATAAGGGCAAGTGCTTCCGCACCTCAGTAGGAAAAGACTACAAAACCCACACTGCCATCTGTCCCGCGCCACGGTTGCACCATGCGTAATACGGAATTGCCGTAACATCTGTCCGCTTCAAACCTATTTTTGAACGTAGATAGAGGTTATGTCCCCAATCGGCGGCATCAAGCACTGTACCTGTACCACGGATGAGGGTAACACCGCCTAAGATTTCACTGTCAAACGCTGCTTCTAAGGGGGCACCCTCTACCAGCGACAACGTCTGGAAAACGCCATCGGGATTGTCCACATCCTCAAAGCAGTAGACCAGGGGACCACGGCGTAAAGCGAAGCGTCCAACGTTTTCTTTGACAAGCGGATGCGCATAAACACGAACAATCGGCATGGCGAGGGTCAAATGAACTGTATCGTTTGCGTGCCATTGCCGCGCAATTGAGAGATACCCATTCGCGTTGATTTTGGATTCGTGAACCGCTCCATTGATCCGCACTTCAAAGGCATCACACCACGCCGGGATGCGTAAATTCAATCCGAACCTGACAGGCGTTTCAGGATCCACTGTTATCTTGACATCGCCTGACCACGGATAATCGGTTTCTTGTGTCAATTTCACGGAAACGTCTCCGGCAACAGTCGCATCGGCAGTGCCACCGATATAGAGGTTCACCCATACGCCTTCGTCCGATTCGGCATAAGCATACTGTCCGATGGATGCGAGAAGTCGCGCAATATTCGGTGGGCAGCATGCACAGCCAAACCATTCGTGCCGATGTCGACCGCCATGGCTTGCGAGTGGATTCTGATAGAAGAAGCCCGTGCCATCAAGCGAGATGCCAGAGAGCGCACCGTTGTAAAGTGCCGTCTCCAATACATCCACAAAGCGCGACGCACCTTTCAATAAGAACATTCGCTGTGCCCAAAATATCAGTCCGATAGACGCACATGTTTCAGCGTAGGCAGAGACGTTCGGCAACTCATAGTCGTTTGTGAAACCTTCGTTGTGTCCAGAAGGACCCACACCACCGGTGACATATAAGCGTTTCTCTGTTACGTTCCGCCACAGTGCTTCCAGGGCATTTATAATTGCGGTATCGCCTGTCTGGTATGCGATGTCGGCGGCGGCACTATAGAGGTACATCGCACGCACGGCGTGTCCAACACACTCCGTCTGTTCCTGTATTGGAAGATGTGCTTGCGCATAATGCCCCTCAAATTTTCCATCGCGTGTGAAATGGTGTCGATACGCGTCGAGACCCCCGGGAATGTCCGGATTCTCTAATTCCTTTTCAAAGACCGATGGAGAATGTCCACGTCGGGTGACAAAGTATTCCGCGAGTGCCGAGTAGCGTTTTTCACCTGTAACGCCCGCCAACTTCACGAGGGCGAGTTCGATGCCTTCATGTCCGGGCAGTCCGTCCCGTTTATCGGGTCCAAAGACAGTGTCGATGAGGTCTGCAAATCGGCATGCAACGTCAAGCAGGATACGCTTTCCGGTCGCTTGATAATGCGCAACGGCGGCTTCAAACAGGTGTCCAGCACAGTATAGTTCGTGCATGATACCGAGGTTTTGCCACCGCTTCGTCGGCTCGACGAGCGTAAAATAGGTGTTCAGATAACCATCAGGCTGTTGGCTTGCTGCGATCTTTGCGATGACCGCATCCAGATCCGATTCCCATTCTGGGTTCGGGTGCGTTTGAAGCGTATACGATGCCGCCTCCACCCATTTGTGGACATCGGAATCGTTGAAGAAAATACCTTCAAATTCGCCAGACATCAAGCCAGCGGCTTTCGCGAAATTATCGATTCTACCTGTTGTTTGGCACTGCGCCAATTCGTGTGGGATCGTTACCTCGGAATTCGTCTGCTGCCGAGGTGCCCAAAACCGGTCATTAATTGTAACAGCCGTGAACGGAAGTGATTTCAAAATTTTTAACCTTCATTCTATAGGGTTATCAGTTATCGGTTATCGATTTTCAGATAGATGGGTATCGGTTACGGTTACAAAAGGGGGTTTTTGCTTGGGTGTTTCCTTGTTAAACGAAAATATCTTCACCGACGACCGAAAGGTTTTTCGCAGAAAAACCGCACTGACAACTGATAACCACTTAGCGACTTCTTACGCTAATCCCTTGGAACGCTTCTGTAGGTAAGTATCTGCCTAACACTTTCTGAACGTCTATATCCGAGAGTTGTTGGGGTGTGATTAAAACGCATTTATTCCGTGAACTCTTGCTCCAAGTTGTCTCAAAATCTGCGTAATTCAATCGACGTTTAGCCGAGCTATTCGGATTCTGAAGTGATATTTCGCCCAGTTGGTTGTTGTAATCGGTCAACGATAAAATTTCTGGACTGCGTCCTTGGAATTGAACCATCACAATGGGGGGCCACCCTTTCGCAATAAATGCCTTTAAGACATCGAGCGAACAGTTGGAGATAATAGCGACATGCTGCACTGTACCACGGGTCGTTACATAAAAATCATCAAGCCCACCTCGGCTACCGACGCGTGGAGGTTCTTTGAAGGCGTTTCTGACATAAGGTAGTCTTTGTAACTGGATTGTGGCACTTTCAGGTAAGCTAACTTGGCTCTGGCTGGATCGGGGGCTCGTGTTTCTCTCAGCAGCAGCAAGTGCCGTTTCAGGGACGTGGTACTGCCCTTGAGGGGGTGGACCACAGTTTATTGCCAAAAGTGGAAAAACAAGTGAGACAATACAAGCGCACACCGTTGAATATGACGAACCGGTGAGTAATTCTTGACGAAATTCTTTTAGATAAGACAGATAATGTTTCATTCTCCTTACATCTCCCTACATATAGAAACAGCTTGCGTGAGATATGGTTTACGTGTCATTCTTAATCAATTTTAACTGCGACTTCCCGTTTTTCCTTCCACGATTCTACAATAGCTTCAGTAATGCGTAACGCTTGCAAACCATCTCTCCCCGTTGGGGCAGGCGGCCGGTTGGCGAGTAAATCATCGACGAGAGCCGCTACCCGCAAAGCGAATGTGCCATCAAAAGCAAGTTGTTCCTCTCTAAAAATGGAGGGACGGTATTCTTCGACGATCTGATTTTCCCGTCTCATCAAAGTCGCTCGCGTGAGGACATTATCAACGACGATCTCGCCATCGGAACCGCAAATTTCGAGTCGCTCGATCGGATGAATGAAATCGCTATCCCAACTCGCCATCAACGTAGCGACTGCTTCTGTTTCATAACGGAAAGAGATAGCCATGCTGGTATAACATGCATCTTCTCCCTCACGCACTTCGTGTTGCCGCGGTTTCGCCATTTGCGCGCAAACAGCGACAATTTCGCCGCCAAACCATCGAAGTAGGTCGATCGCGTGGGTTTCCAGTTCATAGAGCAGATAATATTCACCTTTCCAGGTTGAGGCGGGTCCACCTTGAGATAATTTCATATCCAAGTAGTAGGTCTGCCCAATCGCACCGGTATCAAACCACTTCCGAGCCTGGACGTACCCGGGCGCAAACCGACGATTGTAATCTATAGCAAGGTGAACGCCTTTTTCGTCTGCCTTTGCGACCATCTGTTCTGCTTCATCGATGTAAAGGGACAACGGTTTTTCAGAGATAACGTGTTTTCCAGCTTCCAGACATTCCATCACGGGTTCAAAGTGCAGGTAATCGGCGGTTACAACGTCTACGAGGTCGCACTCTTCATTCGCAAGCATCTCTTTGATGGAAGGGTACCACTTCGCGATACCGAGTTCTTCAGCGCGTGTTTTTGCTTTAGCAGCGTCTATATCGCAGACTGCCACTAATTCCGCACCCGGGTGCTGAAGATACCCCAGTTGATGACGATGCCCGATGCCACCGCACCCAACTGCTGCTACTTTCAGTTTCCCTGCCATGATTGTGTTCTCCTTTACGCACTGGCGCGCGTCGTGAGCACAATGTGCTCCTATCAAAGTTCTGATGAAGACTGACAACCTTCTGCTCAAAATTATTCTGATGTTTGTTGTACGAGTTTACAAGCTCCGACCTAAACATATAATATACAATGGGAAAAAAAATAACAAGGGAAAATTTTCAAAAGTAGTCGTTTTATGTTATACTGTCTCTCATCATATTTCGGAGGAGGGTACATCGAGATGAACTGTCCACGCTGCAAACGAGAAAACGCTGTCAAAAATGGGAAAGCAAGGGAACGCCAACGCTATAAATGTAAATCTTGCGGATTTCAATTTACACGACTTACCACCCGTGGGAGACCACCGTGGCAGAGAGCCTTAGCAGTGTTCCTATACTGTCGTGGGATTTCTATAAGCAAAATCGCGCGGATGTTTTCTGTATCACCGAGTACCGTCTTCAAATGGATTCGGAAATTTGGCACACCCCTCGGACCTACACCTGAATCTGATACAGATGGCGCGGTCCTTTTGGACGACGCTGAAATATCACAGTATCTGAAAACGCAAAGCGAGAGTCACGAATCTGGAAAGATTTTTGTCGTCATACCGGAAAATGTGTCATCTGAGAATGTAGTTGTTGGAATAAAGCGAGATTGATTCCTGTCTCAAGATGCCTAAAATTCCAAACTATATTATCTTCATCTAACCTCGCTCATCTTTTGGTGTATTTGGTAAATCCCAATTCAGACAACCCATGGAAACTGATTGTTGCTTCGCTCTGGATGTTTCCGTACCTCATCCGATTGACTGCTGCTTGCTACGCACTGAATGCCTTTGCCTTGCAATTCTATTTGCCTTGACAATCTCGGCAATCTATTTTAAAATTAGGAGTAGGAGGTTATGAAAAATTTATGCAAATCCGACTTTTAACCGCAGATTTTGGCTTACAAGCCACGCGAAGATTTAGTAAAATTGTCAAATGTAGTGTTGGTGTATGTTTACTCATGCTCCTTTTCGGAAACGTCGCACTCGCAGAGGATTCGTTCGGCGACCCGTTTGAGAAGGGCAAATTACAGAATCCGAATTGGAAATGGCAAAACGAACCCCCCAAATGGGATGTCGGCGATACCCGTGAAAATTTTCTGTTTATTGACAGCGAACCCAACCGGAATCTTTGGGCAACTGATATGTCTCATTTTCTGTATCAGGAAACCGACACCGATATTTTCGATGTTGAAACCCACTTCTTTGCCAGATGGGATACCAGTTCTGGGGTCAATGGACTCGTCGTGAAAAGTCCGAAGGACGATAATTGGGTAACCATCAAATTCTGGTCACGAGATGCTGCAGCAAAAGGGCAAATCCAATATCAAACCAAGGAGAATGAAGGTGGGGGTGGTCTCACCGGAAATGCTGGATTTACCCCTGAGTTTGGTGAAACCGAACTGTTCCTCCGGCTCGCCAAGGATGGAGATGAATACAGTGCTTGGTATAAGACGAAAGAGAACGAGGATTGGCTTGAGATTGGTGTAACCGAATTCGAACTCACGCCACCTTTGTGGCTCGGTATTTACGCCGGTGTCGCGGCAGGCGCAGGGAGTCTTGAAGTAGACTACGAATATTTCAATGATAATCTAAATCCTTTCCCTGTTGAACCCGGTGGAAAAGCAACAACAACTTGGGCAGCCGTAAAAACCCAATATTGAGGATGGAACACCCCTTATGCAGTACCGTCTGATGATTTTTTTGATGTTCTTTGGGGTTTCCACCTTAGCAGCGTCGACCTTCACCGATGTCAGTCTCACTGCAAATGTCTATCAACGTGAAATTCCTGTTGATGCGGAATCCGGGGCTTGGATGGGTCCCGGCACTGCTGCTGCGGATTATGATAACGATGGCTACTGGCTTGACATCTTCGTCGTTGGTGATGGCGGTTTACCCAACGCACTTTACCGCAATAATGGCGATGGCACTTTCACGGACGAAGCCGCCAGAGCGGGGGTCGCAAACACGCCAAGAGGACGCGGATGCGTCTGGTTTGACTACAACAATGACGGATGGCGCGATCTCTATGTAACCTGTGCTGGTCCTAACTTCCTCTTTCAAAACAACGCCGATGGCACCTTCACAGACGTGACACAGCAAGCAGGTGTCGGAGACGAGAAACACGGCACGGGTCCCGTGATCGCCGATTATGACCACGATGGATGGCTCGACATCTATATTGCTAATTGGGGACGATCAGCATCTCTCCTAAACCCAAATCCCGCCCCAAAAACTAACGTTCTCTACCGAAACCGAGGCGACGGCACCTTTGAAGAAACCACCGATGCCGCTGGTGTTGCTGACGACGGTATCGCTTGGGGAGCAATCTTCTTTGACTACGATGGTGATACATGGGCAGACCTCTTCGTCGCCAATGACCATGGACCCGACAAACTCTATAAAAATAACGGTGATGGCACTTTTGCAGATGTTTCAGAACAGTCCGGCATCGTGACCGAAATCAACGGAAGACCGACAGGTGCAATGGGACTCTGTGTTGGCGACTATGATAACGACACGGATCTGGATTTCTTCATCACGAATTACGATGCCGATCTCCTCTGGCGTAATAACGGTGATGGCACTTTCACGAATGTCGCTGAAGCTGTTGGGGTCGCAAACGAGGGGGTCGGGTGGTACGCCAGTTTCATTGACTATGACAACGACGGTTGGCGTGACCTATACGTTGTCAACGGCGATGTTGATAACTCACAGAAAACCAATCGGAATCGCCTCTATCACAATCGGAACGGGCAATTTGTGGATCGTGCCGATGCCCTAAACGTCAGTGTTGATGCCGTCGGACGTGGTGCAACCACTGGTGATTTTGATAACGATGGTGATGTCGATTTTTACGTCGTCAATAACACGGGTAATACGCTCCTACAAAACGATGTTGATTCTGACAATCGACACATAAAAATTCGGCTGCGCGGAACGAAGAGCAATCGTGATGGGATCGGTACACGGGTATCAGTGGTTGTAGGCGACCGTGTTCAGGTACAAGAGTTAATTTGTGGGACCGGCTTTTTGGGCAGTGATAGTTTAGAACTGGAATTCGGTCTCTCTTCTGTTCACCGAATCGATTCCGTCACCTTAGCCTGGCCCTCAGGTCTTGTTGAAACTTACCATCATCTCGGTTATGATGCGGATGTGCTTACTTTCACTGAAGCCGAAAACGTAGCGGTATCGGTTGAACCCGTTGGGAAACAGAGCATGACATGGGGCAAGATAAAAGCTGCCGAAGTTTTGCAAAACTACCCCAATCCATTTAATCCAGAAACATGGATTCCCTATCGGCTTTTCGAGTCTACTGATGTTCAGATTACAATCTACTCACAAAGCGGCGAATTGATTCGGGACTTTAACCTCGGACAGCAGTCCCATGGTGAAAAAACACTTTATTGGGACGGTAAAAACCGGAATGGGGAAACCGTAGCCAGTGGCATCTATTTCTACCAGTTCCGGGCAGGCGATACACAAAGCGTTCGGAAGATGTGGCTACTGAAATAGGTCCTCAAGACAGAAAGGCTCTTGTTGTGGAAAACATATTTTTGAGATGGTGGGGATGTGGCGCATTCGACGTACGCTTTGGAGATGTCAATATCGCTTTCGATCCATATCTGTTCAATCAGAACTTAGCAGATGCTGAACCGATATACGACTATATCTTTATTTCCCACGAACATTTCGATCACTGCCATCCCCTAACCTTGCAGAAATTATGTTGTGGTGAGCGTTTTAAAAAATTGTTCGTCAACGTTGGTTGTATGACACCTGCACAACCCATTGCTGAGAAATACGGAGATGCCGCGTTTGCGCGGGATCTGCCGATTACCAAGCATGTCCCCACCGATAAGGTACAGGTTCTCTATCCGAAACATCTCAACGAAAAACAGGGAGTGTCGCGTACCTTTCAAGGTTCAGATACGCTTGATCTCGGGGAGATTCGAGTCGAGACGATTGAAAGTGGTGAAAACCAAACACCAAACCTCCCGACGAACGGATATCTGATAACACACGCAACAAAGAATGTCTCTGTCTTGCACACTGGGGATTTGCACGAACCCTATCCAACCTTGGTGAACCTCCGAGGCAACGTGGATTTCCTGATTCACATGAAACTCGGTCTTGGTGAGGGACTTGCGTCTCGACTCGTAGAACTTGTCGACTTAATCCAACCACGCTTTGTGATACCGACGCATTACCGAACCGATCGGAAATCCGATCCAATACCCGCCGGACACTGGCCCCCCAACGTCACCGATGAAATGGCATTTATTGAATCAATCCGTGAAATCGTCGGAGACAGAACGCATCTTCTCCCTTTCACCGCGGGCATAGAATACGAGGTGGAAATGCCAGAGAAACGGGTCATCTGGAAATGGGAATGGTTCAACACGTGGGACGTTCCCCCTTGGCGGGAATAAAACTCACGTAGGCACTGAGTGTAATGGCATTTCTTCTCAGCGACTCACAGGAGACTTATGAAAGCGATTGTATGCACAAAATAAGGAACTAATTGAGACGAAAAAAATAAAATCGGTCATAGATAGACGCTATATGTTGGAACAGACTGCCGAGGCTCACCGGTATGTCGAAAAGGGACACAAAAAGGGAAATGTCGTCATAACTTTAGAGCATAACCACAAAACCTAAGAAAGTCGTGCGAAACCGTTTGGCACTGGACGAATGTTATAGTATTTTTGAATCTATTGCACGGAAACCCTATAGGAGGGTAAACGACATTCTTCTCTTGGATTGTAGCGTTTACCCTAAAAATTTGGAGAACAGTTACTGTGTTAGCTACTGTGTTAGCAGCTCCGCGCGTTCGCGTCGCTTTCTATGGGTGTGGGAACTTCGCGAACCGGACCCGAATTCCGAACCTATTACAAACAAATTCGGTGGATATTGTCGCTGTGTGTGATAGCAGCCTACAGACCGCACAAGAGACAGCGGCACGCTTCAAGATTCCAAGTGTCTACCAAGACGCACACGAAATGCTTGACACCGAAGCAATTGACGTGCTATACTCTATCGTACCGGCGTACGTACGAACTAACGTTGAGTCGACCGCCGCAGAAAAGGGTATCCACATCTTCAGTGAGAAGCCACAAGCACTCAAGATGCAGGTGGCGCACCGAATTAACAACGCGATTCAGCAAGCAGGAGTTATCAGCACCGTTGGGTTTCGCGAACGGTATCGTCCAATCTTCCAAGAGGCTCGCCGATATTTGATGGACAAACACATCGTGCATGCACGGTTTCAAAGTTTCGGAGGCTTGCCTCCTTCAACGGAGGGTGGACCCAAAACGTGGTGGGAAGATATGGGAAAATCTGGTGGGAGTGCTCTTGATTGGGGGGTTCATGCGACCGACTATACACGTTTTATGACGGGATTAAACGTTGCTAAATCCCAAGCATTTTATTGTCAACGCCCGGCTTATGCGAATGCGCTGTCTACCAGTTTCAATTACTGTTTTGAGAACGGAGCTACGATGACGCTTAACTTTGTCGCAGCCGGTCCGGGTCCGAAAAATGAACCGCGGTTTACTATTTTCTATGAAGGTGGATGCCTTGAAATTCACGGATACGATAGGATTGTCGTAAATGGCGAGGTCCTTTATCAAGCCGACGAATTTGACCCTTGGTTGGAACAGGACAAAACGTTTATCCGCGCCGTTCAGTCTGAGGACGCGAGCCTTTTGCAAAGCGATTATTACGATGGGCTCTTCTCTTTAGCCCCTATTTTAGCAGGGTGGGAGTCCTCTCGGCGCGGCGGAGAATGCATTGATGTCGCAGCCTTCATGAATGACATATATTGACGGAGGAATCGAGGCACGGATGGAGAACCGCCTTCCAATGTTTTAGTTCTTTAGAAACGTAAAAATTCCCAAACCCAGCCACGAATTAACCGAAAACCTGCAAGAACAACGGACGCAGCAGTCCAGGAGGCCATAATTAAAAAAATGGACGCAAAATTGAGAAAAATTCAGATTACACCGATGAAATTCGATAAAGATGGCGAAATACAAAAAGAAGAATTCGCCACACTCACCCTTGAGGTACCGATGGATAGCACAGCGCAACGCGCCGCAATTATAGAATTGTGTGAACTCCTTGACCAAGAATGGGTTATTGTTAACGTTGAAGGCAAAACGGTTATAGCTGTTAACACTGCCTGATGTGAAACCTACAAACAGTTGATTTGTGGTAGTGCGATTTTGCGGCGTACTCGCCCCGGGGAATGCCATAAGGCATTCATACCCGGGGAAGTGCATAAGCACTTCATACCGTTGATTCTGATTCATGCGAAGCGCATTATCGCACGCCCCGAACTTATTACCCATGAAAAAAGAATTACTTTTTACACCCGGTCCCACACCAATTCCGCCTGAAGCGTTGTTGGCGATGGCGCAACCGATTGATTACCACCGTAGCGATACTGCTGTAACGCTTATTAAAGACGTTCTTGAAAAACTCAAACACGTTTTCCAAACCGAGAACGATGTCCTCTTTCTAACATCGTCCGGAACCGGTGCTATGGAAGGCGCAGTCGCGAATCTTCTGTCTCGTGAAGACAAAGTCATTGTCATTCAGAGCGGTAAATTCGGAGAACGGTGGAACGACATCTGCACCGCTTACGGCATTGAAGTGATCCCGATCGATGTGACATGGGGCGATTCTGTTGAACCACAGATGGTTGAAGCACTCTTAACAGAACACCCCGATGTGAAAGCGGTGTTTGCAACGCTCTGCGAGACGTCAACGGGTGCCTTGCACGACATTGAGGCATTGGCGAGTCTAACGCGAGTTCGTCCGACACTTCTGGTTGTTGATGCTGTCAGCGCGCTCGCTGCCGATGATTTACAGATGGATAATTGGGAGGTGGACGTTGTTGTTTCCTGCTCCCAAAAAGGCTTAATGACACCGCCGGGTCTGGCATTCGCTGCACTCAATCAACGGGCATGGGATGCCGTTAAATGCTCTGACCTTCCGAAATACTATCTCGACTTCCGAAAGGCGCACCAAAGCGGTTTGGAGGGTTCTGTGCCATACACGCCAGCGATAACACTGCTGACGGCACTACAATGTGCCTTAAATCGCATCTGTGCGGAGGGTATTCGTAATACCATTGCCCGGCACAGTCGCTTGGCAATTGCGACCCGAAGTGCGGTTAAAGCACTCGGTCTTCCGCTCTTTGCAACATCTCCTGCAAATACTTTGACCTCTATTCGCTTGCCAACAGAAATTGATGGAAAGGCCTTTATCAATCTGATGCGTGACACTTATGGTGTCACCTATGCGGGTGGTCAGAGTCAGTTAAGTGGGAAAATCGTCCGGATCGCACATCTCGGTTGGATGAATGAAAACGATGCTATCGTCGCCATTTCTGCCTTTGAGCGGGGGTTAGTAGAGATCGGATATGAGGTTCCACTGGGTGCTGGCGTTACTGCTGCACAGGAAGTTTTTAAATGTTCGCGAGGCGAGAAATGAGGCGTTTTTTTATTCTGGGTTTCCTCTTGTATCCGCCTGCGCCTGCTTCGCAGTGAGAATGCAGACTGCTATCTTGGGTAGAATGAAAAACCGTAGTCCGTAATGAAATTATGTTCTCCTTAAATGACATAATTTTGCTTCGCAGCGAGAATGATTTACATTTGGAGGGCGGGTATACGGGAAGGCAGGTTATTATCCACGCCCACCTGACCGAACCGCAAGGGAAATTAAAAACACACTTTTTGATGATTCTTACGAACACCGAAAAAAGCCGCTATTGACCCAAACGCTGGAGCGTCTGCGTCCCATCTATAGCAAGTCTGAACTGGACGTCTTACGTATTGACAGTATGAGTCGGGAAGGTTTAGCGCAACGCTCTGGACGCGGATTTGTCAATCGAGATATTCTTGAGACTGTACTCGGTAATTTGCTGGAATGTGTCGCACCCGGATCGCATAACGCACCGCAGTTGCGTAACCAAAGACGCGAACTCTCAGAAGCGATTGAGGAAGTCGCAGACCAGTTGTATGCGATGGTAGCACAATCGTTTTTGGCTGTTACGGACGACACACGTCTCGGTGCTGCGCTTGAAACCGCTTTTTCGCTCCTCTGGGAACTGCCACGGCTCAAAAGTCGAGCCCTTTGGAATCGCTTCGCCTCTCTTAAAGATCCGGCTGTCTGGGATGCCTATCTCCTCCATACCGGTATCTCTCGCGAAAAACTCGCCGCACTTGATTTCCGTTCCCAAGTAGATACCGCAATTCAGGAACGAACCTTTGAACCCTACCAAGACTTTCTTGGTAGTCTGAATCTCGCATCTGTTTTGGATTATCAACTCCAATTGGTAGGGAGTACGTATCCCGGTTGGCGAGTGCTCTTTTACCACGATGTCGCACACGCTTTAACCCGAAGTGATGACCTTGAAGAGAGTCCAAACATTCACAGGATCCCGGTCCCATTGTTGCCGCGCGCCATCTCAGAACTCGGTGGACGCTACTATCAAGCCGATTTACACCCGGAAACGCAGATAGGCGATGCCAATTTCTTGGAACACCCACATCGCGGGGTAACCACTGGACAGACGGGCATCATCGGTTGCGGATGCGTTATCTATCCAAGCACGTTCGGTGGCTTGAGCGTCAAAGTAAAGCAACGACATCCCGTCATCGGCGATTTTGTTGAAATCGGCACGGACACCAGCCTGCTCGGACCTGTACAGGTCTCTGACTATTCCACTGTCGGAACGAATACCGAGATTTATGGGTTTGTTGAAATCGAACAGCGGTGTCGCATCGGTTCATCAGTTGTGATCGGGACGATCCGAGGCGCGGCAGAGCATCCGGGAAGAATCTATATCGGAGATGAGGTGCGCATCGGGGACGGCACCGTCATTGAGAATACATCGGAAATGGACCTGATTATACCCAATCGCTCGCAGATTCCGGCGCGAAGCCACGTCGCAAACGATGGGTTTGGGTTTCCCCGATATGTTACAGAAAGGTAGTAGGTATACTCTTAAATAAATCTTCGCACCAAAGAAAAACGGTAAGCCCAACCGACGGACGGGCTGGATTACGAAAAGGCACGTCCGAAAAAACGTCGTTCATCGAACCGCAAGGAAAACTAAAAAAACATGAAAAAAATACAACGTGCGCTCATCAGCGTCTATGACAAAACGAACCTCTTAGAGATAGCCAATGCCCTCGCACAACGTGGTGTGGAGATTCTCTCTACCGGTGGCACAGCTAGACACCTGCGAGACGCTGGGATTGAAATTCTTGATGTTTCTGACTACACCGGCTTTCCTGAAATGCTTGATGGTAGGGTCAAGACCCTCCATCCCAAAATTCATGGAGGACTCCTCGCGGATCGAGATAATGCTGAACACAATACCCAGGCAGAGGCACACGGCATTACTCCCATTGATATGGTGGTATGCAATTTGTATCCGTTTGAGGCGACCGTCGCCAAGCCCGACGTGACAATCCCTGAAGCGATTGAGAACATTGACATCGGGGGTCCAACGATGATTCGCGCCGCCGCAAAAAATTATCGTCACGTCGCTGTTCTCACGAAGGCAAGCCAATATCCGCAAATTATTGCTGATTTAGATGCAAACGACGGTTGCCTTTCGGAAGAGAGGCGATTTGAACTGGCAAAAGAGGCGTTTGTCCATACCTCACAATATGACACCGCAATTGCTGCCTATCTTGCTCACATAGATTCACCACCCGACGAATTCGCCACTGACCTAACGCTCCATTTCAAGAAGGAGCGTACGCTTCGCTATGGCGAAAACCCGCATCAACGCGCCGCTTTCTACAAAACTGAAACCAGTCCAGGGGCATGCGCTGCGTGGGCAAACCAACTGAGTGGACAACCACTCTCCTTTAATAATCTCCTCGATTTAGAAGCTGCCGTAGAGATGGTCAAGGACTTTGAGACCCCTGCTTGTGCCATTATCAAGCATAATAACCCGTGTGGGCTGGCGACGGCTGACAATCTGCAAGATGCATTCACGAACGCATTGGAGTGTGATCGGACCTCCGCTTTCGGTTCGATTGTCGGGTTGAATCGGAAGGTGACGATCCAGACGGCAAACATCATCCGCGAAGCCGCAAAGGCAGGTGTGAAAATTGACGCAATTATCGCACCGAGTTACACCGACAAGGCACTGCGAGCCTTGTCTCGTGTCAAACGCCGACCAATTCTTGAGGCTGGGTCGCTCTCGGCTACGGAACCTGTCTCGCAGATTCGCAATATTACTGGTGGCGTGCTGGTCCAAGACCCAGATGTCCACGACTTAAACGCTGATGATTTGGAGGTTGCAACCTCTCGCGTGCCAACGCAAGCAGAGATAGAATCCCTCCTTTTTGCGTGGAAGGCGTGCAAACATGTCAAATCGAATTGTATCCTGCTTGCCAACGGCACACAAAGCGTCGGTATCGGTGCGGGTCAGATGAGTCGCGTGGATGCCGCTATCATCGCTATCCGGAAGGCGGGTGAAAAGGCGAAGGGTGCGGTATTAGCCTCAGATGCCTATTTCCCATTCCCCGATGGTGTTGAAATCGCGGGTGAGGCGGGTATCAGTGCTATTATTCAGCCCGGTGGTTCTGTCAATGATGCCCCTGTAATTGAAACAGCAGACGCTTACGGTATGGCGATGGTACTGACCGGTGTACGCCATTTCCGGCATTAGTAACCCTGAAATGGTTGAAACTAACGCCTGTGTGCGTGGTAGCATGGGACATCCGAGGAAGGGGTGTCAAAAGAAGCATTAAGGAGTTTCTAATGGCTGACTTAGCTGAATGCTGTGGCACTTCCAAAACAATGCAACCGCGAGACTAACCGAATCGGAGAACCAGATGAAAACGTATACATTTCAGGTTGTCATAGAAGAAGACGAATGGCTTGACGAGCAAATTAAGGACCCTGTTTGGCGGGCTTATATTCCCTCACTGGTGCATCAAGGAGCTTCAAGTTGGGGATATACTCAAAAAGAGGCTCTAAAGAATCTACAAGACGCTGTTGATTTGCTCATTGAATCACTTTTGGAGCATGGCGAAGAACATCTTTTAGAGTCAATAGTACAGCAAGAAAAAGAGGGTGCTTCTGAACCCAACCCACGCATTCAGGTTAGCGATCTGCCTTTAATCGCTATAACAGTCTAATATGGCTATTGATTACAGTCGGTTACGCTCACTTAGAGCACGAAGGTTGATACGTGCTCTGAAAAAAGACGGGTTTTATGAAGAAAGAAGCAAAGGTGCCCTCCGTCTTTTCAAACATCCAGATGGACGGAGAACAACTATCCATCTCCACAATATGGGACAAACTTTTGCTGTTGGCACACTCAAAGCTATCATTGAGGAGCAAGCAGAGTGGACAGAGGCTGACCTTGAACGTCTTAGGATTCTTTAACCCATTTCACACTCAGTTCAATTATAAACCCTTATAGGAATGGAAAATTGCCTACGACATTAACACTCCCGCAGACAATAATTACAGGCGCAGGCGCGTCCGAAAACGTCGGCGAACAGGCGAAACGCCTCGGGGCAACAAGCGCACTCATCGTTACCGATCCGGGTATTGCCAAAATCGGATACGCCGACAAGATCGCCCAAAATTTGAATGATACCGGGATAGCATCCTCATGTTTCTCTGATGTTACACCCGATCCAACCCTACAGAATGTGCGAGACGGCTTAAAGCAGTATGCTGACGAAGCCTGCGATGTAATTGTGAGTGTCGGTGGCGGGAGTGCGATCGACTGCGGAAAAGGCATCGCCATGAAGCTTACAAACGACGGTGACTTCGCCGATTACATGGGTGTGGACAAGATCCCGAATCCGGGCGCACCTTTCATCGCAATACCAACGACTGGCGGAACGGGCAGCGAGGTCTCCAAAGTTACTGTCATCACCGACACCGAACGGAATGTCAAAATGATGCTTAGTAGTCCTTGTTTGTTGGCATCTATTGCCCTCGTGGATCCGCTGCTATCCCTTACAACTCCGCCGCACTTGACTGCGGCAGTCGGTGTTGACGCTTTGACGCATGCAATAGAGGCATACATCTCCAAACGCGCCCAACCCATAACCGATGCACTCGCGTTGAAGGCGATTGATATGATTTCTGGCTCACTGCGACAGGCATGGGCGGACGGTGAAAACATCCCTGCCCGCACGGATATGATGATCGGTGCCTCTATCGCAGGGATGGCGTTCAGCAATTCATCTGTGGCTTTAGTTCATGGGATGTCTCGTCCAATCGGTGCGTATTTCCACATTCATCACGGGTTATCAAATTCGGTGTTATTACGTGATGTGATGGAATTTAGCGTCGTCGGTGCCCCCGCTCGTTTTGCCGATATTGCGTATGCCATGGGCGAACCGATTGACGGATTATCCCCAATGGAGCAGGCAGACGCAGCAATTGATGCCGTGGAACGGCTGGTCACCGATATTCAAATGCCACGACTCGGTGAAATCGGTATTGACAGAGAGAAATTCGAGATTGTCATTGAGCAGATGGCAGTTGATGCTATTGCAAGCGGAAGTCCTGCCAACAATCCGCGACAAGCAACGGCTGAGGAGATCGTTGCTCTGTACCGTCAGTGTTTTTAAAAAAAGGAATGAATTGTGAACAAACTTAAAATCGTTGTTCCGGGTGATTCACCACCGCAAATCCAAGGCTCGTCGCATCTGGAACGTTTGGAACCTTATGGCGATGTTATTCTTTACACTGACCGACCTGAAACGCCCGAAGAGCAAATTCGTCGTGCCGGAGATGCAGATATCCTCATCAATTCACGCGGGATCGTCAAATGGCCCGCGGAAATCCTACGCCAACTCCCCAAGCTCAAGTTGATTTCACTTTGCTCTATCGGTACCGATATGATTGGGCTTGATGAGGCGAAAGAGCGTGGAATTACCGTTTGCAATCAACCCGGACGTACCGCTCCAGTTGTAGCAGAACACGGATTTGGATTGATGTTCGCACTCGCCAAACGAGCGGCGTTCCTGACAGCGTCTATGAAGGCAGGGGGATGGCCCCGTATGGATAATATCTACCTTCAAGGGAAAACCTTGGGCGTTATAGGCACTGGGCATATCGGGGCAGAGATGGCACGCCTTGGACGAGCGGTCGGGATGAACGTTATCGCGTGGACGTATCACCCTTCGACGGCACGCGCGGAGGCGTTGGGGGTTGAATTTGTTTCTCTGGACGAACTGCTTCGTGCTGCTGATGTTGTGAGTTTGCACGTCAGACTCACAGAGGAAAGCCACCATCTCATAGGGGAGCGTGAACTCGGTTTGATGAAGCAAGGCGCGCTCCTAATCAACGTCGCACGTGGCGGCGTAATTGATACAGATGCGTTGGTCGCGGCTTTGAACGGCGGACACCTCGGTGGGGTGGCTGTTGATGTGTATGATCAGGAACCACCCCCGGCGAACCACCCGCTTTTGGAATGCGAGCAGGTAATTTTGACCCCACATTGTGCGGATATGACTCCTGAAGGCGTTGAGCTTCTTAATGAGGGCGCGGTGGACAATATCATCGCTTTTCTGGAAGGCACACCGCAAAATGTGGTTGTTTGAGGTTTTGTTACGGAAGTCTGTCGTAAATTTGTGTAGAAACCGCTGATGAAAAGAGAGAAAAATGCAATTAGTTCCGGATGAGTCTCAATCTCGTCAAAAACCGATTTTCGACAACGGAGAAAATCGAGCAGAAACCCCCACAGTTAAAAATATCGGAGTTGATACGGGTGGTACCTTCACCGACATTGTGCTGCGGATGAATGGCGACCTATTCACGCACAAAGTCCTGTCCACACCGCAGAACCCTGCTCTCGCTGTAATACAAGGTGTGAGTGAAATCTTGCGTATGCACGATGCCGATACCGAACGGTTGGACATTGTCCACGGATCGACGGTAGCAACGAACGCGCTTCTTGAGCGTAGAGGTGCGCGTATCGCCCTCGTCACGACGAAGGATTTTGAGGACATTTTGGAGATAGGCAGACAGGCACGTCCGAACCTCTATGATTTCTTCGTGGAACGCCCCGCCCCCCTTGTTCCTGCCGATAGACGCTTCGGTATATCAGAACGAACGCTGCACACAGGTGAAATTCAAACCGCAATTGAACCCAGCGATTTAGAAGCACTTGTGTCCAAACTCGCTACATTGGAACTCGATGCTATCGCCGTCTGTTTCCTCTTTGCTTATGTCAACCCACAGAACGAACAGACGGTTGCGAAACACCTCGCACGGCTTGATATACCCGTTTCATGTTCACACGAAGTCTTACCAGAATATCGAGAGTATGCGCGTTTCAGCACGACTGTGGCGAACGCGTATATCCGTCCTACTTTGGAACGGCATCTCTCTACACTGACGGATTCTGACTTGCTACGCGGTTTTAACGAAACCGTAACACCTAATGAAATCGAGCGGAACTCGAACACGAAAAACGTTGAGAAACAGGGGACCGATACCTATCCGCAAGGTAAAATTAAAAAATCGTTCCGTTTGATGCTCTCCAACGGTGGTTGTATCTCTGCTGAGATGTTTCAGCGTAGTTTGCAAGCTGAAAACTTGCTATACAGAGGTGAATCCGCGGGTATCCGCACGGTCCTTTCCGGTCCCGCCGGTGGTGTTATTGGCGCGTATCAGGTCGCCAAGAATGTTAACTATGAACAAATCATCACATTTGATATGGGTGGCACTTCAACGGACGTGAGTCTCTGCAATAGTAGTATCTCTCTGACAACCGAGAGCACGATTAGTGGACTCCCAATCAAAGTTCCGCTGATCGATATTCACACCGTCGGTGCAGGGGGTGGTTCTATTGCGACTGTGGATGCGGGTGGTGCACTACGCGTCGGACCAGAAAGCGCGGGAGCAGATCCAGGTCCCATCTGCTACGGAAACAACGGAGAAGATGTCACGGTAACCGACGCGAACCTCTACTTGGGACGCATCGCTGCAACCCAGTTTTTAGGGGGGGCGATGTCCCTGGACTCCGATAAGACGCTGACACACATTGAAGAGTTTGCGAAACGTCTTGGTGTTCCACCGATGCAAGCGGCGGATGGCATTCTTAAGGTTGCTAACGCAGCGATGGAATGTGCGATCAAGGTCATTTCTGTGGAGCGCGGGTTTGATACACGCGATTTCACGCTCGTTTCCTTCGGAGGTGCTGGCGGTTTACATGCCGCATTTATGGCAGAAAATCTCGGAATTGAGACAGTGCTTATTCCGCCGAATGGCGGTTTGCTCTCTGCTTACGGGATGCTCTTTGCAGATGTCGTTAAAGATTATTCGCAGACAGTACTATGGCAGTTTGAAAAAAACAGTGAGGAGAGTGGAAGTTTTATTGAAGCGTTGAACACCGGTTTTGATCCACTCTTGACCCGAGCGGAGAATGAAATGGCAATGGAGGGCTTCGCCCCGCATCAGCTTAAAATTGACCGTTCGCTTGATATGCGGTATGAGGGGCAGTCTTATGAGTTGAATATCCCGTTTTCTACCACGGAACATGCGTCTTCAATCGAGATAGAAGCTCTTGTTGAGAGATTTCACGCCGCACATGAATTACGGTTTGGCTATGCCCGAAATGACGCGCCAGTGGAAGTGGTGAACCTACGACTTACAGCCACCGGGGAGACCGATAAACCTCCCATCCAATCAGTCCCACTCGCCGATTCTGATGCCTCTGAAGCGTTTACTGTCCAAAATCCTGTTATCTTTGAAGGTGAAGCACTCCCAACCGATTTCTACCGCCGTGAGGCGTTGCGTCCCGGCAATCAAATCGCAGGTCCCGCGATTGTGACAGAATTTAGCGCGACGACGGTAATACCCCCGAATTTCTCCGCTGTTGTTGATGCCTACCAGAATCTTATTTTGACGAAGAAATAGGCGTGAGAGAATTCCTTTGAAAGGGTGTTTTTGATAGAGTGTTTCCCCATCGTAGCAACCCGCACTGACAACTATTGAAAAGGTATAATTAAAATATGAAGATTACAGATGTGAAAACGATTCTGACCGCACCGAATGGAACTCGGCTTGTCATTGTTAAGATTGAAACGAGTGAACCCGGTTTATACGGAATCGGGTGTGCCACATTTACACAGCGTCCACTCGCTGTAGCAACCGCAGTCGATGAGTATCTCAAGCCCTTTCTCATTGGGAAAGATCCGACGAACATAGAGGACATCTTCCAAACCAGTTTCGTCAGTTCCTATTGGCGAAATGGTCCGGTGCTCAACAATGCACTCAGTGGTGTGGACATCGCCTTATGGGACATCATGGGCAAGCGTGCCAACATGCCCGTCTACCAATTGCTCGGCGGTAAATGCCGAGAGGCGGCAACACTTTATGCACATGCAGGTGGTGGCACTTTTGAAGAGGTAGAGGAGAGCATCCGCGGTTATATGGAGCAAGGCTATCGCTATGTTCGCGCACAGGTGGCAATACCGGGGTATTCGACCTATGGAGCAGGCGGTGGAAAGCGGAGTTCACCTGCTTTTGAACCGACCCCTTATGTCAATACCATCATCAAACTTTTCGATCATCTGCGGACACATCTTGGGGATGAAGTGGAACTCCTACACGACGTGCATGAACGCATCCCCCCCATCCAAGCGATTAATCTCGCAAAAGGACTGGAACCCTATAACCTCTTCTTCCTTGAAGACCCGTTTGCCCCCGAAGATGTTGATTATTTTCAACGCATGCGTCAGCAGACGAGTATCCCAATTGCGATGGGTGAATTGTTCAATAACCCGAATGAATACGTCCACCTTATCAAGGATCGGCTTATCGATTTTATCCGGGTGCATATCTCACAAATCGGGGGTATCAGTCCTGCACGTAAACTCGCCGCGTTCTGTGAATTCTTCGGTGTCCGCACCGCATGGCACGGTCCTGGGGATGTCTCGCCGGTTGGGCATGCCGCCAACGTTGCACTGGATCTCGCATGCTATAACTTCGGTATTCAGGAGCAGCATGTCTTTGGTGAAAACACCAAAGAGGTCTTCCCGGGGTGTCCCGAAATTCGAGATGGCTGTTTTTGGGTAAATGAGGCACCAGGGCTCGGTATTGATGTGGATGAAGAACTCGCGGCACGATTCCCGTTTCCAGAGGATCCACTCAACGGGGGTTGGGCACCCGTGCGACGGATGGATGGCACCGTTATCCGACCATAGGTGTCGATTTTAGGAAAAATATAAGTCTCAATCCCAGGCATGGTAGGTGCGGTTTCCAACCGCACCGGATTCACAACGAAGTGGCTGATGAGTCGTCAAACCCCAGCCGTTTTACCTCGGTTTGTAGGGAGATTCCTGTTTTCTCACGCACCTGTTCTTGGATATACGCGACCAAATTCAACACGTCAGTCGCTGTTGCATTGTCGATATTGAGAATGAAATTGCCGTGAACCGTTGATACCTCTGCACCACCGATACGATGACCTTTCAAACCGCTGATGTCGATCAACCGTCCCGCGGAATCCCCGGGCGGATTTTTGAACATACATCCGGCATTCTCTTCGGCGAAGGGTTGCGTTTCAACTTTCTGCTTGTAAAACGTTTGCATCCGTGCCGTGATCACGTCAGCGTCCCCGGATACGAGTTTCAGCGTCGCACCTGTGACACAGAAATAGGCATCCAAACCGCTGTGTCGGTATTCAAATTTTGCCTCAGTGTGGGTTAAGTTAAGCAGTTCACCGGTGTCGTTCATGACCGTGACATCTGTAACGAGATCTCCAAAACTACTCCCCCATGCGCCAGCGTTCATAATCAATGCCCCACCGACGGAGCCGGGGATGCCGAGTGCGAATTCCACACCGCTCAGTCCCTGTCGCGACATCACTTTTGAGAGTCGCGGTAGTGAGAGAC
Source organism: Candidatus Poribacteria bacterium (assembly GCA_965214045.1). GTDB lineage: Bacteria > Poribacteria > WGA-4E > WGA-4E > WGA-3G > WGA-3G. Next base: position 2,223,089 of record OZ243935.1, read on the forward strand.
CCGCGCCGACCGAAACGATGTTCCCATCAACCTCCAGTTTCGCTAACTCACCGACTAACCTGACACCGATGCCATTGAAGCCGGCATCGCTTACCAACAAGTTTGAGCCACGACCAATAATTGCGACAGGAACGTTCCACTGTTGATGAAAACGTGCCAGGGCTGCCAATTCGCTTACAGTGTTGACTTCAATATAGGCGGTGGCTTCGCCACCGATCCCGAAGTAAGTATGCTTTGCGAGGGGTTCCCCAAATCGGAGTGTTTTTACTTGGGTATTTTCTTCGGATTGCTTCGGTATTTTCTTCGGATTTCCCGAATCCTTTACGATGCCCAGCAGTGCGTCTTTCCAATCCATTCTGCCATTCCTCTCAGTAATTCTTGATGAACAATTCTCTCCCTTTTGCCGCGTTCCGTTGTCGGTAATTATTCATCCCGTATTGTAGCGTCCATTCCTGGATTTCAGCGAAATCAAAGAGTTCCCTGATGACGGGCGAGTCGTCGTATGTAATCAACCACCTGTGTGGACACTTTTGCATATTTTTAGCGAATTTTACGTGATCAAAAGTAGTGTGTAGTGTGCCTCTCACACCGTATAGTTTTGATTCAGTTGCCTTCCAGTAGGGCGGATCGAGAAAAATAAATACGTCGGGGTCTCCGTCTTGGAAAAGTGCGTCGGTATAATCTCCGTTCGTGACTTCGACACCGGAAAGATATGGACAAATGTTTTTTACACGTTCAATGGATGAATCCATGAAACGCTTCTCATACGCAGACTGCGAATATCCGCCGGAATCCACCACACCAGAAAAAGTAATGCGGTTAAGCACGAAGAAGCGCACCGCGCGTTGAAATTCACAAAGCAGTTCTCGGTTCTGGCTCAGTTCATCTTTCGTTTTTGTGAGTTCTTCAAATAGGGTCCGTCCATTTGTAGCGGTTGAGCGTTTTTCTATGAGTGCGTCAACTAAACTGGGACCATAATCTCTTACCTGTTTCCAGAAACAGTAGAGGTCATAGTTGAGGTCGTTGATCCAATAGGACTTGATACGATTTTGAAAGAGGCTTCGGATCGCAAAAAAGACAGATCCGCCACCGACAAAAGGTTCGCGGAATTCCGATATATTCGCCGGAATCAGCGGTAGAATCTGTTTGAGTGCCCTTGATTTACCCCTGGATACCGCAGTGGACTTTTGGCTAATTTACGCATGACGACCTGTTATCCATATTTGTAACTTGTTATTTTCGCTCGCTTCTTGGTTAAGTGAGATGAGTCTTTTTTGATATGTTTGGGTCAAGCGATTTTCTGCACAAAAATTAAAAACATTCTCTGTAACACATGGTAAGAATAGACTGCCAATAAGGTTCCCCGTTAATTTCAATCGGGTGGTAAACTGGATGTTTGTTCTTTCATCAATTGCTACTTCTTCCATATTCGCAAAAAGAATCAGTTTGAACAAGCCATCTTTAATGTCATTTTCAGACGGAAGTTTCCCCTTACTACTGTTTTTAGATTCTTGTATGACTAACTGGTCATTTTCCCAATAAACTTCATCGGCGGTTAAATAATACTGTCCACCGAGATAGTTTGAAATGCTGAAAACGCCTTTACCACTCCCCCGCTAAAGCCCCTGCCTTTAGGTAGGGTATATAAGCGGCGTAGAGATTTATTGAAAAAAAGACTTGATTTTTTCCTAAAAACACAGTATAATTCTATGTAACTTGCTGGATAGGAGTTCCAACGCTGTCTCTTGGCAGTGTCCTATCCTCACCTTTGGAACGGTGTATGGCAAGTAGCAAGTGAGACCTTGTAAAACATCTATATGCGGTGTCGTTCATGTAAGACGAATGCGGAGTAATACCCCTACGCCTTGTATCGACACCCCCCTATTATTTCGCAGGCTGGGGTACCCTGGACCTAAACCAGATAAAGTTTCCGTTCGATCGCAACTTCGTGAGTGAGGCGGAGATTGAAGTGGAACGTGTTGTAAATCCGTGCGAAAGGGTAAGAGCGCGTCCGTTTCGGCGAAACCCATTTTGAAAAAGCCAGATTATTTCCTGATGTTTCCAGATCAATGAGTCCGGATGCCTGCGCTTGATTCACATCAAATTGGGTTATATCATACTCTTCAAATTTCTCTGGATTGAGATATGATGTATATGTCGCGTCTCTTATGAAGCCTTTCAAATAGAGTATCGCCACTGGATACCTTCACTTTTCCTTGAAGAATTTGTGATCAAACCTACAGAACTTGTTAAGTAGCAGCTTAAGCTATTATACCATATTCTGTCGAACACTGGCTACGTTTTCTACGATGTGTTAGAGATATTGCCTATTATTTTCCGTTCATACACATACCTTCTCATTTGCAGAGAAAATAAAAACGAACCTTTTCCGAACAGCTTTGACTAAAAAGGCAGAACCCCATTGTGAACGCCTTTCAAGAAGGATTCGAGGCATTCGCTAAATCAAAATTCCAAATAGGAGAAATGAAAATGAAGCAGAAATTTTTGACAATCAGTGCAATCGCAGTTATCGCAATCGTAGGTTTGTTTGTTTTTGAACATGCAACATCGGCACAACGACCCAACCGGGACGCACAAGGTCAACGTGGTAACCGTCAGGGCGGTGACCGGGGCGGCAGGGGAATGATGGGAATGATGAACTATGTGTCCGTTGTTGATAACTCTTGGCTTGATTTAACGTTTAGTGTGAAAGTGGACGATGAAACGCTCGTAAAAGCACGCCCCATCTATCAGGCAAGTCGGGACAAAGTTGCGATGAAGATGGAAGAGTTAAGTCAACCCGATATGCGTGAAGCCGCAACAAAGGATATCCAAGCAATTCTCATGGATGTCAATGCGAGTCTCAAAGAGGTTTTAACTGAAGAACAGATGGCTAAACTCAACGAATTAACGAAGAAACGGGTCACAGAAATGCAGCAACGTATGAACCGTTGGCGTAGCGGTGGAGACCGTCGCGGTGGCGGTGGTGGACGGCAGTAGATGTAGATAGTCGTCGCACAGTAGCTACAAGCCTCCTTCGTTATTACATTTCCCTTTCCCAGTATCCCTTCCCAGTAACCGGTGGGAACCCTGGGCAGGGACCCTTGGTCGGGCTTCTTGCCCGGCCTTTCTGCTTTTAAGCCACTGTTTAGAGTAAAGCCCGGAAATACATGAACACTTGTAGGGGATTTTTGCTTGGGTGTTTCTTGGTTTTGTGCCTGCCCAAAACACTGGAATCGGTTACCGTTAATTACCACTGTGCTCTTCGACCCAATCGAGGATCATCTCACGGTTTTCAGCGTCCCCGTGTTGCTGGAACCACTTGGCGAGTCGTCTGCCGGTTTCAACGACCCGAGAATCCATCTCTTCAGATGTACTAGATCTTTTAACAGAATTCAGCGCGAGTTGATATTTTTCGACTGCCGCAGTTGGTTGTTTTCGATGCATTAAGGTAATAGCCAGAAGACATCGGACCTTGACGAGGGTATCCTCTCTCATTTTATTCGCACGTTTACGGATTAACTGAGATTCTAATGACAGTACATTCCTGAAGGCAGGCATGTTAATCGGATCTTTCCCCAGAACAGTTTCAAAACCAGCGAAAGCTTTCGCGTGTTCACCTTCTACGAGGTAGAGGTAACCGATAGTGTTGTAAATCTCGATGTCGCGCGCAGATTCGGGAATCGCCTCAAATTCAGCGAGCGCATCGGTGTACTGCCGTTCTCGCATGAGAGCGTTACCACGTCGGATTTTCAGGTTAATCTGCTCCTCTTTTGCCTGTGGATTTTCTGGGGCTTGTGCCAAAACACGCGCTATTTCCGTAGCGGCACGCGCATAGTCTTCAGCACCTTGATAGGCGTTCGCCAAGCTCAACCGTAAATTCAGGTCGGTTGGGGCAAGTCGGAGTGCCTCTTCAAGCAGTTGGATCGCTGTTGTGTCGTCTCCGGCATCGCTGAGGCTTCGCGCATAGTGATGATAGGCTGCAATGAGGTTATGTAGGGCGTGATCGGCATTAGGATTAACGTTATAAACGTGCTGAAATACCGACAAGGCATCGGCGTAGTCGCCTTTTTTGAGATATAATTCCCCAAGTAAATTACGAATATGCATTTCGTTCGGATGGAGTTTCTGCAATTCGAGATACGCCATTACGGCTTCGTCTAATTCGCCTGCTTCACTATGTGCCTTCGCCTTTCGGGTAAATGCGTCGCTCAGGTTAGTTCGGGCAATTTGGAGCGTCGGCATCAACCGCAAAGCATTGCGATAAGCAGTAATTGCCTCGTCCCATTTCCCACGGTTTCGTAGAGATACACCGTAATTGTTATAGCAGTGTGCGAAGTTTTGTTGTGTCAGTGCATCGACGGGATTAAGATCCACTGCTTTCTGATAGTAGTTAATAGCCTTTTCAAATTGTCCAGCTTGGGCGTATCCGTTGCCCATGAGTTGATAGGTAGGTGCGTCGAGGGGCTCTATCTGCAGCACCCTTTCAAAGGTGGTAGTGGCGGTCTCAAAGTCTTTTGATGCCAGTGCTTTGAAGCCTTTGGCTCGGAGAAGTTGATGTAGGTTTCGCCGTGCGGCTTTGTGATACGGTGCGATGTGAAGTGCTTTTTCGAATGCCTGTATCGCTTTCTCAGCATCGCTTTTCTCGTAATAGAAGATGCCGAGCGTATTGTAATCTGCTGGCGACGCTTTCTGAGTTATCCGTTTCTCAAGAAGAGCGATTGCCTCGTATGTTTCGCCTGTCTCATGGTAAACTTGGATCAGTTTCTCTATGGCAGGTCGAAACTTGGCATTTAACCGCCTACAGGTTTGAAAACTGCCGATTGCGGATGCGGTATCGCCTTTGTCGAAGTAGATGGCTCCGAGTAGATAGTGTGCCCGCAGTCGTGTTTGAGGATCGGCATAGGGTTTCTGTTCAATCTCGGTTTTCAGCACCTTGATAGCGACATCGTGTTGTGGTGTATTAAGGGATGTGTTATAGAGTTTACGCAGCGTCGCTATATCGCGCTCAGATGGCTGTTGTGCCGTTGCTGTCGGATAACAGATGTCTCCCGGATGCGGGCTGTGTCCCCACAAGCCGATTGCGTGTCCAAATTCGTGGACGCATACTGTTCGCATCTCTTCTTGGGACAATTCCCCGACAGTTCCGTAACCTTCTAACATGAGGATAACCTCTACTGTAAAACTGATCTCGTGTACTGTTTCGGGTGATCGATCTTCAACTGCAGTGGCAGAACCTACTTCTAATCCGTTAGAAAAGGTGCCGATTTGGACGCTATCTTTGAGACGTGTTAACTCTGCACTGCCGAGTCTCGTATCCTGAAAATCGGTGAGGAGACCGGTGTAGCCCCAACTGACACGGATATCTGCGTTCTGAGGTGTCTCCGTTTCTTCAAAACGGATGTTGTCGTCACTGGCGGTCTGCCATGTTTGCATAGCATATCGGATTTCAGGTAAGTAAGGACTCTCTCTGAGGACAGGGGAGATGTATACCTGAATCGGCATCTCTGTGAAACGGGTGATCCTTCCTTGAGAGAAAAGCGTGATGTAGTCAAAATAGTCCGTATTCGCCGATGGAGCGGCTTCTTGCGCTGTCGCGTGTATTGTGAAAGTAAATGCTGTGAAGGTGACAACAAGGAATGTCTGTAAAGTTCTGATTTGCATGAAAACCTTTTCCTTTTCCGCGATGAATTAACTCCGACTTGCCAGTTTGTTTGAGAAGATGCTGATGAGTCCACCTAACATCAGGTACCCGAAAATAACTTCCAGTGTAACAAGAAACCGCGCTGCGGCATTGTCGGCGACGATGTCTCCAAAACCGAGCGTCGTGAAGGTAACAATACTGAAATAGAAACAGTTCGAGAATGTTAACGGTTTACCGCTGTAGGCACCTGTCGATTGATGAAAGAGAGGTGTCCACTTTTGCATCCAAGATGGCACCCACGTCGGGAGCGGCATGTACGCAAGCGCGAACAGAAACGCAAAGAAAAGAGACCAGAACGCCCAGAGTGCCAGGCTCCGACCGTAGTCGGAACTCCATCGCCATAACTTTGCCAATATCGGATTTGCCTGATTGAACGCACGGATGAACTGCTGATCAGCGACGTACCTTTTAAAAAAAGGGTTTGCAACCTCGTCTATGTGTCGGCTATCTAAGTAGAATTCGGTCGGACGGTGCTGTTTTCTGCCAAGTTTGGCTTGCACGGCATCGGGAAGTGTGTCTTGGGTGTATTTAACGTCGCGAAAGGAAGCGACAGAGACAAACTGGGCAGCAGTAAAGTTGGCGGTACCGAAAAATGTGGCGTTGTTGAACGCTGTCGTTTCAGGGAACCATGTCCCTGTGCAGTCGAGGATGCCTTGGAACAGCACGCTCCGAAAATTGACTTCAGTGAGGAAGTTCGCCTCATGAAAAACTGCGTTTTCACGGAATTGAACCCTGTGAAAATCGGCGGCGTTATAAAATCGCGCCCGCCAAAAACTGGCACTCTTGTGGAAGATTGCGCTGTGAAAATCGGCACGCCTCTGAAAGATGGCTTCACGGAATGCGCACGGACCGTATAAAATCGCTTCATCGAAGTCAAGATCTGCCTCAAAGAGGGTACGCCGAAAGTCCACCTCTTGTTGAAAGACGATTGTTCGGAAATTGACGATGTTTTTAAACGTACACCCCGTGCAAGAGAGTCTCTTATTCAGAAGAATCCGATCGTTTTCATCCCGCTCCAATTCCATCAGAAAAGGGTCAACAACCCCTTCAATCGTGCAATTCGTGAAAGTCACGGATACAGCATCGCTTTGTAAAGCGTCAAGGAAAGCTTGTGCTTTGATTGTTTCTCCGTGTTTCTCGTACATCTGTCTTTTTAACCTTGATTTTGTATTTTATAAGTCGAGCGAAGGGCATACACTGTCTTAAATATCTGTAAGGAGGTCGGCAAGTGGATTCTGGAGAACCGATTTCCTTTTCGGTTGGACAATGGACTGGCTTATCCCGTCTTTAATATGGTATACTTCCACATCTTCAGGCATTAACCAACATAACTTTGGGACGCGCGTCTCCATTTCAGCAGCAGCTTCTGGATTCTTCTTTGACCGTCGTCCGGCGGTTAAGAGGCTTTTAAGGACCGCCAAAAGATACGGGCTGTGGGTTGTCATAACGATCTGGCTATCAGTGTGATTCCGTATCAAGGCGATGATGTGCATGAGATGTTTCTGGGTTGTTGGGTGAAGGTGTGCTTCGGGTTCTTCAATGACACGAAAAACCATTTCGTTGTAAAGCATACTCATGAAGGCATCTTGTAGGATTCGAATGAGATTTTGCTGTCCTGTCGATGCGTTCTCTAAGAAAGTTGTGTTCTCACCACTTGGGTGCGAAAAAAGTCGGGATTGAGAAATTTTGTCTATTGTTTCATATTCACCGTTTAAAATGACGGAAATCTTCTTGAGCAAAAATTCTATGATGGGTTTATCGACGTCTTCTGATTCTTCCTCCATTCTTTCATCAAAAAGGCTCCGAAAGTTCTGTGTGCTAAAGGCATCAAGGAATTCTTCATTTTTTTCCAAGAAGCGTGCGATGAGATGAAGGTTGGCACGTGAACGGGTTGCAGCACGCGTATGAAGATCACTTTTTATGCCACCATAGAAGATTCTTTTAAGGGCATCTGGATAGTTGGCGGCGATATTCCTATCTGCCGGAATGAAGAGACTGTCACGATGTGTACCGGCTAATTTCTCGGTGATGTTACTCATTCCGATTGCCATATTCAGAATATAATGAAATTGATTGGTGTTTTTATTTTTGTCAAGGTCATCCTCTGAAGGCGCATCTGTTTCATCGGGTGAGTCCGACTCCGTTGTGACACTATCGGACTGTTTTATGTCAACACTTTTTAGTTTCTCCAGTAAGTTGTAACAGAGGTCTTCAACTTCGTCCATAACGGCGGGTAAGTCAATATGGAGCGATTTCTCATCGGTTAACGTTAGCCTGATGGCACTTTCAGCTGTATAATAGTAAGTGATTTCAAAGTGGCTATCGGAAACCGGCGGCTGTTGGAAACCTTCAGTAAAGAGGTTCCCTGATGAAGTAGAGTGTTTTTGCTTGGATGTTTCCTGCTGACTGCTATCCAGTTTTGGAAATCCTGTGACATCACCAAAAAACTCACGAAATTTACGGGTAATTTGCGTACGAAACACTATTGATAATTCTTGTCCGGGTGTTTTCAGGTGTTCTGGCGGGTAGGAATTGATTTGTCTGATGTATTGACGAAAGTCGCGGATTAACTCTTGAAAAAGGTAGAGCAACTTCGCGAGGACGCTTTTCCCAGTGGCGGTTTCACCGATGAAAACCACCAAGGTTTTATCCATGTCGATTTCTGCTTCACGGATATTTATGAAATTTTTTACAACCAGCTTAGGCATAGAGCCTCCAGGGAAGGAATAAAATGTTGCTTGTGAACCGATTGAAGGGTCGGTTGCCAAGCGGAATAACAAACAATCTTTCGAACAGCGCGCCATCACGATGATCGTGATCGCGGGACTGCCGAGTGGTTAGCCAGGGATCTGTGTCCATCCCTTGCTTGTCCGGATTGCATCAATAGCGATTTGATAACGCCAGCCATCTTGAAAGGTCAGATAGGGTTCGTGTGGACGGTTCTCAATATCCGCGAGAAAGTCTCGAACAAGCGCAACCCACTTGTTTTGGATATCGTCGCCGATCCGTGGTAGCGCGTCGGTAAGACGTTTCGGCACGGGCAATTCTTCAGCCGTATCGTCAATATTTTTCAGCGCGGTTTGCGAGTCCATCGTGTACAGCAGAATCGGGGTTAAAATGTGTCTGCCTTGTCCGACAAGTGTTCCGTTGCTGCCGTAAAAGTGCCAACCGCCTGTGGGTGTATGCGTTGGTACACCGGGATGTGTCCGCATAGTCACCAAGATTTCTCGTGGGGACTCCGATGCCTTGACAGGGGAGGGTGCCATCCGAAAAAATGCCGAGAAATTGTCCTCTGCATCGCATATCTGCCACTCAAATTTAGATGCCTCTTCGACCGTAAGTCTTTTACGAACCCACACGCGAAAGTCGCGAATTTCTGGCACAACCGGGGCTTCTCTGATAACTGTTCTGGCTTCACCTATCGCAGAGACGACTTTCATGTCTGTCATCCGCTCCAGCATACCGAGCTGATGTGTGAGTCCATTGTTCAATACGCCACCACCGTGCGCTAATGAATTCATCCAATTCCACGGTTTCACTGTCTCAGAGGAGGTCCCGTTTGAAATTCTACGATTATATCCGATATCAACTTCCTTTAACTCACCTATGACTTTCCGCTGCATCAGCAATTGGCGCATATAAGCGACACTCGGATCATATAGATGTGTCGCCGCAAAGCCGTGCTTCAACCCTGTGTCTTTAATGAGGTGGTAGATGTGTCCTGCTTCTTCCGCGGTGAGTGCTAAGGGTTTTTCGCTAATGATATGGCATCCGAGGTCCACTGCGAGTTCAATAACCTCGGTCCGCAAAATAGCGGGGGTTGTGAGTGCGACGATATCTGGTTTGTGTTTCAACAGGCTTTTACGCCAATCGGTTGAAGCTTCAGCGACGCCTAATCGAGAGGCAACTTTTCGCACGACCTCTGGTTTACGGGCACAGATTGCCAAGACTTCAACACCGTAATGTTGAAACGCTTTCGTGTGTCCTTCAGCTGACCAGCCAGCACCGACAACAACTGCTTTTAATTTTTTCATCAAATCCCAATAAGTAGGCGCGCTTAGAAAGCGCGCCTAAAAGACTGTTTCGGGTTATGCCAAGAGCTCACTGACAATGCGTGCTTTCTCTTCAACGCCCGTTAATCGATGGTCAAGCCCCTGGAACTTGAAGGTTAACCGCTCGTGATCGATGCCAAGCAGGTGGAGAATCGTCGCATTTATATCCCGAACATGGACAGCGTCTTTGACGATATTGTAACTGAAGTCATCGGTTTCGCCGTGAACGACACCACCCTTGATACCGCCGCCAGCCATCCAGCGGGTAAAGCATTTCGGATGGTGGTCGCGCCCATAATTATCCGGCGTAAGAGTCCCTTGACAGTAAACAGTTCGTCCAAATTCGCCGCCCCATACGACTAAAGTTTCATCGAGCATACCGCGTTGTTTCAAGTCTGTGATAAGTCCAGCCGAGGGTTGATCGATATCTCGAGCTTGGTTGCGGATGTTCATAGGTAGTTGCCCGTGTTGATCCCAACCACGGTGGAAGATTTGAGCGAGTCGGACATCGCGCTCCATCATCCGACGTGCAAGGATACAGCAATTGGCGAATGTGCCGGGGGTTTGAACCTCGGGTCCATACATCTCTAAGACGTGTTCAGGTTCCTGAGACAAATCCGTAAGTTCAGGGACACTCGTCTGCATACGGAATGCCATTTCGTATTGTGAAATACGGGCATGCGTTTCGGGATCACCGATTTCCTCGTAGAGTTCCTTGTTGAGTTCAACAAGGGTATCTAACATCTGTTTCCTCGTCTTTTCATTGACACCTTCAGGGTTCGAGAGGAATAAGACAGGATCGCCTTGGCTACGCAGTAGTACGCCTTGATGTTCTGATGGGAGGAACCCGGAACCCCAAAGTCTATTATAAAGTGCCTGCGCGCCCTTCGGACCGCTCCATGTAGCGTTCATCACAATGAAAGAGGGTAGATTTCTGTTTTCACTACCGAGTCCATAGCTTAACCATGCCCCAAGACTCGGTTTACCGGGACTCTCATCACCAGTGCAGAAGAAGGTGATCGCGGGGTCGTGGTTAATCGCCTCGGTGTGTACCGTCTTGATAACCGCAAGGTCTTTCGCTACTGATCCGGTGTGTGGTAACAGTTCACTCATCCATACACCGTCACCCCCGTTATCATGTTTCTTGAACTCAAATATAGACGGTGCGATCGGGAATTTATCCTGCCCTGAGGTCATCGTTGTGAGACGTTGACCCATTCGGACAGATTCAGGGAGATCCGTATCGAACCATTGCCCCATATTCGGTTTATAGTCGTAGAGATCCAGTTGGGACGGGGCACCAGACATGAACAGGTAAATGGCACGTTTTGCTTTCGGTGCAAAGTGTGGTAACTCTGGTAAACCTCCAAATCCCGGTTTCGCTTGACTTTCGAGCGCGTTGACAACGGCGTTCGGTAGCAGTGAGGCGAGTGCGGCACCACCGAGACCTGACGCACATTTACCAAAGAATTGGCGGCGGGTTTCAAGCTTCAAATATTCCTTAATTGGGTCCATTAGTTTATCTCCTTGCTTAATAGTTGTTGGTCACCTAACCGACAACCATTCTACCCCTTGTTCAGGACTTCGTCCAGGTTGAGAATCAGGTTTGCAATCATTGTCCAGGCAGCGACTTCGACTGCATCTAAAGTCTCATCAGGTGTCGATTCACCGACAGCAATTAACGCTTTGGCTGCTTCCGGATCCGCCTCCAACTCCTGATAGTGGACTTGGAACGTCTTCAATAATAGTGCTTCCTCTTTCGGCTTCGGAAGGCGAGCGGTTGCCATCTCAAAGATGTAGGCGATACGCGCTTCTGGTGTTTCGCCTCCGTCTTTAATAGCGCGCTCTGCCAAAGCACGAGCCGCTTCAAAGAACTGTGGATCGTTCATCAGCATGAGTGCCTGCATCGGTGTATTGGTACGTTCACGACGGATTGTGCAAGCTTCGCGTGACGGCGCGTCCAAGATGTTCATCTGTGGCGGTGGCGCGGTACGCTTCCAGAATGTATAGAGGCTCCGGCGGTAGACCTTATCCGCACCAGTATCCTGAACGAATGTGTCAGTATTAGATCCGCTAAACCCTACGGCTTTCCAGAGTCCATTGGGTTGTGGCGGTTTGACGCTTGGACCCCCAATTTTAGTATACAACAAGCCGCTGAGGGCAAGAGCGTTATCACGCACAATTTCAGCATCAAGTCGATACCTTGGCGCACGCGAGAGCAGCACGTTGTCAGCATCGCGTTCCAATTTTTCTGGTGTGACCTGTGCACTTTGACGATATGTTGCTGAGGTGAGCATCAGTTTGAGCATGGCTTGAATATCCCATCCCGATGCAACAAATTCGGTCGCAAGCCAATCGAGAAGTTCTGGATGCACGGGCGGAGTACCTTGTGTTCCGAAATCTTCTGATGTTTTCACAATCCCCGTCCCGAAGACGTTTTGCCAAAATCGATTAATCGTGACACGAGCCGTAAGCGGATGTTCCGGTGAAAGCAGCCACTTCGCAAAGCCGAGACGGTTCGATTCTGTATCTTCTGGCATCGGTGACAGCACTGATGGGGTTTGCGGATAAACCTGTTCTTCCGGGTGTTGGTATTCACCGCGTGCTAAGACGTAGGCACCTCTCGGTTCCTCTCGCTCTTGCATAACCAAGGTCGTCGTGACCGAAGCATCGAGCGTGTTCCGCTTCCCTTGAACTTCTGATAAGTCAGCAAAAAGCGTTTTTAGATCGGCGAAGGCGCGTTTGGCGTTCTCATTGATGCTCTTATCTGGCGTGATGTTCTGCCTGTAAAAATCTCGAATCTGTTCCATCTGTGCGGTTTCGCGTTCGCCGCGAGGCATACCCGCAATATCGACAATATTTGCTGGCACCATCGGTGGCGCACTTTCAATACGGAAGTAAAAACCCGAAGGACCTGAGTAGTTGACGACTTTCAGGAGCAGTGTATTGTTACCGGGCTTGAGGTTGACCTGCACCTGTTCTTGGTCGGCAGCGGCATCCCGTTGAATGTTTTTCGCAAGGAGTTCCGTGCCGTTCATCCAAACCTTCAGCGCATCGTTGCTTCCGATATGCAGGACGGCTTTCTGTTGGGTAACAGAGGTTATGGTCCGGGAGAGGTAGGTGGCACTATTTTCGCCAACGATATCGTTATGCACCTGTTCGTCAACCCAGTGTGTCTGCTTCTCCCATTTGATGGTTTTATCGTTCACCTCAAATGTATCGCCTGTGTTGACGTTTTTCGTTTCAGGTTCATAGACATGGTAGAAGGCGAGGTTACCGTGATCAGCAGTGAATGGACCGGCGGAGTGCCAGTCGCCTAAGGTGATTTTGGAACCGATGGGATAAATCGTTGTGGTATCCGTAAGCGCAAGTCGGAACCGTCCAAGTTGTTTCTGTCGCAAGTCATATTCATGTTTAAGGCGGATTTTCAATCTGCCCCCATCTACCCCAAAAGGAGTGGCAACAAGAAAGATGGCTTGCCGGTTCTCGCTTCTTCGGTCAAGTGCCCATCCGGTTTCCGGCTTATCGTCAATCGCATTTGCAACGACACCCTCGAGGTTATTTTCCCCAAGTGCCTGTTCATGGTCTGCCCATGCATGCACGATTTGGATACGTGTCCATGGATCGTCGGTATCGGTATTTTCGGTCTCGCTTTCCACGCTCGCGTCACCTGTTGATGTGCTTTCCGTTTCTGCTTCGGTATCAACATCAGGGGCAGGTGTGCTTCCTGTTTCTGCTTCAATGTCGGTATCGACGGTAGTTTCGCTGTCTACTTGCGTTTCAGCATCGGCATCATTATCGCTGTCTTCTTCTGTCGGAGAGGCATCGCTTTCTACGGATGGCGCGATGAAAAGCGCGAAATCTGTCAAAACAACATTGCCGTTATCGCTCCTACCGAACCCACCTTTCGGTAGCGACTCGTGCGTAAGACCTTCTAAACGAACGGCACTCCATTTTCCAGGTGGCATTTCGACAATGACCTCGTAGGTCTCCTGTTCAGGATTGTTGCCACTGACTAATATGGAGTTGTCCTCTAAAACTTCGAGTGTCGCACCGCCTTTTGAGTAGAGCGAGGTCGGTTTCAGTGTCGTCCAGTGCGGTATCCTATTTTCCCAAGCGATTTGCGTCGCATCTATTTCAGGGATAGGAGCTTTCGTCTGCGCGTCGAGTTCAGTGATCTGTTCATCAAACGCGGCAAGCTCAGCTTCCTGCTCCGGGGTCGGCAACTTCACAACAGGCGGAGAATCCTTGCGGTTACCATCCATAGCCTTTTCGGTGATGTTGTTGAAATAGGCGTAGAGTTGATAGAATTCCTTCTGCGTAATCGGGTCGTATTTATGATCGTGGCACTGCGCGCATCCGACAGTTAATCCCATCCAGACAGTAGAGGTGGTGTCGGCTCTGTCGATCGCGTATTGGACATAGTATTCCTCATCAATCGAGCCGCCTTCACTGGTCGTGACATGGCATCTGTTAAAACCAGTAGCGATCTGTTGTTCAAGCGTCGGTTCTGGCAGGAGATCTCCCGCTAATTGTTCGATCGTGAACTGGTCAAACGGCATATTTTTATTGAATGCCTCAATAACCCAATCACGGTAGGGCCACATTTCGCGGTAGTTATCTAAGTGGAGTCCGTGCGTATCCCCATACCGTGCGACATCTAACCAAAAACGTCCGAGATGTTCGCCGTATTCCGGCTTTGCCATGAAGGCGTCAATAACTTTTTCGTAAGCGTCGGGTGAATCGTCTGCGAGGAATTGGTGAATTTCCTCACGTGTCGGTGGTAAGCCAGTGAGGTCTAAACTTAAACGTCGGATGAGTGTTCGTTTATCGGCTTCGTTTGCGGGATGTAAGTCTTCTTTTTCAAGGCGTGAAAGTATGAACGCATCAATGGGGTTTCTTACCCAATCTTCGTTCTTGACATCTGGTGATGCTGGACGGACTGGTGTCGTAAACGCCCAGTGCTCTTCCCATTTCGCTCCTTCTCGAATCCACTGCGTGATCGCTTCAATTTGTGCTGGTGTCAGCGTTTTATTGAAGCCCGCTGGTGGCATGCGATAATTGTCGTCGTTGGAGATGATGCGAAGGTGGAGTTCGCTCTCTTTCGGTTCACCGGGAACGATTACAGGATATCCGCTCGGTTCAGAGAACGCTCCTTCTTTCGTATCAATCCGCAGGTTCGCTTGTCGACTTTTCGCATCTGGTCCGTGACAAGCATAGCAGTTATCTGAAAGAATAGGGCGAATGTCAAGATTGTAATTAAGGGTGGCTTGTGGCGTTTCGTGATGTTCCGCGGAGGCAGTCGGAAGTCCTAATATGGCAAGGCAGAAACATACCCACAAAGTTCCTATGAGTGGAATTGTGTTCTTAGCAGTCTTCACTGGAATCTTCTCCCTTTTCAGCGTTGTAGACAGCAGTTCGCAAGTTAGCTGATTGCAAATAAAGTACAAGCCGCGACTTGCTATAGTAGAATTAGCAATTGTGACGCTAAGCCTGTCAAAAGGTTTAGCAATTCGGCTACAATTGTACGGTGAGGTCGCTTTTTTGTCAAATATTTCCGGCATTGATTGTCAAAATCTTGTTTATACTAAATTAGGACTTACGCACTTCCCCGGTAGGGTCTTTCACCCAACCAGGGTTCCCACCCGTTACTGGGAAGGGACACCGAATGCGTCCGAATAGATGAAATTTAGTGATTTTGCGTAAGTCCTGCTAAATTATAAGGTAAGTCCTACTGTGTTGTAATCTTCTCGAAGATAATAACATGCTGCCACGGCAAATCATTGAGGGTTTCTACCCAAGAAAGTGGGTGTGGTGTCGCCTCTTTAATCACTTGCAACTCACTCATCTTGTGCAAACGCTTGATCGGGACATGTGGGTCCTCAGCGCGGTATTCTACGAAAACTACCCTGCCACCCGTTTTGAGCGCACGACAGATATTCTGCATCATCTCATACGGATGTGAAAACTCGTGATAGACATCCACCATAATCACCAAATCTACCGATTCCGGTGGCAATTTTGGGTCGGCAATGGTGCCCAAGACACCTTTAACATTCGTGATTCCCGACTCTGCCATCTTTTCAGCAAGTAGATCGAGCATCTCCTGTTGAATCTCAACGCCGTAGATGGTGCCTGTCTCACCGATTTTCGGGGAGATGCGCCGAGCGATATAACCCGTGCCAACACCGATATCCGCGACGGTATCTCCCTCTTTGAGTTTCAGTAACTCAACGAGGAGATTCGGCATCTCTTCGTGTTCACGTTCGGGACGTTCCAACCATTCTGCGCCTTGGTGTCCCATTACGCGAGAGATTTCGCGTCCCATGTAGAATTTGCCGATACCGTTTCGACTTGGGGTCTCCTTTTTGTAGATTGTACTCGCTGGACGCCGAGGATCGGTTTCTGGTTGCGACTCGCCGCGTGGCACTATTACCGCATGATTCAGCAAGAGCAACGCTCCGATAAGACTTAGGAGGATTTTGGGGGTCTTTGAAGACCCGCGGTGTACTGCTATGACTTTCAGACAATTTTTGAGCATCGCGCTACCACCTTCCGAGGTAGAGTGCCCGATTTTCCATCGGCATCGGCACCCGAACCCCTTGTTGCCGTTGTGAGTCAACTATTGCAAAAACCATCTCGGTGCTTCGGTGCGCGAGCTGGATGTTGCCTTGCGTCTCGGTATCGGTCTCGATCGCATCAACGATATCTTCGATACAACCGACGGTACCACTCTTCCGTTCGTATGGTGGGAATTGTGCTTCTAAAATCTCGTTAAGCTCTCCTTGCCGTTTGCGGAGATAAAAACCGAGTCCGTTATTGAGTGCCCGAACTGTGCCTTCGCTACAATTCACCTCAAATTCATAAGCCGTGCCTGGTATGCTAATGCCGTTAATACCGTTCTGGAAACGGATAAATCCCATGACAATACTCGGATCGGTTTCGGTGCGATTATCCTCAAAATCAGTATCGCCAACGGTAACATTGCCTTGCACGTATTCTATTGGAGAATCGCTTGCCAAAAAGAGGAGCATATCGGCGGCATGTGTGTACCCCCAGAGAGCAGCACCGCCGCTATAGGCGATAATAGAGCGTCTCTCGCCGAGTTCACCACTTTCGAGAAGCTCGCGCATCTTGATGTAACCGGGTGTGTAACGACGCTGCGTGCCGAGATTGAACTTGATATTGTGTTTTTCGCACACTTCTACCATGGCATCCGCCTCTTCCATGGAAGCACAAAGCGGTTTATCGCAATAGATACCCTTCACACCATTTTCTGCGGCGAATTGCGTTATGTCGGCATGGTTACCGGGACGTGTGGCGATACTGACAATATCCGGTTTCTCTTCAACGATCATCTCACGATAGTCTAAGTAGTACTTCGGAATATCCCATTTATCGCAGACGTATTGTGCCTTCTCTTCGACGACATCTGCGGCGGCGACAATGTCTGTCCGCTCAAAAGCGGTATATCCTGCCGCGTGGGAATATGGCAGGGCACCGTGTGGTGTCGCACGGACCTCTTCATCGATTGTGCCACCCATTCTGCCACAGCCAACAATGCAAACACGGTATTGATTCGTTGCCATTTTTTTAATTTTTCCTTGCGGTTCGGTCAGTTGAGTTTGGGCTTTTATCTCCCTCTTCGTAGACCCGCCCTCCACTACGTTATGGGCTGCGCGCTTGAGCTTATCAGGACGGGTGCTTTAAAAAGGCGTTAGACGCTTAACTCTACAACATCTTGCTTGACAATTTCTTTCGTGTGTCCATAAGACGCGGTTTGTACCAGTTCTTGAACTTCGGGTGTTAAACGGTTAACAATTGGCTCCGGCAGACTTATCCGACCTTCATATTGCGGACGGTATCGGAGGATAAGGAAACGTCTATCCCTATCTTTCGGTTTCCATCGTAAAACACCGTGTGTCAACAGTTCAGAGATGACGACAAAATCGCCTGCCTTCGGAGTAATATTCGTAAAAACGTCATCAGGTTCGGGGTCAATGCCGTCGGGGCCTGCGGTGAGGAGGTCTTCAGGTCTCTCAAATTTGCTCTTATGCGAACCGGGGATGACAATGAGTCCGCCATCGCCGGGCTGCACGTCTGTCAGATAGAAAAACGCCACGAAGTCGTTGCAGTAGATCTGGCTATCCTGAACCTCATAGCGGGTGAGCCAGTGTCGTCCCTCACGTGCACAGTGCAAACCTGCTGGATTTGTTCCCATCGGTTGTCTATCCGGATTATGCTGCTCCAGCGTGAGAGTTCCTGTGACGAATCTCGGCATATCGAACGTGAACTCTTTGATGAGGGGCCAGATAGCGGGGTGCACTGTCATCGCTTCGAGACACCGGTCGAAGGCGAATCCGTGTTCGTATCTTCCACCTTTACCGGGTTCTAAGTCGCGGGGACGCGTCGTAAATTCTTCGGGACGTTCGTCAAGGGGTGTATGGATATACCGATCCACAGCCTCCTGTGCCTTCTTGAGTGCGGCTCCTTTAACTGCACCCTCGATGTGCAAATAGCCTGTAACGTCGAACAGATAGCGTTGTTCTGGTGTCATTTTCGCTCCTTTTAGGTTATCTGGACATGTTCACTTTTGACAATGTCCTTAATATGTGTATAAGATGCGGGTCGCGCCAATTCAAGGGTTTCAGGGGAAAGTCGCTCCATCACTTCAGGCGGGAATGGATCCCGATGTCCCTTGGTATCTTGGAAAAACTGTGTTTTGTAACGCAAAATAATAAACCGCCGATACCGGTCCTTCGGTTTCCAGATGAGGACCCCGTGTGTCAGCAGTTCAGACAGGACAATGGCATCACCGGCGCGTGCTGTCACGTTAACTAATGTCGGATGGAGTTCATCGGGTGGATCCTCCGGATCCGGAAAGAATATCCCCTCTGGACGTTCAAAGTTCGCTTTGTGGGAACCCGGTAGTACAACTAACCCGCCATCGCCGGGATAGACATCGGTGAAGTAAAAAAAAACGACAAAGTCGTTGCAGTGAACCTGTCCATCCCTAACCTCATGGCGGCGTGTCTGCCATCCACAATCTTCGCGAGCACAGTGTAACTTACCAATAACCTGATCGTGCTCGGGTCCCTTGGCAACGAGGCTGCCTCGGTTAAAACGAGGTCTATTGTTAGTAAGTTCCTTTACAATTGGCCATGTTTTCGGATGAAGTGTGAGTGCTTCAAGCGATTTGTCGAACGAAAAACCGTTGGAATAGCCACCACCCGCATAGCCAATACCGGGCGGGAGGTCATCTTGCGGTGTCTGGACGCATCGCTCGACCGCATCCTGAGCATTTTGCAGCTCTTCGTCACTGAGGACGTTTTTGAGGTGGATATACCCCGTTAAATCAAAAAGATATCGCTGTTTGGGTGTCATATTGACCGCTCCATCTGTAATTGACGTATGTTAATAAAGGCCACCGATCATCCGCGCGAAAATTATACGAGTCATTCCGATTTTCGTCAAATGTTTTTTCTGAAATGTGAACCTTGAACGCTAAGGGCGAGGTGTTTTGCTTGGATATTTCCTTGCCAGCGAAGTACAAGACTGTCTCAAAATGCACTTGCGAGTTGTCCTTTTCTGTAGTAGAATGTCTAAAAACGGAACAGAGGTTGTCTATGAAACTTGGATTTGTGAGCGCAATTTTACCGGAGCAGACGTTGGCACAAGTTGTTCAGTTCGCGGCTAACACCGGATATGATTGTGTTGAATTGATGTGCTGGCCCAAAGGAAAAGCGGAACGCCGTTACGCCGGTGTTACACACATAGATGTAGCGGAACTTTCCGAGACAGAGGCGGATGAAATCCTACAATGCGTCTCGGATGCGGGGGTAACTATTAGTGGTTTAGGCTACTATCCGAACCCACTGACATCTGACGAAGCAGAAGCGGCTATCTATAGCGAACACCTGAAAAAACTGATTCTGGCAGCGGAACGTTTGTCAGTAGACATCGTAAATACATTTATCGGTAGAGATCAGACACGGACGGTAGATGAGAATTGGCACCGCTTTAAACAGGTGTGGGAGCCTTTAATCCAATTCGCTGCCGACCATGGTATCCGTATAGGGATTGAGAATTGTCCGATGTTTTTCACCGAAAACGAATGGCCCGCCGGACAAAATCTCGCTTATTGCCCCGCGGTTTGGGAACGGATGTTTGAGGAAATTCCCTCCCCAAATTTCGGGCTTAACTTTGATCCCTCGCATTTTATATGGCTCCAGATGGACTACCTTAAACCGCTCGTAACCTTTGCTGATCGAATCTTTCATGTGCATGCAAAGGATGTCCGGTTGGATCGGGCAAAACTTGATGAGGTCGGCATCCTCGCAACGCCTTTGTCGTATCATACGCCGAAACTGCCCGGATTGGGGGATGTCAATTGGGGCAGCTTTTTCTCCGTCTTGAGCGATACAGGTTATGACGGGGCGGTCTGCGTTGAAGTGGAAGATCGAGCCTACGAAGAGACGTTGGAAACACGGCAGCGATCCTTAAACCAAAGTCATATCTTCCTGAGACAGTTCATAGGGTAAATCTGCCGTTGTAGGTGTTCGTAGAGGGAACTCCAATACCTGACTTCATTGGCTTAGGAATATCTACAGTATAGCACTAAAAACTAAGCCCGTACGCGAAGCGGAGGGCGGATCTACGCAAAGGAAGATGAAAGCTAAGACTCACCTGACCGAACCGCAAGGTAAATTAGAAAACTGGTTGGACACAGAACGTGCAGTGTTGGAGCAAACTAACTTGCGCCGTCATCTTCGTACCGTCATGAGTGCCCCAACGGGGACAATTAACCTTGATGGACGAGATGTTGTGTTGCTCGGTTCAAATAATTATTTGGGGTTAAGCACGCATCTGAAGGTTATCGCTGCCGCTGTTGAGGCGACGCGAACTTTCGGCACAGGTGCGAGTGGTTCCCGTCTCATTTCAGGAAATAGCGAGCTCTACACAACTTTGGAAGCGAATCTTGCGGAGGTAAAGGGAACCGAAGCCGCGCTCGTCTTCAGTTCCGGTTATGCCGCCAATACGAGTGTGATCCCGGTGCTTGCGGGGGAAGGCGATCTCATCTTAAGCGATGTGCTTAACCACGCCAGCATCATAGACGGGTGCCGTCTCAGTCGTGCCACCAAGAAAGTCTATCAGCACTGCGATGTGGAACACCTCAAAACCTTGCTATCAGAATCCCATGCGTTCCGGCGGCGGCTCATTGTAACAGATGGTGTTTTCAGCATGGATGGCGATATTGCTCCCTTGCCCGATATTTGCGATCTTGCTGCAGAGCACAATGCAATGGTGCTGGTGGATGATGCACACGGATTTGGCGTGTTAGGGAAGGACGGAGGTGGCACTGCTGCACATTTCGGATTAGAAGGGGCAAACATTATTCAGATGGGCACGCTCAGCAAAGCAGTTGGCGCACTCGGTGGGTATATCGCAGGAAGTCATGCCCTGATTGAGTTGCTTGTTAATCGTGCCCGCGGCTTCATCTTCACGACAGGACTCCCACCCGCGACGTTGGCTGCTGCGAATGCCGCACTTGGCCTCATACGATCTGCACCCGATTTACGACAACGTTTGTTCTGCCATGCAAAGTGCCTGAAAGCCGCGTTGGTGGATTTAGGGTATACCGTATTGCCGAGCGAAACACAAATCCTACCCGTAATATTAGGGAGTCCGCAACGGGCGACAAACGTGGCAGAATCACTGCTTGCTGAGGGAGTATTCGCGCCAGCGATCCGTCCGCCAGCCGTACCGTCGGACACGAGTCGTCTAAGGCTTACCGTCATGGCAACGCATACCGAAGCAGAAATACAACAGGCAATCGCTGGATTTGCAGCAATCCTTTCCTAAATTTCGTTTTTTGAGTTGTTAAATTTTTGTTCCGCACACCCCTACGTTTCGGGCAGGTTTTCACAAAGAATAAAAAATCACCGAGAAGCGGACCACTGATAGCCGAAAACTGTTCGTCCAATCGTCCCTTTATTGCTTGATATTTTTCAGTTTTCATGCTAAATTATGGCAAATCTTAACGAAGAGAGACGTATTAGACATGAGCACAAAGGCACATATCATCGACTTTGAGAAACAGAATCCTATAGATCGAGGAACAGGTGTGAAAACTGTCCCATTAGCCGGTAAATGGATCGATTCCACTTCACTCACCAACGGCGTAACAATGTTTGACCCCGGTGCCGCAATCGCGCGCCATTATCACAACTGTGATGAGTCCGTTACAATTCTCGAAGGCGAAGCCTCCTGTGAGGTTGATGACGAGGTTTTCGCCATGAAAGCCTTTGACACGACGTTTGTTCCAGCGGGTATCCCGCATCGGTTTTGGAATGAAAGCAATGCACCCATGAAAATCCTATGGACCTATGCTTCTGTTAGCGTGACCCGCACCTTTACAGAGACAGGCGAAACCGTGGAACACTTGTCACCGGGCGATCAGGCGGTTGTCAAATAACGGTTTTAATTTATCGACTTCTGTTCCTCTCTCTATTCCATTGCGAGCCGGTGATTATTTTGTATGTCCTTCTTAAAATCGGATCCCGAGTCCGTAACGAAGTGGAGGACGACTCGAACACGAAAAGCATTAGATTCACAGATGCTATGACTTATCCGCAAGGAAAAATTAAAAAATGTCCGTTCAAACCTATATTAAGGACAATCAAGTTGCGCTTTGTAGGTTGCTCCAGGAACTCGTTAGGATTCCTACTGTCAACCCACCGGGCGAAAATTATGCCGAGATTGTTGGGCTCCTGGACGCGAAGTGTCAGGGATTGGGAATGCAGACCCAGATTGCCGAGGTCCCCGCGGCGCGTGCTGAACGGGTTATCCCGAACGCCGACAGCCATCCGCGATTGAACCTCATTGCCCGCTGGGATGTTGGAGCAGAGAAGACGGTACACTTCAACGCACACTACGATGTCGTTCCGGTCGCAGGGAACTGGCGTTTCGATGATCCATTCAGTGGCGAGATTAATGGTGAGTGGCTTTACGGGCGTGGCTCCGACGATATGAAAGACGCCATCGCTGCCCTTCTGTTCGCAATTCAGGCTGTTCAAGAGACGGGGGTCAAACCGCAGTTCAACGTCGAATGTTCTTTCACTTGTGATGAGGAAACCGGCGGAGAGTTAGGCGCCGGATATGTTGTCGAGGAAGGGTTAGTTCATGCGGATTACGTTGTCAATTGCGAAGGCGGTTCGGAAATGAACATCGGCAACGGGCATAACGGTGTACTGTGGTTAGAAATTGATGTCCAAGGCAAAGCCGCACACGGCGCACAGCCGGATAAGGGGATAAACGCCTTTGAGAAGGCTGCCGAACTTGTAACGGCACTCCAGCGGGTTAAACGAAATTTGCAATCACCGGAACGTGCATTTAAACTCCCAGATGGTAGTGACCGTTATCCAACATTAAACATCGGTGGGACATTTCGTGGGACTGATGGCGATAAAGTCAACACCGTTCCGGCGCGTGTCACATTCTCCGTTGATCGGCGGATTACGCCGAACGAGGAACTCGAATTTGCCGAACTCGAATTACGGGAAGCGGTTTCTGGGGCGTGCCAATACTATCCTGATTTGGTTGCAGACGCTCGAGCCATCTTGCGAATTGAACCCTGTTTGACGGATACGGATTCGCCGATAGCGCAGGCGTTCGCTGACGCGGTGCGCACGGTCCGTTTCAATCAACCGAAATTTAAGGGGACTACCGGCTTTACAGACTTGCATTATTTCGTCAATACGGGCTTACCCGGCGTTGGCTACGGACCAAGCGGCGAGGGCGGACACGCCATAAATGAACGCGTCCATATTCCTGATCTGATCAGGACCTCCGCTATCTACGCAACCTTCATGACCCGCGCGGAACTATGATTATCAAAAAATTCCAACGCCACATTGAAAACTTCATTTGCGCGCAGTGTGGTGCTTCCGTCAAGGGTAGCGGTTACACCAATCACTGTCCAGAGTGCCTCTGGAGCCGACACGTTGATGTGAACCCCGGCGACCGAGCCGCGTCCTGTCGCGGCTTGATGGAACCGATAGGCTTTACTATAAAACACGGCGATTATATCCTTACCCACCGCTGCACAACGTGTGGCATAAAAAAGAAAAACAAAACATCGAAAAATGACAACTTTGAGGCTATTCTTAGCCTTCAAGGAGAACAGATAAATGTCTAAAAAAGGAATCCTTGCAATCGGGTCTATCTGTATTGCTGCTATCGTTGCTATCGTTTTGGCAATAATACTCTATTCAACCTCAGGCAAACTCAAACAGACACAGGCGGAATTGACTACCACCAAATCCATATTGCAGAGAACTGAGACCGCCAAAACCGATTTGGAAGGGAAGTTGGCTGAAATCCAAACTCTGCTGGAGGAAACGCGTTCAGAACTCAATCAAACACAGGAAATATTGCAGAATGCAAGCGAAGCCGCTCGAAAGATTGCTGCTGAACGGAATGCACTCCAGCAGGATAAAAGCGCACTTGAACGCGAAAAAGAGAATCTCCGCGCAAAACTGGCAGAGATTGAATCGGAATTACAACGGATTCGGGTACAGTCGCAACGTTCAATTGTTGCTATCCAAGAGAAGTTTAAGGATACAGTCGGCGCAGTGTTAGATGACGCAGGACGGTTGAGACTTGACGTCAAAGGGAAAATTCTGTTTGAGACAGGCAGTGCGATCCTGAGCACGGAGGGAAGGGCACTTCTTGATGCGATTGCTGAGGAAGTTCTGCTAAATACGAATTATTCAGATTATGCAGTGCGGGTCGAGGGACATACCGATGATGCCCCTATTGGTGGTTCTGAACTCCGAAACTGGAATCTCTCAACCGAGCGGGCAATTGCCGCTGTGAAATACTTACAGGTGCATGCTAAAGTCGATGCCCAACGCTTAGCAGCGACAGGATACGCTTTCTACCAACCGATAGATACTACTGATACACTTGAAGCGAAAGCCAAAAATCGGAGGATCGAAATTATACTCGTGCCGCCCCAAGATTTCTTATCCGAACTCCTGACATCCCTCCAAAAGGTGATGGAATCTATTGAAGCGAAGGTGTCTCAGTAGTCTTATCTCCCTCTTTTTTCTGTGTCGCGGCGCGTTTTGCCCCAGCCCTAAGGGCCGTCCCCTGCCGGATCAATCGTTGGGTCTCATCAATCTGTTCCAGCAACTGTGCATTCGTCCACGAGACTGTAGCAAGATACCGTAGTTTGTCGGAATTGTTTAGCGTCTCAGCCCCCAGTGCAATCTGCAGTCCGCTTGAGATGGTATATCGCATGCCGGCGTTTACATCGGCTCCATCAAATTCCAAACTCATTGTGATGTCGCCTCGTGCAAAAGCGGGTTGGAATTCCTTGCTCAAACCAACGAAGAGACCTAACGGGTGTTCTTGAAACCCAAACCGTTGTGCACCAACACCGATATGACCGGAGAATTGGTGGATCCGCGGCAGATTGAACGTTTTACTGACTGCCAGAAACGGCGACGGGCTCTCGCTGCCGACCGAGTCCGCGGTGAGAATCCCGCCACCGAGATATTCAACACCAATTGCAATACTTGGAACTGCACCAACTTCTTGCTCTTTTAAGAGTTGCACCTTCAAACTCGCAGCCTGCTCAGTGGAAATTTTACGCCCATACTCGTCCCACACGCGCCCCAATCCTACTTCAACCCTATCGAATAATCCGAAGTTAAGGTAGAAACAGCTTGTAGCCGTGAGCTGACCTACGATGACATCATACGAGATTTGTGTCTCATCCATTCGGGCAGCAACATAGGTGCCTATCGCGAATACGCCATGTTCCAGCACGGCACCGGTTGGAATATTCACCAATCCACTTCCTGTAAATATTTGACCTTTAGCAGAGCCCGATACCGTTGGAGATGCAAAAACGAACAGCAAAAATAAGAACAGGTATTTTCCCATAGATGTCACCCCA
Source organism: Candidatus Poribacteria bacterium (assembly GCA_965214045.1). GTDB lineage: Bacteria > Poribacteria > WGA-4E > WGA-4E > WGA-3G > WGA-3G. Next base: position 2,248,809 of record OZ243935.1, read on the forward strand.
TATACCGAATGCCAGAAGGTGTGCCGATGATAATTTTGTCAGCGCGATTGACAAATATCCCATTCTCCACGACACCCGGAATATTGTTCAACTGCCACTCAATCTCCTTCGGCGTGGGAATCCCATCAAAGTGGCAATCAAGGATATAATTGCCGTTGTCAGTAATCAGCCGGTGTTGATGCCCGTCCTGAGCAGATGTAAGGCGTAACGTTGACTTCCCACAAATCCGATTGACTTCCGTTTGCGTGGCTTCCCATCCGAACTGCACAATTTCCACGGGAAGCGGAAAGGTTGTGCCGAGGACGTGTGATACCTTACTTTCATCAACAACAATCAATATCTCTTTGGATGCGTTAGCGATTATTTTTTCTCTGACAAGTGCCGCACCGCCACCTTTGATGAGGTTGAGGTGCGCGTCGACTTCGTCGGCGCCGTCGATCGTCAGATCGATACTGGAGTGGGTGGCGAGCGTCGCGAGGGGTATCTGTTGTGCTGTCGCAATTTTTTCGGTACCTGCAGAGGTCGGAATGCCGATGATTTCAAGCCCGTCCTGAACCATCGCACCAAGTTTCAAGAGCACGTAGTAGACTGTAGAACCTGTTCCTAATCCGACAACCATGCCAGACCGGACACGCTCTGTCGCTTTTTCTGCCGCAATTTTTTTCTGGTTTTCTGTGTTCATGATGTATAAGTTTAGCAAAAAATCGCCTCGAAATCAAATTTTTATGTGAGTACCGTACTTTGCAGTGAGAACGGTTATAGGTTAAGAGATTTTCGTTTAACAGAATCCTCTTGTGACTGATAACCGATAACTGAAGGTTTCCTGCGTAGCAGTCGAACTGAAACCCCTTCCTCCGATACCTGAATACCCTTAAAACATTTGATTCTTTTTACCAATCGTGCTAAAATAACCTTTATGAGGAACAAGATTCGCCATAGTCAACTGGTCGTTGGGCAATTAGTCGCCGAACCCGGAACTCGGATAGAAGGACATATCAAGGTCGGCAGCATGCCTGACGGAACGGCTGTCCGACTGCCTGTTGTGCTAATCAACGGGAGGTACCCCGGTAAAACACTCTACATCCAAGCGATTAGCGATGGAGATGAACTCAATGGAATCGCCGTTATTCACAAAGTACTTTGTACGATCACACCAGAACAGTTGTATGGCAAGATTATTGTTGTACCGCTCGTCAACTTCCATGCGTTTCACACGAAACAGGCACTCAACCCTGTAGACAACCGTAAAATGAACCGCTGTTTTCCCGGTAGGCGCGATGGAACATCAAGTGAACGGACAGCATATCACCTCTTTCGGCGCGCGATCCAGCAAGCCGATTACTGTCTCGATCTGCACCAAGGCGGCGTACATCCGATGATCGACGAGGTCCGCGTGCGTGTTGACGAGAAACACGCACTTCATGGCGACTGTCTCGAACTGGCACGTGTCTTCGGTATAGGACATATTCTCAATCAGCAGGGACCCGAAGGACAACTCGCTCAAGCAGCACCAGCGGTCGGTATTCCAACGATTGACCCTGAATTGGGGGGTACCCACGGATGGGATGCTGAGAGCATTGAGAAGGGCGTACGCGGTGTGCTCAATGTACTACAATATTATAAATTCATTGCCGGAACTCCGCAGATTCCTGACCGCCAAATCGTTGTCAAAAAGTTTGTACCGGTCCTCAGCAATGAAGGCGGATTTGTCTATTACAAAGCGGAATTATATGACCAACTTGCGATGTATCAACCCATAGCAGACATCTGTGATGTGTTTGGCAATGTACGGGAGTCTATCCGTGCACCGGTCGATGGTGTTTTCTGGGCAAAGCCCATTTATCCAATGGTCGCCAGTGGTGGTATCATCGGCAAAATCGGCACGCCGATCGAATATCTCTAAAGCAGAACTTACGCATACTGATCTTTTGTAGCATGATGCACGTTGCATCTGGGCAAGTACGCCGCAAATCTGTTAGGTTGTGCAGTCAAAACCCGTAGTCCGTAATGAAATGGTTCTCACTGCGAAGCAGGATAGATGGAACGCACATAACAGTTCAAACGTCCTGTGCGCAAGCCTATAGAGGCTTGCGGGACAATACTCCGCAAGGTAAAATTAAAATATGAGGAGGGAATGGCTTGCATAAGCAGAATCGCGAAGCCTTTATCGAAAAAATGGGACGTGGTGGGGTCGCTATCTTCGCCAGTACACCCCCCGCTATCTGGAATCACGACACCGAATATAATTATCGTCCGGATCCGAATTTTTATTATCTTACGGGGTTTGAAGAGCCAGAGTCGATCTGTGTCATCGCGCCCGATCATCCGAAACACCAGTATATCCTGTTCGTGCGTCCAAAAGATAAGCAGGCGGAGATCTGGAACGGTAAACGCGTCGGGGTTAAAGACGCTCGTAAACGCTATGGTGCAGATAAAGCCTATCCGATAGAGGAATTCAGTGAAAAGATCGGGAAATACCTACAAGGTGCCGAACGGCTTTACTATACCCTCGGTTCCAATGAAGATGTTGACACCGAAATCCTCGCCCGCTTCACGCAATCTGTGAGGTCACGCATTCGCTCTGGCAAAGGGTTTGATACGCTTGTCGATCCGAGCCCTATTCTCAGTGAGCTGCGGTTAATCAAAAATGAGACCGAACTGCAGCGGACCCGACTCGCAACGGAGATTACCGTAGCCGGGCATGTTGCTGCGATGAAGGCGGTTCGTCCGGGATTGTATGAATACGAACTCGAGGCTCTCGTTGAATCCACGTTCCGTATGAATGGGGCAGACGGCATCGCTTTTCCTACTATTGTTGCCAGTGGCGGAAACGCGACGACGCTCCACTATACAACAAATGACTGTCGGATTGAAGACGAAACGCTCGTGCTCATTGACGCAGGCGCGGAGTATGGTCAGTACTCTGGTGATGTGACCCGGACCTTCCCAGCAAACGGCACCTTCACTAAACCGCAGAGAGAAATCTATCAGATTGTTCTTGAAGCGCACTATGCTATTATTGATTCTATCCGTCCTGGGGTTTCCATTGGTGAACCGCACCAAAAATCGATTGAGTTATTGACTGAAGGAATGCTCAGCCTCGGTCTTCTTGAGGGAAAAGCAAAGAAATTGATAAAGAAAGAGGCATACCGACAGTTTTACATGTACCGAATTGGACACATGCTCGGTTTAGACGTCCACGATGTCAATTGCGTCCACGAATCGAACGGCGATTTCAAAACCTTCCAGCCCGGAATGGTGATGACAATTGAACCTGGACTCTATGTCGCTGACGGTACAAAGGATGTCCCGCCGGCATATCTTGGCATCGGTGTCCGCATAGAGGACGATATCCTCATCACTGAGGACGGTTGTGAAGTGCTAACGGACGGTGTCCCGAAAGAGATTGACGAAGTCGAAGCACTCGTCCAAGCGAGAAAATGGTAGGCACATTCTGTGTGCTATTCATCCCGCGTGAGTCCTCCATTGATTCTCGACTTGAAGGAGTTACGTTATGATTGAAGAATTAAAAAAAATAGTCGCAGAGGAGAAGGAGGAAATCCGCAGGCAATACAAAGCGCAGATTGTAGCTGTTTTCGGTTCCTATGCGCGCGGAGACTTCCATGCAGACAGCGATCTGGATATCTTGCTGGATGTAGATCCCGGTGCCAGTCTATTTGATCTTGTCGGACTTCAACACTTTTTGGAGGATAGACTTGGGTGTAAAGTAGATGTGGGGACGCGAAACTCACTTCGAGAGGAGATTCGGGAGTCTGTATTCAGTGAGGCGATCTATCTGTGAGAAACCACCTACTCTATCTGAAGGACATCTTTGAGGCCATGAATGCTGCTCAAGCATTCATTAAGGGAATGGATTTAGATACGTTTGCCGCCGACGATAAAACCGCTTCCGCCGTCGTCCGAAAACTTGAAATCATCGGTGAAGCGACGAAAAACGTCCCCGAAGATATTCGGCAGAAGTACCCACAGGTGCCATGGCGAAATATGGCAGGAATGCGAGACCGGATCATCCATCGATACTTCGCAGTTAACTACACCATAGTTTGGGATACGGTTAAAGACCATATTCCACCGCTTCAATCCATCATCGAGCAGATTCTTAAAGACGTGGAAGAGGAAACAGCCCATGAGTAGCAACGCATGGCATGAATGTTCCTTAATCTGTAGACACTTGCGATGTTATATTTTGAGGACCTTCTACGTTTGTTGATTAATTGGGGAAACTTAGAAACTTGTACTAAAATTCCAATGTGTTACAATTCTAAATCGGAGGAAGCAATGCCAAAACATGGAATTCCGAAGCAAAAAAAATTAAAAGGCATGAACAAATATCAGAAGAAAGCGCGTCGTCGCGGTGAGGACCGACTGCGAGGAAATGAGGTCGAATACTACCTTTCCCTTGCGTATTCTTCCAACCCGGATGATCGCGTCGAGGCAATGGACAATCTCTGTCCCTGTCATGTTCGGAAAAGCATTGACAAAGTTTGGGTGGCACTCTACAAAGGTTTGGTCGATCCCGACGTGCGCGTCCGAAAAGCCGCGTGGCATACACTTGATGACGGTGGGAATCCGAACGATCCGAGACTGCAACCGCTCCTTGAGAGAATCGTCAAAGAGGAAACCGATCCGAGGCTTCGCCAAAATGCACTTGACCTTATCGCTGCTACCCGAAAAGTTGAGGAGCAGAAGGAAGTTTTGTTGGGGCAGAAAGCACATACCTTTTCTGGACGATGCGATTGGTGTGGTGCGTCAAACGTGCCGGTCAGTTATGATTACGAGACCGAGTTTGAAACAAACGGCTCCAAACGTTTCGCCTTGGTGTGTGAGGCGTGTGAATCCGTATAACGGGTTCAAAGCTTAATGAATTGGTCGTAAAAAATTGGCAAATGGTTCTTTTTTGGGTTCTTGAAAATAAAAAATGAAGGAAAATTGGGGCCGATATAACAAAACAGATAACACCCAATTTTTTGCCGCTTTTGAAAAAAAGTGAAGGGAAATCAATTTTGACGCAACAAGTCAGGCAACATCCGAATTTACAAACGCGTTTGCCACTTTTTAAGGGACAGTAAACGGGCGTTTGTAGCGGTGGCTAAAATTAGAATGCGTTGAATTCAGCGGAGGCGTAGGAGGTTTCAGAGTCTTGTCTTGAATCTTCTAAGACAAAAAAACCGTAGTCCGTAATGAAATGGAGGACGGATTTGTGAGAAGCCTGTCAAAGTTTCAATCCCCGTTATTTAACCGCAAGGTAAAATTTAAAAATGATTCCTGATGATGTGTACGTACACAAAACAGTGGAAGGCGATGCCGAGGCGTTCAATGAGCTCGTCAATCGGCATCATTCAAAGATTTATGGGCTTGCGTACCGAATGCTCGGCAATCCCGAAGATGCCGCCGACGCGACGCAGGAAACGTTTTTAGAGGCATACAAGTCAATTAAGGCGTTTCGATTTCAGTCGCAGTTCGGGACATGGCTATATAGTATCGGCATCAATACGTGCCAGCAGTATATCCGTAAATCGCAATCGCATGAACGCAAGCTTACCGCTTACACCAGAGAAACGGAAGTCGATGGGACAGTTTCTGAAACGGACTCACCCGAACGGGCTGCGATTAAAACCGAGCAGAGTGAAATGGTCCAAAGTGCCATTGATCGGTTACCACAGAAGCAACGTGAAGTCGTCACATTATACTATATGCAGCACCTCAAGTACCGGGAGATCGCTGAGATTTTGAAATGTTCCGAAGGCACTGTGGCTTCACGGTTGAATCAGGCACTGAAAAATCTCAAGCGGAAGTTGAGTAAGTATTATCTCTTGGAAGGAGGGTCTTGATGAATTTGAATTGCGAACAGACTCTTAACAATTTGCCACACCTCGTCGTGAAGGGGGAGGCACGGACAACAGAACCGATTTCTGAAGAAATTTCGCGACGCACCCTTTTGGAGCATCTGCGGACCTGTCCAGAGTGCCAGAGAGAGTACGAAGCGTTGTGGCACACCGCGGATGTGTTGGAGAATACGGATGCTCCAAGTCCACCACCGGAATTAGTCGGAAACATTCAACACAGCGTCCGGCAACTCCATCAACAACAGCAGCTTACATTCTTCGCGGGTCCGTTAGCATGGTGTCTTGACCGATTAAAGGTGGATCTCTCTCCGCGGTTAGTCAACGCCGTCGTCCTACTTTTCTTTCTCGTCGCTTCCGGTTTTGTTATGAAACTGGCATTCTTTACAGATTCACAGGAACCGGAGTTCGGTTTGACCGCAATGGAAAAAACACGGCTTCAGCACGTCAGAATCTCACCATCTCCATGGGCAATGGTTAAAGACACTGAGACAAAGGTGGAGAATTTCGTCATGCCACAGCAGCCTGTAATCGCTGTCCAGCATGGAAATGATTCTTTCTTCAGTCCAACGCAAAATTCATCAGAGATGTGGCACACCGATACCATAGGTTATGAAGAGCAGACAGGTGAAGCCAGCGTTGTTAACTATGCCCGAGATATGGCGAACGAAAAGCTGACTGTGTTTTGGAATCACATTAAAACCGAGTTGTAGCCTTTTGATTGAACGAAGACCCAATCAAAAAATATTCGCGAAAAAAAGGGGCTCATAGTAGTCCAATTTATTACTTGGTCATTGGAGGCGCGGTTTCTAACCGCGCTCTTCTTTTTTAAACGCTTGACATCGAAATTTGGAGAAAACAGTTGACACACAACAGTTTTTTGTGTATAATAGCCAAAAGTTTGGCATATCCGCTAAGGTAACCTAAGAGAATGGCTTCAGCGCAAAATACATCTCACGAAAAATCGCTTCTGGAAATTTCGGGCTTACAAACGGTTTTTCCAACAGACGACGGCATTGTAAATGCCGTGAACGATGTCAGTTTTAAAATTGACCGCGGGCAGACCGTCGGCGTTGTCGGCGAAAGTGGTTGCGGAAAAAGTGTCACTGGACTATCGTTGCTCCAACTCGTGCCGTCACCGGGACGTATCGAAGCCGGTGAGATCCAGTTTTGTCGCTACGGTGAAGAGGACCCGTTAGACATTGCACAGGTATCACCGAAAAGCGAATTAATGCGCCAAATCCGCGGCAACGAAATTGCCATCATCTTCCAGGAACCGATGACCTCTCTCAATCCAGTCTACACGATCGGAAACCAGATTGCTGAGGCGATCATTTTACACGAGCAGGTTAATAAAAAGACGGCGCGCGAACGCGCAATTGAAATGATAGCGCGCGTCGGTATACCTGCCCCTGCCCAGCGGGTCGATGAGTATCCGCACCAACTTTCCGGTGGTATGCGTCAGCGGGTCATGATTGCCATGGCACTCTGTTGTTCGCCGACACTGCTCATTGCCGATGAACCCACGACTGCCCTCGATGTGACGATCCAAGCGCAGGTACTTGGTCTCATGCAGGAACTCCAAGCGGAAATGGGGATGGCAATTATGCTCATCACCCACGATCTTGGTGTCATCGCCGATCTTGCTGATGAAGTTGTTGTTATGTACGCAGGGCGCGTCGTCGAGAAAGGCACCGTTGATGACATCTTCTATAATCCTCTGCATCCATATACGCAAGGATTGCTAAAGTCCATACCTATCCTCGGAAAAACGCCGCAGAAAAGCCTGCCCTCCATTCCCGGAACAGTGCCGCACCCCTTGACGCTGCCAGCGGGGTGCTCGTTTCAAGATCGGTGTTCAGAACGGATGCCAGAATGTGAGCGGATGCCGGAACTTGCGGTAATCAATGGAAAAACAGAAAACGGCGGACATGCTGTCCGATGCTGGCTTCACACAGATTTTTAATGTATTGCTCTTGTCTATTCTTACACCATAATGGTAGCCTGCAACACCGGCGCAGGCGGATATACGGAGTGGCAGATAAAAGTTCAAATCCAACTGACCGAACCGCAAAGTAAAATAGCAATTAGCAGTCAGCAGTTGGCAGTCATTAAGAGGTTTTCGGCTAACACAGTTTACCTCTTAAGAGAGTGTCAAAACCCGCAGCTCGTAATGAAATGGAGAGCGGATTTAAGGGACGCATCCTATAGTTCTAACGCTCGTGATTACTCCGCAAGGTATAATTAAAAAATGAAGTTGCTTGAGGTGAACGATCTCAGAAAATATTTTCCGATACAGAAAGGTATCTTTCAGCGCACTATCGGTTATGTCAAGGCGGTCGATGGTATCAGTTTTGATGTCCAACGCGGTGAAACGCTCGGGCTCGTCGGTGAAAGTGGTTGCGGAAAGACCACAGCGGGACGATGCCTACTCCGATTGATTCCGCCCACGAGTGGGAGTTTCATTTTCGGCGAGGAAGAGGTAGATTTAGCAAAATTGACTCACCATGAGATGCGTCCTTATCGTAGACGTATCCAGATGATCTTTCAGGACCCGCACGCCTCGCTGAATCCACGGATGACGGTGGGAGACATTGTTGGTGAGCCGATGCGCGTCAATCAGACCGAGAAAGGAACAGCACTTCAAGACCGGATTGTTGAGTTGTTAGAATCTGTGGGTTTGAGATCGCAAGATACGCGCCGCTACCCACACGCTTTCAGCGGCGGACAACGCCAGCGAATTGGTATCGCGCGAGCGTTGGCACTTCAACCTGAACTCATTGTCGCAGATGAACCAGTCTCGGCATTGGATGTTTCCGTACAGGCACAAATCCTCAATCTGTTGGCGGAGCTGCGTGAAAAGTTCCATCTCTCTTATATCTTTATCGCTCATGATCTGAGTGTCGTTGAGCATATCAGCGATCGAGTGGCAGTCATGTATCTCGGTAAAATCGTGGAGATTAGCGATGCTGAAACCCTCTATCAATCGCCGAAACACCCCTACACGGAGGCATTAATATCCGCTGTGCCACTTCCAGATCCGAGTGCGCAGCGCAAGCGCGAACACATCCGTCTTGAAGGCGATGTGCCCGACCCATCTCAACCCCCTACTGGATGCTATTTTCACCCGCGGTGCCGTTACGCAACCGATATATGCAAACAGGAAACGCCAGAACTCCGTCAGGTAGCATCGGGTGTTCAGGTGGCGTGTCATCACAGTGATACATTGGAGTTACAGGGAGTAGAGTGATGTCAAAACAAAAGATGTCTCCGGACCAACTCTCCGCATGCAGAAAGCGACTGGAGCAACTCTGGAAAAGCCGGATAGTAGACGATCGTAGGGAATTGGTTTATGAAAAAACAATAGAGCACGCCAAGTCAATTGACGAATTGTTTACAACCGTCTCTCAAGAGTTGAATGCCTTCACGGATTCTCTCGCAAAGCGTGAGGAGGATAAGTGAAATGCGAAACCGGATAAAAATCCCTCAGACTGCGGCTAAAGTACTGATTATCTTGCTGATTTTCGTCATTGGATGTTCAGGTAACCCATTAGAGGATACCTCCGACTTTCCCCGTGGAATTGAAGCGAAAGAGGCACCGATGTGGGCGAAACTCGTCGCCGAAGGCAAACTCCCCTCTCTCGCCGAACGGCTTCCAGAAAATCCACTCGTCGCCAAGACGAATTTTGATGGTTATGAACGTCCCGGTCCCTATGGTGGCACGTGGCACCGGTTTCATACACATCCAGATTTAGGAACATGGAAGATGACAGCGGGTTACGCACCACTCATCCGATGGAAATTTGATGCCTCTGGTTTGGAACCCGGTCTTGCTGAATCATGGGAGTTTAATGCGGATGGTAGTATGTTGACATTGCATCTCCGTAAGGGGGTCAAATGGTCGGACGGACATCCCTATACTTCTGCCTCGTTCGCTTTCTATTATGCACTCTGCCTTGATGAACGATATAAGTACAGCCCACCGGTTTGGTGCCAAGTAAACGGCATACCCATGGAAGTCGAAACTCCTGATGATTATACGATTGTAATGAAATTCGCAGGTCCCAATTGGCTCGTGCCGCTCTGGTTAGCGACTGGCTTTTGGTGGTGCAATCAGTATAACATTCCCGAACACTACATGGTACAGTTCCACCCAGATCACAATGCAAAATATGCCGATTTCATTCAATTCGAGAAGGAAGATATCCCGCATCAGAGCCCAGGCCGTCCAACGTTGTGGCCCTGGCGGGTGACAAAATATGAAAAGGGTGGTTTCCGTGTTGAACTCGAACGTAATCCGTATTACTATGTCGTTGATGAACTCGGCAGGCAGCTCCCTTACATTGACAGAGTCAAGACAAGTTTAGTACCCGAACCGCAGGTTCGCGTCCTCAAAGTCCTCGCGGGTGAGATCGATTGCCAATATCGTGGGATGGAACTCCGTGATCTTGCACTCTATCTAAAAGGGCAGGAGAAAGGTGGCTATAAGGTGCGACGGTGGAAGAGCACTGCCGGGGCACAACCTGCTATTTTGATTAACTGGACCGCACCCGACCCTGTCTTAAGACAACTCATTCGGGATCAGCGTTTCCGCAAAGCACTCGCTTACGGTATTGATCGCGTGAAATGTAACGAGATCGCATGGCGTGGTTTATTAGAACCCCAGGCGGCGACCGTCAGTCAAGAGGGATGGCACTTCGCTGATGAAGATGGACAAACCCTCTTTGAAGAATGGAAGCGAGCCGATGCAGACTTTGATATTGCTGCAGGAAACCGTCTCTTAGATGAAATGGGACTCACGAAGCGTGATGGAGATGGGTATCGACTGCGTCCAGATGGCAAACGGGTTGAGATGCTTATGGACGTTCCGAGTTCTAATCTCAACAGCCAAGAGAATGACATCGGGCTGATTATTCAGGAGGGATGGGAGCAACTCGGCTTGAAAACGTTGCTCTATACACCTCCGGGTGCCGAGTTAAGTTTGCGGCGCACGCTCGGTAAATTCACAATCAGTATGCACGGTGAAGCGGAGATGGATCTCTTTACGTATCCTGATTGGGTGTTTCCGACGCTCCCCAAGTACTGGCACCCCAAGGTAGGAAAATGGTATGAAACGGGTGGTGAAAAGGGTGAACCCCCCACCGGACCCCTAAAAAAGTTGCTTGACTTATACGACGAAATTAAAAAGGAACCCGACGAAAAACAGCGGCATCAATATGTCCGGGACGCAGTCAGGATTCACATCGACGAGGGACCGTTTCATCTCGGTTCTGCTGGGCGTTCGCCATCGCTCTTAGTCGTAGGAAACCATTTCCACAACGTTCCAAACGACGGCATTTTGGGTCCATGGGCAATTGTCACGCCTGCAACCAGTTATCCCGAACAGTGCTGGATGTCTAAGGAATAGCCATCAGCAGTTAGCAGTCAGTCAAGAGCGATTTGTGGCGATGACATATTATGCAACTACCACAAGTATTTACCGATAACTGACAGCCGATAATTCTCACTGCGAAGCAAGCGAATAAAAAAGGAGATACAGCCATAGTTACCTATATCATTCGCCGATGTTTGATCGCAATTCCAACACTCATGGCGATTTCTATTATCTCTTTTATCATTATCCAACTCCCGCAAGGCGATTACCTCGACCGGGAAATTCAACGCTTAGAGGAGGAGTTCGGCGATAGCAGTTCACTGGCGCATGTTGAGGAGTTACGGGAGCGCTACGGTTTGAATGAACCGCTCTGGAAACGCTACTTTATCTGGATAAGTGGCTTTGTGCGCGGCAACTTCGGCGAGTCGTTTGAGTATAAACGAGAAGTCCACGAACTGATATGGGATAGAATAGCCTTCACCCTGATTATCTCTATCGGATCGCTCATCTTCACCTATGTTGTCGCTATCCCCCTCGGTGTCTATTCCGCCACGCATCAGTACAAATGGTCGGATCATTTTCTCACCTTCCTCAGTTTTGTCGGAATGTCCATACCGGCGTTTCTCTTAGCACTATCGCTGATGGTCTTCGCTTTCGACATCTTCGGCGTTCCGCTGTTTGGCTTGTTCTCGGCTTACTATGAAGGCGCGCCATGGACTTGGGGTAAACTGAATGACCTTTTCAAGCACCTCTGGATTCCTGTTATCGTCGTCGGGATTAACGGAACTGCGAGCTTGATGCGGATTATGCGGGGCAACCTACTTGATGTTCTCGGTCAGCCTTTTGTCCAAACAGCGAGAGCCAAAGGGCTTAAAGAGATCGTTGTGGTGAGTAAGCATGCCGTGCGAATTGCGATCAATCCGCTCATCAGCATTTTGGGAATGAGTTTACCCGGTATTCTCTCCGGTTCAGCGATTGTCTCAATCGTTTTGGGGTTACCGACAGTCGGACCGATTCTCTTACGCAGTTTGTTGAACGAGGACATCTATCTTGCGGGGACGTTGATTATGATGCTGAGCCTTCTTCTGGTGATCGGTAACCTACTCGCAGATATAGCCCTCGCTTGGGTAGATCCAAGGATTCGTTATGAATGAAATTTTTGAACTTTCCTTGCGGATAAATCATGTGGTTTGTGATTTGGCGGTTTCCGTGTTCGAGTCGCCTGCGCTGATGTTGCAGGCTGCTTTTTTTCGCATAGACTGTCAGTCTGTGCCTCGTCTACGCCGATATTGTTAGCGACCTGCGGTTGCGTTCCATGGGTCTAATTTTTTCCATAGGTTTATTATGAATGAGATACCAAGCATAGATGATCAGACAATTGAGACTGCAGAAGAAGTTAAAGATGCAGGCGAAATAGGACAACTGAGTTACCGCCAACTGATATGGCGACGGTTTCGCAAAAATCGGATGGGTGTTATTGCTGGTGCACTGCTGCTTATCTTCTACATGCTTGCCGTCGGTGCCGACTTTTTCGCTCCGTATCATTACAACGAAATTAACATGCGGTTACGCCACGTACCGCCCCAACGTCTCCATTTCTCAGTCCAAGACGGATTCTATGTTCACGGATTAAAATCTGTCCGCAACCCAGAAACTCTTGAGTTGGAGTTCACCAAGGACTTAGCACAGCGTCATCCTGTTGAATTCTTTTTTAGGGATGCGGACGGCAGACGACATCTGTTCAGCTCCGCGGGTCCCATGTTCCTGTTAGGCACTGATCGGATGGGACGCGACCTGCTCTCGCGAATCATGTACGGAGCGCGCGTCTCAATGACGCTCGGTTTAGTTGGGGTCTTTCTGAGCATCATTCTCGGTTCTATCCTCGGCACTGTATCTGGATACTGGGGCGGATGGGTAGACAACCTCATCCAACGTGTTATTGAAATCCTTTCGGCATTTCCGGATATCCCGCTGTGGATGGCACTCGGTGCCGCGTTACCGCCCGGTTGGTCGAGCATCCAAATCTACTTTGGTATCACCATTATTTTGTCGATTATACGGTGGGGCGGATTAGCACGGCAGGTGCGTGGAAAGGTCTTGTCATATCGAGAGAGTGATTTCGTGATGGCGGCACGTGCCGCAGGCGCGGGACATTGGCATATCATCACAAAGCATTTGCTACCCGGATGTTATAGCCATATCATCGTTATCGCCACGCTCGCTATCCCCGGCATGATTTTGGGGGAGACCGCACTCAGTTTCTTAGGATTAGGGATCCGTCCACCGATGACGAGTTGGGGTGTCCTACTGGAGGAAGCACAGCGTGTTACCGTGCTGCTCCATTATCCGTGGCTCATCTTTCCAGCACTCCCAGTACTTGTCGTCGTAATTGCCTTTAACTTCTTAGGAGATGCCCTCCGCGATGCCGCAGATCCATATTCAGATTAATTAATCGCTCCTGGGCTGCTGCTGCATCGCAGTGAGATTTTGCTTCGTATTGTCCCGCAGGTTTCCTCTATAGGCTTGCGCAGAATACAGGTTTTCAGCGAATTTACGACGCTGTTTGGGCATTCTAACGTTTCTTTTATCTTGGGAGCATTAAACCAGAACGGTAGCCTGCAACAACGGCGCAGGCGGATATACAGAGAGGAACTTTCAATGCAAAACCCACTTGATCCAACCGCAAGGAAAATTAAAAAAACAGACCTTGGATTCTTCGCAACAGACGTTTCGTTCACAGACAAATCCGCAATCGTAACGGGTTCCAGCCGCGGTATCGGACGCGCAATCGCCATTGAATTGGCACGTCAAGGTGCCGACGTACTTATCAACTACAACCAGAACCGTGATGCCGCCGAATCCGTCCAGCAGGAAGTGGAAGCACTCGGTAGAAAAGCCGTTATCATCCAAGCAGACATCAGCGATCTTGATGCGCACGAAAAACTACTCGATACCGCACACGATGCTTTCGGGAAGGTAGATATCCTCATCAACAACGCTGGCATCACCCGTATCGCTGACATTCTTGAGGAGACACCAGAGCAGTTTGACCTGATTGTCAACACCAATCTCAAAGCAACCCACTTTCTCACACAACGCGTCGCGAACTACATGGTAGCAAACGAGATTCGCGGGTGTATTATCTACACACTCTCGATCTCCGATATCATGGCATCCGACAACCGCACCGCCTACTGTATCTCAAAAGCAGGCTTAGAGATGAGCATGCGTGCCTTTGCGGGACGCTTAGCCGGACACGGTATTAAGGTGAACGGCATCGCCGCGGGTGTGATTGATACAGACCTCTCACGCGTCCGTATACCGGATTATGAAGAAGCGGCGGAGAAGGGCTACATCTTTATGGTTCGCGCGGGCGCGCCTGAAGATGTCGCGCACGCCACGATTTCCGCGATGAAACTTTACGATACCGGAGTCGTCCTCCCTGCCGCTGGTGGCGTGATGACACCCCTGTTGAATCTCAGATCCATGGCAGGATTAAATATGAATAAAGAGTAGGACTTACGCATTTACAAGGAGACCGGGATGTCTGATTTTCCCTGTCGTCCGATGCGTCCGCATCGATGGCACGTAAGAAAGAGTGGATACATCACGAAATCTCAGTTGGGCCATCGCGGCACAATACTGACCGAGGGCGAACTGATGGCGTTTGAGCAGAGGAGAGAACCGAAGACACCTGGTATCATAACCCTCGATGCCTTAAACCAACCAAGGTTTTTCCACTTTGATTCGATCGTCGAGGCTGAGCGAGAAAAGATGCTTCTTAATATCCACGATCGAGCACTGCGAAAAATTTATTGTGAGATTCACAGCATAAAGATGCCCAGCCACCCAGAGACACATTTCTCGAGAACCGAGTTGTTAGACCGCGGACACTGGACAGAAGGACGAATCAACACGTTCTTAGAACCAGAGTCGTTTTCCACATCTCTTCTCGACGTTCGTATTGAATATGTGATCTATTCTAAGACATCTGTCCGCAAAGTGGAGAGATCCGAAGCATATAAAGCTTTGTGGCAGGGAGAAAAAGAAAAGCGAGTCGCGAGACGCAAAGAAATCCGTGAGAAAGAGAAAATCACGCAATCCCGCCTGATCTCCGAACGTGGCTGGACGAAAGGATTAATAGGCGACCTGCTGGGCGAACCCGATCTGCTCGTAGATAATCCACATTACAAAACAGCACCACAAATGCGGTTGTACTTCCTCGATCGCGTCAAAGAGATCGAAAAAACAAGTCCGATTTTTGCTAAGCGACGCAAAAATCGCAAAAAACGGCGTATCAAAAATCCCTTGGCATCTAATAAAATCCCGAAGCTTTAGGGCGGGAATGTCAGACCTGTTTCTGAATTCCACAAGTGCTTTTGTATGACGCTGCAGCGTTTAGAGCGAGGTCTATCGCATGGAGCTTCTGCTCACATGCTACATAATCCCAATATCCCGTAATATCGACTTTTTGATTTTGCATACCATCGTATACGCCGGATCAAAGACATTGCCCATATCGTATTCTACCGCTTGCCCTAACAAGGTATGTGCGGCACGTTTCTCCAAACCGAGTTCCTCCAACCACCGCAGAAGTTCCGTCGTGGCGTGTTGCACTGCCTGATCCAATGGACGTGCATTTCCTGCTGTGAGAATATAATCGCTGTTTTCCGCACGGGGCCAGTTGATGCTTTTTCCCTTGAGCACCTCAACCGTGAACTGCACATCAAAAGAAATCTCGATCCCAGTACCGACGATTTCACCATCACCTTGCACAGCATGTCCATCACCGAGAAAAAAGAGCGCGCCGGAGACGGAAACCGGGAAATAAACGGTAACACCCTCCTGAAAACCTCGATAATCCATATTACCACCGTGGGTAGAAGAGGTCGCTGTTGAGATCGCTTGTCCGCGCGGCGGTGCTACACCAAAACATCCGACCATCGGTTCAAGTGGTAGTGTGAGTTTACCCAATTGTGTCTCTGGGGTCATCAACGTCGCCGTCCACTTCTCTACATCTACATGCCACTCTGCAAGACCACGACCGCCTTCGGGCATCTCGGACGCTACATAGTCGGGATCAAGGACATTCGGAGCAACAGTCATAGCCGTCCGTCCGATCAAACGATTCGGGACGATCCGATCGAAATGAACGGCTAATGTATCTCCCGGTTCTGCCGATTCTATGTAAAAAGGACCTGTTTGCGGGTTACCTCTTTCAGTTACCTGCGTATCGTTGGCATCGTAACCCGCGTTATCCACAGTAGTTGTGAAAACGGTGTCGCCGCTCTCAATATGAAGCACCGGTTCGTGGGCACCAATTGCTGTATAATAGACCGTCGGTTCAAAGTGATGTGTCGTCATATTTTAATTTTTCCTTGCGGTTCGATAAAGTGGGTTTGATGGATGAAGTGCCTCTCCGTAAATTAAAAAGCAATGTGAACAATATACCACGTTTGCGAGGCATCGTCAAGATAGGAACATTAACCCATACCCGATTGGATATTGAGCGGTTTTCGTGGTGGGTTTCCGTAAAATCCGCGAAATCTGTGTGATCCGTGTAATCTGCGATTCAGACAATATGTATCCAATCGCCCAACCTCTGACAACCAAAAATCGGAAACTGACAACAAAATGATTTGACATCCCTGACTCGTCGTGTTAGACTCTTAAAATTGAAAAATCCAAATTGGAAAAGGGAATATCATGAAACAAATTTTTGGAACTCTGGTTAAAAACCGCACGAGCGGCACAATCTTAACAATTTTTTCGCTTTTAATTTTGGTCATAAATGCCGATGCCCAACATGACTGGACAGAACAGGTTGCCGCCTACAAACCGATGGTGGTGAATGTCGAAACCTCCTCCGAGGTAGTCTTTGAAACAGAAGTGAAGGGCACAAATTTTGCCACCGGTTTCATTGTGGATGCGGAACATGGGATTATCGCCACGAACCGACATGTCACCGGTAGCAGTCCCGCCTATGTCAAAATCAACTTTCACGACGGTAGTTTCACGGAAGCGCGTATCCTCTATTACGATCCGACGCATGATTTCGGATTTTATCAAATTGATCCCACTGAGGTAGATTTTGAACTCCAAGCCGTTGAACTCGGTGAATGGTCAGAACTGTCTCTCGGAGATGAACTCCTGCTCATCGGCAACAATGAGAAAGAGGAATATACGATCAAATTCGGAAGAATTACCAACCTCAATGTCAACAAAGGCGATCGTCACTCCAGTTATATCCACACGACGTTTGATCGGACGGGTGGCTCAAGCGGGAGTCCTGTATGGAACACCGCTGGTGAAGTCATCGCTATCCACGCACGCGGCACGGATACTTCCAGTTTTGAACTGCCGATTGATTACCTCTACGATGCCCTTGAATTGATTCGTAATAAGATGTCAATCCAGCGCGGCGAAATCGGTGTCGATTTGGAGCTTATCTCTATTGGCGAAGCCATCAAACACTTCAATTTCCCGAGTGCTTTACGAAAGGAGATAGGTCCCTCCAAAGCCGGAACACCCAAGATTATTCAGATTGAATCCATTGTCCCGAGGACAACAGGCGAAACCATCCTCCGTGCATCCGATATTATCTATCGTATAGATAATGAACTTATCAAGGATGACCTTTATACCTTTGATGCTATCCTGAACCGGAATGTAGGGGAGAGCGTCAACTTGCAAATTTACCGAAACGGCGAGAACCTGAACCTTGATGTCCCCGTGGAGGACTTAGAAGCAAAGAAAGTACGTCGGTTTGTTAGGTTTGGCGGTGCTGTCTTTCACGATATTACACCGCAACTCCGTCGGATACTCTTCTTAGAAGCCGATGGCGTTTATTTACCGCACGCCGCTGCAGGCAGCAGTTTCTCGCGTGTCGGTTTACAGGAGCGGAATGGGAACTCCAAGGTAGTGATTCTTGATATAAATGGAAAACAGATCCACAACTTAGATGACTTCATTGAGGCGTGCAAAACCATTACCGATGGACAGCATACCTACGTTGTTGTCCGAGATTTCAATCTGTTCGATAGTTCGCCGACCCCGAAAAGTTTGACAGTCAACCTCAAATTTGGTCCGTTGCAGCAATTTGAATGGAATCAAGAGGCATTGGATTGGGAAGACGGAGGCGACGAATAGTTATCGGTTGTCGGTGAAAAGAGGTTTGTATTTCTTAACGGATAACTGACTGCTGATAACTGACGGCTATTCTCCTAAAAACTGATGGCCATTTCAATAAAATCAGAGGCAGAAGGTTTCTCGAAAATTCGGGCATAATTGATGTGAATCCCTTTCCACATAATTCCTATTCCACCTGTTAGTGATCCGTTAGAGCTGCCGAGTCGGATAGGGAGTATCGGAAGAGGGTGCCACTCTACACCGATGTATAGTTCTGGGGTTTTGTCTTTGATAGGGAGGCTGAAATCGACTGAAAATTCGCAGGGCGCATTTTGCAACCAATGCTTCGCGTAGCGATAGGAGATACCGAGTGTCAGCCATTGAATGCCATAGCCTTCGAGGTTCTGAGCAAGGCACCCGAACTTGAGATTCGGATGTGGTTTGAAAAGCAGTCCGAGATCATACGCTGCCTCGTAACCAAAGAATTGATAGACATCGGAGGGGTGTCTTCGTTTAAACTTGAGACTGAATCCAGCGGCGGCATAAGGACCGAGTTGACGAGCGATCCCGTAGTAGTTGAAATCGGGTACACCGCTATCGACACCGAGGGCGATTTTATTTCCCCAAAATAGGCTATAGTCGCGGTAGCTATAACCGATACCCTTCGGATCGAACCGGTAATCACTTCTGTCGTGAAACTTATTGACTGCGAAGAGTTTCACGCCCTGCCACTGAATGAGTCCAGCTGGGTTCCAAAAGCCTGCACTGGCATCGTCAGCGACAGCAGTAAAGGCGTTACCCCTCCCTAATGCCCGCGCACCGACATAGAGGGGGCGCGCCGATTCAAAGGGTCTTTTATCAGGGAGCGTCTCCGCACATACTGGGACTATCAACCAGAGAAGACATAGCGTAGCGTAGATAGTTTTCATTTTCGGTAATTTAGCATGAAAAACACAATATCGCAAGGGGAAGGGCTATCAGCGTTCAGCCATCAGCAGTCAGCAGTCGGCGGTCAGCAAGAGGGTTCTCTTAAACGAACACCTCTTTACCGACCGCCCCGATAGCCGACAGCCACTATGCCGACACCCGATAGCCATTAAAAAATGAACACGCCATCCGGCACGCTTTACCTCGTTAGCACACCCATTGGGAATTTAGAAGATATTACTTTGCGTGCTCTCCGTATCCTCAAAGAGGTAGACCTCATCGCCGCTGAAGATACCCGCCAAACACGCCGCCTGCTGACACATTATAAGATTCAAACACCACTTACAAGTTACTTTGAGGGTAATCAGCAGATGAAGGGGGACAAGTTAATAGAACGCCTGAAGGCAGGTGAGACAATTGCGCTCGTTTCAGATGCTGGCACGCCGATCATCTCCGATCCGGGATATCCGCTCTTACGTGGATGCATCGAGGCAGAAATTCCGATCGTTCCTATTCCTGGGGCATCGGCAGTCGTCACGGCGGCATCCGTTTCTGGGCTACCCCTCCATAACTTTGTTTTTGAAGGGTTCTTATCTCCAAAATCTGGGAAAAGAAAGCGTCAGTTGCGTGTACTTGCTGACGAAGAAAGGACGTTAATTCTCTTTGAATCCCCGCATCGGTTCCGACGTTTCCTTGAAGATACCCTTGAAGTGATGGGTGAACGTGACATTGTCGTCGCGCGCGAGTTAACAAAACGGTTTGAAGAAGTATTTCGTGGGAGTGTCAGTGAAGCACTGGAGAAGTTCCGAGGTACCGAGCCGCGAGGGGAGTTTACTATTATTATTGCTGGCGGAAGGAAAAAAAATGACAACTGATGCAATCGCACAAGTCGCAGTTATCGGGGCAGGATTGATGGGGCACGGCATCGCGCAGGAGTTTGCAAGCGCAGGATACCGCGTCCGTTTGCACGATGTCACCAACGAGCAACTCGAAATCGCCCTTACCCAAATTGAGCAAAATTTAAATGTACTCGCTTCAAATGCTATTATTCAGCAGGATGGTATTTCCCAGACCCTGCAGCGGATTCAAACCTCCACAGAACTCGAAGCAGTCGCAGAAGGGGCAGACTTTGTGGTGGAAGCGGTTACTGAGAATTTAGCACTGAAACAACAGATATTCGGTAAGTTAGACACAATATGTCCACCGCACACAATTTTGGCGAGCAATACGACGGCATTAATGCCAAGCCAAATCGGTCTGAACGCGAAACGTAAGGATCAGATACTCAATACCCACTATTTTAATCCACCTTATCTGATTCCGCTCGTCGAACTGATTCGTAGCCCTGATACTTCTGATGAAACGGTTGAAGTAACGTTTGAACTCTTAACAATGATCGGTAAAACACCTGCAATTATTGAGAAGGAAGCACTCGGTTTCGTCGGACCACGCCTGCAAGCCGCTTTGATTCGGGAAGCGTTCGCTATTGTGGAACAAGGTATCGCCAGCGCAGATACCGTGGATCTCGTTGTACGCAACAGTTTTGGGCGAAGGCTCAGCGTTGCCGGTCCCTTTGAAGTCTTTGAACTCGCAGGCTGGGACCTCGTACTTGCCGCGTTTGAAGAACTCTATAAGGATCTGAACAGCTCATCTGACATCAATCCGCTGCTCCGACAGATGGTCGAATCCGGGAAACTCGGCGTAAAATCTAAGGAAGGGTTTTACAATTGGACGGATGAGAAGATACAGCAACTTCGGGAACGAATGAATCATGCTTTGATACAACAGACAAAAGATGCAAAGTAGTAGGCACACTCCGCTGTACCGTTCACAGAAATGTCTAAAGTCATAAGCAGACTCCGCTCAGTTTTGGAACACAGAAAGCGTCGTATTATATTACTACTTGTGATGTCCATTGGGTTCGTGTTTGGCGGTGTCTACCACAGACAAATTTGGGGATATGTCCTCGAGCTCACCGCTGCTTTTCAGAGTATTGAGACAGCGCGAGCGTACATCGCGGGTTATGGCGCACTCGCGCCTGTTGTATCGGCGATACTCATGGTCTTCCAGAGTGTGATCGCGCCTTTGCCAGCGTTTCTGATTACCTTTGCAAACGGCACACTCTTTGGGTTTTGGTGGGGTTCACTTTTGTCGTGGAGCAGTTCGATGGTGGGCGCGGCGCTCTGCTTCTATATTGCCCGTTTTCTCGGTATCCAACGGATTACGCGACTCATCAGTCAACCGGCGGTTGATAAAGCAAATGATTTCGTTGAAAAATATGGCACTTACGCCATACTTATTGCTCGCTTGATACCGTTCATCTCTTTTGATGTTATCAGTTATTTTGCCGGGGCAACTCGGATGCGGTTTCTCGGATTTTGGGTTGCCACCGGGATCGGTCAAATGCCAGCCACCTTGGTTTATTCTTACCTCGGTGAGAGTGCATCGCCACACATCAAATGGATTCTTTTCGCTTTTGGTATCGTCATCGCGATCTCGATTGTAAAATGGCTAATCCGAAAGTAGTCTTCAGTTATGAACGAAGCCGCCATCGATTGATGTCGCTGTCCAACCCTAAGAAAAATTAGACATCTTATAGAATTTTTCTTCTGTAAGATAGAAAATCGTAGCCCGTAATGAAATGGAGGGCGGATGTAATCATAGGGCATCAAAGTTGTGTCCCTGTTGATAACTCCGCAAGGGAAACTAAAAATGGTTCGCATAGGTGTAGTTGGAGTCGGTGGCATGGGAAACGCCCATTGCAACTCGCTCCCGAATGTTGAAAATTGTGAATTTATAGGTGTCGCAGATCTCCGCTTGGACGCAGCGGAAGCCGTTGCCCAACGGCATCAAATTCGCGCCTTCCAAGACTATCACGAATTGTTTGATGTTGTGGACGCTGTCGTGGTTGCAACACCGCCTATCGCACATACGCAGGTAATCGTTGATGCCGCTGAAGCAGGCGTGCATACTTTCTGCGAAAAACCGCTTTCATTGAACCTCGCTGATGCAGATACGATGATCGAGGCATCGGATAAGGCGGGAACGCATCTGATGGTAGGGCAGGTATTACGCTTCTATCCTGTCCACGAACTCGGTAGGCAGATGATTGATGCTGGCGATATTGGGGACATTACCTATATCGAAACCGATTACACGGGTCCCTATAATGCACCGCGCAACCGTCCCGAAAGTTGGTACGGCACTGTCGGCGGACTTCTGGAAAACGGTATCCATAAATCCGATCTGATTAATTGGTTCGGTGGCACTGCTCTTACCGTCGCCGCTGAAGTCGGCAGTTTTTCTGGGCATGACGATTGGGAAGATTACACCGTCTCACTCATCCGTTACGATTCGGGAGCGGTCGGCATTCTACGGTGGGGGGGCTTTCTCGGTACACGCGGCACCAACGAAACCATTATTGATGGTTCCGAAGGTTCACTCCGCTTAGATATGTCAGCCGATCTCGCCTATCTTAAAAAACGAGATGAGGAGTGGAAAGAGATTGTTCCAGACCGAAATGGGCCCCACGGTGTCGTCGGTGAATTAACCCATTTTGTCGACTGTGTCCGAGATAACAAAACCCCGATGATTGACGGTAGAGGCGGGAAACACGCCGTAGAAGTCGTTTTGGCAACCTATCAATCCGCGAAAGAGGGAACCAAGGTCGCGTTGCCGATGGAGGAGTAGAAGGACTTGGATGGAAAGAATTGGCTGGAAGGGAGGAAGAGTGGAAAGAAGCCTCCTAACCTTCCGATCTCCCAATCTTCCAATCTTCCAATCTTTAAAGCCTATGCTCTTCCTCGTACTCAACATCGTCCTGCTCTCTGGATTCGGGCTCTTTCTCAAGCATGCCAAGGATAATCAGCAACGCTTAAACCCGATCGGTTTTGTCAATTACCTCGTTGCTTTCTTTATCAGCATCTGGGTCCTGTCACAGGAACAGGATTTTGAGTTCTCAAAGTTAACTTTCGCGTTAGGCATATCAAACGGTGTGACGTACGCCGCCGGATTTGAATTGTTCACGCTTGGAATCCGACTCAGCGGGATTGTTGTCACGGCGGCACTCGTTAGGCTGTCGATCGTGGTACCGATTTTGGTGTCGATGCTGTTCTGGAAGGAGATCCCCAATCTTTGGCAAGCTGTCGGACTTCTCTTAACTTTCGCGGCGATTCCCCTCCTCAGCCAGCGCGAAAAAGAGCCGACTTATAAATTTACACCTGATAGACCGGAAGTGAGTCAAGGTTTGGGGTTCGTAGTCGTTATCACAATTCTACTTGTCACCGGCATTTCGCGACTCACTATGAAAGCCTTCAACGAGATGTGTCCTATTGATGAGAAATCGCTTTATATGAGTCTGCTTTTCGGGGTCGCCACACTCATTTATTTAGGGATATGCCTTTATCAGAGAACGTGGCCGAATTGGTGGGAGGTCTTCTACGGTACATTGGTAGGCATCTGTAATGTCGCTGGAAGCTGGGCACTCCTCATTGCACTGGATAAGGTAAGTGCCTTAATCGCCTTTCCGATGTCAAGTTCGGGTGGTGTACTGTTTACGATGTTCGTTGGCATGGTGTTCCTCCGTGAACGGTTGAGTCGAACCTCTCTCGTCGGCGCGGTCGTCGCAATGATCGCATTGGTTTTCGTCAATTTGAGGTGGTGACTCGCCGTCTTGAGGTTGTTGATGGAACCCTCACAAACCATAGGTTGCTGCTATCTCTGCTCAAGTGTGTAAAGCAAGACAAATTTGACTTTGGACGCAAAATATGGTATCATTTATGAAAAATAGGGATACTAAAAAAGAATGCGCGAGAGCGTGGAGCTTGTTATCCGAGGTGTTCATCTGTTAGCGGCAATTGTCTGGTTCGGTGGTATTATCTTTTCTACCTTCGTCGCCATGCCGATTCTACAGCGCAACTTACCCTCGCAAAACCTGTTAGCAATTCACAATCGTTTTCGGGCCCTGATACGATTGATGATTCATGTTTTACTGACGACAGGTGCGATGGTATTTTTTATTGTTGCATGGAATAATGGCTTTTTTGCAGGGACTACTAACGATGACTTCAGGTTCTATATGTTAGTTTTTGTCGCGAAACTTGCAGCGTTTGGCGTAATGACCCTCTTTTGGGGGGTATACAGTTCGGTCTATCGGCGGCACCTTGAGGCTATCCCTTCTCATGACAAAACATATCGCAGCCCAAGCCCGTATATCAATGTGTGGAGAAGCTTGATGCTGGTAACGGGATTCATTGTTTTCGCGCTTACGTTGCTGTTAAAAAACTGATTTCAAAACATTAAGAATCCTTAAATCCAAACCCGTAGCCTGCATTTTCACTGCGAAGCAGGCGCAGGCGGGTCTACGGAAAGAAACCCGTTATTTTTCGAACTTACCTGACCGAACCGCAAGGTAAATTTAAAGAATGGAAAATACAAAAATTCAGGCAGTTTCATGGAATATCACCCGATTGTGTAATCTAAAGTGTACGCACTGCTATCTCCCCGCAGGATTTGTAGATACAAACGAGTTCGCAAACGGAAACTTTAACCTGTCCGATATTCAAGACTCACATGAATACGCCAGAGATGCGGAATTGAGCCAATCACAATGTTTCCGTGTCATTGATGAAATCGCAGAAATCAACCCACATATCCTTCTTATTCTCACCGGTGGTGAACCGCTATTACGCCCGGATATCTTGGAGATATCGAAGTATGCCTCCGATACCGGGTTTCTTGTTGTAATGGGTACAAACGGTGTCCTCTTGAACGATAGCGTCGTTGAAAAGATGCAGCAGCACGGTGTCACCGGTGCAGGCATTAGCCTTGATTCTATCCAACCTACGAACCATGATCGGTTTCGTGGTATGGAGGGCGCGTGGAAAGCGACGATGAACGGTGTAGAGGCACTCAAACGCGCACAACTTGATTTTCTCGTTCAGACCTCCGTAACGCAGTGGAATTACGATGAAATTCCAGAAATTGTGGAGTACGCGTATCAACTCGGTGCGAAAGTACTGAATCTCTACTTCCTCGTCCGAACCGGAAGAGGTAAGACAGTGATGGACATTACACCTACACAATACGAAAAGATGCTTGAGACGCTTTTCAAATTGCAGGCGGCTTATGCTGGGAAAATGCTCATCGCCGCGAAATGCGCACCGCATTACAAACGCGTCATTTTTGAGCAACAGTCTGACTCCGCGTTCCTTCAAGGTTACCCCAGTGGCACTTGTCCATGTGGAATTTACTACTGTCGTATCACACCTGAAGGCGAATTGACCCCATGTCCCTATCTACCTGTTAGCGTCGGTAACCTCAAAGATGAGAGTTTTGTCAAACTCTGGAATGAATCAAAGACCTTTCAGGATTTGCGGAACCGGAATCTGCTTGAAGGAAAGTGCGGTGCGTGTGAATTCAGAGAGGTTTGCGGCGGTTGCAGGGCGCGTGCCTACGCCACTACCGGCAACTATCTCGCCGAAGACGCATCGTGTGAATATCAACCTGGACAACAAACCACACCCCCCGTTCAGATAGAAAAAAAGGTTGCTTTTGCAACGGAAACCGATTACGATTTACAGTGGACACCGGCGGCAGAAAAGCGGTTGAAGCGTGTGCCATCGTTTGCGCGTGGCATGGTCGTCAAAAGCGTTGAAAAATACGCACGCGAACACGGTCATCGCGAGGTTACCCCTGAGTTGATGCAGGCTGTCAAGAAAAGATTTGATAAAACTGGTATTCCATCCTTCAGACCAAAACGCTAATGCAAGATAGTAGGCGCACGCCGCTGTGCCGTCAAACAACTGCAGAAGGAATTCGTATGCTAACGACAGAGCAGATAGCATTTTTTCGTGAACACGGGTACCTTATCCTTAAGAATTTGATTGATCCTGAGATAATTGACGGATGGCGGACCCAGATATGGAAGCATTTTAATTCCAGCTTGGAAACGCCGGAGATATGGCCCAACGATTATGAGATTCAGGGCTTCAGTTTCTCACCGTTGTTTGGGCATCTACCTGTGATGCAAGAGATTACCGATCAGCTTAGTGGCGGACAGTTCTTTACAGGCGGTGGCGGCTCACCGATTATCAAGTGGCCCAATCCTGAGAAAAAGTGGGCACTACCCAAGGATGGACACATCGACGCGTATGGTGCTGTTGCTGGCTGGAGTCCCTTTATGATAGGGGCAACAACCTATCTTTATGACGCTGAACCCAAGGCGGGTGCTTTCATCTTTTGGCCCCGGAGCCACTATTCAACGCATAAGTACTTCCTTCAGTACCCTGAACAGATTGATGGCAGTTTCTATGATATTGAGGGTTGGGGTTGGCACGTCCTGTCGGATTTGTCCCCAGAGGGACCCCGTGAGTTTATTGGTGCTGCTGGCGATGTTGTGCTATGGCACGCGTTTCTCTGCCATACCGGATCGGAAAATGTGAGAAGCGTCCCCCGTTTTGGTCTCTTTGCGCGATATGCCCATAAAAAACAGGATGAGATTAAATATGAAATCCCAGAGAATCTCTGGAAATATTGGGCAATTTAAGAGGTGGTTGTTAGTTGTCAGCCATCAGCCTTACCTATAGAGGAAATCCAGATGCTTACAGCAGAACAGATAGCATTTTTTCAGGAACATGGATACTTAATCCTTAAGAATTTAATCGATCCTAAGATGATTGACGGATGGCGGACCCAGATATGGGAGCATTTTAATTCCAGCCTGGAAACACCAGAGACATGGCCCGACGATTACGTGGTACAGAACTTCAGTTTCTCACCATTGTTTGGACAACTGCCTGTGATGCAGGAGATTACCGAACAACTCGGTGGCGGTCAATTTGCTGGGGGTGGTGGTTCACCGCTCGTCAAATGGCCCAACCCTGAAGAAGAGTGGTCGATGCCCGGTAGTGGACATATTGACGCATACGGTCCCGGTGGTTGGAGCCCTTTTATGCTGGGGGCAACGACCTACCTCTATGATGTCGAACCTGGTGGCGGTGCTTTCGTCTTTTGGCCCCAGAGTCACTCTTCAACGCACAAGTACTTCCTTCAATATCCAGAGCAAATTGATGGCAGTTTCTACGATATTGAGGATTGGGGATGGCATGTGCTTTCGGATTTATCACCAGAGGGACCTTGTGAGTTTATCGGTGCCGCTGGCGATGTTGTGTTGTGGCACGCGTTTCTCTGTCATACCGGTTCAGTGAATGTCAAAGATGGCCCCCGTTTTGGGATCTTCGCACGTTACTCCCATAAAAAACGGGAGGAGATTAAATACGAAATTCCAGAAGACCTCTGGAAGTATTGGGTAATTTAAGGAGAAGAACATGAGTGAGCAAACAAATGCGCACGAGCGGCTTACGAGCGTAGAAGAACGCTTGACACGTCTGGAAAGTCTGCTCGTCAGTATCAACGAAAAGTTGGAACAGCGTTCCGATGTCGGTGAAGTTGGTACCGAGAAAACTGAGGAGTTCAAGCAGTGGGTGACGGGTTATGTCTCGATGCGACTGCAACAACTCGTGCCTGAGACTTGCGACCACCCTGCTGAAGCCGCACTTCAGGACGGTCCCTACTTGGATAACACTACAGTACCTTGTACAGAGGAAGTCGAGCACCGAGTCAAGCGGATACCAATTCCGTTTGTCCGCGAGATGGTCGTCCAACGGGTCGCTGAAAATGCACGACAAGCCAGTGTTGAACGTGTGGATATTGAGTTTTTCGAGAAAGCGGCGACATTCTGACAATGCAAAGCCTCAGAGGAGTTTCCTCTGCCCAATTTTGATTGGAAGGACTTCTTAAAGGCACCGCTGTAATCGTTATCAGAGGAGTGGTTGTCAGTTGTCAGTTATCGGTTAAGAGCAGTTTGTGGTGTACGAAACTATTGCAACTGCTGCATACCCTACCGACAACCGATAACTGATGGCTAAATCATGGACTGGGTTTTCAATACCTTTTCAGAATATCTTGAGAACGACTTTAAAAAACGCATTGGGAAACTGGATCCCACTGTTTCCGACCTTTGGCAAGCGTTTCAGGTGCTTTTTCCTGCTACGTCGGCGCAGTTACTCGTGCAAGAACCTGTCGGCAATACAGTACGGTTTAAACCGCTCGCTTTCTATCACGCAGACGAAATGGGTCCGTTGATTGAAGCCCCATTGGAGTATCTCAGGAAAAATTTCGGCGGCGGCAAATTCAAAATTAACTTCTATCACGGTATGCAGTTCATCGCGACAATTAATTTCAAACCAGAGGGTCCTGAAATTTGGCGCGAGTTACCTGAGTTAGAGGGAAATCCTACGATTGACGGAACTATGACGACCACCAAAAATGGGAACTGATACACGCCGAATACGGCGCGAAAAGTAGGAGGCACACAGCGTGTGCCGTAATCAAGGACAATGGACAAAATCATAAGTCAACAACAAGAATTTGACGAATGTCCCTCGTGCGAAAATGCAAACCTCCGTCGGTTGGATGGTAATTCATGGTTCTGTTTGGATTGTGACTGGGATAACTTAGGTGTCATTTCCAAAGGAAACGACGACTTGCTCTCCTCCCTCCTTCACGGAGACATTCATTCGCGGCGACTCGCCGCGCAGGCGTTGATTAATATCGGTGATGCTGACCGACATCTTGCCACCGTAATGGATACAAACGCACTCTTAGGGGCACTGGACGACGAAGATGCCGATGTACGCTACTTCGTCGCAGTCGCCCTCGGTAAACTGGAAGCGAGCCTCAGTCTCGGGAAACTGAAGCAACTTGCCCGAGACGATACCTCCGCACTTGTAAGGGAAGGGGCTAAAACCGCGGTTGAGCAGATAGAGGCGCGCTATCTTCGTTAGACATCTTTTTGAATTATCTGGAGGATCATTCCGAACGGGTAAGCTTAAAACTTAGCCAGCGATGGTAGCTTGTAGCCGAAGATGAAAATCGGATATTTGAGTTTCGGAGGCATTGCTACACGGCACCTGATAGCTCCCGTTAGGGCAAAATTAAAGAATGGAAAAAATTCGACTCGGTTATATCGGCTGTGGGTTCATGGCACAGAAGGTCCACATCCCAAATTTTGCAAGCATTCCAGACTGTGAACTCATTGGACTCGCAGAGGTCCGTACGGAGTTGGGAAAGAAAGTCCAAAGCCGTTTTGGTATTCCTCAACTTTACCGGGACCACGGTGAACTCGCACAAAATGCCGATATTGAAGCAGTCGCCGTGTCTGCCGACTTTGCATTACAAGGTGAAATCGCGAAGGATCTCCTTTTAGCAGGTAAGCACGTCTTCATGGAGAAACCGATGGCTGTTTCCGTTGAACAAGCTGAAGCTATTGTATCAGCATCGCAGGTGTCTGGCAAAAAGTTGATGGTCGGCTATATGAAACGGTACGATGCTGGAAACGAGATCGTCAAGGCAAAGGTCTCACAATTCCGAGAAACAAACGAACTCGGACGCTTGACGTACGCCAGAAATCACGGGTTCGGTGGCGATTGGATCTGTAATCTCGATACCCACATGGATGGAACAACAGAAACAAAGCCGAGCGCACCTGTCAAAACCCCAGAGTGGATACCCGAACAGTGGCGCAGTTCTTATTTAGGATATTTACAACAGTACACGCACAATATTAATCTGATGCGCTGGTTTCTTGATGCTGGCGACAAAGTTAGCATCAGAGTCGTCGATTTAGACCCTAACGGATATTCTGGTGTTGTTATCTTCGATATGGATGGCATCCGTGTGACGTTAGAGACTGGGCATGTCTCTCACTACCGGTGGGATGAGCATAGTCAAATCTACTTTGAGAACGGATGGGTTCATACGTGGGCACCGCCGTTACTTTTGAAAAACACGCCTGCAGAGGTTGAAGTCTATCGAGCCGGAGAAGAACAGGAAATCACACGTCCGATTCCGAGACCGAGTTGGACCTGGGCATACCACAGGGAAGCGGAATACTTTGTGGCGAATGTCCGCAACGATGAACCTTTCCGATCTTCAGCCGAAGATACACTCACAGATGTCAGACTCTTTGAGGATATCTACCGAATCTTCATTGAACAACAGAAATAGTTATTTCCGCATCAAAATCTCTGTTTCATTAATGTTCACCGCGAGTTCATAGTTCGCCTGCAAGTATCCCGCGATCAAGGGGTGCCGCTCCTCGACAGGAATACCGTCAACAGCATCGAACCAACCTCCGGTTTTAAAGATCACTAAGCGTGTTTTGTCCTTTTCAAGGGCTGAGATAACTTCTTGCTGCATCTCAGGTGTTGATGCGTACGAGACTTGATGGAATCGGGTAACGCTCAGTCGGTCTGCGAAGAAGTAGTAGGCACCCTGACTCGTGAAATCGAAAATCTTTTCGTTCTGTGCTGTATTTTCTTGGATATAAGCGACCACCTTTTGAACCTGTTCAACTTGATTGTCTGGGATGTCCACCTTTCCTGCGCGCACTAATTCCTGCGTTACAACGTGTTGTTTGAAAGGGTTCTGACGCAATCTTTGCCATTTTTCTCGGAAACCTGCCAACGGCTGATGCGCTTGCCCTACATACCAACAGAATATTGCCGTCGGAATTAGCACCCACACTGTCTTCAATGCGGACTGCCAACGTCCGTTCCCTCTTAAAAACGATAGGCACGCACGGAACATTTTGGAAATGCCTCTCTCTAATGGGAGTAGGCAGAGCAGCCATAAAAAGGTTGCACCGTAAATCAGATGTCCACCATCTGAACGTCCCAAGGCAGTTCGGAAGAAGGCAATGCCACCGAGCAATAGCAGCAGTAGTTTCATCACGTTGGGTTCTGATGCAGTTCCACATAAGCACCGATATGTCAGATACGCCGCGACAATCAAAAAGATGCAAACGGGCAGGTACCATCGAAATCCTTCGCTGAAGACGAAAGCGTTCCAACCCTCTGTTGACAAGAGGGCAAGTGTTTCCGATAGAGATGGAAAAGCAAGTCCCCACGTTGCGAGTTGATAGCGACACTGGATATAGGAATTCCAGATTACATCATCCAAGGCACCATGCGATAAAAAATAGATACCTACCGAGAGAAAACCTAACAGCACCCCGCAGCCATAACTGATTAAGGGGATCAGGTATTCTCTTCCTCTTCCCTCCCGCTGGCGAGGTTTCCAACCTCGTCCTCTTCCACTCTCTGTTCCAAAGCCGCCTTGGAACACATATATAACCAGGAACAATCCAATGGCGCCCAGCGTGTAGAGACCGATTTCAGTGCTATACCAAAATGCCAAACTCGTGGAGATCCCAGCGAGGAGCAATTTCCATACAAATGTAGGGACCTTGTTCGTGCGAGTTCTGTGGAAGTGCGTAACGGAATTCGCTACGAAGGCGAAACTAATTAAACCGAGGCTATGTCTTGCAGATACCCAAAACTCTGTTCCAGAGGCAATAATCACACAGATAAAAGCGGTCAAAAATCTACCTCGGAATACTTGCAAACCGAGCACGTAGAGAGCGATATAACCCAGTGGGTCCAATATGTCCTCCATTGAACGCATACCGAATAGGGTTGGTTCAAAGAGTTGGCTACCCAACCATGCCAAATAAGCGTTTTGGAAGAGTCCATGCTGGATATAGATGTCCCGAAACGGCACCGCGCCGTGCAGCATTTCATTGAGAGGTGCGAGACGTTCACCCTCATGAAATAAATCTATTTTGCCGTGGATGTTTCCAGAGTAGATAAGGAGATAGATGAAAATGGGGAGGATAATGTATTCAAGTCCGCCACGTTTTTTAATTGTACCTTGCGGAGTTATAAAGTGAGGTTCAGGATTAGGCTGCTTTTCTATTAATCCGCCTGCGCCGTTGTTGCAGGCTGCGTTGTGGGTGTCTGTGTCATCAGAAATATCTGGAGTCCACAGTGTAGGGAAGTACTGCTTATACAACAGTACCAATTTTAGCAAAATGGATAGACTCATCGGTACGAGTAAGCCTGTTAGTATACCCTGACCGATAGAGTAGACCTGTAGCCAGCAAAGCCACAACGGAATGGATGCCAAGGCGTTTGCTTTCAGCACACGCTGTATCGGTTGGGCGGTTCGTTGGGCACACCAGCGCGAATAGACACACCACGCGAGCCAGTACAGGTATATTGTTGCGGGGATACCAAGCAGTGCCAGCAGATAAAAGAAGTATTCCTGCTGTTTCGGATACGCATGAACACTGAGCCAGCCGACGATACCCGAATGTGAGTGGTATTCAAAAACAATGTATCTTTGGAGAGTGATTCCTAAGGCAATGGCGAGGGAAGCGGCGGAAAAGGTGAGAAGTCCAACGTAGGACCTGAATGCAGGGGCTGTGACAACGCGCAGGTCCGGCATCAATTGCTGACATTTGTAGCGCAAGTTTTGGTTTGCAAGCTTCACCAAAAGGACTCGCAAGCGTTGCATGGTTCTCGCCTCAATGAGGGTCGTGTTCGGGAAATCGCTTCTACTGTATTAAGTTTCTCCAAGCCGTCCGTCAACCTCAGTAAAATCATTTGCTGTTTCGTCCCACGCGAAAGCCTTCACCGCGCGTATTTCGGTGTCGTAAACTGAGATAACCAGATATGTGGCACCCGGATATGCGGGTTCATCCCATACGGTTGCATCTGCTTTGTCTTTTTCGGAGAAGTATGCCTCGTGATTTGGGTGTGAGTGGTAGAACGCCCTAATTTGCCGTTGCTGTGTATCAGCCTCTTTGTGAACGGCGATTAAATCGTCAGGGTGTATGACGTAGGCTGTGCGGGCATCGCGCGGATATGTGTCTGGATTTTCCTGATGCAGTTCATTCTGTATGTTTCGGCATTTCCGGACAAATTCTTGTGTTTCAGTCCCCAGAATAACACCGCAGCATTCATTGGGAAACTCCGATTTCGCGTGCTCACAAATCTCGCTGAGGGTTTCTGGTTTTAAAGTTATCATCGAATAGCAATTAACCATCAGCTGTCAGAAAGAAACGCTGAAAATCTCTCTGACAGCCAATACATCGGAATCTCTGACTATTACTGGCATTGGCAAGCAACAGTCATTAAGATAGACTGCATCCGCCAGCGATCGCGGGAATAATTGAGATTTCAGCGTCATCTTCGACAGCGGTCGCTTTTCCATCGAGGAAGCGGATGTCTTCGTCGTTGAGATAGATATTTACAAACCGACGGATATTTCCGCCGTCATCACAGAGACGTTCTTTCATCCCTGGATAGTTTACTTCAAGATTGTCGATGATACCTTCAATATTGGCACCTTCTGCTTCAACCTCAGCCAAGTTTTGTGTCAAACGTCTCAGCGGGGTTGGGATACGGACTGTTACAGACATGAAATAGATTTTCTCCTTTTTTATTAGCCATCAGCGGTCAGTCGTCAGAAAGAAGACTCTACTTTATCAGGAAGCCTCTTTACTGAAGGTTTCCGACGGCTGACGGTCTCCGACAGCCATCTTGCTGACAGCCATTAAATTGAATAATGCAATCCACACTCTTTGGTATTTTCTTCTGTAGAGGGAGCGTTCTGCCAACGCCACCGTCCTGCTCGTTTCGGTTCTCCGGGTTTTATGGATGTTGTGCAGATGGTGCATCCAAGCGATTCATAATAATGACCACGGTCATCTGCTTCAAGCAACGGATTCACAGGAATTTCGTTTTCACGAACAAATTGCCATACTTGGTCGCTTGTCCACTGAAGAAGCGGATTGACCTTGAGCACGGGATGTGTCGTTGAGGATATGATTTCTGCCTTTCGGAGTTGTTGTCTCGCATCCGATTGGTCGTGTCGTAAACCCGTTATCCAAACATCCAACGTTTCCAGGAGCCGTTGCATCGGACGAACTTTTCGGATGTTACAACAGTATTCCTGTTTCGCTTTGCTGTCAAAAAACAGGTATTCGCCGTGCTCCGTCACCATCTGCTGTACTTCTTGCGGATCAGGCTGAATCTGTTCGATCTGGATACCGTAGCGCGATTCCACCTGTTCAAGGAAGGTATAGGTCTCAGGAAAGAGTCGAAGTGTATCAAGCGTACAGACCCGAAACGGCAATTGGTTCTCAGCAGCCAGGTGGAGTAGTACCATGCCCGATAGTTGCCCGCTTGTGACAATTGCGGCGCGCGCTTTGAATCGCTTAAACAGAGAAAAAAGGATTTCTTGAGGAGCCTCTGTCAAGGCAATTTCTTGACAGAGAGCAGGATCTACTGAATACGTCAATTCTTCGTCAATTGGCTTCATAGTAGTAGGCAAACTCCGTTATGCCGTCCACAACATAAAAGTAGGCAGACTCCACTTGGTTTCCCATACAGGACATTTTAAGGGAGTGCCTCCATGATGTCCGATTCGATTTCAAAGTAACGACTCAAACTGAAATAACGTTCCCCTGTGTCGGGGAGAATTGTAACGACGGTTTTATCCGGTCCTTGGTCTTTTGCAACCTCTAAGGCAGCGTACACATTCGCGCCCGACGACATACCGACTAACAAACCTTCGCTTGTTGAAATTGATTTCATCATTTGATAGGCTTCTTCTTCGGAGACCGTGATGACTTCATCAATCACGTCTACATTGAGCACTTCGGGGATCATTCCCGCACCGAGACCATCAATTCGCGTCGGATTCGGAGCCCCCCCGGAAAGCACGGCTGAAACCCGCGGTTCTACTGCGACAATTTTTACATCGGGGCATTCTGTTTTCAGCACTTCTCCAACGCCTGTCAATGTCCCACCTGTTCCAACCCCAGTCACGAAAAAATCGATGTCGTTACCGATGGTTTTAAGAATTTCGACTGCAGTCGTGCGTCTATGGATCTCTGGGTTCGCGGGATTTGTGAACTGGTTCGGCATATAGTGCCGTGGGTGTTTTCTGATAATCTCTTCTGCTTCCCAAATGGCACTTGCCATGCCACCGTGTTCTGGTGTTAGCACGATTTTCGCACCGAAGGCGGACAGGAGTTCATATTTCTCACGGCTGACGTTTTCTGGCATCGTCAAAGTAACAGGATAGCCTCTCGCGATACCGACGATAGAGAGCCCTAAACCTGTGTTACCCGCGGTAGGTTCGACGATCGTATCTCCTTTTCTAAGGATGCCGCGTTCTTCGGCATCAACGACCATCGCATAACTAATCCGGTCCTTGATACTGCCACCGGGGTTGTATGCCTCCAATTTCGCGAAAAGAGTCGCATCATCCTTGCTGGGCAAGGCGTTCAGGCGGATCGTTGGCGTATTCCCGATGAGGTCTGTCAGATTTTTGGCAATTCTCATTTTTCATCCAGATAACAACGCACAATACCGCTTCTGCAACCCTATCTTAAGGGTAACTGCCTAAGAAATTTCATTTTAAAGTATAACATATACACTGCAAAAAGTCAAATTTTTCACGGAGTGGCACTCGTGGCACCCAGTCCTATTTTTTTGACTTTTATTTCTTTCTATCGTATAATACTTAAAGTATTAACCGGTTAAAAAAAGATAATTTGGGTTCTGATTCCTTAAGGAGACACTCATGGCGAATAATGCACCAATGACTCACGAAGACCATTGGAGTCGTCCAGTGGCTATGACTCCCGATGGTCAATGGATTTCTTTACGAGAAGTGGTAGAAGAAGAGCCAGCACAGGTTCCATTTAACTGCTTATCCCTTGAGAAACAGTCAGAATTGGTCGCGGAACGCATTCGGCAGACCTCCGAATTTGGCGTAGGTATCTTGGGTCGGGGGATAGTGGACAAGAAGCACGCCATTGACGAAGTGCAGAAACGAACATCCATAGGACGCGCCTTAATTGACGTTGAGCAACGAATGATTAGAATGTTAATCAAACGTGCTCTTGAAGAAAACCTTTCGTTAATAGAAAATAAAAAAGCAAAACTCCTCTAACAGTCCTAAGGTTTGGACGATTTGGTCCTGCTTTCTATTCAGTTCTCAAGCATTTTTCTTTGAATCTTCACGGGATCGGAACTCAGCGAAACAGAACATCAGATGCCAATAAACGTAACCCCAGCGGGAATATTGTTTATAGAAAACCGGGCACCCCACCCTTGAGGTGTTCCCATTCACCAAAACTATCATGTAAAAATCGGAATTTTAATTTTTGTCGTGATGTGTAAGCAATATTCAGTCCTAAAACTCCAGTTTAATCTGCATGTGGATTGAAAGAAATGAAGCGTGGAATCAAGCAACACGCGGGTTTGTTCCATGTTTTCTTGACTTCCAATCTTCCGAAAAACTTAGAAGTTATTATTGAATATTGCTTAGGCGAAATCCGTCTACCTGCAAAAAGGGTTATCTATCATTAACCTCTATATTCCATTGTATACCGAGTTGCTCACCAATTTTCTCCAGTATTCTCTTTTTATTCTCTACGGCATCAACCGTCCGAATGCTGTAGAAACCCGACGAATCAGACGTGTAGTCTCCTGATTCAGGGGGCTCATCTATGTTTTTACGTTTTACGCGTCCTTTAAGTCCGAGGGCGTGTACTTGTTCTATCCCTGCTTTCTCAATTGCCGCAACGAAAGTAGCAGATTGCGTTTTATGTTCAATCACTGTTCCATTCGCCACGGTAACACGTAAACGTTTAGAAGGGCGGCGTTTGGGTTTACTTCGCGCTGCTAGCTTTTGGGGGACGGGCGATGGAGACCGCATGAAATCTTCACGAGATCCCGGGGCACTTCCTAAGTTTTTCAGAAAATCTAATACCAGTTCCTCACTCGGTCTGTGTCCGCATACACTTTCTGTCGCCTCCACAACTAATTCTATCAAGAATTCATCTGCCTCTTCTATCAATCCGCGCCAAGTCTCTGGGAGATGTTTTGCAGCTTCTCTCTGACTTGACAATAGACGATAATCTGATTCTATTGCTTGAATAGCTTCTCCATTCTGTACGGACGGATAACTCAAATATCTTTGTAGTAAATTTGCATTCTTCTCGCTATCGCTATCGCTAAGATCCAACACACAGACCCGGCGGGCATCGTAATCACCTTTCCCGAAAGTGTAGAAGAATTGCCACTGCTGACCATCGGTAAGCACTAAGATCGGCACCCCTTGGTGGAACGCGTACGAAAAGAGTTGCTGTTCCGCGCCTTCGTCAATCTTGCCCATACTCTTGGCTTCGATGAGTGCAACGGGTTCTACAGGAGGATAGCACAATGCATAGTCTACCCTACCACCTGCGATTGAGTATTCGGGATAGACAATCCTCGTATCATTGGTTGGCCAACCTAAACCCCGGAGGAGAGGCTCTACAATCCCTTGGCGCACTGACATTTCATTCTCATTAAATCTCCCCTGTTCTAAACCATTTCGTATCTCATCAATCGTAGTTTGAAGGGGCATTGTCCTGTTTTCCTTCTTCGAGTTGAAAGTTTTTTTGTTTATCATCGCGACTAATATCAAACAACTTTTTACATAGTAGCAACTTGGGTTATTTAAGGAAACCTCTAATTTTTTCTATTACAACTCCTGGATCATCCTGAGTATGCGAAAATTTGGGATCAGTAACACCCATTGCTTGGAGCCATGGCACCCAATATTTTTCAAGAATGGGCAGATCCTTCAATCTTAACTCCGGAAGTCCCATTTCAACCATCAAGAATTTGGCATTATGGTCCCTAAAATCTTCTTTAGTTGGCAATAAACCATAATTATTTGTCTCAAATTCCGATTCCCAATTTGGGTCATTGCTCCACCTCTCAACAAGGGAGTGCCGTATCACAGTTGTTTTATTCCCCTTTGCAGGCAGAGAAGGTACGAATGCTGTGTTAAGGTAAAGATATCCATCTGAGATGCAGATGATGTAGTTGCGAGCGTCTTCCAGTAAATACTCTTTCGCACTCACTTCAAACCATCCCCAAATGTCAGAGCCTGTGAATTCTTGGCGTTCATCAACAAACTGATACAAATCCTCAATTGCTTTAATCAATTGATTTTTCATTTCCTTAAATCTCTTTGCTCCTTTCATTCTATCTTCAGGTGTCGGCCAGATTTTCAGCGATTCTAGCGTCTGTTGGGGAATGGCTTTACTGACTCCAGGTTGTTTCGGAACGACAAAAGCAAGCCGATGACGAGAGCCCACAAAGTAATGCCTCTGTGCAAATTTCTCGAAAATTTCTATGATGCCTTTGACAATTTTAATGTCTTTTTCAGCTTGCTTTTCTTGACCCAGAAGTTTCTTTTTGAAAAGACGATCAGACACATCAAGAATAACGATGATATTTATCGGTTTAGAAGGTGGGAGAGCTTCCTTTTTATCTGAATTGCAAGCAACTAACAGAAGACAAATTGTTACCAAAATTATTAGAAAATACCTATGGATTTTCATCATATTACTCCTTATTTCAACGAAGTTAAGCCTCGAAATATTCCTTAAGTGTATTTTCGGCGATTTGCTGGACTGTCGTAACGTCTTTTGATGCATCACTCTTTGCTGCTGCAAGGAATTTAGTCCATCCAGTCATAAATTCAGCCACATTCGCTCTTAATTTAACTATGTCAATCGCCTTTTTGGCTATAAGAACCTTTGAATCTTCGATTTTATTTTGTTTCTCCTTAATTTCCGATTGGATGCTTTCAAGTTGGTGATTGTCCTTCTTAATCCGTGCGTTTAGATGTTCTATGTTCCTTTCACATTTACCAATTTCAGCCCCAAGCGCAGACACATCAATTTCATTATACTTGCTTTTCAGCTCCTCTTTTGCACTTTTAATCTTATTCTGCATCACAAGTATTGCGTCCTCCTGACCTTCCAATTTAGTTTCTAATACGCGAATTTTTTTCCTGATACGGATTTTATCATCTACATCTTGCATTTGTGCTTCTTTCCACATTTCGAGAGTAAAATGGAAGAGAACACTCAGTAGTACTGAAACGAGAAAACCACAAAATAACACGAGCCAGATATTAAGATCCCATGTCGAGAGACGGATCGGATTAATCGGCCAATCCCCCTCTTCCAAACCGAAAAGCACTTTCGCTTCATGTATTTTTTTTGAAACTTGAAGGGCAAGTAGGCAATCAAATACGAATGTGATTACAACGAACATGAACACACTAAACCAACAAACAATTGACATTTTCTTTTTACTTTCTTGTTGATATTTTCCCCCATAAGTCAAAAGAGGATGAATCACAAGCGCAAGTCCTAAAGCGAAAAATGGGAATACAATGAGCCAAAGATTTGCTTTTTGGAACGCTCTAAAGACAGAAGAAGGATCAAAAATATCGTTGAGTTGCGTATATCTTTCTAAGTCTATATCCTGTGATTCGGAAGGTGTCGGTAGGTTTGAAAGGTATCCCTTATCAATAGCAGAGATGTAAAAGAAATAGAGGGCAAGCGACAAGATGACACAGAAAACACTAAAGAGGCGGTACAGTGGCAACGACCGATGTCGAGATGTCCTGTCATCAGAAGGTAGCCCATTCAAATCCTCTTGAAGTGGGACTAAGACTGCCTTTTTATCAATCAAATCCTCTGTTTTCTCACCAATTGACATTTCTAAGTTACTAGCGGTTTTTAGTTTATCCAACAATAATTTGTTTTCTGCAAGAGCTTTCTGAGTTCCTACTACTGAATTCTCTGTTTTCTCTCTTCCTTGTTTTAAATCCTCTATTTCATTAGATAACACGTTTATTTTTTCCTTTAGGAATTCGTGATCAGCATTTATTGCTAATTCTTCGTTATCAATAATGATGTTAATATGATCTCGTACTGATTCAGGTATGCCGTTAGCGTTTTTTGCTTGATCAAAACCGTTAATCGCACTGTGGTATGGCTTTCCATTTGTACCTACCTTGGGTGTTCCACCTCTGTGCTCAACCATAAGTTCTCCTTTGGGGACAATAGATTTTCCGGCGGAATGACTAATAAAAGTATCCTCGCGCGTATGTTGTGGTTGCCGTGGGAAAAGGTTCAAAAAAAAGTTTAGAGTATGGTCAATCGGCGAGGCAAGTTTGTTGAGTAAGGTTTTTGCCTCATCCACAGAAACTTCAAAAAATTCCCTATTATTATTAGTGCGCCGCTCAGCCAACGTAGTGTGCATCCGTTTTTCAAGGCTTTCATACTGCAAAGAATGTAACGCATAAGCAACTTCAAATGGGGTTGGCACTCCAGTTGTAGATGACAATTCCTTTGCTCGTTCTTCTGGACTTTTTGTTGTTTGACCTATTTTTACTAATCCTGGCATTGATTTATTCACCAAGATATAGACATAACCCATAGCAACTCCTTTGCTTCCGAGGTTATTACAGAGCCAAGATGAAGGAGGTTTTTCAAAGAGAAAAAAGCATAGTAACGGCACAGATTCTCATCTTGCAAATCCTAAAATCCTGATTCAGACAACGCGCCGCGTGCCACAACCTAACAGGTGATGCTACAAAAAGCCAGCATCTGTTACTGATAACTGGAAATTATCCTGCAAATCCTGATTCAGACATCTCTATTCCTGATCCTCACACCATTTCGCAAAGTCTGCCTCGATCTCCTCCGACCATTTCCTATCTATTTCGCCTGGCGTGTATACACCCTCGCGTAGCCGTTGATGCCCGAACCGATCTCGGAGAGCCACCTCCTCGCCTTGCTCAACGACCTGTTGTGCGAAGTGTGGTGGAATAAAAATGACACCACCACGTCTCCCTAACACCACATCGCCCGGTAAAACCGTCGCTTCCGCAATACGGATAGGGATGTTGATACCCGTGAGTGTAACGTTCGCGATACCTGTCGGATCTACACCGCGCACGAACGTGGAAAAATCGGGAAGTTCGTAGATACCATCCAGATCCCGGATACCCCCGTCGATTACCATTCCTGTCCGTGTTTTCGCATAGATGGAGTTGCCGAGATTGTCCCCAGCGAAAGTACCGTCCTTCACTTTGCCGAACAGGTCAACAACGATGACATCATCGCGGACGAGCGTATCGATTACCCATGAGTTTTGACCCCCGACGCATCCCTCTTTTTCCCCTTGGGCAGAAATAGCATCGTTGAAGTCAGGACGGATTGGCACAAAAGCACACGTCACCGCTCTACCGACAAGAATCCGATCCGGATGGAGATTCATCCAGTCGCCAGCAAATTGAAACTTATAGTCGTTGCCGTGCAGGACACCCCACGCCTGCTCGATACTAATCGCCTTCATGCGTTGAATAATATCGTCCGAGACGCGCGGGCGCCCATCAGGGAATCGGTCGCCTTCCCATAAATGGGTCATCGCGAGGATGCTCTCTTTGTGGATAAGTTGCACGTTAAGTCACACTCCTGTACTTAGTAAAATCTGCTCCATTGGTAACCATCGAAGGATGATTTTCAAATGAGAGGCACCCATAATCCTGTAAATCCTTGAATCCTGCAAATCCTGATTCAGACAATGGACGCACCACATAATCGAATTAAATTCTGAATCTTCATGCAGCGCGCCTATGGTAGACAGAACACTTATAGCCCCGCGTTTTCCCACACCTGATCCAACGATTCCGCAGTGGCTTTCGCTGCATCTGCGGGTTCCATGTTCACTACCTTTTGACTGAACGGTTCCGGTGTCACGGGTCCCTCATAGCCGATCTCCGTCAGGATGTGCATCAATTCAGTGAGTGGGATCACGCCGGTTTCGGCGGGAAGACATCTGATATTGTCAATCTGGTCATACGGGTCAATACCAGCAGGCGCGTCGTTAATGTGGACGTAAACAACATCCGATACAGAGAGTTTGCGGACATCGTCGGTCGTGGAACGACAGGTATACCAGTGCCATGTATCGAACAGCAGTCCAACGTTTCCTGTACCCACCGCGGCAGCAAGCCCTAACATCGCATCCATTGAATAGGCGAAAAGGTACTTAGAACCTTTACGGCTCGTTGCCGGTCCGATGAATTCAAGCCCGATTGAATGCCCGTGTTCTTTGAGGATCTCGGCAATAGGACGCAGTCGTTTCACAGAGAAATCCCAATTCTCCTGAAAGGTCATGTCATTGGAGGCGGGTCCCACAACGGTAGTTGTCCGATAGCAACCCAACTCTGCAGCAAGTGCTGCGCGTTCGGGCAGCTGCGCTAAACCGGCATCGTAATCAGCATCAGGACCCCGCCAGTTCACACCGAACCCCCAACCGCCCATAGCGATACCTGCTTCTGACCAGAGGTCTTTGA
Organism: Candidatus Poribacteria bacterium; assembly: GCA_965214045.1. Classification (GTDB taxonomy): domain Bacteria; phylum Poribacteria; class WGA-4E; order WGA-4E; family WGA-3G; genus WGA-3G. Next base: position 2,291,232 of record OZ243935.1, read on the forward strand.
CGTGTTGGACGGAGTGTTCCTGGGCGAGTTGGTTGGCTTCGTCAATGTTCAGGTCGAGACCTTCAAAACCGGAATTTTTTGCTAACGCTAACCCTTCTGTCATATTTGCCCGGATGCCGATTGCACCGGTACTCAAATTTTTAAACATATTTTAATTTTCCTTGCGGATAAGTTATGGCATCCGCGAGTCTAACGGCTTGCGTGTTCGAGTCGCCCGCGCCGTTGTTGCGAGCTTAGGTTTTGGTTAAATGTTTCATTTTTAACCAGAAACCTTGCGGGTTCTCCCTAATCCTGAAAATCCTTTTATCCTGCCAATCCTGATTCAGACAACTTTTGACCCCTTAAAACTTTCGCAGCAATGGCCCACGGATAATTGGTGTCTTCGGCATTCGCGTCGCGATATGTAGGGATCCATACCCAGCGTTCTTCGCCGGATATGTTCGGATGGCTGGAGTGAAGTGTCAGATCGTGAAAAAAGACGGCACCACCTGCTTCAATCTCAGCGGTAACGGCGCGGCTTTCATCAACGGCACCCGGACGGAGGCGATTCCCAAACCCGTTGCCATCACTGGCATCACCATCGTGGACAATAGCGGATTTGTGGGAACCCGGAAAGAGTTTGAGACATCCGTTTTCGACAGTCGCGTCGTCGAGAGCGACCCAGATCGAGAGCTTGTGTGCGCCATACCAATACGACCAGTCTTGGTGCCAAGGGCTGGCGAAAGTCGTCGTCTCACTTTTGAAAACCATCTTATCGCTCAGGAACTCAATATCCGGAGCGAGGATGCCTTCTAAAATATTGAGTATCCGCGCATCACCGACTGCCGCTTGGAAGACAGGACTTCGCGCAGCTAAACCAACATACACACCGTGTCCAGCGGCTGCACCTGTTTCTGCCTTAACGGCTTCGAGAATGTCGATACACTCTAATTTGAGATGTTGAACCTCACGCCTCGTAAACAGATTCGGTGTAATAGCGAAACCGTTTCTTGCAAAATCATCGCGAAGTGTCGTCATGTTAAGAGTCATTTTTTAACTTTCCTTGCGGAGAAACGACGTGAATTTGAATCATTGCGAATAATTAAAAATGAACTTCACGTCCTGTTTCGGCACTTTTGAGCAACCCTTCCATCATCTGTTGAACAATCAACCCGTGGCGGAGCGGTGCCTGACATTTTACGTCGTCTAAGATGCATGCGATGAAGTGATCGGCGATCGCATCCCATGTTTTATCGTATTTACTCGGTGGCAGCTTAACTTTTATATCCTCAGATACACCGAATTCGTTCGTCCGATAAAGCCGTAGCGGTTTCAACGTCGCACCGGCTTCTGTGCCAAAGAGTTCTATCTGAAATTCATCGGGTTGGTGTGATGCCCAGAAACTTTCCACTTGTAAGCCGACTCCATTCTCAAAGGTGATGAACCCGCCTGCGTAATCGTCTGATTCATATTGTTCGTAAGTTTCTTTCGATGGTTGGCTGCGTTTCCAGTAGCCGCGACCCCGCGGTCCGAATTTCGCACCGGCGGCACCAAGCACTGCGACCGGTTTCGGCAATCCGAGAATCCACCACGCTGAATCGAGAACGTGGACACCCATATCACGAAACGCACCGCCACCTTTCTTAATGAAACCGAGATTCCATGCCGGGATACCGTTGCGACGCACACTCCGCGCACGGGCATAGTAGAGTTCACCAAAATAATTATCGCGTGCGAGGGTGCCGAGGTGTTGGCAATTATTTCCAAAGCGCTTAGAAAGCGACATCATATTGACAACACCCGCGGCTTCCGCTTCCGTGACAAGTTTTTGCGCCGCTTCCTCGGAATCGGCGAGTGGTTTCGTTACCATGACGTGTTTGCCGTTCCGCACTGCTTCTAATGCTATCGGAACATGCCACTGGTTCGGTGTTCCAACAAATACTGCGTCGATGTCGTCGGCTTTGCACATCTCTTTGTAGTCTGTATAGAATTTGACCTCGCCCGGTAAATCTTTGGCGAAGTCTTTCATCCGATCTTCAAGCAAATCGCAGAGCGCGACAACATTGCCTCGTGGATTATTGGCGAGTGCCGTCCCATTGGGTCTGCCTATACCCATACCGACGACGGCGATTCGGACAGGGTTTCTTGCTGTTGCCATTTTTTAAACTATTACTCCTGGACACCACTCCATTTCATTACGCGGTGGTTTTCGGTGAAACTCACGTCCGACGCTAAAAAGGAGCGTGCGATTCACTAAGAACCTAACTGAAAGGGTTTTGCGGGGTACTCTCTATACGGCGCAGGCGAGTATGAGGAAAAACGGATAACCAACAAAATACTTCATCTAACGCCTTGCGAATAATTAAAAATGAACTTCACGTCCTGTTTCGGCACTCTTGAGCAACCCTTCCATCATCTGTTGAACAATCAACCCGTGGCGGAGGGGTGCCTGACATTTTACGTCGTCTAAGATGCATGCGATGAAGTGATCGGCGATCGCATCCCATGAGTTGCTGTATTTACCCGGTGGCAGATTGACGTTTATATCCTCAGACGTGCCCGATTCGTCCGTGCGGTAGAGCCGTAAGGGACTCATCGTCGCGCCGGCTTCCGTGCCAAAGAGTTCTATCTGGAATTCATCAGGTTGGTGTGATGCCCAGAAACTTTCCACCTGTAAACCGAGCCCGTTTTCAAAAGTAATGAAACCACCTGCGTAGTCATCTGACTCGTACTGCTCGTAGGTCTCCTTTGGCGGTTGACTGCGATTCCAGTAGCCGCGACCCCGCGGTCCGAATTTCGCACCGGCGGCACCGAGCACTGCGACCGGTTTCGGTAATCCGAGAATCCACCACGCTGAATCGAGAACGTGGACACCCATATCACGAAACGCACCGCCACCCTTCTTAATGAAACCGAGATTCCATGCCGGGATACCGTTGCGACGCACACTTCGCGCACGGGCATAGTAGAGTTCACCAAAATAATTATCGCGTGCGAGATTGCCGAGGTGTTGGCAAGTATCTCCGAAGCGCGTCGAGAGCGACATCATATTGACAACGCCTGCCGCTTCCGCTTCCGTGACAAGTTTCTGCGCCGCTTCCTCAGAATCGGCGAGTGGTTTCGTTACCATGACGTGTTTGCCGTTCTGCACTGCTTCTAATGCTATCGGCACATGCCACTGATTCGGCGTGCCAACAAACACTGCGTCGATGTCGCTGGCTTTGCACATCGCTTTGTAGTCTGTATAGAATTTGACCTTGTCCGGTAAATCTTTGGCGAAGTCTTTCATCCGATCTTCAAGCAAATCGCAGAGTGCGACAACAGTGCCTCGTGGATTATTGGCGAGTGCCGTCCCATTGGGTTTGCCTATACCCATACCGACGACGGCGATTCGGACAGGATTTTTTGCTGATCCCATAAAAAATGTCTCCAAATTTTTAAGTTGTCCCGACGTAACTGTTAGTGTCCAGCGGGGCGTGTGGCAGTCAGAATCTTAAAATACCATAAATGGATCGCTGACACCCGAGAGTGGAGCACAGCGGAACGCCCTGATGGCTGACGGCTGATTAATACGGTCGTCCCCGCGAATTCAACGGTGGACTCACTTCGTTTTTAACAGGCTTAATTGTCCTGAGATACGCCCAGATTGCTTTTAAGTCTTCATCGTTCATTTGGGCGTAGTGTTTCGTCGGCATCGGTGGAAATATCTTCCGATTGCCTTCTATGCCTTGATGGAGTCCAGTACGCATCGCTTCGATGAACATTTTCTCTGTCCATTCGCCCAATCCGGTTTCTTTGTCCGGGGTCAAGTTTGATGAGAAACTCGTTCCGAACGGACCGGAGAATGCTGTCATTTGTGTTGATGTAAGGATGAAGATGCCCTGTTGCATCATGCTGAAATTGTAGCGTGGGTAAGGCGCGTTCGCTGGATGTCCGGCGAGATACATGTTCATGTTATATTCAGCACCGGCGCGTGGTGTATGGCAATGCCCGCACGCACCCACCGTGTCCACGAGATATTTCCCGCGCTGTACCATATCGCTCTGGCTTTCAACAGAGTTGATGCTCAGCGCAAGAATAGCACCACTCAGCAGCACGACTCCACAAAAGATTAAAAGATTTCGATGCATTCAATAAGTTCTCCCTTAGATTCAAAATTCAAGTCTCGACTTAATTTAGCATATCCTGCAAATACGGGCAATAGAAATATGCAGAATCCGGACGAAGGTAGGGACAAGGAATTGTTGAGTCGTGCTTTAATTGACGCTGTATCGTATCTTGAAGAGGCTGAAGTCACGCAAAAACGTGAAGGGTAAGTTGCAGTTCGGTATTTTCTATAAGAACCTACTGAACCCTATAAGACCCTCATAAAATATAAAGTTATTTAGTTTTTTACTTGACGACCCTTTTACTTTTCTGATAGACTCTATGTATGAATAAAAGATTTGTGAAGATTGGTGAAGCCGCTAAACTTCTCGGTGTGTCCGTTCAGGCACTTCGGAATTGGGAAACGGAAGGTAAGATACTGCCTTCTCACCGCACCCCTGGCGGTCAACGTATGTATGATTTAGCAGAACTTCTCGGTGTCAATGATTTGACCGCTCCTACAATTGCTTATGCCCGCGTCTCGAGTTCGGATCAAAAGGAAGATTTAGAACGTCAGCAGGCCGTCCTTGAAGCGTTTTGCAATAAGAAGGGGTGGCAGACTGAAATCATAAGAGACCTCGGCTGTGGCATGAACTACAACAAGAAAGGACTCTCACGCCTCCTTGAGCTCATGGTGAATGGTCAAATGTCTCGTTTAGTTATCACGCACAAAGACCGCCTCCTTCGTTTTGGTGCGGAGATTGTCTTTCGTATCTGCGAACTCAAAGGTATAGAAGTTGTGATTATCAACAAAAGTGAGCCCCCGTCTTTTGAGGAAGAACTCACGAGCGATGTCATGGAAATCCTGACTGTGTTTTGTGCGAAACTCTATGGACGGCGTTCTCATAAATCCAAGAAAATGGCGCGAGAGATAGAGAAGATCGTCTCCGAAGAAAAAGAACATTTGGAACTTAACCTTGACACGCCGCACACAAAAGATAGAACTCAACCCGAATAACAAAGAAGCCACGCTTCTGTCTCAACACGCCGGCTATGCCCGTGTTGCGTTCAACTTCGCTTTATCGTCGTTGAAAGTCGGTTTAGATACCGACGACTGGCGAAGTCATGTTGACATCAAGCGTGAGTTTAACGCCGTCAAATACGATAAGTTTGACTGGTGTAAAGCCCTCTCACAGAATGCGTCGAAGACTGCGATACACAATCTTGGAGACGCTGTTACACGCTGGAAAAAAGGACAAAACAAGTTCCCGGTCTATAAGCACCGATCTGGTAAATGCTCTTACCAAGCAGATAATGGCGAAGGAACTGTTGACGTCTGTAAAAAGCGTGTCAATCTTCCAAAGATAGGATGGATACGCATGCGTGAGGAACTGCGGTATACTGGTGAAATCACAAAAGTCGTTGTGTCGAAACATAACGACAAATGGTTTGTGTCTATCACCGTCAGACGCCTCGATAGCAGCAACTATAAGCACCAACCGTCTCTGTTTGACCGACAAGAAAAGCCACCGATAGGGATAGACGTAGGTATCAATACACTCGCTACATGCTCTAATGGGGAGACTTACGACAACCCACGACCTCTCAAGCGATATGAGCGAAAGTTAGCGCGTGCCAATCGTGCTTTGTCACGTAAGGTTAAGTTTTCAAAGAACTGGTATAAGCAGAAAAAACGCCTCTCTGCTGTCCACGCACGTATTGGTAATCTCCGTGAGGACGCTCACCACCAAGCCACGATACGGATTGTTCGCAAAGCACGTGCTATCGGTATTGAGACGCTGAAGGTTACCCACATGCTCAAGAATCGGAAACTTGCCAAAGCATTATCCGACTCAGCACTTGGGGGCTTTCTAACCAAACTCAAGTATAAAGCAGAGAGACGCGGCATACCGATAACCGAAGCCCCCCAATTCTTTGCGAGTTCCAAGACCTGTAGCCACTGCGGACACAAGAAAACAGACGTGATGCTCTTTGATAGAATCTATCATTGCTCCGAATGTGGTTTTGAATGTGATAGAGACCTGAATGCGGCTATCAATCTGTGTCCTGCGTAGAAAAATGGCAGTTTCAATCGCGAAGGTTCCGATTGAAACGAAACCTTTTGTTTTGCTTTTGAAAACAAAAGTGCCATTTTTCTAATGACCTTGAACCGTCGCCACGAGTTGCGAGGAGACGTAAAACGCCTGTGGAGTCCGTGTCAGACCTCGGTGAGAGGCAGTGGACGTTGAAGCAGGAAGTCAGGCACACATCGAAAGAACACTGTAGCGTTTTATAGGTTCTTGAGGTGTTGTTAAGTCCTACACAACGGTTAGTGTATCTGTTGATGTTGATCCTGCATCGACGTCCCGCGGAGGAGCAGCGTGAATTGATAAGCTTGGTGGAGCAACATACATCTGATAAGGAGGTATCAGAGATGGCAGAAACAATGGCAGAAGTCTTGCTAAAACGAGGCATAGAACAAGGCATAGAACAAGGCATAGAACAAGGCGCGCGCGAAACGAGTATTGAAAACACCCTGGCAGTGCTCACTGCGCGTTTCCCACATGCGGATGTTAATACTGTGAAGTCTACGCTTGAGACGATTACGGATCTCAATCGCCTTAAGCAATTGAATCTAAATGCCTCATTAGCGACCAGTTTTCGCGCATTCCAAGACGGATTAGAGGCATAAATACACGTAAACTATTTATGAGACAGACCTTATAAACCCATATTTTCAAGGAATACCCATGCCCACACTCGACTTCAAAGGTAAACAATTCATATACGGACACCACCTCACCGTCCCTATCCGCACTCTACAGGTAGACGCGGACAAATCACTTAACACAAATTACCCCCCCCCACATCTTCGTTGGATGACAACCTAATTATCCACGGCGACAACCTACACGCGCTAAAAGCACTTCTCCCACAATATGCAGGCAGAATCAAGTGCATCTACATCGATCCCCCCTACAACACCGGCAACGAAGGCTGGACGTATAACGACAACGTCAGCAGTCCGCTAATGCAAGCGTGGTTTGAGAAAAACAGCCCGATTGATAACGAGGACATGGAACGCCACGATAAGTGGTTGTGCATGATGTGGCCTCGGCTCCATCTGTTGCGTGAGCTGCTAACAGAGGACGGTGCTATTTTCATCTCCATTGATGATAATGAAGTGCATCGGCTTCGCGCGGTCATGGACGACATTTTTGACGCAAAAGAGATTTTCCCGAAAGGAAATTTTGTCGGACAATTTATCTGGGCAGCTCGAATAAAAAACAACTCTCGGCTTTTTTCCAATTCACACGATTACATCCTATGCTACCTAAAAAATCACGAGTCCCTGAATGAACAGCAAACTACATGGCGCGTGCGGAAACAGGGGCTTGATGACATCTATAAAAAACATGCGAAACTTAAACGAGAACACGGACGAGACTTTTCAAAGATTGAGAAAGAATTGACAGCATGGTTTAGAGGATTATCTGATGCCGATCCAGCTAAGAGGCATAAGGATTATCGTTATGTGGATAACCGAGGACCTTATAGTTCCACGAGTACTTCTCCGCCAGTTAGCGGAAAAGACAGGTATGCGGTAATGCACCCGATAACGAACAAGCCATGTACTGTTCCCATAAACGGATGGCGTTATCCCCAACGAAAAATGAACGAACTTATCGCAGATGATCGCATTATCTTTGGGGCAGATGAAAAAACTGTGCCCAGACGCAAACACTATCTGAAGGAAACCGAGGATGAGACCCCCTACAGTGTCTTTTACAAAGATGCCCAAGGGCAACACAACGATTGAATAGACTTCTTGGGAATGTCTTTCCGTTTCCTAAAGATGAAGGCGTATTAAAATTAATTTTTGAGGCAGCAACTGGTCCTAACGACATCATCCTTGACTCCTTCGCGGGCAGTGGTACAACCGCCCATGCCGTTCTTGATCTGAATAAGGAGGACGGTGGTAACCGAAAGTTTATCCTCGTTGAGTGCGAAGACTATGCAGATACTATCACTGCTGAACGTGTCCGACGCGTCATCACTGGTGTGAAAAACGTAAAAGATACGCATCTCCGCGAAGGACTCGGCGGCTCCTTCACCTACTGCACACTGGGTCCCGCGATAGATGAAGAAGACATGCTCACAGGTGAAAACCTACCGACTTACAACGATTTAGCACACTACATCGTCTATACAGCCACAGGTAAGGCACTCCCGACGCTTGACAGACGCAAAGGCGGATACTTCGGCGAAACCGATACGCACCTCTTCTATCTCATCTATGAACCCGATGTGGTGTTTTTAGAGAGCGAGGCATCCGCGCTGACGGAGGAACACGCCGAACGGATCGCTAAAAGATGTAAAGATACAGGTAAAAAAGCTTACGTCTATGCTCCACACAAGTACGTTAGTCAGAAAACATTGACAGATTTAGGTATCACATTCTGCCAACTGCCCTACAACATCCATCGGATCACGGAGTAGTGCTTCGTCCATTTTGGATGTTCGGTAATTTTACCGTAGGGGCGCGGCCTCCTCGCCCGATACTAAGGATATACCCTCAATTTGAAACCAAACCAAGTAGGAATCGCACAATGGAACTTAAAGCGTATCAACGACAAGCATTAGAAACGTTAGACCGCTATCTTGAGGCACTCAAAGCAGCACGCCAAAAAGCCGATGAATTCTCTAACGTTAACATTGATGAACTACCACCAGTTTTGAGAGAACGGAGCGTCCTATTGTCAAAATTGCGTCCGTCCTGTTAATTGTATCCTAAAAATTATAAGATAACTTTGCGTAGTAAAGTCCGCCATTGAAACCGAAAGGTGCCGACCTTCTGGAATACGTGAAAACGCCAGGCGAGTCCACAATGACATGTCCTGTGCTATCCTCTAATTTTCCAGCGCGCGACTGCCCGATTTCATTGAGATCGGGTAGTTGGTCAAATAAGTTGTTCACACCGATAGTCAATGAAAGTCCTTCATTGAGTTGATAGTTGCTCTGGACATCGGTAAGCCATTTCCCGTCGTAAGTCTGCCGTGCCGGATCGGCACCACTTCCCTCTTGGACGGTGTAACTCCCGAAGTAGCGTAAGGCACCACCGATGGTGAGATCGCCGATGATGTAATCTGCACTGAAGTTAATCCGGGTGTTCGGCTGCCACTCCTCAATCATGGAGCGATCCTGTGAAGGGAAGAGGGTCTCCTCAAGCCCGATGAGGATTTCTGGCGCATCCACGGCACCGATAACTTCGGTATCTGCCCACGTCAACGCAACCTTGAAATTAAGAAGCGATTCATCGTCGAAAGCGTGGAGATAACCCGCAGCGACATCAACACCTTGGGTGCGTGTCTGTGCAATATTGGTGAACACTTGTGCACTACTCGCACCTGCTGCCGCTAAACCTGCGACTTTATCAGCACTAAAACTACCACTCAGAACGATGCGGTCATCGATTTGGATGAGGAATCCGTCTATTGTGAGCCACATCTTCTCAAGCGGTTTCAACACGAAACCACCCGAGACGTTAAATGCGGTCTCCTCTTTGAGTTCAGGTATCCCGAGGGCACGTGCAGCATCGCTGTCATTGCGGAACGTGCCGACTTCAAGGGGTATTAATTCCGTAGTGTCTCCGTCGCTATCAATGTCGTCGGTGTCGACCTTGAATTGCGTACTGATGTTATTGAAGTAGAGTTGCTGGAGTGAAGGCGCACGGAAACCCGTGCTGCCCGCCGCACGAACCGCAATCTGTTTCGTCAAGTCATAGCGAGCCGTCGCTTTTCCTGTGACGGTGGTACCGAAGTCGCTATATTGCTCACCACGCACCGCTGCCCCGACAAGAAAACCTGCTCCGGGTTGTCCACTGAGATAGGATTCAAAGTCAGCATAACCTGCAATATTGGTTCGACTTTCGTCCACTTCGTTATCGGGTCGGAAACCCGGGAATACTTGGATACCGCCAGTGGCACCCGGTGCCCCAAGTCCAGCGTTAATCCATGAAAGCGGTTCGCCAGCGTGGATGCCGTAACCTTCTCGACGGAACTCGACACCGCCTGCGAGGTTCATCAGTGAGGACTGGTAGTCCAGTGGATAGGTGACATCTAAGTTAAACACCGTTTGCGAAAGCTCAAATCCACCGGCATCCGCGGAGGTCGGACTGCTCGCACCATAGGAGGCATTTAGGGAATTGGAAATGAAAAAGTTGAATGTATTCAAGCCGTGATTGATACTGGCATCGACATTCAGGTCGGTTGCCTCGTGCGTCCATGCTATACCTAAGGCGAGGGAAGTGTCCCCAATGTCGGTATTGATTTCCGGTAGGAATCCGTCGGGATAGATTTCAGTGACAGTCCGCGATGCTTGGTTAGCTCGGCGATAAAAACCGGCACTGTTGTTTTGGCGTGAAGAGTGTCCACCAAAAGAATAGAGTTCTAAACCCGCGGCGAGGGGGAGTCCGAAGTTATAAAATCCAATTTTTTGCGACGAATCGGCATCTCCAATGCGGAAGTTCTGCCGTTCAAAAGTGTATTCGCGCGGATCGAACCAGACCGGTTTCTCGGTTACAGTTCCATCCTCATTTTCAATGTCAAGCATTGTATCTGGAGGTCTGCCTTGGTCGACATCTATCCAGTCATACTGCCGTTCACCCGTAAGACCTGCCTGGTTCGTCTGTTTTCTATCGCGCCATTCAGCCGTGAGATTGAGGAAACCGGATTCGCCGACTTTCATGCCGTAGTTGGCGTTACCGTTCCATGTGTCGCCATCGCCTTCGTATGTTTGTCCCCAATAGAGGTCGGCATCCCCTGTGTCAACGTCATCTTTTAGCACGATGTTGATAACACCAGCGATAGCATCGGAACCATATTGTGCCGCTGCACCATCCCGAAGTACCTCAATACGCTCTATCGCCGCGGATGGAATCGCATTGAAGTCCGTTCCAGCAGTGCCACGGCCGACCGACGTGTTAACGTGCAACAACGCACTTTTGTGACGACGCTTACCATTGACAAGCACAAGCGTCTGGTCAGGTCCCAAGCCACGCAGTGTTGCCGGACGCAGGGCATCTGTGCCATCGCTAATGGTTGAACTGGAGAAGTTAAAGGAAGGGACTAACATCTGAAGCACACGACCTGTCTCAGATTGACCGGTAAGGCTGAGTTGTTCCCTGTTAACGACTTCTATTGGAACGGAGGCTTGTAAAGCTCGCCTACCGATACTCCGGGTTCCGACGACTACAACGGATTCGATCGTTTGAATGGGAACAAGACTGACTATTGCTTCAGTTTCTCCGGCAGTGGTATTCATGCGTTTACTCGAAAATCCGATTGCTGTTACAGTCACCGACTGTGCGCCTGTGACATCGCTAAACATAGCAGTTCCTGATTCGTCAGTTGTTTGTTCTTGGTTTCCAATTTGTACTTTTGCTTCTGATATAGCATTTTCATTCTGATCTTGAACAAGGACTGTGAGTGTGTCTGCACTGACAGCCGTTGGTATCACTGATGCGATGCTAAATAAAATGGCGGCAATGTACCAGAAATACCGTTTATTATCTGAAATTGACATTTAGTTTTCCTTGTTTATAGGTTGATAATTGTTAAAAATGGGTATAATGGGTATAAAAGTATAAAACATCCAAATATGTTTCCGATTCTAATACACTTACGCGAGATTCCTTCGTCTGCTGGCAGGATTGGAACCGTGAAAGATTGGATGCATAGAAAAATCCCTATCTGTTTATTCTTTCATCCTCTAATATCTGCTTTATGCGTCAGTCCTAACAGCTTAATTATGTGTTCCTTTTTCGTAAAATGCAAATTAAAGTCGTAAAGATGTGGAGCATTAGTTTTTTTAACCACAAAGTCTGCTTTTATGCTAAAATCATGAGAAACTTGGACAATTGTTTGTGTGAGGGACCGGGAGAACATGCACGGTTTGATGATGAACTATCCCTTGACGCTTGCGCAGATTTTGGAACATGCTCACCATATACACGGCAGTAAGCGAGTTACGACACTTCTGCCCGATCAGACGTTCCATAGTTACACCTATACTGCGTTATACGAGCGTGTGAAACGGTTAGCGGATGCTATCACGCAATTGGGTGTTATACAGCCAGGAGACAGAGTCGGGACGTACGCTTCCAATACCTATCAGCATCTGGAACTCTACTATGCGATTCCGTGCATGGGTGCTGTGTTACACCCGCTCAATGTTCGTCTCACTGCCGTTCAACTGGCGCGGATTGTGCACGAGGCAGAAGACAAGATTATTTTTGTGGGTGACGCATTTGCCGAGCCATTTGAGGAACTACGAGAGAGAATAGAATGTAAGCAAATTGTCCACTTTAATCCGATTCCCGTGCCTCCGAGTGTTGCTTATGAACAGTTGCTCTCTGAAGCCGAGCCGGTCTATTCATGGAATATTCCTGACGAAAACTGGGCAATGGGGCTTTGCTATACCAGTGGGACGCAAGGGGAACCGAGAGGCGTTCTCTACACCCATCGCTCCATGTTTCTCCACACGCTTGCCGTGAATCAAGCCGATGTCTTCGGATTAACAGAGACAGATGTCGTGATGCCCCTTGTTCCGATGTTCCATGCGATGGCGTGGGGACTGCCCTACGCGGCTATGTTCGCTGGTGCGGATATAGTGCTTCCGAGTGTCAAGCCCGTGTGCCTCGCTGATCTCATCGCCGAGACAGGTGTCACCGTTGCTGCAGGAGTGCCGACAATCTGGGCAAAGGCTTATCCCGAATTGTCGAAAAGGAAGCGGGACCTCTCCACATTACGAAGATTGATAGTCGGCGGTGAAGCGATGCCACCTACACTCATCGAAGCTTATGAAAAAAATCTCGGTGTTGAGATTTGCCACGCTTGGGGGATGACGGAGATGTCACCGACGGGTACGTTCTCGAAACTGCGCGGGGTGCATCAGAATTTGTCGGATGCTGAAAAATGGCGAATTAAAGCGAAGCAAGGGCAACCCATACCGGGTGTTGAACTCCGCCTTGCAGCTGAAACGTCTAATGGTTTCACGAAACTTCCTTGGAATGGAGAGGTAGTCGGGGAACTACAAGTGCGGAGTCCATGGACAGCAAGTCGTTACTATAATATTCAGTCTACTATGGAACATTTCACTGCCGACGGGTGGTTACGCACCGGAGATGTTGCTACTATTGACGTAGATGGTTACGTGCAGATTGTGGATCGCGCGAAAGCACTTATCCGAAGTGGTGGAGAGTCGATTTCAAGTGTTGCCTTAGAAACTTCACTCCTAAAGCACCCGTCCGTACGTGAGGCGGCTGTTATTGGCGTGCCAGATGAAAAGTGGGGAGAACGACCGCTCGCTGTCGTTGTCCTCTCACAACAGATAGATAAGGACATCTCGGACATCTTTAAGCAACACCTCTCTGTTGAGTTTCCTAAATTTTGGATTCCTGATCGGTTTGTCGTTGTTGATGAAATTCCGAAAACGAGCGTCGGAAAGTCCGATAAACGCGCGATTTTAGAAATGTTTGTATCCACTGGTAACAGGGGAGCGTAGGTTCTTGGTATCGCAGAACCTGTAGCCCGTAACGAAGTGGAGGGCGACTCTTGAGCGAAGAGCCCAAAAGCATAAGTCCGGTCGTTTCTCCGCAAGGAAAAATTAAAAAATGAGAATGAAAGCCGCTATCTACACAGGCATTGAAGAAATTGAAATTCGTGAGGTCGAACGGAACGAACCGCCTCCGGGCTTCGTCCTCGTTGATACAAAACAGACCGGTATCTGCGGGAGTGACCTGCACAGTTATTTCGGGCATTGGGGGCAATCGCACGAATACGCCGCAGGGCATGAGACATGTGGTGTGGTCGTGGCACTCGGCGATGGTGTAACGAAATTCGACATCGGCGACAGGGTTGCCGTGGAATGTTTTGCCCACTGCGGCACCTGCAAGTATTGTGAGACCGGACAGTATAATCTCTGCTTCAATAGAACCGGAGTCTCTCCGAGTATGCACGGCGGGTTCGCTGAATACACCTCGACGCACTATTCCGGGTTGTTTAAATTACCGAAAGACATGACATTTGAGCAGGGAGCACTCGTTGAACCGCTCGCTGTTTCACATCGCGCCATCGCGCGGACAGGTGCCAATTCCAGAGATACCGTCGCAATTATCGGTGGCGGAACTATCGGACAATTCGCTTTAGCGGATGCAGTCGCCGCAGGTATCAAAGAGACACTGATTACTGTTAAATACGAACAACAGGCAGAACTCGCAAGAGCCCTCGGTGCAAATCATGTCGTAAACGTCAGCGACACCGACGTGCAAGAATACGTTGAAGATGTCACAAACGGTATCGGTTTTGATGCCGTGGTTGAAACCGTAGGCGGTGGGGAAAACTTTGACATCGCTATGAATATCGTTCGGAAACAGGGGGCTGTTGTCCTCGTCGCGGGATACTACAAACCGCTTGAAGTGGATCTTTCCAAGATCGTCTGGTCAGAGGCATTCGTTACAGGGTCTAACTGCTACGGTTATAGCGGGATGGAGACCGACTTTGAGGCAGCGATTGAATTAATTGACACCGGTAAGGTCGATGCTACAAAATTGGTGACACACTATTATCCGTTTGAGGAGATCGCTGAAGCGTTCCGGGTATCTGCCGATAAGACCACCGGCGCAGTTAAAGTGCATGTCTGTCAGGAATAACATCGCGGATTTTAAATGTATGTCCTCTGTCTGCTTTCCATGACGTTCCGACCAAGTTTTTGGTGGGACCATAATGATTCTCAGGATTTGTGCGGAACCTGTAGCCTGCATTCTCACTGCGAAGCAGGCGCAGGCGGATTTATGGAACGGACATCAAATTTGAAACGCACGTTATCTAACCGCAAGGTAAAATTAAAATATGCAGAACGGAAATCACGCATTGAGCATCGAAGAAAGGGAACAGTTTTGGCGGCAGGGTTACCTCGGTCCTTACAAACTTTGTAGTCCTGAAGATATGTTCAACATGCATTCGGAAATAGAGACAGTCCTTGAGACTGCACCGCCGGATCACAGCCAATTGGAGCACAACCGCCATCTTGACTCTACATTGATTCATACTCTCGCCACACATCCAGCGATCATCAAACGGATGGCATCTCTCTACGGACCCGATCTTCTGCTCTGGCGGACGAATTTTTTCATTAAAGAACCGGGCGCGAAAGAGATTCCGTGGCATCAAGACTTCAATTACTGGCCCCTTGAACCTCCGATTATTATTTCCGCGTGGATTGCTGTCGATTCCGCAACATTAGAAAATAGTTGTCTCCAGATCGTTCCCGGCTCACACCGAAAAGTAGTCCCACACGTGAAAGCGACCTCGGACATGGCGTTCAATCAAATGGGCGATCTCGGGTTCATTGATACCACCACTATTGTCAACCTTGAGATGCAACCCGGCGAATTTGTCCTTTTTAATGAGCGCACCTTGCATCATTCGGAGGCAAATCGTTCTGACAAACGACGCATCGGTTTAGCGGTTCGGGTCATCCTGCCGATTGTCAAAGTGTTCGATTGGGATGCGCCTGAACACAAACTTATCGTCGTTCACGGTGAAGATCCCGTGCAATTTAATCACAGGAAATCTGATCCCGAACCATCGTTGTAGAAGCGAGTGTTTTTGCTGGGGTGTTTCCCCGCTCGCGATCTTACTGACAGTTAACCACTGAAAACCGATAACTGAAAACGAATAAAGGAGAAACGTTAAAATGAATCGTCAAATTACCCTCGCTTCCCGACCGGTAGGCTACCCAAAGGAGTCGGATTTTAACTTGGTTGAGGTGCCGATTCCAACGCCTGAGGATAGTGAGGTATTGGTGAAGACGCTCTACCTCTCCGTTGATCCGTATATGCGAGGACGGATTAATGCCGCGAAATCTTACGCCGCCAACGTGGAAATTGACGAGGTTATGATAGGTAGTGTGATCGCTCAAGTTGTCGCGTCAAAGCATCCAGATTTTCAAGTGGGTGATATCGTCAACGCGGGTATCGGATGGCAGGAATACGGTACTGTGGCTGGCGATAACTTAAGGAAGATTGATCCGACAATTGCCCCTATCTCAACGGGCGCTGGGATTCTCGGTATGCCCGGTCTAACAGCCTATTTCGGCTTGCTTGTGGTTGGGAAACTTCAAGAGCAGGAGACTGTATTTGTTTCTGGTGCCGCGGGTGCAGTCGGTTCCGTCGTCGGACAGATCGCGAAAATCAAGGGGTGTCGGGTTGTCGGTTCTGCAGGAACCGATGAAAAAGTCGCTTACATTGTTGATGAACTCGGCTTTGATGATGCTTTTAATTATAAAGAGGTTGACGATTATCACGAGGAGCTCCAGAGACTCCTTCCGGATGGCATTGATGTCTATTTCGACAACGTCGGTGGAGCCATCACGGATGCCGTTTTCACTAATTTAAGAGTCAAGGGACGCGTCGTCATCTGTGGACAGATTTCACAATATAATTTAGAGAAACCGGAGACAGGACCGCGTTTCCTCTGGCACATGATTACCAAGCGCGCGAGGATTGAAGGCTTCCTCGTCTCTGAGTACGCCGATCAGCATGCGGAAGCACTCGTTGAAATGTCAGAGTGGTTACGACAGGGCAAGTTGAAATATCATGAGACAATTGAAGAAGGTGGGATCGAAAGCGCGCCCGCAGCGTTCATTAGCATGCTAAAGGGCGGCAATATCGGGAAGCAACTCGTTAAAATCGCTGATATGGACTAAATACGACTTATGCCCTTTCACCGATAAGCAAGTTTAACATATAGGTTTTGAATCCGAATTGGGTCGGAAAGTTGGAAGTTTGGAAGATAGGAAATAGAATGTTTCTTCCAGTCTTCCTTCTCTTCCACCCTTCCTGAAAATCTAACATTGATTTTCTAATATTGCTATGCAACCGCACCTATACCGTAGGTGCCTGACATCTTAGTAGCCTTTTTCCTTGTCGATCACACTCAAGAGCGGTTTTCCAACGAGGAGCCGTTCCAGATTATCACAGAAAAGTCCAACACTCCGGTCCAAGCGGATCGGTGAGCCACCCGCGACGTGTGGTGTGACAATCACGTTCGGTAGATCCCATAACGGACTGTCGTCAGGCAGCGGCTCTTCAGGCGTGACATCCAACCCCGCACCGCCGATACTCTCTGAAGTGAGTGCACGGAGCAGTGCGGGTCCGTCGACAATCTTGCCGCGTGTGACGTTGATAAGCAGCGCATGCGATTTCATCTGTTCAAACGCCGCATCGTCGAACATGCCGTGCGTCTCCGGGGTCAGCGGGGCACAGATAGCAACGATGTCTGACGCCGCAAGGAGATCATGGAACCGATCCATCTTCCAAACCTCATGGACAAACGATGGTGCTTCAACCGTCTCTGGATCCACGGCGATGACACGCATATCGAACCCTTGTGCCCGACGCGCCACATCAATCCCCGTGCCACCAAGTCCGATAATTCCTAACGTCTGCTCGCTGAGTTCCCACGTCCCCAGACGAATCGACATTCGATTGTCCCACGTCCGCTCGCGAACCGAACGTCCGACACCGCGGAGGAGACCGAGAAGTAAAGCCCATGTCTGATCTGCCAGATGTGGACCCACAAACCCTTTCGCGCTCGTTAGGATAACATCGCTTTTAACAAATTCTGGAAACAGCAAGCCATCAACGCCAGCCGAAAGTACTTGTACCCATTTCAGTTGTTTCGCATTTTCAAAAAGCGAACGGTTGAATCCACCCAACACAATATCAGTATCTGCAATTTCGCGCAGTGCCTCTTCTGAACTCTGTGGGTGCACAAGCGAAAGGTCATCAGAAACCGATTTGATCTGCTGTTGTTGTTCTGCCGTCGTATCGGTGTTAATCAGAATTTTCATTTGACATCTCCTTTGCATCGTGGTATTCTATATACATACAAAACAGCAAGATTCCTACACATTTAACAGCAAGTTTTGGCTTGCAAACTACGCCAAAAAATATATTTCTGAAAAAAGGAGAATCCTGTCGTGATTGCTTCGTCTTGGATACATACACGTAAACGATCCCTTCATTCCGTTTCTATTCCTATTTTCGCCATGAGTCTCTTTCTCATTACAATCTTCGTTGCCAGTTGCGGGGATGAAGGTGACACCACTGAGGATACCACCGGTATGACTGATGTTCTCCAACCCGCTCCACCGCCTCCTCCTCAGACACCAGCACCTGAGCCTCCTCCTGCCGAAGAACCTGTTGTGGAAGGGGTCTCTTTTGGGGACGATATTCAGCCTATCCTCGCTGAACGATGCGCCGTTGCAGGATGCCATGCTGCACCGGGTGTCGCAGGACTTGACCTCAGCAAATATGATACCTTCAAAAAGGGTGGTGCGAACGGTCCTGCGTTTGCCGCTGGCGATGGTAAAGGAAGCCTTATCGTCAAACGCATTGATGGCGGCGGCATGCCTCCTGGTGGCCCACCGTTGGATGGAGACCAAGTCCAACTTTTCATTGATTGGATTGATGAAGGTGCCGAGAATAATTAATATTACAGTAGCGTAGCATTTCTACTTCCTTCTGTCAAGTCTAAAGTTTTGTCAGCCTCACGTTACATATTTGGAAGGCGCGTCCGCTACGCGCCTTTTTTCTCGTCGGTTCGTAGTCGCGCAATTCATTGCGCAAAAATTGCATTTTATGCACCATTTCAGTCTCCGATAGGCGTTACTATATCATGAAGCCTTATTTTTCCTTTTGGAGGGAGACAGATGAAAGAGAATGACATCGACTTAATTCAACGGACTTTAGACGGAGACGAGAGCGCATTTACCGCGCTCGTGAACAAATATCAGAAATGGATTCATACACTCGTCTGGCGAAAGATAGGCGATTTTCACATCGCGGAAGAAATCACACAGGATATTTTCCTGAAGGTTTACAGAAAGTTATCGACTCTAAAACCTCCAGAGAATTTCCCCGGATGGCTCTACGTCCTCGCCTACCTTCACAAAGGAATCGCGTGGGTATTCCCGAACGTTACACTCTATCACGTTACCATCTACACACCCGTCGTCTGTTTCTGTATTGGACTTGGGGCACTCTGTCTCTTTTTCTATTACACTTTCGGGATCCTCTTTTCAAGCATCGTTGGTGTGCTTTTGGCAACACTCCCGGGCGCGATTAACCGCTGTTAATATTGAGTAAGGGTAATGATCCACGGAACCAAGAAAGGTAAACCCTATGGCGGGAGGGACATTTTTAATTCGAGAGATAAGTCGAATAAGAGGCTCACAAATGTAGAAAATTTCCTTGAAAAAGATGATAGTACCGCTATTCTGTCAGAAAATACGTTACAAGGAAATTACGAGAGCATTATTGGAAGAAGTCCACAGATTCTCGAAGTTCTCAAACAAATTGATAAGGTGGCAAATACAATGCAGCTACGCACTGTAACCTCTCGGAGGCTGTTGATAATGGCACTTTCCGCAAAGACCTTTACTATCGATTGAATGCTGTTTCTCTTTCTTTACCATCCTTACGCGAGCGGCGAGAGGATATTCGCATGTTGACAGAATACTTTGTGGAGAAACATTGCAGTACCTATACCCAACCTCTACGCAAAATGGTACCGGAGACGCTCGCACGTCTCCAAAACTATCCTTGGCCCGGGAATGTGCGAGAGTTAGAAAACGCTTTAATCCACGCAGTTATCTTGTCAGATGGAGAGGCTGTGTTACCTCGGCATCTGCCTGAAGAGATTTTGGCATTTGGGCAACCACGTCGGAACATACCAGAAGATATTGGCGCGCCTGAGAACGAACAAAATACGCCTTTCTCTCTCGGCACGAGCCTTAAGGCTGTGGAGGAAGCCTTTATCCTTGATACTTTGGCGTGGCAGAACGGAAATCGGACGAGAACCGCGAAGATATTGGGAATTAGTATTCGGACGTTGCAAAATAGGTTGAAAGACTATCAGATATCAAGCAGCCCTTAATTTTCGGTAGTGGCACGGGCCCTTCCTTTCCCTCTCGCTGGCGAGGCTCCCTAACCTCGCTGTTTCTCCTTTCCCTCGCAAAACTTAAAAAAAATAAAAATCCTCTCTTTTTTCCTTTTTTATTGACAGAAATTTGCGTTTTTGCTAAATTTTAGACAACGGTTTCCTCAGAAATCGTCCTATTTATGACAGTCTGTCTTTGCAAGACGGAAATAAACTTGCGACAGACGGCTTAATTTGTGGAAAATCAACCAAAAAAGAGATGGTCCTAAACACCTCTCATCCGGAACAATCCGAAATAAATCTTGGCAAATCTGCGGAAACCATAAAAAACAGGTTTGTCTTTTGGGCGAAGTGTTGTTGTGAGCGAAGTCGTAGAACCACGGCTTTGCTAAAGAACCACGCAACCCGCACCCCCCGCGACGTCGAAGCGGTATAGAAAATTACGACAATTGGAAATGAAAAATAAGGCGTTAGCATTTCGGTGCTAACTTTGACGGTTCGTCCATACTTCGCGTTTCTTGAGGTATGCAAGTCGCTTACACCTTCTGCTACGTGGCAGGTTAAGTTGGGTGTAGGCAGGCTTAGACACCGACGGGTGTCGTAACAGGGGGTAGGATCCCTTTAGAAATCTATTGTTTTGTAGAGAAAATATAGGTTTCTAAGAACAGTGACAAAATGACAAGAACCCACCTTATGGTGCTCATCACACTTTTTTCAGTCATACTGATTGGCCACGCCAGCGCACAGGTAATTTTCTATGCTGATTTTGAAATAAGCGGCTCTAAAGCGATCCCGGATGTCAGCGTCAACGACCCAGCAAATTGGGTGCCAGAAAACGCTGGAACCGTTTGGGTAGAGACCACCGAATTCCCTAATGGCAGCGCTGCCTTGCATCAATCTGCCGAAGGGTGTGGCATCTCCGGGAATACACCGATACCCGGTGTCGATGACTTCTCCGACGGTATTATCCAAGCCGTTTTTTCATGGCAAGATGATGACGGTGTCGGTTTTCAATTCCGCCGTGTTGGCGACGACAGCGGCTATCTCGTCGCATTCGGCTATAACGAAACAGCCCAAGTTATCATCGGTAGCCTCGCAGATGGATGCTGTCCTTCCGGGCAATGTCTCGACCAGTGCTCCTGCGAAAACGGTGGAAATGAACTCGTCGGGGTTGACCACGGTTTAGGGGCAGACCTCTCACAAGATAACAGCGTTGCCTATTTTGCGCGCGTTGAAGTCATCGGAAGTCTCATCCAGGTCTGGTACCTGCCGCTCGATGATGTACCTGATCCGTTTGCAGCCTCTGGTGAACTCGGCGAGCCAGTCGCTGAATATGATGGCGCAGATGATTTGGGACCCGGTATCGTCGGTCTCTGGCACGAAAGTTGGGGCAACGGAAGAGTCGATAGCGTCCTTGTTACCGGTCCTGGTGGCACCACTGATGTCGACCCACACGCCAAACTCTCTACGACGTGGGGCGACGTTAAAAGCAGCTATTAGTCTCCTGCCTTAATATAGACGAATAGCATAAAATCAACTGGCGTTGCAGGGCGAGGTTACCATACCTCAGTCTTTCTGCATTGCGCTACTCATCTTTGTCGGGTGAGGTCTCCGTACCTCACCCAACACCACTTTAGTTTTAGACAAGGCATCTTTGATGATACGGGTATCTAAGCGATGCCTATAGCCTTGTTATCATACTGTTGCTTGTGAATAAACGGCAACACAACTCTTTATGAAATCGGAGGAGACATTCATGAAGACACGTTTTTTTCTTTTGAGCCTCGTTTTGAGTCTACTTGTTTCATTTCACGCCAGCGGTCAAGTTGTGTTTTACGCCGATTTTGAGCCGGGCTCCAAGGAAGCAATACCGGATGCCGGTGTGAACGACATCAAAAAGTATAAACCAGGGAACGCCGGCACCATCTGGGCTGCGGATGATTTTGAAGGCGGCAAAATCGGTGGAAAAGGATCCATGAAGCAAACCGCTGAGGGATGCGGTATCTCCTGTAACACACCGCTGCCCGGGGTGGACAACTTCACTGACGGCATCGTCCAAGCCGTCTTTTCCTTTGGTGATGATGATAGTTTCGGTCTGCAATTCCGTAGAAAAGGGGACGATAAAGGCTATCTCGTTGTCTTTGGCTATAATGAGACAGCGTCCGTCCTTTTCATGAGTCTGGAAGACGGGTGCTGTCCCGACGGACAATGCCTTGATCAGTGCGGTTGTGAAAATGGTGGAAAAGAAATAGACAGCGTTCCGCACGGCTTAGGTGGTGGACTCGACCAGACGAATGCCGTCGCCTATCTTGGACGCGTTGAAGTCAAAGGCAATAACGTTAAAGTCTGGTACATGAAACTCGATGAAGTCAAAGACCTCTTCGCACCCTCCGATGACCTCGGGGACCCAATACTTGAATCCGACAAAGCCACTACCAAGGATGCCGGTTCTGTCGGTGTTTGGCACGAAAGTTGGGGAATGGGCAGAATCGACAGTATTCTCGTTACAAACGCCAACGGTTTTGATGTTGATGTCAAGGACAAACTCACAACCCTCTGGGGCGAAATTAAAGTTGCATATTAGTATGTATTGGTATACAATAGGGCGAGGGAGAAGGTTTTATGAATCCCTTGCCCTTTTTTAATTCTTATCTTTTGTAGGAGCGATCTCCGAATCGCGACCCTTGCTTGTGTAGGAGGGATCTCCCGATCGCGATGCTTATCCACCGCCGCTGGTGAGGTTTCCTGGGGAAACACCCAAGCAAAAATACCTCGCCGATAAGGAGTCTACCCATGAAAGTCACGAACGTTGAACGTGTAATTGTAGATGTCCCCTTCACCCCGCGCCAACAACAAATTACGACCCAGAGTGTATCAACCGTTTATAACTGGTCGATCCTGGAGTTGTGCAAAGTTACCACGGATACTGGTCATGTCGGCTGGGGTGAGACTGTCGTTCACTATACCTATTCACGCGTCAGTGATGCCAGCGTCGAACGTGTCCTTGGACAGAGTCCTGCCGAACGCATGAACGACGATTCGCTTGGGGCAGGTCTGCAGATGGCACTCTTTGATGTCGTCGGCAAAATTTTAGAGGTACCCGTCTATCAACTCCTCGGTATGCAGTGTCGCGAGGCTGTTCCAATTTCATGGTGGTGTATCGATTCCTCTCCTGAAAACTGGGCGGCGGAAGCCGCAGATGCTGTGGAAAACGGCTATACCAGTTTCAAAAACAAGCCGCGTCCGTGGTGGGATATCACCGCACAGGTAGAGGCAGTCTCAGAAAACGTACCAGCAGACTTCAAACTCGACCTCGATCCGAACAGTTCTTGGCGCGACGCTGAAACAGCTATCCCGATCCTGCAAAAACTCGCTTCATACCCAAATGTAGCGATGTTTGAGACGCCTATTCCGCAGAGTGATGTTGACGGAAACAAGCAGATTCGCCAAACCGTTGGGTGTCAGGTCGCCATGCATTTCGGGTCGCCACCTTATACTACTTGTGTCCGTGAGGACGTATGCACTGGATTTGTTATCGGTGGTGGTAAATCGCAGGTAATGCGTGAGGGGCAACTCAGCGCAGCAGCGGATATGCCGTTTTGGCTCCAGATCGTTGGAAACGGCTTGACGACAACCTGGGCAGGACATCTCGGAAGTGTGCTCACACATGCGTCATGGCCCGCGATCACCTGTATTAATCTCTACAGTGACCATCTGCTCACGCAACCCATACAGGTCTCGGATGGATGCCACAAGATCCCCGATGCTCCTGGGTTAGGCATTGAAGTCGATGAAGACGCAGTTGAACGCTTCCGTGTACCTGCTGATAAGTTAGACGCTGACGGTTACACAATTCATCCTGTCCCACGTATCATCAAAACCGCTGTTTATCCTGATGGCAGTTGCATCCACATGTCCGGTGATGGTTTGAGTTATTTCAATGCCGGCAACGGTGAGGCGCAGGTGGAAGGCGCGCGTCTCGAATTAACCTTCGACGACGGCACTGACGAATGGGCAGATCTTTTCGAGAAAGCACGTGAGACCCCTGTGCATGGGAGGTAAATCTTTATGAGTAGAAGGGAACCCCGATTCTTGACTTGTAAATCAAAACTGGAGCCCGTAATATAATGGAGGGGTTTTTACGAATCAACGCTGAATGCGCGTAAATCAACATCAAGTGCGCGTGTGGCACTTGCGGGCATTCAGCGGGGTGTTTCTTCAGATTTAAAAGAAGAACGTTAAAGGTTCAAACTCATGTGGTTCCTCCGCAAGGAAAATTAGAAAATTGACTTCTCTCCGCCAGCAACGTGCCTTGACTTGGCGCGTCTTGTGTATCTTCGCGATTACCGCACCGATTAACTGCTACTTCCTCATCCAGATGGAAGTCGTGCGCTATACCTTTCCGACATGGGTCGTCCCACTCTCCAACGTGATTTTCATCCTCACCGCAGTGATGCTGATTAACGCGGTTATCCGTCTCCTAAACAGTGATTTTGCCCTTGGACAAGGTGAACTACTACTTCTCTACGTGACACTCAGTTTCGCCACAACGCTCGCTGGATGCGATGTCCTGCAAGCGATTCTTTCTGTACTTGGACACAGTTTCTGGTTCGCAACGGAAGAGAACGAATGGCGCACTCTATTTTGGCACCACCTCCCGCAATGGCTCACGGTTTCAGATAGAGACGCACTTCGGGGCTACTACCAAGGAGAGTCAAGTCTATACCGTCCGCTGCATCTACAGGTTTGGGCACCAGTAGTAGCGGCGTGGTTGTTGCTCTTTACAGTGATAGCGTTCGTCTTTCTCTGCCTCAATACGATCCTCCGTCGGCAGTGGTCACAGCGTGAACGTCTTACCTTCCCGATTATTCAACTCCCACTGGCAATGACGAATCCTACTTCTGCGTTCTTCAGAAATAAACGGATGTGGATCGGCTTTGCGATTGCTGCGGGTATCAGTCTTTTCAATGGATTGAGCCATCTCTATCCCGTGATTCCACATATTCCGGTGACGCGCCGTTTTTTCTCGTTTCAGGAGCCACCCTTGAGTCTCTACGGCACCATCATCACGGCTTTTTATCCGTTTGCTATCGGCATTATGTTCCTCATGCCGTTAGATGTCCTTTTTTCGACAACCCTCTTCTATTTTCTCTATCGGAACGAAGTCGCTTTAGCAAAAGCCGTTGGATGGAGTAGCATCCCGCGTTTCCCTTATCTTAACGAACAGACGATCGGAGCATTCGTGGGGCTCTGTTTTTTCTTTGGTTGGACGGGCAAACGGCATTTCAAAGCCGTTCTGAAAAGCGTGCTATCCTCTCGTGGGCGAGAGCCACCCGTCGAACAGCACGATGAACCGATGCCGTATCGGGTGGCGGTATGGGGTTTTGGACTCGGTATTCTGTTGTTTGCGTTTCTTCTCTACAAGGCGGGCATGGCGGTCTGGCTTGCGCTCACTTTCGCTGTCCTGTTCCTCATAACGCCGCTGGTGACGACACGTATCCGAGCGGAGTCCGGCATTTTTGTCCACGCCTACCACTGGCAGGCACCGCGATACATCTTAAACACTCTTTTGGGGACGCATCGTCTCGGTGCTCGGAACTTGACGGCACTCTCCGTCTGCTTTTTCAACCGAGATTACCGTCCGCAGCAGATGCCGCATCAATTGGAGGCGTTTAAAATCGCTGAACTCGCTAATATTAACCAACGCCGGATGCTCTTGACAGTTGTTATTGCCACTATTTTCGGCGGGCTTGTCGCCTTTTGGGTCCAACTGCATCTCTACTACCAATTCGGTGCGGATTCCGGCTACTTTGGACCGTGGGCACTCGGTTACGGGAGAGAATACTTCGGACGGTTGACGAACTGGATTACGTATCCGCTCAGCACAGACTGGCTTGGCGTAATATTTATGGGGATTGGCTTTTCTGTCATGATGGTGCTTACATATCTTCGTGTCAAATTCTTTTGGCTACCCCTGCATCCACTCGGTTATGTGATGGCGAGCAACCAAGAAATGTCTGACCTCTGGATTCCGTTGCTAATTGCCTTGACATTGAAATGGCTTATCCTTCGACACGGTGGTATCCAGAGTTATCGGCGCGCCATCCCCTTCTTCTTAGGATTAGTCCTCGGTGATTACCTTATGGGGAGCACATGGAGCCTCCTAAACATCCTTCTGAACACCACGATGTATCAGTTCTATCCATAGGAACAGTGTATCAGAGATCGAAAATAACTTGAGCAAACCAGCTACCATCACACTTTCGCACGACCTGCAACTGATGATACGTAACACTCTTAATTTCGGTGTAAACCTCGTGTTTATCGAAATTTGTCGGTTCACCGTAAACCGTCGCTGATACCTCCGTTTCACTACACCGATGGATATCGGCGCGTTTAAAAAATATCTCCTTCGTTTCGTGTTGAAAGATGAGTTCGTCAAGCCACCCGACGAAGAGATCTTCCACAGATTCAGCCGTAAGGTGGATCTCGACCGAGTCTGTCTCATCAATTGTATCCACGACCGCTATCGTTTCAAAGAGCCCCTGTGCCGCGTTTTTCAGAAGATTAGGTAGACTTTTCCCTCTAACCAGTAGCCCCATATCAGCCGTGTGTTCGACGTATTCATAAGGTTTCATTTAATTCTCCATTGTCGCGATTTTTTTCCCTCATCTCCGCAACATCATACCCTGAGAATCCGATCCTGTCAATTCTCAAAGCCTTCCTGTAGGAGCAACCTCTGAATCCTGACTCCCTCTTCTGTAGAAGTGACCTTCCGGTCGTGACTTTTCCCAGAACCCGTGCCCTATCTAAACACTGACTCTTGTAGGAGGGAACTCCGATTCCCGACTGCTAACTTCCCACCTGTAGACTTTCAGAGTAAACCTACAAAACACCTGCTATGAAAACCGCCCAGAACCCAGTTGTAGTGAAGGTTTACAACCCTTTCTAAGACCTATCACTTTCCATGTTTTACGCTGAATATTCTGAAACACAGCAAAAGGAAATGGCAACTGCTGACTGCTGACTGCTGATTGCTCTATACAAAATACAAATCCGTTGACAGGAAACGGATTTTAGGGTATAATTATAAAAGTTCAAGCGTGAATTGAAACGCCTGCTTTGCTGTCGGAATAGCACCTGCTATGGCGTTTGCATTATGAAATTAAACTTACACGCACCACAGACACTATTTAACGGCAAGTTTTGGAAACCTGCAAGCTGCAATAAAAAGCGAGGGATGATAATGTCAGCAGCAAATTTGAAACAGCGGATACATAACGGAGAACTCGTCTATGGCGCTAACGTCTCTATGGCAGCATCTGCCGACGCGCTCGTTGCCAAAGTCGAAGAGGGCTACGATTTTGTCGCCGTGGATAGCCAACACTCTCCATACAACGAGGATCGGCTCGTTGCCTTCTGTAACATGGCAAATGAGTTGGGGATTCTGGTCAACTTTCGGATTAAGCATACCCGACACGCGTATCTCATTGGCAACTGTCTTGATTTAGGTCCCACAGGCATTGAGGTGCCACAGGTCGAATTAGATGAAACCGTGAACGAAGCAGTTGCTGCTTTCTACTATCCGCAGCAGGGGCTTCGAAGTTGGGGCGGTGCTGCCCGGGTGAATTCCGAAGGTAGAGAACGGCTTGAGTACGCCGATTGGTGGAACTCCAATGGCATCCTCTGGATGCAAATTGAATCCATAGAAGCCGTCACACATGCGCGATATCTCGCTAAGCCGGGGGTTGACTGTCTCTCCTTCGGTCCCGCTGATCTGACGTTCAGCATTGAGAGCCATCCAAATCATGCACTCCAAACCGTGGATGCCTGTGTTGAATACGTTGCAAGAGCTTTGGAGGGGACTACAACCGCTGTCTGCTTTAGGAATGGTAATCCGAGCACCCGCCAAAAGTACGCCGACATGGGTGTTACCGTCTTTTTGGAATAGTAATGCTGAGTTACGGATTGGTAAGCACAGCAATAGCGGAAGACCGAGAACGACTGCTTGAGGGCATGCGACTGTTAGCAGAAGTCGCGCACAAACACGGTATGCCCATAACGTGGGCGGTCGATACCAAATCTGCTCCAGTCGTCGCGAAGCTACTCACAGCATGGCATACAGAGAACGGCGACGCGCCATTGTTGATGCTCGACATCGGACAGATCTGGGAAACAAATTGGGAGCGGGCAAGGAACGCAAATCCGGGTGCCAGCACAGAAGCCATGGCATCGCATCTCGTCACGATGCGAGAGAAGTTGCCAGAATATATAACAAGGGAACGGGAAAGACTCACGCGTGCAATGTCTTGGGCAGACCCCAACATCGCAGGAGCAGTCTTCAAGAATGATACTTTTCTACGGGTACTTGAACAGACTGGGTTCCGAGGACTTTGGGGTTACCACTGGAGTCAGTCGGATGTTGATGACACAGACCCGCACGTTCCCGAAGTTGAAGTTTCCGATCGCGGAGGTTTTGGATGTTTCTACCCGCTTGAGGCTTCCGCGTCTCTTGATGCTATTGTCACGCGAGGCACCCCTGATGTAGATAGCGCACAATCATTTGAAAAGATTGTGGGTATACCTTACCATACCGCTGGTCATCTTGCCGAAGAGACACAAAATCTCCGCGCGGCACTCTTAAACGGAACAGCGCAACAACATTATGATGTCTATGTAGGAAGCACAGCGTGGAATCAATGGCTTGGTTATGTGGAACATATCGACCCACTTACCGTTGCGCACCTTGGGCAAGAGGGATTGGAACGACTCGATGCCTACTTCGCACACGTCGTTGGGATTCAAGACACAAAACCGTTACTTCTTTCTCAAATGGTTGACGATTACATTAAACGTTGCCAGAAAACCGAACCGACAGCTGTTATAGAAACGAGTACAGAGATCCAAGAGGAAACTGCTAAGCCGAAGTCTACGTTAAAAATGTTTTACTACGACGCCGCATGCGAATTCACTTTTGTTGAAGGTGCTATGGATCCCATTGAAATCAAAAACTATGCTGGTGAACGGGTGTTACAATCCGAGGCGCATAAACCTGTCCTAACCGGTTTTCTACCGACGCGACATCGGACGCAGCTACATATCGCTATTGTGATAGAGTCAACGAGGACGATGCCTTATGGGATGGCAGTGTGGGGCGACCACGAAGGTTTACAATTAACCGAGTCTAACGTCGATGATGTTAGATGGATAGGAGAACATTCGCTTTTTATACGCCTCACATTACAATCCGGAAAGAACGAATTTAGCGTTAAACTGACAATTTAATCTTCTGATGATGGTGCGCCACGACGACTTCTTTCATTGGTGAAGTCGTCGTTTTCGGGTTGTGAAGGAAGTGTCGAGGACACACGGTCTTAATAGTGCCAAATTGTGAAGGAAGTGTCGAGGACACACGGTCTTAATAGTGCCAAAAACGTAAGTCCAAATAACGTGCCGGGCTGGATTACGATGAGGATCGTCAAAATCCTAACCAGCCTGACCGAACCGCAAGGAAAATTAGGAATAGGGGTCGGCAGTCAGTAAGCAGAGGATGGGGTTGTAAACCTCGTTTGTGAAGCCTGTAGTCCGTAGTGAAATGGAGGGGTTTTTGCTTGGGCGTTTCCTCCAGATACACGCAAAGGCACGCTAAGGTTCAGACTTGCCTGACCGAACCGCAAGGAAAATTAAAAATATGGAAAAAGTATTAGGGCTCAAATGCCGTGAATGTGGTGAGAAGTATCCCAAGGAGCCTCTTCACGTTTGCGAATTCTGTTTCGGGCCCCTGGAAGTAGACTATAACTATGAAGAGATACAAAAATCTGTTTCAAGGCGTTCAATAGAAAACGGTCCACAAAGCATGTGGCGTTATGCAGATCTGCTGCCGATAGATGGTGAACCGACAGATGGCATTCACACTGGATTCACGCCGCTCGTTCGGGCTAAAAATCTTGGGGACGCCCTTGGTGTCAACGAACTCTATATCAAAGATGACACCGTCTGCCATCCGACCTTTTCCTTCAAAGATCGGGTTGTGGCGGTCGCCTTGAGCAAAGCAAAAGAATTCGATTTTGATACTGTTTCTTGTGCCTCCACTGGCAACCTCGCTAACGCTGTAGCCGCACACGCTGCTATCGCGAAATTGAATTGCTTCATTTTCATCCCCGCAGATCTCGAAGTTGGGAAGATCGTTGCGTCCCTCGTTTATGGTCCTACAGTTGTCGGTATCACCGCTACTTATGACGAGGTCAACCGACTCTGCAGTGAAATTGGTGGGGTCTATCCGTGGGCATTTGTTAATATCAACATCCGTCCTTTCTACGCTGAAGGCTCGAAAACGCTCTGTTTTGAACTGATCGAACAACTCGGTTGGAAGGCACCTGCACATATCGTCGCACCTGCCGCTGGTGGTTCTCTTATCACAAAGATTGGCAAAGCTTTAAAGGAATTCCACATTTTGGGATTAATAGATAAACCGAACACTAAAATACATGTCGCCCAAGCCGAGGGTTGTGGACCCATCGTCAATACATACAAAGAGAATAGCGATTTTGTGAAACCTGTTAGACCGAACACAATCGCTAAATCGCTTGCTATTGGAAACCCCGCAGACGGCATCTATGCTGTTGATACTGTCCGGAATTCCGGCGGCGCCGGCGAACACGCCACCGATATTGAAATCGTGGATGCGATCAAACTTCTTGCTTCCACAGAAGGTATCTTCACCGAAACCGCGGGCGGTGTAACACTCGCTGCCGCGAAAAAATTGATAGAGAGTGGGCACATCGGACCCGATGAACCAACGGTTCTTGCCATTACAGGCAACGGACTCAAAACCGTTGAAGCACTTGAGAACAAAACAGATACATCACATATCATTGCCCCGCAACTCAACGCTTTTCGGAAGTTGATGACGGAAATTGGTTAGGATCCAGTTGAAGATCTGTTTGAGTAGTTCGCTCTATGTGTGGTCTTGAAAAACTGAGCCAGAGACGGCAAGCCGAAGGCGATATGTCCTGCCTCGCCTCAAGACCCAAGTTCGTAGCGAAGTGGAGAACGACTCGAACACGGAAAGTGTAAAGTTCCAAAGTGCGTTACTTACCCGCAAGGTAAAATTAAAAGTCCGCAAGGTAAAATTAAAAAATGGAAACGCTGCAGGGGATACTTGAACGTATCGTCTATGAAAGCCCTGACACCGGCTATACAGTCGGAAGACTTTCCGCGCGTGATCATGCTGAACTCATCACTGTTGTCGGTAATCTGGCATCTATCAACCCAGGTGAGAGCCTTCTCCTGCAAGGCGAATGGGTAGATAACGCCAAATACGGCAGACAGTTCCAAATCGAGAAGTATGAAACCATCCTCCCCGCAAATGTAGTCGGATTAAGAAAATATCTCGGCTCAGGTCTCATCAAAGGCATCGGTCCCAAAATGGCTGGACTCATCGTCCGTAAGTTCGGTATGGATACGATGGATGTCATTGAAAACGAGCCTGAAAAATTGGCACGCGTCCCCGGTATCGGACGGAAGCGAGTACAAATCATCAAGGAAGCGTGGGAAGCGCAACGCGAGATAAAAAACGTCATGCTCTTCCTGCAATCGCACGATGTGAGCACAGCACACGCCGCAAAAATTTACAAAACCTATGGAAACGACGCAATCCCAATCGTCACAGAAGACCCCTATCGTCTCGCCGATGACATTTATGGTATCGGCTTTGTAACGGCAGATACGATCGCACAGAAACTTGGTATTGATAAGGATGCCCCGCAACGGGTACAAGCGGGAATCAAATATGTTCTCAGCCAAAAGGCAGATGATGGACACGTCTTCCAACACCGTGCCGAACTCATTGAGGCGTGCCAAACCATGCTTGAACAGGAACTGGGAGCGATTGAACAAGGTATCTCTGTCCTCGTCAGAGAAGAAGAGATTATTAATCCCAGTTTTACAGACGTAATGGGTTCCGATGAACAGATTGACATAAACGAGACACAAGAGAACTATGAGACTTCCGAAACAGATCAGGAACCTCTTTCAACCGATAACCTTAACCATCGACTCGACTCCGATACAACACAGCAAAGCACGAGTCGATGGTTAAAACCAACAACCGATAACCAATCCGCCATCTATCTCGCACCCTTTTACTATGCCGAACTCGGTGTCGCAAACCAGTTTTTAAGACTCTTGGCTTCCAGTCAAGAGCAAAGCACCATTCCATCGTTACCTAATAGTACACCGTCTCTTACCCAATTGGAGGACGAGATGGGTATCCGTTTCGCGCAACAACAGCGCGAGGCGATCCATACCGCGATGACGACACGCACCATGATCCTTACCGGCGGACCCGGCACCGGCAAAACGACGACTGTTGTCGGCATGATTCGTCTGTTTGGAACAGAAGGTAGACGCATCACCCTGACGGCACCTACCGGACGCGCGGCGAAACGTCTCAGTGAAACAACCGGTTGCGAAGCCAAAACCATCCATCGGCTCCTTGAATTCTCCCCGCAAAACAATGGATTTAAGCGTAATCGTCAAAACCCTTTGGACACAGATGTCGTTATTGTTGATGAAACATCTATGGTGGACCTCGTCCTGATGAACCGTTTAATGCAGGCAATTCGTCCGACAACGACTGTTGTTCTCATTGGCGACACCGATCAGCTTCCTTCCGTTGGTGCAGGTAATGTCCTTAGAGAACTCATTGATTCCGAAAAGATACCCGTTATCCAACTCACCGAGATATTCCGCCAAGCGCAGGAGAGCATGATCGTCACAAATGCGCATCGCATTAATAAAGGCGATTTTCCAGAACTCACTGGCGACACAGACCGGAACTTTTTCTTCATGGAGGAGGAAGATCCCGAAGCAATTACCGAATTAATATGTTCCCTCATTGCTGATCGGTTACCGCGGCACTACGATTACCATCCGATGGACGACATCCAACTTCTGTGTCCCATGCGGCGCGGGGTACTCGGCACTGAAAACCTTAACCAACGTCTCCAGGAAATATTGAACCCAGAATATACTGCCCCAGTATCTCATCCTTTGGAAAAAAAGAGGTTCGGCGTTCAAACCTACAGGCAGGTACCCCGTAGGGGCGAGGTCGCCTCGCCCGTATCTCGAACTGCAGGGGGTTTCCGCGTCGGTGATAAAGTGATGCAGGTGCGTAACAACTACGACTATGACGTGTTTAACGGCGATATTGGGAGAGTCGTCGCGATTGAAAACGTTGAGAAAAAGGTGTACATTCAGTTCCCTGATAAACAGGTAGCTTACGATACCGCGGACCTTGGAGAACTCGTTTTGGCTTACGCAACGACTATCCATAAGGCACAGGGCAGCGAGTATCCCGCCGTTGTTATCCCCATGCACACGCAACACTATCTCATGTTACAACGGAATCTGCTTTACACCGGCATCACCCGCGCGAAGGAGCATGTCGTGATAGTCGGCACCAAACGCGCACTCGGAATCTGCCTCCGTAACAATCAAGTGATGGAACGCAACAGCTACCTCGCCCAACGCCTTCAGTGGGGTGAAGATAGAAATTGACGCACTCTTGCGAAGCAATCGCTTTGGTGATCCTATCATAAACGGAATTACTAAAGTTTGAACAATTTGTATGTTATCATGGGGTACTCTCAAAAAGATGTGCCGATTCTCACAGCGAAGCATCTACGGAGAGGCGTATGAACATACATACCTACTTCAGCGACCCACAAGGAAAATTAGAAAAATGAAACGAATCACGTTATTTTTTATCGGTTTCCTATTACTCTCTACACAACCCCTCGTACATGCCGAGGTCACGTTGCCGCGTGTCATCAGCAGTAACATGGTACTGCAACGCGATATGCAAGTCCCCATCTGGGGATGGGCATCCGCAGGCGAGGAAATCACGATAAGTCTCAGCACTGAAAATGAAAGTGCTGAACCGCTTTTTTCAACCACTGCAGTTGCCGATGCCGAAGGCAACTGGCGACTCAAGCTTGATGCAATGGAAGCCGGGGGTCCCTATACGCTTCGCGTTATTGGAAGTAATACCCTTGAATTGACAAACATTCTTTTCGGGGAAGTCTGGGTCTGCTCCGGACAGTCAAATATGGAGTGGTCTGTCCGTGCCTCAAAAGACAGCGATGCAGAGATCACTGCAGCGGACTATCCAACAATCCGACTGTTTGACATTCCGCATAGACCTTCGGGACTGCTCCAGCAAGATGTAGGAGCCGACTGGCATGAGACCACCCCAACAACAATCGAGAATTTCTCCGCTGTTGCTTACTATTTCGGGAGAAAACTTCACAAGAACCTCAATGTCCCGATTGGATTAATAAGTACCAATTGGGGTGGCACCCGTATTGAGCCATGGACACCACCTGTCGGTTTCGCCAATGTTCCTGCTCTTGAATCCATAGCCAAAGAGATCCAAGAAGCGGACGCAAGTTACCGCGAGCAACTTCCGCAAAAGATGAAAGAGATTGAAGCGTGGATTGCGGAAACGCGGAAGGCATTAGAAACCAACGCTCGCCTCACACAGATACCCGAAAATAGACACGCTCTGAGACATCACGCCAGACCCACTGGACTCTATAACGGCATGGTGCATCCAATCGTCCCTTATGCTGTCCGTGGAGCAATCTGGTACCAAGGCGAATCGAATCTTCAGGACGGAATGCTCTATCATGAAAAAATGAAGGCACTCATCAGTGGGTGGCGTGAGGTTTGGGGGCAGGGAGATTTCCCTTTCTATTTCGTGCAACTTGCTCCATTTAACTATGGTTGGGGAGCCAGTCCATTTTTACTACCGGCAATTTGGGAAGCACAAGCCGCGACGTTATCTGTACCGCATACCGGCATGGCTGTAACAACAGATGTTGGTAACCTCCAAGACATCCATCCGCGAAACAAGCAGGAGGTTGGTAGGCGGCTTGCGTTGTTGGCACTCGCGAAAACGTATGGCAGAGAAGATGTAACCCATTCTGGTCCACTTTACAAGTCGATGATGGTAGAGGAAAACACAATTCGACTGAACTTTAACTCTGTCGGGAGTGGCTTGATGGCACGAGATGGACAACCACTGACATGGTTTGAAATCGCAGGCAAGGACAAGCAATTCGTTGAAGCGACTGCAGCGGTTGACGGTAACACAATCGTTGTGTCCAGCGATGCTGTTGCGAATCCGGTCTCGGTTCGATTCGGTTGGCATCAAAGTGCGGAACCGAATCTCATTAACAAGGAAGG
The DNA here is from genome assembly GCA_965214045.1 of Candidatus Poribacteria bacterium. Lineage (GTDB taxonomy): Bacteria > Poribacteria > WGA-4E > WGA-4E > WGA-3G > WGA-3G. The sequence goes on from OZ243935.1 coordinate 2,326,550, forward strand.
ATTACCTGCATCACCCTTTCGCACACATCCGTGGTGATTGGCTTTCAGCGATCAGTGGTCAGCAATCGGCAAAAGAGTGTAATTTCACCAGAAAACCTTTTAACTGACCGCCGACTGCCGTAAAAAATGGAGGTAGGGGCGGGGTTACCCCGCCCGTACAAAAAATAATGAAAATCACAGCGATCAAAACCTTTATGGCGCGATTTGGCAATCGACCTCGCGGTCTCATCAAAGTCGAAACAGACGAAGGACTCTATGGATGGGGTGAAGCCTATTCTACAGGACCTGACCTTTCTGTTGAGCCGATTGCGGACTACATCTTCGAGATGATTCAAGGAGACGATCCGAGGCGGATTGAGTATATCATGATGAAACTGCATCAGCAGTTTCGTTTCCCGCCCGGTGGTGCTGGACTCGCTGTCATTTCGGCTGTTGATCATGCCTTGTGGGACATCAGCGGGAAAGCGGCAGGCTTACCGGTATATATGCTCCTCGGTGGACACGCTCGCGATCGCATCCGCGTCTACCGCGGCATCGGTGGCAGAGATGGCATTGAAGCTGCTGATCAAGCACACAAACTCCATGAAGACTGGGGATTCACGGCTTTCAAGACGAGTCCGTACCAACTCGATCCAGATGCAGATCGTTGGGGACGCGTCTGTGATGCCGCCGCTACCTATTTTGAGCAAATTCGGAATAACACACCCGCAGATTGGGAGATCGCCTTCGATCCTCACGCCAAGATCTTCGAGCCGATTCGTGCGCTTCAACTCGCAAATGCACTCGCGCCCTATGATCCGTATTTCTATGAGGAACCGCTGCGACCCGAACACATGCCCGCGTGGACACGTCTGCGCGCCCAGATGCAAGTGCCGCTCGCGACAGGCGAATCTCTCTATACACGCTTTGAGTTTCTGGATGTTATCTCGGCACAAGGGGCTGACATCATTCAGCCGGACATTTGTGTCTGTGGTGGACTCTTAGAGATGCGGAAGATTGCCGCAATTGCTGAAGCACACTACGTCAGTGTCGCACCCCATAACCCGATGGGACCGCTCGCAACGGCGGTTAATGTCCACTTCTCCGCCGCAACCCCGAATTTCAAAATCCTTGAGTATCTTTTGCCTACTGAGACGGAATGGAACGATTGGGTGGACGAACCTTATCTACCAAAAGACGGTTATCTGGAATTGCGTGACTGTCCGGGCTTGGGTGTAGAGGTGGACGAATCCGCGATCACCGACAACGAATACATCCATTGGCAGCGCACCAGTCCCATCCGACCCGATGGTTCAACAGGATATATTTAATTCGGCTCTCAGCGGTCAAGGCGTTCGCTTCGCTCACTCTCGGCAGTCAGCAGTCAGTGGGAAACCATTGAAACTTATTTATGATTTGTGTTTCCAGTGCCTCTTTTCTGATTACTGGTGGCTATATACGCTTGTAGATGCTTCAACGCGCTCCCATCCTCCATTACTGACTGGGCGCGGGCAAGCGCGTCTTTAGGTTCTGGGCAAATCCCCAACAGGTAATCGACCATCGCTGTATTTAGGAGAATCCTATCGTAGATATGCCCTTTTTCACCGGATAGAGCCGCCACACCGGCTTCCGCAAATGCCGCCGCGCTGACAACTTCCGGACGAGGGCTTCTCGTATAGTCAAACCCATAAATCTCCGGATCTATATCTATCGCGAAATCTTCACGGGCACCGTTTACACGACGGAAGCCTTGAGAATAGTTGATTGCCATCCTATCGCTCGTAGAAGGTTTTCCGAGTCGGAGTGCGTAATGGCTTGTCCCTTCCTCACCTTTCACAGCAACCGCAGCATCAAATCCGCGCTCCCATGCTAATTGGAGCAGTGGTTTCTCGTAACCGATGTGATAATAGCCAAGCACCATATAGTTTGCCTCTCGTGCTGAAAAAAATTGTTGTGCTTTCTCAGTTGCTGCCCACGGCGGACGTTTCTTGATATGCACCCGCAGTTCGCGTAAGTTATAGGCGGACGGACAGTACTCGCGTTGGCTGATATACCCGAAACCCACCGATTCGTCTGTAATCAGTGAAGCCGTCTGTGCGAGCGATAGTTGCGTGTTCGCGCCGAGTGCGTTCAGGATAGTTTCCTCTGTTACACCGTTTTTCGGGGGCATTGCATCGACACTGTGAAGGAGCGATGCTTCACCGAGTGCGGCACGTACTGCGGCGACGAACAAGGTTGGACGAAAGTAACGCGCTGCGCCATCGTAAGGCTGGCCAAAATGCGTTAATTCCGCAACGTCAATCGGTTGGACCTCTTCCGGTCCGAAAAACGCGTCAAGATAGCCTCGTACCTCTTGGTAGGTTTCGCGGTTCATTCTTTGTCCGATAAGTGCGGCACCTTTGAAAGCAGGTTTCACGTCGTCGCTAAGGATAGCTTTACACATTTCGCGGGTTTCAGTGTAGCCTAAATGTTTTGCTTGTAGAATCTTTTCTAATGCGTTCACGACAATTGCCTCTGTTGGATTCGCTGGTACGCAACCGTTCTCAGGGCTCATAAGGTATTGGATTTCCGGGGGCAGTTGTTCTGTAAGTGCTGAATTGTATTTACGAAACGCCGCTTGCTCTGCTGGACTCCATTGTGTCGCTTTTGGGAAATAGGCACGGAGCGTCATTGCTGCAAAGAATGCCCCCATCTGTGCTGCTGAGACTGCCTCCGATTCTGGGAGTTCACCTCTTAGGGACTTCAGAAGCGTTTCAAGCAGAGGCTCCGGTTGCGGAAAGTCCGAAGCATTCATGCCTAAGGGTCGTGTCTGATGCGGTCCCGTGCAGACTCGCGCTTGTGCCTCAAGCAGGTCGTCGTTCGGACCTGGGTATACCGGTGTGTATGAGTGGGAATCAAAGTCCGCCATTTTACAATATCCTCCGAGCGTGGTTCCATTATATTTCGTGGCGCAAAATGTTAGGTAAGAGAGATTGATTCTATTATACTGCTTTTTGCGGTTTAAAACAAATTTCGCACATTTTCGCGGTGCTACAAGCATCTTGACAAGGCGCGTAAAAGAAGATATAATAATCAGTACTTAACGTGAGTTTGAAAAAAGTTTAGCGTTTAGAAAATCACGGGTAAATCGCTGACAGTTTGAAGTTCATCGAGGTTCAACGCGGGTTTCTTCTCCAAGAGCTGATAGGCGATCAAAGCAGAGACGACATTGACTTGGAAGTTAACGAAACTTCTATGTCGACTGTGTTCCACTTGTGTCTGCGTTTTCAGTTCCTTGATCACCGATTCAATAAGCGTCCGTTTTTTTAGCAGCACCTCATCGGAAATCGACACCCGCAGCGGCTTCATGTTTTTACGGACTTTATAGACCAAGTTGATACCTTGTGCATGTAGAAACTCCCGGAGGTCTTTGGAGATATATCCCTTATCGCCATAGAGAGTGCCGAACATCTGCTCGGACGACAACTTCGAGAGGGGCTGACGGTCATCGGTATTCCCCGGGGACACCTCAAAGCCTAAGAGATCCCCTTTCTCGTTGATAATCAGATGGAGTTTAAAACCGTAGAACCACCCCATTGAGGTCTTCGAGCGTCGGGCGTGTGCTGCGAAGACGCGATGCGAGGAAATCCGCTTATTGTCGCAAACCCGCAAACGTGTGGAATCCACGAAGGAGATACCGCTACATTCACCCAAGTGAGCATGAAGATAAAGCGTCAAAAGCGTCAACACCTCTTTCTTGAGTTCGACGAACCGAGAATAACTCAGTAGATGTGGAAACTCGTTGACCCAGTAGACACGGACATGTTTTACGTAAAAGCGTTTGAACGTCCGATACCCACTTTGATGGAACGCAACAAGGATCGTCATCACTTCGCTCGGATGCAGTTGCCGAGGGCGTCCGCGTGTTTCCAGGGGTGTCTTCTCTGGTAGACAATGCGGGCCCTGCCATTTTTCGTAAGCAAGAAAAAAGTCGTCCATTTTACAGAAAAGTGTTATGATATTCATCAGAGAACTCCTTTTGGTTATAGAGATGTGATAACTCCATTATACCAAAGGGGTTCTCTTTATACAAAAACTTTCAATTATTTATCAAACTCACGTTAAAATTGTAGTTTTCATATGGAGAATCAAACCCCACATATTTATGCCCAAGACAAAAACAGAAATGCGGATTTCACCAAGTGGGGACTCCCTGATGGTGCTATTGCTCGGTTAGGACGAGGAGGTATACAAGTGCTATCGATGTCGCCAAATGGGGAATATTTGGCGGTCGGAACCTTGATCGGGGTGTGGGTGTATGAGTCCTCAACACTTGCACCCATCGCGTTGTGGGACACAGAGCGCGGGCTAATTTCTACTCTCGATTTTTCTCCCCACGGCAAGTGGCTTGCTACGGGTAACACAGATGGCAGTATCAAGATATGGGATATTCATCGCGGCATATGTATTTCCAGAATGCAACGTCCACAAGAAAAAAATGGCAAGTGGCGTGACGGAAATTCACAGATCGCCTTTTCATCTGATGGTCACTACATCGCTTCTTCGGCTAAGTTAACAGGGAACATTTATTTATGGCACGCAGAAACAGGTAAACGAATCTCCATGTTTTCTGACCCTCCCGAGGTGAGGTTAAAATGGCGTGCCCCCCCCTCGGCCTCTCTGCTTTTCCAATGATGGATGCCTCTTGGCGTGTGCTAGCTCTGTTGATGCAGACGGAACTGCCGATTTCATTTCGGTGTGGCATGTGGAAACAGGCGAGCGAGTCGCTTCTCTTAAGGGAGGGACGACGCTTTTGCGTTCCCTTACTTTTTCACCTTGCGGGCAGCACATCGCCGCCGCGGATGTATCTGGCACCGTACAAGAGTGGAACATCCATACAGGTAAACAGCAAGTGATAGCATCATACGAAACTGCTGAAACGGTGAAAGTAGCATCACACACTGAGACATCTAGTATAACCTCCTATTACCGAATAATTCCCGACTACTCCGCTTCCGGCACCCTACTTGCTGCTGCTCGACATGACTCCACCCTTACTGTCTGGGATGTGAAACGTGGTGAGAAACGTAATGTCTTTGAACATCATGAACCTATCACACACATTTACTTTTCAAACCAGAAACATAGGAATGGAGAGAATTCCTCATCTGTCGTGGCTTTTGCGAGCGCAGAGGAAATCAATGTTTGGACTTTAGATAACCCATACACGGGGACTCCTATTTCCCGATACGTTTTATTTCCGGATGTTATAGCTTTTTCGCCTGATGGTCGGACACTTGTAAGTGCAGGTTTTGCTCCTGCTACCTCTTGGGATATTGTTACAAGACAACCGCAGCGGCTGATGTCTCGTGCCGAAACAAAAGGTCGTTCACAAAAGAGCATCCGTTCTATCCATATCTCCTCGGCTGGGAAAATATATGCGTTAGGAGTTTTCCAGAATATCCTTACCGTTTGGGATCTTGAAACGAATCAAACAATCGCTACCCTTACTGAACACAATGAATATGTGCTGACAGCTGCCTTCGCACCAACAGGGGAACAATGGGCAAGTGGTAGCCACAACGGAGAATTGTATGTATGGAAAAAACAAGGAACACGCAAAAAACTACTCGGACACACCGATGCGATTCAGACACTCGCCTTTTCGTCGGATGAAAAGTGCTTATTGAGTGCCTCAAGCGACGGAACAGTGCGCCTCTGGCATGTTGCCTCAGGTGAAGAGATCGCCTCGCTTTCCTTAGCCCGATTAGATACAAAGCATTATCTTGACACTTTTCCCAGCAAACTGATCAGCACACAACAGCGTAGAAGCTGCGAGAGAGAGAATACCTCCCCACATTCCGAAATGAAGGCAATAGCTTTTTCACCTTCTGGTAACGTCATTGCCGGTGGGATATTTGGCGAAATACGGTTCTGGAATGCTGATACCTATGAAACTTGCTTGGCAATACGTTTACCTCAAGGGTGTCAACGCCCGTATGCCTTAGATTTTTCTCGGTGTGGACGCTACCTCGCTTCTGGCTCTTGGTGGCAAAACACAGAGAAAGTTTCCATCCGATTATGGGAGGTTGCCACGGGTGAGAATATCGTCACTTTTTGGGGACACCCTACAGATGTCCAAGATCTTGCTTTTTCCCCGGATGGTTCGCTGTTGGCAAGTGGGAGTCTTGATGGAACTGTACTCCTATGGGATCTGACACCTTATCTACAAAATGAAACGCCGTGATGCTATCGCTGCGGGCATCGTGCATCTCCTTGAAAACCCATTGCGTTCCGGGTTGTCTATCCTCGGCATCCTCATCGGAATCGCCAGTGTCCTCTGCATGATTGCCATCAGCGATGGCGCGAAACGTCTCATCACCCAAGACCTTGAAAAATTGGGGGGATCAAACCAAGTTCAATTCCAGATACTCACACACATTCGCAAACGCGGGCGGTTCCTCCGGTACACCACCGAACGATATACGCTTAAGGATGCTTATGCCATTGAGGCGGAATGCCCAGATGTCCTATATGTCTTACCGAAAAATGAAAGATATCGACCCCACCTTGTTACCAGCCGATACAACAGTCGACCCAGTCCGCATCTCGAAGGTGTTACAGCAAACTATGCAATCGGCATGCACTGGGAGATTCAAGCAGGCAGATTCCTCTCCAAAACCGATATTGAAAACGCAACACAAGTCTGTGTCTTGGGGGCAAACATCGCCCGTGAGTTGTTTGGTGCATCATCAGCGATCGGGCAAGAAGTGAAGGTGCGGGCTTCTTGGCAGCTCCCTTCCGTAAGACTACGTGTTGTTGGAGTCATGAAAACAAAAGGGAGAAGTCTAAGTTCTTGGCGTTCTTTAGATGATACCATTTGTGTGCCGTTGACGACGCGCAAACAACGGATTTTTGGCACTCGCTACGTTGATACGCTTGTTATCTTTTTTCAAAAGGATGCCGATGTTTATAGGGTCATTGATTTGGCAAAAGATGTCCTGCGTAAAAGACACCGAGGGAAAGATGACTTTATCCGCTATTGGATACCGAGAATGAACATTCAGCAGCTGGATCACATTGAAAAAGTTATAAAAATCGCTTTAGGGGGCATCGCTGGTTTCTCGCTGTTTGTGAGTGGTATCGGCATCATGAATATCTGTCTCGTCTCTGTCGGTGAAAAGACACGAGAGATAGGTTTGCGGAAGTCGGTCGGCGCGAAGCTCACTGACATCTTCTACCAATTCCTAACCGAATCCATTTGTCTTTGTTTCTGTGGCGGGATACTCGGCGTTGCCGGTGGCTGGTTGGCAGCACCCGGTGCCGCACAGTTGGCTGTGCGGGTTCAGCCAATTGTTGAGGACTGGCCGGTTGCCTTCTCTCTACCTTGGGGACTGACCGCTCTTATTTTTTCAACCTTCATGGGCATCATTTTCGGGGTCTATCCTGCGATACGTGCAGCACGGCTTTCACCGATGGATGCACTCCGCACCGAAACATAAGGAGGTCGTCTTGAAAAGTTCCTATTTCCTTTTAATCTTGAAACGTTTAGAAAAAATGCCGATTTGGAAATCGACACTTTTTTTCTGCCGTGGATAATCTTGATCACTCTTCTTCTCGTTGCTTTCTGGATTCGGATTCAGGGCGTTCCAAATATTCCTGAGGGTCAATTTACGGGAAACGATCCATATCTCCACTATTGGCAAGCACAGATCGTGTCTGAACAGGGTAAGTTGCAGTTCGGTATTTTCTATAAGAACCTACTGAACCCTATAAGACCCTCATAAAATATAAAGTTATTTAGTTTTTTACTTGACAACCCTTTTACTTTTCTGATAGACTCTATGTATGAATAAAAGATTTGTGAAGATTGGTGAAGCCGCTAAACTTCTTGGTGTGTCCGTTCAGGCACTTCGGAATTGGGAAACGGAAGGTAAGATACTGCCTTCTCACCGCACCCCTGGCGGTCAACGTATGTATGATTTAGCAGAACTTCTCGGTGTCAATGATTTGACCGCTCCTACAATTGCTTATGCCCGCGTCTCGAGTTCGGATCAAAAGGAAGATTTAGAACGTCAGCAGGCCGTCCTTGAAGCGTTTTGCAATAAGAAGGGGTGGCAGACTGAAATCATAAGAGACCTCGGCAGTGGCATGAACTACAACAAGAAAGGACTCTCACGCCTCCTTGAGCTCCTGGTGAATGGTCAAATGTCTCGTTTAGTTATCACGCACAAAGACAGACTCGTTCGTTTTGGTGCGGAGATTGTCTTTCGTATCTGCGAACTCAAAGGTATAGAAGTTGTGATTATCAACAAAAGTGAGCCCCCGTCTTTTGAGGAAGAACTCACGAGCGATGTCATGGAAATCCTGACTGTGTTTTGTGCGAAACTCTATGGACGGCGTTCTCATAAATCCAAGAAAATGGCGCGAGAGATAGAGAAGATCGTCTCCGAAGAAAAAGAACATTTGGAACTTAACCTTGACACGCCGCACACAAAAGATAGAACTCAACCCGAATAACAAAGAAGCCACGCTTCTGTCTCAACACGCCGGCTATGCCCGTGTTGCGTTCAACTTCGCTTTATCGTCGTTGAAAGTCGGTTTAGATACCGACGACTGGCGAAGTCATGTTGAGATCAAGCGTGAGTTTAACGCCGTCAAATACGATAAGTTTGACTGGTGTAAAGCCCTCTCACAGAATGCGTCGAAGACTGCGATACACAATCTTGGAGACGCTGTTACACGCTGGAAAAAAGGACAAAACAAGTTCCCGGTCTATAAGCACCGATCTGGTAAATGCTCTTACCAAGCAGACAATGGCGAAGGAACTGTTGAAGTTCATAAAAAGCGTATCAACCTTCCAAAGATAGGATGGATACGCATGCGTGAGGAACTGCGTTATACTGGTGAAATCACAAAAGTCGTTGTGTCGAAACATAACGACAAATGGTTTGTGTCTATCACCGTTAGACGCCTCGATAGCAGCAACTATAAGCACCAACCGTCTCTGTTTGACCGACAAGAAAAGCAACCGATAGGGATAGACGTAGGTATCAATACACTCGCTACATGCTCTAATGGGGAGACTTACGACAATCCACGACCTCTCAAGCGATATGAGCGAAAGTTAGCGCGTGCCAATCGTGCTTTGTCACGTAAGGTTAAGTTTTCAAAGAACTGGTATAAGCAGAAAAAACGCCTCTCTGCTGTCCACGCACGTATTGGTAATCTCCGTGAGGACGCTCACCACCAAGCCACGATACGGATTGTTCGCAAAGCACGTGCTATCGGTATTGAGACGCTGAAGGTTACCCACATGCTCAAGAATCGGAAACTTGCCAAAGCATTATCCGACTCAGCACTTGGAGGCTTTCTAACCAAACTCAAGTATAAAGCAGAGAGACGCGGCATACCGATAACCGAAGCCTCCCAATTCTTTGCGAGTTCCAAGACCTGTAGCAACTGCGGACACAAGAAAACAGACGTGATGCTCTTTGATAGAATCTATCATTGCTCCGAATGTGGTTTTGAATGTGATAGAGACCTGAATGCGGCTATCAATCTGTGTCCTGCGTAGAAAAATGGCAGTTTCAATCGCGAAGGTTCCGATTGAAACGAAACCTTTTGTTTTGCTTTTGAAAACAAAAGTGCCATTTTTCTAATGACCTTGAACCGTCGCCACGAGTTGCGAGGAGACGTAAAACGCCTGTGGAGTCCGTGTCAGACCTCGGTGAGAGGCAGTGGACGTTGAAGCAGGAAGTCAGGCACACATCGAAAGAACACTGTAGCGTTTTATAGGTTCTTGAGGTGTTGTTAAGTCCTACACAACGGCAGAAAGTGAAACCTAACTTAACACTCGATATTTTTCTTTCAACGCACTGCATTTCTTGACATATTGCTATGCTTTTGACAATATCAACCACATATTCTCCCGCAACGGATCTCGGTTATCTGTTGCATAAACACCCATCTCGAATTCAATCCTTTGAACTCTCATTTGGGCAAGCGCATGTCTTTTATCCGGAGGCGGATACCGAGAGATGCACAGCAGCATTGCTTCTTGATGTTGATTCGATTGGACTTATCCGCCGCCCTCGTGGGCAATTTGCGCAAAATTTCGCGTTAGCGCAGTATGTCAGTGATCGTCCTTACGTTGCTTCGTCGTTTTTGAGCGTAGCAATTGCACGGGTGTTTGGTAGCGCGTTGTCGGGCAGGTGCAAAGAACGTCCAGAGCTCGCGGAGACTGCGATTCCTTTAAGTGCGAAGTTAGCCATTCTACCATGTCGCGGCGGAGAGAAATTGTTGCGGCGACTTTTCGAGCCACTCGGTTATACCGTAACAACAGAGCACCAGGCGTTGGACACACAATTCCCGCAGTGGGGGCAGAGTCGTTATTTTACGGTGACAATTGAAAATATCTGTCGTTTGAGTGAGCTTCTCACGCATCTTTACATTCTGATTCCTGTGCTTGACGACGAGAAACACTATTGGGTTGACGAGGCGGAAATCGAAAAGCTGTCAAAGCGTGGGAGTGATTGGCTCGCTGCGCATCCAGAACAAGAATCGATTGTTCGTCGCTACCTGAAACATCAGCGGCAGCTTACCTCTCAAGCACTTGCCCAATTGTGCGAAAAGGACAATCAAGAGACTAACGAGGCAACTCAAGCAGAAGAAGAACAGGTTGAGGAACGGATCGGTCTGAACGAAATCCGTTTAGTTGCGGTCACCGAAATCCTCAAACAGTGTGGGGCAAAACGCGTTCTTGATTTGGGATGTGGTGAAGGAAAACTTCTTCGTAAGTTGTTGGCTGAGAGGCAATTTGAAGAGATCGTCGGAATGGACGTTTCACATCGTGCCCTGAAAACCGCGCAAAAACGACTTCAGCATGACCGCTTACCGGAAAATCAGAAAGAGCGGATTCGTCTGTTTCAGGGGTCGCTCGGGTACCGAGATAAACGCTTAGATGGATACGATGCAGCTGCCGTTGTAGAGGTAATTGAACACTTAGATTTACCACGACTGGCGGTTTTTGAGCGCGTGCTTTTCGAGTATGCCTGTCCTCGGACGGTTGTGTTGACGACACCGAACATAGAATACAATCTAAAGTTTGAGAACCTACAGGCTGGATATTTCCGGCATAAAGACCACCGTTTTGAGTGGACGCGGGACGAATTTCAGTCTTGGGCGGGAAAGGTTGCCGAACGCTTCGGTTATACCGTTGTGTTTCATCCGATCGGTCCAACTGTTGAAGATATTGGACCACCAACCCAGATGGCAGTCTTTACCCGAAAAGCTTGATGAATGGGATGGACGCAATTCTCTTGTAAATGCGGTTTCCCACAGATTGGTGCGGTGGTATCCGATACCGAACGGATAAAAAGGCGCGCAGCCTCAAACGTAGTGGGAGGATTTTGCTTGGGTATTTCTTCAGGTCTACGCAAAGACACTTGGAAGCACAAACCTACTTCACCGAACCGCAAGGAAAATTAGGAAAATGTCTGTTATTCTTCTCGAAGTCCAAAGCCGCAAGCCCGTAATGAAATGGAGGGCGACTCTACGGGAAGGCAGGTAAATGTATAAACCCACTTCATCGAACCGCAAGGAAAATTAGAAACATGAGAATTCCTGAACCTTCACTTATACTCCTCATTGGACCTTCGGGTTCAGGTAAATCTACCTTTGCACGTAAGCATTTTAAACCAACCGAGATTCTTTCGTCGGATTTCTGCCGAGGACTCGTTTCAGACGATGAGACCGATCAGACGGTAACGAATGATGCTTTTGAAGTGCTACGCTTCATCGCAGCCAAACGGCTCGCTGCCGGGAAATTGACGGTTATTGATGCCACGAATGTCCAGGTTGAAGCGCGAAAACCTTTGTTGGCACTGGCGCGCGAATACCACTATTTAACCGTTGCTATTGTGTTTGATCTTCCCACAAAACTTTGTCAAGAAAGAAACGAGACGCGTCCCGACAGAAATTTGAAACCTCATGTCATCCGTCAACAGAGCCAACAACTCCGTCGCTCGTTGCGCACTCTCAAACGCGAAGGTTTTCGGCAATTTGTCTATGTAATGTCCACACCCGAAGTTATTGAAGCCACCCATATAGAGCGGCAGCCATTGTGGACGAATCGCACAGACGAGCAAGGACCGTTTGATATTATTGGGGATATTCACGGCTGTTTTGATGAGCTTGTTGAATTGCTCGAAGAACTCGGTTACAAGGTCTCAATACAACCGGACGGCGACACCGTTGTTGAACCGCCACAAGGCAGGAAAGCGGTTTTCGTGGGCGATTTTGTTGACCGAGGTCCTAAAGTCCCTGAGGTGTTACGCTTGGTCATGGGAATGCAAAAAACCGACACGGCTCTCTGTGTCCCCGGGAATCATGACGTAAAACTGATTCGGGTACTTCGCGGCAAAAATGTGAATCCGACGCACGGATTAGCAGAATCCCTTTCTCAATTGGAGAGAGAATCAGTCGAATTTAAGGCACAAATCGTGGAATTCCTTGATGGTTTGGTGAGTCACTGTGTCCTTGACAACGGAAAGTTGGTCGTCGCGCATGCAGGAATGAAGGATGAATTGCAAGGCAGGGCATCGGGGCGCGTGCGAGAATTCGCACTCTATGGCGAAACCACCGGAGAAACCGATGAGTTCGGCTTACCTATTCGACGCAATTGGGCTGACGAATATCGCGGGAACGCGATGGTTGTCTACGGACACACGCCGGTTGTCGAGCCGCAATGGGTAAATCGGACAATCAACATTGATACCGGATGTGTTTTCGGCGGTAAACTGACAGCGTTGCGATACCCTGAAAAAGAACTCGTGTCTGTTCCAGCACACCGGACGTATTATGAACCGGTTAAACCGCTTCTTGTAGGAGCGGACTCCGATTCCCGACAATCTTCTGTCGAAATGCAGGGGTCTGATGGCATTCTCGACATCAATGATGTACTTGGAAGGCGTGTCATCAGCACACGATTACATCATAATGTGACAATCCGTGAAGAGAATACAATAACCGCACTTGAGGGAATGAGTCGTTTCGCTATAAACCCAAAATGGCTTATTTATCTTCCACCCACGATGTCACCAACAGAAACCACAAGCAATCCGGGGCTGCTTGAACATCCGGCGGAAGGGTTCGCTTATTACCGCAAACAAGACGTATCCACAGTCATTTGGGAAGAAAAACACATGGGATCCCGTGCTGTCGTTGTCGTTTGCCGAGATCCAGAAACCGCGAAAAGACGATTTGGTGTCCCAGGCGACACGCTTGGCATCTGTTACACACGGACCGGTAGACGTTTCTTTAACGATGCCACGATTGAAGCCGAACTGTTGGAACAAGTGAAAACCGCGATGGATACAGTCGGCTATTGGGAGACCCTCAATACAGATTGGATCTGTTTTGACTGCGAGTTGATGCCTTGGTCAGTTAAGGCTCAGGAATTGTTACAGCAGCAATATGCACCCGTCGGAGCATCGGCTCATGTCGCGTTAGGAGAAACGATTGCCTCCCTGAAGATAGCCGCCGAGCGCGGCGTTGACGTGGATTGTATATTGGATGACTATCGTCAGCGCGCAGAGGCAGTGACCGCATACGTTAGGGCATATCAGCAATATTGTTGGGACGTCCAGTCTATTGCGGACTTGAGACTGGCTCCGTTCCATCTACTTGCGACGGAAGGTACGGTGTATTTCGACAAAGACCATCTGTGGCACATGCGAATGCTTACGAAACTCTGTGAGAATTCTGAGGATAACCTGTTGTTCGCCACTCACTACGAGAGGGTTGATGTGACGCATGAGGCAAGCCAAACTGAAGCGATCTGTCGGTGGGAAGAACTCACCGAGCAGGGCAGCGAAGGGACAGTCATCAAACCCCTGGATTTTATCGTTCAAGGCAAGCGAGGATTGGTACAACCCGCTATAAAGTGTCGAGGTCGTGAATACCTGCGGATAATCTATGGACCTGAATATACAGTGCCTCGAAACTTAGAACGTCTCCGTTCTCGCGGACTTTCTCACAAACGTTCTCTCGCACTTCGAGAGTTTGCGTTAGGCGTTGAGGCACTTGAACGCTTCGTTCACCGTGAACCCTTGCCCCGTGTTCATGAGTGCGTTTTCGGAATTCTGGCACTCGAAAGTGAGGCAGTTGATCCGAGACTTTAAAGGTCCGTTTTGAAACGATGACAGGATTTAATGCTAAAAAACTTCGCATCCAATTTTTTTTGACGAAAATCTCCGCGAATTACAACAGATACTACAAAATAGGAACTTTACTGCAACAGCGCATAAAAAAATGAAAAATCGATTAATATACTACCTATTAATCTTCTATCTTGGTTTAGCGGTGGGTATAGGCTGTACGACGCAAGATACCCCTAATCCCCTATCACCTGAAGATAACACCGAAGTTGTTCTTAAAGATCATCGACTCACTGAAAATGAAACGTGGAACCCCGAAAAAACGTATATTGTACATGGTACAGTGGAGATTCCACAGGAGATAACCCTCAACATACCACCCGGCACGACTGTTAAATTTGGACAGGATGCCCTTCTCACAGTGAGAGGTATTCTAAAGATCGGAACACCTTTAGATCAAGATGTGGTCACTCGACTCGTGCATCTCACATCGAACAATGCCGAATCTGCCTCCGGTGATTGGAACGGAATCCTCTTCGACCATACACACGATTTAGAGAGTTTTGTCAGAGGGACGGTTATAGAGCATGCCACAGTCGCCCTTGACATCAAAACGACATCCCCAACTGTTGCAGAATGCACCCTTCGTGAAAATGAAACCGCCATCACTCTGGACGGAAGCGATGCTATCATCCGACGCAATGATATTCTTGACAATCATGTCGGGATTAATACTATCGGACGCCAAACGCGACCAAAGATTGAGAGCAACAATATCACCAAAAACGAGACTGGAATCTTCTGTGAAAATGTCCAATCTATTATTCAAAACAACAACCTGAACGCGAACATTTTCGCACTCCGTTTGAATGTAAAATTTGACTTGGTGGTAACCCACAATTGGTGGGGAAATTCAGATGCTACCGAGATAGCGAATGTTATTATAGATGCCGCTGATCCGGTCCTGACGACTAAACAGATAGGCATCGTCTATTATGAGCCGTTCGCCGATGCGCGGATCGCCGAGGCAGGCTTTCCATATCCGACACTTCTCATCGATCTATAGCAGGAGTGGATGATGGTGAAAATGAAGAATCTTACTTAACAATCCCAAGTCTTTAGACTTGGGTCAAACCCAGTAATTTATTTTCTTTTTTTCTTGACAACAGAAGTGCTGATATGGTATAATAGTATTACCTTATCAGTGGGAGTGCTATCAACACTCCCACACCTTTGATAGAGGGATAAGGAAACTTCACAGATAAGGTGATACTCCAATGGCACATAAATCCCATAAGATAGCACTTCGGGTTAATTCTGAACAAGACGCGTGGTTTCATAGCCAATGCGGTTACGCTCGGTTTGCCTGTAATAATGCCCTGGCACATTTCAAAGCGGGTTTGGAATCAGGCACGTTCCATTCGGGAGTTGATTTAAACAATCACTTCAATACAGCCAAAAAAGCGTATGACTGGACGAAAGCACAAGACCAGCGTGCTGCGTTATATGCTATCCGAAACCTAACAGCAGGCATAAACCGCTGGAAAGACAAGATGAGTGGGTTTCCAAAGTTCAAGAAGCGTGGGCATAGGTTATCCTACACCACAGACGAACAGGCAGTAAAGGTAGACGGGAAGCGTATCAAGTTGCCCAAAATCGGTTGGGTCAAAATGTTTCAAGAGTTGCGTTTTGAGGGCGAGATTCTCCGTGTTACTATATCCAAGACGGCGCATAGGTGGTTTGTATCTATCACCGTTGACACAGGAACACCCAATGTTCTACGTGATACGCGTGGACTCCCTGTAGTCGGCATAGACGTAGGTATCAACTCACTTGCTACACTGGATACGGGTAAACACTACGATAATCCAAGACCTTTGAAACGCTATGAAAGGAAGTTGGCACGTGAGCAACGCAAGTTAAGTCGTAAAGTATTTCTATCCAATAACTACTATAAGCAAAAAGAGAGAGTTGCTAAACTACACTATAAGATTGCTTGTATCCGAAATGACGCACACCACCAAGCGACCACAGAGATCGTCAATATGGAAACCAGTGCGATTGGCATAGAAACACTCAAAGTTACGAACATGCTCAAGAATAGGAAACTTGCCAAAGCCTTATCGGATAGTGCGTTAGGGGGTTTCCTTTCTAAACTTAAGTCCAAAGCAGAAGTGCTTGGAATACCTGTTGTAGAAGCCCCACAATTCTTTGCGTCCAGCAAAACGTGCAGCAGTTGTGGGTATGTCAAAGACGAATTGTCGTTATCAGAGCGTGTGTTTCATTGTGACTGGTGCAAGACCAAAATAGATAGAGACCAGAACGCTGCGATAAATCTTAAGAAACTCGCCGTGGGCTACACGGAGAGTTAAAACGCTTGTGGAGTTTGTGTAAGACCTCCACAAGGAGGCTACAAATGACGAAGCAAGAATCCCACGACTTTAGGCGTGGGAGTATCAAAAGTACAATTCTGAACGTCTCACAAAACCACCATGTCCGCGGCGGTTCTGATAGATACTTTTTTACCCTCGCCGAGTTGTTACAAAAACACGGACATCGGGTCGTGCCCTTCACAGCCGCAAACCCTAATAACGAACCCTCCGAATGGGAACACTATTTCCCACGCGGTGCCGACTTCGAGCATCCCGGAGCAGGAGACCTACTGCGCTTTTTATATTCACACGATGCTGTTAAATCAATTCGACGGTTGTTGAAGGACACAGATATCGACCTCGCGCATTTCCATATCTACTACGGTAAACTCACTGCTTCAATCTTGGAAGTCCTAAAAAAAGACGGAATTCCGCTCATCCAGACGTTACACGAGTACAAGTTAACCTGCCCAGTTTATAGCCATCTCTCAAACGATGAAATTTGCGAGGCGTGTGAAGGTAAACACTTTTGGCGCGCGCTCCCAAAACGCTGCAACAGGGGTTCACTTGCGCGGACTGCGTTGAGCGTCACGGAGTCTTATGTATCACGCATCCTCGGTGCTGTTAAGAAATTCGACCATTTCATTTCCGTCTCTCATTTCCTTCGGAAAAAGATGATCTCACACGGCATCCCAGAAGACCAAATCTCAACCGTTCATAACTTTGTCGATGTCTCTGACATCACACCGAATTTCGACGTTGGGGATTATGTCCTCTACTTCGGACGGGTGCATCGGAGCAAAGGGATTTTGACATTGATAGAAGCGGCGGCACCGCTCAAGCAATGCCCGATCTACATCGTCGGTGATGGTGAAGCAATGCCCGAAATTCAGCGGATCGTTGAAGAGAACGAATGTGATCATATTCACCTCCTCGGTTTTAAGCAGGGCGATGCGCTCCGGGAACTCATTCTGAATAGCATCTGCACAGTCTTGCCATCAGAGTGGTATGAGAACTGTCCGATGTCTGTCTTGGAATCCTATGCTTACGGCAAACCGGTCATTGGTGCTGATATAGGTGGGATTCCAGAGCTCATCGTAGATGGCGTTGATGGATTTCTCGTTCCATCGGGTGAGCGAGAAGCACTTCGAGAGCGTCTCCTATGGATTTTTGAACATAGAAACGAGGCTGTCGAGATGGGACGCATGGGTCGTCAAAAGATGGAGACAGCGTTTAATGCCGACATTCATTATGAAAGGATTATGAATGTCTACCAGCAATTTTTGTAGTATCAATATCCAAGAATCTCGGTTATATGCCGCAATTTTGAAGGAAAAGAAATGCGAATTTTAATTCTGTTATTGATTTTCTGCTTTTTATCCGCTACGTGGGGCGACATTCGATTTGAAGAGGTGTCACAGCAAGCGGGAATTACACGAATCGGTGAAAGTTGGGGCAACGCTTGGGGAGACTTTGATGGCGATGGTTACCTCGATTTATGGGCTACCAACCATAAGCAAAAACCCAGCCTCTATCGCAACAACGGTGATGGGACTTTCACGGACATTATTGACGATGTTTGGGATGCGAATCCGCATGCAGACACACACGGTGTCGCTTGGGCAGATTTTGATAATGATGGAGACCAGGATCTGATTGTTCTCTCAGGGGGTGGAGGCGGGACCAACGCAATAAATCCGAAACACAACAACCACTTCTATGTGAATGAAAATGGAATCCTAAAGGAGAAAGCTGCGGAATTTGGTATATCGCTTCCACTCCTCCGAGGGAGATCCCCTCTGTGGTTCGACTGGAATGGCGACGGGCGACTCGATCTTCTGGTCACCGGCAAAGTCCGTCCAGACCGGGCTGGTAACCTTGTAACTTCCTCAATCTTTCAACAGACTCCCAACGGCTTTGCGAATGTTAATGAAATAGCAGGATTCCGAGTCCCTGTAGACACCTCACTGGCACAGATGACGGATCTAACAAGCGATGGGAGTATGGAGATCTTTATTGACGGTAGAACCTATCCTGGAAGTGTCTATGATACATCGGTGAAGCCGTTTAAGGAGTTGAGTGAGATGCTTAACATCCCGAAATTGCTCTATAACGTTCGGGATGCAGTATTCATGGATTTCAGCGGTGACCTGCTTATTGATGCCTTTCTGGCACGCGGAATCACCCGTAATTATATTGATACAAGAGCAGAACGTCAAATAAGAGCATACATTCAGGTGAACACCGGTGAGAAGGGTTTTAGTTTTAAAACAGATGGTGAAATCCGATTTGAAATCCATTCCGTTTGGGCGACGCGTTTAAAGCATTTATCTATCGGTGAAGCTGGACATAGCTTAACAGCATTTGATGGGGAATTTATCCCAAACGATCCTATCCGAAATGTTGCCTCCTTTGTGTTTGTGTTGAATCTTAATGATCCAAGGGTCATTGGACTCAAGCCACGTTCCGAAAACGAACTCTGGGGGATGTACGTCGGATACACCCCAAGTTCAAGACAGTGGACCCTATTATACCATACAAAGCCTGATATCCAAACGAATTGGACTGGATTTGAAACACTTATCCAAGCTGACCAGCCAATTGTAGAGGTGGAACCCATAAACTTTTCTACATACGAACTCTCCTACCAACCTCGCTCTGTTCTTCTAAGCAGTCAGGAAAATCAGTTCGCACCAACGGCTACTTTTTTCGGAGCGATCAACGGACGTTCTGTTGTCGCTGGCGATTTTGATAACGATATGGACGTTGATCTCTATGTCGTCCGATCAAGTAGTATCAGCAATTTCCCAAATCATCTTTATGAAAATCGAGGAGACGGCACTTTTGTTCAGTTAGCAGGAGCAGGTGGGGCGGCCGGAAGCACACAGGGTAGAGGACAAAGCGTTACAATGGCTGACTATGATAGAGATGGATACCTTGATTTTTTTGTCACCAACGGTAGAGGTGCCTACCCCTTTAACGAGGGACCCGATCAGCTGTTCCGCAATATCAGCAGTGGCAATAATTGGTTACAAATCGACTTAGAAGGAACCGTTTCCAATCGTGATGGAATTGGCACGAGGCTTTTCGCAACCACACCTGATGGCAAGACCCAGCTCCGAGAAAACGGCGGCGGTATCCATTGGGCGCAGCAAGATCAGAAACGCATCCACTTTGGACTCGCACAGCATGAAACAGTCAGTGAATTAGTTATCCATTGGCCCAGCGGCATCATTCAAAAATTGAAAGACATACCGGTAAACCAAGTCTTACGGGTCGTTGAGGCTGGTGGACGAACAACACTCTCTGCAGATGTCAATCAGGATGGTCAGGTAAATATACTTGACTTTGTTCTTGTCGTTAATCATTTCGGAGAAAATCCACCTACAAATCCTCGGGCAGATGTCAACAAAGATGGTGAGGTCAGTATTTTAGATCTCGTTTGGATTCTCAGATCGGTTGAGAGCAACCGAGGGACTGCAGCCGCACCATATCATAAGGAGTATCGGTCTACTGAAAACCGTTTATCGGATGCTGACACCGCGTTGCTCGCTTCCTTTTACGGAAAGATTGAAGAAGTATCAACAAATGCTACACATAAGGAATTAGTCAAACGTTTTTTAAAAGCATGGTTGATATCTATTGAAGAACCGTTAGATACAAAACTCCATGCCAACTATCCAAATCCGTTTAATCCAGAGACGTGGATCCCGTACCAACTCGCGAAAAATAGCGACATCACAATACGCATCTATGATGCCTCAGGACGTATTGTACGGACGCTCTTTACTGGACATCAAACTGCTGGATATTACTTGAGCCGCGGTGAAGCAGCGTATTGGGATGGCAAAAACGAGTTAGGAGAACAGATGGCGAGTGGGGTTTACGTTTGTGAGTTAGAAACACCGACGTTCAAACAGACAAGACGACTCGTTATACTGAAATAAAGGAAAATTAGGCATGCAAGAACCTCTTAAAGGTCGGACAAAGCACGCAGCCCGTAATGAAATGGAGGGCGGATCTACGGAAAGGAACGTCAAATTTGAAACCGACCTGACCGAACCGCAAGATAAAATTAAAAAAGCATTGGTCACAGGCGGTGCGGGCTTTATGGGCGCACACGTCGTTAATGAACTTCTCAACCAAGGTAACACAGACGTTGTTGCCCTTGATGACTTGAGCGGCGGTTTCCGTGAGAACCTGAACCCTGCCGCAACCTTTGTTGAAGGAAGCATCCTCGATGTTTCGCTAATAAATCAACTCTGTAAGGAGTATCAATTCGATTATATCTATCATCTTGCCGCGTATGCAGCGGAGGGTCTCAGTCACTTCATCAAACGATTTAACTACCAGAACAACCTCATCGGGAGCGTAAACCTCATCAATGCGGCAGTAAACTACAATGTCAAACGGTTTGTGTTCACCTCTTCCATTGCTGTTTACGGTGCGAATCAACTTCCAATGCACGAAGCACTTACCCCAATGCCCGAAGATTCCTACGGTATCGCCAAATACGCTGTTGAACAGGAACTTCTTGTCGCAAAACGACTCTTTGATCTGGATTATACCATTTTCCGTCCCCACAACGTCTACGGTGAACTCCAGAATATCGGTGACAAGTATCGAAACGTCATTGGTATTTTTATGAATAATATTATGCAAGGGGAACCATTAGTTATCTTTGGAGACGGTGAGCAGACGCGCGCCTTCACACATATCGCCGATGTCGCTCCGCATATTGCACACTCTGTGGATGTACCTGAAGCATCAGGAGAGGTTTTTAACGTCGGTTCGGATAAGCATGTTTCTGTCAACGAATTGGCAGACTTGGTAATGACGGCGATGGGGAAGGAAGTCCGTGTTATCAATGTGCGTGCGAGGGAAGAGGTTAAACATGCCTATTGCACACACGAAAAGTTCCACGAGGTCTTTGGAAAGACCTCGGAGGTCACGCTTCCGGAGGGTTTGGAAAGAATGGCAACATGGACGCAGTCCGTTGGACCACGAGCTTCCACCTTGTTTACTGACATCGAAATTCGCAAAAATCTACCCGAAAGCTGGAAATAGGCAGGAGGTTAGCCGTCAGCAGTCGGTTGTCAGCAGTCGGTGAAGAGCGAATTATGGCATCAGGAAATACGCAACTGCCACAAGAATCTACCGAAAGCCGAAAGCCGAAAGCCGAAAGCCAGTATAAAACATTTTGGGTGATGGCGATTACCTTTGCTGGAATGGGGTTGAGTCTTCTCGTCCGGGTCCTATTGATTCCAAAACGTTTCGGATTCGGCGATACAGCGGACGCACTCACCGCCGCATTAACGGTCGTGCTATTGGTGGATACGATTGTCCGAGAAGGTGCTAAATTCAGTCTTGTTCCAGTCTTTGTTTCAAACGAGAAGGAGATGACTCGCACGGAATACCAACGTTTCACCAATAGTCTCCTAATTTTGTTGCTGGGTATTGGTTTCGGAATTTTCATTCTGATTGAACTTTTTGCACCGTGGCTAGCTGGTGGATTGTTATCGAAATCGACTGTTGATGTGCAGAGGGTTACGGCACTTTTGCGATTTTGTGCGCCTCTCCTTATCTTCGGATGTGGTAGTACTGTTTTGGGGGCTTTCCTAAACAGCCAGCAGCATTTCAAGACGGTTGCCCTCCGAAATGCTCTACCCGCTGGCGCCGCGGCATTTATATTTCTGTTCCTGTGGAACACGCAGCACCTTGAAAACTGGGTGGTAATGGCATACACAGGAGGATTTATCGCGTATTTTATATGGCTGTGCATCGGAGCATATCGAACGGGACATCGGTATGAATTTACAGGCGTTTCTGTGGACACGCTGCGTGATCTAAAAGACACGGTTACCCTGCCGACGCTCGGCTTCGGAATACGGCAAATCGTAAACCGCTTACTCGTTGAGGTGTACCTTGTTTCACAACTTGGAAGCGGAGCGATTACGCTCTATAAGTCTGCTTTCCAAATCTTTTCAGCACTACAGACCCTTATCGGTATCAGTATTGCGACTACCGGCTTGCCTGATATGGCGGCAGCGGTGGCACGCGATCACGACGCGACAAACGATAAAATGGAATTAGGGCGTACACTCAACCGAAACGCACGCACGGCTATCATCATCGGATTTCCAGTAACCTTGATCTTGCTGGTATTTCACGAACGGATTAGTTCGCTCTTGTATGGGAGAGGAACAATCGATCAAACGTCAATTGAATTGATAGGACAACTCCTCTTTTGGCTCAGTTCAGGAATGATATTCTCCTGTCTGATACCTGTACTAAATGCCGGACTTTACGCCCAAAAGTCCTATCGCGCTGTTTTCACAAATATGGTGACGATGGCAATCCTTAATTTTCTGCTGGCGTACGGATTAATGGAAACATGGTGGCTTCTATCTGTCTCGTTGTCTGTATCAATCACCGCGCTTCTTGCTGTTGGGAACCTGACGTATCTCCTCCGAAGAACACGGGTATCTTGGTTCTAACTTTTTAATTGGGGAACTCCGATAAAATGGTTGTTGGTTATCGGCTAATAGGCAAAAATTAGTTCCGAAATCGTAAGCCTGCAACAACGGCGCAGGCGACTTGAGAGAAGGCACTTCAAGCATGAAACCTACTCAATTACTCCGCAAGGTAAGTTTAAAAAATGTTGCGGACTATCGCTACCTCATCGTAGGCGGCACCACGAAGGCGGCGACAACGTCGCTGTTTGCCTACTTGGCGGATCATCCTGCTATTTGCGCTGCCACTTACAAGGAGACTCGGTTCTTTCTCAGCAGCGATTATCCGCTTCCTTCAAAATACCGGTATAAAGATGATGTTGAGGAATACAATCTTTTGTTTCCGGATGCTGATGGAACGCAGCTTCGGATGGAATCGACCCCCGACTATCTATATTGTGACGAAGCCCGTGAGAGAATTGCCACATCTCTGCCCGAGGCAAAGTTAGTCTTCAGTCTCCGTGAACCAATTTCCAGGTTAATCTCTTGGTATCGTTTCGCGAAACAAATTGGTAAGTTGCCCCAAACTTTGAGTTTTGACGCGTATGTTGAATTGCTTTTCGCTGCTACTAATCGCCATGAAGAGACAGAAGAACAGCACTTGCAAACACTTCAGCAGGGGTGTTATACTATCTATCTGAAGCACTATTTTAACCGATTCGGTCCAGAGCGTGTCCACATCCTTTTTTATGAGGAACTCGCGGCACAACCGGCGGATGCTATGGCAAAATTGTGTGACTTCGCTGGTATTGATGCCGGTTTTTATAGCGATTACGGGTTTAAAGTAACGAATCGCACCCAGCAGATGCGAAATTCTGAGTTGCATCAAAAATATAGGGACTTCCGGTTTCGATTACGACAGTGGACGCATAACAAACCGATCATTCATACCCCGTTGCGCTCAATAAGACGAACAATTGAGCCGCTCTATCTTCGATTGAACACACAGACGGGTGAGAAGGCGCAGATGTCAGAAGAAACACAGCACCGTTTGATCGATTATTACACATCGGATGTTCAGGCTCTCGACGAATTGATTGGGAAACCGATACCATGGAAAACTTGGGCAAAATCCAGTTGATGATTGTTGGCGCACAGAAGGCAGGGACCTCCTCACTCCTCCGCTACTTGGCGCAGCATCCCGATATCCACACGCACGCACAACCAGAGATGACCTTCTTTCTCCAAGCGCGTGAATATACGCGCGGATATGAATGGGCTTTTGGGAAATACTTTGATGGAGAGAATTCCGACGATGAGATTAAGGATAAACATCTGATCGCTAAGAATGTAATGGTGATGCATTCGCCGGACGTTATGCAACGGATTTATGAACACAATCCGCATATACACATCGTTGTCCTCCTACGGGAACCTGTGGCACGTGCCTATTCTGCCTATTGGTGGGCTCGGCGGAGAGGGTGGGAGAACATCAAAACTTATGAAGAGGCACTGGCTGCCGAGGAAGCGCGCCTGAACGAAGGCTGGTTTAAATGGCGACAATGTGCTTATCAATACAATGGCATCTATTATCCACATGTCAAGCGTCTGATGACCCAATTTGGCTCCAATCACGTGCATTGTGTCTTAACCGATGATTTGAAGGATAACGCCGAAGCTGTCTGTCAGCAACTCTTTGATCGCATGGGTATCAGTGCGAATTTCAGTCCCACAATAGGTGAACGGCATAACAAAGCCGCGCTGCCGCGTTCCGAAAAATTCAACTTTTTCTTTACGCAATTTTTAGCATCCCACAATCCACTCAGAAAAGCGATTCGGAAATTGCTACCTGATGCCACTGCTTACAAGTTGAGAAAAGCCGTTTTGGAGTGGAACGACAAGCCTGCGGAAAATATGGATTCAGCACCGCCTCCGATTAATCCACAGACGCGTGAACGCCAGATGGCATATTTCAAACCGTTTAACGAACAATTAGTCGAATTATTAGGCAGAGATCTTTCGTCTTGGGATTTTTAATTTTTTTTGATTTTACCTTGCGGAGTAACAACGTGCGTTTGGACTTTGACATGCGTTCCTTAAATCTGAAGAAATACCCTATCAAAAACCCTGTGCCGTTGTTGCAGACTACTGTCTTGGGTAAACTAAAACCCATAGCCCGTAATGTAATGGAGGGCGGATTTACGGAAAGGAACGTTAAACTTGAAACCGACCTGACCGAACCGCAAGGTAAACTTAAAAAATGATTTACTTTTTAACAGGATACGTTGCTTTTGAAGAGTTTATACTGAAGTTTTTACCTGTCAGCGACGCTATCTACTCCTATTTAAGATTCTTCGGCGAAATAATCATCTATATCGCTTTTGGAAGACTCGTTATCCATAAACTCCACAGAGGCATTCCTTTTGTAAAGACGGCAATAGACTTGCCGATTATCGGTTTTTACAGCGTTGTCCTCCTCTCAATGCTCATAAATAGCTCGCCTTTGATAGGGAGTCTTTACAACATCCGACCGTTTGCCCGATATATTGTCCTCTTCTATCTCATCGCGAATTCTGCTTTGTCGGAGAGACGGATTACAACCCTTTTACGCATAATTCTTGTGGTGGGGGTCTTCCAACTTGTCGCGGGTATAGTTCAGTGGGTGGGCGGACCCGCCGCGTTCGATTTCTTCCTACCTCGCGAATCAACACTCACCATCGGTGGGTTCACCAAAGAGTACAGATTGCTTGAACTCGGCAGAGAGATTGGCAGCGTCTACGGTACTTTAGGAGATACCGTAATTTACGGTGTCTTTATGATTCTTGTTCTTGTTATCTATCTTTCTCGTATTCGGCGACTCGAATATCTGAATCTGCTCGGTGCAGTGATACTGTTTTTCTTTATCGCGCGTTCGTATTCACGCGCCGCAACCTTCTCCGCCCTTCTCGCGGGTGGCGCGTGGTTCCTCTTCCACCACGGTTGGAAAAAGACCCTTCGTTTGGCAGTAGCGACTGTCCTCATCTTTGGAATTCTACTGGTAATGGCAAACCCATTTAACCTTGAATATATAAACCCGCGCAAAGCAAGGGTTGGACTCGTCGGCAACGTAACAGGCGTATTTTCCGGGTCCTATGTCCGTGTCGCGCAGAAACAGCGGCTCGGAGCGTTGATCGGAAATGTCCCAACGGTGCTTGTTAACAAGCCGATCTTAGGGTATGGTGCCGACCAGAACAGCACGATTGAGAGACTTAATATGAGCAAACGCTCATTCCTGCTTAAAGTCCTCAGTAAGAACGGCTTCAAGGATGTGTATTGGGTAGCCATCCTATGTTTCTATGGCATATTGGGACTGGGTTTCTTCGCTTTGATATTTTACCAACTCTTTCGCGCTGCGCTGCGGCTTTACAAGAGGTCAACCAGTTCATCTTCTGCTATGGAGAGAGGTGCCCCTACCTCACGTGTAACACAACGGATCGCTATTATCATGCTCTGTCTCGTCGCTGTTACTGTATTTTTACTTTTCTTTAATCGAACGCTTGAATTTCGAGGGTATGGGTTCTACTTCTGGCTCTGTGCCGGTCTCATGTTTGCCAGTGATAGATCGCTCCCGACCTATAGACCCCTGAGGGTAACATTATGAATAGCATTCAGCCATCAGCCATCAGCCATCAGCCAAGAAGCGGTCAAGGGTCAGCTGTCAGCAAAGGAAATCGTGCGATAGGTGAAAACGATGGCAACCGCCACAATGATCGACTGACAGCCGACTGCCGACTGCTGATAGCTATTCTGATGACACTATTTTTCGCAGTTGGTTGTCAAACCCAAAAATCGCTGCCTAATACGCTGTATTTTGAAATTAATACACGTAACGGGCAACCGCTCCGTCAAGGACTCTACGGCTTCAACTCAAATATGATAAGCGGTGATTACGGTTACCTTGATGACGATTTTGTCGCCTTAACCAAGGTACTCGCGCCGAAGACCTTACGGTTTCCGGGCGGGACGGTTGGAAACTTTTATCATTGGGAACCTGGTGGCTTTTTTGAGGATGAAATGGTATCGACGCTCAGTACGAAACTTAATAGACGGATGAAGGGAAATTACGTCAAACTTCAAAGGCGGCGGAACGGTCAAATCCTTTTCGACGACTTTATGCAGTTATGCCACACACTGAATATCACGCCTATTGTTGTTGTAAACTTATGGACAGGCACTCCAGAAGAGAGTGCGGCGTGGGTTCGCTATGCGAAAGACAAAGGCTACCAGATTACGCATTGGGAACTCGGTAACGAATACTATCTACCGCATTATCTCAACAAATATCCAACCGTTGAAGTCTACATAGCGGAAGCCAAGAAACATGCGACAGCGATGAAAGCTGTGAATCCAGATATAAAGGTATCCGTCTGTGCGACTCCGATTGCTTTCCATAAGGAGGGATGGTTGGTAAAAAGTTACCAACGGAAATGGGATGAAGGTCTCGCAGCTGATAATAGTTTCTACGACGCTTATACCGTCCATGTCTATGCCTATAAGGCTGTCCGAAAAAAAGAGATCGAAGAAATGCGGGGCTACTTGATGGGATGGATTCACTTTGGTGTCGCGGAGGCTATTGATTACTATGAAAAGTTATTTCCAAATAAAGAGATGTGGATAACGGAATGGAACATCACCAACCCCGCAAACCGAGTCGCAAATACACAACTCCATGCGATGTATGTGGGTGATTTTTTCCTGAAAATGTTAGCGATTCCGAACGTCACACAGGCAAACTTTCACGTCATCACGGGTCCCGGGAAAGGATTCCCTGTGTTTTCGCCTGTAACACCGCCAACACCGAATACCTTTTGGAAATATGGCGGTGAACCCGAGTCCGATTTCGGTGGCACTATTCGACGTGCTGTTTATCCTGCTTTTCAACTCATCGGTGAAGCATTCGCTGAGGCTGACACACAGTTCTCCCTTTCAATTCAAAATCAGCCCTTTCTGGCAGGAACCATGGAGTATAAGGATAAACAGATGCCCGGTATTCAGGCACATGCCATCGGTGGAAATGCCATGGAACATTTGACTGTACTCGTCAGTAATCGGACAAGTGAGCAATACGAACCGCAACTCCTAATTGATGGTGAACGTTACAAGGGCAACATCGACTACCGTTATGTTGCTGATGAGAGGCTCAATGCAACCAACGGTGGAAACGCTGAAATGGAGGGGTCTGGTAAAATCGAAGTCCGTATCCAAGAGTGGCATGGGAAATCGACGGAACTTGTCATCCCTAAAAATAGTTTTGGAATTTTAAAATTAAGAGAATAGATAGTTGTTCATAGAGAGGCATGTTATTCTTCAAACCGACCTGACCGAACCGCAAGGAATAATTAAAAGTCCGCAAGGAATAATTAAAAGATGGTATTTGTTGTAGGGAATAGTCGCAGTGGTACAACAATGATGGGGCGGATTTTAGGAAAACACCCGAGTATTTATACTTTCGGGGAACTTCACTTTTTTGGTCAGTTGTGTGCCCCGCCGTTTTCATCGGAATCGCGTAAGGAGGAGATAGAAGAACTCGCCTCACAGTTACATTGTATTCAGCAAGAAGGGTATCGCACGCATGGAAACCCACGTCGTTTCTTAAGCAAGGCAGAGTCCTTTCTTGAGAGTCTAATCACTTATCCTGAAACGCAAGCCGCGCTTTTTGAAGCCTTTCTCCACCATGTTGCTGCTGAGAATGGTGGTGCTATCCCTTGCGATCAAACACCGCGTAATGTCTTTTATATTGCCGATATCCTTCAGCTTTACCCGAAAGCTCGGATTATCAATATGATCCGTGACCCACGCGATGTGTTATTATCTCAAAAAAGGAAGTGGAAACGCCGGTTTCTCGGCGGGAGTGATCTGCCGAAAAAGGAAACGTTCCGTGATTGGGTGAACTATCATCCAATAATCATTAGTTACATCTGGCGCACCGCCGTCGCCGCTGCTGAGCAGTTTTTACAACACGAACGAGTTACCTCCATCTATTTTGAGGAACTCCTCGCGCACCCTAAGGCAACTGTCAAACATCTCTGTGATTTTGTCGGTATTACTTACACGGATGCAATGCTCCAAGTACCGCAAGTTGGATCTTCTGTCGCGGAGGACCAGCCTCAGCAACTTGGCATAAATCCGCACCGAGCACACAGTTGGAACAGGAACACAACTGGCGGAGAGCTCAGTTCCGCTGAGATTTACCTTAACCAGACGATAACTGCAGCTCTCATGAAAACACATAACTATATCCCTGTGTCGGTGCGTCCAAATCTCGCACATTTGACACTACACCTATTGACCTTTCCTGTAAAATTAGTCGGGGCATTCCTTTTTAACCTTGATCGGATGAAAAGCATCCGTCAAACGCTAAAGAGACGGATTTTTAATTTACCTTGCAGAGAAACAACGGACGTTTGAACTTTGAAGTGCGTTTCTTCAGATATACGTAAAGGTACTTTATTTATTAAACCCACCTCACCGAACCGCAAGGAATAATTAAAATATGATTGCACAGATAGATTCACGTTATATTAAAACCCGCCCAACGAAGGTCCTAACGCGCCTGATGAGTTATGCCCTCTTTGAAGGTCGTCCTGTAACCACGAAAGGTCGCTGGATAAATCCGCTCGTTTTTTCACTTTTGAAGAGGTTCGCTGCGAAGAGTAACACATATAAATCTGTTGAAAAACCGATCTTCATCTTGGGGACCGGTCGCAGTGGCACTACGATACTCGGTATTGTGCTATCTATGCACAGGGAGATTGGCTATCTCAACGAACCAAAGGCTATATGGCATCTCATCCATCCGCATGAAGACATTATCGGTAACTACAGTCAAGCGGATGCAAAATATCGACTCACTGCCGAAGATGCAACAAACGAAATGTGTCAGTGCGCTTCGCAGCTATTCGGTGCCTATTTGGCAGCAACGCGCTCAAAACGTCTGGTTGATAAGTATCCGGAACTCATCTTCAGGGTAGATTTCGTTCGCGCACTGTTTCCTGATGCTCGTTTCATTTTCCTTACCCGCAATGGGTGGGATACGTGCCATTCAATTGCAACATGGTCGGAACGGCTCGGTATCCAGATCAATAGCGAGAAACATGATTGGTGGGGTGTGAATGACCGGAAGTGGAGGCTCTTAGTTGAGCAACTCGTTAAAACGGACCCTGTTTTTTCGAAATCTACTGATGAAGTTAAACGTATGGATCGACATCTCGATAGAGCAGCTGTGGAATGGATAGTCACTATGCGTGAGGGGCTTCATTTAATGCGAACGTCACCTGACTATATTCATCTTATTCGTTTTGAGGATCTGACATCACAGCCGGATGAAACCCTCTCGGCTTTATGTGACTTCTGCGAACTTCCAATGGACACAACATTCCGTGAGTATGCTCGACAGACCTTGCATCCAGTACCTGCTAAAGAATCTTTTGATATTCATACGAAGATCGCACCACTTTTCCATGATACCATGAGAGAAATGGGATATAATACTTAGATGAATTTTGAATTACGTATGGCGAGATGTATGCTCTTGCCTATTATTAAAGATCGGACGCATTCATACAATGCCCAAAGACCCAGTTAGACAAACAGGAAGACATTCTCCAACAACACATTCTTTTACCCGGCGGGACTTCCTCTCAACCAGTTTGAAAGCTGGTGCTGCTGCCTTCACGACTGGACTCTTACCGAAATGGAATGCTGACGCTCAAGGGCAGTACAACGTGTTATTCATCGTTGTGGATGACTTGCGACCTTTACTTGGGTGCTACGGGCATCCAGAGGTACACACTCCTAATATTGATAAGCTCGCCGAACGAGGAACGGTTTTCAACCGAGCATATTGCCAGTATCCTCTCTGTAGTCCGTCCCGGACTTCGATGATAACAGGATTACGCCCGGAAACAACAGGTGTGCTGAATAATTCGCAAAATTTTCGGAAGAAATTGCCTGACGCGATTACACTGCCTCAGCATTTCAAAACACATGGGTATCATACCCAATCCGTCGGTAGAATCGCACACCTTCCACAACTCCAGGATGATGAAAACTCATGGAGCGTTGCATCATGGAGACCGTTATGGTTGCCTTTTGATATAGAAACGACCCCATCTTGGCAAGCACTTGATGTTGACGATGACGATCTCAGAGATGGTAAAACTGCGAGACGAGCAGTTCGGACCCTGAACGGGATTAAAGACCGGCAATTTTTCCTTGCTGTCGGATTTTACAAACCGCATTTGCCCTTTAAGGCACCGCGAAAATATTTTGAATTGTACGATACCCAAAACTTTGATTTGCCTGCTTCTTCTGTATCACCTAAAGATGCCCCTGATAGCGCACTTACCAATTGGAGTGCGATCCGAGCTTATCAAGATCTGCCTTTGGGAACAACACCTCTCTCTGATGCTAAGACCTTAGAATTGATTCGCGCGTATGCCGCCACAACGAGTTATACGGATGCACAAATTGGTCGTGTATTAGCACAGTTAGATACCCTCGGTCTTACGGAGAATACTGTCATCGTTTTTTGTGGTGACCATGGGTATCATCTTGGTGAACACGGAATATGGGGAAAACAAACCCTTTTTGAAGTCTCTCTCAGATCTCCTCTGATTGTTAGCATCCCATACCAACAAAGTTCGGAGACTGAGGCTTTGACTGAACTTGTTGACATCTATCCGACATTATGTGATGCGTGTCACTTGCCTATTCCAACAGAACTTGAAGGCAGTAGTATGATGCCGGTTATTGAGCAACCGACTCGTCCTTGGAAAACTGCCGCTTTTAGCCAATTCGGGGGGAGTTCGCACGGTGGCATATCTATCCGGACGGAACGGTATAGATATACTGAATGGGACGAAACGGGAGTCGTGGTGTTGAACTCTATGATTATGAAGCGGATCCAGATGAGACCGTTAATATCGCGACGCAACCAGAAAATGCGGAACTCGTCGTACACCTCAGCGAACGGCTTCACGCCGGATGGCAAGCGGCTTTGCCGGATATGCGCCAGCAGGTTCCCGTTCCGCAAACATTACCGTGGGATATAAATAATGATGGCGTTGTTGATATCCGTGATCTTGTTCTAATTTCAAGTAGTTTTGGTGAGGAAACACCAGCACACCCGAAAGCTGATGTAAATAAGGATGGTAAAGTTAACATTCTTGACTTGCTTCTGGTGGCTGCGCATTTCGGTGAATCCAGCACGCCTGCTTCGCCATCGACTCGTGCCAATATTAGCGCAGAGCATTTTGACTTGGTGGAGCAATGGCTGACTGAAGCACATCTCGCAAATGATGGTTCACTTCCTTTTCAGGAAGGTATTGCTGCTTTAGAGCGTCTAATGGATACAGGGGTACCTATGGAAACAGTTCTCTTACCGAACTATCCGAATCCGTTTAATCCTGAGACGTGGATACCTTACGATTTGGCTGAAGATTCGGATGTCGAGATCCACATCTATAATCTGAAAGGTGAAACTGTGCGGCAGTTATCGCTTGGTTTTCAAAGTGCTGGCACCTATCGGACTCGGTCTCGTGCGGCATATTGGGATGGTCGGAATGCTATCGGTGAACCTGTGGCAAATGGTGTCTACTTTTATACGCTTCAGACGGGACAAATGACAGCGACACGCCAAATGGTGATATTGAAATAGGTAAATCATGAGAGATGAAATCTGCATTATTCACCCGCAAGATAAAATTAAAAACAAGCCTGCAACAACGGCGCAGGCGACAACAGAGAAAGGCACGTGAGAGATGAAATCTGCGTTATTCGCCCGCAAGGTAAAATTAAAAATCTGTGTTTCAGTGTTCGTTTTAATTGCCGCAACAGTACAGGCTGCCTCGCTCATCAATGTTCCGCTCAATCCGGACTTGTCTGACTTTAATCGTGAAACCTACCGCTTTATTCATCGTTTACTTAACAAGCGGGTTTTACCCGGTATCCGGCGCGGTTCGTTGCCACTCACCCGTAAACAGGTTGTATCTTATCTGTTAGAGGTGGATCAGAAACAGAAAAACGGCGAAATCGCGTTGAGCGCTATTGACCAAGAGCGGCTAAACACACTATTAACCTTTTACCGCGAAGCTCGTGCGCCTATAACACAAAGCCCTGCCAGAAACCGACGATTGCATCTGCTGACAATGACCGGGAAAAAGATGGACAAGGACTATCGGTTCTCTTTCGATGTGAGAGCTTCACAGCGTGTTATCGCGCATCTTATTGATAACTTGTCGGAGGAACAACCCAGTGAAGGAAACATGCATGTTACCACCTTCTATCCACATCTCTATGGACAGGTGGGGGAAACGTTTGCCTTTACGACCGATATAGCACATAGGTTCGTCTACGGTGAATTTTTTGATGATTTCTTTCCTGATGAGACGAAAATTAGGCAATTGGAGGGTGGACTCAAAAACCGAACTGCTATTAACGCCTATCTGAAATTTGACTTGCCGTGGTTTGAACTGCAGCTTGGACAGGATACACTTCAGTGGGGACCTGGCTATCATGACAGCCTTTTGGTTTCCAAGAACCCGCTCGCTATGGACATGGTTAAACTCCAAGCTACCTATAAACCTGTTACCTTCACAGCGTTCACCGGTATACTGGAGGATATGTCAGCGGAGATCAATCATAAGTATATTTCGGGACATAGGGTTGAGGGGTATTTCTGGGATAGGTTCGGTTTTGGTCTCTCTGAAGTCGTCGTTTACGGCGACCGTTTTGAGCCTGGGTATCTGAACCCAGTCAATATCTACCTGATTAACGAGCAGCCGATTTCACGGGCAGATGGGCGCGTCCCCGGCAGTGGTGACAACGTCCTGATGAGTGTTGATATGCGGCTTCGTCTTGTAGATGATTTTGAAATTTATGGCGAATTGATGGTGGACGATGGGAACCCCGCAGCGAATTTTAAACATTGGGATACGAAGTTTGGGGTCCTCGGTGGTATATATCTAACAGACCCTTTTGGCATTGCAGATACTGACTTTCACGCTGAATACGCCTTTATAAACCAATACGCGTATACGCATGTAAATCCTGTGAATGTCTACAAACATTTTACCACGCCTATTGGACATCAGATCGGTTCTGATGCTGACAATCTATGGATAGAACTGCGTCGCCGATGGACAGATAGGCTTGAAACGACTTTCGGTTACGAATTAGAACGCCATGGGTCGGGTGGTATTGACAAACAACATCCGGTTGGTGCTCCAAAAGACGATGTTTGGACCCCGTTATCAGGTGTCACAGAAAGTGAGCACCGTCTCTCAGTCGGGGCTAACTGGGTTATTATCGGACATTATTCGCTCTATGCGGAGTGGGCACGCGTATGGAGAAGGAACTTGGGAAATCGTAGAGATGTCCGCGAAAACGCGAATGAAATTGAAGCCAAATTCCTCTACCGGTTTCCCTAATAGAACTTACGCAAATTAAACAGAGAACGAATATATTTTGCTGAAAAGTTGCTATTTTGTTGCATTTAACCCTCTAAATTTCCCTTATCAGGTGGGCTTTAAAAGGAAATGCGTAAGTCCTACGTAATAAAAAACTGAAGATTTAAATCGTTTTTATCATCAAATGATGTACTGACGGTTGATAGCCGAAAAACCAAGCGTTTTTGCTTGGGTGTTTACGAAATGAAATTATGCCTTAAGGCGACTCGAGAAAAAAGAACGTCAATATCCAAACCCTGATACTTAACCGCAGGGAAAATTAAAAAATTGGTCGTAAAAACAAATTGGACTTTTGCGCTTAAAACGGGTATAATATATATGTAGAACCCAATCTGAAACAGAGACGAACTGTGCTTTGATAGCACAATTTAATCGCCTGAATTTATCTTGCGGTCGGTCCAGGGCGTTCTTGAAAAGAAGTTTTTCTGTCGCGTCCGTCCGGCGCGATGCTTGGACTACAATTGTTAGCCAAAGTGCATAGCTTGAAACGAAGTGGAAAGCGGGTATACGGAATAGAATATGAATTCACAGACTCACCTCTCTGAACCGCAAGGAAAACTGGAAAAATGAGGATTAGGGTGTTGGGCATACGCGGGCTCCCCGCTACCTATAGTGGACTGGAAACTATCATGGGTGAACTTGCTCCCCGCTGGGTAGAAGCCGGTCATGAAGTTATCGTCTACTGCCGGAAGGCACTTTTCAAGGAAAGACCTGCGGAATGGAATGGCATCAAGCTTGTTTATTTGCCAAGCATAGAGCATAAGATGTTCAGTACTCTGAGCCACAGTTTTCTCGCAACGATGCACGCTTCGGTTACCGCATCTGATGTCATTTTGACATGGAACGCTGGCAATGGTCCGTTCGGATGGTTCTTCCGTATTGCAGGGAAAACCGCTGTTATCAACGTGGATGGAATGGAATGGCTCCGTCCAAAATGGAAAGGGCTTGGCGCACTTTACTTCAAGTGGGCGGCAAAGATGGCGACAGCGGCGTTTCCAATTGTTATTACCGATGCTTCTGAAATGAAGCGTCTCTATCTTGAGGAATTGGGGGCGGAAACTACTTATATCGCTTATGGTGCGAACATTGAGCCTTCGAAACATCCAGAGATTCTGGAGACCTATGGGCTTAAACCCCGGAATTATTATCTTATTGCCAGTCGGCTTGTCCCGGATAACAATGCCGATCTCATTTTAGAGGCGTTCGTTGCTTCAAAGAGCCAAAAGCAACTTGCTATCGCTGGCGGCGCGGATTACAAAGGCAACAAACTTGAGAACGAATTTCTATCGAAATTAAAAAACATTGCTAACGAGAACGTCAAGTTTCTCGGACATATTGACGATTCTGAACATATTAAAGAACTTCACCATCACTGCTTTGCCTACGTTCATGGACACCAGTTCGGTGGCATTAATCCTTCTATTCTAAAGGCGTTAGGGTTTTCCAACTGCATTCTTGCGCTGAATACACCCTTCAACGATGAAGTGCTGGCAGGTGGGTATTATGGGGTACTCTTTGATAAAAACGTGGCGTCTCTTACGGAAAAGATTCAGATGTTGGAACAACATCCAGAACAGGTTGAAAATTTCCGACAGCGTGCACCGGAACAGATCCGCAAACGGTTTAATTGGGAAAACATAGCACAGCAATATCTTGATGTTTTTGAAAAACTCCAGTAGGACTAACTTTTATCGGTTGCCCGTGATATGTATAAAGCCCTGAAAATTTCGTCAGGGCTCTGTTATGCAAGTTAGTATAATCTCGCAACCCTACGCCTAACATTTGGATTGCGATAGAGGAATTAACCATGCCATTCCTATCAAGAAGCATAAATCAGATAGGAAAAGATGCAGGCAGAACTGGCTTGCAAGCTTCGCCAAAAATATCAAAGACAGGGATTCTTGTGGAACGACTTTCCTCTTTCTACGCAATGCGTGGCAAACATTTGTTCGATGCTATTGCTGCATTTCTCCTTATCATTATCTTTGCCCCTCTAATGGTGCTGATTGCCATCCTAATTAAGATCACCTCACGTGGTGCCGTCTTTTTCTCACACAAGCGGGTCGGTTTAAATAACGAACTGTTTGTTATCCATAAATTTCGGAGTCTGCATGTGGATACGCCGTCCTACTCCGAAAAGCCTGGTGCGATTGATGATAAACGCATTACACCGATCGGTAGATGGCTCCGTAAAACGAGTTTGGATGAGTTGCCTCAACTTTTCAATGTACTAAAAGGCGAAATGAGTCTGGTGGGTCCGCGTCCAGAAATGCCCTTTCTTGCTGAGCATTATGAGCCGTCGGAAAACCAACGCCACCTCGTCCGCCCGGGGATGACAGGTCTCTGGCAGCTGAGTCCACGTCGACAAGGGACAATCCGAGAGGGTATCCCTGTTGATTTGGAGTACATTGAGAATCTATCCTTCTGGAACGATTTCAAAATACTCCTCCGAACCTTCAAGGTCTTTTGGGATAGCAACACCTATTAACGCAATCGTTTTTTCACGACTGGGTTTGAAAATCTGTATGTTTTTTAAAACGCAACCGTGAGCCCGTAATGTAATGGTGGAAGGTAAAATTAAAATACTCGGTAGAAGTCTGAGATGCAGTTTTCAACTGAAATGTCCGCGGTGTGGTGAAGGGGCACTGTTTCAAACGTATTTCAGGATGTTTACCCACTGTGCAATGTGTGATTTGAAGTTTGAACGAGAATCCGGTTACTTTATCGGCGCGATGTACCTCAATTACGGCGCGACAATCCTCATCGCTTTTCCAAGTTATTTCCTATTTGAGAAGTTTACTTCTATTCCTTTCTATGCTAATTTAAGTGTGTGGGCACTATTTTCCGCTATCTTCCCCGTTCTCTTCTACCGTTATTCAAAGAGTTTATGGCTGAACTTTGATTACATCTTTTCGTCTTAGGACCAACTGGATAGTAATGCTTAAAACCCGTTAATTTCCAAGGATGTGGATCAAATTCATCGAAGACTTGATTTTGACAGGGGTCCCCATCGCTTGCTGAGAACGGATGGAAAAATCGGGACGAAAACCTAATCGTTAAAAAATTATCTTGTGAAAATCTGACCGCGAGTATAAGAGGCTTCATCGGACGCGAGGAACGTGAGGACCCGTGCGACTCCTGATGGATCACCAAGTGAATTGCGGGCATTAGCAACCGCTGCCTTTGGATCTTGTCCATCCCGTTTTGCCGATTCTGCAATCTGTCCGAGTTTCAGTGGGGTTGCCAGTCCGCCAGGACAGATAGTATGTATACGGATGTTCATTGATGCTACCTGATTTTCTACCGTCATTACGAGCCCATTGACGCCACCCTTGCTGGAGGCGTAAGCAACCGAGGAGCTTCCACCGCGAACCCCTGCCCCGGAAGCGATACATAGGATTACACCACCACCGCTCTTCATTATTGGGACAGCATGTTTAAGAGCGAAAAAAGTTCCTTTGAGATTCACGTCGATAACTGAGTCAAAGGTTGCGGCTTCAAAATTATCGATGCGGACACTCGGTCCACGCAGAACGCCTGCGGAAGTTACCAAAGTGTCAATCCCGCCGTATTCCCTGTCAGCAGTTTCCATCAAATCCGCTACTTCGGTTTCGACTGTGACATTGGTACGTTGGAACTTGGCAATTCCACCTGCCTCAACAATTGTAGTGAGCGTTTTTTGAGCGTCTTCTTCATTGATGTCACCGAAGACGACTTTCGCCCCTGCTTTAGCATATTCAATCGCTGTTGCCGCACCAATACCTGTAGATCCACCAGTAATGACAGCCACCTTATCGTTAAGTCGAATATCCATATTCTATCTCCTTGAAATCATAGAAGTAATCTCCGTGTCGTTAGGTTCGGTGGTAAAGATTATAGGTGGAATATGTTGATAGCGCAAGTATTTTTGTCTTGATACAAGCGGAGGCGCGAGTTACATTTACGATGTTAGTTGGGAATCGCTAAGAGAGTAGCTAATTTTTAAACTGAAAGCGGTAAGGAATACGGAGACGTTGACTGACAACTATTTCGCCTCGTTTCGCTGGCACGAATCGGGACGCTTTGAGTGCCGTAATTGCCGCTTCTTCACATCCTAACCCACTAATCTCGATCACCTTGATAACTTTGATGTCTCTCGCTATGCCGTCTGTACCGATTGTCGCTTCAAGTACAACGAGTCCCTCCATGTGGGAAAGGCGAGCAGATTCGGGATATATCGGATCGACTTTACGGAAGAACCGAGCATCTTGTGTTGGTTCCTCCGGCAGTACCGAAACTGATGGAAGTTCGGTGGCTTCAGCACTCGCAATAACAGTTGGTATTAATGACCACTCTGGACGTGATATCCGTTTAGGGGTCGGACGGATTAGTTGTGAACCACGATCCGGAGACTGGAGAGGTAAATTACGCTGAAGTGTTTTCTCGTTGCCTATTCCAATTTCTGTTGGAGTCGTCTGCTGGATAGTCGAGACCGGAAGCGTATCAACGAAGGGTTTCGGCTGGCTTTGCGGTGTGTGGGTGGCATCTGAAATCGTCCGAATACGCTGCGGCTGTGAGTGAATGAAATTTGGCTGTGTTAATGCTGGCACTTTGAGTCGGCGTGGCTCGAGCATAGGTTTTGTCTCTGGGAGCGAGACAAATTCAGCCATAATCGCATCACCGTGTTTATCTACTGTCCCGACGATAGATAGAGCTGCGATCGCAACACCTATCAGGTGAACGCAGATAGATAAAGATACAGACTTGTTCAAAAATTGGATAGACCTGTTCATAATTTAAACACCTATTTGCTGACTGCGTATCCGTGAGGTACGCTCAGCATAGGGGTGATGTATACTTTACAGTTTTGTTTTTGCAAACGGAGCGAGTATCTACGCTAAATGTAGCAAAATCTATGCCAATCCTTACTAATTTGTAAAGGGCGCGAAAAAACTTGCTATTTTCCCATATTTGTTGTAAAATTTTAAGATAGACGATTGGATCCATCGTGATAGGCAATCTCAGTACTAATGAGGAGGATACTTTCATGGAAGTGAGAATTGAATACTGCACCGCCTGAAACTACCAGCCGCGGGCAGCCAGTTTGGCGGATGCCTTAAAACAGAAATACGGTACGGCAGTTAAGACGGTCGATTTGATCCCCGGTAGTGGTGGGGCTTTTGAAGTCTCTTTAAACGGAACACTGCTTTATTCAAAGTTAGAAACCGGACAATTTCCGACGACAGAGCAGATAACAACCGCGATGGACGCTGCGGCATAGCCAGCGTCTCTGGAAAGGCGGAAGTGGTTATAGTACGCAAGCCTATAGAGGTTTGCGGAACAATACTTCCGCCTTTTTTATTATTCTACTGCAACGATTGCAATCTTCCACCGGTCTGCTTGCTGAATGAGGGCATCGGCATCCATCACAAATGTTCGCCGTGCTTCGACTGCTAACACACTCGCTTTAACTTGATGCAGCACCTCAAGTGTTTGCATGCCCACCGTCGGCACATCAATACGAAAATCGTGGCTCTCAGCGGCGGCTTTCGCAACAATGACACCTTGCCTTCCTAAGTTTCCTCCACGCTGAATAGTTGCATCTGTCCCTTCAATGGCTTCCATAGCAAGGACAATCTGATTTTTAACGACAACTGTTTGACCAATATCCATATTTGCTATCTGACGGGCGGTACTGATACCGAGTTCA
The DNA here is from genome assembly GCA_965214045.1 of Candidatus Poribacteria bacterium. GTDB lineage: Bacteria > Poribacteria > WGA-4E > WGA-4E > WGA-3G > WGA-3G. Next base: position 2,366,687 of record OZ243935.1, read on the forward strand.
ATATCTATCCATTGGCTTGCAGTGGGTTGTCGAGTTGTTAGGACGCTGGGTTCCGGGAGAAGGTGCTGGAGGTACTGATCTTGGGTGAGGATGGTAAGTCCGGCGGATTCAAGGTAGTTAAGTGCGGCGTTGACGATTACGGAAGGTTTTTCGCGTCGGTTTTGTACGAGGATTTTAATGGTTGTTGTGTCAATTTGAAAGGGGCGAAGGAGAATGTTTTTTTCGACTTTCCCGATGATCACAACCTCTTTTACGCCTGAATTAAGAAGCGTTCGGGTGATCTTTTGAATCTGACCGACCCCATAAGTGTGAAGTTCGCATGTGATTCCGGCAAAGCGTTGCGCGTCGGATTTTGTTATTTGGATAATAACGGGTTGTCGTTCATGGACAACAACAGCGTGTGCTAATAGCACCGGCAGTTCACCTGCACCTGCAATAATACCCAATTTTTCCACTTTTTTAGGCATTGATTCTGACCCGAAACTTAGTGGAGGATAGTCCAGATTTAAGAGTTTAAAAGATACTGCAGAGAAGTTAAAGGCTAACCACTCGGAGTGCGGTTCGGTTGACTGAATCCTATGCCACGTTTCGAGGTCTCTATAAATGTGAGTAAATATTCAACTTCCGGTGTTGATTCGAGCGTTTCTTTGACTCTGGCAACGGCGTGCTTGAGTGGTAACCCTGATCGGAACAAGATGCGGAATGCCTTCTTTAACGCCGCGAGCGTTTCAGGTGTAAGTTGTGACAAAGGGTTAATCCGTGATGTTCGGATACCGATGCTGTTCAGGCTCCGAACACGCGCGGGTTGTCCGGCGGAAAGGGCAAACGGTGGGATATCCTGCACGATTTTTGAGAAACCCCCTGCCATTGCCATTTTGCCGACGCGCACATATTGGTGCAGTGCCGCATGTGCTCCGAGTCGAACATCATCTTCAATCACGACATGCCCCGCAAGCGAGACAAAGTTCGCCATGATTATTCTATTGCCGACGATGGTGTCGTGTGCGAGATTAACCCAATTCATCAGCAAATTATTATCCCCGACGATAGTTGCTTCCTCTTCAAAAGATGACCTGGAGATAGAAACGTATTCGCGTAGTATATTGCGATTCCCGATTTTCACGTAGCTTCGACAGCCCCCGTACTTCAGGTCTTTAGATTCGTTACCGATGGTAGCACCGAAGAAAATTTTACATTCTTCGCCGATAGTTGTCCACTTCTCAATCTGAACATGCGGTCCGATCACGGTGCCGCGCCCTATATGAACATCGTCACCGACAAGACTGTAGGGGCCAATCTGAACCCCCTCTTCCAACGTTGCTTTTGGAGAGATAATAGCCGTAGGGTGAATGTTGGTTTCTAACACAGATGCCCCTCCGTTTATATTGGCAGTTGGCAGTCGGCAATCAGCCGTCGGCGGACCCACTTTCGGTTTTCTGGAACTCTCAAATCAAATAGGGAACTGCTGGTCGTTAGGAAACCCTCTTTGCTGAAAGCCGAAAGCCGAAAGCCGAAAGCCATAGATCAGGCAGATGCTAATACGATTGATAGTTCTGCCTCTGTAGCGAGTTCGTCTCCTACGTAAACGCGACCTTCGATGCGTGCAATTCTGCTTCGTAGTTGTGCGACCTCTATTTCCAGTCGGAGTTGGTCCCCCGGAATGACAGCGCGTCGGAATGTTGCCTTGTTGATTGAGCGAAAATAGCCAAGTTCACCTTCCTTACCGATGTCTCGAAGCACAAGCCATGCAGCGAGTTGTGCAAGGGCTTCAATCTGTAGCACACCCGGCATCACAGGGCGCGTCGGGAAATGCCCCTCAAAAATTGGTTCGTTATAAGTCACATTCTTAATGCCTACAGCGCGCTTTTTGCTTTCGTATTCAATAACTCTATCGACCATGCACATCGGATGCCGGTGCGGCAACACTTCATAGATATCCATTACCTCAATCGGTTCTTGAACTGGTACCTGTTGGAGGTGGCCCGCTTCAGCGAGGGCTTGCACAAATTCCGCATGAAACATATGTCCAGTCCGCATCGCGAGAACATGTGCTTTCGGTAGGTGTCCAGCTAAATAGAGATCGCCAATCAAATCAAGGATTTTATGTCGGACCAACTCGTCTTCAAACCGCAGTGGTGTGTTGGGTTCACCTGCGGTATTGATAACAACGACGTTATCATAGTTTGCCCCTTTCCCGATGCCGAGTGCCTGTAGGGCTTCAATTTCATTTTCGAAACAGAAACTCCGTGCTGGTGCGATATCGTCAGCATACGATTCTCGGGTTATTTTGAATGTTGCTGTTTGTGGTTTCGTCTGCGGATGTGCATAAACGAACGTCACCTCTAAAGCGTCGGCAGGTAGCAACACGAGTTGCTTATCCCCTACAGAAAGCGCGAACGGTTCCGTGACCTCAATAAACTTCCGTGGGGCATCTTGTGAGACAAGCCCTACTGCTTGGATATTTTCGACGTATGGTGCCGCACTCCCATCAAGCCCAGGAGGTTCTGACGCGTCAAGTTCCACCGTCGCGTTGTCAACGCCGAGACCGCCGAGTGCTGAGAGGATGTGTTCGATGCTGCTAACCGTTGTATCACCGTTACGTAAACTGGTACATCGTGGCAGAATATCTGCCCAGTTTTCCTGACATACTTTCACTTCAGGCGCACCAGCCATATCCACACGTCGGAAGACGATGCCGGAATCTGCCGGTGCTGGTTTCAAGGTTAACGTCACGGATTCCCCTAACATTAACCCTTTTCCTGTCATTGTTATTTCGTTCTGAATTGTTTGCTGTGAATCAGCTTTTGCCATTCGCTTTTGTCACTTTCTGTTTAGTAGTTGTCAGTCATCAGTTTGCCTTGCCGCGAGAGTTAAGGGATGTCTGTAACAATCTACCTGTGTTTTGGTTTGGAGTATTCCAAGAGGTGGTAATCGTTATAGACCTACTCTGGAACTGATAACCGACGACTATTTAGAAGCACGCCGCATTTTTCGTATCATCCTATTGTGTTCTGAAAGCGTCTTTGAAAAATGGTGCTTTCCTTCACCTATTGCCACGAAATAGAGATAGTCTGTTCTTTCGGGTCGCAGTGCAGCTATAATTGAATCGATACCTGGATTCGCAATAGGACCAGGAGGCAAACCTTTGTATTTATACGTGTTATAAGGCGAATCAACCTGCAGATCGGTTTTCGTTAAGGGGCTCTCTGGATTCCCTAAGGCATAAAGCACCGTTGGATCTGCCTGAAGTTTCCACTTTCGTGTAAGCCGGTTATGAAAAACACTTGAAATACGGGGGCGTTCGAGTCTAACTTGTGCTTCCTTTTCAATGACAGAGGCAAGCGTTACAATTTCGTGACGGGTACGCCCTAAATTTTCTGCCTCCTCGTCAAATTTTTCCGTCCATTGCTGTTTAAATTCATTAAGCATCATTTCAACAACCTTCTGAGTTGTTGTGCCTTTCGCGAATTTGTACGTATTCGGAAAAAGATAGCCCTCCACAGTTATGTTTGTAAGTCCATACCGCTCCAACAAACGCGGGGTTTCAGTAGCTTTCTGAAACGCCTCGGCTGTGCCAAAGCCGCTTGTTTCCCAAAGTTCGGCAATAGCAGATGTCGTTAAACCTTCTGGTACTGTCCAACTAACCAGTGTAACCTGTCCCTTTTCAAATTCATCGAGTAGATCCCACAACGCCATGTTTCGCCGTAACGCATAAGTTCCAGCTTGTAGGTGTCTACCAGTCCCTCTGTATCGGACAGCTAAACGGAAGGCGTGTTCGCTGCGTATTAACTTTTGTTCAATTAATCGCTTTGCTATTGCGCGCGAACTGCTCCCTACTGGCACATCAAAGTTGACAACCTCTTTTGACGATGTTGGTGGTAGCGTCAGGGATGCTCCAATCAACAAGACAATGAGGCAAAGAGTACCAAGACAGCATAGCGTCAATATGCCGATCTTAATTTTTCGTGTTTTCCAGAGAGAGGTAGCTTGACTATCTGGTGATTGAACAGATTTATCTTCTACTCCCTGCTCTGTTTGTGCAGACCCCATGTATTTTCATGATTCTTTAAATGATGGGTCCTCTGACTTTGCTCCATCACATTTCGCTACCACTTCCCAGTAACGAGTGAGTCCCTGGTTTTCGCTAAGAACACACGAATACTTTTTATCCTATATTTCTTAGGAAGACCATCGTGGAACGATAATCATTTGACCCTGGTTAGAAAAATGTTGGAGGCTCCGGCGTAACACCTTGGCGTATCCTAATGGACGAATCAGGAATGCTCTGTAGGTGTGGCAGGATCGCTCTCCGGGTTTTGATTCAAATAGTCTCTGAGAATAATTACTGCTGCCACCTCGTCAATAAGTTCTTTCTGTGCTTTTGTGTCTTTGTTAAGTTCGCTCAAAATCTCTTCTGCTTCAGCCGTTGTAAAACGTTCATCCTGAAATTCGATCGGAATGTCAATTGTGTGCGACAAGCGTTCAGCAAACTTCTGGACCTTCTTGGCTTGCGTGCCGATAGAACCATCGAGAGAGATGGGCAAACCGATGACGACACGTTCCACCTGGTGGATGGAGACGAGATCCGAGATAGCAATTAAATCAACCTGTCGATTTTTTCGGGTTAGTGTACACAGTGGATGTGCCGCAATACCGAGCGCGTCACTGAGCGCAACCCCAATGCGTGTATCACCGACATCTAATCCGAGTAAAATTGCCATTTTTAAACGATTACTCTTGGGCTAAGGAACACCCAAGCAAAAATCCCTCCATGTCATTACAGACAGATTTCTGATTTTCTAACTATTGAGTTTCTGTAATTTCTTCAGTTCGAACACGAAAATTGTTAAGTTCACAGATACTATGACGTATCTGTAAGGAATAATTAAAAAATTAGAAACGACCTGAGCGTAAAATAGAGATTACCAATCCGAATCCGAAAAAAGTTGCAGTCAGATAACCCATGATGCCGAGAAAAAACTTCCATTCCCAAATTTCAGCGACTTGTAGGATGATCGACGAGCCTACAATCAATGAGGCAATGATGAGGCTAAAAGCGATCCGATTGACAACTCGATCGAATACCTTAATCACTGCTTCAAGACTCAGATGCTCAAGTTCAAATTTAAGAGTACCTCGCTGTAATTTTTGCAAAATACGATGCAATTGAAGAGGCGTTTCACGGACCAATTCCGTGAAATCTTCCATAGAATCTGCTATCTGTCGTTCCCATCGTTTACTTCCAAAATTTTGGACGAGAAATTGTGCGATATACGGTTCGCTGAATTTCAAGATATCGAAGTCAGGATGCAGTTTCATCACAACCGATTCAACCGTCGCTACAGTCTTACCGAGCATTAAAAAGGCTGGCGGTACATGAATTTGATGGCGCAATGATGCGTTAAAGACTTCGTGAATTACCTCGCCGAGACGAAGTTTGCTCGGAGGCATATTGAAATGACGCTCCAAAAAATCGTACATTTCTAACTTTAACGCTGCGATGTCTGTTCCGTCCCCCAGAATACCCATTCGGATGTAGCTTCTAACGACTGCATCTACGTCTTTGGTTAACACGGCACTCAGCCAACTGCAGATATGCTGAAGCATATCGTTGCTTATCCTACCCACCATGCCGAAGTCTACCAGTCCAATCCGTCCATCCTCTAAAACGAAGATGTTCCCCGGATGCGGATCCGCGTGGAAAAATCCATCGTTCAGCACTTGCGTATAGAACATTTCCACGAGTGTCTCAGCGAGTTCCGCCCGATCAAACCCCATCTCATCCAATTGCGCGATTGCGTTGATTGGTACACCGTCGATCCGTTCCAAAGTCAAAACACGACGATTCGTGAATTCCCAATGAACTTTGGGAATTTTCACCTTCAGTGATGTTGCGAATCTCTGGTGGAAAGCATCCGTATTTGCGGCTTCGATTGTAAAATCGATCTCCTTCCGAATCGAGCGTGAGAACTCGCGGACGAGTTCAGTCGGTTTGAACAGATGCATCTCTGGGTCTCGATTTTCGAGCCGTTCTGCTAACTCCATCAATAAGTTGAGATCCGTCTGAATAATCGTTGCCACGCGTGGACGTTGGACTTTAACGACTACCGGTTCACCTGTCTCTAACGTTGCTGCGTGCACCTGTGCGATTGAAGCCGCCGCGAATGGCTGCTGTTCGTAGGTTAAGAAAACCTTCTCAAGCGGCAATTCAAATTCCTTTTCAATGGTAGTGCGTACCTCTGAGAAATCGAACGACTGTGCGTGTCGTTGCAGTTTCTGGAACTCGGTGCTCCACGCCAATGCGTCTTCTTGTCCAACGAGTTCAGAGAGAATGTCCACCCGGGTGCTGAGAACTTGCCCTAATTTAACGAACGTTGGTCCCAACTCTTCAAAGGCAAGTCGCAAACGCTCTGGAACAGATAGGAGTGTCCCTGAGGTGTTTTCATCTGAATCCTTTCTCGCATTTCGGAAATCCCACCATCTCGATTTCTGGGAGTGGGTCTCTTCTCTCGCCTTCCGCGTGAACATACTTTTGAGTCTGAAACGACTTGTCCGTCCTCGCTCAAAGATTTGAGAGATGATATGTCCGAAGCCGTGTCTCGCCAGGACGCTAACAATCTCAGGTAGACGTTTGGCACTTTTGAGTTTACGATTCAGGTTCAGGATGCGCATGAGGTTTACGTCTCTTTATAAGTCTGGCAATACCGCTCTTAAAATTTTACACGAAAAATTGTGTGGAGTCAAGAAAAATCTCATGCACACAAACATTCGTGAACATAATCTTGATATATTGCCATAACGCTGGTATAATTTTGCTTGGGGAAACAGACAGAGAGTTCGCAAGTGGTGTTGAGAACTGGAATCGATACTCCTTTTACATCTAACGGGAGAAAGATCGCTCACACCCTACAGTATACCGAACAGGAGATCAAATGTCTAAACATCAACTTTATTATGGCGACAACCTCGAAATTCTTCAGAAGTATGTTTCTGATGAAAGCATCAATCTGATTTACATTGATCCGCCGTTTAACACCGGAAAACTCCAACAGCGCACGGAGATTCAGGTAGAACTTGATGCCGATGGTGATCGGGTCGGCTTCCAAGGAAGAACATACCGAACCCTCACAGGCAAGACCATGCATTATACCGATAAGTTTGAGAGTTCGGATGCGTATTTACAATTTTTGAGACCGCGTTTTGAGGAGGCGTATCGTGTGCTTCATCCGCACGGGAGTTTCTTCCTCCATATTGATTATCGCGAAGTGCATTATTGTAAAGTGATGCTTGATGAAATTTTCGGGCGAGAATCTTTCGTCAATGAGATTATTTGGGCTTACGATTATGGAGGGAGACCCAAGTCGAGGTGGCCTGCCAAACATGATAACATCTTGTGGTATGCCAAAACGCCGGAAGACTACACCTTCAATTTCGACGAGATGGATAGAATTCCGTATATGGCACCTGGGTTGGTCGGTAAAGAGAAAGCGGCACGTGGCAAAACACCGACTGATGTTTGGTGGCACACCATTGTTGCCACCAATGGAGGTGAAAAGACCGGCTATCCTACACAAAAGCCGCTCGGAATCCTTAACCGTATCGTCAAGGTGCATTCATCATCGAGTGATACACTTTTAGATTTTTTTGCTGGCAGCGGCACATTGGGTGAAGCTGCAGCACTACACGATTGCTCCTCAATTTTAATCGATGATAATATTCCCGCAATTAGCCTAATTATGGGGAGAATGGCTCCTTATGGTGTCGAACTCATCAATGCTGATTACGCAACATTGTGCACGCCGCAGATAGAAAGCGGGATCTAATGTTCTCATTCCGTTCCAAAAATCAGAAACTGTTTCTTTGACCATCTTTATTAAAGAAGGGTGTTCTACGTTGTGACGGTAGGGGCAAAGGGAAACTGGATCTTACTAAAGATAGAAGTTTCCGCTTGATTTTCATTGAGAAACTGAATATAATGAACGATGGAGGCACGGATAATGAAAACATTTAAGGAGATTTCAGAGCAGATTCGAGAAAATATAAACCAATTTCTGGAAGCAGTTGACGATGCCGAACCACTGCTTGAGAAAACCATCGTTGACATGAAAGTGCGGCTCGATGAGGCGAAAGATCTCGTAGCAATAGCAATCGCAGATGAAGGGACGCTCAAACGCGCCTATCAGGAGGCTGTTGATACAGCAAACGTATGGGATGAAAAGGCTGACGCTGCTTTACAGAATCAGGATACAGCAGGGGCGAGCGAAGCGCAACGACGCAGGCAACATTACCTGAACCTGGCAGATGGTTATAAACGTCAAATTGCTGCTCAGGCGGCAGTCGTAACGACCCTCAAAACAGCACTTCACGAATTTTATCAGCAATTCCAAAGCGCAGCGGGGCACGCTGAGCACCTATCCCACCGTCAGAAACAAGCAAAGACGCGCTCGGAACTCTATCAATTAATCGCGGCAGCGGAAAATGCGATCTCCACAGTTTTGGCGCGGTCTGAAGAAAAATTAAAAACGACGGAGGAAAAGGCAGAAATCTGGGAAAACCAAAATCGCCGCGATGCCACTGATGTGACAAAAAACGCAGACAATCCTAATCTCGACCAAGTGCTTGCAGAACTTAAAAGTGATGTCTTAGGCAGCAATCGCAAATGATTAAAACCTTGAGTTTGACAAAATATTTCGGTAAATTGTGTGCTGTAGATGCATTGACACTTGAGGTGGATGCCGGTGAGATATTCGGATTCCTCGGACCGAATGGGGCAGGAAAGACGACGACAATCAATATGCTGACGGGCTTACTCCGTCCAACATCTGGCACTGCAACGCTTGGCGGGTATGACATTCAGAAGCAGAGTTTACAGGCGAAAGCGATTCTTGGACTGATGCCGGATACGCCTCAACTTTATGAAGCATTGAGTGGTAGACAGTTTGTCCGTATGATAGCGGATTTATATGAAGTGCCATCAGAGCAAGCCGAAAATGAGATGGGCGTGCTCCTTGAGCAACTTGAACTTGCCGATGCTGCTGATGACCAGATCAAAGGGTATTCTTATGGCATGCAGAAGAAGATTCTGCTCATCTCGGTTCTTGTACACCATCCGCGAATTCTTTTCCTCGATGAACCGACCAGTGGTCTCGATCCGAGGAGTGCCCGTACTGTCAGGGAAATCTTGCGCGAACGGTGTGAGCGCGGTTCTACTGTATTTATGACAACACACATCCTTGAAATTGCCGAGCGTATTTGCGATCGCGTCGGTATTATCAGTAAGGGACAACTTATTGCTGTCGGAACCCTTGCGGAATTGCAGCAGCAGAAGCAGGAATACCACGGACGACCTGTTGATGTTAGCCGTAACCGGACAGAGACACTTGAGGATATTTTTCTTGATCTTACGGCGGATTTTTAATTATACCTTGCGGTTCAGTCAGGTCAATAGGCAGTCACCAGCCAATTGTTAAAAAGATGCTAAAAAATGTAATAATTCTGCTAAGAGCGGATTTACAAGGGTGGTTGAATCGTCTTAGGGGTGATGGAGAAGCGTGGCGAAAAGCCGCTTTAAAGGGTATCGGTTACCTCGTTTTCATCGTTGCATTATCGGTGTTGGGTAACTCCCTTTTCACACATTTACGGCTGACTGAGGCAGAGCCGACGCTTCTGCTGGGTGTAATTAATGGATTCATGGTCTTTGGGATTATTGTCATTGCCAAGGAATTGATGGAGAGTTCACTGAAAAGTTTATACGAGGCACCGGACACCGCACTGTTACACGCGGCACCGGTTCAACCGGTCGCGATTTTCGGATATAAGTTCATTCATCTCACTATCACGCGCTTTCTGAGTATCCTCTGTTTTCTGGGACCTCCATGGGTAGCCTTCGGTCTGATATTTGAATTGCCATGGCATTTTTACGCCGTACTATTTCCGGTGTGCTTGTGTCTTTTGGTAATGATCGCAGGTTATGTTACCATCAGCGTAATGTTGATCGCACGTTTCTTTTCGTCTGGGTGGCTCCTCGCGACACTCAAGGTGCTCGGTACTGCAATCGGCGTAACGGTAGGTTTTCTGTTATCGTTGATACTGTTTTTCGAGTTTGAACCGATCCATATAAAGCAATTTTTGCTCAATTGGGCTTCTGAAAGGACGGTGGATACGACTGCCTCGTGGTATCCACACGAGTGGATTGGAAAACTGCTGTTGAGTTGGGTGACTGAATCCACAATAGGGGTCCGATTGAGATGGGCACTCGGAGGTATCGGTGGAAGTCTCACCGCTGTTGGGATGGCGACGCTCGTCGCGCAGCTAATTTATCAGCGCGGTTGGGAAAACATTCGGCAGTTGAAGGTTTCCAAGCGGAAACCCGTGCGGAGCCCCGATGCTACTAAAGTATCACATCTGGAACGCATGCGGCTTGCGCTCGGACGTGGTAAGATACGGTCTATGATGCTAAAGGACTTTCTCATTTTCGCTCGGCATAGTGGACGCTTAATTGCCGTTGTGATGCTTACACTATTTTTGGTAGTTCACATCGCCGTCTTATTCGTGTATGAAGGTGGCGCAGATACGAACGCTGGGCTGGTTCTTACTGTGCAGATAGTCCTTTATAGTATGCTTATTACCTACGGTATCAGTTGTAACGGTCTTCGAGATGAGGGAAAAACATGGTGGATGCTGAAAGCCGCCCCTGTTACACCAAAGTTAGTGTTCACGAGTAAATTCTTGACTGCGCTTTTCTGTGCGTTGATTTATGCTGAATTCTGGTCTCTGTTTGCCGTTTGTCTACTCCAAATACCGACAGATGCTTGGATACCGGTACTGCTAACACCTCTCTTAACACTCCCGACTGCGTGTGCCTTGAATACAGCGATTGGGACTTTGTCGTGGATGGCGGAATTGACACATTGGGGAAATACCCTATCAAAAACACCGAAGCCGATCTTGCGGGTTTTAACGTTCACCGTGACGCTCATTATTGATGTTGCACTTGTCCTCGCGCCGGTAATAGCGTGGTATACGGAAAGTTTCATTGCGTTTGTCGGGTTGGTAATTCTCCTTGTAGGTGTATTCGGAATATCTTATAGATGGGGAGTAAGGAACCTCCGTAGGTTGTTGGTTGCACAGTAGCAGAAACCGGGCATGTAATACAAGAAACGGATTTCGTCTATTCCCAGACTAAATCTCTGAGACTGCACTCAGTTGATACTAAAGTTTGGACAATTTTAAAAAATGAGCAAAGTTGCCCCTGAGATGCCTTCTTCTGTAGCATAGACTGTTAGTCTGCGCCTCCATAGCATAACGGGTTTTATGGGTTTCGAGCATCCTGATTAACTTTTTACGGGAATTGACGGAATGAAAGCCCAATGCTTTAGCTTTGGGCTTTCATTCCGCCGTTGTGGAAAGGACCAAACGCCAAAACGCCATTTTTGAGTTGACATTGCGTCCACATTGTGGTATAATGAGAGTATCACGTTGGACCGACATTCATAGCATTGCCGCTTGGTAATGTGTCGGTCCTACCCACTATGAAGGGGTTAAAGGCATGATACGTGAAAGTCCATGAAAACAGAAAAATACGAGTTCTACCATCAATCTAACTTAATACAGATCGGCAATTTGATTGACGATTTGCATGGTGTGCATGTTCACCTGTTGATGTTGCAGAGACGCTATTATCGTATCTATGGTAAATATGCGTCTTTTTCCCGCATCTGCAATCATATCACGAAGCTAAAACAGCGGACGAAACCGCAGTGGAATCAACTACCGAGTCAGGTCCTCCAACAAGTCGCAAAGCGTATTCACTTGGGATACGAAAAGTTTTTTGACAACATTAAAGACCGCAAAGCCGGTAAAACAAAACGTAAAGTCGGTAGACCGAAAATCAAGCCGACTCATAAATATAACTCCTTGACGTTCACACAAGCAGGTTTCAAAATAGAAGGCAATCGTCTAAGAATCAACTGTCTCGGTAAGTCGTTCACGTTTTGGAAGCACCGCGACTGGACAGGCACGATAAAGACGGTAACACTCAAACGTGATAATGTAGGCGACTACTCTCTATACCTAAGTTGTGAGGACTGCGAACTCTCCGAGAAACTCCCTTTGACCGGTAATGTGGCAGGGGCGGACTTCGGAATGAAAACATTCCTCACCCTTTCAGATAACACGAGAATAACGTCCCCCGAATTCTACAAGCAAGGTCTCAACGCAATCCGTTCGGCAAACAAGGCACTCTCCCGTAAGCAATATCTTTCGAGTGGCTGGTATCGTGCGAAGCGTCACCTCTGTCGTATTCATAAGAAAATAGCAAATCAGAGACGCGATTGGTACTTCAAATTGGCCCTTCGACTTGTGCGTAAATACGATAAGATTGCGATAGAGACGCTCAATCTTGAGGGTATGAAACGCCTCTGGGGACGCAAAATCTCTGACCTTGCCTTCGGCGAATTCGTCTTGATCCTCGAGTGGACATGTGCCAAATACGGCAAAACATTGTTGAAAGCAGGTCGTTGGACCCCTACGACAAAGCCGTGTTCGGCTTGTGGACATCCCAACGAAAATCTAACGCTTTCAGATAGGCAGTGGATATGCCCTGACTGTGGTTCACACCACGATAGGGACGTAAACGCTGCTATCAACATTTTGCAGGCTGGGGTACCCGCGTAACACTGCGCGATAAAGCCGTCCGATCGCACCTTCGTGAATGCGGCGGAGACGGAATAATAGCCTGCCGGTGGAACGACAGTCAGACGTTCAAACCTCTGGTAAGAACGCAGTTGTGAAGAAACCGAAGCCCACGCCTTTAGGCGTTGGGTAGTATCACCAACTTGCGTAGATTGTATCTTGAACATAACTCGATTTCGGATTTCTCACCGCTCTCCGAATTATCTGAGCACACGATTATTAGTAAACGTGGCAATCCCAGTATTCCGCAAAGCACGTCTGTGCATAACTACAACGGCACTCCCGCGACGCGGCGGATGTTGGTTTTAAAATAAAATTCTTAAAAAAGAAAGCAGAAAAAATGTTGATAGAATATGAAGGCATAACACCAGATGTGCATCCCTCTGTTTTTGTCGCTCCAGGGGCGATGATTATTGGTGATGTAACGATTGGGCAAGAATCGAGCATTTGGTTTAACAGCGTGCTCCGAGGGGATTTAGAACCGATCCGAATCGGGTGTCGCACCAACGTTCAGGACGGTGCAGTGATACACATGGACAAAGAAATTCCGTGTCTTATCGGCGATGACGTTACGATCGGACACGGTGCGATCCTCCATAGTTGCACTATTGGGGATGGGGCACTCATCGGCATGGGAGCGATTCTCCTAACGGGTTCGGTAATTGGTGAGAATGCGGTTGTTGCGGCTGGCACGCTTGTCCGCGAAGGACAAGAAGTCCCACCGAGTGCCGTTGCAATGGGAGTCCCTGCAAAAGTACGGCGTGAGGCTACCGAGGCGGAACTTGAACGCGTCCGACGCGGTAAGGACGATTATGTCTTACGTGGCAAACTGATGCAAAAATCTGCGTCGTAGGGGTATCCTCAAGCATAACGCGTTTATTTTTAGGGTTATTGAAAAATTAAGAATTGAACAGTGCGCGTCCGCCCAAGCATCGCGCCGGATTGGGTATACGGGGAAGGTCGTTCTCGTAGAATTACCCTTATCGAACCGCAAGGAAAAATTAAAAAATGGCAAAACGAACATGTTTAATGATTGGTGGCAGTGGTATGGCTGGTGGCTGGATTAACAATTTTACGAATAATTTCAGCGACCGGATCGAGATCGTTGGCTTGGCGGATGTGAGTACAGAGGTCCTCACGGCGCAGGGCGAGGCATTGGGGCTCGGCACCTCACAACTCTTCACAGACTTTAACGAGGCGTGTGCAGAAGTCAAGGCTGATTTCTGTGGTATTGCTGTTCCACCGCAATTTCATAGTCCTGCCGCAATTGCGGCTATGGAAAATGGGATGCCTGTTATCTGTGAAAAACCGATTGCGGACACCTTGGATGCAGCAAAAGCGATGGTGCGCACCGCCCAAAAGACAGGATTGCCCTGCGCTATTATCCAAAATTATCGTTATGCAGATAATAAACAGGAATTGATTCGCATCCGCGATGAGGGTAGATTGGGGAGGCTTCAACATATTGTTGGAAGATACGCGTGTGATTATCGTCGCTATCTTTCGTGGGGCAGAGCCTGGCGACATGATATGGATTTCGGGCTTCTTTTTGAAGGTTCCGTCCATCATCTTGACATGCTTCGGTTCCTCTCCGGTGGCGATTGTGAAACCTTGATGGGATTTGGATGGAATCCCGAATGGTCGAGTTTCCAGCATTACTCCAGCGGTTTCTATATGATGCGGATGGACAACGGTATCCATACCTCTTATGAAGGCAACAGTTCATCGGCGGGTATCGTCAACTGTTGGAACCATGAACACTATCGTGCTGAATTCGAGGAGGGTGCTGTGGAAATCGCAGGCGGCAACCAGATGACGATCCACCGCGTCGGTGGAGAGACCGAAGTCTACGAAGCACCGGGCATTCCGTATCAAGCGCATCAACATCTCTTTGATGAGTTTCTGAATTGGATCGACGGTGGCGAACCCTCTGATACGCGGATTGAGGACAATATCAAAAGTTTCGTGCTTGTCATCGCCGCGATGGAGACTACCCTTGATGGGCAACCCAAACAGATCGCCGATTACCTGAGCGACTTAGAGATTTAAGTGATGGACCTTCGCGCTCTGCTCCATTACATTTCGCGAAATGGTTATCAGTTTGCCTCGCTGTGAGAGTTTTCAGTTAAGGAGTTTTCGTTTAACAAGGGAAACACCCAAGCAAAAACACCCTCTTGTAACCGATAACCGCAGACCGAAGACCGACAACCAAATGAGAGAACTGTGTTTAATCCAAACCCCGAAATACCGCGTGTCCTTGAAGATATTCCTGAATCCGAGCAACGCGCCCTGCTTGAAAAGGCAGCGACGTGGATTGTACGGCGTGGTTTAACCGCACCGGCAATTCTTTTTTTAGAGACCGGCAAGCCGCTTAACTTTTTGGGGAGTCAACTCTTAATCGCGTTTAGTCCATTTATTCAGGCGATTTTCAAGGGCGACGAGTACCATAAATTTGCACTTATTCTGGAAAAGGATGCAAATGTTGAGTTGTTGGTTGAATTGATTGAGGCTCACTCATGATTCTGTCGCCAATGAAGTAGTGAGTAGTTCTGCATCAGTTAAAGCGAGTAAGTTTAAGTGTTGTGTTGAGTTGGATATACAAACGGAATCGTTCCCGCAAAATCAGTTTTACCGAATCGCACGGGAATTACAGTGGTTGTTATCTCAAGCGCGTAAGCCCAAGCATCGCGCCGGGCTGGATATACGGGGAAGAACGGTATTCACCCAATGCGGCTGAACGAACCGCAAGGTATAATTAAAAAACCGCAAGGAAAATTAAAATATGGCAATTGAATTAAGAATGCTTCAGATGGATCAGACGATGACCAAGGGAAAAATCGGGAAATGGCTGGTTAAGGAGGGCGATACCGTCACGCAAGGACAGCCTTTGTTAGAGATTGAAACCGATAAGGTCGTCCATGAGCAAGAATCCCCAACTGCTGGTGTTATCGCGCAATTGCTTGCTGAGGAAGGTACCAATGTCCCTGTCAACGCTCTGTTAGCGATTATCGGCGCACCCGGAGAGGAAGTGGCACGCGTTGAGGCGGACGCCACTCCTGAACCCGTTGAAGTGGACACCACACCGGAACCGCAAGCGTCGGCACAACCTGCACAACCCAAGGCAACGCCATCGACTACGACCATTGTACCAAAAGCGTCGCCAGCGGCACGCCAACTTGCCGAAAAACTCGCTATTGACTTGACCGAAGTCAAAGCCTCTGGACCCGGAGGACGTATTCTTGAGAGCGATGTCCAGCGATATATTGACTTGAGGGGACCTGCTCCGATTGAAGAAACGACACGGCTTAAGGCTTCACCGCTTGCTCGGCGATTGGCGAAAGAGCACGGTGTTGACCTGATTTCAATTGTCGGTTCGGGACCCGATGGCAGGATTGTCCGTGACGATGTGTTACAAGCGAGCGCAACCGCCGCTGAAGCCCCTATTGTAGAAACACCTGTTTTCCAACAGGCAGCAGAGGTTATTCCTATGGATGGCATCCGTGAAATTATCGCAGAGCGGATGACCATGAGCCTTCAAACCAACGCCAGCGTCACACTTCACACGGAGGTTGACGCAACGGCTTTCGTTGAACTACGTGGGATGCTCAACGATAAGCTGCAGGCGAAAGAGGTAAGTCTCACCTATACCGACCTACTCGTTAAAGTCATAGCAAACGCCTTGCGGGAACATCCGCGACTCAACGCAACACTCACAGATGACGGTATTCAGCTATTGCCGGAAATTAACATCGGTGTGGCAGTTGCACTGGACGATGGACTCGTGGTGCCAGTCGTCCGAAATGCGGACAATGAAAGGTTATCGGATATCTCTGATCAGGTAAAAGGTTTCGCAGAGCGGGCACGCAGTAATCAACTGACTCCGGGTGAACTTCAAGGTGGCACCTTTACCATCACAAATCTCGGAAACTTCGGGGTTGATGCGTTCACACCTATCATCAATCCACCGGAGAGTGCTATTCTTGGGGTAGGGAGAATTCTGAAAAAGCCGGTTGTTCACGACGATGAGATTGTTGCCCGTAGCATGCTGACGCTGAGTTTGACGTTCGACCATCGTGTTGTAGACGGTGCGCCTGCAGCACAGTTCCTACAAACAGTCTCCGGTTATATTCAAGATCCGTATCTGTTGTTAGTGTAGGGGCTACCAGTATTCTGTCTGTAGAGATTCGACTTCATCAAAATGTGCGTCTCGGGTAGCAAGAATTAATTCACGTTAATCGCTTGCTTCATCTCTTGAAGATCTTTTAATGGAATTGTTCCAGCAAATTTAATAAATTCCTTAATGGATGTGCCTTCTGGCAGCTCACCCGAAAGTTCCATCGTGAAATCTAAAACCTCCTGCTGTTGTTCGGGCGAAAGGTTTTTTAATCGCTGTACAATCTCTTGGATAGTCGTTGGATTTTTCATGGTGTTGTCTCCTTTTGACTCAAGCATCGTAGTAGTTTACACCGACCGAAGCTGCTACAATGAACAGTTTACCATCAATTGTAGCAAAAATCAACTTGAATTTAGTCAAAAACCGGGATCCCCGCCCGTTACTGGGAAGGGGTTTTGCTTGGGTATTTCTTTGATGGGACGGAGTGGAACGAGACCCAAGTTGCCAATTATTTAAAAATTAATAGAAGAGTTGAACTGAGAACAGCGAGGTTTGCGAACCGTATCTCTCGTTCACGAAAGCGTAGTCTAAACCGATATTGCCGCGCTGATAACCGAATCCAGCAGTCAGCCCATCGCTGAAACGCCACCCCAACCGCAACGCGAACTCACCGTAACGGACATCGCTCCGATACTCGCATCCGATAAGCGGAATACCATTCGCAACCTCAAAAGCTGCTAACAGAGCATCCGATTTTCTATCTGGTGTGTCTGAACCAAGGTTGATTTTTACAGCAGCACCGACACGCCATTCACGTAGAAGCGATTCGTTATAGGTACTCTTGGAAGTCATCTTTTCAAGTCGATGATAAGACAGGTTGGAGAACAGATTCGGGAATACTATGCCGATTCTAATCCAATCTGTTATGGGAGCGTACTGGATGCCGAGATCGGTGCCCCATCCTGTCCCGCGCCCTAACGGTATCTGTTCCAAATTGACTGAAGTGCTGAAATATTTCGCATTAATACCGATGTGAAACCCCTTCCATATACGAACTGCAGAAGACAGCAGCACAATCCGTTCTTGAGAAATGCCTTCTATATCGCTTGAGTTCAAAATTGCTGCGCCAACAGTTTGTCCACTCCGAATTGGATGTGCCACTCCCACGAAACTGTAACCCAACACGCCATATAGATCCATGTAACTGATGCCGATTTCAGGTGTAGGTAATCCTGCCAAACCTGCTGGATTCCATATCAGGGCACTGGTATCCTGTGTCGCCGCCGAGTACGCGCCACCCATCCCTGCGGGACCCGCCATGAGTTCAATGTTCTCGAACGCTGCGTTAACCGATCCATTCAGCAGCAAAATTAGGATTAGCAGAAGGTATGCGGAGAGTTTAATAGTGGAGTAAAAGAAATGATTCGTGTTTTTCGTCCGTCTGCCCCCTTAAGGTCTTAGTATCATGGTAAAGCATAGACTATTTTACCGAAAGGTCATGCCTTTGTCAATCAACGGGATTTTGAAGATAATTACAGTGTAGAATAACTAACGTTACAGTTTCCCTATACACAATCATCTTGAGGATTAGGAAGTTTTTGACAAAAGCATGTGATTTTTAATGTTCCGTTCAACTTAACCTATACACTGGCTAAGTAAGCCTACCCGTTTGATTTGACATAACCGCATTATGAATGCTATACTATAGGGATTAGAGCGTGTGTTTAATATCTCAGCCACTTGCAGTTGCCCCTTTTTGTGTACGCTGAGACAAGGATTGCCCCATTTCGTGCGAAATCTCACGCTTAAGATAGAAAATAATCTGGCATAGAAATTGCTCATCTGTTATTGTGGACTGACGGTGATTTTAAGGAGAACGTTAATGTTTTTGGTTAAAAATGTGCGAATATTGATCGCGAGTTTTATGGTAGTCTTTTTACTCGTAGTGTTACCCAGTTTTGCGAAGATTGATCCCGAGAATATTACAGGAATGTGGCTCTTTGACGAAGGAAAGGGCACTGTTGCTACGGATTCGTCAGAGCATGGAAACGACGGTGAAATCCACGGCGCGAAATGGGTCGATGGGAAATTTGGAAAAGCACTTGAATTTGACGGTGCCAGCAATTGGGTTGAAGTTCCGCACTCAGACACTGTCGGATTTAAGGCGGGTGTCTCCTTCACGATCATCTGCCATTTCAAAGGCACCAGGGTCGCCGGTGCGCTTGTTGGCAAAAACTACGAGGATACATCACAGGCAGTCCCGTGGTACCTGCTCTGGAACGGAGGTGGTGATAACAAAGTGACCCTCTACTTGCGCGACAGTGTATCAACAAGTTTCCGAGCAGATGGCACAACCGAAATTGGGGACGACAAATGGCACTTTGTCGTCGGCAGAGCCGACGCAAGTACTGGTAAGGCTTCGATATGGATAGATGGTAAAATGGAAGCCGAGACCGATTTCAATGAAAAAGACGGATACGGCACGGGTGAAGGTGTATTTCATATTGGGCGGCACTATGACCGGTATACTGAAGGCATCATCGACGATGTTGCTCTCTTCAATGTTGCTTTGGAAGAAGAGGATATGGAATTTCTCATGGACAACGGCGTTGAAACCGCCGCTGCAGTTGACCCTGTGAACAAGCTGGCAACGACGTGGGGCAGAATTAAACAACAGTTAAACAAATAGGAAAAAATCATGAAACAGATGCAGGCATTTCTCGCGTTCGCACTCTTATTGTTCGTAGGATTGAATTGCGGAACAGAGAATCCCATTGAGGAAACGGTAGATACCTCCGCAGTTGAGACATTAACAGGTACACTGCGTGGAGAGGTGCAGTCTATTGACGGTGTATTAGTTCAGGTGCGTTTACTAAGAGATGGGCAACTCTTAGCGCAAACTGAGATACAGGCGACTTACGAACTCCCATCAATCGAGGCTGGAAACTACACACTTCAAATATCAGCGAAGGGCTATGAAACCAAGGAAGTGAGTGTCACTGTTACCTCTGGGCAAGTTGTTTCGCTGGATAAGGTAGCACTTGTGGCGTTGGAGACCCCTGTCTCACATTTGCGTGGTGTCTTAACGGATAAAGCGACGGGTGAACCGCTCGGTGAAGTCAACCTCCAGCTTACTGATAAAGCAGGCAAAATTTACGAAGCGTTGACAACAGCGACAGGTGTTTTCACCTTTGAAAATCTTCCTGTGGAGCAAGCTTTAACCTTAGCAATCGCACATACGGGTTACGAAGAGACCGAAGTCTCCGTGCATCCGATACCTGCGGCGGAGACATTGGAGCTACAGGTTCAACTCACTCGCCTACCTGGACAAGAGAAACTGGATCCGGGTCGAGGCTTGAGCACCGGAAGTCAAGCACCCGCCTTTGAGTTACCGGATGGTGATGGTAAGTTGCACGCACTCGCGGATTATGTCGGAAACCACAAGAACGCAGTGCTTGTGTTTTACCGCGGCGGCTGGTGACCGTTCTGCAGAGGACAACTCGGAGAGTTGCAAAAAAACTATGCTAAAATTCGGGCGGCAGGTGCGGAACTCATCGCTATCAGTTCCGATGATGAAGGTGATACTAAAAAAACAGTCCAAGGTAGTGGACTTGAATTCCCTGTCCTCGCTGATAAGGACAGAGAGGTCATCAAGGCTTACAATGTTTTGGATCCTGGTAACGATAGGATAGCACGTCCGGCGTCCTATGTGCTTCGCAAGGATGGAACAATCGCTTGGAAATCCATTGACGGGGTGGCGGTACGTGTGCCGACAGCACAGATTCTCACGGAATTAGGTAAACTCTGATGAAACCTTACGATACCGTTATAGAAGACATTATTGCCGACAGCCAGGAAGCGGCACGGCACCGAGATGCGCTTGACCGCCGACAGTTCTTAACCCGGCTTGCCGCTGGTGTTGGGGGAGTAAGTGGCGCATTAGGCGCGCTTCCGGCGTTCGCACAGTTAAGTAGCGGGCAGTTACAGCCCGATACCACCACAACAACACCCCTTACGTCTGTCGTTGAGGCTGTCAGTGAAAACGTTTGGGATGGTGATCGGCTCGATGAAGATGCTGTCAGTGAACTGATCGATCAGGCGATGATGAAGTTCACTGGACGTGCGTCAGCGAAAGAGGCATGGCGAGATATTGTCCTGCCTGATGATATCGTCGGCATAAAAATTAACCCACTTGGTGGACCCGAGCTCAGCACGCATCCTATCATTGTTGATAAGATCGTTGAAGGGTTATACGGCGCAGGTGTTCTCAAAAAACAAATTATTATCTGGGATCGATTTGAGAGCCATCTCTTGAACGCTGGATACCCTATCAAGCAAGATGAAGGCGAAGTGCAGACTATTGCCTCTGACACAGAGGGTATCGGATATGATGACGAAGTGTTTTACGAAAGCGGAAAAGACAGTGTTAACCGCCGAGAAAACGAAAGTACTCGCTCTCGGTATTCCCGAATCGTTACGGAACATGTTGATGTATTGATTAATGTTCCTGTTTTGAAACATCATGAAATGGCGGGGATCAGCGGATGCTTAAAGAACCTCGCGTTTGGTAGTGTTGATAACACACGCCGATTCCATGGAAAACCGATCTATTGCAATCCGGCTATCGCCGAGATTATGGAGCATAAGGTCCTGAAAGATAAACTTACGCTCAATATTGTTGATGGGTTGGTTGCATCCTTCGACCGAGGCCCGATATATCACGCCGAAAGTACATGGAAATATGGCAGTCTTTTTATCGGTACAGATCCAGTGATCCTTGATGTTCTTGTCCTTCAAACCATCAACCAGAAGCGCGAGGAGATGGAGTTAGGTAATGTGTCTAAGTTGGCAAACCATATCAACACAGCGAGTTCAGTCGGTTTAGGCACAAATACGCTGGACCAAGCCGACCTTCAGAGAGTTGAGATTTAATAATGAAACACATACAGGATGTAGGAGGGGTTTGTAACCCCGATTTCCTTTTCATTCTCTTCTGCATCGCGATCGCTCTTTTCCAGATGACAGGATGCACGGTAACTTTTACGCAGAGCGACACCCTCCAGCTCAGTATATCCGAGCCAGCTGAGGAAACGATATCAATAGTTGCCGAGTTTGAGGCAGGCGAGGCTGAAAATGTTGCTGGTGATGTGACGCAGAAAGCAGGAAGTGCTTGTGCGGGTGGCGCGTGTATTATCTATTAAGAATCTATCGTCTGTGTTGAAGAAGTCGGAAAAAGAAAGCGGGCTTATCAGCCCGCTTGTCGTTAAGTTCGGTTTGAATGATCACGCTACCGATCGGATTTGATTTCGCCCCATGTTGTCGTTAGACTTCCAGCCGGGTCAACGGGAAGCACACCTTCTTCGAGGAAGATCGTCCACATGAGGACCGGGTCCCCAATAACCTCATCAATACCGAGCAATTCCACTACTCCTTTCGGATGCGGTTCATTGGATTTGTAGATATGATACTCGGTCGGAGCGTGGGGAGCATCCAACATGAGGATTTCTTCAGTATTCGTATATCCCTTTGTAAACCAGCCTTTCGGATCCTGCCCACGGTCTTCTGGGGGTGTATGTCGGCTATCCCATGCTTGGTAGACATAAGCCGGCCGGTCGATTTCAAACGTGAGTCGGTAGTCCTGTCCACCCGGACAGTCTGCTGACGTGGAGACTTGCGTGAGTCCAAGAAAATCTTTCGGGATAGTCGTAATCGTATAGTCCCTATCGTGGAAAAATTTCCCACCCTCTTCTAACTCGACGGCTTTATAAATCCCGCCCTTGTTATCTTCTATTTCTGTGACGACCACTGCATCAGCGGCGAAGGCAGTTAGTGCTGCGGCAATACAGAGTGCAGCGATACAAACATAAGTTAGTTTCATTTTTGATACTCCTTTATGATTAGTTTGTGAGTCTCGTGGAGACTTGAAAAAAAAAGACACTTGTGTAATACTTATGATTATATAACAATTTTTCCAATTTGGCAAATCAAATTTTCGCTATGGAAGAAGGAAGTCATAATGGTTGAACACATCGTCCTACTAAAATTAAAATCCGATGTTACCACAGCGCAGCTGGAAACTTTGTCCGATGCGCTATTGGGAATGGCTGATGAAATTCCCGGCATTGAATCCATAACTGCTGGCACGAACAACAGCCCTGAAGGCAAGAGTCAGGGGTATGCATACGGTTTTATAGTGCGTTTTACAGACGAAGCGGCACGCGACGCATATCTGCCGCACCCTTTTCATCGTCAAATCGCGAGTGAACACATCCGTCCACTTGTTGAGGATGTTCTTGTTTTCGATTATTCCGCATCTACCAATAGCTAAAGTGTGTAGCTTGGAACGCGCGCGGACTGGGTTACCCAGCCCGTACAGAAAGCGAATATACGGAAAAGAACTAATTAACCAGACCTCACCTAACCCAACCGCAAGGAAAATTAAAAAATGAGTTGGAACATAGTCGTCGTTGTTTCAGATACATTGCGAACCGCATATCTTAGTCCTTATGGCAACGATTGGGTTCAGACCCCGAATTTAGCACGGTTTGCCGAACAGAGTGTCAGATTTACGAACGCACATCCGGAATGCTTACCGACAATCCCGACGCGCCGCACTTTACATACCGGTAGGCGCGCCTATCCGTTCAGCACTTATACCCCTGTGCCGTGGGACAACGTTTATACGCCCGGTTGGCAGCCAATGTCTTCCGATGAGCCCGCAATCGCTGAATCGCTTGTCCAAAATGGGTATCATACCGGTTTCTTTGCCGATGTGCCGCATTATTTCGTGCCGGGTATGAATTTCACGCGTGGGTTCCGACAATGGGAATTCGTCAGAGGTCAAGCCGAAGATAGGTACCGGGGTGGTGCGCACGCCGATCCTTCACTGATTTCCCGTTATCGAGGAAACCCCGAACGTATCCGTGCCCATATTGTGAACGTCCAACCTGAACGTCCAGAGGAGATGTGGCCCGCCGCGCGGTTGTTCCGATCCGCAATTGAATTCGTTGAACACAATCATCAGAATACGCCGTTTTACCTCTACGTTGATGGGTTCACACCTCACGAGACATGGGAAGCACCTATCCACTACTACGATCTCTATGGTAAGCGCGAAGACCGCGAACCTATCTGTCTCAACCTCCCCTACGGTTCACTCAACGATGCGGAACTTGAAGAACGGTTGCCGAGTGTTAAAGCCAATTATGCGGGCTTGGTAACGCTTGTAGATACCTGGTTTGGTAGGTTGGTAGATACCATTGATCGGCTCGGACTGCGTGAGAACACACTTATTGTTTTCCTCGCAGACCACGGCACGAACTTCGCAGAGAACCCAGACAAAGCCACCGGAAAACCGGCGAACTTTATGTACCCCGGCACGATGGACATTCCGATGATGGTGAGCCACCCGTCTGGCGTAAATGCTGGCACAACGTGTGATGAATTCGTCTATACGCTTGATGTTCCTGCTACCGTTATGGCAGCGAGTCAAGTTGAGCCTGCTGGCGAAATTCAAGGACAGAGTCTGCTTCCGCTCATTGAAGGGAAAAACGGTTGGACATCGCGTGAATACCTGACCTGTCGCTATGTCAACTCCGTTTGGTATAAGGATGCAAGGAGTTGGTATTTCTCCAGTGTCGATTTTAAGGATGATATACGGCTGTTTGATCTTGAAGCGGACATCGCCTGCCAACATAACATCGCTGACCAGGGTGCTGACCGGATTGCTCTCGCACAAGAACGTATTTTGGCAGATGCGGGTGGACACTTGCCGCACTACAAACGCCAAGGCAGAACGGATGCCCTCGGCAGACCACAGTTCGCAGAGGCATAGTTTTTGAGAAAGGGATGCACATTATTAGCAAAAAGGCACTGCGCGAGTTCTGGAAACAATATCCTAATAGTCAAACGTCGCTCATGCGTTGGTTTAAGCTCATGACAAAGAATTCGTTCGGAAATTTTACCGAATTGCGCGCAGTGTTTCCAAGCGCAGATCTTGTGGATGGTTTAACCGTTTTTAATATCGGCAGTAACAAATATTGACTGATTACTTCTATTCACTTTAATCGTGGGAAAGTATATGTTCGCGGTGTATTGACGCATGTAGAATATGACACAGGAGGATGGAAAACATGAGCATTATCGCAAAGGATATTCAGACACATTGGCGCATTATTCAACCTCTCTTTTCAATTCGTGATGAGAACGAATACGATAAAGCCATTACAACCTTAAATGCTTTGATTGATGAAGTCGGTGCCGACGAACAACATCCTCTCTATGAACTCCTTGATATACTGGGTACAGTCATACATGCCTATGAGGAGAAACATCATCCAATTCCCGAATGTAATGGCGTTGAGGTACTTAAGTTGTTGGTGGAAGAACACCAGCTTAAACCGATAGATTTACCGGAGCTTGGTCCGCCTGACTTCGTTTTGGAAATCCTTAACGGTGAGCGGGATCTGACGGTCACACACATTCGGACTTTAGCAGAAAGGTTTCAGGTCTCACCTGCAGTTTTTGTATGAGATTCTGTTCTCCGTAAATGAGGATACCCAATGCAGACCTGCTTTTCTCAACTCAGTCATCACCTGTACGTTCATCACGGACATGTCAACACAGGTATCCTTTGTGATGGTGACCGTGCACTTCTTATTGATCCGAGTGGGACTACTTTCTGCGCTACACTCTCGGAACTCGGCATCACCGACATTGAACAAATTCTGTTCACACATCATCACCGCGATAGCACAGCGGGTTTTCCGATACCTGATAATGTTCGCGTCGGGGTTCCAGCGAAAGAGGCATCGTGGTTTAGCGAGGTCGAAACCTTTTGGGACGCTCCACAATATCGGTGGCACCTCTACAATTACCATCCGCACAATCTCATGCTGGCCAACTCTATCTCGGTGGTCGATGAATATATGGAAGGTATGCAGTTTGGATGGGGACCGGCATCGCTGACGGTTCTTGAAACGCCAGGACATACCGATGGAAGTGTCACCTATCTTATTGATGTTGATGGAGAACGATTCGCTTTCTCTGGCGATCTCATTTATGATGAGGGTCAATTGTGGGAACTCTACAGTTTACAAAAAGGACAGCAGACAAGCGACTATCATGGTTTTCTCGGTGCACGCGACGAACTCACTGAGAGTCTTGAGAAAATCCGCCAGACATCACCAACGGCACTTGTTCCTACGCATGGTGTTGTTATGAACAACCCAGATGGGGCAATCGATTCTCTTCTACAGCAGTTAGCACACTGTTACGATAAATACGTCGCAATCTCCGCCCTTCGACACTACTTTCCGAAACTCTTTGCTGAATTTGAGGGACACGCTGGGCACATGCCTATCCGAGAGGGCAAGCCATCACCCGAATTCTTACGCCATTTCGGCACAACATGGATGGTTATCTCCGAAAACGGTGAAGCGTTCGTTATGGATTGTGGCTCACCGAATGTTATCAAACAGATCCAGCAGTTACAGGTAGATGGCGAAATTTCGGAGGTTACCCAGTTTTGGGTGACACACTACCACGATGACCATGTTGATGCCATCCCCGAATTTCAGACAACTTTCCCTTGTGAAACGATAACGGATTCAGTTGTCGCGCGAGTTATCACAAACCCAATCGGTTTCAGACTCCCCTGTATTTCGCCTTCAGTCACCCGAGTCGATCGCATTACCCGTGATGGAGATTCTTGGCAATGGAATGAGTTCACAATGACGGCATACCATTTTCCGGGACAAACCTATTACCATGGTGGACTGCTCGTTGAGGGACGCGGCATCCGGATGTTCTTCTCAGGGGACTCCTTCACGATGGCAGGAATCGATGACTATTGTTCTGGGAATCGGAATTTGCTCGGCAAGGATACCGGTTACGAAAAATGTCTGCGGCTTATTCGGGAGATTAAACCGACGCATATCTTTAACTGCCATGTCGATCCAGCCTTTGATTTTACTGATGCCGAGATGCAGTGTATGCTGGACACACTTGCCGAACGTGAAGAGTGCTATACTGAACTCTTTCCTTGGGACCACGCGAACTACGGCATGGACGAACATTGGGTCCGCTGTTATCCTTATGAGCAGGAGGTCGCATTTGGTGAAACGGCACAGGTACGCGTGGAGATAACCAACCATTCTTATGAACCGCGCACGGCAATTGCCCAACCGATTCTTCCGAACGGATGGAATGTGGAGCTTGCTCCGGCAAAAACAACGATTTCAGCGAGATCAGATGGTCACATCGATTTTTCTGTCCCGATTCCAAGGCACCGTGACGCTTCAGGAAAGAGAATTGTCGTTCCAGTGGACATTATCTATGACGGGTGTCCACTCGGTCAATTTCGAGAGGCAATCTTCGTTCTGACAGGCGGTGGCACGCCATCACGATGATCGGGATCGCGTGACCACCGAGGAGGTTAGAAACCCGTGTTAAATTTATCGCATCCGACTATCGACATTGCTATTACCTGTAGTAACTTTGAAGCGTCGCTGGACTTTTATCACAGCAAGTTAGGGCTTGAGATTGTGCTGGAGTTGGAGATTCCAGATAATCTGGCACGCGGCGTAGGGCTTGCACCGACAGGGTTTCGCCAGGTCCGACTTAAAGCCGGTAACACGCTTATCAAACTCATGGATATTGAATCGCAACCGCCGATACCCGCAGACGAGTTCTCGGCAGGTGTCCGTTGGCTCACCTTTTTTGTAAGCGATATTAAGAAAACGATTGAAGACCTTAAACAGAGAGGCGTCGAATTTTTATCCGAACCGATAAGCGCGCCCGATGCTGTCGGCGTCGCGTGCGCCAAGGACCCGGACGGGATTCTGATTGAACTCGTTGAGATATAAAACACATTATGAACACACTAACCGATTCTCAAATCCACGATTTTAACGAAAACGGCTATTTGTTAATTGAGGATGCGCTTGCTCCAGAAGACCTGAACCCACTTATCGCGGAGTTTGAGGAAATTGTAGACGCTGGTGCATCAGAACTCTACACGGAAGGCGAAATTGACTCCGAATTCAAAGCGGAGGGATTTGAAACCCGTTTGGCAAAAATTACGGCGCAGTCCCCAATCGTGTTCCAGAAGGTGTTCAGTGGGGCACATACGGGAGCGGCACTCTTCGACCTGCTGATTAATCCGAAGCTGCTTGACATTGCCGAGTCGCTCGTTGGACCGGAGATTATGTGTCACCCCGCCTATCGGGTGCGTCCGAAGCTTCCCGAGCACGACCGAACGCTCGTTCCATGGCATCAGGACGCTGGCTATATGGAGCCTAAATGTGATTCTGTCTTGCAACTCACGATCTGGATTCCGCTGATAGATGCCACTGTTGAGAACGGCTGCATGGAAGTCATCCCGCATGCCCATCGAGACGGCGTTTTCCGGCATCGGCACTCAGAACGTTTTTATCTTGAAATACCGGATGATGCATTACCCGAAGTCGATCCGGTTGTAGTTCCTGTCAAGTTCGGCAGCATCCTCCTGCTTACGAATCTCACACCGCACCGTTCTATTCCGAACGTCAGTCATCAGGTCCGATGGAGTGTTGATTCCCGCTATCAAGACGCGTCAAAACCGACCGGCTATCAACCCGAGGCAGGCTTTCTCGCTCGGAGTCGGTTGCACCCTAAAGATGTTGTTGCCACGCCTGGGGAATTTAAACGCGTTCGTGATGAACATCAACCCGGTCCTGGTCCAAATCGATGGGCAAAGAAGGAGATGAATGATGCGTAACTTACGATGGTTTTCCCTATTTTTCATCGTGCTAATTCTATTCATCAGTGGAGCTACACCTCCAACTGAAGAACAAAAACCGCAAGAGGTCGAACTCCGAGGTAAAATCGTCTGCTTAGCGGAGGAGATGCACACACACTATGCCGTAGAACTTTTTAAATCCCATGAACATCTATACGGTGTCAAGACAGAGGATGGCAACTACTACACCCTTCTGCGCACTTCGTTAGCGGAGGCACTCTTTGTGGACGAGCGGCTACATGAAAAAGATCTGATTATCAACAGTCGCGTCTTTCCCAAAACGCAACTACTGGAGGTCATCCGATTTTACGCGATCAAAGAGGGGGTTGTGCATGAACTCTACTATTACTGCGACACGTGCTACATCCGAGCGGTTGCTCCGGGGAATTGTGATTGTTGTCAGGCACCGGTTGTGCTAATAGAGAAACCGATAGATGTGGATTCTACGATACCTTCGCCGTAGACAGATTTTTGGAAAAAGGAGCAGAGAACTATGTTCGCAAAATGTAGGTATTTGCAATGGGTTATCATCCTTTTCCTCGTTGGTGTTTCTAATAGTTTTGCTGGGGGTTGGGAACAGATATCCGAACTGCCGACATGGAGAAGAGGTATGACCGCCGCGGCTGTGAATGGTAAAATTTATCTCATCGGCGGTTTCGATCACCATAAAAATTTAGGAGGTGGTGCCCCTGCACTTTCAACGGTGGATGTCTACGACACACGGACGAACACATGGCGGAAAGTTGCAAGTGTGCCGACAGCGCGTATCTCTACTAAAGCTGCCGTTTTCTCCACCGACATCTATGTGTTTGGAGGGCGAGAAGAGATGCACGGCGAATACACAAAAATCGTTGAGATGTATGACACACGCACCGATACATGGGTCAAGAAACGGAATATGCCAACGCGCCGTAAGGGGTTCGTCACCGCGGTCGTTGATGGAGAGATATACATCATTGGTGGGAGCATCCACAACAAAAAACTCGGCAAACGGGAGTTTACAGGTCTTGTTGAGGTTTACGATCCCCTAACCAATAAATGGGAGAAGCGAGCGAATATGCCGACAGAACGGGGATGGGCGAAGGCTGAAGTTGTAGATGGTAAAGTTTATGTGCTCGGCGGTGAAGTTTCGTTCGCGGGCCCCCTTGATGATCGTGTTGTTAACAGTATTGAAGAATATAATCCGAAAATCAACACGTGGCGTAAACGTCCTGATATACCCATGCCGAAATGTTGGTTTGAAACCGTTGTTGTCGGTAATGAGATTTGGACAATAGGCGGTTATGATCGGAACAATTGGTTTAGACGTATTGATGCTGTAGATGTCTATAATCCAACTGTCAACAAATGGCACAAAGCGCCACCCATAACAATCCCAAAAGCAACAACGGCGGTTGTTGTGAATGGCACCATCTATCTCTTAGGGGGTTGGTTAGACAACGGAATATTTTCACCGATCGTTGAGGCGTATGACACCGGCTTTCTGGCGGTGAACCCAAAAGGCAAACTTCCGAGACGCTGGGGAGAACTCAAGAAACAGGAAGATGAAAAGTGATATACCGAATTTGGAAATCCGTCATAGTGGATTCTACGATACCTTCGCCGTCGCGTAGGCTGTGCGCCTGTGTCCTAAGGGCACAGGAAACCAACGGTCTTCTATGCTATCTATAACTGTGGAAAAGGAGATAAAAAATGAGGAAAATATATCTGATATTGTCTGTTTTGTTATTTTCAGCAGTATTTGCAGGCGATGCTACCGCAGAAACCTTTCGATATCATTGGGAGTTAGATGAAACTCCTTCAGGGCAAGAGACCGTCTCTATTCCGGAACCCATAGAGATAGAAATAGAAGACACGGGTGTCAAAGCGTATCTCTCGAATAGCGCGAACATCAGATTAGCGGATCGGTTTAAGGTGTATCTATCGCCTGAATGGGATGCTGACAAAGCATCTCTGCTTTTACAGGCATTGGAAGATATGACGAAAGAGACTGGATATTGGAGAAATAACCCGAGTTATTGGATGTTAAGCCGTGTGCACGTCCCAAAGGACATCGTTCTCGAGGATGTGGACGCGAACGGTCTTCAAAGGGTAACCATTGCATCACACGCCTTTACGTATGCGCGCCCGTTTGTCGCCAAAATAGACGGGATTCGAGGTCGGTATTTCTCCAAACGCCTCTGGAGAGCCGTCCTCAGATTTGTTACGCACGAACCGGGAAGGGGCATCAATCACGGGTTAATAGACCGGATGCTTCATAGAAACTACGGGGTTACGGTGGATGTCCCAGACTATCCCGCTTTAACGGGTGAACCTGCCAGCAGTTTTGGGAAATTCACGTATGAAGAGATCTTGGCAATCATGATGATGTTTGAAGAATATCCATCAGGCATGCACGTGACACCGGGCTTAAAATACCTCATCAGACGGGCACCCGGCACGCTTTACCCGAAAGTTCCGAATGCCGCTGCGATTGCAGCCGTGGGTGCTGGATACATAGAGTTTATGGATAAAGCCTTCAAGAACGGGATTACCCACGACACACAACGCATCGTTTTACATGAAAAGGCGCATTTCTTGTGGATATATCTCTTTGATGCACAACTTAAAAGGGATTGGACAAAACTCGGTGGTTGGTCTCGGAAAAATGGTAGATGGCTGACAACGAAACAGACGGAGTTTGTGTCCGACTATGCACACAGTGAGGACCCGAACGAAGATATGGCGGAGAGTATCGCTCACTATATCGTCTCCCCTAATAAACTCCGATCCAGGTCCCCCGCAAAGTATGAATTTATACAGCAGCGGGTCATGCACGGCACACGTTATATTTCTCGGATTCGGCAAGATCTCACTTTCCAAGTCTATAATCTATATCCCGATTATGTCTACCCCGGTCAAATCGTGCGGGTAGATATAACCGTAGAAGGTGAACCCGAAGAGGACAAACGGATAAGTATTGAAATAGAGACACACACGGAAAACGAGTTGGATCTCTCAACAGCAGGGAAGATGAAATGTCGCATGCTGAATCCAGGGCGGGGCCGTAGGACGGAGTTTTATATGTATTTAACCCCAGTAAATGCTGCGGGCGAATATGGTGGTCAAAGCAATGTGTTGTGGGGAAGCGAATCCCTTTCTAAGTTTAGCCGGAAGGGGTATTACACGATCATGAGTGTGAGTACAGAGGATGCGAATGGACTGAAGCGATATAATTCCGCAGACTTCGGCTTTCAACTCTATGTTGATAATCCGTTAGAAGATTTATATGACCCGGAGTATGTGCCGAATTCCGCAGAATTGTCGGTAGCGGACGCGTTTACGGATAAAAACGAGCATTATTACATCGCAACATCTACATGGCTTTTAAAAGAGGATAAGGGACTTGACCGTAAGTCTGTTACAATTGCCATGGCCGGATTCGACACCACGGGACCTCCATACTTCCACATCCGGGGGATAGCAAAACATGGTCGGGCATCTGTTGTGAGTATAGAGGATGGACTCTGGAAATTGGAGGCAACTTTTAAATTCCCACACTATGTGCAGGGTGGGGAATATGAGTTAGCAAGGTTATCTTTTTCGGATGAGGTCAGCGATATACAAAACGTGTACCTGCCGAATATTGATGACCCAGTTGCCAAAGTGAGGATTAAGACCAACACCCCTGACATTACGCCACCGATACTGGATGTTAACAGGATCAGTGTGAGTGCCAAACCGACGCGTCCTGATGCTCCGAACGGAGAGACGGATGTCACAGTAGAATTCCATGTGAAAGACAATATAAGCGGGTATTCGGGTGGACGTATCGCTATCAGGGACCCGTTAGGCAGTGAACGTTCGTATTGGCATGAGGGGAAGACGAATTATCCACACACAGAGGGCATCTACTTCCAAGGCGATCCGAATGTGTTTCGGAAATATACGCACAATTTCACGCTTCCTGTTGGCAGTATCCCGGGCACTTGGGGCGTTATCGGTATACATCTTTGGGATAAAGCGGACAATATTGTGAACCACGATTTCACGGAGATTACACGCTTTGAAATAACGGATGCCCCGTTAGCGCCCGCGTTGCACGTGAGTGTACCTGCAGCAACCGAACTCCTCCCTAATTATCCGAATCCGTTTAACCCGGAGACGTGGATGCCGTATCAGTTGGCAGCACCTGCAGCGGTTACTGTGACGATCTACGCCGCGGATGGGAAAGTCGTCCGCACACTGCCGTTAGGATTTAAGGCTGCAGGTGTCTATCAGGGAAAAAACCGGGCTGCCTATTGGAACGGTAGAAATCAGACAGGTGAACCTGTGGCAAGTGGTATCTATTTTTACACCCTCACCGCGGACGATTTTACCGAGACACGCAAGATGTTGATAAGGAAATAAGGTGTTGATTGTCAGCATCAGGATGGACAGGGTTCTGAGGATTTTCAGGCGTGTGGAGCCACGAGACTATCGATTTTAAGCGGTCTTTTGGCACAGGCTGAAAGCCGATGCTACGGAAGCATAGCATGTGTCCGTCCTCCGGAACGCCTATGCTTATTCGATACTATTTCCGTATCAGCAGTTTCCGGGTTGCGATGAAATCTCCTGCGATAAGGGTGTAAAAATACACGCCACTTGCGACGGGTTCGCCGAGTGTGTTCCGGCCGTCCCAATACACCGCTCGACTCCGGGATTCATA
This sequence comes from Candidatus Poribacteria bacterium, assembly GCA_965214045.1. Lineage (GTDB taxonomy): Bacteria > Poribacteria > WGA-4E > WGA-4E > WGA-3G > WGA-3G. The sequence continues at coordinate 2,399,960 of OZ243935.1, forward strand.
GGCACCCGCAGGTTGATCGCTCAGTGAGAATCTCCGCACTAACTGGCCATCAGCGGTATAGATAGCGATGGACACATTTCCAGGTTCCGCTAACCGATAGGGTATCCAGGTTTCCGGATTAAACGGGTTCGGATAGTTCGGCAGGAGTGCCGTCTCTTTCGGTGTCAAGATCCCGAGGAGTTGTTCCAGCATCAGGAGCCCGCGTTGGAAGAGAGGGTCTTTCGAGTCCATCTGTCGGGCGTGATCCAACCATGTTTCCACTTGTGCGGGGGGCGGCATGGATGCTGGATCGCGGCTCCAGGCGGAAGGCGCGGCTGAAACACTGTTCATCGCTCCGGCAACGTGTGTGAGATCTATGATATTTACGACACCATCGGCGTTGACATCGGCTGTGTGCTGTCCGGTCTTGCCGAAGTTCGCAGCGACCCAAACAAGGTCTTGAACGTTCACCGTTCCATCGGCATTGACATCGGCTGGTGTTTTCTCTTGTTCCGAGGGCGAAGGTGCGAGGTCCCACAATAACACTGTCCCGTTTTGACTCCCACTCGCGAAGGTCTGTCCATCGGGATGAAACGAAACGCTATTGACTGAATGACTTTGGTCCCAGTACATGTGTACCTGCTTACCTAAGGCGTGTAACTCCTCGCCTGTAGCAGTATCCCAGATACGGATCAGCGTATACCCCCCTAAACCACTCGCGAGGGTCTGTCCATCCGGACTAAAAACCACACTATTGACCGGCGACCCATATTCATTCTTGAATACGGATAGCTGCTCACCCGTGTCAGCATCCCATAAACGCGTTTTATCTTCCCAACCTCCACTGCTACTCGCGAAGGTCTGTCCATCTGGGGCAAATGCTATGCTCTTGATTGGAAGCGTATGTCCCTCAAACCGGTGCAGCTGCTCCCCAGAGATGGCATCCCACAAACGGATTATCCGGTCTAAACCCGCACTCGCGAGGGTCTGTCCATCCGGACTAAAAACCACACTATTGACCTCAGAGGCATGCCCTTTGAGGGTGCGCTGGTGCTTTCCTGTGTTAGCATTCCAGAGACGGATCGTGCCGTCCAGACTCGCACTCACCAATCTTCTGCCATCCGGACTGAACCCCACGCTACTGATGGGACCCACATGTCCTTTGAGGGTGCGCTGGTGCTTGCCCGTGTTAGCATTCCAGAGACGGATCGTCCGGTCTGAACTCCCACTCACTACCCTTCTACCATTCGGACTGAACCCCACGCTATTGACCGCATCTGTATGTCCCGTGAGGATGCTCAACTGTTCACGGGTGATAGTATCCCAGAGACGGATGGTCTCGTCCCGACTCGCGCTTGCTAATCTTCTGCCATTTGGACTGAACGCGACACTACTGACCCACCCCGTATGTCTCGTGAGCGTCCGGATATGCTTTCCTGTGTTAGCGTTCCAGAGACGGATCGTTTCATCTCGACTCGCACTCGCTAAAGTCTGTCCATTTGGATGAAACGATATGCGACTGACCGACCCCCTGTGTCCCTTGAACGTCCGGATATGCTTTCCTGTGTTAGCATTCCAGAGACGGATCGTGCCATCTCGACTCGCGCTTGCCAGAGTCTTTCCATCCGGACTAAAGGCGAGGCTATTGATCCAGCCCTGATGTCCTGTGAGCGTATGAAGACGAGCACCTGTAGCGGTGTTCCACAAACGGATTGTTCCGTCTAAACGTCCGCTACTCGCCAGGGTTCTGCCATTCGGGTGAAACGCGACGATCTCTACCCCAGACGTATGCGCTTTGAGGGTGCGCAGCGGTTCGCCTGTGGCAACTTCCCAGAACCGGATCGTTCCATCCGAACACCCACCTGCCAAAATTCTGCCATCCGGATGAAACGAAACGCTATTGACCGAACCTATATATCCGCCGCGCGTCTGGCTGGATCTGCCAACGCGTAGAACCAGTCCGCTCTCGAGTTCAGGCGAGTATCCATCGAAGGTTCCGAGATTCTCGCCCGTCTCGGCATCGCGAAAACGGATCTCACCCCATCCCACGCCTGCGCCTCCAGACGCCAGTATCTGTCCGTTGGGACTAAATGCTATCGCCATGCCATTGCATCCCCCACAGCTGCCGGAGAGGCGTTGAGACTCGCCTGTGAGGGTATTCCATAAGCGAACATTAAGATTCAGGTCCGCACCCATCAACGTTTGTCCATCCGGGCTAAAGGCGACATTCTTGACATACGTCTCATATCCTGTGAGGAGGTCGAGTTCCTCGCCTGTCTGTGCGTCGTAGAGCCAAACACCGATACTGCTCCCAACCGCCAACGTTTTGCCATCGGGCGAGTATTGTATCTCGCCCGTTATGGAACCTTTCCCGAGACGTGTTCTCACACCCTCGGGTAAGTGCCACTGTGGTGAGGCCGCCGCGAATGTGTCTGGGGCAAAAGTAGATAGCACGAAACAGATCAGGAACATCGGAAAAAATGTGTTCTTCATGAAAAGCCCTTTTCCTTGGTTTTTTATTTTAACGTGAGTTTGGAAATGAAAAGGTCGCTACAGATGCCCGTTAGTTAGAGCGGTGAGCGCGATATATGCCTGTCTGTATACCGAAAGAAGGATACCATATTTGAAAAAGCACGTCAAGCGTTGTACAAGGCTATCAAAACATCACCCGCGTCAATCCGTGATTCACAGGACTTACGCAAATTAGGGACTTTTTCACTTTACCCCCCTAAATCCCCCCGCAAGCAGGGGGAAACGTGTCGGTTTTACGGACAGCTGCGTAAGTCCTAATTCAGAGAAAACAGTGTTAAGCACTTGACAAAAAAAACAGATTGCCTAAAATTACGGGTAAGCAGCCCACTCTGAAAGTCTGAAGGAGGAAGCATGGAAAAACGTCCGAAGATCGCAGCAATTGCGACGATTTATCACAAATACTCGCACACGCAGCACATCGTCGATCGGTTCTTAGAAGGCTATGGATGGAACAGCCGACATCACCACCCGCCGATGGATCTCGTCTCTCTTTTCGTCGAACAGGTCACAGACACCGACCTCAGTCGCGAACGTCTGGAACGTTTCCCCGCCATGAAGGGGTATCCTACAATTGCGGAAGCACTGACGCTTGGCGGTGAGGAACTTGCAGTCGATGGTGTCTTGATTATCGGTGAACACGGCGAGTATCCGACCAACGAAAAAGGACAACGCCTCTATCCGCGCTATGAACACTTCATGCAGATCGCTGAGGTCTATGAAAAGAGTGGACGCGGTGTGCCGACCTTTAACGACAAACACCTGTCGTGGAATTGGGAGTGGGCGCGTGAGATGTACGACATTTCTCAGTCTATGGACTTCGCATTCATGGCAGGCTCGTCCCTGCCGGTTACGTGGCGCACACCTTCCATTGACATGCCGTTCGGTGTCCCTGTCTCTGAGGCGGTATGTGTCGGCTACGGCGGTGTGGATAGTTACGACTTCCACGCGTTAGAGACGTTGCAGTGCATGGTAGAGCGGCGCGAAGGCGGTGAAAGCGGGGTCAAATGGCTCCAGGCGTATCGCGGCGACGCGTTCTGGGAGGCACATCACACCGAACGCTGGTCGCGGGAACTCTTTGAAACGGCTCTCTGTCGGAGTCATACGCTCACCCCCTCACGCCCTGGGTTTAATAACTCCTTTCCAAATATCGACGAACTCAAAGAGATCGTGAAAGACCCAATCGCCTACCAATACGAACACACCGATGGACTGAAATCTACGATGATCCTGATGAACGGATTAGTCCAAGATTTCAACTTTGCCGCGTATATCGGATCAGACAACGAGATTCTTTCAACGCAGATGTATCTCCCGATGCCACCCGCACGGACAACGTTGGCGAACTTCTTCTCGCCGTTGGTTAACAATATCGAGCAGATGTTCCTCACAGGTGAGGCAACCTATCCTGTTGAACGCACACTATTGACGACCGGACTTGTTGCGGGAGGCGTTGACAGTCTCTTTGCTGATGGCATACGGCAGGAGACTCCTCATTTGGATATTGCTTATCAATCCACTGAAGAATCAACTTTCTGGAGGACATGAGGTTATGGAACGGAGGTTTCTATGAAAAGGCACACTGTTTCTTCTGCTTTGGTCCTGCTATGCCTTTTATCAATGTTTCAGCGGACGCTACGCGCTGCCGAAAATATATCCGAATGGCATTTACCTGAGGGTGCGATTGCCCGTCTCGGTAAAGGTCCAGTAAACCAGATAGCGTATTCACCGGATGGCAAGCATCTGGCAATCGTCAGCGACATCGGTGTTTGGATATACGATGCATCAACCGGCACGGAACAAGCACTACTCACAAGGGACACGGGCCGGGCGGTCTCGAATGTGGGCTTCAGTCCGGATGGACAGACCCTCGCTGTAACGGGGGACCGGCAAGAACTACAACTCTGGGATACCCGCACATGGACGCTCAACGGCACCTTAGACAAGGACGGGAATTGGCCCACGGATTTTGCCTTTAGTCCGGACGGAAACACTATCGCTACCGGAATGGATGAGAATACGGTCATGTTATGGGACACTCACACAGAAGAACTGCTATACACGTTCAAACACTTTAGTGAATACGATTCCACGGTACACGGTGTTGCATTCAGCCCAGACGGGAGCACACTCGCGACAGAAGACATCAGAAAACTCCTACTATCGGATACCTCAACGTGGACACTGAAGCACACGTATGATATTGACGCTTGTTATCTTTACTACCCTGCCATCAGTATTGCGTTGGTGTATAGCCCCGACGGAAAGACACTCGCTCGCGGGTGTGACGGCACAGTCCTCTGGGACCCGCGAACGGGATCCTTGAAAAACAGACTCGCTGGACACGCAGGCACGGTAACAAGTGTAATGTATCATCCAGATGGAAATATACTGGCGACAGCGGGTCAAGACGGGACGGTGCTCTTATGGGATCTGACCTCACACCATCTGAACCCACCTAAGGAGGAGTGAGCGGTTCTTTGATGAACATCTTTACCGCTCCACATTTTCAAATTATGAAACGAATTGCTGTTATCGCGACCATTTACCGCTATCTCTCACACGCGCAACATTTTGCTGACCGCTTCCTCATCGGCTACCCGACCGAAGGCAGATGGCACCGTCCGAATATGAAAGTCGTCTCTCTGTTCGTCGATCAGAAGCCAGAGGGCGACCAAAGCCTCGACCGTGCAAGGGAGTTCGGTTTCTCTGTTTATCCTACCATTGCCGAGGCACTGCGGTGTGGCGGTGATGAGATTGCCGTTGACGCGGTGCTACTCATTGGGGAGCACGGCGATTATCCGCACAATGAAATGAATCAGGTCCTGTATCCGCGGTATGAATTCTTCAAAGAGTGTGTCAAGGTCTTTGAGGCAGATGGACGTGCCGTGCCTGTCTACAACGACAAACACCTCTCCTATAGTTTCGAGAAGGCAAAGGAGATGGTGGACGATGGACATCGTCTCGGCTTTGGTGTGCTCGCGGGTTCGTCGTTGCCTGTCACATGGCGGTTACCGGATGTCGAATTGCCGTTGGAGTGCGAGATAGGGGAAGCACTTATGGTAGGCGTTGGCGGCTCGGATCCGATGGATTATCATGCCTTGGAGGCGATGCAGTGCATGATAGAACGCCGAAAAGGAGGCGAAACTGGGGTGGCAGCTGTCCAATTAATAGAGGGTGAGGAAGTCTGGAAGGCGGGCGAGGACGGACGCTGGTCTATGGAATTGTTAGCAGCGGCACTTTCGAGAAGTGATACGCCGTGCGGTTTAACGGATGAAGATGGTAGAACGCAGGATATGATCCGTAAGGGTGAAATCTACCGGCTCGTCGAGAATCCATCAGCCTATTTCATTGAATATAACGATGGCTTGAAAGCGACCCTTCTGATGCTCAATGGAGCAGTCCGAGATTACTGTTTCGCGGCGCAGTTGAAGGACGAACCCGTGCCGGTGTCAACACAGTTTTTCTTAACGCCCACGCCAAATGTTACGTATTCCGCGTGTTTGATCGCCAAAATTGAGGAGCTTTTTGAAACGGGGGTCGCGCCGTATCCAGCAGAACGAACGTTATTGGTGAGCGGTGCTTTGGAAAGTTGCCTGACCTCGCGACTTCAAGGGCATATCCGTTTAGAGACCCCACATCTCAAAGTTGAATACCGTGCCCCTGCGGAATCACAGCATGCCAGGCGTTAAAATGTAAGGAGTTTTGCTTGGGTATTTCTGCAAGGGTCTCATGTCTGTCCATTTTAACTCAGAATCAGAGAGCATCACTATAGAGAAAACTTATTTCCGAATCAACATCTTCCGCGTTGCAGTGAATTCTCCGGAAACTCTGAGTGTATAGAAATAGATACCACTCGCAACAGGCTCACCCAACTCATTCCGACCATCCCAATACGCTGCACGGTTTTTGCTCTGATACATGCCTGCCGACTGATGCCCGAATGAGAGCGTCCGAATTAATCGACCATCGGTGGCATAGATAGTGAGCATAACGTCTGCTGCTTCGGCGAGTTGATAGGGTATCCATGTCTCCGGATTGAACGGATTAGGATAATTGGGCAGAAGTCCTGTCTTTTTCGGGGTCAACGCCTCCATCAGGTGCTTTAGGACTATCACTCCTCGTTGGAAGGTTGGGTCGCGCGTGTCAACACGTTGGATTTGGGTTAGCCAGAGTTGGATGTCTTCAGGACGTAGGAGCAGATTACCGCGTTGTGTCTCTATAGCAGTATAAGCAGAGGGCGCAGCTGCCTTCGCGCTTATTAAGGCTGCAGCCAAAACAATGTCCCGAACATTAACGGTGCCGTCACGGTTTACATCCGCAGGATCAGGACCTGTTCGGCCCAAGCGCGTTGCAATGTGCACGAGGTCCAGGATATTTACCACTCCGTTCTCATCAACGTCTGCGGCTAAAGGGCGGTCTTCAGGAAGAACAGCAGGTTTCTTTCCAGTAACGAGTGCCACGAATTCTGATAAAGCATTCGGGTGTTGAAGCAGTATCTGAAAGTCCGGATCCCGGAGTATTGCTCTGACACCAGGGTTCCCTTTAATGAATGTTACCGCTTCATCATCCACACCGAACTGTGAAAGAAGGTCTGGGTTCTCAGCAACAGTATTTATTGTAAAAGGGTTCAAAAGAACTTGTATCTCCGGCTCTTGAATCCGTGTCAATACGCTCGGCAGCACTTTTTGAATTTCGGGATCCCGGAGCGTAGCACTATATTTTTCAAACAGGTGTATAGCAAGCGAAATATCGGAAGCCCTCATAGGAAGGGCAGTGCGAAAATCGTCTGTCTCAAGATAAATCTCAAAGAACATGCCCCAGTTCCATAGATTATCGCTCACCTTAACCAGCAGAAGATTGTCTCCAGCTTTCAAATTGACGCGGAATAGGTCTTGAATGCCGGTTGTGCGTCTATCCACCTTGTTTACGTGGACCACTTTATCGTTGAGCCAAACTTTAACGGCATCGTCGCTTCCAACACCCATCGCAACATTTGTTCGTTCTCGCGGCGAGATGATGTTAATCAAAGCGTACGCGGCATGATAATTCAGCCCTCGGTCGTTGCTCAATCCTATTCTATTGACAACACCGTTAACGTTATCCGAGTAGCATCCCCACTGCCAGAATAAGCAATCAATCTCTGAGAAAATCCGCCCGCGCGTCCATCGCAACTGTCCTACGGTATCCCCTTCGTTTACGCCATACTTAGCGACAAGGTTTTCAGTGACTTTTCCTTTACTGGCGACAGCCAACTGATCGCTATCTATATCTCTACCACTGGCAATCATCCACAGCCAAGGTCCTTCTATATAAGCCTCCACAAGAGGCGGACAAAGGACACCTATGGATAAAGCGAAAAGACCTATCAGAACGCGGCTTGTGGGTTTGCTAGGCAGATTCATGAATGTTTACTCTCTCAAACGAGTTTCCTTAAAAAAACAGTGGAATGAAGCAGGTTAAAAGTGTTAGACAAAATCTAATATTTTGCTATAATGCGTGTAGTATACTACATCCAATTATCATACGCAAGGATAATCACGCATGAAATTTAAACGCGAAGAAATTTTAGCCCAATTGCGCAATAATATTGACATAGGCAAACCCATCATCGGGGCGGGTGCTGGCACAGGTATCTCCGCAAAATGTGAGGCTGCAGGTGGCATTGACCTGATTATTATCTATAACTCTGGCAGATTCAGAATGGCGGGTAGAGGTTCACTCGCCGGTATGATGCCTTACGGCGACGCAAACCAGATTGTCGTTGAGATGGCAAGCGAAGTGCTACCCGTCGTTCCAGACACACCCGTTCTCGCTGGGGTCTGTGGTACGGATCCGTTCCGTTTAATGGATGTCTTCTTGAGTCAGATAGATGCGATCGGGTTTTCCGGTGTGCAAAACTTCCCGACGGTCGGTCTGATTGACGGCACGTTCCGTCAACTGCTTGAAGAGACCGATATGGGATACGGACCCGAGGTGGAGATGATTCGGACGGCGCATCAGATGGGAATGCTCACGACACCTTACGCCTTCAACGAAACCGAGGCGGAGCAGATGGCGGATGCGGGTGCTGATATTCTCGTCGCACACATGGGGTTGACAACGAAAGGTTCTATTGGAGCACAAACTGCCCTCACACTTGCGGATGCCGCCAAACGGGTGCAAGCCATCCACGATGCCGCGAAAGGGGTCAATCCAGAAATCCTCGTTATCTGTCACGGGGGTCCCATCGCGGAGCCAGAAGACGCAACATACGTTCTGAAAAATACCGAAGGGGTCGTGGGCTTCTACGGTGCGTCGAGCGCGGAGCGTCTCCCAACGGAACGCGCGATTACGGCACAGATTGAGGAATTCAAGAAAATTCGGTTATAATTCCACGTCCATTCATAACAAATGTTTACAACGGCACAACGCCAGCGTATTTAACGCCTGTCAAATAGGCGATGTCGCGCGCCCATGTCGTCAAGTCGTCCGAATTGAACTGATTTAAATGGGTGTGTCCACAGGCACGCGCTAACACCTGCATGAGGGAGACGGACGCACCGAGAAACCGATTCAAACGCTGTGCTGAGACTTCTACCTTGAGTCGAGAACGCAGATGCTCCTTCTGTGTTGCAATACCGACTGGACAGTTGTTGGTGTGACATGCGCGCATCCCAATACAGCCGATCGCCTGCATCGCGGAATTCGCGATTGCAACACCATCTGCACCGAGTGCCAACGCTTTCGCAAAATCAGCGGGTGTTCTCAAACCGCCGGTAATAATAAGTGTGACATCGCTGTTCCCCGTTTCATCAAGATACTTCCGGGCGCGTGCCAAGGCTGGTATTGTTGGGACCGAGATGTTATCTCGGAATAAAAGCGGTGCGGCACCAGTACCGCCGCCTCTACCGTCGAGAATAATGTAATCCACACCGATGTGGAGCGCGGCTTCGATGTCCTTCTCGATGTGCTGTGCGGAGAGTTTAAACCCGATTGGAATGCCGTCGGTCTCCTTCCGCACGAGTTCCGCAAATTTTGCGAAGTCGTCGAGTGTCTCCCAATCCGGAAACCGGGCGGGTGAAATTGCGGGTTCCCCCGCTTGTAGTCCACGTACCGCCGCTATCTCCTCTGTTACCTTGTTGCCGGGGAGATGTCCGCCTGTCCCTGTTTTTGCCCCTTGTCCGCCCTTGAAATGAAATGCCTGCGCGTGTTCGAGTTTATCATAGGAGAATCCGAACCGTGCCGAAGCGAGTTCATAGAAGTAGCGGCTGTTTGCTTCAGCCTCTGCCAATAACATCCCACCTTCGCCGGAACAGATACCTGTGCCTGCCATTTCCGCACCCTTCGCTAATGCGATTTTCGCCTCGGCTGACAGTGCACCAAAACTCATATCGGAGACAAAAATCGGTATATCGAGTTTTAGCGGTTTTTTTGCTCGCGGACCTATAACCAACTCCGTTTTGACTGGTTCGTCATCGAGATGTGGTGTTTTATGCAACTGCGCAACAACAAATTGAAGCGCGTCCCAATTTGGTAAATCCTCCCGCAACACTCCCATCGCCTCAGTTTGACCGTGGTGTCCGACTTTACTCAGTCCATGACGCGCCAATTCTTGAATTTGGGCGACATACGGTTCTTCTGCGGTGCCGTGAATGTCTTGATACGTTCCGTGATATTCGTCCCGTTGATAAGGTTGTGGGTTCTGATGTTCCCATTCTCGGATTTCATCTGCGTCGACATAGACAGCATCGTCCTCTATCCATGCATTAAATTTAGCGAGACGTTCCGTGTTCTGGTATTCGCTTATACCTGTATCGTAGCGGTAATCCCAGGCGTGAACGCCACATATTAGGTTTTCGCCGTCAATATAACCGTCAGCGAGTAAGGCGCCGCGGTGATGGCATCTGCCGTAGAGCACAGAAACTTCGTTGTCATACCGGATAACCACGAGGTCGACGTTTGCGACGAGGGCGTAAGTCGGCTCGCGATCATTGAGTTCGCTGAGATCAGCGATCTTTGTTTTTGTCATATTTTTGGGACTGCACAGGAACACATCTGCTACGAAGTAATCTCTGGCTTGTGAGCGCGCTCAGAAGTCAGTAAGTAGGGATGGTTCAAATACCGTGTGAGTCCTTCCTCCTACTCACTGTCAAGATAGTTCTCGTTGATATAGCGCGTAATGAATTCGATCTCTTCTTCTTCAAGGTAAAGCCCGTTGTCTATCATCCGTGCTACCATCTCGGTTGTCTCCTCCTCAAAGCGAGGTGGATAGTCTTCAACATCGGTGACGGGATGGCATTGAGAGCATTTGTCCTCAAAGAGTGCTTTCGCTTCCACTTCGTTGTAAGGCGGTGTCGTTGTATCGGTTTCAACTTCTATATCCATTTCCATAGCAAAGGTTGCGATTTGAGCGGCTGCTTTTGCCTCGTTCGCACGCATTTGTTGTTGTCGTTGTTGCCGAACCGAGGTTTGGATGTCAGGCGTAATAGCAATAAGATATGCCGAGACTGTCCACTCCTCTTCTGTGTGAATTGGTTCGCCGATCATTGGCTTTATCGCCATACGATTGACGAGGCGGACCCAATCTGTAGGGGTGCGTGGCTTCGCGAGAATGGTGCGTAGATCGTGGCAGATAACGCACTTACGCTGTAGGACATATTGTCCGTCCTGCAATTTTCGCTTTGATGCCAACTGATCGAGTGGTGCTTCCTCTGGTAATCCTGCGTTTTCGAGCAACTTACGGGTTCGTGCAATGCCCTCATCGCTGAACGCGTCTGTCTGTGTTCGCAATGCTACTTCTCGGAATGTAAACGGCACCGACAATCCAATCAATAGATAAGTGCAAATCAGCAGCGTCGTGCCAATATACGGCATCGCTTCCTCAAAGTGCCGAAAAAACCGGAGGATGGCAATCTTGACGAGGATCAGTACGCCGATCGTAATGCCGAGCATCAGATGCGCGACGGTACGCGGCGGGAGTTCGACTTGGTAATTCCACAAACGTGGTACCATGTGCCACATCATAAAGACGTAGAGTATCGCATATGCGTAGCCGATAAGCCGATGAATCAGCATCAAGGACCGCGGGGCGGAACTCGTATGTGTCTCTTTATCAAATGGGTAACCCCATAGTTTAAACATCAAGAAAACGGAGGCATTCGCAAGTCCCAGAAAAATGAGACCCAGGATTGCGCTCGTTGAAGTAGACATATCAGTTATTCCTTCCTACGTCTCCAAGGTGGGACGATTTAATCGCGAATGATAAGGTGGTTCCATGACAGCACGCTGGCGTTCATTTGCCCATTCCGGTATTTCATAGGCAGGAACATACGCCATGTTGCCCGCGGTATACCGGGTTAGAATGGAGCGGCGCGGATGGTCAGCTGTCCACGGAAGCGTTCCGTGCGTCACCGCCTCCGTGAAGATTGCCACATCACCGGCGTTGCAGACGAGTTGTCGGATGTTCTCTTGATGTTCTTGGTAAAGTCGCATCTTTTGCGGGCACGGGTAGTTGCTCTTATGGCTTCCCGGTATAACGATTAACCCTCCCGCTCCGGGTGGCACGTCCGTCAATTGAAATGTGACGACAGTCAAGCCGTTGTGCATACGTCCGTCACGGAAAATATAGTATTGGTTCGGATCGAAGCCAGGACCGGAGGAGCCATGGAACGTATGCCCCTCTGCACCCTTGTCCATTGAAAGCAGAAACATCTGATGATCCATTCGGAACCCTTTCCCCAATATCTCATTGAGATACGGGACGAGCGTCGGGTGTGCGAGCATGTGGCGGAACGGATTACACCACGGTTTCTCCCAGTTGAGCATACCGCCGAGTTCACCTCTGCCCTGCTCACCTTTTAATTCCGGGGAGCCGCCATCGAGTGCCTGTTCGCGTGGGCGGATGCGTGCTTGCTCACCATGTTTATCAATCGCTTCATTCGCTATTGCTACCTCTTCAGGTGTTAGCACGTTCTTGATAATAAGGTAACCGTTCAGATCGAATAGATATTTTTCATCAGCATTCATATTTTTAATTTTCCTTGCGGTTAAACAACGTGAAATTGGGCGTTGACGCGCCTTTCTCAAATCCGCCTGCGCCGTTGTTGCAGGCTACAAGTTTGGTTTCATTTTGCGGCGTTGAGAGTATCCCTTAGGTGCAATTATACCGCATAAGCGACAGAGCCGTCTTCACGCAAAGGTGTCGTGCCGGTATTCATTGGTTGGTACGGCGTTTTTTCGATTAAACTATCGTCAAGTTCGATACCTAAGCCCGGAGCTTCAGGTATTGGAATGTATCCACCTTCCCGTTGATATGCGACTTTATAGACAGCAAATGCTTCGGATTCATCGCCCTTGGTATATTCCTGAGTGATAAAGTTCGGGATACTTGTATCTAAGTGAAGCGATGCAGCAGTAATGAGGGGTCCAAGGAAGTTGTGCGTGACAACCGCACTGTGATACGCCTCAGCAAGTGCCGCGATTTTCTTACAGTGCGTTATACCACCTGCCAAGCCGAGGTCGGGGCGCACATATTGCGGTCCGCCTGCTTCAAGGAGTTCGCGGAATTCCCAGATGCTTACATTACGTTCACCGATAGCGAGAGGGGTTGTCATCCTTTTCGCTAATTCCCCTTGTGTTGTAATCGTATCAATCTGAATTGGGTCTTCAATGAAATAGAGATTAAACGGTGCGAGGGCCGATTCCAGCAGGATGCCATTCATCGGTGTCAGTTTCCGATGCACTTCAACAATCAGATCGAGATCCGGTCCACCGCCTTCACGCGCCGCTGCGACGATGTCGCGTGCAGTCTTGACGAGTCGATCAACTGTCATGTCTTGGAAGTTTCCGACCACTGGATCAAACTTGAGTGCCGTAAACCCTTCTTCGACAGCCGCCTTCGCTGCGTCGTACATCGTTTCCGGTGTGCTGCCGCCGCCGAGGAGGTGTAGTCGGATTTTATCGCGGCAGTTCCCGCCTAACAATTCCCAAATCGGGACACCGAAATGTTTGCCCTTGATGTCCCACAAGGCGATGTCCACCGCACTAATAGCACCGCTCAGCGCGGTCCCACGAAATGGACCCATGCGGTAGAGATATTGCCAGTGATGCTCAATCCGCAACGGGTTCTGTCCAATGAGGTGTTTCTTAAACGTGTTGATGATACTGTCAACGGCTTCTGGGTAACCCCAACAGGCGGTCTGTCCCACGCCACTGATACCGGTATCCGTATGGATCCGAATTACATAGCCGTTCCCAATAAAAAACGACTCAATCTTATCAATCTTCATATAGCCCTCCTATCAGAAGGTGATTTTACTTGATGCATTGTATTTTATCACGAGCGCGCGAATTTAACAATAGAGAAAACGTGATGACAAATGCTTCTGGGCTTCCAAATCAAACAGTTGACACAAATTTGTGCGCATGTTAATATAGTAGCAAATTTCGGAAACCGGCAAACTGCACGATTCAGCGAGGAGGCACATTATGGGAATGTATCGAACTGGGATCGTTGGGGGAAGGCGGGGTGTACACCATGCCCGACGTTATGAAGGCATCGAAAATATGAAGGTAATTGCCATCTGCGAACTTGACGAGGAACGGTTAAAAGCAGCGGTAGAAGAACTAAACATCCCCGGATACACAGATTACGTCGAGATGTTGGAAAAGGAGAAACCCGATATTATCCATGCTGTTACAGAGCCGACGGTGCCGCGGCATATCTGGGTAGAACCTGCCGCTGAAGCGGGTGTTAAAGCATTAGTGATAGAAAAACCACTTGCGCTCAGACCCAGGGAAGCGGAAGCACTCGCTGCAGCGTATGAAAAGACAGGTTTGAAGATTATCGTCAATCATCAACGACGATATCTGCCATTTGCTGAAAAATTATTAGAGTTTTTTGCTGACGATAGACTCGGCGACATACACTTCATTCGTGCTTGCACCGAGGGCGATATTACCGACATGGATACGCACTTGATGGACGTTGTGCTTTTCGCCCTGAAAGACCTTCCGATCACACACGTGTGGGGTGCCGTTCAGGGGGCAGAAACCTATCACATCCCGCATCGGCAATGCCCCGAAGATTTGATGGCGATTTATACGTTCGAGAACGGTGCCCGCGTCTTTTTTGAGTCTGCACGGACAGCGTTCGGAACCATTGATTTCCCCGGTAGTAATCCACGGTGCAACCTCGATTTTTGGGGGACGAAAGGCAGAATGTGGTGGCGAGAAAACGGTTCATGGGGCTATCAGTTTGACGGTATGGCACAGCACTTTGTTGAGGAAACTCACTTCGGCGAAGATGACAAATTCGGGCAGCGCGACTTTACGCAAGCGGTTGCTACATGGCTGGATGACGAAAATCAACCCCATCGCAATAGGTTGGAGTACGCGATGCTCGGTTTTGATTTGATTATGGCGGCATATCGCTCCGCACTCATCGGTGAACGGATTGCGTGGCCCCCGAAGCTCTCCGACGAGGAGTGGGTGGAACTCAGGGATAGGATCGTTGGTGCCTAAAAGGAAAGTTTTAACGTCCGTAAAGTGTGCGAAAATTCGTGAAAAGAAAAATTAAAAACCAACCCGTGATTTGTGTGATAGGCCTTGAGAAGATGCACGGGAACCAACAGGTCTCATAATGCTACAAAAGAGTATCAGAAACAGTAGTCTGCAACATCGGCGCAGGCGGATCTACGGAAAGGTACGTAAATGTCTAATCCTAACTGACCGAACCGCAAGGAAATTTAAAAAATATGCTTAATCA
This sequence comes from Candidatus Poribacteria bacterium, assembly GCA_965214045.1. GTDB lineage: Bacteria > Poribacteria > WGA-4E > WGA-4E > WGA-3G > WGA-3G. The sequence continues at coordinate 2,415,216 of OZ243935.1, forward strand.
AACTCAGGTTGACACATTTCGTAAAAAAGGCTTTCTTCTCGGTAACCGTGTTTTAAGTGATGAACAAGTCGACGAGTTGCGTTCGGAATTGGCGCGTGTTATTGATGACTATGAAAAAACCGATATTGCGCAACCCGTGCGCATTGCGAATCTCGGCGGTAAGGAAGAGAGTCCAGTCTGGCAGATCGTCAATATTTGGGAGGCGAGTTCTGCCTATCATCGACTGGTTCACAATCCGGTGATTGTCGAAGAGATTGGGCAACTCATGTCGGCAACAGAGTTGCGCGTCTGGCACGACCAGATCCAGTACAAACCGCCACAGGTCGGTGGTGTGAACCGCTGGCATCAGGATTCACCGTTATGGGGGATTCTCACCCCGAAAACGAGTCAGGTATCGGCTTGGGTTGCCTTGGACGATGTTGATGAGAGCAACGGATGTATGCGCATGGTCCGGGGTTCCTATCACTGGGGGAGTCAGATGCCTTTTTTGCGGGAGGTTCCAGACATCGATTCGATGCCGAATCAATTTGAGAGTAACGAATTGGAAGTGGAACTCTGTCCTGTGCCGAAAGGGCATGTCCATTATCACCACGCCTTAACGTGGCACGGATCGCATGACAACACCAGTGGCGGTCCTCGGCGCGCGATTGCGGTGCATTATATGACAAGTGAAACCTGTTACGATGAGGATGGCACTCACATCATGAAACGTTTTGTTACCGTCAATGGTGGCGATAAATTAGCGGGACACCATTTTCCACTTGTGATGGATGCTGGAGAACCGACAAAACCCAACATATAAATCTTTCTATAGGAGACAGATATGCTCAACCAAACCCAGGTTGACACATTTCGTGAAAAAGGGTTCCTCCTCGGAAACCGTGTTTTAAGTGATGAACAGGTTGAGGAGTTGCGTTCGGAATTGGCACGCGTTATTGATGATTATGAGAAAACCGACATTCCGCAACCCGTGCACATCGCCAACCTTGGCCGTAGAGAGGAGAGTCCGGTGTGGCAAGTCGTTAATATTTGGGAGGCGAGTTCTGCCTATCACCGACTCGTTCACAACCCGGTGATTGTGGAAGAGATTGGACAACTGATGTCAGCGACAGAGTTGCGCGTCTGGCATGACCAGATTCAATACAAACCGCCGCATGTTGGTGGGGTGAACATGTGGCACCAAGATTCACCTTATTGGCCAATCCTTACCCCGAAAACGAGTCAGGTATCGGCTTGGGTTGCGTTGGATGATGTTGGTGAAGGTAATGGATGTATGCGCATGGTTCGTGGTTCTCACCATTGGGGCAATCAGATTTCGTTCCTGCATTCCGTCAAGGACATCCATTCGATGCCGGATCGCTTTGAAGATAACGAATTAGAGGTAGAGTTCTGCCCTGTACCGAAAGGACATGTCCATTACCATCATTCCTTAACGTGGCACGGATCGCATGACAACACAAGCGATAACCCTCGGCGTGCGATTGCGGTGCATTACATGACAGATGAGACGCTATACGATGCCAGCGGAAGCCATGTTATGAAACCCTTTGTCACTGTCAACGATGGTGATAAATTAGCAGGCGACCATTTTCCACTTGTGATGGATGACGGTGTGCCTACGAGTCCTAATGCTAAGTAGTTGTCGGTTATCGGTTATCGGTTAAAGAGAGATTTGTGGAATTCACGAAAAACGCAACTCTCAGAATCCCTTAATCGACTGCTGATTGCGACGCAAGCCGCGTGTGGGCTTGCGGGACAATACCGACAGCCCGAAAAAAAGGAATATTAAAAAATGAAAGTTGTTGATGCAGTTGCGAAAGTCCTAAAAGCAGAGGGCGTAGAGTACCTATTCGCCTATCCCGTTAACCCGATCATCGAAGCGGCGGCGAAGTTAGACATCCGTCCGATTATCGTTAGACAGGAACGTATTGGGCTTCACATGGCAGACGCTATGAGCCGAATAACCTCTGGAGAGAAGATTGGTGTGTTCTGTATGCAGAGCGGACCCGGTTCCGAAAACGCCTTCGGGGGTGTTGCTCAAGCATACGGCGATTCCGCACCGATTGTAGTGCTACCGGGGGGGTACTCTCGAAGCGTAACCCAAATCCAACCGAATTTCAATTCTGCCCTGAACTATCGGCATGTAACGAAGTCGTGTGAGCAAGTCACGATGCCTGAAGCTGTCCCGGAAGCGATGCGACGTGCCTTTACTCAAGTCCGGAACGGCAGACCTCGCCCGGCACTCGTGGAATTCCCATCAGATCTGTTTGGTGAAGAGATTTCCGACTCCTTTGATCCGACACCGGTACCCACCGTGCGCTACGGACCTGACAGTGCTTCGATTGAGGCTGCTGCAGAGGCGTTACTTGATGCCGAGTGTCCTGTCATTTACGCAGGACAAGGTGTGCATTATGCCCAAGCTTGGGATTCTTTAAAAGAATTGGCGGAACTGCTCGGTGCACCTGTGACAACGAGTTTGGGTGGCAAAAGCGCATTCCCGGAAGATCATCCGTTAGCCCTCGGTTCTGGTGGACGCGCGATTCCGAAACCGGTGCATCACTTCCTTCAAAAAACGGATCTGATTTTGGGTATCGGGTGCAGTTTTACCCGAACCGGCTTTGGTGTCAGGATTCCCGATGGAAAACGGGTTATTCACGCGACGTTAGATCCAGCGGACATCAACAAAGATGTTCCCGTTGAAACTGCCCTCGTTGGCGATGCGGGTTTAATTTTAGATGGCTTGGTAGAAGCCGTTCGCGATCGTTCTAATGGTGCATCCGAAGAGCACACGGCTGCCGTCACTGGAGAAATTAGTGCGGTTAAAGCGGAATGGCTCGACCAGTGGAAGGCAAAACTCACTTCGGATGAGGTGCCGATGACCCCGTATCGCGTCATCTCGGATTTGCTGCACACAGTTGATGTCGAAAACACGATTATTACGCACGATGCCGGAAGCCCGCGTGACCAAATGTCTCCGTTCTGGGAGTCTGTCGCGCCGCTCACCTATATCGGTTGGGGCAAGACGACGCAGCTCGGCTACGGTCTCGGACTCGCCATGGGTGCGAAACTCGCCAGACCGGATGCCCTCTGTGTCAACGTCTGGGGTGATGCCGCTATCGGATTCACGGGTATGGATTTCGAGACGGCTGTGCGGGAAAGAATCCCGATTTTGTCAGTACTTTTCAACAATTTCTCTATGGCGATTGAGATTCCGATTATGCCTGTGTCTACCGAAAAATTCCGTAGCACAGACATCTCTGGGCACTACGCAGACATGGCGAAGGCGTTCGGTGGCTACGGTGAGCGTGTCGAAACACCTGACCAGATTATCCCGGCTATTCAGCGTGGCATCCAAAAAACACAAGAAGGCACTCCCGCGCTGCTTGAGTTTATTACAGCGAAGGAGATTCAGATTTCTACGTTCTAAATGGCAGTCGGCAGTCAGCAATCGGCTATCAGTTTTAACCATCAACTCGTGCTTTAGCAAAAGTATCAGTAGATGAGTTGATGGTTAAAGTTAAAAGACTGTCGCGCGAGTGACCAAAAACTGAAAGGTTCGTGTGGCAAACCTTACTGACAACTGACAACGAGAATAAAGGAGTTTACGGTATGAAACCGATTATCATGTTTTTTTTGGTCATTGCCCTATGTTTTAGTGTCAGTGCGTGGGCAATAAACGATGACGATGCACTCATGTTGTATTTCACTTTCGATGAAGACGAGGGTGGCAAGGTGACAGATATAAGCGGGAATAACATAGAAGGCACTCTTGAGGGGGCAGTCTGGTCGAAGGATGGAAAAATTGGGGGTGCTGTCCACCTTGAAAATGACCAACAGTTTGTGGAGGTTGATGCAGTCCCCGAACTCGACATTACCGATGGTCTCACGATTCAGGCGTGGTTTTTCCCTGAAGAATCGCAAGGCGACTCTAACCTGATGGGGCGTAGAAGTGGTGCGAACGTCGGTGGCTATTGCCTCCAGTGGAGCGCGCAGTTTACCGGATCCCCACAAATTGAAACGTGGATTAACATCGGTGGATGGCAAGGTTCACGGAATAAACAGACCATTAAGCCCGATTTGGAGCAATGGCATCACGTTTCTTCTACTTTCGATGGCGATATGATTCGCCAATATATTGATGGCGAGTTGGATGTCGAATTCGAGCCACCAAAGGGTAAAATTAACAGCATTGAGGTGGTTTTTCGTATCGGTAAGGCACAAACAGGGTTGGATGGTATGATTGGCTTGGTCGATGAGGTTGCGATCTATAACCGTGCGCTCACCGTTGAAGAGATTAACCAAGATATGGAAAACGGCGTTTATTTTGCTGTATCGCCGAAGGATAAACTTGCCACAACATGGGGTAAATTGAAGATGTAGAGGCAGATAAGTACGTTCTGTTTTCTGTTGTAGGGATAGCACCAGAATGCCTGCCTGTTGCCAAGTTTTACGAAAGGGGCGGGTTTTGACCTGCCCTTTTGTTCATTTTAAGAGGAGGAACTACCGATGAGAACCCAGATTCTAATGATGCTATGCGTTTTTTTTAGTCTATCTCTCTGCTTTGCGGGTTATGCTGCGGGCGGAAAAGGTAACGTGAAACAACTCGGCGAGAAATTGTATGTCTGGCATTTCGACGAAGGCAAGGGGAAACAGGCTGAAGATGAGACTGCTGGCTTGGTCGGTGAATTCGACGGCGATGTGGAGTGGGCTGAAGGCATTTCAGGGAACGCCGTGCAAATGGCTGGTGAGGCCGGTAAAGCCGATTTCATAGATGTCGCTCACTCCGATGAGCTCGACATAGATGAAGCCATTACGATGATGGCATGGGTTTACCCTGACGAACTTCCGGCGGGTGGGCAGGAGAACAAGTTCACGATTTTCTACAAGAACACCTACTATCTGCAAATTGAGCCCGGTGCGGGACAGCTTGCTTATTACTTCTACGAGACCAGTAGTCCCGGTTACCATATTTCTGATGGGAAAATAAAGGCGAAAGAATGGTCGCATGTTGCCATTGCCTGGGATGGTAGCGAAGCCCGTTTTTATATTAATGGGGAATCCGATGGCACGGCTATCGCACAGAAGGGGCCTGGTCTCACCAGACCAGATAAGTCTTTGCGATTCGGTGGCGAAAATAACGGATGCTGCCCGCGTTTCTTTCAGGGTAGAATCGACGAATTGATGTTAGCCAACTACGCACTTTCTGAAGCAGACATCCAGAAAATCATCAACGATACGCTTGATGTCTCAGCACGCGGCAAATTGGCGACGGTGTGGGGTAAGTTGAAAAGATAGTGTTGGCTATCTATCCACTGTTTGTTCTAAGTGAGGTGGGTGAGATTCATTCTCGCCCATTTTTCGTTGCAAATAGGTAGGAATAGACGTATAATTGGTTTAAAATCATCGCTGGCAGGAAAACAATGCGAAAGGCTAAGAACGGACAGCAACACCCAAGTATCCAAGTCGCAGTGGAGAATTTTGGACCTATAGAGAAGGCGGAGATAGATATCCGTCCGCTGACAGTATTTGTCGGTGAGAGCAATACCGGCAAGACTTATCTCTCCGCGCTCATTTATGCATTACACCGTACTTTTTATGGAATCTCACGAGTTCCTTGGTTGTCTCATCGTATTCTCCAATTAGCTGGTGTTCACTACTCGCGGCATCCTATCGGCTCGACTCAAGCATTATCAGAGGAAACGCGAGAGGTGCTTGAAAAATTAAATGTGACTGGACAGCCATTCAAATTTTCTGATTCACCACAGTGGTTACGAGACCGGTTGCAATCGGATTTGGTGAATTCTGAAAGGTTTAAAGATGAACTTAGACGATGTTTCGATCTTGAGTCCGCTTCAGAACTCATAAGATTCACGGAAAGTCGGCATGATGCAATGAAGGTCTTATTGGAAGTTCGTGAGGAAAACCAGATCCTCTGGTCATTTGGTATCTATAATTCTGGCACCGAAGTTACTACAGATGGATCTATAAGTGAAGATACAGTCCTCCACCACGACGATAGAATGGCGTTAAGAAAGTCACTTGAGCCTGGAGATTGGAGGCAAGAACCCGTGCGCGGTTTTAGTTGGATTGCGCCTACAAAATCTTATTACCTTCCTGCTGCCCGGAGTGGTATCATGCAAAGCCACGGTATGATTGCCAGTTCGCTTGTAGACCGCGCTACCCGTGTCGGGTTGGAACAGTTCTCTGAAATTCCTGTATTTTCGGGGATGATAGCGGATTTTCTGAAGCAAATCATTAATTACGATGAACGTCGCTGGTTTTCAGATGAGATGAGTGGCATTGTCAAAGTTCTGGAAGACGAAGTTCTACGTGGAGAGATAGAAGTTAGACGACCTGCAACAGGATATCCGGAATTTCGCTATCGCCCACAAAAATCGGAACAGACTTTGCGTATGAGCCGATCTTCATCAATGGTATTGGAGCTCGCGCCGCTTGTGTTGTTCCTACACGGTGTTGTTCAACCGGGTGATACGCTCATCATTGAAGAGCCTGAAGCTCATCTTCACCCCGCTGCCCAAACTAAGGTTGCGTTGACGCTTGCTCGTTTGGTTCGAGCGGGGGTCCGTGTGATTATAACGACGCATAGCGACTGGCTCCTTGAGCAGATCGGCAATTTGGTTCGCGAAGGTGAAGTGATGAAGTTGGGAAAAAATAAAGCAGAACCGGAAACTTGGTTGATGAAGGAAGAGGTCGGTGCGTGGTGGTTTCGCACAGAAAAACCGGTGGAGGAAATACTGTTTGATTACATTGAAGGCATAGAGCCGAAAGACTACTACGACGTTGCTGAAGAACTCCATAATAACGCTGTTGAATTCCAACAACATCTCCTGAATGAGGAAGAATTCGGCGATGATGAGTGAAATTCTCAGTAGGATCCGAGAACGGGTTGGTGAGGAAAACCTTATTAACTCGTGTAGTGGCCGTGGGTGCCGTGTGGACATGGCTGGTGTTCCCCGCAAGCGAATTGTGGTAGACGTAGACCTAGCGTTTCCGGCAAATAGAGTGACAGGCAAGCGGTGTGACCGGATTCTGATTTACGGAGATACCTCCAAAAACAGGTTAGTTATGGCTTTAATTGAACTGAAGAGCGGGACCTTTAAAGCAACAGATGTATCTGAACAGTTGCAAGAGAGCGTGGGGTTGCTCTCTGGCTTAATACCGCAGGTTTTTGAAATGACCTGTGTTCCTGTTCTTTTTCATGGTAAGGGGATTTCCAAACTTCAACTTAAAGACATCAATAGGACCCCAGTACGTTTTCGAAATCAAAGATTTCCTATTCGGCTAAAAAGATGTGGTGTGCCAAATAACTTAGCAAGTGTGTTGTCTCAATCTGATAATCTCTGAAAACGACCGACAGCGTTTCTGTTACGGTATTTCAGACACGATCCCTTTAAGAGTTCCCTCTTGCTCCGCGAGTACTTTAAGTTCCGGGTTGATGCCTACCGCTTGCCTGAGCGAGTCTACCGCTTTCTGTGACTCACCCGTCAGTGCGTAAGCGCATGCGAGGTTGTAATGGAGCAGGGCAGTCTTCGGGAAACTTTGAAGAGTGTGCAGGCATAGCTCACGTGCGTTGGTAGGTAGGTTCTGTCGGAGGTAAGCGGTCGTCAAGTTAACGTAGCCTTCAGCAATATCCGGTGCCAGTGCAATCACTTTTTTAAAGTTCTCAACAGCGGGAGCATATTGTTCGTCGTATAGATAGGCTTGCCCAAGGTTATTGTAAACCGACGGTTCTTTGGTGAAAAAGAGGGTACGAGCCTTGTTTTTAATTGCCTTCTGGTACACTTCGATCGCTTGCTTGGCTTCACCGTTGCGCATCAGAAAAGTTGCTTTCCGGTAGTGATCGTTGAACTGGGTTTGATGATGCCAGACCCATAGGAACAGCACCGTCACTGCCAGGCAAAACGTCATACAGACGATTCTGAAAGTTTTGTTGGTAGGTGTCTGCTCAGCGTCTTGTTCCTCTGTAGGCGCGTGCTCTGAAACTTGATTCTCGTTGGAGGTCATAATTTTTCCAATGATCTGACCTACAGTCAGATCGTGTAGTAAAGGACGATAGTTAAGAATATGAAGACATACGGATTTGGTATTATTGGGTGCGGAATGATCTCCGATTTTCATTCCGCCGCGATTTCTGAATTAGAACACGGACAATTGGTCGCAGTCAGTTCGCGAAATGCCGAGAACGCTAAACGGCTCACCGATCGCTACAATGTTGACAGTTACACCGATTATGCTGAGATGCTCAAACGGGACGACTTGGATATCGTTTGCATCTGTACGCCGAGCGGTGCGCATTTGGAACCTGCCGTCGCTGCAGCGGAAGCTGGCAAACACGTCATCGTTGAAAAACCGTTGGAAATCACGCTCCCACGGTGCGATCAGATTATTGAAGCGTGTGATGCATCGGGTGTCCGGCTGTGCGCTATCTTCAATTCCCGCTTCACAGAAAGTACGCAACTCGTTAAATCCACAATTGAGAGCGGACGATTCGGCAAGTTAACTTTGGGCGATGCCTACATCAAATGGTACCGTTCTCAAGCGTATTACGACAGCGGTGGCTGGCGAGGAACGTGGGACCTTGATGGTGGTGGCGCGCTCATGAACCAATCCATCCACGCTATTGACCTGCTCCAGTATTTTATGGGACCCGTTAAATCTGTCCAAGCGTTTACCGATACCTTGGCACACGAGCGGATAGAGGTCGAAGATGCCGCTGTCGCTGCACTCCGATTTGAAAACGGCGCACTCGGTGTCATCGAAGGCACAACTGCCGCTTTTCCTGGCATGCTTAAGAAAACTGAAATTTCCGGCACAAACGGAACTATCGTTTTAGCCGAAGAGGACATTGTGACGTGGGAATTCGACCCGGAACTACCTGAAGATGCAGAAATCCGAGAGAAATTCGCTCAAAAAACAGACACCGGCGGCGGGGCATCCGATCCAAGAGCTATTAACCATGCCAATCACCGACGGCAGATGGAAAACCTCATTAATGGGCTCGAACACGATGCCTCGCATCTCGTTGATGGACGTGAAGGACGTAAAGCTGTTGAGATTATTCTTGCTATCTACCAGTCCAGCCGTGAAGAACGTCCCGTTGAATTGCCGTTGTAGATAGTTGTTAGCCATCAGCAGTCAGCCTTCGGAAGTTGTGAAGTGTGCTAAAGTTTCAACGTGTCTAAAGTTGTTAGAAGCGATGAAACCCTCTTGCAACTTCCTAACCTCTCAACTCGCTAACTCTCTACTGACAGCCAATAGTTGGCGGCTACTCGTAGTCGAAAATTATCTTAATTGCCTCGTCTTTCTTGTTCAATGCCATCTCAAATCCGAGTTGTGCCTCCGTGAAAGGCAAATGATGCGTAATAATTGGTGACACATCGAGGCGTCCTTGGACAATCATGTCCATCGCCAGCGGGAAGTCGTTCGGCGCGTCCGGTCCGACGGACCCGATGAATCTGATATTTTTCCGGAAAAAATCTGCGAAATGGAAATCGTAAATTTGGTCGTCCGGTACGCCAAAAGCGAGAAGTGTGCCGTCCCGCTTCAGGAGTTGAAGGCAATCGTTGATAGTCTCCGTTTGGTGTCCAACGACCTCAATTACCAAATCCGCCATTCTGCCCTCCGTAATTTCCTCAATGCCAGCGACGGGATCTTCCTTAGCAGTGTTGATCGTATGTGTGGCACGCATCTTCTTAGAAACTGCGAGTCGGAAATCGACCAAATCTGTCGTAATCACGGTGCGGGCGCCGAGGTTGCTCAGCATGTGTGTAAAGAGAAGTCCCATCGGTCCTTGTCCGATAACGACGGTATCGAGATTAAGTAGGTTCGGTAGTTTCCGACATGCCCAAACAACCGTTCCAAGCGGTTGGGACATCAGGATGCAGTCCTTTCGCGGGAAGTCTGTCAACGGTAACGTGACGCTTTCATCTGATAGGAAGTATTCTGAAAGTCCGCCGATATAGCGTGGAAGCGCGAGGACCTCGTCTCCTGCCTTGAATTTGTCTGAGGTGCTTTCTGTAACGACGCCAATTGTCTCGTGAATCGAAAGTCCTGGTGCAAGTGGATAACTGTCCGCTGGATGTTCAAGGACGAACGACGGCATGTCAGTACCACAGATAGCACTGTGTGCGGTTTTTATCATCACTGTGCCATCAGGGTAATCGGCGAGGTTCGGTTGTTCTATATCAACAATTTCGATCTGACGTGGTGCAACGATTTGCCCAGTTTTCATATTGTATTTATCGCCTCCTGCTATAATAGTTTTCGGTGTATTGGTTATCGGAAACCATTGACTTTCAGCATAGGGGAGGGAACACCCCAGCAAAAACACTCCGATTCTCGAAGGAAATTTTGGTTCACCAGTCCCTTCTTAACCGACTGCTGACTGCCATTAAAACCTGTTGATGGAGTTTTCCATTGGTTGCGACGACACCGCGGTTCTCATGCATCCGCTTGCCCGTCAAAAAATTAAGCGGGATGCCGTTCGCGTCTGTAACCGTGCCGCCTGCTTCTTCGACGACAATCAGCCCTGCGGCATGATCCCAGATGCATTCGCGGTAATCTGGATATTTCGGGTTCGGAAGACGGATATAGAGCGATGCTTCGCCACGGGAAACGATGCCGTACTTCGCTTGACTGTCCATGCGAACAGGTGATTCTGTAATTCCGAGGGCATTCGCAATGCTACTGTGTGCGTCACTGTCCCCGTGCGTGGACTCGAAACTCTCTGCGAAGCGATGTACCGCTTCCGATACGTGTACTTGCCCTATAAAGTTTCCTGTTTTCGTATAGAGCTGTGTGCCTTCACCGCGGATGGCGACAAAAAGGCATCCGCGTTCTACATCTTCGTCGTTTAATCGGGACGGCAAGTTTGGACACCCTAAAACGCCGAGTTGAACAGTGCCATCGACAATATGAGCCAAGGCGATTGCGTACTGGTCTCGGCGAAGAAAGCCTTTCGTACCGTCAATTGGGTCAAGCGTCCAAAAGTTTGGTCCGACCTCACCACTCCCCCGATCGATCCATTCGCAGACAGTCTCTGCCGAGGGCAGTGCATCTTTGCAAAATGGGTTCACGTAATCTGTGACGCGTTCTAAGAGCGATGCGTTCTCTTTCAGTGCTTGTGCGCTCTCCTCAGCGACGATAACATCGTTAGGAAAAGCATCACCGATTGCTTTACATATCAATGCCTGCGATCCGAAGTCTGCGACAGTTACGGGACTCCGGTCTGTCTTTTGGATTGCATCCGTTGATACCATCTCAGCTTGTACTTGTTCGCAGAGTTGCATGGCTTTTATCACAGCATCAATGGCGGTTTGGACGTGGCTTCGTAGTGAGGACAGAGAGGGTTTTTGATTTATCATCGCTTCCTGTTTGGTTTTATGGCGATCGGCTATCAGCAAGAAGAGGGTATTTTTATTAAACGAGTACTCTTAAAACTGACGGCTAACTGCTGAAAGGGTTGCGTAGCAACCCGACCTGACGGCTGACGGCTATTTCAGCGTCTGTTAAATTGGTTCATTGCTGTAAGAATGTCATCTTTGACGAAAGTTTCAATGGCATCAACGGCACGGTCGATGGTATGTGTTATCTCGATTTCTTCATCTTCTGTAAAATCCGTGAGGACATAATCGGTTAAGTTGCCGATGGGTTCACCGATGCCGATGCGTAAGCGCGGAAAAACAGTAGTGCCTAAATGGTGGATGATAGACTTCATTCCCTTCTGACCGCCATCACTCCCCTTTTGTCGCATCCGAAGCACACCAATGTCTAAGTGGACATCGTCGTAGACAATACATAGCTCCGAAAGTGGGATCTCGAACTGTCTGACGAGTGCGGCGACAGCGGTACCACTGTTGTTCATATATGTCATCGGTTTCGCGAGAACAATAGCGATATCGTGCCATGTCGCCTGCATAACGAGTGATTTGCCAATTGATGTATAGGTCAAATGGTTGTCGGCTGTCGGCTGTCGGCTGTTTTCGTAGAGTGCGTCAATCACGCGAAAGCCGATATTGTGTTTAGTCTGCTCGTAGCGTATCCCCGGATTACCGAGTCCAACAATGAGTTTCACTTTTTAATTTTTCCTTAAATTAAAAGTCTATTGGAACAGATGTAGCGGTTGTGAAAGGTTAAGATGTCCCGCGAGCGTTCTCACTTCCTCACCCTCGATTAAAATCTGGACCTGTTTGATTTCTTCAGGAAATGCGTCGAAAACGGTTTTAAGAATTGCCGTGATGGTCAAAAGTTCTGCTGTTGTCCCGCCGATGTGCCCATCGGTGAGATGGTTTGAAAAATCCAAATACGCGGTTTGTTGGCTATCAATGTAGACTTCGTTCAAGACTGTTCCACGCGGAATCGTATTTCTAAAGTTGGGTGGTGTTTCCTGAATGAGTGCTGTGACTATCTGGTTCAAGCGTTTCGTAAGTTCAACATGGAGTCGTCGTTCAGTTTTAACTGGGACCAGCGTCAGGGCAGTCGTATCGAGGAGAAATAGGTTGACCTCTTGTGGAGGTGGTGGTATGTCTGACGGGTTAGCAGCGATGGGCAATGGTGGCGGTGCTGTCGGAACCACTGATTGCTTTGACCGTTCAATCAGATATAACGTCACACCGAACCCAACTGCGATGAGAACCAAAGTTGTTCCCCATATCACTATGAGTCTTGAAAATCCGGCACTCCTGTGTGCCTTTCCCGAAAGTTGCCCAATGAGGCATCCTTGTGCTCTTAAAATCTGTTTATTTCGGATGTCAGAGATGTTTACTGTTTCATGATTGTCCGACATAGGTTTCCTCGTATACAAACAAGTACAGGACTCCCCTAAACCGATCGGTGTGTTACTGTTCCAATGCTGTTGATCGGACAGGCGGGTTAATAGAAGAAATGTGTCGTTGGAAAGCGCGGACAATTGCCTGAGCAACGTCTGCGATATATTCAGAATCAGAGAGTTTCTCTAAGTCCTCCACGTTGGAGAGATAGCCGAGTTCCAGAACGAGTGCTGGCATATAGGCTTCGGATAGTGCTACAAGTGGTAGTTCGGTAATTTTAAGTGGTGTTTCCGTTAGGAAATTTAATTCCGTTTGTAGGGCGTGTGCGAAGTCTTGGCTCTGCTTTAGGAAGTTGGCTTGAGCAAGGATTTTTAACCGTTGTCCTGTAAGTGTTGACTGCGCGTTACTTGGGAATCGAAGTTGTCCTTTGGGATTGTTGAGGTAAATCTTAATTCCTTTTTCGTGTGGTGAAAAAGATGCATTGCAGTGTAAACTGAGAAAGAGTTGTCCTTGGTTCCGTTTTGCAACCTGAATGCGCTCAAAGTGTGTCTTTTTCGTATCTGTCTGGCGTGTGAGATAGACCTTTATCCCCTGCTCTTCACTCATCCGCTGAAGTCGTTTTGCAAGTGCAAGTACAATGTCTTTTTCAAGGAGACCTGTACTACTTTCGCATCCACGGTCGTCTGTGCCGCCGTGTCCTGGGTCGATGATGATTGCCCAATTGACGGAATCACCTGTCCCGGTTGGTGTCCATGTGTCTTTGGGTCTAAGTTGGACCCTTTTCAAACTGGGATTATAGAGGGCGTCGAGGCTATAGAAGTCTGGTAAGATTTGCGTGAAAAGCGCGATAGGTAACATCGGCTCTTGCTCGATGATTATCGGGGATGTGGGAAGGGTACGTGTCTGTCCACCGGGATCGATACTGACTACCGGATTCCCGATTTGTAAGCGGATTTGCTTGTCTTTGGTCTTCAGGGTGAGTCGTTTTCGTGGATGATTGTATTGATCCGTTATATCGGGATCGAAAACCTGTCTCACTGCATCAACGGAGAGATAGATATGCTCCCCTTGGAGTTGAGCAGGCACTTCGGCGATGGTTTCTCCATTGGCATCAGTGAAGCGAACGGAGTTTTCTTGAGCGGGACTGTTGGGTATGATAACCCACGCGAGGATGCTTAAAAAAAGCACGCTAACCGTTTTTCTAATGTTCCTTGCGGTTTGGCTTTTAATTGTTCCTTGCGGTTCGGTCAGGTGGGTTTGATAAATGAAGGGTTTCCTTTCCGTATATCCGTTCTCCATTTCATTACGAACTATCCACTTTGGTTTATCCAAAACAGCAGCCTGCAGCATCGGCGCAGGCGGATTTGATAAACGCAGTTCAAAGTCCAAACACACGTTGTTACTCCGCAAGGTATAATTAAAAACTTTTCCGTATATCCACTTTCCATTCGTCCCAAGCTGCGCGCTTTGTTTCGGAAGCATCGCGATCGGCGGATCGTTCCTATAGGTTAAGTGCGCTTTGGGTTTTATGTATTGGTACGCGGTGAGTGTGGTTTTTTGGTGTAGACGATGCTATTCGTCGTCGTCATCATCGCGCCTACGAGAAATAATTTCTGGTTCCGTAGGTTCTTCAGTGGTTTCTTCCTCTTCTCCTTCGCCTTCTTCAGCCTCTGTTAGTTCATCATCGAGTTGGACGCGTGGTTGGCTCACCGTCGCAATAATCCGTTCTGGTTCATCTATAATGTCAGTGTCCTCGTCAAAGCTTAGATCGCTCACATGGATAGCGTCACCGATATCTAAATGACTGACATCAATGGTGATATCGTTAGGCATTTGCATCGGTAGGCAGTGAAGCGTCACTTGACGGAGAGGGAATTCAAGGACTCCACCCTCTTGAACACCGGGTGGGTTGCCTACGAGAACTACCGGTACAGCTGAGGTCACGGGCTCATCCAAAGAGATTCTGATAAAATCTGCATGAATTAACATATGCTTATTTACCGGATGGCGTTGAATTTCTTTGATAATGACGGTTTCTGTGTTGCCTTCGCTGACTTCCATGTTGATGACAACGTTTTCACCGTACGTTCGTAGGAATTGTCTGAAGGTTCGCGCATTGAGTTGGATTGACAAGGTGTCCTGTGCGCGACCATACAACACGGCAGGTACTCCGCCCTCTTTCCGGAGTTCACGAGCATTCTGCTTTCCAAAGGTGTTGCGTTCTTGGGCTTCTAATTTTGCTTGTTGCATCTTTTAATTATACCTTGCGGTTAAATGACGGAGGTTTGAACTTTGATGTGCCTTTCTTAAATCCACGCTCCATTTCATTACGCGTTATGGGTTTTGGAGCTATGAAAAACCTACACGGACTGGAAAGGCATACAAGTCAAAACCCTAATCATTGAAAAAACCTTTTTTATAAATTCAGTAACCGTTTCAAAAAGGAGACAGGGCGGGTAGGATTCGAACCTACGCATGCAGGTGCCAAAGACCTGTGCCTTACCGCTTGGCCACCGCCCTTTAATTGTTAATATACGGACACACCGACAGGACTGGTTACTGTGGTTGTACAGAAATTGACTCTGTTTTTGAAGTGTGACTCGCTCCGATGCGCGGTGTCACTATTGTGCATCACAGCGAACACCGTAGCACCGCTCCCGGACATCAGCGCGCCACAAACCCCAGTCTGCGTAGATAACTCGGTTTTTAGCGCAGCAATTTCGGGATATTGGGAAAAAACTGGAACCTCAAGTCGGTTATATAGGTTTTCCCCGATGCCGACGACATCATTCTTCTCCAAACAAGCCTTTATAATTATACTTCTTTTTTCTTGTGTTGTCAAGGAAAAATTCAATTTCTTAAATACAGTCGCTGTCGAAATTTCGATGCCGGGATTTAGCAGGAGGAGCGGTACATCTGAGAGTACAGGAACACGTGTTAACCGATCACCGATGCCGAGTCCTAATGCAGCACCGCCGTGCAAGCAGAAGGGGACATCTGCTCCCAATTGTGCTCCAAGCTGCATTAGCGTTTCCTGTGTGAAGCCTAACCCGAAAAGTTCGTTCACGCCGTGGAGAACGGCAGCAGCATTCGCACTCCCGCCTGCGAGTCCAGCCGCAACCGGAATCCGCTTATGGATGTCAATCCGAATCCCGCCGATATTGCCTATTGTGTCGCTGAGGAGGTGTGCCGCTCGGTATGCCAGATTGCGGGAATCACGCGGAACCGCTGGATGTTCACAGCGAACCGTTATGTCCTTCGTTGCCTGTTTGCGGATGATGACATCATCGTGCAACTCAACGGAGTGGAAAATCGTTTCGAGGTCGTGATAGCCGTCCTCGCGTTTGCCGACGACATCCAGGTAGAGGTTAATTTTCGCATGGGCGCGGACGCTTATCTCTCGCACGATTTTGTCCATTATTTTCTTAATTCGGACAAGGGAATAATTTCGATGTCCTCGCCCAGAAAGGGGGCAGGGTCAAACTTGCTATCTTTAATCTCGACGTTCAGTTCGACTTTGGCAATTTTCACGGCGACCCGTGTGTGTTCAAGCGGACGTTCGATTTCGACCTTATGGGGTCGGAGGATACCGCTCACCTCACGGTAGTCAGCGAAAGTGGCGTGTTGTTCAAGCATGCCGCTCTCATTGTGGATACGCCATTCTGTTACTCGTGGTTCATCCTCGCGAATAAAGAGCGTGATGGTTTCCACATACCCAGTTTGAACACCGGGACGCTTAATGACAAATTTTGCTCCTGAGCTTTCAACGGATATAAAGTCAGCGGTACGTCCATCAAGAAATGGATTGGCGAAGACCGCACTTAGGACATCTGACACACGCAGATCGATACCGAAAATTTCTCGCAATACTCCATCCGATAACGTTCCGACGTATGCTTTCTGCTCATTCACAAGATGGAGCAGGAACTGGTTCTTATCCTGATTTGCAATTGCAATGCCGCGGGGTTCGTTCATTCCCCCCAATGCTTGGATGTGGAGCAACTCCCCGCCGTTCTCCGATCTTTTATACCACAACGATTCCCGGAGTTCCTCGCGTTGCTCGCTCTCTTCAATCATTACCATCATCCGGGTGATTTTCAAGGAACCCGTCAGGTCGTACCTGGCTTGCAGCGTGTTGAGGATAGCATCCAATTCCGCGCGGGTGGCGGGTGACAATTCAATCGTGGTCGTGCTACCGGTACACCCGACGAATGCAAGGAGAAAACAGAATACATAAATTTTTGTCCATGCAATTGCGATGTACTTTTGGATGTATAGCATTTTAAAGGACTTCGGACATCGATTTTTCAACGATGTTAACGGCTTCCTCGACATGACCGGCGTTGATATTGAGCGGTGGTAAGAACCGAAGGACATAATCATTGGTGCAGATAGTGACCAGTCCGTTCTCAATACATTTCGCAGCGATCGGTGTGGCATCGACATCCATGACTAAGCCTCGGAGTAAGCCTTTTCCACGGACCTCTTTGACCGGATATTTATCCTTTAATTCCATCAGTCCACCTGCAAGGTAATTCCCCATTTTAACGGCATTCACGGCGAGGTTTTCTTCCAGAATGGTTCTGACAGTTGTGGCTGCCGCCGCGGTGACTAACGGATTTCCGCCGAATGTTGCGGCGTGGGTGCCGGGCACAAAACTTTCTGCTATGTTTCGTTTCGCCAACATTGCGCCGATTGGTACACCGCTACCGAGCGCCTTTGCCATTGTGATTACATCTGGCAGAACGCCGTAGCTTTGGTATCCGAAAAAGGTGCCTAATCTTCCCATCGCGGTTTGGACTTCGTCGAAGATGAGTAGCAGGTTATGTTCGTCACACAGTTCTCGTAACCCTTGGAGATACCCATCACTCGGGATATTGACGCCCCCTTCGGATTGGATCGGTTCGACTAAAATGGCGCACGTTTTTTCACTGATAGCGGCTTCGGTTGCTTCGAGATCGTCGAACGGCACGTATTTGAAGCCTTCGAGCATCGGCTCAAACCCAACGTGATATTTCGTTTGTGCTGTGGCGGTAATAGTCGCCATCGTTCGTCCATGGAACGAATTATCCATCGTGATGATTTCGTAGGTGTCTGTTCTACCAGCGTCTTTGGCGTATTTTCGCGCTAACTTAATCGCTGCTTCATTTGCTTCGGCACCGCTATTACAGAAGAAGCACTGATCCATATCGGAGTTGTCGATAAGCAATTTCGCGAGTTCTGCCTGTGGTTGGATATAGTAGAGATTTGATGTGTGCAGCAGTTTACCTGCCTGTTCGCGAATGGCGGCGACGACCTTCGGGTGACAGTGCCCTAATCCGTTGACAGCGAGTCCGCCGAGGAAGTCGAGATATTTCTTGCCATCGGCGTCCCAGAGGTAGGGGCCCTCGCCTTTGACGAATGCCAGGCTTCTGTCACCGTAAGTATTAATGATATATTCCGTCGCCATCTCTTTGATTTCAGCAGTTGTCATTCAATTTCTCCTTCGTTGTTAGGTATGTGCTTTCTGGACCGGTGCGGTTAGGTGAAAGACCCTACCGCGTTTGGAATGCGGATTACCAGTTCGTGTAGGCACCGTCGTCGCGTTGGTAACCGTGGGGTGGTCCATATTCTTGTGTTGAGACGTTGGTAAGGGCATCCTCGTTGAATTCGATGCCAAGTCCAGGGCGTTCAGGCGGTAGGAGATAGCCTGATTCCCACGGCACTTGCACCGGGAACACGTCGGTTAGCGAGGACATCGGGGCACGTGGGAGTTCCTGCACGCCGACGAGTGACGATGACAAACAGAGATGTAGACCCGCTGCAGCGGATACAGGTCCCAACGGGTTATGTGGTGCTATATGGATATAATGCGTTTCACACCATCCAGCGATTTTACGTGCCTCCGTTAACCCGCCAGCGATGCAGAGATCGACGCGACAGTAGTCCATGAGTTCTTCTTCGATGACTTCTCGGAATGTCCATTTGCTGTCGAATTGCTCGCCGACGGCAAGTGGCACCGAGGTCTGCTGTCGAAGCCGTCTGAGGCTCGCGGGGTTCTCGGCTCGAAGTGGGTCCTCAATGAAAAACGGATTGTACTGTGCGACCTTGTTACAGAAATCAAGGCTGTCTGCTGGGTCGAGGCGGGTATGCACATCGATCAGTATTTCGAGATCATC
Organism: Candidatus Poribacteria bacterium; assembly: GCA_965214045.1. Lineage (GTDB taxonomy): Bacteria > Poribacteria > WGA-4E > WGA-4E > WGA-3G > WGA-3G. The sequence continues at coordinate 2,434,162 of OZ243935.1, forward strand.
GCCTAATGCGTGACGAACGGCTTCCACTTTCTTAAGGGTGTTTTGGACGGCGCGTCTGGGTTCAAACGTCCCTCCACTGTCAGAATGATCAACCACACTCCAGCGGACGAACTTCCAACCTGCTTCGTAAGTTTGCCGACAGCTCTCGATGATTGCCTCAGTTGAGCCACCGCCGTTATGTGGGTAGCAGACGACTTTGTCTCTCGTGCGTCCACCCAAAAGTTCATAAACAGGGACATTCAGGGCTTTTCCTTTGATGTCCCAGAGTGCGATGTCTACGGCACTCACTGCCGAGGATTGGACGACACCTCCGGGGAAAAAGCCACCTCGGAACATCACCTGCCATAAGTGTTCGATTCGGAACGGATCTGCGCCAATGAGAAAAGGTTCAAATGAGCGAACGACTTCGGCTAAGGCGAGTGAGCGACGGCGAAGTCCACCCTCACCAACACCGTAAATACCTGCATCGGTTTCGACCTTCACGAAGAAGTGTCCATCTGCTGAAACAAAAGATTTAACTTTGGTGATTTTCATTTTCTACCCTCTTTAATCTTTGGTGGCGGTTCGTACGACTATGCCAAGCGTAAGGAGAAATGCCACAAACACACTGACTACTAACCATTCCATCAGAGTTCCTCCAATTGATTAATTTTTCGTTTCGCTGCACTATTTATCCAGATGATTGCCAACATAATCAGGAATGCCGAGACTCCACCAACTACGAGAAGAAGCTTTTGTCCTTTTCCGTAACCTAAAATTGTGGTATAATTATCTTAATCGTTGGATAGGAAAGCAAGCACCTGCAAACCTTGCGGGTGTCCTATCCGCCTACTTGCTTGGGTTGAACGATGAACGGTTAATCCCGTTAATACCACATTCGGATTATGAGTGATGGGGTTATGATCCCCAGTTCGTTTCGTGATGAGTTCTGTCTCGCTTTATAGGATTGTGGCGGTGTTCCCTCCACAACTGCGAAAATACCAGAACGCTATAGAATCAAAGTATCGGTATATCTTAGGGAGTTTATCAAGATATTCCGTAGTCGGACATTGGCTGGCCCCACAATCCTTTTGCGGATTGTGTCACCCGAGAAGTTTCTATTCACGGAAAAAGCCCGATGAAACTTCGCAAAAATCGGGGAGCGTGCTATAAGCCGTAAAAGTGTACCCACCGACTAAAACAGGATCGGCAGCTGAAGAAACCCCCTTGCTTCAGCTGGGGGAGCAGTCATTACACAGCATCCAAGGTTGGTGTATTGTCCTGACAGTGAACGGGTCGGAAGAGTGTCTGACGTTTAAACGGCATTTCTTCGACGTGTTTCGGATGCGGTTCCCATTTATGCCACTTATTTCCGACTGTATTGTAGCAATGGAAAAGTGCGACCCGATCAATCTCTTCGTCCGTCCATCTCGCACCTGTATGCGTGATTGCTTCTGTGAAGATGAGCATGGAACCTGCCGGACAGGTATAGTCTTCCCACAGCGGTGAATTGCGATCTTTCGTTGACTCCGGTGCCGGAAATGCCCCTTTATGACTACCGGTGAGGAACATCGTGCCACCGCCACCTTTCTGGACGGGGTTGAGTTCCCAGACGACGCGGGTCAGTCCACTATGTGCGCTGTCCTGGTGTAGATGATAGGTATGTGAGTTGCCGGGAAAGTTGAGCATCCCACGCCCGCCGTGTGGACTGAAGTTGTCGTGTCCGTTCGGACGAATCGTTAGGAACGTGCCTTCTAACCGGAATCCGTAACAGTTCTCGTTCGCATAACCCGATGTAAGGAATTCGTTCATGAATCCGAGCACAACTGGATGATCGGTTAGCCTTTCAAGGGGACCCCCGATGGGAGAGCGGTGGTGTTCAGGAATTATTGATTCGGGTTCCTGTTTGAGTTGATAACAGAATTCACGCATCTCTTTAACCTCGGTTTCGCTGAGTACGCTTGGAAATAGGAGCCATCCGCGGGTGTCAAAGAGAAAACGTTGCTCTTCCGTGAGTGGGATCGGTGGTTGATTGTCAGCATTCGTCGTAGGATTCGGCATAGTTTTTCCTCTTTATTCATGGAGACGTTCATCTTCCAATGATAGCCAAGTGCCGTAATCGCGAGGCATCTCCCTGATTTCACCCAAACCCGCTTCAGCACGCCACCGCAGCAAGGGGTGCTCCCGGTTCTTCTGCGGGAGTTCGACGCGTCTGCCGTAAACAGCGGACTCAAAGATTCCCATTAGAATCTCAATGACATGGCGACCCTCTTCGCCGTTAGATTCGTGTTCGCGGTTCTCGTCTAATGCGTTCACATATTCGTCGACGAAGCAGTAATCGTCGGCATTCGCGCCCTTGTCCGGGTCAAAATGTTCTGGATAGATAGATGCCAGTGCCTGCCATTGATCGTGCGTGCCGTCAGGGACGAAGTGCGGTGTCGGTAACCACCACGAACCTTTCAATTCCGACCAGAAGAGTCTCCCTTCAGTGCCGTAGAGTTCCATAACGTACGCATCGGTATCCACCTTCGGAAATCGGTGCTGAAGAAGAGTGCCGGTGACGTTTCCGTCGAATTGGAGTGTTGCTGTGGCGTATTCGCCTGCGACTGTCCCCATGCCAGCCGGTGAAGGAAGCACATCGTCGTGTGTGATGGCGCGTCCACCCGTCGTCGCTTGTGCCACGACGCTTCGGCAGCGTCCACCGAAACGCATCATGTTGTTGACGACATGTGTTCCGATGTTCATTAACCCATAACCAGCGTAGTAACCTTTTCCGCTGGCGTAAATGTAGCGGAGATCGCCGATTTTTCCTGCGTCTAAGACTTTGGCGACTGCCTGCATCGAGGGACTCGTACGGCGTTGATGATGCACAGCGACACGAGCGTTTTTCGCTTTCGCCTTCGCCAATACCTCATCCGCTTGAACGAGATCGATGCAGAGGGGTTTCTCTACTTCGATGTTCACATCGTGCTCAAGGACACGCATGCAGAGTGGATAGTGTGCCTCTGTTGCTGTGGGGATTGCGACAATATCGGGAGCCGTCTGCTGGATCATCTCATCTAAATCGGTGAAATGTGCTGAGACGTTCACGATGTCGCCGAGGGCATCTAACCGTTCTTGGACGAGGTCGCAGAGAGCCACGATTTCAGTGCGTGGATGTGCGTGATACGCTTTTGCTGCCGAGGTGCCGCGACTCCGGCACCCTAATATGGCAACGCGATAAGTTTTCATTTTTTAATTTTACCTTGCGGTTTGATCAGGTGAATTTGTTCTTTCACGTTCTTTTGCGTTTATCCGCTTGCGCCGTTGTTGCAGGCTGGGTTTTTTACCAAACTTTCGGGCAGAAAGCCTCCTACTTTAGTGGGGGGATGAATGCCGGTCCCTATTGAATTAGACCAAAGGATCATGCTGAAAACACTTGACTTTAGTTAGAAAATGTGGTATAATTATAACACATCGTGGCGGTGGACTTCACCTCCTGCTTGGGAGTGCCACCGCACCGTTTGAAGTCGGTATCACGGTGTAAAGAAAAAACGATGTATACCACGACAACAATAAAACATCATAGAACGAATTTTCTCGATTCTCTCGCACGTGAATCAGGGCGTTGCTACTCTAAAGTCGTTTCGCTTGTGAGAAAGACACACGCAAAAAAAGGTTTTTGGTTATCTAAAAACGATGTCCAAAAGTATCTACGCCACCGCGGGTATGGTTTGCATTCTCAAAGCGTCCAAGCCTGTGCGGATTCCTATTTTGATGCATTGAATGCTTATTTTCAAGTTCGCCAGGTCAATGCTGATGCGAAACCTCCCAAGCGAACCCCAAAGCATTTCAAAGTGCGTTGGAAGTCAACAGCAATTCACCACAAAGACGGAAAACTCATACTCTCTAATGGACGTGGGCGTACCCCGATTGTATTAGAAGTAGAAGTAATAGAAACAAAACCTCGCTATGTAGAGATGTATTTCCACCGAGGACACTACTCTTTCGCCCTTGTCCATAAAATAAACGTGCCTCCAAAACAAGAAACAGGTATCGTGGTTTCAGTCGATATGGGCGAAATACATCCAATTGTCTCTCATGATGGCAAAAACACGATTATCTATAATGGACGTTTCGTTCGGTCTATTATCCAATATCGAAACAAAGTCAATGCTCGTTTTCAAACGAACATGAATAAATGCGAGAAACGGTCAAAACGCTGGTATCAACTTCTAAAGGCAAAACGCAAAACACTTGATAAAATCAATACCCAACTCAAGGATGCCGAACATAAAATCACATCACGCTTTATATCCGACTGCGAAAAGGCGAAGGCGGATACGATTGTGATTGGAGACCTCAACGGCATTCGGGATCACGCAAAGTTTGGCAAGAAGTCTAATCAGAAGATTCACCAGTGGGCATTCTCTCGGATCACACAGAAAATCTGCTACAAGGCAGAGTTGGCAGGTATTCGTGTTATCTTTGTATCCGAAGCATATACCTCACAGACCTGCCCAAAGTGTGCAAATCGAAAGAAACCTACGAACCGAAACTATCACTGCAAACATTGCGGTTTCAAGTATCACCGCGATGGTGTAGGTGCTATCAATCTTTGGTCAAAAGTATCAGGATATTTATTGTATCCTGTAGTCGGAGAATTGGCAGCTCCCTTAGGTGTCAAATTTCATTGGCATCTGAGTCGCTCTGGGTAACCAGAGAATTGTCCTATAAGGAACAAAGGAATCCCCCTTGCTTTAGCTGGGGGAGGATGTCAATTATACTTTCCTCGCAACAATTAAGTTTCTTTAAAGTCTCGGACTCGTTCTGATATTAATGTGGTAATGTTAACGTATTTGGGATTTGCTGTCAAGTTTAATGAGTTTTTTTCGGTAGTTGGGCATAGGTTTTTTAATTGATTTTCATTGGAATTGTGCAAGCAGATCCGCAGCTTTTACGATAAGAATACCTTGATAACTCCGAAGGGGTAGGAGATGCTTTTTGTCTCCAGTAACAATGTGGGTAGCTCCTCCGATAACGGCACATTCTATTATCTTATCGTCATCGGGATTAGCGGTAACATTCTTAAGGTGGTTGGTAATTTTGACTGCTTGGTGAAAATTGAGGAGTTCAGCTACTATTTCTGCGGTTCTTGAGGGAGAAGCGTTAAACTTATTCGTTAACTTCTCCGAGAATTCATCCAGTATTTCAGAGCAGGTTATCCCTTCAACTTTATTTTCTTGTGCAAGTGCGATGCAGTCGTAAGGAGTTCCTCCCCAAATCATACCCGATATGAGAACATTTGTATCGTAAACAACTATTGGCCGCATTCACGGTCCTCATGGACAACATCATTGATGAAATCCTGGCGTTCTTCGTCTGTCATAGTATCCCAATCCAACCCGCGTTCGGTGCATACCTCTCGAACCTTTGATTCAAGATACTTCATGCGTTCCGCGCGGCGAGGCAGAGATTCTTTCGCGAGGGCGCGGACCACAGTTAACTTCTCTTCCCCTGGCATCTGTTGAATAAAATCAATGATCTGTTCGGTTGTTAGTTTAATGGTTAACTCCATTCCAGTTTTCTCCTTTTTTCAGTAGAGGCGGAACTGTCTCTATCCCTATGGTGCGTTGCTATTCGCTCAACATTAGCGGCGTGAAGAGTAGGAGTCCGGGTGCCTGCCTCTCTAAAATCGCCTGACCTTCTATTTCAATGAGCCGTATCACCTTAAACTTTTTCCTATATTATCGTAGTCTTGTGCCATGGCTATAGTGTATCGCAAAAAGTGAAGAAGTGTCAAGCAAATGTCAGCAGAATCATCAAGTGAGCGATCGGGTGTGTAAAGTTTTTGACGAGCGCCTATCAAAAGTGAGCCCTGTAGCATGATGCACGTTGCATGAATCAACGGTATGAATGCCGTGTGGCATTCACCGGGGCGAGTACGCCGCAAAACTGTTAGTTTGGGTTTCCTTGTGGGCGGTGTGTTTTGCTTGGGTGTTCCGCGAAGAAACCGTCCGAACTTTGGTTGGGAGGTGATGATATGCAAATTTCACAGTAAGCCTTTCGAGAAGGGTCTTTGTAACCCGCTTGGAATCCAGTTGTAGAGCGGGTTTGTAGCATATTTGGAGACTAGGTAGGTTTCTTCATCTTCTCTGTTTTAACGCCCCCCAAGTCGTTATCTTTTTATGTCTAATCAAAGTAGGCGCAGCAGCCACAATCAGCTTCCATAGCCTTCTGCTTTACGATCAGCACGTCCATCTCGTCAGTTTTACCATCGCCATTCACAGCGGTATCGTAAGAAACAGTGTTCTTGATAGCACTCCGCACAATCCTTACATCCGACAGGTCAACGTAACCGTCTTTGTTAACATCTGCGTCGACATTCTTTGCCTGGACACTTTTCTCGTTATTTGTAGGCGGATCACCAATCAACGAAAGTGCAGGTGATTTGTTAATCACAGCCGCTGTTCCAGGGAGAATACTAACGTCCTGCAATATGTCTCTACCACGGAACAATGGTGGCGGTGTTCCAGTCATGAGTGAATACTCATCTTTTTGGTGAGAGCTAAAGCCAAACGCATGCCCGAGCTCATGAGCGACAATAGCGTTAAAATACTCTGGACGACCTTCAAGTGGTTTTACAATCAAAGGTTCTCTACAAATATCAGTGCCTACCTGACATAAACGCGCAAAAACTCCAGCAGCCCCACCTTATATAGATTTAGCACCTACGAGAAACACCAAAAGAATGTCATTAGGGGTGTTCGCTCGTATGCCATTAACCCTTAAATCAGCCCTTACATCATCAATTGTCTTGTAATCTGCGAGATTACGTCCACCACCATAAATCGGTATATCCGTTGAGAACTCGAAAGTCTTTTCACCATATCCCAATCGTTTCATCTCTGACGCAAAAAAAGAGCGGACTTTGGAAAGCCTCTCACGTAAATCCTCCAAGTCAGTCACATAGATTTTTCTGACATTCACTTGGTCTGTTGGTAACAGGTAACATGCTTGGACAATAGGTTGAGCAATCACCACACTCGAAACGCAAAACAACAAAACGCTCAAAAGTAAAAGTCTAAATCTCAACATTATTTTGTCTCCTTCTAATAGGCTTATCAGACTTCGCCCGAAAATAAGGTCTCTTATCACCAACCGGAAATCGGCTATTCCGTCTCGGTATTCCACTGCTCAGCGCGTTTCATGAATACCGACGGATCCTGCAACCATTCTCCATAACCGATGCTTTTGTTAGCTGTCAGATAATCAAGTTTTTCATCAATGCAGGCGGCGAGAGTGGCATCTTCAAGCGCGAGTGTAAATCCGCCATACTCTACCTGCTCATCAAACGCAGTGATAACAAACGCTCCGTTTGAGGTGTGCGCGGCATCTTGGTTCCCGCTCTCACCCCTTGCAATCGCGTCGATACGCCCCGCGGCGAGTGCATCAAGCAACTCCGATTCCCCCCATTCGTCGCCAAGATAGATAACTTGCGGCATGTTTGCCGTCGGTGGATAGAGATGTCGCCTCCCTTCCAGATTCGGGGCTGCCCCCGCGGCTGTAATCGTGTAAGCCGCGGTGCCGTCGGAAACCACCAGAACGCCGTCATCCATTTCAACCCGGGTTCCGGACCTAAGGATGCCGTCTTCATCCACAAGCTTTGTGAGTTGAAGTAAACGCGCTTCCCCGGTTGTGCCAGAAAGGACACCCACACGAACGCCACTGTTGAGGGCAGCATGCGAGGAGAGTCGTTCTGCATCCGCAGCGCGAACCAGGAGTGTTTGCCGAAACTTGATATGTCCCGACGTAAAGGTGACGATCGGTGTACCCGTCGCGTCCTGCGTCCGAGATTCCAGAATCGTGATGCCGCCGCCGATAATATCATACGTAGTTTCAGCCGACTTCAGCCAAATGCCATCCCATTTAGGGATAGCCGTTCGAGAAAACGTCAAACCCGCTCCTTTCATCGCTTCAAGGGCACTCAATAGATCCGCTTCGTATCCAAGATGCGTGTTGAACGCAGTCGAAGTCGGGTCTTCTTCGGCACTGTAACTAATAGGAGCGAAATAGGCATAAAAACCGACCTTCAGCACGCGGGTTCCATCTGTGCAAGCTTCAATCGCAGATACCTTTTGTGGGGCGACAATGTGTTGAAACCGCTCACACCCTGAAAACATCGCTGTTATAAGTATGAGTAAAGCAAAAAGTCGAAATTGTATTGAAATCCTACTCTTGTAACGTAAGTCTGATATATCCATGAATTTAAGGTCCTTTGTGGAATATCTCTACGGAGTATCTTCCGCAATACGAATTTGTTGGTTGGGTTTGACGTTCTTGCGTGTGCTGACAGCACCGCTGGGCCACTTCACTTCGATTGTTTCTATAAGCGTATCGTCGTTTATGCCGAAGATGGCGGTGAGTTCGCTCTGTGAGCAGTAACTGGAGCCGCTCTTGATTGTGTGCGTCTGTGTCCCCAGCGCGGAGGCTATGCGGATCTGTGCGCCAATGCCGTCGCGGTTGCTGGTTCGCCCGACGAGTTGGATCTTAATCCATGCGTTGCGGTTTCCACCATCGTTTCGGAAGAGATGTGCGGGTCCGTTGGAGGTCGTAACGAGCAGGTCCCAATCGCCATCGTTGTCAATATCGCCATAGGCACCACCTCTACCAACCATCGGTTGTGCCAAATCCACGCCGACTTTATGAATTGCATCGGTGAATTTGCCTTGGGAGTCGTTATGAAATAGGTGTGGCGGTTGCGCGTAGGTGACTTGGGTCTGGATGGCGTTGATGTCGGTTTCAACGTGTCCGTTGGCGGTGAAGATGTCGAGGTTGCCGTCGAGGTCGAAGTCGAAGAAGAAGCATGCGAAGGTGAGTGTCAGTAAGGTTGCATTTCCGATATGCGCGACAGGGGCATCGTCGATGAAAAAGTCGCCTTCGTTGTGATAAAGATTGAGCATCTCGTTGGAAAAATTGCCGATGACGAGGCTCTCTTTGCCAGTGCGATCATAATCTGCGGCATCAATACCCATCGCGCCTGTTGCGACACCGCTTTCGTTATAGGCGATTCCTGCGAGCATTCCGCTTTCGATGAAGGTGCCATCGCCGTTGTTTTGATAGAGTTTATTGGGTTGCGTGTCGTTCGCCTCAAAGATGTCAGGTAAACCATCGGCATTGTAGTCGAAGATGCAAACACCGAGTGATTTGCTCGTGTTGTCCTCAATCCGTGCGATACGGGAGACATCGGCAAATGTGCCGTCGCCGCGATTTCTGAAAAGTTTACTGGACTGACCTGTGTAGGATTCAGGAGTGCAGTAGGATTTATTGATGCCGTCGAGGGTGCAGAACAGATCGTTCTCTCTGGTCCATTCGACGTAGTTGGCGACGTAGAGATCGAGGTACCCGTCCTTGTTGTAATCGAACCATGCGCAGCTTGTGCCGAAACCGGGGTTGTGAACACCTGCGACTTCTGTAACGTCAACATAAGTGCCATCACCTTTGTTTTGGAAGAGCCGATCGGTTTCAAGGGTACTGATATAGATGTCTGGATCACCGTCGTTGTCGTAATCGGCGACAGCGACACCCATACCGTAAATCGGTGTAGCGAGACCTGCGGTTTCGGTGACATCAGTGAAGGTGCCGTCTCGATCGTTTCGGTAGAGTGCCATCGTTTGCCGCTTCTGAGTCGGCTCGCCTTCCCAATCCTTTCCGTTGACGAGTAGGATGTCCTGCCAACCGTCGGTGTTATAGTCGATGAAGGCGCATCCTGAGCCCATGGTTTCGGGGAGGTATTTCTCGCCGAAGGCACCCGTGTTATGGACGAAGTCGATGCCTGCTTCGTGTGTGATGTCGGTGAATTGGGGCAAGGGTTGTGCAACGGTGTTAAAGGAGAAAAGTAGAGAGCAGCAGAAAATCAGCATATAAGAGGCGAGGTTAGCAACCTCGCCAGCGGGACTTGGTGTGTGAGTGTTGAGGTTAGAAACCTCGGTAACGGAGTGTAGTATGTGTTTCATTTTTAAACGGAGATCCACCGATCCTCCTCCCATGAGGTTTGGATAGCAGTTTGCACATCGGCGACAGCGGCGGCTTCTCGGAAACTTGGCGGAAGCACACCATCACGATGATCGTGATCGCGTGACTTCCGAGGATTTCCCGGTTTTCCTGTGTGAATGGCTTGCAAAAACTGGTATGCCTCAATTGTTTTCAGATCGTCGTAGCCTAATCCGACCGCGGGACCTGGATTGAAATAACTATGGAATGGGTGGCTCGGACCGCTTAGCACGCGAGTGTATCCATCGGGGAAACCGTTCTCGGCGGGTAGGTACACCTCGAGTTCGTTCATCTGCTCGAAGTTCCAGCGCAAGGCACCCTCTGTACCGTGTACCTCAAACGCCATTTCGCACTTCGGTCCGGTGATAACTCTGCACGCCTCCAGTGAACCTCTGACACCGTTCTCAAATCGTACTAATGCCCCGACATAGTCTTCGTTCGTGACGGCATCCGTTTCGCCATCTGCACCGAGGCTGAAGTGTGTGCCGGTTCCTGCTGTTGCTACAGGACGTTCTGGGATAAATGTCTCCTGTTGTGAGACGACGTTGTTGATGCCACCGACAATGAAGTGTGCCATGTCAATGACGTGAGAAAGTAGATCGCCCAACGTTCCGAGTCCAGCGATCTCCTTCTGAAAGCGCCATGAGAGAACTGCTTGTGGATGGCTCGCATACCCCGCGAAAAATCTACCGCGATAATGGGTTAGGGTACCGAGTTTTCCTTCTGAAATCAATTGATGTGCGTATTGGACGACAGGTGCCCATCTGTAGTTATAGCCGACGCAGGTAATTACGTCTGCCCGCTGTGCGGCAGCATAGATTGTTTTCGTTTCAGTTGGATTCCGTCCGACGGGTTTTTCACAAAAAACGTGTTTTCCGGCGGCTGTCGCTACCTCGACGATCTCAAGGTGCATGCTGTTCGGTGCAGCGATATTGACTACCTGTACGTCTTCGTCATCTATGACGTGTTGATAGTCGGTTGTTGTGCGTTCAAATCCGAAACGTGTTTTCGCCTCGGTTGTGCGTTCAACAACATCATCTGCACAAATGATGAGCTTAGGCTGAAGAGGACTGTCATGGAACCGGTCGCAGATTTGTTGGTATGCGCGGGCGTGCGTCATACCCATCCATCCCATACCGATAATGCCGATACCTATTGTGTTCTTTTTCATTTTTTGATTATTTCTTACGGTTAAACAAGGAAAAATAAACTACCTCGGTCTGAGTGTGTTCCCTTTTTTGAGTTGTCCCCATGTGGTTGAGAGTTTCGTTTGCGGCTCGACAGGACGCGCTTTCCCTGGACCACCGTTGTTGATATTCGGACCTGTGATTTCAACGTCGTCAAAGTGAGCTTGCCCGTCTGCGACAACAAGCCCGGCTTGTCCACCTTTTAAGGGGTCATCGTCAATAACGGTGAATACCTCGTCGTCGACTTGAAATTCGAGCGTGCCGTCTTCGTGAACAGTGGCAGTGAGTTCGTACCACGTATCGATTTCGGCATCAAATGGATAGATGACGGGCAACCAGTTATCTCGGAGTGCCTTGACAATTCGGACGGTACCGAAGACGTAGTCTATGAAAAAGAGATAACGGGTATCCTCCTCACCTCTGTCGTGAAGTGTTAATCCAATGCTTGGCGGTTCGTTTTTGTCTTCGACTAATTTCGCGCGACAAGAAAAGGAATAGTTTTTCCATGTGAGTTCACCTGTGATCCAGAGACTCATGAAACCGGGGAGGAAGATTTCGCCGACGGCTTCGCCGTTGCTAACCCACCATTTTTCAACCTGTCGGTCGATATTAAAGATTTTCCATTCACGGGTATCTTTGTCTTCAAAGTCGTCGCGCCAGGTCCCTGCAAACGCGGGGTGCCATGCCTGGACTGAAAAACAGATGATTGTAGTGATTGCGAGTATAGGTGTTAATTTTTTCATTTTTTCTCCTCCGTGATTATACATTGTCCATCTGAATCCGCATAAGGGCAGGAACAGCAGTGTTCGAGATTTTTCTCATAAATCCCGCGCTGCAGTGCCAAGATTTTTTCCTGCCACTGTTCCTGAGTTTCCTGCAATTGTGCTGTGCTGAAGTGCATCCGTTCCCATCGACCGTGTTCGGTAAAGAAAAAATGAATTGTCACGGTCGATTGATTTGGATGTAGCTTATGTATGAGTAGGCTGTAAAGTTCCATTTCTGGGCGGGATGCCTCGAAACTCTGCATCCCGTCAGTCTTATAATTGATTATCTGATAGTTTCCTGTTTCATCTTTAAAGAGTCTGTCGAACCTGCCGTCAACGATATGTCCATTGATGTCTGCGTGGATATTTTGATTAACCTGAACTGTGGATGCAGAGAATGCCGTTTCACCGAGTTCGGAGTTGATAAAGTTGTTAACGTGTGTACGAAGTATTTCTGTTGATTTAGTCGTTACCTCAGGATAATTTTCAAGTACTTCATCAATCGTAGCGTCGAGCTTTTCTATGTCTGATCGCTGCCGCATTTGTGAGAACGTGTAGCGGAGAGCGGCGTTCCTCTCGTTTTCATTGGCATCCAATTCTTCTTGCCCATTTACCGGAATTCGCAACACATTTTCTAATTGATACCGTAGCGGACACCGGGCATAATTCGCGAGTTCAGTGACAGAAAATGCGGTGGAAGTACCGGTTGGCTCCAGTTTCTGTGGAGGCTCGGGAAAATTAACCGATGTCGTTTCATCGGAGGTCTCATCCCCAGATGGATTGTCCACAAGTTCCGAATAAATCGGAATTTGAAGTTGGAAGGATTGAGAACTCGTGTTGTTTCCTCTAAACAGTTCCAACGCGACAGGCAGATTTAGTAACCTGTCTTCTTCATCGATGTTGAGGTATTTGTAGAGCCAGCCAAACATGTTCGCTGCTGGGAGTGTACCTGATAAGATGAGCCGGTCGCAGGCACGTGTTGTGCCGACATAGAACAATCGTTTCTTTTCGGCAATCTCTTTCTCGTTTGCCCGATCTTTTATATGTTTAACAATCTCTGGTTCGGTTTTTTTGTAGTCTTTATCGGGATTAAGGGGACTGAAGCCGATACCGAATGTCTCATCGATAAAAGGTTCCATGTCCGTTTGCCCTTTCCGGTCAAGCCTTGGGAGGATAACGATTGGGAACTGCTTCCCTTTGGCTGCATGGATCGTCATAATTTGTACAGCACCGCTATCTGCCTCAACTGGAGCCTCTCCTTCTTGAGGTTCCTCCGTAATGAGTGTATCCAGAAATTCAACGAATTCTGGAAGGGTTTGCTTGTTTTCATCTCCGTCAAAATTTCTGGCAAGTTCCAAGAGTTTTTGGTAGTTTGCCCAACGTTGTTGCCCGTACTTCCCGGTTTGCAACGTCCCAATCATTCCTGTTTCATTAACGAGCGTTATGATGAGTCGGTTTACAGGCATTCGGTCGGCAAACTGGCTATGCCTTTTTAAAGTGGTTATCGCGCGGTTAAGGTTATGAGACCGATTTTGATAGGACTGCGCTTTATCCCAGAAGTTTTCTGCTTTTTGAAGTGAGATCTCGTAGAGTTCAGCGTCGGAGATACCGAAAGCGGGACCACGGAGGACTGCGGCAAGAGATGTTTGGTTTTTTTCCGGTGCCTCAAGGAAGTGAAGATAGTTCCAAATGTCATAGATTTCCTGACGTTGATAGAAACCGACACCGCCAGTGGTGAGGTAGGGTATACCTGCCTCAAGTAATGCATGCTCTATATCAGGGAGATGCCTTCTACTCCGGATGAGGATAGCAATATCGCCATACGCAATCGGATGTTCCGCTTCCACGCCATTCTCGTCCCGTTTCCACACAATTTCTTTGTTCGCTTTCATGTTTTTGATGTGCTGTGCGATAAGGGTGTATTCATTTGCTGAATCCTCATCCTGTTTTCCGAGAAGAATTTCAACTGCGCCGTTTCCCTCGACAAGTCGCGCTTGCGTAAGGGCTTCATACTGCACTTCAAATTCAGTCTCTTTTCCATCACCCATTAAGCGATTAAAAAAGTAATTGACGAACCCGACGGTATCACGCAGGGATCGGAAATTCTCTGTGAGAGATATATCAAGCCCATCATTTTCTTTAATTTTTTGTTGGGTTTTTTTAAATACACTGACATCTGCGCCGCGGAATCTGTAAATGCTCTGTTTCGGATCACCGACGATAAAAAGTTTTGCCCTTTTGAGTTCATTTGTCAGCAACATTACTAATTCATACTGTAATTCATTTGTATCTTGATACTCGTCTACCATGTAATATTTGTATTGGGACACCAATTTCTGTCGGATTTCTTCGTTGTTACGGAGGAGGTCCCGGGTTTTCAACTGTAGATCCGCAAAGTCAAGTTTACCTTGAGAGAGTTTGGCGGTTTGGTAAGCGTTGAAGACTTTATTATAGAGTTCAAGCAGGTCTCGGATTGTGTTCAGCAGAAAATCGTCATCGGTTTCGTCTTGACTTGTCCCATTTTCGTTATTCTCAACGGAAGGTACGACTATAATTTTTTTTGCGGTTGATACTAAATAATTGATCTCAGTCTCAATGCCTGTCGTTTCAACGCGATTCCCTAAAAAGTCTCGTTTCGCAATGTTGTTACTTGCAGTTGTAATTAAGTGTGCAATTTCTCTAAGTAAGTCCAACACCACAGATGGATCTGGATTTTGCCCGGAGTGTGCCTCTAACTGTTGGGTCAAGTCTTTAACTGCCTCTGCGTTTTTGCCGCTTGCAATCTGCGAAACAGTATTTAAGCATTGGATGAGTTCAGCGATGTCAATTGTTGATAGGAGTCTTTCGCGAATCTGCTGTGTTCTTTCGCGAACCCGTTCTTGTAAGATGCCCCGTATCTCTGTATCGTTTGGATTCCTATAAATTTCCTGCATTAGGTGTTCAATGAGATCGCGTTGGTTTATCATAGTGGAGAAAAAATCCACCAATTTCTGCTGGCTTCCGTAACGTTGTAGCAAGCGTGTCAGTTCATCGCGATGTTCATCTTCCTCGTTTGTAGCAATGTCCTTGAGGGTTTCCTTGATAATTTGCTGTAGCGAGAGTTTTTGATCGATGCCTCGTAGGATGCTGAAGTTGGCGGGGACCCCCGCTTGGAAGGGGTATTCTCGCAGGATACGTGAGCAGAATGCGTGGATGGTTGAGATGTGTGCCGTGCTCATCTTATCGCGAAAACCGTGTGGCGAATTATCTTGTTCTGAACCATCACGTTCCTCTTGAGGGGACAGTTGTTCGATAATTCGCTCCTTCATCTCGGCGGCGGCTTTCTCTGTGAAGGTGATGGCGACAATTTCTTGTGGGGCTGCGTTACCGTCACGCAAAATTTTGAGGTAGCGCTCGACCAATACCATGGTTTTTCCGGATCCGGCACCAGCAGTTACGCAGATGTGTTTGTCTGTGTCAAGGGCTTGTTGTTGACTCGGTGTTAGTCGCATTTTTTTATTGCTATCGGAAACCATCGGCTTTCAGCTCTCAGAGGGAGCGTTCGGTTCGCTGAAAACCTCTTTCTGACCACTGATCGCTATTTTCCTAATCTGGGAGTGGGATGACTGCGTCTGCTGATATTGCGAGTTGCACGGTGTCTCCGGGCTTTTTTGTTTCTGTACTGGGATTGTAGTGGACGGCTTTAAGGGAGATGTCTGCAGCTATCAGTTGATATTCCTCTATCCTGCCCAAATAGTTGACGGCAACAACTTTCGCTGTTATCGTATTTTCGGCGGGGTTTCCGCCATTCTGATCGTTGTCGATGATAAGTGCCTCTGGTCGAATAGAACACTGCACAGGTGTCCCTTGTGTTAGTTCGTGATAAACGGTTGTGGAGTGGAGTCTTCCAGCGGGTGTTTCTATAGTAACACTACCGTTTGATGCCTGCTCGACCTTGCCTGAAATAAAATTGGTTTCCCCGACGAAGCTTGCGACGAAAGCGTTCTTGGGGAACTTATAGACCTCACGCGGCGTGCCGACTTGGATGATGACACCGTCCTGCATAATCGCCATCCGATCCGCCATAGAGAGGGCATCCACCTGATCGTGTGTGACGTAGAACATCGTAATATTAGTGCGGTCGTGGATCTGTTTGATTTCGTCGCGCATTTGCTGTCGGAGTGCGGCGTCAAGGTTACTAATGGGTTCGTCAAGGAGTAGCACACTCGGTTCAATAACGAGGGCGCGGGCGAGGGCGATACGCTGCTGTTGCCCACCAGAGAGCGTGTTGACGGCACGGTCACGAAAGTCTTCCATCTGTACCATTTCGAGTGCTCGCGTGATCTTTTCTTGTCGTTCCAATTTTTCGAGTTTGCGAAGCGTTAACCCGTATTCGATGTTTTCGGCGACCGACATGTGGGGCCACAAGGCATAGTTCTGGAACACCATGCCTGTATTGCGTTGATGTGGCGGCACGTCGTTCATGACGGTGTCATCGAATCGGAGTTCGCCTGTATCGGGTTTGTAGAACCCTGCGACGATTCGGAGGAAGGTGGATTTTCCACAGCCAGACGGACCGAGGAGAAAGAAAAATTCCCCGTTCTCAATCTCTAAGCTCACGTCGTTGACGGCGAGCGTCGTACCGAAGGCTTTTGTGACATGTGTTAATTCAACTGCAACTGCCATGTTTTTAATTTTCCTTGCGGAGGAATGGCGTGCGTTAGCACTTTGACGTGCGTTCCTCAAATCCGCCTGCGTCGTTGTCGCAGACTACGGGTTTTGATGCTATCTTAGGAGGAATCTTTTGGTAAAATTAAAAATCTTTTACACATCGAAATCCGATAGTGCTTCCGGACGAAAGGTGATACCATCGATCTGCGACGCGGAGATCCTCAGGACTCCCGCCCCAACCCCCGCCGCGTAGGATACGAAAATTCTCGGTATCCGGGGCAACTTCTCTGCCGAAGCAAGGGTTATTTTCTGGAGCGATACTATAGAATTCACTATTGTATTCGTCAAAGCACCATTCCCAAGCATTGCCTGCCATATCGTAGAGATTATAGCCGTTGGGTGGGAAGCTGCCAACGGGTGCTGTCCACTTCCATCTATCCACTCCGCCGATATTGCTGAAATTGGCGTCTGCATAAGTTATTATATCACCATTCGGGTATCGTTTGCCAATCAGACCGCCGCGTGCGGCATATTCCCACTCTGCTTCGGTAGGCAGTCGTTTATTTGCCCATGCGGCGTACGCGACCGCATCGCGCCAGTTCACCCGAACAACAGGAGCATCAGAGGCATTAAACCTTGGATTATGCGACAGCGGTGGCTGCGGATAGCCTGTGCTCTGGACGAATTTCTGATAACGAGCATTCGTTACCTCATGTGTGTCCATATAGAATGCATCGAGGGTGACGGTATGCACGGGGTGTTCGTCGCTATCCCCGGTAGTGGATCCCATCTGAAATGTACCTGCTGGGATCAGCACCATTGTGGCACCATCGACTTCAGAGACAATTTCTGTAGTTGGTTCAGAAGTTGACCGAGAGTCCTGCATGCATGCACAGATGCCCATGCTAAGGAGACTCATCAGAAAACTCGCCGCTCGTATCCGTGTCAGCCGCCTGTCATTTCTTCTTACCCTTCCCATCTTCGGGTTTCCTTCCACCTTCGAGCAACCTGTGTAGCGGTTTCGATGATCCACGCTTGTTCTCTTTCATAAACTGTCCGCAGATCCAGCCAAAAAAGACCGTCCTTGATTCTACCGATGACGGGAATCGTGGCGTTTCGGAACTCCACCGCGAGCATTTCAGCCGATACCTCCGAGGGCTCAAGGACGAGTGCGATGCTCGGCAACGTCTCAACAGGGAGAGCACCACTCCCGATTTGTCCGTAAGTTTCCGAGACCTGAATGCCGATCTTTTCCTCAAAGAGAGGTTCTAACTGCGCTTTGAGCTCCGTTGCAAGGGTGTGGAGTGCCTCTATTGATCGGGTATAGCGGTTGAGCATCGGAAACCGTTCAGTGAGGGTGGCATCTTCTGTGAGATAGAGTTGGAGTGTCGCTGACAGACCTGCAATGATGAGTTTATCGACTCGGAGTGCCCGCATCATCGGATTTTTACGCATCTTTTCGATCCATTCCGCTTTCCCTACGATAATGCCGGCTTGAGGACCACCGAGGAGTTTATCACCGCTAAAAGTGACAATATCAACGCCACTGGCGATTCGTTCGCCAACCAGCGGTTCCTGTGGGAGTCCGTAAGTCGTCAGGTCAATGAGTGCACCACTCCCCAGGTCTTCCATCGTCGGGATGCCGTGCTGGGTGCCGAGTTCCGTCAATTCTTCCATCGAAGGCGTTGAAGTGAAACCGAGAATTTTGTAGTTGCTTGGATGCACCTTGAGCAGTAATCCTGTGTTTTCATTGATAGCTTCGGCGTAGTCTCGGAGATGGGTTCGGTTAGTGGTACCCACTTCACGGAGGACTGCGCCGCTTGCCGCCATTACATCAGGAACTCGGAATGCGCCACCGATTTCGATGAGTTCTCCTCGTGAGACGATAACTTCTTTACCCTGTGCCATCGTCTGAAGTGCGAGTAGAACCGCCGCGGCGTTGTTATTGACGACTGTGGATGCTTCACATCCAGTTAACTGCTGTAAGAGCGGTTCGGTGAGCCTATCTCGGTGTCCTCGCCTGCCTGTTGTGATGTCGTATTCGAGGTTGACATAGTTTTGTGCGGCTTGTTGGATTGCTTCACAGGTAGAATTGCTTAACAGGGATCTGCCTAAGTTGGTGTGTGTGACCGTACCTGTCGCATTGACGACGGGACGCATACCGACACCTATCTTTTCCCGGATTTTCTGGTGCGTCCGTTCTGCGTATTCGGCGTGTGCTGGTAGTTGTATGTGGTTTCCGCTTAGAATATCGTTTCGCACATCGGCGACGACGGCGCGCAATGTCTCCGTCACAAGCGAACGCGCGTAGGTGGCTTGCAAGTCGAGCATTTCCTGTGTGTTCAGGAGCTTTTCGATGGCGGGCAAGTGCCGTAGGAGGTTTTTATGTGTGTTTGCGCTCAACCGATGTCTCCATTTTTTGAGGTCTCTGGATTTTTCAGATTAGTGTAGCATATCGCAGGGGTATTGTCAAATGCGGGGTGTGTAAATATTTTGACAATCGTCTGAATCGCGGATTTTCGCGGATTTTTTTACCGGACCCGTCGTTTTGGGATTAGGAATGCAGCCCCAGACGAAATCCAGTGTTGATTCACAAAAATACCTACAGATTTATTTTCAAACCTACATTATTTCCGTATGAGCATTTTACGCGTAGCGGTAAAGTCGCCTGCGGTGAGGGTGTAAAAATAGACACCGCTCGCAATGGGTTCACCGAAAGTATTACACCCGTCCCAGTAGGCTGCTTTACTCCTTGATTGATGGAAACCGGCCTCTTGATACCCCAGATCCAAAGAACGCACGACAGCACCGCTGGTATTCAAAATATCTATCCGTATATGTGATCCTTCTGCAAGTCTGAATGGTATCCAGGTCTCAGGATTAAAGGGGTTTGGATAGTTAGGGAGCAGTGCTGTGGACATAGGCTGTAAAAACATAGGTGCGGAGAGGATCGGCATCGCTTCTGTAACGAGTGTAATATCCTTTATATCTACGATACCGTCACGGTTGACATCCGGGTTTGGCATAATATCAACTGTGACCCGCTCGCCATATCTTGAGGCAACTATTATCAGATCGGCGATCGTTACTTTGCCATCACCGTTAACATCTGTCCGGTTGCTTGCTAATATGGGTGTTGTTGTCTGAGTAGCAGTGGTGGCATGTATCAATCTCGAATTCCCGAAGACAAAATGATCGCAGGCTCCTTCTGGCAAAGGATCAACTTCCAATGTGAGGGTTTGTGTGCCTGCTGGTATATTAAACGATATATTTTTATTTTGCGCGTTGTGTGGCTTTAATTCCCCGGAGTTATAGATCTCTGTGTTGTCAGCAAGAAATGATATTTCAACATCGGCAATACCGTTGCAAGGATGCGCCAGATAAAAATTACACTCAAATGTAGCATAATTACCTGCGCTCAGATCCCAGACGATGCGACTGGGTGCGTGTGAGTAAAACCAATGATCCCATATATCCATATAGGGGAAGTTAAGATACCACTGCGGTTTAGATGGATAATTGCCATCGGGTGGTTTTTCCCATACGCCGCCGATCCATCCATCCCATTCTCCACGCGAGTTTATAGGCGTAAGGTTCTTCGCGCTTTGATGATCAATCGTTAAATATGTAGTATCCGAATTGTCAGTAGGAGCAGTGGCGGTAGGTTGAAAATTCAAGGCAGGTAGTACAAGCGGCATGCGATGCGTGTTCTGATTGCCGTATGCGTCCATCAACTGGATGAACCCTTCATGATCGCTACGGAGGTCAGATCGGAGAACCAAGAGATCAGCAGTATCCGTACGCCCAGTGAGTTCATCCCATGCCACGACGCAGCTGTCAGAGACTCTAAATATTTGTGCTTGATAGAGATCATGATTGCCTTTTATATCTATCTTGAATTGGACGTAATCTGTCCCGTTCTTTGTAACAGATGTGGCATTTTGCATTCTGGTGACCTGAGGCAGTCCGTTGAAATTTTGGCGACCGCCGTTGAAGTATGGACTTTTATCTAACCAACGTGCCTCATAATCTTCAAGTCGGTAACCACGCCACATCAAGAAATTTTCTCCGTTCTTCCCTTTCAGATTATGCCATAGACCAAATGCATGTCCCAATTCATGTGCGACGGTAGAAAATTCAAAATTTCCACCGCTTTCAGCGATAGTCGCGATCCCTCTACATCCACCGCACTGCCAGCCGTCCCCGATTCCACCGTTCCCGTTTGATGCGCCTCCCGCCACAACATCTACACTTCCAATAAGGACGACATAAATATGATTCTGATATTTGAATTTTTGCAGAAGTTCCTGTTCTACAACTGATGCTGTATGCCCTTTATATGTCGCCATGTCATGTCTGCCATTAACAATCTCGACGGTCGGTTCGCCTGTCCTATCCGTTTCTAACATGAAGGTCTTTGCTCCATACCCGTGCCGCTCCATCTCTTTTTGGTATAAGGTCTGAATATCTGGCAAGATGCTTTTGAATTTGGAGATAACGGCATCGTTCGGTGCCGGTGCGTCTATCGGTTTGATATATGCACCGCGCACTGTAAAAGAAAGTTTGCCTTCTGCATTCATGCCAAGGCACGCAAACGCTGATACCAATACAACTGAAATTAACTTTTGCATTTTGATAGCCCCTTGCGAAATTCGCAATTAAGGTGTTACAGATTTCACACACCGGAAACCCACGCTGATGACTTGACCTTCTGGAGATTGGCCAAGACGGCTCGCGATCCATACGCTCGGTACTCCATCGTACCAGGAAGTTCCACGAATGACGCGTAGTTTATTGACGGCGACTATATTGTTCGCGCCATCTCTTATGAGGATTTCAGCAATCGGATTCGTGTCAGGTGAATTTGCATAGAAATTTCTGTCATAGACATCGAAACACCACTCCCACACATTCCCGACCATGTCATATAAGCCATATCCATTCGGTGGATAACTGCCAATAGGGGCTGTGTATGCGTAGCCATCATCGAGATTTTCATCTGCCCAATTATCTTCGGGTTCTCTTTCTCGATCCCAGATGATTCTCAGATTCTTATCGGCGAAATTACATTGTGTGCCATTTACGGCACTGTCCCCCCAGGCGTAATTTTTCTGTATCAAGCCGCCCCGTGCGGCTTTCTCCCATTCCGCTTCTGTCGGGAGCCGCTTACCTGCCCATTTCGCGTAAGCGCTAGCATCGTGCCAACTGACCCCTATAACCGGATGGGCATCCGTCCGAGAATACCGATGTACCCAATCCGGTAACGGACGATGATTCGTAGCGAGAACAAATTGATTGTATTGTCCGACAGTGACCTCGTATTTGTCAATATAGAACGCATCCAGATAGACGACGTGCATCGGTCGAGTCGCGGCATTCCCTATCGTGTGGGTATCACTACCCATCTGAAACTCACCGGCGGGGATGAGAACCATCGGTGCAGTATCTTCTCCGAGAATCGTCTGTGGCACATTTGAAGAAGGTGAGAGTGTTTCCGCAGTTGAGGCGGTGTCATCTTCAATGATCGCTTGTGGCACATCGGATTGCTTTTCGAAACTATCGGAATCTACCGCGGGATCAGAGGGATCGCTCGTGTCTGTCTGTCTATTTTCTGTCAGATCAGTTTGGGACGGATTCAATTCTGGTTGTGATGATACTTTCGCGCGTTCCATTTTCTCTAAATCCACATCCCATGAAAATTGTTGTCCACCCGTGAGGGGTACTTTCCGGACACGACTTTTGTAATCTGGGAACTCTATCCCGACATATACCGATTTTTCGAGGTGAACTCCCGTGTCAATCTGATGTCCTTGGAGTGGGGTTCTTCCAACAAAGACACGATCAATGTAAACGGTCGCGCCTTTGGGCGTAGTGGTTATATCCAGTGTTGCGACGGTATCCACCTCGGCAGTCTTTTCCGTTTGCCAATTGTTGTTTTGGGGGAGCACAAACACGAAATCGCCCGTGTTTAACCGCGAATCGTAGATTTTCCCGTGCTGTGGGTGTTGTCCTTCCGGTAAGGCGGGGACCGTCCTGTATAGATAATCCGCTAACTCACCACCAGTGAGATACCCGTCCGGCAGTGGTTCCTCAACACGCCCTTCAAGCAGATTCAGGAATGCCATCTTAAACACACTTCTGCTTGGCACGGGTTCATCCGCGCGACCTGCTGTGATAAACTGGCGAACAGGATTTTGGGTTCTGTCTGTGATGTGTGGAGGCGTAGCCTGATTCTTTAGATTGAGAATCGTCGACGAGAAACGACTATCGAACATAAACAGGACATGTTTGGCATGGATCTTCTTTGAATCTGTCACAAGTTTAGCGATGTCGATGCTATAGAGATCAAACGCCTGTGTGTTCTCAGGAGATGGCGTATCTAACATGACCAGGTAGCCGAGGTTTTCCCCGAGTGCTGATTGCGTTGTGTATCCGTGTCCTGCGTAGTAAAAGAGGAGTCTGTTGTTTTTGTCCTTGCCAGCCTCATGGATGAACTCTGAAAAAGCCTTGTTGAATTCAATCGTTGTCACGTTTATTTTTAGGGTTACGTCGAAGCCGTGGCGTTCAAGGACTTCTGCTACATCTTTGACATCGTTGACTGTGCGGGTCAAGGGCTTCCAACCGTTCTTCGTAGGATATGCTCCGTTCCCAATCACGAGGGCATAAGAGTCCTTGTAGAGCGGTATCGCTTCTCCCGCTTCAGTGCGGACAGTAATGTTCATATCGTGTTGGGCGGTGCCCTCAGGGATGGCAATCAACTGCATCGTAGCAGAAAGGAATCCGCAAAAGAGAAATAAAAGTATTTTTCCGTGAGATACCGTAAACATTTTCATCCGTTATTTGATACTATTTCCGTATGAGCATTTTACGCGTAGCGGTAAAGTCGCCTGCGGTGAGGGTGTAAAAATAGACACCGCTTGCAACGGGTTCACCGAAAGCGTTACGGCCGTCCCAATAGGCAGCACGACTTCGGTGTTGATATATTCCCGCGGGTTGATGTCCGAGCGTGAGCGTCCGGACTAACGCTCCGTTTGCGGCGTAAATATGCACGGTGACGGTGGTGGGTTCAGTGAGTTGATACGGTATCCACGTCTCCGGATTGAACGGGTTTGGGTAGTTGTGGAGGAGTGCTGTCTCTTCAGGGACAAACAACGCCAGGAGTTGCTCAAGGTTCGCGATACCGCGTCGAAACACCAGGGACCCATCGTCGACAGCACGTAGGAGATCCAATGCGTCCTGGACCACTTTGAACGAGATACCCGATGGCAGCGTAGATACAGCGGGTGCTGCGGGTTCATTTGTCTCACCGAGGTGCGAAGCCACGAGTGCCACGTCTTTTGCATCGACGACGCCGTCTGCGTTGACATCGGAGCGTGGGTTATCGGGCGGATTTTTACCCATGTCAGCCATCACGATGAGTTGATCGGTGAGATCCGTTTTTCCGTCTTTGTTGACATCCCAGGCAGGGAAAGCGGGTGTCGTATCACCCGCTGGAACAGAGCCGGGCGGAAGGACGGTATATTCGGTGCCGGTGGCGAACCCGAAAAAGCCGCTCCACCCGCCACCGTGTTCGTAAACAGCGACTAACAAGATGTTTATCCCTTTTTTAAGAGTAACAGAAAATAGGTCTTGGAAGTCATTAGCCGCTCGGTTCACAGGATTGTTATGAACCAACTCACCATTAAGCCAGACTTTAACAGCATCATCACTGCCGACCAGCATTTTCACCTGTTGCTGTTTCGGTGATTCTATGGTCAGGGAACCGTAGGCGACGTGACCGTTTATATCCCCCGATCCCAGGCCGGTCTCGTTTGCCATGTCGTTGAGGTTATCGCCGCCAGTCGCGGATAGATCTCCGACTTCCCAGACTTTATCACCGACAGGGTTGCCTTCCGTCGCACCGTTGGTGGCGACTTTCAGTTCGGTTACTTTCCCGTTGCTGGCGACTGCGAGGAAGTCCACGCCGGAACGTGCTGCCGCCGCGCCTCTATTATTACCCGTTGAGACGATCATCCAGAGCCAGGGTCCAGTTATTTTACCGCCGCCTGTGAAGCCAGGATTTCCGCTTATCCGCAGGTTAAGAAGTCCAAGCTGCAGTTCGTCTAAAGGCGAAAAATCGGTGATTACGTTGTTCCGCAGGTCAAGTCGTTCCAAGTTTTTGAGTTTTGCGAGTGGGGACACATCTGAGATGACATTGTTCTCCAGGTATAACACTTCTAACTGTGTGAGTTCGGCGAGGGGAGAGACATCTGAGATAACGTTCGCATCAAGGTTTAACGTTTTCAAATTTTTTAGGGAGCGCAAAGGAGAGACATCTGAGATAACATTATTTACCAATTCTAACCAATCTAATTGCGTGAGTTCCGTCAATGGAGAGAGGTCCTTGATACTGCAATTGTTCATCTCAAGCCGCCTTAGGGATTTCAACCCCTTCAGAGACGGAATCGTTGAGATAGAATTATCGTTACCGAATCCTATCCATCGTAACTTCGGTAATTTTGCCAAGGCGGAAAAATCCGTGATAAGCGTGTTCCATGCGTCTATCCCTTCGAGGCTCGTGAGACTGGCGAGTGGCGACACGTCCGAGATAGGATTTCCCGAAATACCGATGCCGTTCAATTTGACCAATCCCTGTAACGGTGATAAATCCGTGATAACGTTTTCTTCGAGTCCCATCCAATCTACACTCACTAATCCCCCGAGCGGCGAGACATCTTTGATGAGATTGTCCCGTAATTTGATATTATTCAACCTGATCAACCCGCTCAAGGGTGTCACATCAGATATAGCGTTACGACGGAATTCAATCCGCTCCAGATTTGTCGCAGACTCCAGTCCTGTGAGGTCTTGGATACCTTTTCCATCGGCAACCAGGCGGGTTAACCCTTTCATATCCTCTGACGTAATCACGGCATTCGGTGTTTTTCCAAGTGTCTCCGCAATCGCTGCACGGAGGTTTGTATCCGGAATGTGGACGGTACCGCTGGGCACGGGGTGGATCCGGCTGACATTGTTCGGAATCGGAGCCTGGGTATCTGGTGAACGCAATGCCGAAATGATAGCCGAGAACTCTGATGTCCACACGTCTCGTTTCACGCTCCGATTGTCGACAAGCGGTGTCAGACCCAGCCCTTGTAAACTCGACTTCTTCCCAACTTCTGTCAGGAACACTTCCTGTTTCATACCGACAGCCGCCGCGGCATACGCAGCATCTACCGGTCCCTGATATACTTCGTAAAAACGATGCACAGGTTCTATACCCCCGAAAACACCCCCCGTCTTCTCTAATGCTGCCTTGTAACGAGCCGTATCCTCATCTAAGAGCCGATCCATCGTGGTTTGTTCTACATAGAGACGTAAAGCGTGTGCTTTATCAAAACGCGGCGTGCGGGTCTGTTGAATCGCATCTCGCACTTCGTCTTCAAACGTCTTCATTCCTTCTGTATGACACCCGATACACGATAAACCGTTGTGAACCGCAGGATCATTCGCCGCAGGATTCGAGACGATCTCCGTCGGCGCAACGTCTATCCGATTGCCAGCACCATCGGAGATGTAATATGCTTGTAGACCGTTTGGGAGGTTGAAGATCACTTCACCGCCATCTTGTTCAAAGGACAACGGATGTGTAAAGATGTTCTGTGTCCCAATGCTCCCCGCAAAGTCGTAACTCTTCCAATACGCGCCATACCGAGACGTGTGACGCTCTACAACACGGTTATGATTCGAGACTCCCGAGTTGTTTGTCCCCGCCCGCCAGACGCGACGCCCTGGGGCACTCTGCAGATTCCGCTGAACGTCTACCTCAAGGTCGCGCTCCAATTCTCGGTCTGTCCCTGGGAGATCAAGGATGTTGTGATAGAGCGGCGGCAGCACAGCCGTTGCTAAGAACCAGTCGACGTAGACATAAGGGACTTCACAGCTCATCGTTTGCCGGAGATTCTCGAGTTTGGTACGTAAACGGGCTTGTGTGTCTGCATCAAATTCGATCTCATAAGGATAGGCGTTTTCGATCTGTGTCCATGCGTCTCGGAGGTCCCACTCGTAGTCGCGTAGGTCGATGTAAAAGATCGTCTCGGCACCATCAATCGGTTGTGGGTTGCGTATATCAAACCCCCAGGAGAGGCTATTGACGAGTTTCGCGAGTGCGATTGTATAGGCGTTGAGTGCTTCGAGTGTTTCGCCTGCATTATAGAGGTGCGTCATCGTGAAGTACCGGGCGAAGGGACGGTCAAACGCATCCAACTTTTGTAGGTGTTGCTGCATCGCGGTGAGCATCGTGTTCGTGGAGATGAAGGTCACATCGCGTTGGAGATTCCAGTCCGGGGCATCGGCTTGTATCCACCTGCCGATCGTCTCGATTGCGTCAGCAGAAAGTTGGGGTTGTCCCAACGGCATCCGTTTCGCGGGATTCGGGTCCAGGAGGCGGCGATAGAGTTCCGAGTCTATAGGGGTTTCCCCGGGAACGACTGCGCCTGCGTCAATCAAGCCACTTGCGGAGTCAATGACGATTTGCTCTGTAAAGGTGCCGTGCGGGCCGTGGCAGTCGAGACAGCTGTCCTCAAAAATGAGATATGCCTGTTGGGCGAGGTCCTGTTGCGCGGATGCTGTGTAAACGAGTATGAAGCATAGAAAAAAAATAACAGAAATATTTCTGAGGTGCTGCATCGTGGTCGGTTCCTTTTATAGTAAAGTTTGTCATTACGTTTACATCAACGGAAAGGCGAGTCGGGAATCGGAGTTCCCTCCTACAGCGTAAAGTGTCAAAGTAATTCTAAAATCCACTATACTTATCAGGATGTTTGTAGGTGTTCAAGTGCTGCGCGAAGTTTTGTGAGTTCAGCTTCTGCCTGTTGGCGTGCGTGTGATTCTTGTGCCGCGCGTGCCTCTGCTTCATCTACGCGTGCCTCTGCTTCATCTACGCGTGCTTCTGCTTCATCTACGCGTGCTTCTGCTTCATCTACGCGTGCCTCTGCTTCATCTACGCGTACTTCTGCTTCATCTACGCGCTCACGAGACGGACCTATCCACACACCGTTGACAGGATCATATAGACGCAGAAACCCCTCGCGCTCCCCTAACCACAAACCTAAAACATCTGACGGCAGAAAACCTTCTACAAAATCTATCTCTCGATAGGTATCCCCCACAAGACGGAAACCCACAAAAGACGGATCAATCTCGTGATACGGATCATAGATGTAATACTCCTTCACCCGTAGAACCTGCTCATAGATCGTCTTTTTCGCGTTCAAGTCGTTCATAAACGTGCTCGGACTCGCTAACTCCACAACGAAATCGAGATGCGGTTGCTGTTCCCACGTCTTATACGTCCGGAGAGCCTGCTTCGAGACCCCTCGAACCATGAACACATCCGGGGAGATAACTTTACGGGGGTTACCCTCTTCATAATAGAGGAACATGTTCCCAGAAACATGCACATCTGGAACACCCCGAAAATGCCAATCTACCATATCTATCATATCCAACAAGGCTCTGACATGCCTTCCAGTTTCTGCCATCGGTTCTCCATCTGATTCGGGGTATTCCAATACGCGCTTGCAAGCTGTGCCGCTTTCGAGTGTCGGGGCAGTGCCTATTTTTCTTTCCATCGTGCTATCTCCTTTTTGCTAAAGTATACCTTAAGATACGCGGATCAGTCAACCCTTTTCCTTCATCAACCCTTGGTCAAGTCATTTCAGGGCTCTTCAGTTTTCGGTTGGGATTTTGGTTTTCGCTAACGGATGTTAACGTTTTCTCGTAATATCTCGAGCAGGATCTCGCTCCTACCGAGAAAAATATCGACACATATAAAGTAAATATGGAGAACGTGAGTTTGAAAAAAGTTTAGTGGTTAGAACGTCCTGGGTAAATTATGGGGACCGTTTGGATATGGCAATATTCTGAATTATCAGACTAACGATTCCATGAAAAAGTCCCAAAACGTATATCATTCCTTCGCCCTCGTAACGAATGTGATAATGCCACCCGGATCCCAGTTCCTTGCTTTGTCCGCCCATGAGATTTCTATTGTATAGACCTCCGCATCTTGCAGGTGATGCCCTTCCAAAAACCTCAAAAGCGTTATCTCTTTACCAACGATGAATTTTTCCCAGTTCATATCAAAATTTCTGGTATCATTCCTGAGTTTTACCTTCGCGTCCCCAATGTTCTCGTCAAAGGTAAAAACGAAGCGATCTGTATCTATATCAACGTCTACATCGCCATGACTGATGGTGGTCCGGATAAAAAGCGGGGGTCGGTTATCTTCTGGCTCTTTCTCTTCTTCAATAAGTTCCGGTTCCGGCTCCTCTACAATCGGTTCCTCTATAATAGGCTCCTCTACGTTAGGTTGTGGAACTGGTGGGGGTACCACCTGGATCGGAATCACGGGAGGCGTTGCTTCTTTTGTTTCTTCAGGAATTGTTGGGGGTACGGGGAATATCGATGCGTCATCCGTGCTGTCCGTAGAGCACGCCATAAGGCAACACATCAATAGACACACACATAGAAAGTTGTGTAACATAGAATCTCCTGTCAAAACTTTACTGGCAGAACGCCATTATTCGCCAAACGAGAAGTTTGTCGTTAAATTTTTCACCAAAACGCCTTTCCATATACCCGGTTCTCTTAACCGTTCCAATTTAACAAGCAAGATATCTTCATCCGTTATGACCTGCCCAAGGTCCGGGGTTCTACCTGGAGCAGCTTCGGAAAGAACGATTTGAATAAGAATTGATTCGTCAATTTCTAATGCCAATGTGTAGTAGTATTCAAATGTTTTTAGATTAATACTTTTTCGTCTATAATCGGATTTAGATTTATCCAATTGACCGCTAACATACTCACCCTGAAAATCAGGTAAACATTCAATAACGGGTTCAATAATCGGTTCGGGCAGATTCTCTGACGAATTGTTACTTTCGTTATTACCTTCCTCACCTACTGTCGGTGGGACAGGAAATATAGAGTCATTTGTGCTGTCTGTAGAACATCCGGGAATGTAAAATACGAAGAGGCACACAATATATAGGGATTTGTATGACATAGAAAATCTCCTATTAATTGGTATTTCTGAGGGTAAACCGATAGCGTAGGATCACTCGTTTACGGATCGGTTGTCCATCCTTCGTGGCGGGATAGAACGTTGTCTTCTGCAATGCTTCAATGGATGCTGTCTCAAGTCCGAACCCGAGGGTGGTAAGTGCCACAATGTCTAACGGGAGTCCCTGTTCATTGAGGGTTGCTTCTAAAACGACCTCACCCTCTATTTTCCTATTCTTTGCTATGATTGGGTATAGCGGTTCTACTCTGAATTTGTATTCCGGAGCCGTGACCCCAGGTTCCGATTCAAAGTCGATACCGGCTAATCTGGTGGCAAGGGGTGAGGGGGGCGTGTTCGTTCTTCGGATCTGTGGTGTTATTTCATTCTGTATTTTAAGAGTAGGTGCCTGATGAAAGTTTAGTCCGAAACGATACAGCAATTCCGAACTTTCAAAAGAGAATTCAATACTCCCGATAGCACTCATTGTTGGGGACAATTCAACCTCTACACCGGCTTCGCCAGTGAAAAAATTCTGTGTCGTATTCACATGCACTCGCTCGGTTGTTGAGACGTTGTTCCATGCCTGGGTATAGAACATACCAAAAAACGGTTTGAGACTCCACGCATAGTCGGTCTTGAGCGTATGTAACAAACCTGCACCGCCCCGGAGGCTCACGTTTACGGAATGCAGCGGCAAGTTTCCGGTACGAACAATATTCATGTATTGGGTTCGGAAACCACCGACGATAAAAAACTCCAACCCTGTCATGTTCATATCATTGACATTTAGAAGTCGAATATCAGCAGACGGACTTGGCGTTATCTCGTAGGGTGTTTCGGTGTTCGCTTGAAAAAAAGAGACCCCTGGTAAGAATGATATTTTTAGATCGTTGTTGAACGCATAATCCAGATTACCTAATAGGGTCTGTGCGTGAAAACGGAAAGGTGCCTCCGTGCGCTTCGGGGGGATATAGCGTTGATATCCCATGCCGAGCCCCATCTTTCCTGCCGGCGATCTATGGAAACCTGTTTGCGCGGACACTGGGACAGAAAACAGGACAAGTATGAAGAAAGGCATAACGATCATTTGTTTATTCAATAGTGTACTCTCCTTTCATAACAATCAAAACGGCACGCCTTCGGAAGGACCCCACTGCAACAAAAAATGCCCGCAACACGCGGCACTGTGCGAACCAGCGCGTAGGGGCATCCTCCGATCCGAGGGTTAATGACGGGAAGATATTTATAGCAAAACTACTTAACGAAAAATAAGTGGGGGGGGGTGAACATCATCTTGATTAAACAATCAGACATATACATGGGTGAGGAAATATCCGCCGGGCAGACTGAAATTTGAGATAGGAAGGTAGCAGTATGTATCTTCATGTGTATTGCTTCAAAAAGGGTGATCGTTCAGTGATTTTCCTTGGCGGTCGTGAGTTGTAACTCGCTCCTATAGAAGGACGAAGTCAACCTGTTCAGTAATCTCTAATATTTCTGAATATTATACACAAAAATGAGAATAAGGTCAATAATTTCTTCAGGATGGATGTGGATTCCGCATGAAGAATTTAGTGATATCAGGGGTAGGATAGTGATTCATAGCTGTTGGTGTGTTCGTGGATTCGTTGACGTTCACGGTTGACATCCGCATCAGCGCGGCGAGGGATACCCGTGATTGCATCGACGGATTCGTCTGCCTTAAAGCGTAAGTAGAGTTTTTGCGATTTGGCGGCGAGCGAAGGGTTCTTGAGGGCACGGTAACAACGCATCATATTGTAGTGTGCATCCAGGTCTTCTGGGTCAACGGTGAGCGTCTTCTGGAATTCCGCCAGCGCGGTTTTGTAGTTGCGTTTCAGGAAGTACATGCGTCCGAGTTTGTTCCGAACACGGGTATCACGCGGGAATTGCGAAGCGGCGTGCTGGAGATGCTCAATCGCTGTGTCGTAATTGCCGTCCGCTTCCTGAATGAGTGCGTAAAAGTAGTGAACCTTCGCGCGATGTGGATTTTCAGGTGGCATTGTCTTTTGGATTTCAAACGCCTTTTCGAGCATCGCTTCTGCGCCTTGCATATCCCCTTCTTGGATTCTAACTCTTGCGACGTTTACCCATCCATCAAGGTATCCTGGTTCTATCTCGGTTACCTTTAGGAATGCAGTCTCTGCGGCTTTCAGATCGCCTTGTAGGAGTAACCCGATACCATAGTCGTTCCACCGTTCGCGCGCATTTTCAGACGTTGGTTGTGAGTCCATAGGTCGGGAATCGGCGTTCCGTCCTACCGAGACGTTTAAGGTGGCTTCAGCAGATGCCATGACGACAACCGGTAGATTTGGGATCTCCTTAATTTTTCCGGCGACATCTGAAGTGTCACCTGTCCAGACCCACTTACCATCGTCGTAACCTTTATCTACCTGGAAATCTGTGTCTTCTGGATCGCGCACGCCAGCATAAGCCCATTGTGTGTGCCACCAATTGAACTTGCGATAGTTGAGTTTCGCTTCCACTGTGAGGAGATTTCCACAATCAGATGGAATTTCGAGTCGGTAGCGTGCAGTATCGGCGGCACCCGGTGGGATTGTGTTTGAATAGAGGACAGTTCGAGTTGCCCAGGCGTTTCGTTTGTTAATCAAATTCCCGTGTGCATCCAGCATATAGGCGCGGTAAAAGTGTGCGCTTGGATCAACCGGTCCGTTTCCATCGGGAGCGGTGATTCTGCCGTTCCAGAAGACAATTTTTCCATTTTCATCGGTGGCTTTCACTTCCAGCCAGATGTCGAAGGCATCGATCGTGCCAGCGGGGAATCGGTGCCCGACACCCCGTGTGCGGACGACAACATCAATTCGTGTGTTCTCACCTCGGACGACTTCGGTGCCGTCGCGGGGAATCGGGGTGCCATCTGCGAATAGATCTAATGTTACCACGTCGTCCTGCAAAAAATCTGTTACGATTTTGAGTTGCTCCGGGTGTTGATTGACAAAAGGGAGTGCTGTGTTCGCGGCGGGGAATCGATGGTTATGCACCTTACCGTTGATATTCCCGGCATCTGTGGAGGCAACGAGTGGCATGTGGCAATCGACACACTTCTTCGCGGTTTCGGGGTAGTAGAAGGATAACGCGCCTTGATGGGAGACCCCGCTTTTCTGCCACTGATCGTAGTCGTTGAAGCCTCGTATCCATCGAAAATTGTTGACCGGTTCGTCGAGATGCGCTTTATGGCAGGTTGAACAGAATTCCGCGGTGTTTTCCCGATGGAACGGTTTGAGGAAACTTTTTTTGTGCGGCTCCGGATCCAGCCGAATGAGGTAGTTGTGCAGATTGCGGATAATAGGGTTATCGCTGGCAGCGATGTCGTGAAGCGGTGGGTATTTAATTACGTACCCGCTGTTGCCCATTGTGTCTTTGACTTTTTCGATAGAGTGGCACGCTGTGCAGGCAAGTCCTGCTTGCGCGGCGGGTGTGTGAAGGTTTTCACGGATCGGTTTGTCCATCACACCGTTGAGTAGGATTGCTGGGTCGTGGCAGCCCCCACACCATTTTGAAGGTTGAATGCCGTTGACCTCCTGCATATAGATAATTGATTTGCGATACCACTGGTTATTGAAAGAAGAGAAATGATGAGCGGATTCGTTCCATTGCCGATAGATATCAGGGTGACATCCCTTGGTGGCGCAGGTCTCCGATGTAAGGAAGAAATCGGTTGGAATCAGCGCGCCGGTCTCCGTTTCGACGGATGCGGGGAAGAAATGCCCGGTCGTACCACCGCCTTCCTCATACATACTCGTAGGGGGGAGTGCTGGGTTTTCGACGAGATACCTTTCATTCGGCAAATAGTGTTGTGTGAGTTTCGCGCCTATCGGAAAAAGGACGACAACAGTTAGCACACCGATGCTTATCTTTTTGAATAATGGCGTGAGGTGTTCTTTGTCTCTTAACAGGTGAATGCAGAGAAGAATACTCCCTCCGCTTACACTGACGATGTGTGTGATGAGTAGCCACCGATAGGGGGTTGTCGCGCCGACAATCATTAGATAGCCACCACTGATGATGCCAACGATTATTCCAATACTTCCTGCTTGTCCGAGTGTTGAAATTTGCTTCTTTTGAATATCGGGAACCTGCGAGTTACGCCGTAAATATTGGTAGGTGTAGATGCTGAATGGAATTATTAAAACGACACCGAGTCCAACGTGGAACAGGACGTTGAAGATGTAAAAGAGCGTCGGTTCGCCGAAGCTGAACAGGTACGCGCTGTTTATGAGTAGGATGAGGAAGGCACAGAAGAAAATTTTTCGCATGTTTATCCAGCGGTGTATCCGCCATCAATCGGGAGAGCGATACCTGTAACGAAGGCGGCTTCGTCGGAGGCGAGGTATAGCGCGCCGTAGGCGATCTCTTCGGGCTGTGCGAGCCGACGCATCGGATGCTTGTCAGCGAGCGTTTGATATTCCGCTGGTGTTTTGATGACACCGGCGACTAACGGCGTTTCAACGAAGCCGGGACAGATACAGTTAACTCGAATGTTGTCCTCGGCGTAATCGAGTGCCATTCCACGGGTGAGGTTTGTCACACCGCCTTTGGAAGCGACATACGCGGCGCGAACATCCGCGCCGACAAGTCCGTAGATAGAGGATAGGTTGATAATGGAACCGCCACCATTTTTCTGCATAGCAGGGATTGCTGCCTTGGCGCAAAGATAGACCCCAGTGAGGTTCACGTTTAAGCAACGGTGCCAGTCTTCCTCGGGCAAATCAGCAACAGGGAGCCGCATCGCAATTCCAGCACTACTGACCAAGATATCAAGTCTTTCGTAGGTGTTAAGGGTCTCCTGCACCGTACGCTCGGTGTTGTCTGAGATTGTTACATCGGTTTGGACATAGATCGCTTCGTTGCCCGCATCTCGGATGGTGGCAACGGTCTGGTTCGCGCTGTCTTCGTCGATATCAGCGACGACTACCTTCGCTCCGTGTTCGGCGAAAAGGATCGCTGTGGCTTTTCCGATACCGGAGGCGGCACCTGTAACGATGGCTACCTTGTCTTTGAGTCGCATTTTAATTTATGGACCTCTGGACTGCCCTCCACTATGTTAAGGGCAGGTTCTTGATGAACTCAGCAGTAAGCGCAACCGGGGTCCCCACTCGTTACTGGGAAGGGGCGGGCGCGCTGGATATACGCCGAGGATCGTTATTTATTCAATCCACCTCACCGATCCGCAAGGGAAAATTAAAGACCTTTTTCCGTCCATTCGGCGGGGTTCACTTCGGGTTCACCGATTTGGTTGCTTAACACACCAATGTTTTCAACCTCAAGTTCAATAACGTCCCCTGGTTGAATCCAGCGGTCGAGTTCCCACCCACACCCTTTTCCGACGGTACCGGAGCCTAAAAACTCGCCTGGATAGAGCGTTTCTGATTGTGAAACGAAGGAAATCATTTCTTCAAACGAGTAATACATATCCGAGGTGTTCCCGTCTGCCCAGACTTCGCCGTTAACCCTGGCGATCATTCGGAGGTTGTACGGATCGTTGATCTCGTCTGGCGTCGCGAGGCAGGGTCCCATAATGTTGCTGTTGTCAAAATCTTTTCCTTTCGCGGGACCGAGTGCCAGGGTCATGTGTCGGAATTGAATATCCCGTGCACTGATGTCATTGTAAATCGTGTAACCAGCGATGTACTCGGAGGCTTCTGCGACGGAGATATTTTTTCCGATTTTGCCGATGTAGACGCCCCACTCCAATTCAAAATCGAGTTTTTGGGTGTAATTGGGCCAGGTGACAACGGCTTCGTGTCCGGTAATGGAAGAAGGACTCGTGCTACCGCGGTAGTAGTTGGGCAGTTTGAACCATTCAGGCGAGATGTCTTTACCGGTGATCCGCGCTGCAGCGTCCATGTGGGTTTTGAATACGCCGAAATCTCTCAGGCTTGCAGGATGTGGAAACGGTGCAAGCAGTTGCACATCAGCAACAGGGAAGACAATATCGGATGGGGCTGTGCGTTCAATGTATCCTTGCGCGTCGGCGATGCAATTCTGTTCAAAAAATTGGAGCATATCTGGGGCAACTGCAGTCATATCCACAATTTGGTTGCCATCAATCCATGCGCCAAGTCTTGGGGTGGTATCTGTCGATTTGGTTTGAAAGGTAACAAGTCTCATAATAGTTCTTTTTTAGGTGATTGCGCCTCCCTGTTGAAATGATTCTGTGGCAGAAATTATACGATAGATGCATTTAGAAATCAAGACTTTTTCGAGAAGGAATTTTCCTTGCTTATGTGGTGGAGATGTGGCATAATTATCCGTATACATTTTACGGAGATTGGCGGTAGGTTCCTGTTGTAGATAGACCCAACAGAAGAGGGAATGAACATGGTTACCCGGGAAGACATTCAAGCGACATGTGATGACATTGTGCGCGAATTCGCACCGCTCCAAATTATTCTGTTCGGTTCTTATGCCTACGGCACTCCCAAGGAATACTCGGATGTTGATTTGTTGGTGGTAATGCCGGGCTCGAAATCGGAGGCGCGCAAGCGGGAGATAGAGATTTATGAGCGTATTCCACACCGCTTCCGCATGGATTTGCTTGTGCGTTCGCCTGAGGAGATAGTGTATCGCCTTTCGTATAACGACTGGTTTCTCCACGAGGTCACTGAAAAGGGGGAGGTCCTCTATGAATCGCCCAATTTTCTATTGAAGCCACCGAAAAAGGAACAGCGTGCTATGAATCCGTTGACATTAGAATGGGTAGAGAACGCCGAAGAAGATTATGTTGGGATGCAGCTGCTTCAGCGAGGGCAGCATCCGCTATATAATATTGTATGCTTCCATGCCCAGCAATGTATTGAAAAGTATCTAAAGGCGTGGCTGCAAGAGGCGAATATTCCGTTTTCGAGGACGCACGATTTGAAGGAATTGTTGGGACTGATTGTCCCATCTGTCCCTATTTGGCAAGTTTGGGAACCCGACTTTTCGTCGCTTTCTAAATATGCAGTGGTAACTCGCTATCCCGGTGCCTCTGCTACAGCTGATGAAGCAGAGCATGCGGTGCGCATCTGCGATGGGATTCGGCAGGCCGTTCGCGAGCAATTGAAATTACCAGTTGAGATAACGGGTGACTAAGGCAGTTTAGGCTTTCTTAGCAGATGTGCGGGCGGCGGTTCGCCCGTCAATGTCTCTAAAAACTCGACAAGATCCGTTTTTTCCTGTTCGCTGAGGTGG
Organism: Candidatus Poribacteria bacterium; assembly: GCA_965214045.1. Taxonomy (GTDB): domain Bacteria; phylum Poribacteria; class WGA-4E; order WGA-4E; family WGA-3G; genus WGA-3G. Next base: position 2,471,031 of record OZ243935.1, read on the forward strand.
AGCGGTTCCACGGGGGCTATACTCCTGCCGGGAAATGCGTTTGTTGTGCCGCCTGCGTCGTTGAATTCGATTACAGAGGCGAGCGTTGGAAATTCGCCGCACCCAAAGAGAAATAGGGCTACGTTGCCTATAATCCAGATGGTTATTAGACGCATGATTGACGTTTCCAACAGACGAGATGAGTTGGTGTCGAGCAAATAGCACGCCCTATACCGTCAAGGACAGGAACAGTTCCTCGAGTGACATTTCAGTCGTGTGCATCTCAAGGAGTTGCCACCCGCGTTTGACGATGGTTGCTGCCACTTCCGAACGAACGTCAGTCGCCAGCGTATAGTGAAGGTGGAACGTCGCCGTGTCATCCGTCTCGGTATCGATCTCCTCGACTTGAATCACGTTTGCTACGTCGTGGAGTGCGGCTGAGATGTCGTCTGCTGATGCGCCTGCTACCTCAAGTGCAAGAATGGAGGAAGCAATTTGCAAATCCTCGGTATTACTGGTAGATTCATCCCTCTGTCTGGGGACAGCACGACCCTCTTTCAACAGGACATCACCTGTAATTTTACCGCGGCTGATGATAATCAACCGTTCGCATGTAAGACTGGCTTCGGGTAAGATGTGGGTGCTGAACAGGATAGTGCGTTCCTTGCCGAGTGCTTTGATGAGTTCTCGAATTTCGACAATCTGCCGTGGATCTAATCCGGAGGTGGGTTCATCGAGAATTAAAACGTCTGGTTCGTGAATGAGTGCTTGTGCTAAGCCGACACGTTGTCGAAAACCACGGGATAGCTGTCCGATAATCTGATGTCGGCGTTCGGTGAGACCGCATGCCTCGATGGCGTTATCCAGTTGCCCTTTGATATTACTACGCGGTACGCTACGTATCTTTGCCATGTACGTCAAATACTTCGTCACTGTCATTTCTGGATAGAGCGGAACGTTTTCGGGGAGGTAGCCGATGCGTTTCCGAACCTCACGCGATTCTTTGAAAACATCATATCCAGCGACGGTGACGCGTCCGCTACTCGCTGGCATAAAGCAAGTGAGGATCCGCATTGTCGTTGTTTTTCCTGCTCCGTTAGGACCGAGAAAGCCGACAATTTGTCCTTTGTCTACTTGGAAGGAGATGTCCTTGAGTGCTTGGAAAGGACCGTAGTTTTTGGTGATATTGTGGACTTCAATCATTTTTTTAAGTAGCAGTCAGCGGTCGGGGTTTTGCTTGGGTGTTTCCCCAGATTTTTTCAAGAAATCCTTTCAGTGGTCAGTAAAGAGGTTATGTTAAACGGGACGCAGTTCACACCTCGTCAGTTGTTTGTGAGTTCCGAGGAATACTGAAATTGAGATCCCGATCTCTGCCCAATAGATAAAGGTTGTTATCTGGGTTGACTGCTTCTGATTCGGCGAGGACATCCGGTAAATCGACTGGCATGGTCTTTACGTCAACTCTATCGGGATATACGAGGACTTGTCGCCACATCATCGGATAACAGATAATACCAGAGGAGACGATACACAACATACCTTGTTCTCTGAAGACACGATTGAGATGTAGATGTCCACAGAAAAATGCCAAAATTTGTCTATCAAAAGGTGCGGTAATTTCGAGCACCTCTGCGGAGTTGGCAACTCTTGAACCGATTCCTTGGAACTCAACGCTCGGAAATGGGAGCTGATGTGAAAAGATGAAAACCTCTTGGTCATAATCACGTGCTCTTTTCAATTCTCGCTCTGCCCACGCCAGTTGGTTCGTGCTGATATACCCGTGTGTGAGGTCTTCGGGAACCTCCTGCGAATCGAGAAGGATAAACCGAATATGTTCGTGCACAAAACTGACGGAACCCATGCCGTTGGTGCTGAAGCGTGCCAAGTAATCGTCTTTGGAGCCGGTTTCTGGATGCAAATCGTGGTTACCGGGGATGTAATAGCAGGGTGCATTGATGCGTTGCCCGAGTTGTTGTGCGCCATCAAGTGCGGCTTCGTATTCTTCTGCGGACATGCCGAAACTTTGACCACCGCACACAACATCCCCGCCATGGATCACGAAGGCGGGTTCAAACACGTTGAGTTGTTCAACCAGCTTTTCGTAAAGTTGTAGACTCTTCTGTTGTTGTTGGAGTCCGCTTGCGAAATTTCTTGGTGCGTTTAAGTACAAATGTGTGTCCGTAATAAAGGCAAATTTAAAAAGTATCATGACATATCTCGTCTTTCGGCGAGGCTTCCAATCTCATTAACAAAGATGTTCTTGACGGGCGAGATTTCCTGCCTCACCAGCGACGCGCTTACCGATGCTATTATAATCAGGAATGCATACTTTTGGATAAAATTGCGACATAAGTCGGTGTATCGGTTGCGTTGATATAGCGTTCAGTCCGCCATGTTGTCCCGTCAAGGATGTCCTCTATCTCCGCCTTTGAAGCAAATAGGTAATCGAACCAGGGTGTAGCATATTGTCGGTATCGGATTCGTAGTTTCAACTGCCCGCTCATCCGTCCTCTATCCCTATTGAACTGATGATAGGCGAGATGACCTGGGTCTGTCGTTTCGTAAGGATCCATTGTTTCAGCGATAATTTTTGCGGTATCTGTTGTCATGGCAGCGAAGCGTCTCAATAGCCACTTCGCTCTTTTGTAGTTTCCAACGAGTCCAAAATTGTGTCCCATCATGAGAATTGTGTCAAAAGTGCCAATTTTGGAACTCAAGTGCGTGACGGGTGTGACAAGGGCATTTTTAACCCCACGGTTTTGACAGGTCTGGATGGCTAACGGTGAGATATCCGTTCCTAAGACATCATGTCCATTTTCTTGGAGATAGAGACAGTGCCGTCCTGCCCCACAGCCGATATCCAAGATCTGTCCTATGGCGTGTTCTATTGCCAGTTGTTGGTGTTCAGCCCAGTCCTTGTATTCAGCGAAATAGTTGAAAGGTCCCAGGCGACTTACATCAATGAACCCGTCTTCTCTCTCCACAACTTCGACGTTCTTTTGACCGTTATGATAATCTGACAGGAGGTGCCCGTAAGCATCTTGGATGTCGGTTAGCATTTTATTATTCCTTGACATATCCGGTTGTTCCGTTAGGATTAACCCATTCGGTTTCCCAGTGCGTTTCGATGCCTTCGCGCCATGTTTGGGCAACTTCCGTCAATTCAGTCGTGAGTTGAGGGTGTTCATCTTTAAGGTTCTGCGTTTCACCCATGTCGGTGTCGAGGTTTGCGAGATGCACATCGTCTTCTGGCGGCGCGCCCTCTACCAATTGACCGTTAAGCACCAATTTCCAATTATCACGACGCACAGCTGTCTGTTTACCCATCTCCCAATAGATTTCGCGATGTGGTGTAGATTCACCGTTTGTCACCATAGGAAGGACATTGCGTCCATCGAGTTCGTACTCGGAACGGGTTCCACCTGCGGCTGCGAGGAAGGTTGGGAACACATCCATTGCGGCGCCGATTTCGTTGATTACCTGTCCTGCTGGGATTTGCTGGGGCCAGTTCATGATTCCGGGTGAACGGATGCCACCTTCATAGAGGCTAAATTTATGTCCTTTCAGTTTACCAGCAGTGCCGCCGTAGTACGGATCCTGTGTGCCATCTAACCAGTTTCGGGTTTCGCGCGAGGGACCGTTGTCGCTTTGGAAATAGGAGAAAGTATTTTCTGCGAGTCCGAGTCTCTCGAGTTCAGCAAAAATTTCGCCGACACTATCATCAACGGCACTGAGCATCGCCGCCATAATCTGTCTGTCCCACGGCAAATTCGGGAACCGGTCTACGTATTTTTGTGGCGCGTGCATCGGATAGTGCGGCGCGTTGTAAGGTACGTAGAGGAAAAAAGGTTTGCCGAGTTCAACAGACTTTCGGATATATCTAATAGCGTATTCGGTGATAAGTTCTGTGAAGTATTCACCATTTCGATAAATCTCTTCGCCGTTTTCCCAGAGATCATGTGTCTGATCGATGCCGGGCTGTCCTAACCCCCAATAGAAGATGTGTGAGAAGAAATCGATGCACCCTGCCATGAATCCGAACCAATCATCGAACCCGTGGTGTTCCGGACGTGACCCCTCTGCGAGTCCGAGATGCCATTTTCCAGACATCGCCGTGTAATAGTCTCGCTCCTTCAGTGCTGTTGCGAGCGAAGGAACGGAAGGCGGTAATCCTGTAGCGGTGCGATGCCCTGCTAAAATAGAACGGACCCCGGCATGGCACGGATATCGTCCTGTCAGTAATGCTGCGCGCGAAGGGGAACAGACGGGTGAATTTGAGTACCAATCCGTGAAGCGTGCTCCCTCTGCCGCCATTCTGTCGAGGTGTGGCGTTTTGAAATCGGTTGCGCCCATACAGGATAGATCACCGTATCCTTGGTCATCGGTTAGGAAGATAATAAAGTTAGGTTGCATTTTCTTTTTTAATTTTCCTTGCGGGGGAACAATGGACGTTAGAACATTAACGTGCGTTCCTCGAATCCGCCTGCGCCGTTGTTGCAGGCTTTCTAATTTTACCTTGTAAGGTTACTTTTTCCAGAAACTTCGGTCGAGACTCCGATATTGTATGGCTTCAGAGACATGAACTGCTTCTATGTGTGCGGTCCCGTCTAAGTCGGCAATGGTGCGTGCTACCTTCAAAATCCGATCATAGGCACGGGCACTCAGTCCTAATTGGTTAATCGCGATCCGGAGGAGTTCCTGTGCTTGGGAATCAATTTTACAGTATTCTCGTATCTGCTTAGATTCCATATTTGCGTTGGCATGTATTACGGTGTCTGCAAAGCGATGCTGTTGGACGTGGCGTGCCTTTTCAACCCGTTCTCGGACGTGTGTCGAAGGTTCGCCGGTTGTTTCATTAGCGAGTTCTGCATATTTTACCGCTGGCACTTCAACTTGGATATCAATTCTATCTAAAAGGGGTCCAGAGATACGGGAGACGTAGTTTTGAATCTGGTTGGGTGAGCACTTACAATCTCTGGTCGGGTCGCTGAAAAACCCGCACGGGCAAGGGTTCATAGCGGCGACGAGCATGAAGTTCGCGGGGTAAGTAAGGGATGCGGCTGCGCGGGAAATGGTCACTTGCCGATCTTCAAGTGGTTGACGCATAACTTCAAGAACGTTTCGCCGGAATTCGGGGAGTTCATCTAAAAAGAGCACACCGTTATGTGCGAGACTCACCTCACCCGGACGTGGTATCTTTCCACCGCCAATTAAACCTGCGTCAGAGATAGTGTGGTGTGGTGAACGGTATGGGCGCGTCATGACCAAAGGTGTATCGCTCGGCAGAATGCCGATAATACTTTGGATTTTCGTTGTTTCTAAGGATTCATCCATAGATAGTTTCGGTAGAATTGATGGAATTCGTTTCGCTATCATGGTCTTTCCAGAACCCGGCGGTCCAATCATGATGAGGTTATGTCCACCTGCCGCGGCGACTTCGATGGCGCGTTTAACGTGTTCTTGCCCTTTCACGTCGAGTAGATCAAGATGTGTTTCAGAATGCTCGTGGTGTCCATCAGTGCCGAGCGTGTGTGGTTCTGGTGTGATCTCTTTATCCGAATTGAGGAATGCAGCCGCCTCTGTTAAGCTTGCGACTGGATAGACATTCACACTTTCCACGATGGCTGCCTCTCGCGCGTTTTCAGCGGGTAAGATAATATTCTGGATGCCGTTCTCTTTTGCGGCGATGGCGATAGGGAGTCCACCCTGTACGCCGCGAATACTTCCATCAAGTGCGAGTTCACCTAAAATGATTACGTTTTCAAGCCTCGAGATATCCACCTGATTGGTGGCTGCCATGACCCCAATTGCGATCGGAAGGTCAAACGCTGATCCCGCTTTTCGGATATCCGCAGGTGCTAAATTCGCCGTGATTCGGGTCGGTGGGAAATAGAAGCCGGAGTTCTTAATGGCGGCGGTAACCCGATCCCGACTCTCTTTGATGGCGTTATCCGGTAAGCCAACAGTACTGAAGGACGGCATTCCACCGGCAACGTCTACCTCAACTTTCACGATATAAGCATCAATTCCCAGCATTGCACTGCTTAGGACGGTTGCGAGCATACGTATATTTCCTTCCGATTTGCGATAGTTTAAGAATCTATTATGATATTGTGTTTTATAAGCGTGTATTTTACAGCGACGAGATTCAATCTCGTCCAGTGAATTCTAACACTATTGTATCACGACGGAAGATAACAGGTCAACGCTTTCCTCTGTTTTCTTCTATTGATTTTATCCCTTTCTCTTTTAGAAGTCAAGCGAAATTCCATGTTACTTACTGAAGGGCTAACGCTTATTTAGACCACAAATCGGTAAAGTTAAGACCAGTTTCGTCCCTCAAATTCAACAGGCATCAAACACCCTAACGCGGTTGTGATAAAATGCCCGATGCGGGCTCTCGCCGCCGTTCTATCCTCAGCGTCATTCAGATGAACCGCTTCCGCCTTGCGCGTCCGGATCCCTCTTTTCGCTCACCCACTTCAATGCTTTTTCATGGATGTCCACTGCCACCTTCAACCGTCCAACGAGTTGCTCAAGGTGCGCGATCCGCTAACAGGCAATCAATCGTCCGACTCCTTGAACACAACGCCACCTCTTGGGCATTGTGTGGACAACCCCACTTGCCGCTGTCCGCAGTTCGGACAGAAAACTCTCACATCCTCGTCCATAGCGATAGAAAAAGTAAAAGAGCGCACCGATTACAATTATAGTAGATTCTGTAATTAATTTTACACCAAACTCGGTGCGGTTAGGTGAAAGACCCTACCGGGGGTGTGCAGATATTTTCGGGCTTTACTATAAGATCAGAAATATGGTTATGATTGCATCTATCAAAACTTCACCTACCCCTGAACTTAACGTTTGTATGATTTGTCGGCTATCTCTCCTCTTTATGCTATTCACCGAATAGCAAGTTTTTGATGCGCTTTAAGCCCTTGAAAACACCATCGATGAAATGATTCACCAACCACTCGCCGATACAAAGAAACAAACCCAGGATAACCGAGCCAATCAGCAGTGCGATGAGAGCAGGGACGCTCGGCTGGAATCCGTCGTCAAAAATCTCTATCGCGATCAGCGTCAGAAACGCCGTTAGAAGATGCCATTTCATCTGATGATGATAACCTCGCTCTCATGTTCATAAACGGTTTCTTCTACAGGAGGCCTCCGCTCGTACTCCCATACCTCCGATATAAATTCCTACGCAATTATCTATTTTCTCTAACTTGAATCTCCGGTAAGTTTATGTAATATTTGTAGCTGCTTCTGGTCGGCGATGACTAATAAGGCATCACCAGCAACAATTTTCATATCTTCAGGAGGATTATAGAGAAACGTTCCATCTCTATGATGGATTGCAATGACAACTAAGTCTGTTTGTTCTTTAATACTGGCGGCTTTGAGTGAAATCCCGTTCAGATCCGAGTTGCCTTGAATAATGGATTCATTAAACCGAGCCCCGTCTTGATTTTGGGCGACATTCTCCAGAAACCCTAGGAGCTGTGGTTGGAGGATACCAACTGCAAGGCGAAGCCCTCCAATGTGATCCGGTAGGACGACCTCATCAGCACCTGCGGTGATAAGTTTGCCAGGGGAATTATCTTCTACGGCTTTAGAGGCTATCCTGAGACGTGGGTTCAGTTTTCTCGCGGAGATCACGACAAATAGGTTATCTTGGTCCCGGCTGAGACAGGCGACAAGTCCTTGGGCACGCTCAATTCCTGCCCGCATAAGCACTTCGTCGTCGGTGGCGTCACCTTGAAGGTATAGAAAATTCCGTGTATCAGAGAGATGGATAAGTCTTTCTTCCTCAAATTCAATACCGATGAAATCGGCTTCCGTCTTTAGCATCTCGTCAAGCACATGTACCCCGGTATCACCGAGACCACAGATAATATAGTGATTTGATAGTTTATCGACAGTTCGAACCATTTTTTGTTGTCGGAAAAAGCTTTGTAATTGTCCTTCAATCAGGAATGCGGTGGCGATTGTAACACTATAGGTGAACACGCCGAACCCACCAATGAGTAGAAATAGGGTGAAGATTCGTCCAGCATCACTCATTCCCATGTCGCCATAACCAACGGTTGTTAGAGTGATGACAGTCATGTAGATCGCATCAAGAAACCGCCATTCGCCTTCGGGATTTCCCCTTTCGAGGAGTAAGTAACCGATGGTCCCTGTGGTGATCAAACCGATAAGTAGTGCTAAAGCGATAACAATCTGACGTTGATAATTCATTCTCCTCTTTTCATATTAATGCTAATGCTGCTTTTTAGCACTGCGTTTGACAGCAGGGTTCGGATCATGCCGTGCGATGTCGAAGAGCGTTTGGTACTCAATTCTGTTGAGCATCGGTAAAAGTCTTGCGACTTCCATACGGACGCACGCCTCTAAGACGGCTTTTCAGTATTTTCAGTGGAAGCCTCTTCTTCGATTTTCTCAGTTGATGTTTCTTCTTGCACACTTGTTTCCTGGCTACTAATGGCACGGACGTAGCCCATTCTGAGTTCATAGAGGGTATTTGCCAAGAAGTTGGTTTCTGGAGCAGTGAGATTTCCTTTCGTCTTTTCCTCAAGCATCTCAATGGTATCAATGATATGTTTCACGAGCGGGAGGTTTGTAACGACCTCGCCTGTTTCAGGATTAGGGAATCCCTCTAAGTAGAGCCGTCCCGTTTCTATCAGATTGGTAAGATAACTCATAAAATCGACAGGCGGAAGTTGTTGAGTTTCCTCCTGAACTGTAGTGTCTTCCATATATTTATTGCTCCTGATTCCGATCCGCCTAATATAGGCAGTAAGTATTTGTAGGAGAGATTCTCCTATTCGTCATCAAAGATGATGATTTGTGCGAGTAAACTACCTGCTTGGTTATTGTTGTTTGGGCTTTCGTTCATTGCGAGGAAAATAACACCGTCAGCGGGAGCGGGATTGTCGTAGCGTGAGCCAACGGCGAAGACGACATCTCCGATCTTAGCGATGAGTGCGCCGATGTTTGTGCCGGGAAGCAGGTAGTCGCTGGAACCCGGGGTCTTGGGAACACCGTCCGCGCCGCACCAACCCGTCCGATTTTGCAAATCCGGTGACCATGCGCCTTCCGCATCAATAATGAGTCGTTGCCCTTTTTCCACACGCACGTAACTTTCCTGCCAAGCGGAACTTGGACGAGCTGTGCGGATAACTGTTAATGCCATACATGCCTCCATATTGGCAGTCGGCGATCAGCAGTCGGCAGTCGGTAAAGAGATTCTCGTTTAAGGATACCGTTTTTGTTGACTGCTGATCGCTTCTTTGCCACTCTTGCTGACTGCTAAAAGGTTTTTCGTAGAAAAACCGACCTGATCGCTGACGACTGATTACTATTACTTGTCTCGGATAGTGATGTTCGTAATTGCGTCATCAACTGCGATGCTATCAACCACGTCCATCCCACTGATGACTTTTCCGAAAATGGTGTAATCACTGTCAAGGATGGCGTCCCCTCGACAGATAAAAAATTCGGATGCGTACGAAACGCTTGCGCCCTCCTCTTTTGCCATAGCGACAACGCCTCGCGACATCTCTTGTGAACCGTTTTCAATGGGGAGGGTATCTCCAGCGGCAAGTTTTGAACCTGCTTGGATGAGGAGTTCTTCTGCGCGATTAAACTTCTCACCTTTGTAATACATCACCTGCGCGTTTTTGATGAAGTTCTTGGAAGTTTCCGGCGCTTCGGCTGCAAGGAATTCAAATTCAATAGTCCCTTTTGCCGTTTCAACGACCGCGACGACGTTTGCAGGATCGATCTGCGGTTTTGCCGCGGTTGTTGCGGTGCCTGTGCCAGCGCGACGCGCACGGGGGACGGGGGCTGGCTTATCTTCTTGTGCGCAACTCAGCACGAAAGTAGCGAAGAAAGTCGCTAAAACGAAGAGTGCTGCGGATGCAAATTGCCGATGTTGCTTACTCTGCTGTTGCCTTAACATATTTTGACTTTGCCTCCAATCGGATTTTAGTCATGATGTCGCCCATTGATAACTGATCGACGACATCCATCCCTTGAATTACACCACCGAAGGTAGTGTAGTCTCCGTCAAGATGGGGTTGGGATTTCAAGCAGATATAGAATTGACTCCCGGATGAGTTCGGTGCGGAGGTCCGAGCCATTGCCAATGTACCTCTGACATGTGGGCGTTGGTTCGGATTTGTGTACTCGTCAGCAATGGTCCAACCGGGACCCCCTGTTCCATCGCCTTTTGGACACCCGCCCTGGATGATGTTCAAACCGCGTCCATCAACTTTCCGATGAAATGTTAAGCCATCGTAAAACTTCTGGTTAATTAACTTGATGAAGTTATCCACTGCTACAGGAGCAGCATCAGGATAGAACTCAAGCACAAAAGTGCCTTTGTCGGTTGTGACGACCGCGACTTGTTCTTCAGGGGTTAGGTTCTGACTGAAGGGGAGCGCGCAGCCGGTTAGGATCAGTGGTAAAAGAAGAAACGTTAGGCTTATGTAAAACAAATTTTGGCTTGCAGACTTCGCCAAAAGATAGCATGTTGCTTTCATTAACCTTCCTTTGCTGTGCTGATTAGTCGGTTTTGAGACGTGCCCAGACGGTTGCCAATTTGTCCTGTGCGTCGACATGCAAGGGGACAGGCTCTTCCATATCCTTGAGCAGTTCGTCTTTGGTTAGAGCGTAATTATACATTTTAATTTCATCTAAGGCACCAGTGAGAAAACGTCCACTTCCGCCGCGTGCGCCGATAAAGAGGGGATCGTTGTTCGGCTTTAGTTTACCTTTACACGCCATTTCTGCTTCCAGTTCGCCGTCGATGTAAAGCAGTATTGTTTTTCCGTCCCACGTTCCTGCGAGAAAATGCCACTCACCATCCTGAATACTGGGACCGATGTTATCATCGTTACATACCTCTGGTAAGTCAAAAAATTGGAGGATGGTTCCGCCGTTGTAAAGGGCTGCGAGATTATACAAGCCAGAAATCCAAGCGATTCCTTTTTCGACACCGCTCTGGATTGCCTCACCCCCTTTAACAATCGCCCAGAATTCGATGGTAATTCCATCGACAATATCAAGGCTCGCATGGTCGGGAATTTGCCCGGAGGTTTTTCCGTCGAACTCCAATGCTTTTCCGAAAACGCCTTCAACGAGTTTTGGCGAACCCTTGAAGGTTGCATCGTTACCGAATTCCGACCTGTCCTTTGCTACCTTTCCATCCAACGCGTCAAAGGAGAGATGCAGCACTAACTTTTGTGCCTCGCAAACCGCCGGAGCGCATATTAACATGAGCGGAAGTAACCAGAAAATAACACACTGTTTCAATCTTTGATCTCCTCAAGTAGAATTATATGCGACATCTTTTCAGGTGTCAACAAAAAATGAAATTTCTAAACGGTTAATACAATTTTAAAATAGCAACAGTGAAAAAAAAAGTCAAGGGTTTCAGTGAATAACCGTTTTCTTGAAACAATTTTTCACTTGTGCTAATATACATGGTAAATATTACCTCAAAGATGGAGGAACGGCCAATGAGATGGACAAAGTATTGGTGGCTTGTGATAGTAGCGATGCTGGTAAGTATGCCTGTTGTCTTTGCTGTCCATGACGAAGCTCAGGGACCTGAAAAGTTCGGGCGTTACGAGTTTAAGGAGCAAGACAAAAAAGCAGCAACAGATGAGTGTGATGCCGGAGGCAAGCCGGGACCTGAATTTGTGCCGACAGTTCGGGACAAAGAACCCAACTTGGCATTACTCAAAGATGCAACAGCGGAAGCCTCTTCACAGTTGGAGGGATGGTGCCCTCGCAGACACTGTACCGAATATCTCAATGACGGTTTTTACAACAACTGCCGGAGTTGGATTATCGGTGCTATACCCGGTTGGGCGCAGATCGATATGGGTGATGTTGCCAATGTGAACCGCATCTATTTCGGTAGCGATCATTCACAGGGGTTTCTCGACAGGACAACTGCTGACTTTGATATTCTTGTCGCAACCTCGAAAGCGGATCCAAACTCCGATGCGAATACATGGACGAAGGTTTATACGCACAAGGGGGATCCGATTAGTGAAACCACCGAGTTTACCTTCAAAGATGTAGAAGCACGGTGGCTACGTCTTCATATTCGCACCAATGGTGGGGCTCGCGTCGATGAAATCGAAATTTACGGCGGCAAGGACCCCATGGACGTTGAGCCACAGGGAAAGTTGACGACAACATGGGCAGAGGTTAAGACAGAGTAACTCCACTGACTGTAGGCACGGTTTTATAGAAACGGATAAATCGTGCCTGCAAAAGATAAAACAACTCTATAAGGATGCGAAGATGAAAATACGATACGTAATCTTTTTGATGATGGTTCTGTGTATTGGTAACGTTACCGCCGATGTCCTCTTTGATGACGATTTTGAGGGTGGTGCAATTGATGACGCCAAGTGGGCAGCACAAGGAACGTGGTTAGTTGTGGACAACGCCGATGGTCACGATGTACTTGGCGGAAAAGTGCTTGACGTTTGGGGTGGTGATGTTGGACTCAGTGTTGATGATTTTCCGGAAGAATTTGACTATTATGCCGATTTCAAGACCATGGATGCCGGACTTACAGGTTTCGTCTTCCACGGAACAGATGGCAATAACATCTATATGCACCAAGTCTCAACCGCGGGTTCCGGACATACGCCGCAACATATCCGGTGGCACCGAAGAATTAATGGCGCGTGGGCGGCAGAACCCGGGGCATTTGAGGATGGCGTAGACCGGGAGCAGGATGTCTGGTATCGGATCAAGTTTGAAGTGCGGAAACACGAATTTAAAGCATATATCGGACCGGTCGGTGGTGGGATAGGTGAATTGACGCTCGTAAGCGAGTGGACCGATTCTGAGAGTGCCCACTCCGAAGGAAAAATCGGTTTCCGTATGTCAGGTGGAGATAGAGCCGGTGAACACGCACAATACGATAACATTGTCGTTGTCACGCCTGACTTTGATCCAACACCTGTTGAACCGAGAGGGAAACTCGCGGTAACGTGGGGAAATCTCAAAATACAATGAAGGATCAAAAACCGTTAGCAATAGGCATCATCGGTGCTGGCAGTATGGGAAGACATCATCAGGGCGCGATAACCAATTACGGCGCGCGCGTCGTCGCTGTCCATGATGTGCGTCTTGAAGCGGCACGCGAACTCGCAAGGCATGCTGAGTCCGCACTTGCCACTACGGCGTTGGATGCCTTTTTCGATGTAGACATGGACGGGGTGGTTATCACGACACCACCCCCTGTTCGTCTTGAACCGATCCAGATGGCATGCGATCGCGGTATTCCTGTGATGGTTGAAAAACCACCCGCTTTGAACATGGCTGAAGGTAGGAAATGTCTCGCGTGTATTGAGAAAGCAGATATTATCGCCGCTGTTGGATTCCAACTGCGCTATCATCCACTCTATGAACAGTTAAAGGCGTTAATCGCTTCGGAACCGGTACACCTCGTGCGAACGGTGTGCACCGTTGATTATTATCTCAGTTTCCGAATGTCGCCTTGGTTTCTACAATATGAGATAAGCGGTGGTCCCCTGCCAGAGCAAGCGGTACATGTGTTGGATTGTGCCCGTTTTGTGATGGGAAATCCGAAACCGGTACAAGCACACGCCCTCGCCGCTAAGAATATGGCATTGGAACGAACCGAATTCGATGCCGAAAACGCTATTCAAATGACCTATCAATTGGACAACGGTGTTTTTGGAACACATATGAATCATTGTGGAACTGAGAAATTTGGTTTTGAGGTTGAAGTCGTCGGACCGCATTTGCGACTACACGCATATATGACAGACAATGCTATTCGTGGATACCTTAACGGTGAAGTCATCAATGAACCGGGGATTCCCGAAAACAGTTTGGGTTTGGATAAATCCGGAGCGTGGCTGCGCGCTATTGAAACAGGCGACAGAGAACTGATTCGCTCGCCGTTTGCTGATGCAATTGAAACACTCGCTCTGATTGATGCCGCTGTCCGGAGCCGAGACACCGGCAGATTTATCAATGTGAAAGACCTGTAATTGTAGCCTGCAACATCGGCGCAGGGTTTTTGATTGGGTGTTTCTGCGGGTCTACCGGAAGGAACAGTATTTACCCGACCCTCTAACCGAACCGCAAGGAAAATTAAAAAAATGATAGATTGGATTTATTTTCGGAATAGCTGAAACTCATGTAAAAAAGTTCAAGAGTTTCTTGACGAACACAAATTGCAACCGGAGAGCCGGACGGATGCCCGAAAAGAGAAAATGGATGCGACATCGGTATGGGATTTAATGGGCAGTGCGGGACAAATCGTTGTTGCGAAAGGGAGACGCGTGGAAACCTTTGTGCCAACTGAGGACACACAGGAATCAATCCTAAAAGTGGTAATGGGACGGAGCGGTAGCCTGCGCGCACCTACAGTGCGAAGTGGAGATAGTTTCTTTGTCGGATTTAACAACGCGCTCTATGAGCAGATGATGCCACCTGCGCGCTAAAACGCGTAGAGGCGTGTTTTTTTGGTGATTGTAGCCTGCAACACCGGCGCAGGCGGATATACGAGGAAGCCCTTCAAATGCTGAATTCACCTGACCGAACCGCAAGGAAAATTAAAAATATTTTGATCACTGGTGCGAATGGGTATCTGGCACAATTTATTATTGATCGGTTGCGTGCCGAGTATGAACTGACGCTAACGGATATTGTTGAATTGGATCGGGTGGTTGCAGATGCGACTTTTATCAAGGTAGATGTGACAAATGCTGCCGAAATCGAAGCCGCGTGTGCAGATCAGGATGCTGTCATTCATCTTGTTGCTTTGGTACGGGGACGGTCTGATAAGCCCGCCTCGTTGTTTGCGGATGTCATGGTGAAAGGGACATGGAATGTCGCTGAAGCCTGTGTAAAGCAAGGCGTTCAGAAATTAGTTAACATCTCAAGTATTTCGGCGTGTCCCCCCGCCCCAAGTGCAAAATTGCCTTACGAGGTGGATGATGATTTTCAGTTCGGTCCGGGAGATATTTACTACTCGTTGGCGAAGTACCTCGGTGAGCGGATCGGTGCAGCGTATCATCAAGCGCATGGGTTGGACGTGATCCATGTACGTCCAGGGGTCATAGATGGAGACGGACAAAATCCTGGTCCGGCAGCCCCTGACGTTGTGACGGATCCGTGGTTTGTTTACGTGGATCCGAGGGATGTTGCGCAGTGTGTTGCTCGCGCGATCGAAACAGAGACGGTAAGGTATGGTGCTTATAATGCTGTCGCAGGTCGTACGGATTCCCGTTTCGCGTGGAAACCGGCAGAAGCGGATTTAGGATATTCACCCGAGCACAATTGGCCAGAGATCCCTGATGGTGATACGTAAAGATCTTTATGACCTCTGAAAAAAACGAAATTCAGTCAAAAGTTACCGAACTGCGGGACGAAATTGTTGCAATAGTTGGTACAAATACAAAGAAGCCTTTTCAGCAGGGCTTGTTGAATATTTGCTTGGGAGTTATGTAGGACGAGTATCAGGGAAGGTGCTCGATCCATTTGCGGGGATAGGGACAACCTTGTTTGCTGCAAGTTCGCAAGGAATTGCTGCTGATGGTATAGAATTATTGCTTGTCGGTCAAGAGATTATCCGTGCCCGTCTCTTGTCAGAAAGAGAACTGACATCGAATGACATCGCTACGCTTGAACGTTGGATAAAATCTTTGCCTTGGAAGGAATTCTCGGAAAGAGTTCCGTTTAGTACCATCCGAATTACTGAGAACGCTTATCCGCCAGAAACGATAGAAGCGATTGAACGGTACAGGAGCGCACTTCAACAGGAAAATGAGAAGATTCAAACGGTCTTGAGACTTGCCCTTCTGTGCATTTTAGAGAACGTGAGTTACACCCGAAAAGATGGGCAATATCTACGCTGGGATGCTCGTTCTGGCAAGCGACGACTCAAACAACTGCCATTCAAAATTTCATAGAGAAATTTTTAGAGCCTGCGGGCACGAATTTTGTCGAGGAATTGGTCTATCGATTTCTGTTAACGCGAGGTGACTCGTTAGGTGGTTCGATGCGAAACATCGCAGGCAAACTGCCTTAACGCGCATCAGAACCGCTTTTGCCAGTCAAAATCTTTCGCCAGACCTCTTTTTTATTGGGGCTGTTATCACTGACAGTATGGCACAAGAAATCTGGAATCAACTTGCGGAAGGAACCCTCAAGGATGCAGCGAACTTGACGGACCCTGATCAAGTGGCATCTTTAGCGAATTGGCGCGTTGAGTTGTAACGCCTATACCTGTCTTATTTCTTGCCGTTTATGATTCCGTGTCCCTCTTTAATACGGAGAATTTGGTCTGACTTCACGTTAGAAAATCGCTCTGTAAGCCCACCCTGCCAGTGAATTTCAAGGACTTCCACCACTGAATTTTTTCCCAATCCGAAGTGGACACGGAGATCGCTTTGTGAAAGGTAACTCGCACCACTCCGGACTTCTTTGGTAAGAGATAAATTACCTGCTTTCACAACTATTTTTGTGCCGATACCGGACGTGTTGCTTTGGGTACCGATGGGCTGGATTGTCAGCCAATGATTGCTATTACCATCCTCGTTTCGGAGAAGCGTTGCGTGTTGGTTGGAGTTGTTAAGAAAAATATCGATGTCTCCGTCATTGTCATAGTCCCCGAAAGCGGCAGCGCGACTGACTTTTTTAGGGAGTTGTGCCAATCCGACTTCAATAGATATATCAGTGAAATGATGTGTGCCGTTTTGTCTACGCACGTTGCGGAAAACCAAATCCATCTGTGGGTAGGTGCTCTCCGAAAAGAGCGAGATGTTTTCCTGAAGGTGTCCGTTCGCGACGAACAGGTCAAGGAGACCGTCGTTGTCGTAGTCTAAGAATTCGACCGCCCATTTAAAGTAGAGGAGCGTCCCCGCTCCAATTCCTGAGACAAAAGAGACATCGGTAAAAAACGCAGCGTTTTCATTTTCGTAGAGAAGTGCAGGCAGTCCAGAGGCGTTGCTGACAACGAGATCCAGATAACCATCGTTATTGTAATCACCGAATGCGTTTCCCATACCACTTCCGGGGAAACCGTTTTCATCATACCCTGTTCCGGTAAGGTCGGCGGTTTCGGTAAAGGTTCCATCGCCGTTGTTGTGGTAAAAGAAGTCTGCTTCCATATCATTGGCGATGTGCAGGTCTGGGTAACCATTGTTATCGTAATCTCCGACTGCGACAGCGAGACCGAGGGCACGGTGTGAGATCCCCGCAGTTTCGGTGACATCTGTGAAGGTTCCATCGCCATTGTTGCGATAGAGGATATCAGGCTCGCTTACGAAATGGCTGCCAGCGATCTGATCTGTTGGGCTGCAATATGTTCTGATACCCTGAGTTTCCCACCATTCGTTTTCCGCGACAGAAAATTTCATGTAATTGACAACGTATAAGTCAACATCCCCATCTAAATCGTAATCCAGAAAGGCACAACTTGTTCCCCAGCGTTCATCGCCGACTCCGGCTTTTTGCGTTACATCGTCAAAAGTTCCGTCACCGTTATTGTAATAGAGGCGGTTGCGTCCGTAGTTAGTTACATAAATTTCGGGATAACCATCATTATTGACATCGGCGGCTGCACATCCGACTCCATAACCGGTATCTCCAACGCCTGCTCTGTCCGTAATATCAGTAAAAGTTCCATCACCGTTGTTTCGGTAGAGTTTGTTTTCTGGAAGTGTGGAATGTATTTGCAAGGTTTTTTCGCTCGTTGGTAGCGGGATGTGTGTAGCGTTGACTACATAAAGATCCAATGCGCCATCAACATCGAAATCGGAAAAGAGTGCGCCGGAACCGAGCGTTTCAATGAGATATTTCTCACCAGTTCTGCCATCAACATGCCGAAACGTGATTCCTGCTGCAGTGGTTGCGTCAACGAATTGGACTTCTGCGGAAGCGGACATGTTCAGAAGGAAAAAGAGGATAATATAGCAGGAGCATTTCATTGTTCGTTCCTGTATTTTTCCGGTTTCCCTTTTATTGAGCGGGCACGCGCGCGTTGTGCCTCACTTTCCAAGCCGAGGACGACACAGATTTGGGCGAGCGTATCCCAATAATTCGCCTCAGTCGAGACAAGACGAACAGCGGTTCGGGCATGGGAGAGTGCTTTATCCAAGTCTATCCCGGATTCCATATAACAAACAGCGATGTTATTATGGGCAATCGCGAGTGTGGTGTCGATAGTAAGTGCTTGTTGGTAAGCCGCGATCGCGAGGTTCATTTTTCCTTGCCTATGGTAGACATGCCCTAAATTGTAATGTGCAGTGGCTAAATTAGGGGCAAGAGAAATGGCGCGTTTATAGTTGTCAATCGCGTCTTCAGGGCGACGACGTGTAAGGTAAACAATGCCCAGATTGTTATAACCTCTCGCGTCATTGGGATGTCTGTTCACCCATGTCTTGGCTTCCTCAAGGAGCGGGTCTGTTTGACGGAGGACTTTGAAGAACGCCATTGCCGAGGCTGCTTTTTTCTTTTCGCCGCGTTTGATATAGATTTGGGCGAGTTGATAATATGCCTCTGTATTGTCCACCTGAATTTCAATTGCCTTCTCAACAACGGTGGTTGCGTCATCCAAGCGTCTCTGCTTCGTATAGACCTTGCCTAATCCCAAAAAGGCATTCGGATTTCCGTTTGGATTGAGACGTGTGGCTTGTTTATAGGCGTGAGCAGCCTGTCCGAAATCACCTTGCTTCAAGTAGACCTCGCCGAGTCCAGTATAGGCGTCTCCCCACTCCGCGTCGAGAGTGATCGCACGTTTGAACGCCTCAAGGGCACGCGGGAGATCGCCTTGCTTGAGATGAACCAATCCCACATTGTAGTGCAGTTCAGTCGTCATGGGAGACAACGCAAGTGCTCTCTGGTAGGCATCAAGTGCGGCATCGTATTGCTTCAGTTCAGCATAAGCGACACCGAGTCTGTTGTAGATGATAGGGGAATTTGGATTCAGCGCGATGGCTTTTCTGTATTCGGAGGTGGCTCGCTCGAATTCTCCGAGATCGTGGTAGGCAATGGCATCTTTATAATGCTTCTCGGCGAGTGGAGAATCGGATAAAGCGATACTTATAAAAGCACTGCAGAGGATGGATATGGCGAGATATTTTAGCATACGCTTTTCCTCTGGTATAAGGGCGGCGTTTACACCGCCCGTGTCAAGCGTATTTCTAATCGCGGTCAGCTTTAATGCTGCCCCAGGTCGTCGCGAGTTTCTCTGCGGGTGCCACTGGCAGAAAATCACCCGTCATAATTTCGCTGATTTCCGCTTCAGTGATGATCCGGTTGAAGAGGAACACTTCATCAATGATACCGGTGAAAAATTCTTCGCCGGGGTGACGTGCCCCAACCATAACAGAGCCATCAATTTCATCAACGGGTGGCGGTTTAGGTCCACCGCCGGCTTCTTTCCCGTCGTTGTAGATGACGACTTTTGATTTGGTATCATGTGTAACTGCTATGTGGACCCAATCATCGGGTTGAATATCATCGCTGACGGCTTTTTGTGCCCAAGCACCGCCAGAGGTCGACCAGAAAAAAGTTTTGCTGCTGGCATTCTGAAAAATTGTTGCCCATTTCAAGGAGCCAGCTGTAACCATGTAATTCCAATCCCGAATTTGGGCATCGCCACGTTTAACCCAGAAAGCAACAGAGAACTGTTCTCTTAACTGTAAAGTGTCGTTGATAGGGACCATTACATGTTCTCCTTTGGTCCCATCGAATTCCAATGCTTTGCCGAATTGTCCATCTACCCATGTGGGATTTTGGACAAATTCACCATCATGACCATGTACGGAACCATCTGCGGCCTTCCCTCCCTTTCCTTCGTCAAAGGAGAGATATAAAACGAGGGATTTGTCGTCCAATCCTGCGTGTAGAGAAGTGGTAAAGGTGAACAGCATGCCTATTGCGGCAAGTCCACCTATAAATTGTTCAAATTTGATCACTGTAAATTCCTCCTTCTTAAGAGTTGTCAGTGGTCAGCATACTTCGCAGTGAGAATTGTCAGTTGTTGAATTTGTGGCAGGTATCTTTGTTATCACTACCACACCACAGATGGCGTTACTGAAGGGTTGAGGGCTGATAGCCGATAGCCAATGGTGTTTTTGCTTGGGCGTTTCCCCAACGGATTCTTTTTAGCAGGCACCACACTTCTTACAAACAGTCGTATCGCATTCACTCGTTGTGAACCCTTTTTCGTGCTTGTGGAACTCAAGTTGTAGGAATTGCGGTTTGACGTTAAGATCGAGATGGTCCCACGGATTGACCTCATGCAGTGGACGTTGACGTGTCGCATAAAAATGTGGGACTAATTCGTGTTTACGGAAGGCTTGGTTCCATGACGCGCCGTGTGCAAGTTCAAGGATAACTTTCCCAAGTCGCCGATCGCCACGTGCAAAGACTGCTTCTTGGTGTGCGAGTCTGGCACTTGCGGAGCCGACTTTGATGCTACCAAGTTGGTTAATTTCGCGTTTCAGAAAATCAAGTTTCCGGGAGATGGTTTTCGGAGGTTCCATTGCTACCCACTGGAAGGGCGTGTGTGGTTTTGGCACCATTGGTGAAATGGTAAAGCTGATACGAGCTATTTTCCCTGTTCGCTTCGCATGTGGGAGAAGTATGGTTCGCATCTCCTTTGCCATATCGACAATGGCTTCTACATCCGCTGGTGTTTCATGTGGGACACCGATGAGAAAATATAGACGAAGGTTGAGAATATCACGTTTCAATGCTTCCTCAAAAACATGATAGAGGCGTTCACGTGGAATCGCTTTATTGACGACCTTTTGGAGTTCTTCAGTCGCAACTTCTGGGGCGATAGTGATGGTCCCTTGTTCGCTGTCTGCGAGTGCATCGAGCAGCGGTGTACGAACAGTTTCAGCACGGAGCGAGGCACAAGAAATCCGAAATCCACGTTCGACGAGACCTGTGGCGATATCATCGATTTGCGGATGGTCAGAGATAGAGGCTCCGACGAGTCCGATTCTATCTGTAATGCCGCGTGCGCGTTCCGCCAACGCAAGCGTGCTCTCTACAGAGCGATGTCTTGGCCATCGACGGGCATAGTCTGCGACACAGAAACGACATTGCCTACCGCACCCACGTACAATTTCAATGAGATGTGCATTTGCGAATTCGGTGTTAGGTGTATGGATGTGCGTGCAGGTTTCGACGTCATCAAGTTTTGGGACAGCTCCTGCACGAATCTGAGGCGATATACCGGGTTTTGGTGAGACGGCATCAATCGTACCATCGTCGCGATAGGTTACATCGTAAAAATGTGGGACGTAAAGTCCTGGAACAGTGGCAAGTGTTTCGAGCAGATCACTCTTTGGCGCGCCGGATTTTTTCCACTCGTCGAAATGTGCCATGAGTTGATGGATAACGAGTTCGGCTTCACCGACGACAAAAACATCAACAAAGTCGGCAATCGGCTCTGGGTTGTAGGAGATATTAATGCCACCAGCAATGACGATCGGATCCCATTCTGTTCGTGCCTCAGCAAGCGGTGGTATGTTCGCCAACTCTAACGTGCGAGGAATGTTCACATAATCTGATTCAAAGGAGACTGAAAACCCGATGATGTCAAATTGGTTCAAAGAGGTCTGTGTTTCAAACGAAAAGAGAGCCTTTCTTTGAGAGGCAAGTTTCCGAAGATAGTCAGGCTCAGGAATAAAAACGCGTTCGCAAGCGGTATCCGGTCGGTTGTTGAGTGTCGCGTACATAACTTGGACACCGAGACTTGACATACCAAGCGCATACGTGCTCGGATAGACGAGCGCGAATTTGTTAGGTTTTCTAAAGTTGTTATGTGCGCCGCGCTCTTCACTGCGTAAGTGTTGATAATGTTGATATAGATTCACTGTTGCCTCAGGTTTTGTAGGAGGAGTTTCTAACCCCGATTCCTTTACTTGAAATGTGCCCGTAAGCAAAAAGGTCACGCTAAAAAAGTGTGTTTGCAGGCGAAAAATGAAAAAGCGATACACGCCGCACTGTGTTATCAAAACACAGTGCGACGTAAGTTTTTAAGGAATCTCAATCAGGGAATCAGGAGCGATAGGAGTCGGTGTAGAGGTAGTTCCTATTTATCATTCCTCCGTCTTTTTTGAACGCGCAGAAAAGCAGGAATTTCCCAATCTGTTTCACGCTGCTGTGAGCCTTGATCTCTTCCTCGGGTAGGTTTTTGCTGATTGTTTTGGGAAGCCTTATCCTCCTCTGTGGGAGGTTCGACATTTGCCCTTCGTCCACGACCCGGGATCCTCGGGCTATCGGATGGCGGCGTTCTGGGGGTACTCTGTCTCGCCCTGCTGGAACTTGGTGGAAGACCTTGTGGCTGTCTTTGATAGGTAGTTGTGCCATCATCGATCTGGTGAGCTTGCCCCATAACACTATCAAACCCTGTTGCAATAACGGTTACAAGGACTTCATCTCCAAGTTCCAATTCATCTTTATAAACAAGTCCAAAAATAATTTGTGCATCAGGTGCGGTATCCTGAATGACACCCATAGCATCATCGAGTTCGTGCATCATGAAATCGGGCGGTGCGGTGATGTTCACAATCATACCGACGGCACCGGCAATATTAGTTTGCTCAAGGAGGGGTGAGCTGATCGCTTGTTCTGCGGCAATTTGAGCGCGGTTGTCTCCTGTCGCGTGTCCCATGCCCATCAATGCACTCCCTGCGTTTCGCATGATGGATTCAACGTCGGCAAAGTCAACGTTAATTTCGCCTGATTCAGTAACGATGTCGGATATACTTTTAACGCCATGTAAAAGAATCTGGTCTCCCATACGAAATGCTTCTCGGATTGGGAGCTTCCTGTCCATGGTGTCAATGAGACGCTGGTTTGGTACGACAATTACGGAGTCAGCGGCGGCTCGGAGTTCATCAAGTCCTTCTTCGGCAGTAGCTGAGCGACGTTGTCCCTCAAAGTTGAACGGGCGTGTCACAACTCCGATCGTAAGTGCGCCACGTTCTTTTGCTTGTGTCGCAATGAGTGGTGCCGCGCCGGTACCAGTCCCACCGCCCATACCTGCGGTGATGAAGACCATATTTGCGTTCTCTACGATAGTTTGAAGATGTTCTCTGTCTTCTTCGGCGGCTTTTCTACCAATATCGGGGTTTGCGCCGGAACCTAAGCCCTCGGTTGTGTTGACACCAATCTGGATTTGGGTAGCACCGCGGCAGGTCACAAGTGCTTGTTGGTCAGTATTGACGGCGTAAAATTCTATGCCGGTAAGTCCTGCTTCAATCATACGTTTCACAGCGTTTCCACCTGCTCCACCGACCCCAATAACTTTAATTTTTGCGCGTAGACTTTCAAATTCTTCCTGTTCAAATTCTATCATCTTGGATTTCAGTTACTATAACAAGGACACAGCAACCTAATTCCTCCTTATATTAGCCGTCAGCGGTCACGTCGGATTTTTTCAAAAATCCTTTCGGTTCTCCGTCAGTAGAAAAGATTTTCGTTGAACGAAGGCCTCTTTGCTGACTGCTGATTGCTTCTTTTCAGCCTCAATCTCCGGACCGAGGTTCCTTAATAACTTTCATGAATTCGCTTTTTCACATTAAATTATACGCTATTAGCAAAGTTAAGTCAAGCGTTGCGGCAAGTTTGGCATGAGTGGGGTTCGTCCTATTCAATAGTGCACCAGACGCTTAATATCCAAACCATTCTTTGACGCGTTGCAGGAATGATCCAAATGCATTCCCTCCCTGGCGTGTGTTGTGTTCACGTTCTAACTGCCGCAAAGTTTCGCCGTAAAGAGCGAGTCCTATTCCTGTGGAGTACAGTGGATGGTTCACTCGGTCGGTCAAGCCTTGCAAGCCACGCGGGTATCCGATCTGGACACGCAACTGAAGCATCGCTTCGGCGAGTTCTTGCAAACCGTCCATGAGTGCGGTACCACCAGTGAGCACGAGTCCGCCTGGAAGCAGAATATCACCTAATTCGTCACCGATTGCGTCCAAAATTTCAGCCATACGGTACTCAATAATTTGAGCAAGTTCAATCCGGTCAATGAAACGCGGTGGCGTTGAATCACTCGCGACTGGAATAGATCTAACTTCATCGGGATCCACTAATTCTGTCCAAGCACAGCCGCGGTGAAGTTTAAGTTTCTCCGCTTCTGGAAGTGTGACTTTTAAGTATTGCGCGATATCGTTGGTAACGTGCTGTCCTCCGACAGGAATTACTGCTGTATGTTCGATTGAGTCCTCTTTGTAAACGATAATTTCAGTTGTTCCATCACCAATGTCAACAAGTGCGATGCCAACTTCACGCTCATCCTTTGAGATGGTAGCTTGTGTCGCCGCGAGAGGCGCAGCCACAAGTGTTTCAACTATAGGTACGCCTGCTTTTTCGATACTGTTGAGCAAATTTTGAATAGCCGTTGTGCCACCTGTAATAATATAGGCGTAAGCTTCAAGACGCGCGCCAGACATACCGATAGGTTCTCTAATACGACTCTGGGCATCAACGACGAAATTCTGTTGGATTACATGCAGTATTTCCCTGTCCGCGGGAATGGAGATTGCCTTCGCCGCTATCATCGCTCGGTCAACATCCTCCTCTGAAATCTCAGTATTTGCGACGGAAACAACCCCATGTGACGTTTGCCCAATGACATGTTCACCGGAAATACCGACGCAGACGGAGTCTATTTTCACGCCTGCCATCAATTCAGCACTGGAGATGGCTTTACGGATGGCCTCGGCTGTTTGGTTGATGTCAACGACGACTCCCCTGCGGAGTCCTTCGGAAGGCGCGTGACCAACACCGATAATTCCTATTTTTTCGGTAGCCCCGTGCAGCGTATTCCCAACAACTACCGAAATTTTGCTCGAACCGATATCAAGTCCTGCGATAATATTTTGTTTTGGCATTTAAATTATTTTCACCTCCTTCTTCTTTAGATATCAAAGGAAACCATAAACAGGTGCGGAGCATTCTGTAGGTCCTTATAGATAAGGTTACTTGCTTTTGGTATACCCCCCCAAGTAGAGGGCATCTTGGTACCTTACGTCAAGATATGGCTTTCTTGCACTCGGGATCTCATCAATAAGTTCAAGGATCCGAGTTTTGTGCTGTTTTAGAAGCAGGGCAATATGATAAAGTCCAGATTCGATGGTGTCTCCAGCAAACCATACTGGTACAGGCAGCGCATCAATCTGTATCTTAGTTTTTTGAGGGTCACTCGCGTCAATAATCCGTATTTTTGCCGCAAGTGCTGGTTCCTGGAGTATGGCGGTCTTTAAAACCTTTAATCCCAATTTAACCTCGCTTCTCTGAACAGCAGTACCAATTCTTGGTAGTTCATTGCTCATTACCAGAAGTATCGCCATTTCTTCAGGGATCCCTTCAGATCTCCATTGACCTGTTTCCTCAACCTCTATATTTTTTAACACATGTCCTTCGCTATCTACCAGAAAAAATGAAACATCACTATCGAGTAGCGCACTTATAGTGGATAATTTATTACCTAACGTTTGTGCGCTGAGCATGTGCGCTTGAGAAGTTTGCGAGACATTACCAAATCCCAGGAGAGCAAAAGGTTCGCGTTCAGTGACTTCAATAGTGAGTATCCGCTTCATCACATGTTTAACGACATGTACTTCTTTAATGTAGCTCAAGTTTTCCTTTAGATAGTCAGCTGTTTGTTTTTCGGAATCAGTGACGATATTTTCTAACTTGTCACCTAATACATCATAGATTTGTACATCAGTATAGTGTATATTTCCTGAAAGTTCAAGTGAAACATATTCAGCACTAAAAAAACCGAGGACGATTTTTCCTGTAAACGATAATGTAACTATAACCGCAATGGCGAGAATGATACGCCGCCACATGTATATTTTGGCGTTGGGGTGTGTACCAAGCCGTCGCGCGGGCATGGAAGTCTGCCGTGTATATCTATTCCGCTTTTTACCGAAGAACGAAGACCTTGTCATTAGTTATCAGTTATCAGTCGTCAGTTCCAAGAAGTGTTAGGGCTATCAAAACCCTCTTTTAGGAGTCGTCGGTTCTAAGGACTCTCAAGAGCCGTTTTTAGCTGAAAACTATTCTCACTGCGAAGCACGATAACTATTCCCCCTGAAGTCTATTTAAGAACTCGTGTCCTACTTTACTGATGTCCCCTGCCCCCAACGTAATGACAATGTCTTCTGGTTGTGTTATTTTCATCAGAACGTCCAGAATTTCATCTGTGTCTGGCGCATAGTAAACGTGGCGATGTCCATGTGATTGTATCGCTTCTGCCAATTTTTCAGCCGTGACGTTTTCAATAGGCACCTCACCGGCACTGTAGATTGAGGTGACAATGAGGACATCTGCTTGATAAAAAGAGCGAGAGAACTCATCTGCTAAATCTCTGACGCGTTGGTATCGATGCGGCTGAAAAACGGCGACGATACGACGTTTATATCCGTCGCGCGCACCGCTCAATGCGGCTTTCAACTTTGCTGGATTGTGTGCATAATCGTCAACGACAATGATGTTGTTAACTTCACCAAGTATTTCAAAGCGACGATGTACACCCTGAAATGACTCAAGACTCTCCCGAATTTGATCGAAAGGAATATCAAGTTCAAGTCCAACGGCTATTGCTGCCAAAGAATTAGAAATATTATGGCGACCCGGCATTTTAAGGTGAATTTCGCCATATAGGTGTCCATTTTTGCGAACTCGGTAACGAGATGTCGGACCTTCCACGGTAATACCTTCAGCGATCAAATCCGCTCGCGTCTCAAGTCCGTAGGTAATATAACGCTTTTTAACCCGCGGGATAAAGCTTTGAATGTTCTCGGCATCCAAGCAGAGAACTGCCGTGCCGTAGAAGGGAATTTTATTGGTGAATTTGAGAAAGGTTTCACCAATCTCGTCAATGCTATTGTAATAATCCAGATGGTCAGTATCAACTGACGTAACAACAGCAACAGTCGGATAAAACATCTCAATTGAACCGTACGCCTCATCTGCTTCGATTACCATAACATTGCCTTTGCCACTTCGAGCGTGACTGCCATTCATGAGTTTCCCACCCACGACAACTGTCGGATCAAGACTGGTAAGGACTGTCGCAGTCATAGCTGTTGTAGTTGTTTTTCCGTGTGTTCCGCTGACGGCAACACTGTAGCGCATTCGAGTGATTTCGTTCAACATCTCCGCGCCTCTAACGATTGGAATTTTCTGCGTTTCTGCAGCGAGGAGTTCTGGATTTTCAGGCGGAATAGCAGGGGAAAAAACGACGACATCGGCACCTTGTATGTGTGATGCGGCATGCTCATAATAGATAGTTGCTCCTCGTCCACGCAAGTGTTCCGTGGTATATGACTTGCGGATATCTGAGCCTGTTACGTGGAATCCGAGATCCAGCAGGATCTCAGTGATGCCGCTTAATCCGGCACCTCCGATACCGATGATATGAATATGTCGTGTTTTTCCAAACATCTTTTTAATTATGGCTCCTCTGACCGCCTTCCATCACATTACAGGCGGGTTACCGATCCGGTTGATAGTTTTCTGTAACTTGTACGGTTTTAATGGCAGCCAGAAGAATAGTATCATGTTTCGTAGTGGGAACAGTTGTTAGCAGTCAGTTGAAAGAGGTGTTGGACAGCCACAGGGGTAGTCCTACAATCACAGCTCTCTTTTAACCGATAACTGATCGCTGATTACCATTCTTGAGAGAATCGACTCGGCAATGTCATCGCTGGCATGTGGTTTACCGAGTGCTCGGCTTGCCGTTACCATCTGTTCATGCGTATTTCCGTCCATGGTTATGTTCGTTAGGTTTTTAACCAATACCTCTACTGTGAAGTCATCTTGTTCAAGAACAACAGCCGCCCCCTCTTCTGCAACAGTGTGAGCGTTTAAGACTTGATTGTTTCCGGTTTGTGAGGGTAAGGGTATGAAAATTGCGGGGATACCACATGCGGTTACCTCGGCGATCGTCATTCCTCCGGCTCTGCACACCATGACGTCTGCGATGCTATAGATTTCCTCGACAGTATTAAAGAAAGGTTTGACACAATATAGGAATCCTGAACCCTCAACTCGTGCTTTGTTGCCTTGTGTCGGAGTCGAGTTGAGGGTTCGATGCGAAGCGAGTATCCGGTCATACGCCGTTTGAACCTTTTCTACTTCCATGGCACCAGTTTGATGGACGATCTGGATCTGGTCGGCATATTCGACTAAATGTGGTAGTGCTGCTACAATCGCTTCATTGATAGCATGGGCACCCTGACTGCCGCCCATCACAAAAATAGTTTTCCGTTCTGGGTGCAATCCGAATCTTCTGTAGGTCTCCTTGCCTCTTGGGAATGCGGTGATTGCAGGACGAATAGGGTTTCCTGTTATCTCTATATTTGTGGTTCGTCGGAACGAATTGTTCTCGCGAACCGATTCCATGGCAAGGTAGGCGACATCCGCCCATCGTGCCAATATAGTGTTCGTTAAGCCAACAGAAGCATTCTGTTCTTGGATAGCAATTGGAATTTTGCATAGAAGACCGGCTAACAGAACCGGACCTGAAACATATCCCCCCGTTCCTATAACAACGTCTGGTTTCAACGCCTTCATATATCGCAATGACTGGATAAGTCCATGAAATGCCTTCCAGATGGTTGGTAACCACTGTAAAGTGAGGCGACGCGGAAAACCAGCAACCGAAATAGGCAAGAAACGGAACCCATGTTCTGGAACAAGCGTTGATTCCAATTTGTCCGAACCACCGATGAATGCAATGTCTACTGTAGTATCCAAGCGTTGCAGTGCTTGGGCGATACCAATCGCGGGATAGATATGCCCGCCTGTTCCACCACCAGCGATAACGATTTTTTTGTGTGTTGCACGCTGTTGCAGTGTCAGTAAGCTGTGGTCGTCGGTTTTTGATAAATTTCTATCGTAACGCTTAGAATTTTTTAATTTTCCTTGAGGTTCGATAGAATGCATCTGAGGTTTCATATTCCGTTCCGTAGCGTTGAAGAAACACCGTTTTGCTTGGGCATTTCTTAAACAAAAACCCTTCCACTTCGTTTGAGGTTGGTGTTTTGATTTTCGATTTGTCAGTTTCTTTTATTGGTTCTCACTAAATGAGACGCTCATTTCAATCGGGGTCAGGCTGCGCTTTACTGCTGCTACGTGATACATTCAAAAGTATCCCGACGCTCACCAGACTTAGAACGATTGATGAGCCACCGTAGCTAATGAACGGTAATGTGATCCCTTTTGTTGGCAACAAGCCTGTCACAACACCGATGTTAATGAATGCCTGGAGACCGATGAGTGCCGTAATTCCGATGGCAAGCAAAGAAGCGAATAGGTCATTCGCGTGCCGGGCAATATGGAGTCCTCGCCATACAAAAAGCATGAAAATAAGTGTCACTGTCACTGCACCGATAAACCCGAATTCCTCACCTAAGACTGCGAAAATAAAATCTGTGTGTGGATAGGGTAGACGTGATATTTTCTGAAGGCTGCTATCGATTCCTAAACCGAGGAGTCCGCCGCTTTCGAGGGCATCCAGTGAACGTGTTAAGTGATAGCTCGTCGCATCTGGGGATTTCAACATTGCCATGTAATCCATGACCCGCTTGAGTTTATACGAATCCCGAACGATGAGCAAAGTGAGGGCGCCTCCCCCCGCGCCGGCGAGTGTTAGCACGTGCCAGATACGCATACCGCCGACAAATAGCACGATACAGACGGTTACTACCAATAAGAACGCTGAACCAAAATCTGGTTGGATGTATACAAGACCAAAAGCGGCACCTACAATTAAGATATTCGGAAGTACGCCGTTGAAAAAACTCTTGACACGTTCTGGGTTACGGCTTATGAAATTTGCTACATGCATAACCAACGCTATTTTCGCAAATTCAACAGGTTGAAAATTGATAGGCAATCCTATATTAATCCAGCGTTTGAATCTACCGCCTTCCGCGCCTTGTACGCTTGCCCCTAAACCTGGGACGAAAACCAATAATAATCCTATAAAGGCGAGTATTAGGAAGAGGTTTGCGAACCTCGCATAGAACCTATAGGGTAGATGGGAAGTAAGGTACATGCCAACTAAACCAATGGCGCACGCGATGATATGTATCTGTAGATAACGGTAACTATAGCCATCATAATGTCTTGAAGAGAGAAGATGACTTGCGCTGTATACCATCAGAATACCTATTGCAATTAGACAGAGCGTGAGAGCGATCAACCCTTTATCCATTCCTCCCAAATTTTGCGGAGGGGATGGTTCTACTGCCTGTTTCTGCTGTTCCTCTACAACGGAATAGACGCGTGTGTTTGTCCATTTAAACCCAGATTTTGATTTGGATTTACGATTCTTATTGTTACGGGCAGATTTTTGGTAATTGCGTACCATTTTTCGTGTTCCTTCGGTTAACTGACGATAAATTGGATTTTAATGTTCTTTCCTTAAGAGCCGGTCCAGGAGCCCATAGTTAGAAAAACGTTTCAGGCTTGCTGTTTTGGATCTCGATCTCGACTGATACCCTTAGGGTGGAGCGCGTCAACTGCTTCTTTGAAATCAGTGCCCCTTGCTTTATAATCGGGATACATGTCAAAGCTTGCATTCGCCGGGGACAATAAGACGACATCGCCCGATGCCGCGTGTTCATGTGCCATCTGTACAGCTTCTGCCATTGTTTCCGCTTTCATTATTTTTGTGGTATCGGCGAGGGTTTTTTCAATCTGTTCGGTATACTCGCCGAGCATTACCGCACTTTTAACCTTAGTTTGAACGATTTCACGCAAAGGTGTGTAATCATTCCCCTTGTCGTATCCGCCCATTATGAGTAAAACCTGAGAGTCTACTAACGATTCAAGAGCGGCTTTAACCGCCGCCACGTTTGTCGCTTTTGAGTCATTTATAAATCGGACACCTTCTAAAGTCCTTACCAACTCAAAAGCATGGGATAAAGCCGGATGCGACTGATCGAAGCGTTGAAGTGCTTCTCGCATTTCTGTCTCTGTTACACCAAAAATTCGTCCTACAGCGATAGCGGCGAGGAGGTTCTGGACATTGTGCGCTCCTGGAAGTGGAATGTCCACGATGTCACATATTTTCTCGCGTGTTCCATTCTGCTGCACGAAAAGTCCCGAACCGTCTTTAAATGTTCCTGAGAACGACAGATTTTCGGGAGCACCTTTGTCTGTAAAATAGATCGCTTCTGCCGATGTTGATGCGGTGAAATCCTTGACAGATGCATCTGAATCATTGAGAACTATCCAGTCTTCAGTTGTCTGGTTGTCGGAAATTTTCTGTTTTGCCTCACGATAGGCGGACATTGTTTTGTGCCTGTCCAAGTGGTCGCGGGACAAATTGAGTACGACGCTAACCTTTGGATGAAAGGTCACGGTGCTTTCCAATTGAAAACTACTTGCCTCAACAACGACTATATCTCGACTTGTAAGGTTTTGAACCTCCCCTGCCAATGGAACCCCGATGTTGCCAGCAACGCGAACGTTTGGGAATCTACCACCGGCTTTTAGTATGGCAGCTGTAAGTAGTGTCGTTGTTGATTTACCTTTCGTGCCGGTGATGGCGACAATGGTCGCTGGACACACGCTCGCGGCAACCTCCAATTCTGCGAGGATTGGGAGGTTTCTCGACCGCGCCTCGCACAGGATCGGAATATCAAGCGGTACACCCGGGGAAACCACTATAAAATCTGTGTCTGTAATGCATTCCAAAGGATGTCCACTGAAATATGTTCGATACGGATTGTAGGTGTCCGAAAACTTGTTGTTAGCCGTCTGTGCTTTGCTTGGTTCTGAGGACGCATTGAGCGTGGCAATTTCTGCTGAGAGTGCTTCACGAGAACGCGTGTCTGTAAGCGTAACAACTGCCCCGTATGAATATAGTAATTTCGCCGCAGCGATCCCGCTTCGATTCAAGCCAAAAACTGTAACCCGCTTTCCTTGTAATTGCATCATAGTCATTGACTGTTAGCCACTCGCTTGTGGGAGTGAAAACGCCTGTAACTGCTACGCGAACTACTGACGGCTGACAGCCATTCCTCACCGAAGTTTCAATGTGCTTAAGGCTATTAAGACCAGAATAAGCCCCACAATCCAAAATCGGATGACAACTTTGGATTCTTTCCACCCTGAGAGCAGGAAGTGGTAGTGGATAGGAGACATCTTGAACACGCGTTTGCCAAATGTACGGAATGACCAGACTTGGATGATAACCGATAATGTTTCGACGACGAAAATGGCACCGACTATCACGAGTAGAAATTCCTGTTTTATAAGCACAGCGACTGTTCCAAGTGTAGCACCGAGTGCCAGCGATCCAGTATCTCCCATAAAGACTTGCGCGGGATGCCCATTATACCATAAAAATCCCAAGCCCGCACCGACTAACGCTGCACAGAAAACTGTTGTAACTTCTCCGCTCACTGGCAAGTGAAAGATATTCAGGTACGCTGCAATCTCACTGTGGCTTGTCATGTACCCGACTATGCCTAAGGTCCCCGCAACAAATAGGGTACATCCAATTGCTAACCCGTCCATTCCATCGGTAAGATTGACAGCATTAGAGGCACCGACTATGACCAGCGTTGCAAAGGGGATAAACAGGATACCTAAATTTGGCTGAACCTCTTTGAAAAAAGGAAGGAACAACGATGTTCGTGTTGTTAAATCTCCAGTATGTGCAGGACCCCACTGGTAAAGATAGCCAGCGATTACTAACGCGCCTACGGTTTGAAGTCCAATCTTATGCCAGCCTCGGAGTCCTAAGGATTGTTGTTTTACCAATTTGCTGTAATCATCTATAAATCCGAGTCCACCGAACCAGAGCATTGTTAGAATCATCAAGTAGATATACGGTTGATCCAAACGCGACCAGAACACTACCGATATCAGGACGGAAACGATAATAAGCACGCCTCCCATTGTTGGAGTTCCTGCTTTGCTCTGGTAATCTTTTGGTCCCTCTTCGCGTATATGTTCGCCGATCCGAAGTTGTTTGAGCCGATTTATCATGAACGGTCCCAAGACAAGCGCGATAACCAACGATGTTGCCGTTGCATAGATCGCTCGGATACTGATGTAGCGAAAAATGTTGAATGGCGAAAAGACTTCAACGAGATTCTCATATAGGAGATGATAAAACATATATTTTAATTATACCTTGCGGCGTAACAGCGTGCGTTTGGACTTTGACGTGCGTTTCTCAAATCCGCCCTCCATTACATTACGGGCTACGGATTTTGGTTTACCCAAGACAGCAGCCTGCAACAACGGCGCAGGCGGATCTACGGAAAAGAACGTGAAACCATCAACTTACCTGACCGAACCGCAAGGAATAATTAAAAACCTAACTTATCGCCTTTCTTCAATTTGGCAAGACTCGCCCCTGCTTGGCTTAGGAGGTTCGTCGTATATGTATAGGTTAACGCATTTTTCTCTGCATGTGCCGTAAGTGCTAAATCGATGAGGTCCGATACAAGTTGCGGAAACGCAATGCCTTGATGTGTCCACAGATAATAACTATACGATCCAGGAATGGTGTTGATTTCATTTACGTAAACGTTCTCGTTTGCATCTACGAGGAAGTCGATACGTGCTACACCGGCGCAATCTAAAACCTGAAAGGTCTGTAGCGCAAGATTTTGTATATGTAACGTCAATTTTTCTGAAATGGGTGCAGGAATTTTCCTGTCTGCACCTGCCATTCCTGAAGATTCTCCCTCTTGATGAATGTATTTATCATCAAAACTGAGAAAGTTTGCCTGCGTCACAGGTTGCTCACAAACAGAGGCTGTTGGAGCGTCCATCCCCATTACGGCGCAGTTGATTTCGAGTGGATTTTCGACCGCTTTTTCGACGAGGATTCTGCGTGAATAATGTCCTGCAACTTCCGCAGCAGCGCACAGCTCATCCTGATTTTTAACGTGGCTGACCCCGATACTTGAACCGCTCATTGCAGGCTTGACAAACAGTGGATAAGAAAGCGAGGCTTCCACCTTTTTGATGAGTTCGTCACGGCGCGTCTCCCAATCATGATGGGTCCAACATAAATACGGAAGTATTGGAAGCTCATTTTCATTGAGAATTGCCTTCATCATGATTTTATCCAGGCCGACAGCGGAGCCGACGACTCGTGCACCAACGTAAGGCAGATTCATAAGCTCAAGTAACCCTTGAAGCGTTCCATCTTCGCCATGCATGCCGTGTATTGCTGGAAAGACGACATCTACCGGAAGAACAGTTCTTCTCCGAACGTTCTGCCTGAGCCAATGTTTAGCGGTAACAACAAATTGCGGGTTCGGATGAAATTCAACGCTGACTTTGTCGAAGTCGGATGGGTGCGGCAAATTTCCATCAGTAAAGGCGGACAAATCGCCAAGTGCCTCGCCGGTTAACCATTCGCCGTTTTTCGTGACATAAATAGGGATAACCTGATGCCCGCCCGATTCACTACTGAAGTCTTGTAGGGCGAGACAGACTTGGTGTGCTGTTACGATTGAGACTTCATGTTCAGGTGTGCATCCACCAAATATAAGAGCTACATTGTGTTTTGACATTTAATTTTTCCTTGCAGTTCGGTCAGGACATCTGAACTTTCGACGTTTCTTTCCGTTTATCCGTCCTCCATTTCATTACGGACTACAGTTATGTTTTATCTTTAATTTCTGCAACCAAAGCCAGCAGCCTGCAACAACGGCGCAGGGTTTTTGCTTGGGCATTTCTTCAATTTCTTCAACTCGGACACGAAAACTGTTGGAGAACCAACCGCTTAATCTAACGCTTTGCGAATTATTAAAAAGATTGTCAACCGATAGCCGACTGCTGTTCCTCGTTATAAGTGTCCGGGAGGTCATTTTCAAAAAGGACAACATCACCGGCTTGCACTTGTGTTGCTAAGTGTTGTTTAACTTCTTCGAGGTTGAGTGCGACAATGATTTGTTGGTTTGGATATTGGACGGCTTTCAAACCGTCTAATATCGGGGTAGTCCGCTTAGGACCCACCAAAATGACCAAATCACAGACATCGGCTGCGTGTTCTCCGAGACGCTTATTTTCTTCGTATTCCCTTTCGCCGAGTTCTACCATCCCAGGTGTTACTAACACTTTTTTACCACCTTGGATCTCGGTGAGGACTTCAAGTGCCGCTTTCGCACCGACCGGATTCGAGTTGAAACTGTCGTCAATGATGGTTACGCTGCCTTCGCTGGCGGTCAATTGCAAGCGGTGTGGGACTGGAACAACGTTAGCGATTGCTACCCGAATCTCCTCAAGCGTCATTCCACACTCTATTGAGACTGCCGTTGCCGCGAGGATGTTAGATACGTTATGCCTGCCCAAAAGAGGGGTCCGAATTTCTGCGGTACCGACAGATGTGTGTATTGTGAAAGTAAGACCTGCATCGGTGTGTTGAATGTTCGTAGCAGTTAGCTCGACATGCTCCGAAACTGAGGCGACAGGAAAGGGTTCTGTCGCGTACCGACGCACTGGATT
This sequence comes from Candidatus Poribacteria bacterium, assembly GCA_965214045.1. Lineage (GTDB taxonomy): Bacteria > Poribacteria > WGA-4E > WGA-4E > WGA-3G > WGA-3G. The sequence continues at coordinate 2,506,545 of OZ243935.1, forward strand.
GCCACCTTGCTCCCTTTTATCGGCGAGTCCAGCACAGATTTCATTGTCGCAATTGAAGATTGCGAGACCGCCCGATGGGAGGGACTCAATCAACTCATATTTCGTTTTGGCAATATTCTCTATGCTTTTGAATCGTTCTAAGTGTTGAGGTCCAACAGCCGTGAGAATGCCGATTTGGGGGGATGCTAAGTTACACAACTCTCGAATGTCACCACGTTTGTAAGCTCCCATTTCAACGATAAAGATCTCATGTTCGGCGGTAAGTTCCCCGCGGATGACCTTGCAGATACCCATTGGTGTATTGTAACTATCGGGTGTCATCAAGGTATTAAATTTTTCGGACAAAATCTGATGTAGGATATACTTGGTACTCGTCTTGCCGTAACTTCCTGTAATCCCAATAACTTTGGGTTGGAACGTCTTGATTCGTTTTTTTGCTGAGAGGAGATACGCCCCATTTATCGTCCGTTCCAAAGGGTAGATAAGAAGATTAGCAATCGTTAAATTAATGACGGTTACTTCGCTAAAGAGGAAGATAGCAATTCGCCACGGACTCGTTTTTGCTATTAACACGAGTGTTGTCGCGATGCCAACGAGTAAGCAGATTGAGAGTCCAAACACCCGTTTCGCGCGTGCTGTGTAAACGAGCGGCTTTTTTGCTTCAACTTTTTTCCCTTGCGTGCTCATGTAGATTTGGAAACCTCCCCAAGCCAAACACAGCACAGGAAATAGCCACGTATCGTTATATTGTGGGTAGAACGCTGTCAGGATGAGAATCCCACCAATGATGAGGATTTCTTTAGTTTCAAAACAATTCCTCAGGTGCTGACGCATCCACTTCAGGTACCGACCCGTCTTATAGCCATCGAGTTGAAGGATATGGAGTCCGCGCGTGGTCCTGATAACAGCTCTGACTAAACAGGTTAGCGTCGCGAAATAAAAAAATATAGTACTCATCATTTCCATTTTTTTAGTTATTCACTGTGGTCTCTGCTCCAAATGTGAAACAAAGACAAATTATGCCATTTAAGGAGAGCCTAATTTCATTCCGCAGTGGTTCTCGGTGCGATCTTCGATGATTTTCACGAAGAAACCTCTCATGATCCAGAGTGGGTTGGACTTAACCGATGTTTAAAAAACTTGCGACAATTCGACAAAACTGCGGAAACTGATCGAGGTATGAAAAATGCCCCGCTTCCTTTAGGACAACTAATCCTGCATCAGGTATTTCTTTCTCCATAATTTGCCCGAAGGACACGGGGGTATCCTTGTCGTCTTCCCCCCAAATTAGCAGTGTTGATGCGGTTATTCGAGGCAAGAGCGAGTGCAGATCTTGGTTCACGACTTTGACAAGTGTGGCACGCATATCTCCAGCATTCTGATAGTCTTTGGAGCCGACGCGTACGGATACCGCGTCTGCGATGAGAGTACCATATTTCCCGCATCGACGGAGCGATTTACCGATTTTTGCCAAACCTACGCGAAGATAGTATTTTGTGGTTCGACGCGGTTTGATACCCGCGCTGTCAACCAAGATAAGCTTATCGACTTTTTCGGGGTATTCCGCTGAAACGATAATAGAAATTCTACCACCAAAGGAGTGACCGATGAAGTGAGCCTTCGGGATGCGAAACTTCTCCAGAAACGCTATAACGAACTGCGCATAGTTGGAGGTATTCCACGCGGTAGGTGGAAACTGACTCTTACCGAACCCGGGCAAATCAAGTGCGTAAACTTTATGAGAGTGTGCGAGCCACTCAAAAACCGGTTGAAAACTTGCAGCTTCCCCACCCCAGCCATGCAGGAGAAGAACTACGTCGCCCTCTCCAGCAACCTGATATGCGATCTTCAGACCGTTAATCTCCGTATTTTGCATGTTTTTTAATGGCTGTCGGCTTTCAGCGGTCAGCAAAGAGGCTTTCTTGCTGACCGCTGACGACTGACGGCTACCCTAAAAAATCTGAAGCGACAATCCTATCATCAAATGGAAATCTTTTGCCATGAATTTCCTGATAATCCTCATGTCCTTTACCCGCGATTACAACAACATCACCGGATTTTGCCATCGCGATTGCATGATGGATGGCATCGCGTCTCTCTGAAATACACATATATTTGGTGTCATGTGGTAAATTTGACACAATTTGCGCGATGATGTCATCAGGGTCTTCGGTGCGCGGATTGTCAGAAGTAATCACGCTATAATCCGCAATTTGGGCGGAAATATTCCCCATCTTAGGACGCTTTCCATTATCCCTATCGCCACCGCATCCGAAAACACAAATCAAATTACGTGCAGCAACGCGTTTAGCGGCAGTCAATACATTTTCTAAACCATCGGGTGTATGGGCATAGTCAACGATGACAGCGAAGTCCTGTCCATGATCAATAAGTTCAAACCGACCGGGAACGACGGTAGTGGCAAGACCTTCCTGAATTGCTGAGATCGGGCAATCGTAACGAAACCCAACAGCAATAGCGGCAAGGGCGTTGTAAAGGTTATATTCTCCGAGTAATCGTAACTTGACGGGGATTCGTCCCCCTGGTGTAGCCGCTGTAAACGCCAATCGATTATGAGAGAAATTAATATCCTCAGCATATAGATCCGCTTTTTCACCGAGTCCGTACGTCAAAGGTTTCCGCGAATTAGAGCAAGCGTCGACAATGCGCTCCGCTACCGGTGAGTCGCTGTTCAAGATCGCAACGCCTTTCTTATCAAGTTGCTCGAACAACATCAGTTTCGCCTTTAAATATGCTTCCATCGTTTGATGGTAATCAAGGTGGTCCTGGGTAAAGTTGGTAAAAACAGCGGTATCGAAGGTCAGCCCTGCAAGTCGCTGAAGTGCTAACCCTTGTGAGGAGGTCTCCATCGTAACGTATTCTACGGCGTCTTCAGTAAACTGCTGGAAAAGAGAATGGAGTGCGAAAGCATCGGGAGTTGTGAGAGAAGCGGGGAGTGTTTTATCTTTACCTTGGGCGTTTGTGTATTGGTGTCCGACTGTTCCAATGAGTGCTGTTTTCCGTCCGCTTGCCTTGAGTATGGCATGTATGAGGTGTGCTGTTGAAGTTTTACCGTTAGTGCCTGTAATACCGATGAGTTTAAGACGTTTTGCGGGGTTTCCGTGCCAATTGGCGGCAATTAAGGAGATCGCTCGGCGCCCGCAGGGGACTTGCACATAGGTAATCGGCTTTCCGTGTGTCTCTATAGTTGTTATCGATTTTTCACCAATAACAACTGCTGCTCCTTTTTGAAGTGCATCTGGAATGAAGGTGTGGCTATCCACACTGATGCCTTGATAACAGACAAAAGCATTACCGAGTTTAACTTTCCGATTGTCGCTGACAACACCAGTAATATCAATATCCAGTGATCCAGAACTTGTGGTAATGTTAAGTCCGCGGAGCAGTTCATGAAGCTTCACAGCCCCTCTCCTTTCACATTGTCCCGTAAACGTTTATAGGCTTGCGTCGTACCCGTCGGTGATTGTTTTGTCACAACAGGTGAAAAAGCGGGGGACTTTTGAAGTTGGGGGCCGAAAAACTCAGTTTGTTTCAAGTATTGCATTGTTTGGGCGGCGACTTGCTGAAAAAGGGGTCCGGCGATTTGCCCACTGAAGCGTGCACCTCTCGGTTCATCGAGCATGACGATTATTGATACCATAGGATTCTCCGCTGGTAGGAACCCCATAAAGGACATGATCTCTTTTCCTGCGTAGCCTCTGCCATGTTTTTCGGCTTTTTGGGCTGTTCCTGTTTTTCCTGCCACGCGATACCCTTCAACACGTGCCCGCCTGCCACTACCACCTTCAACCACACCGACAAGTATCTCTGTCATCTGTTTCGCTACTGTCGGGCGGATTACCTGTCGGACTTCAATGGGGTATTTCTTTTCAATAACCTTTCCGCTACTATCCCGGATTTCCCGGGTCATAAATGGACGGAGGAGTTTCCCGCCGTTCGCGAGGGCGTTTAACGCACTCACCATCTGAAGAGGGGTCACCATAATCCCTTGCCCAAAAGGAACGGCACCAAGGGAGTGAGTATCCCAGTTCTTTACGGCATAAAGACTTCCGCTGTGTTCATAAGGCAAGTCTACGCCTGTTGCTCTCCCAAAGCCGTACTTTTCAATGTAAGCACTAAAGTTCTTATGTCCCAATTCCTTCACAACTTTAATCATACCGATATTACTGGATTTGTGGAGGACTTGTTCTAAGGTGAGCCAGCCTTTTCCAGATACGTCGCGGATGATTCTACCATTTGAGAGTCGGTACCGTCCATTCTCACAAAAAACCGTTGACTCAGGGCTCATAATGCCCTCGTTCAGGACAGCGGAAGATGCAACAATTTTGAAAATTGAACCGGGTTCATACGCAAACCAAACACCAAGATTCCTTTTTGCTTGTTCGCTTCCGAGTGTGTAATGATTCAAATCGTATGAGGGGTAGCTTGCAAGTGCCAATACCTCTGCGGTTTTTGATGCCAAGACGATGACTGTCCCGCGTGGTGAGTTCCATTTTTGGCATGCTGCTGCTAACTCTTTCTCGGCGACGTACTGAATATATTCATCAAGCGTTAGGACGACACTATATCCATAATCGTCAGTAGAATCTCCCTTGGTTAACAAGTTTATGGGTTCATTACGGGCGGCTTCTGCCCGCCGCTCCGCTTCTCGCTGCCTCGCGCTCAAGAGATAATTGTTGTACTGATACTCAATTCCCTCACCCATATTCTGATCGTTTATATGTCCAATGACTTGAGCCGCGAGTTTCCCTTTCGGATAGGTTCGTTGCTGTTCAACTTCGTGCTTTATGCCACGGATGTCTTTCTCAATTGCTCGAATCTCGTCGAGCAACTCGTAATCTATATCCTTTTTGAGCCATACAAACCGCTTATCCTTTCGGCGAAGTTGAGTAAGCAATTCAGATTCTGGAACATCCAGAACCGGGGCAAGCCTACGAGCGGCTTCACGCGGATCGGTCTTCATATATATCGGATCAGCGTAGACGGAGAGGCTGTGACGACTCAGGGCTAAAACATTCCCGTGTCTGTCCAAAATTTTGCCTCGTTTTACCGTTGCGGTGCGCGAGGAGTTCCAAGGGTGTCGAGTCGGTCCCTGACGTGCGACATCGCTGGAGATCTGTACTTTGAACAGTTTACCAACCAATAACAGGAAACCCACCTGTAGTATAATAAGCACGAAAACCAGTCGACGAATAGATAAATGCGAATTGTTTTTCATGTTTTTCCTGTCCAATTAATTTAAAAATGTAGGTTTGATTACCTTCCAGTGGCGTAAAAGGGCACCTTGACGCTAAGAGACTCAATTATTTGTCCCAGACGACCTGCGAGGCTTCGGTGGGTTCAACCATTCCGAGCTCACTCGCGATTTGCCGAATCCTTTGCACACCCGTTAAGGTTGATTCTTTCAATTCAAGTCGATAAATTTCGTCCTGAACTTGACGCTTCTGTCTCTCGTAAGTCGGTTGTCGTTGCAAAGCAACTTTCTTGGCATAAGATGAGAACCAGATGCTGCCAGCGAAAGTACAGAAAGATAGCACCAGAACAATATACGCTAACGGAAATCTCTTTTTCGGTTTTGGGTCTTCTGTATTCGTAATACGTGTTGAATGACTATTGTGTAATGTTTGCATTTATTTAACTATCTAAACGGAGTTCGAGGACGGACGCTATGCTTCCACCCTACGTCCTTTTACAACTTTTCCGCGCGTATTCATTAGGTGGCGAGAGTTCATTTTTTTAAACGTTGAATACTGTATTTAAGATACATTATAATTGTAAAATTCATTGTCCTGCAAACCTCTATAGGCTTGAATAGGAACGGTGACCAGATTTAATAGTTAGAAAATCGTTTTCCTTGCATAGGGCGGAGAATAAAGGCATCTTGCCCTACAATTTGCGGGCGACGCGCAATTTAGCACTCCGCGCTCGCGGGTTATGTTGAACTTCAGCCGGATCTGGTAATATAGGACGTTTCGTGAGAATTTCCACGGATGCCGTGTGTTCGCAAATGCAGATGGGCGTTTTTGGTGGACAGACGCACGCCCGTGCACATGTTTGGAAACAGTGTTTGACTATTCTATCTTCAAGTGAATGGAATGTGATTACACACAGACAACCCTTCGGTTTCAAAAGTTGTATCGCAGCGTCCAAACCCATCGCAAGATTTTCCAATTCGGCGTTGATATGAATGCGAAGTGCTTGAAAGACACGAGTCGCAGGATGGATTTTAGATACGCCCTTGGGGACGGCTCGCTTGACAATCTCTGCGAGCTGTGTTGTCGTTTCTATCGGTGTTTCGCGTCTCACCTGAATAATCCGATGGGCAATCCGTTTCGCGAATCGCTCTTCGCCATACCGTTTGAAAATATCAACGAGGGTATCCATTGGGCTGTTGTTGACTACCTGCATGGCTGTAAGGGAGGCTCTCGGCTGTTGGCTTTCAGCTGTCAGTAAAGAGGTAGATGGTAACGAAGATCGCTCAGGGACGCTTGCGGCTTTCGCTGACGGTTGATCGCTGATGGAAACCGATAGCCTCTCTTGCTGACTACGACGCAAGCCGCGTGTGGGAAACCTGCGGGACAATCCTGATTGCTGACTGCTATTCATACGCATATCTAACGGACCGGTGTGGTTAAAACTGAAACCTCGGTGTGGTGCGTCCAATTGCAGGGAAGACACCCCTAAGTCAAGCAGAATGCCGTCTACGGCATGAACCGAGTGTCTGGTTTCCAATAAGACATCTATCTCAGCAAAATTACCGTTAATGAGAGAATAACGCTCCCCGAAAGCGTGTAATCTGTCTTTTGCGACAGTGAGAGCCTCAACATCTAAATCAATTCCGATCACACGCCCGTTCGGTGCAGAAGCCTCTAAAATAGCGGCACTATGCCCTCCTAATCCGACAGTGCCATCTATGTAAACACCTTCCGGTTTTGGTCTGAGAAAGCCAATCACTTTATCACATAAAACGGGTATATGCTGTATATCCATAGTTTTCACAAGTAACCTAACTATTATAATTCTTAGCAAGAAACATGCCAATTTATTTTTACGTCTTGGATGTTCAGACATCTATCCGATTTTGATAGATAGCCGTCACGAGTTCCATCGTCTTGACTGCGTCCTCGAAGCAGGTTAACGGTTGCTGGTTCTGTTGAATAGCGTCGACAAAATGTCGGCTCTCTCCATAAAATCCGTAAGCCCTATGTGAGGCATCAGATCCCGCGGCTTCTTCAGGGGTGATTTCAGTTGTGCCTTCCGGTGTATGAAGGATAGCACGTCCACCCGGATCGGGGTTGATGTAGGCGGAAATCTCACGCGCATGCATCTCAAATGTGTGGATACGCCCTCCAACTGCCCAGTTGGTACAGAGATAACCTGAGGCACCGCTGGTAAATTTAACAAGCGCATTGAAACTATTTTCGCGCTCGGAATAGAAACTATTGATGTCGCTCGCGACGGCTTTCACTTCACCGCCGCCAAGCCATCGGAGAGCGTCCACAGCGTGGATTGCGTCACATGTTAGAACGTCTATCACGCCGTCGTAATAGTGTGCGTCTGGTGTGTTTTTGTGGAAGGTTGACATGCACTGAATGATCGGACCTTGCTTTTCGACTATTGTTTTGACCTCTCGCAATAGTGGGATAAAGCGGCGATTGAAACCTACCATCGACTTGCGGTCGTTTTTCTCCGCGGTACGTGCCATTTCTTTGGTCTGATGAAGTGTAACACCCGGGGGTTTCTCAATAAAAACGTGGTGTTGCTGCGAGAGACAGTGGATGACGAGTGGGAATAGATGTTGCGGCGGCATAAGGATATACACCGCATCGGGACTCGTTTTCTCAAGCATCTGTTTATAGTCGGTGAATGTTTCCTCAATCTCAAAGCGTTCCGCTGTTGCCTGAAGTTTCGATGGAACCATATCACACAATCCAACAAGGTTCACATCTTCACACTCTCTGAGCGACGGATAATGAACACCGTTTGCCATCCCACCCGCGCCGATTAACGCAATATTGACTTTTTCCATCTGGGGTCCTCCTAACCAATCTTTCCTTGCATATTATAGGAGAGGGTGTTAAAATTGCAACTAACTTCTGAATATTGACACTACTTGCCAACCAACTCAGACCTTGACAACACAATGAACACAGATCCTATTAAACTTGAGCTTTACAAAAATATGCTGACCTCGGTTGCCGAGGAGATGGGGGTAACGCTACAACGGACAGCGTTCTCGCCGAACATCAAAGAACGGCTTGATTTTTCATGTGCCGTGTTTGATAATACCGGTAAGATGGTCGCACAAGCCGCTCATATTCCTGTGCATCTCGGTTCCATGCCACTTTCGGTCCTCGCGGCTATTGCCCATACAGAAATGGTGCCGGGTGATATGATTGCCCTTAACGATCCTTATCGCGGTGGTACGCACCTACCGGATATTACCCTCGTCGCGCCTGTCTTCTCAAATGGAGATATGGAAAAATGGAAGGATGGACGGGGGTCCCAGTCTTCCAGTCTTCCAAACTTCCAATCTTCTATCCGCCCAGTCTTCTTTGTCGCAAATCGCGCACATCACGCCGACGTAGGAGGGATGGCGCCGGGTTCCATGCCAATTGCGACGAGTGTCATTCAGGAAGGCATCCGAATTCCACCCATTAAACTCATCCGAGGCGGAGAATTGGACACCGACCTTTGGGAATTCATTCTTGCGAATGTCCGCACGCCTGGGGAACGCCGCGGTGATATGGAAGCACAGGTGGCCGCAAACCGTGTCGGTGAACGACGGTTACGGGAGATGGTGGCTAAATATGGTGCGTCAGAGATTACGGAATACATGCAAGAACTGTGCGCGTATGCGAGTCGGATGGTCAGGGCACGCCTCCGGGAAATCCCGGATGGACGTTACACATACACGGATGTGCTTGATAATGACGGCATCACGGATGAACCTATTGAGATACGGGTTGCGATTGAAATCGAAGATGATACCGCATTGGTTGACTTCACTGGCACGGCTCAGCAGGTCCGGGGTTCAGTTAATGCGATTTACGCGATTACGCTCTCTGCTGTTTTTTATGCCTTTCGATGTATTGCTGGCGCAGATGTCCCTGCCAACGCTGGGTGTTTAGAACCGATCCGAGTCGTTGCACCAGAGGGGACAGTTGTGAACGCAAAGTTCCCAGCAGCAGTTGCCGGGGGAAATGTTGAAACATCACAGCGTATTGTTGATGTTCTGCTCGGGGCATTGGCGCAAGCCTGTCCTGATCAGATTCCGGCTGCGAGTTCCGGGACCATGAATAATCTCACAATAGGGGGTTATGATGTCTCACGCCAGAAGGAGTTTACTTATTATGAAACTATTGCAGGCGGAATGGGAGCACGCCCGAACCGAGACGGAATTGATGCTATCCATACGCACATGACCAATACGATGAATACACCTATAGAGGCAATTGAGACGAACTATCCGATGCAGGTGGCGGCATACTCAATTCGACGTGGGACAGGCGGTCCGGGAAAATTTCGAGGTGGTGATGGTGTCATTCGGGCATTACGACTTCTTACGGAGGCGGAGGTGACCCTCCTTTCGGAACGCCGGGCGCGGGGTCCTTACGGATTGCAAGGCGGTGAACAAGGAAAGTCTGGACGGAACGTGCTAATTTCTGATGGAGAAGAACATCCATTAGCAGGGAAGGTATCCATTTCTATACGCGAGGGGGATGTCATTCGCATAGAGACACCCGGTGGGGGTGGATACGGAAAGAAAGGAACACCGAACTCTTGAAACACTCTGTTCCTACAGAGGCCGCTTTGCCTCCAGCGTCATATTCTCAAAAAAAATGAAGGCTTGAGTTGAGAATAAGCCGGATTCTGTATGTGACGGTCATTCATCTGGGATGGATGTTACCATCCACCTCGAGCGGTTACCTGGGGACGAGGCGGGCACACCTATATCTGTCCCCCATTTACCTTGCTCCAGACGGGGTTTACCAAGCTCCATAAGTCACCTTATGGACTGGTGCGCTTTTACCGCACCGTTTCACCTGTACAACGCTTTGAGGCGTTGTAGTCTACTTTCTGTTGCACTTTCCATAGCGTCGCCGCTCCTGGGTGTTACCCAGCATCCTGCCCTGTGGAGTCCGGACTTTCCTCATCCCAATGGTAAAATTACGATCGGGGCGCGACCATCTACTCAACTCAAGCCTTTCTATTATACCCTATTTAATTGCCTGATGACAACGAAATCAAGAATTGCTTGAAAAGACAAAAAAAGAGGCGCGCCTGTAAAGCGCGCCTCTAATTTCTTAATAAAAGAAATTAGGAACATCCACTCGTTGCACCACAATTTGCACAACGATAGCAGACACCACTTCTTACCATAAGGGAACCACATTCAAGGCATGGCGGGGCATCTGCATGTTGAAGCGAAATTTGCTTCTCATGCGCCAACCATGAATCTGTGTCACCGTTACTGCCATGCCCGTAGGGATGGAGTTCCTCAGGAGGCACCATCTCCGCCTCTATCTCTACCATGTTGGACCCTTCTTGTGGTTCCTGAGCGAGAAACTGTGTGCCGAGCCACCGGAAAACGTAATCTATAATCGACTTCGCCATCGGAATGTCAGGGTTAGATGTGAAGCCTGACGGTTCAAACCGGACATGGCTGAACTTATTAACGAGCGACTCTAACGGCACACCGTACTGCAACGCAATAGAGGTGAGGACCGCAACAGAGTCCATCAGTCCGGAGACGGCTGTTCCTTCTTTGCTCATGCGGAGGAAGACTTCTCCTGGCTGACCATCTTCGTAGAACCCGACATGGATATAGCCTTCATGACCGCCCACGCTAAATTTGTGGGTCATAGAGGAACGCGTGTCAGAGAGACGTTTCCTGATCGGGCGTTCAGTAGAAGCTTCGGCGATAGCCTCATCGGTTTCACTCTCCGCATCCTGTTGACTTCGGGTCGAAAGCGGTTGGCTGCCTTTGCTACCGTCACGATAAACGGCGAGACATTTGACACCGCGTCGCCACGCTTCCACGTATAACGTTTTGATGTCATCTACCGTTGCGTCGTGCGGGACGTTGACGGTCTTGGAGATAGCACCAGAGATAAACGGTTGCACAGCCGCCATCATTTTCAAGGGTCCCATGTGATTTATATAGCGAGTTCCGTGCTTACCACACTGGACAGCGCAATCGAAAACGGCGTAGTGCGTCGGTGAGAGATGTGGCGCACCCTCAACTGTGCCTGTGCCGCAGATGACTTCTTCAGCAATACTAATTTCATCTTCGCTAAATCCAATTGCAGAAAGGAGGTCAAAACTCGGATCCGCTGCTTCTTCTTCGGTAATACCTAACCGCTCAAGACACTCTTCTCCGAGGAAACCCGGGGCAAAGGCGAGGTTCAGGTCAAATGCACTCGGTAACATCTCCGCAACGCGGGCGACATCTTTTTGTGTAAAGCCTTTCCGCTTCAATGTATCCGCATTGATGTTCGGGGTCCCTTCAAAAGTGCCTGTTCCGATGAGATACTTAATAATAGCTTCAGTTTGCTGAAGCGTGTAATCTAAGTTATACAAGGCGTCGCGAACGCTCTGATTGACAATTTTCATGTACCCGCCGCCTGCCAACTTCTTGAATTTGACGAGAGCGAACTCGGGTTCAATCCCTGTCGTATCACAATCCATCAGGAAAGAGATAGTTCCGGTCGGAGCGATGACGCTGATTTGGGAATTTCGATAGCCACATTGCTCACCTTTTTCAATACAGGCATCCCAATCTGCTTTCGCGGCATCGAAAAGAGCCGACGGACATGCAATCGAATTGATGTCGTAGGCAGCATCGCGGTGCAGACGCATAACATCTAACATCGAGTCCCGATTCTTCGCGTAACCATCAAAAGCCCCGATGCTCTCGGCGATCTCTGCACTTGTGTGATATCCTTGTCCGCTCAGGATAGCAGTAATAGCACCTGCGTAGGCACAGGCTTGGTCGCTATCGTAAGGAATACCTAAACGCATCAAGAGTGCGCCCAAATTAGCATAACCGAGTCCAAGTGGGCGATATTCATCAGAACGTTGTGCTATATCTTTCGTTGGATACGAAGAGAGACTGACTATAATTTCCATCGCAGTGACAAATACACGGACGGTCGCGCGGAAGCCTTCAATGTCAAAACTATTATCGTCTCTCAAAAACTTGGCAAGGTTGATACTGGCAAGATTACAAGCGGAATCATCTAAGAAGAGGTATTCGCTGCAGGGGTTGCTTGCGTTAATCCTACCCGTGTTTTTACATGTATGCCACTTCTGAATCGTGCTATCAAACTGGACACCCGGATCCGCGCATGCCCAAGCGGCATAAGCAATCTTTTCCATCAATGTTCTGGCATCATATTCGTCGGCAACGTCACCGCTTGTTCGGTACGTCGTTTTCCATGAATCGCCCTGTAAGTAGGCATTCATGAAATCATCCGGAATCCGGACAGAGTTGTTGCTGTTCTGGCCACTGACAGTGCTGTATGCCTCGCCGTTGAAATCGGATGGATACCCTGCAGCGATGAGTGCCTTTGCTTTATTCTCTTCCCTGAGTTTCCAGTCAATGTAGTCAGAGATTTCTGGGTGATCCATGTCGAGGATGACCATTTTGGCTGCACGTCTTGTGGTGCCGCCGGATTTAATACTGCCTGCCCATCGGTCGAAGCCTTCAAGGAATGAGAGGACCCCCGAACTCTCACCACCGCCGGAGAGAAGTTCGCCTTTCGCGCGAACTTGGCTGAAGTTAGAGCCTGTGCCACTGCCATATTTAAAGAGACGCACTTCAGATCTCTGGAGTTCCAACATAGAGTCCAGAGAATCGTCAACGCTTTGAATGAAACAGGCGGAATTTTGCGGGTGTTCATACGCATTGGTAGTGGTCTTGACTTCCTGTGCGTCTCGGTCCCAATAGTAGTTGCCGCCGCCGCCCTCAATACTATATTCATGCCACAAGCCGCAGTTGAACCAAACAGGCGAGTTGAAAGCACCCCGTTGCGTAACGAGGATATGCGTCAGTTCCATCTCAAATGTCTCTGCATCTTCAGGGGTGGCAAAATACCCACCGAATTCTTCGCCTGCGCGACGGAGCGTGCGCGCCACACGGGTAACCAACTGGCGAGCACTGTCCTCCGATTCTGTGCCCGGAACTCCAGCTTTTCGGAAATATTTCGATGACGCAATATCTGTAGCGAGTTGCGTCCAGTCTGCCGGGACTTCAACCTGCTCCTGTTTAAAGATGACATCACCCTTTTCATTGTAGATAACCGCGTCGCGGCGTTCCCACTCCAACAAATCGTAGGGATGAACGCCGGACTTGGTAAAATAGGGTCTGAAAGTGAGTCCTGTCCGATCGCCCTCATCCATATTGACCTCCTGTTAGTTATCGGACCCAGAAAAAGATACCGATAACCATTTTATAATAATATGCGCTTGAAAGCGCGTCTATAAATATTCCTATAGTTATAATTAATTCTTTTTGATAATAATTCGGTGGTAGCGTTTCTTACCGGCGCGAAGAAGCAAAGCGTTTTCCTCAAGCAGGTCGGTCCCAACGACCATATCTATCGCACGGTACTGTTTTTCATGAATATAAGCACCTCCTTGCTGAACGAGCCGCCGCGCTTCGCTGCGCGAATTTGCCAACCCGACTTCATGGAACAGTTCCATGATTGGAATCCCGCTGTCAAGTCGTTCTGATGCGATGGTCGAAGTTGGGATCGCCGTTTCATCAAGGTTCCCACCACCAAACGCAGCGCGCGATGCTGATTGTGCTTTATCCGCCTCTGCCTTTCCGTGAGCAAGTTTGGTAGCTTCATACGCGAGGACTTCCTTTGCTTCCCGAATGGCTTCATCTTCCAAATTACCGAGTCGCCGGATCTCATCCATTGGAAGGAAGGTGAAATATGCTAAGAATCGTGAAACATCGCGGTCGTCCACGTTAATCCAGTATTGATAAAATTCATACGGTGATGTCCGTTCAGCATCAAGCCAAACTGCACCGCCTGCGGTTTTTCCCATCTTTGCACCACTCGCTGTAGTGAGAAGCGGGAAAGTGACTGCGTGAACGCGTTCGCCTTCGACGCGACGGACGAGATCAACGCCAGCAAGAATATTGCCCCACTGGTCATCTCCACCGAGTTGGAGACGACAGGCATACTTCTGAAAAAGACATAAATAATCATAAGCTTGGAGCAGTTGATAGTTAAATTCGAGGAATGAAAGTCCGAGTTCACGGTCAAGACGTTGTCGATAACCTTCTGCCTTAATCATCTCATTCACCCGGAAGTGTTTACCGATGTCGCGTAGAAATTCAATGTAGTTTACAGACAGTAGCCAGTCGGCGTTGTTGAGAAAACCTCCGGCTTTTGGCGTAGTCTGTGTTCCATCGTTATTTGCTATGCCATTGTCGAGATTTAAGTAACGTTGCAACTGCGCAAGAATGCCTTTGCCATTCGTTGAAATTTGTTCCAGCGACAGCATTGGACGCATGTCAGTCTTGTCTGTTGGGTCGCCAATCATCGTTGTGCCGCCTCCGATAATTGCAATCGGTTTATGCCCGGCGCGTTGAAGGTGTGCCATCGCCATGATGGGGACAAGACTTCCAACGTGCAGACTCGATGCTGTCGGATCAAAACCGACGTAGTAGGCGACCCGTTCTTCACCTAACAGGCGCGCGATCTGTTCAGCATTCGTGGTCTGTTTGATAAAACCCCGCTCATTTAGTTCCTCGAAGACGTTGTCCATTGTTTATCCTGTTATGATTTAAGTGTGCTTGGTTCTACATTAATGCAGTAGAAATTGGGGAAAGGATTTCCTGTTGAAATATTCTCATCCGAATTATTATATAAGATTTTTGGATCTCTGACAAATGATTTTTATGAGTTTTTTGACGTTTTTCAAGTTTCCGAGATTACCCCGAGGCGATCTCGACGCGTCTATAAATATCCGACAAACGGAGTTCACAGTCTATAGAGAGAAGCGATAGGACATCCTCAAGTCCCTGAAACTCGGACTGCAGCCATTCAAATTCTTGGCGACAGTAATGTTCAACTCGGACCTCGTCTTGGGAGATGAGAATGTAATCTTTTAAGGAAACAATTTGCTGATAATGCTCAAATTTCTCCCCTCTATCGTAACCTTCCGTTGATGGAGAAAGGACTTCCACGATGAGAACGGGATTCAGAAGGGTGTCAAAAGTCGCGTCTTCAGCGCGTGGCTCACCGCAAACAACGACAACATCCGGGTAAAAGTAGGAATCTATTTCGGTAACCTTCACCCGCATATCGCTTGCAGCAACTTGACATTCACCGTCTATCAATTGGTTGTAGAGTTGATTCGCCGTATTCATTGTAAGGAAATTATGCGCGAAACTTGCTCCCGACATGGCGACTATCTGTCCGTTGAGGTATTCGTGTTTCGTCGTCGCCTTGCGTTCGAAAGCGAGATATTCTTCAGGTGTCAGGTAAGTTTGGGCTGCAGTGGATGCCATCTGTGCCTCCATAACTCTTGCTTCAGAGTGGTGCCAGTTCCGAAATAGAAACCGGTATTGCGAGTTATGAAAAAATGCCTCTATTCCTCATCATCTTCTGAATAGGAGTGTCCGCTGAAAATTGCTCGGACCTGCTTCGCTGTTTTGGGACCTGAGAGCAGTTTCCCAATCCTGTCGCCTTCTTCTTCAAGCAACGCCTTGACGTTTGTCAGTACCGCCTCCAATTTGTCCGCCGGGAACTTGCACGCGCCGTTCTCATCCATGTGGATAATTTCACCCGGTGCGACATCCATTCCGCCTATTGAGACGGGGACGTTGACGGCTTGAACTGCCATCGCACCGTGTCCGGGGGTGATGCCGCTTAACAGATACTGAAATTCCATTGGGCGGATTTCGTCAATATCACGTGATGGACCGTTTGAAATGGCACCTAAGCAACCTACTGCTTTCATTGCGGCTGTCATGTTGCCGCCTGCTAAACCGACTTTATTAGCGAACTCAGGAGGGAACTTCTGCTCAAATGCGAAGATCGTCGGTTGCTTGGAGGCACCCATCGCGTCAATGACATCCATAAAAGAGAGTTCCGAGTAATTCGGATCCGGTACGCTGTAGACGCACGTCACCGCATAACCGGCAATGGCTCCGAGTTCAGGATACATACAGCGGATGGTTGTATCTGTATACCAATTTTCTGTCCATGGATTATAGAGTCCAAGGCAAAGCGGACTCCCCGGATACGTAGCAACCACGTTTGTGATTGACGGCGTATCATATTTGCGCAGTTCTGCCAACATTTCCTGTTCTGTTTGTGCCATTTTTTAATTATTCCTTGCGGTTAAGTAGCGTAGGTTTGGGATTTGACGTTCTTTTCTCTGGAGTCGTCAACCCTTACGGGCTTGACTTGGGTTTATATAGGGGCTGGAAATGTAATACAAGGAACGGATTTAGTCTCTTCTCAGACTAAATCCGCCAACCCCTACCGCATTTCAGGCTGAGCGTTTTGGATTTGATTCAAATTTGTGTCCAAGTTCTCGAACCTCTGTAGGGTCACCGAAAACCTGCTTGAAACGAAGTGGAAAGCAGGGCAGAAACTTAATAATTAAAAAATTTAGACAGGCATTGTTCTACCGGCGTACGCCCGTCCGATGCGTGCGGCTTCTTCGCCGCCACCGGTAATCCGCACGCCAGCGTCGATGCTTGCCTCGATTGTATCAGGTGAAGTGCTTTCCAAGAACGCGATACCGCCAGCTTTGCACGCTGCAGCAACGCGATTCCGGGCATCTTCCAATTCTTGTGGACGTGGGTTCGGTGGATTTTTGTAGCCAAACGACATGCTCATATCACCCGGACCCCATTCAGCGAAGGCTATTCCGGGGACCTGTGCCGTGATCTCAACGTTTGCTAACGCGCGCTTGTTTTCAAATTTGAGACCCAATAAAAGTTCACCGTTTGGGTTCAGGGGCCACGGATCAGCGACATCCAAGTATTCGTTGGCGGAGATGCCCCAGATAGGTGCAGCGGAACCTTGCCCGGCGGAGCCGCGCCTTCCGACATCCAATTGTGTGCCAACGCCGATTGTCTGGAATGGGTAACGGCACGCTTCAACAAACGCCTTGACGGCTTCTGGGGATTCGGCGTGACAAAGCAGCAAGCCGTGCACACCGCGCGCAAGAAGCTGCCGCATCTGCCAGCCGTTGGCACGGATCACATCTGCACTGATGCCATCTACTGGTAATTCGACAATAACAGCCGGGGTTTGGTGTCCACTATTGGTGGGACCGCCGTCGGCGAGGCCACGCATGAAACTGTCCAATCCAGAGAGATCGAAGCTTCCATGCTCCATGCCGACATTGATGTAGTCTGCCCAAGTTTTTGACATCGCGCGGCCCGCGTCATAATTCAGCTCCGCGCCCGTGTGGCTACCGGTATAGAAGACAGGCAGGTCATCTGCTAACAATTCAATCGCTTTATTAACGCGTTTCGGCATTGCGAATTCTCCTTAATAATTTAACGTGAAAAATGAAAAATAGATACAATCGCATCTCACTCTTTTTCGGGCAATCAGTTTAAAAGAATTGTAGCAAGAACGCGATATTCTGTCAACAGAATTTTTTCAAAAATCGTGCACGATAGTAGCCAAAAATTCTGAAATTCCTTGACACATCTACAGGTTTCGGGTAGCCTAAAGCAAGAATCACGCATTAAATTTTTTAAGGAGTGATCAATATTGTGAGAGCACTTGTCGTTAAATTATTGCCAGATAAAAAACGCGAAAAAATTGTTGTCAACGATTGGAAAGAGCCAGCACCCCCTACCGGAAACGAAGTGCTGTGTCAATCCGTTTTTACAGGGCTTACCAACGGTACAGAACGAAATCAGCTGATCGGTGGGAACTATTCAGCCTCCGATAACCGACTACCAACGACCGATGGATACCAGAACGTCGGCAGCGTCATTGAAACAGGACCGGACGTAACGCAACTTCAAGTTGGCGACCTTATCTATGCCAGTGTGAATCATGTTGAACGGTTCACTATTTCAGAAGATGGACTTCTGCTAAAATTGCCAGAGGACATTGACCCTGGCGAAGCCGCCCTTTTCGGCATCTCTGGTGTCGCGATGCATTGCTGCAGGCGTATTGATCCGCGCATCGGAGAAAAAGTGCTTATTGTCGGACAGGGATGTATCGGTATGTTTGCGGCGCAGATCGCCAACGCTATGGGTGCCCGCGTAACGGTGTGCGACATTGAGGAATCTCGACTCGAACAGAGCCGCCAATTGGGTGTAGCAGAGGCGGTTCTCAATACAAGCGGCGATGGTTGGGATTCTCAAATTCAAGAGGGTTCCTTTGATGCTGTCATGGATTTTGCTGGGGTTCCAGACTTGGTAACACCGATGATCCAGGCTTGCAAAGTTCGGGGGCGATTACTCTTAGTCGCTGGACGGTTCGATGTCAATTATACCTTTAATGTCGGTCAACATAAGGAGATTAGCATCCTTCAGTGTAGCCACTTCACGTGTGACGATCTGGAAAATCTCTGTCGATTGCTCCGCCAAGGTTCTGTCAAAATTGCACCACTCATCCGACATCGGGTGGGTGTTGATGAGGCACCGCAGATATATAGATGGCTCCGCGATGAACCGATGCGTTTGTTGGGGAGTGTATTTCAATGGGAGTAAGTTCAAGTTCTGCTTCCGTATTGTAATTTAGGACTAACCGAGGCAGACAGAAACTATGTGGGATAAAGTAAAATTAACCCGCCCTTCATTTCGGGACCTACTCTGGCTGTTCGCACGGGTCGCGTATCGGGTTCGGCGATAAATACCCGGGTGCCAATTGGCTTTCCCACTTTTGGTATGATCGGAATATTAAGATTTATGTCAACTTGATTCGCATCACCGAATCTGCTGACGACCGGATCCTACTGATTATTGGTACTGCGCATGTCTACTTGGTACAGCAGTTTTTTGAGGAATCAGGGGATTACGTCATCGAAAGTCCATTGAAGTACCTAAAGTCAATCGAGACTGATTGAGGGAGTCGTCGAAGTCTACAACGCACGCTTGTGTGAAACAGAAATGCATTGTGCCATAGAGACCTTGAAACTACGGTGTTCCGTATAGAAAAGGAGAAACACGCGAATGAAACCGACGATTATGATTCTCGGCAGTAGCCATTTGGCTAATCCCGGAGTGGACAGTGTCAATCCAAAAGTAGATGATGTGCTCGCGCCCAAACGCCAGCGCGAGATTGAACAGTTGGTTAAACAACTCAGAGAATTTAAACCTACCAAGCTCGCTTTTGAAATAGATTTCTCGCGTGACGCTGAGATCAACGCAACCTATCAAGACTATCTCAAAGGAACGTACGAACTCAAACGCTATGAAAGCGAGCAGATCGGGTTCCGGTTAGCCAAACAGATGGGACATCCGAAGGTATACTGTGTAGATTATTTCCAAGAGGATCCAATCGTTCGGGGGGACATTGATGACCGTTTGATAGACTACGACGCGTTTGCAGAGGCGAACAGTCAGGAACACCTTCTGTCTTCGCCGTCACCTACTGACGGAAAAATCACGCAGGACGCAGACGGCAGAACTTGGATTGTGCGTGAGAAATATGAACCAATGATTGACATGTATATCAGGGTCAATCAAGATGAAGGGATACGCAAAAATCTCCGCGATTACTTGAGAATTGCTCGAATCGGTCTGCAAGACGAGTACCCCGGGGCAAATTGGGTGGCACACGCTTGGTATCCACGGAATCTCAAAATTTTCGTCAACCTCACCCGAATTACGGAATCAGAGAATGAACGTATTTTACTAATCATTGGTGCTGGGCATTTAGGATTTCTTAAACAGATTGTGGAAGACTCTGAAGTCTATAACTTGGAAAGTTCACTGAAATACTTGAAGGCAAACGAGGCGGAAACGCCTTAACCTGAGTTCCAGTTCATTCCAAGCACTTATAGCAAGACTTTTGGCAAAAGCAGGATAAAGCAGAGGAGGAACGCACCAAACAGCACGAAATTATTTTTCTTGAGTAAAGCACGGAATTTAGTTAAAATATGTATAGTTAGAAAAGGAGGGTTATTGTTAACTTTCCTTTCAAAACGGTGATACGCTTTAAAAGGATGCCCTCTTTTTTGATTTTTTGGCCGAATTATGCACCCTTTTTTTTCTTGGTTCGCGTCACTATAGTGAAATCAATTGATAGGGTGTCTCTTCGCGATGACACACCTATCCATGAAACGTGGAAATCGTATTAGTTCCTTTGATAAGATGACCTTTCTGGAGATGTCTGGTGAGAAACGATAATACTGCATTAATTCAACGTATCCTTGCGGGTGACGCAATCGCCTTTGAGCATTTGGTTAGAAAGTACCAAAAACAGGTACACACGCTTGCATGGCGGAAAATTGGGGATTTTCATATCGCCGAAGATATTACGCAGGAAACCTTCCTACAGGTCTATCAGAAATTGGAAACTTTGGAGGATCCAGCGCGATTTCCAAGGTGGCTTTATGTCATTACGGGTCGTCTCTGTATCGCTTGGCTCCGAAAAAACCAGCGACACACCGAACCGCTGGAAGACACGGACATCTCAGAAATAGAGACAGAGGCGTATTCTCGGTATGTCGCGACGGAACGCGCGAAAACTTTTGACGAAGCGAGACGTGACTTGGTGAAAAAGCTACTTGCGCGGTTGAAGGAAGGCAATCGGACAGTCATCACACTTCATTACCTTGAAGGCATGACTTATGCAGAAATAAGTAACTTTTTAGGTGTGTCAAAAAATACGATTAAAAGTCGGCTCCGTCGGGCACGACAACAGTTAAAGAAGTATGGATTCATGGTTCAAGAAACGTTAGATATTCCAATTGAAGAAGAACATCTGGACGGAGGTTTTGGAATGAAATTAACTTTAGAAAGAGAGGCGTTTTTGTACTCCTTGTGGGTACTGCAGAGTGTCGCGAGTGAGCGGGATACCTCATCAATTCTCTCAAATGTTCTCATCCACGCCGAGGGTAGCACGATCGAGTGTATGGCGACGGACATGGAAATCGGTGTCAGAATAAAGGTTGAAGGTACCATCAAGGAGGCGGGAACCATCGTCGTTTCTGCCAAAGAATTGGAGGCTATCGTTAAAGCATGGCCCGCTGAAAAACCGATAGGCGTGGCAACGAGAACAGACGATCAGGTTGAAATCACTTCTGGGGATAGCGTTCGCAAAATCGTTGGGTTCCCCGATAAAGAGTTCCCACAGTTTCCCTCCGTTGGTCCGGAAGCATTCACAATTGATGGAGAAATGCTGCGGTCTATCCTCTACAAAACTGAATTTGCTGCGTCTACAGCGAAAGACCGTCGATTTCTAAATGGGCTCTATTTTAACCTTTTTGAGGACAGAACTGAAGTCGTTGCAACCAATGCAGTCCAACTTGCACTCACACATTGTGAACCCCTTAAGTTGTCTGAGGATAGCGATGGATTTATCGTCCCGCTCAAAGCCGTTAAAGAAATTGGACGAACCTTCGCCGATTCCTCAGAGGTAAGGATTTCACGCGTTGCGAACCAGATTCTCTTTGCGGATGCGCGCGCAACCTTGACGACTCAATTGGTAGACGCTGAATATCCAAAATATGAGGGACTCATTTCAGCGTCTCCTGAGGTACGGACAGTTGTGCGGAAAGAGCCGATTCTGCGTGCGACGCGTCAGATTTTAGCATTTTCGGATCCGAAATGCCCTGCTGTCTGTTTAGAGATAGATGAACAACAGATTCGGGTCTCACCGGAAGCCCTTGAACCGGATGAGACGCATGAGACCTTAGCAGTGGAATCCAGTACTGGAAGTATTCGTATCGGTATAAATGCTCAACTGCTAATAGAGGCACTCTCGCATATTGAAGCGGAATCTCTGGCACTGGAGTTTTCGAGTGCACAGGATCCTGTCATTGTTAAACCGATTGGTGAGGATGGACATATCTGTTTCATCATGCCAATGCGCTTGGAGTCGTGAGATGGTGTTACGGACGTTGATACGCCAAGAGCTCTTGACTCATCTGATGAGTGCGCGTTTTTTTGCTGCAGTCGTCATCACCCTCCTGCTTGTTGTTGCCAATACGTATGTCTTGATTGGCGCATACGAAGAACGTCTCGCCGATTATAGCCGGAGAGAAGCGGTGAATCAAGAGAGCATCGCCACGACACCTACCTATTCGTATTTAAAATTAAAGGTTCAACGTCCGCCCAACCCGTTGAGTCTCTTTAGTACCGGCTTAGAGACACGATTTGGCAGTGATGTTGACATAGCGTTTGATAGCGTGCCTTCCCTCTCAAACCCCATGGTTGATGTCAGACCGGAAGAAGATCAGTGGGCATTTGGCAGCATGCCATCCGTCTCAAGTCCCGGAGCACCCCTCGGTTTAAATAACCCGTATCTACGTCTTTTTTCACAGGTGGATCTTGTTTTTATCTTTCAAGTTGTGTTGAGTCTACTGTCCCTACTTTTCGCTTATGATGCGATTGCGGGTGATTGGGAAACCGGCACCTTGCGTTTAGTGCTCTCACACCCGGTGGGTCGTGGGAGTGTTCTGCTTGCCAAATATCTCGCGGCGATGGTTTGCCTACTGCTCCCCGTGTTGATGAGCCTACTGCTTGCACTGATCCAGTGTTCGTTCGCGCGTTCCATACAATTCAGCACAGATGATTTTCTGCGAATTGGCGGTATTGTTTTGACGACAATCGTCTATCTGTCGGTTTTCTATCTGATCGGTCTGCTCGTTTCCACAACAACCCGTCGTGCTGCTACATCCCTAATGCTCTGCATGTTTTTGTGGGTGGTTTTGGTACTCGTCTATCCGAACTGGAGCCGATTTGCCTTGAATTCGGGGGGCGACATGCGTGGAGAAAAAAGATCCGCTGACCGGCGGATAGTGCAGATTCGGGAAGAGGCAGATCGAGAACGGGATCGGTTCTTAGATAGTAGTCCGCTTAAGGGAGACCCGCCACTATTTTTTGATACATTTGCAGGGACCGATTTTTTCAGAAAGGGAAGCTGGTATCTCGGGGACTTGCCTCGGATGAACGTCGAATTGATAGATACCGAAGACCCACTGGTAACCCACTTGCGCCGTTATTATGAATTCGCTGCACCCCTGCAAATCCGGAATGCCGAAGAGGTCGGCTTCGTCGTCCAGCAACTGGTGGTGCAGACATCCCTCCGACAAGCACAATCGGATGAACGTTTCATGAAGCTGAGTCCTGCGAGTCTCTACACGTTTGTGACCGCCACATGGGCGGGCACCGATTTAGACAGCATGGTGGATTATATCCGAGCCGCGCAAGCGTACCGACGCACCCTCGTTGACACCTTGCATGCGAGAGAGGCGTTTGCGAGCCTGCGATGGTTTTCCACGAATCAAGGGGATATAGATTGGTCGATCTTGCCCCGCTTTCACTTTGCGCGTGCAGAAGTTGGTATCAACGCGCAGCGTGCCCTGCCTGAGTTGCTGTTGCTGTTATGTATCAATATCGTCTTATTCATGGCGACGGTTTTGATTTTTATTAAAGTTGAAGTGTAGAATAGTTGTCGGACTTCAGTTATCGATTTTCAGTCAACCTCGAGGTTAGGTTTAATCGGTGGAGCCAGGGCGTGTAAGCCCAACCAACGGGCGGGCTGTATATACGAGGAAATCCTTCTTTCCACAAGCTACGCTGACCGAACCGCAAGGAACATTAAAAGAATGATTTGGCATATTGTTGCACGTGAACTTTTAGACCATCTCACGAGTCTCCGCTTCGGCTTAACTACGTTCATTCTCGTGGCATTGATGGTAACCAACGCCGTTGTTCATCTTCGGACACATCCAGAACGGGTTCGAGGGTATTCCGAGAAGGCGAGTGCATCCCAGACGGAATTGAAATCCCGAACGCAGTTGTATGCGCTGTTGCAAAAGGGACCCGGTAAGCTTTACAAACGTCCGTCATCCGTTGCCTTCATTGCCGACGGCAGCGACGCGTTGCTACCAGACGAAAGCGTGAGTGGCGGTTTCTGGAGGTTATATGGGCTTGCCTATATTTGGTCGATGGGCGCTCCACGGCTGAATATAGAAGCGATCAGTAATCTTCGCCCCACTGCCACGGTGATTGATTGGGTCTTTATTGTTACCTATCTGCTCTCTTTCATTCCTCTTCTCTTTACGTTTGATGCTCTTTCAGGAGAACGGGAACGCGGGACGCTGCGGTTGTGTCTTGCAAATTCGATTTCGCGCCCTGCCCTGTTAATGGGTAAATTCCTCGGTTCCTTCATCACAGTGCTCATCGCTTTCTATGTTGCTGTGTTATTCAATCTCGCCATCATTTCTACGGACAGTTGGACGCAACTCGGCGGGGCAGACTGGGGACGTATGGGGCTCATCCTGCTGATTGCTTCTTGCTACGCTGGTATCTTCATTGCTATTGGGCTTCTCGTCTCCGCCGTGACCCGAGAAAGTCGGTTAAGTCTCGTTGTTCTGTTGCTCATCTGGGTAACCCTTGTAGTGTTTACGCCATCAACTCTCGGCACACTCTCGGCAAAATGGATGCCTCCCGTTCAAACGCATCATCAATTTCAGATGGCAAAATCGACTGCCTTCGACCAAATTAGGCGCAATTTCCTGAATAAAAGGGAGCAATTGAAAGAACTCCCTCAATCGGCAGAAACTTCAGAGGAAGGAGGCGCAGAAGCAGACGCTGCGGAATTAGAAATCCAGCAGGAGTTTGTCAACAAAGATATGGAGATGCGTGAGCGGCTAAGCCGCCAACACCTCGCCGCGCAAAGTGCTCAAGTTCTGCATGCAAGACAGTTAACCCGATGTTCCCCTGCGGCGATTGTCCAATACGCGCTTGAATCCATGGCAGGCACAGGCTTTCATCGCCATTTGCAATTCTTAGAACACTGCCGCCTTTATATCCAACAATTCCGAAACTTCATCGTTGAAATGGATCGGGCGGATTCAGAAAGCCTTCACTTCGTCGGGGTCCGGAAAGGTATGTCGGAAAAGTCCGTCCCACCAGAGGCTATTCCGGTATTTGAGGATAAGTTGACTTTTCAAAATACGTTTAACTCCGCTATACTGGATATACTGCTGCTCGTTTTACTACTCAGTGTGTCTCTTTCTGGTGCTTTCCTTGTTTTCCTGTGTTCGGAGATATAAGCCACCTAAGAGGTGTTGTGAGAAATCAGGTGATTTTTACTTTTCTTAAACCGCCGCCCGAAGAAGCCCACTCTTTAAGTTAAAATCAATAGGGAACTGTTTATGCGATACGATCTATCAACGCACACCCATCTGACAGATGAAGAACTCATTGGGCTTGCACAAGCCAGTGATGAATTGGCATTTGCGGAATTGATGTCGCGTTATAGTCCACGCATTTGGAAAGTGATTACTGCAAATTCGAGGCAACGCCGCGACGCTGAGGAAATCCTCATGGATGTTTGGAAAGCAGTTTGGGAAAACATCAGCGGACTGCGGAGTGTTGAGAGTTTTGGTGGATGGCTGCATCGCATTGCTTATAACGCCTGCAAGAGGTACTACGCTTCTGCCAAGCGTTCGGGGAATGAAATTCCTTCCAGTTATGCGGATCTAATCGATCACATTGATCGGAGTGCTGTCGAACGTTTTCGTGAAACAGAACTCTGCGAGGACATCAGAGAAGCAGTGCATCATCTTCCAGATAGAGTGCGCCGCGTTGCGGTGCTGTACTATCTGGAATTGTGGAACGTCAAGGATATCCACGCTGAACTCGGATTAGCGATAGGCACAATCAAGACCAAATTAAGACAGACGCGTGAACTCCTGCGTAAGGCGTTCGGTGTCGAATCTGAAAGAAGGGGAACTATGTTATCTAAACAGGAAGAATCCAAACGCATCCAAACCAAGATCAAGGTGATTGGTGTCGGTGGAGCAGGCGGCAATGCCGTCAAATGGATGATTGAAGCCGGTTTAACAGAGGTCGAATTTTATGCCGTGAATATAGATCAGCAAGCACTCGACAAGCATTGTGAAGCAACACCGGTACAGATCGGTGCTAACACCACTCCAGGATTTTCTGGCGCGAATCCAGAGGTCGGTAGAAGAGCCTCTGAGGGGGATAGAGAAACGCTCCACACCATCGTTGCGGATGCAGACCTTATTTTTTTTGTCATTGCTGGAATGGGCGGTGGAACAGGGACAGGTGCGGCACCTCTAATTGCTTCTCTCGCGCAAGAACAGGGTGCTTCGGTTGTGGGTGTTGTGACGTGTCCATTCAATTTTGAAGGTCAACGCCGCGCCGAACAAGCGAAACGCGGGCTGCAGGAACTTCAAGAAAATGCTGATTCTGTCGTTGTCGTGCAAAACCAGCGGTTGCTTGATTCGATAAAGGCGAAACAGAAAGTGCCGATCACAATACGCGAGGCATTCCATCTCAGCGATAAGATGCTGCTCCGAAGTGTTGAAGAAAGCATCTCGGAATTTCACTCCAGTATCCTGCGAAACTAACGCTGGTGGTGCAGATCTGCGCTACAAGTTGGATGTTGGTTTGAATATATAATTAGCGTCGAGGTTTAACCTTTAAGGACACTTTGATGAGGATTAAGAATCGAATTCTTAATCCTCATCAAATTTTGAAGCCAATTCCTAAAGATATTTTGAATCGAAGGAAACTAATTAATGAAAATGCCGAAGTTTCCAACGGCAAAGGTTCGTGCAGCGCACGAGTGTATCACAAACAAACAGGTAAAACAGAAAAATTACGCAATAGTATTGCTCATCACACTATCATTTACTTTAATCATAAACTTACAAGCTTCGGCAGTAGAAAACACACAGACCGTTCAGAAAGAACTTCGCGCAGTTAAAACAGAACACCCACCTATCATTGACGGTGTCCTCGACGATGCTTGCTGGCAAGAGGCACCACAGGCTACTGGTTTCACCGATGAACGCACCGAAAGACCAGCGAAGAACCAATCGGTCGGTTGGGTCGTTTACACGGACACAGCCATCTACGTCGGACTTCATCTAAAATACGGACTGGAGACCCCATCCTTTAGGTAGGGTATGAAAGTCCGCCCTCGTGTGTGAGGCCATAGCGTTTTTTGAAAAAACACTTGACATTTTTAGCAAATTGTGGTTTAATAGATGTATCACGTTGGACAGACATGTATAGCGTTACCTCTTGGTAACGTGTCGGTCCCACCCACTATACAGGGGTTAAAGACGTGATACGTGAAATTCAATGACGAAAAAGCGAAAGCGAAAACAAAAACGCACGCGCCGCGTCTATAAGTATCATCTGCGTGAACATCCGAAAAATGTGCGCTTGGGGAATATGCTTGATGACTTGGGCGACGTGCATAATCACTTCCTTGCATTGGAAAAGCGGTATTACCGTATCTATGGCAAGTATGCCGGACGGTATCGCTTGCAACCGCATTTGACGAAGTTGTTGAAACGCACCAAGCAACACTGGGCTTGGATCCCTCGCGACACGCTTGATGAGGTGATTGTCCGTATCCATATCACATACGAGCGATTTTTTGACGGTCTCGGTGGACTGCCGAAGTTTAAGCGCAAAGACCGCTACCGTTCTGCGAAGTTCCAATCGGCGTACCTTCTTGAGGAAGGGCGTGTCAGACTGTCTTTCAAAGCGTGGCATGATGCCTCGCACGCCTTTAAGTTCCACAAGCGTTGGTTCTCGTTCCATCAGCACCGCGAGTGGAACGGAACTGTCCGCTATCTCCAAATCCTTCGCGACGCAGTTGGCACATTTTGGTTGTATGTTGTAACGGATGATGCCTCGGCCGAACCCTATTCTGCTACAGGTGAGAGCGTAGGAATAGACTTCGGTATGGAAACCTATCTGACCCTCAGTAACGGTGAGAAGATTCAACATCCACACCCTTTGAAAAAGTCCTTGAACCAACTCCGTAAACTCAATAAGGCACTGAGCCGTAAAGTGAAAGGTTCTGGCAATTGGTGGCGATGTGTCCGTGAACTCGCACGCCTCTACAGACACATCACGAACCAGCGTAGAGACTGGCACTACAAACGTGCGACAGACCTCTGTCGAAGGTTTGATACGATCGCCACCGAGACGCTGAACCTCGACGGTATGAAACGCTTGTGGGGACGCAAAGTCTCTGACCTCGCCTTTGGGCAGTTTGTTGAGATTCTGAAGTTCAAGTGTTTCAAACATAAGCGTGCGTTCCTACAAAGCGGACAGTGGACACCGACAACGAAACCTTGTTCGGATTGTGGACATTCCAATGAAAATCTAACGCTAAAAGAGAGGCAGTGGACATGTCCTGACTGTGGCTCTCACCACGATAGAGACATCAACGCTGCGATAAACATTTTGAGGGAAACCGCCTTGGGTCCCTCTGTGGAGCAGATGTAAGACGTTTCCTCGGAAACGCGAACTGCTACGAAGCACAGGTTTCCCCACGCTTTAGCGTGTGGGTGCCTTGACCTACGGTAAACAGGAAGATTGGGATCGTTTTAATCAAATCTTTACGGAAGTGAATTCATATCTGGAAGGAGAGTTGAAGAAACGGGATGCAGGTCAACCTGTAAATCTTAGCCACCTTGTGTGGTTTACGCATGATTTCGGTTGTTGTCTGTTGTGGTTGAAGAAGTATGACGAGGCGAAACGGTTCCTACAGATCACCATTGATTTGGAAAATAATAACCATTATGGGCACTTCCAACTTGCTGTGAGTACTTGGGCTTCTGAGCAGGATCGAGAGAAGACTTTACATCATTTAAAAGTCGCTCAGGACTCCTACGTGGTAACTCCGTATAATCAAGATACCTACTACCCGACTTTCCTCGAGACCCCCGAATTTTCGGACGTAAGAGATGATCCAGAGTTTCTGAAAGTGCTGGGACAGACGTAGGACAACACTAATAGGACTTACGTACTGCCCCGGTAGGTGCGGTTTCTAACCAGGGTTCCCACCCGTTACTGGGAAGGGACACCGAATCCTGTGAAAATAGGTGAAATTTGGTCATTTTGCGTAAGTCCTATTTATCTTGAAAATTTTTGCGAAACCTGTTATCGTTTCTGCAACTATAGAATCAAGGAGGAATAATCAAATGAAAGTCAGATTGTTGTGGATCGGCACGGTCGTCCTATTTATCGTTGGGACGTTAGCCGCTTCAAGTTATGCAGTGTTAGACCCTGACACCCTCGTAGGGGTGTGGAAATTTGATGAGGGTAAGGGGGATACTACAAAAGATTCCTCGGGAAATGGAAATGACGGGACACTCACGAATAAACCGAAGTGGGTGGATGGTAAATTTGGAAAAGCTCTTGAATTTGATGGGTCATCTTTTGTGGATATGGGAAATGACGAGTCGCTACAGTTCCACGGAGATGTGACAATTGTTGTTTGGGTTAAACCTGAAAGTGTAGCTGGGGGTCGGCAAAACATCGTTTGCAAATCTTATGGCGGCGAAGGCTGCTTGACACAGGAACCCGATGGTCGGTTGAGTTTTTATTGGGGCGATTGTGGTGGCAATTGTCAGCCGTATGTGGAGGTTAGGAGACCCGTCCCAGGAACGTTTATAGATGACGAATGGATTCACGTCGCCGAGACGCGTGATGTCAAGAAACGCGAGTATAAGATGTACAAAGACGGTGAGGTAGCGTCTGAGGATAAATGGGTAAAGTGTGGGGCACACCCATGCGGAGACTCCAGTCCCAGCGGTCTTAATTTACTCATCGGTTCCGGTTATGCTGGTAAGTACAGAGGCATCATTGACGATGTGGCTATTTTTAATGTGGTTCTGAGTCAGAATGAGATTCAAAGTATCATGGATGATGGATTGGAAGAGGCTTTCGCCGTTTCCGCCAACGACAAACTCACTACTACATGGGCGGTCCTAAAGAAATAACCGGCTACGCATAGAGGTGGAACACAGTGTTCTCGCCTCTATGCTGATCAGCGATTCAGACGAGCAATGGCTATATTCACCCATAAACACAACACGCCTCCCCCGCCATAACCATAATCCGCCTAAGCCACTCTGCTTGTATCCTACAAACCTTTAATTTTGAAGCGATTCTATTTTTTTTTTGCATTCCCCTCATCTGCATGTTATAATATATAAGGTTTTTTGATGAGAGGCTACCATCTGTAAATATGTTCCATTTTTTGAAGGTACAGCGATGTTTATATTTAAGGATCGACTGAAACAGCTGAAAAATGACAACATAGGGATGTTTGATCTCGCTTCCATCGGGATAACACTTGCGCTCGCGATTTGTATCGGCTATTTCGGGGGGCAGTGGCTCGGTGGAAAATTAGGCAACGCAGCAGTTGGATCCTACATCGGTTTCGGAATGGGAGTTGCCGCTGGATTCATGGAAATGTTTCGCGCGGTAGCACGCTGGAACCGCCAACTCGAACGGCTGGAAAAACAGCGTCGTGCTGCTTCAGAACAAACACAGGACACTGAAGAAGGATAAAATCTGAAAGCAATCGAGATCCGAAAATTTCGGCGATCATGATTCGCTGTAATTTTGACAAAGGAGTCGTTCGGATGAGTCCCGTTTTGGAAATTGGCGACCGATTTATCCGCCATGTCTATGTCTTGACAATCTGTCTCACGGTAGTCATTTCGGCAGTGTTGTTAGGATTTAAACGCGACGCGCTCCCCAGTTTTCTCATCGGCAGTGCTATCAGTCTAAGTCTATTCTGGTCCATCGAATTTGTGGTTCGGCGACTTGTTCGACCCGGGAAAACGAAGCGCACAAAATCCTTGTTGGGTTTTATCGCAATCGGTAAATACACAGTACTCGCTGGACTTCTCTATCTCCTGTTTAAGATGGAGTGGATGAATATATACGCGTTCGCTGGAGGGATTGCTTTAGTGCAAGGTGCCATCATTATAAAAGCGATCGGTTTGATGGTGACCATCCTTTCAAATAAGGATCCCAATCAGTCTTAAAACAAAACTTGCAAGTAGGCTTCAAGTTGGGAAGTGCCCGAAGTTATCCCCGCATTTAAGAGACACAACGACAAAATATGAAAAAAATACCATTTATCTGCTTGGTTGTCGGACTCAGCTTGGCAGCAGTAGCCGGGAGTTTCGCGGCCGAGAACGGTCACCGTAGTTTGCTCTATCCGATTTCAAAGCTTTTGCCGGATGAAATTATTCCTGAACCGACTCGATGGCATCAGCCCGATCTAATTCCCAACACATACTTTGCTATTCTCGTCTTAGTGCTGTTTTTTATCTTCGCTACTCGGAAGTTGAAACGGATACCTGAAGGGAAAGGACAAACCCTATTGGAGATGTTTGTGGGGGGTATCATGGACTTTTTCGGGGGTATTTTAGGGGATCACGGCAAAAAGTATATTCCATTCGTTGGATCCTTCTTCATCTTCATTCTCTTCCTGAATTATCTTGGAGTCATTCCGGGGCTTCAACCACCAACAGCAGATTTGAATACAACGCTTGCCCTCGGCATAACGGCTGTGTTGGGCGTTCAAATTATCGCTATTAAAGAGAATGGGCTAATCGGTTATCTCAAGCATCTCATCGGTGATCCACCGTTGATGGGTGTTTTGATGTTTCCACTTGAGGTAATTGCGCAATTATCGCGTGCGGGTTCACTTGCTGTCAGACTTTTCGGAAACATTTTTGGTGAAAAATCGGTTGTTATTGAACTGACGAAACTCGGACTGATCGTGCTGATTGCGGATGCCATACCGATTATTCCGGTGCAAGTGCCTATGCTGTTCTTCGGACTGTTTGCTGGCTTCCTGCAAGCGTTCGTTTTCACTATTTTAACATCTATCTATATCGTGCTTTTCATAGAGCACGATGAAGAAGCGCATGAAGCGCACCATTAATTCTGTGGGACACGTGTAAACTGTCCCTTATCCGTCCAAGGAGGACATTTCATGATTTATTTAGCAGTGTTGGCGTTTGGTGTAACTTTAGGGTTGCCGATCGCTGTTATTTTTGCCTCAACGGCGCAAGGTAGGGCGACAAGTACTGCTCTTGAAGGAATTGCGCGTCAACCCGATGCCGCGCCGCGTATCCAAACGGCAATGATTATCGGTTTGGCACTCATCGAGTCGCTCGTTATCTACGCGCTCTTAATGTTCTTTATCTTGCAAGCAAAACTCCCTGCAGACGATATGCTGAGAGGTATGATTCAGGCAGACGCGCAACGAGTTGCGACAGATGTTGGAGATGGAAATTAATATATCCCTTGTCTATAAACATTTCGCCCCTACGGGGCTGAAGAAGGGAAAGGAGACGTCACGTCTTCAGTGAAATAGAAAGAAGGCGTCACGTCTTCAGTTTCAAAAACAGAGTACAGTAAACTTATGCGAAACATCAAACATAAACTTTCGCTTCGCAAGGGACGCTTGCAAACGGCGCGCTACATGATCCTATATGGATGCTGCTTCATTTTAATGAATATGTACCTCAGTCGCGCGTTCGCCGCTGAAGCTCCTGCCGGTGAAGGTGGGCTTTTGGCACTGCTCGGCATCGATCCGCAGACGATTATCATTCAAGTTATCGGTTTCCTTGTTGTGCTCGCGGTACTTTGGAAATTTGTCTTCGGCAAGGTAGGCGGACTTTTAGAGGAACGTCGCACTGAAATCATTACGCAGTCGGAACAATTGAGGACTGATCGAGAAGAGTTGGACCGGCTCACCGCAGAGACGCGCCAACGCTTAGCCGATATTGAGACCGAAGCACAAGCCAAAATCCAAGCAGCGATTGAACAGGGAAATGTTGAACGTCAGCAGATTCTCGTTCAAGCACGGCAAGAGGCAGACAACGAAGTCGCAAGAGCCAGATCGGAGATTCAGCGTGAAAAAGACGAAGCGATCTCGGAACTGCGAGGCGTTGTTGCTGAACTCGCAATTGATGCCGCCAGCAAAATCATAAGTGAAGAACTCAACGCAGAGAGACATCAGCATATTATTGATGCATCTATTAGTCGGTTGCCAACGGAATAAAGGTGAAGACGAAGTATGAGAGACATTCGGGTCGCAAAACCTTATGCCCGCGCGCTATACGATGCAGCGGTGGAACAGAACGCCTTGGCACCTATTATCGCCGATGTAGATAGGCTGCGAGAGTTGGTTGAACAGTCTGAGGAATTCACGCAGTTAATCCAAAGCCCTATTCTGTCTCCACAATTTAAAAGCGAAACGTTTCAGCAACTTTTCACCGATGCGATGCAGCCTCTGACTGTTAATTTTTTCAAATTGCTCGCGTTGAAGCAACGTGAACGCTATCTCGTCGCGATAATGGATGCCTTTTCAGCGATCGTTGACGAAGCTGCCGGTAGGCTTGTCGCAAAAGTGACGACGGCTGTACCGATAACAGCCGAGCAAGAGGAACGACTCGCGCAGCAGTTAAGCACATATTCGGGAAAACAGGTGCAGTTGGAGACCATAACTGATCCACAAATTCAGGGTGGATTCATCGTGCAGTTAGAAGACACCGTTTTTGATGCAAGCGTTACAGCGCAGCTCCAACGCCTGAAGCAACAGCTTGCGAGAGGATCTTAAACTATGGGTCCTGAGCACTGCTCCTTGTGCAAGCCTATAGAGGCTTGCAGGACAATGTTACGCGATGGTTTCTGATTAAGTCTCGGCTGGGTTTGGGTATCTTGGGAACATGAACCACAATTGTAGCCTGCAACATCGGCGCAGGCGGATATACGGAGAGGAGATCGAACCTCTAATTCACCTGACCGAACCGCAAGGAATAATTAAAAAATGGCAAGAGAAGTCCGACCGGACGAAATATCAAATATCCTTAAACAACAACTGCAACAGTTTGAACAGGACGTGGATGTCTATGACTCCGGCACCGTGCTGGAGGTAGGCGATGGCATCGCGCGGGTGCATGGGCTTGCCAACGCTATGGCAAGTGAAATGATCGAATTTCCTAACAATGTCTACGGCATCGCTTTTAACCTCGAAGAAGACAACGTCGGGTGTGTCCTGTTCGGAGAAGACCAACTCATACACGAAGGTGATACCGCCAAACGCACAGGACGACTCCCCGAAGTTCCTGTAGGCGAAGCACTTCTCGGACGGATTGTTGATGCACTCGGTCAACCTATTGATGGCTTGGGTGACGTTGAAACGGAACATCGACTTCCAGTCGAACAGAAAGGGCTCGGCATTGTTCAACGGCAACCGGTGAGCGAACCCCTTTACACCGGCTTAAAAGCGATTGACAGTTTGACCCCGATCGGGAGAGGGCAACGTGAACTGATTATTGGTGACCGTCGAACCGGCAAGACGGCTATTGCTTTGGATACTATCTTGAGTCAGAAGGATACAGATGTTTACTGTATCTATGTCGCGATTGGTCAAAAGGGTTCCACTTTGGCGCAAGTTGCAGCGACGCTTCGTGAGCATAATGCCATGGAGTATACGACGATCGTCTCGGCACCTGCAAGCGCGCCGTCACCGCTTCAATACCTCGCACCCTATTCCGGTACTGCAATGGCTGAATACTTCAGGGACAACGGCAAACACGCCCTCATTATCTACGATGATCTGACGAAACACGCGTGGGCATATCGGCAGATGTCACTGCTCTCACGGAGACCACCTGGACGTGAAGCGTATCCCGGTGATGTCTTCTACTTGCACTCACGTCTATTAGAACGCGCCGCAAAATTGAGCGATGAATTGGGAGGGGGTTCTCTCACTGCCCTACCGATTATTGAAATCTTTGAAGGTGATTTGACGACCTATATTCCCACGAACGTTATCTCTATCACCGATGGACAGATATACCTCACAACCGACTTGTTTAACCAAGGTGTGAGACCGGCGATTGATGTTGGGCTATCTGTTTCTCGAGTCGGTGGAGATGCGCAAGTGAAAGCCATGAAATCAGACGAGGTTGCGGGTACCCTTAAATTGGATCTCGCGAGTTTCCGAGAAGTTGCTGCCTTTGCGCAATTTGGTTCGGATTTGGATGCGTCAACGCAATCCTTGCTGCTACGCGGCACACGGCTCGTTGAATTGCTGAAACAACCCCAATATCAACCGATGCCTGTCGAACGCGAAGTCGCTACTATCTTCTGTGGCACCAACGGCTATCTCGACGATATCGAAGA
This sequence comes from Candidatus Poribacteria bacterium, assembly GCA_965214045.1. Classification (GTDB taxonomy): domain Bacteria; phylum Poribacteria; class WGA-4E; order WGA-4E; family WGA-3G; genus WGA-3G. The sequence continues at coordinate 2,541,736 of OZ243935.1, forward strand.
AACGGAAGTGGCAGCGTTTGAATCCGAATTTTTGCAATACCTTGATCGGAATCACGCCGAACTTCTCACAGAAGTTGCAGAAACGGGACTGTTAGGCGATGAACTCCTTGAGGCCTTGCACACTACAGTAAAAGCGTTCAAGGAAAATTGGGCTAACTCGTAGTTTTTGGCATATCTTTTGTCGGAGTTAATACGAAAAAATGGCAACTTTACGAGAAATTCGACGACGTATCGCCAGTATTCAAAATATTGAGCAGGTCACCGATGCAATGCGTGTCGTAGCTGCTGCACGGCTCCGTCGTGCGCAAGAGAACATTACTGCGACGCGTCCTTACGCCGATAAGCTTAATACAATCTTAGGACACCTCATCTCGCAGATGGATATTGAAAATGAGGCACTGACACATCCACTGCTTGAAACGCGTGAGATAAAGCATGCCTGCATCATTTCTGTCTCCGCGGACCGGGGATTATGTGGTAGTTTCAACAGTAACGTTATTCGGACAACTACGCAACGTATCCAACATTATCAGGACAATGGTGCTGATGTAACGCTTATCTGTATCGGCAGGCGATCACAAGAGCATTTTACCCGGCGCGGTTACGACATCACGGATGCCTACATCAATATTTTCCGTCAGCTTGAGTTCCAAACGGCTGTTGACGTTGTTCACGAATTTGAACATCTGTATACGGATAAAAAAATTGATAAGGTTGAGGTTATCTACAACAACTTTAGGTCTGCTATTCTCCAGACGGTGCTTGTTGAGCAGCTTCTTCCATTAGAGCCTGAAATGCCGGAGGGTGATGAACTGTTCCTGGATTATATCTATGAGCCGGGGCAAGCGGAACTCTTTGAAATGCTACTCGGCAAACACCTGAACATGCAAATGTGGAAAATACTGCTGGATTCCAATGCAGCGGAGCAAGCCGCCCGAATGGCAGCGATGGAAAATGCCACGCAGAAGGCACAAGAACTTATTGATGAACTGATTCTCCAACGCAACAGAGCACGTCAAACACAGATTACGACAGAAATTTCCGAGATCGTAAGTGGTGCTGCTGCCCTCGAAGGTTAAGGGGTTTTAAACTATACGCCTCTGATCGTCCGCTGTTCCATAAATTCACCTTACCGAACCGCAAGGGGAAATTGAAAAATGTCGATCAATGTCAACAAGCAGATTGAAGAGGCGATGGAACGCGGCGAATTTGCGAATTTGCCTGGCGAAGGTAAACCGCTCAAGCTGGATACGAATCCCTTCCTCACACCACAAGCACGGATGACGAATCGGCTTCTGAAAGAGAACGGGTTTGCGCCGCGGTGGGTTGAATTAGAGAAAGAAATCAAGCGGGAAGAAGTGCAACTTGAAAGAATCCTCATAAACTTAAAAGGTCGTCGGGAGCGGTTAGCGGCTATCGTCGAGCAGTATCCGCATCGACGTGAAGTCATCAGTCGGACTTTTGAACAGGAACGTGCTCGCGTTATTGCGCAGTATAGTGAAAAACTCGCAAACTTGAATCAGAAAATTCAACGCGTGAATCTCCTGATGCCAACTCGAAATCGGCAATACGCGTTAATCAATCGGGCAGAAGCACTTGGCTACTTTCAGAAGACGTGTCCGGGTCTCTGATTGTTCATAGAAGTGTGCAGTTTATTTCTGATGTGGGAAGTTACGACTTTGAAATGCCCGTGCGAAACGGAACTGCCAGCAGTTTGGGTGTAACGAAAAGTCAACGACTCTGAATTAAGTTCGTCTTAAAAGATGAGTCAAATTAGGGTGCCTGCAACAACGGCGCAGGTTTTTTAAATTATCGGGTTTCCGCCCTGTACTCTGTTACGCTTACGCATAGATTCTCGGTCATTCACGGGTAGGGGCAAGGCCTACCCCTACGAATCGGAACCGTAGCTCGTAATGAAATGGAGAGCGGATATTCAGGAAAGCGCGTCCCTTACTCAAACGGATGTCGTTCTCCCGCAAGGAAAGATAAAAAAATGAACCAAGGAAAAATTTTAGAAGTTGTCGGTGCACGAGTTGACATAGATTTTTCGGAAGGCGAATTGCCGGATATCCTGAACGCTGTTACAGTTCAGCGTTACGATGGAACCGAACTCGTACTTGAGGTTCAACAGCATTTAGGCGAAAACCGGGTGCGTGCAGTCGCTATGGATATAACCGATGGGTTAGTCCGCGGGACACTCGCAACTGATACCGGGGGTCCTATTACTGTTCCTGTCGGTGATGCAGTCCTCGGACGCGTTTTCGATGTGACAGGTGAACCCATTGATGAAAAGGGTGAAGCAGGTGAGTCCGAGCGATACTCCATTCACAGACCACCCCCTGCACAAGCGGAACTCAGCACAAGTACCGAAATGTTAGAAACCGGTATCAAAGTCATTGACCTGATTCAACCCGTTGTCCGGGGTGGAAAGGTCGGCTTCTTGGGAGGGGCTGGCGTCGGTAAGACAGTGCTGGTTGCTGAACTCATTTACAACATCGCGACACAACACGGGGGGTATTCCGTCTTCTGTGGCGTTGGTGAACGGACACGCGAAGGCAATCAGTTCTGGCTTGAACTTGACGAATACGGTGTGATTGATAAAACGGCGATGGTGTTCGGACAGATGAATGAACCCCCAGGAGCACGTCTCCGCGTCGGGCTTGCCGGACTGTCTATGGCAGAATACTTCCGCGACCAGCAAGGGCAAGACGTTCTCATCTTTATCGACAACGTCTTCCGCTACACACTCGCAGGGGGTGAGGTCTCAGCCCTCCTCGGACGGATGCCCTCCGCTGTCGGATACCAACCGACACTGGCAACCGAAATGGGTGAATTGCAGGAGCGAATTACTTCCACACAACACGGGTCTATCACCTCATTCCAAGCCGTTTACGTTCCCGCTGATGACTATACCGATCCGGCTGTCGTTTCTGTTTTCGCACACCTCGACGCTGTGACGAGATTGGAACGGACTATCGTCCAGAAAGGGAGATACCCCGCAGTGGATCCACTAACATCAAGTTCGCGTATCTTATCAGAAGATATTATCGGTGATGAACATTATCAGACCGCCTTTAGAGTCAAGCAGGTCTTACAGGAGTATGGCGACCTGCAGGACATTATCGCTATTCTCGGGGTAGATGAACTCTCGGATGAACAGAAGTTGGTTGTCAACAGGGCACGGAAAATAGAGATGTTCCTGACGCAGCCGATGTTTGTCGCAGAACGGTTCACAGGAACCCCAGGTAAATATGTCAAAATTGAGGATACCGTCCAAGGCTGCCAAGCGATTCTGAACGGGGATTGCGATGAACTGCCCGAGCAGTCACTCCGCTATATCGGAACGATTGACGAGGCGTTTGAACAGGCAAAAAGCGCAGACTTAGAAGAAGCGGCGGATTAGTAATTAGCAGTCGGCTATCAGCAGTCGGCTTTCGGAAAGAGACTTCATCTTATGCTTAGTAGAAGTTTTCATCTTGAAATTCGGACACCGGAACAGTCGGTTTATGAAGGGGATGTGACGAGCGTGAGCGCGCCGGGAGTTGAAGGCAACTTTCAGATTCTCGCCGGACACATTCCGTTCTTGACTGCCTTAGAGGTCGGTGAGATCCGCATCCGTGAATCGGAGACCCCGCAGTTAATGGCAACCAGCGGCGGTGTTTTTGAGGTGCTCCGCACAGGTGTCACCGTCTTAGTTGAAACAGCGGAATGGGCATCAGAAATCGATGTAGCGCGTGCTGAAAAGGCATTCGACCGTGCCCAAGAGCAACTCACAGCAAATGCACCCGACCTAAACCGTCCGCGAGCCGAGGCAGCACTCGCCCGAGCACAGAACCGGATCAAAGTCGCAAGTAATTTGTAGTCACACCTTCCCAATTCTCTGGTAGGCGCGCTTTGTAAGCGCGCCTTTTTTATTGGACATCTATACGGTAATATGTTTTTGGGAAAATGTCAGGAGGGACGTGGAGACTTTCGCTGATGCCTTCCTAATCTGTTTTAAACGCTTGAAGTGTGAGTGTCTTGCCTTGTTAGAGTTTTAGCCACTGACGCACTGCGTCTTCAACTTTGTCTCGGCATCCTCCGCCTCCATTTTGTCATGTTCAACAAACAGCGCGTCAGCAATTTCCGTGAGTGCCTCATCTGTCAAAGGCGGAATATCCAGCTGAGTTACCTGTTTTATGATTTCAGAGGCGAGCGCGTGTTTTTCTATCTCAGGAAGTTGGTTGAATGCTTCCAATATATTTTGTGGGGTTGTGTGCATCCGGAACCTCGTGTAGCAAGAGTATAAAGTTTGTGTAAATTATACACGATGCCTTGACGAAATTCAAGGTTTTCTTTAGGGATGTAAGGCTATTTAGTTTTCGGTTTTTTCACCTGTTTACCCTGTTCCCCTCACACTGTCAGCGTAACCTCATCCTGCTTTACGATCTCCTTGATGTGTCCATATCCCGCGGATTCTACCAATTCCAACGTCTCTGGGGATAATCTGTCCAGAATAGGCTCTGGAAAATTATGCTTACCGGTGTACTGTGGGAAATACCGTAAAACGAGAAACCTGCGATCTCGATCTTTCGGTTTCCAGCGCAACACACCATGCGTTAGCAACTCCGAAATAATCACAATGTCGCCTGCTTTCGGTGTAATATTGACGAATACAGGATCATCAATTGGGTCAATGCCATCTTCTTCGTTAAGTGTCAGCAGTTCTTTTGGTCGATCAAACTCACTCTTATGCGAACCTGGGATTACGATGAGGCCACCATCCCCCGGATAGACATCTGTAAAATAGGGAAAACAGACGAAGTTATCGCAGTAGATACGCCCGTCGCCAGCCTCGTAACGCGTGCTATACCACCCGTAATCATCACGAGCACAGTGCAGTCCGCCCGGATTCACTTTTGCCCGCTCTCCGGCTTCCCACAAATCGTGTTTATCATGTTTTAACGAACCCCTGCCGAATCGTGGTTGATTGTCCGTCAATTCCTTGATGATCGGCCATAGCGCGGTGTGCGTTGTTAGGCACTCAAGCGATTTATCGAAGGCGAACCCGTGCTGATGGAGTCCTTGTGTCTCGAAGCCTGGGGGCAATTCATCAGGAGAGGTCGTGATATATCTATCAACTGCTTCAGAAGCCTCCGCTAACGCATCGTCGGTGATAACATTTTCCAAGTGGAGGTATCCGGTTACATCAAACAGATAACGTTGTTTTGGTGTCATATTTTTAATTATACCTTGCGGTTGAATAAAGTGGTTTGTGCGTTGACGTTTCTCGCTCAGGAGTCGCCCTCCATTACATTACGGGCTACGTTCTCGCAGATTAGACAAGATAGAAAACTATGGCACGGGGAGCGTTCCTACGACTATTATTAGAGTGCCATGTCAAACTTCGTACCGGTTACGTTACCCTTTACGTAGGCATCCCGAAAGAGCGTCTGGCGTTTGGGAGGCATTTCATCGAGCAATGCCTGTGGCGGCTTCGAGAGGCTCCACCGCTTGTCTACCGAGTTGTAAGCGTTGAAAACCGCGACTCGGTCGATGTCAGGGTTTTGCCACGGCTGCCCGCTATGCGTAATTGCCTCTGTGAAGATGATGACAGATCCAGCTGGACAGGAATAGGTATCCCAGAACTTCCAGTCTTGTGTATGGGCACCTTCTGGTGCGGTATAAGCCGCCTTGTGGCTCCCTGTAATGAACATGGTACCACCGTCGCCTTTCTCCACGGGATTGAGTTCCCAGACGACGCGCGTCAAACCGCTATAAGCCTGACCGGGAAGACATGAATACTGATGACAGTCTCCGGGCATGCGTAACATACCGTTGCCGTTGTGGGCATGGAATGTGAAAGGCGGTTCATCCGTTGTAGCGCGCAATGCCAAAAAACTCATCTCCATGCGGAACCCGTAGCAGGTGTCCGATGTGAGATAGGACGACGCGAGAAATTCGTTTCCGAACGCCACGACGACCGGATGATCCGTCAATTTCTCCAAAGGACCCCCGTAAGTTGAGCGATGGTGTTGGGGAATCGTTTCAGGATCGTGCTTTAAGCGGTAACAGAAATCGCGCATCTCTTCGATTTCGGATTCCGTTAGCACGCCCGGCACCAAGAGCCATCCGTTTTTGTCAAACAGATATTTCTGTTCCTGTGTTAAAGGAACAACCAGTTTGCCATCAGCGTTTGTTTGCGTAAGGTCGGCGGGTGCGGTTGCCAACGGACTGCCTAAGTCTTTGTTAAATTTACCTAACTGTTCCATCATAAATTCCTACCTCTCTGACTGTATTTACGAACGGAATATCGCTGTGCCGATGTGAAACTAATGAATACGTGCCCCCGTGAAGTAGTCCGGGTTTGCTCCCATTTTTTCTAAAAGTGGTGCGGTGACTGCGTCAAGATTCTCAATCACGTCAGCAGACGGTTTGTACTCGACAACGTGCAGATTTGCCGACAATTCATTTACATTTCGGGTGCCAACGAGCATGCACGTGATGCCGGGTCTTGCCATCGCCCAAGCGATAGCCAATCGGCTCATCGGAATCTGTTCAGCTTCCGCGATTTCTCGAATAGCCTCCAGCGTCTCAAACATTTCTTCTTCGGCACCTTCTTCGCCGTGCGAAGCCTGTTCTCGGTCCTCTCGAAAATGACGAAATCGAGAATGCACCGGTGGTATCTCCTCCGCACTTTTGTACTGTCCGGTCAAAATTCCCTGCAGCAGTGGCATATACCCCAAAATGCCGACGTTATGCTCTCGGCACAGCGGAAGCAATTCCGGTTCTATTGCCCGGGACAGGAGATTATAGCAGAGCTGATTCACGGCAATAGTCGCGCCTGTGTTGAGAGCCGCTGTGAGTTGTTCCACCCCGAAGTTGCTTACGCCGATAGCACGGATAAGTCCATCTTCCTGTAGGCGCGTTAATTCAGTCATGCTTTCTTCAATAGCAATCTCATCGTCGGGCCAATGAATCATATAGATGTCAACATAATCTGTTTGCAATCGTTGAAGACTCGCTTCGCAGTGTTCCCGCATCGTAGCGGGGTCTGGTCTGCTGATCTTCGTGCCAATAACAGCCTCATGTCGTCTATCCTTCAGTGCGACGGCGAGTGCCTCTTCGCTGCGTCCGTTATTATATCCCTCTGCTGTATCGAAAAAGTTAATGCCAGCATCCAATGCAGCATGCGCAACAGCCGTAACATCCGATTGTGCCTGCTGTCCCCAGTAGTCGCCTCCGCCATAAGACCAGCATCCAATGCCCATTAATGAGATTTCAATTCCAGATTTTCCACACGTCCGCATCTCCATTTTTCAGCCTCCATGATGTATGGCGGTCAGCAGTCAGTAAAAATGGCTATCGGAAACTATCGGTAAAGAGGGGTTCGTTTAACAAAATCCTCTTACTGACTGCTTCTTTGCCGACTGCTGATTGCTATTCCGCTGATGGCAATGTTATAATCTACTTCAATTCCGTGCAGAGTTCCGTAACTAACTGTGCGTTCTGACCGATCTGATCGCCGAATTGTTGATACATACCGAGTAAGAGCGGGTCGATCGGTTTAGTGTTTTCTATTGCGAATTTCACCTCTTCGCGAATTTGATCTGAGCTTCCAACGGTCCTGCCTGCTGCGAGTACTTTGAAAATGAGGCACGGCTTATCTGTACGCTGTATCGCTTTACACATTTCATCGCGATCCTCCCGCGCGTAGATTTCACCGAGAGGCGCGTAGCCGAATTTCTCCCTGAACTTGTCAGCACCTCCGTGGAGATTGTAGAGTCCTGTCATATAATAGTCTATATCCCAATCCTCGTCTTCAGCGATATGTAGGAGTTTCGGATCATGGACAGACAAGCCAACGAGAGTGCCGGTATCACGAACCCGTTTGAGGATGTCCTGCAGGTGATCGAGCCTGTTTTCGCGTAAACACCTGTGACCAACACCACCACCGTGGGGTGCCATACCGAACGGGTTGTGTTTTGCCGCTTCAAAGACAGCGTCGGGTTCCTCATACCAAAGTCCACCCGGACTGAGACAGAACCAGTTCAGTGTACCGCCTTCGTTTCGGTACCGCTGCAGGTCGGAGAGCGAACGTTCCGTTAGGCTATTCTGCCACGCATTAAGTCCTGCCTCTTCTGCCCGCTTGAGCGTTGCCACGACTCGTTCGGGTGTATGGTATTCCTGCTGATGCTGTGAAAGGAGTTGGTTGAAATGAGAGTAACCATAGATCGGATTATCCCCAATTATCAACTTACTGATTTGATGATTACAAAACGAGATTTTCGGTAAGGCGGTTTCCATTGCTTATCCTCCAGTAGTGAAGTGCGTGACGCTGAAACGAACTTATAGCAGGACGAACCGCGTGCCTAACCGAACAAAAATCCTTCCAGCGCAGACGCATCAATTTCACGCGCAAGATGCATCGTCAAATCTAATGCGGCGTTATAGTCATCAATGTTAATTATTGAGACATGGCTGTGGATATAACGTGATGGCACACCGAGTACAACAGAGGGGACACCTCTGCCGGATTGATGAATCGCGCCACCATCCGTTCCACCGGACTGACGCACGCCAAGTTGATACGGTATTTCATGTCGCTTCGCTGTCTCAATTGCAAAATCTGCCAACTTTGGATTGACAATCATTGAAGAATCGATTATCCGAATTTGTACACCGCCACCGAGTTTCCCTTGTGTCGCGCCGACGCTTAATCCGGGGGTATCATCAGCAGGGGGTCCCTCAAGCACGATTGCGAGATCGGGTTCCACGCTTGCTGCCATCGTCTTTGCCCCTCGCAGTCCTACCTCCTCTTGAACGCTGCCTGCCCCAATAATGGTATTCGGATGTTCATCGAGTCGTAGAAGTGCCTCAATTACAATTGCGACGCCGACGCGATTATCGAACGCTTTGGCAGAGAACAATTTATCATTTTTCAACGGCATAAAAGGTCCATAAGGTGCAATTGGGCATCCCGGTAATACGCCAAACGCCTCAGCTGCCTGTTCTTCGCTCTCCGCACCTATGTCGATAAACAGGTCTTTCATGTCTAAGACCTTATCACGCGATCCTGAGAGCAAATGAGGGGGTGTAGAGCCGACCACTCCCGGCACTTTACCTAACTTCGTTGTGATTGTAACCCGTTGCGCTAAAAGTGTGTGTGCCCACCAGCCGCCGAGCGGTAGAAACTTGACGAATCCGTTATCTGTCACACTTTGCACAACAAAACCGATCTCGTCTAAATGTGAATCCAGCAGAATTCGGGGCTGTTCAACATTTCCAGCACGCTCGCAGAAGATGCTCCCTAATCCGTCTGTCCCGATTGGACCGACATCGGAAACAGCATCACGGAAAATCTCGCGTACTTCTGTTTCGTAACCGGGGATTCCATCTGCTTGTGTCAATGATTTGAGGAGTTCAATTGATGTTTCGTTCATCTATATGTTCCTTTGGTGATTGTGTTATGATTTGCGAGCATTATAGCACGTCTCCGATTTTGTGCCAACTTTTAAGTCGGTTCATATTCAATAGAAACCTATACCGTTTTTTATTAATGTAAAGCAGCACAAACGTTAATAACGCCAGTTCTTATTAATGCAAAGTGGTGTAAGCGTTGATAATATTCGCCTTTTTAATTTGACATCTGTCTGTTTGGCATGCTATACTGAACCTAACCACTGCAACCACTGAAAATCTCTTAGACAAACACTTTCGTCTCAATATTTGTTCAGATTTATACTCAAGGAGAAAGTCTAATGACACAAACTAACAAACACGATCCTAACTACGACTGGGCGCAAAAACACAGTGCCGATAAAGAAGCTTTGCTATTAGCAATCATTCAAGAAAACTCGCAATTGCCTGAAAAGGAACAGGAGCGGTATCAGGAGTTGTGGCGTAAGTGTGAAAATGAGACCTTAAGCGAAAATGAACTGACAGAGTATCAAGCACTGCTGAGTCAATTAGAAGCAAGGAACCTAAAGCGCATTGAAGCCCTCATCACTTTGGCTCAGGGGAGAAGAAAAACATTAGGCGAGGTTACTGCCGAATTAGGCTTAAAAGAGGGTAATAATGCCTTCTGAGTCCATTCCTGCTGCCCTGCGTCGCCGTGTACGAGAGCGGGCAAACGGGCTTTGTGAGTATTGCCAATCCCCTGACAATGTTAGCAATGCTTCCTTTCACTGTGATCATATCCTCCCACGAAATGCCGGTGGAAAAACCGAATTAGCCAATTTGGCATGGGCATGTCCATGGTGTAATACACATAAACACACTAAAACACATGCTCGCGACCCACAGACAGATCAACAGAGTCCACTTTTTAACCCCCGAACCCAACGATGGAAACGGCACTTTATGTGGAGTGAAAACCTTCTCTATATTATCGGACGCACGCGGGCAGGCAGAGTTACGGTAGATGCTTTGAATATGAACCGTCCTGAACATGTTAACAGAAGAAGATTATTACAATTCGCGAGTGGCATCCATCGACGTAGAGGCTAAAAGCAATAATACTGTTACACATTCTGTGCACGAACAGCAAGGAAAAGATCATGAAAAACTATACACTCATCCTCATACTACTACTTTTCGTTAACCTCTGCGCAACCGCCGCAGATTATACAGACGACGCAATCCGAACGCTATTACCTTTTGACGCCATCCCTGCTATCACCGATCCGCAATTCGTTTCTGCCAGCGGAGCAAAGTTAGACCCTGATGCCCCGGTCATTGGTGTAACCTTCAACGACGAAAGCCACGCCTATTCACTCTATCTGTTGAACGGACACGAGATCGTCAACGACGTTGTCGGCGGACTGAAAATCGCCACGACGTGGTGACCGCTCTGCAAAACGGCTATCGTGTATAGCCGGGAACTTGACGGGAAGACCTATACGTTTGGTGTTAGCGGTAAATTGTGGAGAGATGCCCTGTTAATGTATGACCATCAGACCCGTTCCCTCTGGTCGCATATCACTGGGGAAGCGATACGAGGACCCCTCAAAGGTAAGCGGTTGAAGCCATTCGCCTCTATGCCACAGATAGCGTGGAAGGCATGGCGACTTAATTATCCAAAAACAGAGGTTTTATCTGTACCTACCAGAGCTGGAATGCGTGAGAACCAGAATCAAGATGTCTATGCAGATTATCACGCCAGCCAGCGCGCTGGTGTCAGCGGGATGGCGTACACCGATGACAGGTTACCTAACAAGTCTCTCGTCATCGGCGTTCAGCTCCAGACTGCGGAGGGTAACACCCAGTTTCGCGCGTATCCGTTATCACATTTTACAGAAACCGCTATCGTCAACGATACACTCGGCGAGGTACCGCTGCTCATCTTTCACGATAAAGCGTCATTCGCAACGGCAGTCTTTATGCGGGACGTGGCTGGAGAAGTCCGAACCTTTAGCCCGAAAGATAGACACTTTGCAGAAGACAATACTGGAACACGCTGGAATCTCATTACGGGTGAGACGGTTTCCGGTAAAGATAACGGCGCGCGTTTAGAGCGATTGCCCGCTGTCAATATCTATTGGTTCGCATGGGCGCGCTACCACCCTGAAACCTCTATCTACCGCTAACTGGGTCGGTATACGAAAGGCTTTAATCGTCCAGTTCAACGATTTCACCTGTCATATTACGGTGCATCGTCGGACGAATGACTAATTCCGGGATGTTGCTCCGCTGTGGTAGCGTCGCTATCAGAAGAATCGCCGCTGAAGTCTCGTCGACGTCTACCATCGTGGCACGCGCATCTGCATCCGGTGGAATCGGACGATTATCCAGAATCGGCGTTGCCACCTCACCCGGAACAACAACGCTTGCTCGGATACCTGTGTTCCGCAAATCTGCATTGAGGAATTCGGTGAAATTGATAACCGCGGCTTTCGCTGCACCATAGGCAAAGCCGCTAAATGGGCCCGGGGTGACCGCCGCGAGCGACGAGATGTTAATAATCGTCCCCGATTTCGCTGCCAGCATCGCTGGTACAACCGCTTTTGTACAGAAAAATGTGCCGATTAGATTAGAGTCGATAACCGATCGCATCTCCTCAGGGGGTGTGTTGAGGAGTCGTCGATGCTGTGAACTGTGTCCGGCATTGTTCACAAGCACATCAATCCGTCCGAATTTATCGATCACATCGGCAGTCATCTGTTCGACAGCCTCATAATCAGCCACATCCAGGGCGTAGCTCGCCGCTGTCCCCTCTATCGCCGCAATTTCAGCTGTGACAGCTTCTAATTTCGATGCTGTTCTGCCGATAATGACAACTGTCGCACCCTCTTGTGCCATTGAGAGGGCAGCACCGCGGCCGATTCCGCTGCCGCCACCTGTGATGATACAGACTTGCCCTTTTAAACGCATTCTTATCCTCCATTGGGTAAAACGGGTCTCACTGCCGCTTTCACTTTCTCCGTAGTCTCTATAAGTGTTGCGAATACAAATTAGCAGACTTCGACAAAATTTTCAAGCGTATTGCTTTATTGGCGCAAGAGTATCTTTGGGCAGACATCTGGGAGAGTTGATTGCCAGAACGGGCAAAGACGGCAGAGGCTTTCGGAATGAGCCTAAGTTCCTTCACGTCTGTTAGTAAAGAATTGTTTTCCATCCCCATGACTGAATCCTGTGGCGTTTCCGGGGTATCTGGATGAACCGTTTCTTGCGGCGTTTCTGTGCACCCCAAGACCAGCAAGGAACTGATGAGCAAGGCGATTAATAGTTTCAACATACAAAACCTTTTCATTTTGTCTCATGCATTTTTAATGCGTCTTGGTAATCTTTCAAATTTGTTTTATTTGGCCAAAGTGTTGCTATTGCTTTTTTGTAGTTAAGGATTTCGTCTGATGAAAGCGTTCTTGTCTGTTCGATCTTCGTTTTACCTTGTTGTAATGATTCAAATGGAAAGTGTTTCAGAAATATGTCTACCTCGGGGATGTCTCCATGCTTTTTTATGAGATGCTCTCGGTTTTTGTCTACGATTTCTTCTATTGATAACTCTGTTATGCCTGGTTGTTCTTTCTCAGGTTCGGGTATTTCTGTAAAAGTGTTCGGTTCAGATATATCCTCTGGAACGCTTTTTGGGACAATAGCTTCTGGTTTCTGAGGTGATGCACTTTGAGGCGTGTCTGTTGTGAGTAGAGATTCCTCAATGATACGTTCATTTGAATGAGTAGCAGGATCCTCTGTTTCGGGAGTTTCGCTATTTTCACCCTTATGGATTGTGGATGTGTTTGGTGTGTAAATGCGTTTTGTAACAGGCGTTGGGCCTTTAGGCAGATTTTCGATAAAACGTCTGTTCTGGTATCTAAGGTATAACGTCCAAGCAGTCCCTAAAGTGATAAGAACGATTGCAGCAAAATAGACTTTCTTCATTTTTTAGATTTCCTTTAAAATACTAAAGTTTGGACAATTTTAAGAATAGGACTTACGCAATTTTGACGATAGCGTGCTTCTGAAAGGAGGTGCTGCCAAAAAACGCAGACGGTTTCTTGACACAACCTAAAAGGTTATGCTACAAAACAGCCACATGCGTAAGTCCTAATAGTAAAATCCGAAAATAAATTTACATTTTGGAAAATCTGTGCCCTGCTTCATGACCCCTGTAGGAGGGAACTCCGATTCCCGACGTTTCTCTTGGGAGTGTATAAGTAATTACGGGTTCTACTAATCGAAATTACTGCTGGCGGAAGCCGTGTCAACGCAACCAACTCCGTAGATATAAGAACTTGCACTTCCGTTACCAGAGACATCTTCCATCGGTTGTTCAAAATAAAATTTCTCTACTTCGGCCATTGCACGGGTTCGCCCAGAGTAATAATCTGACTTATTATCGCTCGTTCCATTAACCGTTGCACCGATTCCATACGATCCACCATTATAGTCTCCCAAATCGTTGTACATGTTCGCACGGGCATGCGCAACTGCCTGATGTACTGTATACCAATGGTAACCTTGCCAACTTTCAAATTCAGAACACGAGGCGGAGGCGAAAACACTCTGGGAACCACCCGTGTTATTATGGTCACCCGAGCTCGGCGGTGAAATCGTGAAAGACATAACTAATAAACAGGCAAGGGCGAAAACATGGAAAAATCTAATAGACATTTTTTCTCCTTTAGCGTTGCTTTTTTTGGGACTGTGCTTTTCTAATATCCGTCATCTTGGAGATTCAGAAATTGATATGGATTATATCCGGCATCATCAAGGTCAATAACTTCTAAGTTTGACGGGATGTTTCCAGTTCTGAAGTCTTCAGAGGTTAGATCTGGGCCTTCATAGCCTCTGATTTGCCATAAAGAAGAAAGGACGCTCCCGTCTGGCTGAGCAGTTTCTTTCCATCGGACATAGACGACATCGTCGTAGTGTGGATAGATCTTCCCATCAAAGGTGCTCCCGCCAACGATGCCTCGGTGCCCCTGCTGCCACAACTTGACGAGAACTCTATCTATGAGTTCAATATTTCTCCGAGCCTCATCTGGAAAATCTGAGAGGATGTGTGGCTCCCGCACCCAGATAGGTTCACCGAAATAATCTGCCGGCACTTCTGGATACGGTCCATAGCCGAAGGGTGAGACCGGCAGATCCTCGGAAGTCTGTTCCGGCTCCGATACAAAAGCGTCAGCTCCGAACATCTTCCTCGGATCAATACGGGCTGCAGCGTCACTCGGTAACGCCGGACTCTCAGCGAGTGCTTGTGCGTTATCCGTTTCAAGAGGTGTTTCCGCTCGTTCAAAGTTGACCGAACTTGTATCTACAGTGTCCGCTGCGGGAGGCATCTTGTCCTTACGCTCGCGCTGCTGCAGCAACCCATCCGATCGCGCCAGTTCGTCCTGCGTCGTGCGGCGGACGTGCCGATTATACAAAAAACTACTGCCGACACACACCAGAAAGAAAACGAGACCCGCAAGAAGACTTCTGCTCGAGAAAATGTCCCGGAACCTGCCGTTTTCAAACATAATAAACTCCTTTGATTCGTAGTTGATACACCATTAGCATGTAAACAGAATACAACCGACATGCTGAGTGTCGTTCAATATGGTATAAGCAATTATCGTGCCAATTCAAAAACCTACGCTTTTACAGGGATCAAGGTATTTACCACCCCTCCAAAATTTGGAAACTTTCTAAAATTTGGAAAATCCTTCGCGTTCGCGTGCCATATTCCGCTTGACACCTTCTGACAGTGTGTTAGTATATCCTATCGTAAAGTGTGTAGTATTGTGTGGACGTTCTGTCTCAGTGCAGTTTGGAAACAGCCCCTGGGAAATGCGTCCGCCGTCGACTTATTCACGCTAAAATGAGATAAAGGAACGTGCGATGAAAAGCAACTCGGCTCGGTATGGATTACACGGGAATTATACGGCTATCCTCGGAGAAAGCCCAGAGATTTTTGAAGTCCTCGAAAAAATAGAAGTTGTTGCGGATACAAATGCGACGGTGCTGATCCAAGGGGAAACCGGAACCGGCAAAGAGTTAATAGCACACGCCTTACACGGAAACAGTTCACGTTCAACAGAAGATATGGTCGTCGTTAACTGTGCATCGATACCGGAACACCTGTTGGAGGATGAACTCTTTGGACATGAGAAAGGCGCGTTCACCGGGGCCACGGAGCAACACATCGGTAAGTTTGAAAGGGCACACAAAAGCACGATCTTTCTTGATGAAATCGGGGAGATGCCGCTGTCGCTCCAACCGAAGTTGCTACGGATACTTCAAGACCAAAAGATTGAACGCATCGGTGGTAAGAAGCCGAGACTGGTGAATTTCCGGGTCGTCACGGCGACGAATCGGGACCTGCAGCACGCCGTTAGGGATGGCACCTTCCGCGAAGATCTCTATTATCGGTTGAAGGTTATTACTCTTTCACTGCCCCCCTTGCGAGAACGACAATCGGATATCCGTCTCTTAGCAGACCATTTTCTGAAAAAGCACGCTCAGGACCGCAGTGTCTTACCGATGAAGATAGCCTCCAGCACCCTAAACCTTCTCTACGCCTATCCCTGGCCCGGGAATATCCGTGAATTAGAAAACGCTATTTTTTTCGTCTGCCTTTTTGGCAAAACAGAGATTATCCTGCCGAAGCACCTCCCCAGGGAAATTCGGGATTTCAACGAAGAAGTATGGCATTCAGCGGTAGAAAGGGGTGAACTTGGGACGCAAGACACCATAGACCTTCCTCTCGGATTAACGTTGAAAGAGGTCGAAAGGATCTGGATTCTGCAAACGTTGGCACGCGTGGATGGCAATCGGACAAAGACGGCAAAGGCTTTGGGAATGAGCCTAAGTTCCTTGTATAGCAAACTAAACAGTTATGCTATTGATTGATCCATGCGATAAACATGGCTTCATCAATAGAATACCACAGGAGGAGACCCATGAGGTCTGGATCCCGAACCGCGAGCATGATGAGTCCCGCCTCCGCGCCGTATTCGTTAAAAAAGCCGCGAACCCTTTTTTTATCGGTTTCAATTTCACCGGGGATGAGGTCCTGTTCAAGTTTCCTTTCAACGATTTGGGCCCTCACGTGGTCCTGCATCAGCCATTTCCGAAACGTATCTTTGGTTAATTCATGAAGTGGGGTACCGAAAAACGGATGTTTTGGACGGAAGTGGTGTAATAACTGAGCAGGTGTCAAGTCAGGACGTGGCGGGGACAGCACTGGATGGATCATTGAATCCCCTTTAGCCTCTAAAACGCGTCTATGCAGATATGCGAAATCCGCTGCTTCGAGGTTCTCAAGGAACCCATCAAACAGAGGACGATACTTTTCGGTCGGGATCGGGGGGAGCGTCATTCTCCAAAACGCGTCCAACGTCTCAAAGCCCGGCTCTCTCTTGAAGTTCTCGATAAGATACGATCTATAGATTTGAGAGTCGACGAGGGTTCGGAGAATTCGGAAGTTATCTGCGAAAAGAGGGTCTTGGAACAGTTCGCGGAGTTCCCAGAGTTTCTCAAAGGTTTCTTGATGTATCGCTTCCGGGGGCGATGGTGAAATGACAACCTCCGCCGGATAAATTTGCACCTGATACTTGGACATATCTATGTGAGGACTTTCCACTGTCACGTCTATTAGTAAAGAATTGTTTTCCATCCCCATGACTGAATCCTGTGGCGTTTCCGAGGTATCTGGATGAACCGTTTCTTGCGGCGTTTCTGTGCACCCCAAGACCAGCAAGGAACTGATGAGGAGATAGGCGGTTGATAGTCTCAACATACGAAGGTCTTTCATTTTCTCTCTCCTTTTTTCGGCGTTCTGTCGCGGTTACGGTAATTTTCAAGTTGCTCAAAGCGTCCGGGAACCTTGGTCGTCAGTTGGCGAATCCTTTCTTTGGGTCGGTAGTGTTTCAGAGTTTGCTCCGCTTGAGAACTCTGTGTGGATGAAAAGGAGCCAGGGAACTCGTTTTCCAGATGCCCTTCAAAAAGGTGCTGTTCCGGCAATGTGTCTGAGAACGCTCTCGTTAATAATCTTTCAAGTTCGACGGGTTCATCCAGACTCAGTGAATCTAAGAACTGATCGAAGTCATCATCCAGCGGTGGCACAGGTTCATACACCCTATTTTGTTGGTTTTCAATCATTTTTCCTTCAGTTTGTGAAGTGTCTTTCGCATGCCATTCTACTTCGAGTATAGCATCTTCTTGGGCGGAGGAGATGGGTGTTTCTGACACGTTCTCAAGGGTAAGAAGCGGCGGCACTTCTGTTAGTGGATATCCCTTATGATCAATATGGATAACCTCGTATCCTGCTGGAGGGCGACCTTCAAAGAGAAGGGCCTTTTGTTGATCTTCATCAAGACGTTCGCCGAGAAAGACGGTTCCCATACCTTTTCTTTTGACATAGACGCGTCCCTTTTTTGTTGGGAGAAATTTTCGCTTATCCGGGCCGGTGAAAAACCCGCCAGTAACTTCCGAATCTGCTTGAATTGCAGCGCGGAATTGTTCATATTCCCATATTTTCCTTTCTATGAAAGATGCCTTAAATGTCTCCCAATCGTAGATTGGAGGGAGTCCAAACATATCCGAAGTCCACAGTTCGGGCTGTTTTTCAAGTTGGATTAAATTGCGTCGCGCTGCAAGATATCCAGAATAATCATCATAATTTTCGATGACAATGCCTTTTTCGAGGAGCATCTGAAGCCACTCTCGTTGTGGATACTTTTCATCGACTTCTGGATCTGCCGCGAGTTCTTCATAAGCCGCGAGCAGCGTATTTATTGGGTGCTGATGGTTATCTGGTTCTGAGCGTTCTATCCTGTGTTGTCTGCCAATTGTTTTAATCGCAGATACCTGGTTCTTATAGGTGGTGAGAAGACGGACCAAATCATTTTTTTCTTTTTTGACTCCTATTTGTTGCGTTTGGAAATATGGATAGCTGAGAAAAAGTGTGAGAATCCCCATGATGCCAAAGAGGGGCAGTGTCTTAAAAATCTTTTTTCGTTCCATGAGAAACCCTTTCTTGAATAGAGAGGGTAGGCACCAAACCTACCCTCGTTACTTTAACTAAAATGACCCGGAGGCACTGGCGGAATAGGTATCGCCTTCTTTGACGAATGCAGACGCAGAACGATCGGAACCCGGAGAAAATCTACGTTCTACTGTTCCGTCGGCATTGCGGTGAGCATAGACTCTCGCCCACATACTGCCAGAATCTGAGGTGGTCTCCCCGTATGCGGTGACAGAAGCTGAGCCCCAACCGCTGTAGGTATGTATTGGAGTATTTTGAAGGTCGTGAACCGATGGCGATGCAGCTGCACCGACGCTGTACCAGTCCTCCCCGTTACGAGTGTCTATCCAGTATGAAAATGAACCTGTAGCAACATAAACTCCAGTGATGCCATGAGAAACACAAAAAATGATCGAGAAAATTGTTCCGATGATTAATTTCCTGATAATCCGTTTTGACGTTTTCATAAGAAATACCTCTATCAGTAGATGAAAGGGCTTTTATCGGTTAAAAAGACCCTGAGGCAGTAGCCCCGCTGGTGACTTGTCTGTTTCCCGATACTGAGACACTGCGCTCACTGGTTACATAACTTCCATCCCATCCAGAAGAAATGACTTTCGCCCAAATGGTGCCACGACTTTCTGCAGACTCATCGTCAATCCATGCTTTACAATTGCCATACCCTGTGTAGTATCCCGGCGGGGTGCTAACATTCACTCGCACATCATTGAAAGCAGTAGCGTAAGTGTCTGTTGCGTAAGCATGGTTGGAGGAGTAAACCCCATTAGATGCGTGGGCGCGATGTAATAGGATAGAGACGATGAGAATAGTTGCAAGGAATACGCTCCCTGCTATTTTTTGAAGGACGTTAACACGGTTTGCTGACATGATAGACTCCTTTGATTCGTAGTTGATACACCATTAGCATGTAAACAGAATACAACTGACATGCGGCGTGTCGTTCAATATGGTATAGGCAATTATCGTGCCAATTCAAAAACCTACGCTTTTACAGGGATCAAGGTATTTACCAACCCTCCAAAATTTGGAAACTTTCTAAAATTTGGAGGGTTATTTTCTAAATTTTGGAAAATCCTTCGCGTTCGCGTGCCATATTCGGCTTGACATCTTCTGACAGTGTGTTAGCATATCCTGTTGTAAATGTGAGTATTGCGTGGCGGAACCGAAGTTTTAGGCAACGGTATTTCTTGGACCTCTTCCCACTCCCAAAAAGCACTTGACGAAAATATCAAAACCTCTATAATAGACATCACAATTCGGTTGAACCCCAAGGAGATTATTCCAGTGTCTTTAAAACAACGCATCCATAATAAAGAGGCAATTAACATCGCATCTGGTGTCCCGTTCGGTTGCACCCGAGACGAGATGGAAGCAGTTCTCGGTCAAGGTACCTACGATTTGGTCAGTACCGACCATCAACATGGACCCGAAAATGAAGACCACCTCGTCGAATATTGTGCCATGGCAAGCGAATTCGATGTAGGTGTGCAGCTCCGTATCAAACATACGCGCAACGCGTATCTCATCGGCAATCTGTTAGATCTCGGTCCCCTCGCGATTGTCGTACCGCAAGTCGAGAACGTCGAAACAGTGGACGAAGCAATTGATTTCTTCTACTATCCTCAGATGGGAAAACGGAGTTGGGGTCCCAGCGGTGCTTACGGCATAAAACAGGGATTGGACCGCCTTGAATACGCCGAGTGGTGGAACAATACCGGCATTCTCATTTTACAGATCGAATCTGTTGATGCCGTCATTAACGTCAGCAAATTCGCAAAACCCGGCGTGGATATGGTGACCTTCGGTGAGAACGACCTGAATTTTAGTATAGAGTCATATCCGAGTTCCCCGTTTCAGAACCTTCAAGAGTGCATTGCGCACGTGGAAACGCAGTTGGCGGATACGCACGTCAAAGTAGGTGCTGGGAGTTCACCAGCAGGTGCACTGTAGGCACAATTTCGCAATCGTTGTTAATCCTTTACGTTGCTCACGTTGGAAAGTGGCAGGCTTCGTATACTGAGACGCGCAAACAAGGACTTGCTGTCGAGAGAATGCTATCAAGGAGTTTATAATGTCAAAACGGATTAAAATCGGGATTATTGGATGTGGTATGATCGCCGGTTCACATGTCAACGGGTATCTCGCACATCCACAGCACGCCGAAATCGTTGCTGTTTGCGATACAGTAGAAGCGAATGTCAAGCGACGACATGCGGAAGTCCTCTCCGGTGCAGCGTCGCGCGCGCAATCTGCAACAGCGGAAGCAGAAAAGGCGGATACAGCGGAAGCACGTGAGCAATTGAAAGCCGATGCTGCGCTCTGGGCAGAATATGCTGACACCGGTGTCAAAATCTATAGCGACTACAACGAAATGATAAGGGAATGTGATTTAGACGCGGTCAGCCTTGCCCTCCCGCCGTTTGTCCATGAACCCGCCACAGTCGCGGCGGCGCAAGCTGGAATGCACGTCTTCTGCGAAAAGCCGATGGCGCGCACGGCAACAGAGGCGAGAAATATGCGGGATGCCTGTGACGCCGCTGGTGTTAAACTCGCATACCAGAGCGGCGGCACCTGCCTGGATCCAACCAGTTACGCCATTCGGGACTCTATCACTTCTGGGAAAATCGGTGATGTCTATTATGGCAGACTGACCAGTTACCGGGTCCGCGGCAGACCGAATGTGGATATGTTCGGTTATGGTAGATGGTTCCTCCATTCCGTTTACAGCGGTGGCGGCACTGTATATGACACCGGTGTCTATCTCATCAACCGTTCCATCTATCTCCTCGGTTCGCCGCAGCCTGCTACAATTAGTGGTATTGCCTATCGTGGGATGCTTCCTGAATACACAGGTGAAGAGATTAACGACGTTGAAGAACACGTGTCTGTCTTTGTCCGGTTCACCAACGGTATGTCCTTTACTTATGAAAACGGCTGGTCGAGCAATATGGCGGGGCAACCACAAGGTATTTTCATTTTTGGCTCTGAAGGTTCCTTTAGCAACGATAAGCTTTTCCTTGAAAAAGGGGAATGGGATACCGATGATCAGGGCAATCGTAGACGTTATCAAGGCAATCTTGTCGAAACACCGTTAGAGCTACCGGATACGTCCTTCCCCGATAAGTTCCGTGATTTCCTTGATGCCTGTAACAGCGATGCCCAACCTGTCAGTAATGGGGATGTCGGTCTGAAGGTTACGGAGATTATGAGCGGGGCACTCTTGTCAGCGAAACTCGGTCGCGAAGTCAGCGTAGAAGAACTTTATGAATTAGAAGGACTCCGCGCCGAACCGATACCGGGTTGGCACATTCCATAGGGAGCATTCGGCGGATTTAAGGTTGACAAAGTACCCTTCAATCGGGTATTCTTTAAAAGGTAAAAGGTGTCGTTGGGTGTGCGGAAACATATACACGTCGAACATATTACTTTACTTGAAGGAACATGAAACGGAGGATTAGATTTGAAAGGTTTTGAGTTTTTTGAACCTACCACCCTCGCGGAAGCATCTCAGCTATTTGCACAGGAGCACACGCAACTGCTTGCAGGCGGGACGGATCTCGTTATCGGTATGAAGGCACTCACCGAAGCGCCGCAGTCCGTAATTAGTTTGCAGAAAATTCCGGGATTGGCGGGTGTTACTACGGAAACTGATGGCAGTATTAGCGTCGGTGCCATGACGAAGGTCCGGGAGGTCGAGTTATCAGCGGATATTCAGAAGCACCACACTGCACTGGCAGAAGGTGCCGCAGAAATTGGCTCTATTCAGATTCGCAATCTCGCAACTATCGGCGGAAACATTGCACACGCTTCTCCAGCTGCAGATACGGTTGCCGGTTTGCTTGTCGCTGACGCACAGGTTGACATCGCAAGTGCAGATGGCGAGCGGAGCGTATCAATTGACGCGCTTTTTACGGGACCGGGTCAGACCGTCCTAACACCCGGTGAGATTATTACACGCTTTCGTCTACCGAACCCCGCGTCTGGTTCCCACTATATCAAGCATAAAATCCGGGAAGTGATGGATCTGGCGTTCATCGGTGTTGCTGCCGCTGTCAATCTGGACAACGGGACAATCACAGATGCCCGAATCGGACTCGCCGCTGTCGCGCCTACGCCGATTCGTGCGACGGAGGCAGAGAATCTCTTAAAGGGGAATGAACTTACAGCGGAACTCTTGGAACAAGCCGGTGAAGCCGCCGCCGCCGCTTCCAGCCCGATATCCGATTTACGATGCTCTGCCGAACATCGCAGAGAAATGGTCGATGTACTTACGAGGCGAACCTTACAAGGGGCAGTCGCGAGGGCATAAGTCCAAAAGGTAAAATTAAAATAAGGAGAAAAAATATGGCAAAACACCCTGTCAGTCTAAAGGTTAACGGGGACGAACACGATTTACTCATTGAACCGCGCAAAACGCTACTCGCTATACTTCGCGATACGATCGGTTTGACGGGTACCAAAGAGGGATGTAGCACAGGCGACTGCGGTGCCTGCACTGTTATCGTTGATGGCAAAGCCGTCACGTCTTGTATGGTGCTTGGTGTCACCGCCTCTGGCAAAGAGATTACGACCATCGAAGGTTTAGCCAGCGATGGGGAACTCCATCCTGTTCAACAAGCATTTATTAACACGGGGGGTTATCAGTGTGGTTTCTGCACCCCCGGTTTCATCATGGCATCGAAGGCACTCTTAGACGAAAATCCGGACAGAACCGAAGAAGAGTTCAGGCATGCGCTCGGCGGAAATATCTGTCGCTGTACCGGATACACAAAAATTCTTGAAGCAGTTCTGAAAGCGGCGGAAGAGGTCCGCACTACTGCATAATAGCCATCAGCCATCAGTCATCGGCATTGTCCCGCAGGTTTCCCACACGCGACTTGCGTCAAGAGGATGTCTCTGAACCAGAAATCCTCTTCACTGATAGCCGAAAGCAGATTGCTGATAGCCAATATTAGGAGAAAACATGGCAAAGACTCATCGTGGATCAGGCATAAGGCACCTTTACATAGATCCAAATGGAAACGTCCACAACGGCGAATATAATAATGGGCGTGGCACCTGTCCTGTTTGTGAACGCACCGGCGTGAAAGTCCTTTATGAACGAGAAGTCGGCGAAGATACCGTTAAAGTCTGTAAAAGATGCAATACTGCCATCGGACGCGGTAAACTTCACCGTCTCGTTGCAAGTACATAATAGTTATCAACGGTCAGCGAGAATGGAAACCAAGAGGCAATCAGCAGTCGGAGACCGTCAGCAAGAGAAAGAAATCTCTTTGTCTTACCGATGGTTCCGATAGCCATTCTTCTGACAGCCCATAATTGATAGTCAATAAGAAAGGAGAATTAGATGTCAGAATATACTGTTGTCGGACAAACGGTCGCACGGGTTGATGCCGTCGAGAAAGTGACCGGTGCCGCCCAATACGGTGCAGATGTCCACCCTGCCGGTATGCTCTATGGCAAGATCGTCCGCAGTAAACATGCTCACGCCAATATACTCAGTATCGACACCAGCGAAGCTGAAAAACTTCCCGGTGTCAGATCGATCATTACGCAAGACGACGTGCCAAGTGGAAGAAGAGTCTTCGCGACTGATAAAGTCCTTTACTTGGGAGAGCCGCTTGCCGCTGTTGCCGCAACCGATCCGGATATCGCCGAGGAAGCCGCTGAACTCATTAAGATTGAATACGAAGTGTTACCGGTTGTGCAAGACGTAATGGAAGCGATTAAGGCATCGGCACCGCGCTTGCAAAGTGACGCAGTAAAGGACGGTCCCAATCGACGGGAAATCAGCGCACAGATCCGGAAACTCACTCGTGATAAGGAGAACGATCACAGCGACGAAATCAGCAAACTTGAGGCGGCATTAGAGGAATACCCTGATGAAGTTTACTATAACATCTCTGCCGAAAGCCATTCCGAAGCGGGTGATGTTGAGAAAGGTTTCGCCGAATCTGATGTCGTCGTTGAAGATACGTATGTGATTCCGCGTGTCCACCAAACCTACATGGAACCCCACGTCTCTGTTGCGAGTGCGGATTCATCGGGTAAAGTCACGGTCTGGGCATCCACGCAAGGTCCGTTCGCTATCCGTTCCGGTATTGCTGGGACTCTCGGTATTCCGTTGACACAAATCAATGTCATCGGCACAACGATGGGCGGTGGCTTTGGGGGTCGTTTTGGTGTCATCATTACGCACGTTCCAGCCGTGTTGCTTTCGCAGAAAACAGGGCGGCCCGTCCGTGTCCAGATGACGCGTGAAGAGGAATTCATTGATGGTAGACCGGCACCCGGATGTGTTATTAAAATCAAGACAGGTGCTACAAACGACGGACAGATCCTTGCGCGGGAAGCCCTCGCTTTTTGGGATTCCGGTTCCGTCTCTGGTGCATCGATCGGTAGCACAATTCGAGTCCGTGGGGTCTACAAAATTCCGAATCTCAAGGTAGACGCTTATGGCGTTCACACCAACAAATCTGGTACCGCTGCCTATAGGGCACCCGGTGCTCCGCAAGCCATTTTCGCTGGTGAATCCCAACTCGACGAAATTGCTGAACGCATCGGCATGGATCCCGTTAAATTCCGTCTGATGAACATGCGCGAGGAAGGTGATCCTGTCCCCGCAGGTGCAAACGAACCCAAAGTGGGCTACAAAGAGACTTTGGAAGCCGTCGCAGATGCCGCTGGATGGTGGGATCGGGAAGCGGGCGAGAACCAAGGTTGGGGTGTTGCTGTTGGTGATTGGACGAACGGCTGTGGACCTGGTGGTGTTTATGTTTCTGTTCATGAAGACGGTAGTGCCCGTATCTTCCACGGGTCTATGGACATCACTGGAACGGATACCATGATTTCACAAATCACCGCCGAAATCTTGACGATACCGTATGAAAGCGTTACAATTCGGCGCGGTGATACAGATTCCGCACCGTATTCTACCGGTTCAGGTGGAAGTGTTGTCACCTTCACAATGGGCAATACTGCAAAGTTGGCGGCGGAAGACGCTCACCGACGGATTCTTGAGCTTGCCTCAGAACGACTCAATATGAATGTGGACAACCTTGAACTCAAGGATGGGGAGGTCCATGTTGTTTCCGCAGACCCGCCGAAATCCATTTCGTTAGGTGAACTTGCGGCATATAGTTTGTCCACAACCGGTGGTCCTATCGTTGGAAAAGGTTCCTTTGCCCGACAAGCAAGCACACCGGCACTCGCGGCGCAGATCGCGAAGGTTGAAGTAGACCCGGACACAGGCAGAACAAGGGTCCTCAAACTTGTCGCTTCGCAAGATGTCGGCTACGCCATCAACCCAATGGCTGTTGAAGGACAAATCGAAGGCGGCACAGTGCAAGGGTATGCTTGGGCAATGATGGAAGAGATGCAGTACGGCGAAAACGGTAACATCAATCCGGGTTTTGTCGATTACCGCGTCCCAACCTCAGCGGATCTCCCAACGGTCGAGTCCGTCATTGTTGAAGTGCCTGCACCCAACGGTCCCTATGGTGCCAAAGGTGTTGGTGAACCCCCTATCACGCCAACATTGGCAACGATGGCAAACGCTGTCAAAGATGCTATTGGTGTGCGGGTTACTGAATTACCGATCAAACCTGAGAAGGTTGTCCAAGCATTGAAGAGCAATGGACACTAAATAGCTGTGAGATTGACAGGACTGAATAGGGCGATCCTCTTGGCATCGCCCTAACAATATGGGGTTCGGTTGAGGTGATTCCCATTTTCTTCTGGTTGGGTAGGGGCTTTCCCGTCCGTGCTCTGGGTATCTCTACAATATCACCCCTTTATTTTTTTGAACTTCATCAAGCCTTGCTATTGAGACTTGACCAACGCGTAGCCCGTAATGAAATGGAGGGCGGATTTACGAAAAGGCACGTCGTTTATGCAATTTGCCTGATCGAACCGCAAGGAAAATTAAAAAAAGAGAAATTAGAAACGAACACGGTGAACGCCTCGATTACTCCTTTCACAAAGGCGAAGGCGACAGAATTGTGGTGATTGGACACGGTGTCACTGGTAATAAGGATAGACCTGCCCTTGTTGCTTTGGCAGAAGGACTTGCTGCCGCTGGCATTTCCGCACTGCGCTTCTCCTTCTCCGGCAATGGTGATTCGGATGGGGCATTTACGGATTCGACTGTCACAAAAGAGGTGGCAGACCTCGGAAACGTCATTGACGCGCTTGATGGATATAATGTTTGCTATGTCGGACATAGCATGGGGGGTGCGGTTGGCGTGTTGCGTGCCACGACCGATGAACGCATCCAACTGCTTGTCTCGCTCGCGGGGATGGTGCATACGCAGGCATTCGCGCAACGTGAATTTGGTGATGTTACACCTGATGAAGGCTTTATGTGGGATGAACCTGATTGCCCACTCTCACAAGTCTATATGGATGATATGGCGACAATAGACAGTGTCGCAAAAAACGCGAGTAAATTTGCTGTTCCGTGGCTTTTGGTTCACGGCACAGAGGATGATATCGTTCCTATTGAAGATAGCCACGACATCTTACAGTACGCAAACGAAGAGACAGAACTCCTTGAGCTTCCCGGTGTAGATCACGTCTTTTCTGACGATGGCACCCCTATCATGGTCGAAAAAGTCGTGGCCTGGATTAATCAAAAACTCTGAGGCACAAATAGGCATGGCATATATTGATAAAATCAAGGAAGAAATTGGTTGGTTAAAGGTAATATTTGCTATTTCAATTGCCACGGATATCTCCTTGATTGCTTGGCTGATTCAGAGTTATGGGAAAGTTAGACTGCTCCTTTCTAATTATGTTTGCCATTATTTGGATTAATAGAATTGCTTATCGAAAGATTGATGAATTGGAGGAATTGTGATGGAATGGATGGAATGGGTCATCGCTGGTGTGTTCATAGCGTTTTTTATCACCCTTGGTATAGTTGTGGGCACTGCTATAAGGCACGCCAATAAAAATTAATAAAAAATAAGGATTTGGAACGAAAGGGATGCCAACCAGGGAATATTTTCATGGCAATGCAATTAGCTGTTGATTTCAACAGACCCAACGATTATACGGTTCACCTCCCTACCCGTGTAGACGAATTTTGGACATCCAAACAGCGCGCTGGGCATTCCTTACATGAAGTGTCGTATCGGGCGTGTTACAAACCGCAGTTACCCGAATATTTCATCAAGAAGTTTTGCAAAACAGAGGCTATCGTTTACGATCCGTTTATGGGGCGTGGGACAACACTGATAGAAGCACAACTGCACGGACATTGTGTCATCGGCAATGATATCAATCCGTTGGCGAAGGTTCTCACCGCACCGCGTCTAAATCCACCGACATTAGCGCAGGTCGAAGCGCGATTACAGGAAATTCATCTCTCCACTGATGCGGAAATCGATACAGAATTGCTCGTATTTTTTCACGAAGATACGCTCCGAGAGATTTACGGCTGGCGGACGTATTTCCAACAGGAAAGCTTTGACCCTGTGGATGCGTGGTTGCAAATGGTCGCCTGTAGTCGTTTGACGGGACATTCTGTCGGTTTTTTTTCGGTTTTCACCCTTCCGCCGAATTTAGCAACCTCAGTTGTGGCACAACAGAAAATCAATGAGAAACGGAATCAGGTCCCCGAATATCGGGACACGAAGGAATTAATACTCCGAAAATCTAAGCAATTGTTACGGCATAGCCTGCCAGACTGTTTTCAAAGGGGTGACGCTATACTTCTGACCGAATCCGCCGAGAGTACCCCCCAAATTTCAGACGAATCGGTTGATTTGGTTGTTACTTCACCGCCGTTCCTTGATACGATTGACTATATGCAGGATAATTGGTTGCGGATGTGGTTTTGTGGTATAGAGATCGAACAGGGCAAAATTTGGCAACTGAAATCGCTGGAGGATTGGGCTGCTCGGATGACAGATGTCTTGGCAGAACTCCATCGGGTTTTGAAACACGGGGGGCGGGTAGCGTTTGAAGTTGGAGAGGTTCGTAATGGAAAAGTCTTTTTAGAAAACGCTATCGTCAAAGTCTCGCTTGATGTGGGACTTGTGCCTGAAATGCTCATGATTAACGCGCAGCATTTCACGAAAACGGCGAATTGCTGGGGGATCTCCAATAATAGGAAGGGCACAAACAGCAATCGAATTGTTATTTTGAAAAGAAGTTGAAAAATTTCAAAGATTTTTTGGTAGGTGGAATACATCTGTCGCAGCGATCTCCTGATCGCGAATTTTGGAGGAGTAAAACTATGTCAACACCTCGACTCTCAGTCTCAACGTGGAGCTTGCATCGACAACTCGGGAAACCCGGATTCACCGGGCCCGCGCACGGCATGCAAATCCCAATTGAAACCCATAGCAAGGGACCTATTTCACTTCTGGAGTTACCCGCACATGTCGCAGAATTTGGCATTCACACCTTAGAGATTTGCCATTTCCATCTACCTTCTGTCGAGAAAACCTACCTCGCTGAACTCCGTGCCGCACTCGCAACTGCGGACGTTGAACTTTTCTCTCTGTTAATTGACGATGGTGACATTACCCATCCGTCTGATGCAGAACGCGACATCGCATGGATTGAAGAGTGGATCGATATTGCTGGTGAACTCGATGCGAAATGCGCACGCGTCATTGGCGGTAAAGCCGATCCCTCCGCAGAAACCGTAGCACAGAGCCGTGGTGTCCTTGCACAACTCACCGATCGGGCTGACACGGCGGGCATCCGCTTGATGAGCGAAAACTGGTTCTCCATCTTTTCTACGCCTGAAAACGTCAACACTATTTTAGGGGAGCTGGACGGTAAGGTGGGGCTATGTCTTGACTTCGGCAACTGGCGTGGTGATACAAAGTATGAAGATCTCGCCGCGATTGCTGCGTGGGCAGAGTCGTGTCACACCAAGGCACATTTTGCCGCGCCGCGAGAGATGGACAAGGAAGACTACGTGCAATGCCTTGATCTTGCCCAAGAGGCGGGTTTCGCTGGACCCCATACCCTCATCTACGATGGACCCAGTGATAATGAATGGGAAGGCTTGGCGATTGAACGCGAAGTCGTGAATCCATATCTCAATTAGGGATTTTTAATGATTCGCAAGGCGTTAGATCAAGAGGTTTGTTTATTAGGCAGGACTTACGCAGCACCCTTTGCTGGCGAGGTTTCAAACCTCGCCACCGGTGTGCCGACCGTAGGTTTTCGTTAGAAATTGCGTAAGTCCTATTAGGCACTTTCTCTTCTGTCCGCTTGCGCCGTTGTTGCAAGCGGCTGTCGTAAGTGATTTTTCGTAACCGGAGCCCGTAAGCGTAGCGGAGGGGTTTTTGCTTGGGTGTTCTTCAGATTCCAAAGATGAGCTTGATGGTTCTAACCCACTTGATTTCTCCGCAAGGTATAATTAAAAAATGTTTTCACTCTCACAGATACAACACAGTTTAACGATTGCTTGGGACGAGCAGCAGGTGTTAGGTTACCATTTTCCTGAAGACGGTAACCGTCCCTTTTGCCACCCTTTGAACCTACCCGGTGCCCCGTCGCTCACAATGAACGAACCTGGTGACCATGTCCACCATCAAGGTCTATGGGTGGCGTGGAAAAAGGTCAACGAAGTCAATTTTTGGGAACAGCCGGTACCCGGTAGCGATCCGACCGGCTTCGGCAAAATCGTCCATCAACGGATTGTTGAACAAAGTGCAGATGCCAGCAGCGCGCGTCTCGTAACTGAGAACGCGTGGGTAGACTGGCAAGGCACGACGCATCTCACCGAGCAGCGGGAGATAACCGTTCATCCACCGACAGCAGATGCGATGCAGATTTTCGTATCGTTGACGTTGCATCCGAATGACCGTGAGGTCGTTTTGGATCTGCGGCGCGGTGAACCCGGTGCAGACGGCAGATTCTATAGCGGTTTAGCGATCCGATTCGACAATATCATCACACCAGGAAACCTGTTGGATGCCGATGGGCGCACCGAACCGATGGAGATCTTCGGCGAGCAGAGCCGTTGGTGTAGCTTCACTTCACAACATCCTACTGACGACAAAACTTATGGGGTCGCTATTGTCGACCACCCTGATAACCCTCGTTATCCGACGACGTGGTGGGTACGCAACCGAGAGAACTACTGTTTAATCCACCCTTCGCTTGTCTACTACGAACCGCTCCATCTTGTATCCGATGAAACTTTGAATTTGCGGTATCGTGTTGTCCTCTATCGCGGCGAACCCAACACAGTGTTATTTGAGTAGATTGTTCGATTCCTTTGATAAGTCGGTTTTGGTGGCGTTTAGGGAGGTTTTTCTGTCCTAAAATTCTCTTGCAATTTTCTGTAAATCCATCTATGCTTTAAAGGTAACTTAAAGTATCACTTTTATTCAAAGAGCGGTTTTAATACTTGTAGTCGTAAGAGACAAAGGATCTACAACGGGAGGTGCATTGTGAATACTTCAACCTCTACCCTTGAAGAAACCGGGGTCGGTTCTATTCATGTTGAAGCGTTACCAACAGCGGTTTTAGAAGAAACCGAACTTATCTACCACGAACTCTGCCCTGCTGATGATTTTCAGGAACTCGAAGGGAAACCCTTTCATGTCAACGGTACGCATCTGGCTGTTTTCAAGTCCGGTGACAAATTTTACGCCGTTGACAATCGTTGTCCACATATGGGGTATCCGATGTCCAAAGGGAGTGTCCGCGATGGGGTGCTTATCTGCCACTGGCATCACTGGGAATTTGATCTCAAGTCAGGGGCGTGTTTTTTGGCATTTGGCGATGACCTGAAAGCGTTCCCTGTTGAGGCACGGGATGACGGCTATTTGTACGTTGGATTGGCAAAGGGTGAGCAAGAGGCAGCGAAACGGCGAGTTATTGATCGTGGCAAACGCGCGCTTGAGCGTGGACTCAAGGACCGTAGTACCTTCTTTATCGCCAAAGCCGTTACAGCCCTTCGTGATGCAAGTGCGACACCAGAGGAGATTATTCAACAGGGACTCCACTATGGTGCACATAAAAGTAGTGAGGGCTGGTCGTCAGGTGTGGCTATCCTTACACTCGCAGCGAACCTATGGAATGACGTTGACCCAAAGGACCATAATCTCTTCCTCGTGCACGGATTAAGCCAGATCAGCCGTAGAACAACGGGAAGTTCACGTCCGTATCGTGCACCCTTTCCAAGAGTGGTCGAGGAACACGACTTGGAAACATTGAAGCGATGGTTCCGCTATTTTATCGATAAACGCCACGCTGGCGCAGCGGAACGCATTTTGCTAACGCTTAATGATCGGGGCTACGATAAATCGGTCATCGCTGACTTCGTACTCACGGCAGCGACAGACTTTTACTTCACTGGCGACGGACACGCTCTTGATTTTGCCAACAAAATGTTTGAAGCATTGGATTACGTCAAATGGGAAGGCTCACACGAGATTTTGCGCCCGATTGTCGTTGATTTGGTCGATAGAACACGGCATGAAGAAACCTCTCGATGGGCTGACGCTGTACCTGTCTTAGAGCCTGTTTTTGAGAGACTCGATAGTATGTGGGAAGACAATCAAGCAAACGAAGCAGAACTGGATATTTCAGCCTTTACACAGACGCTGCTCGGTGACGACTTTGAACCCATTGTCGCTGTAGTTGAGGAGAACATTCGTAAAGGCGTCAAGCCGACCGATATCTGTCGCGCGATGACCTATGCCTCAGCGGTTCGTACTGCCCGGTTCCATCTCAAAAATGAAGGGGACTGGCACGATGTCGCGAACATTTACTCGTACGCTCACGCCCTTTATCACGCTTTCCATTATACACCGAGTGCTAACCTCCTGCGCGGGATCTTTCACGGTGTCGTTTATTTGGCATACCTACGTTGGTTGAACATGCCTGCTGCCCGCGTTCCGAGATCCGGGCAACGGATACCTGATGAAACTTACGACTCTGCTGACAAAATGTTAGATCGACTCCAAGAGTTTGCTGACTTCCAGAAGGTTTACGAGGCGGAAATCCTTGTGAATCAGTATCTCGAAGAAGGGCATGACATTGGCGCACTGAAACAAACGCTCGCACACATTTTGCTACGTGAAGACGCTGAACTCCACATGTTCCAGGTTCTCGAAGTCGCCTTCCGGCATTACGAATTATCAGACGATTTTGAAGAGCAACGGATGCATCTACTGGCAGCGACACGTTACATCACGGCTCAGAAGTTGATGAAGAACATTTTGTGGTCTACTGAGAACGCGGAACGTCTCGCGAGAGGTGAATTGCTGAGCGAACGCGACGATGATTAATATCGATCAAACGGATTTAACGGTTTCTAACGTTTCGGGCTGAAATCCCACTGCTTTCGCGGTAGGACGAAAGCCCGTCTCCTTTTTTCTCGAAAAAAGTATCAGATGTTAGAAACGATAAAGTAGACCTCTGAGGAAGGGCGTTCGCAAGTTTGTAAGCGTTCGCTAAATCGTGCCTCAGCGGGTTAAAAAATCCTCTTGTA
Organism: Candidatus Poribacteria bacterium; assembly: GCA_965214045.1. Classification (GTDB taxonomy): domain Bacteria; phylum Poribacteria; class WGA-4E; order WGA-4E; family WGA-3G; genus WGA-3G. The sequence continues at coordinate 2,574,654 of OZ243935.1, forward strand.
AATCTAAAATGGAACGCTAACCATGCAAAATACAGAACATGAACTCGATTTTACAGATTGGCTTGAAGCCGTCCCTGACACAACAAGACGGGACTTTCTTGCCAAGGTAGGCAAGAGCGCACTGTTCGTGAGTTTAGGCATGTTTGGTGCAGGATGTGAAGCGGTTGACCGAGGCTTGTTAGACAGAGGACTCACACCTATTGTCTTGGTGGAAGCGCAAGCGGCGGGGCTCCCGAAATCGGATATGCTCGTCCATTCGGAGAGTCCTTTTAATGGGGAGTTTGCACCACACCTCCTCAACGCCGACGTTACCCCGACAGCGCGACATTTCGTCCGTAATAACAGTGGCATTCCAGAGCGGGCGGTAAGACAGGATCTCGATGGGTGGCAATTGGTCGTAGATGGTGAGGTCGATAAAGAATTGGCACTGTCCATGGATGACCTTGCCCGTTTTCCACAAGTCACTATGGAAGTGGTATTGGAATGTGCGGGGAATGGAAGAAGTCTATTCTCGCCGCAAGTCGGCGGTACCCCGTGGCAACGCGGTGCGGTTGCTTGTAGTGAGTGGACGGGTGTCCGCTTGCGTGATGTTTTGCAAGCCGCAGGTTTGAAGCCAACTGCTGTCTATACTGGAAACTACGGTGGAGATATACCCGATGACGGAAGCGAACCCTTTTCGCGAGGGATTCCGATTGAGAAAGCGATGGACGAACACACTCTCATCGCTTTGAAGATGAATGGAGAAATGTTGCCAGCCGCCCACGGGTTTCCCGCAAGACTGATTGTACCGGGATGGATCGGCAGTGCGATGCAAAAATGGCTCAACCGTATTTGGGTGCGGGATAAGGTTCACGACTCCGAAAAAATGAGTGGGTATTCCTATCGTATGCCGGCTTACCCAATAGCACCCGGTGATAAACCGCCGGTCGAAGATATGCGTATCGCCACAGCATTGCAGGTTAAGTCGCTCATTACCCGTCCCGAACCGCATCTGGAATTTAGCGCGGGTGTCCCAATACAGGTAAAGGGACATGCATGGGCAGGCGAAAACCGGATTGGTAAGGTTGTCGTCTCTACAGATTTCGGTCTTCAATGGCAAGAGACCCAGCTGATTCAACCATCGAACAGATACGCGTGGTATCATTGGGAAACCGAACTCACCTTTGCAAACAGAGGTTATTATGAAATATGGGCGCGCGCGTATGACGATACCGGTGCCGCACAGCCTTTCACACAACCTTGGAATCCGAAAGGTTATCTTGGAAATGTTATCCACAGGGTGCCTGTGTCTATAACTAACTAAAGTTTGGACAATTTTTAGAAGTTTCCACCTGTCGCCCCGTAATCAAAATCAACGGTATGAAGGTTCTCCTTATGGCAGTCTCCGGGAGTTTCCGTTGGGTATATCCGTGTTTATTTTTTTATGAGTTGCGTTTGTCTGAGAAACTTTGAGAAAAACCAGAATGTCTCTGAAAACAAGCATCGTCCTGATCGAGAGTGTCCAAACTGTAGTATAACTAAGTAGAGGGATTGAAAATGAAAATTGGGGTGATGGCTGACACACACAATAACATTTCCATCATTCAGCAAGTTGTTGTACTCTTCAATGAGATGGGTGTTAGTTTAGTCGTCCATGCAGGAGATTTCAGATCGCCTCGTGCAATAGAACCTTTAGCGGATTTGAATTCCTCGGTTGTTGGCGTTTTTGGTAATAACGATCTCCGGCGGGAGCGAGATCTCACAGCTGCCTTTACAGGTATCGGCAACATAGTACCAAGTTACCATGATTCTGTATCTATCACTCATAGTGGGAAAAGAATAGCACTAACCCACTATCCTGAAATCGCTATCCCGATTGCCGAAAGTGGGACCCATGATATCGTAGTCTATGGACATACCCACAGGATTAATCATCAGGTCTATAGGCATGCCAATAGCCAAAACGGTGAAACGCTTCTGCTTAATCCGGGAGCAGCAGGAAGTAGGCGGGCAAGTTGTAGCACAGCCGCTATTGTTGACCTGGACACATTATTTTCAAAAATCTATAGACTCTAATACCACGAAAGGATATTTTTTATGAAACTTGGTATTATGTCCGACAGCCACGATAACATCCCAAATGTCAAACGCGCTGTCGCACTTTTCAATGAAATAGGCGTAGATCTGGTCGTCCATGCAGGTGATTTCATCGCTCCGTTTGCGATTGACCCGTTAGCTGATCTAAACTGCCGCGTTGTCGGCGTTTTCGGAAATAATGACGGCGAGCGTATCGTCGTTGCACAGCGGTTTGAGGCAATCGGTGAGGTGCATCCCAACCTTGCGAGTGTATCGCTCGGCGACAGAAAAATTGCCGTGATGCATTACCCTGAACTCGCCATCCCGATCGCCAAAAGTGGCGATTACGATGTCGTCGTCTACGGACACACTCACCAGATAGACATCCAAAAGGGGCAATCGCTTCTACTCAATCCTGGGGAAACCGGCGGATGGACAACGGGGAAGGCGACGGTTGCTGTTGTCGATCTCGAAACGCTTGAAGCAACAATTCATGAACTGTAGAGGTAGTGCGGAAAAGATGAGATACAGGTATCTGTTACTCAACATATCCCAAATCCCGCAATCTGCCTTCCAAAATCTCCGTTTCCTCAGCCGTGGATTCTTGCGATAGTAGATGCTGATAATTAGAATTCATCAAAATCTCGTCATAAGCATCACGGAAACGATCTGGATCCTCACAGGCGAGATCCTCGCCGTTCAGGACATGCCGATACACAAACTCACCCGTCTGTTCATCTTCACGATAGAGGTGATCACCATCCGTCAGCGACCAGAGTCGTACGCCTTCCGAATACTTACTGATTTCCTCATTATCGACCGTAGTCCGAGAGGTCACGCGATGGTGTGGCATCTCTAAGTTATCTCGACTGAGGAACCCGACACCGTAGAGACTATCCAACTCTGATAATACCAATCGGTTGGCATCTATTTCCGATGGAGACAATAGGTCTCGTCCGTATCCGGGGTAGTCCACATCGATGCCTGCCAGATTTGTAATCGTCGGGAATAGGTCTACCGCTGAAATCGGTGGGTTTAGGCTTTCAAATGAGCGGGCGAGGTTCATCCTGCCGGGGATGTGTGCTAATAGTGGCACGTGTAGCACATTCTGATTGAGTGTGCCGCCGTGATCGGTAATCTCTTCACAGATGCCTTCTCCGTGATCTCCGAAGATGAAAACCGCCCAGTCTGAGAGTTGGAGTTGCTTCAGAATTTCAACTAACTTGAATTCGAGTATATGCGTCGCAGCGGCGTAATAGAACCGCAATGCCTCATCTATCCTACCACGATCCACGAGTGATTTGAGACTCGGTGCCCCCGGGATCCCGCTCATACCGTAACCGCCGTGTGTATACCAGAAGTGCAAAAAGCAAAATTGCGGCACATCTGAAGGCTGCTTGAGTTGTGCAATCAAGTCCTCAAGTGCACCGAGATGTTGCGCCTCCGCCTTTGGGTCCACAGATGTGATGAACGGTTCAAAATCAAGAAAGCGGAACACTTCTGGACGTTCGGAGCGTCCTGTAATATGATAACCTGCATCGTTAAATATCTGAAACAGGTTTGGGATACCCTTAAACATCTTAAGGTAGGTTTGCCCATAGACTCCGTGTTCAAACGGGTAAAGCCCTGTAAAATAGGAGGTATGGGAGGGGCGGGTCGCAGGCGCGGTTACGAAAAACTTCTCGGCGAGTGAGAAATCCTGCGTCAACAGATCGAACTTCGGCGTGTTGAAAGCGGGATTCGTCCGACTGAGGGCGTCGAACCGCCAACAATCGATCGAGATAAGTAGAAATTTATTGACAACCTTGTTCTGCATATTTCAATCCATTAAACGGGTGTTATATTGCCGTTCGGTATGCTGATATCCACTGAACAGGTCGGGTTGAAAAGGGGTAGGTGTGTAGATGTAGACGGCATCGCTATATGGGTCGTAGAGGATAACCTCTTCGCGTGTGTCGCCACAGACATCCGCCGGAAAACAGTGATACCAACCCATTTTGCCGCCAGTAGAAGGCGGCAGTTCAGGGAACGTCACCACCTTGTTTCCGCTGCTATCGTAAAGCGCAGCAGGACTATAAATCAATTCGCAAGTAGCATCCCCATTCCAGCGGATGACTTCCAAGCCTGTATTGTTCGGTGTTTCATCGACGTTGAACCTGTTTTTAATCTGCCCGTTGTTGTCTATTATCATCAAGTCTGTGTGATGTCCGTTGTAGCGGACGACCAGGGCGTTCTCAGAAGTATCTGGTAATAGTCTTCCACATCGGATCTCTTGTCCATGCGGCACAACATCAAAACCGAGTGAGAGGATTGGATTGCCCTCGGCATCAACTACCTGTCCGCCGCCAGAGAGAATAGCCCGATTCTTGCCATTCCATTCGGAAACTAAAACCGAGTCCATGTTATCGCCGAAAAAGTGATTCCAGAGGACCGTTCCGTCGGCAGCAAGCCCGAAATTACCACCGTTGACTTCATCGAGTCCGTCGCCGTTAAAGTCGCCGACAGCTGGGATGTATGCGGAGTGCTTCGGATAGCGAAACCACTCATCGGTATACTGCCAGAGCAGTTCCAATTTATGGTTAAAAGCGAGCAGATTTACACCCACCTTCACAACGAAATCTTGTGGCTGTGCGTTTCCGCAGAGGTTGGCGATCATCAAGCGTTGATGGACGTAGTTGGAGATATGGATTTCTCCTTCAGCGTAAGCATTACACTGGGACAACGCATCCGGCGCGAGAGTGTGTTTAACAGCACCCGTTGCCCCGTCTAAAATCATCAGGCGAATTGCAGACAGATTCCATTTACTTACTTCTGGAGCGTCCGTATCTACCCAGAAACAGATGACCTCTGCCTGTCCGTCGGCATCTATGTCGTGGATAACGACGGGACCGGGTCGGTCGGGTGAGAGCGTCGTTAAAGTGGTATCCTTTGCATCGGCATCGCTGATTTCGAGATGTTTGTCACCCACTGACCATAGCGGTTTGCCTTCGAGTGTGAACGCGCCGAGGAAGCACGGATGAATGCCACCGAGCGATTTGTATACCAATAAATCAACGATGCCATCACCCGTCAGATCACCGATTCGGATATCGCCGCCCCACGCGTTTCCGGCTGTTTCATTCAGAAATGCGTCTGGGATTGCGACCCGTTTATAAAGGTGTGCTGGTTGTGGAGTATCCATTTTTAGATAAACGCCTTGAAAATTCCTACGTAGAGGGCGAGCACCTTCTCTGGATCGGGACCGGTATAAGCACATTCATTGGATATGTAGCCTGAGAAACCGGTGCGATCGAGCCATCGAAACATCTGCCGGTAAAGATCAAACGTCTCTGGTTCTTCCACCCGGTGCGTATGCACCGCAGTAATGTGTGAACCGACACGCGAAAAGAGAGGGTCAATACTTCCGGCATCGCAACCGATGAATTGCGAATTGAAAACAAAGCCAACGTTGGGGAGATTCACGCCTTCAATGACTTCCATTGCTGAATCTGGGTCTGTGAATGAACCGTGCATCTCAATAGAGACAGTAATATCCTTTTCAGCCGCGTAAGCGCCGAGTGCCTTCAAGCTATCCGTGACGTAACCGACAATAGCGTCTCGGTTTTCCTCGGTATATCGGTCGCCGAGCACTCGGACATGGTCACAGCCCATGAATTCCGACATGTCAATCACGCGTGTAACGCGTCGGACACTCTCCTCACGGTCGGTGGCGTTTTCGGAGTGGAAATTTTGGCAACTTGTGAGTGAAGAAATAACAACGTCGCTTGCATCGACCTGTGCCTTGAGTCCGTCCCAAGCCTCTCTTGGCGTATCCCACTCGAATCCGTGCTTCTGCTCGTAATCCATCAACAATTCGACACCGTGATAGCCGGTAGCGGCAGCGGTGTCAAGTATGCGTCCGAGTTCCCACTCTTGGCAGGTTTGGTAGGTATTCAATGACCATTTCATATTTTTAATTTCCTTGCGGTTAACTGACGTGAAATTAGTGTTTGAAGTGCCTTTCCGTAGATCCGCCGTCCACTTCGTTGCGGGCTAAGTTTTCGTTAAAACTAAATCTCTGCGTTGAAAACTATTCTGCTGATCGTTGACTGCTGATTGCTGATCGTTATTGCTGTATTGGAATCGGGAACCAGAGTCCCCCAGTTTTCGTTGTTAACGCTCTATGTGTGGTGTGATTGATGCCGATAACATCTACAATGATGTTGTTCTGGAAGCATTGTGCTAACACTTCTGGTAGCGTATAAGACCCTTTGCTCGCTTCATCGGTGACAAGAATGAACCGGCGGTTTACCCCTTCGCGGAAGTTGACGCGACGAATTGTTTTTATGATCGCATTGTGTGCCCGTTCATCTCCAGCAGCGGCGACAACGTGTGAAGTTAACAGCCGTTTGTATTTCTCGCTATCTCGCGTTTGTGGATGGATAATCGTATCGCCTTCAAGATACCTGAAAATAACGATTCCGAGAGTGAAATCAATGCCTTTCTCTTCAAACACTGTTACCATCCGATTGAGTTGTCTGCCGACTGCACGGATATTATCTATCATGCTCCCACTAATGTCAAGTAGAAAAACGAGATCAACAGCAGTTTCGGTTTTGCCGTCAGCGACGCTCTCGGCGATACCTTCTAATGCCTCCCCCATTCGTGCGTCTCTGTCAATCGGTGGCGCAGGGCTATTATTATCTGTCCCTGTGTTCAGTGCAGTTTCTCCTTGGATGGCCTTGGGTTTAGGAGCGATTGTGGGAGCCTGCGCATTTGCAGTCGCAATCGTTTTCCATGCGAGAGTCTCTGGGGTCTGCTCGCGCAGAGATGTCTCAGCCATTGGTAACCGAGCGTCTGTCCTCAGCACGGGAATAGATGCACTGGAAGCGGTTGGCGGTGCTGAATGCACCAGTTTTGCAACGTTTTGATTCAGAGGTGGCGAGGTCTTTGAACGCGTCGGTGTTGACCGTCGGGTGGTTGGCATAGAACGTTTGCGCGTACTATTTACATGAAAACGCTGGAGAGATGTTACAGAGATGGCTTCCGAGGTAAGCGGTTCCGAAGGTTGCATCGGTCGATACCACTGAATATAACTGAGACCTATAATTCCCGTCGCAATGACGTGTAGAACCAACGAAACCAGAAAGGCACGCCGGGTTTTTCTACGCTTCTGCTGAAGTTTGTCTGAATAGGTATCGAGTAACAGCATATTTCGTTTCCCTACCAAGAGGCTGCCTACAAAATTGAGATCGTCCCTTGATTTCCATCAACGCGGAGTATCTGTCCGTCAGTGATACGACGTGTCGCGCTCGGAATGTTCGCTACCGCAGGCACACCATACTCTCTGGCAACGACTGCACCGTGTGAAAGGATCCCACCGCGCTCCATCACCAGTCCCGCTGCATGCAGAAAAAGCGGTGTCCATGCCGGATCGGTTGACGGACATACCAGAATGTAATCCCTGTCGGATGGGAGCGCATCTGCTGGTGTCAAAAGCACACGGGCGTGTCCGGTCGCAACGCCTGCCGAAACGCCCACCCCTGTATATGTATCCACCGCATCAATTGGCATCGATGCACCAATCTGATCCAACGCATCGCTGAAAATGACATCCGGTACCTCAATCTGAAGTGCCAGTTCACGCTTCAGATTACGTGTGGTGATTGCATCACTGAGGACTTCACCGTTTATTAATTGTCGTAATTCATCCGGTACGAGATAGAAGATGCCGCCATCGAGTTGATAACGGTGATCCAATTCAAGGAGCGCACGTCGGATCTGTTCATAGCCGAGCATCAGGTAAAATTTCGCTGTCTCCCTGAAAGGCATATAAGTTCTCGCGAAGTCCAGTTCACTCTCAATCTGCTTCCTTAAACCCGTTTTATTTCCGAGTCGTGTGGCGAGTTCCTTTTCTGCGGACTCGCGTTGCGCTATCTGTTGCTGTGCCCCGTCACTCTTGGAAGAAGAGGATTCAGTGTTCTTTTGCCGGAAAGATGCAATGATCTGTTCAAGATAAGTGGTATCTTCGCGCCAGCGGGGCTGTGCTAATTCAAACTCGTCGACACCTCGATGTCCGTAATCTTTTAGGAAATCGGTAAGGGACAAGTCCTCTGTTGCCACTTCCGACAATTTCTCGTTGGTTTCAACGGTGAGATTACCAGAAATCCCGCTAATAAGCCTGCTCGCGAAAGTTTTTACTTCTGTTTCATTCAAGCACTTCTGAAGTGCCGCCTCCAATCGTTGAAGTGAAAACCCCGCAAGGAGTGTAGCGGTCAGGGCTTTCGGCGCGAACTCGTCTAATGTTTTGGCGCGCCATTCTTCAAACTTCGCTACTAATTCGGCATCCGTTAGGTCTGAATAGGAAATGTCTTGTTCTGTTTCTACTTCCTCCTGAAACGCTGGGATGACCTCTTCAGTTAACAATCGGACGAAGTCGGAGCGACACTGGCGAAGACGCATTTCTGCTCTGCTCATACGAATGATATGGAGCGGCAGTTTCAACCAAAATGAGGCGTTACTCCGAGTAATATCGCTTTGTGCTTGGGTATACATCGCTTCTTGCGGATTTTGCTTCAAGGCGTTAAAATCGTGCGCGAAGGGGAAACCCTCAAAGTGAAGTTCCGCCTCGCGGTTTAAATTGACGTAAATCCGTCCACATATCAGTTCGAGAATCCCCTCATGATGAACCCGCTTGCTTGGATAAAACCCTAAGTCCCGATAGGCTTTACCTAACCCACCAGCACCCGACATAAATTTCTTCATAATTGCCCACGTCATCGGGAGTGGAGCCGGTAGCACCTCCGCAAGGTTGTGATGACACCAAACTGTCCCGTGTTCTTCGGCACATGCTTCCAATATCTGGATTTCCTCCTGACGGACTTTCTCAACGCTTTCTTTATCGACTTCTGAGATGGAATGTGCCTCATTAAGATGTGTGATAGATGCGGCGGCTGTGGTGATGTAGCGGGACTGCAACAGGACAAACTGTCCATTTGCGAGTGCCCACTCAATGTCCATCGGTTGTTCATAGTGGGTTTCGACCCGCATACCCAGCTGCGTGAGTTCCTTTAATTGTACGTCTGTTAGACTTGGGACATCTTGTTGTGCAGCGGGTATCTCACTTATACCAGTAGCGGTTACCATTTCGCTTTTCGTAGCGATGTTTCTCTCCAAAACCTCGCCTGTATCCCGCGACACCTGAAAACTATCAGGCGTGATAGCACCAGATACAACCGACTCACCTAATCCCCAATTCGATTCAATAATCGAGGCATTCTCATTAAAGGGAGCGACCGTGAAAAGGACACCGGAGACATCTGCGTCGCACATTTCTTGAATGACGATTGCCATTGCTAACCCTTCATCAGGGATCTTCTGCGTTTGCCGATAGGCGATGGCGCGTTCCGACCAGAGCGATGCCCAGCACGCTTTGAGCGCGTCTAAAAGTTCATCGGCTGTTACATTCAGAAACGTATCCTGTTGTCCCGCAAAACTTGCTTCTGCCAGATCCTCCGCTGTGGCACTGGAACGCACTGCGACTGTGGCTGTCTGTAATTTTTCTCGCGCTATGTGGATTTCTGCGACAAGTTCTGGCGACAATTCTATGTCTTTAACGCTGCTTTTATTCTGTTCCGATAGACCTTCAACAGAGAATCGGTAAGCATCCGTAGTGACACAAAAACCTCTCGGCACTGAAAACCCAGCCCTTGTCAGTTTTCCGAGATTCAACCCTTTTCCGCCGACACGGAGCAAGTCGGCATCGTCAATTTCTGAGAAGTGTTTGATAAATTGCATTTTTTAATTTTACCTTGCGGAGTAATGAAAGGGGTTTGAACTGTTGCGTGCGTTCCCTCTATCCTGCTTCGCAGTGAGAACCATTACATTACGGACTACGGGTTTGGCTGGAAGATGAGTGAAGATAGTATATCAGAATCTATCTACCGAATGCAAATGGGTTTAGACGTGCTTTTTGTAGGATAAAAGGGGGTAGGCTTAAAGTAAGTATAGAGGCTGGTCTCATACCAGCCTCTATAGCGTTTTAAACAACGAAGACATTGACATGAGTGTTAGTTATCGTCATCATCATCGTCATGTCCGTTATCATCGTCGTGTTCGTCGTCCTCATCATGCTCATCTTCTTCCTCGTCATGAACATCATCCATGTTATCATGATCGTCGTCCATGTCCTCGTCATGTTCATCGTCTTCCTCATGCTCGACATCCATTTTCTCATGAGCATCTTCGTGCGCGTCGCCGTGTTCTTGCTGGATGACCCGCTCTTGGGCTTCTTGTTGATTAATCCAATCAACGAATAATTGAATTTCAGCCTCCGTCAGTGGCGGTCCACCAGGGGGCATTCTACCGGAAACGATCTCTTCAACGACTTCACTCTCTTCTGCGTTCCCCGGGATGAACGCAGGACCGTGTTTGCCTCCCGCTATAAATGATTCGTATGTCCTGAAATCCAGACCGTGAGGACCATCGGCGACGTGACACCCCGAAAGCGCGCATCTCGCCGTAAGGATGGGCAGAACGTTCTGTTCAAAGGAAGTTTCGACGGTATCAACGGATTCGTGAACGTCCATCGGCGATATATGATCAGGTATTAGCAAGTTACTCCGATCGCGCGCACATCCAAGTACGCAAAGTATTACCGCAACAGTTAAGAAAAAAAATCGTGTGCTTGTAGTCATGAAATACCTTCCTTAGATATTTATGTTTTTGAAAGTTAGTTGTAAGGATTCTTTTCACTAATCGTAGATACTGAGTCGGACACGCGGAGAACCGTTTTTCACGTTATTTTCTTGACAATCGCTGTGAATTTGCTAAATTGGAAAGAATGTTTCAGAACGCGATCGAGATTCTCACTTTAATCGCTTCCGCTGTCGTGCAGTGGCTCTTTTATCGGAAACGTTGGTTTCCGAAGGATTTCACACCTGAACGGATCCTCGTTATCAAACTTGATCATCTTGGGGATGTCCTGTTAGCAACACCGGTGTTTTCCAATCTCCGTCGGGCGTATCCGAACGCTGAGTTGCACGCGCTCACTGGGACATGGAGTCGCATCGTTTTAGAGAGGCATCCTGAGGTCAATAAGGTTATAGAATACAATTCACCCGCTTTTTGCCGTACAGGTCAGCCGACATCACTCAGAGAAACGTTTAAGCTCTACCGCGAGTTACGCCGCCAAAAATACGATCTGATGGTGGATCTCCGTAGTGATTGGCGAATGGTCTGGTTTGCGTTCTTACGGCTCACACCGAAACGCTTCAGTCGTGCCGCTCTACAAGTTGCGAACAAAGTGGGTTTTGCACAATTCAGTGGAATCCATGAAACGACACGTAACCTCGATGTCTTAAGGCAAGCAGACATCCCGACGCCCGTACGAACCGCTATCTTCTCAGTAACAGCAAAAGATAAAAAATGGGCATCCGAACTCCTTGCCACATGTCAAATTGAGAGGCAACGTCCACTAATTGCTATCCATCCTGGGTCTCCGATTGCGCTAAAACGGTGGATGCCTGAGCGGTTTGCAGAGTTAGCGGATTGGCTGATTGACCAAAAACGTGCACAGATTCTGTATGTCGGTGTGGAAGATGAAATACCGATAATCACCGAAATTCAGGCACGCATGCGAGAAAAGTCTATCAATATTGCTGGCAAAACGACCCTGATACAACTGGCATCGATCTTGCACACATGTAATGTGTTTATCGGCAACGATAGTGGTCCGATGCATCTCGCCGCAGCTGTTGGCACGCAGACCATCGGACTGTATGGGCCCGGAGATCCCACCCGTTTCGGTCCGGCAAGTGAAAAGTGTCAGACGATTCAGCGGAGGTCGGACTGCCCCTGTTTGGGAGCGACGTGTCGATTCGGACAAGCCGGGTGTATGTCCGAAATTCAGGTTGCTGATGTGATGCAGACCCTTGAAGCGGCTGCATATTTGCCAAAAGTTGAGAGATTTGATGCTAAGCAGCAAACACGCATCAATAGTGATAAGGTCGTTTAGTTTTAAAACGCAATGATCCTACAACAGTGACGAATTAACTTGACATGTTATTCTAAAGGGGTTATAATACCTCACAATAGCATCCACAGAAGAAATGTGTCTTAGCCTTCGAGTGGCTGATTCTTGCCTTATGCGTGTTTGGGAAACTGAAAAGCACAATTTTTGGATGCAACAGGCTTGCAACCCTTGTTTGCAAGCAATGTAATGAATCTAAAGGAGGAATTTAGAAAAATGCAATCGAGATTAACGTGGCTCGTGCTTGTCCTCTTCGCAGCAAGCATCATGAGCATCAGCATTGTCGGCTGCGGTGGCGACACCGAAGAAGAATCCGCTGAAAAACCGACAGAAAGCTCCTCATCCACGAGTTCTGATGAGCCTGTAGTTGCTGCAAGACCCCCAATTGATTTCGCAGCAGAAAAAGTCGCAATCCAAAAGGTCTACAGTGCCTTCTACGAAGCCTTTAACGACAACGATCTCAAAGCCATTGGAGAGACTTTCCGGACGAATGACGGCAAGGTTGCCTTCGGAACAATCTTTGCTGGAAATGAACCTGTGCCAATCGCCTTCGGGTGGACGAATGTTAAAGTCGCTATCGAAGGTCTGTGGATCGGTATCGGCACAAAGGGTTCCAAATGGGGTCAGAACGACCAATTGACAGATTTTTGGATTCGCTATAAAGGCAGCAAAATTGAAGCGAGTGCCATAGGCTACAATTGTTACAAAGGCTCGTTTCCTGGTGAAACGCATCTCTATCTGGTGAAAGAGGAAAAGGATGGGTGGAAGATTCACGAGTTAGATAGCAGTACCGAAAATAACCTTGGCATCTTTGGCTTTCACAAAGGTAAACCCCGGCTTAAGGATGCAGGCCGCTTCTTTACGACAGATGCCGACAAAGTCGAATAAGTCCAATTTTGGTGCGCACAGTTGCTAAAGACTGCCCCTTTTTGTGCAGTTTAAAAAGAGATTGCCCCTTTTCGTGCAGTTTAACCCGCTTGATGCAGGGATTCATCGCCAATTCAGTGTTTTTCGCATTGGCACGGAAATTGCATATATCCCTGCATCAACAACTTTTTATTTTCTGTAGGATACGCAAATATTCCTTGGAGGTAATAACGAATGAGTGCAAAACGAACCTCAGGTGCCTTTATGACTTCATTGGTACTTCACGCGGTCATTGCGTTCATTGCTGGCATTTATCTTGTCACGCAAACTGAACAGTTCAAAGATCTCGTGGGTGCTGAAGTGCTCCAACCGAAGGAGCCGCCGAAGCCGAAGGTACGAAAACCCGTTGTAAAGCCTGTTATTAAGCCGACTGTTCCAACACAGAACACCGTCGTCGTTGAACAGGTTCAAGTGCAACCTCGTGTAACAACTGCGTTTGTTGCTAAGTCAAATTTCCAACCGCAGACAGTACTCGAATTTTCAAACCAAACCGTTAAAGTGGACGCACCGATTAATCCGAATGTACCGAGAGTGGTTACGCCGAACGCACCCGTGCCGACAGTTGTAACACACGCCGATCTCCCTGTTTCGGATGCCCCCGGTGCCTTAGCGTTCTCCGCACCCGTAGCAACTGCCCCCTCCGCTGGACCGGCTAATATCGGTCGTGGTGTTGCAGGGAGCGTCGTACAGGTGAAAGTCGCTTTTGAACGTCCCCCTGGACTCGCAATGGTTGAAAACGTCGGTGCCGCACGCGATGCCCTCGGCGATGTCGTTGAAAACATCACCCTCGGTAACGTTGAAGTGCCACCCCTGCCCAGAGGTGAACCCGGTGGGCGCGTCATTGGTAAAGGTAAGGACATCCGCGGCGTCTTCCGTTTCACACGGATCCGCCACAGTCTCTCTGACTGGTGGGCTGATGCTTCTTCTCTCAACGCATTGACGAAGTGGCTCAACGAACGTACCAAAATCAAAACCGACATGAACGTTGAAGGTGGCGCATTGAAACTTACGGATGCCAACCTCTTCAAAACACCCTTCGTCTTTATGACAGGACACGATCCGTCACTCACCCGTTCTCGTAACTTGCTCGGACGGCAGTATGGTGGTGGTAAAATGGATAGCCGTCTCACCGAGACTGAAGCCGCTGGTATGCGTCGCTATCTCGTTGAAAAAGGTGGATTCCTTGTCTTTGACGATTGCGGTGTGAACGCACCTGCGCAAGCGATGATTCGTCTCTTCCTCGCACAGATGCGCTATGTCATGCCTGAGTATCAGATTGAACGTATTGCTAACGAGCACGAGATTTACGATAACTTCTATGAAATGGGCGGTCCACCTGTCGGATACGACATCTTCTGGTGGGGCACACGTCCGCCGAAACGGAACTTCCTTGAAGGTATCTCCGTCGGTGAAAAGTTATCGGTTATCATGGTGCGTCGTGACTACATGTGCGCAATGGAGTCTGTCAGTCTCCCGACACGGAGTGTCCACTATTCACCCGGCGTCTATCGTTTCATGACGAACGTTGTGGTGTACGCGTTGACACACGGTCAGATTTCCGACTACTCCGGTTATGTGCCTGAAGATACGTTAGCCCAGAAGGAACTTCCGACGAGCGCACCTGAAGCTGCGAAAGTCAGCGGTTTTGAATAGGATTTTTGTATCTAAGCGCGGTTTTTAACCTCGCACTTTGTTGGGGTTGTTTGGTTACCCTCTGACGGTAGCTAAACAGCCCTTACATATTGCAACCCAGTTCGCTTCCCAGCGGTCTGAACATAAAGCCCAATTCTTCCCAACAGCAATTTCCCCAGCATAATTCCTAAAAAATCCAAATTTTTTCATGTAATGCAATGTTTCCTGTCCAAAATCGCGTCTTAACACTATAATAGCGTGATAGTGTGAACGGTATCGCAGTGTTTATAGTAGAATTTGAAAATATGCGGGCATTTTAGAAGGGACGGAACACCGCCCCTTGCTGGCGAGGTTTCTAACCTCGCCTTATCGGCGGTCAACCCTTAATTTGGATGATTGAAGCACTCCTGTCAGATTAGGTGATAATGCGATGTTCCTAACACTCATTTACTGCTAAGTCGTCCCAACAACAGGAGTGAGCATAATGATAGACCTGAGTAATGTGCTGAGAGCTTCAGCGAACGTTCCAGTGCAGGCACATTGGGATCCAATCGAGAATACAGCGAATAACTTGCATCGATCGACAAAAGAGAAGTTTAATCGAGCCAAGGCACAGTGGAAAGAACCGATAGATATGACATGGGAACAGTGGTTGGAGGTGTTCAATCCCGGACCCGCACATGTCCTGAAAAACTACAACACGACGGATTTTCAAGCCTTTCTTCCGCCATCAACCGTCGACGTGGGAGATGTCTGGGACTTGGATCCGGAAGGGATTCTCCCCTTTCTTTGCCAGTTCCATCCCAGCGCAACAATGAATGTCAAATATGGTCAGAACGGAGCAAAGGCGTGCTTACGGGCACTTTCGTCTGAATATGCTGACATTGTTTTCCGAATCCATGCGCGCTTCGCACTGGACGCGTCTATTGATGCCTACTTGATGCCAGCGCAATTTGCTGGACATCTGCTCATCAATCGCAACAGCGGAACGATTTGCCAATTTACGCTATCGCTTCCTAATCGCAATAGTAATGTAGATATCGGTGCTTTTAGAACTCATGATATAGGATTTGTCCCTCGCATGGAACTCTACAGTTTATCGGAGATGCAACCAGAATCGATTGTTTGGGAGGTAGCCATCACGGAGGAAGAAGCCAATAAAAAGTTTCAGAGCGCACTCTACAAGTTTGCTGAAATTGAGTGGACCCCGATTGAAGATGCAGTCGAACTCGCGAAATCATCGAATCGTCCGATCCATGCGGTCCTCCTATTCGGTGTCCTCGACGATGAATCCTGCTGAGGAACCGGCAAAGCCTTGAGAGCGGGTCCGCTCTCCTCACCGAAAATTATCAATTTGCTCAACACGTACTTTGTGAACGTCTGGGTTCTGTTCAGAGAGTTGCCCGAGCTACAAACGGGTACCAAAGGGATAGCAGCGGGTGCCTTGGCAACGCAACTCCGACAACGTTACTCCGATTCTGTGGACAGCCTGACACTCACCGCCGACTTGGAAGTGATTGAACACCTCCCCAGTAAGAATTTATTTCATCCGGATTATCGCCTACCTCACAGTGAGCGGATACCCCGATATTTGGAGATGCTTAAGTCATCTGTGGGTATGGAAGTTGTGCCACAAAAACCGAGGAAATTTGGAAAGCACGATCTATCCCGTAGACTTGCCGAGGCCTATGAAAAATTTGGAAAACCTGCACCTGATTTTTCTGCAACAGATATTGATGGCGAACCCATTTCGCTCCAGCAATATCGTGGGAAAGTCATCCTCCTCGATTTCTGGGCAGTCTGGAGCGGTTTCTGCGTCGGAGAGATGCTGAAGGTCAAGAAGATATACGATACCTATAAAGATCAGGGATTTGACCTCATCGGAGTCAGCCTCGATACCGATGAAACGAAGTTGCGAAATTACCTTAAGGAAAATGACATCCTGTGGCGGCAAATTTACACTGGACTGGAACGCCAGAGTCCCCTCGCGCAACAGTATGATGTTCGTTCTATTCCAGCGCGGTGGCTTATCGATAGGGATGGCACGCTGATCGCCCATGAAGCTACCCACAAGTTGATCTCTCGCAGAGGTAGGGAGGCAGATTTAGAGCAGTTGGTGGCAGAAGCAGTGACGAATGAAAAGTCCACGGAATCTGTAAAATCCGCGACAATCCGCGATTCAGACGATTACTAACCGATAATCCATCAAAAAAGTGGATATTGCATGCCGAGTTATGCTATCATAGCGGGAACAAACATTCCCAATTGAGGTGATAAATTGAAATTCGGTGTATCCACTTATTCTTATTGGCATTTCAAACCTGAACGCGTGCCGATTGAGCACGTCATTGAGGAAGCCGCACGGCTCGACCTCGACGGCGTTGAAATCTTACATCAACAGATGGCATCGGAAGCGAATCCGTATCTCCAGAAACTGAAAAGGCTCGCTTTCATTCATGGACTCGATTTATACGCACTCTCCATCCATCAAGGCTTCGTTTCGCCAGACGCGGCAACACGGCAAAAAAATATTAATCACACGATCCACTGCATCCGATTAGCACACGAACTCGGTATCCCCTCAATTCGCCTCAACTCAGGACGATGGGGCACTGTCCCCTCTTTCGATGAATTAATGAAAACCGAAGGGCAAGAACCCGCACTCCCCGGACACACAGAAAACGAGGCGTTTGAATGGGTAATTGCTGCCATCGAAAATTGTCTCCCGGATGCTGAAAAATACGGAGTCGTTCTCGGACTCGAGAACCATTGGGGACTGACATGCACGCCTGAAGGTGTCAATCGTATCGTCTCTGCTATCGACTCAGACTGGCTGAAGGTGACAATGGATTGCGGGAATTTCCTGTCAGATCCATACCAAAAACTGGAACAGATTGCAGATGAAGCAGTGCTTGTCCATGCGAAGACTTATTACGGTGGTGGTGAATGGTATACGTTAGATTTGGATTATGCTAAAATTGGGAACATTCTAAAAGATACCGGATTTCAGGGGTACGTATCCATTGAATTTGAAGGGAAAGCCGAGGCACACATCGGTGTTCCACAGAGTGTAGCAATGCTTCGCGACGCTCTTCCCCATTAAAGCATGGAGTGATGCCGCTCTATACCTAAGGTATCTCTACGGGACGAAGGGACATCAACAGAAAAACGCTTAAAATTCGCGTCATCCGTGATAATCCGCGATTCGGATAATTTATGCATATTTTTCTTGGAGAATTTATCTTATGCTAAAAAAAATCGTAGTATCAATTTTGGCTTTTGCGTTGTTCGGAATAGTAGGACGGAATATGGCAATGGCAGACACTGGCGAAATAGCGGGAGCAACCAACGCTTCAGAAGCTTGGCGCGCCTTACAGCGTCTACAGACAACTGCCACTGTCCTACACACCGTCGCGCATCCTGACGACGAAAATGGCGCGTTGTTGACGTGGCTCAGTCGCGCACGCGGTGTCAGAACTGGGTTATATTCCACGACGCGTGGTGAGGGCGGTGCAAACCTTATCGGACCCGAATTGTTTGACGCGCTGGGGATCGTACGGACGGAGGAACATCTTGCCGCTGTGCGCTACTATGGGATTGACCTCTTTTTTAGCAGTGCTGTTGATTTCGGGTATTCCAAACGGCTGGACGAGACTTTGGAAAAATGGGACTATCAGATGCTTTTGGAGGATATGGTTCGCCTCATCCGTCTCTACCGTCCAGATGTTATCATCTCCCGGTTTCAAGGCAACCGCCAAGATGGACACGGACACCATCAGGCATCCGGGGTCGTAACTTTGGAGGCATTCCGTGCTGCGGGCGATGCGAATCGATTCCCGGAACACCTTTCCGAAGGACTACACCCGTGGCAACCGAAGAAACTCTATATCACGCGTTCCAGATGGCGGCGCAATACGACCGAAACGCCTGATATACCCGTACTAAAAATTGATACCGGCGAATACAATGCTTTATTGGGACTCTCATACTCCCAAATTGCACGCCAAGGACTCAGTTTCCAACGTTCACAAGGTGTGGGACAAACACGCGCCGCCAAAGGATCTGCCGTTGCGGAGTTGCGCTTAGTGGATACGACCCTAACCGCCGAGAAAGGGAAACCTGAAGAGAGTCTCTTTGACGGGATTGATACGACCCTTATGGGTATGGCGAAGTTAGCGAATACATCTGCAGTGGACGCAGAATTCACACAACTTCAGGAAAGCGTTGATGCCGCAATACGTGATTATGATGCTCGCCACCCCTGGACAGTCGTTCCGCATCTCGCAAGCGGGTTAAAAGCGGTCCGTGGCTTGATCGAAAACGTCCAGCGTGCTGACCTTGATGACAACACTCGAGCGCATCTCCTGTTCCTGCTTCGGAATAAAGAGCAGGAATTTATGACCGCTGCGAACGCTGCCCTCGGTTTGTCATTAGAAGTGCTGGTTCAACCGACAACGGAGACCCGTTCATCTGAAACCTTTAACGTTGCAATTCCCGGTCAAAAGTTTTCAATTGGGATGCGAATGGTGAATCCCAGTCCGGTCGCGGCTGAACTTGTCAATGCCTCGCTCTATACTCTTGACGGCTGGAATGTACATCGTGTCCAGCAGGATTCGGATCGAAAAGGAATAATGTCTATACAGACGAACGAACCCATCTCTATTGTGTTTGAGGTGGAGGTGGTAGGGGATGCAGATTACACGCAACCGTATTGGACCCGCGCCTCGGAATATCACGATGCCGTCTATCTGCTGAAGCGTCCAGAATTTCGATTCTTACCCTACACACCCCCTGATGTTCATGGCGTTGTGATCTATCGCGTGGATGGGGTGGACTTTACACTGACGCAGCCTGCCCAAACGGTTTCAATTAATAGACCGTGGGGGGAAAGACGCCGTTTGCTAACGGTCGCGCCTGCTATCAGTCTATCCGTTTCACCGCGTATCGGTGTTATTCCGATCTCTGAATCTGCTATGGCAAGTGGGGAAGCAACATTTACCGCAACAGTGGAGATGCTAAATAACGTCCAAGGTAAAACGGAAGGCACGCTGTCGCTCGAACTTCCAGAAGGATGGCGTATATCCCCTGAAAGGGCATCTTTCGCTTTTACACACGAAGGTGCCAGCAAAACCTTTACTTTTCAGGTGTCTGCTGAAGGTGTAGAAGCAGGCAGAGATTACACAATTCAGGCGGTTGCTATATCCAATGGTCAGGCATATACCGCTGGTTATCAGACGATTGATCATCCAGATCTTGAACCGCGACACCTGTATCGTCCTGCTGTCATGACGCTTCGTAGCATCCCACTCAAAGTCCCATCGAATTTGAGCGTTGGGTATATCATGGGGGTAGGCGACAGGGTACCTGAGGCTCTGCAGCAGATCGGTATCGACGTGGAGATGTTGGATAGGGAGGAACTTCGCACCGGTGATCTGAATCGATTTGACACGATCCTCGTTGGTATCCGAGCGTATGCCGTTCGCCGGGATCTCGTTGCCTATAACGGTAGACTCCTCGATTACGTGCATAAAGGCGGCAACCTCATCGTTCAGTATCAGACTCCAGAATTTGATGCGGCTCCGTTCGGTCCCTATCCTTACACGATGGGCAGACGACCGGAGGAGGTCTCCGAAGAGGATGCACAGGTAACCATTTTGATGCCAGACAACCCGATCTTCCAACATCCTCATCAGATTACAGCGGCTGATTTCGATGGGTGGGTTGAGGAACGTGGTTCTAAATTCCTTACCGAATGGGACGCAAACTATCAGGCACTCCTTACGTGCCATGACCGTGAGCAGGAACCGCAACACGGCGGATTCCTCACTGCGAAATACGGACAAGGCACTTACACGTATGCCGCTTATGCTTTCTATAGACAGCTTCCAGCAGGTGTAGCGGGCGCGTATCGCCTTTTCATCAACATGCTGATGCTTAGTAAATAAACTATTGTGATGCCTCTCTAAGCGAAAAAATGGGACACTTCTGAGATTTTACCTCACATTGTATGCATACGTGCCATTGTGTGCGTTCCCGATCCTTTGAATGTCTCTCGTCGCACTGCAAACTAACGATTCAACTTCAGCCGCTGGCTGAACCACTTCTCTGTTTGCTGCAAAGCATTTGCAGCACAGATCAACTTTTGAAAAAGGAAGAATCAGAGACAATGCTCCAGAACGCTTACGACTATAGTGTAAAATGACAAGGTAAAGGATAAACATCCGTGGGGTCTTCTCCTTTACCTGCCACAAGGAGAAATATCATGACACACGTGAGTTTTTATACCTTTCACCTTGATGCCGCAACCGAGCGGCTCATTGCTTCCTATCCGCTATTGACTGCCGAAGCGGAACAGGTCCTTGCCCGTGAGGGTTCTGATGCAGCACACGATAAACTTGTTGTCTCTAACCTGCGACTCGTAAAGTCCATCGTCCTCAAATTTAGCGGATGTGGACTTGAAGCGGTAGACCTCTTCGGTGCAGGCGTGACAGGTCTTGTGAAAGCCGTCCCTGAGTATCTCCCGTCTCGCGGCAGGTTCGCCACCTTCGCTCGCCACCCTATCCGAGGCGAAATTCTCAATTACATTGATACCGCCCGAACCGCCTTCCATATACCGGATCCCCTGCGTCGTCAAGTAAATCAGTATCGTGCTGCCTGTCAGAAACAAGGTGCGGCTGCGACTGACGCAGCCATCGCCGAGGCATTAGGATGGCGTGTTGAAGTGGTTGCGTATGTGCGCGATTGTTCGGCACATCAGCAGATGTCCAGTCTTGATGCCCTGCCAGCGGATCCGGACGATGAGATAACGTTAAGTGAAACCCTTGCTGTCGCGTCTAAGGATCTTGACGCGTTTGAAACTTCATACGATTTAGCAGTATACCTTGGGAAAGTCCCGCGTCGTGAGGCGGACGTGCTTCGTTTGCGGTGGGGGATCGGGGTGCCGGAGGCGTTGAGCCTGCGCGCGGTCGCTGCACGGCTTGGGATGTCTCGGTCCTCAGTTTCACGAGTGGAACATGATACACTTGAGATACTCCGTGAACTCGCTCGGCAAGAGTTGGGTGATGGAAGTTTTATTCTCCCGAGAAGTCAGCATCCACCTCACAACGTTTGAAGAGTTTCGTGCTGTGAAAAAAGTTGGGACGCTTCTAAGATTTTATCTCACATTAATAGCAGAAGTGTTCGGTGACTCCAAACGCGAAAAAGAAGTGAACCCTTCCGTTTGGAAGATTCTATCTCTCTTACAGGAAAGTTAAACTTAACGCCAGTTTGAAAATAAATCTGTAGGTGTTTTTGATAGGGTGTTTCCTACAGGTAGAGCGGTAAATACACCGAAAAAATCGCAGAATGTGGAGAAATATACCGTTTTCAGGTCCACTTTCTGTATCAATACCGGTAGCGAAACCCGACATTCCACTTTTATCAAGCTCACGTTAAACTTAACATGGAGGCTCTATTATGTTGAAAACAAAATGGTACTGGACACTTGCAGCATTTGTTATCCTCTGCGTCGGCAGTTTTATCTTTTTCCGACCTAAGCCACGACTTGAACCCATAAAAATCTATAAGGTGGTAACACCCGGACTGAAGCCAAGTCCAGCAAAAACGGACACGGAAATCGCAGAAATCGCTATTCCGCCCGGACATGAACATGGACATAGCCACAATACCGATTCGCACTCTCATATGGTAGAAACTCCCACAAATAGCGACAGGTACGATTGGCTGGATGATAATTCGTTTGACCTCGCGCTTTCCAAGAACGACCCGTGGAAACAAACCTATCCAGAAGGCGAATCTACTGACGAAACAGGTGACACATACCCGCCCCGAGACTGGTACAAGACAGAAGACCCCGCGTTATATATCGTATACCTTCAGGCGCAACTCATTAAGCAGTTTGGTGACATCCCGGAGGTCCATACCTTTGTAGATTTTGAAGAAAGAAGGAGATTTGGGATATCGATAAAAGATGCGGATGAATACCTGAGTTTTCTTAAAGCGCAGTACACCCTTTGGCCAATCGAAGAAACGCGAGAAACACTTGAAACTTTGGAAAAGCGGATTGAGGCAGGCGCGAATATCGTTTTTGGCCCCATGGAGGTCCCATGAAAAATCATTTCACCCTTTCAATATTTTTGCTTCTTGCGTCTATCTTCTGCTTTGGTTGTGGAGACATAGAAGACGTAGGAGATACGACCGATTCTCCTTACAACCCGCTGCTCAACACACCTGATAAACGATTGCTCGATGCACCTGATAAATCCTTGTTGAGGTTGAAAGACAAGGACTGGGAAAAGTTGAAAGGCGACGACTGGATAGCCTTAACAGACGAAGAAGTTGAAGAACTCATGAACCTGGTGATTCCGCAACGCTGGGCCTTTGAGACGGAAAATCAAGCGTTATACCAAAAATATCGTGCCGCCACTGACTTCCAAAGGTTTGGAGACATCCCGCAGGTTCGATATCTTGTAGAGTTTATGCAGCAACCGGCGAAAGATGAGTTTGTAGAAGTCGATCTATTATCCATCACTTATGAGCGACATGCTGCTTTCCTTGAGGCGAGTTATTTTCTTTTTCCGACTGCAGTCAACCGGCGTTCGCTCGAAGAGATCAGAAAACGAGTGGATGAAGAAACAGAACGCCTTTTTCTGGATCGGTTGCGAAGAAAGAATCCAGAAGCGTGGATAGAACACAAACACGCGGCACTCCTTCGTAGACACGGCGATATTCCGGAAGTCGACAGCATTGCCGATTTTTTACGAAAGTTGGAACTGCAGCTACCGAGAACAAACAAGGAATGCCGCGCTTATCTGAAGGCATATCAGGCGCTTTACGACCACACGACAATTGCCTCGCGTTATGAGTATTACGCATGGCTTGAAGCAGCGAACCAGACCGGACGTTTGTCAGAGGATGCACGACACAGACTTGAAAAATATCGAAAAGCAAGAACAGAAGGCATTTCATTCTATGATATAGACTGAGATGATGATAAGAATTTGTATGATCTTTCTGGGAAGCACATCGCCTCTCAGAATTGAAATCCACAAGTGAGACGCTTCACTGGTGGATACCTGGTACCTGTCAGTCGTTTAGCACATCGAAAGCAACCGGCAAGAAAACGGATGTCAATCGGACATGCCCCTTGTCTTTTGCCTTCTCATTTCCGTAAGGAGGATCTACCAATGTTGAAAAAGCATTTTGGAGGCTTAACCCTCTTCATTTCACGTTGACTTTCGCAGTCCCGTTGCTTGTTGGGGTTAACATATCGGATGCAGGTCCCACCCAAGTCTTCGAGCAGCCTTGGAGAACTGATTTTTACTGTCCTGACGGTACCTTTGCTACTTCCTCAAGTGGGACACATAGGAACGAGTACTATCACGGACACCCAGCAGATAATTGTCAATGGGAAGCAACAGGTCATGAACCGTGGTGTTTCATCTGGTGTGTGCAACAACATGAGGAGTATGTTTGTTCTCATGTGGGTCACAGCACCACGTACTATTATAACAGTACGCTGGATTACACAACAGTAACTCTCTCGAGCAGCTCCAGTCATTGTAATTAAGGGACTTCAGAGAATACGGCTCAAGTAGCGATATACGCGCAGATGGGTCGTTACTGCCGACTAAAGTTGAAGAAAGAAATGTGGCATCATACGTATTGATACCGCATTTCTTTTTTTGCATCAGTAAATACATGAAACCTTCGCTCACGCTATGCATTTTCCCAAGGTGCCACATCGCCAACGGGCGGTGGTGTTGGGAAACGGCTCTCGACATCGATAGGTCTCCTCGCATCGGAGGATTCGATGATCCGCTCACACACTTCTAACGCGTGTCGTGCTTGCGCGCCGTTACAGCGTGGGTTCCGGTCGGATCTGATCGCGTCCGCGAAATCCGCAACGCCTTTGCCCCAATCTAATCCGGTAAAGGCTTTCGGTGGTGAGGGTTCATCTTGCCACCGGTCCTGCGGGGTGAACTTTTGGATACCGCGCCCATCATCGTGTGCTTGGAGTGAGAACCCGCCTGCAGTGCCGTGAATTTCGTAGGGCGGAATTCCAGAAGCGACAGTAAAACTGTGATAGATGAGTCCGTGTGCCCCGTTCTGGAACTCAAGCACAGCAAATCCGTGATCCTTCTCATGGACCTCAAACTCAGTCCCTTTCCGCGGTCCCTGGTGCAGCATCCGTTTTGGGACGGCAACTCGCGCGAAGCCATGCACCGTTTTGACCGGGGCGATCATCGTCGTCATCGCCGTGAGCGGGTAAGGCGCGACGTCTCGGAAGGGACCGGCATGCATGATGAAAGCATCTGCGTTCGGGTGCCAGTGTTCCAAAGGACCCCCGAAATTGCCGATCGCGGAAATCACATCACCGATCTCACCCTCACGAATCCGTTGCCAGACGTTCTGCTGAACGTAGCCGAGAATCGCCGAGGGTGCGCATGCCAGTTTCAACCCCATTGCTTCCGCCGTTTCTACCAGTTCATTTGCCTCATCGGTTCGGATAGAAATCGGCTTTTCAGAGTAAACGTGTTTCCCTGCTTTCAGTGCCGCTAATGAAACCGGATAGTGCGAGATGTGAATCGTCAAATTCACAATCGCCTCTATGTTTGGATCGTTCAGCACTTCCTCAAGGGATTTGTAGACGTGTCCGCCGTTGCGTTCCGCCAATGCTGAGGCGCGTTCCGCATCTTGATCATAGTAGCCAGCCAATTCAATACGATTCGGGTACGCTTGGCAACGCGGTTGGTAGCCTCCCGCGGCTATCATACCGCACCCGACAATCACCGTACGGAGTGGAGTCGTATGAGTCATTCAATGTTCTCCTTGTTGCGTATAAATTTTGTCACCATGTCCGAGATATAAAGTCTATCAGATTTGAACACTGCTTGCAAGCCTATATTATATTGGTGCCAAGGGCTTTCGGTTCTTCTGTAGGAGGGAACTCCGATTCCCGACTCTTCGCTGTAGGAACGATTTCCTGGTCGCGACTTTCCAACCAAGGGGGTTAAGTTTCGGCAGATGTTTACATATTTTTATACGTTACCATAAATGCCTTTGCAGCGACCCGATTTTTCTCTTGACGCGAAAGGTGGATACGGTGTAATATATACGATGTGGCTTGTATACCAATATCACAAAATTTTGGGGTGATACACGTGTTAAGATATAGTCAGCTCGCGTCTATCGCTATTCTCCTCTGCTGGATGCTATCCGGATGTGCTATAATATCGCGAGATGTTACGCGGACTGAGGCTTACAATCGATTCGCAATCAAAGCTGCACAGGCGCAGCTCTGGAATGAAGCCGTCTTCCGGTGGAAGCAGGTTGTCAGTATCGATCCGGAGGACGCTAAAGCACATAATAACCTCGGTGTTGCTTACGAGGCACTCGGGAACATGGAGGCGGCTATCGCCTCTTACCAGCGCGCAGCAGAATTAGAACCAAATAATAAATACTACAGACTCAACTATCGGCGGTGCCGTATACATCTTCGGCGAAGTGGAGGGGACGATGAAGATGCACCGCAGTTAGAAGAACCACTACCTACGGAGTAGCGGTCAGCAGTCGGTTCCTGTCAGGAAAGAGGTTTCTTGCTGGTAGCCGAAAGGGTCGCGTAGCAACCCGTGCTGATGGCTGATGACTAATATGCAGATAGCGAAAAGAATAGGAATTCTATTAGGAGTCTTAACGCTTTGTGGATGTGGCAATGCTGTGACGCGTGTCTCTATTCCGGTGAAGGTCCAATCTGAAATCGACATTACTCGCTACTCCAACTTCGCCGTTTTACCGTTTATCAGCGAGAAACAGATAGAACGGAACGAAAAACTACCGCCAGAGATCGGCGGGGAGATCGCCTCAATACTTCGGAGAGGTTTAGCACGCCAGAAACATTTTGAGGTCGTCAGCACACAAGAAACAGCGAGGCTGCTCACTGGTGAGACCGTGGAAGAAGATTGGCTTTCTAATACAAAGCACTTGAGTCAGCTCGGTGAGTACTTTGAAGTAAAAGCGGTTATCATCGGAAGTTTCCGATTCTATGCCGATAGTCGTCCAAGACGTTATTATGGGGAACGCTACTCCGTACAACGGCAACGCTATGTCGTGGATTATCAAGATTACATGCAGAAAACCTATCTACTCTCACTCCGTGTAATGATTGTTGATGTTGAAACCGAAGAGGTGGTTTGGGATGAGTCTTACCGAAGAAGCACTGCTGAAGCGCATACCATCGGGTCGTTCATTTTCTCACAGGTTGGACCCCAAGCGAATACGATTCGGGAACTCGGTAGACGTGCCGTATCGGAATTTACACGCCAAATCTCTCCACATTATGAGAACGAAGATAGATATTTAGTCAAGTAGAAATCGGCGATCGGCGGTCAGCGGTCAGAAAAGAGAATCTTGTGGTAGGTGAAAACGATAGCAATTGTCCGATCTACCGAAAGCCAACGGCTGACAGCCAATGGCGAAAGAAAAGGTAAGTGATGTGAAGGACGGTAAAAACAGAACTTCATTGATGGAATTGGAAGGCAGTCAGAAGGGACTGGAAGGTTGGAAAGTTGGAAGATTGGGGGGCATCCATTCTTCCATTCTTCCATTCTTCCAACCAAGTTCTTCCACGTGGGTAGGCAGGGATGTCCTGTTGCTACTTGTTGTCCTAAGCTTGTTATCACCTTGTGTTGCGTGGTCTCAAAGTTTTGGAAAAAACAAGATTACCGATCAACGCTTCGATTGGCACATTCACCGGACAGAGCATTTTGATATTCACTACTACCCAAGTGAAGCGAAACTCGTGCCTATTATGGCGGCGATCGCCGAAGAGGCTTACGAGCAACACAGCGAAGATTTTGAACATGAATTGCAAGACAGAACACCGCTCATCCTTTACAAATCCCACAAAGACTTTCAGGAAACCAACATAATTCTTCAAGAGCTTCACGAAGGCATTGGAGGTTTCGCGGAACTCTTTAAACACCGTATCGTTATACCCTTCACCGGATCCTTGGAAGCGTTCCGAGAGGTAATTTTTCACGAACTCATCCATATTTTCCAATACGATATTATTTATCAAAAACCGCATGCCCGCATCTATAGTGGTGAATTTCTCTATTCCCCGCCAATCTGGTTTATAGAGGGGATGGCGGACTATTTTGCAGAAGACAATGATGCGATTGGGGAGATGGTCGTCCGCGATGCCAGCATGAATAACAAGATTGTGCCGCTACCGCAGCTCCACAATTTCAACCGGCTCAGTTCACCTTTCGTTGGATATAAGTTGGGACAATTGGCAGTGGCGTATCTCACAGAGACTTATGGACGAGAGAAAATCGCTGAGATTTTGCAGGGGCTACGACAGAGTCGTACAAAGGACATCAACCATGTTTTCAGAGAGGTTCTCGGGGTAGAACTCGAAGAATTTGATAAGGCGTGGCGGCAGACAGTCCGAAAACGCTACTGGCCCCTCGTTGAGCATAGGGAATTGCCGGATATGGTATCGAAGAACCTTACAGAGGAATCTCGATATTCTCATAACATTAAACCGGTCTGGTCCCCGAGCGGCGATCTTATTGCTTACGTCACTGGAAATGACGGATTCCTGGAAATTGTCCTCATGTCCGCAAAAACAGGTGAACGCATTGAGCGTGTCACGAAGCAGTTTTTCCGTGAGAAATATGAGGAGATCCGAACCGATTTCGGAGGATTTGGAAGAAGCCTCGCATGGGCACCAGACGGGGACAGGATCGCATTCATCGCCAAACATCACGATGCAAATTATCTCCTTGAAGTCAACATTTTGACTGAGGAACTGACGCAGTACTTCGAGTTGCATTTTGATAACGTCACTTCACCCGACTACGATGGCAGCGGTGAACGGATCGTCTTTTCTGCACTAAAAGAGGGACAGACGGATCTCTATGTAATCGAATTGCTGACGGGTGAAGTGGACAGGCTTACTTTCGATCCATTTAACGATACACATCCGTCGTGGCACCCAAGAACTGGGGAAATTGTCTATGCGTCCGAACGAGGTGCCAAAAATCGATTGGTACTGATAAATCTCAGCCAAGGTACGGAACGCATACTCACCGATGGCACCTATAACGCTATCAGTCCAAGCTGGACACCAGACGGAACATCGATTCTTTTCTGTTCGGATCGTCAGAGCATTTACGATATACACAAACTTGAAATCGTGGAGAAGGACAGCAATCAGCAGTCAGCAGTCAGCGATCAGCAAGAAAACCTCGTTGCTAATGGTCAAGAACCGAGAGCCGAGGACCGTTCTTCTGATAGCCGAACAGTTCTCACTGCAGAGCAAGCCGAGAGCCATGACAACGAAGAAGTCGTCTCAACTGAAAATGGTAGCACGGAACCTATGGGTTCTCGACCTTTAGAAGTTGAGTTGACCCGTCTTACGAATATGATGACAGGCTGTTTCAATCCGAGCTTGGCTCCGGATGGTAAACATCTGCTGTTTAGTGCCTATCAGAATGGAAAATACGATGTTTGTATCATGGAGAGTGCCAAAACGGTTGAGGAAAAAATTGGGGTTTCAAGCGTGTCGGAACCCTCTGTCATTTTGACGGAGGAAGAAGAAGAAAATTATAGGGTTGCCAAGCGAAAATACAGTACGAGATCTTCTTTTGCTTTAGATGCTATCTTCCCGAATTTCAGTTTCGGTGCGGATGGTATCCTAAGAAGTACAGTGCAAATCGTCGGCAGTGACATGTTAGGTAACCATCGTATCGGGGTGAGCGTGATGAACCAATCGAGTTACCTCGCACCCGATTTTATCGCACAATACGGTTTTTTGACACACCGAACTGATGTTGGTGCAGTGATTTACAACTATCATGAATACCATATCTTGGGCGGTATACAGAGTAGGCGGGGCATTCTGCAACGGATTACCGGGCTTGGCGCGTATGTCAATTACCCGTTTGACAGGTACCATCGACTCGACTTTGAGTTCTCAATGTACTCGAAGCCGTTTTCCTTTAACTTCCAAACGCGTGAGCCTTTGGATCCATACGACGATAGAGGCTTGCTCACGATGGGTTCCGTTGCGTTTGTTGGAGATACAACGATGTGGCGGGAGTGGGCACCTTATACAGGTTCGCGGTACCGTGTTGAACTTGAGCAATCTTTCCCCGCACTCGGTAGTGAATTGTCACTAACAAATGTTATTTTTGATGCGCGACGCTATTTCGGTGTCGGCAGACGATCTACCATTGCGGCGCGATTGTTGCTCGGCGGTAGTTTCGGTGGTGATCGATCTTATTTTTATCTCGGTGGGATTGATACGCTACGCGGCTATAATTATGAAGAGTTGGTCGGGACACGCATCGGACTCCTCAATCTTGAAGTCCGTATCCCGTTCATAGATGTGCTTCATTTCGGGTGGCCCGTCCCGTGGACGCTCGGCGGGATACGCGGCATAGCCTTCGCAGATTTAGGAGGAGCATGGTCGGATTGGCAATATGGACCGGAGAACCCTTTCAAAATATTTGTTCGCGATGAAAACGGTGTTCGCCTTGGCGATGTCAAAGCCGCGATCGGTGCTGGACTTCGCTTGCAACTCGGTGTGTTTTCGGTGGACTTCGCCGCCGCATGGCATACCGATCTAACCAACGTTGAACCCGGTATGAAATACCACCTCGGACTCGGACAAGCTTTTTAAGAGTTGTCAATTATCAGTTGTCAGTTAACATTACACCAAAATCGTAGCCTGCAACAACGGCGCAGGCGGATATGAGGAAGGCACGTTAACGTTCAAACGCATGTCATTCCTCCGCAAGGAATAATTAAAATATGGATTCACGAACCAAACGCTTTATTATTACTATCACCGTACTCGCGGTTATTGGCGGATTAGGTGCCATTTGGGTTAGTCTTTATCCCGACTTCCTATGGTTTAAGGTGGTAGACTACTTCAGCGTTTACACTAAAATTCTCACAACAAAAATCTTCGTTGGTGTGATTGTTGGGGTGTGCTATTTGGCAATCCTCCTGACGAACATCGCCCTGATTTATCGATTCACGCCAGCGCATCTGAGTCCTGCTTTTATGGGTGGCGCAGATTTCATGGGCGGTGCCACAGACAACCCGGGTGATACGCGAAAACTGATTTATGGTGGACTTACACTACTCGCGGTCCTTTTTAGCGTCATGATGGGCTATGCCGCCAGTGATCGGTGGGAAGTCTATCTACGCTACACCAATGCCGAGAATCTCGCTTTCCGTGCCGCCACCCCTATTATTGTGGAAGAAAGCCTCAATTCTGCCGAGATTCCTGTCTCTCAACTCGAACTCCAAGCGAAAAATATAAGAGTCGGGGATCAGATAAGCGTCCAGGTGAATGGAACAAATCAAGACGCGCGGGTTGAAGCAATTTTGGACCGCGGTGATGTGGGGGCCATCCGTTTGAATACGCCTGTTCAGATAGAACCGGGGCAGAAAGCGTTCTTCACGTCTCCTGCCCGCGATCCTATCTTTGATAAGGATGTCGCCTACTACGTCTTCAGGATGCCAGCAGAACGTTATGTTTGTGGGACGCTTTTCGGTATCTTTATGTTAGTGACGATATTTGCAGTCGTCGTCTACTTTTTTCACGGGCTAATCACGGGCGATACCAGCCAGTTTCGGTTCCGTCCACCTTTCAACGTGAAAGCGCATTTGTTCACGCTTGTCGGTTTAACACTCCTATTCCGAGCATGGAACTACCGCTTTGCTATGTTTGACCTGCTTTACACGACAAACGATGTCGTCCGCGGTGGTGGTGGATATGCCGCAATGAAAGCACGACTCCCTATATTGTACTTCTTGATTGGACTTACAATTCTGTGTGCTCTCATTTTCATCATTTCTATCTTCCTCCAACGCAACACACTCGCTTTTGGTGGATTTGCTGTGTTTCTAATTGCTGGATTTCTTGGACAAGTCTATCCGGTCGCTATACAAAGATGGCAGGTTGAACCCAGAAAACAGGTATTAGAGGCGGACTATATCAACTACAACATCACAGCGACGCTTCAAGCTTATGGTTTGGCTGAGAACACTGTGACGGAAGAAGAATATCCGCTGACAGAACAACTCAGTTATGATGACATAAGAAGTCCCGAAAACGCTTCTGTTTTCAATAGTATTCGTCTCTGGGATTGGCGACCCTTGCGCAGAACTTTCCGTCAACTCCAAGAATTGCGGACACAATATGATTTCAACGATGTCGATATCGATCGCTATGTCGTTGATGGTGAAATTCGTCAGGTCATGCTCTCTGGACGAGAACTCAATATCAATGAGCTGCCTGCCGAGATCAGAAACGACTGGTATAAGCAGACCTATACCTACACGCACGGATACGGTGCCGTTGTGAGTCCCGTTAACGAAATTGAGAACGGCAAACCTAACATGTATATTCAGGGATTGCCACCTATTGATTATAGTGAGCAGTGGCAGCACCGGTTTAGTGAAATACCGGGACCCCGTATCTATTATGGTGAACGCACAGATCGCTACGTTATCGTGCATCCAGAACGGAGCCAAGGACTTGAGTTTGACTATCCGCAGGAGGGACAACAATACGCCGAATATGCATATCAAGGAAAGGGTGGCGTACAACTGAACTCTTTCTGGCGGAAAATGGTGTATATGCTTAAATTCGATAACGAAATTAACTTCGTGCTACCCGGTGAAATTTCATCGACAAGCCGAATCCTCTACGAACGGAATATCAAAAATCGGATCCAAAAAATCGCACCGTTCTTACGGTACGACGGGGATCCTTACATCATTCTCCATAATGGCAGATTGGTTTGGATGATTGATGCCTATACCATCACACATCGGTATCCTTATTCTGTTTCAATGCGAGAGTTCGTCAGCGAGAGAAGACGGCAGATCGCAAATGCACAGCGAGACAATGAGCCGTGGGGAAACTACATCCGAAATTCTGTTAAAGTCGTTGTGGATGCTTACGACGGCACTGTCGATTTTTACGTTATGGAACGAGAACAGGATCCGATCGCCGAATGTTACCGAAAGATTTTCCCCAGCCTGTTCAAGCCGTTTGAGGAGATGCCGGAAGAACTCAAGGCGCATATCCGGTACCCGACATCCATGTTCCTTATCCAAGCCCGGGTCTATCGGGATTATCACATGAAAGATCCGGTGACCTTTTACGCAGGGGAAGATAAATGGGAGATCGGCAGAGAACTCTATGATAATACGGATGCCCAAACGCGACAGGCTTCTGCGCCTCCGCAACCCAGAAGTCCTTTTGCCCCGCAGCAAGTCCCCCAAAATTCCGGTGCAAATGGACAACCGGTTGAACCCTATTATGTGGTCATCAGACTACCCGGACAGGAACAATCGGAATTCATGTTGATGTTGCCTTTCACACCGCTCAACAAACCGAATCTTACGGCTTGGCTCGCTGCCCGATGTGATTTGCCCCAATATGGGCAACTCCTCGTTTACCGATTCCCGAAAGGCAAGCAGATCGCGGGACCGATGCAGGTGGAGAACTTTATTAGCCAAGAACCGGAGATTTCACAGCAGATTAGTCTCTGGAATACGCAGGGGTCCCGTGTCTTACGCGGAAACCTGTTGATTCTGCCGGTGAACAACTCGCTACTCTATGTTGAGCCCATCTATATACAATCCGAGGATGAAAAAACCGCTATTCCCGAATTAAGGCGGGTCGTCATCGGATATGGGAACGAAGTCGTATGGGGTGAAAGTCTTGAGGAGGCACTCGTCAAGATGTTCGGACGGGGAACAGGGGGCCAGACCACCGCTGCGACAATGGCAACTGATGACATTGGTGCTGCTGATACTGAGTTTTTAGAAGGGGTTTCTAACCCCGATTCCGTACAAGGACTCATTGAACAAGCAAACCGCTATTTCAATGAAGGACAGGATGCACTACGCGCCGGGAATTGGACGGAATATGGGCGGTATCAGCGACTTTTAAAGGAAACTTTACGGCAACTTACGCAATAACCATCAGCCATCAGCGGTCAGCCATCGGCAAGAAACCTATTTACTGGCGGTTTCCGATAGGTGCCAACCATTTCCGCTGTAAGCTGACTGCCGATAGCCGACGGCTAATAACTATTAAAGGAGGTGATACAGATGGCTCTCGATTGGAAACCACGGCACCGGGATATGATTATTGGGGATATCCCATGGTTAGCCAGAATCAGTGATAAAGCTAATGCAAAACTGCAGGGCATCCTCGGCGAATATATCTACCCGTGACCGCAAGATAAGTCGTTCCTGGAGGAACACGAGATAAGTGCTGAGAAATTCACTGATATGGTGAAAAATAATCCCTCAGACGAAGAAATGATTGCCGCTATGAAGAAATTGGATAGTTAGTTTAATAGGGCTTACGCACTTCCCTGGTAGGTGCGGAATGTAATACGAGGAATGGATTTGGTCTATTCCCAGACCAAATCCCCCAACCGCACCGAATGCGTCCAAATAGATGAAATTTACTGATTTTGCGTAAGTCCTGTTTAATAGCAGTCAGTGGTCAGCGATTAGCAAACCCCGCTTTGCTGCTGGCAGCTGACTGCCATTAACACTGGAATCTATTTTGGCGGGTTAAAATGTAGGAGCGACCTGTAGTTCGCGTCGAACACGGAAACCTTTATTGCACAGATCGTGATACTTATCCGTAAGGTAAAATTAAAAAACCGCAAGGAAAGTCTAAAAATTGGATTTAACAAAGTACCGAGACCAAATCAACGAGATTGACGACCAAATTTTGGCACTGCTACAGAAACGGGCTGAGATTTCCAAGCAGGTCGGTACGGTGAAAGCAGAAACCGGTGTTGCAGAGGTCTATGTTCCGCATCGGCAGAAGCAGATTATTGAACGTTTGAAGCAACGAAATCACGGTGAGTTCCCTGAAGTTGCGCTTGAGGCGATCTGGACCGAGATTTTATCTGCGTCCCGATCCTTGCAGGATCCAGAGCGAGTCGCTTTCCTCGGACCGGTTGGCAGTTTCGGGCACCAGGCGGCACTATCTCATTTCGGTGTGTCAACTGAGTTCATCCCCGTTCGCCCACAGACCGACATTTTTACTGAGGTTGAATCTGGTAGAGCGGACTACGGTGTGGTGGCTGTTGAAAATTCTGCACAAGGCACTGTGCGTGATGTTTTGGAACGTTTCCAACGCACACCGTTGTGGATTTGCGCGGAGACATTCCAACCGATAAAACAGCATCTTTTATCAAGGTCATCGCTCACGGAAATTCGGTGTGTCTACTCACACCCGCAACCTTTCGCGCAATGTAAGATATGGCTAAGGCGAAATCTGAGTGATGCTGAGCAGGTTGAGGTTATTAGTACGTCTGAGGCGGCAGAACGCGCTGCACAAGAGCCGTCAGCAGCTGCCATTGCAAGTGAACTTGCGAGTGAAATTTATCGGGTTCCAATCGTTGCAAACTCCATTATGGATGAACCTGATAACACAACCCGTTTCTTCGTGATCGGAAAGCGCATCCCAGAACCGAGCGGGCACGATCGGACTTCGCTGTTTTTCGCAATTCCGGACACGGTTGGCGCATTACACCAAGCCTTGGGTATTTTAGAGGTGGCGCAATTAAATCTGAATTATTTAGAATCTTTGCCGTCGCGAGTCAAACCGTGGGAATATATCTTCTTTACTGAGATGGAGGGGCATATTGCCGACGAACGCGTCATCGTGGCACTTGAGCAACTTGAAGAATTGTGTCGGAGCGTCAATGTCCTCGGATCCTATCCACGCGGGACTTTTTAATTATACCTTGCAGAGGAATAACGTCCGTTTCAACTATCAAGGGCGTTCCTTAAACCTGCAGAAACACCCAAGCAAAAACCCTGTGCCATTGTTGCAGGCTGCTGATTTGCGTAGAAAAATAAAGATAAAACGAAACAGTAGTCCGTAACGTAGTGGAGGGCGGCTCTACGGAGAGGCACTTGAAAATCCAGACCCACCTCACCGAACCGCAAGGAAAAATTAAAAAACAAATTCATGCGCGCGCAAACGAACTGGGATTTGAACTTGTCGGAATCACACCCGCCGCGCAGAGTGAAACGATTGAACGGTATCGGCGGTGGATAGAAAGCGGGTACGCTGGGAAGATGAACTATCTTGAAAAGCATCTTTCCCTTAAGACAGATGTCCGTCGGCTTCTGGCAGAAGCGAAATCTGTTATCAGTCTCGCGATGAATTATTATACGCTTGATCCACCGAAGGCACTCGCAGAGGATCCGGGACGCGGACAAATCTCCCGCTACGCGTGGGGTGATGATTATCACGAACTTATTCGTGAACGCCTTTTGGAACTCGTCACTTTTATTAAGCAGACCGCTGAAAGCGAATTGAAAACCCGTGTATGTGTTGATACCGCGCCTATTATTGAAAGGGAGTACGCACAGAGAGCAGGTATCGGATGGATCGGTAAAAATACGAACTTGATTCATTGGCGTTCCGGTTCTTGGTATTTTCTCGCGGAGGTACTCGTCAGTGTCGCATTGGAATCCGACACACCGGATCTTCGTGGGAGTTGTGGCACTTGCACACGTTGTATTGAAGCGTGTCCGACAGACGCAATTATTGAACCGAATCTGCTTGACTCCCGGCTTTGTATTTCTTATCTGACAATCGAGTTAAAGGAGAGCATACCGAAGGCACTTCGTCCCAAGATCGGTAACTTAATTTTTGGCTGCGACATCTGCCAAGAGGTCTGTCCGTGGAATAGTAAAGCCGTCCCAACGATCGAACCTGCGTTCCAGCCGCGCGATGGGAACCTCGCACCTGAGTTGCTTTCGCTTGTTGGAATGACGCAGCAGGAGTTTAGCCAACAATTCAAAGGGAGTCCAGTCAAACGCGCGAAACGTCGAGGATTTTTGCGGAATGTGCTCGTTGCGATCGGTAATTGGCGGGCGAGACGTGCTGTTCCTGCACTTGAAGGGGCATTAGCGGACCATGAACCTTTAGTTCGGGGACATGCCGCTTGGGCATTGGGAAGGATCGGAGGCGAAGCCGCTAAGCGAATATTGCAAACGCGACTCACAGTTGAAACGGATCAGGATGTTATCATTGAAATTCAAGACGCGCTCTTAGAAACAGAGCGATTATCACGGAGAGAGGAAAAAAATGCGTGAAGCAACTGGATATCAAATCCTGGCACCTGGTGCTGGCACAAATGGACTCGCATGGCACGAAACATCACTC
The DNA here is from genome assembly GCA_965214045.1 of Candidatus Poribacteria bacterium. Lineage (GTDB taxonomy): Bacteria > Poribacteria > WGA-4E > WGA-4E > WGA-3G > WGA-3G. The sequence goes on from OZ243935.1 coordinate 2,611,514, forward strand.
TGGAGTGTTGAAGGGGTTGGGCCTATCCACAAAATCAACCCTGAAACCAGCGAGGTTGAACTGACGCTTACGCCTTCTTATCCCGGTGCCGCCGGTATAGAATGGGCTGGTGAGTATCTCTGGTATAATAGTATATGGCAACAAACCTTTTACAAACTCACGATTCCTGAATTGGAAGTCGTTACGACTTTCCGATCACCCGGAGAAGGACCGCACGGGTTGGCTTATGATGGGGAACACCTCTGGAGCGTTGACATGAACACGAGTCGGTTCATCAAACAGTGTCCAGAAACTGGCGAAATCCTTGCTGAACTTCAGACCCCTGGTGGTCGCGCACATGGGCTGGCATGGGATGGAGAGGCACTTTGGAACGCCGATACAAACGACCATATCGTTTACCGAATTCATCCCGAATCAGGTGAGGTGCTCAATAGCATCGCATGCCCAAGTGAACCGCATGGGCTTACGTGGGATGGCACGGCGTTGTGGTACGGCGAAGATAAAGCAAAAAAGATTTATCGGCTCAACATATCGGACTAACGTTGACCGACGGTTCTGTTCACTATGGTAAACCAGAAAAATAAGCAGACATTCTCCCCTCCCCGGGTAGGCGAGGTTTCTAACCTCGCCGATTTAGATTTTAGATTAAAATTCAGATTTTTGCGGTTTTTCTGAAATTATGCACCTTTTTCGTCTACAAGTCGTGTCACTCATTAAACAAGGAAAACGTTACCAATCAAGAAAAATTACTTCAACTCATGCCTGTTTTTGTCGGTTCAGCGCATCAGGTAATGTTCAACAGCGAGGGAAAGAGAATTGAGAAAATTACAGATAACCATACTGATCTTGTTCTTCGGAGTTGCGTGGGTCATGCAAAGCAGTGCCGATCGGGTGCAACTCAACACGAGTGCCGCTGTCCTCCAAGACAATCTCGGTGCGAGTGTCGGCATGAGTGGTGATTATGCGGTAATAGGTGTCCCGAACGATGATACCGACTTTGGCAGAGACACAGGTTCACTTCAAGTCTTTCTGCGCACAGAAACCGGATGGGTTCAACATCAAAAACTGTTCGCCAGTGATGCCGAGCCCGGCGACCGATTCGGCACGACGCTCGCGGTGAGTGGCGATTACATCGTTGCTGGTGCCCCAAGGAAAGATGGAGGCGGGACGAACTCAGGTGCCGCGTATGTCTTTAGCCGAAGAGGGACTGAATGGTTAGAGCAAGCCAAGTTCGTCACACCTAACCAAAGGCGTGGTGACTATTTCGGTATCTCGGTAGCGATTGATGGAGATACCGTCCTTGTTGGTGCGCATCGTACGAACGAACCTTTGGCAGATTGTGGCTCCGTCTATGTTTTTGAGAGGAACGGAGAAATTTGGAATCAGACAGCCAGACTCATTGCCCCAGACCCAGATAGTTTCGCATACTTCGGTTTCTCCGTTGGAATTGATGCGGATACCGCTATCATTGGTGCAATTCGGGAGGATGAAGCCGGAAATGATGCCGGTGCTGCTTATATTTTCGTCCGAAACCAATTCGGATGGACGCCTCAAGCGAAACTTATCGGAAACAACACGGAAGCGGAAGATAACTTTGGGTATGCAGTTGATGTTGATGGAGATTTTGCCATTGCGACCTCACCTAAGAACAGAGGTGGTGGTTCTGCTTACATCTATAAGCGCGAAGGGATCGAATGGAAGCAAAAAAGAAACCGTGTCCGTTTTCGTATGATTCCGATTGATCCAGATGGCGCGTCCGCTTTCGGTGTTTCTGTTGATATTAAGGGGGAGACCGCTGTCATTGGTGCGACAGGGGGTAACGTCGGAGACGATATTGTCGGTGCCGCTTATGTCTTTACACAAAATGAGCCTCCATTTTGGAACCAACACACAAAGTTGGTCGCAAGCGATAGAGGTGCCGGTGACCAGCTCGGATTCGCTGTTGCGATCAGTGAGAACGAAGTGATCGCTGGTGCACCAAGGCATAACGCCGGTGGATTATCATCGGGGGCTGCATATATTTTTGAACAAAGGGAAGATGCTTCGTGGGCAGAGAGTAGCAAGTTGAGTGATGGTGAAACCGCTTCAGAAGATCAGTTCGGCGTATCTGTTGCGATAAGTGGGAACTTCGCTGTCTCCGGTGCCCAACAAGACGATGACATCGCACCGAACGCGGGTGCCGCGTACATCTTTGAGCGTACCGGTACTCTCTGGCTGCAGCGCACAAAACTTACCGCTGACAACGCAAATGCTGGGGATCTATTCGGGAATGCTGTTGCGATGGATGGCGCAACGGTCCTTGTTGGCGCGCCCGGGGTGGATCAGGCAGGACCGGAATCTGGCGCAGCATACATTTTCGTACAGGTCGGCGAGGCGTGGATTCAACAGGCGAGGTTAGTCGGGGACGACCTCGGAATCTTTGATCGATTCGGGTCAGCCGTGGCAGTACATGAAAATACCGCTATCGTCGGGGCACACGGGAAAGACGAGGGGGGTGTGGATACCGGTGCCGCTTATGTCTTTGTCCGGAATGGTGCCTCTTGGACGCAACAGGCGAAACTCACCCACCGAGATGCTGTACCGGGAGATCTATTCGGTTTTGCTGTTTCTGTCTATGGCGATAATGCCATCATCGGTGCCCATCAGAGCGACGCAGCGGGACCAGATTCAGGCGCAGTCTATCTCTTTACACGTAGTGGAGGCACATGGACGCAAGACGTCCTGCTGATGCCAAATGATATTGGCATCGGTGATGAATTCGGCTACGCTGTCAATTTAACTAAAGGTATTGCTATTATCGGTGCACCTAAGGAGGACCGAAGACTTGCCGACCTCGGAGCCGCTTATGTTTTTGTGGAGGCACGAGATGGTTGGGTGCAACAGGCAAAGCTAACCGCATCCGATGCCGAGACTGGAGATGAGTTCGGTTCAGCAGTCGCTATTCATGAAGATACCGCTATCGTCGGGGCATGGAAAGATAATCACCCGTTGCCGGATCCGGATGGAGATCCATCAGTACAGATTGACAGAGGTTCAGCTTACTCCTTTTTGCGCGACGGATTATCCTGGGTAGAGAAACGCCGAATTGAGGCTGCCGGCACAAACCGATCCGACCTGTTTGGGGCATCTGTTGCGATCAGAGGTGCTTTTGCTATCGTTGGTGCCGCAGGTAGCGATAATGCCGGGGATAACTCAGGATCCGCGTTTATCTATAACCCAATTGATCTCGGATTCCGGTCTGCGGATGTTCCTTTCTCTGTGGATCCGACATCACATGCGCTCTCGATGCTCGGATATATTAAACAGACGACGATTCTCCAGAATTATCCGAACCCATTTAATCCAGAGACATGGTTCCCCTACGATTTGGCAGAGGAAGCAAAGGTTATTCTGAAAATCTACGATGTCCGTGGGGGGCTTGTACGCCAGTTGAATATTGGGCTACAGGAACCCGGCAGGTATCGGAGCCAAGAGAAAGCCGCGTATTGGGATGGGAAAGACCAGTATGGAACGAAAGTCGCAAGTGGCATCTATTTCTACACATTTTCCGCTGGCGATTTCCAACGCACCCGCCGACTGGTGATTCTCAAGTAGTAAAATGGCTGTCAGCCGTCAGGTCGGGTTTTCTACGAAAACCCCTTCAGCAGTCGGTTAAGAGATTTTCGTTTAACAAAGATTTCCTCTTTGCCCACCGCCGATAGCCGATAGCTATTCCTTTGACCGTTATCTTGTGGAGACAAGCATTATATGAACCAACAGACTGGCTATGATGATTTACAAACCCATATCCGTCAACTGAAGACACCGCCAATTGAGACATGGGAAAATCAGTATAGCCACCGAGATTACACAATCGAAATTACCAACTTGGAGTTCACTGCCGTGTGCCCTAAAACGGGGCTACCCGATTTCGCGACACTTTGTATCAATTATGTGCCAGACCAGCACTGTGTTGAGTTAAAGTCGTTAAAGGAGTACTTCCTTTCCTATCGAGATGTTGGTATCTTCCATGAACACGTTGTAAATAAAGTGTTGGAGGATTTCGTTGAAGCCTGCCAACCGCGGAAGGCGGAAGTTGTCGGTGATTTTAACATCCGCGGTGGCATCAAAACGGTCGTGCGTGCAAGTTACCAGAGTTAAGGTTGTTCTTTTGTAGGATGATGCACGTTGCGTCTATGGGAGTACGCCGCAAACCTGTTAGGTTGTGTTTCCCTGAGAACGTCTGTGTTTTTTGGGGTTCCTCCTCTCACGTTGCGTCTTATCGTCAAAATTGCGTCTGTCCTGAAATATATGTGCTATAATCGAAACCTTCGGAATGTGCGGAAATAAAAAATATAATTAACGTGAACTTGAAATAAATCTGTAGGTATTTTTGATAGGGTGTTTCCTACAGGTAGAGCGGTAAACACACGCCCAAATCCTCGTAATTTGGAGAGACCTGCCGTTTTTCAAGGCACCTTCTGCGTCAATAGCCATAGCGAAACTCAACATTCCCTTTTATCAAACTCACGTTAATTAGGGCTTTAGCTAAAGTTTCTAATCCATAAGGCGAAAATCAATGTCAATTAAATCTATTCGTGAAGAAGCCCGTGAACGCGGTGTTTCTAAAGGAAAAGTGTATAATGAAAGAAAGGCTAAACAGGCTATCGAAGAAGAATGAAGAGGAATAACCCCGACGATTTTGATGGCTTCATGGTCAATGTATTTTTTGATGATGACGATGGCGATTATCTTGCACACCTCGTGGAACTCCCTAACGTCTCAGCTTCCGGAGTAACTGCTGCTGAAGCATTAGCGGAGTTGAAAATCGCATGGGAACTGATGAAGGAATGCTACCAAATGGATGGTGAACCTCTTCCAAAAGCACCTTCTCGAAACGGATATGAGGGGCCATTTAATCTTCCTATTGATGCCCAACTGTATCACGTTCTTGCAGCCGAAGCTGCAAAAGCTGGAATAAGCCTTTACACACTTGTAACCCATAAATTATCGAAAACGACATAATCTCTACTGCCATCCGAAATTTAGACCACCCTCTAAACCAAGATTGTGCTACAATACAATCTCACAGAAAGGAGAATTCCGATGGCGAAACGAAAACAAAAGCCTCCACCGTGCTTATACTCACAAAAAATACTACTGGAGATCCAGAGGCAATAGGAAGCGGGTTTTCATCAGCGACGATCATATCGTTAGCAATTGGCAGGTTATTGATGATGTAACAGCTGTTTACCTATGAGAGATAAGACTCTATACAATTGGGACGGAACGACCTATCCTTGCCGATTCATAGAGCGCATCGAAGATTTTCGCAATGTTCAACACCTCTTCAGCAGGGACAGGGGACAACAATCCTTCTCGGATAGCCGTATGGAACGATTCAAATTCACTCGGTAATCCTGTGAGCAATTTTGGCGCGTAATTCACCATCTCATCTTTTTTATCCAGATAAATCTGAAGCGGTTCATAAGTCGCACCGGCTAAGTCTCCCATGAAAAACGTCCCGCCGATGTTTTCGATATGCGATGCCCACGCCGTTTCCAAGGTCACCGTCAATCCGCCCTCAAAGCGGATAGTCCCCATCGCGAAATCTTCCACCTCAAAATCTTCAGGATTCCATTTACCCCACGGGTTGATGACATTCTCTTTGTGTCCAAACTTCGTTGCCGTCATTCCGAACGCCTCAATGGGTTTCGGAGAACCGATCATCCAGAGCAACACATCGAGGATATGCACGCCGATATCAATGAGCGGTCCGCCACCTGCGATGGCTTTACTCAGAAAAGACGGTGAAGCAGGCACCCCACGCCGTCGTACTGACATTGCGCGGGCATAATAGATGTCCCCAAAGAAACCTTCATCATAGAGTTTACGTAGGGTGCGCGCCTCCGCACGGAATCGGGATTGTAACCCAATCTGTAGGATTTTACCGCTCGCCTTTTGCGCGTCCACCATTGCTTGTCCGTCAATAGCGTTCGCAGCAATCGGTTTTTCACAGATAACATGTTTTCCGGCGTTCAACGCTGCAATAGTGGGTCCGGCGTGGAAGTTATTCGGCGTGCAAACGCTCACCGCATCCAGTTCATCCATCGCCGCCAATTCCTCGTAATCACTGAAAACGTGCGGAATGTCGTGTTTTTTAGCGAACGCTTTCGCACGGGTTTCGTCGATGTCGCACGCGGCGATAATCGAAACACCCTTGACACTTTTATGGCCCGGAAGGTGTTTACCACCAGCAATGCCACCGCACCCAACTATACCTACCTTAATTTCTTTCATTGTTAACTCCTTTTCGCTTATTTTAGATTGGCACAACTTGTGGGGCTTGTTCCAAGTTCAGATTGTGCGCTGCTGCCCATTCCGAACCTGCCCAGTGTACGCCGTTCGGGTCGCGCCTGCCTTGTGTGTCTGTAGATGCCCCGAGAAACTGCCTGCCGAGATCGTTTAAGTTTTCCACCAGTGGTTCATCCGGTTGTAGGCTATCGTTGTAATAGCGCAGATAATAATCCGGCTTAATCCAGCGATAATGGTACCCATAGATGATAACCTTAGAGATAGTCTCTCTGAAATTCAGTCCCGCGGCATGATAGATACGGCTTTCAAACAGAAATGCATCTCCTGCGCGGAGGAGCGGTTCGTCATACACAAGTGGATCCACTTCACCTTCAGGAATGCCCAACGGCTCACTCAGTTTGTGGCTCTTTCGGATAAACCACGTCGCGCCTGAGTTCGGTATACTGAAATCCGTTAAGCAGTAGCCTACCTTCAAACCGACGCGCGGGCAACCTGCGTGCCCAACGTCCAAATGCACACCGACATCTCGATGCCAATTGCGGTTGTCAGGTTTTTCAGGTGCCTGTGGGTGTTTGTAGATAAGTGCTGTGTTCGTGATATGGATATTTGTACCGAGCAGTTGCAGAATCAATGGCACTGCTTTCGACTGTGTCGCAAGGTCAGCGAATGCGAGTTCTTGTACCAACCCGTCCCGCCGATGTGCGTAATAGTCGTGGTACTCAAACGATTCCATGAGTCGGTCACCTGTCTCGGTCAGACGTTGAATCATCTCACTGTCAATTGCTGAGCGCACGATGAGGTAACCGTTCTCTTCAAATTCTTGGCGTTGTGTCTTTGTCAACTGAACAAATTCCATCTTTTAATTATTCCTTGTGGTTCGGTCAGCTGGGTTTTGGACTTAACGTTCCTTTCCGTATATCCGCTCTCCATTTCATTACGAGCTATGCGTTTTCTTTAGTAGGCGGGGGAAACGCCCTATCAAAAACACTCCGATTCCCGACTTTTCGGATAAGTCGGACAAAGCCGTAAAACTGAATAGTTGGCTCCATCCTGATAGAAAGTTGATAGACATTTAAAAATATGCTATCATGAGTGAAAAATGATGTCTACAAATAAACATGTTTTATTTTTAAATATTGGGTTTTCGCGCTGCCTTTCTATCTTAATTTTTGCCCTATCGGTGGTGTGTCTTGCACCAGCAGAAGATGGCAAACCGGACGAGGCTGCACAGGCATATCAGGCAGGCTTACAAGCACTCACGCAAGCAAAGCATCATGATGCATTTGCGGCGTTTCAGCGGGCAGTAAAATTGGACCCAACCCACGCTGAAGCGCACTATCAACTCGGTGTGCTTTACGGCAAACAATCGCAATGGAAACCAGCCATTGATGCACTTCAGACTGCGATTCGTCTCTCACCCGATTTCGCTGATGTACACGTTCGCCTTGGCGAGGCATACCTTATCGGCATGGCGAGTGCTAAAGATGCAGCTAAACCCTTGGAACGTGCACTACAGTTGCAGCCCGACCACTTACGCGCACGCAGGCTTTTAGGCGATGCCTACCTCCGACAGAACCGAATCGACGATGCGATTCATCACCTTAAACAGTTGGTACAGGATAGCGAAGCCCGTTACCTTCTCGGTCGTGCCTACTTCCAAAAAGAGGATTTCACGCAAGCGATACCACATTTTGAGGCAGTTATTAAACGCGCAAGTCGACATGCCAAAGCGCATTTCAATCTTGGGAATTGTTATCTCCGTACAGGGAAAGTCGCCGAAGGGCGCGCTGCGTTCCGCATGTTTGAGAAACTCACACGTGAAGAGGAGCAATTGGCATCACTGCAACGTTTGGTTGAAAACGATCCGCAACGCCTGCAACCGCGTTATGCGCTTGCAGAACTATTTATGAAAAGGACGGAATGGGAACTGGCTACGGCGGAACTCAAAGTGTGTCTCGGCATCGCACCGCACGATGAGAAGGCATCTGAACTGCTTGGTTACATCTACCTGCAAACAGAGGCGTATCCAGAGGCACTTGAAGTCTATGGCGGTCTCGTTGAAGCGCACCCAGAGAGCGCCATATACCGGAATAGTCTCGGCATTATCTATATGATGCAAAAGAAACCTCGGCAGGCGATCCCTCAGTTTGAAACGGCGACACGTCTTAACACAACGAACCCACAACTTTACCGAAACTTGGCGAATGCCTATCGGCAAGTCGGTGAACAGGTGAAAGCGGAGCAGGCGTATCGGCGTTACCGCTCCTTAACAAAATAGGAGTCAGCCGACAGCTATTCTTCTGACTGCCGACACCCAATGGCTGACAGCTATTCCGCTATGAATAAATCACAATCTTGGCTTTCAAATGCTACCAATATCCGACCCGCATGGTTGAAGAAAAAAAGTTTACAACGGCAGGAGCGTGCTGACGTATGCGTTATCGGTTCCGGCGCGGGTGGCGCGGTCGTCGCGAAAGAACTTGCTGAAGCCGGGCTATCGGTGATTATTTTAGAGGCAGGCGAAAATCACGATCCGAGCGGTTTCGGCAGTTACGAACCGGAAATGCTGCGTCGCCTGTTTTGGGATAGCGGTTTACGGTGTACACAGGATGGGTCAATCGTCATTTCACAGGGTAAAGGCGTTGGCGGTTCAACAGTGCACAATCTCTGCTATGCAGTCCGTCCATCACAAGTGCCACTATACAACTGGGGCGTTCCTGAGATCTGGCCCCACTTTGCACAAGTAGAGCAGACGCTCGGTGTTACGCAGATACAAGAAACAGACGTAAATCAATTAAATACCGTTATCCGCCGTGGATGCGAAGCAATGGGATGGAGAGGAATCGTCCAAAGACACAATCGCGGCGAATGTTCTACATGTGGAACTCAGTGTCTTTTTGGGTGTCCAGTTTCCAAAGCCTCGCAAAGCGATTCAACAAGAACAGGGAAACAGAGCATGGCGGTTACATATATCCCTTTGGCACTTGCCGCAGGTGCAACCCTCTACAGCGACTGTGTGGCTGAGAAAATCCGTATGGAAAAAGGTAGAGTCGCTGGTGTTTCTGCCGAGTTACCATCAGGCGAATTGTATGTTCAATGCGATATAGTAATACTCGCCGCAGGTGCGATCAACTCACCACAACTCTGGTTAAAAAGTCGACTTCCCAATGCAAACCGACGAGTTGGGAAAAATCTCCATCTGCATCCCGCTGCTTTCGTTGGCGGCATCTTTAACGAAACGATTAACGGACAGCTCGGTATCCCTCAAAGTTACTATATCGACCAGTTCTTGGATTTGAGACGCGCCCCCGACAGCGGTTATCTGCTCATGCCGGCTTTCGGTTCACAGATGATAGTTGCGGCGAGTCTACCGGGATTCGGTGAGGATCATCGCGGATTGATGGAACGCTATCACCACATCGCCGCGCTTCTTGTTCTTTTGCATGACAAAACAGCCGGACGAGTATCTGTAGATTTTAAAGGTTCTCCAGACATTTCATACCGACTGCACCGTTCGGATAAACAACTACTCGTTGAAGGGATCATCAACGCTGCCCGCCTGCTTTTTGCTGCAGGCGCGACAGAAATCCTGATGCCTTACACACAACATTTCCCCATTAAAACGGAGGCTGATCTTGAGATTATCCGCCGACGTGGCATCGTGCCGAATGACATCATGCTGGCTTCCAGTCATCCGCAGGGTACACTTCGGATGGGCGAAAATCCGAACAGAAGCGTCGTTAATCTTTCAGGAGAATCCCACGCCGTGAAAGGCTTGTTTGTTGCCGATGCCAGCCTTTTCCCAACCTCTATTGGTGTGCCACCGACATTGACGATCGCCGCGCTCGCTACGCATGTCGCCCATCGGATTATGGAGAGCGGTATCGTGTAGTTTTACTGTAGGGGCAGGTCTCGTGCCTGCCTACTAACGAAAGACAAGCCAACAAAATGATTGAATCAATCCCATACCTTCCGCTTGGAAACTTCCCAACACCGGTGGAGCATCTTTCAAACCTTGAACGTGCTCTCGGTTTCAAGTCGCTCTGGATAAAAAGAGACGATCTCAGCGGTCCGTTAGGCGGCGGTAATAAAGTACGCAAATTGGAGTATATGTTCGCAGCAGCACAGGGGACGCCCGATGGAGACGAGAAAAAGATGCTTTTTACGATTGGTCCAACAGGTTCCAACCACGTCCGAGCGACAGCCGTTTATGGGAAGGCTTCGGGGTTTCGCGTGGAATGCTTGCTCTTTAAACAACCACCTACCGAATATTCCGAAGCAAACTATCGCATGATTTGTGAGAATGCCTACCGAGTCTACGAAGTGAAACGTATGCATACAATGTTCGCCCGTTACGCCTATGAGCAGACAAAAACGGTTCTTGGAATCGGGGAGGAACGCTACTTCATTCCAGCGGGGGGTTCTTCGCCCCTCGGTTCCGTCGGTTATGTGAAGGCGGTTTTAGAACTGAGATCTCAGATTGAGGCGGACATTTTGCCAGAGCCACGATTTATCTTTGTTCCGGTGGGTACCTGTGGGACCATAGCGGGTTTGATCGTCGGTGTGCGACTCGCCGGATTGCGAACCCAAATTGTTGGTGTACGTGTCGCTGACGCAGTGGTAGCCAATTCGTGGACAATCTCCCGTATGGTGCGGCGTATCCTGGGTCTCATCGGGGCAGTGGACGCTCATGATATCAATCCACGCCGTATTGAACTCTGGCATGGCGATTTTGGAAAAGGGTATGCCATCCCAACGGAAGCCGGTACCCGTGCGGTCGCGATGATGGCTGAGCATGAAAGTATTACACTTGAGAATACCTACACAGGCAAAACGTTAGCAGGGATGGCTCACTACATAAAAGAGCACGGATGTGAAGGCGAGCACGTCCTATTCTGGAACACCTATGGTACAACGTAATACAAAGGAAAAATGTATGGAAAACGAGAACGGTAAACCCAAGTTTATTCAGTCTGGCAGGTCCGTCATCGACTGCGATCTCCACAATCGGCTCCCCTCACATCAGATGCTCTACCCGTACCTACCCGATTACTGGTGCGACTATTGCGAGGAATCCGGCTTTCCCGGACCCGATGCAGACGACTATCCTGAGGGTGTCCCGACTTCATCACGCCCGGAAATTATACAGCCCTCAGAAAACCGTCCCGCGTCGGATTTGGCACTTCTGCGTCAACACGCCCTCGATTTCTGGGAAGTCGAATACGGCATACTCACTTGTGGGTATCGGGTCCAGAGCGTACACAACGAAGACTTCGCCGCGGCACTCGCTTCGGCAATCAATGATTGGCAGATTGAGCATTGGCTGGATCCAGAACCCCGCTTACGCGGTTCCCTGATTGTACCGAGTCAAAACCCAGAACTCGCTGCGAAGGAAATTGAGCGTCTGGGTGGACATCCGGGGTTCGTACAGGTCATGCTACCCGCTCGGTCACAAACACCTTACGGCAACAGACGTTATCATCCGATCTACGCCGCCGCAGTACGGCATCAACTCGCAATCGGCATCCATTACGGCGGTGCACCTGGACTACCACCGACCTCCGTGGGATGGACCTCGACCTATTTGGAGGAGTACGTCGGTATGTCCCAAGTGTTTCAAGCGCAGGTCCTGAGTCTCGTATCAGAGGGAGTCTTTGAGGTGTTTCCCGACTTACGCGTTGTGCTCATAGAGACCGGTGTCACCTGGATGCCATCACTCATGTGGCGATTCGATAAGGAGTGGCGCGGCTTACGACATCTGACCCCGTGGGTCAAACAGCCACCGTCAGCGTATATCCGTCAACATATTCGTATGACGCTCCAACCGATCGATGCGCCACCAACCGCCGCAGAACTCCTTCAGATTGTTGGTCAACTCGATTCCGAGGACATGTTGATGTTTTCGAGCGACTATCCGCATTGGCACTTCGACTCACCCGACGAAGCGTTCCCTTCGCAGTTACCCCAGTCATTAGCACGTAAGATCTTGTCCGAAAATGCAAGGGAATTCTATCACTTTTGAAAACTGGATAGCCCTGACGAAACAGAAATTGAGTTTGACAACTCTCATACAATCTGTTATACTTGCTTAGAATATGCAAATTCAGTCTAAAGGTATACTCACCTATATTACGCCAAGCGGACAAGATCCGTACTGACAATAGTCCATACGTATTATACAGTAAAGCCGAAAAATATGTGAACATAGGAGATTTGAGAATCGCTTAGGAGATATTTAAAATGAATCAGAGGTTTGAGAAAAGTCAAAAACTGGAGAAGTGGCTCAGATGGATGGAGACGATTCATGACGAGATTCTCGCACTTGTTCAAGACGCAAAATGGATGGCACATTGGGATAAACGCAAGCCGACAGTTGTACCCACCTTTGAAGAGTTAGATGACTGCATTAAATTGTTGGATCAGGTATATGTGAAGTACCACTTTCTGTTTCACGCTGAATCAATGGATACTTTGATACCGACTTATCAATACGAGTGGAAAAGCATTTTCTGTGAGCCTTGGTTAAAGGTCGGCTTTGGAAGTGCCAAAGGACTTATTCACGTCAGTGAAGATTTTGACGATAAACTTCCCGAATTCAAAGAGTATATGGAATGAAATATCTCTTGGACACACATACACTGCTTTGGTTTCTTCAGGGTGACAAAAAACTCAGCGACAAAGCGCGGCAGTTAAGTGTCAACCGTAAAGCGATTTCGTTTTCATTTGATGTTGAGGAACTTGGCAAGGAATGTCAAGGAATGGCTTCGTGGCGGTAGGCAGTGGAAGCGTTTTTAGTAAACCCAATTTTTTGAAAGGAATGATTTGTTAAGCAATGACACTCAAGGAACACATTGATGACATACGCAAAGGTTTAGAAACAGGTCAGTATGGAAATGAGGCCGCAGTTTCGCTGGGTATTTTGCTGAGGCTCCTCGGTGCCTTGGGTTGGCCTACGTACGATACACAAGTTGTGATCCCTGAATACGGAGTGAAAGGAACGAGAGTAGACTTTGCCTTGTGTCATCCACCATCAAAACCGTGCGTCTTCATTGAAGTCAAAAAAGTTGGAAACATTGACGGAGCGGAGCAACAACTCTTTGAATACGCCTTTCATGAAGGGGTACCAATCGCTATTCTCACTGATGGCCGGAAATGGCGATTTTTTCACCCAACCGCACAAGGAAATTATGGAGAACGTAAGGTATGTGAACTGAACCTGAGCGAAGGCAATAGTGAAGAAAATACTAAATGCTTTAAGAGATACTTGAACTATGAAGCAATACAGACGGGTGAAGCTATTGAAGCAGTCAAGGCGGATTATGAGAAGGTCGTTCAGCAAAGACAGGTTGCAACACGGTTACCGGAAGCATGGAGTAAGTTAGTAGAGGAAGCAGATGAGTTTTTGTTACATGCCGTCGCAGAGAAAACTGAAAGTCTGTGCGGATATAAACCAACCGATGAACAGGTATTAGATTTCCTGAAGGACTTAGAAAGGAAAACTGAACTGGACCGGCGAGGACCCTCCTCTCCATCTGGGCAACCGACACAATCGCGTGCACGTGGGACACAGAATACACCGCAGAAACGACTTGTGGTTACTATGTCCAATGGAGAAGTAATTGATCATAACACTGCAGCAACTACCTTTGCTGAAGTTATTGAAAAATTAGGAATAGAACGGGTGAGAGATCTCAAACATAAAGTAGGTCGCCTTCCTCTCATATCAACCTCTAAGGACCCCATACTCGGTCAACGCAAGTCCGGGCGATATTACATAATGACTAACACCAATACGAAAAAGAAAAAAGCAATCCTTGAAAAAATTGCTTCAGAACTGGATGAGCGGCTGAAAGTAGAAATTGTTGAGAAATCCTGATTATCAGAGATTGTAGAGGGCACAACGATGATGAAAACAAAGATACCCAAACAACAAAAACCATCAGTGATCGATTGTGATGTACATAACACGCTCGCTTCCGAGACGGTGTTATACCCCTATCTCTCCGAACGGTGGCGCAAGCATCACAGTAGGGTCGGAACAACCGACCGAGTCGGCGCATATATCCCACGCGCCCACCCCTTCGGTGCGAGATACGATGCGTGGACACCCTCCGGACATCGCCCCGGCTCCGATCTTGATTTCCTACGTGAGCAACTACTGGACGCATTCAACATCGAATACGGTGTCCTCAACTGCTTGACCCCGGTCTGTGAGATGCCTAATCTTGCATTCGCCGCGGCGTGGGCAAGTGCCGTGAACGACTGGCAAATCGAAGAGTGGCTTGAAAAAGAACCGAGACTCCGCGCCTCAATCATCGTCGCATGCGACGACGCAGAGTTCGCCACCGCTGAGATCAATAGAGTGGCAAACCATCCGGGGTTTGTGCAAATACTGCTGCTCGCTCGCACGATGGAACCTTTAGGACGACGTAGATACTGGAAGATGTATGAAGCGGCAGTCGAGCATGACCTCCCGATCGGCATCCACTTCACCGGTGTTGGTGTCGGACCGATTACCGCTGTCGGTAGACCCTCGCACTACATCGAGGATCACGCAGGAATGACACAGGCGTTTCAGACCCAAGTAACCAGTCTCGTCTGTGAGGGAGTCTTTGAACAATTCCCAACACTTAAGGTAGCTCTCATTGAGGGCGGTTTCGCTTGGCTACCCCCGTTGATGTGGCGACTGGACCGGGCATGGAAAAAACTACACGATGAGGTGCCTGAGTTGAAACGATTGCCTTCTGAGTATATCCGGGAACACTTCTGGGTTACAACGCAGCCGATTGAAGAACCACCCAAACAGGAATACTTTGATCAACTGCTCGCGCAACTCGACTCCGATGATAAGTTGATGTTCGCAACCGACTATCCGCACTGGGACTTCGATTCCCCGGATCAGGCACTTCCGAAAAACCTCTCGCCAACGCTCAAACGCAAAATCATGGCGGAAAACGCTCGCGCCTTCTATCAATTTTAGGCGTGGAGAACTGTCAGATTGTCACGACGTGTGGGACTTCCTCAAACTGCAAATTATGGTCTGTTGCCCACTGCGACGCGGCACCCCCGCCGCCACCGAGAAATTGCTTGCCAAGGTCATCGAGATTTTCCATCACCTTCTCCTCAGGTTGCAGTGTGTCGTTGTAATACAGCAGATAATGCTCCGGCTTCAGCCATGCGTAGTGATATCCGTAGATAACGACTTTAGCGACATTCTCTGTAAAGTTGACACCCGCGGTGTGATAGATACGGTTTTCAAAGAAAAACGCGTCGCCTGCCCGCAAGACAGGTTCATCATAAGGTTCAACCGGATCTATTTTGCCTTCAGGGATACCCAGCGGTTCACCCGATACATGGCTTTTTGGAACAAACAGCGTCCCACCGGAATTCGGCACGGTGAAATCCGTCAAGCAGTACCCGACTTTCAAGCCGACGCGTGGGCAATCCTTGTGTCCGAGATCTAAAAATACACCCGCATCTCGATGCCATCCACGGCTTTCCAGTTTCTCAGGCGGTTGCGGATGTTTGTAGATGAGCGCAGTATTCGTGATATGGAGATTTGTGCCAAGCAGTTGGATAACCAACGGAATCGCTTTTGTCTGCGATGTGAGTTCCGCGAAGACAGCCTCCTGCACCAAACCGTCCCGCTTATGGGCATAGTAGCCGTTGTATTCAAACGAATCCATGATCCGGTCCCCTGCCTCGGTCAAACGGTCTATCATGTCGCTGTCAAGGACCGACCGCACGATGAAGTATCCGTTCTCCTCAAATTCCTCACGTTGTGCGTCTGTCAACTGGACGAATTCCATTTTTTAATTATTCCTTGCGGTTCGGTCAGGGTGGATTGGATAAATAACATTCTTTTTCGTATATCCGCCTGCACTGTTGTTGCAGGCTATGTTCTTCCTTTGAAGTCCCGTAGACGAATATTTGTGTAGAATCGTTGTGAATAGGAATGTCTGAATATGGTATCATAAATTAAAACGACTGTCTACTGATATCCTTCTTCTGTAGGAGCGAACTCTGCTCGCGATGCCTGCTGACAGTTGGACTTTCAAGGAAAAAGAAAAACATAATTCACGTTACACATCTCACAAAAAAATATGGGCGGGCCACAGCAGTTGACGACATCAATTTTGAAGTACGACAAGGTGAAATCGTCGGCTATCTCGGTCCCAATGGAGCGGGAAAAAGCACCACCCTTAAAATGCTCGTTGGCTTGCTTCAACAGCCTCGATCCGGATTACCGCTCTCTGAAGAATTTATCCAGAAACAGATGGCTTCGAAATCTTGGATCCCTCTTTTATGTAGTGGACTTGTTGTTATCGTCTTTGTAGGGGCATTATTTTTCGCGTACCTGCTGAATATATGGGTCTATTTCGGAGTCTACTGCGTCATGGTTATAGGTGGATTTATCGGTTTTACCTGTTTTTGGGCGAGAAAATGAAGCGCGTATAGGAGAACAAAATGGCAACTCAATCCTCAAGGGAATAGTCGGTTTTGGAATCTCAATGCTTTAGCGTTGGGAGGAAAAACCGCTCTCGTATGTGAGTCCATAGCGTTTTTTTTCAAAAAACACTTGACATTTTTAGCAAATTATGGTTTAATAGATGTATCGTGTTGGCAGACATTTCCAGCGTTACCGCTTGGTAACGTGTCTGCCTCCCACTGGAAAGCGGATAAACGCACGATACACGATACACCATGAGATTAACCTTTAAGTATCCTGTGTATCCGACACAGGCAGAAGAAAGAATATTAGAAAAGTGGTTGGGACACCTTTGCGACCTTCAGAACTCGGCTCGCCACGATAGACTCGTTGCGTATGAGACGGAAGGTACTTTTGTGTCGCTCTCTGACCAGCAAACCCTTCTCAGGGTCGCGCGCGAGACGTATAACGACTTCCGTGAAGTTCCCCAAGATTTTCAAAACCATGCGCTCCGCAGAAACGATAAAGCGTTTACTGCCTTCCGTAAACGTTGTAAAGAAAACGCTGTAAAAAAAGGGTATCGTCGCTATAAAAAGCGTGTGCGTTCTCTGACGTGGAGTCTTCGCAAATATACCAAAGTCGTTGGTAAAAAGACCAAAGACACTGAAAAACAGACGATACGCGTTCGTGAGAACCCAATCATAGAAACCGATTTTAGACACAATCGCTTAAGCGTTGGGTTACCGACCTCTATGAAGCGAGAAACAAGAACGAAGCACGAGACACGGGAAACCTACAAAACGCAAAACAGTTATTGCTTTTTGCTACAGGAACAAGTCTTTAGGCTTGGGTACATTGACAAATCGAGTGGACAGAATCTACATGGAATCCTGTACGCGGTTGCACCCGTGTTTCAGAGGGCTGTCGGTTCTGTTACGCCGAACGGATAGCGGCACGATTTTCAGGCAAAGGTTTGGCTTACGAAGGCTTGGCTGAGAATACCAAAGCAGGACCACGGTGGACGAATGAAGTACGTCTTGTCCCAGAACTGCTTAACGAACCACTGAAATGGAAAAAACCACGTCGAATCTTTGTCAACTCCATGAGCAACCTGTTTCATGAAAAGATCGAATTGTCCTACATTCAAAAGGTTTTCGATGTCATGAAAAGAGCCGAAAAACACCAATTTCAGGTCTTGACGAAGCGATCCGAGCGACTGCTGGAATTCAGCCCGAAGTTACCATGGTCTCCGAATGTCTGGATGGGAGTTAGTGTTGAGGACAATCGAGTGACCCATCGGATTAATGCGCTCAGACAAACCGGCGCGCAGATCAAATTTCTCTCACTCGAACCGCTGCTTGGCGCGCTTCCAAATTTAATGTTAGATGGAATAGGTTGGGTTATCGTGGGTGGTGAATCCGGTCCCGGCGCACGCGAGATAAAGGAAAAATGGGTGATTGATATCCGTGACCAGTGTGCGGATGCAAAAGTGCCGTTTTTCTTTAAGCAGTGGGGAGGCAAACGCAAATCGAAGACAGGACGTGATTTGGACGGACAGACTTATGATGAGATGCCGGTTTGAATCTCTCGCGACTTCCGGCATCTTAGAACTGTAATCTCAAACCCTTGGCAAATCGTCTGCGAGCAAAGCCGCGGATATGGATTTTTTCGCTGATTCTTGTTCAGGCCGTTCGATATGGTAATAACGGAACCACTCTCTAAAATCTTCATCAAGAAAATTTCCATCATACTCTTCCTTGAACCCGTCATGGCATTCTTCCATATAGACGCGTAGATAACTACTGGCGCGTTCAAGTGCTTTCCAATCAAAGATATTTGAAGGCATCTCAACAATACCACCCTCGAGCATATTACTTCGCATCTTCAAGTAGTAAGAATACCGAGTGCTCATTATAAGATTAATGAGTTTGTCTAACATTTTTGAAGGAATCTGTACGATTTTACCGTTCAATAAACTGCGCCGAATGCCGATCTCCTTATCCAGATCTCGATTAAGCATGAATCCAACGATAACATCAAAGATTTTGTCTAACATTTTATATGTGTCCTTTACGATATAACAGATTGTAAACGGAATACCCACTCGGGTTTGGTTCGCGTTTATTTGTTGCAAAATTAATGCTAACATTAATGTGCAAAAGCGTCAAGCAAAAAAATTAAATCCATTCAGCAACCTGACCGAACCGCAAGGTAAAATTAAAAAATTGCATTACAATCCAAATTCTGGTATAGTTATACTATGCTTACATTCTATCTGGCAATTGCGGTGACGACGGTTCCACTCGGAGCGGGAATCGCTTTTGTTTCGCGGGGGCAGCAAAAACATTTCGGACATATTTTTGGATTGACAGCGGGCGCAGTACTCGGCATTGTCTTGGTTATGATGATGCACCTTTACACCGAGGTAGGTTACATCACAATCCTTGTGATGTGGGGTGGGTTTTTCCTAATTTCAGCAGTAGAACATCTCACGACACATCGACGCGGCGACACGGAGAGGCACACAAACAGTGCAGACAAGAGATGGGGCATCAACTTAACCGTTCTCGGACTATCGTTGCATTCACTGACAGACGGACTTAATTTGGTTATCGCCGCGAGAGAGGAGATGCTTGGTGGAGCACTTGCATTTGGCATACTGGTCCATCGTCTACCAGTCGGGACGTTTATCGCCGTCGCGCTCCTCCGGAATCATACCTTTGGTAAGGCACTGCTTCGGCTAACACCGCTGATACTTGGACCGGTTATCGGAGTAGTGCTCGGGGAACAGCTCCTCCGTGGGGCGTTTGGTGAATTGGCAAACTATCTGACAGCATTCGCTGTTGGTACGCTTTTACATGTTGTGATGGACGGGTTTCGGGGCAACTATACTGTCGACAAGATAGGTTTGAGTCGTTTTGAAAAAGTGCTTTTTGTCATCGGATTCGTCTTGACCTTTTGCGTTATCTATTTCTTTCAGGGATTTGAGGGTGAACATCTTCACTAAGAATAGCCGTTGGCAATCAGGTCGTTTTTTTTCTTCCGAAAAAAAACTTTCAGTGGTCAGTAAATCATTACGTCAGTTGCAAACGATTTTTACCGCTACACGATCCTCTTTGCTGACTGCTAACTGCCGATTGCTGATGGCTTCTTTGCTAACGGCTTTCTTCTGCATTGTCGTGTTCGTCCTACCAGTGAGGAGCGATCAAATTCCGATTGCGGTATCTGGTGAACCGAGAGCGACACTTCAGGTCGGCGCGAACGCCTCGGAACAGGAACAGTTCGCAGCCACCGAAATCCAATCCTTTATTCAACAATTCACAGGTGCCAAACTTGACATCCGTACCAATCGTCAACCAACGGAGACACAAACGGTGATTGTGCTTGGCACCCCAAGCTCGAATCCGACGATAGCAGGGTTACAGGCGAATGTGGAACTGGCGTTGGCGAAAGAACTCGGAGACGAAGGCTATCGTATCAAAACGGTAGAGGTCGGCACAGAGATCGTCATTGTTGTGACAGCGCATACCGAGAGAGGCGTGGTCTATGGGGCGTATGCCTTCATTGAAAATTGTATTACGGCGTTGACGGGTTTAAAGCCTGTCCATCCAGAGTTACCCGTCGCCAAAGCACAAGTACTGCTCGTGCCGTTCATGAACGAGACTTCATCACCATTTTATCCCGTGCGTGCTGTCTTGGAGATAGAGGATCCGGACTGGCTTGCACGCCACCGTATCAACATGAGTGGTGGCGAAGGCGTTTGGACAGGCACGGGTATTGAAGATGGGTTCGGGACGGCGTTTAAATATGTGGATGCCCCCGCGTTTGAAGCTTTGCAGGATGAACCGATAGGACAGCGGCGAGAACGCATCGCAGTGCTACAGAATCGGTTTGATGCACTCGAACGGCGTGGCATTGATGCCTATCTTTTCATGTATGTAACTGGCGAACCGACAGAGGCACTGATTCAACAGCGTCCCGATGTTCTTGGACCGAGGGTGCTTTACGGGGCTTCTCGGAATGAGGTATCTTATCGTCCGTTCTGCTGGTCAAAACCCGCGTTTCATACGCTTGCGAGGGAACTGACACAGTCGATCGTGCGCGCCTATCCTGCGCTTGCCGGTTTTCATCTACGTTCTTGGGGGCATGAGACACGTGCGTGTGATTGTCCTGACTGTGGTGATAGGACGGAACAGGGACAAGCAAAACTTTGGCAAGTCTACTTTACGATTATCAACGCTGCTCGCGAAGTGCGTCCGGACTTCAAATTTTATATCTCCGGGTATGACAGCAGTTGGCTCAAGGATGCCGCTGGCGTTTATGCACAGCAGCTGCCGAAAGGAACTATTTTCTCGCGGAAATGGGGCGCAGATGGCGAACCCGTCGCGAGCGCAGGTTTACCTATCCCACAAGTCAGGGCACTCGGAGAAATCGGGCATCGCTTTATAGTCCTTTCGCATGAAGTAGAGGAGGTGATGCCGCTCTGGATGCTCGAGAGTGATCTGTTCGTGCAAGGTGTTCGGCAACTTGCCAATAACCCCGAAGTCATCGGTCTCGGTGGGTTTACTGTCCAAGGCGCGACACAAGGGTTAGGGTACCTCGATCGCCTTGTCAGTGCAAGCCTTAATTGGGATATCAACCTTGATCATTATCAACTCCTCCGAAACGAGTTGATTGCCCGGTACGGCACCGAAGCCGCACCACATATTCTGAATGCCTTGCGGGTGAACGGATGGAACATGGCAAGTTATTTCACGGATTATGCTGGTTCTTTGACCGTAGGTGGCACTTATGGCAGCGGATCCGCCGGACTCGCAACGCGATTCTGGGCATTGATTGGACCACGGGCTGTTGAAGATACATTGGCTATTCCAGAACTGGATATTGTGAAACTCGCTGTGGACCGGTTCACGGCACTTTTGGCACCACAACAGCAGGCGGCAAACGAGATACGAGTCGCATACGAGATCGCAGAGCCTTTTGATCTGGAAGCAACCGAGGATTTACGCGATGCCGTCCACTTAATGGAATTGTGGGTCCTGTTCTTTGAAAGTCGAGCCAAGTTGGTAGAAGCGATAGCACTCGGCTATGAGCCTGGAACAGAGCAGGCAATCCGTGCAAAAATTACAAGTGCAATAGAATTTTCAAAGTCCATACAACCACATATCAAAGGAATTGAGGAATTTATCCCACTCTTCGGATATTCGCATCGGACGATTGAAGCGGAATTACTGAGTACCTTAAACACAGAAGTCGCTTGGTTAACGAGTTTCGATTATAAGACGCTCCAGAAACATGATGAGGACTTCTCACCAGAGGAAACCCCTTACCGAATTTGGGATGTTCATAACTTCCCGAATCCGCTGAAAGAAGAAACAACATTTACCTATCAGTTATCATTGGATTCAGATGAAGTCTCTATCACGATTTATGCTACATCCGGACGGGTTGTAAATGTCTTGAAAGGGGCTTCTGGAAACGAAGGCTACAACGAGTTTATGTGGGATGCACGAGACGCTGACGGGCTATTACTTGCCAATGGTGTTTATTTTTTCAGGATACGTGCTGTCGTCGGAGACCAGATAGCACAGACACTCGGACGCTTGGCAGTGTTACGATAAAAAGAAAAGGAGGTTAACGATGCTGCGTATATGTACATGTCTGACGCTCTTACTTTCGATAATCGGTTGTAAATCGCAAACTTTGCAAGAACATCTTTTAGAACCACCACCACCGCTCATCAATTTTGCGCTGAGCCGAAATGGGGCAATCGCGGATGCTTCACAGTCCGTTCCAAACCATCGCGCAGCAGAGATAATCGATGGTGATACTAACTCTGAGACGTGGGATGAAGGCAGTGGATGGGGGAGTAGTTTAGAGCATCTGCGGACCTCAGATCTTAACAAGCGTTCTTATGTATCCGTGACGCTCGCTAAACCGGTCGATATTCGTAAAATTGTTATGTGGACGATCGACTCCGAGAAATATCCAGCACCACGATTTGGGTTGAAGGACTATCGGATTGAGTATTGGCACGGCACCGGTTGGGGACTTATTCCATCGGGCGATACGAAAGACAAGCAGTATACAGCGCGAGATAATACCAAAGGTAAACGGGTTCATGAAGTCCGCCAGCGCCTAATAGCGAGCAAGGTCCGGCTCGTTCCTGTTTCCTCGAATGATACGGTCCGCAATTACCAACACATGGCAGGCAAGCGACCTGTATATGAGGTGGAAGGCACTGCACGAGTTATGGAATTGGAAATTTGGGGGTATGCCGCACCGGAAGTGCATACACTCAAACAGATTGCACAAGGGATCCCGCCAGAATCAATGGCGCATCCTGTAGCAACAGAGACACAGAAAGGTGAAAATCAAACCGAACCGACGATCAAAGAGATTATTCAGCGCGTCTTAAACCGATATGAACTCGGATACGACATGGCGGACCTAACGGAGGTTATGTCCTGTTTTTCAGAGGCGTATCACTCCAATGGTCGCACCTATCAAGACGTTAAAACAAAGGCATCCGAGTTTTTTGAAGTTTATCATCAGATTGATATGACACTGACCAACATTGACATCCATCCGAACATAGTTGATGATACGGCGATTGTAACGGGTGGCTACACGTTGCAATATGCCCCGAAAGTGAACGGTCAGGTTGAGCAGACATCTGGCAAATTGACGTTGGTTTTCGCGAATGAAGCGGAAACATGGCGCATTATCCGGGCAGAATAACCCACGATTTCAAACTGCGGCGACAAAGGATCTGAAAATGGTACAAGAGCAGTCCAATCTTTGGGCAAAATCATACATCAGTGATGGATATTTACTGCTTCCA
Source organism: Candidatus Poribacteria bacterium (assembly GCA_965214045.1). GTDB lineage: Bacteria > Poribacteria > WGA-4E > WGA-4E > WGA-3G > WGA-3G. The sequence continues at coordinate 2,635,081 of OZ243935.1, forward strand.
GATATCATTACACTGGAAGAATGTAATGACCTGAAAGCAGAAATGCTAAAAATCTTTCGTGGAGATTACCGCTGTGAGGCGATCCCACCGATGCCGGAAACGGCAAGCGAAATGGAAATTTTGGATAGAATCATGTGTGTTGGCGAACCACATGTCTTTAGTCCCTTAATTCGGCGTTATATTGAACATCCAAAAATCTGTGAAGTCCTTCGGACGATTGTTGGGGCACACATCCCATTTTGGGAGGGTGGTGTGAAATGTATGCAGTCGATGATGTTGAGCAAAGTGCCGGGACATACGGGGAACCCATGGCATCAGGACGAACACCCGATTCCGACGCGTGATCGATCGCTGCTCGGTGTGTGGATTACATTAGATGATGCCACAGTTGAAAACGGTTGTCTCTGGGTTTTACCCGATAGCCACCGCTCTGGTGTAATTTATGACCGTTTCCCACACGACAAACGCCATGAATTCGACAGTTGTCACGAAGCAGCCGGGTTTGATGACACCGGCGAAATCCCGATTGAGATGGCAGCCGGTAGCGTTCTCTTTTTCAACGGTTACCTTTTACACCGTTCCAAGAAGAATCGGAGCGATACATTTCGGCGTATCCTTGTGAGCCACTATTGCTCAACAGCGTCGTGGTTAGGCTGGAAGGGACAACGGAATTATCGCGGGGTTGTTACCGTCGCAGGCGAAGATCCTTACATTGACGAAGGCTATGCCACACCAAATACCTGGGCACGATGGGAGTAGTCTAAACAACGCACCTGACCGAACCGCAAGGAAAGTTAAAAATATGAAACTGACAGAACATCAAGTGAATTTTTTCAATACTTTCGGCTATCTCGCAATACCAGGCATGTTTTCCCCAAGCGAGGTAGAATGGATAATCGAAGAATTTGAGGTATCGATTCAGGAATTTGGAGGCGGCAAAAATCATGATGGCACAAGCCGCACAATGTTCGGCGGTCCGATAGAGCATCGCCCTCGACTCTGTACCCTCCTTGATGATGAACGAGTTAAAGGACTCATCGGTGGTGTGATCGGTGAAGACTTCAACTACGCTGGGGGCGATGGGAACTATTACACCGGCGATACCGGCTGGCATCCTGATGGAAGCTGGGGACGCCTCTTCGCTTGTAAGGTGGCATTTTATCTCGATCCTTTGACGAAAGACACAGGCTGCTTACGGATCATTCCCGGTAGCCAGAATCCGGCGCACTTCGTCAGAGCCGGAAAAATCGATCCAAATCAATCAGAGACGTTATACGGTATACCGCCGCGCGATTTTCCAACCAGTGTTGCATTGGAGAACACACCCGGCGATGTCGTGATTTTCAACCACGACACCTATCACGCAGCATTTGGTGGTGGGACCCGGAGACGGATGTTCACCATGAATTGCACACAACATTGTACGACCGAGCCAGATTTAGAGACGCTTCATCAGTACTTGAGTGTCCATTCAGCAGGTGGATATAAAATTGAGACAGGCGCGGGTATGTTTTTCCCAACGATGGTTGACACTGCGGACGCAAAACGACAAATCCATCTCCAGCAATGTAGTAATATCCATGACGAATTGTTTCCGCAATACGCTCGACGGTCTTAGGTTTTAGCATTTCCATTGCAATCCCTACGCTTTTTATGGTATTTTATAGTTGTCAGTTATCAATTATCAGCTTTATAGTAAAGCCCGAAAATATCTGCACACCGCTGGTAGGGTCTTTCACCTAACCGCACCGAGTTTGGTGTAAAATTAATTACAGAATCCACTATAAGAGTTATCAGTTGTCAATTATCAGTTATGAGTTAAAGAGGACCCTGGTTACACGAAAACCTCTTAACCGACAACTGAGAACCGACAACCGATAGCCATAAAAAAATGGTTCCATCTTTATTTAGCAAGCATTTAGGGCACATTGGTAGAAATGTTATCTCCGCGGCACTCATCTGTGGGATAAGCACATTTTGTGTTGCTGCGCCGCCAAAGGCACGTACCCACTTGCCTTCAAGTTCCATCGCTATGAGTGATGATGCCCTTGCTACCTTCTTTAATCCATCTGGACTTGCCGCAGGACACGGTCTGAACCTATACTACCTCCGAACATATCAAAGCGATTGGGCAGGCGATGACGCTTTCTTTCTTGCTGTCCCTGGCGCAGGGTTCGGTATGGAATTCGGCACTGCCGATGCTGATACTGACTTCACGCGCTATACGTTTTCGGGTGGCTATCATCTCGGAAGTGCTCTCTATTGGGGGACAAGTTACAGTTGGATGAATTCAGACAATGAGGGATACGACAGATTTCGTTCGCTCTCCATGGGCTTAATGTATCGACGGCGTTATCTCTCAATTGGCGCAGCCGCACGCGATCTCAATCGTCCTAAGTTGCTTGGAGAAAAACTCGGACGCACCTATGGTTTGGGATTAGCACTCCGTCCGGGGACCTGGCGCACAACACTCTCAATTGACATGCAGAAAACGCAAGGAATTGAGGGGGTAGAACTCCGTTATGCTTTGGAGGTCCGCCCGATTCGCGAATTCATGCTCCGCGGTACCCTAAATAATGATCTGAGTTTTGATGTCCGGTTCGGTGTGAATATCGGAAATTGGGGATTCGGAACCGGCAACGCTTTTGACAACAATCGAGAAGCACAGTCGAGCGTCGGCTATTTTCATTTTTCCAACGCACCCAAAACCAAACCGCTACCCCGCCGTAGAACGTTCCTTGACCTACCGATGTCCTCCCTCAAACAGGTCCTACCTATCGCAAAATGGGATGACGATGTCGCTGGGGTTCTTGTCCGTATTGACGGGAGTGGTTACGGTATCGCTCAGCTTCAAGAGATGTCAGATGCCATCTTGGATTTTAGGGAATCAGGACGTGTTGTGCTCTGCTACCTCTCTAATTGTTCCACTGGCGACTATATTGTCGCCTCTGCATGCGAAGGTATCCTGATCCATCCGTCTGCTGAGGTCAGGTTAATTGGGATACGCACAGAGCATTCCTTCTACAAGGGCGCGTTAGACATGCTCGGTATTCGGGCGAATCTTGAGCATCTCGGTGAGTACAAATCCGCATCGGAGGCGTTCACTCGACGCGATATGTCTGAAGCACACCGCGAGATCCAGAACATTATTTTGGATGACCTGTATGAACAACTCATAGATGTAATCGCAACCGGGCGTGGATGGACGCACGAAGGGGTCAAAGAACGTATTGATGCTGGACCTTACACGGCACGTCAAGCCTTTGCCGCTGAACTGGTGGATAGAATCGTCTATGAGGATGAATTGCATGATGTCGTGACCGAACTCACTGATGCCAGGACCGATTTGGTGCCACTGAGTGAATACGTAAAAAGTGGGCTGTACGCGCAAGAGTGGCAAGTGCCAGGACCGCAGGTTGCAATCATTAAGGCTGAAGGATTGATGTTGACGGGTGATAGTTTCTTCGATCCATTTATGGGTACTCAGGTGATGGGAGCAGATACAATCGCAGGTATTATCAAGGCGGTAAAAGACGACGATTCCATAAAAGCAGTTGTGTTGCGAATTGACAGCGGCGGTGGACTCGTTGTTGCCGCTGACATTATATGGCGTGAGTTGGTGCGACTCAAAGAGGTTAAACCGTTCGTGGTATCAATGGGTGATGTGGCAGCATCAGGTGGCTATTACATCGCTGCTCCCGCGGATACAATCGTTGCCGAACCCGGAACGATTACCGGGTCTATTGGCGTTGTTGGTGGTAAGTATAGTTTCAAGGGGCTTTATGAGAAACTCGGTATCCATAAGGAGATTCTCAAACGGGGACAGCATGCTGATTTTTACACCGATTACGGGGACTATCCACTTACTGAAAAAGCGATCGTACAGAAACAAATTAAAGAGATTTACGACGATTTCATTGAAAAAGTGGCTCTCGGGCGAACCGGGTTAACAGTCGAGGATGTAGATAGACTTGGACAGGGACGTATCTGGTCAGGCAGACAGGCAAAGGAAAATGGGCTTGTCGATGAGTTAGGCGGTTTAAGCCTCGCAATCGCAATCGCGCGAGAACACGCAGGATTAGGAAAGAAGTCAATTGGGATCGTCGAATTTCCAAAAAAAACATGGATGTCACAACTACTCGGCAACTTTGGACTTCCATTCGTCTCATTGTGGACGGGAAAACACCCAAGCAAAAATACCCCGAATTCCTTTGAAAACATTGTTCCGCAGGTTCCCTCTATAGGAAACTTGCGCAAGGAAGACAAGGGTGTGGGAACTGAGCCTTGGCTGCAGTTTATTACACAGTACGGTGGCTTGAGCACTACCGCCAGGCTCCTAAATACAATCAGAAAGCATCGGTTATTTCTTCTTATGCCTTATCATATAAGCGTAGGGAACTAATATCACTTTTGTATCCTGTTCGTGGAATAAAATTGTAGGACTTACGCACTTCCCTGGTAGGTGCGGAATGTAATACGAGGAATGGATTTGGTCTATTCCCAGACCAAATCCCCTAACCGCACCGATTGCGTCCAAATAGATGAAATTTACTGATTTTGCGTAAGTCCTGAATTGTTTAACGCTCGCTGACGAGGGAGGTCCAAGTAAAATACCTCGCTCTCTGAAAACTGACTACTACTGAAAAAATGCTGTTCGCCAAGAATTACGCGACACTACGTCGCAAAATGGTTCGGAACCAAATTGAAGCGCGTGGTATCCACAATCCTCAAGTGCTTGCTGTTATGCGAAAGGTGGAGCGACACCTGTTTGTAAAACCGCAATACCTCAATGTGGCGTATCAGGATGGAGCGTTACCAATCGATTCTGACCAAACGATCTCGCAACCGTATATCGTCGCATTGATGACGGACTTGCTGAAGCTTACTTCAACTTCAAAAGTCCTTGAAATCGGAACCGGATGTGGCTATCAAACAGCAGTACTGGCAGAATTGGCGAGAGATGTGTATTCTGTTGAGATTATACCCGGACTTGTCGAAAGTGCGACAACGCGATTAAAGGCACTCAACTATCGAAACATTCATCTCAAAAATGGAGATGGATATTACGGTTGGCGAGAACACGCCCCTTATGATGCTGTGCTCGTCGCCGCCGCACCTACGGACGTGCCAGAGCGACTCATTCAACAACTCAAGCCGGGCGGTAGGATGGTGATACCTGTCGGGGGTTCTGAACAAAATCTCCTTTTAATTCGAAAAAGACTTCAAACTGGTGAGAATTCGGTACAATCTCTCGAAACCACCGAGATTATCTCTGTCCGTTTTGTGCCGATGACAGATGGACTGAATTAAAGTGGGAGGACTTGTAACCCCGAATTCCACTGAGTTGATGCGGGTGCACTTTCAAGGCACATCTTCAGAAAAATAAGATAAATAATCCTAAAAAACATATATCACTATGAAGGAAATAATAGATTGAAGCATATATTCTGTCTAATTCTACTCATCGCGTTGCTTTTTCCAGCTGTTGCCGCTGCTACATTCAATAATATTGGTGTTGGCGCGAGACCGTTAGGTTTAGGTGGAGCGTTCGTCGCACTCGCTGATGATAGTAACGCTGCAGATTACAACGCCGCAGGATTAGGTTATATTGATGGGATCCATCTCGGTGCTACGCATGCGCAACGCTTTAACGGGCTCATTACCTATAATGCCCTCAGTAGTGTTATTCCGCTCGGAAGAATAGGGGCAATTGGGGCAGGTTTCGGAGGTTTGGCAGAGGATTCCGAAATTTATAGTGAACAGACGTTGCGACTCTCTTACGGAAGTGCGCTTTTCAAACAATTCGCAATCGGTGCAAATCTGAAACTCTTCCGTGCCGCTTTTGACGAGACAAATGAATTCGTTGTAGAGAATCCGTATTTCGTCAACACCTCGAGTTCAGCTGTCTCTTTTGATCTCGGTGTGATCGCAAAACCTTTCCAGAGTCTGAGTCTTGGTGCATCGGTAGAGAACCTACTCCCCGCAGATATGAGCATATCTGACACGCAGACGGATTCGGTGCCGTTAAACATTCGTGCCGGTTTGGCATACAGACTTGCGTCTATGGCGGAGATGAGCGCGCAAGGTGCGGCGGTCAGCAACTTGTTGAGAGGTAGTCTTGGGAGCTTTGAGGTTGCGTCTCGCAATGGCGAAATTTATATACGCACCGGAATAGAAGTCTGGTTGAATAAATCTATCGCTGTTCGCGGCGGTTATGGCGTGAAAAATGGAGGGAGTTCGGCAACAACCCTGAGTTTCGGTGGGAGTGCTAAGCTGCCAATCAGTGGTACTGCCCTCCAACTTGACTATGGATTTCAACTGCTGAGTGGGAATCTTCAAGACAATATAACACAGCGGTTCTCCCTTAATCTGTTGCTTTAATTAGGTGTCGGTCGTCGGTTGCCAGCAGTCAGTAGCGAGATTTGCGTTAGATCCAAACCCATAGCCTGCAACAACGGCGCAGGCGGATCTACGGAAATAAACGTCAAGGCGCTAAGCCCCTGACCGAACCGCAAGGTATAATTAAAAAATGAAAAACGTATCTATTGCTTTGATACTTATCGGTAGTCTGCTCCTTAACGCTAACAGTTATGGAGCGGTTACCTCTGTTGGAGAGATTAACGTCGTTGGGCAAAAGGAAGGCGTTGTTCCCGCAAGTTCAACCGTGCCATTGCTCGTGGCACTTGTAATTGACCGATCGTTGGCGGAACCGGGCGAAGAAATTAAAATTATTGAGATTACGATGCCACGCGGATTTCTAACCCAATCGTCCTTTTTTAGAGGGATATCGCGTGATGGCAACCAAATTGTAGCAAGGGCTGTTGTCTCTGGCGGAAGTGTTCTACGTGTCGAACTCGCAGACGCTATCGTTGATTTTCAGAACTCGCTCTATGAAATTACCTTTGAGTGTCAGACACCGAATACACTTATTCCAGAGGCAGTTTTCAGAGCGCGCCTTCGCAACCTTCAAGACGGTCCCATCGGTGAATTCATCCGACCAGGGCAGGCAGATGGAAAACTCAATAACGACGATTTTACCTTACAGGTTATTCCGAATGTGCCGCCTGATCCGGTTATAGGCTTCACCGCTGAAGCCGATGAAACCGGAGAAAACGATGTGACCCTCCGTTGGCAGAAATCGGAAGATCAGGATGTCAACGGTTACCTCATCTACAGAGACAAGGACGATACTACTATTAATGTCGAAAATCGTTCGTCAACGACGTTTCGCGATGTAAACGTTCCTCTGGGAAACCATACCTATCAGATCACCGCTTACAAAACCTTATTCTTGCAGTCGGAACGTTCACCGATACAAAGGGTAGACGTATCAGCGGACACAGCTGCGCCAGAACCGCCGACAATGCTCAGCGTTATCACCTCCAGTGATGGCGTCGAAGTCTTGTGGAAACCGAGCATCAGTCGTGATGTAGTTGCGTATCGAGTCTTGTTCGGTTCGCCGGGTTCCGGTGAACCTGAACCTCTTCCCAACGGTGAAATCCGAGAAGTAAAAACGGAATATAGATTTATTGATGATCGTCCATTGTCTATAGGCAGTTTTACTTATGCCGTCATCGCCATTGACGAGGCGGATAACAAGTCCGCACCTGTACAAAAGAAACTTCGTATTTTTGACAAACCCTATCCGAACCCTTTTACACCGCTTTCTCCAGACGAGGATTTCAATCGGGTTGTCTTCCCGGCGCGCACACTTGAAGAGGCTTCAGGTGAATTCACAGTGCTCATATTTGACATTGACGGAATGCTCGTGAAGACCTTGACCGCTCTGCCGGGTGAAACGGAGTTGATTTGGGATGGACACGACGAATCCGGTGAAATTGTGGAAAGCGGCGTTTACGTCTATCAACTTCAAGTGGGAGAGAGTTTTAAGACAGGAACTTTAATTGTTGCGAAGTAGCTATGTAGGTGGCGTTGAAACTCAGCCCCGCAATAGTATGAGGCTTTAGTTTTTCTGGATAGGATTCCTGTTGCTTTTGGAGTCCGAATCCCTTGGGTGCTTGCGAAAAATCTATTGACTTGATTTCCGATTCAAGGTTATATTATAATTTCATTCTAGTGGCGAAAAAACAGCATACCCCTGCACCGGGGAAATTAACAACAAAAAGGAGAATAACAATGAACAAACTTGAAACACGCCTACTGACCGGAATAATGCTACTCGCAATCGTTGGCATTTTGGGTACCGTCCTACCGGCATTAGGAAATTGGAGTGTTTTACAAGAACGTGATCCAGAAGTTCGGGATTACATGTCAATAGCTTTTACAAGCAAGAGTACGGGGTGGGTCGTCGGTGCTGCATCGTTTGAAGACTTTGAAAATCCCGGCTTTATCGGATATACCATGGATGGTGGTAAATCATGGCAAAAATCGGAAATCAAAATTCCTGCCGATTTAGCAGAAGTGTACTTCCTTGATGATAAACACGGTTGGGCTGTCGGTGCGAATGGAGCAATTGTCAGTACCAATAACGGTAGAGACTGGGAAATGCAAACCAGCAAGGTTGGCAACGGACTTAAAGGTATCTATTTTATTACTAAAGAGACCGGGTACGCAGTAGGAGAAAGCGACACTATCCTTTCTACAAAAAATGGCGGGCGCTCATGGAAGATTCTTCAAGGTGGGCAACTCGGTGCGATTGGTGATGATGACGCGAATATGTACAACGCCATTCAATTTCTTGGCGAAGAGACCGGATGGATCGCCGGAGTCCGCGTGAGTCCGAGTACACAGGGACAACACGCCTTGATTCAGAAAACGATGGATGGTGGACAGACTTGGGTCACACAACCGACTAACAGAGAGGATATCCTTGAAGACATCTTTTTCCTTGATGCGTCAATGGGTTGGGCTGTTGGTGAAAATGGTGTAATCCTTCATACCAGCGACGGCGGCGAATCATGGAAAGATCAAGTGAGTGGCACAGAAGAAACACTACGGAGTGTTGGGTTCGCAGATGAGGAGAACGGTTGGGCTGTTGGTGGCGACTTTGGGGTCGGTGCCATTCTGCGTACCAGTGATGGTGGCAAAAATTGGGAACTTGAAGATTCCAAGGAAAAATTAGTCAAAGTTTTTGTGCTTGACGGACAAAATGTGTGGGTAGCGAGTTCCACGGGTGCTATAATGCAGGCAGAATAAATAGCCGTCAGCCGTCGGTTCCATCAGCCATCAGTTTTTCTCTGATAACTGATAACTGATAACTGATAACCATTAGCGAGGTATAATTTTGGAAGTATCCACATTCGCAACGCGGATGAGTCGATTAGGCACGGAATCCGCATTTGAAGTCTTAGCTAAAGCCAAACAGTTAGAGGCACAGGGCAAAGACATCATCCATCTGGAAATAGGACAGCCGGATTTTCCGACACCGATTAATATTATTGAGGCAGCGTACAAAGCAATGAAGGACGGGCATACCGGCTACTGCCCATCTGCTGGTGTGCCGGAGTTTCGAGAGGTCGTCGCACAACATATAACTGAGACACGTGGTGTTACCATACACCCTGACGAAGTTACAGTGACACCCGGAGCGAAACCTATTATTTTCTTCACTATTTTGGCGCTCATTGATGATGGTGATGAGGTCATCTATCCCGAACCCGGTTTCCCCGTCTACGAATCTGTTATCGACTTCATCGGCGGAAATGCCGTACCGCTACCCCTTCGCGAGGAGGTAGGCTTCCGATTCCGGCTTGAAGATCTTGAAGCGGCAATCTCTGATCGGACGAAATTACTGATCCTCAACTCACCTCAGAATCCTACAGGTGGTACGCTCACCCTTCAAGACCTTGAAGCAATCGCCGAACTCGCACAGAAACACAATTTTTATGTGTTGACAGATGAAGTCTATTCACGCATCCTCTACGAAGGTGAACACCATAGCGTTCTCAGTCTGCCCGGTATGAAGGAACGAACAATCCTGATTGAAGGGCATTCTAAAACCTATGCAATGACAGGATGGCGGTTAGGCTATGGTATTGCTCCCCAAGAAATCGCTGATAAAATCACGCGGTTAACTATTAACTCTAATTCCTGTACTGCCACCTTCACACAAATCGCTGGGATAGAGGCGCTGACAGGACCACAAGTCTCTGTTACCCAAATGGTTTCAGAATTTCAGAAACGACGCAACGCAATAGTAGATGGACTGAATGCAATTGAAGGAGTCAGCTGCATCAAACCGCTCGGTGCCTTCTATGTGTTTCCTAACGTTACGCAACTACCACTTTCATGTGAACCACTCGCCGACTATCTCATGGATGAAGCGGATGTTGCCCTGTTGCCTGGCACCTCTTTTGGCAAATATGGTGATGGATATCTCCGTCTCTCGTATGCTAATTCGTTAGATAACATTCAAGAGGCATTAGGCAGAATGGAAACTGCAATCTCGAAGTTGTAGCCAATAGTTATCAGTTATTGGAGGAACACACGTCAAACTCGAAACGTCCGGTGTTCCTCCGCAAGGTATAATTAAAAATGTCTCCTACTTTTGACCGAAAAGCTACCGCGCGGATCCCAGCAAGCACAACGAATCTGGGACCCGGATTCGATGTCTTAGGGCTCGCTCTCCAGCTCTATAGCACAGTTACGTTGGAACCGTCTGAAACCGACACCAAAGTTATTGTGAGCGGCGTAGATGCCGATAAAATCCCAAGTACGCCGGCGCATGTCGCGTTTCAAGCGGTGGAGCTTGTTTTTCATCGAAGCGGAGCGGAACGTCCGACGGGCTTTAAATTACAGATCGAAAATGGGATACCTGCAATTCGAGGTCTCGGCGGCAGTGGAACAGCGATTCTTGGTGGGTTGCTCACTGCAAACGCACTCTGTGGTACTCCATTTTCTAACCCAGAACTCCTCAACTTTGCGACTGAACTTGAAGGGCATCCGGATAACGTTGCCGCCTCATTGTATGGTGGACTCGTCGTTTCTGCACAGGAGGATGCTCAGGTTCATACTGTTCGATTAGAATGTCCGCCCCTCCTTTCGATTGTACTGGCAATTCCCGATTTCCCATTGTCAACAGAACAGGCACGAAGGGTGCTACCAACGTCAGTGGGTTTCGCAGATGCAATCTACAATACAAGCCGGAGCACACTGCTAATCGCCAGCATTGCCACGAGGCAATTTGAGATGTTGCGTGTTGCAATGAAAGATAGGTTGCATCAGCCTTATCGGGCTTCGCTGATCCCAGGATTTGATGATGTGGCGGAAGCCGCGACCACCGCTGGAGCACTTAGCGTGGCATTGAGTGGAGCAGGACCCACTGTCGCAGCCTATTGTCTTGAGCACACGGAACAGGTTGCTGAGAAGATGCAAGTTGCCTTCAAAAAGCACCAAATTGTGGCGGATATTAAAATTTTGAAGCCAGATGCTCGCGGAGCAACCGTTTTTTAGCGTTTCCGGGGAAACCTAATGTCTGTAGAACAAAATGCGTAGTTCGTAATGAAATGGAGAACGGATATAAGAAAGGCATGTCAAGTTCAAATCCACGTTGTTTAACCGCAAGGAATAATTAAAAAATGTCAAATTTTCATGCGGAAAACATTGCATCAATACTAAATAAATTCGACTCCAACATGGAGCAGGGACTAAGTGCCGAAGCCTTTCAGAGAGCGAAAGCACGGCATGGTAAGAACGAAGTGTCCCCAGAGGAAGACGCTTTTCCTTTTAAAGCGTTTCTCAAATCGTTGCTCACGTGGCGTGTGATTGTTTTGGGAATCGGGACGGTCATCCTTGGAGTTTCCTTAGTCAACGGTACGAGTAGCGTTACGGTCCATACAGTAGGCGTTGTCGGGGCAGTTTTGGTTATTCATGCCGTATCCGCATACATGATGGAACATCGTATTCGCAGTCGTGATACTAACCATAATAAACTCATGGTGCATAGTGTCAAAGTTATTCGACAAGGGAAATTAGATGAATGCGCCCCAGAGGACATCGTACCTGGGGACCTACTCCCTTTTAGTGCAGGAGACTATGTGCCCGCTGATGCCAGGATCATTGAATCAGAAGGCCTTATGATTGACGAGTCCGTGCTCTTTGGCACCGAGGAACCTGTGCATAAGGTTGGGACGGATATTCAAGATAGTACTTTACCGCCTCAAGAACAGAAAAACATGGCGTTTGGCGGGACGTATGTTGTAGCAGGACATGGATTTGCAATTGTTGTTCAGACAGGAAGACAGTTGGAAATATGGAAACAACGTCCGGATGCGCACCCAACGTTCGCTGCGAAGACCCTCGCTGAAATTGAGACGAGAGGTTTATATACCGCTCTAAAAGTTGTAGGTATGGTTGTGGGAGGTGTGGCTGTCGCAATCGCGTGGTGGTTTGAATATCAGAATCATGCTACCGATTGGCAATCTCTAATCCATTTAGGAATGATATTTGTTATCGCATCTGCCCCCCAAGATGTGATTCAGCTGCTCCGTTTATTCTTTTCTAAACACGCCCAAAGATTGTTGGAAAAAGGGGTTGTACTAAGAAATTCACGTAGCCTTGAAAAACTAAGTCGTATTACCACTTTTTTTGCGAATGAAAACGGACTTTCCACCACACGTTCCCTAACAATTTCAAATATTTTTGTTGATGAACAACTGATTGATGGTAAAACATGGAACGTATGGTTAAATTCTCTTAAAGAGCTTACTCCTGCAAAGCGGCAAGAAGCGATTGACACAATGTCACCTGGTGGAAAAATACCACAGGGTGCCCCCCACTTAATGTTTACGGCAGGACTTGGTACTTCTGATGGGCAGAATACCGACGGTGCCGACCCCCTTAACACACGGTCAACTTCAGAAGCTATGTCTTCCGAAATGGGACCGTCCCCTCAGATTGCCATCCAACAGGATGTGAAAAAACTCGGCTACCAACTCGAAGGTGTGAAGGCTCGACTTCCGTTAGTGAACACGTATCCCTTTACGCGAAACTACCCCTATCAAATGCAAGTATTCGAGTCAGCCCCAGAGGATTATCTTAATATTATCTTTGGAGATGCTCGAACAGTACTTGACACCTGCGGTTATGTACTCATTAATGGCGAAGCTGCACCCTTATCAGATGACAGATACGAAATGTATCATGAAATCATAGATTATCTGATGAATACCAAGGCGCAGGTGTATGGCGTAGCCTTTCATTCCTCTGATGTTATTCTGAAACCGCAGGAAATGGAATACAATCCCATTTTTTTAGGGTTTATCAGTTTTTCTGTCAACAATGATGAACGGACGAAGGCAGTCCTGAAGTCCAGCCTTGATACTGGACTTAAAATTATTCTCATCACTGAAAACGAGGAACAAGAAACAGTCGATCTCGCGAAGGATCTTGGGCTTATCCACAGCCGAAAAGCAGTGGTGTCGGCGGAGGAACTTGACGCTGTCTCGCGTGAACAACTCGATGGTGAAACAGCAAAGTGGACTGCTTATTCGCAACCAACGTGGCATCAACGTCGGAATATCGTCCTCAGTTTAAAACGTCAGGGTCATGCAGTAGGATTTCTGGGTCAAAGTAGAAAAGATCTCCGAGCAATGACCGTTGCGGATATTACGCTTGCGAATAGAATTGATGCATCACATGTTGTGCAAGCCGCAGCCGATGGACTCATTAACAGCGGAGGCTTCCAAGCTATCAGAGATGCACTGCTTCATGCTCGTGAGGCGTATCATAACGCCGCCAGTTTTCTACGGTGGAACTTCTCTTGTACACTCTCCCTACTCCTCACACTGACTTTCGGGACGGTGCTACACTATCTCTATAAGATGCCTATGCCATTGACGTTAACACAGATGATTTGGACCCAATTTCTCCTGACCCTATTACCGTCATTGGTTATAGGCACGGAACGGATATTTGCTGATGCCAATGATACCAATCGGCATCACCGTCCAACCCGATTTTCAGGATCGCGCTTCCTTTCAAAAACGACAGGTGTAGACCTCGTTTGCCGCGCTGTGACTGTTAGCCTGATGACAATCATTCCATTCTTCTTTATTTTATGGCGTTCGCCTGGGTTGTCAGACACATTCGGTGTTTCGACATTAATGACAGATGTCCTTTCAATTGGAGATGGGGGGGATCCGAATGTTCCGGATATCGCAATCGCGCGAACGGCAGCGTGTACTACGCTTATTTTCACACAACTCTCTACATGTTGGCAAGCTTTACGCTATCCATGGGAACCACTCGTTCAGAGGGTACTCGCGAATTCTCGTCTCATCATTATTTCGCTTGTGATTATAGCACTCCATTTGACAACGCTCTATGTCGAACCTGTAGCACAATTTTTTGGAATGGTGCGCCTCAAATGGGAATGGCAATGGACACTCCTGTTTAGTCTAACATTATTGCTATTACCGCTGAATTTGGCAATAGGTTCGCGTCCGGATGAGAATTAAAAAACGCGTAACCTGAAACGGGGTGGAGTGTCGATTTACGAACCTCCCTAACCGAACCGCAAAGAACATTAAAAATCCTGCTACACCCAAAACCCGTAGGTCGGGATACCCGCGATAATCCCTAAGATTGTCCAGAGACTCCCCACTGTAAATTCTCCCAAGATTAACCCTAAGAAGAAGGGGGCTATCTTGCGATGCCGAACGACGCCGCCGTACTGAAGAATAAGCCATTTGATTAACCAACTCATGAAGAGGCAACTCCACGTAACGTTCATACCCCAGCTTGTAGAGATAGCGAACCCTGCGGGGTGAAATGGCCACCAAACGAATCGCATCCGAAAGAACATCAGCACTGTTGTCAGCAGGAACCCAATGCCCATGAATCCACTTTCAGGGATAAGTGTCTCTTCTGGGGCTTGCAACCATCCCGCAAGGCGACGATACGGCTCTATCCCAAAAGCACTCAAGGAGGGCCAGTACGCACGCACCTCCATGCCTAATCGATACCCTCGGTCTATTAATGCCCAAAATCCTGCTAATGATCCCAAAATAGTTGCCAGTGTTAAGGCGAAAATGATACGATTCATCTTCATGTTGGTCCGTTCCATGATCTTGAAACCTTCTAACTGATGCGGCATCGGATGACTCCGATGTGCCCGATTAATGAACCAAAACATAGAGAACATAATGAGGTTGCTTCTCCCCAATCGACGTGTTCCAACAGTCCGAGTCAGAATTTCATCAGGACCGGAATAGTGCAGATCATGCACAGGTGTCCCCAGTTCGGCGCGCATCCGGGTTATGGCGATCGAAATCATATAATAGATAACGAAGAAGGCAAACATCACCCAAAGTTCAGCACCGCCATAGTAACAGAAAAGCACAAGGAATACCATTACTGCGATAAGTCCAAGGACTGCCCCGCGATACGACATCGGTTCTTGCTGGGTGTCCTCCGAAACCTTATCCTGTAGGAGGGGTTTGTAATCCCGATTCCTCAATCCAAGCACTGTTTTGCCAACGTCCAAAAGGTGCCGCCGACTTGCCCAGATAGCTAAGGCGCACAGCGCAAGGTAACCCCCGGATGCCTGCTCGTTCATGTAAGGAAAACGGGGTAGACTCCGTAGTCCAAGGGCGGCACCGAGAACCCGCATAAACCGCCAATACCAAAAGAAAAACCAGCATGAGAACGAAAGGTCAAGCGGGATAAAGAAACCGAGCCCGATTGCAAACGGATAGAATGAAAGCGGTATGCTCCCCATAGCGTTCCACGGACTCTCCGTAAAAATTTGGAAACTTCGCACACGCGTCCGGAGTTCAGGTAAAATCGGGTACAGAAAGTTAACACCATTCCAGAGCGCAAGCGCACCGGCAATCCCAAAACCGAGCCACATCAATTTATTCTGAAAGAGCCGATTCTGTGGTGTCTCTGTCAATTGAAGTGGGAGCTGGATGATCGGATAACTTAGTTTCTCGTGTTCGATCCATTGTTTACGAACAATTATATTGATGCAAAGCATGCCAAAAACCAACACAGTGATGAACGCAGTCCACCAGAGGACCGGTGTTGCCCAGCCGCGCAATGTGTCAACTGTGTAGAGCGGTAACTCACCCTCATAATAACCGTATAAGAGGGTTGTGTTGCTGACGGTGAGCCACTTTGGCAGGAAAGGAACAAACAACTGTTGCCATTCATTTTCCGGAGTCACAAAGCGGAAGGCATGCCCTAACATCGGCACCAGAATCTCGAGCATGTCGTGACCCGTAATTCCCGAAGCGATGGAAAGCATCAGGTAAACAACGACTAACTCGCTTTGTACGAGTGCCAAGTTCGGGAGAAAACGGCGCAACACAGCGTTTACACCGATGATCAAGAACAGGCTGAAAATCACATTGAAGAAGAGGGAAATGGTCACAGGATGACCTGAATACCGAATAACCTCCATCTCAATAACCCAGTAGCAGTTAATCGGTATGAGAATAACGGCAATAAGAATAGATTTGAGGGTGACACCATGGGCAGGGATTTGTGGTGCTGTTAGCGAAGCGGAAGTTTCAAATTTTTTAATGATTCCTTGCGGTTCGTTGAGGCGGATTTGACCAATGAAGTGCCTTTCCGTAGAACCGCCCTCCACTTCGTTACGGGCTGCGCGTCAGTGATTAAGAATTTGCACATAGATATACTGCAAGTTTGATAGTAGATGGATACGTATTATTTTCGCGATCGCTACAACGCCCGACCGCTATCTGTGAATATTTTTCAATCAATTTATCACATTTTCTACAACACGTCAACTTTAAAATCTCTTATACTTCTTAAGCCATCAATCGTATCGGCATCGTACTGAATAGGGCCAGTGTCGATTTTTTTTCAAGAATCCTTTCGGTTATCAGGTACAAAGAGTGTTAGGCGTATCATATCCCTCTTTTAACTGACTGCTGATTGCTAACGACTGACGGCTAATTACTGACTTTTTTAAATAACGTTTCCATGTTATAATGGATGTCGCAATATGGCATTGCAGGTTGTGCCTAAATTGCATCTGTAACAACTTAGGATACAAATATGAACCCATTCCACGCTATTAAAAGACGAATTGAAAGATTTTTTTACAATGCTTATCAGCGGCGTTTGGAATCCGAAGCCACTGCATGGAAAATCCCACGCCATATCGGTGTAATTTTAGATGGGAACCGTCGGTTTGCGAAAGCCAGTGGACTTGACGATATCATCGAAGGACACTACGAGGGAGCAAACAAACTCGAAGAGGTACTCCATTGGTGCGACGAACTCGGGGTTGAAATTTTCTCAATCTGGATTTTCTCCCTTGATAACTTCAAACGCGCCGCACATGAAGTTGAAGGAATTCTCGGACTTATTGAAAGGAAAATGCGGGAACTTGTCACTATTGAGGGACTTCATGCCAACCAGATTAAGGTGCGAGCGATGGGTCAGATAGGGCTGTTACCACCCAGTCTGCAAGAAGCGATTCGGGAAGCGGAAGAAGCAACAAAACATTACGACAAGTTTATCTTAAATGTCGCTGTCGCTTATGGGGGACGAGAGGAAATCGTTGATGCCTTTCGCGGACACCTAAAAGCCGAAAGTGAGAGTGGTAAACCTATCCATCAAGTTGCAGACGAACTCACGGTGGATAAGATTACCCCCTATCTTTACACTTCAAACCTACCGGATCCTGAGTTAATCATTCGCACCAGCGGGGAGGTGCGGTTATCGGGGTTTTTGCTGTGGCAGAGCGTTTACTCAGAATTCTATTTCTGCGATACCTACTGGCCCTCATTTCGGAAGATTGACTTTCTCCGGGCCTTGCGGGCGTATAGCCAGCGAAAACGACGATTCGGAACATAGGGAGGATATTATGAAAAGTCAGGGAAAAAGATTGCACAGTTTTATCGGCTTAACACTTCTGCTCTGCTGCGGTATCATTGCTGTAAACGCTCAGGCCCCTGAGCAAATCGCGCAAAACGCCTTGCGTTCCACAGTCGTCTTGAACATGCAACTGACGGATAGCACTAATTCCCAAGGCAGCGGATTCTTCATCACGGATGGCTTGCTCGTAACAAATCATCATGTGATTGAAGGCGCGACAAGCGGGACCGCGAAATTAGCAGGCACCGAACAAACCTACGACATTGAAGGGTATGTGGCCCTTGACAAGGACCGCGACCTTGCTATCCTCATCGTATCAAACTTGCATGCCCCGCCACTTCCGCTTGGCGATAGCGATACCGTGCGGATTGGTGAAGTTGTTTATGCTGTCGGGAATCCGCGCGGATTAGAAGGGACTTTCTCAGACGGTGTCATCAGTAACATCCAACCTGATGGACATTCAGGTATAGGGGGTAAAGTTATCCAGATGACTGCTCCGATTTCCCAAGGCAGCAGTGGGGGCGCGGTGCTAAACAGTAAAGGCGAGGTGATCGGGATCGCTGCGAGTCTCCGAAAGGATGGACAAAACCTCAATTTCGCTATTCCCGTAAACTATCTTAAAACCTTGCTTAAACGGGCGGGACCCCTGAAGCCACTTGCAGCAACTCCCTCAACTTCTGGAAACAGTGTCTTTTCGACGCTTCTAAGTCTGGTTATCCTGAGTATCACCGTTTTCGGGGTTGTCCACTTTTTGCCACAGGTGAAAGTCGATTCACGGTCAACAACTGTCTATGTTGCGCTGGGACTTGCGGGTCTCAAGACCCTTCTCACAATCCTTGTGATACACATGTCGTTCCTCAGTGGAATCGGAAGTTTTCTGACAGAAAACCCACCGATTGATGTTATTCATGCGATAGGATGTGACAATTGCTTTCAGGAGAAGATTGTTCATGCTTTAGGGTGTCCAACCCATTTCCATGATTTATTATTTTCTGTTGTAAAATTTCCGGCTTACCTCGTCGTTACTGCTTTTCTCCTTGGAATCGCCAGTAAAGTTGTCCCTGGATTTGAGCTGAACGGCTTTTTCAATACATTCCTTGTGGCACTCTTGGTGGTTATCGGCGAAAGTTTGCTACATTCAGTGATCCCGTTTACTTAAGCCCGTATGTAAGTAAGGAGCAACGCATGAGATTTGGCGTTTGTACAGGTTTAGAGAATGTTAATCGACTCGCAGAAGTCGGATATGACTACATTGAGTTAGGCGTGCGTCCAGGATTGATGCCCGAAGCGGATGAGACCGAATTCCAGAAGATTCGTGAACAGGTCGCGAAGGCCCCCTTAAAACCGGAGTCTTACGCAGGGTTTATTCCGGGCGATCTGCGGGTCGTCGGCGATGTCGTCGATCTGCCGCGTTTATCTCGGTATGTAGAGACTGCGTGTCGTAGAGGTAGTGAAATTGGTGGTGAAGTTATCGTCTACGGCAGCAGCGGTTCCCGGAGTATAGAAGAAGGTTATTCGCGCGAGCGGGCATTGGCGCAAATCGCTGAGTTCCTCGATATGGCGGCGGATCATGCCGAAGCGCACAACATGACGATTGTCATCGAACCAATATGTTGGCGAGAGGGAAACATCCTTCGGACCGTCGCAGATGGACTCGCTATGGCAAAACGCGTGAATCGTCCCGGAATCAAGGCGTTGGCAGACCTCTATCACATCTATCAGGAAGAAGAACCGATGCAAAACACTATTGATGCTGCTGAGTGGCTCGCGCATGTTCACATCGCGGAACCTGTCAAGCGTTCCTATCCCGGAAACGACGATTTCGATTTCACAGATTTCTTCGCGGCACTCCAAAAAGCGGGCTATGACGGTCGCGTCTCCTGCGAGTGCAAGTTTGACAATTTTGACGAGGATGTTGCGGTAGCTTTGGAAACCATGAAAACGTATGTCTAACATATTTTTAACGTAGGGGCAGTCCCTTGTGGCTGCCCTCCAGTTTCTTCCACGCTTTTAGGGGGTGGAGCCTTATCCTTACACGCGAACAAGGTAGAGTCATCCGAGCGCGGACAGGATTTTATGATGTCCAACATGATGATATTATCCTGCGATGCACGCTCCGTGGCACACTCAAACGGAGAAACCGCTCTGAAACCGGACGCAGACTGTATGCCGACCCAGTTGCTGTCGGCGATTGGGTCATCTTCACGCAACTTGATATGGAAGAGGGTGTGATAGAGGATATTCTGCCTCGCCGGACAAAGTTCTCGCGGCAATACGCCGGAAGACACGAGGACATTGAGCAGGTTATCGTCGCGAATGCACATCAAATCGTAGCCGTTGTCTCTACGCTGATGCCACCCCTTAACTTTCGGACACTCGATAGGTTTCTTATCTTGGCAGAGGCTGGTGATATGGAAGCGGTGGTATGTCTCAACAAGATGGACTTAGTGGATGAGGCACAACGAACAGAACTCACAGCGACGTTTGCTGTTTATGAGAAATTAGGTTACCAGGTCATCTATACCAGTATCAATGTTCCTGAGAGTCTGGACGCACTCCGAAATGCCCTAAAGGATAAATTTAGTGTTATTGTTGGCGCGTCTGGGGTCGGCAAATCCAGCCTGCTGAACGCACTCCAGCCAAGTTTAGACTTGCGCATTGGTGAAGTTGGTATCAGAACTCAGAAGGGACGACATACAACAACACTTGTTGAACGCTTTCCCTTAGACTTCGGCGGTGAGGTCGCCGACACACCCGGTATACGGGAAGTTGGGTTGTGGGGTGTGGATACGGAAAACCTTGAGTACTATTTCCCAGAAATGGAACCGTATCTCGGCACCTGTAAATACAACGACTGTGCCCATGTTACGGAGCCCGATTGTGCTATTCAGGATGCCGTTGCAGCAGGGGAAATACATGCAGAACGGTATCGGAGTTATGTCGTCTTGCGGACAGAATTTTAATTTTACCTTGCGGTTCGGTGAGCGGGGTGAGTACTTTCATGTTCCGTTGCGTATACCCGCCTGTGCCGATGTTGCAGGCTACAAGTTTGGTTTACGAGAGCCTCTAATTTTGTAGGAGCGAGCTGGGCTCTCGATTAGATTCGTAGAAAATTTTGGCGCGCGTCCGCCAACCGTTCTGGGACACCGATATCGATCCAGTCCGCGTCCGTTTGTAACGTATAGAGATTACGAACATAAGGAAAAACATCTCGTTCCATAGAGAAGTTTTCTTGGTCATTTGGAAACGCGTCAGCAATGCTGCGATCGAAAAGATATATCGCGCCGTTGACATATCCCGCACGACAGATGGGCTGTTTCTCACGAAACGCCTGGATTTTCCCCGCATCGTCCGATACAATCTCGCCATAGGGACGAATGTCCGGCACATGCACACTTAACAGCACACCTGCCATCCCTTGATCAAACCGATCAAACATTCGCCGCAGTGAAAAGTTCGCGAGCAGAATATCACCATTTAAAACAAAAAAAGGTGATGTATCGATCAGCTGCATCGCATTCTGAACCGCACCGCCAGTGCCGAGCCGCTTTTCCTCTTTGGCATAACAGATGTGCATCCCAGCGTAAGCGTCTCCTACGCGTTCATAAAGCACATCGTGAAGGTGTCCGGACGCGAGAATGACCGAGTTGACCCCGACATCTCTCAGCAATCGGATTTGCCATTCCAAGACTGTTTTCCCAGCGATCTCCAACAAAATCTTCGGGAGTGTTTTCGCTGTTTCGCCGAGCCGTGTGGCGAGACCACCACACAGAATAATCGCTTGCATTTTTAGATTTTACCTTGCGGAGAAAGGACGTGCGTTAGAACTATCGGATGCGTTCCTTAGATCCGCCTGCGCCTGCTTCGCAGTGAGAATGCAGGCTACCGGTTTTGATGCTATCTTAAGAGGGCCCCTTTGTTAGATGCCTCTCTTAACCGATAACTACCAACCGCTAATCGCTGACCGCCGACCGCTGATTAAAGAATGGCAGTCGGTTTCCGTCAGGTCGTTCGCTACGCTCCCTTTCAGGAGTCAGTAAGAGGGTTACTTTAGACGAACACCTCTTTACCGACCGCTGATCGCTGATTGCTATTCCCCTCTATGCATCGATTTGCCGCGCGGGTTTTCAAAAGCATCAACCCACAAATCGCACCACGTTTGGTGTTCGGACAGGACAGTTTCGGGATTTTTGCGACTCCGGACGATGAAGTCTGGGTGTGCTGTTCGTCCCGTGTGTTGTCCTGTCGTCTGATACCGTAAATCCAACGACCAGCGGCACCGATCGGATGTGTTCGGTTCCGAGCGATGGGGTGTAAAACGGCTTAATAAGATGAGGTCACCGCGGTAACATTCCAACATGAGCGGTTCAACATCCGGCATTAACTCCGGTTTGATCATCGTTCCGCCCTCTTTCTGATGCGTCAGGTAACCCTTTTCCTCGGTAATCCCCGGTAATGCCTGAAGGCATCCCATCTCTACCGTGCTATCCCCCAACGGAAGCCAACATGTAACGATAGTGGAGCCTTCTGCCTCTGGCATCATAACACCCGCATCCTGATGCCACGGCACACCGCCTGCCCAACTCGCGTTCCCGTCTACAACGGGCGGTTTTGCACGGAGGTGCTGAATCGGGTTGCACGTAATTTCGGGACCCACAATGCCTTCAATGACATCTAACAGGTTGTCGTTCTTCAGGAATTCAAAGATGGCTTTGCCACGGTAGTGCATGATGTCCAAACCGCCTACCATTTCACCGGATTGTGCGAGTAATTTTCCAAACCGTCGGTCAAAGGGTTCATCTTCGTAAAGGTTTTCGATTTTGCCTTCCTGCTTTAAAGCAAGGGCACGTTCCGAAATCCACTCCGAAATTTCGTCAATCACCGGCTGTAGGTCTTCGTCAGTCAAGGCATTTTTGACGATCAATACGCCTTGTGCCTGGTAGGTTTCGCACTGTTCTTTTGTAAGTCTCATAAAGAAATATTTCCTTTTTTAAGGGATCCAGTTCTATGCCTGAAAGTATAAAGAAAACGTAAGCCCAAACAACGTGCCGGGCTGGCTCTACGCCGAGAGATGTCAAAACCCCCAGTCCACTTCATCGAACCGCAAGGTATAATTAAAAATTAAAAAAGTTTTGCGAATATGATACCATAGTGGGAAAAATTTAACAAGGAGCATTACGGCATGAAAGGCAAACAGATTGTGATGCCAGCGAAACGTTCAGCAACGCTGGAAGATTTTGAACTTGACGAAACGCTTACACCCAACCAAATTCTGTTAAAAACGCACTATAGTTTGATTAGTCCCGGCACCGAGGGAGCAGGATATACTGGACTCGAAAGCGGGACCCGGTTCCCGCACGGATCTGGCTATACGTCGATCGGCGAGGTTCTCAAAGTCGGTGAAAACGTAACGAAATGCGCTGTCGGGGATCTCGCTTTCTGCTATGGTCCACACGCTTCTATCGCCAAGACGGAGGCAGTCCTTTTAGCACTGAAACCGCCTTTAGACATAGACGAGAAACTGGTCCCGTTCGTCCGAATGGCAACCGTCGCGATGACCTCTCTACGCGTATCTTCCGCCGAATTTGGGGATACCGTCGCGGTGATCGGCTTAGGACTGGTCGGTAACGCCGCATCTCAACTCTTCAACTTGGCAGGCATGAAAGTCATCAGCATCGAGCGGGTGACGCGTCGGCTTGAAATCGCACAGCAGTGCGGTATTCAGCATCTGATTAATCCTGACGAAGAGGATACTCTCGAACGCGTTATAGCGTTGACAAATGGCGAAAAAACCGCAGTCACTGTCGAAGCGATCGGAAACCCGCGACTCGTCGAAACCGCTTACCAATTGACAGGCACGCAAGGTGAAGTCATCTTACTCGGTTCGCCGCGAGGTGAATACGTTACGGATGCGACAGCGATTCTGAACTATAGCCACAGTATTAGTTTAGGCGCGATTACGCTCAGAAGCGCGCATGAATGGGTTTACCCGACGATGCACTCTGGCGAGTCGAAACATTCATTGGAACGCAACTCACGCTTGGTCTATTCACTGATGTGTGAGGGCAAATTCAAGGTGGAAGAATTACTGACGCACGTAATTAATCCAGAAGAAGCACAATCCGCTTATGATGGGTTGACGGATCGCAAGGATGAATACTTGGGCGTCATCATGGACTGGACGTAGTATTGGCACGGAAATATGGTTCAAATCGGAGTCGGTAAAGAAACGGGGGAGTTGGGTTGAGCACTTCGGGATCAATCCGTGATGGTGCGCAGAGAAACAGGTCACTTAATCTCCGAGGTTGGACTTCCAAGTTCGACCAACATCCCGGGATCAATTTGAACTCTTAACTCTGGTGACGGTGCTGGGACAACATCCCCGTCTTCTTGGAGTCCTTCTATATGAAATGCAATGGCTTCGGAGATCAATGCTCGCACTTCCTCCATTGTATCACCTGCTGCGATGCAGACCGGAAGTTCGGGAACATACGCACTATAACCGCTTCCGTTTCCTTCAAAAATAACAAGATATTCCATGGTTTTATTCACCTCATCATCTGAGTCCAGCTTGTTTTAGAACGTTGTTGAGTATACCGGGGCGGACAGCTGAAACTTTGCCTTCCTCGCTTTCCGACCTTTCAGCATGGAACGAGCATATAACGCGACCTTCATGGGTTATCAGTAATTTACCATTATCGTCAAACTTTATACCTGTCTTGAACACGGCGGTTTGGTACACTGTTGCTATAACGTTATATCCTAATGAATTTATACTTTTGAGACCAACATTTTGTTTTTCCATTGGTTAATTTCCTGCTTTATTGCAAAAAAGATTGTTTCCGCGTTTTTCAAAAATCACTGACGTATTCTACGTAGATTATACCTGCCAAAAAACTACATTGTCAAGTTAATTCTGATAATTTGCCATAAGCGGTAAGGTTCGTAGGCACGCAATTCTGCGGCGTACTCGCCCCGGGGAATGCCATAAGGAGAACCTTCATACCGTTGGTTCATGCGACGTGCATTATTACGCATTGCGTCCGTTCTAATAGGGCAGGAAAGCCAATTTTTACTTTTTTGCGAAAAAAAGTTTGACAGTATTTTGGGTTTAAAGTATACTTCTCTGTGAGTAGAGTGGCAAAACTGAAAAACATCGCTATAAAAATGAAACTCTCGTCACGGTTTGGTTTTTGGAAACCAACTGTTCTTATGGGGGCCTGAGAATGAAACACCACCTTATGAACCCTACCTTGCCAAAAGCGATGATGTTCGGTGACTCTGACTTGGGTAAGCTGCGTCCAGTAGTGGGTGCTATGCTTACGGGTTGTGTTTGTCCTCTATAAGGCATCGGACGCTCTCGTTTTCCAAGAGAAATGGTTTCAGATGGAAAATCAAATCTCGCAAATTCACAAACAAAGTATAGATATAAACAAAGATGTTGCAACATGGAAGTTACCCAAGGAAGCAATTGCCCGCTTAGGGCGAGGAAGCGTGAACGATCTGGCACTTTCGCAAGATAAGAAATATTTTGCAGTTGGAACCGATATAGGGGTGTGGGTATATGAGCGCTCGAGACTGACACCTATCGCGTTGTGGGATACGGAACGTGGGATGGTTACCACTGTGGATTTTTCCCCTAATGAAAACCGATGGCTTGTCACTGGCAATGTAGATGGCATCCTCAAGGTATGGGACCTTTATCGGGGGATATGCCTTTCCAGAATGAAATATTCAGAAAGGGAAGATGGCAAGTGGCGTGAGGGAATTTCACGGGTTGTTTTTTCTCAGGACGGTCAGTACGTTGCTGCTTCAGTTAAATCAATAGGTGTTATTTACATCTGGCATGCGGAAACGGGTGAACAGATCTCCCGATTTTCCGCCGCTCCAGATATAAAGATTAGATGGCGTGGATTACGCCGCCCCCTCTGTTTTTCCGATGATGGGTGCCTTTTGGCCTGTGCTAGCCCTGCTAATACAGCGGGTACCGCCGATTTCATTTCGGTGTGGCATGTAACAACAGGGGAACACATCGCTTCTTTCAACGGAAATACAACACAAGTCCTTTTCCTTACCTTTTCCCCTTGTGGACGGTATCTTGCCGCTGGTGATATGTCTGGTATCTTACAAGAGTGGTGTGTCGCCACCGGCAACCAGACACGCGTATTTTCCAAATATGCTGAAAAGCATTGGATGATTCCGTCTTATTCACCGGCGGGTGTGCTGCGTGTCGCTGGAGTCGGTAAAACTGACACTGCTGCAACTTTTGTATGGGATGTGGAACGCCATGAAAAGTTAAAAACCTTCAAACTACCTGCTTCCATCGGTAGCATCCGATTTTCAAAAGGTACCTCTCTCGCTTTCTCACGTGCAGCAGAGATTAACTTGTGGGATATAGATATGCCACACACTGTCGTCGTTGTTTCTACGGAAATTTCCGTTCCATCCTGCGTGACATTTTCGCCAGATGGACAAACGCTCCTAGCTGCTGGCACCGGACCTGCGACGTGTTGGGATGTGTTTTCCAAAAAACAATCCCGGCGGTTGATATCCCGTGCGGCGACAAAGACCCCTGTCAACACAGAAACGAAGGTCCATTCTGTCTATATCTCCCCTTCTGGAAAGATAGACGCATTGGGCAGTGCTCGGAACATGCTTTACGTGTGGAATCTTGAAACGCACCAAACAATTGATGGTGCGGCTGTACGCCAGAAGTCTGTGCCCTTCGTGGCAAGGCCTGGGGAGCAAAGCGCGGATCTAGATAGTAGATTATATGTGTGGGATAGGCAAGGTAATCACTATACCCTCACTGGGCATACTGCACACGAAGAGTATGTGCAGGCGGCTGTGTTCTCGCCTACAGGCGAAAAATGGGCAAGTGGAGATTACGACGGCAAGTTATATGTCTGGGATAGACATGGAAACCACTGGAATGCCCTCATTGGTCACACTGCTACCATTAAGGCACTCGCGTTTGCACCGGATGGTAAACGCCTCGTGAGTGCTTCAAATGATGAAACGGTTCGGGTATGGAATGTCGCATCCGGTGCGGAACTGATCTCGCTCTCCTTAACCCAGTTAAACCCAGAACGTTATAAGGGCGATCTGTATCACAAACGGGAGCTCATAGAGCAGCAGCGTGAAAGGTGCGACCGAGGAGATAAGCCTGCGCGTCCTGAAATCGGGGCACTTGCTTTTTCTCCTCGTGGTGACATCATTGCGATTGCGGGTGGACTATATGGCGAGATTCGGTTATGGGATGCGACGACTTATGAAGTGATCAGAGCGATATTACCCCCATTGACGTGTCGGCGGCAATTTGCCTTGGCATTTTCACCATGTGGATACTTCCTTGCTTCTGGGGCTTGGTGGGATGGTACGGAGAAAGTGTCTATCCGGTTATGGGACATTGCCACTTGTGAAAATATTCACACCTTCTGGGGACACCCCACTGATATCCAAGACCTCGCCTTTTCACCGGACGGAGCACTCTTAGCAAGTGGAAGTTTCGACGGCACCCTCCTCTTGTGGGATATGAAGCCGTATCTACACCCTGAAACTTGATAAAAATCAATCCTGCCACCGATCCTGGAATTCTGCCACCATCGCTTCAGGGGCACCGTGCTGCGCTAAGAAGTCCAAAAACGCTTGATAGAGTCGTCGCGCCGCTGCCGTATCCGATTCAAACCGATTGTTCATCTGTTCCGGATCAGAAGGTAAATGGAATAACGCCTTCGGGGCGCCTTGGTTCTCTAAAAGCAGGGACCAAGTGCCGTCGGTGATGCTCCCATGTGGGCTACCCCCATCAGGACTCCAACCACCGACCCATGCCCCGTGTGTAACGGTATACTCGCGTCCTGTGTCGGTATCTCCCATGATGGCTGGGAGCAGACTGTTACCCTCCACCTGTCCGCCGCGCTCAGCACCAAATACATCAATAACAGTAGACGGAATATCAATAATACTGGTGAGCGCATCTGTCCGACGGGGTGTCGCATCTGGGTGATAAACCATAAGTGGGATATGGATAACCTCTTCATACATGCTCAGGTTCTTCGCGAGCAATCCGTGTTCACCCAATAGGAAGCCGTGGTCCGCCATGAAAATTACCATCGTGTTTTCCATCAAGCCCATATAGTCAATTTTCCGCAAAAGTTGTCCGATCCAGTTATCAACCAGGGACGCTTCCGCGCGGTAGAGGGCGTTGAGGCGTTCCGTCTCGCGTTCATTCATCGGGTTCGGACCGTAGGGCGGATAGATCGGTTCCGGTCCGTCATAATCGCTTGAATCGAAACGCTTTAGATACCATTCAGGGGCATCCCACGGTTCGTGTGGATCGAAGGTGTCCACCATCAGGTAGAAATTTTCGTGTTGATGGTTGCGTTCCAACCAATCACAAGCCGTCTGCATCGTCTGTGCGACGTAAGTGTCTGCCTCTGTCTGTCGAAAATCAGCATTTCTGATGTGGTTGCCAAGTCCACCGGGTAACTTATTGGGATGTGTTCGTGTGTACTCGCGATACTGCAACGATTTTTTAGATTCATAATCGTACGGGTGGGTTTCTAAGTGATCCCCCTCTTGACCGCGAATCCACTTCCATCCCGTGAACCCGCGATTGTAAAAGAAGCCATTGTTGATATGATGCGGCGTATCCGCAATCATCATACTCACAACCCCAGTGTTCGTTAAGTCATCAGCGATGACGGGGACATCTCGCTTCAAGGGTTCCCACCCCCGCCGACAGATGCTGACTTGCCCCGTCACGAGCTCGCCTCGGATCGGGACAGTCGGAAAACCACAGACATACGCTTTGTCAAAAACGACACATTTTTCCGCGAAAGCATTCAGAGACGGCGTGTATCCTTTCCCGCCATAGATAGCGAGGTTATCGCGCCGAAATGTATCGGAAATAATATGAATAATGTTCATTTAATATCTCCCTTGAGCAATATTAGGTTTCCCACTTCGGGATTCAAAATGTGAGGGTTAATATTGAAACTTGCTGTGGATTATTATACACCGTCTTGGGTTTCCGATGAAGTCTTTTCGCGATTCGCCATTTGCACGACAGCGGGTAGGAGTCCGTAGATACCCCAAAAAGGGATCCCGATGGCGTCACCGTTCAGCAGATTGTTGACCGTGAAATGTACCATCAATGAAATTTCTGCTGCTATCAATCCAATGACGATAGCGCGGTAAAAGCCATCTTCTAAGGTTGTGAGGGCACGAAAACCATAGCGTAAGAAGGCAAAGTTCAGCCAAATCCAGATACCTAATCCAACAATTCCCAATTCCGCCATAACTTGGAGGTATTCGCTGTGGGCACCGAGTTGGTACTGGGCAGTATAACTGCCAACAAGTGCGACATCCTCCTCGTACAGCATCGCAAACGCACCATACCCTTTACCCAAAATAGGGCTTTCAGAGAACATTACGAATGCCTGTCCCCATCGTAAAAGGCGCGCTCGGTTTGAAGCGTAACTGAGGTCCACTGCGGATGTAATGCGTTCAACGAGGATGTTGTAGATACCCGGTAAATTTAGACACATCAGGAGGATAAGGCATGCGGCACCAATGAACAAAATCTTTTTGTGCGTAACGCCTTTCCCCAGTTGCAGCAACATGAAACCGACCGCAACGATGACCGATAGCCAGACCCCACGCGAAAAGCACATCAAGAGACCTATACCGAAACAGACGAACCACGCTGTCCAGAGCACACGGTCGTACCCACTATTGTCAAAGAGGAAACGACTGAGGCAGACAAGGAAGAAGATCGCAGTAAACGCACCGTAAACAGAATAATTCGTAAACGGCGCGCTCCGATACGCGCTCGTCCACTGCCAGGCATCTATGTGATAAATGAGAACAATAACTGTCCAAATGACAGCGACCGCAGCGGATGGAAAACTGGCAATAAAAAGCCGTTTCAGAGCAGTCCTGTTTTGGATGGCAGCGTACACTACCACACTGAACAGCATGTAGATTGTCGCACGGAGTGCTCCTTTGAGTGTACCAAAAAGATCTGGCGTGTTGATTGCAGAAAGGAATGTAACAAAGATGTAGATGCCAAGTGGGACGGAAAAAGGGAAGGTGTTTTCCGATTTATCCTTGTCGGAGGGAACTCCGATTCCCGATCGGAGCACCCGATCAACTATTCGACGCACGCAGTAAACGGCGACGAGTATCCCTAAGAGGGGTTCTGTTGGTGTTTGAATCTCAAAGCTGCCTGGGAGAATGTAGCGAAATGAAAATGGCAGAGCGATGAGTAGCAGATAAACCGCAAGCTCCATGCCGAGAAAGACGAAAGCACAGGTGACAACCAGCAAGCTAAGAAGTGGGAGAGGCGTATCCGAATAACCGCCGATGATACAGCCGAATACGAGACAGACGGCAAATGGGAGAATGCGCTTGCCATACTTTAAAGACATCCAATTTAAAATCGCATTTTGACGCCTAAGCCGATGGCAGTACCGTCTAAAATCAGGTCGAGTGGTATTGTACCAGTTGTTTCTACTGTCTTGAGTATCCGTTTCACCTCAAAGGTGAGTGAAAGGTTATGGTCCCACTGCAGCAGTTCTGCTCCAATGAGAATGTACCCCGTCGGACCTGAAGTGCTATTATCAAAACTGATACCCTGTTGTTCAATTAAATCCACTGCACTCCCACTAAAGCTTGTTCCGAGATAACCGATACCACCTCCCAAGTAGATTGGGAGATATTCGGTGAGAAGCACCGGACGATAAATAAACTGATACGAAATCGGGATGAGGGTGGTGGAGAGACTCGCAGAGGTAGGTGGTGGGATGTCAAGTTCCATTTGCCAATAGCCAAACTCCAAGCGTGAATCGAACTCAGTACTATGTTCAAATACAACCGAAAATGTTGGTAACAGCGCACCCGGAATCCGCGATACCCCGACACTTTGGAGAATGTCGGTTAAACTGCCCAACTCCGGCTTGTATGAAAATAGAGACAACTGAAGCGAGGGAGATTGCAGGTGTTCTGCTAAAAAGGCTCGGATAGGGGATGGGCGTAGGGGTTGCACATCAGTGGTATCTGCAAGTGTTAGGCAGGGAGTCAACAGCAGAAGTAAGAAGCAGACAGATACCAAACGCATAAGTGGTAAAGTCCTCATCCAATGCGCGTATAGAGTCGTGATATGACAGCAGTAGGCGGGTACAGCGACCCGCCTCTACGTCGATACAAAACACTTAGACTGCACTCATTGGATCAGGGGGACTAAAAAGACTTCTGCCCAATGAATGATTTAGAATTAATGGCTATGTGCAGGAACCAAAATAACTTCGACCCGGCGATTCATAGCTCTACCTGAGGCAGTGTTCTGTGGCGCAACAGGATCGGTGTGTGCTTTACCAACAGCCTCAATTCTACCAGCATCAATTCCTTTTGATTGCAGATACTTTGCAGCGGAGTTCGCGCGTGCCTGTGAGAGATCCCAATTGCTTCTGTAGCTTCCGCGCAGGACTGGCATGCCATCAGCGTGTCCAACAACCTTGATCTTGGCATCCGAAGCTTCCATGAGTTGTTCAACGATGCCATCAAGCATCTGTTTTCCGTCGCTGGATAGAGCGATTCGACCACTGCTGAAAGTGACGGTAACCAGCAATGTCGGTACTGCGGCAACTTCTTCTGCCACCATGGCTAAACCTTCTTCCAAAGCCATGACTTTAGACTCAAGCTGCTTTATCGCTGCGTCTTGGGCTTTATGGTCTTCTCCTTGGGCATCAAGGCGTTTTTGCAGTTTGGCATCTTCGCCTTTGGCAAAGTCCATCGCTTTTTGTCCTTGCATGTCAATAGACTTTGTCAGATCGGCGCGCAGTTGTGCATCCTGCTCTTTGGCATTTTGCATGCCAGCAGCAATGGTATCGGCATCTCCTTGCTGGGACGCAGCAATCGCCTCATCTTTCGCTCTGGAGATCGCTTCCATTAGATCTTTGCCTTGCTCATCGACCTTGCCATCCAGCATTGTAATTTTGTTTGACATGTCTGCTTCAGATTGCTCTATTTGCGAGACATGTTCATTCTTCCACATTTCAAACTCTTCCTGATCTAACTTGCCGCAACTACTCACAACAAGTGCAACACCCAGAAGAGCGATAATTGTGAAAGCGGTTCTACTTATCATGGATTCCTCCTAAGTTTTTTACAACAATTTAGTGCGTTGCTTGCAAGCCGATGTCGAGAAGCCGGCTCTCAAATTACGCCAAAAAGTCAACTTTCTATATGATATACTCTATTATTTTTCCGGGAATTCTTCTCGAATCCCACCATGAGTGTATGTATGCAAGCGAAACATTCACTGCCCGCGCAAACAACGGTTTTTCAGCGCCCGAAACTGCATCACGAACTTTGCAATATGGGAGACCTGCAAGCAATATGCTCTCACAGGTACTTCGGTATTAATTATACCACTTTTTGAAAAAAAAAGTCAAGAGTTTTTTTCAAGGGTACTAACGCAATGGAAGCAAGGCTTTAAAACGTCCTTGATTTTTGACGCGAGATGCGTTAAAATTCTATGACTCGCCAGAGATTCCGTTCGCTGACTTGCAGGCACTTCGACTTGGAAGGCTGCAGAGGGAAGATGGTAATAGTATCCAGCGTAAAATTAGAAGGTAAAATTAAAAGTGGGACAGATAAGTATCATCTTAATTGCTGGGCTTCTCTTTCTTTTCTCCTTTGAGCCACCCCAAGCAAGCATGAACATCAGTGATGGGCAGGTAATCCTCTGGACACTCGTCTTGACAGGGTTACCTATTCTTATCACATGTTGCGTGACATCCTATGTGGCGAGAGCCTTTCCCGCCCACGAAGAGAAGGGTCTGTCAACACTCTATCGCCTGCGACGCTTCATGATTGTTTTTGAGTGCCTCAGTTTAGCGGCATACCTCTGTAATCTGTATCTGTTGAATCTGCCGATGCTGATTGAAAAATACTTTGCATTCTTACCGATGGCAAATTTACGCCAGACCCTCGCGCTGCTTCCCTTACTGATCGGACTCATCTGTATCCGACTTGCATTTTATCGGGTGAATAGACTCCAACCAGGGCACTACAGAGAGATTCTCAGTCTGCAATTCAAGTTTTTGCTTTTCCCGTTGTTGCCGATGTTCCTTTACTTGGCGATAATGGATGCTATTCACTGGCTCCCTTATGCAGCAAAAGTATTCATCATTGAGCATCCGTATATTCTAATAGGGTTGATCCTACCGGTGATTGTTTCCGTGTATATCTTTGCCCCAGTATTGATGCAGTTTCTATGGAAAACGGAACGACTCGCGGTGAATTCGGCCCTGAAGGAGAAATTGGACCGATTGACGAAGCAGAGTGGTATAAAATATCGGGAGATTGTAGTGTGGAAAACCGGTTCGCTGCTAATAGCCAACGCAGCTGTCGCGGGCGCATTTTCGTGGAACCGTCGCATTTTTCTCACAGACGCGCTTCTCGAATACTTTACGGATGAAGAAATTGAAACTGTTGTCGCCCATGAACTTGGACATATCCGCTATAGGCACATTCCAACATATATGCTTTTTGCCCTCTTCTATCTCTTGAATTATCCGTTTTTTTATTTCCTGGTTGAGGAGCCGTTGGTCGCATACCTTGGAGAATCACAACCCCTTTTGTCTGCGGTATCGACATTATGCTCGTTGGCCTTTCTGATCATTTATTTTGTATTTATCTTTCGATATTTGTCGAGGCGTTGCGAACATCAAGCCGACCTATATGCGGTTAGGCTTACAGAGAAACCGGAAGCATTCAAAGGAGCGTTGGCGAAACTCGCAGTGCTGAATTCTGTACCGAGGTCGATTCGGCGTTTCTTTGAAATTTTCAACACACATCCGTCCATCCATCGTCGAATTGAATTCATTAACCAGTGGATAGAGCAGAATTCCGCAGTTCAACGTTACAAAAATTATCTGGTCGAAGTCAAAGTTTTAATTGCCTTGCTGCCGGTACTTGGCATTCTCGCTGTGTTGTTGCTCCGTTAGGATCGACAACAGATACTTCAAATGGCTATCGGAAACCTGCCCGATGATGCTGACCGTCGACAGTTATTCTTCTGCGGTAGCCTCAGGCTCCGTCTCCTCTTCAATCGCAAATTGTAACCTCTCTGCTATTCGGTACAAGGGCAATTCATACTTTCCTTGAAGACGACGTTTTTCATCAGCGATGTGGAAAGCAACCAACAACGGAACCCTTTTTTCGTCAAAGCCTTTCCTGAGATAGGACTCAACTAAATCTTTGACGTATTCAACCAGTTCCTTGATTGCTTCTGGTGTTAGCTCTTCTGTCGGTTTTATGGTATAAGGTGTGCCGAGTATAACGAAGCGAATCGGCATAAAATCCTGTTCTTGCTGTTCCATTGTATCGTTGTTGACCCCTTTCGTATATCTTAGTGAACTGTATGAGATTGTGAGATGACGCTATAGACCTTGCACCTCGCTGCGGTGCTGAAAAGGAATTCCTTTGAAACTCTCCAGATGAAGATTAAGAATTTAATCGGGTAATTTTTACCGATGCCCGGTGCGGTTAGGGGATTTCGTCTGGGAATAGACTCAATCCATTCCCTGTATTACATTCCGCACCTACCGGGTTTGGCGGAACATAGAATTACCCAATTTATTTTTTAGACCTCATGCGGAGAGTCATGCCTATAGGGCTTGACGCATTGTCTTAGTGCACGGTGTGACACCCGTCCATTTCTCAAAAGCGATAGCCCCCTGATGAACTAACATCCCGATGCCGCCAAGGGTTTGACATTTAGACGCAGTAGCGGCTTGCATCAAAGGTGTTACCGGGGGAGTATACACAATGTCATAAACAATAGTACTGGGTTGAAGCCAGTCGGCAGAAATGAGCAATGGTTGTCTGACATCCATGCTCGTTGTCGCAGTGTTGACAAGGAGTTTGCTCTCGCTAACAGCCAAAGGCAATCGTTCGTCCGTGAGCCCAATCCCTTGCATAGGAACACCCGTCTTCCGACCCATCTCTTCTGCTAAAGAGACCGCCTTTTCCACTGTGCGATTGGCGATTGTAATTGATGCTACGCCTCTGAGCGCAAACGCAACGACGACAGCCCTCGCAGCCCCGCCCGCGCCTAAGACGACAATGTTCTCGCCCACTGGTACAGACATGTTACCGTCCTCTTCCAAGGCATTTAAGACACCGGGGGCATCTGTATTATCGCCATATATGTTCCCTTCAACAAACGTCAGTGTATTCACAGCACCGATGAGTTCCGCTTCCCGAGAGATTGATGTGAGATACCGGATGACTGCCTGTTTGTGTGGGAGCGTTACGTTAATACCGACGACATTCATCGCTTTAAACCCGGCAATCGCATCTGCCAGATCATACGGACGGACATGGAAAGGGACATATACATAATCAAGATCTGCTTTGGCAAAAGCAGCGTTGTGCATTTGAGGTGAACGGCTGTGTTCAACGGGATCACCAATAACACCGACAATGCGGGTGTGTCCGGTCAGTGTTTTAGATCTTTCTTGTGGTTCAGTGAGGTGAGTCTCGGATTTCATGTCCCTTTCCGTAGATGCTTCGCAAAAAAGTAGTTGTCAGTTATCAGTTGCGAGAGGGATCTGATAGTTCTAACATCCCCTAACTCTCATTGTGAGGCAAACTGAACGGATCTTTTCGCAGAAAAAATCGACTGACTGCTATTTTTCAAGTAGACCTTCAACTGTCTGTTTTACCATTTCCATTTTCGGGTAGCGAATTTCTCGATAGCCGCGGACTTCCTCCACACATTCTAACGCTTGGAGATGTCTTTCGTACGTCTCAGTGTCAGCCGGTGAAAAGGTGTCGATCACGCGGGTAATATACCACTCTCGGAACGCTTTTTCCTTGGCGTGCCACTCTGGAAGCCAGCGTCTTAGAAACTTCATACGTTTCATCAGATGCAATTGCCAATTTCGTGTGTCAATGTCACTTTCAAAGTCAAGCCCCATCACGGTGAAGTGAGGACGATTGAGATGAACATATCTAATCTTATCGCCGTTTGCTGTGTCAACCTTATACAGTTCCTTATCCCGTTGCAATTTTTCTTCGCTCGTTAGCAGATGTGCGACGTAGACCTCGTCCTTGATTAGCATAACCTTGTGGAGATAGCGAATCGCAACCTGTGTCGCTCGATAATGGTACGTTTCTGAGTCGTGTGCGTGCACCTGTTTAATCTTTTCAGCGTATATCCGTGCGTAGTTTATATCCTCGAACTGAATCAAATCATAGATATAGAGTGCGAGAGTTCGATGGATGCTGTCTGAATTAAGATTAAGCGACGCAATGATACTTTCAATTAGTGTTACGTATTCTCGCGCTAAACGTTTCCCATTACGTTTTTTTCTTAATATCTGTTGTTTTGCCGAAAGCATTTCTGTGTAGGTTGCCAACGG
Organism: Candidatus Poribacteria bacterium; assembly: GCA_965214045.1. Taxonomy (GTDB): domain Bacteria; phylum Poribacteria; class WGA-4E; order WGA-4E; family WGA-3G; genus WGA-3G. Next base: position 2,671,323 of record OZ243935.1, read on the forward strand.
GTTTTCGGAACTTGCGTCCACAAGAGATCCAGTGTGTTCTAATGCGAGGCGACGCCCGACGGTGAACGCTTTCATGTTGATATCTAAATCGGCGTGCGGCACCATCTGTTTGAGTGCCAATTGGAGCGGTTCCAATTCGAGAGGTATCAATTGCCGTTGGAAAGCAGTACCAAGAAGCATCATGTTCGCGTATAACGTGTTGCCGAACAATCGCTCAGAAACTGTGAATAAATCTGTGCCAAAATACGCGTCCGCATTCGTATACGTCTGAAGTTCCGCTTCGAGTGTCTCTGGGTCGAAATCGTCTTTGCCGATGAGCGTGGTGATTGTTTCAGTTTTGGCTGTATTCACCACAGCAGCGGTTCGATTCGGTGAAGCGATGCGGAAGAGTGAGTGTGCAGTAATCCCGCGGACCGCCTCTAAAATATCGAGTCCTAATAGGAGATCTGCCTTACCATAAGGAATCATTGGGGAAGCGTGAACGCCCGGTTGCATATACGCGATATGTGTATAGACACCGCCATTGCGAATTGCCAGCCCTTTCCTATCGCAAAATGTTACGTTGTAGCCCTGAAGATAGCCTGCAACGACGAGGACTTTCGAGATCGTTCCGATCCCCATGCCACCGACACCTGCGGCGTACATGTTCCAACTCCCCTCGAACGTCTTTAGGGGTGGTGGTGGTAAAGGTTTATCGCTCAAGAGTTCGCTATTACCGAATTCTGTTATTTGCTTCTTAGGGGGACGTTTGCGTGTGACGATAACCTCTTCAAACGCAGGACATGCGTATTTAATCCGGGCACAGGCACCATCGGAGACGCAAGTTGACTGATCGATGGCGATTTTCTCGCCATAATCGGTATCGACTATTTTTAAACCCGGACATCCCGTGACAGTGGTGCATTCTCGACAGAACTCACACACCTCATGCGTTATATTGATGTGCTTTTCGTATTTAAGAAAACCGTCTTTGGCTATCGTTTGCCGTTGTTCACGACGAACCCGACGATGATGCGTAATCGCACACTCTTTATCGGCGATGATAATTTTGACACCGGGTTTGAGAATGGTCTTCTCCAGATATTTTTTGTAATTCACCCTGTCTTCTGGGTTGGTGCGCACAATTTCTATTTCGGAATTACCAGTGAGCCCTTGTGCCACTTGCTCAATATCTTGTGCGAACGTCGGGTTTCCGAGGAGGTCAAACTCGTCAGCGGGCGTCGGTTGGTGTCCCGTCATTGCCGTTGTTTGGTTGTCTAAAATAATATAAGCGATGTCTTGGTTGTTTTTGATTGAATCCGAAATCGCCGCTATCCCGCCGTGGAAAAAGGTTGAATCCCCCATGAAAACGACCTGCTTGTTTTTGATAAACGGGTCGATGCCAGCCCCCGCACCGCCACCTAACGCCATCGCAGAAAGATTGTGCATGAGACGTGGGAACGGTTCATATTTGAGCATTGAATAGCAGCCTATATCTCCATGGAAGACAAGATCGACAGGTCCTGAGCCGTGGTGCTTCTTCATATAGTCCACGTCCATGAATTGCTGCGTAATTTCAAGGAAAACGCTCGAAGAATCCCGATGCGGACAGCCGGGACAGAAAGTCGGCGTGCGTTGTGGAATATCGATGTGTTGTTCGGATACCTGCCTTTGGAGTGTTTCTTCACGTGAGAGATGTTCCAGATCGATTTTTGGAACAATGGTTTTCGGTGAAGAGGATTTTGATGGTTCTAACATCTCTTTGCTGACTGCTGACTGCTGACTGCTGACTCCTGTACCGAGGAGATGTTTGAGAAGTGGGATGAGTTTTTGAATAAGGATAGAGGCATCTAAGCCAGAAGTGACCGGGATTCCTGCCATGCCGTTGGGAAATTGTTTGCCCCACACATTTACGTATTGATCAATGTCTCCATTCTGATACTCGTGGGTAATGAATGCTTTTATTTCGTTCTCTAAAAGGGGACGTTTTTCTTCGATGACGTAGATTTCGTCAACTTGTGCGGCGAATTCTCTGATGATGTTCGTGTCAATAGGGTATGTCATGCCCAGTTTGAGAATCGGAATTTCACCGTCCAACTGCAATTCTCGGAGTGCGTGGCGGAGGCAGCTATAAGCCAAGCCAGCGCTGACAAATCCAAGACGGTGCTTCTTTCGACCTGAAGTTTCTCCCATGAACTGGATTGCGTTGAGTCCAAGGTTCCGTGCTGTCTCAAGTGCGGTCGGGATCCGTTCTCTCAATGCCTCTACTTCGATCTGAGCAGTATGTGGCGGTAAAACAACCCGTTTGTCGGCATCAATAAGTTGGGTATCCAAGTTGATTTGCTGCAAGTCGCTGATTTCGGGATAAATATTGGGGTGGAGTTCAACATCGCCGCCTCCGCTTGCCTGATTTTCGGTCGTTAAGTAGCAGACATAGAGGTTCGATGCTGCGGAAATCTGGAAGGCACAGTTAATCCAGTCCTTAAGTTCCTGAAATGTACCAGGTTCAATCAGGGGTGTTTGGACGTGCCGTGCCAAAAATCGGGAGTCAGCAGGCACCTGCGTGCTGTGCGACCATGTGTCGTCACCAACAACCACAACGGCACCACCCGTTGTTCCTGCAAGGTTACTAATCGCCAGAGAATCAGAAGCGACATGGAAGCCGACGCTTTTCATAAACGTAATCGCGCGGACATCAGCCATCTGCGAACCATTGAGTCGCGCGATACTCAATGCCTCGTTGTTGGCTATCTGCGCGACGATGCCGTTGGTCTTCAACAACTCGGCATTGCGTTCGATAATGTCAAATACTTCGGCGATTGGAGAGCCTGGATAACCTGTGAGAAGGCTGACACCACTCTCTAAGGCACCCTTAACTAACAACTCGCATCCAGTATAGACATGCGTTCCACTGGCTTGTGTAAACCTTTCGTCCATTTTTTTGTTGGTTATCGGTTCGGGTTGCTACGCAACCCTTTCAGTTATCAGTTATCAGTTAAGAGGTGTTTTTGCTTGGGGTTGCGGATTTCCCCTCGTTTAACAAAACCCTCTTTTAACCGACGACCGACAACCGACAACCGACAACCCTTCCTCCGATAACTATTCCGCTGACAGCAGTTCTCGCGCATGGGCAAGTCCGATTTCCGTTTCTTCACCACCGTGCATTCGGGCGATTTCATTAACCTGTTCTTCTGCAGTCAACGGTTTTGCCGTAATCAGTGTACGCTCGCCAACTACCTTCTTGTCAACCCGAAAATGTCTATCTGCAAAACGGGCGATCTGTGGCAAGTGTGTAATGCAAATAACCTGTGAGAATGCTGAGAGTTCCTTCAACTTTTTGCCAACTACGTCTGCAACCTTGCCGCCAATACCACTGTCGATTTCGTCAAAGAGCAGCGTAGGAATCTCATCAGCTTGAACAAGCACTGTCTTTAACGCGAGCATGATACGTGATATCTCACCACCTGAGGCAATTCTGGCGATCGGACGCGCTTCGGATCCTACATTCGGCGCAATTAAGAATTCTACATCGTCCATCCCGTCAGAGCGGAAGGCATAACGTTTCCCGTCTATCTGAAACGGTCCACGGTCATCCGGTATATGCCGAACAGACGCATGAAATTCCGCTTTGTCCATACCGAGTGTACGGAGTTCCTTCTCAATCCGTTCTGAAAGATGCTTCGCAACATGCTGCCGTTTCGCGGAGAGCGTAGTGCATAGACGCTGTGCTTCTTGAATCGTTTTATCGATTTCCGTCTGCAGCAAATCCTGTTTCTCTGTACCGAGTTGTAACGTCTCTAATTTTTGCTCTGCATCGGCGTGATACGCCAATATCTCTGGAATAGAGTTGCCGTAACGCCGTTTGAGTTTCGCTATCGACGCTAATCGATCGGTCACTTCGTCCAGTCGCAACGAGTTCGATTCCACCGTTTCCGTATAGTGACGAACCTGTGAAGCGATGTCCTCCAATTCATAGAGCGATGATGCCAGGCGATCTCCCAATTCTGAGAGACTCTCATCGATTTCGGACAGTTTTATGAGTTCCTTCACAGCATCTCTCAAGCGTTCAAGGGGACTACCGAAACTTCCCGTATCAGAACCGCCGCTATCGAGTTGTTGGTACACATGAGCCGCGGACTTACGCAATGCCTCTGCGTTCTTAAGGATACGCGCCTCATCCGCCAATTTTTCGTCCTCGCCTTCCTCCAGATGTACCGAAGTCAGTTCTTTAATTTCAAATTCAAGGAGTTCCTTTTCCCGTTCTGACGCTTTCAAGATTTCCGTGAGGGATGCCGCTTCTTGTTGTAGCGCGCGTAGTTGCGAGTATATTTTGCCAATGTGTTGTCGCGCCTCACTGTTGCCACCGAAATCGTCTAAGAGTTTAAGGTGCGTTTGTGTTCTAAATAACGATTGATGCTCGTGTTGACCGTGGATATCTACAAGGAATGTTCCGAGTGCTTGCAACTGCTTCAAATTCACCAAACGTCCATTAACTTGGCTGCGACTTCTACCGCTCGATGTGATTCTTCTGGAGAGGATCACTGTGTCCGATGGATCCAATACATCACTAAGGGCACCTTTCAACATCGGATCAGCAGTTTCGTCCGAGTCTGTGTGCCAGATTGGATGCGCATCGTCGGGGGCAAGGCTCACCTCCACCTCCGCAAACTCGGTGTCTTCGCGTACAATATCAGCAGAGGTCCTCTCACCCAGTACCAATCCGATCGACTTGAGGATAACCGACTTGCCAGCACCTGTTTCACCAGTGAAGATATTTAACCCCGGTGCCAAGTCCAGGTCCAGTTCATCTATAAGGGCAATGTTGCGAATAGAGAGTGTTTCTATCATGATAGTTGTCAGTTATGAGTTATCAGTTTTCAGTTAGAGACGGATGCGATAACCCGAAGGGAATACCTAAGCAAAACACCGCTCTTTGCTGATGGTTGATTGCTGATGGCTGACGGTTTCCGATAGCTATTTTCTATGTCTGTTTAATCCTCTCACCTAACATTAGCTTTTCACGCAAGGCTCTATAGTAACTATGGTGCTGCGAACGGATGAGTTGAATGGTTCGATCTGCTTTTTTCACTCTTATGACTGCCCCAGCAGTGAGGCTGTGTGTTTCACGTTGCCCATCTACAAAAACGTCTACACTCTGATATGCCGCACGCATTTTGACAGTTATTTCCGCATCACCATCGGCGATAAAAGGACGCACTGTTAAGCTATGCGGTGCGATGGGGTTCAGCAGAATCGCTTCCAATTGCGGTGATATGATAGTCCCTGCACAAGAAAGCGAATATCCAGTCGACCCGCTCGGCGTTGCGATGATCAGTCCATCAGCATTATACGGTATAAACAGTTCCCCATCAACGTAAGCATCTAATTCGATAAGCCGTGTATAGTGCCGTATCACAACATCGTTGAGTGCGAAAGCCCGAAACGGTTGTGGACCTTGGCTCGCTTGGGCTTGGCTGTTCACAATAATCTCTAACATCATCCGATGTTCTATCCGATAAGCACCCGTCAAAAGAGCATTCAGTGTCGGGTAGAGTTCATCAAGTGATGCGTCCGTCAAAAATCCGAGCGTGCCGATGTTGATCGCTAAGATAGGCACATTTTCAATCTTGGACGTATGCGCTGCACTCAGGAGCGTGCCATCTCCACCAAGGACGAGAAGTACATCTGCTTGCTCTACTACCTCTGTTTTGGAAATACCGGTTTGGGGGAATTCCAACTCAATCGCTTGTTCCTCTGGTAGAAGCGGGATAATACCTCGCTCTTGAAGCCACGCAGACACGCCTTCGACGACACCCACCGCGTTTGCTTTGGTAGTATTGACAAATAAACCGACGTTTTTTATTTTCTTCATTACTTTAATGGTTATCAGTTATCGGTTGTCAGTTGTCGGTTAAAAGCGGTTTATGGCAGGCAAAACTTTGTAACCGCCACACGCCCTACCGAAAACCATTCCATCTAATTCTCCAAACGCGTGAATAGATATATGACGCCACAACCGACAAGAAAAGCCGCCATAGTAATAAGCAGGTTCATATCAAGTTGTGGTAAGATGTGAGCCGTATCTATCCGTTCCCCATCTATCATTGCGAATTCGCGAAAGGGCCATAACCCGTAGAGTGAACCCACCATCAGCCCGATGAGAAAAGTGATCGTCAAGTTACGATAGCGTTCCAACAGGTAGTTGAGCAACCGTGTAAATGCTAAGAGTCCAAACAGACATCCAATTGCTGTGAAACTAATGATGAGTAAGCTTCCCGACATCGACGGCTCGAAAATACCTTTGAACACTGCTGGGATACTCTCTAATATTGTGTTTATTGCCGTCAAGAGAGGAAAATAGACACCGAGAGCGAGCATCAGAAACGAACCACTGATACCGGGCAAAATCATCGCCGAAATCGCTAGCGCACCGCTCCCGAGAAAGATCGCGAGTTCCCAATACGTTGGCAACCCAGTTCCGCGTTCGGAGACCTCGCTATCCATCGTTGTCTCCATTCCAGACTTATACGCCACCCGATCTAACTGTTTTTCGGTCGTCCCGATAGACAAACTGAATATCAGCGCGATAGCAATCAATAGTGCTAACAATTCTTTCCAACCGAACGCCTTTAGCATGCGCATCGGTATCAGGATAGAGATCAGGATGAGTCCGCTAAAGAAGCCGTAAGTCGCATCGTGGTGATAGTTCAACAAATAGACAATCAGTTTGGATGTGAGCAGGATAGCCGCTATCGCACCGCTTCCTAACAGTGATAGAAATCCGAAATCAATACGACGGAGTTCTGCCTTTGCTGCTGCCAGAGCGTTTTTTCTTAAGGTCGCGCCGCCTAATAGTTTTTTTGCCGTTGAGAGTCCGATACACCGTAATGCACCGATGAGCCGTTCATAGATACCTAAAACGAGGGCAAGCGTCCCACCGCTCATGCCGGGGATGATGTTGGCGATGCCTATCAGAAAACCGTTAATAAAGAGCCGGAGTGAATCCATATTTTATAGTTGTCAGCTGTCAGCACGGATTTTTCCAAAAATCCTTTCAGCCCTCAGTCATAAGAGGTCTTAGAACTCTCGTATTCTTCTTTTGCCTGACTGCTGGTTGCTGATAGCCATCCCCGCCGAAAACCCTTATAAACTACGTAATAACAATCTTGTGAAGAGCCACATCTCTCGAAGCGGTTTAATATAGCTGACCTCATCGCCGTACCGTGTCTGAATCGGCAAACTTTCAATCCGGAACCCGAGGCGTCCTGCTTTTATCAGCAGTTCAGATTCCGTTTCATAACGCTCTGTTTCCAAGTGAACCTGTCTCAGAACCTCATCACGAATCAGCCGATATCCTGATTGAAAATCGGGTACCTGTTGCCCACATAACTTTGAACCGACATAAGAAATTAAGTAGTTATTCATCCGTCTATGCAGCGGCATTGAGGTCCGAAAATCCTGTGTTGCTCTTGCGCCAATGAGTATATCGGGACGTGTATTGTTAAAGTGTTCCAGAAAACGAGGTATATCCGCAGGCTGATGTTGTCCATCGCTATCCATGGTGAAAACCAGTTCGTATCCGTGCTTAAGGGCATAGGCAAACCCTTTTCGTAAGGCGTTCCCTTTCCCACAGTTCGTGGTGTTCGACAGACAGACTGCCCCGCATGCCGCTGCGATCTCTGCTGTTTCATCTGATGAACCGTCGTTAATGACAACAATGGCATTGATAAACTCAGAGGATTCCTGAATTATCTGTCCAATTGTTTTAGATTCATTGTAAGCCGGTAACAGCAGACATGTTTTCATATTTCTGACATTATTATACTCTAAAAACGATTTTCTGTCAAACGATTATATGTCTGTTTTCACTTGCAGTCTGCAGTAAATTTGTGTATAATACTTCACATAAATTGATGAATTAAGGAGACAGCACAAGGATGCGAAACATCAAAGCGACGCACAAACCGATAAAAACCTTTTACACCGAGCTCAAACAATACGAAAGTCTCGGTGCAACAAATGAGACCGAAGTCCGACTCGCCTTTGCAACACTCCTCCAACACTATGCCCGTCAAAACAATCTAACCCTTATCTGTGAAAAATCGATCCGGACATCTCAAGATAACATAATTTATGTTGATGGTATGCTCACCGATAACAACTTTGGCTTGCCTCGCGGTTACTGGGAAGCGAAGGATCTCCATGACAATCTCATCACGGCAGTTAAACAGAAATTTGATGCTGGCTACCCACAGGATAACATTCTCTTTACAACCCAAGAACGTGCCATCCTTTATCAGGATGGACAAGAGGTCATGGCTGTAGACATCCCTGATCCAAACGCGTTTATCCGAGTGCTTCACGCCTTCTTCGGTTACGAACCAGTAGAGATCGCCAACTGGGAACGTGCTGTCGTTGAATTCAAGGACAAAGTGCCGGCACTCGGCAAACGTGCAGCGGCGTTAATCAAAAAAGAAGAGGACACCAATGCCCGGTTTCAGGAGGCATTTACCGACTTCCACCGCCACTGTCAGGAGGCGATTAATCCCAACCTCGCGAAAGCTGCCGTGGAGGAGATGCTCATCCAACACCTTTTGACAGAGGAAATCTTCTCCACTGTTTTTGACAATCGAGATTTTACACGCCGAAATATTATCGCACGCGAAATTGAAAATGTGATTGACGCCCTTACAGAACACGCCTATAACCGCGCCGAATTCCTCCGAGAACTCGCTCCCTTCTACAGTGCAATTCAACGCGCCGCTGCAACGTTTATTGACTTCTCTCAGAAACAACACTTTCTCAATACCGTGTATGAGCAGTTTTTTCAAGGGTTCTCCGTCAAGGTAGCAGATACACACGGTATCGTTTATACGCCACAGCCAATTGTCAATTTCATGGTGAAAAGCGTCTCACATCTACTTGAAACCGAGTTTGGACGTTCACTTTCAGACACAGGGGTTCACCTTATCGATCCCTTTGTTGGCACGGGTAACTTCATCGTGCGGCTCATACAAGAAATCGATAAAACCGCGCTCAAGGGAAAATATAGTGATGAACTTCACTGTAATGAGGTGTTGTTGATGCCCTACTACATTGCGAGTATGAACATTGAGCATGAATTCTACGTTGCCACGAAACAGTATCAGCCTTTTGATAACCTCTGTCTTGTGGATACGTTTGATTTGACAACAGAGCGTCAGTTATCCATGTTCGCACCAGAGAACACCCGTAGAGTTGAAAAACAAAAACAGACGGAGATGTTCGTGGTAATTGGCAATCCACCCTATAATGCGCGGCAGATGGACGAAAACGATGCCAATAGGAATCGGAAGTATCCCGAACTGGATAAACAGATTCAAGAAACTTATGCTCAAGCCTCCAAAGCAACGAACAAAACATCACTCTATGATCCCTATGTCAAAGCGATTCTCTGGGCATTGGATCGGATTGATGGGAAAGGAATTGTCGCATTTGTAACCAACCATAACTTTATCACCGGTCAAGCGTTTGATGGCATGCGGAAACACCTCGCTGATGCGTGTGATGCGATCTATCTGCTGGATTTGGGAGGCAATGTCCGTAAAGGGCATGCTGGAGATTCCAACGTCTTTGACATTCAGGTGGGTGTGAGTATCAACTTGTTTGTAAAGACCAGTCAGGACAAGGACGAGGTGGCAAAGTCTGCCCATATTTTTTACAACGGTGAGACAGCGGAGATGAGCAAAGAGGGAACGTTTGACTTTCTGGAGGCGTGTGAACACATCGGGAATGTCAACTGGGATTCCATTCAACCCGATGCGCGATACACATGGCTCACCGAGGGACTCCGTGAGGAGTTTGAGACCTTTCTGCCGATAGGGAGTAAACAAGCGAAAGCAAAAAGGGGTAAGGTTTCGGGTGTAATTTTTCATCAATTCAGCAGTGGGGTAAAGACGAACCGCGATGCATGGACGATTAACTTTGACCGAGATACACTCACAACGAATGTCCAGAGAATGATAGAAATCTATAATGCACAGGTGTTTAAGTGGCAAGGAATCGCGGATCAGTCTGGTATAGATATTGATGATTTTGTGGAGTACGACGACACGAAAATTAGTTGGAGTCGCGACTTAAAGGCAAAACTACGGACAGGTAGAATTGCTGAATACCACGAACATAAAGTGAGAACTTGTCTCCACCGTCCGTTTGCCAAAAGCAATATTTTCTTCGACAGAATCCTCAATGATGTTGTATATGTGTTTCCTTCAATTTTTCCTACCGCTGAAGCCGAAGCAGAGAATCGGGTAATCTGTGTTCCAAACATAAGTGGACGCACAGATTTTTGGTGCTACATCACAAATGTTATTCCGCATACTGTCTTTGTCACCATTGATGCCAATCAATGCTTTCCCTTCTACATCTACGACGAAGACGGCACGAACCGACGACAAAACATCACAGATTGGGCGTTGACGCAATTCCGGGAACATTATAGAGACGAGAAAATCACCAAGTGGGATATTTTCCACTATACCTACGCACTCTTGCATCATCCCACATATCGCGAGCGGTATCAGGTGAACCTCAAGCGGGATTTACCACATATCCCGTTCGTACCTAAGTTTTGGGAATTTGTCGAGGCGGGGAAGCGATTGGCAGAAATTCATGTCCACTACGAAGACCAACCCCAGTATAAGTTAGATCTGATTGAAACACCGGATATGCCGCTCGATTGGCGTGTGGAGCAGATGAAGTTCTCCAAAGACAAAACACAGATTCGATATAACGATTTTCTCACATTGGCGGGGATTCCCGCGGAGGTGTTCCAGTATCGGTTAGGAAATCGTTCAGCGTTGGAGTGGGTGGTCGATCAGTATCGCGTGAAAACGGATAAACGGAGCGGCATTGAGAACGATCCGAATCGTGCAGATGATGAGGAATATATCGTAGATCTGATACGGAAGGTCGTCAGTGTGAGTTTGGAGACGGTGCGGATTGTTGATGGGTTGTTGGGGTTAGATATTGGCAGGGAGGCGTAGCGTTTCTTCGCTCTTGTTTTTTGATAATTAATCTTTTCTATGGTATAATAACTGGAATGGACGATCTTAATGTAACTGAATAGAGGAGCAGATATTTCCTGAAAATACCTAATGCAGATCATTGGACGAAGAAAACTGGACAAATTTGCCCAGAAACATTCAACTGCTAGACGTGTACTTCAGCGATGGTATGCATTGATGGAGGAAGAAAACTTTGAGTCTTTTGTTAATTTGCGTGAAACGTTTCCTCAAGCAGACCCCGTGCCAATAAGGGCAGGAAAGTTTACTCAGACAAGCGAAAAGACGACCTTGACAGTCTTCAACATTGGTAGGAACGTACGCCTTATTGCATTTATGAATATACAGAACAGACAGTCTCTATTAGGCACGTGCTCACGCACGGTGAGTATATGAGAGACAAGTGGAAGAGGTAAATTATGGCAATGGAAACACAAACTGTATTTGATGCCTCGTCAATGCTAGGGGCATTGGGGTCAGACCCAACACGTCCCGATGTAACACTGAGCAGCTCTCAATTTTTTGGGATGTCTGAACCGGTACAAATTCAGATACGTATCTTACCATCGGCCCCTGCTGTGCCCACGATTTATCCTGAGAGTGCCTACCAATGGTTAGTAGAAGTATTAGACGGGTTAATCGATTTCGGGCAGCGGCATGGACATTACGGTATCATCAAACTGACCGAGGCTGAGTATCAGTGGCTGGACGATGTATTAGAAGAATTAATCTATTCCGTTGGTGAGGATGAAAATCACCCCTTAGCACCACTGATGGACTTTATTATTCGTCTCATTGCCAACTATGAGCAGGCTTACGTTCCAAGGCTGACCGAACGGTTTCCAGAGTTGGCAGAGGAAGAGAAAACAAAAACCACAAGCAAAAACAGACAACCTGCTGTGAACTTCCCTCAATTGAACGAGAGCGAACTGGCTGCACACGCTTTCTTTTCCATTGGTTACCTTCTTGCGGAAGGCCGTTGGATGCAAAAAGCCCTCGCCGCTTATGAAAAGACGATTGCGTTGAAACCTGATTTCTGGGAAGCCTTCTATAATCGAGGGATTGTGCGGTATGATCTTAGACAATATGCGGAGGCAATGACCGACTTTAACCAAGTAATAGAATTGAATTATAATTTCGCTAGTGCCTATCACAATCGAGGTATAGTGTATTCCAGACTCGACCGACATAAATCTGCAATCGCTGACTTTGATAAAGCAATTGAGTTAGGACTTAATTCTTTTGAGGCTTACTGCCATAGAGCTTTCGCGAAGACCGCTCTCGATCAATATGATGCTGCGGTGTCTGACTACGATAAGGCAATTGAGTTGAACCAAGATTTCGTCGAAGTATATGAAGTATATAATATTCTTGGTATTTTACGGAGTGAACTAGGTCAATACAATGAAGCCCTTGCCGATTATGCAGAGGCAATTCGCATAAAACCCGATTATGCAGAAGCTTATGCTTATAGGGGTGTACTGAAAGTCCACTTAGGCAGAATTAATGAAGCAAGATCAGATTTCCAGAAAGCATTAGAATTAGCAAAACGTTCCGACAATAGTAGTAGCCTCAAAGCCTTTGTTGAGAATCAACTACAACAACTCAATCAAGCAGCCTCAAAGCAGAATAGCAAGCGGCCTCGCCGCGGTGGACAGTGGAAGGGAAAAGTGAAGATGGCCGAAGACTTTGACGAACTCCCTGAATCCTTTATGACCTTCTTTCGAGCGGAGGATGAATGAACCTGCTATTGGACACTTGTGTCTTGTTGTGGTGGCTTGACGACCCAGATCTATTATCCAAAGAGGCATCAACAGCCATAGAAGATCCAGACAACGAAATCATTGTCAGTGTCGTGTCAGCGTGGGAGATTGCAATTAAGAGGGCATTGGGTAAATTAGAAAGTCCTGACAATCTTAAGGAAGTAATAACGGATTCAGGGTTTGAGTTGATGCCGATTGACTATGAACATGCATGGCAAGTAAAAGATTTACCGCCTCACCACAGGGACCCTTTTGACAGACTGTTAGTAGTCCAAGCCTCAGTTGAACGTCTGACGCTTGTTGCCCGGGATCCAAAATTGAAAGCATACAACGTTCCCATCCTTGAAGCCTAACAATAAATTCCTATTTTTTCCCATACGTGATATAGTAAAGAAAACTCTCATTACACGAAGGTAAAAACCGTTTATGAACTTTCCAACGCTGTCAGCGTCAAAACGCTTGGAAATGCTCCAGCCTCCGACAGGGCAGGTGCGAATGGTCCTTGACACTGACACCTATAACGAAATTGACGACCAGTTTGCTGTTGTTCACGCACTCCTCTCACCGGAACATCTCAACGTTGAAGCACTCTATGCCGTGCCTTTTCATAACAACCGCTCCAGCAGTCCCGAAGACGGTATGGAAAAAAGTTACGATGAAATCCTAAGACTTTTGGACTTCCTCAATGTCCCTGCTGATGATTTCGCCTATCGCGGTTCCAGAGCGTTTCTCTCCGATAACGAGACTCCCGTGCCGAGCGATGCCGCGACCGATATGATTGAACGCGCAATGGCAGCAACGCCTGAAGATCCGCTTTACGTCGTTGCTGTCGGGGCAATAACGAACGTCGCTTCTGCTATCCTCATGGCGCCTGAAATTATCAACCGTATCGTTGTTATCTGGCTTGGGGGGAATCCGTTGTACTGGCCCCACACCCGAGAGTTCAACCTTATGCAAGACCTTCAGAGTGCGCAAGTGGTTTTGGATTGTGGCGTGCCATTCGTTTGGCTACCCGCACGAGGGGTCGTCTCACATCTCCACACGACAGTCGCGGAGATGGAACGCTATGTGCAGGGGAGAGGCAGAGTCGGAGATTATCTCGTGGAAATCTTTAAAGACTACGCAAGCGACCATTTCGCTTGGTCGAAGGTGATATGGGATATATCTGCGACAGCATACCTCATCAATCCAGAGTGGGTGCCGACAGAGATTGTCCACAGTCCTATCTTGACGGAAGCGGCAACATGGAGTTTTGATAACAGTCGCCATTTCATGCGCGTCGCATCAAGCGTGAATCGGGATGCGATTTTCCGGGATCTATTTGAGAAATTAGAGAAGCACACGGATTAGTTGTTTGCTGAAACACCTATCCACGCGAAGGTTGAGAGGTTGTAGGGGCAGGTCTTGTGCCTGCCCACTTGTGCCTGCCCACACATCAATTAATTCACGGGAGTGGAACGTCCCATTCGTTCGCACCAATAACTTCGAGTTGATCGTGGGGTTTGAAGTAATCGGTTGGATGATGGTCTTCACCCATATCACCGAATAATCTTCGGCGGCGCGGGGTCATCCGTGCGAGAACATCCGCGGGAAGTTTGTCGTAATCGTAAGGACGGGACCACATCTGTCCATAACGGAAGGTTACACTTTTGCGGATGCGTTCCGTCTGGTTCGGACCGACACCGTGCCACAATGCCCACGGGAAGATGACTGCGTCTCCAGCTTCTGCAATGACCTGAATCGCCCCGTCGGGATACTTGCCTTTTTTAAACCCGTTCTCAGGGAAAGAGACCTTGTGGCTACCCGGCACACACATAAAGTTCCCCTGATTCGGTTCTGTCAGATCCGTTAAAAAAAATTGGACTTTGAATTGCAGTGGCAAGCTATCTGTATGTGGATGGATACGTTGAAGTGAGGGACCCGCATCCGTATGAAATGCCATCAGAGCCTCTGCATCAGGGTGTCGGACATAGATTTGCGTCCCCATGATTTGCAGATACGGACCCATCATTGAAAGAATAGTCCCGAAGATGTGCGGATGATCGGTGAGTGGATCAAGGGCATCTGTTTGTTCAATGGCGCGGATAATCGTATAGGCACCTTTTCCGAACCGATTATTGCCTTGTAGATTCGATGTCTCTTGGACATACGTTTCAATCACTGAATCCACAGCTTCCAAGAGCCTCTCAATTTCAGCGGGCGAAAGGACGTTTTTGATGAGCAGAAATCCCTCTTTTTGCCATTCTTTTTGTTGGACCTCTGTCAAGTATGGAGATACCATGGTGCTGCTCCTTTTAATGGCGTTCGTTACAAGTCGGTTAGATTTGAGGAAATTATAGACGATTTGTGATACGGTGTCAACCCCGTTTTGCCAAGAAAACTCAACGTTTTCACTGGATTTGCGTCTAATTAATTAACGAAACGTATGTAGATTGATTACAGAATCGTGCGGTTGCAAACCGCTTCAGTAAAAACTCGAGAAAGGCAAGGTTAGAACCTGACCAGCGACGATAACAGCGTCTGGCTCCGATAGAGAAAGTATGAACAATTTTACAAAAATCCTTACTACTATCCGTCGTCCCTTTCGACAAGAACTCCGAAACGGGTGCCGCGACGATGTTGCCGTTGACGGATTGGGAAACTATGTCCAGTTATGGGTAAAGAATGGAGAAACCTTCACATTGGCGGCAGCTGAAAAAGAGGTACTCAACAATTTGTCGAACCTCTTTGAAAATTACGCTGATGCGTCGTCCACCGAGCGCCAACGCATACTTGAGGATGCGACAAAACGAATTGATGCCGCACTCGGACACGGACAACGAAACGTCTCGGATACAGTCCGGACAGATACCGAATCGTCGCAAACACGTCAGCAGCCAAAGGCGCAACGTACAGGTTCCAAGAAAAGTGCCCAAACGGATATGCTGTCCCTTTTTGCAGAAGTAGAAAGTAACCCCGAAAATCCACCTCCAAAACAGGAACCTTCAGCGTATACCAAGCAAACGGAAGACTTACCCCTCCTCCAAAACACAGATGTTCCGTCACAGCAAAGTAGCCATCGGTTTCCATCAGCGATCGGGGATCAAGAAGAAATAGGCGGCAGCGGTCCCACTGACCGCCGACTGCCGACTGCTGATAGCCATTCAGAATCCGTTCCAATCTCAGACATCCCCGTTTCAACAGACAGCGACTCGCTTGATTTCCTAACCCAACCCCTCCAGTATCTCAAAGGAATTGGTCCGCGTCGCGCCGAAATGCTTTCGGAAGAACTCAGTATCCAAACGGTTGGTGAATTGCTGGCATACTACCCGCGCGACTACATCGACCGCTCCAAAATGGTAGAGATTTATAGGGTCGGAAGGGCAGGAGATGACGAGCCAGAAACTATACAAGGCAAGGTCGTCAATCACACTTCGTCTCCGACAGCGAAAGGGAAACGTATCGGTAAGATTTCAATTTATGACGGCACGGGTGTGGCACTACTCGTTAACTTTGGCAGACGTATCGGTATTATGAAAGCGCTACTTCCCGTTGACACGGAGGTGGTCGTCAGCGGCAAATTCTCACGCCGTTACAATGAGATCCAAGCCACTGACTATGAATTTGAACTGTTTGAGGAAGAAAACCTAATTCACACAAATCGGATCGTTCCCAAATATCCGCTAACAGCAAAACTCACAGCGAAGATGCTGCGTGCTTGGATGCGGACGGCGTTGGACGAGTATGGACAACAGATACCTGAGATCTTGCCACTCGCACTTCGTCAACGGCAACGCTTGGTTGATAGACAGTCCGCCATGAACGAGATACATTTTCCGACATCGGAGGCACATCGGGAAGCGGCGCAAAAACGGCTCGCTTTTGAGGAGTTTTTTCTTCTCAGTGTCGGGATGGAGATGAAAAAGGAAGATCGTATCTCGGAGGACGGTATCGCGTTTCAGGTTGGAACAGAACGGAAATCTGAAACGTCTCCTTCCGTGTTACGCAGTTTTCTTGCGTCGCTTCCGTATGAACTCACAGGCGCACAAAAACGCGTGTTCGCTGAAATCCAAAACGATATGCAGCAGAAAACCGTTATGAATAGACTCATTCAAGGAGATGTCGGTTCCGGAAAGACGGTTGTCGCAGCGATGGCGTTGCTCTGTGCTATCGAAAACGGGTACCAAGGCGCGCTGATGGTGCCTACTGAAATCCTCGCCGAGCAGCACTATTATAATCTCTCAGAGATGCTCAAGGATTTACGCAAAGATGCCGCACAAACCGATGACGAAAACATAAACGTTGTACTTCTCAAAAGCGACCTACCAAAAATAGAGCGCGAAGAGGCACTGGCGGCAATCGCCGACGGCACCGCAGACCTTATCGTTGGGACACAGGCGTTGATACAGGAAGGTGTCGATTTTCACAAACTTGGACTCGTTATCATTGACGAGCAACACCGGTTCGGCGTCATGCAACGCGCAACGCTCCGTAATAAAGCACAATCAGCGGTAGCACGCCATCACGATGATCGTGATCGCGTGACTACCGAAGCAAATGCGACGCAAAAGCAAGGTGCCGTACCTCCACCAGCACCAGACGTACTCGTCATGACTGCGACCCCGATTCCAAGAACACTCGCCTTGACGCTCTATGGGGATCTGAACGTCTCCGTTATCGATGAGATGCCTCCCGGTAGACAGACGATTAAGACCTATTGGATAAAGGAGAAGGAGCGGGAGAAATTATACAGCACTGTTCGGAAGGAGATTCAACGCGGTAGACAGGCATACATCGTTTATCCGCTCGTTGAGGAGTCCGAAAAACTCGAAGAACTCAAAGCCGCCACAGAGATGGCATCGCATCTTCAGAGTGAGGTATTCCCCGATCTGCGTCTCGGACTTCTGCATGGACAAATGAAATCCATTGAGAAACAGGAAGTGATGACAAACTTCAAGGATCGGCATATTGATGTTCTCGTCTCAACAACGGTCATTGAGGTGGGTATTGATGTGCCAAACGCGACGTTAATGGTGATTGAGAATGCCGAACGGTTTGGGTTGTCGCAATTGCATCAATTGCGTGGACGTGTTGGACGGGGTGAACATCAATCGGCGTGTTATCTTGTCGCTTTACCCAAAGGTGACGATTCTTATCAACGCATTCAAGCGATGATTCGGACGAACAACGGCTTTCGGATTGCCGAAGCAGACTTGAATATCCGAGGTCCGGGCGAGTTCTTCGGCACACGCCAATCGGGTATCCCAAACTTCAAGATTGCAAACATCATTCACGATGCTACACTTCTGGAAGTGGCGAAAAAAGAGGCAGAGTCGCTCATCAAAGCCGATCCAATACTGAGCGCATCTGAACATCAGTTATTGAAGCGGATGTTACAGGAACACTGGCGCGGCAATTTAGAGATCGCATCCATAGGTTAGTGAAAGGAGAAACCAATGCGACACGACATAACAGACATGACTCACGCAGCATTCAGTACCTGGCTCACACCAATTATCAACTGTTCCCTCTTTGAATCGCGTGAACGACTCGTTGCCTTGCTTGCTGAGAATGCTGATAGAGACGTATTGGATACTGAGTTCCGTGAGTTTTATGAAGGCTACTGTGGTTTGGCATTCGAGTTGGAGGAACCTGAGGCACAGTTGCTCTCAATACTACGGACGTGTGATACGTTCGCACCTCTGCAGGAGCGCGTCGCAGCCGTAGAAGCTGTGCGAAAAACTTCGCACGCAGGACGTATAGCAAAACGGATGAGTGATCTGCCCTTAATCACTGATCCCGACCCCGAGATTGAGGTGACGGAATTACCAGATGATATGTTCCGTAGACTGATGGAGACGCTCGCGAACTGGGAACTTTTTGCAGCGCGTGAGCGAATTGTTAAACTGCAGAAGGCGGTACCATCGGTTGAAGGGACAGAACAACTGAAATCAGCATTCTTTGAATTTTTTGTGTGCTACCTGGAATTAGAGCAGTTTCTTGAGAATTACCACTATGATCCAGATGAGGGATTAGAATTGCGTCCGGAAGTAGTTGAAAGGTTGGAACGTAGCGTAGCAGAACATGAGTCTGGTGAAGTCAAACCGATTCCCATAGAAGACGTTGCAAAAAAACTGGGACTCAAGTGGTAATGTACCGTTTGGAAATTATGCCAAAAGCGGAAGCAGACTTTGCGCGTTTATATGCCACGATTGAACAGCGGATTCTTGATAAACTGAGATCACTCTGCGAAAATTGCGACACACATCGCCATGAGGCTCTCCGAGGCCCATATAGAGGGAAGTTCCGCTTACGAATTGCGGGGGCTTACCGAGTCATCTATACCTTCAATAGACAAACAAGAACGGTTGTTGTTCACGAGGTTGGACATCGGAGCAGTGTTTATTAGCAGCAATGTGATACCGAAACGGAAACTGGCAGATTCAGCCATCTTACACAGATGCGATTATCAAACGGTATAGTTCGGGGACGGTGATTGAGAAATCGCCGGAGATGTGGTACCCCTCACCGCCGTCTTTCACTGTCCGAATGAGAATGGTTTTCTTGGGGCGATGGTAGTAGTGGGCATCGGTAGGGTTCCCTTCGTCTTGGAAATCGGGAAAGTCGATCAAGTCGAAGTTGGCAGTCGTGAAATGTCGAATCTCCTCACCACGCTGTGTTGCAATGTTGCGAGCCATTGAAAGACTTTTCAGATAGACTTCGGGTCCCATAACAGCCGACCCTAAATTCAGAAAAACGCCGTCTTCTAACTGAGAAACGCTATACGCAAAACGGAGAAAGTCCTCACCTGTTGTCCATCCCATCGCGGCATAGTCAGCCGCAGGATGCTGGTCAATGATGTCGTATCCGATGCCTTTGTGGACAGTGAAGGGGATGCCTAACCGATATGCTGTGGCGAACATGCTCACCTCTTGATGTGGAAAGGGGATGTCCATCTCGCCTTCTTGGATTAACCTCCCGACGGCTTCTCCAAAACCGATCTTGTCTCGGTAACCCCGAACAATCGCTTCGTTCAGATAGCGTCCAGTTTCCTCCCAATTACCGAACTTCCCATCCCAAATGTAGTCCTCTACATCTTCGAGCGTTGCGCCGATGTGTGCCAGCTCAAAATCGTGGATAGCACACGCGCCGTTTGTAGCGACATGTGTGATGATGCCGCGTTCCATCAAGTCGATGATGAAACGGGAATTGCCGCGCCGCATGACGTGCGCGCCCATCATCCAAATCACCTGTTTGCCACGATGACGCGCCTCAACAATACGGTCTGAAACGGCAGAGAGGTGCGGGTTTTCATAGCGCGGCGTTTCCACATCTAACGGGTAGACATCTGCGATCGTCATTTTGTGCTGACGTTCAGGAAGTGGAAGAATTGTGAGGAGGTCTCGATTTAGTTTATCCATGTGGACGGACTCGAGATCGTCTGGCACCGGTTGTCTGCGAATGTCTCACGGGCGCGCCTGTTGGACGATCTTAATTCCATGTTGCTCTGGATTCCGCATGACCATCTAAGTTATTATAGATAAATGCAGAGCCTCTCATATCCAAATCGTCATAGTCATGTGTGAAATGTATTTTATCTATTGCCACAGTGCCACGGCGGATCTGTCCAGTATAGTCTGCACTAATATCGTTGAATTCATAGTTAGTTCTTACAAACCCTGTGTAAGAACCACTTGAGACATTCCTATTAGTATCAGTGGCTTTACTTCGCATGCTATGCCCCGCAATGCCGTAGACATAAGGTATTAAAAAATAATCGTATCCTTTTGATTTGAAAAAATCGACGTATGCTTGACAGGTGTCATAGTCATTTGCGTCGAATATTACGATTTGTCGCCAAGTAGATCCCGACGTGTCGCTTATAATCTCACCTTCCGTCACAGTAATACCCGCGAAGGCAGCCAGTGTAAGGAGAAAAAGAAGGATTGAACAAACGTACGCGGATTTTTGGCGCGTTAGAAATTTTTTCACTGTGGGTCTCCTTTTGTTTTTCTCAGGGAGATAAACCTAAAACTTCATAGGGATCTAACCCTTCCGCCTCAAGGTCTAGCACCTTAATTCCTGGAGGGACTTCACCTTGAAACATCTGTTCCGGTGTCGGTAGAACATCCCCGCCTATCACGTCGCGGTAGTAATGAAAAAGGTTTCCATCAGTATCCGTTTGTGTCGCGCGTTTTGCGTATACGGTATTTGGGTAGTTGAGATAGACTCTTCCGTTCTCTATTACCGCACCGACGAATCTGTGCCCCTCATTCCATTTTTTGACAGCAACGCGCAGCAGCAGCTCCATTTCAAGGCTATGATTTTCGGAAAATTCTGCTATCGGTGCACCTTCTGGAATTGGGGGATAAGCCCCTAATCCATGAGGAGAAACGCGCGCCTTGAGGGGGGCTTCCGCCAGGACCTCATCAGAAAAAAGCACATCTGCCACATCACCACTATCCGTAGCGGTCCCCGGTTCCCTTACCGTTCCCTCAAACACGGTTTGCATCTCATCGGTTTCTTCAGGCGTGTCCACAAACCCGGGGGGTTCAGTCTCCGTCGGAATGTTATCGTCTTGTCTCGTGCGTGTCTTGTACTTGTTCTCGAGTGATTGCCCGGCTTGCTTTTCCCGTTCCAACTCGGCTTCACTGGTGCGGCGGACGTGCCAACTATAGATCCAACTGCCCCCGACAATCACAACAAAGAAAACGAATCCCGCTATGAGACTTCTACTGGGGAGAATGTTACGGAACATGTTTACCTCCAAGGTTATTATTCATTCTACCAGTGCGGGGTCTATTGTAAAAAAACGCAAAAAAAAGTCAAGTTTTTTCGTTTCATGCACAGGACACTTCTTTAACTCAGAGGCGTTCGACTTTAACCAAACACCATTGTGAAATGAAATTATGCCTTAAATGGCATAATTTGTCTTTGCTTTACATTTGGAACGATGCCCAGATTTAATAGTTTAAAAGCTATTCCGCAAACTTAGCAGAGACAATTTTCGAGATGCCCGCCTGTTCCATCGTCACACCGTACATAGCATCGGCAATTTCCATCGTGCGACGGTTGTGCGTGATGATGACGAACTGCGTATTCTCGGCATAAGCACGGATCAGATTGGTGAAGCGGAGGACATTCGCTTCGTCGAGCGCGGCATCGACTTCATCGAGCACACAGAAAGGACTCGGCTTGATTTTGAATACAGCAAACAGAAGTCCAATCGCCACCAACGAACGTTCTCCGCCAGAAAGCTGCGTGATGCTCTGTGGACGTTTACCTGGCGGACGAGCAATAATGTCAATGCCCGAATCGAGCACATCGGACGGATCCGTCAATAGCAATTCGGTTTCGCCGCCGCCAAAGAGTTGTGTAAAAACCTCTTGGAAGTTCGTCTGCACCTCTTCAAACGTCTTAAGAAACACGTCTCTCGATGTCTGGTTAATTTTCTGTATCGCCTGATAAGTGTCTTGCGTCGACTGTTCAAGATCAGCGCGCTGGGAAATAAGGAAATCGTAGCGTTTCTTATATTCCTCATAAGTCTCAATCGCTTTGAGATTTACTGCACCCATTCCAGAGAGTTCCGCTTTCAACTTTTCAATGCTATCCAACAGATCAATCTCGTCTATCGCTGGGTGGGAGGGGTTTGTAACCCCGAATTCCTTATCCGTTATCGGTGGTAGGGAATCAATCGAAACCTGATATTTATCGTGGATACGGGTTGAGACCGATTTTATGCGCATCTCAAATTGTGTTGTAGCGACTTCGAGTTTATGACGCGTCCGGTTTTGTCTCTCAAAGTTTCTACGGGTGGCACGCATCTCCTTTTGGAGGACTTCTACCTCCTGAAGGAGCGTCTCACGTTCTTCGGTCAACTCATCGACGCGTGATTCGGCTACGGCGCGATCCCCTTCTAAACGGAGGAACTCGCGTTGCGCCGCGGCTACCTGCTCCACGAGGTCGCTTTTTCTCTGTTCATCTGTGTCAATGATTGCTTGTTGTTCAACGATATCCTTTTCTATT
Organism: Candidatus Poribacteria bacterium; assembly: GCA_965214045.1. GTDB lineage: Bacteria > Poribacteria > WGA-4E > WGA-4E > WGA-3G > WGA-3G. The sequence goes on from OZ243935.1 coordinate 2,694,112, forward strand.
CGCGCTTGTGTTTCCTTGAACGTTTGGATTTCGGACGCTAAACCCTCAAGTTTCTGACGCTGGCCTGCCAAGAAAACTTCCATCTCCTGACAACTGCTCGCGACTTCAGCGTGTTTCCGGTTTTCGCTTTCAATCTGCTCGGACATGCGTTCAATCCATCGTTGGGTACGAGTCTTCTTTTGCGTCAACGCCTGGATTTCAGTTTCAAGTGCTTGTTGTTCTTCGCGCGATGCCGCTACTGCGGTGTCTAATTCTCGGTTTTCTGCCGCAACTGTAGTGAGTTGTTGTTCGAGCCGGATAACTTGGAGATTTGCCTGCTCTAAGTCTTTCGTCAATGACGCTTTTTCGACCCGTTTATCCTGCCACTGTGCGGTGAGCGTCTGCCGCGTTTTTTGCAGATTCGCTATTGCTGCGGCGTATGCCTTACGCTTCTGATCCTTCTTATTCGAGTTTTGAGTCAACTTCCCAATCTCGTCCTCAAGCGTCTCAAGTTCCCGCGCACGACTGAGCAATCCGATCTGCTTCTGACCTGTTTGACCACCAGTGATGGCACCAGATGTATTAATGACTTCGCCGTCTAATGTGACGAGGCGGGCACTTGAACGGAACTGACGGGTCAGGGCGATTGCTGAATCCAAATCTTCAATAACGAGCGTATTGCCCAGTAAGTGTCGCATCGCAGTCTCGTATTTCGGGTCGTAATCGATCAATTCCTCAGCGATTCCGATAACACCGGGTTGGTCCAACAATTCCGTAGCCTCAAATCTACGTCCACGTAAAATATCCAGAGGGAGGAACGTTACTCTACCTGCGCGATGCTGTTTAAGGAAAGTGATACCCCTTTGTGCATCCTCAGCGGTTTCAGTAATTACATTCTGGATAGCACTCCCGAGAGCCACCTCTATTGCAACTTCATACTCGGTACCCGTTGTGACAAGTTCGGCAACGACACCGCACACGCCTTGAAACTGGTCGGCGTAGTGGGTTTTCGCCCGCATGATTGCTCGTACACCGGCATAGTATCCTTCATACGCAGATTGCAATTCCTGTAATGATTTGAGCCGTGAGACATTGGCACCTAAGGTGTTTTGTAGGTCTCGGATTTCGGCTTCAATCTTACGGAGCGCATCTTGATTCTCTTGAAGGTCTGTCTCTACCTGATTTTTCTCAGTTTCGATGTGAACGAGTGTTGCCTTCAAGTGTGTTTCGGCATGCTGAATTTCATCACGAGTATCGTTGGCAGTACTAAGTTCAGCCGTCAATGCCATCTTATTTTCTTTCAGGCGGTTGAGGTTTCCTTCGGTATTCGTCAACGTATGCTCGATCGTCAAGCGTTCGCGTTCGCGTTCTGTCAACTCCGTTGTAATTTCTTGTAAGGCAATTTGTGCTTCTTGTACAGCATCTTTGGCACCACTGATCCGTTCAGCGAGTTCTGTTAGAAGTTGCTGACGTGCTGCCAATCGGCTCTCTTCTATCTTACAGGATGCCTCAAGTTTCTGATATTCTTGATTTCGTTCCCGCTGCTGTGTCAGTATGCCTGTTTGTTGTGATTTTAAGGATTCAAGCGTTTGGAATGCCCGTTCCCGCTCCCGTTGGATGTTGAGTTGGCGTTCCTTGTGGAGCACTATCTGACGTTCGATTTGCTCAATTTGTGATTCAATCTCGCGAAGTGCTGTTTGTCCTTCACGTATAGCTTCATCTAACTCAGATCGGCGGTTTGTGGAGTTCTCAATGCGTTCTTCAGCGGTTTTAAGGGTTTCAGAAGCATTCGCAACAGTGGCTAAGACCTCATCCAGGTCGGCTTGGGCTTGGTTATAATCTGTACGGAGTTTATCATATTCTCGGTGCGCGAGTTCTAACTCAAGCTGCTTTAACTGCGCTTGTTGTTTATTATAGTGATGTGCCTGTTCTGCTTGTTCCTTGAGGGACTCAGTTTCGCGCTGTAACTCCTGAATCACATCGTTGATACGGGCGAGGTTTTGTTCGGTCTGTTCAAGTTTACGGAGTGCCGTTTTCTTACGGTGTTTATACTTGGTGATGCCGGCAACCTCATCGAATAGGAACCGACGTTCTTCGGGGCGGACGTTCAGGATCAAATCAATCTTACTCTGTTCCATAACAGAGTAAGCATCTACGCCGATACCTGTGTCCATGAAGAGTTCGCTGATGTCTCGGAGACGACACGGTTTCTGATTAATCAGATAGCGGCTTTCACCGTTACGACCGAGGTGGCGAGACACCTCAACTCCTGGAGATGCCAAGGCAAGTTCAGGAGCATCTTGTGGGTGGGCATCAGGATTTCCATTTGAAAAGCACAGTGCTACCTCTGTTTTCTGCGCGGGCGCGAAATTAGCACCACCGTTGAAAAGTAGATCGCGCATAGAGGTACATCGAAGCGAACGAGCACTCTGTTCCCCCAGCACCCATCGAATTGCATCGGAAACGTTGCTTTTTCCACAACCGTTGGGTCCGACAATAGTAGTGATACCGGGTTCAAGTATAAACTCAATTTCTTCGGCGAAACTCTTAAATCCACGAATTTTGATGCTATTTAAGTGCAAAGGTTAACCTCCCACTATAAATTTAGATGATTATCGAAATGATAAGCAGTTTTTTTAAGATGTGACTTTCAAACATTCGCCTTACAATGCGAAGGTGTGCCTGCATCCTTAGTTATAGCGTGAACCTTCATATAATACGCAATATAAATGAAAAAAGTTTCACGATTCTTAATTGTCCAGGGTTCTCGCCAGTGTTAGAACATCGACTTCAACTGGATCGGCAGTCCATAATTCACTGACGATTTCACGAATCGTAGCACCCGTGGTGAAAACATCATCAAAGATCAGGAGTCGTTTTCCGCGGATAATATCTGGGTTCCGGATTTCAAAAGCACCGATCAGATTCTGCTGGCGCGCTTCTCTATCCAAACTGCTTTGTGCGATTGTGTGTCGCTTCCGAATCAGCGTATTCGCGAGAATAGGCACCCCTCCCGCTTTTGCTATTCCATTGGCAAGGAGCGTCGCCTGATTGAAACCGCGTTCCCGCAGCCGTTTCTTATGAATTGGAACGGGCAAGATAAAGTCGTATGCCGCAATGCTACAGTCCGACGGGATATGGGCATTTATCAGTTGAATTAGGTGTCGGGCAAACACCTTTTTCTTTTCAAATTTAAAGAAGTGTATTCCTTGTTGGAGTGTCGTCTGGTAGAATGCTACGGATCTCAGTTTCCCATAGCGCGGTGGGGTCGTAGCACACGCGTCGCACAGTCCTTTAATACCCGGCGTGCCACATATATCGCACCACGGTCCTTCGAGGAATTGGATATCCTGCCAGCAGTTCTCACAGATATATGGTATAGACGTAGCCCCAAGAAATTCCTCACAGACCCGACACTCTGCAGGATAGAGGAAGTTGATTGCAGTTTCGTACATATCCCGCAATAGAATGGGGACTTGTGTGCCAATTGACGTTGATCCCATAAAACGCTACCTGACTGAAATTAGAAGTTATTATATAATAAGTTTAACACAAGAAGTTTTTAATGTCAAGTAATTATTAAGGAGAGGCACTTGTAAGCAGTGGCGCGCCAAATTCAATGTGTCGGGAACCTCCAATCCGATTTCGCGTCAATCGCAGCATCGCGGCGGTGCGAACGGATGGTTCGCGTGGTGCTTGACACGGTGATAACTGCTTTGTGTTTGTCGCGGCAGTTGTGGATTTTATTTCCCAATCAGTCGTTTTGGACGTGGAAGTTCCATTTTTTTTCACCGGATGTAACGTTTCGCCTAAAAATTGTGTCTTTATATAGTGTCATCAGTTGTCGTAAAGAAATTGTGTGAACCGTAGTGCAGGGCACACCGTCCGAGGCTCACTCTCGAAGTGGGCGTTTTTTTGCACATACATATCGGTCTATTTTCGCGCCGGCAGGAGGAACCGCTGTGGAAACACAAGACGATGTTCAGTTGATTCACGCCGTTTTATCAGGCGATGAGACAGCATTCGACATTTTAATGGGAAGATACCAAAAGAGTATTCACACCTACGTGTGGCAGAAAATCGGTGATTTCCGCGACGTGGAAGAAATTACACAAGATACCTTCTTCCGCGCCTATCAGAAGCTTTCAACACTGAGAGAGCCAAGCCAGTTTCTGCCGTGGTTGTTCGTCATTGCGAAGAATCTGTGTCTGAATCGGCTCCGCGATCAACACCGCGGCATACAATCGCAATCGTTCGAGGACACCCCCAGAGGAGAACTCGCGGCATCTGCTTACACGCGTTACGTCTCAGAACAGCGCGAGACGGAAGCCACCGAACATCGTTCTGAAATCATCGAAAAACTTTTGGAAAAATTGTCCGAGGGTGAACGCACCGTGATAATGCTGCATTATCTCGGTGGAATACCAACGAAGGAGATTAGCAAATCCGAGGGAGTGTCGGAGGAGGCAATACGGACGCGCCTCCATCGCGCCCGCAAACGGCTCAAAGAGGAAGGCGTAGACGTGATCGAAGAGGTTTCTGGGGGCGTGCAGATACCGGCGCGGATCAAGCAGAACGTCATGCGAAGAATTGTTGACCTGAAGCCGAGACCTGCTCCGAAACGGCAACCGTTTTTGCCGTGGGTGGCTATTGGCACTGCTGTGGTTGTCGCACTCGTATTGCTGCTGAGTGTCAGGAACGTATACCTCCCGCATCTTCAGAAACTTTACAGTCTCTATTTTGCGGGCGATGCTGAAAGGCGTTTTGATGCCGATTTTACCCTAACGCTCGGAACCCATAGGAGTGGTGCTGATCTGTTAGATGCCCTGCGGGAAGAAAAAATCAAGATCAGCGGATGGTCGGAGCAAATCCTTGAAAACCCGGATTTTCCGGTGGTGGCATCGGAAATGACGGTTGAGATTGTTGTTGTTTCTATGCTGGAGTTAGGGTTTGCGGAGGGGGAGCTCGCTTCGGTTGCGACGATTTATGATCGGGCAAGACAGATGGGACTTGAAACGTGCCCGGCTGAGACAGCTGCGCAGTTGCGTCTGCAATTTCAGGACCAGCCGGACTGGACGACTGAGGATCGGCTGTCAGGGTTTTTCGTTGCGAGTGAACCGCTGGTGCTGACGCGTGAGGGCTTGCCGAAGATTTTCAGTGTCGTCTCGGATGATAAATACGCGCCCCCTGACACGGGTCTCATTCTGTGGTTGATTGCCAATGGCACCGTTGATCCGAGCATCGATGCGGAGGATCCGTCGAGACTGTTTAACGCCTCCGATCCTGAAGGGCGTGACCTCAGAGGTTGTTTCGCGTTCGTTCTTCCGAAATAGAGAGGAGACAGCCCGATTTTCACAATTCACCAGGACTTACGCAAATTAGGGACTTTTTCACTTTACCTCCTAAATCCCCCCGCAAGCAGGGGGAAACGTGTCGGTTTTGGGGACAACTGCGTAAGTTCTATTCACGTTACAGGAGAAATTATGACAAGCAGAAACTTTTTCAGAATGACTTCAATTGTTGTTTTAATGGGATGTGTCGCCTTTGTATCCTGTGACCGTGCCCAGCAAATGGTGCATCCGGTTTTGCCGAATGCGGACGTGAGGGCACCCAGTGAGATGAGAGAGATGAACGACCCCGCTCTGACAGGACCTTCGATCGTTATTAACGAACTGATGGCAGACAATGACAATACCGTCGTTGACTCACAAGGTGACTACGACGATTGGCTGGAGTTACACAACCTCACCGATACCCCTGTCCTGCTCACTGGAATGTATCTTTCCGACAAAGCAGACGAGCCCACGAAATGGGCGTTTCCTGAAAACACGGAAATCCCAGCAAATGGGTACTTAGTTGTGTGGTTAGATGATGACGAAGGTGCCTCGGAAGGGCTGCACGCTAACTTTAAGCTGTCTAAAAATGGTGAAACCGCGATGCTTGTAGATACCGATGCACGCGATAATCAGGTATTGGACAGCATCGCTTTTGGAGAACAGGGAACAGATGTTGCCTTCGGACGCTGGCCGGATGGCACCGGCGATTTCCAAGTTGTATTGGCAACCCCTGGAACAGAAAACAAGATAGAGTACCCTACACAGAGAATTGCTGACAATGGAGCAGAGTGAAATTATTTATGACTGACTTAAAACGCAGATGTCCTTTCATCGAGAACTGGGGATGCCTCGGTTTCCCCAGTTTGATCTTCATCGCCTTCGTGTTCTTTTTCGCACCCCACCCGATAGCCATCGCACAGACCGTTGACATTCCAGATGCCAACCTCCGCGGTGTTCTCGAGTTGGCATTGGGCAAAGAGGGCGGTACGGATATTACGCAGGCGGATATGGCGAGTTTGAAATCGATTAAGGTTTCCCGCTCCGGTGTTAGCGATCTCACCGGACTTGAATTTGCTGTCAATTTGACTGAGCTGCGCTTACGCTTCAATCAGATATCGGATGTGTCACCCCTTAAAGATTTACCAAAGCTGACATTTTTGGCTCTGGGTGTTGGGCGGATAGCGGATGTATCGCCTCTGAAAAACATGACAAACTTGACGCATCTCTTTCTGGGTTTCAACCAGATAATAGATGTGGCCCCTCTCGAAAATTTGACGAACTTGATACATTTGAATGTTGAGGGTAACGAGATAACAGACTTAGACCCCCTCAAAAATATGACGAACTTGCGAGATCTGAATGTGTCAACCAACCAAATATCGGATGTATCCCCCCTCAGAAATATGACAAAACTCAGGTTCCTGGATATTGACAAAAACCAGATATCGGACGTATCGCCACTCGTAGATTTGACAGAATTGACCAGCGAACTCGACGCTTCAGATAATCAGATATCGGATGTATCCCCCCTCAGAAATATGACAAAACTCATAGTACTGGATCTTGACAGCAATCAGATATCAGATGTGTCTTCCCTCAAAGATTTGGTAAACTTGAAACGCTTGGATCTTCACGGCAACCAGATATCGGATCTCTCGCCGCTGAGTCCTATGAGAAAACTGAGCTTCTTGGATTTGGATGACAATCAGATATCGGATCTGTCACCACTGAGCAACTTAAGAAACTTGGTTTTTCTCGATTTAGATGGCAACCAAATATTAGACCTGTCGCCACTGAGCACCTTGAGGAAACTCACAGAACTCGATTTAGATGATAATGAGATACTGATCGACATATCGCCGCTTAGCATTTTGGGAAATCTGACGGTCCTTGATATTCATGGTAACAAGGTATCGGATCTGTCACCGCTGAGCACTTTGACAAGACTTATAGACTTGGATTTAGATGATAACCAGATATCGGATATATCACCCCTCAAAAGCTTGATACACCTGACACAGCTGGACCTTCACGATAACCAAATATCGGATGTGACCCCTCTCAAACATTTGGTCAACCTGACAGTCTTAAACCTGAGCAGCAACCATATCACAGATTTTTCACCGATCGCCGGATTGATCGAAAATCTGCTCGTATATGATACCCGCGATCAAACAGCACGCTCCGTCACGTCCGAGGATGTGAACCGCGATGGTATCGTTGATGTTGAAGATCTCGTGACGGTCGCCTCGAGTTTCGGAAAAGCCGTCGCGAACGGGGCATCTCCGAACCCAGACGTTAACGGGGATAGCGTGGTGGATCGTCAGGACATTTTAGCGGTTCTCCGCGTGTTAGAGGCTCGGACAGGTGCGCCGTCAAGGGTGCCGATACTGACAGCCGAGCAGCTGCAGCACTGGATTGATGCCGCGAAACGGCTTGACGCCACACGTGAAGTCTTCCAAGAAGGGATTGCGGTGCTCGAACACCTCTTGTCAACTTTGGGACCCTCGGTAGAGATGCCGAGAGAAACCGCAGTCTTGGCAAACTATCCGAATCCGTTTAACCCGGAGACGTGGATCCCTTACCAACTTGTAGCGGATAGCGATGTGAGATTGCTGATTTATGATATCCGTGGTAGTATCGTTCGCGAGTTAGCCCTTGGACACATTCCCGCGGGCGTTTATACGGATAAAAGTCGTGCCGCCTACTGGGATGGCAAGAATGCTCAAGGCGAACCTGTCGCAAGTGGCGTGTATTTCTATACATTGATAGCGGATGATTTCACGGCTACGCGCAAACTGCTGATACGGAAGTAACCTGAATCTGTGCTTTACCTGCAAGCCGTCACTGTTCTGCGAAATGTGTGTAAGTGCTATCCGCAGCACTTTACACATCCGGGCCCCGGTCAAGTTTCACGTGGAGGATCTGCCCAGGTTCAAGAGTTCTTAGGACTTGATTGACGCGGGACAGAGCGGGTCGAGCGTAACGCATTCCAACAACCAATAACTGAAGATTTCTTCAGGGAGAAAAAATATGATAGAAAGACCGGTCGTATTTTATAATCAAGAGCAACAACTAAACGGGATACTGCATTCGCCTACAGGTTGCGATGCACCCTGTCCGGCAGTCGTCTTTTTTCACGGATTCACGGGAACGAAAGTTGAACCGCACAGAATATTCGTTAAGACCGCACGGGAACTCGCCGCTCTCGGGTTCTACGTGCTTCGCTTCGATTTTCGGGGTTCCGGGGACAGCGCAGGCGATTTCTCGGAGATGACCATCGGGGGCGAGATTTCCGATGCCATCAAGTCAATTGACGTTCTCACTGCTATGCAAGGTGTCGATCCTGAATGCATCGGGATTTTGGGATTGAGCATGGGTGGCTGCGTTGCGGCGTGTGTCTCTGGACAAGATGCACGTGTGAAGTCAACCGTGATGTGGGCACCGCTCTCAGACGATCCACCAGATCGGAAACAGGAAATATTGGGGAGAGCCAAAAACACACCGACGCCAGAGGAAATCGCGCAGCTAAACCCAAACATCGTCGGAAAGGCGTTCTATGAGGAACTTCCCCATATATCTCCTTCCCTTACCCTCCAGCAGTTTGCAGGCTCGCTCCTCGTGATCCACGGCAGTGGCGATGATGTCGTGCCGGTCTCCCACGGCAGACGCTACTACGAATTGATGCGCGAGCGCGACGCTTTGACGGAACTTGAAATCGTTGATAAAGCCGATCATACCTTCAATACGGTTGCATGGGAGCAAGCCGTGATTTCCAGATCGGTTGCGTGGTTTCAACGAACATTAGTATAGACTATTCAGAGGCAAGACTAATACGGATTGCCTCCAATGCAACCGTAGCGTCTTCCAAATTCGGAGGTTGATCGGCGGCATCTCGGATCTCAGAAAACCACAGTTCCTGAAGCGTCTGTTGCGGTGAATCGGGTATGGAGAGCGGTGTCACGCCGGAAGGTGTTGTGCAATGCCACTCGCCACCCGCATCACTAATTGTGCCTTCGGTGAGAACGTATCTTTCGTGTTCTTCCGCCGTGTTAATAGCGATGCCACCTGCCCAGGTCCACTGTCCGATGCCACCATGTTTGAATTCAACAGTGAGTGTATTGACAAACCCGTCGTACTGTCCGTTCTCCTTTAATCCTTCGTAGACGGCATTTTTCTTCACGGACGCAGCACCACCGAAGAAATCCACAATCGGATAGATATGGTAGATGAAAAAGTGTGCAGGGGTTCCCGAAACCGGCAGATTGAAGAGAATTTCAGGACGCGCACCGCGACCGGGTGTGAGGCGCACAAAAGAGGTGAGCAGCAGATCTCCGAATTCACCTATTTTTTCCTTGAGTGCTTTGTGGGTGTTAGAAACCGCCTCTGGATGCGACACCCGAAGCACACGACCCCGCTTTTCAGCGAGTTCCAGCACCGCTTCTCCTTCACCAACGTCGCTGGCAATCGGGTATTCCACAAACACGTGTTTATCCGCTTGTAACGCCGCGCGCGTCATTTCACCGTGACTGTCGTTGTGGGTACAGATAACCACACCGTCTATATCTTCACGTTCAACCAGACGCGCCCATTCAGGCACAAAAACTGTCTCGTGTTCTTTAGCGAGTGGGATGCCTGTCTGTTCGTTTCTGGAGGCAATCGCCACGATTTCGGCATCTATAATTGAAGCAAATCGTGCAAGATGGTGACGTGCCATACCACCTGAACCGATAATTCCGATTTTAATCTTCGTCATATTTCCTATGCCCACCCTTGACTTTCACCACCGACACGAGCCGCACTAATTTTCTCATAGTAACCGCTCTTCCGATACGCCGTCAGCGGGTGCGGGTCGCGTCCCATCTCCAAGCGGACCTGTTCCAATAGCGGATTGACATCCGTTTCATAGGCGCGTTGGAGGATGGATTCTGCCTCAACCAAATCGGCGGAATCCTGTGCAGCGGCGAGTGCCTCGCGATCAACGAGCAGTGCCTTCGTGTATGCCTTCTGCAGATTGCAGACGGATTGGATGCTCGCTTCCACCTTCGGCTTCAGATTGTGGCTCTGATCGATCATGTAAGCGATGTCGGTTTCCGTATTGGGATCGAGTTCTGCGGCGACCAGTTCGGTATAAATCAGGAAGACTTCCTGTGGATTGATAGAGCCGACTGTCAGATCGTCGTCTGCGTATTTCCGGCAATTGAAGTGGAATCCACCGAGTTTTCCTTCATCAATCAGATAAGCAACAATGAACTCAATATTCGTGCCTTGCGGATGATGTCCCAAGTCGATGAGGACTTGTGCTTTCTCACCGAGTTTCCTTGCCATCAAATAGGCGGTGCCCCAATCGGGGAGGTCGGTATGGTAGAATGCGGGTTCAAAGAACTTATACTCGATAAGCATACGAGTGGCATCGGGGAGCGCGTCGTAGACCTCGGCTAATGCCGTTTCCATCCACTGTTTGCGTTTCCTGAAGTTTGACTGACCGGGGAAATTGGTGCCATCTGCGAACCACAAACTGAGCAGATCGGAACCTGTTTTCTTCATGATGTCAGCACACTCCAGTATATGATCAATTGCGAGTCGACGGATAGCGGCATCCGGGTTACAGACGCTTCCGAGTTTATACGCCTGATCCTGGAAGACGTTCGGATTGATCGCGCCGATGCCGATACCGACATCCGCGGCGTACTGTTTCAATGCACTCCAGTCGTCTGTCTTGTCCCATGGAATATGGAGCGCAACGGTCGGAGCGATACCGGTGAAACGGTGAACAGTGGCTGCGTCTTCTAAGCGTTCGGCAGCATTTCGCGCCGCACCGGGTTGTTCAAAGACCCCGAACCGAGTGCCGGAATTACCGTAACCCCATGATGGCGTTTCGATGTGCTGTTCCTTGAGTTGGGCTTTGATAGCCTCTACCTGAATTCCCTGTTTCTCTAATGTTTCAGCTAAGAGATCATAAGCGAGATTGCTCATTCTACTTTTCCTTTCTTAAGTGGTGAAATTACTATATTGCCAATTCCTGAAATATCTCTACAAGTTTTTCCTGTGTGGCGTTTGGATCTTCGATGATGATACGCGCACCACCGATAACGTCCATGAATCCCAGTTCACGTGGATATCGAGGGACAACGTGCAGATGGAAGTGCGAGATGCTTGCACCCGAGGCATCACCCATGTTATAACCAACGTTGAAGCCGCGTGGCTGATAGGCGCGTGTCAGTGCCTCGAAACAGAGACATTGGAGCTCGTGAAGATCGCAAACCTCTTCTTGATTCAACTCCCGTACGTCAAGCACATGCCGATTCGGAAAAATTAAGAGGTGTCCCGGACTATAAGGATAGAGATTTAGCGAGATGGTAAAGCGTTCGGTTCGATGGACCTCAAGCCGTTGGACTTTATCATTTTTTTCGACAATGGCACACAGGATACACGGTACATCTGGACGGTTTTTTCCTTTGGCATAAGGCATTTTGTTCGGTACGAAGAGGTTATGTCGCATAAAGAGGTTCCCTATCTCTTTTATAGTAAAGCCCGAAAATACGTAAACACTTGTAGGGAAAATCGGTCTTGTGCTTGCCCAAAACACTCGCTAATCTTGCAGTGTCCAAATAATTGTAGGCTTCACTATATAGCACGCTGTATTATATAATTTTTTTAGTTTTCTGAGCGGCAAGAAAAAATTAAATTTTGACACGTATATGATATACTATTTTAGTAAAGCTGGCAAGCAGATAATTATTAGCAGGTATGTAAAGTTTTTGGCATTCAACACTCGAAGGTGTCTTAACATCCTTTTGGGACGTAGGTTATCCGTGATTTTTGACCTGTTTTCGCTTCAACCCCGTAGGGGCGGCATCTCTGTAGAACACAGTTAGACCGCATCAGTGAACCCCGTAGGGGTGACATCTACAGTTCAGTGAAACCGATCACTGTCCGTCCGCTCGACTCTCGGATGTGGAGCACGGCGAAGAGCTTCTCGAATTTCCAAGTGATGAAATCGGTGGGATTATGGGGCTTTGGGATAATCGGGGGTTTTCTCCGTGCGGTTCGTATCTCGTTTGCAGCGAAGCAAGAACCGAAGAACTGCGGTATGGAGAGGCTATCTGTGTGTGGGATGTCAAACGGAAGGAAATTCTCACAACGATCCCATTTCGGCATGCGTTCGTATTTGCTTATTCTCCGTGTGGTTCGTATTTGGCATGCGGTGGAGAAGATCCAGAAGGGATTCTATTGTGGGACCTCAAACGTCGTGAAATCTACAGGTGGCTACCACTACCGACGGGATGTCAAGAGACACATGCGTTAACGTTTTCATGTGAACGCATACAATCAGATTTACCCTAAAAAACTGCGCTATCTTTTTGACAAACAAAATGGGTTATATCACCCAAGAGAACTTTCAAGCTCCTTTAGCATTGTTGGAACTTGTAGCATCATCTTATACTGCTTTGGGAGCGAATTCTGATGAGATGAAACCCAAGAAAGGGCATTGGCAACATCGTAGATGTTTTCTGCAGGTTGCGCCCCCGGTACCTCACCTTCTAAAGAAACTCTAATTATGTAAGAATCTTCGTTTTCTTCTGTTGTTTTATCTTTAAATCTTGTAACTTTTACATCTTGTCCTGTTTCTATAATACTATATACTCTCTCGGCACAATTATGCCCCCAACTATTAGATACTATCGTATCAATCCAATTCTGTAGTATTTCTATATCTGTATCCGCATTTAGTTCTTTCTGTTTCCATTTTGCATACGTTTCTTTCTCCGACAGAATTTTTGAGGTATTTTTACTTAGATATCCAGTAAGTAATTCAGTCTTTAAAGATTTAGTATGACGTTTACTAAGTCTGCTGTCTGTGTCCAAACACATAAGCCCGTTTTTGCAAATCAGTCTATACCAGAATAACTCAAAGCTTAATGGATCATTTCCATCTACAGAATTTCTAACATGTAACTGAGGTATTAATTGATGACCATCTCCTGGATCAAATATATGCCCTCTCAAGAATTGTATTCTTAACAGCATACGCTCGCCGTATTCTGTTAGATATAGATCGCATTCAGTTTCTTCTATATTATATCTCAGCTTTTCAAATGCCATACTAATAAATCGAAGTATATCAAAATGTTGGACTAGAGAATATGACTTAGAAACTGTTGCAATCGGTATCCCACCATCTGAAGTATTTACGACTACATCAAGATTTTTATTTTCTGATCTACCTATTTTAAAGGGTTTTCTGTCAAAAGAAGGTATTGAACCTACAATTTCTATAAGGTTTCCTTTATATTCATTGACTGATTTACTATCCCATTTTAGATTGTCTAAATTATAGGTATTCGTCAAAATACCCATAGTAATGTTTCCTTTCTGCTTTAGTTGATTTTCTAGCCGAGATTATCCTAATTATATTTTTCCTGTTTGTATGGATAACAGTTAACAATTTACCTCTCTTAGAATATCCAATAGTTTTATATCTTTGTTCATATTGTGAATGTAAATCATCGCTTTCAGTTAATAGTGTATCAGGAGATCCAAATACTGTTCTTGCTTGGTGAAAAGAAATTTGGTGCTTTTCTACATTTTCTCTATGTTTGTCTTCGTCCCAGTCAAATTCACAATGATTGTAGGATTCTACGTGCTTATCCCATTTCCATTAGAAAATTGCTATTCGGTGTAGAATCCTATTATAGCATATTTCTCAAATTTATGCCAAGCACTTTGAAGTACCGCCCACTGAAGTGCCACCTGAAGTGCCACCCTTTATTCAGACCAAAAATTAGCAAAGTTAGGTTCCAAGTTTTGCTGTTGAAATTCCAAATGAAAAAAACGTGACTTTTTTCCGATTTTGGTGTATACTCTTATCGCAATCCCACAAAACCGACGCAAGCGGTTAAAAAACTGTTTTGCCGAACCTGATGAGGACAAACGAAATGCCCACCCGGCATCCACTTCTGGAAATTTCGGAAATTGACACACATATCGAGGCATACCTAAAGCAGATGGGCGAAATCACGTATCGGTTTCCAGAACACGATTCGAGATGTCAATCCTTCCGAGCGGTAGTAGACAACCAACGTTGGTTCGTCAAACACGGCAACATACCACAAACCATCAGATGGCTTAAGCAAGCCGTTCGTTTCCACGCCGCTGTCGAGCACGAGGCACTCCCTCGATTGCATAACGCTTTCGCTACGCCCGATGGTTTCGCACTGGTCTACAATTGGGTGGATGGCGAGGGTTTACGTCCGGAAAGGGAACTGCGTCCCGATGACATTCACCCGCGTGATAGGTTTTGTGCATTGCCAGCAACTGAGATAATTGATGCACTCAACGTTATCTATGATGTCCATGTCCTTATTGAAAAACAAGGGTTTGTTGCTGAGGACTTTTACGACGGCTGCATTATCTATGACTTTGAGGAAAAGCGAGTTCATCTCTACGATTTTGACCACTATCATCCAGCACCTTTTATAAATGACCGCGGACGATTGTACGGCTCAAGTCGATTCATGGCACCGGAAGAATTTCAGGAAGGCGCGTACATCGACGAAAGGACAAACGTCTTCATGTTAGGGCGGACGGCGTTTGTATTGCTCGCCAACAATAGCGATTCACGAGGCGACTGGAAAGGGAACGGTGCGATGTGGCACGTCGCGAAAAAGGCAACACATCCAGAGAAACGGTCCAGATATCAATCTGTCCAAGAATTCGTTTCAGCGTGGCACGCCGCGATTGCTGATTTTTAATTTCTGGTCCCCTGAGCCGCGGTTTACTGCGTTACCCAAGCCTGCAACAACGGCGCAGGCGGCTCGAACACGGAGAACGTCAATGTCCAAACAACCGACCCTTATCCGCAAGGAAAAATTAAAAATGCGAAAAATTACGGATAACGAAATTCAATTCTTCAATGATAACGGATACCTCATCTTGAAAGGTGTAATCCAATCCGATGAACTTGCCGTTATACAACGCGAAAGTCAACGACTGATTGATGAGATTTTGGCGGGTGGACCGGCAGACCCATGGTGCAACCGGGGTCCAGAAGGGATTCCTTACTACCTGACCTATCTACACTCCCATCCGAACGAGTTCTCCCTGAGACTCTTGGGACACCCGTCCATTGGGGATCTGCTGCATCGGATCGTCGGACCCGATTTCATCCCATGCTATGAATCTTTAGTCTTCAAACTGCCGAAACACGGTTCTTCTGTGCGATGGCACCGAGACGGCAATGCAATCCGTGAGAATCATCCGATCTTTAACATCGATATATACATAGATGATTCCACGGTTGATAACGGATGTGTCTGGGTAATTCCAAAAAGCCATCTCTGGGGGATCGAAGAGGCACAGGAGGTTATTGACAAAGGGGAGATCAATTTTGAACGTGAGGACGCAGTGCCAGCAGAGGTTGAACCGGGTGATATTCTGCTCCATCATACCAAGGTCTTGCACGGCAGTAAAATCAACACGAGCGATACACTGCGTCGGGTCATTTACTTCGATCAACGGACCCCACGATGGAACGAACGCTATAAATGGTGGCAATCGGAGTTCTTGACACAACGCTGTAAACTCTATCAGCGTGCCCTCCACGAACGCCGAACGAGCCCTTACCCGTCGGATACCGAGCAGTTTGATTACAACATCCCATCAGATATGCCAACGTGGGATCCAGCGGAAGATTTCGATCTGCGGATTCAGCACCGTGCTTATGCGTATCAGGAATAGCATGGAATCCTATCAGTGTTGTTGAGCGTTTTTTTATAATCAGCTTTTCGCCCGCCACGATCCCATCTGAGTTTGCAGGACAATTTGATAGACCGGTTTCGCGTAGGAAACAACAGCAAGCCCGTAACGGAGTGGAGGGCGACTCCAGAGAAAGACGCGTGGAAGATCAAATTCACGTTGTTTCTCCGCAAGGTATAATTAAAAATGAACGTCTTACTTGTCGGGGGTTCGGGACACGTCGGAACGATGACGCTTCCTTACATGAAGAGCCATCACAATTTTCGAGTCCTCGACCTCAATCCGCCCAAAGACACATCTATTGATTACATCCAAGGCTCCGTTACCGATCCCGATATCGTTCAGGAAGCGTTGAAAGGGATGGACACGTTCGTCTACATGGTGATGCTGCAACCGACGAGCGACCGGTCCTCTGTCGCAGATTTCAGCGACATTCTCGCAAACTACGAGGTGAACGCGAAAGGACTCCATATCATCTTACATGCCGCGAAGGAAGCAGGCATTCGACACGCCGTCTACACAAGCACTTTCACCGTGCATGAGCGGACGCGAAACAATTTTCCGTATGAGGATGTCGTGCCTCGCGATAATCCTGGGGTCTATGGGTTAACCAAAAGCTTCGGTGAGCAGGTCTGCGAATACTTCTCACGAGAACACGACATGTCTCTGATCGCGCTACGAATCACGGGTCCCTCTACACGTGAACAGTGGCTTGAACGTTACGCACAACCCAAAGATTCATCGGTCCATATCTGGTGGACGGATGAAGAAGATTTAGCGACTGCTTATCTCGCGGCTATCTCGGTTGAACACGAAGGTTTTGACGCTTTCTTTATTTCAGGGGATCATGAACAGAAGGAAATTAACCTCTCAAAGGCGAAACGCTTGCTCGGTTGGGAACCCCTTACGCACACACGTGTGTAATTTGACAAAAACCTTGTTACATGATACAATATAATACGGTCAATCTGTATAAAATCTTCGTATAAAAATCTTCAGATTCGCTTTTATTTATTATTTTCAAGGTAAGGAAAATCGTCTATGACACACCCTGAACTCACCCTAACAGAAAGGCGCCCCTTCCATACCCAGCGCCGAGACACGTGGTGGTTGCAACCCTTAGCCGTATTTGTCGGGTTGGGACTCTTCATCGTTTATGCGACTTTTCGAGTTTTTGAAGGGAACCACTTTTTTTATGGTCCCTACCTGTCGCCTTTCTATTCACCACTTCTTTTCGGTACACAAGAGGTGGCACATAGCGTTGATCACAGTTGGTTCGGTATGATGCCATCTTGGATACCGGGTTTCATTACCCCGGCTGTTCTCATTTTGTGGGCACCGCTCGGATTTCGCTTTACATGCTACTACTACCGGGGTGCGTATTACAAGGCTTTTTGGGCAGACCCACCTTCTTGTACAGTATCAGAACCGCGTAAAGGATATCGCGGTGAAAACTCGTTCCCGCTGATTATACAGAACATCCACAGATATTTTCTTTACGTCGCGCTTGTTGTTCTCGGCATCCTCGCCTATGACGTGTGGAAAGCCCTTTGGTTTGACGATGGTAACGGCGGAACAACCCTTGGTATCGGTGTAGGCACTATCGTTTTGGCAGGTAACGTCGTCCTTTTAGGGGGTTATACCTTGGGATGCCACTCTTTGCGCCATCTTGTGGGTGGCGTCGTTGATCTGCTCTCTAAATCTCCAATCCGTCGCAGAGCGTATAACTGTGTCAGTTGCTTGAACCAGCGACACATGCTTTGGGCATGGATGAGTCTCTGTTGGGTCGGTTTTTCGGATGTATACGTCCGTTTTATAGCACCGACACTGGGTAAGGACTGGATTACATTTTTTTAATTTTACCTTGCGGAGTACTCAAGTGGGTTTCATATTTGAAGTGCCTTTCTTATGAATCGCCTTCCATTACATTACAGGCTTGCCGTTTGCGTCTAAATTTTAACACTGGAGAAACATACGTTCATAAATTAGGGGAAATTTTCAACGTGGCATCTTACGAAACTCATGAATATGATGTACTGATAATCGGAGCCGGTGGTGCTGGACTTCGTGCCGCTATTGAAGCCGCCGCAGGTGACCTAAAAGTGGGACTCATCTGTAAATCCTTGCTCGGCAAGGCGCACACTGTTATGGCAGAAGGGGGCGTCGCTGCGGCTTTGGCAAACGTTGACGAAAGAGACAGTTGGCGTGTGCATTTTGCTGATACCATGCGCGGTGGGCAATATCTCTCTAACGCACGAATGGCAGAACTCCATGCACAAGAATCACCCGACCGAGTGCGCGAACTTGAAGCGTGGGGTGCTCTGTTTGATCGCACACAGGATGGCGGCATCCTTCAACGGAATTTTGGCGGACACCAATACCCGCGCCTCGCACACGTCGGCGATCGAACTGGGTTGGAAATGATCCGAGCACTACAGGATCACGGTATTCATCAAGGCATTGAAGTGCACATGGAGAATACCGTCGTTTCGCTCTTGAAAACCGGCGAAAGGGTCTCAGGGGCATTCGGTTACGAGCGTGAAAAAGGACGGTTCAAGATCTTTTCCGCAAAAGCAGTCGTTTTAGCAACAGGCGGTGTCGGAAAAGCATACAAAATTACGAGCAATAGTTGGGAATATACCGGCGATGGACACTCTCTCGCATACCATGCCGGTGCAGAACTCATAGACATGGAGTTCGTCCAATTCCATCCGACAGGTATGGTGTGGCCCCCCAGTGTCCGAGGTATCTTGGTCACAGAAGGGGTGCGTGGCGAAGGCGGCATCCTCACAAACAGTGAAGGCAAACGCTTCATGTTCGATGATATCCCAGAACTCTATGTGAACCAGACAGCAGACAGCCCTG
Organism: Candidatus Poribacteria bacterium; assembly: GCA_965214045.1. Classification (GTDB taxonomy): domain Bacteria; phylum Poribacteria; class WGA-4E; order WGA-4E; family WGA-3G; genus WGA-3G. The sequence goes on from OZ243935.1 coordinate 2,713,050, forward strand.
AGGAAGGGTGGCGATATACGCAAGGCGACCGAGACGCACGCCGTCCGCCTGAGCTTCTCACACGCGATCATGTCGCACGGTGCATCGTCCGAGAGGTACAAGAGGGTCGCGGAAGTCCACACGGTGGGGTATTCTTGGATATCGCGTGGATTAAGGAAAAAATTTCAAACGCTCCAGAGCATATCCGTAGAAAACTGCCGAGTATGTACCATCAATTCAAGGAACTCGCCGACATCGACATCACACAGGAACCGATGGAAGTTGGCCCGACAACGCACTATATCATGGGCGGTATTCGGGTCGATGCGGATTCACAGATGACAGCGGTTCCCGGGCTCTTCGCCGCGGGCGAATGCGCTGCGGGATTACACGGTGCCAATAGACTTGGCGGTAATTCGCTCTCCGATTTGCTTGTCTTCGGCAAACGCGCCGGAGAATACGCCGCACAGTTTGCAGAAGAGAACGAAGCAGTCTCACTGGATGAAGCAGAAATTGATACAATCGCCGCACATACACTAAAACCCTTTGAAAACCCAGCAGACGATGGTAGCGGTGAAAAAATTGGACCCTACGACATTCAAGCACAACTTCAGGACAAGATGCAGGAACTCGTGGGTATCGCTCGAAGTCAGGAAAGCCTCACGCAAGCCTTGGAAGAGATCCAGAATCTGCGCCAGCAGGCAGAGGATGTTCATGCTGTCGGCAATCGAGAATACAACTCCGGGTGGCATACCGCGCTTGATCTTGACTGCTTGCTCACGATTTCCGAATCGATTGCACTCGCGGCACTTGAACGCAGGGCAAGCATCGGTGCGCATTCACGGGACGATTATCCAGAGAAAGAGGAACCCGACGCAGGCAAATATAACACCATCGTCAAGAAGGCAACCGACGGCACAATGGAGGTTCGCCGACAACCCGTTGATGAACTCCGATCCGATCTGCAGGAAATCATAGACGAAATCGGATAATTTTTAAGTGTTCGCCAGGCGTTAAATCAGGTGTAGGGAACGTGAAATCCCAAACCCGCCTCAACGAACCGCAAGGAAAATTAAAAAAATGGCAAAAGCAACATTTAGAATCTGGCGTGGTAATGCGGATGGCGCAGAATTTGTCGATTACGACACCGAGGTATCTGAGGGGATGGTGGTTTTAGACGCTGTCCACCGTATCCAAGCCGAGCAGGCGAACGATATGGCTGTCCGCTGGAATTGTAAAGCGGGAAAATGCGGATCCTGCTCCGCTGAAATCAACGGACAACCGAAATTGATGTGCATGACGCGTCTCAATGACTTATCCCTTGATGAACCTGTTACCGTTGAACCGATGCGTGCATTTCCGCTCATCAAAGACCTCGTTACGGATGTCTCATGGAACTACAAAGTTAAAGAGAAAATGAAACCCTTCACGCCACGACCGCCTGATGCCGAAGACGGCACATGGCGGATGGAACAGGAAGACATTGATCACATCCAAGAGTTTCGGAAGTGCATTGAGTGTTTCCTCTGTCAGGATGTCTGCCATGTCCTTCGGGAACACGATCTTCATGACGAATTCATCGGACCGAGATTCTTCGTTTACGCCGCTTCCTTAGAAATGCACCCGATTGACACGGAAAACCGGCTCGAAGAATTGAAGGATTCGGATGGTATCGGGTATTGTAACATTACTAAGTGTTGTACAAAGGTCTGTCCGGAGCATATCACGATTACGGACAACGCCATCATCCCGCTCAAAGAACGCGTCGTTGACCAATTCTACGATCCGATTAAAAAACTGTTTCGCGTCTTTAGTCAGTAAGGTATGACTGGAACACTCGTGTTCAGAACATCAAAGTTGTCAGCGAACTGAAGGTTCTAATCTAACCCCAAAATAAATTGACCTTTCTCAAAATTTGTGATAGACTTGCTTACCTTTGATGGAAGTACCGTAATTGCACTATGAACCATCTCGATGAAATCCTTGTTGAACGGAAGGTTACGTAAAAAATTACGCTTGACATACTCTGGAGAGGTAAGAATCATGGGAACCAACAAAAATGATATTTTAAGAGTCGGTGTGATTGGACCCGGCGGTGCAGGACGAGGGAACACACTCGGTTTCGCAACACGTCCCGATGCTGAAATCGTCGCCGCTGTGGACACCCACGAAACGAGTTTGGACGCTTTGGAAAGCGCGCTCCAGGAACGGGTTGACGGCTATAAAGCGAATAGTTTCAACCGCTACCTCGGTGACTATGAGTTCGTGGAGATGCTCAATCACGAAGATTTGGATATAGTCGGTGTATTCTCGCCTCATTCTCTTCACGATATTCACACGAAATACGCGCTCCGCGCCGGATGCCACGTTATCGTCGAAAAACCGATGGCGAATGTCGTTGGTGATGCAATCGCGGTAACCAAAATCGCAATGGGTAGTGGATTGCACCTCGTTGGTGGGTATCAACGACATTACGAGGATACTTACATGGCAGCCAGACGCGCAATCGCTGAAGGGCGCATCGGTAACCTCCAGAAATTTGAGGTCTACATGGCACAGCGGTGGGGTGCCGGTGGATGGCGAGGAGATCCACGCTTCTCCGGCGGTGGACAGCCCAACGATTCAGGAAGCCACCTCCAAGATATATTCTTGTGGATGACGGGGGCCTTGCCCGCTGAGGTCTACGGAACAACTGACATGAAATTTGAGGACGACGATGGAAACCTCGTTCCAAAGTTCGTGGAAATTAATTCCTACTCCGATGTAACGCTGGATAACGGTGCCGAAGGCACAATCACTATCCTCGGCAACACGCGCGTTGGGTTTGAAGAATGGGTAATTCTGGAAGGCGATGAAGGAACCATCGAAATCAAAAACGGCATTCGCTACACTCCGAAAGGTGGTGAGCCGGAACCTCTTGCTTATCCGCGTCCGGCAGGATACCCCGGCAGCAAAGTTGACCAACTCGTCGGTTTGGTGAAAGGTGAGTATCAGACGAACTATACCTCTGGCATCAACGGGGTACGCACCAGTTGGTTAACAAATTCGATTCTCGAAGCAGGTAAGGGACCCGACGCGAAAAACACGGTGAATTGCGACAATCTCATTCAGAAAGAGGGCTACACTCGGCAAGAAGTTTTAGAATTGATTGATGAATGTGCATCCAGGTCATGCTATTAAAACCTAAGTTGCCACCGTAAAAAAAATAAACAAGAATTATAGCGACAGGGCACCGTAGAACACCAGAATTTCAGAGAAAATTCCTTGTGTTTTCAATCAAAAACGGTGTATATCTGTCTAAAATTTTGTAACCAGCAACTTGGGTGATTGAAGCACGGATGCTTATCCACATAGGTGTCTTCAAACCGAGTCAATATCAAAAAAGGAGAAAGACCGTGAAATATTCGGCACAACTCGCAACCAAAACTTATGATCGCTGGCAAAAACTTGCTGTTAAAAGTATAAGATATTGCCCGCTTGTCGCTATTGTTTTGGTGGCACTGATCCAAATCAGTTGCGTATCCGGTGGCGCGCTGCGCACCGCAGAAAAACTCGCTGAACAAAAGGACTATCCAGAGGCGATAGCTGCGTATCAAAGTATTATAGATACCCAACCCGGCACGCCCGAAGCCCTTCAAGCGCAACTCGCTATAGGTAAACTGTCTATCGACCGGATGAATCAACCCGCAGAGGGCATCAAAGCCTATGAAGCAGTCATTGCTGGCGGACCGGAAAGCGACGAAGCCGCTGAAGCACATTATGAACTCGGCATGCACTACTACCGACAAAAAGATTTTGAAGCCGCCCAAACCCGATTTGACGCAGTTGTTAATAACTTCCCACATCTCGAATTGAGCCACAACGCACAACTGATGCTGGCAAAAAGTTTTGAAGAAGCGAAGGACTTTGAACAGGCAGTAGAGGTGTTCGATAACTTCGCAAACCGAAATCCTCGAAGTGAACGTGCCGCACTCGCTATTGCGAATAAAGGGCGAATCCAACGACAGCACCTCAAAAACGAAGATGAAGCGAAACGCACGTATCAATCGCTCGTTAAAAGATATGGGAAGGTCGAGGGTGCTGAAGAAGAGATTGAGAAAGCAAAACAGGAACTGACAGACCTCAAAGCCAGCATTCCAGAACCTGATGATCCACTGGCGACACAGCTTGGTAGAGCTTACGCACAGCAAGATGCGAGACGTGAACGGGACCGACCGCGCGGGGGTGTTGAGAAAAGCCGCGCAATGGGAAATGTCGATTTACAGATCGCAGACTCCGGATTCGGGGTGAGTGCATCAGAAGTCATGCGGAATTTCGGCGGTCAAGGGGGTATCGCAGGTGATGACCAAGGCACTTATTATGACGCTGAACTGATGATTGCCAACTTTTTCTACGGCGATGAAAGTTATCGTGACGCAGGCGCGTTGTACTTCGATGCAATTGCCCGCGCAGAGTCGGCAAATGTGAAGCTTGACCCGTATACCTACCTCAAACTCTCAATTTGCTACCGAAAACTCGGGATGCATCAACGGGCGAAAGAGGTTCTCAAGAAAGCCGCAAGCCGAGATGGTGGTGTCATTCAAGCCGTCATCGACACCGGACGAACTCACTACACTTCCGAATCGTATGAGAAAGCGATAGAAACCTACACTTCTGTGCTTGGAATGGCGAAAAGAAAAGATTCCGAGATTTACTGGTTACTCTCGCTGGCACACAAAAAGTTAGGTGAACCCGAGAAGGAACGAGACGTTCTGGAGAAGTCTGTCGCGGCGAACACACAGAATTTGGATGCGTTGCAAAGCCTGGCAGAAGTCCTCCATTATCGGTTAAAGGACAGGAAAGCCGCCGGAATCTTTCAGGATCTCGTTGATCAGAAAGGTGATTCGTACATCGGATCTAAAACCCTCGGTGACCTCACCTATAGGTACGGGAATTATGTGCAATCCCGTGCCAAGTATAGAGCCGCCGCACGAACAGCGAAACGATTGCTCGACAAATCGGAAAGCAAGGTCGAACAACAAAAACTTCGCAATCAGGTTATTTATGCGACGATCCTTGCCGCACGTGCAACCTACCACTTGAAGAAATTGGAAGATGCGCAGAAGATGATAGATGAATTGGCAGCAGAGTATCCCGAACACGCCTTAATCCCTTACGGTAGGGGTGAATTGGCACTTTTAGACGGCGATGCAGAAACCGCTGTTGCTGAATTCAAAGCATCTATTGAGAAGGATCCGCTTTCCGATATTCCCCTGTTAGCGCTCGGGGAGTACTATGTCTCACAGGGGTTTAATGATGACGCTATAACCCTTTGGGAGGGCTACTTGGCGGAAAATCAATATAACCAGAGCGTCCGTCGCAGCCTTAAGAAGTTGAAAGGTGAAGACGCGGAATAAGTGTTGTAAACAGCGCGGTTGGAAAACCGCGCGACATCATAATTTTGGGAAAATCAGTCTTTTTTTAAAAAAACTTGACGTTTTATCGTGAATTGTGTATAATTAACAGTTAGAGTTTTAACTTCCTAGCGCAAGCACGCTTTAAGGGTGCAATTCGCAGCTTTCCCCTGATGAAACAGTGCAAATCCCGAAAAAAGCGTCCTTTGAGGAAAAACGAGTCACTGGTTGTAAGGTAGTGCGTGCAACGCCAGTTTTGATATGGAAAACCAAGTGGCACCTTTAGGTCGAAACCACCTTCTAACACGTATCTCGAATCAACCATACAAGAAACACTCCCACGGGCAACGTTGCACCTACTCCATCGATATCCCTGTATACCCTGCATCTTGCTCTGTTGCATATCTTGACGGTGTAGCGCGTCGCCCGCAAGCGCGTCTTCAGAAGCCTCATGCGTTCGGTTGGAGTGTCATACCAGATTAACCGGGTTTGTGGTAAAATCCAGTTTTCGTGCCTTGGTTCTATTACGCGATTTATTAAAAAAACAGAGTAGTGAAATCCGGTCGGTGTGGTTTTCAATCGCGAACCGAAAGCGATAGAAACCAACTTCAGTAAATTATTCTATAGAATCAGCCCCGATTCCATTTTAACCTCTATTTTGTCTCCTATTTTAGCAACTGCTGTCAAATTGCGATTCCATTTTTAACATATCGCACATTTGAGGGGAGACAAAGAATTCGCTAGGTGGTTAGATGAACGCCATGGTGGAACGATTACCTTGGAACCGGGCACAATGAGGAGTACTTGAAACTATGGAGAGCTTGGACATTCGCAAGCTCCAAGAAATGGAGTTCTCGGAACTCAAAGACTTTGCGCAGACTCTCGCAGTGACTGAATACAACGGGTCTCGGAAAGAGGAATTGATTAACGAAATTATAGAGGCTAAATCTGAGAGTGATACCCAGTTTTACGGCGGGGGTGTCTTGGAAATTCTTGATGACCGAGACCAGCATTATGGCTTTCTTCGTTCATCGCGCTCCAATTATTTGCAAAGTAACGAGGATATTTATGTGTCCTCCTCGCAAATTCGGCGATTCGATTTACAAACCGGACACGTCGTTGAAGGCGTAATTCGTCCCCCAAAGAAGACGGAAAACAAGGCAGAGCGCTACTTCGCGATGTTACAAATTGAGAAGGTTAACGGAGAAATACCTGAAGCCGTCAAACAGAAAATCCTTTTCAATAACCTCACTCCTATTCACCCGTACGAAAAAATGAAGCTCGAACATAATCAGTCAGAGTACGGGACTCGCATCGTGGATCTAATAGCACCCATTGGGAAGGGGCAACGCGGTTTGATTGTCGCGCCTCCTTACAGTGGTAAGACCACGCTACTGAAGAATATTGCCGCCGGCATTGAAGCGAACCATCCCGAAGTCATTCTCATCTTTTTACTCATTGATGAGCGTCCCGAGGAAGTTACAGATGTCGCCCGTTCTGTTAAAGGAGAGGTCATTAGCTCTACTTTCGATGAACATCCCGAACGGCACATTCAGGTCGCAGAGATGGCAATTGAAAAGGCGAAGCGATGGGCAGAGTACGGAAAAGATGTCGTCGTTTTGTTGGATAGTATGACCCGACTCGCACGTGCACACAATGTTATGACACCACACAGCGGAAAAACGTTGTCCGGTGGTTTAGATGCCATGGCGTTTGTGAAACCACGTCAGTTCTGCGGCGCAGCCCGGAAATTTGAAGAAGGTGGAAGTCTAACGGTTATCGCATCTGTGCTTGTTGATACGGAAAGCCGACAAGATGAATACATCTACGAAGAATTCAAAGGCACTGCCAACATGGAAATCCACATGGAGCGTGCTTTGTTGGATCTCCGCATCTATCCGCCGATTAACATTGAAAAGTCAAAAACACGCCGTGAGGAACTCTTGTTAGCACCTGATGTTCTTAACAAAGTCTGGGTACTACGGAAATTCACGAGCCAGATGGATGACGCGGAATCGCTTGAAATGCTCATTGGGCAATTCAGCAAAACTGGTACAAATGTAGAATTCCTCGAGCGGATGGTAGACAACGCGACTTACAGTAATACGTCGGTGAGAACCAACACTCGTCCGAAGCGATGAGGATGAATTCCGACACGCCTATTCTTCCGCACTTCAAGAACGTAACTACAGAAATATTGGAGTTACGTTCTAACTATAGTAAAACCGAAAAATAAATGGACATTCACCCTCCCACGGTAGGTGCGGTTTCCCAACCGCACCGGTGTGGAGTGCCCAATTAATTCTAAACTTTACTATAAATCGTGAATAAACGATTCAAAAATGTTGAATTCAAAGGAGGACGCTATGAAAGCCGAAATACATCCGGAAATGGTAGAATGCGTGATTACATGCGTTTGTGGCGCGACCCATAAAACGCTTGCTATCCAATCAGCAATGCGGGTAGATATTTGTGGAAAATGTCATCCGTTCTACACTGGACAACAAGCTCGATTTATCGACACTGCCGGACGCGTTGAAAGTTTCCGCCGACGTTACGGGCTCACCGACGACGATAATTAGGAATATCGTTTCGCGGGTAAGTTTATTGATCGGCGTTCCAGGAAGAGGTACCCGTGCCTTAACAATAACAGGCACGGGAAATGCCTCATGCTTACGGGACAGTAATCAAGCAGGATAGCTATCTACCCTGTACCCGAAAGTATAGGTAGGCATCCCTCAGCTTTTAACAGTTAACCGCAAGTTCTGACTTGCAAGCGGTGACAAAAATGTTTGAAAAACTCAAAGATATTGAAAATAGATACGCTGAAGTCGAAAGAGCACTCGGAGATCCAGCGGAAATTTCAAATCAACAACGATTAATGGAGTTGTCTAAAACTCACGCAGAACTCTCGCCAATTGTGTCCACTTACCTGGAATACCAGCAGTTAGAATCGGCACTTGAAGAGACGCTTCTTCTAATAGAGTCGGAGACGGACGCGGAAATGCTCGCATTAGCGCAGGAAGAGTTGGACGCGCTCACTGAGAAAAAAGAAGGACTTACTGAGGAACTGAAGGTTCTCCTGATTCCAAAAGATCCGAACGATGCGAAAAACGTCATCATCGAAATCAGGGCAGGGACAGGCGGTGAAGAAGCCAGCCTTTTTGCAGCCGAATTGTTTCGAATGTACACCCGCTATGCCGAACGCCAGAACTGGAGGTTGGAACTACTCAGCTCAAATGCAACTGGCTTAAAAGGATTTAAAGAGGTTGTCTTCTCGATTCAAGGACAGAACGCGTACAGTCAACTGAAATTTGAAGGGGGCATACATCGTGTCCAACGAATTCCTGCAACGGAAGCAAGTGGACGCATTCATACCTCTGCTGCCACCGTAGCCGTTCTCCCTGAAGCAGAAGAACTCGATTTGGCGATTGATGAGGCAACCGAATTACGTATTGATACCTACCGTTCTTCGGGTCCCGGTGGACAAAGTGTTAACACAACCGATTCCGCTATTCGTATTACCCACCTGCCAACAGGACTCGTTGTGACATGCCAAGACGAAAAATCCCAGCATAAAAATCGTTCCAAGGCAATGAAGATTCTCCGTGCCCGCCTTCAAGAACAAAAACAATTTGAGCTTAACAGTGAGAGAGCCGAAACCCGCAGGTCTATGGTCGGCAGTGGCGATAGAAGCGAGAAAATTCGTACCTATAACTTCCCGCAATCTCGTGTAACTGACCACCGGATCCAGTTCAGTTCCTATCAACTTGACTCCGTTTTAGATGGTGACCTACAAACGTTTATTCAGCGGTTAACGACTGCCGATCAGACGGAGAAGTTGCAAGAGGTTTAAACCTCTAACTAAGGAACGCGGAACTATGCCGAATAAAATGTGGCGCGTAGTGGATCTACTCGATTGGACAGTGGGATACTTTCAACAGCACGGCATCCCGAATCCAAGATTAGATGCCGAGGTATTACTTGGACACTTACTCGAGAAAAGCCGCCTGCAGCTCTATCTTCACTTTGAAATGCCGGTCTTTCAAGAACACCTCACACCCTTCCGAGAACTCATAAAAAAAAGAATCGCACACACACCAGTTAGCTACCTAACCAATCTCAAGGAATTTATGTCCTTGGATTTCTATGTGGATGAACGGGTCCTCATTCCGCGTCCCGAGACAGAACAACTCGTTGAAACTATTCTCACAACAAAAACCGAAAATTTTCAGCGTTTACTGGAACTTGGTACAGGGAGTGGCGTGATTGCTACGAGTCTTGCGATGCAACAACCCGAATGGAAGATCGTTGCAACAGACATCTCTGAACCTGCACTCGCTGTTGCTCGCAGGAACGCCGAAACACACGCGTGCATCGCGCAAATTGAGTTTTTGTCTGGAGACCTGTTTCAACCGATAGAAGCAATAAACACTAATGGGGACCCCCGATTTGATTGGATTGTCTGCAATCCACCCTATATCAAAAATACAGAGCGGGACACCTTGAGTCCGGATGTCCGGGACTATGAGCCCGAAATTGCACTCTTTGCTGGAGATGATGGCCTTGCCGTTATCCGTCGGTTAATCGCTGAGGCACCTAAATACCTCGCACCGAGTGGGAAACTTATCCTTGAAATCGGTGCAACACAAGCCGATGCCGTTCGGACGCTTCTGGAGGCTGAATCTGCATACACCACCTACCAATTGTTCAAAGACTACGCAGAGAAGGAACGGATCGTTCTGGCAAGTGTCTCATAGAAACGCATTTTTGGTTTTTTATTGCGTCACTTGCGCGTTTTTTTTGAATTAATTCGGACAATTATCCATAAATTTTGAAAAAAGTTGTTTTTTCCTTGACATATTTTGTGAAAATTTTATATAATAAATTAACCTTTTTCTCATAAATCTTTTAGGGAGCGTTGGTAACGCGTTAATTCTCCAAGACGTGCCACTCTTTTCGTTTTTTGAAACGTAATAGAATTTGTTAACGTTATATTGCACAGCCTGCTGAAAAGGATCCTTATAGGCGAAGGAGCAGATTTGAATGGCGCGCCAAATATCTAATGATTTATCTGCTGTCGAAGATACCTATCTCGCGACACAAGCGAAAGCAGGCAATGAAGCCGCATTTAGGCAATTGTTCGACAAGCATTACAAGTGGGTTTATAACAAAGCCTACCGAATGCTTGGAAATTATCAAGATGCTGAAGAGGTAGCCTCGGATGTGTTCGTTAAAGTTTGGCAAAAGCTGGGCAAATGGGACACAGAGCAAGGTAGTTTTCAGGCATGGTTAAATACGGTAGCTCGAAATACTATTATCGATGCGATACGGAAACGCGATAGGATTCGGGAGCACCCACTCAGTGGTTCACCTGATGAGGATGAACAACCGCTGAGTAAATACGACGATCCGCGCCCGGGTCCCGAGCAAGAATTAGAAGCCGCGGAAGCGCAACAGATTTTGGAGAGTGCCCTTGAACAGGTAACGAAACCAAATCATCGGATTGCGTGGATGTTAAGACACTTAGAAGGCTATAGTATTGCAGAGATTGCCCGCATTCTTAACCGCAAAGACGGCACCGTGAAAATCTGGATTTTTCGGTGCACCGAGGAACTGCGGAAAATTCTGATTGCAAAAGGCATTCAGTGGATATATTAATTTGGAGGATTAACTCATGCGCTTCTGGAAAAAATGGCGGAGGGCCGGCATCTCGGTAAATGACTTGAAAAAGGCAGAGATGTTGGAAGCTTATACGTGCTGGCTGAAAAATGAAAGGCTATCACGTAAGCAGAAACGACTTCTAAAGGAAATTAACAACTTTCCGGAACTTCAGCCATTGAAGCAATTAATAGACTTCTCACATTACCGATTTGAGGAAAGAGAGAACATCATGCTGCCACCTGGCGCCGAGCAACGCGCTCGTGAACGTGTGATGGCAGAAATTCGGGGCGAAGCAGTAGAAGCCGAACCTGTCAGTGTAGAAGGGCTGGAACTGCAAACCGGTTATAGCCCACAGGGTATGGGCAGTGAAACTACCGAGATCATGCAGGTTGACGCATCTTTACCCGACGCGGATGCTCTGCGGAAATGGGATACTGAACAAACAGCTGAATCCCCAGAGATGTTAAACCGTTACAACGCAATCAAAACGCTTTCTCGGGTACACGTCCGATTTGAGCAGAAAGATGACGACGTCTACGTCACGGATTTGGGTAGTTCTGATACGACTTATCTTGATAACGCACGCGTTGAATCATCGACTCTCATTCAAGACGGTTCTACGCTAAAATGTGGAAAAATTAGTTTTAAAGTCGTTGATATTGAACGGTCATAATTATACAGGGAGAAGGATTGCGTTGTGCATTGCGGGTCAACCCTTAATGCACTACCGCTCCTTATGAGGCTGTGCGTCTTGGGTATACCAATTCATTGGCATTATCACATTTTCAACAAGCAACGCTCAGTTACGGACAGGCGTGTTATGTTGAAGCTATTCAACACTATCTCGCTGGCTTGAAGTTGGGGGCAGCACAGCATCACTATATCTATGCCGACCTCGCGAAAGCCTATGAGATGGTGGGAGAGTGGGATACAGCCTTAGCATGTTTGGATATTGCCCTTCGGTTATGTCCTGATTCACCAACAGCTCTTAGACGCAAAGCGCGCATTCTTGATGAGAAAGCGTGTTATAATACACTTATTTCTTTCGATGACTTTAAGGAACCACCCCCCCTACAATTCCTTGAACACTTACAAGTACAAGTAAGTCCAGCAAGGTTCCCTAAACAGGTTGTAAACTCAGAATTTTTCGATCTCACTTGCCATTCTGAAATGGATTCCCAGACAGTCTGGAACATCTGTCGCCTGATTTATCGAATCTATTCCGAATTGGGTGAAATGTTAGGGTACTATCACGCTTCGCCTGTTTCTATATCGATTGCAAATACAAACGGACTGGCTACATCTCAACGTGCGATGCCGAGATGGGCGAGTGGATGCTATGATGGTGGCATTCGTCTTGCCTACTGCGCAGCGGGTGAGCCGGTACTCAGCATCTTATATGCCCTGCTACGGCATGAATGGGTGCATCTATTAATTCATCATTTAGCACGCGGGTATTGTCCTGTATGGCTTGACGAAGGACTTGCACAAAGTATTGCCCGTCCTATGTTCAAGGCGGAACGCCTCGAATTGCAGCGGGCGGTTCAGATGAAGTGTTTACTCCCCTTTGCTGTATTGAACAAACCGTTTAACCAGCTCCCCGAAAAATATCGGAAATTGGCATATATCCAATCCACTGCAGTCGCAGAATTTCTCATCCAGCAGTTCGGTTTCCACAAAATTCGTAAGTTGCTTCACCAATTAGGCAATGGCACTCCGATAGAAATCGCAATTGAACAGGTATTTGGGTGCAGTTTGACCGAGATTCCGTTTCTTCAAGAGACCGAGTAGATACCCAACCCAGCTGCGTTCTAACCAAAAACCCGCCCGAAACGAAATCGACGGACGGTACAAAGTCCATAATTAAAAAGATCAAACGCCCAAAATGACGAAACTCGATATTGGTATTCTCATTCTTGTTGGATTGGCTGGTATCAGTTGTTATCGTGCGGGTTTCACCCGAAGTGTATGGGGTATATTCGTAATCGGCATCGGGTTCTTTATCGCTTGTCAATTTTGGGGTCAACTTGCGATAGTTATCCAAAAGTTGGTAGCAAACCCCAGTTGGGCGAAGTGGCTGAGTATTGTTACTATTGTACTGGTCGTCTCTATTCTCATGGACTCGCTTTTTGAGTGTATTCAACGGATTCTTGAAAGAGGCGTTTTGGGCTGGGTAAACCATCTGATCGGGCTCGGCTTCGGTATTGCTTCTGGCGGTCTTATTATAGCCTTCGCGCTCATCCTTCTCAATACACATGGTGCCGATAGCTTCAAAAACGAGATTGCAAATTCTCGATTTGCCCCACACCTCACAGATATTGGGAATCGCGTCTGGGCAGTTAGCAAGGAGCGTGTGCAAAAGCAACTTGATACCGAATGAAAATCTTTCTCTCCGTTTTAGGACACTATAAGCGTGTCGGTTGTACCTTATTTCTTATTTTTTTATCTGTACTCCCGTTGTCCGCTAAAATAGTTGTCGGAAACCGTCAGGTATCAGCCTTGACTCGCAACTCGCCTCCGATACAAGGCTCAAAAGCACCAATTGCGGATCAAAGTAAAGAGGTGCTCTTTGCTGAAAGCCGACGGCTGACCGCTGACCGCTATTTCGCAGATTCGCTCTTCCAAGAAGCGGATTATCTCAACGCCGCTCACGAGTATAAACGACTCCTCTTTTTACATCCCGATACCCCTCGAATTGATTTCATCGCTTTTCGTGTTGCCGCGTCCTATCAGAACGCAGGCAAATTAGAAAATGCGATCCACGCCTACCAACTTCTAATTGATACCTATCCGAAAAGTATTCTTGTCGAGCGCGCGAAAAATAATATCGCACAGTGTTATATGCTATCGGGTGATAGCAAGCAGGGACTTGCATCGCTCGAACGGTTTCTTTCGGAACATAAGGGGAGTAGTTTAGCACCCCGCGCGCAGTTTACAATTGGAATGCTTCACGTGGATAAGGGAGAATGGACACGTGCCAGTCGCGCGTGGAGCGAGGTCTATTCAACCTATCCAGAAAGTTCCTTTGCGGAAGTCAGCGATAGGTTGGCGCGAACGATAAAGAATGCCGATACGCTTCCACACCGTTCTCCGATGGTCGCTGGCGTGCTTTCAGCGTTGATTCCAGGAAGTGGACAGGTTTATAGTGGGAGAACAGCTGACGGACTTTATACCTTTGTGGGTATGGTGGTATTGGGGAGTGCAAGCTTCTATTACGCTGACCGAGAGCGTTACGAAGTTACAGTACCTGTTGGGATGCTTGGCGCATTTTTTTATGGAAATGGTATCTATCGGAGTGTCCAATCGGCGCGAGTCTTCAACCTCCAACGCGAGGCACAATTTCGGAATCAACTCCAACAGGAAATTCGGGGTTCGGGGTTATTCGGAGCGATATCGCCTTTAAAAGACAAAATGGAATTAGTCGTATGGAAGCATAGGTTTTAATATGGCAACTGCAAGTCTTTTAATCTCTCTCATCATCTTCGCGGCTGACGGAGCTACTGACGGGACAATCCAGCAATATCGTTATGCAGAGAAGCTTTTTGAATCAGGCGATTATCAAGCAGCAAGGCTGGAATACAAACGTCTCCTTTTCTACCGACCTGACACAGAGTTCAAAGATATAGCGGATTACCGAATTGCCCAGAGTTATTACTATCAAAACCAACCTGAACGTGCTGAACACCTGTTTCGTGAGTTTTTAGCCGTTCATCCGAATTCGGATTTTCGGTTTCGGAGCCAGTTGATGATTGGGCAACTCCATTTTGATGCCGGTAAGTATTCATTGGCGCGGACGACGCTCTTTGAACTTCTACATTCGAGCGCGGATACAGATGTAATGGCGGCAGCGCACTATCTGCGCGGTTGGTGTTACGTCTATACAACCGATTGGGACAAGGCTATTGCAGAATTGCGACGAGTAGATACCCCACAGACTGATATACCGTATCAAAATAATGCACGTCAATTAGCCGACACGCTTCTCGAAAAGACACCACTTCTACACAAATCGCCGCAAATTGCAGGATGGCTCTCCACAGTCGTTCCCGGAAGTGGGCAGTTCTATGTAGGAAGAGTCAAAGAAGGTGTTCTCGCAGCAGCCTTGGGTGGGACGTTCATTTATCTTGTGGCAGATGCGATTCGTGAACGCCGTTATGTTGACGGTGCGGGTATTTCCTTGATTGGATGGCAATTTTATTGGGGCAATCGCATCAATGCCCAGCGGTTTGCATCCGAATATAACGCGCATCGTGAACGCGAATTGATTGAGGCACTGAAAAATCAGGCTGGTGAAGTTTCACCGTGGCGATAGATACAATCCGTCTGGTTACCGACTGCTGATTGCTGACGGCTATTCTGTAGGAAGGCGGAAACGCCCAAGCAAAAACACTCCGATTCCCGACGCTTGTATTCTTTCTTGTAGGAGGATACTCCGATTCCCGACTCTAATTTTACCACGCCGCTTGCTTCAAAAATTCCAATGCCATCAACGTATGTCCCTCCGCATTCGGGTGGACACCATCTTGAGTTGTCCAGAGTGCACCGGGACGGGCAGCGACTGCACTTTCAAAAGCGGCACTGGTCGGGATCAACCGTGCGTCAAACTCTTCCGCGAGTCTATGAATGCTTGTGTTGTAGGCATCTACGTCTAATGGACGTGGTGCATCAACATCTTCTGCGATGTAGAAAATTTCAAAGAGGAAAAGTGAAGCATCTAATTCAGTCTTCGCACGTGTGAGAATCCGTCGATAGCAATCCTCCCAAATCGGCAGATAGTCCGCTGTCGAAACGCCTTCCCCGTATTGTCGGCTCGCATTGTTAATGCCGATTTTCACCGAAAGCCATTTCGGTTTTTCGTCAATCACGTCAATATCCCACCGATTTTCCAAACCTTCAACGATGTCTCCACCAATGCCTTTGTTGACGTAAGTGATCTGACGGTCTGGGTATTTTGCGGTGATGAGTTCGGTTATTTTGCGGACATAACCGTGTCCCAATGGGGCATGCGCATCGCGTCGTCCACAGTCTGTAATGCTATCCCCGATAAAAAGTACTTTATCTCCAGATTGAAATAGTAAATTATTCACAAAGTCTCTCCTAAATATGATATACTAAATTAGCAATCAGTAATCAGTCACAAGAGTTTTCCGTTAAATGAAAACCTCTTACTGAAGGTTTCCGAAAGCGAAGCGACCTGACTGCTGACCGCTATCTATAATCTACCACATTTTGAGTGACATAGCAATATGAAAGACATCGGCGTTCTACACGTCATCACGGATACGACGCTACAATCTCGATTTACACATGCGGCGTTAGCGAAACTCGCTATCGAAGGCGGCGCGGATACGGTGCAATTCCGTCAAAAACACGGAACGACGCGCGAATTAATTGCAATCGCACAATCCATGCAAACAATATGCGCAAAACATGATGTGCCACTCATTGTAAACGATAGAGCCGATATCGCAGTGGCTGTTGGGGCGACAGGCGCGCACTTTGGACAAGATGATATGCCTGTTTCTATCGGCAGGCGGATTCTACCCCCAGAAGCGATTCTTGGCGCATCCGCTCGAACTGAAGAGAAGATACTCGCTGCGATTTCAGAAGGCGCTGACTACATCGGGTTCGGTCCCATTTACGGTACGACTTCAAAACCGGATGCCGAAACGGCTAAGGGATTGGAAAGACTCCGCCGAATGTGCGACATCGCGGCGTGTCCGGTTATCGCGATCGGCGGCATTGGTATTCAGAATGCAGGTGAAGTTATTCGAGCAGGTGCGCATGGTATCGCTGTAATCGCTGCTGTTTGCGCACACCCTGAGCCACAAGTCGCAACGCAGGTATTGCTGAACGAAATTCAGGAGGCGAAGTAGATAGGAACTGATGGAAACATATATAGATAATGCAGCCGAGATTGAACGCCTCTCTAAACGGTTCAGAGAAATTAATGAGAAATATGATCCTGACCTCGATAAAATTGATGAAGCGTTCGTTCAGAAATTGTGGAATGAGCAACGCTTTTTTGATACCAACATGGCGTCGATTGATAGACGCGCAATTCGCGTCCTAAAGCCTGGGGTCTGGAATCATAACGAAGGTCCCGATTTTATGCACGCCGAGATTGAGATTGATGGGAAACTCCACATCGGCGATGTTGAGATTCATGTTCGATCTTCGGAGTGGTATACCCATAAGCATCACCTCAATTCCAGATATAATCGTGTTATACTGCATGCTGTGTATTTTGACGATGACATCAATCTACGGATTCGGCTCCAGAACAACAAGCGCGTTCCGACCTTGGAACTCCTGAAATGGATTGCCGTGGATACCGGGGATCTCTATGGTGATACCCAAGACACAGCAACAACTGATGGACGCTGTCGAATAACCGGAAAGCAACTGAACATAGAGGTCCTGAAAGGTGTTTTTCAGTCTTTAGGACGTGAACGGTTCTTGGAAAAGATGGAGTCGATGCGTTTGTTAAGGACGCGCCTTGATTTCGAGCAACTTCTCTACGAAGGTATCATGGAGGCGTTGGGATACGAGCGCAACAGTAAACCGTTGCGAGAATTAGCGCAACATGTCCCGTTCACTGACCTCGACCAGAAGTCTGAACTCGAGATTCAAGCGATCCTTTTTGGAGTCGCCGGACTCCTCCCCTCACAAAGGGAGAACCCACTGCCACCCGAAGTAACAGATGATCCGAGCGTTGTAGCAGTGGAAGAGTTGTGGCGGAGGTCAGAGTACGCTGAACTACCCCCGCGTATGACAGAAGCGCGCTGGAGTTTCACGGGGAGACCTTTGAACCAGCCTACCCGACGGATTGCCGCAATGAGCCAGTTAATACACCACTGCCAAGGTAGCCTGATGATGTACTTTCTGCCGCTTTGTGAAAAAGCAGTGACTGCGGATACAAAAAGAGGACTACAAACTATCGGAAAAGAGTTGCGTACGCTCCTGATGCTCGAACCTACTGGCTATTGGGATAAACACTCTAACTTTGGATCCGAAAGCAAACACAAAATAGGACTAATTGGCAAAGATCGGGCTGTAGATATTATCATTAATAAAATCTTACCAATTGCCTATATTTGGGCACTCGAAGCGGATAGTCAGAAATTGCAGGAAGGAATCCTCAAACTTTACGGGGTCGGTTCCAAATCAACGGGGAACAGAATTATCAGTAAGGTTGATGAACAGATTTTCACAGAGGAACAGCAGATGCGGCATTTGGAACCGACTGCTAAAATTGAACAGGGAATCATCCGTCTGTATAAAAATTATTGCGCAGACCGACTCTGCGACCTATGTCCTATTTTAGAGCATGGTGCGGTTTCCTTGGAGGAAAGTTAGCATGGATTCGCATGTTACACCCTTAACGGATGAATCCTATTGGACAACGCTTTGGGACGGTCAACAGCATAAGATTCGGCACCTGCGATGGGTTTATGTAGCGAACCGTCAGCTCGCGAAGTTGTTCAATCGGGCACTTTCAGGTTTTAAACAACCGACGCTCATTGAGCTCGGATGTGCCGATTCGTTGTGGCTTCCTTACCTCGCTCAGAGTTATGAAAGCGACTGCTACGGTGTCGATTTTTCGGAGGTGGGGTGCCAACTCGCACAGCGGAACCTTGCCCTTGCCGGTGCCCAAGGAACAATCCTCTGTGAAGATATGTTCGCGTTTGCGAAAAATCATCGCACTACGTTTGATTTTGTCTACTCAATGGGGTTGATTGAACATTTTAGCACACCACAAGCGATCTTGGAGGAGATGTACAGTCTACTCAAACCGGGTGGAACAATGCTCACGGTAATGCCGAATCTACGTGGGATGTATACACCGATTGCCCGCGTCGCGAGTCCGAAACTTCTCGCGACACACAAAGTAATTCCGCCGACTAACCTCGCTTCGGCATTACGCGACGCTGGATTTCACGTCACGGAATTTGGGTATACAGGCGGTCCCTTGAAGTTGAGCGTTGTTGATTATTCACCATGGCGGGCAGTCATCGGTAAATGGGGACATGAAGTGCTTTGTAAGTGTGTGAATCTGACGGATATTGTCCTTGGTAATCTCTTAGCAGGGCTTCGCGTCCCAAACCAACAGTTGACTTCCCCTTATGTGTACGCCCTCTGTACAAAACCAAAATAGCATACCGCAAGTGCTATTGTTTATAGGACTGAAGTGCATACGCTTATTTAGACCACAATTTCGCAAAGTTAAGACAAGTTTTTTCGTTGAAATTCCATAGGAGTCAAATAGTCTAACGCCGAATGCGGGCGTTTGTGGTGATACACGTGTGTGATAAAATGAGCGAGGCGGGCTTTCGCCTCGCGTATATCGTCATAGTCATTGAGATACACCTCTTCCTCCTTTCTCATACCTTGTCTGTTCCCACTTTATGGGGAGTTTATCTTTAGCCCGGTACTCCCCCCCATCATTTAGATGAAGGAGTTTATTTATGAAAGTCGTGTTTACTGTAAAAATAGTGATGCTTCTGCTACCCATTTTTTTCGCAGTTTTTATAGGTTCGGTGTCTGTAGCAATAGCACAAGAAACTGAAGTGGAATCGAGCGAAGCAACCTCTGAACAGGAAGTTATAACGCTTGAGGGTATGGTTGTAGTTGGGACGCGTGCGGAACCGCGTTCAGTTCTTGAATCTGCAGTGCCAATTGATGTTTTACCGAGTGATGATTTCGCTAAACAGGGGGGCACGGATTTACCGGACTTGTTAAGAAACTTGGTGCCATCTTACAATGTCAATGCGCAGCCGATTGCTGATGCGGCCACTGTCGTCCGCCCAGCGAACCTGCGAGGGTTGGCACCAGATCACACGTTACTGCTTGTTAATGGCAAACGTCGTCACCGCGCTTCTGTGATCGCTTGGCTCGGAAATGGATTATCCGATGGTGCCCAGGGGGCAGACCTCTCCCCTATCCCTTCCATCGCGTTGAAGCAGGTGGAGGTGCTACGGGATGGAGCATCGGCGCAATACGGTTCCGATGCGATCGCAGGGGTCATGAATCTGCAGCTCAAAGACAATTATGAAGGCGGATCTTTTGAAATCAAACCCGGTATTTACCAAACGGGTGATGGTCTTGCGTACGCTCTCGCTGGAAATATCGGTTTGGGACGGGAAGATCTCTGGACAAATCTCAGTTTAGAATACGGTGGCATGAACGAGACAGACCGCTCTGTACAACGCGATGATGCCGCCGCGCTTATCGATGCTGGAAATATGGATGTTGCTGATCCTGCGCAACCCTGGGGACACCCTATTATTAGAAATGACATCAAACTTTTTGCGAACTACGGGACAAGTATTACTGATGACGTTAAGTTCTACGGTCATGCGAATTATGCACAGAAGGAAGTTGAAGGTGGTTTCTACTTCCGAAATCCCAATACCCGTCCTGCTGTCTTTAGCAATGATGGAGGAGAAACCTTACTTGTTGGAAGGTTGTCTGGCACAGGTGAAGTTCCCGTAGTCAAAATAACCAATGACATTCCAGATCCGGTTGCCTTACAACACGTTTTCTCTGACCCAAATCTTTTCACATTCCAAGAACTCTTTCCCGGTGGGTTTACGCCCCGCTTCGGTGCGGATACTCAAGATGCTTCGCTCCTCGTTGGCTTGAAGGGAAGGATCTCCGAGGACTTAGGATGGGATATAAGTGCTTCCTATGGACGGCACGCCGCCGATTTTTTTATCAGAAATACGGTCAATGCTTCGCTTGGACCAGACACACCAACCGAATTTGACCCGGGTGATTATATCCAAGCGGATACGAACATTAATCTTGACTTAACCTATCCGCTACACGATAGGGTGTTCCTCGCCTCAGGTTTGGAATACCGAACGGAAACCTTTGAGATTGTGCAGGGACAGATTGAGTCTTGGAAAATCGGTCCGTTGGCAAGCCAAGGATTTAGTTCAGGATCCAATGGATTTCCTGGCTTCAGTGATATTGCCGAAGGGAGTTGGACCCGGTCTAACTTCGCGGGTTATTTGGAAAGTGAGGTGAGACCTCTTGACTTTTGGACGGTTAATGCTGCCGTCCGCGGTGAGTACTTCGACGACTTTGGGAGCACAGTCAACTACAAAATCGCAACGAACTATGGTATTGCCGATACGCTTAAAGAATTGATTTCGGTCGATCCTGTTGTCGACCTAAGAGTTCGCGGCAGTTATAGCTCTGGTTTCAGAGCACCGACACCGGGACAGCAGAATGCCTTTAACGTCACAACGGAGTTCGGTGAAAACAATACGTTAGTCAATAAAGGAACGATTCCTTCTACGCATGGTGCCGCAGGTTTGGTGGGTGGCAAGGCTCTTGAACCGGAGAAGTCAAAGAACTTCACAGTTGGAACGATTATCGACCACGCCATTGCGAGTATTACTGTTGATTATTTCAACATTAAGGTGGAGGATCGATTGGCTCCCTCAAAAGACTTCCAGCGGGGTACAGATATTACGGAGGCACAGATTCAGCAGCTCGTCGTTGAAGGGATTACGAGTGCAGGCAATCTACAAGAGTTCCGGTTCTTTACCAATGAATTTGAGACGAGCACCCAAGGGATTGATGTGATTCTCACGGCACCCATATTCGATGGTGCGCTAAGTCTCGCTTACAACTACACGGGGACCACAGTAACCCAGCGTAATCCTGATATCCTTGACGACACGCGCGTCCGGCTATTGGAGGAAGGTGTCCCGCGGCATCGTGGCAATATGACACTGACACAAGCCATCGGTGATAGCTTCGGTGTATTGGGACGAGTCAATTACTACGGTCCTTGGTACGAGTATGCCGTAGGCGCGCAAACCTACGGTAAGGCGTTTTTGGTGGACCTGGAAGTGAGTTACGCGCTGATTGAGAACTTGGGCATCACGATTGGCGTGAATAATGTCCTCAATGTTGAGCCTGATAATATTACTGAGGCGGAGGGCCCTGAAGTGCCCTTTGATATTAAAGAATTTCCTGCCAGAATCGTTGGGAGGCCTTTCGGCGAATATAGTCCGTATGGGTTTGGTGGCGCGTTCTGGTATACCAAGGTCGGTTATCGCTTTTAGGAATCCAGAGGAGGCAATTTCCCCCGCTGCGACCCGGTAAGTCGGGCTGTGAGTTCATTAGTCGGCGTCCATAGAAATATGTTCCGGATCAGCGACTTAAAAATAATTTTCAATCAGGTTTGTCGCTAGATTTCATCTGACCTTAGAAGATAAGTTTGGTAACACATTCTAAAAATTACCTCCGACCATTTTTCAGTACCATTCTTTAACGAAAACAATCCTTTTTGTGGTATAATATATAGCGTGAAAATACCAATTCACGCACTATTATTTAACCGAAACCTTCAACCTGAATAGGAGAATTTCTCATGAAAACGTTATATCTTTTGGCGATCATATTGCTTTGTGTCTCTGTAGCTATGGCAGAGGAGACCTTCTTTTCTGCATTGGAGAGCAAAGCAGAAGTTGAAAAAGAGGGCGGCACCGTTGGTGGTGGAAGCTTCAAGCCCGGTAAATTCGGCAACGGTTTCGTTAGCGAAGCGGTTGGCGATGTTATCCATTTTCCTGTGGAAGACCGTTTTGTCAATCTCGATGAAGGCACCGTTGAGTTATGGGTAACGATGGGTATGGACACCAGTTCCATCACGGGCGAACTTTTCACGTTCATGACTTACAAACGCGGCACCGACGCGATATTTCTGCAGTTTAACAATGGCGGGATCGCACAGATGCGGATTAAGAGTGCTGGCTCATGGCATAACGCCAACAGTGCAGAACTCAAGTGGCAAGAAGGGGAGCATCACCACATGGCGGGAACATGGGGACCCGATGGCTTGAAACTTTACTTAGATGGCAGACTTGAGGGTGAGGCGCCTTTCAAAAAGGGACCGACTGTGTTCGCTGAAACCTTTGAGATTAACAACGCCTCTCCGCCCGACCCGAAATTTCCAACGAATTCTGTCGTTGATGGGGTGCGGCTCTCCGATCACCAGAAAGACCCTGATGAGTTTGTCATGGATGATCCAGCGGATGTGCAGCCGATCGGAAAGCTCACAACCACGTGGGCACGGATCAAAGGGGATTTATAAGCATGTACAAAACGGAGCGTCCGCTTTACACGGCGGGGACGGAGGGATACCATACGTTCCGGATCCCCGCACTTGTCCGATCAAATGACGGAACGCTATTGGCGTTCTGTGAAGGTAGGCGGATAGGTGGTGGGGATTCAGGGGACATTGATATTGTCCTGAAACGGAGTTTCGATAACGGCGAGAGCTGGCAACCGATGCAAATCGCTGTTTCCACAGGAACCGATACGGATGGTAATCCTGCCCCAGTGGTGGATCGGGATACAGGGGCAATCTATCTGCTTTTCTGCAAAAATCTCGCTGACGGTGCCGAAGGAAAGATTGTTGCCGGAGAAGCACCCCGCACCGTTTGGGTGACCTCCAGTAACGACGACGGAGAAACCTGGTCAGAACCGAGAGAAATCACAACCACGACGAAAGCCGAGGAGTGGACGTGGTATGCTACGGGTCCCTGTCACGGGATTCAACTCGCAAACGGCAGATTCGTTATTCCGTGTGACCATGTGCTTGGCAACAGTCGGGACTATGCCCAATATGGCTATTCACACCTGATTGTCAGCGACGATCATGGTGAGACGTGGCGGATCGGTGGTAAGGCACAACCTGGAACCAATGAATCAGTCGTCGTTGAAACGGTGGACGGTGGACTTTATTTCAACTGTCGGAACTACGTCGCACCGAAACGGCGTGCCTATGCGAGAAGCAGTGACAGCGGCGATACATTCACGGAATTTGGTTATGAGGAGGACCTGATTGAACCGATATGTCAGGCGAGTATGGTGCGCTATACGGATGCGAATCAACATGACAAGAACCGTGTCCTGTTCTCTAATCCCGCCAGCACGAGTCGCGAGCGGATGACGATTCGTATCAGTTACGATGAGTGTCAAAGTTGGAGTAGCGGTAAAGTCTTGCACGCCGGTCCCGCGGCGTATTCCGATCTCTGTATCGCCTCGGATATGAATATCTGTTGTCTCTATGAGTGTGGTGAAGAGCATCGTTCCGAGATGTTGTCGTTTGCAAAGTTTGATCTGGCGTGGCTGACAGACGGAGAAGATGCGTTAGCGTGATGTGATCTTAATTTTGGATTGGAAGAATGGAAGAGGAACCTGTTCGCAATTTCTATTCTTCTACTCTTTCACTTTCCTTCGTGAATTCGCCGATTTTTTATTATCCTTTGCGCCATCAGTTTGATTTGAAAGCAACGATATTTCATGCTAAAATATGTAACAATAAAACCGAGAGTCTACATTGAACCAACAGTTGTTAGCTACTTGGTAGCGAGGCTTAGTAACAATCCAATCTTAGCAGCCCGGCAGAGAGCAAGTCGGCAGCTGTGGGAAGATTATGCGGATAGATTTGAGTTTGTTATTTCATCGATAGTTCGCGACGAGATTAGACAAGGCGATGCAAATGCGGCACAACGACGGTTTGAATTTATATCGTCTCTAAGGGTATTGGAACTATTACCAGAAATAGATATACTTGCGCAAAAACTATTAGATACTGGTGCAATTCCGCAGAATTCTGAACCAGATGCGCAGCATATTGCTATTGCAACAGTACATCGTGTTGAATATTTGGTATCTTGGAATCATAAACATATCGTGAACGAACACAAACGTGAACACATTAATCAGGTTTGCCAAGAGGCAGGATTTCAACCAACAACCATTTGCACACCTACACAATTGATGGAGGACATTCAGATGAAAGAAGCACCAGAAAAACACCCAGAATTTGACCCCGAAACGTATACGGATCCTATTCTCGAAGAATGCTATCGAATCAAAGCAGAAATCAGTGCTAAATTCAAGAAACCGGGCGAATACTATAAGTATTTGAAAGCAATGGAGGAAGAGGATAAACGCAACGGTGTAAAATATGTCCCGTATGATCCGTCCAAGCGCACACCGCCACAAAAATCCGATGACGATGACTAACTACGAGCGGGAACTCTGGTAGAACTGATGGAGGACATTCAAATGAAAGAAGTCCCAGAAAAGCACCCAGAATTTGACTCTACCGCAAGTATTCCTCTCCCCGATGCTCCGCAATCCATGTCTTCAGAGGCACATCTGCGTCTGTGGGTTGCCACCATCCTTTAATATCTACACCATCGCCGAGTAACTGCCGCCGAATCGGGTCGCATTTCTCAAGAATTTCAGGTGGCATGAGGTTGTAATCCAAGCCACGCAACCAGCGGTAACTATATCCCATAAACAGAACCTTCCGAGTCGCATCGGAGAAATTCCAGCCGCGTGAGTGCCACATCCGTCGATCAAAAAGCACTGCCGTCCCTCGCTTGACGGTCAGATCTATCGCACCTTCTGGGTCGCCATCAGGATTGTCGTCTCTGTTGGGCGGACGGGTGTCGAGTTTATGGCTACAGGGAACAATGCGCATCGCTCCGTTATCGCGGTCGGTAACGTCGCTCAGCCAGTAGCTGACTTTCAATGAGAGTCGTGGATGCGGACGCTCCATCTCTGGCACGGGTCTGCCGCCGTCTTGATGCCAATGCGCGCCTTTGCGAATCCGCGCCTTGTCCGGAGGTTCGGGAGGATACATGATGAGGTGGGAGATGTAAAGTTGGATGTTCCAGCCTAAGATGTCCCAAAGCAGTGGAAATACCTTCTTGTTATCAAGCAGTTCCAGCAGGACATCGTCTTCGATGACGGTCCGGAACTTCGATAACAGTTCGTGCGGTGCCAAGCCAGTTTTAGCACGCTCCTCAGCATCGAGTCGATCTGCGACCGCCTCCAATGCGTCTACCATCTCAGGGCTTATAGCGTCCTCAACAATGAGGTACCCCTCGTCGTTGAATGCCTTGAGTTGTTCTTCCGTCGCACAGTATTCAAGCCAACTTGTGTCCATTGTCATCTCCTCCAGCTGCTAACGATGGATTTCAGTTTTAATCCGTCCCCATGTGGTTGTGAGTTTTCCAGAACATCTGCGTGTATTGTATCAAAAAAGTGAAATTTTGTTAGATATTTTTCAGGTTTTTTGTAAAAAAAGTGGAAAAAATGCGGTTTTGCTCTTAACTGTTTTCGGTTCGGTGCCATATATAGTGATAAATGCCACAAGTTGTGTTGTAGTTACATTTTACTGGATTCTCATTTCTCAGTCAAAGGAGTCTCTTATGTCCGCAAACCACATGTTCCGTGACATTTTCTCAAGCAGAGGTCTCCTCGCGGGTCTCGTTTTCTTTCTGGTGTGTGTCGGCAGTAGTTTCTTGTATAGTTGGCACGTCCGCCGCACAACGCAGGACGAACTGGCGCGATCGGATGTGTTGCAGCAGCACGAGCGTAAGAACGAGACGCGTCCCGCAGCAGACGCTGTAGATACAAGTCCGGTCGACTTTGAACGAGCGGAAACACCTTTTGAAACGGAGAACGCACAAGCACTCGCTGATGGTCCGACGTTACCGAGTGACGATGCAGCACCTATTGACCTATCGGATGCGTTTCTACCTGATGAATTTGTATCGGAGGCGGAACTTGCAGAATTGACTTTGGAAGCAGCTCCGTTTAATTTCAAAACAACACCCGAAGGGTTCCCACTCATACCGTATTGGGATCGACCCGCCGACCGTCAAAAGAATTGGGATTACGACCATAAGTTAGTCACTCATGTTCTCGTCAAACTCTGGCGACAAGGCGTGCAAAATTTTGAGGGCGGTTCTATTAATGGCACCGGTAGGGTGCGCCCGCACTATACAAATACGCTTTATGTTGAATGGGACGAAGCGACTATGGATGATGGAACGAAACAAAACTATATTTCCTCTTTTCTCGGGCCTGTAAGTGTTTGGAGAAAAAAAGATTTTTTTGATCTGCCACCACCCTCTGTTCATTTAATTGACATGAATTCACCTGAAGGTCAAGGGATTGACCCCTATACCTTCCTAACTTCTACGGAGTTACCATAATGAAGACTTTGTGTTTTCGCTCATACTACTTGTGCTGTGTGTTGCTTTTTGTTCTAACTCTGTGCCGAGTGTCAGTTACGTGATAGCATCCGCAAGTGCTTGGTCCAGTAACAATTCTGTGCACCTCAGTGCTTCAGGTAGTGGAGAAGGAATTGAAGTTGGCGGATATACCCTGTCGGTCACAGGCAAATCTGATCTGACTGCACGATTCGTCGGTAGCACATCACCTTATCACTCAAATACGCTTACCCCCAAGCGACGCGGAGAATCAGAGTCCTCAATTGGCGGAAGAGGGTATGATGGGGATAACTATCAGGATCACGATGATGCTGAAGCAGAGTAGTGTTTCTGGCTCACGTTAAAGAAAGCACTTTTTTCTTGACAGATAGAGGCACATTTGTTATGCTTTATCAGGAACGATGGATACATCAGGAGGGCTTTATGCAACTGAAATGCCAAACCAACGCCATGAGATGTCCGCCTTACACCCATACAGGTGTTTTTGAGGCAACTGACGAAACGCTCACCCGTTTTGACAGCGATATGAATCGGTGCGCGAGATGCATCGCGTAGGCAGATCCCGGACTCCCGAGTTTTCAAGACGATTTGTTGCAAATCGCTCGGATAACCCTCTGGAAAAAGGGACCGGCGTTTAACCCGGGACATCAGCGAAAGGCATCCTTTCGCAGTTATATCCTGCCATGGATCTGCGGAGCACTCACACGAGAAAAGAGAGTTGCGACACTGCTTGCGGTTTACGCCTGTTTGCTATGAAGATGACGCTTCTCAAGAAAACTCAGCGGCACATCAAAACGAGCAAAAGAGGGGGTTATTCACGTTGATAAACAAGAGGGCTGACTTTGAGGATACACTCATCTATGAGATGTGGAACGCCGATTTCGAGAAGGCACTGCCGCAACTCCTACAACGCTTGACAAAACGTGAACAGCAGATTTTCACCTGCATCCGGGAAAACATGAAGCAGGTGGACATCGCCGAAAGGCTCAAACTGAGCAAGCCGAGAGTCAATCAACTCTTGAAGCAGGTGGAACTGAAATTGAGATGTGAATCTCAACATCTGGGACTCATTGAATAGAGGCGAAACAATGAACGATGAATAACGGCGATTGCCATTTTCAGCGGAAATGCTGAACCGCAATCGCCTTTCTTTTTTTAATCCTCTACCCGCTCAATAATCTCCCCGGTTTCCCGATCCCTAAAGATGCGTTTCATTCTACCATCCGGCATCCGTTCACTCTTGAGAGGTGCATATCGCTCATCGGCATCCGACTGGGCGGTTTGCGCATCGGTGGTTTCGGTTGTGCCTCGCCACTCCTGAATTTCAACGGATTCCCACTGCTTAGATTTCGCGGATTTATAGCAGGCATCAATGATAGCGTTCACAACGTAACCGTCATAGAAAGTTTCCAGCGGTTCTCGTCCCTCGTCGATTGCGTTGAACATATCGAGGAACATATCCCGATAACCAAGTTCCGCGACCTCATCGCCAACAGGGAAGAGCCAACCGGTGTCGCTCTCCGCTTTTTCGGCGACATATCCGTCCTGCCCGACAGCCGTGAACATCTCATAACCTGTTCGGAGCCAGTGGTTAAGCCAGATCGTCCCTTCACTTCCCGATACCTCATCGCGTAAATCCATACCGCCTCGGAATGCCCAACCGACCTCAAACTGCCCCATTGCCCCGCTCTCAAATCGGATGAGTGCGATACCGTGGTCCTCCGCGTCAATCGGATGCACGAGTGTGTCCGCCCAGCACATCACCTCAAGCGGTTTGTTGTTTTTCCCAACGAAATTTCGGATGATCTCAATGCAGTGGCATCCCATATCAACAATAGCACCGCCGCCGGCTTGCTCCAGATCCCAAAACCAATCGCTATGAGGACCCGGATGTGTCTCGCGGGAACGCACCCACAAAATTTTGCCGAGCGCACCGTTTTGAACGGATTCTAACGCTTTCAGCGTCTTTGGGGGATAAACGAGGTCCTCAAGATAACCCCCGAATACACCCGCATTTTCAACGATGTCCAACATCGCCTTCGCTTCTTCAGCAGTACGTCCAAGAGGTTTTGTACAGAGAATGCCTTTACCGGCTTCCGCCGCGAGTTCAACCGCTTTCAGGTGCAAGTTATTGGGCAAACCGATGACAACAGTATCCGTCTCAGGATGGTTGATGGCTTCTGCTAAATCGGTTGTTGCATGAGGGATGTTCCACTCTTCAGCGAACGCCGTTGCGCGTTCTTCGCGTCGAGAGTAAACGTTGTGGACGCGGTCTGTGCCGCGCTGGTTGTGGAGCGTCATCGTGTAGAACATTCCGATGAGCCCTGTGCCGAGCATCGTGACTTTATGACTTCTCATTTTTTTAATTATACCTTGCGGAGTAATAGCGTGCGTTTAAAGGTTTACGTGCGTTCTATTTATCCGCCCACCGTTCCATTACGGGCTACGGTTATGTGCGAAAAATTAGATTAAGACAGTAGCCCGCAACATCGGCGCGGGCGGATTTAAGGAAAAACTCTCAGTAAACAAATGACTTCATTTAACGCCTTGCGAATCGTTAAAAAACTATTCTGCTTTGTATCCTGCGATGACACCTCCATCGTTAATTGTCCAACAGTTGTTCTGATCGGTTGCATGAACGCCTTTAAAACTATCAATTCCACTCACCGATGCAGTGGGCTTATTCCAGGTTTTGCCCCCATCGGTTGTGTGTAAAATAGTGTTGTAGCCACCGACTACCCAACCGACCATGGTATCAACGAAGATAATATCGTGGAGATCGTCATAAGATTCAGTTTTTTGTTGGTTCCATGTGGCACCCCCATCGGCGGTATGTAGAATTAAGCCGCCCTGCCCGCAGATCCAACCGGTATTCTGATCAAGGAAATGGATACCAAACAGGTTATCATCGAAGCGTGAAAGGTTGCGTTTCTCCCACGTTTCACCGCCATCGGTGGTATGCAGGAGCGTCCCGAATGAACCGATAATCCAACCTGTTGTGGGGGAAACAAACCAGATTCCCTCAAGATTATTCCGTGTTTCACCGACGCGTGCGCGCTCCGAGCTGCCTACCCAAGTCTCACCGCCATCGGTTGTTTTGAGAATCGTATTCTCCGATCCGGCGATGAAACCAGTGGTTTCACTAATCATTTGGATACCCATTAGATTCGCGCGAATGCCGCCTCCTCTTCCACCACGTCCAGGATTCGGGTTATCGCTCCTTGCCATTTTCCGTGTCCATGTTTTGCCACCATCTTCAGTTTTTAAGATAGTGCCTCTACCACCGGTGATATATCCGACGTTTTCATCTACAAAGTAGATATTGTAGAGCGGCGCACCACCGCCTCCACCGAAACCACCTGGAGGACCGCCACCAGCACCCGGAGGTCCGCCCGGTCTTTGTCCGGCACCGGGGGGACGCATATCAACTTCGATTTTGCCCCAGACTTTGCCACCGTCCGTCGTCACCAATATTAAACCGTTATCTCCAACGACCAAACCGTTCTGGTTGTTCATGAAATAGACATCTTGTAACCTCGCGTCAATTCCATCATCTCGCATGAAATTGTCTTCGCGTAGGACCGTCCACTCCGCCTCGGAAACTGTTGCGAAAGAAAAAAGGATCGCAACTCCCAACAAGCCGATAATCGTTCTAACCATGATCATCTCCTTTTTAGTGGCTATCGGCTGTCGGCTATCGGAAACCATCGGTAAAGAGGTTTCTTACCGACTGCTGACTGCTGACAGCCGACTGCTATTAACCCGACTGAAATTCATCGTAAATCTGTCGTGCTCTATTTTCAACGTCCCTTAAGTAAGTTTGACTTATTTGTTCGGTGTAAAGTTCGGTTAAGTCGCCACTTGTTTCACCAAAGGCTTTGGCGAACTGTCGGCACTCCTCCTTATCACCACCGGAGGCGTAGGCTTTGGTTTTCGCATCTGTGCCGGACTTTCGGACTTCAACACACTTATCATAAAACTTCAGATAACTCCCATCGCCAACAAACCGAACATCTTCAAGCGTTGTGAAATCAAGGCTCGGAAGGGCATCTGAGAGGATCGCGCGTGCTTGTTCCACATCTATTTTTCCGTCGCGAAGGGCAATGGCGATCCCGAGAAAAAACAGGTCGTTTTTATCGCGTTTCGCCTCGCCTTCACGTTTCGCTGCACGGAGTTTTTCAGGATTCGGTTCAGACTCGTTATAGTAGGTGATGTCCTCTCTCACGTCGCAGGTCGCGCGAATGTGGCTCTCCGCAAAAACAGCGGTGAGATAGTCAGAGAGGGTAATATTTGCCTGTTTACAGTGCGCTGCGAGTGCCGTAACCAGAACCATGGATTCACCTGCCGACTTTTCACGCATCGCAATCGCTGTGCGACCCCCATGGCTCTGGATGAGTTCCTCAGGACCGGTAATCATCCCGCCGCTCTCTTCACCCGCGAAAATCAGTCGCGGTTGTACACCGAGTCCAACCGTCTCGCCGTAGACATCTTGAACAACAACCGGTGCGTCTGGCGTGTCAGCCAACTGCCGTTCAATCTTTTTCATAATCGCCGCAATCTCCTTGAAACCGACAGGCACGTTAATGACCTTCACACCGTTCGCGGCACCCCATTGATCCCAAGCGAGCGCAGAAGGGGTCGTCTTAATCATGAACCGGGGATGATCCTCCCAGAGACCGGAGGTTTTAAGCTGCTTGGCGTAAAAGTCCATCAACATAAGAAACGCTTGGTTCGGCGTATAAATCGTCAAAAGTCGGTCATCGCCGAGATCGAGAAAATCAACACCGAGGGTTTCCAATGTTTCTGCTCGTGAGGCTTCCTCTATCTCACAGACGATGAGTCGATCGCCATCTGGATCGGTCGCTTCAATAATGGTACCGATAGGCTGCGATTTGAGTTTCGTTGCGTAATCTGTGGATTTGACGACATCCAGGATACTCAAGTCGCAACCGAGATCGTAAAATTCAGTTTCACCCGTTTTCGGATTCCGATCGAGTTTCCCGATGTTGTGATAGAGCGGATCCGCCTCAACGTGCAGCCAGCGAACAGCGTTAGCGATTCCCAGTCTCTCGAAGATGGCACGCATCGGACGATACATACACCCGCCAACACAATCGACAACGATAGAGGGTTTTGTCGCTCGAATGAGTTTGAGATTCGCATCTGTGGCGACACCACTTTTGAGATAGCCGACATAGAGTTGCACACCGTCGTGGAGTTCGTCCAGTCGTTCAAAATCGATGTGTTCATCGGTGGCAGCACTGAACTGAATGGGATAGCCTTCCGTTTCAGCGGTTTCGAGGATCTCTTCAATTTTGTTGACGAATCGCATAGATTCCTCAGGCAGATATTGACTGCCCTGATTATTCAGGTCTTTCGTCGCGTTTTTTGTGCTAACGGAATGGCTTGATGTAACATGTTCGCCACCGTCCAAATCGAGCATGAAAATCAAGAAGGATGCCATCCAGATGGGGAGTGTCCCAAATGATTTCGGCACGTATGTACGAATCCCTTGTGCGGCTTGGATACGGGCGATGTATTCGACATATTTCTGTGAGTTGTAGCGCACCTCACAGCCTGCGATTTTCTCGACCTGCTTTCCGCTCGCGTTCTCATTAGCGACGAGACTTTTACCCAACGCTGCCAAGACAATCCCGATCTGGTTAATCGGGAAACGGGTGTCCCAAGGGTACAAAATATTCTGCGGACCTCGGATGCCGGCGGTCGAGACCTGTGCCTCCTTCGCGTAGTTGCGAAACCATTCCCATAAGTTCAAACGCGCAATCAGTTCCTTATCGAGTTGGAACGTGAATGCATTGGGTTCATCTTGCGGAAAAAGAGGGGATTTGATAGCATCCGGCGTGTTCTGTTCAACCACGGCGAAAAGCTGCTGTTCGGTGAGGTCTCTCTTATGGCGATAGCTTTCGTCAACTGTGATAATCATTTTTTTAATTTACCTTGCGGAGAAGTAGAGTGAGAATGCAGGCTATTGTTTTTGAATTTTCAAAGTATGGACATGTTATCACATTTCCGCATTTTTTTCAAATCTGAATTTCGGGTTTTCTCAGATTCTGTCCAGCAGGAAACGAGTCTCACATGTCATAGGACGGGATTGAATTCGCGTCAATCTTGACCCAGAAATATAGTAGTTTCCGAAAATAAGTTTATATTTTGGTAAACAGGTCCCGCCGTTTCACTGGCGAGGTTTCTAACCTCGCCTCTTTGTAAGTAATTGCGAGCTTTACTATATAGGACCTACGCACGCGCTCTTTTGTAGCACAAACTGTTAGTTTGTGTCGGTATCCGTATTAGTTTTTAGCCGCTCGTAGTCTAACAGATTGGATTACAGTCCAAACTGCGTAAGTCCTGCTATATTTACTTCTTTGTAGAATTGGTGTATGCTTAATGATGTAATGACGGTTTTATGTCTTGTTGTGTTTCGGAGGGAACTTGATGAGAAATCCATACGTATCGTTCCTTTTCGCATTAAGCTGCGCGGTGTTATACACAAGTACTTGTATTGTGTTCGCAGAAGCCCCCGTAACAGCGAAAATAGTGTTCTCATCGTGGCGTCATAGGAATCTGGACATCTATCTGATGAATCCCGATGGCAGCGAGGAGGTCCGCCTTACCCACCATCTCGCAAGGGATGGGGGTCCGAAGTGGTCTCCGAGCGGCGAACACATTCTTTTTAGCTCCGATCGAGACGGGGCTCCAGGAGACTGGGATCTGTATCTAATGGATGCCGACGGATCAAATGTGCAGCGAGTGTTCAAAAAGGAAGTGGCGAGGACCAGTCCAACATGGTCGCCGGATGGCAAACAAATTGCCTATAGTCGCTGGGAGCAGGGAAAGTCCTTCATCTATATCGCATCAATAGACGGTAAAAAAGAAGAACGTATAGCACTTGGCAGTCAACCCGCGTGGTCGCCTGACCGGACAGAGATAGCCTTTATTGAAGGGGCACCCAGAGATCCCAAACGGATTAGTATGTTAGACGTGCGGGTGCGTAAACACAAGTTCTTTTTTCCGCCCAAGGAACCCGCGTGGGTTCGGCATCATGCTTGGTCTCCAGAGGGAGATAGACTGGCGTTTGCGTGGTATAATCGCATTGAACTTCGACAAGAGGACTTTAAACTGGAGACTATCTATATTGTCAATCGCGATGGCACAGGGCTTCAACAAATTATTGAGGAAGGGAAGCGAGCTGTAGAGCCAGTATGGTCTCCACGAGGAGATGCGCTGCTTTATAGTCAACTGGATAAGAATGATATGCAGCAAATCTTCAAAGTTACGTTGGATGGTGGCGAGCCGGTGCAGCTTAGCAATCCCAGCTTCCCGAATTTTGCAAGGGACTGGTTCGATCCAGCCTTCGCATTACCAGTCGCACCGCAACCACGATTGGCAACAGAGATATGGGGACAGATAAAGCAATAGTAGCCTTAGCTGAACCGACGCACTTACAAAAACGTTCCTGTAGGCAAATTGATCTACAGGAGGGCTACCGCTCCCGTTCTGAGACGAGCAGGTCAAAGGAATTGCTCTGCCATCCACCTTCCATAACGATATTATCCCTCGTTTCACGTAAGCGATCGACCATGCGTGCTTTCATACGGCGGAGTACGTGCTTGTAACCGAGATGGTTTGCCAAGTTATAGAGTTCGTGCGGGTCACTCTTCATATCGTAGAGTTCGTCCTCGCTGTATGGGTTATAGACGTATTTCCACGAATCCGTCCGCACCATCCTGACAGAGGCGAGCGTCGGTTCGTACCCATGAAATTCAGCGAACACATCATCGGGCCAATCCGCTACAGTTTCCCCACGTAACAAAGGCATAATAGATCTTCCATCGATCTCATCAGGGACTGCTGCGCCACCGAGTTCCAAAAACGTCGGC
The DNA here is from genome assembly GCA_965214045.1 of Candidatus Poribacteria bacterium. Lineage (GTDB taxonomy): Bacteria > Poribacteria > WGA-4E > WGA-4E > WGA-3G > WGA-3G. Next base: position 2,748,039 of record OZ243935.1, read on the forward strand.
ATGAGATCTACAAGGTTCACAAATTCATCACACGTCGTTCCGGGTGCTGTCGCACCTGGACACCGGATGACGAGTGGAATGTGGTGCGTCTCCTCGTACATGTGAAAACCTTTGTTGAAAAGCCGATGGCTGCCGAGCATATCGCCGTGGTCGGTTGAGAAGATGACAACGGTATTTTCTGCTAAACCGTTCGCCTCAAGACAGTCAAGAACTCGCTGCACTTGATCGTCAATGAAGGTGCAGAACCCCCAATAGGCGGCGATGGCTTTTTGCCAATCTGGCCACGTCAGATGGCTGGCATTCCACCGGAGCATCTCCTTCTGTTGAATGAGGGGTTTGTTGATGAACTGCTCATCAAAGTTGCCCCACCGTTGAACAGCGTCGGGATCGTACATCGTGTCGTAAGGGGCTGGCACAGCATACGGGAAGTGCGGTCCAAAGAAATTCGAGGCAATCATAAAGGGGTGCTCGGAATCTGAATACCCATTGATTAATTCGATCGTTTTGTCTGCGGTCCACGCTTCCATTGTCCGTTCAGCAGGGAGCGGATGTCTTCCATAGAAGGGCGCCTCTCCGCCCCATTCGTACGGTTGAACGGCATCCCTGTCAATTCGGAAGTCAATACCGTCATCTCGGAGCCACTGATGCCACTCGCGATAGGGGTGCCACTTATCGTAACCCCAAAACTCTGTGTCGCCTTCCTTCGCGAGATGCCACTTACCGATACAACTGACTCTGTAGCCTGTCTCACTAAGGAGTTTAGGATACGCCGGTTTATCGAGAATCTGGTCCGCAAACACACCGTTGAAATTGCCCATGTTTGAAAGTTGCCCATGGTTGTGTGGATAGAGTCCGGTGAGTAGAGATCCACGCGCCGGTGAACAGAGCGCGATCGGGGTATAGCCGTTTGTGAACCGCATACCTGTTGCGGCGATTTCATCGATAGCAGGCGTTCTGCAAATGGGTGCGCCATTGCAACCGAGTGAATCGAAACGTTGCTGGTCGGTGAGAAGGAAGAGAATATTGGGTTGTTGTGCCATTTTTTAAATTTTCCTTGCGGTTAAACAACGTGGGCTGGGAACTTCACGTGCCTTTCTCAAATCCGCCTGCGCCGTTGTTGCAGGCTACACTTTCGTTTAATCTTTCTAAGATAAAGAAACGTCAAAATGCCCAAGTATGGTTGAGATTTAACCGGAACCCTGATCGTAGCGAAGTGGAGAGCAGTCCGGGGTACCATAGTTAAAAGGGTTTGGAGACGATAGCGATATTTTTCGGTCCCTTGAAGTCGAGTTCAATTCGCTCAAACTGGATCGAATGTTGCCGATAGAAGTCCTCAATTGCTGTCAACAACTCATACTGTCCACGCCGTTGTTCATCCCAGAAGTTGCAACAAGGGATTATCACCGCAGGTCGAACGAGAGCTGCCTCTCCCAATTGACGCAGTGCACCATCGGGATGGAGCCCAACCAAGAGGTCATAATAATCTGCCATGTCAGGATCGAACTGATCCGGATGATGCTCGATGCCTTTGAGCACTGTCCGACGCGGGTCAATGAGTTCGCATTCAAAGTTTTTCTTTTTCGTGAGCAGGCGGGTTAATATTCCCTTCCCACCAGCGACATCGGCAATAGAGTGGATGGTATTGCCGTATCGTGCGGCAATGAAATCGGCGACAACTTCAAATCGCTGCGGATCGCCGTGTACTCGGTGCTGTTCTCTACTCATTTCAGGTTCTCCGGGTTCAATGCCTCCAATTCAGCATGGACAAATCGTCCGTCCTTCCGAATAAGGTTTCCGTCGAAGTACATCTCTCCACCACCGTGTTCCGGGGTTTGTATCATGACCATATCCCAATGGACAGCAGACCGGACACTATTATCCGCCTCCTCATAAGCCTGACCGGGCGTGAAATGAAACGAGCCTGCGATCTTCTCATCGAACAGAATGTCAAGCATCGGGTTTGTAATATACGGGTTGAACGCGATAGAGAATTCACCGATATAACGCGCCCCCTCGTCTGTATCAAGAATATCGTTCAACCTTTCGGTATTATTCGCTGTTGCCTCGACAACTTTGCCTTCTTCAAAGCGGAGTCGAATGTCAGTAAACGTCGTTCCCTGATAAATTGTAGGGGTGTTGAAATGGATGGTGCCATTGACTGAATCTCGCACAGGCGCGGTGAAGCATTCGCCATCAGGGATGTTACACTCGCCTGCACACGGAATAACGGGGATGTCCTTGATACTGAATCGGAGATCGGTATCTTCACCAACGATGTGGACCTCATCCGTTTCCTCCATCAGAGACTTGAGCGGTCCCATCGCCTGTTCCATTCGGCTGTAGTCGAGTGTGCAAACGTCGAAATAGTAATCCTCGAACGCCTCTGTGCTCATCTGTGCCTGTTGAGCCATTGCCGGGTGGGGCCATCGGAGAACGACCCATTTTGTCTGTGGCACGCGGATATCGTTGACGGGTCGTATCCAATACTTTTGATAGCGTTGCATTGCTTCCGCCGGGACATCAGACATCTCTGTGATGTTATGGCTCCCACGGATACCGATATACGCCTGGACCTTTTTTATACGGTATGTTTCGTATTCACCAATTAGTTTTATGCCAGCATCGTCTCCGTTGAGAATAATTTCACGTTGGATACGGGTCTGCTTGATTTCAACGAGCGGAATCCCGTCCGCTTTCCGAACCGCTCGGATAAGGGCAATGACCATCTCTTGTGGGATGTCGATCCCTTCAATGAGCACAAATTCGCCAGATTGGATTTTCGTGGAATGGGTCGTGAGAACATTTGCGAGTTTATCAAGTCGTGAGTCGTGCATGTCTACCTCAAAAGGGGTTGTGGTTGGATATGAGTTTCTTAAGAAATTCGACTACCATGGTTCACTCCTTACACATCAATCTTGAGAGTAGTCTATCACAAATCGGAATAGAAGGCAAGTTTTGACTTACAAACATCACCGAAGGTACGCAAAATTTTACGTGTTGAAACAAAAGCAGAAATCTATTAGAATAGGACTTAAGTAGAATGCAAAAAGCAAACGGACACCAACGAGGTCATAGAGATAATGAAAGCACGTCAATTATCTATTGGATATATTACGGTTTTTGTGATGCTGGTGCTACATCTTCTGCCGGTCTGGGGTTTCAAGTATTTCCCGACGCAGGATGGAGCAAGCCATATCTACAATTCATACGTGGTGAAGGAGTACCATAAGCACGAAAACTACCGGTTGCGCGAAGTCTACGACCTGAACGCCACGATCTTCCCGAACTGGACCTCTCACGCCCTGCTTGTTGTCTTGTTGTACGTCTTTCCCCCACTCGTTTGTGAAAAGATAGTCCTTACGCTCTGCATCGGTCTCCTGCCGCTCTCCCTCTTCTATTTCCTCAACGGTGTCGCAAAGAGAAATGTTGTCTTTGGGCTGCTTGGGTTTCTCTTCGCCTACAACTATCTGCTTCACATGGGGTTCTACAACTTTGTCCTCAGTATGTCCCTGTTTTTCTTCGCGATGGGTTACTGGTGGCGAGTCAAGGATAAACTCCAATTATCAAACATTGTGGTCATATACATATTGCTGTTGGCGACCTATCTCACCCACTACCACTCGTATGCGTTGCTCGTCATGTCTCTGACGTTCTTCGCACTCTTCTCATCGGGTTACGATGCCTTGCGCGGGGTATGGGGTTATAAAGAAACATCAGAGCCACTCAGGTCTCGGCTCAAGGACGGTGTGGGGACGCTTAAACCTACACTGACGTTCCTCGGCGCGCTTATCCCTGCTTACTTTATCCTGTTCTCCTACTACTTCTACCTTTCCAACGCTCACGGAGCGGACAGCGAGCATAAAGGCTTTGAATGGCTAAATGACTATTTCTTCGGTATGAAATCCTTGGTCTCTTTTCGGGATGACCATGTGCTCATCGGACGGGTGTTGCTGGTGTTTTTTGCCGTTGCCTTCGTATTCACGGTAGTCAATAGAGTTCGACAGTACCAGCGGTTTCGAGAATCAGAGGAGTGGAAAGAGACTGGCGAACGGTTCTGGACACGTGTTGTGACGCAGATGGATGGGTTTCTGATTATGTCAGTCCTCATTACCGCAATGTTTTTCATAGTGCCTTGGTCTGGCTACAGCGGCGGTTGGATAAATGATCGGTTTCATCTGTACATATTCCTCGTGCTGCTTCCGTTCTTTGCTATCAATCTGCATCGGCACGTAAACTATGCGGTGGCGGGGGTTATCATCGTCCTGTCCTTATGGCATCTCGGCTACAATGTCCACACGTATACGCTGCTGAATCGGGACATCACCACTGCACTCTCCTTGGTCGGTATGACCGAGGAAGATACCATTCTCACGAGCGAACCTGGAGAATGGGGCGGTTTCTCAGATTCACTCGGTTTTGAACCCAAATACGTTGAACCCTTTGGACACCTTGAGTGTCTATTAGCAACGCATAAAGGAATCGGTTACCTCGACAACTACGAGGCGAATACGGATCATTTTCCGCTGCAATACAAAGAAAAAGAATTGACTGCTGATTACGCCATCATTTGGCGGACAGAGTATGACGATGTCGCCGGTTTGGAGGAAGAGTATGAACTCATTGATTCCAACGACTACAATCGACTCTATCGTCGCAAGCGGATACCCCCCGATCTTCAGATGTGGAGTGGCGGAACCGTTGTCTCCTTTGACATGCAGCCCAAAGAGGGTCAGACAGCATCAGGATATATGCCTGTGTATGTGGATACAACTTACACTGATGGAAAATACGGTTGGTTAACAGTGTCAGCGCGTGAAGACTCACAAAGGGAGTCTGAGGTATCACAACCTTACGAGGATAGCATTTTGGGGAAAGAAGATGGGGTTTTCCGAGTAGCACTTCCGAATGGCGCATACGAAGTGATATGCTATTTCAGCGCAGATGAAGGAGATGAACCTGAACCCTTAGAGATAAATCTCATTGCGAATGACAAGAAGCCGATTCAGCGATTGCAGATTCCTATCGGAAATGAGACGATTGAAAGGCGTTACACGATCACGATCACCAATGAACTCTTGACACAGGTGATATATACCCGCGGAAAAGGGGAACACAAAAGATGGAGTTGGAGTGGCTTCAGTATCCGATCGATGGCAAACTAAACTTCTATAGTGCTAAAGTATCTTTGTCCTATGCCAGCGGTTTTCCCCAGGTAACCCTTGCTTCTAAACGGAGGGCGGAATTCGTATGCTTCTGCCAAACTACGGTGCTTGAATCGAGACGCGTAATCGTTCCAGTATTGTCTCGGTCTCGTAATTTTCATGTTGTTGACCCCAAACCGCTATCGGATCGGAAATCGAATACCAACGCGTCCCCGACAGGGGCATAACCGATTTTAGTGTAGATGTTGTTAGAAGTTGGATTCGCTAAATCGGTATATAGGCTACAAAATGAATAGCGATCCGTGAGCATCTTTTGTGTTAACGACCACACGCACGAAGTCGCATATCCCTTATTGCGGTGTTCAGGAGGCGTGTACACAGTGTTGATTGTTGTCCCGTTTCTCGTCGGACGGGCTTCTTTGGCGATACAAACTGGCGCACCGTCGTCCCAAATGTAAAGTTCTTGCCCTCTGATGGAGCGTTCAGCGTGGCTTTTAGCACTTTCAAGGTCGACGGGTTCTTTTATCTCCTCCGAAAAGTTGGCAGTCCATTCCGCCATGAGTAGATGGTCGTCCATACACGCCAAACGTAGTTGCCCTGGTGACACGGACATATCCGCAACCTCCCTTGCTTCAAATACACGCATTTGCATAGCGACTCTGGCTGATATACCGAACGCCTCTTCAAACCAGCAATCAGAAAAGGCTTGCGCTTCTACTGATGGTCCAACAACCCCCGGTGTTCGCGTATTAAGTCCGCGTAGGTGGTCCACAAGGTGCGTGGTAGCAGCCAAGACATCTGTGTCAATTCTGCTTAAAATAATGCGCCTTGGTGGTGTCATTATTGCGACACCTACGACTTTCTCATCTTCCAGAATGCTCAGTAGGAGCGGCGACTTGGATCCGTAATAGTGGGGAGCCTCGGAGAGCTTATAAACGAGACCAATAGGCAAATTGTTTTCGCTCTCATGCTGTTCCAAGTAAGTGCCTGAAAGTGAAATAAGTTCGCTGGCATGGCTGTGGGATCGTATTTCGATCATCGTTTTCCTGTTTCCTTTGGCTCAAGTGGAGCGAACCGGCTTTGACAGAAAGGATTTCCGAAAGACCTCCCTGGATCCTCCTTCCGGTCCTGGAGGTGCCTCTGCAAAAGGTTCAAAACCCATCTTCTTGTAAAATTGGCGCGCTGGCTGACCTTCCAGATTATCGTCGCCAAATGTTGTGACAAACAACTCAGCAGGCGGTTTAATCAAATTAAACACATGCTCTAAGAGAACTGTGCCGATACCCTCGCGCCGCCATTGTTCAGCCACGGACAGCCAGCGGATATGGTATTCAGACGGTCTGAAGGACAGAAACAAACCTCCCATCAATGGTGCTCCGGCTGACTGATCTTGTTCTCGAACACAATAGGCAGTCTCCCGATCTATGTTTTTGCGGAGCGTACTCTGGAAATCGGGCTGGTCAACCATCGCTCCGAAAAGAAACTCAACCTGCGATGCTAACTCAAGCCAACCCTGAATATCGGCACGTGTGGCGATCTGGACTTTCATTGTCACATCCTCATCTAACGCAGCAACTCGGGAAGGTCTCTTATCGAGTTTGCGCGTACTAAAGGAGGTGAACAAGACCATTCCACATCTCGATCTTGATACCATGCCGCCTGAATCGTCCGCATGCCGAGGGATGCCGCACCCTGTAGTTCATCGTAACCGCCATCCCCAACAAAGTACGCTTCAGAAGGTTGAACACACATGTGTGCACAAGCCAGCTCGAATATTGCCCTATCGGGCTTCATTACGCCGACACTACAGGAAAACACAACTGGATCCACGAGATATTGGAGCGGACAGAATCGCCAAGCGAGGACCTCTTCTGGTAAAGCATTACTGATAATTCCAACTTTTAGCCCCCGCGTTCGGACTGCGCGCAACATTTCAAATATCTGAGGCTCGACACAACTCCAGACTTTTGATTTCCATGCCTCGTGCTCTTGGGCAGCCATGACGATGTCATTTTTCGTCAGCGGTGATTTGACCGCTGTGCACAAGTGGGTGAATCCCGCCAGACAATTAGGGAATTTTCCTGTCATCGCGGCAATCTCGTTTTCGGACCACCAAAGCGAGACTCGCTCTTCAGTCGTGCTGAGTCGTTCATAAAACGGAGCCCTTGCTTGGAAATCACTTCTCGTTTTTTCAGTTATGAGCGTTTCAAACAAATCAAAAAAGACTGCTTTCAAATCACTGCTCCGTTAGGTTGCTAATTTTTCCTATATTAACCCAAGTTGCCAGTTTCCATTTACATAGCACCCCTACGGGGTGCTGCTCCTTGAATACCCCATTTTCTATAGACATAGCACCCCTACGGGGTGTAAAGAGATGTTTTTCCTTGAAAAATCCGTGTTGAAACGTCCATGGCCTATTACGTAGCAACTTGGGTTATATTATATAAAAACATACCACTGACACGATCGTTGTGCGGCATTTGAGGCATCATTTTTCCAATACATCGAGACAAGATTTCAAGCGACGGTCGTGATCGGCAAATTGTTTTAGCCACTCAATGACCGTTTTGCCGTCCCCGAGTCTGGCTTGTAAATCCGCACCATGTTCTACGAGGTATTGCGTCGTTTCTACATGTCCATGACCGGCTGCGCAGTACAGGGGAAAATGCCCATGGTCTGTAGTTAGATTGACATCTGCACCACTGCCGACCAACTGTTCTACAATTTCCAGATCACCGTTTCGAGTCGCATGGTGCAAGGCTGTATCGCCACGGGCATAACGCTCCTGTACTAATTGTGGGGTGTCACGGAGCATTGCGCTAACTCGCTGCACATTGTCTAAGAAAACGGCGTATATAAACTGGCGCGCGGCTTCGCTCGAGGGTTCAGCATGCGCATCCAACCCCCCATACGTAATGAGTAGTGATACGACTTCCTTATTATTTGGCACTTCTCCAGCATAGTGAATCGCATAGCCATCATGAGCTGCTAAATCGGCACCACAGTCTATTAGGTATTTAACAACATCATAGTGCCGTCTTAATCCGGCATGAAATATAGGACGCCATTCATATTTGTCGTCTTGGTTGACCAGACGGGGGTCCTGTTCAACGATTTTCTTTACGGCATTGAGGTCCCCGTTGGCTGCTGCGTCATGAATTGAAACGAGTGTCATATCTATTCTCCAAGTGTTAGGTTAATTGTGTTTCCAACGATAAATGTGAGGTGTCTATCTTTCGTCCGATCTATCGAAATCGCGCGAATTGACTCACGGTATCCATAACGCGTCAATCTAAGGCATATCCACCAAAAACGAACGGATAATGTTGCGTGGGTTGCCCGTGGTAGAGATACTGCGGAATAGACAAGGGAACGGTGGGGGCAAGTTCGGTCAGTAAACGCATCTCACGCACCAAGTCATCCGCTGCGACCTGATGTTTAGGGAAGCGAAAAACTATCTGTTGGTTGACCAGAAACGTCCGATTCGCCCAACCTTCATTGAGCGGCTTCCATGTCTCAATCGGCAACTGCGGGAAGTTTTCAGCAATCGTTGCGTGGTAGTTTTTCTCAGTCAGTTCGAGCATATTCCTCCATCACCAGTGCCAAGTCAATAACTTTTCCTTTACCACACATACAAATGAGGCTCTTTTTCCCGAATCAACGCCTTCACCTGCGTCGATTCGATTTGCAGTGCAACCTCTTCGCTTCCCATGTAATTGCGCCATTCTGTATCGGGAAGTAAATCCATTCTGTAGAGGATTTCCCGAATTGATTGACATATAGTGTAGATGATCTCGCTGCGCGTTTCATGATTGTTTGCGGATTCGAGTTTCTTGAGAGATGGCTCTATAATATCTATCCATTTCGGGAGGCTTTGTGCCTGCCAGTGTAACCATTTCCAGTAGACCGGAAAGCGTCTATTGAGCAGACACAGAAGTCTTAGAGTGCCTTCGACAAAAGCACCCTGACCGATGAGCAAACCTATACCGTCACCGCGTTTCGCCAGACGATAGCACGAATTGTAGTCGCCATTGTGCCAAAGTTCCCATAAATCACTCGCGATCTTCCACTTCCAGATATCTGCCGGATAGTATGCCTTCTGGAAAGCGGATATGCGTTCGCTAAGGGCATTAGAAGGGTCGTAGAGAACAAAACCAGACGATGCATAGCAGAGGTTGTTGTCATCAGCGGCAGCCCATTCTTCGATCGTCACCGGCGGATAGGCAGATTCGTGGAAATCACGATAGACTGCGTCGATGGTGCTGATTCGTATTGTCTTAGGTCGCAATGTGGCTGTCTCAATTCCTAAAAACGTATCTGGAATAGCCGCCTCCAGTGCCTCAGAAATAGAAGAGCCATACGCTGCAATATCCTGTTCCGACAGCAGGAGTTGGCACTTGCTGGGTCCCCAATCATGATCGCGGGACAGTTCGTCATCGGCACCCAGAACGTCGGATCCTACTCCGATGACTCCAGCACTGAGACGAGGAAGGACATCTGGAAAGCGTTCTTTTAAGATGGGTAGAAAGACTTCATTAAATAAAATTTTACAGTATACATGTCCCTTCAGTGGTAACGCATAGTTTTCAGGATTGAATTGTGAAGAGTCTTGTTTTTTCATCAGTCCTCTTAGATAATGCGACGGTTTTATTCAACCGAGCGCATTCACCACAGCGTCCCCGACTTGTGAAGTCGTAGCTTGACCGTCAAGGTCCGGTGGAAGGATTTTGCCATCCTCAACGACCTTTAGCACAGCCGCATCTATCCTTTCTGCTGCTTCCGCCTCACCCATAAAACGCAACATCATCGCACCAGAGATAATTGCCGCCAGCGGATTCGCAATACCCATCCCCATAATGTCCGGAGCACTCCCATGGACCGGCTCGAACATCGACGGGAATCGACGTTGCGGGTCAATATTGCCGCTCGGAGCCAATCCCATGCTTCCGGTGATAATTGCACCGATGTCTGTGAGAATATCTCCAAACAGGTTGCTGGCGACAACCACATCAAAGTCCTCAGGTCTCCGCACGAAATCCATGCAAGCTGCGTCTACAAGCAACGATTCTTTCTCTATGTCGGGATACTTTTCAGCGACTCGCTCGAAGGCTGTATCCCATACGATCATACCGTAGCCTTGCGCGTTCGACTTGGTGATTGAAGTAACTTTGCGCTTCTTATCTCGTGCTTGGGCTTGCTCGAAAGCATAAGTGATGATGCGCTCGCAACCGTGGCGTGTGAATACGCCGACCTGCACACCGACCTCTTCGGGGAACCCTTGGTACTGGAACCCACCGACGTTGGCATACTCACCTTCTGTGTTCTCTCTTATCACTACGAAGTCAATATCCCAGGCACCTTTGTCCTTGAGTGGTGTGTTAATGCCGGGATAGAGGACACTGGGTCGCTCACAGACGTACTGATCGAATCTACGTCGGATCGGCAGCAAAAGTCCATTGAGCGTAACGTGGTCTTGGATATCGGGGTGTCCGACTGCTCCGAGATAAATCTGGTCAAACGCCGCCAGGGTATCAAGCGCATCTGTTGGCATCATCTGTCCGTGCTTGAAATAGTAGTCTGAGCCCCAAGGAAACTCCACAAAGTTCCATTCGATGTTATACCTGTCGGCGATGGTATTGAGGACCTTGAGTCCTTCTTCCATCACTTCAACCCCAATTCCGTCTCCTCGAATTACCGCAATCCTGTATTCAGCCATATTTTCTCCTGTTCATGCTAAAATGGTGCCTGTGTTGTGGTTTGGCGTATGTTACGATACTGTTTTGGCAAGAGACCAGCACTTGGCCATTCTCTTAAGTTCAGACAAATGTTCGGGCCAATCATGTAAGGTCGCTGGATCAACATCAGCTCCATTCGGCCATACCAACGTATGGATTTCTGGATCAATCCAAACTTGGTTGAATAAAGAACGATTGCGAAGTGGACCGAATAATTCACCTTCTAATATGGGTAGGAAGTCTATAACTTGTTCCGTATCGTCATCAAAACGGACCCTCAGTGTGTAAGGCCCCTGTATCTGAAAAAAACACGCGATATATTGGATGATTCATGAGGATCTCCTCTATTTATTGAAGCGGATCAATTTTGAATGGTATTCGGCCGGATTGTAATCGTTCCCAATCTGCCAGTAATTTTTCCTGATGCAACTCCGCCCAAACCTCAACCAGCCGGTGCTGTCGCCTCGGAAGTTGACCAGCGATCAATTCTATCTTGTCAACGGCGTAGATACCAACGTTCTCTTGGTAATAAGCGTGAAAGTGAGACCGATGGTGAGGGGATCAAGGCTCTGCCTACATTCGTATTATAGTAAAGCCCGAAAATATGTTTACAGATCGTCAGTGAACAAGGACCCCACCATCGCTGGCGAGGATTGTATCCTCGCCCTTACGTTGATGTATAGATAATTATGGATTTTACTATAAGTCTGTACATGGCGAGTGGAAGGGTTCCAAACCACGTCTTCTTTCCACAGCACAGGAAACTAACGGTCTCCTATGATACAAAACTGAAGATTTCTAACCACTAAACCTTTTGCGAACTCTCGTTACTGGATATTGCCTCCGGACTGGGGTCAAAAAGCACAGTTTGTGACGTTTCAGTCTGCGGTGCTTTACTTTCGTATACCAACTCAGTCAGTTCACTTGTCAGTTTTGCAAATTTTACGAGATTCGTACCGCTAAATACATCGCGCCCTTTATCTTTAAGTTCTGCTAGTATTTCAAGGAACTGTAATTCACTTATGTCGGGCGGAATAAACACTCCCTCCGGTAGGTCGGGAGCAATTCGCTCTATAATGGACGGAGGAACTCTGTTTTTATCCCATGCCTCGTTTAAAAATTTGTAAAGGGCATAAAATAGAAATTTGTTGACTGCTTCATCTTCGAGTTCTTGCGTGTGAGTATGATGGAAACCATCAAAAGGAATATCTTTTCCGTTTTTTTTATCGTGCAAAAACAAATTTATAGTCAAAGCAAATTTCCCGTCTACTGAATTGCGACAAATTACTTTGAGTGTATAGGGAGCCCTTTTGTAATGTGGCACGAGAAATTCAATACCCATCCGCGCACCATAGATAGAAAGTTGCAATGTTGCCTCGAGAGATTCAATATCAGATTGACTGGACTCTGAAATAGGTTTGGCTAATTCCATTAATACATCGTCGAGCAGTTCGTGGTGATTCACGAGCTTATATCCCTGCCTACGTCCTCTATAGATATGTCCTCTATAGTTGTTACTCATAGCAGCGATAGGTATACGCCCGCGAGTTATAGCCTCCTCATATCCGAAATCGCCCCTAACTTCACTTAAGGGTTCTCGGACGATGATATCTTTGTATCTATTGACTTCCGCACCTATGCAAAAAACTTCTTGTGTGAAAGTAGGGATTTTCTTCCGCAAGTTTTTGATAGGGCCTGTCCATCGCGTGGCATCGCGACCTTCCCAGTTTCCTTGCCATTCCTTTCTGCACAGATCTTCCATAGATTTTCTCCCTTAATCCTTAAGACAGATGTATAGGTTCCAGTCAACTGATACACGCCCTTATAACCTTAATAACTCTGATATGGCTCTCAACGCCTGACAGGTCAGACACCTGTCTACGAACTTAGGCGTAGTATAACAGCATTCGTTTTAGAAGTCAAGAGGACATGGCAGAAAATCCTGTCGACCCTGATTCTGACAGCCGAAAGCGGTCTTCCAACCTTCCATACTTCCAGCCTAACTCCGGACCGCCGATAGCTAACAGCCAATTAGAAGTTGCACAAGATGAAAGTTTATGTTATGCTCTCAGGCAAAGAAGGTAATTCAAAAACTATCTTTGACGCTTAAATAAAGGAGAAACCGATGCCAAATACGCAAGAAATTGGATGGAAAGCCGTTAGTAAAACGGGAGTCGTTGCCGCAGGCGGTGCAAAGGCTGTCGCCGCAGGAATCGAGATTCTGGAAGCGGGCGGAAATGCGGCAGACGCAGCCGCAGGAACTATTCTCGCACTCAATGTTACAGACCACGGGGACTGTTCCATTGGCGGTGAGGTGCCGCTTCTTATCTTTGACTCGGAAAAGCAGGAAGTGAAATCCCTCTCCGGGCAGGGGCGTGCGCCGCTTTCTCAAACCGCTATTGATTGGTACATGGAAAACGGGATCCCGAACGGCGACATTAAAATGGCACCCGTCCCATCGGTTGTCGACCTCTGCACAACGACACTCAAGCTGTATGGCACGAAGACGTTTGCGGAAATCGTTTCACCCACACTGGCACTCCTTGATGTTGGTGAGGCAGACTGGCATTCTGATTTGGCGACTACCTTGCGTCGGATGGTCGAGTCGGAACAGAAAACGTCCGGGAGCCGCGAGGAAAAAATCCAAGCCGCAAGCGATCGTTTCTATGGACGGAACGGTGCTAATAGCGATATTGCCGATGCGTTAGAAGGTTTTTACATTGACAAGGGCGGGTTTCTTCGTAAGGCAGACCTCGCTGCCCATGTTACGCTTGTTGAAGACCCAGTAACGGTGGACTATCGAGGGTATACGGTATACAAGTGTGGTCCGTGGACACAGGGTCCCTATCTCTGTCAAGCGTTGCGTCTACTGGAAGGCTTCGATCTCAAAGCGATGGGCAACTGCTCGGCAGATTACGTGCATGTCGTCACAGAAGCACTCAAATTGGCGATGGCTGACCGCGATGCCTACTACGGCGATCCGGAATTTGTAGATGTTCCGATGGCTGCATTGCTTTCGGATGCCTATACCGAGATCCGTCAACCCCTAATCGATATGCAAAAAGCATCGCACGAAGCGAGACCCGGTGATGTAGATACCATGGAACCGCTAAAGGCGGATGGTGTATTTCGACCCGGAGTCGGTGGAACGACGACATGTACCGTCGCTGACCGGTGGGGGAATGTCGTCTCTGCGACACCGAGTGCGAACGTCTATCATGCAGGAGGTATGGTGGGACCCACAGGCGTCAGTTACGGCAACCGTTTGCGGAGTCTCAATACAACGCCTGGACATCCGAACTGTATCCAGTCCGGAAAGCGCCCAAGAATCACGCTGACCCCTACACTCGTTCTCAAAGACGGTGCCCCGATTTTAGCAATCAGTGTTGCCGGTGGTGATCTGCAAGATCAAGCGACGATGAATTTATTGCTCGATTTCGTTGAATTCGGTATGCTCCCCGAAGATGCTGTCACAGCACCACGCTTCGCCACCACACATCACGAAGACTCATTCGATCCGAATCCGAACCGTATAGAGACATTTGGACAAGCAGGTTCATTGACCATCAACGATAGTGTAAGCGAGAACGTTCGAGAGGTACTTGCCGGTCGCGGTCATCAGCTGAGAACACAGGGGGGTGCTATCGCTGCGCCTTCCATGCTCCATATTGACAAAGATAGTGGGACGTTCTCTGCTGCTGGCGATCCAGCTGCCGGAAGGCACGCGGCTGGATTAGCGGAAAAATGATAACGCACTGTTAGAGGGATACAACGGACACAGGGTTTGTTGACTCAATTGTAGGAAGGGAGAACGCCCAAACAAAATACTCCGATTTCCGACTCTTTCTGAATTTTTCTATATCCTTTCTTCCCTAAAAATGTTAGGATATTGATGAACTTAACGAAGGGGTTTCTGATGGCTACAAACATGAAACTGATTAGTAAAGAATTTCTCAAGCAAGGCAGAGTAACCCAACTCCTTAAACTTGACCCGGGTTCTGAACAGAGGTTGTTGAACGAAATCAAGGTAATGGAAGGTTTACTGGACAATCCTAAAAAAGGGGACTTAGCACAGCAGAGACTTACACGGATAGTCTGTCAATACATGAGCGGTTTTTTTGAAAACTGCCGTCAAGACCCAGAAGCCTTTGTCGTTTTTATATTGAATAGCGCCCTACAACCAGAATAACATCCAAACTTCCCGATCCCTTTGTTCAATACCCCAGGCTCCGCAGGTATTCTCGATTAACCACAGCGGCTTCGGCGGGCGGACGTGGCGGATATGGACGGTCGAGTTCGACAGAAACCCATCCGTCATAACCGACGGATTCGAGTCCTTCGAGTGCCGCTTTGACATCAAGCCCCAGATTTCCCGCGCCAAGCTCAGCAAAACGCGCCTGCTCGCCAAAACGTTGTGTTCTGTAATCCCATGTTGCAGGATCGTCGGCGTGGCAGTCCTTGAGATGCACATGCCCAATCCGATTCCGTAAATTTTCGCTCTCAAAAACCTGCATCGGATCGCTTCCAGCCGCGAGCATGTGTCCTGTATCAAATAGCAGCCAGAGACTCGGTGCGGCTGCCAAGAGGCGTTCGGCATCTTCAACCGTCTCAAGCATTGTGCCAAGATGTGCGTGATGGAAGCCTTTGATGTGGTGCGCGTCGCAGAACGCCAGGATGTCGTCTAAGGTGCGTGCAGCGTTCTCAAAATCCGCATCGCTTGGATCGGCACCGCCCCATTCACTCCGACGTAATGATGGAACTTCAGCGGCATTGTTGCCGAGAGTGATGTTGAACTTTATCTTGTCAAGTCCTGCACCACCTGCGTTGACGATATGGAGTCCGAGACTCCGGGCAAGCGTTGCCATTTCAACGAGTCCTGCTGCGTCCTCCATAGGAACACTTTCGACCCCGTCCCAACCGGCATCGGCGACTTCGCGCAACACTTTTTCTGGATTTTCTTGCTGTTCACCACCAAACTGGATGAGGTGACAGGCAAGTCTGAATTTTCCCATGAATATTTCTCCTTACTTATTATTGTTGAGCACCGTTAAGGATAACTTTCGGTCAGGGTTCTGATACAACCACATTTCCATGTTCTTCTTAATGGCAACCCATTCGCTGTCCAACATTGAATCCCAAGCGGTATCCCTGTTCCGACCTTTTACGATTATATGCTGCCTGAAGATACCTTCAAATCGAAAACCGAGACGCAGTGCCGCTGCTCGAGAACGTTCATTCAGAGAATCACATTTCCATTCCACGCGTCGATATTTGAGTCTATCGAAAGCCTCGCAAAGCATTAGGTATATGGCTTCCGTGTTCACGTTTGATCTCTGAAAATCCGGTGAATACCAAATATGCCCAAGTTCCAGTCGTCGCATATCAGAGACGATATTCAGAAAACTTACCATACCAATGCGTTGCTTCGATTCATGGTGGTGAACGGTAAAGAAAAGTGGATCGCTTGATTGAGTCCCTTCCGCAAGCCATTCCTGCATGTTGTTTGTGCTATCAAAGGGACCATAACTCATGTAGGTCCAGATTTGCTCCTTTATATCCGACCCGTGGGAGCACTCATAAAGTTCCGAAACATCGGCTTGTGGATCGACTGGAGACAGGGTAACAAACTTACCCACGTAGTCGGTCCTCTGAGGTAAATCAACAGAAGCAACAGATTGAACCATATTCCCAACTGGAAGCGATGATTGTGTCATAGCAATTTCTATTTGTACGCGTATTGCCACCGGTAGTATTGTCCGTGGTTGGTGGCGGAGGTTAATAGGTCAGGGGCGGTCGTCTGTTTAAGACTGTCTGGGATAAACATACCTGTATTCATGCGGTCCTCATGAGAAATACGATTTCGAGCCGCGTGGATCACATTGTGCTGTTCCTTCATAGGTAGTTGAGACGCAATAAATCCCTCAATCCACAACCCACGATAGAGTAATGTATTGACAGGTATAAGATGGACAATCTCTGGTACATCAGGAGTGGATTCGCAGGCCAAAGGATCCCACAGAAAGAGATTACGCACTTGAGCATCCGTTGTAAATCCCGCCTTGGAAAATGCTCCTTGGCTTGGATAATTGTCAATGCGGATGGATGCCGCCGCGCAATGCACTCCGAGATTAGAACCGTAGGCTAACGCTTCCGTAATGAGAGAGGTGCCTATGCCTTTTCCTTGACTCGTGGATCGAACAATAATAAGATCTATTTCCCATCGAAGTGTTGGGTTGGACACCAGAAATGCGGAAAGAAAACCTACGATTTCGCCGCTATCCACTGCAACGAAAACTTGATGCTCAGGCGACGAAATGTGATCCATGAACACGTCAAAAAGAAGCGATTCTCCCCATGTCTCCTGTAGTATTCGGTGGATTGCTTGCGCATCGTCTGGGTTCGCGAATCGAATGTCCGATTCCCGCATCGAACGAGTAGTAAAGGACCATTGCGTCGTCCTCAATCGCCTCGCTCCCAAAGGGAAGTATCAAAATCAATGCCGCGCTCAGAATATAGAAAACTATCCATCTTATTTTATACCTCCATGCGTTTACGAACAATAAGAGAACTGAAGATTCTACCTTCGTGAGGCTCTAATCGCCGGTAGTACTCCAATCTAAATGATCGTTGTAGGATTTCGAGAAGTGCCTCTGTTTTCCAGAAAGAGAAGAACCGTTTTGGCTCATATTTATCCTGTTCCCAGATACCTTCAAAGTTTTGGTCTCCCCAAATGCCGATATACATTAAACCGTTTTCCTTGAGCCGCCTTGAAATCAGAAGCAAAATCCGATCAAAGTCCTGTTTCGGTATATGCAGGAGACAATTCATGGTATATACCGCATCAAAACGCTCGTTAATTTGGTCGAGATCGTAACAGTCCAAAACCTGAGCAGCGATACCTTTTTCCTCAGTGAGATTTACCATCGTTGGCGTATTGTCCACCGCCAAAACTCGGAGTCCTTGACTTTGAAAAAATTGGGCATCCCAACCGGGACCACACCCAATTTCAAGGAGGGTCTCTCGTTCCTCAGCCTCCAAGAATTTGAGAAACTCCGACCGCTCCTGGAAAATCGACTTACTGCCAGTCGTCGTCTGGTGGGTAGATCATGGAACTTCCACCACCAGCACCTTTAAAATCGCTCTCAGCAAACCAATCCTTGACGGTATCCCGCCATTTAATAAAGTGCGGGGCTTTCAGGTGCTCTTGGAACGCTGCCTCGTCTACATAAACCTCATAGAGCCAGATCCGATTCGGATCAGCACCGTCCTGAATCACATCAAATCTCAGGCAACCGGGTTCATTCGCAACAGAGCCTTTCGCGTCGTCTATCATGGCTTCAATGAACGCATCTCTGTGACCTTCTTTAATCTGAATCGGTGCGATAATAACAAACATAGTTTTTCTCCTATACGTAATTTGCAAATCACATTTTATTTCTCGTATCGGCATCCTGATGCCGAATTCTCATTAACCTATCACAATTTGGGAGGGATGTCAATTTTTCCCCGAAGGTCAAGAACGGCTGCATAGTGTTTGATGATCTGACCGTCATACTTCGTCTCACTCAGATTGACAATCGCCTCAAACAGTAGACGTTTATTCTTATCTGGCAACGCGATGTGATCCGAATAGGTGTTTAGGAGTTTGATGTACTGCTCAGATGAATATGTTTGCGTCCATGGGTATACACGTTTAATTGGATCCTGAAAGGCTTCCACGCCGGGGAAGTGTGTAGCGTGTGTAGGGCGATTCTCTGTCGGTAGAGGGTAATATCTATCGTATAAATCCTGAACTTCCGCAAAGAATCCTTCGTCTTTTCTGACATGCTGATTTGAAAAAACGGCAAGGAAACCCTCTGATTTCAGCACCTCGGATGCCTTCAGATATCTTGCTTTTGGATCTACCCAATGAAAAGCGGTAGCAGAGGTAATCAGGTCAAACTTTCTGTCTGGTTTCCATTCCTCAAATGCTTGTTCCACAAACGAAACATTTGGAAACGCCTTCAATTTCTCCTTCGCAACGGCGATTAAATCGGCACCGATGTCCAGACAAACCAATTCGTATCCACGTTCCGCGAAGGATCGGGTCGCTTTTCCGGTGCCGCATCCAATCTCAAGGATTCTGCTGTGGTTGTTAATCCCAGAGAGGTCTACGATATCTTGGACTAACTTCTCAGGATATTCGGGTCGGACCTCTTCATAGAGCGTTGCAGCAGTATTAAACATGGTCTTGAGTTGAGTGTTCGACATAAGATTTTCCTTCTATGATGGTTCCTTGCCAATTCTACCACGCCCGTCACAAAAAGGCAATCCTTACCCCTTGCCGCTTCTCTATGCCCTGGACCTAATCTTTTGTTTCTGAGAGTTTACGCAGTGCGGCGAGATATAACGCTTTGCTTTGATTCCCGAACGGTCCCGGATGGGTCGGGTTTTCTGGAAAGTGTGAGAACAGACTCGCTTCACTGACTTCCTCAAGGTCGAGTGGATGACCTAACGTCTCTATTTCTCCCAAATAAGCGATTCCCCAGTATTCGAGATTGAACATGAAACAGTGGATGTAACACAGCACTTCAAGATTTTTCAGCGTTGCACCCGTCTCTTCCAGAAGTTCTCGGTGTGCGGTTTCTTCAGTTGTTTCCCCGGGTTCGGCGCGCCCACCCGGCACCGTCCAAATATCGTTATCACGCCATTTGCAGAAGAGTATCTGGTGCTGTTGATGTGCGAGACAATTGACAAACTCAATCTCTCCTACATCTGCCGGCGGTTCTCCGAAATAGAGTAACATATAGCCATCTTTTTCCGCAATCTTTTGAACCATCTTTTTCCTTAAAAAAAATAGCCTGTCCTGAGAAGGGTCTTGGCTTCTTCAGACCAATGCTGCTTAATCTCTTGGGGCACCCGAAGTCGCTCGCTTGCATGCGGGAATATACGCGTATAACCGATATCAAGCATAGGTCGGTGGGTGTCAGTTCTGTTCGGCATTCCAACATGCCACAATCGCATATCACGCAGAATCAGTTTGCTCTACGCCAACTTTCCGCGTAGCAGCGGATGGTCTTTCATCACCTCGCCATCGCGATTCCGCGTACCCGATGGCATGTAATGGAGGACCATCGCCCGACGGTCTCGAGATGAGCGGTTCGGATCCGTTTGGTGGAGTGTCATGCAATGATGAACCATCCCGCATCCGGCACCAACTGGCACGGGGACAGCACGATCCGCATCAGCATCCACCTCTAACAACGCTGGTAATTTACCCTTCTCTGACTCAGCACGTCCGTGCGCCGCCAGTCCTTCTAAATAACTGCCGGGAATAACGTTCATACAACCGTTTTCCTCGTCGGCGTCATCGAGGGCTATCCAGATGCTCACAAGATTGGGTGGGTCGCATTGCCAATATGCGTTGTCCTGATGCCAATACACCTCACCGCCATGATAGGCGGGTTTGTAGAGAGCCTGATCATGGAATAACTGGATATCGGCTCCGATTAAACTCTCGGCGATGTCTAACAGGGGATCGTGGTAGAGCAACTTCCGAAATTCTTCATCCAAACGCCACATCTCCATAATCTGTAACATTTCTTCGTCGCGATCGGCGTTCTCATCGCTTTCCGTGTCCCCGACGACTGCGAGGTTGCGCAACCCTTCACCGATTGTGTCGCGTTTCTGCGCAAACAGGGCATCGTAATGTTCGCGTAGCACGGTAAGATGTTCGTCATCAATGAGTCGTTTTTCTATATTGAGATAGCCTACACGTCTGAATTGTTCGACCTCTTGGGGCGTAAGTTTCATTTTTTAATTGTTCCTTGCGGGTAAGTATCGGTATTTGTACTATGACAATTTCCGTGTTGGATTCGCCTGCGCCGTTGTTGCAGGCTTATTTTCTGGTATAAGTTGCTAAACCGAACTGCAACTTACAAGCGTGTGATATCGATTCGTCATGCATCCCATGCAGTGTTCCTCCTAATCGTTGTTTGGTTTCTATTACTAATGCTGTAACCTATCATAATATGGGACGGATGTCAAGTTCACAGTTGTCCGAATCGAAATTCTAAAGTGACTTGTACCAAATCAATTGGATCTCATGTCACGTGATAATCTACACCATACTGCACCAAACCTAATCGTCGTGCTACACCTTGAGAAGCCAGATTGTCCCACGAAGTACTATAGAGAGGAATGCGGTTCAAAGCACGGACAGCAAGCGCCCAAGCCGCGGCAACCGACGTTGCATACCCACGTCGACGATAATCGATCAACGTATCAACACCTGCTTCATGAGCATGTGATGATAAGCGGACACTTCGGCAAATTGACACCGCCTGCGAATCCTCTATGATCCCTAAATAAGGTTGCCAACTATTGAGTTCCGACACCATTTCGGTGAAATCTCCGTTTAGGAGTCCTGTATTCCTAAATGATAGTTGGATAACATTTGTTGGTGATGTAATGTGTTCAGGAAAGCGATAGGCGGGCCCGATCCAGACCCGTTCAATCGGTGCGTGACTTTGAAGAATATCCTCGAATTCCCTATGACACCTTGGAATTTTCTGGGAATTTACAGGCCTCGGTTCTGTAGCAGCGACTTTCTTCAGTTGGGCAACTATATTGTCGGGAAGGTCGTGCCGGAATCGACAGATTGAACCTTCGTTGGTGTATCCGAAGAAGAAACGAGGCGCTGGTTTTCCATCACCAGAAGGTTCATTGATACGTTGAAGGTGTCCATTCTCATCCTGTGTGAATAGTGCCTCAACCTGTATTTTCATCAGTTCTGCGTCAGATACATGTTCTTCCATAGTCCAAGTTATTCTCCAAAAGCTCCCCTTAAACTGTCACTCTTCCAATTTTCCATCCCACTTGCGGAGACAAAACTTGGACTTTAATACTTAAAGTTGCTTCGATTTTCGAAATTCAGAGTAACTCTCGTACCGAGACTGTGAAATGTCCCCTTTTCTCAAGGCTGCATCCACACGACACCCTTCCTGATGAATATGTGTGCAAAGGTTCTTCATACAACGCTCTCGGAGCGAGCGTATCTCTGGAAAATAGCCGTCCATCAAGCGAGACTCGATATCCCAAAAGTTTAATTCTCGAAGCCCGGGTGTATCGGCGATAAAGCCGCCGAAATCCAAGTTGTAAAGTTGGGTTGCAACGGTCGTGTGTCTTCCACCCCGTTTCGGATTCACTGCGTTCGTTTTCAATTTCAGATTGGGCTGGATGGCGTTCAAAAGAGAAGATTTTCCGACCCCGGATAACCCAGTGAGTGCCGAAATCTTCCCTTTCATCCACGCTTTCAAATCCTCGATACCCTCGCCAGTCGTTGCACTCGTGAGGAGTGTCCGATAACCGATTTTCTCATAAACTCTGGCTATCGACTCCACTTCTGATCGGTTTTCGAGTATATCAATTTTATTGAAACAGATAAGCGGTTCAATGCCTGATGCCTCGGCGATAACGAGGAATCCGTCCAGCATTCGCTGCCAGATCGGCGGTTCTTTTACAGAGGAAACGATGATAAGTCCATCGAGATTCGGAATGAGAATACCCCGTTTTGATTGTGTTCCGCTCCGTTTATATTCGCTCTTGCGTCGCATAACGGCAGCAATCGTGCCATGTGTTTCATCAATCACCTGAATTTTGACGCGGTCCCCAACAAATATCTGCTGATTTGTGCTAAATGCATCTCGTTTTCCCCGCAGCGAACATTGATATCGCTTCGCATCACACTGCACAACGTAAACACCGTTGCTCGCATGCATCACGATACCTTCGGGAAGTCCGATCAATTTTTCGTTGTCGAAAAGATATCCTGTCCGTTTGAGGAGTTCCGCGTCCGGTATAATTCGTGCGTCTTTGATGGCACTGAGACGCCTAACTCGGTCTTTGACAAGCATCTTCTCCGATTTGAGTAGCAATGCCACAACGACGGGTTTGTCTTCGTCAGTGTCAAGGGCATTCTCGGCATCCCGAATCGCTGGATTCATACCAAGATACACCCGGCTATAGGTGACACACTCCCGCCAGTCAAAAGCCGAGTAATCGCCTGCGATAATCTTTTCCGCTTCTCTTAAAGTGGTGCCCGCGTAAACAGACATTGCCATTATGTTTCAATTACCTTTGTTTTATTTACCTTGAGTCATCGCTAATTTTCGCAAATGATTTGAAGGAACGTTCGTTAAGACTATAGTAAGACGTGATAATCTGTCACCTACATTCAATTTTGGATGCACTTTAGAAGGCATCACGTGAATGATGTACTGATTTTTCTTGACGTGTTTCACGAAATTGGTTATTCTTTTCATCAGTGAAGAATTGAGCGAATGCGGTAGAAGGACTGATCGAATCATTTCATTTAGGACAAGGAGAACACCAATGAAAACGTATCGTGCCGCTGTTATTGGTTGTAGCCGGATGGGTGCTTTTATTGACAACGAAGTTCCCGATTACGAAGCGATTAAGTTACCTTATTCCCATGCCGCAGGCTATTTTGCCGAAGAAAGAACCGACCTTGTCGCATGTGCGGATCTGCGTCCAGACGTCATGGAGCATTTTGGAAACCGATATAATGTCCCAAAAGCGAATCAATACACCGATTATCGGGATATGCTTGAAAAAGAACAACCTGATATTGTCAGTGTTGCCACACAACCAGAGCATCGCGCAGAAATTGTTATTTACGCAGCAGAGCACGGTGTGAAAGCCATCTATGCGGAAAAGGCGATGGCGGCTTCTATGGATGAAGCCGCAGCAATGGTATCAGCGGTCGAACAAAACAATGTCGCCTTTAACCTCGGTACAAATCGTCGGTGGCATACAGGTTTTGACAAGATGAAAGAGATCATTGACAGTGGTGAAATTGGTAACCTACGCACCTTGATTATCTATTCAAACGGTACACTTTTCAACTCAGCCAGCCATCACTTAGACCTGATTTTACGTTTGAATAGCGATGCGCCTGCGAGTTGGATTACTGGGTATCTCCCACAAGGCGATTCGGTTTTTGATGGGAATGAACTGCGAGCTGATCCGTCTGGCGGTGGAACAGTCCAATTTGAAAATGGTGTGACGGCACATGCCTTGCTAACGCCACGGAGTAGTGAATGGGAAGCGATTTGTGATGGCGGAACCGTTACGTGCTGGAACAACGGTTGGCAGTGGCATCTCCGTAAGCCGCAAGATATACCCGGATGGAGGGCATGTCAAGTTCCTGAAACCTTTCCCGCATTTGAACGCACCAGTAGCACGGCAAACTTGGTTAAAGACCTTGTTCACGCCTTAGATACAGGGCAACCAACTCGAGGCGGAGTCCGGTGCGCGTATGCAAGCACGGAACTGATTTTTGGCATCATTGAATCGCATCTACACAACGGTGCCCGTATTGAACTTCCGTTGAAAGACTCAAAAATCCGTTTACAAAGAAATCCGACTGCCAGACAACCCAGGACCGAGTAACCGTGGCAAGCTGGGTGTCAATCATGTACTTCAAGGGACGCGCGCCGAATATCGTCCAATTCTTGCGCGCTGAAGACTCCTGCACGGTAGAGATTCCGATACTCTTCGGAGACACTCTGACCAAATATCATTAGATCGTCCGTGTTGATTGTCACGGGTACGCCGTTGTCAAATAGGGCGCGAATGGGATGGGAGGCGAGATCCGGTACAGCGTCTAACATCACATTGCTTGTCGGACACACGTTCAATTGAATCTGGTTCTCCGAAAGCCACTGCATGATTTCAACCGATTCTGCGGCACCGATACCGTGTTGGACCTCGTCCAAATCCAAGACTTCGACGGTTCGTCGGACCTCTTCCGCACCCCCAAACTCACCAACGTGCGCTTTGAGTTTCATTTCCGCTTCGCCTGCCTTTCTGTATAAGGGCTTCACGGCTTCAGGAGCACACGCCTCTTGATGACTATACAGATCGATTGATTGGAACAATCCCAATTCTATTGCTTGATGCGCCAATTTCATCCATTTTGGATCGCCAGCACACTCCCGCGCAAAACCGAGTTCTGGACGCAAATCAATCTGCTCCCGATACCGCTCAACTAACGCTTCAATAAATGCGCGAAGTTCGGTCAACCCCTCCGGATAAAACTTAACCAACCGGATATCGAAACTCATCTCAAGCAGAACAACGCCATCTTGGGCTGCATCATTCAACGCCGATGCCGCGATGAACTCAAAACCTTGGCGGTGGTCTAAGTGAGGTGCTAAAACTTCGTCTATGTACGCATGCATCCCCTCAAGTCCTTTCATTTTGAGAGGTGGTTTGGTGAGAGGGTGTCCCAGCCAACGTTCCATATTTTCTCGCCGTGTACTTAAGAAAATATGGGCGTGAACATCAGTTTTGGCGGCTGCTCTTATAGCGGTCACGTTATCTGTGGAGAGTGCTTCAACGAAATCAATAGACATTATAAATCTACATACGCCAGCCACGGCACACGGCGTGTGCCTGCTACCTTAAAGATGAGCGATGTCTCCCCTCTCTGCATATTCAATGATACGTAAGTATTCACCATACACACGACCTCTTGATACCTCGTGTTGATGCCAATCTTCTTTAGACACTTTAACCCTGTCGTATTCAGCGACATAGGTAATAGGTGAAAGTGTTTGAAAAGGAAAGAATTTTCGCAAGGTCCGTAAGCATCGACCACTGTGGTGCACCTTGCATAGAAACGCGATACTCTCAGGAGAAATGTTATGCTGTTCCAATACGTCAAGACTGAAGGCAACATCTTCAAGTGTGTTTGTTGATCTGGCTTGAACGAGGATTACGTCTGATGAAACACCGCGGGCGATAAGCTCGTCACGCATTATGGACGCTAAAGGTCTACCTGTTTCATGGTAGAGCCTGCCACTCAGACCAGTGACCAGTATCTTTGGAAAGCGACCTTGTAGATAATCACGCGCCACAGCGTCTAAAATTTCACTATCAATAGAAGAAGTTCCATAGATGAAAAGGAGTTCGACTGCTTCGGGCTCAGAAGCCGCGAATACAGTTTGTGTAATGTGCTTAATCTCTTCCGGTGACAAATCATTCACCGCAACTTCTCTTGGAATGGGTCGATTCTTGAAATCATTCATCTACTAACTCAATTTTTCAGTTTCTGGTTCGATTCAGGCGATTTTTCCATCTGGAAGTATATAGGATCTTCACCGACGATTGTGAATCCCAGCCGCTGATAGAAGGCAACAGTGCGCGGGTTAACCTTTAGCACTTTAAGCACCACAGACTTCCGTTGTGTAGGACTTAACAAAATCTCAAAAACCTATAAAAATCTACAGTGTTGTTTTGATTTCTGCCAGACTTCCTGTTTCGTCGTTTCGTGCCTCCTAACGAGGTCTTACAGAAACTCCACAGGCGTTTTACTTCTCCTCGCAACTCGTGGCGAAGTGTTAAGGGTTAGGAAGGACACAAGTTGATAGCCGCGTTGAGGTCTCTGTCGCATTCAAAGCCACATTCGGAGCAATGATACGTTCTCTCAGAGAGTGGCAAATCTGCCTTCTTATGTCCGCAGTGGCTACAGGTTTTAGAACTGGCGAAGAATTGGGCGGCTTCGGTTATCGGTATCCCACGCCTCGCTGCTTTATATTTGAGTTTCGTCAAAAAGCCACCTAACGCTGAATCGGATAACGCTTTCGCCAGTTTCCGATTCTTAAGCATGTTGGTAATTTTGAGCGTCTCTATACCGATAGCCGAGGCTTTGCGAACAATCCGTATCGTGGCTTGGTGGTGAGCGTCCTCACGGATATTCGCAATACGCGCATGGACGGCAGACAGCATCGCCTTTGCTTTATACCAATTCTGACTGCCTTTCTGTCTGCGCGATAACCTACGGTTGGCACGTGCTAACTTTCGCTCATATCGCTTCAGCGGACGCGGGTTATCATAAGTATCACCATTAGAACACGTCGCAAGTGTATTGATACCCACATCAACGCCTATCGGTGGATTCTCGTTAAACAGAAGCGGTTGATACTTATAGTTGTTGCTATCGAGGCGTCTGACAGTGATAGACACAAACCATTTGTCGTTATGTTTCGACACAACCACTTTTGTGATTTCACCAGAATATCGCAATGCTTCACGCATGCGTATCCACCCTATCTTTGGAAGGTTGATACGCTTTTTATAGACATCAACAGTTCCTTCGCCATTGTCTGCTTGGTAAGAGCATTTACCAGATCGGTGCTTATAGACCGGGAACTTGTTTTGTCCTTTTTTCCAACGGGTGACAGCGTCTCCAAGATTATGAATAGCATTCTTAGACGCATTCTGTGAGAGGTCAGAACACCAGGGAAACTTATCGTATTTGACGGCGTTAAACTCACGCTTGATGTCAACATGGGGTCGCCATTCGTCTTGGTCTAAACCGACTTTGAACGACGACAAAGCAAAGTTGAACGCTACGCGCGCATAGCCACAATGTTGAGACATACACGTAGATTGCTTGTTATTCGGATTCAGTTCTATTTGCTGTGTTCGTAAAGGCATGGATTCTCACGTATCACGCTTTTACCGCTTTTCACTGTCGGTCGGCGAGGAGGCTACCCTTGCAGGTAGGTGAAAAGTCCTCGCCACGTGATACACTTATTATAGCACTTTCTCAAAGTATTGTCAAGGAAAAATGACACACCTTTTGATGCTAACAGGTTTTTATAGGTTTTAGTAGGAAATACCGAACTGCAACTTACCCCTCAAGACCTGCCTCATCAACAATACGGGTCATGCAGGCAGAACCGATGCCTTTCCCTTGATACTTAGGAAGGATGTAGATTTGATTAACCTTGAGTGTGTCAGAAGTATGAGATGTTATCAAGAAACCGACATCGATCTCACGAAACTGGATAATGCAAACATCCTGTGAAGCGAACTCTCTATTGTGTCGTTCCCTTTGATAATTATCGTCCCAACCCCATACGTGTTCTACGTATTCTCGGTATGCTGCTTCCTTTACGGCAAAAACGAATTCGCTGTCGCTTGCCTGTGCCTTGCGAAAACTGAGTTTCTCCACAGTAAACCTCTGGCTTTCAAACCTATACCTCTTTCTTCGCGACAACCGCAAAACTCACGTTGTAAGCCATCTCGTGTGTCCAACTCCCTGGGGCAGCGTCAATGTCTGGCAAAGTCCAAGAACGCTCCTCAACACGCTCAATCCGGAAACCGTTGTCTACGAGTCCGTTGAATATATCACTCAGGTAGTGCCGGAAATCGTATGCCCCGTCTGGATATCTGTAAATACGTTCAGAATACGGTTCGGTGACGCGATAGAATTCACCATCCCACTCCAAGGAATGGTTAGCAGGATTGCCGAAATCTACGCGATACTGACCCCCGGGACGGATGATCCTTGATACGCCTCTATAGATTTCATGAACGGACGGCACCCAACTCATGGAGGGCCCTTGGTAGATAAGGTCATACGAAGCATCTTCAATTGCGGACAGATTACGGATATTGGCGCAAATTGTCTCAACCGGATAGCCGTAATGCCTCGCAGCCGTTATATCCCCGTCAAGCTGACCTTGCGTAAAATCAATCACAGTCACACGGGCATCCAGCAGACCGAATACCGCCGACTGCTGTCCTCCACCTGCTGCGAGACACAACACGTCCTTGTGTGCAACATCCTTGAGCAGATACGCAGGATAGATTTGGTAGAGATGATACGGAACCGTATCAAGCCCACCTTCAGCGTATTCCAGAATATCGTCTCTATCAAGGTCGAGCCACGGCACAGTAAAGCCGTTCTTTCTCAAGACTGCGGCTTCCCAACGCGCTCGATTGGCAATAGTGATTTCGTCATTCATACCATTACACTCTCTATCCATGCCTCATCAATTTCGAGACCGAAACCGGGGGCGTCCGACGGAGCGACATAACCGTCTTTGATGACTGAGGTGCCGGGCAACTTGACCATCTCTTCGAGGGGAACACCCGGAGCAGAGATACCCTCAGAACGTTCACCCCACGTGATAGCAGGCATTGCAAATGCGAGATGTTGACCGTAGGGATAGTTCATGCCACCGTGCGTAATCACGTTAATCCCATTCGCCTCTGCAATGTGACAAATTTTTGCCGCCGATGTAATACCACCACACCACAAAACGTCTGGTTGGAAGATGTCAACCAGTCGTCGTCCTGCCGCTTCCGCGAAGACAGTCGGTAGATACCAGTGTTCTCCTGTCGCGAGCGTTTGCCAAGGGAGGCGTTGACGCACCGTCTCATAGCCGACAAAATCATCGGGAGAGATGTAGTCCTCCATCCATTTCAACCCGTAAGGCTTCATCGTTTCACAGACGCGCACGGTATGCTCTATGTCAAAACCGGTCCAAGCGTCCAACATCAAGTCGACGTTATCGCCAATCGATTCTCGCGTCGTTGCTACCAATTCTTCAAGCTTCTCCAAGCCTTCTTTTCCTTGATCTGGACCCCACGGTGTGAAGAGTTTTGTCGCTTTGAATCCGAGTTCCATATACCATTCTTGATCGAAGCCAGAGGCGTAGCAGAAAATCTTTTCTTTTTGCGGTCCGCCGAGGAGTTCATAAACCGGTCGTCCCAAAATTTTGCCTTTGAGGTCCCACAACGCACAGTCAACCGCGCTGATGGCGTAACTCGTCAAGCCGGTCGCGCCAAAAGCGGCTGACAATCGCACCATCATATCCCACACCTTCTCAGTTGCCATGCAATTCTCACCGACCAGATATGGGGCAAAGTGATCTGAAATGATTCGGGTCACGGGACCGCCGTAAAGCGAGATACCGAAACCCCATGTCCCGTCTTCTGCCGTTATAATGCAGGCAGGACGCTTCCATTCTGAATAGGAAACATGTCCCTCTTTTCTGTTAAATGACGGATAACGCGTAATCGGTCGGTTCAGTTGATAGGTTCCGGATCGGCTCGGTGTGCGCGGCGTTGTCGTCGGTTTCGGATTTAGTTCGATTTCTACGACGCGAATTTCTTTAATCTTCATAAGGTTTCCTTTCTATACCGGATGAAGTTGCAGATACAGTGACTCTTAAATTTGAACACTCCGTTTTCAGGGAAAAAGCAATGGAGAAAGAGATTAGGGGTTCCAAAACTTGACTGATGACGGTGGCATGTTCGGTAAGTGACAGATTTCCTCAAAAAATTCAGGAATTGTCAACAAGCCAGCAGTCCATAAAAATGCTCTATCTCGTTCTGTGAGTTCGTGTGTTGTGCGATTTTTCTTGCGCGAAACTATTTTTCTCTGTATGATAAAGATTTATGAAGATACTGTTATCTTTTGAAGTGGTGCTTGTTGAAAGTATAGCATTTTTCACTGTTTTTCTCTATCAAAAACTGTGTCTCTACTTTCTGCCACTGAAGGGGCAGAAGGCAGTACAATGAAGGGAATTATCTAACAATCCCAAGCCTTTAGGCTTCGGGTCCAACCCCGCTAACTTCTGATTTTTTATCAAATATATTTGATATTATCTAAAATATATGTTATACTCTATTATAGAAACTAACATAAAGGATATAGTATAATGTTTATCAAGAACCCCGAAAAAGATTGGTATTCAGATACCCACATGGTTTATAGTTGTCAATATCACATTATCTGGTGTACCAAATACAGACGCAAAGTTTTAGACGCGTCTATCCAAGAGCGTTTGCACCATCTCATCTGCTCCAAACAAACAGAATTAGATTTCAAAGTGCGTGCCAGTGAGATTATGGAAGACCACGTACACCTGATACTTGAGAACAATCCAAAAGTGCCTATTACTCGGATCGTGGGATTAATCAAAGGTTACACTTCTCGGATACTCAGAGAAGAGTTCCCACACCTTAAATCCCGCTTACCTTCGCTTTGGACGCGTTCAAAGTTCATATCGTCTGTGGGCTGTATATCTCTAAAAGTCGTCAAAGAATATATCGAGGATCAAAAGCGTGTCTAAATCCAAGAAAGAATACCGAACCTATATTTTAGCGACTTCCACGCCTACAAAATACCTTGACGGCATAAATCGTCTCGGTGGACGTATCTATTCTAAAACCGTTTCGCTTGCCTTCAAAACGCATGAGCAGAAAGATTTTTGGCTTTCGGACAGTGGACTCAAGGCATATCTCAAATTCAAAAAGTATCCGTGCCATGCCCATAGCGTTCAGGCAATTATAGACGACTATTGTGGAGCAAGACGTTCTTTCTTTGCCAACCGAAAATCGAATCCGAACGCGAAACCGCCAAACAAAACACGGAAGTTCCACACGTTCACATGGCGAGCAACAGGTATTTCCTATAAGCGTGGGAAACTACGACTTTCTATGGGATTAGACCAAGACCCGCTTTGGATAAAGATTGATAAAAAGTTCCATAAGGTCGTGCCAGCCGAAGTCTCACTCGTGTATAATCGAACAACAAAACAATACGAGTTTCATGCAACATACGACACAACTCCGAAAAAGGCGAAAGCAAAAGTAGGTTCGGCAGTTGCTGTAGATATGGGCGAAATCCACCCAATGGTTACTTTTGACGGTCTCCATTGCGAAATCTACAATGGTAGGCAAATCCGCAGTGTTGTGAGGTATCAGAACAAATTTAAGTCGAGTTTCAATAAAGTCTTATCGCGTTGCGTTAGATATAGCAGACGCTGGAAAAAACTCAAACGCGTCAAAAATAGAACCCTACAGAAGTTAACCGCGCAGTTGCGTGATATGCGCCATAAAATCACGTCACGCTTTGTTTCTTCTTGCCGAGAGCGAAAGATAGAAACGATTGTCATTGGAGATCTAAAGCATATTAGACGATCTATCAACTATGGCAACAGGTCCAATCAGAAGTTACACCAGTGGGCGTTCTCTAAAATTCAGAACATGATTACCTATAAAGCGAAAGCCGTAGGTATCAACGTTGATACAGAGGACGAAGCCTATACGTCTCAAACCTGCCCTTCTTGCGGACATAGAAAGAAACCGAGTCGTAGGACTTACCATTGTCGCCAATGCGAGTGGCAAGGACACAGAGACGTTGTGGGTGCGAGTAACATTCTGACGAAGTATCAGGGTTGGTTATTCAACCCTGTAGTTGGGGCGGTGGTATCCCCCACAGGTATTAGGTATCATCCAGACCTGTGTAGACTTGATAAGTGGTCACCGTTTTCGGGACTCAAATCAAGTAAGACTCCCACGAGGAAGCAAAGAAGCACACGCCTTTAGCCGTTGTGAGTATCACTGATACATAAGGAGATAAGAGATGTACAGAATAAGCGTTATTGTAGTTTTCGCTGTTGCTATGAGCCTTTGCTCTACAAGTGTGTTCGCAGTGGATCTGACCGAAGGACTCGTCGGTTACTGGCCCCTTGATGGCAATGGAAACGACGAATCAGGAAACGGAAACGATGCCAATTTGGAAAAAGGCGCGAAATGGTCCGACGACGGTTGGGTGAACGGTGCTGTTGAATTCGACGGTGGTGGCGGACACGTTGTTGTTGATGATACGTTTGAGTTAACAACGACCGCAATCACGGTGATCGCCCGAATCAACGGCTGGAAAACGATAGATTGGTCGGGAATTGTCGTCGGTCGAAGTGATCCCGCATCGTGGTGGATGGGGGTCGCCGCCAACAACACCCTAACCTATGTGTGGAACAACAACTCCGCACTGACGTGGAACTGGCAAGGCGCACCAGAAATCCCGGAAAATAAATGGGCGTTGGTCGCAATAGCGATTGAACCTGATAAAGCAACGAGTTACATTTATCACAGAGCGACTGATAAACTCGATGCTGAGGTAAACGACATTCCCCATATCGAACAAACAGTCAAAAACTTAAAGTTCGGATGGGATGAATGCTGTGGTGCCAGATACTTCAAAGGGTTGATCGATGAAGTGATGATCTATGACCGAACATTGGGTGCCGACGACCTCAAAAGGCTCGCAACCATCGGACTGCCTGTCGAAAGTAAAGGGAAACTCGCGGTCACCTGGGCAACACTGAAACAAAATTAGACGAAATATCGGAGTTTCCTCCTATATTGGAAACGTAACCTGCAACACCGGCGCAGGCGACTCGTGAGGCAGGCACGCCAAAGTTCTAGGGGAACACCCAAGCAAAAACACCCACGTTGTTCTTCCGTAAGGAAAAATTAAAATTTGGAAAAAGTATCTTTCAGGCAATACGCTGCGCTCCTTTCACAGTACCTCAAACCCCAGTGGATACGTGTGACCCTGCTTGCTGTATTCATGTTCAGTGGGATAGGTCTCGCCCTACTCAATCCACAAATCCTTCGCTATTTCATTGACACGGCAAAAGAAGGCGGCGAAACGCGAAACCTGATCATCGCTGGCTGTGTGTTCTTTGGAATCGGGTTTCTTGGACAAGTGCTGATGTTAGTCAACACTTATTTAGGACAAGACATTGGGTGGCGAGCAACAAACTGGATGCGCGGCGACCTTGCGTATCACTGCCTACAACTCGACATGTCCTTCCACCATGAACACACGCCTGGTGAGATGGTCGAACGCGTTGACGGCGATACTGCGGCACTGTCAAATTTTTTTTCTGAGTTCATCGTTCAAGTAGTAGGGAGCTTGTTGCTGCTCGGTGGTATCCTGATTGTGATCACCCTTGAAGACTGGCGCATCGGTATTGCATTGACCGGTTTCGTGGTGATTTCTATTATAGTCTACAACCTAACCCGGAATATTGCCGTTCCCCTCTACACGGCTGAGCGAGAAGGCTATTCCAGACTGTTCGGGTTTCTCGAAGAACGGTTGACAGGTATTGAGGACCTTCGCACAAATGGCGGTATCGGCTATACCATGGATCGGTTCTACGATGTGAATCGGGATGTATACGGTCGGGCTGTCAAAGCACATGTGATGGGGGAAGTACTCCAAACAATCAGCGGTGTCCTTTTCGCATTGGGGGTTGCGCTGACGATGGGGATGGGTATCTACCTGTTTCGGCAAGACGTTTTCACAATTGGGACCGTCTACCTCGTTATCTATTACACGATGATGCTGCGAGGTCCCCTGATCATGATTAGTCGGCAGATTAATGAACTCCAACGGGCAACCGCCGGGTTGAAACGGATTGAAGAACTCTACCGCATCACCTCAAGCATTGAGGATGGAACAGAAGCACTTCCAGCAGCCGACGCACTCGGCATTGAATTCAACCATGTCACATTTGGTTACACTGAAGATGAATCGGTACTGGAAGATGTTTCGTTCCAACTGACCCCAGGGAAGTCGCTCGGATTGTTAGGACGGACAGGTAGCGGGAAAACAACAATCACCCGACTCCTGTTTCGATTCTATGAGATTAATAGTGGACAAATTCGCGTCGGCGGCAAACCAATTGAGAAGATTCGGTTGGATGATTTACGGAACCAAATCAGCATGGTTACACAGGATGTGCAACTCTTCAATGCAACAGTGCGTGAGAACTTAACGCTCTTTGATGCTGAAATTCCTGATGATCGGATCCTGTCGGTGATTGAAGAACTCGGATTATCGGAGTGGTATCAATCCCTACCGAATGGTCTTGATACACTGCTTGAGAGCACCGGGCTTTCTGCAGGGGAAGCACAATTGCTGGTATTTGCAAGGGTTTTCCTCAAAGATCCGAAAGTTGTTATCCTTGATGAGCCGTCCTCACGACTTGACCCGGCAACGGAACAGCGCATTGACACTGCGGTGCAGCGGTTATTGAAGGGACGCACCAGTATCATCATTGCGCATCGGCTTGGAACGGTTCAACAGGTGGACGACATTATGGTCCTCGCCGATGGGAAAATTCAGGAACACGGCGAGCGAAATCAGCTTGTTCAAGATCCTGATTCGGTCTTCTCACAATTGCTGAAAACAGGACTTGAGGAGATGACCCAATGACGACAGGGAAAGCCTCAATTCGCCTCATCCGTTACCGGCCACTCCTTTTTCTCGGCACTATCTTTTTTCGGGGATTAGACGACCTAATGCCGTTCTTTGATGGACTGATTCGGAAGGCATTTTTTGATGCCCTTGATCCCGTCACTGGAGGATCGGGGGCAGGACTCAATCCTTGGACATTCGTTGCGCTCTTTGTTGTCGCCCACCTTAGCGATCGAGGCGTACTCATCTCTTCAGCGTTCGTATGGGCGCGCTGGCGTTACGCTATTTCAACGCTGCTCCGAAAAAACCTAATGACAGCCATCATGGACATGTCGGCACCGCATAGTGTGTCAACCGCCTCTGGTGAAACGACAAATCGGCTACGGGACGACGTACAAGCGGTTTTGAGCTATCTGGAGCAGTACATCCACTTATGGGGCAATCTCATCTTCGCGATCTTGTCAATTATCGTGATGGCTCGAATCGATGTAACCGTAACTGTCATCACAGTCATCCCGTCTATCCTGATCATTACAGTCGTCAATGTGTCAAGACGCTTCATTCAGAGGTATCGCACAGCACAGCGTATCACCACGGAACAGTCGACTAACTTCATCAACGAACTGTTCCAATCCATCTTGGCAGTGAAAGTCGCACGGACGGAGCCGAATGTAATTGCCCATTTTCAGAAACTCAACGATGCACGCCGCAAGGCGACTGTAGTGGATAACCTGTTCAATCAAGTCTTGCGATCCATAAGTTTTAATATCAATACCCTCGCCACCGGTGTGGTTTTGATTCTGATTGCTGAACAGATGAAAGCGGGCGTATTTTCAGTCGGCGACTTCGCACTTTTTACGACATATATCGGTGAAGTTGCCAGAAGCGGATCGCTTGTCGGCAGCATAATGGCACAGCACAAGCGGGCAGAGGTTTCGTACTCCCGTATGGAACAGACTGTTGATGAGATGCCCAGAGAAAGTTTGGTAGAACACACACCGGTATATCTGCGAGAAAACCAACCGCCGCTCCATATCCCTCAAAGGACCGAGGCAGATCAGCTACATGAACTCACCATTTCTGGTCTTACCTATCTCTACGATAGCGAGACAGCAGGGATTACTGACGTAGATTTGAAAATTCCAGCCGGTTCGTTCACTGTTGTTACGGGGCAAATCGGTTCCGGTAAATCGACGCTGGTGCAAACGCTCTTGGGTGTCCTGCCCAAACAAGCAGGCGAGGTACACTGGAATGGCGAAATTGTTGAAGATCCGAAGTCGTTTTTTGTTCCACCGCGTTGTGCGTATACACCCCAAACTCCGAAACTCTTCAGTGAAAAACTCAGTGACAACATCCTCATGGGGTTGCCGTGGAATTGGGATGACCTGAATCGGGCGATCCGGCTCGGTGTCATGGAGGCAGATCTACCGACGCTTGAGGACGGTCTTGATACTGTGGTCGGACCGCGTGGGGTCAAGTTGTCGGGTGGGCAAATGCAACGTACAGCGGCGGCACGGATGTTTGCCCGAGACTCGGATCTTCTCGTTTTTGACGATCTCTCTTCCGGGTTGGATGTAGATACGGAGCAGATCTTGTGGGAACGTCTTTTTGAGACCACGCGGGCAACCTGCCTCGTCGTTTCTCACCGCCGTCCCGCGCTGCGTCGGGCAGACCAAATTGTCGTTCTAAAAGCCGGGCGCGTTGAGGCAGTCGGAACGCTGGATGAACTGCTCGCATCCTCTGAAGAGATGCGGAAGTTATGGGCAGGCGATTGAGACGCATTAACTTAACGGGGTGGACAAACAAAAAATATAACCCATCTCACACATAGTATTAACTTCGCAATATTGGGCTTGCGAGCTATATCCTTATTGAGGGAAATGACGTGAATTCAAATACCGTTCACACGCTTAACACCGGAAACACAGAACTGTTCGTTGATGATATGTTGATCGCTTCAAAGCATGGTGTGACGCGCACGCTGCATCAATGCGTAAAGCATGACGTTTCTGTCCTGAAACCTGACCCCAACAATCCGTGGGAACACGGAGGTCCCGATCAATCCAGGCGCGTGCACCTCTACGGCACGACGATGTACGATGCGGCGTACGGGAAATACCGAATGTGGTACATGTGTCGCATGGGACCGCATTGGCGGTTTCAAGCAAACGAGATCCCAGGGCTTTACGTTCCACGTCCAGACCGAAATCCCTCAACATATAGGGGACAGACACACGATGCTTACGGACGAAAGTTCGTCGAAAACGACCGTGGGGATCTTACCTGTTACGCCGAAAGTGACGATGGGGTGACGTGGACGAAACCGAACCTCGGACGCTTTGAATTCAACGGAAACCCTAACAACAACATCGTATGGGATCTACACGGCGCGTGTGTCTTTCGTGATGATGACGAACCAGATCCACAGAAACGGTATAAGATGATCGGTTTTTGCAGACGGTATCGCAACGTCTTTCTGCTCACATCCCCCGATGGTATCCGATGGGACGATTCAGATTACTTGGAACCCGTCGCAGATCGGGATAACGAAGGTGCGTTCAACGTAATCTACGATAACAAAACAGAGATGTTCCGAGCTTACGCCCTGATACGTGGAGACGACAAAGACGCGCGGCGTATGATCGCATATACCGAAAGTCCACGCTTAGAGGGACCCTGGAAACCCCTCGAACCGATGTTCGGGGCAACTGATGAGGATGATGCAGTCGGTGTGCAGCGGTATGGCGCGGATCGTGCTGAAATCCACAACATGTCGGGTTTCCTCTATCACAACATTTACATCGGTCTCGCTGGCGTGTTGTATGTAACAGGACCGGGAGCCGCTGAGCACGAGATTCCTATTGACGGACCGATTGACGCACAACTCGTTTGCAGTCGAGACGGGTTTAATTGGGAATACCCGGATTCGATTCGGACACCCATCATTCCACGCGGCGAAAGCGGCACATTTGACACCGGTATGATTATGGGAACTACCATAGAACCGATCATCACCGATGATGAAATTCACTGGTACTATACCGGAACAGTTCACACCCACGGCGCCCAGATGAAGGACAGACACAAGGAGATTGGACTTGCGAAGTGGCGGTTAGATGGTTTTGTCTCGCTTGATGCTGATGCGGAGGGGGGTGTCATTGAAACCGTCCCATTGCAGATTCCAAACAGCGGGTTTGAAATTAACGCCGATGCGAGTGGCGGACAGATCGGTGTTGAAGTGCTGACGGCTGATGGACAGGTTCAACAAGGATTTTCACTTGACGATTGTGTTCCGATGACGAATGATAGTATAAGGCACTCGGTGCAATGGAAATCGGCAACGTTAACGGATGCAGCCCAACCTTTACGACTCCGTTTTGTGCTGAACCGAGCAAAACTCTACGCGTTCCGAGTCGGAGTAAACTCATAATCGCGGCATTTGTGAAGTTCTGTAAGTTTCAGCACATAATTTTTTTTCTTCACTCTTCATCATTTATCGCTGGGATAATGAAAGCGAAGCGTCCACCAAGGTCGTCGCCATTTTGATCGGCTGGGTTGAACAGTCGGGCGCGGTGGCCTCCATCGGCGGCATCCACGACATTGTTGGATATCAGCCACAAGCCGATACCGGTTTCTTTGTGCGGGAACTC
This sequence comes from Candidatus Poribacteria bacterium, assembly GCA_965214045.1. GTDB lineage: Bacteria > Poribacteria > WGA-4E > WGA-4E > WGA-3G > WGA-3G. The sequence goes on from OZ243935.1 coordinate 2,786,440, forward strand.
ATCGTCCCTGATGATACTGAAGATTTTCGGCAGACCGTCGGCATACAGATCGATCGCTTCAGTCGCCACAAAAAACTGACCGAGACGGTCACCTGTTGACCAGTCAGGCTGGTCAGTATACTGTAGCCGAAGTTGCGCGGCAAGCTCAGGTGTGCATACTTCAAACCCGAGTTTCTTCCCCCGCTTGATAATGGTATCAAGGGACACCAGCTCATCCTGAAGGAAGCCCATTTCTAAAAGGCTCATCACAATAACGTCAACTTGCCGCTCTGCTTCCTCAACAGGAAAATCCTGATGGGTAAGTGCCTGTATCGACCATTTGCTCACTCTGAAGTGATTTTTGGTCAGTGAATCAAGCAGTGCCTCACCATCCTCATGGGTGCCGAGTGCCACGGTAAAATCCGCGACAATCTCTTCTTCCATATCCAAGTCTATGTCCTGATCCACCTCTTCTTCTATATTCTCAACTATGTCCTGATCCATAATAACCGGACCAGTCTCTTCTTCTATATTCTCAACTATGTCCTGATCTATAATAACCGGATCAGCGACTGTTTCCGTTTCTTCGCGCGAACATGAAGAAAGAAGAGCGGCTGGCAACAATATCAACAGTATAGACAGAATAACCGACAAAATCGCTGTTATTTTCATGTATCTTTTCCTCCATTTATTATTTCTAACGACTTGCCCACATCTGGGTCGAGTTCTTTAGCCTTCTCAAAATCCGCCTTTGCCGCTTCCGTTTGCCCCAATGTCTCTTTCGCAAGTCCACGCTCATAGAAGTATTCTGCTTCCTCTGGATCAAGTCGGATAGCGGCATCAAAATCCTCTATCGCGCCTTCAGCGTTACCAAGGGCAGCTTTGGCAACCCCCCGATTACCGTAGGCGGCAGCATTTTCTGGGTTCAGTTGTATCGCTTGTGTGCAGTCTCGAACTGCGGCTGTGTATAATGCCTCTGCACCCACTATATCTCCCTTATCTATCTTAGTTTTACCAAGACGGAACTGCGCATATCCCCGATTGATATATGGATCCGGATTCTCTGGATTCAGTTGTATTGCTTGCGTACAGTCTTGAATCGCTGCCACATATAACGTTTGTGCCTCCGAGATGTCCCCTTGATTTGCCTTCGATTCACCAAGGGACGCCTTGGCAGCACCGAGATTGTTATACGGATCGGCATGCTCTGGATTCAGTTCGATGACCTGTGTCAAATCTTCAATAGCGTCTTGGTAGTATTCCTGTTTCTTTGCTATATCGGTCTCTAATTGCGCAAGGCGAGACTTTCCACCTGCGCGATTGTGATATGCATTGGCATTTCCTGGATTTAACTTGATAGCTTGTGTCGAGTCCTTAATTCCATCTTCATATAATGCTTGGGCTTTCTCTACATTTCCTTGTGCGAATTGAATCTCTCCGATCCTGAATTTTGCGAGGCCTCGATTGTAATAAGCGTCAGTTGTTTTGGGATGTAGTTCGATGGCTTTATCAAAATCGCCTACTGCTTCATCATAGCGACCATCATTGTATTTAGCTTGCCCTTGAACGGAATAGACATAGGCACGTATCGGTCCTCGTTTACGCCATAATACCAACGGTTCGGCGGGACCTAAACGAGTGAGCAATGCTCTCAGCGCGTTTGAGGGGATAGCGTAACTGTAAGGAGTTTCTATACCGGAGATGATTCCTATCACCTGTCCTTTACTATTTTTTACCGGACCACCGCTGTTGCCACCAGAAATCTCAATCCTCATCTGGATCCATTTATCGCTGCCGCGAACTCCATATATGGTTCCCTGCGTGATCCTATATTTTCCATTGGGATATCCTGCGGTCATAACTATATCGCCTGCCTTAACGGTATCACTGTCGGCAATTGGGAACGGTACTCCCTTCCCCGCAACTTTCAGAATGACGAGGTCATTTTTGGCATCGAACGCAGTTATGCCTTCAACAGTCCAGATTGTTTTCTGGTCAGGCGATCTTGCGAAGATGACACCGGGATAGGCGGCAACATGGATGTTGGTTGCAATTTTGTCTTGGTCTACAAAAAAACCGCTGGCAACCCCAAATTCACCCTCCATACGAATTACTGTGAAATCTCTTGTGCTTCCAGATTCTGAGACCCCTTGGGGTGTTTCAATAACTTGTTGGGGCGGTCGCGCACATGAGAACAGAAGGCACAAGGTTACCAAGAAGCCCAATGAAAATTTTATGTACTGTTTCATAACTGGGTACTTTTAGCCTTATTTTTTCCTCTGGATTTAAATCCTTGTATTACATTGTACAAACACTCCGATTCCCGACACCCTGCACTCCGTTGTAAAGCCGATATACGACTGTTTCATTTTCATCTTTAGTTGTAAACTGCTTCGTTTTCCTTGAAAAAATGTGAATTTTCTGGGAAACTGAAGGTTAAATGCTCATCACCGTCAGTCATCAGTCGTCGGCAGTCAACGGGAATGACGGTCAACAAAGAAACCATCAGTCGTCGGTTTTCGGTAACTGACAACCGATAGCCATTAAAAGAGGAGAAAAGATGCGGCACAGAATCGTTCTTCTGGCATTCGCGGCGATTATAGCTACGAACATAAATGTTGAAGCCAGCAGAGAAATTACACCACTGTTAACCCAAGACACTATCGAAATTGATGGGCATCTCAACGAGGAAGATTGGGCGCGGGCACAGGTCATTGATGACTTTACGCAACAATCCCCCGATGAAGGGCAACCGAGTACCGAGCGCACCGAGGTTCGCATGTTGTATAGTGCCGAGAAACTTTACATCGGGTTTGCGTGTTACGACGCCGAGCCTGAAAAAGTTGTTGCGAACGAAATGCGGCGTGATGGGCAGCTGTGGCAGAATGACAACGTTTATGTGATGCTTGACACCTACGGTGATAAAAGACAGGGGGTCTTCTTCCGAATGAATGCGCTCGGGGCACAGTCGGACACCGCAGTCACAGACGGCGGCGAAAACCTTAACGGGAGTTGGGACTGTATCTGGGAGGCTGCTGGACGGCGGCACGATAAGGGGTGGACAGTTGAAATCGCGATCCCGTTCAATCAACTGCGGTTCAAAAAAGACGATTCGATGGTCTGGGGTGTGAATTTTGGACGCAATATCGCCCGAAAAAATGAAACGACACAATGGATACAAGTGCCTCGAAGCGAAAGCTGGCCCGGCACCTATCACCCGACGTATCAAGGCAAATTGATTGGGCTACAAGGCATCGCCTCACCATCATATTATAATATCAAGCCGTACTTACTCGGCGGTTTAGCACGGAATCTGAGTGATGGAGATTGGCAGCGAACCACCGAACAGGACCTCGGACTCGATATGAAATACGGTGTGACATCGAATCTGACATTAGATATGACGTTGAATACCGATTTCGCGCAAGTAGAAGCCGACCAAGAGGAGGTTAACCTCACACGTTTTAGTCTCTTTTTTCCGGAGCGGCGCGAGTTCTTCCTTGAGGGCAGTGGACTGTTCTCCTTTGGAGCGGGACTCGGCGACTTCGGTCCGCCACCCCTGTCGGTTTTTTACAGTCGACGTATCGGCATTGAAGATGACAAACAGGTTCGACTGCTTGGGGGTGGTAAACTCACGGGAAAGGTTGGGGCGTACAGTGTCGGCGCGCTCAACATGACGACTGCCGCTTCGCCAGAATCACCACTGACGAACTTCTCTGTCTTGAGAATGCAGCGCGATATTCTCAGCGATTCAAGCGTCGGTTTCATTCTCACGAATCGGCAGAGCGACCTCGGCGAGTATCATCGCAACGGTGGGATAGACCTCTTTTTTAGACCACATGATCAGTGGCGGATGCGTGCAATGACTGTTGGAAGTTGGTCTCCAGACCCGGACGAACGCGATGTCGCATGGTATCTCTCAAACGACTGGCGAAATGATCATTTTCATGTCAATGCTTCTTATCTCGATATCGGTCCCCAATTTACCAGTAAAATGGGGTTCATGCATCGACGCGACATCCGCTCGTTGATGTTGAATGCCGATTACCAAGTCCAAGTTAGGCGGTATGGTGTCCGAGATGTTGGAGCGGTTTTCAATGGCAGTTATCTGTTGGACCACGATAACAAACCCATCGGTTGGGATATCGGGGTTGGTGGAGATCTGCTCTCGGAGTCCGATGATGGGTTCAGTCTCGATCTCCGACGATTTTTCGACCGCGTTGAAGAACCTTTCAGTATCGGTGATGTTGAGATCCCCGCTGGCGATTACGAAATGAACCAAGTTTCTCTAATGTTTTTCTCAGAGACCAGTCGTCCGTTCGCTGTGTTCGGTGGTGTAGATTATGGAGATTACTTTCACGGCAACCGCGTGAGTTTGAACATTGATAGCCAGTGGCGGATGACGTATCAACTCGCGATTGAAACGCGATACCAACGCAATTGGATTAACTTGCCCGAAAGCGATCTGTTCACGACGAATGTTGTCGGCACACGTATCAGTTATGCGTTGAACACTCGTTTCTTCACCAAATTGTACGCACAGTGGAACGATAGTGCGGAACGGGCGAGCGCGAATTTCTTAGTCAATTACATCTATCGTCCGGGTAGCGATTTTTACTTCGTGTTCGATCAGGCGTGGAATGCAGCTGACGGTTTGCAGGAGCACGAATGGACAGTCTTGAGCAAGTTTACCTATCTGTTCAGTCTATAGTGTTGTCGTCGTGATCTCTACGCGAAATCAGACACCTTCGTCTTGATGTTTCTTATTCAAATCTGCTATAATTGCCCGTGTCAATACAACACGCAATTTCAGAATTCAACGCGAAGAGCGAAGGAAAACATGAGACACACGACACACATTGAACTCGAAAATCAATATGATTTGGTAGCCGTAAAATTAGGCGTTATGAATCCAGAAGACGTGCGGCGGCTTACCATCACGGATGCCCTCGTTGATACGGGTGCGACAGGGCTTTGTTTGCCAACACCTTTCATTGAGCAGCTCGGTCTCACACGCATTAAAGTGACGCGAGCCCGCACCGCCACTGGCATCGTTGATAGGATGCTTTACTCAGCAGTCCAATTTACGGTATTAGAACGAACAAGTCTAATGCAGATCACCGATTTGCCCGAAGGCTCGCCTGTTCTCGTCGGACACATGGTATTGGAACATCTCGATCTCTGCCTTGATATAAAAGAAGGACTCATCTATAACCCCGCACATGATGGCGAATGGATTACAGAGATCCTCTGATAACGGATAAGGAAAAATTTTAGCTATGATAGAATTAGACAACTTCGCAGGGCACAACATTCACTTGGAAACTGAACGTTTGATACTCCGACCCTTTAAAGATGCAGATTTTCATATTGCGGTCCCTTTTTACAACGACCCTGATTTCCTACAGGCGATGGAAGGTGAGCCACCGGATGAACCGATAACGAAAGACTATCTCAAAGCCGCGGGCAAGGCGATGGCAAAAGACGGCTTTTTGTTCGCAATTGTAGAAAAAGCGAGTGGACGCACCATCGGCGAGGTCTGTTTGGAGTGGATGAACTTGGAACGGGGGAAGATTGAGGGTGAAAAAATCACGCGCCTTCCCATCGGAATTTGGGACAAAACCTTGTGGGGTAAAGGCTATGGAAAAGAGGTCGTGCGATGCTTAGTGACACACGCGTTCGAGAAATTGGGGATTGATCGGTTCTGTCCGATGGATGTTCGGGCAGACAATGCCCCTTCAAAAGCGTTGTGGCAGTCGTTGGGTTTTGTCGTTTCAAGGGAATTGGATGATGGAAAAACGTTGGACTTTGAGATGACACGCGCAGAATATGAGAAACGTGTTCAATAGAATCTAAACCAAAGGAATCTTATATGTTCAGCACACAACTTGCCAAGCGCGCAGCGGAGAATAATCCGATCCGTGTCGGTATCATCGGTGCAGGGAAATTTGGTGCCGGACTGGTGGCGCAACTCTCACAGATGCAAGGTATGGTGGCAAGCGCAATCGCCGATATCGATTTGGGGCACGCGAAAGGCGCGTATGAAGCCAGCAATGTCCCGTCCAACGAGATTCAACAGATCCGAAGCGTTGACACGATGAACGATGCGATCCGAAGTGGTAAACCAACAATCACTGAAGATGGGCTACACATTATTCAATCGGATCTAATTGATGTCGTTGTGGAAGCCACCGGTATTCCAGAGGTCGGTGCGCGGATGGCGTACCACACCCTGATGCATCGGAAGCATCTCGTGATGGTTAACGTCGAAACCGATGTGACTGTCGGTCCGTTTCTGAGACGTTTAGCAGACAACGCCGGTGTCGTCTATACACTCGTTGACGGGGATCAACCTGGTGTGACGATGAATATCGTTGAATGGGCAAAGACACTCGGTTTTGAAATCGTCGCCGCTGGACGTGGCACCATATTCTATGACGATGACCGTGTTGGGATACCAGATACCGTCCCCCAGCGATTCGGGTTTAGTCAGGAACATGTTGAGCGGCGCACAATTAATTTCAAGATGTTCAATTCGTTTCGGGATGGGTCAAAGGCACAGATTGAGATGACCTCGTTGGCAAACATGGCAGGGCTACCACCGGACGTTCGCGGGATGCACGAACCGTCAGTGAACATTGAGGATATTGCTAAGGTCTTTAGCCTGCAAGCGGAGGGAGGCATCCTAAACCGGCACGGAGTCGTTGAACTCGCGAACAGCGTTGCCGTCGATGGAAACCAGACGATGCTGGACAACCCGCTTCGGATGGGGGTGTTCGTTGTCATTCGGACCGATCATCCGTTCACACAGGAGGATCTCGCGGGCTACAATTTGTATCCGGGTGGGAACGGAAAAAACTATCTCCTGTATCGTCCGTATCACCTTGTGGCTGTTGAAGCACCGATTTCGATTGCGAAAGCCGCGCTCTATGGACAACCGACAGGTACACCGCTACCAACGCCTGTTGCGGACGTTATCACGGTTGCCAAACGCGATTTGAAAGCCGGAGAAGTCCTTGATGGAAGTGGTGGGTATACCGTTAACGGTCTCATTGAAAAGGCGGAAATTGCACGTGCTGAGAATCTGCTTCCCCTCGGTTTGGCTTATAATGTCAAACTCAAATGCGATGTTCCGCAAGGGGAAGCGATCTCTTATGATATGGTGGAACTCAACGAGGATTCTTTCGTCCTCAAACTCCGCCGCCTCCAAGACGCAACCACCTGAAAGACGGTTCAGTGAAGTCTTTATGATTATTTAAGGAACATTTAAAAATAGGTTATGCCCACGGATCCAGCACAACCTTCCCACATTCGCCTGTCGCTTGCAGTTCCCATGCTTTCTGTACGTCACGCATCGCGAAAGTGTGTGTAATAAACGTATCTATCTGTTCGGGGGAGTCCTGGATCATCTTCATCAATCTTGGATAGACACCGAGATTATAGTGCCAATTCCCGCGTAGCACCAGACCTTTCCGAATCATATCCCGGCTTGCACCCAGTGGAAAGTCTCCGCCTTCTCCAACGAACGTAACCTGCCCTTTTCTTCGAGCGGCATCGACCATCAACCGATGTGCCGCAGACGCGCCTGAGCAGTCCACTGCTTTGTCAACACCGATTCCGTCAGTGAAATCGCTGATCCGATCAAGGATATCCTCATCAGTCGGGTTCAAGACGAGGTCTGCGCCTAACTTTTTCGCGAGTTCGGCACGATATGGGTGGCTTTCAACGCCGATGACACGCGCGCCGCGGTACCGTCCATTGATAATCCCGCCGAGTCCAACGGGACCCAATCCAGTAACCATGACTGTATCTAACGAATTGACTTGCATCTGCTCCATTGCACCGAAGGTCGGTCCCAATCCACAGCACGCCATTCCGGCATGTGTATAACTCACACCCTCTGGAATTGGAGATAACAAATCTTCCATTTTGTGCATATACTGCGCATAAGTCGCTGAAGCCGGATCCGTCCCGAGGATTTCCCGGATGTTACGTCCGCTCTGACAATGGATGTGCTCGCCAATGGCACACATCTGGCACGTCCCACAAGAGTTCTGTGGCTGCACCACCACACGGTCCCCTACCTTAACACGACCGGGTTGTGCGACTTCGACGACTTCCCCAGCGGCTTCATGTCCAAAGTGTTCGCCAGTGCCTCCAGATGTGAATCCTTTATATTCTGTACACATTGGGACGGCGCGAATTTTGACAACGACAACATCCCCTGCTGCCTGGGGGTCGGGTTTGTCTACCACGCCCCCCTTACCTTCACCAAACATTGCTGCAACCTGCATAAAATTATAATAACCGAGACTCTCCACAGTCCGATATAGACTGACAAGGTTTGTTATGGAGAGAAAAGGTCACCCTCCTCCTAAAAAATGTTGATTGGGATAGGATAGCACGGCACATGCAATCGGTCAAGACATATTTTCGAGGCTCGGCACTTTCGGAGGCAATTGAGGATTTGACAACAGATCCATAATCGTGATAAAATTACTGATAGCAACACGCCAACCGAAAACCAAGTTCGGAATAAAATGGAGAACGGCTTGAACACGAAAACCGTTAAATTCACAGAACCTATGACTTATCCGTAAGGTAAATTAAAAAAATGGCATCCGAAAAGACAGGTTTGACTCCTGCACAAAAAACGTTTTATCAAGAAAATGGGTATCTCGTTCTTGAAAGTGTCTTCTCACAAGTAGAGTGTCAACGTTTTGTTGAGCACATGGAAGACCTTCACACAGGACGTAAGCAGCTCGAAGGGTTCTTCCAGCAGGATAAATACGGGTCTCGAACCTTTAATCAGCATCTCTACGACCCCTTCGTATTGGATCTGCTAATCCATCCTCGCTTACATAAGCCACTCGCGGACTGTTTCGGTGGCGAGCCGGAAGGCATTCAAACGATGCATTTTTATGAGGGATCGGAGCATCCGCTGCATCAAGACCAGTATTATCTACCCGATTGTATGTCGGCATGGATGGCAATGGTAAGTGTTGATGAAAACAATGGACCGCTGATCGTCCAGCCCGGTTCCAATAGAGGTAGATTGATTACGAAAAGTGATGTGCCTATGGCGTTGCTCCCTGGGGAAACATACGAGTTGCAACAACACAACCGCTATTTCCCAACCGTCAAACAGGTTTTCCTCGAAAATGGGACTGACGCGGTTCAGGTTATGGTCAACGCTGGAGATGTAATCCTATTTGACGGAAAGTTAATCCACGGCGGCGCGCAGATTTTAAAGCCTGGAACACGTAGGCACGCGTTGGCATGCCATTATATCCCTTACGCCTCCGAAAACTGGGAACGCGATTGGCCCAGATTCTCATTCAATGGCAGTCGTCGGGTTCATTATCATTGACCCAAGTTACCACCTTTTCTTAAGTTTAGTCTGCTCCTTGATCTATTGGGCATAAGAAGACATAAATATTGAAGAAAATGTTGTGATGAATATAATGGTCTCTGTATGGTTTTTGATTGCGTAACAGTTTAGTTTTTTAATTTAAAATAGGGAGAAAAGATAATGCGATGCCAATTGATTTTTGGGATCTGTTTAATTCTAATGGGTGCTTATTGCTTTTCGGTATCTGCTCAGGAAGCGGCACAACCCGCAAAATCTGCGACGCAGGAAGCACCCGCAAAAAAGAAAAAAGAGTTTGAAGATTTTGCTAAAGTTACTGAGGACAGTAAAAGCTACGAGGGCTTTTTCAAATTATACCAGAAAAAAGAGAACCTCTATTGCGAAATTCAACCCTCCCAATTGGACAAACCGTTTCTCTGCATGATGAGCGTTGCGCGCGGCATGGGGGAAGGGCGTCTACTTTCAGGGATGACGCTGGAAGAGTGGATGCTCGTCTGGCGGCGTGTCGGTGATAGGGTACATCTGGTGCGAAAAAATGTGCGTTTCCGTGCTGATAAAGGGACACCGATTGCAGAAGCGGTTGACTTGGGGCACAACGACTCCGTGCTGTTTTCGCTCAAGATTGAAAGCATCCATCCGCAACGGAAGAGTGTGCTGGTGAACATCTCTCCCGTTTTTATATCCGACCTGCCGCCGCTGGCACGCAGGATTGCCCCTGATGCCCGCTTCGACAAAACGCGTAGCACGTGGGGAGCGGTCAAGGCGTTTCCGAAAAACGTTGAGTTGAAAGTCAATGCTGTATACAGTTCAGAAAGGAGTATGAGCACCATTCCCGACAGTCGTGGTATCCAGTTGACCCTGCACTACAGTCTCGCGGGACTTCCAGAAAACAATTATCGTCCCCGATTGGCTGATGATCGTCTCGGACATTTTATGACAGCGGTCAAAGACTATTCGTCTCGAACCAGCGATGCCCCTTTTATCCGGTATGTCAACCGCTGGCATTTGGAGAAAGCGGACAAAGATGCAAAATTCTCACCCCCAAAAGAACCGATCATCTTCTACATCGAAAAAACCGTGCCGCACCGCTACCGACCCTATGTCCGACAAGGGATTCTGGAGTGGAACAAGGCGTTTAAAAAAATAGGATTTGCGGATGCCATTGAAGCACGTATTCAGCAAGACCATGAGGACTGGGACCCTGAAGATGCACGGTATAACACGATTCGTTGGATGGTTGGCGCAGGGTTCGCAATCGGTCCCTCTCGCGTGAACCCGTTGACGGGGCAAATCCTGGATGCCGATATCCTTATCGGTGAGAGTTGGATCCGGTACTGGCAACGAGAGTATATGACCTTCTTTGATGAAGTGGCGTATGAACGCGATCACCCGATGGACCACTCTTCACGATTCCAATGTCAGATCGCCACCGGCTTGGCGCGACAGATGGGCTTTATGGCGAGCGTCTTGCAGGCGCGGGATTTGACTGACGAAGACGGCGAACTACCAGAGGAATTCATTGGGCAGGCACTCAAGACTTTAACGATGCACGAAGTCGGACATACGTTGGGATTCCGCCACAACTTTAAAGCGAGCACGATTTTCTCTCTTGATGACCTAAACAAAAAAAGGGACGAAGCTCTTATCGGTTCCGTTATGGAATACGATGCTGTGAATATCGCGCCTGAAGGTCAAGAACAAGGAGATTACTATACAAAGACGATCGGACCCTGGGATTACTGGGTGGTCGAGTACGCCTATAAACCCATTGATGCCAGCAAACCCGAAGGTGAATTGAAAGCGTTAGGTGAAATCGCTTCCCGTGTTGCGACATCAGATCTCACTTATGGAACAGATGAGGATGCTTATGGGTACCGTTTCAGGGATCTGGATCCACTGGTAAATCGGTGGGATCTTGGTGATGACCCGCTCGCGTTTGCCAGGCAACGGCGTGAAGTCGTCGTAGGACTCTGGGATAAGATCGCCGACAAAGTTACGAAAGAGGGGATGGGCTATCAGCGTGTCAGGCGCGCCTTCGGAAGTCTGCTGTTTGAACACGGCTTCACAATGTATCTCGCAAGCCGATATATTGGTGGACAGTATCACCATCGCGATCACCGAGGCGATGAGAATGGTCGTCTCCCCTTCGTGCCTGTGCCAGCCGCAAAACAACGCGAGGCACTCCAATTCATCAAAGAGCATGCACTTTCGGATAAAGCCTTCAGTTTCTCGCCCGAATTACTCAATAGCTTGGCAATCACCCGTTGGAGTGATTGGGGCGGAGATAGTTGGAATTCCTTACGTTTCGATTATCCCGTGCATGATGTCATTCTCCGAAATCAAACCCTCATCTTGGAGCGGTTGCTTTATCCGTCGGTGCTGTCCCGCGTTCAAGACGCTGAACTGAAGTTCCCTAAGGGTGAAGATGCGTTCACACTGCCGGAACTCTTTTCAGGCATTACGGATGCGGTTTGGGTTGAACTCGAAAAGGATGCGGGTGCGAAGCAGTGGTCGAACTCGGATGCGTTTATCTCCAGTTTCCGTCGCGGTTTACAGCGTGAACACCTGAAACAACTCATCAAACTGGTGTTGGAAGCTGACAGTGGCACACCTGAGGATGCCAGATCGCTTGCACGTCTCCACCTCGGACAAATCAGGAGTAAGATACAGCGCGCGCTTCAAAATGCCAGAGGCACTCTTGACGATTACAGTTTTGCGCACCTTGAAGAATCACAAATTCGAGTCGAGAAAGCGTTGGATGCCAGTTTCCGGGTCGAGAAACGTTAGGAGAACAAATGGAAATTTCCCAGTATATACCTGACATGCAAACACCGGTGCCCCAATTTTACAACCGTATGACCGTCAATGTCCCGCATTGCTATCCAGTAAGAGAGGAAGAATTTGCGATTGCAATGCACCGAATTACAGCCGACAAAGCCGATATAAAGGAGGATGGCCTCGATTCCGAAGCTGCCTTTATCGCGGTAGCGGACGGTGTTATACAGGCGTTTATTCACGTTGGTATCAGTCGATCTGGAGAAAATAGGGAGCAAAAATTAGGTGTTATTCGGTTTTTCGCTTACGAACGCGGTGCCCGGCGCGCTGGACAAGCCGTACTGGAAACGGCGGAGGCGTATCTGAAAACGTTTAACGTTTCCCAAATTTCCGCTTTCCCACAGGAATGTCAGTATCGTTTCTATCATTTTGAACACGCCTATCTATCGGATGCGCTCGATCAAGTTCAAGGGCTCCTCGGATTTAACGGATACCGACGTTCGAGTGGCGAGGTGTTTTTAGATTGGGAAGACTATTCCGTTACACCCATCCCTTCAAGCCTACCGGTAACGCTTTCTGTCGAGTGGAAGGACGGACGCGGACAATTCCCAAATTGCACTGTGCTCGCCCACCAAAACGGTGAACAGGTCGGTATCTGTGAATCTGTTTGCGGTGGGGAGTTCTCCAGCCACACGGATGCGCAAGCCTGGCTGCATACGACGTGGCTCGGTATTGAGGACGATTTTCAGAGGCAAGGTTTAGGGCGTTACCTGCTCCAATACGCACTTCAAGAGATGAAGAAAATCGGATACCGGCACGCCGCGATTAGTACTGCTTGGGATAACCACCGGGCGTTCCTCTTTTACAGCAACTGTGGGTATCGGACCGTAGATTGGACCTACGAATTCGTCAAAGATCTCTCCGAAGCACCGACACACAAGTGGTAGTTTGTAATTCAGGCAATCAGCACGCCCTTAACCGCAGCATTTCATTCCCTGTTATCTGGAAGCGATGTCGTCCTCGGAGAGATTAAACATACCCAAGTATTCGTCAAACGATCTTCCCCAAGGGATAATGTCTTTGTAATGGAAATCCATTATTGCGCAGTTCGGACATTTACTTCTTGCAGGACTGCAACTGCACGCTGTGCCAATTCGGTCGTGGCATCACGCTTGACTGATCGGTTTAAGTGTAGGATGGCGCGTTCGTCCCCACCTCTCGCCAGCTCCAACGCTTCCTCAAACCCTTTGTTCCCGTAACTGAGATCCCTTGGCAGGACAGTCAGGTCACGATCTTTCCAATAATACTTCAACGCATCGGATTCCCAATTGCGGTAGACGTGTTCCCACGTAAGGGAGTTGAAGATGTTCAAGTGCGGTTCAAGCATGTGCTCAGCAATCGGGGCATCGGCAGCCTGATAGCGGTTGTCCAACGACACACGAAGTCGATCCTCGGTCAAATTCGGGAGTGCCTTGTGAATGGTCAACGCAGGGAAGATGAGCGTATCGCCAACCTCATAATTCGTGGAATGCCATTCACCCAACAACTCGTCCTCATTAACGCACAGACTCCCAGCACCGAGCGAAAAGTGATGCTCCATGACTTTGTTAATCTTATGCGAACCCGGTAGGACAGCCAGACCTCCCAACTCAATTGGACAATCTCCGATGGGTGCCCAACACGTATAGGTCTGGAAATTCCCTTGAAAGTGGACGAAGTCTTGGTGTATCGGTGTGGTGTGCGCCGTGTACTTAGGAAACCAGAGACGCGCAATTTTCTGTGGATGCGGTAGCACCTCTCTACCGACAATTTTCTCCACCATATCGACGACTTCGTGCCAGTGTCCGGAACGGTGAAACGCTTCTAACTTATACACCTCATGGTATACGTCTGTGTATTCGGGGTCACCCTCGGTACACTGGGTAGATACATCAGCAATGCCGTCCATCGGGTCGGTCCCCGCGACGAGCCAACCGCCTTCCTGCATCGTCGTTAGCATTTCTCGCCGCAACGCCCAGAGTTTGTCGGGATCTTGCAGCCTCTTGAAGAAGACATACCCTTCTTCCGATATCCGGTGACGTAATTCTTCCGGATCATTCATCGCATCGTTGGATACGCGAAGTTCTTTTAATGCCTCCATCTGACTTTCTCCTTCGGTTTACTCATGTTTGAGACTCATTTTTTAGATTTTGTCCCTAACAAAGTGCCTCTTCAGTGTATCTATCTGTTATCATAACCCAAGTTGCCACTTTCAAATAAGCGAGGTTATTTTCATCAGGTTTTGGGTTCATCGGATTTCTATCAGTAATTAGGGTATAGAAATCAAGAGTTGTTTACTCCAAAGCCCCAGCGGGGTGACATGTGTGTAGAAACTCACCGAATCCCAGGCTTAAAGCCCCAGCGGGGCGATATGTGTATAGAAACTTGCGTTATTATAGTATAACACGGATATAACGAGAAATCAATTTTTTTAGATCGCGCCTACACCCTATTTTTCTCAAGCCAATCAACAGCAAAGTCAACTACGGCAGATTGCGGCATCAGTTGGCAATTCGCGTTGCCGACCTTACCGTGCCGAACCACCTTTCCCGCATCAGACCGCACAAAATCTTCACCGATCCGATCAAAATCCGAAGCGTCTACATCGATATTATCAAAGGTTGTCCATGCGCTTGAACCCGCCTGCGAAATCGGGGCACCCTCTCGGACGATGCGTTTGGTTGGGAAGTCTGCCAGGTATTCTGCGAGATGTATGGATGTATTGTTTGAGTGCCCAACGCCGAGGAGCAGAACAGAACCGTGCAAGTCATAGATTCTACCAAGTGGTGAGTTTTCACCAAAGCCGAATGCCAAGGCGTGGTTATCTGTAACATAAGAGGCTTCGGGTCCGCTTGCACAAAACGAATTCTGTGGATGCATGCTGCGAAGAACACCTTTTTGCCTTCGGAACGTTTCGACAATTTTGCCCATTGAACGGGTCGGTGTCAAATCGGGATCGTAGGCAGGCATCGTCTCCCGTATTATTTGCCACCACGACGCCGGCACGGGCGGATTCTCCCACTGACTCGGATCGCTGAGGTCAGTCGAGTGAGTCGGCATCACAAGCGTGCCAGTTTCCCCTAATACTTCCTGAAGTGCGATAATAACGGCAACAGGACCACCACAGACCCATCCCATTGCACTCAAGGACGAATGAACAAGTAAGACCATCCCTTTTTCGATACCGAGTGCTTTAAAATCAGCCTGTAGCGACTCGACCGTGACAGGTGTTTCCGTTTTGTGAACTACTTGACCTTCAGGCATTATCAATCACCCTTTATTTCGTCCCTATCGCAAGAATATGCGCACTCATACCAAGGAGCGAAGGCTCTGTTTCGACTTTGCGAATCAGATCTAAAACGACAGAACGCAGATCCGGATCCGTCCAATAATTTTTAAACGACTCAAAAAGCCATGCCGGTCCTTCCACAGCAAGTGTCGCCTGATGCTGAAAACCTGCTTCGATAACTTCGGAACCGAGTTCTTCCGGACGGTGAAGATAGGCATCTGTAAAGTACTTGAGGGTGTCAGTGAGGTTACGATGGTAACCCGTTTCAAGGTCGTTTTGAACGATGTCTCTATGAACAGGATCCCTGAATCCTCCCTCAAAAAAACTGTCGAGTAGAGACGCAAAGCGTGAGATACCCGCGGCAACCATAACACCACCGTTTCGCAGGACACGATACGCTTCTTTGAGTGCCAACAACCGTTCACTTTTATCAATCAGATGATAGAGAGGTCCCAATAACAGAACGGTGTCCGCTGACATCGACGAAAAACGGAGTTCTCGTGCGTCGCCAAGCGATATGCTGGCGATCGGATGATCTATCTGTTGGTTTGAGGCTTCTTTCGCTTGTTCAATGTGTAAATCCACAGGATCTACGAGGTGGACCTCATAGCCTACTTTTGCTAACCAACAGGCATAGGGACCCGAACCGCCACCGATGTCCAAAACCACTGCCGGCGGTGGGGGCAAATAGCGTGTGGTGATCTCTTGGGTCCGTACAAATTCCAACTGACCTTCAGTATTAGTCGTAAGTCTTTCCGATTCTTGTGTCTGTCTATAGAATGAAAGAATCTCGTCTGAAGGTTGATACAATTTCTTATTCCTTCTGAAACCCATTATCGGGTCTGTTTCACCCATGCCCACGTAGTCGCCAGTTTATCTTCTGGGTCAACAGAAAGCGGTTCGAGATCTAAGACGTTGGTAACATCAACGTAATTCGCCTTTCCAAACCCACCGTCACCATCGTTTCCGTTTTTGGTGTTATCGCTGGCATTGCCTTCATCGAAAGTGTAATGTGCGTTTAAGCCCTGTTCATCGCCGTTGAGCACCTTCATCATGAACTCGTTGATTTCTTCTTCGGTCCGAGCGACTTCCCAGATACGGATTTCATCAATCGACCCTGTACAAAACCAATTTTGACTATCACCGACACCGATATACAGTGAAGCGTCGGTTGCCGCTAATTCCTTTGCTCCAAAAGGTGCTGCACCCTTCTCTTCCCCATCAATATATGTTCGCATCTCTTTACCGTCCCAAACCCCAGCGACATGTTGCCATTTGTTGGGCTCCAATCCAGGGACATCAAGGATTTTTGTGCCAGGCCAGAGGACAAAACGTAATCCGTTTCCATTTTGGACAATCTCTGGAAAGATGTAATCCCTTTGACCGCCCCAGTCCTTTGCAAGACACTCACCGACGGGTTTGCTCATGTTCATCCATGCTTCTATCGTTATCGCTGTTTTCGGATTTAAGCTGTCACTGTTTGGGACTTCAATAGCCGTCGCCCCATCTAACGCCAGTGCCATATTTTTCGCCCATAGTGTGCTGGGCACTGTCAGACTGATAACGAGGGTCATAAAAAATAAAACTCTCATAGTTTTCCTCCTGAGTTGCCAATTTCATCGATTAGCAATTAGAAATTATTTATTTCACTTCTAAGTTTGGTGTGCGTCCACCAAATATAGCATGTCCAGCCTTCATCCAGAACATATCAACATTGGTGAACCCAGCCTGTTCAAGCCATTTGAGTTGATCAAATATCGACGATGGTTTGTCAATCGAATCTGGATCGGGTTTGGATTGTGCGTAATGATTCCAGCCGAGTTCACAGAAGTAATCATAACCGCGTAGATCCCCGTCCAGATCGAGTGAACGTTGACGCACCGATTCGTCCCATGTATCCGCCGCAAGCTTTTGTCCAAACCCATCCATGGGTTCAGTCAGATCGGCAATAATGAAACTTCCACCCGGTACGAGTATGGTTGCTATGTCTTTGAACAACGCTTGTTTTTCAGTATCGTCCAAATGATGGATTGCGAGAGACGATACGACAGCATGGACAGGAAAAGGGAACTCACGCCAATCACTTGCAGCTAAATCGAATTGCTTTGCCTTAAAACGATCTCCATAAGCGATGAGTGCCTTTTCTGTGTGCGCGATCATTGTCGACGAGCCGTCTAAACCGTAGACGTGGCATTCCGGAAATTTGTCTAACAAAGCCCGCGTGAGAAGTCCTTCCCCGCAGCAGAGATCCAGAATATACACGGATTCCGATGGGGGCGGAATTACCTCGCACATACAATTAATTTGGATCTCCCGATCAGGAACGAAGTATTTTCCGTAGTCAATGAAATCTTGGGAATTTTCCTCTCCCCATTGAGGCGTGATGATTGAGTCTTGCATAAAATTTACCATGCGATGTCACGCTGGTTTTCCGCGTTTCAGTTTTCTCTATGATGCCAGATCGTCAAGCATCTGGCGGATGTTGTGTTCGCCACTATCAATAAACAGAGGGGCTAAGGGACCTCTACCATGCAAAGTTTGAAGTAGGGCATCAATCTGTATCATACGCTGTTGCGGTGTGCGGCACCTGAGCCATTTTTTTACGAAGTCGCGCGCGGGTCTCGGATTGCCAGTTCTGAGTGAACGGGTGCTTTTACGCCATGCCTGCCATCTGAAGGTATATTGACAGTTCGGGCATTCGAGCTTTTCGTCCTTCTTTTTTAAACTTTTCCGGTAATCCCGCCACCTACGTTTGTAGCCGCAGACCGTGCACTCGATATTACCGTGCTGATGGAGGGCAATACCTTGACATTTGGGGCAGTGCAATTCAGGGCTGCGTTGCCGATGTCTGACAGTTTGAACCGGAGGCTCCGGTCTGCGGACGAGATCAAAACAGTGAGGACACGGTAAGAGAACGCGGGTTCTCAGGGATTGTTTGTAAGCTTCCGGGGACCATGTTTTCCCACAGGCACATCGGAACATAACTTCTTTATGTAGAACAGCATGACAGTCGAAACATCGTGGGACGTTTCGGAGTGCCTGACGACAGTCGCGCCAAAGTAGTCGCTCAGCACAGTGTGGGCAGCGAAACCAGTGTTCGTGTGTGCCACCTTCGCCAGAACTGAAGAGTGGGTCAATCCGACGTGCCACCTTTGTGCTGCACTTCGGGCAAGGCACACGTCCCCCTCGGTAAACATCGGCGACTGTAGCGATGTCCATACACCGGGCGTAGAGTTCCCAGCCGACATCGTGTAGCAACGTATCATCGTAGATACCGAGCCGAGCATACCGGTAGAGCCGACGAATTTTGATGGGTTTTACACGAGGTGCCCAGTCCATAGTATTTCCTTCATTTCCTTTTCTAAGACATTCCCTCTTGCCCTGAGATTCTCGGTAACCCGCTCATACGGCTAACAACAACGCCTCAAAATGTTCTTCAGGGACTGGTAGCTCATCTTCTTCAAGTGCAACAATATAGCCCTCAATTGCCTCTCGAATACTGCTGACCACCTGTTGTTTGGTTTCAGCTTGACTGATACAACCGGGCAAACTGGGACATTCAGCAATCCAATAGCCATCTTCACCCGGATAAATAACCACTTGTCTCATTGTTTACCTCCAATACAAAAATCTTGCTTAGAGATCAATATTATGAAAAAACTCAATCTCTATCTATGCTATGAGTTACGCAGGAATTTGAACGACTTCACCGGTTTCAATGCTACGGCTAATCGCTTCCAAAACGCGCATGTTCTGGTAGGAATCTTCGAGGCTGGCGTGCGGTTGTGTTCCCGCCTGTAGCGATGCTGCCCAGTGTTGCATCTCTTCAAGATAGCCGGGTCTACCGATGCCGTGATATGCGGTGTTGAGATCCCATTCTTCGGTCGGTGTATCCGCATAACCGCCCCCCGCGTCGAGCCATGTCGGCATACGGTAACGGCGCAATCTGCGCGTCTCCAACACTTGGATCGCCTGATTGCCGGTGCCTTTCGCGAAAACCATGGCTTCTAAAACCGGACCAGTACCAAGCGTCATTGTGCCGATACCGCCGTTCTCGTAACGAAGGTTCACGGACATTGAAACCGTACTCGATCCGGCATCAATTGCGCCTGTGGCGTAGACTTCGCTGACCTGTCCCATAAAGAAACGCATGCAATCGGTCGGATGGATCACCTGATCAAGCATAAAGGACCACGCAAACGGGGATCCGGCTTCTTGAAGACGCGGACCCGGAGCGAGGTAGCGGGTATGGTATTGGCAGGCTTCACCGAACGCTGCTTCATCCATCAACTGTTTGGCAATCTGGTGCGCAGGAGCATGCCGCCACATTGTGCCTACCATCCCTGTTTTGCCGCTCTCAACTGACGCATCGACGAGCATCTTTGCACCCTCAGCAGTGGTCGCGGGTGGCTTTTCGGTGTAGATGTGATAGCCGCGCTGGAGGCACGCAATACCGATGTCCCGATGCAGTTTATCCTCCGGTCTACCGACGACAGCCACTGCGTAGAGATCTTCATTTTTGAACATCTCATTGTAATCGGTGTAGTGCCGGAGTGCTCCGAACCTTCGAGCGTTCGACGCTGCTTTCTCTTCCACGAGGTCACAGGTCGCAACAAATTCAAACGCTGGCACCATCGGTATGCACTGTTGCAATTGCGATGACATGCCACCACAGCCAATAAAAGCAATTCGGATTTTGTCCATAATGTATTCTCCAATTCGCTTGTAGGAGCGACTTCTTACTGTATCCTATAGGACTTACGCAGTTGACCCGTTTTCGGCAGTCTTTGGTTCGTAGTAGCGCAATTTTGCGGCGTACTCGCCCAAATGCGACGTGCATTATTGCGCTTTCTTCGGGAATATTCGCTCAATTTTGGCATGAGAGCCAATTTTGCGTAAGTCCTGTCCTATTCAAAAAGTTGTGCAACCCGACAGGAAAACCCCAGCACGACATCCTCACCCGTAAGCGTGTCGGCACCCGTAAACACCTTAATATCTGTTGTAGAACGATACACTGTTACTGTTTTCATAACGGATTCAACGACCCATACCATTTGGGTTCCGGCATCCAAGTAGGCTTGGACCTTTTCAGTGACGCGCCACTGGACATCTGTTGGCGAGACGACTTCGACGGCAAGATCAGGTGGAATTGGGGAGCCCTTACTTTCATCTTCAGGCAGGCGCGCGGTTGAAATAAATGCAACATCGGGTTTCATCCCGCGTTCTCCCACTTTGAATCCTGCTTCTACAAACACATCACCCAACTGATTTTCGCTTACATAAGTAAATAGATAGTGCGTGATTCTGGCACTAATCTTAGCGTGTCCTAATGACGGAGACGACAGCGGTACTAATTCTCCTTTAACATATTCATACCCCTCTATATCGCGTGAGAGAAATTCTTCCACTGTCATTGTGGTGTGTTCGGGCGGGTGCATTTCTTGCCCGGCTTCGGCAGCTTCTTGTAAATCCATTTTTCGTTCCTCCTTGCAAACTATGCTATTCCTAATATATCTGCTAACTCATTAAAATCACTGGCGACGAGGTCCGACGGATGTGCATTTACGCCTTGAACTCTACCGGGTCCGTACTCCAGAGGACGCGGCACCAACGCTGTTTGAAAACCAACGGCTTGCGAGGCTCGAAGATCATCAGGATGTGCGGCGACCATCATAACTTCGTTCGGAGACAAACCGAGCAGCGCGGCAGCAGTTTGGTAGACTTCGGGGTCAGGCTTGTAATGCCCCGTTAACTCAGCAGACAGGATGCAATCCCACGGTAGACCCCCAAATTTTGCCATATTGGTTAGCAAGGCAACGTTGCCGTTAGAGAGGGTCGCAACAATATATCGCTTACGGAGTCGTGTCAACCCGCTGACTGCATCGGGCCACGGTTTCAGTCGATGCCAAACCCGATTCAGATAGTCTTTATCCGCTTCGCTCAAACCTACAATGTTAAATTCATCAAGGAGGCTATCCAAAATGAGTCGATGCAGTGCGTCAATGTTCTGCCACGGCAATTCACCGCGCCGAACTCTGTTCATCGCGGGACCGTAACCGGCGCGCCATTTCAAGGCGAATTGCGACCAATCAATGTCAATACCATGGGTGCCCCCGAATTCTTCGCCTTCGGCAACAATTGAGCTATACCAATCTACGACCGTGCCGAAGACATCAAAGGTGAGTGCTTTGACTTGAGTACGTGCGTTTTCCATTGTGTTACGCCCCTTTCTGTTATCTGAGATTTGCCAAGAAGGGAGGGGCTATTTCTTTTCCATCTGAATTCACATCATACATCAATCCGCCTCAATTGTCTATTGAATTATTTCACATAAACGGGTTGTGTGCGACTTCCCAATAGAAACCGTCAGGGTCCTTGAAATAGCCTGAGTAGCCACCCCAAAACGCTTCTTGTCCGGGCTTAACAAGCTCAGCACCCGCCGCGACCGCCTCTGCTAAGGTCATATCTACCTCCTCTGGAGAGGCAACGTTATGTGCAAGTGTAAACCCTTGAAAGCCTGTGCCCTCAGGCGCGATTGTAATGTCTTCAGCCAGTTCGTTTCTCGGATAGAGCGCGAGCATCGTTCCACCCATTTCAAAAAACGCGATGCTCTCCGATTCGTCTTTTCGGGGTAATCCTAATCCCTTTTGGTAGAAATCAATGGAGCGTTCCAAGTCTTCAACACCAAGTGTAATAATAGTAATATGTGGTTTCATCTCAATTTCCTTTGCGGGTTTTCCAATGTATGTTGTTATTCTTCAAAACGGAATATTGCGTTGGAGGTGAGGGGCGGCACTTTCATGGGTACTCCTCTAAAAAAAGCACCCTGGCGTGAAATCGGACGCCAGAGTGCTAAAAGGGTTTATATTTAAAACCTAAGAACCTATATATCATAAGCGGGTCCTGTAGGGTGCCAAAAATTTCCGGAGTTGTCGAATCGCAGCGTTTTTACGTGAGGCAACAGTGCCAATCGGACATTGAACGATCTCGGCAACTTCCTGATAAGACAATCCTTGAACTTCTGTTAGCCGAAACACTAATTGGTGTTCTTGCGACAGTTTGTTGATTGCCGCCTGAATTGCCTCGTAAGTCTCCTTGGCGATAAGCAACGCCTCTGGAGAGTAGTTGCTGTCTGCGATAGCAACCGCAATGGGGTGAGAGTTTTCATCTTCATCGCTATAGGGTGCATCCAAAGATTCGATCTGCGGTGTTCTCTGATCCTTCGCCAACTGCTTCAAACATACGTTCTTGGCGATGTGATAAAGGAACGTTCTAAATTTCGCAATAGGGCGATACGTTGGCACACAACGCCATACCCTTAGAAACGTCTCTTGACAAAGGTCTTCCGCAACCGTCCGGTTTTTGACAAATCGATAGATAAAATTTAAAGTGTTTGTATAGTGTCGCTCGGTTAAAATTCGGAATGCATCTCTGTTCCCGTCCTGCACAGAGAGCATCAACTGTTCGTCAGTGTGTAACATGCTTGTCTCCTCAAAAGAGGAGCGTAATCAAGCGAAGGCGCGTAACCCTCCTTCCATCCCGTAATGGAAGATGCCTGCTTGTTCACTCCTCGGTCTGTGCCTTCTCCATAAATAAATCTTGGTCCAACAACGGAACACGTTGGCAATTTTAGATGCCCGTGTCTTCAACGAGGTCCGGTCTCCCGAAGTACAATCTCGCTCATTTCCTCCGGTTCCATTGTTCCAAATTCTGCTGCTAATCGCCCAAGCGTGAGGCATTGCCTCTGTTAAATACGAAACATACTGACGCATTCTGAAACTCCTTTCTAAGTTTATTCGTCAGGCAGGGACAGCGTTCGATGCCCCTTTTTCGGTCAATTAAAAAAGATCGTCTATAGGTTAACCCGTATATTCTGAAACAATTCATTTAAAATTCAAAAAATATTTTTCGCCTTTAATCTCGATTTTCCAAAACATGCAAAGATATTCCGTTAAACCCGTGTTGGCTGAAATGGTTCTAAGGGCAATGATGGCTGTCCTGTGGTGATGAGTTCAGCAATAAGTTGTCCTGTAATCGGGGCAAGGAGAATACCATTTTTGAAATGACCCGATGCCAAAACGACGTTGTCATACCCGGGCAGATACCCAAGAAGCGGTCCCTTTTTGGCGTAAGGACGTAGACCGACCCATGTTTGCACAAAAGTGCTATCGGCAAGTTGGGGCGCGATGGCGATTCCTGCGTCAATCATCTGTTTGGCACCGTCCACGGTTGCGGTCTTGTCATAGCCGACAAATTCGACCGTCGCCCCGAGTAAGATTTTACCGTCCGCTCTCGGTACAATGTAGATACCAAGTCCATCAATGGTTCGCTCGAAAAGTGGGGGCATCGCTTCAACGAGGACGATCTGTCCTTTCGCAGGTTCAACGTGAATCGGAACATCGAGTTGAGCCGTAAGCGTCCCTGTCCAGCATCCGGCAGCAATTATGAACGTGTCGGCGTAATAGGTTTCACCGTTCACAACGACACCTACGACGTGTTCCGCACCGTCCTCCCTCATTCGGATAAAATCGGTGACAGGATTGCCTACTTGGAATTTCGCACCCAGTTTCGCTGCAGCCTTGGCGAGTGCAGTCACCATCTTCGGATTACGGACTTGTGCATCTTCAGGGAACAGAACGCCACCCGCGATAGATTTTGAGAGGGCAGGCTCCAATTCCCATGCTTGTTCTGCTGTTAGAACTTCCGCTGAGAAGCCGCGCTTCACACGCCGGTCCGCAAGACCTATTAATCCTGCCGCTTCAGCTGAATCGAAGAATACCGACAGCGTTCCAGATTGGATCAACTCAATATCTATCTGGGTCTCTACTCGGAGTTCTTCCGCCAACGCTGGATAAAGTGCAAGGCTCGAACGGCATAGGATTGGATACGGCTCATGTGTTGAGGCGTGTGAGGTTAAAATTCCCGCACCCGCCCATGAGGCTTCTGTACCAACAGCGGATGCTTTATCGATCACCAACGATTTTACGTTTCGTTTGGCGAGATCGTAAGCAATATTACACCCGATAATGCCCGCACCGATAATGATGACATCGGCATGATTTTGGCTCAAGGTATCCTCCATTTTGCCAGAGAATCAAACAACAACCCTTCAAAAAGAAAACGCCGACACCCACGAAATCCGAGACGCACTCATTACCGCTATTGAAAAACTTCAAACACTTCAAGACACACAGCACACAGTTCACAGAGGCACTCGTTTATTTCCTACAACTCATTCTTCAAGGGAATCCATGTTTCGGGATTGAACGGGTTCGGGAAGTTGGCAAACAACTGCGTCTTTTCAATCTCTTTGAGGATGCGTTAGAAGATGCGAATGAATATCCTCAAGGCTTTCCGCGGTGAGGCTCTTTTCAAAGAGGGCATCGAGCACGTCAGTGTTCTCGATGGCGGAAATCTCGATGCGTATCGCTTCGGGAACGTTCTGAAACTGGTGTTGTAGGAACTTCAGGAGTGCCGCCTGTTTGGCGCGGGTTTCCCCTTGTTCGATGCCTTGTTCGATGCCTTGTTGAAGTCCGCGTTGTTCGCTGAGCTCTATAATGGATTCAGCCATGTCTACAATCTCCCTATTTTGCGTATGCGCTTGGGTGAGGATATCGAGTAAGTCTTGGTGTTCACCAGCACTTCTGCGGTGGAGGATGAAGAGAAAGAGATACAAGATCGCCCGTGTATACTGATCCGGCGTGTTCGCCTGCAAGTCGGCAAGCCCTCGTAACGCCTCAAGGAGTGCGGCTCGCATGACAGATGGATCGGAGTTCTCGTGCTTCAGGACAGCCAAAAGCCACCCCAAGGGGTCCCCCGTTTGGGTCAACGCGTCGGGGTGCGTGGCTTTGACATCAAGCAGCAATGTGTCGAAAGTGGGGACGAACCGATTCAGCACTTCAGGGATGTCCATGACAGCGGTCAAAGAGATCGGGACGTTCCATTCTCCTGTCCCGGTGTAAAAGACGATCGGCAAGATCGGGGTCAACTGCCACTCCGTCTGTGGTTGCGATGCCGCTATCCACTGCCGGCGCTCCTCCATCCATATCTGCGTCATGTAAGACAGCACCCGCAAGCCCATGGACGGGTCCACGGTGGATTGGTGCTCTATCAGCAGGTAGATGATCACTTCCGGATGCGTCTGCCTCGGCGACCGAAACGGCACGCTGAAGACCATATCGGATTCTTGGGTCCGCAGTTCATCGGAGATGAAACTCCGGTTGAGTTGCTCGACCCGCGCAAAGTCAAGTGCCTCGGCGACATCACCGGCAACCATTTTCAGCAACGCTTCGAGATGTTCGCGCTGCCGGAGCAACCATTTCGCACTTCTATCCGGGAAGTGGTGGCTCGACATCTCCGACAACTCCCGAAGGTCTCGTTCTCTGAACATTTCTTCGCCTCTTCTGAAACGGATACACCCTGACACGGGGCGCACGCTTCTCACTTATATCGTATAATCTAACACACTTCAAGAACCCTTGTCAAGAAAAATCCCACTGTCTGAATCAGGATTTACAGGATAAGAGGCGTTAGGGAAGATAGGAAGTGGGGAGTTGTCTGAGTAAACGAACGATCGGGTACCTTATTCCCCTTTCGCTTCGGATACCTTCTTCGCACGATACCGTTTCTTCTCATAATCCGGGTGCTTCTTGCGCCATTCCCGCATATACGCAGCCTTGCGGTGTCTGTAGTTCGGATTCTCTTTTTTCCAGGCGTTCCAGCGTTCTTTCTGTTGCTCTCGGTATGCCGGGTCTCCAGCATACTTCTTCCGGCGTGCGGCTTTGCGGGCTTCAGCGTATGCCGGGTCATTGGCATACCGCTCTTTGTCGTAATCGGGGTTCTTCGCGCGCCACGCCTGCTGTCGCTGTTTCTGTTTCGCTTTATACGCAGGATCGTTTTTACGGCGTTTCCGCTGGTATTCGCGTTCGTATGCCCGCTGCTTCTCCGTGCGACCTGTGCGTTTCTGCCTGCGTTTCATGGCGCGCTTCTCTGAAGACCTGCGTTGATACTCGCGTTCCTGTTCACGACGGACAGGATCGTTCTGAAATAGTTCTTTGAAGGTGTCGAGGGTCGGCGGTTTTGAGAGGCACGCCGTCTTGACCCACTGATAGACAGCATCGGTGAGATACACCCATGCCCTGCGTCCATCAACCCGTGGAAATGTTTCAAGGTGTTGCTGATAGGCGGTGCGAGCGGCGGCTTCTGTGCTGAAGGTTTCAATGCCGAGGAGTTCGATCTCCTGATGGGTCACGGACTTCGCGGCTTTGATACGTGCGTAAAACGTGCGAGCCGTGCTCACACCGAGTTTACAGGCAGTGTCGTCTTGATACCGCCATGCATAGACGAAATGTTGGTGAGGGGATAAATCCATGGAGGTATCGGTAGAAGGTAAGGAAAGGCGCGGTTTCAGACCGCGCCTTTTCCAAAGCGTTTCGTAGGGGTTGGGTTTCCCAACCCGTGTGATTGTGGGAGCGAGGGATACCCCGCGACTCCCACTCCTGCAAATCTCTAAATCCTGTAAATCTGCTGATTGCCGACTGCTGACAGCCAATTTACTTCAATATTACCATCTTGCGCATCAACGACATCGCGTCGGTTTCCAACTGGTAGAAATAAATTCCGCTCGCAACCTGTTCGCCGAGCGCATTCCGACCGTCCCAATACGCCGCACGATCCCGACCCACGTAGTAGCCAGCTGACTGATGACCCAACTGCAACGTCCGGATCACAGCACCTTGGGCGTTGTATATCGTGAGACGCACATCGGTATCTGTCGCCAACTCGTAGGGAATCCACGTCTCGGGGTTGAACGGATTCGGATAGTTCGCCAGCAACTGCGTCTGCTCTGGACGTGCCGTCGCGATGAGCTGCTGCAGGTAAATCAGCGTCCGCATCGCCGCAGGGGACCGATCCCCCGTCGCAATCAACAGATCGATCTGTTCTTGGAGAACATCTACCTGCACGGCACTCAACTGCATGCCAAGAACCGTCGGCGCACTCGCGGCACCCTCGTCACGGTTATCGAAAACGAGGAGGAGATCCAGGAAGTTGACCGTGCCGTCGTTGTTGACATCGTATTTCGCGTTGCTCGTTCCCATCGCCTCTGAGACTAAACCTGCGTCCATGTTATCCACAGTGCCGTCGCCATTAACATCGTATTTTGCGTTATCAGCGGTCGTCGTCGTTGTGGTTGTCGTTGTCGCCGCAGGTGCCGCGATGCTGTTGCTCAGCACCATGTCACCCGGACTCCCTAACCCGTCAACGACATTCGAGACACCAGACCCGTCAACCGACGAACTCTGGATCCTGCCACGCGAGTTCGTCCAGAACAACTTGCCACGCGAACTATCGAGACCGATACCGATCGGCACCGCAAAGATCGAAGCGACATCCGTGATACCGCTACCGTTGAGATTCGCAGACTTGATCCGACCGCCATTTTCACCCGTCTCTTCCGTCCAGTAGACTTTACCGCCACCGATCACGAGACTCCCCGCAGCATCGGCACCATTGGAGATATTACGCACCTGTTTTTGACCCTTGAGACTCGCAAACCCGATGCCACCGTTGCTATGCGTCCAATACACATTACCCCCCGCAAGTCCGATATCCAGGGGACTCGTCAGGTTCTGGAGAACGTTTTCGACGCGTCCGGAACCATCAGCGTTCAGGCTCTGGATTCTGCCCCGTGAGTTCGTCCAGTAGAGGAGATTCGCGGTGGTGTCGACGGTAATCCCCATCGGGACCGCCATGATGGCTTTGAGTTCCTTGATGCCGGTGCCGTCGAGATGTGCGCTGTTGATCGTGCCAGCACTGTCACCCGTTTTCTCCGTCCAATAGACCGTATCGCCACCGATCGCGAGGCTCAGCGCGTTATCCACAGTCGGTGCGAACCGTTGCACGTCTGTATCCACGAGTGCGTAAATCGCGCCATTGTCTACCCAGAGCATCGGTGGACGTTTCGCGGCTGCGGTATGCACAACCGGGCTGATCGTGTCGGAGCCTGTGTCGGTATCGCGTGTCGTCGGGGTCGCAGCACCACCACTCGCTGTGATCGTAAACGTAACGCGCCGCGTCACACCGCTCGCTTCCGCTTCAACCGTGCTACTTGCGCTGATCGGGGTATACGGTGCGCGTGCATAGCCGTTAGTATCGGTTTGGAGCGCGATCGCACGTCCGTTGCCGCGTTCTGAAAGCCGTCCCTGTCCCGTGCGGACTCTGAAGATAACTCTCGTCTCAGCGACGGCATCCCCGTCATCATCAAGAACTCTGACGAGCAGCGGTGCGTCGAGAGCCGTATTCGCTGTGCCGCTGCGTGTCGATTGACCGGCGATCTGGAGACTACTCGGTTCACTAACAGTTGGTGTGGTTGTTGTCGGTGTTGTCGGTGTTGTCGGGTCCGGTGTGGTATCAGTTGTCGTGGTAGTTGTTGCACCCGCGGTGAATGTAACCTGCCGGGACGTATACCCCGTGGCACTGACCGTCAAGATATAGGTGCCCGTGGCGGGAACTGAGACGATTGCCCGACCGCTCCCGGTCGTCAATATCTCACCGCTACCGACGCGAACGCCGCCACGGGTCACTGTAAACGCTACGGTGCGACTCGGCGCAGAACTTGCCCTTACGAGAATCTGTTGCTGGAGACCTGTCTGGGCACCGTCTTTAGAGACAGTGAGCGTGCCGAGTGCCTGTGGTGCTTCGACAGTCACAGAAATCTGTCTATCGGTATATCCACTCGCACTGACAGTGAGAATATAATTGGCTGCTGTCCTCGGAAGCGTAATCGTCCGAACCGTGCCGGAACCCGAGACCGCGCCACCTGCCGATGTGAAACCGGAACTGCCTTGGACCCGAACTGTTGCGGTGCCTGCCCCGACGGTAATATCCTGTGCGGAACCAGGCGCGCCACTGAGACTCGTTGACGAAACCGAAATGGTGTTGGTTGGCGGTGGTGTGTCGTCCTCATTACCACTACCGCCACTGCCTGCGTTTCCACTGCGATCGCTTCCAGTATAGGTAAAGGATATCTCTGCGCCTTTCTTATTCGGATCCTGACCGGAAACAGTAGCTCTCACGACGCTGACACCTTTGTTACTGAGAAATACTCGCGCAACTTTGGATCTTGCGAGGAACTTACCGGGGGGAGTTTCGGCCCCATCCGATGTTCTTTCAAATACAGTTCCAGGACCTGAAATAACTTCATATTGAATCAGAACAGTGTCCGAAGTATCGGTCCCTGTCAGATCAAAAAAATGATCTATCCGATAAGGTTCTGTTCCATGATATTTATCATCGTCTGGAGCATCAATACCCGTAACATTCTTATTCTCGTCCACGACATAAAGCGTAAACTCAATATAAGCTCGTTGCGAAGGAACTGTAGTCCACGGTGTGTCTTCTAAAGGGGTAGCATCTGTGATTCTGACCTTATACGTTCCTGTTGTATCAGCCCCACCTGGAGTACATACTAAAGTGACCGACCTTGGAAGACCGTTAGGGTCAATTATAGGATCTTCCTTTAGGTCTGTAATGGGGGTCTGGAAACTTGAAGCCTTCAGTTTGAAGGTCATCGCAGAGTCTGCCGAACCATCCTTGTTAACACTAATCGTGATTCGCTCTTGATTGTAATGGTATCGTTTAGCGTCGAGTACGCGGGGTGCAAATTCCTCTTGTTCTATTCTTACTCGACTCCCTGCCTGAGCAGTGACCGGTCTGACATCATTCTCATCATTAAAATCACCATCTGCGGGGCTACTATTATCTACCCCCTCAACAGCATCTCTGTAGTAGTAAAGGGCAAGTCCGCTATTGTCGTAAGCATACTTACTGCTATCAGCAAATATGGCTGTGCTGTCTGGGGTTATATAATCACTGCCACGCTTTGCTCGTATAGGAGAAGCGTGACTCGTCGGAGCACGATCCTGTAAGGCACTGATGGTGGCAGTAGTCTCAGTATTTCGACGATCTACACCGTTCTTTGATGTGACAAGATACCCTTGGGCATCAATTCGCCGTGCCTCACCAGTTGTACCATCATCAATTAGCTTGTTATCACTGTTCCTGATAGGCGTGGTATTCGACCGAGTTCCGACAGTAAATGATATCTCAAACGGCCCGTCTGTTGCTGATTTCGTCTGGAGATCGCCAGATGTCTTCCTTAAAGGTAAGTGTTCTGCTTCTGCAACACCCTGCACACCCAACGCCAATACAAATGCCATCAGCAGTCCGATATATCCCTTCCGTGTCAAAAATTGTGTCTTCACAATCATATCTCCTCTTTGATCTGTGGTATTCAGTTGTTGTCTGTTCTAACGTGTGTTACTTGACAGCATCACTTGGCATCAACCTGTCTCAAAGGTTTGGATAGGACTCGGAGTAGATCACCCCGAGTTGAGACCCTATCCGCCAAGTATCATGAAAACAAAAAAGGCGATGAAGTTCCCTCCACCGCCTTTCTTGCTGGTTAAGGTTAGTTCAAACAAATTTTATCCCTGAAATAACCTCTTTGTTGCTACTACTCATTGGACGTTTTGAGTTCACCCCACGTGGCGGTGAGTTTGCCAGCAGCACCGATATGCCCTCTGAGGCGTGTGCCGTGGGTCAGCGTCTGACGATTCCCATCGAGGGACACGTCTTCAATTTGGTAGTAGTATACGACATTGGGTTGCGCAGTGCTATCCGTGTAGGTATAGAACTGCTTCTCTGATGTTGTGCCAGCACCGGCGACCATTGTGGCATTGATGACTTGGAACTGTCCGTCGCGTTGCTGTGAACGCTTGATGAAGAATCCAGCGTTGTTCAGCTCTGACTGTGTGGACCAGGTAATCACCACTTGACCGGTCTCTGCGTTGCGCACCGGACGGAAGTGTGAGAGTTCAACGGGGAGTGCGCCACCGGCTCTGAAGCCCGGTGTACCGACATCGTTCATCGCACCGTAGTAACTGCTCGCCCGGACGTGTGTCGCTTGTGCGAAACTCGTATCGGAGGCGAGTGCCCAACTCTCCATCATTGCGCCGTCTTCTGGCTCCGCAGGACCGATAGAGACCGGAATGTGTCTACGGATAATAGAACTCCGTCCACCTTCATCACTCATCGGCAATGCCCAAGTAGCAGCACCATCAGCACCGAGGTTGCCTGCCATATCCGTGGCGGCTGTGTGAGCTGCCATGGCTTTCAAGTCAGACGCTTTCGCTGCGGCTTTCTGTGCTGCCGTTGCGGTTGCGGCGACGACTGTTGCCTTCGGAGCGGGGGGTGCGAGGACGATTTCAAACGCCATATCACTCAAGAGCGAGTAGCGGCGTTTCGTCACACCTGCGAGAATCAGTTCCGTCTGACCGGCTTGCCAGAGATTCAGAACCTGACCGCTCGCCGCAGGGACGTTATTCCGACCGATTTCCGTGACAACGAGGAGCGTTGACGGCGACTCATTCTGAGCACTCGGCATAATCTTCGTGCCTTCGGGGATCGTGAACATGATAGACGCACCGACAGAAACATCAGCATCTGCGACTGCGTTATTCACGGTCAACGTCCATCCGGAGAGATTGACCTCTTCCGTGCGGGAACCGTTGGAAATCTCAATCCACTGTGGCAGTGTGCCACCACCTGCGAACATCACTTCACTGACATAGATAGCACCGACTGCTGGGACCATGACAGACGTATCCGCGGCTTTTGCGGCTGCGGCTGCATCTGCAGCGGCTTTCGCTTTTGCGGCGGCTTCCATCGCTGCCATTTCAGCAGGAGTCGTCTGATGGGCGGCTCCTGGTGTTCCGACACGGATACCTTGGATACCTAACTTGAAGTTGGCACCCGGCGGCGTAGACGCCGTCCAACTCGAAGCCATTGTGCCGTCCGCGTATGCGCTTGTCGTCGCATCCATCACACGGCGCATCGAGACAATCGGCGTAACAGGACCTGGAGCAACAGTGATCTCAATGTCTTCTTTTACTTCGAGAGGCGTGCCACTCGTCCCGCTTTGACCTTTACCCAGGATAGACCAATAAACATCCCTTGCGACTGCTGGGGCTGTGCCACCCGCAGCGACTGCGGCTGCAGCTATTGATGCTGCTGATGTTTTCGTACCGACACGGTCCTGGAGAACACCATCGGTATAGGACGCAGGCGGTGTCTCATTCGCGGCATAGAACCACAACTTCCATTTATTTTCACCAACAGCGATGGCGGTCGCAGTGCTATTCGCGATCTCTATCCATTGACTCTTGGTAACAGGATTCAGACTCGAATCCGTGCCCCACATAATCTCACTGATATGGGCACTGCCTGCCGCCGTGCCATCATAAGAAACGAGATCAATCGTCCCATTATTCAGAAGGAACGACTCTAAGTTCGGAACACTTCCAGAACCTCTGACATTGAATAACAATTGCGCATCTGACTGCTTGGCAGCGATGTTCTCATCGTCTTTTTCATGAGAGGCGTTGATACCCGACCCAGCTTTATCTCTCGTCAGCAAGTAATAGCCATTCGCAGGAATCATCGCAGCTTCTTCGTGCCGTAAGGAAAGCGGAGTTCCGGCTGGTTTCGCTGCTGCTGCTGCTGCTGGATTGTTGGTCTTGACCATCAGAACATCTCTGCCTGCGACGAGAGCACTGTCAGCCGCCCGAATATACATTTCTTGAGCACTACCAGCAGGAGGTTTCTCCATACCCGCAAAATCCGTGACTTTGATGGTAACATCCTTGGCACCTTCTGCCTTTGTTTTCAGAGTGACGAGATAGAGATGGACCATACCATCTCGCCAACTCGGAACACTCGCTTCCATCTCAATTCCGGCCTGGTTCGCATCCTGGGTTCTGTTAATAACCATTGGTGGCGTTACTGGCGATGCTAACTTAACAACCGAAGCAACAGTTGCGTTATCTCCAACGTCAATGAGGTCTTTGACAGCCTCTTTCGGTTTTTCGCTCAACAGCACATGAACCATAAATTCAGCGGAAGTGACCTCTGCGTAGGGTTCACCAACCCTTGCGATCTTCAAAACATCTGGTAGCAATGTGGGAGGGGTATTTTCAGCACCTGGATTTGCTGGATATAGATTAATAGTCGCCTTTAATTCGTTGCTCTTCTTATCCTTCAGTCTAATCGTGTCAGTAGCACCAATAGCCTTATCGGCTATGAACAACTCTAGAGAAGTTGTGCCTGCGTCGATAGTGTTAGGTGCAAACGTAAGGCTAACCATCTTAGTTTTAGAACCATCAACAGTAGGGGCCAATTTCTCAATGAATCCATTTTCACCATAAGCATTGACCGTAATTTCATCCGTAACCGTCACTGCCTCGGCGAAGTTGAGCGTCAACTCAAGTTCTGCCGTTGCATCGAACTCAAGTTGCAAGCCATCGGCATTGCCTATATCATTCATCATGTCAAGTGACACGCCGAAGTCCCCCGCTATTGCGGAAGGGGCGACAAAAGCCAAAGCAAGTATAGTGATTAAACTCATTAACGAAACTGTCATTTTCTTCGACAACATTCGTTTAATCTCCTTGTTCTTATGTGGAATAAAATTTTGAAACATAAACCTAAAACCTGTAAGAGTTGTTAGTTCTTAACCGATGCCTAACACCTCTTCTGAAATGAAGAACGGATCCAGGGATTGTAAATCCATTCACATTTGAACTTAACCTTTTATACCTTTTGTTAATTTCGGCAGAAGATCGGTCAGATTTTAAGGCATCCGCAGGAGTCAGAAATGTCGCGAGCGGGAGATATACCTTAATATATACAGGATTTACGCAAAATTACAGAATTACGCGTACCACCACGCGGAGGGCGCGGTTTGATGAAAGGCCCCCACCAGGGAATTACGTAAGTCTTATAGATGGAGCGGCAGGAAGTGTTGAAGTTTCAATGAATATTAGGAGTCCTGATGTAGAAGGATTTCGCGTTTTTTGGTGAGTTATACATTTTTTTGTATTTTAATTTGACAAAATGCGTTAAAAAGTGTATAATTAATAAAATAAAGGGTTGAAACGCGAGTTTTTCACAATTTTCACTGTAAATTTCGCGTTTTTTGGTGAGTTATACATTTTTTTGTATTTTAATTTGACAAAATGCGTTAAAGAGTGTATAATTAATAGCATAAAGGGTTGAAGCGCGATGTTTTTCACACAATTACGTAAGGAATGCACGATGCGCCGCTTAAACACAAAGACGATTTTGACTGCCTGTGAGATGTCCTTCAACGGGAAACCTGACCATGAAATAGCGGCTGATTTAGGTGCCTCTGTTTCAGCAGTCTCCCGGTGGCGGAAGCATGAGATATGGCAAGAGTTTGAGAAAGAGCTCATATCGACACATAAGCAGTCGTTGTTAGAAGCGCATCGGTCAACAACCCTTGAAGAGAGCACACCTTCAGGTGTGCGAAACATGCAAAAGGTATATTTTGTTAGGTTCGGCAGTCCCTTCCCTCTCTTGGCTGCGTAAATTTTTCGCTCTTTCCTTTTTCAACGGGGCCTCACCCCTGATTCCCCTAATTTTCCCAAATATCCGCGTTCTCTACGATTCTGACAATCACCAAAATATTTATAGTAAAACCCACGATTAAGTTTACACGCTGTAATGTGCCGACCGTAGGTTTTCATTAGAAATTGCGTAAGTCCTATCTAAAACGCGTTTGCGTAAATCTATTGAATATGCCATAATAGATGTATTTTATTACCTATCCCCCGTCAAAGCCCCATGCTTTAGCTTGCGGGATGTAGACGGCGTTTAGGGGTGTCGTAAAAATAAACTTGACAAAAACTCTAAAAATCCGGTATAATTATATTAATCGTTGGATAGGAAAGCAAGCACCTGCAAACCTTGCGGGTGTCCTATCCGCCTACTTGCTTGGGTTGAACGATGAACGGTTATTCCCGTTAATACCACATTCGGATTATACATTTTGGGTTATGATCCCCAGTTCGTTTCGTGATGAGTTCTGCCTCGCTTTATAGGATTGTGGCGGTGTTCCCTCCACAACTGCGAAAATGTCAGAACACTATAGAATCAAAGTATCGGTATATCTTAGGGAGTTTATCAAGATATTCCGTAGTCGGACGTTGGCTGGTCCCACAATCCTTTTGCAGATTGTGTCACCCGAGAAGTTTCTATTCACGAAAAAAGCCCGATGAAACTTCACAAAAATCGGGGAGCGTGCTATAAGCCGTAAAAGTGTACCCACCGACTGAAACAGGATCGGCAGTTGAAGAAACCCCCTTGCTTCAGCTGGGGGAGCAGTCATGTGATGTCTTCAGCGGTAAGGTTGAATGAAGATTAAAGAATCAGATAATCGACGGCAATAAATGGTTTCCCTACTACGAACAGTTCGCTTGTAGTAGTACTATTTATAGCATGTAGACTTACGCACGATGCTCTTTTGTAGCGCAAACTGTTAGTTTGCGTCTCTGCGCGTATTACTTTTTTAGGGGTTCGTAATCTAACAGATCGGATTACGCTCAAAACTGCGGAAGTCCTGTTCTTATTGTAAAATCTCATCTACCAATTAGGGGATAAAATTCCTTAATTTTCTTCAGCTATAACATAAGGACGGTTGCCGATGGATGGCGGCTTCAACATCCGTTTCTGTTGCTCCGTTAACCCGTCGTATTTACTGATGTCGTAGTAGTTACCCGCCCACGCGGAGTGTCCAGGACTATATTTATAGAGCAATGACCGGCGTTGATGTTTTGCTGTCCACGGCATCGTCCCGTGAACGAGTGCTTCCGTGAAGAAGAGCACGTCTCCTGCTTCCAGTGCCGGTTGGACGACGTAGTGCGTTGAACGTTCAAATCGACGGACTTCCGATGGGATTTCCCGGAGAAAGTTGCTCTTATGACTTCCCGGAATACAAGCGAAACCGCCCGCGCCTTCCGGTGCATCTGCCAAATTATAGGTCATCACGCATAACCCATTCCGCATAACCCCGTCTCGGTATTTGTACCAGTGATCGCCTTCGGGACCACCCGGTCTACCGCCATCTTCACCGCCATGTAATCCACCGCGTCCTTGTCCCGCTTCCAAGAAGATGGCGTAGTCGTGGTCGAGACGAACGTGCGGACCCAATAAGTCTATGAGATACGGCAGGATCTTCGGATGATCGATCAATCTCCTAAACGGATCACCCCAGAGACTTGGCGGTCCTTGACGTTCTGTATTATCGATAATCTCGTTCATTTCAGCGACTTCATCATCGGTCAAGACGTTCTTTATGATAAGGTAGCCTTCAAGGTCTACTGTAAATTTTTCTTCACCAGTCATTTGTAGAAACTCCTTCGTCAGTAATCAGCAGTATTTACAATAATGGTAGGTGCGGTTTGATGAAGTTTAAATAAATAGTTCGGTAATTCTATGTTTCCCCCAGGCCCGGTAGGGTCTTTCACGCAACCGCACCGGTCATCATTAGGAAATTACCGAATTAAATTCTGAATCTTCATGTAACCGCACCGGATTTCTTCAATCTTCTTCTATCACGCGAGGACGGCGTCCGATGGATGGTGGCAACAACATCCGTTTCTGCTGCTCCGTCAACCCATTGTATTTGCTGATGTCGTAATAGTTCTCCGCCCATGAAGAGTGTCCGGGACTGTATTTATAGAGCACAGACCGACGTTCATGATCGGCTGTCCACGGCATCGTTCCGTGGATAAGTGCTTCTGTGAAAAAGATTACATCTCCCGCTTCAGCAGGCGGTTGGAGGACGTAGTGTGCCGGACGCTCGAATCGGCGGACTTCTGTAGGGATTTCCGGTCCAAAGTTGGTTTTATGGCTTCCGGGAATACAGGCGAACCCACCTGCACCTGCTGGCGCATCTGCCAGATTATAGGTCATCACGGACAGTCCATTCCGCATAACCCCGTCTCGGTATTTGTACCAGTGATCGCCGACGTTTCCACCAGCGCGTCCACCGTCCTCACCACCGTGCAGTCCGCCGCGACCTTGCCCTTTCTCCATGAAGAGGGCATAGTCGTGGTCAAGTCGGACATACGGTCCGAGCAGTTCGATGAGATAGGGTAAGATTTTCGGGTGATCGATGAGCCGTTTGAACGGTTCACCCCAGAGACTCGGCGGTCCTTCGATATCTCCGTTGTCGATAATAGCGTTCATCTCAGCGATTTCATCGTCGGTCAGAACGTTCTTTATAACGAGATAGCCTTCGAGGTCTACCTGAAATTTTTCTTCACCAGTCATTATGTAGAAACTCCTTTGTCAATAATCAGCAGAATAGCCATCAGATATCAGCAGTCAGTCTCCAGTGTTCGATTGTGATTGACGACAGTCCATTATAGCATTACCCAAATATTTCGTAAACTTCATAAAACTGTAGAGTATGGGCATTTATAGTAAAACCTAAAAATATGTAGACAGTTTTCCAATAAACAAGCACCCACCACCGCTGGCGAGGGGGTTTTTGATAGGGCGTTTCCTCAATTTCCTCTTGTATCCTCGCCTCTTTGGAGTGTCTCATCGATTCTAAACTGTACTATAATTTTCCTGTAGGAGGGATCTCCGAATCCCGACTCCTGTTGTCCCCCTGATAAGGGGGATTGAGGGGGTTGGTTTCCCCTGTAGAAAGGGAGTTTTGCTTGGTTGTTTCTGTGGATTTCTACTGACTCTTACGTGAACCGTGGAATGTGACGTTTTATGTTTTTTTAACGATTGCCCTTTCAACTCATTTTCCGATCTTTCGGTGCAGTCACTTCAAAATCGAAACCGCCAAGCACATCGCCGTTCACCTCCACCTCGAAACGGTGCCAACCGAGACACGCCTTTCCGTCCGCGTGTTGCTTGAGCGATGGCAACGGAAACAAAGATTTTTCGTAAGCGACGCGTTGTCTCGGCTTCAACTTCCTCTGACTGAGACGATAACGTTTCCGCGTGATGTGTCCTGTCGGACGCTTGTAAGCGACTGCGTAGTACGTAAGAATCGTTTGCTCAACATCGGAGTCGCTCTGTAGACTGAACGAAAAATCGAAAACTTCATTGATTGGAAGGAGCTGACGTTCAGGTTTCAGTTCGGTGAGTGAGAGGTCTGCCTTACCTAACTTCGGGACGGCTCCCATACCGAGGAGTTTAAAAGCGCGTGCATCCCCAATCTTCACCTGATATTTCAGAGCCTGCCGGAGAATTTTCTTCATCTCTGACCGTCCGTCCTGATCCCAGCGTTCCAGTGTGGTATATCCTACTTCTGGATAGTCCTTGACGATGTCGCGTATATCAGTAGCGACCTGTTCCCGAACACGCGCATCTGAATCGTCTTTGAGTATTTCCAGAAGTGCCAAGATCGGTTGCGGATCTTGGATAAACGGACGCAGCCATTTTTGGTGTATGCCGCGTGTGCAGAGCGATGCCGCCACGAACAGACGAAGGTTTGCGTTGTCGTCCGTGACCCATTCACCGAAACGTTCAAAGCACCGATTCGGATCTTCGATGATAAACGCACGGATATCACCGCCACGGGTACACCGATGTTTTGAGAGTTCGCGGAAAGCGTCCAACGATGCATCGAAATCCGCGGGTCCGTGAAGACTGACAAAGTGCGCAATCGGTCGCAGGCTCGTCTCGACTTCGGGAGTCGGGTGTCGCATCGGTTCCGGTGGAGCCTCGGTCTCGACAAACACCATCAAGATAGCGAGTGCATCGGAATAGTCCTCTGGTAGATACTGACGCAGGACGCGACCGATAGCTTTCGTCACGTTATAGATCGTCTGACCTTCCATCTCCGTCTGGACATCCGAAACGAAGGCAGGCACATCGAACTCAGGATAGATCCGCTGAATCTTTTTACCGATGACCAAACCGTCCTGTGTAAGATCGAATAATATGCGTTGATCTCTCATGTTCAATAGATTTTTTTCTTTGGATGTCGGTGATTTCCGTGAATGTGAGAATGATAACATATCCGACGAATGGGTGTCAATTATTAGTTAACGCCAGTTTGAAAATAAACCTGTAGGTGTTTTTGATAGGGTGTTTCCTACAGGTAGAGCGGTAAATACACACCAAAAGTCTTAGTATTGGGACGAATATGCCACTTTTCAAGACACTTTCTGCCTCAATACCGGTAGCGAAACCCGACAGTCCACTTTTATCAAACTCACGTTAGATAAACAATTGGCAACTTAGGTTGTTATAGTAAAACTGAAAAACAAGGCGATCCTTTAGAGAGCAGCAACCTTCTGCTTCACTGGCGGGGTTTGATGAGTTTTAATAAAATATTTCGGTAATTCCATTTGAAAAAACGATTGTAGAGGGTTTTTGCTTGGGTGTTTCTTGGTTTTGTGCCTACCCGCACATTACTTCAGGTTTTCGTCAGCGATTGTTGCTTATTCCCAAGCCCCAGCGGGGCAGCATGTCTGTAGCAACGCGTCCGACCGCACGTCTAAAGCCCCAGCGGGGCGACATGTCTGTAGCAGCGCGACCAGTCCTATTTTCCCAAGCCCCAGCGGGGCGGCATGTCTGTAGCAGCGCGATCAGTCCTATTTCCCAAGCCCCAGCGGGGCGACATGTCTGTAGCTGTAAGGCTTCAGATGCGTTTATTTGTGAGTCTCCGTTGTGGAAAAAAATAATTTGGCGGAAAGTGTAACATTTTTCGTTGCAACGATTATTGGTTTTCTTTTTTCTGAAAACATAACATACTATAAGGGTAACATGTATAAAGGCAAAGAGTCAAGGGCACATTAGATTTTTGAATTGTCTAAATTCGGATTACCATAGACTTTGGGGGGGATTTTTGCTGGAAGTTTTACATACAGGAAAAAGATGCTACGATTCTACAAACGGTGGCATCTTTTCTGTTGTGAGATTGGCTGCTGAGTTCAACTTAACGCTTGTTGTAGACTTGCTTCAACCCCTTCAGCTGGTAATAGGCGTATCATTTCATCTGCCATCGCTTTTCCACCTACTTCTCCTGTTCTTCCTTCGTATTCACCATCCTTGCGCCAATCTATTTCTGATGCAGCTTTTACTAAACGTCTGACGTTGTCCCAATTCATACCTATTTCCTCGTTGTAGCTCCGCGAGAAAATTTGTGCCCCGGTATACGACCAAGCTATCAGACCTGTGAGCTCAAGGAGTTTGTACTCAAAAGCGTTTCTGCGACTGCCCTTTATTTCAGGATCATCGAGTTTTTCAATATCTGCCCATTCTTCATGAAGATGGTCAGCGATTATCGTCCAGAGCTCGGACATGTACTCGGTTTTCTGATCAACATCTAAATCTTGAACTCCTCCGAGTCCAAATAGGCGCGTAACTTGCTTTGCCACACTATGGAGAGCAAATAGATGTGTACGCTGCATTGATGTCTTTGTAATCCTTCCTTTAAAGGGACTGTCATCTCGTTCATTAAGTTCCCATCCGACTTGTGCTTCTGGTTTCCCTTCAAGGTAAGCTGTTAGAGGTTTGGGTACTCCTTTTTGGTTGTCGTTGACATTGATGAATTCTTTTGCTTCTTGTTCAGGAGTGAGATTTGGAAGCAGAATGAAGGAAACTTCGCGTACATCACTGTCAGATTCATACAGCTCTACAAAGCCACCAAGACGATGTTGTCCATCAAGGATAGCGGCTTTTCCTCGAATGATAAGTTTTCCAGTATTTTGTCCTTCCCCATTTGGTTTGAATTGCCAGTTACCACGTCCGGAGAGCAGAACGGGTGGAACTATACTATCGGGGTATTCTGTGAGAAACTTCGCGACCTGTTTCATACGAGTTAGTGAACCAGGTCTCTGGTAACCCTCTTCCACGATTTCATTAAGACAAGTTTTACGACTGGATTCAATAACGGGGACAAATGTCACGTTCTTAACCTTATCAGATTTAATTGTTCCAAATAAGTACTTCTGATTGCCTTGAGTCTTCAGAATGACTCCTTTTATTTCCCCAATTGTATTCGTTTTATTAGTCATTGATTAATTCTCCTCAATGCAAGTGCGGTGTCGGTTTAACGGAATCATTCTAACGTTTCAACCTCGTAAGGTGCCATCTGTGTCGCATCCGTTTTGCGGACGCGAAATTGGATGTCCTTAAAGAGTCCATCATTATTTTTTCTCAAGCTTTCAAGGGATTCCCCTAAGGAACGTGCTGATATGTAGAAGATATACTCAAGGTCATTGCTGATTTTTTTTACGTGAAGAATAGGGGCATACCCCTTAAATGTCAAAACAACATCCGGTTCAGAGATAATTTCCAATTCTATCCATCCGGTCCCGACTTTTAAAGGCGGTGGTAATTCTTGAGGCATAGTTTCTCCTATAGATCATGCAGTGCTTCGGCAAGCTGATTTTGAATCGCTTGTTCCTCTGTAACAGGTTCGGATTGCAGTAGGTCGTCAAGGGCATCAGAAAGGTTCCATATCGGGCTTTCGGAGCCTTCGTTTAGCATTTTCACGATGTGGGGGACACCTGCAGCTGCCAGACCGTTGGCGATGTCCATCATGCGACGCGGCTTAAGGACAACCTCTAAGTTTCCTTCAACGGCTATCGCAATTAACATGATCGCTTGCGCCTGCCAGCCATCCGTGTCAAAAATATTACCGCTAATGATGCTAACAGTGTCCTTTTTCTTTTTTGTTAAATGCATCGGTTTAAGATTCTGACGCGCTGCCAGCGAGAGTCCGGCAAACCAGAGATCCACCTTTCGTGGAAACGGAGTCTTAGCGGCTTTCGCACCTGCTCCCGTTTGGCAGTAATGATCGTAGTCATCCCGCTGTATAGTAGGTGATATGATTTGCATATTGCGAAAAGGATTATCGTAGTGTTGTGCCATAGTGATCTCCTAAGATTCCGGCTGGATTTCTACCTCAACATCCGTGCGTCGCTTGCAGCGTTCACATTCTCCGAGGTCCTGGCACTCACACCGGAGTGCCTGCGGTTCATTTATATGTGGATCGTTTACTAATATAGTGGGGTAGTGTGCCGAATTTGTAATGGTGATGATACGTCCTGCTTCATCTGCTATAATATCTTCACAGTCTTTAATTTCGGAACGCGTCAGAAAGAGGATCAGTTGTGCACTTTCTTGAACAGCTGTTTTGAGAACGGAACGTTTGACAAACCCGTCCATCATTCCGAGGGGTGTATCAATCACGTTTGGTGCTATAACTTCACTGACTTTGGTGAGGGCGAGAATAAACGCTACCGTCAATGCTCTCCGAGAGGCACCATTTAAATCTTCCCTGGGGTTCAAAGCGCGTTTATTGGGTCCATAGACGAGAATATTAAAATCTGGACTGATTTCTGCTTTCTGGATGATTGCTCCCTGTTCAGCGTCCGCGCCGATCATTTCCAGAAAAAATGTGTTCATCAACCGACTCACTTCTTGCAATTCTTCGTTTGTGATTCGTTCGTATGAATTTTCAAGGATTTGCTCTATATCGCGCGTGGCATCTAATCTGGCTAATATTCCTTCCCCTCTTCTCTGTTTACTTATAAGGTTATTATGTGTTGCTGTTAAGGATCTCTGACTTTTTTTCAGGCGGTCAAGTTCTATTTCGTGCTCTATATGGGTACCGTTCAAAGAATCGCGTTGAGCAATATAGTCTTGCTTAGTGGCGCGAAGTTCTTGAATGTCGGTATCCCCTATACTCTCAAGTTGGACTTCCAATACGCTGAGTTCTTTTTCCAATTCTACGCGTCGAGCTTCAAGTTCATCGCGAAGGATTGCGTTTCTCTTGTATTCAGCGATCCAGTGTTGCTCATGGCTAATCTCTATCGGTTTCAGCTCCAATGAACCGAAATAAAGACCGGTCAGACGTGTTTGAAGTTCATCTGTTTCCCGACTCTCGCTAATGAGTCGTTCGATATGCGCTCTGCGCCGCTGTCCGTCTTCCGAGTGTTGATCCAGGGACTCTCCACAAATGCAGGCAGGACCTGTGAGTCGTTCTTCAAGCACAGGAATCGTTGTTTTCGGCAGTTTACCCTGGTTGCTGAGTTCATCCAATTTCTCAAAACTTTTTTCCAAAACCGGGGCGAGCAGATCTCGGAATAGCGGCGGCTTTCTGAAGAATTGTGACTGCTCAGAAACCAGTTTTTCCTCTTGATTTTTGATTCTTTTTAGTTCTGCTTCTGATTTTTGCAGTCCGCGATTAAGTTCTTCTTGGTCCCCCTTAAGCAACGCTGCTTCAATGTCTTTATCAATTTCCGTTAGACTGTGATTGACTGCATCAAATTGAAGTTTCGCATCATCTCTTTCCTTTTCAAGACGTTCAACCTTTTCATCTATCTCCCCCAATTCTGTAGCGATTTCGACAAGTTCTGTATCGGTTCCGATATTCTTTGAATCTCTATTGAGTCCAGCCATTGTCTTTTTCAAGTGATCGAGAGCAGTCTCAATCACATCAAGGCCTAACAATGATTGAATGGCTTCCTGAACCTGTTTACGCTTATCTGTTCGTGAGTCTGCTTCAATGAAACTCAGTGCCCTGTCTCCGTCGGTGAAAAATACTTCACGCAAATTAGAGGGGACCAGGAGTCTGGCGATCTGTGCATCTGGTGTAGGTATTGGGGTGCTCCCAGTTTCTGTCAGTTCAAACAATTCTATTTTCGGGTTTTGTCTGAGCCCCTCGGTTGTCTCCTCTACGGAACGAATGAGGCAGTAGCGACTTGTCTTATTTCTATTTGCCTCTGATGCAGGTGTTTCAAAATCGACTTGCACAGATATCGGAATTGCTTGACCATCAGGGACATCCCAATCAATTGGAAATAGTCGGTGTCCTCTACCTTTATCCGGTAGGGCATCATCGCCGTAGAGAGCCCATTGTAGCGCGTTTAAAATGGTCGTTTTTCCGCTCTCATTGGAGGCGCGAATGACCGTGAGTTTTCTGTCGTCACTGGTCGAAAAATCTAATCTTAGGTCTCGTAGCAGTCGAAAGTTTTGAAATCTTGCCCTGATGAGTTTCATTGCGTAACCTCTGTCGTTGGGTTATCTGTATCACGTTTCCTCGCGAGAAAATCGCCAGCCTTATGGCATGCTTGGTTTACCTGTTTTTGAATGGTTGTTCTTTGTGCTTGATGTTCTCTCTCGGCACTGAGGATTTCAACGATTGCCTCAAGCACTTTTTTCCTGTAGCCGTCGCATCTTTCCTCAATAGATTCACATTCATTGAGAATCATCTTTACCATTTTTTCCTTGTTATATGACATAATCTCCTCCGTTATACGTAAAGGGTTCTAACCAGTTGGT
Source organism: Candidatus Poribacteria bacterium (assembly GCA_965214045.1). GTDB lineage: Bacteria > Poribacteria > WGA-4E > WGA-4E > WGA-3G > WGA-3G. The sequence continues at coordinate 2,831,070 of OZ243935.1, forward strand.
CGATGTGGCTTAAGGGTCCATCAGGTCTACCAAAGTTCTTCGCAAGGTAAGCGAACGCTTGAATCCGTTTGAGTTCGGACGCTATTAAGGCATGTGCGCGAGTGTCCAGATTATCCAAATCCGGGGGTAGCGCGATAAAATCGTGGATTTCACTGTGCGTTTTGCTGGTCTTACTACACGTGCGGAGCAGCCTCCCGCGCCGCTGCGTCCACTGCCGTTCCACTGTGGTGCTCGCCAAAATAAAAGCCTTCTCAATTTCTGGGATATTCACGCCTTCATCAAGTACACGCTTTGCGGTTAAGACACGCAGCGTTCCTTCTTGAAAGGACTGAATAATCTGTGCGGTTTTTTTACGGTCACCTGTTTCTTTGTAGGTCAGTTGATGAAACAGCACCCCGTGTCTGTTCAGTAAGGCGTTAACAGCTTTCAGCTGCTGCGGTGCCTTGTCAGAGGCGTAAATCAAGGTATGCTGGAGTTTGTTGAAATCTTCGCGTTGCGTTAAGACATCTTCTAACACGGCGACCTTATTTTCTGCGTTCTCCAAAAGTGCCCGACGGTCTCGGAGCAATTTCATAAGGTACACATTGTCCGCATCCTCGTTCTCCTGCATCCACGCATTTTTCCTGATCTCTTCCGTGAGAGCATACCACTCCTCCATTTCGTCCTCTGTGAGTTCTACCGGATGCACGTAGTATTCGTATTCAACGAGGCATCTGCCGATGGCTTCCTCAAGTGTGAACTCAAAAACAATAGGTCCGAAAAACGCAAATAACTGATCCGTGCCTTCTTCATCGTATTGACGGATCGGAGTTGCGGATAAACCTAATCGATAATCGAAAAATTCAGGCGGATCGGTGATGAATCCTTCACTTCCGAGATTGTGGACTTCATCAGCAATGAGTAAGGTTTTACAATCGAATTTCTTCAGTTCCTCTTTAAAATTAGGACTGCAAAGGGTCTTATGAGAAACAATGGCGATCTCAATGTCGCTACTACCGAATCGAAGCCTCCGCTCAAGTTTCTTAAGTTCAGCTGCACGTCCCCTTGCTCCATTCACCTCAGTCAGATTAACTGGCTTCAGCCCAAAGGATGAAATTTCATCACACCACTGTTGGATGAGGGGTATATAGGGCGCGGCAACGACGATAAGCAGTGGTTTCTCCGTCTCATAGAGTCTATGTGCACAAATCATGGCAGCGATGGTTTTTCCTGAACCTGTTGCCATTTCTAATATCCCTTGATGACCGCCTTCACACCACGCTTTCACAGCTCTCCCTTGATGTTCAAAGTCACCCTCCTCAAATTCCAGATATGATGGTATTGTAAATGAAGGACGGGGCACCTTAAAGTCGTAAGTTGTAGAAGCTTCCTGTATAGCAGCAGCTTCCGCTTTGTAGAGTGTGTGAAAGTCGTCCTCTGTCGGTGGGATATCGGAGTTATAGGTTTTCAACAGATTTTCCTTAATTGCTTGTGGTATCGGAATCACAGTGCACGTCTCATCGTAATTCGTCCAAAATTGCTTGAACTGATCGCACAATTTTTCTGTAATATAGTATTGGTTACCATCTTCCCACGATTTGGAGATGGACATCTGCTCAATATTTTTCTGAATACCGGCGTAGGTCATATTGCTGGAGCCGTGTGCTGCGATAACATCGTCACCCTCGTGAAAGAGCCAGACCTTGGGGTGGAAAAGCGCATCTTTCATCAAAGCGATTTTGATTTCCACGCGTCTGTGACGCAGCATCCATGAGAGGCATTTCAGCGTATGCTGCGCAATAGCGTTTTCGGTAACAACAAAATCTTCTAAAGCTGTGTTGACGATATCCTCTACGGAGGCTACGCCTTCTGCTATTGCCGCTTTGTCTTCAGGGCGGAGCAGCGGACTGATAATCAGACGCAAACTTTCGTCTGCACAGTTTATGAACGTTGCTAATCCTGGCGCAAGGGACACCAGAATTTCACTCGAAAAGAAACCTATCATGCAATCAACATGCGTAGCAGACTGAAAGCACGGAATTAGGACATCTTCTGTCGCGGGATCCTTTGGCAACATGTAAAGGGGTCGAATATCGGGTATCGCCCGAAGTGTCATCCCATGATTTTTTCTTTTCATATTGGTTTACAGGTATAGAAATTGATGTGATTAAAATCAGTGTTGGTTTGCCCCTTTGCGAGCGTTACATTGTCTGCAAAGTGTTTGGGCGTTTTCAAGAGTTGTTTTCCCACCATCCGCGTGAGGAGTTATGTGATCAGCTTCCATTTTATCAAATTCGATTTTTTGGTTGCATCCTTGACAAGTCTCATTGTCTCTACGCCAAATCACAATTCGTTCGTCACGAGAGAAAGCACGTTGTGAGTCTTTTCGCACTAAGTGCTGGATGTCTCGGAGGAATCGTCTTTTATATACTTCATGTCGCTTTTCGAGGTTAGGTTTTGTCCCACCTGAGCGGATGAAAGCTTCAATGTAATCATACATATCTCTATCCCAAAGACTTTTGCCTGCAGCAAGTAATTCACTGGGATCTGATATAACTGACCGCCTCTCTTCTTCAAAGGCAACGTAAAAATCAGCGAAGTCAATCTCGTGATCTCGGATAACATAGGACTTATTCATTTCCGAAATTAGTAAATATAAGTCTACAAAGCCCCACTTAACGTCCATGTCGGGAGGACGATTTTCCAAAACTTTTTCCATATATCCTAAGTGCCGTCGAACTTTTTTGGCAACAGATCCATTGTGGTCAAAATTCTGATTATTCCTGTACATTTTGGTGAGACTCGGTGCCTTGACATCCGTTGGTCCTTGTGCTATCTCCAGACGCGTTACTACAGCGGCCAGGTCATGCCACCCAAATCTCTTTTCTGAAAGGAAGGTTAATGGAAAAACACGATGGTTATCTCCTAAGTTTGCTATGAAATCTCGCATTTTACCCGGCATAGCGTTTCGTTTTTCTACAGGATTCAAAGACAGTCCTTCTTGCAATCTTAGAAAAAGATCTCGTATATCTAAATCTGATGCATCCTCAACCTCAACTAAATTAAGCTCAAATATTGCAAATTGATCCTGAATATCGCTTGGCAATTCTGAGAATTTCTTACCTGATAAGTCCCCAAAATTAGGTATGTCTCTTGATGCTTCACCCAGGACATACTGATCATCATGGAAATCCCAAATAGCATTCAGCCTTTGCTGTCCATCAACAACCTCATGCTCATACTCAGAATCAGACGATACTCGGAGGTAAAATTTGGGCATATCATATTGTCGAAGTATTGAGTCAATAAGCAATTGCTTTTTTGCCTCATTCCAAACTGGAGTCCGCTGATACTGAGGTCTTGGATTTATCTTTGGCTTCCTTCTGGCAATTGTTTCAATTGTCCAATGTCTTGGTCGAGTTTTCATGGGTCAGCCCTACTCCGATTGCATAAATAGATTCTGTGCAGTAGAAATATCACTTATGGCACGCCAAACACGGTTCCTCATCATCCTCATCGTCAAGCACATCCGTGAAGATTTGCACCAAACGTTGATTCGGTCTCTCGGATCGCTTGGCGGCAAGGGCTGCTGTAGCCTCCGCCTTAATCTGCGCGACACGCTCCGGTCGCGACAACTCCGCTAAACTCTCGCCTTGACACCACGTGAATTGTTGATCTGTCCTGGCATTTTCATTAGGCTCTTCTTCATATTTCCTCGCGAGCGCAAAGAGATCAGGATGCTTTTCTAATAAGCCGACCCACTCGGCTTTACGCTGGAAGAAACAGAAATAACACCCGGAACGCGTCCGCCACTCGTAATACGTCGGAAGCCCGAGCCCGCTCTCCTCCAGAATCCGATAGACATCCTCTTTCGTGATGCCGTCCTCTTTGAACGGATACTTCGGTTCAATGTTCCGTAAATCCGTGGTTCTCAGCGGTTTGTAACCCGTCCTGTCTTCGTCTGCACGGATGGCGATGTAGTGATACGCTTTGTCTGCGCCGATGTATTCCTCGAAAGGTATGATTTTCAGGTTAGCTGTGCACCAGCGGACTTGGGAGGACGGCAAGAGCCCCCCGTATAAGGCTAACCAGTGGTCAAAACTGCGGTCTTCATTCGGATCCGGATTCATATTGAGACGGACAATCGGTTTGCCGAGATGCGCTTCTAACCGATCCAGGTATTCATACGTCTCTGGAAGTTCCTTACCTGTATCCGAGAAAAAGTATTCCATCTCTATTTCCGGTTTTTCTCTACGCATGTAAACCGCGAGGGCGGAACTGTCTTTGCCGCCAGAGAGTCCGAGGACGTGTCGGATATTTTCTGCCATGTCTCCTCCTACGAGTCAGTTGTGCAGAGGCGTATAAAACACGAGGCACAACCGAACAGGGTATGCTACGGTGTTAAATTGCCCTTTCGTTCTCAAATGCCTGCATCAGTTTTTGTGAGATACGCGCCAAAACAGCGAGTCGGAATCCGTGATTTTTCTCTGCGTCCAGTTCATCAAAAGCCGTCTCAATCGCGCGTTCCAATCCAACTGCCTGTGCCTCGGCAGTTGCGGGTAAAGTGACGACCTGTTCTTGTTCGGGTTGGTTTCGGGTTGTAATACCGATCCGAATCGCTTCACCTGTCGAGGTTTCAGTATGACCGGGTTGATCGTAAGACACGGCTTCAAGGTGTCGGAACTTCCGTGCAAGATGTGAAAGATTATTTTGGAATTGGGCTTTATCTGTGTCTAACCATTTATCCGGCGGTTTTTTCGCGAGATAACTCGCGAGAGCGACAAGCCAGCTTTTGAAATCGTGTCCACCGCTATGGATGTTGATTAAGAATCCCTTGAGGTCGGTTTCGATCGCGACCGGTAACAGGACTTCAGCTCTACAGACGAGGGCATCGCGGAGTGTCTCTGATGTGAGATCAAACGCTGTCGCTAACATCTCCTCAAGAGAATCCAATAGACGGTCGTATGCCTGATTTAACTCGGATAACGCCCCTTGCAGCGTCCCGAAAAATTGTGAAACGCCGTGGGGATCCGTTGCTGTCTCTGCCTTAAAAGCCGGGAACCCGAGTGCTGCTGGCAGCTGTTTAAAGAGGAGTTCATCAGGTTCGCGTGCATTTCCGAGGGTGGCACGGAGATTTTGAGCAGCTTCACTGAGTTCTTGCGTGGTCCGCGTGTACTGCGGGAGTTCGCTGATCGTCTGGACCAACGGCACGACAACCGTCAAGAGATCCGGTTTTTCAGAGGCTTCAGCGGTATCGAGCGCGCCTAAAAATTGGGGGAACAGGTCGGCACGGATATCCGTCATCCGAAAACGTTTCAGTTCAAAGCGTTCTGGTCTTTTAATTAACCTTTCAAAGACGGGGATCGTCCAGTTCGGGATGAAGGATCCGTTTTCATAGAGGGCGATCTCTGTTTTGTAGTGAAGTATCACCGCACATAACAGGATAGGCAGCGGTCCCTCGCGGGCACCAATAGGCGGTTTCATCAGGTCTGTGTAGAGGTTAGGCAACGGCTGCCGTCTGTCTTCACACGTTTCAAGGAACTGCTCAATCGCTTCCCATATCGGTCGGACATCGTTTGTCGCGTCAGGTGAGGGCGGATGAAACCGCCACATATCCGATCCTGGAATTTGACGATGGATGCCTGTTTCTAAGAGAAGCGACCGGTAGATACTCATTTCAGCGGGGTAACCCTCTATACCGAGATTATCTTCGGCTTCCTTTTCAAGCATCGCTTGGATGAGTTTCCGCCTCGCGGTTGTAACAGCACCGGAGACTTTCCGTCTGTTAATGAGTTCGTGCCGAATCACAGGCGTTTTGGGGTAGACAGCATCGCAGATTTCTGAGAGATATCCATTTCTCTCACGCAGCGACTTGATGGGGATCTCTTTTCCCTTATGATACCATTGACACGGATTGTCAGTACCGCCTTTACCTTTAAAGAGTGACGTTACTTCTTCAGATACACTGCGTTCCGCTTCTGAGGAACGGATTGCGAGTTCACGTCTGGCGGTTTTATCGCCTTCAAGTTCTTCCGTATTCTGCGAGACCCAGTGCAAACACGCAAGTTCTCTGACGGCACCGTATAGCGTATCTGTGGATGTTGGCATCGCAAGGAGTACCTCCTCGCGGCTTTCGAGGTTTTCACGTTTCGCTTTTTCGAGGATTTGCTTACCTTCGTTTTCATCCCCCGGCAATGCATAGAGCACAAGTCCATCTGCCGAATCAAGAGGTGCTGCGAGGGTATCCTCAAAGTTGTCAAGGTCTGTATAACGCACTGTGAAATAGCGGAGGGTGCCTTTCTCAAAAAGATGTCTGCGTGCGATGAGAGGGCGCGGCGGTATGAAATCTGACAAATAGGTCATCAATCTTTCGTTTCGATTGAGCTGCCCTTCTGCATGCTGGAGCCGCTCTTCGATATTAATATCGCTGCCTTCCCAGAGCGCATAGGTCTTATTATGCCGCCGATGGATCACAATTGAACGGGCTTGGATGTCTTCAAGTGTCCTGCTAAATTCCTCCTTAAATCCTGCCGTCTGATCGTCTAAAGCATAACGGAGGACCCCTTCTGAAGCGTTTAGGTTTCTACTGACTTCTCCGACAATCCCAAGCAGACCGATGGTTTTGATGAGTTTCACGAGCAGCGGCGATGGATCCGCCAATCGGTTGATAGCCATCTCAACTTCGAGCCACCGGTCCCCTTCGCGCGAGGTATAGAGTCGGTTTCCCAGACTGAGCTGGAGATAATCGTAGAGGTCGGGGATTGAAAACATCGGCAGCGTGTTCCCGTCATAAGACCGGTTTTCCAGAAAATCGCGGAGTCCATGCGGTTCAACTGCATTCAGGAAAGCAAAGAGAGAGCGTTCATTTTGTGCGAATTTTCGGAAAACGGGTCCGATGAGGAGTGCTACAGTTGGGTGAAGCGGTAGACAATTTCGGAGCAACTCGCGAAAGGCAGCCGCATCGCCGAATGGATTGAGATTGAGATCAGAGGCAGGCAGCAGCTGCAGGTCTCCGATACCTTCCGTGTCCTTGTTTTGGATAGCGGAGCCAATGAGTTGAAGGATTTGATCTGCCGGTTCCACGAAGGCGAGATCTTCAAACCGTCCTTGAACCTTTGCCCATTCCTCGCGTTGTGAGGCTGCTGCTCTGTTTGCATAGTGTTCAAAAGCTTGATGCAAGATAGTCATGAAAAAGAGGGGTGTCTCTGCACTCCGTGTCGCAAATTCAGCGAGGGTTTGTAGCACAAACACATCGCCTTGCGCAGGATGTTGTGCGGCGTGTTCAAGGAACTTGCCAAGTTCGTCAACCACGAGTAACAAACCGCCACCGCCTTTTTTCTTGATTGTCAGTGTTGCAGATTCAAAAAGTGCTGTGACTTCAGTTGCTGACAAGGGATTGCCGTTTTTCTCTGTTTTCAAGAGTGCTTGGATGTCTTTTCGCAGGGAGTGTCTTGCGGTGATATGAAAGGTTTGAAGTCCGTGTTCTAATCCTTGCAAGAGGGCGTGTGTAATGGATGCGCGTTCGCCAGAGATAAGCACTGGACAAAAACCAACTGCCGTTTTTTCTCTGTTCCCGTTTAGGCTCAAAAAACGTTCGTATAATGGCGGATCGCTGTGTTTGAGTAATTTCAGAGCGTGTTTTGTTGTGGCGGTGTCAGTGTTTCCGAAGAGTTTTGCGGCGAAGAGTGCGAACGCAGATTTCCCCGCTCCGTAAGGACCCGTGAGGGACCACGCTTTTGATGTCGCCTCGTTCTCTCGTGCTGTGATAAGCCGAGCAAGGGTCTCCCGTGCTTTGACAGTCACAACGTAGCCATCTAAGGCGTTTTCGGTATAGAAATCGCGTGCCAGATGAACAGAACGTTGAAAGCGTTTGGTGATGTGAAAAATATCTGACAAGGGTGTGTTAGCCATAACACCTCTCTAAAAGTTCCATTTCATTAAGATCTCTCTGTCGATACAGTTGTTTCAGACCCGTCGTTTCATCGTATTCAAACGCGCCATCTGTGAGTTCTGCGAGGTCCTCAAGATAGACCGTCAGGGTATCCTCATCTAATCTGAAAACGCGTCCAGGACTCGATGGGGCATACATCAGTTCTGAGAACGCCAGTGAGTTTCTCTGGGAGAATTCGTTCGCCGAAAACGTGTCTTGTGCCCAAGGGTATGGATGTTTCCAAAATGTGTTCAATGCCCAGGCGACGACTGCCGTGGAAAGTGTTTCTTTTTCGCCACGCTGGAATTCATAACCATCTCCACCCATTAATTCCGAGATCAGGTTCAACTCGACGAGCGGGCAGTCGAAGGTATCTTCAACGACAGCAGTGGTATCGCGTGATTGACAGTAAGTTCGGAGAAAACAATTGACATCGCGCCGGAGTGTATTGTCGGAGACCAACCGCATCCCGGGTCTCTGTTGCTGTGCCCACCTGTAGACCTTTTGTGTAAATATATCCGGCATAAACGGATTATCTGTTAAAATATTGAATGCCCAATACCAGGCTGTGGCTTGGGTGCCGCCTGTTGCGATCTGGTAGTGGATGATCCATAGCGTCGCCGGGTCTTCAAGGTATGGGTCGAATCCTTCTTCAGCAAAAATGTCTTTACCGAGTTGAGTCGGTGCAAATTGCCCGCGTCGGGACTGGGCGGTATCCTCTTTGATGAGTCGAGTTGCCCGACACCAATGCCGAATGGAGTCCACCATGTTTTTTCCGACCCCTAAAGTAACGGAAGCATCCGCAGCTGAAAAAATGGTCGGATTTTCTATCACGGCATCAACGCCTTTCTTCAACCATGTATAGCGAAAAGGGAAGGTCTGGTGTCCTGAAAAAGAGGGGGAGATCGGTGGGATGTTACGCATAACCTGCCCCCCTGGAGTATCTGGGCGGGTCATGCGAAAAGCAGGACGCGTCGAGCGTAACGCGGAACAATGAAAATAGCCCTTCGGTTAAGCGAGCGCGCGGGATAGCGGCAGCTGCAATAAAGGATTTATATTGTGTTTTACTTAATTTTTGTAAAGTGGGGGGGGGGTAGATTGGCTTGTTAAATCAGGTGCCCAGACGGCTTCCGGGGGTACGAATAACCTCTTGAGGCAAGGATTCTTATCAAGCATACGTGCTATTCTGATTATAGTGTTCATATCTCGATTTTTCATTCGCTTTATTGATTAAGTACAGAGTGATGGGAATATTCAGATTTTTGTTCCTGATGTCAAGTTTACTTAAAATTTTAGCACGGATTCGTATTAAATGTCAAATTTTTTTGCTTTACTGCATCTATCATTAGTTTTTAGAATTTTATATGGATCGGATGTTCTAAAAGTTTAAGGGATATCGCAGGAAAAATTGGAGGGTTAGTAAATTGAAAGTTCTCGGTAGTTTCCTTGAAACACTTCCCTAACATGCCAACCAATGAACTGTACCTCTGGATAATGGGATTGTCTTTGCGGGAGAAGAAGCGTTTTGCCGTGATACCGCTGCAGCCATTCCTTAAAGCCTTTTGTTCCGTGCGCGTCATCTGATACAAGGATTTGTCGTTGCTTGGATAGCGTAAAAGCTCCGCGATCAAATAATTCGTGATGTAACACGCATAAAGCAAGGCCATTCACTGCTTCACTGGGACCGCCATGCGATTTCCATTTGATATGTGCAGCTTCTAACGCGATAGGCGTATTTCCTAATTTCACATCGAAGCCGCATACTGCACATTTACGCTCGTAAGCTCTTAGGATGTTTTCTCGGAAATTGAGAGAGCGTCTTTTCGTCTCAAAAACTTGGAATGGTGGTTGAATGTTGACAGCTTGTAAAATTTCGCTGTGGCGTGTGAGAGGGAAGTGATCATCCAGCAAATCGTAGATTATTTCAAAGGCGAGTCTTGAATCGTTTTGAAGTTGATTTGCGATTGATTTAGGGAAACCACCGACTCCATGATGTCGTAAATCGGTTACGTAGGCATCTCCACTGGAAGTTTGTCGAATTCGATCGGTATTCCTTATCTCCCAGATTTCGTCGTTTTGCAGCCGCCAAAATGGGTGTTGAGGATGATAACTTTTGCGCCACGGTCCAAATTCTCTCAGCAAATTGCGAAGATCGTCCTCTGTAGCCTCAAATGAAATGTGTTTATCTTCACCGCTCAGCAATTTTCCGATTGCATACAATATTAACAGTGGCTTGTGGGCTGCCCTTTGGTCGCCTCTTTTCCATACATTCAGATTCTGGAATTTATGAATGATTTCTTCTCGTGTCATTTGCAGTGGACCCCGTCGAGCAATTTACCAAGTTGCCTCCGCAATTCTGCCATAGAAACTTCTTCTCCGCTTGTTATCATCAATGGACCTGACGCAAACATATCTCAAAGTATACCACAGACTTGGCGACACGTCAAAAGTTTTCGTTAGTTGTTCAGGGGTATTTATTGTTACGAGCCCCCTCTTACCGACTGCCGACTGCCAACTGCTGATTGCCATTCTTGTAGGACGGAACTCCGATTCCCGACTTTTCGCAGCAATCGGACAAAAACCCGAAAACGAAATCGCGCTGCCTCGGCTCCGTTTCTTATGGATTTTCATGTTGGAATCTGATATAATTGTCGGAGCCACTTAAAGGAGCGTAAAAAAATGAGATGGTTTGAGACCCGCGGGCCTGTCTATCTTGAGGATAACTACGTCGTCGCACGCGGAGCGGAACTCTCGGATTTTGTGAATCGACTCACAAAAGGGAGGTATATTGTCCTCTTTGCACCGCGCCAGACAGGCAAGACCACATTTTTCCAAAACGCGCTCAGCACGCTTGAAGACCAAGAGCGGCTCTATGTGCCGATACAGCTTAATTTTGAGGGGTATGTAGACAGTGACGCGACCCTTTTTTATCCATCCCTCTGTTATGAAATATGTAAGAAAATTAAAAACGTCTTTCACAAACGCCAAGAGAATCTGCCCGATAAGCTCAATCGTTTTTTAGCGAGTGCGGAGATTACCGAACACATTTCGATGCGAAAGTTTTTTGAGGACCTTGGGAGTCTATTGGAAAATCAGCGGTTTGTTATGGTGATTGATGAGTTTGATGGTATCCCCCAAGACGCGATCAGAGGATTTCTGCATTCGCTTCGTCAAATTTACCTTTCCGGACGGACTCGCTGTCCGCATAGCATCGGCATCGTCGGGGTCAAGAACATCACACAACTCAACTATGATCGCTCTATCTCCCCCTTTAATATACAAGACGAATTCAAATTGCCTAATTTCACAATTGAACAGGTGCAAGAATTATTTTTACAATATACCGATGAAGTTGGGCAACCTATCACCCCTGACACTATTGAAGCGATTCACAAACAGACGGCTGGACAGCCTGTGCTGGTCAATCGATTCGCACAAATTCTTACCGAGGAATTAGACATTCCGAAAAGCGAACCGATTACAACGGAACACTTCTCAGACGCATATATGCAGCTCCTTCGAGAAGGACACACGAATATTGATCACCTGATAACCAATATCCGTCGGGATCGACGGTTTGAGAGGCTCCTCATGGCAATTGCTTCCTATGATGAAGGTATAAGATTTAACATTTACAATGAACGCATCAATGAACTCGCTACTTACGGTGTCATTGCGGAAGGTGCTGACGGTATGTGTGAAATTATCAATCCAATCTATCACTATGGTATTATACATGCATTCAAACCGATAGTGAATGGACTCGAACGGGAGTATCTACCAGAAGGCAACCGCACCGGCTTTCAGGAGTATCTCACACCGGACGGGCAGATTCAGATGGCAGCACTCCTTGATAACTTCCGGGACTTTATCGCCCGGGCAGGCTTCAAAATCTTACAAGTCCCGGATACGCCTCAGGAATATGTTGGACAGCATCTGCTCTTTGCCTATCTTGAGCAGTGTGTTCAAAGTGTCGGCGGAACGATGTACCTTGAGGTGCAAACCGGGCGTGGCAGAATGGATCTTCTCATCCATCATAACCATCGAAAATATATAGTTGAGACGAAAATATGGGGCGGGGATTCCCGGTATCAGGCGGGCAAAGCACAACTGGCAGCGTATGCAAAATTAGAGAGCGCAGCGGAAGGATATTATGTCGTGTTCGACCATTGCAGCACACCGGAACCGCGCGTGGAAACAGAAATATTAGATGGATTCGCAATTCGGAGTTACGTAATTCCTGTGACGCAAGAACGCCCTTCAGACGAACGATGTTAACCTACCCAAGCCCTTCAGTTTTTAGATTTACGATGCGTTAATTATATTTTTACGCTTACTATGCACATTGAAACACTCGATTACCCTTTCATCCATATCCCCGCTGGCGAATTCACGATGGGGACGATTCCGACCGGAATGCGGAAAACCGATCCAGAGGAACCACAACGAAGCGTTCTGCTCGATGCTTACGCCATCGGGATGTATCAGGTCACGAACGCACAATACACGCGGTTTGTTGACGAAACAGGGAACCCACAACCGCTGTTCTGGACGGAAGAACATCTCAACGCTCCCGATTTTCCTGTCGTCGGGGTGAGTTGGCAGGATGCGACGAATTTTTTGGAATGGCTCAATGGACTTGAAAACATGGCGTATCGCTTGCCGTCGGAAGCAGAATGGGAGAAAGCGGCACGCGGCACGGATGCTCGGGAGTATCCGTGGGGCGATGTATGGGATGCGAGTCGAGCGAACACGTCGGAATCGGGGAATAAGCGGTTGGTGCCGGTTGGGAGTTATCCTGAAGGTGTGAGTCCTTACGGGTGCTACGATATGGCGGGGAACGCCTACGATTGGTGTAGCGACTGGTTTCACATGGAGACGTATAAATACTCGCCTACAGAGAATCCGTTGGGGGCGAGTGAAGGTCGCCGTAAAGTGATTCGCGGCGGTTCGTGGATTGCGCGTGGGGAGTTCGCCTCGCGGTGTGCCAGCCGTGCGGCGTATGAACCGATCCAAGCGATCCATAGCGTCAGTTTCCGGATTGCCATGGACCTTTAAATTGGGCAACCCTATAAGGAAGATTTTCAACCAAGAAGTGTCTATAATCCTGAGAATCCTTGAATCCTGAAAATCCTGATTCTGACAATAAATATACCAGATTACATCCGCGAAATCCGTATAATCCGCTACAATCCGCGATTCAGATAAATATGCACAAAAAACCTTTACACAAACACTACCAAGATTTTCGGGATGCGTTGTTGGTATGGTTCAAGGATTATCAGCGCGATATGCCGTGGCGACGCACAGATGACCCTTACCGAATTTGGGTCTCTGAAGTGATGCTCCAACAGACGCAAGTCAAGAAGGTTGTCGGATACTATGAGCGATTCATCGCACAGTTTCCAGATGTGCAGCACTTAGCCGCCGCACCGCTACAGGATGTCCTAAAGGTGTGGGAAGGTTTAGGGTATTACGCCAGGGCGCGGAATCTCCACAAAGCGGCGCAGCTTATCGTGGATGAACTGGACGGGAAAATACCTGTGGATTATGCGACCTTTCGGAAGTTGCCGGGTGTCGGGGATTATAGTGCAGCGGCGGTACAGAGTATCGCTTTTAATGCACCGTATGCCGCAGTAGACGGGAACATCAAACGCGTCCTGGCGCGTCTGTTTCTAATGGAGTCCCCGATTAACGACGCGAAGTCGGCGAAGGCGTTTCAGCAGAAAGCAGATGAACTCTTGGATCCGAATGCACCCGGATTTTTCAATCAGGCGATGATGGAGTTAGGGGCAATGGTGTGTCGTCCGCAATCGCCGACCTGCCTCGTCTGTCGGGTGAATTCGTTTTGTGAGGCGTTCCACACGGCACGACAAGATGAATTTCCGTATCGGCGCGAGACGAAACCTGTCCCGGAACACCATCTCGCTGTTGGGGTTATCTATAAGGATAACGAGGTTTTACTTACGCAGCGGCAATTGGACGGTCTGCTCGGTGGACTCTGGGAGTTTCCGGGTGGACAACTTACCGAAGGTGAGACCGCGGAGGCGGCTTGCATCCGACATATTGATGATGTCGTCAATCTCTCTGTCACCAATGTCCGGTATCTCGCGCAGGTCAGGCACGCCTACACCCATTTCAAGGTTGTTGTGGACGTGTTTCGGTGCGATTATCAGGCGGGTGAAGTGGTTCTAAAGGGTCCGCGGGATGCAAAGTGGATCGAGGTTACGGCACTGCGGGAGTATCCGCTCCCACGTGTGACGCATAAGTTTTTGGAAAAATTAGTTGGGGGAGAAACGTAATTATTATTGTAGGAACGCAATTTATTGCGCTTTGAAACAGGCGATGAAGGGTTCCCTACTATGAGCTTGTATATAGCCATCAGCTATCGGCTTTCAGCCATCAGAAAGAGATATGTCTTCATCAGAATCCTCTTACTGACTGCTGACTACTGATAGCCGACTGCTAATTACTAATTTGCGCCGAAACGTGCTTCGTATTTCTCCCAGACTTCATCGGGGAGCGGTGTGCTGGCGGCTCGGACGTTCGCTTCGAGTTGCTCGACGTTCAAACTCCCGATGTTGTTACCCTGAATCCGTTCTTCTTTCAGACAGAACTGAAGCGCGAGTTGAAGCAAACTTATGCCTTCTTCAACGCACCATTCCCAAATTGGGTATGCTGCTGCAACATCACCTTCTTTTTTCCAGCGCCCTCTTTCAATCTCAGCGTCGATATCCACACCTGTAAGGATACCGCGCAGGATCGACCAACCGTTCATGACCCCGATGTCTGCTTCAGCAGCAGCGGGAAGGATGTCGTCAGCGGCGTTCTGCCGGACGAGATTGTAGTCGTTGAAGCAGAGGATAAGGTCAACATCGCCTGTTGCCATCGCCTTGAGATGGAAATCATGGGGACGCATCCCGTATCCGAGATGACGGACAAGTCCACGCGCTTTACACTGAAGCAAGCCGTCGAGCGTGCCGCCCTTCTCTAGCGTCGGATCGATCTCGCTTGGGTCGTGGATAAGCATGCCGTCGAAATAGTCCGTGCCGAGAAGTTCGAGTTGATCTTCGAGGTCGGCGATTGCGCGTTCGGCGGAATAGTTGGGTCTGCCATCTCCGTAGCCACCCCAATCGGCGGCAGAATGGCAGCAAAGCCTTCCGGTGATGATGACGTCCTCGCGTGGGATCTCCTTCAACGCCAAACCGAGTTTCCGCATTGAATCCCCATAACAGCGTGCGCAATCGAAGTGGTTCACACCGATGGACACCGAGTGTTTCACAAGTGCGACAGCCTCTTCGTCTGAGACGAAACCGAAGTTGTTTCCAAACCCTTGTGTGCCGAACGGAATAACAGGGATGCTGAGTTCCGTTCGTCCGAGTCGTCGCCTCGGAATTGTGGGAAGATCTTGATTGGTTTCCATAAAATTCCTTTCTGTCAATTGGGTGTCAGCGGTCAGCAGTCAGCAGCCGGTAAGAGGATATCGTTAAACGAATACCTCTTAACTGATCACCGATCGCTGATGGTTTCCGATAGCCATGCCGCTAATATTGGTCTGAACCCTCAAGTGGGAGTGAGACTGCCCAGATGTTCCGGTACCGAACGTCATTGCCGTGGTCTTGCAGTTTGAGTGGACCCGGTGTAGAGGCTTCTGAATCGATACTCCCGCCGGTTGTGCCAGCGAGTTGTGCGTTGTTGATGATGACTAAGCCGTTCTGAATGACAGTTATCCGAGGACCTTCAGTCATTTCGCCTGCGTCGTTGAAACGCGGCGCGCGGAAGGTGATGTCGTAGGTCTGCCACTCAAGCGGTGGTTTGCAAGCGTTGACGAGCGGTGCAAATTGGTTGTAAATCGCGCCGCAGTCGCCCATCCCAGGGACTTCGATGCCGTAAGAATCCAAGACTTGAACTTCATATCTGCCTTGAAGGAAGACACCGCTGTTGCCTTTTGCCTGTCCGGTTGCTTCGGGCATATCGGGGCATCTGAATTCGACATGAACGAAATGATCCGTGAAGGTTTCCTTGCTGATGACATCACCGGAGCGCGGGACGACGAGCATTGCGTCGCCTTCGACTTGCCAACCCGGTTCGCTGCCATCTAAGCTGGTCCAGTTGCTGAGGTCTGTGCCGTCAAAGAGGATGACAGCGGATTCTGGAGGAGTTTGTGTCATGAGGTTTCCTTTCGCATGCTGTGCATGGGTAAATTGATGTAGTGAAAAAACATTTTTTTATTTTAACGAAATTCGCTTTTTTGTCAAGGAATTATGGGTTTCACGGCAAGGCTATTTATGGTAAACCAGAAAAATAAGCAGACATTCTCCCCCCCGGGTAGGCGAGGTTTCTAACCTCGCCGATGCAGCGTGTCAAAGTAATTCTAAAATCTACCATAAATGACGCTGGGTTTCACGGTTGAGATGGGAGTGCCTGAAGGACAGGAATAACGTAACTGTGAATCGTCCGACCGTCTACTATATCCGTTTCCGTTCGGGGATCCGGATTTTCGCGGTAATCAAACACCACATAGTAGCCTTCTGTTACATTTTCGGACTTGAGATATCTTGCGAGTTGCTGTTTGCCTGCCTGGTAATTTCGTTCGCTGCGCCATACCTTCGTTTCGACAATGTAGGTCTGTCTGCTGTACGAAATGACAAGATCCGCTCTGCCTCTGCCGGTTGGGACTTCAAGGTACATAGCAGCACCAACGATTTTCACAAACTCGTTGAGATAAGCGAAGAGGAGATATTGCCCTACGAATTCTTGGGGTGTATCCGGGACTTGGAGTATTCTGAATCCTGCGCGTGCGATGAAGTCCTTAAAATTTTCGAGGAGCCTTGGCATTTGAAGCTGCCCGGTCGAGGCGATATATTCTGAAAAGTCGATAGGACCGTCTTCAGGGAAGTATTCGTCCTCAAGTCCGTTTATCAAAGGCTTAAGTGCTTGAATGAGGCAATGGAGATAGATAGGGTTAAGGATCTCACATGTTTGGTCTTGTCCTCTCGTAATAACGCCGTAAGTTGCGAGTTCACTAATCGTTTCGTTGTGAAGCGTGAAATCATATCTGCTCCCATAGAAAGCAATACGCATGAGCATTCTTTCAAAGCGTGGGTCTCTACGTACATTTGTAATTAGGTGTTCAATGTTAGTGTTTCTCTCCTCGATGAGTCGTGTGTGTGCCTGTGAAAAGTGCGACGCATGAATCGTTTCGCTTTTGGGGATGCTGAGTTCCTCAGTGAGGATCTGAGCGAACCTATTTACGAGGAAAGGTTGCCCTGCTGTCTGTTTATGGATCGTTTCAATGACTTTGGGGGCGAATTGTTGTCCGACCTCGTCGGTGTACTGGGTAAGGAGTTCACGGATCTGTTCTAAAGTGAAGTTTGGGAGTGTGAACTCATCCTGTATGTTGAACGGCGAGATGGATCGATCGTAGTTGAGTTGTGTGATGTTTTTAACCCCGACAATGCCGACGCTATACGGAGAACGGGCTTCGCGTCCAGTGAGATATATCCGGCGGAGCGAACGGAGAAATCCGTTGATAGCGTCCTGTGGGATACCGTCGAATTCGTCGATGATAAGGATGACCCGTTGGTTTGCCGCTAAGGCGGTGAACTCTTCAAAAAATTCACGCATCGAAATGTGGTTGGTTATCTGGGCATTCGTCAGAAAGGTGTCCAGTGCTTGAAAAACTCGCTCACCGCGTTCTCGAAATACTTTTCGGATCTCTTTGCAAATTTCTTTACACAACGAATCGTAAAAATCGGCGGGTGTTATCTCTTCGTATTCCTCGAAGTTGAGTTGTATTGGAAAATGGTCCGTTCCTTCGACTGCGAGTGCCTTGAGTGCATCTTGGAAAAATGTGGTTTTACCGGTCTGTCGTGGTGCGAATAGGACGATGTATCGTCCCTGCTTAACGCGGTCGATGAAATCGGAAAGTTCCTCATGCCGAGCAACGACGTAATTATCTTTGGAATTAACGGGACCTTGGGTTCCAAATCGTCTCATGTTTTTCTCCTGTTGTCTTGGGTGCAAACATTGTATCAGATTTCCGCGCAAAAATCAATTATGGATGTTTTGGAATCAGGGCGATTCAATTTTCCGTTTTCTACGAGTGGCATGGGAGAAGTTAAGAATCGGAGATCGCTTTTGTGGGATAGCCGGAAACGGACAAAAAACTTTTCAAAAAAAGGAAGGTTGTGATATAATGGAATTGTATTTGGGCGTGTTCGGTAGACGCGCTGCAGTCATAGAGAAAAGGAAATTGAGAAGCGAAGCGTTATGCTAAAACCGAAACCCAGCATTGACACGATTCAACCCTATCAGGGTGGTAAACCGATTGAAGAGGTCCGACGCGAGTTGGGCATTACCGATATTATTAAACTGGCATCTAACGAGAATCCGTTAGGTCCCTCACCGTTGGCGATGCAGGCGATCTCAGAGAGTGCCACACAGGTGCACCTCTACCCTGACGGGAACGCCTATTATCTTAAAGAAGATCTCGCAGAATCTCTCGGAATATCTGCTGAACATCTGATTTTAGGGAACGGCTCGAACGATGTACTACAACTCGTTGCCGAAGCTTATGTTGCACCGGGTGATGAGGTCATCTATGCCGCTGGAGCATTCGTTGTCTATAGTGTCGTGACAAAGTTGTGCAGTGCGACAGCAGTCGTCGTGCCGATGGTGGAGCATACACATAACCTGTCCGCTATGGCGGCAGCAATTACCGATAAGACGAAAGTCATCTTCGTGGCGAATCCGAACAACCCTACTGGCACGATGGTCACAGCAGGCGGGACAGCGGCGTTTATGGAACAGGTACCTGACGATGTGCTCGTCGTTTTTGACGAAGCCTATTACGAATACGTTGACCGTTCAGACTATCCACAGACCCTCCCTTATGTGCTGGAGGGACGAAACTTCGTCATCACACGAACATTTTCCAAAATTTATGGGCTGGCTGGGCTTCGCATCGGATACGGTATCGCGCCACCACCGTTGGTTGAGACGTTAAATCGGATACGCCAACCCTTCAATTGTAGCTTAGTCGGACAAGCGGCGGCGCGAGCGGCACTCAAGGATACTGCCCACGTTACAAGGAGCCGAGAACAGAACGCTATCGGTAAAGCCTTTCTCTACGACGCGTTTGACGACATGGGACTCCGTTATGTGGAAACCGAAGGCAATTTCATCATGTTGCACCTCGAACAATCGGGAGCAGACATCGCCGACGTTCTGCTAAAAGAAGGGGTCATCGTGCGTCCAATCGAGGGCTACGGTTACCCAAATGCAGTGCGTGTAACGATCGGCACACAACAGGAAAACGAAAAATTTATTGACGCATTGACAAAATGTAAAGATTTAAAATAATCCATGTAGGGTCAGGTCTTGTGCCTGCCCACGCATTGCTGACTGACAACCGATAACTGACAACTATTAAAAAACATGAAAGAATTGCTACAAATCAACAACAAGCGTCCGACGCGAAAAATTATGGTAGGAAACGTCCCGATTGGCGGTGGGAATCCCATCTCCATCCAGACGATGACGACAACGCTGACGCGCGATGTCGATGCCACATTGGCACAAGTGGAGCGGTGTGCGGAGGCGGGTGCACAGATTGTCCGCGTCGCTGTTCCCGAAGAACCGGACGCCAAGGCACTCAGTACACTTGTAAAACGTGCCTCTGTGCCTATCGTTTCGGATATCCATTTCAACTACGGATACGCACTCGTAGCAGTAGACGCAGGGGTCGCAAAGGTTCGCATTAATCCGGGTAACATCGGTAATGAGAAACGGATCGCTGAAGTCCTGTCTGCGGCGAAAGCGGCGAATATCCCTATCCGTATCGGGGTCAACGAAGGATCGCTGGAACGGGATCTTTTAGAGAAATATCCATCACCGACAGCAGAAGCGTTGGTAGAGAGCGCAATGCGGCACGTCAAGATTTGTGAGGAACACGATTTCAGAGACATCGCCATCTCCGTGAAGTCGAGTGATCCGCTTCGGATGATAGCAGCGAACCGTCAGTTTGCCGCGAAAGTTCCCTACCCTTTACATCTCGGTGTGACGGAAGCCGGTACACCTCGGCGCTCGCATGTCAAATCGACACTCGGCATTGGAACGCTTTTGATGGACGGGATTGGGGACACCATCCGTATCTCAATTACCGGTGACCCAGTGGAGGAGGTTTTGACTGCTAAAGAACTCCTGCGGGCATTAGGAATGGCGGATGACATGTTAGACGTTGTTTCCTGTCCGTTCTGTGGGCGCGGCGACCCCACAGCGGATTATGAGAATATTGTGGCTGTCGCTGAGGAACTTTTAGAAAAACACGGCATCAAAATCCCTGTCGCTGTGATGGGGTGTGAAGTGAACGGACCCGGTGAGACGCGCAATGCTGAAGTCGGCATCCATTTGGGGGGCAAGGAGCTTGCGGTCCTAAAGGTTCGTGGTGAACGGGTACGCACCTTCCGAGGTAAAGACGAGGTCAACCCGGAATTTTTGGCAAATGCGTTGTTAGAAGCGGCACAACAGTTAGAAGCGAGTGGTGAAAAATAGTCATTTTATAATGACTTAGACCTTGATGGTGGACGGGGTTGGAACGATGCACAAAAACGCAATAATTAAAAAAATTCCTGTGCAGATTGGGTTGCTCGCGCTATTTTTCTGCGTTTACCATCTATTCTTGTATTACAGCATGCGCGAGAGGTCTATCAATCTGGGTGCGGTGCGATTTGAAAAACACATTTTGCCCCTTTATGCCGAACCGAGTTTTGACGTGAGTTGGTGGATATTGCCTGCCCTCGTGATATGTATCGGTTTTCTATATATTTGTCAGAGGTGCCTGCTTTCGGGGACATCCACTCGTCGCTTACTCTGGATAGCGGTTGCTTGCTTCATTGCCATTAACATGAGTGTTGCCCAAATTGATGGCTACCGAGAGATTGAACGAGATGGCGAAACGGAGCGGGTCTTGACCCTTTTAGAGCCGTATACGCGGACTTCGTTGGAGTATTACGGCGATGTGCCGCGGGTTGACGAACTCGGGATCCGTAGGTTTCTCAGGGATTATAGTAAACCGGAAGTGTTTAACACACTCTCAGGACACACCCGCACCCATCCGCCGGGCGGTGTGCTTTTCTTATGGCATGTTAGCGGACTCTTCGGTTACAATCTCATATCGGCATCGTTGGTTACAATTTTCTTTACTGCCATCACAGTTATACCGATCTACCACCTCGGCGAACATCTCTACGGTGAAAAGGTCGGTCGGTACGCGCTGCTCCTTTTTCTCATCACCCCCAACTTTGTGATGTTCACCGGCACGTCAATGGACGGTCCCTTCAGTGTCTTCCCGATCCTGAGTGTTTACCTGTTTTATAGAGCACGAGATCGGGAAACCATACCGGACCAAAGATGGCATGAATTCCGTCCTTATAGCTTACTAACGGGGCTTACGCTTGCGCTTGGGATGTTCATGACCTATGCGACGGTCGTTGTGGGGGTCTTTTTGTGTGTTGTCGCCTTACTGGAACGGAAGCAATTCGTGCAGTATCTGAAGGTCTTGCTATTCGCGGCTTCGGGATTTATCGGATTTTACCTATTGCTTTTCGTCCTGACCGGATTCCGTCCAATCGATGCACTCTGGGCGGCTATCAAGAAAGATGAGATGGGTATGGGGACAGGTTATGAAAGCATTGAGCGTTATTTTCACCTGAGTTTCGCGAACCTGTTTGCATTCCTCATCGGCGTGGGACTACCGATAACGACCCTCTGGCTGCGGGAACTCGTTGCATCAGTGAAAGAATGGCGGCAGAATACTCAGGCATCAGTGCCGGAGCGAAATGGCAGTCGTATCCCTTGGATACTCCGCCATGATGACGCGTTGGACAGTTTCATCGTTGGTTTCCTAATCACGCTCCTCTTCTTCACATTCTCGACACTATTTACGATGGAGGTCGAGCGGATATGGATTTTCATGGTACCGTTTTTCGTCATTCCGGTCGCTAAACACCTCACAGCGCGTCCGATGTCGGATTTCTATTGGGCCGCCGGTATACTCGTTGGGCAACTGATCTTGGGAGAAGCCCTGCTTTATACGTATTGGTAGGAAGTGGTAGTCCGTCGCCAGTTCTCGGTTTTCACCTCACAAAGGGTGATTCTTCGTAGTGTAGGAAACTGTTGGTATCCTGCACACCCCTTGCTTACGGGCGGTAGCGGGTGGCACAACCTAACAGATTATGCTACAATAGGTTCAAAACCGTTAGCCCGTAAGCGTAGCGGAGGGCGGATTTGAGGGGCGCACGTCAAAGTTGAGACGTCCGTTGTTCCCCCGCAAGGTAAAATTAAAAATCCGCAAGGTAAAATTAAAGTTCTTTATGTCATTGATTCCATGACAAAGGACGGTGCCGAATCGCAACTGCTCAAGACATTAGATCGATTGCCACCGGAGCAGTATGAAGTGTCCGTCGTATTAAGCCGCGCCGAAGGAGAACGCGTCAGAGAACTCGCCGCACTACCGTGTGTGCGGGAGGTCGCAACACTCACAAGTGACAGCAGACGCATGAAGTTACTCGAAAAAGCGTTTGCACTCGGTGGGATCATCAACGCTTTTGAACCCGACATTGTGCATAGCTGGTTATGGTATTCCAATTTCCTCTGCGGACTCTCCCGTAAATTCGGGTTGTGGCGACAGATTCCGTTCATCGCTTCACAGCGCGGCGACTACCACGCCAGGTACGGCAAGTTTCGGCTCTATCTTACCGAAAAACTCATCTACAATACCGCCGATGTCCTTCTGACGAATTCAGCGCAGATCCAACGGCATCTCCACCAGCGGTATCCAAGCAAAAACATTGTGAGCATCCCGAATTTATTGGAATTACCCGCCGAGGAATGGTCTCAGCAACGCCGAGATCACACCAGAGAGAAGTTAATAATAAGCGTCGGACGGCTCGCACCGGAAAAGGGGCATCGGTATCTGATTGAGGCGTTAAATTTGTTGGACCGAGAAGATGTCGCATGGCGATGCACGTTTCTCGGTGAGGGAGAGTTAGAAGCGGAACTCCGTGCGCTTGTGGCAGAATACGGACTCTCGGAACGGGTGACGTTTCCGGGGTTTTGTGAGGATGTTTTTTCTCTGCTTTTGACGGTAGATGTCTTTGTGCTTCCGTCGCTGCACGAGAGTTCACCAAACGCATTGATTGAAGCGATGGGGATCGGAATGCCGTGCATCGCCTCGGATGTCGGGGGCATCGTGGATCTGATAGAAGATGAGAAGAACGGTATCCGGGTGCCGCCACAGGATCCGACGGCGTTAGCAGCTGCCCTGCATCGGGTGTTGACGGAACTGGACTTCGCGAGTGAATTGGGTAAAAATGCCCGCGCAACAATTCAGGAGAAGTTTGACAGTACGGTATCTGTTCGGAAATTGGAAGAAGTTTATGCAAAAGTTATCAGTTCGTAGGTCGGGTAGAACGACAGCAAAACCCGACAACTCTATCCTGAAAACCATAAAATAGATGCGTAATTTTATTAAGAATGTAATCGCAATTTTTATTTATGTGTCGTGGATACCGATTCTCATTCGGGAGTGGGTCTGTCGGCATCGGGTGGCGATCCTCCTGTATCACGACCCGAAACCAGCGATTTTCCTGAAACATATATCCTACCTCTCGCGCCACTACACGATTATCTCACTGGATACCCTCGTCGCTGCTGTTCATCGACAGGATTTCTCAGAGATCCCCGCAAAAAGCGTTGTGATTACGATCGACGATGGACACGCTGGCAATATCGCACTCCTGCCGATTTTCAAGCAGTACCGCATTCATCCAACGCTCTACGTCTGCACGCAGATTATTGACACGCACCGACATTTCTGGTTCAAGATAGACGGACAATCTAAAGCAGAGAAGGAAAGACTGAAAAGGCTCCCAAATGCAGAACGGTTGATGCACCTCAAGCGGACATCTAACTTTGAACCTGAAAAGGTGTATCCAGACAGACAGGCACTCACCAGCGCAGAAATGAAAGAGATGGCAGCGAGTGCCGATTTTCAACCGCATACTCGATTCCATCCGATCCTACCGCGCTGTACAGAAGCCGAATGTGAGAAAGAAATACTTGGAAGCAAAACGGACTTAGAAACGCTTTTCGGGGTTGCGTGTTCGCATTTCAGTTATCCGAACGGCGATTACACAGAACGCGAGATTGAGATGGTAAAAGCCGGTGGATTCCGTTCAGCACGCACGACGGATATCGGATGGAACACGTTGGAAACGTCGCCGTATCAACTAAAGGCGATTCCGATCACCGATGACGCTGGACTGATTCTCTTCCGTTCAGAACTCACAACGATTCCGCAACGGCTCAGCAGATGGGTGAATTCTTTATTATATGGCAGTCAGCAATCAGTAAGAGAATCTTCTTAAACGAAAACCTCTTACCTGACTGCTGAAAGGGTTTTCGTAGAAAACCCGACCCGACGGAAACCGACCGCCAAGTACCTGACGGCTAATTGCTATTATACGGAGATGTCGCGTGACAGAATGGCACCGTGCCTACATCCAGAATGCTTACCGCGAATTAGAAAATGGCACAACGCGGAGGCAACTCGATACTTTGAAGATTAATACTGCCGGTAAGAGGGTATTGGATGTCGGGTGTGGACCGGGGAATCTGCTTGTTGCCCTCTCCACCGATGCTCCAGAACTCCTTGTCGGTATCGATGTGGATGCGATTTTCTTGGCGACCGGACGTTCTCAAATTGGGAAGTTCATGGAGCCGTCTTCTACAGAGCCTGCCTTGCTACATGCGGCACTTCCAAACCTACCTTTTGCAGATGAATCTTTTGATCTCGTCACCTGTTTCCTCGTCATGCCGCATGTCCCTGACGATAGGATTGCCTTAACTGAGCTTGCACGGGTTTTGAAACCCGGAGGCACGCTCGCGATCTCTGGACACGGATTCGGGTTCCCGCTTCGGTATCTCAAACGTTTCAAGCTGAAACCGTTACAAATGTATCTCGCCAGTCTGATTTATGGATGCACTGGGAAAAAGTGGATTCGGAACACATTGCAAAACGATAGGAAAGTCTGTGAAACCTTAGAGAGTATCGGTGTGGTGCCAGAGATACGACACTACAACAGAAAGGTGCTTGGATGCGTCGCAACTTACTGGATCAAAGCGATTAAGAGTGAAGTTAACCCCAAAGCGACGCAATAGTAGGAGAAAGCTGAGAATTTGCCTCGGTTGAGTATGACTAACAGGAACCGCAACGCGATATAACCGACGATAAACGAGGCGAGCATTCCAGTTCCCACGATGTGAAACGGGATCTCGGTGTCTCCGATGTCCCGGATTTTGAGTGCAACCGCACCGAGTATCGCAGGAATTGAGAGGAGGAAGGAGTATTCCGCGGCAGTTTTTGCAGGAATCCCTAAAAATAGTGCCAACGAGATTGTCGTGCCGGAACGAGATATACCCGGTGTGATTGCGCATCCTTGTGCGATTCCGATGAGCGGTGCGTGCCACGTTTTCAACTTTTCGGCTGGGTCGTCAGGAGTATCCGTTTTCTTTCTGCGGAGTCGCGGTAATTGGAGGATAACACCGGTGAGGATTAGCATGATGCTCACGAGGCGTACCTCATCGAAAAAAGACTCTAATTGGGTCTTGAAGACCACTGCGATGATTCCCGTTGGAATAGAGCCCAGAAGTATCAGCCATATAAACTTCAGTTCTGCCGACGTGTTGAGCGTTGCCTTCGGTTGTTGCCAGAATTGTGTATTTCCCAGTGCAGAAAGTCCACCGATGACTAACCTCCCTATTGCGGCACGATATACGACGAGCACAGCGGCTAATGTTCCAACGTGAAGCATCACATCGAAAAAGACGAGAGGTTCCTTTAATCCGAGAAATTGTTGCGCCAGGACAAGGTGTCCTGAACTACTGACGGGTAGGAATTCGGTTAAACCTTGTAAAATCCCAAGAAGGATTGCTTCAAGAAATGTCATGCCGTTATTGTAGCACTAAAGACCTTGACTTTCAAGGTGAAATTGAAAACAGATTTCCACCATTCACCAACGGCTTGATATAATTCTGGGACTGTTGTATAATGGATTGACGGTGTTCCAGATTTATGTTAAAATGTTAAAAATGCTTAAGGAGGCACAAGGATGCGTAGAAATTTATTCCTGTTGGGGCTGACAGCAATCTGTGTATTTGCAGTGAGTCTCTCAGATGCTTTCGAGGAAGAAGATATCCTCGTCTATTACTCTTTTGACAAGCTGAGCGGTAATAAGGTCACTGATGATTCTGGCAACGGAAATGACGCTGAATTGGTCGGAAAGGGCTCGCCTGTTGATGGGGCATTCAATAAAGCCATCCAGCTCAACGGTGGTGTCGTTGTCATGGAACAGAATGACTTTATCGTTCCAATCGGTGAGAAGACAGAGATTACAATGGAAGCGTGGTTTTACCTGAACCAGCACGCCTCGTATGATGGGATTATCTCGATTGAAGCCGCTGCCGGTGGCTGTTGTGAATTTCGGACGATGGTCAATCCCGCTTTCAACCCGTTTTGGGATGCTGGGCATCACGCCGATAAAAGTCTCGGCAACTTCAAATTTGAATTAAAAGAGTGGTACCACTACGTTTTGGTTGCCGATGGGAAAGATGGCAAAATCTATGTCAACGGTAAATTTATCGGTGAACAGCCAGAGAATTTTAAGTGGCCCAAGTTCAAAGAGGCAGCGATCTACATCGGTGCTGGCGAAAATCCAAACCTCCATAAAGTCGAAGATGCAATCATCGATGAGGTCGTCATATACGCGGCGGCGTTGACTGAAGAAGAGGTGAGGGAAAATATGGAACTGAGCATACCGGTGGTGCTCGCCGTTGAAGCCCGCGATAAGTTGGCGGTGACATGGGGAGAACTGAAAACCGATTTCTAAAATAATTTGTAGGGTGAGGCACTTCCACCTCAGCCCTACACCCATTCGGAGACGCTATGAAATTAGGATTCTTATCAAAAATTTTTGAAGGTGCGCTGAGTATTGAAAAAACATATAACCAATGCGATCAGGCACTCGGCGAACTAAAAGCCTACAACGAAAAATGTAAAGAGGCGGATTTTCAGATCTCGACTGAGGACAAAGAGGCATTAGACGAGGTTGTCAACACGGCTATTACAAATGCTACCCGTATCATTGATAAAGAAGGCGATCGGAATTGGCCCGGTGTGTTTCGGGAAATGCGCACGAATTTGGCACACCTCTATTTGGAACTTGACGAACACGATAAAGTTCGAGAGGAATGTGAACGCCTCCAAGGCTATGGCGAAGCCGGTAGACTCGATGCCGATGAGGTACTGCAGAGCCTCAAGGAGAAAGAGGATTCTTAATGTTCTTTGCAGTATTGTAGTTCCAAGCAACACACCGGGACGGATATACGCCGAGGCACGTTTTTGCACAAGCGACCTCATCGAACCGCAAGGAAAATTAAAGAGGCATGCAATTCCTGAACCCTGCCGCGTTTTATCTGCTGGGTGTTATTCCAATAGTGATGGCACTTCACTTTCTGAAATTACGTCGTCACACCCGTGTTGTTTCCAGCATTATGTTTTGGCTCTCCACTGACGAAGACCAGAGAGCAAATGTCCCTTTCCAACGAATCCGCAACCTACTTCTCCCACTCCTACAGGTGCTGTTTTTGTTACTCCTTGTGTGCAGCATCGCGCGCCCCGCCCTGCGTAGACCCGGATTTATGCCCGGCAAAGCAATTCTCATCGTTGATAATTCCGCAAGTATGTCGTCAAAAGAGATGGGACAAACACGCCTCACACTCGCGAAACAGGAAGCACAGCAATACATTGAAAGGGTTTCCGCGAGCGGTGGGATGATGCTCATGGTGACGAACTCCCCTGAAACCTACATCCAACAAGTTTTTACAACGGATACCTCGAAACTCTATCACGCAATAGAGAACATCACTCAGACCCATGCCTCGCGTAATTTACGTCCTGTCTTCGATGCCGCAACACGCTATGCGGATTCGCCACAAGATAAGATTGTCTTTATCAGTGGGACGTTTGAAAATCTACCCGATATATCGCTGCCGGTGCAGGAAATCGGCGTGGGTGGGAGTGCGGAGAATATCGGTATCGTTCGGTTCAGCGTTGAGATGTTAGCGGATCGTTATGAGGTCCTCATCGGCATTCAAAATTTCACGGATACACCGAGGGAACTGGATGTTCAATTGGCAGTGGAGGGTGTGCCTCTCGATGATAGAACGGTGTCTATTCCTCCGAGTGAAACCAAATCGGTGCTGTTTTCAGGGAATCCGAGCGGTTTAGAGGGAAAAGCGCTCAGTGCACACCTTGATATAGATGACGACTTTCAGCTTGATAACAGTGCCTGGGCACTCCTATCTGCCATCCCTTCACTGCGAATCCTGCTTGTGAGTGACAATCGGAAATCGTTACTACCCGATCTTTTGGAATCTTATGGAGATCACGTGAAACTATATGTGGTGGACCCAGCAGATTACCACGGCAGTGGCGATGCGGATGTCGCAATTTTCGATGGTGGAACGCTCGCCGGACGCGAGGCTTTTGGACACCCTACATTATATGGAAGGTCTGAGGCGACCTCTGGATCTCATCTAATCTTCATCGCACCCGGTAACAACCTGCCCTTCATTCAAGAAGATGCTCCGATTATCGAAACGGAGACGGCATCTGTGCGCGTTATCAAAGAGGATGGGAATCACCCGCTCATGGAGAGTGTATCGCTGCAGGTGTTACAGGTAAGCGAGTCTACGCACCGAGTGCTGCCTCTCTGGGGACACTCGCTTGTTGAGACGGAGAAGGGGTCATTGATATGGATCGGTAGCAGAGCGGACATCAGACTCCTTGTTTTCGAGTTTGATGCGTTTAACCCTGAAATCTCTACCTTTGCGCTGACTGTTCCCGATGGACCACAATTTATGTATCAGTGTTTAGCATGGTTTGAAGCCGGAACTGCCCCGTTGCAGCCGCTCCAGTCTCAAGAAGGCGGAACCCGGCATGCCTTCCGAACTGGAGAACAGGTGAACGTCGCTTTGACACATGAGGGACGCACACTGCACGTGCAGAAACCTGATGGAACGGCGGTTGGAGTGGAGAACTCGATGTACACCCAAACGGATCAGGTTGGTGTCTACACCCTTTTTGCGGAGGGTGTGCCGCTTGAGCGGTTCACGGTTAATTTGCTGAACCCTACGGAATCAGCACTGTCGCATTCCTCAACAGCATCGGTTACCGAAGTTCCGCTGGAGGTGGAAGGCGGATTGCAACCGATGGTGCAGGAGATATGGCGTTGGTTTGCACTTTCGGCGTTCCTGCTCCTCCTATTGGAGTGGTGGTTCTACCATCGGAGTAGCCTCTAATAGAAATAGAACTTACGCATGCGGCTTTTGTAGCATAACCTGTTAGGTTGTGCCACAGACCGTCTGCGTTTTTTATACGATCCTTTTCTCATAGCGTGGACGATGATCAAAATTGCGTAAGTCCTGAAAAAATGAAAAAGGACGGATACAGAGATCCGCCCTTAGGTTTAGTCATGTTCAACTTAATGCCTATCGTTTTCCCTGAATTTGCCTCAATTATTTATTTATCGCATTGAGGACATTCTGGATGAACTGGGCTTTCGGCATCGCTTTTGCGAAACGGCCAACTATCTTTCCATCTTTGAACACGATATAAATGGGTTGTCCTATAATCCGATATTTTTGGATTGTTTGCCGATTCTCATCATTGTTCAACTTTGCGACAGCGAATGTATCCTGGTACTCTAAAGCAACTTCGGCGACAACTGGCGCCATCTTTTTACACGACGGTCACCAATCCGTATAAAACTCAACCACAATGGGAACTTCTGATCCGAGCACAAGACTATTAAACGTCGCATCGGTGACTTCAAAAAGAGTATCAAAGGTTTTACTGGCAGTGACGAACCGAAGGTTGATGTCGGTTGAATTGCCAGCCGTATCACTAACTTTCCCGGCAATGACGTAGGTTATTTCGTTGTCGAGTTCTTTACCTCTGACGAGTTCAAGTGTCCCTTTCTTGCCTTCAACTTTACCGAGCCACCCCGCGTCAACACCCGCGACAGTTTGCAGTGCGATGTTCCCGGTTACCTCTTCGCTAAATTCAACTTCGATCCGTCCACTGCTATTAAGTGCTTCCGGGTCAACGTCCTTGTCACCGTCATTGACGCTTCCGCTGGTAATTTCGGGTGCCTCGGTATCTGGTGCGAGGACGGTGTAAGTGAGCGTTCGGCTCCCATCCGCCCAAGTGACGGTCAAGGCGAGTACGCCTGGGTCGAAGGGACCCGTGATTCGCACCCGTTTGCCAATGGTTCTCGCTGTTCCTGGGCTCACAGTAACATCCTCTGGCGGGTTGTCAAAAGTGAATGTGATAGTATCGTCAACAGCAATTTTCGATTGGACTGCTGGATTCGCACTAACGAAGGCAGCAGGGGGTCTGATGGTATAATTAAGCGTCTGGCTCCCATCCGTCCAAGTGACGGTCAAGGCGAGTGCGCCTGGGTCGAAGGGGCCTGAGATTTCGACAGTTTTGTCAGTGACTGTAGCATCACCAGTGTTCACCGTGATGTCCTCTGGTGGGTTGTCAAAGATGAGAGTGATGGTATCGTCAACAGTGAGTCGCGATTGGACTGCTGGATTCGCACTGATGAACGCAACGGGTGGACGGACGGTTTTGCCTATATGCCTCGCAATGAGTGTCAAGTCAAGGATATTGACGATGCCGTCGGCGTTGACATCGGGATTAAGTGACTGATCTGCGGTGGGTGTTGTGCCGAAGTTTGCGGCAACGAGCGTCAGATCGAGGATGTTTACCACTCCGTCGGCATTGACATCGGATGCGCTCAAAGCGTCGAGATCCGCATCTTGCGTATAGCCTACGGTTAAGTGAGTGAAAATCAAACAGGTCATTAGAAATAAAAAGGTAATTTTCTTCATCCGTTTTTCTCCGTAGATAGTTTATGCGTGTGTGCTGTACCATTCTTGGACAGTAATTCTATGTTTTCCCAACCCCGGTAGGTGCGGTTTCCCTAACCAGGGTTCCCACCCGTTACTGGGAAGGGACACCGGATATGTTACGGAATTACCGAAATATTTATTGAAACTTCATACAGTTTGTGATACAAAGATGCCGTGAATAATGAACCATCCTCATATAACTTTATTCAGTTACATCAATCTCTAAGGTTCCAAGAATTCGTTGTACCAATTCAGCCTTGGGCATTGCCCCGGCGAAACCTTGAACAATCTTTCCGTCTCTGAATACGATATAAGTGGGCGTGCCGTGAATGTGGTATTCGGCTGTTTTCCCGCGTTGGGTCCTTACATCCAACTTGACGAAACTGAAGACATCTCGATATTCCAAGGCGACTTCTGCGACCACCGGTCGCATCAGTATGCAGAAGGGTCAGGTATCGTCTTTAAATTCTACGACAATAGGCAGTTCAGAACCGAAGACAATATCGTCAAATGTTGTATCAGTGACTTCAAACGGGATGCCGGATCTCTTACCAAAATGGCTCGCGACGAGGGTCAAATCGAGGATATTGACGGTACCATCCGCGTTGACATCTATGTTAAAGGTCTGATCTGCAGTGGGTGTCATGCCGAAGTTTGTCGCGACGAGTGTCAGATCGAGAATATTTATTATTCCATCGGCATTGACATCGGATGCCTGTAGGTGTTCAAGGTTCGTCTCTTGTGTGTAGCCTACGGTTAAAGGACTCAAGATTGAACAGATCGTTAGCAGTAAAACCGTAATTTTTTTCATCTGTTTTTTCCGTAGGTGGTTTATGTATGTGCCTTGTGCCATTCTTGGACGGCTTCGGGAATCGCTTGCAGATTCTCAATTGTCGTTTGAAGTGGGATCGCACACTCCGGTCCGATGAGGGGCACGCCTGCTTCAAGGTTTTTTACAACCTCTGCTTTGACGGCTTCTGGTTCTTTAGAAAACAAGGTCTCAGGATTATTAATATTACCGACGAGGGCAATGCGCTCCTGAACAATGTCCATGGATTCCTGCGGTTCGTTTTTGGAGTCGTAATGGAAAGCGGACATGCCGGTTTGTGCGATGTACTCCATTCTATCAACAGTACGCCCACAGATGTGCAGGATTAAAGGGATAGGGATGCGTTCAACGAATTCGATGTGAAGGTCCCGAAGGTAGCGTTGATAGTATTCACCACTGACGAGATCGCCTGTAGCGTGGTCAGGGAGCGTTAGCGCGTCGGCACCTGCCTCGATTTGTGCGACCCCGAATTGCACAGTGGCTTCCTTCATCCGATCGAGGGAAAGTTTCGTTTTACCCGGATCGTCAAGCGAGAGCAATAGGAAAGGTTCAACCCCGAAGCAGTGGTAGCCGAGAGACCAGGGTCCCATTGTTTTCCCGATGATAGCGACATCATCGCCGTATTCTTTCTTTAGGATTTTAATCGCTTCCAAGACGCACTGGATGTCTGGATGGGTCAGGAAGTCGTCCGGGACAACGATATCGTCAACGTCTTCCCAGATCGGTTCTCGCATCCTAACGGTGGGCCAGTTGTCCTTCTGTTCCCACTGAATTTTGCAACCGAGTGCGCTCGATTCTTGGATGATCGTGAAAACGGGCATGATGGTATCGAAGCCGAGTTCGGTATATCCGGTAGCGGCGAGTCGCGCCATGAGTTCCGGTTCCCGATTCGCTTGTGGGAAAGGGGCATCAACGAAATCCATCAGTTCGACCGTAGCAACAGAAGTCGGGTTGCAGACAGGTGTACGATCGGTCGGTTCATTACGGAGCGCGGCGAGCACCCGTTCACGTCCCGTCATTGGTGTTTGCATCTTCAGTTTCCTCTATGTTTGCTGACTTGGGGCAGAAAGGACGCCACGTGAGACACCCATCTCATCTTCTCGTAGGACGACTCTGACGTTGGGAGCACGGGTCAGCAGGAGTCCAATAAGCGCGTCATGGGAGTGCCCACAGGCAAAACCAACGGTATCATTGGTATCGGTTTCGACGCTCTCCATCTCGCCCAATTTCATCAAACCGCCAGCAATCGCTGATATCCGTCGTGCCGCGCCTCTACCTTCACCATTCGCACTCACCCGATAGATCCCGTTCCCTGTTGAATCGACGGTGATGGTGAGTTGAGATTTTTTATCCAGTATGTTTAAAGGACGTGGTTCGGTATGCGTGTTTGATGCGAGTTTGCATGCTTCTAAGAAGACACGACGACATGCGGCTTCGTGGGTGTTTTGGCAAGGAAAGTAGAGTAGACCCTCAAGGGTTTTTAACATACCACCGAGTATTTGCATTGTTTGTCCGATTTCCTCAATTCTCTCGGTAGCATCTGCTATCTGGCTATAGGTGTGAACAAGGAAAGCAGGGAAATTCTTTTCAGTTGTTGCATCGGCGATTTGCTGGTGATAGAGGCCAATGGTAATATCGTGGAAGTGTGGATCGATCGGTATGAGTTCAATCCGTCTACCGATGTCAATAATACGGCGCATGGGGACTCCCTTACAGCAAGCAATTACCGGCGGGCGAGTCTACCGCCGTAGTGATTTTCGTAGATATACTTGTAGGCGCGTTCTGAGAGCCGCCGCAAGATATAGGTGCGCTGATTTCTCCAAGTCGCAAAGGACTGCCAGCGGTTTTTTTGGTTTGTCTTGGTCCTGTCTTCCATCAACCCGATAAAAACATAAGGTCTCGGTTTGCCTCGCGGGTCTCGGAGAACTAATATACCGCCATCTCCTACTAACCCGTAAACAGTACCTGTTTTGTTGTAAACCGTTACTGATGATGGGATATAGGTTCTCTTAAAGATATAGTCTCCATTTTTGAGTTTAAAGTACCACTTCATTTTTTCAGAATGCGGGAGTGTTCCTTGCCACAAACGTAGAAAGAACGTGCCAAGGTCGCGCGCAGAAGTCATATTCTTGTAAGTCCGTCCTCCGCGTGGGATATATTCAACAATCTGGGTCTCCTTAAAATACGGATAATTAACTTTCAGTATCCGAGTGACCCGTGTTGGTCCCCCAAGTAATCGAATAAAATAGTTGGTTGATGGATTTGAACTCCGCTGGATCATTGCTCTCAAATGCCCTCTATTTATATTCGTATGCGTCTGTCTTCCGTGTCTAACTTCATGAAAATAGGCGAGCATAACGAAGTTCTTAATCAGTGAGGCTGCCATCATCTGCCGGTCTTCGTTGATCGACACCACTTTTTTGTTTTTTGAAATATCATAGACGACGAAACTCGTCCGATCGGTTGTTGACAGGACCCGGCGATTCCGCCGGTTTTTGATATAGAGCTCGAAACTTGCTTCCAAAGGCGAATCAATCGTTTTTCGGAACTTACTTGGAATGCTCAAATATTCTCCCGCTGGCGCGCTATCTATCGGAAATAATAACGCCATGGTACAACAGATGAGGATGGGAGATAACGTTCGTATATATCTAAGCATGCTGTCGTCTATTTCCTTTCTGATTCTGATTTCCCTAACAGATGAAGTGAGTGTTATTTATGAGCGCAAGCATACGTCTGGGTTGCGGATCATTCGGTATCGGAATTAAGTGTTGACAACTGATAGCACGCCGCCTCGCGATCACTCCGAACAAGCAGATAATCACCAGCCAGTGCCGGTGTGTTCCAAGTTTTACCTTTTACTGCTGCGAAACTTGCATGTTCTGTATGGGTTTCCGGGTTGGGATCTACGAGCACAACTTCGCCGGATTCGGTCAGGACGAGGAGGACATCGGAAACCAAGAGCGTCTGTCCATGTCCATATCTACCTCGTTTCCATTGACGTGTGCCGTCGGCTGGGTCCACACAGGCAAAGATCCCATCGTCCAGCCCATACAGATAATCGTTGTAGTAAATGACGTTAGTGAATTTGGCTTTTAGATATATAGTTTCCCATAGAGTAGAGACGTTGAACTCATCCATCGGGTTACGAGAAATTTGGAAGAGTTTCGCGCCGACACCGTACCCGCTTGAGACAAGAAGTTGGTCATTCGGTAGCGGTACCGGTTGCGATATACATTCCACTGAGGTGGGCCACGGTTGCATCCATAACATTTCACCGCTTAACGGTTCATGCGCAGTGATGAGTCCTTGGTTGAAAATCACGATTTGCTCTACACCCGCCAAGGTTGTGAGGAAGGGTGAACTGTAACCGCTCTTCGCCCTATATCCTACCCACGCAACTTCACCAGTCTCTCTGTGATACGCGACCGCGCCGCCAGCACTGACGACAACGAGCTTATCGTAAACGAGTGGCGAAATACTTACACCCCAAGGCGGGACGTCTGCCTTGTGCTCTTTAAAGATATTGGTGGTCCAGAGTTGTTCTCCGGTTTCAAAGTCGAGACAATTGAGAATCCCTGTTGAACCGACGGTATAAACTCTGTTGCCTGAAATCGTAGGCGTGGCTCGCGGCCCGAGTCCAGCAAGCGGCGTGTTGTATCGTGCGCGATCTTGGTGACTCCACTTTACATCGCCGGTATGCAACTCATAACAGACCACCTTTTCCCAGTCGTCTTCTTGTTCTTGCGTAATTGCTGAGGTACCGGCAATTGCAAATCCTGACCAGCCTGCACCGACAGGGCGTCGCCATATTAACTGCGGTGGCGAAGATTCCCAATCAAGGTTTAACTTCGTAGTGGATATAACACCATTTCGATTCTGTCCGAGGAATTGTGGATAGTCCGTTATGGACATTTGGGGGACTGACAGGTTCGCAGAATTGAATTGGTGGGTAGTTTGCGCCTCTTGCCAACGCCCTTCAAATATCGGAACGAGGTCACCGCTGAAGCCTTTGAATTCGAATAGGTTCGTGCTGAGAAGAAGACTCGACACGATCACAACAAAGGTCAGTAACCGAATCCACCATCTCATCTCTGAGAAGAATAATAACCATAATATACCCAGAATGATTGTACCAATGACAATCATGGTGGTTAAGAGGATTTTGTCTTGGCGATGACCCGCGTCCGAAATCCATGTCACCAACGCACCTAAAATGGCTAAGGTGATGACAACCCAAAGAGGCCACCAACGAATCGATTTTGGGGTGTGTTCCACTATGACAGTTCCTTTTTGATGAAGCGTAAAATTATGCCAAATTTCAACGTTTTACGCGCTTTCACTAACTATAATAGTGTTTTTCATTGATATTTGTCAAGAGGAAATTTGTGGCGCGCTCCGATAAACATGTTCTTTCCACAAAAAATCATCTGAAACGTTGCATAAAAAAGGCACGTTATGATAAAATATTAGAGTACAGAGAAACGAGAAACAAGAATTATGCGAAAGGGGAGAATTGGATGCGTTTTGAGAACAAGGTCGCATTTGTAACAGGTGGTGGTGGACCTTTAGGCATTGGGAGAGCGGCATGTTTGGCGTTCGCACGTGAAGGCGCGTCTGTCGTCGTCGCGGGGGGTAGAAGTGCCGATGCGGTTGCCGC
Organism: Candidatus Poribacteria bacterium; assembly: GCA_965214045.1. GTDB lineage: Bacteria > Poribacteria > WGA-4E > WGA-4E > WGA-3G > WGA-3G. The sequence goes on from OZ243935.1 coordinate 2,867,508, forward strand.
TGAAGTCCGCACCGCCGGTGGAAAGGCTATCGCCGTCCCATTAGATGTCACTGTGCCTGAGGAAGTTCAGGAAGCTGTAGAGATAGCAGTCGGGACATTTAAACGGATTGATGTTCTCTTCAATAATGCCGGGATTCTTGGGCGACAGCCGTTATTTGAAGTGACACCGGAACTCTTTGACACGGTAATGGCTGTGAATGTGAAAGGATGCCTCCTATGTGCGCAAGCGGTCGCTGAAGTGATGATAACTCAAGGCATACACGGACGTATCATTAACAACTCCTCTATTTTTGCCGAGGAATCGCACGTCGGGGTCCTGAGTTATTGTGTGAGTAAAGCCGCCCTGAACAGGCTTACGCGGAGTCTCGCATTGGAGCTTCGTCCCCACGGGATAACCGTGAATGCCGTCGCACCAGGAGGCGGTGCTCCTACCGGTATGAACGCTTCTCGTAATCTTCCCGAAGATGATACGCTACCCGATTTACCGACTGCTGCACCAGACGCACCCCCGCTTCAACGAGGGGCGACGGTGTGGGACTATATCGGCGCAGTGTTGTTTCTTGCTTCTGATGAAGCCGCTTATATTAGTGGCGATATTATAACTGTTGACGGGGGAGCCGTTTCGCGTCGATGAATTGTGATCAAGTGCAGACTTTTTTGGTGTTTATGGATATGTTAAAATCTTACAGTTACTTTCTTTTTGAATGGCTGAAGGCGTATGGAGTGATGCTGATTGGTGTCTCTGTCGCGAGTTTCATCGTTAGCATCCTCTTTTGCACGCTGGTTATTGCTTACTTGCCACCTGACTATTTTTTGCCTAATAGGCGGGTGAACCGCATCAGGCACCCCGTTTTACGGATAGGTCTTAAGTGCTTGAAAAATCTGCTTGCAGTCGTACTTGTTGTGGTCGGGATTATTCAGATACCCTTACCGGGACAAGGTGTTTTGACAATACTGATAGGGATTATCATCAGCGATATTCCCGGAAAGCGGAAGTTGGAACGTCGGATTATAAGTTCACCGGTCGTCTTGTCCACAGCAAACGGCATTCGTTCGCGTTTTAAACGTCCGTTGCTTGTGTTGGATGAATCGATTGAATAACCATCAACGAGCAATTTTCAGCAGTCAGTGAAGATTCCTTGAACGGTCGTCTTTCCTTTGTTGAAGGGTTCTGATTGCTAAAAGTCGGAAGCGAAAAAGGGGGGGCGTTACGTTACCGTGCCACTAATTTTTTGTGGGTTTCTAAGAGCCTCTGGAGCTCTTCAATCGGCTTCTCCGCGTCGTCTACTCGTAGATCGATGTAACGGTCATTGAATCCACCGTAACCACTATCCTCTTGAACGACGAGCAGAGCGGCTGACTGTTGTCCACGAACATCACCCCCTGCTTCTTGCCCCGCGAAGAGTGCCGCCATTAGCTTATCTGCCAGTTCGCCGTCTGTTTCCTCGAACGCTTTGCTCATCGCCTTGACGACTTCTTCACCCGCGAGGATATTGCCTTGAGCCGTGTAGTGTTTACCTGAGACGGCACCTGCCCACTCGTTACATTCATCACCTGTATAGTTAGCAACATTACCCTTGGCATCCACGATACCGACCTGACGCGTTGCACGTCCCGAATCCTCCGCGATGAGACGTTCCAAAGTCTGTCTTGCGGAGAGTCCGCTTTTGAGCAGTTTTAAGCCGTTCGGTCCGAAGGTCGTATTTGCCCAAGATTGGGTTGCAATCGCACCAATACCCGCCTCAGCCCACGGTACAACCGAGCCAACGGCGAAAAATTTGGATTGCACAGCGATCCCAAGCGCACCGGTTTCTGCGTCATATCCTACAATTGAAAACGTCGCAACGGGAGGCAGGACAGGTTTTTCACTGGATAGGTCGGGATCGGAAAGGTGGAACAGTAGACTAAGCGGAATCAAAAACATCTTGTGTATCTCCGATTACAACAAAGTGGGTTAATCTTCTTCAAATCGGATTTTCATAGCGGCGGCGTGTCCTTCGAGTCCTTCAACCTCAGCGAGTTTAACGACGGATGGTGTGACTTCTTCTAAAGCCGCTTTGGTGTATGAGATGAGACTCGACTTCTTTAGGAAATCGTCAACACCGAGTGGCGAGGCATAGCGTGCAGCTGTTCCTGTCGGCAAGACATGGTTTGGTCCTGCAATGTAATCTCCAACGGCTTCTGGCGAATAGGGACCTATGAGGACAGCCCCGGCATTATGCACGTGTCCGAGCCAATCAAATGGGTTTTCAATGTGAAGTTCAAGGTGTTCTGGGGCGATTTCGTTGGCAAGGATGAACGCCTCGGATAGATTCGCGGTGATAAACGCCGCACCGAAGTTTGCAAATGCCTCTGTGAGTTCGTCGCGGCGAGGTAAGGATTCCCCCTGAACCTCAATAGCGGATTTGACCTGTTCAGCGAACCCAAGTGAAGGCGTGATGAGGATTGCAGCGGAATCCGCTTTGTGTTCTGCTTGTGAGATGAGATCTGCGGCGACGTAATCTGGGTCAGCTGTATTGTCGGCGATAACAAGGATTTCGCTGGGACCCGCTAATTTGTCTATATCAACATGTCCATAGACCTCTTTCTTGGCAAATTGGACATACAGGTTCCCCGGTCCGACAATTTTATCGACAGATGGAATGGTCTTGGTGCCATACGCCATCGCGGCGACGGCTTGTGCGCCGCCACATTTGTAGATTTCTTGGATTCCGCATTCTGCGGCAGCAACCAACATATACGGGTTGATGTCCCGATTTCGCATTGGAGGGATACAGACGGCGATTTCTTCGACACCCGCAACGGTAGCGGGGATGACGTTCATTAGCAATGAAGAGACGAGGAGTTGGCTGATGGCTGGAACGCAAACACCAACACGCCTTAGAGGACGAATCAGATGTCCGAGCAGTACACCATTGGGTTCTGCTGACATCCATGACGTCCGTAACTGTTTCTGGTGGAATTTTTCGATGTTTGTTCGTGCGTGTGTGAGTGCGTCTATATATTCAGATGGGACTTCTAAATACGCTTCCCCAAATTCTTCTCGCGATACCTTTAGTTCTTTCACTGATATACGGGGCGCGTCGAGTTTGCGCGTATATCGGACAACCGCTTTATCCCCTTCCGATTGCACATCGCTCAAAGTACGCCGAACCGTCTTTAAGATACCTTCATCTGTGAGTTTACCCCGCGCCATCAACTTTGAAAGAAAATCCTCAGCTTCTTGGGTCCCTGTCTCAACAATTTGTAACATCCTTCAATAACCCTTCCTCTTTATTTCTGACGTATATAAACAGGTCTTAGGAACTTACAAGCGGTGCCAAAAGAGGCTAAGTTTCTTCGCCGTTATCTCTGACTCTTTTTATGTTCGCTCCGACGTTGTTAAGTTTTTCCTCAATGGATTCATACCCACGATCGATGTGATAGACCCGTGACACAATGGTTTCACCGATTGCCGCCATTCCAACTGCCACAAGGACAGCACCCGCACGCAGATCGGAAGCCATCACCGGTGCTCCGCTGAGTCTGCGGACGCCGTTAATCACTGCCTTGCTACCATCAAGCATGATGTCGGCTCCCATCCGGTTCAATTCCGCGGCATGAATGTAGCGATCTGTGTGTACATTTTCCATGATAATACTGGTCCCGGATGCCAGGCAGAGCAATCCCATAATTTGTGCCTGCATGTCTGTCGGAAAGCCGGGGAAAGGTTCTGTGGTGACGTCAATGCTCCTAATCTCGCGTGGTGTTGTAACGCGAACGCCATTGTCATCCCAATCTAATTCGACACCCGCTTCAGTGAGTTTTTCTGAGATAGTCGGAATTTGTTGCGGTGTGATCCCTTTGACATAAACATCGCCTCTCGTGATAGCACCTGCGACAATGAAGGTGCCAGCTTCAATATCGTCGGATATAACGGTGTGTTCGGTACCACGCAGTTGCTTGACACCGTGAATCGTTAGAACAGAAGTACCGATGCCTTCTATATCTGCTCCCATCGCATTGAGAAAACGAGCGAGATCGGAGATATGCGGTTCACATGCCGCCCCACGGATAACCGTGGTGCCTTTAGCCAGAGTAGCCGCCATCATAATATTCGCAGTCGCACCGACGCTGGGTCCGTGCTGTCCCATGAGATACATTTCTGTGCCAACCAGATGTTCCGCTTGCGCATAGATGTATCCGCTTTCCACTGTGACTTCTGCACCTAAATGCTCCAAGCCCCGAATATGCAAGTCGATCGGTCGCGGACCAATGGCACATCCACCCGGGAATGAGACCTTTGCCTTCCCTAATTTCGCCAACAGCGGACCGAGAACGTAAATAGATGCGCGCATTTTTCGCACGAGTTCGTAAGGTGCTTCGTATTGTAAGTGGTTTATGGGTTCAATATAGAGCGAGGATTTTTTTATTTTTGTTGTAGCACCGAGTCCTTCTAACACAGCATTCAGGGTTTTTACGTCTGTTAGATTGGGTACGTTGTGGAGCACGCTGACCCCGTCGCCGAGAATCGCAGCAGCGACAGCAATAGGTAAGACCGCATTTTTGCAACCGCTGACTGGGATCGTTCCTTGAAGTCGGGTGCCACCTTTGACTATTAACTTTTCCATTTCCGTCTCCTTACGAGTTTTCTTTACCGAATGTAATGGGTTGTGTTAACCCTATTTGCATAAACGATGCCAATCGGTTATCTGTTACAAGTTATAGACACTATATGGCTTTTTATCTTCAAGGGATGTCAGGGTTTCATTAGCCTTATCGCGTCATCAGTGCCGGTAAATTAATTGTTAGACATATAGTCAGTACGTGGTTTTATATGGTTTTTTGGCTTTCAGAGATGTGTTAAAAAGGACACATGTTATCTGTTTTTCATAGAATTCGCTTGTATTGATAGGTGATTTTTGATAGCATGTAATTCTCGTAAGATTTACGTCAATTTGATTTAAGGGTTGTCAGCAGTCAGCATTGTCCCGCAGGTTTCCCACACGTGGCTTGCGTCGCAATCAGTAAATGGTTGTGGCAGTTGCAAATTATTTTACTGCCGCAAATTGCTCTTTACTGATAACCGACAATCGATGGTTTCCGACAGCCAATAAAAAGGTAAAACAGATGGCAGACAAGACATATCGTATTGGAATTATTGGGTGCGGTGGTATGGGGCGTTCCCATGCGCGTAATTGGACAAGTACCGGGCGTGCCGAAGTTGTCACGGCTTCAGACATTAGTGCCGAGTCCGCGGCGAAATTTGCTGAAGAACTCTCTCTTCCAACGCACTATGCCGATTTCGGTGAAATGTGCGAGAAAGAAGACTTGGACATCGTCAGTATTACGACGTGGCAGAGTGTCCGCGCCGAACCGACGATCGCCGCCGCAGAGAGCGGTGTACTCGGCGTTATTACCGAGAAACCGATGGCGGCTTCTGTTGGCGATGCACAGGATATGATGGATGCCTGTGAGAAGCACAATGTGAAGTTGGTCGTTGGACACCAACGGCGTTTCAGCCCCCAAAATTGTGAGGCGCGCCGCCTTATCCAAGAAGGCGCAATCGGTCAACCACAGGCGATGCTCCGTCGCGATGGACACGGATTGTTGAACCGTGGTACCCATGAAATTGACGAAATGCGCTACATCCTCGGTGATCCGGATCCCTTGTGGCTCATTGGTCAAGTCGCACGCAAGACCGATCGCTGGGAACGCCGTGTAAGAACTGAAGACCTGTGTATGGCAGAAATCTGCTTCGAAGGCGGTATCCGTGGCCTCTACGAAAGCGATTTACCGGAACCTGTCCTCCGAGGCGATGCCGTCTACGGAGACGATGGGCAACTCCGTCGTGGTGAAAACGGGGCGATTGAAGTGCTCAATAGTAAAGCCGCAGGGTGGCAAGTGATTGAACCTCGCCAAAGTGAACCGAATCAATTTGATGAAATGTTAGCCTGGATTGAAGGAAGTGTCGATGAACACCGCAATGCTGGCAGGCATGGACTTTGCACGATAGAAATCCTGATGGCGATTTATGAATCATTGCGTCTCCAGGACGTTGTTACGTTCCCATTAAAAACGCGTCCCAACCCGCTTGACCTGCTGGTTGAAGGTGGAAAGTTACCCGTATTTGTTGAGGGGCGTTACGATATCCGCGCACCGTTCCCAGAACAGGAAAAGTAACATAGGGGCAGGCAGCAGTCAGTAAGATGGCAAAGAGGCAGTCGGCAGTCAGCAATCAGTAAAGAGAAAACCTTTAGGACTTACGCACTTCCCCGGTAGGTGCGGAATGTAATACGAGGAATGGAAATGTGATACAAGGAATGGATTTAGTCTATCCCCAGACTAAATCCGGTCTATTCCCAGACCAAATCCCCCAACCGGACCGAATGCGTCTGAATAGATGAAATTTACTGGTTTTGCGTAAGTCCTGTGACTGCCATTTTTAGCAATCTACCTCTTTGCCTTCACTCCCGTAAACATCCATCCGTTCCTGTGTTGTAATCTCCCCAGCACTCGCCGGTTTGTAATGGAGTTGTAGCGCACGCCGTCGTTGTTCCGATTGATTCACAGGGCTTCCGTGATGGGTCAACCCGTGCCAGAAGAGACAGCCACCCGGCTTGAGCGGAACCATCGTATCTCGACCTACGGGTACATCTGTATCACATATCTGCCAATCCCGACGTTTGAAATGGATCATCGGTCCTTCGTTGTTTGAGCCAGGGATAACGTGCAAGCATCCGTTTTCAGGCGTGGCTTCGTCTAAGGCGACCCATACACCAACAACCGTTGTTCCCTCCGGTAAATTAAAATAAGCGCAATCCTGATGCCACGGCTTTTCCGATCCGTGACGCGGTGGTTTGACGAGTGCCATGTCTTGGAACAGTTCAGGCGTATCCTCCATAATTTGTTCAAGCACATCGAAGAGTCCTGAATGGGCTGCTATCGCATTCAGGCGCGGTTCATATTCTACGAAATTGAAGACTTTCCTGATGGCGTCCCGACGTTCTTGGCCTTCCAATTCATCCTTCTGCTTGACGAGTTTCGGTTCAAATTGGATCGCTCGGAAATCGGGGCACTTCCCGTCCATGAGATGAAGCATGCCTGCCAACGCGTCCTCGACTTCGGTAGGACTGAAGGCGTCGTTGATGACGAGATAGCCGTACCGATGAAAGTATTCGATGTCTGCCTCGGTTACGGCTGAAAACCCACCAGAAATCCCTTCGGCAGCAGTATCGAAACGATAAAGGTCCGGTGGATAGAGGATTTGGGCGATGTCCCTCTGTTCGCTTGTTGTTGGGGTGTTCATGCATAAACTCCTTTTATGGCTGTCAGTTGTCGGTTCTCAGCTTTCAGAACCCCTCAAAAGTTGCGAAGTTGGAAAGTCCTAACTTTAGCACACTTGCGAACTTCCTGACTGCTGATTGCTATTCTGTTGAAAGCCATCGCGTCTTAAATCTCGCCGTTACTTTCGCGAGTCATGAGGGTCAGAAAATCGTCAACCCGATCGATTGCGGCTTGGGCGCGGTCGCGTGCCGATGCGTCATTATCTTCCTCAGCCAACCACTGCCGCCGTTGTGGAAGCCACTCGTTTTGCAGGTAGTCAATTTGATTCAGAAAATGCGGGTCTTCAGTTACACTGACAAAGTACTCAATCACACCCAGCAATCCGTATTTACGATTTATCTCCATATCGTCTAATTCATCTACCATTTGCAAAAAAAGATGCTGATTTCTGTCTTGTCGCGCTTGCGCAACTTCACGGGAAGATTCAGTCAATAGTTTGTCAACGAATTCCTGCTTGGAATTAATCCAGCGCGGCAGGTTCCTGACGTAATCCTCAAGATCAAAGTTTCCGCGTTGTAGCGCGAAATAGGAGTGGATATGGATGTTGCGGAAGAAAGCAGTGTAACCGACATTCGGATCCATGGTATCAGCATCGTAGAGGACCTGGTTTTCAACCCTGTTGTAGAGGAGTTTAAAGTCCTCTGCTGTGAGATTCATCGGTTTTAGGTGTGCGAGGACAACGGCTGTCGCAGCTTGGACGAAGTCAGGTTCAAAGTCGTACATCCCCAGGATGTTCTCGGTAATGACTGCTCCCGATTCGTGATGTACCTTGCCGTGCAGGTCGTGCTTATTGTAAAGTTCGGTAACGACGTTCTGACCGGCAGGGGTGAGCGTTTCGTTTAACCAGAACCCATTATGATCGAGGATGCGTTGTCCGTTGTCATCCGTCAAGATAACGCCGTCGTATCGTTTGGTGATGTCGTGCAGGGTGCCAGCGACTTCAAGCAACTTCACATCCCCACCTTCACGCTTACCGAGTTCCATGCTCAGCGCACGCACACGCATGGTGTGGTTCCATGTATAGTGTCGCCACTGGAAACCTACGCGGTTGTGTTCCCAGAGTGCGAAGGTATCATTAACTAAGGTTTCCAATTCATTCAAGACTTGGCTGTAGTTCATTTTTTAATTTTTCCTCGCGGTTAAAGTTCGTGCGTTTCGACTTTGACGGGCGTTGCTTATATCCGCCCTCCACTACGTTACAGGCTGCGGATTTTGAGTCTATTTCAAGAGGAAACCTTTGTAGGACGAAACCCTCTTTACTGACCACTGACTGCTAATTGCCATTCGCCAAATCCACGTCAGGTGTTATATTTCACTTCAGTGAGTGATAATCCATGTGCTGGAACTGACATTCCTGCCGCGGCTCGGTCTCTGGCTTCTAAAATGCGGCGGAGTTGCGTGTCGGCATCTCGGAATTTCGTGTTTTTGGCGCAACTTGCCGGTTTCCAAAACTTGCGGTTAAGAGTCAAAATGGTACCGGTGATTGCGCGAACCATACCGCGCAGGAACGAATCCGCTTCGATTTCAAAATAGATGTACGGTTCTTTTTTCCACCAGTGTGCCTCATAAATCTCGCAGACAGGGTTTATCCGATCGCTCCCTACCTTTTGGAAGGAAGAGAAATCGTGTTTGCCAACAAGGATTCGACAAAGCTCATTTGTTAGTGGAACATCAATTTCTGTTTGGATGCAGTAACTTGTCTGTCGCATAAGTGCACTCGGATAGTCCCGATTCAAAATTGTATATCGGTATCGCCTGCTTGTTGCACTAAATCGGGCGTGAAACTCGGTGGACACCTCTATTGCAGAACAGACGACGATATCTCGAGGCATAATCGCGTTGAGTCCTTTCTGAAATGCGACGATAGGTATCTGTGAATCCGTGTGGAAGTTGGCGACCTGACCCTCTGCGTGGACACCCGTATCGGTTCTCCCTGCCCCAATGATTTGTATCGGGGTTTTGGTGAGTTTTGCCAAGTTTCCCTCGATGGTACCTTGGATTGTTGGCAAGTCTGGTTGCGTCTGCCAGCCGTGATAATTCGTGCCATCGTATTCAAGCACGAGTTTAATGTTTCGCATTATACCACCCTATTGTAGGGTATGGATGTCTAATGAATAAAGGGTATCACATTCTTATATTCCGTGTCAAATCAATTGTGAAGAGCAGTTTAGAAAGCTAAATCAAAGCGATTGACAAATACGAAGTGGGAATATATAATGGCTTGAAATACAAAGCGAATCGGTCTGAAAAGTGTGAGAATTTCTTGTATGCAACGGCTTACAGTTATCGGTTGTGTTGATAGGTATCAGATTCCGCAATGAAAAATGAAACCCAAATCTATGACATCCAAGAGGATCAGCGCGGGACGCGTCTCGACCGCTTTCTTATCAACGCAACGCAAGAGGTATCTCGAACCTATCTCCAACGGTTGATTCGCGAGGGGAGTGTCACCGTCAATGGCACGGTTGCTAAACAACCGAGTTATGCGTTGCGAAACGGTGATCGAGTGTGCTTGACCCTCCCACCGCCACGCCCTTTAGACACTGCTCAACCTGAGCGAATTTCGCTCGACATCCTTCACGAGGATAGCCATTTAATCGTTCTGAATAAACCCGCCGGGATGCTCGTTCATCCTGCGAGTGGGGTGAATGTTGGGACGCTTGTGAATGCCTTACTGGCGCATTGCACAGATCTTTCGGGTATCGGAGGTGTGGAGCGACCAGGGATTGTCCACAGATTGGATAAAGGGACGTCAGGGGTACTTGTCGTTGCGAAGACGGATGTGGTGCATCGGGAACTCTCCATTCAATTTGAACGGCATAGCATCACGCGCCAATACGTCGCTGTGGTGTGTGGCGCGCCTACAGAAACCATAGCGACAATTGATGCCCGAATCGCACGGAGCCGACGAGATCGACGACGGATGACAACGGTTGAGACTGGCGGGCGACACGCCGTCACGCACTATGAGGTTTTAGAGAGGTATCCGCAATTCGCACGTGTTCAACTTACATTGGAAACCGGGCGCCTTCATCAGATTCGCGTACATCTGCAACATATTGGGCATCCAGTGGCTGGTGATGCCGTTTATGGGGGCGAGCAACGGGCTTTGAACGATGCTGACACACCGGAGTTGAAACAGGTGCTCTCGCAACTGAAACGGCAGGCGTTGCATGCACGCTTGCTCGGCTTTGAACATCCGGCAACAACGGAACGTATGACTTTTTCAGCGGAGATGCCGAAAGACATGCAACGGATTGTAGATGCCTTACAGCAGTCGGAAACTGTCAGCGCGTAAGTTGGCTTGAACTCATCTGAACCCAATACTAAAAGTGTGCGTCTTTGCTCCATAGGAGTCGTTTCCGAGTGTGCGATAAATCGTACGACTCAAGCAAGTTCCGTTTGTAGTAGGGCAATTTATTGCCCGTCAATTATCGAATTATAGTAAAATCTGAAAATATGTTTACAGTTCGTCAGAGAACAAAAGCTCCACCGCCGCTGGCGAGGGTGTTTTTGATAGGGTGTTTCCTCTGGTATCCTCGCCCTTGCGTTGGTGTATAAGTAATTACGGATTTTACTATAAAAAAAAAGGAAATTTGTCTATGGAATATGTCAATTTTGGAAAAGCAGGGGTTAAGGTGAGTCCACTCGCGTTGGGTTTAGGGCTTAGAGGGCAAAGCGATGCGAATGAAGCCCAAAGACTCGTTGAACACGCCATTGATTCCGGCATCAACTTCATCGATTGTGCTAACATCTATGGTCTTATGGACGATCGCGCCAATATCGGTCGTTCTGAGGAGGTGCTCGGCAAAGCGATTCAGGGAAAACGTGACGACGTGGTGATTACGTCGAAAGTTTTCAGTCAGATCGGTCCAGGTCCGAACGATCAGGGGTTGTCGAGATACCATATCATGCGGGAAGTAGAACGTTCTTTGAAACGGCTCAACACCGATCATATTGATATCTACCTCATTCATGCCCCTGATGAAACGACACCACAAGAGGAGACTGTCCGCGCCATGGATGATCTCGTGCGTTCAGGCAAGGTTCGCTATATCGGATGTTGTAACCATCAAGCGTGGCAGGCGTGCAAGGCACTCTGGATCGCCGATCGGATTAACGCAACGCCTTATATGTGTCTTCAGAACATGTATAACCTGCTGAATCGGGATATGGAAACCGAGTTGTTCGGTTTGGTACGTGAGGAAGGGTTAGGCGTTATGTGTTATAGCCCATTGGCGGTGGGTTTGTTGAGCGGTGTTTACTCACCGGATGAACCACCGCCAACTGGCACATTGTGGGGGACACGCTTACGTAGTGAGTTTGAGAAACGGATGAGTGGTGAGACCGGGCGGGTGATTGTAACTCTCAAGCGGCTCGCCGCGGAGTTAGGCAAAACGCCTGCACAGCTCGCTGTAGCGTGGGTGTTATCGCATCCAGAGGTTACCGTCGCTATTAGTGGTAGTGACACAATTGAGCAACTCGACGATACGCTTGGCGGTGTCGGTTGGGAACTCGATCCAGCGGTTCGTGAGGAGTTGGACGAGGTTTCTCAGTCGTTTGTGCGTCTCATCGCACCACCGGCTTAGCCCTCCAACTAAGATATGTGCAATTTCCGTGAACTTATCTGTTTCGCTGGTGATGTTTCATGTAAAAGGGATTCGGTGTGCATATGACCCCTTTCTCCACCCAGAGCTACCGTCGTTATTTGAAATTCTTACGATGTTTAGGGTGTTTGTCAAGTGTGTGCATCCTTGCACTTACAGGCTGCAGTGCTAAACATTATGCGCAGATGCCACTTGCAGAGCAGAACTCGGTACGTCCTCAGGCAAAAGCAGCAGCGGCGGCGGATGCCAAACGCGATGTGGAGGTGCTGGCTTCTTTTGGAGCAGGAATGAGTGCGACTTTCGCCGCAGGAATGTGTGGTTTGATGATGGGATTCATTGCCTCAACTATTTGTCGTTTTTCAGACCCATTTCGCTCAACAAGTTTGAGGCTTTCTTTTGGATGTCAAGTGCCACGGTCAATCTCCCAACGTGTTGCTCCAGTTGAGCGATTCGCTCCGTCGTCTCCTTGGACGGCTTATCCCTCGATTCAAAGAGAGACACTGCATTTTCAACGAACTGCTGCTTCCACTTCGAGACCTGCTCTTTGCTAAGGTTGTATCGGCGACACAGTTCTGAGTGAGAAATTTCACCGCGGAGGGACTCAAGCACAACTTCTGCTTTATAGTAGATCCCGAAAATAAGTTTACATTTTCTGAGATTTATGTTATCGTCTATGATTATGGCATATTCAACAGATTTACGCAAAAGCGTCCTTGATTTCGTTGCTAACGGTGGCAGTAAAGCCGCCGCTGAACGCACCTTCGGCACATCAAGAAGGACGATCTATAACTGGTTAGAAGCAGAAGATCCCCTAACTTCTGAGAAACCGGGACCCAAGGGCCCCCGCTCCATTGATTACGATGTGCTTCGGCAACATGTCGCTGATTTTCCTGATAAGACGCTCGCTGAACGTGCCAAACACTTCGGTGTTTCGACCAACGGCATCTTTTATGCGTTATCAAAACTCAATATCACGCGAAAAAAAAGACGACGCCCTATAAAGAACAGTGTCCGGTAAAACGCCAAGAGTATCTCTCGGCACTTCAAGAAGCGACACAAACACATGGCAAAACACCCGTTTATATTGACGAAAGTGGTTTCAGTTTAGGGAAATGTCTGTGATTGTATGATTGTGGAAACCCGATTTAGACGTTCCACCTTTCGCACCGCTGGTGCTTGGGATATAAGGGACCTATATTTTCTATACACCTTTCGCACCGCTGGTGCTGAAATACGATCCCCGCAAGCCTCGGAGAGGCGATAGGTGTATAGCGGCATGAGGTCAGTATGTATCAAACCCCAGAGGGGTGACAGGTGTATCAGATATACTAATGTTAAACACTAAATTGACACCTATGGTGTAGGGCGAAACGATACCAGCGTCCATTGAGACGGATTTTATACGTCGGGTGATTTCTTTCGTGCTTCTGTTTATCCAATACTTTTTCAAGGGGAACTTGTGTGCCGTCAAACGTCATCCCTTTGTGTTTCTTGCACGACTTGAACTGCGGATGACCTCTACCGAGGGTTTTCATTTCACGGAAACTTTGTGATAGACGTTTCAGCACATTCTGTAATGCCCAAGAGTAAGGGATATTCCAATGTTGATACTTCTCAAGTTTCTTGAGTTTCGTCAAATGGGCAGACATTTTGCGATACGAAAGACCTTTACCATATCTGCGGTAATATCGCATAGAGATCGCCAAAAAATGATTACGCACAACACCAATGATATTCAAATCATCGTGCAAGTGGCGCAACGTCTTATCCTTGAAAAGTTTATGTTTTGTGTTTCGCATGGACTGTCAGGTATCAGGTGTTTATCCCCTATCAAGTGGGAGGCAGACAACTTGCCGAGAAGCAAGCCTTGATATGTCTGCCAACCTGATACTTTAATTATACCACAATTTTGGGCCAAACGTCAAGGAAAAAATGAACGTTTTGGTCCTTCCCAAGAGGGCGGTGTCTATATCCCCCAGCTAAAGCAAGGGGGTTTTGACACCGAAATTTGATAAAAATTCCGAATTTTGTCTCATTTTTGTAACAATTGCATGTTATAATTTAGGTTAGAATTTCCTGAGAAAGGTAGATTGATGCGAATAAACGGTCAAATCGACGACACGATAACATACTTTTTCGTCGTCTTGGCATGCGTTTTCGTCATGAACGGTTGTTCCCCTAAAGACGACACAAGCGTTGCAAAGACAAATACAATACAATTCGTTATTAAAAATAAAGGTTCAGATACAATGGTGAATCTGGCACAGGCATGGGCAGAACAGTACACGGATGTCAGCAGCACGGCATCGGTGGAGGTGTCAGGTGGTGGTTCTGGAACGGGTGTCGCTGCCCTCATCAATGGCACTGTAGATATTGCGAACTGCAGTCGCCAGATCAAACCGAAAGAATTGGAACTTGCGACTCAAAATACTGGTAACGTCCCGCAGGAATTCATCGTCGGCTACGATGCCCTCGCAGTCTATGTGCATCAGGACACCCCACTCGATAGGATTACGATTCCCCAACTTGCAGAAATTTATGGCGAGAACGGCACGCTAACCAAGTGGAGCGACCTCGGTATATCACACAGCGACTGCCCAAGCGACAAGATCATCCGTATCAGTCGTCAATCTAATTCCGGCACTTATTTTTATTTTCGAGAAGCACTTCTCGGTACAAGCCGTGATTTCCGCATCGGTTCGTTGGATCTCCATGGATCCAAAGATGTCGTAGAAGTCGTCGGCAGGACCCCGTGTGCCATCGGCTACAGCGGAATGGGATACGCTACTTCACATGTAAAAATGTTAGAGGTGGCCACCGATTCCGATGCTCCTTACTACCCGCCGAACCTTGAAAATGTCCTTGCCAAAACCTATCCGATTGCGCGTCCATTGTACATGTATTCCCTTGGTGAACCTACAGGAGAAGTGAAAATGTATCTCGACTGGATTTTATCAGCAGAGGGACAACAGATCGTTGAGAAACTCGGCTTCGTACCGTTAGAAAACAAATCAGAATAAATATGAACATCCTCCGGAAAAAAAGCGCGACGAACCTCCCCTTTTCTGAAACCGCGATTGAACTGTTTATCCGCCTGTGTGGTATTAGTTCTATTATCTTTGTATTCGGTATTTTTTTCTTTGTATTTCGAGAGGGAGCAGGCTTCCTTTTCAACGGTTTAGATTTGGGACAATTTCTGACAAGTGTAGAGTGGCAGCCAACTTCATTAAACAACAAAAGGTATGGGGCATTTGCTCTGATCGTCGGTACTTTCAGCGTCACCACCTTAGCCATGTGTCTTGCTGTTCCGTTTGGGCTTGGGGCGGCAATCTTTGTATCGGAGTTCTGTAGTCCGAAACTGAGAGAAACAGTTAAGATCATCATTGAACTACTCGCCGCCATCCCTTCGGTTGTGTGGGGGTTCATCGGATTGACCCTGATGAATCAAATGATTATCAGGATTTTCAACGCCCCGATCGGTTTAACGATGTTGAACGGTAGTATCATGCTGGCACTGATGAGTGTACCGATTATCGTCTCGATCGCGGAAGATGCGCTAAAAGCCGTCCCGGATTCCTACCGTGAAGCGGCGGAGGCACTCGGTGCGACTCGGTGGCAAGTGGTTTATCGCGTGCTTTTACCAGCTGCCAAAAACGGGTTACTGGCAGCCGTTCTCCTCGGTGCTGCCCGTTCTATCGGTGAAACGATGGCTGTCCTCATGGCAACCGGACACTCCGTTAACATTCCATCAGGTCCCCTCTCTTGGATTCGCACGCTCACAGCAACGATCGCCGCCGAATTGGGTGAAGTTGCCCGGGGAGATGAACACTATCAAGTACTTTTCATCATTGGTATTCTGCTTTTCACCATTACATTTGTGGTGAACCTCATCGCCGACTTAGTGATCAAAGGTATCCGGCAAGAGTCATAACAAAAACAAAAATCTTCCTCAAGGACACCACCGAAATATGAACACCGATATGCCGGCATCACCGCAAACAATTTTCACAGAAACAGAAATCAGCAAACACAAGCGATGGACAGAAAATGCGATGCGAATTTTCTTCCTTGTGATGACAAGCCTGATGATTCTTCCTCTGCTTCTCATTGTCGGTTATCTTTTTTACAAGGCACTACCGGTTCTCTCTTTGGAGTTCCTATTCACGAATCCAAAGGACAACATGCGTGCGGGGGGACTTTGGGCACCTTTCTTGGGTACAATCTATTTGGTGGTTGTTTCTTTATTAGTGTCTGCCCCAATTGGTGTCTTCGCGGCAGTGTATCTCAACGAGTACGCCCGTGAGAGTTGGTTCACGCGTATCATGAATTTAGCGGTTGTGAATCTTGCGGGTGTGCCGAGCATCGTCCACGCTCTGTTCGGCGTTGGTGCCTTTGTGCTCTTCGCGGGTTTAGGTGAATCCATTTTAGCGGCTTCGCTCACGTTAGCAATCATGACGCTTCCGGTCATCATCGCCAGCACGACGGAAGCTCTCAAAGCCGTTCCGATGTCCTTTCGGGAGGCATGTTGGAACCTTGGTGCGACTCGCTGGCAAACGATTCGTCGTATTGTTATCCCTAACTCCATCAGCGGCATTTTGACGGGTGTTATATTACAGGTATCGCGAGCGGCAGGTGAAACGGCACCCATCATGTTCACAGGTGCGGTTTTTTATAAAAATATTGCAGAAGGAAACCTTTTCGCCTATAATATAACAGAACAGTGCATGGCACTATCGCTACACCTATTTACGATTTCAACACAGGTTCCGGACGTTACGGAGGGCATTCCGTACGGGACTGCCATTGTCCTTGTCGGCAGTGTCTTACTCGTCAATGCGGCAGCGATTGTGCTAAGGGTGTATCTCCGAACTCGGAAAAAGTGGTAAAATGGCTGTCAGCGGTCAGCAATCAGCGGTCAGAAGAATGACTGTCGGCTATCGGCTGTCGGTAAGAGGGTGCTTAGGAACAATTTACTCGCTCTTGGAATATGCCAAGAAGAGACCAGAGAATTGATAACCACTAAGAATGAACAAAGAAAAATTACGAGCGATCATCGAAGGAAACATCGTCAGCGGAATAATCCAGTTCCTGATTCTTGCGTCCGCTGTCGTCTTTGTGCTTGAATCTGACAGTACGACAGATTCACACGCGCTTCACTACGTTGTTCTGGATTGGGTATTTTTTGTTCTATTTTCGATTGAATATATCCTGCGAGTTTATATTGAACCCAGAAAACGGGATTTCATTTTCAGTTTTTATGGCATCATAGACTTGCTCGCTATTTTACCCTCTCTGTTCCTTTTGCCCGGGTTCCGTATCCTGAGAATACTTCGGTTCCTACGAATTTTCAGGATTTTCAAAGCGACCCGATTTATCTTAGCAGTAGATCGGCTCACCGAGGCATTGAATGAAATCCGACGGGAACTCTTGGCACTGGTTATCCTATCATTGATGTTAGTCTATCTCGCCGCGTGTGGTATCC
Source organism: Candidatus Poribacteria bacterium (assembly GCA_965214045.1). Classification (GTDB taxonomy): domain Bacteria; phylum Poribacteria; class WGA-4E; order WGA-4E; family WGA-3G; genus WGA-3G. Next base: position 2,884,923 of record OZ243935.1, read on the forward strand.
ACTATTTTGAGAGAGTCGAGCAACCCGAAGAGTTTGGTTCCATTCTCGATTCCATGTGGTGGGCTATTGTGACGCTCACAACAGTCGGTTACGGCGATGTCTATCCGATAACACCGGGTGGGAAACTTTTCACGGCTCTCGTTACCCTTATCGGGGTAGGGTTGATAGCAATTCCATCTGGATTGTTAGCCTCCGTTTTGACGGAAGCGCGGGTGGAACGCAAAAAAGAAAAAAATGAAGAAGACGTGGAAAATGGATCCACGGAAAGCATCAACAAGTAAGTATGAAATCAAATAACCAGAATGGATTGCAAAACCCCGCCGTAATTGAGGTTGCTGACCTAAAAGTGCGTTATGGTGATAAATCTGCCCTGAAGGGTGTCTCTTTCGATGTATATCGGAACGAGATTCTCGGTATCATCGGTCCTGCGCAATCTGGTAAAACGACACTCTTGAAAGTTATCAATAGAACACTGGAATTTACACCGGACACAACCGTGGAAGGTTCCGTGAGACTGGATGGCGAGGACATTAGCACAATTGGCGATGTATACGGCTTACGTCGGCGCATCGGCATGGTTCAGCCTTTGCCGGTGGGGCTGCCACTTTCCATATATGATAATGTCGCTTTCGCGCCTCGCACAGCAGGAGTTCGCTCGAAATCGGAATTAGACGAAACCGTTGAACGGTGTTTACAACAAGCGGCACTGTGGGAAGAAGTAAAGGATCGGTTGAGTACCTTAGGCACTAAATTATCAGGTGGACAACAACAACGTTTGACGATTGCTCGTGCCCTTTCGCATCAACCAGACATTCTCTGTCTCGACGAATTCTCAATCGCCGTCGATCCGATTACAACGATGCGTATTGAAGACGTGCTCAAAACACTACAAACAGAAATGACTATTTTGCTCGTTACGAATTTGGTACAACAAGCGAAGCGGTTGGCAAACCGCACCGCCTTTTTTCTTAATGGTGATCTCATTGAGATTGATGCAACAGATATAATTTTCTCTGAAAATCCATCAGAGCAAGCCACGTATGACTATGTGAACGGAACTTTTGGTTAAATTGGCTATCAGCAAATTAGCAATCAGCAGTCAGCAGTCGGCTGTCGGCAGAAAGATGCCCAGGAAACCAACGGTTTCCTATGCTACAAACTGGCAACTCATAAAAACATGAATTATAGCATTGAAACTGAAAATCTCAGTCTCTGGTATGGCGATTTCCAAGCACTCATTGATGTGAACGTGAAAATAACGGACGGTCAAATCACCTCGCTGATTGGTCCTTCTGGGTGTGGAAAAACAACGCTATTGCGCTGCTTCAACCGCGTCAATGAACGCTACGGCAACGTTACGACAAAAGGGAAAATTGAGATATTGGGAAAAAACATCTACGATGCGGATGTCTCTTTACCGGAACTCCGAAAAGCCGTCGGCATGGTGTTCCAAAGGCCGAATCCATTGCCAATTTCAGTTTACGAAAATATATTGTTTGGTTTGCGTATTCACTCGTCAATGCGGAGTATAACACGGACAGCATCAGATCAGATTGTTGAAGAAGCCCTTAGATCGGTTTTCCTTTGGGAGGATCTAAAGGACAAATTGAAGGTGCGAGCAACATCACTCCAACTTGAACAGCAGCAAAAACTCTGTATTGCGCGTTTGCTGCCCCTGAAACCCAAAATCATCCTGATGGATGAACCGTGCTCGGCGTTAGACGCGGAAGGCACACTTGCCGTTGAAGAATTAATGGAAGCCCTTGCGGGAACATATACATTCCTTATTGTAACTCACAACATGGCACAGGCACAACGCGTCAGCAAAGAGTGTATCTATATGTTTCTCGGAGAGCTTATCGAACACAGAGAAACGCAAGCCCTCTTTGAAACACCGGAACATCCTAAGACTGCTGATTACGTGCAAATGCGGTACGGATAAGAATAGCCGTCGGCAATCAGCCGTCAGTAGGAAATTTGTGGTTGCCCTGCCGACGATTTTCGACAACCGATAGCCAATTATGAATGCCTTAATGACCCGTCCAGAATCGAGAAAAAAAATCGCCTTGCAGGGCATCGCTTTCATTATGGTGGGAGCCGCTTTTATTTTCCTCTGGAATGACCTTAAAAAAACAGCAGCGGCTCACATTCAAACGTCGTCAGTATCTCGTATATCCGGTACATTGCCCAGTTTACTCAGCGATCTCAATCTGATTCTACCTATCAGCCTGATGGCGGTTCTGTTCGGGGTAGCCTGCGCTTTTTACTTGGAGGAATGGCTTCCAGCAACAAGCTGGGTTCGACGTTTCATCGAAAGTCCAGTCGATTTTTTGATTGAAATTCCTTCACTCTTGTACGGGCTCTTAGCAATCACGATTTTCTTCAACTACGCTGGCATTTTCAAAGAGATTGGAACGCCTCCTCTCCAGAACGTGAATGAATCCGGGTTAGACGTAATACCGTTCCAACGTAATACTACGATATTTTATGCAGAGGCTTTAATCTTCATTCTCATGGTAACGCCAGTAGCCCTCAAAACAACCCAAGAGGCACTTCGATCGGTTGCGACCCCCATCCGTGAATCTGCTTATGTGTTAGGTGCCAATCAATGGCAAGTATTAGCAAAACAGGTTGTGCCACTTGCCTTTCCAAGGATACTTTCGGGGGCATGCCGAGCAATGTCTCGAGCATTCGCCGCAGCTGCCTTACTTATCGGTATTCATATATCCGACCATACAACAGGTCCGAGAGGAATACCGGATAGGTTCATGTTATTTTTAGGAGGCGCACTGCTATTGAGTACTATTTCCAGTTTCCTGAAGGAATCGAGGTTAGAAACCTCTCCCACCGTCACGGCACGACACGATTCACTATGACGAGATAAACGGAGGCGCGCCCCCTAAATCCTCACGATACCAGCGATGCAGATTGAAGAAAAAGAGCCCATCCTGATCATCCATAACCTAAGTGTATGGTATGGCGATGACCAGATTCTGAATTCCCTCTCATTTGAGGTACAACCGAGACAGGTAACTGCGCTTATTGGTCCTGCCAATTGCGGTAAAAGCACACTCGTACGGTGCTTCAATCGTTTAAATGACTTTACGCCGAATTTCAAGTTCAGCGGCGAAATACTTTTTAAGGGCATGGATATGTATGCCGACAAGGTAGATGTCCCCGCTATTCGGAAAAAGATTGGAATGGTGTTTCGTAAACCTGAACCCTTTCAGTGTTCTATCTATGAGAATGTAGCATACGGGGCTCGGATATCGGGTATAAATCAGTCATCACAGTTGGATACCATCGTTCAGAAATGCCTCCAAAAATCAGGACTCTGGACCGAAGTCGAACCTATTTTGCACGGAACCGCAGAACAACTCTCTATAGGACAGCGGCAGCGTCTCTGTATCGCACGTGCCTTAGCGGCTGAACCAGAAATCTTAATATTTGATGAACCGTGTGGAGAACTTGACCCGATCGAAACCGTTAAAATCGAGAACCTCGTGCGGGATTTAAGGAACGATTGCACACTTATTTTCGTCACGAATAAAAGAAGACAAGCGGCTCGCGTCTCGGATGTCGCGGGGTTCCTCTATTGCGGCGAATTGATCGAATTCGGAACGACAGAGAAAATTTTTACAAATCCACAAGACACCAGAACAGAACAATATGTGACAGGAAGATTAGGTTGAGGTGGAAAAGGCAATCAGCAATCAGCAATTGGCTTTCAGTAAAGAGGCGTATAGTAAACCCAAAGCCCTCTTTCTGGCGACTTCTTTGCTGACCGCTGACAGCGAAAAGAAAAGATATGTTAGAAAACGAAATTAAGGGACTTCAGCACAAAATCTTGGAAATGGCAGGACTTTCGGAACAGATGCTGCGCCAAGCGATCGAATCTATCTTAACGCGAGATAGCGAGTTAGCCGCGCTCGTTGTTGCTACAGACGATAGGATTGACCTGTTTGAAAACGAGATCGAATCATCGTGTATCCAATTGATCGCGCTCCACCAGCCGGTCGCAGTAGAACTCCGATTTCTAACAACAGCAATGAAGGTTAACCACAGCATCGAAAGGATAGCGGATAAAAGCGTTGCCATCGCCAAACGGAGTATTGAGTTATCGGAACTACCGCCGGTCAAACCGTTCGTGGATCTACCGTATGTTGCGCAAGTGATTCAAGCAATGGTGAAGGACGCTATAGATGCATTTGTCAATCGGAATGCCGAACGTGCCTTAGAAATTCGAGAACGTGACAATGAGGTTGACGACATCTACGAAAGAATGCTTCACGAACTTCTGACGATTTTGAGCGAACATCCGAGACTTATCGAGTCTGGTATTAGCCTCCTACTTCTTTTCCGACACATGGAACGGATAGGCGACCTCGCGGCAAATATCGGTGAAGAGGTCTATTACCTCGTCAAAGGCGATGTCATTCGGCACTCTTAAAAAATATAGCAGTCAGCAGGAATGGCAGTCAGCAAAGAAGCCGTCAGCAATCGGCAAAGAGGTTTCCGTCGGAACCCGTCGGTAAAGACACAAGCGTTACAGAACGCCTCTTTTCTGGTTTCCGAAAGTTGACAGCCATTCTGATGATAGTCCTACCTCGTCAAGATTTCTGATCGGTCTGAGTTGGATCAAAATGGACATCGAGTTGTGGGAATGCGATTGTAATATTATGTTCTTTAAATTTATTCCAGATGATGAAATGGAGATCGCTGGCAACATCGAAACGCTGAAAAGAGTCCGGAATCCACGCCAGTAACTCAAAATCTAAGGATGAATTTCCAAAAGCAATAAAGCGAACAAAAGGAGCCGTAACGTTGCTGATGTTTGGAATTGGTTCTTTGATCACGCCGAAATGCTCATCTGCGGCATCAAGTAGCACTTTCCTGACAAGATCCACATCTGAACCGTAAGACACCCCCACCGAAATACGGAGCCGGTACAGATTATTCGCATGCGTGAGATTATGTACTGATTCCGTAATCAATTGAGAATTCGGGACAATAATTTCCTTCTCATCAAGCGAGACGATAACCGTTGAACGCAGATTAATGCTACTCACTCTCCCAAATATGTCAACATCCATAATCTCCACGAGATCCCCAATCTTAATGGGGCGTTCAAAAATCAGGATGAACCCCGAAATTACGTTGGAGGCAATATTCTGTAAACCGAAACCGATACCAATACTCAAACCACCGAAAATCAACGCGAAACTCGTGAAACTCACCCCGATCGTACTCAAACTAATGAAAATGCCGAGGATGATCAGACAGAAGTGAAGAAAACGGAGTAAGAGAAACTGTGTATGCTGCGCGATTTGAAAAGCTTGTAGTACCTGCCGCTTTAGCACCCACTGTACATATTTCGATAGGACAAACATCCCGAGGACAATTACGAATCCGTAGAAAAGGTTCGCGAAAGTTAAACGGTTGGCATCTTTGGCTTCTCCCGCTGTATCAGGCGGCTGAAATAGATCGGCGAGTGGATAATGAAAGAACTTACTCAGAATCCCTGTTCCAATTCCTGCGAATCTCAACCCCAAGATAGTTCCAGCAATCATAACAGTGAGGAATAGAAATGCCAGCAATCGCCCCTCAAGATCACCTTCGATCCTGAGTCGATTAAACAAACGGCGGAACCACCAACGTAAGAATCCGGCAAGTACGAAGGAAACTGCTAATATAACAACTAATAGGACGATCTGACCGACTTTTACTGGGTCATCTAATGTGATTACAGAGGTTTCAAGTAAATCTCGAAATTGTTGAATCAATCGATTCATCTGATGCCATCCTACTTGCTATCTCGTATTTACGAGAACGCAACACGCTAAAATTCCAAAAATTATATTGTTACGTGAGTTCGATATAAGCAGTAAAGTTTAGAATTAATTAGACGCTCTAAAGAGGCGAGGATACAATCCTCGCCAGCGGGGGTGGGGTGCTTGTTTATTGAAAACTGTCTACATATTTTTAGGTTTTACTATAACATTGCATCGCGGTATAGTTTTACATAGCAAAACCCAGGCGATTCGATTATTAATCGATTGAAATTTGTTCAATTGCGTGAACAAATAACACATCGTTTGCAGCACTATAGGATCGCATCGTCTGCGCCAATTTGTCAGAGTAGAGTTCTTCCGCAGATAACCCGGCGATAACCAAATCGGTTTGAGCGGATTGGTGCTCTATTTCCTCTTCTAAAGCTTGCTGACTGCTGTAAGACACGGAAGTCACGTTATGCATTGAAATCGGGAGTCGGCCTTCCTTCATTAGCGTCGAAAGTCTGTTTGCTTCACGCTCAGCATCGGTAGCCTCGGAACAAGCGAAGAGCCGAATTTCAGCGCGCCTCCAATCCGCATGTCCTACGATGATATACGCGAGCAACAGCATCATTGGCGCGTTTTTTAGGTTGTCATCTGTCACCCATACATCAATCGAGGAACGATATCCAAAACGGTACCCCGTCGTTCGCAGGACCAAGACATTGAACAACGAATTCGCGGCAAGGCGTATCCCTTCCTGAACTTCTTCAATTTCGTCAGGGTAGTCTCGATCAAACTCAAGGAGAACACAGTTATTTGGCAAGCCAGAAATTCCGGGCATTTGCAATATCTGTGCGAGTGCGAGTTTAAACGTCGGGCAAATTATAGAATCAACGAAAATACCGGCTCTACTGACCTCCGTCTTTCTAATTAACTCATCAACATGGACACGTGCTTGGAGTTCGCTGGAAAACGAGTAATCACCGTGGAACAACCGGATAAAGTGTCCGAATCCATGTCTGTGGCAAACCCAGCGGAGCAAATCGAAATGTCCGAGTCGTCGTTCACCGAACCGTGTCACGGCAACAATCGAGGGACGCCATCCGCCTTCAGACGAAATGACCCGACTTTTCTGTAACGTAATTTGCAGCCACCGTGTTAACTGAAACATTGTTCCTTGGAAGATTGCTGTCAAGTCGCGTTGTCCCTTATGGCTTCTACGGAGCCCGAGGTAGGTCACCGCCATGAGTCCAATTGAGATAAACGCATATAACACGCTTATTTGGAACATCATCAAACCACACATGACAGTGCCTAATAGTGACAGGTACCACCGAGAATGGAAGGTAGGACGATAGGACGGATTGCTTGCGAAATGCTCAAGGAATGACACCGCACACAAAGCACCATAGGTTACCATGAAGAACATCGTTAAGATCTGCGCGATAAAGTCCAATTCGCCGATTGCCACGAAAACAACAGCAATTATGCCTGATACAGCTGTAGCATATACAGGTTCCTGCGACTTGCCTACGCCCTTTTCCATAAGCCAGTTCAGCCTCGGAATAGGTAGTACCTTGTCTCGGGCAAGCATTTGCAATGTTCTGGGCGCCACCATAATTGACCCAAGTGCGGAGGAAAGGGCAGCTGCCCCCAATCCGATGTAGATTGCGGGTCCCCACTTAGAGACCTTTGCCATGATAAACTGATCCGCATCGAGTGCTTCAGGCGTGGCACTCTGTCCTAACTTGATAGCAACCAGTACATATATGATCATGCCAGCGAATGTTGCGGTGATGGTACCGAGTGGTATACTTCTTTGAGGGTTTTTCAGGTCCCCAGATAACCCCAGTCCTGCGATCATACCGGTGAAAGCGGGAAAGCATGTAGCGAACACCTTACCAAAACTATCAGGAGTTTCAATACGTGCTGTCAGATTCAATCCCTCGGGACGAATTGATTCAGGTCCTTGTCCCAAAAGGAATGAAATGATTGACGCGGCAAGGATTATACATACCACCCACAGCACTCGAACCCCGATATCAGCGCCCTTCGTTAGCATAAGTATAAGCAGGAGTACAGTGGCAGGAATACTTATCCAACGCGGGTCGGGAATCAACCCATACGTGATTGTAACCCAGCCATAAACCGGTTGAAATGATTGTGCGAATGCCACGATATAAAATGCAACTGAGATCGCTTGGGAGATATACAGCGCAATTCCGATAGAACCTCCAATAGTTTCACCGAACGAGCGACTTACAATATAGTATGCTCCGCCCCCTGCTACACGACGGTTCGTCGCAATCTCAGACACTGCCAGAACTGTTGGAACGGTTACAAGATGCCCAAGTGCGATAACCATGAGGCTGCCCCAGAGTCCGGCGTGTGAAACGGCATAACCGAACCGCAAGAAAAGAATTGCCCCGAGGATCGTACTTACCGAAGCGAGGAATACGGGAGCAGTCCCAAAACCATGCCCCTGTTGGGAACTTGTATCAGCATCGCCGAGTTGAGATTCAGATTGCTGTGCTGGGTCTGAAAACATCACCAATTTTCCTTTCGTTTAGAAGAATTTAAATAATACGGAGGACCATAGAGCGCTGGCATTTCGAGCAAGGAGGGGACGTACTAATTTTAATCCCGACTACATTTTCGACAATACCTAAAGATTAACGCTCAAGCAAGGTACTACATTACTACAATGTAACGCGCACTACTGACAAATATTTGTAGTGCCATTTCTTTGTTAACGGTTCACTATTATAAGTCATAGAGCCACTTAAACGCAACCTTAATCGATTAGATAAACTAAAGGTAATAGCAGGCTCCGCTGAAAATTTGAAGTTCTTAAAACCGACCTCTGGCGCGAACTTTAACACCGTATTGAGTTGCCGCCACCCCGTAGAGGAAAACACCAACCATCGGAACGTCGTCGGATCAAGTTTTCTTAATACAAGGTTTTCGTGCGGTTGGATATTCTCAAGGAAGGCACCGATACCACCAGAGACACGAAGTGTGCCTTTTTCATAAATTGCGGGACGAATATAACTGCCAATTTGGGATGTTAGGGCACTGCCTTTGGTAATGTTCCGCTCTAAATCTGTAAACGCCTCAATGCCGAATGTGCCGATGCGGAAGCCTCCTTGGATGTGTGCCTTGACGATTTCAGAAAGTACTTCCTCTTCGCCAGAAGCACGCGAACCAAAGACACCCGCCCAACCATTAACCCTACGGAGCGGCACAACAGCGGTTAAGCTAAGCGTTTGCGAGGCACCATCGCCATTTACGCCAATGTCCACTGTTTTGGCATCCTGCGGTAAATCAGCAAACTGGCAATAGACTGGCACCGTGTAAACCATTAAGAAAAACACCACAATTGGAAACATACACGCTTTACGAATTCCTATATACCCGATATCCAATACCAATCCTCCTGTTAGACTTTTCATAATGCACTTTTGTTCGCTCAAAACCTCAGAACCATTTTCTAAGTTTGAAATAGACAAACATGGCACTTCCAACGCCCGCCATGAGTAATAAAACAACAGGGTATCCCCATTGCGTTTCAAGCTCGGGTATGAATTTGAAATTCATGCCGTAAATACCGGCGATGAAAGTTAGGGGTATAAAGAAGGTCGCAACAATGGTTAACATTTTCATGACTTCATTCATCCTATGGTTCACCGCTGAGGTGTAGGTATCAAACAGTTCTGAAACTGCGTTGCGAAGCATCTCTAATGTATGGGTCACCTGAATCAGATGGTCATAAACATCGCGAAAATACAAGTGTGTGTCCTGTGTCAGTAGTGGGATTTCACCACCTAATATCTCATCAATAACATCGCGTAACGGAAGAATGGGTCTACGCAGGAGGCGAAATTCTCTCCGCAAACCGTTGATTTTCTGTAGCACTTCTGATGTCGGGTTGGTAATGGCTTCTTCTTCCGTCGATTCAATTTGATCACTGAGTCGTTCCAACACTACGAAATAGTTGTCAACAATGACCTCTATCAGTGCATACGCGAGGTAATCAGAGCGCATCTTCCGAAGTCTGCTATTGGTATTTTGGAGCCTGTAATGACAGAAAGACCTTCCACCCAAGCGGCTAAAACACATAGATAGTAATTATTAATCATATCCACTAAGAGAGTGCTTGTCAAACGAAACTTGGATTCTACAGAGATGTTCTCCCTACGCGGATGAAGAGGAAACAGGTCAAAGATGGAGGATAATCCCCTTTTACAAGAATAAGGGTTGCCTTAGAGCGTTGAATGCCAAAACTTTACATCCCATGAATACAACTGAATAGACATGGAAATGCATGGCTTTCAATTTGCCAAAAAAACGAATCCATGATATTGTAATACATCAGATATTTAAATCAAAAAAGGGGAAAATTATGGCGGTCCAAATTGCGATTATCGGATGTGGTGGGATGGCAAACGGGCATCTCAATGCGTATCTCACAATACACCAAACGGATCCGAATAAAGTAGAACTCGTTGCGATGTGTGATGAAGTCAAAGAACGAGCAGACGGGTTCGCGAACCGAGTTAAAGAAGTAACAGGTAAAAAGCCAGCGGTATTTGATGACACCGACAGAATGCTTGCAACAGCGGATTTAGACGGCGCGGATATCTGCACATCGCATGCACATCACCATATCAACGCGATAAAGTGCCTCAACAGTGGTGTCAACGTTATGGTGGAGAAGCCGATGGGCGTCACCGTCAAGGCAAGCCATGCGATTATTGCGGCAGCGAAAGCGAACAACAAAATCGCGGCAACCGCTGAGAACATCCGTCGGATGCCGAGCCGACGCACTGCAGAATGGTTAATGAATGAGAAACAGATGCTCGGAGATTTACGTATGTTTTCCGCGCAAGATGCTTCCTATCGGGCACCAAATCCGGAAAGTGATTGGCACTGGCGACTCGACCTAACACTCGGTGGCGGTGGTATGGTGATGGATTCTGGCGCGCACTATTGTGATACACTCCGCTTTCTCTTTGGGGACCCAAGCACCGTGTACGGGCGCGTTTGTCAATTTGAGGACTTACAAGTTACCAAAGCCGGAGAACTCGTCAAGAACGAACAGGAGGATACCTGGGTCGCAACCATTAACTTCAAAAGTGGGGTCATCGGACTCTGGACGTGTACCTGGGCGGCGGTCGGACACGACTTTCATCATGTTGTCTATTACGGCAGCGAAGGTTGCCTGCTTGATGATGGCGACATCTTCCACGGTCCGTTCGACGGCGCGGAAGTGATTCTTAAAGATGGCACCCGCCATCGCATGGACAGCCTTATCACCGAATATAGGGCAAGCCTTTCGGATGAAGAAGAAGCGAGGCTATTTCCACACAATTTCACCGATGGCGTTGTCCTTGAATGCTACGATTTTGCGGATGCAATAGAGAACAACCGCCTCCCCGAACTTGATGCAGAGGTAGGTCTTCGTGCTAAATCGATCTGCGAAGCGATTTACGAATCTAATGCCTGCGGACAGGTAGTTGACTATGAAGCCGTCGTCGCAGGGGATATCGAAGTCTACCAAAAACCGATTAACGAGCGGTGGAACCTCTAATTGTCTAAACAGGAACGTACTCCAATAAAGCCAGCAGAAGCACAAAGAGAAATCGGAAAGTCGGTCGGCTATTTTGAATTACTTCGACAGAATCCCAACTTCCGCTGGCTCTGGGGTGGACAGGTGGTTAGCCTGCTTGGGGACTGGTTTAACCTCATCGCTTCTGCGATATTAATTGCTGAATTGACTGGGTCGGGTCTCGCGTTAGGCGTTCTGTTTACGATCCGAATGTTGGCACCATTTGCCGTTGCCCCAATTGCAGGGATATTCGCTGACAGGTACAACCGGAAGCATCTCCTAATCATCACGGACCTTGTGCGTGCCGTCGTCGTTCTCGGATTTCTCTTCGTCCGAGATGCAAATGATATCTGGTTGCTTTATGTCCTGACGACCCTTCTGTTCGGTGTCAGCGGTTTCTTCAGTCCGGCACGGAGTGCGATCCTACCCGACATCACCTCTGCACAAGAACTCGGTACTGCCAATACGCTTGGGGCGGCCTCTTGGTCGGTGATGCTTGCCGTCGGTGCCGCCATCGGTGGTTTAACAACGGGACTCTTGGGGAGTCAGGCGGCTTTCGTTATTGATGGATTCACCTTTGCTATTTCAGCAGGACTCTTGCTTAAGATTAGACTACCGGGCGCATCATCCACTGGCGGAGAAGCTCCAACACGTGCCCGGTTCACAGCACTTCGCTATATGTTTCAGCACCCCGACCTCCTTATGATCGCACTGCATAAGGCAGCGGTATCCCTTTTAATGTCTACCGGTCTTCAGGTCGTGTTGGTTGAAATCTCCAATAGTTATTTCGTTATTGGGGTCGGTGGTGCATTGAGTTTAGGGTTGATATACTGCATAAACGGTATTGGGAGTGGTATTGGGCCGATTCTGGCGCGGCGTTGGACCGGCGATCGGGACAAACCGCTCCGAATCAGCATCACGCTCGGCTACTTAATTGCGGTGATTGGAATCGGTATCATGGCACCCCTTTTTAATTTTGAAACTGTGCTTTTCGGTGGTCTTGTGAGGAGCATTGGTGGCGGAATCGTATGGGTGTTTTCAACGCAATTGCTGCTACAAAGTGCCCCAAACGAAATTCGAGGACGTATCTTCGGTACTGAGTTCGCCCTTTTTACGCTCATGGGTGGTGCCAGTTCACTGATCATCGGTATGCTGTTAGATCGGTTTCAGATACAGACGATCTTGTGGGGGATGGCAGCACTCAACCTGATTCCAGCACTGCTATGGGGGTTATGGTATAGACATTACAGCCGGATGGGATAGAAATAGAGGTCTGCAATCATACCCCAAGCTACGGAGATGTCGCCCTAATGAAGATTAGGAATTTAATCGGGTAATGTGTGATGCTAATTGTCTGAATCAGGATTCACAGGATTAAAGGATTTTCAGGATTAGAAACCCATTTATAGTAAACTTTAGAATTATAGTGGATTCTGTAATTAATTTTACACCAAACTCGGTGCGGTTAGGTGAAAGACCCTATTTTTAAACTTCGGACGGGCTAAGAAACAGCGCGTTAAACTTTTTAAAGGACGAACGTTCATTCCTTCCATCGCTGAATCAGTTTCGTATCTATTCCAAACTGATCCAAGATTTTTGTGACAACGAAGTTGAGTAGATCGTCCACGTTTTTTGGGAAGTGATAGAACCCTGGCATCGCTGGTAACACACAGGCTCCGACGCGTGACAACTTCAGCATGTTTTCCAAATGGATAGGACTTAAGGGGGTTTCGCGCGGGACAACCACGAGTTTGCGATTCTCCTTGATACAGACATCCGCTGCGCGTTGGATCAGGTTGCGCGACATCCCTCCGGCAATAGACGCAATGCTTCCCATACTACATGGCACAACGACCATCCCCTCAGTCCGGAAAGAACCACTGGCAATCGGTGCCGCAATGTCCGACTCATGATGGTATATAACTTGGGGGGCGGAAGCACCAATGAGGGATTCCACCTCGAAATTGTCAAGGTCGACTTCAATCTGAAGTTCTTCTGACAGGGCGCGCGCCCCAGATGAAGAAATTGTTAGATGTACCTCTATATCGTCCTGCTTCGTTAGCACTTGGAGCAGACGGATCCCATATATCCCTGCGCTCGCGCCGGTTATTCCGACAATTAATCGTTTCAATGACTACGTTCTCCTTTGCGTGAATTGTGCACAACCTTCAACAATATCTGCGCCCGTAAACACCGACATTATATCTGGTTATGGGAAATTTGCAAGGGAAAACCGCTATATTCAGAGGTATACAGTTTTCGGAGGATCAAAACGTCGAAAAAAAGAGAAAACTAAGCAAGGATCGGGGTTAAAAACCCCTCCCACAAAAATGGTTCCTGACAATTGAATGGCTCTGCGATCGTAACTTGACCACGTCAATGTACCCAAGCCTAAAGACTTGTTCCTGTAGCAAAAAGCAATAACTGTTTTGCGTTTTGTAAGTTTCCCGTGTCTTGTGCTTCGTTCTTGTTTCTCGTTTCAGTGAGGGTGGTAACCCACCGCTCTCCACGACGGGCGCAAGCCGCCCGTAAGAGTATATTTAAAGCAGCGTTGTGGTCTCGGTCTAACGAAGTCCCACAAAACTGGCAGTTAAAGGTTCTCACCGAAAGGGATAACTTTTTCGGTGATCTCTTACCGCAGCAGGAGCAAGTTTGCGAGGTATTCTTAGGATCAACTTGGTGGAAATGGAAACCGTCTCTTTCGGCTATGTTCCCACACCACTGAAAGAAAGTGCTCCAAGACGCATCGGAAATGCTCTTGCTGAGGTGTTTGTTCTTTACCATGTTGGAGGTATTTAGATTCTCGGCGACTAACACATTATTTTTCTGATGGTGGTAGAGTTTGTAAACGAGCTTTCCAATAAAGTCTTTGCGTCTGTTTGTCGTCCGTTCATGGTGTAAAGCGAGTTTGTGTTTTTGTTTCTGCCAACGCTGGCTACCTTTTTTCTTTCGAGAAAGGTCTTTCGAGTGTTTCCGTGTAAGTCCTTCTGCTTGACGATACCACCGCGGGTTGTCCTCTGTTTCGCCTTCAGAGGTCGTCAGGTAGTGTGTCGTGCCAACGTCAACCGCAACAGCGTCAGTCGGTTCAACTTTCGGTGTATCGGGTATCTCACAAACGATATGTGCATACCACCCCGATGCTTTCTTGACGATCGTAACTTCTTTCGGGTCACCTTGAAGGGGGCGGTGCATGCGTATCTTGACTTGACCCAGCTTGGGCACTTTCAAGCGGTTGTGTCTAAACTGAGTTTCTATGATTGGATTCTCACGAACACGAATTGTTTGTTTTCAGCGTCTTTGGTCTTTTTGCGAACGACTTTGGTATATTTTCGGAGGCTCCATGTTAGAGAACGGACACGTTTTTTATAGCGAGGGTAACCTTTTTTCGCTGCACCCTCTTTACAACGTTTGCGAAAAGCCGTAAACGCTTTGTCGTTTCTGCGGAGGGCATGGTTCTGAAAATCTTGGGGAACTTCACGGAAGTCGTTATACGTCTCGCGCGCGACCCTGAGAAGGGTTTGCTGGTCAGAGAGCGACACAAAAGCACCTTCCGTCTCATACGCAACCAGTCGATCATGCCGGGCAGAGTTCTGGAGGCCACACAGATGGACAAACCACTTTTCTAATATTCTTTCTTCTGCCTGTGTCGGATACACAGGATACTTAAAGGTTAATCTCATGGACTCTCAGGTATCAGGTATTTATCCCCTGTTGAGTGGGAGGCAGACACATCACCAAGCGGTAATGCTAAACGGTGTCGGTTTCCAACCTGATACTTTCATTATACTACAATTTCGGACCCAGTGTCAAGAAAAAAATGAACGCTTTGGTCCTTTCCAAGAGGGCGGTTTTTCCTCCCAAACCTAAAGGATGGGGATTCCAAAACCGACTATTCCCTTGACAGAAAAGAGTACAACGGGTAAACTAAGCGCAAACACCTATTTGACGTAAGGCGTTGCTTGTCAGCCTGGACCACGAGGAACATTATGAACATCGCTGCCTTAGACACACCTGCACTTGCCGCAGATTTAGACGTGCTTGAACGGAACATCAACGGTATGGCAACACTCTGTGCCCGACTCGGTATTCCACTTCGCGTTCATACCAAAACGCATAAGGTGCCAGAAATCGCTCAATTGCAAATCGCTGCCGGTTCCCAAGGTATTACCTGCCAGAAATTAGGCGAAGCCGAGGTCATGGTGGATGCCGGCATCGACAATATCCTGATCCCCTATAATATCATCGGAACACCGAAACTGAAGCGATTGACAGCACTTGTGAAACGTGCCAGGGTTCTTGTTGCTCTTGATTCAGAAGAGACGGCAACGGGTATCTCTCAACAAGCAATTGCTGATAGTTGTATTGTGCCTGTTATCGTGGAACTCGATACCGGAAGTGGACGTTGTGGTGTGCAGTCCCCACAGAACGCACAACACCTCGCACAACAGATTATGAAAATGCCAGGTATCGACTTCCAAGGTGTGATGACGTATCCGAGCAACATCCGAGCGAAGCCGTTTATCGAAGAAACGCTTGACTTGCTCGCAAGCGACGGGATTCCTGTGAACATCATCAGTGGCGGTGGCACAGGTTCGGAAGTGGCATCGAAAGAACTCGGTTGTACGGAAACACGAAGTGGTTCTTATGTCTACGAGGGTTTGACTCGGATCGGTAATTCGGAGATGCTCGCGCCTGATAGGTGTGTCCTGCGTGTCATCGTAACCGTCGTCAGTACGCCAGCACCGGAACGGATTATTATTGATGGTGGAATGAAGACTTTCACGAGTTATCCACCAACGCCTTATGGACACATTATTGAACATCCTGACGCGAAGATTTTCGGTATGTCTGTCGAGCATGGACATGTTGATGTCAGTGAGTGTTCCCACCGATTTAAGGTCGGTGAACAACTCTCCGTCATACCGCTACACCAAGGGATGACAAGCAACCTACACGATGAACTGGTAGGTATCAGAGATAACACCGTTGAAACCATCTGGTACATCGCAGGCAGGGGCCGCGTAAAATAATGGGAGGGAAATCATGATTCTACCGACACCTGAACAAAAAGAACAGTGGGAAGAAGAAGGGTATCTCGTTTTTGAAAACGCTATTCAAGGGGAAGACCTAAAGCGACTCCAAACGGCTTTCGACTACTGGGCAGATGCGTGCAAAGAAAAATGGCTGGACAGCGTCGAAGCGGGGAATGCCGTCGCGACCTTCTATGACCTCCCTAATCCGCTTGAAAAGGATCCGATTTTCATCGATATTATCGACTATCCAAGCTACTACGGCGCATTAATGGAATTCACCGACCACGATCTGATTCTATTGGGTCCACAGGTTCGGACGGTGGCTCCGTGGCCCGTGAGTTATACGGGATGGCACCCCGACGTGTCACAGAGCAATCCGCTCCATATTAAGGTGCAAATCTACGTCAACGATGTCGAACGGGGAGGCGGGGAATTCGGCTTTGTGCCGGGCAGTCATAAACCGGATGCTGGTCCCTACACGCGTCCAATGCGGCAAGAGAGTATGCCGGGACACAAAACCTTCCCCGGTAAAGCTGGCACAGCGATTATGTTCAATTCGTGTGGATGGCACGTTTCAATGGACAATCACTCCGACGGACCGCGTAAATCAATTATCCTAATCTACGAAAAGCGAACACCGGGACGCATTGGACCCGAACAGTATGCCTCCATCTCAGAATACTGTCAGACCCCGGAACGTCGCAAATTGTTTAGTTTGGACGGCTAATTAAAGGAGGGTATCGTATGCCACGAATTGATGCGCATCTGCACGTATTCACAAAAGCCTCCACCGAGTTTCCGAGGGAGATATCAGACGTTTGGCCCGCCGAACGGGAAGAACCTGTCGAAAAGCTATTAGGTGAAATGGAGAAACACCAGATCGATCAAGCAGTTCTCGTCCAGATGGCTGGCACGAGTATAGAACAGCATCGCTATCTACTCCATTGCCTCAAAGCGTATCCAAACCGATTTTTAGGGATCGGATTGATTCCAGAGGGACACCCGAATCCCGCCGAACACATGCAGGAATTGACAGATGGGACTGGGATTATCGGGTTCCGACTCTCTACATTTGGTGGACCGCGTGATATTTTTGCGAAGATGGATGTCCGCGAGTTTGCGGCGTATCCGATATGGAAGTGTGCCGCCGAGCGTGATTATGTCTTGTGGCTCTATCCGAACGCCATCAACGCACATCTCCTGCCATACCTGATACAAGAATTTCCACAGGTTCGGGTTGTGCTAAATCATCTTGCTGTATGCCCAGGAAAAGGCAAATTCAGCTGGGATGAATTCGGGAGACCTCAGATACAGGTGACAGGCTACAACCTCACTATGCACACCACCTACCGACTCGCGCGCTATGAAAATGTTAATGTGCATCTTTCCGGTCAGTACGCCTTCAGCAAGGAAGAATTTCCGTATAAAGATTTGGCAGGATGGCACCGGGGTCTTTTGACCGGCTTTGGGGCAAAACGATTGATGTGGGCAACCGATTTTCCATGGATATTGGAAGAACCGGGGTATGGGAAACTTACCACAGTGATAGAAGAATTACTACCAGATTTATCTGAAGCGGAACTGGCGGACATTATGGGCGGGAATGTGAAACGGATTTTACGGTTTCCTGACCTATAGGTATTAAGATTCACAGAAGGTAGTTTAAAATTCGGTTTAGGCTTGAAAATCAAACGCGCTCTCAATTGGCTCGAGGTTTAACAATTCCAGCTGCGGGGATAAGTGAATCGCAATAACGTCAAAACGACAGGGCGCGTCCAAGAGATTGTGGGCTTGTAGGTATGCTAAAGCGACCTTGGAGATTTGTCGCTGTTTCTGCCAAGTTACAGCCGCTTGTGGTAAGCCAAATTTGAGGCTCCGTCGTGTTTTTACCTCCACAAAAACGGTGAATTCACCATCTTGGACGATGATATCTATTTCGCCGCGTAGCGCACGATAATTTCGTGCAAGGATTTCACATCCACGCGTCTTGAGATGTTTCACTGCTAACGACTCACCAATTTTTGCGACGCTCAAGCGTGAATGATCCATATTTTAATTTTACCTTGCTTGGAGTTCGATGAACGGTTCAAGCATCGGGAAGGAGTTTAAAAGTGCGACGATGAATATCCGATGCGCCAAATCGGGCAATCGCTTGCCGATGTTGAGAGGTAGGATACCCTTTATGCTGCGAGAATCCGTAATTGGGATAGATTGGATCCAATTCAACCATGAGCCGGTCACGTGTGATTTTGGCAATAATTGAGGCTGCCGCAATAGAATAACTTTTGCTATCACCTTTCGGAATAGCTTCACCCACAATACCGATCTCAGGTAAATGCAAGCCATCAACGAGTAAATAATCAGGGGGCGGTGTTAGTTTTTCAACGGCTTCCCGCATCGCTAAAAGCGTCGCCTGAAGAATATTCAGGTGGTCAATACCGAGATGATCAACGGAACCGATACCTACGGACACGGCGACATCATGGATTTCGTCAAACAGGTGCGCACGTTGTTTCGGAGACAACTGCTTTGAATCTCGCAATCCCTCAATGCGGCACTGCGCCGGTAAAACGACCGCAGCGGCAATGACGGGACCTGCCAATGCACCACGGCCAGCCTCGTCAATGCCAGCAATCTGTTTGTAGCCGTTTTGTTGGCATGCGAACTCAAATACGTTCATCTCTATCAGGTTATCTTCTACGTTCTTTGACCCGGGCAGATCTTCCCGTTCGCTCGCGTAAGTAATATAACTTCGCACGGCGAACCGCACCGTATCGAATCACCTGAATACTCTCAACATTGGGTGAATGGAGCGGGAAGGTTCTCTCACTTCCAGCACCGAATGCGACACGCCGAACCGTAAATGTCTCTTTTAATCCACCATGAGCACGACGGATAACGGTTCCTTCATACGCCTGAATGCGTTCCTTCTGACCTTCACGGATACGAATGTTCACTTTGACTACATCCCCAGGACCAAAGTCAGGAATATCGCTTTTCACATATTGATTTTCAACAGATTCAATTAAATTCATCTCCTATTCCTCCTTTATATTTTTTTCAGATTTACAGGTCACATAAAGACCCAATAACCACTTCTTTGGCTTACTCCATCAATCCTGCCGCTTTGAGAATTTGGATATCTTCCTCGCTCAGCTCCAGTTTCTGAAGTAGATCCGGACGGCACGCTGCGGTCCGTTTGAGTGCCTCCGCATACCGCCATTTCTCAATATTCTCGTGATGACCACTCAAAAGCACCTCAGGGACAGTGCTACCCCCGAATTCAGCAGGTCGCGTATAGTGTGGATGGTCCAGTAACTCATGGCTGAACGAATCGACATGTGCTGACTCGTAATCGCCGAGGGCTCCGGGAAGGACACGACCAATCGCATCAATCAAAACGAGCGCAGCGATTTCTCCACCGCTCAATACATAATCCCCAATAGAAACCTCGGTTGTCACCAATCGGTCGCGCACCCGTTCATCAACGCCTTTGTAGCGTCCACACAAAAGAATGAGGTGTGTTTCCAAGGAGAGGGACTCCACAACCGCTTGCGTTAAGGGATTCCCTTGTGGTGTCAAATAGACAACGGGCGCCTTAGTCTCTGGGTTCAACGCCTCGATTGCTGCGAAAATAGGTTCCGGCTTAAGAATCATTCCCGCGCCACCGCCATAAGGATAATCATCAACCGACTTATGTCTATCGGTTGCCCAATCCCGTAGGTTATGGAGATTGACAATAAGTTTATCCGCGTCCTGAACCCGCTTGAGGATGCCCGTCTGCAAGGCTGGCGCGATTATCTCTGGAAACAGGGCAAGAACATCAACTCTCATTTTTACTCGCTGTCGGCTATCAATTATCAGCCATCAGCTAAAGAGGGGTATGATAGTTCTTAACGTCTTTTCTGACTGCTGGCTGCTATTCTTCAATCGGCGCGTCTGATCTTGGGTGTTCAATTAGCTCAAGAATAACCTTTTTGTTGGCTTGCAACCCTGCGGTATAAAGAACGCTTCTGATCGCCTTAAGCGTCCGTCCATATCTACCGATGATCTTTCCCAGATCTTCCTCTGTAACAGTCAACTCAACGATAACGACCGTTTCGCCAGTTACTTCACGAACGACAACTCGGTCGGGATAATCGACGAGAGATTTTACAATGTATTCAATCAAATCTTTAAACATAGTTGACTTTCGGATTTCAGTAGATGTGCTTGCTGCCCATGTCTCCAGTGTCTGTCGAAGTAGGTGTTATTCCTTTTCTTCGGCGGACTCTGGTGTTTCTGTCTCGGGTGTTGTTTCTTCAGACGCGGTGTCCGTTTCAGACGCGGCGTCCTGTGTCTCGGTAGGTTCGACATCTTCCGTCTCTGCGACTTCTTCGACGGCTTCAGCCTCTGGCATGGGTTTCCCTAATCTTTCGTACTCGAATTTCATCAAAATCCCGTTCTGGGTAAGCAGTCGCTTTGCGGTATCGGAAGGTTGTGCGCCTCGCCTTAACCATTTCAAAGCTTTCTCTTCATCAATGAAAACATCTGCTGGGTCCGTCATAGGATTGTAATGACCGAGGCGTTCTAAAAACACACCATCCCTTTGGGCACGTGCATCAGCCGCGACAAGTCGATAAAAAGGACGTTTTTTTCTACCGTGTCGTTGTAATCTAATTCTAACTGCCAAAAAATACCTCCGTGGATTGGCTATCAGCCATCAGGTCGGGTTTTCTCCGAAAACCCTTTCAGCCGTCAGTAAAGAGGTATTCGTTTAAGAAGACCCTCTTGCTGATTGCTGACTGCTATTTAACTGCGCTATCGTGATTTGCGGCGTTTCCGTTTCCGAGGCTTTCTCGATGTCTGCCGTTTCAAACCCGGCAGAGCCCCCATTTTCCGCCCCATCTGTGGCATCGCCATCGTAGTCTGCTGGTTTAACATACGATTCATCATCTGCAGCTGCGAAACCAGCATATTTATTTGATTTACAGTTGTTCCACTGCCCTTGGAAATGCGAAGTTTTCGACTTCTATCCAACAACCGAGGATTCTTGCGTTCCTCAAGTGTCATTGAATGGATAATCGCTTTCGCCGTTCGCAAATGGCTCTCATCTGGTGTAAGGTTTTGAACGGGCAACTGATTCTTGAAGGGCATCAGATCCATCAATTGATCCAAGGGTCCCATATTCTTAAGCTGCTCCAATTGCGTCAGAAAATCGTCAAAATCTAAACCTTTGTTCTCTGTGAGTTTACGTTCAAGTTCCTTTGCCTGATCTTCGCTGAAAACATCTTCCGCTCTTTCAAGCAAAGTTTGGAAATCGCCTTGTCCGAGGATACGCGAGGACATGCGTTCGGGATGGAATTCCTCTAACGCCGCGGCTTCAATCTTTTCACCGACACCGATGAACTTAATCGGTTTCTGTGTGACATGTCGAATAGAGAGGGCGGCACCGCCGCGAGCATCTCCATCCATTTTCGTGAGGATAACGCCATCAATCTCCAAATCATTATTGAAATTCTCGGCGACATTCACGGCATCCTGCCCCGTCATCGCATCAACGATCAACAGGATTTCTGTGGGTTCAACCCGTTCCTTGATCTGCCGCAGTTCACCCATGAGCGTATCATCAATATGCAAACGTCCAGCAGTGTCAATAATAACGCAGTTATGCCCGTGTGCTAAAGCTTCGTTGACAGACGACTCAGCGATGTCAACAGGAGAGACCTCTGTCCCCATTGAGAAAACTGGCGTTTCAGTCTGTTCGCCGAGAACCTGCAACTGCTTAATGGCGGCAGGTCGATATACATCAGCGGCAACGAGTAAGGGTTTACGTCCCTCCTTGCGAAACCTTAGTGCTAACTTTGCGGCGACAGTCGTTTTACCCGCACCTTGCAACCCTGCCAGCATCACCACTGTTGGACCGCCCGAGGCTATGCGAATTTTCTCCGCTTTTTCACCCATCAATTCGGTGAGTTCCTCACCAATAATTCGGGCGATTTGTAACTCTGGTGTAAGACTACCGAGCACTTCTTGACCGAGGGCGCGCACTTTAATCCGTTCTATAAACTCACGTGTGACTTTATAGTTAACATCTGCTTCAAGAAAAGCACGACGCACCTCGCGCAGTGTATCAGAGATATTGTTCTCTGTTAACTTCCCCTGCCCTTTGAGTTTTTTGAAAGTGCTTTGTAACCTATCGCCCAAACTTTCAAACATTGTTTATGCGTCCTTTTTTTAGAGTGAGATGTGCTTGCGCCCCGTGCTCGATGCTAAATGTGTTATTATCAAAGCAGTTAACCAAAACGACCAAAATGTTTTATCACAGCTACATAAGTCTTGGCACATAAGTTCTGATGTGTGAATCCGTGCAACGACAAAACAATACCTGATTATACAATTATAGCAAATTTTATGCCTAAAGTCAAACTTTTTTTCATGCTTGACATAAACCCATACGTATGCTAAAACTATAGTCATGAAAACAGCAACCCACACACAGAAACACCAGAAATTCCCGTTCTGCTACCTCTTCATCCCCTTCATCTGCGTTTTAACGGCTTTCTATTGCGGGTGCCAAGGCGAAACATTCAATCTCGATGTCGGTGGCACCTCAGAAATTATGGAAAAATCCGGTGAACTGACAGAGAATGAGGTCTGGGACGGACGCGTCTATATTACCGACACCCTTGTCGTCCCGGCAGGCATCACGTTGACCATTCGATCGGGTACCATCGTCGGTTTTGAACCTATGGACACACCGAGTCAGCTCATCGTGCATGGTGAACTCTATGCAGAAGGCTCGCCAGACAGGATGATTGTCTTCGGTTCTTTGGGAAAGCAGCGCGAACAGGAACCCGCACCTGAGACAGAGACCCCCTTCACATCAACGGCATCAGACTTCGGTACGATGGGTATGAAAGAAAACATAGGTACCGAAACGCAGATAACTTTAACCGCCGATCCACCAAAAGCGGGAGATTGGGCAGGCATTCAAATTGAAGCCGAGAGTCCGAATAGTAGGCTCACGTACTGCCGTATCCAACATGCAACGATCGGTATCACATGCCGGACAGATGCCGTCCAAATCGAGAGATGTCTCCTCAGTGAAAACAAAACAGGGGTACTCTCCGAGAATACCAGCCCGACGATTACCAGTAACGAATTTAATAGAAACGGCACAGGCACACAATTCCGAGGCAGTGCGTCATCGGATGTAGAATACAACGAGTTCACGGCTAACAATTACGGAATTATATGCGAAGACGACGCTCGCCCGCGTATTCAGTATAACATTCTCCGCGCCAATTACGAAAACGCTATTGTCTGCTATTCCACTGCCTCACCAGAGATAGTCTCCAACAATATAACGTTGAACGTCGGTTGGGCGGTTTACGACGGCGGTAGACTTCGGGACAACTTCATCCAAGGGAATAAACAGGTTGGACCGAATATAACCGAACTCGGTATCGGAACACAAAGCGATCAGTTTTACGGTGTAGAAGAAGCATACGAACCCAGAAATTCTCCGGTAACAGAAGCCGGTGTGCCACGCGAAAATTTCTAATCGGAAGTTGATACATGAGCCGTTTCAAAGCCTATCTCGAACTCATCCGCTATCCGCTCTTTGCGATTCCGATTGTCGCAACGCTGCCCGGTGCCCTCATCGCCAGTGAGGGACACTTTACGTGGCGCGTCGTGGCGGCACTGTTCGTTGCACTCTGCGGCTATTTTGCTGGAATGATAAAGAACGACTACTTTCACCACGAAACAGATATACATACGAACCCAGAGCGACCGCTTCCATCACAGCGACTCACACCGCGCCAGGCAATTGTCCCGGCGAGTGTCATCTACGGGTTATGTGTGATTGGTGGTTTCTGGCTCAATATTAAAGCGGGTCTGCTGGTGATAGGTTTAGTTGCAATCTCACATCTCTACAACGCGATTTTCAAAGCGAAAGGTGTTTTAGGGAGCCTCACACTGCCTCTGGGAATTGGGTTACTGAGCGTCTTTGGAGCATTAGCAGTAAGTGGGACGGTGCCACGGTTGGTATGGTATGCCTTTGCCATCACAACGCTCTACGATTTAGGCACGCATATTACTACCACCTTCAAGGACCTCCCGCGCGACCAAGAACTCGGCATCGTAACGACGCCACTCCAGATTGGCATCCGTCCAGCACTTTTTGTCTCTGCGGTTGCCACTGTCCTCGCTTTTGCCATCGCCTTTTTGCCGTATTGGTTGGAACCAGATATCCACAAATCTTATATCGTTTGGGTGATCTTAGGCATCGTCGCCACCGTTGGTACCCGTATTTCACTCTATCTCCAACCGAACGAGAAAAATGGCTATCTGGCGTTGAAGGGATCGATGGTCGGCTCAATCCTCTTTTTTCCGTGTCTCATCGGTGCCTTGGTCCCGATCGCTGTTTCTGCGGCAGTTATTGTGCCTTTGCTGTTCGTGACACTCCTTTTATTAAGGACAACGCGCCAAGAGGTTTAAGGTGCAATTTTATGTTCGAGAGTTTTACGCAACTTTACCACCAATAGGTAACGACCTAATTAGAAACCGATGATTGCCGAATGTGCAATCGTAACGAGGTGAATTATCATAATATGAAGAATATTGTTTTACTGATTACCGATACCTTTCGGTATGACAATCTCGGTGAACGGGCAAGCCGTCCGATTCGTACGCCGATGCTCGATAAATTCGAGGCAGAACGCGCGACTGCTATCGACAAATTCTATATGAGCAGTTTTCCAACGGTGCCACACCGCACAGATATTATGACAGCAACAGTCGGGTGGCCCCACTACCCTTGGCAACCGATCGATCTGAGTGGACGGAGCATCATCTCACAACTCCTGAGCGATCAGGGATACGCAACGCAGCTTATCTGCGACACGCCACACCTGTTTAACGTGCGGTTCCAGCACTGTTTCGATGCCGCTTTCCAACATCGTGGACAGGAAGGGGATAAACCGCTTCTCCACCATAACGATGAGATAAAAATCGTTATGCCGAATGAGAAGACGCGACCGCACCCATCATACAAAGGACACACGCTGCCGAACACGCACCGTTGGACAAACCGCTACTATCAGTATGAGTCGGAGACGTTCTCGGGCAGAACCTCTGAGACCACAATCCGATGGCTGGAAGAGAACCACCGCTCGGGTCCCTTCTTCCTCTGGGTAGATTTTTTCGATCCGCATGAACCCTGGGATCCACCGGAATACCTCGTCAAACGCTACGATCCGGATTACACCGGTCCGCCGATGCTACATCCGAACTACGGTCTGTCGTCTCTCTTTACGGATGCCGAACTGCACAACCTTTGGGCACACTACGCCGGTGAGGCAGAACTCATCGACCGACACATCGGACGGGTTCTGCAGAAGGTGGAAGATCTGGAGTTATGGGATGATACCCTCGTCGTTGTGTTGTCAGACCACGGTATGTCTATCGGTGAACACAGTAGAACGGGTAAATCCAATATCGATCCGGAAGATTCACGCTATTGGCCGACATACCCGGAAATCAATCATGAGATGTTCCTGATCGCTGGTGGAGATGTACCGAGCGGACAACGTCTCGACCTCATCGCACAACCGATGGACATCATGCCGACACTCTGTGAATTGGCTGGTGTTAACTTGGATCCACCGAAACCGTTCGAGGGACGTTCCTTCGCCGAGGCTCTCCGTAATGGCGGGACACAGCACAGAGAATACGCCGTAACGGGTTGCAATATCGGTGCCCCGGACGGAACTGTGCCACGTCGAGCAACAGTGCCGTTTCTCGTAACTGACCGCTGGGGATACGCACCTGTCGGTGAATACGGTAGACCGGAACTGTTCGACTTGCCCGCAGACCCGATAGCGGAGAACAACATCGCGGCGGACAACATGGAACTTGTTAAGGCGTTGCATGAGATGTTTATGGCGCACCTCACGGAGCATAACGCGCCTGAGAAGTTCCTGGATCTCTGGAAGGAAGAACCCTCTGGCGACGGACGCGGTAAATGGTCGATCGACTATCCTGACGATTCAGACGAATAGGAAATTCACTCTTCACAATTAAAAAGAGGCTTTAGGCGACCTTTACCTAAAGCCTCTCTTTATGTTGAAATGCCTATCTATTCAACAATCTCAAACGCTCCATCTTTGACAATCAACACAATCGGATCGTAGACTGCGTCTCCGACAGTATTGAAAGAAAACGGACCGAGAATCGTGTCAAAATCGCGAATTTCCGCGAGCGCAGCAGCAATCGCCTCTGAATCGGTTGATTGGGCATCCGCTATGCCTTTGGCTAAAATATAAACAGCGGCATAACACTGTGCTGCCCAAATATTCGGTCCTATTCCATATTTCGCGATGTAGTTTTCAACAAAGGCTTGGTTGCCGGGTGTGTCGGCAGTGCTATCCCAACTCGTAAAAGTGATTGTTCCCTCGGCAGCGTCTCCCACGGTTTCCACCAAATCTCTGGATAGACTGAGATTGACAATGAACGGAACATCAAAAGGTATCCCAAACTCGCGACCTTGAATCAGAATATCAGGAATGTTTGCAACTGTAGACGAGATAAAGATGGCATCCGGATCCGATGCCTTGATACGCGTGAATTGGGCAGAAAAGTCGGTTGCTTCGGTTTGGAAACTTTCTGTTGCCAGAATTTCAACGCCGTTATCAACGAGTGCTTTCCTTAACTCTTTATCACTCGCCTGAGAAAAAAGATCGATCTCATCAAATAAAGTAGCAACGCGTTGATATCCAAGTTTCTCCTGTGTCACCCGAACACCATTAGGAATTAGGACATCTGTGGTGAGATTGGTGCGGAAAACAAAATCGCCAACTGCACTCAGACCAGAAGCAGCCGAGATAGGACTCATCGCCACAACCTGATTCTGTTGCGCAATCGAAAAAGCCCCCGGCACTTGACTTGAAGATGCGGGGCCGAGGATAACAGGAACTTTGTCTTGGTAGATCAATTTGTTGAAGGTTTCAACCGCCCCTTCTACGGTACTCTGACCATCCTCTGTGATAAGTTTAATCTTCACAGTGCTGTGTCCTGAGTTGTTAATTTCCTCAACAGCAAGTTCCATACCGTATTCCAATGATGAGTGTGCCGAACTGAATCGCCCTGTCATCGGGTAGACAACCCCGATGAAAATCTCCTCACTCACGGCTTCCATCTGCGGAGTGGTCGGTTGGACGATCTGCTGAACCCGTTCACAGCCGATAAAACCCGCAATTAGCGCAGCAATCGCCAACATAAATGTGAATGTTGTGATCTTTTTGATGTTTACTTTGCGTCTCGCCGTTTTCATGTAAATTGTTTTGTATCAACTTGAATTTTAGGAGAGTTTTGCTCGGATGGCGTTTAAATCAGGTCCCTTGGGCATGATAAACAGGCACTGGTCGCCGCTCCGCTTCTCCCATAATTCACCGATTTCGCGCTTTTCACATGCATCATCAGCTGACCAGAGATGGACACCTTTGTACTCAACATTGTCGTCCGGTAACACAACAGCTGGCATTTCCCAAATCTATCAAGGAGGTAATAATACTCAAGAGATCGCAGGTGTAGCCAAGTGAAAATGCGTTTGTTTTGAAAAAGGTTCTTGATTTTTAGCGCATGAGATGGCATCCTAAGCGTTAACGACAACTTATCGGAGGACATCTCATGCAGGATCACCTTATCAAATCTACACTCTTTTTTCAAGACCTTCTTTCTTCTTAATTTCAGCGGATGCGGCAGCAAGATCGGGAAGTCAGGGTCCCGTTTATATTCTGTACCGCGTTCGGTTTCTCGGAAATTGTAGGCAGGTAGTGCTCTAAGAAGGGTTGTCCGCTCTCCAAGGCGCGACGGCAGGCGACAGCTCCCACAAAATCAAGAGCGTCGACTGCCGGTACCAACTATCTGCTCACGTGCTTGGCCTAACAGAAAGCGTTTGACAGTGAATCCGTCGAAGTCATCGTTCAAGTGAGAAGGTTATGACCGAACCATGGACTTTGAGTCTGACAATCGGAGCAGCATCTGGACTTACCTTTAGTCATGCCCTTTGGCGAGTACTACCTTGGTAGCAGACAAACCCTTATCAGTATGATGTATGTCAAATTTCACTTTTTGACCTTGTTGAATTAAATTAACCTGTTCATCAAAAATTTGTGACTCATGCAAAAATATATCACGATCATGTTCTTCACACGTTATGAAACCGTAACCTTTAGTTATGTCAAACCACTTTACTTCTCCTTGCGTCCGGATTAGAAGTGGAAAAATTTCTTTTTCGATTATTTCGGTGGCTTTCTTGAATGGAATCTCGAAAAATTCCCTATCCTGACGTATTCGGTAATCGCTCAGTAGGCTGAAAACAAGGTTCTCAGCTGCTTCAGCGTCTTCCACCTCGAAAGTTGCCCTCGCGGAAAATGGTGTTAACACACCCGTTGCTGAGTTTATTTCTTTAACCCTGATTTCTACAGAACGAGTTGTTTTTCCTATTTTTAGAGTATCAGGTTCATCTTTTTTTGATAAAATATACAACCAACCACTTTTCCCTTGTGAGCGGCGCACGTTCCTATGATTCTTCCAATTACTTAGATAGGTTGGAAGGGTTCCGTTAACCAAATCTTTACGTATCAACAGTGCTTCTTCAAAATCATGTTCCTTTAAACTTTCTCGGAGTTTAACCAATCGAGAAACAATGGAACTCATCTCGTTTCTAGGCGGACCCCCAAGTCTATTGTAGACAGTAAACCAATTCCATTGGTCCTTCCGTAATGACCGGTTAAACATGCCTTTTAACTCCGAAATAGCGTCCAGATCCACTTTGTCTGGAGAAAGTTTGTCACTCAGAAAAAGTGACATAACATTTATGGCATTATTAAAGCGTCTGCTCATAGTTGGCGATAAATCTGACATTCCAAACCCATACTTATGTATAGTCCGTGTAGCCATTGTCGTTATTTCCTTTCTTAACGCCTTGTGCTAAATAGAATTTAGGTTGAATGTGTCCATCCTTATGTTATCCTATAAGTTCATCTAACACAAGGAGACATAAGGATGGACTTACAGTCTACTTTAGTACAACATGTTTTGCAACTGAAACATGTGCCCCGCCCGCGCCTCGCGGTTGCGGGTGTGGTTCAGAAAATCATGAAAACGCTTTATGAGGCTCACTTCCGAAATGCTGAAGATCGCAGACCCGGTCGGAATCCGGCGTGTCCTAACAGCGACATTCTCGTTGCCCGTATTATAGGGAGGATCAATGATGATGCATTTGACTTTGCCAGCGTAATACGGTAGGAGTGCTTTGAGGGCAATGAGATTATCGCCTTCAATGAGGAGGTTGCCGGTGCCGAGCGGTTCGTTTTCAGATCCAAGGGATCGATCAGGGTCGTGTGTTAAGGTGTGTATCGGGACCTCGTCATGGTGATTGATGACGGCTTCCTTTCCTATCCAATTTAGTGTTGGCATATATACTTTGTCTCCAAGTTCTACAGAGATACCGCCCCTACGGGGCTTGTTCCACGTTTTATCGACGTTTCTACACAGATGCTGAAGAAATACCCAAGCAAATAAACCCTACAGGACTAAAGACTGTCCTTTGCCGCACATGCTTTATCCGATACAAGCGGGGATTTGGCTTTAGCACGCCTGTCTGGCAATAAGAAATACGCCTATTTTTCTAAAATTGACCCCTATGGTGCGTCAAGCACGGCATCCAGCTGATCCATCACCTTGTGGATCGCTTCGACGTAAAAGGACATCAACTCAAAATCGTTGGGGGGATTCACGTCAAAGATGTAGCAGTGCGAATCAATAAATTCAACGGCTCGAGGATAGTCCTCTGTCTTATATTCAACCGTCGACTGATTACATCGCCACGGGCATCCTGTTCCGTAACCGATCCGGTTCTGGAAAATCTCTTGAGATGGCACAGGTAGGCGTTGCCACTGCCCCGTTGGGACGCCTTCAGCGCGGAGTGCGGCTTGTACTTTCTCACGCAGGATTCGTGCAGGAATATCTAATCCCAACGCTTCTGGATCGAAACCGATGACATAGTTGTAATACACGGGTTCACACGCTTCTGGCGTAACAGGTGTCTCGATGCCGTCAATCTCATCCAAATACTCTGTAAGATAATGACAATTCCTGATCCGCATCGCATTGTTCAGGTCAAGCCGTTTGAGTTGGCTACGGATAAAGGCTTGACTGAACATATCCCCACGATACATCCACCCAAGTCCGTAAGCATTGTACTCCTGCTCCTCTCGCTCTGTACCCGGCACGACGATTTCCCCGAAATACTGTAACAATGCTGCGCGCTCGTAGATTTGTTCGTCATTCGTTGTGAACAAACCGCCTTGACATCCACTACTCAGCGTTTTCGAGGCTTGCGTGCTGTAACCCGCAGCATCGCCAAAGGAGCCACAAAGCTTGCCGTTATAATAGGCTCCGTGCGCCTGAGCGACATCCTCAATAACTTTCAGGTTATGCTTCTTCGCAATCTCCAAAATCGGATCCATATCGGCGGGCATGCCGTGGATATGAACCGGCATCATCGCACGCGTCCGCTCCGTGATTTTCGCTTCGATTTCGTTTGGGTCAATACAGTAAGTTATGGGATCAATATCAACAAAGACGGGAATAGCGTTGTGCTGGAGAACAGCGGCGGCTGTTGCCCAAAAAGTAAAGGCGGGAACAAGGACTTCATCGCCCGGCTCGATGCCGACACCAGCGACACACAGATGCAACGCCGCCGTCCCGCTGTTGACAGGGATACAATACTCGACCCCCATGTATTCCGCCCATTCGTTTGCGAGACCTTCGGATTGGATCCGTTGCTGCTCCGTGATTTTTTCGGTGGCGATAACCTCGGCAATCGCGTCTTTGTCGGATTGCGTAACCTCTGGCCACGGTTGAATTAATCCGTCGGGAACAGTCTGTTTGCCACCATATATAGCGAGTTTTGCTGCCATGAGCGACCTCCTTATAGAGGTTTACGTCGCTGCAGTGACTTATAGATGCGCCATCGCCTTAGGGATCCGTTTTAAAACTTCGTCCTTACCGAGCAACACAACAATATCAAAGAGACTCGGACCGAACGATGCCCCTGTCAGTGCGATACGCAATGCCTGCATTGCCGCGACGCGTTTGATGTTGTTCTCATCTGTGTATTGCCAAATTGCCGCTTCAATTGTTTCTATATCAAACGTAGGAATCTCTTCTAAAATCTGTGAGATATTCGTCAGAATTTCGCGGGTTTTCTCTCTCTTTTCTTCTGAGTTTCCCCACCATTTCTTGACCGCTTTCGGTTCATACTCGAATGCATCGGTGAAGAAATAGGAGGTCTGTGAGACAATGTCCTGAAGTGTTGTCAGACGTTCACCCACCGCTTCCACAATGCCTTCCAGCCAGTCGCGATTTTCAGTTGGGTCCAGCAGCAAACCCTCTTCCTGCCAAAACGGGATGGCTGCCTCCGTCCGTGTCGAAACATCGAGTTGATTAATATAGTGGGAGTTGAGCCATTCCAACTTCTTAATATCAAAGACGCTGCCACTCTTTCCAACCCGTGCGAGATCGAATTTCTCGATGAGTTCCTCAACAGAGAAAATCTCCTGCTTGTCATCGTAGGACCAACCGAGCCGGACAACAAAATTCAGCATCGCTTCAGGGAGATACCCCTGTTCACGGTAACGGTTAACAGCGACAAGGTCGCCGTGGTGCCGTTTGCTCATCTTCCTTCCGCCACTATCCAATACCAGCGGAATATGCGCAAACTGTGGAACGTTTAAACCGAGGGCATTCGCGATCGCAATCTGCTTCGGCGTATTGTTGAGATGCTCTGTTCCCCGAATTACGTGCGTTATCTGCATCTCTGCATCGTCGATGATCGAGGTGAGATTGTAGTTCGGCATTCCGTTTGAACGCACGATCACCTCATCCTCTAAGGTAGCGGGATCAATGTTCCGAGAACCGAGGATGATGTCGTCAACACGGATCGGCGTGTCAGGCATCTTTATTCGCACGGTCGGCTTTCTACCCTCTGCTACGAAGCGATCTACGGCTTCCGCAGTTAAATCTCGGCATCTGCCATCATAGGAACGGGGTTGTTTGTCGGCACGCGATTCCGCGCGAATCTGCTCCAGTTCTTCCGGTGTACAATAACAGTGGTATGCGTTGCCGGTCTCAAGCAACTGCGCAATATAACCGTCGTAGATGACTTTCCGCTCTGACTGGACATAGTGCTCGTCCCAATTGATGCCCAGCCACTTCAAGGCATCGTAAATTTCGTGCATGGATTCGTCAGTGGAACGCGCCGTATCCGTATCGTCAATCCGGAGGATGAATTTGCCGTTGTGGTGTCTGGCAAACAGCCAATTGAATAGAGCGGTTCGTGCGCCGCCGATGTGTAAGTATCCGGTCGGTGAGGGTGCCATTCTCACTCGAACTGGGTCTTTCACAACGGAGGCAGATATACCATTCGGTGTTTCGCTCATTTCTGTCCCCTTTGTATCTTCGCCCAGCTATCCCTTAGCGGTACTGTGCGATTGAACACTAATTTTTCTGACGTTGTATCTGGATCCAAGCAAAAATAGCCCATCCGGAGGAATTGATACCGATTTTCTGGGGTCCCCTCAACAAGGCTCGGCTCAACTTTGCAGTCGCTTA
The DNA here is from genome assembly GCA_965214045.1 of Candidatus Poribacteria bacterium. Classification (GTDB taxonomy): domain Bacteria; phylum Poribacteria; class WGA-4E; order WGA-4E; family WGA-3G; genus WGA-3G. Next base: position 2,918,003 of record OZ243935.1, read on the forward strand.
GAATCTCTAAAGAATTTGGATTGAGGAATTGCATCCAGTCTGCGCCATCCGCGGCACTCTCCGGCTCACGTTCCGTAAAGAGCGAATCGTAAAGACGGACTTCGGCATCAACAGCATGCTCAGTAGAAACCCAATGCAGTGTGCCTCTCACCCTGCGTCCGTCTTCTGACCAACCGCCACGCGTCTCTGGATCATAGGTGCAGTGAATCTCAACGATTTCGCCATTTCCGTCTTTAACGACCCGTTCACACTGGATATAATAGGCATGCTTAAGTCGCACCTCTCGCCCGGGAGCCAATCTGAAGAATTTTCGGGGCGGATCCTCCATAAAATCTTCTCGCTCGATATAGATTTCCCGCGAAAATGGGACCTGCCGCGTCCCGGCGTTCTCGTCTTCAGGATTATTTTCAGCGTCAAGCATCTCGACCTGTCCGTCTGGGTAATTGTCAATAATGACCTTAACCGGATTGAGGACTGCCATGACGCGGGGTGCGCGGCGGTTCAAATCATCTCGGATAGAGTATTCAAGTTGTCCCATCTCAATGAGATTATCCGCCTTTGAAACGCCGATGCGATTACAAAAATCTCGAATAGCTTCAGGCGTATACCCGCGGCGACGCATCCCAGAAAGCGTAGGCAACCTCGGATCGTCCCATCCGCTGACATGTCCCTCCTCAACGAGAACTTTGAGATTCCGCTTGCCCAACACAGTATACGTGAGATTCAGTCGTGCGAATTCAATTTGCCGAGGTTGGTAAATCTCCAAGGACTCTAAAAACCAGTCGTAGAGCGGTCGATGGTCTTCAAACTGGACATCACAGAGTGAGTGTGTTACGCCTTCTATTGAGTCGGATTGTCCGTGTGTGAAATCGTAGGTGGGGTAGATGCACCAGTTATCACTGTGGCGGTAGTGATGTGCCCGGAGGATACGGTACATCACAGGATCACGCATATTTAAATTCGGGCTCGACATATCAATTTTTGCGCGGAGCGTCCGAGAACCGTCGGGGAATTCGCCATCACGCATGCCACGGAACAATGTCAGATTTTCCTCAATTTCGCGGTCCCGGTATGGACTGTTTTTTCCCGGTGCGACCAAGGTGCCACGATAAGTGCGCGTCTCATCTGGCGTTAAATCACAGACGTAGGCTTTCCCTTTCTCTATCAGTTTGACGGCATATTCGTAGAGCGTCTCAAAATAGTCCGAAGCGTGATATTCCCGTTCCTTCCAATCGAAGCCGAGCCAATGGACATCTCGTTTGATTCCTTCTACGTACTCACTCTCTTCGGTGAGAGGATTGCTGTCGTCAAACCGTAAATTGTAAAGTCCGCCGAAATCTTCAGCAATGCCGAAACTGATACAGATAGCTTTGGCATGTCCGATATGCAGATAGCCACTCGGTTCTGGCGGGAATCGGGTATGGACCCTACCATCATACCTGTTAGTTTTGAGATCTTCTTCAATCGCTTGACGAATAAAGTTTGTGTCGGCGGAATTGTTAGCGTCTTCTTTTAAATGGGGATCTGAATGCTTCATATCTGATACCATATAACCATATAATATATCCTGTTTGGGCGTATTACAGAGACTGCCGCTCTTAAGAAGAAGCGGTATGTCTGTAGAGGTTGGAACATCTTCTTAAAATAATTATACCCTCAAAACACGATAAAGTCAAGATCTTCAGATGTTCTCCCGTTAGAAACACCAGTTTATTGGCGAAATTAGAGACTTTCCCCCCTTACCGCAGGATCACCCGAAAAAATATGCAACCTTTTTATCCTTAGATTGTATCTAATAGATAGAAGGTGTTCCTTTCTGATGTCAAATCTACGTTTCTTTCATTGAACTCACGTTTGGAACGGTGTGGTAAAAACATGCTAAGCCCGCGTAAAAAACAGGCAGATGCATGCCCTATTCAAAAGCTTTCTTCCACATAGTGCGTATAACGAGCGGACCTGTGAATGTGGCACCATTCTTGCAGCAGATTAAATGAAGTTAAACAAAAAAGAACCCACAAAAGGTTCTAAAGATACATCGCTCACGGGAAGAAAAATAAAATTATGCCTTAGTTTGAATAAAAAGTGTAACCTTTTTGGTAGAACACCCGTTTAATGTTGCGTTGGAATATTATTCATTTTTTTAGATAATCTCAACTAACTTTTTTAGAAAGGGGTAAAGTTATGAAATCCACTGATGTACGCAAGAAGAATTGTCCATCCTTATACGAAACAGCTTTGTGCATCGCGATAGCGAACGCACGTCAAGATGAATTACGCTGGGAACTTTTCATTGATAATTTGTCCCAGATATGTGATACATTTGCCTATCAGATTGCGGCTAAAGGCACTGCCCCTTCTAAGCAATCTAACCTATCACGGCACTCATCTGTTTCACGATAGCAACCGGAACCCTCTTGAATCAAACCGACTCTTGGAGCCTTGGATGGTTCCGAAAGATTTTCACAAGCGAGCGGACTAACTTTTCGGGATCGTGGCGAATAACGTTCATCTGAACGCCGCCCAACCATGTGCCAAATTCAGTGACGACCATATCGCGAATGAGGTCCGCTTCCACCACCTGTATCCCCTGCGCTTCAAGATTCTCCTGCTCACGATTATAAGAAACTTGCACCTTTGACGCGTCTGCGACTTGCATTGTCTCAACAGACAAGGACGAAATATCTTTCGCCAAGTTCAAGACGTCCATGAGGTGCTGCGTATCTTCATAGAGCATCGAAAGCCCTTCCTCGGCAAGTGAGCGAATCCGAGTCAACTGAGAGACCAATTCCTTACGAACATACTCTTGCATGATTTCCGTTGGAGCGGGTTGGTTATTAACCACGACGTAGTTCAGCGGAATCTTAGCGTGGTCCAAAATAGCGTTTACATGATCCGTAACCGCATAACCATCGGTTTCACCGGGTTGTGTCATAACGTTACAGACGTAAATTTTAATTGCGTCTGAACGCTGAATTGTTTCGACAACGCCTTTGATAACCAGATTTGGCATAATACTGGTGTAAAGGCTTCCTGGACCGATGATAATTACGTCAGCGTTAAACAGTGCTTCTACAGCCCCTTCATGTGCCTGACATTCATAGATTTTATCGGGAGCATGATGTGTTTTCCCATTCTCGCGGGGTTCAAAAAAGACGCGATTGATCGGTTCACGATTTTCCCGCACGGGTATCGTGGATTCGCCTCGCACAATCTCTCCGTCGGCGAGTTCTGCACACAAAACGGTATAATCCAAGGTAACAGGAATAATCTGTCCACGAACCGAGAGTAATCTTGATGCCGCCTGAATTGCTTTTGGGAAGTTTCCGTCAAACTGTTCCGTCAGTGCCGTTAGCAATAGGTTTCCGACCGTATGTCCACCGAGTTCACCATTACTCGAAAAACGATACTCAAAGAGTCCTGCGAGTTCATCAGCATCGGATAACGTGAACAGGAGTCTGCGAATATCACCCGGTGGGAGCATATCAAATTCTTCAACGAGCCGCCCTGAACTTCCACCATCATCAGAAACGGTAACAATTGCCGCCAGGCTATCTAAATCAATAAGATGATTTTTGCCTTTCTCCAGATCGGCATAGTGTTTAATACCGCTAAGCAAAGCCGATAAACCACTTCCGCCTCCGATGCAGGCAAGTTTCAAAGCCATAATTTCTCCAAACTGAATCGCGGACATCTTAACAATTAACCGGTAGGATGTCAGGGGTTCCGCGAAAATAAACGTTCGCCCCACAATGCTTTATGAGATCATAATAGATAACGCAGTTAATGCGGATTATGTTTCATTAACATCTTTAGGGTTTCAATCGTTTCGTCACACAACTGCTCCGCCGCTATGAACGTCGGTGCCTCGCTAAAAACCCGAATTACAGGCTCTGTACCGGATGGACGGATGTTCACCCACCGGTCCCTCCAAACCCGTTTAACACCGTCTGTGAGTTCGAGTTGTGGTTCTGATCCAGCGTCAGACGTTTCTTTATAAATCTCCAAAGCGAGATCCACAAGCCGTTTCGCAAGTTCTTGTGACGAGATTTCCAATTTCTTCCTGCACATATAATACTCAGGCATGTTCTCGACGAGCCGCGTTACCGTACCACCAGACTCAGCGAGATATTGCGCAATTGCCGCAATAGAAGCGATGCCATCTGTCGTGTAGTGAATATCAGGATAGATAACGCCACCGGTGCCTTCACCGCCAAGAGCGGCTTCAACTTCGTGCATCTTTTCAACGACCCAACCGACACCGACTTTCGTTCGGTGGAGCGCGACCCGGTGATTCGCGGCAATATCATCCAACATTCGACTCGTTGATACCGTGGCAACGACATCGCCTTTCGTCTTACCGAGTATGAAATCAGCGATAAAGGCGAGCGTCCATTCACCACTTAATGGAACACCCCGCTCTGTAACGACGACAAGTCGGTCGGCATCCCCGTCGTGGGCAAATCCTATATCAGCATTAGAGGTGAGAACCGTCTTACAAAGCACATCCAACGCCTCAGGTGTAGGTTCCGCGGGGCGGCGAAAATGTCCATCAGTGACACAATTAAGTTCAACCACCCGACACCCAAGTTTCCGTAAGAGGGATGGACTTATCACGCTTCCGGCACCGTTGCCACAATCAATTACAACCTTTAACTGAGCATCTCGGATTAAATCCGGTGCCAACCAAGAGGAACCCAGAATCTGATCGAGGTGATAGCCAACTGCCTCTCCATAGGTCTCAAGCGTTCCTTGTTCATTCCAAGGCGCGAGTGCGAAATCCTCTGTCTCGTAAATCCGCATCAATTCGTCTCGCTCCGCCTGCGTCAGAAGACGTCCGGAAGCAGAGGCAAATTCGATGCCGTTCCACGCAACAGGATTATGGCTGGCTGTAACGGTAATACTCCCTTGTGCGCCCAGTGCTTTTGCCATGAGGAGTATCGTCGGTGTTGGACAAAGCCCTACATCAATGACGTGGCATCCTGTGGCGAAAAGTCCAGCAAGTACTGCATGTCGGACTGTCGGGCTGGAAGTCCGGGAATCTCTGCCAATAACCACCGTTCTGCCACCGACAAAGGTGCCGAACGCTATTGCAAATTGCGTAATAATTCGGACATCAAGCGAAATGCCAACCTCGCCCCGCACGCCTGAAACACTCACAATCGGTTTTTCCACTTTGTCCATGCCATCCTTTCTGTAACCTCAGGTAGCGTACCTACGGGTTCTGCTTATCTGCCATGCTCCCAAAAAACAGCACCCACCCATCACCATCTGCCATATTCCGACAAGATACCACGGTTTTGGATAGACGAAAATATATGAAGGCACCGGCGTGAGTTCATAGAGAAGCGGATTTCTAAAGATGTCCAACCCCTCAAAGATACAACACACAACAATAACTGGGTTCAGGTGTAAGACCGGTGGAATGAAAGGTTGAAGATCGTCCACATACCGTTTTAATGGGTTGAGCAGAAACGCGCCACCAATCAAAACGCACCATAACAGCGTGGAAAACTCTGCGCTGAAGAGCGCATCCCGGAAAACCTGTGCCCCGCATACCCCGACCGCCGCGGCTGACAAACTATAAATCCCGAGTATAACGAACATCTGGAACGCCTTTGTGAAGGGGACGCGGGTAACGAACAGTGCCGCTCCAGTCGATAAAAATACCCAGCAGAATATCGGTATCTGACTTATTAGAAGTAGTCTTAACAGCCGTTGTCCAGAAGAGAGCGGACTGAGTGCAGACTGTGCATCAAAACTTGTATTCAGGAAGTCGTAATGAACAGTACGGGCGGCAAGATAAGGTGCTACCAAAAGCACGACGAACACCTGTGCCATGAAAAAACACTCTATCGGTAAACCGAGTTTTGCTTGCATCAACATCCGATAGATAAGATAGAGCAAGAAACTCGCGATAGCAAACCAAGTTATAAGTGTTCTCAGGAAGTGGTTTCGATCACCCAAAGTCGCATCCATATACCGATTCATTCACGTTGTGTTCGGCTACGAAGCCGTAAAACCGCTTCAGCGATAGAGATTAGGTTCGGGTTAATAACTAACGCTTGCTTATATGCCTCAAGCGCTTCGTCAATCCTACCGAGTCTGACATAAACGTGTCCCATCCCAGCAAACGCCCCGAAGTGATTCGGGTTAAGGGAGATCGTCCGTTTGCAATCACGAATCGCCTTACTCCATTCCTCAACCATGAAATAAGCGATTGCGCGTTGATTATACCCTTCAGCAAAATTGGGATCCGTCTTAATTACGGTAGTGAAGCATTCAACGGCTTGCTGGTACGCCTCATTTTTGAGTAAGTCTTTACCGTTCTCAAGCAGGGCGTCAACAGCATCATCACCAGAATGCGACCAGATTTCCCACAGGGCGTATTCCGCATTGAAGCGGGTCCCACGGTCACTATTTTTCAGAGCGTCTACCAACGCAGGGATCGCATCTGAACTGCCAACCAGCCGAAGGGCGAATCCCGCAGCGCGTTCAAGCAATGGCTCTTTGCTGTGAAGATAGGAAGTGAGATCGGCTTCTGAATAGTTAGAAATCAGCAGCTGTTTGAGTTTCTCCTCGTCCGTCGAATTCTTAAAAATCAACTTCGCCAATTCGGAAGACCCGTTGTTCATGTGCATGATTCAGATCCCTGGATGATACCGATTTAGAACAAATTATATCAGATTTTCCGCGGAATAACAATCTAAAATCCCAGTGGAGGCAAAAAAACTTGCAATGCCCACAGATAACTGTTATAATTTTCGGCAGACATGCAAGTGAACCTGACAGAATCCGAGATAGTGGAGCAATACACAAAGCGTGAAAAGACGAAAAATTCTTATCCTCTGTATCGATGCAGGTAGCCATGATTACCTCACAGCGAGCGATCTTCCCACAATCCGCGAGTTGGCAAAATCTGGATTCTATGTTCATGCCAATGCTGTCATCCCCTCGGTCACAAATGTAAACAACGTCAGTATCGCGACTGGTACATTCCCTGAAAAGCACGGTATCACGACGAATTACCACGTAGACAGGGCAACTGGCAAAGGCGAATTTATCGAGGACAATCGTTTCCTTCTTGAGCCTACGCTCTTTGAAACTGCGAAAGCCTGCAAATTCGCGGACAAAGCAGCACTCTTCGTGACAAAACAAAAATTATTACGGATGCTCGAAGCAGGCACCGATATAGCAGTCGCCGCTGAATCGCCGCCCTCTGAATACATTCGCACCGTAGGACCGGTTGAACCGATATATTCTGCGGAAATCAATTGGTGGTTGCTCCGTGCAGTGCACGAGGCACTGCGTACAGACGACCCAGACCTCGTCTACTGCTCAACAACAGATTGGGTTCAACACAAATATGCCCCTGATGAGGACATTTCCCAACAGCACCTTGCGGAATTGGATCGGATTATCGGGAATATCGTTGATGATGACCCGGAACGTGAAATCTATATTACAGCCGACCACGGTATGTTAGCGAAAACTACCGCTATTGATCCGGGACGTGTCCTCAGAGAACACGGTATCCCTGCGAGTTCTATTCCGATTATCAAGGATCGGTATGTCGCGCATCACGGCAATTTAGGCGGTGCCGCTTATGTGTTCCTCGAGGACGGTGCCGATATAGCGCAAGTCATCCAAACTCTTCTGAATACGCCCGGTATCGAAGAGGCATATTCTGCGGAAGATGCGGCACGCACCTTCAGACTCCATCGTGAACGGATTGGAGACATCTTTGTATTAGCAGACAAAACGACTGTTTTCGGTGAGTTGGAAACGGCAATAGAACCGACGACAGTGCGTTCACACGGGTCGCGGCACGAAAGTTATGTGCCAATCATCGGTTATAACAGCCCTTGGGCGGCAGCAGATTTTGAATATAATGTCGATGTCGGAAGATTATTTTTAGAGAGTTTGCGTTAGGTAACAGGATTTATCATCTCCGTACCATGTATTCGGAGATAGCCCCTACGCATCTATAAAAGGAGAAAATATGTTAAGTGAAAAAGAGAAATCTGAAGGATGGATATCCCTATTCGATGGGCAAACACTCACCGGTTGGGGCACCACTGGAAGTGCCGAGGGGTGGATCGTTGATGATGGCAGTATTCTCTGCACGGTTCAGGGCGGAAAATACCTCTATACCGAACAGCACTACGATAACTTCATATTGGCACTCGACTTCAAAACCGAGTCGAAAGTCAACAGCGGAATTTTTGTCCGATGGGCAGACCTGGAGGACGCGGTTCAGAGTGGACTTGAAATCCAGATTTTAGATACACATGGCAAGGAACCCACGGATAGCCACGACTGCGGGGCACTCTACGATGCCTTGGGACCGACGCGGAACACTTGTAAACCCGCTGGGGAGTGGAATCAAATGAGCATCACCTGCGATGGAAGTATCATTGCTGTGACACTCAACGGTGAAGAAATCGTCCGTGCAGATTTGGACGAGTGGGACACGCCCCATCAAAACCCAGATGGAAGCCGGAACAAATTCGGCATTGCGCTCAAAGACTTCCCGCGGAGTGGACATATCGGCATCCAAGATCACGGCGGAAAAATCTGGTGCAGAAACATTAAGGTCAAGCCCCTATAGGCACCCAGTACCGAAAAAAGGTCGCTACATAGTAGGACTTACGTATCAGGGTGATTTAGTTTTAGGGGTTTTTGTCCGATTTCTGCGAAAAGTCGGGATTCGGAGATCCCTCCTACAAAAGCGGGACGGGGATCCCCGATAACCGACTTACAAACACTTGACGCATAGGAGAACTAAATCGGTATAACCATGGTGCAATACTGCGTCCATCGGCATTATCCTGCCGATGAACACGTGTTCTTCAATTCCGGATGTGTAGAATGTGGTTCACTTTTAGTTGGGGTCCCGCGCGTCCCAACAGCTATTTGGGCACTGTGGGAGGGTTTCAATCCCGATTGGACAGCGAAATTCTATGGACAATCTGACGGAAGTTGTGATATACTATCTACACTATGCCAACGAATCTTGAAAACATACGGAATTTCTGCATTTTAGGACACATCGACCACGGAAAAAGCACGCTAAGCGATAGACTCCTTGAGCACACAAACACACTCGCTGAACGCGATATGCGCGAACAGGTGCTGGATTTGATGGATTTAGAGCGTGAACGCGGTATTACCATCAAAGCAACCGCTGTCAAACTCCATTACCCCGCCGCTGACGGAAATCGCTACGAACTCAATCTGATCGATACACCCGGACATGTCGATTTCACGTACGAAGTCTCGCGTAGCCTCGCGGCGTGTGAAGGTGCCATTCTCATCGTTGATGCTGCTCAAGGCGTTGAAGCACAAACCTTAGCAAACGCGTATCTCGCTATTGACAATGACCTTGAGATTATTCCTGTCGTCAATAAAATTGATTTACCCACCGCACAACCCGATGAAGCCAGACGGCAGATAGAAGAAGTCATCGGTATCCCTGCTGACGATGCGCTCCTTGTTAGTGCGAAAATGGGTATCGGTATCCCCTCCATATTAGAAGCAATTATCAACCGGATCCCCGCCCCCGCTGGCGAACCTGAAGCCCCTTTAAAGGCACTCGTGCTCGACTCTGTCTATAATAACTATCGCGGTGTCATCATGTACACACGTATCTTTGAGGGGAGTGTGAAGCCAGGCGAAAAGATTCAACTGATGGAAACGAAACGCTCATACGAAGTTGAGGAGGTAGGCATCTTCACACCAGAAATGCAACCGGCCTCTGAACTCCACACGGGTGCTGTCGGTTACCTTATCGCGGGCATCCGAGAAATCGACAAAGCGAAAATTGGGGATACAATTACACACCATACAAAACCGACAGCGACCGCACTCCCGGGTTACCGAGAGATGAAACCGCTCGTATTCAGCGGTCTCTACCCAGCAGACACAAATCAGTTCCATACCCTGCGCGAGGCACTCGATAAACTACGCCTCAACGATTCTTCCTTCAATTTTGAACCTGAGACCTCCGTTGCCCTCGGCTTCGGATTTCGATGCGGTTTTCTCGGCTTGCTCCACATGGAGATTATCCATGAACGTCTCGAACGAGAATTCGGACTCGCGCTTGTACGAACTGCACCGAGTGTGATGTATCGGGTCTACCTGAAAACGGGTGGTTACGTGCCGGTCGATAATCCCGCACATCTCCCTGAACCCAATGACATCGAACGCATTGAAGAACCGTATGTCAATATTGATATTATCGTTCCGCGTGACTATATTGGAAATGCAATGGAACTTTGTCAGAAGCGTCGGGGTATATATAAGCGAATGAACCAATTGGACGCGAGTCGTGTGCAACTGCTTTATGAACTCCCGCTCAGCGAAATGCTCATGGACTTCTACCCAAAACTTAAGTCATTGACCCGCGGTTACGGTTCGTTAGAATATGACATCGGGGAATATAGAACTGAAAAACTCGTCAAATTAGATGTATTGCTGAACGGTAACCCCGTAGACGCGCTCTCGACAATTTTGCCACGAGACACTGCAGAAACACGGGGCAAGACATTGGTAACGAAGCTGAAAGAGTTAATTCCGCGTCAAATGTTTGAAGTCCCCGTTCAAGCCGCGATCGGTAACAAGATTGTTGCCCGTGAAACAGTGCGAGCCCTCCGAAAAAACGTTACTGCGAAATGCTACGGTGGCGATGTATCGCGAAAACGGAAGTTGTTGGAGAGACAGAAAGAAGGTAAAAAGCGGCTCAAGCAGATCGGTAACGTTGATGTTCCGCAAGAAGCTTTCACGGCGATGCTCGCGACTGATGAGTAACATAATATGAACAAATAATCGTTAACGGGTTAAAAACCGGCTCACATTGGAGAAAGGAGGATGCCACTCTATCCAATGGCTTTCACAATGAATAACAACACACAAAACCACAGGCAGCTACCTGAAACGACATCATCCAAACAGCGAAAATTACAAAAAAGCGGGTTTCGAGAGTATGCTAAATTTATCATTGTTTCATTAATCCTTGTTTTTGGTCTCATCCGTCCATTTATTGTTGAAGCGTATAGAATTCCATCCGGATCCATGGAAGATACACTGCTTGTCGGAGACCAGATTTTGGTATGCAAGTTTATCTACGGGGTCAAAGTCCCCGGCACAGACATCAAAGTTTTCGATTTCCATAAACCGGCACGTGGGGATGTTTTCGTTTTTATTCCACCACACGACGATCGACATTTTATTAAGCGTATCGTAGCCGTAGAAGGAGATACAGTTGAAGCGCGCGAGGATACGCTTTATGTGAACGGCGAAGCAGTTGAAGATAGTCGTTATACAAAGCACCTGAGGTTCAGCCATTTTAGAAGAGATTTCCCGCCCTTCCGAAAACCAGAATATCTTCCTACTGGTGAAAACTTTGACGACTACACCCTGACGGAAAGCCAGTTTAGGCGTAAGTTTCCTCAAGGAAATCCATTCACTGTGCCGAAAGGCATGGTGTTTGCTATGGGCGATAATCGCGACCAGAGTAGCGATAGTCGCTTCTGGGGACCCGTTGCTGTAGATAACATTAAAGGACAAGCCTTCATGGTCATGTTTTCGGTTGCCAATCGTCCGGTGAAGTTATGGGAAGTGTGGAAGATGGTAGGCAATATTCGATTCAATCGAATCGGTAAACGCATCCTTTCAGAATCAGATTCGTTCTCCGAATAGACTGGAGCATACTTATTTTCTCTGGAGACCTGATACTCCAAAACAGTTAAACCTTATAGGCACCTTATCATCACCGACACGCATTAAACACCGAGATAGAATAAGGAAAGGAAAACGCCTTTTACCGATGATGGCACCATAAAACCATGAATAACAACGATATTCAACTATCCAAATGGCAGAAATTTCGGAAGACGATTATATGGGAATATACCCAAGTCATTGTTGTAGCACTCATTCTCGTTTTCGGGTTCATACGTCCTTTTGTTGTTGAGGCATTTAAAATCCCCTCCGGTTCAATGGAAGACACGTTACTCATCGGAGATCGGATTTTGGTGTGCAAATTTATCTACGGTATTAAAATCCCCGGTACAGACATCAAGGTTTTCGATTTCCATGAGCCTACCCGGGGAGATGTTTTCGTTTTCATTCCACCTCACGATCGGGAACGCAATTTCATCAAACGTATCGTAGCTATTGAAGGAGATACAATCGAAACGAGCGGTACCACACTTTATGTAAACGGTGAAGCGGTCGATGATGGTCATTACACGAAGCACATGACCTTTAGCCGTTTCAGAAGAGGCGATTTTCCACCGTTCCGTCAGCCGGAATACCTGCCAGAGAGCGACGCTTTTTCTGATTTTGGCTTAACAACAAGTCAATTCCGGCGTAAGTTCCCTGAAGGTAAACCGTTCACTGTGCCGAAAGGCATGGTATTCGCAATGGGTGATAATCGCGATCAGAGCAGCGATAGCCGCTCGTGGGGACCCGTGGATGTAAACGACATCAAAGGACAAGCGTTTATGGTGTACTGGTCATTTAATGCGCGTCCAGCGAAGTTATGGGAAGTGTGGAAGATGGTCGGTAACGTCCGCTTCAATCGGATTGGCAAGCTCATCCACGCCTATCCTTAAAACTGATGCATCAAGACAGACGACACCTCATCATTGGAACAGCAGGGCACGTTGACCACGGGAAAACTGCTCTCGTCGGGGCACTTACCGGCATGGAGACAGATCGGCTCAAGGAAGAGCGAGAACGAGGTCTGTCAATTGAATTAGGGTTTGCCTACTTCGATCTCCCGGATAACTCGCGAGCAGGTATCGTTGACGTTCCAGGTCACGAAAAATTCATCCGAAGCATGCTCTCCGGTGCTTACGGTATGGATATTGTGCTCTTTGTCGTCGATGCGAAAGAAGGCGTCCAGGAACAGACTCTCGAACATCTTGCGATCTTGGATTTACTCGGAATCTCAAACGGTATCCTCGTCATGACAAAATCGGACTTGGCAACCGCTGATGAATTGACGGAAGCGGCTGAAATGACGCAGGAGATGCTCATCGGTACAAGTCTTGAAGGCATCCCAACTGTGAGTGTTTCCGCAATAACCGGTGCGGGTATTGAGACCCTAAAAGAGACTATCGTCAAGCAGGTAGCACTCGCGACGGAAACCGAGGAAAATGATGGTATCTCGCGATTATACGTTGACAGGGTTTTCACCGTTCAAGGGTTTGGCGTTGTCGTGACAGGCACTCTCATCGGTGGCTCAATTCACCGAGAACAACGGATGGTGATTCTCCCGCAGGGTCATGATGTGCGGGTCCGAGGGATCCAGGTACACAATGAAACTGCATCCGTCGCACAAGCCGGACAAAGGACAGCATTGAACCTTTCCGGTATCTCCGCACAGGAGCTCCACCGCGGCGATGTGCTCTGTCCAACCGATTTCTCACAAGTGACAGACAATATTGACGTGTCGATGCAAGTTCTATCTTCATTTCCAAGGATGCTTGAACATTGGACGCATCTCCGGGCGTATCTGGGTACCCGCGAAATATTTTGCAGATTAATTTTACTCGTTGACGAAGCGATTCTACCGGGAGATACCGTACAGGTTCAACTTCGCTTAGAAGAACCAATTCTAACGTTCAGAGGCGACAGGATTATCCTACGCGATTTTTCAGCGCAATATACAGTCGGTGGTGGTGAAGTTATCAATCCGTTTGCCCCCAAGCATAAGCGATTCACTCCAGAAACCATCGCCACTTTAGCACAATGGGAAGAAGCCGACGACGCACAGATCGTGAACACTGTATTAGAAAACAGCGAAACCCTTTGCGTGCCAGAACCCTTCCTCAATTACTATCTCCCGCATTCCCAGACCAACGTGAATGTCATCTTGGACAGTCTGGAAGCCGATGAAAAAATAGTACGCTGGGGCAAATCCGGTAGATCCCCGCTCGTTTCTGATGCAGCGCGGACAGCAAACATCAAAGAGGAAATAACAGAGAAGCTGACAGCGTTCCATTCGGCAGAACCCCTCCTTGCCGGTCAAAACGCTTCGCAACTCCGCCGAGAACTCAGATTAGACGACATCGGTTTTGAGAAACTCGAAAATCGACTCATTGCCGAGGGCCAACTCGCCAAAGAGGGGAACCTTCTGCGATTGGCATCCCATGAAATCCAGTTCTCCCAAGAGGAAGAAACCGCGAAAGAAAGACTTGAGAACCTATTCTTGGAAGCAGGTATGAATACACCGGCTTTCAACGAACTCAACACGCTATTTCCGGAATATACACCGCAACTACTGGAATCCACGTTTTTCGCGCTTCTGAACTTGGGGCAGTTTATCAAAATAGCGGATAATTTCTTTATCCACAAAACCGTTTTTGAAGAGATACGAGAATTATTAGCGACTTATCTCCGTAAAAATGATACAATAACGGTTGCCGAATTCCGAGAAACAGCACAAACCTCACGAAAATATGCGGTGCCGTTCTTGGAGTATTGCGATAGCCAGAACCTGACGATCCGAGACGGCAACATCCGCAGGTTGCATCCGCGGCATATAGAAACATAAACACATCACCATTTGATAGTTAAAAATTGTGGGGGAGGATAGGGTCCGGTGGCCCTACCGGTCTTCAAAACCGGCTTGTCCATGCAAGTGGATAGGTGGGTTCGACTCCCACCCTCTCCCGCCATGATTTATAGTGGATTTTGTAATTAATTTTACACCAAACTCGGTGCGGTTAGGTGAAAGACCCTACCGGGGGTGTGCAGATATTTTCTGGCTTTACTATAATTGTCTGAATCGCGGATTGTCGCGGATTATACTGATTTCGCGGATTTTCTATTGACTGTCAGCAAGCAATAGGTGATGGGACATGCGTAGACTGTCTGAATCAGGATTTGCGGGATTATAGACGGGTCTTTAAATATTTCATCACAAGCAGAAATGTTGGGTTTCACTGATTTTAGGGCTTAATTAAAAAATGCTAAGGACGCTTCCATTAGTTGAGCAAAAAACATCCCAAAGACGGCACCCATCCTGGATTAAAGCACGGATGCCGAGCGGTGGTAACTACGCCGAACTCAAGCAATTAATGCGGGATCTGCAACTTCACACGGTCTGCGAAGAGGCGCGATGTCCGAATATCGGTGAGTGCTGGAACAGCCGCACCGCTACCTTTATGATATTAGGTGATGTCTGTACGCGTCGCTGCATGTTCTGTGCTGTGAAAAAAGGCACGCCCGGAGGTATCGTCGATGTCGATGAACCGCGCAGGCTCGGTGAAGCCGTCGGTCACTTAAAACTCGAACACGTCGTTATTACCTCAGTCAATCGAGACGACCTTGCAGACGGTGGTGCGGGTGTCTTTGCTGAATGCATTGCCGAAGCACGGAAACATCGTCCCGGATGCACAGTGGAAGTCCTCATTCCTGACCTCGAAGGGAATTGGGAGGCACTCGCTGTCATCGTGCAAGCACGTCCTGAAGTGCTCAATCATAACACGGAAACAGTGCCGCGCCTTTACCGCCGCGTCCGTCCTTACGCAAACTACCAACAAACGCTGAACCTTCTCCGCACCAGTAAACAACTGGATGCACAGATGCTCACAAAATCTGGACTCATGGTTGGCTTAGGTGAAACTGTGACAGAACTCTTAGAAACAATGGAAGACCTCCAAAATACCGGCTGCGATATTCTCACTGTCGGTCAATACCTCTCCCCTTCCTCACGCCACTTGCCGATTCAACGTTACTATACTCCCGAAGAATTTGAAGAACTCAAAGAAGCAGGCATCGAAATGGGATTTCGACATGTAGAATCGGGTCCATTAGTGCGAAGCTCCTATCATGCTGGTGAACAAGCAAGGTTAGCATAAAATTAACACAATAATAGCATTTATTGCCTGTCCTACCACCCAATCGCGCGCCCTCCACATATCTCCGAGAAATTTTCAGTCTTTACATTAAATCCGATTTTTGGTAAATTGATATAGTAGATTCTGTAATTAATTTTACATCAAACTCGGTGCGGTTAGGTGAAAGACCCTACCGGGGGTGTGCAGATATTTTCGGGCTTTACTATAAATCACGGTTTGAGGCACCGATTTCCCAACAATGCGGAACGCCTCACGTTTCCTTTACGACCCGATTTCTAAGCGAGAAGAGAAAAAGTAAAACTTTCGAGAATTTTGAACAGCACGGAATTAAGCAGACCCCATCGCGAGACGAGTGGAGCGATGTCCAGAGATCCATAGTTAGAAGACCATCAGACTCAGGAGGCGGAACATGAACAGGCATACCTTTTCTGAAGCGGCACACTATTGTTTACACATAAAACGCGTCAGTTTTGTTATTTTTGTAGTAAGTTTAGTACTTGCTGCGATGCCAAGTACAATCACAGCTGGCACGACCCTGGATATCCAACCCGTCACGGCGGTATGGTGAATCGAGGGGCTGCTATCTTAGACGATAAAATTTTTTGGGTAACGCTTGATGCCCATCTCCTCGCCTTAGATGCGAAGACCGGCACAGTACTATGGGACAGAGTTGTCGGCGATCTTACTAACGCGGAATCCCTCACCGTCGCGCCGTTAGTCGTCAAAGACAAAGTGATTGTCGGTATATCAGATGCGGAATACGGGATCCGAGGCTACATTGATGCGTATTACGCAGAAACCGGCGAACAGGCATGGCGGTTTTACACTGTCCCTTCAAAAGACGAACCCGGTGGCGACACGTGGGAAGGCGATTCATGGATGACAGGTGGCGGATCCGCCTGGGTCACAGGCTCGTATGATCCTGAATTGAATCTCGTCTACTGGGGAACGGGCAATCCCGCGCCAGACTGGAACGGTGCTGTCCGGAGAGGCGACAACAAAACTACGCAGATATTCTTTCAGTAAAGCAGATGCATGATCTTCTGGCATATCTATTTACGTTGAAATAGCCGTCGGCAGTCAGGTCGCTTCGCTATGCTCACTCTCGGCAGTCGGTCATTCGTTTGTAGCGGTTGCAAGCGTTTGTAATACCTACAATGAGCCACTGACCGCTGATTGTTACGGGAAATTGTCCAAAGTATTAATAAACCCAAGTTGCTACTTTTCATTTACATAGCACCCCTAATGAAGATTAAGAATTTAATCGGGTAGTTTTTACCGATATCCGGTGCGGTTAGGAAACCGCACCTACCGAGCCTGGGGGAACATAGATTTACTAACTGCTATTCTGTCACTTAACCGCGAGGAACATTAAAAATATGATTGGTGTAATTATTAATGGGGCATGTGGCCGTATGGGACGGCTCATTATTCGAGGTGTTACTGAACAAGTTGATATGGAAATCGTTGGAGCGATTGAGTTCCCTGAACACCCACAGATCGGGAGTGATGCTGGGGTTGTTGCCGGTATCGGAGAAATAGGGGTCGCCGTCACAGGGAACCTTGAAGAGGTACTTGGAAACGCGGATGTTGTCATCGAATTCTCGAAACCTGAGGCAACCCTGCAACACCTCCGACAGGTCGTCAACGCCGACAAAGCGATGATAATCGCAACAACTGGATATGACCCCGATGAACTTGCGGCTATTCATGAACTCGCATCACAGATTCGCTGTGTCATGGCACCGAACATGAGTCTCGGTGTCAATGTGATGATCCAAGCACTGGAATTAATCGCCAAAGCCCTCGGAGACGATTACGACATTGAGGTGATAGAGGCACACCACAATCACAAAGCAGATTCACCGAGCGGCACTGCACTCCGTTTAGCGGAGACGGTTGCGACAGCATTAGAGCGAGATTTAGATGAGGTGGGTGTCTACGGCAGACACGGTATCGTTGGTGCGAGACCGAAAAAGCAGATCGGTATCCATGCAGTCCGAGGTGGCGATATTGCCGGTGATCATACGGTGATGTTCGCGACAGAGGGTGAACAATTAAGTGTCGTCCACCGAGCACACAGTCCAGAAGCTTTCGCAAAAGGTGCGATTCGCGCAGCGAGATGGGTCATCGACGCGCCAAAAGGGTTACACGATGTCAGCGAAGTCCTGTTTCAGAAGTAATAGATTCGAGCTTTAGCCCCAAGGACATCTCTTAGTATTATCAAAAACGTCAAAGTTCAAACCCACGTCATTCAACGGCAAGGAACATTAAGAAGATGATTCGTGTAGTTATCACGGGTGTTTGTGGTCGTATGGGACGTTGCATCACGCGAGGTATTGCCCAACACGCCAATATGCAACTCGCTGGGGCTGTCCAATACCCGTCGCACCCACAGATCGGGAATGATGCGGGTATTGTTGCTGGTACTGGTGAGATTGGAGTCGCCATTACAGGTGAACTCGACGATGTGCTTCATTGTTCAGATGTTGTCATCGATTTTTCAAAGCCGACAGTGACTCTGGACCATCTTCAACAAGTTGTTGATGCAGACAAGGCTATGGTGCTTGGAACAACCGGTTTTACCCCTGACGAATTAGCGACCATCAAAACTCTCGCATCACAGATTCGGTGTGTTATGGCACCAAACATGAGTCTCGGTGTCAATGTGATGCTTCAAGCATTGGAATTAATTGCCAAAACCCTCGGAAATGATTATAATATTGAAGTGATAGAGGCACATCACAATCACAAAGCTGATTCACCGAGCGGCACTGCACTCCGTTTAGCGGAAACTATTACCACAGCACTTGAACAAGATTTAGATGAGGTAGGTGTTTACGGTCGCCACGGCATCGTTGGTGCGAGACCGAAGAAGCAGATCGGTATTCATGCAGTGCGAGGTGGCGATATTGCCGGTGATCATACAGTGTTGTTCACAACAGAAGGAGAGCAATTAAGCGTCGTCCACCGAGCACACAGTCCGGAGGCTTTCGCAAAAGGGGCGATCCGCGCAGCGAAATGGGTCATCGATGCTCCTAAAGGGTTACACGATGTCAGCGAAGTCCTTTTTTAATGGTTTTCAGTTTTCAGTTTTCAGTTTTCAGTTAAAGAGATGTTTGTGGCATGCGCACAATACGCAACTGCTACAGAAATTAACTGTGCCCCTTAACTCGTGCTTTAACACTTATGAACAGAGGCGAGTTGATGGTCAAAACCGACGACTGATAACTCACAACTATTTTATTCTACTGCTTATCAGCATTCTATTCATCGCTGGCTGTGAACAAACAACATCCCAGAGACAGGTCCGGTACGAGTGGAAAACTGTCATGGAAGGCGATTGGAGTTCACACCTCTACGATGTCCATTTTATCTCTGAAAAGCAGGGTTGGGCAGTCGGGAATGCTGTAGACATAACGCCTGGAGCCGATTTTGACGAGGGTGCGGAGAGTCTCATTATCCACACAAACGACGGTGGGCAGACATGGCGGAGGCAACACAGCAGTGTTTTCAACAAACCGCTACGACGTGTGTATTTTCGTTCGGCATCAGAAGGCTGGTGTGTAGGTGAAGGCGGCATTCTGATCCATACAACGGACGGCGGGCAGACATGGGCGCACATTGAAACCGGCACGGAAAATAATCTGCATGACCTTTTTATAGGTGAAAGAACAGGCTGGATTGTTGGCGATTGGGGCACAGTACTGAAAACGACCGACAGTGGACAGACGTTCACACAGATCGATGGAGAGGTGTTCGACGAAAAGTCATTGAAGGGGATCCACTTTGTAGACGAAAACCAAGGATGGATTGTTACCTACAATACACCGACATCAACAAATTCGGGAGACGCTGGCTACATCTATCAGACAACCGATGGCGGAGAAACTTGGGAAGTACAGTTCGCGACAGAAGCCGCCCTGTTCAACCTCCATTTCATCGACAAACAGACAGGCTGGGTTGTCGGTGACCGGCGGAGCGTTTTCGTAACAACCGATGGTGGGGACACATGGGCATTCGTCACACGCGGCACCAACGAACGCCATAAAAGTAGTTACGGTCAACCGGACTATCTCGGCAATGAACCGTTGCATACCTTTACACTTTACGATATCGACTTTGTAGATGCCCAAAACGGTTGGGTTGTCGGCGACTTAGGCGTGATTCTCCACACCTCTTCTGGCGGCAAAGAAAAATGGAAACATCAACGCGGCGGTCCCCGCTTCCACAACAGCGCGGATGCCGTCCTTCTGGGTGTTGACTTCATCTCAAAACACATCGGTTGGGCGGTCGGTGAAAACGGCACAATTCTGCACACCCGCAACGGTGGTGTAACATGGGAATCACAATCCAGTCCGAGTCATCTTCTCGTGGGTGTATGTGCCATCTCACCGGATGAAGGATATGTTGTCGGTGACCGGGGTGCGATTCTACGAACCGAGGATGGAGGGGTTGTATGGAATGCGCAAGATAGCCGCACGACTGAGTGTTTTGGTGCAACCCATTTTGTGTCCGCGGAAATAGGATGGGCGGTTGCGGAGGCGGGTGTCGTTCTACAGACCACAAACGGTGGAAGCGTATGGCAACGTCAAGTTTCAGGGACACAGCAGGACTTACTCAGTGTTTTCTTTACAGACGAAAAAAATGGATGGTGTGTCGGAAGTGGTGGTGAAATCATCCACACAAATGATGGCGGGAAAACATGGCAACAGCAAAAGAGTGGAACGACTTGGAACCTCTTTGATGTCCATTTCACCTCCAAACAGCGGGGTTGGGCAGTCGGTTTGAACGGAACAATGCTTTCTACAGTTGATGGCGGTGCCAATTGGAAGTTATCGTCTCTCAGTGGACGTTATCCAGCTTTTTTCCTGGACGCTGTCACCTTCGTCACGCCAGAGATAGGATGGGTCGTGGGATTAGATTTACGTAGTTTAGGCATGGATGGGTTGATTTTACAGACCGAGAATGGCGGGAAAACATGGCAACGTCAAGAGAGTTATACCGGCAATTTCCTTGACGACGTATTTTTTATTTCAGAAACAGAAGGCTGGATTGTTGGGAAAGAGGGGCTCGTACTCCACACAAAGGACGGCGGGCAAAATTGGAGGCCTCAGCATACAGACACCAAAACGGATTTGAAGGCTATCTACATAAGCAGCAGAAATAGCGGATGGGTGGTTGGCCAAAACGGAACGATTCTCAGATATGAAGCCACCCCGTGAATAGTTATCGGTCATCAGTTTTCAGTCTTTAGTTAGAAGATTGGAAGGCTGGAAGATTGGGTTCCTATTTTTTTCTCCTTCCTTCTTGCCGTTCCGGCTGATAACCGACAGCTGACACTAACGCCCCAAAAGAGGAAAAGTAACATGACAGACGAACAAAAATATCTATTTGATCTGCAGGGTTTCATCGTATTGAAGGGTGTTATCCCAAAAACAGTGGTTGACGCATGTAACACGGTGTTAGATGAATACGAGAATATGCCACCGAATGACTATCCACCACCGCTATGTCTCGGCACACAGCGAACGGAGAAAGAACTCTACATCTCCAATATTTTGGAGGCGGACAGTACTTTTAATACGCTGATCGATATTCCGGAGGTTCTGGACGTAATTCAAGGCGTAACGGGTGGTCCGTATCGGCTCAATCACACCTACACAATTTACCGGTGGGGTGGTGGCTATACGGGGTTGCACATGCACGGAACCCCGATTATCCCGAAATGCCAGTATCATTGTAAAAATGGAGAGATGGTATCAACTTTAACGAAAGCGGTCTTTCCGATGCTGGATTGTGATGTGGAGGACGGATGTTTCGCTGTTATACCGGGTGCCCATAAGAGCAATTTCCCGAAACCTTGGGGAGGCCATCCCGATGAAAACCCCGTGTTGACTCCAATTCCAGCACAAGCAGGGGATGCCATCATTTTCACGGAGGCACTCACACACGGATCTGTCATCAATGTTTCAGGCAAACCACGTCGGACGCTCTATTATTGTTACAGCATCGGCTATATGCCAGATTGGGGTGGTCAAGGGTTGCACTTCAGTCCAAACGTTATGGAAAACCTTAGCGACACCCAGCAGTCAATCCTTCATCTGAAATAAGGTTATCAGTTATCGGTTATCGGACAAGCGGTTTTCTTAAACGAATACCCCTTAACTGAAAACCCAAAGGATTTTTGAAAAAAAATTGAACCGAAAACTGACAACGATTAAAAAGGTAAATTAAAAATATGATCACAATCGCAGAACGGTTAGAGAAACTTCCACCCTATCTTTTTGTAGATTTGCGCCAAAAAATGCAGGCGGCACAAGCACGAGGTGTCGACGTGATTAGCCTTGGTATCGGGGACCCGGACATTCCGACCCCAGATCCTATCGTCGAAACTTTATGTAGCACCATTCAAAATCCGGATGACCCGGACCGGCATCGTTACGGATGCGACAACCCTGTTGACGATTTTCCACAGGCAGTCCTCGACTTTTACCAGCATCGTTACGGGGTCACATTATCTGATGATCAGGTCGTGACAACACTTGGTAGTAAAGACGCGATTGTCAAAATGGCTCTCGGTATACTCAATCCGGGCGATATGGGCATAGCGGCAAGTCCAGGCTACCCTACCTACAACATCGGACACGTGTTCGCCAGTGCAACGACCTACTACGCTCCGCTTCTGCGAGAAAACGATTTCTATATCGACTTTGACGCTATCCCAGATGAAGTGAAACGACTTGCCAAAGTTCTCTGGATCAACTATCCAAACAATCCGACAACAGCGACTGCTGACCTCGACTTTTTCGAGCGTGCTGTCGCGTTTGGTAGAGAAAATAATATCCTCATCGCACACGACAACGCCTATAGCGAAAACACCTACGACGGCTATCGTTCACCAAGCATATTGCAGGTCGAAGGTGCCGCTGAAGTAGCCGTTGAGTTTTTCTCATTAAGCAAAGCGTTCAATATGACAGGGTGGCGATTGGGGTTTGTCGTTGGCAACCCAACAGTTGTCAGTGCGGTCAAAGCGGTGAAAGATAATATCGATAACGGTTCGCTTCGCTCACTTCAATTTGCCGGGGCAAAGGCTCTCTCAGTAGCAGATGAGATTACACCTGCCATAAACGCAGTTTATCAAAAACGCCGCGACATGGTGGTGGATGCCCTCACAGACAGCGGTTGGGCAATAGAGAAACCGAAAGCGACAATGTACGTTTGGGCACCGGTACCTGAGCGTTTCAAAGGTTCAAGTCGGGCTTTTGCGACGGCACTGCTTGAGGAAGCAGGCGTTGTGGTAACACCAGGTCTCGGATATGGTCAATGGAGCGAAGGTTATTTCAGAATCTCGCTGACGTATCCAGACGCAGTGATTGCGGAAGCAATTGCACGTATTCGCGATTTTTAATTTTACCTTGCGATTCGGTCCGGTAGGTTAATGATTTCACGTGCCTTTTCGTATATCTAAGGGAACGCCCAAGCAAAACCGTGTGCTGTTGTTGCAGGCTGTTGCCTTCGGACGCAAAATTATAGATAAAACCAAACCGTAAGACCATAACGTAGTGGAGGGCGGATTTGAGGAATACGCGTCAAAGTTCTACATTCACTTCATTACTTCGCAAGATAAATTAAAATATGAAAAACGCCATTTTAATTTTTAGCATAATCTTCTTCATGCTCCTTGTTTGCGTTGAAACGGAGTCTGAGGAAATCCATACCTATACCGTCGCTGATGGACTGGTAGGTCCCGTTGTTCCTGTCATCTTTCAGGACAGTCGCGGCGACCTGTGGTTCGGTTCCGATCGGGGTGGTGTGAGTCGATTTGATGGGAGCAGGTTTGAATCCTACATCGGATCTTTGGACCCTGAGAACGCGCCGTCATCCAACGTAGGATCAGGCGCGCTACTCGGAGAGACACAACAAATCGTTGAAGATAAATGGGGACACATCTGGTTCCTCACGCACTTTCGCTCAGAAAGTTCAGGGCGGGTAAGTTGGTTTGATGGCTCTTCAATTAATTTTATCGGTACAGGCAATTCACTGCTCGTTGACGATCATGGCGATATATGGGTTGGTGAAAATCAGCAACTCACGAAGTACATCACTCCAGGCGTCCAAAGCCTGCCACAAGCACACCCAAACGAAATCATAGGTGAAGATCTGCTTCGCTCAACGGACTTGAAAATAAACGTTATCTTTGAAAGCGAAGATGGAACTATCTGGATCGGTGGAAGCGACGGAGAAGAACAACAGGACGGTGTCATACTCAGTTTCCGAGAAAATCGTTGGGTACAGGACCCCTTCAAAATCGAGGCGGGTGATGTCGCAAGTGATAAGGCGGACGCTGGAACACAGCGGATTCATCCAGACGCAGGCTTCACACGCTACGACATATCGAACCTTAACGCTGTGGGTACAATTGAAACAATAGGTGAAGATACTTCTGGGGATCTTTGGTTCGGTGGCTACAATCTCCTCTTACGTTTTGATGGAAAAACATTTGAGCAAATCCTCCCGTTAGTTTGGGGACACAGTGGAGCAGTAGGCAGTAGACCGGCATCAGTTAAGAGGCTGGCATCAATTCAAAACGATAGGAAAGATCGAATCTGGTTCAGCGATGGACGCACGACAAGATGGTGGGCTGGCACTCAGCACGGAAACCTATCCGGGTTTCTTGAACTCGAGGATGCATGGGGAAATCTATGGTTCACTGACGAAAGCGGCGCGCATCAGTACGACACCGATCTCACGCCACTGCCCGATAGGATCAACAGCGGACTCGGAGTTGAGGGGATTCATACGATTTTTGAAGCCATAGACGGTAAATTGTGGTTTGGACACGACAATGGTGTAACAGCGTTCGATCCAACACCTGCCATTAGCACACACGCTGGACTTGGCACGAATAGGGTGCGGATGATATTTGAGGATAGCCGAGGTTACCTTTGGTTTAGCGTGCCCGGAGGTGTCGCCCGTCATGATGCAGCATCGGAAGAACTTACGACCCATATTTTCCGAGTCAGCACAGTTCAAAATGATCCATCGTCCGCCCCCCAAACCGACTCCAGAAGCAGGGAGCGCGCCCGGTTACTTCGGACTGAAATCGAAAAAATATTTGAAGTTGGTAAGCACGTCTGGTTTATTGACGAACCAGAATCGAGTGGTACTGCCACGCG
Source organism: Candidatus Poribacteria bacterium (assembly GCA_965214045.1). Classification (GTDB taxonomy): domain Bacteria; phylum Poribacteria; class WGA-4E; order WGA-4E; family WGA-3G; genus WGA-3G. Next base: position 2,943,051 of record OZ243935.1, read on the forward strand.
GCTACGATATACGTTCTTTCGGTACGCAAATGGAAAATTCGGACAAGTTTCTATCCCCATCCAGACAATAATTGGTCCTGGTGGGGAACGCTCAGATAGCGATACCAGTGTTCTGGTTCACGAAGGAGAACATACTTGGATAGCTTTCGGTGGTCACATCTTCAAAGCCGACGCGACAGGGTTATTACGGCTTACAGCGACTGGCTTCCAGAGGATCCCCTTTCAAGAAATCCGTCCGAACATTACCCCTACTCCAATAGATCCAATAGCGTTCGGCACAGCGGCTATCACTGACTTGTATAACGACTCCAACAACAGATTATGGGTGCACTTCGATAACGGAACAGTGCTGCGCTATCCGAAAGAAATTAACACCAGAACAACTCGCTTTGGTAAACCTGAAACCCTTCCGCTGAAAGCGACAACCCTGTTAAAAACATCCGCAGGAAGTAAATGGTTTTTCAATGCGGCAACAGGAAAATTGGCACTTTGGAGTGATACAGAACTCGGTAAACCGCTTCCGCTTGACGAAGCATCGAACTCTACCCCGATTGCTGTTTGGAAGGATCCAAGACAGCAAAATAACCGAGTAACTTTTCTTTTCCCCAATGCTCTCAAGACATATCACGGCACATCCCTTATTTCTCTTGAGGACATTGAACTTGCTGAACTACAAGACTCTTTAACCACCGAAGACGGTGTCCTCTGGTTAGCAACGTCTCGCGGGGCAGTCCGCTATGCTGGAAAAACAGCCAGAATCTATACAACAAAAGAGGATGGATTTCTCGTTGACAACGTGAAAGATGTGATGGAGGACAGCCGCGGCAATATATGGTTCGCGACCTGGGGCGGTGGCACAGTCCGATATGACGGTGAAACCTTTTATAACCTTACAACGAAAGACGGTCTCGCCCACAACAATATCTCGAAGATTCATGAATCTGCCAACAAAGATATTTGGTTTACAACCGAAGGAGGGGTCACACAATATACGCCAACGCGTGGCGGACTCCCAGAATGTCGCCTGATCTCCCTTGAAGCTGATCAAACCTACACCGACCTTTCATCCAGTTTAACGCTACCCTCACGCGGAGCCAAGACTCTAAATATCCAAGGTATCAGTCCACTCCGAGAAGGTCTCTCTTACAGATTTAAATTAATCGGGTTGGATAGCCCTACATGGACGAACGTCTCGACAGAGGAAGTCTCTCTTCTGGCAACCGGCTCTGGTGTTCCATCCGACGAGTGGACACCTCCGGCGGCATCCGGATCGACAACACAACACTCCATGCGCGACAGTAACGTTGTTCAAGAACTCCAAAATCAAAATGGGATTCTGCGTATCCGATATACAGGTCTCAAAGCCGGCAATTACAGTTTCCTCGTCACAGCATTTCGCAAAGACTGGCCCTATACGCATACCCCGGCAGTCGTGGATTTTAGCATATCACCACCGCTCTGGACGCGTTGGCGAACCTATCTCCCGACAGTCATCTTTATGGCAGTCGTTCTCACTTTAGTTGGTCGTCTGGTTGCCAATCGACGCCATACCCTACAACTGCGTAACGAGGTGCGTCAACGGGAAGAAGCGGAGATACAGCGTATCCGTGCGGAACTGAGCGAAGCACAGAACATCCAGATGGGACTTCTACCAACGGAAGCCCCTGATACGAAAGGATTTGATGTCGCAGGGATGTCCGTCCCCGCGACGCAGGTGGGCGGTGATTTCTACGATTATCTCACTGTAGCGAACGGACAGACCGCCATTGCGGTGGCAGATGCCGCTGGAAAAGGGTTACGCGGCGCGATGAACGCCGTGCTAACGAATGGGATGCTATATGAAGTCGCGCGTTTCAAATCCGAATCGGACATCATTCTTACAGACCTCAATGCAGGGTTAGCACCACGCATGTACGGACCGAGTTTCATCGCTCTTAACCTTGCTATCCTTGATGAAGATAAGAAACGGATTGACTACGCGAATGGTGGACAACCCTATCCTGTCCTTAAGCGGGGAGAAGAGATCATTGAAATTGAAAGCAGCGACCTCCCACTTGGCAGTATGCGGAAGGTAGAGTATGAATCCGTAACCTTCGATTTACATGAGGGTGATATCCTAATTTTCCATACGGACGGTCTTATTGAGGCACTCAATACAGAAGAAGAGATGTATGGAACGGAACGTTTGAAGGAGTCCGTTTCAAAGATTCCTGAGAGTTCCACAGCGGAAGAGGTTATCGAAAGCCTCGTTGCAGATGTTCGCGACTTCGTCGGCGAAGCGGAACAATACGACGATATGACAATCGTTGTTATCAAAATCCCCTTTTAATTTTACCTTGCGGAGAAACAACGGTCGTTATGTCAATCACGCGGGTTTCTCAAATCCGCCGCGCCGTTGTTGCAGGTTACCTCTTTGGTTTATAGTAAAGTTTAGAATTAATTGGGGAAACCGCACCTACCGTGGGAGGGGTGAATGTCCATTTATTTTTCGGCTTCACTATAAAAGGGTATCAGTTGGCCTATGCCTTCATGAAATCAATAACGGTTTGCCGATACTCCTCAGGGAGTCCGATATCAAACCGTCGTCCTTTAACGATATATCCTGAAAATCCATCCGCTTTCCGTAATTCATCTAAACAGGACGTAAGTTGGAATTCGCCGCGCTCTCGCAGATTATGGGCGATATTCTGTTCCAAAAACTCGAAAATTTGAGGTTGAAGCACATAGATACCAAACACCGTCAAGAACTGGTCCATATCCATCCCATCTACGTGCAAATGTTCCATTGCATACTCAGGATCCGGCTTTTCATAAATCTCCGTTAGCGAAAGTAGGGAGTTCTCCTCTCTCCATGTACCAGTGACACAACCGAAGTTCGACAACTGCTCAATCGGTGTTACTTTCAGTCCGACGACACTATGGCCTACCTGCTCATAAGCCTCCACGACCTGTCGGGCACAACATCTATCTTCATCCGACCCGTAGAGATGATCACCGAGCATGAGCAGAAAAGGTTCGTTCCCAACCCATTCTCTCGCACAATAGACAGCATGTCCGAAACCCTCTTGAACGTCTTGTGTGACGAATGTCACTCGACTCCCTAATTCCAGCAGCGCGTCGCAATATGCCTGGTTCTCCTTGCTGAGTTTATTATAGTGTTCAATCCGCGGGGGTGTCTTGAAAAATGATTCAAAAAGCTCAGTATCTCCGGACTGAACAATAAGACAGACCTCCTCAATGCCAGCATTAATCGCTTCCTCAACGATTGCCATGATCGCTGGTTTGGCGCGCCCAGACTTGTCAACCACAGGAAAGAGTTCCTTCTTCATCGCCTTTGATGCCGGAAAGAGTCGCGTTCCGAAGCCAGCGGCAGGAATAACGGCTTTGCGGACGTGCTTACCCGCCTCAATAACGAGTTTCAGACATGACATCTGCAAATCCCGTTCGACAATCTCGATGACGCGTTGTTGGCTCTCCTCATCTTTTACAATGAATTGTGCGGAACCGTCGCCTTGTGAACCGACCCCTTTACCGCCCCAGATATAGGGTTGAATCGGTTCATAATTCAGGACTTCATGGAGAACAGGTGCTGTCAATTGTGATGGACATGCGGGTATCAAGTGGTTATCGAACTCTGTTTGCGCTCGCGTCATAAGTTCACCGACTGCCTCCGCATCGCCATCTCGAAGTGCTTGATACGCCTGTTGCGTAATCCCTGCACTCAAGGGACCGAGATAGTGTTGTACGTTTTTCTCTAATTCGTTATCTGCAAAGGGGTAACAGCGATTTAATTGGCTCAATATAAGCCGTGTATCTTTACTGGCACCGAGATCAACGATTACGAGGTACATGTCGTGAGGCACACTGAAGTCTTTTACATCAATATGGTCACCGTTAAACGTCATGAGGATAGGGCGTTGGTATGCACACCCTTGGTCCATGCGTCCACACCGTGAAGGCGTCGTCGTCTCACCTCGGTAAGCATACTCCATTTCCCCGCGCGTTGTTAATTTAAGATCATAGGTGCGGTTGAAGGCGCGCGCGACCAGAACACTGATAGCAGCACTCGAAGATAAGCCTTTTTTGACGGGTAAATCTGTGAGATAGTTGTCGATTTCCAGTCCCTGCACGCGGTAGTTCGTTAAAATCTCATAGGCGACCCCAGCGGCATAACTAAAAAATCCACCTTTTTCAGCTTCAGCGAGAAGTTCGCTTCGCTTCATAGGCAGACTATAGGGACCGTGGCGTGTGCCATCGCTGAGGGTTGTTTTTAAAATCAGACGGTTCGGATGCGGTTTCACCTCGGCGTATACACCTTGGTTTGTGCTGGTTATTAACGTATAGCCCCTTTCGAGCTCTGCGTTACTTCGCCGGTGACCTCCTGCCCAATCGCTGTGCTCACCGAATAAGCAGATCCTTCCCGGCACAAAAAGTTTCATTTTTTAATTTTTCCTTGCGGTTAAACAACGTGAGTTGGAAACTTCACGTACCTTTCTTATATCCGCCTGCGCCGTTGTTGCAGGCTACAGCTTTGGGTTTAAAGAAAATTTGAACCATTGACTATCGCGCAAAATATAGTATAGTATGAAGTTAATCATAAGTCAACAAAACTCCTCATCAACGGTTTTGCGCCCACTGACATCTTTGTTTCCACTCTTTCGCCCGTAGTGTGGTTCCGAGGGGCAGTGTTGTATCTTCTGCTATCTTGGAGAACGCCGCTGTTGCACTCACATAATCTCTCTGATGATATCCATTGATACCCATCGTCCTCCATGTCTCTAACACAAGACCTTGGAGTTGTTGGGGTGTCAATTGTATTAACAACGGTATCTCGGAGAAATCCTTATCCGATGCCTGTGCTTCCTCCAAAAGGGCTACCGCCCGGAGCAGATACTGATTACTACTTTGCCACGCGCGCTCTCTGTGTAGTAATTCCCCCGCCAAGAGATATGCCAACCACATATCAGGTTCCGTTTGTATACACATCGATAGATATGCCATCTTCTCCCCAGACTCTTTTGGCTCGGCTAACACTACACGGAGTAACTCGCGTAGAGATTTATCTTCTCGCACCGTCCTGTTCAACTGGGTTTCCGAGCCTGCTGGAACTACATCGGGATAAGACAACGCGGCAATTCGCTTGATTCGCCTTCGCTCAATTGTTTCATGCTCCGTTTCGACTGCTGCGTATGTATCTATCGCTTGTTCATAGTCACCCTTCAGCCAATAAAGGTCGCCTTTTAAGAGCATCGCTTCTGGGCTGAACCGTGTGTCTTCCTTACTCGCGATACGTGTCGCTAACGATAATGCTTTATCATAATCCTGCATCCGATAGGCAGTGTACATCAAACCCCACGACGTGCCCACGTTATCAGGCTCATCTGACAGCATCACCTCAAAGGTTTCCATAGCAGTGGTAAAGTCTTTGCGGTAATATGCCTGCCAAGCGGTATCTCGCAGTGCCGCCATTTCATGGGCACAGACCTGCTGAAAAACACTCTGTCGCTTTAAACGGTATGTGGCGTAGGCGATGTCATCTTCTTGCAATGGGATCGTTCCCAAAAATTCAATCCACTCTGCTTCCAAGGCGGACAAGTCTTTCGCGTAGTGCTTCACAAAATTACCGGTCGGAAAAACGCCCTTAAATTTTTCTATGCCGTAGGTATCAACAAGAAACCGAACGAAGGAGCCTGCCAACAGATAACTCCGCGAACCGGCATGTCCCCAAAATCCAAATCCCATGACTCCTGACAAGGGAGGCGCGACCTCCATCTCACGCATCGCTTTTGCCCACTGATGTCCTGTAAGCCTACCTTCCTCCCAATCGGCGGCGACTGCAATCCCTTCGTGAAGTCCTATTTTTAGACTCACCTTCAATGGGGACCACGGCACAGTAAAGACGTGCGCCAATTCATGCTTCAGAACGGGATGTGGAAAGCCCTGTGCATGAATGTGGAATCCGTGTCCGAATGGGTCTTCGACAGATGTACCGCGAGCACCAATCAATCGCTTTTTCTGATCAGGGGACGCATAAATATACGCTCGCACCTTTTGAGATTGCATTGTGTCTCCGGGATCAAGATAGTCAGACAATTGGGCGTACTGAAATTCGCAATCTTCAACGATCCACTCAATTTCCGCTTCAAGTTCGCGGGCATAGAAAATTTCAAAGTGTGCCGTTTCCCGCAAACCTCCGAGTTCACGGGCAATATCGTCGCGCGTCGGTCGTATTCCCAATGCGCCAACATAGAACTGGAAACCGAGTAAGCCGATGACTAACAGATATAACCATACACGTCTTGTTAGCGGACTGAAAAGTTTACGCCATCTCAACCGCGGCATCAAACCGGTTCCTCTGCTGACTTCACAAATACTGACAGTCAGTCCCAAGAACAGCGATGCCCATAATAGCGTTTCTGCCCGTGCGATCAGCAGTGTATTTGTTATCGGAATGACGAAATCGTAAATCGGTCCTGGGAAATATCCGAACGTCGCGTGATAGGCGAACACCGGCGGATGAAATATTAGATTGATAACTACCGGAATACAAGAAACCAAAAGATGACCGAGATAGGCAAGATACGCCAACCACCGTTTTTCAATCCAGAACCCAAAAAACACGCCTGATGCCGTTGCGTACAGACAACTAAGTACAGACAAAATAATAAAAAAGAGGAACCCCTCGCCGAAGTTACAGTTTTCAACGCGAAACGCATTCAGGAGAATAATACCGAGCGGTAACCCTAATAAACCTACGTTAAATATCAGTGCCTCAGAGAAACACCGCATGACAACCTGTCCCGGTGTTCCGTTAATCGCATTGGGATACCGTCTCATCTGCCGCAACACTGTCAGCGTTACGTGTGCCCCCGCGAAAGAGATACTGAGTGCTATTAAGGCGCAAAACTCAAAGGCAAGGATATTAAACAACGGAACATTGGCAAGCACCAGTGCCAATACACCGAATGCAACGAACCACAACCAATATGAAAAAGTCTTGTGAACCGTAAGTTGCATAGGCATCTCTTAAAAATTGATAGTCGGGTTTAGTATCTATTTTACTGAGATATTCCCTCTATGTCAAGCAGAATTCCACGCGCATTCCTCTTGTAGGAGGGATCTCCGAGTCAAACCGAGACGCAGTTAAAAGCATAAGGGCGGGAGGTTAAAGGCTTTGACTGCTCACCTGTACGTTCTATTCATTCTAAAATCACTCTAAACATCTTACAATCTATAAAAATTTTCTTGCAGTTTTAGATACAATATGTTAAAATACCGTAATATGGGTGTTTGGTGCCGATGTAAAGCCGTCAGAGGACACCTGCATAACTCGCAAATCCAATACAGGAAGACCGCGCTGCGAATGCGCACGCTCAACAGGAGAAATAATATGGCAAATGGATTCACACGATTTTTTAAAGGTATCTGGTATACACTGTCAGGAAAGGCACACGAATCCGCGGATAAAATGATGGAGAACCCGGAAGCCGTCAGAGGTGCTTATGAGGACATCATCAATGATAAAAAGGGGAATATTCAACGCTATAAGCAAGCGATTGGGCAACTTATGGCACTCGTTGAACAGAAAAGATCTGCGGTTAAAAGCCTTACCGACGAAGTCGAGCGACTCGAAGAACTTAAATCAGGGGCGATCGCCAAGGCACAGCAGACTGCTGCGGAATTACAGGGTGACGGATTATCACAGGAAGAAATCAAGGTGCACGGTGAATACACGCGATGCGTCACTGCTTATCAAGACTTCAATTCCAACTTGACGGAGAAAAGTGGTCGCATTACGGAACTCGAAAACGAGATTGAAGGTGCGCAAACTGATATTGAGTCCCATAAACTCCAGATTACCAGTCTTCACCGCGATTTAGATAAGATTAAGTCCGAACAGTCTGAAGCAGTAGCGGACCTGATTACCGCACGAGAGCAAGAGGAAATTGCCGATATGCTTTCGGGTATCAGCATGGATGGCACTTCTGCCGAATTGACTCGGATGCGCGAAATACGTGAGAAGGCGAAAGCACGCTCTACAGTCGCTCAGGAATTGGCTGGCACCGATTCAAAAAGCGAAGAAGAAGAATTCCTCACCGCAGCGCGTTCCTCTGCCACCAATAACGAATTTGATGCCTTAATTTTTGGCGCACAGGAGACTGACGCAAAGACAGAGAAGGAGACTCCCAAAAAGACGACAGATTCCGATTCTGAGTTGCCGGTATAACGCGCCACACAAAAGCGGCATTTTACTCTCAGATGTGACATCTCAAGCAGAAGGGGGCGACGAGCCATAGCCGTTAAAAGTCCAACCTATACATTCCGGAAAGAAGCCGGAATGCTCATCAATTCGGGAACCTCTCGTAGCCTCGTTCTATCTGGAAATATCCACGATCTTTTCTTCGTCCGTGACGGAGATGACACGGGTTATATTCCACTCGTCCCTTTCTTGATTCACGGCTGGGACATTCCAGGGTTCACCCTAATCGTCTACGAACTCAATGGACCCATCCGATTTGCGAAAGCGGCTGAACGCGAAAAAGTTAAGCGAGCGTTCAATGTATGGCGAGGCTCAACGGAGGCGAATCTTGATGCAAACGCCAGCGTCAGCGTTCCGCCTCTCATACAGCAAACCGTTGGACGTACTACACCCCCCGAAGTCGATGAACCCACAGAGACCTCTTTTACGCAGTACATGAACGATGCCATCGGCAGTCCGACGTTGGCACTCGAACTCCTACGGCAGTTTTGCCTGCTCTCCCGCACCACGAATGCGCAAGGCGAAAAACTGCTATCGGAAAAATTGATAATCCTGATTGAAGCAACGGACATGTTGCTACCGGAAGGCGAAATCCGAAGTTTGTCGCTACAGGACAGGCATCGGGTCAGTATCGTTCAAGACTGGATCTCGGACTCCAGTTTCATGGAAGGTAACGATACCGTTATCTTCATCGCGGAATCAGCGAGCCTCGTCAACTCTCGGATTACAAGGCTGCCACAAGTCATTACTGTCGAAATACCGGCACCGGGGATGGCGGAACGCCAACATTTCATATCATGGTTTAACAATACACCGAAACTGGTGGAAAAACCGCTAAACCTTTGGGGTACACAAGCCCAACTGGCGATGCTCACAGCAGGTTTATCTATACAGGCACTGCGCCAGATGCTCCTTTCTGCGTGCTACTCCGGTGAGAAATTGCGACCCGAAGATGTTATCAATAAAGTATCCGAATTCATTCAAGGGCAGTTCGGGGAAGACGTTGTAGAGTTCAAAAAGCCTGCACACAGCCTCACGGACATCGTTGGCAACCAGAAATTAGTGGATTTTCTGAAGACGCAATTGATTCCGCGCATCACCTCAACGGGTCCCGATGCGATTCCCGGTATGAGCGTCTGCGGTCCTATTGGTAGTGGAAAAACGTTCATTTTCGAGGGACTCGCCGGTGAACTCGATATTCCTGTGCTCGTCCTCAAGAACATTCGGAGTATGTGGTTCGGGCAGACAGACGTTATTTTTGAACGACTTCGGCGATTGCTGATGGCTCTTGTGAAGGTGCTCATCTTCGTTGATGAAGCGGACACCCAATTCGGAAGTGTTGGTAGCGACGCCCATAGCACAGAACGGCGTTTGACAGGAAAGATACAGGCGATGATGTCGGACCCGCAACTCCGTGGCAATATCACATGGCTTCTCATGACCGCTCGGATCTACCACCTTTCACCCGATCTGCGACGAGAGGGTAGAGTTGGGGATATGGTGATCCCGGTGCTCGACCCAAAAGGTGAGGATCGCGAGGCGTTCCTCCGCTGGACTCTTGCAAAAGTCGTTCCCGGTCCTCTCCCCGAAGACGCAGTCGAACGCCTTGTAAAATTGACCGAAGACTATTCTGCGGCGAGTTTCGCATCGCTACGCTCCGACTTAGAAGCCACCAGTCTCATCAAAAAAGACAAATTGACGCTCGATGAAATCATCGCTGTCGCCGAAGACCGAATCCTACCGAACATCGGTCCGATTCGACGTTACCAAACCTTGCAAGCCCTCGTCAACTGCACCCGAAAATCCCTACTTCCCGGGGATTATTCTCCTGAGATTCGAGAATCGTGGATGAAAGAGATCGTCCATCTCGAAGCCGTAGGGGTTAGAGAGCGATAACCTCTCCGGTTGCAGCGGAACGATAGCCGGCACAGATAATTTCCACGGAATGTGCCGCAAATTCGGCGTTCATTTCACTCTCTACACCGTTCTCAATACAATCGACAAATGCTCCGAATTCACGAGCACCATCGTCATTACTCCCAACGTCTATCCATTGCTGTTTGGGTTGCATCCCAATCCCTGCTTGCGTGCTACTCCACATCCCCATCGGATCGAGCGGATGCGGGGTCGGTGGTTCAAATGCAGGTTCCGCCGCAAATATCTCCAAGCGATTCGCTGACGCATCAAAGGTCAGACTGCCTTCAGTGCCAACAAGATGCACCTTTCGGACACCCCCTTGGGCATGACTCTGCCACCCGTAACGTCCACCGACAATTGTGGCTGTGATTCCATCTTCTAATGTTAGGATCAAAGCACCGAAGTCTTCAACACCGCAGCCGAGGTGTTCCTTAAAGAAGTAGTTCGCCGTTCCACCGAAAACACGCTGTGCGCGTTTCTGTGTCAACCAATTCACCATAGACACGGCGTAGACTCCGACATCGAACATTTCAGGTTTCGCTTCAACAAAACTGTAGTGTTCACGCTCGGATTTTTCGACCCTTTTTTGTCCGACGGGCGCGCTCCCGGGGTGTCCTTTGGAGAACAGGACATCACAATGAACCGCCCGAAGTTCGCCGATACTTCCACTTGTCAATGCTTGCTGGACGGTGCGTGCCCACGCACTATAAATGTTGCTGAACATCTGGGTCCGCACGCCACTCTTCGCAACCGCTGCAACGATCTCTTCTGCACCCTCCGGGGTGAACGCCATCGGCTTATCGAGATAGACATGCTTCCCTGCTTCTGCACATTTCGCGCCTATACGCCCGCGACGCTCGACATCTGTACAGAGGCTCACAATATGTACATCTTCGCGTGCCAACGCTGCGTCGAGGTCGGGAATAAACGGCAAATCCATAGATTCAGCAAGCGAACGTGCCAATGTAATTCGCTCCGGTGGCGCATCGGGTTCATCAGCGAAGGCGACCAACCGACAGCGTGTGTCCTGTGCAAAGCTCAAGGCGTAATTCTCTTGATGCGTGCGATTCCCACCGAGTAGGAGAACCCCATATTTTCCATCCTGTTGCATGTTTAAGCCTCCAACATAATAGGTTGACCGCTCTCAAGCGATTGCGCAATAGCTTCTGTCAATTCACCCGTATCATCCAATTGTGGCGATGTAGCATTCAGGTAGTGCCTGCCCACAGGTGTTTCATGATAGATAACGCCTTTATTACCGACCAGCATAATGTCAATTGCTGTCTCGACTTCGACCCGATTGACACTCAACAGTGCCATCTGTCCTCCGACATAGTGAATCATTACCGTAACCTGTGTTGCGTCTGTGCCTCCTTGTGCATAGACGCGTCCCGGTGCTGAGGGTATCCATCCATTTGCGAGTGCCGCCATCTCTGCTACCGGCGATAGCAGAGATGCTGAATCACCTGCTACGTTCAGAACGCACCGTAGAAATACTGGACTCCCAATCCGTTCTTTCTCAAGTACAGATTGGACGGATTTTTTAAGTAATTCCATCACTTCTCCTTTCTAAATTTTGTAGGTTTTACCATAATTTATAGTAAAGCCCACAATTAAGTTTACACTCTCTTCGGATATTATGCTATAGTAGGTCTGGTTATCAGTCATCGGTTTTCAGTTGAAGTCATATTGAGTAAAACATAAGTATGTGTTATAGTAAAACCCGTAATTACTTATACACTCAAAGATGGGCGAGGATACAATCCTCGCCAGCGGGGGTGGAGTGTTTGTTCCCTGATGAACTGTAAACATATTTTTCGATTTTACTATAAAAAGAGGTACACCGCTGGTATAGAGCTACCAACGACGTGGCACTGCCGAAAGTGTAGTTTCGACAGGCTGGGCTTATTATAGCACAAGACAGAACTTCCGTCTATAGTGAACATAAATGAATCCAGCACCCTTATGGGATGGATTGTTGTATGCAAACACCTCCATATTCACTTCATATCGCGTTTGCGACCCCTGTCGAACGTCTACCCACACATACATATATCGTCAATAGAGTTGTTTTCACAACTCAGAGGAAAACCGATGTTCTTTAACAAGTGGACGTTTCGTCTATGTATCGTTTTGATTGTGCGTTTTTCGTGTATGTGGGAGTCCTCCTCGTTTTGAGCGTGTGTGTGCGTCTGGTCTCCCCGCAGACGGTTCCTTGTCCCGGTCGGTCTGACCGACCCGCGCCGTGTCCGAAGAAAAGTGTCTGTCCGTCTACCCTTGAAAGAGAAACCCTTGACGTTACGAATAAAGGAGTAGAGAACGATGTTAAATAAGAAGATTTGGATACCGATATTAATTCTTGTGCTTGTTGTGCTCGGATTTGGTCTGTTTTATGGTCAAAAGGTTGCCAATCAAGAACCTGTCAAAGTCTATAAACCTGTAGACATTCAGCACCCTGCCTCCCCGAAACCGCCACCCCCGGGAGAAACTGCTGAGAACGGACATTGGCACGGCGACGAGTGGCACGCGGAACCTCACGCCTCTGCCACACCGAAACCGCCACCGCCGAGTGCTGAAACCGCTCAGACGCAAAACCCGCCGCCCCGCCAATCTCGAGAGCCGGCATCCTGGTCCTCTTGGGACTTTCAAGCCGCGTATCAGGCGTTGCGTGAGAAGTATCCCGACCAGACAAAGAACCCACCGCCGTTTGAAAATGTGCCGGTAGATTTATGGGACTTTCAAGCCACGAAAAAAGCCTTTATGGATAACTTTAACTTTTACATGGCACATTATGATCCTAAAGAAGGATGGTCGCATACTCGTGAGTTGCGCATCGCTTCGGCAGTCATGGCGAATATTCACAATGCTGCGGAGCCGACGTTCGGTCTCTTTACCCCTGAACAGTGTGAGGAAATAAAAGAGATGCGTAGAAGTTACCGTAGTTTCAAAGGTGTCAAAGTCAATCATGACCGCGTTTGGGAGTTGGTGCATAAGGAAGGGTATACCGTTTTAGAAGCCCTCCGTATTTCCAGAGAAGAGGGTAGCAACTGATGAAAAACAAAACAACGGTTTCCCTCCGCACTCTATCTGTGTTGCTGTTCTGCTTCCTGTGTATAGGTGGTACCGCGCATGCCCAAAGTGTTCCTGAACTTGAGCAGGCAATGGAAGATGCAGAGGATGTGGTAGACGCGAAGAAGGCGCGCCATGATGTTGCGACGGCTAATCTCAATGAGATGATAGGGAATTTTGTGACGCTGCATGCGAATCTTGTCAGTATAAAAATCTCTGCGACCCCCGCAAAGAATTCTAAGGATCTGATTGTTGAGTTCACGAAGATCACCGAGGCACTTATCAAGTCGAATCTGCTGACCTCCGCGATGCGAACAATGTTAGCCAACATCGAGACACAGCGTGGGATTTGCAATACGATTTGGGCGGATGTTGTGTTAGCACAGTCTGACTATGAACTTGCCGTCGATGCGTATAATGATGCCGTGTCTCCAGAGGAGCAGGTGACAACGGTTGAAGTGCCGCAGCCCTCGGATGTCAGTAAGTTGTATCTGTGTCCGGGACCGTGTTCAACGCCGTTTACGACGCAGGTATTAGCGACGACCTCGCATCAGGTGTCTTGTGACAAAGAGCCCCATAAGGCATCCGGGTATACCTACTATTCGTGTCCGCCGGATTACCCGAAAGTCTGTCCGATACCGAACCAACACAAAGAGAAATTGAACCAGTTAGCGTGTCGGGGCCCGTGTGGCAAAGACGTGCCGAACCTCCTGGGTTTCCCCGATGATTCCTCACACCAGACGACGTGTCAAGAAAAGGCGTATCGTAGCCGTCGGGTTCGCGTAGACGGTAAGTGGTACATCAAAAAGTATGTGCCAGAGGGGAGCTCGGCGCGATGTCCACAGGGATCGTATTACCACTGTAAGATTGGGGTGCCGTGTCCGAATTCCGCCAACCACGCCGGTTCGGGTGAAACGGTAACCGAGAAATATATTGATGCCAATGGCAATGAAGTGCCGAATCCGTCATTATTGGCGTGTGGTGTTCACGAGAAAGGCACACCCGGGAATCATAAGAAGCGTTTATCTGAGGGTTCGTGTGGTCATCATTACCACAACTGTCAGATTCGGGATCACATGCAGCAGTTGTGTCCGACGGATGGAGGTCGGGAGTGTACGTCTCGTTTTCATTATGTCTGTCAATCGCATGAGCATACGTATCCGGACGTGACGACGTTGCCGTGTGGTCATCCCGTTGGTACGCCGGGTGATCATTTTCGGGTATCATTTTCGGGTTGTGGTCATTGGGACTACTACTGCTATCGTTTGGATCATGATGGCACTGGGTGTTCGGCTTACGTGCATCCTGATGATCGCGTCTCCCCGGATCAAAAGGCGGGTGAGATTCAGGGGCGTTGTCGTCATTTCTATAAGCCGACGTCTGAGACGATAACGTTCCATCGTTTGACGCAGTGTCCTTCGGGTCCCAATGGCGAGTTGTGTTCTGATGGATCCTATTGGGTCTGCGCGCCGCATACGCATTCGTATGCGGCCACCGACACCGATATCAACACAGATACCGATACCACCGATACCGACACGGATACCGATCCGCCCGTGACACCGAAAGCAACAGAGCAGGTGTGTGGGCATGTGTATGACCCAAATTCGAGTTCCGCGTATACCCACCGTGTGATTACCTGTCCAACACAGAACGGTCTGAAGTGTCTTCACCGTTCGTATTATGCGTGTCGAGCCTCGGAGCATACGCATTCGTATCAAGAAAAGCCGACGCAGCCGACGGGTGTCAAATGTGCGAACAACAATCGGGGGGCTGGCAAGTGCAGTTATGGTCGTGTCGTCTCGGGTTCAGATGCGTATGAACATCTGAGGAAGTGTGCGGCGGGTCATTCGTATTGGTCGTGTAATGCGACAGCGGTCTCGGCACATTCGTGGCATAAGGCGACGACGACACCGACACCGCCAACGACGCAGCCGACGACACCGACACCGACACCCTCGTATCATGCCTGTGGTATTCATCAGACCTCGGTATCCGGGGATCATTCATTACAGGCGAGTTGCTCTCGTGACAGCCGTTGTATCGCTCAGAGTTTCTACTATTGTCAGCATTCCTCACATACGTATCGCACTGCCCCGCCACCGCCACCGCCTGTGGTCTGTCCTGCGCATTCGTGGACGGGTTGTGGTGGCACGTCTTCACATGCCACGACGTGTAAAGCCGGTCATCCGTATTACACGTGTAATCCGTCGGCGGTGACGGCTCACAAGGGGCATCAGAAGAATACACCTGTGGTCTGTCCTGCGCATTCGTGGACGGGTTGTGGTGGCACGTCTTCACATGCCACGACGTGTAAAGCCGGTCATCCGTATTATACGTGTAATCCGTCGGCGGTGACGGCTCACAAATGGCATGTCAAAGCGGGTGTGAAGTGTCCTGCACATGCGTGGACGAATTGTAACGGTTCGAGTTCGCATCAGACGACGTGCGGTCGTGGACACAAGTATTACACGTGTAACCCCGATGCTGTGAAGGCACATAAATGGCATTAGCGAGGAGGTCGGATGTGGCTCTCATAGCAGACGTGCAAGCGAGGGAGACGCAAGCGTTTTCTTCGCTTCTAAAGTCAAAAATTTTTTTGCATGCTGAGCGCAAAGCAGACTAACCTGTCTTTGCCTCGCATGTATAACAGCCCATTTGACACTGCCGGTGTCGACCAAGCAGGATATTCTATAAATTGTCTTCCATTTTCGTCTCTTGGCACTGCTTCAGAAAGGATCTCCATCTTTTCAGGGGTGCATTTGAGGAGCATCAACCGTCCGTATTCACCAAGATAGATGAAATAATCGTTTACCCATATCAGTGATGCACGTTCATCAACGCGTTGTCCCCACACGACTTTGCCGGTCTTGAGTTCTACACACCGGAGTTCCGCACCGCTGGAGTGCCTGCTACTACAGGCGTAGAGATACCCCTCGTGATGGACAGCGGTGTTCCAGTGCAGCCGCAGGGATTGGTCTCGGCGGCGCTGTGGATCCTTCCAAACGACCTTGTAGCCACCGGTATGCACTTGGAGGACGGAGCTGCCGACCTCGTATGATTCACTGATAAATACGAGATCGTCTGCAACAACTGGGTTCGAGGCATTGACAGATTCAATCTTTGGACAGCGCCACGGATAGTGGAAGTCTATTTCACCCGTTGTCGGTTCAAAGCCGACAAGCCCATCGCGAGCAAACATGAACCCCCAACGGCGTCCATCAATTGTTGCCGTGATAGGGCTGGCATAACTCGCTAATTGGTCACTTATTTCATAGACAACTTCCCCAGTCTGTTTGTTGAACGCGACGATACCGGTGCCGTTTGCGGGTGGGTTACCGTTTGATGCCCAGATATTTTTCGGGGTTCCCGGTGGGGAACCACCGATTTGCGCGATGAGTAGATCCCCTTCAACGATTGGTGTTGAAGCTGTCCCGAAAAAGTTTTGGACGACATTGTAACGGGCTGCCGTATCCACCTTCCATAACAGGTTTCCATCCGAAACATTCAGACAGTGCAACTTCCCCTGAACACCGAAGATATAGACACGTTCTCCATCAACGACAGGACAAGACCGCGGACCGTTGTTATATCCGTACATATCTTCGTAGTCTGTCGGATATTCAAACCGCCAAAGCTCCGTGCCGGTGTCGCTTTCCATACACGTGAGGCGCGCCATGTCGCCATGACGCGCGAAGATAAACAATCGTCCGTTTGAGATGGTAGGTGCCCCGTAGCTGGTGCCGATCCTCGCGTGCCAAACGACTGGGGGACCCGTGTTTCTCCATGGCGCGATCTCTATCTTTTCTTGAGATTTGCCGTTTCGCGCGGGACCAAGAAAATCGTTCCAATCCGCCGACACGGTTAGCGGAAGGCTCAAAAATAATAAAAAGACTCGCGCCGATGTCGTCACGCCGCGACCTCCTCGTTTGCACGTTTCACGAGGGCATTCATATAGGCGATTGTATATGCTGTACCAACGCGACCGTCACCCCCCATACTCGGAATATGGTCGGGAATCAATACCCCGTTGAAGTTGACCTCACGGAGTGCTTTTGCGACGTGATACATATCCTGATAACCGTTGTCAACAAAGGTCTCAACGAAATGCGGGAGCGGCTGATCAACGTTACGGAAATGGACTTTGAAGATTTTGTTCCGTTCGCCGAAGTAGCGGATAGATTCAATGACATCTTTGCCCATTAACTCACCGCCTTCCAACCAACACCCCACACAGAAACACATACCGACATTCGGACTATCGGCGATTTCAAGGGCGCGTTTATAGCCCTCAAAACTGCTAAAGATACATCTCGGAATTCCTGCGAGATGCACCGCGGGTGGATCGTCGGGATGGATACCGATCATCACGCCTGCTTCCTCAGCGACAGGTGCGGCTTGTTTAATGAAGTAAGTGTAGTTATCCCAAAGTTCATCTTCACTGAATTCGCGCCCGTGAGAAAGCGGCATCGGATACAGTTTGCCGCCCCAATGCCCTTCCTGTGCTGCCTCAAGGTTGAATCCTCTCGCACTCGCGCCACCACGGGTTGTCTCACGTTCCGTGCTCCAGATGCCGTTGCCCATGTGTGCATAGGTCGTATACGGAATCCCTGCCCTACCGAGGTCACGGATGTACCGTTTATACTGTTCGATCTTCGCGTCGCGGTTCTCTAAGTTCAGCACGATTCCGTCCTGATTGTGGACATCGCTGTTGCCGAACCCGTAGATTTTGAGTCCTGCGTTCTCGAAAATCTCGCGACGACTCATGAAATAGTCGTAATTCGCATTTTCGCCGTTTGTCCAGAGGACGACATATTCGACATCCATCTGTTTGGCAAGTTGCAAATCTTCTTCGCTCGGTTCTGGCGACATCTGTGCCGTAACTTTCATACCGGGTTCAATCTTGCTTAAAGGGGTTTGCGTTGCCATTTTTGCCTCCATGTTGGTGATGAGGTTGAATGAAAATTAGCAATTTAATCAGTAATTTCCTAACGATGCTCGATGCGGTTAGGAAACCGCACCTACCGGGCTACCATTAACCAAATACCTCTTTAACCGACCGCTGAGAGGGGTCCCCACCCGTTACTGGGAAGGGGCGCGTAGCGAACGTCCCGAGAGCCGACAACTACTCTTCGTCTCCTGCCTCAGCTTTGAGTCGATACAACTCCGCTGTCAGTTCGGTGACGATGTCGGCATACGCCGGATCGTCGTAGACACTACACATCTCGTTCGGATCCTTCTCAAGATCGAAGAGTTCCCATTCTGGTTCTTTCGGTTCATCAACCGAACCCGTTGTGCCGAGTGCCTCGCCGTAGTAATAGATGAGTTTATAGCGATGCGTTCGGATCCCGTAGTGCGCGGGAACATAATGGTGTGTGAGATGCATCCAATAGCGGTAGTACATTGACGTTCGCCAATCGTCCGGTGTCTCGCCATTGAGAACCGACCGCATACTCGTTCCCTGCATGTCCTCTGGGATGGGGAGTCCGGCATAATCAAGCCAAGTCTCTGCGAAATCTATATTCAGTGCCATTGCGTCGGATGAACTACCGGGTTGAATCTCGCGGGGGTAGCGGACAAGGAAGGGCATCCGCAAGGATTCTTCGTACATGAACCGCTTGTCATACCAGCCGTGGTCGCCCAAAAAGAAGCCTTGATCAGAGGTATAAATGATGAGCGTGTCGTCTGCGATACCTTCCTCATCGAGATAGTCGAGCATCCGTCCGACGTTATCATCAATGGAGGCGACGCAGCGCAGATACTCTTTGATATACCGTTGATACTGCCAGTTTGCTAACTCTTCCTCCGATAATCCTTCAGGCGGCGGACCGAGTGTATCAATCTTGAGGTCTCTTTCGCTCATGTGACCGAAGACCCGCATTTTCGCGTCTTTTGCCGCATTTGAGCGGTTCGCGTAATCGTCGAAAAAGTTATCCGGCATCGGAACATCTTCGTCCTCGAACATGTGGGCATGCTTCTCATCAGAATCCCACGGACGATGTGGTGCCTTGTGATGGCACATCATAAAGAAAGGTCTCTCCTTATCCCGGTTCTGCAACCATTCCAACGAGAAATCGGTGATGATGTCAGTGGCATAGCCTTGATGGGTTTTCTCGCCATCGGGGTCGAGCATTACCGGATCGTGATAGAGTCCTTGTCCGGGTAGGACATTCCAGTAGTCGAAACCGGTTGGGTCTGCGTTCCCGCCGTGACCGAGATGCCATTTGCCGACCATTGCCGTCTGATAGCCGTCCGCTTGGAGCATCTTCGCCACATTCGGTATCCTGCCGTCAAGCGGATCCGAGAGTGTCTTGACACCATTAAGATGACTGTGTTTGCCGGTCAGAATGTTTGCCCGACTCGGTGTGCATATAGAGTTGACACAGAAACAGTTCTGGAGAATCATGCCGCCATCAGCGATACGATCGAGGTGCGGTGTTTGGTTAATCCGACTCCCATAACTGCTGATAGCGTGTGAAGCGTGGTCGTCGGACATGATGAATAGGATATTGGGTCTGCTCAATTAAATTTCTCCTTTATTTTGCCTTAATTTCTTCCCATGCTCGGTTGTAATGCCTCGTAAAATCCCCCGGATCTTTCAGCCATTCAAGGGATTCCAATACCGCCGCTGGCGGATAGATGAATTTGTGTTCCCGCAGGTGTTCCGGTAAGTATTCTTTCGCTGTAGGTACACAGGTGCCGTATTTCGTGAAAGCCGTAATTTTGGCGTTGACTTCGGGACGAAGCAGGTAGTTGATAAACTGCTCGGCGAGTGCCTTATGCGGTGCGGATTTTGGGATACAAACAGCGTCAATGAACTGACTCGACCCTTCTTTAGGGATTACGTATCGGATTGTCGGACGCGTTTCGGTTGCTCGGAACGCATCACCACTCCAGCAGTGTGCCATGACGACATCTCCAGCGATGAGGAGTTCTTCCGCCTCACTTTTATACTGTTTAACAAGCGGTTTCTGCGTGATCAGTTTTTCTTTCGCCGCTTTAATCTCGTTTGGATCGGTTGTATTCAGGCTGTATCCGAGCAGCTTAAGCGCAGTACCAATGGTTTCGCGTTGGTCGTCTAACATGCTGAATTGGTTCTTGTATTGCGCGTCCCAAAGCACTGACCAACTGTCCGGGGCTGGCGTAACGACTGACGAATCATAGGCGATGCCCGCTGTGCCAAATGTATAAGGGATGGAGTATCGGTTTTCGGCATCGAAGTATTTACCGAGAAACAGAGGACTGATATTTTGGAAGTTGGGGATATTGTCGCGATTCAGTTCGGCTAACAGGTCTTGTTTGATTAAGATTGACACCATATAGTCGGACGGCATGATGATGTCGTATCCTGTTGCACCTGCTAACAACTTCGCCAAGAGGTCCTCATTGCTGGCGTATGTATCAATGAGGACATTCACCCCGTATTCCTTCTCGAATCCTTCGCGGATGTCGTCGCTGACGTAACCTGCCCACGTAAAGACGTTGAGTTGTTTCTTTTGTCCATCGCTATCACCGACAAAAAGCACGAGGAGTATCAGGACTAAAAGGATGTATCTGCTACGCATTTTTTCTCCTTTGGTGTCTATTCTATGACTGTTGCTTACGGTTAGCCCTCCAACGCTATCACAAATGCCCTGTTCACTCGGATGTTGGGTTTCACTATCGTTCTTCTCTACACGAACTTGTATAGGCGAACAGAGGTATCTTTGGATTGATAGGATTTCGATCTTTCCGTTCAACCCAACCTACGAGGATTGAGCAGAACGATTCATTTTAAAAAACATCGAATTGTTTGAATTGACAAGCGATAAATGGTTTCCCTACTGTGAGCGAATGTGTTTGTAGTAGTGCGATTCACCGCACGTTCTAACAATGTGTATAACGAGCGTAAATGGTTTCCCTACTACAAACCAGCGGACTTGAGGCATGTATGGAAAATGGAATCGTCACGTCTGCTCAATACCAAGATGTTGACAAGGTCTGTTATCTATGCTAACTTATATGCATAGGAGCACTTATTCATTGGATGCTTCGGTTGGTCGTCCGTCGGTTTTCCAACCCCGGAAGCCACCTGTCAGCACTGAGACATTTTCGTAGCCCATATTTTTTAAGGTCTGTGCGGAAAGTGTCGCACGGGTGCCACCACCGCAATACGTGACGATGTGCGTGTCTGCGTCAGGGGCGATCTCGTCGATATCGAGTTCAATATAGCCGCGTGGTAGAGAAACTGCTTCCGGTAAATGTTCTGTATCGTAGTCCGGTTCGTCGCGAACATCTAAGAGAATGACCGACTCGGTCGCTTCTGTGAGTTCGGCGGGTGAAATATGTCCAACGTTTGCTTTCGCTTCGGCAACGAGTTGTTCAAGGGTTTTCAGTGGCATTGTTTTCCTCCATTTATAGTTGTCAGTTGTCGGTTGAGAGGTTTTCGTCTAACAGAACCTTCTTGTAACTGATTCGGAAACCGTCATAAGAGCACCTTTCGTAAAGTAAGTAGGTATCAAAAGTAAAAAAAGAGACATAAACTCTCTGTTCTGATTCTACTATTTTAACACATACTTATGTTTTACTCAATATGACTTCGACATAAAATTACTCACAGACTAATAGCGGACGCAAGATCAACGCGCATTGCACAGATGCGTTTTGATGGTACCCTCACAACGATTCAAACGCCGAGCAATCGCTTTGATAGGTAACTCCTGGGCGTAGTAAAGCAGAAACACACGACGCCGCATCGGCGGAAGGTCTCTCATCGCAGCGCGCAGATGTTCTCGCAGTTCGGAGCGTTCAGATGAAATCAAAATCACTCACGCGTGCTAATGCCAGCCATGCGCACGCTTCGCCGACGGATTACACGTGTAATACTTGTGTCCACGACCGCACGTCGTCTGATGCGAACTCGAACCGTTACAATTCGTCCACGCATGTGCAGGACACTTCACACCCGCTTTGACATGCCATTTGTGAGCCGTCACCGCCGACGGATTGCACGAATAGTAGGGATGCCCGGCTTTACACGTCGTGGCATGTGAAGACGTGCCCCCACAACCCGTCCAACTGTTCGCAGGACAGACCACAGGGTTCTTCTTCTCATGACCCTTGTGAGACGAGACCGCTGACGGATTGCACGTGTAATACGTATGATCCGCACCGCAGGTGGTTGCATGTGACGATGTTCCACCGCAGTTTGTCCAACTGTTCGCAGGACAGACCACAGGCGGGGGCGGGGGTGGTGGTGGAGCAGTGCGCAACGTATGCGTGGAATGCTGACAATAGTAGAAACTCTGAGCGATACAACGGCTATCGCGTGAACAACTCGCCTGTAAGGAATGATCCCCCGAAACCGATGTCTGATGCACACCACACGCATGATACGATGGCGTGGGAGTCGGGGTAGGGGTAGGGGTAGGAGTCGGCGTGGGATTACTCGGCGCAGACGGCGCGTTGTTGTTCCCGTTGTTGTTCCCGTTGTTGTTATTGGAATTCCCACCGTTGTTGTTGTTCCCGTTGTTGTTCCCGTTGTTGTTATTGTTGTTCGGTGTCGGCGCAGACGGATACGCATGAACATGCTCGCCACGACAGACATAATAGGATTGATACAGACACGACACACCATTCTGCTGCGGACACGTCTCGGCACGATGGTAATATGCCGTACTTGAACCCAAGTCATACGTGTGACCACACGGTCCGCGACCCACGCCGGTGTTCTCATCCGAGTCGTCCGAGTCTTCGTCGGTATCATCGGTCGGCGTCCTCTGATTCGGGTCGCTACCGTTGTTGTTGCTACCTGAACCTGAACCTGAACCTGAACCCGATGGCGGCGTTTGGTCGGGGGATGTCCGCTCATCAGGATAGATGTACTCCGAACACCCATTGCGGTGGTCTTTGCGATAGCAGTAGTAGTCGGAATGCTGACACCCCGTGAAATACGTCAGCGCATGATCCCCAGGCGTTCCAACGGCATGACCACACGGCAACACCGCAGAGGAACTGCTATTTGAGTAGGCGTGCGTATGCTCTGTGCAGAGACGATACTGCTGATATTCACACGCTTGCTCCTCTGAGTTTGTCGGGCAATTCCGCAATTGGTGTTTCGCCTCTTGGCAGGTGTAGTCCCAATGATCACACCCATATTGCGCACGACCATGACCCGGCATATCGTGACCACACGCCGCTTTCTCTTTCTCTGGTGTCAGACATTGATCGAGTTGGAACTGTGCGGAGTCGAGGGCGAGTTTCGCTTTATCGCGCTTTTGTTTCGCAACATTATACTTCGCTGTCAAGACAGGATTCGCGAGGTTTTTTATTATCGTCGATATGGGGACTTTGGGCGGATCCGGTGGTGGATCCGGTGGCGGTGGGGGAGGACTCCATGGTTCATTAGAAGGCGGGGGTTTTGGCAGTTCTATGGGGGTAACAACTGTTGGTATCAGTCCTGATAAAACAGCAACTTCAAGTGAGACTTTCTGAAATTCGCTCTCTGCCGTTTCAAAAGCTGTGTTTGCTGTATCACGTATTGACTTCAAGTTATCACATGCAAACGCAGCAACCGCGAAGGAGATGATCGCAACGAGCAACACGATTCCGAAAATCTGAACATGTTTCATCGGAATCTCCTCTTTTAATGCGTATGACTTGGTTTCGGATAAATAAGTTCATCATAATTCAGGGCATTACGGCGTTGGGTGTTCTCCTCCAACTGTGAGAAGATAACCTGTGTTATCTCGATATCATTGCGGCGTTCGGATTCAGGGATGTGTGTCGCTTCGGAGATGTGCCTGAAGTTGTATTTTTTGAAAAGTGATTCTAATTGCTTCATCAAGTAATCATTTTCAGCCGTGAGTTCCGATTTTTTATCTGTGATTGCTTGATCGGCGAGTTGCCATGCCGCATAGCGTTTTGCATCTGCCAGTACCGCGGCATGTTCGGTGCAGTCGGGATACGTTTCACGATGCTTTTGCATATAAGAGTTAACCGCATACTTATATGCACGTCGGTCATATTCTTCATCTGTCATCGCACCACGTCCGGCAAGATCCGCAGCAATATCGGCTTGCGTGTAGTTTTCAGGATACCAGACACCGTCGCGCCACGTCTCTTCGGCATTCGTGTCGGCAACGGGACTCTGTTCAGCGGGGGAGTGTGCCCCTGCGTGCCAGGTACCATCAGCGTGGACGTGTCCAGTTTCAGCAGCAGACGCATTTTGTGTTTCCACCGGGGTCGGTTTCAACGATTTTACACGGGCGGCGGTCTCGGCGACCTCGCGCTCCGTCTGAGTCGCAAGGTCTCTCAGATACAGAAGGCTTCCTGCGAAAAGAACAACTATCAGAATCAATGTTCCAAATACCACACGTTTGAAAGAAACATCTTGCCACATCTTTCTATTCTCCTTTATTCGTAAAGTAAAAACAGTTTCATGCGTTTCCAGACCGCACGCGAACCCTCTTTTTCAATGAGTATCTGCTTCGCCTGTATATCAAGCACTTCGTATCCACTGACGACCGAACCGATGACAACCCTCTGCTGTTTCCCAGTAGCGGTATTCTTGAGAATCGCTGTCGCATCGGCAGGGGCATCACGGGTAAACGTGGCTATCAGTTTCACACTCTCCTCAGGGACAGGTTTCTGGTTCAACACCGTTCCCAATGGGCAAACAGGTTATTTTGAATGATGGTTTGGTAGAAGTCCGACATCATTTGCCCAAACACTATCGATCAGACCGCTAAGGTTTCCACAGTGTTGCTTCAATGAATCTTTCACCGTCGGGCTCCTCATCGAAATAGTAAGCGGTCACGATAGTTCCATCAGGACGTTGAACCGTGCGCGGATACCCGATATCGGGATCTCCGCCATTATCGCGCAAAACGATCTCTTCCCCCCAAGTTTCACCAGCATCACTGCTCAATTTGGCACATATCCGATGTGGGGCATCCCGATACCCGTAAATGAGGCAGAGTCGTCCGTCGTGAAGATGGGTGAGCGTTGGTGGGTTTCCACCGCGCCCGGTATTCTCTACAGGTCGATTCATGTAATTCCACGTCTGTCCGTTATCATTTGAAGCGTAGAGATCAATCCAATTTTGCCGTTCTTCCCAGTCAGCAATCGTATTACCACCGCCTCGGCACCGAACTGCTACCAGAATCTTTGAATCAGACAACCGAACGCTTGCTGGCATAATCGCGAACCCCTCAGGCTCCGGTCCGATCTGAGACAGCAATGAAAAGGATTCACTTCCATCGGTGGTTTTCGCGCAGAATATCAACCCCTCCTCACCGTCCGCTTTCGATGCCGTGAGGAACAACAAACATTCGTCTGAACTCGAGACGAGGTAATCCGTCCGAGCGGCGATACCGGTATAATCAAACATCGGAAGCCGATATGGACCCTTCCAACTCTGGCACCTGTCTAAAGAGGTGTAAAACCATGAGTATGATCCCGCTCTCAGTCCGGCTCGGCTGCACATCATCGCAAAATCCGGGTGCGTAAAATCGATGCGCGGGGGTGTGTCAAACGAAACCTCCGCTGTTGACCTATGCTGCTCTTCTACATGTTCGTCTGCAGAAAGCGTGCCCCTTGCGGGCAACCGACACGGTGTTTCTGAAACACTCCATGTTTCACCGCCATCTAAACTTCGTGCCTGCATCCCGACAAACGGTTTATCGCGGTCACGGCGATGGAATCCCGCATCCGATTTGTGATACCCAACCGTAAAACCGACAACGATCTCGTTGCCCCATGCCCAAATACCGTAATTCGCTGGCCAGCCTGCGTAGCGACCCGGTTCTCGATAGATTGTAACTTGTTGCATCTTTGTCTCTACTCCCCCATTTTCTAAATATAGATGAAAACTTTCCATAGACAATTCCTGCACAGTATAGCACCGAAGCTCCTTTTTCTCTATCGAAAACTTGACTTTTTTCGGCACTACGGTTAAAATTTAGCGTATACGGAATCGCGAGCACAACTCGCTCCTACAAACAAACCCTGGCTGAACGGCAAGGAAACTAAAAAATGCGAAACGGGTTGACAATTGTAATTATCTTTTTGCTCTGTTTGCCGCTATCTGGAATTGCTGGCGAGAAATCCAGCGACCACAGCAGATACGTTCAACACATAGAGCAAGCCTTTATTTTCATGTTTCAAGGCGATAATCTCAGAGCCATCTCCGAGTTTGAAGCCGCGCTCTCGATCGAACCCGATCATTACGAAGCCCTGCACTATCTCGGTATGGCAAACGCGCAAGCGGAATTCTGGAACAAATCCGTCGAAAACTACCAACGCTCCTTAGCACTGATGCCTGACAACATCGAAGCACTTTATTCACTCGGTGTTGCCCATTTCAGACTCGATCAGTGGACAGATGCCGTGCCAAGTCTCCAACGGGTCATAGAGATTTCACCGCAACACGCACGCGGGTATGAAATGCTCGGTAAATCACTCGTAAAACTGCGCCGGTACGCAGAAGCCGTTCCGATCCTGACAAAGGCACTTACGCTGACACCACATGCCGCAGGTCTCTATTATGAACTCGGCACGGTGCATCTCAATCTAAAAGCATACCCCGAAGCGATAGAGAACTTCAAACTGGCAATAGCGCATGGTCCGACAGGTTATGCTGAGCCACACTACGGACTCGGTACTGCGTATTTTCGATTAGGGGACAGGGAGAAAAGTAGAGCGGAAATGCAAATCTATCAGCAACTTCAAAGGGAATTCGCTGAATACGAACGCCTCACCCGTCTCACGCGAGCGGAACCGAATAACCTTGAGGCATGGACAGAGTTAGCCACACTCCTGATGAACCAAAGAAACTTTGCCAAAGCAATTTCAGTCTTTCAGAAATGCATTGACCTCGCACCGAACAACGCCACCTTTTACCATGGATTGAGTCGCGCCTTCATGAATCTCAACTATCCCAAACATGCTGCAGAAGCTGCCAAAAAAGCCGTCCAACTGATGCCGAACCAAGCGATCCTCCATAACACTCTGGGGAGTATTTATGCGATGCAAGGCGAATCGCAAAGGGCACTGAATGCATTCCGAAAAGCGGTCGAACTCGATGGCAACGAGCCTTATTATCACCTCAATCTTTCAAGAATCTATCAGGGCATGGGCAACCAAAAACTCGCGCAGGAGCATCATCGCATCTATGAATACCTTTCATCGAAAAAGAAGTAGCCACTCCGACATGACAGCACGAGGTCTGTTGCTTCTACTCCTCAGCGTTGGGATTAGTTTTGGGGCATCCGCGCAGGACACAGAGGATCTTATACTCATCTCTGCGGGTACTTTTACAATGGGAAGCGATACCCGCGCCGCTGATGAAAAACCGATGCACAAAGTCTATCTTGGTGCCTATTACATCAGTAAATATGAAGTCACGAATGCCGAGTACCATGAATTTTGGAAACAGCAATTAGAGACAATTTCTCCAGGACAAACACCTCAACACACGCCAGAAAATTTCACGCACCTCCCACAGATCGGCGATTGGCCCGCACGCGCAAAACAGTTTCCGAATTATCCCGTCGTCGGTGTGTCATGGCACGATGCCAACGCTTACGCAGCGTGGAAAGGCATGCGACTCCCGACAGAAGCAGAATGGGAGAAGGCGGCGCGTGGATATACCAATAGAACATGGCCCTGGGGCAATGCGCTCGAACCCTACGCGAACACAGCGGCAAAAGACGATGGTTATGAGAACCGCCTCGCGCCTGTCGGCAGTTTCCCGAAAGGCAAAAGTTACTACGGCGTAATGGATATGGCGGGCAACGTCTGGGAATGGACAGCCGATTGGTACGGCGATGTCTACTATTGGCAGAGTTCACAAGCCGCCACGAAACGTCCGAAACAGAATCCGAAGGGACCGGCGGTTGGCAGTTGGCGTGTCATCCGTGGCGGCTCCTGGATCGATACCATCGCCCGATGTAGCACCACATTTCGGTTCTATCTCTATCCTACTCTAAAAACCTCTTTTGTCGGTTTCCGATTGGCAAAAACCGTTTTTTAATTTTACCTTGCGGCGGGACGACACGGGTTGGAACTTTGACTGGTTTTCCTCTCGAGTCGCCTGCGCCGTTGTTGCAGGCTGCTAATGACACTCAGGCAATACCAAAATTTATTATAATGTCCCTCTCACAGACCTATCGCTATCTAAAATCATTATTACAGGCACTCCTACTCCTCCTGCTCACCGTAGGCACCGCTGTCTCGCAATCCTCTATCTTCGTGGATGTCACCGAAGAAGCAGGAATCCATTTCAAACACAACAACGGTGCAACCGACCACAAGCATATCATTGAGACAATGGGATCGGGTGCGGTCTTCTTCGATTACGACACTGATGGCGATCCCGACCTCTATTTCGTTAACAGTGGAAGTATTCCTCAAGAGAACCAGCACACCCCCGGTAACGTCCTCTATCGAAACGAAGGCGATGGACGTTTCACAAATGTTACCGAAATCTCAAGGACAGGAGATACTGGATACGGGATGGCGGCATCTGCGGCGGATATCGACAACGACGGTGATCTCGACCTCTATGTTGCCAACTTCGGACAGGATAAACTCTACCGAAACAACGGCGACGGCACCTTTACCGACATCACTGAAGCCGCTGGTATTGATAACACGCTCTGGAGTATCGCTGCCGTCTACCTCGATTTCGATGTCGATGGAGACTTGGATATCTTCGTCGTCAACTATCTGGTATATGAGTTGTCAATGCCGGTATCCACCTACAAAGGCATTGTCGGTTACGGACACCCACGTAGCTACAAAGGAACCCCCGATGTACTCTACCGAAACAACGGCGACGGTACCTTTACGAATATTGCCGAAACCGCAGGCGTTACAAATCCGGTCGAGGGACGGGGCATGGCAGCCGTCGCTTGGGACTACGATCAAGATGGGTTGCCCGATGTTTACGTTGCTAACGATACCAATAGAAACTTCCTGTATCATAACAACGGCGACGGCACCTTCACGGATGAAAGCATCTTCATCGGTGTCGGTTATGACCACAGAGGTGTCGCTGAAGGGTCTATGGGGATAGATTGTGCGGACTACAACGGCGATGGATGGTTTGACCTGATCGTTGCGAATTCGGAGAAGGCGACCCTCTATAAAAACGAGGAAGGATTTTTCTTTACCGATGCAACCGCGGACAGTGGATTGGAGCAACCGACACTCCCGTTTGTTGGCTTTAGTCCGCTCTTTCTGGATTATGATAACGACGGGCATCTCGATATGTTCTGTGCAAACGGACACCCACAAGATGTTATTGAGATATTGGGGGACAATGAAACCTACGCACAACGCGACCAGATCTTTCAAAACAACGGCGACGGCACTTATACCGATGTCTCAGCAACCGCCGGAACTTACTTCTCGGAGCAACTTGTTGGGAGAGCCGCTGCTACTGCGGATTACGACAACGACGGCGATCCTGACATTGTCATCATGAATTCTAATCAGCGTGCGGTGTTGCTTCGGAACGATGGTGGAAATTTGAAAAGCTGGCTAAGCATTAAACTGGTCGGAACGCAAAGCAACCGCGACGGGATCGGCACGAAGGTCACGGTCACAGCAGGAGATATGACGCAAATAGGGGAAGTGAAGAGTGGTTCAAGCTACGCCTCTGGCAGCGATACGCGCCTGCTGTTCGGTTTGGGAGACAATCAGCGTGTTGAGAAAGTGAGTATCGTCTGGCAAAGCGGGACCACGCAGGAATTGGGAGACATCTCTATCAACCAGACCTTGACGATTATGGAATCAGAAGAATAGGCAAGAAAAAACCCGCATCCTGACTCGGACACGGGTTTTTCGTTACCTAACCATCAATAGAAATTACTTCCGTTTGAGATCTGCCCATCGAACCGCGAGTTTGCCTTGGGGTTCAACCGGTGTGAGGACATCCAAGAAGAGGTTATCCTTCGTGGGTGCGATGAGAAGATCTGTATCGGTCGGCTCAAAGCGGAGGTTGACGTAATCCGCGCCACCCGATTCACCACATTTGTAGTGTAAGAAGTTCTCGCCTTTCTTGAACTGAATCTCTGTTGGCGTTGTGACTTCACGGACCCCACCTGTCCAAGCACTGTTGTCATAGACCTGTTCACCGTTGATCCAGATTTGGGCGTGATCATCATGTGCGGGGTGCATTACCGTTGTCCGTTCATCGGGTGAAATAACGACGATGAGACCGTGCCATGTGATGTCCCCACCATCAACGAGTCCGTGGCTTGTGGACATGTTCAGCTGATCTTCGGTATTGATATCAACAATCGACCAAGCGAGTGAACCGCCATTATCTGGGAGGTTCACGATGGCGTTCGCTGTTTTCCCGGCACCGTCGCGTGTAGAGACAGATGCGTTTGAAATCAAACCGCTGGTACCTTCAGCGAGGTAGTCAATCGTCGCGGATGTGCCAAAACCGCCCGTTTCGGTGACGAGGTCGAGTCCCCACCATTTTCCAATCCAGTTATCACCTGCTGGCTGCCAATTTTGCGCGAATGCCATCGGCGAAATCATGACAACGCAAACAAGTGTGATAAAGATTGTGAATTTCTTCATAGCTATGAAATCTCCTTCTTCAATATACACAAGGTTCAGAGTTTTTGAGCAAGGAGCGCGCTTCCCAAAACCTCATCACCTCATCGATTTTACTTTTGGTGATAGCAGTACTGCGTGCAAATCACGCTTTTTTTAATGCTGACGTTCCACCAGTCATCTGTCAGCAGTGCGATTCTCCCTTTGACCTTCTGCTTTGACCTTCTGCGAGGTAGTATACGTCACCCCGAAAAGTTGAAAGAATACACAAAGTAAATTATAGCACTTTTTGCATACGAATTGCAAGAAAAAAGTGCAAAATAACCGAATTTTTATAATTTTAGCAGAATGCATCAATTTTGTCAACTTTAATTTGATCAACTCCGTTTTACATGATATAATAACCTGAATTTCGGAAAACACCGATTATCCCACTTTTTACATAATGTGATTAAAAGTAGTAGGCACACGCCACGCTGTAGGTTCTCCGTAGCAGGCAAGGTTCCTGCAATGTAAACTGCTAACTTGCAACCATATCACACGAACTAAGTATTTGTGCGACAACAGATAGCAGACGAAATATTTAAGCCGAACTCACGTTATATATACTTATGAAAACGCATTTTGATTTCTTGAGTTACATTTCATGAAAACGACACGATTGTTAGTTTTTACTATATCCATCCTGTTAATGCTGAACGGAAGCGTTCCTCCGCTTTTCGCACAGGCACCGACGACCCCCAAAATCCTGTTCACCTCCTCACGGGATGGCAACCACGAGGTATACATTATGAACCCGGATGGCAGCGAAAAGATGAATCTCACAAAACACCGTTCAAACGATCTGAACGCCGTCTGGTCACCAACAGGTGATCAGATTCTTTTCGTTTCCGATCGCGATGGCATTCGAGACCTGTATCTAATGGACCCAGATAGAGGCAAGGTCCGACGCGTCTTTAAGAAAGACGCTTATAGAGGAGATCCGACGTGGTCCCCCGATGGTAAACAGATTGCTTACACGTACGCTGATGGAATCGGTGCCGGGTTCTTTATCCACATTGCGACTTTAGGTGAACAGGAAGAGGAACTCCTTGTGCGGGGCTTCTATCCGGCGTGGTCACCCGATGGGACGAAAATTGCTTATGTTACTTATACCCCAATTGGTCATACCCGGCGAGTTACACTTATCGACACCCGTACACGAAAGCAAAAACGTCTTCTACCCAAAGAAGCGATGGATTGGCAAAACGGTCCATCTTGGTTGCCGACTACGGATACACTCATTTTTTCTTGGAATAAGCATCCGTTACCGCCGGATCACAATCCGTTAATTGATCGTTTTCCGCCCGTGTGGAGAAATAAGGAGACAATCTACACTGTGAATCGTGACGGCACCGACCTTCAGCAACTTGTCGATGAAGCCGGTCCCTATGCCCAGTATCCTACATTATCGCCAGATGGTGAACAAATCCTCTATACACAGGAAATTAATGGGACATTCCAGATTTTCAAACTTGATGTAAACAGCGGTGTTCGGACGCAGTTGACGCATATCGTTGGGCGGAATTTTGGCGGGGACTGGTTCGATCCAGCATATGCGTTGCCCGTCTCACCAGAGCCGCAACGGCTAACCACGACGTGGGGAAAACTGAAGATTCAACAGAATAGTAGTCTGTCACATCTAAACTGACAGGTGTGCTCGACCGATTTTGTCGGGTTTCACTCTGTTCTACCTGCAGGAAACACCCAATCAAAAACACCTACAAAAAGTCAAAATAACGTTGACAGACTAATAGCCAATAGTCCTGATCGGATTGACGGATAAACAGACTTATATCAAAATGGAGAAAACACATGAACCGTTCCTATAGGCGACACCGTTCCATGCGCGCCCTGCTCTTTGCGGGGATCGTCCATCTTTGTCTCGCTATCACTTTCATGTTCTCCTTCTACACGCCGAGTCAGAACAGGGGTGAAGACGCGCTGGCGGTGGAACTCATTAACCCAGAAGCCTTTCGGGAACAACGGCGCACCCTTAAACCGCCACCGCCCAAAAAACTCCGAACGCCGCAGCACACAGATCCGTCTATCGAGACAAACCAACGGCATCTCGACCTCATGGCTTCCGCAAATTTAATCGACGAAACCGTGCGTCAATCGGAAGAGACACTCCTACACAGTGCGACGCGATCCGTGTCTGACACGGAAACGACACTCCCCGATGTGACCACGGACGCAAAACGGATTAATAGCAGGGAAACCTCGATATTAGAAGAGGTCGCGAGTCCCTTTCAGACCACCGCAGGTGCGGGTGTAGACAGTCTGCGACAACGCGTCAAAGGCGATGGCGGTGGCGGATTCCACAGGCTACAATCCACTGGTGCCTCTGAAATTGGGACTATCGGGGACGGTGCCGGAGATGGTGAGGGTGAAGGCACTGGCAAAGGGAACAGCAACCCGTTTGCGAAAGCACTCAAACGTATCGCCGATCACATCATCGGAACACGGGAATTAGACAAGGTGAACGTCGTCTTCGTTATCGACACGAGTGGGAGCATGCGTGATAACATACAAGAAATCGCTGCAAACTTGTTTGCCATGGTTGATGAATTCGATCTTGTCAATTTGGAGTACCATCTCGGCATGTCGGAATTCAGTGTCAGGCACGAAGGTCAAAAACTGGAGATCCGCACACTGTTACCCGATGTCGGCATGCTGCGTAGACGGATGCAAAAAGTCACACTCGGCGGCGAGGAACATGCAATCGACGCACTCATAGATACACCCTACCGTATTGACTTTCACGCGGATGCGGACCAATACATTATCCTTGTAACCGACGAACCCGCAACGACCGCTTTTACAAAGGAGGGCGCCTCCACGACGATGCGGGAAAAGGTTATCAAAGAATATCAACTTCAGGGTATCCGTGTCAACGTCCTCGGAGTGCCGGAACCGTTTCAACAAGAGTTAGCGGAAATGACAGGTGGACTCTGGCAGCCTATTCCGGGCGGTTTTGGTAAGGCAAGCACACTTCCGAGCGAGCGTGTCGCCAATGAAGCTTTTCTCAAAGTGTTTCGGGACATTGTCAAAGACATTCGCCGAGGTGGGGGGCGATTGCTATTCAGTATGGAGTCTCAATTCGAAGTGCTGCTCGAAGATGGCGATGTTCCAATGAAAAAGTTGCAACGCGAATTCAAGGAAAATGGGGTCTCTATAGCAGGTGTCGATAATCTGTTTGGGAGTTCGATGGTCTGGGAAAAACAGAAGGGAGATTTGTGGATAATCACCGATTATACAAACGGTCGTGTCTATACCGTCCGCAAACAGGGCGATAAATTGAATGTTTTTGCTGGGATCTACCCCGAAAGTTGGAATATGTCTAACAGTCTCACTGCAATGCCGCAAAAGCGCGGCAACAGATGGCTCATAAACGACCCAACCCGTCGTCGCATGTATACCGTCCGAAGCGAAAAGAATCGACTGAACATCTACGATGGTGCAACCCTGAGCGCATCTCCTGACAGCGCAGTGAGGGGATTTGAACCCGCCGTGGATATTGTGGTGATGCTCGATTACAGTCGGAGTATGGGGGGCAAATCCCAAGTGATTATGCTCGGATTGAGCACGCTCATCGGCAGGTTAGACATTCTGCCAATTAATTATCGGATCGGACTCATCCGTTTCGCGGAGGCAAAGGATGCCATTAAAGTCATCAACGGTGCTGTCGTGACGCAGATGCCACTCAACGAATCCACGCTGGAAACCTACATGGAAGACCCATTCGGCGGAGACGAGCACCTCATCGACGCGATTGTGGAGGGAGTTCCAAAAGTTAAATTCAGTCCGTATGCGAGCCGATTCCTGCTTATTCTGACAGATGAACCGACAACAGGCAAATATCCGCCTGAACGCGCGCTGCGTCTGTGTCAGTCGTTAGGTATCCGTGCTTATGTTATTGGACATCCGGGTCCCACAGATTTTCAGAAAACCCTCGCAGAACAGACGGGTGGACGCTTCTTTACAATGCCAAAACATCTCAATAGAACCTATCCGAATCAGTAAATGGACTCAACGCTTCACGCTCATATAGAACGCATGCACGAAAACTTGGCGAAGATGGGCCGTCTTGATCTCAACGCCGATTGGCTGAAACAGGCTCTCTTTGAGGAATGGATTAACCTCGGCAGTCCCAAGATCACAGACTATCACATTGAACTCATTAATCCCACTGCGGCAAATGATGCCGTACCTCACAGTTATATTGATAGGAGACCTAACGCAACGCTAAGGTTTTCTTTACCGGATGTCCCATTATCACGGGACCAAAACTGACTGAAAAGTTAATCATCAAAAGGAGATGACCCTATAATGTCAACAACTTCTACAAGTACACAACAACATCGAGAAATGGCAACCGAAGAGGGACCCGTCGCTGTCGCTATTGTCACCGTGAGCGACACACGCACCCCTGAAACAGATAAAAACGCCGTATTTCTACGCGAACAACTCGCCGCCGAGGGAAACAGCGTCGCCGCTTATCAAATCATAAGAGATGAACCCGACCAAGTCGCGGCAGTATTAGATAAAATGGCGGAAAGCGACGCACAGGTTATTCTCTTTAACGGTGGCACGGGTATCGCTCCGCGCGACACTACGTTTGACATTCTCGATCGTAAACTGGAAAAGATTTTACCCGGATTCGGCGAACTCTTTCGGATGTTCAGCTACGATCAGGTCGGGGCAGCAGCGATGCTCTCACGAGCGACTGCTGGTGTCTATCGCGGGAAAGTGGTGATCTCTACACCGGGTTCGACTGCGGCTGTACAATTGGCATGGGAAAAGTTGATTGGACCGGAATTGCAACATCTGGCGTGGGAAGTCGGACGTTAATTTTTAATTTTACCTTGCGGAGAAACAACGTAGATTTGAGCCATTGAAGTATCTTCCTTAAATTCGCCCTCCATTTCATTACGGGCTTACGACCACAAAAGTCAGTCTAAGATGATAGCCTGCAACAACGGCGCAGGCGGATAGATGAAAGGTACAATATACATGAAACCTACTCTATTACTCCGCAAGGTAAATTAAAAAACCTCGCGGGTGAAGGTATACACATGCCGCAACCACGAGGCGTAGTAGATGCCGTTCGCATAGCAGAAATAGAGCAACTTCAAACCAACGACACCGATCAAACAGACAGATAACACCGCAAGTAGACTGAAATCCCAAGCCCCCATCTTCAAAGCACGTAGCGAAGTGCGTTGTGCCGCCATCTCTGGCGAGAACCCGCGGCTTTCAACGGATTCACCGAGGTGTGTCGCGTGCCGGATGTTACCCGCCAAGATAGGACGGAAACTGTTGAGAACTCCTCGGCAGGTTGCCAAAAGATTCAGACGGAGATACCGGAACCCCCTCAATCTTTGTGAGCGAAACACAGTCGCCGCCTCATTCGCAATCACAGGGATAAAATGTAACGCCGTCGTCACCATAAAAGCGAGGGTCGCAGGCACACGCAATTGTGCCAACGCGAGGAGTAGATCACGCGGTTGCGTCGTCCAGATGATGAAAAATCCCATGACGAGTGTCGTGTTGAAACGGAGGGATTGGACGATTCCGTGGAACAGTCCTTCCCGATAGACACGGATGCCGCCGGTCATCTTTCCAATGAGTGGTAGGTCGGCAGGCACAAGCGTGAACAGCACAGTACGTGGAAATTCGTTATAGAAGATCGCTTGACTGTAAATCAGACCCCACGTTGTAAAGAAGAGGAAAGCACAGAGCAATCCGATCTGTCGTAACGTCGGGACAGACAGTGCGACCAACGCGAGGCTCCCAACGAAACAGACGAGCAGTGCCGTCGGGCTGTCGAGCAGAATGACGAGACATCCGCTGATGAGCATCATCAGGATTTTTGTGCGGGGTTCGAGTATAGTATCGCGCATTGTGTGGTTTTTTCGTCTGTACCTCCGAGATAAGTATAACAGGTTCGGAGCCGGTTTTCCAACGAGTTTCCACATCTGGTGAGTTATTCTCGGTTCGTCCAACTCAAGAAAGAGGTGTTGACGCTTTTGACGCTTTATCTTCATGCTCACTTGGGTGAATGTAGCGGTATCTCCTTCGTGGATTCCACACGCTTGCGGGTTTGCGACAATAAGCGGATTTCCTCGCATCGCGTCTTCGCAGCACACGCCGGACGCTCGAAGACCTCAATGGGATGGTTCTATGGTTTTAAACTCCATCTGATTATCAACGAGAAAGGGAATATCTTAGGCTTTGAGGTATCCCCGGGGAATACCGATGACCATCTCTATGGCGATAAGGGGTATATCTCCAAAGACCTCCGGGAGTTTCTCCGTGCGCAAGGTATCAACTTGGTCTATAAAGTCCATAAAAACATGAAGCCGCTGCGGGTGTCGATTTCCGATGAGGTACTGCTAAAAAAACGGACGCTTATTGAATCGGTGATCAAGGAACTGAAAACGCAGACACAAGTGGAACACAGTCGGCATAGAAGTTTCGTTAACTTCCACGTCAATGTTGTTGCTGCGTTGATTACGATCAGTTTCTGGAGACCAAACCTTCGGTGAACATATCGGAACTTCAAGAAGTCAGCGATTTACCCGTGCTTTTCTAACGTATAAACTTTTTTCAAACTCACGTTAGGTAATATGAAAAGGGGACCGGTTTTATCGGTCTCCTTTTTTTGCACGACGCACGAGATTTAGTGGAATACCGGCGCGGTTAGGTGAAAGACCCATAGGTGTCAATTTAGTGTGTAACATTAGTATATCTGATACACCTGTCACCTCTCTGGGGTTTGATACATACCGACATCATGCCCCTATACACCTATCGCCTCTCCGAGGCTTGTGGGGATCGTATTTCAGCACCAGCGGTGCGCAAGGTCTATAAAAAATATAGGTCCCTTATATCCCAAGCACCAGCGGTGCGAAAGGTGTAAGGTCTAAATCGGGTTTCCACAATCATACAATCACAGACATTTCCCTAAATTGACACCTATGGGTACGCCGCCAAACCGCACCTACCATGGTAGGGGAGAACGAGGCTGGGATTTGTTGTAAATCTTCCTGTTGACAAACATCCCAATCTATGATAAACTTCGGTTTATGTGAACCACCATCACAGAATATTCTATAACGAAGGAGACTATCAATGGCGAACATCAAAGTCTTGATTGCCAGTGGAATTAGCCAAGAAGTTGCGGATATGCTGAAGAATGCCCCCTCGGAGATGGAAATCAGTTTTCTACCGGAAGGTGAGCAACTCAAAAACCACATTTCAGACGCTGAAATTCTCTACGGCGTCGTATCAGAGGATGCCCTCCCTCATGCGACATCGCTACAGTGGGTGATGCAACCTTTCGTAGGCGTGGAAAGGTCAATGTACCCCGCCTTCAAAGAAAGCCCCATCACACTGATAAACAGCAAACGGTTGTATGGACCCCAGCTCGCTGAACACGCCTTCGCGCTGCTACTCTCACTCACACGGGGGATCAATACACAACTTGATTTGATGCGTGATAAAGAGTGGAAGTGGACACAGTGTGTTGAGGTATCGGGAATGACGATGGGAATTCTCGGACTTGGGGGTATCGGCAGAGCGGTCGCGCAACGTGCCAAAGCCTTCGAGTTCAACGTAATTGCTGTCGATCCCGAACCGATGGAGAAGCCAGATACCGTCGATGAATTGGGACAACTCGACTGGCTGCCGGAGTTCCTATCCCGCTGCGACGTTTTGACGGTCTGCTGTCCAATCACGCCACAAACCCATAAACTCCTGTCCCATGCGGAATTCGATGCTTTACCAGAGGGATGCTTCTTCGTCAACGTCAGTCGTGGTAAAGTGGTTGACGAGGACGCGCTCATCGCCGCGCTGAAAAGCGGGAAATTGGCGGGCGCGGGGTTGGACGTAACCTATACGGAACCGTGTCCAGAAGACAACCCATTATGGACGCTCCCGAACGTGATTCTAACGTCCCATACCGCTGGCGCGTCGCAAAATATCGCCAAACGCGCAATGGAACTCTTCATCGACAACATGCGCAAATACGTGAACGGGGAACCGCTCTCGAATGTTGTGGATAAAGAAAAAGGGTATTAATAGCCATCAGCAGTCAGCCATC
The DNA here is from genome assembly GCA_965214045.1 of Candidatus Poribacteria bacterium. Taxonomy (GTDB): domain Bacteria; phylum Poribacteria; class WGA-4E; order WGA-4E; family WGA-3G; genus WGA-3G. Next base: position 2,981,993 of record OZ243935.1, read on the forward strand.
AGTTGTCAGTCATAGAAAATCGCAGCGTTTGGATATTAACTGTCAATTGCGAAGGCTTCCAACGCTTCTGTATCAATAACAACACCGAGTCCGGGCATATCATCAATGACGAAAGTTCCATTTTCAATCATCGGTTTTCGCGTGGTGATTTGCCCTTTCGATTCATACGCCTCCGGGGAATGCTCCATAATCAGGAAGTTGGGGATCGTCGCTGAGAATTGCACCGTCGCGGCAATTGAGAGGATGCCACCGCCGCCGATGTGCGGTGTTACCGGAATGTTATAGGTATCGGCGAGGCTTGCGATACGTTTCCCTTCCGTGAGACCCGTGCGAGCAATATCGGGCATGGTGATGTCGCAGGCGCGACGCTCAAAGACTTCGCGTAACTCATAACGAGTGCGGGTCCATTCGCCAATAGCGACCGACAGATCCAGTGCCTGCGCCAATGCCGCTTGTCCGGGGATGTCCTCCGGTGCCGTCGGTGACTCCAACCACATCACGTCCAATTCCTCAAGCCCGCGTCCGAGAAGCGTCGCCTCTGGGATACTATATTGGGTGTGGACATCCACCATCAACTTAATCTGTGGACCGACCTGTTCGCGCACCGCTGCGACGATCTCCAAAATTTCGGAGCGTCCGTGCGTTGAGTGAATTTTTAACCCGCCATACCCCTGCGAAACATGCTTCGCCGCTTGTGCCGCCGCCGCTTCCGGGGTGCTACCGCCAACGCCAGCATATAAAGGAATCCGATCCCGATAGCGTCCACCCAGGACTTTGTGAACGGGTTTCCCTGTCGCTTGCCCGATAATGTCCCAGAGCGCGATGTCACACCCCGCGAGTGCATCGATGAAAAAGCCGGTATAGTGTCCACGCTCGCGCATCGCTGTAAACATCCGTTGCCAAAGGTATTCCACGTCAAACGGGTCTGCCCCCCTCAGTATCGGACGACACAGATCCTCAACGATTGTCTTCGATGTGCGCGGCGAGACGGGGCTTTGTCCTTCGCCATACCCGACGATGCCATCTGACGTAGTGATCCGCACGATCATCGTCTCATGGTGACGTGCGTAGATGCAACGCCATCCCTCGCTCGGCACGTAATAATTGTCGGTTTGTTCTTCTGATGATTTCTCGGTTTGGTATCGGAGCGCGAATGCTTCAACCTGTGCAATTTCCATAATTAAATAGCCTCTCTGATATCAGCATGTTAGAACGGATTCTCTTGAATTTTTATCTGAATAAACGTAAAATGTCAGAAGATGGTTCACTTTTCTGCCACGACACATCACACCGGTGCGGTTGGGAAACCGCACATACCGGGGGAGGGGATCGCTAAACGCTCACTATGTCTCCTTTAAGTCCGCCGACCCGTATGCCTATACCGGAAAAAATCAGCCTGCGTACCATCCTCATATCCCTGCTACTCCTGCCGTTCATCTACAAATGGCATATTGCGTGTGAAGCCCTCCGATACACGTTCCCAACATTGATGGCACCGTTCTACAGCGTAGTGTTCACACTCCTAATCATTGCAGTGCTCAACATGGCTGTAAAGAAATATGCCGCAAAACACGCACTGACGAGTGGCGAACTGATTAGCCTCTATGTCCTGATGTCCATAACACTGCTGTTCATGTCTTACGACATGTTCCTGCCACTCGTCTCAATTATCGTTCACGCCTTCTATTTTGGGACTCCCGAAAACGAATGGCGCGAGTTGTTTTGGCGTTATCTGCCGGAGTGGTTAACAATCAATGATCCGCGTGTGCTCCGTGCCTTCTATCTCGGCGATGCCCCATTTTTCGAAACCCATTCCGTGAAGAAATGGGTGACACCGACGTTCTGGTGGTGCGCTTTCACTTTTGTGCTTATTTTCGTGATGCAGTGTATCAATGTCATCATCCGAAAACAGTGGACGGAGCAGGAACGTCTTGTGTACCCGATTGTTGAGCTCCCGTATCAACTCGCTTATAATACAAACCAATTCCTTCGGAGTCGAGCGATGTGGTGGGGGTTCGGTATCGCTTCGATCATCAGTCTTGTCAACGGGCTTCACATCTTTTTTCCCTCAATTCCCGATTTCCCAAATAAGCACATCCCCCTGAATGCCTTATTCACTGAAAAGCCGTGGACAGCCTTTCTCCGTGGCGGTGACGCAATTATTGTCTATCCGTTTGCAGTTGGGCTTGGTTTCCTGATGCCGCTTGATTTGCTTATATCGTGTCTGCTCTTTTTCTTTCTTTATAAAGTGCAATATTTCATCGCTATCCTCACCGGATTGGAAAACGTCCCTGGCTTTCCGTATCCGTATGAACAGAACATCGGTGCGTATATCGGTATTTGTGTCGTTGCGCTCTGGAGCACACGTCGGCAGATTTGGCGGGTATTTCGTACAGCCTTTGGACGCAACCACACATTGGATGAAAGGGAACCGATGCGCTATCGAACGGCACTCTTAGGGATTGTTTTCGGTGGAATATTCATTATCGGCTTCGCAATGCGAGGCGGAATGGCAATGTGGATCGCGGTGCTATTTTTCGCCGCACATTTCGTAACGATCGCGATTCCGCTGACACGCATTCGAGCACAAATAGGGTTTCCGATTCACTCAACAACTTTTATCGGTCCGCACCATAGCCTTGTCAGTATACTCGGCACGCGACGCATTGGCGCACGAAATCTGACATGGTTTGCTCTGTTTTTCTGGTTCAATCGAGACAATCGGAGCCACCCAATGCCGCATCAACTTGAAGCGTTTAAGCTTGCCGAACGCGGCAACCTCGACGTAAAGGGTCTGTCTCGTCTGATGATTCTCCTGACAGTTATCGCTATGCCGCTGTGCATCTTCATGCTGGTAGATACATTCTTTGAACTTGGGGTTGATACCGGCAAAGTCGGTGGACAAATTAACAGTTTCGGTGGACGCGCGTATCGCTTCCTTGAAGGTTGGCTCACTTCTCCACAGGATGCAAACAGGGGTCACATCGCTGCGATAATATTCGGTTTCACTCTCACAACCTTGCTTTCAGCGGTGCGGAGTCACCTGTTCTGGTGGCCCATCCATCCGCTCGGTTACGGCGTATCGTTCCATCTGCACCTTTTCTGGGCGGCGTTTATCATCAGCGCGCTCGCGAAATGGAGTATTTTAAAATATGGTGGTCTCGGTCTCTATCGGAAAGCAGTACCACTCTTTCTCGGATTGGCACTGGGAGATTTTGTCATGGGGAGTTTCTGGAATATTTTAAGCATTCTCCTTGATAGACCGACGTATGCGTTTTACTATTAAAGTGGCTGATGCCAGAGGCGTGATATGTCTCTACGGATTTGGGAATTCCCTGGAGGCGAGTCGAAAAAAGTGCTTTGTCCGAGACGACTCCAATATGGGACACTGCCAAAATATTTACATCCCCCGAAAACTAATTGACTTCACCAAAGGTATATGTTAATCTATTCTTTGGAAATCAACATCCTATATCTCCTGGAAAGGTAAAGTTAATGGAACAATGGATCACAGAACTCGCTAATGGATTACCCAGTCTGGCTCTTTTTGCGATAATAGCGGTAACACTCTACACACTCGGCAAAGGTGCAGATTGGCTCGTCGATGAAGCCGTCATCCTTTCAACCCGATGGGGTCTCGGCAAAGCAGTCATCGGTGCGACGATCGTGAGCATCGGCACCACAACTCCAGAGGCGGCAGTCTCCGTCCTATCAGCAATACAAGGAAAACCGGGGCTTGCCCTCGGTAACGCAGTCGGTTCAATTATTTGCGACACGGGACTCATTCTCGGCTTGGCATCCCTCATGGCGCCACTACCGCTCAATCGTCAGTTGGCTTCACGATTGTCAAACGTACAGGTAGGTGCGGGTATCCTGCTCGTGCTTGGTTGCTTTCCGTGGACCTCCCCAGCGCAAGTCTTCACACAAGGTGGCACTTTACCACAACTTGTAGGTGTTGTCTTCGTTGTCCTATTGGGGTTATACATCTATCAATCCATCCGATGGGCAAGCGCGGCAGGCGCGAATCCTGAGAATGGAGAAGAAGTGGACGCAGAAGTAGAAGAAGCAAGTGGGTTTGGAACGCTTCTTAAGCTCATCGGGTCAATTGCTATCATCGTCGTTTCTGCACAGGTTCTGATCCCGACTGTGAGCATCATGGCGGAAAGGATAGGCGTCCCGAAACACATCATCTCAGCAACACTCGTTGCGTTCGGGACGTCGCTTCCAGAACTGGTGACGGCAATAACGGCAGTCAGACGCGGACACGGCGAATTGGCGGTCGGCAACATCATCGGTGCCGATATTCTCAACGTCCTTTTTGTCGCGGGTGTCTCCGCTTCGGCAACACAAGGCGGTTTGCAGGCAGATGGTCAGTTTTTTCAGTTCCTGTTCCCAGCGATGCTGTTTATTCTGATTGTCTTCCGGTGCGGGATCTTCGTATCGGGCGATCAGTTGAAACGTCCGTTCGGGATTGTACTGGTCGGCACATGGATTCTGGTGACAATCTTGAGTTATGTCCTTTCGGTTGAGATGCATTAAAGGCTATCAGCAGTCAGCAGTCGACAATCAGCCCAGAAAGAGGTCGGATTTGGAAACCTTCAACAGGAAACATCGTAATTTTTGACAAATTTGTGAGAGAATGTCATAATGCAATGCCAAGTTTTAACCACTTTTCCATAAGGCTCAAAAGGAGGCACGACCATGAGCAACGATCAATCCCCTGCGAAAGAAGTTTACCGCGCGCCTGCGTTTGCGGATTTCAAACCTGAACTTTCGGTTCCAGGTGCTACACCTGAAAGATTGGCACATTTAAGGGAACACGGTTTTGTTATCATCAATGACTTTGTCGACAATCCGTGGATCCCGATCCTCCGAGAGGCTGGCAGACGGGTTACACAAGCCTGCGCGCCAGAGAATGGCTACGACGTTATCGACTGCTCAAAGGGATACGTTCACCGGGCAGGTGAGAACGAACCGTGGGCAATCCGAGGCATCATCCATCCAGCATTTAAAGAACCGGCTTTCACTGAATTTTACGGATCGCCAGATTTCACGGGGTTCGTCAAGTCGTGGTGTGGCGCGGAGCCTGAAGACCTCGTCATGACGAATATACTCCTGTGGTGCAATCCCCGGAAAAAAGAGAATAGACTCGGATGGCACAGAGACACAACCTGGTGGGGCACTGGAGAGAGCTACTTCTCACAAGAAAGCCGCCAAGAAGGTCCCGAAGCCTATTCCGAGGAGGTGGAGCGGATCCGCTGGAAAGAGATCCAGGAAGAAAACGAGAAGCGAATTACCGAACGGAACGGTGTAGGTATGTTTTTGGCACTCGCGGACGACGAATGTCATGAACTTGTTCAGGGCAGTCACAGTCGCTGGCGTACCCCGCTTGAACACGACGTGCTACTCCCACAATCCATGAAGGATCAGGGAGTTCCGTACACACCGAGTTGGAACGGTACAGATCCGCTCCCTGGACAGGTCGCGATTCGGCTCAAGGCAGGCGAGGCACTCATCCGTAACGGCGTGACCATCCATACCGGACAGACCGTGCCTGAGCGTGAACGCAATACGCTGTCCATCGGTTGGTCGAAGTGGGGCGGTCCCTCCGATGAGGAACCGAAAGTCGCCGATGCCCGATTCGCATGGCAACTCGATCCCGCCGTCCGTGAGGCACTCCCACACGAATGGATGAAAACAGCCTGGGATCGCTGGGCGGCAAACCACAAACTCGGCGACAGACTTGAAGACCGCTACGCTGGTTTTGACATCCAACGTATCAAGGCGGGTGAAGTCGTTGGATGGCGGAGCGAACTGGAACGTCAAGCCGCTGCCGCAGGCGAAGCGTGGGAACAATACCAAACCGTATCCTAATGAGATGAAGAATCAAGAAAAAGTGGCGGGAAACCTAATTCCCGCCCTTTTGGCTGCGAATCCTTTTATTTTCCAACCAAGTATCCAATAATCACGTTTCCGTTGTCATCCTCTTTCTCATCATTGTAAGTGAACCGGTACGATCCGACACACCTACAGTGGCTGTTGAACAACGGCGCGGATGGCTGGTTCCACCGACGTGGGAATTTGTACTTGCTTGCGTTTGCCACCGATATAGGTTTCGTCGGTAACCTCAACGATTCCCTGTAGTAAGACGGTATCCTTCCCCATTTCGGCACGAATCGCCATCATTAGACGCCAAGACGTTTTCTGCTTCAGCCCTAAATCTCGTGCGAGTTGACAACTTGAGAGACGCTTCTTCGCATTGGTCTCCATCAGTGAGATCGCGAGAAACCACTTCTGAAGCGGTATTTTCGTCCCATGAAAGAGTGTCCCGTGTGTCTCCTTGAACGAGGATCGGCACTCGTGGCAATTGTAGCGTCCGATACGCCCTATAGCCTGTTCGGTGCGGCATCTGACGTGTGTAGACGCACACTGTGGACCTTCGGGGGATCCGGGTTTCCATCTGAGACGTTCGAGATACGCTATACAATCTTCTTGCGTCGGGAACGTCTCCATAATCTTGACCACATCCATCAGAAAAGTCTCCTCTGTTATTTTAAGAGTTGCTTTTTTCTGATGAGTTCTGATACAATAATCAAATAAGTGTGGACTCCGAAAAAGCAACTCGCTTTTTTGGGTTCGATAGGGGGCTGCAACCCCCTATTTTCTTATCTATATTGTATCGCAGAAACCTTTTATTTACAAGGGTTTAACGCACTTTTCTAACAACTTTTGGCAAGTCCAAAACGACTAATTCCGAAATAAAAAATAGATTTACGAGGAAATATGCCGACTCGATAGTCGCAACGCAACAACCTTTACACAGTTGCGGCACAAATGATAGCAATGCGAAATGTGAGTTTCCCGTGCCAAGCAATACGCAATTATAGAATAGGAGAATGTTGTGCAGTCCAAATTCCAACAACTCAAAACCCGCCTGCTTGAAACCAATGATATATCTTCCGCTGCTGGACTCCTCTACTGGGATCAATCGACGTACATGCCGCCCGGTGGTGCCGCTGCTCGGGCACGTCAAAGTGCTACACTTAGACGATTAGCACACGAGAAGGTTACTGATCCGGAAATAGGAAGGTTGCTTGACACCCTTGAGCCTTATGAAAAAAGTCTCGCTTACGATTCCGATGAAGCGAGTCTTCTCCGTGTTACGCGTAGAGACTACGAACGGGCTACAAAAATCCCTGCTGAATTCATGGCTGAGGTAACGAACCATACATCGGAATCTTATCAAGTCTGGACTGAAGCACGTCCAGCGAACGATTTTGAGCGGGTCCGTCCGTATCTCGAAAAAACACTGGAATACAGCCGACAGGCGGCTGACTTCTTTCCCGGATATGATCACATCGCGGATCCGCTTATTGAATCCAGTGATTACGGAATGAAGGCTACCGATGTGCGTCGCGTCTTTGCAGAATTACGTCAAGAACTCGTACCGATCGCTTCCGAGATCACATCGCAGACACTTGTTGATGATTCGTGTTTGCACCAATATTTTCCAGAGGAGAAACAGCTCGCATTTGGTTTAGAGGTCGCTCAAAAGTTCGGTTACGACTTGAATCGGGGGCGCCAAGATAAAACACACCACCCGTTTATGACAAAATTCTCGCTCGGAGACGTGAGGATTACGACCCGCACAAAAGAGAATTTCCTTGGCGACGCGCTCTTCAGCACCTTACACGAGACTGGACATGCACTGTATGAACAGGGGATTCGCATGGATCTGGAAGGCACACCGCTTGCTGGTGGCACTTCAGCGGGGGTCCATGAGAGTCAGTCGAGGCTTTGGGAAAATATTGTCGGGCGCAGTCGTGGGTTTTGGCAACACTACTATCCGCAACTTCAAAGCGTTTTTCCTGAGCAACTCGGTTCTGTCCCTTTAGATACGTTTCATCGTGCGATTAATAAAGTGGAACGCTCCCTCATTCGCACAAATGCAGACGAAGTTACCTACAACCTACACGTCATGTTGCGTTTTGATTTCGAGCTGGCACTCTTAGAAGGCAACTTGGAGATTCGTGATTTGCCAAATGCGTGGCGCGAGCGGTTTGAAGCCGATTTCGGCATCGTACCTCCCGATGATAAAGACGGTGTTTTGCAAGATGTTCATTGGTATTTTGGGTTGATTGGCGGTTCGTTTCAAGGCTACACACTGGGCAACATCTTGGGCGCACAATTCTTCGCAGCCGCACGCGAAGCGCACGCTGGTATTCCGTCTGAAATTGAAAATGGCGAGTTCGCTACACTCCATAATTGGTTGAAAGAGAATCTTTACCAACACGGGTCGAAATATACGGCACCGGAAATTATCCAACGCGCAACTGGAAGTCCGCTGTCCATTGAACCTTATATAGCCTATCTCCGGACGAAATATGGTGACTTGTATGACTTGTAGGACTTACACAGGATTCCTTCGTTTGCTTGCGGGATTGGAGGGGTTTGACTGGAGGATTGGAAGATTCTGGCGTGGAAGGATGGAAGAAGTGCCGCCTCCTTCTATCCTTCCTATCTTCCATTCTTCCATCCCGTTTCTCATTTTACTTCTCTGTTGCTTTTTGCAAGCGTGTGGTGGACTCAAACTGGTTGATATTTCCAAGAGTTCGGCGGCATTGCAACTCACAACGGCACAGCAGCAGACAATCCACCCGAAACTGAAACTTATCCGTGATGTTATTGATGACTACGATTTCGAGAAGAAACAGTTGGAGGTGGATTATCAGGTATTTCGATCTGGCATAACGCAACGGCAATACGGTCGATACGAAAGTGGATTCAGGGATACGCGTTCTCGGCGAGAGTTAAACGCATTCAGAGACGAGGCACGGAAGTTTCTGAAACAACGCGCCATCTATCTCGACGAGATTGAAGAGATCGTTGGGGAAATCGCGGCAGAACTTACCCCTGAGCAACGTCTTAAATTGGCGGACATGAAAATGCCCAAGTTGGATGTGCCAATGATGCTCCAGCGCGACCCATACAACGACCTTCGTTATCTTCCGAGTCACCCGCTCGGTGGCATGAATGTGTTTTAATATGAATTTGAGATAAGAAACTGGTTTACTGTGTAGGTTGGGTTGAACGGGAACTTATTGAAAGCCATAGCGGTGGATAACCTTCGTGGGGCATCTGAGGATCTAAAATCACTCAGCATAAGTGAAACCCAACGTTTTATTGCGCCTTCATTGTTTGGATGGCTCTACGCCAAAGATCGTCATTTATCTAATCCACCTCACCGAACCGCAAGGCATAATTAGAGAAATCCAAAATCGCGTAGTCCGTAACGAAGTGGAGGACGGATATACGGGAAGGCACGTCAAAATCGAAACCCATCTCACCGAACCGCAAGGCATAATTAAAAAATGGATTATTACGTGAGTTTGCTCGGCGACGATTCAAACGTTGGCACGTCCAAAGCGAGCCCGTGGCAAAGTATTGAACGAGTGAACGCCGCACAGTTGTTGCCGGGGGATACTGTCCTGTTTCAAGCCAATCAGACCTTCCTTGGGAATCTCTGTTTTGCTAATAAAGGTACGGGGCGAGTGGACAAACCGATCACTGTCAGCTCCTATGGATCCGGTAGAGCCACTATTGACGCGAGGAACGGTATCGGTTTCGTCGTGAAGAATATGCGGAGTGTCCATCTAAGAGAACTCAACTTTGTCGGTGCGGGTGCGTCTGAGAATGCCGATTCTGGCATCGTGTTCATTAATACGCTACCCGGTGGGATTAAGTTAGGAGATATTCGGATTCATCACGTGGAGGTCAGCGGTTTCAAACATTCAGGGATCTGTTTCAGGGCAGAACCACCAGATCGGAGTTGGAGCGGTTTTTGTGATGTCAAAATTACCTATGCGGTGAGTCATGATAACGGTGATACAGGTATCAGTTGTATCGGGGTTTGGAATCCGGAACGGGATGGATATGCGCATGCCGACTTTTATGTCAGTAACTGCAGTGTTTATAGGAACGCTGGCATCCCCGGCAAAGGGGGGCACTCAGGAAACGGAATTGTCCTCGCACAGGTGGATGGAGCGTTAATTGAACGGTGTCGTGCTTACGAAAATGGCAGCTTAAACGATTACGACGGCGGTGGTCCCGTTGGAATCTGGGTATGGGACGCGAACCGTGTTGTCATTCAGTTCAACGAATCTCATCACAACCGTACTGGCAGCAGTAAAGATGGCGGTGGGTTCGATCTGGATGGCGGTGTGCGGAATTCGACTGTTCAGCACAACTATTCCCATGATAACGATGGACCCGGGTATCTGCTGGCACAGTTCAGCGGTGCCCCTGCATTTTATGGGAACACCCTTCGCCATAATGTGAGTGTCAACGACGGTAGGAAGAATCGTTACGGAGGCATTCACCTCTGGTCTACAGGTGCGAGTGGTGGTATCACGGACACAACTTTTTACGCCAACACAATCTTCACGACGCAATCCGCTGAGGGAAATCCTGCCGCAGTTGACTGTGCCAGCGAAGGAATTCGTAACATCCGCTTTTATAACAACTGCTTTCAAACCGATGGGAGGGCAGCGTTAGTCCGTGGGAAAACCAATCCGAATGCTCTCTTTGAAGGCAACACTTTTTCTGTAGTAGGACTTACGTACTGCCCCGGTAGGTGCAGTTTCATGAAGATTAAATAAATATTTCGGTAATATTTATTTTCCCCAGGTCCGGTAGGTGCGGTTTCTAACCGCACCGGGCATTATTGGGGAATTACCGAATTAAATTCTGAAACTTCATCTAACCGCACCGAATCCTGTGAAAATAGGCGAAATTTGGTCATTTTGCGTAAGTTCTATTTCATTCACTGAAAACGCGCGAAAAAGTGATCCAGAAACGCCTCCGCCGCTACCTTAATGCAGACCTGGGCATTTGGGTTAGGATGGCGGCGTTCATGCCGTAGATAGGCGACTGTCATACCGCTGGTCAAGGTGCCTTCGGTTTCAACTTGCACATGAGCGGGAACGCTTTCAAAATAGTCTGGGTGTGTAAGCGTGCCAATCGGGAGCGCGTCGTGGATATGAAATCCCCAAAATCCAATGTGCTGACGGTAAAATTCCATGCAGGGTTGTGTCGCATCCTTAAGGAATTGGAAAATTCTGTCGGGATGTTTATCGGTTTCAGCGTGCAATCGGTCGCCAGTTAAGATAATCTGGTGTGTGGCATCGAGGGGTACGATGTGAATAGGCACATCGAAGTGGAAAACTTCGTGCGCCGCATGCGGATCGACAAAGATGTTAAATTCAGCGGTCGTTGTGACATTACCGTATTCCTCAAACGCACCGCCCATCAAAACAATCTTCTGCAGCCCTTGCATCTTCGCGGGATTTTTGCGAATTGCCTTGGCGATGTTTGTCAACGGACCGAGGGCGACGAGCGTGAGTTCATCTGGGTAGCGCGTTACCATCTCAAGGATGAGATCGACCCCTGAAGTGGATGAAATACTTGTGTTTGCGGGCGGATATAACGGACTACCGTCGGCATTTCGCAGTTGGCTAACATTTCCTAAACCGTCATCACCGTGGACGTGGGCGGCTGTCACGAGAGGCTTGACCAGCGGTTGCGCCGCCCCTTGCGCAATAAGTGGGAATTCCTCCAAATTGAGAACCCCAAGAATTCTTAACAGGTTCTCTGTCCCTTGCGTGACGGGGACGTTCCCGCAGACGGTTGTTATGGCTTCTATGTGTAATTCGGGTGAAAGCATTGCAAAGAGAATTGCAAGGGCATCATCTACACCCGGATCCGTGTCTATAAGGATGCGTTGCATGTTTATCTTCCTATCTCAGTGTATTTCCAAAAGATGAGTTTTACCATTTTCTTTAGTGATTTTACTATCACAGAGTGATTTTGTCCATTGTATTTTCCAGCGAATTGTTCCAGTCAGAATAGAAATAACCGACTTGTCGGTATCTGTTTCATATTATTTCTTCTTTGCTGTCCTCCACTGATGGCACAAGTGAATATTTTTACGGGTGAAACAATGCGACAGATGCGGTTGGAATCGGGTTTGTATAACAGTATCGCCCTGGATTTAACCTATCGGACTGGTAATACCGATCTCCTTACGTCTCGGACCCGGTTTCGCTCAGATTATCTCACGAAAGCATATCACGGCTTCGTTTTCGGAAGTCTTCAGCAGGGTAGAAAGAGCGGCGAATTTTTTATCAACAAAGGCATGGCACATGCGCGAATTATTCGAGGTTTGACGCAGCACATCCTTTTTGAATCCTTTCTGCAGAAGCAATTCAACGACTCTATTCTGTTAAATGACCGGAATTTAATAGGCGGTGGCGTTCGGTTCGCTTCACATCCGCGTAATTCCAGATTTAATCTCTATCTCGGCATCGGTGCGATGTGGGAACACGAACGCATTAATGATAAAGAGAGCGATGCAATCACAACCCGTATCGTTCGGTCGACAAATTATATCAATTGGACTGGACAACTCGATGAACGCGTCACGACGAGTGCCACAGGCTACTATCAGGTCTATCTCCGACGTTTTCAAGATTACCGCATCCTTTTTGAAGGGAGTATCACATTCCGACTGACGACGAAATTATCCTTTCCACTCCGAGTCAATTTCCGATACGATAGTGAACCACCGACCGGTATCCGAAAACATGATGTGGAAATATTTAACGGATTACGGTATACTTTTTAAGGGTAGCCAACTGTCAGCAATCCGCAAAGAGGGCGTTGTGGCGTTCAAGTGAAACATGTCCGCCACATACCGAGAGCCGACAGCGATTAAAAAAGGAGTCGTTTTATGAAACGGGTGAAGACCTACACGTGGCAAATGGGAATAAAAGTCTGTATCGGCGTGTGTCTTGTCGCACTGTCGAATATTGCCTTGGCAGATGGGCATCTCCAGATCAATGAAAAAGATAAAAAGATTGTTTTGAAGGGTAAAATTTCTGAAGCTCTTGGTGAATACGATTCACATTTAAAGGGAGCGGTAGAATACCTCATCTGTGGACACAACGGTAAAGAGTATGAGAGCATTGTTGTTGTCGAAGCAACGGCAAAAGAGATTCATGACGCACTCAGTAAGCTTGATATTCAAGTCGGGATGCCGCCCGGTTATGATGAGGTGAAGGATGAACCGACACCACCGACAGGAACAACAGTCGTTATCTTTGTTGAATGGAAGGATGGCGATAAGGGGAAAAAGGTGCGTGCCGAAGAACTAATACGCAATGTCAAGACGCAACAGCCTATGCAACATGTCGCTTGGATCTATTCCGGTTCACGCGTCGTGCCAGATTTGGATAGCGATGATGAGGATGCGATGATGCCGCAGGCGTTTATGAGTAATGACATTGTTGCCTTAAAACGATTTGATGCAAGCGCGCTCTTCCAAAATCCGCTTCCTGAATCAGAAGAGGAGAATATCTATAAAAAGAACGATGCAGTACTGCCAAAACTTGGGACACCTGTCACGCTCACGATTGAGGTCAATCGGAAAATGCAACTGTATGTGCTAATCACCGGCAGGGTGCAAGGCGTAGGATTCCGCAATTTCACACAACGCAACGCACGACAACTCGGCGTTAAGGGCTACGCCAAAAATCTGCCGAACGGAAAGGTTGAAGTCGTCGCAGAGGGTGATAAGGCGCAGTTGGATGCATTGGTCGTCTTTTTAAGGGAGGGACCCCGCTATGCGAAGGTTGATTCGCTTGAGATTGACGAACGTCCTTTCACAGCGGAATATGAGACTTTCGGCATTCGGTATTAAACCATGACGCATACGACGCCTCCCTTCATTTCGGGGATTCTTCTTGCCGCAGGACTCTCTACTCGGATGGGCGAACCGAAGCAACTACTCCCTTTTGGTGAGAGCACTATCGTTGAGACTGTGGTGGACAGTATGCTTGGTGCCAAGTTTGATGAGGTTATCGTTGTTGTCGGGCATTGCGCGGGGCAAATTCAAGAACAACTATCGGAACGTCCTGTCAAGATCGTTTTTAATCCTGATTATCACGAGGGTATGCTGACCTCCGCACAGGCGGGTATACGTGCACTGAATATCAGCAACGCGTTCGCACTCATGCTCGTCGACCAACCTTTTATCACCTCTGCGTTAATCGATCAGGTTATTGATGCCTACGTTCAAACGGACAGTAGAATTGCCTTACCGAGTTATAATTATAAACGGGGTCATCCGGTTATCTTCCAGCGGCAGTATGCCGACGATATTCTCGCCTTGGGGGTGGAGAGTGGCGGCGTGCGGACGCTCTTCAAAAGATATGCCGATGATATTCATTATATTACAGTCGATACAGACCGAGTGCTTCGGGATATAGATTATCGCGAAGATTATGAACGCGCCCTGCAGGAAAATTGAAACGGTGCCACGTAGACACGTGAGGGAGAAAAAAAATGAAAGAATCTCACAAAGACACACCAGAAATTCCTGAATCCATCCCAACCACGATGACATTAGCGGAGTTTCTTGAGAACGATGTCCCAGGATATGAATACGTTGAGGGAAAATTAGTCCTGAAGTCACCGCCAAGCGTTCCTAAGTCTATCCCAACCACGATGACATTAGCGGAGTTTCTTGAGAACGATGTCCCAGGATATGAATACGCCGAAGGAGAATTAATACCGATGCCCCCAGCGACGAGAAGACATGGGAAGATTAGTGTCAGCATCATTAGATATTTGGACCCCTATGTCTACGAAAATGGACTCGGAGAATTGTACACAGCGGAAACAGCATTTCAGGTCGGAGAACGGGTGATGAAGCCGGACGTTGCGTTCGTTTCAACCGATCACTTGGATGTCAACGAAGATGAAAAATTTCCGATACCGCCCGACCTGGCGATTGAAGTGGTCTCTCCGACGGATGTTCAGTACCGTATCGTCCGCAAGGCGTTTGACTATCTGGAAGCGGGAACTCGCCTCGTCTGGGTGCTTGACCCTGTCGCCAAAACGGTGACGGTGTATCGTTCTAAAAGCGACATTGAGCTACTTACATCCGAAGCCACGTTGACGGGTGAGGATGTCGTGCCAGGGTTTACCTGTCCCGTGGAAAAACTATTTGAATAACCTGAGTCACATTCATACAAAGGATAATTAAAAATCCGTAGAATCCAGGGCGTAACTCGTAATCAAATAGAGAGCGGATGGGCGGAAAGGGTTTTCAGATCTCAAATCTACCAGACCGCACCGCAAGGAATAATTAAAAAGTGTTTAAATCCATCGAAAACGTTCAAGCTACATGTGCAAAGCATGCGTATATCGCAGATAGAGGTTTAGCAACGACCCTTTATCTCGCGCATCATCTCAAAAAACCTATCTTTCTCGAAGGCGAACCCGGTGTCGGCAAGACTGAAGTTGCTAAGGTACTTGCGGATTCAACAGGCGCGAAACTCATCCGATTGCAGTGTTACGAAGGCTTGGATGCAAACAGCGCATTGTACGAATGGAACTACACGCGTCAAATTTTGCAACTTCGTATTGATGAAGCGCGCGGACGAGAAAAAGAAAACATCGGTACGGATCTGTTTAGCGAAGCGTTTCTACTGAAACGTCCTTTGTTGGAGGCTATCCAGAGCGATGGGGATGTCCCGCCTGTCTTACTCATCGACGAGGTAGACCGGAGCGACAGTGAATTTGAGGCGTTTCTACTCGAGATTTTGTCCGACTTCCAGATTACCATCCCCGAAATTGGGACGATTCAAGCCAAACATATCCCCTATGTTGTGCTAACCTCAAACAGAACACGGGAGGTCCATGAGGCACTCAAACGCCGTTGTCTCTATCAGTGGATCGATTATCCCACTGTGGAGAAGGAGTTGGCAATCATACAGGCGAAGTTGCCACAAATTGATGACCACCTCGCACAACAGTTATGTCGGATGATGCAACTTTGGCGGCAAGGGGATTACTATAAGAAACCCGGTGTAGCGGAAACCTTAGATTGGGCATTGGCACTCGTGGCACTGGGTAAGGCGCAACTGGATGCGGATGTCGTTGCTGAGACGCTTGGCTGTGTCTTCAAATATCAGGACGATATTCAACGCGCACGCGCAGTGGAACTATCTGAACTGGGATTTTAGGATGAACCATAAGAAAAAAACGCAACAGATTGAAACAAAGATTTTCAGAGGTGTCGGTTATCTCCTTTTAGTAGGCGCCGCGTTTTGTACGATGATACCGATGTTGTGGCTATTGACCTCCTCTTTTAAAACCGCTAACGAAATTTTCGCTGTCCCTATTCAGTGGTTCCCGAGTTTTCCGCCGCGCGTCGCATCGTCGCCTTACATTGTCGAAGATGCTTATCCTAAGATTGAAAAACCGATGACAGTAGATGAAGCAGAATGGGAAACCCTGCAACCTCAACTCACACAGATAATTTGGTCTCAGGTACAGGCACACATCACAGCAAATGGGAAACTTTCCAATTATGTCCAGTCCAAAGAATTACAAACCGAAATAGTGGAAGGGTTATGGCAACAACTGGTCGCAGGATTGCCAGACGAAGTCTGGAACGGAGCGACGAGTTCGGTTACTACGGCGGTGCGAGATACTATTATTCCTGAAGCGGTTGATACAATCTGGGGGGCAGTGTATCGCGAAGTTGCCGTTGGGACGCTTCAGGTAGAAGACCTTGACTTCAATCGCACACCGATTGAAAATGTGAACTGGGAAGCAGAAACAGGCACGCGTATACGCACGTCAGACGATCTCCAAACGGCTGCCAGTCTATCCTTCAATTTTCAAGACAGCGACACCGCTCGTCTGTCAGCTACAATTTCCTCCCCTATTCCGATTGAGCGGATTCGGCGTATTACACTTCCTGTGCGTGGAGATGCTTCGTATCACCGTCTCTCGTTAACCGTGTCTGTCCCTCAGCCTGGAGTGAATGCCAGCAGCACTAACAATGGCGTTACATATCAGCCAACACGTTCTTTCGTTTTAGGAAGCGCGTTGTGGACAGATTCGGTCTGGCGAGTGCAAGGTATCCCTGGTGAGTTAGAGTCTTCACACATCTCCATGGAGAAAATCGAAACCAACCTCGCATCCGAAGCCACGGTGGAAACAGGAAGTGGAAGTCAATTGTTCCTGCAATTATCGATTCATCAGCCTGCTTATCTCTCGATTGTATGGGATAAGTTCACATCAAACTATCGAAATCTGTGGAAGACGGTGCCGTATAATCGGTATTTTGTCAATAGTGTTTTCATTGCCACGGCATCAACACTGCTCACACTGTTTTTCTGCTCGCTCGGTGGCTATGCCTTTGCCAAATATCAATTCCGCGGTCAGAAAATCCTGTTCGGTATCCTCCTCGCTTCCATGATGGTGCCTTTTCAGGTCCTGCTCGTTCCCTTGTTTGGGTTGATGTATGATATTGGTTGGCTCAATAGTTACAAGGCGATTGTCATTCCATTTTCGGTCGGTGCATTCGGTGTATTTCTGATGCGTCAATTCATTGTAACGATTCCGTCTGAGCTGCTGGATGCGGCACGGATTGATGGCTGTTCGGAGTTCGGCATCTATTACCGGGTTGTGTTACCCATCATCAAGCCTGCTCTCGGCGCGTTGACGATCTATTCGTTCTTGGGTTCATGGAATGGGTACCTCTGGCCCCTCATCATTTTACGCGATGAGGTGAAATACACGCTACCGATCGGATTAGCGAATCTCGTGGGGACCTATCGTCAAGATTACGGGATGTTGATGGCAGGAACACTGTTGTCGCTCATGCCGATTGTTATTCTATTTTTAGCGATGCAACGTGAATTTGTGCAGGGTATTACTTTAGGAGGCGTCAAGGAATAATTAAAATTCTTAGGGTTTACACACGTTGCTCTTTTGTAGCATAACCTGTTAGGTTGTGTCAGGAAACCTTAAACCCAAAGGCGTAGCCTGCAACATCGGCGCAGGCGGATATAGGAGATGTACTTGATAGTTCTAACAACCGTTATTTCTCCGCAAGGTAAAATTAAAGAGCCTGCAACAACGGCGCAGGGTTTTTGCTTGGGCGTTTCCTCATAGTATTATTTCAACATTGAAGTTATATGCTATACGGGCGAGGGGACCTCGCCCCTACGGCAAATTAACACACAAGGTCAACCTTGAACGACTACTAGAGGAATAGACCGCATCCGTAGACGTTTGAACACAGCACAGACACTTGCACAAAAGCAGAGAGAAAATGACTGAGGAAAAAATTGAAGTTGAAAAAAGCAGCGGCAATGTGTTCCAAGACTTAGGATTTCCAAATCCAGAGGAACATCGCGCGAAAGCCCGCCTTGCCTTAATAATTAATAGCATTATAGCCAAAAGTGGACTCACGCGGCACGAAGCAGCTAAAATGTTGGGGCTCACTAAATTCCAACTCTCGGCACTTTCAGATGGCCTGCTTGATGACTTCACTATTGAATCCTTGTTTTTACTCATCAGAAAACTGGATTGTGAGGTTGAAATCGTTGTCAGCGGAAGACCCGGACACGATTCCCCCACAGAGATTAGCATTTCAATGCCTTTCTGAAATTTTCTGTGAAAGAATATACATGGCAAACCGACTTAAGGATAAAATAGCAATTATCACCGGTGCAGCACGAGGTATTGGCGCGAAAAGTGCAGAACTCTTTGCAGGTGAAGGCGCGGCGGTTGCCATCTGGGACGTGAACGCTGAACGCGGTGAAGAAACCGCGCAGCAGATCCGATCCGCCGGTGGAAATACTCTTTTCTGTGAGTGCGACGTAACCGACACTGCACAGATTGAGAGTGCTGTTGCCCACGTCACATCTGAATTCGGCACGCCAAATGTGCTTTTCAACAATGCTGGTATTGCTGTCGTAGGCGAATTAGAAGAAATCTCCGAAGCAGACTGGGATCACCAATACGCCGTCAATGTAAAGAGCATCTACCTCGTTTCTCGGGCAATAATCCCGTTGATGCGCGAAGCCGGTGGCGGTTCTATTATCAACATGGCGAGTGAATCCGCCTATGTTGGGTTCCCAATGCATCCCGCCTACACCTCCTCCAAAGCTGCTGTCGTTCATCTCACGCGCAGCATGGCAGTTCGGTATGCCGAAGACAACATCCGTGTCAACAGTCTCTGCCCGGGCACGATTAACACCGAACTCTACCAAGAATTCCTATCAAAGCAACCCGATCCAGAAGCGATAAACAAAGAAATTAAAGATATGCATCCATTAGGCATCGGCGAACCGGAAGACATCGCTTGGGCAGCAGTCTATTTAGCCTCCGATGAATCCAAATACATGACGGGTGCCCCGATGCTCGTCGAGGGCGGAATTCTATCGCTCTAAACGACATCTGGTAAATTCTTGGGGGTGTCGGTGGATACGATTAAGACTCGGCTCCGACGCGGACGAAAACGCTTACAGGAACAACAGGTAGAACCTTTAGTCTCTGAAACACTCGGAGCTATTCAATTCACCACACACATAACCGAGCGGATCATGCAGCAAGTCACCGATATTGGTCCCATACAACCGCCGGTCGCTAAACCGTTGCTGCCGTGGATAGTTTTCGGCACAGTTGTAGTTGTGGTTATGTCAATGCTCGGTGTGAGTAACCAGTATCTTGCGCGGTTTCAGAAACCGTATAGTTTTGAGGTAGAATCTGAACCTACTATCGAAATCATTGATGCGTTTATCGTTCTTGATATTGCGGCAAAACCGTCTGTGCGAAATCAAGGCGGACGGGCTGATACCCCCCAAGAGAGCAGAGGTGTCGGCACCCAAGTCTCCGATACGACCTCAGCATCTCTTACATCCGGGGATACCGTCACGTTTGCCCGCACAGCAGAACTCAAAATCGAAAGGACTTTGACCCAAGCGGATGGCTTAGCGTCCAACAGGGTTCTTACTGTTTTTGAGGATCGGCGGGGAAACATGTGGTTTGGAACACTCAATGGGGTCACTCGCTATACGCAAGAAAGTTTCCAAACTTTTACGATAGAAGATGGGTTAGCATCTGAGGCCGTGGGTCTTATCTTTGAAGACCAGCAAGGCGCGCTTTGGTTTGCGTCTGGCGCACCAAACTTTTGGTTTGCGGATAGATTACCAAACTTTCAGAGTGGAGGTGTGAGCCGCTATGACGGCAGTATGTTCCAGGCTTTTTCGACAGCGAATGGGCTTCCTAACAATAGTATTCGAGACATCTTTCAGGATAGGACCGGCACAATTTGGTTCGCAACGGGACACGGTGTGAGTCGCTATGACGGTCAGAAATTTAACAACCTCATTGTTGATGTACCCATAGGGATGGGTATATTATCGGAATGGTGGAACGATATCAGAGCCATCTCACAGGATACTGCTGGAAACTTTTGGTTCGCGACTGATGCTGGTCTCAGTTACTATAACGTGCGAACGTCTCGATTCCGTTATTTCAGTGTTGGTAAAGATCTTACGACCTTTCAGGAGATGGGAAACGCCAGGGCAGCACATCTCACAGATCTGATGTTTGACGACAAGGGGAATCTGTGGATAGGTCAAGAGCACAGTTGGGATAAGAATTCCGGCATTCGTCGATACGATGGCAATAAGTTATTTATATTCCCACTCAGTCAGGAATTCCCGATAAAGAGAACCCTTTTTAACACGGGACGTGAACTTATCCTGAAATTGTGTAAATCCTTATAGCACTTACGCAATAATGTTTGATATAGACATCCAAAAACACGAATGAAGATATCTAAACAATTAGACCGATTTCATATTTCCGATAGAAGGAGTTTTTCAATGCGAAAACAATTGACTGCAATATGGTTTGTTGTATTTTTATCATTAAATTGGGGCGTATCCATTCCGGATGCAGCAGAACTCAAAATCGAAAAGACTCTCACCGAAACCGACGGTTTGGCATCCAATACGGTGCTTACCATTTTTGAAGATAGCCACGACACGATGTGGTTCGGAACGACCGATGGAATCACCCGTTATGATGGCGAAAACTCCCAAACCTTCACAACAGAAGACGGATTAGCACAGAACACAATAGGTCTCATTTTTGAAGACCAACGAGGCATGCTCTGGTTCGGTGATGGCGTGCTTTCAAGCGTTTTGAAAAGAGAAAAGGCTATGGACATGTCATGGATGGAAACGCCATTAAGTGAACTCGATATCACACCGCATGATGAACCACCAGCAGGAACAAAAAAAACCATCCGATTAAAAGGTGTGAGTCGCTACGACGGCGAAAAGTTCAGAATCTTTACGACCGCCGACGGGCTTGCTGATGATACCGTTACGGATATCTTTGAAGACAAAACGGGTACGCTTTGGTTCGCAACAGGGTTCGGTGTGAGTCAGTACGACGGTAAAACGTTCAACAGCATTGTTATGAACGGACCGATGGGGATGTGGATATTACCCGAGGCGTGGAATGAAGTCAAGGCTATTACCGAAGACACAGCAGGAAATTTTTGGTTTGGCAGCACTGCCGGCATCACCTACTACAACCTCAAAACGTCCGATTTCCGTCATTTCGGTGTTGACTCGGATTTCAGTCCCTTTCAAGAGATGGGGGAAGCAGGAACCGCTCACATAACAGATATACAGTTCGATACCAAGGAAAATATCTGGATGAGCCAAGATGACACAGACGAGGAATATGTCGGCATTCGTCGATTCGATGGCAAAAAACTGACCATCTTTCCGCAAAGTGAAGCACTTCCGATGAATAGCGTGAACAACATCACGCAGGATAGCCGCGGTAACCTTTGGTTTACCGGTGTTAAGAAACTACCGTCGAAGATGCATGAAACTGAGGACAGTATTAGCATGACTTTTCCTGAAGTTGAATCCGGCGTAAGTGTCTACAATGGTAAATCCTTCCAAAACTTTAACACAGACAACGGTCTGCCGAGTAACCGTGTCTGGTCAGTATTTGAGGACAGCCGCGGCAAACTCTGGTTCGCTACAGACGCTGGTGTCGCAATTGGGGTTTATCTATCCTCTGAAAAATAGTTGTTGGCTGTCAACTGTCGCTGTCTGTAAAAAAACAGCATTCTGAAACGCTTGCATCTTTGCTGACTGCTGACCGCTGACTGCTACTAAAGGAGACAAAACAGATGAAAAAGATTCTTCAACACATCACTTGTTTTTGGATGATGACTCTTTTTGGAATCCCTTTCTTGTTCATCGGTTGTGTAAAAAAGGAGATTACCCGCAAAGCCGATTGGGAAACCCATTTCCAAGGTCTCTATTTTGTGGATGCCAAGCACGGATGGATCGTCGGGCATCAAGGCTGGATCCTCCACACCGCTGACGGGGGTGAGAATTGGGAAAAGCAGACGGTGAACACAAATGAAGATTTCAAAGCCGTTTACTTTACAAACCTACGCAACGGCTGGGGAGTTGGAGACAAAGGGTTAATTGCCACAACAGACGATGGCGGACGGCATTGGACGCTACAAGAAAGTGGAAGTCACACCTTGCTTTTGGATGTCTTTTTCGTCAATTCAAAGCTTGGATGGATTGTCGGACGCGATGGCGTGCTTTACACACAAAATGGTGGAAAAACGTGGTATCATCAGCCGGTCAGCGAGTTTGGACTTGGTGGCACCTGGTTCGTGAGCAAACACCGCGGCTGGACGGTTGGCGACTATAATCGAAGTTTTTTGACAAATGATGGAGGACAGACTTGGCACAGACAGAGCAGTTTGGTGAGAGAAGACAAAATGCTTTTCAACGTCCAGACAGTCCGTTTTATTGGTGATTCTAAAGGATGGTGCGGTGGCACAGATGGGACCATTTTTCACACGACCACAGGTGGTACACACTGGCAGCAACAGAGGAGTCGATTTCCGATAGTGATGGGGCATATCGCTCCAACTATTAGGGACATTAACCCGAAAGACGGGTGGATCGGAGTCGATAAAGGGCAAATTTTACGCACCAGCGACGGCGGCAAAACCTTCCGCTTGCAGAAAACCGGAACAACAAATCAACCGATCGCGGACCTACATTTTGTTAATAGCAAAGAGGGATGGGCAGTTGCACCACAACGGCGAACCGGCGGATTGATTCTGCACACCGTTGATGGGGGTGATTATTGGCAAATTCAGGCACAGACGCATCAACGGGGCATCGGTGTCCATTTTTCAAATACTCAATCGGGGTGGGTGGTCATGGAAGATGGGAGTTCGCTACTCACGATAGATCGTGGGGGGACATGGAAACAAACCCCGATAATAGATTTCGGACTCCGCCTCTCTACCGTGAAATTCCGCAATCACACCGAAGCGTGGGGATGTGTTGAGGGAGAAGCAATTTTCACAACGCAAAACCAGGGCAAAAGCTGGGAAACAGTAAGTTTTTCACTCGGAACGGAAGCTACAAACACCGAGGCACAAAGTTGGATAGAAAAGATGGTAGAGGAACGTCCCTTCAATACATCTCGGATTTTAGGTGCTACCCAGTCTGCTTCCCCCCAATCACAACGAGAAGCGCGCTATCTTCGGTGGCATAAACACTATGAAGGACATCACCTGTGAAGGTGACTCCCTCACCTTGCTCCATCGTTATTTTATCGGCATTTGTTGTAAAGATGATACTTCCGTGAAGCATAATGACAGTCGCGGCAGCGGGTGCCGGGTGTTCCTCTAATACACTGTTTGCTTTCAGAGCGACCAAAATAACTGTCAGTTCATCCCCGCGAGCCAGTGTTAGCGAAGATCGACCTGACGTAGCAGATTTGGCTTCTTCCATGAGTTTCTCAGCCATTTCCACAAATGGAAATGCTTTCGTCAGCGATGTGTTTAGGTCTACAGGTCTGTAAGGTCTCTCAAATGACGTATTCATTGTGAATCCTCCATTCCATTAATATAGTAAAGCCCGAAAATATCTGCACACCCCCGGTAGGGTCTTTCACCTAACCGCACCGAGTTTGGTGTAAAAGTAATTACAGGATCCACTATAACATATTGCGTTCAGCCAAGTTTTTGACACATTTTTGTAAAACTTTTTGACATCCTCCCCCAGCTAAAGCAAGGGGGATTCCTTTGTTCCTTATAGGACAATTCTCTGGTTACCCAGAGCGACTCAGATGCCAATGAAATTTGACACCTAAGGGAGCTGCCAGTTCTCCGACTACAGGATACAATAAATATCCTGATACTTTTGACCAAAGATTGATAGCACCTACACCATCGCGGTGATACTTGAAACCGCAATGTTTGCAGTGATAGCTTCGGTTCGTAGGTTTCTTTCGATTTGCACACTTTGGGCAGGTCTGTGAGGTATATGCTTCGGATACAAAGATAACATGAATACCTGCCAACTCTGCCTTGTAGCAGATTTTCTGTGCGATCCGAGAGAAGGCCCACTGGTGAATCTTCTGATTAGACTTCTTGCCAAACTTTGCGCAATCCCGAATGCCGTTGAGGTCTCCAATCACAATCGTATCCGCCTTCGCCTTTTCGCAGTCGGATATAAAGCGTGATGTGATTTTATGTTCGGCATCCTTGAGTTGTGCATTGATTTTATCAAGCGTTTTGCGTTTTGCCTTTAGAAGTCGATACCAGCGTTTTGACCGCTTCTCGCATCTATCCATATTCGCTTGAAAACGGGCATTGACTTTGTTTCGATATTGGATAAGAGACCGAACGAAACGCCCATTATAGATAATCGTGTTTTCGCCATCATGAGAGACAATCGGATGTATTTCGCCCATATCGACCGAAACCGCGATACCTATTTCCTGTTTTGGAGGCACGTTTATTTTAGAGACAAGGGCGAAAGAGTAGTGTCCTCGGTGGAAATACATCTCTACATAGCGAGGTTTTGTTTCTATTTCTTCTACTTCGAATACAATCGGGGCACGCCCACGTCCATTAGAGAGTATGAGTTTTCCGTCTTTGTGGCGAATTGCTGTTGACTTCCAACGCACTTTGAAATGCTTTGGGGTTCGCTTGGGAGGTTTCGCATCAGCATTGACCTGGCGAACTTGAAAATAAGCATCCAATGCATCAAAATAGGAATCCGCACAGGCTTGGACGCTTTGAGAATGCAAACCATACCCGCGAAGGCGTAGATACTTTTGGACATCGTTTTTAGACAACCAAAACCCCTTTTTTGCGTGTGTCTTTCTCACAAGCGAAACGACTTTAGAGTAGCAACGCCCTGACTCATGTGCCAGAGAATCGAGAAAATTCGTTCTATGATGTTTTATTGTTGTCGTGGTATACATCGTTTTTCCTTTACACTGTGATACCGACTTCAAACGGTGCGGTGGCACTCCCAAGCGGGAGGTGAAGTCCACCGCCACGATGTATTATAATTATACCACATTTTCTAACGAAAGTCAAGTGTTTTTCAGCATCACCCTTTGGTCTAATTCAATAGGGACCGGCATTCATCCCCCCACTAAGGCAGGGGGACTTTCTGCCCGAAAGTTTGGTAAAATATGCAATCGCGCGCAAAAAAAGCGAGGTTCCGTGCCTCACCCTTATCAATACAACAGGCAAAGCACGAATATCCTCGCTATGTCTTATGAAGCATGGTCTTCGGGGCGGACACCCTTTGTAAAGGTACCGAAACCGAAGAACGTCGGGGCATAATCACCGACATAATCAACAACACTCTCATCAGGAATCGCGTCCTCCATTCCCATACACCAATAGCAACCGTTGACGAGGAGGCGGCGGAGACCTTCACTCTCTAAATCAACCGAGGCACCCATCGTTGTATTGAGGACGCGTGAGGTGTTGCCTTCATCACCCGTATAGGTCTTAATCCACACCATCGGCATCGTGACGGTATCCGGTTTCGGGGCATCTGTTGGTTCCATACCGACCAATACCTGTCCGTGAATAAGCACCTGCGAATCTCCTGTTAAGTCATTAACGCCGTAGACATCGGACGGACCCCAGACATCATCAACACCCTTGAGAATAGGGTGGTCCTGCATCGCTTCGTCAAGGACACCGCGCGCACTCTCTTTACCGTGATGTCCATGATGGTTAACCCACGTCTCGCCGAGGACTTGCCTGCCGTATCCACCCTCGAATTCCTCACTGTCAAAACTGTATTTCGCGTATGGACTATCGAGATCTCGGCTATAACTGAAAGCGTGTGTCGCTGTGCGGAGACCCATCACAGGTTTACCAGCGTTCGTATAGTCAACGACATATTTCATTTGCTCATCGGGCAATTCGCGGAAACGCGTGAACAGCACCATCATATCCGCGGATTCCAAATGCTGGAGCCCTGGAATGTTCGTCTGCACCTCCGGATCAATCTCCCCTGATTCTGGATTAATGGCAAACAGCACCGTACATGTAAACCCATGGTGCGTGGCTAACAGCTTCCCCAACATCGGCAAAGCCTCCTCAGAACGATACTCTTCATCGCCACTGACGAGAACAATGTGCTTGCCCTTTCCGGGACCTTCGTTTCCTTCGTAAACAACCCATTCATTTTTCATCAAAAGATAAACTCCATACAATAAGATTTTTCATAAGTATAGCACACTTTTCTGAGAAAGTCACGTTGAATCTGTTTTGGGCAGAAGCATATCCCGACCCCAAAAAAGCGTGCTGAAGGAACGGGCGGGGCGAGATACGTGAGTATTCCGGTGACGCGGATGACCAAGCACACGATGAGACGTGGAAGAAACTCGAAAAGCGGAGGGTAGAGAAGAAAAAGTGGAAAACGCTTGTCATCTCTTTTTACGGATTGGAAACCCCCGAATTCATTCGGGGGAGGAAAATCCGTCCTCGTGTGTGAGACCACAGCGTTTTTTTGAAAAAACACTTGACACTCTCAGCAAATTGTGGTTTAATAGATGTATCACGTTGGACCGACATTATCAGCGTTACCGCTTGGTAACGTGTCGGTCCTACCCACTGATAAGGGGTTAAAGGCGTGATACGTGAAAAATCATGAAAATGACATTCAAGTTCCGTGCGAAGCCTACGAAAACAGAGGAACGTTGGCTTTTTTCGGAGTTGCGTCACCAGAAGCAGTTGCAAAACTATATGCTCCAGATGCGTTCGCAGATGTGGAACTATGGAAGTATCTCGGTGTCGCGTTATGACCAGCAGACACATCTGCGCAAACTGCGTGAAAACTCGCATTATAGGAATCACCCACAGGATATGCAGGTTGAGACGATAAAGCGTGTGGATAAGTCCATTGATAACTTCTTTGGTAGATGCAAAGACCCGAAAGCAAAAAAGAAAGGCTACCCGAAGTTCAAGCGTTCTGTCCGTTCGTTGACGTGGAGTCTGCGCAAACACAAAGTTAAGGATAAAGCGACAGGTACCTTTAGACGTGTCCGTCAGACCCCTATCCGTGAAACAGGCACTCGGTATAACCGATTGAAAGTTCCGAAACTCGGTGAAGTGAAAATCCGCCAACATCGTCGAATCGTCGGAGACCCGAAAGAGGTCACACTGAAAAAGACGGCGCGGGGCTGGTATTGCTTTATCGTTTGCGAAGTGCCGGATACGCTGAAATGTGTTCCAAAATCTGCTTGTGGTGTGGATGTTGGGACGCACACTTTTCTGACGACCTCTGAGGGTGAAACCGAACGAGTCAAACCTGTTCGGAATGCTGTCAAAAGTCGACTATCAAACTGAAGTTGTCTCAACGCATGTTCCATTGTAAATCCTGTGGGTTGAAACTTGACCGCGACCACAACGCGGCTTTGAATATCTTACACAGGGCGGCTTGCGCCCTTCGTGGAGAGGTCTGGAATACCATCCTCACTGAAACGAGAAATCCGTTATTACAAGCGGGATACACCGACGAAGCCATCAGATTAGATACATTATTCAGTTTGGGGTGGCATTGCTACGAGACGGTAACCTTACGCCGTTCTCTGCCGCCCTTCCACTGTAGCAAGTGGAGAAAGGACTGGACTGGAAAATCCACTTTATTAGTCAGGTTAAAATTAATTTATCAAAGAGACTCTTTTTATGTGTAGAAAAGTAAATTACAAGGCGTTGTCGATTTTGGTACTCATTTCCGCTATGTTTGTTTATGATTTTGGACATACCCATCCCGGTCGAACGGACGCGAATGGAGGGCATTACAACCACCAAACTGGTGAATATCACAAGCATGTTAAAGAAGGCTCGCAACCAGTTGAAACTGATACGGATCCGGTAGTCAGTCAGAATACGCTTGATAGTGATGCCGACCCATCTGTGTTGAAGTTAGCGGCGTGGAACGTCCAGATCATGAGCAATAACAGTCGGACGGATACCGAATTAATACAAATCGCAAGAACCCTTGCAGATTACGATTTCATTGCTATTGTGGAGTTGCGCGACGAAACCGTTCTAAAGCGAACCCAGAGGATCCTCTCGCGAATGGGCATGGCGTATGATTACCAGTTCAGTCCTGCGGTCGGGCGTGGTGTGAAAGAGCGGTATGCGTTCCTCTACAAGTCGGATCGTGTCAGTGTCGTCAGGCGCGGCGAACTCTATCCCGATGCTGCCGACGGCAGAGACAATTTCAGTCGCGATCCGTACTGGGCAACCTTCCGAGCAGGCGAGTTTGATTTTTCGATAATTGCGGTGCATGTAATCTGGGGGAATACAGTTGGACCAAGAAAAGCAGAGGTGAGAGCATTGGCAGATGTCTACAGATATGTTCAATCCGCTAATGGTGATGAAGAAGACGTGCTGCTCGTAGGTGATTTCAACCGCAACCCGACGGATACGGCAACCTACGGTCCGATCATGGCAATTCCTTCGATGACCCGCCTGTTTGATTTCCCACAGAAATCGCATATCAGAGATTCCAGCCTCTACGACAACATCTTCTTTCAGAAGAATCATGTCACCGAGTACACCGGTAGCCGCGGCATTGACAGGTTTGACGAAACGGATTTTGGCAACGATGACAAAGCCGCGAACCTCGCTGTGAGCGACCATCGTCCCGTCTGGGCGGTGTTCAACATAGAGATTGACGATGATGGTGAGCGAGCGACTTCCAATGACCATGAAGATACAAGTGATTCCGAGTTGGGACACACGTCTGAATCTGCGGACAAACACGATGTCAATAGTGATGGTGTCGTCAATATTCTGGATTTGGTCGCGGTTGCCAATGGATTCGGCAAAACCAAACCTGACATCAATGGTGACGGTATTGTTAACATACTCGACCTTGTGCGTATCGCGGAAAAACTTGGAGGATGATAGGGAAATGGTCATCAGTGAAATTCGGTCACTGTATCGCGACGAAAACGATCTATTTTGGGCAGCCATCAAGCGGATCTATGAGGAATGGGATGCCGAGCAGGAGCAGCGGCATGGGTGGCTTTATATCGGAGGTTTGGGAATACGAGCGAAATCCAGTGTCGGAGGTCGTGCATAGCCATGACAGCGAGGTTCAATTACTTGATGGGGAAGCACCCATTACTCAGGAATGAGGGACTATGAAAAGCACGAGCCCCTCGACAACGATGAGATCTGCAGCGTCTCAACGTGTTTCACCAAAAACGCCCTCGCTCTGCGTTAGGGTATCTGACCCCTGAACTATTTAGACAGGGCATTTGATACTATCCCCCCCCGCTTGTTGGTACACACTCTACGGGGCATACGTCCCTACACCGATAGCAGTCGCAATGATCCATTCACCGCCCCCCCAGCTGAAAGACTATTAGGAAAATCGCCAGAATGGGTAAATGCTTAACCAGGGATCGGTGTTGACCCGAACCATACCTTCAGGATATTTGATCTCGCCCATATCGGGACGCTCGGAATAATCGGTGTTGAGCGTTTTCTCGTCGCCGGATCCCAAACAGCTGACACGAGTTTCCGATTTCCAGAAGGCGTAGTCCTTCGACTTCCGGGGAATGCCGTCTACGACCTCAACTCGCATTACATCAATTTACTTGGCACTGAAACGATGCACGGTGAGGTCTATGTGAATATCTATACAATTCCGCTACCGAGAAGAACTGATGTCTACAACCGTCACGTATGCTCCAAACGCTTCGCTGGAGGAGCGAGCTCCTGCTCGCGATGCCTTCGCGAAAATGCTCGAAAGACTGTCAATTGAATCGCTCCAGTTTTTCGAGGGATACCAGCGGTCCCACACACATACAGAAAAAACTTTGACAAATACACGGAGTTACCATAAAATTATAAAGACAGCCTTGAAGACATTACCCAAAACGGACCGGCAACCTGCAGGAGAAATTGTCCATGGACTTAACCCCTCAACAGCGAGACTCCTATAAAGATCAGGGTTTCGTGGTAATTCCGAATCTCTTTAGCACAGCCACAGTAACGTTGATGCGTGAGCATTATATGAAACGTCGTGCAGAAGGTCCGAAACCGGGCGACACCGGTGGCACAACCGATCATGCCGATGACCCAAATCATCAATTTCCACGCATGATCAATATGCACAACTGGGACGAATTAACCCAAAAATGGGCATCGGACACCAACGTACTTACCGCTACAGAACAACTCATTGAAGATACGCCGGTGTTGTTACAAACAATGCTCTATTTCAAACCGCCCGGCGCACGAGGTCAGGCTCTACACCAAGACGAACAATACATCACCATAGATCCGATCATCGGTGTTTGGGTAGCATTGGATGCATCGGACGAAGCCGTTGGACGTATGGTGCTTATCCCACGTTCCCATCAACATGGATTGTTATCTGTTGAAACAGCAGACACCGCTATTTCGTTTACAAATGCACAAGCCGTCAAACCCGAAAACGCTGAAGAACTCGGAATTGACATGTCACCCGGGGACACGCTTTTCTTTGATGGCAAAGTTATTCACGGTTCTTACAAAAATAAAACAGGCGACCGCTGGCGGCGGAGTTTTATATGCCACTATAGAGGCGAGAATTCGCAACAGTTTGAACCCACTGAAGGAACACACGTCTCACATCTCAAAAAATAACATAAAATTGGAGGAACTGGATTGTTAAAAGTATCAAAGTTTGGTGGAAGCTCCCTCGCATCAGCAGAGCAAGTCCACCGTGTTTGCGACATCATTACTGCCGATCCGGCGCGTCGTCTCATTGTTGTCTCTGCACCCGGAAAACGACATAGCCAAGACATCAAAGTAACAGATCTGCTCATCTCAGCGGCATCCCAACGACTCACGGGAAAAATCGGTGCCTCGGAATGTGCTGAAGTGATAGAACGGTATCGGAGTATTGCATCTGAGTTGGAGCTCCCGCCGGAAGTTATCGAGCCTATCGCTCGGGACCTAACGGAACGTTTGGAAAATAGCACAACCGATGCCGACCTCTATATGGACACAATGAAGGCAGGCGGTGAAGATAACTGTGCTCGCCTCATCGCACAAGTTTTACAGGCACGCGGTGTAGACGCACATTACGTGAACCCAAAGGATGCTGGCTTACTACTTTCGGACGAGCCCGGCAACGCTCAAGTGCTACCCGAAGCATACAACCAACTCCGGGATCTACACGAGCGTCCCGGCATCACCATTTTTCCGGGTTTCTTCGGCTACTCGAAGGAGGGCAACGTTGTCACTTTTTCGCGCGGGGGTTCAGACATCACAGGGGCTATTCTCGCCAGTGCTGTTCGGGCAGAAGTCTATGAGAACTTTACAGACGTTGATTCCGTGTTCGCCGCGAACCCATCTATCGTTAAGGATCCTGTCCCGATCGCTGAACTTACTTACCGTGAGATGCGTGAACTCTCTTACGCAGGATTTTCTGTATTCCATGATGAGGCACTCGAACCCGTCTACCGGGCACATGTGCCTGTCAATATCCGAAACACCAACAACCCGAAAGCGGACGGCACGCTGATTGTTCCAAATCGCACGTCAACAGATATTCCAGTCGTTGGTATCGCGGCAATGGACAGTGTCTGTTGTCTCTACCTCAGCAAATATCTAATGAACCGTCAAATCGGGTTCGGTCGGCGACTGCTGCAAATATTAGAAGCCGAAGACATCTCTTTTGAACACGTTCCGTCCGGGATAGACAATATGTCCGTCATCCTCCGGGAGGATAATTTATCCGCGGCAAAAGAGAAGAGAATTGTCGAGCAAATTCGACAAACACTCGCACCGGAAGACATTTTTGTGGAACGCGGACTCTCTTTAATCATGGTCGTAGGTGAAGGCATGCGTCACACCGTCGGTATCGCCTCGCGTGCGACAAAGGCACTATCTGGAGCGGAGGTCAACATCGAGATGATTAATCAAGGCTCCAACGAAGTCAGTATGATGTTCGGCATAAAATCTAACGATATGGAGACTGCCGTTCAAGCACTCTATGCCGAATTTTTTGGGTAACGGATTGCAGCAGCGTGGAGGTACCCGAAGTTAAAACATTTCGGATTTATAATGAGTTTAGATACAAACCCGCAACAACGGCGCGGGTGACTCGAACACGAAAACCTTCAAAGCACAAATTAGCGTCACTTACCCGCAAGGAATAATTAAAAAATGGAAATAACAGTCCAACCAGAAGAATTGAAAGCAGGGAAACTGACAGATGCACATGTGGCGCAAGCCGTTAAGGCGATCCGCGTTGATGGATACGTTATCTTAGAGAACGTTGTTAGCCATGACCATTTGGACATTCTTCGCGAACGAATGGATGCAGATTCACATATCCTGATTGAAGCTCAAAAATGGGGAGGTGCTGGCAGACTCATAGGACATCTCCAACAGGGACCGCCACCCTTTGCGCCCTACATCTTTAGAGACATCGTCGCGAATCCTCATGTTGTGCAAGTGACGAGAGCACTGCTGGGT
Organism: Candidatus Poribacteria bacterium; assembly: GCA_965214045.1. Lineage (GTDB taxonomy): Bacteria > Poribacteria > WGA-4E > WGA-4E > WGA-3G > WGA-3G. The sequence continues at coordinate 3,014,724 of OZ243935.1, forward strand.
ACTGGGGTTTATAACAACTTTTACAATGGCAACACGAACGCCCCCGGTAGCACAACACAACCGCTCCACAGAGACGGTGCCCACCTTTGGGAGGACCAAGAAGTCGCGCATCCAACAACAGAAGTCGTCGTCAATATCTCACCACAGGAGACAACAGAGGAAAATGGCAGCGTCGAACTCTGGCCCGGTTCACACCTTCAGGTCGGTAATGGCGGGGTAGATGAAGAGCAGGAGGAAGCACGCCGTAAAATCTGTCCCCCTATCCGTGGAAATGCGAAGAAAGGAAGCGCACTGATTCGAGATATGCGACTGTGGCACCGAGGCGTCCCCAATCCATCCGATAAACCCCGCCACATGATCGCAATGATTCATCGTGTCAATTGGCTCAAATCCAATCGCCGACTGAAGTATAGAATTGGGTGTGAAGTCGCTTTTGAAAACAGCGATCTCGACCATAACGCTGAATTCATTGACTTCGCTGAGAAAAAAATAGATGAGTACAATTATCTCTTCAATCCGAGATTCTAAATCTGTGCGTGCGGTGTCAAGTGCCGCTCCGAGTTCATGACGGAGGTTACCATGAACGCCCAAAACGATTGGCTACCCGCTGAGCCTGACCTTGAAACGGTTTGTAAAAACTACAGCGACCCCATCTACGCGCTCTCCCAAGCAGAGATACCTGCCATCATCCTTCGGAACGCCTATTCATCAGCGCAATGTCATGGGCTTATCGACCGGTTCACGAATATGGGTTTAATGCGCGATGAAGCCGACATCAACTCCCTTGACAAACGCTCTCGTATTGACATCGGCACCAGTCTCGGCAATCGTGGCAGTGATAAGGCGAAATTTTTGGCACACGCCAAGGCGACAGAACATCTCTTTAAATTTCTATTCGACGGATTTGATAATCCTGTCGATCTCATCTACGATTCGCTCACGGCACTTTCACCGGGCAAAGAAGTGAAAACTGCCCGTGAATCCGACGGCTCCCGCTACGGTCCCGCGATTTTTCGAGTGCATTACGAAACGCATAGTTATAAACCGCACATCGACCACGTCAAGTATCGCGAGCAGCGCACCGATTATGAAGTTTATCGTTTTGAGCATCAGTTCGCAGGTGTGTTGTGTGTCCAAAATGCCGATGAGGACGGAAGAGGCACACAAGCTATCCTGCATCGCTGCCTCTGGTCCGAAGAAGTACAACCCCATATCGCCGAGGAAACCTTTGATAGATATGCTGCTGATAATGGGATACAGAACTGTGAAGTCGAATTAAATCAAGGCGACCTCTACTTTTTCAATACACGATGTATCCACGAAGTGCCACCCGTGCAAGGCACGCGCGCTCGTATCGTCTTGGCAGTGTTTATCGGATACTCTCCTGAAGATGGTGAAGTCTACGTCTGGTCATAACCTGTTCAAATTCTGAACATTTTCGGGCATACACTGCACAATTTTGGGCAGATACTGCACAATTCAAAACAAAATGGCAGTCGCTTGTCGGTATATCGGAAATTATCATTAAAGAAGTTTTCTTGCTGACCGCTGGCTGCCACCCTTCTACCCTATCTATACGTCCGCCGGCCCTGCCACAACTGCTACCTTATCAGAAATTGCCCCCACCCGCTACCCATCTATACTTCCACTCCTCCAACCTTCCAACCTCAATTGGCACGATATTTGCTATATGCTTATGTAAACACCAAAACATCAAACAGGAGGACCGATTCATGAAACGTGCTCTTCCCCGCATCTACATGCTGTCTATTGTTTCGGTTTTGTGGCTATCAACAACTTCGGGTCTACACACGGCTGCGGCAGGACCAAACAGGACCTACATGGCGTTACCAGAGGGTGCAAAAGCACGCCTCGGTAAGGGACATATAGGCGAGATAACGTATTCTCCAGACGGGAACCACTTAGCAGTCGCCAGTAGCATCGGCATATGGATTTACGATGCACACAGTCTTGTAGAACTGGATCTGTTCACTGGACATACAGATTCGATCACAAGCATTGCATTCAGTCCGGATGGCAGCACGCTTGCAGGTAGCAGTTATGATGAAACCGTCCGACTGTGGGATGCTGCTACCGGTAGGCTTAAATCTGTCCTCACTGGAGAAATGGGCTGGGTTAACAGCATTGCATTCAGTCCGGATGGAAGTATCCTTGCGGGTGGAGGTTCAGATGATAGTGTGCACCTCTGGGATCCCGTGAAGGGTGAACACATAACGGCTCTCTCTGGGCATACCCGCTCTGTCAATACGGTTGCGTTCAGTCCGGATGGAGGCACCCTCGCAAGTGGTGCTTGGGACAATACGGTGCGACTGTGGGACATCACGACTGGAAAACAGAAATATACCCTCATGGGGCATACCTTCTTCGGTGAACACACCTCTGGCATTTCTAATGTCGCTTTCAGTGCCGACGGACAGACGCTCGCGAGTGCGGCTTTCAATGAGGAAACCGTGCGTCTCTGGGATGCCGTCACGGGAGAACAGAAACGCATCCTTGGTACGGATAAAATTACAAGCCTTGCTTTCAGCCCAGATGGAAAAACCCTCGCAATTGCGGGACACTACACGTTGGATTTATGGGATGTTGCCAGTGGTGAACACAAGACGGCTCTCTGTGGACATACCCGGTTTATCGGACCCGTTGCTTTCAGCCCAGATGGGAAAACGCTTGTAAGCGCAGATGGGGAACGACTGTTTTTATGGGATGTCAGCAATGGGGCACAAAAGGGCGCGATTACCGGACATCTGCCAAATGGAGGGAGTCTTGCATTCGCACCCGATGGTACCACGCTTGCAAGCACAGGCAGCCGCCACATCGTGCATCTGTGGGATATTCCCAATGGACGACACAAAACGACGCTCATTGGCTTGAGGGTCCATGATTGGATCTCCAGTATTGCGTTCAGTCCGGATGGAAAAACTCTCGCAGGCGGAAGTGGGTGGCGGATATGGCTCTGGGATGTTGAAAAGAGATACCTCAAAACAGTTATCAATGGGTTTACGGGAAATAGTGTCTCGGGCGGCGGCATTGCCTCTGTGGCGTTCAGTCCCGATGGACGCTTCCTCGCAAGTGGCAGTGGACATGGCGATAGAAAGGTACAAATCTGGCATGGTGGGTGGACGCATAAAGTAACACTCACCGGGCACCGAGAAGGGATTACCGCTATCGTCTTCAGCCCTGACAGTCGCACGCTTGCAAGTGGAAGTCGGGATCACACGATACGCCTGTGGGATGTCGTCAGCGGCATGCATGAAATGACGCTCACCGGGCATGCGGATGGCGTGAGTAGCGTTGCGTTCAGTCCGGATGGAAAAACGCTCGCCAGCGGCGGCGAGCGAGCGGATAAAACTATACGGCTCTGGGATGCTGCCACGGGGACACACAAAATGACGCTCACCGGGCATGCGGATGGCGTGAGTAGCGTTGCGTTCAGTCCGGATGGAAAAACGCTCGCCAGCGGCGGCGAGCGAGCGGATAAAACTATACGCCTCTGGGACATTGATACAGGTAGTGAAAAAAAGAGGCTTGTGGGGCATACGGGCGCGGTCTTAAGCGTTGCCTTCAGTCCGGACGGAGGCACCCTCGCAAGTGGCAGTTGGGATGGCACGGTGATACTTTGGGATTTTACATCTGACGTAGAAACGCAGCAATTTGCTGCGGACGTAAATCGCGACGGCACGGCAAACTTACAAGATTTGAAAATCGTCGCATCACAGTTCGGACAGCACGGAACACAGGAAGCAGATGTCAACACCGATGGCGTTGTCAACATCATAGATCTTGTTCTGGTCGCTGGGGCACTTGGAGCGGGAGATACCGCATCCCCGACCCATTCTAAAACGTTTGAGATGTTCACTGCGGCAGATGTCCAGGGATGGCTCACAAACGCACAACACGTCTACAATCCAACTCCCGCTTTCCAGAGAGGGATCGCTACCCTTGAACGCCTATTGGTAGCACTGGCACCGAAGGAAACCGTGCTGCTGCCAAACTATCCGAACCCGTTTAATCCGGAAACATGGATACCGTATCAGTTGGCAAAGTCTGCAGCTGTAACGCTACATATCTATGCTGCAAATGGTGTACCGGTTCGCACACTGGACTTGGGCTATCGACCTGCGGGCGTTTATCAAATCCGAAGCCGCGCTGCATATTGGGATGGAAAAAATGATGTAGGTGAACGGGTCGCAAGCGGCGTTTATTTTTATATGCTAACTGCAGGCAATTCCACCGCAACCCGCAAAATGCTCATAAGGAAATAGGAGCGAGAACTATGAAGGCAAGACCTTTCTCGATGTTAACGCTACTTCTCATTTCAATACTCTCTCTAACGGACAGTTTCGCCCAAGATTACACCGAATGGCATCTGCCTGAAGACGTGAAAGCACGCCTCGGAAAGGGTAGAATATCCGGCACTATCGACTTTTCACCCGATAATCAGCTGCTCGCCGTTTCAAGTTCCATCGGGATCTGGATTTACGACGTGGATACACTGGAGGAAGTGAATCTGCTCACCGGACATACAAACTTTGTTGAGAGTGTTGCCTTCAGTCCTGATGGAAAAACCCTCGCAAGTGCCAGTGCCGACTCTACAGTGCGCCTGTGGGACGTTGCTACTGGTACACACAAAATGACCCTCACTGGACATACTTCCTGGGTTGGCAGTGTCGCCTTCAGTCCTGATGGAAAAACCCTCGCAAGTGGGGCAGGATATCGGGACAATAGGCTGCAACTCTGGGATGTCGCTACAGGTGAACCTAAAACCGATCCTATCAAGTTTACGAGTGCCATTGATGCTATCGCCTTCAGCCCCGACGGACATCTACTCGCAAGCGCAAGTGACGGAATCGTGCATCTGTGGAATACGACCACTCTCGAACTTGAGGCGACTTTCGCTAGGGACATAAATGATGAACATACGGATGATGTCAATTCAGTTGCCTTCAGTCCTAATGGGCAGACCCTCGCAACCGGGAATTGGGACGACACAGTGTCTTTGTGGGATGTTGCGACAGGTACGCGCACATTCACACTCACAGGGCATGTTGGGAGCGTTGGGAGTGTTGCCTTTAGTCCTGATGGACAGACCCTCGCAAGTGCCGGAGCGTTGGAAGATAGTACAGTGTGTCTGTGGGATGTTACCACGGGTACCTACAAAACCACTCTCGCTGCACATACAGATGGGATCCAGAGTATTGATTTCAGTCCTGATGGACACCTGCTCGCGAGTGCAAGTGCAGATGGTACAGTGCGACTCTGGGATGCCGTCAGCCACCAGCAGAGAGGAACGCTCACAGAGCATATAGTAGAAATTGAGAGTATCTCCTTTAGTCCCGATGGAAAAACCCTCGTAAGTGCCGGCGGGTGGGACAAAAAGGTATATCTGTGGGATATCGCCAACAGGAAACCGAAGTCTGTCTTTATCGGTCATACCAACAATGTTACATCCGTTACGTTCAGTCCTGATGGACGCATGATCGCAAGTGCTGGAAGCTCGGGGGACGAGACAGTGCGGTTGTGGGATCCCATCAGTGCGGAACTCAAGATGATCCTCACTGGACATAGCCGAGGTATCAGTAGTGTCGCGTTTCATCCGAATAGCCGACTGCTCGCGAGTGTTGGTGGCGATGAAAGGATATGTCTCTGGGACACTGTTACGGGCTATCACCATGCCACATTCCGTGGACATATAGACAGCGTTGCAAGTATCACCTTCAGTCCCGACGGGCGCATCCTCGCAAGCATCGGTACCCAAGACCAGACAGTACGACTGTGGAATGTTATCGATAGACAACACATAGCCACCCTTCGCACCCGTACACAAAGCCTTGCATTCAGCCCCGATGGGAAAACGCTTGCAACTGGGGCGACGGACATATTACTGTGGGACGTTGCCAACGCAACAGAGAAAGTGACACTCACCGGGCATACTGATGCTGTCCTCAGTCTTGCATTCAGCCCAGATGGTGCCCTCCTCGCAAGTAGCAGCAAAGAGGGGCGGGTGTATTTGTGGGATGTACCGAGTGCTACGCAAAATACCGAACTCACCCCCCATGTGGGTGCCATCAATAGTCTTGCTTTTAGTCCAGACGGGCGCACACTTGCAGGGGCGAGTAATGATGCCATAATATTACTCTGGGAGTTTTCACCGCAACAGCAAATCCCTGGAGCACCTATGCAGTCGTTACCCCACGCGGAAACGTCCGTGTTGCAAAATTACCCAAATCCTTTCAATCCAGAGACATGGATACCTTATCAATTGGCAAAGCCTGCGGAAGTCACCGTCTATTTCCACACCGCAAGCGGCACTTTGGTTCGCACGCTGGCACTCGGACACCAGTCTGCCGGCACCTATCAACAGCGGGGTGATGCTATCTATTGGGATGGTAAAAATGAGATGGATGAACCTGTCTCAAGCGGTGTCTATTTCTATACCCTCACGGCAGGTAACTTTACGGCTACGCGTAAAATGCTCATACGGAAGTAGGTAGAGATTGGCATCATCTGCCCTGACGGGTCGAATACCGACCACGGAAAACCCAGATAATCCACAATCGTCTGTCCGTTATAACAGGACTTCAGCCAATGCTGTAAAATCGTTCACCGTCACATCGGGTTGGTAAGGTGTATCCTCATAGGGCAGTTGATAGCGGTTCACAAATGCCCCTCTAAACCCGCACGCTCGCGCGCCCATAATGTCAAATGAATTCGCAGATACCATCACGCACTCGTCAACTTCGAGTCCTAACTTTCCCGCCGCGGCACGGTAGACCGCCGGATGCGGTTTAAACGCACCGACCGATGTCACCGAGATCACATCGTCAAAATCCCAGGCAACCCGTTCCGTGACGAGATATTCTAAGAACGACGGATCCCCGTTGGACACCACCACCAACTGATACCGAGATTGCATCTTCGCGAGGGCAGCCAGCACTTCTGGAAAAGGGGAGAGGGACTGCCAGCCACGCATAAATTCTGTTACTGTATCAGGTGTGGCATCAATACCGTTATATCTCAGGATGTAGTGCAGCGCACGCCGAACCGTCTCCAAGTAGCCGCTATGTCCGAGCATTACAATCGTATCTTGGTACTGCTCGATCCGTTGACGGTACCGCCACTGTGCCCAGAATTCATCCGCCGATACATCGACATCCCGTGCCTTCAACGATTCGTCAATGAACGGCGTGAGGCTACCCCCTAAATCCAAAATCGTACCGAACAGATCAAAAGTAAGTGCTTTCGTTTTTACAAAATTTGCCATTCTGTTATCCTAATTCGACTGTGCATCCAGTTGCCATCGCTTCAAATGCCGCATCAATGACACGCATCTGATTCACGCAACTTTCCGGTGAGACACGGTGCGGTTTTCCGGTCGCTACAACCTCACACATGTGCTCCAATTGCAACGCAAACTGGAAACACGGCTCAAAATCAATGATTTCTGTGCCCTCTCGTGTGGTTAGTTCAATATTGACTGCTGTGTTCTCATTGTTCCAAGCCCGGTCGAGTCGACACATGCCGCCGGTACCTGACATTTCGGCATACTGTCCACCAGCACAATTGAAACCGGTAGAAATCTGCGCAACACGTTCACCCGGGAACACTAACAACAGATAGGAACCATCGTCCACTTCTAACCCGGCTTGAGACATCCCCGACACCCGAATCGGTTCAGCACCAAACATAAATCGCGCGTGGTGGATATTGTAACACGCCAAATCGTAAATACTTCCGCCACCTTTCGCCTTATTAAACCGCCAATTCATCTCAGGGCGTCGCGTTTCAGGTCCGCCGCCACCGCCACCCGTACAGAAGGTACTACGGAGCGTCTTAAAGTCCCCGATTGCCCCCGAATCAATAAGTTCTTTCGCCTTCAGGTGCATCGGATGATGCCTAAATTTAAACGCTTCCGCCACTAGCACACCATTTTCTTGTGCCGCCCCAACGAACGCTTCCGCCTCCGCAGCCGTTGACGTGAACGGTTTCTCACACAAAATCGCTTTGACTTGGCGGGATTCGGAAAGCTGGATACCAACTTCAGCGTGGAAAGCACCCCAGGTACAGATAACAGCGATGTCCAAATTCTCAGCGTCTAACATCTCATCTAAAGAGAGATACCGGTTTTCAGGGTCCACATCAAACCGTTCACCGAAATTTGCTAAGGCATTTTCCGACACATCACAGATTGCCGCCAGTTCAGCACTCGGTGCCTGTTGACATGCGTTGCCGTGTGCATTAGCAATTCCACCTGCTCCGACAAGACCAACACGGTAAGTAGTTGACATAATAGTTCCTTTCTTTGTTATGTTGCTGCTAAGGTAAAGGATAACCGTTTTCAACGATCGCTTTTTTCAGAAACTCAAACTCGTATTGCGGTAACGATGCTCCCGTCTCCAATTCGGCAATGTCTCTCTTCCAACGTTCTACTGCATCTCGACGAACGATAATCCGCCCCAAAGGGATACCCAAGAACGCCTCAAGTGCCTTGAGTATCCGCTCCTGATCTAAAACAAAGTCCTCAAAGCGGACCTGGATAACATTTTTAGGCATCGGTGTCGCTTGCATAAGCTTATACTGATAGATCCAAGAAATCGCACGCCTTTCATAGATGTCGTCCGTCTCTGGATACACAACGCCGAAGTCCCGAAGGTCATCCGTTTTATGACTTCCCCGAATGCAATCCCGTGGATCCCGAATCCAGTGAATGTATTTCATATCAGGAAACATGCGAATTATCCACGGATAGACGAGTGTGGTCTCTGGTATCTTCCAGCCTTTGTGAGGTGCCGGATGCTGTAACACATCTTCAAGGTAGACGTTGATAAGTCTCTCAAATTCTGGGTCGATCGGCATTGTAAACAGAGGTTCAAAATCCCACGAGAGCCCGCCTTGCCACTTGACATATTGTGCCATTACCCGACACGCATCATACATCGCAAACGGTGGAATCTTATCGCCGGAAGGGTTCAATTGGCTTCCCATGAAAACCCCACTGGCGTATAACGTATGCGAAATGGCGCGCGTCCCAGAATGACCGCGGCCAATCACTGTGATTACACTTTCCATAATAGATGACAACCGGCTATTCGCAATCGGCAGTCAAGCACTTACCGACAACCGATAACCTCTGCGTCTTATATCAAATTGACTTGTTTATTTTTTATATTTCGTATTATATTAGTTACGTATGTGAACTTAAGTGGTCGCATGATACACTTTTCATTCGCATTGAGATGCCAAAGCCCTTAGTGGTGATCTCTCACGCGATTTGGAACATTGTATCAAATATCATAAACAAAGGAAACCCTTTTTTCTAAGGACTTTATCATCATGCAGAAATTCTTAGTGCTCATTGGTTTTAGCGTATGCCTTGTACTATCAATCGGGTGTGACCGCATCCAAAAAATTGTTACGCCTCAACAACAAGAAGAACCCCTTAAGATCGGTTTCGTGGTTGCAGGCGCACGTGTTACGTATCCAAACGGCGCAGAGATGGCTGTCACAGAGATTAACCAACGCGGTGGGCTTCTGGGAAGACCTGTCGAATTGATCGGGCATATCAACAAAGAGGCACTGCCGGAAGTCTCTGTCCAAATCGCTGAACAGCTCATCGTTGAAGACGGAATCATTGCGCTTATCGGACCCAATCGTTCGTCTCATGCCGTTGCGGTAGGTCCAATCGCCCAGGGTTATGGGATCCCGATGATTACCACGACAGCGACCAATCCCAATGTAACGAACGCTGGTGATTTTGTATTCATGGCATCCTTCACGGACACTTTCCAAGGTAGTGTTATGGCGCGATTTGCGAAAGGAGACCTTAAGATTACCACTGCTGCCCTGCTGACACGGAGCGGGGATCTCTATACCGAAGGCATTGCCGAGTTCTTCGCACTTAATTTCAGTAAACTCGGTGGTGAAATTGTTGCGAACGAATTCTATGAAGGTGATCCGTCGGATTTTACAGCACAATTGAACAACATCGCCGCCGCGAAACCGGATGCTCTTTTTATATCCGGTTTCGTTCAGGACATTGCGCTGATAACGCAACAGGCACGAGCAGTCCCATTGCAAAATACAGCGGGTGCCCCCACGATTTTCCTCGGTGCCGATTCATGGGACAGCGAACTTCTGTTCAATAACGAAGATGCCCACGTAGAAGACAGCTTTTTCAGTGGACATTTCTCGCCAGACACAGATGAACCCGCAGCGCGCGCCTTTGTTGACACTTACGAATCCATCTATGAATCCACGCCAACCGGTGGTGTAGCGGTTAGTTACGATGCCGTCAAGCTACTTTTTGCAGCAGTTGCGCGCGCAGGCAATTTCGATCCTGATGAAGTCCGTCAACAACTCGTTGCTACCCAGAATTACATCGGTGCAACGACGATTCTCAACTATGACGAAAATCGGCATCCAGCAAAAAGTGCGGTAATTTTCACTATCAAAAACGGCAAAAAGCAGTTTTATAAGCAGATTGATCCTTTCTAATTGAGCGCAGCAATCGACTCAGATTTCTCCACGATTGTTTTTATTTATGGATAACCTACAAATAAATTAACATCTCAATAGAAGCGAAAACCTCCACCCCCGCTGGCGAGGTTTGTAACCTCGCCCCTTGAGAGTGCCAAAAGGGTGTGTAAAGTGCTTGGCATTCAGCACCTATCTTTCTCGCAGGCGTTTATACTTCTGACTCTCTCTTCAACCCTATAACGGTGGCATCTCGATGTGGCGACCCGCAACGGAGGTCCACCACGAAACTCTCTTCAACCCTGTAAGGGTGACATCTCTGTAGAACATGTTTAGGTACCAACAGAGAACCCCGTAGGGGTGACATCTACTTTTGACAAAATATTTACACACCCTCTGAAAAGACGTGACAGGTTACAATTCTTGTGGTATATTTATTCTAAGGAAATCCACGAAAATAGAACGCAGGCATCATGAAAATTTCCCTTTTCCTGAGAGGTACAATACTTACAGTATTCATCTGCTGTTTCTCTGCTATCGCTCAAGATTCCACGCAATTCAGTCTGCCCGAAGCCGCAATAGCACGACTCGGTAAGGGAACATTAGGCGAAATCCACTTCTCTCCCGACGGCAGTCGGCTTGCTGTTTCCAGTTCTATCGGTATCTGGTTCTATGATTCGCAAACCGGTAAAGAATTAGGCTTGCTGACGTACACAGATGGGCTTTCTCCCTTCGCGTTTGCGTATTCACCCGATGGAAACACCATCGCTACGGCGAACACGAGCCAGATGATAGTGGTAACAGGAACGAGAGAGGCGAGACTCCCTTCAATTGCAGGCAATATAGTGCAACTGTGGGATGTCACCACTGGAGAAAAGAAAACCACACTCAGACTACAGACACAGAGGGCGACTTCCATTGCATATTCACCCGATGGCAAAACCATCGCTACGGCGAGAAAGCGGGGCAACACGGCATATTTGTGGGATGCCGCTACTGGAAAACCCAAAGGAACACTCGAAAGGACGGTAGGTGGAGGTAGCGTCCAGTCTTTTGTGTATGCCCCCGATAGAAAAACAATCGCCACTGCTGGAGGCTGGAAAGACAACACCGTGCGACTGCGCGATGCCGCCACGGGTGAAACCAAAACCGTCCTCACAGGATATATCCATATCAGCTCTGTTGCATATTCACCTGATGGAAAGACGATCGCTACGGGTGCGGACTATCGCAGCGACGCACTGCAATTGTGGGATGCCAAGACAAGGAAACTCAAAACGACATATACCGAACATACGAAAGGCGACCTTTCTTCAATGGTGTATTCACCCGATGGAAAGACAATCGCTGCTGTGAATTTGAGCGATAATACAGTTCGGTTGTGGCTTACAGAAACCGGTAAACACAAAGCCACATTCAAACATGCCAACACAGACCGTGGATACGATATATCCGCTGTGGCATATTCACCCGATGGAGATACAATCGCTGCCGTCGGTGGACACTATAAAAACCATAAAGGAACGGTGTACCTCTGGCACGTGCAGACAAGGAATCGTAAAATCATATATGAAGGATCCGATTACATATCTACCGTAGCGTATGCGCCAGACGGCAGGACGATCGCTACTGGAAGTTGGAACGGCAACATACAAGTCTGGCATACTGTAACGGGTGAGGAACTTAAAGCAATACCCACAAAACACAAAGGGGGAGTCGAGTCATTAGCGTATTCGCCGGATGGACAGACGATTGCCTCTGGTGGTGGGTATCGCGATGACATCGCGCAATTGTGGGATGCGATAACAGGGGAACATAAAACCAGACTTAGGGGACACACCAAGACTGTCAGTTCTGTTGTATATTCACCTGACGGAAAGACAATCGCTTCTGGGAGTACGGATGGCACGCTCCGACTCTGGGATGCGATAACAGGGGAACATAAAGCCACATTCACAGCACATACGGACATTGTTTCTGTCGTGTATTCACCCGATGGGCAAACCTTAGCTACCAGAAGCACGGATGGCACGGTGATACTCTGGAAAACCAAACCGATTTTGGAGATGGAATAGACCTATCCCTAACCTTTGAGGCACATTGCGTAGATTCCTGGTGTCTGGCACATCATACCGTAGGAGGTTTGGGCATACCCGATAACACCAATATATTTTGTGTTTCACCGATACCGATAAAACGCAGAGAGTTGCATAGGCAACAGGCAGCGAAAGGTGGTAAACGCACACGGGTGGGTGGAACTCTATTAGGGAAAGGATTGGTCAAAAACACACTCATTCGGCACGTCAAATACGGATTAGCCCGACTCGCTGGTGTTAACGCAAAGGGTTTGTTTTCAATATACAGTATGGAAAACAAACGACTCACAACAAGCGCGAAACGCTCTGACTTCAGAGTGCTCACACGCCTTAACTTTTACTATAGGAGCGGGCATTCCTCCCCTACATAAATGCAGGGGTCTCCTGCCCGAAGATTGATGAATAGACCACCAGAAGCCTTCGTTCACGTAGACGAAGAACGACTTCTCAACTTCTCTACTGCTTGTTTTGAAAAAGCAGGTATCACACATGAACACGCCGCACTCATCAGCCGCCTGCTCGTCAATTCTGATCTACGAGGGGTCCGAAGCCACGGCACCGCAACCGTCAACGGATATTGCGGAGGCTTTGAAAATGGAAGTTTCAATCCCAACCCAGATATCCGCGTCATCCATGAAACACCGACTGCTGTCGTGCTTGATGGAAACGGCACACTCGGTTATCTCCCGATGGTGCGCGCCACCGAACGCGCCATTGCCAAAGCAAAAGAGGTCGGCATCGGGATGGGACTCGTCCGCTACATCGGGCACTACGGATCCGCAGGACATTACGCACGAATCTGTAACGAAGCCGGTTGTGTCGGCTTTTCGGTACAAGGGTATCAGAACCAAGGCAACGCTGGAAACCAAGATCCAAAACCGCAACTCGGCTACTACGGCAACCCACCGATCTGTTTCGCTATCCCCTCCGGTGAGGAACCACCGGTCGTGCTCGACGCCGCAACCTGTATCATGGCGGATTACCAACGCGGTCCCGATTTCGATGCACTACTTTCAGTCATTCCCGCTGCCTTCTTCAAGAGCGTTGGTTACACCGCCGTGGCGAGTTTGCTCGGTGGTGCACTCACAGGCTTCACTGAACCACCGCCCGAAGATACCGCAAAATGGGGTGGTGCGGGCATGGGAGGAATGGTCCTCGCTATAGACATCGAATCCGTTGTGCCATCCGCCGTTTTCCACGCAGAAGTCGACCGTATGGTGCACGATGTTCGCGAAACCTATGAGCCAATGCCGGGGACAGACAGAGCACTCCTACCAGGTGCGATCGAAACAGAACGCACAGAACGACACCGCCGCGAGGGCATCCGTTACGGCGAGAGGGAACAGAAATCCGCACGTGCCGTCAGCGAACGCTTAGGCGTACCACTGCCGTGGGACGAATAACCTTGCTCAGGAGGAAAAACCATGAATAGACCACCAGAGGCTTTCGTCTTAGTAGATGAAGAACGACTTCTCAATTTCTCTACCACATGTTTTGAGAAAGCTGGCGTTCCATACGAACACGCCGCACTCATCAGCCGCTTACTCGTTAACTCTGACTTACGTGGGGTCCGTAGCCACGGCACACGGACCGTTAATAGGTATTGCGCAGGATTTGAAAACGGAAATCTCAATCCGAACCCTGATATCCGTGTGATCCACGAAACACCGACGGCTGTCGTGCTTGATGGAAACGGCACACTCGGCTATCTCCCAATGGTGCGGGCAACCGAACACGCCATCGCCAAAGCGAAAGAGGTCGGTATCGGGATGGGACTCGTCCGCTACATTGGGCACTACGGGTCCGCGGGACACTATGCGCGTATGTGTAACGAAGCCGGTTGCATCGGTTTCTCGGTCCAAGGATCCCGGAACCACGGCAATGCCGGAAACCAAGACCCAAAACCGCAACTCGGCTACTACGGCAACCCACCTATCTGTTTCGCCATTCCCTCTGGTGAGGAACCACCGGTTGTACTTGACGCTGCAACCTGTATTATGGCGGATTACCAACGCGGTCCCGATTTCGACGCACTACTTTCAGTCATCCCAGCGGCTTTCTTCAAGAGCATCGGTTATACCGCTATAGCACACCTCCTCGGTGGTGGACTCACAGGTTTCACCGAACCGCCACCCGAAGATACCGCAAAATGGAAACCTCCACAGGGAGGTCTGGTACTCGCTATAGACATTGAATCCGTTGTACCACCTGATGTTTTCCACGCAGAAGTCGACCGGATGGTGCGAGATGTTCGTGAAACTTATGAGCCGATGCCGGGAACCGACAGAGCGCTCTTACCGGGGGCAATTGAAACGGAACGCACAGAACTGCATCGTCGTGAAGGTATCCGTTACGGGGAAGCAGAACAGGAATCCGCGCGTGCGGTCAGTGAACGGTTGGGCGTGCCACTCCCTTGGGACGAATAACTTTCACATCGCGTGACACTTTTATCAAACTCACGTTAAATATAAGCCAGGGTTCGCGTCCGAAAAAACGAATTCTTGAGAGAATTAGTCAGAAACTGGATATACAATTGCATGTAAAGTTTACTGAAAAATAAGTGTGGATTGTTGGCAGTGTTTCTTACACCGACTATCAATTGGAATAAAGGATTTTCGTATGCTCGGATTAATATCGATATCCATTATAGAACGGACAGGTGTCGCAGTTATGCTATCAGTGTAACTGTGACAGGCTGTTAAGCCAAAAAAACGTGTGAGTTTTCATCCCTCGAATTCCTACCTCTGCTCTAAACGACAATCTCCTTATGCTATAAGGTCAGATATCCAATCTTATACCATTTCTAAAAGTTTATATCGCATTAACCGAAGCACTCACTCCACACCCGGTAGGTGCGGTTTCCTAACCGCACCGAGTTTGGTGTAAAATTAATTACAGAATCCACTATAAGAGGAATCATCAATTAGAATTGGTATAAGAAAATCAAAAAACAGATATGATTTTCCTTGTCTTTTTTTCCAAATTGCTACATACTTTCTTCAGTATTTTTGAATGTACCAGGTACCCACGCCTCGCTTTTACAGTCCTGTTGAACGTAGACTTGCGATACGCCAAATACAGCATCACCTTCAGGATAGGTATCTGATATATTATTTTTATCGTTAATAGGACTTATGCACTTCCGCGGTAGGTGCGGAATGTAATACGAGGAATGGAAATGTGATACAAGGAATGGATTTAGTCTATCCCCAGACTAAATCCGGTCTATTCCCAGACCAAATCCCCTAACCGCACCGATTGCGTCATGGTAAACCTGATTCTTTGATTTTGCGTAAGTCCTGGGCAAATAAAACACTTTAAGAAAGGTTTCGTTATGCACACTCATATTAAAACCAGTTTTTTGTTTTATACGTTCACACTGTTTATATGCCTCAATTCCTTTTTCCTAAGCAACACCGAGGCACAAGACAACAACGAACCTGATGTCGCACCCGCCAATGCCAACTATACTTTTGAGACGATCGACGTTCCGGATGTAGACTTCTTAGCGGTGACGGCAAGTAGCGACTTTGAGGATTACGCAGGCAACACGCCAAGTGCTGATGGTGAAAAAATGGTGGGCTTTACACTCATTGACGGTATTTTTACCACCTACGATTTCCCTGGGGCACAAGGCACTTATTTCTATGCCCTCGGTAATAATGGCGTAGCCGCCGGACACTACCAAGATAGCGATGGTCTCTACCACGGTATCATCTTAGGAGAAGATGGAGAACTACGACAATACGATTTTCCGGGTGCCATCGAAACCCAAATCTTCGGTTATAGTGATGCCACCGGGAGACTGACAGGTAGTATGGTGGATGCTTCAGGCATTCGCCGCGGGTACTCAGGCGACGCAATCGTTGAGTATCCCGGAGCCCCCGAAACTTATGCCGATTTTGTGAGCGGATTAGGCAATATCGTGGGCAGTTACGTGGATGCTGGAGGCACATATCATGCATACCTGCGTGGACCCGGGGGTAGCTTTGCAACGCTCGACCTTCCACTCGAAGGAGAACTGGATTACTTTTTCCTCCACGGTCTCAACGATGGACTAATTGCTGTTGGCCGCGCCAAACCCGTCGGAGGCGTCCCGCGCACATACGTCGGTAACCCCCTCAACCTACAAGAATTGCGCGTTCCGAATAGCGTTGGTACAGAGGGTTGGAATATCAATCAGGACGGCTCTGTCGTCGGACACTATGATTCACCCGATGGACGTAGACACGGATTTATCGCCAGACTCACTACCGCGGAGGAGAGCAGTCATTTTGACAACGCCTATACTGTCACCTTGGCTAAAGGTCTGAACATGCTATCTGTGCCGTTGGCACCCCCAGCACCGATGAATGCCAAGAACCTTGTCGCCATGACAGGGGCGACAGCCATCATCGCGTTTGACGCACCAAACCAGCAGTTCATCGCATGGACACCGGGCGCGCCCAATGATGGATTTCCGATTGAAGGTGGACAAGGCTACATCGTCAATGTCCCAGAAACTCGCACGTTTGCCTTCGTCGGTGCCCCTTGGACAAATCCAACCCAAGAGGCTGCTGCTGCGCCGAGCCTATCCACACAGCTCCCACAGGAAGCATGGGCGTTTGTTGTCAGTGGACATTTGGAAGGTAAACCCGCGTTTGAGGGCTACCAAGTCATCGTCCGTAACCTGAGAACAAATAGCACCATAACCGCCTCGGTGCAAGGGGATTACTTCGCTGCTGCGACTGCCGACCTGACGCGGCGCAGCGTCGTCCAAGTCGGAGACGTGATTCAATTACGCCTCATCGGTCCCAATGGAAATGCTGAACTACAAACTCTCAGTGTTAAAGTGACCCCTGAGCATCTGGCAAACGCCGTTCTGCCTGTCAGATTGGATGACATCGGTCAACCGACGCAGGATCTCCTGCTGCAGAACTATCCGAACCCGTTCAACCCGGAGACCTGGATTCCGTATCAACTCTCCGAAGACAGTCCTGTATCAATATCGATTTATGATACAACCGGTAAGGTGATTCGCACACTTTCGCTGGGTTTCCAATCCGCGGGTTTCTATAACAGTCAGGGACGTGCGGCGTATTGGGATGGACGTAACACCCTCGGTGAACGCGTTGCGAGTGGTATCTATTTTTACCAGTTGACGACACCCTCCTTCCAGCAAACACGGCGACTCGTCATTGTAAAGTAGGGTCTATTCCTATAAGCTTACAGGTGTCACAGTTATACTTTCGGTGTAACTGTGACACGCTGTTAAGCCAAAAAAACGTGTGAGTTTTCATCCCTCGAATTCCTACCTCTGCTCTAAACGACAATCTCCTTATGCTATAAGGTCAGATATCCAATCTTATACCATTTCTAAAAGTTTATATCGCATTAACCGAAGCACTCACTCCACACCCGGTAGGTGCGGTTTTGCGGCGTACTCGCCCAAATGCGATCTGCATTCCTAACCAGGGTTCCCACCCGTTACTGGGAAGGGACACCGGGCATCACTGAAAGATAGCAACCCTTTTAAGAGGAATCATCAATTAGAATTGGTATAAGAAAATCAAAAAAACAGATATGATTTTCCTTGTCTTTTTTTCCAAATTGCTACATACTTTCTTGCAGTGTTTTTGAATGTACCAAGATACCCCTCCTCGCTTTTACCATAGTGCTGAACACAAACTTGCAATCTTCAAAAACAAGTTTCATTCCTCAGGATAGGGTATTTGACATGTTATTTATCTTTGGAGAAAATACTTTTTAAGTGAGGTTTTCGTTATGCACACTCATATTAAAACCAAGTTTTTGTTTTACACGTTCATGCTGTTGATATGCTTCAATTCCTTTTTTTTAATTAACACACCCGCCCAAGTTGGCGAATCCGCCAGCGACAACTATACCTTTGAAACGATTGACGTTCCTGATGTAGATTTTTTAGCGTTGACGGCGAGTGGCGACTTTGAGGATTACGCCGGCTATACGAAAAGTGCTGATGGTGAAAAAGATGTCGCCTTTACACTCATTGATGGCGTTTTTACGACCTACGATTTCCCCGACTCACAGAACACCTATTTCTTTGCCCTCGGGAATGATAGACAAGCCGCCGGGCATTACCAAGACAGCGATGGTCTCTACCACGGTGTCGTCTTAGAAGATGGCGAGTTGCGACAATACGACTTCCCAGGAGCCGTCGAAACCTTCCTCTACGGTATCAGTGATACAACGGGAGCACTCACCGGTAATTTTATAGATGCTGATGGGGTTCGCCGCGGATTCTCAGCAGACGAAATCATTGAATACCCCGGAGCATCGGAAACATATGCCGATTTCGTGAATTCGAGCGGTGGTATGGTGGGTAGCTACGTAGATGCTGACGGGGTATATCACCCTTATGTGCGTACCCCGGAGGGTAGATTTGCACCTCTCAACCTTCCACAAGCACCAAATTTGGAATACTTTTTTGTGCACGGTATCAACGATGCAAGGGTTATGGTTGCCCGAACCAAACGGATCGATGGTGTCCCGAGCACCCTTGTCGGCACGTTCCAGGAAGGACTAAAGGCATTTAAGGTTCCGGACAGCGTTTCCACGGAAGGCTACAATATCAATCAGGACGGTTCGATTGTTGGGCACTATGACTCAGCGGATGGGAGCAGACACGGATTTATCGCAAGACCCATAACGGACACCGATGCACCCGTCGACGCTCAACCTGTTGCCACACCTACTGACTTCAACTATACCTTTGAGAGTATTGATGTTCCGGGGGTAGATTTTTTAGCGGTGACGGCGAGTAGCGACTTTGAGGATTACGCCGGCTATACGAAAAGTGCTGATGGTGAAAAAGATGTCGCTTTTACACGCATTGATGGCGTTTTTATGACCTACGATTTCCCCGGCTCGCAGAACACGTATTTCTATGCGCTCGGTAACGATGGGCAAGCCGCTGGTCACTACCAGGATAGTGATGGTCTCTACCACGGTGTCGTCTTAGAAGATGGCGAGTTGCGACAATATGATTTCCCGGATGCCGTCGAAACGGAAATATACGGTATCAGTGATGCAACAGGGGCACTGACGGGTAATTTTATAGATGCTGAGGGTGTTCGCCGTGGATTCTCAGGAGACGCAATCATTGAGGTTCCGGGAGCATCGGTAACTTATGCAGATTTCGTGAATTCGAGCGGTCGTTTGGTGGGTAGTTACATAGATGCTGACGGCATATATCACCCTTATGTGAGTACCCCAGATGGCAGATTTATATCTATCGACCTTCCACAAGCCGAAAAGTTTGAATACTTTTTCGTGCACGGTATCAATGATGTCGGGACTCTCGTGGGTCGAACGAAATTGGTGGGAGATGTCCCGCGCACCACTGTCGGCTCATTCCAGCATGGGCTAAAGGCATTGAAGGTTCCGGGCAGCGTTAGTACGGAAGGCTGGAATATCAATCAGGACGGCTCTGTCGTCGGACACTATGACTCACCAGATGGACGTAGACACGGGTTTATCGCAAGATCCACTACCGAGGCAGAAAGCACTCACTTTGGCAACGCCTATACTGTCACCTTGTCTAAAGGTCTGAACATGCTATCTGTGCCATTGGCACCCCCAGCACCGATGAATGCCAAGAACCTTGTCGCCATGACAGGGGCGACAGCCATCATCGCGTTTGACGCACCAAACCAGCAGTTCATCGCATGGACACCAGGCGCACCCAATGACGGTTTTACAATCGAAGGTGGGCAAGGCTACATCGTCAATGTTCCACAAGCTCGCAACTTCGCCTTCGTTGGAGCACCGTGGACAGATCAAACCGAGACTACAGAGACAGCCGCAGCACCATCTGCCATATCTACGCAGATGCCCCAGGAAGCATGGGCGTTTGTTGTTAGTGGCCACTTGAATGGCAAACCCGCGTTTGACGGCTACCAAGTCGTCGTCCGTAACCTGAGAACGAACAGCACGATAACCGTTCAGGTGCAAGGCGATTACTTCGCTGCTGCAACTGCCGACTTGGCACGACGCAGCGTCGTCCAAGCCGGAGACGTGATTGAATTACGCCTCATCGGTCCCAATGGAAATGCTGAACTACAAACCCTCAGTGTTAAAGTGACCCCTGCGGACCTTGCGAACGCCGTCTTATCCGTCAAGCTTGATGGCATCGGTCAACCGACGCAGGATCTCCTGCTGCAGAACTATCCGAACCCGTTCAACCCGGAGACCTGGATTCCGTATCAACTCTCCGAAGATACTTCTGTATCGATATCCATTTACGATACAACGGGTCAGTTGGTCCGCACGCTTTCGCTGGGTTTTCAATCCGCAGGTTTCTATAACAGTCAGGGACGTGCGGCGTATTGGGATGGACGTAACACCCTCGGTGAACGCGTTGCGAGTGGTATCTATTTTTACCAGTTGACGACACCGTCTTTCCAGCAAACACGGCGACTCGTCATTGTAAAATAGGTTCCATCCGTAGAGAACTTACACGTGTCACAGTTATGCTTCGGCATAGCTGTGACACTTTGTTAACCTAAAAAAGACTTACAAATCTCAACCTCCCGAATTCCGTCCCTCGTTGTAAGCGACAATCTGCTTATCCTTTAGAAATTAAAAGTAGTTAATACCACAGAAAAGTGCTATAATATCCATAGAGAATTCCTTTTGGTATTGGTTTGGATAACTCATTTAAACAAAAACCGTTTACCGACGGTTTCCGAACGCACGTTAAAAAAGGGCAACTATGCATCATTACATAAAGATCGCACTTCTTCTGTTTATATGTCTAATTATCTGTTTCACCGGATATGCCGTCGCACAGGTTAACACCGACATACCGATTGCGGATTACACCTTCGAGACGATTGAAGTTCCGGGTGTCGATTTTCTGGAGGTGACCGCAAGCAACGACTTCGGAGACTACGCCGGGAACACCCGGAGTCCTGACGGTGAGAAAACCATCGGTTTCACATTGATAGATGGGGTCTTCACCACCTACGATTTTCCCGGGTCCCTGAATACCTTTTTCTATGCACTTGACAACGCTGGAAAAGTAGCCGGACACTACAAGGATATAGATGGACTTTACCACGGGATTATCTTAGAGAATGGCGAACTCCGCCAATACGATTTTCCCGGTGCCGCCGAAACCCACATCTACGGTATTAGCGATGAGACAGGAGCACTGAGCGGTAACATCGTCGATGAAGCGGGGGGCTCCCGCGGATTCTCAGGCGATATGCCAATTGCGTTTCCGGGGGCAGTCACAACTTACGCAGATTTCGTCAACGCCGCAGGGGCTGTCGTCGGCAGTTACCTGGATGCCGATGGAATGCCCCATGGGTTCATACGTAACCCCGACGGCAGTTTCACCACTATCGACATTCCAGAAACGCCGAATCTTGAATTCCTATTTGTAAATACCATCACCGATTTCGGTGTTATCGCCTTCAGAGCCAAAGCTGTAAATGATATTCTGCGGTCCTATATCCTCCTGCCAGATGGCATCCTCTATGAAGTGCAGCTCCCAGGCAGTGTTAACACCGTCGTCCGAAATGTTAATCAGGATGGGAGTATTATCGGCTTTTATGACTTAACAGACGGGCAGAGATATGGTTTCGTCGGCAGACCTGGGACACCATCAGACCCAATAAAGTTTGGCAATATCTTCTCAATGCATCTCTCTAAAGGCTTGAACCTGCTGTCTGTACCGTTGAAACCTACGATCGAGATGACAGCGCGATCGCTGGCTGTAAAGACAGGCGGGACAGCGGTTGTTACGCTTGATGCATCAAAGCAGAAGTTTGTCGCATGGACTCCCAACGCACCCGACGATGGATTCCCCATTGAAGGTGCAAAGGGATACATCGTCAACGTGCCGCAAGCACGCGATATCGTCTTTACCGGCGCGAAATGGACGAATCAGGCACAAGTCGCCGCCGCACCCTTGGCAACGCCTCTCGATCAGACATGGGCGTTTGTTGTCAGCGGGTACTTGGGAGGCACGCAACACTTTAACGGTTATCTCGTCACAATCCGAAACGCACGGACGGACACTGTCATGAAAACCCGTGTGCGTGGTAATTATTTCGCCGCTGCGACTGCCGATCTCAATTATCGCAGCGTCGTTGAACTCGGGGATACATTGGAATTAACCGTGACGGACACGCACGGAAACATCGCTTCAGAAAGATTCAATTTCACTGTCGATCCTATGAGTCTCGCAAACGCTGTTCTGAATGTGACACTTGATGACATCGGTGCCCCGAAACAAAGTCTTCTGTTGCAGAACTATCCGAACCCCTTCAATCCAGAGACGTGGATTCCCTATCGTCTTTCGGAGGACAGTCAGGTATTCGTATCTATCTATGACATGAAAGGCATACTTATCCGAACGCTTTCACTCGGTTATCAGTCCGCAGGTTTCTATCAGGATCAAGAACGCGCCGCTTATTGGGATGGGCGCAACGACTTAGGTGAACCCGTTGCAAGTGGGGTCTATTTCTATCAATTAGTGACATCCGATTTCCAGCAAACACGGCGAATGCTCATTGTGAAATAGTAACACCCAGACATTGGCTGGCATACCGCTGGTGAGGTGTTTTTGATAGGCGTTTCCGCCTAACCTCGCCGCTTAGGTTTGTCAAATACATAGGACTTACGCACTTCCGCGGTAGGTGCGGTTTTGCGGCGTACTTGCCCAAATGCGATCTGCATTCCTAACCGCACCGATTGCGCCATGATAGACTGAATTCTCTATTTTTGCGTAAGTCCTGAAATACACTTGAACAATGCAATATCAATGTGCCAAATGTAACACCACGTACCAAATCTCGCCGTTGCGCTACAAGTGCGACTGTGGCAACCCACTGAACCTCGTTACGGATTCACGTATCTTGCCGAACGCGCAGGTTCCAGCGGCCATGTCGCTCTGGCGATATCGCGAAGCACTACCGATCCGTGGGGAGACAGAGATTGTCACGCTCGGTGAAGGCATGACCCCGCTTGTGCCACTCGATGTCAACACTCCCGAACACTTCGCAAAATTGGACTATCTCTGTCCGACCGGTTCCTATAAAGATCGAGGCGCGTCCGTCCTGCTCACGCACCTTAAGGCACTTGGGGTTGATACTGTTGTCGAAGATTCATCGGGCAATGCTGGTGCCGCGATAGCCGCCTACAGCGCAAGGGCAGGTATCCACTGCACCATCTACTGTCCTGAGTCCACCTCGAAAGGTAAATTGAGACAGATTTCCGCTTACGGTGCCGAATTAAAACTGGTAGCAGGAAACCGTATGGCAACAACAGAGGCAGTGAAACTCGCCGCGGAGACCACCTGCTATGCCTCTCATAATTGGCATCCGTTTTTCTTAGAAGGCACAAAGACGCTCGCGTATGAAATTACCGAACAACTCGGATGGCGTGCCCCGACACACGTCTTATGTCCAGTCGGATTCGGGAGTATCTATTTAGGGCTCGCCATCGGATTCCGTGAATTGCAAACACAAGGGATTATCGAAGACGTTCCACGGCTCCTCGGTGTCCAACCCAGTGTCTGCTGTCCAATTTATAACGCATATACTGAGAACGATACATCTATCTCAAGAATGAAACAGACTGGAGACACACTTGCCGAAGGCATCACCGCGGAACTCCCCATCCGAGGCGACAATATTTTGGAGGCACTCCATTCCACAAACGGCGCATTTACCACAGTCAACGGCACAGACATCGAGGACGGCATGAAAACGCTTGCCGCCAAAGGGATTTATGTGGAACCGACATCGGCTGTTATCGTTAAAGCATACCAGAAATTCCGAGAGTCAGGTATCATCGAAGAAGGCGATCTGACGGTCTCAATCCTCACTGGTATCGGTTTAAAGGCAAGTAAATGAGAGAAAACAGACTTGACTTCACACGACTCATCACCGTCTGCGCGCTAATCCTGCTCTTCATCTTGGTTATTGGAGCATTACGCGCACGGGAAAACTCGTTTTTCCGCATCGGTGCCAGCAATAACAAAAATAGAGAGACACTTCCTGACACCGTTAAACGGCGCGACGAACTCCAAAGCAATCGATGGCACAAAGGTTTTCGACTGTTTCGGTATTGGTGGGAGGGGGGTGCCGCGGTCTATGTTGCAGAGATGGACCGCACAGCGAGTAACCTCCAATTCGGTGTTGAACTCGCCAACGATCAAATCTTAGGACGCGAAACCATCACCGGGGCGACGAGGCGACTCATGGAAAAAGACGTGCTACCGCTTGCAGGGGTCAATGGAAGTTTCGGCATCCGAGAAGACAATCGCGGACGCGGCGGCATGATGTTCAATCTGCATATCCAAAACGGTGAACTCGTCAGTATCTCCACACCGCTCGACAGATGGGGATATTCGCCGCCATCTCCGTGGGGCGAAACAAGCTTTGGCGTAACGCCCGATGGCGAGTTTCTCTTGGACAGGGTGAAGCTCAACGGCGAACTTAAGATTGCTGGCGACACGCTTCCGATCGATGCGGTTAACCAAATCTGCGATTCAGTGTGTCCTGCTGTCATCTATACACCACGCTTCGGACGCAGAACTTTAACGCGCCGATGCTACGAATTCACGCTCAGACAAATTGAACTTCCACTCACCGGAAAATACACAAGCAGATTCGTTGTCACTGCGGTGAACCCGCGAGGCAACAGTATTATCCCGCCCGATGGGATCGTTCTTGCGATTGAACCAGGTTTGGCACGCGACTGGACAAGCAAAATTACCAAATCCACAGCGGGTACATTGGAAATCGCACTCACCCCTAAAAAATGGCAACATGTTCAGCAGGGGATCGGCGGGAACTTGCGGCTCGTCCGGGACGGTAAAGTTGAACCTGAACTCATCGAGTTTGGCGAGTCACGCGGGGGTAGCTCATACAGGCATCGTAACGGTGCGTCCCGTCACCCACGCAGTGCCCTCGGATTTAACGATGAAAAACTGTTCCTCATCGCCATTGACGGTCGGCAGCCGGGGTATAGTATGGGAATGACGCTCTATCACATGGGAACGTTTTTCAGTGAACTCGGCATCAAACACGCCATCAACTTCGATGGTGGAAGCTCCTCGACGTTATGGGCACTCGGAAGAGTCGAGAACAGCCCCGCGCACGGCTACGAACGCCGTATTTTTAACGTCGCGATGATCCGCGCAAAAAAATAAGCACAATGAAATGTAAATATCTCTTATTCGCCATCCTGTTAATACTTGCATGTTCAAATAGGAATACGTCACGAGCAGTTAGCGAAGACTTCATCTATAACTACTACCAACATGCCGACCAAGCGGCAGCACTCCAACTCAGCCACGGACTCGCCGCAGAAAAATTGGAAGATGAAATCGCTCGTGTGAGTGAAGTTCGATCCTTAGATCAACAAATTGATGAGATGCCGGAGATTGAATACGAACTTATTGGCACAGAAGAGGAACCGACACACGTTCTATTCAACTACAGGCTCACTATCAAAGGCAGAGGCACGACAACGCACACCCGAAACGTCGTCATTAACACCGAACAGATTGATGGACAATGGAAAGTCGTCAATTTTGATGAATATTAAGGCGTTACAACTTACGCACGTCCCGGGTAGGTGCGGAATGTAATACGAGGAATGGAAATGTGATACAAGGAATGGATTTAGTCTATCTCCAGACTAAATCCGGTCTATTCCCAGACCAATCCCCTAACCGCACCGATTTCGCTATGATAGACCGAATTCTCTATTTTTGCGTAAGTCCTGTATAACCTAAAAACCGTAGCCCGTAATGAAATGGAGGGCGGATTTATGGAAGGCACATATCTGTGAAACCCTCACCGTCCCTCCGCAAGGTAAATTAAAAATATGGAAACTGGAAAAGTTGCTGTCTTCACAGAAGCGCAAACACCCATGGAATTCCGGGAATACCCGATCCCATCTGTTACACCCGATGACATGCTCATAAGGATCCGTATGGCGAACATCTGCGGCTCCGACCTACATTTCTGGCGCGGACACGGACCCAAAATCGAGAGCGGTATCCCCCAAGTGCTCGGACACGAAATGATCGGCACCATTGAAGCCATGGGACGGAATATCACAACCGATAGCACGGGACAACCCTTAACCGAAGGCGACCGTATCGCCTATTCTTACTTCAAACCGTGTCAACACTGTTGGATGTGTCTCAACGGAAAACCGGGATGCCCGAACCGCTACCGAGATTGGCTCGGTGTCTCCAGCGAGCAGGCACCGCATTTCCACGGTGCATACGGCGAATACTACTACATGAAACCCGGACATTGGGTGTTCAAGGTTCCCGACGCACTCTCTGACGCGCTCGTATCCCCTATCAACTGTGCTTTGTCCGAAGTCATTTACGGACTGAACCAGATCGGCATCACACTCGGCGATACCGTGGTCATCCAAGGCGCAGGCGGACTCGGACTCTACGCCACCGCAGTCGCACGGGAGATGGGTGCGGGGAAAATCATCGTTTTCGATCGGCTCCCCGCACGTCTCGCACTCGCTCGCGAGTTCGGTGCCGATGAAACCCTCAACGTTGACGAAATCGACATGAAATCACGTGTCGAATACGTCCTCGATCAGACCGGCGGGATCGGGGCAGACCTCGTCGCCGAGTTTGTCGGATCACCGCGCGTCCTCGCTGAAGGCGTAGAGATGCTCCGATGGGGCGGTCGTTATCTCTGGATCGGGAACATCAATCTCGGATTTCCAACAGAGATTGATCCCGGTAACATCGTCCGCTGTAGTAAAGCGATTCGCGGTGTAATCGTCTACGAGCCGTGGGTTATCCCGCGGGCACTCGATTTCCTAAGCCGGACGAGAGACAGGTACCCGTTCCACAAAATCATCTCCGATACCTTCCCGTTCAGCGACATCAACGAAGCGTTCTCTTACGCCGATACAGGCTCTGCAATCCGAGTCGGACTGGAATTCAACGAGGTTCATTAAATTGGTCCGGTAGGTGCGGTTTCTAACCGCATCGGATCTTAAACGCAAGCTTTGCATATCCCAAACCTCAAATGCGTAACTATAGAAAATTCAAAGACTATCACATAGAGCAACTACGCGATCCTGACGACGCAAAAATATACCTTTCTGTCGCGCTCGAGGATTACGAAAAAGATAGGGACATAGAGGCGTTTTTACTTGCAGTCAGAGACGTAGTAGAAGCACAAAAAAACCGACCACAAGCCGTATGAAGAATCTTCTTAATCACGCTGTCTCTGTCTACATCCATATTCCCTTTTGCGCCACGAAGTGCTATTATTGCGCCTTCAATACCTACACCTTCCACAAAGAGGAAGCGAAAGCATACCTACACGCACTCCGCACGGAGATGGAACTCTATGCATTAGAAGCCGCACCTTTACAAACACTCTTCATCGGTGGCGGCACGCCGTCTATCCTCTCCGCGGATGCTTTGGCACAGTTATTTACGGATATACATCAGCATTTCCAAATAACACCTAACGCTGAAATCACTGTGGAGTGCAATCCCGGAACCGTCGATGCTGAGAAACTAAAGGTGATGCGAGACAACGGCGTGAATCGGCTCAGTTTTGGCTTACAAGCCATGCAAGACGAAACCTTGAAACAGTTAGGCAGAATCCACACCGTCGCTGAATTCCTTCAGAGTTATCGCCTCGCCCGCGAAGCCAACTTTGAAAACATCAACATCGATCTCATCTTCGCACTCCCCGAGCAGACGATGGAGGCGTGGCACCGCACCCTCAACGAAACGATCTCCCTTGAACCCGACCATATCTCAGCCTATAACCTCGTCATGGAGGAAACGACCCCCTTCTATGAATGGTGGCAAGCCGGTGATCTCCACCTCCCGACCGACGACACCGAAGCGGATATGTTCCAATACACCATCGACACACTCACCTCGCACGGGTACGCCCACTACGAAATCTGTAACTTCGCCAAACCGAACCGCCTCGCGAGACACAACCTCGTCTACTGGAACAACCAACCGTGTATTGGACTCGGTGTAGGCGCGTGCGGGTATATAAAAGGTGTGCGTTACACCAACATTCGGGGGATCGCGCCTTACATTAACAAACTCTCCCAACGCCATAAACCCATCGCCGATACCGAGCGCATGACAGGACACGCTGAGAAAGCGGAAACGCTCATGCTCGCCCTACGGAAACGCGAAGGCATCTCTCTTGACGCTTACCGAAACCGATTCGGAGAAGACATCGAAACCGCATTCGGAAGCGTCCTCAAAAAGTGGATAGATTTACAACTCATAGAACAAACCGCCACCCATCTCCGTCTCACACCTCGCGGCCTTTTCCTCGCAAACGAAGTCTTCGTGGAATTGATGTAATTTTTAAGAGGAGTAGGCAGACGCCGTCTCCCGTCCACTCAGAGCACAAATAACACGTTAAATCAGATACATCCAAAAAACCCCGATAAACTCGGACACACGTAGAAATCTTTCGTTTGATTATTTTTGCTAACCTGTTACCATTTATATAAGGATAGGACTTACGCACTTCCCTGGTAGGGTCTTTCACCTAACCGCACCGGGTTATCTCCACCCCACCTCTTCTGTAGGAGGGAACTCCGATTCCCGATGCTTACTAACCGCCGAGGACTCTCAGCACCCCTCATACGGTAGGTGCGATTTTCCAACTGCACCGAATCCTTCTTTCGTCACGTTCAGTGAAACTTTTAGGCGCAGAACTCAAGAAAACCGCCGATGAAACGCTCTTCCTCACCCAATAAACAGGATCCAGATATGCTTGATGAATATGATTTCAGTAAAGGGGTTCGGGGGAAATATGCGGAGCGATACCACGCAGGCACAAACCTGATTCGGCTTGACGACGACGTAGCCGAAATGTTCCCAGACGCGAAATCTGTTAACGATGCCTTGAGAGCATTAGGAAAGATCATCGCCGAGCACCAGCAAAAAACGTCATAAACCAGAGCCAATTTCTCTCCGGCGTCCCTCTCAAACTTACCCAACACCCTTGTTAATGGAGCACCCTTGCTATACACTTGCCGCCCGCTGGGGCTTTGTCTTTTCTGAAACGTTTTCTACACACATGTCGCCCCGCTGGGGCTGAAGATACCGCAATACACAATGACCAAAATCCGCGCAATCCGCGAAAGACTTGACATGCACTGCACTTTCTGATATAGTATGCCCATGCCACGGAAAAACAAAGTTCTCAACATCGGTGATACCGCGCCACCATTCACGCTCCCATCACATCAACGCGGAGAAGTATCGCTCGAAACGTATCACGGGACACACCACGTCGTCCTAACCTTTTTCCGAGGGACGTGGTGACCGAACAGCCGTCGTCAGTTGACGGCTGCGCAAGAAAACGTCGCAGGCTACACGGAATATACAGCTACCCCGCTCGCCATTGCCGGGCAGTGGCCCCGTGAACTTCGAGGCTATGCCGAGAAAAACGGCATCACATTCCCGTTATTGGTAGATAAAACAAGAGACACCATCAGAAGTTACGGTGTCTACCACTGGCTCAGCTTAGAGGCTTACAACATCGCGCGTCCAGCAACATTCATCATTGACAAGACAGGGATTATTAAATATATGTACATCGGTTCGCATCAATTCGACCTCGCAAAGCAGTCAGAAATCCTCGAATCCCTGAAAGAGATCGCCGCACCACAAAAATGATTTTGACTTCTTATCAAAATGTGATATAATTTAGAAAAGAGACTTTCGAGTGTAGATAACACATCGCCATGGACGAAATACACATAGCCTTTATGCAACGCGCACTGGATTTAGCACGGCGGGCAAAAGGACGCACGAGTCCCAACCCGCTCGTCGGTGCCGTCATTGTAAAAGACGGAAAGGTTATCGGTGAAGGGTATCACCAGAAAGCGGGAACCCCACACGCCGAAGTTCATGCGTTGAACGCCGCCGGTGAGGACGCCAAAGGCGCGACGCTTTACACAACACTTGAGCCGTGTTGCCATTGGGGACGGACACCCCCCTGCACAGAGGCACTCATCCGCGCAGGTATCGCGCAGGTCTACGTCGCAGACGGCGATCCGAATCCGAATGTCGCTGGTAAGGGAGTTCAGCAACTCCGAGATGCCGGTATAAATGTCCATGTAGGTGTCCACAGACAAGAAGCGTCGGACCTAAACGAGGTGCATCGGAAATACATTCAGACCGGTAGACCGTTTGTAATCCTCAAAACTGCTATGAGCCTCGACGGGAAAATCGCTACTGCTTCTGGAGAATCG
Source organism: Candidatus Poribacteria bacterium (assembly GCA_965214045.1). Lineage (GTDB taxonomy): Bacteria > Poribacteria > WGA-4E > WGA-4E > WGA-3G > WGA-3G. The sequence continues at coordinate 3,045,578 of OZ243935.1, forward strand.
CAATGGATTACGTCCGAAGCATCACGACAGCGGGGACACGAAGTTCGGGATACCGTAGATGCGATCCTCGTCGGTAGAGGGACAGTCGTAAGCGATAATCCTACGCTAACCACACGGCTTCAGGACAGAGAAGGACAAGACGCAACCCGAATTGTGTTAGATTCGCACGGGAGAACGCACACGGATGCACGCATCTTCAATCCCGAAAGCGAGGCGGGTGTTATCGTGGCAGTAACGCCAGCGGCACCCTCTGAAAACATTGATGCTCTCGAAAAGGTGGGCGCGGAAGTGATAATCGTTCCAGACGCACACAGTAAGGTCTGTTTCAAGCATTTGATGGAAATATTGGGGAAACGTGAAATAACAAGCGTCCTCATAGAAGGTGGTAGCGAAATCAATGCCGCAGCACTCGCCACAGGAGTCGTGGACAAAGTTATGTGTTTCATCGCACCGAAACTCATCGGCGGACAGAATGCCCCTGGACCGATCGGGGGTGAAGGAATCCACAGTTTAACCGAGGCAGTGAACCTACAGCGAGTAAGCATCACACCGATTGCTGCGCACGACTTTCTAATTGAGGGGTATCTGTAGCATGTTCACCGGGATCGTCGAAGAACTCGGAACGATTAGAAGTATTCAGGTTAAATCGCAAGATGCGACGCTTGAGATTCAGGCGACCGATGTGCTCAGTGACGCGAAAGTCGGTGATAGCATCGCCATTGACGGTGCCTGTCTGACGATCCGTTTCCTTACATCGGAAACATTTACTATGGATGTATCCGCTGAGACCTTGCGCCGCACAACCTTGGGTGAACGGAAGGTAGGAGAGCACGTCAATTTAGAGCGTTCACTCCGGCTCAGCGATAGATTGGGTGGACACCTCGTCCTCGGACACGTCGATGAGGTTGCGACAATCCGCTCGTGGAAAGATGAGGGGGATGCCTCTGTGATGCAGATAACAATGAGTCACACCGCCAGGCCTTATGTCGCATACAAAGGATCCATCACAGTTGACGGTGTCAGTTTAACTGTATCAAATGTACACGCGGATGCCTTTGAAGTCACGCTGATTCCGCACACAAAAGACGTTACGACCTTCGGAACGAAACGGACAGGTGATACGGTTAACCTCGAAGTCGACATCGTCGCGCGTTATCTCGAAACGCTGTTGAAAAATACCGAAGAGGAGACGGAGTTGCGTAAACAATCCTCTTCTGAAACCCTTAATTTAAGCTTTTTAGCGAAACACGGTTATATCGATTAAATGGTTTTCAGCACGGGTTGCTGCGCAATCCTTTCAGTTTTCAGTCATTTAGGACTTACGCATTTCCCCGGTCGGTGCGGTTTCCCAACCAGGGTTCCCACCCGTTACTGGGAAGGGACACCGAATGCGTCCGAATAGATGAAATTTAGTGATTTTGCGTAAGTCCTGTCATTGTTAAGAGGTTTTCGTTTAACAAAAGCCTCTTGTTACCGATAACCGAAGACCGATAACCATTAAATCACAGAAGGCGTCATTTAACGCTTGGCGTATAATTAAAAAAAATGTCAGACACATTTAATACCATTCCTGAAGCGCTCTCTGCAATCCGAGACGGTGAAATGATCATCGTCATTGATGACCCCGATCGCGAAAACGAAGGCGATCTCATCATGGCGGCAGAAAAAGTGACAGCAGAGCGGATCAATTTCATGGCGAAATTCGGCAGAGGGTTGATATGCCTACCGACCTGTTCAGAACGCCTTGCCGAACTTGAACTCCACCCTATGGTAGCATCCAACACGGCGCAAATGCAGACCGCCTTCACTGTCACCATTGATGCGAAAGAGGTGACGACCGGTATCTCCGCACAAGAACGCGCCTATACCATCCGGAAATTCGTTGAGTCCAACGCTGAACCCGCAGACTTCGTCCGCCCCGGACACATTTTCCCCTTGGAAGCGAAACCCGGAGGCGTCCTCCGGCGCGCAGGGCATACCGAAGCCACTGTCGATTTAGCACGAATGGCGGGGCTATACCCAGCGGGGGTCCTCTGTGAGATACTCAACGAAGACGGCAGTATGGCACGCGTCCCTGAACTCATGGAATTCGCCGCGCAACACCAGCTCAAAATCATCACCATCGCTGACCTCATCGGATACCGGCGTGAGACAGAAACGCTAATCCGACGCGTCGCAACTGCCGAAGTACCGACCGCACACGGTGAGTTCAAACTCTATGCCTACGAAAGCACCGATACTGGTGGTGAAACCGTTGAGGGAGATAAAACTCACGTCGCACTCACAAAAGGGGATCTCACCGATCCAGCACCACTCTTAGTCCGAGTGCATTCGCAATGTCTCACCGGTGATGTCTTCGGCTCCCTCAGATGCGATTGCGGCGAACAACTCGAAATCGCCCTTAAAACCATTGGGGAGGAAGGCAGAGGTGTACTCCTCTATATGCGACAAGAAGGCAGAGGGATGGGACTCAAAGAGAAACTCAGGGCATATCAGTTGCAGGACAACGATGGATTAGACACCGTCGAAGCGAATGAACATCTTGGGTTCCCCGCGGATTTGCGAGATTACGGCATCGGGGCACAGATATTAGCCGATTTAGGCGTTCAAAAGATGCGATTGATGACGAACAACCCGCAAAAAGTTACAGGATTGTCAGGATACGGACTTGAAATCGTCGAGCGTATCCCGTTGGAAACCAAACCGAATGCATTTAACCGCCGATATTTAGAAACAAAACGTTCCAAACTCGGTCATCTCCTCCTACATGAGGAATAGCCATCGGGAACCATAACAGCAAGCGACAAGGAAAATTAGAAAAACGTACCCAAGTATAAATCGCAGACAGATTCCCAAATCCAGTCGCGAATTAACCGAAAACCTGCGCGAAACGAAGTGGAGCGCAGTCCGGGAGCAATAGATTAAAAAATGCCAAACGTTTATGAAGGACATCTCCTCGGTGAAGGTCTCAAGTTCGGTATCATCGTCAGTCGATTCAATAGTTTCGTTACCGAAAAACTCCTCGCTGGCGCGCTCGATGCTCTAAAGCGACACGGTGTCGATGTGGACGGTGTCGATGTTTTCTGGACCCCCGGTGCCTTTGAAATCCCTGGAATCGCTAAACGCCTCGCAGAGAGCAAACGCTATGACGCTGTCCTCTGCCTCGGGGCAGTTATCCGAGGAGCGACCCCTCATTTTGATTATGTCGCCGCCGAAAGCGCGAAAGGAATCGCCAACGTCTCATCCAACACCAACATTCCCGTCATCTACGGCGTCATCACCACAGATACAATAGAACAAGCACTCGAACGCGCCGGTATCAAGGCAGGGAACAAAGGTTCTGAAGCCGCTATCGCTGGAATCGAGACCGCTAACCTTTACAAAGCAATTGAAAAGGCGATTACATAACTGATAACTCTAAAAAACATGATTGCAATTATAGATTACGAAGCGGGGAACCTGACGAGTGTGGCGCGTGCCTTGACATACCTCGGCTATAAAAACGAGATTACGTCCGACGCTGAAACGATACTTGATGCTGAACGCGTGATTTTTCCCGGGGTCGGTGCCGCAAAAGCCACAATGCAAACATTACAGAAACGCGGACTGAACGAGGTCCTCAAAGACTTTTTCCGCACGGGTAAACCGATGCTCGGTATCTGTATCGGTATCCAGATTCTCTTTGAACACAGCGAAGAAGAGAATGCCGAATGCTTAAATCTTCTACCCGGATGTGTAAAAAAATATCCAGCGACAGATACAGAAACACAAACTGAGACGCTCAAGGTCCCACAAATCGGTTGGAACGAAGTGTATCAGACGAAACCCCACGCAATCTTTGAAGATGTTCCGAATCCCGCACACTTCTATTTCGTCAATTCCTATTATCCAGAGCCAACGTCGGATGACATTGTGATCGGAAGGACGAAGTATGGACTTGAATTTTGCAGCGCGATTGCTCATGACAATCTCATCGCAACACAGTTCCACCTTGAAAAAAGTGGGCGCGTCGGGCTAAAGATGCTCAATAACTTTCTAAAAGAATAGCCATCAGCAAATTGGCTATCCGCAAAGAGGTGTTCTGCTGAATCTATCCTCTCTTTCTGACGGCTGATTGCTGACCGCTGATTGCCGTAAAAAGATGCTAACGTTCTTCCTCGCACTCTTCGTGCTTCTCATTAACGTCAGTACACACCTGTTTCAGGTATCGGAATATTATCCAGCGATAAGCCACTGCTACTACGGGGTGATCGTCCTTTCAGTTCTCTACATGAAACCTCGCGGACAGAACGTTCTGTTCGGTATCACGACCATAGCCAATTGGATTTACGTCTTCCGCTATCCGAAACATACTGAAAGCATTATCATAGCACTGCTCTATCCGTTTGTCGTCTACGGCGTTATCCGCATTATCCGTCACTTCCAAACCCAGAGACGCAGTAGGGTCGAACAGATAGAGGAGATAAACAGCGTTAACGCAAATTTAGAGAAACAGGTAAGAGACATCTCCACGCTCTTTGAGGTGAGCCAGTCAGCGAACACCAACCTCGATCTGGAAGGACTCTTTCGGCGTATCATTGAAATTCTTTCTAAGCGACTCGGTATCTATCGCGGGGCTTTGCATCTCTATGAAAATGGGAAGGTCGTTACCTCCACAGAAGCCGTTTTAGGACTCACCCCAGCGGAGATGAAACGTGGCACTGATGATCAGATGGAAGACATCCAGAAACAGGTACTCGCGTCAGGAAAAGCGATCGGCGTTCCGCAAACCCGAAGCCCACGTAGCTACGTCAAACTCTTTGAGCCGGAACGGGTTGAATCCAAAGACGTGATCGCCTTTTGGTGCATCCCGATTATCGTCGAAGAAAACGTCATCGGTACACTGACGATAGACAAAGCCTCAGACGAATTTTCCCCAGAGGACGACCGGCGGCTCTTGACAATCATCGCCTCCATTATCGCACAGCGCGTCAAAATCCAACAGACAATCGACGCTCTCGTTGAATCTGAACGGATGGCGACCCTCGGTCGGTTGGTCAGAACGATAGCACACGAGGTCCGAAACCCTTTAGGGAGCATCCGACTCGGTACACAGCTCCTCCAACACAGCGACGTAGAGTTCGGTTCAAAAATCGAAACCTATTCCAAAAACGTCCAGCTCTCTCAAAATGAGATTAATGAATACACAGATATCATTATAAAAGAGGTGGACAGACTGAACCGATTCATTGAGCAATTACTCGCCTTCAGTAAACCCGCGATGGAGGTCGCAAAACGCTGCGACATACATCAACTTCTTGATAGTAGCCTCGCTATCTGCCGACCAGAGTTGGAACTTCGCGCGACGACAGTCATCACGCAATATGGCGACTGCCCAGAGGTCAATGTAAATGAGGACGGGATTACACAGGTGCTTCTGAATCTATTCTACAACGCCATAGAAGCAATGGACACAGATGGAACTTTGACAATTCAGACGGAATACGTCTCAGAAACGGAAATCGTGCATGTCCGAGTTCAAGATGACGGACCCGGAATTTCACCTGAAGATATACCGATGTTGTTCGATCCGTTCTACACCACTAAACAGAAAGGGACAGGATTGGGACTTTACATCAGCCAAAAAATTCTCGCTGAACACCGAGGGGGCATTGAAGTCGATGCCAACCTCGAAGTCGGTACAGCGTTTGTTATGTCTCTCCCCGTGCATTAACGATTTATAGATGTATTTACATACGCATAATGCAACAAAGACGAATCATAGCGAACCGCAAGGAAAATTAAAAATATAGTCCCAAGCAACGCGCCGGGACGGCTCAACGGAGATCACGCGAAAGTATCAAAACGCCTGATCGAACCGCAAGGAAAATTAAAAATATGTCAAATCTTGTGCTGATTGCTGACGATGACGACAGTCTCCGACAAATACTCGCCGCGACCCTTCAGAGAGCCGGGTATGAGACGCTCAAAGCCCGAAATGGAGCGGAGACGCTTGCCTGTCTCAAGGAAACCAACGCAGATGTCATTCTGCTCGATATTTGGTTAGGGGACGCCAACGGGATTGAGCTCATTGAAGATATTCGGGGCTACAACAGCACCGCCTCCATTATTATAATCACTGCACACGGAACCACACAAACTGCCATTGACGCCGCAAAGCAACGCGCCTACGGATACCTCACAAAACCGATTGATCAGCGGCAATTGCTCGACCTCGTGACACGTGCCGCAGATGCCAGCAACCAAACGAAGAACGTCAAGACCTCCACACCCTCCATTGACGTTGAAGGACAAGGGAGAATGGTCGGTCAGAGTCCGGCGATGCAAAAGGTCTATCACAAGATCGGGCGCGCCGCTGTCAGTGACGAAACCGTCCTCGTTTTAGGTGAAAGCGGAACCGGTAAAGAACTTGTTGCCCAACTGATCCACCAAAATAGTGACCGAGCCGACAATCCATTCGTGGTCGTCGATTGCGGTGCCATGCCTTCGAGTCTTATCGAGAGCGCGCTGTTTGGACACGTCAAAGGCGCGTATACCGATGCACACACCGCAAGAAAGGGTAAATTCCAACAGGCAGACAGCGGAACTATTTTCCTCGATGAAATCGGTGAATTGCCGATTGAAGTTCAGACCAAATTGTTGCGCGTCCTCCAAGAACGAGAGGTCGAACCGATGGGTGGAACCGAGATACACGCTGTTGATGTCAGAATCATCGCCGCAACCAACCAACGACTGGAAATCGCAATCAAGCAGAAAGCCTTCAGGGAGGATCTCTACTATCGTCTCAATGTTATCCCGATTTCCCTGCCGCCGCTCCGAGAACGAAAAGAGGACATACCAGAACTTATAAACCTGTTCACCCGCCGGTTTGTCGAAGAATATCAACTGCCCAATATCGGTATCTCCGCGGAAGTCGCTAAACTTCTCACGGCGCATGAGTGGCACGGGAACGTGCGCGAATTAGAAAATGCGATCAAGCGAGCGCTCGTGATGTGTTCAGGACAAATGTTGTTGCCTGAGCATTTCGATCCCATACTCGAAAAAACGACACCCACCAGTGAGTCAGGGAATCTTGATACACAAATTTATAATTTGCTTCAAACGCACGTTCAACACTACATGGAATCCGAAACATCGCCAGACGAACTTTACGCTGAAATCCGAGCACTCTTTGAGAAACCGCTCTTTAAAATCGTGCTTGAGCATACCAAAGGAAATCGGAGCAAAGCGTCAGACATCCTCGGCATTAACCGGAATACGCTCCATACAAAACTTGTTGAGTACAATCTCGTTTTTGAGAAGATATAGGGGTATTTTCTTCATTGGGAAAAAGTAGCCTGCAACAAAGGTAAAATTAAAAAATGGATTTAGGAAAAGTGATTGGAACCGTCGTCGCAACTCGAAAAGACCCGAGTTTAGAAGGCACACGCCTTCTTGTTGTGCAACCCTTAGACGAAAAACGCAACCCCATTTCTGAACCGCTCGTCGCTGTGGATACGCTACACGACGCAGGGGTCGGCGAAACTGTCTATTACGTTACAGGTGGCGATGCAGTCAGTGTCATCCCCGGTAAGCGGATGCCAGTCGATGTTGCCATTGTTGGCATCGTCGATTCTATTTCGTTGCTTGACCCACCAAGCACCTCTGAAACGGAGTCGTAAAAAAATGTACATCGCCAAAGTAATCGGAAAAGCCGTTTCTATCGTTAAACATCCTGCATACGAAAATCGTACACTGCTGCTCATCCAACCGTTGAGCGTCAAATCCGAACTCGTTCGCACCCCAACGATTGCTATCGACTATGTCGGTGCCGGCGAAGGAGATACAGTGATAGTTGGTGCGGGTCCCGGTGTTGCCCAAGAAGTATTTGGCATTGAAGACGCACCTATCCGAGAACTCGTCATGGGGATTGTTGATCGGGTCGATATAACACTTCAGGAGGAACCACAATGAGACGCACGATGCTAACTATCTGTTGCCTCATAGTAATCTGCTTACACCTCAATGCGTGTAGAGTTGCGCAGGTGTTGTCCACACAGTACAGCGTAAACATAGCGAGTGCCGCCTACGGCACCGAAGCGACCCATCCCGGGATGAACGATGGAAGTCTGGAGACGTTGGCAACACTCCCAGCGCGCAATGAACGGAATTTCATCATCAGATTCTCTGACGTACATCCCGTCCGTAAAATTGTTATTCACAACGGCAACCTTTTCCGGTTCGAGATGGCGTACCTGAACGCTGAAACCGGCGAATGGGAAACTTTTCATACAGTCATTCAACGCCGCAATATCGGCGACGAACGCGCACAACCCGAATACGTCTTTGATAGATTGAACTTCCAGACGAAGATGATTCGCGTCGCTGTTACCCGAACCGTCGATGATGTTATTGTGAATAAAATGGTGGCAGAACCCGGGGACAAAGTCGTTGACCGTCGGACGACCCTCGTGGGCCAATACTATCCACACTACCGCGTTATGCAACCCGCAATCGCTCAAATCCGAGAGATAGAAGTCTATCACCTCGCTGAGAACAAGTGAGGCAAAATAGCAGTCAGTGTCAGTCCCCCACTTGTAACGGACAAAACTATTTTATGGTAAACCAGAAAAATAAGCAGACATTCTCCCCTCCCCGGGTAGGCGAGGTTTCTAACCTCGCCGGTACAGAGTGTACAATTAATTCTAAAGTTTACCATAGATGCCACACGAACGACTGGTAGCCGACGGCTGACTGCTAAAAGCCGCTTCTCACATTATTTTAAAGAAAAACGGAATGACTCGCAACAAAGCTAATAAAAAATGCAAATTCGCTCCTTATCACTGCACGCTCCTATGTATAAGCAGTTACCACTATTATTAATAGCATTCCTCCTCTGTTTGAATACCTCTCCTGTGCCTACTCCCAACTTGGAAACCCGCTCTTTTGGGATCGCGACTGCCGCACCGATTACCTTAAGAAACCAAACCACTCGTGCTTCAACACGTAACAGCGCAAAAACCCACAGAGAGATTGAATTGATCAGTAGCACCTCGCAAGGTGTAACGATCCAACTCGTCATCCCTAAATCCGATTTCCTTTTCGAGAACAGCGGAATGGCAGTCGGAAACCGTCAGCAGTTGGCAGTCAGCAAGGACACTTTGTTAAACGCAGACCTCTTGGTTTCCGAAAGCCGAGAGCCGAAAGCCGAGAGCCAATCTATATCTTTCCCCGGATGTAATTTCACTACCGAACTCGGTATGCTGCGCCTCCCGATGCAATCTACGCTTATGAGTGTCCCATCCGACGTAGATTTCCAAGTGCGGGTGATTGATAAAGATTTTAGCACGCATAAGATAGAAACAACTACGCGCACTTCGAGCCAACAAAAAGATCGCTTCTTTCCAGAGCGTCTCGCAGTCACCAGAAAAGTCGGTTGGATCCGAGAAAACCGTGTCCTCCCGATTCAACTGAATCCCGTCCAGTATAATCCTGTCCGCCGGGAAGTGAGGCTCTACCACCGACTTGTGGTAGAGGTGCGCTTTAGGGACGAGGGCACCTCATCCCGACCGATACCTGCGCAGCCTATCCTGTCATCTACTATACCAATCGGTTCACATACCGAATCTTCGGCATTTGATGCAATCTTCGCGGATATGCTTGTTAACCCACAGAGTGCCATGAAATGGCGTTCTTCCCCCATTTCATCTGCAAAAGCACGATCACCTGCGGCACCAAGCCTTCCTTTCACAGGTCCGCGTTATAAAATCAGTATCACCGAATCCGGCATGTACAGCATCACAGCACAGGATCTCGCAGCCGCCGGTGCCAATTTAGAGACGATAACGCCAGCCACATTGACGCTAACAAACAAAGGAAAGCATATCCCGATTTATGTCCGTGGCGAAGACGACAAGAGATTCGACCCAACAGACGAAATAGTTTTCTATGGTGAACACCAGCAAGGAGAGACCAGTTATATCGATCCCTATTCCGATGAAAATATCTATTGGCTTTCTTGGAACGTAGGACCAGGAATCCGAATGGGAACGAAGACCTCGCTCCCAAAAGCAAATAACATGCAAACGTATCGGCGTTTCCTCACACGTGTGCATATTGAGAAGGACCTACAGTTCAGACGTTTTCGTAATGTAAATCTCACAGCAAGCCAGACATATACAGAATTTAGTCAAGGGTTACTGCAGCGTCAGTTTACCCTGACAGAACTGCCACCGCTTCCAGATGACAGCTGGTTCTGGTCGCAACTGAGTGCTCCGTCATTAAAAACGTTTAACTTCAATCTACCCGGTGTTTCAGAAACTGCCCTCCCTACGACGGTCCGAGTCAATCTCCACGGTAGATCCAACACAGCACACAATTGCACTGTCTGGCTCAACGATAAAATCGAATTTGGAGAAGCACATTGGATTGGTGAAACCGAATACCAAATTCAGAATCAGGAAATCTCCCAGGCCTTTTTTAATGCAGGGAAAAACGCGATTCGGATTACGAATCCTGCCAACCCTGAATCACCTATCGATATCATCCTGTTCAATTGGCTCCAAATCGACTATTGGCGCGATTTTATAGCAGAAGCAGATGTGCTTCCCTTTGCGATCACCCCTTTTCCTGACGAAACGGGTGCCGTGAATCCAAACTTTGAAGTCGAACTAAAGAACTTTTCTACACCAAACATCGAAATTTACGGCATCGATGGCACTCGTTACGTGGGTTTATCTTCGATTGTTGACGTTAAACTGCCCGGTACCTATAAGATTTTTCTCCGTTCAACCCAAATCCGCCCTAAGGATGTGAGCGATCCTACAATCCAATACATCGCTCTCACTCGGAGCCAATTCCGTAAACCGAAAATCTCGGTAGATGCCCCATCCGATCTGCGTGGTACCCACAATGCCGCAGACTACATTATCATTACACATAATCACTTTATTCAGGACGTCCAACCCCTTGCCGACTATCGCGCACAACAAGGCTTACGCACTATAGTTGTAGATGTCCAAGACATCTACGATGAATTTAATGACGGCATTCTCAATCCCAAAGCCATTCGTGAATTCCTCAATTACGCCTATCACAATTGGCAGCCCCCTGCACCAACCTATGTCTTTCTCATAGGCGATACAAATATCGATATCAAAAATAAACCTAATTTCGTCCCGACGATGCAGGTGCAAATCCCAGGCTACGGATCCAGCGGGTCCGACCATCAATTTGTTACATTTCGAGGCGAAGATAGTTTTCCAGACATGCTTATTGGTAGAATGCCCGCGAATAATCGTGTAGATCTCCGCATATTCATCGAACGCACCATCAACTATGAGACTTCCTCGTCAGTCGGTTCTTGGCACAAACGATTCCTCATGCTCGCAGGTTCAGATCTCAGATTTCACTGGCAAACCAGTCAGCTTATCACCCACAATCAACTGAATGCCAAATACGAAACCCAACGTATCTACGCACCCCATACGGACAATCCGATTTTGACTGCAGACAGTACCCTTACCCCTATCGGTAGACGAGTTATCGACGGCTTTAATGACGGAGCCAGCATCGTCAACTATATCGGACACGGTGGCGGCGGTAGATGGGCCTCCAGTCGGATGCTCGACTTTCAAGACCCCGAACAGAATTTAACTAATATTTCACAACTCCCCTTCGTTGTCAGTATGACCTGCTATACAGGGGCGTTTGAGGGGAATAAAAACAGTCTCGTTGAAGAACTCCTGCGCTCGGAAAACGGTGGTGCCATCGCCGTCATCGCCGCAACCAGTATTGGACTGTTGGATGGCGACTATTTACTGAATGCCGAAATATTTGACGTTATCTTCAACAAGCAAATTCGCAATTTCGGTGCCATCCTCGGACAGGCAAAAACCCAGTTCCTCATCAATGCTCCCAGATTCCTTGATCTCGCCGAGGTCTTCACGCTTTTCGGAGACCCCGCGACGAACTTGAAGATACCGAGTAACACAATACAAGTCACAGCAGACATTAGCCCCAACCAAGGGCGCAACGTTGCTCAAGGCGATACCTTTCTCTCGATCTCTGCGGAATTGCTCGATCGGAACTTTAGTGGAGATGCCGAAATAACCGTTGTCCCGACAACTGAGACCGCACTCTCAAAAGATATAAAATTGGAACCAGAAATCGTTTCTATCGCCAATGGACAGATCAATACAGAAATACGAGTCCCCGCGGATCCTGACTTCGATGTCGGGGCTGTCCAAATTTACGCATCGAACGCAGATGAAGAGGCGTTGGGGCATGCAACCTACAAGGTCTTAGATCGGTATGTCAAAAACGTCCGCCTTACCCCTTTTCCCGTTGGCTTAAATCAACCCACACACCTTTACGCAGAAGTCGTTGACAAAGATGCTATTGACCAAATAACGCTCTATTGGAGTTTGGATGGTCACGAATTCTTTACAATCCCCGTTGTGCCGCATAGAGGGACTACCTATAGGAGTGAGCGACCTATCCCCGGATATTCCACCGAGGAAATTATCGATTATTATGCCGAGATCAAAGTTAGAAGCGGACGAACATTTCAAACAGAGTTAATCACCTACGATGTAGGATATGAGGAAATTGACATTGATCTCCTCCTGTTGGATCAAACCCTTACATGGGATACGACACCTCCCTTTACACTCTCAGTACAAGTCCGAAACATAGAGAACCAAACAGTTCAAAACGTACCCGTCCAGTTCTTTGTAAAAGCACTGAGCGGCAATAGCACTGATACCGTCAATACAAACGTCAGTGTTGCGTCGACACTCACAGAACTCCAGAACGCTACGCCAATCGGGGATCTCCAAATACTTCCCGAAGTCCTACCGGGGAGTCAAGTTGTTGTCAGCGTTCCATGGCAACCGCCTCCCGGTGAATATCTGGTCACAGCCTACGTAGATCCGCCCTCTGCTGATTTGCCAAACGGAAGTATCATTGAAAAACGTGAAAGGAATAATTGGGTATCGAAACAGTTCTCGGGCAACCGTATTATTCTTACACCCGAAACGCTCGATCAACCGATTCAGAGTCCAGACGGTATCTTTCAGATCTCCGTGCCGTCCGGCAGCGTGCAAACAAGCACCGTCCTAACTTATAGCGAAGAAGCTCTTACCATTACAAACCAACCCGATATTACAGCGGGAACCCTCTCAACATCGGAAACCCTCGCCTATCAATTTGACGTGACCGCGCTGACTGAACTGGCAGTAACCGCTACCTTCCAAAAGGTAGGAGGGAACTCCGATTCCCGAAAAAACGCGCATATCTATCAGCGTGATATTGATAATGGAAATTGGATTCGGGTCGGCGAGGAAACAACGAGTGGAGACACTATCTCTGCGGAGGTTAAACTGCCAGGAACATTTGCGCTGCTCTCACACGGGGACACGAGTCCACCCGCGCTTGAACTGACCTTTGATCATCAAGGTTTCGTTGACGGCGACTATGTCTCTGATACACCAACCATCTCGGCACAAATTGAGGACGCAAACGGGGTCGATTCACGTCCGGAGAATATCATCCTCACCAAAAACGGTGAACACGTGCCGCAAGATGAATATGTGATTGCCGCATCGCCTACGAACAACAACTTGCTCCTCATTACCTATACCCCTATCTTAGAACCCGGCGAATACCGTATCCGGTTACAGGCACAGGACGCAAACGGCAATACCTCAGATACGGATCGCACCGCGACTGTCGCTGGTGAATTTGAAATCAAAAATATTGCCAACTTCCCGAATCCATTTGTACCGGGTAGCGGTACGCATTTCGCTTACTACCTCACAGAAAGTGCAGACGAGGTCAGCCTGAAAATCTACACGATTACAGGGCGCCGTATCCTCGCCATAGACACACTGGATGCATCCGTCTCTTTCAACGAATTTCACTATGACGGTTACGACGCTGATGGCGAACCGCTCGCGAACGGGGTTTATCTCTACAAATTTACCGCCCGCAAAGGGGATATTCGCAAACAAAAGGTCGGAAAAATCGCCGTGCGGAAGTAGCTTTTAATTTTACCTTGCGGTTCGGTGCGGTGGGTTTGAACTTTGAAGTGTCTTCCCGTAGACCCGCTTGCGCCGATGTTGCAAGCTACGCGTTTTGGACGATGGGAAACCTATGGATGCGAGTGCTTCGATAGGGGGTGCCCTTCTGCATCTCTCGCAGAAACAAACGACGGTTCAGCAGTGAGTCTGCTCTGCGTTGAATATCGGCTTGCGTCAGATCAGGTATGCAGAGTATTCGGAACAAGAGGTTGTGAGAATTATCCTGTATAAACGCCAGTTTGGACAATTTCTGTTAGTTTTATGTTGAGTTTTCAAATAGTTTGATTTTTGAGCGCGTTTGTTCTGGGGGACAACTAAAAAACTTTGCATCAAATTTATACATGAGCCTTCAGATTTTATCTGCGTTTTAAGTCACCCCATAACCCTATTCTTTTTCCTCTATAAAGTCTGGGCGCAGCAGCAGCAAGAGCTTCCATTGCTTTTGCTTTTACAAGCATTACATCAATCTCATCAGTTACACCATCATTATTGACATCAGTATCATGTGAATTAGGAGTTTTTATAGCACCTCGAACAATAAGAACATCAGAAAGGTCAACATAGCCATCATCATTTACGTCAGTATCTATGTCAATATCACTATTATCATTTAGACCGTAGAAAAACTGTTTTACACCAACCTCAATGATCCGTTTAATGTCAACTTCAGACAATGCGCTCGTAAATATTGCATAATCGTCTATCCAGCCCTTAAAAGTCTCGGCATTGGGAAACCGACTACCAATACTATAAACCTTGTTTCCACCATCAGTTTGGCGGAAGTTCGTCTTAGCAACATTTTCTCCATTAGCATAAATCCTAAATGAATCACCGTCGTTTGTGACTGCAACGTGTATCCATTCATTAGCTTTTACGATCCCAGGTCGAGTTTCACAGAGAATAGTCCACTTACCATTAATGTCTGCACGCCAGGAGATGCCTCCACCGTCTCCGATAATGAATAGCGTGTGATGACCAGCATTGTCTAGTGGGTTACCTCTCCATACATGTCCATAGACAGTTTCCGGGTTCGGATAGATCCAAGTAGAAAGTGTGAACGGATTCGCTTTGAAAAGATCACCATGAAGGCTATTCGTGGCTTCCATTTCTATGTAGGCACCTCTATTAAGTTCTAATGCTTTTCCGAATTTTCCATCAACATAGTTGATAGTGCCAGAGCCTTGCCCGTGATTATCATTCCCAGATGCGTCGTTTGCGTTTTCATCAAATGGATAATATGCTACTAAATGCGGTACATCGTAGAGGTCATCACTATTATCATTTACATCAACTTCAGATTCGTCTGGACGGCGGACAATTTTATCAAATTTTTCTGTATTTATGCCATCCATTACTGATAGATCCTTCGATGCATTTAGCGTCTTGGCTACATCCGGATGAAGTTGAAAATTGAACAAAGACTCCTCATCTGCACCTGGGATAATTAACAAATACGACTCCATAATATATCTTTTCCGAGTCGTAAGATGTTCAAGAAAACCAAAAGCGTGTCCCAGTTCATGTGCTGTGACTCTATTTTTGTAGCTTGCAGATCCTCCAAGAGGTACAACAATTAATCTTCTATAATTACAATCTCCAGTAGCATCACATCGATGTGTGAAAACACCAGCAGCATTACCAATTTGCGACGCTCCCGCTAAAAATATCAAATGAATATCGTCTGGAAAATCCTTAAGTGCGTGCCCCTGCTGCCATCTCACAACGTCAGCATCTGCTTCATACTCAAATAGTTTTTTCACTCCTATATAAACTGGAATATGCGTTTCAAACTTAAAAGTTTTCTTGCCATATCCATGTCGATTCATTTCTGATGCAAAAAAAGATTGAATTTCAGTTATAGCCTCGCGTATAGCATCTGTTTCATGCTGATGCACAAAAGGTTGGTCTGATGGACGCAAAACTGCCACTTTCACAAAAGGTTGAGCTGAAACAGAACAGATCAGTATAAAAAACAGGAGAAAGACGGCGAGTGCTTTCTCTGCGAGGGGTCTGCCTGTGTATGTGTGATTTTCAGTCCATTGATAGTTGCATTTTTTGCATTTATAGCGTTGTTTTTCGTTGATCCGTCCATTTTTGACGAAGTGTGGGTGCTGACATCTTGGGCAACTCATAGTTGTCTCCTCGTCGTGTCTGTATGGGTTTCACCTAAGGATAACGTGAGTTTGATGAATAATTCAAGAGTTTTTTTGAATAAAGAGAACTCTTTTGGTATAATGAAGTGATAACCTTTCATTTCTTTATCCCAAAGGAGTTCTCCGATGAATATCATACCACTTTTCTGTGAAATAGACGATTTTTTTCTTGCGTACGAGCAATGGGTGTCACCACAGTGTCTCCCTGAGACGACCCCCCTCGAAACCCGCGGGCGGCCGAGACAGCTGCATCCGAGTGAGGTGATGACGATCTTGATTGCGTTCCATCAAAGCAACTACCGGACGTTTAAACACTTTTATCTCAAACACGTCTGCGTCTATTGGGGTGCGGAGTTCCCGCACCTCGTGAGTTATTCTCGTTTCGTGCGGTTGAAAAAAGAAGTCTTGACGCTTTTGGGACTTTATCTTTCGAGGTGCCTTGGCGAGTGTAGTGGTGTGTCCTTCGTGGATTCGACACGTCTGCGGGGCTGTGATAACAGACGGATTTCCTCGCATCGCGTCTTCACAGGTGTAGCGGAACGCTCGAAAACGTCTATGGGGTGGTTACGGGTTCAAACTTCACCTTGTTATCAATCACACCGGCGATCTCCTGGATGTCGCGCTGACCCCTCGGAATATAGATGACCGAAAACCGCTCGGAACGTTCGCAGAACGCCTTCATGGGAGTCTCTACGCAGACAGAGGGTATATCTCCAAAGACATTCGCGAAACACTCCGGGAGCAAGGAACCCTCAACTTGGTTTACAAAGTCCGTAAGAACATGGACCCCCTGGACTTATCTGTTTCCGATGAGGTGTTGCTGAAAAAACGGGTGCTTATTGAATCGGTGATCCGGGAACTCAAGACACAGATGCAGGTGGAACACTCACGCCATAGAAGCGTTGAAAACTTCCACGTCACTGTCTTCTCTGCTTTGATCGCCTATCGGCTCTTGGAGAAAAAACCCGCGTTGAACCTCGATGAACTTCAAGGTGTCAGCGATTTACCCGTGATTTTCTAAACGCTAAACTTTTTTCAAACTCACGTTATATAAGCTCGCATAATCGGAATGATGTTGGGGTGAATGCCCCTAAATATATAAGGACGTTGAATAAAGATAATATTGGAGTGAGTGAGGCTAGTATCTATAACTACCGTGGTATTGATTGCTGCGAAAAGAGCAAATTTGACGAAGGGATTGAACATTTTAACAAGGTGATTGCACTGGTTCCGAAATTTGCTGGTGCCTATTGTAATCGAGGCATCGTTTACGCTCACAAAGGCGATTTTGACAACGCTATCAAAGACTATACCTCTGCAATAAAACTTAAACCCAATTATGCCGAGGCATATAACGGGCGCGGGACTAATTACGCCAACAAACGTGATTTTGATAATGCTATAAAAAACTATAACAGGGCGATACAACTACAGCCCAATTATGCCGAGGCCTACAACAACCGAGGCACTGCTTACGCTAACAAAGATGAGTTTGATAACGCCATAGAAAACTTTAATAAGGCAATACAACTGCAACCTGATTATGTCAACGCCTATCATAATCGGGGCACTGCTTACATCAACAAAGGTGAGTACAACCAAGCCATTAAAGACTTTAGTAAGGCTATTGATCTGGATTTCGAGCATATTGTCCTTGCTTATAGAGGACGCGGCGTGGCTTACTATGCAGAAGACAGATTTCACCGAGCACTCGATGACTTTAGCAAAGTCATAAGCCTCACACCTGACAACCCATTTCCCTATTATGTCCGCGGGATGGCTTATCGCAGCCTCCTGGTTTTTGAGAAAGCCATCCAAGACTTTAGCATGGCGATACATCTCAAACCTGATGCGGCTGTCGGTGCCTATACCGAGCGCGGTGTAACCCACCACAATAAAGGGGACGTGGACAAGGCGATTGAAGACTATAACGCTGCGATAGCAGTGGATCCAGAATTTGTAGAGGCGTATACGTATCGCGGGCAGGCTTACCACAATAGAGGCGAGGTCGATAAGGCGATTGAAGATTACAACGAAGCGATACAACGCAAACCAGAACTCGCTGAACCTTATACCTACCGAGGCTCTATCTACAAGGAACAAGGCGAGATAGACAAGGCGATTGAAGATCATAGCAAAGCCATCGTGTGCGACTCAGATTTTGCCGAAGCATACCTCAATCGCGGGCAGGCTTACTATGCCAAAAACGAATTGGACACAGCAATTGCGGATTATGACAAAGCGGTAGAACTCAATCCAGAACTTGTGGAGGCATACACGTATCGGGGCAACGCCTATCGTGCCAAAGCCGAGTTAGACAGCGCAATTGCGGATTATACGGAAGCACTGAAACGCAGACCCAAGGTCGCCGAATCCTATTGGACCAGAGGAGAGGCGTGGTTGCTCGCGAAAGAGTGGGAAGCAGCGAAGACCGGCTTGACAGCTGCCATCCTACAAGATGTAGATGTCGCTGCTGCGTTTCAGAACACCCATGAGAGCATTGCTGCTTTTGAACAGAAAATCGAGGAGCGTTTACCCAAATAAATTGTGGCACTGCTAACACCACTAACAGGACCCTTTGAGATTGATCAGGAAGCGCGGATCGCGTTGGAAATGAAATACTACGGAAACGATGAACTCAGCAGTGGACTTGCCTCTAAACTCGCAGGAGTCCCACGCGAAGAATTCTGGTATCTGATGGCGGATTATGGACTCTCCGTCTTTACTCTTGATGAAGAAGAGGCTTGTCAATAGCGGATTTAAGAATGCCAATACAGCCAGTTATTAGCAATAACAGTCCGCTTGTTGGACTCTTCGGGCTTAATCTTCTTTCTCTGTTGCATGATCTTTATACAGAAGTGTGGATTCCACGAACAGATTAATTGACCTTACTATTGGAGACTATACAAATAAGGTAACTAACGCTGCTCCTAAAAATCCGCGTAATCCGTATAATCGGTGAACATCCGCGATTCAGACGATAACACATGTCACCCCGCTGGGGTTCAAGAGAGCGGTATGAACGATTTTCTACACAGATGTCGCCCCGCTGGGGCTTTGTTGGCTGAATTCACCTATCCTATCCTATCCAAAAGTTTCCGTTCCTTTGGGAGGCTGGATCCACTTGACAAATTGTCTCTTCTCCTGAAAATCCTGATTCTGACGACTCTTCCTCACCCTTACCAAAATCCGCGCAATCCGTATAATCTGTGTAAATCCGCGATTCAGACAATTACCCCCGCCCAAATACCAAAACATCATAGGACTGTCCGCTGTATGTGAATTGGTCTTTGAACCGACCTTCACACGTAAATCCAGCGGTTTCCAATACCGCCGCCTTCTTCTCAGCACCGCTGTCAACATAACACTGAACCTTTGATGCAGGAAACGCTACCGCAGAAAGCAACGCAGGAACAGCGTCCGCAAAATTCGGATGAAAGAAGAGATCCAACACCGCAGTTACGGGTCGCCAACGCGTATCGCGACCGACGGTTGCCCATCCCACGATCGCACCACCTGACGACCTGAGTAACTTCGCATCAGCGTAAGTATCTTCGGTTTCCAGGTCGTGTTTGAAACTGAGAAACCCGCCCTCAAGATTCGTGGGACCGTAGACATTCCACTTAAGACTCCGCAGCGTGTCCCATCCGACTATACCCGATAACGCCGTGACTTTCGGCCAATCGTGCCACTCCACGGACTTCGGGTGTGCAGATGTAGGCGCGAAATAGCGTTCCTCGAAGTCTTCATTTACCTGATACTTCATAAAACCGGATTCTGGATAGACACTCTCAAATCCGAAACTGTGATAGATGTAATACGGATGGCTATTGTAACCCGTTCCGAGATACAGTGCGCTGCCTGACCGTTGTCGGAAATCCTCCATCTGATACCCCATCACGCCTTTCGCTGCCCCCTTCCTGCGATGGTTCGGAATCGTGAAGACATGCCCTAAAATACCGACCCCTTCGTACTCGACGGTCATGATGTTGGTAATCACATTTCCGTCGAGTTTACCGACATAGAAACGGGTTTCTAACGCATCGAGCACCTCTGTAAGGCACCGTTCAATATGCCACTTATAGTTGCCCGGCTTGTGTCCAAGGAATTGCTTCATCTCTTCGGCATGCAGCGCATCTGGCGCGGTAATCACACCCACTTCCATCCGTTCTTCTGTTTTCAGTAATACCTCTCCGAGTTTATCGTACATAATGACCTCTATTGGGTTAATCTTAACAGGACTTACGCAAATTAGGACTTTTTCACTTGCCCCCCCTAAATCCCCCCGCAAGCAGGGGGAAACGTGTCGGTTTTAGGGGCAACTGCGGAAGTCCTACTTAAGAAATAAAATTGCACCACGCTGAAAAATATGATATACTTAAAGTGGCTTGATGTCAAGTCCGAATGCTTGTATCGCAGAATGTGAATATGGGCGTGCTGTGTAGGCGCGTGCCGAGGTTAAAATGGAGGGACTATGGAGACAGAACAGACACTGGTTCTCATCAAACCAGATGGTGTTCAACGTGGGCTTATTGGTGAAGTCATTGCTCGCTATGAACGCAAGGGACTCAAGATCGCTGGAATGAAATTGTTGCAGTTGCCGAGCGACGCAGCAGAAGAACTTTACGTTGTCCATCAAGGAAAATCCTTTTACGATGTACTTATCGAATTCATAACTTCAGCCCCTATTGTTGCCTTAGCCATTGAGGGGCGCGGCGCAATAGAATTGGTTCGCATTATTAATGGCGAAACCGACCCGAAGAAATCACAACCCGGGAGTATCCGTGGCGACTTCTCAATCAATATCACGCATAATGTTGTACACGCATCGGACTCTCTCAGGAGTGCTGAGCGTGAATTGGAGATCGTATTCGCTCCAGATGAACGTTACAATTATCACCGAATAGATGAAACAATCCTACACCCTTCAGTGGTGTAACGGATACGTATCCAACTGCGTTTTTTATTCAACACGCACAGTTCCAAAATCTTATTCGAGAACTCTTGTGCAAAAAACACGAAAAATAGATGGAGGTCACAGAATAATGAAAACTCTTAATGTATGCGCGCTTATCCTCATGCTGACCCTTGGATTCGCTTTCAGCGTCCATGCCGCGAAAAGCGACTGTGAAAACATAGATGGCGACGGCGCGAAACCCGTCAAAGAGGTTGGGAAAGAAGGAGATGCCGTTCAGAACGATTATGATGAAGTCGTCGAAGAAGATGATCGGAACGGTGTCACCTATCTCGCCTTAATTGGTGGTAGTCAACCGAAACCGAATAAGTGTGGACTTATCCCGAAAAATGATGAGGGTGAGTGGACAGGATGGGGTGGTCCCCTTGATACTGACAACGCCACTATCGGGGAAGGTCCCGGTACCCGTAACGAAATTGTCATTGGCGGTATTTACTTCGAGCGTGGCATTGGTGCCCACGCTATCGGTACCTTCGTTTATGATCTTAGCGGAGACAATTATCTCAAGTTTGAAGGCTACGTCGGTATGTCAGATGAAAAAGACCCTGCCGAATGCAACCACGGCGGTAGCAGTGATTTTATCTTCAGTGTTGATGGAAAACAGGTTTTCAAATCTGATACACTTCAAGGCACTGATGGTGGGAAAAATGTTGATGCATTAAAAGTCGAATTTGACATTCCTGCCAACGCGAAAGAACTTGAAATCATCATGGGTGACGGCGGCGACGGAATTGGCTGCGATCACTCTGCGATTGGCGATGCCAAACTTCTCAACGCTCAAGCACTCGCCGTTGAACCCGCTAACAAACTCCCCACAATCTGGGGACATCTGAAAGATAGTTATTAGGCGTTGAGAATCACTTTACGTGAGTCATCATGGAAATTCCCAAACGACGTTCCTAAACCTGATTTAGAAAAGCCACAGTGTGTACAAACACGGAAGGCTTTACTGAATCAGGTTTTTTCTTTCAAATTTTTACGATATACGCTATTATAGTTAGATGTGTAAAAGTGAAATTCAATCCCGTAGGCGCGCATTTCAAGCGTGCTCACGGTCAACATTAGAAGGAACAACTATGAAAAAAGTATTACTTATTCTCGGCATGGTGTGTTTTAGCCTCATCGCTGTTAACGTCAGCACCGCCGAGATTGACTTTGAGACTGCAGTCGGTATCTGGCTCTTTGATGAAGGCAAAGGGGGGGTCGCTAAAGACATATCAGGTGAAGGAAACGACGGTGAAGTCGTCAAAGCCCCATGGGTCGATGGTAAATTCGGCACAGCACTCGACTTTGATGGAAAAGCCGGTTGCGTCAAGACCGGAGCGAAACTTCTTGAAGCTCTCGAAGAATTCACTATTCTCGCATGGATACAAAGCACGGACGATCCACCCGCCCGGACGGGACTCGTCGGACAGAATAACGCACCTGAATTCGGCTTTATTACCACGAATGAACTGAGCCTCTGGACCCCCGCCGCGGGGCTGACGAATAATCCTTGGGAACACAAACATGGTGACGGTGAATGGCATCACGTCGGGTGTGTCGCTACGCAGGATTACGTCCATACTTATATCGATGGTGAATACGCTGAGCAGAAGGGGAAGTGGGCGGATCACGGTGCTGCCCCGTTTGACGTTAACATCGGCGGATGCGGGGTCTGGGATGACGCAGGAAACTTTTTCCCGGGTCTCATGGACGAAGTTATGATTTTCCACTCGGCACTGGAACAAGAAGATATTCAGGAGTTAATGGACAAAGGCTATGTCAATTATTTGGCTGTTGACCCGGAAGGTAAACTTGGTACAACCTGGGGGAAAATAAAAGCAACGCATCATCTCAGTCAATAGCTTCTCGTTTTGATAACGCTCGTAGACGTGCTGGATTCTTGTCAATTCCGCAGTGCGTCTACGAGTAACCTTTCCGAAGCCCTTTTCAAAGTTCCAACCCGCCTATCTCTCCGCAAGGTAAAATTATAGTAAAATCGAAAAATATGTTTACAGTTCGTCAGTGAACAACACCCTACCCCTGCTGGCGAGGGTGTTTTTGATAGGGGTTTTTGATAGGGCGTTTCCTCAATTTCCTCTAGATCCTCGCCCATCTTTGAGAAGTAATTACGGGTTTTACTATAAAAATCTACTTTGATTTATGCAGTTCCCTGAGTTTGTCTAACGCAACCTTATTCCCCGGTTCTAATTCTAAAACCCGTTCAAAGATACCAATTGCCTCTGAAATATTTCCAAGTTCCTGATAAGCCACACCTAAAGCACCATAAGCGCGAACGTGCGTCGCCTCAATCGCGATAATCTTCTTAAAGAGTGAGACGGCATCGAGATAGTTCTCCTTCATCAGAGAAATTAAACCGAGTCTATAAATGGCTTGGACATCCGTTGCGTCATGGATGATAACCTGTTTGTAGTGCGGCTCGGCTGCTGTATAACGTCGTTTTTTCCAATAGGCACCGGCAAGATCGCGATGCACGGACAGTTGAGATGGCACGAGTTCAAGTGCCGCCTGATAGTGCCGAATCGCCTCTCCAAGTTGCCCTCTGTTTTCATAGACTGTCGCGAGATTCGCGTGTACATTTGAGAAAAAAGTGTCGTAATTTGAAGGGCTCAACTGTTTGGGAGATTCGCTATCTGTTTTATTTTTTTTAAACTGAAGTGCCATTCGGCAAGCGCGGATCGCTGCAGCGGTCTGTCCAGTTTCGTAATAAATCTGTCCTATATAGTTATGTGCCTGCGCTTTCAAGTAGGCTATCTCCTCCGCACTTCTTTCCTTCTGAACCTCAATATCCTTGTCGAGCAACAACAGGAGGCGTTCTAATACTGCTATGGCTTCGGGGTGCCGGGTCCCCGTATAGAGGAGTGAAACGCCATAGTCGAACCAGACCTTTATATCTTTCTGTCCGTCTGAAATAAGCGGCTCAAATTCAGCAACAGCACGGGCGTAGTCTCCCGTTGACATATAATGCCTACCGCGTTCTGCATACAGCGGAGCAGTAACACCCGCTTCCAAGACTTCCCACCAGACGGAATCCGGTAACTCACCGTATTCGCTCGGATGGCGCGATGCCTGTGCGTGCTGTCTCGCTGTTTGTGGGTCTCCCAAGGCAATAGCGACTTGCGCCATCAGTGCGTGCGCTTCACTTTGTCTTGGGTTCAAGCGGAGTGCCTTCTCTAAATGCGTCCGAGCGAGGTTCACCTGCTGTTTCATAAACGCGATTTCACCGAGCCAGAGTTCAGAAAACGGATTATCAGGTTGGAGTTGCTGCGCTCGCTCCAGATGGTGTTGGGCTTCATCAAACCGTCCTAAAATGCGGAGTGCGGAGGCGAGATAAAGATGCGCAGGTACGTATGTTGGGTGCAAAGCGAGAGCGCGGGTGAGATGTTCAACAGCCGCCTCAGGCTGGTGCTGCTTGTTCAGCCTTCCGAGTAAGTAGTGCCACCGGAATTCCTTTGGAGCAATTTGACTTGCCCGACGATAACACGGTATCGCTGGAATCTCCCAGCCGTGGCTGAGGTAGACATGCCCCAATTGTCCCCAAACATCGGCAGTGTCAGGCGAACGCCGGACCTTGCCTTGTGCAGTGTCAATCGCCTCTAAAAGCGGTTTTTCTTCAACCAAGTCAAGATCCGCAGGTTGAGGGATATCAACGTCGCTGCCCGCAAAAACAGGCACACTGATCAGAATTAAATAAATAAAGAGCATCTGATGAAGGATGGAAGGATGGAAGGATGGAGGGATGAGGGTCCCCAATCTTCCTACCTTCCAATCTTCCTGATTTCCAATCTCCAATTTCTTCAAAATGACACCCCCTCTCCTTGATAAATTCTTACGCGCTGATTGGCTGTTGTTCCCGGAAACCTCTCACGACTTCCATCTTGCCAGTGGACCTCAATCGCCTGAATTGTATCGATTGTCCCCAATCCGAAATGCACACTCGGTTCACTGCTACTGAGATAACTGGTCCCCGATAGCACGTACCCCGTCAATGCGCCTGAATCAGTCCGGAGTGTCACTTGCGCGCCAAGCGCATCGCGTCCATGGGTAATCGCTTGCACAGAAAGATAGTGATGTTGTGGCGGCGGGGCATCGTTTCGGAAGAAACGGAACCGATTGTCGAGTCCGCTCACGACCATATCAATATCACCATCTCTATCAACATCACCGAAAGCCATTCCGCGACTCACTTCAATCCGTCCCGTGAAATCGGGCGCGCGCGAACTCACATCGGTGAAAAGGGCTGTCGGCTGTCGGCTTTCAGCGGTCAGCACAGATACCGTCGACGACGTTTCTTTTCTTTCCTGACTGCCGACTGCCGACTGTTGACTGCTATCTTCCTGACTGCCGATGGAAACTGATGGCTGATGGCTATTTTGAAAGAGAAGATTCGGTTCTGCGTAGAAATTCCAGAAATTACCGGTGCTCGCACCCTCAAGCACAGCCCCGCGCTTTACCCGACCGTTGACGAGTGCAATGTCCAGATCGGCATCATTATCGAAATCCACGAAACCGCACCCAAATCCTGTAAAGGGGAGATCACGCCCCGCAAAACCTGCCATTTCCGTCATATCAAGGAATACAGAGAAGGTGGAAGTTGTATAAAACGTATTTGTTTCACCAGACAAGTGCGTTACGAACAGATCCGGACGCGTATCACCGTTGACATCACCGACAGCGATGCCCATACTCCCTTCAGGTTGTCCATAGGCGTTAAACGCCAGACCGTGCAATATAGCCTCCTCAGCAAAGGTGTCATCTTTCTGGTTCACCCAGAGTTGATTGGCTTCGCCATCGTTCGCGACAAAAAAATCCGCCCACCCGTCACCTGTCAGATCGAGACACACAACACCGAGCCCTCTGCCGGGCATTGCGACGATCCCCGCCTGTTGCGATACATCCGTAAACGTACCGTCACCGTTGTTTCGGAACAACCGATCCGCGGCGGGTTCAAAAACCTGTGGATTGCAGTAATCTGGGGCACCGTGTTTTCCGCGACACACCGCCTCTGGATCGAACTGAACGTAGTTCGCGACATAGAGATCGAGGTATCCGTCCCTGTCATAATCGCCAAAGGTCGCAGATGTGCCCCACGCTTCGTTCGAGAGTCCTGCCTCTTGTAAAGCAAACGTCCCATCACCGTTGTTACGGTAGAACACATCAGCACCGTAGTTCGTCACATAGACATCCGCATCACCGTCGTTGTCCACATCGCCGATTGCGACACCTTGTCCATAGCCTTCATGTCCGATGCCAGCAGCTTCCGTAACGTCGACAAACGTCCCATCAGTTTGTTGCCGAAACAGCCGATTTGGTGCGGAGGTCGCCATTTTTCCGGGGGGCGGAAATCGGACATGCAGAACATCGATCGCGTCATCGTTATCGTAATCAAACAAGGCAACCCCACTCCCGATTACTTCCGGTAAGGCGTGCGTCCCCGCTTGCCAAGATGTCTCTGTCTGTGTGAAACCGAGCGCAGCGGTCACTTCCGTAAAAAAGGGTTTGTCTGTCTCCGCTTGTACTGTCCATAAACAGAGTGTAATGAGGATGAGTGTTGTAGCAAATAGTTTAGTAAACATATTATTTAAGGGCAGTCGGCGGTCGGCAATCAGCCGTCAGCAAAGAGAGTGAATCTTAAACGATCTCCTCTTTACCGATACCCGAGAGGTTTTTTCGCAAAAAAAACGCCCCGAGTGCCGACAGCCATTCTTGCTGACTGCTAACTCCTGATTGCTATTCTCACGCCAAAATTACAAATTCCAACTGTCGGTGCGCTTCACGTAATGCCGCTTCCACCGTCTCTGGTGTTTCAGCGCGGGCGAAGATGAAACCGAGATATCGTGCTCCCTCCGGCAGTGGGACGACCTCGCCACCGATAGGAATTGTGATGTTAACTTCTACAATTCCGTCTACGCAATACGCCGCTGTTTTACCACGCACCTCGCCCAAGATACCCGCCTTTGGGACAGGAATCATCATCACCCCCGCTGCCCGATTTTCACGCTGCAATTCTTCCACCTGTTGTCCAATGGCATGTCGGATAACGAGTTCCTCAAGCGACATCCCAGTTCCAAACCGCAGTGTCCGAGCACAGAGTCCACCAATCGTCCGAGCCGCAATCTCAATAAGATGCGCGCCTTTGTCGTTATAGCGCAGTTCGGCGTGGATAGGTCCGTGTCTTAACCCCAAAGCATCGGCGGCTTCCGCAGTCGCACGGTGCAACGCATCTTGGACCTCCATCGGCAAACGAGAAGGCGTAACATAGAGGGTCTCCTCGAAATAGGGACCTTCCAGCGGATCGGGTTTATCGAAAAGCGCGAGCGTCTTCAGTTCACCGTCTAACAGGATACCCTCCAGTGCCACTTCTATCCCCGGAATATAGTCCTCAACGAGTAGAGATTGTATGGGAGGATCGGCGGATTCTTGTAAGGTCCGAAGGAGTTTCGTCGTCCGCTGGAAGGCTTCAATGAATTCAGCGGGTGTGTCTGCCCTGATAACACCGCGGCTTGCAGAAAGGGAGAGGGGTTTGATAATACACGGAAAGTTGACGTGTGTATCTGTTCTGTAGGGGTTGGGTAACCCAACCCCTACGATCTCAGCGGGATCGTCTTCGATGGAAAAGCATTCATAGGCAGGCGCCGAGACACCGTTTGTTGCCAATGTGTGCCGTAAGAGATACTTATTTCGTGTCGCTTTTGCGGAATCAACAGGGTTATGGGGGAGTCCTAACGCTTCTGATGCCGCTGTCGCTATCAGTGTCGTATCATCATCAACACCGACGATTGCCGAAATTGGATAGGTTTCAGCGAATTCAACAATTGTCTGTGTCGCCGCAGTTGGCTCGCTGAAATCAAGCACGAGCGTGTGCCGAGGCGACAGGTCTGCTGTCGTCGCTGCTTCCTCTGATGCGACAACCACCTCTACATTCAGTTTCAGGGCGGCTTCGAGGAAATCCGTCGCTCGGTAAGTGCGCGTTGGAAGGAGCAAGAGGACACGGGGTTTTTCTGAAAGTTGATGCTGCATGCAAAAACCTCCTGCTTCAGGGAAAGCCAGTAAAGGGTTCTGAAGTGCCTAAAGTCTGTAAAGTTGTGGGCGGGTCAACATCTTTCTCAACTTTGGCACACTTCCTAACTTTAGTATACTTGCCCACTTTCCAAACGTGACCGACAACTATTAACTAATTAACACGGGAACCTCGTAACAACTTCTGATACTCCGCATGGGCCTTCTGGGGATCGTCCTCACCATCAAGGACACGCCGCAGGCACTGGACAAAGCCTATCGGGTCATCTTCACCGAAGATCGTGCGTCCAAATAGGATAGCACGTCCACCGTTGCTGACGACATTATGCCCGAGCGCAAACGTGCTACGCGCATTCTGGCGCGCCCCTCCCAAGGCACCGATCACCAGCGTTGTGTCGAATTGGCACAACTCGTTCCAAACATCGGCGGTCGTATATGCCGTCTTGATAAAACGCGGGCGTTGGTGTTTTCGGAGATAACTCATCGTCCGGACGATAGAATCGGCGACATACATGCCTCGCTTCTCCTCATCCATCCCCGGCATTTTTACATTCGGTAAAAATACCTCTAAAAGGTGATCGAATCCCTCGATTTCACCGACGACGTGTGCGAACTGCACATACGCTTGTAACATGCGTTCATCAGCGATTGGATCGTTGTTGAGCGTAATGGAATACAGTCCAAGGTTGACTCGACATTCAAGTGCCGGACCGATCAGTGCCTCACAATAGCGTTGCATGTCCTCTGGAAACACCGTCTGAAACGGCATCGACGGACTCGAAGTATAGACACCAAACCGCGGATTCCAGATAGCCGTCTCTGAGTTCATCCGGACGATGGGTGTAATGGGTGTGTTTTCAAACAGGTTTTCTTCAAGGGCAAGGGTCTCTGCATCGGCGGGTGTCATTAGAAGCCCGTCTAATTTGCCATCGGCAACAAGATCACGCTGGAGTTGCAAAAACTCTGCATGCGTTCGGTAGTGCGGTTTCGGGTGTTGTACTTGTCCGAGTCCCTTAATCCCGGCTGATGCCAGCGGGTCCGCCGCAAAAACCAGGATCGGGCTACGGGCAAGTAAATCAGTATCAGCAAGTTTGTCAAATATCCGGTTACCCATATATAATTATTCCTTTAAATTAACTATCAGCAAATTGGCTGTCAGCTTTCTGCCATTGGCTGTCGGTTAAGAGATACGCGTTTAGCAAATGCCTCTTGTGACTGCCGACTGCTGATGGCTGACGGCTATTAGAGGATACTCGTTGGATCGATGTCTATCACAAACTCAATAGCATTCGATTTAATAGCGACGGGTGGCTCGTCAGTTAAGTGCTTAAGGAGTTGACTGATTTTCTCAACGGAATTGCTTCGAAGTAAAAAATGCCACCGAAATTTTCCTTCGATTTTCGAGAGCGGCGCTGGCGCGGGACCGAGGATGTCTACGTCGGCTTCTCTCTCATCTAACTGAGCGGCAGGTGCCGCCTCTGTCTGCCAAACCTGGAGTTGATCCCTGACAACGTGCGCCGCCTCTTCAACCTGTTTTTCGTCCGTGCCACGGAGGAGGAGCGTCCCGACATGCGAGAAAGGTGGATACCGTAACACCCCGCGTGCTTCAACCTCTTGCGCATAGAAACCGAGATAATCGTGATTCTGTGCGGCGGAAATACAGTAATGATCAGGCATATAGGTCTGAATAACGACTTGCCCCTCAAGTTCGGCGCGCCCTGAACGTCCAGCGACCTGGGTCAACAGACTAAACGTCTGCTCACTCGCTCGAAAGTCCGGTAGATTCAAACTGGTATCCGCGGCGATGACCCCAACAAGTGTGACATTCGGGAAGTCTAACCCCTTTGATACCATCTGTGTGCCTATCAGAATATCAATCTCCTGTTGCTCAAATGCGCGTAAAATCTGCTGATGTGCGTTCTTTCGTGTCGTTGAATCGGCATCAAACCGTTTTACACGTGCTTGTGGAAACGCTTTCCGTACCTCTTGTTCAACCGCTTCTGTCCCCAATCCAAAATAACGAATAGCTGGGCTGCTACACTGTGGACAGGTCGGATGTGTCGGACGTTTATCACCACAATGATGACAAACAAGGCGTTTCGTTTCAAAGTGAAAAGTCAGTGAGATAGAGCAATTTTCGCACCGTTCAACATAACCACACGTTCGGCAAAACACGTATGTGGAATGCCCGCGTCTGTTGAGAAACAGTATGATTTGCTCTTGCCTTTCCAACCGTTCTTGAATCGAATTTCGGAGGATATCGGAGAAAATGGTGCGGTTGCCTTTTTTCAATTCCGTCCGCATATCCACAATGTGGACATCGGGCATTTTTCTATTAAGCACACGATCTGGCAAACTGAGAAGCCGATAACTCCCGTTTTTCGCACGATGAAAACTTTCGAGAGAGGGGGTCGCACTCCCAAGTAGGACAGGACAGTTTGCGAGTTCACCCCGCTTCTGTGCTACCTCCCGTGCGTGGTAACGCGGGACGTTATCCGACTTATAGGACTCTGAATGCTCTTCGTCTATAATTAGCATACCGAGTTCTTTCACTGGGGCAAAGACAGCAGAACGCGGTCCAATCACGATATCCGCTTCACCTTTCTGGATACGATGCCACTGATCATAACGCTCCCCATCACTCAACCGACTGTGTAGCAATGCCACCCGTTCCCCGAACCTCCCAACAAACCGGGAGGCTGCCTGAGGTGTGAGCGATATTTCTGGCACTAACGCAATGACAGATTTCCCGCTTCCAAGAACTTCTGTCATCGCTTGCATGTAGACCTCAGTCTTTCCGCTTCCCGTTACACCGTGGAGCAGAAACGTGGGTGAACTTTCAGCCGCAGAGCCGGATGACGCATCCATAGCATGCGGTGCGAGTATATTTTGGATCTCCGCGAACGCCATTGATTGTGCAGAATTCAAGTCAAGCGGCTGTGTTGACGCGATCGGTTCAGAACTCAAAGGGTTACGAACGGCTTGTGCGCGTGTAATATGAACAAAGCCTCGCCTTTCAAGTGTGCGGAGCAGAGAGGGGCTGGCATTCACTTGTTTGGTTAGGCCGGCTGTCGCCAAAGGCGCGCCTTCATCAAGCAGGAGTTGCAAAATCTCGGCATGCTTCGCAGCGGCAACGTTCCGACGTCTCCCCGGTCGCGGACCAGACGAATCTTTCGAACCGTCCGCCTCACATCTGAGTTGATCGATCTCTGCCTTAATATCAGTTGGTGGTAAAGCTAAAGTCGCTACAGAGGTTAACTGCGTGTTGGCTTTCGGTTTGTGGGTGACATTAAGGCTAACGATCCCTTTTTCTTGTAGCGCGATAATCTTTGGACGGAGATTCTGGTAACTTATACCTACACGGCGAACGAGTTGATTCAGAGATAGCTCACCCTCTGCTTCCAAAAGTGCGACGAGTTCCTTTTGCACTTTTCCCGGTGGGGCGGGTGCTCCCGGTAAGAGTTGCACCTTCTGTTCTTTCTGCGTTCGCACAGCAGAAGGCACAGCGCAAAAGAGCGCGAGTCCCCACGAGCAGACATAATATTCCGCCATCCATTGGGTAAGTGTCAGCAAATCAGTAGAGAAGGTCGGGGTTTCTTCAAGGCAGTCGGAAATATCTTTGATAATATCCGGATCAAGATCGGTTTCATCGAGGCGTTCAACGACAACCCCTTCTTGACGCGTCCCTCGGAACGGTGCTAACACCCGGGTTCCGAGTTGTAAAGTGGCATCCATCTGCGGCGGCACACCGTAGGTGAACACTTGATCGACCGATAGCGGAAAAGCGATGTTTGCGTAACGCATTTCTTTACCCATAGAACAACAGTCAGTCGTGTGTTGTGGATATTACAATCCTTCTCATACACCACACGTGTTACTCACCGCTGATAATCTTTCTTTAGCCTTCCGCTAAAAACGCAAGCACCTTTTTAACATCTTCCCACACATCACGTTTGCCATTCGGATTTCTGAGCAGGTATGCCGGATGATACGTCGGCATAACCACTGGCGGTTTTTTATGTGGAAGGACGTGGAGTCCTGCTACTTTACACGGATGGAACTCCCCGCGCAGTTTTGTAATCCCGATTTTCGTCTCAAGCATCATCTGTGCCGCAAAACTTCCGAGGGCTACAATCACCTTCGGCTGAATGAGCTCTATCTGACGCACTAAATAAGGACTACACGTTTCGACCTCGTTGGATTCAGGATTCCGGTTGCCCGGAGGACGACATTTCAGGACATTGGCGATGTAGACATCCTCGCGCTTGAGGTTCATCCCTGACTCAATGATTTGCGTCAGCAATTGACCGGCTCTACCGACAAAAGGTTCACCTTGTCGATCCTCATCAGCTCCCGGTGCCTCACCGATGAACATAAGGTCAGCTTCCGTATTTCCAACACCAAAAACGACACTATTCCGTGTTTCGTGCAACGGACATTTGGTGCAACTTGCGGCATCCGTAGCCAACGCAGGCAGATCGAAGTTCGCATACGGCGATTCCCGTTCAGGTTCGCTTAACTCTGATTCCATGAAACCGAGTTTAAGTTGTTCTTCCACGTATTCCCTCACACTTGCAACAAGTTCTATATAATCTTTTTTGAGACTGTCTCTATCCATAATGGCTTTCAGGACGGGTTTTCTACGAAAATCCTTTTAGTTGCCAGCAATCAGCGGAAATAGTTATCAGTCTTCAGTTATCGGTTAAGAGGTTTTCGTTTGACAGAACCCGCTTGTAACTAACTGCTGGTTGCCGATTGCTGACTGCTGACCGCTAATTTCGTAGATCATGAATCAGGGATATACCATCGAACCAAGTGATGTACAGGAAGAGCGCAATCAGGAGAACAATACAAATCTGTTGAACAATCTCTTGTGCTTTTCGGGGCATGGGTCTGCCACGGATCTTCTCAACAGCAAAAAACAGCAGTTGCCCCCCGTCAGCAATCGGAATTGGTAACAGATTAACGATGCAAAGATTGATGCTAATGAACCCAATGAAAAAGAGAACACTGCTCAACCCGACCCTGTCAAACATGCGGCTCGTGGCGTTCGCAATACCAATTGGACCCGCGAGATGCTTCGGTGATACTTCACCACCTACTAACTGTTGTAAGGTTCTACCCACAGTTGTGAACGTCAACCATGTCGCTTCAACGCCTTTCCCGAATCCGGTAAAAAAGTTATAATCCGGCAAAGGTGCGGTCTTCGCAGCAAATTCCATTCCACTTAAGGAAGTCTGCCACGCCAATCCGAAGAGTGCTCCCTCAGTATCGGTTTCCACTGAACTTTGAGAGTCCACGGGGAGTGTCACTTTTTGCAGGCTACCGTCTCGCATCAATCCGACTTCGATCGGTTGACTTGACATCTTCTTGAGTTCCGAATAGAGCGTTGCATTGTCTACTGATGTTCCATTAAGCGTCACAAGTACGTCTGTATCTTGGATCCCAGCGTTTTGCGCAACGCTATCCTCTTGGATGCTCGCTTTCACACGCCAGCGTACCGGTAATTCGAGTGTGAGAGTTTCATCATCACGGCGAATACCGAGCATCAGTGCTTCTTGATTTTCGTTAATACTTTGATAAAGTGCCTGATATTTTTCATTACGCCAGTCTTCGGAAACGTGCCAGACACCATACCCAAAATAGGGAACGTTGTGGAGCCTCTGGCCGTTGATGCTCTCAATTTGGTCGCCGACTTGAATCCCAGCTTGTGCCGCGAGGCTTCCTTCTTCGATATAACTGACAATTGTATCGGATCTACTGCTCACTCGAATGATACCTATATCTCCTCTGACACTCGGCTCAGCATCCGGTCTAACAGAGAGGAACTTGCGTTCACCATTCCGTTCCACAACGAGGTCAAGCGGTTTATTTGCGCTGGTAAAAATTCGTGTTTGAAACATCGCCCAATGGCTAATCGGGCTGCCATTGACGGAAATAATCGTATCGCCAGGCATTAGCCCACCTATCGCACCGGGTCCATCATCAGCGACCCAGCCAATCTGAATTGCCTCTTTTTCACCGAGCGGTAAGCCGGTTAATCCACCGATCAACCGAGCGGAATCCGCATTAATCCCAGTAGCAAAGACAAGCCAGTACACCAACACACCAAACAATAGATTCACCGCCGGACCCGCGGCGACGACAAACGCGCGATTGCCGATCGAGGCACTCGCAAATTCGCCGTGCGCACCAGTTTGTTCGCTTGGATTCTCACCCTCCATCTGAACATAGCCACCAAATGGCAATAATGAGATTCTATAATCTGTTTCATCTCGCTGGAATCCAATCAGTTTAGGACCAAAGCCGAGGGAGAACGTGTTTACTTTGATACCGCACCGTTTCGCCGCATAAAAGTGACCGAGTTCATGAATGAAGATAATGAACCCGAGCGGAATAATTGCGAGAAATGCCGTTTTTATGTACGGAATTACGGAGATAATCAGGTCAACGATAAATTCCATGATGTTTATTACCTCATTATGAGTTATCAGTTATTCAGGGACTTGTTTGTGACATGATTCTTACTCGCCACACGCTTTAACTGACCACTGAAAGGATTTTTTAATCCGTCGTGATAACTATTTTTTTATTTTTTTATTATTGAACGTGCTGTCGATTTTGCCCAACGGTCAACCTCAAGGATATCCGGAAGTGTCGGGTCAGCGATTGCCTCATGCGCATCCATCACACGTGCGAGGATCGCAGGAATATCCATAAATCCGATGCATGTATCGAGAAAAGCCTCCACGACCACTTCATCTGCACTACTGAGCACTACGGGGAGTGTACCACCAACTTCTGCCGCTGTATACGCCAGTGAGAGGCATGGAAATTTTTCAAAGTCAACCGGTTCAAAGTGTAGTGTGCGTGCCTCCGTCAAATCCAAACGTGGTACTGGTGTTGAGAGCCTCTGCGGATAGGTTAAAGCGTATTGGATCATAATACGCATATCTGTGGGTCCCAGTTGTGCAAGTGTGGAGCCATCTGTCCATTCAACCATAGAATGAACAATGCTCTCTGGATGGACGACAATATCAATTTTCGAGAGCTCTATGTCAAACAACCATTTCGCCTCAATGACCTCCAGCCCTTTGTTCATCATTGTCGCAGAGTCTATTGTGATTTTCTGTCCCATCTTCCAATTCGGGTGCTGAAGTGCTTGCTGTGGTGTGACGGAATAGAGTACCTCTTTCGGTGTCTCTCGGAATGGTCCGCCTGATGCCGTAATCAGGAGTCGGTGGATATCTGACGGCTGGTCGCGCGCACCTTCCAAACATTGGAAAATGGCACTCATTTCACCATCTATCGGTATCAAGTTAACACCGTTTGTTTGGACAGCCGCATTAACAAGAGAGCCAGCCATCACCATTACCTCTTTATTAACAAAAGCGATGTCCTTGCCGGCGTTAATCGCTGCCAAAGTCGGTAGCAACCCCGCACTTCCGCCCATTCCATCCAGGACTTGAGACGCTTGTGGCATCGTCGCTACAGTTTGAAGTCCCTCGGTGCCAGTGAGCACTTGCGTGCAGTTGAGGTCTCGAATCCGTTCTCGGAGTTGTGCCGCCGCTGTGGGTTCATTTAAAGCTACCAATGCTGGACGATACCGTCGAATCTGTTGTTCAAGGGTATCAACATCCCGGTTCGCTGCAAGACCGACGACCTTAAATTCATCAGTATGCGTTTCAACGACGCTGAGGGTGTTCTTCCCAATAGAACCCGTGCTACCAAGTATGGCGATGTGCTTCATGTTTTATGGTGTCGGTTGTCGGTTCGCCTGCTATGCGGGCTTTCAGTTTGCCTCGCAGTGAAAGTTCTAAGAGGGTTCATCGCTTCTGACGACTTTCCAACTTCCCAAGACTTTTACGTCCTCTTTGCTGACTGCTGACCGCCGACTGCCGACAGCCAATCTAAAAGTGTCCTGTCAATGCCAGATAGTAATAGAGCACGGGTGTGGTAAAAATGAGGCTGTCGCACCTATCAATAAATCCACCGTGCCCAGGGATAATGTGTCCGGAGTCCTTAACACCAGCAGTTCGCTTCATCAGGGAAGCACTGAGATCTCCAAGTTGTCCCAAAACGCTGAGTAGCAGTCCAATAAAAACAGCGTTCCCCCAAGAGAGCGTTCCTTTCAAAAGGATTGTACTCAACAAGAAACTCGTCAAAGTGCCGACGACTAACCCACCAATAGTCCCTTCGATTGTTTTTCGTGGACTAACTGGTGTGCCGAGTTTGTGTTTGCCGAACGCTCTGCCAACGAGATACGCGCCAGTATCGCTACACCAAACGATTCCAGCCAAGAGGAAAATAAGTTGTCTGCCGATCGGTTCCGCATTTCGGAGCAAAATGAGATGGTAGCCTAATGCCCAACCGATCGTTAAAATACCCGTTAGTTTCAGCGTAACAGCAAGCAATTCACCGGCGACCTTCGCCCTAAAAATACTCTCTGCGAAAACATAAATGAATACGAAGGTAAAGTAACTGAATATGAGCGTTGAGGCAGAGATCGTCTGTGTAAGTGTCGGCAAAAAATACGCGCATAAACAGAACACACCTGTCAAGAGTGCCGGTATCACTGGATTCAATTTTTCCGTGAAGTGTTGCGCTAAACGACAGTACTCAACTTGCATCATCACCACAGCGACAGACACAAGCAGCAAGTAGAGCCAATCTCCTCTATAAATAATTAAGAGGACTAACGGCACCAGCACAACCACACTCAGGGCTCTCCGCCAAAACATATTTTTTTAGTGGTTTTCAGTTTTAATAGTTTTCAGTCTTCGGTCTTCAGTTTTCAGGCACAAGAGACTTCTGTTAAACGAACACCTCTTAACTGACAACTGATAACTGACAACCGATAACTCTTCCTCAAGTTTCTAATAACTCGGATTCTTTTGCCTCCGTCAACTCGGTAATCTGGTCGATGTACCTATCTGTAAGTTGCTGAACCGGATCTGCACTCGCTTTTCCACGCTTCTTATCGCCCCCACGCCCTCTGCTTTTACTGCCACCACCAGCATCGCCACCTTCGCTCTTTTTAACGGCTTCGTTGGCATCACGGCGGATATTCCGAATCGCAACCTTACCCTCTTCGGCAAGTTTACGCACGACCTTCGTTAGTTCGGTCCTGCGCTCCAATGTGAGTTCGGGAACTTGGATTCGGATAACGTTTCCGTCATTGTTCGTTGAGAGCCCCAAATCTGAGTGGGCGATCGCTTTCTCAATTTCTGTAATTAACGTTTTGTCCCAAGGTTGAATGACAAGCAGTCTCGGTTCAGGGGTGGTAATCGTGCCAACCTGACTCAGTGGACTTTTGCTACCGTAATACGTAACATTTACCTGATCTAAGAGTGCTGGTGTCGCACGTCCCGTTTGTACATGCGACAATTTCGTTGCTGTTGCTTCGACTGTCTTCTGCATCCGGGACTCAGTCTGTTGAAGAATTTGTTGTTGCATCTGATCTTCCCTTAATAGTTGTCAGTCGTCAGCAGCCAGCAGTCACAAGAGGGATATGATATTCCTAACGCCTCTTTTAACTGACGACTATTCCCTCTGACAACTGATAACTGAAAACTATTCACCATAAACGGTCCTGTATTTTTACTGACCCAGTACGTAGAGCACAAAACGTTTGACGACAATGTTCTCACCCAATTGGGCGATTGCGTCCTTTACGAGGGTATCGATGGTTTTGTCTGAATCTCGGATATAAGGTTGCTGTAGGAGGCAGGTCTCCGTATAGTATTTAGAGATGCGCCCTTCAACGATCCGTTCAGCGATGTGGGCAGGTTTACCCTCCTGCTCAGCTTGTGTTTTCAGAATGGCTTTTTCTGCTTCGAGATCCTCGGCAGGCACATCCTCCGCCTTAACATATTTCGGTTTTGCGGCGGCGACCTGCATCGCGATCTCTTTCGCCAACTCTTGGAATTGCTCCGTTCGTGCCACGAAATCGGTTTCGCAATTCAGTTCGACTAACGTGCCGACACGGCTACCCGGATGGATGTAGGAAACAATCAATCCTTCTTTTGCCACTCGACCGCCTTTGACTTCGGAAGCTCTCAATCCTTGCTCCCGCAATTTCTGAATCGCTTCGTCAATATTTCCATTCGTTTCTGTTAGCGCCTTTTTGCAGTCCATAATTCCTGCCCCCGTCCGTGAACGGAGGTCGCTAACAAGCTTTGCCGTAATTGCCATTTATCCTCCTCTTGTTTTATGTTTAGCGGTCAGCGATCAGCAATTAGCAATTAGCAATTAGCAATTAGCAAGAGAGTTAACTTAAACGATACCCTCTTTACTGATGGCTGAAAGGGTTTCGGAGAAACCCGACCTGACTGCCGACTGCTATTCCGCTGATCGCTGACTGCTGATTGCTATCTTGCTGATTACCAATTTATTAAGACTGTCGACGAGGGGGTCGCCCTTTCCGTCGTTGACGTGGTGCACGTGTCTGACGCTGCTCACTATCGCCAATCGCCTCTGGCTCTGCGGATAGTTGCGCTTGATTCAGAATCGCAGCACTTTCTTCCTCGTGCCTTTCCTCTTCAAGTATAGCCTCTACCTCCGGTCCCGCTGCTTCGGGTTGTGCTGTCTCCGTTGCGACCTCTGCACCTTCCAAGGCATCTCCTCTACCATTAATTACCGCATCAGCTAAAACAGTACAGATGAGACGGATCGAGCGGATAGCGTCATCGTTACCCGGGACCGGCAAATCAATCGGATCAGGATCGCAGTTGGTATCAACGATAGCGATGATCGGAATGCCGAGTTTGTTTGCTTCTGCGATAGCCGTATGTTCTTTCCGTGTATCCGTAACAATAACAACTTCAGGGAGCGTTTTCATCTCTCTGACACCATTCAGGTTGTTGTCGAGTTTGCCTTTCTCACGTCGCAGACGCATGACTTCTTTTTTCGGCATCTGATCAAAAATCCCATTGGTTTCATCGGCATCCAGTTTATCCAATCGGTTGACACTCCGACGGATGGTTTGGAAATTCGTCAGCATGCCGCCAAGCCACCGGTGATTTACGTGGTACATACTTGATCGAACCGCCTCGCCTCGCACGGCTTCTTGGGATTGTCGTTTCGTGCCAACAAATAACACGCCACCACCCTTCGCCGCGATATCGGCAACGAAATCAACAGCGGTTTCGAGCATTCGTAGCGTCTTTTGCAAATCAATAATATAAATCCCGTTTCGTTCGGCGAAGATGTACTCTGCCATCTTCGGGTTCCAACGACGGGTCTGATGTCCGAAGTGAACTCCACATTCAAGGAGCTCTTTCATTGTAACTGCCAAAAAAACCTCCTAAGTTTGCGAGGGTAACTTACCCCCACTGGGTTTTCGCGTCCACCTCTTTCATATCTGCATCAGACTCCCAATACGAGAGAACCCGCTGTGCAAATCGAGAGGTGTGTCGTATCCAGTATTGATTGTGTAACTCCTGATGAACATTTTTCATCATATTTGATATAAATATTTTACCACAAAAACGATTGAATTTCAAGTTTTATAACACACCTTTTAACTGAATGTCAAGAAAATTGTGGATTCGGGATGTGTTCTGTGGTATAAAACAGCAGGGAGACACAGGTGGAACATCTCATTGAACAGATCGCCGCTCACTTCAAAATAGCCGTAGACGCGCTAAAACTCGAACCGATCCAGCATGGCAGTCAGCGAAAACACAACGTCTGCCGATTAAAGCTCGCCTCTGTGAACTACCTACTCAAACAGCACGACATCACCACACCGGTTGTTAAAGCAGGCTACACCCCTTGTGAGATTGAATCCACCATCCTATCAATATTACACCGCAATGGATGTCGTGTCCCGAAAATTATTTGGAAATCTGAAGGCTCTCATGCCCTCTTGTTGGAATGGTGCGGAGAATCGACGCTCGATGCCATAGCACAAAGCAGACCGTCTTCCACTCTCAAACCGATTTTGCAGACCGCATTGATGGAACTCTGTCGGGTGGAAACCGTTTTCGCAGAAAACACGGAACTTCTTACACCATACGCCTTCCGATTTGATCGCGACGTTACCCTGCAACATTTACTTCAACACGGCAGAAAAACTTTGGGTTATCTTTGTGGTGCCATCACCTCATCGCAAACGGCGCATCTTGACGCGGCATGGGCGACACTTTCCAACCGACTTCAAACGGCGCGACCCACTTTCGATAGCCTCGACTACCAGAGTCGCAACATCGTGATTTCTGGGGAAACACCTTTTTTAATTGACTTTTCGAGTATTGGCTGGGACTGGCAGGAACGGCGGTTGGTTCAATTTTTCAATAGTATCGGAGCAAACCAAGAGGGGGCAAACTTCGTCTCGTTATTAAATCGAGAGCTGGTCGACGTTTATGCGGCGTGGGTTACCTCGCATCGTGAAACCTGTTCGCCTGCGGAAATCGCGGCACGTGTTGACAGTCATCATCTCCTCTTTTACCTCTCAGTTATACATCAAATTCTACGTACTGTCGCGCAGCCGGATGCCTCCGAAAGCAGAACGCGCCTCAAGGCGTGGGGCGACCTCAAGGTGAGATACCAAAGTGCGCTTATGCAGGTTATTCATACTGGACTGAGCGATGATGTTCACACAACTCACATTCGAGAGATGATTGCCAATCGAAATTCATAAGTCGTCAGCAATAGCCGGAGTTCAGGCCCCTATAGTGTGAAAGGGAAAGTCCTGTTACGCTCTGATTCAGTATGATGGATTTAGCAGGGTTTCCCAGTACTTCAAATGCACTTCTTTGATTTCTGCTTTCTGTTGAAAATCTAACTGGAGATTTTTCGAGTAGCCGTCTAAAAAAAGTTGAGGACTGGTTAACAATCGTAGATAGTATTTCAGTGAAGGAAGAATTCCGTTGACAATCACCTCGCACCCGTGTTGTCTGTGAATTTCACTCACGAAGTCGTTTACCGCATCTATATCTTCAACATTTGGTTCTGCTGTGGTTCGGTAGTGTCGGTTGACGCTGCGAGTTGATAGGTGTCTTCGAGAATTGAACGGACTTGGTTCATCATTTCCCCTCAAATCTCAAATAGGTCTGCGACGCATCCGGTTGGCATTGCGACGCACTCGGCGTTTCTGAGACACGCTGTCGAGCATCTTCACAGTATTCAGCATTAATATCATAGCCGATATAATGCCTACCGAGTCTTTTGCAAGCAACTGCGGTGGAGCCAGACCCCATAAACGGATCGAGTACCAAGGCATCGGTGGGTGTGAGGAGATGTAAAAACGCCTCTACGACTTCCACGGGATAGATCGCTGGATGTTTATTCCCCTTAAGAGTCGCAACAGGCGTTTCAATGACATCGGATGTTTCGATCACATCCTCGGTCTTGATGACATCTCGTTTGAGTTTATTGCCGTGAATCCGAATGATTGTAAACCCTTTATTTCTGAGCTGCGATGTGCGCCCGCCCTCCTGTCCGCCGAAGGGAGCGGCATGGATGCCGCGTATTTTCATCCGAAAACTGTGCGTTTTCC
The DNA here is from genome assembly GCA_965214045.1 of Candidatus Poribacteria bacterium. Lineage (GTDB taxonomy): Bacteria > Poribacteria > WGA-4E > WGA-4E > WGA-3G > WGA-3G. Next base: position 3,087,290 of record OZ243935.1, read on the forward strand.
CGCTTTTCACCTCTTGAATCACCTGTTCTAATTCTGTCCGCGCGCCGATTTTTTCTGCGTCGGAAAGCTCGGATTCATCAATCAACTGAAAATATTTTTGCCCAACAGTGGTACCATTTTTTTTCTTCGGGGGCGGCGAGGCATGGGTTTTTGCTAAGAAAGCTTTGGGATTGTAGAAATAGCGGTTTGATTTGGCAAAATGGAAGAACGGTTCGGTACTACTGACGAGGCGGCGGCTGAACTGACGCGGCGTTGGATTCCTTTTGACCCACGTAATTTCATTTACAAGTCTAACGCCGCTTGTATCCATCGCGGCGAGCGCGAAACGATAGGGAACAAGAAGTAAGTTGCTGTTCTGATATTTATCGCCTATATTGAAAACGATATTGCCATCATCCGTCAGAACACGGACACATTCGCGAAAAAGACACAGTAGCGTCTCGATGTAGTCATTGACACTCTTCTCATTCCCCATGCCGCTGCCGTAATCGCGTTGCTGAAAGTAGGGGGGTGAGGTAATAACCAATTGAATACTACAATCCGGTAACTGCTGAATAAGTTCGAGATTATCCCCACATAGGATTTGATCCATTGGTACAGTGTTATCAGTACAGGGCATCCTTGAAACTCCTTTCCCTGCAGCGTCTGTAAACATAGCGTGCGCTATTTTTGTCATTTTGGATTCCAGCCCCCAGTTGATTATCCGCGTGCTACGGTGGAAAGGTGGCAGAAACAGCGTGTGCTGTTCGTAGCAGTGCCACCCAAAACTGCTAATTACATTATATCACAGAGGTCTCGAGAACACCACTTTTTTGCGATGTTTTTAAGAGAATCACGACCAGAAGGTCGCTCCTACAGAATAGCCGTTAACGGTCAGCAGGCAGTATGCTGCAGTGGTTTAACATCACTCTTTAACTGCATCTCTAAGGATTGTCTTCTCAAGTTCGATAAGAAATGCTTGTATCTCTGGAGTAGACGGTTTTGTGGTATGAAACTCCGTCTGATACGATTTCAGCACCGTGTAAAGGGATGTAAGGTCTACTTTCCGTTGCTCGGATGCCTCGCGCACGTTCGCAAAGACCGCAATTACCTGATCTTCTGAGATACCATCGGGACGATTTTTTGACTTTAGATGCTTTTCTACACCGTTCAGCGCGCGTTCTGCCATCCAATAGCGTCCACCTTCAGGACCGCCAACTCGACGGTAAACCACACCACCTACGATTAAACCGACTGCCACAACTGCCAACAAAAAAATCAGAACCCGTCTATAACAACCGCTTAGTTTTTTGTTCGTATTCACCATGTTTGTATGTTTTTAATTGGTATTTTCTTAAACTTTTCCTTCACGTATTGTCAATACCGCTTTCAATTTTTTATTCCCGATAAACTTAGTGTCGTGTGTGTCGAAGAATTCAAATTCACCGTCCAGTACTTCAAAGACTGCGACATCCGCGACGGTTCCAACTTTCAGATGACCGAGTTGCTCCTCGCGTTGAATCGCCTTCGCCGCGCTAATAGTCGCTTTCTCAATCACGTCCTCAAGCGAGAGTCCCAAGTGCATCAACTTTGACAGGACGGTCGGTAAATCGTAGACGGGTCCATTGATGTTGCCCGTGTGGAGATCGGTACTGATAACATCAGAGATGAAGCCTTGTTCCATAGCGCGTTGTGCGATCTCATAACGGAAACTGCCAGCACCGTGCCCGACATCAAAGATAATACCGTCCTCGCGTGCTTTCCACGCTTCAGGAATCACTCTCCCTTTTTCGTCAACAATATTATCACCGTTGCCTTGGAAGCAGTGGGTAATCACATCGCCTGGACGGAGTAATCGCAAAATATCAGGAAGCGGCACACCGGCACCGATATGACACATGACTGGTGTCTCTGCGTGTTCAGCGGCTTCGATGGCAAGTTTCAGCGGTTCAACCCCGTTATCACCCACCTGCATTTTACCCTGACGCACCTTGACACCTACAGTCATATCACGATGGTCTTGTAACGTCTCCGCGACGCGCCTTGGATTGGCATAAGCCATATCGTGCATTTCACCGACAGGTCCATAGACAAGCCCAATCCCAGAGATGTGGATATAGGTGAGAATGTTCGTTCGCGCGGGTTCAGCGATGAATTCACGGAAGCCGGGGAACGTCACCCAACTTGGACTGCCAGCATCCACAACGGTGGTGGTTCCGGCTGTTGGGCAAACCCCATCGGCTCTGATGCCCCACGTCGTTACACCGTAATAGACATGCGTGTGAATGTCAACGAGTCCCGGTGTCACAAATTTATCTTTAACATTGATGGTCTGTGTCGCCGCACCTTCCGGAATATCCTGTTCAATAGCAGCGATGACCCCGTCAGCAATTGCGACATCGCACACTGCATTCAAGTTCTGCGCCGCATCAATGACAGTGCCACCTTTTAGTAAAATATCATACTTCATTTCCGTTCCTCATTGGCGATCAGCGGAATAGCCATCAGCAATCGGCGGTCAGTAAGCATCAGGATTCAGAGATCCCTCGTACAGAAGAATAGTAATAAATAGGAAATTAGACCCCTCGTTTATCGCCCCATATATCCACGTGCACACGGGGCGAATAGCGATACCCATTTTCTTTGCAGAGATCCACCAACCATTCCTGTTTCTGTTGTAGCACAGCGGGTGTTGTTCCTTGCGGCATCAGAAGGATTGTTTCGGCAGGAATATCGATCTCTGACTGTAACGCTTGGATCTCCGCTAAATCTTCAGGTGTATCCACGACAAATTTCACTTGGCACGGATATGTATCTAAAAACTTGCGGATAACGTCGGGGCGGATGCGTCCACGCTCGTGGCGTTTGAAAAATCGATTGTCTATTGGAGGATTGGAGTTACGCAACTTAGGACTCATGGAAATGAGGTGCGCCGCGACTGCCGCGAAGAGCGTGGCGTTCGTTTCAATCGTGATGTGGTGTCCCCGCTTATCCAATTCCTCACAGAGTGCCATTAACGCCTTGGGTTGAATAAACGGCTCTCCACCGGTAATAACGACATGCTTACAACCGTATTGTGAGATCTCGGCAACACTGTCAGCGACAGAGATGTCCCTGTTTTCAGGCGTCCAAGATGTGTAAGGTGTATCACACCAAACACATCTCAGATTGCAATAACTCGTTCGAAAAAAAACAGAGGGGACACCGATAAGTTGCCCTTCTCCCTGAATCGTATGGAAGAGTTCGCTAAATTTCATGCTTTCGTCCCCTCGCTGAGCGTTCCGTCAAGGTGATGCGTTAGATAACGACATCTTCTTAGGTCTCTCCTCGATTTTGAGGAGATTAGACGCAAGTCCTATTTACGAACGGCGCGAGGTAGCGACTTCCACGAACGCCTAAGCCTCAATGAGTTCAATTTGAACGTTGTCGGGTCCCTTGAAAAACGCCATCATGAGTCCATTGGGTTTCAAATCTTCGAGTTCCGCGCCCTTCGCTTGAAGTTTCGCGACCTCTGCATCTAAATCCTCTACGGTAAAAGCGAGTTGGTAAACACCCCAACGTGGATTGCCACTGGTGTCTTCTACATCCATATCCCCTAATTTAGGTGAGAGGAAGATTCGCTCCCCGCCAATTTCCATTCGGATAATCTTCAATCCGCGGACATCAACAACTTCTGAGACTTTTCCGTCAAACATCTCTTCGTAATACTGAACTGCACCTTCTAAATCTTCACAACGAAGATGAACGTGGTGAAATGTAACTGCCATTGTTAAAATTTCCTTCCTTTCTTTGAAAAAGCGCCATACAAAGGCGCAAAGCTAAAGATATGCCATTATCACACAATCCATTGATTGTGTCAAATTATTTTTTTGGATGCCCCCGCAGCGATAACAGTGCGTAGGTTGGGGTTCACAGATGTTTAACCCAACCTACGACTTTATTCTTGGACTTACTCTATATCATGGTCAGCAGTCAGGCACCAGAAAGCGTCGGGAATTAAAATCCTCGAAAAGTTAAAGAATTATCCATGAAACGGGTTATTAATAAAAAAAATGAAAAAATCCAACTTTTTTCGAGGAAGTGCGTCTAAAGTAACGAACACTTCAATTGAAAATTCAAATTGTGTAAAAATAATAGACACGTTCACTGTTTTTGTAAACGAAAAAGGAGAAAAATAATGGCAACTCAAATTCGTCGACAAGGCGAGGTAGCGATCTTGGAACCCAGTGGAAAATTAGTGGGGCCCGCCGCATTAGAATTGCGAGAGGCAATCGCGCCGCAAATAGAGACTTCTGACGAACCACGTATTCTCATCAACTTTGAGAACGTCAATATGATCGACAGTTCAGGACTCGGTGCTCTCATGGAAGCACGTGCCCGTGCGACCCGAAAGCAAGGGCGCATTGGTGTCATCCATGTTGGCAAACACATCAAAAACCTTGTCGTTCTGAGTCGGCTCGTAAGTATGTTTGAACATTACGACGACGAGGATGCGGCTGTTTCAGGACTATCCGCATAGAACGCGAAGTTCAATGCACGTCAAAAGGGACTGGTTTACCGGTCCCTTTTTTTGTTGTCTGCGTTCAGCGGTAGTTATCAAGGTCAAGATTTGCAGCGATGTTTTCCTGCAGAGTGCTTGACATATCCGGCAATTCTGCTATTATATTCTGAACCGTTTACTTGAAAAGGCTCACAATATGTCGCTGGAAAAATGGACAACTATCCAAACTGAACATATCCAACGCCTCGCGCACACCCTTGCGGAGCGGGAACTCCTTGCAATCGGGCAACTGGAACCGATAGCGGATTTTGAGGAACTCCTCACGTTTGACGAAGCACAACCGACACCTATCGAATTTACACCCCAATATCCCGCATGGCGATTGGAATCGGTTGCCGCACGCATCATTGAGGCGGTCGCGATCGCGGCATACGAACCGCTCACCGAGTGGGGGTACCGCGAACTTGCCCGTATCCTCTTAGAGCACGCGGCGTATCTCTACGCCTATTCAGAGGGTGAACCTCGTCCACGACTCGAAGCAGGAAGCGCGCTGGCGTTGGCAGGCGGTGTCTGTGCGTCTGTCCCGGAATCAGAACTCTGGCGGCTTGCTGGTTTCGGAAGGATCTCAGCGGTGCTGGCAGAGGTCGCACCTGCACCGACAGATTCCCATCTTACTTTGCCAATCGATGTCGCTTTCTCGCTCGCGAATGAGCGAAACCTCCCGATTTTGGCGTCCGCGGTGACCACTTATAACACCGTTCTCAAACGCAACTTCACGACTCAGAAGCAATACAATTTGCCCTTCAGCGATAACGACTTTTTTGACGCGCTTAATCTGGATTTTCCGGGAATGGAAACCGTGAAAACTGCCTTCCTCGCAGCAGATATGCCCGCCGCAAAATCCGCGTATACCGACTTTCGCAGGGAATTTCTGAATTCACAAGTTGAACATAAATCAATCCCGCTAACTGACAGATCCGATACCTATACGACTGCCAAAACCTACCTCGAATGTCTGCTCCGGCTATCCATCTATCCAACTCCTACGATCACAGCGACCACAGAGATAGGGATTGCCGCGCACCTCCTTCCTGAATTCCGTGGGAGTGAACAACTTCGCATACTCGCGCGCCGCCGTTATAAATGGATAGTGGACGCGTTCTTTCATTCGGATGGATTTCACAAGGATCGGACACTACGCGCTCACATTGAAGCAATTGCTGATTTCGTCAGATTCCTATCCGTTTACGGAGAACCCACGGCGCGTGACGACTGCTTTGAAGAAATACAGACATCCCTGAAAAAACAGGTGGAAACATGCCTCCTTTTGCGACAACCCGATTGTTCGTTTCCACCGCTGGGTCCGCTCCCTGTCCCCAATTTCGATGCCGTTGAACTCTGCACGATTGTTGATAACGACTTTCGGAGTGAGGATTTTCCGTCCCCTGATGCCACCTCGCACGCGCTTCCTGAGACGGGTTGCTATGTCATGCGAGACAGTTGGCAACCCGATGCCCAATACCTATTTTTCGATGCGCACCCATCGGGCGAACCACGCAACTCGGATACCTCAACTTTCGTGTTATACGCACACGGACGACAATTGACAACAGGTTCCGTCGGCGTGTCTGATATGCCGCTATCAGCATCCGATAGGATTGATACACAATGGACAACAACACCCGTATTCGACTTTATTGAAAAATGGCATCAAACGACAACCCTTCACCACAAACGCGCCATCTTTTACCTCAAAGGCGAATACTTCATCTTGCATGATCTCGTTCTCGGTGCTGGTGCACACACATTGGAACACGTTTTGCATCTTGATCGAGGGGTCGCCTCACATATCGCCACTGATACTGGGTCTGCATGGACCCAAGATCCGCGCCGTAGCAATCTGTTCATCGGTGCAGTAGGGACAGCCGACCTCTCGGTGACGTTGGATTCGGACACCGTTATCTATCGGGGGTATCAGGAATTGCCAATCGTTATGAACACATTGTTATTTCCTATGGAATCTGAAGTTAATTTACATCCGACACTTACCGATATTGAGGTACGCACGGATCCTGATGTCTTAGGGACAGGTTTCACCCTCCAGTCGCACGACACAACGGACACGTTCCTCATCTCTGATGATGGTTTAGCGGAGATGTCCGCTGCAGATATTCGGTTTGTCGGTGAATATCTTTTCTTACGGAGGGGTGTCTCCGGTTCAGGGATTCAATTTGTGATGCTGAACGGTCGGTTTCTGGAGGTGGATGGGAACGTCCTTGCCGATTTGAATGAAGCCTGCGAGAGTTATGTACGGATGTAAGGATAGCGGTCGGCAGTCAGCGGTCAGTAGGGGATCCGTTTAGTTTTTAGAACACCTCACCTAAAAAAAGGAAACTGATAGTTGTTGGAAAACCTTCTTTACTGACGCCTGAAAGGTTTTTCGCAGAAAAACCGACCTGACAGCCGATTGCTAATTCGTCTGAATCAGGATTACAGCGTTTTTCTGCCTGATAATTGTCAGTGTGCAAGGAGGTGCGCCTCTGTCCGATATTCTTGGGGTATTGTGTTTTCGCGCGGCAGATAGATTGCAACATCAATACCAATGCCGTGCAGGTATTTGCACATCAGCGGTCCCACATCTTTCCAGTCTAAGCCGCCCAAACCGCATCCAAGAGCAGGCATTGCGAGGGATTTAATAGCCTGTGCTTGAAAGTTACGTTGCACCCAGTCCAGTCCGCCTTCAATATCCTCTAAACGTGAATTTTCTCTCCATTTCCGCTTCGTAGCGAAAAGCAGGAACCACTTAACCGCATTTGGGGTGCTAAGTTCTGAACCATGGTCTGCCAATTCCTCATCCAATGAGCCTTCTCGTTTATAGAGATATGGTTTTGTTGCGGTAATACGTTTTGATCGACAGGCATCCTGATATACGAAGTAGACCTCGGGGAATTTCTGCTTCGTATGTAACGCTAATCCTTTGCCCATTACCCCGCTTAGGTTGACTGGGATTGTCAATGTTTGAAGTCTGGAGAAAAACAGGTCACCATCAACAAGGGAGAGATTATCTCCGATCTGCTTTCGGCTGCGAGGTAGGATAGACACGTTGGTTATTCCTCTTAATCTCTAACCAAAAATTAACCTTGGTTCTTAATTCGATTGATTAATCCTCAACTACTTCTAACCCTTGCATGCGCTCCAGTGCAAAGACGCGGGTATCCTGTCGTAACTCGCAAAAACCTTCAACACACAAAGTCTCACCGGACTCCCGACTGTTTGGAATATTCAGAAACCGTTCTGGGACAACTACGCGGGTCATCCACCGTTTTGCTTTCGGCTTCTTATAGTCAAACCGAATCCGCTGATCGTTATCAATCGCGGATTGGATCTCCGCGAATTGTTCCGAGAATTCGGATTGTGACGGTTTTAGCGTAACGGGGCCAAACATATCGTCTTCATGGTACATACCCCTGTAACATTCTGTACAGACGAGTCTGAGCGTATCTAACTCGTTCGTCCCACCTTCAAATACTGGGATATCGTGCACTAAATAGACATCCCGTTCCTCACCACAATCTGAACAGATCGAACCGTTTTCCCTGATAACCCGCCGTTTTCGTTCCTCCCAGTCCGGGGGCCAACACGGCAGCTGGTCATAGAGTGCGGTTAAAACGGACTTTACCTTCTCGAGTTTAGCACGTAAATCTTCAGTCTCGGTTTCCGCAGAATCCATGTCTTGTTCTACACCCTCATTTGGCACGAAGAGCGACAACATGAGTTGGGACTTCTGTTTTTGCAGCGCAGTTTCAATCTCATGTTTCCGCATTTGCAAGAGGAGGATACACGAATAATGGAGGTACTCCCCGTTGGAAAGCGCTATATCGTATTCATAATCTGTCTCTATCTTACAAACGGTGCAATAAGGCATTTGACCCTCCTTGAATATCAAGTATCACGGAGACGTTCATCTGAAGGTCGCTCCTGCACAACAGGAATCACATAACTCCGAACTGCAACATCGTCGAGTGTCTCCACCTCCACACGCGGCTCTGGAGCTTGGCGATAGTCAAAAACAACATAGTAACCTTCTGTTGCACCTTCCGACTGAAGATATGCTACCAGTTGTCTTTTCCCCTCTTGGTAACGTCTGTCTCCTTCCCAAATCTTTGTTTCGACGATATACTTATGCGTATTATTGAAGATAACGAGGTCCATCCGTCCACGTCCAGTCGGGACTTCAAGATACATCATCCCCCCAATAATCTGTACAAACTGGTCGAGATATGCCAAAAGCAGGTGTTGCCCAATAAACTCTTGTGGGGTATCAGGGACTTGCAGAACACGGAATCCTGCACGCGCAATGAAATTACTGAAGTTATCCAGGAGCAACGTCATATCGATCTCACCAGTGGATGTTAGATAGCCTTGAAAGCCAGCGACATGATCCACGGGGAGATATTCATTCTCCAGCCCGTTTACCACGGGCTTAAACGCCTGTAGAATACAGTAATGGTAAATCGGATTGCGAATCTCACATAGACCATCTGCCCCTTTTGTGATGACACCATAGGTAGCCAGTTGATCAATGATCTCATTTTGAGGTGTGAAACGAACCCCGATGTCATAAGAGACGATTTTCATGAGAAGTCTTTCAAATCGCCGGTCTCTGCGGATATTGGTAAGCAGATGTGTAATATTAACGTTATTTTCTTCAAGGAGCTGCGCGTGTGCCTGTGCGAAGTGCCCGCGGTGAATCGTTTCGGTTTTCGGGATGTCTAATTCCTCCGTGAGAATTTGTGCGAATCGGTTGACGAGAACAGGTTGTCCAGCAGTCTGCTTATGAATAGATGCAACAACCTCTGCTGCAAACGCCTGACCGACTTCTTCCGTATATTGCCCAAGGAGTTCTCGCACCTGCTCGAGCGTGAAGTTTGGTAAGTTGAACTCATCTTGGATATTGAACGGGGAGATGGATCTGTCGTAGTTAAGTTGCGTGATACTCTTTACACCCACAATACCGACACTATAAGGGCAGCGCGAAGGTGAATTTGAGACGTAGATACGGCGGAGTGAATGCAGGAAACCTCTGACTGCCTCCTTGGGGATACCGTCAAACTCGTCTATTATAAGGAGGACGCGTTGATCGTTAAGAAAATTAGAAAATTGCCCAAAGAATCTGCGCATTGAGAGATGATCGGTTACCTCTGTGTTCTCAAAAAATTCTCGCAACGCTTCAGGAAAGATTTCTCCGCGCCGTGCGAAAACATTTTCTATCTCCTCGCAAATATCCGCGTAGAGGCCGCTGTAAAAGACTGATGGTGCGCAGTCTTCATATTCCTCAAAGTTCAAGGGAATTGGGAAGTAAGCCGATGCCTCATCGGCGAATACATCTAAGGCACGTTGGAAGAAGGTCGTTTTGCCGGTCTGCCGCGGCGCGAAGATAACAATGTAACGCCCCTCTTTGACGCGCATGATGAAATCTGCGAGTTCGGTAGCGCGGCTGACAACATAGTTTTTTTTCGGATGAACGGGACCTTGCGTTCCAAAGCGTCTCATTTCGCTTTCCTCAAGGCATAGCACCAACATGATGGTAAAGCCTACAATTACTTGGATACTCTAAAGAGGCGAGAGAACACCCAAGCAAAACACCTCGCTAGCGGTGGTAAAGGATTGGTTTGCTGAATAACTGCCTACATATTTTCGGGCTTTAGTAGAGATAAGAATACCATGTAGGTATTTCATTGTCAAGTGGTTTGCTTACTTACCATCGAGTAACAGTTGTATACGGACGGGCAACTCCGTGCGACAGCAGACATTACGGACGTGCCTGAGAATTTAGAGACGCTACTGGAACGGTTTCTGAACGCTGGACATGTCCAAATTGCGTCACCGGAGGTATTGGCGAGATACCTTGCGAGGCGGACGCGAGAACTCCAGACACAGATCGCAACAACGCTCACCGACGAAGACAGCGATATCCATAGGATGTTCTCGGCGTTTAAGGAGACGCTCATCTCTACGCTGACTCCAGACGACTTTGCCGATATGTATGCCCAGACGCTCGCCTACGGGTTGTTCGCGGCACGTTGTACACTCCCGAACGCGACGAATTTCTCACGGCATACTGCTGTTGAGGGACTTCCAAGATCAAACCCATTCCTCGTCCAACTCTTTTATCACGTCGCCTCCCCGACACTGGAAACGAACGTTACTTACATTCTCGACGATATCGCCTCGCTCCTCCAGAACGTCCCGACAGAGATGCTCCGCACGGCGTTTGCCGCCAAAAATCACCTCGAAGATCCGGTTATCCATTTCTACGAGACTTTTCTTGCCGAATACGATCCGCAGCGGCGTGTTGATCGTGGGGTCTACTACACGCCGCCACAGGTTATCTCCTACATCGTCAGATCTGTGGACAGCCTCCTCAGAACGGAATTGAACAGACCCGACGGTCTCGCTGATGACAACACGCTCATCCTCGACCCAGCGACGGGGACTGGTGGTTTCCTGTTGACGGTGTTAGATAACATCCGCGAGTCAGTCACCGAAAAATACGGCACGGGAGAATGGAATCAGTATATAAACGCGGCGTTAGTAAAACGGATTTTCGGGTTTGAGTTGCTCGTCGCGCCGTATACAATCGCACATCTGAAGTTGAGTCTGTTTTTGCAGGCGCAAGGCTGGCATGCCGATGAACGCCTCCGTATCTATCTCACGAATACATTGGAGCAACCCGCAGAAATGCAACCATCGCTGCCGTTTGCGGAGTTTATCTCCGATGAGGCGAACGCCGCATTATCGGTGAAACGGGACGAACCGCTTCTTGTTATCCTCGGCAATCCGCCCTATCAGCGAGGTTCTGCTAACCCAAGCCGTGACGCTGATGGAACCTTAAATTTCATTGGACGACTAATGGAGGATTATAGAAGTGTTGATGGAACACCAATGGCAGAACAAAACCTGCAAGCACTTCAGGGTGACTATGTGAAGTTTGTCCGGTGGGCACAGTGGCGAATTGATAAAAACGGTGAAGGTGTTATTGGCTATATTGTAAATAACGGATTTTTGTATGGTATCATCTTTCGCGGCATGCGGAAGAGCTTAATGAACAGTTTCAACACCATCTATTGTTTCAATTTGCACGGCAGTAGCAGAATCGGAGAAATTGTACCTGATGGTGAAACCGATGAAAATGTCTTTGATATTCAGCAAGGAACTTCTATTCTGTTGTGTGTTAAGGAACGTGATAATACTGATTCAGCAAAGATCTATTATGCTGATCTATGGGGAAATCGGGCGGAAAAATACGCGACCCTCTCACATACTGATATTCAAACCACGACATGGGCAGAACTAACCCCCGATCCACCATTTTATCATTTTGTGCCACGTCACAATCAACATAGAGAAGAATACGAAAGTGGTTCGGAACTAACCGACATCTTTCAAGCCAGTTCAATTGGGATAATAACAGCACGAGACAGACTCACTATTCATAGCACCCCAGAAGCGGTGCGTGCCACCGTTGTTGATTTTATGTCACTTCCTGAATCTGAAGCGCGGCAACAGTTCAGACTACCGAGGGATAGACGTGATTGGCAAATTCGTCTTGCCCAAGAAGATCTTCGCGATCATCCTGACACAGAACAACACATTGTACCGATTAATTATCGTCCGTTTGACACGCGATATACTTATTATACAGGGCAGTCACGTGGGTTTCACTGTATGCCACGACCAGCAATTATGTCACACCTTCTCATGGGTGAAAACCTTGCTCTCTGCACACACCGCATCATTCGGAGTACTACCACATGGCAACACATTTTTGTTACCAATAAAATTACTGACGTGAATTGTGTATCAAATAGAGATGGACCTACCCATGTTTTCCCGCTCTATCTGTATCCAAATCCAGAGGAATTGCGACTCTCAACAGAGCGGTCGCTCAATTTCAAACCCGCTTTTCTCACAGCGTTTTCGGAGACGTTGGGACTCCCACAGGTTGCGCCGCTTCATCTGCCCGAAGGCGTTTCGCCAGAAGAGATTCTCGCCTATATCTATGCGATTCTGTATAGTCCGACCTATCGCGAACGGTATTATGATTTTCTGAAATACGATTTCCCGCGTATCCCGATGCCACAAGACCTTGAACAGTTCCGCACACTCGCAGCACTGGGGCAGTGTTTGATTGATTGTCACCTTTTGAAAGATGCATCGCGATCGGAGGTCGCTCCCACAGGAACAAGTGTTACAGCGGTGCATCGGTTTGAGGGTGAAGGGGAGGGTGTCGTCGAAAAAGTGCGGTATTCGGACGGGCGGGTTTGGATCAATCCGACTCAGTATTTCACGGACGTGCCATCAGGAGTGTGGGAATATGAGATCGGTGCGTATCAGGTGTGTGAGAAGTGGTTGAAGGATCGTCGCGGAGAGACGTTGCGTCGTGAAGATTTGCAACGGTATCGTGCGATTTTGGTGGCTGTTGCGGAGACGCTGCGGGTTATGGCGGAGATTGATGGGGTTTCCTAACCTCGCCTCCCGCCAATATCCAAGTAATTATGGGTTTTACTATAATTTCTCCTTATCAACAACAATGGTGAAACGCGGAGCAATCTCATTTTCCTTGCAATTGATCGCAAATGCACCTATAATTGACTCAAAGCCAGCACCAATAGAGGAAAAAAATGAACGTCGACATCACCGTAAAAAACTTCGGTCCAATAGAAAAAGCAGAGATAGACCTGCGCCCGCTGACCGTATTCGTCGGTGAGAGTAACACCGGTAAGACCTACCTCGCTGCACTCATCTACGCATTACACCAAAATTTTAGAGGTATCTCACAATTTCCTTGGGCAAGTGCTGTTGCCTCTCATCTCAGTTTTGCTTATCGTTTCCACTTACCAAGTCGGCAGGAAGAAATAGAAAAAGAGATGTTAAAGGCACTTAAAAAGTTAAACACGTCTGGACGGCATTTCAAATTCTCCGATTTACCTCATCAGATGTCTTCTCGGCCACAGTCTATACTCACTGATCAGGAAAATTTCACATATGAACTCCAACGATGTTTCGATTTTGAATCTGCTTCCAAGTTAATTCGATTCACCCGCAGCCAAGACAACGAAATGACAGTTTCACTGTCGGTTCGCGAAGGTGATCAAACGTATTGGGATTTCAAGGTACGGACCACTGGACCCACCGACCCCACCATAACAGGGCACATCAATCCAGACATGATCCTCCTCGACGCAAAGGACCCAATGCGTAAGACTGAATTCAATGAAATATCTGATGTCGAACGTCTATTTCAGACTTTAAGCGGGCGACGCTGGCGAACGGTGGATTCATACTACTTACCTGCAGCTCGGAGCGGCATCATGGAAAGCCGAGACGTACTTGCCGCTGCCCTTATCAAGCGGGCAACGCGCATCGGTTTAGACCGCCTTGAAGTCTCTACATTTTCTGGAATGGTAGCGGATTTTCTGGAGCAGCTCGTTAACTACAAGAAACGCAGGAGATCGTCAAGCAGAATAAGTCGTGTCGCTGAACAACTGGAGACAGAACTACTGGAGGGGAAAATAGAGGTTAAACGTCCGACGCCAGAAGCGTATCCAGAATTCCTCTACCGTCCAGATCAAGCGAAAGAAGGCTTACGGATGAGCCATTCCTCAGCGATGGTATCCGAACTCGCACCTTTAGTCCTCTTTCTGCGAGGTATCGTTAAACAGGGTGACCTGTTCATTATTGAAGAACCTGAATCTCACCTGCATCCCGGCGCACAAACCAAAATTGCCCAAACCCTTGCTCGCTTGGTCCGAGCCGGTGTTCATGTCGTCATTACAACGCACAGCAACTATCTCCTCCAACAAATCGGAAACCTCATTCGCGAAGGTGAATTGCGGAAACAGGGGGAATCCACAAGTGAAACAGCAGACTATCTGAGAGAGGAAGAGGTCGGGGCGTGGTGGTTCCATAAGAACAAACCCGTCACAGAACTCCCATTTGATCTTACTGAAGGTATAGAACCAGAAGATCACTGGGATATAGCCGAGGACCTCTATAACCGTTCCGCAGGACTCCAAAACAGAATTGAAGAAACCAGAGGGAAGGATGCCGTTGAATCTGAGTAAAGAGCTTAGCCACGTTCGAGAACAGGTATTTCCAAACAGCCTCACCAATTCATGCAGCGGAGAAGGATGTCGAGTATACCTTACCGACCTACCCAGAAATCGGGTCGTGATAAATGTAGAGAAAGAATTTGCCGCACGCCGAGACAACCGGAAAAGGTCCGACCGTCTGATGTTTTACGGGCACAAAAACACCTTCGTCGCCGTTCCAATTGAACTCAAAGGTCGTGGTAAAGGTGAAGAATCACAAGTTCTTGAGCAGTTGAAAAGCGGTTTAGAATTTGCCGCTACCCTCGTACAGGATTTCAAAAAAACTGTCTATGTTCCAATTGTGCTAACCAAGAACGGCATTAGATGGACGAATCCAAGACGGCAAAACCAAGAACTTAAACTGACCTTCAAAGGTAAAACTTTGAGAGTTCTGACAGGGCGTTGTGGTAGACCGAAGAACCTCGCCAACTTACTGTCCAACGCGGGTTATTTATCTGAAGGACGTTCCTGAACTACAGGAATGACGTAACTCCGAATCTTTACACCTTCTACCATCTCTGTCTCTACGCGCGAGGTTGCGGGTTGACGGTGATCGAAAACGACGTAGTAACCTTCGTTTGCCCTTTCTAATTTCAGATACGCGGCGAGTTGGGTCTTGCCTGCTTGGTAGTGCTGCTCGTTTCCCCAAATCTTTGTTTCGACGATGTACTTCTGTCCTTTGTGAAGGATGAGGAGGTCCATCCGGCCGCGTCCGGTTGGGACTTCCATGTACATCGCGCCATTCACGCTCTCAACGAATTGATCGAGATAGGCAAAGAGTAGGTGCTGCCCAATGAATTCTTGTGGAGTATCGGGGACTTGGAGTATCTTAAACCCAGCGCGGGCAATAAATGCACCGAAATTATCAAGGAGCCGCTTCATCTGGATATGGCCGGTGGGCGTAAGGTATTGAAAACTCACTGCGCCTTCCGGGAAATAGTCGCGCTCCAGGCCGTTAACTATCGGTTTAAAAGCTTGTAGAATACGGTAAAAATAGATCGGATTGACAATCTCACACCTTCTGTCAGTCCCTCTCGTGATGACCCCGTAGGTTGCGAGTTCATCAATGATAGGATTGTCGGCGTTGAATCTTACACTATTCTCATAAGAGACGATTTGCATCAGGAGGGTTTCAAAGCGAGGGTCTCTGCGAATATTGGATAAGAGATGGTCGATATTGGTGTTTCGCTCGTCGAGTAGCCATCTGTGTGCAGTCGTAAAGTGATCCATCGTAATCGTTTCTGTCTTAGGGATGTCCAGTTCCTCGGTAACAATCTGTGCAAGCCGATTGACGAGGAAGGGTTGGCCTCCCGTTTGGTTGCAGAGGGTTTTGATGACTTCTGGTGCGAAGGCTTTGCCACCCTCAGCCGTATATTGTCCAAGCAGTTCGCGGACCTGTTCCAGACTAAAGTTCGGTAAGTGAAACTCGTCTTGGATATTGAAGGGAGAGATGGACCTATCGTAGTTGAGTTGCCTGATGCTCTTGACCCCGACAATACTCACACTATGCGGACATCTGTCGGTAGCGCCAGGGAGGTAGATACGGCGGAGCGCATGCAGAAAACCTCTTACAGCTTCTTGCGGGATGCCATCAAATTCGTCGATGATGAGGATAACCTGTTGCTCACCGTATTCAGCATTTAGGAGATTCCCAAACCGCCTAAAGAATCTTCCCATTGAAAGGTGATCCGTTATTTCTGCATCTTCTAAGAATCGTGTGAGTGCCTCAGCTGGCAAATTTCCACGCTGCTGAAAGGTATTCTCAATTTCTTCGCGAATATCTTCATAGATACCGTTATAAAAAACCGAGGGCGTACAATCTTCATAGACCTCAAAATTCAGTTGGATTGGGAAGTAAGTTGTTTCCTCTGCTGAGAGTGTGTCCAGGGCGCGTTGGAAGAAGGTTGTCTTGCCTGTCTGTCGTGGGGCGAAGATAACAATGTAGCGTCCCTTTTTGACCCGGTTAATGAAATCCTTCACCTTCTCGGACCGGCTCACGATGTAGTTTTCATCAGGGTGCACGGGACCTTGCGTTCCAAAGGTCTTCATTTCCTTTTCTCCAAAAGCGGGGTATTCCTTGAGATCACCCGTGAACGGGGCACGTTGCCCAACTTTAGATAGCCGGACGAATTGAGGCTTTGCAGTTTATGTGGATCATATCTAACAGGACTTACGCAAATGCGTTAGAAAAAGGGATATTGAGACGCGAAAACGGGCATTGCGCACTTTTAACCCCCTAAATCCCCCTTATCAGGGGACTTTGAGAGGAAATGCGTAAGTCCTATCTAATTCCGCATTTTATCATTATGGGGTTTACTATAATTTCTCCTTATTGATGAGTCGTGGCTTTGAATACAGCATTAACAGCACCGAAAAGCATTGGTAAATTAGCCAATGCAAAGTCTGTTCTGTTTTGGGTGAAGTTTCCACCGATAAGCCGCCCGAATTGCCACAGTGTTCCATCAGTGACAATACCGTACACCGGAAAAGCAGTGCTTCCATTCATTTCTTTCGCGTTTATTCTTTGAGCAGCTATCAACTCCGCCAGACATTGCCCCCATCCCTGTTCAAAATCGTTTTTCTTTGCTTCAACGAGTAGTATTAACGGACTTCCGACAACAGTTTTGCCTAATTCGGATCGGGTAGAAATAAAATAATCCGGCGTTCCGTTCAAGATTTCATCATAAGCGATGGCTTGCTTTATCCAGAGGGCGTATCGATCGGCATAAACTTTGTAGGTTTCCTTCAAAACAGGAAAGATAATTGCTTCACACCGTGCAGCTTCAGAGGCGAAAACATGGATATGGTCCCGTGTAAATTCAAAGTCTCGCAAGAATTCCGCTGATGGACGTGACGGTTCACTTTCAACAAAGTCGTCTTCTGAGTATGTGATATTGAACCTTTCTTGTACTTCAGAGATTGTCTTGAAATCGCTAAATGCCACGGTGGTGTCTCCAAATTAATTAATGTGACGCGCCTATAACTGTGAATATTATAATAAGAAATCCATTGCAAAATCAACAAAATTCCGTAATTGTCTCAATCCAGCGGGAACAGCGGACGGCGGATATCGTGGTATTCAAAATGTAGTGGGTTCACGGCGGTCAATCCAGGCGTGTCTACCTCGATAATCTGTCCTGCGATGGGTTCGTAGGCGGCGCGGTAGGCGACCGCGGCTTTAACGACGATCATCTGCATCTCTGTTGGATCAATGCCGAGACTATAGAGTTGCTGGAGACTGAACGGGGTCTGTCGCCGACTTGTCAGAGCAACCAAAGAATCTCCGACCGCAACGACAGCCGTCAAGCCTTGATCGTGGTATCGCTGCCCGCCGTGCCGAGGTTGGGTTTCTATGTACTGACCGTCGTGGATGAGTCGGACAGTGCCGCGAATCGGGACGGGATCGCCGTGCAGATTGTCCGCTTTCCCACCGACTTCGAGGGACACCGTCCCACCGACTCCCGCCTGAATGCAACTCTGGACAGCCTCTGGATCAAAGACGACAACGACAAATCCTGACGCTTTCTGCCGTACCAATTCCGCTAAGATGAAGGTGCTATCTCCGGGTGAACCACCCCCGATGTTATCCCCCATTTCAACGAGAATCACGGGAGGACTTTCAGATTGCATAGCTTGCTCGACTGCCTGCGCCGCATCGGGAAGATCGAGCGTGAGTTGTCCTCGGACATTCCACAGCATATCGGATAACCGATCGGCTTCCGTCTGAGCGAGGTGTGGGTCGTCATCAGTGACAACGACGAAGGCTGGTCCCGCCTCATGGACATCGGCGTACGGATACCCCACGGCGACGCTCCCGACGAGGATCTTCGGATTTTCTTCTAACTGCTTCGCGGCTGTGAGAATAGGTGCCATCGGCGGCACGTTGGTAACATGATACAGGATATTGAGGAGCATCGGGGGTTTGGCGAGTGCTTGCGTCGGTGTAACCTCTCCTCGGAGTATCCGCATCATCAATTCCGCTGCCTGTAGCCCGCGTTGGCGTTGATCGATGTGCGGCGTTGTCTTATAAATCACGAGTGCCGTCGATTCAGCAACCATCTGCGCGGAGACGTTCGCGTGCTGGTCAAGCGTGACAACAATCGGCAGGTCGCGACCAAAAGCATCGCGGAGCCGTCGCAACACCTCGCCATCGCCATCCGGATAACTCTCGACGACCATCGCACCGTGTAGTGCGAGGAGGAGTCCGTCATGTTTCGGTGCGGATTTGAGGTGCTGAATTAACATCTCAGTCATCCGGTCGAATACATCGTCCGTCACGCGTCCTGCTGGTGTTGCAGAAGCCATGAATGTCGGATAAATCGTATAATCGTACGCTGTCGCGCCTTGAATAAATCCACTTATTTCGTGATGTGCTTCTCCCCAAACCTTTATCATATTACTGGCATGGGTTTGAGAGAACGCAACCGCATCGGTGGGCGCATCGCTAAATGTATTAGATTCGTGCATGATTCCGGTGATAGCAAGTGTGGTCATAGTATATCCCTCAGTCAGTTGTCAGGAAAATGGCAATTAGCGGTAGGGGTAGGTCTTGTGCCTGCCCGTATGGGAATCTCCTACCGTAAACTAAAAATACCTTGACGGATACAGTGAAAATAGTGTATCATTTAACAATCTTTAAGTCTCGTATTTTCTAACAACACGATAAGACAATTACAGGCACACTTGGAAAGCATGACGCAGAACGGCACTCGGAAAAATCAGATCGAAGAAGCAATAGAGGTCGCCGCCGAAGCCCACCAAGGGCAATATCGGAAAGGCACTGGCACGCCCTATATCACACACCCTTACGCCGTTGGTCTTATTTTAATGGAAGCGGGATGCACAGAAGCCGTGATTATTGCGGGTATCCTGCACGATACCGTCGAAGACACCGATCTGACCTTGGAATTCATTCGAGAACATTTTGGTGACACTATCGCAGACATCGTCGAAGGGTGTTCAGAGAACAAAGCGTTGCGGTGGCGAGCACGCAAGACCGAACGGATTGAGGCGTTGCGAACTGCCAGCCCCGAAATCTGCATCGTAACATGCGCCGACAAACTTCATAACCTACGCACTATTATTTCAGAGTACGATATCATTGGTGATGCCGTATGGGATCGGTTCCACGGCGGTGTCGAGGATCAGGCATGGTATTACCGCAGTATCCTTGGTGCGGTTGCCGATCGGGACGCGGCTTTACAAAAAAGCGTCGTACGTGATAAACTATCTAAACATGACAACGGTGCGAACACCCAATCCGATGGAAATGAGAGCGCACCTCAACAAGGGTCCCCCGATAGCAATGACACTCGGAAGACTCCCACAGTAATAGAGACTGTAAATCCTCAACTCTTTCGCCAGTTTCAGCAGGCTGTAGCATATCTATTTGAAGGAGAGATTTAATGAAGATTGCGTACGCTTTTAGACGATGTGCATCCTATCCCTACAACGGTGGCGGGTTACCCACCGACGCAACAGATCGACGACGGTTTTTGCGGCATTCCAAAGCGATTGGATTCGATGGAATTGAACTCCCAGCGATGAACATCCCTGAAGCCGAAGCCAAGACGCTCCGTTTGGAACTTGAAGATGCCGGTATTCCGTGCGTTGCGATTCGCGGAGGTGGCGGCGCCGCGCATCCGCGTGTCGCTGCTTCGAACAAGCAAAATATGATAAACGCTGTCAATTTCGCCGCAAATATCGGCGCGGGTGTTGTGAATTCCACAGTTACCACGCCACCGCGCGACCCGAACGGTAAAGGCACGTATCGTGGTGAAACCGTCTCGCAGGGGTCAAGCCGTCTCGCAAGTGCAGTGGATTATGAACGCACCGCAAAAGCAGTGAGCGAAGTCGCCGGTATCGCCGCAGATCAGGGGGTAGAGATCTCCATAGAAATCCATCAAAACTCGATTGCGGATAACAGTTGGTCGGCATTACATTTGTTAGAATTAATCGACGCACCGAATGTCGGTCTGAACCCCGACTTGGGCAATATCTATTGGACTTACGATACTCCAGAGGAATCATGCGAAGATGCGATCGTCGCGCTTGCGGAACACGTCAACTATTGGCATTGCAAGAGCCTTTATCGTGTGCATATCCCGGATCTGGAAACGGCTATCTACGTCCAAGCCCCATTGCCTGACGGTGAAATCGACTATCGTTTCGCGATCGCGGCGTTGTTGGATGTCAACTATGAAGGGTATCTGGCAATCGAAGGCATACGCGACGGGGATCAGTTCCACCAAGATGGTCGGAGCGTGGCTTACGTGAAATCTGTTTTGTCTGACCTGCAATAACAATTTAGCACAAGAAACGGAATGGAATAGAAGAAAGGAAGAAAGGAAGGATGGAAGAAGGGAAGATTAGGTACCCACCTTTCCCCCTTCCTCCCTTCCAACCAAGTCGCTATGACACAAAAGAAAATCCGGCTCACCGCGACCGTCAAATGTGCCGGGTGAGCATCAAAACTCGCTCCGGGTGAGCTTGCGTACATTTTAGAGAAAATCCCGAAATCCACGGATCCGAACCTGCTTGTCGGCACTGAAACCTCCGATGATGCTGGGATCTACCGCATTTCTGACGAGATCGCGCTCGTTAACACGGTGGACTATTTCACGCCTATCGTCGACGATCCGTATACCTTCGGTGCCATCGCCGCGACGAACTCATTGAGTGATGTCTACAGCATGGGCGGCGTTCCGAAAACCGCGTTGAATATCACCTGCTGGCCCAAAGCTGACTTGGATCTGTCCATCCTCGGCGACATTGTCCAAGGTGGCACTGAAAAGGCTATTGAGGCGGATGCGGCACTGGTCGGTGGGCATACCGTGGATGCCCCAGAGTTGATGTATGGACTCTCCGTAACGGGGATCGTGCATCCGGAGAAATTCGTCAAGAACTACGGTGCGCGTCCCGGTGAAGTGCTCATTCTTACCAAAAACCTCGGCATCGGTATTCTCACCACAGGATTGAAATTCGATAAAATCAGCGATGCTGTCTTACCACAACTCGTCGAATCCATGACTCGCCTCAATGCCTCCGCATCATCCGTCATGCTGAAGTATGGTGCCAGTGCGTGTACAGATGTCACAGGGTACGGCTTGTTGGGACATGCGTCGGAGATGGCAGCGGGTAACGATGTTCGCCTCAAGATCGATAGCAGTGCTGTGCCTTACTTCGCTGACGCGCCTGCACTCGTGGCACAGGACACCTACACGCAAGCCTATCTTGCGAATATGGCGTTCCTCGCCGATAAGGTTACTTTCCACACCGATAGCGAGGCAATGCGGCATATCTTGATGGAGGCGGAAACATCTGGCGGTCTGTTGTTCTCACTTCCTGCTGAGAACGCCGACGCGGCGATAGCGGACCTCCATGCCGCCGATTGCCCAGAAGCGGCTGTGATCGGAGAAGTGATAGGGACGGATACCGCACATATTGAAGTATTTTAATGGCTGTCAGTTGTCAGAAGTGGCTATCGGCTATCGGCAAGAAAAGAGGCGTTCTTTACTGGCTATCGGCTGCCGATCGCTATCTTACCGACTGCCGATTGCTGATTGCTATCTTACCGACTGCTGATTGCTGAAGGCTACAAAAAATATGACAAAAACAGAACTCGCGAAACAGATACGCGCTGTTTCATATCTCACAGGAGAATTCGTACTCCGCTCTGGAAATATCAGCAACTTTTATTGGGACAAATACCGGTTCGAGAGCCATCCTGCGCTACTCACGGCAATTGCTGAGGAGATGGCGACATTATTACCATCCGAATGCGATGGATTGGCAGGTTTAGAATTAGGGGGGATACCGCTCGCAACTGCCCTCTCGTTGCAAACGGGATTGCCCTGTTTCTACGTACGGAAGGAAGCGAAAACATACGGCACGTGCAACCTCATAGAAGGTGGCGTTAAAGAAGGCAGTCAACTCGTTGTCATAGAGGATGTGATTACGACTGCCGGACAGGTCTGCACATCCATTGAGCAGATTCGAGCGGAAGGATACACGGTGGATCACGTTGTCGCTGCCATTGACCGACAGGCAGGGGGTGCCGCAAAGATTAACGCACTCGGGTGTTCGTTCGCATCCGTTTTTACACTCGCCGAGTTAGAAGGATTTTAATTATACCTTGCGGAGTAACGATGTGCGTTTGAACTTTGAAGTCCGTTCCTCAAATCCGTCCTTCATTACATTACGGACTATGTGCTCTTTAAACGAACTCGTAGCCTGCAACAACGGCACAGGGTTTTTGCTTCGGCGTTTCCCCCTACTATATACGGAAAGACACTTTATGTATCAAACCGACCTGACCGAACCGCAAGGAACGTTAAAAATATGAAGATACTGTTTATCGGAGATATAGTTGGTAATCCGGGCAGAGTCGCAACAACACAATTTCTGGAAGAACATCAGGACAAATACGACTTCATCGTTGTAAATGGAGAGAACGCCGCCGGTGGCAAAGGGTTAACGTTTGAAATCGTCGACCAACTTTTGGCATCCGGAGTCTCCGCGATTACAACAGGAAACCACGTTTGGGATAATAGAGAAATTTTCCGTTTCATAGATACAACACCGCAACTGATACGACCTGCGAATTATCCGACTGAGGTCGCTGGACGCGGCGTAACCATTGTTGCATCCGCTGACGGACAAACGCAACTCGGTGTCATCAATCTCGCCGGACAGATTTTCATGAGTCCTTACACGAATCCGTTTCATGCCCTCAATTCGATTTTACCTGAAGTGCAAACGGTGACACCGTATATTCTTCTCGATTTTCATGCAGAAGCGACCTCTGAAAAGATCGCGATGGGCTGGCATGCAGACGGCAGGATAGGGGCAGTGATTGGCACGCACACGCACGTTCAAACGGCGGACGCACGCGTCCTTCCACAAGGCACCGCCTACATTACAGACGTTGGTATGACCGGACCCTACGACTCTGTTATCGGCACAAGAACGGATCACGTGCTTGAACGGTTTTTGACGATGATGCCCACCCGCTTCACGGTTGCCAAAGGGAACGTCAAACTTTGCGGTGCCGAAATAGAACTTGACGAACAAACAGGGCTAGCAGTGAGTATCACGCCCATCCAGTATCAGTATTAGAACGGCAATCAGCAATCAGCGGTCGGCAGTCAGTTTCAAATACGTCGGGATTCGGATATCCCTCCTACAGGAGATCAGTCTTGTAGGTTGGGTTGAACGGGAACTTACTAAAAAACTATACAACGCCAATGACTTTCAAGTTCGGGGAATACCCAAGCAAAAACACATACATCTATAGGGCATTTTTATTATCGAACTCACGTTAACAGTAAATATATGCTGGAGGACTTCCGTTACACAGATATGCAATTAGAA
This sequence comes from Candidatus Poribacteria bacterium, assembly GCA_965214045.1. Classification (GTDB taxonomy): domain Bacteria; phylum Poribacteria; class WGA-4E; order WGA-4E; family WGA-3G; genus WGA-3G. Next base: position 3,111,296 of record OZ243935.1, read on the forward strand.
ATACCAATGGCAATACGAACTGTCCACAGCGTCAGCGAAATAACAGATCTGCTGAAAGGTCTGATAGAACAACAGCCACGCCTACAGAATCTGTGGGTACAGGGACAGGTATCGAATTACAGTCGATCCGGTGCTGGTCATATCTATTTCACGCTCAAGGATGACAGAACCCAAATCCAAGTTGTCATTTTTCACAGGAGTGCAGCTGGACTCAGGTTTGTCCCGAAGGATGGTGAGGAAGTGCTTGTGCAAGGGCGACTGAACCTCTATCCTGCCAGGGGACAATATCAGATTAACGCGAATCAGGTAGAACCGCTCGGAATTGGAGCACTGCAAAGAGCCTTTGAAGAATTGAAACAGCGACTCGCAGATGAAGGCTTATTCGAGAGACATCACAAAAAACCGTTACCGGAATTCCCGAAAAAAATCGGTGTTGTGACTTCCGCAACAGGTGCAGCGTTTCAGGACATCTGTCAGCAGCTCCGCAAGCGGTATCCAGTAGCTGAAGTGTTGCTACACCCGACGCTTGTCCAAGGCGACGGAGCAGCAGAAGGGATCGTTCAAGCTCTACAAGCGATGAATCAACGGGACGACATTGATGTGTTAGTTGTCGGTCGCGGTGGGGGTCCAATCGAAGATCTCTGGGCGTTCAACGAGGAACCCGTCGCGCGTGCAATCTTCGCTTCCATGATCCCTGTTGTCTCTGCTGTCGGACATGAAACAGATTTTACCATCGCTGATATGGTGGCGGATTATCGTGCTCCAACCCCATCAGCGGCAATCGAACATATCGTTCCAGATCAGGATGAACTGTTCGCACAATTAGACGGCTATGACGCGTGGCTGCGTAGAATAATAAATGACCGATTTGAGGGACACAAAACACGCCTTCAAGACTTTGCGACACGGCTCTCACCGACGCGGCGAAAGGACGCACTTTATCAACTTTCCCAGAGGATAGATGACTTAGAAATTGGGTGCCGGAACGCCGTAGAACGCCGACGCAACGATACAGAACGCGATCTTCACACACTCGCGCAACGCCTAAACGCACTGAGTCCATTAGCCACACTGCAGCGAGGGTATAGCATCAGTCGGAAAACAGATGGAGGGGTACTCACCTCGGCTGAACAGGTGTCAATAGGCGATAGGATTGAGATCCAACTCGCAGATGGACATCTGGCATGTCGCGTTGAGGAACGCTCCTCAGAGGAATAGTCGTATCTGATTAAGACACGTCAGAATTAACCGAAAACCTACCTGAAACGATAGGGTAGGCAACTAAGGAACCAATAAATAAAAAATGACATTTGAAGAAAAACTCAAAAAATTGACACAAATTGTTGAACAACTCGAGGAAGGTAACGAACTACCGCTTGAGGATTCTCTCAAGCTTTTTGAAGAAGGCATCGGTTTAATTTCATCGTGCAGAAAGATGCTCGAAAGCGCCGAACAGCGGGTAGAAAACGTTCTCGAAACAGATTTTTAGTAGTTATCGGAGCGTTCGTTACGCTCACTTTCAGTTAAAGAGTCTATCACAAACATCAGTCCAAACCGCGTAACCCGTAAGCGTAGCGGAGGGCGGACATACGAAGCGGCACTTTATTTTTCAAACCACCCTAACCGAACCGCAAGGTAAATTAAAATATGTTCTTAGAAAAAATTAATAGTCCAGCAGACTTGAAAAATCTTGAGGTTGACGAACTGAAAGCACTCGCTGATGAGATGCGCGCGTATCTATTAGCAGTACTCTCTGAGCATCCAGGACATTTTGCGCCGAACTTCGGGACCGTCGAACTCGCAATAGCATTGCATAAAGTGTATGATACACCGCGCGACAAGATCATCTGGGACATCGGTCATCAGGCGTATCCGCATAAACTGCTTACCGGAAGACGGGACTCGTTCCCAACGCTCCGACAAAGTGGTGGTATCAGTGGGTTCCTCAGCAGAGCCGAGAGTGAATATGATGTCTTTGGGGCGGGACACTCCAGCACTTCTATCGCCGCGGCATTAGGGGTCGCAACTGCCAGAGACCTCATCAATGAGCATTACAAAGTCGTTGCTATCATCGGAGATGGCGGGTTAACAGGTGGAATGGCATTTGAAGCGTTGAACGCCGCCGGTGACTTTAGAAACGATATGACCGTCATTCTCAACGACAACAACATGTCCATTTCAGCGACTGTCGGCGCGTTCTCAAAACATTTCCACAAACTCACGAGTTCACCGCAGTACAACTTCCTCCGTTCTGGTGCGAAGGGATTAATGAACATGATTTCAGAAGATGCCAAGCAGATAGCAAGGAAGATCGAGGCTTCTTTGAAACCGGGCACGCTGTTTGAGGAATTCGGATTTCGCTACTTCGGTCCGCTTGATGGAAACGATTTAGAGGCATTGATACCTGTCCTGACGGGCATTCGCAGTCTCACCGGACCTATTTTAGTACATATCGTAACCGAAAAGGGGCGCGGTTATACACCCGCCGTTGAAGATCCAGTCGGATTCTATAGTGTGAGTGGTCCCTTCAATCTGAAAACAGGAAAGACAACCAAGCCGAAACCTGAAACACCCACCTATACGGAAGTATTCAGCCGCACGTTGATTGAATTGGCGAAACGCGATGCACGGATCGTCGGTGTGACGGCAGCGATGCCGGGTGGTACAGGACTCGATAAATTTGCCAGCGCATTTCCGAGTCGATGTTTCGACATCGGCTTAGCAGAACAGTGCGCCGTTACATTCGCCGGGGGGCTCGCTACCCAAGGCATGCGTCCTGTTGCGGCTATCTATTCCACCTTCCTCCAGCGAAGTTACGATCAGGTGTTACACGACGTGTGTATCCAAAATCTTCCCGTTATTTTCGCTTTAGACAGAGCGGGGCTTGTCGGCGCGGATGGTCCAACGCATCACGGCGTTTTCGATTTTGCATTTCTACGCTCTATTCCAAACATGGTCGTCATGGCACCCAAAGATGAAAACGAAATGCAATCTATGGTGAAAACAGCGGTGGCGTATCAAGAGGGTCCCATTGCCTTCCGTTACCCACGCGGCACCGGCATTGGTGTGAAAATGGCAGCGGAACCGCAGGTGATACCGATAGGAAAAAGTGAAATCGTTAGAGAGGGCGAGGATATACTCGTGATTGCTATCGGCAACCGCGTCTACCCTGCACTGGAAGCGGCACAGACGTTAGCTGACTCTGGAATCTCAACAGCGGTTGTTAACGCACGGTTTGTTAAGCCGCTGGACACTGAAACGATTCTACCGCTTGCGGAACGGATCGGTAAGGTGATTACAATTGAGGATGGTGTGATAATGGGCGGTTTCGGTAGTGCTGTTTTGGAAGCACTTGCCGCAGTTGGTATGAAAGACGTGCAGATCACAAATCTTGGTATTCCAGATGAATTCGTTGAACACGGCGATATCACACAACTCTATGCTCTATGCCAGTGTGATGCCGATGCCGTTGTCCGAACCGCACAGGTGATGTTAAAATAGCAGTCAGCCGTCAGTCATCAGCATGAGGGCATTGTGATGGACAAAACGTCAGGAATCACAACACAACCTACTGACAGCCGAAAGCCGAAAGCCAAAAAACGGATAGATACCTTTCTGGTAGAACACGACTTGGTAGAGAGTCGGGAACAGGCGAAACGGCTCATACTTGCGGGGGCAGTGACCGTCAACGGGAGCTCCAAAATAAAGCCAGGGCAGCGCATTCCGTCAGATGCCAAGGTGGTCGTGCAACAGCCGCAAAAATATGTCAGCCGAGGCGGGTTTAAGTTAGAAAAGGCGTTACGCACCTTTGATATAAACGTCCGGAATCGGGTCGCACTTGATATTGGCGCATCAACAGGTGGGTTCACAGACTGCCTTCTTCAGCACGGCGCGAAATTCGTCTATGCCATTGATGTCGGCTACGGGCAACTGGCGTGGAAGCTTCGCACGCATCCACAGGTGCAACCGATTGAGAAAACGAACATCCGACACCTAACGCCAGCACATCTAAAAACAGCGGCGTTAAACGACGCAGAAGACGCTGCTTCTATCGCCGTAATCGATGTTTCCTTCATCTCTTTGAGAACGGTTCTGCCGAGCGTCATCAAACTTCTTACACAGCAAAATAGCGGTCAGCCATCGGTTTTCGTCAGTAATCAGCAAGAGGATGGCACTTCACCAGAAAACCTCTTAACCGACAGCCGATGGCTGATAGCCAATCGCTATTACGACCTCATCGCACTGCTGAAACCACAATTTGAAGCCGGTAAAGCCCATGTAAAAAAAGGTGGAATCGTCTCCGACAAACAGGTACATATCCAGACGATAGATAACCTCAGTGCTTTCGTCACGGAAAAACTCGGAGCCACAGTGAGAGGTCTGACCTATTCGCCAATCCACAAGGACATCGGGAATATTGAGTACTTGCTCTGGCTTACAGTCGATGGTGAGCGCATGAATTCCTATCAACGCCAGTATACGACTGCTGAGGTTGTAGAAGCTGCGCATGAATCTTTTGGAAATGACTCTCAGCAACCAGCAGTCAGCGGGTGGTAAAAGACGTTTTGTTAGACCCAAAGCAGGAGCCTGCAACATCGGCGCAGGGTTTTTGCTGGGGTGTTTCTTCAGATTTGAGAAAGGGACTTTAAAGATGAAAGCTGCATTATTCTTCCGCAAGGTAAAATTAAAAATTTTTGTTGGGATATTTCTCATTGTTGGGCTATGCGGGGCTTTTTTCTTTGTTCGCTCACGGACTTTTCTGGATTGGGTGGAGGGTCGGCTTGAGACTGAACTCAAAACTCGGATAACGGGTGACTACACGGCAAACATCGGCAAAATAGAGGGAAATGTCTTAGGAAGCGTCAGCATTAAAAGCGTTGAGATTTCCACGGAAAACAAACCGGTAATTTCCACAGGAAAAGTCGTACTCAAATACAATCTGTTAGGATTGCTAACTCGGAAATTTGAGGCGACAAAACTGCAGGTGGATAAAGCGGAAATTCACGCGCTCCGAAACTCCGATGGCGACCTTAACCTCGGGCACATTTTTAAGGAGCAGACGACACAAGGCTCCTCACAATTCGGTTTCGCTGTCGAATATATTGAATGTAAAGATGGCACATTCGATTACGTTGACCCACAACGCAACTTTGAAGCCCGGATTGATGGAATCTATATTGAAGTGAAAGGACCTCTCGACACATGGAAGCATAATGGAACATTTAAAATTAAAAGTGGTAGCTTCAGGGTCAACGGTGCCGAAACAGCGATCGACAAGTTTGATGCCGATTTTCAGATCTTAGCCAGCGGTAGCACATTAGAGAAACTCCGACTGGAATTTGGCGACTCCGATTTGGAGGTTGCGGGTGGATTTACTCACAGAGAAACCATCACTTCTTGGAACAGCACGCTTGACTTGCACCTGAACCTCGCAGATGTAGAGCTTTTTTTCGGTGAAGACATCGAACTTGACGGTGATGTTGACGCGACGTTGACAGTGAACGGTACAGATTCTACCTTAGCTGGAACACTCTCCGCAAAAATACCGATGTTCTCCGCCACCCCAGTAGGGGTAGGTCTTGTGTCTGCCCACAATCCAAAAATAGCGTTGACAGCAGGACATGTTGACGCGGAATTCAACTCTGAACCTACCCCAATATTCACATTAAACGAACTCAGTTTCCAAGTCGCCGATGGCACCGTGGTCAGTGATGGAAGCATTGCGTCAGAAAGCGCGTTGGAAGGCGATCTACTCACGCAACTTCAACAATTCCCAACCCATCCGATTGCTTACCGTGGAAAATGGGACGCTACAAAAATACAACTCATACCGCTACTGTCAATGTTCACCCAATTGCCAGAAAACCTTGTAGATAGCACAGGACTGCTCTCAAGTAGTGGAAAGTTCAACGGACGTAGCAGCGATATTACTTCGCTCCTACAAAGTCTCGAACTCGATAGCAAGGTCGTGTTGACAGAGACAATGCTTGACGAAGTTAGATTCAACGATTCAACTTTCAATTGCACAATAGCGGCGGGTGAACTAAAAATAGACGGGAACTTGGATGAAACCGAGATTAACGCCAAAGGTCCCTTTCCGTTGAAGCAACAAGATGACCTGGAGATTCGCGCGTCGGGTATCAATATCAGTGACTTGATGAAAATTGCCAATAGTGAGGACATCGGAGGCACCGGAAATTTGTCTGCAAAGTTGTCGGATGGAATACTGAACGGGTTTATGGAGATCCCGAATGCGACCTTCAACGACATCCCACTCGGTGTGTTGGCGGGTAATTTTCGCTATCAAGCGGGTCGGGTGTTCATCGAAAACGGTCTGATGACGAAAAACACCATAGAAAAGTCGCCAGTTAAAGAGGAACTCGAAAATCCCACAAGTCTGCTGACAACTGACGACCGACGACTGATAACTACTAAAACGGCGTATGAAAGTCAGGCGAGAATTACCGGTATGGTGGATGTTAAAGGCGATTTTCCGGCGGATTTCAGTGTTGTTGCCGACCCCGTTTACGTCCAACATTACCCGAGACTCTTGTTAGGTGCGGAATATCCGGTGGACGGTGAAATCAGAGGCGAACTCAAGTTAGATGGAACACTCGTCAATCTTGATGGTAGTGCGGACTTCCGTGTTACCGAGGGCGTGGCATGGGGTATCCATTTGGATCCGTTGACGCTGCCTCTGGAAATTGAGGATTACAACCTTACGATACCGGACTTCAAAATAACGACTCGTGGGCAGCAGGTTACACTCAATGTCGCGGTCGCTTCCAATGCTGACTATCACCTTCTTCTCGAAAGCAACGGACCTGTTCACTTAGAAGAAATCGCGAAAGCAGCAAAGATCCCTGACTTCCCCTTTGAAGGACAATTCGATGTTCGGGTTGTTGGAACGCTTAAAAAACCTGAAAATGCAGATTTTAGAGTTGATCTCGATTTTTCGGACGTAACCTTTTTGCACATCGAACGCGGGACGAAATATCCGCTCGGTGATGTCTACCTGCTCGGCAAACTCGTGGAACGGAAAAACACCACCGGTGAATCTGACATCTTCGACTTTTCTGGACACGGGTTTGAGAAAACGGGTCGGATTCAAGGGTACATCAGCATGGCTATCGGGAACCCTTACCGATTTACAGCAGATAGTGAAAAATTTGATGTTACGCCAATCCTGCCTATAGTACACCCTATACTGAAGATGGTTCAGGGGACCGCTCGCGGGAGTGCCTCAATAACTGGAACGATTGCGGATCTTGTCTTACCAGCCGAGGACATAGGCTCTGAATCCGAAAAACAGCAAATCTATCCGTATGATGTGGATATTCTTGTTAATAGTTGTCAGTTGTCAGTTAATAATCCTCAGCAAGCAGCAAGCAGCAAGCAGCAAGATCGTATCCCCTCACCAGAAAATATCCTAATCGACAGCCAACAGCCGATGGCTGATAGCTGTTCTTTCACCAATGCTGAACCGATTCGCTTGCATCTCAAAGATGACAAATGGACAATCGATTCCCTTTCCTTAAGGACATCTGAATCAATAAAAGAAAAGCAGCCTGCAACAACGGCGCAGACAGAGGATAAGAAAAAATCGTTATTAAACCAATCGCTTGATTTAACGCTTAGCGAATCATTCAAAAAACCATTTCTTGAATTGACAGGAACTCTGGATGCCAAAAGTGAGGCGATGAATCTGCACGCGGTATCTGACGGGTTCGCGCTGGCAGCGTTTGAAGACGTATTGGGGCTCCCGCTTGGTATGCTGCAAGCCGGTGCCCTTCGTTACGACTTGAAAGCCACAGGAACACCCATGCAACCCAATGTTCAGTTAGAATGGGCAATCCCAAGGCTAACATTAGAAACAGAAGTGGGTGATATTGATGTTGTCGATGCTGGTGGTGCAATAACATATCAGGAGGAGACGCTGCGTTTTGAGGATTGTGCTTTCAAACTCTTCGGTAACAACGTGAACGTGGAAGGGTACATTGACGTTCAACCCGAAGAGGTCAACAACTCGGAATTACACCTCCGCGTCGATACAATTTCTTTGGATCTCGCCACCTTGCCGATGGAAGCTATCGATAAACTCGGATCCGGTAACAAAATAACCGGGACTTTAGAGGCATCCATAGAAATCGGTGGCACGCTCGCTGAACCTCTTGTTCTACTATACGCTGAAACAGCCGAACAACGTCCAATCCGCTTTGCCTCTTATATCCCCTCTATCATGCTGGAGAGACTTCGCGTAGATATTCACTTCGATTCAGAATTTATACGTGTTCAAAGGGGGGAGGCGAACGGACAGATGGGAGATGGTCCTTACAGTGTCCAAGGAGAAGCCGCGTTCTCACGCCGAAATAGTAGTCAGTTACAAGACGGGTACGACGAGGAACCTAATACCTCTTTACTGAAAACTGACAACTATTTTAAAATTGATGTGTCGGCATCGCAAGTAGAAATTGGGGACTACGGTTTCGCTTCAGGACGTGTTAAGCTTAGCGGTACAGGCTTAGATCCACAACAGATTACCGTCATTGGTGAAATAAACGAATTGGAACTTGATGGCTACGATTTCCGTCTCACGAACAGCGCACCACTCCGATTCAGTCTAAACGCCCCTCGAGCCGGTGAGGGAGATCCCCCGCGATCTTCCAATCTTCCAATCAAAACCGTAGCCCGTAATGGAATGGAGGGCGGATACTCAGAGAGGCATGTCAAACCCCAAATCAGCCCTGTTTCTCCGCAAGGTAAAATTAAAATACAGATTCCCTTACAACTCACATCACCCACGATGACAGCCGCGACGGAGGTCAACGTTGCAGGCACTATCACCGCCCCTGAAATCACAGCAGACTGGCACGGCACGCTCAATGACAAAGAGTGGACAGGCAAAATCGAGTACAAAGATGAACGCATAAATATCATCGGGATAGAACTCAAAAACCGGGACGGGACGTTAACGCTTGCAGGTGTGATTCCGTTTGATCTGACATTTGAAGATATGGATATATCTGAGCGATTTCTTGCCGCACCCATCGATGTCCGTCTTCGAGGTAGCGAACTGCCCCTCAACTTTTTCCCGGGGATTGAGACGGTCTTTGCTGAAGCGGATGGCACTGTTGATATAGATTTGGGGATACAAGGCACAAGTCAATCATCAGACGTGATCGGTAACGTGTTTGTTGAGGCGTTGCATCTGCGTCTCAAGGACTTTCATGAACCACTCCGAAATACGCAGATACAGTTCAGCGTACGTGAAGAACTGATTAATATCGCAGAATTCCGATTTGACATAGCGGAGGGTTCCTGTAGACTTGAACACGGACTGATAGCATTAGACGGCTTAACGCCAGAATACTTGAAATTACAAGGGTTGAGATTAGAGCGATTTCCGCTCGGTTCAACTGTACGTCAATCTTTACCGCCGGATTTGTTAGAAGAGACCGAGGGGCATATAACAACGACATTGGAGACATTAACAGTGCCGTTTGACAGTTTCTTAGCAACTGGAGACAGTATGCCATTTCCGCAAGTCCGAAAGATCCCCTCGCTTACCGACCTCGTGGCTGTATCAAGTGCGGATTTATCCATTGATAGTGTCCGCTTCGCTTTCAAGGCAATGGATCGGTATTATGACTTTCAAAGTCCCCAATCAACGCTGATAGTGCTCAGTGATGGAACTCTAACTTTAACGAAAACCTTCATGCTTGAGAATCAAGACGAATTTTCAGTCAAGCAGACCTTTACCGATGAGGATACGAAGCCTAAAGATTTCCTCGGTGATACGCAAACACTTGATGCCAAGACAACGCTCAGTATTGATGCTGAAAGCGAATGGTCGGTTAACGGGGAATTTGACGGCGCACTTCGGATCAAAAATTTTGATGTTTCAGCGATAACGGAGACATGGCCCGCACCGTATCGGGTTACCGGTGCACTGTCGGGAAGTCTACAGATGAGCGGCACGAGCGCGGATCCAAAAATAACCGTGCGGCGACACGAAAGCGAACCCGCCGAGCTTTATCTACACGACATTCCCATTGACTTGCGATGGAGGATCCGGTATCAGAATGGGAAATGGGAAATAACGGAAAAAAGGTACGTCGAAGTTCGATTTGGGGAAAATCAACTGACTTTCTCATGGATGATGCCTTACGAACTTGAAATTATTCCGTTTCTTACGGCACTCCAGCAGACCCCAGAAAAGGTATGGACGGCACTCCAACAGACCCCGATGCATGGCACTGTGGATATTAAAGTAGAGGATCCCGACATACTACGGTCTGTTGTGCCGGGACTCAGTGCCGCAACAGGCACGAGTGAGCTTCATCTCAAGCTGACAGGAACGATGGAGACTCCAGAAGCCAAGGGTCGGGTGCTTTTCCAAAATATTGGGTTTGAATTCCCAGAGGCTGGTATTCGCGTTGAAGAGGTGGAGGGCAAAATTGAGTTATCAGAAACAGGGGCGACTGTTCAGCAACTTGATGGTATCTTGAACGATGGAAAATTTTTGGTCGCAGGTAGCATCACAGCCCCACCGGATAAACGAATATGGGAGAAACCGCAGACCTTGAACCTGACCGCCGGTCTCACATCAGCGGCTTTTGAACAACAAGGACAGTATCGGATCGAGATCTCTTCCACCTCGTTTGGCCTGCGCGGGGAACTTCTTCGTCCCTATCTAACAGGAAGCCTACATATCAGCGGAGGCTACTATCAACAAAATTGGGAAAGCGTGCGGGATTGGCTTACAGGCGTTTCGGTCAAGGAAACGGAACTTGTGCTGGATTACCCGATTCTACGTGATTTACATCTCAATGGCGTAGATATCAACATCCCGAATAATTTTCGTGTGCTTTCATCTATCACGGGACCCACAGACATTGAAATCTCCTGCTTAGGCAAACTCTTCGGTCCAATTAATGAGCCGGTTTTCAATGGGAACGTCTCGGTACTCAACGGAAAAATTGGGTTCGTTGCACAGACCTTTGAATTCCTCGAAGGTTCTCGAATCAGTAACCAGAGTACCGTCGATTTTGATCCGGAACTCAATATTTTTCTCCGCACCCCCAACAGCATTCGAGGCGTATTACCGAGAGATGGAAGCACAGTGGACCTTCAGGTTTATGCCTCCTTTACTGGCACGCTAAGCAACCCTAACTTCATCCTGAACGCGCCCCCTGAGACGACCACGGAAGTCCTTTCACATGACGATATTATAGATTTCATCTTATACAATGCCGCGCTCTCAGGTGCACTCGGTGGGTTCACTTTTAGTTTCCATCGTCCACTTGATGAAGACGCACGATATATCAGTGCGGAGTACCCACTTGGAAAGAATGTATCCATTAAAATTGAAACGAATGAAAAAAGGGAGCACGGGATTGACATTGAATTCAAGGGACGGTTCTAAGCGAAGAAAGTTTGCAAGTGTATCTAAAGTTGCGAGGTGCCTAAGGATGCTGACAACTTTACAGACCTTAGCACACTTTATAGGCTTTAGCACACTGTACGCAGTTTGTCTTATCCTGTGGTTTTCCTGCTGTTTTTTCTTGAAATCTATAGAAGCACAAGAATCAGATGCATCCAATCAGAAGCGGATTGCAAAGATAGAGTACTATATTGGCACAACCCCTGCGGAGGAAACCCCGGAACACCCCAATATACTCAGAAACCAGACAGTCGTATATGCTGGCGATCTACTGTCTCGGTACGCCATTCGACAGAGCATTAAAACACTCTACGCGACACAGCGGTACTCCCAAATTCAGATATACTCGCAGGACACTCCTGATGGCATTGTTTTAACCTACCAACTGACCCCTTTCGCGCGCATCCAACGGATTGTGCTCTCCGGTATCCCTGAAAACGAAGTCAAAAACGCCATCGAAAATGCGATGAGGTCACAGCCAGGCGGGAAGTATGTGCCTACAATCGTCAAAACCGATGCGCTCCGCATTAAGAAAGTCTGTCAAGAGTACGGATATTTCGACGCTAAAGTCTCGACATCCGATGTACTCCACGAAGATGGAACGTTAACTTACCAAATAACCGTTGGGGATGCGTCAGCCATCAAAACATTGCAAATTCACGGGAGTGCTGCTATCTCAGAGAATCGCCTTAAAGCGGCTTGTAACTTTAGCCGGCTCTCCCCGATTTACAACAAATCTGCTGTGGATACCGATGTGGCAGCTATGTTAGAACTCTATCGTGAAAACAACTACCCCACTGCGACGATTGTCCCGACCTTTGTCCCTGAAACCGGTGCGTTACAATTTCATATCAATGAAGGCAAGCAGGTACGCTTTAATTTTGTTGTGAATGTCGGAAAACTCCCGCTATCGCTCCAAGATGCATTCAGAGAAGATATAGTTTCTCTAATAAATACCGCATCCTCTGCTATATGGGAGCGCAGGATAAAATCCTATTTCAAATCCGAGGGTTATCACGACACGACAGTATCCGAGGAGATACTGGATGCATCCAGTGTTCGACTGACGATTAACCCAGGGACGCGTTATGTCGTTAAGGGTGTCACTTTCTTCGGGAATAGGGCGTTTCCGGCTACAAAACTGCTACGAGAGATGACAATGAAACCCATCGGTGGATTCCTGCGAAACTTGCAAGCGGACATCACAAGGCGGCTATTTCAACGAGAACAGAGACGCTTTTTTTATCAACCAGAACTCGATACAGATATACATCGGCTCAAAATTCTATACGCAAAAGCAGGTTATCCGAAGGCAACTATTCAGACGAAACTCGATAAACAGAATCCAAAAAACCGGAACATTGGTGAAGTTGTAATACATATCACAATAATTGAAGAATATAAAGAGATGATTCACCGGTGCGACATCAGGGGGAACAACGCGTTAGATACCCCTACGCTTTTGGCGCGTTTACAGAGCGAACTTCCATTCCCACAGCCGAATGCCTCGCTTGCCCGGAAAGCCTACAGCGACGCAATTTTGAGAGCCTATTACGAGATCGGGTATATTGACGCAGCTGTCAGCAGCACCTACATACCAGAAACGGAGGATCCTGTTTTTCGAGTAACCGGTGATTTCTCCGCACCTCTTGAGAGAGGTAGGCTCCCTCTGGAAATCCGTACGGAATTCCAGAGACATAACCTTGCACTCACAGGCGTTGGCATAGCCAACTATATCGGCAACCGTTGGAGTCTCCAAGACATTGAAGGTAATCCACGGTATACCCTTGTACAAAAAACACCTAATGTGCCGTATCTTGAGGTTTATGAACACGGAGTCCTGCATCTCACTGTAGATACCGAAGGCGAACAGGTAGTGTTCGGTAAATTCTATTTTGTGGGGGATACAAGCATTGTGAAACAACATGTGCTTGAACGGGAAGTATCACACCTTGAAGGGACGCTTTGGACTTCGGAGAAGTTAAGCAGTGCCTTGCAAAATCTCTATAGTTTAGGGCTTTTCCGTAGTGTCCAAAATGAACGTCTCTCACAGGCTATCCATAGCACGCAGTTACCCCAATCATCCGAGACTACAGAGTCCCCTAACCTCCGTCTGCAGAAAATTAACAATGTTTTAATAACGGTCGAAAAGCAGAAACCAAGGACCTACAGTGTGAGCAGTGGTTACAGTTTCGCAGAGGGCCTCCGCGGAACGTTGGTATTAACGGACAGCAATCTGCTCTTTAGTCGAAACATCCGAGGACGTGTGCGGAGCAGATTAGGATGGCGAGACGAGTTAGGTTATCTCTTTGATGCGACGCTCACCGAACCGTGGTTGATTGGACGGACGCGGGGAAGTCTACAGGTATTAGCCAAGAAGTTAGAGGTAGACGATAACGTCCGCGCACTTCAGGGGAGTTTGATCCTCAGCAGGGACCTGTCCGAATTGCACCATCTCGATCTACGATATAGCTACCGGGACCTGAATCAGCCTGTCCCACCAATGCCAGAAACACCTGTCGTAGGGGCGGGGCTACCCCGCCCCTACGAAGCGCAAAACCCTTTCAACACAACCGTGAGCAGTGTTCGTCTTTCTTGGACGTATGATAGCCGCGTGCGTTATTTGAACCCTACGGGCGGTATGTTGAACGCGCTGACGCTTGAATATGCGGGTGGCTTCTTGCAGGGTGAAACCCGTTTTATTAAGACAACGGCGGATACCCGATATTACCAAAAACTCACCGGGGGGCTTGTCTTAGCAACCGCCGTCCGATTCGGTATCACGACAGGGATACACTCGAACCGTCGCGCAGAATTGATTTCCTTCGAGCGGTTTTGGGCAGGCGGCGGGACAACAGTTCGAGGGTATGCAGAGCGCTCTCTCGGTCCTGAAGATAGCACTGGGATCCATCGCGGCGACGTACAATTCATCTTTAACACCGAACTACGTTTCCCAATCTATTGGATGGTCCGCGGGGCATTCTTTTTTGATACCGGCAACGTGTGGGATTCATTGGAGGATATCGATCCAACTACATCGCTACCCGCCTCTGTGGGCGCAGGGCTTTACTTGGACCTTGGAGCACTTACGGCTGGAATTGATTATGCTATTCCACTCGTGTCCGCACCGGGTGCCTTAGATCCATACAGAGCCTTTCACATTCGCCTCGGTAGTACATTTTAAGGGGACACTCGTCAGCCATCAGCAAGAGACTGGATAGAGAGGGACCCCAACCTTCCAATCTTCCACCCTTCCATTCCAACGCCTTCTACCCTTCCATCCAAATGCTGACGACTATTCTGCCGACTCGCCGTAGGGTTTCCCCAACGCGAGGGGTGCTTCGGCGCGCCCGACAAACCCTGCCAACACCGCTAAACAGAGCACATAAGGCAGCATTAAGAACACCTGATACGGAACATCCCAACCCAATGCTTGGAAGCGCGCATCGAGTGCTGAACCGAGCCCAAAAAGTAGAGCCGCACCACACGCTTTCACAGGATGCCATTTCCCAAAGATGACGATCGCCAAAGCAATAAAACCGCGTCCGACCGTCATGCCGGGTGTAAAATAGGGCACATCGGCGAGGGAGAGATACCCGCCAGCCATTCCTGCCATCGCGCCTGCGAAAAGTAGACAAATTGTTCGCAAACGGAGAACGTTCGCACCTGCCGCAGCAATCGCCCGCGGATGTTCACCACAGGCGCGAACACGAAGTCCCTGTTGCGTATGGTAGAGGAAGAAATAAACGCACGGCACCAGTAGGAATGTGATGAAAACGAGAATATTATGTGAAAACAGTGCTTGTCCCAAGAAAGGGATTTCGGAGAGCAGTGGAATATCAATCTGTCGGAACGCTGGTACGCCTTGGGCGATCCCCGTTATGCCGAAGAGTCGTTGATAGACGACCTCTGTTAAACCTAACGCCAAGAGCGTCATTGCTGTCCCAATGATGACTTGGTCCCCTCGTAGTCTTATCGCACACAGGGCAAACAACGCCGCGGCGATAAGTCCACTGAGTCCTGCCATTAAAAGTCCGAACCACGGGGCGATCATGACGAGTTCTGCCATGTAGAAGGAACCTACCATCCCGAAAAACGCACCGATGAGCATCATTCCCTCGATACCGATGTTAAGGACACCCGCACGCTGGGAGATGACCTCGCCTAATGCGGCGAGTAGGAGTGGGGTTGCCCCCCGAATTGTCGCTGAAAGAATTTCTTCAAACATTTTTTAATTTTACCTTGCGGCGAAATGACGATTTTTGTAACTTGAGGGTTTTCGCGTTCGAGTCACCTGCGCCGTTGTTGCAGGTTTCGTTTTTGGTAAGCAACGGAGAATGAAGGAGTCCCTATACGAACGCAAATCCTTCTCTATTCCTACTTGGAATTTGCAGACGCGCGCTTACGGAAAAGTTGGATAGAACTATAGCCGATGACGAACAATAGAATCGTCGCTTGCATGACCAATGTCACCTTATCGGAGATGCCGACCTCCCGTTGCATGCTGTAGGAACCGGTTGTTAGCGCACCAAATAACAGGGCAGCAGCAACCGTCACCAATGGATTCAGTTTTGCTAACAGAGCGACAGCAATCGCAGTGTAGCCGTATCCGGGTGAAAAATTGACGAACAACCGACGGGTCAGCGCTGTCAGCTCAATTGCGCCGCCAAGTCCTGCGAGCGCACCGCTGATGAAAAAGACACGGAGGGTGTTGTGCGCAATCGATATCCCCGCCGCCTCCGCTGCCGCTGCTCCCTCGCCGACTGCGCGAAGTTGATATCCAAACGCCGTCCGAAAGAGGACAAACGTGAGAATAACCGCCAATACGACAGCGATAACAATGCCGAGATGTACCCGATGCGGCGGGAGAATACGAGGCAGGAACACCCATTCGGCGATTCGGTCGCTCTGTGGACCGCGTTGCGCTGTTTCCTGCAAGGGACCACCGTCTATCATCATACTCACCAAGTGGAGCGCGACGTAGTTCAGCATAATCGTACTGATAACTTCGTTGACCCCGCGCGCCACCTTCAGAACCGCTGGAATGAGCCCCCATACGCCACCTGCAAATGCCGCAAGTCCAAGACACAACGGTACCGCAATCCACGGACTTTGCGGAAAAATTGGAGCGAGTTTCGTTCCAAACCATGTCGCCGTTAATGCCCCTATCAAAAATTGTCCCTCAGCACCGATGTTCCAAATCCCACACCGAAACGCCATCGCAACCGAAAGCCCTGTCATTAGAAACGGCGTGCTCTTTACCAATGTCTCCCCGAATTTTCGACTATTACCAAAGGCTCCACTCACCGCGGCTTGGTAAGCCTCCAGTGGGTTATAGTGACAGAGCAACATGATGATGGCGTTTGTAACAAACGCACTCACGAGAATCAAAATAGGGGTTGCGAGCCATTGAATATTGATTTTCTTTAATATCATAAAAATAGTCTTCAGTATTTGGGTGGAAGGGTGGAACGATGGGGACTCTCTCTTCCATCCTTCCCTTCTTCCATTTCCCTTTCTCCTATTCCAGTCTCTTTCTGATGCCTGACTTCTATTCCTTGGTGTGGGTCTCCCCTGTCATTAACAATCCGAGTGTCTCAATATCGTTGCGTTGCGCTGTCGCTTCGATTAACTTGCCCCTCGACATAATATAGAGTCGATCACTTAACAGTAAGACCTCATCTAACTCTGTTGAGATTAACAGGACAGATTTCTTTTTGTCGCGTTGTGCCAATAAATTCTCATGAACATAGCGAGCGGCATTGACATCTAAACCGCGCGTCGGATTCACAGCAATAAGGAGGTCGGGGTGAAGCGAGATTTCTCGGGCGAGGACGATTTTCTGTTGATTGCCACCGGAGAGTGAAGAAGCAGGAATATCAGCCAAAGGTGGACGGATGTCGTAATCCGAGATGAGTTGCTCTGCTGTCTTCCGCTTCCGTTTCTGGTTAAGTACATTCCACTGTGCTAAATTTTCTAAATGTGTCACGTTCAACAAGAGATTGTCCGTAACGGAAAACGCGGCAATAACCCCTGTTGTTTGCCTATCTTCAGGGATATAACCGACACCGCGCCGACGCACTGCTTTGACCCCCTGCGGATTGGCACCTAAGATGCCTATTGTCCCAGAGGCATTGTGTCGTAAACCCATGATCGCCTCGGCGAGTTCACGTTGCCCATTTCCATCTACCCCTGCGATGCCAACGATTTCACCGCGACAGGTTTCCATAGAGACATCTGACACTGCAACCTCGTCTCGACTGCCGAGAACTGTTAGATTTGAGAGTTGTAGCACATTGTCTGAAGGATCGTTTTCAAGCGGCGGACTGCTTGAGCGTTCAACGTCGTTAACATCTTCCCCAATCATCTCCCTCGCAAGCTCCCGTGCGGTCAACTCCCCCGTTTTACCGAGATAAACTTTCTTGCCACGTCTTAAGACGGTAATTCTATCACTGATGCTCAAGACCTCCTTCATTTTGTGGCTAATGAAGATGATCGCTCGACCATCGGCTTGGAGTTTGCGCAAAATCGTAAAGAAACCTTCTACCTCTTGTGGGCTTAGAACGGCGGTGGGTTCATCAAGAATCAGGATCCGGGCATCAACAGCAAGTGCCTTCAGAATCTCTACGCGTTGTTTTAAACCTACTGATAAACTCCCCACCAGCGCAGTCGGATCGACGATAAGACCGAACCGCTCTGAGAGTTCTTCAGTAATATGGATAGCATCCTCTTTCTTAAACCAAAAAGCAGGGAAGGGAAGAGAAGACAGGAACGGTGGAAGATTGGAAGCCTGAGGGGCATCCCTCCTTCCATTCTTCCCTCCTTCCATCCGATCTTTCTGATTTCCTTTTAATTGTCCAAGAGCCAAGGCAATGTTCTCAGCAACGGTGAAATTTTCAATCAGCATAAAGTGCTGATGCACCATACCGATACCGTTAGCAATCGCGTCTCGTGGTGACTTTGCGCGCAACCTACGCCGCCACGCTTCGCGATCGGTAACATAGATCCGTCCACCCGATGGTTGGTAAAGACCGTAGATGAGGTTCATCAGTGTGGACTTCCCGGCGCCATTTTCTCCTAAAATCGCGTGGATTTCGCCGGTTCGTAACTCAAAATCGACACCGTCAACAGCAGCAAAGTCGCCGAAAGTTTTCGTTATATTCCGAAGTTCAAGGATATTCTCTGTTGCCATTTATGGTAGACACCATCTTTCTGTTCTTGTTGTTGTCAGCTCGCCATCGTAAGCGATAACCCGAAGTGAAACTTTCCAACGCTCACCCGCCGGTGTTGATATCGACCCCGTCCACGTCGGATTATAGAGAGCCATCCCATAATCTCGAATAAACCACGGACCGCGGACATCTTTATTCAGGATTGTCATACAGACCCCAAAGGGTCCATGCCCTGCCAATACATTCTGGTAGGCAACGAAATCCGATTCACCTTCATGGACGACCTCGACACCACCCTTGCGCTCGTTGTCACCCAGCACGATACCACCCATGACAGGTAAAAGTCTCGGTTCAACACGGATACCGCTGCTTCCGAACTTCGTCTGTGGATAGGTTACAGCACCGTAGGACGCAATTTTTTCGCTCGTCATATCGCAGACGGTGGCATCCGCGAGCGCGTAAAGATTGACAGTACGGATTTCGTCAATCAACGGTTCTTCGTTTTCATCTCGCCAAATAACATTTTGAACGAACTGAACACCATCCGCATGCGGTGTAATCTCAATCTCTTTTTGTGTGTCCATCCGTCCCAACTTCTCAAAAACCTTATCTGTGAAGGAACGACGGGGTGGCGATGCCCAGAAACCTGCCTCCCTTTCACCGACCTGTACAGGTCCTTGTCCAACAAAAATACCGTTGTGGAACGGATGATCGAAGGCGAACTCCTGAACAACGGTATGTCCGGCTGGTGTATAGAACGGGAAGACGAAGGGACGATAAAAATTCGCGCCGACACCACCTAAACAGCGACCCGTATCGTTTTGAACAACTAAATGGGTCTTGGCATTTATTTTTACTTCAAACACGTATTTCTTACGCTCCTATTTATGTTAATCCTAAAAAGTATATGTAATTTGTGCAAGCATGTCAACAGAAATTCTGTAGAAATACGGATACATGGTAATTCAGGTATCTCTCCTACAAAGTAGCAATTAGCAGTCAGCAGTTGAGAAGTTAGAAGTTGTCTGAATCAGGATTTTGGGGTTTTCAGGATTAGGGAACGGGTGATAAATCATCCTACTACAAACAGAAGCGCGATAAACGCCTAATCAAGAGACGCGAGTAAAACTGCTCCTACAGTGGAAATTAAGTCCTGATGCAATGGTATTAACGCTTTACTTTTTCCGCGTAAACATGTTATACTGTTCCAAACGTTTCTGTAAAGAAGGAGAAATCTTGAAGTGATACAGACATTTTATAAGTTACGCAATAACGTTGCAATCTATGCATTATACTTGGGCATTTTCATCATTGGCCTTATGCCAATCGAGAGCGCGAACCTTGAGGCAAAAGGACACGAAAAGTTTAAGGTTGCCATGCTACTTCCGGGCTCAATCAGCGATGCGGGTTGGAACGCTTTAGCGTATGAAGGGCTGAAAGCGATTGAGAAACAACTCGGTGCGGAAATCAGCCACGCTGAGACCCGAACCCCGACAGATCAAGAAGAACAATTCCGCTCTTATGCCCTCGACGGTTACAACATGGTCTTCGGACACGGATACGAGTTTCAAGACCCTGCAAAAGCGGTTGCACCGGATTTTCCAGAAACGATTTTCATTACGTCCTCCGGTGGCACGATTACCGACAACATCTCACCGGTCAACTTTCGTGTTGAACAAGCCGCCTATCTGTTAGGGATGATCGCAGGAAAGATGACCCAAACAAATAAACTCGGTGTTATGGGTGGGCAGAACATTCCGTCTGTCAACAGCACGTTTATGGCGTTTGAAGGTGGCGCGAAAAGTGTGAATCCTGATATAGAAGTATCTTGGGTATACGTCGGAAACTGGGAGGATATCGGTAAAGGGAAGGAACTTGCCCTCGCACAGATTAATGAAGGCGTTGACTTCATTTTCCCGAATGCAGATGCCGCGGGACTCGGTGCCTATGAAGCGGCTGAGATTTTTAATAAATCTGAAACTGCCCAAAAAGAGGGAAGAATGGTATACACATTCGGTGCCAACCGTGACAAGAGTGATATATCTCCAACTGTGATTGCAAATGCAGTGATTACGCCGAATGCCTTTGTGAAGATCGCCAAAATCATTAAGGAAGGCGAGTTTAAGCCCCAGATTTATACGTTCAACATGCTAACAGATGAGGCAATCACCCTCACCTATAGCCCAGCATTGAAGGATAAGGTGCCGGAAGCAGTGCAAAAAGCCGTTGAAGATGCGAAAGCCAAAATCCTCGCAGGCGAGCTGAAGGTACCACAAATCGACTTCAGTGAAGAGGACTAACCTATCTTTTGCTATGAGTGAATTGTTACACCCAAGGTGTTTGTAAAAATCGCCAAGGTTGTAATGGAAGGAACCTTTGAACCGCAACCCTATCGCTTCACTATGGCAGAAGATGAAGCACTTACTTACGTCTATAATCCTGCCTTGAAGGATAAGGTGCCAGAGACGGTGCAAAAAGTCGTTGAGGACGCAAAAACCAAAATCATTGCTGGCGAATTGAAGGTGTCGCAAACTTATTTGACTGAACCGCACGAATAATCTCTGTAAGATCCGTAAATCTGTATTTGGGGTATGCATCATGACGCACACAATGGAAATTGACGGTGTGGAAGTTACCTTTTCTGACGGTGAAACGATTCTTGAAATAGCGCAACGCCATCAAAAAGAGATTCCAACGCTCTGCTACGATCCGAGGCTTGAGCCTTTCGGTGGATGTCGCCTGTGTATCGTTGAATTAGAAGGTGCGCGAAATCCGGTGGCATCTTGCACGACGAAAGCCACACCGGGGATGGTCGTCCGCACAGCGACCGATACGATAGAGGCGTACCGGAAGACGCTGCTCGAAATGGTCGTTAGTGAGAATCGTGAAGTCGATGTGTCTCCACTGCGTGGCTATGCATCTGGTGAACTCACAGACCTCCGGGACAGGTATGAAATTGACGGTACACGTATAACGGGCACAACATCTGGCACGAGCAAAACCGATGAAAATCCGTTCATCCTCAGGGATTATGAACTCTGTATCTCCTGTTATCGGTGTGTCCGCGTCTGTGCTGAACAAGAAGGCGATCATGCCATCAACGTTATGAATCGCGGTTTCCATACACAGATTACGACTGAATTTGACGGACTGCTCAGGGACTCCGCCTGCACCTTCTGTGGACAGTGTATCCAAACCTGTCCGACAGGTGCACTCGGCGACAAAAAAGCACTCCGCGCGGTTGATGAGATAGCCGACGTTGTGCCTGACAAAACTCGCACAATCTGTCCTTACTGTGGGGTCGGATGTTCTGTTGATGTGCTAACGAAAAACGAAAAAATTGTCGGTATCCATCCCGCAATGGATGGACCTGCCAATCAAGGCGCGCTCTGTGTTAAAGGTCAGTTTGCTTACGACTTCGTCCAGCATCCCGACCGACTGAAAACCCCACTCGTCCGCCGAGAAGATGGAGAACTCCACGAAGCCACATGGGAACATGCTCTGGACAAAGCCGCTGAGGGATACCGGAAAGTCTATGCTGAACACGGTAGACATAGCATCTACGGCGTCGCCTCTGGGCGCGCCCCGAGTGAAGCGGCATATCTCATGCAGAAATTTATCCGTGCTGGGTTCGGAACGAATTACATCGACAACTGTAGCCGTGCCTGACACGCCCCGACCGTTGCCGGTCTGGCAGCAACAATCGGACGTGGGGCGATGTCGAATCCGCTCGTTGATATGCAGAAACCGGATGTAATTTTCTGTATCGGCACGAATATGACAGAGTGTCATCCTGTTGCGGCGACAGGATTAAAAAAGGCGGTCGCCCGCGGTGCTAAACTCATCGTCGCCGATCCGAGACGTATCGGATTAGCAGAGATGTCAGATCTCTTCTTGCCGCTCCGCGTCGGTTCAGATACAGCCTTGCTTCTCGGAATGGCACATGTGATCGCTCGTGAAGGCTTAATTGATGAAGAATTCATCAAAGGGCGCACGACAGGGTTTGATGACTTTTTCGAGCATATCAGTCAATGGACTCCAGAATGGGCAGAAGAGATCACTGAGGTGCCAGCGAAGGATATTGAAAAAGCGGCAATGTGGTATGGCACTGCAAACAGAGGTGCTATCTACTACACGTTAGGGATCACGGAGCATATCTGTGGCGTTGAGAACGTGCAGAGTCTCTGTAATCTTGCCCTGATGACCGGTCATATCGGGCGAGAGGGCACAGGTATCAATCCGATGCGTGGGCAGAATAACATTCAAGGTGCCGGCGATAGCGGCGCGTTGCCGAACAATTACCCCGGCTTCCAAGCCGTCACGGATCCAGAATATCAGGCGAAGTTCAAAGCCGCTTATGGCAAAGAGGTTGACTTGGAGAAAGGTATCACCAAAGTCACTGCCTTAGAACTCTGCGGTGACAGTATCCATGCGATGCTGATTGATGGCGAAAACACATTGCTATCGGATCCAGATCGGGAGCATTGTGAACACGCGCTGCGTTCGTTGGAACATCTCGTTGTTATTGACATCTTCCTCACTGAAACAGCGGAACTCGCCGATGTCGTGCTACCAGCAACCGCATGGGGTGAGACGGACGGGGTCTGTACGAACACGGAGCGTCGTGTCCAACGGCTGCGCGCTGCAGTCCCACCACTGGGTGAGGCTAAACCGGATTGGTGGATTATTTCTCAAATCGCGCAACGTCTCGGTTTTAAAGGCTTCGATTATGACGCACCAGAACTGATCTTCAACGAACTCTGCGAACTTTCACCGATTTATGCAGGATTGGATTGGGAACGCATCGACAAAGGTGCCACGGACATTTTCAACAACCAGTGGCCCGTGCCGCACAAAGAACACCCGGGCACACCGAGATTACATGAAGAAACGTTCATCAACGGACGCGGTATCTTTTCCAATGTGCATTACCGAGATCCCGCTGAGACAATTAGCGATGATTTCCCTGTATGGCTCACAACGGGGAGACGCTTGCAATCGTATCACACGCGCACACAGACCGGCAGAGCGGAGGGAATTGATTACCTTTTATCAGAAGAATCGCTGGAAGTGAATCCTACTGACATTGAGAAATGGGACTTGGCGGACGGAGAATGGTGTAAAATGAGCAGTGCACGTGGAAGTATTACTATCAAAGTGAAAGCGACGAATCGCTCTCCGCGCGGCACAGTCTTCGCGAGTTTCAGCTTCGCAGATGTTCCTGTCAACCTGTTGACCGGTTCTGGCTACGACCCAGTTACCCATACCGCTGAATTGAAGGTATGTCCGGTCCGGTTAGAGCCACTTTAATATTTTGGGCACACAAGAAGCATAGGAGACTCTCTATGAAAACGCAAAAGTACATTTATTGGCAAGATGAAACAGTTTTTATCGGATATTTGGAGACGTACCCCGATTATTGGACGCAAGGAGAAACCCTTGAAGCCTTAGAGGAAAACCTCCTGGATCTTTACAAGGAACTCACGAGTGGGGCTATTCCGTGTGTTCGAAAGGTTGCCGAGTTGCAGATTGCATGAAAAAACGAGACTTGATTCGTGAGCTAAAAAAGATAGGGTGTGTCCTTATTCGTCATGGTGCGAAGCATGATTGGTATCAGAATCCGAACACCCGCGTTTCCCAGCCAGTGCCGCGCCACAGGAAAATTAAAGATGTGTTAGCAAAACACATTCTTAAAATGCTTAGGGATTAAAGGAGATTTTGTATGACTTGGAAATCATGCTGGTCAGAACAGCATACAGACGCTGATGCCTTAAAACAACAGTTAAAATCTGAAGGCTTCGATGCCTACGAATGGACAGGCCGTCCGGGCGGTGCCTATCTCGATTATATTCACACGCAAGATGAAGTCGTCTGTGTGTTGGCTGGCACGGCTGATGTGAAGGTTGCCGATGAACAAGGCACAGTCGAACCCGGCGATCGGATGGATGTTCCCGCGAACACCTATCATTCAATCACTGTCACAGGCGAAAATCCATTAGTGGTCTTGACAGGAATGCGAAGAAATTAAGACTTTTTAATAGGGTTTACGCGCCGTCCTTTACTTATCCGCATCACAAGTAAACTCTTCCGACCCAACTCAGGACCGTAGTCCGTAATGAAATGGAGGGGTTTTTGCTTGGGTGTTTCTTCAGATAGGAGGAAGACATACTGTGCATGAAACCTGCTTCATTACTCCGCAAGGTATAATAAAAAAGGAATAATTAAAAAATGAATATTACTGTAAAAACCGGTGGGTTTGCCCAAGAGCAGACCGATGTCATTGCCATTGGAATATTGGAAAACCCGGATTTCTATAGCGCACCTCTCCAACACATAGAACAAGCTCTCGGTGGACGCATCCGTGAAGTGATGAACCTCGGCGATTTCACAGGCAAACATAAAACGACCAGTTGGCTCTATACAAACGGAGCCATCGCGGCACCGCGTGTGCTTTTGGTGGGTTTGGGTGAATATCACGATCTCACTACCGAGAAAGTGCGCGAGGCTGCAGGTAACGCCGCGCGTGCGATCCGTGACATGGGTTTAAGTACCGCCGCAATTCCGATTCCTATTGAAGCGACCCCTGAAATGATCCAAGCCGCCACGGAGGCAAGCCTTCTTTCACTCTATCAGTTCAACGAACATAGAACAGACACCGACGATGACGATAAGAAAAAGAAACTTGAATCTATGACGTTTTTAGTCGAAAATGAGCAAATTAAGGCAACGATAGAAGACGCTGTGCAGCGCGGAGAAACGATAGCCAACGGCACACTCCTCGCTCGCGACCTCAGTAACCAGCCCGCAAACTATCTCACACCGGTACAACTCGCTGAAAAGGCACAAACAGTGGCAGACACAGCGGGACTCAATTGCGAAATTTTTGGCAAAGCGACCCTTGAGGAGAAAGGTTTCCGCACACTCCTCGCTGTTGCGCAGGGAAGTGTTGAAGAACCACGGTTTATTATTCTGGAATATACACCAGACGGCAAAGGACAAGACACCGTGGTGCTTGCTGGAAAAGGGATTACCTTTGACACGGGTGGTATCTCCCTCAAAGGTGGAAGCGGTATGCATGAGATGAAGCACGATATGTCGGGGGCTGCAGCTGTGATCGGTGCGATGCAGGCGATCGGTCATCTGAAACCAAACGTGCGCGTCATCGGTGTAATCGCGGCGACTGAGAATATGCCGAGTGGAACCGCTGTTAAACCGGGTGATGTCGTCACCTCTTATGGCGGTAAAACGATTGAGATTCTCAACACTGATGCTGAGGGGCGGTTGGTGTTGGCAGATGCCCTCGGATGGGTGGCTCAGTATAATCCGAAAGGCGTTGTTGACTTAGCGACACTCACCGGTGCCGTGATTACCTGTTTAGGGCATATCGCTGCAGGTGCGATGGGCACGGATCCCGAACTCATGTCGAAAGTGAAGTCAGCAGCCGTGAAGACACACGAACGGGTCTGGGAATTACCACTTTGGGACGATTACGATGAAGGGGTTAAAAGCAAGATCGCGGACGTGCAGAATATTGGGGACGGCACTGCTGGCACGATTGCTGGGGGCGCGTTCTTGAAGAAATTCGCGGAAGGCTATCCGTGGGTTCATCTCGATATCGCGGGCACTGCTTGGGGCATGAAGGGTTCCAGCTACATCCCTGAAGGCGCGTCCGGCTACGGCGTGCGGTTGTTGGTACAACTCGTTGAGGATTGGTAGTTTGATGGCTGTCGGCTTTCGGGCGTTCGCTACGCTCACTTTCGGCTGTCGGTGAATTGTTACGGATCCCCTATTTGCCGAAAGCCAATAGCCGACAGCCGATAGCCACTATCCTTCCGAACGGATCTGAATTAACTTATTAACAGCGTGAATGTAAGCCCGCGCGCTCGCCTCAATGATGTCCGTACTCGCACCGTGCCCGGTGATGATGTTTCCATTGTCCTGTACCTTCAGCGACACTTCACCGATAGCGTCTTCGCCTTCGGTTACGGAACGGATCTGGTAGTCGATAAGGTTTAGCTGAATATCGACAATTTGGCTAATCGCCTTAAACGCCGCATCCACGGGTCCATCCCCTGTTGAGGCTTTCTCAACCATGCCATCTTCCGTCCGAACCCCAACTGTCGTTGTCGGGGAGATTCTGGTTCCACTGACGACTTGGATATAATCAAGTTCAAAGACAGCGGGAATGGAGCGAATTTCATCGCTCATGATCGCTTCAAGATCGGCATCCTGTACTGCTTTCTTCTTATCAGCGACCCGCAGGAATCTTTCATACACTTTGTCCAACTGCTCCGCGTCCACTTCGTAGCCGAGTTCGCTGAGGCGGTGTCTGAGTGCATTGCGTCCGGAACGCGGGCTGAGAATCAACTGACTCTCTTTCCATCCAATCTCCTTCGGATCAATGATTTCAAAGGTCACACGCGATTTGATGATACCGTCCTGATGGATACCCGAACTGTGTGCGAATGCGTTCGCACCGACAATCGCTTTGTTCGGCTGAACGGCAATGCCCATCGTCCGACTCACACGCCGACTGATTGGAACGATTTCTTTCGCGTTAATGTCGGTATAATACGCTTTGAAGTAGTCACGTCGGGTTCGGATCGCCATGACGACCTCTTCCAGCGAAGTATTACCCGCACGTTCTCCGAGTCCGTTGATTGTGCACTCCACCTGCCGCGCGCCCTGCTCGACTGCTATCAGGCTGTTCGCAACTGCTAAACCGAGGTCGTTATGACAGTGTACACTAATAATGGCATCATTAACATTCGGGACATTCTCCATGATACCTTTAATCAAGTTACCAAATTCCGTCGGTACAGTCCAGCCGACGGTTTCCGGGATATTGACGACGGTTGCCCCCGCAGCGATCGTTGCTTCAACGACTTCATAAAGGAACGCTAATTCCGTCCGTCCCGCGTCCATTGGTGAAAATTCGACATTCGCATCCGGGTGTCCTTCGCACAAACTCTTTGCATAGGCAACCGCATCGGTTGCCATCCGCAGCGTGTCTTCGGGAGTCGTCCGTGTAATGCGTCCCATGTGGATCGGTGATGTTCCGACAAAAGTATGGATACGGGCGCGTGGCGCGTCCTCAATGGCTTTCCATGCCGCAGTAATGTCTTTCTCCACAACGCGAGAGAGTGCACAAATTTCGGGTCCCTCAACCTCGTTGGCTATCCGATTGACGGCTTCAAAATCTCCCGGCGACGAAATTGGGAATCCGGCTTCAATGATGTCAACATTTAATTTGGCGAGGTGCTTGGCAATCTCCAGTTTTTCCTCAATACCGAGTGCCGCACCGGGCGTCTGTTCAGCATCACGGAGCGTTGTATCGAAAATATAGACTTTCTGCTGGTTATTTTGAGAAGCGTCCAAGGCTTTGTTCCTCCAATTTAGAGTCGTCTAACTATTCCCTACATTTCACGACCGACAGCGATGGCAATCGGCTTCAGTTCCCGCATCAGGGTCTCGAATTGATCTGGGAACAACGACTGCGCGCCATCTCCCGTCATTGAATGGTCTGGATCGTGATGCACTTCAAGCAACAATCCATCCGCTCCCGCAGCTACAGATGCCTTCGTCATATCACATACGAGGCTCCGAACACCTGTGCCGTGGCTTGGATCAACAATAATAGGTAGGTGGCTCAATTCGTGAATAACAGGTACTGCGTTCAAATCAAGTGTGTTACGGGTGTGCGTTTCATAAGTCCGAATGCCGCGCTCACAGAGAATGACATCAGGATTTCCTTCTGCAAGGATATACTCAGCCGCGAGGAGCCATTCTTCAATCGTCGCCGACATTCCCCGCTTGAGAATGACAGGTTTCTTTGCCCGTCCCACTTCACGCAATAGATAGAAATTCGTCATGTTCCGCGTGCCGAGTTGGAACATATCTGTATACTCACCAACGAGTTCAACTTCGTGTGGGGTCATGACTTCGGTGACGATACCGAGCCCGGTTTCGGCTTTCGCCGCCTCCAGCATTTTGAGAGCCTCTTCACCGTAACCTTGGAAACTATAAGGTCCTGTTCTGGGTTTAAAGGCACCACCCCTGATGAAACTGGCCCCGGCACTCTGAACCTGTCGAGCAATGGTTACGATCTGTTCCGTGCTTTCTACTGCACACGGACCCGCAATGACGGGAACCTGCCGTCCGCCGATTTTTGTGTCGTTGACCGCAATGACCGTCGGTTCATCCCGAAACTCACGGCTTGCCAGTTTGAAGGGTGCCGTAATCGGCATCGTTCGATCAACACCGGACATTGACTCTATCGGAATATCACCAAGCAATGTTTTATCTCCTATGACACCGATGACAGTGTGTCTCTCGCCGACTGAGACTTGTGCTTTCAATCCTACATCTTCGATCCGTTTTACAACAGCATCGACCTCTGCTGGTGTCGCATCGATTTTGGTAACAATTACCATGCTTTTCAACTACCTCCGCCTTTTTTATACAAGTTTTCGGTTTGCAAGCTGCACCGTCTTCTCAATAGCAAGTTTTCGGTTTGCAAGCTGCACCGTCTTCTCAATAGCAAGTTTTCGGTTTGCAAGCTGCACCGTCTTCTCAATAGCAAGTTTTCGGTTTGCAAGCTGCACCGAAAAATACGCTCTGTCGCAATCAAATTCGGTTAAAAAAAATACCCAACATCAAAAATTTCTTTTCAACGCCGGGTGGTGATAGTCAAATCAGTTAATCTGTGTAATACGGGCATTACCTACGAACCTTCACCACCTGTCGTTGCTGTACAAGTACAGGTACAGATACAGATATAATCCAAAAAAGCCTGCAAACAAGCCTTTGCTTGTAAACAGCGTAAAAAGAGACCATGCCTCGGAGAAAGCGTCCCGTAAAGAGACTGGAACAACCCGAACATGGGCTATCTGTACTGTGGTAGTGTCACGTCGAAGCGTTCGCATCATAAGTTCCTAAAAATTCGAGTCGTAAAAGGTCGCGCCCCTAATGTTCTAAAATCAAACTCCACTATCAAAGCGGATCTGTCTATTACTAACGTAAGACGTTATTTCTCAAAAAGCGTTTAAAACTTCCGCAAGGAATAGCGTCTTGAAAAGAGGATACCGTAATTTTCTGTAAAACAATTAATCCTATTATATAATAACACATTTTTTTATGCAAGTCAAATTTCTTTTAGCGAATAAAATGGTGTTGACTCCAAAATTAAGATGTGATAAGATACGAAAAGAGAACACTATGGAGAAAACTATGCCGAAACCAGAACATTTCACACCGATTACCATAGGGATTATGGGTGGCTCCGCTTCTGGAAAGACGACGTTCGCGAGTGCCTTGGCAGAACAACTCACGGAACTCTCATCTGTCGTGCTAAATCAGGACTCCTATTTTCGCGACTGGTCAGAATACTCAGAAGCGGAACGGGAACGTGTCATCACCGCGAATCACCCCGATGCCGTTCTATGGGATGCCCTCATTGCAGACATCAAGAAACTCCGCGAGGGTGACGCAATTACCAAACCTACCCCCGGCACGCGCGCCGCGCAACGCGATAAGAAAAAAGTGAGCGTGCAACCGAGCAGGGTCGTTATTGTAGAAGGACACCTCATCTTCTGGAGTGAGGATCTACGAGACTTAATGGATATAAAACTATTTCTTGATGTAGATGCCCATGAGCGTGTCCTGCGACGGATGCTCCGTGATGTCGCACAACGTGGAGGCGACCTCGAGTGGGCTATTAACTGGTATCGGCGCGATGTCCTCCCTAATTTTCCTGTCTATACCGAACCCTGCAAGCAGTATGCTGATCTCGTTATCCCGTTCCAAGATGAGAACCCGGTTGCGTTACATACACTTGTCGCCGGAATCCGCGCTCGAATCAAGGAAAATGGATCGACTTAGTAGTTATAGTGAAGTCAAAAAATAAGTTGATACTTATTCAGTGAACCCTTGCACCGCCGCTGGCGAGGGTTGTAACCTCGCCCACTGTCAATGTCCAAATAATTATGGGCTTTACTATAACAGTCGCGGAAGGCACTCCTATCTCTACTCTTTCTATCTATCAAAGTCATTTTGACATCACGTCCTGCCACAGTGGCAAGAGTTGTGCCATTTTGGCGAACCTGTTTTTCTATCCTATTCTATCAACCCTACCACATTTTCGGCAGGAATGAGTCCCGCTCGCGACTCCTGCCACGCTTTAGTATCTTCCTCTGTAGGAGCGAGTTTCACTCGCGACCTCCTAATGCCGTCTCAACACAGTTCTCAACCTTGGTTACACGTTTACGAGTGGCTTTCTCAGGACACGTAATTTTAAATAAAAAGCAGTTTTGGCACGGAATTTGCTTCGTATACAAATAGACAAACAGAGAGGCAACACCTTCGGGTCGCCTCAGAAGAGATTGGCACAAAACTTGCCACTTATTTGGCATAGAACTTGCATCTAACATCTACAGAAACTAAATTCAGAAGGAGAAAAAAATGACTTACTTAACAACACGCAGACCGATGCGAAATCTGTTCAGTTTTCCCAACGAGATGGGACGCATTTTTGGAGACCTCTTCGCTTCTCACGAAGACGAAACCGACACGGAAGAGACCTCTTGGATGCCTACGGTAGACATCTCTGAAACGGAAAACGGATATGAAATTCGAGCCGAACTTCCCGGTGTCTCCCAAAACGATGTCAACGTCTCTGTAACCGACAACGTCCTCACCGTCAAAGGCGAGAAACGGCAGGAAGCGGAAACGGAAGGCAAGGATTACCACCGTGTGGAAAGACGGTATGGCAGTTTCCAAAGGAGTTTCACGCTACCGAGGCACATCGAAACCGATGCCATCAAGGCAGGATTCAAGGACGGTGTCTTGACGCTCTCCATTCCGAAGCCGGAAGTCGTAAAACCGACAGCGATCCCTATTACAACTGTAACCTAATACATTTTCCATAGCACAAAATAAAGAAGGCTGGCGCGTGAATGTGTCAGCCTTTTTTCTCTGTGATACGCGTGCTACGCCTCTCCTTTATCTTTCAAAACACAGATATACAAAAGCGCGGCAAGGATCGCACCGACGAATGGTCCTACAAAATAGAGCCAGAGGTCTGCATAGTTACCGCTGACAATAGCAGGTCCCAACGTCCGTGCCGGGTTGAGCGAAGCCCGTGTCAATGGTCCCCCCATGACGATGCAAAACATCAACGCCAATCCGATAGCAAGCCCTGTGAAGTTCCCTGCTTTCCCGCTCACAGCAGTATTAAAAATAGTATTGACGAGGAAGAAGGTGAGTATGATTTCGATAATAAGTCCTTGCGTTGCAGTAACCGTGAAGGCTCCGCCATTAGCCTCTGTGGTTAGAATCGTCACACCCAGATCCCCGGGATCCGGTAGCACGACGTTAAGCAGAACCGCCCCCAAAATTCCGCCAAGAAATTGCACAATCCAATAACCGACAGCTACAACGAATTCGATTTCGCCTGCTATCAAGAATCCCAACGTCACAGCCGGATTGATATGTGTGCCGGAGATATGTCCGTAGGCATAAATAAACGCTATAACAACAAAACCGTGAGCGAATGCCGCCCCAATTAAACCGCCTGCCCCCAATGCTACCGCGCCTGCACCGATAAAGATGAGCGCGAAGGTACCGACAAATTCGACAACTAATTTCTTTGTATTCATGAAACCCCGCTATGAGTGTCCTATTCTAAAATGACATAGTCTGTTGGATTGATGCCTTCCCATTTCGGGTATTCCAGTTTTCCAGCGTTGGAAGTAGCATGTGTGCCAAATCCATTGAAACCCGATTGCTTCCCAATATGTACGACGATAACTTTATTATACCTTAATTTTACATCAAATTTTGGACAATATTATAGCATTTATGTGGCTTCGTCAAAAGTTGCAGTGGTGTCGCGCAGTTAAAAATTGTGGACATTCAACCAATGCTATGCTATGCTAAAAATCACAGAAGTTCATAGATATTACACAACAGAGGAGAAATTGATGGCAACCAACGAAGACTATACCTCGCGTGTACCACATTATACGTTCCCAGACACACTGGAGGAGCAGGAAGCCGCATTGGAAACGAACCCACTGATGCAACGGCTCAATGCTTATCGGAAAACGTATGAAGGTGATCCGCACCGTCCGATTTATCACTATATCAACCCGGAAGCGATGCTCAATGATCCAAACGGTCTCTGTTTCTGGCAAGGACGATGGCATCTCTTCTATCAGGCATATCCACCTGAGGATACACGGCAGCACTGGGGACACGCAATCAGCGATGACCTCATCCACTGGCGCGACCTTCCCTACGCTATATATCCGAACCCAGAAAGATGCTGCTTCTCCGGTTCAACGCTTGTCGAGGAAGACCGCGTAATTGCGATGTATCACGGAACGGTTGTCGGTAATATGGTAGCAGTGTCAAGCGACCCGTTACTTCTCAATTGGGAGAAAGTCGCCGGAAAAGCGGTTATCCCATCGCAACACGCCGACGGCACAACACCGGTCTATCGCGTTTTCGACCCATGTATCTGGAAAAAAGACGGTATGTATTACTCGCTTTCGGGGGGCACACTCCCACACGGACCGGGCGGTAAACGAGTCCGTGCGAATTTTCTGCTCCGTTCAGCAGATCTGGCAAACTGGGTCTACCTGCATCCCTTCATCGAAGATGATATGTACACTTTAGTCGGCGATGACGGCGCGTGTCCTTATTTTTGGCCCATCGGGGACCGGCACATGCTCCTCTTTTTCAGCCACATGAGCGGTGGTCAGTATCTACTCGGTGATTATGATACCGAACGCGACAAGTTTATCGTGACAGCGGGTGCGAAGAACAATTTCGGAGCGGCATCCCCTGCCGGTGTTCACGCTCCCTCCGCGGTCCCTGATGGTAACGGCGGTCTTATTGTTATCTACAACATGAACCCAGCGAAGCCCACAAAAGGTTGGAATCAGATCATGACACTGCCGCGTCGCCTCACGCTCCTCTCCAGAGGTGAAGTCGGAATTGAGCCCGCTGGTGACATTGAATCGCTACGGTATGCGCATCAGCGTGTCAATGAGATGACACTTCCCGCAAACGAGGAAGTCGTGCTGGAAGGCATAAACGGCAACGCTATGGAACTTGAACTTGAAATTGATGTAAAATCAGCACCGATGGTTGAACTAAATGTCTTGCGGTCACCGCAAAAAGAGGAGTTCACCCGCATCGCTTTCTTCAGGGAACGCGGTATGCGCAACCCAGATGTGCCTGACCGTGTTCGCGACAGTCTACTCACGATTGATTCATCCTATTCATCAGTCGCGTCCGATGTCCTCTCACGCGCGCCTGAAACCGGAGCCGTCTCCATTGCACAAGATGAGACGCTGAAATTACGGGTGTTTGTTGACAAAAGCGTTGTAGAAGTCTTTGCGAATGGGAAGCAGTGTGTGGCGATGCGCGTTTATCCCGACAAGGAAGAGAGTGTCGGTGTATCACTGCGTTCACAAGGGCAATCCTGTGAACTCAAATCCTTAGATGCTTGGCAGATGCAGAACATCTATGCTTAATACCAATAGGCACCGCATTTGTGCACGTTATAGTGGGATTTTAAAACGGATATAGGTTTTAGGCAGATAAGTCAATGAAAAATCAGTTTGATTTTTCATTGACGATGTCCGTCAAATTTGCTATTATCAGGCAATTGATCGGAAAAATGCCTCTGATATTTTATTTTCCACGCTGAATGCTTTGAAACCAATAGGGAGATATTCCCATGATTCGACGAATTCTCTTTTACCTCTGCTTCTGCTGTGTATTCGCCTCTCTATCTTATGCCCTTGATACCCCTAAAATCTTTACAAAAGATAATGTGCTCGCTGCGGGGTGTTATAATGACGGATTTAGCAGCAGTGATATGACCCTGATTATACAACTCACTATCGGGAAGGATGTTATTTTGACGAGGGCTTTGAGGTGAAATATCATGTTCCTGACGAAGACGTTGATGGTTGGACTGAACTCGAATTTGACGATACGAACTGGAAAAAGGACATCACCAGCATCGGGTACGGTGATGGTGATGACAATACGGAAATCAAATCAGGGGAGGTCGGTTCACTTTACACGCGCTATCACTTCGATGTGCCTGAGGCGGTCACAACGAAAAAAGTTATGTTTCGGATTGACTATGACGATTCCTACATCCTCTGGCTGAATGGCGTTGAAATCGGGCGTTCCGCCAATATCGCAACACTCTCTCCTGTCGGCGAAATTCCTGTATGGGATGTGTCGAGAATTGTGGATTCGATGCCCGATGTTGAAGCAACGAAAACCCCGAAAGGAAAACCGAACAAAGACCGTTGGAAGAAACCTGTCACACCCAGAGAACGGGATGTGCACGAGACAATTCATGAATTTGAGATTGATGTCAAATTTGGTGGCGGGTCAGCGTTGTCGGTTGAAGCGACAACCAAATTAACAACGCTATGGGCAAGACTGAAAGGTTATTCCGATTGACAAGAATCATCCGTTTTTTTGTTTTAATACTGGGGACTTGACGCTGAATGCTACGCATCGGCTTCAAGTCCCCTGCCTCCCTGATTTCTGAATTACCCCTTATGCTCACCTAAGGAATATGAAATTATCTAACGCCACTCCTCCAAACACCTCTATCCAATACGCCGCGGATCTTTATAATGTCAGAGAGGTCACACTCCACGGCACAGCGGATTTATCATTCTGGGAAGCCGTATTACGCAAGGAGGGTCTTTTTCCATACCACGAAGCGGATAAGGCAATACTCCTACTCAGTGCGATAGATGCGAAGTGGAGGGGATTCAAGTTTAGGGAGTTTGTTATTGCTGTTGGGGTTTGCTTTAACGAAGATGGTGCAAACTTGGACGGCTATTATCTACCACACGCTTTCAATTCGTCCAAACTCTTGGCTTTCTCGGAAAGGACATTTTTTCGGACCCCTTATTTTCGCTGTGACATCCGACTCGAAAACAAGCTTCCTGCTTCTATCAAACTACAGGACAGGAGAGAAGTACTCCTCGATGCGAGAATGTCTATCCCGAGCACACCACCGGTAGTTGAATATTTAGAATGGGAAGGCCCTATTTTTCTTCCGAATAAGCGCGGTAAATTTTTCGCTGTGTTGGCGGGTGAAGCCGACATTTATCCGTTTTCATCCGAAACAGATAAATTTGAACTCAAACCCTCAGCACGCCATGGAATTTTTCAACAACTTATTGATAGCAATTTTATTGGCAGTGTATGGAGTTTAAGAAGCAAATCCCGTCACGCAAAATCAAAAACTTACAAGCGAGACTTTGAATAAGGGAATCCGATATGGCAGAAGTTTTAACAGCAAGTTTTGGCTTGCAAGCTACACCAAAATGGGACAAACTCGAGAATAAAACCTATCCTGATACAGAGGCAGAGCAACGGAATTTCACTTTTCACAATCGGCGGAGCGGCGAAGGTCGTTTCGATGGATGTGTGGCAGATGGGTGCCATCTGGCAGGAGTTGAAGTATCGGGAAAGGGAGTAGGACTTGCCGGGTAGGAAATAGCCCTATGAAAGCGCGAAACGTTTGACGCAGTCCGTAAATTTTGATAAACTTTACAATAGGTTTGCGAAAATCGCTGTGCGATCCCTTTGTCGGCAGCATCAGCACATTGCGAAAAAGGAGGAGAGTCGTGTCAGTTAGAGGAAAAAAATGGGTCCTTGATACTGTCGAGGAATTATCCGCTTCTGAAATTGAAGAATTGAAGCGTTACTTAGAATACCTCGTCTGGAAATCAGAAATTCCAACAGAAAGTTTAGAAAACTCGCCAGATTTGTCCACACTTAAACGAAAAGGTCAGCCCACACGGATATTAAATGCTATTAACAAATCATATCATGTGACACCGGAAGACGCGGAGGTACTCCTAAACGCAATTAAGGAAGGAGAAATCCCGATGCGTTTTGATTCTGCATTCGACGAGTCGGAAAGTAAATAGTTGATGGACTATCTTTTGGAAACCTCCACATGTAGCTTCTTAATGGCACATGTCTCTCATGTTGTCGCTCACTTTGATTCCCTGTCCGACCACAATGACTGTCTCTTTACTTGTACGATTGTTAGAGGCGAAATTCTTTTTGGAATTCAGAGACTTCCCATAGGTCGCAGGCGGCAGGTTTTGGAGAATCAAGCCATTAATTTGTTTGAAGAGCTGCCCTGTTTGGCAATTCCAAAGGGAGCCGCCGATTACTATGCACCGATGAAGAATTACGCCGAACAACAAGGAACTCCCTTTTCAGAGAACGATCTTTGGATAGCCGCGACTGCTATGACACTTGGTGCGATTCTCGTCACTGCTGACTCAGACTTTCAAAGGATTGCTGGATTCGGATTACAACTGGAAGATTGGACCAATTGATCATGAACACACTTGAACCTGTGTTTCCGCCTGTTACCGTTCGCACAACTTTCAACTTGGATCCGTTTTACGAGCAGTGGATCGATGTGGAAGGATTGCCCGTTGTCGCATCAGCGAAGGTGAATCCTTATGCCATAAAGGAAGCAGCATGGCTCATTCGGCAGATGATCGGACATCGTCAGGATATACTAAAAGCACTCGCGCAAAACAACGTGCGTTTCGCGGTGATGGCATATAACGAACTCACAACCCAGATTCCTGAACATAGTGACCTCCAACCCGACTTCTACTGGGATCGGCGCGCACGCGGTTTGGGTTCCACCCCCGCAAGACCCGCTGTCAGTTGTGGTGAGGAAAATCTGCTCAACTACGCAGGTGACCCCTATTCGACTGAGAACATTTTAGTCCACGAATTCGCGCATGCGATCCACCAAATGGGATTGAATACGGTCGATCCGAGTTTTGATGATCGCCTTAAGGTATTGTTTGAAGCGGCAGTCGAAAAAGGGCTGTGGAAAGATACCTATGCTATTACAAACAGAGCAGAATACTGGGCTGAAGGCACACAATCTTGGTTTGACACGAATCGGGCAAATGACGACCAACACAACCACGTTGATACCCGCGATAAGTTGAAAGAATACGATCCATCGCTCGCTACACTGCTTACTGAGGTTTTCGGCGATACAGACTGGCGATACACACCGGCGGTAACCCGCACATATCTCTCACATCTCCAAGGATTCAATCCGGATGCATCTCCAAAATTTGAGTGGCCCCGAATTGATTGAATACGATCTCAGGAGAAACATAAGTGAATGAAGTTGTCCAAAAGGTTACGGCATTTATCGTCCGTGACAGAGATGGTGTCAAAGAATTACTCGTATTTAAACATCCTACTGCGGGTATTCAAATCCCCGCCGGTACTGTTGAAAAGGGTGAAGATATCGAAACCGCTGTAAGAAGAGAAACTTATGAAGAAACAGGCTTACAGTTCGTAGAGATTGAAAACTATCTCGGTTGTTTTGAAAATGAGTTGGAAAATAACCAAAGGATTATAGCAGAGACAACACAGGTTTATAGTGAGCCAAACTTAACGGCAATTCCCTACAAGCGAAAACTACCCAAAGGGCTTACCGTCGATTACCTTTCCACACAGGAGAATTTCACACACATTTCGTACATTGAATATGAATACGACAAATCCCACAAGCCCATACATATTGACTCCAACATTACAGGATGGGTCCCGAATGAAAACTTAAGTGCCCAGAAAAAGAGACATTTTTTTCTTATGTCCACACAAGAGGAAACAACAGATGCGTGGGAGTTGAAGAGTGATTTAGGACACATTTTCAAACCTTACTGGACTCCGCTTTTACCGAAACCTCAAATTATATCGCCACAAAACAAGTGGTTGGATTTCGTCTATGATAAAATCTGAATTGTGGTAAGATGGTCATTGCTGGGATTACGTGTTCGGTTATAAAGACCGGATTTACTATGTTGAAGTTCGTCCAGCGGACAATACACGCAAAGTAAGAGAAGTCACAGCGAAATTGCGGTGGTTAAAACAGTGGCGTAAACTTGCCGCAAAAAACCTTGAAGGTTTGGGGAGCCAGAGTACTTACCACTGGATTTCCACTGGAAAAACTTTATCGAGCATAAAAAGGGGTAAATATCTTCAAATATTGGCGCAAAATGGTATCCGTGGACCAGATTCCCTTTTGAACGCTGATACCGTTTCATGATGTTGAACTACTTGGGTTTGTAGCACGTGGTACAACTCTGTTGGAGGAAAACAGATGACAACTTATCGAGCAGGCGTAATCGGTTTAGGACGTATG
This sequence comes from Candidatus Poribacteria bacterium, assembly GCA_965214045.1. Lineage (GTDB taxonomy): Bacteria > Poribacteria > WGA-4E > WGA-4E > WGA-3G > WGA-3G. The sequence goes on from OZ243935.1 coordinate 3,150,156, forward strand.
GGTAGCACTTTCGACGATGAAATCACGCAAGGGGGTTCGATCTTTCTACCTTATTGCCACGGTCCAACTTACCATGCTGCACCGAATGTAGAACTGGCTGCCGGTGCTGACCTACACGCCGAACAAGCCGCAATTTTCGGTGAACGGTGGGGACTGGGTTCTGACCATATCTACAGTGACTACCGTGAAATGCTGGAAAAGGAAAATCTGGACATCGTCAGTGTCTGCACGACAGCACGGATACGGTCGACCATTGTGCAAGATGTGGCGCGCTCCAGTGTCAAGGCGATCTGGGCAGAAAAACCGATTGCACTCAGTCTCGCTGAGGCAGATGAAATGGTGGAGACCTGTCGAGAAGAGGGGGTCGCATTGGCAATCAATTGTGCGCGACGTTGGAATCCGTTCTTTAGCGAAGCCCGGAAACTTATTGACGAGGGCGAAATCGGTGATGTGCTTCAGGTGACAGTCTATGCGCAATGTGGTCTCTCCCATAATGGCAGTCACGCCATCGACATCTTGCGGTACATGGCAGGTGGAAATGTCGAATGGGTTTTCGGTGAGATGCAGTCTGACGAAGCCGCCGCGGGTGAAAGTGACCTGCAGGGAAACGGCTACCTCGTTTTTGACAATGGCGTGCGTGCATATCTGCGAAGTACATCGTGTGGCGCGGCACCGTGGGAGGTCGATGTCATCGGTACAACGGGACGTATCCGTTCCGTCAACAACGCTGAAACCTTTGAATTGATTCGTGTGATTCCGGGTGGACGGCGCGGACGCGGCGTGCCTGCGCAGTGTCCATTTCCGATTCCCGTCCGGATGCAAGGTATGGGACTAACAATCGTTGAAGATCTCATTAACGGCATTGAGAACGGGACTTCTCCGAAATGTTCGGGAGAAGATGGACGCGCTGCGTTAGAGGTAGCGGTTGCGCTCCGAGAATCGCATCGCCGTGGGTGTGTAAAAGTGGATCTACCGATTGAAGACCGCAGTCTCCAGATTCTTTCCTCGGAGATTCAGAACGACGACGCACCGGCTCGAGTTCGACGGTTGCAGGCACGTTGATAAAAGATGTCTATCTGTATGTCCAGTCATTCTGTGTGCGTTTCTTAAAATCGGACCCGTAGCCTGCAATAACAGCGCAGGTGGATATACGGAAAGGCACACAATGTATCTAAATCCGCCGACCGAACCGCAAGGTAAAATTAAAAACATGAAACCAGCAGATTATGCGTTTTTTAAAGAAAATGGCTACGTCTCACTCGGTAAGATTCTGAGCGATGCCGAAGTTGAGCATTTTGTTCATGCCTTCGACCGGGATCGCACTGAAGTTGAAGATCACTGGTATCGTATCGGACATTATCAGACCGTGAATTGCGATGCCCTTCTGACTGCACCTGAATTCGACAATGCGGTTCGGCATCCAATCGTCATGGATTGCCTACACACACTGATGGGTAATGCCCCTTGCTTTTCAGAAATCTGCATCCGACACATGGCACCGTATGATGGTGAACTGAATCGCGGCTGGCATCGAGATGGTCCCAAGCACTGGTTTGAACACCCGTTGCGCATTGGGTTCATACAGTTGATGCTGTACCTGACCGATGTTGATGAAACGACGCACTGTTTCTCCTTATCACCGGAATCAGTGGAAGCGGAGATTCTCGAAACAGACGCGCAGTTAGAGCGTGGCGGAATTGTGGATTTGTATGGTCCCGCCGGGACAGCCATACTCTTCAATATCGGTGTTTTACACACCGCTACGACCCGTCCCACTCAGGAAGAACGCAAGACGGTGCAAGTCTATTACGGGCATCCGAACCGTCGGTACTTGAGCGAGGATTCGATTATACCTACCGAACTTTGGAGAGACCATCCAGATCCTGAGGCGCGTGCCTTTTATAGCGTCTTCAACAACAAGACGCGCGATTACCTCGAACACACGGCTTCAACGGGTGAGCTGCCGTTTGAGGACACTTTGGCACTCCTTCGCGAACTGGATGTAAAGCACCGCAAGCGACCGCAGTGAATCGGTGACGGCCTGCTTGGCTCTGTTATCGCCTAAAATGCTGAGTCTTCCAAGACCTCCGCCTGCACCGGATTTGCATAGCATTGGTAATGCCGTTCGACATCTGCCTCCGGTGTAACACCCGCGTGGATATAGACCCCAAATTGCAGACGGAAACGATCATCTTCCAGTTCATCAGGTGGATGGTGAAGGATGCTCATCTGTTCCTGCACAGCAATTTCTCCGAAAAGGCCTGGATGTTCAGCGTTTTCGGGGTGATCAAACAGCGCGATACCAGCCACCCCATCTCCTACTGTGCCTCCGAGATCACACCACCGCGCGCGTTGATGATGCACCACTGTTCTGCCAATTTGTCCTTCAGAATTTTCAACATGTCCTTTCTCTGGGATACCCATTGACGGATTCAACCGCGCCACAAAGAGGAATTGTCGATCACCGATGTCCAAAGGTGGTGTCGTTTCGTGAATAATTTCCAGAAACCGCCGCGTATTGCTCCCGTACCATACCCGAGCAGTCCGCGTTTCGGTCATGATAACTTCACCATCTCCGTTGACATGGATTAGGTCTTCGACAAATTCAGCGTAGACGTTTCCTTCAGTGATTCGGACAAACCGTTGGTGCAACATCTTCCCGCAGGGTCCATAAGGGGGTTCATCCCAATCAGACCAGATGTTCGCTGACCCACCTTCACCGTGACCTCCGTAGGCGAGGTAGAGCCCTGTGTGATGTGGATGGTCGCCGCCACCAGCCCCGCGAACCACAGTCCCATGATTTCCGTTCAGAGGCCAAAAGTAAGGCTTCCAAACACCGAGAAAGTTGTATCGTGCAAATAACGCGTCATCGGCAGATATGAGCAAATGCGCGGGTTTCTGTTCGATTTGATAGCGGACTGTTGGTGGTGACTCATGGGTCTGTCGGATCGCATAATATGCCGAGGTCCCCGCCCGGAGTTCGCTTGTCTGCCATGCAAGTTCACGTAGCGTCGGCTCGAATTGACAGGGGACCTCCTCTTCGGAGACCTGGCCGTCTGCAGCAGCCGTGGACATCGCAAGTCCTGAAATCCCTTCCTGCCAATCGGGAAAGTAACGTTTCGGCTTGAAACGCATGCGGACAAGATCGTTGTCTCGCGTGACCGAACCCGTCTCAATTTTGATGATTACATTTCGATTTTTTGTCAATGATTCACTCCTGTTCGCCTCACAGTGAAATTGTTCAACCTACCAGCGCAAATCGCACACCTTAATGAAAAGATTGCGCGGTTTTAATCCGCCCCCAAGTGAGACTCAACTTTCCGAATTAAAGCCCAACCGAAAGAAATGATCGAAGAAATTCGTTTTATTTGTCAGGATATATTGCCAACCGATGCGGCTGTTAGGGGTTTTCAAAAACCACGCTTCATACGACGCTGGTTTCTCCCCGATATTGAAAAGGATCGGCAACTCCACACAATCCGGTTTTCCGCCAAAATTAAGTGCTTCACCGAGATGCCCTTCGATGGACTCCGGTTCACCGACGATTGTGCCATCCTTGCCGCCAACGAGATCTTTAACGGTATCGCCGACGATGTCGTTTTTGTCAAGCGTGTAATAACTCACTAAGCCGTCCGTGACGACTTGAGCCTCCACCCCAATAATTAAGGTGACAGTGCACACAAGGATACAACTGATTTGAATAGCACACCAATTTAGACGTTTCGGTTTCATAATTGACTCCATTTTTCCAGTTGAGTGATACGATGTGGAAAATTAACGGATACCCTCTGAATCGCTTTTATCACATTTCAATTGTGGCTATAATGGCAAATATGAGGAAGATTGTCAATAAAAAAATCAAACTGATTTTTTTGTTGACTTATGTATCTAAACCTTGTATCCTCATAAAAAATGACTCATTAATGTCATTAGATATAGAGGGTGAAAGTGACCCAAGAACAAGTACTTCTGATATGTTAATAGCACAGGAGGTTAACAGATGAAACTGGTATTGAGCGTCCCTGTTCTACTCGCGGGTATACTCGTATCTCTACTGTTTGTCGGTTGCGGAGCGGGAATAAATAATTTTACATCAGAGGGTGAGTATGAGACACCGCAGTTGCCAAAATCCGAACTCGCCACTATCAAAATTGACACAGAGGGAGGATGGCTCCAGCGGTATAAGTTAATCGCGTTCCGCATTGATGGTAAATTAGCTGTGCGCAAGCAGATTGATGTACACGAGGATATCGCTATTGACGAAATTTTGGTCCTGCCAGGAAAGCGTGATATGTCGGTAACGACCATACACCGTCATTTTTTTGATAACGATACGGGGAACACCATTCAACTCGTATCCAAATTCTCTGCTGATGTAAAAGCAGGAGCTACTTATTTGTTGCAGGACGACAATAAATTGGTTGAGGCAAATACAGGTGAGGTTGTCAGCCAATGGAAACTTTTTTTGATTTAAAAAATGCTGCCGATTTATTCTGTGCAAGTTGTGCCTTTTCAACATAAACTGGGCTGCAAGTCCACCAAAATTCTGAGGAGACGTTATGCTAATTCGCGGTGAAGACAGTGCTATCAATCTTCCCTCTACACTGACAGAAGAAGAAAAGTGGCACTACGATCTGTTTGGTTACCTGATACTTCGGCAGGTGGTATCGCCAGTTGAGGTTGAACGGATGCTTGAGATAGCGAATAGGTGGTTTGCAGATCCCAAAACCGCACCTGAACCGGTGAATGTCACTCAAGACGAATATAGTGGTGTCCTGAATAACGTTCAGTATGGCGACCGAATCTTTGAACGGTTATCGTTGAATGAGAAAGTGATGCGGATTGTGATGGGTTTGATGTGGAACCGTCCGCGCCTTTTTAATTGCGCATTCGTCTTGCAGAAGCAACGTTCCATCCCCGAAGGTGAAAAGGAGAGGCTTCATCGCGATACCAGCGGTTTTGACTTTCCCGATGGGTTCCATAATCCGCACAACGATTACCAAGCCGGGAACGGGCAGATCTACAGCAATTACGTTAACACCGCCATAACGCTTGTCGATGTGCCGAAGGACAACGGTTTCATGTGTATCCCCGGCACGCATAAATCGAGAATTACGTTTCCTACAACGATTGACATCGACAATGAGTGGGCACCCGCAATCACTTTTGAGTTGAAAGCAGGAGACTGTCTCGTCTTCTCGCCGCGCCTGATGCACGGCGCGAGATTTTGGAAAGTTGATTATCCACGCCGAGTCGTCTTCAATCGGTATCAATTCAGTTTCTATTTCAATGAAAACTATAACCTACCGATAGAAGCACATCGACACTGTATCTCTGACGATGAATACGAATTGGAATCGATCCAACGAAACGAAAAAGGGTTTGTCAAACGGATTCTCAAAAAATTGGAGGCTGGAGAGGAACTATGCTGACCCAGGAAGAAAAATGGTACCTCGATCTGCTCGGTTATTTTGTGGTGCGAAACGCCGTGCCGAAGTCGGATGTCGAGATGATGAAGGCACAGATGTTCGAGTGGTATGAATGGGATGCGGGCGATTTCAAATTCCCGATGCGGATCAATGCCCCAGAGGGAAAGCCGTGGTGGGTCTACAACATGCATTACGGGCATGAAGCGTTCCAACGGCTCATCTTGAACCCAGAAATCCTGCGAGTCGTAACTGCTCTGACCTGGAACCATCCGCGCGTTTTCGATGCCGTAGCGAATATCTGCTATCCCAACGCTGACGGCTTGGAATTGCACGGTGGACATAAAGGGTGGTTCCGAAGTCCACACCACCAATACCAAGTCGCTAACGATGAGATCTTCGCGAGTTTCTTCAACCTCTCCGTTTCGCTCGTGGATGTGCCACCAGGCAATGGATTCGCCTGTATCCCCGGAAGCCACAAATCCAGCTTCCAATATCCAGAGCACATCACGATGGATGATCCACCACCGACAGTTCACAATATCCCAGTGAACGCTGGCGATTTCATCGTGTTTCTGCCAAATACGCGACACGCTGGACGACGCTGGAGCCATGAAGATTACCCGCGTATGACAGTGTTCTTGCGCTGGGTCTATGCGAAGCAGTTCCATCACGTGGACTCGTCTCAATGGCTTCCGTTCGATGCACATAAGGACGAAATTCCAGAGGCACTGCATGAACTTGAAAGCCGAGATCATGGACAGCGAGAGGCGTTGAATGAACTCATAAATCCGTTTAAAGTGGATATTCCGGAATGAAAAATGTCAAAGCGCAAAACCTGTCATTTTTCCGCAAGGTAGAATTAAAAAAGCGTTGACGTGGAGTTGCGGAACTGGTAAGATGCACAAAGAATTCACCTTTTGCGTTACAGTATTGGAGAAATAGATGGCAGCCCCGACAAATCGAGAAGTGATTGCCCAGTGGCGCGACGAACCCGCTCCATTGCTCGCATTGCTACACGCCTTCCATGACCGAGATGGGTTTATATCGGAGGCGGTTCTTCGCGACATCACAGTCGGACTTCGGATCCCGCTCGCTGAACTCTTCGGTACGCTAACGTTCTACCACCATTTTTCCCGTGAAACGCCAGGACAGGACGCACCGCGCGTCTGTACCGGACCCGTGTGCCGATTACAAGGTGGCTTGGAAATCCTTCAGGCACTCAAAGACCAAGGTGCGACCCCGATGCCGTGTGCTGGAAGATGCGACGATTGTGTGCCGGTGCTGAAAGGGCATCAGGTGCTCGTCGGAAAACAGGTAGATACGCTCTCTGTGCAACCCACGCCTTTACCCCCACCCCATCCGGGCGATGGCGAAGAATGCATCTTCGCTGAAATTCGAGAACCCGGACGCAATACACTGGCGGGCTACCGACGTACCGGTGGCTATGAAGCACTAACCCGTGCGTTGACAACACTCACACAAACAGATGTGATTGAGACGCTTAAAGAGAGCCAACTCGCAGGTAGAGGCGGTGCAGGATTCCCAACAGGCATCAAATGGGAATCGGTCTTGAGTGCACCAGGCGAGCCGAAAACGATCGTCTGCAACGCCGATGAAGGCGAACCGGGGTGTTTCAAGGATCGGGTTATCCTCGACTATGCGCCACACGCCGTGATTGAAGGGATGACGCTCGCCGCTTACGCGACAGGTGCGACGCGCGGCTTTATCTACCTACGATATGAGTACCCAGAAACCCTAAAAATACTTGAGCGTGCACTCGCGGAAGCAGAGGCAGCAGGACTGCTTGGTAATACCATCCTCGGTGAAGATTTCAACTTCAACATCTACATTCGACGGGGCGCAGGTGCTTATGTCTGTGGGGAAGAGGGATCACTATTGAACAGTCTGGAAGGGAAACATCCGTTCCCGAGGAATCGACCGCCCTATCCTGTAACACACGGATTTGAGAACTTGCCCACCGTTGTAAATAACGTGGAAACACTCGCCGCCGCTGTCCAGATTTTACGACACGGTGCCGCATGGTACAAAAACCTCAGTTGTGACGAAAACTTAGCAGGCACAAAGATTATTAGCCTTTCCGGCGACATCCAGAAACCGGGTAACTACGAGGTGCCTTTCGGACTTCCGTTAAAGAAGTTTCTCTACGAATGGGCAGGTGGCGCGCCAGAGGGACGCGAAATTCAAGCGATCACGACAGCGGGGTTATCTGGTGGGTTTATCGCTGGTGCCAACTTTGATATTACTATCGATGAACCGAGTTTCCAAAAGGTAGGTGCGATGCTTGGGGCAGCAGGAATAATGGTGTTTGATGACACGCGAGATATGCTTGATGTCGCACGCAACGCAATGGAATTTTTTGCCGAAGAATCTTGCGGAAAATGTTTCCCTTGTCGTATCGGTACACATCGACTGACAGAACTGTTGTCTGAGCCTTTGCACCCAAATTCGGAGGCACTTATTTCAGAAATTGGAGCAGTTATGAGGGCAACGAGCGCATGTGGACTCGGCACTGCCGCACCAAACATTACGGATAGTCTGATACAGTATTTTTAATTAATGTACGTCATTACTCCGCAAGGAAAAATTAAAAGATGTGGAGTCGCGGATTTATTTTTCTTTGCGCTATCGTGTTCGTTGTCGGTTTGGTAACAGGACCGGTACAGATGCTGTTTCCGGTCTACGCGGAGACGGTTTTAGAAGAGACGGCACTGTTCGCGGCATTGTTGCGAGCACTGCCTATCGGGTTAGGCGGCATCTCAGCACTGATAGGCGGAACGCTGAGTGATCGGTTCGGACGGAAACCGGCTATCCTTATCGGGATCACAGGTGCGGTTGTCGTAGGGACACTTTTCACGACAGAAACGCCGTTATTCATCTGGGGTATCCTCTGTTACGAAGGTATCGCATCGGGGTTCAAGACTGCGGGTGGACAAACCTACCTCATCAGCGTCGTGCCGTCGAACCGATTGGGATGGGCGACAGGATGGTACTTTATCAGTATGACTGTCGGGAGCGCAGTCGGGAGTGCCATCGCAGGAGAAGTCATTGATCGTATCGACTATAGTGTTTTCGGGATCGGTGCGGTAGCATTGGCGGGTTTGCTGTTTGTAGGTGCGTGTTTCTTTCTACCTCGGTTGGCAGGGCACTCTTCCGAAACCCAACGAAAACGCGAGGGGCTATGGAAATCGACCCTTAACGTCGCGGCATACCTCGATCTAAGTCGGCGGCGGAACATGCAAATGCTGATCGGTCTACGGGTTTTCCCGACCTATTATTGGGGTTCCGTGAACTTGCTCATGCCGATCTTGATTGCCCGTATCGCTGGTGTTAAAGCGACTGGCTACTACGGTGCGATGAGTCTGTTATTCGCTTTTGGATGTCAACTGGCTGTTGGGAGAATCTGTGACGCGATTGGACATCGGGTGCCTGCTCTCGTGGCGAACGCGCTTGTTACACTCCTCGCTTTTGGTGTGGCGTTCTTTCACGATTCTTTAATTGCACTGGAAGTTTTCGGGATACTCGGTGCAGGCGCGGCGTGGGGACTTTCGACGACTATCCCCCGGTTTATTAATGAATTTACTGAGCCTCATGAGAAAGGACACGGTGTTGGTCTTACACATTTAGCATGGAGCACAGGATTCCTTCTCGGTTATGTAGCCAGTGGCTTTTTGATGAGTTTCTCTGTTCACGTTCCATTTATTGTTGCAGGAATTTTCCTAATGTTTTCAACAGGTATTGCTTACAAACTTCAATATACAAATACTCAGATTACAAACTAACAGTTTGTGCTACTTTCAAACTAAGGAAGGAATGCATAATGATTATTGCAGAACTTGATTTAGAAAACGCAGAACATCGCGAACTCACCAATTCCGAATGGCGTTATGGTGATGGGCTTGTTCCGGGTGAACCCAACGGGGGTCTAGTGAACCTGATGAAAGAAAGCCCCGCCCGTCACGCTGATTATGACGATTCAGGTTGGGAAATATGTGAGGACATCCAAGCAGTCATCTCCGAAGGACTCTGTTTCGGTTGGTATCGAATCGCTGTGACGCTTCCAGAGGAAGTTGATGGCACTTCAATTGCTGGTTCACAGGTGTGGTTCCACACGTGTATTGATGACTATGGTGAAGTTTGGGTCGATGGCGAGATTGACCTGGCATTCGGAGAATCAGGACGTGGGGCCGCCTCCGGTTTCAATGCTCCGCAACGCGTTGTAGTTACGGAAAGCGCGGAACCGGGTGCGAAACATGTCATCGCATGTTTGGCGATCAACGGCCCCCTCGCCAGACCGGGGGGTGGTATTTTCCTCCGTTTCGCAAAATTAGAGTTTGAGCAAAAATAGCAGTTAGCGTATTGGCTATCAGTTTTCAGCCGTCGGCTTTCAGTTAAAAGGTGTTTTTGCTTGGGCGTTTCCCTCGTTTAGCAAAGGCTTCCTCTTGCTGATTGCTGACTGCTTCTTTGCTGACAGCCAACACCGTAATAAAGGAAAAGAATTGCGTAAAAGAGCAGTCGTCTTACTCAGTGGTGGCTTAGATTCAACAACAGTGCTCGCTATCGCTCAAGATGAGGGGTACGACACATATTGCATGAGTTTTCGGTACGGTCAGCGACACACAGTGGAACTACAGTGTGCCAAAAACATTGCAAAGGCATTAGGCGTCAGACAGCACATTGTCGTTGACATTGATCTGCGGACCTTCGGGTCGTCAGCATTGACAGCAGATATCGAAGTTCCAAAGGACAGACCTGAAACGGATATGGGAAATGGCATACCGATAACCTATGTCCCCGCCCGAAACACAATTTTTCTCTCCTATGCACTCGCATGGGCTGAAGTCCTCGTTACCGACACCATTTTTATCGGAGCCAATGCCATTGATTACAGTGGCTATCCAGACTGCCGTCCGGAATATATAGATGCCTATCAAACGCTGGCGAACCTTGCAACACAAGCCGGTGTTGAAGGCAAGACGAAATTGAAAATTCGCGCGCCACTTATTGATAAAACGAAGGCAGAAATTATTCAAATTGGCGCGGCACTCGGTGTCGATTACGGTCTCACCTTAAGTTGCTACGATCCAGATACCGAAGGCGGAGCATGTGGTGGATGCGATAGTTGCTTGCTCCGAAAGAAAGGCTTTCAAGAGGCAGGTATCCCTGATCCAACCCGATATATTTAGCGGTTTTTAATTTCTGGATCCTTTGGCTGCGCTCCAATGTAAAGCAAAGACAAAAGCAAAACTCCTCGGACACAACTCAGGACCGTAGTCCGTAATGAAATGGAGGACGGATATGGGGAAGGCGTGCTCAGCATGAAACCCACTTCATTCCTCCGCAAGGTATAATTAAAATATGATAAAAGCAGTTTTCTTTGATTTTTATCAGACGTTAGGCGTTTGGGGAGAATCACTTAGACCCAGACTCCAAAGAATCACGGATCGGTACGGGTCTAAAATTGATTGGGAACGCTATGCAACGGCGCGTGAAAACCTCTATGCGGACGCGTCAGGTTCCGATCCTGCTGGACACACTTTTCTTGGAACAATGCAGGAAATCATTGAAAGTTACTGCGAATTTATAAGAGAACTTGGGGTTCAAGAACATGTAGAACAGGTGACGTGGGAACTGTTACAATCCGAACACTCGTTCTTTGCTGCGAGTGCGGCTACGCTCTACGATGACACTGTCCCGACCCTCCAGCATTTACGGGACTCGGGTTTTAAGTTAGCAATCGTCTCGAATTGGGATACACCCTTGGATCCACTTACGGAGCGGCTTGGCATTGCACACTATTTCGACATAATTGTTGCCTCACACGATGCACGCGTCTTGTCAGCAAAACCGGATCCGCATATCTTCAACTACACACTTGCAGCGGTCGATGTTTCGGCGGAGGAAGCGATCCATGTTGGAGATACTTACGAAGCGGATATTGTTGGGGCAAAAAATGCGGGAATCCGTCCGATATTGATTGATCGAGACAACACACAAACCGGCAGATGGAAAGAAACGATTCAGAGTCTGTCTGAATTGCCCAAACTACTCGCTTAATTCTTGGTTCAGCGTCGCGAGTTCATACCATCATAGTCCGACATAGGTTCCGACAGCGAGATATTTTCCATCTGGCGAAAATTCAAGCGTTTCCACCCTCCCGCGTCCTAACCGAGCAATTGCCCCTTCTGGAAGTGCCCAAGTGGTGACATCCGTATCCATACCTGTTTCTTTGGAAACTGTCTGTGGATTTTGCACTGTGTGCCTCCTAAACGCCTCGGGTGTACAAAGGGTAAGTTGCAGTTCGGTATTTTCTATAAGAACCTACTGAACCCTATAAGACCCTCGTAAAATATAAAGTTATTTAGTTTTTTACTTGACAACCCTTTTACTTTTCTGATATACTCTTGGTGCGGAGATTGTCTTTCGTATCTGCGAACTCAAAGGTATAGAAGTTGTGATTATCAACAAAAGTGAGCCCCCCTCTTTTGAGGAAGAACTCACGAGCGATGTCATGGAAATCCTGACTGTGTTTTGTGCGAAACTCTATGGACGCCGTTCTCATAAATCCAAGAAAATGGCGCGAGAGATAGAGAAGATCGTCTCCGAAGAAAAAGAACATTTGGAACTTAACCTTGACACGCCGCACACAAAAGATAGAACTCAACCCGAATAACAAAGAAGCCACGCTTCTGTCTCAGCACGCGGGTTATGCCCGTGTTGCGTTCAACTTCGCTTTATCGTCGTTGAAAGTCGGTTTAGATACCGACGACTGGCGAAGTCATGTTGACATCAAGCGTGAGTTTAACGCCGTCAAATACGATAAGTTTCACTGGTGTAAAGCCCTCTCACAGAATGCGTCGAAGAATGCTATCCACAATCTTGGAGACGCTGTTACGCGTTGGAAAAAAGGACAAAACAAGTTTCCCGTCTATAAGCACCGATCTGGTAAATGCTCTTACCAAGCAGATAATGGCGAAGGAACTGTTGACGTTGGTAAAAAGCGTGTCAATCTCCCAAAGATAGGATGGATACGCATGCGTGAAGAGTTGCGTTATACTGGTGAAATCACAAAAGTCGTTGTGTCGAAACATAACGACAAATGGTTTGTGTCTATCACCGTCAGACGCCTCGATAGCAGCAACTATAAGCACCAACCGTCTCTGTTTGACCGACAAGAAAAGCCACCGATAGGGATAGACGTAGGTATCAATACACTCGCTACATGCTCTAATGGGGAGACTTACGACAATCCACGACCTCTCAAGCGATATGAGCGAAAGTTAGCGCGTGCCAATCGTGCTTTGTCACGTAAGGTTAAGTTTTCAAAGAACTGGTATAAGCAGAAAAAACGCCTCTCTGCTGTCCATGCACGTATTGGTAATCTCCGTGAGGACGCTCACCACCAAGCCACGATACGGATTGTTCGCAAAGCACGTGCTATCGGTATAGAGACGCTCAAGGTTACCAACATGCTTAAGAATCGGAAACTTGCCAAAGCATTATCCGACTCAGCACTTGGGGGTTTTCTAACCAAACTCAAGTATAAAGCAGAGAGACGCGGCATACCGATAACCGAAGCCCCCCAATTCTTTGCGATTTCCAAGACCTGTAGCCACTGCGGACACAAGAAAACAGACGTGATGCTCTTTGATAGAATCTATCATTGCTCCGAATGTGGTTTTGAATGTGATAGAGACCTGAATGCGGCTATCAATCTGTGTCCTGCGTAGAAAAATGGCAGTTTCAATCGCGAAGGTTCCGATTGAAACGAAACCTTTTGTTTTGCTTTTGAAAACAAAAGTGCCATTTTTCTAATGACCTTGAACCGTCGCCACGAGTTGCGAGGAGACGTAAAACGCCTGTGGAGTCCGTGTCAGACCTCGGTGAGAGGCAGTGGACGTTGAAGCAGGAAGTCAGGCACACATCGAAAGAACACTGTAGCGTTTTATAGGTTCTTGAGGTGTTGTTAAGTCCTACACAACGGTTGTTGGTTGATATCCAGTAGTTAGACAAATCGTGAGCGCAGTGCCCACAAACCTTGTCCGGGTTCACTGATGTAGAAAAAACCTGCATCGTTAAAACCATCAACAAGTGTTGCCGGATTGTATTCAGCAAGCACTTCGTCTACAGGTGCCCATTGGTAACCGACGGATTCGATTTCGGCTTGCGTGAGGTGTTCGGTCGCATAAGTGACGTTGAAACGTCCTTCGGTACTGCCGTGAATCAGATGTGCAGCAGCGGAAAGGTTGTCTTGCAACTCTGTATTTTCTGAAACTGCGTTGAGTGTCGCGGGTGTGCCGCGATAGCCGTACTTTCGGATGAGTCGGTCGATTTCAGCGTCCTCACCGAATTCACGGAGTCCGGGTGCGATGATAATTAACTCACCATCGTCCGCCATCGCCATACGCGTGCGATAGATCGCCTTGTTACCGAGCCATGTGCTTTTGAACTCCCTCGGATCCAAATAGACGACCACCTTCTCTAAAGGTTCTTCTAAAAAGGTCATATTGACAACTCTGCTCAATTCGGCAGCCGTTTCAAAGGTGTGTGCATCATCGCCGACGTAAAGACCACGCATCACCCGTTCTCCAGAAGCATCAGCATCCATAACACTCATAACATACACAATACCGAGCTGCTTCAGGTAGTGGGCATGTGCGTAATTCAGGACCCTTCTGACAGAGGTATCCGTTCGTCCCATGAGCCGTTCCATGCCGTCCACGGCACCGAGAAAATGGGATTTGTTAATCATCTCAACACCCCCGGCACCGACGAGGATGTTCTTAAATCCGTTGGCGATACCAATAACCTCGTGTGGGATCACCTGTCCGATGGAGATGATGAGTTCATAGCTTCCCTCTACGAGACGGCGGTTCACAGCGACAGGGATACTGTAATCGAGTTTACCGCCCGAAACCTCTTGCACGAGCTCGGAGGGCACTTCACCGAAGTGGTGTAACCCTGTCCGCCAGTGATGAATATGGTAGGTCGCTTTGCGTAGATGTCCATACATTTCGGCAATCTGTGGTTCAGTCATCGGGGCATGTGTGCCGATAGCGGGGAGGATATCGAAGGTGGTACCGTTTGCTGTGTCCCACAATTCGTAGAGAAGTTGGGTAAGTTCGCCAGCGTTTGAATGGAGGCGTGTTATATCCGGCGGGATTACCAAAATCTTCTTCGGAATACCGCCCAATTTGAGGAGTGCCTCGTGTAGGAGTGCGCGTTTTTCTTCGGTTGTGATAACGGTGTCTTGTCCACCGTGGGCAATATAGGTCGCCATATATTTAATTTTCCTTGTGGTTCGGTATGGATGAACGGAAGAGTGGAAGGATGGAAGAGAGGAAGAGCTACTTGGTGCGAAGTGTCCTTCTTCCAAACTTCCAGCCTTCCAAGCTTTTCCTTAGCACGTCCATGTCTAATAGCCCCCCTTAATTGTCCCCCAGGTTGTGCTTAACTTATCCTGTGGTTCAACAGGTAAAACGAGGTCCTCGACAGCATCACCGACAAAGCGGTATTCGCGGCAATTGCACCGCCTGGCGGGATTGCACTAAAAAAGTTTACATGTATCTCGGAGACGCAGAATTGCACATTTTGCCCCAAATCGCATTTTGGACACAATCGGCACACTTTTTGCGGATTTCTACGCCAATCCGACCGAAAAATCGCCAGAAAGTATGTCACCGAAAAATATTGAGAGTTCTTCGGAGAATTGATATATTGAGATGTGTTTATAAAACAACAAAAACTAATAGTAAAACGCTCCACACCGTTGACTTCTCCGAGTGTGGCGCGTTTTTGTTGGGGTCGTGGACAAAACAGGGATATACACCGAGACACACATCCCTGTCTTTAGAACTACTGATCATTCCAATAGGTGTGAGTTTCACCGTCGATCGTAATGATCACTTTGGAATATTCAGTATGACCAATCGGCGTTGTTGATGAACTTTCTGCGATAGACATCGCATAATTAGAATACGCGCCATAGAACCAGCCAAATGCCTCGTCAGCCTCATTATTACCGACGACAGCGTAGGCTTCATAGGCACCAGAACTATCGCCTGCTGGCGTGCTGATGCTTGCAAATGAGATATGATTGTGTACACCATCATCCCAATCGTGGACGATTAAGTATGTTGTAGAACATGACGGATCTGGATGACCCGTGTTGTGGCTCATCGCAAGCGGCGAGATTCCGTAGATCGCGAGAACCAGAATAAAAAACAAACTTCTTTTCATGTAATATCCGCCTAAGGATCCAGAGATAGAAAGTCATAGGCGTTTATAGTTGCATCTTCTTTATCTATCAATGTGACGCCCGGTATATCCCCAGACTGCAGCATCTCTGGGGTGATATTCAGTCCAGGGGCACCACTGACATTTGAAATATAATGCTCTAACGAGCCATCAGATTTTTCAGTGTAATTGTAGGTGACATACGCAACATTTCTATAGGCGGGCATGACGTTGCCATTCTTATCAATACTCCCCCCCACTAAGCCCCTGTGCCCTTGATCCCACAACTGAATCAAGACTCTCGAAAGCAACTCAAAATTACGAATGCCAGTGCTACCATAATTCGCCTGCGAACTTTCATGTTCCGTATCAGAGACAGCCCATATCGGTGTAAACGGATAATCAGACGGAATTTCAGGATAAGGGCCAAAACCGAAGGGCGAGAGAAGCACATCCTGAGCCGGTTCCATCTCCGAGACGAAATCATCAGGTAAGAACGCATCTGAGAGGTCCATAGGGACGACATCCTCATTCGGTGTCCCGTTCGGATGCTCGATCGGCGGCTGTTCTGTATCCGCTTCAAGAGGCGTTCCGGCTTCTCCAAAGTCCACTGGACTTATATCCACAGTCGGTGTCCCGTTCGGATGCTCGATCGGTTGCAGTGTCTCATTAGATCGCGTCAGTTCAACCTCAGTGGTGCGTTGGACATGCCAACTATACAGCAGGCTACTGCAGACAACGACCAGAAAGAAAGCCAGCCCGAATTGGATCGCACGACTCGAAAGTAAATCAACGAACATACGTTCACCTCAGAAATCACTTGATAACAAAATACGGACATGCACCTACACCGTAGTAGATACGATATCATCATAGCATGTGTCTTCATTCGCCTGGCAAAAAATTTTTCCATCCGATAAAATAAAAAACACAATTGCAGACTGCATGTTAAGGGCGTAACCGGAAATGAGTAGGGTCTCCGATAACGGCGTGCCTAACACCTTCGCAAAGATTTCCGTATCCGATAACGCGTCAATCGGTCGCTTGTGTCGGCTCGCTAATGCCTTCGTGCGTTGCCATTGCTGCGCGTGTGTGCCAATCAAAGCCTTCTGCTCTGCCTCTGCCTTCGCTTCGGCTTCGGTTTGCTGTTCTTCTGGTGTCCCGTTGACAACCTCAACGAACCAGTCATCAGTAATAATGCTATGCCTCTAAACAATGTTTTCATGAGTATTAACTCATTATCGCAGGATATTAGACATATCTTCAAGTGAGTATGGGACGAGGTTGGAAACCTCGCCAGCAAAGTACTTGAAAAGCATGCCTACAAAGGCGTTCCTACGCTACGACAGGATTCTTCAGAACGCCGATGCCCTCAATTTCAATCTCAACGACATCACCGGCTTTCAAAGCCGTCGTTGTGCCGGGAGTCCCCGTAAAGATCACATCCCCCGGTTCAAGGGTAATCGCTTGCGAAATGAAACTGACAACCGTTGTCACCGGGAAAATGAGATCGGCGGTGGTCTGTTTCTGAACGACTTCGCCGTTGATGCGGGTTTCTAATTGGGCATCGGTATAGTCAAGGTCAGTAACGATGACGGGACCTATGGGACCAAAAGTATCTGATGCTTTGGCACGCCACCACTGCAAGTCATTGCTTTGCCATGTACGTGCGCTGACATCGTTGCCGCATGTCACACCCAAAATATTGGCGGCTGCCTCTTCTGGTGTTGCCTTACTTGTCTGTTCCTTGATTATGACGACGAGTTCGCCTTCCGCGTGGACTTCGTCATCGCCATCAGGTAATTCAATGTTGCCTTCTGGATCGTTGATACAGGAAGGGGTTTTGATAAAGATTTCGGGGTTTTGTGGTTCCGGAGCCCCGCCTAAATGGCTCCGATAATTCAAGCCGACAGCCAACACCTTTGTAGGTGTGGTCGGGGCAAGTAATTTGACATCCGCCAATGCAACGGTCTCCCCAGTCTCGCTATATTCACCGAATGGGCATCCCGATAAGACGCTCAGACTATCTCCTGAGACAATGCCGTAACCGATTGTTCCATTTAATTCGTATCGTGCTAATTTCATAGTAGCCTCCTATTTTATAAGTTGTTAGTTGTCAGCAGTCGGCAGTCAGTGGATGCTTGTAGCGGTAGCACTATTTATTACGCCCTACAGATCTTTTGGCTGACAGCCAATAGCCGATAACCGAGGGCTATTATATCGCGTATACGGTGGTCTGTCAATTTATTTCTTTGGATGCAAATCGGGCTTATAAGCCCTCCTACAAAAGTGCCTCGCGAGAATTGAATAGCTCTGGGTATGTCCCTGCAATAATTTGACATTTCGCCCGAAATGTGCTACAATTCCTGATATAATCTATAACCTTTGAATAAAAAACACATAGCGTATTGGCAATCAGCAAAGACACAAGCGTTACAGAATACCCTCTTTTCTTGCTGACCGCTGACTGCCGACGGCTATTCCTCGCAGACGGGTTTAAGAAACACACGTGAAAGTTTTAAAGTTCATCGTTTTCTCGCAAGGTAAATTAAAAAAATGATAAAGATTGGTATTGTTGGTGCATCCGGATATAGCGGCAGTGAGTTATTGCGTTTCCTCGTCAACCATCCCGGCGAACTTCAGGTAGCACTCTGTACATCAGAGACCTACGCAGGGCAATGTATTGACAGCGTCCTCCCAAATCTTCGAGGGTTTCTATCCTCCAAATTTGAGACCTTAGATCTCGATTCTCTCAAAGATAGAGTAGATGTCGTTGTGCTCGCCGTGCCCCACAAAGTGGCGATGTCCTTCGTGCCACAGATTTTGGCACAAGGTTTGCGCGTCGTGGATTTTAGCGCGGATTATCGTCTTGAGGATGCCGAAACTTACGAAGCCTGGTATCATGTGGAACATACGAGTACATCACTCATGTCCAAGTCTGTGTACGGGCTACCCGAACGCTATCGCGATTGCATTCGTTCCGCCCAACTCGTCGCGAACCCAGGCTGCTATCCAACAAGTGCCATACTTGCCGCACTGCCGTTCGTGAAACACGAGGTCGTGGAATTAGATTCCATCATCGTCGACTCGAAGTCAGGCATCTCAGGGGCTGGTCCGAAACCGAGTGAAAACACGCACTACGCGAATCGGGAGTCCAATTTTATCGCTTACAATATCGGTGTCCATCGGCATACACCAGAAATTGAACAGGAGTTGAGTGCTGTCGCATCTGAACCGGTTCGCGTGACGTTCACACCACACCTTGTCCCGATGACACGCGGTATCCTTAGCACTGTCTACATGCGCCTCACAGAAGATATTTCTACAGCGGAAGCCATTGGTATGTACGCAAAGTTCTATGAGAATGAGCCGTTCGTTCGAGTGCTTCCAACCGGCACATATCCACAAACAAAAGCAGTTCTCGGCAGCAACTATTGCGATGTTGGTCTTGAAGTGGATACACGGACACGGCGGATCGTCGCGATGGCAGCGATCGACAATCTCGGTAAAGGGGCAGCGGGAGCCGTTGTGCAGAATCTCAACCTGATGTTCGGCTTCAAAGAAACTGACGGACTGAAGGTGCCAGGGATGATGCCGTAGAATGGCTATCAGCTGTGGCAGTCGGTAGGTTCTTGTGGGAGTTACAACATTTGCTGATGCCACAAACATCGTTTTACCGAAAACCGAAAATTATGATTGTTGCTGGAGAACCCTCTGGTGACTTACACGCTTCCCATGTCGCACATCAACTCACAGCACTTTGTCCCGATATAATACTTTTCGGCATGGGTGGCGACTTGATGGAAAAGGCATCCGTGACACTCGATTTTCATATCCGAGATTCCGCTGTCATGGGGTTTGCCGATGTTATCACTGTCCTACCGATGTTCCTTCGGAAACAAGCGCATTTGAAACGCCGTATCCGTGAGGAATGTCCGGATGTTCTTCTCCTTGTCGATTTTGCGGAGTTTAATATGCCGTTAGCCAAGTTCGCTCGCAAGCACGGGGTTCCAGTCGTCTATTACATTCCGCCGAAAGCGTGGGCATGGCGGGCAAAGCGGGCGCAGAAGTTAGCAAAGTGGGCAAACGTCGTCGCGGCAATCTTTCCGTTTGAAGCAAAATTCTACCGAAACGCGGGGGCGAACGCCGAATTTGTCGGACATCCGCTCGTCGATTTCGCACAGACACCCCTCAGCACACAAGCCGCACGCGAACATCTCGAGCTAAGCGAAACGGCAGACGATGAGAATACGCCTGTCATCGGGTTGATGCCGGGGAGTCGCCGTTCCGAAATCCAATACATTTTGCCAGTCATGCTAAGAGCCGCGGCGAACATCGCTCAGGTCTACCCAAATGCTCAGTGGATTCTGCCGTTAGCCCCCGGAATTTCACACGAACTCATTGCAAAATGTCAACAGGAACAAAACCAGTCAGGGATACAGATTCCACGCATCAGAATCGTGGAAGACGCAACTTATTCGGCAATGCGAGCATCAACGCTATTGTTGGTTACCTCTGGTACAGCGACACTCGAAGCAACATGCATCGGCACACCGATGATTATCGTTTTTCGTACCGCATCCCTTAACTGGCACATCGTCAGATCGTTGACCCCATTGCAGCGGAGCGGACTTCCCAATCTTATCGCAGAACGAGACATTGTGCCGGAACTCCTACAAACCGAACTGACATCGACTGCTTTGACGGATCTGTCCCTTGATTTCCTGCAGAATCCACAGAAACGAGAGACACAGCGGGATGCACTCCAAACCGTGCATGCGCAACTCGGCACTGCTGGTGCGGCTGAGCGCACGGCGGAATTAGTGTTAGATGCTGCAAAAAGTCTGTAAAGTGCTCTAAAGTGCCTAAAGTTATTAGAAAATCTTCTTTCAACTTTACAGACTTCGCAACTTTAGTACACTTGCAAATTTTATTCACTATGAAACACAAACACACCCGCGATCTTGCCTCACTCCAGCAGAAATTTCTCGCCACGCCTCTACGCTTTTTATTCACGCCATTGAGTTGGCTCTATGCGGCAAGCGTCCAACTACGGAATATTTTATACACACACGAGGTCTTAAAAGCGCGCAGGTTACCGTGTCGAGTCATCAGTGTCGGTAACATTATTGTTGGCGGGACAGGTAAAACACCTGCTGTTATTGCCATTGCGAAACATCTTCAAAGAGAGGGAAGGCGTGTCGTCATTCTGCTGCGCGGGTATAAACGTCGTGTTCGTGAAAAAGTCACAATTGTCTCGGACGGCGAAAAAGTGCGCGCCTCTCCTATAGAAAGTGGTGATGAAGCCTACATGATGGCGAAATACCTCAGGAACATTCCTATTCTTGTAGGTAAATGTCGCTATCTGGCAGCTCAGGTTGCACTCGAACGTTTCAAAGTAGATGTCCTGCTCTTGGACGATGGATTTCAGCACCGGCAACTTGCGCGTGATGTCGATATTCTCACTATTCCCGCAACGCATCCCTTCGGCAGTCCGGAGAAATTGCTACCCGCAGGAACCCTACGTGAACCACTCACCGCGCTTCGACGCGCAGACCTTATCTTACTGACGCATGCAGACACACCTAACACATCCGCACATATCAAAAAATTGGTGAAACCGTTGGCACCGAACACACCGATCTCAGAAAGCGTTCACCAGCCAACACATCTCTATCCGTTAGCCGTCAGTAATCAGCCGGATAGCAATCAGCAAGAGGCAGTAGGTTCACAAGAAAACCTCCTCACTGAAATACGAAAGCCCATGGAAACCGATAGCCACTCTTCTGAGATAAAAAAAATTAAAGGAAAACGGATCCTCGCAGTTTGTGGAATTGGAGACCCGGACGCGTTTGTTGCGACCCTCACACGATGTGCCGTTGCGAGTGTGGAACTATTGGCGTTTCCCGATCACTACGTTTATACAGAAACTGATAAACATCTGATATCTACGGCTTTTCAAGAAGCAGCGGCAGACCTGATTGTCACAACACAGAAAGACGAGCAAAAATTAGCGCACTTTGTAGATAATTGGAATCTTCCGATAGTCGTTTTGGCGGTTGCACTGATTATTACGGAAGGAGATGAGAAGTTTAATGATGTATTGCTGGGTGCCAGTTAGTTTGCAGCACAAGTTAGCACAAACTTCCGCCATAAATGTTTATGTTGAACTCACGTTGTCTTAGATGCAGAGTCGGGATGTGGAGATCCGCTACAAGGGAACTAAATCGTTTTACGTTGCCGGTCAAGCCACTTGACAGAAAAATGGAGTAGGTTTTCCATAATTTTATCGTTGACTTGGACATCCGCTTCTGTCTCATTCTTCAAACTGGTGACGATGTATAGTCCTTTTTGGAATGGAAGAAGGAGCAGTGCGGAGGCATCTTCAAACCCATTTCTCGGAATGCCTACAGCAACCGAGTTAATTTTCGCGAGAGATGTCCATTTCCCAAGAGGATCCAGCCACATATCATCGAGTCGAATAAAGGGCTGGTCCTGCGTTGCTAGATCGGCATGATTCCCATTAAGTGGATTCGGATGTTGGAAAATACGTGAGCGTTTCCCCTGTGATGTAGGTAAGAGATCATAAGTCTCTTCACATTCAATTCCGGTGAGCGGCTCCGGAATCCACCCTGTGCCACGACGCTGTTTCGCACTCGCTTTGACATCTTGCCCAGAAATGATGGCGATACCACCTTGGCTAACGAAATTTTTAATGCGATGCTCAGCATCTATGTTTAAGCGATAGCCAGATTTGTAAATTTCACCGTTACCAATCCACAAAATGTCAGTCTTTGCGAGTCGATCATTACGCAAATCCCGAACTTCATTGTAAATTATATGGTGATCCTGAACGTATTCAAACCGTTCAAGAACCGGAAACTCGACAGTGGATGTGTTTCCAGTCAGTGCCATGAGTTTAAGCGGCATCGCGATCGGGACTTCCGAGCGTTTTATATCAGGCGTCTTGGAAAGCCCGTTTCTCGATTTCCAAATTGCAGTGTTTATGCTCCTCACAATTCGATTCCGCATCCGTTTTCGGCTACGTATACGACGTTCCGCAGTGTTTAGGCTACGGGGTTGTGGATAAATAAGTGGAGTTAACGCCGCATGCCGAACTGGGTTACCGTGTACCTGCTCAACGAGGGAAGCGTGCGCTGTAATACGGGCGCGATTTATCGGTAGAAGTCGCTTGTAGATAGGAAATCCATGACGGAGTTTATTATCAAAACGACGAAACGCGTTTTCAACATCCCATCTTCGACTATAACTCGCATCAATCGCCTTTAAATCAATACGTTCTTCATTGATATTTGTCACATATCCGCGAACAACGTTGATCCCGTGGATAGCATTGCCGTCTTTGTCCGTAATAGCGATATCCTCCGTATCACGCATGTCCAAGATACTGTCTGTCAAGCCGGTAAGACTGAAAAGCTCAGGTTGGTATTTCTCCGCACTTTCAACGATTGTGCAGTAGCGGCGCGGGAAAACAATATCCGCATCCCGGAAGGAGCGAAACTTGAACCAAATTTTTTTGTAATTGTTTATGGCGAGCGTGTCTCGAACAGCAACACGCTCGAAAGGTTCCACGTTATGTTTAATGACAGGCTCTACTTCAAGCCTTTGAACACTGAAGGCACCGATATGGTATTTGTACTCATAATTCTTCTCCCACTTCGGTGAGTCTTCTGTCAACCGAATGCGTCCAAGTTGGATTGTATACGGTGTATTGTTCTCAAAAATGATGGCATTGCTTTCTGCGCGGCACCGTAAGCCTCGATCATCACGATGGTTGAGGTTCGCAAGATCTTTCTTGAATTCATGTTCATATTCCCATTCGTCTGCGTAGCCGTTGTTATCCTTATCTTTTACATCCATGAGTGCCATGTGTCTCTCATTGTAATCTTTGAGGATAGCCGTGTACTCAGCGGTATGCTCACCGAAACGGACTCGGACTTTGACGCGCGTCCCAATCAGGCGTTCTATTAAACGTTCATAACTTTCCTGCTCCAAGTAACTGGCGGATTCATCTTCCAATTTGTCGAACTTTTTTTCCAGGTCGCCGCCGCCCTCTTCATAAACCTGACGGTACCTCTCTAAGCGCTTATTCGCGCCTCTTGTGAAACTGCTCCATGCCATGCTAATGGCTTCTTTCAACGCCTCTTTGAGCGCGATGAACATATTTCGGATTTTCCGTCCAATTTTGTAGATGAGAGGTGGATGGTAAACGCGCTCAAGCTCCCACGCGCGTTCTCTGAGTTCGCGCGCATTCATCGAATCATGATAACGGATGTAGGAAACAATCCCCTCGTCACGTTCCTCGTTGGTGAAGATATAACTCGGCGCATGCCCCCGTTGCCGGGATTCCTCAGAGATAATTTCCATCCCTGTAAATTCCAATCGCATGGTGCCACGGTAACGCCTGCCGTTCTTCATCTGAAAAACGACGTATTTATTCAGGAGCTGCTTAAGAAGTTTGTCCTTTTTAAAGAGCCTGATTATATAGCCGACGCTACTGATTATAAAGACAAGAAGGATAACTCCGACGTAGAGTTGTGAGTTTGACCACCAGCTCCGCGCCTGTTTTTGGACCTCCTCAACGACATTGGATTCTTGCCCGAATGCTGAGGGCAGGAGTATGAAAAAGATCGAAACAAGAATTAAGCATGCTATTCTCTCTATAGACATGGCTCTTTGTTGGAAAGCTTTAAAGGAATTCCTTTTCAGTACTTTTCTATACATGATACAGGGCCTCCTTTTCTTTCGGTTAATTGGTTATCGGTTTTCGGTTAAGAGGTGTTTTGGCTTGGGCGTTCCCCTCGTTTAGCGAATCGCTCTTGTAACCGACCATTCTCACTGCGAAGCAAACCGAAAGTGGAGCGTAGCGGAACGAACCGATAACCATGCCTCTGACAACCATTAAAAAATATGAACTCCGTTTTCGGCGGCAATTCGCCGGACATTCGCGTTCGCGAGTGGGATTTTCTCCGTAGGAAGATGTTCTATCAATCCATAGCCATTCGGATAGAGTGTGTCAAAACGTTTTAGTGCGACACCAAGTGCCAATTCACCCTCACCGGGTACCTCTTCATTGAGATGGAGTACCAAACCGTTCTGTACGCTGATGTCTTTGATATGCGCCATCGGCGCGATCGGTCCCATGACATCGAAAATGTGGTTAAGCCGCGCCTCGCTCTCATAAACCTGTCGAAGCGTTTGAAAGTGATTGACGAAATCCATGACAATGCGAAGTCGTTCGGAACCGACACGCTCCACCACCTCCCGACACGTTTCCGGTGAATCCATAATTGAGACAGCGTGTGTTTCCATAACAAGCGTCAGTTCGTGCCGTTCTGCATGCTCCGCAATCGGTTTCAAGGTGTCAATCAAACGTTCCATTGATTCTGGCAGATGGTTATCTCGATGGGATGTCCAAGCACCATCGGGATTGAGGCTACCTGCACGAAAAAGATAATGGTGTGCCTTGAGAGAGGTAGCGGTTGCCATGCCGCGTTGGACGCTGGCAATACCTGCTTCTCGAACAGTCGCATCTGGATGAAAAAGGCATTCCTCGTAAGTGATGCCGAATTGTACAAGGTCAAGTTCCGCGGCTTCTAACATTTGCACACAACGAAGAGAAGCGTCTGGCGGTACAGATGGAATCTCCGCACTACGGAAATGGAAACTTAAACCGGTAAACGCCGATGCCTTGATTTTATCTATCTCATCCGATGTGAGGGTGCGAAAGTCCCCACTGATTCCAACAACACCAAGTCTCATGTTTTTAATTTTCCTTGCGGAGGAACAACGGACGTTAGAACTTTTGCGTGCGTTCCTCTAATCCGCCTGCGCCGTTGTTGCAGGCTACCGTTTTGGTTCATCGTTGCAAACGCAGCCACTTTGTGGTTTCCTGCAGCGTCTCTAACAGCTGTTTCGCCTGTTGGAGGTCTTTCGTATCAAAACCTTCTGAAAACCATTGATATATCGGTCTCAGCAAATTGTAGGCATCCCGACAACGGTCTTGCGTGCACCACAATTCGCTCAAACTCAGAGCGGCTCGAAGTTCCCACGATTTTGCCCCTTGGCGGCGCGCGATCGCCAATGCCTCGTGAAAATAGGATTCAGCCTTCGCAACAGTGGTGTCGGAGGGGTGTTTTTGCTTGGCGGTTTCCCCAAATTCCTGCCCACCAACTGCCCCCGTCTCTTTACCGAGGACGAGACAGAGTTCACCCTTCCGCCGAGTGAGTTCCGCGTCATAGGCGCGCTCACCTGTTCGTGTGACGACACTTAAGGCAGAATCGAGTGTTTGTAAGGCTAATGTATACTGTCCTGCGCGTTGATACGCCTGTGCAAGCAACGTGAGAAAGAATGGTAGTTGCAATTCAGCCCTTGTTTTTTCCCATGCCGCAATACCCTTACGTATCATCGTTATGCCCTCTTCTGAGCGATTTAGCTCCGTGAGTGCCCAACCCTTCATTACCGTTGCGGCGGCTTCCCAAAGGGAGAATCCGTGTTCTTGACAGATCTGTAGCATCTGTGTGGCTGTGGTCTCCACTTTCTCCGCTTCATCTTGATGCTGATAAAGCATCGTTTTAAAATGGAGCAACACAGCATCACTAAAAGGGTGATTTCTATCCTTACCAATCCTGTCGGCTTCGGCGACCCGCTCTTCCGCTTGTAAAGGATAGCCGAGACACCATAAGAGCGGTGCAGAATAGGCGAGCAGCGTCATCCCGGGATCCGCTACGAAGTGCAGAAACGTCGGGACAGTATGGTGCTGCGGTTGATAGAGTTCAATTCCCGCCTCGAGATGTGATAGCGCGTTTTTGAATTCACTTAAATAGTAGAGCGTTGCGCCGAGTGCTCGATGCGCTTCTACCTCAAACGCAGGATCTCCGGCTTGCTTGGCGATTACAAAACACTGTTTACCGAGTTCATGTGCGGAGAGGAATCGCCCACGCACGAGATGAGAGAGCCATAATCCAAACAGGATGGGAAAGCGGAGATCTTTTATGCGATCAAGCGCAGCAGCATCTCCTT
The DNA here is from genome assembly GCA_965214045.1 of Candidatus Poribacteria bacterium. Classification (GTDB taxonomy): domain Bacteria; phylum Poribacteria; class WGA-4E; order WGA-4E; family WGA-3G; genus WGA-3G. The sequence continues at coordinate 3,176,882 of OZ243935.1, forward strand.
CCAAAGTCGGTTCCTGACGCTCAAGTGTATCCAAGAGCTCCCTCGCTCGCGTATAGGCAACCTCTACTTCCGGTGCGGCATACCCTTTTGTCGCAATGAGCGCGCTACCAAGAATTGTCTGCAGTTCCAACTCTCGCTGAGCGGTAGTCTCCAACTCGCGTGCATCGGCGTTCATCGAAAGTTTCTCAAGTGCCGCAAGTCCTTGCGTGATATGGCGGATACCCTCCACATTGGCGGAACGCTCAAGTGCGCGTTGCCCGGCACGGTGCCAATAGTCAATCGCTTTTTCTGGGAGCCCCGCTTCGGTGTAATGATGTGCCACCAGTTCCGATTGGAAACCGCCATCGCCTTGCAACACCTCTGCAATCTGTTGATGGTACTGCTGCCGCTTACTCCTGAGTAGAGATTGATACGCTGTCTCACGCAGGAGCGGATGTCGGAACGTATAGCGTAGAGGTGAGGCTACCTCGCCTGCATGGACGGATGGGGAAACCCCGCCCCTACTTCGATTGAGGATGTAGACGTTTACGAGTTCGTTCAATTCGCCTTCCAACAACTCGAAATCAGTAAAAAGGCGATTTCCCAGATCAAGCCCAGAAGCGACCTCGTATAATAACTCAGCTGTCCATTCCCTTCCAAGCGTTGCACCGAGTTGGACAATCTCCTTCGTTGCACCGAGTTCGTCTAATTTCGCTGTCAGTAAATCCTGCAGCGTTACGGGTACCTCCATTGTTTGAGAACGTGGATCTGTTTCATCCGACACGTCAGAAGCCAACGTCAATGGATCGCCTTCAAGCATCATCTGGGTGAGTTCCTCAACAAATAGAGGGACCCCCTCGGTCATTTCCACAATTCGCGTCAACGCCTCCCGTGATGGTGTTGTGTCCCCTGCGACGTGCCGAATTATCTCCTCCACTTGCGGGGGCGTGAGTGCCGTCAACGTTAGTGCGTTTGCCCACTCTGGACGTAGCAGTTGTTCCAGTGCTTCTCTATCAAGAACAGAACTCTCAAAATCGCTATCGGAAATTTCGTCATCTGGGAGCTGTCTGCCTTCTGCAAATTGCGCACTGTGTCGAAAATGTTGCGTGTCGGAGCGACAGGACAAAATTACGAAAATCCGTGCATTTTCGATCCGTGTAATCAGAAGCGCCAGAAATTCTATACTGGACGGGTCAATCCAGTGGAGATCTTCAACAACAAAAAGTATCGGCGTTTGTTCAGCCATTTTCAGTAGCACTTGAACGAGGACTTCCAAAGTCTGTTGTCTACGCTGTCTGCGTCCCCAGCCCGATGGATATGTGTCCTGTTCAACGGGTCTACCATACGGACGAGGACCTACACCCGTTACCGTTTGTTGTTGTATCTCAAAAGGTATCTCCAATAATTCGGCGAGAAGTGGCAGCGTCTCTGGCGTATGCTCTTGTGCCTCACGATCAGAATTTGAAACTGATCCTGTATCGCCTCCCACTGTCGGGATGCTGTAATCGCGCAACAAATTCTCAAGTTTGTCGAGGCGCGTCTGTGCGGTATCAGTGTTGGTAAACTGTACGACATGCTCCTGGAACAGCGAAAGAATAGGATAGAGCGGACTACTCTGGTAATAGGATGAGCATCTGCATTCCATGGTCACCGCTTCTGGAGTGTGCTCGACGTACTCTTGAATGAGTTGCAAACATCTTGATTTTCCAATGCCGGCTTCTCCCTCAATAAGCAGTGCCTGTCCTTTAGATGCCAAGGCCTGTGCCCAACTCTGCTTGAGGGATTCAACCTCGCGCTCGCGCCCGATTAAAGGAGTCAACCCGCTTTCACTGGCAATATCCAGTCGGCTCTGTGCGGGAATTTCACCTAACACCTGATACACATTCACGGGTTGCGAAATGCCACGAAGTGGCGAAGCACCAAGTGCCGCTGTCGTAAAAAAACCTTCAATTAATTGATGTGTCGTATCACCAATGACAATGCCGTTCGGTGTTGCCAACTTCTGCATTCTCGCTGCAACATTTGGCGTTTTACCGACAATGTCGATGGCTTCGGGAGATTCTTCCGCTGCTATATGCCAGACAACAACAAGCCCTGTGTCAATACTAAGTCGAACGTTGATTTCCGTGCCAAAGGTAGTCCGCAAATACGGATTCAGCGTCTCAATAGCGGCAACGATACCTAACGCGGCTCGGACAGCGCGATGTGCTGCGTCTTCGTGTGCAATTGGGTAACCAAAATAAACGAGAATGCCATCACCGAAGTAACGCGCGACATGTCCACTTTGGGCTAAAACCACCTCCATGATACAGGTCCGGTATATCTCTAAAAGATTTCGGAGTTCTTCGGGATCCAATTTTTCGGTGAAGGCAGTGGAGTCAACAATATCACAGAAAAGGACGGTTAACTGGCGGCGCTCTGCCCCATGGGGTAATGCTTGCTCCATGGCAGCGGTATCTACTGCCGGAATTTGACGTGGACGTGCGGAACTATCAAGGGATGTTCCACATTCACCGCAAAATTTGAACGGCGGGTTCAAAAACCCACACTTTGAGCAGCGTTTGTGACGCATAATTTTTTAGTGGCAGTCGACTTTCAACCGTCGACGAAGAGGTTGTCTTACTGATCACTGATCGCTGGCGACTGATAACTCTTTACTTTCTGAACTGATTCAGATATTCTTCCAACTCGGCATCTCTCGGATCTAATTTATATGCCTCTTGATAATAATCAAGTGCCTTATCGGTTCTGCCTACCTTCATATAAAATGAACCGAGGTTGCGGTAGGCAACACTATGCGTAGGTTTCAGATCCAAAGCACGAATGTAGTGGTCACGAGCGCGCAATAGATAGACTTTTGTTTGTCCGATCAGGACGTTAATCGTTATTTCATTTTCCCAACGCTGTCTATATACCTCACCACCGAGCTGTGTCGCCTCTTCTTCAATAGCATCAGCGACCGCTTTATCTCGTGTTTTGAGCATGATGGCACCCGAGCTTGTTTTGCTAACAGCCCCTTTGAGTTCTGCTATTGCCTGCTCAACGGAGCTTTCTCTCAATTCCTGCTCCCACGAGGGCCAACTCGGTCCAGCGTACTTGAGACCTTGCTCGTAGTAGACTGTCCCAAGATCATTATAGATTTCAGCGTTTTCGGGGCGCATCCTTAACGCCTCGCCGTAAAGTTCAATAGCTTGCTGGTATTTCTTGGCGTTGAATGCGTCAGTCGCATGCGTTCGGATCTGCTTGAATTCCTCGCTTTCCAAATTAACGGCGATACCCAATTCTGACTTGTCTCTGCCGAAAAAGTAGATACCCCCAATGAGCAGAATCGCAAGACAGACAGCGATGAGTGTTGGTAGTTGCAATTTCATTTTTTTTATACTTATCAGTTATCAGTTGGCAGCTGTCGGTTAAAAGAGGTGTTTATGGTGAATTATAAAAATAAGTTTACATTTCAATGGAAGCGAAAAACCTCCACCCCCGCTGGCGAGGTTTCTAACCTCGCCTCTTTAAAGTGTCTCATTAATTCTAAAATCTACCATAAATGTTAAAACACGAGTTGATGGTTAAAATTATAAACACACTTATCTCCGCCGATTGTTTCTATTAAAAAAAGAGACGGGAATAACTTGGTAGACACCGTCTCGTTCAAAATAGACTTGCGCTCTATTTTGGGTGCGAATACGGTCGTCAACGATTTTGAAAATTTCGAGCGAAGGAATTAAGGTGTCGTCAATTTGGTAGATAAAATCTCCACGCTCCAGTGCGCTCGCCAATCCACTGTCTTTTTCAACGTGCGTAACAATAACACCACGCTGCTTATATTTCCGTGCCATTGCCTTATCAGGTTGGGCAAGCGTTATACCCCATCCAGATGGCGCATAATTCCATTGTAGGGTTTTCAGTGTGAACTCAGTCTGCCGCCTTTTCCCACGGCGGATGAACTCACACTCGACGGGTTGATTCAATGGGAGCAGACGCGTGCGTGCGTTGAAGTCCTGTTCATCCTTTATCCGTTGCCCTGAAATGGTTACAATGACATCTCCCCGTTTAATGCCTGCATCAGCAAGAGGACTACGTTTACCCACTTCCGATACCAAAACCCCGGTGTTGCGTGACATCAATAACTTTTCTGCCAACTCTTCAGTTACAGGCTGTACCTCCAAAGCAAAGTAGGGTGGAATAACACTACCATATTCGGTAATCTGTTTCAAGACCTTTCGTGCTTTGTTGACAGGAATCGCGAAACCGACCCCCTGTGAACCACCGCTGGTTGAACGAATGACAGTGTTTATACCGATAAGCTCACCGTGGATGTTCACCAACGCACCCCCACTGTTACCGGGATTAATGGAAGCATCTGTTTGAATCAGGTCTTCATGATATAGGTCTTCGACAGTGAGCATACGCCGTGTCGCGCTCACGATACCCACTGTGACTGTGGGTTGCGCATCACCTAACGATAAGCCGAAAGGATTTCCAATCGCGACGACCCATTCACCTATCAGAAGGGAATCGGAATCCCCCCATTTAATTTCTGGTAGCGAGAGCCCATCTGTATCTACCTCCAAGAGAACGAGATCTGAGAAAAGATCGTATCCGGCAATCTGTGCCTCAAATTCCCGCCCATCAGGGATAGTGACGGTAATTTTATCCGCATCCCTGATGACATGATGGTTCGTCAGGATATGTCCGTTTTTATCAACGATAACTCCAGAACTGACCTCTCGTAAGGCACGTCTGCGAGGATAGGTGATTTCGCCCCAGAACCATTCATCAAAGGAAGTTCGTGTTTCAACGCTCCGGACAGCACTAATATTAACGACTGCCGGACTCGCTTTCGCGACTGCTGTAACAATTGCGGTGCGCCGTGATGCTGTGACTGCGTCGCTGGTGAGGTTTCCTAACCTCGCTTCTCTATTGGACCCTACGCTGTAAGCAAGCGGACAAAGCGCGCCTACAAATATTGAAATGAAGATTAAGAGTTTAATTGGATAGTGTGTAATGCCCATTGTCTAAACCGGGTCCCCGACCGTTACTGGGAAGGGAGATTCACAGGATTATAGACGCACCTTGATCGACACCTGTCGTTTACAGAATCAGCGATTTGCTGAAAGTTTCCGAGAACCATTCTTCTGATATCTGACGGCTGGAAGCCGACTGCTGATTGCTATGCTTTAACTTAGAGTGTGAGTTTGAGAGAGATGCGATATCCCTCTAATCCAGGGTCAGTATCAACAATTTCTTGAACCGCTTCCGACGTTCTGCGTTTGGCAGGAAAATCATCGGCATTCGCGCAGCGGAGGGCGACTCTTGCACCAACTGCACTCGCAGCCCGTAGATTCGCCAATTCCACCTTCTCCAGCGTATCGTAAGCCGTATGACCGAAACCTCTGCCAGCGGGTGCGGACTCCGGATCACCCATGTGACTCGAAGGTACACCCTTAAGGAAAAACGGAAAATGATCAGAGTAGGAATGTACTTTTTGTCCAACCGGCATTTCCGCGTGCATCTGCTGTTGTGCTGTGTTAAAGAAGGATTCCAATGCGTCCCAATGATGGAGGACAATCCCCTTACGACTTGAGCCGCCTGCGGCATCCATATTTAGCATAAACCGAATGTTATCCAACTCCGACGCGTGTGCATCGATATAACGAAACGCACCGGTCAGCCCGATTTCTTCCGTGCCGAAAGCGATGAAACGGACAGTACACTTGAGCGAATCCGCGGCATAAGCAGATAGGACACGAGACGCTTCTATCACGGATACCATTCCTGAAGCAGGGTCGTGCGCGCCTTGTGAAATATCGTGTCCGTCGTAATGGCAACCCACAACCACCATCTCATCGGCGTTTTCATTACCCGGTAAATCTGCCACAACGTTCCACGAGGTCCTCGGTTCGTTGATATCCGTTGTCCGGAGTTTTAGTGTTACTTTCCCGTTTTCTCGTGCTATTAACCGCGCCAAGAATTCGCCGTCCTCTTTGCAAACGGATATACCGGGCATAGGCGCAGGTCTGTCATTTTGAAGGCTTCCCGTTTCGGGGCCGACGCCGGGATGTTCACTGACAAATATGAATCCACTCGCACCCGCAAGCACAGCGCGTTCAAACTTCTCTTTGCGGTGTACCCATCTTCCGAGATCAGGTGGTGAAGCACTCTTTGCCATAACCAGTTTATCGGTAGCAGTATCACCGAGTGCGGTGTATTCGTCAGGGCTGCCACATCCAGCGGAGACAAGCTCAGTGGTAATGTCAGCGGCAGGACAGTAGGGGAGCGAGATGCAGTGCAAAGTCCGACGAATCGGTTCAATAACCTCAAGCGTCGCTGCGCCACGTGTCCAACCCGCGTAGGGATACGTCTCAAGTTTGACATTCTGGAGTCCATAACGTCTAAAGCACGCCGCGATGAAGTTTGCGGCTTCATATTCTTCGGGTGTCCCCGCGAACCGAGCACCATATTCATCGCATAAGACTGTCAGGTTTTCCATGACTTCTTGCGAAGTGTAGATATCACCGACCATCTGCTGGTCGAGTTGCAAATAAGGGTTCTTCTTGCTCATAATTTTTTAATTTTACCTTGCGGAGGAATAACGTCCGTTTCAACTATCAACGGTGTTTCTTAAACCCGCCTGCGCCGGTGTTGCAGGCTGCGTGTCTGGTAGAAAGTTGGAATCCGACTCGGTTTGAAGAGGTGGTAGCGATTCCATCCTTGCGTTAGCAATCTTTTTTAAGTGCCATAGGTCAAGGATCTGAATCCGCCGAAACCGTTTCTTAATTATCTGATGCTCTTTAAACTGATTTAGGAGCACTTCCATTTTCTCAACGGAGCTGCCGATCAATTGTGCCAATCGTCTTGTCGAAAGTTTATGTGGGACGCGCTTTGAAACCTGTCCTATTGTCGTACCTCCGCGTCCCTGTGCGTCGGCACAGTTCTGTAACAAAAGTGCGAGTCGCGATGCCGGACTTCGGAACGCAATGTTCAGGAAAGGATTCGTCATTCTACGACGCGATTTCTGAACTGCGGTTACGATATTAAAATTCTCTGATTCCGCCGAACACCACGGTAGATACCTCTTTACGAGACTTCCTAAAGTTCTCTGTAGCGGCAACGCTAAATGCGGCTTCCGTTTCAAAAAATACTGGAAGTTCTGGACAGTGACAATTCCAACAACGGAGACCTCTGTGAGCGTCTCAGCCGTGACGTTCGGGTGTGCGTCTTTATCTTCCCATCTCACCGCCCCAAAGAATTCGCCGGGTTCCAACACATCTAACGTAACACTTTCACCTTCAGGGGGTATCTGATAAATCTTGATGCGACCTTCCTTCAATAGATAAACGCCTTCAGTAGAGAGTGTATCTCCGTGTTTTAACTCGATGAAAGTCGTTATCCGTTCGAGCGCGTCTGCATCTGCTTCGGCAAGGTCTCGGAAGATGTCTACCTGTCTAACGCACCAGAACCTTTCTGGGATTTTTTGTTGTGTGACCATGCTACGACCTAAAATGTGACGTATACTCGTCCGATTGGGACGTGTAGATGTCAAGCGGTAGGTGAAATGTAACGTTATTAGGACTTACGAACTTCCCCGGTAGGTGCGGTTTCCCAACCAGGGTTCCCACCCGTTACTGGGAAGGGACACCGAATGCGTCCGAATAGATGAAATTTACTGATTTTGCGTAAGTCTTGGTTATTTTACTTTTTTATTTTCGAGGCTCTTGATTGCTGTCGTTCTTTGCCCTTAATTATACCAGCACGTTGCCGATAAAGCAAGGAAAATAAGGTGCTTTGAAACCATGACGTTCCCAAACGCACACTCATGCTTTTTGTGCCACCATACTGGCGAGGATACCGAGGATTTTGTCGCACCGCTCAATTATACACGCTTATAGTTTGATTGTCAATCCTGAAATTCGTTGGGGGTGTGTAAAGTTTTTGCCTGAAGCAGCTTAAGAGTCGGGAATCAGAATTCCCTCCTACCGAGAATGGTTGTCAGCCATCAGCTGTCATAGGTGTTATGCCAAAAAACGGTGGTAGATGAGAGTCGTGAGTATCTTGTAACCGGCTTTCAGGGTGCCGGTGAAGGTGCCAGTAATTTTAGAGACCCCAATCCGCTTGCGATAGCGAACTGGAACTTCACACACGGGAATTCCCTGTTTCGCCGCTTTGAGTTGCATCTCGACCGTCCATCCGAAAGTTTTGTCCTGCATGTTCAAAGCGAGGAGCTGTGGGTACCGGATCGCTCGAAAGGGACCTAAATCTGTATAGCGCACATCGTAGAAACACTTTATCAAGAAACAGGCGAGCCAATTACCGAACCGCGCCTGGGGTAACAATGCCTCCCGTGCATTGTCCGCACTTCTCGCACCGATGACAAAATCGGCTTTGCTTTCGAGTATCGGGTGAAGGAGTTGCGGCATGTCTGTCGGATAATCGCTATAGTCGCCATCAAGAAAAACGACGATGTCCGGTTCGATCGCCGTAAGTGCGGCTATTCCGGCGAGACATGCGTATCCATATCCGCGTCGCGGTTCAGTGATAACCCTTGCCCCGTTTCGGCTTGCGATTGCGGCGGTGTTATCCGTGCAACCGTTGTCAACGACGATGATTTCCTCGACTGTGGCTTCAGTTTTTTCATCAAGAATCCGCACGGTCTTTGGAATATCGGCGATGACTTTGGCAATGGCGTTTTCCTCATTGAGGACTGGAATGATAACCGAAATTTTTTCTGATACCATCTACAATCTTGCAGCCGGTTCCTGCACTGTGTCGAGTAGACGTTGGATGACGGTATCGGAGTCAACGCCCTCGGCTTCGGCATGGAAATTGGTTAAAACGCGATGGCGTAAAACCGCAGGTGCGACAGATTTCACATCTTCACAAGAAGCATTGTAACGACCCCGTAGAATCGCGCGGGCTTTCGCTCCTAAAATGAGGTACTGCCCGGCACGGGGTCCCGCACCCCATCGCACCCATTGCTGAATGAAATCAGGTGCGTTCTCCTCTTTTGGACGGGTTGCACGCGCGATTTTCACAGCGTATTGTACGACGTTGTCGGCGGCAGGTACCCGCCTAACGATTTTATGGAGTGCCACGATTGCGTCCCCAGAGAGTGCTGTTTCGAGTTCAGGCTCCTCTGCCCCGGTCGTTGCCGAAATAATGTCCATCTCCTCTGTCTCTGTCGGGTAATCTATGACAATTTTGAACATAAACCGATCTAACTGCGCCTCTGGTAGTGGATATGTTCCCTCCTGCTCGATCGGGTTTTGCGTCGCGAGCACAAAGAAGGGTTGCTCCAACTGGAATTCAGTGCCACCCGCGGTAACATGATGTTCCTGCATCGCTTCTAAAAGTGCGGCTTGGGTCTTCGGGGGGGTCCGATTAATCTCATCGGCGAGGAGGATGTTCGCGAAAATGGGACCCTGAATAAACCGGATTGTGCGGTGTCCGGTCGTCCGGTCTTCCTCAAGCACATCGGTTCCCGTGATGTCGGCTGGCATGAGATCCGGGGTGAATTGGATCCGCTTGAACTTGAGATTCAGAATATCCGCCAAAGTTCTAATCATGAGCGTTTTGGCGAGTCCTGGGACTCCCTCTAATAAACAGTGTCCTCCGGCAAAGAGTGCCATCAACATCTGATTGATAACGTCCTCTTGCCCAACGATTACCTTTTTGAGCTGTTCCAAAATCAACTCTTGGCTTTTCATTAACTCTTCTATTGCTTGAACTTCTTCTGTTGCTGGCATTTTTTAAATTATTGCCTCCTGGACTGTTTTTTTAATTATGGTCCCTTGGACTGCTCTCCACTTCGTTATGAGCAGGTTCTTGACCAATTCCAACTGGATTTAGGAATCTGTCGGGTCTCAAAATAATCCTGCAAATCCTTGAAGATCAAAGAAACCTGATTCAGACAACTTCCAACTTCTCAATTTCTGACCACCGACACCTGATCGCTGATTGCTGACTGCTGATAACTAATCTTGCGTCAATATAAATCGTTTCGGTCCTCTATTTGAGGCAATTCTGACAATATCTTTGAGAGGGTAGATGTTGTCCGGTGTCACCCTCGGCGTTAAGAAACGGATAATCTGATGCATCTCGGCTTTACGCTTGGCGTGCGCGTAGCGAATCTGAATTTCCGCTACCTCGGTCTCCAGGGTTTGATCCTCAGGAACGGTATTAACCCGAAAAGGCGTTTCCGTGCTGACACTGATTTTGTCTTCAAGCGTTAATGCCTTACCAATGACAGCGGGATACATCCGGCGTTCTTCACTCAACAACTCCGCATAGGGATGCTTGACAATCGGCAATTCAAGGACAAATTGACTGCCGATAGCGTACAGATACTCCTTACAAGTCCACGTGACTTCGACCTTCAATTCGCCGTCCAACTTTGAGAGTCCAGAGATTTTGACATCCGTCACCTTGGCACGCTCATCCAATTCCAACGCTTTGTGGAAGAACTCCGCTTTCTCCTCAGAAGTCTGCAGGTGTGCAAGTTGACTCCGAAGTTTCATGTTGAAAATACCTGTCACCTTCAACTCTTGGTGGACGGTGACGCTCATATCCTTTTTCACCTCTACGCGAGTGTGAACCCGTTTCAGGTTCGATGATGCCTCTATAGAAGGACTCTTGCGAAAGAGGTAAAGCCTATTTTCCATTGAGGGACTATTGGCTGTCAACTGTCGGCTGTCGGTTTCCGAAGACTGGCTGCTGATGGTTTCCGATTGCTGACGGCTATTTGTTAGAAACCGCGGGTTGATGATAAGTGTCCATCTGTCTTGGTCGCTGGCAGGGAAATCGCCAAAAGCGCACGTCTCTGCCGTCGGATCGAGCCAAATGAATTCATCGTCTTTACCCCCGTCAACAGCAAGGATCATGTGATTGAAATAGGCAAGTGAAGGGACCGCCTCGACTTCTGAACCGCCATCAGGGAGGTGAGCATTGACACCGCGCGTGTCGCCAGCGGAAATGAGAACAGGATAAGAATTAATCCCCGCAGATGAAAGCATCGTGGAAAGGAGCGTCGTTTTGTCCTTACAATCCCCTTTCCCTACCTTCAGAACGAAGTCCGCCGGATACGGCTTAATCGCCCAAATACCGAGTTCATAGCCGAGATACTGGATATTCGTCGCGACATATTCATAAAGCCTTTTCACTTTCTCTTTTCGGGACCAGGCACCGCGGAGGATTTGCTCCGTCTTTTTCGTAATTTCTGGTGTAATGGTATCCTGTTCCCGAATGAGCGTTGCATACCATGTCACCAATTTATCCCAAGAATCAATCGAGGAGATGCTAATGCTATACGCGAGATCCTGAGGAGCGGGCATCAGGTATTCTTCTTTTAACGGCGGTACATCGCTCACTTCAAAGGTATAGGTGCGGATGTAGTTATTCTCCGTAATTGTGGGCTCAACATTAAGAAAAGAAGCATTTGATTGTAAACCTGCTGGAACCTCCGGCGCGCCTGAAACCTGATAATTGAGATGCTTTTTCTTCGGAATATGTACGGTGAACCGATAGTGCCGCACGGGTTGCGGACCTTGGAAATAGACTTTACGCCAAAACTCGCCGCGCATGACATGCCCAAGATTGTTCGTGGAATAGGCATAATCTATGATGCAGCCATCGGAGATTTCTGGAAGTGCGAAGTACATCAAGCGCGCATCAACGTATAAACCTGCGTCCACAGCACTCGGCGGCGGAACATCCGTTATCACATCGTTCAAATCCAGTTCAACGATTCTACCATCTGGCGTCAATGTACGGGCGTGATGGATAGTGACATCATCTTTTCCACGCATATAAGGGATGCTAATCTCGCCGAGATTCGCGCCATCTTCATTGAAGATTTTGGCGACGCGCCGTGTGGAATAGATATACCGACTCTTTTCATCAATGTCAACATCAACGCTGTCCCAAAGAACAACAGCACCATCTTCTGGATAGTCCTCTTGAGAGGGTGCCGTGTCAATGGCTTCTTGAATGACTGCCTCGTCTGCATCGCTGATATAGTCGTAAGGCAGTGCCGATGCACGATTCTCACGGTTATGAGAGGCAGTCGAAGCCTCTGGATTTCTATGTTCGTGCCCTTCGGAAGGTTCAATCGGCGACACGTCGGCATCGCTAAATACCTCTGACTCAGGTTCCGGTGGCGGTGGTGTGCTTGGTAAGACGGAACGACGTTTTCCTAAAAAAGTCTTTTCGGCGAGTGCGCCATCGTCTGTGCGTTCTACAGATGGCACTTCAGGATCAATCGTTAGGTTTCGAGTGGCATTCCCATCACCGTTATCATCAAGGTGCGGATGTTCAGATTGGATAGTCCCGTTGTTCTCATACCATTCCTCTGTTCGCGTTTGCAGCGATAGAAACGCTTCTAACAGTGAGACGTCACCATCGCTGTTTATATCGTTATCTGCGGTAGAGAAGGCACCAATGAAGACATCCCCGAATCCTGCCTGTAGCGAATACCCTTCATTTGGCGAGCTTGAGGTGAGAATTATGCGTCCTGGTGTGCTCAGTTGTGGGACAAGCCTCCCACTATACGGAAAACCGAAGATTAAAATCTGATTCTCGGTAGGAATATTGTTAATGAGCGTTACATATTCTGCTTCAGTAATATCGCGTCCCCGCAGATTAAACTTTGCGCTACCTCTACCCGTACGGGAGGCATGCCCAAGCATGAACAGCAGAAACCGATCTGAGGGTTGCACGGTCTTAGCGAGGTGATCGAATGCGGCTAAAACCTGCTCGCGATTTGATTCCGCATCAACTAATCCTAACGCTCCTTGTGTACCGCGATCTATATTGCCCATGTCCTCAAAGAGAAAAGTAATCTGGTCGGATGTGTAACCGTATTCATCGGTGAGCAACTGATGGAACCGGGAGGTGGCACCCCAGAACGCGTCGTAAAAGGATTTTTCACCCGCAACACCTCCGATAATTAGGACGTAATCTGTAGCAAAAGCAGTCGTAGAAATTAGACATATCGCAAGGATTATAATGAGCATCTGACGCATTTTTTTCTTCATCGTTATACCCCTTGTCTGACGCAGTTAGGGATTGGAACCCGAAACAACGTCCTTTTTGAAATCACCACTCTTGCCGCCTGTCTTTTTAACAAGCCTGACATCACCAATAACCATCTCCCTGTCGACTGCCTTACACATGTCATAAACGGTCAAAGCCGCAACTGACACAGCGGTGAGTGCCTCCATTTCTACGCCTGTACGACCCACCGTCTGGACTTCCGCTTCAATTTCAACCTGTGGCATATCATCTGCGATAACGAGTTCAACGCGAATCGAAGTCAATGCGAGTGGATGACACAACGGGATCAATTCACCGGTGCGTTTTGCCGCCATAATGCCCGCAAGCCGTGCAACCTCTAAAACATCACCCTTCTTCATACCTTGCTCAGCAATGAGATGGAGTGTTTCAGGACGGGCAGTAATATACCCACGAGCGATGGCAATACGGCGCGTCTCGTCTTTGCCACCGACATCCACCATGCGTGTGTTGCCTTTTTCGTCAAAGTGCGTTAGAGAATCGTTCATCCTTCCTTTCCTTTCATCCTTGATTTTTATACCCGGTGTTCTGCCACAATCTGCTCGTATTTTTCCTGAAACTGCTGGAGGTAATTTCCCTCACCATGATAGGCAGCAACATCTGCAGGATTCGGCGCAATTGACGCACCGCGCTTCAAGACAGAAGCACTAAATGCCTCAACGTCAAAGGATTCGGCTTCCATACCGGAATCCGCATCGAAAAGTGCCTTCACCCCTGCGACAGCAGCACCGAGTGCGGCACCACCTTTCTCTACCGGGAGCGTCGGTCTGTTCCAGATTCCCGCGACGCGACGCATAATTTCTGGACTATCTGTCGCACCCCCCGTTACAAACAAGGGGTCCTGCGTCTGCTTTGTGAAAACGGCGGAGTAAATATAAACCGCGGCGAGGCTCGTTTCAATAATACCGGTATAATCTTCTGCTAAAGTGGATTGGGCAGTAGCACGGATTAACGCAAACGCACCAGAGACTGGAAAGGATTCAGTTTTCGGTTGCCAGAACGTCATAAACTGTCCGGGGGCAACCGTCTGTAACGCCGCTTCTCCGGGCGCGTATTCCTCTTTCGCCAAACCGTAATGACTCCTCACGGAATCCCACACCATTGCACCGTTTGTCCGACATCCGAACATAAACGGACGATTGATGCCATCATACATTGCGTTGGCAAATCCCTCTGGATCGAGTGTGTCGCCGTCGGTTGACACCATATTGACGAAACTGGTGCCGAGGCTGAGTAAATCTCCGGCAACAGGCACCTTCGACTGCGGATTGTCACCAGAACCCGCTATCACCGCGCAGCGACCATCGAAGCCATACTTCTCTATGTAATACGCCGCGAGACTACCGACAATAGAATCTGGACGTGCAAGCGTGGGCAATTTCGACTGAAGTGCCTCCACACCACCGGGTAAGCCGTCCGAGGTCGCACCCAACAGTGTGGTGTCCCACACCTTACTCCGGTAGTTCATGAGCGACATCCCACATCCGTTACCGTAATCAATAGGTACCTCGGCGTTACCCGTCAACACTGCAGGAATAAAACTGCTAATTAACTGGACTTTTGCTGTCGCTGCATAGCATTCAGGAAACTGTTCGCCAATACGACGCACGACGGCACCCGTGAAGCGGAGCGGCGCGTCCGAACCGGAAAGATCAATCATCTCCGATTTTCCACCGACCCCGTCTCGGACAGCCTCAGTTTGCGCAGTCGTATTCGCGGTCATCCAGATTGGAGCAGTGGGATACGCAAAGGCATCTTTTAGCAGGATTTGCAGGTCACGCGTATCTTCGTCGAAGTTCTGGAAACTCGCAAGTTGTGCGAGAAGTGCGTCCGCATCTCGGTTCAGGTAGACATGCCCGTGTTGTTGCCCCGATGTGTTGATGAGGAGGATGTTCTCAAGTGGCACGCCTGCCTCGCGCATGTCAGCAAACAAAGCATCAAGTGAGGCGAGATACATCAGCGGCGGCTGTTCGGCTTCACCTTCCTCCCTCGGCGGTAAAATATAGTCTTCTCCGATACCGAATTGGTTGAGTCGTGCATCCGTGCGATAATCAAGCGAATGCTCAAAGCATTTTTCCGCTGTGTCTATATCTATGACGACAGCAGATAAACTTTGCGTGCTTGAATCTAAACCGAGCGCGAGTCTTTCTCTTGGCACAAGTTTCTCCTATACATTCCTCAGTAGACTTCGTAACAGTGACGGTTATTTTTTTATCTTTACGTTTTTTGCTGATTGCCGACGACTATTCCGAGAGATTGTATTTAATTCCCCGGATAGGCGCGGTTCTCTAACTCTGCAACGAACTTTTCAGCGGCGATCGCGGCGGCGGCACCGGCACCGGCAGCAGTAATCGCTTGACGAAAGACGTGGTCATGGACATCACCGGCAGCATAGACACCGTTTATATTCGTGCGTTGCATCTCGTCCACAACGATATATCCTTGTTCATCCATACTTATGACATCTGTGAAGAGCTCTGTGTTCGGAATATGTCCAATAAAGATAAATACACCATCAATCGGGAAGGGTTGCGTCTCACCGGTTTTAACGTTTTTCAGGGTAGCACCGGTCACTTTTTCTGTATCGCCGTTAATTTCCTCAACAACGGTGTCCCAGATAAACTTAATTTTATCGTTTTTGAAGGCGCGCTCCTGCATAATCTGGCTTGCACGCAGCTGATCGCGGCGGTGCACGATATACACCTCGGAGGCATACTTGGTTAGGAAGATGCCTTCCTCTAATGCCGCATCACCACCACCAACGACAATGAGCCGCTGATCTTGGAAGAAGAACCCATCACACGTGGCACAATAGGAGACACCCCGTCCACCGTATTCCTCTTCACCCGGAATATTAAGCGTGCGCGGCGATGCCCCTGTAGCAATGATCACAGATTTCGCACGGTATTCTTTCTCGTAGGTCGTGACAGCAAACGGGTGTTGCGAAAAGTCAACATCCGTTACGGTGTCGAATTTTACCTCGGTTCCAAACCGCTCTGCTTGCTCTTGCATGCCCTGTATAAAAACCCCAGCTTCGTTCCCGAAAAAGCCTGGATAGTTTTCCAAGTCAAGCGTCAAAGAGAGTTGGCCGCCGAGTGCCTCTCCTGTAATCAAGATGGGTTCAAGCATCGCACGAGACGTGTAAACGCCCGCGGCAAACCCAGCAGTGCCACCACCAATAATCACGATATTTCGATCTTCTATGTTGTTTGTATGAGTATCCATAATTTTAATTTTGTGCTAAGCGTTAGACGACAATGTTAGTTTCATCTCTTTTTACGGATTGGAAACCCCTGAATTCATTCAAGGGAGGAAAATCCGCCCTCGTGTGTGAGACCATAGCGTTCTTTTTGAAAAAACACTTGACATTTTTAGCAAATTGTGGTTTGATAGATGTATCACACTGGCAGACATTATCAGCGTTACCGCTTGGTAACGTGTCTGCCTACCCACTGATAAGGGGTTAAAGGTGTGATGTGTGATCGTCGAATGAAAATGACATTTAAGTTCCGTGCGAAGCCTACAAAAACAGAGGAGCAATGGCTCTTTGCCGAGTTGCGTCACCAGAAGCAGTTGCAGAACTATATGCTCCAGATGCGTTCGCAGATGTGGAACTATGGAAGTGTCTCGGTGTCGCGTTATGACCAGCAGGCACATCTGCGCAAACTGCGTGAAAACTCGCACTATGGGAAGCACCCGCAGGATATACAGGTATCGACTCTCAAACGCAAAGTTAAGGATAAAGCGACAGGTACATTTAAACGTGTCCGTCAGCCCCCTATCCGTGAAACGGGCACACGGTATAACCGATTGAAAGTTCCGAAACTCGGTGAAGTCAAGATCCGCCAACATCGTCGGCTCATCGGAGACCCGAAAGAGGTCACGTTGAAAAAGACGGCACGCGGCTGGTATTGCTTTGTCGTTTGCGAAGTGCCGGATACCCCCAAATGTGTTCCGAAATCTGCTTGTGGTATAGATGTTGGGACGCACAATTTTCTGACGACCTCTGAGGGTGAAACCGAAGAGAATCCTCGCTTTTATCGCCAAGCCGAACAAAAGTTGATACGCTTGCATCGCGACCTTTCGCGCAAGCACTACCGAAGTAAACGCTGGTATAAGGCAAAGGACGCATTGGCGAAACAGGCAGATATTGTTGCCTGTCAACGTCTTGATTTTATCGCGAAAACCGTCTATAAACTCTTTCACCACAAAGGGTTTGATGCCGTTGTTGCTGAGAAACTCAAACCGAGCAACATGCTGAAGAACCGACACCTCGCGAAGTCGATCTCTGATGCGTCTTGGGGCATGTTCTTTGAGTGGTGCAGTTGGGTAGCAAAGCGCGATGGCAAACATTTCCATCAAGTGCCACCCCACCATACGAGTCAAACGTGTTCGGAGTGTTGTCAGAAGTCGGCTATCAAATTGAAGTTGTCCGAGCGTGTGTTCCATTGTAAATCCTGTGGTTTGAAACTTGACCGCGACCACAACGCGGCGAAAAATATCTTACACAGGGCGGCCTGCGCCCTTCGTGGAGAGGTCTGGGATACCATCCTCACTGAAACGAGAAACCCGTTATTACAACAGGCTTGTTGGAGCTAACGCTTTTACAAGCCCCCGACTTCAGTCGGGGGTACTTGACAAGGATTTTCGATGAGCTCCACAGTAAGAGCAAACGGAGGCACGTCAATTATCCATCACTTCTGGAAGCTCACGGGCGGCATCCCAATCCCATAAAAGGATCGTGCCATCACGTCCAGCACTCACAAGCGTTTTGCCATCTGGCGAAAATAGCAGTGTGTCCACCAGTGCTGTATGCCCGTCGAGGGTTGTTAGTTTGTCACCCGTTCCTAAATCCCAGAGTTCTATTCTGCTGCCAAATGATGTCACCAGTGCTGTCCGATCCGGTGAAAACACTAATCGTCTCGCCCCGCGCGGTATCTCCTTGAGACCGATCTGTCTATGCCGTCCGAGCAAACGTGTGCCTTTGTAACTACCGATAGCAAGTAACCCCTTATCCGCAACGTATGCGAGTGCTGTAATAGCATCCCGAAACGAGATACTGTTACCATCGATCATCGATGCTGGATCGTCTCCTTCAAGGAAGGGCGCCAACGGGACTCCTGTCTCTGCATCCCACATCTGAACCTGTCCATTCATTGCCCCGCTGATCAATTTCTTTCCGTCTGGCGTGAATACCACGGCACTGACTTCCGTGGCAAAGTGATGAAGTCCGTGGAACGGTAATCCGAGCGGTAATTCTCTATTACCGTTTTCATGGACAGGAACGTTTTCGGTGAGCGGGATATCCAGAAAAACGTCTTTGTCTGTAATAGTTGTGTTCCACACGCGTATGCTCCCGGAACCCCCTAAGGCGATCCTTTTCCCATCTGGAGAAAACGCTAATTTCGTATCCTTCGGCGCATGTTCTTGTTGATTGGTGAAAGCCGCGAGTTGATCTCCTGTTTTGACGTCTGTTAGGACCACTTGGTTCTCGCCCATGTGCGTCATTGTAGAAAGCGATTCACCCGTACCCGGGTCAAAATATATTCTACCCGTTGCGGAGACACTTGCGAGTTTTGTGCCGTCCGGCGAAAAGGATGCTCCTGATAACATGTCCCCACGTTCTGGGATCTCGATATCCGTTCTTTCCAAGGTTGTCAGATTCCAAAGTGTAATTATCCCGTTAAACGCAACACTCGCAAGCCTCGAACCGTCCGCCAAGAATGACACGGCTTTCACCGACTCCGTGTGTCCTATAATATGCAAGGGTAAGGTTTCCTGCGTCTCTGTGCTCCAGAACCGAACCGTGCCGTCTACACTGCCACTCGCCAATATCCGACTGTCCGGTGAAAACCTTAAAGCAACGATACCACTGAGATGTCCCTGAAACGTCGCGAGCAAGGCACCGCTTGCCGTGTCCCATACATGGACTGCCGTATCCGTATCACCACTGGCGAGCATGCGACCATCAGGAGAGAACGCCAACGCATTTATCCAACCTATATGCTGTTGAAGCACAATCGGTGCCTTGGTCCCCGCGGTATCCCATAAACACACTGCTGCGTCTTTACTGCCACTGGCGAGCCGCGTGCCGTCCGCTGAAAACGCCAAAGCTAACACATGCCGGCTCCTATCCACTGGCAACGGAAGGTGTTCACCTTCAAATTTAAGGTGTTCACCTTCAAATTTTAAGTCTTGGTCACGCATGAATGGCACAGGGACCGGCATTGGTGCGTTTCCATCTGTAAAGGACGTTCCTTTCTCGCCGGTAGTTGTATTCCACAACGTGATCGTTCCGTTCTCTCCACCAACCGCAATTCTATCGTGTGTGAGCGCGTAACTCTCATAACCCCGCTGACCGCGCATCTGTCCCACGGATCTGCCTTCTATAGCCGTAACACCTCGCTTCCCAGTTTCAACATTTAATCTGTTGATCGCGCTTCCCCATCTATCCAAACCGATAAGCGTTTTGCCATCTGAAGAAAAACGTAGATCTCTCCCAGCGTAAAGACCGTCTAGGCGTGAGACCTCCTCGTGTGTCGCCGTGTCCCACACCTTGAGCGTATGTTGACGAGACCTGCCGCCTCCATTGGCAAGATAGCGTCCGTCCGGCGAAAATGCCACCGATTGACACATTCCTGGGAACATAGCGATCTCTTTCCCTGTCACCATATCGTAAAGCCAGACCCCGATGTTACTACCCACCGCGAATTGTGTGCCTTCGGGTGAAAACGCGAGTGCATTAATCCCGCCTTTCCCCAAACGCGCTTTCACCGCTTTTGGGAGTCCCCATTTCGATACATTTTCTGCACCTACGTCGGCTTCCACATCAGCATCACTAACGCCACCTAATATGAGCAACACAATTAAAATGCCAGCAGTACCGACGATCATCCGCATAATATTCCTCATAATATTCCTCTAATCTACCCGTCTCTTTTTGAGGAGGTTCTCTTCGTCGGATCGGTTTTCAACCTCAACGTATTCCGTGCTTGCAAGCGAGGTGTTAATCCGAAGAAATCTCCTAAGATAACTATCAGCAAGAGGAAACCTTCGTTAAACGATATCCGCTTAACTGACTGCTGACACATTTATTTAAAATGGGTGCGGAATACCAACGCGTTCAGCAACTGTTTTCAACTGTTCCTGATGTGCTTCGCCAATCGGGATACCGATTTCAGCCCATTCCTGCTCGCGTTCCCATTCTAAACCGCCGGGCAGATCCGATCGGTCATACCCAGGGGCCGATTGCATCTGTCGGGCATCGTGGATATGTTGGTCGATCTCCGCTTTATACGCGTCAATCGGTCGGAATCGGGAAATGTCAATCGCTGCAATGAAAGCACCTTGATTGGCACCCTCCCAGACTGTTGGAGGATCCGGTGGTTGATCGAATAGCCAAATGCCTGCCATAAACCCACCGAGCGCGTGGCTCACATGACTCAAGCCCAACATCTTGAAGAACGCCGCCGGACTCTGTTCAAACGCTTGTTCCAGCGGCAACTTGGCATCAATACCGGTTGCCATATCGATGACGATAGGCGGTTGGTCACCCGCCGGAATCGCAAAACTCATCGGCGATGCTCCTGTTGCCGTGGCAATCACAGCGTCCGGACTGTGTTTAAACCGGTGGCAAGAGACCGCAAACCCAGCGCAATCCGCTTCAAGTGCGAGCCGTGTATACTTACCGGCACTCCCAAAGTGGAAGTGGTTCCGACTCGTTGCGGCACCGAGTCCCATCTCTTTGGCTTTTTTGACCGCTGCCCGTGCGGCATGATACGAGGCAAAATGCCCCATACCGCCATCGCCGTCGTAGACCGCCGTCGTCGGCGATTCATCGATGCAACGGACGTTTGGACGTGGATTTACTTTACCGTCAAGCATCATCCCGACATATCCGGGTGTTTGCTGCGTGCCATGACTGAATACGCCACGCAGATCCGTGAGCACCAGTAGACGCGCGATATGCGCAGCGTCCGCCTCCGAGGTACCTGCCTTCTGGAAAGCGTTACTGACGAAACTCCGCAGTGCCTCTGGCATCACGCGGATAAATTCTTTCGGTACTACATTCATATTTTTAATTTTCCTTGCCGAGAAATGACGTAGCTTTGGAACTTTGACGTGCCTTCCTTAAATCCGCTCTCCACTTCGTTACGAGCTACGGTTTTGGGTTTCATCTCTAACGCCTCGCGAAGAATTAAAAAGTGAACCTCGGAATTCCATCAACAATCCGATAGGACTGTTCGCACATTTTGCAGTGGAGCCTGTGTTCTTCCCACGTAATGTCCCCTTTACACTGCGGACACACAAGAATTTCTTGCAATGTTTTCGGCTGGCGACGTTGGTTTCCTTTTGTCATAAGCGATTTTACACCGGAAACGATGCTTCGCGGCACTGCGCTTTTAAGAAACAGTAACCACTCATTATGTCTCGGAATACTACTATCTGATGCGACAAGCCTGTCAAGCGTATCGTGGCATTCCAAATCCAGTGCTGACTCATGTTCGAGAAGTATTTTATAGTCTATTTCATCTTCCCATTCGTACTGGACCAGGAAGAGGTTATGGTGTGTAATATGAAACTGCTTCCAATGCTTATCTGTTACCGCCAATCTGTGAAAAAGTTGCCCAAATTGGGATTTTTTTTCATTCTTCCGTAGCAGCAAACAGTCATCAACCAAGTTGACGACCCAGTGGTGATAGTGCCATCCATAGATTCGCTCACCTATTTCAGATGGCGTTTCAATGTAGCCTCGGCATGCGACACGCATGAGTTCGGAGATGAATCGCCTCGGATCTTCAACGTGTTCCAACACATGCGAGCAGATGACATAGTCAAACGCCCGATCTGTGAACGGCAGGAACTCCCCATCCGCTTCCACCATCGGACGGTCGGTAACGATTGCACCGCCACGTTGTTCGTCATCCCCTATAAATTTATCACATAGGACATCCGCGCGGGCTTTCGGATTATGACCGCTCCCTATTTCTAAAACAAAATCGTCTCGACGAATGTTCATTTTTCGACGACCATGGTGATATAAGGACTCAGGTACGGAAACGCGCCTGCGATAATTCTGCCCTTTATACCGAACCCAACGGCTTTCTTGACAATTGTGAACCCGTGCGACCGGAAAAATTGAGCCAGATCAATAGGGCTTGCATAATAAGCACTGTCCGCGTCCCCACCGATTGCATCCGCCTGTAAGTCGGGTTCACGGTAAATGAAGTTCGGTGATTTTGACGAGAACCGTTTCTTTACACAAAGCCCACAGTTACGCATAAACTGTTGCAACGCTTGCTGCTTCGTTTCACCCCAGACGGGTCTGCCGGGTTTGCCAGACATCAGGTTCAGCCAATCAAAGAACGGGATTAAAGGTGAGCAGAGATTTGGTCCAGAGAGTACAATTCTTCCGCCCTTGCACACAATCCGTATCATCTCGCTTAACGCCGTTTCTACATCCGGCAGATGTTCAATTAATTCGTTTGAACAGATGACATCGAAGGACTCGCTTTCAAAGGGGAGTTCCATCACGTCGCAAACCTGATAGCGGAGACTCGGATTTTCCCATGCTTGCGCGTCTTCAAGAAAGAGTGGAGAAATGTCGGTTCCGACAACATCAAAATCCGCCTGATTGAGCAGCCGTGCTGAGATACCGTTCCCGCATCCGAGGTCAAGTACCTTGGCACGAGGCGGTGCGTAGCGGATCACCAATTCTACGTAGTGTCGGAGATAAACTTCATCATGTGCCGCGAGGAGTCCTTTGTAGGTTTCCGATGTCTCGTAGAACTCACGCATCCGCTCTCGAATTGACAACGATGTTTCAGGTGCTGACGTTCCAAGCATAGTCATCCAGTCAAAATGGCAGACAGAGGCTCTCCGTGTGCCGTTGAAAGAGGACGAGGTTAGAAACCTCGCCAGCGGAGGAAAAATGGTGTTTGTTAAACCTCAAAGGCTAACGGGTTACGAGCGGAGCGTATTCCACGGTGCCTGATCGTAAACATCAATAAGCTGATACCCTTCTGCGCCTTTGCTGGGGCTGAGGGTAACAAACAACTTCGCTGCCGCAGAGGAAACGTTAAAAGAGGCGTGCACCATGTCCGCAGGAATGAATACAGAATCACCAGCGTTGAGCGTCTGCTTCTTATCTTCAAGCCACTGCTCTACACTACCCTCTATAACGTAAATTACCTCTTCTTGGTCGGGATGTTTATGGAAATCGTGTCCATATCCGGGCGAGAGGCTGACTTCCATGGCAACGATGTCTTTCCCGCCTGTACTTTCTGGGCGACTGAGCCAACCGATCGTTCCCCAGTCGAGTTCATCTCGTTCTACGTCTGCTGACGCAATAAATTTTCCGTTCATGACGTTACACATTCTCCTTTTCGCTAAGTAAAGAACAGGTGCGGTCTGAAACCGAACCTGTTCAAAAAAATTATTTACTTTTGGGTTTTCAGGTGTCCCCAGGTTGTAGCCAGTTTCTGGCGCGGATCAACAGCGAAAAGTTCAAAATGACCGCTCTCCATCTGTTCAATAACCTCTTCCTCACTGAGGGCGCGGTTCCAAATACGAACCTCGTCAATCAGACCGAGGAACTCGCGTTGTCCCTCGTGCGTTTTCCCGACGAGGACCTCCGCAGTATCGGCTTTACCCGGGGGAGGTGGCTTTCCGCCGAATTCACCGACATTTTCGCCGTTTATCCAATAACGATGTGTACCATCATCCACTTGGGCAACGACGTGTTGCCACTCCTCAAGAGCAACTTTCCCGTTACAAACACTTCCCCCGCCGCCAACGCTTAAGTGCAGACATTCGCTCGGAAATTCGGTGTAGAAGCTGTAGGAACGTGGTCCGTTACCCTTCGCAACGATGCCTTGCCACCGCTGCCCGCCGGGCCCCTGGTGGCGTTCGGTATTAATCCAAGCCATGACAGTAACGCTCTCATCAACAGTAAGGATATCTTCGTGTGGGACCACAACCCAGTCGCTTTCACCATTGAGTTCCAAAGCCTTTCCGAATTTGCCCTCAACATGCTTCGGGTCGCCGACGAGTTCACCATGGTTCTCATAGAGTGAATGGTCGATGGCATTTTTCCCATCGAGTTCATCGAAAGAGAAATAAAGGATCATCGAATCCTCTGGTTCGTTCTGCGCGTAGGCGAAAGATGCCGTAAACGCAATAAGTGTTAGCATTATAAATAGGGTTTTCATTTTTCCTCCATAGAAAATCTGCCTTAAGCAGGTGTCTTTTTTAAAATTGACTAACGCATCCGAATGATCTGACTCCCTTCAACCGCCAGAAACCTCTGATTGACGGGGAGGCGTGTCTCTCGGTCGATGTGTCCGTTGAGCCAGCGGATTTCAAGGAGATCAATCTGTTCCGCTTTACCAACGCCAAAATGGGCACGTAGGTCGTGGAAGGAGAGATAACTCCCACCACTCTGGACCTCCCAATATTGGACATGTGTTCCCGTGACGACTTTAATCTTGACACCAATCCCAGAGCGGTTGCTGTTTTCTCCGACGACTTGGATCTGTATCCAATTGTTTCGATTCCCGACTGCGTTTTGGAGTAGATCTGGTCGTTGGTTGCAATTGGTAACAAGGATATCAAGGTCGCCGTCGTTGTCGTAATCGCCGATAGCCGCACCACGACTCACCTTTTCCAGTGCCAAGCCATCCGTCTCTGATATGACAGTGGCGAATCTGCCATCGCCTAAATTCCTGAACAACAGATTCCGCTGCGGATAGGTTACATGCTTCTCAAGCAGGTTGATGTTATCCATCAAATGCCCATTGGCGACAAAGATGTCTTGGTATCCATCGTTATCGTAATCAAAAAACTTGATACCCCATCCCAGATAGCCGTGTGTGACTTCTGCGATCCCGGATGTAATTGTATTATCGGTAAAAAAGGTGCCGTCATGATTATGATAAACGGTATTGGTTTCGGTCTGGTAGTTACTAACGGTGAGATCGAGCCACCCGTCGTTGTCATAGTCTCCGAAATCGGTACCCATACCGGCTTCCTCTTTTCCCATATCATTATAGCACACGCCTGAAATTAATGCAACTTCCGAAAAATCGGGCAAAAAATTGTCACTTCCGTTGTTTTGAAACAGAAAGTTCGGATCCTGATCGTTTGCGACGTAGAGATCGATGTCTCCATCAGCATCGTAATCCCCGAACGTTACGCCTAACCCGTGCTGTGGAATCAGGTCGGAGGGACGGGACAAAGCCGATATATCAGTGAAGGTGCCGTCTCCGTTATTCTTGTAAAAGGTATCGTGAACCGCTGGATACGCGTGGGGACCACAATAGACATGAACACCGCGCTCCTCACACCGAATGTCATCCGTCGGGACGTACGCGGCATAGTTTGCTACATAGAGATCCAAGTGTCCATCGTTATCTACATCAGCAAACGCACAACTGGTGCCCCAGTTCGGGTTATTAACTTGGGCGTGTGCTGTCACGTCTGTGAAGGTCCCGTTGCCATTATTGCGATAGAGCTGATCTTCACCGAAGTTAGCAACGTATAAATCTATGTCGCCATCGTTATCGTAATCACCGACAGCGGCACCAGTGCCGTATGCACGACTTCCGACACCCGCTTTGTCGGTGACATCGGTGAAGGTTCCATCGCCATTGTTTCTGTAGAGAACATTCTGTGGTGTTTGACCTTGTTCGTTCTCCGTCTGAACCGCGCCATTGACGAGGTAGATGTCGAGATCGCCGTCGCCATCATAATCGAAAAAGCCACCGCCGGATCCGAGAAACTCATTAAAGAGTCTCAAACCGCTTCTGCCGTCGGTATGCTGAAAGGTTATCCCCGCCGATTCCGTGACATCGACGAAAATCGGTTCTGCAAGCGCGATTGTGCAATATTGGAAACTTATAAGTGTGAATGCCAAAAGACGATAGAGGGATGGGATTCCATTCAAGTTGCTTTTCCGCATAAGGAATAATTAAAACCGCTTCTGCAAGTGTTCTAAGTTTTGTAATGTCTTCCGAGCGTCGTCATCGTCAGGCGCGATGTCTGTGATGTGTCGGTAGACCTCTATCGCTTTCTGGAGATGCCCCTGTTTCGTGTAAATTTCGGCTAATCCGTGATACGCCAAGGTAAGTCCGGGCATCTTCTCTATAGCAACTTGTAGATGCGATTCCGCTTTATCAAACGCCTTCAGTGTGGTATAGAGCCACCCTAACCGAACATGTGCTTCCACAGCGTTTGGATTTAGTTCAAGGACTTTTAGGAAGAATGGAATGGCGCGCTGGGGCATGTTGAGATCCATGTAGAGTCGCCCCAGTTTATCATATCCAGTCACGAACTCTGGATTCAGTCGAATCAAACTCTGATACGTGGTAATTGCTGCGGAGATGTGTTTGTGCGCCAGATGGACCTCTGCCAATTCGAGCCGAAGCGTCGTGTTCATTGGATCTTCTGCCAATGCACCTTCAATCGCGTAGGTCCGATCGTAATAAGCTTTCATGTGCTGGAACAACGTAAGTTGCTCCGTTGCCGCTGCTGTATCACCCAGAAGTCGGTAAGCCTTTGCCAGATTGTAATAGGCACTCTGAACATAAGGCTTTCTCTCGATTGCCTTCTGATAGTACGCTACCGCTTGCTGTGGTTTTTGCTGCATCACGGCGATCAAACCAAGCCACTCGTAAACTTCGGCAAAATCGGGATCGTGTGCGAGGGTGTTTTTGAAGGAAGCGAGTGCAGCATCAAATTTCGCTTGATGTGTGTAGATATAACCGAGTCGGTAATGTGTATCCGCATCCATCGGACACCTCTGAACCGCTTCTTTGGCGTGCTGTTCTGCGATGTCCAATTTACTCTGCTTGCAATAAATCTCTGATAGTGCGAGGTGTGTTAACCCGTGAATGCGCTCCGCTGTCAGGGCTTTTTCTGAATCTGTAATTGTGGAGTTTTGGAAACTTGTAAACTGTGCCAAGAGGGTATTAAACGTATGAATTGCTAATGCCAACTCATCTTGCAATTTATAGACATTTGCCAGTTGGAAAAGCGCGTTCACATCTGTCGGATCGCGTGATAAGATCGATTTAAAGGTATCCACTGCTTGTGGATAGAGCCGAAGTTTGACGTATTCAACGCCCTGCTGAAACGTTGCTGTCATTTCGGTTCTGCTAACAGATGGAATGAGGTATAAGAGGATAGCAGTGAGGATTAAAACCCGATAGGCTTTTAATTTTACCTCGCGGAGCAATAACGCAGGTTTCATACTTAAGGGTCTTCCACCTATTCGCCTGCGCCGTTGTTGCAGGCTTACGGTTCGTATTAGGAAAAACAATAGCGTAAGCAGAATGGTATTGGGTCCATAATAGGACTTACGCCTGCGGCTCTTTTGTAACATAACCTGTTAGGTTGTGCCGCGAGAACATCTGTGTTTTTCTACGATTGTTTGTCCACGACATCTTGAATCCAAGACAATGCCGCCATACTCGAAGACCAGCCGATAGAAGTCACAGCGAGCAGTGCTACCTGTTGTAACTCCTCCGGCGTAATACCTTCTCGAAGGGCACGCCGCGTGTGCGAGTGTACCGCACCCTCAGACTTCGCGCCGATAGCCAACGCGAGTTTTACAAGCCTCACGGTTTTCTGTTCAAGGGGACCTGCGGTACCACACGCTTCACCCAATGCCTGATACGCTTGCCAAACATCGGGGTATTCTTCAATCACGTTCTGAAGAAAATCGGGTAATTTATCTTGCATCAAAAAATCTCCTATCTCTCTACCGGATCAGTCTCCGAATTTCGGTGTCTACAAATTCAGAGGACGCTCCTATCGTCTGGTTACCCGGTCTTTTCGTTTTGTGGTGTTTCTTTCTTCTGCTGTGCCGATGCGTCTGCCTGTTCTGTCTGTTCCTCATTAAGTCCCGCTTTAAAGTTGGTGACGCTCTTACCCAACCCGCGCGCCAACTCGGGGAGACGTTTCCCGCCAAATATGAGTAACACAACAGCCAACACAATCAATAATTCCCACGGACCAAGGCCTAACATATTCATGCCTCCATGTTTTTCGTAGTTCGTGCCTGTGAGGATACACGATGGATATTAGCGTATATATTAACACACAATAAAAATTATGTCCAATAGTTATCAATTGCTCCTCAATGGCAAATAAAATGTTATTGACAGCGAGGTTCGGACATGCTATAATTTAAGGATACCTTGTAAGTAGAGTAGTGCAAACAGCCGTTTTAACACATAAGAGTGGAGGATTTCAGACGCATGAACAAGGTGCTGGTCAGCGACCTGCTGTCGCAGCAAGGTTTAGATGTTTTAGCAGAGAGTGGTGATTTTGAGGTGGATGTTAATCTCAACCTCTCTCATGAAGAACTGCTGGACAGGATTGCTGACTACAATGCCCTACTTATCAGAAGCGCGACGAAGGTAACTGCGGATGTTATTGAGAAGGCGAAGCAACTCAAAGTCATCGGGCGCGCCGGAGTCGGCGTGGATAATATTGATGTGCAAGCCGCAACGCGAAATGGCATCTTAGTTGTCAACACGCCAACAGGAAATACGATCGCGGCGGCGGAACATACGATAGCGATGCTGTTGGCACTGGCGCGCAACATTGTGCCTGCCGGGATCTCACTCCGCAACAGAACATGGCAACGGAACGACTTCATCGGGGTTGAGTTATATGGCAAGGTTTTTGGCACCATTGGACTCGGACGGATCGGACGGGAGGTCGCTCGACGCGCACAGGCTTTCGGGATGCAAATTATCGCTTACGATCCCTATATTTCATCGAGTGCGGCGGAGAAGATTGGCATTAGACTTGTTGATCGGGAAACGCTCTTTCAGGAATCCGATTATATCTCCGTCCACACGCATCTCAATGCCGAAACGTATCACAGTGTAGGTGAGTCGGAGTTTACGTTAATGAAGCGCAGCTGCCGCTTGATTAACTGCGCCCGCGGCGGTATTATTGATGAAGATGCCCTCTATCACGCCTTGAAAGTCGGACAACTCGCTGGGGCTGCCCTTGACGTTTTTGAAAGCGAACCGGCAACCGAAACCCCACTGCTGGACTTAGAAAATGTACTGGCACTACCACATCTCGGCGCGTCTACATCGGAAGCACAGGAGCATGTCGCTGTGGAGGTCGCACAGCAGGTCACGAACGCGCTCCGCGGACAACCCGTCGCGAATGCCGTAAATCAACCTAAAATTGATCCGAGGACCCTCGATATTTTGGGTCCCTATCTGGAGCTTGCTGAAAAGATAGGCAGTTTTCACGCGCAAATTGTCGAAGGACAAATCTCCGCGATTAAAATTCATTACAACGGCACGCTCTTTCAGCAAGAAGACGTTACACCCATAACTGTGGCTCTACAGAAAGGGCTTTTGACACCTGTGCTAACAAACGTGAATTATGTAAACGCGCCTTTTCTGATTAAGCAACGCGGGATCGCTGTTACAGAGACAAAAAGCGAGGCAGACGCAGATTTTGCCAACTCTATCGCGATTACGGTTACAACCGATAAAGGCGAAGCGATCATCGAGGGGACTGCTTTCGGCAAAAAGGACCTCCGCATCGTCCGAATAGACCAACTTCATATCAACGTGAGACCGACCGGCTATATCCTTCTCATCTACAATAGCGATCAGCCCGGAATGATAGGATTAGTGGGAACGATTCTGGGGGAACACGGTATCAACATCGCCGATATGACTGTCGGACGTTCACGCTTATGGGAACTTGCCGTGACGCTCATCAATGTGGATAGTCCGGTGCCTCGGCAGGTCTTGAAAACCATCGCTGAACAGAAGAAAATCGACTTCGTTAAGCAGGTTTTCCTGGCATAGCAACAGAATTATTCTAATCGAACCGCAAGGAACAATTAAAACGCGATTCCCCAAGCGTGTAGCCCGTAACGAAGTGGAGGGCGGTTCTACGGAGAGACACTTTATCTATCAAACCCACTTGACCGAACCGCAAGGAACAATTAAAAAATCGCAAGGAATAACTAAAAATTGGACGCCAAACAGAAATGTCTATTTATTAACGACGAAATTCCGAAGGCGAAACTATTTGAAGCGGAAAAACGGGATGTCCATCCAGACTGCAACACCTCTTGGCGTATCTCGCCAGAGCCGTTCTGGATTCCTGAATCGGATTTGAGATGGTTTGAGGAACTCGGAACGCATCTTTTAAACTTCTATCGCGCCTGTAATTTACTCTATTCCCAAAGCGTGCGAGGTATCCAGCCCGGTTGGGTGGCTGAGTATTTGGAACTCGGCAAACCCGAACCCGTTATCCAATATGGACGGATGAACCGCTTTAAGAGCCAACTCCCCGGCGTGCTACGTCCCGACATTCTTCCTACTGGTGACGGTATGGCGATTACCGAACTCGACGCAATTCCCGGATTTATTGGGGGGACAGGGTGCTTAGCACGGCTCTATGCACAACTCGGCTATCGCATCATCGGGGGCAGCGATGGGATGGTCAACGGATATGCCGAAATGATCCGTGCCCTGGCAAAAAAAGACAATCCTACACTCGCAATCGTCGTTTCAGACGAATCGAAAGATTATTGGGCGGAGATGGTATGGCTCGCCGACGCACTCTGTGAAGCCGGACTGGAAACCCACACTGTTAAACCGCACGAGGTCGTTTTCACTGAAGATGGGCTACTCGTTGAAACGCCAGAAGGAAACCTGAGGACAGCCGATGTGCTATATCGGTTCTATGAGCTGTTTGATCTGCCCAACATTCCGAAAGCGGAGTTAATGTTTTATAGTGCCAAGAAACGTACCATTGTGATGACACCTCCGCCGAAATCCTATCTGGAAGAAAAATTGTGTCTCGCGCTTTTCCATCACCCGACGCTCCAACCGTTTTGGCAGCGACATCTCGGCAAAAAGACCTACCCGTTCCTGCAACAAGCAATTCCAGAGACTTGGATCATCGATGCCCGTCCCGTACCACCACATGCTGTAATTCCAAACTTGGAGGTGGAGGGAAACGCTGTAACGGACTGGCGGCAACTCGGTTCTGTGACACAACGGCAACGGGAATTGGTTATTAAACCGTCGGGCTTTTCTGAACTCGCATGGGGGAGTCGGGGTGTAGCGATCGGACACGATCTCCCGACGGAGGAATGGGAAGCCGTCATCGAAAACAGTCTTGAGAATTTCGAGAAAAACCCGCACGTCCTACAGAAGTTTCACACTGCCGAACGGGTCCGAATGCAGTATTACGATTTCGACGCTGGTGATGTCCAAGAGATGGCGTGCCGCCCACTTCTCCGCCCATACTATTTCGTCGTCGGTGACACCGTTAAACTCGGGGGCATGCAAGCCGCAGTCTGTCCAGCCGACAAGAAAATTCTACACGGCATGGTGGATTCTATCATCGTGCCGTGTGCGCAAAGGTAATAAGAATAGCAATCAGCGGTCAGCAGTCAGCAGTCAGCAGTTAGTAAAGAAAGGTGGTTTTAATCATGCAATTAAGTGAGAAGCAGATCGCGCACTTCCGAAATAATGGGTACCTTGCCATTGAAGGATTTTTCGATCCCATTGAAGCAAATGCACTCCGACTGGAATTAAGGCGAATTTACGACACTGAACTCAAAAACGGAACGGGTATCAATTGCGCGGTGCAAACAGACGGAACTAAGCGCGACAATGCAGGTGAACGGCAGAACCTTCAGGTAATTCCGCTCAACAACCGGAGCGACTTGCACAAAGCGTTGCCCTTTCATCCGAGAGTCATCTCTGCTGTTCAACAACTTATCGGAGATGAATTCATGTTAGAACTGGATCAGGCATTCTGGAAACCGCCGAAAGTCGGTATCGGCACGAGTTGGCACCAAGATAACGCCTATTTCAAAATTGCGGACCCGTTACGAGGCACTGCGATGTGGATTGCTATTCACGACGCAAACGTTGAGAACGGGTGCATGCACGTCATACCGGGTAGCCATCGGGAGAGTTATGAACACTATAGCGATCCACTGAGCGACCACCATATTCGGTGCGATCCGCCCGAAGAACGCGCTGTCCCGATTGAACTGAAAGCCGGGGGTGTTCTGTTCTTCTGCTACGGTGTAGCACATTGCACAAAATCGAACCTCACCGATAAGGAGCGCGCAGGCGTTGCACTTCATTTCCTCCACAACGACTTCGGCGGCAAGGAACTTTGGGAAAATAATAATAAAACCAAACCGATGCTCCGTGGTCCCCTTGCAACCGGCGGAGAAACCGAGTTTGGTGAGAAATTTGAAGGTAGATGGGAAGAACTCATGAACGCCGTGCTTGCATCCAATTAGTCAAGAAAAACATATTGCATGCTGCACGGGTCTCGTGATATACTCTAAATCAATTCCGAACAAGCAGATTTACATCTCATGAAGTTTAATAAAATATTTGGGTAATTCTGTGTTCCCCCGGGCTCGGTATGTGCGGTTTCCTAACCAGGGTTCCCACCCGTTACTGGGAAGGGACACCGGGCATCGGCAAAAATTACCCGATTAAATTCTTAATCCTCATCTGATGTAAGAAGACACCCTACAGGAGGAGAAATAGGATGAAAAAGTTATTTGGTTATGCCGTGCTATTCAGCACTCTGATGTTTATCGCGGTAGGATATGCCACGGCAGATCTCGCTGAAGGACTCGTCCTTTACTTCACATTTGACAACGTCAATGGCAAAACGATTGTTGACGATTCCGGCAACGGACTGGACGCCGATATCATCGCCAATACCGATATTGTGAAGGGCAAATACGGGGATGCAATCCGCATTACGGGCATAGGCGCGGATTGTGTCAATGTGCCAGCCGCCGATGAACTGAAAATCACGGGTGAAATCACGATGGCGGCTTGGATCAATCAGGATTCTTGGGGAACGGATGGGCAGTGGTTCGACAAAAATTGCCATAACGGCGGTGAGCATTCTTCCTACGGTATTGGTGCCTTCAACGGAGGCACGAATTTTAACATGTTCTTGGGAACCGGCAACGGTAGACCCACCCTGAGTCAGCCGCATGGGTTAGATGAGAAGACATGGTATCACGTCGTTGGAACTTATGACGGGACAACCATGAAAGTCTACGTTGATGGCGAAGTCGCCGCGGAGAAAGACGAAAAATTTGATTTCAAAGGCACCAACGATCAGGATTTGCGGATTGGATGCTCTAAAGACCGTCCGAATTATACCTTTGAAAACGGGTCTATTGACGAAGCGGCGGTCTGGCGACGTGCACTCAGTGAGGACGAAATCAACGAAATCATGAACGAAGGTTTCCTCGCAGTTTTGCCTCACGATAAAGCCACAACGACATGGGGTGGCATTAAGTCAAGAACGAGTACATACTAAACGCTGCCTCGCACAAAGTTTCGATGGCACAGATATCCCCCTTAATCAAGGGACCGATACCTGTGCCTTCTTGTATAAAATAAGGGAACCGAGAAAATGACAAAAATTGGAATCGTCGGTATTGGATTTATGGGAATGATTCATTACTACGCCATTCAGCGCATTACCGGTGCGGAAGTCGTTGCTATCTGCACACGAGATCCAAAAAAACTCGCTGGTGATTGGACGGGCATTCAAGGGAATTTCGGACCCCGAGGGGGCATGGAAGATCTCTCAAACGTCCGAAAATATAGCGAGATTGACGAACTCCTCGCCGATGAAGAGGTCGAACTGGTCGATATTTGCCTGCCAACGCATCTGCACAAACCCGTGAGTATGGCATCCCTCGAAGCCAGAAAACATACCCTCGTCGAAAAACCGATTTCTATCTCTATTGACGATGCTAATGAACTCGTTGAACTCGCAGACAAGATAGGCGTAGAACGGAAGTCTGCCAATGAAAGCCCGTGTTTCCTGATGGTCGCACATGTGCTACCTTTTTTTGCTGAATACGCCTATGCAAAACGGGTCGTGGAAGAGGGGAAATACGGGAAACTCCTCGGTGCCCATTTCAAGCGAATCATCTCTAAACCGAGTTGGTCACGAGACGTTGCCTCCCTCGAAAAGAGTGGTGGTCCCGGTATTGATCTGCACATCCACGACACCCATTTCATTCAACTGCTCTGCGGGGTCCCCGATGCGGTCTTCTCGCAAGGCAAGATCGCCAGTGGCAATTATGTCGATTATCTAACAACACAATACATCTACAACGACAAGGATATCTCTGTCAGTTGTGCGTCGGGAGCGATTTCGCAACGCGGACGCGCTTTCTCGCATGGGTTTGAAATCTACCTCGAAAACGCCACACTACTTTATGACTTCTCAACATTAGCAGGTGAAGCCTCTACCGCAATGCCATTGACACTTCTGAACGATGAAGGTGAAGTTGAACAGGTCGATCTGGGAGAGGTAGACCCGATTGATGCCTTTACCGGTGAACTTCAGTACGCTGTTGACGCGATCGACTGGGAAGACGAACCGGCAGCACTGTCGGGTGTCGGTGCGAGAGACGCACTCCTGCTCTGCTATAAGGAAGCAGAATCGGTCAAAACCGGTGAGGTTGTCCCGATTTCTTAGCCGCATAACGCTTGCCGATCTCCCTAAAAAAAATGACTTCCTTCTATTCCGTCAGCAATATCGGTGAACTCTATGTTCCCGCTGAATGCCGCGATGCGGTTTTCGCGCGTGCCCGCGCGAAACTGTTCGCGCATCAAGAATTAGGACACCTCAATCGGATATTCACACACATCCGACACGAAGGTGTTGCTATTGTGGAGGGGCAGTGGGAACAGATTACGGTACTGATGGATTACATCCAACGCCACAAACAGGATTTGATCCAACAACCACAGCGTGCCACCAAACCGAGAGATCGGAGAGATCGGAGAGATTCACGCGGCAAATCAATAAATAATGCATTGAAAGCAGCTTTAGCGCGACTGATGTGTTGGGCAGATGCCGATGGAATGTTACAGGCTGAATCCGCGCCTGTTCTCCCTTATCTGTTGGAACTTGCTGGCGAACCAGCCGAAGCCAACCAAGGAAAACCCTTCCTTCTATCGCTCACAAAGATCCAAAACATTCAACACGCTTTGACGGATACTTACCCGATCCGTGCCCTCAACGCCTCTCTCGTTGCTTCCGAAAACGTCCTGGCACCGCGCTCGCAAGAAACGATCGAATGCTTTCAGGAAGCACTCCAACATGTCCGTCGGTCCAGTCCTTCTACCGTTGCTGACATCGGGTGCGGAAGTGGATGCTTGACTTTGTTGGCACGGCAGGAATTAGGTGAACGGGCTGAACTCTACGCGTCCGATCTGCTCCCTGAAGCAGTCGCGACAACGAAACTAAACCTACAACGTCTTTTCCCAGATTCGGACGCTGTCCACGTCAGGCCTGCTGGCGACTTATTTGGTCCATTTCCGTCACACCAATTTGACGTGATTATTTTCAACGCGCCGTGGGTCGTTGCTCGCGTGCGTAATCGTGCGGAACTCGCTATCCACGACGAAAAGCAGGAAACAGTGAAACGTTTTTTTGCAGAAGTCTCAAATTTCCTGAAACCTGATGGGACTATTCTGTTAGGATATGCGGATGCTTCAGGACCTAAAGCGATCGAGAATTTGGAAACAATCATCGCTGAAACTGGATTCAAAGAAGAGGCGGTTTTTAAAAGACGGGTTGCGACGCATCGGTCAAAACGAAAATGGGAGCAGATTCGGGTGTCCGTGTTAGGTAGAGCGTAATCCCTCTTTCCCCATCCAATTGTAGCATAGGAGACTGTTAGCCTGTGCCGGAATGTAGGATCAATCTCCTTGTCGCGCCCCTCTAACTCTAACTTAAAACGGATATTGACCGTCTCGAAATTTCATAGCAGTTTCATAGCAATCTTTGATGAAAACCCTCTAAAACCCAATCTCTGTCAGGGTTTATCGCCTCTCACACAATTTATTCATTTTTCGGTTTGCTATGAAAACTGTGAAAATGTTTTCAAATTTGCGAAACCTGTTAACATGTGCCGTATCCTTCCAAAACCCTAAAAATCCTATCTCTGACAACCTGCTATTGAAATATGTACACACCTCTTTGCCCTTTTGCCCCTTTGTATTCTGATTGACAAACAATCCTCAAAATGGTATGCTAAAAAAAATATTTACGTAAAGGTTTTCAGAAATGGACTCATGGCCAAATCAAGAAGCACTCAATAAGGCACTGAATATATACCGCGTTTCTATGCGTTCGTTTATTATCTTTTATTTAAAGAAGATTCCCGGTATGAACGTTGAAGACATAGTTATCGATTCCGTGGGTGATTGGCGGGCTGACGAAATTGAGCGTATCCTAAACGAATCTGACCGCGATATTGGATCTATAATTGACATTAATGATTTTCCACATCTCGTGAACAAAAACTGGGGGGACGCTTTTGAAAGAACACTCAATGATGACAAAACCTTTCGGAATCAACTTTGGTTGATAGTGGAATGTCGAAATGCGGAGTGGGCGCATCCACCTGAAGGGGACGCTGAATTCGAGAGTACTCGGGCACATTTATTTCTCATCGCTGACGTACTTAGAAAAATCAAAAAATCGGATGCTAAGGATAGGGTTGAGGTTATTCGGGATGAACTTGATGATACCGCGGAACGTCTCATGGAAGCGGAGGAACGCCTAAAGGCTGTAGAAGCGGACAATGCAAAACATAAGAAAACTCTCTCGGAAGTAGAACAACGCTTAGCGGCTATGGTAGTCGAAAAAAGCGAATACGAACAGAAAAATGCAGCACTTTCAGAACAGGTCGATACGAAAGAAAAACAACGAAAGAAATTAGATAGGCAGTTAAAGAATGCAAAAGTGCGGGATGACAAACATAAAACGGAACTGGCGGGCGTGAAACAACGTTTAGAAAAATCCGAAGCAGCAGAAGTTGACTATAAAGAGCGTCTTGAAACTACGTCGAACGAATTAAAAGATACAAAAGGTGAACTTGCAGCAGTAGAAGTAGAGAAAACTATCCATAAGGAACACCTTGGGGCTATGCGAAAACTTTTTACGGCTGCGACAATCAGAAGCCAAGAAATTCAAACGATGTTCCCTTCCTTTGAAACTGATTCTGCTGTCCGAATATTTGACCGCCGAGGCACGGATAAACGCAGCTATCTTGTAAAACTCATGGAGCAAAAACAGCCCACTATCATCTACGTCCAAAGTGAAGAGAAAATTGATCAGTTGTTGACCCTCGTCGGACCGGAGAAAGCAAAAGTTATTGGAGAGCATCATGCCCAAGCCTCTACTGCGGAAAACACGGAGATTTTGGAAAAACTTGAAAAAGGTGAATTAACGGCTATCGTCTCAGACACCACATTTTCTACCTCAATACCCTCACACTGTGTTGAACATTTTGTCTTTTGTCATCTTGCCCCGAGCTCAGATGCATTCTTCGATCGATGTCGACCTGCTTTTACATCGGAAAAGAATACGTATCTACATCTCATCTACAATAGCGAACAGGATATGGAAGGGTTCACTCAAAAGTATCCAGATAGGGAAGCGTTAGAAAAGTTGTACCCAGAATTGACAAATCTCGCAAAAACAAACGGTAATTTTATTAAGATTGAAAATCTCTATAGCGAATCGGGTATAGCAAAACTTAGTATTGAAACAGGTCTTGCCATTTTTGAGGAGTTACAGTTGCTTGAGCGAAATGGAGAAAATATAAAATTGTTACCACCCACTGGGAAGAAATTGGACGAATCGGAAATCTATCGTAGAGGAGAGAAACTGAAAAAAGAAACAGCGGATTTTGAAGATTTTCAACTTGAGTATTCTATTGAACAAATTTGGGGAGAAATACTGGAAAGACTAAATATAGAAAGTGAACAAATACTACGCGAAAACAGCATTCATAAGATACCCTTCAGAATTTCTGAAACAGAAGAAGACTATCTTAAGGATTCCCAGACCCAGTCTGAACAATCTACAGAGGTAGTTGAAAAGGACAGCGCAGCAAGCGACGAAACTTTGGAGACAAGTCACACCCCCAAACCAACACGAGCGAATGCCAAAGTAACCGAGGAGCAAGTTAGAGAAATCCGTGCACGGCGTGAAGCAGGCGAGTCATACAGTAAACTCGCGCAGGAGTTCGGACTCACACCTACAGGAATTCGGAACATCGCGCTGCGAAACACATGGAAGCATGTTGAATAACCCAGAAAGGAAGGGTAAACACATGACCTACCCCTACAAAGGATGCGATTTTTTCTGTTAGGTGCCGACTTAGGATCATTACACGCCTAATCGCGAACGATGGACACCGGCGTTCCTTCCTGTAATTGGTGTTGTTCACCTACGACCACCAAGGTTCCGTTCAAAAGTTTCGCGGTAACCTCTATCTCACCACCATAAACAGCCCCAATGCTTACCTGTTCCCGACGTGCCACATTTCCTTTAACGGTAAAGATAGTTCCGCTCCCATTTTGAATGTGCAAGACTGAGTGCAATGGGAGGAGTTGAACATTTTTTCGTTCACCTGTTTTTATAGAAACTGTGATGGTGCCACCCGGTCTTAGACCACCATTGTGAGAAAGCGTTCCCACAGAATTCGGTACGTTGGCATGAACCAGCACCGTGTTGTTTTCACGGTTGACCTCCGGACTAATGAAATCAATCGTGCCGACAATATTTCGGATACCAGAATCCGTAGAAATCAGGACAAGTTCGCCGTTGTGGATACGGCGTGCGTCCGCAACAGGCATGCTCCAAATGGCTTTAAGAACCTTAACACCGATGACCGTAAATACTGGCTTCCCTGTAGGTGACGCGGCGGATCCTGCATAATCTCCGACACTCAAGTGACGCGTAGCAATAACGCCATCAATCGGGGATATAAGAGTTGCATCACTCACCTGTTTCTGGGCAATTTTGAGTTGTTCTTCGGCTTGACTCACTGCCGATCTGGCAATCTCAATTTCTTGTTCCCAAGATTTAGCTTCCACCAGTTTCTGTGCCGCGTTAAGGTCGGCTTGTGCTTGGGTAACCTTTGATTCTGTCAAAGCGATCTCGCGTTCCCAGCTGCGGATTTCCACCAGTTTCCGAGCAACAGCTAATTCTGCCTTCGCTTTCTCCACGGAAGGATGTGTTGAGTTTCCCTCGAACTGTCTTGCTGTAACTTGGGCTTCCTCTAAACGGGTTCCTGCTAACCTCCAACGCTTTTCTACCGACTCAAAATTGCTATCACTGATGAGTTGTTTCTCGTGAAGTGTCTTGTTTCGATCATAGTCCGCTTTAGCGTCATCGCGCTCTACCCTCGCGCGTTCTAAACCTTGCTCTGCATTTGTTTTCGATTTTTCAATTGTTTCCTTAGCGGCTTGGTATGCCACTTCTGCCTGCACGAGTTGGTTACGGACACGCATTTCAGCGAGCGATTGCGTCTCTACAAGGTTCGACTGTGCTGTCATTAACGTCTCCTGTGCAACTGCCAACTGAGATTCGACACGTGCCTGAGCGTTTGCTTCCGTCAACGTGAGCCTGGATTGCGCGCTGCTGAATGCCGATTCTGCACGTATCACGGCAAGTGTAGTTTCTCTTGAGTTCGTCTCTGCAAGCACATCCTCTTTCGCCACACTTTGCCCAACGGTCGCGTTCAGGGCAACAACCTTTCCCGGAACATTGGCAAATACCTTCACCTCAGCGTGCGGTTGTAAATGCCCGGTGTACCGTTTTGTGGAAACAATTGTCCCGCGTCTCGCTGTCGCAACTGGCACAGCGACCGGTGCTGCTGCCTCTTGTGAAACCACACTCCCAGCACTGAAACAGAAGATAATAGCGAGTACGCTGAGCAGAAGCGGTTGTCGCGGGTTGCTTGTAGGCTTCAACTTTGGTGCCCTCGCATAGATTGCAGTGTACGCTTTTAAAATATGTCTATTAACCATTTTTAATTTTGTCCTTGAAATCCTTTGTGAATTTTTTCATCTTTGGGTGAATCACAAAATGGCAGTAAGGCTGGTTTGGATTCAGTTGAAAATAGTTTTGATGGTAATCTTCAGCAGGATAAAAGACATCAATAGCGGTGATCTCTGTCACAATCGGAGCGTCCCATATATCGGATGCGTCCATATCGCTTTTTGATTTTTCGGCGATCTGTTGTTGTGCTTCCGTGTGATAGAAAATTGCTGAACGGTATTGCGTACCGACATCAGCGCCCTGCCGATTTAAGGTTGTTGCGTCATGTGTGCACCAAAAAACTTCCAATAACTCTTCGTAAGAAATAACGTCCGGATCGAACTGAATCTGAGCCACTTCGGCGTGTCCCGTCATTCCCATACACACCGCTTCATAGGTTGGATTGACGGTAGTGCCACCGGTGTACCCTGAGACGACCTTGTGAACACCTTCCAATTGCAAAAAGACTGCCTCAACACACCAAAAACAACCTGCTCCAAACGTCGCTGTCTCTAATTTCATTTTTTTAGTGACGGTTTTCGCGATGGAGCGAACCCCGTGCCTCTCCTTTTATAGCGGAACTTGTAATAACGTAACTTGAATTCGCTGGTGAGGTTTCAAATTTTGTCTATAGTTTTCAAGAACGGCAACTTGCAAAAAGCCGAAAACTATGCTATACTCATACCCCATGAAACGTTTCTTTATACTTCCCATTTTCCTGTGTCTGATAGCGTGTCAGTCCCAGGAACAACAGATAAAAAAACTTGTCAACCAACTTGGGGACAGAGCCGCGCTACGTCGCACCGAAGCCGCCGATGCCTTAGTCAAAATAGGACCTGAGGCGGTAGATGCGCTCATCCATGGGCTATCCAATGAAAATCCGCAGATTCGTGAGATGTCGGCGTGGACACTCAGCGAGATCAAAACCCCCGCTACTCGCATTGTGCCTGCCCTTATATCTGTGCTCACAGATCCTGATGAAAACATTCGCGTTGTTGGCTCGGTTGCCCTACAAAATATAGGTGTACCTGCAGTGCCGTACCTTATCGATGCGCTAACAGCAGATGCAGCGGAGATTCGATTGAATGCCGCTTACGCGTTAGGTGAAATCGGCGCACCGCTTGACACAATTTTGCCCGCGCTCATCAACACACTTACAGACCCGGAATGGAACGTCCGTCGTCTTGTTGTGCGCGCCTTGGCTACAATCGGTACTCCTGCAGTTGATTCGCTCATTGTGGCACTGAATTCGCCTAATTCTGATCTCCGCCGTATGGCAGAACGCGCCTTGAACGATGTCGGTACCCCACAAGCTCGAAAGGCAATTGCGGACGCAAAGAAAGGAGTGGCAGATCGCTGAGACTACTCAACAGTAGCTTTCTTGCCTTCCATTCGGAGACAATCATCCCAATACGAGATAGCATACGCCTTCACAGATTCAGGTTGGTGTGCCTGTTCAAGATACTCCTCTATCCAATCAAGTAACTGTTGCCGAAGTGTCTGCCGAATCTCACCATCTACATAAGCCAACTTGTGGAAATCCTGCCGTGTGTCGGCATCTAACTGAAAATCGACCTGCCGATAGAGTACCAGATTGACTATCAATCCGAGTGTGAGGTGTTCAATAGGGTTGGGGAAAATACTGAGTGGTGGATCCAATGCGAACAGATTATCCAGTGGTAAGGCTTTTACGTAGTGGCAGCGATTCTCGATGCATGCCAATTGCTGGTCGAGCATATTGAGTTCTGCCAAATGGATAAGTGCTCTTGGAACGTCCACATCTCTGATAGTTATTTGAAGGGAGCGAATAGTGGTTCTGTAAGTCAGCAACGCCTTTAAGAATTCAAGTTCCGCTTGCGTATAAATCTGGATGCCTTCTGTTTCGAGGTCAGTATAGGTGGTACCGAAAGCACGTTCTTCATCCCTATCAGGAGGCAGAATCACACCGTGTTCTAAAAGATGGCGCGTTCTGTCTAACAATTTTTCTGTCAGTGTGTTCCCGACTTGGAAAAATTTGACGACCCGGTTTTTACAGAGGAGTCGAACCGCTTTGTCAAAATCGCCTTTACTTCCATACTCCAATCCAAGACTGGTGAGCGTGAACGCAGTTTGAATCTGCGTCCGTAGCGCGGATTGATCGGAGAGGTCTGTCGTCTTCATTGTAATGAGTTTGTGGGCAATAGCGGCTATATTCTGATAGAGTGTATCCGCCCGCTCATGAGGGATGCCACCGAAGGTGTCTCCATGTGCTAAGGCTTGTGCAAGGAAGAGCCGCCCGTCAAGTTGTGCCCCAGCCACAAGAGAAAACCTATTTGTTTTCGTCATTGTTGTCCTCATCATCATCAAATGTAAGCGACTCTAAGTCAACTTTCTCTATGAGGTCCGCCTCAGTAATGTCAATGCCAGCTTCTTTATCACGCGCTGTGACGCGCTCAGCTCTATCAGCCTGTACAGCATCGAAAGCAGCGGCGAGTTCAGCTTTAACATCGCCTTCTGTATCAATTGCGAAGAGTTCTCTGATGAACGTTCTAAATACCTCATCATCTGCTTCCCACATAGCATTACAAATCGCCCGAGCGCGTTCGTCTGCGTAATCAATCGCTGGTGAACTCGGATCAAGATACCCAGCTTCAAGAAGCATCCCGCTGTGGAGATCTTGAAGTGTGACGCGATCGTGGAGAAGTGCCGCCAGCAAACGGATGTCAAGTTCCCTAAGCAACCGTCCAAGATCGTCCCGTTCACATTCAGAAATCTCAAATAGCCAGAGGTCCAATGACTCTTCATCGAGTTTGCCATCCCGCCAGACGGCAATGTCCAGCAGCTCCTCAAATTGCTCATTTGAAAGACATGGCAATAGGACAGAAGCAAGTCCTGTGCCGAGCATCGTATCCAAGACTTGGAGTACATCTTCGGTAGGGCTTTCTTGGATGAGTTCGGTGCAATCCGGCACGAGATAATAGAGTTTCTCTCGAGATTTCGGGTTACGAGTTGCACTCAGAATTTCCAGTTGTTGTTGCTTCTCGTAACTTTGAAAGAGTTGCTCCGCTTCGCGCGCGGGTAGGGACAGTAACTTCTTACTTTCGGAGCGTGGAGCTATCGTTTTTGGGCTGTTCATACCAACTCCTCCATCATGAGACAGGTTCCAATATTGAAGTGCATAAATTTCTGATAACGAGTGTCACCCTGTCCCTGCCTCAAAAACTATTTCTCACAAAATCGAGGTTTTTTGCGGCTGACGCAACCGGATCATCTTTACCGGGGGTTTCCAGTACAAACCAACTGTCGTATCCGACGGCATGGACAGCATCAAAGACTGCAGGGAAGTCAACACCGCCTTCACCCGCGTGATTGCCGTCGGTATCCTTGATGTGCATCTGCGTGATTGCCCCGCCTAAACTCCGAATTTCAGACGGTGAATCGTAGCCGAATCCTGTGGCGTTCCCCATATCGTAATAAACTCCAACGGCTGATGAACCCACGTTATCAATGATCTGTTGATGTTGCTCCGCACTTAAAGTTGATTCAATAGCAAGGAACACACCATGTTTCTCAGCGGTTTCAGCGGCTGCTTTCAACCCATCAATAAACCGTGATGCCTTGATGTGCGCGTCCTCGATCTTACCATTCCCGAAAAACGGCACCAGAATCACGTTCGCGCCAAGTTGTGGACAC
This sequence comes from Candidatus Poribacteria bacterium, assembly GCA_965214045.1. Lineage (GTDB taxonomy): Bacteria > Poribacteria > WGA-4E > WGA-4E > WGA-3G > WGA-3G. Next base: position 3,220,499 of record OZ243935.1, read on the forward strand.
GTCTCTGCCAGATATTGCAATTTTGCAATTCCTTCGGTCCGAGTGCTGTCGGTCGGATGCATAAACGAATACGCAGTGAAGCCACCCGGCGACAGCGAAGACACCTCAATACCAGCGGCTTCTGACAAATTGTTCACCTTATCAATCCCACCATCCTGCCAGAGTAGATGTTCCCGGTAGTCGACTCCCATGCAAATCTCGACACCATCAAACCCGATTTCTTTCGCCTTCTGAAACGATTCTTCAAAAGGAACGGGCAACATCCCGTCCCGAATACCTACCTTCATAAACAACCTCCCAAAGGACATAACTTGTAATTCAGAGTACTTTTTGCATTAATTCTGCAATTTTAACATAGTCTTAGCACGAATTGCAAGGAGATCTGCTTTTTTTACACTACAGCGTTAATTACGAAGTTCCACGAAAAAAGTTGATTTTTTTTCAATCAGTATGTTAATATATTTCAGATGAATCATAGTACAGGCAAACCAAGCGGCATCCGAGGGTAAAAGAATCTTATTGGATACCGAAATATGTCGTCCTGTACGAAAAAATAGAAAGGATATGTAATGAAACAGATTACTTGTATAACTACAATTTTATTTTTCTCTGTATGTCTCATACCGGGTGTTTTCGCACAAACATTGCTGAGCGATGAATTCGTTGGGACCGGTCAAAACCTTCAATCCTTCTGGCAGGTCAAGGACGGTGATAAAAGTCCTTGGGAACTCAAGGATGGACTACTCGTCGCCGAGGCGGGTTTCGACCAGAATTTATGGGGTGATGATACCACCACACGTTTCTATCAAGTCACAGACATGGATCAGTTTGACATCGAGACATCAATGGTTGTTGACTACGCCGATGCTTGCACTGTCGCTGGCATTGTCGTGTATTCCGCAACAACACAGGACCACCAGGGCAGAGATGGCCAGTGGGTGACCTTGAAGTTGTGGGGGCGTGGCGCGGACGACAACAACGCGGTCCTTCAATACCAGCGTCGTGAAAATGACGATGCCGCTTTGGGATATGTTGGCACACAACCCGATTACATGCCAGATCAAGGTGTGATTCCGGTTGAATTACGAGTCAAGCGCGACGGCGACGAATACGAGTCGTGGTTCAAACCGAATGCAGAAGGCGACTGGGTCTCGGTCGGTACAGCGACCAACGAACTCGATGAACCCCTTGAAGTCGGTATCTACGTCGGCATCTGCGAAGGCGAAAGTGCTGCTGGTAGGATGACTGTCACTTTTGACTACTTCCGAGAAGCGTCAAGTCCGGCAACGCCGGTTGACCCGCGCGACCGACTCGCTGTTACGTGGGGTGAACTCAAAGGACAGCAATAGCAGTAAACGCTATCCACAACTTCTACGAATCGCTGGCGGCTACAATGCCGCCAGTTCTTTTATGAAAACAAAATATGGAGTTAGAAGTTAATTACGAGGCTACATGAAAAAAGTTGGTTTTTTTCCAATCAGTATGTTAATATATTTTAGATGAATCATCTGTACGGACGAACCAAAAGTCATCTGACGAGTAGAAGAATGCCATTGGCACCAACAAATATCGTCCCGTACGCAAAAAATTAGAAAGGATATGTTAATGAAACAGATTATTTGTATAACTACAATTTTGTTTTTTTCTGTATGTCTCATCCCCAGCGTTTTCTCGCAAACCTTGCTGAGCGATGAATTCAATGGAACCGGTCAGAACCTTCAATCCTTCTGGCAGGTCAAGGACGGTGATAAAAGTCCTTGGGAACTCAAGGATGGACTACTCGTCGCCGAGGCGGGTTTCGACCAGAATTTATGGGGTGATGATACCACCACACGTTTCTATCAAGTCACAGACATGGATCAGTTTGACATCGAGACATCAATGGTTGTTGACTACGCCGATGCTTGCACTGTCGCTGGCATTGTCGTGTATTCCGCAACAACACAGGACCACCAGGGCAGAGATGGCCAGTGGGTGACCTTGAAGTTGTGGGGGCGTGGCGCGGACGACAACAACGCGGTCCTTCAATACCAGCGCCGTGAAAACGATGATGAGGGTTTGGGATATATCGGTGAACTCGCTGGCTATAAGCCAGATCAAGGTGTTATCCCGATTGAACTGCGCATCAAACGCGATGGTGACGATTACGAGTCATGGTTCAAGCCGAATGCCGAAGGCGACTGGGTCTCGGTGAGTCAAGCAACCAACGAACTCGCAGAACCGCTTGAGGTTGGCATCTACGTCGGCATTTGCGACGGCGAAGGTCCGGGTAAAATGACTGTCACTTTTGACTACTTCCGAGAAGCGTCAAGTCCGGCAACGCCGGTTGACCCGCGCGACCGACTCGCTGTTACGTGGGGTGAACTCAAAGGACAACAATAGTCGCAAACGCTATCCACAACTTCTACGAATCGCTGGCGGCTACAATGCCGCCAGTTCTTTTATGGAACGGAAATATGAAGTAAGTAACTACTTTATACTTTGTGTGAAGAAAAAAGAGGACGGTTTTCCTCCGCTATTAAAATCGGAGGTTTCCAGACCGAAATACTTTGATGAACGTGACCCTAAATTGGATTAAAACCTACATTGATTTTGAATTTTCTCCAAGTGAACTCGCTGATCGATTGACGATGTTAGGTGTTGAGGTCGAATCTGTCAAGCAACTCGGCGCGGAACTCGAAGGTGTAATTGTCGGCAGTGTTACCTCGATCCGACCACATCCAAACGCAGATAAACTCGTTCTTTGTCAGGTAGATACCGGTGCGGCTGAGGAACTTCAGATTGTCTGCGGTGCTCCGAACGTCAGAGAGGGGATGTTCGCACCTGTCGCTACAATCGGTGCAACACTACCTGCGGGGTTTACAATCAAACGCGCGAAATTGCGCGGCGAAACTTCGCAAGGGATGCTCTGCTCTGAAAAGGAGTTAGGGCTCTCTGACGATGCCGCCGGTTTGATGGAACTCTCAACGGATACACCCCTTGGGGCACCCCTTTCAGAGGCTCTCGGATTAGATGACATCGTGTTTGAACTGGAGATTACACCCAACCGTCCCGATTGTCTCAGCCTGATCGGTGTTGCTCGCGAAATCCGAGCGGAAACCGGAAATCCTTTAAAACTACCCACTGTTGACCTGAGAGAAAGTGGCATCAACGTCCGAGACTTAACGTCCGTTTCAATTGATGCACCAGACCTTTGCCCGCGTTACGCCGCACGCGTCATTCAAGGCGTTAAGGTGGCAGAATCCCCCGCATGGTTGCAACAGCGACTTGAGTCTGTTGATATAGGTGTTATCAACAACATTGTTGATGTCACTAACTTCGTTTTAATGGAATATGGTCAACCGCTCCATGCCTTTGATTATCACAAGCTGACAGAGAACCGTATTGTTGTTCGTCGCGCGACGGATGATGAACAAATAACAACTCTCGACGAAGTGGAACGCGAACTCACACCTGATATGCTCGTCATTGCCGATGCTGAAAAACCTGTCGCACTCGCTGGGATTATGGGCGGCTACGATTCGGAAATTACGGAAACGACCTGCGATGTCCTATTGGAGAGTGCCTATTTCAATCCATCGAGTATTCGTGCTACCGCAAAGGCGTTGGGAATCAGCACGGAAGCCTCCTACAGATTTGAACGTGGTGCTGATCCAGGGGGTGTCCTCGCTGCTCTCGACCGCGCAGCACAACTCATTGCCGAATTGACAGGTGGCACAATTTGTGCAGGCACCGTTGATGTCTATCCGGGACAGCAGCCCTTGACCCAAGTTCAACTCCGTCCCGAACGCGTCAATTTCGTATTAGGAACAACGATCGAAGCAGCGGAGATGGCGCAGATTTTGAACCGTCTCGGTTTCGATGTGGATGCTACCGGAGAGGTCTATCAAGTCGCTGTACCGACATTCAGGTCTGATGTTACCCGAGAAATCGACCTTATCGAGGAAATCGCACGGGTCTACGGCTACGATAATATTCCGACAACATTGCCCAAAGGCGATATTCCTGTACCGGCACCGAATCCAAAAACAGAAGTCCACAAGCGAATTAAACATTTTCTCCTTTCGTCTGGAATGATAGAAGCGGTGAATTATAGTTTCTGCGACCCCACTTGTTTTGATAGGATCCGGTTGAATCCAGACGATCCGCTTCGTAATACCTTGCAACTCCGTAACCCATTGAGTCCAGAGATGTCCGTGCTACGCACAACACTCACGCCGGGCCTACTCGCAAACGCGCAGCATAATCGTAATCATCAGATAGACACCATTGCCCTCTTTGAAATCGGGAGTGTATTCGTCCATGATGGCGAAGAGAAAGAACCCAAACGCGTTGCGGGTGTTCTGGCTGGACAGATTGGGGAAGGTGTCTATAGCAATCCGCACCGATCTCCAGATTTTTTTGACATTAAAGGACTTGTGGAGGGTATGCTTGAGGTATGCGGTATTGTTGATTCGACGTTACAGAAGACGGATATTCCTACCTTCCACCCGGGTAGAAACGCGGAAGTGTTGTTGGGTGATAGACGGATTGGTGTCTTCGGAGAGGTACACCCAGAAGTGATCGAAAATTACGATTTACCCTATAAGGCATATCTCTTTGACTTCGACCTTGAAGGCTTAGCGGATGCCGCTACATTTGCCAAACGCTTTGAACCAATCTCTATCTATCCGAAGGTGGCGCGCGACCTCGCGATCGTCGTAGATAAGACGATACTGTCAGATATGCCGACAAAGCTTATCTATACGACGGGTGGAGGTTCAGTAGACTCGGTGCGTCTGTTTGATGTCTATGAAGGTGAACAGGTTCCAGAAGGTAAGAAGAGCCTTGCCTATACTATCACCTATCATTCTGCGACCGAAACGTTGACAGATAAAGCGGTCAATGCCCTCCACGATGAGGTCGTCAAATGCCTGAATCGGGAGTTAGGTGCAGAATTGCGAATGTAACTATGCATGCCCATCGGATCAAGAATCTGTTCTCAGCGATCGCTCGCCACTACGATCTCCTCAATGCACTATTAAGTCTCAAACGCGACAGTGCTTGGCGGCGCGAAACAGTCAAGGCGAGCGGTGTTGACGTAGGAAGCAAGGTGCTCGATGTCTGCACCGGTACTGGTGAACTTGCCCTCGCGTATGCTGATAAAATTGGGACAGAAGGTTTTGTGATTGCCTCAGACTTCTGTTTTGAGATGCTGGTTATCGGCGATGAGAAGGTGGAACGGAAGAACCGAAAGACAGGCACCGACTTCCTGGCAGCAGACACACTTACTCTTCCCTTTTCAGACAATATTTTTGATGTTGTCTCTGTCGGTTTTGGTATCCGAAATGTTTCAGATTTGGAGATGGGGATATGCGAAATGACGCGCGTAGCGGCACCGGGAGGTAGAGTCGTTATTTTGGAGTTTACGCAGCCCGTGAATCCACTATTTCGGAGTCTCTATTATTTCTACTTTACCAAGATTCTACCGTTTGTTGGCAACCTTATTTCCCGAAACGAGGACGACGCTTATGGGTATCTTCCGCGGTCCGTCATGAAGTTCCCGAATTGCGATGCGCTGAAAATCGTTATGGAGCAGTGTGGATTGACAGATGTCCAATTCTATCGAAAAACATTCGGCATCGTCTCGATTCACGTTGGAAAGAAACCGCTAACCATCTGAATCAGGATTTTCAGGATTGTGGAAGCAGTGGATATGCGTTTATGGTGTCCATGCTTTTTTTACCACTTCACCAAACGTTCCACATGCGCTACAACCGATTCAGATACCCCTTCTAAGCTATAACCGCCCTCCAATGCTGAAACAACACGTCCTGATGCGGTTTCCTCGGCAAATTCAAGAATTAGGTTCGTCAGTGCGGAAAATCCGTCTGCCGTGAGTTCAGTCCCAGCGAGCGGGTCGAGGTAGTGGGCATCGAATCCTGCTGAAATTAAGATGACTTCAGGCGCGAACTCTTTTAAAGTAGGGATGAGAACATCCGTAAAGGCCTCGACGTATTCGTTATCACCGCTTCCCGCTGGCATTGGCATGTTCAGGGTTGTGCCGCGTGCTTTTCCGCTACCCTGTTCATAACTTGAACCCGTACCGGGATATAGCGGCGACTGGTGAATAGAAAAAAAGAAGACCGTCTCATCTTCATAAAAAATGTCTTGTGTGCCGTTTCCGTGGTGGACATCCCAATCCACAATCGCGACCTTTCCGATGCCGTGTTCCCGTTGAAGATAACGAGCAGCAATCGCAATATTGTTGAATAGGCAAAACCCCATGCTCTGGTTTTGCGTGGCGTGATGTCCCGGTGGACGCACCATAGCGAAGCCGTTTTTCACTGTTCCCGTTACGACGGCATCTGCGATACGCAGCACCCCACCCGTAGAAAGTTTTGCTATATCATAAGAAGCCTTCACAACGGGAGTGTCGTAAGTGAGCAGCAATTCTCGTTCGCAGTAGTGTTGGATGTGTTCAAGATAGGTTGGTTCGTGTGCGTAGCAGAGTTGCACAGCACTTGCGGGTGTCGGTTCGATGGGGTGTAACTCTCCCCAGACATCGCTTTCCTGAAGGGCAGCTAAACTCGCGCGTAGCCGATCTGGCCGTTCCGGGTGGTTCGGACCGGTGTCGTGATTCAGGTAATCTGGATGATAGGCGAACCCTGTTTTTTGTGTCATGTATATGCCTAATCCTTTTGAGCGTCATGTGATTCTTTAAATGAAAGAATTTTTTTAATTTTTCCCGGTTGTGCCCAATTGCATTTTCCAGCACCATTGAGCTGCCGCAATAGCATCGGAATTTTGGGATTCTCAAGCGCATTCTTAATCCTGTACGCCGCATCTTCAGACCAGCACGGGATGAATGCATGCATCGATTGGTTGCCTTGCCAAACTTGCCCATCTATAGAACTCAGCACAACTGGGTTAAACTGATTCTTTCCATACGCCTCCCACATCACTTTGAACGGAGCAAACGAATAGGGACCAACACCGAGCAACCCCCACCAGTACCCTCTATCAATAGCCGCTCGGAGAAACGTCCCCTTCCGGGATCGTAGCGTTTCTTCGGCACTGTGGAGGTATGCTTTTAAATGGACGTGCTGTTCAATCTGGTGCTGCGTGAGCGGTTTTCCGGTTTCCGGATGATACGGCAGAAGTATCCATTTATGAGGGGATACTGCGTCCTGTCGCCATACCTCCTTTGTGGCGAGCGGATACAAAAACGCTTCAGGGAGATGCGACGGTTTGTCCTCAAAGATAAAAACACTGTTGGCACCGCATGTATTCACACCCTGTCTCGGTGTTTGTGTCGGTGACAGGTTAATGTCAACAGTCGTGCCTGTATTCAGTTCGTTGAGGTTTCGCACGATCCGCCACGGATCTGTAGAATCTTTAAAGGGTACCGCCTTATGCTCAGTCCATTCTCCGTTCGATTCCCTGAAATACGAAACTGGGAAAGTTTGCCGCGTATCGCACCGAAATTTAGCACAACAGTATGACGTATTAACCCCTCCATATACTTTAGTCGATGTGAATTCATAGACCGTATCTACGGCAAAATCGCGCTGATTTGCGCGATAATTTCTAAAACCGTTATGCGCGCCATCACCAAAAAAGAGGGAAAGCGGGAGGTAAAAATACCCAACCCCATCCTTTTTTAGTAATTTACCAAGAACGATCTTTAAAATGAGTGCCGCAATGTCGATACGAGAGGAACCTAAAAGTAACTGCTGCCTGTCTGGCACCAGTCCTTCTGCAAGAAAGAAAGGTTTTACACACGTTTTGTAATCCGAGGGCAGATCCGCGAAATTCGACCACGGTGGGTTCCCGATAAGAATGTCATACTGTTCGGCGTGCGACTCCATAATCACATCTTGGCAGAAGAGTTGAGTTGTCGGGAAATCAATCCCGAATTCTTGCTTAACGTTCTTTCTAAAGCACACCAGATGTGACGCGTTCATCTCGATGAGCGTTAAGCGTGACAAGCGTTCGCGGGGGACAGAGATCCCTCGACGATATGCGATGTCCAGAAGTGCGAGGACGAATGCACCTTTTCCCGCTGTGGGGTCGCAGATGTGCGCGCCATCAATCCACGCGTCAAAGATACCCCATTTGTTGATAAGCCACTTTGCCCATTCCAGCGGGGTAAAAACTTCTCCAATTTCAGTTGATTTGTCCGGCATAGTTACAAATCTGGGCTGTAGGAGCACCCATAGGTAGGGCACTAACGAAGGGTACCCTACAACACCGCACCCTTCCGCTTATCGGGTTGCTTTCACTCTTGCCCATGTCGTCGCCAGTTTCCCTTCCGGTTCAACAGCGAAAGCGTCCTCCCATCCATTCAGAAGTTGGGCAATCTCATCGGCATCAAGGGCACGGCTGAGAAGGACAATCTCGTCAATGCCACCGGTAAACGACTCTGGGCCGAATTTGAGTTGCAATGTCTCACCTACGGCAACTTTGCCCCCCCATTCCGGTTTCCAATCTGTCTTGTCGGATGCCAAGGCACCCTGTTTGCTTTCGGGTTCGCCATCGACATACATCTCGACATTTTTTCCATCATATGTTCCGGCGACATGATACCATTTCTTTTGTTCTAATTCTGTTTTGCCGTAAAATCCCGGTGTAATACCATTGGCTGTCCAGACTCTGAATGAGAAACCATCAGGGATCGGTTCGCCAGCAGACTGGTCTTCTAACAAATACGCACCGTTTTTTCTCACACCGGTATCTGAATCGGCATCTACGCGGAACCACGCAGCTACGGTCAATTCTTCGCTGATGCTCTGGAGGCTTTTTGAATCCCCTACATCTATGCTACCAGCACCACCCGCAACAATTGCTTTACCAAATTTACCGTCTTCGAACTTAAAATTTCCGGCTATCTTTCCATCGTTACCATTGTCTGTTGCATCTTTAACATCGCCTTCAAAGAGCCATACACCAACGATTGCTGGATCGTCCTCTTCTAATGCCCATGAAACGGCACAAAGACATAAAAGCAAGGCAACACCTATACACAATAGTTTCATTTGAAATCCTCCATCAAATACGAAACGTTCAAAGCTTTATTGGACACGAAGTCTTAAAATACCAAGTAAACACATCATTCTATATTTCTTCCACATAAGATATTATATCACATCTCTCTTTTTTTCTAAACCAGGACTTGCGCTCTGCAATTTTCGCCGTAGCACTTTCTTTTAGATGGAGATGCCTGAAAAAACGTAGAGCGTTCCCTTGGGATTGACGGAAAACTGAAGGTTTCCGAATTCAGATAACATCAAAACCGTAGCCCGTAATGTAATGGAGGGCGAATATACGGCGAATGACGGTGTTTAACCAATTCACCTGACCGAACCGCAAGGTAAAATTAAAAACTTGTAGATTCACGTGAAACATGCTACACTTTAAGACATCTTTGGACGCTACGCTATGAGGTTAAAATAAAAAGAGGGTAATCAGATGGTTCAACATAACGCACCGCGCGCATTTCATGTAATGACAAAGCCGATCGGGCCGATATGCAATTTGGATTGCGAGTACTGCTTCTATCTCGATAAAGAGAAACTCTATCCCGAAACGCGCTCCTTCCGGATGAACGACGCGATTTTGGAAAATTATGTTAAGCAATACATAGACGCTCAGGACGTCAACGAAGTCACGTTCGCATGGCAAGGCGGTGAGCCTACTTTGATGGGTGTGGACTTCTTCCGACAAGCAATTAGATACCAACAGAAATATAGACGTCCAGGTATGCAGATCCAGAATTCGTTTCAAACGAACGCCACACTCCTTGACGATGAATGGGGAGAGTTTTTCAAGCGGAACAAATTCCTAATCGGGGTGAGCATCGATGGACCGCCGGAAACTCACGATAAATATCGCTACGACAAACGCGGCAGACCGTCCTCTGAACAGGTAATTCGTGGGTTGCGTGTCTTGCAGAAGCATAAGGTCGATTACAATATACTTTGCGTTGTCAACAAACATAACGCTGAGTATCCGCTGGAGGTCTACAACTACTTTAAAGAACTTGGCGCAGCGTTTATGCAATTTATTCCCGCGGTTGAGCAATTTGATGGAAAAAATGTGTCCCCGCGTTCCGTTACAGCGCGACAGTACGGTAAATTCCTCTGTGCCGTTTTCGATGAATGGGTCGTGAACGACATCGGAAAGATTTTCGTCCAAATTTTCGATGTGGCGTTAGAAGCGTGGTTGGGTTACAATCCGAGTCTCTGTGTTTTTAATGAAACCTGCGGGGATGCCCTCGCAATTGAGCATAATGGTGACCTCTACTCCTGTGACCATTTCGTTACGCCTGACTATCACGTCGGAAACATTGCGGAAAACACGATTGCTGAGATGGTGGATTCAACGTTCCAACGCAAATTCGGGACCGATAAACGGGATACACTGCCCGAATACTGTCGGAGTTGCGAAGTGAAGTTCGTCTGCAATGGTGGCTGTCCAAAGAACCGGTTTATCAAAACGCCTACCGGTGAAGATGGCTTGAACTACCTTTGTGCTGGCTATAAGCAGTTTTTCAATCATATCGACGAACCGATGAAGATGATGGCTGCCGCACTTCAGGCGGGACGACCTGCGAATAGTATCATACCAATACTACGCCAGCGTCAGCAGGAACGAACACGCGCCAACACATCAATAACTTCACAGAAAGTCGGACGGAACTCGCCGTGTCCGTGCGGTAGCGGTCGAAAGTATAAGCAGTGCTGCCTGAACAAAAGGTGAACTGTTTATGCGAGACATTCGCAATGGAGGTGCATAATGCATCGAGACGAATTAAATTCCCCGAATATTTATAAAAGGACACTTGAATTCTTGCGAATCGGCAATCGCGCTGTTAAAAGAGCACAAGAAGAGAACCGCAAGAAAGGGTTTCCAAATGTGTATGATTTCAACGGGCATCTCTACTATGAACTCCCGAACGGCGAACTGACGAAGGAAGATCCATATCCGTTATCGAAAGAAACGGATGCAAAAGAGGAAAAATGTTAACTATCTGTTACGACCCGTACTCTGGCACATTGGGCAAATTCACACGTGCCGAGATTTTTGACCTCGTCGCTGAGGCAGGTTATGAAGGCATCAACATCCCTGTAAATTCGGGGTTTCTCGGTGAACTCTCGACTGCGGAGATAGATGACGCAGTGCGTCTTGCTGAAAAACATAATCTCGTTGCCCCAACGATCGGCTTCGGCAATCACATCCTGACAACCCCCGCTCGAAAAGAAGAGGCACTGCAGCACTTTGAGATCGTCCTTGAAGTTGCCCGTCGATTCGATGCTGAAGTTATCGGTGTGTGGGTGAACCCATCTGAAGGTGTATCACGACAAGAATCTTTGGATGCGCTTGCCGATAGTCTGTCTCAGATGATACCTGCCTGCAATGAAAATGGAATGAAGATTGCGCTTGAGTTTGAGAAAGGATGTCCGCTTGATAACTATCGCGAAGGTGTAGAATTCGTTGAGGATACGGGCTTGCAAGTCTATCTGACGTGTGATACGTATCATCTTTTTAACGATGGGGCTGAGCCACACACGGCGGCGCACGCGATGAAAGCGTGCCTCGGTGATGTGCATGTATCGGGGAGTACCCGCGGTGAACCGGGTGGTGGCGTTTTTGATTTTGAGACGTTTGCGCAGGGTTTGAAGGAGGTCGGTTTCTCGGGTCCGCTCGTTGTCCAGTACAAGATGGAAGATGTAGCGAGTATTGCGCGCAGTTGCGAGTTTACCAAAAAGTTTCGATCGATGATACAAGCATAGAGAGGAGATTTCGGATGAGACGGATTGCCTTTTTAATTTTCGCTGTTACCTTTATAACAATCGGATCTATTTGTGCGCATGTAACAGAACACCCTCCAACAGAGACAGGAGATTTTCAGTTTGTTGCGCATCATGAAGCCTCTGACATGAAACTTACGAGTGGACAGGGCGCGCTTAAGTTCAAAGTCCTCTATACACGCGACCATTTTCCGCCAGAAGTCGTCGCAGCGATTGACAAGGCGCACGGTGGGTTTGACGTAGACAGACGGGAAGGAAAGGGTGAAACCTATTTTGCACTGCCAGAAGTTGGTATCATCCAAATCAGTGCAGACCTGAAAACCACGCGACTCATCGATACTCCTCCTGCACTGAAAAAAGCCAATGCACACTACACAACCGTCTGGATGACATCTGCCGGGACACCTTATCTCTCTTTCCCCGCGAACGATGTCGGCAAGATTTTCACGACGACGATGGATGGCAAACTCGTTCATACGCTGGAAGCCCCAGACGCAATGACAGATTTCGAGCATCAGGCAGTTAACACCTATTTCAGTGAGGGTGGTAAGTTTGTACCCACCGGCATAACGCATGTTGATGGAATGCTTTACGTTACGACCGGTTACTCTGATTTAGATTACATTTTGGGGGCGAAACTCACGAGTCTTGACCCGCTTGAGGCGAGTTGGTACCCGTTGGCATTCGGCGGCAAAGGTGATGAACCGGGACAATTCGGTACAGGACATCACATTACAGTGCCTTACGGCACACATCGATTAGATGCTTCCGATCGGGCAAATGCAGAAGTTGAGCGTTATTCTCCAGATGGCACTTACTTGGAAACACTTCCACTTATTAAAGGGTCATTCCCGTGTAGTATTGACTATGAGGCAGGATACGCTGTCGTCGCGTGCCTCTTTGGACCCAATAAGGAGAAAGGCGCGCCGCTCTACGTCTTGGAGGGTAACAATCTCGTCTCAACCGTTATGTTAAAAGAAGATCTGGGTGTAGAGACCTTCCAGCATCTGCACGGCGCAGTGATCCGTAAGATTGATGGTAAACTTTACATCATTGCGCAATCGTGGAATCCCGGAGATATTATAATTCTGGAACAAGTAATGTAGGTTCTCGTGCTGCAGAGGTAGGTGAAGACCCTACGCTTATTTCAATTGTGTAAGACTGTTTTCACGCGGTACATACAGATAGGCGTTCCGACCCGTGAAGTATTGGGCGTAGACGTTCTGCCAATCGCTGTTTGTTAGCTTCCATCTCGGTGCTGGACCCAGTTTAAAATAGACAACGTCCGCTTCTTGGAGGTTCTGAAACGGATAATCCCCAATTGGCGCGCCTCGGTGTTGAGCCACGAAAATAACGGCATTGTGGATACCACGTTCTGCTACCATCGGCGGTAGTTTCTGATAGACAGGACTCCAATTCTGGTACACTTTCCCAATACGGACATAACTCCACACGATGTTGACACTCAGCAACAGAAAACATATCCCGACACCAATTGCAAGCCTGCGCCTTTGAAAGGGTTTAAACCGTTCATAGAGGATGAACATCCCGCGTGCCGCCAATGGGATGAACCCGAGAAATGTAGACTCGGTGTAATAGCGAGCATTTACAGGCGTGAATCCCCATGTCGATCCCTCAAAGTAGAAGAAGGCGTAAAGCAACAAATTGCCCACGAGTAGAGCGAGACAGAACACATCGTATCTGTTGCGAGAGCCATGGAAGAATGGCAGAAAAACGAGACACCAAGGCAAAATCAACGGCACAAAGGCGATGAACCACGTCCCTGATAATTCTATCTCCTTTAATAAATTGTGGTGATAACTCCCCCAACCGAGAGCGTTGAAACTGATGCATGGAAGGATGTGTCGCCAGGTCCTTTCGATCGCCCATGCCGGTGTAAAAATAAATGCCTGTTCAAGATCAGGTTCATAGCCTTCTGTGCGAACGCCAAAACCGATTTTGTCGTACGGTTGTGCGACCGTATGCGTGAACATGTATGGACTTTCCGTGAAGTGTGTGTTCCACGCCATACATACGCCAAGCATCACAACGAATGGAATAAAGAAGAATCCTAACCGTTTCATTGTGGAAGGCAACGCTTGCACCATTTCGTGTCGTTGTTGCCATTCGGTGAACAGATGGTAAATTGTTAACCCCGCGCCGACAACGCCAAAAACGACCGCCGAGAGTGGACGTGTATTGAACGCATATCCGAGCGCAAACCCTGAGAGAAGCGGGTAACCGATCCGCGCGAGAAGAGAGGCTTCGCTTTTACAATTCAGGGTTTTGAGAAGTGTGAGGAGGTAGAGCGAAAGGTAGAAACGACTCACAGGCTCGCTGAACCATGTTGAACCCATCCCAAGTGTTGCTGGCGAAATGAGCGCGAGAACCGCAGCGATGAGGGCAATACTGTTATGGATGTCTCCATATATCTCTTTCACGAAAAGGTAGAGAAGCAGCAACGCACCCCCCGTCGCAAGGGCTGGAATCAGCCACGGTGCGCTAATGAATACGCCGAACATCAGCATCAAGGCGTTTCCGAATGGATACTTTGAATACCATTTACCGTTTAGAACGTTGATATGCGGTGAAGAGGAGAACCCGTGTTCCGGTGGTGCAGGCACCGAAAGTTTACCCTCTGCAAACAGTTTAGCTTGGAATAGATACGAAACAGTATCGGGTTCAAAGTAGGAGAACTGGAAGTAGATACCGCATAGGAGTACCGATAGCAGTAAACCGAGTATAGAGATGATATAAATAGGTTTAATCTTCATTGTGTTGTTCTGCGGTCTCCAAAAAAATTTGACATTCGTTTCTCAATGCGGTATAATATCATTAAATTCAATTAAAATCACTGGTTTTTTATGGCAAGTTCCAACTTGCAAGCGATGCGAGAAAATGTGTAACGTTATTGCATTTAATATTCATCACCATCATTCGGTCCACTTCTGAGTAGAGCGGATGAGGGGAATATAAATAAATATTTTTGATACGAAGCAAGTCTAACTTGTTTGGACCCTGGTAAACGAGCCGCTCTCCTCCGTGCCGCATTGTCGGCGCGCGTGAGAAAAAGAGCAAATTGTTTACTGGGTTTTTTTTTTTTGACATTTGACCGAACCGTAAGGAAAATTAAAATATGGAAAAGTTTGATAAACCCACCGGGACGAACGATTTTTTACCTGGGCAGATGGCTCAGCGAAATTTTGTTGAAAATATCGTTCGTGAAACCTTTGAAACCTACGGATACGCACAGGTTCAGACCCCGTTGTTTGAATCCTTTGCACTCTTATCCGCACAATCCGGCGAAGAGATCCGTCACAAGATGTTCACATTTGTCGGTTCGGATAGAATAGATTATGCCCTAAGACCTGAGCTGACCGCACCCGTCTGCAGACTCATTGCGAATGGGGACCTAAAACACCTTCCCTATCCATATAAACTCTACTACATCGGGCAATGTGTCCGACAAGAGCCGATTTCTGATGGTGCGGAAGTAAAGCGGGAATTCCGACAGGCAGGTGTTGAACTCATTGGACCGGCTTCCGCCCACGCAGACGCTGAAATTATTACGATTCCGATCCGAATCCTTGAGAAACTCGACATCTCACAGATAAAATTAAGAATTGGCAACACAGGGGTCTTCCGTGGGATTTTCAAGCAAGGTGCACTTGATCCGAAAGACCAAGCAGAAATGATTTGGGACATTGACCATCTTGTAAGCCTCCGTAATGAAAGCGAACTTTGGGATCTGGAAACACTGCGAGATGCGCTTAATATGTTGCGTCGTTTACAAGGATTTGACTACCAAGGTACTTACAAGATTGAGGGCGCCTTGATTCAGGAATTAACCGAAAGCACTGCCCCTGCTTTTGCGGAGAAGTTACCGACAATTGCTGAGGAAACCTATAAGGCGAGATGGCACCGTTATTTCAATGTTTCTGAAGAGATCGCACAGTGTTGCATAGATGTTTCAAAGATTTGTGGCGATAAAAACACTGTGATGACAGCATGGGAGACGCGTCTTGGGGGTGCCGGACAAGCCGCACGTCAAGAACTCCTCGCCCTCTGCGACTGTTTGGAAAACTACGGTATTACAGATTTTGAAATCAATTTGGGTATCACGCGCGGATTCGATTTCTATACCGGCGCGGTTTTTCAGATCGAATTATCCGAGAAACGTTTACCGCTTTGTGGGGGTGGAAGATATGACAACTTGATCGCCTCTTTCGGCGGTCCGTCGATGCCTGGTGCTGGGTTTGCGTTTCAATTTGACGCGCTTGTAGAAGCCTTTACTGACACGAACAAGGCAACTGTCAATGGAAAAAAAGACTACTTCATTGCAGCGGAAACGCCAGAACGCATGGCGGAGGCACAACGACTCGCTGAAACACTGCGGAGAGCAGGTAAGAACGTTGAGGTAGACTTGATGGAACGTGATCTACAGGCACAACAGGACTACGCCAGCCAAGCGAACTACGATTATCTGATCCGCTTGGTTCTCGATGAACCGATGCGTAGAATTCAAATTAAAACTGGCGACACAGAGGTAGTCACCGCTAACGATCTCCTTTAGATGTTTCGCGTCTGCTAAAACCGGAAAGGCATACAATCGTCCGTAGACATCTAAATCCGATCAAAAAATCGCTAATCCAATCGTCGGTTAGATTAGAGAAAGGACAAGAATTAAAAAAATGCAAATGGAATCACAAAGGACGCTGAAACTTCTTTTACCGAAGGGGAGTCTACAAGCAGATACACTTGAGATGTTTCAGCGCGCCGGCTACGAACTCAACGGTTATAACGCAACTGATAGATCCTATCGTGCAACTTTCCACAACGATAACGAATTTCAAATCAAAATTTCGCGTCCCCAAGAAATACCTGTCTACGTTGGCATGGATGATTTCTACGATGTAGGAATTACCGGTCAAGATTGGGTCGAAGAAACGGATGCGGATGTTGAAGAAATCTTGCCTTTGGAATACGGACATATTGATATTATCCTTGCAGTTCGCGAAGAACGAGATGACATTAATACGTTCGATGATTTGGTGAATCTCTCAGAGAGAGACATCCTCATATCTACCGAATATTTGAACATCGCCGAGAAATATATCCTCGAAAAAACGGAAAACAGAGTCGCACCTACAATTCTAACACCATGGAAGCGACTTAATACCCGCGGTACTTACCAGTCACCTATCACGCTTATGCTGTCTTTTGGTGCTACTGAAGGAAAACCACCAGAAGAAGCGGATGCCATCATCGACAATTCGACGACATCACGGCGGACTCTCAAGGCGAATGAACTTAAGGTGATTGAACTGTTACGCGAATCTGAATCTACCCTTATCGCGAATCCAAAGGCACTTAGGGATTCATGGAAGCAGGAGAAGATTGAAGAACTCAAGCAGACCCTCCAGAAAGGTTTGCGAAGACGGCGGAGTCAAGCACTCCGTGGTCACATTTAGGAGCGAAACTTATGGCAACCCCTTTTATTAAACCGCGCGTTCCGCGTGGGATGCGCGACATTTTACCTGAGCAGATGATTCGTAGACAATATGTTATAGACGTGATTCGGGACGTGTTTGAGGAATTTGGGTTTGAACCCTTGCAAACCCCTGCGCTTGAATTGTCTGAAGTGCTCACGGGTAAATACGGACCCGATGCTGAGAAACTTATCTATCAGGCAGGACATGTTGGCGGAAAGGAGGACATCTCACTCCGTTACGATCTTTCCGTACCGCTTTGCCGGGTCGTTGCTATGCATCCACAACTCCCGAAACCTTTTAAGCGATACCAGATTGATCCCGTCTGGCGAGCGGAACGTCCGCAAAAAGGACGCTACCGCCAATTTTTCCAGTGCGATGCAGATACGGTCGGAACCGAGAGTATGCTTGCTGATGCTGAAAACGTTACTCTTATCTATCAGGTGCTCACTCGGCTTGGTTTTGAGCAATTCGAGATTAATATCAATAACCGAAAATTAATCACCAGCATCGGGCAATTCGCGGGTGTGCCTGATGAGCAACTTGGCGGACTTTACCGTTCTATTGATAAGTTAGATAAAATTGGACTGGCAGGGGTCAGGGACGAGTTAGTGGAAAATCAGATTCCGGAATCTGTCATTGAAAAATTGCTCGCACTACTGCAGATTGAAGGTGATACAGCGACGGTGTTGAATGCACTCAGTGAACATCTCGGAGATTCCGAAGTGGCGAGAGAAGGTATCGCGGAATTAGAAGAGCTGGATAGCTATCTCATGACGCTTGGCGTACCGGACGAGTTTTATAGGGTGAACGTTTCAATGGTACGTGGTTTGGAGTACTACACCGGTCCGATCTATGAAACGGTTGTTGAGGAACCGAAAATAGGGAGCATCACCGGGGGTGGCAGATACGATGAACTCATCGGGAGTTTCAGTAAACAGGGTTACCCGGCAACTGGTACCAGTTTCGGCATTGAACGGATCATTGACGTGATGGAAGAATTTGATATGTTCCCCACGAGCGTAGGCAAAACCGTGACACAGGTGTTAGTCACTGTTTTCGATGCTGAACTCGCCCAGGAGTCCCTGAAATTAGCGACGCTTCTGCGCAAAGATGGTATCAAGACAGAGGTCTATTGTCGTCCGACGCGCCTCAGTGCACAGATAAAATATGCGGATACGAAAGGGATCCCTTATGCCGTTATTCTCGGTTCTGATGAATTAGAAGCAGGTAAAGTGGCGATTCGGAATCTCGCAAGCAGAGAGCAACACATCGTTCCGCGAGAAGAACTTGTTGACCATATCTACCGATTGACAAATATGTGAGGTGCGTATCTATTTGCCAAATTCACTATAAAATTGGACAGCATAAGGTATGTCGCGTGCAGCAGCGTTATGCCCTATGCTTCTAATCCGCGTCGGAAGGCACGAAAACTGGATACCAATGAAGCGTTTAGATTTAACTGCTTAAGGCGATCTATATCTGTAATTGCTTCAAGTGCGGGTTTTAGAGCGTTAGCATCCGCCTGCGGGAAGCGTTCGTTGAGGATAGCGAGCGTGCTTTCAATACTCGTTTGCCGCGCGCCTTGTTCAATGCCTTGTTCAATGCCTTGTTCAATGCCTTGCTCTAAGTAATGTTCTGCCATACTTTGCATCAGTACTGCCTCCTGTTCTGAGAGATTGAAAGTCTCGTGGTGTTCAGAGATAAAATGTTCTAATATCTCCCGGTCTTCGACTGATCGTTGATAGAAAACTAACAGGTAAAGATAATAAAGTGCCTGTTTCCAAGATGCACTCTCTGCTGCCGTGAACGTGTCAAGATGTTCACTCAAACGTTCTAACGCTGAACTGAACACTGCGTGCTCCGCATTCTCACGTTTCAAGAGCGTCATCAACCAACCGAATGGACGATCCGTCTTCAATAGGTTTTCATCCGATTCAGCCTTGACCCCGAGAAAAAGCGTCTCAAACCGAGGGAGAAAACGAACCAGCGGTCCCGGAACATCCATCAACGTCTCAAGCGAAGGCAATGTCTGCCAGACGTGTTCACCCGTATAAAAAACTACAGGGATAATCGGACGAAACCGCCACTGCCCCTTCGGAACGTTCTCTGATACCCACTTTTGACGCTGCTGATCCCAAATCTGGACCATGTAAAACAGCAACCGAAACCCCATCGCAGGGTCTACCGTGGACTGATGTTCCAGCAGAATGTAGATCATCACTTCCGTTTCATCAACATCCCGGAACGGCAAGAGGAACACCAGATCCGATTCTTGTTCGCGGAGGTTATCGGCAATAAAAGTGGTATTGACGCGTTGGATCTTTTGAAAATCGAGTGACTCTACGAGGTCGCTTCCGATGATTTCAAGCAACCCGTGAAGATTATCGGTGTTCGACAACAGCCATCTTGCACTCCGGTCAGGAAATGTGCCAAGCGGTTCTTGTAAGAAAGAGAGGGCCTCGTCAAAAGCGTTCATCAGATTTCACCTGTTACACATCACGACAAAAATCAAGCATTTTAGATGCCTTTTATTATACGGGATTTCTCCACACCTGGCAACCTTAAATTGGTACTGCGATTGGCACATCGAAAAAAAAGAGGTGTGATAGTCTTCAGTAAAAACTTACCAGCCATCACGCCTCAATTTGATCGGAGATGTAGGCGTACTGCTTGGAGGAAGCAATTTGAAGGCGTGGCAGAGGCAGATCAAAAAGCGGAGTTTCTCGAGATGGACGTTGGCTTTCTGGAGTAAGGGGAGCCGTTTACGCGTATAGGTGGCTTCAATTTTTGAGTGCGCCCTCACCTGCTATGCAGGTGAGGGTAAAATGTGTTAAGTATTTGAGATTTAAGGGGTTACAGTCCTCGCACAACGAAACCCGATGTTGTAGGAAGTGTACGCCGGCGTACCGCTGACGCGGAAGGCGACACGCACGCAGAGGGCAGGCAAGCTCCAGGAGCCGCCACGCAAGACGCGGTTAGCATTAACATTTGTATAGTCATATGTTATGAGGTTGAGATTCGATAGCGTATTCACGTCCGACAACGGATTGCGAACCGGAGACGACAAGTAGAAATCCGGGTTATACGCATCCAAACACCACTCCCATACATTCCCCGCCATGTCGTATAAACCATAACCATTCGCCGCATAGCGCCCAACAACTGTTGTGTCGCTAACATTCTGACCGTAGTTCGCACGCGTGCTGGAGATTGTATTGCCCCACGGATACTTCATACCTGCTAATCCCCCGCGCGCTGCCTTCTCCCACTCCGCCTCCGTCGGCAAACGTTTACCCGCCCACTTTGAATACGCCATCGCAGCATACCAACTCACGTAAACCACGGGGTGGTTCTCTTTACCTACAGGATAGTTGTTATTATTATCCCAATGCTGTAGGTAAGCATAGTGTAGCGACCTCGGGATACGGCTCTTTTGCCACTGTGGATTCGCTAACACGAAACGTTTGAAGTCTAAGTTCGTCACTTCGTGCGTATCCATGTAGAACGCATCTGTATAGACTGTGTGAATCGGCTGCTCACTGGTGCCAGACTCCGGGTCGTTGCTCCCCATTCGGAACTCACCCGCAGGGATCAGCACCATCTCACGACCATCTGGCAGCGTCGTGATTCGCGCAGCAGGGCTGTTGGTTTTCCATTGCGCATCCGCAAGCGGCGGCACCGCAAACGTCATTGCTATAAAAATCGAGAGTGTTAATATCACAACTCTATTTCGCATCTGTTTTCTCCAAAACGCATATTTGTCGTTTTTCCTGGATATTTTCCAACTGCTGAGGATTATATCAAAAATTACCGTTTTTTGTTAATATTTTTTTGAAAATATATTTTTCGTGATATACTCTTACCAAGATTACACATTCCATTCTAACCGCAAAGGGAATATCACGCCGACATGAGCACCCGACAAAACGGACCGATAAACCGTATTAAACACCTGCCTTTTCTACGGAACTGGCACGTCTCCGAAACTTTCCATTGGCAATTCTGGTGCTTCCTTTTTCTCTGTTGCATTGTTCAAGCAGTACAACTGACAATTGCGGGGTGTAGTCACACAAAGCCGTATTATCATCTTGATATACCCGATAGTGCGAAACATGATAGTAAAACAGAAGGTGCTCTCCGATATCGCCTTTTATTACTGGGGGATGGCGGCCTTCCAAAACCGGATGAGCCTGTCCTGAAAACGCTCAGCGAATGGGCGAAAAAGGATGCGGCAAGCACGAGTATTGTCTTTTTAGGGGACAATATGTATCCTGAAGGAATGACGGAACGCAAAAAACATGAAGCGTCAACTCGGCTTACACCCCAACTCTCGGTTATCAAAACGACTGGGGCACACGGACTCTTTATTCCGGGAAACCACGATTGGGTAAATGGGAAGGAAGAAGGACTTAAGGCAGTTCTCGCACAAGAAAAGTTTATCAACGACGCCCTCGCGGGTGAATCGAATTTCCTACCATCTGGCGGCTTACCCGGTCCTGTCGCTCTTGAACTCCCGAAAACCGATCCGGTCTTACGGCTTATCGTGCTGGATACACAGTGGTGGCTCCATCCACACGAGAAACCGCAAAAAGCTCCTGAACAGGTGATAGAAGAACTTGTAGCACTCTTAGATACAGAATTACCCGTGATCGTTGTCGGACACCACCCACTGGAAAGTTACGGTTCACACGGCGGTTTCTACGACTGGAAGGCACATCTTTTTCCCATCAGATTTATGAAAAGATGGCTCTGGGTTCCGATACCGATAGTGGGTTCTGCGTATCCATACGCACGATGGCACCTTTACAGATCCGATCAAGACATGAACGGCGCACGCAACAAAAATATGGTAGCGCAGTTAAATCGAGCATTTGCTACACGAAAATTGCCACCCCAGGGTCCACCACTTTTAATTTATGCTTCTGGACACGAACATTCTCTACAGGTCTTGAAAGGCGAAGTTACGGATTATCTTCTCGTGAGTGGGGCGGCGGCGAGCCAAAAAGTGACGGAAGTGATGTCTGGGGACAATACCTTGTTCGCACATCAACATACCGGTTTCATGGTGATGGATTTTCTTGACGGTGGAAAGGTTTTGTTACGAGTCGTTGAACCGGAGGGAAAAGGTGTCCTATTTCACCGATGGTTGACTTTTTAAAATTTGACTCGTAGGGGACAGGTTTCCTGTCCCGCTGCAGAACGTCTCATGAATGATGGAATCCACTATATTTTTCCGAAGATACAGTTTTTCGTTGATGTACTCCTAAATTGCAAATTACATCTGAAAAAATCCTTTCGAGAATGCCCTACAATCCCCCTGAAAAAGATGCTCCTCTATGGTAGCCTTGCCGAAAAAATATAGGGGCGTTGTAGCGGGTCGGATAATAACAATTTGGGTTACTTCATACATATATTCTTGTACATGCAATAGGCAGGACATATTTTTGTCCTGCCTACATTTTACTTTACATTTTACGCTACTAATTTTCTGTTTTTCGATCTTGGCGGGCATACCTTAAAAATTCCATATCGCGTAAGTAGGGGGCAACACTATCTAATTGCAAGCGCGTCTCAGTTAAATCCGCGGCAATCTGATTCAAATCCGATTCAACTTGATGATAGGCTTGCTTCGCGTTGCGTGGATGATAGCCTGATTTTTGCAAGCAATACGATGTTCCTAACCAAGTACTTATCAGCGCAATAACTGTTATTCCACTGATAATAATCGCCGCGACAGTGGTAATCACAGCTATATATTTGATAATAAAGAAGAACGCCACCCCTATTAGCAGCAGTAGTAGCAACGACATATTATTCCCTCCTTCACTCATTAGCACCTTTAGCAATCCGAATGAGTCGTTTAACTTCTTCTTTGAGTGTGACTATTTCTCCTTGAATGTGGTTCACTTGTTGCTGCAGTGCCTCGATCTCGCGTTGTGATGCGCCCTTCTCCAGTCCCGCTGATTTTTTAGCATAGGAAATGCCCATCCAGACACATCCGAGCGTTGTTACTGTGATACCGAGTACGATAATTAGTACCGATTCCATTTTAAATTCCTCCTGCTTTTGTGTTGTGTTACAGGATAGAGCCTACCAAACCGGAAAGGATAGTAAAAAAAGGAAATCGACCTAAATTATTTGAAAAAAGCATTTCCCCTAAATGATCGACCATAGTTTTCAATATTACATGGACACTGTAGATGAGGAATCTTCTGTAGGTAGTTGAAAAGGTTGCTGTGTATCACTTTTTTCAAGTAAGCGAGCGACATCATAGCCTCTCCGGAGCAATTCGATTAGAAGCCCGTCATCCGAGGCATCATTGACCGAACTTAACGTTTTCACACTTCTGTTAGATTCGGCATTAATCGACATTGCCTCCGAAGCATCCCGGACACTCGCATAGTTTACGCCCAAATATCGCTGGGTTGTCACCACACTTTGATGTCCCAACATTTCTTGTACGGCGTAAATATCGTTCGTCTGTTCATAGAGGCGTTGCGCGTAAGATTTCCTCAGTGAATGCGTACCGAGTTTCCCATTTAATCCCGCCGCCTCAAACGCATTCTTTAGCGCATCGTGCGCTGCTATTCTCGTCATCGCTTTCAAACCTTGTCCTTTTCGGGATGGAAATAACGGACGCGTGGCTTCAATATTTCCATATAAATCAAGATGCCAAGCGACAAGATCCTCAATTGCTTGTCTACCGTCTACATTTACAGGAACAGCTCTTGATACCTCACCCCCTTTTACAATCTTTCGGTCAAACAGCAAATCAGCAACCGACTTGTTGTTCTGCCACACGTCATTCACTTTCAGGGCGATCAGTTCGCTAATCCGCCCACCGACGGAAACGCCCAGCATGAATAAACTCCTATTCCGAACAACAAACGTCCCACCAAAAGCTGCCGACACTTTGCGGATTTCAGCGTTATCTAAAGGTCTTGTACCTTTCATAATAAAAAACTCCTTGTTTCTATGCGTACATAATATTTAAAACGGGATCACATCTTGTTGGTTTCTTAATCGCTCCCAAGTATTACACAGAAAGAAGCCATCTGCGCTATCTCGGGGTGGTACATAGTTCGCACACCAATTGCTCCAGAGCCCCTGTCCCGTTTAGATCGCTTGTTTTTAATTGGATATCCACTATGAGGGTTTTTTCAATCGCAACAACTAATTCCTCAGCCGTGAAAGCGTGGAGCGTCTGAAAAATTTTGTAGGCGACGTAAGGATTCTGTTTCAGAATGTTATGGGTAGCTGATTTCGGTAAAACTCCACCCATTTCCTCAACAAGTGGTTGAAAAATATTCTTCGTAAAGTCAGAGAACGGCATACGGCTACGGAGCGGTCGCAACCCCTTTCTTTCAGCCATTAGCTTGGCTTGGAGAGCAAATCGGAATTGACGCGTGATCGTTGCATTAACCAAGATAGGTTCTTGACCGCTTGCTAATACCTCGTAGAGACTTTTCAATGCTTGTCCAATTGAACGCCTTCCAATTGCATCAGTGAGGTCGAAAATACTATCATAAGTGTTCTGCGTCACGATATTCTGGATATCTTGTTCGTCGATTTGACGTTTGTCGCCCACGAAATCGACAATCTTATTGATTGCTTCGGCAATTGTGTGCATATCGCCGCCGGTACGAGTCCTGAGTTGTGTGAAAGCACGGGGTGTAATCTGTTTATTGAATTCACTGAATTTTTCCGATACCTTTTTATATAACGGGTCTCGGTTTAGCGATTGCCCTGCTTCTACGGGATCAAAGGATCTATAGCGCCCCACGGTTGCAATGGCTTTAACGACCCTGTTGCGTTCATTTACGGGTCCGCGTACTGTAAATATTAGGACGCTACTTTTCGGCAGATCGGCTTCGAGCCACTCAAGGAGTAAGTCGATATCGTCAGCGGTACCGGTTTCCGTAACATGCGTATCCAGTTGTTGAGCGATTTTCGGTAAACGTTCTAAGAAGCTGCGCTCTTCGTCGGTTAATCTCGTCCCCAACTCATCAATAAGTGATTCAACCGCATTTGCAAAGTCAAAATGCTGTTCGGCGATTTGTTGAGGATTTACTTCTAATAGTTTTGCCATTGTAGAGATAGATTTTTGTGGATCCGTAACTTCAATTTTAAATGAATTACGGAGAAGCGTTATCGGTGTTGTCCGTTGTTGGGTTTTAAAAAAGGTTGCATCTCGGACAACGACCACTCGCCATTTTGACATGACTGGATAGAGGTCAACTTGACTGAGAATTTCCCGAGTTGTGATATCAGTACCTTCCAGAAAGGTGAGGTTAAAATCGCGTGTTTCAGGTAGGAGTAGATGATCGAGTATCTGTTTGAGGGTACCTTCAATGAGGAAACTTTCCTCTCCACAGAGTAGATATACCGGTAGGATTTTGTCTGCTTGGATTTCGCGAAGGATGTTTGGTGCAGGCTTTGTAGGTTTCTGTTTCATTAGAATCTTTTGACAGCGAGCCTACCGCTTTGGGGCAACGCCATTCTCCTTATATTTTGTAAATAGATTGATTTTTACACGAACAAAGGTTCGTGGTTAGTATACGGGATATACTTAGAAACGCATTGTGGGCAGAAAATGCGACGCTCCGCGACGCAAAGGTCTCTATCGCTGTGGAGTCGTATTGGGGTACAATGCTAAGGAGAATACAATGCCGACCTTCGGACTTCAATAGAGACCTGGTGTCTATAAAGCACGGGTCTCCCATGCCTTCAGGTTTGATATTGGATATTATCTATGATTGGGACAAACTGCCGCCAGCTGGAATCGCTCAGGTCGCGTTGTCGCTGATGGTCTCCTTTTGAGGACCCGCAGTAGCGAAAGCGGAGAAGCGTTTCGTTGGATTCAATGCGCCACACTTCGGACATCTTGGATGAGCATTGGTATCGCTGGCGCGTTGAAGTACCTCAAATTCGGCTCTACAGTCATCACAGTGATATTCAAAAATTGGCATCGTTTTTCCTTTAAGCGGTGGCAGGTCGAATGATGAGTTTTATCTTTGTGCCTTTAGGTGGAATGACATCGGTATTCACACGATACGTCCGATCATCAGTGCCAGTAGGTAAGGGGTGGTTGAAAAGTGAATCCGGGTCGCGATAGACTGCGACAATGTTGTGGAAAAGCTGGGCAGTGAATTGATTGTTTTTAAGTCGTCCACCTGTGAAGACCCAGGGTGTTTCTCGCATCGGCTGTTCTGTAAAGGCGTTCCACACTAACTCTCTTGCGCGACGCGC
The DNA here is from genome assembly GCA_965214045.1 of Candidatus Poribacteria bacterium. Lineage (GTDB taxonomy): Bacteria > Poribacteria > WGA-4E > WGA-4E > WGA-3G > WGA-3G. The sequence continues at coordinate 3,247,032 of OZ243935.1, forward strand.
GACCACTTCATCACCTTGGTTCCATTCCACCCAGAGGTCAACAGGCGTTCCTGTTGGGGTTCGTGGATCACCCTCAACCGAAAGGTCCATGCCGGGTGTAAAATCTAAAACCCCGAGTGCTGTCAGTATGTAAATCGGCTCCGCGTCAACGATCAAAATGCTTTCATGTGTTTTCCCGAGTTTGCCACAGGCAAAGAATTCGATATTCGCATCTCCGCCCACAATGTTAATTTCACCGGGCACTGTTACCTCGCGTTTGATGGTATCAAAAACAACATTGCCGAGCTGAAAAATGTTTTCGCTAATTTGCTGTGGTTTTGCCAATTGAACATCTGTTGCCGCAGTGGATTGTGGAAAGATAGTGAGTGTCTCCGAGGCACTATTATCACTTTCATCTGTATCCGAGATGTCTATACGTGCCACAAACTCAATCTTACCTTCCATTGTCGGTGCCCAATCGGCAGAAATGACAGTCTCTGTGAGTTCTGGAGTCCAAAGGACTTCGGTGGTAGTTACCTTCTCATCATCGACATAAAACCTGACGTTGAGAATCTTATCGAGGGGAGTTCCCGTATTCCGAAGTGTTGCACTCAGTCGCACAACTTCGCCGACGCGCGGCGTAGGTGGTGAAAACCGGAGGCTCTGTGGAACAATCCCAATATTCGGTTCTGTTGGACCTACCAAGGCATGACTCAAGGACATCACAGCGAAACAGGTTGACAAGAAATCGCTCTCAGATCCGCGCCATCTCCCATCAGATTCTTGTTGTATTACCATCATTCGCGAGATTTCATCGTACCAATCGTAGCCAGCGAGTGCGTCTAAAGTTGGCGGAATATCACAGAACCGTTGAAGCGAAAGTAGATAGTAGTAAAGCCACGAATTAGAACCAGGATTCCGGGTTAAAGTCCAGTGCTTTTTGACCCATTCGCTGCCTTTCTGAATCTGCGGATCGTCGGCGGGAACGCCACACGCACGAAGTGCCCACAATCCAGTGGCAGTCATGCTTCCGTAGACACCTATTGCCCACGGCGAACCTTCATCAACTAAATTGTAGAGCCATCCACCGGTCTCGGTTTGGTTCCGACGTATCCACCGCTCAGCACGTGCCCATGTATCAGGGGGAATATCAAGTCCCCACTGCTTTGCGGCATAGAGTGCGTAGATAACCATGTTCATATGCGCGCCATCAGCAGTAAAACCGTATCCCCAACCGCCATCGTCGCGTTCGTCTGTGAACTCACTGCCCTTGATAGGAAGCTGTTTTTTTACTAATTGATTCACAGCAAACTGGGCACGTTCTCTGTAGGTAGTATCTTGCGTCGCGACTAAGGCTGGAATAATCACGGCAAATTGATAAACAGCGAATTCGTTCCAGTTCCGCGCCGACAGAAATTCTAAGCCTTTTCGCACTGGTGGATGCGACGGTGTACGTCCTGTTGCGAACAACGTTTGCAATGCCAACGCTGTTTCCTGTGTCTGATCTTCACCGAAGTTCCAAGCTTTTCCGGGAATAAAGTTTTCAGCAAGCCCTTTTAGGCTGGCTCCACAGGTAATGCAGATTAAGATGAGTTGATTTTCAGTTCCACACTGTAAGCAGGTACGGCTATGCCTGCCTTGTTGTGCTTCTATCCAAGCAACACCTTTTGCTATTGCGTTCTGTATATCTTCAGGGGTGACGGGTGGAAACGTTCTCGCCTCAGCGACGAGTGTCGTATGGGTAAGATTGTTTCCTATGTCTGCTTCTTCGATGTGTTTTGCACCAGTTGGGTTAACAACGGCATAGATTTCGGTCTTACCGGGAGGAGGTTGCCACTGTGTTTTCACCTGTTTGCTCTCACCGGGTTTCAACTCCAAGATCACATCTTTACAGAGTATCTGGAGCGGTTGTGTCGCCGGATCTGCCTCGTAAAGGTCAACAACCAGATCTTGGTTCATCGTTTGTGTCGTGTCACCAACATTCTTCACCTCAACTAAGATGGTAATCTCTTCTCCTTCAACTGGTGTTGGATTGGAAAAGGAGATACTATCAGCGTCAACTTGGAAGTCAGGCAGTTGTGCAAATCCACTTGTGGTAAGGGAAGCAATGATAAACATTCCGATTACCAATCTAAGCAGTAGATTTTCAAAATCTACGCGATGTATCAAACGAGGATACCTAATCATGATGCACCTCACATTTGTCAAAGAAGTTATTATTATTCCGACGAGTACCACAACCAGATTTTGGTTTATCTTTCAACGAGACGAACGTGGCAACTCCTACCGATTCTAAGTTAGTTTCCTGCCCAGTGCCCGACGGAGACCGAAGAAGGTTGCGGAATAGGATTTTTGAACAGGGGCTGTCCACCTGACGTCCATTTACTAATTTCACCTTGGAATGTCTCACCGAGTATATCCGCTATCCAAATACCGCCATCTGCGGGTGAAACACTGATTGCCACAATTGCCATGCCCGCAAGAAATTCAGCTCTCTTGCCCCCGTCTGGTCCCAAGTTCATTAACATGGATTGCTGTGAAACAACCCAGACACTTCCATCGGTGATATTGATGCGGGGGGACGTAGGATTTGGAATATCGGTAATTTCCACCAGTTTCTGTCCGCTCGCTGAAACTCGCATCAGAACACTATGTTGACTGTCAGCAATCCAAGCATTTCCATCGTAGTCAACGGTTACACCTTTGGGTTCACCCATCGGTGGCGCGTCCGCTACTTTGTTTCCCGCGGCATCGTAGCGTGCGATAGGTCCTCGTGCATTTGTTATCCATGCCGAACCATCCTTGGGATTTACTGCCACTGCGGGTTCATGGGCCGGTATTGAAGCGACAACTTGGGTGCCATCACCGGATACTTTTTTAACAGCATCAAGCCCTGCGATCCACGCGGAACCATCGGCGGGATTAATGGCGATCTGGTTCGGACGATTAATATTCGGAATCTCTTTAAAATCGCCACTGTTTGGATTATAACGATAAACAGTATTTGCGGCTGAAACTGCGATCCAGACAACACCATCTGCTGGATTCACCTCGGCGGCAGTTGCCTGTGGTAGATTCGGAATAACCTGTGGATCAGCGTTCCCATCGGCATATAATTTGTAAACTGTATCTCCCTTGCTTACTACCCAGCATTCTCCATTATATTGTCCATAACTGATGGTAACGCATAGGACCGACAGCACTATTGCCCAAAACATTTTCTTCATCATTTGTATCTCCTCATTTTACTGTGTGCGCTTTGTAAGCGCGCAATCTATGGTTGTAAGTGCGCGCTGTAAGCGGCACCTTCATTTTAAAATATTAACATAGTTCCCGTTAATTTTTCAAGGAATTTCGTGTCTCTGTGCGATGTGCCTATCCTGCTAAGGACATCAGCGTAATCAAGCGATTCCAATTTTCTCTTTTTCCTTGAATTTTTTGAGAAAACCGTGTATACTAAATAAAAAGTATTTGAATTTTTGGAAGAAAAAATGGAATTTATTTTAGCGAATAAAAAGAGGATTGCCATCCCTTTGATTTGGCTACTCATTTATCTTTCCATAGTCCCGATGCAGTTGTCCGACTATGTTTTGTGCATTGGCACCGATGGGCATGTTGAATTTGAAGTTGCAGTCAATGGACAATGTACTGATACACATGACCTTGACGAAGGACACACAACGGTAGTATTTACTGCGGTTACCGTCGGAGAGAATCACTGTGGCTCGTGCCTTGATCTCGCTATCTTTGTCTCTTTAGACATCGAACCGTATCTTGCTCCAATCCAAGATGCATTAATACACCCACCTGATTTCGCAGCCACACTCATAGCATCCCGAAAAAATGGTTCCATGCTTCTAACATATACCCCCTTTCTGGATATTCCATCAGTAGCAGACCCTACGCTCTTATCTCTTCGGACCACCACACTCCTCATTTAAACCACACCCCTTTCTATTTACAGCGACTTTCATCGCGCTCGGTGCGCTGAGAATTAGGCATTAATTCCCATTGATTTGTAAATATTTTAGCCCTGTGCCGACTATTGTAAGCATACACGGTTATATTGAGTAGGTTTTCCTTAGAAACAAGAAAAGTCACTCTAAGTAAATACCACTTTGAAACACAGTGGGAGAAATAAACCCAAAAACCAAGTGTTTTTGCTTGGCTGTTTATGGAACGAAGTGGAAGGTGACTCGAAAGCGAAAATGCTAAAGTCCCAAACCACGATACCTATCCGCAAGGGAAAATTAAAATGCGTACGAAACTTACATTCAACCCCATCTTCGTGATGGGCATAATTTGTCTGTTAGCCTTAAGCATCTTGCAAATACCGGCTGCCTATTCAAATGAAGAAGGGCAGATCTCACTTGAGGTTGTGATCCAGACAGCAATGCATGAAAACCCAACACTCAATGCTATCCGTGAAAAAATTAAGGTTGCCCGCGCTCGAGTTGAGGGCATATCGTTGCTTGCTAACCCCGAATTGGAAACCGAATTCGCTGGAGGGATAGACGGCGATCAGGGACTCGAACTCACTCAATCGTTCCAACTCGGCGGACAGCGGGGCCATCAGAGACAAATTGCGAAGGTCCATCTTGAAAAGGTGAACGCGGAACTTGCCGAAGCCTCCCGTTTGCTAACGAAATCGGTAAAAATAGTTTTTTACGAGTTGGCACTTGCCCAAGAAAAAATTAAGTTAGTTAAAGAGATTATTCAACACAGTGAACAGATGTCCAACATTGCTCAGTTTCAGTTTGAAACTGGTGATATTTCAGTAACACAGGCAAACTTGGCAAGCATTCAACTGCAGTCGGCATTGCGCGAAGCAACGATGTTGGAAGGTGAATTGCAACTGGTACAACTTGAATTGAACAACTTAATGGGCAGCCCACTTGAAACGACGCGTGTTGCTGTCGGTGGTTTGCCTGACTTTTCAACAGCAGGTTTAGGAAGTCCACGAACTACGCCAAAAATGTCGCCAGATGTGTTTTCAAAATTGACACTTGATATCTTGGAGACACATGCACTTGAAAGTCGCAACGACCTAAAGTCGGTTCAATTAAACGCCAAGTTGACCGAAAACGAACTCCGACTCGCAAAAGCGGCGAACATCCCTGATTTAAGTGTCGGTGCGCTTGCCCAACGCAGCAGGGGAGAGAATCAAATCGGCGTAAAATTTACGATCCTATTGCCATTCTTTGATCGGAATCGTGCTGAGATTGATGCGGCAAAAGCCCAACAGCAGGTAGACACTATCGAAATCAGCAATCAAGAGCGACAGATTAGTCGAGAGGTGATGGCAGCGTTTCTATCCGTCAAGACCGCGCAAAAAACGCTCAAGTTTTATGAAGGTGATTCAGTGAAATTGCTCAATGAGAACCTCAAATTGACGCGAACTGCCTACGAATTGGGTGAGGCAAAACTTCTGGAGGTTATTTTGATGCAGAACGAATTTATCGAAATGCGATTTGCTTACCTTGAAGCACTCGCGGCGTATTACAAGGCACTGGCACAACTTGAAGCCGCTATAGACACACCCATTGAACAACTACTGCCGTGAAAGACAGTGGAATAGGACAATGTGTTGCGCAGTGCATACCTACAATTCGGACAACACAAGGAGAAATCATAATGTTACGTTACTCCCATTTTTCGCTATTTTTTGCAATTTTTGTTATGACGATAGGAACTTTGGTTTTACTGAACCTCACCTCCATATTAGCTGTGGCTGAGGATACACATGTTCACAGTGAGCAAGCAGATCATACGCACAGCCAAGAAAACACAGTAACACTTACTGATAAGGCAAAAGTCAATATCGGTTTGAGGACCGCTGAAGCCGATGTCCGAGCGATTGAGACGATTGTGCACGTTCACGGCAACATAGTAGCCCATCCCGGACGACAAGCAATTGTCACGCCAAGGAGCGGTGGTATCGTGAAACGCATCCATTCCAGTGTCGGTGAATTTATCGAAGAAGGCGATCTACTACTTGAACTCGAGAGTCTTGACTTGCAAATGGTACAGATTGAGATGATTGAAGCGGTAGCGCAAAAGAAGTCATTGGAATCCAAATTGGCGAGACTGACAGAGGTATTCGCCAAGCAAATTCGGCGAGAATTACAGACCCGTCAAATCGACTACTCACAATCGTTTTCCGAATTGCAAGAGTTACAGACAGCAGTTGAAAAACGCAAGGCATTTGCTATAACAAAAGCTATCTCGGCGTTGGAACGGATGCGGTTTAGATTGGTTAAAGCCGATCTTGAACTCCAGTTGATAGAGACAACACTCAAGAGAACTGAAGTTCTTGCAGAACAACGCATTTCTGCACAGAAGGAACTCATCGCACAACAGGCAGAATACAAAAAGGGTCGAAGTGAACTGGCAGATGCGAAACGACAGTTTCAAATCCTCGATGTCAGTGAACAGACACTGGAAAAGATTCTCCAAGACAGCGGAGAAACCGCGATCCTGTCCCTACTGAATGCAGACGAATTGGATGCAGAAGCCTTATTGGGAAAATACGCAATACTCAGTGGGGAAGCGACAGAATTGGTTGATGCAAAGGCGGTATACCAAATCGCAGCTATCAAGGTCGCGGCGAACAAACAACGTGCCTTGGCTGCGGGACTCACTGAAACACTTCTCGAAAACCTGACTAAGACCAAAACTATTGTCACCTTCAGCGATTTGTCCACCGATAAATTGATTGAAAATTACCTTGCCTTTGTGGAAAGCTCAGAGGCACTTGAGGGAGTCCTTCAACTGGAAGAATCACTTCGTAACGCTGTCATTACCTTAAACAAGGTTCGGCAGAAACTTCAGGTGTCTGGATTGACGCGAACTGATATAGACAAGATCGTTCAAACGGGACAACCGTCTCCAATATTCTATGTTACGGCACCTGCTTCCGGGCAAATCATTAAGCAACATGTGACGCTTGGTACAACCGTTGAAAGAAGCAACACGCTTTTCTCAATACTCGACACTGATCTTGTCTGGGTTGAGGGCGAGGTACATGAGGATGCACTTGTCCGCCTTCAGGACAAATGGCAAATAGGTAGCGAGATTCGCGTGCGTGCCACTGCTTATCCAGAAACAATTTTCACCGGAAGAATTTCGCATATCTCAGGTATTATGAACCCAGAAGAACGCACTGTCCATTTTTGGGCGGAAATCAACAATCCAACGCGTAAACTCAAACCGGGTATGTTTACTGAACAAACAATTGTCTTAGAAAAAGGAAGCGAGGTTTTAAGTGTTCCGTTGAACGCCGTGCTTGAAGATGGCGGAAGCCGGTTTGTTTTCGTCGAATTTGGAACGACTTACACGAAACAGGAAGTTGTAGTTGGTGCCAGAGATGACAGGTATATCGAAATCAGAGAAGGTCTGTTTCCAGAGGAGTATGTAGTGGTGCAGGGGCAACATCAGTTGTTGAGAGCAACAGAAGATGTCTCCGAAGTGATGGGTGACCATGGGCACCCGCATTAGCGTTTTTTAACGATTGGTTCTTGCGCTCCTTTCCATTTCATTACGATCAGACTTTCGGGGAATTCACGACTGAAATAAGGATCTGTACGGTTTTTTACTGCCTTTATTAATCCAAAACGATAGCCTGCAACAACGGCGCAGGGTTTTTGCTTGGGTGTTTCTGCAGATTTAAGGAACGCATTTGAAAGTTCTAACGTACGTAGTTTACCCACAAGGAAAAATTAAAATATGTGGTCGAAAATTACCGAGATTTCTCTCAAGAATAGACTCCTGACACTTGCTTGTATGGTGGCAGTAATCATCATTGGATTCAGGATGTTTCAATCGGCACCGATTGATGTTTATCCTGACATCAATCCACCTCGTATTACCATACTCACTGAGGCACACGGCTGGTCGCCTGAAGAGATGGAAACCTTGGTTACGTTACCTATTGAGAGCGCGATGAACGGGACTCCTTATGTGACACGGGTCCGGTCTTCCTCTGCAATTGGTTTATCGCTTGTGTTCGTTGAATTCGATTGGGGGACGGATGTATTTCTCGCGCGACAGATGGTCTCTGAGCGACTCCAACTGATCGTACCGAATTTGCAGGAGGACGTTGATGCCCCAATTATCTTGCCGACTTCCTCCCTCTTGGGCGAAATTATCGAATACGCGCTCGTTGATGAAACGGGAGAATTTGATGAAATGGAAATGCGCGACCTTGCAGATTGGGTGATTCGCTACCAGTTGCAATCACAGGGCGGCATTGCCAATGTGATTAACATCGGTGGCTACGTAAAGCAATTCCAAGTTTTCGTCGATCCTGAGCGGTTGATAAGCTATAACCTTTCACTTGAGGACGTTGCTTCTTCGCTTGAGAAGAGCAACGAAAACTCAGCAGGCGGTTTTCTCATTAAAGACGCTCGCGAGTTGATGATTCGGGGATTAGGACGAATTTCTTCGGTTCCTGACATTGAAAACGTCGTTGTTAATGTGCAAAAACATGGCAGCCCGATTCTCGTTAAGGATGTTGCCTCGGTGAAAATCGGATCGCTTCCAGAAATTCGACGTGGCGCGGGAAGCCACAATGGAAAAGAAACCGTCTTGGGCAAGGTCGTCAAGCAACCGGGTATTAACACGATGGAGCTGAGCGACAAAGTGGTTTCCACCTTGGAATCCTTGGAGAAATCCATGCCTAAGGGTGTAAATATTAAGGTTGAATATGCCCAAGCTGACCTAATTCGGCGTGCTGTTGACACCGTTAAAGAAGCTCTACGCGATGGCGCGATTCTGGTCGTTATTGTTCTGGCTATTTTTCTCTTCAACATTCGGACCGCCCTGATTACCCTGACTGCGATCCCACTGTCTTTGATTATAGCCGTTATCGCGCTTCTTTCTCAGGGCGACACGCTTAACATTATGACGCTCGCGGGTTTGGCGATTGCGGTTGGAATGGTCGTTGACGACGCGATTGTTTACGTCGAGAACATTTTCCGACGGTTACAAGAGTATTTTCGTCTGCGTTGGACGGGCGAGGAACCTGAAGAAACACCCTCAGAGGTTGTAGCACGAGCGAGTAAGGAAATCCGATCCTCAATTGTCTTCGCGACCTTGATTATCATCCTCGTTTTTCTGCCCCTGTTCAGCCTGAGTGGTATGGAGGGCAGGATGTTCCGTCCACTTGGCTGGGCTGTTGTTATTTCAATGGCAGCGTCGCTACTCGTTGCACTCACAGTTGTTCCAGTGTTAAGCGATTTGTTGTTGACCCGTTTTCAAAGGTCACGTCCATCGGATGGATCTGAATCAGCACCTCGTCCTTCAAAAGAGAGCCCTGTGGTTGTGTGGATTAAACGTGCGTATCGTCCCATACTGGTTGCGGTTATGCGGTTGCGTTGGGCGATTGTAGTGGTGGCACTGCTGCTGGTGGCCTTGACTGTGGCAGCGATACCTCGCCTGGGACGCGAATTCCTACCCGTGATGGATGAAGCTACGTTTATTATCAGTGTCTTCTCACCGCCAGGCACCTCGTTAGGAGAATCAACGCGTATCGGTAGAGAGATGGAAACACGACTCCTGACGATTCCAGAAGTAACGAGCGTGAGTAGCCGCACCGGGCGCGCTGAGGCGGACGAGCATGCACACGACGTAAACACACATGAGATCCTTGTGAACTTTATCCCCCCCGATGAACGAGAGAAAACGCGAGCAGAACTCCTTTCAGAAGTCCGTGAGTTGCTGTCTCCTGAGAACTTTCCGGGTGTATTGGTATCTGTCGGTCAACCGATTCAGCATCGCCTCGACCACCTTTTGTCAGGGGTTAATGCGCAGGTAGCACTGAAATTGTTCGGGACGGATCTCGACATGCTCCGGGCAAAGGCGGAGGAAATTCGGGCGGTCATGTCGGAAATCGACGGTGTAGCGGACTTACAGGTGGAACAGCAGGTGCAGGTGGAGCAGCTTCAGATTAAGGTAAAACGACTTGAAGCAGCACGCTACGGCTTGCGGGTCGAAGATGTGACGCATTTTACAGAAACCGCACTCAAAGGGGAATCGGTGAGTCAGGTTATCCAAGGCCAACGCCAATATACGCTCTTGATTCGAGTCGATCCGAGGCTCGTCAACACAGCCGAAGCCGTCGAAAGCCTAAAAATCCGAACGTCATCAGGCGCGTTCGTCCCACTAAAACAGGTCGCCGATGTTGGTTTTGGTTATGGACCGAACACTATCAATCGCGAGAACGTTTCTCGGCGTATTGTCATCCAGTGTAACGTCCGAGGTGGCAAGGGGGGGCGGGATCTCGGCAACTTTATTGCAGAAGTTCAGCGGGAAATCGACGAACGGGTCGAATTGCCTGAAGCGTATTTCCTGTCCTACGGCGGGCAGTTTGAAAGTCAACAGGCGGCACAAAGAAAAATTATGATTCAGACAGGTTTTGTCCTCATTGGTATCTGTGTTCTGTTGTTTTTGGCGATGGGTTCATTTCGGCTTTCATTATTGGTAATGCTCAATCTGCCGTTGGCGTTAATCGGAGGTGTTGTCAGTATCTTCCTCACCGGTGGTGTGTTGAGCATTCCGTCGATGGTGGGTTTCATTTTGTTATTCGGTATTGCTGTGCGAAACGGAATTATTTTGGTGACACACATCAATGCCCTGCGTTCAGAAGGTATGTCGCTCTATGATGCCGTGATGAAGGGTGCCGAGGAACGCATTAGTCCGGTGTTAATGACGGCTTTAACGACAGGATTAGGGATGCTACCCCTTGCGCTTGCGCACGGTTCCGGAGCAGAACTTCAGAAGCCACTTGCCATCGTCATCAGCGGCGGGATGATAACTGCGACGCTCCTGACGCTTATTGTCTTGCCCGTGCTGTACTATATTGTCGAATTAAGTTGGTTAGCGAGTTTCCAGCGTAAAACCGAAAAATCGTGAATTATACGCCTTCCATGTAAACTTTTTTTGGCGTTGACTGTTTAATAGTAAAACCGAAAAATAAAGAGACACTTGCATCCCCCGGTAGGTTCGGTTTCCTAACCGAACTGGCACAGGGTGTCCTATTAATTCTAAACTTTACTATAAGTTTCTAAGTAAAGCAATCTTTCATTGCAGATACGTAGAAACAATCGAATTGAGTACTTTTATACGCCAAACCCTAAACCGATCCAACGTTACAGAAGTCATCGGCTTGGACCTCTGTGACTTTTTTTGAAACTTTTTGCGTTGAATGGTGTCTAATAAGAATTAAGGAAGAAAACTTACCAATTAAGCGAGGAACTCGAAATGAAACGCGCACATTTCTATTGCCTAACTGTAGTGGTTGTCCTTCTGTTTGTTGGAATCAGTATGGTAAGCATGGCTGAAGTGGCTGTCTTAAATCTGGAGATTTCCGATGTCGTCAGTAACGCCGATGCAAGGCAAATTCGACGGCTACTGGAACCTTGGGCGGATCCAAAGGACATTACATTCCACACCCCTGTTGACAAGCACGGTAGAAAACGGCTTTTCACTACACTTGTGAAAGTCAAACCGAGACAAGGTCCCTCTAAATATAGCGAAACACACACGTTTGATGTTTATGACATTATGCGTCAGCTTAACGATTCGCGTTTCCGAGGTCGCCATGGACTTGGACACTCCCGCGTTGTTAATACCGAGGCAACCATTCGCGGCGACCTGTTTGCACATCCCGGCTTCGCCCGGAGTTATCTCCGAAACGTTCCGGCATGGCGACGTTGGCGCCCTGACACTTCCCATATCCATCACGCAATGACGGCGGGGCATGAAGAACAGAAGTTCGTCTTCAGTGCGAATCCCGAGTTTGATCAGCTGCGGATAGATGCGGCAAACAACAATAAGCCCGTTGAGGTAAAGGGTATCATCACAGGATTTGATGGTCCCTATCCAATCGTATCCGTTCGCGAGTACGAGGTAGGCTACCATCTCAAGACGAAGGCATCTGAAGCGGGAACAGCGAGACAACCGACCTACGACTACCTTGAAAGAAAGTAGGAACTATCACCAATCCTGCCTTTCTTTTCATGACTGGTAACCGCCTGTATTAAAAAGCACAACGCGCTCTGGGTCTTTGATCATTCCATTTGCGACGAGTTTTTTGAGTGCCGCTACAGTTGCGGCGCCTTCGGGGCATGTCAAAAGCCCTTCGGTTGTGGGGAGCAGTTGCATTGCTTCACGGATGTCATCGTCTGTTACGGCAATCGCGGCACCATTGCTTTTACGAATTGCTTCTAAAATGAGGAAATCGCCGATTGCTTGTGGTACCCGCAAACCGCTGGCAACGGTGTGAGCATCACTCCATGGTGTTGCTTCAGTTGCACCTTCTTCCCAAGCCTTAACAATCGGGGCACATCCTGTTGATTGCACGGAGATGAACCGCGGTCTTTTCTTGCCTATCCAACCGATCGCCTCTAATTCCGCAAAGGCTTTCCACATCCCAACGATCCCTGTGCCGCCACCAGTAGGATAGATGATAACATCGGGTAGTTCCCATCCGAATTGCTCCGCGAGTTCAAACCCCATCGTTTTTTTTCCTTCCACACGGTACGGTTCTTTAAGCGTTGACACGTCAAACCATCCTTCCTGTTCCTTCCGTTCTGCGACAATCCTGCCGGCATCCGTAATTAGACCGTCAATCAGTGTGACGTTGGCACCGGCGAGTTGACACGTTTCCTTATTGAAGGAGGGTGTATCTTGTGGCATAAAGATATGTGCTGATATACCTGCGGCAGCGGCGTAAAGTGCGAGAGCAGTCGCAGCGTTGCCAGCAGACGGGATCGCTAACTGCGTTAATCCGAGTGCCTTTGCCTTGGAAACTGCCATTGCCAAACCGCGTGCCTTGAAACTTCCGGTTGGCAATCGGGATTCGTCTTTCACCCATACCTCTGTAAGTCCAAACGTTGCGCCCAACCGCTTAGCATGGACGAGAGGTGTCATTGTTTCCCCAAGTGTCACCACGTCTGTAGGGTTAGATATGGGCAGGAGTTCCCAATAACGCCAGAGTGAAGCAGGTCTCGATTGGAGCGTGTCACGTGTCCATGTTTCTGCTATCTGTTCAAGCGCGTAGCGGGCAAGTAGCGGTTTCCCACAAGCGGTACAGACGTTCTGCGGTAACAGGTGGTTATAGGTTTCACTACATTTACCACATTCAAGTGTTTCTAATGTTCCTTGCGGTTCGGTGAGGTGGGTCGGGGTTTTCATGGTTCTTTCCGTAGAATCACCCGGCGCGATGCTTGGGCTTACGCGCCTTGGAAAAGAATTCACAGGAGCTACTTTTCCATATACTCGCAGGGTTCTCCGGACGTTCCTCCATATCGTTCCCTACGTTTGTTTCGGGTTGTATTAGTAACGGCATACGGATATGCCTACTACTCTGCATGCGCAAGCAGCTTGAGAAGGATCGCTTTCATACTATAGAGACGGTTGTCCGATTGCTCAAAGATAATTGAGCGTTCATCGTTGACGAGTTCACCCGAAATTTCATATCCATGGTGTGCAGGAAGGCAATGCATAACCCGGCAGTCAGATGCCTTCAACAGTTCCGCATTCAATTGGTACGGCATCATCTTTTCTAACCGACGTTTCCGCTCTTTTGCAAAGGACGGATCCGTGAAGAATTCCATGTCTACCCATGTATCCGTGTAGATAATATCGCTTTCGGCAATCACTTTTTCCAGTGAACGCTCCACCGCCTCGGTATTGGTATCAAACGTTTTGTAGAGCCCTTTGTGAGAGGCTTCTGCCCAGAGTTCCTTGTCAACAGCAGCAGGATTCACCTCTGGTGCGATGACCGTGACTTCGACACCTACCTTCATACCGGCAGCAATCAGCGAATTGCAGACGTTGTTATGCACACCGATAAAGCACAATTTAACGCCTTCCAGTCTTCCGAGATGCTCTTGTATTGTCATCAGATCACCGAGGGCTTGCGTTGGGTGGTATTTATCGCAACAGCCGTTGATTACCGGAACGGTCGCAGCAGCAGCCGCCTCAACGAGTTCCGAGTGTTTCAAGAAGCGTGCTAAGATAATATCAACATACCCCGAGAGGACACGCATTTCGTCGCCAAGATCGGCCAACGCGAAGTTTGTGGTGCGCCAATCGAGGTAATGGGCATGTCCACCGAGTTGTGTTATACCAATTTCACCGGCACAGCGCGTTCGCGTAGAGGTCTTTTGGAAAAGCAGACAAAGACTCTTCCCACCGACAGCGTGTCTGTATTTTTCAGGGTGGTTTTTGATGTTCAAGCCATTTTCGACTGTTTCAAGAATGTCTTTTTCTGACCATGGGTTTAGTGTAATGAGGTGCATAATTACCTCCACAGTAGCGTGCTGAGAAACCTATGGACGGTTTCCATTTTTCACAAATCATAGAAAGGTTATGTTTTGTCTTGAATTGCGCTCAGTAGCAAATAAGAAAGCATAATTATATCTGATTTTGTGATGAATGTCAAATCTTTTCTGTTATATCCGGTCCCATGGGATTTCAACACCCAGCTCATCGGCAAGCTTCTCAAGTTCCCGCACCGGTTCCCGATGGAGTGGAATTCCGCTTGCGAGACGTTCTTGCGTCAATTCCCACTCAATTTCACCAGGTAGGGTGACGCGTGTAAATCCACTGCGTGGGGTGGCTTGACGTGTCATCCGAATCTGCCGATCAATTTCAGCCTTACTATGGAGCTCCTATAGTGTTTTCAACACATTTGGGTGCGTTGGGTTAGAAAGACACGGGCACAGTAACTTCGGATCTCTGCTGTTTCTAATGTCGCCATTTTAGCAGAATTGACTATAAAGCGCAAATTTCGTTCAGAAAACTGAGCAATACAGAATTTAGTGGATTTTTATTTGCCCTTATGTCTCATACTGAGATATAATTACTGTATATTCGCGTAAACGCATAACCAAACGCAAACGTTGTCATAAATAAGCAAACCCCAGTTACACAGTTCGGGAAGCATACTCATGATTTCTCTTAATCGCGTCTCACAATGTTTTTGCCTGATCTTCGTGCTACTGCTCATTGCACTTGCTGCCAACCCCGGTGAAAAGGACATTCCCGACTTTTCGCAAAATGGTGCTCTGTTCTTGGAGCAGTACTGTCTGAGTTGCCATGCCGGTGTCGAGCCTGCCGCCGAACTCTCCTTGGCTTCATTCACAGATAATCTCTCATTAATCGAGAACAGGGACATCTGGGAACGGGTTCTTGATATGCTAACGACAGGTCAGATGCCGCCACCGGACGGTGATCGGTTTCCACCGATAGAAGCGTCAGAATCGTTTGTTACGCATATTGAATCGATCTTTGAATATGCGGATCGCACGGCTAAGCCAGACCCTGGACGCGTAACGGTTCGTCGCCTCAATAAAGTTGAATACAGGAATACCGTCCGAGACCTGCTCGGTGCTGATTTCAATCCAACCGAAAATTTTCCTGCTGATGATGTCGGACACGGGTTTGATAACATCGGTGACGTGCTCACGATGTCACCACTTCTAATGGAACGCTACCTTGAAGCCGCGGAGGCAATTGCCACACGTGTTATCTTGTTGGATCCACCACCGCCATCCAAACGTTACCAGAGCGGTAATAGTTTGGAGCCGCGCCATGATGATGTCCCTAATGAACGTTACCGCCTGCTCGATCCAACTGCCACAGAAGCATGGCAATCTGGTCCTTTTACAACGGGCGCGAGCAATTTCAGGGTAGCTCCCGATACAGAAATCGTCTACCGTGCAACACTTTACGCTGAAACCGACAGCGAAACCCCTGTGGAAGTTGTCTTATTCATTCAGGGTGACAAGTTAGAAGAGGTAACCCCACCGGAGAAACTCGCGCGTTTAGTTGGCATAGATCCTACGGCAAACAATAATATCAAGGTTTTGAAGGCTTTTCAGATTACCGCCCGCGATGATGAGAAGAGACAGACAATTGAATTCCTTATTACTGGTATTCCTAACATTGAAAGAGTCGGTATTGCGATGCTTAAACCAATAGAGGGTGAACCGCACGCTAAACTCCAGATTCGCACACTCTGGTCAGAGGGACCGTTAGAAACCAGACCCGATTCGCATTTTGAAATTCTGGCATGCACACTCGGGATCCCGCAGGCAGAACAGACCCGTGAAGTGCTAACGCGTTTGCTTCGGCGCGGCTACCGTCGTCCACCAACCAAAAACGAAGTGGAACAACTCGCACAGTTTGTAGCATCCATCCAAGCCGACGGGGTCTCGTGGGAAGCGGGCATCCAAGAAGCGATTAAAGTCATTCTTTGCTCACCGAAATTCCTATTTCGGTTGGAGTTAGACGATCGTCCGCAGCATTCAGAACCGTATCCGATTGATGAGTTTCAACTCTCCTCTCGGCTCTCCTACTTCTTGTGGAGCAGCATGCCGGATGACGAACTCCTTGAACTCGCTGAGAAAAAGCAACTCACTACCGATCTGGAGTCGCAAGTTAAACGCATGTTGGCAGATCCAAAGGCATCTGAATTAGGACGTAATTTCGGAACCCAATGGCTTCAAATTCAACGATTGACAACGGTTGCGCCTGATCTCGAACAATTTCCTTATTTCACAGGCAGCTTGCGCCTCGCTATGCTAAAGGAGACAGAACTTTTTGTCGAATCCGTTTTTCGCGAAGATCGGAGCGTCTTGGATTTGATTGATGCCGATTACACCTTCCTCAATTCTCCCTTGGCAAATCACTACGGCATTATGGATACACAGGGAAACTGGAGAGGACAAAAGAACCCCGTACCGGGTGGTGAAGCGATTAAAGGCAGATCGTTTCGCCGCGTCAAGATACAAGGCAACTCGCGCGGTGGAGTCCTGAGTCACGCCAGCGTCTTGACGGTTACCTCTAATCCGACGCGCACCTCTCCCGTCAAAAGAGGACGCTGGGTTCTGGAACAGATACTCGGTACACCGCCGCCACCGCCGCCACCAGATGTCCCGGAATTAGAAGAAGAGGGGGAGGCGGTTCACGGGAGTACCCTACGTGAACGTCTTGAGCAACACCGAGCAGATCCCGCATGTGCTAACTGCCATGCGAAAATGGACCCTATCGGATTCGCGCTTGAAAACTACAACGCCATTGGGGCTTTTCGGTGGAAAGATGGAGAATTGAGTATCGATACAACGGCGGAATTGCCAGACGGAACGATATTGCGTGGCGTAGCAGATCTGAAACAGGTCATAAAAGACAGAAAACAGCAATTCCTACGCTGCCTGATAGAGAAAATGTTAACCTATGCTTTAGGTAGGGGATTGGAATACTACGACCGATCAGCTGTGGACAAGATCGTGGCACAACTTGAAGCCGAGGGGTATAGAAGCTCTG
This sequence comes from Candidatus Poribacteria bacterium, assembly GCA_965214045.1. Taxonomy (GTDB): domain Bacteria; phylum Poribacteria; class WGA-4E; order WGA-4E; family WGA-3G; genus WGA-3G. The sequence continues at coordinate 3,264,342 of OZ243935.1, forward strand.
TGATGATTACAGAGATCGTCAAGAGTGATCCGTTCCGGTTACGACGCGGCGCAAAGGACAATTTATGATTGGCAATTGGCTATCGGCTGTCGGCTTTCAGTTTCCATTCTCCCCGCTGGCGAGGTTTCCCAGGGAACAGCCCCCCCATGTGTCTGCCGGAACGTCCCATCGTGATGGCATGCGCTCGACAGCGGAAACGCCTCGACCTCTAACTACCATTTACAATTTACCTTTCAGTTTTGCGGCTCTTCCTTTGTTAATCATAATTCTCCAGCCAAGTTGTTCTATATCTCATTATTATGAAATGCCAAGTAACAATCCTATGTCACAATTGGAAGAGAAATATTCCGTTTACTTAGATGCTACATGGACGAAAAAAGATGCCGCTATGCTTTTAAAGGCCTTTGAATCTATATTCCCAAATCTGAATCTACAATTTTCCAGATGGAGTATAACTGACGATGGTTTAGAAAATGATATTAAGATTGAATCTAAGGATAAGTTAAAGTTCGTTACGATTAGTAGAGATGTCTTTCCAACTGAGGAATCTCAAGAGGTTCTGTCTCCGGGCAGGCATCTATATTATGCTGTCGTTCAATACATAACAGAGAGTGGAACAAACAGAGCCGTAATAGAATTAATATTGCAAGAAAGGTATGGTATATATGTCCCATCTTATGCTTCATTACCCGATGAAACGAAAAATAAAACAACAAAACGCTATTCGGATTTTGAAAATAGGGATCTGATGCTTATTATATCAGTATTTGAAGCATTCCCTCAGGCATTACATAAAATACCTCGATTGAAGTATATAGTTCGCAGAATCGATAATGACGATGATGAAAACAGAGGTGTGAGTCATGCCCTGACAAGTCGTGGTTACATAGAGTTTGCTGAATCTATTTTCACTCGCGGTAATTTTCGTAATTTTATGAATACGCGTCGTATAATTGCCCACGAAAAGGCACATTTTTTATGGGCTTATGTTTTTAATAGAGAGCTTCAATTGGATTGGGCAAAACTTGGAGGGTGGTATCGAGAGGGAACAAGTGAGTCCGGTTGGTCGACAACCAAAGAACGGGCAGCGTTCGTATCAGATTACGCTTCTGAAAAAAATCCAAATGAGGATATGGCGGAAAGTATTGCAAATTATCTTGTATCACCCCATAGACTCCGTTCCTGTTGCCCTGAGAAATATGAGTTTATTCATGAAATTATGCTTATGTATGTCGAACGGTGGGGCCCGTCTAATGTTATGTAAATCTGGGAGAGGCTTATGAACACATCAAAACATTTTTCACGTCGGACATTTTTACGCGGTTTGGGAGTCAGTGCCGCTTTACCTTGGTTGGAAACGGTGGGGTCCGTTGTGGCTTGGGCAGACACATCCATAGCGGGAAAAGCAATTACGCGTTATCCCGATCCAGCGGTTGAAGTCGTTGATTCGCGTTTCGCGCAGTATAAGATTGGAAACGCCGTCGTAGAACGGCTGTGGACGGGATCGCGCTGGGCAGAGGGACCCGTCTGGTTCGGTGATGGCGGTTTCCTCCTCTGGAGTGACATTCCAAACAATCAGATTCTGAAATGGCAGGAAGCCACCGGTATGGTGAGCGTCTATCGCAAACCCTCTAACTATACCAATGGACACACGCGCGATCGGCAAGGTAGACTCATCAGTTGTGAACACGGTACACGACGTGTCACACGAACCGAATATGACGGAACAATTACCGTCCTCATAGATAACTTCGAGGGCAAACGCTTCAACGCACCGAACGATGTTGTTGTCCATCCTGACGGACATATCTGGTTCACCGATCCGGGATACGGTATCCTATCCCATTATGAAGGGCACAAAGCAGAATTTGAATTACCGACGTCCGTTTATCGCTTGAATCCAGACACCGGCGAAGCAGTCGTTGTAACGGATGAAATCGAAAGACCGAACGGCATCTGTTTTTCACCCAATTACAATAGACTTTACGTTGCTGATACCGGTCCACCAAAAAACATCGTTACCTATGATGTCGTAGACGGTGAACGACTGGCTAACAAACAGGTATTCGCTGATATGGCACCCGGTGCCGCTGATGGTCTGCGGTGTGATACCGATGGAAACTTGTGGGCAGGTGCTGGTTGGGTCGGTGACGGTTACGATGGTGTGCATATCTTCGCACCAGACGGAACACTTATCGGGAAGATCCATCTGCCCGAAATTTGTGCAAATATCTGCTTCGGCGGTGTGAAACGAAACAGGCTTTTCATGGCAGGTAGTCAATCACTCTATTCAGTTTATGTCAATGCACAAGGGGTGCCTTATTTTTAAATGTGCGCCATAAACGCTCCGCGCAGACATCGGGAATCGGAGTTCTCTCCTACAAGAAACCCAAATGTCTCCGATAAACATTTGACAAGTCATATAAAATAAAGTATAATTGTGTTATAGGAGTTCTGGAACGGCAAATCACAGAGTGACATAAGGTTTTTTGCAAATTTCTACTGCCTTAACTATTGGGAGTTGACGAAGGAATAATTATGAACACTTCAAAACAACTTTCACGTCGAACATTTTTACGCGGTTTAGGTGTTAGTATTGCTCTACCGTGGCTGGAGGTAATGGGACCTCTTACCTCGTGGGCAAACGCTCCCACAAGTGGAGTAGCACACCAGACAGTTCCGAATCGGATGGCATTCCTTTACGTGCCTAACGGAAAGATTATGGAGGAGTGGACCCCGAAGCAGATCGGAACTAACTATGAACTCACGGATATCCTGAAACCCTTGGAAAATGTGAAAGATAAGATGTTGGTGCTAAGCGGTCTAACAGCCGATAAAGCCCGTGCGAACGGGGACGGTGGTGGTGATCACGCCCGTGCCATGGCAGCTTTCCTTACCGGCGCACAGCCCCGTAAAACGGATGGTGCTGACATTCAGGCTGGCGTTTCTGTTGACCAAGTCGCGGCATCGCATATCGGTAATCGGACCCGAATGCCTTCGCTTGAACTCGGAATCGATCCTGGAAGAAGAGCGGGAAATTGCGATTCCGGTTATAGTTGCGTCTATTCATCAACGGTGTCATGGCGTTCCGGCACGCAACCCCTTCCTAAAGAGGTAAATCCGAAACTCGCTTTTGAACGGTTGTTCTCTTCTCTGCCTGATACACAACGAGAGGAACGCGATCAACAGCGAAAAAGTATCCTCGATTTTGTCAGACAGGACTCAAAAGAGTTACTCGGTCAGGTCAGTGGAAATGATGTCCGGAAACTCGATGAGTACTTCTCCTCTATCCGGGACATTGAAATGAGAATCGCATCGGCTGAAAAGTTTCCACCGATCGAAAGTCCAGACTATACCGTGCCGGAGGAAATTCCAGCAGATTATCAGGAGCATCTGCATCTCATGATGGACCTGATGGTACTCGCATTTCAGGCGGATGTAACCCGCGTTACGACCTTCGTCCTCGCAAATGAAGGGAGCAACAAACCCTATCCGTTTGTCGACGTTCCAGAGGGACACCACTACTTGTCACATCACAGTGGTGATGAAGAGAAGATAGAAAAAATCAAACGCATTGATATCTTCCACTCTCAACAACTGGCGTATTTCTTAGAAAAAATGGACGCGACTGTTGAAGGGGATGGTTCGCTCTTAGATCATTCGATGGTTCTGTACGGTAGCGGGAATGCTGATGGTAACCGACACAGCCACCACGATCTCCCAATTCTGCTCGCTGGCAACGGTTGTGGCACGATCAAAAGTGGTCGTCACATCCGCTATCCGAAAGAGACACCGCTCAACAATCTCTGGCTATCAATGCTCAATCGCATGGATGTCAACCTCGCACAATTAGGCGATAGCACTGGTAGTTTACAAGGACTCTCTTAGGTCGAAAATATAGGCGCGCTCCACAAGCGCGCCTCTTTCCAGTTTCCCCACATCCCTCATTATTCACTCTATCTTAATGGGTATCTTCGGCAGACAATCCAGTCTCTGCGATCCGCATCAGTTCGTCATCATCTAAGTCAAGGTCTACGTCCTCAGAGAACGGTTGCGGGACATTGTACGGGGTCTTAGCGTATACCTCAACGACATTCTCATCGGGATCGTAGAAATAGATCGCCAGAGCAATTCCGTGATTCACTACACTCCGAATCCTTATGCCTTCCGACTGCAGAAGTGTATAGAACTGTTTTAAATCTGCGAGATCCTCGACGATAAACGATACTTGTTGAACGACTTTTGCTCCGGGTGGAGCATCCCTGCCTGGACACAATGCAAGTTCGTGGTGTTCCGATTCTGGTTGCGCACTTAGGAAAATAATATGCCCTTCTGGATGCGCGTCGGTAACGGTGAGCCCGAGAATACGGGTATAGAAGTCTTGTGACTTTTGGACATCGGTGCAGTAGAGTCCAACATGACCCAGTTCCTTAACGGCTAACATTTTCACCCTCCTGCAATATTGAAATCAGTGATTTCAGTGTATCATGAAACTGGAAAACGGATCAAGTTGTTTCCGCGTGTGATTACGGGAATTTTGTTTCCCTGTAGGAGGGATCTCCGAATCCCGATGTTCACTTTCTAATCCTGCACAAATATTACTATGAGTAATACTGTGAATTCGATCTGGACGCATCGGTTAGAGTGGACGATACCCATGAATTAACCCTTCATCGACATCTTCTCGGTCAGTGATACAGACATTAGGGGAACTTCTGCCGAAATTATTCCACGTCCTATCGCTGTATAACGGATATTTTCTGATCTAAAAAGGCAAGCAGAATTTCGCAGTATTAAGCCGAAAAAAACCAGTATTTACATGAGTTTAGAGCAAGTTTATCATTACTTTGGAAAACTATGAGTTTTGATAATGAAACCCATTATCAAAACAAGTCATATTATTGATAATGGGTTTCATTATCAATAATATGGACATCTTCGTAAATGAGACCAAAATACATAGAACAGAAAATGTACGGCGATCGAGAAAAATCGGCGTTGGAATCGTTAAGTTGATGAAATCCGATAACTGGCACCTACCAACATCATTTGGAAGGTTGGGTTCACTTAATCGAACTTACGTTATAGTAAAACCGAAAAATAAAGAGACACTTGCATCCCCCGGTAGGTTCGGAATGTAATATATTGTCCCGCAAGTCCACACGCGACTTGCACTACGGATTTCGTCTATTCGTAGACGAAATCCCCTAACCGAACCGGCACAGGGGGTCTTATTAATTCTAAACTTTACTATAAATTACCAATCTTTAAAAGGAAATATGCGAGTCTCTGTCGCCATTCCATAGAAACTCCATAAACTTCCAGCGACGAACTCGCCAAGAATTAGACCGAGGAAGAATGGTGCTGCCTTTCGATGCAACTGCAATCCGCCCTGCTTGATAATCAACCATTTTGCGATCGTGCTAATTACAAGTGAAATCCAGAGCCAGTTCATACACCAATCTGCGGCTCCTGAGACTGCATAACCAACGGCATGGAAGGGCCACCAAAAGAAACGCATCCGTAAAAACATCAAAAGGAACGTGAACCCCATACCAACACCCATGGATGTTACTTCCGGGATATTCGGTCCCATTGGAAAATTAAGTTGTTGTTGGAGTCGATTGAAAGGATGATGTGCAAAACTCCCTGCCGATCCAAAACGATACACATCGTGCAAATATGCCCAGAAAGACCCGAGCGAACCGACAAAGACTGCTAACAGCATTACCCATACCAGCGGTTTCGGGTTGAACCGTGCCCGCGAGGCGAGTTGGAACCCCTCTAACTGGTGTGGCATCGGATGACTGCGGTGTGCACGATTGAAGAAAAACAGAAAGGAGAGTGTCGTAAGGTTTGAACCCCCCATGCCTCGTGAGCCAAGAATCGTCGGTAAGGCGTAATCCGGCCCCATATAATGGAGATCATGTGCGGGGGCACCCGATTCCACCCGCATTCGGGTAATACCTGTTGATAGCGCGAAATACATCGCAAAGAAAGCGATACCGAGTGAAATACTAATGCCTATCTTTACTGAAAAGGCGATGAGATAGATACATCCTAACACAATACCCACAATGGCAGTTCGGTACCGCATGGGTTCGACAGACTCATCAAGACTGGAGCGTCCTGTGACGACTTGTCTAAAAACTTCTGTAAGGTATTTTCGGCTTGCCCATATCGCGAAAATCGCAAGACCAAGGTACGCACCGAGTGACTGCTGGCGGTCATAAGGAAAACCGGGTAACCCCCGAATCCCAATGATAGCTCCGACAACTCGTTGCATCTTGCGAAACAGATAGAAGAACCAACAAGAAAACGATAAGTCTAAAGGCATAAAGAATCCGAGTCCAATAACGAATGGATAGATAGAAAAGGGGGTCCAACCGATGGCATTCCACGGCTTTTCAGTGAAAAACTGGCTGATATTCCGAAACCGAACGCCAATAATCGGGATCGTCGGAAAAAGGTAGCTGAACCCGTTAATAAGGTTCAGCAATGAGACGAGAATAAATGCCGTCCAAAAAGGTCTGCCACGGAAGAAGTTCGCACCGCTGTCCCGTGTCATTTCTAATGGCAGTTGGATGATTGGGTAGGCGAGCTTCTCACGTTCAGTCCACTGCTTCCGCAGCACAACGTTGATGCACAACATCACAAACACAAGGACTACAATGAAACTCGTCCACCACAAAGCCGGACCCAGCCATGCTTGTAGTACCTCTATGCGATAAAACGTTGTCTGTCCTTCGTAAAACCCTTCAAGAATCTGTTTATCTTGGACTGTTCCCCATGTTGGTATATATCGGTGGAGAAGCTCCCGCCATTCGTTCTCAGGTGTATCGAACCAGAAGACGTGCCCGATCATCGGGATGAGCACTTGGGCGTGGTCATGGGACGCAATCGCACTCGCCATACAAAGCATTACATAAATGACGAGCAGTTCCCCGTGTGTCAATGCCCATTCTCGCTTTATACGCCGTACAAGTAGATTGAGGAGAGTGATCGCAAATACGAAGAAGACGGCGTTGAAAAATAGGGACATTGTTGTCGGAAACAGCCCCCACCAGACCATCTCCGTGTACATAATCCAATAGCAGTTGATCGGGATAAGGATGAGTGATAATATGACCGATTTGAAGGTGACTCCGCGGGTTAAAGCCGAAGGCATGTAGTTCTCCTGTAGTTTTCATAGTTGTCAGTCTCCAGTTAAGATGGATATAGTTCAATCCCTGCTCTTGAAACTGATAACTGTTAACTTCTATATCTTTCTCAGTCACTCATAAATGTACCTATTCCATAACTGCTTGGAGTATCCGCACAATATCGAGATGTCCTTTCGATTCTGCTAACGTCAGTGCGGTGTCCCCTTGTCTATTTTTCAGGGTAACATCGGCGTGGTGCGCAAGTAGAAGTTGGACAATCGCCGAATGCCCACGCCATGCGGCATACATCAACGCCGTTTCACCAGTTCGATTTTGGGCATTGACAACAGCCCCTTTCGCAATCAGTCGTTTGGTAATCTCCAGATTTCCCGTCTTGTGGATAATAAAGATTAGCGGCGTATTGCCGTTGACATCTGTAAGGTTCACATCTGCGCCGTTTTCAGCGAGAAATGTCACTACGTCTCCGTAACCTTTTTCTGCGGCGATATGCAACGGAGTCCTACCGAGCGCATCTTTTCTGTTTACAGCAGTGCTCGTGTTGTGGAGATTCGTAATATTACCTGTCCACGCGGCTTTGAAGAGTTTATCCTCGGGTGTGTCTGAAAACTCGGAGATGACGTGTTCCCGATTCGTGGGAAGATTCTCAAAGACTTGCACAACACCGCTCTGCCACCGCATCTCAAGTCTATCAACAGTGGCGTGCGCGCCTAATCCAAAATGGAGTCGCCCGTCATGGCTGGACAGGTAACTCGCGCCTCGACTGATCTCCTGAACTTGTGTGTGTCCGCCCGCAGTCAAAATAACGCGTGTCCCAATTCCATCCTGACTGCTGACAATACCGACGGTTTTAATCCGAACCCAGTTGTGTTGTGTTCCGGTCTCGTTTCGCAATAAGGCCACAGGACCGTTAGATTGCGTGACAAGCACATCGACATCGCCATCGTTATCGTAGTCCCCAAACAGTGCCCCACGGCTTACCGCAGTGCTTTGAAAATAGTTCCCTGCGCTCGTTGATACCTCTTGAAATGTGCCATCTCCTTGATTACGGAAAATCTGATCCCGTTGACGGTACGTCAGGATATCGTGCGTGTCTTCAATATTGTCGATGATATGTCCATTAGCAATGAATATATCTTGCCAACCGTCGTTATCAGCATCAAGAAAGCCTGTGCCAAATCCAACGAACAGGTAACTCTCTTTACCAAGATGTGCCTCATAAATAACATCAGTGAACGTTCCGTCACCATTGTTACGATAAAGCGCATTGGTTTCATAAGAGAGGTTCGTGACGAAAATATCGTACCATCCGTCGCCGTTATAATCATCGGTTGCAACTCCCATCCCCGCTTGTGCAACACCATTGAAACTGTAAGCGCATCCAGCGAGCAGCGAAATTTCACTGAACGTTCCATCACCGTTGTTATAAAAAAAATCGTTTCGGGTATCGTCGTTTGCGACATAAAGGTCTGGAGCACCATCGTTGTTGAAGTCGGCTGAGACGACCCCTAACCCTTTTCCATGAAACAAACCACCAATACTTCCAACACCGGCTTCTTGACTGACATCTGTAAAGGTTCCGTCGCCGTTATTGCGGTAGAGCGTATCCGGCGCGCCTTCAAACAGGGAAGGATGACAATAGGTTTGAACCCCGTCTTCTCCGCATGGACGATAGGGAACATCCACTGAATACACAAGATAGTTGACAACGAACAGATCAAGGTGTCCGTCTCGATTATAGTCGAGAAAACACGCGCTACTACTCCAAGCTGGGTCGCCAATACCGGCTGCTTGACTGACATCTGTAAAGGTCCCATCGCCGTTGTTGCGGTAGAGAACATTGACACCAAAATTGGTCACATAAAGATCTACATCGCCATCGTTGTCGTAATCCGCACAAGTGGCTCCTTGTCCGTAGTTGCCGCGGTTTCCCACGCCTGCGATCGTTGTAATGTCAGTAAAGGTGCTATCACCGTTGTTCCGATAGAGCACGCTGGGTGTTTCATCTGTTGATGCCGAACCCTTCCAATAGCCGCTGTTAACGAGGTAGATGTCCAAATTACCGTCGTTATCGGCATCGAAGAAGGCACCACCAGCACCGAGGGTTTCAGGCAAGTGATATGCCCCTTCAGCACCATTGATATGCCTAAAATTGATACCTGCTTCCGTCGTCACATCAACAAACTGGATCGCGGCAGATGACAGTGAGCATGGGACACATATAAGGAGAATTATGAGGATGCCTATGCTTTTACTTTTCATAATCTTTCGCGAGGCGGAATCCGATGAAACTGGTCCCGATCGCTGGGTATTGCCCAATTCGCGTGGAGCATCTCGCTAACTTTTCCTGGTTCAACCATGATCCGCCTCTCACAACGCGGCGACTCCCGACCGCCGGTCCTTTTGGGTTGCGCTCAGGACTACGGCGGTAGTACGTTTCGGAATACCAGTCAGCCACCCACTCCCAGACGTTGCCTGCCATGTCGTGCGTGCCGTAAGGGCTAATCCCTGTAGGGTATGAGCCAACGGGTTGCAGATACGCACCCGATTGCCGCCAGATGTTCGCGTGGACGGTCGTTCCCTGGATGCGTTGCGTGAAGGTATCTCCCCAGGGCCATCGTCTTGCGTTTGTTCCGCGTGCGGCTTTTTCCCACTCCGCTTCGGTAGGTAGCCGCATACCTCGCCATGTCGCGTAGGCAACAGCGGAATGCCATGATACACCTATGACCGGATGATTCGGTTTCGTTTCTGCGATGCGGGGCCAAGTTCCAAATTCACCCTCATAACTGATCGGGATGTGTTCACTACCAATGCCCCCGTCTTCAAGCCAAAACTGATGATATTCAGCGTTGGTTACCTCCGTTTTACTGATATAATAGGCATCCAGATAGATTTTGTGTGCCGGTGCTTCATTCGGCAGATCGTCATCGCTACCCATAGTGAAATAGCCTGCCGGGATGAGACACATTTCCGGTTCGCTCCACGCGCAGGGCGAAAACGCCAAGAAGGCATAAAATAAGATGGCTTTCGGCGTATTGGCTATCGGTTGTCGGAAACCGAAAGTTTCTGGCAGCAAGAGAATTTTATGGTAGGTGAAAATGATAGCAACTGCCATACGTCCTACTGACGGCTGACGGCTGACGGCTGATTGCTGACCGCTATTTTGTGGATTTTGACGTGAGACGTTCATATTCCTGATAGGTCTTCTCGGCTTCTGTGTGTGCCCCAGCGAGTTCGTAAGCTTTGGAGAGATTCAGATAGAAGCGCGGTTCGGAGGGCTTTAAATGAATGGCTGTTTGGTATTGCTCTATTGCTTCGGAGTACTGTTTTAACATCAAATACGCACCTGCGAGGCTGTTGCGGTAGGTTGCGACGTTCGGTTTCTGCTGAATTGCTTTCTGGTACATCGCCACTGTCTGTTTGTAATTCTGCTGTTGAAAGTGGGCGTATCCGAGTGCCTCATAGCCGCGCGTCTCTTGTGGTGTAAGTGCAATGTAACGTTCCAAAGATTGTGTTGCCTCAGTCCAGAGCTGACGCTTTAGTTGGATTCTGCCAAGTCGGTACCACGTCTCAGCATTCGTAGGGTTTAACTGCACAAATCGCTTGAAATGTGTTAACTGCTCTGCCTCAATAGATAGCACCTCAAAACGTTGTAAATTCCGCTGTGCGACTTTTGTTTCTCCAATACGGCGATACGCCATGCCTAATGAGAAATGTGCCTTCGCGTGGAAAGGATCAATTTCAATGAGTTCTTTGAAAGTATCAATAGCGGACTGCCACGCTTCCTGCTGAAGAAAGGCATTACCAAGTGTGTAGCGTGCCGTTAGCGAAGTCGGATCGAGTTTAAGTGCGTGTTGAAGCTCACGAATAGCCGCATCGGTGAGATTATCACGAAAATAGGCGAGGCCCAATAGAGTCCGCGTGCGTGCATGATCGGCGTCCATCGCTACTGTTTTGTGTAGGACTCGTGTCGCTTGCGCGGTGTCCCCTAAATGAACGAGTAGCACATCACCCAGCTCATAATACGCCTCAATATAGTTTTCATCTGCGATTGTTGCCTGTTGAAACGCTTCAGCCGCGGCATGGGTCTCCTCGGCACCTTTATAAATCAATCCCAAAACGCAGTGTGCATCCGCCAAGGATGCATCCAGAGTAATCGCTTTCTCTAAAGCGGTTCTCGCTTTTTCCTGCTCTCCGTGAGCGAGCGCGCGTAATCCTGCGTCATATAACCGTGCCGCTTCGGGATGGTATCTCGGTGCTGCAATGGTAAGTGATGTCTGGAATAGTATCAGGAACGCGAAAATGCATTTGAATGGGGTCATAGATTCAAGCGAATAGGAGTGTATAGGGACAGAGTTTCAACCTCGTCCACTACCACTATATCTGACGTAATTATTGCGACTTAATGTCTGCCCACGTTGTCGTGAGTCGTCCTTGCGGAGTGACAGGCGTTAAACCGAGCACAGAACCGAGTCCATCGTTCATCAGATTTTGGATATCGGCTTGTTCGAGTGGCACATTGAAGACTGCAATCTCGTCCATCAATCCCAATGCCTGTCTTTCCGTGGGTGTTCCCCCTAAATGGACATCAACACCTGCAACGCCGAAGACCCCCGTTGTATCCTGCTCGATACCAACTTCACCATCAACGTAGAGGATTTTCTTCGCACCGTCGTAGGTGAAAGCGAGGTGATGCCATTGATCGTCGTTAACAACGCTGGGTCCGAAGAGCCAGCGCGGATTCAACTCACGGCTACCAACTTCGATTTTCCCTTGATTTCCGCCTCTGCCGGGACCAAAAACGTTCAGAATATTATTCCATTGTGTCGTAAAGGCAATGACCATATGGTCGTCTGCACAGCATCCACCGTGCGGATCGCCTTTTCTTTGGATTTTCACCCAGGCGACACCCGTGTAGGCTTCGGCTGTGCTATCTAAACTATCTGAATTTGCGACATTGACGTAATCATCGTCCCCATCAAGGCTCAGTGCTTTTCCCCACTTGCCGCCATCGGTAACTTCTGCGCCGTTTATAAGTTCGCCATCGTTTCCGTAGCTGCTGGAATCGCTAACATCGCCATCGTCGAAGAGCCAGACACCGACAGCAGTCTCACTGTCAACTGCGGCGAAACTCTGCAGTGGGATTAATACCATCCCCAGTACCGCCAAAACGCATAGTATTGCCCAATTCTTTGCCATTTTTAAATCTCCTTTTATAATGTGAGGGGTTGCCTAAACAAAACGCTGAGGCATCGATTTTCCGCTATCTTATCATAAGGGATGCATAATGTCAAGCGGAATCTATTTTCACTAAATGACACTGCTGATTGTTGACTCCCTTTTCCGTGATTGTGCTATACTATCTCACAACTACTTTTTGGGAGACGATATGAGACAATTTGACATTTTTTGCGTCGGTATCACGATGTTCATTGGAACAAATTTCCCACAAGTGGTATGCAGTTAGAAGAAATGCGTTTTTATCTCTCCTAAAGGACAGACAGTTAATCCTACGAAACAACGTTGCAGTTCCTCTAATTGAATAATTTTCCTGCTGTATACCACAAAAGTTGCAACTTGGGTTATGTAAGATTAAGTTGGGAGGCACGTGAAACCTGACTCTACGCTTGACTTCGGCGTAGCGATGTGATATACTAAAAATGGACTTCAGCAATAGGAAAATAAAATGAGACAATTTAAAAGCCAGAACCGTTTGTGGACGGCGGACTATCACACTTTTACAAGCACTTTCATCATAGCTCTCATCCTCGCGTGCCTGCCAGTAGCCGCGGATAGCACAGACATACATGAAAACGCTGGTACCCGTGCCATGACCTTCCTCAAAATCGGCGTAGGTGCAGAGGCGATGAGCATGGGTGAATCTCAAGTCGCGGCGACCGATGACCTTTACGCATCGTACTGGAATCCGGCGGGTCTCGCAAGACTCCAACAGCCACAACTCGCACTCATGCATAACGAATGGTTTGCTGGGATTAGCCACGAATTCGTCGGGTTCGCGCTTCCGTTTAAGGGGGCTGGCACCCTCGGAGCGAGCGCTAGTTTCTTGTCTTACGGGGAATTGCAAGGACGCGATCGGGAGGGAAATGAAACGACGATTTTCCGTCCGTATGATCTGGCACTAATTCTCTCCTATGCCCGAGGCTTCGGCAATTCTCTCGCTTTCGGTGTGAACGCGAAATTCCTGCGCGAGCAGATCGCTGACGAGACCGGGACGGGTGTCGCCTTCGATCTCGGTGGATTGTACAGTTTTCCTGAGATACCGCTCTCACTGGGATTCAACGCACAGCATGTCGGTCCGCGCGTGAAGTACATAGAGGAGGCTTTCGGGTTACCCTTTACCTTTAGACTTGGCGCGGCTTACAGACTCTGGGATGACGCGTTCATCCTGACGACGGACATCATTCGTCCCTCTGACAACGATATCGCAATCGGGATCGGGGCAGGCTACACGATAGGCAATGTTTTACAACTCCGTACCGGCTATAAATACAAAATTGGCGGTAACGATTTAGGCGCGATTTCAGGACTCACGGGTGGTTTTGGGTTGACCCTCTTCCGTTTCCAAATCGACTATGCCCTCGTGCCGTTCGGTGTTCTCGGATTAACGCACCGTGTCTCTTTAGTTGCCAATTTTTAATCCGTTGTAGAAATGCTGAAGAAATACCCGCGCAAAAAACCCCATCTGGGGCTGAAGAGGTTTTAGAGAACACACGACTTACCTCTAAGATTCGGTCCCGTCTTCTTCGCTATCGATGTTTCCCAACCTCGCCTTCCTGACGGCTGATCACTATTCGGACGCTGCCTGAATAAACGCCTCAAACAACTTACGCCGATGTTCCTGAAAATCATCGGTTTCAATCATCCGCTCTGGATGGTATTGAACACCCAGCACAAACCGCTTTGATATATCCTCTACAGCTTCAATGATTCCATCTTTCGATTGTGCAGTTACCGCAAAACCGGCGCTTATTACTTTCAAGGCTTGGTGATGCCTTGAATTAACTTTGGCAGTGCTCTCATTTATAATTTGGTTCAGCAAACTGCTGGGTTGAATCTTAATCTCATGCCAAGAATCGACCTTATTTTTCAGTATCTTATGCGTCAAATGGTTTGTAAATTGTGACGGTATATCTTGATAGAGGTTGCCACCCATAGCGACGTTCATTACCTGAATCCCACGACAAATGCCAAAAACAGGAAGATTTTCTTCCATGCTCCGCTTGAACAGAAATAATTCCAACTCGTCGCGGTCTTGCTCAATGTCTGTAGTCTCATGTACTTCTTCACCGTAATATCTTGGGTCGATATCAGGACCACCTGTCAGTAAAAGTCCGTCAATATCAGTGTAAGTATCTTCTGATATGCCAGGGTACAGTGTGCGGGGTATGCCGCCGAACTCTTTAATAGCACAAATATAGTTGTTAGAGGGGTCATCCTCAATATTTTCGGTAAATGTGATTCCGATAATAGGGCGCATATAAAAAGATCTCCTTAATGTGCACTACATATTACCTAAATTATACCCCATTTAAAGCCAAATAACAAACCAACGCCACGCTTGTAGGTAGGGGAGGGAATTGAGCAAAGGGAAATGCCCTATCAACCCCCCCCGATTCCCGATATCTGACCGCTGACTGCTGATTGCTGACTGCTGATTGCTAAATAGCATTTGCATTATCTGAAAATGCATGGTATAATTCTGATGAAAAATCTATGATACACCAAATTAGCAAAAACAAATTATCTATAACAAAAGACGGCGCACCGGTACTTACTTACTGTTATGGCGATTCTGAAAGTTTACCCTATTTTCATCCGTTCTATGCACCGAACGGACAGGTGGTAACCGAAGGCGAATACACCCAAGGAGAGTATCCGCCAGGCATCTGTTTCACACTTGGAACGGTCAACGGCGAGCAACTCGACTCGAACACACTGATCCGTGAAAGAGAATCGTCGAACGGGGAGACTTCGGAAGATTTCACAATCGTCACGACGTGGAACGCGTCGGAACCGTTGCTCATAGAAACTTGCACCACGGACGCCCATCCACCTCAAACCGAAGTTCAAGTGCTGGACATCGAGATTTCGTTGTATGCCCCTACAACTTCGCTTGAATTTGCGGGTAACATTGGACTTGGATGCCGAACAGTTGAGATGGAGTACCGCAAAGCTGCGAATGCCAACGGAGGGATCGGCGAAATGGCAGTGAATGGGACTCGATCGGTGTGGGGAACGCTCTCCGGCGTCACGGCTGCTGAACAGAGTCTCGTTGGAGTCGGTATCTTTCCGCATCCAACAAACGGTGAAACAACGTTTCTCGTGGAGGACGTATCGTTCGGATACCTCTTTGCGCAGTCTGTTCCTTTCAAAGTGAACGTCGGATTGACACGCACGTTAAAATATCGTGTCATCGCGTATATGGGCGATCTCTTTACAGTGGATGTCTGGAAATACCATCAGGACTACATCGGATAAGATGGGTTTCGGTTCCGGTTTTCTCCGAAAATCCTTTCGGTTAACAGTTGTCAGTTAAGAGAACGTTTAAGAGAACGTTTTGCTTGATGTTTTTCTTTAATTTTCTCAATTTCTCTCGTTTAACGAACAACTCTTGTTACCGATGACTGACAACTCTTCAGTTGCTTACATTTGGAGGAGAGTCCAAGAGCCATAATAAAAAAATGAAAGACCAATCGCTTTTCCCACTCTATAATAAAGATGAAGGCGCAGACGCACCGCATCCGCCACCACAGGTGTCGCAAGACAGAGGGGCTTCTCACGTAACTCCGCATCACGCCCGTCGTGTTTACATCGAAACCTACGGGTGCCAGATGAACGTCAGCGACAGCGAACTAATGGCAGGTATTTTGACGCAGAGTGGACACCAGACCGTCCCACACCTCGACGATGCCGATGTCGTCCTCGTCAACACCTGTGCGATACGGGAAAACGCGGAGACGAAAGTGATTAATCGGTTAAAGCATCTGAATCATCGGAAACGCCGCCACCCAGAGCTCATTATTGGGGTCTGTGGTTGTATGGCGCAACACCTCCGCGACCGACTCTTAGATGCCGCACCTTATGTCGATCTCGTCATGGGACCGGACGCATATCGAAATCTGCCAATAGCTTTGGATTCTTTGGCAGGTGATGTCAAGTGGCATGTATCCCTGACCGATCGCGATCCGTTTGTCGGGTTACGATTGGACAAAAACGAAGATTACGCCGACATCGCACCTATCCGAAAAGAGGGGATTCGGGCGTGGCTCACTATTCAGCGAGGGTGCGATAAGATGTGTACCTTCTGTATCGTCCCTTTCGTCCGTGGTCGAGAACGGAGTCTCCCGCTAAAACTCCTTGTTGAAGATGTCGAGAAACTTGTTGATCAGGGCTTCAAAGAGGTCGTACTTCTTGGGCAGACCGTTAACTCCTATCGCGATGACAGTGCCGATTTTGGAGATCTCCTCTACGCTATCGGGGAAGTGAATGGATTGGAACGCGTGCGGTTTACTTCTCCGCATCCCGCGGACGCGACGGACAGCATGATTGATGCAATGGCGAATTCACCAGTTGTCTGTAAACATCTCCACCTCCCACTCCAGTCCGGTTCAACCGAAGTCCTTGAACGGATGCGTCGTACCTATACAGCGGAGGAGTACCGAACACTCGTCTCAAAACTCCGCGAGCGCGTCCCCGATATTTCCCTTACAACCGATATTATTGTTGGCTTCTGCGGTGAAACCGACGATGAGTTCATGGAAACGTATCAGATGATGGCGGATATCCGATACGATTCAGCGTTCCTGTTCAAGTATTCCGAACGTGAAGGGACACTTGCACACAGAGCATTACCCGATGATGTGCCTGAAGTAGTAAAGGGAGAACGCCTTGAACAGATTATTGAGCTTCAAGAAAACATTTCCGCGAACATCAACAAGTCAGCAATCGGTGATACCGTCACAGTGCTCGTAGAAGGCGAATCTCGTCGTGATGCAGATAGATACCACGGAAAAACGGACGGTTTCAAGACGACTGTATTCCCCAAAACGGGCAGTCAAATCGGCGACATCGTCAACGTTCGCGTTCACAGCACAACAGCACATACCTTAATTGGACAGATAGTGTAATGGACAAAGTTAGAATCAAAAACAAGGTCGAAATTGAAAAGATGAAGCGGAGTGGCAAAGCAGCCGCGACGGTACTAAAGCGCATCGGAGAGGCAATTGCACCGGGGGTATCGACTGCCGACTTGGAACGCATCTCGCGTGATACAATTGCCGAAGTCAATGCCACATCTTCCTTCTTAGGCTATCAGCTCCCAGAGCATGAACCTTATCCTGCCACGATATGTGTCTCGATGAATAACATCGTTATCCACGGGATTCCAGGTGAAACTGAAGTGCTGCAAGAGGGCGACATTATCGGGATTGACACAGCTGTCAGTATTGACGGCTATCACGGTGATAACGCTTATACCTTCCCCGTTGGAGACATCTCACCGCCAGCCGCACGGTTGCTTGACGTAACTCGGAATTCCCTCTACGACGCGATAGCCGAAGCGAAACCAGGGAACCGTATCGGCGACATCTCTTCTAAGTTACAAGACGGAGCAGAATCCGCAGGATTCTCCGTTCTCCAGAATTTTTCTGGGCACGGAATCGGGCGAAATCTCCATGAAGCCCCAGAGGTTCCGTGTATGGGAGTCGCTGGACGCGGTTTACGTTTGAGACCCGGAATGGTCCTCGCGATTGAGACGATGGTGAACGTTGGGTTACCAGATGTCCAAATATTGTCAGACGGTTGGAGCGTTGCAACGCTGGATGGCACCTTATCCGCGCTTTTTGAGCATACGGTGGCGATCCTCTCGGATGGACCCGAAATTCTTACCGGGAGCGAATTGTGGGAAATCTAAGCACTAAAATTGTAGGTATTATCACTGCAATCCTCGTCTTTATCTCACTTTATCTCGTCTTCGGATACGCGCGGATTGAAGGCACAATGCTCGAAGTCCAAAAAATCTTCTACTATCACGTTTCTGCCGCACTCACCGTTTTTGTAGCCTTCGGTATCAACTGCGTATTTAGCATCAAATACCTCATCCAACGTAAACCCAACGATGATCTTCTGGCAGTCGCTGCAGCGGAACTGGGCCTCGTTTTTTGCACAATCGCGTTGCTGTCGGGTCCAATCTGGGCACGATACGCGTGGAATACATGGTGGAATTGGGAACCCCGTCTCACGAGTACACTCGTCCTTTGGCTCATGTATGTCGGTTACTTTATTCTCCGTTCCGCGCTGGAGGGCGATAAACGTAGACTTTACTGCGCTGTCCTCGGTATTATTGCTTATCTTGATGTGCCGATTGTCTACTATTCTGTGGACATTTGGCAGGGAGGCTTGCATCCAGACCGTGGAACCAAATGGAACCTTGAAACGACAATGCGGCATACATGGATGGTGGCACTGCTCGCACTCATTATGTTGTTTGTTCTACTGCTCATTGTGCGGTATCGGATGAAGAAGGCAGAAGCGCGTTACGAAATCGTCCGACAGAAATATATAGGAGAGGCATCTCAATGAAAATAGCAGTTTTTGCGAGTTTTTTGGTGATTTTGGGGGTATTCATCTTTGCAACCCAAGTCCCGATCACCTTGACAGACGATGAAGTTGCGAAGGCTATTGGGGAAGCAACTTCGGAATCCGAAGTTGCTGTGGATGAAGACATCTTATCACAGGCGGTGCAACTATCCGTAGCAAAACTGGAAAAGGCGCAGAGCACACGCCTCAAATATCTCGCCTCTGCCTACTTTGTTATTTGGTTAGTTTTTATTTTATACATATTACACTTAGAGCGAAAGCAGCAAGAACTCGACAAACGCCTCACACAATTAGAACAGGGTTCTGGCGAACGCTAACAGCAGAATCTGTTAATTAATATATTGATATAAAATGAAAACGTTCCTTTTCAAAACACAACAGACACTCAAACAACCCCTGACAGAAGTTTTTGAATTTTTCTCCAATGCACATAACCTCGCTGTAATTACGCCGCCGTGGCTTCATTTTGAAGTTATAACCCCCGCACCGATTGAAATGGTCGTCGGAACGCTCATTGATTATCGGCTGAAACTGCGTGGTATCCCAATCCGTTGGCAGAGTGAGATTACGGAGTGGAATCCGCCCTATGCCTTTGTGGATGTACAACGCCGCGGCCCTTATCGTCTTTGGCGGCATACGCATACTTTTGATGAGACAGTGGAGGGTGTGGTTGTAGGCGATAGGGTCGAATACGCGGTCTGGGGAAATGAGCTTATTGGTAGGTTATTCGTGCGTCCGGATATAGAAAAAATCTTTGCTTACCGTTCCGAGCAGTTAGATGAAATCTTCCATCGGATTTGAATCTTCAAAGGAAAAACAGCAACCTCTCATAGAAACGGATGCGTGCGTAATAGTGCATCACGCGTTCTACGTGCGCCAACGTTTCGTTAGCCCCTTCAAAATAGCCGTGAGGCGGTTTGCCGTTTTTCCAGACCTCGCGATGCATGGCGGCATGTTGCTTTGTCAACTGGCTGAGGGCAATGCTCACCGGTTCCCAGAGAAGTGGGTCGCGAGCGTGATGGTCTCGAACGAGCGTTTGGGCATCGCGAACCCGTCCGAGACCGCCGTTGTAACTCGCTACTACTAATCGATGACGATGTTCGTCTGGGCTTTCTGGGAAAGCGTTATACAACGTCCGTAGGTGACGCGTTGCCCCTGCAATGCTCTGATTTGCATCAAAAGGATCTTGCACACCGAGTTCCTTTGCCGTGTTTGGCATCAATTGTGTCAATCCGAGTGCACCCACCGAGCTTTCTGCCCTTTCGTCAAATCCAGATTCCTGCAGAATCAACGCGGATATCAATTGAGCGTCCAACGCTTCTTTTGCCGCGTGTTGCTGGATTAACCCTCGATACTTGAGAATCTTCGGGGTCAGCACAATCAATCGCAGATCCAAGCGGACGTTGATGACCAAACTTAGGACGAGGATTACAGCAAGTGTCGTCAGAATAAGAATGAGTGTTCGTTTGCGCCGCATTTCTATTTACCCAAAATGGTTGTTAGTTGTCAGCTAAGAGGGGACTTGGTTCGACAATATCCCTCTTTCTTTAACTGATAACCGATAACTGACAACTACTAAAACAGATAACCCATTTGAACCGCGAGTTGGTGTGCTTGACTTGTTGCGCCTTTACGATGCTCAGCATTTTGTGTGTAGTGCCATACATATAGAAGCGAGGCATTCCATCCATTCAATGGACGATAGGAAAACCGCCCGCCGATTTCTGTTGTACGGGCAATAACACCTGTTGGAAACGGGAGCACTCTGAAATCTTCCCCATAAAACCGATTTGCGATTCTGCCTTCACCCTGCCGAGTGAGCACGCCGCGAATCTCTGCTTCAGTAGAGACAGTCAATTGATAGGTAGCTGAAAATCGAACTGTATCCGAATCGGTGCTGATTGGATGTCCGATTGCGTATCCGAAATGTGTGAACTGATTATCAGGCACCAAATGCGTGTAAGCCCATCGGTTGACGCGTGCGTATTCGCTATGAATTCCAAAATGACGACCCAGGTATTGGGGATACCATGTCGCTCCCAAGAGCCATGCCACTGCATGTGGATCATTCGCACCCGGAACGTATTGGATATCATCAATGACCCATTCACCATACAAGCGCACACCATCAATCGGTCGGATCGCCGCATCAAAGGCGAACATAACATTGTCGTCGGCTTTAGCGTTGTACTGTAGTGCGTAATAGAAAGTAATTGGGTTTGCATATTTCCATTCAAGTGTCTGGGCATCGCCACCGTAAAGCACCCATTCCGCGACCCCGATTTCCACTCGATCGTTGAATTGGTAATCGAGTCGGTGTCCGCTGATATAACGTTTCGCGAGATAGCGTTTTTCACCGTCATCGTACCAAGTTGAATCGAGTTGCGCCGTAAAAGCCGTTGCTTTGAGTCGTTTTCCGAGTCTACTGGTGAGTCTGATCTGGTCAAACGGTGGTGAGTTATCAGAGATGCCGACCGTTTTGTATGGACTTGCTCCCCAGAAGAGCCAATCTCTACCGACAAGCAGATCGAGGTGTGTGCTATTGACTTGTAAGTAACCCCTCTTGAAGTCGCCAGTATAGTCCCCGCGCCAGCGTTCAAGACGTTGTTCGGCTGTCTTTCCGTCCAACGGTGGGCTTTTGAAGTTATGTCCCTCAAATTCAGAATACAAAGCGAGACGCGGAGCGTTTCGCTGTTCGAGTTGCCCAAGTGTATAGTGCAATCCCCATTCAAACGCTGGAGCCGCTTTGTCTTTTGTCATCCGGAGCTGTGGTAGGAATCGCATCCTCCGCCCATCGTGAATCATAAGTTCTTTCGCGAATTCCCGTTTCAATTTTTCTAAGAGTTTCCTATCTATCGCGGATGGAACAACAACGCCGCTGTGAATGCGAGATTCAGCATGTCGTATCGCTGCTGCCACATCCGCTCTTGAAAGCGGTGCCGTGTGTCGATGGAATCCGCCTGTGAGACCATCGGTTTCCAACTTCGCGAGTGCCTCAGTAACCCAACCATCGAAATTCAAGGCAACCTCAGGGGCACCAAACGCCGTTCTCAAAATGAATGTAGATGCCAGGAGGATGTATAAGATATTCAATCGTGGAGAAGCAGGCGTGTCAGCATCAACGATCCTTCCTATGTCTGGATGGGCGGGAAAGTTCACTATTATTCCGCCTCCAATTTTTTAACATAGGCATCAATACGTCGGAACTGCCACGTCCATTGCACGTTATAGAGGAACTGCCGTAGATCGAAGCGATTGTCGTCCGGCGAATAAGACTCAGCGTGATAGGCAGGCGTTAACGTCGTCATTTTATGTCGATTGATGGCGTAGTATCTGAAAAATCGTTTGACCTTCTCGGCAACTTCATGCGGTGGTAGATGGTCCCACTCCTGTACCAATTTTTCAAACATGCTGACAGGACCACACTGCTCCATTTTTCGGAGTTGCCCGAAGCGACTCAACTCGGCATAAGTCATCCCCATATCGTCTTCATCGGTTTGCGTATAGGTATCGGTTATCGGTTCCAGTTCCGCTGTCGGCGGCGCATCAACAATCTCCGAGAGTGCCGTATAACCGAGGTTGTGTTTAGCCCAATTCAGGAACCGACGTAAGTCGTGTTTACTAATCCCACCGATCGGGTTGATGTCCCCGCTACTGCAATCATATTTTGTGAGATAGCCGCGTAATGCCTCATCAACGTTTCCTGTGCCTAATACGAGGAGAGTGCCTTCACGGTCCCGCACCCACGGCATCATCTGAGCGAACAGATAACTCAGCACCATCCGCAACCGTGCCTGTATGTTCTGAAGTGCTTGATTTTCTCTATAACTGCCACCCTCAACCTTAAATCGAGGGGTCTTCTGCGTGATACAGGTAAAGAGTGCCTGCAACGCATTGACAAGTCCATCCATATTGATGTTGAGATGGTCTGCGCCGATCTGCTCCGCGAGTTGTTTCGCGCGTTTGCGGGTGTCGCGAGAACTATTCTCTGTGCCGATATAGCACGTATAGAGTAGGCGATTGGCGAGCACACGCGGATCCGTGAAAACGTCTGGCGTTTCACCGTCGTCCAGCCACCTCTCTACATCGCGAATAACCGAAGCATCTTTGTCGCGTATCGCCTTTGCTACCAATTGACACATTGAACCGACGAGCGTCGCAACGGCACCACTGTCAGCACCACCAGATAGCGGGATGAAATACCCCGCCGCACCCGATCTGCGTAGATAATCCCAGAGCCAGCAAGCCGGACCCAAAGCGATCTCTTCCTCCGGTTCGTGCGTATGCGGCTCGATTGGAAGGGAAGATTGTAAGATTGTAAGATTGTAAGATTGGGGATCCCCCCTTCCATCCTTCCCCCGTTCTATTCCCACATCAAAGTCAATATCTATCTGCGGTAATGGCTCCATTTTGCTTGCCTGTACAGCCCGACTCGCCTTCGCACCACGATACGCGCGCACGTCGTGAAGGTTCACTGTAGCGGTGACGACCTCCACATCTTTGAGCGAGAATTGGGAACCTTGCGCTAAAATCTCGCCGTTCTGAGCGATCAGCGCACAACCGTCGAAATAGAGTCTACCGCCATCACATCCCTGTTGATTTGCATAGAGATAAACACCGCCGTTTTTAGCACTTGCGTTTCTTATAAGTGCGATACGTGTGTCTAATTTCCGTAACTCGTGGTGAGAACCGGAGCCGTTCGCTATGATTTCAACACCGGCATTGCCGAAGTGTATGTGTGGACTCATTGGCACAAAGAGTTCCTCGCAGGTCTCCGATGCCAAGAGTGTGTCCGCAGTGGCAATCGCCGCGATACCGATAGGGACCGTCCGTTGTCCAGTCAGTTCGGTAATCTCGCGGGGCAGTGTACACGGTTCGGTACACCACCCCCGTTCCCATGCTGTGAACCAACGATGTTCCCGATAATTACCGTCACTCGCCATGACCATTTTCGGACGAATTAACAGCAATTTGCTGTCCAATACGAAGACCCGGCAGTTATACCGAACGTTTTTATGCATAACAGGCATCCCAATGTCACACAGGATACCGTCTGTATACCCGCCTTTGAGGATACATGCCAGTGATTCCCAAGTGTGCATCAATGTGTCCAATTCCAGAAAATGGTCTTCGCAGGAATATCCTGTAATCTCCAATTCCGGTCCCAACCGATACCGAGCACCGCGCTCTTTCGCAATCTCTATGGATTCAATGATACGCGCCGTGTTCCCTTCAAAATCGAGACTCCATTGATTTAGGTTGCACGTTGCGAGCGCTACTTTCATTTTTTAATTTTACCTCTGACCGCTGACAGCTGATGGCTATCTCCTACGTTTTCTGTGGTTTCTTACGGGCAGCTGGAAACAGGATATTGTTCAGAATGAGCCTGTAACCGGGTGAATGTTTGTGCAGATCAAGATTCGTCGGTATTTTTCCCTCACCCACGAGATGACGGTAATCCTCTGGATCGTGTCCACCGAGGAACGTAAAGGTGCCTTTCCCTAATTTGCCATGGACGTATTTTGCATAGTTAGTGCCTTCTACCTGTCCTAAGATGGTGACAGAACCACGGATCTTGTCTATATTAAACGATGTTGTTTGTCCGAGATACCCGGGCACAACGCTTACGTGATTCTGCGTGAGCATCGTCGGGATCGGGTCGTGTTTTGCGGCGAATTCAAAGAGCTTGAAATCCTCAACCCCGCTCTGGGCGTCCCGATCAGGATTTGGGTTGTCTATGTCTGAGAATTCGTATCGGTACGGGTTCGTGTAAAGGCTAAAATTTTCAAATGCCAAAGTGCGTTGAAAGTCGAGTCTCGTCTCAGCATCCGAATCGATCGGTGTTCCATCCAATTCAGGGGCAACGATATCGATTGCACCACCGCGTGTCGCCAGAGCAATATCGAGGGTTTCTGGAGCGGAACACATGGCGAAGATAAACCCACCATTGACGATATAGTCTGCGATCATCTGTGCCGTCTGCCCTTTATGCTGCGAGACCCGTCGGAATCCTGCTTCTGTGGCGGCTTTTTCAAACATCAACATCCGCTGTTGATACCAGACCTGTGTGGAAAATGCGGCGTGGAACTTGCCGTGCTGACCTGTAAAGTCTTCATGATGGAGGTGTAGCCAATCGTAATTCTCTATCTCTAATACGCCGCTTTGCACCTCTTCGTCCCATATTTCGTCATAGGGGATCTGTGCGTAATCCAAGGCGATTTTGACGGCATCGTCCCAAGGGTCTCGGTACGGTGATGCCTCTGATGGTGCATACACAGCGATTTTCGGAGCTTTCTCCAATAGAATCTCGTCCATGTTGCTACCATCGAGAACGGATTCCTTTATACTGAGGTAATCGGCGTGGTTCATCGGTTCAAAGCGCACACCCATCAATACCGCACGCAGCCGAACGTCTTGCGAATCCGGTAGGACGAACGCGCCACCGCGATAATTGAGCCACCAGTAGCATCGGTACTCACGCGGGACCTCTAATGCCCAATAGGTCAAACCGTAAGCCTTCAGGTGGTTGGTTTGTGCTCCGATCTCCATCGGTACCAGAAGCCATTCCGCTCCAGCAATATTTACTGTAATAACGATTAATATTAATATAAAAACTGACTTTCTAACTATCGATTTTCTGATGTTCCCTCCACTATGTTTCGGAAAGATTTTCGCGAAGAGTGCGGCTGAGTTTGGAGATACTGATCGGCAAATCTTCATTTTTGAGATTCCGGTTTTCTAACCATTGCGTTAGCGATTATTTAAAACCCCAAGGCTGCGGGTTCGTGCCCAAACACGACCTGTCCGTTGGACATCAGAGGTGCTTCAGTCGTTTCTGGGTTCTGCGTATCAATCTGCCAGAGTTGTCCATTATTTTCATAGAGTATCCAGCGTCCCTCCGGTGGTATCCATACTGGATGCGAGCCACCTTTTTGCGTTAACTGCTGTTCCGTCGGTACCCCCTCATCTGAGTAGGTTGAGAGCCAAATCTGTTGGTAGTTACCTTCTATTCGCGTGAACGCCAACTGGTTTGGATTCGCGGGTGACCATGTAGGTTCCGTATCATCAGCAGGAGACACCACAATCGGTTCCACACTTGTTGTCACTTGGTCAAAAGCGTAAATGTTCCGGTTTTGTCCTGCTTCGTCCGGATTTTCGATTGTCCCGGCTGTGACGTAAGCAAGCACCGTACCGTCGTTGTTCCAAGCAGGTGTAAAACTCTGGAGTGCAGTTGAGGGTACAATAAACTCGGATTCAGTCGGGATATGCCAGATGATAACGCGACTCCGGTTTCCATATTCAGGACGTGTATAGGCAACATATTCCGCATCGGGTGATATTGCCGTATCGCTTGCCATTTGTCGACTGTCAAGTAGCAGAGTAGCGTTGAGTTTTTCACGACTCCGAACGATGACGTTTCCTTCTCTATCCTGAAAGATAAGCGTGCCGTCGTTCGCGACGGTTGGGTTGTGTCCCGCACCCAATGGTGCATTCGTTCCATCCGGGGACAGTCCCCATATTATATCGTCATAGGCAAAGTAGATATGTGCTGGCAATTGATTTGTGGTGGGCGTCTCTTTTGCAGTGATACCTGCTTTCGGGGTAAAACGATCTTCGTTACCGAGTTCCCAGCCTGCCCCGTTGGCTCTCCAGAGAAAACCGATGCCCTTTGTCCAATATTTCCACTCCTCGTTCATACGTCCATTCCGGGTGAGTCTAAAAATATCTTCAGGTTCACCAAACTGTTTTTTGATTGTCCAACGTCCACCGTCCTCAATTTCCGCCATGTTTCCCTCTTCATCAATGTAACTGGCGAGGATGTCGATATCAATGTGCGGCGTCGTCTGTCCTGAAAACACACTAACCGCTGCAGGTTCACCTCGCGTCGGGCGGCGCGTGCCATATATCCCGACCCCATCGGTGATTCCTGTTGTTCCATCATTGTTTACGTCCATCACCGCCATGACGTGGTAGGTACCTGGTAGGACGGTAACCTGATAACTACCGTCTCCCGCCAGAGAAATTGGTATAGCAATCGGCGCGCTGAAATCAGGGCTATAAGAGAGGGTCAAAATTCCCTGTTCAACGGAATGTCCATCCCATGTTATTCGTCCTGCGATCCTGCCCTGTTCGATGTGCGTTTCGATACCGGGAGGGGCAGCGTGAAGATGTCCGTTCGCGTCGTAACGCGCACTTACCACAAGTTCGATATCGCGGTTGTCGCCCTCCATAAGCACTATCGGTGCTGGTGGTTGTGTCGTGATGTCCACTGTTCCATAACCACCTAAGCCGTCGCCATCACTGTATCGACCGTCTTTATCTGCATCGAAATTAACGATGACGTAATATTCCCCCGCCGGAAGTGCGATGCGGAATATGCCACCAGCCGCGGTTTCTCCGCTCGCAATCGGTGTGACGAGAGCAGGTTCGGCGTATACTTCAACACGTGCCGTTGCATCTTCAGGAAGCGATACGTGTCCCGTCAATATACTTGTATTTTCGGTCGCTGTCCTTTTACGTGTCTGATAAGTTGCTGTAATCGCTATCTCAATATCTTCAGTGAACTTATTGGGCGAAATTAGCACAGGTTCGGGAAATTCGCCGCGCTTCCGCATATCTTCCACACCGTAGAACCCAAAATCGTCGCCTGTATCCAATTTATTCGTGTTGTTGTTGTCAACAATTGCCATCAGGTAGTATTTCCCCGGCAATAGGTTTAACGTCCACGCGCCTGTCTCTGCCACTGGGGCGATACCGGCGCGATATTTCCAAGATAGGTCTGTATACGCGAGAATCAACGCTTTTCGGTTTCCAAGCGGAGTTTGAGGATTCACAGGACCTTGACCCAACTTGAGTGTGCCTTGACACCCAGATGTCACAGTCCGTAAAGCCGTTTGGAATTGTTGAAGTTGGCTCGGTTCATATTGAGAAGTTGGAATGATCTTGAGGGTGCCGTTGATGTCTGTCGCCCGCGCGGTTATCGGAATCTCTAAACCCTGAACCTTCTGTTCGTCATCTGTCTCAATTAACCGGTACTTTTGCCCTTGGTCGTTCCAATCGGTGATACCGAGGATACCCAAGCCGTCGCCTGTATCGAAGTTTCCCGATTTATCAACATCAACGTAGGCAACGATGTAGTAACGACCCGGTTCCACGCGAATCGTGAATTGTCCATCGCCGAGTTGTGGTATCCCACTGGTATATAGCTCTTTGAGTGCCTCATCTCGGTAGACCGACACGCTCGTGTGGGATAGGTCGTGTCCCTCCCAGATAACACTTCCTGATAGGGTGGCTGTCATCCTTCGGGTAGCGGCGTTTTCTTGGGCAGAAAGTTTCTGGCAGAAAACCGCACCGATAATCGCAATGCTAATCATGAGTCGTAACGGTATCCATCGTTTCATTTTATATTCCTGTATGCCTGTTTCTTTTTATCTCTATTATGTGGTACAGATACACTATTCCTTTTTGCCACCATGTGCGTGCAATATTTCGGCAGTTTTACTGACATTGTTCATCACCGCATAGGACAACGGGGTAGAACCCCACCTATTTTTTTTGTTGACATCGGCACCGTATGACAATAAAAGTACTGCGGTTTCACTTGCATCCTGCCATACAGTCTTGTGCAAGGGGATTTCACCTGCCTCATTCAGCGCATTGACATCCGCACCATTTTCTATCAGTAACCTTGCCGTTTCACCTGAATCGTTTGCCGCAGCTTCGTGCAGGGGGGGGGTAGCCATTCTCATCTCTTGCGCTGACATCCGCATTGTGGCGTAGTAACAACGCTGCTTCTTGGTGCGCGTTGTTGGCTGCGGCGTGGTGCAAAAGCGTTTTACCTTCTGTGTCTTTTGCGTTGACATATAGTTGAGAATCGTTCATGTATGAGCCTTCATAAATTGATGTAAGCGGAGCCTCTGAGAGGTTTCACCCCGTGGATGGCAACATGGATTATTATATGGTAACACATGCCGATATAATTTGCAAGTGGCGAATATTTCCCAACAACGGGTAATAAATGGTTTCCCTACTACAAACCAAATTGACTATCAGTGATTGACTCTCGGTTTCTCTTGTTGACGGCTGATGCCTATTCTTCTGACCGCCAATTGCTGACGGTTTCCGATGGTTATTTTTACAACCAAAATACATTTGCTTTTGTGAAAAAGTTATGTTATAATAATATATAATTTACCTATGCGGGTGGAAGCATAATCTGTTTCCTGTCCTTGAGGAAATCTATCCGCGCTGAACCTCAACCCGAACCCAAAGAGGAGCAATTCACAATGAGAGTAAAAGTCTATTACATCTGCGCTGTCCTGTTGGTGTTAGGTTTATCTACACCTGCAGTCTTCGCACAAGGTGCTCAATCGGATAATCTGCTTGGATGGTGGCTATTTGATAGCGAAAAAGACGAGATCGGGAACTGGGACGATATAGCTCTCCATGGTGCCGAACTCAAAGACGGCCAATTGATTGTTGAAACTGGGAAATGGGCGCACGCACTCGAATACAGCGGACCCGACATCGAAGAGAAAACCCTGATGACATGGGTTGCTCTGGATAGTCTCGCCGCAACGGCAGGCTCAGCACTCACGTTGGATAAAGCCACAGAGGACCAATTTAACGCGATTGTTTACGCCGAACGCCAACCGAGTCAATGGATGTCTGGAAGCAGTTGGTTCCATCGCACTGAAGACTTCCCGAAAGCGCACAACGAGAAGAAAGAAGGCGAAATGGTCTACTTAGCCTTCACTTACGAAGATCAGGGTGGAACTTACAAGATTACGGGATACCGCAACGGTGAGAGCCTGGGGAGTTATGAAAAGGGCGAGATCAAAACCTGGCCCACAGGGGATGCCGAAGCGATTTGGGGAAAACGGCATACAGACGGACTCGGTGGTCCTGGAGACCTCAACGCACACATTGAAGAATCCCGAATTTACGCCGTCGCGTTGACTGCGGATGAAGTTAAAGAGATGGAAATCGGGACGCTCGATGTTGTCCCCCAAGGGAAACTCGCTACACAGTGGGCAAAGCTTAAACAGAAATAGATTCTTATTAATTGTAGGGCGAACTCCAAGTGGATTCGCCCTATTTCAGATTAGGTTAACGGTAGTTTCTGACCGTGATGAACGTTATGAAAAGTCGACTTGCACTTCTTCTAATGTGCATCAGTATTTATATCGTTCCACTTGCGACTGCTGAAGAGCATGTTTGGACCTTTGACGACGATGCCTCCAATTGGGCACCCGCAAACGGCAATTGGGAAGTCGAAGAAGGGGTCTATAAACAAACGATGCGCTGGGGTAAAGCACAGAAGGCGTTGATTGACGGCGCAGAGTGGACAGACCACACGCTGGAAGCAAAGGTCCGTGTTGATGACGGACACTGGGGTGGTATCGTCTTCCGAGCGCAAAATGAGTTTGAGTACTATGTGTACCTCATCTGCCCGAAAGAGAACAAGTCTGAGTTGTGGCGACACAAGCGCAGCACCGCCTTTAAAGACGGGTTTGAAGCACGCGATGAAATCGAACACGACATTGAACCTATTGGTCTTACCATTACACGCAACGAGTGGTTCACACTCCGCGTCGTCGTTGAAGGCGGTCGCATCGCAGTTGCTATCAACGATATAGAACAGGGTGTCTTTTTTGATGACGCGTATCCCGTTGGAAAAGTCGGGGTCTGGACGTGGGATACACAAGCCAGTTTTGATGATGTCTCTGTGAACGGTGCCACGACTGCCGCTCTTACGGCAATTCAACCCAGAGGAAAAATCGCTGTGTCATGGGCAGCCTTAAAGAGAAAATAAACTTACGTGTTTCAGTAACCAAATGAACGTCCCTAACGTGAGTATAACATAAGATTTAACCGTTAGCGAAATGTTACACTTTTCGCCATTTTATTTTTTTTTTACCGTCGAAAGCCACACAAAAAACGTCTACAACCCCTTACATTTATTAGGTTTTGTGCTAATAACCAGTGTACCTCCAATGTTACACTGGTGTAACATTTTTAAGGAAAACTCTCATTATTTCAACGCGTTTTTCAGACGCACATAGGAGGAATTTCATGGCAGATGTAGGAAGTGCTGCACCGGATTTTACGCTTACAGGTGCAGTTAACCAAGAAGATGTTGAAGTTGCATTGAGCGACTACGCAGGTAAAAATTTAGTAGTTCTTTTCTACCCACTCGCTTTTTCCCCGGTCTGTGCTGAACAGGTGCCAGATTTCAACGGCAGTTTGTCAGCGATTCAAGCCAAAGGTGCTGAAGTTATCGCAATCAACCGCGATTCAACGTTTGCCCATAAGGCGTGGAGTGAAGTGCTGGGTGGTGTCGATTTCCCACTCCTCGCAGATATGAACCTTGCTGTTTCTAAGCAGTTCGGTATGGCAATCGAAGATGTTGGTATTACCACACGTGGTGTCTTCATCATCGATACGTCTGGAAATATAGCCTTCAAACACGTCGAAGCAGCTCCTCCGGACAATACACTGTCAGCTGAGCAACTTCTCGACGAGTTGGACAAATTGCAATAGGTATTCCAGAGTAACCGTGAGCGTACGCGCGCCCACGTGCCTCGACCTATGAAAAAGCGGGCATCTGGCGAAACTTGCAAACCTTGATTTTCCCTGTTGATGCCCGCTTTTCACTTTAATTTTTGGTTCGTAGTAGGGAAACCATCGATTACCTGTTAATCTGAATAATCTGAACATCTGATAAATTTCTAAAACCGAATGACGCTAACTTTTAATTTTCACAACATTGACAACACCAAAAGGATATGGTATAATACCATTAATGCGGGTGTAGCTCAGCGGTAGAGCGTCAGCTTCCCAAGCTGAGGGTCGCGGGTTCAATTCCCGTCACCCGCTTGTATATTTGCCCACTTGAATATTTAACTGGAAACCGTCTAAAATTGAGGAAATCCATGGCACGAGACCAACGATTGACGAAAGAAGAAATCCAAGAAGATAAATTTATTGAAGGGCTTCTGAAAACCTACCAGTTCCTTAAAGAGAATTTGCGGAGCATCATCATTGTCGTAGGAATAGTCGTCATTGCTGTCGCAGGCTATGCGGCATATCATCAGAATCAGGAGAATCGCCGCGCTGAAGCAACTATCGCGTTGCGCGAAGCTACCGAAGCCTATCGAACCGCCGAAGAGAGCCTTTTCGATGCAGATAAATTGGCGGGAAGTGAAGAATCTCTCACAACCGCACAGACGCAGCTCCAACAGGTCTTTGAGAAGCACCCGAATACCGCCTTTGCTGACAAAGCACGGTATCAATATGCAAGTTCACTCTATTATCAAGGCAACTACGCCGAAGCCCGCTCACAATTCCAACAGGTCATTGCAAACCATCAACCCGAAAATCAGATGTACAGCCTGTACGCACAGAAGGCAATAGGCAACACCTACGAACAGGAAGGCAACTACGAAAAAGCCATCGGTGCCTATCAGGCGAAAGCATTCCCGCCGACACCAGAACTCTCGCTGGAGATTCGTAGGTTCGTACTTGCCGAAGCCAAATTTAACCAGGCAATCGTTTATGAAAAGTCAGGTGATGCCGAGTCCGCGCGTGCTGCCTATAAAGAGATCGTGGATGAGTTCCAGACGACACTTGAATCAGGTATTGTCCAAAAAAGCCGCGAAGTCATTGAAGATGCCAAAGTGGTTATTGCTGCCATCGGTGAAACGTTGGATCTCTCAGATGCGGAGAAACTGGAAAACGAAAAGCGGTACTATGATGCTTATGTCGCGTATGCCGACGCAATTCGTACCTATAAAGTCAACAAAGACATTCAGGGTGGTTTGTCCCCGGAACT
The DNA here is from genome assembly GCA_965214045.1 of Candidatus Poribacteria bacterium. Classification (GTDB taxonomy): domain Bacteria; phylum Poribacteria; class WGA-4E; order WGA-4E; family WGA-3G; genus WGA-3G. The sequence goes on from OZ243935.1 coordinate 3,296,955, forward strand.
CCGAAAGCAGATCGGAAGTTTTGAAAAAGAGGCGATGACAATCATAAATAACGTTCAAAACGCCCGTCGCGACCGCGACGAAGGCAGAGAAAGCTCAGCACTATACAGTTACAATTTGGTTGTTGAACTTGAAAAATTAGGGTTAAGTCGCCGCCTCTATGAGAACGCACTGCTCCACTACAAACGTCTTGAATCTGCCCAGTAATTTGTAGTTTCACCAATAATTTTTACCTTATATCTTATCTTAATCTTATTTAAGGAGCAGCAATGATATTCTATAAACATAGCCGCTTGCCTTTTTTCGCTTCCAAAACCGTTGGATTCGCTCTTTTGGCGGTGTTTTTTTTAACCTATCTCCTGTTCGCATCGTTAGGTGAAGCTGCCCCGACAGGACACCTCGCTTATGCAGTCAATGGATTCGATGAAAATCTGGGACGCTTCGATTGGAATCTCTATACGACTGCAGTCAAAGGCACTAAGGATTTGAGAGCGACTCCTTTGAACCATAAAGGGATGTATCCATCCTGGGGTCCGAACGGAGATCTCCTGTATTTCATCCAACGCGCTGCTGGGCATTCTAATGTTTATTCCATTAATCCCGAAAATCCAAAAAATAAAAAACTAATTACACCAACTGCTGGCACATATCGATTTCTTTCCGTTTCTCCGAATGGCAAAAAACTCGCTTTCAACGGTTGGACAATAAACCAACTTCCTCAAGACAACCAAATTTGGGTGCTGGACATCGAAACCGGTGAGATGGAAGTCATGACGCAGGTCCCGCATCAGGGATGGCCCTATTCATTTTGGGGAATGTCTTGGTCACCGAATAGCAAGCGAATCGCCTTTTCGCTCTCGAGACCCGGCTGGTTGGAACACCTTTATCTTTTAGACGTTGAAACCAAAGAGATAGAACTTTTGACCGAACTCCATAAAGATTATTATCCTGTATGGGCTCCCGATGGGAACCGTATCCTTTTCCTCAGATGGAACAGAGAGTTCGATACGTTCTACACAATCGACATCGAAACTAAAACAATTGAAGCGTTGTTCGATGTGGACAAAGCCACTGGTTATTGGGCTGACTGGTCGCCTGAAGGAGACTATATAGCCTATTCCCGGTGGGGATCTGTTTATCTGTACGACGTTGCTACTGATGAAACTGAAGTGATGGTCGAGGTTGATGGGAGCGTCTTTGTTATTGCTTGGTTGCGGGATGGGGATGTATTACCGGTTGAACCTCAGCAAAAGTTAGTCACGACTTGGGGTAACCTTAAGCGTAAAAATTATTAAGCAGTCGGTAAAGAGGTTTTCATCAAACCGTGACGAAAGTTCCAAAGTTCGCAAGTGTGCTAAAGTTGGCAAGTTTACAGAGACGGGCGTGCGACTTTACAGATTTTAGAACACTTTACAACTTTCTAACAGACATGTAGCCTGCAACAACGGCGCAGGCGGGTCTACGGAGAGGCACTTTATCCGTCAAATTCACCTGACCGAACCGCAAGGAATCATTAAAAAGTGTTAGCCAGTGTTGAAAAAGCGTTAGAATACGATAAAATCCGCGTGCTTTTGAAAAAGTACACCGCTTCTCAACTCGGGATGGCGCGTGTTGACACCCTCACGCCATCTTCTGATGTCGATACAGTTCGCTATCTGCTTGCATTGTGCAGTGAAGCAAAATTCTTTCATCAGGTCTACGGTGGAATCCCGCTGAACGGTTTAAAGGATATACGTAAATCGCTAACCCATGCTGCGAAAGTAGGCGCGCTTTTAGGTGCTGAGGAACTTCTTGATGTCCGAAAAATCGCACAGATTCCTGAAGATATCCATCGTGCCTTTGAGGAACGCGACCGAGAAGAGTTTCCCAACCTCTTTGCTATTGTCGATGCCCTACCGGTGTTTCCAGAGTTAGTTGAGGCGATTAGTTATTGCATCGATGCTGAGGGGGTCTTGCTGGACCGCGCAAGCCCCGAGTTACGCACCATCCGTCGCAAATTGTCGCGTCTTCGCGAAAATATACACCAAAAACTGGAAGCGACACTACGCTCACCAGAACACCAGAAAGCAATTCAGGACCAGATCATCACCTCTCGAAACAATCGGTATGTCATTCCAATAAAGCAGGAAGCACGCTCATCTTTTCGAGGCGTAGTTCAGGGTCAATCCACAAGCGGAGCAACCTTTTTTGTAGAGCCTTTGGAGATCGTTCAGATGAACAATGATCTCCATGAAGCCGCTGAAGCCGAACAACGTGAAATTCGACGCATTCTTCTCGAGCTCACTGATCGTGTGCGCGACAACCTACACACATTAGAACTGTCTCTGGATCTGTTGGCAGAGTTCGATTTTTTGAACGCAAAGGCACGTTTTAGCCTCGCATTAAACGCTGTTGAACCGAAACTGAATACCCGTGGTGCTATCAAATTGATTGAAGCGCGGCATCCTTTATTGGAATTCCATCTTCAGAACGAGCGGAAGTCCGAAGCCGATTCTGATAGCGATACCAATCTACCAGCGCGCGTTGTACCGACAAATGTTCATATCGGCAAAAAGTTCAATACACTGATTATCACCGGTCCGAATACCGGTGGAAAAACCATTGTTCTCAAAACGGTCGGGCTTTTGGCACTCATGGCACAATCCGGTTTGCATATTCCAGCAGAACAGGGGAGCCAGGTTGCTATCTTCGATTCTGTCTTTGCTGACATTGGTGATGACCAAGGCATAGAACAGAGTCTGAGTACTTTCTCCTCACATATCACGAAGATTGCAGAGATGCTTAAGAAAATTGAGAGCACCGAATATTCGCTTGTGTTGCTGGACGAAATCGGGGCTGGCACAGACCCCAGTGAAGGAACTGCCCTCGGCATGGCACTTCTTGATTGGCTCGGGGAAAGACAGGTTAACACTATCGTCACGACGCACTATGGTGCACTCAAAGCGTATGCCCATACACAGCAAAGTATGGAAAACGCTTCAATGGAGTTTGACTCGACAACCCTGCGTCCGACCTACCGCCTACAGATAGGTATACCCGGAAGTAGCAACGCCATAAAAATTGCCTCACAACTCGGAATTCCCGCTGAAATTCTTGACGAAGCACAAACGCATTTAGGCAATAATAACGTGGCTGTTGAAGACCTCCTTGTGCGTTTGCAGCAAACACAAGATGCATTGGAAACGGAACGTGCGCTCCTACACGATAAGATTCAAGAGGCTGAGGTCGCGTCCCGAAAACATACACAACTCCTTGAAACCCTTGAAACCCAACGGAATACCTTGAAGCAGGAGGCTGAGAGCGAGGCTCGCGACATCGTTGCCAATGCCCGCAAAAATATAGAGAAACTTGTCGCTGATATTCGTAAACAACAAGCCTCTAAAGATAGTATCCGAAACGCTTTCTCAGAAATAGAAGCTGCCAAGAAATCACTGAAGAAAGAACCTCCGAAAAAACAGCCTAACCAACCGAAACTTAAAGTTAACGTCGGTGATAAGGTCAGAGTCAAGAAACTCGGTCGATTCGGAGAAGTCACCGCCATTAAATCGCGCGGTAAAACGCCACTTCAGATTCTGGTCGGGAACATGCAAATGCAAGCCGCCTACCACGAAATTGATTCCGTGCACCCGAAACAAGAAACATCACACCTTTCAACCTCTGTACTCGATATCCAGTATAGCAAATCCAATACAATCAGTAGTGAGATTAATATTCGAGGGCTGCTTGTAAAAGAGGCATTGGATTTGACCGATAAGTATCTTGACGATGCGTATCTTGCGGGTATCCCGACGGTTCGTATTCTTCACGGAAAAGGGACCGGCGCATTGCGAAAAGCCGTTCATGACGAGTTGCGTGAGCATCCGCATGTAACCAAATATCAATTTGCTCCACTCAGCCAAGGCGGTGAGGGCGTAACCGTCGTTACATTCAAAGAGTAGTATATTAGGCAAGTTGCCATTAGATGTGGTTCCTAACCGTTGATGGTTACCATACTGGTAGGTGTGGTTTCCAACCGCACTGGGTTTCAAAGAATAAGTTTACCTTAATACATTAGAGGCAGATTCACCGTGAACCGTCCACAAACAAAAACTACTGTGCCACGCGAAACAATTGATGAGGTTCGGAGCCGAAGCGATATTGTCGAAGTCATCTCCGAGTGTGGTGTCGTCCTGCGTCCTGCGGGTCGAGATTACAAGGGGCTCTGCCCGTTTCACGATGAGAAGACACCCTCCTTCACAGTTTCACCGCAAAAACAGATGTTCTACTGTTTTGGATGCCAAACGGGCGGCAATGTCATCTCTTTTGTGCAAAAGCATGAAGGTAAGGACTTCATTGAGACCTTGGAGTGGTTAGCGGGTAGGTTGAATATCGACCTCCCGAATCAGGACGCTCGCGGGAGTGCTAACCGAAAACGGGTTACATCCTTAGAAGACCTCAACCGATTTGCAGTGGAATATTACCATAACCAACTCCTAATTGATAGAGCAGACGCGTCGGCGATGCAGTATCTCAAGCACCGGGGTGTCCAACTGAAGACACTCCGTTCATTTCAGTTAGGCTACGCAAAGTCTGGGCGACGCGAGCTTATTAAAGTCGCGACAGATAAAGGCTTTACTATCCAGCAACTCATTGATGCTGGACTCATCAAGGATGAAGATCGGGGACCTCAGGATCGGTTTTGGAACAGGGTCCTTTTTCCGATCCACAATGAACGCGGTGCACCCGTCGGTTTTGGTGGACGCTCGCTCTCAGAAGAACATCAGCCAAAGTATCTGAATTCTCCGGCGACAGTTCTATATGATAAGAGTAATATCCTTTACAACCTCGACAAAGCACGTCAATCTATATACAAAAAGCAACACGTACTGCTTGTAGAGGGTTATATGGATGTTTTGATGCTTTTTCAGTCTGGGATTGAGAATGTCGTGGCATCCTCCGGAACCTCGTTGAGTGAAAATCATGCGAACTTATTGAAGCGGTTTGCTCCTGAAGTTATCATTGTCTACGACGGTGATGCCTCCGGTTTCCAAGCCGCACAACGCGGGCTGCACCGACTGCTCGCGGAAGGGTTACGCGTGCGTATTGCCCTGTTGCCAACAGGAGAGGATCCAGATTCATTCACGCGACAGCACGGGGCTGATGCATTCATGGAACTGACAGGCAAAGCGATAAACCTCATCGAATTTCAGATTCAAGCCGCGATCCAACAGCAGGACATTCATCGGATTGATGTGAAAACACAGGTCGTTAAAGAGGTTGTTGAGACACTTTTGAACCTCAAGAATCGGGTAGAACAGAACGAATATATCAAATACACTGCCAGGGAACTCCATGTGGAGGAATCCGTACTTTGGCGAGAATTGCGGGATGCGGGGTTCAAAGAGACCCGTGTTCCCAACCAGCAGAGGCGAGCCAAGACAGTCAACCAAAAATTGACCCCTCGCGCGCAAATTGAGCGTCAATTAATTGAAGCATTAATCCACAGTCCGGCGTTAATCTCCAATGTCAAATCTCAGTTTCACTATCAAGATTTCACGGAACCTGACTTTGTTAGCGTTGCACAGTTGCTGTGGGAAGCTTGTACGGACGACAAAAATGTAGATATCCAAACCCTAATTAATGAATGCCCTGATGAGAGACTCAGTGCATTCATTTCAAGTGCAATTCTGCGGAGAATGCCCCCGAATCTGCAAGTACGAGTGGACGGGTGCCTTAAAAAACTACAGCATTTCTTGTTGCGAGATCTTGAACAGCGGGTTCGCTCGCACGCACGCGCCGAGGGGGCAGATGAAATGGAAACCCTTGAGGAGTCGTGGAAACTCTCGAACCAAAGACGTGCCTTACGCGATCGAAGGACTGTGGACACTCGTAGTGAAAACCCAAATGAAGGAGGGAGTTGATGATGAATTTCAAGGATCATCCTGCTCTTGATTATCTGGATACCGAAAGCAACGATGAACTCGGATATGAAGATGAAATGGCAGAAATAGCCGCAGCTGGCGCAAGTTACACGGACGATTCTGTGAAGGTATACATGCGAGAGATGGGGAAATTTCAACTGCTTGATAAGCAGCAAGAGGTTGAACTCGCTAAGCAGATTGAGGCGGGACATCGTACGGCTCATGAAGCAACCTTTGGGACAGCACTTGCTATTACAGAAGTCCGGAAACTTCTCTATAAAATCGTCACGGCTAAAAAGCGTGCTTCTGATATTATAGATATGTCTGTTTCCAGTACCTCGACACAGAATAAGGAACGAAAGTTACGCGAGCAAGTCAAGAAAGCATTGGGAGTCCTCGAAAAGTTGGAGATGGAACGTCTGACTGCTACCTCACCTCCTTCTACTGGAAACGGGGGAAAAACCGCTGGGAAATCGAAAACCCGGACCACTCTCATTAAGACGCTTGAAGAACTTAAGATTGACCGAGAGGAAATTAGTAAAATCTCTGACCTCGTCAAACAAGCCGAGTATCAGATTAGCACCTGGGAAGGTGAAATCCTGTACCTTCAGCAGACATATAATATCCCCGATGAATGGCTCAATGGAAGTAACGGCACTCAGCGTCCGTTTGAAACCGACGCTGCAGAAGTTGCTTATGTAAACATCGTTCGTTTACAACGCAATATCCGTCAACACATGACTGAAATTGGTGTTCCTCGGGAACGGCTCAAGACCCTCACAGGACAGATTGATCGAGGTGAATCCGAAGCGCAAGACGCAAAGATGGCGATTGTTGAAGCGAACCTCCGACTTGTTGTCAGCATTGCAAAGAAACATAGGCACCGCGCGTCGGGACTGGAATTTCTCGACTTAATCCAGGAAGGAAATATCGGGTTGATGCGGGCAGTGGACAAATTTGATTACCAGCGCGGATATAAATTTAGCACCTATGCCACATGGTGGATTCGCCAAGGTATCACACGTGCCATTGCTGACCAAGGACGCACTATTCGTATTCCTGTCCACATGCATGAGCGAATTAACAAAATTAGGCGTGTGCAACGTTCACTCTTACAAGAGTTAGGTACTGAACCAACGGCTGAACAGATCGCCATGGATCTCAGAATTTCTACCAGTAAAGTCAACGAAGCGTTGTCAGTCGCACCAGAAACAGCCTCTTTGGACACCCCGATCGGTGAAGAGGATGAGAACCCTCTGGGGGCATTCATTATGGACGTTGACTCTCCCTCCCCTGTACAAGAAGCCGAATTAAATATACTCAAAGAGCAGATTCAAGAAGTCCTTTCCGAGTTAAATGAACGTGAAAGAAAAGTGATTTCGCTCCGTTTTGGAATTGAGGACGGTTATCCAAGGACTCTTGAAGAGGTAGGCAATATCTTCGAGGTAACACGCGAGCGAATCCGGCAAATTGAGGCAAAGGCTCTTCGGAAATTGCGGCATCCGAGGCGCAGCCGAAAACTTCGAGATTTTGTCCATTAAGGATACAGAGTTATCGGTTATCAGTAGGACTTACGCACTTCCCCGGTAGGTGCGGAATGTAATACGAGGAATGGAAATGTGATACAAGGAATGGATTTAGTCTATCCCCAGACTAAATCCGGTCTATTCCCAGACCAAATCCCCCAACCGCACCGAATGCGTCTGAATAGATGAAATTTACTGATTTTGCGTAAGTCCTGATCAGTTAAAGAGGGTATTGTGGAGGAAACGGTTAACTGACAACCGATAACTGATAACTGACGACTATTAAAATATTTGATTTTTAATGCGTAATATGATATAATTTTTACTACTAAAACTGCTCTAAAGGGCCCATAGCTCAGTGGTCAGAGCCGTCGGCTCATAACCGACTGGTCCTAGGTTCGAGTCCTAGTGGGCCCATATCCCTACGCGGGGCGTTAGCTCAGGGGTACGAGCGCTACCTTCACACGGTAGAAGTCACTGGTTCAAATCCAGTACGCCCCATTGTCTGTCACGAATCGAGGAGACATAGATGGAAAGTAAGGATACCCCGAATTTCGTCCAAGCAGGGGTCAAGGCTATCGACTGCGACATTCATAACGAAGTCCCAACCTTACAGACGCTTTTTCCTTACATGTCTGATTTCTGGTGCGACTATTGTAGCACTTCCGGCTTTAGAGGTCCCGACGCGAATGATTATCCGCGCGAGGCACCACTGACGACGCATCCCGATGCGCAGTCTCCATGGGATACGGATCTCGAACATGTTCGTGATCACCTGCTTGATGCTTGGAATCTCGAATACGGTATTCTCAATTGTGTCTATCGCGTGCAAAGCGTCCATAACCCCGACCTCGCTGAGGCTATCGCACAAGCGGTAAACGATTGGCAGATAGAACATTGGCTCGATCCTGAACCTCGACTTCGTGCTTCCCTTGTGATTCCCAGCCAACTTCCAGACCTTGCTGCGAAGGAAATTGAGAGAGTGGGAGATCATCCAGGGTTTGTCCAAGCGATACTCCCTGTCCGTTCACGTATCCCTTATGGTAACCGCACTTACCATCCGATTTACGAAGCCGCAGTCCGAAAGAATCTCGCGATCGGCATCAATTACGGCGGTGCTCCGGGCACTCAGCCCTCTGCGACTGGCTGGCCCTCTACATTTATAGAAGAATATAGCGGGATGACACAGGTCTTTCAAGCACAGGTGATTAGCCTCGTTGCGGAAGGCGTTTTCGACCAGTTCCCTGAACTGCGTGTTGTGCTAATTGAAAGTGGTTTTACGTGGCTTCCGGCTGTTATGTGGCGGATTGATAAAGAGTGGCGAGGTCTCCGAAGCAATACACCTTGGGTGAAACGCCCACCTTCTGAATACATGCGTAAGCACATTCGATTTACTCTACAACCCATTGATGCACCACCGACACCGAAGCAACTTCTGCAGATTATCGGGCAATTGGAATCCGATGAAATGCTAATGTTTTCTACGGATTATCCGCATTGGCAATTTAACACGCCTAACGATGCTTTCCCAACAGAATTACCGGGCACACTCGCTCGAAAAATTCTACACGAGAACGCACGTGCCTTTTATCAACTTTAGTCCGTTTTCACTGTTCAAGTCTTTTGGAGGAAAACGCAATGAAAAACACAGCGACGAAACGTTCTAATTTAGGGCGCAGCTCGCAAGCCCATATTGCAAAGTCAGTTATTGATTGCGACATTCATAACTCCGTTCCACCAGGTGGTCTATCCCCTTATCTGTCCGAGCGGTGGCAGGAGCACTACAAGACTTTCGGGCTCCGTGGCCGCATCGGTGGCTATTATCCACGTGCACTCCTGAATGCCGCACGGCGGGATGCCTGGCCCCCCTCAGGACTCCCTCCGGGTGCAGACTTGGGGTTCATGCAAGAGCAATTGTTGGACGCATTCGATATTGAGCATGGCGTGCTTACCCCGCTTATGCCTGTTGGTGAACAGTTGAATCTTGAATTTGGTGATGCACTTGCACGCGCAGTCAACGATTGGCAGGTCGCCGATTGGGTGGAAGTTGACCCACGCTTACGCGCCTCTATTGTTCCTCCTTATGAGGATGGGGATCTTGCGGCTAAGGAGGTCCACCGCTGCGGTCCCAATCCAGCGTTTGTTCAACTCCTGCTCCTCGCACGGACGAGAGATCCGCTTGGAAATCGAAGATACTGGAAAATGTACGAAGCCGCCTGTGAGTATGACTTACCGGTCGCTATCCACTTCGGAGGCAATCAGGGTCCCATTACAGGTGCCGGATGGCCCTCATATTACATAGAAGACCACGGTGGTATGCCGCAAGCCTTCCATACCCAAGTCATTAGTTTCGTCATGGAAGGTGTGTTTGAACGTTTCCCGAACCTCAAGATTGTTCTCATTGAAGGTGGATTCGCATGGCTTCCGCCGCTTATCTGGCGACTTGATGCCACATGGGAGAGGTTACGCGTGGAGGTGCCAGACCTTAAACGGAAACCCTCGGAATACATCCGAGATCACTTCTGGCTCAGTACGCAACCGATGGAAGAGCCTCCGAAACGCGAGTATTTCGAGCAGATGCTTGAGCAGATGGACATGGACGACAATCTTATGTTCGCCACAGATTACCCGCATTGGGATTTTGATTCTCCCGACCGCGCTTTGCCCAGTTTCCTGAAACCGGAACTGCGCCGCAAGATATTAGCGGAGAACGCTCGCGAACTTTACGCATTCAATAAACTGTAGTATACCTAAATGCCTAAATACGTAGTAGCAACCCCAGATGAAATCCCACCCGGTGAACGTAAAATCGTCGAAATCGGCGGACGCTCCATCGGTGTTTTTAATATTGATGGCGAGTACTTCGCTATCCGTAATAGTTGCCCACACCAAGGTGGTCCCCTGTGCAACGGGCTGGTTACTGGATTTTTAGAGTCCCCCATGCCTGGCACCTATAACTACACCCGCCAAGGTGAAATTCTCCGATGCCCATGGCACAGTTGGGAATTCGACATCAAAACAGGACAATCGTGGTGGAGTCCCGCACAACGACGCGTCAGAAGATACGAGGTCCAAGTCGAGAGCGGTGAGAACATCGCAGCATCGAGTTCTGAACGCGAAAAAGGTCCTTATGTCGCCGATACCTTTCCAGTCACCGTCGAACAACAGTACGTTGTCATCGAAATAGACTAACTATCCTCTTCTAACCCGTCGATTAATTTTTCCTGATCGCCTGGTGAATAGAAGTAAGATCCCGGTTTCCAATCCCCGATGTCCCCGATTAACCGACGTTGGCGCGGCGTGCATCGCTCCATAAGTTCAGGTGTTGCCTTTTCGTAGTCAAACGGACGGAAACAGTGGTGACTGTAGCAATAAATTAACGTCTTGCGGGCTTGTTCCGAGCGGTTTGCGACAACACCGTGCCATAACGCATGCGGAAAAACGGCGGCATCACCTGCTTTTACACACAACTGCACCGCTCCCGGAATATAGGGACCGTCCTTGACCCCGGTTTCCGGAAAAGTCCGATTATGGCTTCCCGGAACAACAGTAAAGTTTCCACTATCTGAACTCTCAAGATCTGTCAAAAAATAATGGATTTTGACCTGTAGGGGTGAACTCGATCTGCTGACCCGAATCGTTCGCATCGCCTGTCCACCGTCCGTATGCAGATACCCTTGATCTTTCGGGTTCGGGGGACGCACGATGACCTCCGACATACTCAGTTGGATGTAATCACCTATCAGTTCACGCACAATCGGAAACGTCACCGGGTGATCCATCAGATCCACGAAAATATCGTTATCTTCCATCACATTTCGCTTGTCGAAAACAGAGTCAGCAGTAACATTTTCGCCTTTCCGAAACTCTGTATCCATTTCATCTACTGTTGCTAACAATGCTTGGACTTCTTCAGGAGAGAACACCTCTTTCAAAACGAGGTACCCCTCTGTCTTCCACTGCTTACGTTGATCCTTCGATAAAATTCCCATCTATGTATTGCCTCCGTCGTCCAGTTTTGCGATCTCGTTTATTTATTCGTTCTGTTACTGACTACTGGAAACTGATGACTGAAAACTAAGCAATAAAATAGTCGACAAATAAATTTGTGTCAAGGAAAATAACAGTATTGGAAGGTGTAAAGTTTTTGTTGATTGTCTGTCTGAATCGGGATTTTCGGAATTTGAAGATTGGCAGGATAAAAGCCTCACGCCTATCAGTCCCTTAAGCCCCAGGGGGGCGAAAGGTGTGCAGAAACTGCTATTATTTAACGATTGACATTTGTGCAAATGTGGATATACTTAACAATAACATGAGTTCGGTGGAAAGATAAGGAATTCTGAAGCAAATGAGAAGATTTGGTACTGAAGGGCGCGTCAATCCCGCACAACACTATTTTGTCCCCCGCACAAACGAGATTGTTGACTTCATCAACCGTGTCAGAGCGGGTAAGTATATTGTGCTTTTCGCACCGCGACAAACGGGCAAAACAACGTTCTTCCGGTGCGTCATTGACGTACTCAGCGAAGGACCAGGAACGGGATCACAAGTTGAACCTGCACGCCACGAAACCGTCCGACAGAACACTGCTTCTCCCACATCTGAGGCTGCCTACTTCCCAATCCGCCTTGATTTTCAGGTGTGTCGCAATTTATCAGCCCCTGAGTTTTACACGTACCTATCAAAAGGGATCCGGTCCCAAATCGAAAGCGTTTTTCAGAAACAGCGGCGTATGCCTGCTCTATCTCAGTTTTTAGATGCCACCCCGCTCACCAACCATATTTCAATGATTGATTTCTTTAGAGATCTCCAAGCGTTGCTGCAAAACCAGCGGATTGTTCTGATGATAGACGAGTTTGATGGTATACCTCAAAGTGCCTTAAGCGATTTCTTGTATGCGCTCCGCCTTATCTATCTCTCCGACGAACCTCGGTGTCCGCACAGTGTTGGCATCGTAGGTGTCAAGAGTATTACCCAGCTCGACTATGACAGGTCAGTTTCACCTTTCAATATCCAAGACGAATTCCGGTTACCCAACTTCACCCTTGAACAGGTACGTGAACTCCTCAGACAATACACAGAGGAAGTTGGGCAAACCTTTATGCCAGCGGTCATCGAATCCATTCATAAGCAGACGGCAGGGCAACCCGTGCTGGTGAATCGGTTAGCGCAGATTCTCACAGAAATGTTGGACATTCCAAAGAACGAACCGATTACGATAGCACATTTTACAACCGCGCACACACGACTCCTACGCGAGCGGAACACGAATATTGATCATCTCACGACCAATATCCGTAGGGATCCCCGTTTTGAAAGCGTCCTGATGCACATCATGACGCGCGATGAAGGTGTAGACTTTAATTTGGATGACGACATCATCAGTGAATTAGCAACTTACGGAGTCATTCAAGAGGGGATCGATGGTATGTGTGAAATTCTCAACCCGATCTATCTATATCGTATCCTACGCACGTTTAAGCCGACGGTGAACGGCTTAGAAGATAGATACCTATCAGATGACACAGATAACGGCTTTGATGACTATCTCATGTCTACGGGACGAATTGATATGGGATGGCTACTGAATAACTTCCGAGACTTCATTGTCCGTGCGGGTTTCAGAATACTACAAATGCCGGATACACCGCAGGAATCGGTCGGACAGTATCTTTTGATGGCATATCTTGACGCGTTTGTCAGACGGATTGGTGGTATGATGCACATTGAAGTTCAAACCGGCCGAGGGCGGATGGATATCATTGTGACGTATAATCAGCGAAAATACATCGTTGAGACAAAGATTTGGCGAGGCATGCACTATTATCAGTCAGGGAAGCGGCAGCTCGCGAGGTATCTCAGGTTAGAGGGTGTGACCGAGGGGTTCTACGTCGTGTTCGACCACAGACAGGTCCCGGAACCTCGTATTGAAACCTCGATCGTCGAGGGTGTGACGATTCATTGCTATGTCATCGCCGTTGTGCAGGAAGTCCCTTCAAATGTATGAATAACGGGTGCAAATGAAGAACAATTTTTTCTGGACATTTTAATAGGACTTACGCATTTCCTCTGAAAGTCCCCCTGATAAGGGGGATTTAGGGGGTTAAAAGTGCCGCAATGCCCGTTTTCGCGTCTCAATATCCCTTTTTCTAACTCATTTGCTACAAAAGAGCAGCATGCGTAAGTCCTAATCCTGTAACTGATAACTAATAAAAAATAAAACAGATGACAAATAAATTTGTCTCAAGTAAAATAGAGTAAAATTATCTAATTTTTTGTAGAAGGGATTTTCAAATCTCGAGCACTGGCTGTCCTCTATCATCCTGTAAATCCTTGAATCCTGTAAATCCTGATTCTGACAGGAAAAACAGCACCGCTAAAAATAGGGAACACCGATAACTGACAACCGACAGCGGACAATCCTTAAAAGGGAGTTTGACCATGCGAACGCATTCACAGCTAAAGGAAAGCCATAAACTAACTGACGCACAGATGCGGGAATTTATTGTCAATGGACATCTCACGATAAAAGCCGATCTGCCGCGTAGTTTCCACGAAACCATCTATCGCAAAACACAGGAACTCACGGCGAAAGAGGGAAATTTGGGAAACAACATTTTGCCACGCGTCCCTGAATTGCAAGCCGTTTTTGAAGAACCCGCTGTCCGTGGCGCATTTACGAGTATTCTGGGCGAGAATTACGCCATGCATTCCCATCGGCATCCGCATCAGAATCGTCCCCATAGCGATGGGCAGGGATTCCATAAGGATAGCTACTGGGGCTATCATAAAGTCCGGCACCACTGTCCGCGCTGGGCGATGGCGTTCTACTATCCGCAGGACTCACCTCTCGAAATTGGACCCTCGGCTGTCTTACCCAAAACGCAGTACTACGATACGCGTATCACTAAAGATAACGCTGGTGAATTGGCACTCAGTGGCGAAGCAGGTACCCTAACGATTATCCACTTCGACCTCTGGCATCGCGCCATGGCAAACCTGACGGACAAAACGCGTTACATGATGAAATTCCAGTTCGTTCGAATGGACGCGCCGCAGAAACCGGAGTGGAACGTAACCGATCCGAACTGGAAACTAAAAGACGTTGATTCAGCAACCCCCACGCATCAAGGGACATGGCGACATGTCTGGCATTGGATGGCGGGTGAGTCCAGCGGGCATTCAGCACAGTCGGTTTCCAATGGAAACTTGGCGATGCACATTGCCGAATTGGGTGATGACAACACCGCTGTCCGATCCCGTGCCGCTGACGACTTAGGGACGTTAGGTGAATCCGCAGCAGAAGCGGTTCCGCGCCTCATCCAAGCATTGTGTGATGTGTATGAACCTGTCCGCTTGAACGCCGCGTATACCCTTGGATCAATCGGTGCACCGGCTGTTCCCGACCTGATTGAAACGCTCGGTGTGGAAGACCCAATTATGCGGCGTATGGCGGCTTATGCACTCGCGGCGGTCGGTGAACCCGCTGTTCCTGCTTTGAGTGAAGCGTTGCAACATACCGAAGACACCGTTCGCGTCGAAGCTACCTACGCTTTGGCGCAAATAGGAAATTCAGTGGAATCTGCTCTCCCAGCATTGATGGAACGCACAAAAGACGAATGCGTTGAGGTCCGTCGCTATCTCGCCGAAGCCTTCGGTGGGTTGGGACCCGTTGCCGCTCCAGCTGTGCCTGTCCTGACAGATATGGTCGCGAGTGATGAGGACGATCAAGCGCGGTTTGAAGCCGCATTAGCATTGGCACAGATTGGACCCGCCGCAAACGATGCTGTTCCAGTATTAGCGCAGGCGTTCAATGATGAAAATCGGTACGTCCGAGACAACGCTGTCTTGGCACTGAAACGCATCGACACGCCAGAAGCAGAATCGGCACTGTTTGACTATCTGCTGATGGCGCGGTGGTGTCCGATTACAAATCGTGAAAGCACATTCTAAGCTTATGAACTACGAACTCATCATTAAAAATGGAACCGTTGTTGATCCTGCACAGGGTATCCATGCGCGCAAAGACGTTGCGTTTGCGAGTGGACACGTCTCGGCAATCAGCGACGATATACCGACCTCCGAAGCACGGGAAGTATTAGATGCGGAAGGGTGTTTCGTCACACCCGGCTTAATCGACTTACACGTGCATGTCTTCTACGGCGTAAGCCATTTCGGGATTGAACCCGATCCTACATGTTTAGCACGCGGCGCAACCACAGTCGTTGATGCGGGTTCAGCAGGGGCAGACACGTTCCCCGGTTTCCGTAAATACGTCATTGACGTAAGCGATACACGTATCCTCGCACAGTTGAATATCTCTTCACAAGGTATGCTCACGCAAGAAATCGGCGAATTGGAAAACCCTGACTATGCAGATGTCGGAAAAGCGTGCCAGATGATTGAGCAACACCGCGACATCATTTTGGGGGTCAAGGTGCGGTTGACGCGGGAGACGATTGTCGGTGCGAGAGCGAAAATCCTGCCGTTACACAGGGCGCGTGAAGCCGCTGATGCGGCTGGATTACCCCTGATGGTTCATCCACAGGACGCGTGGTGTGAGTCCATAGACGATATATTGGCGCTGATGGGTGAGCGGGACATTCTAACGCACTGTTTCCACGATATGGCGTGCGGTATTTTGGACGAAAACGGTAGGATTCGGGACGCTGTCCATGCGGCGATTGAACGTGGTGTTATCTTCGATGTCGGACACGGCGCAGGTTCTTTCAGTTGGGATGTCGTTCAGAAAGCGATGGCACAAGGCGTTGAACCGACGACAATTTCGTCCGATCTGCACATCTATAACGTCCACGGTCCCGTTTACGATCTCGTGAATGTCGTCAACAAATTCCTGTATCTCGGTATGTCGCTTGATGATGCCTTGGCGAAAGTCACGAGTATTCCTGCAGAGACCATCTTGATGCCGGGACAAGTCGGGACGTTGGCTGTCGATGCGTGGGGAGACGCGGTGATTTTTGAACTGCGCGAGGGTGAATTCCAACTCGTAGATGCCAACGATCAGGTAAGAGTCGGTAAACAGGTATTGGAACCGGTCGTCGTTATCAAAGGCGGACAGGTGTATCGCCAACGGCATACCCACAACTAAATTCCCTAATCACGGTAGGTGCGGTTTCCCAACCGTACCCTATCTCAAGAACCCGGTAGGTGCGGTTTCTAACCGCACCGAGTCTCTTCCAAACGCTTACAGATACACCGCTGGTGAGGTTTCCTAACCTCGCTTTCTGATCGCTGACGGCTGACTGCTGACCGTTCTCATCACGGATGCTGTTCCCCTTCTTTCGGTTTCGCCTTCGGCGCATTGGAATCCGTTCCAAAGCGGATATGCAGAGACGCACCGGGAGCATGTTCCTTTCCGAAAAGCAGGTGCTTCACACCCCAAAAAACAACGGTTGATCCTACCAGCACAACCATTCCCCAGATCAATGTCTGCCAAACCCATTCAGTGAACGAAAATAGACTTCCCGTCTGTTTCGGAATCGACAGTGGACCGAGTGCCATCAATACGGTACAGATAATCGCATTGAGCGTAATCACACCTTCGGTCACCAGACGATGTGGACTGAAACCGACCAAAGCGCGTTCAAAGTTGAAGATAACCACCCACCACAGAAATACGAAAAAGAGCAGCTGTCCTTTCCCCAACCAGCTCGTCGGGATAAAGGCAAGCGGTTCGCGGAAGTGTGTCGACAGAAGCCATACACAGGCGATACCGAGACCGATATAGAAAAGTTCAAACCAACCTATCCATCCTCTGGAATGCCGAAACCAGCCAACGACGGGCAGAGCAAAAAATCGTTCCGGTAAGCCTTCAACCAAATCGACCCATGTCCCTGCCGCCTTCCGATAATTGACGTATGTCAGTAGAATCAGTACAGTGAACACAGCGAATATTTCCATCCACTGTGGGAGATTCGAGTTGGTTTCTAAAAGCGGTGCTCGGTTGAGAAGGAGACCGAACGGTATTGCGATCCCAAGTCCGAATAGGAAGCCTTGTGTCTGCTCCATGACACTGTGCCAATTCGTGTGGCAATTCGTTCGGTTACCGATCCAGATGTAAATGAGTTTCAGCAATTGTCCGAATGAGAACGCAATACCGCCTCCGAAACCCGTCATCAGCGTAGCGAAAGCCACACCGCTGAGTTCATAACGCGAACAGTATCCCAAGATCCCTATCACCATACCGACACAACCTGCCCAATTGTCCCCACGTGGTGGTGTCATACGGAGACGACAAACGTTTACCAGTAACAAAAATCCGCCGAACCAACAGATGCCCAGATACAGGACGAGGTTCGTGCCTATGTCCAAACCGCCACGGAAGAGCGCGACAATCAGTGCCGCGACGATCGCCACCACTGCGGACACCCAATCCGTGTCGTACCAATAGAGCGGACTCTCGTGTCGTTGCATCCGTTTCGGTGCGAGCACCCGATCAATAATCACCGCCTGAAGTGACCACCCGATGAAGACTGCAGCGATCGGTGTAAAGAGCAGAGACAATTGGCTATGCGTCAGAAACGCAGGCAGCGCGGTTCCAGCACCGCCGAGGGCTGCCCATAGGAAACCGATAACGAACAGATTCGCAAAGCCGTAAAACACAGTCAATGGCTGTGAAGAGTGGCTATATCCGACGACCATCATATATGACATGCTGCCACCGAAGGACCAACCGATTGCCCCAAACAAGGCGAAGTAGTGAACATGCCGCCACCAATCCTCTCGTCCAGAGAGCAGTGCAATTGCAATTGCTCCGAGTGCGCCAGCGAGTGCTGCACCATATTCATGTCCGAAGTTGCCGCGTATTCCCCATCCAACACATACAGACAATCCGCACAAAAGGACCATTTGCCATGGGATAATTGTCATGTCCATATCTATAACCTCCATCTTAACGGTGATTTGATTGTGTCTATTATGCGGTTTTTCGTGTTTATTGTCAACCTCCGTTCTGCTGACCGGGACCGCTGCCTGCGAAAAACTATACATTGCACCTATTTCGTGTATGTGATACGATGGATACATATAGAAGGTTATCTGCTGGAGGCTAAAAGATATGAGTCGTATACGGATAGGTGTTATCGGGTGTGGTGCGATCGCGCAAGTACATCATCTCCCCAATCTTACCGGACTTCATCGAGAATTTGAGGTGTCTATCGTTTGTGATCTTTCGCAGGGGGCAGCGCAAGCGGTCGCAAAGCGGTTTCATGTTCCGAAATTCGTGACAGATTACAATGAGTTGCTAAGCACAGATGTGGATGCTGTTCTGCTTTGCCACGGCGATCCAAAGACGGAAGTCGCACTCGCTGCATTTAGAGCGGGAAAGCATGTGTTTATTGAAAAACCTGTCTGCTTTTCACTTCAAGAAATGGATGCGATGCTCGCTGCGCAGCGTGAAGCAGATACCGTCGCACAAGCTGGATATATGAAGGTACATGATCCAGCCTTCCAACTCGCCAAACTCGAAGTGGATGGAATGGAAAGTTACCGTTTTGTGCAGATTAACCATCTCCATCCGAATAATAGTTTACACCTGAGTCAATTTGATGTCGAACGGTTCGACGATGTCCCACCGGACGCATTTAAGCCTGCGGGCGCGGCGCGTGAGAAAGCACAAGCAGAAGCCATCGGTAAGGTCCTGTCACAAACAGGACTCAACAGTGACATCCAAAACAAGGCAGCACGTGTGTTCTACTTGCTTGCCGGTAGCATGATTCACGACATCTACAGTTTGCGGGTAATGCTCGGTTCGCCGAGTGAGGTGGTTAGCGCGGAAGTCTGGTCTGATGGACGCGGTGTGACAATCGTGTTTGGCTATCCGAACGGCGCACGCTGTGTCGCGACATGGGTTGACCTGCCAGATCTCTGGGACTTTAAAGAGACATTGGAAATCTATGGCGATACCAAACGCGTCATTGTCTCCTATCCGACCGGTTTTTCACGGGGTATCCTGTCAGAGGTAACGATACACGGAATAGATCCCGATGGCACAACCTATAGCAAAACGCCAGCCGTTGAGTGGGAGAGCGCGTTCGTGCGGGAGTTACGTCATTTCCATGCGTGCATCATAGAAGGCGAACCGTGTTACACCTCGCTGGAATCTGCGCGGAATGATATTGCCCTCATTATTGATATTGTGCGGTGCTATGTGGAACGTAAACCGGTTGTATGTGAAAAAGGATAGATGTATTGAAAGGGTGGGAAGTCCGGGTAGATGTGGAAACCCACCCAGACAAATGTATATGTCGCGATTCGGAGATCGCGCTTATTTCAGAATTATTCCTATTCTACGGGTTCCGCAGGTTCCATGGGTTGTTCCGGTTCTGCTGGAATCATGCCATCCCCCATGTCCTCGCCTATTATCGTCACTGTTGTATCTCTGGAACCCGTTACGATAAAGCCATCGATAGTGAGTTCTGCTTCAACAGTTGGTGGCGGTCCAATGTCTTCTGGAAACGGAAATCCGTCTAAGGGTGGAAACCCTTCAGGCAACGGGAAATCTCCGGGCATTTCACCGTCTCCATCACCATCCTCCTCACCATCTTCAGGCATCTCGCCATCACCGTTTCCGTCCTCTTCACCATCTTCAGGCATTTCACCATCCTCTGGTGGAAAAATCCCTTCAGGAGGTAAGAGACCCTCTGGTGGTAGCAGATCGGATGGTAATCCTGGGAACCCACCGCCAGCACCGGATGGTGTCAGCGTTACCGTGATTAAACCCGGGTCCACCTGATCCTCTTCCATCTGTTTGATGAGTTCATCCAGATTTTGTGGGACAGGTCTCTCCTCTTCGTCCCCAAATCCGCCGAAATCAAATCCGAAGTCGGGAATCGGAATGCCATCGGGCGGTGGTCCAAGTCCGCCACCGAAGTCAAATGCACTTCCAGAAACGTTGATGTTTGCTTCACCAGCAGGAAAGTCTTCAGGAATCTCAAGTGTAACCTCTCTTTGAACTGTGCGCTCTTCACCAGCAGTGCTCCAGTGAGGAACGAGGACGACTGAAACGGTGACACTCTCACCCGGTATAATCTCTTCAGGCGCGATAACTTCTGCAACCTCCGCTTTCGTGATTTGCGGTTTATCTGTGATAGAGACGGATACTGCTTTCAAGGTCGCTCTACCCGCACTGTTTGAAAGCGTGCTGCTGAAAGATTGGACGATCCGATCAACATTTAGCAAGACATCCAGGAATGGTACCGGAGAAGCACTCCTGAACGGTTCAGTATAGATGGTATCGGTTTCCTGAAACTGGAGTGTAACAGTACCGTCCACTGTTGCATTACTTAATTCCATCCGAAGGGCATCCATAGTGATCGCCGCAACGATCGGAACATACCATTCTTGTCCATACGCCACGCGATGGTGTTTTTCTATCGCCGTTGGACTGTTAGCGGGATGGTAAGAGGTCTTGACAGGAATCATTGGTGGCGGAGAGCCGAGTTCGCCCACGATCGCCGGTGTGAGGTCTTTTGTTATCGTCCCGATCGGATTGCCGTAAGCAGAAGCGGATTTATAGGATACGGCAAGGCTTGGAACGATACCATTGACAACAGCTCTATATACCGGTAATGCAGACTTCCCATCGCCAAACATTGGATGCCCGAACGCTACAAATTTATTGTCATAAACCTGTGTGACGGTTCCGAGCCCTATTGCGTTGGCGATGTCGCCCGTTGCTATAGCAGCACCAATCATATCCCCTGGTGCGAGGTTTGGTGTCGTGCCTGCTGCAGGTGCGGCAGGCACGACACCAAAATCAGCGAAGAGTTCAACGAAATTATAGCGTGAGTTCTCCAGATATGAAGAGAGTTCTTGAATTCTATGGGACTGTATTCCCGTAATCATCACAGGTGTTTTAACGGGTGTGTACGTCGCATTGATCCCTGCTGCAGGTGCGGCAGGAGCAGCCTCCTGCGCAAGGATTTCACCAAAGGTTTGGTGATCGATTGCAGACTCCATCGCATCAATAGATGTAACCCAGAACCGAGTCGGTGCTGTGGAGAAGCTGTCACCATAGGCAAGCGCGCCCATGATACGCCCTGGAGGCCCAACAGGGCTCCCTGACATCCCTTGTGCAATGCCGCCCATAGCCTCAATTGATTCGTCCATCAGTTCACACTCATAGAGCGGAAATCCGAATCCGAAGTCCCGAACGCCGCGGAACCGAGCATTAATCACGACTCTGCTTGTTCCTTCAAGCACCGTAACGATTTGGACAGGCGTTTTATCTGTCAGTTTCCGCGCTTCATCTTCATACATGTTTTCCAAGACGACATCACCTAAGAGGGGCGCGGCACTGAATCCGTTTATCAGGTCACTGGCTATGGGATTTTCAATCTGTGCTTGCTCTTCGTCGGGGGAGCAACTCCATTGGCAGAGCGTCGCAACAGCAATGCATGCCAGTACAAAAAACTTCTTCATTTTTATCCTCCAGAATAGAGTTTCCTCAATTACCAAGCGACCCAACCGCCATCGACTGCGATCGTTTGTCCAGTCACCCAGTTCGCCGCATCTGATGCTAAGAACAGCACCGCGCCGACAACCTCGTCCACTTCACCGACACGTCCCATCGGGATACGGCGGACAACGTCCTCATAAAATTCCTTGCGTTGCAAAAGAACATCCGCGAGCGGTGTCCGCGTAAACGCCGGTGCCACAGCGTTCACTGTAACGTTATGGGGCGCCCATTCAACAGCGAGTCCTTTCGTTAGCAGCACAACACCACCTTTACTCCCTGAATAGGCAGTTCGTAACGGACCGCCTACCAAACCCATTGTCGAAGAGATATTGATGATCTTCCCATTTTCCCGCTCTATCATCGGTTTCACGAGCGCCTGCGTTAGGAAGAACAGTCCTTTAAGATTGAGATCATAGATCGCATCCCAATCCTCCTCGGTTAACTCAAGCGCGGGTTTCGGACGGTTCGTCCCTGCGTTATTGACGAGAACATCGACTCTACCCCAAACATCGAGTGCCGCTTGTGCGCCTGTCTCAACCTGTGCCATATCGCTAACGTCAAACACAACCGACTCCGCTTCACCTCCGTTCTCACGGACCTCGCTCGCGACCGCCTCAAGATCAGACGGGGTACGGCTGTTTAAGATAATTTTTGCACCCATCTGTGCAGCGGCGAGTGCAATGCCCCTACCGATGCCTTTGCCGGAACCCGTGATTAACATTACCTTATCTTTCAATTCAAATCCTGGAAACGCCATATTTTAGCCTCCAATCGCTAATTTCAAAGTATTTTCTAATAACATTGCGCGTGTCATAGGGCCAACACCGCCTGGAACAGGGGTTATAAATCCCGCTACCTCTTTAACTTCCTCAAATTTAACATCCCCGACAGCACGTCCATTGACGTGGTTAATCCCGACATCAATGATTGTAGCACCAGGTTTCACCATATCTGCGGTTACAAAGCCGGGTCTACCGACTGCGGCAACGAGAATGTCTGCTTTCTGAACCTCCGCTGTCAAATCTACCGTTCGGGAATGGCAATAGGTAACGGTAGCATTTCGGTTCAGCAGCATCAACCCAACGGATTTGCCGACCAGTGGACTTCTACCGATACATACGGCATGTTTGCCCTCAATCGGTTCACCTGTCAGTTCAATCAGGCGGATAATTCCTGTCGGTGTACAAGGTGTCACACCCTCTCGGTTGATGAGGAGATTCCCTAAATTGACTGGATTTAGCCCGTCGGCATCTTTATGTGGGTTAATCTTATCAATGACTGCCTCTTTATCTATGCCTTCTGGTAGTGGCATTTGCACCAGTATCCCATGGATATCCGTTCGCGCATTTAGGGCTTCAACATGCGCAATCAGGGTATCTTGGTTAATGTCTACGGGTAAGCGATGGACTTCGGAGTGGAAATGCACCTTTTCACAGTCACGCTGTTTGTGTTTGATATAGAGTGTTGAGGCAGGATCATCGCCTACTTGAACGACAGCGAGACCTGGAGTAAACGTGAGTTTTTTTATTTTTCGCCGGATCTGGCTCCGGACGCGTTTCGCAAGTTGACTACCCTTAAGGAGTTCGGCTGACAAATCCTTTTTCCTCCAATTTACACATCTCTGGACGCAATGTGGTATCGCGGAATCGTTCGGTTCCTCAAGAGAAGAATACCGAATCTCGACACTTCAAAAACAAAAGAGAGCCTTCACTTGTAGCAGTTAACGACTCTCTGACGTTAGACACCCTAAATATCTTTCAGCACATTTTGAACAGATTCGTGCCCCAGCCAACCTCTCGTCAGCTCATAATCTAAAGCGATATAGCCGTAAATGATAACGAAGAGAGAAATCAGAGATAGGGCAACCCCCGCTTTTCCTGTGCGCCAAAAATCCCTTACGGCTTGCCAGAATGCACCCAATTTTTTCAAAATGGACTCCATCAAATTAGAAATATAATAACACGTCCTGCATGGATTGTCAACGAAAAATCTGTTGCCTTGGTACCTACCTTTTTCAGCTAATTGTTGACCTTTTCTCGTGGATATTGTATTATTTACGGCAAAAGGTAGGTGAGCAAGATGATTCATGTAGGTGTGGGACATTCGCAAAGCCTCTCAACTGTGGAAGCCGCGGAGCGCGCAACACTGATGGCGATGGGTAACGCCGGTATCGCTAAAGCCGATCTCGCCATCGTATTTGCGACTATCAACTATCAAACGGAGTATGAGGACCTGTACCAAGCGGTTCAATCCAATTCCAGTTGTGATGAACTCATCGGATGTAGTGGGATGAGCGTTCTGACTTCAGCTGGGGAGTTTGAAGAAGAACCGGCTCTCGCAGTAATGGTTATCCGTAGTGAGCAACTTTCGGCAGTATCCTTTAGTGCGCAAGGCACGGCAGCCGAAGTGGGTGAGCAAATACAAAAAGACATTCAGCAAGAACTCAATGATGATTCCCTTCTCGTAATTTTTCCAGATGTTCGGGCTGTGAATCCAGCAGAACTCGTGAAGCATATTGGTGATGACGGCACAGAACTGCCTATTGTGGGTGCCGCTGTTTCTGGCGATGCAACAGGTGCACAAATGTATCATTGGAAAGGAGAAGAGGCAACGGAAGGGGGACTGACGGGTATCCTCTTAACGGGTGATTTCAACACAGAGATTGGCGTGGCACAAGGATGTCAACCCATCGGTAGACCCCGTGAAGTGACAAGAGCAGAAGGACGTGTTATTTTTGAGTTGGACGGTGAACCGGCATTGGAAAACTTCAAAGGGGCGTTACAACTGCTAACCCAAGACGATATTCGTCGCTCAGGTGGTACCGTCTTTGTCGGCATCGCAATGGATCCTGAAAACAAAAATCCGATCCGCGGTGATTTTCTGATCCGTAATCTTGTCGGTATTAATGAGGAGCATGCGGCACTGGCTGTATCTGAGGAGATAGCAGAGGGACAATTGGTGCAGTTCCATCTGCGAAATCCAAAAGCCGCCGCAGACGAAATACAGGCAATTATCACACAATTAGCCGAGAAAACACGTCAACATCCGCCCGCATTCGGGCTCTATTTCAACTGCTTAGGTCGTGGTAAAGGGCTATACGGTATGGCAAATCATGACATCGGTGTTATCCAAGAAAAGTTTCCGGGACTCCCCGTTATCGGGTTTTTCGGGAATTCGGAGTTCGCCCCCATCGGTGGACGGAACTTCGCACATGCCTATACCGGTGTGTTTGTGCTCTGTACTGTAAACTGAATTCGAGGGATCTAAAAATGAACGAAGAACTTTTTATCAGTCAAGAATTTACACCCGTTAACGGATTTACATCAGGAATCGAGGGACCCGCCTGTGATGCAGCAGGGAATGTATACGCTGTTAACTATGAACGGCAGCACACCATCGGAAAGGTAACCCCCGACGGTGCTTCGAGCGTTTTTGTTGAACTTCCGAACGGTAGCATCGGCAACGGTATCCGTTTCAACAGCGAAGGTTTTATGTTCATCGCTGACTACACAAACCACAATGTCTTGAAGGTGGATATGGATACACGGAACATCACTGTCCATGCCCACGAACCGACAATGAATCAACCCAACGATATTGCCATCGGTGCGAATGATATTCTCTATGCGAGCGATCCGAATTGGGGCGCGTCAACCGGGCAAATCTGGAGAGTGGACACAGACGGAGCCTTAACCTTACTGGAAGCAGGCATGGGCACGACAAACGGCATCGAAGTGAGTCCCGATGAAAAGGTGCTGTATGTCAACGAATCCGCACAACGTAACATCTGGGCTTACGACTTATCCCCTGAAGGGGAGATTAGCAATAAACGCCTCCTGATTCAGTTCCCGGATTTCAACATGGACGGAATGCGATGTGATATTGAAGGAAATATCTATGTCACTCGGCACGGCAAAGGCACCGTCGCGAAACTCTCACCGGCAGGTGAGGTACTGTTAGAAGTCCAGTTAACGGGGAAACTTTGCTCCAATATCGCTTTTGGCGGTCCGGACGGATGCACCTGTTACGTCACGATGGCGGACAGGGGGAATGTAGAAGTGTTCCGTGCCAACCTACCCGGCAGAAGTTGGCAGTTATTTCAATAATGAGCCTCCTTGACAGGTGCCATATTTTGTGGTATCATTGTTACATATAATTATCTACTATGGAGGTAACACATGAAACAACTGTTTATTGTCTTAATGCTCGCTCTGGTTTGCAGCACTTATGCCGCTGCCGATTTGCTGGAAGGGCTTGTTCTCTACATGCCACTTGATGAAGGTGCTGGCAATAAGGTTGATGACTTTTCCGAAAACGGCTTTACGGGTGAACTGAACGGCGGTCCCAAGTGGGTTGATGGTAAATTCGGAAAGGCTCTTGAATTTAGCGCGTCCAGCGATTTCGTCGCTGTTGAGGACGACGCGGTTTTCCACATTGAAGACGAAATCACACAAGCCGCATGGATTAATCTTGACCGGCTGCCGAGTGCACACGCTATCGTTTTTGGCACTCGCATGGGTGGCGGTGGAAGACACATCGGATTCGGCTATGGGATGAACCCCAATAACGGCATCAAAGTCTGGACGAATGGTGCTGGCGGGGGGTTCTTAGACATCAACGATAACAAAACTGCCCTTGATACTGGTAAATGGTATTACCTGTCCTATACCCATACGAGCGACAACAAAGGCAAAGTCAAGATTTACGTAGACGGCAAAGTTACGCACGAGCAGGACTCTAACAACCCTGTCGCACCCGCAGGGGCTACGAGCCAAGTTCAGATCGGGACTTGGTCTGGTGAAGCGTGGCCCGGTATTGTTGACGAGGTTCGGCTCTGGAATCGTGCCCTCTCTGATGACGAGATGGAACAGAGTATGGAGATGGGGGCGGATGAATTTTTGGCTGTGAATCCAAAAGATAAACTCGCCACATCCTGGGGCAAAATTAAGAAACTTCGCTAACAGAAACGAGGCGGCAATCTCTGTCGCCTCTCTTTATTTACCCATACCCGGTAGGTGCGGTTTGTAACCGCACTCGACATTGTTAGGAAATTGTCGAACTACATTTCTCATCTTCATATAAGAACGCCACAAGACACCGGACCCTATGGAAAATTACGAATCCGTCCTAAAACGCCTCGAAAAAACAGCAGAAAAGTATACCAATATCGCGCCAGAAAATGGGCAATTTCTCTCTATCCTCATTCGCTCCATTCAGGCGCGAAACGTGCTTGAAGTCGGGACGAGCAACGGCTACTCTACAATCTGGCTCGCTGCTGCCCTGAAGCAGACGAAGGGCAGACTCATTACCCTTGAGTTTGATCAGAAACGAGCAGAAGAAGCACAAGCACATCTACGGGAAGTTGGGTTAGACAGTATCGTCGAAATCCGCGTCGGAAACGCGCTCGACGAAATACCGAATTGCGAT
The DNA here is from genome assembly GCA_965214045.1 of Candidatus Poribacteria bacterium. GTDB lineage: Bacteria > Poribacteria > WGA-4E > WGA-4E > WGA-3G > WGA-3G. The sequence continues at coordinate 3,324,285 of OZ243935.1, forward strand.
GCTACCTTTGATCTTGTATTCCTTGACGCGGAGAAAAACGAGTATCGACGCTATCTTGAATTGGTGTTACCGAACATCCGTCCTGGGGGTCTAATCGTCGCTGATGACACCGTAACAATGCGCGATGAAATGCCTGACTATGTCGAATTCGTCTTTAACACACCGCTACTACACTCTGTTGACATTCCTTTGGACGATGGTGTTATTTTGAGTTATAAAACCGAGGCATAGGTGTTGATAGTGCATTAATATTGATGGAGAGGTATCCAAAATTTCCGTTCAGTCTAAACTCTCTGACAAATCAGCCCGTTTCACCGAATCCGTCATCCGCGGTATGACGCAACTCTGCCTGCGCTATGATGCAATCAACCTCTCCCAAGGCACCCCAGCATATCAACCCCCTCCTGAAGTCAAAACCGCCGCAATCGAAGCGATTCAAGAAGGCTATAATCAGTACAGCATCACGTGGGGCGCACCGGCGTTTCGTGAAGCAATCGCTCATAAAATGACGACCTTCAACTGTATCCCTACGGATCCTAACAGAAACGTGACCGTCACCTGCGGTTCAACCGAAGGCATGCTCTCCTCGCTCCTCGCAATCATCAATCCCGACGACGAGATTATTATCTTTCAACCTTTTTATGAAAACTACGGACCGGATACCATCATCTCTGGTGCGAAACCCGTCTATGTAGCATTGAAAGAGACCCCCGCATCTGACGGAAACTCTGTCCGTTTTACCTACGACGCAACCGAACTCCGGGATGCCTTCTCCGCCAACACAAAAGCGATCGTTATAAACACGCCGAATAATCCACTCGGTAAGGTTTTCACCGAAGCGGAGCTTCAAGAGATCGCCGACCTTTGCTGTGAGTACGACTGCCTCGCGATCACCGATGAAATATACGAGCACATGATTTATGATGATACGTCCCATCTCAGTATCGGTTCACTACCGCAGATGCGGGATCGGACGATTACCGTCTCAGGATTGAGCAAGGCATATTCTATGACAGGATGGCGATTAGGGTACGTCATTGCCCCAGAGACCTTGACCGATGCTATCCGCAAAATGCATGACTTCCTGACAGTCGGGGCACCACATCCGCTTCAGCGTGCTGGTGTCGTTGCCCTCAATTTGCCGCCGAGTTACCATGCGGACTTGGTCGCGAAATACGACAAGAATCGCAAATATCTCGTTGAGAGCCTCACGAAAGCCGGGTTCCGTTGTCATGAACCAGAGGGTGCGTATTACATCATGACCGATATCACCGATTTTGGGTTTCCCGATGATACAACTTTTGCGCACTGGTTGGTGAAAGAAATCAGGGTAGGTGGTGTGCCAGGTTCGAGCTTCTACAGTCGTCCACACCTCGGTAGGACCAAATTTCGGTTCATGTTTAGTATGGCGGACGACATCCTCGCCGAAGCCGTCGAACGCTTGATGCAGATCAAAGCGAAAATCTGAAGATAACTGAGTTTCAAGATACCGAAAACGTTAGCACGTAATGAAATGGAGTGCGGATTTAAGAAACGCACGTCACAGTTCTGCGGAAACACCCAAGCAAAAACACGCACGTCATTTAACCGCAAGGTATAATTAAAAATGGACATCTCCCTTGAAAATGAGACACAACATATTTACAGAAAAGAAATTGAGGCATTGATTCAGCGAGACGAGAAATATAGAGCCCTCGGTCCCGCTGAACTTGAAGCGATTGTGCGTGCATTTGAACTGACTTTAACGAATGGGCGAGAGAAGGTTCGAGCCCAAATGCTTTACGACCTCATCCACCAAAAGCGAGACGACTGATATGCAGTTAGAGCGGATCCGCCTTAAGGCTTTCGGCTGTTTCCAACAACGCGATTTTGATCTTCACAACGGCATCAATCTCATTTTCGGTCCCAACTTCAGTGGGAAAAGCACGCTTGTCAATGCGATTTTTTTTGCATTAACCGGAAAACCGATTGTCCCACGCGTGGATACCTCCGCCATAAAAAATGCCAAAGCCTATAGTGGCACAGCGGGTCTCCAATTCATCGTAGATGGTGAGCGCTATCAACTCTACCGAGCGACAGGGAAACGTATCCAACTCCGTTCAGAAAAAAACGGCGCGTGGCAGGTACTTTTCGACGAAAAACGTGTCAAGGTGACAGAAGCGATGTTGCAAGAGCAATTCGGCATTATGCACGAACAGCTTGCCCTCACCACTTTTCTCCGCGAAGGCGAGATTTTTGAATTCCTTGCCCGCCAATCCACAACTCGACGCGATATTCTCCATACACTCCTCGGTATTGACAGGCTCATTGAAGTCCGGGAGCGGTTCATTGACACCCGTCGTATAGCGAAACGTGAACAGGGGAGAATTCGGGCACATCAGAACAGTTTGCGATTCAAGGCACAGAACGTGGATCAAGCCGAAATCGAACGCATTGAAGAGAAGTTGAAGGGCTTAGAAGCCGCTTACGGGGCAGAAACGGGGGATACCGCGTTAATCGCAGAATGGCTACAGCACCAGAGCCGCTTGCAAAAGCGACTGGACACGCTCACACGCGAGCAGCACGAGGCATTGAGCGGTTTCAACGATGTCACGCATCTGCGCGAGATGATAACTAAAGTCGAAACGGGTATTCAGGAATCCACCGGATTAGAGACAAAACGGGAAGAACTGATACAACAGATTGGTAGCCTTGAGTCGCAGATTGCGGCATTGACAAATGTCTGCAACACCCTCCAAGTCCTGATTGAGAGCGATGAACGGCACTGTCCAACCTGTTATCAGGAGGTTGAGCGTGAGGTCGTTCAACAGATTATTGACGAAAAGGAAGCTGAAAAATCAGAGCGTCGTACCGAACTCGATACCCACAAGCAATCATTGGAGACAGAAACTGAGAATTTAAAGAGTCGGCGTGAGCTTGAACAACGGTTACAGACTTTTCGAGGACTTTTAACACGATTTGAACAGCATTCCGGCGAAATCGGGGAAATTCAGAGTGAACTTAGTGATCTGACTTCCCGATTAACGGAGAGAGGTATCCTAAAAGATGAACGGTTGCCTGCTGAAACACCTACAGGTTTAGACAAATCCAAGTTGAAATCCCAAATTGATCAGGAGCGGAAACGTCTGGACCAACTCAAGCAACAAGAGGCTGTCCGTTTAGATAGACTTGGCGCGCTCCAGCGAGCCAACAGAGATGCCGCTAAGGTTGAAAGGACGCTCCTGAGTTTAGAACTCGCTTGCGCTGGGGTTGACAAAACCATCGAAACGCTCCAACGTCAGATCCTCAAACCCGCTGAAGAGGAGTTGCATCACTGGCTCGAAAAAATGGATCTCTTTTCTATTTCTCGCGGGAGCGGGGGGCAGACCCGAATTGACCTGCAACGCCAACACTTGCTCCCTTCGCTCACAATAGATGGTGTCGATCGGAGTTTGATGTTGCTCAGTGGCAGTGAAAAGATGTTCCTCTATCTCTGCTTCAAAGTTGCCCTTGCCAAGGTATTAGGCAACCCCGGCTTCTTTGTCTTCGACGATCCAACGCTCCACTTAGATGAAGAACGAAAGGCGTTGATGGTGGATTTTATCCATCAACTCGCTGAAGAGCATCAAGTCGTCGTGACGAGTTATGATGCAGATGTCCGTTCAGGGCTTGAAGGTGCGAATCTCATTGAGATGACGAGAGAAACCGTCTAAAACCGTTCAAGGTAAATATCCCCGTTATCTTGTTGGGTGTTGCTCCAAACAACAACCCATTTTCCCTCTCCAACAGTTACCACAAACGGCGGATAATGTTTCCCCTCACTTGTAGAAATAGCGACCCCGTTTCTTTCCGACAAGTGTTTGCCTTCTAAATCAATTTGCTGGCGATAAATAGCATCGCTACTCTCTTCGCCGAAGTCTTCTCGATAATCTAACCACACCACAGAGAAACGGTTCTCCGCGGTTCGGACGATGAAAGGCTTGTCCTGATGTCCACCGGCTGTGCAAAGCGGGATACCATCCTGCTCCCAGACAAGGGTTCCATCGGTACGGATACGCTGCATATATAAGTCAGAATAGACATCACGTTCATCTCGCCAGACGACGATGAAACCGCCTTTACCGTCGTTCTCAACCGAAGCATGCTTCTGTATACCCGGCGCGGTACAAATGGGAACACCCGTCTCCTGCCACAATTTATTACCGTCAGGTGCAACCCGTTGGGCGTAAAGTTGATCATTGATAAAATTTTCGTAAACCTGCCACAAGACGATAAATCCACCTTCACCGTCAGCAATCACCCTCGGTTCGCCTTGTGTCCCTTCTGCTGGCGAAATGAGGCGCGGTGCGTCCCACAACGGTTTGGCATCTAAACTGAGTCGGTATGCCATAATGTGCCAAGCGTCATACCCGATGACATCCCACCAAACAATATAGAAACCACCCGTCCCGTCTGCAAGCAGAATCGGATCGCTCTGGAGGGATTCTGATGGAAAAACGGGTATTCCATTAGGTTGCCACATCGGTTCTCCTTTGGGATTGATCCGTTGGATGTAGAGATCTTGGAATTCCGAACTTCGGCGTTCATCTTCCCAAACGCAGATGGCTCCGCCTTCACCGTCGCTCATAATCGCTTGTGTCGATTGATCCGCCCCGTTTACGCAGACAGGTATACCATCTGTTTGCCAAAGCGTATCACCCTCAAGGTTCACCGCTTGTGCATAGATATCCCAATTGCTTCTGGTGCGTCTGTCGTTCCAAACAACGATCGCGTGTTGTTCGTGTCGAATCATTCGTAGACGCCGCTGATTCCTACCTGCCTTGCAGATTGCGACACCATTTTCTTCCCAACGCGTTGTTCCACGGCTATCAACGCGTTGCGCATAGACGTCCCAATCCTTACCTGTACGGTAATCCTCCCACATAACAATGACACCACCTTCACCATCATCCACGACCCATGGGAGGAATTGTCCATCTTTGGCTGTCGAAACCGGGGTTTCAGCCAAGGAAGGTCTACAGAACGTGCAGAAACCTGCAAGTAGGAGAAGCATTACCGCTGATAGCAATTGGCTCAATCGGTGAAAAGCGTTTTGGGTGTCCATAAGTTGATTAAAGTTCCTGCTGTATCCAGGTTCAGTGTTTCCCATTGCTGGATGGGGAGTTCAATATGTGCCAGTGCCGCGGTTGGCATCCGCCTAATCTTTCCAGTCAAGCCACCTACGAGTTGTTCCATCGTTGGGTTGTGTCCTACGACCATAACGCATTCATATTTGTCTGGTAATGCTTGTAATGTTTCATAGTAGATACCGGGGACGGTATCATAAAACCTGTCTAATTTTTTGACTTTCCCCGTATAACCGCACGTTTTTGCTACTCGGCTCGCTGTTTTTCTCGCACGTCTTGCTGATGAAGTGAGGATCCTGTCGGGAATTAACCCTTGTTCTCGTAGATGTTCCCCGATGCGTGGTGCATCCCGTTTACCTCGTGCATTGAGAGGTCGGTCGTAATCAGAGCGTTCTGGATAATTCCAACTGGATTTGGCATGCCGTAGAATCAAGAGCGTTTTCATGATATTCCCTCTGTAGAGTTCTTTTGTATCTGTTCGTATCATATCACAACTGAATCTACATGTCAATTGGGACATTTTGGCGAACAAAACTCCCTTCCTTCTCTTGAGAGGTGCATTAGGGAACTTTGGTTTGCATTTCCAAGTCTTTTGTGATATTATTTTATAATGAGTTTGTCAACGTATTTAGGAGAATATCCGTTATAGAGTCCAATATAATTGAAACTCTGGAGGAAATAGACATGTTATTCAAGATTAACGGAATTCTCACAACACTACTCTTTGTTATGTTGCTTGGTAATATCGGTGGATGTTACGTTGATACCAGCGATACGGATGATGAGCCGCCCGCTGTGCCTCGCGGTGTCAGAACCATTACAGGCGATGAACAGGTCGTCATTGAATGGTATCCTAATGGCGAATATGACTTGGCAGGCTACACAGTGTGGCGTGGGCACAACGGAACAGATTATGATGCATTAGTAGAGGTATCGGACGGTGCTACACGTTATACAGATACGACGGTGCGAAACGGGGAGACTTACTACTATGCTGTTTCTGCTTATGATATTGACGGAAACGAGAGCAAGTTGAGTCCCGAAGATGCTTGGGATACACCGCGGCCAGAAGGACGGAATATCGTCCTTGATGATTACACGCTATCGCCTGAAAGAAGTGGATTCGATTTCTCACAGCCCCAGAAGGGAAGTATTCCATGGGACACGCCCACAACCGATGTATATTTCGGTTTAGATACTGAAGTCAACGTCCGTTACCTCTATTCCGACAATGATACGTTTATGCAAGATTTGGGTTATCATGAATACTTTGATGGCGTTGATATTGTTCCGGAATTTGGGTATACAACGCTATTTGTTGAGCTCATTGAAGGGCATATCTATGCTATAAATACACCTGATGGAAACTTCGCCAAGATTCAGGTGCGCGAACTTTCTGACGATGATGTCGTTTTCGATTGGGCATACCAAACCGAGCCAGAAAACGTCCAATTGGCACCATCTCTTAAGGTACTTCAATAAGGAGTGCATTTCATGCTAAAAAAAGTTGAAGCGGTGTGGGTACCACGTTTATATATACTTGTTGCGTTGTTGCTTCTTTTCATCACCGGATCTGTTTCAGTAATCGCTGAAACAGCGTCCACTGATGAGAAATCTAACGTTAAAAGTAACGACCCTCAACCGCTGCTGCGTAGTTATTTGAATACACCTGAGACTGAATCGGATTATCCGCTATTTCGGTCACACGCAGAACGCTACTATCCAGCACTTGATGTCCAGAAAGCGGCGAGGTTGTCGACTTTTATGCCTGGATTGGGACAAGCTTACGCCGGTAATTACACGAAAGCGACGCTTTTCCTTACTGCCGAGTTAGGGACGTTCGCTCTTGCTGGCTATAATATTGCGCGCGCCCTGCATTACAACGATCAAGGTGTTTTCGAGACAGGATTTCAAGACATACGGACGGGTGAATTCTTGACGTACGATCAGGGACGCACTCGGATGAAGAACCACGCATTTCTCAGTGGTGTTCTTCTCGCAACCGGCATCGGAATCCACATTTGGAATATTTTTGATGCTCCGAAAACTGCCGAGGCGTATAATAATCGAAGATTTTCCGTACAGGTGCAACAAAGGGGGAATGGCATTAGTTCTCTAATCTTTACACATAGATTCTAACATTTGCGGAATAGCTGCCGGTAGTCAGAAAAAGCCGCGAGTACAGTTCGCACCTACCTGATGGTTTCTATTCTATCATAAACTTAGTGTATTGCTTAGATGTTTATGTAACGGAAGGGTTTTGCTTGGTCATTTCCCTTAGATATATGGAACGGAATATGAAATCAAAAACTCGCCTCACCGAACCGCAAGGTAAAATTAAAAAGTATGTAAAACATCTAATTTTCATCTTTTTGCTCATAGGAACCCTTGCCGTAAATGGTGTCTCTCGTTCACTTGTTGAAAGTCCGGACATCGCTCCAAATCCGCTAAGGGTTGGAGAAAAATTAACCTATAATATTAGTTGGAAAAAAATACCTGCCGCCAAGCGTACAGACTGGATCTCCAAGGAAGAGTCACTCAGTGGAGAGACGGTTTATCACATCCAGTCTGAAATGAAAACTCGTGCGCTTTTCAGAGTCTATAGTTTCCAGAGACAAGAGGAAACCTATTTTAATCCGATCACGCTCTCACCGGTCCGCTTTCAGAATCGTCTAAAGGATCAAAAATATCATGCCACAGTCACAGTTGATTTTCGAGAGGAAACGGCAGAATATGAAAAAATCTCACGCCCAAAGCCGAAATCGCCTGAAAAACGCGAGGCAAAGGTCTTAGAAATACCCATTGGCACACAGGATGAACTGTCAACACTCTATTTTCTACGTTCTAAAGAATTCGAGATCGGTAAAACTTATTTCTTCCCGATGATAACGAAGGGAAAAGTCCAGAAGGTTACGCTCACTGTTGAGCGTAGAGAGATAGTGAAAAGTAAGGCATTGGGCATCGTCAAAACGCTCGTCCTGCAAACCTCAGCAGGCGACCGTTTCTGGCTCACGGATGATGAACGTCGGTTACCCGTCAAAGCAGAGAGCAAAATAGGGCAATTGACAGTGAAAGTCACTTTAACCGACATCGAATTTACCAAGGTCTCGGACTGAAGGTTCCCCAATCCTTAATTCTAAAACCTACCATAAAATAGTAACGGAACCGTAGCCTGAAATGTAATGGAAGGCGGATTTACGAAAAAGACGTTCAAGCACAAGCCACGTCGTTTAACCGCAAGGAAAATTAAAAGTAGTGATAGAGTTTTTACGCAAGACAGAAAATTATCAAACACTGGTGACACGCCTCAAAGGTGGGAACCAGAAACTCCCGTGGCTCAGAGGGTTGGCAAACGCATCAACGGCATACCTTTTGGCAACTCTCATTGATGATTTTCCAAATAAATCCTTCCTGATTATTCTTCCCTCACAACGTGAAGCCGAGCAAGTTTTAGAAGAAATATGTACATACACGTCGTACCCTGCTTTGGATACGCCAACAACTATGCTCGATGTGCAGTCCAAAATGAATCTGTTTCCCGGCTGGAACCGAAAAATTTTTGATGGAGTCGCGCCTTCCAAGGAAACCGTCGCAGATCGGATGCGATGTCTGGAAAACTTACTCTATAAAGAACGAAGTATCATTGTAACATCGAGTCAAGCGATGCTTTATAGGCTCCCCCCGCGCCACCGATTTGCCGAGGCATGCCGTGTCCTTAATCTCGGAGATGAAATAGATCCAGACGATGTCGCGGAGATGCTTATCGGCGGCGGCTACCAAAACGTTGAACTTGTAGAGGTCAAAGGCGAATTTGCACGTAGAGGCGACATCTTAGATGTCTATCCGCTAACTACCGATACCCCAATACGCGTTGAGTTTTTTGGAGATGAAATTGATACGATCCGTGCTTTCGATCCGATTTCACAACGTTCAACTGAACCCATCGAATCCGTCACACTTACACCCTTACGGGAAGTGCTTTCTGCGGATGTATCTGCCGATCATTGGCAAACCCAAGCTGATGCCCTTATCCAAGAACACGCGACCCCAGAACTGATAAACACGGTTCGGGAGATAACACACTCTTTAACAGAGGCGGCATCTTCTCAATACCGGCTTCAGGAATGTCCGCTTGATGATGGAGTAGAGGGCTTTTTGCCGATGCTTGTTCCAGAAACAGAACTGCTCACCGACTATCTGCCGGATGACACAATTGTCTGCTTGATAGAGCCGCAGTGGCAGAAGCGCGAAGTATCGCAAATGCACGAACAGATCCAGGAGTTGTACCAGAAGAAGTTAGAGACATCTAACCTTATGGTCCCCCCGGATAAGCTACTTGTCTGCTTTGAAACGCTCAGTGCTGAATTAGAGAAATATTCCGTCGTCTCATCTTCTTTGGCTCCACCCCGTGAAGTCATAGATAATAAGATACCGCCCCTGCATTTTGAGATGAAACCGTTGGCACTGCCATCTGGCAACTATCAAACAATCATCAATCAGATGAAAACTTGGATCGAGGAAGGAACCCGGATTCATGTTTTCTGTGAAACGCCTCAACAGTCGAAGCGCGTGTCTGAAATCTTAGCAGAACGCGAATTGTACCCTCCAGATATTCAAACGAGTGTCGGTGCAATTAGTGAAGGGTTTCTCAATGAATCCCTAAATCTCGTCGCTATTTCTGAAGATGAACTCTTTGGCAGTCGTCAGCAGCGCCGTCCCATCCGCCCTCGTCCTTCTACAGATGGAACACCAATTCTCAGCCTCATTGATTTAAAAGTTGGGGATTATGTCGTACACGTCTCGCACGGTATCGCTATCTATGATGGGATACGCCGATTGGCGATTGATGGAAAGTCACAAGATTTTCTGATACTTCGATACAACGCAGATGACATCCTTTATGTGCCGACCTATCAAGTTGACCTCGTTCAGAAATATATCGGTAGCAAAGACAACTCTTATAAACCACGTATGGATCGGCTTGGCGGGACTGCTTGGAATCGAAGAAAGGGACGCGTTAAAAAGTCAATCGAACAAATGGCGGGAGAACTGATCAAGTTGTACGCCCTTCGCCAAGCGCGCAAAGGCTTCAGTTTTCCTGCTGAGGTGCCTTGGCAAACCGAATTTGAAGCACTTTTTCCGTATCAAGAGACCAACGATCAGCTCCAAGCGATTGAAGATGTAAAATCAGATATGGAAGACGAACGTCCGATGGATAGGCTCGTCTGTGGAGATGTCGGGTACGGGAAAACTGAGATAGCATTACGTGCCGCTTTCAAAGCCGTCATGTCCGAGAAACAGGTAGCGATCCTTGTTCCTACGACCATCCTCGCGCTCCAACACTACGACACTTTTGAAAAACGTTTTCAGCCTTTCCCGGTTAACATTGAAATGTTAAACCGGTTCCGCACACCGAAAGAGATAAAAGAAATTAAAGAGGGTTTGGCGAAAGGCATAGTTGATGTTGTGATTGGAACACATAGCCTACTTTCCAAAACGGTTGCGTTCGATAATCTCGGACTTTTAATAATTGACGAAGAACATCGCTTTGGCGTTAAGCACAAAGAAAAAATAAAACAATTCAAAGAAACCATTGATGTCCTTACATTGACCGCGACGCCTATTCCACGGACACTCCACATGTCGCTTGTTGGCATCCGAGACTTTAGCGCAATTAACACGCCACCTGCGGATCGATTGCCGATTCAGACGTACGTCATGCCTTATGACAGTGATGTGATTCGCGAAGCTGTCACCACAGAATTAGGACGCGGCGGACAAGTGTTTTTTGTCCATAACCGGGTTCAGGACATCCAGAGTATCGCTTTAGCAATTCAACAACTGGTCCCAGATGCCCGCGTTGCTGTCGCACATGGACAGATGCCTGAACGAGAATTAGAGACCATTATGCTGGAGTTTGTCCGGCATAAACATGATATCCTCGTCTGCACAATGATTATTGAATCAGGACTGGATATCCCCAACGTTAACACCATCCTCATTAATCGAGCGGATGCGCTCGGTTTGGCGCAACTCTATCAGTTAAGAGGGCGCGTCGGACGTGCTACTGTACAGGCTTACGGATACCTTTTTTATCCACAGGACAAGGCAATTGCAGAAGGTGCAGAGAAGAGACTTCGGGTTATCGAAGAATTCACAGACCTCGGTTCAGGTTTCAAAATAGCCCTCCGAGATTTGGAGATTCGGGGCGCTGGAAACATCCTCGGTGCTGAACAGCATGGACACATCGTTACTGTCGGTTATGAACTGTATTGTAGACTTCTTGAAGAAGCAGTGATGGCACTAAAGGGGGAGAAGGTAGAGGAAACGATGGAAACGCGTATCAGCCTCCCCATTGAAGCATATCTCCCCGATGACTATGTTCCAGATAGCCGTCAAAAGGTTTCTGTCTATAAGAAAATTGCTGGGCTTAAGGATCGAGAAGCACTGAATGAGTTGCGAGAAGAATTGAAGGACCGGTACGGTGCGATACCCGAACCGGCTGAGATGCTGTTGGAGATTGCCAACATCAAACAACTCAGTCAACATCTTGGTGTGACAGCCATTGTGGGTGGGACGGAACAGGTAAAAGTTACTTTCGATGAAAGAAAACCACGAATAAATGTGAAGAAATTTGTTGAAATAGTTCACGAAAATAAAAACCTCCAGTTACAGCCTCCGGCGCAACTTAGAATTCGTATGTCGGGAGTGACTGGTGCGAGTATGTTGACCGAATTGCAACAAACGCTGAAGTTATTTGTTGCGTAATCGTAAAATGAAAGGTCAACTCAAAAAGACGTGCTACGCGCATTATCCAAAGCGCGTGAGCGCAACCGGTAAGCGAAACCTGTGAAGGTTTAGTTATTACTATTTAACCGCAAGGAACATTAAGAATATGAAAAAAACGATTGCTATTTTTGTCATGGTCACTGTGACCTGTCTACTAACATGGAGATTTGTTCAGTCCGATGATCATGAACAACCCATGTCCGCGATGGACGAGAGCAAGATAATTTTGGCAGAGTACAAATGGAATGGCGAGCCGTATCAAATCTCATTGGCTGATCTGAACGCTGCCATCTCAGAATTGCCTATTTATCGTCAACAGAACTATGAGACTCGTGAAGACAAAGCCGAGTATCTTGAGGAACTCATAGATGAACGGCTCCAGATTCTTCGCGCTGCTGATGATGGATTTGATTCGCTTGCCGAACACGTCAAGAAGCTTGAGGACTATACCCATCAGCTTATGGTTGAAAAATTGACCGAGGCTGAAGTGGATGCCAAGATTCTCGTTACCGATGAGGATCTCATGGCATATTATCAAGCGAATTTGAGTGAATACATTGAAGAAGCGAAAGCTCGCGCAATCTGTATTACCCTTGATGACGAAGACTTTGCTAATGAGACTTTGGATGCTATTAAGGCAGGCAAAGACATTGTTGAGATGGCGAAGGAGCTTTCAGAAGCAGGTAAACTCGCCAACGGACCTGGCACCAATCAGGATGACCCAGGGAATACCTACATGTTTACCAAATCCGCCTCAGCGCGTTGGTCGGAATTCACTGAGGCTGTATTTAACCAAGAAATCGGTGAAATGACAGATACCCTTTTTGAGGTTGATGTCAATGACGAGACCTTCTATCTCATCTTCCGTAAAGAAGAGCATCAGCCGGACCGCCAGCAGGAATTCGATGAGGTCAAGAGTGATGTCCAAAGAACGGTTGAGCGTGAAAAGAAACGTGCACGCATCAGTGAGTGGGTTACCGAGATCACTGAGAAAGGCAAGTTGAAAACCTATCCTGAAAATATTCCGGAGCCGCCGAAAATGGAAGAAGCGGAAACCGAAGAATCAGATGAGTCGTCAGAAGAATAGTCGTCAGCCGTCAACCATCAGCAATCAGAAAAGCGTTTGTTTCTTACTGATGGCTGATAGCCAATCGCCGACGGCTATAAAAAAAGGAGTTAGATAAATGCTCACAGTAGTTGCCCGCTTCATGGGCAGAATCAAGAATCAGTCCGGATTGCCGGTTATCCCTTTACTTCTAATTGGGATCCTTGTCACGCATCCTGTCTTCTATAGCTGCGGCGACAAGGCGATCGGTGCTGATGGAACAGTCATCGCTGAATTTGAATGGGACGGTCAACATCGCATCACCCTTGAAGAGATGATGCAGGAAATCAGCGAACTTCCCGAATACAAGCAGCGTCAGTATCAGGACAAGGAAGGGTTGGAAACCTATATGACGCTCATGGCAGAGAGTCGACTTATTCTCAGTCTTGCGCGAGACGAAAAACTCAACGAAGACTCAGAAATTCTCAAGAAGGTTCAGGATTATCTTCACGAGTTGATGGTTAAGAAAATAACTGCGCAAGAGGTCGACGACAAGCTCTCTTTGAGTGAAAACGATTATGTTCAGTACTACGAAGAGAACAAAGCGGAGTATGTTCGCCCTGAGCAGGTCAGACTTTCCTGTATCACGCTCCTCAATAAAGAGCGGTCTGATGAAGTTTACGCACAAATCAAAGAAGGCAAAGACATCCTTGAAATCGCTCAGGAACTCTCTGACCGCGGCGAACTCGTCGGTCCCGGTGCGAATCCTTCCACGCCGGGGGACACAAACTATATTAGCCGGGATGCCTTCCCTTCGGGAACAGAACCCTTTTTAGATGCGGCGTTTGCTGCGGAAATCGGTCAGATGCACGATGGTGTCATTGAAGTCGACGTTCAAGGTCAGAAGTACTACATGATGTTCCGAAAAGACGAAGCTCGCGATGAATACCAAAAGCCGTTTGAGGAGGAAGATGTTCGTAAGAGTGTCATCCGAAAGGCGGAACGCGAGAAACGACAGGAACTCATGGACAATTGGGTTACTGAACTTCGGACACGTGCTGAGGTCAAAACGTACATAGATCGCATTCCAGAAGCAGAACCTGAAGAAGCCGAAGAGGTGTCGGACGAAGAGCAGTCCGAAGTACCGCCTGTGGAGGCAGAACCTGAAGAATAGGTTTAAAAGCAATCAGCAGTCGGCGGTCAGCAGTTGGTTTCCGTTGTCGTCAACGTTACTGATGACTGACAGCTGATCGCTGATGGCGAATAAAGGAGATGTCCACATGGCATATAGAATAACTATCTATCTTATACTCATTCTACTATTCATCAGCGGTAGTGTGAGGAGCAGTGCCGCTCGCACCTTTGACAGGATCATCGCTTACGTTAATGACGATGTCGTGACCAAGCGAGAGCTTGATGTTTTGGTGAATCAGCGCGCCATGGAACTCCAACAGGTCTATCGTTTCAATGAACGGGAGGCACTCCAGGAGGCTGAACGGCAAAGACCCGAATTACTTGACCGGCTAATCAGGCAAATGCTCCTTTTAGAAGCCGCGCTGACGCTGAAGGTTACCGTCAGTGACGTAGAAGTTGAGCAGTACATTCAAGACTTTAAAAACAGATATAAAATTGAAACAGACGAAGAATTTAAGAAACAATTAAACAGAGAAGGTATGACCCTCGTAGCGTTTCGAGAGCAGTCAGAGCGAAACCTCAAAGCGGAGAAACTTGTTATGGGAAGAATTGTCCCGCGATTGCAGGTGCGAGCGAGCGAGATCCAAAAATTTTTTGAGGAAAATCGGGACCAACTTCCCACGAAAACAGATAAAGTCCATTTGCGGCACATTTTTGTCGCCTTTAAACCGAATCAAGCCGACCGGGATGCCGCATTTGAAATTGTTAATGAAGCTCTGAGAGAAATTACAGCAGATAGGACAAAGTTTGAGGAGCTTGCACAACGATATACTTCTGAGCAAAACCCAAGTTCACAGGCAGGCATTCTCATAGAAGCTACTACTGAGGAACTCGAAAGGTTTCCAAAGATATTCCAAGACGTACTCACAAACTTGGAAGCCGACAAACTCAGCGAGCCTGTTGAAGGAAATGAGGGGATTTATATTTTCACTGTCGAAGTAAAAACCGATAAGATGATTGCATTCCGGTATCTCATTATTCCCCTCACACCGAGTGCAGAGGCTATGCAGGAAGCACGCGAACGTATTGTTGAAGTTTTCAAAAAGTTGGAAAACGGCGAAGATTTTAACGCACTCGCAGCAGCACATTCCGACGATGCAGAAACGCGAGATAACGGCGGTGACCTCGGGGTGCGTTCCTTAACGGAACTCAATCCAAAGACTCGGACAATAATTGAAGCACTCGAAGCCGGCACTTACAGCCAACCTCACGAAACTGAATCCGGTCTTCACATCTTTAAGGTTGATGAGCGAAATAGTCCAAGCCTCAGTGAAATAGAGAAACAACAGATCACTTCAATACTCCGCCAACAGCGGTTCCAAGAGGAATGGGATGCATATACCAATAAGCTTCTTGAAAACGCTTATATTAGAATTGAACTGAAAGATTTTTAATTTATGACCCCCTGGACTGCTCTCCAAATGTAAAGCAAAGACGAATACGAGCAGGTTTCTGGTGAAGTGGCAACTCAAAAAAGACATCTACGGTATAACCCCAAACCCTAAGCCTGCAACAACGACGCAGGCGGTTCAAACACGGAAACCTTAAATCCCCAGAGGCTATGACTTATCCGCAAGGTAGATTAGAAAACCAACATCACCCCTCCCTTATCCGAATGTCCAGAATTGAGTGCATAGCACTGGTGTTATTTGTCATTGCCTGTCTCTTTGGGCACCCAGTCCGGTTCGGTATCGCGCAAGAAGCAGAACCTTCTGACCCACCTGCTGCTGAAGAATCTGCGGACCAGACAGAAGAACAGGAAGGATCCGGCTCAGAGCGGTTGAACCCGGAGACAGATGTCCCTGAAGAAGGTATGGTAATCGGCGATGGCGACGATATGGCGATAGTTGATAACTTCGTCCAAATTCACGGAAATGCGCTTATCAAATTTGAGGATGTCATTCTCCGGGCAGACCATATTTGGGCAGATTTCGACGATAATCTAATGCGGGCAACCGGGAACGTCCATCTGAAAATCGGCGACGAAGAGACTTACTCCGACGAACTCATCTTCAACCTCGAAAACAAAAAAGGGATTGCCCGGAACGGATTTACATTCAGCGACCCGTGGTACTTCGGTGGCAGTGAAATCTTTAAGATACAAGAAGACCGCTCCTATATCCGCGGCGCGACCTTGACGACCTGCTCGCTGAAATATCCTCACTACTACTTCAGTGTTTCGAGAGTCATTGTCCAAATGAATCAGGAGATGATCGCCAAAAATATCGTCTTGCGTATTGGTGGGTTTCCACTTTTCTATTTCCCCGTCATGCGTCGAGATTTACGGAAGGGTAAGATCGCAAAGATAATTGTCAAAATTGGGACGGATAGCTACCAAGGACCCAACATTGGTATCATCTTACCTGTGGCACGTAAACGCCGTTATGATGGAGCACTACTTTACGACAGAAGTTCAAAACGTGGGCAAGGGTTCGGGTTTGAGGGTAAATATCGATTCAATGATACACAGTTCCAAGAAATCTATATCCCAATTCCACCTGATGCACCACCGGACCAGCGCACGAAACTCAAAGAAAAAGCAGAGGAATTACAAGACCGACTCGACGGCGAATACGATCGTTATTGGCTGCGGCAAATTTTCATTGAATATAAAATTACAGAGGATGATGTCAATCGTGCCAAAGATAAAGCAGCAGATGTCCTCGAACAGCTCCAAGAAGAGGGTGCTGACTTCGCACAAATCGCACAGAGCAATTCTGACCACTTTGACACCCGTTACGATGGTGGGGATTTGGGATTCCTTGTCCCCGGTGAAGTTGACGAGGGCGGCGAACTCAAACTCGATCCTGCTTTAGAGGAAGCCGCCTTCGCACTACAAGAGGGCGAAATTAGCCCTATCGTCCAAACCGAATCTGCCTTCCACATCCTTAAAGCTGATCGTGTTGTTGATGTCTATGGCGAACGTGAGATTAAACTCCGGCGCATTGATATTGCTATTAGCGCGAGCGAAGATACTGAATACGTCCTACGCGAATTGGCGGACGATATGCTCGAACGCGCCCACGCAGGTGAGTCCTTTGAGCAACTTATACACGTCCCTGATCAATTTTCAGACATCGCCGAACCGACCTTATCCGAACCTAATGAGGGTAACGGATTACTCTTAAATGAGATGGAATCCTCGTGGCGTTCCGCAGTTAGACGATTAGAGAATCCAGGAGATGTTATTGAACGCCGACCTATCACCATGCCTGAAGGTCTTTACCTTTTCCAATTGATTGAAAAATCGGAGACGCCGACTTTCGAGGAACTCGCTGAACAGTTTGAGGCAGAGTGGGATGAATTTTACGAAGGGGTGGTGAATCCTCCACCGGAAAATATTGAGGCAGACGGGGACTCGCAAGATACGACTGAAGCAGCGGTCAGTGATCAACAATCAGCGGTCGGCAAAGATACCGTCGACGACGTTTCTTCTCTGACTGAAAGTTCCCAACAACCGATGGTTTCCGATAGCCAGTCTTCTGGAAGCCAAAGGCTGGAGGCTGAAGACTATACCCTCAATACTGATGAAAATCGGAGCGTAGAGCAGAGCGAGGAGGATACCGATGAAAACCAGACCGCAGTGCCGGAAGAGCCAGAGACTGAGACAGAAGACGAAACGGCTTCCGATCAGTCTGATGGTGAAGCCGTGTCCGAAGACCTCACTACTGAAGAAGGTGCAGAAGATGAGGACGAATTGAAGGTCTACCGGAAACACGGTTTTCGCGGTCGGTGGGAAGATCCAAGTTCTGTCGCTTCAGATGCCCAGAGGTTATACGCCGGTGAATTTAGCAGGCGTCCTATTCAAACCAAAAAGTCGTTTCGACTCATCAAAGTTGATAGAAAGAGAACCTATCGAGGCGATATTTACTTCTACGGGGCAGACCGGTACTCTTACGAGCGGCAGAACGCGACACGCATCGGTAGACGGTGGATTATGCGATGGGGGCATACGCAATCCTTTTATACCCCGTGGGATAACCGTGAAGAAGGTAGACGCCCTATCAATTTTACGGGTAGGACTGAGCTGCAAGCCCGTAGTTTTAAGGAAGAGCTGAAACTCCCCGGAGAATCCACGCTTAGATCTTTCGGGATACTCACCTATGGCTCTGGTTTTTCCACCGTTTCTGATACCGATCGAGATGAGAATGATAACCTCACGTTTTCGCGGGAAACCATTGGAGATATTACGGGTAGGGTCGAAGTTCGACACGTTCACGATTTCATGGGTGAAGGCACAACCTCACTACAGAAACTCCCACAATTCACTGTGAATTTCTCACGGATGCGTGTGAGTGCCCTACCACTCTTTGGGAGTCTGAACAATCGTATGGAAAGCGTTGCTGAAAAGTTCAAAACTGAGAAACCTTTTCTTTCATTATTTTCTATTCCAACCCTTGAAAGCACAAGTTTCGACTTGGATGTTGAACTCGGTAACTTCTTTAGAGAGGTGTATAAGGGCAAAGCAGGCGAAGAAAGAGATGTATATCTACAGACACTGGATCTCGGATTCGATGTCCGTAAGCAATCAACACTCCTGATTACACCCTTACGGGAACTCCAGATGAGTTTGGATCTCAATACAAATATGGTATGGCATGACCAAGACCAGGAGAAGAATAGGAACATCATAAAAAGTGTCTTCAGTTTTAATGGATCCGCTACAAACACACTCTTCCGAGTTTTCAACGTCGGCTATATTCCTGGACTCCGAAAGTTGAGACACGAAATCCAATCCTCACTCCGATTTAATTATCAGCCTGCTGTTGATGAAGATGATAATCTCTATCCTTTCGGTCCCAGCACCTATTTCTATGAACGGAAGAGACTCACCTATAACTTCAATACAAACTTTGAAATTAAGACGCGACGGAGCCAATCGGCACACCGTATTTTCTATTTTGATACTCGGCTCACCGCTGATTTCACGGATTTCGATCCTTTGTATAGGCGGAAGTATGAACCCATTGAGAGCGATTTCACATTCGTCCCACTTCCGAGTCGAAACCTAAACGTGACCGTCCGCTTTACACACGATCCTAACCCACATCCTGACGATGGAAAGCAATTTAAAATGGTTGGGTTCCGTAGCAACATCCGTTACACCCGACCGTCTTGGAATATCAGTCTCGGAAACTCATTCAGCAAGCGGCATACCTCAAGACGGACTTCTCGAGCGATTACTGCCACTGGACGCTACCGCTTTAGCCAAGACCTCGAATTCAACGTGAGTCTTATCTATTATCCGATTGATGGACAATTCTATTCACAACGCATCAGTATGACGCGTAATCTTCACGATTGGAACCTCCGTATCTCCTGGAACCGTGTCGGCATTAAGCGCGATGATGTCCCCTCAGCCTACAACAGCGTCCGCCAGGACTTCACGTTCCAGGTGAACCTGATTCAGGAACCTGCGGTTTCAATGGGTGTCGGTTATGACGCAACGACTGAAACTTGGGGACTCCGTACCTTACCTGCAGGCGCGCCTTACAATGCATTCGGTACCGGAAACTCACTCGGCAGATCCTACTTCTAATGGCTTTCGGCAGTCAGCAGTTGGCAAGGATGCTTCCCTGCCGAAAACGTTGTAAAGATTTTGGAAGATAAGGTATAATACCAATTGAACTGTAATGTTGAAATTCGCATTACACCTTCAGATGAAAAAGTTGGGCACCTGCAAGTCGTTGCAACTTAAGGTAGAGTTTTATGGTACTCAAAGATCGCATCTGCATTGTAACCGGTGGGAGTTCAGGCATCGGGCGCGGCATCGCACTCGAATGTGCGCGTGAGGGGGCGCGGGTTACTGTCGTCGATAAACAGGAGATACCTCTCCGCGGCAAATACCACGAAACCGATACCACAACCCCGACCGTCGTAGAAATCGAAAAACTCGGATCAGAGGGACTATTCCTCCAAGCCGATGTCGCCGATGAATCGCAGGTTGCACACGTAATTCAGCGAACCGTCGAACACTTTGGAGGACTCGATATTCTCGTCAATAACGCCGGTATCCATATCCCCGGTGGCGTGCAGGACCTCTCAATCGCTGATTGGGACAGCGTCGTTGGAGTCAACCTTCGCGGGGTGTTTGTCGCTACAAAACTCGCCCTCCCACACCTGAAACACTCGAAATTTGGAAGGATTATCCAGATCGCCTCCGTCCATGCGTATGGCGGCGGCGCAGGACCCGCGTATGCGCCCGCGAAAGCCGCTATCGTCAACATGGTCCGAGATACCGCATTAGAAATCGGGCAATTCGGCATAACCGTCAATGCCATCTGTCCGGGTTATATCGAGACAGCAATTCAGGACTACCTCACCCCGGAGCAGATTGAAGAAGCATTAGAGAAAACCGCTATGCCGCGTTTCGGTCTACCAAGAGACATTGGGCGTGCTGTGGTCTTTCTCGCTTCCGACGATGCTGAGTGGGTCACGGGTGCTTCTCTGCTCGTTGATGGAGGGTTCGCTGCGGGTTCTTAATTTTACCTTGCGGGAGAATGACGCGAGTCTCATTTTTGAAGTGCCTTTCTGGCGAACCGCCTGCGCCGTTGTTGCAGGCTGCTAATTATGGGCAGACACAAGACCTACCTCTACGTTCTGCTAACTGTCCAATAAAAGGACTCACAACATCATGCAAACAAACCAATGGGGAACGATCCGTTTCACAGATAAAGTCGCGTTGATAACTGGCGGTGCCTCCGGCATCGGTAGAGCAACCGCGAACCGTCTCTCCGCTGAGGGCGCGCACGTCATCATCGCCGATAACAACGCCGAGATGGCGCAGCAGGCAGTCGCCGAAATCCAAGAAGCAGGTGGCAAGGCACTTTTTATAGAAGTCGATCTCGCGGATGACGAAAGTGTCCAAGCGGCTGCAAATGAAGTCGCCGAAAAGTTTTCCGCGCTTCATATCCTCGTCAATAATGCTGCTATCGCGAGAGGTGGCAAAATTGAAGATGGTGGCTGGCTTCCAAATTGGGAACCCGAAACCGCAATCGGTCTCCGCGGTTGGGTCGTCATCACGCAGCACTTGTTACCCCTTTTGAAACAGGAAGGGGCTGCGATCGTCAATCTCTCCTCAGAGGGTGGTTATCTCGGCAGACCCGGCGGATGGGTCTACGATGCTATTAAATCCGCGTTGGTCTCTCTCACAAAAACAATGGCGTATGAATTCGTCGAATACGGTATTCGCGTTAACGCCGTTGCCCCTGGCTGGGTTGTCACAGAGATGCACTTCGGGAGAGCACCGGATCCTGCCGCACGCAAGAAGGAATTGGAGGAGACACCGATCAATTCCTGTATTATGAAACGCCGCTGTGGACCGGAAGAGATCGCATCATCAATCGCATTCCTCCTGAGCGATGATGCCTCTTACATCACAGGACAAACGATACACGTAGACGGCGGTCGCTGGGGCATGTCTGTCGGTGGATGATTTTTAATTATTCCTTGCGGTTCGGTCAGGCAAGTGTTGCGGAACAGTTTCCGTTTCAAACAAGGAATCCGTCATGAACATCAAAATTTTTCTAATTATAACCGCAATTTTAGTCGTATCCTTTTCAGGATGTGAACGAACGAATCAGATAATTCCTACCGATGTCTCCACCGTAGACGCTACCTCCACTCTTAAAATTGGTGTGATCCAACCGTCAGGATACTACACGAGTTTCACGAAAGGCGCGGAACTCGCGCAAGCCCAATTCAACAATAGCGGTGGCGTTCTGGAAACGCAGATTGAATTAGTCATTATGGATAATCAAGGGGCGCGTGTCGTGCCAGACGCGGCGGAAAGCGTTCGTATTGCAAAAGCACTGATTCAGGAAGAAGACGTTATCGCAATTCTCGGTCCCATTTTCTCGAACAACTCCACCGAGGTAGGACCCATCGTCCAACAACTCGGACGTCCTATCATTCCCGGCTCGGCGGGTGAGTTCGTGACCGCTGCTGGAGATTTTATTTTTCTTGTCGTCCCGTCAACGCTGGCACAAGGCGCGGTCATGGCACGATTCGCTACTGACACTTCGGAACTCAACGCGACAACCGCTGCGACCCTCCGTCAAGCGGATAGTGCTTACACGGAGGGACTTGCACGAGCCTTCGGCGAAAGTTTTCAGAAACTCGGTGGTGCTATCGTTGCCAGTGAAGTTTATGAAGTTGGCGATAAAACCTTTGATACACAGTTAGCAGAGATAAAAAAGGCATCGCCAGATGTTCTATATCTTGTCGGAGTTATCCCAGATATTCACCTCGTGATGGCACGAGCAAGGGATATTGGCATTGATGCGATTTTTCTTGGCAGTGATAGTTGGGATGAACCGGAAAAGATTTTTAGCACTTTAACGGATAACAAAGCGTTAGAAGGGGCTTATTTCACCTCGAATTTTAGTCCAGAATTATCAGATGCGGGGCAATTTGTTGCGGCGTATACTGAGAAATTTACAGTCCCTCCAGACAGTATGGCAGCGGCTGGTTATGATGCGCTGTCACTATTCGTGTCCGCGATGGCAGCGGCACAGACACTCACGCCATCTGCGGTTCGCGATGCGCTGTCAAGCATCACCGATTTCCAAGGCGCGACATTCATTTCTCACTACGATGTTAACCGACATCCCGTGAAAAGTGTTGTGATTAATACGATTCGCAACGGACAAGTCGAATTCTATACAGTTATTGACCCGTAGCGGTCGATTATTACTGGTAGGAATGGTCAGATCAAACACTATTAGGACTTCCGTAGCTGTCCGTAAAACCGACACGTTTCCCCCTGCTTGCGGGGGGATTTAGGGGGGGGCAAAGTGAAAAAGTCCCTAATTTGCGGAAGTCCTGACTATAAAGTTGTTAATCCGTATTAAATCCTTAAACTCCATCTAATCGCGCCTACATCAATTTTCATCGGAGAAAACATTATGAACACCAACCTCTCAGAAATCGAAAACCGACTCTGGAGTGCCGCCGATGAACTCAGAGCCAATTCACGCCTTCGGGCATCAGAATACTCGACGCCTGTGCTTGGGCTTATCTTTCTACGCTACGCGGATTATAAATTTACACAGGCTGAGCAGGAAATCGGTAGCGAAGCCTCTACGAGCAGACGCAAACGGAGATCAGCAAAATATTAGTCTTTACGGGATCGAACGCGTCGCTGAGACTCTCAGATTGTGCAAGATGAACCTTGCGGTGCATAACCTCGAAGGCGATGTCAAACAAGCCAATAGTTACTACGAGGACCCCCATAACTGCCTTGGCACGTTTGATTTTGTCATGGCAAATCCACCGTTCAATGTGGATCGCGTGGACATGGAACGCGTCAAAGATGACCTCCGATTTCCGTTTGGCATGCCTCGCGTCGGCAACGCCAATTACATCTGGATTCAACTTTTCTACAGCGCGCTTTCCGACTCTGGCCGCGCAGGTTTTGTCATGGCGAACTCCGCCGCCGATGCCCGCGCCTCCGAGCTTGAAATACGAACACACATTATCAAATCCGGAGCCGTCGATGTTATCGTCAGTATCGCCTCAAATTTCTTCTATACGGTTACCTTGCCGTGTACCCTCTGGTTCTTTGACAAATCCAAACGAAATAGCGAGAGACACGATAAAGTTTTGTTTATAGATGCGAGGCATCTCTATCAGCAAGTGAGCCGCGCACACCGAGAATTCACGCCGTTGCAACTCGAATTCCTTGCGAATATTGTAAGACTCTATCGTGGAGAAGCTCCTGAAAACCAGCACGACAGCGCGGATTTCCTCGCCACACAATTCCCGGAGATAGCATACATTGACGTGCCAGGACTTTGCAAGGTGGCTACTATTGCCGAAATTGAAGCACAAGGGTGGAGTCTCAATCCGGGTCGGTATGTCGGAGTCGCCGAACAAGCACCCGATGATTTCGACTTCGCAGAGCGATTTGGTGAACTCAACGAAGAATTAGAAATCCTAAATGCCGAGGCACACCACTTAGAGGAACGCATCGCTGAAAATGTTGTAAAAATCTTGGAAGATAGGGTCTGACCTCAACGACACAGTAGAATTTTATCGTATTTCGGTGTCAAAACCCATACCACAGCCGCTGTCCTCATCCCACCGGCATCGGTGCAGCCACCTATCCAAGTCATTCGGCGAATTCATGACCGTAACTTCGTGCGATGGATGCCACACATAACGCTGCTCTATCCGTTCGCGGAACGCCACGATTTCGGATCGGTCATCCCCGCGCTCACACAAGCCGCAGCGATGTTTTTTTAACTTCATTGCTTTGTTTTTTCAATGTTTTTTCTTGACACGATACGTAAAAAATCGGTATAATTCTTTTGCGTATATGTGTAAGTGAGGTAAGATAGGAGGCACAAAATGAAATACAGGTTAACGCTTCTTGTTGAAGAGCAACAAGAAGGTGGATATACTATAACATGTCGGGAATTACCTGAATTGATAACGGAATGTGATTCATTGGATGATATGATTTCTACTGTTAAAGATGCCTTTGTTGCTGTTGTTGAATTGTATGAATATAGAGGTCGCTCATTACCCCCAGATATTCTATTACCAGATGCTGCTGTAAAAGAAGATAGAGATTTAATTGAAACAGTGGTCGCGTTCCATGAAGTACCGCCAAGTAACCCAAAAACTAAAACAGCTGGGTTGTAAACAAATCCGCACAAAAAAATCAGGATCTCATCGGATATGGTTTAATCCATCTACCGGTAAGGACACTTCTATTCCAGATTGGGGTAGCAAGGATTTAAAAAAGGGAACAATTCGCGGTATCCTTAAACAATTAGAAATTGATTACCAAACATTTCTTAAAAGCTAACGCTGTAATAAAGCTGAAAAACTTATAGGATTTACGCAGAGAGGCGATATATCGCCTCTCTACGGGTACATGTATTGCTTCAATATTGAATTTGTGGGAAACCGTAGGTGTTTTTGCTTGGGTATTCCCTACAGGTAGAGCGTCAGTGAAACCCGGCAGGTTCATGAATCGCTAGTGGAATATTAAAATATAACCCTTAAGTTCAAAGTTGAACGACTACATGTCTTTTGTAGATACAAGCATTTTACCAAAAAGTAGCGGTTTGTAGACGAAAAGACTGTGCATTGCGTAAGTCCTGACTCATTTAGGAGGGAGACTATCATGGAACTTGTAAGTATCTTTGAGTTTGTCAACCCAAACACGATTCGGATTAAAGGCACACGGGTCGGTATTGAAATCGTAATTGAAAAATTTTGTGAAGGGGCAAGCCCAAGCGAAATTCAGCGACACTATCCACATCTGACCCTAAAACAGATATATGCAACAATTACCTATTATCTATTCAACAAAGAGATGATAGATGCCTATATTGAAACGGGGCACAAACGGACTGAAGTTGCCTACGAGATCCAACGAAAAAACCCACCGCCGGGTGTTAAGCGTCTTCAGAAAATACAGGCACAACGTGAAGCCCAAGGGATGGCATCCGTGAAAAGTGACAATGAACAGAAATCAGATTCGTTTTCTTCTTGATGAAGACACTTCACATGCTATCCGAAATGGCCTCAGATACAGGCATCCAGAAGTTGAGATTCGCGTTATCGGTGGTGAGGGTGTACCCCCAATCGGTACAAAAGACGAGGAAATTCTTGAATTTCTTGAACGTGAGACGCATATCCTTGTTTCGTCAAATCGGAGCACGATACCTATGCATTTGGAAGTGCACCTTCAAAAGGGAGGACACATTCCTAGTGTTTTGCTTTTGCGTCCGAGATTCTCTTATAGAGAGATTATTGATACGCTCGAACTTATCTTGTTTGCGAGTGTCCCAGAAGATTTCCGGGATCAAGTGGTCTACATTCCGTTTTGAGTTCTATGGTTGAAGCTTAGATTAACGTGAGTTTGATAATTAATCAAGTAATTTTTGTATAAAGAGAACCCTTTTGGTATAATGAAGTTACAACATTTCGAACCAAAAGGAGTTCTCCGATGCGTATTGTATCACTTTTTTGTAAAATAGACGACTTTTTTCTTGAATATGAAGCTTACATCTCGAGCCACTGTCTTCCGAGCGAGGCAGGTTCTGAAACCCGGGGGCGTCCGCGGAACCTCCATCCGAGTGAGGTGATGACGCTCCTGATTGCGTTTCATCAAAGCGGGTATCGCACGTTTAAGCACTTCTATCTCAAACACGTCTGCGTCTATTGGCGTGCGGAGTTCCCACAGTTGGTAAGTTATTCTCGCTTTGCGCAGTTGAAAAAAGAGGTTCTCACGCTCTTGACGCTTTATCTTCGGACCTGTCTCGGTGAGTGTCGCGGTGTCTCCTTCGTAGATTCGACACGCCTGCGGGTCTGCGATAACAGACGGATTTCCTCACATCGCGTCTTCGCAGGTGTTGCCAAACGCTCGAAAACCTCTATGGGCTGGTTTTACGGGTTCAAACTTCATCTCGTTATCAATGATATAGGTGAAATGTTAGATGTCGCGTTGACCCCTGGGAATATAGATGACCGAAAACCTCTCGGAAGGTTCGCAGACCGACTTCACGGGGGGCTCTACGCAGATAAAGGGTATATCTCTAAAGACATCCGAGACGCACTCCGGGAGCAAGGCGTGAACTTGGTTTACAAAGTCCGTAAGAACATGGACCCGCTCGAAGTATCCGTTTCCGATGAAGTGTTGCTCCGAAAACGGATGCTCATTGAATCGGTGATCCGGGAACTGAAAACCCAGACGCAAGTAGAGCACAGTCGACACAGAAGTGTTGAAAACTTCCAAGTCAACGTCTTCTCTGCTTTGATCGCCTATCAGCTCTTGGAGAAGAAACCCACGCTAAACTTCAATCAACTTCAGCACCACACCGATTTACCTATGCTACTCAACAAATAAACTTTTTCCAAACTCACGTTAGATTAAAGATTTTGGGGAAGATAATGTAATGATAGAAAAAAAATGGAATAGTGTCATACTTCGAGAAATTTGCGACTCGATAAATTATGGTTACACCGCTAGCGCGAAGCCAGAGCCGATTGGTCCCAAATTTCTCAGAATCACCGATATTGTACCAAATCGGATTGATTGGTCATCTGTGCCGTATTGCGGAATAAGCGAAAAGAGTTTGAGCAAATACTTATTGGAGAAGGACGATATTGTAATTGCGCGGACGGGAGCAACAACAGGTTACGCTAAGCAAATTAAGACAGATCATCAGGCCGTTTTTGCCTCTTACTTGGTGCGGATTCGCATAAACCCGAAGTATGATAGCCGATATGTCGGGTTTGTCGTTGAATCTAATGAATATAAAAGATTCATTCAACTAAATCTCGGAGGTGCAGCCCAGCCTCAAGCCAATGCTCAAGTTCTGACTTCGTTCCCAATACCACTACCACCTCTCCCAACCCAACGCAAAATCGCCGCTGTCCTCTCTGCCTACGACGACCTTATCGAAAACAACACCCGCCGCATCAAAATCCTTGAGGACATGGCACAAACCCTCTACCAAGAATGGTTCGTCCACTTCCGATTCCCCGGACATGAGAACGTACCGATAGTAGAGTCAGAATTAGGACTGATACCAGAGGGGTGGGAGGTTAAGAGGCTCGCCGATTTGGTTGAGACACAGTACGGCTATACCGAATCTGCTTCTGAAGATGAAGTTGGACCGAAAGGGGTAAGGATATTAATAAAACTTCTTATATTGATTGGAGCACCGTCCCTTTCTGTCCAATTGAATCCACAGAACACGCTAAATATAAACTTAATGTTAATGATATTCTCGTGATACGGATGGCAGATCCGGGAAAGGTTGCTATAGTTGAAAAAGAAATCAATGCTGTTTTTGCATCTTATTTGATTCGATTGAAATTCAAATCTAAACTATTATCACCTTACTATCTCTTTTACGCTCTTTTAGACGAACGTTATCAAGGATACATACATGGTGTAAGCACTGGCACAACCCGCAAAAGCGCAAGTGCTGGGGTAATCACAGGATATCATCTTGTTATTCCAAGTAAAGAAGTAAGGAAAAGCTTTGAAGGAGTAATTAATTTACTGAGAAGATCCCTCAATAGCCTGTTAGAAAAAAACGTTAACCTCCGCCAAACCCGTGACCTCCTCCTCCCCAAACTCATCTCCGGCGAGATAGACGTATCCGAACTTGACATCGACACTGATACCGTATAACCGAGTGCTGTCGTTCGCTAACCACGCATTTCCTTTCGCATAAAAGCTAATGTTATGCTAAAATATTTACTAACGATAGCAGATAGAGGTAAAATCCATGTCCAACGGAAAAGCATTCTTGAAAGAAATTCATATCAAGAACTACCGTAGTTTGCGGAATATTACACTTCCGATCAAATCTTTGACGGTTCTTGTCGGACCCAATGCAAGTGGGAAGTCAAATACTTTGAATGCATTGCACCTTTTTAGTTGAAAGTGAGCGCAAACGACTTCGGAAAGAATGGGATAGTGCCATAGCACACTTCCACAATGCCTTTGCCGATATTCCAGAGAAGGAAGTGATACGTCATTTTGAGGAAGCACTCGCAGAGGTGAGGCGCGAACGAACCTGAGAACCGAAAAGGAGATCCAAAAGAGGTAAATCACAATGATTCAAATTTCTGAACCGATAACGCTCGAAAAACTGTTACCCTTAATACAGAAGCTGCCCAAAGCTGAACGTGAGCGACTCCGTAAATCTCTTGAAGAGGAATCACAGTTAGATGCTGCAATTCTGCTATATCAAGAAGGTGAAGTGACACTGGGAAGAGCTGCTGAATTAGCAGGGATCCACCGTTTTGAATTTGAAGAGGCTTTAGCAGCAAGGGGCATCTGGAAAATCGTTGAAGTTGAGCCAGCAGAAACGTTGAAAGCAAGAATTTCTTCCATAAAAAGCCTCCACAGATCCAATCCGAACAAATGAACCCATACAGCGAAGATGAACTCATCGAACAACCCGCCATTGCTCTACTTGCAGAAATGGGGTGGGAGACACGAAACTGTTACAATGAATTCGATCGGAGAGATGGAAATCCCCTCGGTAGGCAAACAAAATCCGATGTTGTCATAACTGCTCGCCTCCAACCTGCACTCAAACGCCTCAATCCCGACGCAACCCCAGAAGCAATCGCCAAAGCAGTCGAGGAACTCACCCGCTCGCGTTCCGTTATGAGCGGTGTTGAAGCCAATCGGGAAATCTATATCCTCCTAAAAGACGGCGTCCGAGTCACTGTTAGCGATCCAAGTAGCGACAGTGAAACCATTGAAGTCCTTCAGGTCATCGACTGGGAAACACCAGAAAATAACGATTTTCTCGCGGTGTCTCAATTCTCGGTCACCGGTGAGATGTATACCAAACGTCCGGATCTGGTCTGCTTTGTCAACGGGATTCCTTTAGTCCTGATGGAGTTCAAGCGGATTGACGTAAACCTCTACGATGCCTATAACGACAACCTCCGAGATTACAAAGACACCATTTCACACCTCTTTTGGTACAACGCCTTTATTCTTCTCTCTAACGGCACGGACAGCAAGGTCGGCAGCCTCACCGCCAATTGGGAGCACTTCGCCGAGTGGAAACGCGTTTACAGTGAAGATGAATCGCCTAAAATATCTTTAGAGACAATCCTGCGAGCACTGTGTGAACGCCACAGATTACTGGATGTTGTCGAGAATTTCATCCTATTTATGGAAGCACAAGGCGGATTGATTAAGATTCTCGCCAAGAACCATCAATACCTCGGTGTCAACAACGCCATTGCATCTCTGAAGGAGATTGGAGATAACCGAGGCAAACTCGGTGTCTTTTGGCATACACAGGGCAGCGGGAAAAGCATTTCGATGATCTTCTTTGCGCAGAAGGTACTTAGAAAAGTGCCGGGAAATTGGACATTCGTTGTCGTAACCGATCGCAAAGAATTGGACGACCAAATCTACAAGACCTTTGCGAGTTCGAGTGGTGTCCTAACGCAGCAAGAGGTTCATGCGGAAAGCGTTGTCCATCTACGCCAACTCCTCAGTGAAGACCATCGCTATATCTTTACCCTCATTCAGAAGTTCCAGACGCAAGGGGACAAGCGGCATCCTGTTCTTTCTGAACGCTCAGACATCGTCGTGATTACCGATGAAGCGCATCGGAGTCAATACGACACACTCGCCTTGAACATGCGCACGGCACTCCCTAACGCGGCATTCATCGCTTTTACGGGGACACCGCTTATGGCGGGTGAAGAAAAAACAAAATCGGTGTTCGGGGACTATGTGAGTGTTTACGATTTCAACCAATCTATCCTCGACCGCGCAACCGTGCCGCTCTACTATGAAAACCGGGTGCCGACCTTACAACTGACGAACGAAAACCTTAACGCAGACCTCGAACAGATTCTTGAGGATGCCGAACTTGATGAAGCACAAGAGGCGAAGCTGGAACACGAATTTGCCAGAGAATATCATCTCATCACGCGAGAGGATCGGTTAGAGACCATCGCCGAAGATATAGTCGCTCATTTTATAAGCAGAGGCTATCAAGGGAAAGGCATGGTCATCTCAATTGATAAAGCGACCGCTGTCAAGATGTTTGACAAAGTACAGAAATATTGGGAGCAGTGCATTGAACGTTTAAAGTCCGAACTAACCACACAATCAGGCAGTGAGCGGATTTTCTCGGAGCAGCGAATTCGCTACATGGAAGAAACCGATATGGCAGTCGTAGTGTCTCCGGGACAAAATGAGATTGACGACCTCAGACAAAAAGGGGTTGATATCACCCACCATCGCGTCCGTATGAATACAGAGGATTTAGAGACCAAATTCAAAGATCCCGATGATCCCTTCCGAATTGTTTTCGTTTGTGCGATGTGGATCACAGGTTTCGATGTCCCTTCGTGTTCCACTATCTATCTCGACAAACCGCAGCGAAACCATACGTTGATGCAGACCGTTGCCAGAGCCAACCGCGTCTTCGGTGATAAGAATAACGGCTTAATTGTTGACTACATCGGGATTTTCCGTAATCTTGAAAAGGCGTTGGCGATTTATGCTACGGGTGCCGATGTGGAAGGAAACCAGAAACCGATTGCGGATAAGTCGGAACTGGTTGCAAAACTTAGAGAGGCGATCGCTGAAATCACCGAATTTTGCGAAAGTCTCGGCATTGACTTAATGGGAGCCCAAACAGATAACGCTTTGCAAAACATCAGCCACATCAATGATGCAATGGAACGGATCCTGATTAACGATGAAACCAAAAAGCGTTATCTACAATTCGCAACCAACGTCACGAAACTATACAAAGCGATTCTGCCTGACCCGAATGCCCATGCGTTTACCAGAATTTGCCAACTTATCAATATTATCGCACAGAAAATCAGAAATTTAACGCCACCAACTGACATCTCCGGTGTAATGACAGAAGTTGAGGCGTTACTTGATCAATCAATCGCACCTGAAGGCTATCTCATTCAGACACCCCCTGACAGTTACAACACTGAACAGGTGGATTTAAGCCAAATTGATTTTGAGCAGTTAAGGGAACAATTCGGTACAGAACATCAACGCATTGAGGCAGAAAGACTCAGAGGTGCAATCAACGCCAAACTCGCCGCGATGATTCGCTTCAACAGAAGTCGAATGGATTATCAGGAAAAAATTTGAGCAGATGATTGTGGAATACAACACAGGGACCCTTGGTGTCCAGGATTACTTCGAGCAGCTTTTTGACTTCGCTGATGAACTCCATCAAGAAGATCAGCGCACTACTGCCGAAGATCTCTCCGAAGAGGAATTGGCAGTATTCGATCTGCTGACGCGACACGAGCCACATCTAACTGTCCCTGAAAGAGAAGAGGTAAAGACTGCTGTAAGGAAATTGCTCGAGACGCTCAAGCGAGAGAGTTTGGGCTTGGATTGGCGGAAACGGACACAATCGAAAGCTGAAGTCAAAGAGACTGTTAGCAACATACTTGATGATGAACTACCGCTACCTTACACACCAGAACTATTCAGTCAGAAGTCTGAAGCGGTTTATCAGCACATCTACGATTCTTACTACGGCGAAGGAAAAAGCATTTACACGCAAAATTAAAGGCGCGGTTTTAAACCGCGCCTCCGTTTTATTTATGTTTCCCAGTTATTATCCAATCTCCCCAATCTTAATCAATCGAGCGCCCAATGACAATCGATCATCTAATGACAATTCTGGGTGTGGTAAGTCGCCGAACATCGGACGGAAATATCCGACCCCCGCTGGAGATATCTGATAGCGTTCCGCGTCGTAGAACCGCATATCGAGACTCCTCCGAATAACATGCCCTGACGTATCCCGCTTCAGCACTTGATCTAACGGCAATAGGGTCGGTTCAATGCCGACCTCTGTTCGTGTAATCGTCGCAACACCGTTGAACATCCCATCTGAGAGTGCCTGCACCGCCATAGCACCCGCCTTCATCGCGATGTCTCTGTCCAATGGAATAGGGCTCCCGCACCGCTGGAGATATCCGAGTATCAAAGCACGGAAAGCGGAACTTGAAATTTCGGGAAGCAGTTTCTTCATCGTCTCAACGATAATTTCTGAACACCCTCCGGGTTTGGTATGCCCAAAAGCATCGAGTTCCGCCTGTGAAGTAATCATCAATTCCCCATTATCGTTCCGAATACCTTCCGACACGACAACGATGACGTTCCCTTGTGCTGCGTGTTTTTCACGAATCGCTTCCGCCAATCTCTCTGGCTGATACGGTACTTCTGGAACAACGATAAGATCCGCGAGTCCATAAGCGGCGGATAAAGTCAACCACCCTGCATCTCTCCCCATCGCTTCAACAACAATCACACGATCGTGAGAGTAGGTCGTTGTCCGCAGATCTTGGACGTAGTTGATGACGCTGTTCGCAGATGAAGGGAAACCGGGACAGAAATAGTTCACCATCTTCGAGTAATCGACGGCATCCCCTTCAGGTGGATTGATACCCACGTCGTTATCAATTGTTTTGGTAACGAATGTAGTCGTAAATTGATCCGACAGTGCGGTCCCGACCGTTAGAGTATCATCGCCACCGATCGGGATAAGACCACTGATGTCCAGTTTTTTCAGATTACTGACGGCTTCATCTAATTTGCCATCTTTAATCAGGTTCGTGCGTGAGCTTTTTAACAGCGTCCCACCCCGGTTTTCATCAATCAAGTCAGGTGTTAGCGTAAAGTAGCGTCCACCCTTCAAAACGCCACGCCACCCTTCCATGAGTCCGATGAGTTCAAAACCGAGTTCCTCGGCTTTCAACGCGATGCCTTTAAGGGTGGCGTTAAGAGCACTTGTGTCGCCTCCACCTGTTAGAACGCCTATCTTTTTTGCCATAGCGAACTCCTTCGTTGTTTATATATTTTTTGTTTTTTGGTCTGATGTTGTCTACGCGTCGTGGTATTTCGGTCACGTCTCCCTCATCTATAGCGAATTATAAAAAGAAGCAGACCTACCCGGTAGGCGTGATATCAAACCACACCTACCGCGGTGTCCAAATAATAATGGACCGACAAGATTATTTGACGACTTCGAGGAGAACCGGTTTATCCAAAGCGAGTGCCTTTTCAAACGTCGGCTTGAAGTCAACTGGATCTTCAACGCGTAACCCAATCGCACCGAACGATTCTGCAAACTGCACGAAATCCGGGTTGGCGAGTTCAACACCGATCCGTTTGCCGAAGCGGCGGAGTTGTCCGCGTTCAATCGAAGTATATTGGTTGTCGTTCATCACAATTGTCACAACCGGTAGATTATACAGCACTGCTGTTGCGAGATCTGGGCAGGTCATTAAAAATCCACCGTCCCCACTCAGCGCGACGACTTTCCGATCTGGATAGGCGACCTGTGCACCGATAGCACCCGTCAATCCGATCCCCATCGCAACAGATACACCGGAGAAGATGTAACTCCCTGGATGATAACACGGGAAATGTGCCAGTGCGCCATAGCCCGTAATGTTAACGTCAACTGACAAGATTGCATCACGCGGCATCACATCACGCATCTCTTGGAGGATTCGCGGGCGTTCAACCGCCATAAATCGTCGGCGTAGTTCGCGTAGCCCTTCGCCCCAACCACCTTTCGGTTTCTCGTCACGCAGCGCGGCGTTCAGCTGGCGCAAGACCAATTTTGGACTCGCACCGATGCCAACAGTCGCAGGATATTCTTTGTGAATTTCCTCTACGTCAGCTTCGATATGTAACAAGGGTTGCGGAATCTGGAGGCTCCAGTTGCCGGTATCACGGTAGTTAAACCGAGTCCCGACGGCAACGATGAGGTCGGATGCTTCCATCGCTGCTTGGGACACACCATCTCGGAAGACACCGATCGAATGCGGCGAGTCTTCCGGTACTGAGCCTTTCCCAAAACCTGTCATTACGATTGGGGCGTCCAGTAGTTCAGCAAACTCCAGTATTTCCGCAGTTGCGCGCGTATGGTTAATACCGCCGCCTGCAATAATAAGTGGACGTTCTGAAGTGCTCAACAACGCCAGTGCTGCATCTACGTCTTGTGGACTTGCAGTCGTCTGGATACCGTTGTGCCGTGGCGGGATTGGAAAATCGGCTTCAGCATCCAACGCATCTTTTGCCAACTCAATCAGCACGGGTCCAGGTCTACCAGAGCGTAAGGCACTGAAACTCCGATTGATGGCACCCGGAATCTGGTCTACCCGATGCACAATTTCGAGATGTTTCGTCATTGTGCTGAAGGCGGTTCGCTGATCCAGTCCGTGAAAACTCTTCTTCGGATCCCGTGACGCCAAGTGGGATGGGTTCTGTCCCGTAATCCAAAGCACTGGAGAAGACGCTGTATTTGCCTCACCGATACCGATCGAGGCGTTGTTTGAACCTGGACCCGGGACGGTCATACAGACACCAACATCACCTGTGGCGCGAGCATAACTATCCGCCATAAATGCCGCACCGCCTTCGTGCCGTGTGACATAGTGTTGGATGCTGTCTTGATTGTTGTATAATGACTCATAGACAGTGTCTAAATGGTTGCCCGGTAAACCGAAAATGACACTCACACCTTGTGCTTTCAAACCTTCGACAAAAAGGTCTCCACCCGTCATAATAACTCCTTTCATATTTTCAACGATTAGGTTTCTGTCTGCCTTCCGCTATGCTTACAGGCAGGTATTTGGGGTGTAAGGACTGGGTTCCCCAGTCTCTCCTATAGGAATTTGGACGGCAAACAAGCCCGTAATGTAATGGAGGGCGACTCGAACACGAAGAAGCTCAAAGTACAAATCTCGTTATTTATCCGCAAGGTATAATTAAAAATACGAAATTTCAAAAAGTCGTCCCTGTTCAACTGTAAATGTACTATTGAGGTATGTCCTTCCATTTGCGTGCCAAAAATCAATAGTCTCTTCCGTGCTACTCAACAAATCCCATTCCGTAACGCGGGATGCCTCGCGGGGCATTTCAATCAAAGCATCAATCGGTTCAGTGCCTCTGTTAAAGAGATAAAATATCTCGAATCCGTCTGCTATCCGGTGGTGTACTTGAACGACATTTGTCTCCTCGTTGTCGGGTTTTACATATACCGATACGCGAGGATTCACCCATTTTTGGAGACATTTTTCGAGCCTCGCTATCTTCTCGTTTTGTGGACCTCGTAGAATCGTTGTGCGTCGTCCGTAGATAAGTTGTTCCAATGGATACGGTTCAAGTCCAATCCTTCCATTGAGCAGATACGGAATCGGCTCGTCTGCTATCAATCTCCCCTTCACTTTCGTGAATGCGCGCAGACGTTTGACGGTTTCTTCTTGAAGCGAGATACAACTCGGAAGCAAAATAACGTTATAAATCTCTTGGATGTCTGCTCGGGCGTTCGGTAAGCTGAGTCCAGCACGCCTATTGCCCCGTTTTCCTGTGCCGCCAGCATCGTCCCGCCGCACTATTTCTGCTGAGCGTAGTTCCTGCTCCGAAACAATTCTGAAGTCGTAGCCCAATTCCCATACGCTCTCACATAACCATCCCCATGCTTTCGTCAACCCATTCCACTGTTTCTCATCAGGTTTCGTCCAGAGACTTTGTGTCGGTGCGACCATCAGGAGCGATCTCTTCGGATAACCGCGTGATAACTCTTGCGTTATCGTAGCGGATTCCGGGACTGCCGTCTGCCCTTCATTTATCCACACATTGAAACCGAGACTCGCATCTTCAAGCACCGTCTGTCTGTCCGTTTTCTTGGCAGCCTTTCGTGAAATACCGGCATACTGTGTATTGCTACAGACCCATTTCGCAATAACGAATCGCTTCGGTGTATCTATGTCGGTAGCGTTTAGAATAGGACAGTCCACTTGTGCCAGCATCGCCCCTAATTCAAACTCAAGTGCCCTTGCGCTCGCGGGAAGACTTAAAGCAAACTGTAGCCTTTCTTGATGGCAAAAATCGCGTATACCTTTCAGGAAATAGATTGCGAATCGCAGTGTCAATTCGCTCCAAAATGTGTTCCTGATTGCTGCCGAGTTGTAAGTTTCGTAGAAAACTAAAGGCAGATGTGTCGTCAGTGTCTCCTCGGTCGTATCTAAAAGTGTAGGACTCCACGGCACTGAGGTTATGCCAGCGCCGAGAACGCTTGCTAAAGACAAAAACTTCGGTAGTTCACAAGTAAAACCGATAAGATGCTTTTTGCTATAGGTCTTTAAATAGTCTACCAGCACGCGTTTCACGAATCTTGAGACACCAGATCTGTCCAAAATATCTTCCGTTGCCGTTTCCGTCTGGTAAAGGTGAATCACCCTCCGCCCGCGAAGTCGTTCTGCGACCTCGATATCGCCTGCTATGCATCGTTGGACATACTCACTGATATTATAGCAGGGTGCATCTGCCTGTGGATACGCGATTAAATGGTGTTGGTTATATTCCGCTCCATTTCGTGGATGCGATTGCCGAAGTTTCGCCTGAATCCCTGCCGTTGCTTCAGCGTCGCCAAAAGACTGTTCCATGGCGTTCAATTGATACCGCGTTTCCAGCAACTCAGTTGGGAGTGAAACCCAGGCGCGTTCCCCGCGTCGCAACAAATGCGTTAATTCTGCTTTATGCACTGTTGCGTTTTGCGTCCCACGCCACAACAGTGTGCTTCCCACGTCAAAAGGTTTTTTAATGATTCGCGAAGCGTGAAATGGAGTCATTTAGTTCTAACGCCTGTGATTTCTCCGCAAGGTATAATTAAAATTGCAACCTCTAAACGTTTTGTGATATACTTAACACCGAGACACAGTATTGGTCCACGCATTCTCTATATAAAAAATTTAGCATATCTTGAGAATTGATGCAATCAAAAGTTTTGCCTATCTATACCTAAGTCTTGAACAAACACCAAGTCAAGAAGAAGAAAAATGAACATCCTCGAAAATCTTATTTCAGCGTTTTCAGTGCTTGGCGGTAGCAAACTCCGCACGATTCTGACACTCTTGGGGATAACGATCGGTATTGCGGGTGTGATAGCGATGATGTCTTTCGGCGCGGGTGCCGAAAAACTCATGATGGCGGAGATCAACAATATCGGTGGACCGAGTATGTTCGGTGTTTACCGACCCGGGAAAGTCCACAAGAACGGGCGTTGGCAACGCAATAACAGCCCACACCATTTAGAGATGGACGACCTTCGAGACGTTTTGGCAGAATGTCCCTCTGTTGAGGTTGCCACTGTCGAAGGGAGTTACTACATCAACCTCGGTGTTGATGGGAGATTTCAACAAACGTATCTCCGCGCGACAACAAATGAATACCAAGCCGTTCGCGAGTGGCGTACAGAGTATGGCAGATTTCTCGCTGATACTGATATGGACACGTGGACAAAGGTCTGCGTCATTGGCTCAAAAATCTGGAAAGAGCAGTTTAAGGGACAGGACCCCATCGGTAAGGAAGTTATTATCAACAATCATGGGAATAACAAACGTTTCACTGTTATCGGAATTATGGAGAGCCGAGGAGATGGACTGGAACGAGGCAGAAGCGATGACAATATGCTCTTCATCCCGATTACAACCGCACAGAAACGGTTTTGGGGACACGATCACGTCGGGCATATCATGGTGCGAGCCAAGAGTCCGCTTCTCGTGGATCAGGCACTCAAGGAAGTAAAAACCATCATTATGCGCAATCACGGTGGCGATGATACCTTCTTCCGAACATGGTCGGCAAAAAAAGGGATTGAAAATGCGAAAAGAATGATCTTTATCATAGAGTCGGTTCTCGTCGTCATAGCATCTGTAGCGTTGATTGTCGCGGGTATCGGTATTCTGAACATTATGCTCGTCTCGGTGACGGAGCGGATCCCAGAAATCGGGTTGCGGAAAGCCGTCGGCGCGAAGAGTTTTGACATCCGTCTGCAGTTCCTCACAGAATCTGTACTGTTGTGTGTAATAGGGAGTCTGCTCGGTATCGCGTTCGGTGCTATCGCGGGAAAAGGCTTCGCATGGATTGTGGGTAAGTTCTTAGATGAACTTGCTTGGCCCTCTGTTATTACCCCCGAAGCCGTGCTCATCTCCGTTGCGGCAGGTACAGCGATAGGCATTTTCTTCGGATACTATCCTGCCAGTCAAGCTGCTAAAATGACTCCCATTGATGCCATCCGTCATACATAGAGAAAATAAACATGCAAATATTAGAGAATCTCATCTCAGCGTTTTCAGTGCTTCGCGGTAGCAAACTCCGCACGATTCTCACGCTCTTGGGGATAACGATCGGTATTGCGGGTGTGATAGCAATGATGTCTTTCGGCGCGGGTGCCGAAAAACTCATGATGACGCAAATTGAAAGTATCGGTGGACCGAGTATGTTCGGTGTTTACCGACCCGGGTATATTGAAAAAAATAACCGCTGGCAACGCAATACGAGTCCACATTATCTGGAGATGCGAGATCTACACGATATTCTGGCGGATTGTCCTTCTGTTGAGGTTGCGACCGTTGAAAGAAGTCATCCGATAGACTTTGAAGTCGAGGGAAAGCACCGACGAACCTACATGCGTGCGACAACGAATGAATACCAAGATGTCCGGCGCTGGGAGACTGAATACGGCAGGTTTATCGCCGATACCGACATGGATTTCTGGAATAAGGTCTGTGTCATCGGAGCAAAGGTCTGGAAGGAGCAATTTAAAGGGCAGAACCCCATTGGTCAGGAAGTCGGTATTGATAATAAACGCTTTACTGTTATTGGTATTATGGAGAGTCGTGGCGATGGGTTCGAGGAAGGCAGAAGCGACGATAATATGATCTTCATTCCCATTACAACCGCACAGACCCGTTTTGGGGGGCGTAATCGGGTTGGGGCTATCATGGCGCGTGCTAAGAGCATCGAGTTAGTTGAGCAGGCACTGAAAGAGGTAAAAACCGTTATCATGCGTAACCACGGTGATGACGACACCTTTTTCCGAACGTGGAGCGCAAAAAAGGGAATTGAGGGCGGTAGAAGGATTATTTTCATTATAGAGATGGTTCTCGTTGTCATAGCGTCTGTTGCGTTGATTGTCGCGGGTATCGGTATTCTAAATATTATGCTTGTTTCGGTGACAGAGCGGATCCCAGAAATCGGGTTGCGGAAAGCCGTCGGCGCGAAGAGTTTTGACATCCGCCTGCAGTTTCTCACCGAATCTGTGCTGTTGTGTGTAATAGGGAGTCTGCTCGGTGTCGCTTTTGGTGCTGTGGTGGGGAAAGGCTTCGCATGGGCGGTGAGTCAATTCTTTAATGAACTTTCCTGGCCCTCTGTTATTACCCTCGAAGCCGTGCTCATCTCCGTTGCGGCAGGTACAGCGATAGGTGTCTTTTTCGGTTATTATCCCGCCAGCCAAGCTGCGAAGATGACTCCCATTGATGCAATTCGGCATACGTAAAATGCGGACCGATTGTAACAGCAATACTTAACATTCATAGGACTTACGCATTTCCTCTCAAAGTCCCCCTGATAAGGGGGATTTAGGGGGTTAAAAGTGCCGCAATGCCCGTTTTCGCGTCTCAATATCCCTTTTTCTAACGCATTTGCGTAAGTCCTGATTCACACTGCAAGGAGAAAAGTAATGCTTAATTCGCAAACCAATCCTGAATCTACGCAAGAAGTCCGGGCACACAGAACGCCAATGACGTTGGAGGAATTTCTTGAAAACGATGTAGAGGGGTATGAATATGTAAAAGGAGAATTGGTTCCGATGTCGCCTCCGTCAATGATACATGGTGAAATAAGTGTCAACATTGTCCGCTATTTGGATTCGCATGTCTATACACATCAGTTAGGACGTTTGTATATTGCCGAAACGACTTTCGACTTGGGGGATAGATTGGTGAAACCGGATATTGCGTTTGTGTCGGCGGCTCGATTACCTGAGGATAGAGAAAAGGGTTCACCGGTACCGCCGGATCTGGCGGTTGAAGTCGTCTCGCCGACAGATAAACACTACGATGTCACCAAAAAGGCGTTGGCTTATCTGAGGGCAGGGACACGTCTGGTCTGGGTTGTTGAACCTGTCGCGAAGACGGTGATGGTTTACCGCTCTGAAACGGATTTCACACTGCTTATGCGTGAAGACACATTGACGGGTGAGGATGTCGTGGAAGGGTTTGCGTGTCCCGTCGCGCAACTTTTTGAATAGATTTTTAGGAGAGACAATGCCCATTTTTAGATTGGAAGGCGATAAACTCATCATCGCACAAGAAACGAACGTTGAATTTGAACAGCATATAGCGTGTAGGCTGGGTTGAACCCCAACGCTATACTAACGCAAGTTGTTACTATTTATAGACATAGCACCCGGCTGGGGTGGTGAGCGTGCAAAAAAACCTTCAAAATTTGTGAGCGACAACTTGGGTTATATAGAAAACCCCAAAATCCGCGAAATCTGTAAAATCCGCGTCAATCCGCGATTTAGACGAGACACACCATCGACATAAGACCGTGCAACAAACGCTCCACGCCCCGCCAACACAAAGCATCAAATACATCGGCTCCAAGCTGAAACTGATCCCGCAGGTCTTGGAACTCGTCAAAAAGGTCAATGCCAAAACAATTTTGGACGGGTTCTCAGGCACGACCCGCGTCTCACAGGCACTCGCGAAACTCGGCTACACTGTTATTTCCAACGATGTCGCCCCTTGGTCGAAAGTCTTCAGCACCTGCTACCTCCTCAACACAAAACCGAAAGAAACTTACCAACCACTCATCAATCATCTCAATGCCGTTCCACCCGTTGACGGCTGGTTCACGGAACATTATGGCGGACACGCTAATGGTGGCTGTGCCATCCAATCAGATGGACTCAAAAAACCGTGGCAACGCCACAACACCCGTAGATTAGATGCGATTCGACAGGAAATCGAAACCCTAAAACTCGATCCAGTCGAAAAGGCAGTCGCACTCACGAGCCTAATCCTTGCACTCGACCGGGTTGACAGCACGCTCGGTCATTTTTCCGCGTATCTCAAAGCATGGGCACCCCGCGCCTATAAAGCGTTAGTGCTTGAGGTACCGGAGGTTTTCAGATCAGAAGGAGAGCATCAGGTCCATCAATCCGACATCTTTGAACTCGTCCCGCGTGTCTCCGTTGACCTCGCCTACCTCGATCCACCTTACGGTTCAAACAACGAAAAGATGCCACCCTCCCGCGTCAGATATGCCGCTTACTATCACCTTTGGAAAAGCGTTGTGCTCTTCGATAAACCCACCCTTTTCGGCAAAGCAAAACGGCGAAAGGATACATCAGATCCCCTCGCCGTGTCTGTATTTGAGGAATTCCGGCGTAACGATGACGGACAATTTATCGCTGTCCAAGCGATTGCGAAGTTAATCCGAGAAACGCAAGCCCGCTGGATTCTGCTCTCTTATAGCTCCGGTGGTCGCGCGACTGCGCAACAACTCAACGAAGTTATGCAAAGCAACGGAAAACTTCTCACTGTTCTCGAACTTGACTACAAAAAGAACGTTATGGCAGGCATGCGATGGACAGACGAGTGGGGGAACGCTACTGAAGCGTCGAACCGTGAATTCCTCTTCCTTCTTGAGAAAAATTTTTAATTATACCTTGCGGAGAAACGACGTGCGTTAGAACTATCGGATACGTTCCTTAGATCCGCCTGTGTCTGCTTCGCAGTGAGAATGCAGGCTACGGGTCTGATTTAAGGACTCAGGTCATAGTTTCAGGGGTTGCGAAGTATCCTTGCAAAACGCCTTAAGCCTCGGATGTTCCAAGACTTCCGGGTTCAGCATATATGCCGGGGCGCGTCCTTGAATCGCATCCGTAACCTGCTGAATTGTGCAAAGGTCCAGCCGAATGCCAGATTCAACAGTCATACCGGCGTTGTGATTCGTACAGATAATGCGTGGATGGTCTTTGTGAATCGCCCGTGGTCCGTTAACCGGATCGTCCACGACATAATACCAGAGTCGATTTTCGCTGACAGCGCGATTGGCGGCTTCATCGTCAACAAGGTTTCCACGCGACGGGTTGATGAGAGACGCATGCGGTTTCATGGCACAGAATTCCTCATAGCCGACGACAGTATCCGCACCCGATAGATGCAGAGATACAGTATCGCTCTCTTGGAAGAGCGTCAGCGGCGTATCAACAGCCTCTGCCCCGAATTCCGCGGCGAGTTCAGCGATATCCGGACGAACATCATACACCAAAAGCCTTCCCTGTTCACCGAGAAGCGGACGCGCACGACGCGCAACCTCTTGCCCAATCCGACCGAAGCCGTACAAACCGAGTGTAGAACCCATCGCCTCATGCGTCTTGATAAGCCCGAAATTCCCGCTGTGGGAATCCCTGTTGAGTGTATAGACCCGTTTCAGGGTTGCCAACCACTGCGCAATCGCATACTCAGCGACGGTCACCATGTGTTCAGGAGCAATCGTGACAATGACTCCGTATTCGGTCGCCAAATCAACATTAACGGTTTCATATCCGACACCCCAACGTGCAATGATTCGGAGTGATTCTGCGGCTTGATAGAAACTTTCATGAAAAGGGACCGAGCTTGCGATCACACCAATAACGCCATCAGCGTGTTCCGCAGTCAGTTCCCGCGGGTGGATGCTCAATTCACCGAATTTAGCTAAGTCTGCTAATGCCGCTCGGCGTTCTGCAGTATCGAATTCGGTATTTTCAAAAATAGGAGAGAGAAAAATTTTGGTTTCCATAGTTTGTCTGCTTAGCGACTGATACGCACGCTCCCCGCTTCCATCGCTTTTTCTGCCTCTTCTGCTGTTGCCCAGTTAAAGTCGCCAGGGAAGGTATGTGCCAAGGCGGAATATCCACCCGCAAAATCGACGGCTTCCTGTGGTGATTTTCCGTTCAGTAGACTATAAATGAGTCCCGATGAGAAACTATCACCGCC
Organism: Candidatus Poribacteria bacterium; assembly: GCA_965214045.1. GTDB lineage: Bacteria > Poribacteria > WGA-4E > WGA-4E > WGA-3G > WGA-3G. The sequence continues at coordinate 3,367,758 of OZ243935.1, forward strand.
GCCCACTCGGTCTACCAGTTCCAGATTCTCATAGATACGTGATAAATAGAACGCTTCACCATCATACAGGAGTGTCCGCCAATCGTTCAACCACCCCGTTTTGGCATCACGTAACGTCGTGCCGATCATTTCAATGTTGGGGAAAGCGTCCTTGACGCGTTGTGCGACTGCTTTGTAGGTATCGGGTTCAAGTTTGCTATAGGATTCGGTCGCGCCTTCCGCGGCGAAGCCGAGCGATTTCTCGAAATCTTCCTCATTCCCGATGAGAACAGAGACATGCTCCATCATCGGTTGATTCGCGGCTTGTGCTTCCTCTGCACTCCAAAGTTTAGAACGGAAGTTCAGATCGTAACTCGTTTTGACCCCCGCGGCGCGTGCCGCCTTGAGAGCCTCTGCCGAGACAGCCGCTGCGGATTCCGACAACGCAGGTGTAATTCCGCTGAGATGAAACCATCGCGCACCGCTAAAAATAGACGTCCAATCAATCTCTCCAAGCTGCACGTTAGAAATCGCGGAATAACCGCGATCGTATGTGACACTGCTTGCTCGCGGACCCGCGCCTAATTCAAGGTGATAGAATCCATTGCGCTCCAAGCCGACCCCGTCGAAATCGACCCAAACGATGTTTGACATATCCACGCCGAGTTCGCGTCCTTTGTTGCAAATATAGCGACCCGACCAATTGTCTACGAGTCGTGATACCCAAGCGGTCTGCAATCCGAGTTGTGCAGCGTTCACTGCAACGTTCATCTCTGCACCACCCGCTGTAATTGAGAGCGATGTCGCCTGTTCAAGACGCATATATTCCGGGGCGGTGAGTCGGATCATCGCTTCACCAAACGTAACTAAATCGTACATACTTCATTCTCCTGTGAGAGTGTCTGTTTTGTTCCGGTATTCGTTAGAGAGATTTTCAATGCATTGTCCACAGAAACAGTAGACCCTACCGTATCCGCCGACCTCTTTTTCAAGCAATTCGGTCATTGTAAATTCGTTTTGGCAGATGGCACAGACTTCGATCAGTGATCCGGGTTCAACCTCTTCTGTGCTGGCTTTCCGCCGAGACATAAAGTGCAGAGTCAACCAAATGGTGATAGGTGTGAGAATTACAAAAATAATGAATAGCATGTAGTGTCCTTACAACGGCATAGATCAATCGGTATTCCCATAACTATAGCGGATAGCAGAGAACATGTCAACGGAAATTCTATGCTTGATAAATTGCTTGGATACGTGCTAAAATACAGAAACACTTTCCAAGAATGGAGTAACCTATTCACGCATGTCCAAAATAGCCCACGTAGACGTTTATCCGACTGCTGTCGGGATGAAAGACATCTTTAATATCGGTACCGGTTTTGTCGGGGACCCTGGCACCGCAGGCGACCATGTTTTCGTCAAGATCACAACAGACGATGGCTATGTCGGTTGGGGTGAACAACGCGCGCTCCCTTCATGGAGCTACGAAACCACCGAATCCATCACGACCACCGTTCGGTATCACATTGCTCCATTACTGCTCGGACGTAATCCCTTAAATCTCAACCAAATCCATGAGACAATTTATCAGGCGTTGAAACCCGCTGTTAGCAATGGGCATCCCTTCGCAAAAGCCGCCGTTGATATTGCTTTACATGACCTCCGTGGACGTATCCTTGGTATCCCACTGCATACCCTCTTCGGTGGAAAACGCCACGATACGCTACCGCTCTGCTATGCGCTGAGTATTGATACGCCGGAGATAATGGGATTGAAAGCAAAAGCCTTGGCTCCGTGTTCCTGTTTCAAAGTGAAGGTTGCTGGAACGCCTACGGCAGATGAAGAACGCCTACGAGCCGTGCATGAAGCCGCACCTGATGCAAAACTCTGGATTGATGCGAATCAATCTTATACACCATCGAATGCGCTTGAATTGCTGAAACGGGTTACAGATGTCCGCGAAATTTACTGCATGGAACAACCCGTCGCAAGTCAGGATTGGTTCGGTATGAAGCGAGTCCGAGAGGATGCTTCAATTCCAATCGCCATTGACGAGGGGTGCTTTACCTACTTCGATTTAGCAAAGATCGCGCGCTTGGAATGTGCCGATGCCGTCGTTTTGAAAGTGTGTAAATCTGGTGGGTTAAACGAATGCCTTAAGAGTGTGCCTATTGCCGAAGCGAATTCACTTGAACTTCTCGGCAGTGGATTGACAGAAGCGGGAGTCGGGTTCATCGCAAGCGTCCATCTCTTTTCAACTTTGGAGCTTGTTCTCCCTGCCGAACTCAATGCCCCCGCTTTTCTGCAAACGATGGTAGTGAACGGTGTCGAAATCCATGATCACATCGTCACGGTCCCGGACGCACCAGGTCTCGGTGTTAATCCTGATGAAGACTACATCAATGCGAATTTGATTGATGTCGAGAATCCTTAAGCAGTATAAATATTTCTATGACAATCGCGATAGCAATTGCCACCGCACAGAGTAGGTAAGGACTTTGAACGCCTAATGATGAGTCCGCCGAGATACCCCCAAGAAACGGACCTAATAGGATCCCACCCCCTAATATGGCTTCGTGCCATCCGCTCTTATTCCCTTTATCTGCATGCCGGTCCAGCCCGTAGTAGAGGCTACTAAAGTAAGTAAACGCTACAGATACACCGATAACCGCAAAAGCAAAAGCCCAGAGAATTGTATGCTGTAACAATCCTATGCCGAGGAAACTTAGAATTGCCAGTAGTTGAACAATAAGTAGCGGACTAAAACGATAATGCCATCGCGTCGAGTAACCGGTCCCGAGGACAATGAACGCCAGCGTTTGAACACCCCCAAGTCCGAGCATCAGATTACCATATATTGCCGGGCGTATTCCCATCTCCAACGTGAGTTTTGGCGTGAGTTGGCGGAGCACACCGAGCGAAAACCACGAGACAAAGTTCGCGCACCGAGCCAGATGGAGATACGTCATCCGAACGGGTAGAGGTGGGTAGAGTATCTCAGGTGATTTCGCGTCGGATTCATCGGTGTGGACGGATAGATCTGGTGAATCAGATTTGGCAATACGAGAAGTCCAAATTGTCACTAAGGTGAGTCCGGCGAAGATACTGGCGAGATAGAAGGGTCTGAACGGGTTCGCACCGGCGTATAGATAACTGGAGAACGCGGGTCCCAAGGTCATGCCGATACTCCAGAATAGGTTGAAGAGCATAATCCGGTGAATTAATTCGCCTTCGCCTTCTCGCTCAGCGAGCCATGCCTCGTAAGCCGGAAAGAAGAGTGCCATACTGACCCCGAGCCCGGGAAAGACCCTCATCAAATGTCCGCTGTTTCGACAAAAGGCGAGTCCTATGCTGACTGCTCCAAGTATGAGGCACGCGGCGTAAAGGATATACCGACGCTCTATCCGATCCGAGAGTCTACCGAGTGGGATCGCAAGGACTGCGAAACACCCTGTGCTTATTGCCATCAACACACCCAGGAACGTTGTGGAGAGTCCTAAATGACTGGTATAAAAAGAGGTATTGGTTAGAATACTACTAAAAGCGAGGTCAATCAGTAGGACTGGCAGATAAACGGTGAGCAGTTGGATAGGTTTCAGGCGCATTTTTCTCCATTTCGCACCCAACGTTAGGGCATCACAATCGCAGCATCGATCATGTGATAACCTGTCGCGCCAACCGGTTCTACTTCGATTCCGATTTCGTCTTGCGTAACACCATTGTTTCCGGTGGCTCTTGCGTAGATCTCAACAGGTTCCGACTTCTCAGGAACCTGCCAATTCCATTTCCAGAGCACCCACGCCAGTGGGGTATCTTTCGCCCAAATTTCTGCCTCTTCCCATGTCTGTCCGTAGTCGATACTAACTTCCACTTTCTTGATGCCACCGTGGTTGCCTGCATCGAACGCTGCCCCGCTGACTGTGTAGACCTTACCGCCGGGAATTTCTTCGCCTTCAGTGGGTGTTCCAATCATTGTGGCGAGCTTCACATTCGCAATCGGATCCCAACCCCGTTTCTCCCAGTAACTTTCATGCTCCTTCGCCAACTGGATGTTCATTATCCATTTCGGATTTTTCGTGCCGTAATGCCCCGGGTTAAGCAATCGGATTGGGAAACCGTGCTCAGTCGGTAGTCGTTCGTCATTCATCTCATAGGCGAGAAGTGTCTCTTCACGCATCGCGTCTTCCAAAGGAATGGCTGTGTGGTAGCCATCCGCACACCGGAAAACAACCACTTCGACTTCTGGTGTTGGTCCGACACTCTCAAGTAGATCTCGTAATCGAATGCCTTTCCACACGGCATTGCTCATCTGTTCCGTACCGATCGGATCGCCGATGCACTTCAGGGTTCGCATCGCCGTGACAGACTCCATCGCCGTAATGTCTTCAAGTCGCAGCGGTGGTATCCGTTTTTCGGTGAGACCGGTGATTACCAATCGCCACGCTGCTGCGTCAAGTTCAGCAGGATCGCCGATCTGTAGGATGTAGAAATCGGCATTCGGGGTTATCAGTGTGCTTGGCTTCAATTGTGATGCCGCTGCGGCGTGTCCTTCCAATTGAACGGGCAGGACCATTCCTGCGGCACTCATCGCGCTCAGTTTTATGAACGTTCGTCTTTTCATATTTTTAACTTTCCTTGCGAAGAAACAACGTGCGTTTGGATTGTGTCTTTCTAATGTTCCTTGTGCCTTTTCCTACTTCGCATTCGCATCGTAATTTTTACGACTCCTCTCACCATGATTGCTGTGCCGCCGCACAAGAATAGGGGTAATCCCCATTTCCAGTGAAAGAAAAAGTAAGCGATAAAACTGACACACATCAAAACGATGAAGGTGTTCAGAAGTTTTCTGTTTTCATACCATTTTTGCATTTTACACCGAGGGACGAATTTCCACGTATGTCGGTCTTTTCTTTACGCTTTTTGGGAGACCATGCTTGAAAGGATCCCCAGAATTTTGTCGCATTGTCCAATCGCATAGATGCCCATGTCAATGTGGAGTTTTTGTCCCTCCAATTTGAGAAAGAGCCAATCCGTGCCTGAAGTTGTAACGCCGTAAACACAATGAATGTTATTCCCTTTCTCCTCATTAAAGCGTTGTGCAGCGAGCATTTCAGCAACACATTGCCCTAATCCGAGTTTCACGTCAGCGTTTTTTGCCTCAACAAGCACGATGACAGGTGCCTCTAAATAAAACTGCTCTGGCGATAGACTTACCAAAAAATCACAAACCCCAGTTAATCCACTTTCAACATCAACACTAAAATCAATCCCCGAAAATAGGCTAATGCGCTGTTCAAACTGCTCGCGGAGTTCTATAAGTACATTAGCGACTATCATTTCTGATTTTGCCTTTTCTGTGCCTATTGCTACGGCTAAAGGCACATTTCGTGATAAGGCTGTGGTGAGATGTGCACTTGGAACCACCGGCTCTATTTCGGCAAAGGTACCCGCCGATTCAACGGTTTCTAACCCGAACGTTGTTCGGACCGCCTCTAAGGTAAAGTTACTATAAGCCATGATGAAAGTCTCTACTTTTTTCTATAAATGCTACCATATATCCCATCAAATATCAACAGAAAATGAAGGACAGCCAACAGAAAATGAAGGACAGCCATCGGAATATCCAATAATTTTTTGGTTGCGCTCTATCTGAAAATCTGATATGTTGTCTATAATTCATCCACCAACAGAACCACTTTTTTCAAAGGATCGGAACCCTTCATGCCAAAACAACCGAATATCATCTTTCTCATGACAGACCAGCAGCGTTTTGATACGATAGATGCTCTCGGAAATCCGATCATTCAGACCCCAGGACTGAATCGTATTGTTCGAGAAGGAACCAGTTTTACATCGGCGTACTGTCCATCGCCTGTATGTGTAGCGTCTCGTTGTAGTTTCTTGCTCGGTCAATGGGCACACGAAACCGGATGTACGAGCAATTCACCAATGCCGCAAGAGCGGGTCTCAGTGATGGAGATGCTCAACGAATCAGGTTACCAGACGCACGGCATCGGTAAAATGCACTTTTCGCCACAAGGACGCAAGATGTGGGGATTTGAAACGCGAGACTACTCTGAGGAAGGTCCTGGTCCCGATGATTACACAGAGTTCTTAGAAGGAAACGGTTATGACCATATTGTCGCACCGCACGGCGAGCGGAGTGAGTACTACTACATCCCACAACCTTCTCAATTGCCTGCCCGTTTACACCATACGCAGTGGGTAGGCGATAAAACGCTGGCGTTCCTCTCCGGGCGCGATAAAGATCGTCCTTTTCTCTGTTGGAGCAGTTTTATCAAACCGCATCCCCCTTTTGAATCCCCTATTCCATGGAGTCGGCTCTATCGTTCAGTTGAAATGCCGCTGCCGTTCCTGCCTGCGGATTATGAGCATTTGTATACCTACTGGAACCGGCATCAAAACCGGTATAAGTACCGCGACCAAGGACGGGATATGAATCTTCTTCGGACAATGCGAGCGGCTTACTACGCCGCTATCTCTTTCATCGACTATCAAGTCGGACGAATCCTTGACTCCCTTGAATCGGAGGATGAATTGGACAACACGCTCATCCTATACACGTCCGATCATGGTGAATTGCTCGGCGACTACAACTGCTACGGGAAACGTTCATTCTTGGATGCAGCAGCTCGGATTCCGCTACTTGTCCGCTACCCCGAGCGTTTCGAGGCAAACGTCGAGTGCGATGTCCCGACGAGTCTGGTGGATGTCCTTCCAACCTGTCTCGGCGCAGCAAACCTCCCACTACAGGCAGATAGGAGCGGCACTGACCTTGCCGATATCGCCACCGGGAATGCACAGCGAGAGGCTATCGTAGGGCAATTAGGAGAGGAAAACACGGGACTCTATATGCTCTTGACGGCGGAATACAAATACATTTATTCTGCTGCTGATCGAAAGGAGTGGCTTTTCAGGCGGCTACAGGGAAGGCTCGATGAGCGAAGCCTTGCTGGTAACCCCGCATACGGTAGGATTCTCAACACCTATCGACAGTGTTTGATTGAATGGTTCCGCGAGGATGGCTATGAACTTCCGCTTGATGGCAATAAGTGGCGCGATTTCCCACCGCCCTCAGCGTCTGAAAATCCAGATGCTGGACAACTTTTTCAAGATGGTCGTTCCGTGAGCGATCAATTTCCGTCAGGATATTCACCACATATTGATCCGTTGAAACCATCGTCTTAATTCAAGGGACTGAGTCTGATTATAGATTTACAGAGTCCCCAATTTTCACGAAGCATTTTTGTAGGAGTCCATTTATTTTTAGGAACCACTATAATACTCTGAAATCATGCCAATCAGTTCCACTACCAAAAGGTTGATGTCTAAGGCGGCATGGCTCGCTTATAATATGTACCGCAAAGGTATCAGTTATCGTTCGCAACTTTCAAAAACGGCGGCGTTACTCAACGCGCCGCGCGCAGACATCTTAGCATTCCAGAACGAACAATTAGAAAAACTCCTTCGACATGCATACCACACAACACCCTACTACCGTGAATTGTTCAAGACAGAATCTCTGCCTATATCACAGGTTCCGCCACTTGAGAAAAAGAACATTCGTGAACAATTGGAGCGTCTCTGTTCTGAGGCGTTTCCGCAAGAGCAACGTATAAAGAACGCCACGGGTGGCTCAACGGGAGAACCACTTACCTTCTATCAGGATAGGAATTATTGGAACCAACGAAACTTGAGCGTCTATTATTTTGATCGGTGGGCAGGCTGGGATTTTGGTGAACCTCAACTAATTATTTGGGGCGCGCTTGCGGACTTGGAAGGCGATGAACATTGGAAGTATCAGTTGAATAATTTCTGGCGGAATCACTATTGGCTCAATGGTTTTCATCTTACGGACGCGACAATGCGAACAACGTTTCATCAGATGGATAGATCCCATCCACAAACAATTCTTACTTACCCATCATCGCTTTATCAGTTCGCGAGGTTCATTTTCGAGAACGGACTGAAGCCAAGGTGGGACTTGAAAGGGATTATCTCTTCGGCGGAGATGCTGCATTCACACTACCGTGATTTGGCAGAAACTGTTTTTAGCACAAAAGTTTATAACCGCTATGGCGGACGAGAAGTCGGATTGATCGCAATGGAATGTAAAGAGGGACGTATGCATATCAACTGCCGCGACATCTACCTGGAAATAGACAGTCCTGACCCATACACCGAGCCAGGGGACATCCTCATCACACAACTCAATAACTATGCAATGCCGTTCATTCGGTATCGGATTGGAGACATCGGCCGTCTCTCCGATGAAGCATGTTCTTGTGGAAACCAGTTGCCTGTTTTGGCAGAACTGCTCGGACGTAGCACGGCTACCTTCCGAACACGAACTGGGACATTGATACACGCCGGTTATTTTACACAACAGTTCTATAATGTTAGGGGTGTGGCGCAGTTCCAACTCATCCAAGAGACCCTTAAACACTGCGTCTTGAAGGTGGTTATTAACTCGCAATGGACAAAAGAAGCACGCCGTTACATGGTTCAAAAGATTCAAGGGGCACTCGGTGCGGATGTCATTGTCACGGTAAAATTTGTAAAAGAAATCCCACTGCCTACTTCAGGCAAACGGGAATTCACAATCTCAAAAGTGGGTACCAGTAGAAACGATTAAAAATTTCCGTCACCACAAAGCTCCCGAAGCGGGGCAACCCGTTTTGTTCCACCCGGAACATAAGATAGAATAAGCCCGTCAATCAATAAATCCGGATTCGCGATAACGCCTGTACTCTGCTCCGCCGTTACACCTTTGGAAAGTAGTAAGTAGAATGTGTCTTTTGCCCAACCGGGTGTTGTAAAAAAGTTCCCTTGTCCTTTTGAAATTACGAGGTCTGCTTCCAACAGCGCATTGAAGAATTCAGGAGTTCCCTGATAGAGATTCGTTCCGATCGTCTGTGCTCCTGACGACATGAGTCTCACAACACCGTCCTGCACCGCTGTCTGAAGTTCCCGGAATTGCGGTAGGTTTATTATCTCCTGTAAATCTGCTAACGTCGCGTCATTACTGGCGTTGTCCACCTTCCCAACGATCGTGATACGGTGTCCGCATTCAATGAGGTCTTGAATGAAGGCGACATCGAAAATCACTTCTCCATCGTTGTCAGCAAGCCAAAGGATCTGCTGAGACTCACCGTCAATCACCTTTTCACAGAACACACTATAACAGTCAATAGAAAAATCCGTGTCAACCGCGGCACGGAGCGATTCAGAGAAATAGTCAGAATTAGCGTTCAGTTTTTTCACAACCCGTTCACTGCTGTAATCGATAATATTGCCAGCGACAACCAATTTCAAACGAGTTAACCAATTGTCTTTCCAAAACTCAGGGAGGAGTGCGAGTGCAGTTTGCCGTGCTTTCAATTTATCGTCGTGGTAGGGGTTCGGATTGCCCGTGTGGAGCGTTACCATCTCAAAAATACTCCCCCATAATTCTTCAGGTGTGAGGGATTCAATGAGGTAATCGCCATTCGCGCGCCGGAGATCCAAAAGCGTTTCTACTGCGTTGCATGCGGCTTGTTGCAATTGCGGGTTACGGGTCGCACGTGGGATTAATTCTGTTGCACTATGGGACTGGACATGTCGTCGAAGGTTCTCCCAATCTGGCAACGCTTTTTTCTCCCCGAGGGTAAAAACCCCGGGGATATATTCATCTGTTACGATCTGCTCGAATAGCGACTTCGGTACCGCTGGTGGGGAGTGCGCTGGTGGAACGCCGAGTGTCCGATGCGACAAAACGGTGTTAGACGGGATCACCGTCCCACACGCCACGACGCTTGAAAGTTGGACATTCTTCCCCACACTTACCGCATCAAAGGTGCTATTTTCAATCGTACTCGCTGTATCAAGTCCTCGGACAGGTGCCGCTAACCTTTCAGGTAACGGACTCGATTCAAAGGTTGTGTCATTTGCGGTGACATCCTGCAGCCCGACTGCATCTCCTATCGTTGTCGCGCCCAACAATGTGACGTTTTCAAGCCTGCAATAGTCTCCGACCTGAACCTTTTCTCCGAGATGCACCCTGCCGAGGAGGTAGCACGCCGTGCCGATTTCAATGTCCTCACTGTCCAACGTTATCTGTGCGGCAGGGTCAACACGAATCCCTTTCCGTGCGAGAAATTCTCGAGTCGCGGCAAACAGTGCCGCTTCACCCGATAGAACGTTCGACCATCGGTTAACACCTGACAAGACTTCCCCGCGGAAGATAAAAGCGTTCGTTTTCAATCCATCTTCATAACAGTGTCGAATCAGGTCAACGTGATGCAATTCGTTGTTTCGGTTTGTATGCGGTTGCAACCGATGTATCCGTTCTATCAGCGTGTTTTTCCGAATCAGGGTGATCCCCGTATTGGTATACGCTTCACCACGATGCCACCTATCCCACATCTCCTGTTTTTCCGCCTCTGTCATGTCATACCACTCTTTGGTACCCGTGAGTCTGCCGTCTGCGTCGAAAAAGAGTCCACCTTTATCCACCACCGTTTCAGGGATCTTACCACAGAGTGTAACATCCGCGCCAGAAATGAAGTGGGAGAGCAACGTCTGCGCGAAAATCTCGCGATCCAAAAATGGCTCATCACCGAACGCTACCCCGATCCATTCTGCATCGGACGCTTGGAGTGTTGGCAGTGCCGCTTGCAAGGCACCCCCTGTGCCGTTCATCTCTTCTTGGATACACGGAATAGCATTGGGACCCAGCAGTTGCGAGGGGGATCCATTTTTCTCAAGCGTCGATGCCATCTGTGGGTTAATGACGACAATATCGGGACGAGTGCCGGGTAAATAACGTCGTGAGCATTGGAGCGTGTTCTGCTCACCGAAGGTGATGTCCAGCGTTTTGCTCAAGCGTCCTGTGGGATCAATACGCGTGCCTTTACCCGCCGCAAGCACCACCCATTGCGGTGTGAGCTCGTTTTCAAGGCTATCTGTGGGAAGTGTAGAAAGGAAAGTTTCAAGGGCAGCGATATCTGCTTGGATCGCCGCGAGTGTATCTTCCAGTTCGCAACCGAGGAGGTTTTTAAGAAAACGTGTTTTCATTTAATCTTTACCTGGATTCGCCAGTCTGTTAGCGAAAGTTTCGGCATTAAAGACCTCTGAAAATACGGTTAAGCAAAACCTTAAAATCCGCGTCATCTGGTAAATCCGTGCAAATCCGCGATTCAGACAAAAGATAAAAATAAGGGCAGGCACAGCGACCCGCCCTACAATTTACATGGGAAGTCGTTAGACGTTACAGACATCGTAAGCGTGTTGCATCGCATCGAAGGCATCGCCTTTGGGACCGAATTCATGTCCGACATAGAGTTCGTATCCGGTGTTGACGATGGCACGCATCACGGCAGGATAATAAATCTCCTGCTCATCATCGAGATCGTTCCGTCCGGGGTTCCCTGCGGTATGGTAATGCCCGATATAGTCACTGTAATCCGTGATGTTACGGATTAGGTCGCCTTCCATAATCTGCATGTGGTAGATGTCGTAAAGCAGCTGCGCTCGGGGTGAACCGACGCCTTTGCATACCTCAACACCCCACTCCGTCTTATCGCATTGATAATCTGGATGGTTGACTTTACTATTGAGCAACTCGATGCAGAGATTGATCCCCTTCTCCTCGGCGGCTTTCGTAACGCGCGACAACCCTGCTATTGTGTTATCGCGTCCCTCTTCTTCTGATCTGCCTTCTCGGTTTCCAGAGAAACAGATGAGTCCGGGGATGTCGTTTTCCGCCGCGATGTCAATGTTCTTGAGGATTTCATCTTCGATCCGGTCGTGGTTGCTTGGATCGTTTAAGCCGGAGGGAAGTGAAGCGTGTCCGACGATAATTGCGACGCGCATCCCGTGGTCCTGAACGACCGACCAGTATTCTGCGGGTAGCATTTCAACGGATTTATAACCGATGTCAGCGGCTTTCTTGATGACTTCCATTGGATCTCTGCCACGGCTGAAACCGCCGAAACAGATGGATTGATTAATTGGCATAATTCTCTCTTTCTTTTTTTAATTTTCCTTGCGGGATAACAAGCACAGTTCCATGCTTAGCGTGCCTTCATTTTCTACAGGTCTACTGCCTTACCTGTGCGGAAGGAAGTACTCGCTGCGAGCATAATACGGAGCGTCTCTAATGCGTCGCTGTAAGGTGATAGGATTTCGGAGGAGTCACCACTCTTCACGGCATCAATGAAAACGCGATCACGATCCGCTCCACCGTCGTTTGAGAGCGGTTCCGTCTCACCACCGCGGTTCACTTCGTTTGAACCCCCGACATTGACAACGAGTCCACGTGTGAAGACTTCAAGATGCACGCGACCGAAACCTTCCATCGCACACGCCGAGACGATGTTTGCAACAGCACCGTTCTTGAATTCGATGTTCACCATGCTGATGTCATCTATGTCATAGTTCTCAATATGCGCCATACTACCGCTCGCGGCAACGCCATGGACGGTCTTCCCATCACTACCGACGAGGAAGCGGGCAAGATCAAAGATATGTGTTGTCTGTTCGACGTGTTGTCCACCGGATTCTGCACGCACCCGCCACCACGGTGTACCCGGCATTCCACCCATCCAATATCCGAGTGCGCCGAGAATTTGCGGTTGCGCTTCAAGCATTGCTTTCGCGTTCTGTGCATTACCACCGTAACGCCAGTGATACCCAACACTCGTGACGACACCGCTCTGTTCAACGTATTCATTAATAATGATCGCCGGTTCTAACTCTGAATGGATCGGCTTCTCAATAAACATCGCGATGCCTTGTTCACAAGCGATGCGTTCCTGTTCGCCGTGCGCAAAAGGGGGTGTACAAATATAAACCGCGTCCAAGTCTTCTTTATCGTACATGGCACGGTAGTCGGTATAAGCGTTGCCACCGAATTCTTCGGCGCGCTGTTTTGCTCGGTCTTCCGAGATGTCGCACATCGCACGAAATTCAATGTCCTCAAAATTGTCTTTAAGGTTGTTCATATGTGCGCCTGCCATACCACCGGTTCCGATAAAACCGAGTTTCACTTTATCCATATTTTCTCCTTAAAATAATGGGTAATTACAGAAAATCCCTAAGTTTCAAGGATATAGTTTAGCAAAACCATCTGTTATATAGCAATAGATTTTTTTTGATATTGTGGTATAATATTTTTAAATGGCTATCAGCAGTCAGCGGTCAGCCGTCAGTAAAGAGGGTTTCTAAGAACTATCAGTGCCCCGCTGAAAGCCGACAACAGATAACCAATAACCATTTTTTTGACAGCCGATAGCAAACAAGGAGGAACAGCATGGGTTTCAAATTTGGATATAGTACATTACGTTGGCAGACACCAGATTTCGAGGAATTGTTGACACAACTCAAGGACGCAGGATGGGACGGTTGGGAGATGCGGCAATCCTTGGACTGGGTAGGCACGCCACAACACATTCGACAAGTATGCAACAATACGGATTTACCTGTCGCCGCCGTAACAGCACGCGGACTGCCGATCGACAAAGATACAGAGCAGATGGAACTCAACAAACGGCGTATTGACTTCGCCGCGGAAGTTGAAGCTGATTGTTTCATGTTCATGGGTGCCGGAAAACCGCAAGACCGTCCAGTGAATCATTCCGATCTCGCCGCACTCGCGGATGTCTCAGAAGCGTGGGCAGAATACGCTGCACAATACGGCTTGGATGTCTGTTATCATATCCATACCAACACGACAGTAGATTCGATCGATGACTGGGCGAAATATATGAGTCTCCTCCGAAGGTGTAAATTGTGTATCGATGTCTCACATTCCGCACTCTGGGGATACGATCCGATTGAATCCATTCGACGTTATAGCGATGTGCTTGTCTATGTTCACCTTCAGGATTATGCAGGCTACACGGGTGGAGATGGCAACTCGTACGATGTAGACTGGGTTGACGTCGGTGCTGGCACTGTCATGGATTTCCCCGGTATCATGTCGACGCTGAAGGAACTCAACTATGACCGCTGGGTTACGGCATGTCCTGGACAGCTTGAGGAACGTTCGGACCTCGAACGCATGACGGTGAACCGCGAGTATCTGCGGCAATTAGGCTATTAAGTCGTCCTTTATGCCGGTAGGTGCGGTTTCTAACCGCACCGGACTTAGACGCAAACCTTTGTAGGAGCGACTTTCAGTCGTGATATACCAAATCGCTCTCATCTGGATTCGTAAAATCTAAAGATAGGAAATCACATATATGAACAAGCCAGCGGAGGACATCCGCTCTATTCTTGCCACGGATTGTGGTAGCACAACAACGAAAGCGATTCTAATCGAAAAAAGAGGTGAGGAATACCAACTCATCGTGCGGGGTGAGGCACCTACGACAGTCGAAGCACCTGTCGAAGATGTAACGGCAGGTGTCATCAATGCCATCACTGAAGTAGAGGAACTCGCAGGACGTAAACTTCTCAATGACGGCGTGATCCTCAAACCGCAACGCGGAGATGATGGCGTTGACATCTACATATCAACGAGCAGTGCCGGTGGCGGACTTCAGATGATGGTAGCGGGTGTTGTCCGCAATCTGACCGGTGAAAGCGCGGAGCGTGCTGCACTCGGGGCAGGTGCGATCGTTATGGATGTCATTGCTTCCAACGATAAACGCCTCCCCCACGAAAAAATTGAACGTATTCGGCATCTACGTCCCGATATGCTGCTCCTATCGGGGGGTATTGACGGCGGGACGACCTCACATGTCGTTGAATTGGCTGAAATTATCGCGGCTGCGCGACCGAAACCTCGGTTGGGTATCGCTTACGAACTTCCGCTCATCTATGCGGGGAACACAGACGCACGCGAATCGATAGAAGAATGCCTGCAAGGCTTAATGGCGTTGGAGATAGTAGATAACCTGCGTCCGGTTTTAGAGCGTGAAAACCTTATGCCGACACGCCACAAGATTCAAGATCAATTCCTTGAACACGTCATGGCACATGCTCCCGGTTACAGGAAACTCATCGACTGGACAGATGCCCCTATTATGCCGACACCGGGTGCAGTCGGTGAGATAATTCAAACAGTCTCAGCACAACAAGACATCGAAGTCGTCGGTGTTGATATCGGTGGCGCGACAACTGATGTATTTTCCGTCTTTAAAAACAAAGAAGCGGAACCCATCTTTAACCGCACTGTGAGCGCCAATCTCGGTATGAGTTACAGCGTTTCCAATGTCCTTGCTGAAGCCGGCTTAGAAAACGTCCTCCGTTGGGTTCCATTTGACATTGAGGTCGGCGATCTCCGCAACCGCATCAAAAATAAGATGATTCGTCCGACAACCATTCCCCAAACCTTGCAAGAACTGATTCTCGAACAAGCGATTGCGCGTGAGGCACTCCGACTGGCTTTTGAACAGCACAAACAACTCGCCGTGGAATTGCGCGGTGTCCAGCAACAACGGACGATCTCTGAAGCCTTCGATCAAGCCGAGAGCGGTCAAACCCTTGTAAACATGCTCTCCTTGGATATGCTCGTCGGAAGTGGGGGTGTTCTATCGCATGCGCCGCGCCGTCAGCAAGCCATGCTCATGATGATAGATGCATTTCAACCTGAAGGTATAACGCATCTCGCGGTTGATAGTATCTTCATGATGCCACAGCTCGGAGTTTTGGCGCAAGTCAACCCGGAAGCCGCGACGCATGTCTTTGAACGGGATTGCCTTATCCATTTAGGCACGACTATCGCTCCGGTCGGTGTCGCAAAGGTAGGTGAAACGTGTCTTTCAATTGCGTTAAGTACCTCGCATAATTCACCTATCACCGAGGATGTCCCTTACGGCGAGCTCCGACTCTATCCACTCCCATTGGGCGAAAAGGCGACATTGAAACTCCAGCCTTCTCGGAGGTTTGATGTCGGTGCGGGGAATGGACAAGTTGTTGAATCGGAGGTAATGGGGGGTGTCGTCGGACTGGTTATCGATACTCGTGGTAGACCCCTTGAAATACCGACGGATGCACAGCAGCGCGTCGCGCAACTCACCAAATGGCAGTCGGCTTTGGATGCCTATCCATAATTTGTGTTAGGTATTGTTTCCTAACCGCACCTACCAGTGAAGTTCGTGAATCCTCTCAAGATGATATGGCGATTTTTTCTTTGGTACAGACTTGACAAATTTTCGTTAAAAATCTATAATAGTTAATAACGTGTATATTTCTTGGTGAATCCAGATTATATTTATGGTAGAACCGATAAATAAGATGCGCCCTATTTGTAGCATAAACTTTTAGTTTGTGCCAGTCCCACGGACACTCACGAACGTTAGGTCTTTCCGAATGTTCGATTAATTCTGCAATCTACTATAGATTCACCCCTACCTATGGCGGAGCATGCATATTTCCACAATTTGCTACCGCCTTACAAATTGCTGTCTATCTATAAGGAGGCAAATTTCTAATGAAAAAGTTATATCAATTCACGATCGCAATAGCGATTATGTTCGCACTGGTTGTGAGCCTCTCGCACCTTGCATTCGCGCAGAAAGTCAATATCAAAGATGGTCCCTTAAAAGAGGGCGATTGGTTAACGGATCCAGCTGGGGAACTGAATGAAGACCACTCGGACAACAAAAACTGGATCGAGAAGTGGTATGGTCCCGATGGAAACTATGAAAACAACGGCGGTTTTGGTGCTTCCGCGCCAGAAGACCTCATCGACGAAGGCACCGGGGGTAAGATCACCCAGATCGAACTTTCGACTGTTGACGGTCTGCAATTGACCCAGACTGTTGATGTCAATTGGAAGAAAGCCAATGGCGGTCCGCGAGAGTGGACAGTCTTTGAACTCGATCCAGCGGATGCTCACCACATGAACCGCGACGGTCCTGTTGATAACATGGATATGTATGCGATCTGCGTTATCGATGCGCCCGAAGCGATGACATCTGTAATGTCCCCAGCACATGATGACCACGCACAGATCTGGATTAACGGCGAAAAATGGTACAACAATTCCAGATGGACGGGTGCCGCACAAACGATTCTTCACGATGTCGAAATTGATTTGCAAAAAGGTGCGAACGTCCTGGTTTACCGGTGTGGTGAATCCGGCGGTTCCGCATATTTCAACCTGCACCTTGACGATGCAACGAACGCGGCTGTTAC
Organism: Candidatus Poribacteria bacterium; assembly: GCA_965214045.1. Lineage (GTDB taxonomy): Bacteria > Poribacteria > WGA-4E > WGA-4E > WGA-3G > WGA-3G. Next base: position 3,384,882 of record OZ243935.1, read on the forward strand.
CGTCTACCCCAAAGATTCAACCGATCAGTCGAGTTTCTTCGATGAGATCTCAAGTATCGCGGTCTCTGTTGAACCCGTTGGGAAGTTGACAACAACGTGGGCAGACATCAAACGGCAATAAGACCTATTGCTTTTTTCGTAGGCGTGTTTATAGGCACGTCCTCGCTCATGGCGAATTGTAGGACTATCATCCCCTACAATTCGCCATATTTTTTGCCCCTCTTTGCTGATGGCTGATGGCTGACTGCCGATGGCTATCCCACCACATTCTGTTTGCAAACCACAAAGCCATCTGCTATAATAAGACTATGTTGAACAAAATGATCTGTTGCTCGTTTACGACTATTTTCGTTATTGTTCTTGTCGGGTGGATAGGCGGTTGGAATCGCGCCATGACAGCCGGGAACGACGCTTATGTGCGTGGTAACTATGACGAAGCACAAGCCGCTTTTCAACAGGCAACACTTGGCAAACCTGATAATCCCGTTGCCCACTATAATTTGGGAACTGCCCTCTATAGACAGGGTAGCTTTCGAGAGGCGGCACGGACATTTCAGGCATCGCTATTAAGGCACTCTGAACAGGCTCCCAAACACATTGAAAATACCCTCAACCGATCAAGTATCTTGTATAACTTAGGAAACGCACAATTTAAAGTCGGCGACCTCGCGAGTGCCATTGACGCTTACCAGCAAACACTCCGCTTGGATCCTCAAGATACTGATGCTCACCATAATCTTGCACTCGCACTTCAACTCTTAAAACAGCAGGAAGACCTTGCACAACAGCAGGCAAATAGAACCACCGCACCGAAAACTGAGCCGAACGACATCGGCAAAGCGGAAACACTTCGGCTCTTAGAACGTTTTAATGAGAATGAAAACAGGCTACGTCAAAAATTACGACAACAACAGCGCAAAAGTGGATATCGGCGTGAAAAGGATTGGTAAACTTCTTTCACTCTTTTTCGTCAGCATCGTTTTCACCTTTCTCACGACAGCAACACAGAGCCAGGAGATCAATGTTGCCGCTGTGGTGAGTCCTCGTCACATCCAATTCGGAGAAAAAGCGAGGTTAGACCTCACAATTTCGGGGGACACCTTCATCACGCATATTGAAACACCGCAATTCAATTTCCTACCGGCGTTTCTCGCAGTACCGCTGCATTCCGAAACCACACCACGACTGGAAGCAGACAAAATCGCGGTTTCGATGGCATGGGCTTATGAATTGATTCCGCAAGCGATCGGGGATTTTACGCTCTCCGATATCCGTTTTGCATATCAAGGGACACCCTATTTCGCAAATCCAGGTTCGATTCGAGTGAGCGGTACCGACACATACATAGATGTTTCAACGAATGCTATTCACCAAGTTGAAGCAGCGGTCGATACATCCGAACCGTATCTCAATGCCCCTCTGACTTACACTTTCCGCTATCTCTATACAGCTGTGCTTCCGACGCGAGCGTCCCCAACCCAACGACTCCCGGCATTCAGCGATTTCTTCGCCGAGGAACTCCGAAAACGCCCACCATACACACAGCAAATTCGTGGAAAGACGTTTTGGGTTGAAGAGCATACCCGCACGTTATATCCGAAGAAAACTGGGCAGGTCGTTCTGGCACCTGCTGAACTCCTACTCCCGCTTCCAAAAGGACCCAAAACCTTAAAAACCAAACCGTTGACCTTGACAGTCCAACCGATTCCAGAAATAGGCAGACCGCCCCACTTCAACGGTGCCATCGGTGAGTACCAAATCTCGGCGCAGTTGGTGCGCGGTTCAGTAGTAGTCGGAAGCGCGCTAACACTTACTGTGCGTATCTCTGGACGTGGTAACATCCAGACGGCTGTAGCCCCGGCACTGCCAACAATAGCCGGGGTCATGGTGAGCAACCCCATCCTCTCGAAAGACTCTACGCTAACGAGTCGGGTTTATACCTACACGCTAACCCCCGCGCGAACCGGCGCGCTCCGCATTCCATCAATTGCGTATGCCTACTTCGATCCGAGTCGTGCAATTTACGCAACAACACAGACAGCACCTATTCCGCTCTCCGTGCGTCCACACCCAAACGACCCCGCTGAAGATGAAGCCGATGGGTCACCGTGGTTACTCTGGTTAATCCTCTTTGCACTTCTGATAGTGGTACTGGGTGTAGGCGGGTATCTCTGGTATCGTACTGGATTTGTTATGCCTACGAAAAGGATACCAAATACCGAGATCGGAACGGATACGCTCAAAGGGGGTGGACTCAGAAATCGCAAAACACAGGATACCGAGACAGAACCGGTAACACCCGCTTCACAAGCACGCGAGGCACTTGAGGCACTCGTAAATAGCGACACCACAGAAAATGCGACAGCATTCGCGAACGCACTTGCACATGTACTCTATCAATATCTCGAGGATACATTCGATGTGTCGCAACGGAATATTGACACAGCGCGCGAAGTCTGCGCGCACGCCGGAATCTCCGCACCTATTCTCGATGAACTTACCGACCTTCTCACGAAGTGTGATTACCACCGATTCGCACCTGTGCCGCTGTCCGCGGACGAACGAAATACATTCATCACCCGCGCCGAGACGGTTATTAACGAAATTGAAAATCTACAGAACACACTCGACATATAAGGTGTTCATTAAACCCAAAACAGTAGCCTGCATTCTCACTGCGAAGCAGGCGGATATGAACAACGCCCTTGACAATCCAAACGCACTCAGCTTAACCGCAAGGAAAATTTAAAACATGGAAATATTTTCGCTCTTCGTTCTTTGGCTACACGTTATCGCGGCTGTTGTATGGGTCGGCGGCAACTTGATTTTAGCAATGGTGATCGTTCCTTATTTCAGACAGAGCCTGCCACCCGTCGAGCGTATCCAGATCTTGACGCAAATCGGGAAACGTTTTGAACCTATCGTATGGGGCTGTATTGGCATCCTATTTTTCACCGGTATCGTCAATATCTTCTTTGCAGTGGATATCACCTCCGCCACCGCGATTTCCAACGCGTTTATGCGGACGCTCCTCATCAAAATTGTGTTGTTCTTCGTGCTGGTGATCCTCACGGCATTGCACAGTATGATTTTCGCGCCCCGACTCGCCGCCGCAATCGAAACATTGGACCCCGCACTCGAGGAACTCCCGCCGGAGGTAAAACCTCTCCGTTCCCAGATGTCAATAGTATCGAGTCTCATGGGAGTCGTATCGCTGCTCATCCTACTTGCCGCTGTTGCCCTTCGGATGGGGATCTAATACTGACGCAAAACCGCTGCTGGCGAGGTTTCCTAACCTCGCCCGAATCCCGACATGGAGATAATTCAATGCGCATCCAAATCCTCACCGATGTTCGCGACGGAATCACCCTCCCGATCAACTATAACTACCAACTCGCTGGTGTCATCTACCGGTTCCTTGCTGAATCCGATCCCGAATACGCCTCCTTCCTACACGAGGAGGGTTACGCTGCTGCTGAGAAACGTTTCAAACTCTTCACCTTCTCACAACTCATGGCGGAACGCAGACGCATCACGGGTGCGACGATCCATTTCAGTTCAACGTTGACGTGGTATGTCTCCTCGCCAGTCAAGCGGTTCTTATCCCATTTCGCCGATACCTTGCTCACCGAGGGCAGATTATCCATCGGTCAGCATCAGTTGAGAGTCAGGGATGTGACGGTACCGCGTATCCCTCGCCTCCAATCAGAGATGTATTTTCGGTGTCTCTCCCCAATTACGATGTCTACAAAACGCGAGCGTGATGGTAAACAGGTCATGCATTACTGCCTCCCGGATGATCCTTCGCTCTCCGAACTCATCCGTCAGAACCTCATCCGCAAACACGAAGCACTCCACGGTCGCGCCCCTCATGATGATACCTTGACTTTCTCCTTTGATGATGACTACATTGACAGGCGACACGGACGCGTTACCCGTCTTGTGGACTACAAGGGAATCAAGATCCGTGGCGTGTTGTGTCCATTCCGTGTCTCGGGGAGTGTCGCGTTGATCCAGACCGGTTATGAATGCGGCTTCGGCGACAAAAACAGTGCCGGCTTCGGCATGGCAGAAGTCTAACGTTTGATTTACCTACACCCCCGGGCAGGCAAGACCGATCCTGGCGAATACGTTCAAGAGATAGCAGGTTATGAGATCCGTATCCGGTACAAGGTGATCCGGCTCTGTGAATTAGAAGGTTCGCCGTTCTTGGAAGCGGGCGTGAAGGGTTTGATCCCTTTTACACCGCTGATGAAGCCGCCGCCCGGCATAAAAGGTGAGGAGTGGCTTCGGCAGTGTGTTGAGGTTGCTGATGCTGTGGATCAGGATTCGGTATCAAAAGCGGATTATCTGACGGATTTAGCGATTTTAGGTGGCTTAATATTTGAGTATTCAATTGTCCGTGAAATCATAATGGAGGCGATCATGCAAGAATCATCGGTTATCCAACATTTCCTGCAGCAAGGCATAGAACAAGGCATAGAACAAGGCGCGCGTCAGATGAGCGTTGAAAGCACATTGACGATTCTCGCTGAACGCTTCCCTGATGCGGACATCACAACGGTAAAACGGATCCTTGAAGCGATTGAGGATCTGGAGCGGCTCAAGCAGTTAAACCTGACCGCTTCGGTTGCAGAAAGTTTTCTCGCCTTCCGAGACCGCTTAGAGGCATAACTGCCAGCAGGTCGCCGCTAAAAAATCCACAGGGTTTCCTACGCTTCACCTTCCGCAATTGATAGCGGAACGCAGACGCATCACGGGTGCGACGATCCATTTTAGGTCAACATTAACGTGGTGCGTCTCCTTTCGAAATGATCCTTCGCTCTCCGAACTCATCCGTCAGAACCTCATCCGCAAACACGAAGCACTCCACGGTCGCGCCCCTCATGATGATACCTTGACTTTCTCCTTTGATGATGACTACATTGACAGACGACACGGACGCGTTACCCGTCTTGTGGACTACAAGGGAATCAAGATCCGTGGCATGTTGTGTCCATTCCGTGTCTCTGGAAGTGTCGCGTTGATCCAGACCGGCTACGCATGCGGCTTCGGCGACAAAAACAGTGCCAGCTTCGGCATGGCAGAAGTCTAAATAAATTTTTACTTGATTTAATTGAATAAGTATTTGTATAATATATTCATAACGTTTTTGAAAGGAGGATGCTATGGAAAACCAACAGTTAGAATTAAATTTGAGCGGTAATTCGTCATTAACGTTGGAACTGACTGGGAATCCGTGGACAGATTTTGGGATTGTGAGTCTCTGTGCAGAATTGCGGATGAGTGCCCCGGATTTCTTAGTCGAGGGGCCGTTCTTGACAGAAACCGAGGCAACAATCACAATTAATGTTTCAGACATTGAAGAGGTGAAGACCTGGTTTAATGACAGGCTGAAAAGTCGATGGAATCAGATATATTGGTTGAGCAAGGATGCAAGAATTTACAATAAGTCTTTGATGCGTGATGTATCTTTACAGTATGATGTGGAAGGATTCATTGTTACTGATGACAAAATTCCGATTACAAAGGACGAAAAAAAGCAAATCAACGGATTATCTCCTCAAACTCAAAAGAAGAACGAAATGCAAGTTGCAAGACACCGATTGAATTTCATCGGAACGAAGAACGATGTTGAAAAAATAAAAAGAGAAAAGGAAAACATCGTCCACGACTTTGTTGAAAATTGGATTTTACCTGAAGGTAAGAAGGTTTGCGAGATTTCCGGGCGAGCGAGTCAGAAACTCAAAGAGGCACGTCAAATGGTAAACCCTTTTTGGAACAAACATCAAAACGTTGAAGTGCGCGGTTCTGATGGAAGAGACACTAAAGTCAAGGTTAGAAAGAACACTAATGCCAAGGTTAGCCCGACTCTCTGGTTTGTTAATCTTTATACCTCATTAGATTCTCATATCCTGTTTGTTTACAAACACCCAACAACATCGTTAGTTTTACCAGAGATTGCGGATCTTTCTCTTTTGGCAAAGGTATATGAGTTATTGCAGATAAATCTCAAGGATATTAGTGATAAAAATGAACTTTTCACCTCAACAAACCTTCGCGGAATTCTGAAATCTTCAGATACCTACTCACTTGCTATCACCTTGTTTCATAACATCTTCTACAAATTCACTACAGAAGAGGAATGGGATTTAGCACCTTGGGAGGAACCTGATGAAGTTCGGCATCAAGTAACTCGATGGGTGATTATTCCCTTCTCAAGGAAACAAAATATTCGTTTCGGAAATTTCCATACAATAGAGGTGAACTATAGACTTTACGATTTTATTATACCGATTCCATTTGAGGAAAATGATGAGATCCGACTCGTTCCGGATATCTTGAGTCGTATTGGTTTCGGTACAGGTGGAGAGAACGCTGTTCGCTACTTAAGCCAAGCAATTGCAACCAGTGATTCCCTCTTGATGAAAACTGCGATTTTTAGACTCTGGAAACATGCTGATGCTATTAATTTTCGTCCGCAAAAAGATCGACCGCACCCGGTGAGACTATTGCGGCATTTCATTCGATACTTTTTGGAGGTGAATACTTTGTTAAACAAAGAGACACGTGAGGATCTACGTGTATTAGGAAACACAATTGGGTCTGTTTTTTCAAGCGATGTGACGCTAATAAGCAAGCTTTACAATGTTTCAAGCGAGACCGCATTCCGTGAATTTCTGAAGCAAGTTTCATATCGACTGTACAAAGTTGGGCGTGTGGGTGAAACGCTACCGGATGGGAAACGTCAAATTGAAGTACAAGGCGAAACCAAGACAGTAACTCTTATCAGTGTTGAGCGAATCACGCGCATCAAGGAAAAGTTGTATGAAGACTCTAACATTTGGAAACCGATGGCGGAAACTCTTTCAACATTTGCAAGTCTCAACGCATTTAATGCTAACTTTTTCAAATCCACAGACTAAGGAGGTCAGATGATGACTTATATCAAAGGAATAACTATGGTTTGGTTGAGCAAAACCGACCTGAGCAATCTCAACGCAGGTGAAGGCGGTGGCGGTAACGTTACCGAACTAAAGACTTATGACAATGGACGCAAACCTTACGCCTCTGGACAGTCCGTCAGACATGCTCTCCGAGAGGCAATAGAACGTAACAATCCGGGCGTATTCCATTGTACACCAGAATCTCCGTGCGGTGTTGTTGAAAACTGCTGGCTTTGTGATCTATTTGGTTTTTTAAACCCAAAACTTGATGAAGGTTTTGATCGCCGATGGTCTCCCGTTAAAGCGACCCCAGCTTTGGGACAGATTGCCAATGACATTGTTACCGATTTGCTGATTCGGATGAGTGATAAACCGAAACCAAAAAGTAAACAAACAGAAGAAGCAGAAAAAAACTCTGACAACGAGGAACAGAGTAAGCGAGATCAACGTATAGCGTATGTTCAAATGATGTCTAACGTTTACCGAATAGGGATTTCTCTTGACTTCGCAAACATCGGCAAGGTTGTTAAAGCTAAGTATGAAGGCACTGGATCAAAGGTCGAATTCAAAGGGTGGGAAAAACCAGTAGATATTAGTTTAGATGAGCGTCTGAAACGTGCCGTTGCAGTAATAGAAGCAATTAGTGGCATTGCGGATTTTGCAAAACAAGCGCGGAATGCTGCATCACTTTCTCCAGATATTTTTATTTCCTCAATCCATTCACGATACACCCATAGAACGCTTCGCGCACTGGAGTGCGGTGATGATGGCAAAGTTGATACTGAAACGCTAAAGGTCATTTTAGAGGATTTACAAGACGACGATACACAGTTATTTTTCGGCTTTACACCAAGCGTAGTAAAGAACGACGACGAACTCCTCGCAACCGTTAAGGAATTTGGACTTGAACCCGTGAATCCAATCCGGGCATTGAAAAATCTTGTGGAAACTGTTCAAAACGCATCGCAGGAGTAAACATGGTAGGTCGAGTCAATTCTCGCCCTAATTCCGATTGGAGGTAATCATGGAGAAAATTCTTACATGCGGGCTGCTTTGTCCATTCTGGGCATCTTTCCGAAATCCAAGTACAGTGAATGTCCATGTAACTTATCCGTTCCCGCCCCCAACTACGCTTTATGGCATGTTAAATGCAGCACGCGGCATGCCACAAGACTGGCATGATGACCGAGATAAATGGCAAGTTTCTCTTGTCATTGAGTCAAGTGGAGAGTCAATTCAGACCTTCAGCAAAATTTTGAAAATATATGAAGAGAAGCGGAGCAAAGTAGATGCAGCAAGAGATGAATTTGGTAAGGCATTTTTTTACAAGATAACAGTCATGCGACAGAAAATGATAGGTGTTCAATACACTGCTTATTTTAAGGCACCGGAAGATCAGCTAATCGAAGGACATCAAGCTTTACTATCTCCACACTGGCCCCTTTATTTGGGTGAATCTGATGACCTTGTTGATGTACTTTCACCACGTATTATTGAAGTTGAACCGATTCCTGCAGATCGTATCCATTCAATAATTCCAGGATTCAAACAAGGTTGTCGGTTGGTAAAAGTACCAAGCCGATTTGTAAAACAAGGTAAAATTTGGCATGTTGAATCGCAGCTCTACTCTATTCCACCTGAGAAGGAAGGCATTCAATTAAGCGAACCGAAATTAGCATACCCAATTGAGGGGAGGAACATCGTTTTCAATGGAAATTCTTGGTAAATCAAATCAAACGTTACTTGGACATACCCGTGACTGCTTAACAGTTTGTGACGCACTGCTCTTTCGCCGAGAACCTTTTTTCCGCAATTTTTGTGAGCGATACAATTGGGACTGGGAAGAAATCCACTGTTGCATTCGCTTTGCTGTTTGGTTTCACGACATTGGCAAAGCTTCTGATCAGTGGCAAGACTACATAAAGGGAAAAAGTACATCAATTACGCACGCGCTACCATCTTTTGCAATCGGCGCGATGGGTCTTGACGTACGGAAATTTGAGAAAAGCCCAAGACTTGCTGCGCTATTAGCGATTTTAGCACATCACACGCAAATGCTCCATAACGGTTCTTTTCCTGAAGAGAGATATCGTCGCAGCGTTGATATGCCTTTGCCATACCTTGACGAACATTTCGCGTGTTTTCGTGAAATTGAACCCAACTTCAAAATAACCCAGTGGCAAAAGCAGCAGCTTCAGTTCAATCCGTTTTGTAAATTTTTACACAAATTCAAAACTGAAGTGCGAAAAGATCCTGATTTACAATTCAAAATCCTTTATTCACTAATCCTTAATATACTAACAGCATCCGATAACTATGCAAGTAAGAATGAGCCTAAGGATGGTTCACGAGATAACCCTCATGGTAGAAATCTCACACGTGGTCAACTTTTACTGATCAATGATAAATTTCCACTTTACGACAATATACCGTTGAAACTGTTATCATTTTTGCCGGAAGGGGAACAACAGAATGAAATGCAACGCAAAATTGTAGCATCCGATTCAGATAGATTGATTCTGAATGCCGGATGTGGTGAAGGCAAAACTGCTGCCGCCTTACTTTTTGCTCAGAAGTTGTTACATGAAAATAAAATTGAGCGAATCATTCTCACGCTGCCAATGAAGTTCACAGCAAATAATTTGTATCGTGATTTGGTTAGTCCAGATGGATACGATATTCCTGAAGAATTAGTTGGCATTATACACGGTGATTCAGAACAATTTTTGACACATATTTCAGATGATGAAGAAATACAAGGAGAAGCGGAAGATACGAATGAAAATGTTAGAGCGCAAGAATTTGAGAATAATTTCTATGCCAAACCTGTTACGATCTCAACAGTAGATCATCTCCTAATGAGTCTCTATCACGGTTACAAGTACGCTGACCGTGCCTTTTTCAACGTGGCATCTTCTCTCGTGGTTTTTGATGAGGTCCATTACTATCAAGGAAAAACGATTGAGGCAATCGCTGAGGCAATGCGCCGCCTAACGCAGTTAAAAATCCCACATCTTGTGATGACCGCGACTATCCCGGAGGCAGTACGGGAACGTTTCAACTATCCTGAAAAATATCCGTTCCAACAAGCACGAGCGGAAATCCGAGACACAACGGAGCCAAAAACTCCTTTTGAGATAGTTAAACTGCATGAAACTCCGTTAGACGAGGAGAACACGATTTCGCAAGAACTTGTGAATCTCGTTAAGCAGAATCGGGGCAAACGACAGATTATTTTTGTCAATCAAGTCAACCGTGCGAAAAACGTTTATCTGGCATTGAAAGAACAGGATATACGTGAAAACCTAATCTGTTATCATTCGGGTTTCATTGGCAAACATCGCGTTGAAAAAGAAAAAATGATACGTTCACTTTTTAAGGGTTCAGATGCCTGCGTGCTGGTATCAACTCAAGTGAGTGAGCTTAGTTTGGACATCAGTGCAGATGTGATGTATTCTGAAATTGCACCGATTGACTCAATTGTCCAAAGAGGAGGCCGATTACATCGAAACGGTTGGAAAATTGATGCTCCATGCGGATATGACCGTTGTAGGACATGCACACGATATAAAGAGTTAGACAATTATATCTATCGTCTCTATCTTATGCCTGCTTACGAAAATGAAAAGGCGTGTTTGCCTTACAAACCTGACATCTTACAGAAGTCATGGAATGGAATTGGCGACCTGTACACGTTTCGGGATGCATGCAATTGGGTGGACGCTGTTTATCAAGAGTGGCCAGAACTTATGCACACTGAACTGTCAAAAGCAATTCACAATGACCTTATTTTTGGCAAAAAGCCACAAGACAATTATGCAGGAAAAACTACAGAAGAAGGTAGAGTAGTAATCCGAGAACAAAATTATCGTACTTACGATGTTGTTCCTCATGGTGAATTTGCTGAAATCGTCGAGCAGGATTATCGGGAATTCAAAAACTACCACCTGAGTGTCCCGTCATGGGCCTTTTGGAAGGCTGAAAAGGGAAACCAACTTCACCCGAGAGAGGGTAAACTTGAGATTAGCAATCCTAAGACAAAAAAGAGGACGACACATCAAATCCCGTTTACAGTAATCCACGCTGACTATAATTTTGATATAGGACTTCAGGTAGGTTTAGAGAAACCTACGAACATGATGTAAGGAGAACACCGGCAAATGCAAAACCCAAGCGATCCCAACATCACCGGCACTGCTATCAACTATCTTTATGTCTGCCCGCGCAAACTCTGGTTCTATCAGAACCACCTCGAAATGGAACATACCTCTGAGTTTGTTGACCTCGGACGGCTCCTCCACGATGAAAGTTACCCGCGCGAAAAACGCAGAGAATGGAGTATCGACAACCTCATCAAAATAGATTTCGTCGACAAACACGGAATTCTACACGACATCAAATCGGGGCCCGCAATGGAAACCGCACACATCATGCAGCTCTGTTACTACCTTTACCTCCTCAAACAGAAGGGAATATCCAATCGGAAAGGTGTTCTCAACTACCCGCGTCAGCGGCGCACTACCGAGGTTGAACTCACTCCCGAAAGGGAACGCGCAGTAGAAACCGCTATGGAACAGGTGAGCGAGATCGCAGCCTTGCCGACACCCCCGCATGCCGATTATATGAAAATCTGTAAATCTTGTAGTTATCAGGAACTTTGTTGGAGTTAACGTAACATCATCTCTTTTCTATACAGCTTCGATTCGGATTTTGTCGGGTTTCGCGACGCTCTACCCGACCTACAACTGATAGCCAGCTTTCGACAAAAAAGGAACTTTCGTCGGGTTTCGCGACGCTTTATCCGACCTACGGCGCAACGTTGCGATTCTATACAGGAAGGAATACCAATTATGGCATGTAACTACTACATTACCCAACCGGGTAGACTCCGCCGGAAAGACAATACCCTCTACTTAGAACGAGAAGATGCACCACGTATCCCAATTCCGGTTGAGGACATCGACGCACTTTATCTATATGGTGAACTTGATCTTAACACCAGACTGCTCAACTTTCTCTCACAAAAACATATCGCCTGTCACGTGTTTAACTACTACGGGTACTATTCCGGTAGTTACTACCCCAGAGAATATCTCAACTCCGGTTCTTTGCTCGTCAAACAGGTCCAACATTACGAAAAACGTGCCACACGGATGGCCCTCGCGCAGGAGTTTGTTGCCTCGGCTGTTTTCAATATGTTGCGGATTCTGCGGTATCACACGAACCGCGGTAAGGATTGCACGGCGCAAATTGAATCCATTGAGGCAAACTTCGCTGAAAGTCAAACCGCGAAGAACACAAACGCGTTGATGGGCTATGAGGGCATCATCCGAGACACTTATTATACTGCGTTCAATATCATTTTAGAACTCAAGATACCCTTTGAAAAGCGCGTCCGTCGTCCGCCAGACAACCCAATCAATGCTGCCATTTCCTTCGGAAATTCCATGATGTATACGGCGTGCTTAACTGAAATATATCGCACCCAGCTCAACCCGACGATCAGTTTTCTCCACGAACCCGGAGAACGCCGCTTCTCGTTGAGTCTCGATCTCGCCGAAATTTTCAAACCGCTTATCATTGACAGAATCATCTTCCGTTTGTTTAACCGTCGGCAGCTCAACGAATCAAAACATTTTGAGACGAGTGTCGATGGGTGTTATCTCAATGAAAAAGGACGCAAATTGTTTATCGCTGCATTTGATGAGCAATTGAAGCAGACCGTTTCGCATCGGAAATTGAAACGACATGTCTCCTACCAACGACTCATCCGATTGGAGTGCTATAAACTCATTAAACATCTCGTCGCGATGGAGACCTACCAGGCACTCCGTCCGTGGTGGTAGATAGTGCATCGTTCGCTGGCGAAATTTCTAACCTCGCCCTTGCACGATTTTCACAAGGAAGCATCTACAATGTATATAATTCTCGTCTACGATATTCAAGTCGAGCGTGTCGCGAAGGTCTGTAAATACCTTCGCCAGCACCTCAATTGGATCCAAAATTCGGTATTTGAAGGACAGTTGACGAAAGCACAATTTGCTCGCGTCAAATCAGGATTAGCTGCACTCACTGATCCAGAATATGACTCTATTATCATCTATCAGTTACGGGACGCGCGGTGGATGCATAAGGAAGTTATGGGAGTAGATAAAAACCCAGCCACGAACCTCCTCTAAGCGCACTATTACCAAGAATATAGGTACAATATCTGCTGTCGACCTCGGGCAAATGAGAGGTTTGGATCTGTTTTGCACATCTCATTTCTGGAATAAAGCACTGGGAATGCACGTTTTGTAAGGATCCGTCGACCTCCCAGAGGATTTGCGCGACTGCCGGTCGACAGCAGACCTTCCTTAAAAATGACACGTGTAAAAATCGACTTGACACGTGTCATAAGGATCGCGTATAATAGGTCTATGGCTTTCATAAAGCCTTTTAATCGAACCAGTATGGAATAGAAACTTGTTAGCTCCGCGGATTGCGAAGCAGTTGTTGACTTTTAATCGAACCAGTATGGAATAGAAACTTGTAAAATCTCCGTTGGGAAAATGCGGGTAACCTCTTTTAATCGAACCAGTATGGAATAGAAACTTGAGGCAACTTTTGAGTTGGATTATTCTGACTTGTCTTTTAATCGAACCAGTATGGAATAGAAACTTTTATTAGTAATGGAGGGTTTCCGAGTCAAACCCTTTTAATCGAACCAGTATGGAATAGAAACTTTGTTTCAAACTGCTTTGAGCATCGCAGCCCTGTCTTTTAATCGAACCAGTATGGAATAGAAACCTTGCTAACGCATCGTCAACGAACTCGGTAATCTCACTTTTAATCGAACCAGTATGGAATAGAAACATCGATGAAGATCCTGGCGCGGAAATAGATCGGTTTAAGCTTTTAATCGAACCAGTATGGAATAGAAACATTTGCTGTCGACCGGCAGTCGCGCAAATCCTCTGGCTTTTAATCGAACCAGTATGGAATAGAAACCCGAGTCGGGTTTTATCGTGAAAATCAAACTCCCACTTTTAATCGAACCAGTATGGAATAGAAACTGTTGCGTTTCACGTGTGCAGTTGCAACCGTTCGGGCCTTTTAATCGAACCAGTATGGAATAGAAACCCTTTCGTATCAAGCGCAAGGCAAGCAACGATTTCACTTTTAATCGAACCAGTATGGAATAGAAACTCGAGAGACGGACACCCTTTTTATCTCGAATGGCCTTTTAATCGAACCAGTATGGAATAGAAACCGAGCGTCTTGCCTTCGGCATTTCTCAGGAAGATTTCTTTTAATCGAACCAGTATGGAATAGAAACTCTGAGTCCAAACCCGCCGCATAAACCGCACCCATCCTTTTAATCGAACCAGTATGGAATAGAAACCGACATCTTCTAAATCGATGTCAACGTCAGTATAAAACTTTTAATCGAACCAGTATGGAATAGAAACTCCTTGTGCAGAGCGTGCAGAATACACGGCAACCGTAACTTTTAATCGAACCAGTATGGAATAGAAACGCGTGTCGCGAGAAACTCAGGCTCTTGCAAACACGCAACTGCTTTTAATCGAACCAGTATGGAATCGAAACACCCTAATCGGCGCTGCTCCAACCACCTTGCATTGTCTTTTAATCGAACCAGTATGGAATCGAAACAGAGCAAACCGTATCCTTGTTTTCACGTGGGCCCCAACTTTTAATCGAACCAGTATGGAATCGAAACTTTATCACGTTCCGCCCATCGATGGACGTTCCGTTCCTTTTAATCGAACCAGTATGGAATCGAAACTTAGTTTCTTAACTGTTAGCAATGCCAGCCTTAATCTTTTAATCGAACCAGTATGGAATCGAAACTTTCTATGGATTTTATATCCTGCAGCATTCGGAGACCTTTTAATCGAACCAGTATGGAATCGAAACATTCCTACCTCTATTACCAAACTCGGCGAGGCAGCTTTTAATCGAACCAGTATGGAATCGAAACAGAGGACATCAGGGCAACGAAACAACTTATCGAACTTTTAATCGAACCAGTATGGAATCGAAACCATCAAATTGGGTCTGTTCCATGTTAATCTCACCGAGACTTTTAATCGAACCAGTATGGAATCGAAACAAGCGTTTCCGTCACACTTTGCAGTGTCTCGTTGTCCCTTTTAATCGAACCAGTATGGAATCGAAACGGCATATCGTCAAAAGTTTGCTCGTCCTTCATGTCACAGCTTTTAATCGAACCAGTATGGAATCGAAACACTGCTGATACTGCTCGAAAAAGAAAACCTGATCCCACTTTTAACTGAGAATTTGTCTTTAAGCATAGAAAGAGAATCTCTATTGGTACCTAATGGAATGCTTTTCATCTAAAATACGGACTGGAGACCCCCATCCTTTAGGTTGGGGAGGAAAGTCCGCCCTCGTGTGTGAGGCCATAGCGTTTTTTTGAAAAAACACTTGACATTTTTAGCAAATTGTGCTTTAATAGATGTATCACGTTGGAAACCAGCAGTTTCAGCATTACCGCTTGGTAATGTGCTGGTTTCCTCCCACTGAGACGGGGATAAAATTGTGATACGTGAAATCCATGAAAAAGCGAAAACAAAAACGCACGCGCCGCGTGTACAAGTATCAGCTGCGTGAACACCCACAAAATAAACGCTTGGGCAATATGCTTGACGACTTAGGCGACGTGCATAATCACTTCCTTGCATTGGAAAAGCGGTATTATCGCCGCTACGGTCTGTATGCGGGACGGTATCGCTTGCAACCACATTTGACGAAGTTGTTGAAACGCACCAAGCAACACTGGGCTTGGATCCCTCGCGACACGCTTGACGCGGTGATTGTCCGTATCCATATCACATACGAGCGATTTTTTGACGGTCTCGGTGGACTGCCGAAGTCTAAGCGCAAAGACCGCTACCGTTCTGCGAAGTTCCAATCGGCGTATCTTCTTGAGGAAGGGCGTGTCAGACTGTCTTTCAAAGTGTGGAATGAATCCTCGCACGCCTTTAAGTTCCACAAGCGTTGGTTCTCGTTCCATCAGCACCGCGAGTGGAACGGAACTGTCCGCTATCTCCAAATCCTTCGCGACGCAGTTGGCACATTTTGGTTGTATGTTGTAACGGATGATGCCTCGACCGACCCCTATTCTGCTACAGGTGAGAGCGTAGGAATAGATTTCGGTATGGAAACCTATCTGACACTCAGTAACGGTGAGAAGATTCAACATCCGCAACCCTTGAAACAGTCCTTGACCGAACTTCGGAAACTCAATAAAAGCGTTTCTCGTAAAGTCAAAGGTTCTAACAACTACTGGCGTGCTGTCGGCGAACTCGCCCGTCTCTATCGCAAGATTGCCAACCAACGCAAAGACTGGCACTACAAACGGGCGACCGACCTGTGTAGACGGTTTGATACCCTCGCCACCGAGACGTTGAACCTTGATGGCATGAAACGGCTTTGGGGACGCAAAGTCTCTGACCTCGCCTTTGGGCAGTTTGTTGAGATACTGAAGTTCAAGTGTTTCAAACATAAGCGTGCGTTCCTACAAATCGGACAGTGGACACCAACAACGAAACCTTGTTCGGATTGTGGACATTCCAATGAAAACCTAACGCTAAAAGAGAGGCAGTGGACCTGTCCCGACTGTGGCTCTCACCACGATAGGGACATCAACGCTGCGATAAACATTTTGAGGGAAACCGCCTTGGGTCCCTCTGTGGAGCAGATGTAAGACGTTTTCTCGAAAACGCGAACTGCTACGAAGCACAGGTTTCCCCACGCTTTAGCGTGTGGGTGCCTTGACCACAGTATTCTGGAATCAATAGGAAATCACTGACAGCCGATGGCTGATCGCTGACTGCTTTTTACAATCGAACCAGTTATGCGCGGGCGAGGAAACCTCGCCCCTACAACCGTTTTTCTCCACTGAATTATCGAAATATTTATTGAAACTTCATACAGGCTACGCTACAAAACCCTTGCGAATAACGAACCTCTTTTATAGTAGGTTTTACAATTAACTTTACATTTTTGAATTGTAGGAGGGAACTCCGATTCCCGACTGTCAGCACTTCGTCGCGATTCGGAGATCGCTCCTACAGAAGATATGTAAACTTATTTTTATCCTTTACTATAATGAAAAAAAGATAAGCACATCCGGTTCTAAAAACACTGACACGATACGCTAATTTTATTTTCACATTCGTTTTTTCACGGAGAGACGACATATTGCATCGTGGCAACCCACGGTCCACCTATGCTGGCGAAAATCTCCGTGAAGTCTCCGTGAAAACCAACACGTTCCTCATTCAAACACCATAAATTTCGACACCTACCCCTGACGCTAAAATTTCAGAGTAAGCATTTCAGAAAGTTTCTCTCAAAATCGTTCAAAACCCAACGGAAGTCACGAGCGGGAGATCGCTCCTACAGGCAGATGGACGATTGAATGGGAAATCGTGAGCGGACAGCGACATCTACCGGAGAAAAAAGAGGAGATAAGAGCCTAAAAACAGGACATTTATGATAACCAGTGCCCAACGTGCTATTCGGGTTTTCAGTCGTCGGAATAGGTAGATAGAAGCGGCGAGCATCACCAATCGCTCTATCGGTGCAACAATACCACCATAGTGATCTCTGTCCCAATAAGAAATCGGGCTTTCAAAGACAAAATCGGAGAGCGGGAAAAAGTGATGATGCCCGTCATCGTGATGCGTCAAAAAGTCGAAACCGCAATGGAGGAGCATGCTCCACGCAAAAACAACAATCCTCTCGGAGTTCAGTAGGTAATACCCGATTCCCAAAACGATCAGAATCAGCGGAACGGCGTTGAAGAGGTCAAAGAACGTTTGCCATGCTTCCATGAAGTATCGGGAATCCCAGAGTTCACGTTGGGGTGTCCTAAGGATAAAAGTTTCAACTGCGAAAAAGATGAACATCGGTAGGTCGGAGAGGACAGCACCGATGAAGGCGTAGCAGTGAAGAAAGGGTTTGCCTCGCTTTGAGAGGAGGGCTATGTTGAGAATGACATGCGATTGAGTGACCATTGCTTTAGTGGTTATCAGTTTTATGGCAGTCAGCCGTCGGGTCGGGTTTTCTACGAAAACCCTTTCAGCATGCTTCGCAGTGAGAATAAAGAGGCATTTGGTAACACTTTATGGCTTCGGTTGTTCCAAAGCAGGTGATTCTTGCCAGAAACCTCTTCACCGATCGCTGACTGCTGACTGCTGATAGCCAATTCAAAGATGCCAGATCTCACCGGCGAACGTCGGAAACAGGCAATCAAGTAGCACCGCGGGAGCACTGCCGTTCGTCCAGCAATCGACGAAATTTGATGTCAATTCCTCTGTTCGGCACCGTCCACAGAGCAGTTGCAAAAAGGTCAAGTCAGGGAATGCCGCATCTCCATCCTCAACGTCTCCGGGTGTCCAATCCGCGATGTCCGTAATACGCCCTTGTTGAAATTTGAAATGTACGCCACTTCGGTAGAAGTTGAGTTTGAGTTCACCCGTGTAACCCTCGGCGACGGTGCCGATGAGATGCTTTTCGAGTGCAGGTTGGATATGCTGTAGAAACGCTGTTAAATTTGGCACCCGGATATACCACGCGTAGGGTGGTGCCTTGCGGGCAACACTTTTCGGTAATACTTGATAGACCGGATGCTCACGTCCCAACATGAACTGGACCCCTATCGCTTTGGGGTTATCGTTTTCAGCAATCACCGGCGTTGCCTTCGCTTTTTCCCACAATGCGCGTAGGAGGGAAGGAATCAAGTTTAGATACCCGACTCCGGGTTTTAGCTCCATCCGCAAGATAAGAAAATTTTCATAACACCACTGCATATGTTGCACATATCCGAACCGTGTCCCTTCCATATCCTCTATGAGTAAAAATTCGTGCCGAGCGTCGCTTCCTGCCGAGCGTCCATTGAATTCATACGCCCACATTTCTGATGTACGAGGGCATGCAAAGACGTGGTGTTGAATAGCGGTTTTGTAGAGGTCTTCGATGAAAGCGTTATCCGCATCCGTCCGTGATTGGAGCCGACACGTCTCGGTCTCCCTTTTTTTCAGTGTAGGAATATGTATTCCGTCAATGACCTGTCCCGCTTCCATGTCGAGTGCCATCTCATATCCAAAAAGCCGATAATACCACGGGATGCCCGTGATACCCTGCATCAATTCCTCGCGTGTTTCACTCAATGCATGAATGACCTCCATCTGCTTGCGGACGAGTCCTCTTCTGCGGTATTCAGGTTCAGTGGCGACGAATTCGGGTTGCCCGAGTTTGAAGGGGATGCCGCTGTATGTCCAAGTTTGTGAAATCAGACAGAGAGATGATACAATCTTCTCTGTTTGGGTATCTTCAACAAGGGTAAAATCGCTTGCCTTACAGGTAGGATGATCCCCAGACATCAGATCTCGGACATTTGGCCCCACGCTCACTTCTTCGTGAAAGCGAGTGTTGAATGCAGCGAGAGCATCCGTGTCGGCGGGTGTAGCAAATCGGAGTTTAAGGTTATCGCCGAGATCGATCGGCATCTGTGAGAGGATACTGTTTTTTGGCATTTGCATTCCCTATGGCGTGGTGTTAAAAGGGATTGTATCACGAAACCCAGAACGCGTCAAAGGAAAATGGGATTTCCATTGTCTGAATCAGGATTTGCAGGATTCAAGGATTGTTAGAACCGGTGCGGTTAGGGGATTTCGTCTGGGAATAGACGAAATCCATAGCGCAAGTCGCGTGTGGACTTGCGGGACAATGTATTACATTCCGCACCTACCGGGGGCTGGAAGTGCGTATTTATTTTTTGAATTTACTATAATTGCTCCAGAAGGTATAATTAGAAAGGTTCAAAGACGTTAGCCTGCAACAACGACGCAGGCGGGTTTAAGGGAACCTCTCAATAGTTCCAATGCACAGAGTTCCTCCGCAAAGTAGATTAAAAAATGAAAATCAAACCACGTCCCGCACTTTTCTTTCTCATTCCATATCTACTCGGCATCATCGCAGGCACGTGGACATCCCTCCCGTTCCTGTGGCTCTGGATATTTGTACTCTTCTGTTTTATCGGTAGCATCGTAGCGAGAAATCGTCAACGCTATCTCTGTTACGGATTGCTTCACCTATCTATTTTCGCTGGCGGAATGCTACGATTAGGAACCGTCTCTGATTCGCCAATCCCACCGCACTTTTACAACGAATCGATCCGTTTCTCAGGCACCACTGTATATCAACCCGAACGCGGGGAGGAATGGGATGCCTGTTATGCCGTCGGTGAACTCCGATTATTGTCAGATTCAGCAGAACGCGTCTCGGCGAAATTCCTCATCAGATTTCAGGAGCCGCTACCCCTCCGCTACGGTAAACAGATAACGCTGACCGGTATCCTACATAAACCACAAACCAAGCGCAATCCCGGCGGTTTCGATTACCGAGCCTATCTTTCTCGGCAAGGGATCCTCGGGATAATTGATACGAATGGACGTGTGCGAATCGGTAAACAGGGCGGATTCCCACCTTTACGATGGATAGAGACAGTCCGTCTCCGAACCGAGCGTCTGATTGACATTATTTATACGCAAACTGAGGTAGAGACACCGCCCCCTGAACCCTCGTTGCATGCCCAACTCCTCAAAGGCATCTTACTCGGTAAACGTAGTGATGTTCCCACAGAAACATTGGATCTCTTCCGAAACAGTGGAACCTTCCATGTGCTTGCTGTTTCCGGTCTGCATGTCGGACTCGTCGCGATGTTCTGCTATTTCGGTTTCTCACTCTTCAGGTTTCCACAGAAAATACTTTGTCTCTTGACGATTATAGCAGTATTGATTTACGCATGCCTTATCGGTTTCCGTCCCTCCGTGTTTCGTGCCTCGCTAATGGCAATCCTATTTCTCTTTGCGACCCTCATTGATCGGGATGCGGATCTCTTTAATCTGTTATCGTTCGCGGCGTTAGTGCTACTGCTCTTGAACCCGCAGCAACTGTGGGATGTCGGATTCCAACTCTCCTTTGTCGCAGTCGCTTCAATTGTCTATTTTGTCCCAAGAATGGAGAAACCGTTACATCGGCTGTGGGAGAGCGCAGAGGATTCACCTTCAGAAAGCGAAGATTCAGTCCTGACAAAATTTCGGAAGGTCGCAATCAAATGGGTAATACTTTCCTATCTCGTGACGTTCGCTGCACAAATCGGGACGGGACCCCTAATAGCCTACCACTTCTTCCGGGCATATCCGCTCGGCATCATCGTCGGTCCGTTCGCTGTCGGACTCGTATCGCTAATCGTGGCGGTGGGTATGGCATCCGTGTGTGTCGGTTTTATCTGGCTCCCGTTCGCGAAATTGCTCGGACTCCTCAATCACACGATTATCTCGTTATTTCTGACCTTGATCGGCATGTTCGGACAAGTATGGGGAATAGTCAAGCTAACACCACCAGCGTTTGGTCTGTTCGTTCTCTACATCGCTTTCTGTTTAGGCATTACACATTGGCGGGCAGTCTATCGTCAATGGAAAGTCGCGAGTCTCATCGGACTGTCCGTCGTAACGGTCTGGGTCTGGGATGCGGCAATTCAGGAGAAAGGAAGACTTTTGGAAGTAATTACACTCGACGTTGGACAGGGAGACGCGGCAATCGTCAGATTTCCAGATAACCGAACGATACTCATTGACGGCGGTATCCAACGGAGTTATTACAACAAACAGAAACGGAAGCGCGTCGAATATGATGTAGGTGAACGGATTATCGAACCCTACCTTGATTTTCACGGTATCCGGGAACTTGACATGGTACTCCTGACGCACCCTGACCTCGACCACGGTGGCGGACTTGCATACATTTTACAGAACTTTAAAGTAGAACGGATGCTCGGTATATCGGATACGCCGCTCGACTCTCAAACCCATCGACGCTTACATGCCATTGTCAAAGCCCGAAACATTCCGTATTCGTTTCCGTACGCCGGAGAGATTGAACTCACATCGACTGCGACACTCAATCTCTTGCATCCCATCGATGCCAGTTCCACGAACCTACTGGATACGGACAGAAACGACGATTCACTCGTGATGAAGATTACTTATGGTGAGGTAGACATCCTATTCACGGGTGACATCGGTAAAAACGCAGAGTTTCGACTCATCGCCTCAGGACGAGATCTCCGTTCGGAAATTCTAAAAGTGCCACACCATGGGAGTCGTACATCGAGCAGTGCTCCGTTTTTGGATGCCGTTCAACCGCGTTATGCGATCTTTTCACTCGGTCAAGGAAATCGCTACCGATTTCCACATGCGGATGTGGTCGAGCGGTATCGCGCACGTGGGTGTCCGATGTTACGAACCGATGTGGCAGGAGCAATTACCCTTCGTACTGATGGAACAAGATGCTGGATTAGCGGGCAGTTACAGTAGCAGGACTTACACAACGTTCACTCGGAGGCATTCCGAACTTCAGTACACTTCCCAACTTTCTAACCGCTATTCTTCTGACGGCTGATTGCTGACCGCCGACAGCCGATCGCTATTCTGGCGTAATAGCAACGCGAAGTACCTCTTGGCGAAATGCATGTTCAAATGCGGTGTTAATTTCCGCTAATTGATATGTTTCTCCGATAAGTTCCGCAAATGGGTATCGGCTCCGGTTTTCCTCCACAAAACGTATGGATGCCCCGAGCGTGGTATGATGATAGTTATGAATGCCTCGCAGCGTCACACATTTTGTAACGAGTTGGTGTGCATCGACAGTGATATGGGCGTTTGGGTAGACATAACCGAGTGTCACACATCTTCCGCCAACTGCTAACCACGTAATCAGATGAGGGATTCCAACCGTCGCACCGCTGACTTCTACACCGAGATCCGCCCCGCGTCCGTTCGTCAGTTCCTTTAGTGCTGATTCAATTTCCATAACGGATATCTCATCTGGATTGAACGTATGCGTTGCACCGAAGCGTCTGGCAATCTCCAAACGACTTTCGTTAGTATCCACAACGACGACTCCCTCATATCCTTGCTCACGAAGATAGCATGTCGCATAGATGCCTAACATACCGGCACCGTGGACAACAGCGGTTTCTCCGGACTGTGTGCCGATGTTTATCAAGCCGTTGACGACAGTTGAAAGCGCGCAGTTGATAGGAACAGCTTCTTGGTCTGTCATACCCTCGGGGATGTGGTAGATTGCTGTCCCTGGACGCAATAGGATATGCGTGGCGAACCCCCCTGAAAAAGCACCAGCATCTTCACTGCGTGCGTGACCATATTTGAACATCGTCTTGCATTTCTGTGGGAGGTTCCGATGTGCACAATAGTCACATGTTCCACAAGAAGTCGTGAGACTCCACGTAATCCGATCGCCTTCGCTTAGCACGTCTCCTGTCGCTGAACGAATATGTGTTGGTGCCACAACAGTTCCAACGATTTCATGTCCGAGTATACATGGAATCTCTGCGCCGCGGCGACCCGATACCGTATGAAGGTCGGAGCCACAGATAGTTGAAAGTGAAACACGGACGAGAACGTCGTCTGAGGTGGCAGCCATAGGCATCTCGCAAACTTCAAATGGGATACCGACACCGTGAAATTGTGAAATCTGTGCGGATATTTGCATCGTGGGAGTACTCCTTAACTGATGACTGAGAAATAAAAACTGATAACGCATAATTGCATTTAATTTGACAAACCCAGAAGGTTCACGTATCATATATTATACACCATTTTATTACAAATACTAAACTTTATAGGACTTCCGCAGCTGTCCCTAAAACCGACACGTTTCCCCCTGCTTGCGGGGGGATTGAGGGGGGTAAAGTGAAAAAGTCCCTCATTTGCGTCAGTCCTGCTTTAGACAAACTGCTCCTTCTTCTTTCTCTCTTCCGACCAAATTCGTAGTCCGTAATGTAATGGAGGACGGATAGAGGGAACACGCTTAACAGTTCAAATGCCCTCCATTACTCCGCAAGGAATAATTAAAATATGAACAGCACTGCTGAAGTTCTTATTGAAGCCTTACCTTATATCCGCCGCTTTTACGACCGACGGATTGTTATCAAATATGGCGGTGCCGCAATGGAGGATGAGAAACTCATCCGCTCCGTTATGCAGGACATTGTACTGATGAAATATGTCGGCATCCGACCTATAATCGTTCACGGCGGTGGACCGAGGATCACCGCATGGATGGATAAGGTTGGGAAAGTGCCGGAATTTATACAAGGGTTGCGGGTAACCGATGCGGAAACGGTTGAAATCGCTGAGATGGTGCTTGGGTCAATCAACAAGCAGATTGTAGCACGTATCAACCAACACGGCGGAAAAGCGATTGGATTGTCCGGAAAGGACGCAAACCTGATACTCGCGGAGAAACAGGAGACTCAGATCACCGACGAAACCGGGCAACAAACAGATGTTGACTTGGGGTTTGTAGGGAAAATAATTGGCGTGAACACCGAGTCGATTATGGCACTCGACAAAGCAGATTATATCCCTGTCATCGCACCGATTGGTGTTGGTATTGACGGACAAACCTATAACATCAATGCCGACACAATGGCGGGTGAAATCGCATCTGCGTTCCAAGCAGAGAAGTTGATCGTTCTGACCGATACACGCGGCATCCTCCGTGACCTATCGGATACCTCGTCGCTGATGCCTACCCTTCGTCTGAGAGAAATAGACCAATTCATCAAGGACGGTTTCATCGCAGGCGGCATGCTTCCCAAGGTCGAGGCATGCACGACGGCTCTCATAGGAGGCGTTTACAAAACACATATTATTGATGGACGTATTCCGCACTCGCTACTCCTTGAAGTCTTCACAGAGGGTGGAATCGGGACCGAAATCGTTAGATAGATTTTTAATTTTTCCTTGCGGTTGGGGCAAGTTATTATAGGAAAATCCATCATTAAATTTACACACTGTCATGTGGCGAGGTTGGGAAACCTCGCCAGCGAGTGGGAGGTGTCAAACCCTCTGTGTCCATATATTTTCGGGCTTTACTATAAATTGATAGGCGAGGGAAACAATGACTACACCTAAAAAAATTGCCGCAATCATCACGACGTATTATCAGCACTCACACGCAGATGTAATTGCTACGAAATACATGAAGGGGTTCCCAACAGATACCGGGCATCAGATGCCTCGTGTGGAATTGGTGTCCATGTATCTGGATCAGATAGACGATCGAGACATCGGTGTGGGTTTAGCAGCCGAGAATAACGTTCCTATCTATCCAAGTATTCGGCAAGCATTGACGCTCGGTGGGAATGAACTATCTGTCGATGGCGTGATCCTTATCGGTGAACACGGCGACTATCCGTATAACGAAATCGGGCAACACATGTACCCGCGTCGCTATATGTTCGAGCAGATTTGTGGGGTCTTTGCATCGAGTGGTAGATCCGTGCCTGTGTTCTGTGATAAACATCTCTCCTACAATTGGGACGACGCACTTTGGATGTATAATCGTGCGAATACACTCGATGTCCCGTTTATGGCAGGTTCCTCACTTCCGCTCAGTTGGCGGAACCCCTTTCTGGAACATCCCCTCGATACAGAACTGGCGTCGGCTATCGGTATCGGTTACGCGGGTGTAGAGTCCTACGGTTTTCATTCACTTGAGACGTTACAATGTATGATTGAACGTCGCCAGGGGGGTGAGTCTGGAATAGTGGCGATCCAGTGTCTGGAAGGGGATGCAGTCTGGGAAGCAGGAGAGGCTGGCGCGTGGTCTCTCGATTTAGCAGAGCGGGCATGTGCTCAGATCGATAATCGTCCTGATACGACCTTTATAGAAGGTTGCCCAAATCCAACGGCGTTCCTGTTAGAGCATAGCGATGGATTCCGTTCGGCAGTGCTGATGCTGACGGGGTACGTCTCTGATTTCGCCTATGCAGCAAAGGCAGGCGACACTCACCACGCAACGGAGTTTTACCTACAGAATGGACCGCCGCATGCACATTTCAGTTATCTGAGTCTTAATATCGAAGAGATGTTTGTAACAGGAGAACCGCAGTATCCTGTGGAACGGACGTTACTCGTGACGGGTGTTCTCGATGCGCTTATGCACTCGCGAGCGGAGGGACATATCCGAATGGAGACCCCACATTTAGCGGAACTTGCATATCGTTCCTACGAGAAGTTGCCTATCCGACCAACGGCACCCCGCCCTGAAGGGGCGACAGTAGGAGTGTGACCTAACCTCCAGTTCAATGATAAAAGGGGAAATGTAGACATCGGTAATTTTTAGAGATGATCGGTGCGGTTAGGAATGCAGATCGCATGAATCAACGCCGAGTGCGCGTGTGGCACTCGGCGGGGCGAGTCCGCCGCAAAACCGCACCTACCGGATATGGGGAAGTAAATTTACCGTTCAGGACGCGCCGGGACACCTGTTTCGGCGGATTCGTAGATGAGATCCATCAATTCGGATTGGATAATCCCGTTCATTGGATTGGTACGGGCTTCCGCTCTACCCAAGAGAGTGTCAATGAAGTTATCATCAGGCGAACCCGCGGACATATCATCTGTAATCGGAGGTGGATCCAATGCTTCTCCGCCTTTCCAGACGCGAATCCAACCGCCACTCCAGCCATCAACCTCGATCCTACCGTTCTCAAAAACCAACGCCATGTGTGTGCCACCCGGGCTCGGGCAATTGCCACTCACCGCCATCGCTGCAAGAACACCGTTTTCAAACTTGACGTTAATCGAGGAGTTGATGTCAACGTCTCGATCTTGGTTGTCTGTATAGGCGTAGACTTCAGCGACTTTCGCCTCGACTGCCCAGCAGAGACTATTCAGAAGGTGTGCGCCACTATCGTAAGCCTGTCCGCCACCAGAAAGTTTCGGGTTCTGCCGCCACGTTCCGGTTGTGCCACCTTTCCAGCCTTGTGTGATATAGCCAATGACCAATTCCAACTTGCCAAATTCCCCACTACGGATAATTTCTCGGGTATAATAGAAATTGGGTGTGCATGGTGTATTGTAGCCGATCGTAAGCGTTAATCCGGTCTCTTCCGCCTTTTCTGCGATGGTATACGCATCTCTGGAAGACGTAACCATCGGCTTTTCCATCAAGACATGGCATCCCGCTTCAAGTGCCTGCATACCCTGCTCAAAGTGGAGCGTGTGCGGTGTAGAGATGACCACGGCATCCGGCGATGTCTCTTTCAGCAGAGTGCCGATGTCGTCATAGGCACCGGGTCGTGGACTCAGATCGGACAAGTTCCGATCGATATAGCCGTTCGAGATGTCGGTATTCACATCGGAGGTACCGACGATTTGCACGTCGGGGTTTGCATTCATTCGTCTGGCGTGGCCCGATGAGTTTCCGCCACATCCAATCATGGCAAGTCGAATTTTCGCCATATTTTTCTCCTTTTTTAAACGATTGGGCTTTCATACTTAAACTTCGATAAATCGTCAATACGGATCGCACCGTCGCCGAACACCCGCGTAAAGGCATGCCCGTGATGCGACGTCGTCTCACCATGCATGTAGCAGACACTGAACGCCCGCCGCGGAATATCCGTATCGTTCGTCCCAGAACTGTGTAACATCCAATTATGGAGTAAAACGACTTCTCCCGCCTTCAACTCCATCGGGAGCGGTGTCGCCTTCGCAACGAGGTCGTCAATGTGTTCCTGTGTGAGGAAACCGGATCCGTTTTCAGGATTGATGAGCCTGCTATGCGACTTCGGAATGATATGGACACAGCCGTTCTCAATCATTGCTGGATCCAAGGCGGTATAAATCGTAATCTGTGGATCACGGTCGAGATCTCTCCACCTGTCTTGATGCCATGTCAGTTGAGTCCCTTCGTGTGCGGGTTTATTCATGAACATTGCCCGAAAACAGGCGATAGGGGTATCATCTCCGTAGATTTTCGCGCAGACTTCTTGGAAAACCGGTTTCTGGAGATACTCCAAAAAAACCGGATCGAGTTCAAGGTTCTGAATTTTCCGATACAGTAACGTGGCACCTTTATGCCCTTTAGACTGCGGTCCTGGCGAGTCTTTTCCGGGTGCCCGATCCAGTTGCATCATGATTTGGTCATAATCCAGTGGTGCTTTACCGAGCATGATGTCGTCCATCCGCTCCTGCAATCTTGCGAGTTCGGCATCCGGCGCGACTTGTCCGATACGCACGTAGCCGTTTTCCCAAAAATGTTCCCACTGTTCATCTGTTATATGGTGTTCCATGCTATGCCTCCCAGTTGAGCATGTCGTGGTTCCAACTTTTTGTATAGCAGGTTTCGACTGGCAGGATATGCCAAAAGTTTGTATACAAAAGTATAACATATATCTCAAGAAGTATAAAAGAAAAATACAATTGTAGCATCTGTTTTACTGGAATCATCTGATCTTGATTCCTTTTTTGAAAAATAATGCAACCTTTCCATCCCTAAGTTACGTCACTTAAATCAACAGGTGTAATAACTCGAGAGGAGATGTGCAATGCAACAGAGTGATGCTGAACTCATTCAACGGGTATTGCAAGGCGATCAGGACGCATTCAGTCCCTTAGTCACGAAATACCAGAAAAGGGTTCACGCGCTGGTGTGGCGGAAGATCGGCGATTTTCACATCGCACAGGAAGTTACGCAGGACGCGTTTCTTAGGGCATACCAGAAACTTGGGAACTTGAAAAACCATACCCAGTTCCCAGGATGGCTTTATGTCATCGCAGCAAATTTGTGTTCCGACTGGTTCCGAAAGAATCCGCCACCAGAACAATCTTTAGAAGTTACGGATATGAGTGAGGTGAATGAAGTGTCCTATTCTCGATATGTAGCAGATAAGCAGAAAGCCGATGCGGATGAAACACGGCGTGAAGTCGTTAAGAAACTACTGCAGAAACTGCCAGAAAGCGAACGCACAGTAATGACGCTTTACTACCTCGGTGAGATGACAATTAAAGCCATTTCCGAATTTCTCGGTGTATCTCCAAATACTGTTAAGAGTCGGCTCAGCCGCGCTCGTAATCGTCTAAAGAAGGAAGAAAACATGATTCAACAAAATCTCGGCAGTTTCCAACTGCCTGCTAACCTAACACAGAACATTATGAACGAGGTCTCACGTATCACTCCCATTCCACCGACTGCAAATAAACCGGTGATTCCTTGGGTGCTTTCTGCTGCTTCGGCTGTATTGATTTTCCTATTGATGGGGGCTGGCACACAATATCTCTCCCGTTTTCAGAAACCTTACGATTTGAATGCGACATCAGAACGGACGGTTGAACTTATTGAGGCGGTTTTGGTCTTAGATTCACCTGTGAAACCCGCAGTGCGAAATCAGATAGGAACGTCGGCTGTCCCGGGTAAGAATCCCGGTGCCGGTCAGCAACCCGATGCGCGACTTTTCGCCGCCGCACTTGCTGATGACCCTGAGGTTCCAACACCGAAACCGCAATGGATACAAACAAAGGGACCCGCAGGGGGGCTTGTCAATACCCTCTTCACGACAACGCGTGGGGACATCTATGCCGGGAGCTACACGAATCTTTACAAACTATCAGACGATAGACAAACATGGAAACTCGTCATCGCCGGAAGCCTATCTCCACTCAGCCTGAAAGATTTCATGATAGGTAGCACACAACAAATGGCAGAACGGGACGGGACGCTCTACATTGCTATCGATGCGGAGGTGTTGACCTCTACAGACTATGGTGAGACCTGGAATTCGCTGGGTGCACACCCAAAAGGACAACCGATCGGGTTCATCGTAACGGATGGCGTGCCTGGGGCAGAAGCCGACATGACACTGAACCTTGCACTCGTTGACGGTGTGTTTCGTTCCGTAGACGCTGGTACATCATGGATGCCTCTGAACGACGAGAACCTCGCGGGTCGAAAAATTCGTGCAATCGTCGCCGTTGAGAACACCCTGTTTGCTGGCACCGACAGCGGACTCTATCGTTTCAGCACAGATACATGGGAAAGATTGACCATCCGTCCAGCAGAAATGTCCGAAAACAAATCAGCTATCCATGCTTTAGCCGTCGATGGACACCGTCTCTATGCTGCCGTGGGGGACGAACTTACAAATCAGAACCAGATCGGGATGCAATTTAAATCTTCGCTGACAAAGAATGATCCGTGGTCGCTTTACCGCTCAACAGATCGGGGTGATACGTGGTATTCCATAGATCCACGGAAGCGGCAGGAACATGCGGCAAAGAAGCAGCAGGACAGACAATTTGGGATGAGTTTTCCATTCCCTGGTGCAGAATCAACAGAAATCTATATGCCGAGTCTCAAGCTCTTTGCAACACAGGGAAAGGTTACAGTCGTAGATGCATTTGGAGAACTGTTCTATTCTCTGAATACCGGGGAAACCTGGGCTGCCTTAGATGTAAACAGTGGGTCGGGTTACAACGTCCCTCCGCCTGTGCTGATGATGGACGCGAACACTTTCTACAGAGGAACACCTGACGGGGTTCAGTCCACAACCGATAGTGGTAAATCGTGGAATCAGTTGAATAGCGGACTCGTTGGCACCCCCGTTCAGACGCTCATCACTGTTAACGATAAACTCTACGCAAATTCAATAGATGGGTTTGTCTTCTCAACGGACCAGGGTGAATCGTGGACACCACTGCCCAGTGGTATCGATGGCGGTGTCCTTATTGAAGCATTTGACAATACTTTGTATGTAAAGAGAGGGAATCAGATGACTTCGCCTTCGCCGATAGCGCGTCTATCCACCGAGGACAATAGCATGGCGTTTATAGACGGCATGCCTGGTTTTGAAAGCATCAATTCACAGGAAATACGCATAGAAATGGACGAAATTATGATGCAAGCGTTTACGGACAAGGCTAAACAAAACCTTGAAAAGGGCGAGCCACCAAATCCCGAAGATATTGATTTTAACCAGTTAAATGAAGCCATGAATAAGGTTATGCAAGAACAGGCTGCATCTGGTATGATGTCGTTTATTGGAAACTTTGCCGTGAGTAGCGATACATACTATGTCGAGTACGGGAAGACACTTTATAGATGGAAACCCGGCATGAATGCGTGGCACAACACGGGTTTAGTAGATGAGGGCGAAGACGCTTTCGCATCTCTATTGTCCTCTCCTGACAGTTATTCCGCGGATGTTGCGACTGCTCATGATTCAATTACTTCTATGGGTTTCAAAATCGCCGTCTCAGGTAGCACGGTTTACATCGGAAAACGGGAGGGACATCTCTTCCAATCGTTTGATGAAGGAGATACTTGGAACGATGTTACTGCAGGTATCCCGTTCTCTTTTGAGAAATTCAAGGCAATCTCCTTCGCGGGACCAACCGTTTATGTGGCAACCGACACAGGTGTTGCGTATTCAAACGACGGCACGCACTGGCACGTCACAACCGATGCTGAAGGTAAATCTCTCGTTGTCTCCCGATTAGCAGTGGAAGGCACAACGGTGTATGGACAGACCAATCAACACGTGTATCTCTTGAAAGAGGATTCCAATACATGGAAACAGGCAACACCCGAAATTCCAGGCTCTGTTATCTCTTTCACTGTTGATGGTAACATACTGTATGTCGGCACCGCGAATCGTGGTGTCCTGCGTTTTGAACTTGATAGCTCGTTATAGTGTTGATTCAACTATATCTATCATAGGCGTGCTTCCCAAGCACGCCTTTTCTATACTGTAAACGCGCTTCGTAAATGCATCGTTAAATCTTTTGAACGAAATTTGACAAGCGAACCTTAAGGTATTAGAATAGCCTTTGCAACCACCAAAAATCATATATGTCCAGAAAGTGAATATGAAATACATATTATATCTCATAGTCTTTCTATTCTTAACTGTTTCCGTGCGAATATACGCTGAAACGCCAGACGGCACAATCCCTTTTGATTGCCCTGATATACCAAATGCCATGTTTCAATTCCACTTCACCCGCGAACTGATTACACTCGCCGTTACGACAGCACCCTTCAATACGGTGGACGATCTTCACATCCAAGCCTACGATGATGAATCAGGTATTTATGATAAACTCGTTCAGTATTATAGCGAGACCTTGAAAGCGAAAAACTGGAAAAGCATACAGGAAGATGATACGGTCGGACTCTATGTCCTGAATGGAGTCGCTCTGGAAGGCACGAGTGAGGAGAACACTTTCACGGGTATTTTTGCAGTCGTAAGAGGCGATGCAGAAGTCTATCTGCTAAACATCGTTGGGAGTGTTCCAGCAGAACAGGCAGGTCACCTTTTAGCGAATCTGGAGAAGCTCGGCATTGAAATCCCCGAATTGAAATCACTCTCCGTCTTAGAATTTGAGGAACGACCTACATCTGTACCCACACGGTTCCGCACTGCCGATGGTTCCGCAATTCATGAAGTCCAGATTCGGGGCAACCATAAAATTGATAGCGCAGAGCTCCTCGAAAAACTTGAATCCGGTGATGAAGATATTGAAAAAGCGGCGGGAACGCTGCGAAGAAAATTGGATTACAGGTTAGAGTCAGTAGAAACATCAATTAAACAGGAAGATGGCAAGCATATCGCGGTCATTACTGTGAAGGAACGTCCTGCGCAGTCTGCTGGCTTTGGCGGTGGGGGACCTATTTTTAAGTTTAACCGTGTCACAGGTTGGGAACTTGGTGCTGAATTCAAAAATAGGTTTGGGGGTGCGCGTCTTTCAGACGGGACTGACGCTTCAAAACTTTTTGGATATATAGGCTACGGATTTGGGAATCGACTCGTCAATTACGAGGTTGGTGGAAATACAATGCCTTTTTTGGAATATACACGCCGATCGGGAACAACCACTGATAGAGATAAGTCTGGCAAATGGTATCACGGATTCGGAGTGAATGCTAAAGTTTATCGTATCACGGACATCACTGCACCGATCCTCATGGACATCACTTCACCGATTCTCGCTATCGCTGATTATGATTCCCCTTTTCAGCTGCTGTATAGCCTTTTGGGTGGATCGGATCTCCATAATTATTATTCCAGAAGCGGATTTGAATTTGGCTTTCGATGGGAAAAGTTACCACAACCAGAATATAGTTCCACCCCGACGCATTTAGTTACCTTAAAATTTCTTACTGAAAACCACGAGAGTCTGGAAAAAAGCACGGATTGGCATCTTTTCAATTGGCGTTCAACGTCAATAGCGCGGGAAAATCCAGCAATAACACCGGGTCGCATGCGGAGCGTCATGTTCACATACGATCTTAACCTCCGCCAAGGTCACCTCGGTACAGGTTACCTCGGTTGGCATAACACTTTCCTTCTCGAACATAGCGGTACCGCCTTCGGTGCAGACTTCGATTTTACGCGGTATCAACTCCATCTCCGCTATGCATATCCATTGGGTAAACATCGGATACGGACTCGCGCAGTTGGCAGTTTTTCAACCGCAGCCCTACCGATTCAACGTCAGTTTACCATCGGTGGACCCGGAACATTGAACGGCTATCCGGTCTATGCCTTTGCTGGCGACCGTGGCTACCTCTTCAACATCGAATATTTCTATCGTTTACCGGAACTATTTTTTCGGAGAAACATGCAATTTAATTCCGGCTTTGATCTCTTCCTCGTGTTTTTCCTTGATGCGGGTCAAACATGGAATATAGATGACGAAACATCCACACTTGTGCCAAAGGGTGATGCTGGTCTCGGTTTCCAAATGGGTGAACGCAACTCATTTCTACGGTTTAATGTTGCGCAGGCTTTTGAATCGGAACGAGGCGTGCAATTCAACGTCCTCTGGTTCTATAGTTTTTAATCAGCTCGGTACCTAAGTGCCGTCACCTTAACAGGATTTCCGCAAATTACGGACTTTTTCATGCCCCCCCGTAGATCCCCCGCAAGCAGGGGGAAACGTGTCGGTTTTACGGACAGCTGCGGAAGTCCTACTTAATGGGATCTAACACGAAAACCAAGCCCATAACGGAATTAGATTCTCCTTAGCGGATATAAGGAATACACGTCAAAGTTTCAAATTTACGTTGTTTCTCCGCAAGGTATAATTAAAAAGATGAAATATACGATTACAAAAGTATTCATAGCATTTCTGCTTCTCATTAACCCGGTAGTACAATCACAGTCCAATAAGGGCACCGTCGCTTTTGATTTTCCACATCTGCCATCATCTGAATTCCAGTTTGATTTAGACAGACGTGTCATTGCTCTCGTGATGGAGGAACCGACTTCCAATATTGTGCCGCTGTTTAACACTATAGACACCTTACATCTCCGGAGTTATCGAAGTCGGTCCGTCAATTTTAAGGCAGTTGTTCAATATTACGGAAAAATCCTAAAAGATCGCGGCTGGAACGCATTAGGACACCCCGTTCAGGACGCTGTCGAAGATGACAATTTGCATCTCTATACCCTCCACGTCAATGAGACGATCCAAGGAGTCTTTGTTATTGTTAAAAGTGGCGACGATGTGTATCTGATAAATATCGTTGGCGAAATCCCGAAAAAACAGCTTGGTGAATTGCTACTCAATCTCAATCAACTCGGTATTGAGATTCCTGAACTGATGTCGGTAAAACCTCGCGATCTGAAAATCGCACCCCCTCCGCCGCCCTCAACGCCTAAAGTTGTCGATCCAACATCTCCTGTTACACCCCATACGCTTGAAGAGGTATCCCCATCGTTACAAGAAACCGAAGAACCAGCAGCGTCATGGGATTGGACTTTTGAGGGTGAACGAATTCAGGATATTCAAATCCAAGGTGTAGACGAAATTGAAAGTGCCAACATTAGGAAAGTCCTTGAAAATGGATCTGGCGACATCGCTGAAGTCATGCCTATTCTTACAAGCGTGCTGCTCAATAGTTCTAAAAAGGCATCTTTACGCGTGGAAGAAGTGACTGCCAAACACACTGCGATAATTACTGTGACGGATCTACCGATTACGCGAACCCTGTCGTTCCTAAAATCTTTGAAAATCTCTGGTTCTCAGGCTAACAAGGTCCACAAATCAACAGCCGGAAAGTTGGTTTTACAGGAATTAGATGCTCAACTTTCAGCCGTAGGCACACGATTTCTGGCAGGGGATGTCCCTATCCACGAAATACGCATTCAAGGGAATGAGAAGATATCGGAAGCACAGATTCAACAGGCACTTGAAAATGGTTCTGAAGACCTTGAACAAGCACTCAAAACACTCTATAAAGCGATGCCCTACTTCGACGAGTTAAACCTACAGGTAGCTGAGGAGAATTCAAAATACGTCGCGACGATTACTGTTGATGAGAAACCGCTTTCTACGAATGCATATCTCGGTCTCAATCCACCGCTACGTCTCGGATTTAATCGAGTGACGGGGTGGGAAATCGGCACCGGTTTTGAACTCGGCAAACGAAAGGATGTCGGACCGCTTTGGACGTGGAACATCAGAGATTCATCGAGCGATCAGACTTCAAAGCTTTTTGGAAAGGTGAGTTATGCATTCGGTAATCCGCATGTCCATTACCGGATGGGTGGCATAGCGAATTGGGGGAAACCTTACATTTGGAATCTCGGACTCACAGCACAAATTCACCGTTTGACAGATGTCGTTGCTCCTGAACTTTTTCCGAATTACAACAATCCACTACCCACTTTTCAACGTATCATTGGGACACCAGACCTTCAGAATTACTATCTGCGGCAAGGTGCCGAGATCGCATTGCAGTGGTCACCGATTATGCCATCCCACTTCTTCAAATTGGCAATGGTTGCTGAATCACATGCGAGTCTACAGAGAAGCACAGATTGGTTTGTTGCCAACTGGGGATCGACACTCCGTGTGAGAGAAAACCCATCAATAATCCCAGGCAAAATGCGGAGCCTCACCTTCCGATACGATTTGAATAATATAGCGAATTCCGTGGGTTGGCACAACACGTTTTTCATTGAACACAGCAACGCGGCAGTAGGGTCCGATTTTGATTTTACACGTTTGCAATTACATTTTCGGTATGCTTTCCGTTTAAAGAATAACCGAATCCGAACTCGGTTTCTGTTTGGGTTTTCCGATTCGGCTTTGCCAATTCAACGTCAATTTGTCATTGGAGGAATAGCAGGACTCAGGGGGTATCCATGGTATAGACCGGAAAGTGAATCTGGTGGTCCAATAACCTACAAAAGCGGACATACATCCTCTCCATACACGTTTGCAGGAGACCGTGGGTTTCTACTCAACGTCGAGTACCACTATCGTTTATCGAATCTGTTCAATTGGAGAATTTTCAAAAATGCATTTGGCATTATCTTCTTTGACGAGGGACAGGTCTGGAATGTATCTGGTCCAGCATATACCTTCG
This sequence comes from Candidatus Poribacteria bacterium, assembly GCA_965214045.1. Classification (GTDB taxonomy): domain Bacteria; phylum Poribacteria; class WGA-4E; order WGA-4E; family WGA-3G; genus WGA-3G. The sequence continues at coordinate 3,421,115 of OZ243935.1, forward strand.
ATCCTAAAGGAAGTATCGGCATCGGTCTACAGTTTGGAGAAGATAAATCTGTTGTTGTTGTTAACGTTCCGGGGATACATTCAGGAAGAGGCGATTCTGTTTTCAGAGTTAACATTGCAAAAGCCTTTGAAGCTGGCACAGGTATTCAGGTTACGACAGTTTGGTCCAAAAGTTTTTAATCTGTGATGAATTGTGAAAATAAGTAAACACTCCGACGAAAACGAAATCAGAAAGCACCCTCCCACTGCTAATCTCGCTTCTTTAGAGCGTCTAATTAATTCTAAAATCTACCATAAATGACCCTTAGGACTTACGCATTTCCTCTCAAAGTCCCCCTGATAAGGGGGATTTAGGGGGTTAAAAGTGCCGCAATGCCCGTTTTCGCGTCTCAATATCCCTTTTTCTAACGCATTTGCGTAAGTCCTGGGCCCTATCCGAATCTGGTTTAAGGGTGGACTTAATTCATTTTGTATGTTACACTTATCTTCTGAGACGCAAGGATGGATTTCTTACCCAGATGCTGAACCTACCTTCAAACCGGAAAAATATGCGAACCATCCAGTTGTTGGCTACTTTCATCGTGATGTCCGTATCTGTTATCCTACCGAATTCGGAATGTGATTCGGACCGATTCACATTCGTCCGTCTAAAGTATGGTGGTCAACTCACCAGACGTAGTAGTTGGCGGGTGGATCATCCTGCCTCTGATCGGAATTTTATCTGGCAACTCCGTAAACAGACGAACATTGATGCAGATCCCCGTGAAAAGATTATTGAAGTTGGTGCGACGGAACTTTTTGAATATCCGTTTTCCTACATGTTGGAGGTCGGTAGTCTTAGGTTAAGCCGAAAAGAGGCGAAGAACTTACGAGAATATCTGTTACGCGGCGGTTTTATCTTTGTTGACGATTTCCACGGGGAACGCGAATGGGAACGGTTTTACACGGAATTGAAAAAGATTTTCCCAGAACGAGAGCCGGTGGATATCCCAATATCCCATCCGATTTTCCAATGCTTCTTCAAAATCGAAGAACTCGTTCAGATTCCGGGACTCCGCTCACTCTTTAGTGGACGCACGTACGAAAGATACGATGGGTATCCAGCGTACTGTCGCGGCGTTTATGACGACAATGGACGGCTTATGATGATGATCAACTTTAATACCGATCTTGGAGACGCATGGGAGCATGCCGCTGAGAGTTTCTACCCACGCGAGTATTCAAATATCGCATTGCAGATGGGTATCAATGCGGTTGTCTATGCGCTCACGCATTAATACTTTGCTCCCCAGGCTCGTTGCCCCTGATAAAAATCTTTTGGAGATCAAGGTTGGACATGTTATAATAATCCATCATAAACTTTCGATGGGTAAAACACTTTAATGCTCGTAAAATGGAGAAAGCATATATGCTCAGTCGTAAACAGAAGTTAGAGTTTTATGAGAACGGCTATATCTCTGTCCCCGGTGTTGTTCCACAACTGATGGTAGACGCGGCGCGACAGGCAATTAATCACTCCATCGGTGCGGTTGGTATGAACGAAGGAGACTTAGAGCGTTACCGAGCGCAATCCTACTGCAGCGAAATTCGTGAAGCCCCTGAGATCGTAGACCTTTTCAATAAAACGCCTATCCTAAAACTTTCGGAGTCATTGATGGGTGAAGGAAACGTTCAAATTCCGAACTCAGGGCAGATCGCATTGCGTTTTCCGGGTCCGTTGCGCGTGGATCCAAATGAACCACACGGACACCTTGATGGGTTAGGGAGCGGTAAGAATGGCATGGCAAAAGGGGTTTATCGTCGTGGGTTTACCGCGCTCGCCGTGGTTTATCTCGCGGATGTCCCCGAACCGTATAGTGGGAACTTCACTGTTTGGCCCAAATCGCATAGTTTCTTTGCCGACTATTTCAAAAAGGAAGGGCACGAAATATTGGCAGACGGAATGCCAAAACCGGAACTGCCAGAGGGACCAACACAGATACTCGGTAAAGCGGGCGATGTCGTCTTGACCCATCACCAGATCGTTCACACGGCTGCACCAAACGCCGCGTCGGATATCCGCTATGCCGTCATTTTCCGGCTGCGGCACGTTGATTGTGAGAAAAATGGTTATGATGCCTACACCGATATCTGGAACGAATGGCCCGGTGTTCAAGAAGCAGTCACCGCGTCTGATGCCTAAACGATTGTTGGGAAAGCAAAAAAATGGGCGGCACTCTGATGCCGCCCATTAACTTTCTACTTCTACTGGATGTCTTTAATGTATCCCCAAGTGGTACTCAACTTGCCTTGAGGATCCACTGCAAACGGGTTCTCAGGACCGCTGGCAAGATGTTCAACCTCTTTCTCGCTGAGAGCACGGTGGAACAGCATAAACTCATCCAAAATTCCTTTGTATGCCCATGTCGGTCCTGTGGCTGCATCGAATGCAGCAGCTTCTGATCCAATTCCAATGAATCCATATCGTGCCTGCCCCGCGCCGATAACTTTCGCGGGGGCATCTTCTTCCTGATCTAATTTCCCATCAACGTATATCCGCTTCACTTTACCGTCGAACGTTGCCGCGAGATGGTGCCATTTATCATCCGCAACGTCCGTCTCACCGAACCAATCGTGGCAACACGGACAACACGTGTCAAACGCAACAAAGGTTGTCCCGTTGTTTCCGCCTACGTCATCACCGACAGCAAAACGGAAGAATTCGCTCCGATCCCAAGAAGCAATCATGCCTCTCTGATCTGTCTTAACCCATGCTGAGAAGCTAATCAATTTAATCGGATCGACATATTGGTGTTCCCGGACTGCAATGTAACTCGTTGCAACGCCGGGAAACTCCATGCCTTCCCCGACCTTGCCTTCCACCGATCTGATATCCTTGTTTTTGATAAGTCCGTCATTTTTATTCCCGGATACATCGACCACATCATCACCCTTGAGGGTATCTTTGTTGAAACTATAGTAGATGATGAGGTCATCCTCTTTGACCACTTGGGCATCGGTCATCAACACCGGTACCATTAAAATTAGCACTGACATTACTAAGCTGAACGTAAGAGCAGTTTTCATTGGGCGTCTCCTTCTGTAATAAGAGGCATACGTCTCAGTGTGCGCTGTTAAAGCTGTTCATATTTCAAAAGGCGGGAAAGGTGTTCTCATGTACTGACATTGTACGACACTATACAATTGAGATGTCCGTTTAATCTCAAGCGGTCAACATCTGCTGATTACAATATATAATAAAGAATATAAAAAAACAACAATTTTTTGTCTTTATCCACATCATCAAAACCCTTGGATCCAATCTCCCGTTTCAAGACAAAGCATATTCGGTTGCTACTGATGATTTAGGAGTATCCACCGACACCTAACAGCATCCGTTCCTCCATATCTGCATCTTCCAGAAAGGTGTGGGTTAACCCATCTTCGGGTTGTGCCCCACCGTGTGGTGATTTACGGAGCCAGGTCGGCGTATAACTTAAAATTAACATTCGCCTCTTGGCATTGCGTGTTGGTAAACCACGATGCCAGAGATTGCCGTGGATCAGTACGCCGCCACCGGCTTTCACACGTAGTTCAATCTCGTTTTCCACAGGTCCATAGACATTCGGCGTCGCCTTGTCTAACCAGTTATGTGATCCTGGGACAATAGCGACCGCACCGGTATCCTCGTTCAAATCATCAAGATAGATGAGGCAATCGATGCAGTGTGGACGTGAGAACCACGGTGGAATCGGATTCGAGATCACACGCATGTGTTGATGCCACGGTGTTTGCTGCTCTCGATCTTCACCCGGATAACTGATGCGCGCACTCAAACCCCGCAACCGCACAAGCGGTCCCATCATCGCACGGGCGATTGATAAAGTCGGTTGAAATTTCAGGAGTTCTAAGAATACTTCATCTTTATCCATCAGATGCCGCGGAATGAAGCCCCACCCCCGTTTACCAGCCATCGCACTGTCTCGTTTTTCCGATTCACGTCCCTCTAAGCGATCAAGGGCATCTCTTAATTTTCCGAGTACCTCGCCTTGAAAGAGTGCCTCTCGCACGAGGTAACCCGTCTCGGCAAACGTCTGCAATTCTTCGGGGTCAGCATGCACTTCAATTTCCCAGTGTCCCCCGGATTCCGCACCTGGATTGTGGTCGTTCAGTACTTCGTACTGGAGTTTATGTCGTTCCATATTTCCCTCGATTGATTCTACAGTAAAATATGCAATTGATTAGCGGTCTTCAAGACTGACGAATAAATCGCGATATACAGGTAAGGCAAGCTCCAATTTTAACGCCTCAGTGATTTCAAACCATCCGATAATGGAATAAATTCCTCAAATTGTGGGCATCACATTCCCACCGCACACCGGAATATACGCACCTGTGATGTAACTCGCGAGGTCTGAGGCGAGGAAAAGTACGACGTTAGCAATCTCTTGAGCAGTGCCACGGCGCTGCATCGGAACTTGACTCCAATAATGTTCGTCGGACGCGCTTGCTTCACTCTTTTCGCTGACAGTCCAACCCGGTGCAACTTGGTTGACAGTGACACCGTGTGCCCCTACCTCTTTGGCAAGCACTCGCAGGACACCGTCCATACCTCGCTTACCCGATGTGTAAGCACTCTGTCGTTCAAAATTTTGCATTGAACATTCCGTATTAATGCTAACAACGCGTCCCCATCCCGATTCAATCATCTGAGGGACAAAGGCTTGTGCCATGTAGACATTGTGCAGAACACATGACTGGAACTGACTCTCATAGTCTTCAGCGGACTGCTCTAAAACCGAAGTCCAGCTATACTGAATTACGGCGTTATTGACGATGATGTCTGCCGCACCGAGTCGCTCTGAAACGGCATCACACATAGCATTTATCGAATCCTGATTTGTGACATCCGCCTGCACTACGGCTGCCCGCACGCCTCTGGCGGTGATTTCGTCTCGCAGAAATTGGGCTGTTTCTTGGTCCCTGTAGTAGCAGATTGCAATATCTGCACCTGCTTCCGCTAAGGTCCTTACCATAACACGCCCTAACGCGCCTGAACCGCCTGTAATTACTGCTACTTTATTGGAAAGGTCGATCGGAATCATTTCCGCTCCATGTTTTAAAGATCCCTCGCCGTGCTATGGCTGTAACAAATCACCAGGGATACGAGACATCGGATAGTTTGCGTCTTCGTCGCGATTTGCTATGATTTCTGGAATTTCGCTATCCCAATAGTCTGGTACGGTATTCGGACGGCTATGCCATGCGAGAATTAGCGTCCGTCGAACATCGGTAAAGTTTTGGTGGGCGGAGTGTAAAATGCGCGCATCTGCCATTACCAATGAACCCGCTTTCGCGCAGACATCTACTTGATCCGGGTGATCACTGAACATAATCGGATGATCTTCATCAATAAACCGCGCTCCCTGCTCATGCGCTGGCACCAATATGTCGTGTAAGTCAATTCGCTTGCGGTGTGTGCCTGGAATAACCTTTAAGCAGCCATTTTCTCGGGATGTATCGCTGAGGTAATAATTAAGGAAAATCGTCTGAGGCCAGGGTGTGCAACTCAGCGGATCGTTCCAGCGCATCCAATCTTGATGCCAATAGAGTGGGGGTCCCCCAGATTCCTTCGTCAGAATAATGATGCCACCAGATGATACAAAATCTCCGAACCCGATCTGTTCCAAAGCATCGCGTGCGGGTTGCCATTCCAACAGTTTTTGAATATGGGCGTTATCTTCACCACGGACGTTGACGTGCTGTCCTTGATAAACAACATCTTCGGGTTCTACATGTCCAGCTATCAGCCGTTCCGACTCGTCTTGGAGTTCCTGTAGAAACTCGCCTGTCAGAACATCATCGACAATGCAGAACCCCTCTTCAATCATTTGCTCCCGTTTTTGTAAAGCGACTTCAGGTGTCATTACACGCTCCTCTGCTTAGAAATTAAATGTGATTCTAAAACGAATCCTTGGAAGTGGTAGCTTGAAAGTTTGTTTTATTTTATACGAATTCACAGGAGAAAACAACAATTTTTTCTCATTTTCGATCAGTTTTAGCTTTGCTACAGCAATAAAATTTTTTGATCTCCTTTAGGTTTTATGTTATACTTTTCAAAATTCATACTGATTGAAAAGGCAGGCTTAGCACATGGAAAACAAAGGACGAACAATAAATATTCCGAAACTGGAAATCTCCGATCAGGAACGTGCTGAAAACAAACTCACGCCAGAAAGCCTCGATGCAGGAATACGTCTGTTACGCGAGGCAGGATTGGTAGTTATTGAAAGCGTTCTTCCACGGGATTGGATAGCAGAACTTGACGTCGCTACGGAAACCGTGCTCAGCAATGAAGAAAACGGTCACGAGGGTGAACACCCGATGTTGAAAATGCCGTTCATGGATCCGCGTATCATTGATAACCCGTTCGCGATGCCAATTCTGAAAGCAGCGATGGGTGAGAAAGTATACGCGTATCTGCCTTACGGTTGTAACTCAACTCGTCCCGGTAACGAAATTCAATGGATTCATCGAGATTCGGGACAACTTTTCCCTGAACTACCGTTTGCACTGCCGGTTTCAACGATTGTCGTTAACATTCCGCTTGTTGATTTCACAGTGGAAAACGGTGCGACAGAGGTGTGGCCCGGTTCACATCTCATTATTGATGACGAGGCAGTGCGTAACGCCCCATACAACGTCTGTGAACCGGAACGCGCTGCAAATTACCCTTCATTTCAGTTAGAGATGCCTGCGGGATCAGTCGTCGTACGTGACATGCGGTGCTGGCACCGGGCAATGCCGAATCGGACAAAAAATACTGTCCGGCACATGCTTGCACTCGTCTATTTTCGACGGTTTCACCATGCCCCCGACGCACCGGGAATCTTCGGTGCACGGATTCCAAAAGAGATATGGAACAGTATGTCTGAGGAAGCACAAGAGGTATATCGGTTCCAGAGCCACGATTGAGGAGAAATATGAAACGCACATTGCTTATCCACCCCGACATGCCTGAGATTGACAGGGAACACGGTTTCTCGAATATCAATGGACCTTCACTCGTTCGCGTGCCAGAATGGGTAGACCGTTCCAGAGGTGGTCCCTTGGGAAAATATTATCTCTACTTCGCGCACCATCGCGGTGCCTATATCCGATTGGCTTATGCTGATGCTATTGAGGGACCTTACACGATCTATCAACCCGGCGTATTGCATCGAGATAATACCGTATTTCAGGGACGCGATCATATCGCTTCCCCGGATGTCCATATAGATGAGGAAAATCGCCGCTTCTTTATGTATTTTCACGGGACCTACGGTGGAGGACAGGCAAGTTGTTGGGCGACCTCGACTGACGGCGTGAATTATACCGCTTCAGATACACTGGATAAACGAAACGGTGCCTACTTTCGGGTCTTTTGGTGGAACGGACACCCTTATGCAACGTATCACGGTTGGCTAAGTCGTGCGCAAACCCCAGAATGGACAGCGACGTTCATTCCGCGAGATACACCGCTCTTTCCACGTAAATCGGATGAGGACAACACAGGATTCCCGCGTCACACAGCGAATCTTCTTGAAGGGGATACATTGACTGTTTACTACTCACTTTACGGAGATAGTCCAGAACGCATCCGTAAAAGCACTGCACAGTTGACTGACGATTGGAACGATTGGACTCCATCTGAGCCAATAGAGGTTATCGCGCCAAAATACGATTTTGAGGGTGTAGATTTGCCGATTAGACCGTCAACAGGTGGGTTAGATCGGGAACGTGTGCATGAACTTCGCGATCCAGCGATCTATTGTGAGGATGGAAAAACGTGGCTTCTCTATTCGGTTGCAGGCGAACAAGGTATTGCGATTATGGAGTTAACTGATTAGCGAACACTACTATTTAAAATGGATGTTTCATAACAAAGAATCCAACAATTCACCCCAAAACCGTAAATGAATCTCTTTGATGTCTGTACTTTGTTTGAAGTCTAACTGAAGGTTTCTTAAGTAGCAATCTAAAAACAACTTCGGATCACTCAACAATCGCAGGTAATATTTTAGTGAAGGAAGGATGCCGTTAACAATCACTTCGCAACCATGTTGTCTGTGAATTTGGTGAACTAACCGATCTACAGCCTCAGGATCATTACCCATACCACCCCCATAGTCGCGCTGCTGAAAATAGGGTGGAGATGTAATGACCAAGTGAATACTGGAATCTGGTAACTTCCGGATGAGATCAAGATTGTCGCCGCACAGAATTTGGCCGATTGGGAGGGATTTATCAGCATCTTGGGCGTTTTCAGGTGTGTATTGCATGTTTTAATTGTTAATCCTCATTGACGTTTCTCAATGAGTCTTCCAACAAAAAAAACCAAAACGCCGAGCGTTAGGAAGCCCATCTCAACGCCCATTGCTTTGGATTCACTATAACCATACGGATTGACACAGCCCAAATAGAGTCCCGCTCCTAAGCAGGCTATGCCCATCAGTTCCAAAGTTTTACCGATATAATACACGAATTCTCCAGTGCTATTTAGTGGTATTTTATTTAACCGTAAAGCGAGGTTTCGGCACCCCGACCTACGGTTGCGAACTAATATAGACTTTTGATGTGTCCCCACTGGATTAATTTTTGTTGCCGGGTTGGTTCAATCTTCGCGGTGAAAGCGAGATCAGGAAGGTCAATGTTTTCCTCAGTATAACCCTCTGGCGCCCAAGCGATTTTATGTTGCAGGTGTCCACTATCGACATCGTTATAGATGATAAAGAACCCGATGCTATTCCCCTTCCTCGCGAGATTGTCAAGACGGAAACTCAACTCACAGGTCTGTCCATCGTTTCCCCATGCGACCCGCGTCAATGGCGATTTTAGCGTGCCCATCTCTTTTTGAATCGGAATGTCAAAACGGTAGAGGTCCTCCATTCTACCTGAATGATGTGGATCTACGTAAACAATAAGATGATCCTCGCGGAGCAGTTTCGTTTGGCGATTTTCGAGTTGATCGTCGACTAATTTAATAGCGACATAAAGAAAACCGTTTCGCCAAACCGCCCCGAAAGTTCCTGTAAAATCAGGCGATTCGCTCCAACGTTTCCCACTTAGTAAATCTTGTTCCATCTTCCCGAGCGTCGCTCTATCCCATACGGGATCGTCAAGATATCCATCCACGATAGGTGCAACAGGTGCGAGTTCTGCGTTATATTGAAAATTTTGAAGATTCCTGCCTGTGACATGTCCTAATGCATGAGACACCATAACCAGCAGGAGGATAACTATCGCAAGTATTTGTTTGTTGAAATTCATAAACGCCTCCGACCAACGCAAATTTAAACATTTTGTTGCACCTATTTCTTATTTCTTCACTAATATTATAGTATACTTTAAACGCGATTATTTATCCAATTAAAATTGGCACTAACAGATTCGAGATGCGGAAATAGGCGATTTTTTTAAATTCAGTTGAAATTTGGGAAAAAATCTGTTATACTTTTAAACTAAGCAGTTTTGAAATCAATTTTTTGTCAGTGCTCAGAAATTAACAGAGAGGCAATTGGTTGTGAATAAAAGTACCAGAAGCATGGTGATTTGGTGGGTAGTTGTTGCTGGACTCGTTGTCCTTGGCATTTATCAATTATTCAACCGCAGAGATCCAGTTTATCAACTCGCGACCTCTGATTTTCATCAATACATAACGCGCGGTTCATCCCTATTCGAAGGATATCTGGTTTTAGACGAAGAATGGGTAGAAGGACAGTTTAATTATAACATACTCAATGAAATCCGCACCGACATTCTGCGGAGCGTGGATCCTGAGGAGCAAGAAACCCATCTCCCACCAAAGTGGCAAGGCGAATTTAGAGCGAGCCGCGATGCGATCGATGATTATGACATCCAAGCGAAACTTGACGAGTTTGGTATTAACTATAATGTCAAACCGCCATCTAAATTCCCACAAGGTTTGCTTATTTTCGGGACAACGGTTGTACCACTACTTATTTTCTTAGGCTTGATGATTTTCCTGTCGCGTCAGATGCAAGGAAGCGGGAACCGAGCCCTATCTTTTGGCAAAAGCCGAGCCAAACTCCATTCCGAAAACCAAACTAAAGTGACATTTGAAGATGTTGCGGGTGTTGATGAAGCGAAGGAAGCCCTTGAAGAAGTTATTGAATTTCTAAAGGCACCGAAAAAATTTGAACGACTCGGTGGTAAAATCCCTAAAGGAGTTCTCCTTATGGGACCTCCAGGGACGGGTAAAACAATGCTTGCCCAAGCTGTTGCGGGTGAGGCAGATGTCCCGTTCTATAGTATCAGCGGTTCCGATTTCGTTGAGATGTTTGTCGGTGTAGGCGCGTCCCGTGTTCGAGATCTGTTTGAGACCGGTAAAAAGAATGCCCCGTGTATCATTTTTATTGATGAATTGGATGCTGTCGGTAGACACCGTGGTGCGGGTATCGGTGGTGGACATGATGAACGTGAGCAGACCTTAAATCAACTTCTCGTTGAGATGCAAGGGTTTGAAGCATCTGAAGGCGTAATACTTATTGCAGCAACGAACCGACCTGACGTTTTAGATCCTGCTCTCCTTCGTCCGGGGCGATTCGATCGACAGATTGTTGTTGATTTGCCCGACGTGCGTGGGAGGGAGGCGATACTTAATGTCCATACGAAAGAACCTTATAAACTCGCTGAAAACGTCAATTTGGAAATCTTAGCGAAGGCAACACCGGGATTCTCCGGCGCAGACCTTGAGAATATGGCAAACGAAGCAGCACTACTTGCCGCACGATGTGACAAAGAAGAAATTGACATGATGTGCTTTGACGAAGCCAAAGACCGAGTGCTCATGGGACCCGAACGACGTAGCCTCGTCATTAGCGACGAAGAAAGACGTGTCACGGCTTATCACGAAGCCGGACATGCCCTCATGCTACACTTCGTACCAGAAAGCGATCCGAACTACAAATGTACCATTGTTCCACGCGGTAGAGCTCTCGGTGTGACAGCAAAACTCCCTCTCGAAGAACGGCATAATATGAGCAAAAATCGTCTACTCGCTCATATCATTTTTGCCCTCGGAGGCAGAGTTGCTGAAGAAATTATATTTGGCGAACAAACTACCGGCGCACAAAACGATTTTGAGCAAGCGACAAGCCTCGCACGCCGAATGGTTACACAATGGGGTATGAGCCACATGGGACCCCTCACCTACGGTAGACGCGACGAACAGGTCTTCCTCGGTAAAGAATTAAGTGTCCATCAGGATTACAGTGAAAAAACTGCCATTGAAATCGACAAGGCGGTCCATGATATTGTAACAGAGTGCTATAATAAGGCGCGCGAAATCTTGGAAACGAATCTTGAAGGATTAAAGTTACTTGCGGACGCACTCTTAGAACGGGAGACGCTTGTTACCGAAGATATTGATGAGATTCTCGGACCCCGGCCACAACTACCAGCAAAACCAGTTATATGAACTGTCGTGGCAAATCGCTCACTTTAGGTCAACAGACACATGTAATGGGCATCTTGAACGTCACACCCGACTCTTTTTCCGACGGCGGGTGTTATCTTGATGTTGAACGAGCGGTCGCACAAGCCGAACTGATGGTAGCGGAAGGTGCGACCCTCATTGATATTGGAGGAGAATCATCCCGCCCCGGGGCATCCGCAGTGTCTATCAGTGAAGAATTGGCGCGAATCCTACCCGTTATTCGTGCCATTGTTGACACCGTTGATGTTCTTCTTTCCGTTGACACATATAAAGCTGAAGTGGCTCGGCACGCACTTGAAGCCGGGGCACATCTTATCAATGACATCACAGCATTGCGCGGGGACACGGCAATGGCGGCGGTTGTATCAGAAATGGAAGCGGGGCTGATTCTGATGCACATGAAAGGCACACCGCGCACGATGCAACAGGCACCTCAGTATGACGATGTCGTTAGCGATATTTGTGAGTTGCTTCAGAAGAGTATCGAGACTGCCGAATCGCAAAGTATTCCCGCAGATCGTATCATTATCGACCCAGGGATCGGATTTGGCAAGACGATACAACACAACCTTGAAATCCTAAAACGCCTTACGGAGTTCCGAGGGTTACACAAACCTCTGCTCGTTGGGACTTCACGGAAATCATTTATCGGTAACATATTAGATCTCCCGGTAACAGCGCGCGTTGAAGGAACGACCGCTACAGTGTGTTGGGCTATCGCACACGGCGCAGACATTGTGCGGGTACATGATGTCAAAGCAAACGTTCGTGCTGCCCGAATGACGGATGCACTCTATAGATAAACCAATGCACCAGCAAAAGATTCAGGGAATTGGCATTGATATTGTTGAAGTTGAACGGATCCGAGACGCATCCCGTCGATGGGGATCACGGTTTGAAGAACGCGTCTATACACAGCAAGAACTTGCTTATTGTGGAGATACTCCCTCTCGCTACTGGCGACTCGCCGCTCGTTTTGCTGCTAAGGAAGCCACACTCAAGGCTCTCGGCACAGGCTTGACTACAGGTATGCGCTGGCAAGATGTAGAAGTTCGGGCAAATACTATCGGGAAACCGGAACTCATCCTACACGGTGAGGTTCAACGCTATGCCCAGGAACGCAATATCAGTGCATCCTTTGTCTCTATGTCCCATACACATGACTATGCTGTCGCACAAGTTACACTCTGTTCCATATAGTTTTCAGTTAGCAGTTATCGATTGCCAATAATCTTTCATGGAACGTTACTGAAACTGATAATGACAAAGAGGTAAGAAGTGAAATACGTCCAAAATTGTGTTCTGACTCTCCTGCCCCGTCTGGTAATTCTCTTCTTTGTTATGAGTAGCACTACTTCAATAGCAAATATGAGAGCATCAGCAGATGGATTCCTCAAACAGTTACTCGGTGCCGAACATTATGGGATGGGTGGGAGTTTCGCTGGTGCAACCCGTGGTGCGAATGCCTTAGGAAGCAATCCAGCCGGTATGAGCGCAATAGAGGGAAACCGATTCGTTATTCACGCAACCCGTTTTCCACGCACTGTCGCTCTACTTTCCAAACCGAACTCAAATGCCAATTATGAAGATTATAGTCGGTATGAGCAGCACTCGTCCAGTGTTGAAACTTTAAATTGGGCGCTCCCAGTAGGCAAATTCGGCACGTTTGGATTAGCACTTGCATTTGAACAAGCCGGTGCGTTTCGCCGAGTCAATTATCTTGGAAAGGCACTTAACAGTTTTCCCGAAAATAACCTTGCGTTCGGTCTCAGTTACGGGGTCAATCTATTCGGTGGCACAGTTGTCGGTGTAGACACAAAATGGCTTCGATCCAAGGCAGTCGGTATTGACGGCAACGAAGATCTCGGGCACGGATATGCCTATAATGTAGGCGTTATTCAGCAAGTTGGAGAGGCAATTCAGATTGGTGCTGTCGCCCGAAATTTGAGTAATGGACTCTCCTTTTCTGATATCTCTATCCCGAATATGATGGAGCGCACGATTGTAGCCGGTATCGCATACCAGCGTGAAATATCGGACGTGGCTTTGAGATTTGGCTTAGACGCACATCCGCCTTTCCGAGATGGTGTACGAGCAAATATAGGGCTTGAAACGTGGTATCGCCACCAAATTGGGATTCGAATTGGATACCTGAGAGATACACAAAAGCGTTACACACCGGTATTTCTCTTACAAGATGGCTCATTTGAAACCGAAGAACGCCTCTGGACAGCAGAAGGCATCTGCTTCGGGGTTGGCTTCAGATTCGGAAATATCATTCTCAATGTGGCATATACACCGCAATTTACACCTGTCGTGGTAGACGAAGAACGTATCCACATTGTGCAGGGGAAAGCGGTGTATGCTTTTTCAGTCGGGCAAACCTTTTAGCAGGACTACAATCGTGACGTATGTCTGACCAGTATAGAACGATAGTGGGAATCGCCCACGCGTCCCACATTGTAAAGAAATCTCGATTTTTGGGAGTCAGATTCAGATTCGGCAAAACGCGCTCGAACCCTTCCAAGCACAACTTTAAGGTCTTGGGATCGTAAAGCCATAGGCTCATCATGTATAATAGGAGGTTCATGGTGAAGAACGTTGAGATAAAGTACACACCAACACACGAATGGATTGAATTTCTCAATTCAACGGAGTGTAATGTTGGGATCACCGAACGGATTCAAGAAGTTTACGGTAGTATCATTTTTATAGAGTTACCAATTCTCGGTGAATACGAGCAGGGCGAAATTATTGGACGCGTTGAAACATCAGACGGGAGGAATTTCTATATTTATGCCCCGGTAACAGGTGAAGTTTACGAAACCAATGCGGCTCTCGATGATGATATTGAACTCCTCAATCGTTTTCCAGAAGGTGATGGCTGGATTTGTAAATTCCGGCTTGAGAACCCAAATGAAGTAGACACGCTCCTGAACCGGAAAGAATACGAGGCGCATGAAGAAGAAGAAGTCAATGAAGATGAGTACTTACCAGAAACGAATTTTTACGATAACATTGAGGACTATTGAGTGCAGGCGCGTCTCATTTGCACAAAAGGGTCCATACTACAAGGACACTCTTATTCTGCTACAGAGGTAATAAAAATACGCCGTACAATGCTCAACTTTGGTACTGGCAGCACAGCCTCAATCTGGTAACCAAGGTCGGTCAACGTTTTACTGATATCTCGGAGATCGATGAACGCAGCCTTCGGTGCAGATGTCCGTAAATTTGATAAAATCTCTATTTCTTGCGCGCTATCTCTAACGAGATTAATGCCGTAGGGCAGATCTGTCGCAATAGCGTCATACTGTCCATCAATGTGTCTCGCATCAGTCAGTGCTACGTCTGCTGAGAGTCCGAAATGCCGAAGATTCTTTGTCGTGGCACCTACCATGCGTGGATTGATGTCATAACCGGTTGCATGGATACCGCTATGTGCGGCAGCCATCACAATAGTGCCGGTTCCACAGCACGGATCAAGTAGTCGATCTCCTGCGGATGCCACTAAATTGACAAGCACACGCGCCAACCGAGCCGGTAGCGAACTCGACGTTACATAAGGACGTTGATTATGCGCAAGCCAAACGCCATCGGACTCCGAAAGGAGTTGACCGAACCACATTTTATCAGCCGTCACAACCGTTAGAAAAGTAGTCCGCGGCTGACACAGATTTGCGCTACCATCGATGACATTTCCAACGTCCCGCGCGAGCGTCATAGAATTTATTTTTAGGTTGCGGGGCTTTTTTACGACAGAAACTCGAAATTCGTCCGCCTGTAAACCTATGGACTTGATCTTCGCGCGAAGTTCAGTGAGACTGGTTGTTTCAAAAAGGATTTCGCTGCAACTTTTCAGATAGGCACCTCGACATACATCAACGCACCTGTCTGAAATCGCGATACCCTCCGCATTGGGTGGAGATCCTGTCAGGGCAACACATTCCGCACTCACTAATTCTGTGAGTCCATGTGGCGTTGCTGTAAGATAAAGATATTTAGGTATTGCTTTCAAACTCATTTATTTTTATTTGATTATATCACTATTTGAAGAAAACTACAATCCGATATAAAAAAGGAAGACTATGTCACAGACAGATAAAGTTCGGATTGGGCACAGCCCAGATTCCGACGATGCTTTCATGTTCTATGCTCTCGCGAAAGGTTTAATACCAACTGGTCCTTATGAGATTGTTCATGTGATTGAAGATATTGAGACCCTGAATCAACGCGCGTTGGCGGCTGAACTTGAAGTTACCGCAATCTCTGTTCACGCCTACGCTTACGTTGCGAAGGATTACATGTTCATGCCTTGTGGCGCGAGCATCGGCGATCAGTACGGTCCCCTTGTCGTTTCCAAGTCCCCGATAGACACACTCGCGGGGAAGCGTATCGCTATTCCGGGCAAAATGACGACCGCCTATCTTACACTTAGCCTTTTCCAACCAAATTTTGAGGCAGTCTCTCGCCCCTTTGACCAAATATTAGACGCTGTCCAACAGGATGAAGTAGATGCCGGACTCATTATCCATGAAGGGCAATTAACCTACGCACGCGAGGGTCTTCACAAAGTCATTGATTTAGGTGAGTGGTGGTATGAGGAAACAGGGCTGCCATTACCGCTCGGTGCGAATGTAATTCGCCGAAACCTTGGTACCGAAAAAATCCGCGAGATAACAGCATTGCTCAAACAGAGCATCCAGTACTCGCTCGAACATCGAGAACACGGTTTGGAGTATGCAATGACTTACGCACGCGACATGGAGACCTCGCTGGCGGATAAATTTGTGGGAATGTACGTCAATGATTACACGCTCGATTACGGGGAAAAAGGCAGAGCAGGCGTGCGAGAATTGCTCCAGCGGGGTAACGCAGCGGGTATAATTCCGCATCGTGTAGAAGCAGAATTTGTCTCGCTTGGATAGTATCTTCGGATTGTTTTTGTCAAAGTGTGGTTTCCACACCTCACTATTTTGGTATACCTACGAACATCATGGATACAAAACGCCGCAGAAATTTCCACTTAGAAAATGCTGATGGTAAGAAACTCGCCTCTGGAATTCTCTATGATGAAGGAAACGTACAAGTTCTGTGGCGGGACGATTGTGGTCATACAGCAGAACAGTATGCATCCATCAATCTGGTATTAGATTTGGTCCCAGGGATCACCGTGTTGCGTCTCGAAGATGATGAGACATAAAACGACGATGACTCGAAAAGCGAGTAGAAACGACAAGGAACTGGAGTATGTAAATTCAACGAAGTCGCCGATCTGCCAATTTGATAATTGCTCCATTTTCTTGCGCAACGTACATGTAACCGAGTCCGTCTAACACAACCCCTTCCTGTTCGTCACCGGGTAAGAGGTATTGCCTTAGAACAGTGCCTTCCCGTTTGAGTTCCACCAAGAGGTTTGTTGTATCACTGATTACTACCAGAAAATCGCCTTGTGCATCATAAGCCAAGCCTGAAATATCAATGAAGTTCATTTTGTAAGCATGGATGATCGCGCCATCTGCCTGTTTCGCTGTTGTGGAACGCAGGGGTACAACAACTTCGCATACGACCGAGGGTTCATCTTTTGCTTTGAGACTGAAGGATTGATTACCGATCCAAAAAGTACCACCTTCCGGGTGTGAGGCATCTGGAACAAAAGCGATCGCTTCAATACCCATGCCCCCCTTCCTCAGAAGTTGTTCACCTTTAAAGTTTCTGCCGATTTTGAATTCTCTTTGAATTGCCAAGTTTTCTGGTTCAAGCTCCAAGATCACTTCATCGTCTTCTACAGCCGCATAAAGCAAGCCCGTACTCGGATCCACTGTAATCCCTTCAATGTCCCGTTCGTTCAGTCCTTTCGACTGAATGAGCCTACCCTCCAAACTTACTTCATGGACGCTCCCTGAATCATCCGCAAGGAACAGGCTCCGTCGAGTCGGATGGTAGGTGATACCAGAAGGCTCCGCTATTTGTCTATGTGTTATATTGCCAATCCAATTATACGGAAGCGCGGCTGGACGTAATGCTACCGTTTCTTGGGTCGCCGATTGTTCCATTCGGACCAGAAAATAGACTAACGCTATACTGACAATTGTGATCAAAAAAATCAGAAGTACTCTTTTGTAAGACATCACATCTCCTCCATCTTACATTCTCAAAGAGTTTTTCCAGGCTCTTATTTATACTTTACCATATTCTTCGCAGAGATTCAAGGAAAATAAAAGTTTTCACTTGACAAACCGCTTCTGCTAATGGTATCTTAATTTCACTTGCAATTTCATTTGTAAGTTACGCCTGAAAATAAGGAGCGGGTTATGACCAACATGCCGAGGCTCGTTGTTGAAGTCTTTGAACACGTAAATTTTCATGGACGCAAGGTTACACTTGTTGAATCGATCCCGAACACTGGAGAGATCGGTGCACAAGACATCATCTCTTCAATTAAAATCTACAAGGGACCAGGCTTTAACGCGTCCCCTAACTACAAAGCCGTCTTTCATGAACATGATAACTATAAGGGACGCCGGTTGGTCCTTGCTCCAGGGTTCTATCCAAACATCCATGATATCCCCTACAACTTTGGGGACGCAATTACATCTATCAGTTTCAGTCCATCAGCGCATCCTACACCACCGGAGTATGGAGCAGTCCCGGTCATCATCGAGGTGTTCCGTGATGTAGATTATACCGGTCAACGGAGTGTTATCATGCGCGATGTCAGTTCAATGTTCGACATCGGTATGAACGATACCATTTCATCAATTCGTATCCAGCGCGGTCCGAGTTTTCCGTTCAGCGGATGTCATATTATTTTCTACGAGCACGTTAACTTTGAAGGACGACGGTTGAACCTAAGCCTAAGTTCACAAGAATTTCAGTTGGCACTTCGGAACCTCAGAGCACTCCCACATTCGCAATCATTTTCAGATATTATTTCTTCGATAAAAATTGTGCCGTTGGGCGTATTCCGTGTGTTGATTGTTGTTGGTGATAATGCAACCGGCGAACCGGCACTATTAGAGTCTCTCACTTCAGTCGAAGGGTTAGAATTCCAATTTACGACCGTCCACGTCAATGACAATCCTGACAATCGTGGTGATCCGAACAATGCTATCAAACTCTCAAGCATTACGCTGACGGAGTACGACATCATTTGGTTTACTTGGAACGCAACCGGACACGACGGTGAATATTTCGTTGAAGATGTAGATCAAGCGATTCAGGAGTTTGTTCGTAAGGGTGGCATTGTTTGGGCTTCCGCAATGGATAACAATATCACACCTCCCGATGGGGTCCATACGACTGAACCTGCGTGGCGTGGCGACTGGCTACCGGTGAATCGCCACCCAATTCGTGTGATTAATTCCAACGATGGCAACGTCAAAATCACTGATGACGGTGAAAAAACAGGTATGTTTACCTGGCCGCATAAGGTCAATGTAGATACACTCGTAACCGACGATCATTGGGTGACAAACGACGGAAGTTACCGAAGATTGGCTGTTAGAGAGGATAACGGAGATCCGATCAGTGTGCAGTTACCATGGGGAGACGGATATTATGTCGCTTTTGCGGTTGATACCCGTGACGCATTTCGGACGACTATCGCGAAACCTCTCGTCGAGAATGCCCTCTGTTACTTAGCAAATCTGGCGTGGCAGACTTCTCCACGTCAACCGCTCAAAGGGCGATATCGGACGCACCTCAGCAACGAGACAATCTTCCGCTAAAATCGCGCAATTTGTCTCTGCTTACATTTGGAACGATGCCCAGATTCTAATAGTTAGAAAATCACTCTTAGGAGAATTGAATGCGTTTCATTGCTGTTATCGTTTTCTTACTTGCTGTAGCAATCGCTGTTGCTTGGTTTGCCTATCAAAATCTTGATCGTTTTGGGCAGAACGAGATAATACGGTGGTTGACAGTTATTCTCTTCGTATTATTTGCGAGTCTGGCTGCTTTTGCCGCGACAGTTATTCGCTATCGTATACCGAAAGCCGACATCGCACTCGTCCGAACTGGGGGTGCCAGAGAGAAAATTCGTATCACTGGTGGTCTCTGGGTTAACACCATTATCCATGAAATCAAAGAAATATCTCTGAATACCATGCGTATTGAGGTTATACGAGAGGGCCCGGAGGCTTTGATTACGTATGACTTTAACCGCGGTGATGTCGAAGTTGTTTTCTACCTTAAAGTCGAACCTGAAGAAAATGATATTCTACGCGCGGCGCAAGCACTCGGCGATAAGTCTATGACTCCAGAAACCGTCCGAGAGTTAATTGAACCCAAACTCGAAGGTGCATTACGAAGTGTTGCAGCCGAAAGTGACATTCAGGATCTCCTTCAAAAACGCCAAGAGTTTGCTGAAAAGGTACAAGCCACATGCGGTGAAGATCTGGAAATACAAAACGGATTAACCCTTGAAACGGTATCAATTATTCGGGTGGATCAGACCCCCGTTGAAACACTCGATGCGGAAAACCGATTCGATGCAGTCGGTATCCGTGAAATTACTGAAATTACGGCTGAGCAGGAACGAGAAAAAGAACGGATTGTACAGGAAAAAGAGGTCGCGATTGTTCAAATTGAGGTAGATGCCCGCATACAAAAACTTGAAGCTGAACAACAACAAGCATGGGCAGAATCCGACCAACAGAAAAATATTTCTATCTATGCTGCTGAACGGGAAGCGGAGACCCTCAAATTCCAGTTCGAGATGGAACAGGGCGTACAAGAACGTGAATACGAGATGAAGCAGGAGGTTGAGCGCGCACGTATTACACAGGAACAGGTCATCCAAGAACGCGAAATTGAGATGAACCGTGACATCGAAGTCGCTCGCGTCCAACAGGAACAGATTGTTGCTGAACGTGAAATCGAGAAAAACCTCATTGTCGAAACACAACAGATTGAGCAATCCAAAGTTGTACAGCTCGCCGAAATTGAACAACATCTCGTCGTTCAAATGCAGAGAATTGCCCAAGAACAGGCAATTACTGTTCGTGAAATAGAGAAAGTATTGACGGTAGAGAAAGCCCGCATTGCCCAAGAAGAGGGCGTTATGTTACGGGATATTGAGCGTGAATTGGCAGTGCAAACGACACGTCTGGGTATGGAACAACAGGTCCAACAGCGTGAAATCGAGAAAAACCTCGTCGTCGAAACCGCACAGATCGATCAGATGCGTCAAGTCGAACTCGCTGAAGTTGCTAAAACTTTAGCAGTCGAAATCACACGGATTGCCCAAGAACAGCAGGTAGAAACGCGAGATATTGAAAAACAACTTGTCGTAGAGAGGGCGCGGATCGCACAACAAGAAGGCGTAGCCTTACGGGGTGTTGAACGTGATTTGACGGTTCAGACGGCACAACTCGGTATGGAACAACAGGTCCAACAGCGTGAAATCGAGAAAAACCTCGTCGTCGAAACCGCACAGATCGATCAGATGCGTCAAGTCGAACTCGCCGAGATTGCCAAAGTCTTAACTGTAGAAATAACCCGAATTGGACAGGAACAGCAGGTAGAAACGCGAGACATAGAAAAACAACTTGCTGTAGAAAGAGCACGTATCGCCCAAGAAGAGGGCGTATCCTTGCGGGATATTGCGCGCGATTTAGCAGTCCAGACGGAACGCTTCAGTCAAGAACAACAGGTCCAACAGCGTGAAATTGAAAAGAACCTCGTCATCGAAACCGCACAAATTGATCAAGTGCGGCAGGTTTCACTCGCTGAGATTGCTAAAATCTTGACAGTCGAGCAGACCCGTATTAACCAGGAATTACAGGTTACTTTAACCGACGAAGATCGAAAGATCGATGTTGCGAATAAACAGCAGGTAACGGCACTTGCAGAGAAAGAACAATTAGTCGCGGAAGCTGAGCGCATGGGTGCAGAAGTGAATGTGACGGCAACAGAGCAAGTGAAAGAAGCTGAATGGCAGCGTGAGGTGGCAATCATAGGCGCTGAAGCCCAAGCACAGCCGATTGAACGTCTTGCCGATGCTGTACTTGCCGAGGCACGTGCGAAAGCACAAGGTGAGATGGCAGAATATGAAGCTCGGAATGTTGCTGAACAACGCGTCCTCGTCCAAGAAGCGATTTTAGAACTCATTGATGAAGCCCCTGATATTCTTGAGGAACTCATGAAACCCGTTGAGAAAATCGATAGCATTAAGATTCTGGATATGGGGAATAACGATGGACAAGGTGGGCTCAACCGAAGCAATATGGGAAGACTCGCAAATGCCTTGCTTGATACGGGTGCTATCTCCCCTATGCTTAAGGAACTGTTTAACTTTGCGGACGTAGACGCACAACAGATTACAGACAAAATTGCTGAATACCTATCTGATCTCGTCAATCGTCCGAGTTAATCTCCCTCGTTACGGGTAAGCCTTTATATTTAACCAAGGCGTATTTTCATATAATTCCTTGTAGAATTTTTGGTAATATCTCTACCTACATTACCCGTTTTGGAAGAAATATGCGACATCAGCGATACCCAACCTCAAAAAGAAGGCCTAAACGCCAACGATGTCGAACGTGTCGCTCAGATAATGGCAAGCGGATCTGTCCGGCACTCAACGGTATGTTAATTTGCCCAGACTGTTGTAGAGCCAAACGTGCCAAGATCCCCGGATGTGATGAAAAATGCCGATACTACTCACCTCTCATCGTCTCAAGCAGAACTCATAAAGCACCTGATTTTCCATTGCATCGGTGCTTAGTCAGTCGTTCTAAGGACACCGGTATGTTAATCGTGGTTGGTACCCGCAAACGTCCCGATGGGAATCTGCAGGCGATGTTCCTACTCCTCGACCTCTGGAAGAAAGGTATCCGAGATTGCTTTTTTGACGCGAAACTTTCTGAAAAACAGTTTGAGAAGGTATCACAAAGGATTGCGAAGAGCTATGATCTTATGGAACCCACAGAACCCGACGATGACGAACCTAAAGAACTCATTCGTTTGCCAAAGGACACACTCGTTATCGAAGCAGATACCGCGATCCATCTTGATAAGGGTGTAAGAATGGTTGAGCATGAAGAAGCCTCCGGCGGACGAGCTATCGACAGTTTGAAAGGTGCACGTGCGATACACGAAATTTATATCCCTAAAACAGGGAAGTGGTACCTCTGGGCTCGTGCTTTCTTTGAATGGAGTAAAGATTCGTATTGGATCGGTATGGATGACGCGCTCGCAAAACCGTGGGATAAGGACGGGGGCCCAGGTGCTATCCGAATTTGTCCCGACCCTGATGATACCTCCAAGTGGCATCGCTGGTTATGGAATACCGGACCCGACAGTGTTGTAAACACCAAACAGGGCATCAATCCAGCTTTTTTCCAGATTAAACGGACAGGTTACTATCGTCTCTGGTCAAAAGGCAGAGAAGCTGGCTCACGCTTGGATCAGATTTTGCTTACCCGGGCGCGCGATTTCAACACGCAAACTGAGACCGGAGGGAAATCGCTCCCTATTAAGCATGCCCCGCACCCCTACGAACCCGCCTCCATCCATGAATGTCAAAAACTCATTCGTCATGCTGTCCAGATCGCGACCGCTGTCAATACCGAACTACCTTGGGAATTTAAATACTGGCTTCAGGATATATGGGGAGATATTACGCAATTCCCTGAAACGAAAGGTTCGCTCTACAAATGCCCCAAATGTACCGCGGATCTGCCACAACAGGCAGTTGACCTTATGATACAACATGCCCAATCCGATGATATTCAGTTCTATATCCTGTGCCGGAAGTGCGGAGGGGAGTTTGATTAAGCCTGTTTTCGTTCTATATTGCTCCTCTGCGTCCATGCGGATAACCTTGCAGCGTTTGACTATTGGTATCATCATCCTTGCGCTCTTTCCTTCGCTAAGCATCGCGGCACCGCCGAACCCTTATCTCTATTTTAACGAAGATTCAGCAAGTGGCACTTTCGTGCCTAAAACACCTCAAAGTCGGGTAGATTTTCTCGAAGCACTTGAAGAGTGTTGCCTCGCCAGAGAGCAAGGGGTCTTACAATCAGATGGCATAGAATATGTTCTCGCTTTGAAAATAGATTTTTCCGACATGCCAGGACGCAGGGAAGGGGCAGCGTTCGATAACTATCTCTTTGCGACGCAGGGGATTTCCCTCAAAACATATTACCGTGAAAATTCTTATGGGCAAATGGATGTCCAGCCCGGTCCGATGGGCGGCGTTATCCCGAAAGGCAATACATGGTTTCGTGCCAAAAAACCGATGACTTATTACGGCGAAGGCATAAGAATCCTTGAACGCTATCGAGAGTTAGTTCGCGAAGCATGCGAGGCAGCGGATGCGATTGTTGACTTTTCACAATACGACAGAGACGACGACGGAATCGTAGACCACATCATTCTTATCCATTCAGGTAACGACCAAGCCTCTACGGGTGTAATTGATGACATGCAGTCGCTTCTAATACCCGCTGTTAATGCCGTTCATGATGACGTACGGGTCAATACCGCTGCCGTTGTTGCCGAGGAACCTGACTTTGAACACCCACATTTAGGAATCTATTTCCACGAGTTCTTTCATGATTTCGGTGCACCAGATGTATACGGGTTCGACTTCACAGATGCACGCGATCACAAATGGGGATTGATGAGTCAATTCGGCCCCTACCAAGGGCCGGAGGAATTAGGCGTCGGAAACGGTTTACAGCCGAGCCATATTATAGGATACCTCAAATGGGATTTTGATGCGCGCCCTCAAAATGGGCGCCTTGGCTGGATTCAACCCGTTCAGATAACACAAAACCAACAGATTGATGTTCCGAGTTTTGAACTCGGGCCCACAGATAATAAGCTTTTCAAAATTGATATTCATGCGTCAGCAACACCCGTTCGTGGAGAAGCAACAGAATTCTTCCTCATAGAAAATAGGAACAAAACGTCAGGGGCGACTTTTGATACCTATCTACCTGAATCAGGCATACTAATTTGGCATATTGATGAGACGGATCCTTACCCGCTTGGGACTTATGATGCATCTCAGCAAATTTGGCTTGAAGACCCAGCAGATCCGGAACACCTCGGAATTTATCAACAAGACGATGCCAATCTTATAGATGTGCGAACGATAACCGATGGTGCCGCTTACTCCGCAGATGATGAACAAACCGCTTTCACACCCGGGACAGTACCAAATAGTAACGCTAACGATGGCACTGTAACCGGTATTTCTATCACGAATATCGGACCAGAAGGTCAGACGATTCCTATTCTCGTGTCGTTCGGTGACACTTACGAACCAAATGATACATTTGCGACTGCGTTCCGTATCACATACGCACAAACGTATGAATCCTTCCTTTTTAACTTGTCTGATATACGCGATGTTTACGCATTGGAAGCACCCCGTGGTATCACAATTCTGGTGACATTGGCTGACATCCCGCCAAGCAAAAACTACCGACTGTCCCTCCACACAGCAACCGGTGCAATAGTCGCTACTGGCGAAAATGCGACTGACATCGGCGGATTGAAGATCATCTATCAACCCGATAGGACGGATATATTCTATATTATCGTGGAATCAGATGGAGGCTTTAGCAGTGTTGACTCTTATCGTTTGCGTGTAGAGCAACTTCAGGCAGAAGATTTCGCACTTGAGGAAATAAAAGTATATCCAAATCCGTTCTTTAGAGGTGATTCAGCAGTGACATTCGCCTATCAGTTGTCTGCTTCGCAGATCGCCGATAACATTCGCCTTGAGATTTTTTTGACCACGGGGGATCTTGTCTATAGTGAAACGCGAGAAACGGTAGGGACGCAAGGTAAATTTGAATGGCACGCTGTAACACGCAACGGTGCGTCCGTTGCCCCGGGTATTTATATTTACCGTATTTCTGCAATGCGAGCGGACGTACTTGTTCAAGAAATTGGGAAGTTAAGCATTGTAAAATAAGTACAACAAATTCTTCTTACTTATTTCTTGACTAAAAATTGTAGTTATGCTACTTTAAGATCATAAAATCAGTTTTAGACGCACCATTTTATTTTACTCTGGCTTTCTCAAAGTCATCCGTAGACGCTCGCTTATGGATCGTTTGAGTATCTCTGGAGTGGAAACCGAAAAACGAATTGCCATTCAGAGAATGGTAACCAAGGAGGCAATATTATCAATGAAATGGTTGAATAAATTCACAGCACTCAATCTTGGGCTGCTATTCGTACTGACCGTTAGCGTTGCGGGTTGTGGAACAGCACTCGGCAACTTGTCACCAATTCAACCCGTGCATAATATAGCGGAAGTATTGGAGTTACAGAGTAAAAATCCGACTGAAGAGGTAGTTATTCCGGCTATCCCTTCTGAGACACTCGCGAAACCGGTGCTGGACAAATATGGTATGAGTACTGTCGGATTCCGAATTGGGAAAGCGCGTAATGCCAACATGGAAGCGATAACCTATATATTCGCGTTCAACGAATATGCACATGCCACAGACCAGTGGAGCGACTTCCTCAACGAATGGACTGATACGCGAACTCAGATTGAAACTGGGAGTGGTGAGGATCGAAAAGTTGTTGATGTTATCATGATGTCTGATCATCCAAAACTTTTTGACGTTCAGTCAAGACAGCCGATTCTAACGAAGACTGAGGATGAAGTCACTGTTTCCATCGCGTATTGGCGACGACCGGACCTTGACAGGAAGTACAATCGTGGCAACGCTTTTTCACCCTTTTATGAGACTGAAGCACTCCATCAAGGCGATAAAACCGATGTGTTTTATGTGAAAATTACTAACAACCGGAGTGAAAACATTATCTTCAATGTGAAGAAATGCCAAATCGTTGACCAAGATGAGAATATCTATAACGGTATGGATTTTGATGATTTAAAGGAGCGTTTCACATACATGGCGCGCGCCACAGGGCTGTATGTCACAAATGGTCTCGAAACTGCAAGACGGATTCTCATTGAGAAACGGATGCCTATCGTTGAAAAGCAGGTAGGCACACGTCGTACAGGGATACGTCCGGGTGAGAGTGCCGAAGGTTTCCTGCCATTCATACAGACGAAACTGAATGCGACTGAACTCAAGGTTGTGCTACCGATCGAAAAGGCTCCACCACCAGGGGCAGCACAACGTTATCGAACGATAACATTTGAATTCCCCTTCACGCATGATAGAGGGATTCGCGTTGCACAGCCTTCACCGAAACGTTATTAATCACAGTAGCGTTCGCGCGAAAAAAAAATGGCACGCTGTGCTATTCATACGTATCAAGATGCTCGTGGGTTATATACCACGGGCATCTTTTTTTATCCATTTCCCGCCAAGCCCTTATGCTTTGGCAATCGGGTATCATGACACCTCTACAATCTCACAGTCAGGTAATGATTCTAAAAATTGTTTTCCGTAGTTCGCTGTCCTAATCCGCGGGTCGAGAATTACGACAATTCCCTTATCGGTCTGCGTCCGGATAAGCCGTCCGAATCCTTGTTTTAAGCGCAATATCGCTTCCGGCAAACTAAATTCAAAAAACTCGTTTCCGCCCTCTTCTTTAATCTGTTTCACACGCGCTTCCATCACTGGATGTGTCGGCACTTCAAAGGGGAGTCTTGTAATAATAACATTACTGAGTGATGCGCCGCGCACGTCAACGCCTTCCCAAAAACTGGAGGTCCCAAATAGCACTGAGTCTGTATCCTCACGAAACGCCTGAAGCATTGCTGTTCGCGAAAGTTCGCCTCCTTGTTTGAAAGTATCAATCCCTATTTCCTCCAAATCAGGTGCGACAGCGTCGTAAACTTCGTCCATCATTTTGTAACTTGTGAAAAGGACAAACGCTTTACCATGGGTCAGTTTGAGGTAGTGTTTAATCTTTTCAATCGCCGCTGGCACGAATCCATTACTGTTCGGATGTGGCATATCCGGCGGGATATGGATCTGGACTTGCCGCTTAAAGTCAAACGGCGAATGGACAAGCAACTCACGACACCCACTTATACCCACCCGATTTTTGAAGTAAGTGAAGTTGCGATTTGTAGAAAGCGTAGCACTCGTCATCACAACGCTATTCTTTACTGTAAACAGATGATCTTGCAACATCTGATTCACATTCGCTGGGGTGGCGTTGAGAAGGATGCGCGGGATTCGTCCCCGCGTCGATATTTCAGCCCAATAAACGTAATCCGGATCGCTCTGCCGAATGATCATATCCAATTCACCACGGAGGCGTTGGCAATAGTGTTGATGCGCTGTAATTTCTTGTTCGTCATCGTCCGTCATAGCGTCGTCGCGGAGGCGTTTCAAGGTTTTTTCAATATCGGCAAGCGGAGCATCCAGTACATTTTTGACGAAATTGCTCGTATGGATGCGTGGTGTCAAAGGGTTACCGTTCCCTCCGCTATCAATCTCGTCCTGCATAGTCTCGATAATCGTTCTAAAGAGAATATTTGCCTCTCCGCGTGCTGTCTCGACCTGAGTTTCCAGTTGTGATGAATCGAACCGTTTCGCTAAACCTTCTCTGTTTCGTTCATTGTACAGAGAATCAAGTAGCCATTTGACGCGAGTATTGCTGAAGTCGATGCTGGCGTGGTTTGTGGCAGTTGCTTCTAAGTGGTGTGCCTCATCAATGATGAGATAATCGTAATCAGGTAACACGCTTATAGCCGACTCACTCACCTTACGGATTGCGAGATCGCTAAAGAGTAAATGATGATTCACAATAAGCAAGTCGGCGTTGTACATTTCTCTTCGGGCTTTGAAATAGAAACAAGTATCATAGGTTTCACAATTACGACCGAGACAATTATCTCTATCAGAAACGACCTTATCCCAAACCTGCGGTTGAGGTTGCCAAGGCAGGTCAGCCCTACTACCATCGACTGTCCGATCCACCCATTCTGCGATCTCTGCGACTTCCTCCACTTCTTCACGCGTATCAAACAATCCCCGTTCATAATTCATCAAATTTTTGAGTCTTCTTCGCGAGAGATAATTACGCCGTCCTTTCGTCAAAACCACATTGAATTCGCGTGGAAGCACACGCTGAAGAAAAGGAATATCTTTCGTGACCAGCTGTTCCTGCAGGCTGATAGTATTCGTCGAAATGACGACTTTCTGTTCCGACTTTAGCGCGAGGGAAATTGCTGGGATCAGATATGCGAAGCTTTTACCAACGCCTGTCCCGGCTTCAACAATCAAATGCTCAGATGCCGTAAAGGCACGAGCCACCTCATGTGCCATCTGTAATTGTTCTTGGCGAAACTCATATTCCTCGAGTTGTTGAGCAATGAGACCACCAGGACTAAAAATTTCTCTGAGGGTGACGGTTTGTGATGTTTCTGCCATAATTCGATCTACCATTCCCTGTCTATCTCTATTTTCTGAGGTTAACAGTTATCCTCTCTGTACCATGACTGCTTTTAACATTAAGGATTAATTCCTCGGCATCTTGATTCGCCTGAAGAAGTGCCTCGAAAGTCCGCACGTCCATGATTTTATGGTCATTAATCGCGACGATAAGTGCCCCATTGGGTATCTTTGCCTCGTATCCGGGTGCCTGTTCCTTAACCCTTTCAACAATAACACCCTGATCTTTATTCGTCAGGTACGTATACCTCTCAAAATCTCCGGCTTGTAATTTCCTCACCGACAAACCAAGCATTTCCCAAGCTACAGACTTAATTTCGACAATCTGCCCCGCCAAATGGGGTGGTAATTCTCCAATCGTCACATTGAATGTTCTCTCATGTCCCTGTCTTAGAACCCTGATGACAGACCGCTCACCTACTTGTGATTCTGCGACGAGTAATTGGAGATCGACAGATTTTTTCACTTTTTTTCCATTGTATTCATAAATAATATCATTGCGCCGTAAACCTCCGAGATATGCCGGTGTATTCGTACCGCCGGGCCTGACCCGAATGCCCTCTTTTACCTCCCGCATAAAGACACCAAGATAACCACGGATAACACGTCCATTCGCAATAAGTTGATCTCCAACAGTCTTTCCGAGATTAATCGGAATCGCGAACCCCGCGCCTGCCATCGCCGGAGCCGGTGTATTTTCACTTTTATCAAGGCGTCGTATTAATGCGTTGATCCCGATAACTTCACCGCGGATATTCAGCAACGGTCCGCCACTACTACCGGTATTAATCCAAGCATCTGTTTGAATAAAGTCTTGGTATCGAATAAAACTAAAACCACCTTGGAGAATCGAGCGACTCTTACCACTCACAACACCTGTTGTCACGGTATAATCAAGTCCAAATGGACTGCCGATAGCAATAGCAAATTGTCCCACTCGAACCCTTGAGGAATCAGCCAACGGAATAACAGGAAACGCTTCGTCTCGCTCAATCTTAAGAACTGCGACATCAGTGTTTTGATCCGTTCCGATGAGTTCTGCCTCCAACCTACTACCATCTAACAACTTTACTGTGATAAACCTTGGATCGTGAACAACATGATGGTTCGTAAGAATGTAACCCTCTTTACGAAAAATAAAGCCTGACCCGACGCGATCTTGCGGTTGAGAACCTTCGATACCTCTGACGAAAATCCTAACAATTGCGGGTTTACTTCGAGTTACGACATTCACAAGCGCATTTTCAATCGAAGTTAACAGTTCAAGGTCGCGCTGTTGATCAATCGGTTGGGAACAAGAAGAGACCAAGACTGTAGATAACAAAAGAATACAGAATTCTATACTTTTTCTCATCAAATCCCTCCTTAAGCAATATTAAGAAACAAATGCTTGTTGAAAGGCTGCCTCCAGCATCTGGAAAGAGTGGAACTCCGCATCTTCACGTAGGAGGATATGACCAAGCCTCTTCAACAATGCTTCAGGAGGATGCCCAAGCGACAGATACCTATAGATGTACATCCCTGCTTTATCCACTTGCGCTTGTGTGTCAAGGATCGCGACAAACTCTGCCAAGAGCGTATCCGCCTCTGTAGGAAGTGTATCGGTTTCCCGACGGTGTTGCGGGCATATTGAACCACCGATCAAAGTAGATAGCCACCGCACCGTGAAAAATCCCGCGGAGCATCTCCACTGAAGGCGAGCGTTTCGCACACTGATGAAGTGCATTGCAGTAGGTATAGGTGTGCAGCACCGCGATCCAATCTCCAATCCACGTTTGTTTCGTCTATCATTTCCACGTTTGTTTCGTCTATTTTAACACAGCAATGCAGTATTTGTCAAAGCGTTCTTCACTACCGAAAGATAGCCAATTTCTCCAGATATGCATACGTCTCTCCTTTTGAAACAACCGAGATACGACAGACATAAACACCAGGAGATACCGCCAACCCGTAGGAGGTTTGCTGATTCCACCATGTCCGCCAGATACGTCGATCCAACCTGTCAGCGACCCCTTCAATCCGCTTTATCAGGTTACCGCCCGCATCATAGATAAATACCTGCATGTCTGTTATATCCACGTTTGCGGCGACTCGAAATTCGGTCAAGCCATCTGAACGTGCTGGGTTCGGAAACAGGATCACATCTTCCCAAGCAAATGCCTGCGTCAAAATAACGGACTTCGCGACGGAGAGAGCACCGAGCGGATATCGCACCGTCACGCGGAGTGTGTTCTCCCCGGGATGTAATGGCACTGTTGCGGTATAGGTTTGTGTCTTTCGATCCAAAACCGCCAGTGCTTGACTCGGATAGACAATAACATCAACTGGAAAATCTGAACGAAACGTCCCCTTAATTTCCAATTTATCCTCTTTGGTGGTCTCGGGAACCTCCATTGTTACATGTGGAATCTGTCGCGTCGGATGGAACATAGACGTTAGAAGACTATCTATCGTAACGAGCACAAGTTGCGTCGTTTTTCTCACCAGACCGAAATTAACTTTATCCGTGGTATCGTCAGATGTATGATAGAAAGGATTGGCATCGTAGTTTTGAGAATCTCGCCACGGCGTAGAACTTTCAGTCAAAGTGACGGCATCATAACCGCCATCCCAGAACGATTTATGAGAGGAAATATCAACAAATTCATCTTGGGTTCGGCGAATTTTTAAACCGATGTTATACCATGTGTTCGCGATTATGAGTGCACGGCTCAGCCAAGCAGAGTCGTTGTTGGTAATAATTTCAACAAGGTCGGTTTTCCAATTGAAACCCAACATGTCGAGATTAAAAACACCAACGATCTTTTTAGGAGCAGGCACAGGGTCCACCTCACCACTCCCGTCTATAGCGGAAACTTCTCGAACATAATGCCGACTCCCAAGGAAACCGAGTTCCTCACCGCCGAACGCGATAAATCTTATCTCGTGTTCGTATTCATATCGGCTTAGAAGGTAAGCAATTTCCAGCATCGCGGCGACACCTGTCCCGTTATCATTTGCTCCCGGTGCGGTGGACGTTAATGGGTTCCAATTCGGCTCACGCACAGCCTGCGTGTCATAATGTGCACAGATGATAAAGATACGGTTGCTGGACGAAGTGGAGAGCGCTGGTAAGACAGCCGTTACGTTTCTGATACCCCCAAACACCTGCTCACTGACTTTCAAACGGGGAGAACGGCTAAACTGACGCGTAATGTAATGCACAATGTCATCTGTCGCCTCGCGATGGTGTGCGCTGCGTGTGCGATGGGCATGCAAGTTACGCCCAGGTGCAAAGTTTTCCTGCAACGCTTTGACCTGTGCTTCAAGAGCATCGGATTGCACTAACGTGAGTAGTTCATCACCACGACTTAAGGGCTGATTACCGTCTTCCGCCATGACAGGAAAGGTAATAAATACAACAAGGAGGAAAATTATGTGTGTCTTTAGAGTAGCGTGTAGGCTTCGTCTTAATTGCCTTGACATAAGAACGAAAATTGTATATCCTATTGTAAGAATTGCTTCACAGTATAACAGATTCTACCGTGATTGTAAATAGAGCGTTTGTTCCTCCAGAATTGACCTCTATTGAACCTGTATACATGACAATGGAAGTAGACAAAAATGCCAGCAAATTTACCCCCGACCTACTATAAACTCAAGCACCAGCATGAAGCCGCTAAAACGGATGAAGAGCGGCTGAGTCTGTTAGAGGAAATGTTACGGATCATTCCGAAACACAAAGGCTCAGAAAAGGTAGTCTCTGATATCCGTCGTCGCATCGCCAGACACAAGAGAGGTCCCACAGAAAAAGGGGGCAAGGGAGCCAGTAAAAGAAGTTACAGCGAACACATTCCAAAGCAGGGAGCCGGGCAGATCGTCCTCATAGGACCCCCGAATGGCGGCAAATCACAAATCCTATCAAGTTTTACGAACGCCAAAATAGAGGTCTCGCCAACTCCTTATACGACGACTCTGCCAACTGTCGGAATGCTACGCTATGAAAACATCCAATTCCAACTCATTGATACGCCTTCTATTCTGCTGGACTTCATTTCATCAACAGTCCTGACGCTCACCCGCAACGCTGACCTTGTCCTGCCGATTGTGAGCCTTGCAAGCGATAACCTATTGGATGATCTTGATATGGTGGTAGCGTTTCTTAAAGAGGCAGACTGCGACACACCTGAAAATGGACATCTCGTTGTCGCCAATCAACTCGACGCGGCAGGCGCAGAAGAGCGGTTGGAAATTCTTAAAGAATTCTACGATGAAACGTTTCAGATTTATTCGATTTCTGCCGAGACCGGTGCCGGTAAAGAGACTTTATCTCAGGCAATCTATACAGAATTAGATATTTTGCGCATTTATCCGAAGGCACCCGGCAAAGCCACAGAACGCGATGATCCCATCGTTCTCCCTATAGGCTCAACCGTGCTTGATGCCGCTATGGAGTTACACAAAGATTTCGCCGAATTCAGGTTCGCACGGATATGGGGACCCCAATGGCACGATGGACAATCTGTCAGTCGCAACGATGTCATTTACGATGGAGATGTGGTTGAATTTCATTTGTAGTTCCTCTACAGTAGCAGGTGGAGTATAGATGTTGAAACGAAAGACGACCTCTCCATATTTCATATACTCATTCATCATCCATGCCATACTATTATTAGGAATGTGGTGGGTGGCTCCGCAAGAAGTTCCGGTACTGCCGTTCTATGACGAGATAGAAGCTTCAATAACCCACGTTGAACGACCCCCACTTCCGATTAAGCAACTACCCGTTGTTGAACCTACCGCACCCGTCGTCGTGGAAAAAGAGAAACCTAAACCACCACCGAAACCGAAAGCAGGTTTGAGTACAGCGTGGCAATTGGGAACTCAAGACGAATCAGAGGTATCAAAGCCCGAAACACGCAGGGAAGAAAACGCAACTCAAGCGCGACAGATCGGAGATGGATTATCACAATTGAGTCCTGTCGTGGGGAAACCAACTGGTTATACTCCTGACAACCGATTAGCAGTGAAATCACTCGATCAGCCAACGGTGTCTTTACCCTCCACACCCGAAACAGACTACGTTGCACCGCAAGGGGAAGCCACCCCAGTTTCTTTAGAGGCCAACAAAACCTTATTAACTGGCACCTCGCCAACTGTTGATGCGCCGAAGATTCACTACGGCAGTGAACGTGGAGACGCGCTCCGGGCAACTGGCATGGGCAATTCTTGGGGAGGCGGCGGCACCTCCGGGAGTGGCAATGTCGGCGGCGTTTTCGTCTACATGATGAAAGACATTGCCCGAACCCTTGCGGAAGCAAGCACAACGAAAAAAGTTGACGTTGTTTTTGTTCTCGATGAAACAGCAAGTATGTCAGATAACATCCGCGGGATTCGCGCATACGTCGATTTCCTATTTGAGGCATTCAAGCGGGAAGGACATGATGCCACTTTCGGATTGGTGACTTTCAGAGATGAAACAAGAAAATATGGACGCACTGATGATCTCGGGACCTTCAAGAACTGGCTTTTTAAAATAGGTGTTGACGGTGGTGGTGACATCGCAGAAGCCGGTTTAGACGGACTCATGACAGCGGTAACAGAGACCAAATTCCGAAAAGGAGCACAACGGTTCATTATTCTCGCAAGTGACGGTGCTTTTCACGATGCCGACTACAATGGAAAATCTGCTTACAGCCTCGATCAGGTCATTGAAACCCTACAAAACGCACAAGTTCGTGTTGATGTCATCGGAATAGATTATTTACCGATCCGGCAGATCGCACTCGCAACAGGTGGTACATGGCGCGCTATTCCCGGTAGAGGCTATCTGGAATATGTGCCGCCGCTAACCTTGACAGTGAAGTTATTCTCCAAATTAGGAACGCTCAATCTTGAAAACGGGCAGATGGACGATAAAATTACCGTTTACATCAACAATCCACCGCGTCCTAAGCAACTCGCCTTAACATGGAAAGTCCTTAACCCTTTAGGTGAAAGGTGTTACGGTCCATTCACCGAGAAAAAAATTATCCCAGATGATGGTTCAACAGAAGTGGAATTGAGACCTGTCCTGGATAGAGCGGTTTTTCTGAGAATGCCCGGAGTTTATACTATTATTTATCGACTTGAAAACGAACAAGGACATCAAAGTATCCTGCGTCGGACACTCACGTTCTAACTTACATACGGATTTGTGCGGTTTATTAGGGTCGCTTTATAGTCCCCTGATCCAACCTAAACGGGTAGCCTACAACAACGGCGCAGGCGAGTATTTGAAACGCACGTAAGCGTCTTAACGCACGTGTCCCCCCGCAAGGTAAATTAAAAATATGAAAGAGCAAATTTTTGAACAGTGTCACCGCCATTTCAATAACATTGTTGCCATCCGACGTGATATTCATCAGTATCCCGAATTGGGGTTTGATGTGCACCGGACAGCAGGTATCGCTGCTGATGCACTGCAAGCACTCGAAATTTCTGTCAAAACGGGAATCGGGAGGACAGGTGTTGTCGGGGATTTGGAGGTACCGGGAGCGACAAAACGTATCGCCTTACGCGCAGACATGGACGCGCTCCCGATTCAAGAACTCACCGATGTTCCCTACAAATCTAAAATTGATGGAAAAGCGCACCTCTGTGGACACGACGCACACACGGCGATGCTTATCGGCACAGCCCGAATTCTTTCAGAGTTCCGAAATAGCCTCAAAACACACATCAGATTTATTTTTCAACCGAGCGAAGAGGCATTACCCGGCGGAGCACCAGCGATGATCGCAGATGGTGCGTTAGAAGATGTAGATGAAATTTATGGGATACATGTCTTTCCGCTCTATGCTGTCGGAGAATACGCTACGTGTCCTGGTCCGATGTTGGCACAATCGGATACTTTTCAGATTACACTCACCGGTAGAGGTGGACATGCGGCGTTTCCGCACCTCACTGTCGATCCAATTGTTATTGGTGCACAGTTCGTGACAGCCGTCCAGTCTATTATTGCGAGAAACGTGAATCCACTGGACTCGGCGGTGGTCAGCGTCACCCAACTCCACGGAGGTGATGCCAACTTGCAAAACGGACTTACGGGTGCCGCACTGAATGTCATTCCCCCTAAAGTCCTGATAGGTGGGACGGTACGCACACTCCAAAAAGCGGTACAGACACGAGTCCGAGGACAATTAGAGAGTCTTCTCGCTGGACTCGCCGATGCACACAACGCAACCTATACATTCGATTACCAAGAAGGGTATCCGGTAACTTACAACCACGAACCGTGTGTTTCCACAGCCGCATCCACAGCACGCGGATTAGTTGGGGAGGACAATCTCATATTTCCAGTGCTACCGATATTAGGAGGCGAGGATTTCGGATACTATTCACAAAAAATTCCAGCGTGTTTCGTGATGGTAGGGGCAGGTAATGAAGAGAAAGGCATTGTGAATATGTGCCACCATCCACAGTTCGATATTGA
Organism: Candidatus Poribacteria bacterium; assembly: GCA_965214045.1. Lineage (GTDB taxonomy): Bacteria > Poribacteria > WGA-4E > WGA-4E > WGA-3G > WGA-3G. The sequence continues at coordinate 3,457,394 of OZ243935.1, forward strand.
CGAAACCTGTATGATTTACGGCATGGCACTGCTCACAAATCTCGCGATGCTCTAATACTTTGAGTCTTTGGGAACTCTCAAAAAATGGAATTGAAAAGGGATAATTCTGTGTCAACACACAATCCACAGCCACATTCGTCAGTCGGCACGCTTACCTTGATGTTTACTGATATCGAAGGTTCAACACTACTTTGGGAGGCGCATGGCAATGAGATTATGGCAGAGGTTATCAATGCCCACAACACGATTTTGCGGACGGCAAATTCGGTGTGGGGTGGCACAGAGATAAGCAATGAAGGTGATGCCTTTTTCTTTGTTTTTCCTACGGCAAGTGCCGCCGTTATGTGTGCGCTTGAGATACAGTTAGTACTCAAGGCATATCAGTGGCATGAAAACATCGAAACGTTACGCGTCCGGATCGGTATTCATACGGGTGATATGATCCTATTGGATGACAAATATCACGGTATGCCTGCCAATCTTGCCAAACGAATTACGGATGCCGGACACGGTGGTCAGATCCTGCTCTCCGCTGTGACACATGAACTTGTTAAAACGCAATTTCCACCGCGGAGTTTTATTGCACTCGGCGAACATCGACTGACAAATATTCAACATCCTGAAGCGATTTTCCAATTGCTTGCACCGCGGGCTTCTATTTTAAAAATCACTGGTGAAGAACGGTGGCAAGAAATCTTCAGCAAGTCGGCACGGGGAGACACACTGCCGGATCGGACACCCGCAGACGCCGACCCTATTCCTGAACTACAAACCGAGTTCCCGCCTCTAAAAACCCTCAACAATTTGCCGAATAACCTACCAGTACCTATGAACAGTTTTATCGGTAGAGAAATCGAAGTCCGCCGTATTGTGGAGTATTTCACTGATGGACAGGCACGACTGGTAACACTGACTGGACCTGGAGGTATCGGCAAAACGCGTCTCAGTCTACAGGTTGCGACAGAACTCCTGGATACTTACCCTGATGGTGTATGGTTCATTGCGTTAGCTGATTTGAGACAGCCTGCCCATGTCATTACGGAAATCGCAAAGGCTCTCGATCTTCCATCAGAATCGGCACAAGATGTCATAGAACAGGTCGTTTCATATCTTTTAGGAAAAACACTTCTATTGGTGCTGGACAATTTTGAGCACTTAATGGAAGCGTCCGAAGATGTCAATACGCTGTTGCTCAGATGCCCCACGTTACGTTGTCTAACTACATCGCGGGAACCCCTAAAAATCGCAGGTGAGCAGCGGTTCGTGGTACCCCCGCTATCCACTCCATCTGAAGATGTGAACTCCGAAACGCTTCACGAGTTTGAAAGCGTCAAACTCTTTTTGGCGCGAGCAGAAGCAGTCGCACCCGACTTTCAATTAACGACCGACAATGCCGCAACTATCGGTGCGATTTGCCGTATAGTTGACGGGCTCTCCCTCGCGATTGAACTTACCGCGGCGCGCGTCCGAGCGATGACACCACAAAACATACTCGCTCGCTTAAAAGTCCTACTTGACAGCTCACCATCAAGTAAGTCATCTGCACTTCTTTCGACAAACAATCGAGACGTGCCAGCGAGACATCAGACCCTTAATGCGGTGATTGACTGGTCCTACGATCTTTTAGAGATAGAGGAACAACTCCTGCTTTGTCAACTCTCGCTTTTTTCAGGTGGATTCTTCTTGGAAGCCGCAGAAACTATCTGTAGCTCAACTTGTGTTCATGAAGAACAGGATTCCCCCTATACAGAAACAATCGACCTCATCTTTAATTTACACGATAAATCGTTACTCATCACTGAAGAATATCTGACGCAAACTCGTTACCGACTCCCTGTTCCGGTACAACTGTATCTCCGAGAGAAGCAACAGCCTCCTGGATTCAGAGAGGCGCATGCACACTATTACCTCACATTAGCACAAGAACAGGATAGAAAGTTAGAGGGGCCTGAACAGAGCGATGCACTCTCAGATATGGCGATTGAGCTCGATAACTTTCGTGCTGTTTTTGGGTTTGCGCAGGAGAATAATGAATGGCTCCTGTTCGGACAACTTGCTGTTGCACTCTCGAAATTTTTCTATATACACGGGTTATGGACTGAAGGATTGGGATGGCTGGAACAAGCAGAGGCCGAATTGCACCAACGACTCAGCGAACATCAAGGATCAGAGGACACTTCTGAAACGAACGAAGCGTCGGTCCAGCTGACAATAGCAAGACTTCGAGTGGCTCTCGCAACACTCTATAATGAACAACAGGAATGTGAAACTGCTCGGCAATTATGCGAAAGTGCCTTACAAGTTTTCAGAACGATAGGGCAGCAGCTCGATATCGTCAACGCGTTAAATTGTCTTGGTATCATCGCAAGGTATGAAAAAAAACTTAAAGAGGCGGATACACACTTTACTGAAGCTTTAGAAATAGCGAAGGTATTAGGCAACAAATGGCATACCGTTACTGTACTAAACAATCTGGGACTCACGGCGTATAATTGTCGCCATTTTGACGCAGCGAAACTGCATTATACCCAAAGCCTTCGCCTCGCTCGCGAACTTGGAAATAAACTGAGTATCGCCTACGCTCTCAATAATCTCGGGAAAACCGCGAACCAGCAAGGTCTACGAGAGGAAGCACAACGCTACTATACAGAAAGTCTACGTCTCACCCGTGGCCTCTCTACTTCCAACGTCGGGTTTCCTTATCTACTGGACAGCCTTGGGAAGGTAGCACTTCGTCACGGTAAACACGAGGAAGCGAGGGACTACTATACAGCAAGCCTGGAGTACCGCAAAGAGAACGGAACCCCCCATGAGATCGCAGATTCGCTCTATCAATTTGGACAATTAGCGCACGCGGAAGGCGAATTTGAACAGAGTTTATGCCTCTTTCTTAAGGTCGCGTCACTCTACGCGGAAACAGACGCGACAACTCCGTTTTATGTAAATGCAGTGAATAACGCTATCAAGACATTAGAGGTGGAACTCGGTGGTGAAAAAGTTGAGAGACTCAAATTAGAGATGGAAACGCGAACACTTGAGGAGATAGTTAACACGTGTCTATCTCGATAAGAATGGGCAAGACACAAGATCTTGCGGATCGAGATATGACCCCTAATAAAAAATGGAAACCACAATGCAACAACGAATCACCTTTCTTGCGATTCTATACCTATTCTCTCTCATGACACTTGGAGATAGTTTACAGACTTTCGCTCAAGTCGAAGTTACCCCGATTACTCCGAGCGTGAATCCTGTGTCAGACCCAGTAGAAACCGCGCATGACCATTACCACGAGCGACGGTATACGCAAGCGATTAAAGCGTATGAAGACCTGATTGAAAAGGGTATACCGAAGCAGGACGGGACTTATATCCCACTTCGCCAGAGTCAAAAGAACTCGATTCGGTTGATGTTAGGGCAAAGTTACACCAAGGTCGGTGAGGATCCCGCCGCCCAGCGAGTCTTTAAAGAAATTGTTGACGAAGATCCTAACGGTTCTTATGCGACACAGGCTGTTCATCGGTTGGGAAACCTTTACTGGCAACGCTATCAATTCAAAGAGGCTATCAGGCAGTGCAAACAGATTCTCAATCAACACCCGAACACAACTTCCGCGGCGACAGCCGCCTATCTCCTTGGAAAATACCAGCAATCAGAAGGTAAATCCGACGAAGCAATGGATAGCTACAAGTATTTCCTTGATAACTTTCCGAGTTCACCCTATCGCGTGAGCGCGTTCAACAGCCTAACTGAGCTTTACATAACCAACCAACGCTACACAGAGGCTGAAAAACTGATTCAAGAACGGATGCGACGCTACCCTGACGACATTACGCTGTTGGAGCAATTAGCGGAAATCTACCAACACCAAGACGCTTATCCGAAGGCACTCGCACTCTATCGTAAAGCCATTGAACGAGACCCTAACAATACAGCGCTCCGTAGGAAATTGGGGACTCTCTACGCCGAAATTGGTAAAACGACACAAGCCGTAGCCGAATGGAAAAAAGGGACCGCAGACGAGGCAAATCAAGTCGATCAACAGAAACAACTTGGTGCGATCTACCTCTCGCATAAGATGTATCCGGAAGCGATCGACGCATACCGGCAAGCTATACGCTTAAGTCCAAAAGACAGTTACCTCTACGCGCAGTTGGCAGCGGCGTACAAGATCCAAGGACAAATTGAACAAGCCGCCGAGGTCTATATTGAGGCTTTGCAACAGGTTGGGCTTGCGAGAAACCAACGCGAAACCATCTGGAATGCAATGCTGGAAATTTATGAAGGTGATCACCACAAACCAATCCACGATAAACTCGTTGTCCAACTTGAAAAACGACGGGCACAAAATCCACATAACGGCAGTACCGTCATGACCTTGGGAGAACTCTATTTCCATGCTGGAGAAGTGTCGCAAGCACTCGAAACGTTTACACAACTTTACCGAAACTATCCGACGCATACCGATATAGCGTTAGAAACATACGCACGAATATTAGAGCGTAACGAAAAGCCACAAGCCATAGATTTCTATAAGGCGTTGATAGCGGGTTCTACAGACAACACACGCATAAGAAACACCCGTTCTCAACTTGCTGCGCTCTATCAAAAAATGGAGCAGTGGAACGATGCAATCGCACTTTTAGAAGAACTGGTTTCCAACCGCGAGGCTTCTGTGAAAAATAGATTGTTACTCGGACAGTTGCAGCTACACAGTATCCACGCGCCGAAAATCGCTCAGAAAACATTCCAATCGTTGCTTACACAACGTTTGGTCACTACTCAATTAGTAGAAGCGCAACTGGGTCTCGCAGAATGTCATGTTCTCCTGAAACGCTATACGCTTGCGCGAGAAATCCTCGAACCGATTGCCAACCGTCCGCACCGTTTCCGTGCCGTTGCCCGCAAACTGATTGGTGATTCCTACTTCTTTTCCGCAGATTTCGACCAAGCAGCCAAAGAATACAACGAAGTTATCCGTATCTCAAAATACGATAGGCTCACAAATAATGCTCTTGAACGGATTGTCCTCATCCAGAATCACTCCGACTACCTCAAAATTCCGCTCACGGATTATGCTACTGCTGTGCAGCGCTATCTAAACGGAGAAGCTACGGCGGCACTACAACAGTGCAAACGGAGCCTTGAAACCTATCCGCAAGCGACTATCGTTGATGCGGTATGGCTCCTCATCGGGGACATCTATCGCGAAGAAGCGAAAGACACTGAGGCGATCGACGCATACGAACAGGTAGTTGCCCGGGAGAGTCTCGCCGTCCCGAAGGCACTCGTAAACATTGCTGAAATTTATCGACAAAAAGCCGATTTCACCAACGCCGTGGCTACCTATACCACGCTCATTACCGACTATCCTGAAAACGTTATTGTCGTTCATGCCCGCCAGCAACTCGATGAAATTATGAGACTCCAAGAAAAAAGATAAAAGATGGATTGGCGTATCCGTCAACTATGCCCAGTCGTCTCCAAAACAATTGAAATGTAGCATCGAAATATGGTAAAATAACAAGAAACAACGTACAATACAAAGGAGTTAGTAGATGTCCCAACCTGCTCACAATTTATTTAATACACACCGAACCCTTGAAAGCGATGGGTTTGCGTGCACCTATTATTCACTCCCCGCCTTAGAAGAAGCCGGTATCGCGTCAACAACCGCCTTGCCCGTCAGTCTCCGCATTTTACTCGAATCATTACTGAGGAATTACGATGGACACCAAATTACAGAAGAGGATATTGTAAATTTGGCAAACTGGGACGCGCAATCCCCAAAAACTTTGGAGATTCCGTTCAAACCGGCACGCGTGGTCGCACAAGACTTTACAGGTGTTCCCCTCGTTGTTGATATTGCTGCGATGCGTTCCGCTGTGGCAGAACTTGGCGGCGATGCTGGCATGATAGAACCTCTCGTCCCTGTTGATTTAGTCATCGATCACTCCATTCAAGTCGATGCCTACGGCTCGGAGAACGCGTTTCAATTTAACACCGAACGGGAATTTGAGCGTAACAAGGAACGTTATGAGTTCCTCAAATGGGGACAACAGGCGTTTGAAAAATTCAATATCATCCCACCCTCCATTGGCATTGTCCATCAAGTGAATCTGGAATACCTTGCTAAAGTGGTTATGACAGAGGATTCACTCGCCTACCCGGATACCGTTGTCGGCACCGACTCGCATACCACAATGATCAACGGCTTAGGTATCGTCGGATGGGGTGTAGGTGGTATAGAAGCGGAAGCGGCGATGTTAGGGCAACCCGTTTATATTTTGACCCCCGAAGTCCTTGGCGTTCACTTGAAAGGCGAACTTCGCGAGGGTGTAACCGCAACAGACTTGGTTCTGACTGTGACGCAACGCCTCAGAGCCGCGGCAGTCGTTGACAAGTTTGTGGAATTCTTTGGGGCAGGTGTAGAAGCACTCTCTCTACCGGATCGGGCAACGCTCTCTAATATGTGTCCAGAATATGGTGCGACTGTTGGGTTTTTCCCACCGGATGCAGAGACAATGCGCTATCTCCGTCTCACTGGACGCGACGAAACTCACGTTGACATGGTAGAAGCTTATCTCAAAGCGCAAGGCATTTTCGGTATTCCACGCCTCGGAGATGTTGAATACTCCGATGTCCTTGAAATCGATCTCGCGGATATTGAACCGAGTATCGCCGGTCCGAAACGACCGCAAGATCGGATCGCCTTGTCGGATGTCAAAAACACCTTTACTGAACTCCTTACACGCCCTGTAGCGGAAGATGGGTTTGGTGTAACAGAAGATGTAGAGGACAGCGACGGCATCACCCACGGATCGGTTGTTATTTCGGCAATTACCAGCTGCACAAACACAAGTAATCCTTCCGTGATGATTGGCGCGGGATTGCTCGCGAAAAAGGCTGTTGAAAAAGGGTTGCGTGTTCCCGACTACGTTAAGACCAGCTTAGCTCCTGGTTCGCGCGTCGTCACGGAGTATTTACAGAATACCGGTCTACTGCCGTATTTAGAAGAGCTTGGCTACAACGTCGTAGGTTATGGCTGCACGACCTGTATTGGTAACAGTGGACCGCTCAACGATGTGGTTCAAGAGGCACTCGACGCAGAGAACCTCGTTACCGCAAGCGTTCTCAGTGGCAACAGGAACTTTGAGGCACGCGTGCATCCAGAGATAAAAGCCAATTTCCTCATGTCCCCGCCACTCGTCGTCGCTTATGGTGTCGCCGGGCGGATTGACATTGATTTCGTTACTGAACCGCTTGGACACAACGATGGCGGCGAGGCTGTCTACCTGAAGGACATCTGGCCCACCCGCCAAGAGATCGCTGAGATGATCGCTGCCGCAGTTGATCGACGGACGTTCCGAGAGATGTATGAGTCCATCGGTAATCAGGCACCGGAATGGGAAGAACTCGCAGGGGCAACGGGAGTCCTTTATCCGTGGAACGAGAGAAGCACTTATGTCCAGCATCCCCCGTTCTTTGAAGGATTTGCACGCGAACCTGCTCCAATTTCAGATATTGTGGATGCCCGTATTCTCGGTATCTTTGGAGATTCTGTCACTACCGATCATATATCCCCAGCGGGTGCGATCGCAGCAGCGAGTCCAGCAGGGGAATATCTCCAAGAACATGGGGTTGAAACACGAGATTTCAATACCTACGGTTCCAGACGCGGGAACGACCGTGTGATGAGCCGTGGCACGTTTGCGAATCGACGTGTCCGCAACTTGATGACCCCCGATGTTGAGGGTGGATATACGCTTCAGTATCCCGATGGGACACAAACGACTATCTACGAAGCGGCACTCCAGTATAGTGCCAATGAAGTTCCAACCGTCATTTTTGCTGGACAGGACTACGGTATGGGGAGTTCTCGCGATTGGGCGGCGAAGGGACCCAAACTTTTGGGAGTCAAGGCTGTCGTTGTAGAGAGTTTCGAGCGTATTCACCGTAGTAACCTCATTGGGATGGGAGTCTTGCCCTTACAGTTCCAGTCGGGTGAGAACGTCCAAACGCTCAACCTTGACGGAAGTGAGATTATCAGCATTACAGGCTTTGCCGAAGACCTCCAACCGGGACAGATGGCGACGATGAACATCGTCCGCGCAAACGGTGAGACACAGACGACAGAATTGTTAATCAGGATTGACTCTCCTGTAGAGGTGGAATACTACAAACACGGTGGGATTCTGGATTACGTCATTCGGAATTTCTTATCCTCCTAATCGACTTTCCTAACTCTGGTAGGTACGGTTTCCTGACCGCACCTACCAGTGGAAAGTGTTGCCTACCTCCCATAAATCGCTCGCAGATCTAATCTTGCATCGACATCGTCGGAGACAGCATTTGTCCAATCCACATCGTCAACGCTTTGCAGGCTCATCAGGGCAACGTTCACCATCGGGTTCGAGATAGAATAGTTGAGTAAAAAGCTGTCCACATCAACATTCGCCATCTCATTCGGGAAACAGTGCTTCATGAGATTCTGGAAGGCATTGCTGGTGGTAGAGCGCATCAGCACAATCCCCATATCCTCTGCAACCGCATCGGGGATGACGCCGCGTCTGCCGAACGCATCACAAGTACTCTGATACATCAGGTTGTAATGGATCTGCATCATGTCAAACTCACCAGTGGCAATCAGCTGCTCTGTACCACCGGAGGGACCGTCTGCCGAAAATCCGATAAATCGGACTTTTCCTTCCTCCTTGAGTTTGAGATACGCTGCCAACCCACCACCGTTTAGAATTATTTCTGTGTCGTCCGCGTAGAACCATCCCCCATGAAATTGCAGGACATCAATATAATCGGTGCCGAGCCGTTGGAGACTTCCCTCTATATCAGCAGCGATGCCATCTGGATCATAGGCTTCCGTCTTGGTCGCGACGATACACGATTCCCGCCGCCCAGCGATCGCCTTACCGATAATTGTTTCGCTGTAGCCGCCACCATAGTCGGGTGCGGTATCGAGATAGTTCAGCCCGGCATCCATCGCGTAATGGAGCATATAAACGAGCGACGTTTCATCATGCTCTGGGCGGACCCTACCCCCACCATATCCAATCTCTGATACACTGAGTCCTGTTTTACCGAGTGTGCGGTATTGCATATTTTAAGTTTTCCTTGCCGGAGAATAACGTGAATTTGCGTCTCTGACGAAAATTACACAAAATCCATCTGTGAAGTGCGGCTTTTATTTCCGCGTATCGTGCGGTTGCTCGGTTTGACACAATTTTCTCCAAATAGCCTCTCGACCTGCTCAATAACCTGTGGTTCATTTGCCAAACTATACTTTTGAGCACACCGTGCGATAACTTCACCATAACGAGGACTCGTGAGACGTAGTATCAGATCCAAATCCCCTTTGTTAGCACGGGCAATTTCTTGAAGTTTTTCCAATTTTTCGACGTTCTCGACATCAGACTCTGGAATCGTAACCTCAAGTGCGGAGGTCTGTTGTTCGCTGACAAACTCAATATCTATCACCCGATCTGCCTGTATCTGGCGTTCTTCCCTCTCAGTGTCGCCGTTTTCAGACCTCCGATTCCTACTATTCTGATTGACATTGATTTTCCCTCGAATCCAAATTACCCTACCTTCAACGAGGTCTCCGGCTGTTTTGTATGCCTCTGGAAAAATAACGACCTCTATCGCGCCTTCCAAATCCTCCAATCCAATCACCGCCATAGGAGCCCCCTTCTTGGTAGTGATATTCTTAACATCCGTTATCATCCCTGCCACATCGACCTCGGAATCAATACGATGCTCAACGAGGGTTTGGGTACTTGCGCTCGTGTAATTTTCAATGATGTCACTATATTCTTCAAGCGGGTGTCCGGAAACATAGAATCCGAGTTGTTCCTTTTCATACTTAAGCCGTTCCAATGGCTCATATTTTGGAGCATCGGTAAGTGTTACCGTCGCTGTTGGCATTTCTTCTCCGTTGCCAAAGAGACTCATCTGTCCACGGTCCCGTTCTGCTTGCGCGTTTTGTGCCACCCTCATAATATTATCTAAGTTGACGGCATGTTGTGCGCGGTGCCCTTGAAGTGCATCGAACGCGCCGCTGAGAATTAAGCTTTCGACGGCACGCTTATTCACCTGTTTCATATCCACGCGTTCGCAGAAATCCTCTAACGATGTGAATGAACCGCTTTGTTCTCGTGCTTCGACGATTGCATCTATCGCGTTATCCCCAACACCTTTGACTGCGACAAGTCCGAAACAAATATCATTACCATCGACTGTGAATTCTCTCCGACTGCTATTGACGTCCGGCGGTAAAAGATTGATTTTTATTTCCAGAAACTCGGCAAGTTTCTTACATTCGGTACGGTATCGGGTAATTTTCGATGAATCGCCTGCCTCTCCAGTCATCATTGCCGCCATGAATTCGTGTGGATAGTGCGTTTTCAGATATGCCATGCGGTAGGCTAACATCGAATAAGCAACGGTGTGCGACTTATTGAAGGCATAGCCAGCGAAAGGTTCCAACTGTGAAAATACGTTCTCTGCTTCTTTTTGCGCGATCCCATTTTCGACTGCGCCTGTAACAAATTTTTCCCGTTGGGCTTTGAGTAATTCAGGGCTTTTCTTCCCCATAGCGGAACGGAGTATATCTGCTTCACCGAGGGTAAAGCCCGCCATGTCGCGTGCGATTTGCATGACCTGTTCCTGATAGACACACACCCCGTAAGTGTTTTTAAGTGCGTCTTCAAGAGATGGATGGATGTATTGCACTGGCTTCAATTTATTTTTTCGATCGATGAATTCCTGCATAGTCCCGCTTTCAAGCGGACCGGGTCGATAAAGTGCGGGAATCGTAGAGAACTGCTCAAAGTTATCCGGCTTCATCTGTGTAACAACCCGATACATGCCAGAGGAGGTTTCGAGTTGAAACAAGCCAGCAATTAAACCTTTGCTGATGAGTGAATAGGTTTTTTCATCATCAAAGGGAATAGCCTCTAACTTAATATCCTTGCCGTGGTTTGTCTTAATCATCTGAAGACAGTCGTAGGTCTCCGTAAGGCTCCGTAAGCCGAGGGAATCGAATTTAACGATACCGACATCCTCAACGGTCTTACCTTCAAACTGTGTCGCGACTTGGTCATGTCTATCCTTGAATAACGGTGCGAAGTTCGTCAACGGACCGTTTGAGACGACAATCGCGGAGGCATGGCAAGAGACGTGCCGTTTCATCCCTTCGACTGATTTGCTGAGATCCATCAACTCTTTATTTTCAGGACTGTCAGCGAGTTTCTGGAAGTCGGGCACCTGTTCCAAGACCTCATCAAGCGTTATTCCAGGGGTGGATGGAATAAGTTCTGTTAACTTTTCGACATCTTCGAGAGACACTTCGAGCGCGCGTCCAACGTCCTTTATAGCGGCTTTTGCTCCCAAGGTCGCAAATGTGGCGACTTTGCCGACAGAATCCTCACCATATTTATTTCTCAGGTAATCGATCACATGCTCACGGGCACGATCAGCGAAATCAATATCGATATCCGGAGGACTGATACGCTCAAGGTTTAAGAACCGCTCAAAGAGGCAGTCATAATCCATCGGATTAAAAGCAATCACATCGAGGGCATAAAGCACAAGGCTACTGGCGGCTGAGCCACGTGCGGAAAGTGGATAGCCCTGACTGTGTGCATATTTCACGTAATCCCACACGATGAGGAAATAACCGGAGTAGTCGGTTTTGCTAATAGTATCCAACTCGTAATCGAGTCTCTGCCGAATTGGCTCAGAGAGTTCACCACCATATTTTTCTCGCAAGCCTTGGTAGCAGAGCTCTTTGAGGTAACTATCATTTGTGTGTCCTTCGGGGACCTCGTATTCCGGCATCACGTTTTTGCCATAATCAAGTTCAAGGTTGCACCGATTCGCAATCTCAAGCGTGTTTGCGATGGCTTCAGGTGGATACTCCTTGAGTGCTTCCCGCATTTCATCAACACTTTTAAAGTAGAAATGATTATCGAACCGCAGTCGATTTTGCTCTTTAACAGTTTTTTTCGTCTGTATACAAAGAAGCACATCGTGCATTTCGTGGTCGGATTTACGGAGGTAGTGGCAATCGTTTGTAGCGACGAGCGGAAGATTGTATTCTTTCGCCAATTGAACCATCACCGGGTACGCTTCAAGTTCTTTATCGATGTAGTGGTTTTGTACCTCAACGTAGAGGTTATCTTTCCCCATTATCTCCATCAGCGTTTTGAAGTTTTGGATACCTTCTTCTCGCCGGTTTGAGCAAAGGAGTTGTGGTACCTGTCCTTGAATACACCCCGTCAACGCAATAATTCCGGCGTGGTATTCACGTAGGATTTCCATGTCAATGCGGGGTCTGCTGTAAAAGCCCTCTGTGTACCCAAGCGATATTAATTTTAGGAGATTCTGGTAACCGGTTGCATCTTTGGCAAGAAGTGTGAGGTGATAGGGAGAACCCTGTTCCTTTCCGCGCGTTAATCGACTGCCGGGAGCAACATATACTTCGCACCCAACAATTGGGTTAACCCCCGCCTTTGTGGCTTTACTGTATAATTCCCATGCACCGAACATGTTGCCGTGGTCAGTAAGTGCGACAGCCGGCGCGCCATTTTCGACTGCCCAATCGACCATGTCCTGAATACGGCACGCGCCATCCAACATACTATATTCGCTATGATTGTGTAAGTGAACAAATTCGGTTGCCATCTTTCCTCCACTGTTTAATGCGTTCAATTTATTGTGTATATTAAGAACTATGAAACCAATTTTATAATACCAAAAACGGACGAAAATTTCCATAATAAATTTTCTGGTCGATTCGCCTTCAATAGTACTTTCCCGCGAAAAAAGCTGCCATTTAACGCGGTGAGGTTGCAAACCTACCCACGAAAGGTTCAGGCAAAATCTCACAACTGATAACTGAATCCTTCCTCTTTTTATGTTGATACGCTTTCCTGAAACCTGTTATAATATAACGATATTATATTTATAGAACTGCTTCGGGATCTTATCGTCAGCACGTATTCCACTGGAGCGGAAAAGGTATAGACTCATCATCGCGGATTTTCGCGTTCAATTAGATGGAAAAATCAAGACTTCTCCTCCTGTTCTTAACCCTATTCTTCGTGATGCTCGGGTTTGGCATCATCATTCCGAATCTCGCTTATTACGCTAAAGATACCGGGGCAACCACCACTGAAATTGCTATATTGATGTCTATCTACTCTGGGATGCAACTGTTGTTCGCGCCTCTCTGGGGTAAGCTATCGGACAAGTACGGCAGAAAACCTGCAATTTTACTTGGATTGCTTGGGAATGCCGCTGCCTTAGTCGGTTTCGGATTGGCGAAAGACTACGTTTGGCTTCTCATTGCCCGTAGCGCAGCGGGTATCGCTTCAGCAGCCGTGCTACCGAGTGTAATGGCTTACGTCGCGGATATAACCACATCAGAAGAGCGTGGTAAAGGGATGGGGTTAATGGGTGCCGCGATGGGACTCGGTTTCATCCTCGGACCTGCGATCGGTGGTGTCATGGGCAGTCACGATACGCCGTTCTTTGTCGCAGGAGGCTTGTCCATACTCAACTTCCTCTTCGCGCTTATACTACTGCCAGAATCCCTACAGAAAGACATCCCTGATGAAACTGGTGGAGACCACGAATGGGTCTCTCCACGCGAAATATTTCGTCAGACGACCTTGAAATCACCTCTCACGCCTCTTTTCCTGGTGGCCTTTTTCTCAACTTTCAGCTTCGCAGGATTGGAAATGACGTTCCCTCTGTTTATTGAGGATCGTTGGAACTACGGCGAGAAAGAAATGGGATGGATGTTCATGTTTATGGGCGCGATTGCAGTGCCACTACAGGGTGGCTTGCTTGGAAGATTAATAAACAGCTTGGGAGAACGGCGTATTATCCTTATCGGGTTACTCCTTAGCGCGATAGGCATGGCGCTTTTACCCTACGCCTACTCTCTCGTAACACTCACCCTGTATCTCACTATTGCAGGTGTTGGCAATCAACTCATCCGTCCAACGAATGCCTCGTGGATTTCTAAACAGACGCGGATTGGTCAAGGTGCGGCTATTGGTATTATGGATGCCTTCTTAAGCTTGGGACGTATCTTGGGACCGCTCCTCGGTGGTTGGCTCTACACAAAAGAGGCTTATCCTTATGCGGTGCTGGCGGGGATTTTAGTTCTTACAACGTTCTGCTTGTATATCCCTTTGCGACGCATTAAAGAGCGAGATTAGAATCTTATCGAGCCGGATGTGGAGTCCACTATTCTATTCTTCTATCTGAGTATCTAAAGGCGGCAATAGGTGTTCGACGCGCCGCGTGTTATATTCACGCCGATACTGCCGATGCACTTCATCGTTGGGATAGTGTTCAGTCTCTGGGTACGGGTAACTGGACATCCCGTGAAAGGGTAAGGGTTCGACCGTTTGCGATGTAAGCGTATTGATGTCGCCGTCTTTGTCCCATCCCTCGCTATAGAGAATAAAATCGCGCACCCATCCCGCTTTTAATATTGGCAGGCGTGAGACTTCAAATTCCACGGTGATCTCGTCGCCTGCATTAAGGATAACGTACATGTCGTCAACCTCCTGCAATAACGGAGCGACATCGCCGTAGCGGGTATAATACCCTGCCAAGTCTCGCCACTGTGCAGCCTCTGTAACCTGTTGGTAGTCAAACAGGTGTGGAGCATGTGGGTTCGGACGATACATCTCAGAAAAACCTCGGTAGTGTAAATCTGCGCTATCCGGGTTCAAGGTTGTTACTTCCATCGGGACTGCCTGCGTGCCGAGAGTAAAAAACGCTGTATCCCAGTAAATCTGCATATCAGTTTCAATCCGAACGCGCCGATCCTCCGACAGAAATTTACCCATCAGGTCAACGGTGATCGTCTTATTTTTCCCCGCAGGGAGTCCAATCATATCAATTACGGTTTTCCATTCTCCTGTTTTATCTTTCACAGCGATTGAAGGAAAACGGGGATTAATTGCCGGATTCTGGAACAGGGCAACATTGATGCTGGTATCCGTCGGGAAGATCCACCCGCCGAGGAAGAGCGTCAGTGGCGTATTGTTTGGAATATCACCGAGATCAAGAACAACGGCATGCGGTTCAACAACGCCTTGGTAGGCACCGGGTGCGTGTTCAACGGCGTAGTGGTAATCAAACGCCTTTAAAGCATCGGACACATCTTTACCGTTATGATCAACAGCGGATTTCGGGAACCGTTTTTCTGCGACACCATAGATTTTGAACGCTGCAAAGGGTGGCGGTGTATACTGCTCATTCACGAAGATATCAGTGCCTTCAGGGTGATCGACCGCTATCAGCTTAACCTCATCAAAATAGGCGGTTTCCCACAATTCTTCTGTAATCTGAATGGAATACTTGCCGGACTTCGGTTGCATTTGCGTTCCCGAAATTTTCACAAAATCCTTTGTTTCATCGGGCGCGACGAACCCCATTGACGTAACGAGCCCCAGCGGTGCGCGCCAGAGCAGATCCGTAATGAATTGATACTGTTCACCATCGTAAACATACAGAAACGGACACGAGCCTTTTAGGACCTGTTTTTCCAAAATTCGCTGCTTCGCCTGTGGTTTCACAACGTTTTGTGGCACGCCATTCGTCCAGACGACACGAAGGATATCCGCTGCCTCATAAGCCCCCAATCCGAAATGGGATACCTGTTCTGTTACATATTGGAGTTGATACAGATCCCCGACCTTCACTTCCAGTTTAGAGCCGATGCCGTCTCTATTAACTTTGTTGTTTCCCGCAGTGACACCTTCCAACCGCACCTGTATCCAATTGTTTTGATTCCCACCGTCGTTTTGTAACGCGCGTAGTTGTCCGTCAGTATTGATGAAAAAGAGATCGAGATCGCCATCGTTGTCATAATCACCGACTGCCCCAGCAGTCGCACTATATAAAATCGGATCACCCATCGGTGTGACCGATTCTATTAAGGGGTACGGTTCCATGAAAGTCCCCGTCCCATCATTCCGAAACAGGAACATACCATCTCGTCCAGCAACCCAGATATCAACAAATCCGTCATTGTCATAATCTATATTCCTCAAAAAAGCAGGCGGCATATCCTGAACACTCACCTGTGAACTCGGGGCATCGACAAAACTTCCGTCTCCTCTATTACGATACAAGTGGATGCGAGCTGCCGTAGCCAAGAAGAGGTCAAGGTCACCATCGTTGTCATAATCACCGGCAGCCGTTGCGATATACCGCATATCCTGAGGAATCCCTGTTTTGTTGGAAACTGCTTGGAGTTTCCCTTGGCGGAGGTTATCGTAAAGCGTGCATCCCATTTCCTGATGTGTTGTAAAGATGTCTATATCGCCATCGTCATCAAAATCGGCGGACACGACCGCAGCAGGTGCCCGCTGGACGGAAGGATCATTGTCAGCAGCCGTCTCTACAAAGGTCTGATCACTAACATCGGTGAATGTTATATTGCCCTCATCCTCGTCGATACTGTTATTGCGATACATTGTGGCGTTGGCTCGACCTGAAAAGAGGTCCAGATCGCCGTCATGGTCAAAATCAACAGGGAAAAGGACACCGGTTTCGTCTGCCAGTTGTTCATCTTGAATGAGTGAAGATGTCTCCCAATTGCTATCCGCATTCATTCGCGAGTATTTTATCCCGTCCCGAGTCTGTATCAGAAAATCTTGCGTCCCATCTTTATTGAGATCTGCGAATGCAACAGTGTGTGCGTCTAAAGTTTTTTGAAACACTTGAACAGGTACAAACTTCTCACCTACGTTCCGCAGGAGCTGCCCAGTTGATGCCATATACAGATCCAGATTCCCATCGTTATCGTAATCAATTAAAGATATAGTCGCAGGAGTGACGGGAGGGACACTCACGTCTTCAAGCCCAAGTTGCTCAGTGACATCCACAAATTCCACATCAATCGGTGGACTCTGTTTGGCTACAATCCGAGCTTTGAATCCTGGGCTAAAGGTTTCTATCGGATGTCCAAGAATATCGGTAACAAGTTCACCGATGCCCTGTTGATAACGTGGACTTGCTCGTTGCACGTTCTCAAAAATTCGCATGTTGCGTATAGCAATCTTTAAGTCGCTTTGTTGTATCGCGGTTATCGCTTGTGTTAGATATTTCAGTTTCTCTGGTTCGGTATCGCCTAAAAGGAGCATCAATTCCTGACAAAGATTTTCGGCATCTTCAAGTTCCTCCTGTGCCAAAACCCCCTGCGTCAATTTCAACAGCACGACAACATTCACCGGGGAACGGGTGTGGAGTTCCCGCAAATGTTGAACTGCTTCCAATTGTGCTTCTGGATCGTTGCGTTGTCCCAGATAATAGCGGACGAGTTTATAACGAAACTCCAACTCATCGGGTGCCAACCGCACGGCTTCCTTCATCGCCTCGACGGCTAATTCGCTCTGTCCTTTTAATTGATAGACCTCAGACAGGATAAAGTGTAACTGGCTGTCCATCGGTGCGACAGCGATCCCGCGTTTAACCCATTCTTCAGCGGCATCCGCCTGCTGTAGACGTAGATGCGCGACAGCGAGGTTTCCGTAACCGATTGCTTCATTGGGGAGCAGTTCAATAAGTGCTGTAAACGCCTCGACAGCTTTCGAGGGCTGTGATTCTTCGAGGTATGCCAACCCTAAATTCTGATGCCGTATCGCCTCTTCAATGATTTCGGTGTTAGTCATTTTTTGCGCATTGACCACCCCAATAGCCAAAAACCCTATTAAGAGCAGGATAGACTTCGTGTGTTTTCTTACATATCTCAATATCATGCATTTTCCTCTTTCTGAATATCTTCTGCGGCTTCTTGAATTGCCTGTTGTATACTATTCCGGCGGAGTCTGAGAGAATCCTCCAGTTGCTTGAGGTGCAGCAGCCACGATTCCTTAGAATCGCCTTCCTCTGCGCCAAACCCGTTTGCCATAGAGAGTCGAATATATTTTAGCCGTTCTGTCTGTAAGACTTTCAACTGAGCATCATAGTCCTCAATCCCGGATTCTAACAGAGAGATCAGTTCACGAATCTTTTCCAATGTCCGCCTCCTTTTCGTCGTGTTTTTTGGTAATGTGGTACATCAAGGGAAGATACAAAAAGTAGTTTATCTTATTTTATGTTTGCAATCAAACAAAAATGGGTGTATAAGGGCGCGGTGTTCATAGTCTGAATCGCGGATTCCCGCGGATGATACGGATTCTCGCGGATTTTAAGACGATTTCCATAAATCTATGCCTTCTTGCAGTTTAGATTTGCCTTGAATTCCTTTGGGAAACTCCGTATAATAGCGTTAACATGGCGGCAGGAATATGTATAAGGGATACCATTGATCGGGTGACTAAAAGTTTTGTGCAAGCTTTCGTGAATTAATCCGTTAGCGTTTTAGATTCAATCAGGATTGAAAGACCTCCCCATTTCACCCTTCTGTATCCTGATCATAACGGAGTGAGCCGGCAATATGTACCCAATTCCATCACCCGCATCCGAAAACACGGAAGTGATTCTATGGACGATGTAGTGAACCTGATTCTTGAAACTTCAGGTAGGGAACGGGAAGATATAGTAAAATCCATAATTACCTATACGTCAACGTAAGGGCAAGGATACAATCCTCGCCAGCGGTGGTGGGGTCCTTGTTCACTGATGATCTGTAAACATATTTTCGGGTTTTACTATAAACTGCAAAAAGTAAATAGTGTCGAAAATATGTGGTTGCCGGCTGTGAACAACTATGACGAGTTTGGAGAGTGGGCATTTCTTGAACTCACTGATCCATCGGATATGCAGAATACTATCCGCGAATTCATGAACAAATATGCGTCGTAATTACCACCTCCTTATCCTTCTTTTCCCCGTTGTTTTTTGGCTTGTCTGCTTCTTCCTGCTTCCACTCGTATCCGTGTTCATTTACAGTTTCATAGAACGTGGAACTTATGGTGGGGTGGTATGGAATTTCACACCGGAAAACTACCAACGCCTTTTCGATGGACTCTATCTTGGTATCCTCTGGCGTTCGGTATCGACTGCGTTGGTCTGCACTGCTATCTGTCTACTGCTCGGATATCCCTTCGCTTACTATCTGGCGCGCTACAAACCGAAACATAGAAATGTCCTATTGCTACTTGTCGTCGTCCCGTTTTGGACGAACTTCCTCATTCGGACATACGCGTGGATACTGATATTGCGGACGGAAGGACTCCTGAACAGTCTCTTGGGAGCAGTCGTTCCTAATTGGAGTCCGTTAGAACTTTTGAACACACCACTCGCCGTGCAGATAGGTCTCGTTTATGGCTACCTACCCTTTATGATACTCCCCCTGTATGCCGCTTTGGAGCAATTAGATGTGTCGCTGTTAGAAGCCGCACAAGACTTAGGCGCGTCGCCGAGGCGCGCGTTTTGGCACGTAACTGTGCCGCTCAGCCTTCCGGGGATTCTTGCGGGATCAATGCTGGTTTTTATTCCAACGGTAGGCGCGTTTCTAACGCCCGATCTTCTCGGCGGTGGAAAAGTGAGTTATATCGGGAACGTCATTGAGCGGCAATTCAAAACGGCGCGAGATTGGCCCTTCGGTTCGGCACTCTCATTTATGCTGATGGGCATCGTTCTGGTCGGGACTGTGCTATATTTCCGCGCGCTACAACAGAATGAGGGGCAACCTGACAGTCCCCCGTAGTGAAAAATTAAGTAGCCTGCATTCTCACTGCGAAGCAGGCGCAGGCGGATTTAAGGAAGGCACGTCAAATGCCCAAATTCACGTTGTTCTCCCGCAAGGTAAAATTAAAAATTCTTGAAGCCAACATAGGGTTGGTTTACCTCTTTTTATATACACCGATTTTAGCGGTTGTCGTGTTCTCATTCAACAGCGGGGAACATATCTCCGTTTGGGAAGGCTTCACGTTCGGTTGGTACGCGAAACTGTTTGAGGATGCGGCACTGTGGCGTGCGTGTCGAAATAGTTTGATGGTGGCGGGCGTTGCAACTGTCATCGCTACCTTTATCGGCACGGCAGCGGCACTCGCGATAGAACGACATCGCTTCCGTTTCCGAACCGCCCTTGTTCGAGTGCTCTATCTCCCCATTATTATTCCAGACATCGTGTTAGCGATTGCCTTGTTGACCTTTTACGTGCAAGTCCGCATCCCGCTGGGATTAATTACTGTAATTATCGCACACGCCGTTTTCAACATCGCTTATGTTACGATCGTCGTGCGGGCGCGCCTACAAGGCTACGATCACACTTTAGAAGAAGCCGCCCGTGACCTCGGTGCGAACGAATGGCAGACTTTTTGGCGGATAACACTCCCCCTGATTGCACCGGGAATTATCGGCGGTGCTTTGCTTGCCTTTACGCTCTCTATCGATGACTTCGTTATCACGTTCTTTACCGCTGGCGTTGGTTATACGACGCTGTCGGTGCACATCTATTCGCTGCTGAAATTCGGGATTACGCCGAAGATTAATGCTATCTCTACGATGTTGTTGGCAAACTCAATTGTATTTATCCTGTTATTCTTGTGGTTCCAAGGGGGCACTTCCTCCTCCCAAAAACAGGACGCTTGATAGCATGGTTATGGTGAGGATATAGGGTCATTCAGCGTAAAAAATTTATCAGATCTTCAGAATGAAACAACTCGTAAATTTGTGTAAATTGTGGTATAATTTTCGTGTGGACCCAACAAGGTTAAAAACAACATGTCTGATTTCCGAACACACACAGAGATCGATCTGTTAGCAATCCGACAAAATGCTGAAACGATAAAGAGACACACGGGCAAGCAGTTGATCGCCGTTGTGAAAGCAGATGCTTATGGTCATGGAGCAGTGCCTGTAGCAACAACGCTGCACCCTGTCGCTGATATGTTTGCGGTCGCAACGGTTGAAGAAGGAATTGAACTGCGCGAAGCGGGTATACGCAAACCGATCCTTATCCTCTTTAGTTGCTTGCCTGCGCAGGTCGAACAAATTGTTGAATTCAATCTTACACCATCAATAGGGGACTGGAAATTTGCAAACGCATTGAATGAGATCGCATCGGAGAGCGCACCTACAAAGGTTCATGTCAATATCAATACGGGAATGAATCGAAGTGGTGTGTGCTATACAGAAGCACAACCGTTTCTAAGTAGATTAGAGACCCTGCCGCGTCTTGAAGTTGAGGGACTTTTCACACATCTTGCTACTGCGGATGAGGTTGATAAAAGTTTTGTTTCCGTTCAGTTAAAACGATTTTCGCCTATAGTTGCGAACAATAGCGGGAAAATGGTGCATGTAGCGAACAGTGCGGCGACACTCGCGGTTCCAGAATCTCACTTTGATGCAGTCCGTCCGGGTTTGAGCCTGTACGGTATCTATCCCGCAATCGAAAAACCGATTCCACTAACACCGGCACTTACATGGAAGGCGCGTATTGGTTGGACAGCCACAATTGCAGAAGGGGACGGTGTCAGCTACGGGTTGACATACAAAGCCCCCTATCAAACCCGCATAGCAATGGTGCAGATAGGCTACGGTGATGGATATCCACGCTCGCTGTCGGGTACCGGCGAGGTATTAATCAATGGGTTGCGCCGTTCGGTTATCGGAAAGATTTGCATGGATGTGAGCGTGGTGCAGTTGGAATCTTCAGACGAGGTATCTATTGGTGACGCAGTCGTCCTGATCGGAAAACAGGGGGATGCGGAAATCACGGTTGATGAAATTGCTCAGCGCGCTGGAACAATTTCTTACGAAATATTAACGCAAATCGGTACACGTGTAGTACGAACCTTCCGTCCGGCTGTTTCTAACAACGAATACTAAAGTCAATCTGCGCGGAGCACAATAATTTAAAAAATGTTGATTGAAGTAAAGAATGTCTCACTTTCATTTGGCACTACAACTGCTTTAGACAACCTATCTCTGCAAGTACAAGGTGGTGCTGTCGGGTTACTGGGACCGAATGGTGCGGGGAAAAGCACACTGATTAAGACCCTCCTTGGCTTTGTTAAACCGAATCAAGGCATAGCGACTGTGTTTGGTTTAGATGTGCAGGCAAATCCATTGGAAATTCGGAAACAGGTTGGGTACATGCCGGAGGATGAATGTCTAATACTCGGTATGAACGCCGTCCAACTCGTCTCTTATGCCGGGGAACTCTGTGGCATGCCGAGACGAGATGCGTTGCAACGTGCACACGAGGTGCTCTATTACGTCGGTTTAGATGAAGAACGGTATCGATCCGTGGACGAATACTCTACCGGTATGAAACAGCGCGTAAAGTTAGCACAAGCACTGGTACATGATCCGAAACTGCTACTCCTTGACGAACCAACAAACGGGATGGATACAAGCGGTAGAGAAGAGATGCTCGAACTCGTCAAAGACATAGCAATCGACAAAAATATCAATGTCATTTTGTCCTCACATCTACTCCCCGATGTAGAGTTCGCATGTCAAGAAATTGTCGCCCTATCACATGGTCGCGTTGCTATTCAGGGACGGATACAAGACCTCAAAGAGAACAGAGGACAATCTTTCGATCTCAAGATCGTCGGTGACAATGAAACTTATATCACGGCATTAGAACGTCACAACTTTCAGGTCGAACTGCATCCCGATAAACGTCTGAGGGTTACGTCTGCAAGTCCGGAAGAGACAGAAACAACATTCTTCTTCAAACTCGCTCACGACACAGGTGTCCAACTTCGCCAACTCCGTGGGGTGAAACATACATTAGAGGATATTTTCGCTGAGGTGATGCGTGTGGATTCACAATAGAACACGCAGGTACCACCTCAGGACTATCTTAGCACTTTTCATCTTGACCGCGGTGATACCACCACTGAGTATAGCAAATGAGATGCTCCGTATTGCTGGGATGGGCGGCACTCGTATCGCAACGTCGGCAGAGGACACAGGTATCTTTGGGAATCCGGCATCGCTGGTGCATGTAAAACACCACAACCTCGCGTTTGGGGCAACTGCTGAAAATATTCACTGGACAGAACTACCGAAGCAGGGAACGACACAATTTGTCGCCGAAGCCAATATCGACATTTCGCCAGCACTCTACTATTCACAAGCGTTTGGCAAGTTTGGCGTGAGTGCTGGGTACACCGCAAGGTTTACAAATTTTGCGAACTTCACACTTGAAAGCACACGTGCTGAATATCACCGAAACGCTCGTCAATTTTCTGCTACAACGGATCTGTTTACACATTATGACTTACTTCAAGAGAGGAGTTGGGTAATAGGACTCAGCCGTGAATTCGGTAAAGCGGCGGTGGGTACGCGTCTTAGATTCTTGAGGCAAGTTGTAAACCGAGGAACAGCGATTTCGACATTAAATTTGGAAGCACGCCACGGACCCGAAGTAGATGTAGAGGTATCTGAAGAACTGATTGAAGCAATCGTTGAAGAATTGCAATTTGGGGACAGGGTCCGGGATATCGACCATGAACGACAGCCGACGCTTGAAAGAACGGTTAACCGATTAGAATTGGATTTCGGGTTTCAACGTCCGATATGGTTTGACACAGAGCAGACGAACCCGCCGTTGTTGGTAGGTATCCTTTTTGAAAATCTCCTGCGCGTCGACTTGGTGGAACCTCTCCCTTTCCGAGTCGGTATCGGTGTCGCTTATGAACCTAAGCAATGGGCGACAGTCGCAGCAGATCTTTGGCGCGACTTTGGGCAGAAAGGAGTGAGTTTTGCTATTGGCAGCGAATTTCAGAAAATATGGCTCGGAACCGTCCCAAAAACTGTGGCACTCCGACTCGGCGCGGGACGTACACATGCAACTTCCCATTTTTCATTCGGTACTGGACTCAGGCTTGGAACCACCTATTTGGAATACACCATGGTGCTCGGAAATTTCACATACGAATCCTACAGACACCTATTCGCATTCACTCTATGCTTCTAACGCAAGGAGGTAACCTCGCATGGCAGACAGAAATAACGTTATTCAGGTTGGCATCGCTGAAGTAGATATTACGCCAGATTATCCGATTCGATTGAGCGGCTACGGTAGTCGTCGCACAGAGTCCGACGGTATCATCCAGCGAATATGGGCGAAGGCACTCGCCATCGGCAGCGATGCAGATGAACCCGTTGTCTTGGTAACGGTCGAAAACTGCGGCCTACCCGATGAGTTGACCGAAGAAGTGTCTGACCGAATTAAGGAGAAAACCGGTATCTCGCGTGCCCATTTTGTGGCGTGTTTTTCGCATACACACAGCGCGCCGTGTCTCACAAACGCGGCACCTTTCCTGTTTAGTTCGGATATACCGCCCGCTGAACAGGAGACGATAGATCGGTACACTACTCAATTTAAGGACTGGATGGAAGCCGTTGCGATGGAGGCACTCGCAAACCGAGAGCCATCACGTTTGAGTTGGAGCCTCGGAGAACTCGGTTTCGCAAAAAATCGACGCACTGAAGGCGGACCCGTAGACCATTCCTTACCGTGTATGCAAATTACAAGTGAGGATGGCACACTCCGCGCCGTGTGGGCAAGCTACGCCTGCCATTGCACAACATTGGCAGGCACAGATAATCATATCTGTGGAGACTGGGCGGGATTTGCACAAGAAGCGATCCAAGATGCTCTACCCGGCGTAACGGCTTTAATCTCTATCGGATGTGGTGCTGATGCGAATCCCGAATCACGGATGATGCCGATGCCGGATGGACAAGAAGAGGTCTTCAGTACCCGTCTTGCGTATGCGAAAGCACATGGAAAAGCACTCTCTGAGGAGGTCCAACGCCTCCTAAAAGGAGAGGCTAAGCCCCTCACCAGTGTTCCTACGGGTGTGTTTGAACGAGTCAACCTGCCCTTCGATACACTACCGACCCGTGAAGAGTGGGAGGCACGTGTGGCGGGAGGTAGTTCCGATGCCTATCACGCGCAGAAGCACCTCGAACGCTTGCAGAAAGGGCTGCCGTTGCAGACGGAACTCTCCTATCCAGTACAGGCGTGGAGATTCGGTCAGGAGCTTGCCATTGTTTTCCTCGCAAGCGAGGTGGTCGTCGATTATTCACTCCGTTTGAAAAAGGAGTTAGATGCAGAACGACTGTGGGTCAGTGCGTATTCAAACGCGTTTCCGTGCTATATTCCGTCGGAGCGGGTATTAGCCGAGGGAGGCTATGAAGGTGGTGGTGCGATGCTCTATTTCGGTCCGCCGACTCCATTTGCCCCTGGGGTTGAGCAGTTGGTGATTGATACCGTTCATCGACTGTTGCCAGAAGCGTATCAGCGGTAAATGTCAACGCTTCACACGCCTTGGTTTACCATGCTGGAAAGGATACCAAGAATTTTCTCACACTGCTGAATCGAATAGATTTCCATATCAATCTGTAGATTCTTTTCCTTTAATTTCAGGAACTGCCATTCTGTCCCTGTGGTAGCAACTCCATAAATAGAGAGGATGTTATTCCCCTTTTCAGCGTTAAAACGTTGGGCAGCGATCATCTCGGCAACACACTGCCCAAGTCCGAGTTTAGGATCGTCTTTCTTCGTTTCAACAAGAACGATAATGGGTGCCTCTAAAAAAAGCTGTCCTGGTGACAGGCTCACTAAAAAATCGCAGATACCCACCAATCCACTCTCAAGGTCAACACTGAAATCGACTCCAGAAAAAAAACTGATACGGTCGTTGAACTTCTCCCGGAGTTCAACCAGTACATCTGCCACAATGAGTTCAGAACGTGCTTTCTCAGTTCCAATGGCAGCTGCCAAAGGCACCTTTTTCGCCAACCCTGCTGTCAGATAGGCACTTGGAACGATCGGCTCTATTTCAGAGAAGGTGCCTGCGGATTCAGCCTTTTCGAGTTGAAACGCCGCTAACACTGATTCCAAAGTGAAATTGCTATAACTCATGATTGGAAACCTCTTACAATACACTGCCGAGGAAAAAACAAGATTTTATTACTTCTCTAACATCCCGAAGCAATAAAATCTACAACAATAATTTGGGATTGTTCGTTCAGGCATAACAGCCCGAACGAACAATTGTCCAAAATCAAGTCATTTAAATCAATCCGGTTTCCGAAAGTGTGTTGCGTAAGGACTCAAAATTCGCAGGGACCATCGGTACGAGCGGCAACCGCAACTTCCCATTGAGTTTCCCCATGAGTTGGAGCGCGGTTTTCGCAGGAATCGGGTTTGTCTCAATAAAGAGATCTACCGCCAACGGCAACGTTTTATAGTGGAGTTTGCGTGCAAGTTCAAGATTTCCGGCGTGGAAAGCGTTGCACATCTCGGCGACATCTGCTGGTGCGATGTTCGCCACGACCGAAATCACGCCCTTCCCTCCGACAGCCATGATCGGGAGCGTGTTTACATCATCCCCAGAAAGCACAACGAAATCATCGGGACATAAGTCAACGACCTCACTGGCGCGCTTGAGTTCACCCGTCGCTTCCTTGAGTGCGACGATATTTGGATGTTCGGCAAGCCGGGCAATCGTGGGTGAAAGGATGTCGGTCCCGCAACGTCCTGGAACGTTATAGACGACAATCGGGATGTCCACGGTGTCAGCGATTTTCATATAGTGGGCATACAAACCCTCTTGGGTAGGCTTGTTATAATAGGGGGTAACAATCAGAGCAGCATCCGCACCGGCATCTTTGGCGTGTTGCGTCGCCCGCAAGGTGCGCGTTGTTGAGTTGGACCCCGTACCCGCGATAATAGGCACCTGTCCATTTACAGTTTCAACAGTGAGTTCTATTACCCTATCATGTTCAGCCTCAGCCAGCGCGGGGGATTCACCTGTTGTACCACACGGAACAATGCCATGTGTGCCGCCGTCAAGCTGAAATTGAATCAGTTCCTTGAGTTTCGCTTCGTCAAGCGATTCATCGTCCTTAAAGGGTGTGACGAGTGCAACATAAGAGCCTTGAAACATGTAAACCCTCCTTTTTGGCTACGGCACAACGGGCTTGCAATACGCGCTTGCAAGCTGCGCCGCGTGGCCTGCTACTTTTAATAATTCCATGCGTCTGTTGTGAGTTCACCGACGAAGATAACACGAGCATCGCCTTCAAGATAAACGTTTCGTGCCTCACCGTTCTCTACATCGAAATGAATCTTCAATTCGACCCCACTCGCCGTTTTCACAGCAACAGGGGATTCTACTTTTCCTAATGTCGCTGCAACAATAGCAGAAGCGATGGACCCGGTGCCACAGGCAAGCGTTTCGTCTTCAACGCCGCGCTCATACGTCCGGATATCAATCAAACCTGGCGACTGGATGCGGATAAAATTGGCGTTCGTACCGGCGGGTTTGAAATCGTCGTGATAACGCGTCTGCTGTCCTAAGTCAAAGACATCCGTTTCCTCCAAATCCTCTACGAAGAAAACAACGTGAGGCACACCGCTATTCGCGAATCCGACCGTGTGCATCCCATCCTCCAATTGGAGTGGAACATTGAGCCGAATATCCGTCGGATCGCTCATACGTACTTTAACGCTCTGATCGACTATTTCGGATTCATAAATTCCAGCGTTTGTCAGAAATCGCATCTGTTCAGAGGCGAGACCGTTCAGATAGGCGAATTTGGAGATACATCGCGCGCCGTTTCCACAGGTTTCCACCTCACCGCCATCGGCATTGAAGTAGCGCATGCGAAAGTCAACACCGTCCGCCTTTTCGACGAGGAGAACACCGTCAGCTCCGACCGACATACGGCGTTGGCAGAGTTTTTTCACAAAATCTGTATCGGTGCTATCAACGACTCCCGCCAAATTATTGATAATGACGAAGTCATTGCCTGCACCGCTGAGTTTCATAAAGGGTATTTTGTCCATTTCAGGTCCTTTACTGCGGAGATATTGTTTGGTTATATGATAATATTATTCAGGTTTCGAGTCAAGCGTTTTTTGGATGCCTCTTAGCAGCATTTAATTCTTCCACAGGAGGGATCCTGACCCATTATTGGAAAGAAAGAACACCGAATCCCGACTTCGTGCTATGCGGCAGTTAACATCAGAGCATGCAAGCGGAGTTCCGCCACAATGTCCAAAACGCCGTCGTAACTATCGCATGTGACAAGACGATAGCGAAACGGTTTAACGTGTGGAATGCCCTTAAAATAGTTGCTATAGTGTCGGCGCATTTCAAGGAGACCGAGTTTTAATCCTTTCCACTTGATGGAGAAATCAAGGTGCTTTCTAAAAACAGCAATGCGTTCATCTATTGAAGGCGGTGGGAGCAATTCACCAGTAGTGAAATAGTGTTTTATCTCGCTGAAAATCCATGGGTAACCGATCGCTGCGCGCCCAATCATGATACCGTCAACACCGTATTGTCGCCGCATCCGTGCTGCCTTTTGTGGACTATCGACATCACCGTTGCCAAAGACAGGGATCGTTATGCGCGGATTGTCTTTGATTCTGCCGATGAGTGTCCAGTCGGCGTCCCCTTTATACATCTGTCGCCGGGTTCTGCCGTGAATAGCAATCGCGCGGATACCCACATCCTGCAATCGCTCTGCGACTTCAACGACGTACTTCGTTTTATCATCCCATCCGAGACGCGTTTTGACGGTTACAGGTAGGTCGGTGGCTTTCACTATCTCGGCAGTCATTTTCACCATTTTGGGGATGTCTTGCAGAATGCCTGCTCCCGCCCCTTTACAGGTAACCTTCTTAACGGGACACCCATAATTAATATCAATGATGTCGGGTTGGACCTTTTCAGTGATTTCGACAGAGGCGCGCATAGAATCGATGTTGTGCCCAAAAATTTGGATACCGATGGGTCTCTCCATCTCAAAAATGTCTAATTTCGCGACACTCGGTGCGGCATCCCGGATGAGTGCTTCGGAGGAAATGAACTCGGTGTACATGAGATCCACACCATTCTCTTTGCAGACGGCGCGAAAAGGTGGATCGCTCACATCTTCCATCGGTGCGAGCAAAAGTGGGAAATTTGGAATGTTAAGATTGCCAATTGTTATCATAGTATTTTATTTGTAAAATAATTTTAAAGTCGATTCGTTTTATAAATCTTTGCACCTACTATCTGCCCGCAAATCTTCAAGGGCTTTTTCAACAAGATGATCCAGTCGCCCGGTTTTTATATCTTCCTCAATCTGCTTATCCCAGGCATCTGCACGCGCTATGAGGATTTCGTGGAGTTCAGTTTTGAGAATTTTCAGTATTGCTTCCGGTGTGCTTCCTTCACACTGCACCTCGGGAACTTCCTGTATCTGTCCTATCCATCCTGCACCATTTTTTTCGATGTGGACAGTATAGGTGTCTCCGTATTCCGGATTTTGGATTTTGACGATCTGAATTTTTTCCATCTGTGCCTCCTTGTGTTAAAACCGTTCAGATTAAAGTATTATACCTTGCAAATGTGCCATTGTCAAGGGATCAGATCAGGAATAACTCCTTGACACTTTTCCTGTTTCATGATAGATATAAGGGCAGATAACAGTCGGACGTTATTCATTCACGCCAATTCCAACAGCGAGGTATTTTCTATGAGATGTATTTTTGTGGGGATCGAATATGCCGGAAAATCGACATTGGTAGACCTGATGACCAACTATTACCAACACCGGAAATTGAGGGTTCACGTTGATGATCATTTTACCATTCCGGATTCAACGCTCAGTCCGGAATCGAGAGCGGCATATATACATTTTCCAGAGGATGTGAAGGAACGGATGCAGCGGATGCAGCTTCAGTATCACGTTGAAGTGATAAAAAACTATCCGAACACCCTCATCGCGGGATGGCACATTGAGGAGCTTGTCTACTCGTCCTTCTATGGAGACGACCCAGAAAGCACATATTACTCGAAATATCATATCAACGCGCAGCGCGGCTATGAAACACAGGTGATTGAAGCACGATTGCCAGATGTGGTGATGATTCACGTCACTGCCAGTGATGATGCGATTAAGGAACGGATGGCAACAGACCCGCACGAATATCAGATTATCAAGAAAGCCGATATCCCAACGCTCAAACGTCTTTTTCAGGAGGAGATTGACAAATCTCTGTTTGCCCAGAGTGGACGTAAGATTGTGCTGGATACAACGGATAAGACACCGTCTGAATCGCTTGATGAACTGCTTCTACTTTCCGAACCTTTGATTACGTTCGGCGAGCTTGCTGTCCGCGCAATGGACGTGCCAGATTCCGAGTATCAGGTGCAATATGAAAATGGTGTTCGGAAGATAATACCGGTATAGGAAAAGGCGGGGTGAGTGACCCCGCCATAAGGGTTGTGGAGTTATCTGCTCAAAGGATGCTCGCGGTTTGCGATTGGGAAGGGGACGCGTCCTCCTGAGAGTTGAGACTCGTAGGCACCAAGAATCATTTCCAAGGCTGCAAGAGCGTCTGCCGCAGCGGAAATCGGCTTCCGATCATTCTCAATTGCATCAATCAGATCGCGAATCGCGAGTTCATTGCCGCTGGAGAAAGGTGTTTGGTCTAAGTCGATTGCCTCCCACTCCTGATCTGGATTTGAAGGGAGTAGCACTGGATATGGGTAGACCATGAGTCGGTTCGCAACATCACCGCGGAGCGAGAAAATGCCTTCGCTGCCGACGATTTCCATGCCGTATCTACCAGAACCCGCCTGATCTCTCCGGGATTCAAAAAATCCAGAGACACCGTTTTTGAAAGAGAAGTAACTGTTGATGGAATCACCTGCGACGGGTCCAACAGGTTCTGTGGGTTCATGGTCGTCCCCGTATGCGATCTCTTTGCCGTCCGTTGTGACATGAGACTGCATCCAGGCAACATCGCCGACGAAGAAACGCATCATATTAAAAATGTGGGTGCCGAGGACAATCATATCTTCACCGCCACCGCGATGGTCCTGTTTACCGCTGGCATGGATGGCTTGGATCGTGCCGATCTTCCCATCGTCGAGCATCTTTTTGATCGCATGTGTCGCGGGGAGATATACCGCCTGATGTGCCACAGCAACCTTTAATCCATTCGCTTTCGCCGTCTCAACGATTATATCACCATCGGCGAGCGTACTCGTCATTGGCTTCTCGCTATAGACGCTGCATCCCGCCTCAAGGCATGCAGTTGTCATAGCAACGTGCTCCGATGTCCAACGGGGACAGACGCTCACAATATCAAGATCTTCTTTCTCAAGCATATCTCGATAATCGGCGTAACGCCGTAAGGCACCTGCCTCTGCGGCTGCTTTTTCCCTACCCTCTTCGTTCGGATCGGAAACAGCGATAAATTCGACGTTCTCTATATTTTTGTATGGGGTGTGGAGTCCATGTCCAAAGTTGCCGGCACCTGTATGTCCGATTGCTGCGGCGCGATACGTTTTCTGACTCATTTTCTCTCCATTTCTATGTTGTGATTTAGTATCCCTTCTGCTTGTCAACGACGTTGACTAAGGGTTCACCCTTGCAGATTATGTTATTTTCACTTACGGTGAACTGGCTTAACCGCTAATTGCGTCGGCATGCTTTGCCCACTGAAAATCAAGATCGCTGATGCCATCCGCATCGTGGGTCATCAAGTCAATTGTCACGCGGTTATAGACGTTAAACCATTCGGGATGATGGTTCATCGACTCGGCGATTAAGGCGAGTTGTGCCATGAAACCGAACGCCGTCACAAAGGTATCAAACTGGAATTCCTTGTGCAACTTACCGTCTTCCACAGTCCAACCGTCGAGTTGTCCCAAGTTTTCCTGAATTTCAGCGTCTGAGAGTTTTTTTGCTGCCATTGAAACTTCTCCTCAAGATGTGATATGTATTGGAATCCTGAAAACCATTTCGCCATGTCCAAATCGTGTTCTTTTCAAAGCAGACAAATTTCCCGATATAGGCACAAGCCAAATGGCATTGACCGAAATTGTAGTGGAAAATTATAATAAATGCAAGTTAAAATAGTAACAGAGATTTTCACCATAGCACTCATAATTTTCCAGTGTGCTTTGCGACTTTATGTCATCACCAATTCGGCTTTATACAGGAGGAACCAATGCCAGGCGCAACAACCCTTTATTTTCCAGAAGTGGGACCCGAATGGCAAGACTGGGTACAAGTCACAAACGTGGGAACCGAAGATACCCGTGTGACCGGAATCGCGAGGCATGCCGGCAACGGACAACCCACTTGGTCTGCGGATAAAACAATAAGTTCCTTCGAGTCCTGGATCCCCCCCGTTGACGAGATTAAAACGAACTCCTCAATGCAGTTCACTGCCGACCAACCGATTGTGGCGGAACGACACATGCACAAGGACACGAATGTGCTTGATTTTATCGGTGCAGCCCCCGAATACGGGACAGTCGGACAGCGGCTCTTCTTTCCCGAATTGGTCTCCGGTGCTCACGACTGGTTTCGGGTTCTAAACGTGGGTGAGGCAGATGCGCACGTCAACATCACCGTCCGAAACAGGAACGGCGATGTGCTCCGGCAACGCCACCACGTCATCAAACCGCTTTGCTGTTGGGATCTCAACGAAGGTGTGATGGGAAACGTTACCGGCACGGTTGAGATGCAAAGTTCACAACCGATCGTTGGAGAACGGCATCTCCACTATCAAGGTGGCCAGACGAGTGTGGGTCAATTCGGACAAGTGATTGCGGATGCGCCCCGGACGCTCTTTTTTCCAGAAGTCGGACCCGCATGGGAAGATTGGGTCGTCATCGTCAACGTCGGAAGAGAAGATGCAGAAATAACAATGATCGCCCGGAAAGATGACGACGCAAAATCGACATGGACAAAAAAACGCGATCGACTCAGACCTTTTGAGTGTTGGACACCGCCCATGGATGACATTACAGTGAAATCCTCCGTCGAAGTGCGCAGCAATCAACCTGTTGTCGCGGAACGACACATGCAAAGCGGGACCGCCATTATCGATCTACCCGGTGCCTCGGTAGAGGGCGGACAGGTTGGGATTCGGCTCTTTTTTCCTGAGATTGCGGGTGGCGCATGGGATTGGTTCCGATTCCTTAACGTCGGTGAAGCAGATGCCTTCGTCAATGTCATCGTCCGCAATCGGGAGGGACATATTCGTCGGCAAGTGCATCGTCAAATTAAGCCGTTATGCTGTGTGGATATGGATGAGGAGGCAATGGGGAAAGTGCGCGGCACCGTCGAAGTGCAAAGTACACAACCGATTGTCGGCGAGAGACACCTACATTACCAAACCGGACACAAAGGCGCGGTTGTCGGTGAATACGGTGTCGTGATTGGAGAGTAAATATGGCATGGATTCAAACCGTAGATGAGGCAGATGCCACTGGCATCGTGAAAGAGGAATATGACGCGGCAATTGCGCGGGCGGGACAACTTTACAATGTCGTCAAACTTTTCAGCGTCCGACCGAAAAGTATGCGCGCCTTTGTTGAACTCTACAAAATCGTGATGCACGACCCAGACTCCCCCTTAAGTCGGATGCAACGGGAAATGATTGCCACCGTCGTCTCAAAATTGAACGAATGCCACTACTGAATAATAGCACACGCCGATGAGTTGCGGGAACAATTCACAGACGAACAAATTTCACAGATTGTGACGGATTTTCAGACGGCTGATATTGATGAAACCACAAAAGCGATTCTTGAATTTGCCGTCAAAGTAACGAATGCAGCACCTACCGTTACACCGGCAGACTTGGAACGCCTTCGCGGTTATGGACTCACCGATGAGGCACTCTTCGCTATTGTGGAGGTCGTCGGCTTTTTTTGTTACGTCAATAGGATAGCAGACGCTTTTGGAATAGAATTAGACGATTTTCTGGAAGGGAGAAATTTTAATGAATATAGCGGATAAAATTGCGATTGTGACAGGTGCGGGACAAGGTATCGGCAAAGCGATTGCCATCAGACTCGCAAACGCTGGGGCAAATGTCGCCATCATGGATTTAAATATAGCAGCGGCTGAAGCAGTAGCACAGGAAATTGAGGCTACTGGACGCAAAGCATTACCGGTGCAGGCAGATGTTTCGGAATCAAGCGACGTTAATGCCGCTGTGGAAAAAGTGATTTCCACCTTTGGTCGTGTCCACATTCTCGTCAACAATGCCGGTATTGCGGGACGGACACTGCCATTAACCGACTTAGAGGAATCGGATTGGGATGCCGTGATGGGTGTAAATCTCACAGGCGTATTTCTCTGCTGCAAAGCAGTCATTCGTCCGATGATCGCGCAGGATTACGGTAGGATTGTGAACATCGCCTCAATCGCTGGTAAGGAAGGCAACCCGACGCTTATCCCGTATTCGGTGTCTAAAGCGGGGGTTATCTGTTTGACGAAAGCACTTGCGAAAGAGGTAACGGACTATAACATCCGTGTTAATGCAGTATCTCCGGCTGTTATCCAAACACCGATTTTGGAAGGCATGGCACAATCGACGATTGACTATATGGTGGGCAAGATTCCGTTGGGACGTGTCGGGAAACCGGAAGAAGTTGCGGCTGTGGTGAATTTCTTGGCATCGGATGAGGCGAGTTTCGTGACCGGGCAGTGTTACGATGTCAGCGGTGGAAGAGCAACATATTAGAATAGCAGTCAGCCGCCAGCTATCAGCAGTCAGTATTCCGATAAGTCACGGAAGAGTCGCGAGCGGGAGGTCGCTCCTACAGGAAGAGGCGGAGTTTTACCTCCGCCTCTAACTTATAGTCTCTCAATTGGAAAATCGTTTCTATTCTGCGATACAGTAGAGGTACTGACCGCCGCGGAGGTATAACTCCGAACCGACAATTGCTGGCGATGCGTTGAAACTATCGTCCAGCGTGTTTTCCGCTAAGATTGTAAACTCAGGACCGTGCTGGACAACGTTAACCGTCCCATCACGTCCAGCGATGTAAACGCGATCCGATGCCCCAACAATGGAAGCATAGACCCCAGAAACGCCTTGTAACCGCACGGGACCGTAGTGTGCCTCGCCGGTTTTAACATTGAAGGCAGAAAGGATACCGTCGTTGCTTTTCAAGAAATAGAGTATATCGCCATAGAGGAGTGGCGACGGAACATAAGGTGTATCGCGACCGTGTTCCCATACAACTGCTCCTGAACTGCTAATATCACCCATCGCCTTTGCAAGGTAAACAGCCTTCAAGTCGCTACCTCGGAAACCACTCATTAGATAAACGAATCCGTCAGCTGCGACAGGTGAAGGAATACTATTCGCAGTCAACCCATCACCTTCCCACAAAAGTTTACCGGTTTCTAAATCATAACTACGGACGCGGTTCGTCCCAGTAGTAATCACTTGGGGTTTCCCATCCTGTTCAACAATAATTGGCGAAAACCAAGTCGTCCTTTCGTTACGGTCGGTCTTCCATAGGACATCCCCTGTCCGCTTATCAAGTGCGGTGATAAAGGAATCGCCTTCGTGGTCCTGAACAATAACAAGTGTGTTACCGTGAAGGACAGGTGAACTTCCTTCGCCGAAGGTATTGCGTTTAAACATCGTGCCGACATCTTTTTCCCACTTCACATTGCCCATCATATCAACGCAATAGAGTCCGCGTGAGCCAAAATAGGCATAGATGAACTCACCATCGGTCACTGGCGAATTTGAAGCGAAAGTAGCATCTTGATGTGTGCCTTCATGGGGATTTAACTTTCGTAGGGTCTTCTGCCAGAGAATACTGCCATCATTTCGATTGATAGCGATAAGATCGAACTGGTAAGCGTTTTCAACTGCACCTCTTCCACGCCTCTGGTTAAAGAAACCGTCGAATGGATTGTCATCGTCTGATTCCTCGGCTTCCGCTTTAGATGCGTCACCCTTAATTGCAGTCTGGATGAATATTTTGTCTTCCCAAATAATTGGCGAGGCATGTCCCGTACCGGGAACAGCAATTTTCCAACGGATGTTTTCAGTTTCACTCCATGTCGTGGGCGGATTCGCATCGGCTGCGACACCGGTTGCGTGGGGTCCGCGCCAGTGATGCCAGTTTTTCTCAAAACCAATAGGCTGCGATGCCATCGCTGCAATCACTGCGAAAGCAAAGATACACAGGGTTAAAATTGCGATTTTCTTCATTTTTGATTCCTTTCTTTTTCTTTTAAGAGCGGTGAAAGATATACATGCCTAAATAGATTTAGGCGACAATATCCTCAATAACAAGAGGTTGTACCAATTCATGATTTGCTGCTTCCAGTTTTTCACGACTTGAGACGACGCATACCGCGGCTCTATCTTGATTTTCCTCCAAGAGTTGGAGAAGTGCCCGTTTTACCTCAGCAGGGGTAGCACGTCGGAGTTGTGCGTAGCGTTCTTCCCGCATCTCACGTGTCTGTCCTACAAGGTATTGACTCAGGGCGTCACTTGCGGCTTGACTCGGACGAATCGGTTTTTCAGCATTTTTCGCGGTTGCGATGATCGCCCGATCAATATCTGTCTGTGTCCATTCCACCTGCTTAACGTAGTCGGCTGCCTGTTTAAAGACGTTGAGCGTTCGCGCAACATGCGGATCGCGATATGAGGCTTGATACAGATGCGCATCAAACGGACTATAGGTGAAATATGCTCCGTAAGCGTTGCCTTTAAAGCGGATCTCGCTCATGATGTAATCCAGTCGCAAGATATGTGCGCCGATGCTGAGCAACGTTGAATCGGGGTGCGAATAATGCGGTGCTGGCATCACGTGTGCGCAGTATGCAATCTGAATGGGACCGGCTAATCCTTCTCTCGGCGGCGTATCAAACGGTTGAAACGCAATCGGTTCTGAAGGGATCGGTTCGTCTCGCATTGTGCTGAGCCATTCACCGAGTTTGGTGCGTGTCTGCTCAAAAGTGGTGTCGGAACCAGTGAAACTCGCGGTCACGCGCCCACGGGTCAATAAGAAGTCGCGAATCGCTTCTATATGACATATCAGATCGGCGTTAAGTTCGTCAAAATTGCTGAGCAACGTTTCACTGTTGTGGAGTTGCGGAAGCCCAAAAACAATCTCCGAAAGATGCGCTTCTGGCGACAGTCCTCGCGAAGCGTGATGTATCGCTGTATTCAACCCGTCCTGAATCATCTCGGTCCGGTATTCGGCAACGGCTTGCACCAAGACGTCGCGCAGGCGTTCGGTGTCGCGCGGGTTTACATCAAAGATAAGGTCATGGAGTACATCAAGTGCCGCGTCCATTTTACCATCAAGGGCTTTAAGGTGGAACCGCATATTCTGCAAGGAACGACTTGCGTCGAGCGCATGTGTACTGAATCCTGGTGCGCATCCAATCCCGCCAGTGACTGCCGATGTTCGATGCGCTATTTCTGCGTAGTCCATATCGGCGGCACCGAGTTTACTAATAGCCTCGGTGTATCTGGGCAGATAGGTCCAAAGATGCTCCGGTAACCCTTGCAAATCGAAGTTCAACACGAGATAGTTAACACCATTGGCAAAAACATCATTGCGGAGCAGGGCGCGTCCACCGACGTCCTCGATTGTTGTGGGGATATGTCTCGGTTTTTCGGGCAAATCGCTGACCTGAAGTTGCGGCAGTTTCGCCAAAGCTTCGGGTGAATTGGGTTGCTCGTTGAGACGTTCGAGTTCAGCGGCATCAGCGGCAATTCGTTTCATCTGTTCATCAGTGAATTGCGCTCGTGTTTCCTTCATCCGTTCGACGAGGTCAGCGTCGGCTTTCGCCTGCTTGTCTCTATCTGGAGATAGGACACTTGTCAAGCGGTGTGGATTTTCAATGAGTCGTTCACGGATGAGTTCGTTGAAAATCGCTGGATTTCCCTGCCACTGCTGACGGACATCCGCGAGCGTTTTCCCCATTTTCAGGAAAGTGTTTGAATCTTTCTCATATATCCACCCCTCAATGACGCGTTGGAGCATACGGAGCGGGAACATCGACGCGACCTCTTGGTAGTGATAGGTTGCTTGCTGGAATGCGGCTTCCACCTTTTCACTATCAATCTCTGAATCCGCGACCTGTGTGAGTGTATCGGTGACGAGTTGGGTAAACGCATCAACGCGATCGGTTTCGCTCCCTTTGAGGAGAAGATAAAAAGTGGCGGCTGCCCCGATAGAACCAGCACCCGAATAGACGAGATCCGCGCCGAGTTTGGACTCGATAATCGCTTTTCGGAGCGGTGCGGCTTCATTGCCCAACAGGATGAGACTTAAAATACGTCCCAAGACAACCTCTTCTGGATCTGTCGCATCCCCGATGAACCAACTGAGCATGAGGTACGTTTTCTCTGTGAGCGGTTCATCTGCGCCAACCGGATAGGTATCGATCACGACTTGTGGTGATTTCCATTTCGACTGATGCGTGACTTCTGGACTGAGGGGTCGCAAGGCGGCACTCGCCTCGTTTCTCGGGATCTTATCCAATTTATCCTCAAGAAAAGAAAGATAGTCGCTTGTCGGAATATCGCCATAAAGAAAGAAGTAACTGTTACTCGGATGATAATAGGTTTCGTGGAATTTTTTGAGTTGCTCGTATGTCAATTCTGGAATAGCATCAGGGTCGCCGCCAGATTCGCATGCATAGAGTGTATCTGGAAGGAGTCGGCTTGTCATTGTGCGATATAACAGCGATTCTGGATCCGAGAAAACACCTTTCATCTCATTATAGACGATACCGGTTACCTTCAAATCGCCAGTCGGATCTTCGGGATCAGTAGGTGCGAGATGGTGTCCTTCGCGTTTGAAAGTCTCTTCCGTGAGTAGCGGATGGAAGACCGCATCAAAATAGACTTCCGCCAAGTTGAAAAGATCCTTCTTTACATTGCTTGCTACTGGATAATAGGTATGATCTGAACTCGTCATGGCGTTGATAAAAGTTGCCATGCTCATTTTAATCATTTCAAAAAACGGCTCTTTAACCGGATACTTCTGTGAGCCTGCTAAAACGGCGTGCTCAAGAATGTGCGGGACACCTGTATCGTCTGAGGGTGGGGTCGGGAAATTGATGGAGAAGAGGTTCTCCGTGTCGTCTGTGTAGAGATGTAGTAAGCGGGCACCGCTCTGCCGGTGTGCTAATTCAATCGTTACTGCTCGCAATTCGTCGATCGGTGTGACGGCTTTTACTTCAAAACCGTGAAGTTGTTCGCCGGCTTTTAATTTTACCTTGCGGAGCAATTCCGTATGTTTCATATTTGACGTGCCTTTCTCTCGATTCGCCCTTCGCTACGCTTACGGGCTTGTTTCTTATTTTTACCTTAAAAACTATTTTTCTAAATTAGCACAAACGAGTTCTTCGTCGTTCCGAATGAAGACGTGCTTATAGGCAAATGCGGGATGCGCCCATGTAACACCACCCCTTCGGTTCAACTGGTCGCGTGTCGGTTCGATCAATTTAGCGCGGCTGATAATATTCAATCCTTCAGGGGAGAGTTCCGTGATGAGGAGTTCACCGCGCTCGTTGAACATCCAGACTCGGTTTTCTGATGACGCGGGATGCTTGATGAGATGGATGTTGCTCCAGCGCGCTTTTGGGACAGCGGAGAGATCTTCCCAAATCCGATCCCCGTTTTGCGCATCTAAACATCGGAGTTCGCCATAACTATCGACCCCGTAAATGTAATCACCGAGACGCAGAGGTGTCGCCATTGTGGTCTGAAGCGCGTCGGTGTTCTGTTCGTTTTTTCCCTTGCGATGCCAGCCGAGTTCGACTGCTAATTTATCCTGCAGCACCTTCAGAAGAAGAGACCCCTGGCGAAAATCAGTGATGAATAATTCGTTCTTGTCGAAAATAGGCGTGGCGATTCCTATCTCGAAACTTTCCGGTGGAAACGGATAGAGCCAATATGCTTCGCCGGTCTGTGGATTGAGCCCTGCTATATTCGCACCCGTCCAGCAGACAAGGACGCGTTCACCCGCTTGCGTAATAACAATCGGTGCTGAATAAGAGGCGTTATCGTCTAACGCTTTCCATCGTTCATCACCGGTTTTTCGGTCAAAAGCAACGATACAGGCGTCCGGTTTGCCACCGATTTGAACGATTAGGTTCTCTGCTTCGACAATAGGTGCGCTCGCGATGCCCCAGATAGGCATATTAATATTATATTCGGCATTGAGATCTCGTTTCCATACGATGTCACCCGTAGCGGCATCAAAACAGTGTAGATGTCCCATCGCGCCTAATGCGTAAGCGAGTCCGTCATGTATAGTCACAGTCGCACGGGGTCCCGCTGTATAGTCGATTTTATACGCGCACTCGTAGGTGTAAGACCAGAGAGTTTCGCCTGTTTCCCAATCGAAGCAGTGAACGCGTTCAATCTGTTTCGGTTTTTTGAGTCTGTCTGTGACGTATACACGCCCATCAGCGACACTCGGTCCGCTATACCCACTTCCGATAGGGACCCGCCAACGAAGTGGAATCTGCTCGCCTTCAAATTCTTCAAGAATACCGGTTTCATTCCAAACACCTTTGCGGTCTTCACCACGCCACTGGTGCCATTCATCGGCACTTGAGAGTTGCGTCTGCATCGCGACGAGCGCGAAGAGAGCAATGAATAGGCACGTAAACTGTTTCATACGTTTTTTGTATAACTCCTCAGATAGAGAACCATCTGCCGATAGACCTCTGTTACCTCTTTATATTTTGATTTTAGTTTGACTAATTCCGCATGTGGACCATCGAGTCGGCTCTGTATGAGTGCGTCTGAATTCCGGTGTGTATCGCCTTGATACGTAATCTGGATCAAAGGTTCAAGGTGTGCGACATCGGCACCGGTGTCGCGTAGATATTCCCAGATGAGTTGGGTTGCACAGGTGCTGTTTCTGTTCTGAAATGCGGGAGGCTTGTGATCGAATCGGTATTTTTCAGGGACGTATGTGTTTCCGACATCCACCACACAATCGGCATGCAACATGAGTTTCTCTGGCACTTTTCGGCTGACAAACAGGACCTCTGATTCGTGGTCTTTGAAGAGAAAATCTTGAGCGATCCACGCGCTGACGATAGCATCAAGGTCTGGATTTGCGTGTGTGATAATCTGTTTTTTAATAATTATACCTTGCCATCCACTATCAAAGTATAGCACAGTACAAGAGTACATGTCAAATTTGTGAATAATTAATCAAATCGTAAAGGGTATGTAAATCAAAAATAGAATCACGCGAATTTCACAGTTTTCACAGCAAAACCCAAAAACGATAGATTTAGAAAAACGGTCTTTCCCACACTATGACTGGGTTTAGAGGGGTTTTGACTGAAAGTTGCTATGAAGTTGCTATGAAAATTGCTATGAAATTTTACAAGGGGAACACAATACATAGACGTCTGGTATTCTTATATCAAACTCACGTTAAATATCATTCTTCAGAGGGCGCGTCTATAACGCATCGAAACCCGCGCAAGAGGGAACCAGGTTCGCCACCGAGTCGACTGGCGCATCGGGTGAAATCCAAATTCTCTGCCCAACCGCCGCCCTTTAGAACGTGTCCATCACCTATGTCGGGTCCCTTTGGGTTGATATTAGGCGGTGAGGTCTGATAATAGTTTGGATCATACCAATCGGACACCCATTCCCAGAGATTGCCCGCCATATCGTGTGCCCCGTAAGGGCTTGCACCTTGTGGAAACTGTCCAACGGGTGCGGTCTCTTTATAGCCATCCTTAAGTCCGGTGCCATCATTTCCGCTGAGTTTTGTTCCGTCCCATTCGTTTCCCCAGGGCCAGATACGTCCATCTGTTCCGCGAGCGGCTTTCTCCCACTCCGCCTCTGTCGGCAGTCTTTTACCTGCCCACACGGTATAGGCGACTGCATCCTCCCATTCCAAGACAACGGCGGGGAGATTTGGGGCATTATAGGGCAGACGGTCGAGATAGTGCTTGGGTTCGTAACCGGTTTCGGCAAGGAATTGTTTGTATTGTTTGTTCGTTACTTCATACTTGTCAATATAGAAGGCATCAACAAAGACGGTGCGTTGCGGACGTTCATTATCGAATCGGGTGATCCTACGGAGCGGAAAAATTTGTTTGTAGTATTCAATATCCGCATCACTGGTTCCCATGAGGAATTCGCCAGCGGGTACATAGACCATTACGGCTTCATCTTTAGGGGTTGTGATCGTTTGAATGGGAAGGGGACCAACGAGCGGGGAATCTGCTCTCTCGCGACAGGCAAACGTTAATAACGTGAGCATCAAGAGAAGAAGAAACGAGGTTAGGAAACCTCGCCAGCAGGGAATTGTGGTTTCGTTAAATCTCATCTCTAACAAAGGTTAAAAGACTGGAAGGGAGGAAGATTGAAGCATACTGTTATCCTTCCACCCTTCCGTCTTCTCTTTCATTCTATCGAACTGCTTTCAGGTCACCCCACGTCGTGGAGAGTTTACCAGCAGGTTCAACCGCTACTGAGGACATCAGGTAGTCGATAATTTCAGCGGCGACAGCACCTTTGGGTTCATCGCCACCATTGGTCTGTATCACTGGAATTAACCTACCGAGGTTACCATCTCGAACAATAATCGGATCGGCACGGGTGCCGTCGTCGTTTTGTGCGAGGGACACTTCGATTTCCCAATCGCCAGCGAGTTGATCGGTGTGGAAGGGACGGTCGGATGCAAAGTCGGTTAAACTTGGGGTAATGGTTTTGCCGTCAGCCGTGACTGTCATAGCAGTATCATCGTCCCACATCACAATGTCATCGATATCCATCATGTTTTTCAGACCACCCTCTTCATTTCTACCAGCCAAACCCCAGAACATGTAATCGGCGTGGTTAATGAAAGCGTCCCCATCGGTGGTTTCGATGAAGGTTTCAGCGATAGAGCCATCTGTCTGTGTATTACCTTCCGGATAGATTTCAGGTGGCAAATCACCGTAGAGGACGCAGACATCCACACCGTCGTCGCCGGTGACACTTTCCATCCAATCGGCTAAATCACCTACGTCGCCATCGCTATCATACCATGTGACAGCAATACCCGCATCTTCGAGCATGCCGACACAAATCTCTGCCTGTTCGTCAGCCGCTGCCTTACTAATCCATTGCGTGAGTCCGGTATAGATAACGACATCACCGGCAGCAAACACGTGTGCCAAAGGCAGTGCCATCAACGCAATAAGGGTGAGTGCAAAAAAAATATTTCGCATTAATTGTTATCTCCTTCTTTTTAAGTCTCCCCATAAAGCGGGAAGTTTATCTTGAGGGTCAACGTCAAGTGCGCCAACTGCCTCAAGGTAGTAGTTGAGGATGATTTCGGCGATGACATCTCCCATAGGCTCGCCGCCGTTGTTGGTTTGGTAGACTTGTATAAGCCGTGCATCCGTTTTCGTATTCCGAACGATACACGGATCGCAGCGGTCGGCTTTCTGGTTTCCAGTATCCGAAGCGAATGCGATTTCCAATTCCCAATCATTTTTAAGCTTATCAACGTGGAACGGGCGGTCTGTCGCATAATCTTCAAGCGTTGGGGTCAGTTCTTTTCCTTCCTTTGTGACCTCCATAGGCGTATCATCATCCCATTGAACCATGTCTGGGATATCCATCATATTCTTGATACCGCCTTCTTCGTTTCTGCCACCTTGTCCCCAGAAGAAATAATCGGCACTGTTTGAGAAACTGTTCCCCGCATCAAGGTATTCTTCGGCAACAGTTTCTTTCTTTGCGTCTTTACCCGCATCGTAAATTTCGGGCGGTATATCACCGAACATGACAATGAGATGATGTCCCTTATCTACGGTGTGTTTTTTCGTCCAGGCTTCGACATCTTTTGCTGGACCGTGAAGAATCAGTTCAGCGATTCCGTCTTGGCCGTCCAGGTGATCTGCCAGTATTTCGGCTTCCTCTTGTGCCCTTGCCTGACCAATCCACTGTACTGTGTCCGTGTAGATAAATATATCTACTTTATTCGCGGCATCGGCTGTGGGTGCCCAGAGTAAGACGGTCGCGGCGCATAAAACGCCAGCAACAATCATAAAAAATCTCATTTAGAGATCCTCCTATAGTAGTGTAAAACATAGACATTGTGAGCAATGTCTACAATTTGCACGCATTTTACATTTTTTTTAGAAATTTGTCAAACAAAAAATTGGCATGTTAGATTGTCTGAATCGCGGATTGACACGGATTTTACAGATTTCGCGGATTTTTGGCATCTGTTGGTATGTTCAATAACTTTGGTAAACCTTGATATCAATCTCGCTAGCGGTTGTCTTCGTCAGGGTTCACCTCAAAATGATTTGGATTGGATCTTGTGAGTCTATGTCTTGAATGCGTCAGGCAAAAATTTGACTTTTTTTTCGCAAAATATGTTAAAATTGCCCATTAGCAAATACGAAACTAACTGATGTATAATAAGACATCCCAGACGGATACTTATAAAATAATAGTTTCTGGTTTGATGGTGGAAAAGGGTCCTTCAGAATGGAAGTTTACGACACTGAGGAATAAGAAAATTCTGGTGCCAGAGAACAAACAACATTATCCAGCTCAGGTAGCATTAGCGTGGCATCGTGAGCAGGTGTTTAGAAATGATTTATAGGGAATCGTAGGAAACACGTATGAGGACGCTGCAAGACTATCTGCAAATGATAGAAAATTTGGGAAGAAATATAAGAAACGGACAGGGGGCACCACATAAACCTTGTCTGCTGTTAGCAATTATTCAACTCATTGAGCAAGGTGATATTTTTGAAAATAGGATTCGGCTTTCTAACCACTTGAAAGATGCTTTTGCAAGATATGTTGCCCAAATACCCGGACCGTGGGATCCTAGAAATATTCTTGACCCGTTTTATCGCTTAAAAAACGAAGGCTTCTGGTATCTGCATCCAAACGTTGGTTACGTAAGGGAATTGGATAGATTGATGAGAAGCAATAGAATTCCTTCATCCCCTCGTCAGTTTCATAGACTTGTTGATTATGCGTATTTCCATGAACCATTATTTATTTTTCTCACGCAACCTGATAATCGGGAAGTCGTCCGTCAGGCTATCATTGAACGGTATTTCCCAGATAATAGGCAACCACTCGAAAATGTTGTCGAGACAGAGCACGAAATTGGAGTACACAGAC
Source organism: Candidatus Poribacteria bacterium (assembly GCA_965214045.1). GTDB lineage: Bacteria > Poribacteria > WGA-4E > WGA-4E > WGA-3G > WGA-3G. The sequence goes on from OZ243935.1 coordinate 3,502,320, forward strand.
AATTATTGATTCAAGGAGTTGCTGAACATCCATTTTCTTATTCGGCGGGCTCGGAACCAGAAAATCCAATTCGTGGGACAGCCTTTCGTCGAGAAATCATGCGAATATACAACTACACCTGTGCTGTTTGTCGATTGCGTGTTGACACAATAGATGGTGAGAGCATAACTGTCACGGACGCTGCACATATCATCCCATTTAGTGAGTCGTACAGCGACGATATTCGGAACGGTATATCGCTTTGCAAACTACACCACTGGGTTTTTGACCGAGGTTTGATCTCTGTGGACGACAGGTATAGAGTGAAAGTATCAAGACTTATTAATGAGGAGGGACCCGCGGAGTGGAGACTCAGCAATTTGCATAATACAGATATCTTTCTGCCACAAGACGAAATGCACCATCCTGCCCAAGAAGCATTAGTGTGGCACCGCGAAAACAGATTCAGAGAATAGTACTTATTCATTTTCAAAGGGAAGCCCCGCATTTTTCGCTTGCATTGCAAACCGATTTCGTCTAAACTCATTTAGCAATTCAATTCTGCTTATGCGAAAAATAAGGCTATTTCGTTCTCGGTACTTTTATGACGGTTTTTGGGAAGAAGTCGGGATTCGGAGATCCCTCCTACAGGGGATTTAGGGAATGCGTCGGGATTCGGAGATCCCTCCTACAGAAGAACTGAACGACCTATGAGGAGAACAGCACATGACTATTCGAGTCGGTATTGTTGGCACGGGCGGTATTTCACGGGCACACCAGCGGGCTTACGCGAGAGTCGGCGGCTTCGAGATCGTTGCGGTGTGCGACATCATCAAAAGTAAGGCAAATGAAGCTGCCGAACAGTGGGGTGTCCCGAAAAAGAACGTTTTTTCAAGTTATAACAAGATGCTCGAAATGGATGAGATCGATACCGTCAGCGTTTGCACCTACAACCAAGGACATCGACGTCCGACGGTTGCGGCACTGAACGCCGGTAAACACGTTTTCTGTGAGAAGCCGATGGCGGCAACGCTTCCCGATGCGACTGCAATGACCCGGGCAGCGAAAGCGTCAGGTAAAATCTTGCAGATCGGTCTCCATAGCACATTCAATCCGAGACTCCAATTCGCGAAGAAGGTCATCGATGAAGGATTGCTTGGCGATATTTACTATTCCGAGTCTTCAGGAGGCAGACGACGCGGGAATCCGGCGCGCACGTTCATCTATAAAAAGACAGCGGGCGCGGGCGCGATTGTAGACATCGGGGTCTATAACATGCACAATTCGCTGTATGCGATGGGGTACCCGAAACCGGTGCGGGTCTCCGCTATCACGGAGGATTACATCTCGCAACAAGACCCACAATTCCGAGGTATCATGGATGTCGAAGAGTTCGGTGTGGCATGGGTGCGGTTTGAAGATGGCGGTGTGATGGTATTCAAAATCTCTTGGGCGATCCATCAGGATTCGCTGGGTCCGAGTTTCTGTCTCGGTAAAGAGATGGGTATCTCGTTGGATGGACCGGTTGTCTATGCCGATGCGTATACCGATGATCTCAAGAAGCTGGTGAAATCGGAAGGATTGACAGCAGAAGCAAACCCACCGGAAGGGATGACAACGATCCGTTTATCAGGATTTCCAGAGGTCGATGTTTGGGATGCCCAGATGACGGCGTTCCGAGAAGCCGTCTTAGCGGATGCGCCTTCTCCGATACCGCCAGAGGGTGTTTTGCTCACGAATGTAATTATGGACGGTATCTTCCGATCACATGAATCGGGAAAAGAGGTTGCGGTCAGCGTTCCGGAGATTTAAGTTTGATTTGGTGAATCTGTTATAAGGAGAGAACAATATGACTGTCCGAGTCGGTATTATTGGCACAGGTGGTATTTCGCGTGCGCACCAGAGCACTTATGAGAAAGTGGGCGGTTTTGAAATCGTTGCGGTCTGCGACATCATCAAAAGCAAGGCGAACGAAGCTGCCGATCAGTGGGGTGTTCCGAGAAAACATGCATTTTCAAGTTACAACAAGATGCTTGAAATGGACGGACTTGATGCTGTAAGTGTTTGCACTTACAATCAAGGACATCGGCGACCAACGGTTGCGGCATTGAACGCCGGTAAACACGTCCTTTGTGAAAAACCGATGGCGGCGACGCTCCCAGATGCGACTGCGATGACCCGCGCAGCAAAGGCGTCAGGCAAAATCTTACAAATCGGTCTCAATCCGACGTTTAGTCCGAGACTCCAATTCCTAAGAAAGGCGTTCGATGCGGGATTGTTCGGCGACATCTACTATTCCGAATCTGCGGGATGCAGGCGACGCGGGAACCCCGGACACACGTTCATCTACAAAAAGACAGCGGGTGCGGGTGCAACCGTGGATATCGGTGTCTACAATATGCATGCTTCGCTGTATGCGATGGGGTACCCGAAACCGGTGCGGGTCTCCGCTATCACGGAGGATTACATCTCAATGCAAGATCCGAGGTTCCGTGGTATCATGGATGTTGAAGAGTTCGGTGCGGCGTGGGTGCGCTTTGAAAATGGTGGTGTGATGGTATTCAAAATTTCTTGGGCAGTGCATCAGGATTCACTCGGTGGCAACTTCCATCTTGGGACGAAAGCCGGGTTCTCGTTGAATGGTCCGGTTATTTATGCTGATGCGTATGCCGGTGATCTGAAGAAGTTTGTAGAATCGGAGGGATTAACAGCGGAACCGGATCCCCCGGAAGGTATGACGACAATCCAGTTTTCAGGATTTCCTGAGGAGGACAACTGGGCGGCACAGATGATAGCATTCCGGGAAGCCGTCAAAGCGGACGCACCGTCGCCGATACCGCCGGAGGGTGTTTTGATCACGAATGTGATTATGGACGGTATCTTCCGATCGCATGCGGCGGGGAAAGAGATTGCGGTGAGAGTGCCGGAAATTTAATACCGCACCTACCTCGTTTTGGGACGGACAACGGACATCCACGCCCGCATGCCGCGCACATCCACTGTCAATTTTTGGGTAACTCTGAGAGAACGCCGCTGTTTCAGTTCATCATCAAGCAGCCTGTCTTGAGAAGTAAGTAGCACCATTCTTCCCCTCGGTCTCAGGACACGCTCGTATTCCGTAAGGCACTGGCGATATAGGTTTGTAAGCTGAGGTGCGTTTCCGATCGTCTCCCCGAACGGGAGGTTACAGACGATTTTATCAACAGTGTTCGATCCTAACGGCAAACGCCGTGCGTCCCAATGAAAGAATTGGCGCGGCTGGTGTTTCCTCCCGAAATTTACCACAGTCGCATCTAAAGCGTCTGTGGAGACATCCCCGCCAATCAAATAGCGATACCGCTTGATAAAGGCACGTTCCAAGAGGATAGTCCCGGCACCACACATCGCGTCCAGAAAGACATCCTCTGGATGCGGTCGTGAGAGACGCACCATACTGTATGCGAGTGTCGGCTTGAGAGATGCGGGGATATGTGCCTGTTTATATGGACGTTGTGTCATATCGTTTGCGGAAAGCTTGATGCTGATATAGCCGTCGTCTCCGTGTACCTCTGCCCAAATATCTAAAGCCGATTTTGACGTCCCTGAATACCAACCTCGGTCTAACAAGGCGCGTTCAACCACGCGCTGGAGATCAACCCTTCGGAAATTGCGTTTTCCTGAGAGCCGACTTGTCACCCGAAACGGCATCCGTTTCCAAGTTCTGATCCCCACCTGCTGACAACACTTAAATGCCTCGTTGAAATTGAAGCGCGCAAGCGAACCGCTTAATACCGATAGCGAGCTGCGTGAGCGTGTCATCTTCGGCATCTGCTTTAGAATGAGAAAGAGATGCTCGGCTGTTCGCAACGACAGCAGATCACGCGGATTACCCGTATATTGGAAGAGGAGCCGCTGCGGCTTCCGTCCAAGGATTTTCAGATGTCCTGTGTCGGCAAAGCGTTCGGATAACTCTTCGCGTGCGATGGTTTCAAGCCCGGCACTCACAGTGATTGCATAAAGCATATTTTTAATTTTACCTTGCGGAGGAACAACGCGGATTGGAACTTTAACGTGTCTCTCTCAAATCCGCCTGCGCCGATGTTGCAGGCTACCTGCTTGGGGCTAAGAAGATCTCTTAACCGATTGCTAACTACTGACCGCTGACAACCAATAGAGACTACACCTACTGGGGTTCGGGCCAATTTAAGTGGCGATGTAGGAACTCGAACGTCTTATCGGAATTAATCTGATGTCCGCCATCAAAAAATTCGATCTCCGTTCTATCAGCGATACCCAACTGAACGTAAAGCCGACGCACGACAGCGAATTCGTGCGCCACCCATTCATCGGGTGCGACACCATCATCATGTCCACGCTCCACCATAAACGGACGCGGCGCGATTAATCCCGCCATCTCACCGTAGTTAAAGGTGTTCCCCAAATCGAATTCTGGCATCTCATACTCGCCCGTGAACATATAACTGTACCGAGAATGATAGGTCGCATTCTTGACAATCCATTCGTTGAAATCCGCGGAACAGATTGAACAGGCATAACGTTCAAGCACGGCAGGGACTCGCATTGCAGTTTTGCCACCGTAAGATAACCCGTAAAATCCGATCCGATCCGCATCGACGAAGGGCTGTTCGGCGAGCCAGTCAAGTGTACGCGCATGTTGGCAAATGATCAGCGAAAAGAGCGACCATTTTATCGGATTCGCCTTGCGTTGAATGACGCGGAAGGCATCGACACCGATATAAGGATTCTGTGGAGCGTAAGTGATAAACCCTCTGTCCGCCAAGCTTGCAGCGTAAGCGTGATAAACCGATTCTATTCTCGGATCGGCTGTATCCTGTGGTCTTCCCTCTAAACCGTGCTGACAGACGACAACGGGACGCTGTTCACCCGGCTGGAGATCGTTCGGAAGGAGCAAAATACCATAGGCGAAAACACCGTCCCAAACATCGAGGACGACTTCATAACCTTTCCAGAGAGGTTCATCATAGATGAGCCGCGTCCTTGGATTAGCAGGTGCATCGGGTGGTGGACATCTACCGATAACTTCGTCCCAGAAATAGGTTTTGGCATCCGTACACGTCTCCTCCCACCGTGTCAACGAAGAGGTATCGGTTTTCTCCCAGAAGAACTGCTGCCGTCGCGTCGCGGCGTCCCTCAAAAAGCGTTGCGATAGATTCACCAACTGCATAAACTGTCGCTGTTGACGTGCGTCGTAATCAAAACCGTCAACTGTAGTTGAGGAGAGAAGATAATGGCTGTCAATCTGTGTGTTTTCAACGTCGAGTCCGGTAAGCAGCGCGGTGAGCGTTTCTTCAGAACCGGGTAATCCTTCTACAGGAGAAACGAGACGCAAGGCATCGGCACTGTCAAGTTGCTGATAAAAACCACGGGCGCGTTCAAACTCCGGCTCTACGGCGTGGATCGGTGGCGATACCAACTGTCCCGGTGCAGCACCACCCCGTCCGTCGCGAACGGATGGCGGACCGGCGACCTCAGGGCCTCGGCTTGTTTCGATAATCAAGGGACGCGGTGCAATAAGACTCGCAATTTCAGCATCGCCGAATTCGTGGAGCAGTCCCCACACATTTCGATAGATCGGTTCTCGCCAAACCTCTTGCCGAGATTGGAAATACCCACTAACAGCTGTCGCCTGAATCCGGGTATCGACTGCCGCACTGTAGAGTCCAATCAATCCACCTTCGCCGTACCCAATGACACCCACCGGGGCATCGGAAAGAGACATCCAATCTACCAACGCCAACACCTTCTGGACCTCATATCCGATGATATGTCTTCCGAGTTCAAATGCCATTCGATAGATGAATTCACGATGCGGTTGATTCGTCATCGCGCCGATGGTAGGGTTTCCTGAATAGGTATCGTCGCGGTTAATCAGAAGTGGAACAACGACACGACATCCTGCCTTCGCCAAACGTCTCGCAAATTGGGCATTCGCTGGCAAGTCATCTGTTATCCCGGCTGTCATCTCGGGTGTCCAATCGGCATCAGGCAAGGCAACAATCTGTGCAGCAATTGGGACGTTGTGGTTCGGTTCCAACAAAAGCCCTTCGCCTTCCACCTCATCAAAAACCTGCCACCGAACCCGGGATACAGTGTAATTCTCATCTTCCGTGAGCTGCGCGGCGGTTTTTGTCGTGGCGATATAGGTGAGTTCCTCAATTGGGAGTCGTGGATCGAGGCAACCGATTCGCTTGCGAAGCCGAGCGCGGTTTGGTTCGACAGATTCGGTATACGCATTGTGTGAACTATAATCGCGATTCCACAATCCTACCCGACCTTCGACAGAATCAGCTACCGCGCGGGAAACATAACCATCGAGCACCTCGACCATCTGTGCGGCAAGATCGCCGTCCAACGTTAAAGGGATTGTTCCATGTAACATTTTAATTTTACCTTGCGGACTTTTTAATTTACCTTGCGGAAGAAGAACGTGCGTTTTTAAACGCGCGTTCTTCCCTGTATATCCGCTTGCACCGTTGTTGCAAGCTACGGTTTTGGTTGTAGGAGGGAACTCTGATTCCCGACTTCCACTCTTCCCTGCGAAATCCAGTCAGGAGTCAGTAGCACCCACACGCTAAAGCGTGGGGCTTGTGCTTCATCGTAGTTTGCCTTCTTCAGAAGGGCTTACATCTACTCCACAGTGGGGTCTAAGCAACCCACTCAACCGAAGTTGACTCTAATTTTTTGAGAGTGCGTTTTTATCGGATCGGGTGTCTTACTTCCTCGTATCCATTACACTCAAGTTGACTTCTACAGTATCTGTTTCTTTTCCGTATTGTGCTGCAGCTTTACACGAGTCGCACACGGGGATAGCGAAACAGTCGCATAACTCGCAACCTTACACTACAAAGATATTATAGCATTTTTGGCTAAATATATCAAAAAAAAAGGAGGCAGATTTTCCTCTCCAACCTGAAGGTTGGAGTTTCCAAATCTGAAGAATTTGATGAATCGAAGAAATTAAATAACACCGTCTTGTCTGAGCTGTTCTACCTCTTCTGGATGCATTTTCAACAAGTCAGTGAGGATCTCAGTCGTATGTTCACCGAGACTCGGTGCGGGGGCATCCACGTCCCCAGGTGTTTCCGACAGTTTAATCGGAACGCCCGGCACTGCCACTTCACCTGTGATGTCATGAGCGATACGTGTAATCATCTCCCGCGCTTGCACCTGTGGATGGGTGACGACTTTATCCATCGCATTGATGGGACCACACGGCACACCAATGGCACCGAGTGCATTGATCCAGTCATCAGTCGGACGTTGAGACATGATCTCCGAGAGGATAGGAAATAATTCATCGTGGTTCTCCGTTCGGTCAGCGTTCGTTCGGAATCGTTCATCTGAGATGAGTTCCCGTCGACTGACATGTTCACAGAACTTTGCCCAGAGCGTATCGTTCCCGAGTGCGATAATGACGTGTCCATCCGCGGAGGCAAACGCTTCAAACGGTGTAATCGTTGGGTGTCTCGCACCGAGCGGTTTCGGGGCTTCACCCGTAGCAAAATAGCGAACAACGGCGTTTTCCAAGACAGCAACAAGACTATCCAACATCGCGACATCCACAAATTGCCCATTCCCTGTCAGATTACGATGGTGCAGTGCGGAAAGAACACCGATTGTCGTGAAGAGTGCGGCAGTGATGTCGCTAATAGAGGTGCCGACGCGCACAGGGGGGCCATCCGGTTCACCCGTGATACTGATGATACCGCCCATACCTTGGATAATCATGTCGTACGCGCCTTGCTGGGCGTAAGGACCGGTTTGTCCGAAACCTGAGCATGCGGCGTAGATAAGCGATGGCTGTTCGACTTTCAGTCTGTCGTAATCCAACCCTAATTTTTGCATGGTTCCCGGACGGAAATTCTCAACAAGGATATCCGTCTGTTCCAATAACTGCTTGAATATTGCCTGTCCACGCTCAGTTTTAAGGTTAAGCGTCACGCTCCGCTTTCCGCGATTCACGCTCATGAAATAGAGGCTGAACCCGTTTTTAAAGGGACCGAAATTTCGAGATTCGTCTCCTGTACCGGGCTGTTCAATCTTGATTACCTCTGCTCCGAGATCACCGAGGAGCATGGTCGCGTACGGACCTGCGAGCACCCGTGTCAAATCCAAAACCTTTATTCCATCAAGGGGTCCTGGCATCTGCTACCTCTCCTGTCTGCTACAGTTCTTCGCCAACGATGAGGCGATATGCCTCGCGGTATTTCTCACTCGTTCTGGAGATAACAGTCTCCGGCAGTTCAGGCGCGGGGGGTTGTTTGTTCCAACCGATCTCGGAAAGGTAGTCTCTCACGAACTGTTTGTCAAAACTTTGCTGTGGTTTACCGGGTTCATAGAGATCTGCGGGCCAGAACCGAGAGGAATCCGGTGTGAAGACCTCATCAATAACGATGAGTTTTCCATCGCGCTGTCCGAATTCAAACTTGGTATCACAGAGGATAATTCCAGCACTTTCGGCGTGTTCACTGGCGGCTCTGAAAAGTGTGAAACTGATCTCAATCAACTGATCTGTAAGTTCGCTGCCGACCTCGTTACGCATTTCCTCAATCGAGATCGGTTCGTCATGCTCACCCTGTTCGGCTTTGGTTGTTGGCGTGAACAGCAGTTCTGGAAGCCGGTCAGATTCCTGCAGTCCGTTCGGCAGTTTCTGTCCACAGATCTCACCCGTCTTCTGATAGGAGGACCAACCGGAACCTGCGAGGTACCCACGCACAACACACTCAACATCAACCCGATCGGCTTTACGGACAAGCATAGAACGCCCTTGTAGGAGTTCTGCATCAGGTTGTAAAGCCTCGGGATACTCTTCAACCTGCGTTGAAATGAGATGGTTGTCGGCGACGGATTCGGTGTAATCGAACCAAAATTTGGATAAACCGGTTAAGACGTTACCTTTATCTGGAATGCCGTTCGGCAGAACAACATCAAAGGCAGAAATACGATCTGTGGAAATGATTAGAAGCTCGTCTCCGAGGTCATATAGATCTCGGACTTTTCCACGGTGGAGGGGTGTATAATTCGTTAAGTCTGTAGACGTAATAACGTTTTGAGACATAGTTTGTTTCTCCTTATATTGGTATCGGTTAAGAGATTTTCGTTTAACATAACCCTCTTGTAACCGATCACCGTTAACCGAAAGCCTGCACAGCAGGCGTACTGATAATCCTTTATTCTTTTAGTAGGTCTTGTAGTACAATAGCAGTCCTATTTGTGGCTTCAATTTGGAGTGATTTGTCAACTTCCTGTTTCGCAGGCGAATTTTCACCGAGATAGTAATAGCATGCCGCTTTAAGCGTATAGAGATCGGCTTTGGTACGATAGTCGTGCCGAAAGAGATATTGGGCATCGCCCTGTAGCGCATTATCAATCGCTCGGATGGCAGACCGGAAATCGTTTGTATCTTTGTGACGCAAAAAAAGTAGGTTCGCAAGTCCGACCCATGCATCCGCATTCGACGGATCGAGTTGCACGGCGTTTTGGAAGGCTTCTTGTGCCAGTGGCGGATTCAGTGATAAACTGAGATGACTCCACCCCACGCCGTTATGTGCATCCGCCAGATTTTCATCGAAGTTAATCGCTCGCTCAAAACTGAGCAATGCCTGTGCATAGTTCCCTGATTCGTAGGAATCCCATCCGCGTTCCATGTGATTCAACGCGCTTGACGTATTCGGATCGGAATCACTGGAACAACCGCTTTGCGTCAGGAGACAACTGGCAAGTAGGGTTGCATACGCAATGCAAGACATCGTTTTGAGTTGAATAGAATGCATCTTACGTTTCCCTTTTTTAATTATGCCTTTACTTCTCCGCAAGGTAAAATTAAAAATCAGACTTAAGTGTTGTCAAAAGTGGGCTTCGAAGTGCCATAGCAACGGCAACGGCATTTGCAATTATACCAAAACCGAAGATGCAAAGCAAGGTAATTGTGAGGGAAAACCACGGAAAAGCGGGGAGATGTCCCTGTGAAGCGAAAATCGCGGTGAGTCCGGCGACACTCCCGATAAGCATTCCAATAACAAGGAGGAAGCAACTTTCAAGGAAAAGCATCCGCGAGAGTAATCGCCGTCTGAAACCGAAAGCACGTAGCGTTGCTAATTCGCCGCGACGTTCAATAATATTTCTAAATAACACCAGTGCCAACCCGAAAGTACCAAGCAACACTCCTAAACCACCGAGACTTTGGAAAGTGGAGATATAAGTATTTTCAACCGACCGATAACTCGCCAAACGTGCTGATGCTGACGTGAGGTCAAAACCGTAATCCTCTAATGTTTTTTCTAAGACCTGCGCCGTCTCCTCCCGCAAAGCAGGCGGCGTTTTGATGAGAAAAAATTGGTATCCGCTTTGACTCGGAAAGTAGGTCGTGAAATTAGATTCGGAGATAATCAACTGGCTTTGGAAAAGACTGTTCACAATCGTCTCAAGTTCGAGACGAAGTGGCTTTCCAAATTCATCCTGAACGATAAAATCGTCGTCAGGGTTGTGATGTAAAATCCAGCGAAGCGAGTTTTCATCGCCGATAGCAGGCACTTTCCCGTTTTCAGTGGACCTTAGATGTAGGTTGACCCACGGAGCATTGTCTAACATCGTGTCAGAAGCACCCAAAATTTGTGGTTTTTGGGGTTGGTAGAGATTCAGACAACTGACATCTTCACCCGGCAATACACGAAATGGGATTACCTCAGAGGCACTGAGAAGTTCAGAAGCTTTATCCGAAAAACCGAGTTCAAACCTACCGTCCGGTGTATTTAAGTTATGATGTAAAGGGAGCGAGGATTCAGCGACAAAGGCGTATTCTGTTTCGGGCGGCGCGTCGTGTCGATTCGCTCCCACCGCGACGATGATACAGCACGCTATACTGATTGTGGTAACACAGGTCTTGCTCCGTCCGGGTTGCCGCGCGGCGTTTCTGATGGCAAACCGCATTCTGTTCAACTGTTTCGGGACATTCTGAGATTTTAACCATTTATCGAACACCGCTGATCCGATGCCGATAACTAACAGTGCCACGAACAATAAATTCACCACAGGTTGCTCTGTCCACAAACCTACTCCGACTCCAATTGCGACTGCAAACCAGCGAAGGACTCTCAATCTCTTCGTTTTAGATTCGCCTGCTACAGTCGAATCAACAAAATCGGTTTTACCAGCAAGCAGCGAAACGGTAGAAGTGTTTCCTACTCTGTGAACCGTTAGTCGAATGGAGAGCATCACCACAGCAAGTGAAATAAGTGTGCCAATCAGCAAGCTCCATACGCCGACGTGAAGTTCCATAAACGGTGTGCCGATAGCGGGTAACCACCACGTTTGTAAACCGAATATCATCAATTGGGCATACCCGATCGCGAGCAGACACCCCGATAAACTGCCTATGCCAGCGATGATACCACCTTCATAAAGGAACCGGCGACGGATATTCGTGAGCGGATAACCAACCGCTTGTAAGACACCAATTTCACGCGATCTTTGCTCCACACCGATGCGGAAGAGCATTCCCACTAACAAGGCGACAGCAATAATGATAAAGGCACTCAGACTGCTAAAGAGCATCCCGAAATCTGTTGCACCTGCGGAAGCTTGAAGTCCGTCAGATTGAAGAGCCAAGAATCGGAAGCCAACCTGTTCGGGTTGAATCTTTTTGAGGAATTCGGTTTCAAAAAGCGTGCGCGTTGCTTGAAGGTCTGCGCCTGGCGCGATACCGAACCGAATCGCGGTGAGGTCGCCGAATCGGTTTTTCCAAAGTTGTTTACCGGTTTCGAGCGGAATAAACGCTTTTGGTGTCGCTCCGTATTCATCCCAATACGCTTCGTCTTTACTGCGAATCAGTGAATAATCAATCGGAAATGGGGATTCCCATTCCGACATATCCGCTGTGTCATGGATACCAGGAAAAGTAGGGATGAGATTTCTATCGGCGGCGATACCCTCAATCGGTAGAACCGCTTTCAGTTGGAACAACGCCGTTTCCGTGATGTATTCTTCTCCCGATCCAACGCGATAGTATGTGACACTGATCTCATCTCCAACTTCTACGCCAAGATCCGTCACCGTCCATGTATTGAGAATTATTTTAAATTTTCCTTGCGGAGAAACAACAGCATTTGAAGGTTGAGAATCTTCCGCGTTCGAGTCGCTCTCCATTTCATTTTCGGCTTGCTTTTCGTTCTCGGTAGTGTTTTTGTTAGGGCGTTGAAAAAATTCTCCTTCATCAGTGGGAAGTGCGACGATTGTCGAATACGGAACGGTTTTTCCGTTGGCGGAAATCGTATTCGCGAGATAGGTGAGTGTCGGGAGCGTTGGAATCCGGTTTGCAGTGGCGACTGCTAACGCTGTCTCGGAGAGTATCGGCTTGAGAAGATATTGCTGACTTTGGAGATCAAAGTGCGTATCGTGTTCTTGAATGTCCAAATCGAGTGCGTCTATACGCAACGCGAGGTCGTCAGACGAAATTGGAACTGTTTCCGCCGTAAACAGAGCGTTTACCCTATCCCCCTGCCTAAGCACTTTTTGTAAAACCGGAAGTGCGATGAAAGCGTTCAACGGAAGGCTTTGATGGGCGCGAAGACTAAATCTCCCCGCATTCTCAGTGGGCACAACCTCACTCACAGTCAAACGTAGGCTTCGGATCGCCTCAGATACGTCGCGCTCACCGAGAAGGAACTCTGGATGGATGTCAGCGGCTTGCGGTATATTTACGAGGAGCGTTTCACCTACTTGGACGTTCAGTTCGTTCTGTAGTGCCTCGTTGATGACGATGACACCGAAAGTTTGTCCGTCTGTTTTCTCCAGACTTGGCGAGACACTTCCTTCCCAAAATGCGAAGAAGTTTTCAGGGACACCGAGGATGTTTACCCTCGATGCTCGTGTCTGCGTTTGTGGCGCAACGACTGTCCCGTTCAGCACGATTGCTGAGACAGTGCTCTGTCGGTCGAGTACGTCCGGAGGAAAGAAACGGTCAGCGAGGAGCGCGTGTTGGATTGTGCCGAGTCGTTCTTCTGTTAAGCTTCGTAGGCTGCCTCGCACAGAATCCCCTACAATCAATGCACCGGCAAGTACACCCGTCGCCACCGCCGTGCAGAGCGCGACGGTGAGATGTATCTGCCAAAAGTATATGAAATTTTTAATTTTACCTTGCGGAGTAATGAAAGGCGTTTGAACTCTCAAGTGCGTTCCACCTATCCGCCCTCCATTTCATTACGGGCTTGCAGGAAGGTTCCATCTAAAAGTTTCAGGTGTTGCTGAAAACGCGAAACGAGGGCAAGGTTGTGTGTAACAACAATGAGCATATTCTGCTCCACACCGTGTAGATCAAAAAGCAGATCGGCGATCGTCTCAGAAGTTGTAGTATCCAAATTTCCGGTCGGCTCATCGCAGAGAAGAATCCTGGGTTGATTGATAAGGGCACGAGCGATCGCGACGCGTTGTCGTTCACCACCTGAGAGTTCGCCAGGTCGATGCGATGTCCGATGCGTAAGCCCCACCCGTTTGAGAAGCTCATGTGCCCGTTGGGTCGCGTCAGGTTTCTGCTCAAAGGCGAATGTAGGCACAAGGACATTTTCAAGCACGGAATATTGTGGCAGTAGATGATGATCTTGAAATACGAACCCGATGACAGCGTTTCGATAGCGTGCAAGTTCAGGCTCAGAGAGCATAAACGGATCGGTATTGTTAATCTCAACCTGTCCATTAGAGGGGCTTTCTAAGGTGCCGATGATGTGTAAAAGTGTGCTTTTGCCGGAACCCGAAGGACCTGTAATGACAACAGAAGTCTTACCCGCGAAACTAAACGAAATACCCCGTAGGACCTCGACTGCCCCAAAATCTTTAGATACATTGGATACTTTCAGCATTTTTTTATTTATGACTCCTTGGTTGCACCCCATAAAACAGCAGAGTTACAACTCTCGCCAACGGCAAGTATTTCCGTCTTTTCAAAAAGCACGTAGCCCGTAACGAAGTGGAGGGCGGATTTAAGAAACGCTCTTGATGGTTCAGACACACGTTGTTTCTCCGCAAGGAATAATTAAAAAATCTGATCCGCAATGAAATCTGGGATAGGGATTGCGCGTAGTTTTTCACCTGGGTTCGTTATACAACAAACCGTCGTGACCTCTCCACGTGCGATGTCTTTTCCTTGATGCGTAAAATGAAATTCGTAGGTGAGGGACTTCGTCCCCTTTTTAGTAACTCGGAGGCGAATATCTACTTCATCTTCAAATCGGAGCGGGTTTAAGTATTCACACGAAGCGGCGAGTCGGGGCCATCCGATCTTATCCCCATTCCATTCGGTTGCAACACTTGTCCCCAAACTACGGAGGAATTCGTGTTCCGCGGTCTCCATAAAGACAAAAAAGCGTGTAAAATGGACGATGCCTGCCATGTCAGTATCAACAAACTCGATTTTACGTTTGGTTCTGTATTCAGTGTGCATGTTGGGGATATATGGCTGTTGGCAGTCAGTGGAATGGTTGTCGGTCATCGGATTTTGGTTAAGAAGTTCTCGTTTAACAAAGCACTCCTGTAACCGACAACCACTCAACTACATTTTTGGAAAATCCGGTACATCCTCGTATCGACTCCACGTCTCCGCGTAAATGCGCCAGTGTCCATCGGTCGGATCTACCATGAGATTGAGTTTTTTGGTGCCGTAATCGGAGTAAGCGGGTCGGCTACCGCTCGCCGGTGTGCCAGTAAACTTTTGTAGAAACTTCACATCTGCGACGGCTCGATCTCCATTAATCTGTAAATTAGAGATAGAGACCTGGATATCCGTATACAAGGTGTTGAGTTTCTTCATCTTGGTGCGGAGTTGTCCCTTTGTAAGATACACCGAACTTTCACGTCCATCTCGGACACTCACCCGCGTAATTTGCGCTTCATCCGAATAGATAGACATATAGGTATTCAGGTTTTTTTCTTCCCACGCCGCTTGCCATTTCCCCAGCACTTGTCTCACTTTGAGGTGCGTATCCAATGGTGCATTTCCATCAAAAGCACCCCCGGACTCTTCGCCAGAGACAGTGTCGGCACCAGGAACATCTGGTGCGAGAGCGATCGCATCAGACACTACATTGATTTGATCGTTTATGAGTTTCCATCGCCGTCTGAAAAACCCTTTTTTCTCAATCGTAAGTGTGCGGGTGTGTGTCTCAATGGTATCGCCACCACTTTGCAAAGTTACCTGAATGTTGTCAACTACATGCCGATTTTTGTGTCGAGGAACAGCAGTATAAGTAGCGCCAGCGAGATCTACGATATGGGTTTGCGACATCATGTCCCGAACACGCGCAAAACTTGAGGCGCGTCTTTTCCTTGCAGATTTATCCCATAGGTCGGTATACGTCTTTAAATTTTGGATTTCTAAGGCAGCCTTCCAAGCTTTCACAAGTGGAACCACAGGACTATTGGGCTGTTGTGTAACCCCGGTTTGTGGCATAGGAGGGGTTGACACTGTAGGAGCGAATTCACTACCGACCATCTCCTCCTGAACAATTTTCCACCGCTGCTGGATAATACCTTTCTTTTCAATCACAAGATTTCGTAACTGCTGCTGCGCTTCACCCGGGTAATAAGCCGTGAGAGGAATCCCTTCAATTCGGAAGCGATTCGTGTAGCGAGGCACTCGATACGGTTGACTGGAACCTTGAAGGTCGACCTCAAAATCTACGTTATCCCTAAGGAGTTTCGCAGTAGTCTGATAGCCCGTATCAGGACGTTGGCGCGCACTTTTCACCCAGAGTGCTTCATACCTTTTCAGATCGCCAGATTCGAGTGCACTTTTCCATTTCACCAGAAAGGCTGTAGGGGTCTCACTGGAACTCATGAAGACCACAAGGAATAATACAAAAGCGATGACGATTGCAGCAATCGCACCCCCCCACAGCAGGTTCCGGGGTATAGTGAATTTTTTTTGGTTGTTTTGCCGGTTCTGTGTGTCGTTCACAATTTAACCTCCGCTTCTACAGACACTTTGCTCCGCTGGAGCAAGGCTGGCATTGTATTTTTTGCCGTAATGCAGAACCTACAGACATCCTCTCTGCTGCGTATTTTCTGTCCTGAGGCAGAGCCTGTCTGTAGTCGTGTAGCCCAAGAGTCCATAATTTATAAATTAAAAATTTGGTACGTTCTCATAGATTTGCCAACTCTCGTGATGGATTCTCCAGTCGTTCCCAACTTGATGCATCCAGATTTCGCGAATCCAAATATTGTAGAGTGCCGTAGCGTTTTCGTCCGCTGCTGGTGTCGCCAACCGTATCAGTCGATGGATACCAATCACGCTCTCTCCTTCGACCTCGGTATCGGCTTTGGCTTTGTTCCATGCGTGGGTACTCATTTGGTGGAGGTCTGCTTCAAGTTGCTGAAGATCGACTTTACTGCGATGCTCCTTACTTTCGCGAATCACGACTCTATCGGCAATAATATTAGGTTCATAGTATGCCAGATGTCCATTGAGGTTGTTTGCATACCATGCGCGCTCCCAATTACCGAGTGCCATCTTACCAGCAGTAATCTGCTCTGCGGAGAGAGAAATTCGTCCTGTCTTTGCAGGATGGAGTGGCGGTTGACTGGCAACATACGCCCGCGCTTCTTGTGCTTTCTGCTTGAGATATTCTGCGTGCTTTGCGCCTGCATTTTGTTGGCTCGCCTCTGCGAGTTTCTCGGTATAGATTTGTGCCTGTTCGCGGAGTTGTCTCTTAAGAGAATCTATCTCAGCAATAACCGCCCGCTTCTGATACCCTTCTTCTTTCACCATTCTGTCAGCAACTTCAAGTTTCCGGCGGAGTTCTGCGACTTCTCTACCGTAGTTACGGATCTCGGTTTCCGCTTTTCGAGCACGTCCCTGAATTTCTCCTAAAGTTTCAGAGAGCTGCGCGACCTGATCTCCGTAGGCTGCCCGTGTATCCCCTAATTCACGATTCTCTTTCTGGAGGTTGCGAACGGTCTTTCTCAGTTGCTCTCCATCCTTCTGAATGTCTTGAATCTCGGATCGAAGCCCTGCGAGTTCTTCCTTTTTACTGTTAACAGTCTCGCGGAGCGATTCTGCCTCAGCAGCCTTCTGGAGGACAGATGCATTCAATTCCGAGTTTTTAGTGATGTTGATAGAATTCGTACGAGCACGTGTAGCATCAGCTATAGCTTGATATGCGAACCGGAGCGCATCGCTCCCTTTTTTATTATCGACCGCTGTTTTTGCAGACTCAAGGTTGACTTTCGCGGATTCAAACAAATCAGATGCGAGTGTGGGGGCATCAGCAGCCTCTGCTGCTGTAATCGCTGACTCAGCGTCCGCGATCGCTGTGTCAACTGCCGATGTTTCTATTTTTCCGAGTTTTCCGCCACATCCTACTAAACCGAACGAAACGAGAAGCATCCCAATGAATAAAACCCCACTGGGTGCGACGTTACCCTTCCATGACGAAGCGATGAACCGTTTCATTTTCTAACTCCTTTACTTAATTTTTATGTACGTGGCTGCTTCAATTGCCATTTTTCTTTTACTTATTATTCAAATACAGACAAAGCGAGAACTTCAGGTTGGACAGATGTTGACTTCATGTGCGCGAGCGTGTTCTTGATTGCCACTGCCCGTGTCTTACCAACCCCATCAACCGCCTCGAGTTCATTAACAGTGGCTGTGTTCACCCGATCCAATGTTTTGAATTTGTGGACGATATTTTCAACAATACTGCAGGGAATACGAGGTACTTGGCTCAGTATTCGATATCCGCGTGGTTCAAGTACCTCGAAAGTATTACGCACATCACGCGAATACCCTAAAGCTTCACTAATGTTACTCTGGTCAGCAAGGCTGTGTACATCAAGATCCGAAACTGCTTTAAACGCTTCAGATGCGTCCCGTAGACGCTTGTGATAGTAATCTTTTATAATCAGAAGTCCACTCTCAATTTCAGTTGTAAGTTCAGGGATAACATACTGTAGGGATTGCGCTTGTGTGCCTAACTCAATCCTGTAAAGGTCCAATTCCTGCTCAGCACGGCGAATCCGCTCACATAATTGGATAGCCGAGATGACATTCGTTAAAGTAACATTCCCACTTAATTCAGCCCAGTTCAGAAGGATAACGGCATTTTGGAGGGCTTTGAGGTACTGCGTTAGCACGAGCATCGTTTGATTCGCGCCGGAAAGCAATGTAGGACCTTCTCGGAAAATATAGTGCTGATCTTTGAGATACAGGGTGAGTGTATTCCGACTTCGTGATACGGCGAGGACAATATGCTGAGTTTGTTTCGCGAATTTATCCGCCGAGCGGTGGCGAAGCCCTGTTTCATTAGAGGGAATCGTCGGGCTGGTTCTCAACGTTACATTCGCACGGACTATGTGTTTAATATCTTCAGATAGAATAATCGCGCCATCCATCTTCGCCAGCTCATATAGGCGTGTCGGTGTATATGGGCAATTAATCTGGAAGCCGCCTTCAGTCGAATCCAGAATCTCTGGCGTATCCCCCAAGATGATAAGACCACCGGTTTTACTTTGGATGATATAATCAATACCTTCCCTCAGATAAGTTCCCGGCGACAGCAGCTTCAGTGCCGCAAATAGTTCACGTGCTTTATGATTTTCTGTTGAGATGCTTTGCACTGCAACCACCTCCTACATTCACACAAGTTGCCACCTTACGCTACGGATCATCGACCCCTTGATAAAAATGATAAAAAATGGGGTTTCCGACCTAAAATTTTGTAAGTAGCAAGTTGGGTTACTTTAAATAGAGTACCATGTCTAACGGGCAGTGTCAAGGTAATCTCCAGCAGTTAGAAGTTCTCTATTTTCCCTGCGAGAAATAGATTCCTATGCGAACCCGTTGCAAACTGTTCCGTTTTTCGGCAAAAAAAACACGAAGTCTACAGAAACCGAACACCTTCAAAATTCTGCTTGACTTCACGCGCAAATCAGTGTATAATGTATACCAACTTTTCATCTCCAACGAGCGCGGAGTTTACGCCCTATCTCTTTTTTAAACGGACACTCGTCGGAAATTTTTGATAAAATTTAAGAAGGAATTCGTGAAGATACCCGAATTTTCACACCAAAATTATGCGATTTAGCTTATTAGGCGCGTTTTGCGCGGCAATTATTTCATGCAACAACAATCAATTGCCCTATGTAACGATTGAAACTGAAAAAGGAAACATCATTATTGAACTTTACCCGGATGCAGCTCCAACCACAGTAGAGAATTTCGCGAGACTGATCGAAGCTGGATATTATGATAATGTGATCTTCCACCGGTTTGTCCCTGACTTCGTTATCCAAGGTGGCGATCCGGAGGGAACAGGTAGAGGTGGACCTGGGTGGACAATCCCGGGTGAGTTCCAAAACCCAGAACTCCGTGATAAGATGCCGGCACACGAGAAGGGTGTCGTTGCGATGGCGCGGACGCAAAATCCCGACTCAGCAGGAAGTCAGTTTTATATCTGTGTTGGCACCGACCCAACAACTTACGCACATCTAAACGGCAGTTACACCACGTTTGGCAAAGTTATTGAAGGGTTAGATGTGGTAGACGCGCTCCGTGAACGTGATGTGATGACGAAAGTGACGATCGAAAATTACGAGGTAGCACCGTAGCGTCTCTAATCAATTCCACGTCCCATGGTCCGTAATGTAGGACGTTGGTAGCGAATTTTTGCACAGGGCATAGCACCGATGGTGCAACACATATTCGCGCGGAAATTTGGAAAGGATGGAATAATATATGGAAGAATGGAAACGTCTCGTCAGAGATACTGTTAATACCCCAGAGAAACTTGCCGCCGCATTTGATGTTGACTTAGAGGAGATGCGGCGGATTCACAAAGAATTCCCGATCCGTATCAACCCTTATTATCTGAGCCTCATAGAAGAACCCGGTGATCCGATTTGGAAACAGGTCGTTCCCGATCCAAGGGAACTGATGAGTACCGGCGTAGAGGACCCATTGCACGAAGAAGACGATAGCGAAGTGCCAAATGTAACACATCGATACCCTGACCGGGCACTCTTTTATGTCAATTACATGTGTCCAATCTATTGCCGTTTCTGTACCCGGAAACGGAAAGTCGGGGATCCACACTCCATTTCTGAAGATAATATTGAGACGGGACTTGCCTACATCCAAGCGCATCCAGAGATCCGGGACGTAATCATCTCCGGTGGCGACCCGCTCATGTTGACGGATAAAAAAATTGATATGATCGTCGGGGGCTTACGAGCGATTAAACATCTGGAAATCATTCGGATCGGTTCGCGCGTCCCTGTAACGTTGCCGCAACGCATCACGCCAGAGTTGTGCGCGATTTTGAAGCGACACCACCCTTTCTATATCAACACGCATTTCAACCATCCACGCGAGATTACCCCCGAAACAGAGAAGGCATGTGGCATGTTAGCCGATGCGGGTATCCCGCTCGGTAACCAAGCTGTGCTCCTGAAAGGTGTAAATGACGATCCCGATGTGATGGTGGAACTGATGAAAGGACTCTTGCGCATCCGGGTCAAGCCGTACTATATCTATCAAGCGGATCTTATCGTTGGCACCGACCATTTCCGGACAGCCGTCCAGACGGGTTTAGACATTGTTGCCGCGTTGCGTGGACACATCTCTGGGCTGGGTGTGCCGCATTATGTTGTGGATGCCCCCGGTGGCGGCGGAAAAATTGCGCTGATCCCTAACCCAATTGTCGCCTTCGATGACGATGAGATTCAACTCCGCAACTACGAAGACAACGTCTATAGTTACCCGAGCACACCGTTCTTTGATGAGGATTGGTAGACTCAAAATCTGCCTGGATGTATCGCAGCAGGCGATACAATAGCGGAAGTGCGGACGTTAATCGCTGAAGCCATTGAGTTTCATATTGAAGGACTACGTGATAACGGGGATGTTGTTCCACCACCATCGCCAAGTTCCCCTGTCCCAATCGATTTGGGTATGCTGGCGGAACTTAGAGTCTGATGTTAAAGACTCAGGGTGACACCGCGGACTCTGTGCAGTCGCAGGGCAAGCCATACACCATGCCAACAAAGACCAATGCTTTGTCAGTTTGGTTTGATAGTTAATTCTGTTGGGTTTCGCTGCGTTCAATCCACCCTACACGTTTTTCATTCATCATTTTAATCTGGACAGATTTGGTATGACCCTCAAGAAGATGGATGCAAACAGGCTGGCGTAATTCATGTTAATCATCTAAAATACGGACTGGAGACCCCATCCTTTAGGTTGGGGAGGAAAGTCTGCCCTCGTGTGTGAGGCCATAGCGTTTTTTGAAAAAACACTTGACATTTTTAGCAAATTGTGGTTTAATAGATGTATCACGTTGGACCGACATGTATAGCGTTACCTCTTGGTAACGTGTCGGTCCCACCCACTATACCGGGGTAAAAGACGTGATACGTGAAATTCAATGACGAAAAAGCGAAAGCGAAAACAAAAACGCACGCGCCGCGTGTACAAGTATCAGCTGCGTGAACACCCACAAAATAAACGCTTGGGCAATATGCTTGCCGACTTGGGCGACGTGCATAATCACTTCCTTGCATTGGAAAAGCGGTATTATCGCCGCTACGGTCTGTATGCGGGACGGTATCGCTTGCAACCCCACTTGACGAAGTTGCTTAAGCGTACCAAGCAACACTGGGCTTGGATACCTCGCGACACACTTGACGAAGTGATCGTCCGTATCGACATCACGTATGACAGATTTTTTGACGGTCTCGGTGGACTGCCGAAGTTTAAAAAACGAAGTAAATATCGCTCTGCGAAGTTCCAATCGGCGTACCTTCTTGAGGAAGGGCGTGTCAGATTCTCTTTCAAAGCGTGGCATGATGCCTCGCACGCCTTTAAGTTCCACAAGCGTTGGTTCTCGTTCCATCAGCACCGCGAGTGGAACGGAACTGTCCGCTATCTCCAAATCCTTCGCGACTCGGTTGGTACTTATTGGCTTTATGTCATCACAGACGACTCCACGACCGAACCCTATTCTGCTACAGGTGAGAGCGTAGGAATAGATTTCGGTCTGGAGACGTATCTGACCCTGAATACCGGCGAGAAAATCGAACATCCACAACCCTTGAAACAGTCCTTGACCGAACTTCGGAAACTCAATAAGGCACTGAGCCGTAAAGTCAAAGGTTCTCAGAATTGGTGGCGTGCCGTCCGTGAACTCGCACGACTCTATCGCAAGATTGCCAACCAACGCAAAGACTGGCACTACAAACGTGCGACCGACCTGTGTAGACGGTTTGATACGATCGTCACCGAGACGCTGAACCTCGACGGTATGAAACGCCTCTGGGGACGCAAAGTCTCTGACCTCGCCTTTGGGCAGTTTGTTGAGATTCTGAAGTTCAAGTGTTTCAAACATAAGCGTGCGTTCCTACAAAGCGGACAGTGGACACCGACAACGAAACCTTGTTCGGATTGTGGACATTCCAATGAAAATCTAACGCTAAAAGAGAGGCAGTGGACATGTCCTGACTGTGGCTCTCACCACGATAGAGACATCAACGCTGCGATAAACATCTTGAGGGCCGCCTTGGGTCCCTCTGTGGAGCAGATGTAAGACGTTTCCTCGGAAACGCGAACTGCTACGAAGCACAAGCCCCACGCTTTAGCGTGTGGGTGCCTTGACTTACTCAGATCAGGAAATCGAAGCGTTGGTACAGGAACGTAAGCCTTTACCAAAGGATTGGCGTAACCAACTCCTGAGTCCAAATAAGAAGAAAAGGGAGTTGTTTGTTATCGGTGATAAGGGAAACAAATTCCGTATTATTATCAGACAGAACGACTTCCGACCCTCAGATTTTTCAGTTATTTTGGCAGTTCTTATCCGTTCACCAAACCGAAATTTTCGGCTCCGCCGCTACAACGGGTGGACGAGTCGACACAGAAATCGACTTGAAAGAGAAATAATTAATGGATTTCACATTCATTTCGCGACAGAGCGGTATCAGCGGAGAGGACTAAAAGAGGATACCTACGCACAACAAACCGAGCGTTACAGTGACTGTGAGGGAGCCCTTCGCTGCCTGATCGTCGATGCAAATTTTCAAGAATCACCACAGTAGTCTCCTTTTCAGGAGGTATAAGCAATGTCGCTAAAATCCATAGAACAAACCTTTATCGAGAAAGTATCGGGACAAATTCAGTTGTTCCCCGAGGGCAAAGAGCGTTTCCGCGTGTTCACTCCTTTCATGTTTGAGGATGGTGATGAACTGGTTATCGTCTTGAAGAAGGAGGGTGGACGATGGATACTCTCTGACGAAGCACATACCTACATGCATCTCACCTATGAAATCGATGAGAAACTTCTTCATAGTGGACCACGCAAGAAGCTTATCTTGAAGGCACTCTCGATGTTTGATGTTGAAGATCGCAGCGGCGAATTAATACTTGAGGTGCCGAATGGAGATTACGGTGAGGCACTCTATGACTTTGCCCAGGCACTTCTCAAAATTACTGACGTGTCATACTTGTCAAAGGAACGAGTGCAATCAACATTTATGGAGGATTTTCGAGACGTGCTGCTTGAAACGGTTCCAGCACCACTCAGGCGTTTTGACTGGCATGATTCAGACCGGGATCCCGATAGAAAATACAGGGTAGACTGTCGAATCAAGGGGAAATCGCAGCCACTTTTCGTGTACGCCCTTTCAAATGACAACAGAATCCGCGATGCAACGATCTCGCTGCACCAGTTCAAGGAATGGAATATCCCGTTCCGTTCTATGGGCATTTTCAAGGATCCGAAGAAGACAAGCCGCAAGGTGCGGGAACGTTTCAGTGATGTATGCGATAAGGAGTTCCACAGCCTCACTCTAAACTATGCAAACATTCAAGAGTATCTCGTGGCTAACATCGGTAACCTTGAGGAACCGAAAACCGGAAGGAAGTAGTAAGCCATTATGGCAATAAAGAAATCACAACTCTATGCATCGCTCTGGCAAAGTTGCGACGAACTCCGCGGCGGGATGGATGCCTCACAATACAAAGACTACATCCTGACGCTCCTCTTTATGAAATACGTCTCCGACAAAGCCGCAAGCGATCCCGACTCGCTCATCTCCGTCCCTGAAGGCGGTGGATTCGCTGATATGGCAAACCTCAAAGGCGATAAGGAGATCGGAGACAAAATCAACAAAATCATCGGAAGACTCGCCGAGGAAAACGAGCTCAAAGGCATCATCGATCAGGCGGATTTCAACGATGATAGCAAACTCGGCAGAGGCAAAGAGATGCAGGATCGACTCTCAAAACTCGTTGCCATCTTCGAGAGTCTCGATTTCCGGGCGAACCGCGTTGAAGGCGACGATCTCTTAGGCGACGCGTATGAATACCTCATGCGCCACTTCGCCACCGAATCCGGCAAAAGCAAAGGACAGTTCTACACACCCGCTGAGGTCTCCCGTATCATGGCACAGGTCATCGGCATCGGTCCCGACACCCAGCAGGATGAAACGATTTATGACCCTGCTTGCGGCTCCGGTTCACTCCTACTCCGCGCTACCGATACCGCACCCCGCGGGCTGAGTATCTACGGACAAGAAAAGGACAATGCCACCTACGCACTCGCCTCCATGAACATGATCCTCCACGACAACGCCACAGCGGACCTACGGCACGGCAATACGCTCGCCGATCCCGATTTCACAAACGCTGATAGACTCAGAACCTTCGATTTCGCTGTCGCCAATCCGCCTTTCTCTGATAAAGCCTGGACCAACGGACTCACCCCTGAGAACGACATTTACAACCGTTTTGAATACGGGGTGCCGCCCGCCAAAAATGGTGATTACGCGTTTCTGCTCCACTTCATCACCTCGCTCAAAAGCAGAGGCAAAGGCGCGATTATTTTACCGCACGGTGTGCTGTTTCGTGGCAACAGAGAGGCAGACATCCGCAGAGAAATTATCCGACGCGGTTACATCAAAGGCATCATCGGCTTACCCGCCAATCTGTTCTACGGCACCGGTATCCCCGCCTGTATCCTCGTGATTGACAAAGAGAATGCTCACGCTCGGAGTGGGATCTTCGTGATAGATGGTAGTAGAGGTTTCCTCAAGGACGGCAACAAAAACCGGCTCCGCGCCCAAGACATCCATAAAATCGTCTCGGTCTTCAATGCACAGACGGAATTACCGCGCTACTCACGAATGGTGCCGATCTCTGAAATTGCCGACACCGCGAATGACTATAACCTCAATATCCCGCGTTATATCGACGCGAGTGAACCCGAAGATTTACACGACCTCGGCGCGCATCTCAACGGAGGCATCCCCGACACCGATATAGACGCACTCAACAACTACTGGACGGTCTTTCCGACACTCCGTAACGCCTTGTTTAAAGCCAACGGTAGACCGGGATACAGCGATCCGCTCATGGCGACCCAACAGGTCAAAACAGCTATCCTCACGCATCCCGAATTCAACACGTATCAACAACAGGTCGATACTGTCTTTCAGGAATGGCGTGAGACACACGAACCGCTCCTCCTCAGTATTGCGGTTGACGCGTCTCCGAGAGACATCATTCAAACGCTCTCAGAGGCTCTATTAGCGCGGTTCACAGGGCTGCCGCTGCTCGATGCTTACGATATTTATCAGAAACTGATGGACTATTGGGACGAGGTCATGCAGGACGATGTTTATCTTATCACCGCAGAGGGGTGGGTTGACGCCGCAAAATCGCGCGAGGTGATTCAGAGTAGACAGGTGAAGGAGACCCCCGACCTCGTCATCAAAAAGAGCAAATACAAGATGGACCTAATCCCGCCGTCCTTGATCGTTGCGCGTTACTTCGCTGAAGAACAAACCGCAATTGAGACATTACAAACCAAGCAGACGATTGCGGAGAGCGAACTGACGGAATACATCGAGGAACACACCGGTGAGGACGGATTGCTCGCAGATGCGACTCACAACAGTGGGAACATCACCGCCAGCAGCGTGAAAGCACGGCTCAAGGCACTTACCCCTGATATGCTGAAACCGCAAGAAATACAAGACCTCGACGACGAACAGGATGCCCTCGAACACTGCCTATCCCTGCTTGATGCGAAATCGAAAGCGGACAAAGCGGTAAAAGATGCGCAACTCGCACTGGATACACAGGTGCTGGCACACTACGCCACGCTCACCGAGGACGACATCAAGGTGCTTGTGGTTGCGGATAAGTGGTTCGCCAGTATTCAATTGGCGATTGCGGGTGAGGTCCAGCGGTTGACGCAAGCACTCGCGACGCGGGTTCAAGAACTGGAAGAACGTTATGCACAACCGTTGCCAGAGTTGGAGCAGCAGGTGGAAACGTTTACTGCGAAAGTAAGCGAACATTTACGGAATATGGGTGTTGCATAGTTAGGACTTACGCAGCCGTCCCTAAAACCGACACGTTTCCCCCTGCTTGCGGGGGGATTTAGGGGGGTAAAGTGAAAAAGTCCCTAATTTGCGTAAGTCCTGATAGTTTGTAGCATAGGCTTTTATCCTGTGCATCTTGCATAGTATAGTTTCCTGTTAACCTGTGCCTTCACATATATCCTGAATCTGTAATGCTTCTTCAGCTTCAGCAACGGCTTCGTCTTCTGTCTGTTGTTCGTAGTATGCAATAACGTTCTGGGTGCGTTCTTCATTCCAACCCGGCGGAAATTCGTTTTGCTTTTTCATCGTTTTCCTCTGTTTCTTTTGCTTCGGCGGTACGCTGTCAAAGGAAACCCTTTCTGCCTACATACCGGTAGCGAAAGCCGACATCCCACTTTTAACAAACTCACGTTAATACCTATTATAGCCCTTTTCTGCAGAAAAGACAACTTTTTCCTTTTTTCTTCCCGAAGAGCGTGCTATACTTCCACTTATCATTTTCCGAGGTCTAAATCGCGAAAGTCCTCGATTCGCGGCGTGCTCGCCTAAATGCGATGTGCGTTCAGACAACCCACAAAACTGGACACACCGGGCAATAGGTCTATAGAAAAATGAATACAAAAAATACACTACAAAAACCACCGGATACCCCGGACGAAACCCAGAATCCACAACGCTTTCGTGGCGAGTGGGAAACGAAACGGTTGGGGGAGATGGGACACTGCCTGCGTGGGGTCAGTTATGATCCAACGATAGACCTTGCTAACTATGACAAAGATAGCACAGTTAGGCTCCTGCGTGCAAATAACATCCAAGGTGCCGTTATGGTGTTAAATAATGTTCAATATGTTGAGGCACGAAAGGTTTCCGAATTTCAGATTATGCAATCTGATGATATTCTTATCTGCATGGCAAATGGAAGTAAAGAGTTGGTTGGGAAAACTGGGCTATTTCACATTAGAGACGGGCATACATATACTTTCGGAGCATTCATGGGGTGCTTTCGTGTTGACCGAAGTATTGTGGACCCAAAATTTTTATTTTATCTCTTTCAGACATACGGGTATCGCAATTTTATTAACTTAATCTTAGCCGGATCTAGCATCAATAATCTAAAGCCAAGTGATATTGAAGCCGCTGAATTCAAAGTTCCAGATAAGAACGAACAACATGCCATCGCCGAAGTCCTCTCCGACATGGATGCCGAGATCACCGCCTTGGAGCAGCGTCGGGATAAAACCCGTGCCATCAAACAAGGGATGATGCAGCAGCTCCTCACCGGACGCGTGCGGTTGTCTGAATCGCGGATTTGCACAGATGATACGGATTAACGCGGATTAGGGATACTTGGCGCGGTATCTGTCTGAATCAGGATTTACAGGATTATCAGATTTTCAGGATGTGTTAGCGAGGGACTACACGCGAACGGAATACTATGTCTATAGATAAAAAAAAGAGGTTGACAAACGCATCTACCGCCTATACAATTTAACGCGAAAGAAGATTATTTTTGTGGAGATTATACAGCGATGATAACACATAATTTAGCACCAATACAGACCGCGTACATCGTAGACAGTTTCGTTAATCTCCATAAAGCTCCATCGTCTGTTAATACGGAGAATGCTGAGGAGTACCATAAACAAGGTATTGAAAAAGGCAAAAATCGCCAATATGAACTCGCTATTTGTGACTTTAGCATCGCGATTACACTGGCTCCTGACCATATCGGAGCCCACTGCAATCGCGGTATTGCCTATTCCTGCAAAGGTGAGCATCAAAAAGCAATTGAAGACTTCAATCGGGCGATCCATCTATCACTGACTTCAGCAAACCCTGCAGATCCAACGCATGCGAACCTCTATAATAGTCGTGGTGCCACGTATGGTAATATCGGGGAACATGAAAAAGCAATTGCAGATTTTACAAAGGCAATCGCATTGGATCCACAGAACGTTCAGGCTTATACCAATCGAGGCATGGTGTATGCCGAAAAAAAGGCTTTTGATAGAGCAATAAAGGACTATAATACAGCGATAGAACGCAAACCTGATTACGTTGACGCACATATCAATCGCGGGGTAGCATATCATAACAAGGAACAATTTGATTTAGCGATAGGGGCCTATAATAGAGCAATAGAACGCAAACCAGATCATTTCTTAGCCTATCATAATAGAGGCTTAGCCTATCACTATAAGGGCCAATATGATCAGGCGATAAAAGACTATAACACATCAATAACACTTCATCCGCGGTATGCTGAAGCATATACGAACCGCGGGGTTGCTTATGGTCAAAAAGGCGAAGTGGATATCGCTATTCAAGACTTTCAGACAGCACTCACGATTGACCCCAATCATATCGGTGCCTATAGCAACCTGGGTGCGGCTTATGGGAACAAAGGCGATACCGACAACGCAATAGAGGTTTTCAGTAAAGTCATAGCACTCGATCCAAATGTCCCTGATGCATATAGGAACCGAGGATCCGTCTATAGTAACAAAGGCGAGTACGATAAAGCAATCGTAGATTTCAGTAAAGTCATAGAACTCACGCCCCAATCGACTGATGTCTACTCCTATCGTGCGACCGCTTACTGCATGATAGGCAATTATGACCAAGCGATTGAAGACTATACACAAGTGATAATCCTGAAACCAAAGATTGCCGAACACTACTATAGGCGCGGTGAAGCATATTTACATATCAGAAAATGGGAGGAGGCACAACAAGATTTAACCGCTGCCATCCTCCAAGGTGTGAACATTGCGGAGGTATTTCACAAAACGCACGGAAGTCTTGTGGCTTTTGAGGCACAAGCCGGTGTTAAATTGCCCCAAGACATTGTGAAGCTGCTGACCCTACAGGAACCCGCCTGTTTTGAAATTGATAAGGAAAAGCGTGTTGCATTGGCAATGAAGTATTATGAGAATGAAGAATTGAGCAGTGGTCTCGCTGCCCGACTTGCAGGTGTGCCGCGCGAAGAGTTCTGGTACCTGATGGCGGATTACGGACTCTCTCTCTTTGGAACTGCTGAAGATTTAAGAGCGGAGCTTGAGAATGCCCGTAAAGCCAGTCGTTAGTAATAATAGTCCGCTTGTTGCACTTTGGAGGCTGGACCTCCTTTTTTTGCTTCGAGATCTCTATACAGAGGTATGGATTCCACGAGAGGTCGAAAAAGAGTTTTTTGGAATAGAAAAGAAACTTCGTGAAGAGGGACTCAATAAGGCATCATGGATTAAAACGGTAGATTTAACGGATCCAGAAAGTGTATCGGATTATGGGAGGCTTGATGTTGGTGAAGCTGCTGCATTAGCACTTGCCAAGGAACATGACGCACGGTTCGTGATTATTGATGAAAAAAAGGCTCGACACCAGGCAAGCAAAATTGGATTACGGGTTAAAGGAACAGTGGGCGTTTTGATAGAAGCAAAGAAAAACGGTCTGATTGATGAGATAAAACCGCTTTTAGAGGCGTTACAAGAGAGTAGATTAGATACGGGCACATTTCACATAAGCCAATCGCTTAGAGATGAAGCGTTAAAAGAAGCAGGTGAAGTATAGTGCTTTGTCAACGTTCAACTTGAGCCTCCCGAGCTTCTATTAGTACGACTCATCGACCCTTCTGACTGATAACCGGCAACTGACAACTATTACCATGAACACCGTTGGTGAAATAGAAAAACGTACACAGGAACGTGTCGCCACATTCTTCCAAAAGACGCTGGGGTATACCTACCTCGGCAACTATCAAACACGTCAGGGAAATAGCAATATTGACACAGGGCTGCTGACAGATTGGCTGCGAAGCAGACGACACGACGATGCCATCATCACCAAAGTGCTGTATGAACTGCAAAAGAGTGCAGCAATCGGTGGCACCAGAAAACTCTATGAAGCCAACCGAGAGGTCTACGGACGCTTGCGCTACGGCGTGCCTGTCCAACCCAGCATGGGTGAACATCGTATCACCGTCAAACTCATCGACTGGGAGCATCCGTTCAATAACGATTTCGGGATCGCGGAAGAGGTAACCCTCAAAGGCGAGGACGGCAACAAACGCCCGGATGTAGTCCTATACATCAACGGCATCGCCATCGGTGTCCTTGAACTCAAACGTTCCACCGTCTCCGTTTCCGAAGGCATCCGTCAGAACCTTACCAACCAACGCGAAGACTTCATTGAATCGTTTTTCACCACTGTGCAGCTCGTCATGGCAGGCAGTGAAACGCAAGGACTCCACTACGGGGTCATCAAAACGCCAGAGAAGTACTGGTTGCGCTGGAAAGAAACAGATGCACATCCGGATGCAGGCGATAATTTCCTGCTCCGAGAACTCAGTCAAGTCTGTAACAAAACCCGATTGCTCGACATTTTGCACAACTTCATCGTCTTCGATGGGGGGACCAAGAAGATTTGCCGACACAATCAATTCTTCGGCGTCAAAGCCGCCCACGGGCGTATCAAACGCAGAGAGGGTGGTATCATCTGGCATACCCAAGGCAGTGGGAAAAGCCTCACAATGGTCTGGCTCGCAAAATCCATCCTCGAAACCATCCCGACTGCCCGCGTGCTCATCATCACCGACCGTACCGAACTCGACGACCAAATTGAGAAGGTTTTTAGTGGTGTCAACGAAGACATTCAGCGGACACAGAGCGGCGCGCATCTCCTGCAGGTCCTCACGAATCCCGTGGAGCGGTTAATCTGTTCACTCGTCCACAAGTTCGGCGGATCCGGTGGGAGAGAAGATGAAGACACCGACAGTGATGACTATGACGACTACCTTGACGACCTGCAGCAACATCTGCCGGACGGCTTTCAAGCGAAAGGTGAATTTTTTGTGTTTGTCGATGAATGCCACCGCACACAGTCCGGGAAACTTCACAGCGAGATGAAAAGGCTACTCCCCACTGCACTGTTGATCGGTTTCACAGGCACACCCCTGTTAAAAAGCGACAAACAACGGAGCATTGAAACCTTCGGTCCCTATATCCATACCTACAAGTATGACGAAGCCGTTGAAGACAGTGTCGTCTTAGACCTCCGTTATGAGGCACGCGACATCGACCAGGAACTCGCCTCCCCAGAACAGATCGATCAATGGTTTGATGAGAGAACCAGCGGGCTCACCGATACAGCGAGAGCGAGGCTCCGGCAGCGGTGGAGCACGATGCAGACTGTCCTGAGCTCACAGGAACGCTTGGATAGAATCGTCGCTGATATTGTCCTCGACATGGAGAACCGAGATAGACTTAAGAGCGGACGCGGCAACGCCATGCTTGTCGCCGATAGTATCTTTTCCGCCTGCAGGTTTTTTCAGTTGTTTCAGAAAACGGCATTAAAGGGCAAATGTGCCGTTGTGACCTCCTATAGACCCGCCGTAGATGCCATTGCCCGGGAGGAAACCGGTGAAGGACGCACCGATAGACAGACAGAGTATTACGTCTATCGCGAGATGCTCGCCGAACACTTTGATGAACCCGCAAACACTGCGATGCATAAAGCCGATCGATTTGAACGGGAGGTAAAGGACGATTTCATCAAGAATCCGGAGAAGATGAAACTCCTCATCGTTGTCGATAAGCTCCTTACGGGGTTTGACGCGCCCCCTGCGACCTACCTCTACATCGACAAAAATATGCAAGACCACGGGCTTTTCCAAGCGATCTGTAGGGTCAATCGCCTCGATGGTGAGGATAAGGAATTCGGATACATCGTTGATTACAAGGATCTCTTCCGATCGCTGAAACAGGCAATTACGGATTATACCGGCGATGCATTTGAAAACTTCGACGCTGATGACGTGAAAGGATTGTTGAAGGATCGACTCGAAAAAGGCAGAGAACGTTTAGAGGAGACACGTGAGGCAGTCAAGGCACTTTGCGAACCCGTGGCACCGCCGCGCAATTCCGCTGATTACATCCGTTATTTTTGTGCCGAAGAAAATGGGAATGTAGAACAGCTGAAAGCCAATAGACAGAAACGTGTAAATCTCTATAAATTCACGGCAGCTTATGTGCGTGCTTATGCGAATGTGGCGAATGAAATGAACGCGGCGGGTTATAGCACTGCCGAGGCACAGAAAATTAAAGCGGAAGTGGTGTACTATGAAAACGTTAGCCAAGAAATCAAACTCGCCAGTGGCGATTACGTCGACCTGAAAGCCTACGAACCCGATATGCGACACCTCATTGATACATACATCCGCGCTGAGGAGCGCGAGACGCTCTCAACACTCGGCGATATTCCCTTAGTAGAACTGATTGTTGAAAATGGTGCCGAAGCACTCAATCTGCTACCGGAAGGTATTCGCACCAACGAAGCCGCAAGAGCCGCCACCATCGAAAACAACGTCCGCCGGCTCATCGTTGACAGGTCGGAGGTCAATCCGAGGTATTACGAGGAGATCTCACATCTGTTGGATGACATCATTCGCGAACGCAGACGCGGGGCTTTGGATTATCGCGAATATCTCTCCGAAATCGAAGGACTCAGCGGGCGGATAGCAGAAGACGAAAACCCAGAACGCTATCCCGCCACTCTCAACACTGGCGCATTACGCGCCTTGTTTGACAACTTAGACACACTTCCTGAAGACCGTAGAGAAGCGGCGGCACTCGCAATAGATACTGCTATCCGCAGAACGAAACAAGACGACTGGCGAGACAACAGACGCAAGAAGAAACAGTTACAGAACGCTATCGCACGGGTAATTCAACAGGAATTGAGTGACGCCGACATTGATGTCAATGCCCTTCTTGAACTGGCGGTGAATCAGCGTGAATACTAAAATTGATAGGTATTACACCGACATCCGCGGGATCTCGGTAGAGGTCGTCCGAAAAGACATCAAGAACCTGCATATTGGGGTCTATCCACCGAGTGGTCGCGTGCGTGTCGCCGCACCTTTGGCGTTTGACGATACCACTGTCCGAATGGCGGTCATCTCACGACTCGGCTGGATTCGCCGCAAACAAGAGGCGTTTACAAAGCAGGATCGGCAATCGCGACGTGAGTTCGTCACAGGCGAGAGCCACTATTTCGCCGGCAAACGCTACCGACTCGACGTCGTAGAGCAAGAGTGTCCACCGAAAGTCTGGCTCCTAAATAACACGAAGATAGGGCTGTCGGTGCGCCCCGGTTCTGATCGAGACACACGCGAAGCAGTCGTTCATCGTTGGTATCGTCAGTATCTTAGATCACAGTTCCCTTCGCTGCTTGAGAAATGGGAAGCGAAACTTGGCGTATCCGTCAATGAAGTGCGGATTAAGAAGATGAAAACGCTCTGGGGGTCTTGTAACATTGAAGCGAAACGGATTTGGCTGAACCTTGAACTCGCAAAGAAACCGGAATCCTGCTTGGTGTATGTCTTCGTGCATGAGATGGTGCATCTGCTGGAACGTGCACATAACGACCGATTTCGTGAACTCATGGACGCGCATCTCCCCCAATGGCGAATTTATAGGGACGAACTCAACTGCGCGCCCCTTGCTCATGACGATTGGGGATATTGACGGATACCGGGCGTTCCAACGATTCAAGATCTTTCTCTACAGAATAACCGTGCTCTGCGAGAGCAGTAGACACAGAGGTCCAGACGGCTATTAAACGTCTATTCCTATTTACCTTTTATTTTCTCAAGGAACGGACTGAGCAGATCAATTGGGATTGGGAAGACGACGGTTGAATTCTTCTCTGCACTGACTTCTACCAACGCTTGAAGGAATCGGAGTTGCACAGCGGTCGGAGTTTTGCTGAGGATTTCAGCGGCATTGGTTAAGACCTCGGCAGATTCAAATTCACCTTCAGCGTGTGTAACTTTGGCACGCCGTTCCCGTTCCGCTTCCGCCTGTTTTGCCATCGCACGCTGCATCTCAACGGGAAGATCCACGTGCTTAATCTCCATCGCCAGTACCTCAACACCCCACGGTTCACAATGTTTCTTGATGATCTCCTCCAAGTCCTGATTTAGCTTCTCGCGTTCTGAGAGCAGATCGTCCAGTTCGGCACGCCCCAGTACACTCCGGAGCGTCGTTTGTGCGACCTGTGCAATCGCAAATCCGAAATCTTCAACTTCGATTACGGCTCTATCCGCTTCGGTCACTTTGAATGTAAGTACGGCGTTAACGCTCACAGAGACGTTGTCTTTTGTAATCACATCTTGTGGGGTGACATCGTTGACGATAACTCGGAGACTGATGCGTTGCATCCGCTCAATCCAAAACGGTATCATAAACACGAGTCCAGGACCGCGGGTACCCGTTAATCGTCCGAGACGGAAAATAACGGCGCGCTCGTATTCTTTGAGAATTCGGACGCTTGTCCCAAGCATAATAACAACAGCAACAACAATGGCAAAATAGATAGGGTCAACTTGTGGCATTCTTTAATTTTCCTTTTTTAATTTTCCTTGCGGAGAAACAACGTGCATTTAGACATTGACAGGTGTTCCCGAAATCCGCCCTCCATTTCATTACGGGCTACGTGTTTTGAAACTATCTCAAGAAGAAACCTTTGTTGCGAAACGAAAACTCTTTACTAACTGCTAAGCACCCACTGCCAACCGCTAATTTTCCTTACGGAGAAACAACGTGCATTTAGACTTTTATCCCTGATGCTATGAGGCATATCAGCCAGTGATGTCGCGAGCCTTCTGAAAAAAGGCACGTTTACGCGGTGTATTGATTTGCCATTGCACTGGAACCGACTGGTACCCGTTACAATAGTCATTTTCACCGGGGTCGAAGTAGCCCCATGAGGCGTATTGACTTACAGCGGCAACGAAATTATTGAGTGGTTTATCGAAATCAAAATGGTCGTCTTCATTGAAAAGGATCGGCATTGGACGGTATCCGGGCACTTCACGGGTCTGTTGCACCATTTCAATGATGCGGTTTGGGTCTTTCACACCGTTTCCGTGGACGAGCAGAAAATCAGAGGCACGGACAACATTTTCAAATGGCACTCTACCCCCACCATAGCTTGTCCCGACGAGGCATCTATTGCCATTATGTGTCGTCGCCTTCACCCGTTCGATCAATTCATGCACCCGCTGCGGTTGCAGAATTTCATGTGAGTATCTCACGTTGCACTCGTTGTTAACTTCAACGATGACATTTGTGTATCCCTTGTCAAAAAGCCAGCCTGTTGCGTTATCGACGGCGTTTTTGACGGCGTTTTCGTCGGTCAACCGATGGTCCTGCCCAAAGTAGAAATAACCGAGGATTACTACCATACCGAGTTCGTCAGCAAAGTCGATGATGCGTTCAAGACGTGATAGGTAATCGGAATTCAGACTACCATCGGTTTCTATGCCTGAGTTGTGCCACGGTTGCGCTTTGGAGTACCCTTCGGGACTCCCACCTTGGAGGTTAATGGTGAATGCCAAGACACCGTGTGCGCGCCACGTCGGCATCGCGGATAGAAATTCACGCGTATTGCGTTCTGGATCCCATTCGCCTGTATCCGGGTATTCCCAGAGATGTATCGTTTCGGGGTTCCGATCATCAAAGATGCCTTGCACCATACGGGTGTTAATAAGCAATCCTTCAATTTTATTCCCTTGATAGGAGCGTCCTGGATAGGTAATCTCTCCATTGATGTAGAACGCATCATCAACAATACTAACTCCAGTTTTCATTGCTTTTCCCCTTTCGTTTGTACGTCTATCAGTATAGATTTCATGGTGAGCTGGATGTGGTCGAGCGGGAGCATTAACGAGAAATAGTCCCGCCAATGCAGTGCTTCCGTTAATTAAGAAGTTCCTGCGGTTCATGAATTCCCCTACTGTTCTGTTTCAATTACATTCTAACAAAACTCAATCTTGTATATCCCGCTCACTGTGTTTTCTGTGAAAGTGCCTTGAAATATTGCAGAAGCTGCTTCCGATACTGGAATGGAATATCTTCAAATTCCTTCGCATAAGGTGTGGTCTCTAACTTCCGAACAATTTCAAGGAGTTCAGGATTCAACGGCGGCACTTCCTGTGCGGGGGTTTCAGGCTTTTCTGCGACCTCCGCTTTGCGCTGTTTACCGACGTCCCGTTTCTGTAACGATTTTAAACTGTCAAGCATCCGCGTCAATATTTGTGCCTGTCTATCAAGGACATCCTCATCGAGTTCACCTTGGCGGAGCGACTTCTCAACCTCAACCATTTCTTCAGCGACATCTTCAAGACTACCAAGTATCTGTGCCATCTGCTCTGCCCGCTCAGCAATCCGTTCGGTTGCTTCTCGGATCATCTGCTGTTGTGCGGCGAGTTGACGCATCATCTGCTCAAGCCCTGGGGTCCGTCCCTGTTCTCGCATCTGTTGATTCAGGTTCTGCGCCATCTCGTTCAACTGCTCCTGCCCCTCGGCGAGCTGCTGCAACTGATCCATCATGTTTTCAAATCCGCTGGAACCCATCTGTTGGTTCATTTGTCCCATCGCCTCAAGGAGTTCAAAGATCGCCTGATTAAGATCCGCGAGCGCTGCCCTTTGAATGGGCATAGCGAGGCTTGGCTGCCGATCCTCTAAAGCACGGGCGGCACGGGAGAGCGCATTGTTTGAGGCATTAAGATGGAATATCGCTTCAGGTGGCACCTCTATCTGTCGGTTCCCTAACTCCCAAAGTTTACTGGAAAGTTGTGTGATACTCTCTGCCGTACTGAGTTCATCAGCAGCGAGTTGTTGCAATCGGACAATCTCACTTGAAATGTAAGCATTAGACTGCCCAGTAGCGAGGATGTCGTTCGTTTGTGTGAGGACCTTCTCATGAAGATGTGAGAGGTGGAGCCCGCTTTCAACGGCTTCCTGTAGGGCGGTCAAGGTTTCATTTGCATTTGCCCCCTCCATGAACGCCAAAGCGTTATCCAAGCCCTGTGCGAGTTCCGTAAGTGTCTGTTCTGCGTCTCGCCCGGATTCGAGCGCCTCACTATTTTGCCCCTCTCGGAGATTCTTACTGGTTGCTGTAAGCATCTCAGGGAGTTTATGCTCGTGTGCAAACTGGTTGAGTCGTATGATTTCATCAGCGAGTCGTTCTATTTGCGGCGGAGCGTTCTCCTGATTCTGCGCCAGTTCCGCCATTTTTGTACCGAGTTCCTCCAACTTTCCGCTGAGTTGATCGAATTCATCCGCCACTCGGTCCTCTTTTTGTGCGAGGTCGCTTGTAGGCGTAGATTGCTCCGACGACTCCAATGTATCCATCAATTGCTTTTGCTGTTCAGCGAGTGCCTTCGCTTGTTTCACGGCAGCTTCGAGTTCTTGTTCGAGGAGAATCTGTTCATAGAGCGATTTAGCGCGTTCCAATTGTTGTAAGAACTGCTCCTGACTGAGATTCGCTTCCGCCATCGACTGCTCCTGCTCGTTCATTTCCTGTTTCGCGAGTGCCTCTGACAACTTTTGTAAAAGTTCCTTATGTTCCTCAGAAAGTGCTTTCTCCATCAGATCTTGTAGTTCTTGATACTTCTCGATAGTCTCAGCATCAAAGAGTTGATTCTGCTCCATATCTTCCGCTGTCTCTTTCATGTCTTCGAGGAGTTGCTTCGCCGTTTCCTCAATCTGTTTCTGATTCTCAAGAACCTGTTGCATCAGGTTTTCGTCATTGAGAGTGAGTTCTTGGCTCTTCCTAATTTTATCGAGGAGCGTATCAACCAGACCGGTCGCGTCTGCCTGCTCGTCAACGAGTTCCTCAAGCCCTCGTTGCTCGGTTTCCTGCTCTGCGGCAACCGCATCGTATATCTCCGAGAGAGATGGAAAGCGGAGTGTGTAGGTATGAGATTTACCGATATTCGGTCCTGAGACATCGTCGATATCCAAAGCCTGAACGTAATACGCGAGCGTTTCACCGGGGAACATCCCAATCCGATCGACATCCCACGTGTATGCCACAAAAACCGATCTGTGCGAGAGTGCGTCCTCGACCTCCCAACGTTTTAAAGGCACGTTTACCTCTTCGGCACCTTCACTCTCAACACGGTATACCAATTGGAGTTCCTGTATACCGTAGTCATCTGTCGCCTCCACCTTTAGCGCGATCAACATAGCATCGTCTAAAACAGTATCCCGTGCGGGTGCGACAATATTGACATCGGGAGCGGCATCCTCGATAACGGTAATTGTCCAGTTAACAGGGTCTCGGTTCGTGAATCCGTCAGCGTCGGTAATGTAGATGCGATAATTTTCACTCTGCCGAACAACAAAAGACCCCTGTATTATTTGCGATGTGGCGGTCAGAGGGTTAGAAGGCTGGAAGGCTGGAAGGCTGGAGGCATCCGCCCTTCCATTCTTCCCTTCTTCCATTTCTCCATCTTGTGGAATAGCCCCTTGTACCTGCCGTTCCGTAATCTCTAAAGGGACATCACCTGACGCATCAAAAGCGATGTGCGCCTTCTGAAGCAGTTTATTGCTCTCCGCGGTGAACACAACCTCTGTTCCAAAAAGCACTTGTATGTCCCCGACGTTTGCTGGGAGAGTCTGGGATTGTAATTGGGTGTAGGGAGGATAATTAAGTCGGTATTGGAACTGTGTGACAATCGGTTCATTGCTGATTGTTATTTGATATTGCTCCGATGGCACCTCTTTGACGGCAATATAGTATTGAAGCGGACGTGTCACATTTTCAAGCGTTGCCCCGTAGGACATCGAAATCTCGGAAACCCGTAAGCCGTGTCCGGTATCCATGGATTTACTGTGCAGCGGTAGCGACTGCCATTCTGCAGTTAATATAACCTCATTTTCATCCCCAACTCGGTAGTAAAGTAAAACGGGCGCGCCAAGGTGTCCACCTACTTCAGCAGTTACGTTAACATCGGTCCCTCGTTCGATTTGGATATTACCGGGCTGGATTTTTGTAATCTGAATGGACTGCCTTAGATATTCCTGATCGTCTTGGAGCGTTTTTGGTAAGGTCTGAAAAGCCTGTGCGAAGCCTGTAAACGCGGTGGGTAAAAAAAAGTGTGTAACGAGGAGTAGGACGACACCCGCGACGGCGACACCTGCGTTTCGCCGAATCTTCCGAAATTCGGGTTGAAATATCCGCTTATGTTGCACCTGCTCCATATCATGGCTGGCTTGTATAATCAGATGTTCAACGAATTCTGGGGCATATCCAAATCTATTGTCCTTCAAAGTTTGCCAAAGCTGAACAGCACTGAGAATCCGGTTTTCGGCGGCGAAGTCTTCCTCTGCCTGCGTCGATTCAAGACGCGATGCGACAGCCGCGTCCGTCACCTTATTGCGGAATGGCAAAACGAAGGATCGAATGACCGCATAGATGGCACCACCTATTGATAACAGGACAATCGCGATACGTATCCAGCGCGAGAAAGGGGACTGCCATAACTGGAAACTCACCGCTAAAATGATAACTGTCCCTGTTATTACAAGTGCAAGAATACCGATGCACTTCAGGAATCCTTCAGAGAAAGTGAGCCATCGCCACTGTCGCCGAATCACACGCAGTCGATCAATGAGGTTTCCGTAAGCCTCGTTCACATTTTGTCTATCCATTTCATTTCGTCCTTTAGTGAGTCAGCGCATATACAGCAATATTTACTGCCATTTTCGCCGCGAGTTCGCGGACTTGGGGTGTATCGTCTGGATGTACATCAGCATCCTCAAGCCCATCCCCGATGTCAGCACTGTAGACATAGTAAACGACCATACGCCCATCATGAAAAAGTCCGAATCCTTGTGCGGGTTCAGCGTCATGCTCATGAATCTTGGGGAGTCCTTGCAGTTCGTAGAAACAGCGATAAATCAGATGCGTGTTCGGTATAGGCTGTAATTCCTGCTCAGGAAAGACTCTCCGCATTTCACGCCGAAAACTTTTGTCAAGCCCATAATCATCGTTCGCGAACAGAAAACCACCGTTCTTGAGGTAATCCCGTAATGCCTCTACCTCACTTTCAGTCAATCGGATATTTCCGTGCCCTACCAGATAGAGTATTGGATATTGGTAAAGGGTATGGTCGGTCAACTTAACAACTACCCTATCCTCAGCGGTCTCAATATCCGTTCGGTTTCGGAGAAATCGGAGCCAGTTCTTGATAGTTGTCGCGTCACCATACCAATCACCGCCGCCACCATAATGAATTTGGGCGATAGTTACCGGGACATCGGAAGCCTGTACACCCCATTTCAGCTGTACACCAACCACAGCAGAAAAGAGAAAGCAACCGATCCAAAAAGAGTTTCGTTTGATTGATAACATGATATTTTAATGGCTTTCAGCCGTCGGCGATCAGCCATCAGCAAGAAACCCTCTTTGCTGACGGCTGACAGCCGATAGCCATTTAAGTCAGTCCAACCCGTTTACGCAAAAACCACTCAGTTCCCAACAATCCGACGACTGTGATGAGAATTAAAGGATGTGCCCAGAGTTCGCGTTCTTCATCAACGAATACCGAGTTTTGAACATTGGCAATATTTTCAGGGACCAATTCCGCCTCAGCCATCGTAAAATAAGTACCATCGGTTTGCCCTGCGAGTTGCTTTAGTAAGTCCTCATTGAGCTGCGGATTCTCCAATTCGGCAAGCTGCGGATGGGCATAAATATCGATTTGATCCTCACCTAATTTCAGATTACCGCTCCTGCCAGTTGCGCGAACCTGGTACTTCCCCTTCTGCAGTAGCACGAATTGGGCAGTATAGAGGTTATTCATATCGGAGTTAATGGCTTTCGGCTCTCGGCTTTCAGTAAAGAGGTTCCCTGATAAAGTAGAGGGTTCTTGCCTAGATGTTTCCTGCTGATTGCTGACGGTTGATGGCTGATTGCCGTTCTCCTGACCGCTAACCGCTGACTGCTGACGGCTATTAACTTGGAAGGGTACCCCATCAGGAGGCACCACTTCGATCTGAACTGTTGCGCCCGCTTGCGGTTGATAGGTTTCAGAATAGAGATACGCTGTAGTCTTTACCGTATCGCCTATCGCATAAGTCGAGGCATCTGTAGTAAGATATACGTTCTTATCATCGGTATTTGTTGCCATCCACCGCAGTACCTGTGCCCAAAGACGAGGATAGATTGCGTGATAACGCGTATCCTTAAAGGTTTTGACCCCAAAACTCCAATTCCAAAAGCCTTCTGCCGCAATCATCAGACTTTTACCTAAACCTGCTCTTTGGAGAATCAGAACAGGTATGCCTTTTCCATTTTCCATCAACGCGGTTGCGCCACCCCTGAGACGGAATCCACTGAAGGATCGAGACAACGCTGGCATGTTCCGCCACAAACTCAAATTATTTCCGTCGAGTCCTGCGGTTTGACCTGTTTGTGTGACCTGAGGGGCATCAATCTGCAACATTGGGTGAAACATCCCAGATTGTGTGAGCTGCACTGCGAATTCTGTATCGTCTACACGACATCCATTCTCTGGGATGTCAATTGGCAAAAGTTCCGCTAAGTCTGTATTTCCGAGTCCATTCACGCCGAGCGTGTTCCTTGAAGGTAGAAAGATAACGGGTTTTCCTTGCCTCTCAACGAAATCAACAATTGCGCGTTGTTGCGTTTTGGTGAGATGCTCAGCCCCCAAATCGCCTAAAATCAATATATCGTATTTAGAGAGATTGGCAAGTGTTTCAGGAAACCGTGGGGTTTTAGATACCGGAGTCGCTTGCGGATAATACCCATCTAAACGATCAAGCACACTCTCTACAGACAGACGCTTTCCGCCATTACGTGATAAGATTACACAGGTAGCCTCAATATCCGGGTCTCGTTCCAATGTTCGTTTCAAAAAGGTATAGTCCCATCTCGGTCTGCCCTCGAGATAGAAAACGTTCAACTTCGCCTTGACCACCTTCATGGAAAAGGTCTTTTGATTGTTCTCCTCCGTGAGTTCGCCATCAAGCGTTGGGAGCGTAACACTGTATTGAAAGTTACCCTCCGATTGCGGTGTCAACTTTAATTCAATTACCTGTTTTGTGCTGGCACCCGCAGCGTTTACTGTCTGATCGGCGTTGAAGGTTAGCGTTACAGTATCTACGAGGCGTTTACTCTCTACTTCTCGTAAAGACAACTGGGTCGTTTTACCGGTGTAGCCCGTTTGTGCAACGCTCACACGAATGACACTCTCATGGTTTGTGTAAGCGATTGGCGTGTAATCGACACGTTGAATCTGAATATCTTTTGGTGGTTCCACAGAACCGACACCTATCGGGTAGATCGGCACCTCCAGAGCGGTGATCATCTCCAGCGGGAACTGCCCAGAATTATGTGCGCCATCTGTAATAAGGACAATACCAGCGGTTTGTTGTCCTTTCCACGCCGCTGCTGCTTCCCGTATAGCACCCGCAATATCAGTAAGTGCGCCTTCCGCCTTTAAGTGTGGCGTTGGAGAATCATCCTCTTGCACTAACAGGACACTTTGTTGCAGTCGTGTATTGAAAGGATAGAGATGGACCTCAAACCTATCTCGTAAGGTTTGCAGGAATCGCCCTGGCGCATTGAAAAGCAGTTGATTCACCTGATTCAGTCTCGATATAGGTATCTCACTCATGGGCGCATCAACGAGGTGCATACTTTGCGAGGTATCCACTAAAATGGAGAGATGCGTCGGTGGTGTGATGTCTTTCTTTTCGATGACAACGGGTGCTAAAAGGCAACCGAGTAAGATCGATGCTGCGGCAATCCGCAGCAGAATGAGCAACAATCTATACCTCGGGTGCAATGGACGCGCTATCCTGAAATAAATAAATACGGTTATACCGATAACAACGCCGATACCGAGCACAACCATCCACCCTGGCAAAAAATAGGTGAATCGCATATCTGGCTAATTCCTTTCACAACATATTATAGTCCAATTAGGGGATCACTGTCAACCGGATTTTCCGCTTCTGTCGGATGGAACTCTGATTCCGGTCTCCTGACTCCGGCTGACTACCCTATCAACATGCTATTTCTACTAAAGTGTGGACAGTTTTAAGCAGGACTTACGCAATTTTGATCATCCGCGCGCCATGAGAAAGGGAGCGGATAAAAAACGCAGGCGGTCTGTGGCACAAACTAACAGTTTTGCGGCGTACTCCCATAGATACGACGTGCATCATGCTACAAAAGAGCCGCATGCGGAAGTCCTAAAAAAATACTTTTGACAACAGAGGATTCTCTATGTTAGAATATGCTCAATTCAAACTTTGTAGAGGTGAAGTACAACATGGCTGAACAAAACAATAACGAGAGCACCGTCGAAGCCCAAGAGCAAACACAGGCGGAAAGCGGTGTAATCATCAACGCTGCGCAGATGCAGTCGCTTGATATTAGTGCTCGGTTCACTCGGACGAGAACGCCAACTGGCTGGCAGATTAAATTGGAGGCATCAGCGCGCGTCACGATCAACTTCATGACCAGTATGCGAAAGTTTGAAATAACCTTAATGCAAAACGATATTATTGAACGTGACGGGGACGATCTGATTCTGATTCGGAACCAACCAACCGATGCTTACCGTTCTCACAGAGGCGTATCCTCATCACCACTTGCGCGGGGTAACGAACGGACAGTGGTTTCTGAACCAACCGAAGGTAGGACAGTATAGTTCTCTGCTGTTATGCAGGATAGGGGGTGGCGGTCCATTTTAGAACGTATTTATCAGCTTCTCTCCAGTTTGAAGGGCGGAACGATGATTCCGACAGAAGTGTTACTAAGCCCACAAAGTTATGCGAAACTTGCTTCGGAACTCGCCGAAAAACTTGGGTGTCAAGGTGTATCGCATTTGCAACTCGCGCATCACCTTGCCTTGCCGGTCTCTATCCAACAAGAAAATACGGACTTGGTCGTCCTGAAGGAATTGACCCCGAATTCTTGTCCGGTCTGCTACCGTCGATTGACGTTCCTTCGAGAAACAATGGAACGTTTCGAGAATGATAGTTCCGATCTAATCCGTTGCCCGATGGGACACCGTTATGAGGGTGTGCTAAAGGTGTATTATTTGAATATTCTTCAACACAGTGAACGGGATGAAACCGAAAAGTCGATCAAAATGTGTCCGGAGTGCGATGGCAAAAACATCCAGTACTTGGCACCAAAGGTAATGTTTTGTCTCGATTGTGACTGGGATAACGGGATGGAAGCACGATATTAGACAGTAGGACGGATAGAATAAAGTCGTGTATTTGTGTAGGTAGGCGCGCTTTGGAAGCGCGCCCAACGATGAATGAACCTAATGGAAGTGTCCGGCGTGTGGATCGGGTGCGGCTGCGGCAGCATTCGGTGGCTCTTCAATCTCTGTAATGAGCGTTTCTGTCGTCAACAGCAAACCCGCGATACTGGAAGCGTTCTGCAGTGCGGATCGGACAACTTTAGTTGGATCAACAACACCCTCTTCGAGCATGTCGCCATATTCAGTTGTTGCGGCGTTGAAACCGTAATTCCCTTCACCTTCCTGGACATTGGCAACAACGACTGACCCCTCCATCCCTGCATTCTCTGCAATCGCACGTACGGGTGAGAGTAAACTGCGGCGGATAATATTGAGTCCTGTCTCTTGGTCTCCGACCAGTTCCAAACCACTCAAGGACGCTGAAGCCCGTAAGAGTGCCGTGCCACCACCAGGAACGATACCTTCTTCCACTGCGGCACGCGTTGCGGCGAGGGCATCTTCAAACCGAGCCTTCTTCTCTTTCATCTCAATTTCCGTCGCGG
Organism: Candidatus Poribacteria bacterium; assembly: GCA_965214045.1. Lineage (GTDB taxonomy): Bacteria > Poribacteria > WGA-4E > WGA-4E > WGA-3G > WGA-3G. Next base: position 3,547,314 of record OZ243935.1, read on the forward strand.
CACCAACATTGACAACAGCAACGCCACCTGCGAGTTTCGCGAGGCGTTCTTCCAATTTCTCTCGGTCATACTCAGAAGTCGTTTCTTCTATTTGGGTCCGAATTTGCGCGACTCTCCCTTCAACGCTCTCTTTGGCACCACTACCGCCCACGATTGTGGTATTATCCTTGTCAACAATGACCCGTCGAGCGGTTCCGAGCATACCAACAACAATATTTTCCAAACGAATGCCCGTCTCTTCAGAGATAACTTGTCCACCCGTCAGGATTGCGATGTCTTCCAACATCTCTTTACGTCGATCGCCGAAACCGGGGGCTTTAACGGCGGCAACTTGAAGATTGCCGCGAAGTTTATTCACCACCAATGTAGAGAGTGCTTCCCCTTCAATATCCTCAGCAATAATGAACAAAGGTCTGCCGAGTTGCATCGTCTTTTCCATAATCGGCACGAGATCGGTTACCGTGGAGATTTTCTCGGTATTGATGAGAACAAAAGGGTTCTCAAATTCGACCACCTGTGCCTGCACGTCAGTTACAAAATTCGGTGAAAGGAAACCGCGATCGAACTGCATACCTTCCACAATATCAACGGCAGTCTCTGAGGTTTTGCCTTCCTCAATCGTGATAGCACCGTCGTTTCCAACCCTTTCAAGTGCTTCAGCGACAGTCGCACCGATATTGCTGTCGTTTGCCGGATCATTGGCGGCGATTGAGGCGACCTGTAAAATTTCCGCGTGTGTATTAACTGCACGGCTCTGTGCGGTAATTGCATCGACAGCGGCGACGACGGCTTTGTCTATACCGATTTTCAACTGCATCGGGTCGGCACCGGCGGTAACATTCTTGAGTCCTTCATGAAGAATTTCTTGACCCAGCAAGGTAGCAGTCGTCGTTCCGTCGCCTGCGACATCGTTTGTTTTGGTTGCAATAGATTCGAGTAACTGGGCACCCATATTTTCATAGGGGTCCGGGAGTTCAATTTCTTTTGCGACGGTGACACCATCGCATGTTACCAGCGGTGCCCCGAAAGATTTTTGAATGACAACATTTCTGCCACGGGGACCAAGGGTAACCTTTACAGCATCGGCGAGTGTATCCGCGCCGCGCTTGAGTGCCACCCTCGCTTCTTCATCAAAGATAATTTGTTTTGCTGGCATTGAATTCCTCCTATATCAATTTTAGTGTTGCAATGTTAGATATTAAAAATGTTGCGATCACAGATCGCTGATATAATTATAGCATACACGATGTATAAAGTCAATTTTATTATAGTAGGACGCAGAGATATAAAAATAGGCGAGTTTTCTGACACCTCGCCTACGCGTAAAGTGATTCTAACGTCCACGTGGATTTTTCATTCCTTCGACTTGGGGACAGCAGGCTCAACAAATAACGTCTTTTCACGCGTGTAATGCACATACCCGGCGACGTTGCCCTTGCGCTTCACAACATACCGTGCCCATGTATAATCGACAGGTACATTACTGGCATGATGTGCTTTGCTGTAGTATGCGGCGAGTTGTGCGGCTTGCAACAACGTCGGCATCGGAATGTCTTGGCGATTCTCGGGGTTGCGGATGATGACATGTGAACCGTGAATCTGCTTGGCATGAAGCCACATATCACGAGGCTTGGCAATCTGACGTAAGAGCAGGTCATTCGACTGACTATTACGCCCAACGTACATCTGGAAACCGTTGACAGAGGTATATCTTCGGAAAGGACCTGCGCCTACCTCCTGCTTCTGCTTACCGCGCTGGGGTGCCTTGAGATAGCCATTCGCGATAAATTCTCTACGTAGACGCTGTAGTGCGTTTAAAGTATCAGCGGCATCTAATTTGGAAGCGGACACTCGAAGTGTCTCCTGATCCGCCTCTACATCCGAGATGAGTTGCTGGATGCGTGAACGTCCCCGTTTCGCTTTTGTGTATTTCTTGAAATATGCTTGTGCGTTATCGGAGGGACTCTGCTCCGGATTCAGTGGAATTGATAGCATTTCAAGGTCAGAACTGTAATAGTTCTGCAACGCTACCTGTTTCTGCCCGCGGGTAATCGCGTGTAGGTTCGCGAGCAGTAACTCTCCCTGAATGCGATACTCCTCCGCTTTCTCTGCTCGTCCGAGATCGGCGTACAACCCTTGGGCTTTTCGCAGAAGCAGATTCTCTTGTTTCGCCAACGCCTGCGTGAGGGTTTGACGTTCTGAGGCGATAGCCTCTTTCAGGGTGATTGCCTCGTAGTATGCGTTGAGGGCGTGGCTCATTGTGTCAAACGTTTGCGAGGAAGCATGCGAAAATTGATGGAGCATCATAGCTGAGGCGGCAATCGGTTCATCTCCATCCATGAGGAGTTGCGGTGCCGCGTGCGTCGCATCGAAACAACTGATAACCTGTTGGTACGCCTCCCAGAGTCCCATTTCCGCTGCCCGAGCAACAACCTCTTTTGCGAGCGTTGGACTAAAACCATCAATTTTGTTAAAGAGTTGCCGCCAACCGATCTCTTTTTGCCCGTCAACAAGTTCAGCGAACGCTGTCTCATCCAGTGTTAGTGGATTTAATTTCTCCTGTTGCGGTGGCAGCGTATAGGTTTCACCGGGCAAAATCTCTCGATGTCGGCTCATTGTTTCATCAATACGTTTGAGACTCTCCAAAATCCTGTCGTCGGTTGCATCGATCAGGATAATGTTGCTATGTTTGCCCATAAATTCGGCGATAACGGCTTTAGGGGACGGCTGTATCGGTTCATCAGAAACCGGTTGAATGGTTATCTTGAGTATCCGATCCCAACCGAGTTGTTCAATCGCAGTAATAGTGCCACGTCTGAGATGTGTTGTGAGAAAATCCGCCAGATAGGATTGTTTTTGTCCGGGTGGCGGTTTCTGGATGAGGTGTGCGCGGGCATGCAATGAATGTGCCGACAAAGCAAACCAATCCATCTGGGGACCGCGACCGATTTTAAATGAAAAGGTGTGGGCATTCGCCTGCTCGATGTGTCGAATCGTACCGCCTAAAAGGGTTTCACGCAATTCTTGAACAACGAGACGAAGTGCTAAACTATCGTACGACATGGTGGAAATCTTTAGTAATATGTGCAGTTGGTTAAAAAGAAAACAGAATTAAAAATTGAAAAATAAAAAATGGGGTTTTCATGAACCCAGGTCTAAAGTACTCTGCCAGAGACAATTAATTCTTTTGGTGACAGTCGTCCTGTGGCTCTGGCATCGAAACATATTTCCAACCAAGTGCCTTCCGTTTTTTATTTTCTGCTCTCAAATAATCGGAAAGTTCCTTCATTGACTTAAATTGGGCATTGAATTCCTCCTTCATCCGATAACATTCTTCAAGAACAGCATCCATACCCGTATCAACTTTCTCTCTCATTTGAGTCTCCTCAATAATCTCTATTGGTGTGCAAATAATTGGAGGTCGAAACCTTGCCGCTTGACAAACCTCATTGATGACCTGCCGCGTTATTTCATTTACAATATGCTTATAGTTCCAAGAAACGAGATAATCAATGCTATTAACTGCTGCACAGGCTATATGTTGGGCATCCGATCGCGCTTGGCGTGGCACGGTTCCAGCATCTATCAAATCTTGGGCAAATTTATCCACATCCGGTGAGAGATCTAATATCGTTAGGTTGGCTACTACATCAAACCGACGCTGTGCTGCTACCGCATCGCCTCTTAGGCTCTCGCTGATAACTATATCTGAAACGACAAACTCATAGGTGTTGGCATATTCTTTCCATAGTTGCCGAGTAACTTGTTGTCGATACACTAACGCTGCATCGTTACTCGGACGCGCAAGCAAATAACTTATCACTGTTGTCTCAAGATAGAGTTTCGGTTTTATAGATGAATATTGTATCATGAGACGACGCTTCTGTCAAATTAGACGCTTCTGTCAAATTAATAGTTTTCGACTCCGTTGCCATAGAAATCATAGTCTCGGTTCCTAATGATACCGCTTTAAGTCCTGTGCTATCCCGCGGAGTTGTTCCTGAATTTCGGACGGAACACGCGGATTAAATGGACCACCGCTCCCAGCGACAATATCGTCAAAACCGCTTAAGATCATTGCTTCAACGACGGCCGAATAGTTATAGACTCGTTCGTTCATGAACCGAATCTCCTCAAGGGGTGCGATGTCGGCTTCAATACGTGCGGAGGTGTCGTAATCCCCTCGGCGTTGTGCGTTATTAATTTCGTCGGAGGCACGCGCAAAGGCGACTGCGATACCAGAGGTATGCCCCTTCGTGCCGAGTTGGGCAGGACGGGTACATCTATCCCCGATACCCCACATCACAATTCCGCTGTCCCCGATCCCTTCAACGAGTGGCTCCACATCCTCTTCACCTGTGCCTATCTTTACACCGACGAAATGAGGTGAATCGTTTAGGAGACGAATGACTGCTGCCATGTCGCGTTTCTGGCGGAAATAGTAGAGAAATCGCGCGCCACAATTGGTGCCATATTTTTCACCGAATTCCATGTACTGCTGGTAAATACCCTCTGGGCTTGAGACTCCTGTCAGTGGCATGAGCAAATACACATCTGGCGGTCTATGAAGTTCAGACTGTGCTTCAATGAGCTGACCGGCTTGACCGATTGGATTAGGGACGATACCAGACATAAGGACACCGGTATCTCCCATTTGTCGTCCGGTTTGGTCGATGAGACGCAGTTGCTCGGCTTCGCTGATGTGATGGATCAGACTTGTCCCAGCGATGGCGATGACCCGCTGCCGTCCTTCGTCAAGATAGTTGTTTCGCATCAAATAGTCAATATTTTTGGCGTGTCCGGTGTGATCAATCTTATCCCCGTCGAAAGGGATAACAGGAATCGCAGTAACCGAATTCAGAGTTTCTAAAAGATTTGATAGTTCTAATGGCATAGAATTTTCCTTTTTTATCCTAAATATTTTGTTTATTGTTGTCTGAATCGCGGCTTGACACGGATGACACGGATTACGCTGACCTTTCGTGTCCCATCTATGAGTCAATCGGGATTAGAAACCGCTCCAACGAGGCACAAGCTAACAGTTTTGCGGCGTACTCCCATAGATGCGATGTGCATCATGCTACAATTAAAATCTTTTTTGTAGGACAAGTGCACCTGTGAGTGCCCCAGCCGTCATGTCAGTTTGTAAATCTATCTCAAGTGCATCGACGTGTGTTTGTGTCAGTGTCCTTTGTAATCGGGTATTGAAACGCTTCGTCGAAATCCGTGCCTCTACAGCACTGACAACATGGTTTAAGATCGCGATGCCTAATATTGTGCGAGCGAGTTGAAAGGTGTCGTTCGCGTTCTGCCGTAAGTCAAACGCCTCCAAGCGGTATCGCGAGTCGAAATCGATACCCAAATCGGGTTCGTTTTTTAAATTCGGATCGAGATCCGACCAATACCATTTGCCAGTGCGGGCCCGCGTCTCGTCTGAATCGTAGACGTGATTCCATGTTTCATACTGCGTGGCGTGCTCAAAATCCTCTATAGGATCCCAGTCCTCAAAGGAACCTGGACCGATAAACGTAACATGTTGTCTGACGACATGGCGATAGTCTTCTCGTGTGTTTGAGGCATTGTTTCGTAAAAAGAAATAGGTTCCGAGTAAAATTACGTCTGCGGCAGCATAGAGATACCCGCGTTTCGCACCCGTGTAGAGTTGCCCCATCCCCGGAATAACAAGCGAATACAGGAACGCTTCATTTGGAGATTTCTGAGCCTGAAACTCTTGTGTCGCTTCCATAACGACAGTGGATTGATTCATGAGCGTGCGGCTTCCGAGTGCAGAATCGAGATAAAAAGTTGTGAACAGTGGTGCGCGGGGACCTTCGGATGCTATACAGAGACCGGACGCTACACATAACAGCAGTACGATCATTAAAATTTGGGTCTTAGATTTCACTTTTCGTTGTTTTCCTTCTAAAAGATGAACATCACAGTGGTTTCATAGAGTCGCGATCGGCTTGGACCGAAGCTTGGTCCAATTGTAAAGTCAATATTGAATAGATACCATCGGGCACCTACACCGGCAGTAAGGTAATCTGTCCAGTCTGGTAAGTTAATACCAGGTTCCGACTTGTAGCCAACACGCAAGGCGAGCATACCGCCGAGCCAGTACTCCAAACCGAGATTCTTTTGAAGGTGGCGCCATTCAAACGCTCGGACACCGACCCCGCGATCGGAAAGGAGTTGCTCACGCGTCAGTTTCTCCTCTCTTTCGGCGTTGAGTCTGTCCAAATCAATGGCTAATTCGTTTTCATCCTCTACCAATTTATCGATATAGGCTGTGACACCACTAACGAGGCGAATATCGTGATACTTCGCACGATAAAGGCTTATAGAAGTACCGATGCGTAAGAACCGCGGTAAGGGATCTGCTTGGTTTTCATCAATGAAAGAGATACCGGGTCCAACATTCTGAATTGCAACACCGAGCGTTGTAGGGATAGGCTCGAACGGAAGGAGATATTGCATTCCCAAATCAACGGCATAAGAGCTCCCGCTCTCGCGTCCCAGGACCATCCGAATCATCTTACCGTTGATACCCGCAGATAAAGACTCCGTAATGCGGTCCGCGTATGAGAACGTCAATGCGAAGTTGGTACCGAGACTTTCTTCACGAAGGATATCCGGAGAATCCGTTGTCACGGCGATCGTTCCCTGTCCCTGCATCTGGAGCGTTGCGCCGATAGTTCCGACCTCGCCGAGCGGCATCGCGCCAGAGATGAAGGTATAGTATAACCCTTCCCCCGCTTCTCCGAAAGGTGCGCTGTAATCTGTATAAAACATTGAGGCTTGTGCTGCTTTCCTACCAGTACGGAATTTACTTTCGGGCATATCTGCCAATCCACTTGGGTTCCAGAGCGACGTGGTTACATCACCTGACATCGCAGAAAAAGCGTCGCCGAGTGCTCTTGCCCGTGCACCACCGCCAAGGTTTAAGATTTGCGCGCCTGTGCGTCCAGGTCCCGCAAGAGCCACCCCTGGAAAAAAGATGGCAAGACATAAAAGCAGTATGAAGATTCTGCGTATAAACAAGTACACTTAATCCCTCCATTTGTTGATTCAAAATCAATGCTACTTAATATTATATAACAACGTGAGCAATAACGCAAATCGCTTTAATTTAGTTTACATTCATAGCAAGGAAAATATTGCGACCCTTTTTTGATATTGACAGAAAAATAGATACACGCTAAAATCGTAAAATAGATTGACACCAAAAGGAGGCTCTGAAGACATAAACCAATGCGAATAATTAGGGCATGGTTCCCAAGCCCATATCTAACGTTAGCAGTCTATCTCACCTTCTGTTTATGGGGCCTTACAACATTAGTTGCAGATACAGGCAATGAATCCCCGGAAATTTCTACGAACCGCGCCATTAAAGCAGTACGCACCGAAACACCTCCAAAAATTGACGGAAAATTGGACGACGCATGTTGGCAAAATAGCACCAAAACCGGTGAATTGATTCAATTTGAACCGCAGCGGGGTGAACCGGCAACCCAGCCAACGACTATCTATCTCACCTATGACGCCAATAATCTCTATATCGCATTTGAATGTTTTAAGAGCGACATGAACAATCTCGCGGCGAATCTGACGCGGCGCGACTCTTTCTTTTTTTCCGATGATCATGTTGAAGTCTTAATCGATACCTTCCTTGATGGCAGAAACTGCTATGCCTTCGCCTTAAACCCACTCGGCACGCAAACCGACCGACGTTTGATTAATGAAGGTGCGAACAGACGCACGGGTCAGTCCATGATCGGCACTGCCATCTCATGGGACTGCGACTGGCAAGGTCAAGCCGCAATTGGAACAGACAGTTGGACAGCAGAATTCGCTATTCCGTTTGCCGAGCTCCGATTTTCAAAAGGGATGGAAACCGCGACGTGGGGTATCAATTTTTGGCGAAACGACGAATCACCCGCTGAAGAACAGATGTGGGCAGATTTGGGGGAACGCCAGTACGCTGTCTCAAGATTTGGACATCTGACAGACCTCCGCATTTCAGGATTGGTCACCAAGCGACCCGTGAAATTCAAACCGTATGCCACACTAAGACCACAGGTTCTGCAACCGGCAGATGGTGACACATCAACTGCTCTGAAACCCGATGCTGGGTTAGACCTTCGGTATCCGATTGCCGACTTCACCATCGACTTGACACTAAATCCAGACTTTGCGCAAATTGAGGCGGATCCCGACCTCGTGAATCTCACGGATATTCCGCTCCGTTTTCCGGAAAAACGTCCGTTCTTTCTCGAAGGAAATGAACTCTTCCAGATGCCCCTTGACCTGTTCTACAGCCGACAGGTCGAAGCCTTACTCGGTGGCGGAAAGGTCATCGGAAAATTCAGTAAGTACAATCTCGCGTTCATGCAAGCCGTCGCTGGATCTGAAAACCCTGATAAAGAAATAGAAGCGGGTGAGTTGCCACTTGCGAACTATAACTACTCGGTTTTTCGGTTGCAACGGGAAGTTGGCAAAACATCATCTGTCGGATTTTTAGGTGTGAACAAACAACGCGGAGGCACGTATGACCGCGCAGGGGGACTCGATGCCCGCATTCAACTCCCCGCCGATACGAGTCTTAATCTGGAATATGCCAGAGAATGGAAGGCAGGCGGTCTGGATATGGCAGAGAGTACCGAGGATGATCTGATTTTCGTTCAACTCGCTCGTCGGACAAATGTATTCTCAGTTGATGCGATCTACGCAGATTTTGGGGAGCATTTTAACCCTGAAACCGGATTCGTTCCACGCGTGGATAGACGTGGAATGGTCATCAGAAGTCGCTATAATAAACAGTACAAAGGGACTGTCGAACGGTTGCGCGGTGAAGTCGAATATGAACGCCTCACGAACCACGCAGGTGAACTCACAAATCACAGGGCGGGTTTTAGCGGACTCTTCGGTGTTAAAGATTTTTTCTTTCTCGTCGGACCTGAATGGTATAATCACATTGATGATGACGACAATCAATTATATGAGGACAGAACCGCTCGTTTCTTCGTCGGGTGGTTCCCACCGAAATATGTGCAAATCCGAAACACCGGTAACTTCGGTCTACGTAATGACAAAAACATTTTCTTTCTCCGCCCCGAAATCACAATCCGTCCAACGGCTAAACTCAGTTTTGAGTTCATTTTGCAGCGACTCCATGAAAAACAACCCGATACAACAGCGTGGGAACTCTCCGAATGGACGCGTCGGCTCGTCGTGAACTATCAGTTTGCGCAGCGTATGTATGCGAGAGCCAGTGCAGAATTCACATTAGAAAAAGAACGCCGCGTCTTCGCACTCTTCGCCTATGAATATCGCCCTGAAAGTAATCTGTTTATCGTCTACAACGATAACCGCGATATCGAAGGCGATACGGAGCGAGTTGTATTCATTAAAATCTCACACCTGCTGAAAACGGATCTTTTTTAATTGTTCGCCAGGCGTTAAATGAGGTCATTTGTTCATTGAAGGTTTTTTCTTAACCGAACCCCGTAGCCCGTAATGAAATAGAGGGCGGATTTTAGGAACGCACTACAAGGTCCCCAACACATGTTGTTTCTCCGCAAGGTAAAATTAAAAAATTGGATATTCGCGGCACTCTCAGCAGTGCTGCTGTTCCTGAGCTTCCCAAATTTGAATCTCTTTCCGTTTGCTTGGGTTGCGATGGTGCCACTTTTGATCGCCCTGACGCGAGCGACATGCTGGAAATCCGCTTTTTGGCTCGGTTACCTAACGGGTTTCCTGTTCTTCGCAGGTCTACTCCCGGCGATCCTTCTTCTCTACCCTTATGCGAATATCTTCGCTACAACGGTCGGATACCTACTATTAGTGGGATACACGGCACTCTATTTCGCTGTTTTTGCAGTACTGATGCGGTTTATGCCGAGACGTTCCAACATTCTGTTTTCTCTATCCGCAGCCTCTATCTGGACAGCATTGGAGTGGGTAAGGAGTTGGATGATAACAGGGTTTCCATGGGGCAGTATCGGTTATTCGCAATGGAACAACCTACAAGGAATACAGATAGCCTCGCTCGTCGGTGTACACGGTATCAGTTTCGTCATCGTGCTTTTCAACGCCAGTATCGCGACTTTGCTTTGTAACCACCATCAATGGCGACAGGAAATTCGCGCCGTAATCCTATCCCTGATCCTGACACTTTTTTGTTTCGGTTATGGGATCCTCCAACTCCAAAACGCTAATCCGTTAGACCGGCGCACAAACGCAACGAATCAAGCAAATGCTGAGACCTTAAAAATTGCGCTCGTTCCGGGCAACATCCCGCAACTTCGGAAATGGGATATCCGTCAGTTTCCAGAAATTTTGCAACGCTATATTGGCTTGACCCATAAAGCGAGCAGAGAAGGTCCCGAGTTAATTGTGTGGCCCGAAACTGCGACACGCAGCAGGACATTGACAGGTGAGTGGCCCACATATTACCGAAGATTCTCGCTGATGCTTCGTGATACCGGGATTCCAATACTCCTCGGTACGGCTAACAGGGGAGAAACCGACAAAGCGATAGGTCAATATTCCCAAAGTCCTAAAAAAAGAGATGCGGCAATATACAATCGCGTCCTTTCGATAACTCCAGATGGAAAGATACATGGAGACTATGCGAAGCGGCATCTTGTTCCGTTTGGTGAATACGTGCCTTTGGCACATCTCCTGCCGGATTTTATACCCAATTTTATTCAGTTTGAACCCTTCGCTCATGGAAAAACAGTAAACCTTTTACCCGTGTTTGACGTTAAAAATAAAACAAACACCCGGAAGATAGAGGTCGGTGCTTCGATTTGCTTTGAATCGGCGTTTCCAGATGAATTTCGCATGCCCGTAAAAATGGGTGCCCGCGTGATGGGAATCTTCACGAATGATGCTTGGTTCAAAGGGACTGCTTTCCCCCAACTGCATCTATCCATGGCACCTTTCCGCGCGATTGAGAACCGGATAGCTGTGTTCCGATGCGCAAATGGTGGATTCACGTGCGCCGTAGACAAGTTCGGTAGGATCACAACTCCCTTGATTACACCGGACACGGCTCAGGAAATTCTCATCGCATCTGTCCCACTTCTTTCGTCCATAGAACATGAACAGACCCTGTATACCCGCTACGGCGATTGGTTCCCGATACTTTGTGCCCTTATTTGCATCGGGTGGTTTGGTAGTCAAATCATAATGTGGGCGCGTCGTAGACATTCTTAGTGATTACGCTTAGCGACTTACGAGGAACAAAATATGCTTGTAGATTTAAAAAACCAGGCTGAAGAGATGCAAACCCGCCTCCAAGAACTCGGAGGTTATCTTTGACCTGGCTGAAAAACGAAAAGAATTAACAGAACTCGAAGAGGCAATCATTGCCCCTGATTTTTGGAGCAATACGCAACGCGTCCAAAAGGTTAACCAACGCATCGCTCTCCTCCGAGATGAAATTGGGGCGTACGAAGAACTCGCCCTAAAAATTGAAGACCTCCAAATCCTACTCGAACTCGCGACCGAAGAGAACGATGAGAGTTTACAAAGCGAGATTGTCGACGGATTGGACACTGTCGCCCCGCGTCTTGAACAGATGGAACTCCGTTTAATGCTAACGGGTGAGTTTGACGCGAACAACGCAATTCTCAACATCCATTCTGGTGCTGGTGGGATTGATGCCCAAGACTGGGCAGGGATGTTAATGCGTATGTACGTTCGTTGGTGCGACCAACGCGGCTATCAGACCGAAATCGTAGACCTCACCTCAGGAGATGAAGCTGGCATCAAAGGAACGACGATCCTTGTTACAGGTGCTTCGGCTTACGGTTATCTTCAAGCTGAAGCGGGCGTGCATAGGCTCGTTCGGTTGTCCCCTTATGATTTCAACAAACGGCGGCATACCTCCTTCGCTGCTATCGACGTAACCCCTGAAATCGACGACACCGTGGAAGTGGATATCCAATCAGAAGATTTACGGATAGATTTCTATCGCGCCAGCGGTGCCGGTGGTCAGCACGTCAATGTCACAGATTCAGCAGTTCGGATTACCCACAAACCCACCGGAATTATCGTGCAATGCCAGAATGAACGTTCGCAGCATAAGAACCGAGAAATCGCTATGAAATTACTCCGTTCCCGTCTTCATGAGAAATATCGTGCGGAGCGGGAGGCAGAACTCTCAAAACAGCGAAGCGAACGCTTAGATATTGACTTTGGTAGTCAAATCCGGTCGTACGTCCTGCACCCGTACCAACGCGTCAAAGATTTACGCACGAATGTCGAAACAGGCAATGTTAACGCCGTGTTGGATGGTGCTTTAGACCCGTTCATCGAAAGCTACCTCAAGATGAAAGCGCAGCGAAAATAACACTGATTTTTTGGTTGCTTTATGGGCAAAACTGAGGTATAATTATAAAAATATTATTGGAAGTATAGCAACGGTTTACGAGACGAAATAAAATGAAAAAGGGGAAGAGCTGTGGAAGAAACAAAGGACTTAATCCAGCAACGTCGCGAGAAGTTAGACGAAATTCGCAAATTTGGCGTAGAACCGTACCCACATAAATATGAACCTACACACACGACCTCCGCCATCCATAAAGACTTTGCTGACATCAAAGAAACGCCAGACGAAACCCAAACAATCCGAATCGCCGGTCGGATCATGACGAAGCGTGACCATGGAAAAAGTAGTTTCGCACACCTGCAAGACAGTGAAGGCAGAATTCAAATCTACGTCCGACGCGACAGTGTCGGTGCAGAGCCGTATAAAATCTACCGACGCTTTGATACAGGCGATATTGTCGGTGCCGAAGGAACGGTTTTCCGGACACGCACAGGTGAACTCACTGTCCTTGTTGACTCCGTACATCTTCTCTCGAAATCGGTTCGACCGCTCCCCGAAAAATGGCACGGTTTACAAGATAAACAGACACGCTACAGACAGCGTTACGCAGACCTCATCATGAACCCTGAAGTGAAGGACGTTTTTCTTAAAAGGACACGAATTGTTCAAGCGATTCGCGACATGCTCAATGCGCAAAACTTTATTGAAGTGGAAACGCCAGTCCTTCAACCAATTTACGGTGGAGCAAACGCTCGTCCCTTCACAACGTATCACAACACATTGGAGCAATCACTCTATCTGCGTATCGCGAATGAACTCTACCTCAAGCGTCTCATCGTAGGAGGGTTCGATCGCGTTTATGAGTTTTCGCGCGATTTCCGAAACGAGGGCATGGACAGGGATCATAACCCCGAATTCACGATGCTTGAACTCTACCAAGCCTACGCTGACTATATCCAGATAATGGAGCTCACGGAAACCCTCATCGCTGACACAGCAAAAATCATTCACGGGACAACAAAGGTTCATTATCAAGACCATGAACTCGACCTCACGCCTCCTTGGCGACGGTTGAGCATGGTGGACTCCGTTCGGGAATACAGTGGTATCGATCCCGTTCCGCTCTCAGCGGATGATTTATATAAGAAAGCAACCAATGCTGGTGTTGAATTGGTAGGTGACGAAACGAAAGGGAAAATCATCGCCGAACTCTTCGACAAATTTGTGGAACCGAAACTGATTCAGCCCACATTTATAACGGATCATCCGATCGAGGTCTCACCCTTTGCGAAAAAGAAACCCGATAATCCAGAGTTTGTTGAACGCTTTGAGTTCTTTATCTGCGGGATGGAGGTTGGAAACGCTTTTAGCGAACTCAACGATCCGATTGATCAACGCCAACGTTTTCTTGAGCAGGCGGACAGTTTAGAGGCGGGTGACGACGAAGCCTTTATGGTAGACGAAGACTATTTACGTGCGTTGGAGTACGGTATGCCACCGACGGGGGGGCTCGGTATCGGTATCGATCGATTGACGATGCTGCTGACGAACCAATACTCTATCCGAGATGTCATCCTGTTTCCACAGATGCGTCCTGAAAGTTAAAATGAAGACCGCACCGATACTCCACACAGAAAGGTTGATACTCCGTCTATTTCAAACGAAATCCGGCATCTGGACGGGTACTGCAAAAAATCGGGATGCGCTACGTCGAATATATTCCTAAAGACCCAGAAAGATATTTTTTTGAAGATACAATCCGATACCGTCTACTAAAGTGTGAGTTTGTAAAAAAATGAGGTCCGCGCCGCCCCTCCTTACCGAAAGATTGCTACTTCGCTCGCTTACACTTGAAGATTCAGCGGATGTGCAACGCCTTGCTGGTGATCGCGACATAGCAGCAACGTTACCGAATATGCCGCACCCCTACGAAGATGGTATGGCTGAAAAATGGATTCGTTCCTGTTACGGGCAGTTTGAAAAAGACGAAGCACTAAACTTCGCAATCACGCGCAGAGTAGACAGAAACTTAATTGGGGGAATAGCACTTAGACTCGATGAAAAGAACGAAAATGGCGAACTCGGTTATTGGATTGGGAAACCTTACTGGAACCGAGGGTATTGCACCGAAGCAGCAAAGGCTGTTGTTAGTTACAGTTTTGAAGTCTTGAAGTTGAATCGAATTCATGCCAAGCATTTCAAACGAAATACTGCTTCTGGACGGGTGCTGGAAAAAATTGGGATGCGCTACGAAGGGTGTTTCCGACAACACATAAAAAAATGGGATAACTTTGAGGATTTAATGGGATACGGGATGCTAAAAGCGGACTATGATTCATTAGCTCCTATCTCGTGTTAGGATATCTATGAGATTTGAATGGTTCGTCGCCTCCCGCTACCTACGCTCACGACGCAAACAATCCTTTATTTCAATTATCAGTATTATTTCCATCGGGGGTGTCGCGCTCGGTGTTGCCACAGTGATTCTTGTAAGTGCCGTATTAGATGGCGTTGAACAGGGACTGAAGGAAAGGTTTCTCGCAAACGAGGCACATGTTGTTTTCCGGTTGCACGATAGCAGTTTCTTTAGCAATTATCAAAAGCATATTTCACAAATTGAAACAATTGATGAAGTCGTAGCGACCTCACCAGTTATTTGGGCACAGAGTGCTGTCTTTCGGGAACGCAGCGATACCATTCAAGACGTAATTTACATCAAAGGTATCGATCCCGTTGCGGAAGATAAAGTCACTGGCTTCTCAAAATTTGTGGATGGCTCAACTGCGCTACAAGACTCACAGTATATTGAAGACGCTCGACTCATCAGAAATGAAACGATCACAGGCGGGATTGTACTCGGCGGACGTTTAGCGGCTCGTCTCGGTGTCATCAAAGGCGACGTGCTACGCCTTATCGTGAATCTTGCGAAACACCCGGTAAACGAATCAATGCTCATACCGGACTTGGCGAACTTTGTTGTGATTGGGTTCTATGAGTCTGAATTGGCGGTTTATGATAACAACTTTGGGTTTATCCATATAGATGCCGCCCAAAAAATGTATAATAAACCGAATCAGGTCAATACGATTTTCGTCCGATTAACCGATGCGGAATTAGCCCCTCGGACTGCGAGACAGATTGAGGATAAGGTTCAGTTCTCTGTTTTGGAAGGAATGCCGGATGCCAGAACGTGGATGGAGATGCAGGCACCACTCTTCTCGGCACTTCGATTGGAAAAGATAGCGACCGTCATTATTGAAGCACTGATCATTTTGGTCGCATCCTTTAACATCGCGAGCACGCTGATCATGACCGTGATGGAAAAGACAAAAGATGTCGGGGCACTACGAACGCTCGGCACGACACGCGGCAATATCATGAGAATTTTCATGATTCAAGGTAGTATCATCGGGATGCTTGGAACGTTGTTAGGCACGGTGTTGGGACTTGTTCTCTGCTGGCTTCTGAGTTATAATTCAGTGCGCCCGTCTTACTGGTACGCCGTTGTACTCGTTGTGCCAATTTTCCTGCAAGTGTTAATTGCCCTGCGACGAATAACACCACGCCGTAAAGGATGGATGTTCGCAATCGGTATTTTATGGCTCATAGCGATAGGGTTCGCGCTCTACTGTGCTGTTACACCAATTTCGCTTGCAGATCTCGGATTGAGCCAAGTCTATCAGATGAATCAACTACCGATACAGGTGAATTGGTTCTTTGTTGTTTTCATCAATATACTTTCATTTTTAATCTGTTGGCTTGCGACGCTATATCCGGCATGGCAAGCGGCAAACCTGAAGCCAGTTGAAGCCCTACAACATGAATAAAGACAAACTTATCCGCATCGTAGATTTACATAAATCTTACTACGATGGCGAGTCAGAACTTCCGGTTCTTCAAGGCATCGACCTTGAAATATACATGTCAGAATTACTCGCAGTCGTGGGGGCATCGGGTGTCGGGAAAAGCACATTGCTTCATATTATTGGGACACTTGACAAACCCACAGCAGGCAGCGTTTTATACGACGAACAAGACGTATTCACACTCTCCGATACAGAGTTGGCTCGGTTTCGGAACAAAGAAATCGGTTTTGTGTTTCAATTTCATCATTTATTACCGGAATTTACAGCACTCGAAAACGTTGCAATGGGTGCATTAATTACATCATCAGATAATAAAATAGTTTATAAAGAGGCGGAATCATTACTCGATTATGTTGGGTTATCCGAAAGGCTTTCACACTATCCGAACCAATTGTCTGGCGGTGAACGGCAACGCGTTGCAATTGCCCGCTCACTGATTAATCAACCGAAGATTGTACTCGCTGACGAACCTACGGGTAACCTGGATCGACGGAGCAGTGAGGCGGTCTTGGAACTGCTTTGGGATTTGAACGCCACATCTGGGCAGACCTTTGTTATCGTAACTCACAATCAAGAACTCGCTCAACAAGTAGATCGGATTATCCAACTCGTTGATGGAAAGGTTGTTGACGCTTAAAATATGAGAATGAGACAGAGGGATACCGGGGAGAAGCACTTAAGAGAAATTTTACAGTTCCTCAGTCGCGTTGGAATTAACCAGAAACCATAGCGGAACGTAGTGGAACAATGAGCAGAAGCCCATAATTAGAAAAAGGAAATGTATATGTTGATTTATATCGACGGAGAATTTCTACCAAAAGCAGAAGCAAAGGTTTCGGTGTTCGATCACGGCTTGCTCTATGGTGACGGTGTTTTTGAAGGCATCCGTTCCTATAATGGCAGAGTCTTTAAACTCGATGAACACCTTGAACGACTTTACGATTCTGCGAAATCAATCATGTTGCAGATCCCTATCCCTATTGAAACGATGAAGGAAACGGTTCTGGAAACGCTCCGTCGAAACCATCTCAGTGAAGCCTATATTCGATTGGTTGTAACTCGCGGTGTCGGAGATCTCGGACTCGATCCGGATAAATGTCCAAAGCCGAGCATCATTATTATTGCAGATAAAATTGCCCTCTATCCACAAAAATTCTACGAAGAGGGTTTGGAAATCGTAACCGCTTCTGTCCGAAGAAACTATTCAGAAGCCATTAACCCACGTATTAAGTCGCTGAATTATCTAAATAATATTTTAGCTAAAATTGAAGGCAAACAGTCCGGGTCAGAAGAAGTATTGATGCTCAACGCAGAAGGTCACGTTGTTGAATGTAGCGGCGATAATATTTTCTGGATAAAGAATGAAGTTCTTGTCACGCCACCGGTTCACATAGGGATTCTGGAAGGTGTAACCCGGAACAGCGTTATCGATCTTGCCTGTGATGCTGGAATGCGAGTCGAAGAGCGCGTTTTTACACGGCATGATCTCTACATTGCAGATGAATGTTTTCTCACTGGCACTGCCGCCGAGGTTATACCGGTCGTGAAAATAGACCAACGCGCCATCGGAGATGGGCAGCCCGGAAAGGTGACAGAAAAACTCATCGCGGCGTTCCGGCAGTTCGCACATAGTTGCGGCACCCCAATTTACACGACCGAAGCATGACAGTTTGGACTGGATAGCCCACTACACGCGCGTGGAACAGTCTACAGCACACAGGAGGAGATTTGATTATGAATGCGCCAAAAGACATTTTTATTCTCATAAGTCTATTTATAGGACTTGCAGCGATTGCTGCTTTTGCAGAAGAAACTGAAACGCCAGTATTCGGTCCCCAAGCGGTTTCTATCACTGAGCAACAGGTAGAAACTGAACCTGATAAAGATACCACAGTTGACACCAGCAAACCAGTTGGCGATTCAATGCTCCTCGTCAAGAAAATTTCCTTTCAAGGCGTGAAAACTACCTCCGAAGATATGCTGCGTACGCTTATCCAAACACGAACCGAGCAAGAAGTCTCTGAAGAACTTCTCACGCAAGATATGAAAAGCCTCTTCAAAGACACAGGTTTTTTCTCTGAACTCACAGTAGATGTAGAACCCTTTGAAGGCGGTGGATTAGAAGTCATTTACAAGGTCGTCGAAAGTCCTAAAATCTCTGGAATTAACATTATTGGAAACGAAGATTTGAGTACTGGCAAACTCAAGGATGAGATTATACTTCGTCCTACAGAAATTTATAGCGACCGGCGACGCTGGGAAAGTGAGCGAGCCCTACAGCAACTTTATCATGAAAAGGGATATTATCTTGTTGGTATCCAAACCCATCTCGGAGATAAAGATGAAGACGCTAACACCGTCCAAGTCACGTTTGAGGTAACCGAAGGACCGAGGGTGCGAATTGAGGAAATCAACTTTATTGGAAACACACACATTTCCGCGAATACGCTACAGAAAAAACTCAAAACCCGGACCGGTAAACCGTTCGATCAGATGTTGTTTGAGGAAGAAGACTTATCTCTGAACCTCCGAAACTATTATCAGGACCGGGGCTTTGCACAGGTGAAAGTCGTCGGCTACGAAAAACGGTTCACGGAAGATAAGACCGGTTTAATGCTTGATATAACTGTTGACGAAGGTCCGGAATTTATTCTCGGAACCTACATACTTGAAGTGGAAGCCGGTGCTAAAAACCTCTTCTCTGAGAAAAAGATACGCGGGATGCTCGACCCTGCGGAAGGTGAGGTCTTTAACCGCGCCACTTTTGACGAATCCATCGCAAAGTTACAACAAGCTTATCTCGATAAAGGTTACCTACTCTCAGAGGTACTACCGGCTCCCGTTTTCAATGAAGCGGATGGCGTAGTTGACATTACCTTGAAAATCAACGAAGGAGATGTCATAATCATCGACAAGGTAGTCATTACCGGGTTAGAAAAAACGCAAGAACACGTCGTTAAACGTGAGTTGGATTTTTTGGACATCAAGTCCGACGAGTTATTAGATGTAAAATCTCTGCGTAAAGCGCGGCAACGTCTGTTCCAGATGGGTTCCTTTATCCGTGCTGTTGATTTCGTTCCGAGTGATACCTCCGAAGAGAACCGCAAGGAGTTAAGAGTTAATATTGCGGAAACCCCACGAACAGGAATGTTAAGTCTTGGGGGCGGTTATGGCAGCGAAGGCGGTATCTTCGGTGTTGCAGAGGTTGGACAAAACAACTTCCGCGGACGTGCGTATCGAGTGCATTTAAAAGGCGAATTAGGCACAAGAGATCACCACACCGCGGAACTCAGTTTTGGAACCCCTTGGATTTTAGGAACACCCACGCGACTTAACGCCCGGCTCTATGACAATCGCCGCTTCCGCCGCTATTACGGAACGGTCGGTGCTCTTCTTAATCGTAGTGTCGGAAGTAACTACCTCTACGACCGGTACGTTTGGGCAAGACGCGGGGCATCTTTAACACTCGGAAGACCGATCGCACACGACATCGACCTGTCGGTGCGTTTTCGGAATGAACATGTGGAATCACACAATCCGGATCGGGAACTCTATAACCGTTCCACACGAAGTGTTCTGTTTGCTCTCGGAAGAGACACCCGCGATTATCGTACCTCCCTGTTTGACCCAACAGCGGGTTCATTTCATACACTTTCTTATGAATACTCCGGTGGTATTCTTGGAGCGGACAACAAATTCCAAAAATATTACGCGGACACGAGTTGGTTCTACAGCGGGTGGTGGAACCACGTTATTGCTGTGCATGGTCGCGCAGGTATCATGCGAAGCGAAAGCTCGGATGCCTATTTCCTGTTCTATGAGAGGTTCTTCCTTGGCGGTGTAGATAGCATTCGTGGCTACGAAGATTGGGAAATCTATCCTGATCCAGATGAAACAGGTTTTATCAATCCCTACGGTGGTGATAAGGTATTTTTTGCAAACATTGAGTATCGTGTCCCAGTTTCTCAGCAACTCACAGCGGCTCTGTTTTTTGACATAGGTCAGGTGTGGGATGAAAGCACTACGAACGTCTTCAGCGAAATTAACATGAAAAAAGGCCTCGGTCTTGAGGCTCGGTTTACGATGCTCGGTATGTTAGTTCGATTAGGTTGGGGATATGGTTTGGATCGCGTTAGCGGCGAACCCGCTGGTAAATTCCATTTCACGGTTGGCCCCGGTTTTTAATTTTACCTTGCGGAGGAACACCGTGTGTCCTATCTATCACGGGCTTTTCTTAAACCCGCCTGCGCCGATTTTGCAGGCTACGTCTTTGATTTAAACATTGGAAGGAATAAAAAAGGATTTACATTATGAAACCATTTCAGTTGGGTGCTTGCAAGGCACGCCTAACTCTATTAATTATCGGTCTCACAGTTTTCTGTTTCAGTTCGGGAAGTATCGGGCAAGAATCTTTCAAAATCGGTGTCGTGAACACACAAGTGGTTTTGGAAGGCTCCCAAAAAGCGACGGATGCCACCGAACTGCTCCAAGCGGCAAGCGAACGCCTGAAAACGAAGTTGCAGCAGTTAGCAGACGAGATCAGAACACTACAAGAAAAAAAGGCGAAAACTGAACTTTTCGTTGAAAGAGCACAGACCGCGGATTTGGACAACGAAATCCGCCTCAAACAGCAGGAATACCAACGTGAGGTCGAAATCGGTCAGCAAGCACTGCTTGAAAAAGAGCAAGAGTTGATGGAACCGATTTACAACAGCCTTCAAGAACTAATTGTCAAAGTGGGTGAGTCCGAAGATTTCGACATCATTCTCGAAAAGCGGCTCATCACACTTTATGTGAAAAAGGACTACGATTTGACCCAACAGTTAATCGGTTTGATGAACGAGGACTCCGAATAACGCTACACTGCCTAAACTCCGGTTGTGGGAAGGATGTTTTTGCTGGAATGTTTCCCCGAATAACCATTCCATCATCGGAGAAAGGATTAAGGCGAAATGCGTATGAAACTCAAGGAAATTTGTGAACGGTTGAATGGCGATCTTTCTGGGGACGGTGATATTGAAATTACTGGCGTTTCTGGAATCAAAGAGGCACTCCCAAGCCAAATCACTTTTGTTGCTAACCCGAAGTACCTCGCCGCCATAGCAACGACCCAAGCTGGCGCAATTATTATTGGCCGCGGTGTCAACGGTAACGGTAAGCCTACTATAAGTGTGGAGAACCCCTATTGGGCTTTCGTCAAAGTTATAGAAATGTTCGCGTGGGATAAAAACCATCGCGCACTTCCCGGGGTTCATGAGACCGCAATTTTAGGAAAGAACGTCAAGCTCGGTGAGCGCGTCTCAATCCAAGCATTTGCCTATATCGCTGACAACGTTGAAATTGGAGATGATACCGTTATTCAGCCGTTCGTTTACATCGGTG
The DNA here is from genome assembly GCA_965214045.1 of Candidatus Poribacteria bacterium. Taxonomy (GTDB): domain Bacteria; phylum Poribacteria; class WGA-4E; order WGA-4E; family WGA-3G; genus WGA-3G. Next base: position 3,568,899 of record OZ243935.1, read on the forward strand.
CAGGTACCAAGATCGGCTCCGAAGGTCTTATCTATCCACACGTCAGTATTCGAGAAGAAATAACCATCGGCAACCGAGTGATCATCCACTGCGGTGCGGTTATTGGTAGCGATGGCTTCGGATTCGCACCTGTTAGCAACCAACACTACAAAATCCCACAAATCGGGACCGTGGTTATTGAAGACGATGTTGAAATTGGAGCGAATACGACCATTGATAGAGCAACGCTTGCTGAGACGCTTATCAAACGCGGCACTAAATTGGATAATCTCGTCCAAATCGCGCACAATGTTGTTATCGGAGAAGATTGTTGCCTCGCGGCACAAGTCGGTATCGCCGGCAGCACGACGCTCGGTGACCGAGTCAATATTGCGGGTCATGGAGGTGCGGCAGGACATCTGACACTCGGTGAAGACAGTGTTGTTTATGCCAAATCCGCGGTTACAAAGGATATGCCTGCTGGCAGTCATCTGTCTGGCTTCCCCGCCCGTCCTCACAAACAGGAACTACGTATTCACGCGGCGACTCGAAAATTGCCGGAATTGCTCCCCGAATTTACGAAACTCCAAAAACGGGTTACGGAACTGGAATCGAAAATTCAAGAACTGAAGGATGAATCGTAATTTTTTTCATACGCTTTTGTTGAAAAATGAAGACATTGATCGCGTATCTTGAGTTGGCGCGTCCACTTAACGGAATTATTGCCTTCATCTCTGCCTATCTGGGTGGGATGTTCGCCAGCCAAGGGAACGTGGAAAATCTCGCCGATATCCGACTCCTGTTGGTTTCTATCTCTGCCCTTGTCCTGCTTTCTGCCGGAAACGCCATAAACGATTACTGTGATTATGACATTGACCGTATCAATCGCCCGAGGCGACCGTTACCTTCTGGACGAATTCGGCGTATCAATGCCCTCATTTTTGCGATAGTCCTGACTGTAATCGGTATCTGGTTGGGGACTCTTATTAACAGAAATGCTACAGGCATTGCCATCCTTGTGTTCGTTGCGCTCGCAAGTTATGCTTTCTGGTTGAAACGCACCCCTTTCGTCGGCAATTTAGTCGTCAGCGGATTAACGGGTTTAACCTTCATTGCTGGGGGTGTAGCGATAGATTCGGTGCGAGGTACCCTCATTCCAGCGATCTTCGCCTTTTTGTTCACAACGGCGCGCGAAATCGTCAAGGACCTTGAGGACACAGAAGGAGACCTGAAAAATAACGCGATAACCCTTGCGACGCTCAACTCGAAGATTGCAGTCCGAACAGCCATCGGTTTCATGGTATCTGTTATTCTGTTTAGCCCCATCCCTTATGTATTTGGCTGGTATTCATGGCACTACTTGATTGTCGTCCTCATTGGTGTTGACGTGGTGCTCATCGGTTTGGCAATTCGTTTGTTTCAAGATGCCTCCAAAGAGAGTTGCGCCTCCATTCAGCGTTGGATGAAATGGGATATATTCGTCGGACTCGGCGCAATCTATCTCGGTTTTTAATTTTACCTTAATTACCAATGATAAATTATGATGAAATTATCGCATTTTTGGAGAAAAAAAACTTCGATGTAGATGCCGTCACTCGTTTTAAAGAGGCGTATTATACTTTCTGCAAAACGGGTACATGGTCCCCCGCATATCAGGTATTTGTTACAGGTTGGCAACAACTTGATGGGGTTATGCTGTTAGAACCGGAGGACACTTATGACAGTGACTACCGAGTACATCTCATAACGACAACCGAACGGAGTTTGAGAGAACTCCTAATCGCTTTTCCGAGACGATACACAGGTCTGTTCCATCCCAACGAAAAGTGGGTAGAAAATAGAATTCATGATGTTTTAGAAGGGGACGTAATTCAGACGGATGCTGGCTCTTTCTATCGGTGCATCAAACGAGGTAGCAGCAGAAGTGCGGAACAACGAACTGTCTCGAAACGGAAAGATACAATAGTATCGCATATTCGCAAATTAACCTCTCTGAAGGGGAAACTTGAACATTCTCAATTTATCATCGAAGGACATCTGATAGTAGAACGAGCAGTAGCAGATGGGCTGCCGATCGAAACACTTCTGTATACGAGCGGATTTGCGGCGACCTCCGAAGGGAAAGCTTTGCTTACGCGTGCAGTATCAGAAAACCTATCGTCGTATCAGGTAAACGATGGCGTGATGGGTTCAATTACGACGACGCGACCGGTACCCTCTATAATTGCTTCGGTTTATCTCAGCTATCCCAACTTCCTTTCGGTGTCCGGTAACCTCAATTTCCACTTTAGTCCGAGATGTATATTGCTCATCGCAGAGAACATTGGTAATCCTGATAACCTTGGAATGACATTACGGACGGCAGACGCGGCGGGTGTATCCGCTGTTCTATTGAGTGGTGGCGGTGCGAGTCCTTTTCATAAAAACTGCCTCCGTGCCTCCCGCGGAGCAGTTGGTCGTCTACCTTTATTCTATACACCAGACACCCGAGATGCAATTGAGGCACTCCGTGTCGCAGATTGGCAAGTGTTGGGTGCTACAGCAAGTGCCAAAAACCGACTGCATGAAATGGAATTTGCGTTGCCTACAGCTATCGTCGTAGGCAACGAGAATACAGGTCTCTCCACTGACACACGTGAATGCTGCCCGGAATTAGTTCGCATCCCTATGGCATCAGGACAATCATCACTCAACGTCGGCGTTGCTGCAGGTGTTCTGCTTTATGAATTAACACGACAATACAGAATTTGACAAATAGCCATAAATATGATAAAATTCTTTAAATCACTGACGATCCATAAGTCCTCAACATCAGAAAGGACATTGCATTTAAACTGATATTTAGTACAGGCAAAGAAGGAAAATCGCATTTGAGATCAAATTGGGTTCTTAACTACTTTCACGAGGTATTGAAAAAGCACCATGCTGGTTATTTCGTTCTCATCGATCCGGAGCAGTGTGAAATTGAAAAATGCGTTAAACTTGCAAGCGAAATAGAGCAGGCAGGTGCGGACGCGATTTTGCTCGGTGGCAGTTTTTTAACGAACGATTTGCACCACATCGCGAAAGCACTTAAGCAAGAAACAGAACTTCCGCTGGTGTTATTTCCGGGCGATTCGATGCACCTCACCCCGCACGCTGATGCGATCCTGTATATCAGTCTGATAAGTGGACGCAACCCGAACTATCTCATTGGCGAACAAGTCAAAGCGGCACCGTGGATACAACGTTACGCCCTTAAACCGATTCCAACTGGCTACATGCTGATTGAAGGTGGTAACAAAACCGCCGTTGAATTTATGAGCGGCACAACGCCCATCCCACGCGATAAGCCCGACATTGCGGGACCCCATGCATTGGCGGCACAGTATCTCGGTATGCAAATGGTATATCTGGAGGCAGGTAGCGGTGCTGTGCACGCTGTACCAGAAGAGATGATCACAACAGTGAAAAATCAAATCAGTATCCCACTCATCGTGGGTGGTGGTATTCGCACACCAGAAATTGCCGCTAAAAAGGTAGAAGCAGGTGCTGATTTCATCGTCACAGGCAACATTCTTGAAGAAAACGGATCCTTCGAACTCATGAAAGCATTCGCTAACGCCGTTCATGGCTAAAACAAGCGTGCTTTCCAAGCACACCTACAGAAAGATAAAAGGACTGCACTATGGCTGAAGTTAAAGAAATACACATAGAAACAGAAGAAACAGAAACAGAAGCGTCTGCCGATAACGATTCCGACGACGTTAAAGAAAAAACACTCGTCGAACGGATGCGAGAAATCGCGGAGACGGCACTGGATACAGTCAAATCGGAAGTGAAAAAGGAGATAGAGGAACGCATCGCGCCTGTCGAAGAAACGGCTGCCAATCTCACCTCGGACGTCAAAGAAGAAGTAGAGTCGATCGTACAAAGGGTGCGCGAGCAATACGAAGCAGAGCGCGAAGACTTATTGCACACAGAAATCGAAAAAGAGGTAGAGATAGCTGTGCAACATGTTCATGAGGAATACAAGGCGGAACGCGACCGTCTTCTACGCACAGCCGCCGAAGCGGAGAATACCAAAAAACGCTTGCAAGCTGATTATCAACGGCAACTTAAATTCGCAAATGAAGGAATTTTAGAAGGGATGATTCCGGTCTTGGACAGTCTGGAAGCTGCGATCAAAAGCGTAGCAGAACAGGGTGAAACGAGGGATACATCACCAACCTTTACAACCTTCAACGAAGGCGTGTTGCTTGTCCATAAACAACTCTTAGATGCCCTCAAAATACACGGACTGACACCGATTGAAGCAGTCGGTGAAACATTCGATCCGAATCAGCACGAGGCACTCCTTGTGACAGCGTCGGATGATGTTCCAGAGGGAAAAATTATTGAGGAATTTCGGCGTGGTTATATGTTGCGTACCCGTGTCCTGCGCGCCTCTCAAGTTGTTGTCTCACAGGGACCTGCCGAAGAAGAAGCATCAGATGATGTGCCAGATGATACGGATGCTACTGACACTACTGAATAGACACAGGAAGGGCAATATATGACGCAAAAACGCGATTATTATGAGATTCTAAACGTCAATCGTGGTGCCGATGAAGACGAAATAAAGAAGGCTTACCGCAAACTCGCCATCCAATTCCATCCGGATAAAAATCCCGGCGATGAAGTCGCTGAAGATAAATTTAAAGAAGCCACAGAGGCTTATGAAGTGCTGCGAGACCCTGAGAAGCGGGACCGTTATGATAGATTTGGGCACGCAGGACTGGAGGGCATGGGTAGCGACTTCGGAGGCTTTGGTGTGGACCTTGACGACATTTTCGGTGATGTTTTTGGCGACCTCTTCGGAGGATTTAGCGGCGGTACGCAGCGTACCCCTAAACGTGGACGCAGTTTACAATATAACCTTGACGTAACACTGGAAGACGTTATTCATGGCAAAGAGGTCACAATCGAAGTGCCACGGGTTGAATCGTGTCCGGCGTGTGAAGGCAGTGGTGCCGAAAAAGGGACGAGTCCTGTAACGTGTCCTCAATGTTACGGCAGAGGACAAATCAGTCAATCACAAGGTTTTTTTACAATGTCCCGCACGTGTCCGAGATGTCGTGGGGAGGGTAAAATTATTCAAGATCCCTGCCGACCCTGTGGTGGAAGAGGTGTTGTTCGAAACACGCGTGACATTAAGTTAAATATTGACAAAGGCGTTGATACAGGTTTCAAGTACCAACTACGAGGTGAAGGCGAAGCGGGTGCAAACGGCGCGCCTCCGGGTGATTTGTTTGTCGCTATCAACGTCGAAGCGCACCGACGTTTCCAACGTGATCGAAACGACCTAATTACATCAGCCAAAATCTCATTCGTCCAAGCCGCCCTCGGTGGAAAAATTGAAGTTGATAGTATTGATGGAAAGGAAGAATTGCATATTCCACCGGGTACACAGTACGGTGCCCAACTGCGTATTCCTAACAAAGGGGTACCGCATTACAGACGCTCTTATTCAGGAGATTTGGTCGTGAGGATAGAAATTGAAACCCCAGCGCACCTCAATACGGAGGAGCGAAAAACATTAGAAGAATTTGCGAAACTAAGAGGAGAGTCCTATCAGAACGAGCACGGTGGATTCTGGGATAAACTCCTTGGTAGACACGAAGATGAGGAACCCGAATAGAAACTATCTACTAATTTCCTGAGAAAGTACGAACGCATAAATGTAGTAAATATGGACTGGGCAAGAATCACGGTCACTACCTCACAAGAGGCATCAGAAGCTATCGCGAACCTTTTTTTTGAATTAAATGCGACTGGCGTTGAACTCAAGGATAACGAAGCTTCCACAGTAAACCTCATCGCCCACTACCCTTTAGACGACAGAGTCGGCGCACGCATACAGAAACTCCGCGACTTCCTTGCGGAACTTCCAGCATGGGGTATCCAACCACACCCTGCAACGATCGACTTAAAGCATATCAAATCCGAGAAGTGGGAAGAGGCATGGAAATCCGCCTTTCCACCGCGACGTGTTGGCAGAGGGATCCTCATTGCACCCACATGGAGTGATGTCCCCCACGACAAAACGAAAATCTTGATTCAACTTGATCCGGGTTTGGCATTTGGGACAGGTTACCATCCGACCACACGGCTCACCCTCGAATTATTGGAACGCACCGTCGAACCTCACTACAGCATTGCCGACATCGGGACGGGTTCAGGTATCTTAACAATTGCCGCTATTAAGTTAGGGGCGAAACAGGTTGACGCGATAGAGATTGATTCAACAGCAATCCCTGTTGCCGCCGCAAATTTTCAGGCAAACGGTGTGGCATCGCAGGTGTGTTTATCTCAAGGCGATGGACTCAAAGGAATAGAGAATAGATACCATCTCATCATTGGGAATATCCTAACAAAGGCGATTCTCCCCATCATTCCGTCCTGTGCACAGCGGCTCTATCCTGAAGGGATCGTCATCTTCTCTGGGGTTTTGGAGACGGAGCTTGCGCAGGTTCAATCGGTTTTAGAAGCAAATCAATTTCAATGTCTTGAGGTTGTGCGCGAAGCAGAAGACAATGTTACTTGGGTAGGAATCAAGGCTGTTCTATAAGGGCGAGGCAACCTCGCCGCTACTGCGGTTCTTCCTTCGATAATCCGTGGCAGAGATTACAACTGCCCACATTGAGATGGGGCATTGTCGGTGATTTTTCATCACCTTTTAAATGGCATTTCAGACACTCAACGGCTTCCTCTGAACCACGATGTACCTCAATATTAGAGCGTGCCGGTGCGGCATTGAAAAAAAGAATAACCATAACAATTGCAAAAATAAGACCAATAACGCTGACAATCACAAAAAGCGTTTTGGGGCTGGCTTGATCCGTTGGCATATCGTTAAAACGAGACTCCTTACTCGAAAAATGGAAAGAGGGTTGGGATATTGTCTGCGGTGAGTGCGGAACCGTACTCGCATCCCTCAAATGCCTCCGCACACTTGATTTGGGCTCCCACTTCTTCGCCATAGCGTGCGATTAGCACATCTCGATGCCTTTCAGCGACATCTCGGAAACGATTTAACATACGTTCAGCGAGCCAGGCACGCCGTTCCGATGCTACAGTAGGGACAGAGGCTAACGAGCCGCCATTGTAAGGAAGCCATTCGTAAAACTGCGATACGTGGCAGTGGAGCATATCTATTTTCTGTTCAACAACTGCATCAATGCCAACGACGACATCCGGCGTGAACGGATAGGGTTTCACGAAACCATCGCTCAAATAAGCGATAACGGGATTTTTCTCCAAATGCGGTGTCAGGGCACAGATGTTCGGCACAGTAACCATGTATGCGGCATCCTGCACTAAGGTTGACGTATACCGGTGGTCGGGATGATAATCGTTGGGTCGGTGGGTCATAATTAAATCTGGACGAAATTCACGAATGGCACGAATAATCTTATATCGGTTTTCTAAGGTCGGCATAAGTTCGCCGTCGTGATTGTCCAACAATTCATATTCAATACCGATGACTTCAGCGGCGGCTTGTGCTTCTTCATTTCGCCGCTGTGCCAAAGGAGCACCTCCCATTTCGTGATGTCCGGCATCGCCGTTCGTCACAGAGATAAATTTGACGCGATGTCCCTGTTGGGTATACAAAGCAGCGACACCGCCCGTTTTTATATCACAATCATCGGGATGTGCACCGAAAACTAAGACATTTATCTGTTTTTTTGTCATTTTTCGTTTTCCAATAAAAAGTCATGCGGGTTCACCGCTTCAAGCACACTATGAAAGGTTGTTTCTCCGCTTTCACAGAAACGGAACCACCAAATTAACACTATGAAAAACTGGAAAGTTGAAGTTTATTATAAACCTGAAGTCCCTGATACCGTTGGACATGGCATTCTTGAGGATATAACCGATCTCGGTATTAATGGTATTGATTCTGTGCGCACAGCCACGGTCTACTGGATCGAAGGATCCGTTGACGCAGAAACTATTGACCGAATCGGTACTGAACTCCTCGCTGATCCCATTACACAAGTTTATACCTTTAGCACCGAAGATACAACCGAGAACAAGTGGACGCTTGAAGTGCAATTCAAGCCCGGTGTTACGGATGCAGTCGGCGATAGCACCGTCAAAGGTATCACGGACTTAGGCATCGCGGGTGTAACAGCCGTTCGCACGGGACATAAATACGGGTTCACTGGCACCTTGAATGCAGAAGTCCTTGAGACTATTGCGCAGCGGTTGCTCATGAACGAGGTGATTCAAACATTCACTTATCAAGCACCGAGATCGTGAACCGTACCTCCTAACGCGCATACACTCGGATCACTGTGCCTAAATGAAACCGAACTAAAGTAGCAGTCGCGGCTTGACGAAGTGCGAACCCGACCCCAACTGTCGGGTTAACGCGCTTTGGTTTCCCCAACATAATGTCCTGAAAACCGTGCTTCCGAAGTAATTTTGGTAAGGAACGCGCAGAGAAATAATAGAGATGGTCATGCGGGTGGACATAGGGCCACTCCGCTTTCTGGAGACGGCTCTGCAAACTCTCACCGTTCGGTACTTCGATAACAAGGGTCCCTGTCTGAGGCTTCAGAACCCGGCGTAACTCGCTGAGGAGTGGATTCAATTCCGGGATATGCTCTAACACATGATAGAGTGTAATTGCGTCGAAATGCGCAGTCGGGAAATTCGCATCAAAGACCTCCCCACACTGCACATCTAATTTATGTATCTCTTGTGCGAAAGTGATACCACTCTTGGAAGGGTCAACGCCGTGGGATTCCCACCCCTGTTCGCGAGCGAGATGCAGAAACGTCCCAATACCACATCCTACATCTAAAAGCCGCCCCCTACGCTGATGCTGTTTCTCTAACTCAGCGAGACGCTCCGTCATCTGCAACCATTCCATGCTATCTGTCCGGATGCGTTCTACTTTATCCGGCGGATAATAAGTCTCAACATACCCCTCTTCAAGGGTTTCACGATTGATTCTCGGATTCACATAACGCAACTGACATCGCTGGCAGACGACTACCGATAAAGAGTCCTTACGAAAGAGTTCTGTCGTTTCATCCCGTTCACAAATAGGGCAGTTGATATGTTCAAGAGCGTCTGTGTTCATCATAAGATGCGGCAATTGCCTCCGAGTTACTTTACAAACCGCAGAATACTTCACTTTCTACAATACCTGAATAGTATACCACAAATTGAGAAGTCGCATGTAGAAAATCTGTGAGACTTCATCTACAAAGTTGTGAAGCGTAAACGAAAATGGTTGCGATCTACACACTATGTCACATTTGTGATTTTTTTCTTTACAAAAAAGTTAAATTTTGATATTATAATTTAAAGAGGCGGCAGGAATCCTACTGAGTATATGATCACAAGGAGTCAAGGTGAAATTATGCCTTTTCTACAAAGAAGTCGGAAACCTACTATAATTTTGGTATCGGTTATTTTTTTCATCGGGGCGTTCCTTTTTTTCAAGAACAATGCGCCACAGGAACCGGTAATTATCTATAAGACAACGCAGCTCACACCAAAACAGAAACAGACAGATGCGGGAAACGATGCAACGCGTGCCGAGCACGACCCTATGTCTCACTCCTACGCCCCGGAGGCTTCCCCCACCAGTGAAGGGTATGACTGGCGAGATAGCAATGGGCTTGGTGTTTCGGGTTCCGAGACAGACCCGTGGAAACAAACTTACGGACAGCCCGAGAAAGTTTCCGAGAATGCAGACGCTGAAACATACCCACCTCCAGACTGGTATAAGACAGAAGATCCCGAGTTATACATCCAATATCTTCGTGCCCAACTTATCAAACAGTTCGGAGACATCCCAGAAGTTCATATTATTGTAGAGGACGAGCGAAAAATGTTGCTCGGATTACCCCAAACACTCGATGAATACATCGCAGCTCTTGAAGCAATGTATCATCTTTGGCCGACTCCAGGGAACAAGAAAACTCTTGAACATACCCGAGAACTAAAAGCAAATGGAAACCGAGTCAATATCATATTTAGAGATAACTGAAGATGAAAAACCTCCATACTTTACTATTGTTTTTTTTTCTGGCATGGCTGTTTATCTTGCTCCCCTTCGTGGGCTGCGGAGATCCGGAAGAGATAGAGGAACTATCACCCCATACAATTGTCACGGATGAGACAGAAGATACACCGTATCCACCTCCAGACTGGTATAAGACAGAAGATCCCGAGTTATACATCCAATATCTTCGTGCCCAACTTATCAAACAGTTCGGAGACATCCCAGAAGTTCATATTATTGTAGAGGACGAGCGAAAAATGTTGCTCGGATTACCCCAAACACTCGATGAATACATCGCAGCTCTTGAAGCAATGTATCATCTTTGGCCGACTCCAGGGAACAAGAAAACTCTTGAACATACCCGAGAACTAAAAGCAAATGGCGGACAAGTTAATATAATTAACGTAAATGCCTCCGATGCAGTTCTCATAAAGCAATTAATGGAACAACGAAACCTGACGAGGAAAGAGGCGATAGAGGAACTCAAGAAAATACGAGCGGAAGATAAAAAAAGGCAAGAAAATATCGATGAAAATGCCGAAAATGAGTAAATACAAACGCTATAGACTCTTTATAACCAACTTGGTAAGGGATTGAATTTCCTTTTCTACAAATGTCCATAGGACACCAGGCACTCCGCCTATAATATATTTAACCTGAAGGTAAAGGTAAAAACTTGATAGGAAACCGCATGTCAATGGGATATGCGCGCTTCACTTTCACCTTCTCATCTCTATAAGGAGAATCTGACGATGCAAAAACATTTTGGAAGCTTAGTCTTTCTCGTCTTTATTGCTATACTGTTCGTATCCCCTCCGATGGTAGTGGTTAAACCTGCGAATGCCGATGCGAACGTAACACATGAGTGGCATGGCACGCACCGTTTTTACGATAGCAATGGAAACTATTGCTACTCGGATAATAGATTTACTACGACAACGGAGTCTTATAATCACCCGTCGGACACCCCAAGAGAAGTGCCTGTGGGAGGATGGGTGACAGACGAAAATGGGAATCCAGCATTTCATCAGACTGGAACTCGGACGATATATGAGCACACCTCACACAACATGACGATAAATATACATCGAGGTTCCTATAGTCACTATCTCAGTGGATCGTGCAACTAACAGGAAATGTCCGAAAATTTTCTATATAGAGGAGCCCTTCTGATGATCCCGTGAGCTCGGCATAAACTTCCTCTAACTCTTATTGAACGTGTCTCCTCGAAAATCAGAGATTTTTTCGCACTTGCGGGGAAAATGGAGTGGTCCCCGACGATGCGGATTCGGCTATAGTAGAAAAGTTAACCGAGCTCACAGGATCATCAATTAGTTCGCGACACCTGGAGATATAACTTGCCCTTAGAGATGTCTATGGTAATCCCGATTAGAATAACGGAACTCCCTGTGCTTCCACATAAACTGCATAGAGAGACTGGCTACCCATCATAAACAGTCTGTTCCTTTTGACACCACCGAAGCAGAGATTGGCACAAATTTCTGGGAGATGGATTTGCCCGATACGTGTTCCGTCTGGTGCGAAGACATGCACGCCATCGTATCCATCGCCAACCCAGCCTGCGCTTGCCCACAGGTTTCCGTCAACATCACACCGAATGCCATCAGCTATACCGGGAGCCATATCGCAGAACACCTCTTGCTCGCCTAACCGCTCACCATCTATTACGTCATAGACGAAAAGGTCCCGCGGGGTTCCCTCTTTATGCGTAACACCTGTATCCACGACATAAAGTTTCTCATAATCGGGCGAGAAGCAGATACCGTTCGGTTTTTCGAGTTCCTCTATTACGACGGTCGCCTCTCCCGTATCCGGGTTGAGACGATACACGCAGGTCGGCAATTCAAAATCGGCTATGTGCCCTTCATAGTTGAGCATAATACCGTATCCGGGATCAGTAAACCAGACATGTCCATCGGGATGAACGGCAACATCGTTGGGTGCGTTGAGCGGTTTCCCGTTAAAGTTGTCCATCAGCACGGTAATTGTGCCATCATACTCTGTCCGTGTGACGCGTCGTGCTCCGTGTTCACAGCTAATAAGCCTTCCGTGCCGATCGCGGGTGTGCCCGTTGCTATAGTTGGACGGTTTTCGGTAGACGCTTACATCGCCGGTGGATTCCTCCCATTTCAGAATCCGATTGTTCGGAATATCGCTCCAGAGCAGATACCCGCCATCACCGAACCAGACGGGTCCTTCTGCCCAGCGCGATCCTGTCCATAACCGTTCGACAACAGAATTGCCAATCTTATATTTCCCAAAACGCGGGTCCAGTACCTCAATCGCGGGGTCTGGATAGCGGACAATTGAATCATCCCATTTTCTTTCTGTACGCATGCAAATCTCCTTACAAATAGCACTATCAACAGCAAAATACTTTCGATTTCTGTAAACAGTATACCACAAATTGAGAAGATATATGTAGCAAAATCTTTGAGACTTCATCTACAAAGTTGTGAAGCGTAAACGAAAATGGTTGCAATCTACACACTATGTCACACTTGTGATTTTTTTCTTTACAAAAAAGTCACATTTTGATATTATAATTTAAAGAGGTGGCAGGAATCCTACTGCGTATATGATCACAAGGAGTCAAGGAGAAATTATGCCTTTTTTGCCAAGAAGCCGGAAACCTATTATCATTTTGGTATCGGTTATTTTTTCCATCGGTGCGTTCCTTTTTTTCAAGAACAATGCGCCACAGGAACCGGTAGTTATCTATAAGGTGACGCAGCCCGCACCGAAACAAAAACAGGCAGCTGCGGGAAACGATGCAACGCATGCCGATCATGAGCACCCCATGACCCTATGTCTCATTCCTACGTTCTGGAGGCTTCCCCCAACAGTGAAGGGTATGACTGGCGTGATAGCAATGGGCTTGGTGTTTCGGGTTCCGAGACAGACCCGTGGGAACCAACTTACGGACAGCCTGAGAAGGTTTCCGAGAATGCAGACGCTGAAACATACCCACCTCCAGATTGGCACAAAACAGAAAATCCGGAGTTATACATCCAATATCTTCGGGCGCAACTGATCAAACAGTTCGGAGACATCCCACAAATTCACATCTTCGTAGAGTGGCGGGAAAAAAGAATACAAGGAATCCCTATAAAAAATGCAGAGGAATACATCACCTTCCTCGAAGCACAGTATCATCTTTGGCCGAGCGAGATGACACTACGCACGCTCAAGACTCTCCAAGAGGAAAAGGCAGCAGGCTTACAAATTATTTTCAAAAATAGGTAGTCCGAAAATGAAAACTTCTATTGCTTCTCCTTTACTTGGTTTTCTTATTTACCTTCTCAGTTTATGTGTTATCTTCGGATGTGATAATACAGAAGAGAGGGAAGTCCCTAAATCTTTAAATCCAATAGCAGTGCCCAATTTAACGGCACGTCAATAGGACACGCCTGCTTCACTTTCACCTTCTCATCTCTATAAGGAGAACTTAACAATGTTAAAAAAATATACTGGAGATTTAACGCTCCTTGCTTTTGTTTTTACCTTCGTGGTACCTGCATTTGTTGGAGTTAACACAACGGATGCATCACCTACCAGGACACACAGGCAACCCTACGAATATGACTACTTGAAGTGCATACGCTTATTTAGACCACTTTTTCGCAAAGTTAAGATAAGTTTTGCTGTTGAAATTCCATAGGTGTCAAATATCCTAACGCCGAATGTGGGCGTTTCTGATGATACACCTGTGTGATAAACTGTCCGATGCGATCTCTCGCCTCGGTGATGCTTTGAGAGTCATTGAGGTGAACTTCCTCCTCTTTGAGGGTGCGAATGAGTCTTTGAGCATATCCGTTCTCCCAAGGGCGTCCTCGATGTGCGACCGAAATCTCAACACCATGTTCTTGGAGCGTGGTAATATAAGCTTTTGAAAGATACTGCGCGCCTTGATCGGAATGGTGAATCTCAGGAACGCTGTGGCAGAATGCCTCTTCGAGCGGTTTGAGCGTCAGAGATTGTCCCAAGTGCTGACGGATCTGCCACGCTTTGATCATTCGGGTGAAAACATCTATGAGCAGCGCGACAGAGACGAAGCGTCCTTTGAGACGCACATAAGTAATATCCGCCACCCAGACCTGATCCTGACGAGAGACCTCAAGGGTTTCGATCAGGTTGCTCCAAGGTTTATCGCCCTGAAAGGTTCTTCGTTTCGCCATTCGATACTCCTTTCTGTGAGATTGTATTGTAGCACAATCTTATATTAGGGAGTGGTCTAAAAAACCGTAGGCAGTACAATCTGCATGGATTCATTAGGAACCAGAGTATCCATCAAAGGACATACATAGAAGTTTACAAAAGCGAAACAGCAGAACATAAGGATTTCTTACTACAAGATCGGTCTTGACCCAGTAAAGCAATGGAGACTTAAAATATGCAGGCACAAACAGATCAGGCATCTTATGAAATTGCTATCCAGCAATATAACAAGGCAATCAAAGAACTACCTACTTTTGCCCAAGTCTACAATTATCGGGGTATTGCTTATGGGAATACAGGCGAGATTGACCGCGCCATTGCGGACTTTAACAAGGCGATACAACTCAAAGAAAACTATGCTGAAGCCTACAGTAATCGCGGAGGAGCATATCGCATCAAAGGAGATTATGATCGCGCTATCAAAGATTGTAATGCAGCAATAAGACTGGATCCCGGTTTGCCAGAGGCATACAACAATCGCGGGATAGCTTATAAACTCCAAGGTGAGATAAATCGGGCTATTGAAGACTATAACACAGCAATAGAACTTGATCCAAGTTTTGCATATCCCTATTACAACCGTGGTATTGTTTACTATGAAAGAGAAGAGTATGATCTCGCAATCATAGATTATAGCAAAGCGATAGAACTGAAACCGGACCTTGCCCATCCGTATAACAATCGTGGTAATGTTTACAAGAAAAAAGGCGAGTATGAACGCGCCATTAAAGATTACGACGCAGCGATAGAACGCAACACGGATTTGGCAGAGCCATATTACAATCGCGGTATGGTGTTCTTACACTTGAAAAAATGGGAAAAAGCCAAAGAAGATTTGACAACTGCCAGAGACAAGCAGAAAAATATCATCATTGAACAGTTTCGCAAAGAATACGAAAACGTTGCCGACTTTGAGCAGAAACATGAGATTAAACTACCAGAAGACATCGCCGCAATGCTAACTCCCTCGCAGGCATAGCAGTAAAACAGAAACGTCTCCTTCTCGGATTGCCTGATGTGAATGGCTCTGACTTCAACTTGAAAAACTATTGATAAATATAGTACAATATTTTATAGTGGTTCCAGCTTCCCGTTAACACTACGGCACACAACAAAAAACGCGAGGCTTTCAGAACCTCTGAAAAAATGTTACACTTTACGGAAAATTATTTTTTTTGACAACGGAGACTTACAAAAAAAACGCCTCTGAACCCTTACAACCACTGGAATTTCTGTCGATGTAGAGTGTACACCAAATGTTACACCAGTGTAACATTTTTAAGCGGAATTCTCATGAAACCCCCAGAGAAACACGACAAATAGTTATATATAAATTAATATATGTTATCCATGAGAATTGAAGTTTCAAAGTAAGCGTTTCAGAAGTCTGCCATCAAAACCACTCGAAACCCAGTCAGTGTCTACGTTCACAACTTTTATTGAACCCACCCTTTCTCAGATTTTACGTTGAATACTCTGAAACTCTCCACATTTTCTTATCCTTTACTGGCGTATGTCAGGAATCGGAGTGTTTATGATAGGGGTGTTTTTGCTTGGGCGTTTCCCCTTGCTTGGGGTTTTTGATAGGGCGTTTCCCTTTCCTCAATTTCCCCCCTCCTACAGAAGAACTGAATGCTTCTGCTCCGTGATTGCGACCTGATTGACTGCTAACGACTGAATGCTTCTGAACAAAAAATCTTGAAAAAAGTATCCAAATATGAGATAATGTATTTTGGAATCAAAATACCATATAGGGCAGAATTTGCAAGCCCATTTTACAAAAGTAAAGGAGAAAATACGCAAGATGCCACTGAACAGGAAAATACGTTACGGCATGGTCGGTGGTGGACCGGATGCCTTCATCGGTGCTGTCCACCGTAAAGCCGCTGCGCTTGATGGAGAAATCGATCTCGTTGCTGGGGCGTTCTCATCATCACCTGAAAAATCCCAACAACAAGGTGCTGAACTCTTCCTTGACGCGAATCGGGTCTATGGGTCTTACAAAGAGATGGCAGAAAAAGAGAGCCAACTTCCTGACGGCGAACGCATTGATTTCGTCTCAATCGTGACACCGAACCACATCCATTTTGATGTCGCTAAAACATTTATTGAAGCGGGGTTTCACGTCGTCTGTGATAAGCCGATGACAACAACGGTTGCCGATGCTGAAGCGTTATGCAGCCTTGTCAAAGAACACGATGCCGTTTTCGCACTCACACACAACTACACAGGCTACCCGATGGTGAAGCAGGCACGTGAACTCGTGAAAGCGGGCAAACTCGGAACACTTCGCAAAATCGTCGTTGAATATCCTCAAGGCTGGCTCGCCACATTTTTAGAGGACGAAGGCGCGAAACAAGCCGTTTGGCGTACCGATCCGAATCAAGCGGGTGCCTCCTCATGTATTGGGGACATCGGTTCCCACGCAGAGAACTTAGCACACTATATCACAGGACTCGACATCGAAGAAATCTGTGCTGACATGACGACTTTTGTAGAGGGACGCTTGTTAGAAGACGATGGAAATCTCCTCGTGCATTATGAAAACGGAGTCCGTGGCGTGCTTTATGCGTCACAAATTTCGGTAGGTGAAGAGAACAATCTGCGTATCCGTGTCTACGGCACTGACGCATCGCTGGAATGGCAACAAGAAAATCCGAACTACCTCTATGTCCGTTTTCCAGATGGTCCCGAACAGGTTTATAAACGCGGCAACGATTATCTGTCGGAAGTCGTCCAGCACAACTCGCGGATACCTTCCGGACACCCAGAAGCGTTCATCGAGGCATTCGCAAATATCTATGTAAACGCCGCGCGGACAATCGCAGCGAAAATCGCAGAGGAAACCCCAACTGAGTTTGATACAGATTTTCCAACCGTCCAAGATGGTGCGCGTGGCGTGCATTTCATTAATGCGGCTGTAGACAGTGGTAAACAACGCGCGTGGATCGATGCGAGGTATACGCCACCGGCATAAGAGTTGTCAACACGCATTGCTTTCGGTTGTCGGTTAAGAGATTACTCGTATTAGAGACAATGTATGCAACTGTCAGAAGCATTAACCGAAGACCGATAACCGAAGATCGATAACGAATAAAAGGAGAGATACTATGGCAAGACCTGTAACACTCTTTACAGGCCAATGGGCAGACTTAACATTAGAGGAATTAGCAGAAAAAGCGAGTGGATGGGGCTATGATGGCTTAGAACTCGCTTGTTGGGGCGACCATTTTGAGGTTGACAAGGCACTCGCAGATGATAGCTACTGTCAAGGTAGACATGATCTACTCGCAAAATATGGACTCAAAGTTTGGTCAATCAGTAATCACCTTGTTGGACAGGCAGTCTGTGATAATATTGACAGCCGACACCAGGGCATCTTGTCAGAGGCGATCTGGGGTGACGGAGATCCCGCAGGTGTTCAGGAACGTGCTGCTGAAGAGATGAAAAACACAGCACGCGCAGCCGCAAAACTCGGCGTAGGTGTCGTCAACGGTTTCACTGGCAGCTCGATATGGCATCTTCTGTACTCTTTCCCTCCGAACGACCCAGGACAAATTGATGCTGGTTTTGAAGACTTCGCCAACCGCTGGAACCCGATCTTTGATGTCTTCGATGAAGTCGGTGTCAAATTTGGGCTCGAAGTTCATCCCACCGAAATCGCCTTTGACATCGTCACCGCAGAACGTGCGATAGAAGCAGTCAACGGCAGAGAAGCATTCGGATTCAACTACGATCCAAGCCATCTCGGCTACCAAGGCGTTGACTATGTAGCATTCCTTGAACGATTGAGCGATCGGATCTATCACGTCCACATGAAGGATGTCTGGTGGGCAGATACGCCGAGGCTGTCTGGTGTGTTCGGTGGACACCTTAACTTCGGCGATGCTCGGAGAAATTGGGATTTCCGTTCCATCGGTCGCGGTAATGTTAACTTTGAAGAAATTATCCGTGCTCTCAACCATATAGAATACGACGGTCCGCTCTCCATTGAGTGGGAAGACAGCGGTATGGACAGAGAACACGGCGCACGTGAATCGTGTGCGGCTGTCAAAGGCTATGATTTTGAACCGTCTGCTGTTGCCTTTGATGCGGCGTTTGAGGAATAAATTGATAGTCAGTTGTCAGTTAGCAATTAGCGGTTAGTAAAGAGGGAATCCCTAATTACGAATCGCTAATTGCTAAAAGGGTCTCGTAGAAACCCGCCCTAATCGCTAATTTCTGAATTACCTATACACCAGCAAATTGGCGAGGTTAGAAAACCTCGCCAGCAGGATGGCATAATTATTAACATGTCAAGGACACCCAGCGTTATCAAGTGCCGAAATTAAAATAACAACAAGGACGTGGTCTGAAATGAAATGGTTCTCACTGCGAAGCAGGATTTAAAAAAAGGCACTCAAAGACAAACACTGTCGTTTAACCACAAGGAAAATTAAAAGAATGGCGAAAGGGACAGTTCACGCACCTGAATCACGAACATTTACCGATCAACACACCGGCACACAGATCCGGCAGGTGACAACAGCGTCCGCGTTGCACCACCATCCATTCTTCATCATACCTGCGTATGACGACGCAATGCGGCGGCTGATATTTGTCTCACATCGAACGGGAACACCACAAATATTCGCTGAAGAAAGAAGCACGGGTGAACTTCGCCAATTAACAGATAGACCCGACCTCTCAGAGTGGTCGGTGCATCCCTCGCGGGACGGAAAAGCAGTCTACTTCACAGCCAGCACAAGCGGATGGAAAATAGATTTGGAGACGCTTGAGGAACACGAACTCGTGAATTTCGCTGCAACAGCGATGCGGGAAGAAGGCATGGTCGCCACTGCTATGGGCACAACTGCCTTAAGTCTCGACAATCGATGGTGGGCTGTCAGATTTAACATTGGCAAAGAATCCGCACTCGCTATTATAGATACAGACACTGCCGAGCACGAGATCATCTTGCGGCGAGACAGCATCGGACACCTTCAATTCTGTCCGGATGATGCCAACTTGCTCTACTATGCGGGTCCCTTGACGGATCGGGTATGGGTCATCCATCGTGACGGAAGTGGAAATCGTCGTCTCTATGCCCAGAACATTGAAAAGAACGAATGGATCACACATGAAACATGGGTCCCAGGGAGGCGCGAACTCGCTTTTGTCGATTGGCCCCGCGGTGTGAGGTGTGTCAACGTCGATACTGGAACAGAGCGACAAGTGGCAACGTTCAACGCATGGCATGCTATTAGCAATTTTGCGGGAACACTTATGGTAGCAGATACCAATTTTCCGGATATCGGCATCCAAATTTTTGATCCACGTGACGGTATTGGTGAACCACAAACGTTATGCCATCCTGGCGCCTCATCTATTGGCGAGCATTGGAATGGACCGTTCCCGTATGCGGCGGGTCCAATTCAGGTTTACGCGCCACAACATACACATCCACATCCGTCTTTCAGTCCGGACGGCAAACACGTTGTATTCACATCGGATCGGAGTGGGTATGCACAAATTTACGAGGCAACAGTTAGTAGCAGTCAGCAATCAGCGGTCAGCAAAGAGGCTTTTTAAAGGCTGTCAGCTTTCCGTTAGGTTGAGAGTTTCAGTAAACAGAAAAAGATACACTGACGGCTGAAAGCCGATACCTGATGACGAATAAAAAAGGAGAAAAGAATGCCTGTTGTCATACCGCGCCTCGTTGTTGAGGTGTTCCAACATACAAACTTCCGAGGTAGAATGGGATATGTTGTAGAGCCTGTTTCCTTTACGCGCGACATCGGATTTCAAGACAATATTTCTTCTGTTCGCGTTTATAAGGGTCCGAACTTCTCATCGAATCCGAACTACAAAGTCATCCTTTACCAGCATCGCAACTTCCGCGGTAAAAAGCTGGCACTCGGACCTGGATTTTACCCGAACTTACACGATACTGCCTACAACTTCGCCGACAGAATCTCATCAATCAATTTCGGTTCCACACTAGAAGTGGTTGGACCAGAATGGGGCACGATTCCGCTGATTGTGGACTGCTACGAGCATGTCGAATTTCGGGGCAGAAAAATCACTATCCTGCGCGATATCGCCAATTTACGGGACGCCCAAGGTGGAACTTGGTTTGAAGACCGAATTTCGTCAATCCGTATCTTCAAAGGACCAGATTTTCCGCGCCACGGCGCGGAGGTCGTTTTTTACGAACATCCTGACTTTGAGGGAGCCCCTCTACCGATCCGTATGGAACCATCGGAGTATAAAAAAGAATTACCGAACCTCCATTTACTCCCCCAAAACTTCGGAGACTCTATCTCGGCTGTGAAAATCGAAGGATGGGCATCTTCGGGTGAATTCACAGAGATGGTATTTGAAGATGAGTTCATCGGAAACCGCATGCGTCCGGAATGGCGGTGGGATGATCCGAAGGGCGGTGGTTCTTGGGCAGAACGCCAAGGCTACTTAGAAATGCGAACTGAACCCGGTCAAGACCTTTGGCACGGTCCAGATGGCAGAAGCGGCGATATGAGTGCGCCACGCCTGCTCATGGAAGTCGCTGGAGACTTCGCTATTGAAACTCGCATGCGAATTTCACCACAACTCAAAGAACACGGTGGCTTATTAGTATGGAAAAATCCGAACCGATTTCTCAGACTTGAGAAGACTTCGGGACCGCACGCCTTCAGAGGCGATGTCCGATTTGAACGCCATGTCGGACGCTCACTCAATTTACGCGGACGCAGCAGCGGGCTTCGAGATGTCCGAGAACTTTTCTTACGTTTGGAACGCAGAGGGAACCAATTCTCCTCTTTCGCCAGCCACGATGGCATCCAATGGAAAAGTTGCGGACAAACGAATGTCGGCATGGGAAATTCGGTGCATGTTGGACTACACGCACTGTGTCCAGGAAATATCCCACCCACTTTAACTCGTTTCGACTTCTTCCGGGTATTCAAGCGGAAGAGTGAGGTCGCCGAATACCGTCCTATAAGTAGTGAAGCACATGGTCAGATGTCTGATGAGGAACGTGAACGTCAAATCGCGGCGCGGCGCGAACGCGCCATGCGTGACATCTATTAGAATAGTAGTCAATCATCAGTTCGGATTTTATACTACCTATAAAATCCTTTCAGTTGTCGGTTAAAAGGCTTTCGTTTAACAATGCCCTCTTGTAACCGATAACCGAAGCCCAATAACCGACACCCCATACAAGGAGGAATCAATCATGCGTCTGAAAAACAGTTTTTATCGACAGAACAGACAATTTGTGAAACACTCACGACTCTATACAGTCTTTCTCCTCCTCGCGTTCCTTGCGTGGAATGCACAAACTGCCAATGCAATTGTCGGAGCAGTCGAAGATGGTTTAGTCGCCTATTGGTCCTTCGACAAAGACACGGTAAAGATTAAATCCGAGGCGGTAGATCTCCTGTCAGGACTCGCTGCCGCTGTTCATGGGGACCCCGAACTCGCACCTGCTGGCGACTGCAAAGTTGGCGAGTGCATTCTTTTTGATGGTAGTGTTGACCGCTTCCTTGTTGAAGATTCAAAACCCCCGAAAATCGATCGTGATTGGGAGGAGATCACCCTGGAATGTTGGGTCCATATCAACGCCTTAGATGACAGTTGGAATAGGATTATCTCACTTGACGATATGCCAACGAACAGCACAGTGGTGAGCCTCTATTACGACGATGACGACAACCAGCACGGTTTCTTCATCCGAGCCGGTGGCAAATCAACCGTGGCGGCACAAGACAATGTACTGGAGGACATCCCAATTGAGGAGTGGTTGCACCTGGCAGGCACCTATGATGGCGAGACAGTTCACTATTATGTGAATGGAAAACAGGAAAAGAAGTATGCCATGAAGGGCGGCAAGATTCCGAAAGGAGGACTCCTCCTGGGCATTGGAGATCGATCAGATGGATGCGATTGCGATACAATCCAAGGATATATTGATGAATTCCGCATCTATGACCGCGTTCTGAGTCCGGCGGAAGTCGAGAACAATATGAGAGCAACAGGGCTCGATGTCAGTCCTTCTGCGAGCAAGCTGAGCGTTACATGGGGACATATCAAATCAAGACGGAGATAATTCTTTTAATTTACCTTGCGGTTAAACAACGCGAGATTGACAATTGACGTTCCTTTCTTAAACCCGTCCTCCACTACGTTACGGACTACGTGCTCTGTTTTTTTAGGACAATTGGAAGTCTGCGCGTAATGAAGTGGAGCACAGCCCAGGAGGCCATAAATTAAAAATGGAAACGATTGGAGTTGGTGTTATCGGATGCGGTGGCATGGGTAGAAGCCTTGCCACGAGTGCACACGCTGTTGAGGGAACAGAGGTCATTTCCGTCAGTGATGTGCAAGAAGCACTGGCTGAAAAACTGGCTACAGACCTTGGTGTGTCCTATAAGTTAGATTACCACGAATTACTCGCCGATGATCGGATTCGTGCAGTCCTGATTGCGTCGCCACCGTTTATGCACTCACAAATGGCGGTCGATGCTGCGAATGCAGGAAAGCATATTTTTTCCGAAAAACCGATGGCTCCGACGCTGGAGGCTTGCGACGCGATGCTTACCGCCGCGGAGGATAACAGGGTCAAACTTACTATCGGTTTGGTATGTCGCTATCACGGGACGCATTCCGTGGTTCGCGAAATCGTGCGAAGCGGTGAACTCGGAGCCCCTGCTTGTATGATGGTGCATCGCATCGGTGGCCCGTGGCGCAGCGGGTATAGTCACACACCGTGGCGACTGGAGCGTGCGAAGTCTGGCGGGAGTCTCATGGAAATTAACGCCCATGAAATCGACTTTATGCGCTGGACCTGTGGTGATGTAGCCTCTGTTTATGCCGCTGGCGGACAATACGGACCAGATAAGAGCGACTATCCAGATGTAATGCTCGCCTCCTTGCAGTTTACAAACGGAGCCATCGGTTTACTCCATTCCAGTCATGTCTCTGCTGTTGGTGGTTATGGTGGACGCGTCGATTGTGAAGGCGGTTCGATCTATTTTCCACAGATCTGGGGTGGTGATGCTGCCATTCAGATCAAACCTTTTGAGGGTGAAGGACGGCAGATTAAAGTAGCAGATATCGAGGTGCCGCCGCCGGTTCAAGAAGAGATTCGCGTTTTCGTAGACGCAATCCGTAACGACACATCCCCACCTATTACGGGATTAGATGGTCGCGCCGCCGCCGAGATCGCATTAGCCGCGTACCAATCCGTTGAGAGTGGGCAACCCGTACCGTTACCCCTTTAATAACAAATGCTGTAGCCTGCAACAACGGCGCAGGCGGATTTAAGAAACGCACATGAGCGTCTAAACCACCGTTATTTAACCGCAAGGAAAATTAAAAGAATGAAAATTTCAGTCTGGGATGGCGGACTTTCTGATAGCTACCTCAAACAGGTTACACAGCTTGGTGCAGATTGTATCGACTTTGGAGGTGGTAATGCCTTCCCCGGTGTCGATGAGCAGGGTTATCCAGATTTGGACGAGGTATTGAAAATAAAAAAACGGATCCGTTCCTGGGGACTCGACATCAATCGTGTGACACTTCCGAATATCACAGAAAAGTTCATGCGGGGTCAACCTGATGGCGAACAGGAATTAGAGAACACGTGTAATGCCCTCCGAGTCTTCGCTGAAGCCGGTGTCCCTATTGCGCGCCAAAGGTTTTGGGGTGATACGTTTGACTATCTAATGACACGCTATTCATCCGTACATAGAGGTGGCTATACCTCCCGTGGTGAAAGCCGCGCCGCGACCGAAAATCCACCACCTACACCGACGATGGAAACCCTCGACGAATGGTGGAAACGTTTCACTGAAATCTACGGAGCACTCGTCCCTATCGCCGATGAATACGATATTAAACTCGCCATCCACCCATCGGACGTGCCGAATCCGGACACACCGCTCGGTAGTCTCGGTTTCCACCGTGTCACCGATACCTTCCCGAGCAAAAACGTTGGCTATCTTTACTGTTGTGGCACTCGGGCGGAAGCCGGAGGCAGTGCAATCGTCCTTGACGAAATCAACAACTACGGACGTAAAGGACGCATCTTTATGGTTCATCTACGGAACGTCCGTGGGAGCCTTGCGACAGCGGGAGCGTTCGAGGAAGTTCTGCTTGATGATGGTGATATGAACGCTTTCAAAATCGTCCGTGAGCTTCAAAAAGTCGGATTTGATGGATGCATCAACGCCGATCATATCCCGAAATTAGAAGGTAATGTTGGGTTAGCTTACTCCGTCGGCTATATCAAAGCACTATTCGCGGCACTGGCGGCATAACTCTATAGGAATCGCGAGCTGGAACTCGCTCCTACAAGATGTGCATGTGTACACCTTAGATCCCTTAACCCCTCAAAATCAGGATAAGTGGGATGCCATTCTTCGGGAATGTCCAGAGACGACTGTCTTCCAAAGCCTTGCGTGGCGAGATGCCTTAGCGAATGCGTTCAGTCAGCTTATCCCAACTTATTTACTCATCAATCAAGATGATTCTGTGATAGGTGGGCTGCCTGGCTTCGTTTTTCAACCGATACCGGGCATCCGTCTTTGGCACTCAATGCCGTGGAATCTGTTTGGTGGTATACATCTTATCGGATCGGGGCAAATAAATCCTGAACCCCTGATAAGGTCCATCGAAACGGAAGCAGCGGCAAAGGGATGGTGTGAAATCCGTTGGACACTGCCGCCGAATCGTACCGCTACGGATAGCGATTTTTTCGCTGAAATGGGCTACTCACGGACTGACCATTTCACACATCTTTTGAAGACAAATGGAGATGTTGAATCCCTCTGGCACGCCTATAACAAACGGGTGCGAGGCGCGGTTAGGAAGGCAGAAAAATCGGGTGTGATAGTCACGGATACCGACAGTGAAGAGGCTTTATCCACCTTCTACGATATGTATCTTATGACAGTGAAACGGTTAGGTGGTACCCCGAAACCGCAGGTACTCATGCGGACACTCCTGCATCGGAAAATCGCCAAACTTGCTATCGCCACACATCGCGGTACCATGATCGCAGGACTGCTCTACCTACGCTTCAACAAGACCGTAACGTTGTGGTGTGAAGCATCTGTACCAGCGTTCCTGAAATATCGTCCTAACAACGCTATTTTCCACTATATCATCACACACGCGTGTCATGAACAATACGAATGGGTGGATTTCGGCGCATCTCCACCAGAAAATACAGGGTTAATTGCGCATAAGGAACAGTATCGCGCCGTCCGGACAGACTTTGCCAGCTACACAAAGGTCGTTTCGCCCTTGAAAAAGGCGTTGTGGACAAAGAGTGAAGGTGCACTTCGCCAAATTTATACATGGATGCAGAGGAGCGGTTAACAGTTATTCGTTCTTAGTTATCGGTCACAAGGGATTTTAGGTAACAATTCATCCCTCTTTAGAATACTTCAAGTTTGCGAAGATTGTTACAAAGTATTTCTTTAACCGATAACTGATAACCGAAGACTGACCCCTATAAAAAATGGAAACTACTCGTAAACCCAATTTAATCTTCGTTTTCGGCGATCAGCATCGTCAATGTGATGTCGGATGTGCGGGCAACCCGCAAGTGCAGACTCCAGCGATGGATCAACTCGCACAGGAAGGGATGTTCTTTCCCAATACCTTCACGAACGTCCCGATATGCGTACCAGCGCGCGGGTGTTTGATGACAGGCAAATATCCCTTAAATCACAAAGCCGTCTCCAATGACTTACCGCTTCCTCTGACCGAGACTGGCATCGCCGAGATATTCAAAGAAGACGGATACGCCACGGGTTACATCGGTAAATGGCACCTCGGTGGTATGCCCAGAGACAAGTTCATTACACCTGAGATGCGGTTCGGCTTCGATCATTGGGTCGGTTGGAATTGCCACCACGACTATTTCAATGCCCCGTACCACGACTCCGATGGGAATCAGATGCAGATTGACGGCTATGAACCGGAGTTTCAGACCGATAAAGCCATCGAATACTGCCGCGATCATGCCGACGAACCGTTCTGTCTCTATATGAGCTGGGGACCGCCACACAATCCCTATGAACACGTCCCAGAACGCTACAAAGCGATGTATCCGCCAGAGGATATCCAATTACGTCCGAACGCGGTGGACACCCCCGAAACACGGAAAGACATATCCGGTTATTACGCACATATCACGGCTCTGGATGAAAATCTTGGACGTTTGATGACTGCGCTCGACGAAATCGGTATCGCTGACGACACTATTCTCGTCTATACATCTGACCACGGAGATATGCTCGGTAGCCATGGACACGTGAGAAAAGAGCGTCCGTGGGACGAATCCAGCCGTATCCCTTTCATGATTCGTTGGCCCCATAGAATTCCAGCAGGTGTTACCCGCGATACCTTGTTAAGCCTCGTCGATTTCATGCCGTCAATGCTGTCTCTATGCGATCTGCCAATTCCAGCGGGTGTGGAGGGTATTGACCTTTCAGAAGCGATGCTCGGTAACACAATTGACGAACCACAATCTGTGCTGCTTGAAGTCCCACTGCACGGGAGCGAAGGTTTCAACTTCGGTATACGTGAGTGGCGTGGTGTTCGCACGCATCGCTATACATACGCACGCCACCACGACGGAATAGGGTGGATGCTTTACGACAACGACAACGATCCGTATCAGATGAACAATCTTATCGACGATGAAGATTCACAAGACCTCCGTGCCGAACTCGAAGCGGATCTCCAACGGTGGCTAACTCGAATAAACGATCCGTGTCTGTCTGGACTGGAACACATTCGACAACTCGGGTTATCGGAGTTGTGGAACATCAGCGAACAGCGGTTCGGCGGCAGAAATCCTCGTTGGGCATAACATAGGAGATAGCAACCTATGACTGATGAAGAAAAATTTCGATTTGACTTAACTGGATTCCTCGTTCGTCCTGCGATCCTTGAACGCAACGAAGTAGATGCAATCGTTAATCAGATTGACAGGATACATCACAACAAAGAATCCTTACCGCCAGAACACCGTGCAGTACCGGGCGGTCCCGCGAGCGTCCTGATTGATCACCCCAAAGTTCTGGATGTCCTACATGAAATTATCGGACCTGAGATCCGGTTAGAGCACTGCTACTCTGCCTGGCGCGAAAAAGGGCAGAGGCACGGTGAACTCCATGGTGGCGGACCACGACAGGCAGATCCGATCTTCGGGTATCGCGTCAACAACGGGCAGATTCACGCTGGAATGGTGCGTGTCGTCTTTGAACTGACAGATGTTTCCAAAAAGGATGGTGGGACGCATTTTATAGTTGGTAGTCACAAATCCAATTTCCCGATGCATCCTGACCACATGTCGTTAGAAGAAGGGAAGCGGAGCCCGTTTCTGATGACCTACGAATGCCCCGCTGGCAGTGCAGTCTTCTTCACGGAGAACCTGTGCCACGCCGGTCCCGTGTGGCAACGGGAGACCCCGCGCGTGGCGGTGCTAAACGCCTACGCGCATCTCGCAACACATTGGCACCGTCTACCGATTCCGCCTGAAGTTCTGTCCGCTTTACCGCGTGAAAAGCAAGCGTACTTCCGTGAACCGTGGGTTGCGGATTTCCGTACGCGCCCAGCAACGAGAAACACGATTGAGCGGTTCCTTAGCAACGACGAATCGCCTGTTAATACCGATACCAAGCCGTGATTTAAAATGAACGGCGACCAGATTTTATAGTTAAAAATATGAGAAAACGCGTCCTTATTATCGGTTGGGATTGTGCGGCACCTGAGCTTGTCTTTGACGCTTTTAAAGCCGACATGCCCAATACACGTCGCCTGATGGAAGAAGGCATCTACGGCGAATTGGAAAGTACGATCCCACCGATCACCGTGCCAGCGTGGATGTGCATGATGACCAGCCGAGACCCAGGTGAACTCGGTATCTACGGTTTCCGCAACCGCAAGGATTATTCCTACGACGCACTCACCATCGCCAATTCACACGCCATCAAAGTGCCGACTCTTTGGGATCTGCTGGGGCAGGCGAAAAAGAAATCGGTCGTTTTAGGCGTGCCACTCACCTATCCGGCGAAACCGTTTCCAGGCTGGATGGTTACCAGTTTCCTCACACCCAATCTCAATTCACAGTGGACCTTCCCGCGGCGACTTACACGGGAAATTACGCAAGCCGCAAGCGATTACATGATCGACATACCCAATTTTCGGACTGACCGGCGCGCCGAATTGGAGCAACAACTCCTCAAAATGACGACCGAACGTTTCAAACTCGCACGCTATCTGCTTGAAACAAAGGACTGGGACCTCTTTACAATGGTTGAAATGGGGTCCGACCGGCTCCATCACGCTTTCTGGCGATTTTGGGACAAAACACACCGTGCGTATGAGCCGAACTCACCGTTCTCAGAGACGATGCGGAATTACTATCGCTCCCTCGATACTGAACTTGGAGAGACATTAGCGTGTGTAGACGAGGACACCACGGTTATGGTCGTCTCCGATCACGGGGCAAAGCGGATGGACGGGGGTATATGTGTCAATGAATGGCTCCGAAAGCACGGTTATCTGATGCTCAAAACCGAACCGAGTGAAATTACGCGATGGACACCGGAGATGGTAGATTGGCAGCAAACAAAAGCATGGGGAGAAGGCGGGTATTACGCTCGAATTTTTATAAACGTTGCAGGCAGAGAACCTAACGGGATGGTCAACCCACAAGATTATGAGCGCATCCGCGATGAATTGAAGGCACAACTCGAAGCGATCGTAGATGAGGAGGGAGCTAACATCGGCACACGTGTTTTTAAGCCCGAAGAGGTTTACCGGAAATGTCGGAACATTGCTCCTGATCTCATCGTCTACTTCGGCAACCTTTTTTGGCGTTCAGTCGGAAGCGTCGGATACAACAGCATCTACACCTACGAGAACGATACCGGTCCCGACGATTGCAACCACGCAGAGATGGGAATTTATATTATAAAACGGAATGGACCGACTCGCGGACACACTCCCCCGAAAAGCCTTTACGATATTGCCCCAACAGTCTTAAACGAGTTCGGCATCGACATCCCAGCAGCGATGCACGGACACCCGATTTAAGCCGTCACCGCGTTAACAATCGCCTTTGCGACAACTTCCGCCGCGAGAATGCCAACCGCGTTTACACTGCTTTGAGTATGCGATCCCGTGGCGAGAGCAAAGAGCGTATCTCCATCGAACATCGTATGCGCTGGACGAATGGCGCGTGCCATCCCATCGTGTGCCATCTCTGCGACTCGGTGTACCTCTGCCGGGGAAAGCGTCGCATTTGTAGCCACAACACCGATAGTTGTGTTGGTTCCCTGAACTAAATTTTCCCCCAAAAGTCGTTCAGTGATGTCTACAAAATCGCCGTTTTCTTTTCCACCGGCGAGAATCTCACCCGTCCTCGGATGCACAACGTTCCCAAGTGCATTGATAACTGTAATTGCCGCAACAATCAAGCCAGAATCGAGACGCATACATGCCGAGCCGAGCCCGCCCAGAGAAGACGTAACGCCGGGAGCTTTACCGACAGTAGCACCTGTACCCGCGCCGATAGCACCCATTACTACGGGTTCATCTGTAGCGTTGAGGCACGCCTGATACCCCATCTCTTTATCAGGGCGGACTTTTGCGTCGCCAACTCCGAGATCAAAGATAACAGCCGCGGGAACAATCGGTACACGTACAGGACCTGCAGGAAAACCGACGTTCTGTTCCTCAAGGTATTGGACGACCCCACCTGCGGCGTCTAACCCGAAGGCACTTCCACCTGTCAGGAGGACAGCGTGTGCTTTTTGGACTAAACGTCCGGGACGGAGTGCTTCCGTCTCCCGCGTGCCGGGTGCGGCACCGCGCACATCAACGCCTGCCGTCGCTCCTGCTGGGCAGAGGACAACCGTGCATCCTGTTCGAGCAGTCGAATCGGTGGCATGCCCTACTGTGATTCCGTCTATTGTTGTGAGTGTTCGATTTACTGATTCCATAATTTACACACTGTTCCGAGTTTCCGAAGATTACTATAACGAATTTTGATGAAATCTGCAAGAAGAATGCCATAAACGCTATAATAGAAAAGAAATCAAAGAGGTTGACTAAAAAAGGGAGCATTGCTAAAATCAAACCACCCGTAACATTGAAGCATATAGCAAGGGGGACAGAGATATGGCAAAGTTAGCACTTAATGGTGGTGAACCGGTTATCAAAGGGAGTTTAGGGAAAAGTTGGCCTATTTATGACAAAACCGAAGAAAACGCACTTTTAGAGACTTTGCGGAGCGGTGCGTGGAACCGACGCGAGAAAGTCGATGAAGTCGGTGAAAAGTTTGCGGCGTTTCAGGATGCGAAATACGGGATACCACTCGCCAACGGGACTGTAGCATTACAGTGTGCCCTAAAGGCGGCTGGTATCACCGCGGGGGATGAAGTCATCGTTCCTGCTTTGACCTTCGTGGCAACAGGAACATCCGTTGTGTGCGTCAATGCGGTACCAGTCATCGTTGACATTGACCCACTCACTTACAACATCGCACCCGATGCAATTGAAAAAGCAACTACGCCCCGAACGCGGGCGATTATTCCAGTGCATAACGGCGGCTACCCTGCAGACATGGATGCCATCATGGAGATCGCTGAAAGACGCAATCTGAAAGTGATTGAGGATTGCGCCCATGCTCACGGTTCACAATGGCGCGGGAAAGGACTCGGCTCAATCGGACACCTCGGTGCATTCAGTTTCCAGATGGGAAAGACGCTCACCTGTGGTGAAGGCGGAATGGTCCTGACGAACGATGAAACACTTTCGGAAAATGCGGGTCGCTTCGCGCAATTGAATATGCGGATGACCAACTTCCAAGCGACGCTTTTACTGAACCAATTGGAACGGTTTGAAGAGCAGGTAGAAACGCGCGAACGGAATATCGCATATCTCTCCAAAGGCATGGAAGCGATAGATGGACTCCATCCGATCCCGCGCGATGCGCGTGTCACACGATGGTGTTTCTACTATTGGGATTTCCGGTTTGTATCTGAGGAGTTCGGTGGTGTTTCACGCGATCGGTTCTTAGAAGCACTCCGCGCAGAAGGCGTTTCGTGTGGTGTCGGTGCGCATGGTGAACCCATTTACAACGAAGGTCCTTTCGGTAACCCTGAATTGTTTGATCAACTTGGATTACCTCGCAAATATCTCGGTGACCAAGCCATTGATTATAGCACGCTCAATTGCCCACAGGCAGAACGGGTCTATCGCGAAGAGGTCTGTAGTTTCACACATTCCATGTTTTTAGGGGACACAGACGACATGCAACAGATTTTAGACGCATTTCAGAAGATTCGGGCGCACGCCGGGAATTTGTAGAAGTGGCGTGGCGAGGTTGGAACCCTCGCCAGCGAAGATGTATCACGACCGGAAGGTCGCTCCTACAGATAGGAAGTGAACGTGCCATTCTATTGTAGGAAGTGAACGTGCCATTCTATTGATAGTCGCGTTTTACTTTAGCCCAAACCGTTGGGAGTTTGTCCGTCGGATCAACAGCAAATGTGCCAGAGATGTTTTGGTTAATCTCCGCTTCGGATAGTGCTTTGTCATAAGCGCGGACAATCGCAAAGGAACCATTAAAGGTTCGACGGCGTTCATCGAAGGAATTGGCACCTATTGAGATGTCGTTTATTGGTAAACTCTTGTCGAATTCAAAACCGGCTTGTTTGCTGACCTGTTTACCATCTTGATACGCTACAATTGAATCATCATTCGTGCCGACAATCGCTATCCAGGTCCAAACGCCTTCCTCAAGTACGAGGTTAAGTGTTTGAACACCTTGCTTCGAACCGCCCGCATGGATGGACATGTCCAAATTCTGACCGCCGACTATCCAAAGCCGAACTCCCTGCTTGCCTTCTCTTGGACTGTTCTGGAAACCGGCGAAGTGATGCTCCTCAAGAAAAAAATCGCCGTTACGCCTACAGAGGAATTCCAATGTCCAGTCCTCGAAAAACAGTGGTGTGTTTTTTGCGGGTGGACCGCCAAAGGTTGAAAGGGACTCCGTGGTTGTATAATACTTCAAATTCGGTTCATTGATACCGAGGGCAGGAATCTTAATTTCACCCTCTTCCAGATCCATTGGTTTTTCTGTGGCAAGCAATTCACCGCCTTCGGTGCCGAGGTTCTCCCATGCCTTCGGATGCGCGGGGTTGTCAGCGGCATCGAGATAGAGCACAGGATCTTCAACAACATTAGCAAATGTAGCGTGACACGCCATTAACAGGAAAATTAGCGTGGTGCAAATTGAAATACAGGTTCTCATGTAAGGTTTCTCCTAAAGTTGGAAATGTATATTCATAAAATTGGGTAGGGTTCTCAAACCGATCACCATACCTATTATATCAAACGAGAATCTGATTATCAAGAAAATCGTGAGGCGTGTACGCTGTAATCACACCCATTGCGGAATGAGTTTCACCGTTCATAGGCAAAAACTACGGCACTTCCAACGGAATATCCAATGTCTGTGGCAACAAACATTCAGTCTCGTTACAGGGTTGGTAGGTGAGTTGCAGCGTAATTCGGACGCTTTCGTCGTACTTCATATTCGGTTTCTGTTTTAGCAGCAACGGAATCGTGAGGTTTTCTTCGTAAACATTCAAGGACTCGCTACTAAATTCAAAGCGTGTCGATCTCCCTTTCGGATACGCCACCCTGATAATTTCAAACGGGATATCAGCGTCCACTGTAATCGTTGTCGGGATCAAATTGTCTTGACCTGCGGGGTTGGCGTTAATGTGCCAGTCTGCGGCAATTTTGAGACTAAGTTCGATGTTGTATATGCCGTTGTCTTGGCTTTTAACCTCAGCGGTAGCACTTACAATTGATGGCGTTGCCGCACTCCTATCTTCGCCTGCGGTCAGATAACGGTTAAGGGCAATATGCATATACATGAAGGACGAGGGGCTTTGCGACATGGATTGCGCGAAACTCTGCAGCGTTTCTTCAGCGTAACCGCGATAATCTGTCCCAAATGCCAATAGATTTGCGACAGCGACAGCATTGCCTGACGGAATTGCTGAATCATAAGGTTTCTTGGTGCGCACAATAAGATACTTTGCATCCGCCTTCGTGTAATAGAAACCTCCGTTTTTATCATCCCAAAAAAGCTGAATCATTGCATCGGTCAGTCCTTTCGCTGAATTCAACCACTCTTCATCACCCGTAGCCTGATATAATCCGAGCAGTCCCTGAACAAAAAAGGCATAGTCATCAAGATACACATCCTGTTTCACGACACCTGCAGTATAGGTATGGCACAATTCACCATCCGGTTTCTTCAGAGTGTCAAGAATAAACTGGGCAGCTTTCGATGCAGCGATAAGATACCGCTCTTTTCCAAGCACCTGATAGCCGTAAGCGAGGGCATCTATCATTAGCCCGTTCCAATTGACAATAATTTTTGTGTCCAGCAACGGGTATTCGCGATTAAAGCGTGCCGTTAAGAGTTTCTCCCGTACAGATTCTACTTCCTTGAGCGCGTCCTCCGCCGCCGCTCCATTCGGAACATAGAGAACATTTTTACCCTCAAAATTAGGTCCCTTGTCAACGCCGTAGACCTCAGCGAAACGTGCTGCCTGCTTATTACCGAGAATTCTCTGAATCTCATCGGCTGTCCAGACGTAATACTTTCCCTCTTCGGCGTCCGTCTCAGCGTCTAAAGCAGCGTAAAATCCACCTTCAGGTGCAGTCATCTCTCTGAAGACGAAACTGAAGATTTCTTCAGCAATACGCCGATAGCGAGGTTCTTGTGTGAGTTGATGTGCCTGAAGATAAACTTTCGCCAATTGCGCATTGTCGTAAAGCATCTTCTCAAAATGCGGAACGAGCCACTTTGCGTCAACAGAATACCGGTGGAAACCGCCGCCTATCTGATCATACATCCCACCGTAAGCCATCATATCAAGCGTATACGTCACCATCTTCAACAACGATTCATCGGCGACGCGTCCGTATTCACTTAGCAAAAATTCAAGATTGGCGGGACTGGGGAATTTCGGTGACCCACCAAATCCGCCGTAGGCGTGACTATACGTCGTACGGAGATAGTCCAATGCGGCAGTCGTAAGAGATCTATCCGGTGGTGTGGCAGTAAGTGCCGTAAACCCTCTGCTTGTTGCCAGCTCAATCGTGTCTGAAATCTGGTTTGCCGATTCAATCACCTCCGTCTCTCGCGTTACCCATGCTTCATGCACTGCATCAAGGATCGTTGGAAACCCCGGTCTGCCGGGCACATCCGTAGGTGGGAAATAGGTACCAGCGTAAAACGGCTTTAAATCAGGCGTGAGAAAAACAGAGTTGGGCCATCCACCGCGCTGCGTCAACAACTGCGTTGCTGTCATATAGATTTCATCGAGATCCGGACGTTCTTCTCTATCGATCTTGATATTAATAAAGTCTTTGTTCATCAGCGCGGCAATTTCTGGATTGGAGAAGACCTCCCGCTCCATGACGTGGCACCAGTAACATGTCGAGTATCCGACAGAGAGAAAAATTAACTTGTTTTCCTTTTTCGCACGCGCTAACGCTTCATCGCCCCACGGGTACCACTCTACAGGATTATGCGCGTGGAGCAATAGATAAGGGCTGGTTTCATGGATAAGACGATTGGTCCACTTCCATGAGCCATCAGGATTTTTTAGTGCGGCTTCATCAGCACCTGCGATCCACACAAGATTGAGGAGCAACAAACAGGTGAGAAACTTTAGTAGTATTGTATTTTTCATGCGGGAAATCCTTATTGTAAAAGGCAACGTGTGGTGAATCACGCGACTACAAACCTATGCAATTTATAGTAAAGCTTAGAATTAATAGGATACCCTGTGCCGGTTCGGTTAGGGGATTTAGTCTACGAATAGGCGAAATCCGTAGCGCAAGTCGCGTGTGGACTTGCGGGACAATGTATTACATTCCGAACCTACCGGGGGATGCAAGTGTCTCTTTATTTTTCGGTTTTACTATAAAAAAGTCCAATTCACGTAGTATGGTTATTGCACAAGTGCCTGCTGTGCTACTCTGCGTCCGCGTTCTGTTAGGATTAACAGGGTCTCCTCTTGCGAAACACATCGGTTGTTTAATGCGTATTTTACGACCTGCGTTGCAAATGCGGGATCCCAGCGGAGATGTTCATGGAGGTGTGCTATCTCTGACTCTGCCTCAGCTTCCGGAAGTCCCTCGTGATTAAAGAGATGAATCACTAACATCGTTTGGGCAAACTCCCATTTTTGGCGTGTTCGCCTATGTGCGATAGCAATAAGTCCACGGTTCGGAACAACGAGAAAAACCAGACCGAACACGAGGAGCGTCATCGTCGCGATCGCTCCAGCAATAGAAACATCGAACAGATACGCGAGCCAATAGCCACTTACGGCGTTCACGCTTCCAATAACCGCACTCAAGGTAAGCATCAATGAAAGCCTATTTGTGATGAGATACGCCGTAGCAGGTGGTCCCGCGATGAGCGCGACAACTAATATCGACCCAACAGCGTCAAATGCTCCAACTGTTGTAACGGAAACAAGCGTCATCAATCCATAGTGGATAAGGGTAGGTGCGAATCCTAACGTGGCAGCTAAACTTGCGTCAAAAGTTGCCAACTTCAATTCTTTGTAAAATAGCAGAATGAAGGCGAGGTTCAGCAGCAGAATTGTCCCCATCACATATACAGATACGGGACCCAAATCGTATCCGAAAACATTTAACCGATTAAGCGGAGCATAAGCGAGTTCACCAAGGAGAACAGCATCCATATCCAAGTGAACGTTGCCCGCGAACCGAGAAATCAGGATCACCCCGATGCTGAAAAGGGCAGGGAACGTCAATCCAATCGCGGCATCCTCTTTCACCAGTTTCGTTCGTTGCAGCAATTCAACGAAAACAACGGTGAGCACACCGGTTCCGGCGGCAGCAAGAATTAGGAGTGGCGAGGACAGACTTTCTGTAAAAAAAAAGGCGAGCACGATGCCGGGGAGAATCGCGTGGCTAATCGCGTCGCTCATTAACGTCATCCGTCGCAGTACTAAGAACACGCCGGGCAAAGCACACGCCACCGCCGTGACAATAGCAATGAGTTGGATATCCAGATGACCTTGCATCACTTTTTCCTATTCGCTCCCACGCTGCGGCTGTTTCAACAAGTTACTCGCTGTCATCTTCAGATTATGCTTGTTCCGTTGGTGCCGAAACCAGTCCCATAACAACCCACGGTTTGGAGCGAAAGCGATCGAGAATCCCACCACAACCGTTGCACACAGCACAATCGTTGGACCGGTCGGGATGCGTGAAGCACTACTACTGATAATAGTTCCACTCACGCCTGCGAGTGCCCCAAAGCATGCAGCGAGAAACATCATGACGCTAAGCTTATTTGTCCACTGTCGTGCTGCGACCGCTGGCGCGACCAGCATCGCACTCATCAGGACGGCACCGACAGCCTGCAATCCGAGAACAATCGCTATCACAAGGAGACTCGTCAACAAAATATCAAGTGCGCGGATCGGGAACCCCAGCGATGCAGCGAAACCTTCATCGAAAACCAACACCTTCAACTCTTTCCAAAAAACAAGCATGATGACGATTGCAATGCCCCCAAGTATACCTATGGTTAAGACATCGCTCTCCAAAATTGTAGCGGCTTGTCCGAAGAGAAACGTATCTAAGCCTGCTTGATTCGCATTGCCTGTGCGCTGAATCAGTGTATGCAGCACTAAACCGAACCCGAAAAAGGTAGAGAGTACGATTCCAAGTGCACTATCGTATTTGATACGCGTCAGCCTTACGATACTCAAAATGAGTAGCGTGCCGAACCAGCCTGCAATTGCCGCACCGAGGACCAGAATTAGCGGTGTTTTGCTTCCCATCAGCAGAAATGCGATTGCAATGCCGGGCAACGCGGCATGCGAGATGGCATCGCCGAGGAGACTCTGTCGTCGCAAAACAGCATAGGTGCCGAGTGTTCCACTTACAGCACCCAGCAAGGCAGCACCGATGGCAACAATCATGAGCGTATAATCAAGATGGGTAAGAATACTCAAATGTTCCATATTTTAATTTTACCTTGCGGTTCGGTCAGATGGGTTGGATCATTCATATTCCTTTCCGTATATCCGCACTTCATTACATTACGTGCTACACGCTTTGGCTTATTCGGTTCTTCTATTTCGTTATAAATGCGACGCGACCGCCATACGTTGTACGCAAATTTTCAGGTGTAAAGGTTTCATCAACGGGCCCGCTCGCAATCCGACGAATATTCAAGAGCATTACCCAATCGAAATAGTCTGTTACCGTTTGTAAATCGTGATGGACCACGACAACTGTTTTTCCTTTTTCTCGGAACTCCTGAAGTAACGTAACAATTGCGCGTTCTGTGGTAGCATCCACGCCTTGAAAAGGTTCATCCATCAAGTATACAGTAGCGTCTTGTACAAGGGCACGTGCGAGGAAAACACGTTGTTGCTGTCCGCCGGAGAGTTGACTAATTTGCCGGTTGGTATACGCCTCCATCCCCACCTTCTCCAAGGCGTTCATGGCGAGTTCCCGCTCCTGTTTCCCGGGGCGTCGTACCCATCCGAGTGCGCCGTAACGTCCCATCATAACGACATCTAACACGTTTGTTGGAAAATCCCAGTCAACGCTCCCGCGTTGGGGGACATAACCGACAATCCGGCGTTGTGCTTCATAAGATTTGCCGTAAATCAAGACGTTGCCAGCCGCGGGGCGTACCAATCCCAGAATCGCCTTAATCAACGTCGTTTTACCCGCACCATTGGGACCAACGATCGACAAAAGCACGCCTGGCGGCACATCAAGGTCAACATCCCACAAGACGGGTTGATCTTGATAGGCAACTGTGAGATCTGTTACTTCAATGGCTTTCGTTTCGGAGGCTTGCATGTTTTTAATTTTACCTTGCGGTTCGATACGTTAGGTTTGGATATTAAAGTTCCATTCCGTATATCCCCTCCAGTACATTACAGGCTATGGATTTTGTTCTATCAACTTAATCCTCCACCATAGAACCGGCGGATGTCCTTCCAATGAGTGCCTTCACAATCGTATCAATATTATGGCGAACCATCCCTATATAAGTGCCTTCAGGCGTTCCTTTGTTTCCCATAGCATCAGAGAAAAGCTCGCCGCCAATTTTTACATCAAACCCTTTTGAGTTTACAGCCGCTTGGACTGCTGTCAGACTCCTCGACGAAACAGAAGACTCCACAAAAATAGCGGGAATACGTTTCTCGGCTATAAAGGTCGCCAACTCCTGAACATCAGCGATACCTGCCTCTGTTGTGGTGCTAATACCCTGCAGCCCGCGTACCTCAAACCCATAAGCCTTTCCGAAGTAGTTAAAAGCGTCGTGTGCCGTCACGAGTATCCGCTGTTCAGATGGCACGCGTTCCGCCTGTACCTTCACATATTCGTGCAGTTCCGAGAGTTTGGCGAGGTAGCGTTCAGCATTGGTCCAGTATATTAGCGTGTTATCCGAATCATATTCACTCAGGGTATCGCGAACCTTTCCGACCGCTTTCATCCAAAGTGTCACGTCAAACCACAAATGCGGATCGTATTGCCCTTCAAATTCCGGTGGTGTCAGCAGCAGGTTTCGGTCTATGGTATCCGTTACGGCAATAGTCTTCGTGTTGCCCGACATCTTGGCAAGGATGTCGCCCATTTTTGACTCAAGGTGCAGCCCGTTATAGAAAATGAGTTGCGCCGAAGTTAACCTCTGGACATCGCCCGCACTCGCCTTATAGAGGTGTGGGTCTACACCGGGTCCCATCAACCCTGTGACTTCAACGCGTTCGGCACCAACATTTTTTACAATATCGGTAATCATACCGATCGTCGTGACGACGCGTAGTTTGCCTCCAACGGAAGCATCAGGTGGTTTCCCTTTTGGATCACACCCAATGAACACAAAAATGGAAACCATCAAACATAATGAAATGTAAAGTCTCTGCATAATTTAATTTCCAAAAAAGAAGCGTTCTAAAAGCTTACCGACAAGGTAGCCAACGCCTGCGACGCCAAGCCCCACAACGAACATGTCAATACCACTACGAAACAAACCGCGCCCGGTGAAGATACTTCGGGCACCCCCAACAGCAAAGTGAGACAACATCGCGAGCGTAAACGATATCCAGATGGCAACTGCTCCGCTTGTAAAAAGGAACGGTGCAACCGGAATGAAGGCACCGATAGCAGTCGCGCTTCCTGTAATCCAGCCCTCTTTGATCGGAGTCGTATGCAACTCACCAATTTTAAGTTCAGTCTGAATCTTTTCTGCAAGTGCCCTTTCTGGGTCACTCATCACTTCCTCCGCAAGTTTCTGTGCTTGCTCATTGGGCATACCTCGTGCGGCATAAATAAGGGTGAGTTCCTCCTGCTCAAGGTCAGGCATGAGGAGAATTTCATCCTTCTCAACCTGGATTTCGTGCTCATATACCTCTTGTTCACTTTTTGAGGCAAGATACCCCGAAGCTCCCATAGACAGTGCATCAGCAACCGTACCAACGATACCTGTTACGAGAATCGTAGAGACATCCGATGTAGCAGCAATGACACCAGCGACTAACCCGAAGTTCGCCGTTAAGCCATCGTTAAATCCATAAACAATGTTGCCGACCATTCCTCCAGATTCGGTTTTGTGCCACGGTTCGCCAATCGTTCCGGTGAGTTCCTGCAAACTCTCTGTATGCATTGCAGATTCTTTGGCTAAAATGAGCGCCGTCTCCTTTGCGTCTGCCAATGTGCTGTTCCTATGAAGCGTCAGATAGTCTTTGACTTCACCGGCCTCCTCACCCAGCATCTTCGAGAGTGGAAATTCATTTCCAAACTTGCGAGCATACCACGCCATCAATTTTGCTTTCAAGGTTGGCAGTTGCTGCTCCTTAATCTTTACATCGTATGCGGCGAGCATCTCCTGCCAACGTATTACATGCCGATTTTCCACCGCGGCGAGTTCATTTAATATGTCCTTGCGCTTGGGATCGGATTCAAGACCGGCGAAAACGCCATAAAGGAAACTCGCGTCAACTTCATCTTGTAAATGGTGTTTCCATATCTTGATCGTTTTACTATCCGGTCGGACCTGTTTTTGTTGTTCCATTTTTTTAGGGTTGTCGGTTGTCAGTTATCAGTTGTCGGTTCAGAGATTTCATGTAACAATTTACCCTTTCCGAATCCTCCAAGTTGGAGCAGATTGTTACAAACGGCTCTTAACCGATAGCCGACAACCGATAGCCGATCACTATTCCTCCACATCCTCGACAAAAATATGTTTTGCTACCTCACGTCCAATAATCACCTGCTTTCCTGCAACGTCAATAGTATAGGGACCTTCAAAGGGAGCGACCTCAATCACACGAAATGCTGTGCCCGGGTAGAGATTGAAACTTCCTAAATGCCGCAGCATCGCCGAATCGGTGTCACTCACTTCGGCAACAGTGCAGGATTGTCCACTACACAAGTCAGTCATTGGAACGGACGCAGTTTTCGTTACAACACCGTTTTTATCGGGTATTGGTGCGCCGTGTGGATCGGCAGTTGGATAGCCGAGAAACTCGTCCATCCGCGCCTCCACGTCTTCCGAAATGACATGCTCCAACTTCTCGGCTTCTTCATGGACACCATCCCACGGAACACCGAGTGCCTTGAAAAGATAAAGTTCCAGCAAACGATGGTGTCGGATAATTTCGAGTGCAATTGCTTTACCAGTATCTGTCAGCGTAACACCGCGATATCGCTGGTGTCTCACCAGTTTCATCGTCTTCAGTTTTTTGATCATCCCGGTGGCAGACGCAGGCTTCACATTGAGGTATTCCGCCAAAATACCGGTCGAAACTTTACCGACTTTCTCTTGCAATTTGTAGATCGACTTGAGGTAATCCTCAGCTGCATGTGTAAGCATTGTTCTTTCCAATCCGCAAAGGGAATAGACAATGCGCTTATTTTCCCACTGCGGTAAGTAAATGTATGGGTGTTACACGCATACAATTTTAGGCACTATGTGCCTCGATTGTTAAAAGTGTTGAGAAATTAATTTAGGCATGCCTAAATTATATATTATGCAAAACAAAATGTCAAGTTTTTAATTTTTCCTTGCGGTTCGATCAGGTGGGTTTCGCTTATGAAGTGCCTCTCCGTAGACTCGCCTGCGCCTGCTTCGCAGTGAGAATGCAGGCTACGATCTCTCTTTAACAGAAGAAATAGAAGCACACAGACTGCCGATTTGCCCAGAAGCCTCTCTACGGATTGCTAAAAGTCGTTGAATACCTTCACGGGTTGTCCGGTTTCAATAGACTCCCATGCGGCTACACCGACAGCAATAGACTTCGCCCCGTCAATGACATTCGGCGCTGGTTCTAAATCTTCCTCAAGGCACTGCTGGAAATGGCGCATATATCGGATGACCGTTTGCCCGTGTCCGTAAACACTCGTGTCTATTTCAGGAGGACAGGTCACTTCAAAGGGTTCTCTGGTGGCCATTTTATCGAGCATTAACTTGACGTGTCCCTCTTTGTTGTCGGTAAAGTCCCCAATTACCGTCCCTTTACTTCCGAAAATGGAGATCTGCTGCATCGGCATCGGGGGATGGACGACATCGTAAAGTCCCATCGCTCTCGCAATCTGTCCGCTCTTAAACTTCAGATTAAGAAAAAAATTGTTCTTTATGGGGTATTCCGGCGTGAGTAAGCCTTTCGTCCCGTAGGCGTGCACTTCATCTACATCACCGAGGAGACAGCGCAATAGGTCAACAGGATGCACAATACCGCCGAACATCAAATCTTGCGGTTCATGGAGTCGCCACGGCGTGAAATCGTAAACCTCGCGCATGTCGTGGACATAATAGGCATCCGCCAACATAATGTCACCTAAATCACCGTCGTCGAGGAATCCTTTCATCGTCAAAAACTGGTGGTCAAACCGCATCGACTGCCCCACAAGGAATTTGACCTTGTGTTCGCGCACCAGATCCACCAATTGTTGTGCATCGGCTAACTTGGTCACCATCGGCTTTGTGCAAATGACATGCTTACCCGCTTCAATTGCCGCGACGCAATGTTCGGCATGCAGGTGGTCGGGGGAATAGATAGCAATGACAGAAATATCTTCCCGCTGCACGAGTTCACGATAGTCTGTTGTCCAAAAGTCCACGCCAATTTGGTTGGCATAATTCTCAAGCACATCTGCCCGCTTCGCGCAGATACCGCGGAGTTCATATTTCAGGTCCGGTACATCCTTTAACAGTGTCGCAGTTGATCCCATATTCGTGGGGTTCATCCCAATAACGCCCAATCCTATTGC
Organism: Candidatus Poribacteria bacterium; assembly: GCA_965214045.1. Taxonomy (GTDB): domain Bacteria; phylum Poribacteria; class WGA-4E; order WGA-4E; family WGA-3G; genus WGA-3G. The sequence goes on from OZ243935.1 coordinate 3,611,524, forward strand.
CATTTCGAGTCTCCTCCCTGAGTCAGTTGACGTATCGCTATTCTATCATAATTCACTTTTGCTGGCAAATAGGAGATTATTTTCCTATATCTGAGTCAAGTTCCTTCGCCTTTTTGAAATCTGCCTTCGCTTCCCTTTTTAGCCCAAGCAGCACTTTCACAAGTGCGCGATTGTAGTAGGCTCTGGCAAAATCAGGCTTGAAGTTGACTGTCTTATCAAAATCTTCAACCGCTCCATTGTAATCATCAAGTTTAGCCTTGGCAACACCGCGCGTGTGATAACCGTAAGGATTTTTCGCGTCTAACTCGATAGCCGAATCACAATCAATTATCGCTGTTTTGTACAGTCTTTCGGCTTCCGCGATATTCCCTTTATCAGATTCAAAATCCGCCAAGCGAATTTTTGTATATCCACGAATGATGTAGGCGTATGTATCATGCCGGTCATAACTGGTAGCCTTATCAAAGTCTTCAATTGCCGCGTAATAGTACCGCTGTGCTTCCGTGGTATGCCCTTGGTTAGTTTCAGAGATGCCCAAGGAGACCTTCACCGCCCCACGCTCCGCGTATGACGGAAACTTTGGGTAGGTACCCATGGCTTTATCAAAGTCTTCAATCGCTGCCCGATAAGACTGTTGTGCTAACGACGCGCGATCCGTAATGAATTCAGCGTGACCGAGGAGGGTTTTGGCATATCCACGCTTGGCATACGCGGGAGTATTCGTCGGGGTAATGCTGATGGCTTTATCAAGATCCTGAATCGCTGAACGATAGTATTGCTGCGCTACCTCTGGCGCATTTTTGTCAAATTTAGAGCGACCAAGGTGGGCTTTGGCATATCCACGATTGTTATATCGCATACTTATTCCAGTAAATGTAGGGTTTATCGTAAAAAATTTATCAAGTGCCTCTATCGCACCGGCATAGTCAGCATCATAGAAGGCACTGGATGCTTGACCGAGGTAACTAAAGGCATATATAGTGTCTCTCTTCTGCCATTTTGCCAAAGGTTCAACTGTTCCCAACCGGTTAAGTAGCCCTTTGAGTACGTTTGACCCAATGGCATAACCGATAGCTCCGTTACCGGCAACATTAATCCCAATAACTTCGCCCTCAGTATTCAGCACAGGACCACCACTGTTACCTACCGGACTATTGGGTGTTACGCGAAGCCACACACCGTTAATCCGCTCCGAAAGGACGGTGGTCTCCATGATATTAAACCTATCAGCAGGATAGCCTACGTAGCCTACGCAGAAAGCAGTCTCATCACTGCTAACTGCGTCACTATCTCCGATGACAAGCGGTACGCCAGTGCCAGATATTTCTAAAATGACGAGATCATTTTGAGTATCAAATGCCGTGACACCTCGAATTGTATAGTTCGCGTTATCAATTCTCACGTGTAACGATGCAAGATCAGCATCCGCAAGAACATGAATGTTAGTAACAATCTTGTCATTTGCTACGAAAAAGCCGCTGCCGATCATCGTTGAATCCGCTTCTCCGTAAACCACACGGACCGTAGATGCTTTTACTTTTTCCGTATCTAAACCTTCAGCTACACCAAGAGGTAGTCCCGGTCCCATTGGAGTGCCGCGCGGCACAGCATATACTGGATGCAATTCAATACGCTGGGGTGTTCGAGCACATGAAAGAATTACTCCCAAAATAAGAATACCGAATAATAGTTTACCGATGCGTTTCACAAGTGTGTTCCTTTCCTCATTTAAGATTTCAGTTGCGAATTTAGAGGTCGCTGTTTGTCTTGTAATGTCATGTTAGTTGCAAATTTCCCCACTTTCCTTGAAAAAAGGTTCACTCCTCCGAAAATCACTTGTTTTCTATGCCAGTGTGATGTAACATTATTAACAGAAACATCCATGGCGGAGCAGCAATGACACAAACTGAAACGCAAGACGCTGTTGGTTTTGAAACCCTGCAGCGGATTGAATTAGAAAAAGCATACAAATGGATTTTTGAACTCGGTGCGGCTGCGCTTGTCCTCTTTTATATCTACAGCGCAGGGTTTGGTAGTGCCAGTGAGCAATTCCATCTCGGTTTCTACCTCCTGCTGACCTTCGCGCTGATCGGCATCTTTTACCGATGTCGGAAGAACTCACCAACATCCCGTCCATCACTCATAGACCTGGGCATGATTGCCCTCAGCATCTTCACCATCGGTTACTGGATTATAGAGTACCCAAATCTCGTCAACCGAGCAGGCAATTACAATCAACTTGATATTTTTGTAGGTGCGATCGCAATCGTGATTAGTTTTGAAGTGAGCCGTCGGACGGTCGGGTGGGCACTTCCCATCATTGCTGTGATCGGTATCCTATATGCCCTTTTCGGTCGCTCTTTGCCGGATATTATTGCGCACAGAGGTCTCCCACTCCGACGCATCATCGAATACTGCTTTTTTAGTCAAGCCGGTGTCTTCGGCATCATGGCAAACGTGATGGCGACGTATGTGATTCTCTTCATCTTCTTTGGGGCGTTTCTGGAGAAATCCGGGGTCGGGCAATTCTTTATTAATTTGCCGATGTCAATAGCAGGACGTTCAATCGGTGGGGCAGCGAAAGTTTCGGTCATGACCTCTGGTTTTTTTGGTTCTGTGGCGGGAAGTGCGATTGCAAACACAGTCGCTACCGGCACGTTCACGATACCGCTGATGAAACGCACTGGCTTTCGTCCGCATATCGCTGGGGCAGTCGAGGCTTCCGCTTCCGTCGGTGGTCAATTCCTACCGCCCGTGATGGGGGCGGGTGCGTTTCTCATGGCAGAACGGACAGGACTTCCCTACAGTCAAATTGCGCTCTTATCCATCGTGCCAGCGGTTCTCTATTTCCTCTCCGTTTGGGTAATGGTGCATTGTGAAGCGAAAAAGCAGGGGCTCGAACGGATACCAGACGCAGACATCCCGAAACTTCTACCGCTCCTTAGAGGTGGTTGGTATTACTCACTGCCGTTGCTGACGCTTGTTGGGATCTTAATCGCTGGATATACCGCTTACAAGGCGGCATTTTTCGCGATTCTTGTCACAATTGCGGTGAGTTATTTCCGACCTGAGACACGACTCACACCGAACCGTATCTGGGAAGCGATGGTGACGGGTGCAAAGAATTCGCTCGCCATTGGTGGTGCTGTTGGCACTATCGGCATCATCGTTGCCGTCATAGATTTGACAGGTTTAGGACGGATATTCCCGGATTTAGTGCTGTCGGTTGCGGGGGATAGCAAGGTTATCGCAATTCTGCTTCTCGCGGGGGCATCTTTAGTGCTGGGTATGGGGATTCCTGTGACCGCCGCCTACCTGATTACCTCGGAACTCGCTGTGCCGATCCTGACGACGCCTGAGATGGGCATACCGATTATTGCGGCGCACCTCATTATTTTCTGGCTGAGCCAAGACTCCAACATCACGCCGCCGGTCGCCTTGGGAGCTTACGCAGCCGCAGCTATTGCCCGTGCCGATCCGTGGAAGACTGGATGGGCATGCTTCAAGTTTTCTAAACTCCTCTATATCATGCCGCTGTTGTTTGCATATACCCACATCCTGTTCACAGGAGGCACTTTCTTTTCCTACACACTCTCTGTGGTATCGGCTGTCGTCGGTACAGTTATCTTCTCTATCGTAACGATGGGCTTTTTCGTCCGTAAGACGCATTGGTATGAATGGGTACTCCTTGCGCTTGCGGCGTTCCTGGCATACGTCTATAACATCTGGACGTTCATTATCGCTATAGTCCTCGTTACGGTTGTGTACATCCTCCAAAAACGTACTTTTAATTTTCCTTGCGGTTCGGTCAAGTAGGTTGAAACATTCACGTTCCTTTCCGTATATCCGCACTCCATTACATTACGTGCTAAATGCTTCGATTATTTTACAAGGACAGGTCTCTTGACTGAGAGAAACCATAATCTTAGGAAACCTACAGAACAAAGGGAAATCACTATAGACATGTCGTCCTGTCAAGGCTTCAAAGGTGTACCAACAATTTCTTGGAGTCGCTGCAAGATTGTATCAGCGGCTCCGCGAGATTCCTGTAGGTTGAATTGTTCAGCGGCACGTCCGGCGCGAAAGGTGTTACCTCGGTAGTAACGCCAGAAAATGAGTCCACCCCACAACGCTGCATCTACATAATATCCATCTAATACCGCATCTACAGTGAGAAAACCGAGTGCCCCGTTGAGCAGAAGCGCGTTTATCCCGTCCCTCCAATGACCTACATAGACCTGTCCGGCACCAGGAAAAATTGACGATAACACCTTCGCAAGTCTGGCAGATTTCTGTGGCATATCAGTAGCAGCATGAAAGAGCATATCCAGTCTTTCATCGGTAGTATAGTTTCGTAGCGATTCGCGGGCTTCTTCCCACCGAAATTGATAGATATATGCAACGGCTTGCAAGAAAAGTGCGCGTCGGTATAGTTGCGCGGAAGGTGCTCGCATCGTCACCTTAATCAATTCCAACCGAGCGAGATCGTAGTCCTGCGCGGCGATCAGTGTCACGGCGAGTTCCAGTTGATATTCCGATTTTGTTTCGTCACCTGTAGCGAGATATGTCGCTGTACGCAAGGAAGTGACTGCTTCTGCCCACAGACCTTGTGCTCTATAGGCGAGTCCGATGTTGTAATATACCTCACTCATACGCGCATCATCTGGATGGAAGAAGAGGAAACGCTTATATTCGGTGATAGCGGCATCGTAGTTGCCTTGCGCGAAGAGATGTTTGCCGAGAGGTAAGGGACGTTCTTCTGCAATTGCTGTGGAACCCCCGAAGAGGAAAGAGGCACTGATTAAGAAGAGAAATATAGATTTGTTTAAAACTTTCATTTTTCGGACGTAAACATCATCAGGAATAATAACGTTCACTTCGTTATAACATAGTTTTGCCGATAGTATACACCCTTACGATTGGTATGTCAAACGCATAATCACGAACTTTTTTCAGGTTTACATGTCTAAATCGAACAACAAACCTAAACATCCACGGCGCCTTTGCGTGAACGTGGTTCCTCCGCAAAGAATGGAAACTTCTACCATGAAAACAGACACAATTGTACAATCAGGAGCCTTCGTCAATACCCGCATGAAAGCACTCTTTGTCGCACAAGAAGATAAACCGACAACCTTAAAAGAAATTAACCTTGCACGCCTCACACCATTCCAACGAGGGTTACTCGTCACAGATGGGACAGTTACGCGATTTGTCGAAGCGTATACACTCGCGCCGGTGGAGGTAGTCTTACTACAACAAGCAAGACAGACACTATCTGCTGAAAATATATGGCTCCAACTGTCTGCCGGAGAAGAGGTCATCTCACGGCAAGTGGTACTCCAAACCCACCCACAGGAAGAGTCATTACCGATAATTCATACTTACGCAGACTCACTCATTGTGCCGCAATGTTTGCCTCAGTCGATTTTGGAGGGGTTAGAATCCGACCAACAGGGACTCGGTGGACTTCTGCGGCGTAGCGGTTTAGAGACTCGGCGTGAGTTGCTCTGGTGCGGTATTGAGGTCCTAACCGATCTACCGTCCGTTGTGGCACATCTTGAAGATGAAAAGTTTATCAGTCGCACCTATCGAGTGTTCACAAATCAGAAGCCGCTTATGCTGATTAATGAGAAGTTCCCACTCTAATCTCGGGAACACTGACTTTCAAGGATAGAGACATACTCTGACCTTGGAAATGATAAATTTACCATATAATTGAAAGGAGAATATTTCTCATGAAATTTCGGGTTCTGGGTATAATCCTCGGAATACTGTTATTGGGCGCATTGTTCTGCTTCGGCCACGGTGACGAAGAGGTAGCAGAAGATCAGGTAGCGGTGAAGTCAACCGGCTACTGGATCTACAATGACATTGACAAGGGGTTTGCTGAAGCAGAGAAGACAGGACAACCGTTACTCATCGTCTTCCGCTGAGTGCCGTGAGAGTCCTGCCAAGGCTTCGACGAACAGGTTGTTCGTCACGATAAACAGATTAAAGATTTAATGGAACGATTTGTGCGTGTTCGTATTGTCCAAGGTAATGGTATGGACCTATCGTTGTTCCAATTTGATTATGATCTCACCTTCTCGGTGTTCTTCATGAATGCCGATAAAACCATCTATGGACGTTTCGGCACGCGTGCTGAATACGAAAATGCGGCGAAAGATATTTCAATTGAAGGCTTCAAACAAGGTCTTGAAGCCGCTTTGGCATTACACGAGGGATACCCGGCTAATAAGGCAGTTTTAGCTGCTAAGACCGGACCTGCGTCAATAAAGAAAACACCAGAGGGATTCCCTGCGTTGTTACGTTATTCGGCAACCTTGGATTTTGATAGTCGGATTAACCAGCAATGCATCCACTGTCACCAGATTGGTGAGGCACAGCGGGAGATCCATTGGTACGACCGGAAGCCAATTCCAGATGAAATCCTGTATCCATTCCCAATGCCGGATGTCTTAGGACTGCACTTTTCACCGAAACATCGAGCGAAGATTAGTAAGGTGGTGTCGGGTTCCTCCGCTGAGAAAGACGGTTTCCGACGCGCGGACGAAATAATAACGCTCAACGGGCAGCCGATTATCTCGATTGCAGATGTGCAGTGGGTGTTACACCGCACACCGGAAAACACAACATTGCCAGCAACTGTTGATCGGCATGGTAAAGAGATGAATCTCACGCTCACGCTCAACCCGGGTTGGCGGAAGGGAAGCGATATCTCATGGCGCACAACAACAAGCGAATTACGCCTTGTGGCACTCGGTGGAATGGTGATTAAAGACCTATCGGATGCTGAACGCCAACGTAAGGGTATTAAGGATACGGAAATGGCACTGAACGTCGAGACTGTCAGCCGTGGTGGACGGCGTTCAAGCGGACAAACCAATGCGCAAAAGGCTGGCATCCGTCGAGGCGATATTATTGTTGCTTACGGTGACCGGACAAATCGATTGACGGAAAGCGGTATTATCGGTTATGTGCTACAGGATAAGCCTCAAGCGAAAACTTTACCGGTAAAACTTCTGCGAAACGGTAAGCAGATCGACGTAGAACTCTTACTTGAATAATTGAGAAACAAAAAGCGGACAACGCTCGTCGCTGATAACGTCAGTAGAGAAGACCAAATGGCTGATTATTTATAGCATGTCCGTTCCACTACGACTCCGAAACACACTGGTTTGAGAGTCGACGGCGACCCGGCAAACGTGATGGAATGGAGGTAAGTATTTATCGCTGTTAATGTCCGAGGACGGTATTGACAATACGGCTTACATGTAGTAAGATACATAATCATTGAAACACACGAGACTGCGGCAACTTCTGTTCCATGTCCTGATAAGTCGAGAGGGGTCCCACCTGTTACCTGAAAGGGCATAGTGGATTATCTTCTAAAGGTGTTCACGTATTTCGGATTTTACTCTATAACCCCGCCTTTTATGTAGCAACTCAACAAGGAGGCACCAACCTGTAATGAGACATATCACTATTGACTTTCAGTTGCGCCGATATATGCGAAACATCAAACTTTCTCTCCTGCTGTGGATGTGCGTTCTATTCGTTCCACACGGTGCCAATGCCCAGGATACGCAGACAGAACGGGAGCTACCGCGCATGTCAGCACACCGAACTTCTGAGGAAATCAAAGTCGATGGGGTGCTTGACGAACCCGTTTGGCATAGTGTAGAACCGATCCGTCAACTATACCAAATCCAACCCGACCAAGGCGAACCGGCAACAGAACAGTCCGAAGTACGCATTCTCTACGATGACAAAAAACTCTATTTCGGATTCATTTTTTTTGATTCAGAGATGGACAAAATTGTCGCTAACGACATGCGTCGAGACTCTTCGGGTTTGCGTTCCAATGATTACGGATTTTTGCTGTTAGATACCTACAACGACCGACGAAACGCCGTCTTTTTCCGATTTACTCCAGTGGGTGGAATGGAAGACACGGCAGTCTCCAACAGCGGTGGGAGTCTCAACACCAGCTGGGATATTGTTTGGGAGTGCCGCTGCAGGATCAACGAAGACAATTGGACAGTAGAAATCGCAATTCCGTTCAGCCAACTCCGCTTTGAGCAAAGCGACGTGATGAACTGGGGGCTAAACTTCGGTCGCGAAATTGCACGAAAGCAGGAAATTGACGCATGGAACGAGGCACCGAAGACCTACGGAGGATTAGCGAAGTACCGAACAGCGTATTTCGGCACACTCGAAGGCTTAGAGGGGATTACGCCATCAAGGCATCTGGAATTGCTGCCGTATGTATTACCCGGTGCAAGTTATGGATCATCAACAGAGGAAACTGAAGGTGTATTTGAAGCCGGTGTGGATCTCAAATACGGCGTAACCCCGAACCTAACTGCTGATTTGACCTTTAACACTGACTTCGCCCAAGTAGAGGCAGATCAGGAACAAGTGAACCTGACGCGTTTTAGTCTCTTTTTCCCTGAACAGCGTCCGTTTTTCTTAGAAGGTGCCAGCATCTTCGATGTGGGGATCCCACGTCCGAGTTTCCGAAGACCACCCCCTTTACTGCTTTTTTATAGCCGTCGTATCGGGCTTGCGGGAGGACGTGCAATTCCGATTCTGGGCGGTGGCAAAATGACCGGAAAAATTGGACCTTACGGCATAGGGGTTCTGAACGTATTCACGGACAAATATGAAAAGGACGTGCCCGGAGTCTCTCCTGAGAACATATTCAGTGAGCCGCGCACAAATTATTCAGTCGCGCGGGTGAATCGAGACATTTTAAAGGGGTCAACTGTAGGCGGAATCCTTATTAATAAGCAAGATGCTGATACATCCAACAGCACAGCAGGTTTTGATTTTTCCTATCGTCCGACGCGAGAAATCAATATCCAAGGGTTGTTCTCACGGACCCTTGAAGATTTTGAAGTAGATTTTGCTCGAAATAGCAATGCATTCTTTATTGGTGGTGATTGGCGGACGAATCTGTTTCGACTCGACGCTTCATATACAGACATTGGCGAGGACTTTAATCCCGAAGTCGGGTACATTCAACGCACAGATGTCCGGCGTTTTCGTGGGGCAGGCAGTTATACCCCGTGGCCCGACGCGTTTGGCATTCGCGAGATACAAATTGGACCGGAGATCGATCTCGTTCTGACGCAAGAGAACGAATTGGAAACCCAAGAAATAACCTTCGAGACGGAATTTGATTTTGAAACAGGGGATGACATCGGATTCCAAGTCAAGAATACAATTGAAAATTTAGATGTAGGGTTTAACCTTCAAGGACAAGAAATTCCAGAAGGTGATTACAATTTTACATCATTTCAGGTATCCGGTGGGACCAGCAGTAGTCGTATGATTGCCGCCCAGTTGCAAGTGGAATTCGGTGAGTTTTATAGTGGAACGCGGCGCGGTTTCTTAATAGATGCAATCGCACGACCGACAGCTCGGCTGAGTATAGAACCGTTTATCGAATTTAACCGTATTACACTGCTGGGTGAAGAATTCGATGCCAACGCTTTCGGCGGACGTGTCGGCTATTCCTTTTCGACAATACTCTTCGCGAAGTTGTTCTCACAATGGAGTACCGATAGGGATATCCTCTCCGCTAACTTTTTGGTGAACTACATCTACCGCCCCGGCAGCGATATTTACCTCGTTTTCGACCAGAGTTACGACACTCGTGATGGCGGTGTGAAACTTCTCGGTTGGGCAGTTTTGGGGAAAATGACGTATTGGTGGAACCGGTAAAGGAGTCTCTTAGGAGTGCCCGTTTCCAACAATTACAGTATCCACTATGCACACACAAAATGCGCTTCGCCGACATCACACCGACCGAACTTTAACAAAGGAGTTCCGTTCAGGAACTCGTCACTTTTGAGGTTTTAATGAGAAAAAAGTTTACAATCAAATCAAACAGATTTTCATTTTCTAAATGTTGTGGTCTGTTCACTATTCTATTCACCTTCACCTTGATATACAATGCCACTGCCGAAAACTGGGCACAAAAATCGGACATGCCGATTCCAAGGCTCTTTTTTTCGGTAACTACCGTTGGTGGTCAACTTTATACTATCGGTGGAATGCTTGCTGAACCCGTTGACTTTGTTAATGCTTATGACCCGGGTGTGGATAAATGGGATCAGAAAGCGAGTCTACCAGCAGCACGCGCCGGTATTGTAACCTGCGTAGTCGACGGTAAAATTTACGCGATTGGCGGATGGAACGGGCAATCACCGGCACTCGGAACGGTTGAAGAATATGACCCAGCAACTGACACATGGACGGAAAAGGCAGACATGCCAACACCGCGGTCGTTTTTTGCGGCGGCTGTTGTATCCGGCAAAATTTACACTATTGGTGGAGTCGCCCAAAACGTAGGACCCGTGTTAGGGACGGTTGAAGAATATGACCCAATAACTGACACATGGACGAAAAAGGCAGACATGCCAACACCGCTTTCAGGAATGGCAGCAGCGAGCGTTGATAAAAAAATATACCTCATAGGTGGCACACCTGCCGTGCAAGGACCTGTGCTTGAAACGGTTGAAGAATACGATCCGAGTACAGATACATGGACGCAAAAAACAGATATGCCGACTCCTCGAACGGCTTTGGCTGTTGGTGTAGTGGATTCAAAAATTTACGCTATAGGCGGTACATCTTCTGTGCAAGGGCCCGGGCTGACAACTGTTGAAATATACGAACCACTCACCGATACATGGGCGGAAAGTCCAGAGATGCCAACCGCGAGAGTTTTCTTGGGTGCCGGAAACCTGAACGATAAAATTTATGCTGTTGGCGGGGTCGCTGAAGGCTTGGGACCTGCGATTCTTCCAACCGTTGAGGAATTCGCGCCGAGTCTAAGTGTTACAGTACAAAATAAGTTTATCTCAATCTGGAGTAAATTTAAAAAAGCGAATTAGGCGGAATGTGCAGAAATAGACAAGGAAGCGGAACACGCGGTACTGAGTTTCAGACCAAAATTCAAGAATTCTATAAACAACGAACCAAGTTTATGAATCAGATCAACACATTAGTACCTGAAATCCAATCTGACTTTTTCGGGGTTTGATGAAATCCGTTCTACCCAACCTACGGTACCACGATCAGTTTTTTCTTAAATTGACACCTATGGTGCGGTTGGGGAAAGTAACTCACTGTCCCCACGGCCTCGCCTGTTTAATCGAGAGCTTGCCCTCGTTTGTAATCTTGAACTCAATCTCCATAGCGAAATCTGCCGTTTGTCCAGCAGGACCGTAGAGTTGACTAAATTTGTTGTGTATCATGCCGAGATAGCGACTCAGTTCTCGTAAATATTCTCCCGTTAGAATCCGTTTATTGTCAGATGTGCGATTAGAACTCGTCACAACTCGGTAGTTATTACTATCCCACCAATCCATGAGAACTTCTTCAGGAATGGATTGCTGTTCAGGATTCGTTACGAGATCCTCGCCGACTTGGGTGTTGAGGTAATAATTTCCTGTCGTCTGATACACAACATCATCGCTTACCGCCACACCGTTCGCCAATTCGTTTGCAAAATTGGGATGGACAAGTACCCCCATAGCCGTAGCGAAGTGGTTAATACGATAAAATTCGCGTGCTTCAAATGCCCGATAGTTCCAGAGACTTGCAAACACCTGTTTAATCGACTTCGATAGGTGTCCTTCGTCCGGATGATGTGTGTAGGAGTCGTATAAACCCGCACCGCTGAAACCGGGGAGATCCTCATTGTTCGTACTGGAACGACACCGGAGAGATGTCTCTTCTGGAAATGAGTTCTGTACTTCCAAAAGCGCGTCCATCATCCATGTCGGCATTTCACCATTCTTGATTTCCGCCCGAAACTTTTTCAGTTCTGCTTCCTTTGTGTCCTGCTCATTCTGAAACGCCGGATCTCTGATCAAACTCTCAATCCTCTCATAGAAGCCGTTGTGCTTCATAAATTCATCATAGAAATAGAACGGTATCCCAAACCCGTTCGGCACGACACCTTCCGGAAATCCGAATGTCCGAAGTGTTGCCAGATTAGCCGTCTTCACGCCAAAACGTGGCGAGTCAGCAAACCGTATGTTATCAAGTGGCAGCACCTTCGTACCAGAGAGATCGCGTTCGGGTTTCTGGGTTTTCGAGGGACGTAAATCAGCAAAATGGGTCTCCACCTCTTTAAGTGTCGCTTCCCTAATTTCAAAACCGTCGGCGTTTACACTATAATAGATGTATTTACCAATAAGCGGTGCAATCGCGTCGTTTTCCCACGCCTGAGTAATGAAAGCATTGGGGACTTTGTCCTGAATCGCACGAAGGTTAACGTGTGAAAGCGGCGTTTGCCGAGTACCTGTGATAATACCGGCAACTCTCGGCATCTCGTTCGGCAACGTTTTGCAGATGACGATGTCACGTGATGTAGGGCGTTCGTCCAACGCCAGTATCCGTAGTCGACCAAATGATGATGCTGGGTTCAGCGGAAGGTAGCCGATATTGGCGTAAAGGTCGTCCTCAAAGTAGACGGGGAATTCCGCTGCGTCATAATATGCCTTTTCGCGATTATAAATATCAATCGCTCCCCACAACGGACAATAACCGAGCCGATTTTTAAGGATCGGCATCTTCGCTACAAGCAAATCGTGTGCAAGTTTGATCTCTTCAAACGGGAACGCATCGTTTGGATTAAACTCAAAGGTATAAACACCGGGATCACCATTCGGTGCCACGAAAAGTGGGCGATAGCTCAGCACACCGCGCATCTGTCCTTGACCGCGTTCTAATCCAGCCGCATTCATGAAACTGCCATGGGAGCGATGGGTCTCCGTATTCATAAAATAAAGTTGTGGGTTTTGTGTATGTGTATTCTCAATCTGAAACTTTACAAATTCGATTCCGGTAAGCTGAGTGTCAATACGCACCTCTATTCCCTGATACGACAGTTTCTCGAAGGTCTCGCGGTCAGGGATTGTCGCTGCCCCATCCTTAAATGCGATCTGCTCCGGATTCAAGCGGGGTCCTGAAGGTTCCCTGGAACCTCGCCTTCTACCAAACCCGCCTCTTCCGCGAGATCTATCTCGCTCTCCACTTTGCATTTGACGGATCTCGCTCTCGCTGAATTGCGTACCTCTCTGGGTTTCAAGTCGCATCACCCGAATCATGAGAGTGGTTTCAGTGTCACTGAGTCCACCATCCTGATCAAGGTCGAACCGTTTTTCCTCTTTTGAAAGTCCTTCTTGCGTCCAAGTGTTTAGGACAATTACCAGTGAAAATATTAGCGCACATGCGAAAAGGGCTATGAGAATATGTTTCCGTTTCATCAGTTTTCCTCGCGAACAGTTTAGATTTTTTAGAATATACGCCTTTCTGTTAAGTTAGGCAGATAAGTAGCGAATTTGTTCAGAAAAGGCAGAGGATTTTTCGCGACGCATATTTTCTTCTGTAGGTTCTGAATCAGGCTAACTTAGATTGATCGGTGGGACCAACACGCGCATAATTAGCGTCTAAAAATCATTTCAACTGTTGGTGGAACAGAAGTGGTCAAAGCGTTGGTTTACAACAAAACTCACACCTTTAGCGGTTTCCCGTTTCGCGCTTCAATTTCGCCCAAGCCGTCGCCAATTTCGCTTGAGGAGAAACCGCAGCAAAACCGAGTGCGACAGATAATCCACTATCAGCAATCGCTTTCACATCAACCTCTGAGAGTGCGACATTGAAAAATGCGATCTCGTCAATGAGGCCGGTGAACGCCTCCTGCTTGTCATCTCTGGAGCCAATATACTTTGGACCCGCCTTAAATGGTCCTGCGGCGGCATTAGATGCTTCTTCTTCACCATCGACATAGACTTTCACTTCTTTTCCATCATACGTACCTGCAATCTGATGCCACTTATCATCGTTCACCAGACTTTTAGACCACGTATTATGCGGAATCGGTTGTGCACACTGTCCAGCGAAATTTAATCTGTGGTCCCTTAATGTCAAGATAACATCGCCGCAGGGACCTACGATGATGTCGGACCATGCGGGGGCGGCTGGTGTTTTAATCAAAGCGACGATGGACACTTCATCCTCATAGTCAGAGAAATCGCCGACAGCAACATGGGCACCCCCCTCAAACTTTAAAGCCCCTTCAAACTTGCCATCGACCCATTGAGCATCAACAATCTCTCCGTTATTGCCATTCTCGGAAGCATCTTTTGCCTCACCGCCTTTACCTTCATCAAAGAACCATATTCCCAAAAGTGCGTCTGCATCGAGTTTGGCAGAACTTAGATTTGGAATCATGAAACTGATGCAGACCAGCATCACGTATACCAATATCGCTTTTGCTGATTGGATAATTCGCATCTTTTACCTCCATTTGCGTACGGACGGTTTAATTATCATCAATTACGCTGTTTTTCGCCACGGACTCCTGGTATCGAAAATTAGGGTGAACTCACATTTCAGGTTCAATAACGAGATAACTCACGCTCTTTGCTTCCATTTCAATTGGAATCTCGATATTGTAATTGCGGTCAATTTCGTAATCCTTCGGTTCCGTTTCTCCCTCACGGATCTTGGCAATTTCAGACAATCCAGTATAATAGACCGGTAATTTCAAAGTGGTCTGTTGCACTGTCTGCGTAGGATTATAGAGCATCGCTAATCCACAGGGATTGATCTGCGCGTTGGCGTGGAGCACACAATCAATCGAACGGCCATCTGGGCGGCGCACGTGAATCAGGTCAGAATCCAATATTGGACGATACTTTTTGTAGAAGTCAACCCACTTCTTAACGACTGCTTTCGTTTCTTCAGTGTCAAAAAGTCGGGGACCGCGATAGCACGCGATCACACCACTGCCGAAATTCTGTGATAGATGTGATTCGTAGTCATCGAGGTGTTCGCAAAGCGGTTCAAATGTTGCGGCTTCCCCGCCGCCGTGGTACTCTACCAACGGGACGAACATCCAACCCATACTCGGTGTTTTTTCATAAGTTCCATCGTAGATATTCTGCCGGGCAATCAGAATTTGCCGCTCGCGAGGTAAGCTGAAATTCGTTTCTCGATAGCCCATACCGCATTTATTTGCGCCGTTGAGGTAATACTGATCTGGCGAATTGATATAGATACCGCGTGCTCGGCATTCATGGTAAAAATGAACGCACGCTTCCCACTGACGCAACTGCGAATCCGCTAAGCTACTATGGTGTGCATGCGTCGTTGCCGCACAGACATCACCATGATAAGGACCATCCGTTTCTATGATGTCCATCCCGGTTGCATCCATGAAATTCAGCACCCGCTGGAAATAGGCATCTGCCCATCTGCTCGCGAGACAAGCACTCTGTCCGAACTTACTTCCGGGTTGTCCAGTGTCTGGATCAACACAGTTGAAGTCCTCACCGGCACTTCGCGAGGCACACATCAAGGTATAACCACCGAGTTGAATGCCTTTGCTGTGCGCGTAATCGGTCAAATCCGTCATTGTGGCGATGTATTCCGGGTCTTCGCTCTCAATGTTAAATCCACTTCCAAAGGTCATAATCACCATTTCAAACCCGACTTCAGCGCACTGATCGATCGCTAAACGGACCGCGTCCGGCTCGGCACTCCGAACGTGCATTAGAATTGGATTCTCCGTGACCTGTGGCGCGACTGTGCGATACATCTTGCGGCGTGCGAGTCCCTTTCGCTCACGATCATCACTATCCTGCAGAATCTCAAAGGTGCGAAAACTCTTGAAAGTCTCTCCCGGTTGCAGGAGTATTCCCGGACCGAGCGGATAACAACTCGTCATCAACAGTGGCATTTGATAATGATAATCGACCTGCGTCTTGTAATCCGCATCTGGTCCCCACTGTGTCGTTTCCATTCCACTGAAAGCATAATCGCTCTCGACATGTAGTCGATGCTTCTCCTGCTCGTTGACCGCAAGGATTTCACAGCTTAAGGCATCCAGTTGAATCGATTTTTGACTTTCATTGTGAAGCGTGATCCACTTGGCCAGTACCGGAATGCCTTGGTAGAGTTCATAATGCACACAAACCCGGAGGGCATCAACGGATGGCGGAGACACGAATTCAACGGTCAGTGTAACACCCTCTGGCGGATACACTGATGATGCCGTAGAACGCCTGCGTACCCACGGATAGGGAGTTTCAGTCTCACCGACTCGATATTCGCGGAATTGAAATGCGTTCCCGTCACTCGTCAAATCCGGAATCCACTTCGAATCAAGATAGGCGTAGTCGGGCTGTCCTTTCAAACCACCTACCTCATATAGGTATCCGTTAATCGTAAGCATCGCCTCCGGTTTGATGCCACGGAGAAGACTGCTATCGGTAATTTGATTGGTATAATCAACGGTTGCGAAATTAGGTGAAGTGACGAATGTGCGCTGGATGAGGCCATTACCAAGAATAAGTCGGTTGTCCGTTTCTTCTATTGAAGCAGGCTGCTGAAAGGGCTGAACCAACCAATCATTTTGTTGTGATGTGTACTGCATGTCAAGTCCCAATTTTGAGCGTCTTCACAGAAAAAATTGGATGGAACACGCTGCTTTATATTTTTCATGACTTCAGTATAACGCTGAAAAGAAATAACGCAAGAACAATTCTGTTAAGACAGTATTCCCATTTATGAATTGTAGATTAGACCGATCCATGCTAAAATGCCAAATTATACTTAAGGAGGAAAAATTTTATCATGCGGAACGCTACAAATACCTTGTATTGGTTAATGTTAGTCTTCTTGTTAATATCCGTGGGAAATCCACCCAGTTTTGCACAAGATGAGCATACCGTCCTCCTCTACACTTTTGAGTCAGGAGCAGGGAAGGTTGTTAAAGACCTATCTGGAAACAAAAATGATGGCGAACTCATGGGTCCGAAATGGGGAGAGGGAAATCCCGGCGGCGGGCTTGTCTTTGAAGGAAATGGTCCGAGGGATTTTGTAGAAATCCCTGACAGCGACAGCTTAGATCTGGTTGAGGGTCTCACTGTCGAAATGTGGCTCTACCTTGAGGCGTGGTCAACCGCTGGCGGGACAGGTGCAACCAAGGAACTTGCTTACAAAGTGGGACCTCGGAGCGACAAGAAGGTCTTACTCCGGATGACCACTGAGGCACAAGCATGGGGTGCGGCAGTCGTTGCCGGTAAAACGGATATGCCGCTGAAAAAATGGACGCATATCGCTGGCACTTACGATGGGAAATCCGGTGAAGGCAAAATTTATATCAACGGTGTTTTAGACGGTGAAGGCAAAATTGGTGGTAATATTGTCCCAAATAACGATGTCTTATGGCTTGGACGCGGTGCGGGTCCATTTCTACAAGGACGAATGGACGAAGTACGGATCTCTAACATTGCGCGCTCCGAACAAGAAATTCAGGAATTAATGAACAAAGGCATCGAAGGTGTATTGGCAGTGAAACCTCAAAATAAGTTAGCAACAACATGGGCAAAACTGAAGTCAAATCTTCCACAATAGCAGTGAAAACATTTAAGGCTAAATGCCTAATGCTGCTTCTCATCTTGAGTGCGATAACGGTACATGCCCAGGAAATGCATCGGTTATTTTCCACCGGACTCACCTTACTGGCTCAAGGACAAGAACGGCGAACCCGTTATCGGTTGGGGTGAAGATACCAATGGTGACGAAAAGATTGACACAAACGATACTGTCCTGAGTTATCTCATAGACTTTACGAATCCAGATATGCAAAAAAGGGTTGGGCAGTGTATAATCGTAGTGGTTCCAAGCAAACTGTCAGTTTCAATGATAGCACTATTGGGGTTAACAACGGTAACCGTCAGTTTCACCATGAGATTCCAGATTTTGACGGAGAGATTCTCTTGAAGTAAAAAAGAAAGGATTGAAGATGTTAAAAGCGATTTTGCATACGCGTCCGGTGCGGCAACTCAACACAATCTTCACGCAAGAAGATTTGGAACGCCTCGGGAATACTGTCGAAGTGATATGGGGTAAGGACGAACAGATGACCGAAGATGCGTGGAGTGAAGCGAAAAAAGAGGCATCCATTCTCATCGGTGTCCCCGGTTTCGGGATTGGAGACGTTGACGAAAACGCCGCACCGCATCTGAAAACGATTATAGAAGTGGGTGGCGCGCACCCAAGGAAAGAACAAATTGATTATCAAACCTGCTTTAGACGGAATATTCGTGTGCTGAGTTGCGCCCCTGCTTTCGCCAAAATGGTGGCTGAGATGGCACTGGGACACGCCTTGGCTGCCCTACGGAATATTGTTGATGCAGATCGACGCATGCGACGCGGCGAGGAGAAATGGGGATGGCGCGGGCAAGCCGATATTTGCACGCTTTATAACGCAACGGTGGGTATCATTGGCTATGGAAACCTTGCACGGGAACTTCGATTGCTGTTGGCACCTTTCAAATGTAAACTCCATGCCTACGATCCATGGCTTCCGGACACACATTTAGAACAGCAAGGAGTACGTCCGATGGGACTGGAAGAACTACTGAAAACGTGTGATGTCACCTTCGTCTTGGCGATTCCAACACAGGAGAATAGGGAACTGCTTACTTACGAGAAATTAGCACAGATTAAGCCGGGGGCAGTGTTAGTCTTAGCAAGCCGTTCACATCTTGTTGATTTCGACGCGCTTCTTGAATTGACAAACGCCGGTAGATTTCGCGCGACGATTGATGTCTATCCTGAAGAACCGACACCACTCGATCATCCAGTCCGAGAGACAGAAAATACGATACTGACGTGTCACATGGCAGGCGCTATTGACCACGCGCTCTTTGAGATCGGCAGAATGGTTGCGGATGATGTCGAAGCCATCGCCGCTGGTCTCCCGCCAATTCGCATGCAAGTGGCACAACCAGAATTCGTCGCGAGGCGATGAGCAAAATACGCAATCAATACGGTAATTCTACAGATAGCGTTGCCAAGAACTCGTCTGCTACATGGCGATTGTAAACGCGAGCGGAAAGTACCGAGCCGTAGATGTTGCCGACATAGAAGGTGCCGCAGAGCGTACCTAACATCCATCCTTTCACCGATGAAAGTCCATCTCTCCGGAAACCATCGTAAGCCTGCCAACCTGTTAAACCGACAATGAACAGAGAGGTGAGAGCATCACCGAAGCGACCGGTATAGAGTCGGCCAGCCCCAGGAACAATCGTAGAGAGAATTCCAGCCAAAAACGGACTGCGGTTGGGCAGCTGCGCGCCCCCCGCGGCAAAATCATGATACACTATCGCTTTTTGGCTAACCGAAGCCACCTTCGATCCGCGCAACTTCTTGAAAATCTCCCCTGCTTCAGACCACTGTCTCTGCATCAGACAAGAGAGTCCAATCAACTGCTCGGCTTCGGCGTGTTGTCGCGCATCCGTTACGTATGGCAGTGCATCACGTAGAAACCGTGCGGATTGCGCAAACTGATCCGTCAGAAAGTAGGTCGCACCGATTTGATAGTAGGTACTGCTTACGTACCGACCTTCAGGATATGTCCGTAAAAGTGTCTCAAACTTCTGAATTGCTTGTTCAGTTTGACCGGCAAAGCGATAACACAAGGCAATCCTATATCGGATATGTTCACTTTCTTGCGGCTTATAAAAGA
Source organism: Candidatus Poribacteria bacterium (assembly GCA_965214045.1). GTDB lineage: Bacteria > Poribacteria > WGA-4E > WGA-4E > WGA-3G > WGA-3G. The sequence goes on from OZ243935.1 coordinate 3,631,088, forward strand.
GATAATGTTGGTATTCACCTGCGGCGCGGAGGTAATCGCCTTGTTCATACAGAAAATCGGCGAATTTACGGACATTTTCGGGAGTGTAGTAGTCAATAGGTTCTTCGGCGGCGGCGAAGGGTAGAAGTATAGTAACGAGGAAGACTATGATCAGGAATTTGGAGATTTGCGTGGTGTTCATAGAGTTCGTAAGTGTTTCGCTTGGGTGTTCCCTCAGGTGAATGTAGCGAACTCGACTTTCAACAACATCTATCACTTAGGTCCAGTGCGGTTAGGTGAAAGAGCCTACCAGATGGTATAAATGCGGAACTACTTCAGTGTTGCATAGTCTGAAACAGGGTCGATGTATTTTCCTGTCACACTGTCTTTATGGTAATGCTGCGACTGCGACCCGTTACATCGGAGGAGCCTATCCGCGGTAAGCAGTATCCCTCGCGCTACACCGTATTCCTGTATACACGCCATACCGAAGCGAGAACACGTCGGTCGGAAGTTGCATGTCGGGCCGTCTTGACTGGAGATGAATTTCTGGTAGAGCCGAATCAACCCGGTCGCGACGATTTTCAATTCCGAGGTGTCCTTCGGATTAAAGCGGATACTCTCTTTCGGTTTCGGTCTCGTCATCGGATTGACCTTGCGGATGAACGTGAGATCAGCGGCTTCATCCGAAAACGCAGGCGAAACGAAGAACACAGCGACTAAACAGGGCACAGCGAAAAGAAAGAGACGGTTTACCATTTGATCTCTTTAACCTCTACAGATTCAGGAATCGTGAAATTGAGTATCGGATTTTGTGAATCAGCGTTTACCTGCGGGTTGCTATAGATAACCCGTTCGTATTGGAGTACTTCGGATTTATCACCGTATGTACTGGAGGTAACCATCATCGGGATATAGTTCATGCCGACTTTCTTGTGGTTCTGGTAGTGCGATCTGGCGACGATATGTCCCTTCGGATTCTTAACCTCGGCAGAGATCAACCTATCGTCCTGCATACCTAAGATAATAGTACCGAGTTTGTCTTTCGCTTTCTTAGGCGGACTCCAATAACTATAGAGAATCTCGTCTACGATATCGTGATTTTCCAAAGAATATCCGATCGCTGTCAACCCATGCTCCGCTTGTGTAGACTGAATAATGGATTCAACAAACGGAAGCGGAATCCGTCCTTCGGAAATAAAACGGAACGCCTGTTTCTCCGCTGGATAATAAATCTCCAGCACCTTGTCCCTCACAACCATTATCTGCTTGAGTGGTTCAGTAACTTCAACCGCAACCCGCGGTGCGTCTGCGTCATAGTGAAGTGTGCCAGCGATGTGCTCCGTTTTGTCGTTCTCGGTCAATTCACGCGTAAAGTCCAAAGAGAGGGTCTTTAACGGCACCGCATAAAGCAAGTTTCCAATGAGAAATGTGCATAAAAATACGATGGGATATAGAAGGTTTTTAAGCATCAATTTTTTTAGAGACGATGTGGTAGCAACCTCTGGCACTTACTTACAAGGACTAAAACATGAAAAGTTGTATTTATTTTCACCTGATTTCCGCCTTCGCGGATTACAAACCCGAATTATAGTTTATTTGATACGAGGGATCAATTTCCTGACACATTAGAGGTGGTTTCATTTCACACATCAGTTATTTGAGATGTGCGCGAACGGCTTGACGCACTTCATTGCCTATATGCTTGGCGTGGTGTGTATCCTCGGCAGTTCTTGAATCTCCGGGATACCGAGGGTCCACGGCATATCCTGTTATTCTCTTAAAATCAGACTGCCAACGGGCCCAAGTCGGAAGTGATTGAACAATCAGATCCAGTAATTCTTGAAGGTTATGTGTCCTGGGAGTGTGGATGTTTGCCTCCTGCAACGATGCCTTTAAATATTTTTCAATACACTGTTGGACATGAAAACAGATAGAGTTATGGAGCGGATTTGGTGATTGTTGAAGCCATTTCGCCGCATTATAATCTTCTTCAGCCTTTTCTATCCACTCCAACGTCAATGGGTTCATGCCATTCTTCTCCGTTTCGGCGAGGTTTGTCCCGTAATGTGTGAATTGTAGGTTTTTGACGTTGCAGTCTGCCTCGAATCCGTGGAGCAATTCCCCTTTTTCGGTGATCTCGCGGAGAAACCAGTCGTTATATGAGACGCGATACGCAATTTCTTCTGGAGAGCGAACCCAGAGGTCCAGACCGAAACGGTAGGGAATCCGTTGCCGTATCTCAATAGCTTTACGAGTAAACTCCGACTTCGGAACGTCCATCACGACAAGCATATCTACATCGGAATCTTCCGTAGGCGTGCCATACGCATAGGAGCCGAAGAGAATTACTTGGAGCGGTGCGAATTCCCGTACGATGTCATTACATGTCGCTTGAATATCTTCCCGAGTAACCATACGAACCCCCCTTTTAACACAAGTATAACATATTTCACAAAAATCATCAAGCAGGGAGAATCTCGCGTTCAACACAGCGATGCTTGCTGTAGAAGTTTGGGATTCGTAAAAGCCGAATCAGGCGCGCCATCGAAAATTACTTCACCATCGCATAATAACAGTACCCGATCAGCATATTTTAGGGTGAGTTCTGTGTCGTGTGTTGCGAAAATGAGGGTCTTATTTTCACTACAGATTTCGTCGCAGAGTTCATTCATCAACTGGTGGAGATGTTGTGCATCTTGACCGGTGGTGGGTTCATCGAGAAGGAAAAGATCAGGGTGTAGCGAAAAGGTGGCGGCAACAGCAGTGCGTTGACGCTGTCCCCGAGACAGCGAATAGGGTGCCTCCAAATCAAGATCTCGTAAGTCAAATCGCTCAAGTGTCCTATCGACCCTATCTTCGAGCGTCTGTGCCGAGAATTTCAGGTTTATGGGACCGAAAGCCACCTCAGCGCGCACCGTCTCCGCCTGTAGCAATAGATCTGGATCTTGAAAAACGATACCAACTTTACCTGCTAACTGATGAAGTTTCATACGACTGGACGATTTGCCAGCAATGATAACCTCCCCTGTCGTCGGACGTAGCAAACCTGCAATGAGGTGAATCAAGGTCGTCTTCCCAGAACCGTTCGCGCCCATGATAGCAAGCACTTCCCCACGCGGCACTTCGCAGGAAATTGATCGCACCGTCTCCTTATCCGTGTTCGGATAACTGAATTGGAGTCCTCGGATGCTGAGAAGAGAGGTCTGAGGCATCGTTTCATAAGTATCTTTTTGGGATACATCTGAAGGGGTCGATAGCGGCATGTCTACTGAGGATTCCATGGTTTTCGGAACCTGTACACCCAGACGCTGATATGGAGTGATATCCTGAAACGCCTCTGCGTCGGGCAGATCCAGATGGAGTTGCCCTTCGTGCATCAACCATACGTAGTCACACATCGGAGCAACTTCCTTGGTTCGATGGGTTGCCAAGACGACTGTTATCCCTAACTCTCTATTCAACTGCGTGACGATACCGAGGATATCGCATGTCCCCCGTGGATCAAGATGACTCGTTGGTTCATCTAACAGCAGGACTTGTGGTTGCATCGCGCAGACAGCCGCGAGAGCAACACGCTGTTTTTGACCACCAGAAAGCGATGAGATCTCCCGTGATGCAAAGTCAGCGAGTCCTACCTGTTTTAAGGCGACAGCGATCCGTTCTTTAATTTTTTGGGGAGGGAAACCGAGATTTTCGAGTCCAAAGGCGATTTCGTCTTCAACTCGCGTGCAAAAGAGTTGATCGTCGGGATTTTGGAAGAGGAGAGCAACCTGTTGACATGTGGTAGCCAATGGCTGGGCAGCGATGTCTTTACCGCCAAGACGGACAGTCCCAGTGAGCGTTCCTGCCGAAGCATGCGGAATCAAACCGTTCAGGGTCCGCAATAAAGTAGATTTACCACATCCTGTTGGTCCTGTCAGTAACACAAATGCACCGGAAGGCACACGCGTTGTAATACCGCGCAACGTCGGGATCTCACGACTCGGGTAGGTAAAACCGAGATTCTCTATCTCAATAGACACCATGGTCTGACTAACCGAGTCCTTCAATCTGTACAGGGACAGAACCGAAGAGCTGTTCTAAATGCCGCTTGACGGAGTCATGGAAAGCGTCAAAGGTTTCTTGGGCATTGTGCTTGAAATCGTCGGTATGATACTTGAAATTACTATGGAGTTGTGCCTGCTGAGCACGCACACGGGCAAAGACACTGTGAACATACGCTTGTAATTCACCGAGCCGTTCAGTCTGTGCTTTTGCGAAAGTACCGACTGCGGCTTTGAAAGCAGCGAATTCCGCCTCTAAGTACTCCTTGAACATTGATTGCTGAAAACCGACAAGTGCATTGTGTGCAGCATATTGAAAGTCCTTGTGAATCGCATTGTACTGCCTCTTAATTCGGGGGAAAAGCTGTCGTGAATAGTTCTGGAATTCACGCATCGGATCGCCTTGCGCGTCCACAAACTGTGGAATTTTCTCTTTGAATGTGTCCATCTCATGATTTAAGAAACTTCTGAAATCTTCAACAGCAACAGTATAACGCGTCGTCTTCTCCAAGTGGTAACCCATAACCGCTAATCGCACGGCTTCGGGGAACATCTTCGGATAGTCTTTGAGTGCCTTGAGCAAATACCGGGCGTACTCCACCCCTTGCTTGGAGAAAAGCTGTCGCTGAATGGATCGGGCAAATGCCAAGGCTTCCTCTTTGGTAATCGATCTCACATTGCGAGGGGTGTAAGGCATGTGTTCAAGCAACGTCAAACACCGCGCAAAATAGTTCTTCAAGGTCGGATCATAGAGCGTTGAAACAACCCGTCGATATTCCACAAGAAGTTGGTCGCGCGGCATTTCCGGTACAAAATTAAGGGTCATGTCGGTCTGATTTCCGCTGGACTCCCCAAGCAACCGATCTTCCTGCTTCAGTCGGTGCCACAGATCGGTCTCCTTCAAGGCAGTCAGGAGTCCTGCCATCGCCATCGGTATACCGGCTTCCTGAATAAAATTGATGTGAGAATCAAATTCGGTATCACCATCAAGCCCGATAATAAACCCGCCTGTGACCTCCATCCCTCTGCTTTGTATTTTCCTAATCGCACGCAAGAGGTAACTCCCGGCTTCCTCCTCTTTGCTGGTGTTCTGTCCTTTGGAGGTGCTGAGGAGTGCTTCATCATTAGGCGTTTCAATACCGAGGAATACCATGTTGAATCCTGCTTCACTCATTGCGTCAAGCATTTCAGGGATCTCAACGAGGTTTACGCTGGCTTCAGTGAAGAGTGAGAAGGGGAATTGGCGTTCCTCTTGCCATTTTTGCACAGCAGGCAGTAAACGCATTGCATCGCGCTTGTTACCGATAAAATTGTCATCAACAACAAACATCGCACCCTCCCAACCGAGTTTATAGAGCATCTCAAACTCAGCAAGCATCTGCTCATTGCTTTTGGTGCGCGGCACGCGCCCGAACAACTTCGTAATATCGCAAAATTCGCAATTAAAAGGACACCCCCGCGAAAACTGGAGTGCCATTGACCCGTAAGAATTGATGTCAATAAGATCGTAGCGAGGCGGAGGTGTTATCGTGATATCCGGTTTCCGTTTCTCACGATAGATTTCCTGTGCAGAGCCACTTTCAAAATCGGTTAAGAACTCTTCAAAGATCTCCTCAACTTCACCGAAGAGGAAATGGTCAATCTCGGCATCGGTTTCCGCTTTGATATTATCATAGTAGGAAGTCGGGTGCGGTCCACCCGCGATGATAGGGACTCCTGCTCGATTACAGCGTTCGGCAACTTCATAAAGAGAGTCTTTTTGAACAATCATTGTCGATGTCAGCACTACATCCGCCCACTCAAGATGCGCATCCGTCAGCGGTTCAATATTTATATCAACGACTTTTAAGTTATAATTCTTCGGGAACATTCCGGCGATAGTCAACAATCCAAGAGGGGGCATCGACGATTTTTTACCAAGAAATTCTAAAGCGTATTTAAAGCCCCAATAGGATGGCGGGAATTTTGGATAAACAAATAAAGCATTTCGCATGATATATCTATCTCCTTGTGGGCGTAACTCTCATGTCCATATTGCAAAAACTTTTTGAATAATTTATAAATTTAGCGACTCGTACCAATTATGATACCACAATTTCAAATTTTTATCAAGTTTTTTTGCGACTAACTTATTACGCGTTTAACTGGAGGTTGTATTCTCAGAAGGTCAAATCAAGAGACAACTCTTAGAGAAACGTTGGTTTGCCCGTAGCATGCATGTTAAAATTATTTCCGATGGAGTGGTGCTAATCTAATGGAGAGTATAGATGTATAGATCCCAATTTCCACAGTTCATACTCATTTTCAGCGGACTCTTCTTATGTTTGACGAGTCATGCACAAACAGTGTTGGACGAATTAGATGATCCTAACCAGAGTACCTCTTCGGCAAACGCGATAACATCAGAAAACGAACCAGAGGAGAAGACACACCCATACTACCGTATTCGGCATCTCCGTTTCATAGGAAATAAACATTTAGATGAAAAAAAACTGATAACGTTATTCGGATGGAAGCAAGAAAAACCGTATTCGCGTGAGGAAATTATAGAAGGATTTGAACGTATCGTAGCGGCGTATCAAGACGCAGGCTTCATTTTCGCAGAAACATCTCCGAACATTACAGCGATTTCTGAAGAGGAACCAATCAACAGCGAAACATCCGTGTCTATTACGGTAGAAATTGTTGAAGGCAAAACGCTCCGTACCGGGAAGTTAACAGTTTCGGGAAACCAACGCTTTTCGGAACCCGAAATTCGAGATCAACTCGGTATAAAAGCGGGAAAACTGTTTACACAAGCGGCATTGGAACAGGGAATTGAACGCATCCAAACTCTGTACAGTGAACACGGATACCCGAAAATTGAGATTGAACCTAAGAATATTCAGCTGTCGCCAGAAACAGGCACCATCAATTTTGAGTTGAATATTCGGGAAGGTACAGAGATTCGGATTGGTGAGATCAAAGTAAGCGGACTCAAGAAAACAAAAACGGCGGTAGTCCTTCGGGAACTTCACGTAAAACCGAACGATAACTTTAAGCAACGTGACATAGACACAAGCTATCGTCGTTTGCGAAATTTGGGGTATTTCTATCAAGTGCATCCAAATGTATTGGAAGCGGGTGAAACAGAAGATAGGATCAATTTCCATGCGCGAGTAACCGAAGCGCGAACAGGGCAACTGAGTGGGGTTATCGGATATGCCCCACCAGATTCAGATGCTGACGCAGCCCCACAACTCACTGGCGTGCTTGAAGCCCGCGAAACCAACCTGTTAGGAACAGGCAGACAGGTTAACCTTTATTGGAAATCCGGTCTGCTGAAGATATTACGCCTCGGCTACGCAGAACCGTGGATATTTGGCAAACCGCTAACCATCGGCATAGCATACGGGCAACTCAAACAACGCACTCCCGATAGAGGACAACTCTCAGGTTTTCCTGATAATGCATCAGAAACCGTTTCTGAGGAACAGTCGGGCAGCGTAAGCACAACAACGAATTTTGGGCGGGTCTTTGAAGGGATCATGACATTGGGATATAAACGGATTAACGTACCAAATGTGGGTCCATCTTCAGGGACACCGCCTACGCTTGATTTCCAAACGCAAATTCCCTTTGATCCACGCGCTCTTTCGTCCACCGAGCCTACACCGTATATAGGCACGAAATACAGTGTCACACTCCGGTTGACACGGGACACCCGTGACTATTTTCTGAATCCGACACGCGGACGGCGTGATAGCATCGCCTTTGAAGTGTCCCGGAGCGATTTTCGACTCCGAAAAGCATGGCTCTCCGTACAACAATATTTCCCAACATGGCGGAAACAGACTATTGCCGTTGAACTCCATGCTGCCGCGGCGTGGGGAGTTAATATTCCGCCAACCGAACTTTTCTATCTCGGTGGTGCGACTACATTGCGCGGGTACGATGAAGATTGGTTTTCTGGACCGCGCCGCGTATATGCCAACCTCGAATACCGATTTCTCGTCGGACCCGACTCCCAAATTTTCCTCTTCACTGATTTAGGTGCTGTAACCTTGATTGAAACGCCATCGGTTTTTGATACACTCCGAGTCGGTTACGGATTCGGGGCGCGTCTTGAATCAAGAGGCGGTATCCTACGCATCAATTATGGACTTGCGGCAGGAGACTCCCTATTGCGCGGAAAAATCCATGTTAACCTCGGCGCGGCATTTTAGCGTCTACCTTTTAATTAATTTGCCAAGCGCGAAAATATGTTATAAAATATATAGGAACAGTCATAGACGTAATTTAACAATTAGGAGGTTTAAATGACCAAAAACAAGAAATTACAGAGTTGGGTCGAAGAAGCCGCTGCGCTCTGCCAACCCGATTCTATCTACTGGTGTGATGGCTCTCAAGAAGAAAACGATCGACTCTGCGAAGAATTAGTTCAAAAAGGGACATTTGTTCGCTTGGATCCCGAAAAACGTCCAGGAAGTTACCTCGCGCGTTCCAGCCCTGCCGATGTCGCACGCGTTGAAGACCGAACGTTTATCTGTGCAAAAACCCCACTTGAAGCAGGCCCCACAAACAACTGGCACGATCCGAATGAGATGAAGGAAACCCTCAAAGGACTTTTCAAGGGTTGCATGAAAGGCAGGACGATGTACGTTGTGCCGTTCAGCATGGGACCGCTCGGTTCACCTATCTCACATATCGGTGTTGAAATTAGTGATTCCCCTTACGTCGTCGTCAACATGCGGATTATGACCCGCATGGGCAGTGCTGTATTAGATGTCTTAGGCGAAGATGGCGACTTTGTACCGTGTCTACACTCCGTCGGTATGCCCCTTGAATCTGGACAGGATGATGTTGTGTGGCCCTGCGATCCGGATAACAAATATATCGTACATTTCCCCGAGGAACGTTCCATCTGGTCCTACGGTAGCGGCTATGGTGGGAACGCGCTGCTCGGTAAAAAATGTTATGCCCTCCGTATCGCCTCTATCATGGCGAAAAACGATGGATGGATGGCAGAACACATGCTCATTTTGGGATTAACGAGTCCGGAAGGCGAGAAAACCTATATCGCTGCGGCGTTCCCAAGTGCCTGTGGTAAGACTAACCTTGCAATGCTCACGCCAACAATACCAGGTTGGAAAGCGGAAACTATCGGGGATGACATCGCCTGGATGAAATTCGGTGAAGACGGAAGACTCTACGCGATTAACCCAGAAGCCGGCTTTTTCGGTGTTGCTCCTGGCACGTCAATGGACACCAACCCGAATGCGATGCACACGCTCGCCTCAAACTCGATCTTCACGAACGCCGCCCTCACAGAGGATACCGATGTCTGGTGGGAAGAGATGCGCGAAGATCCACCGGAAACGGTCACAAGTTGGCTCGGTGAAGAGTGGCACCCCGGTGATGAAAAGACAGCAGCACACCCGAACGCACGATATACAACTCCTGCGGCGCAGTGCCCGATAATCGATCCGAATTGGGAAAATCCAAACGGTGTTCCAATCTCAGCAATCCTCTTCGGTGGACGACGCGCTTCTACTGTCCCGCTCGCGTTTGAAGCCTTTGACTGGCAGCACGGGACCTTTATCGGCTCTATCGCTTCTTCTGAACGCACAGCAGCTGCCGCGGGTACAGTCGGTGAACTCCGACGCGATCCGATGGCGATGCTCCCGTTCTGCGGATACAACATGGGTGATTACTTCGCACACTGGTTGGAGATGGGTAAAAACACCGATGCCAGCAAATTGCCTAAGATTTTCTACGTCAATTGGTTCCGCAAAGACGCTGACGGTGGATGGCTCTGGCCCGGCTTTGGCGAAAACAGTCGTGTGCTTAAATGGATCGTGGAACGTGTCTCTGGCAAAGGACAGGCAGTTGAAACACCCATTGGTCACGTACCTGCCTCCGGTGCTATCGATACCAGCGGATTAGACGTAACAGACGAACAGATGGCAGAACTCCTGGACGTCAATGTGGAAGAATGGCTCAACGAAATTGAATCCATTCGGGAACATTACGCACGCTTTGAGGAAACACTGCCTGAAGCGTTATCCGATGAATTGGCAGCGTTAGAAGCACGCTTGCGTGAAAAGCAATAAAATCGACCGACTCCGATTATAGAGCGAGGTTTTCGTGCCTCGCTCTATTGTTAATCTGACTTCTACGATTTTTCGTAAGCTCCCATTCAACCCAACCTACGTACCTGCAAACCACAACCATTCCTTACAATCAAAATTATCCATTTTTAATTCAAGCAGAGCGAAAAGATTGACTTTTCTAATGAAATGTGGTATTTCTTAATTCTAACATTTCGTTTAAGGCCGATGGTTATTTGGATCTATTTACAGAAGAAACCAGAAAGAACAATGAAAACTATCAAGTTTGCACTAATTTTCGTTATCCTGCTTGTAGGAAGTATTTGTAATCCCGACCTCCAAGGTGCGTCTTTTACCTACCATTGGGAGATAGATGAAACCCCAGAAGGGAGTGAAAGTGCAACTATAGTCGAACCTATCCAAGTGACGCTACTGGATGAACCGATAGAAATTGCCTCACATAGTGCATCTTTAGCGTTAATGCGGAAGTATTCCGTGCACCTGGGTCCTGAATGGAGCCCGGGTCATGCCTACAGATTACTCCAAACATTTGAATCCATACCTCAAGAAACGAACAACCCTTACGCGGAAAGTCCCGGAGTAGCATCCTCTATTTGGAGACTAAGCAACCGTCATATTCAAGATGACATTTCGGTGGAATACCGAGATGAGCAGCGAATTGTCACCATCGCTGAAGATGCGTTTGTGCATGCGGAACCACTATTAGCAGAAATTGAAGGCGTTCGAGGTAGGTATTTCTCTAAACGGCTGCATCATGCCGTGGTTCGGTTCGTGATCGATAATGGTGCGGACAGATACACACTTGAGCGAATATTGCAAGAACGCTACGCCGTCAGCATAAATATCCCAGATTATAGTGAACTCACGCGGCATACAACGGGTGAACACGCCGGGCGTTTCTCTGAATTCAAAAACGAAGAATTGATGGCACTGGTGTCTATGCTTGAAGAATTCCCACAAGGTATGATTAAAACGCCAGGTCTCAACTATTTGGTTCGACGTTTGGATGGAACCCCACATCCACTCTATCCAGCAGCCCCTGCTGTCGCGTGGCCCAGTGCTGGTTACATTGAATTTATGGAATCTGCTTTTAAAGAACAGGGAACCGACTATATTCACCGTTTGATTCTCCATGAAAAGGCGCACTTCCTATGGTCATACCTTCTTGATGAACAACTCAAACAGGATTGGATTGAACTCGGCGGCTGGTTTGAAAATCCCGACGATAAAGACGGCTGGTCAACAACAAAACAAGTAGAGTTCGCCTCCGCTTATGCACACGGCGTAAATCCGAATGAGGATATGGCGGAAAGTATCAGTTACTACATCGTGAATCCCGACAAGTTACGCTCTCGCTCACCTGCCAAATACGAGTTCATTCAAAATCGTGTGATGCACGGCACGCGTTATATCTCCAAGATTCGTGAGGACTTAACTTTTAAAGTCTATAATCTCTATCCTGATTATGTTTATCCAGGGCGGATCACACGAATTAATATACAGGTTGAAGGTGAACCAGAGGAAGATAAACAGATAACTGTAGAAATTGAAATTCATGGAGAGAGTAAGTTGGATGCTGCCCAATCCGCATATATCCGAGTTTTTAGTGAGAAAGGCACATTTTTTGACCTTGCGTGGATGGAGCCGATTGACGCGAATGGAATGAGTGTGTCTTCTGGACATATTCTGCGTGGAAAAGCAGCGTTATCAAAATATGCAGCCGATGGATACTGGCAACCTGACCAAATCAGGATATGGGATGCCCAAGGGAATGAGAGATTGACATCTCAAAACGATTGGGGATGGAAACTCTATATTGACAATCTGCTGGCAGATTGTGAACCGCCAGTTTATGTCAAGAACTCAATGCGACTCTCTTTATCAGATGCAACCACCGAAGAAGACAGACCTTATCAAGTTGTTACTGCTCGTTGGCAACTTATTGAAAAAAATGGTATCAAAGGCGTTTATGCACAGCTGAACGACCTGAACAGAGAGACCTATTCTCGTCGCGAAAGTTGGGGAGAATATAATCCAGAAACCGGTGAAGCGAGTGTTGGACTCATTCTTCCAGATTATTTCCAAGGTGGCACATACAGCCTTAATTATATCTTGATGGAGGATGTCGCGTTAAACACTCGAGGGGTATATTTTACCGATCCCAGACATGCCTTAAGGGATGAACAAGAAGTCCTTGATGAACTCCCTGCTACAATTGACATCGTGACATCAAATCCAGACAGCACACCGCCTGTCTTGAATTTAAATCGGATTACAATTCAAGCAGAACCGACACAACCACACACGCCCAACGGTGAAACCCGCGTTGATATTACCTTTAGCATCAAGGATAATATCAGCGGTTATGCCAGCACAGATATGCTGCTACGCGATCCTCAGGGTGTGACGCACTTTTTTCGGCATTACGATGTGGATTTTTGGGACATCTATTTTTCACGGGATCCGAAGGTCTATGAGACCTATCACAAGACGATTATTTTGCCTGTCGGTAGTGCTCCAGGCACATGGGGACTTGCTGAAATGAACGTACATGACAAAGCGCAGAACACTCTTCGCGCAGACTTTACCGAAATTGTCCGTTTTGAAGTGGAAGAAGGTGTCCTTGCAGCACCTATAATCGCTTCACTGCCTGACGACACGCAACTGCTCCCAAACTTTCCCAATCCATTTAACCCTGAAACATGGATACCCTACCAACTCGCAAACAACAGTGATGTTCAAATCACCATTTACGATATGAGAGGTATGTTAATTCGCACCTTAGCACTTGGACATCAATCGGCAGGTTATTACACCAATAGAAGCCGCGCAGCGTATTGGGACGGTCGCAACGGTTTAGGGGAACCGGTTGTGAGTGGTGTCTATTTTTATCAACTAAAAACAGGCGAAATTTCTCCCATACGCAAAATGGTTATCGTAAAGTAGCACTTAAGAAGTTGCATCTGGATAGACTGTAGGGCGTGGTTTCCGCGCTACGCCATTTTGTTATCCAAACTGTCAACAAAAAAGTGGACATCATAGTGCCAAATTAGGTATAATACCTATATGGCACAATATGATATCAGTACGAAATACTTGTTGCTTGAACATCCCAAAGCACTCATCGAATACTTCCTTGATAGACCAAACGTAGAGATCTTAGAACACCTGAATACTGATCAACCCACTTTCAAAACACATCGCGGGGATAGCACAACAAGGATCCGTATTGATGACGCAGAAGTAATAGTGCACCTGGAAGTGCAATCCGGCAACAGTCCGAAACCGATGTGGGCGCGATTGGCAGCTTATTGTGGTTTTCTGATTGGTGAATTCCAGATGCCGGTTTATTGTATGGTTTTGTATCTCGGCACCTCTGCGGGGCAAAATGATCCTGGATACTATGCTTATGAGACAGCAGAGTTTCGTTATCTGATTGAATATAAAGTGATAAAACTTGCAGAGATAGATGGACAGTCTGTATTGGAGACGCAGTCACCCGCGTTGATCCCTTTCACGCCGCTGATGAAACCGCCCGCGGATATAAGTGCAGAGCAGTGGCTGGAAAAATGTGTTGCAGCCGCTGAGACAGCGCCAGTTGAGAAAGCCATGCGAGATGACTTAGTTGCAACCCTCGGTATTCTTAGTGCTTTGGCTTACGATACAGAACTCGTGAATCAACTGATAAAGGAGGAAATTGTGCAAGAATCTACCTTTTTCCAAGAACACCTTGAAAAGGCAACCAAACGCGTCACTCAAGAAGCACTTGAGCAAGGTATTGAACAAGGACTTCAACAAGGTATTGAACAGGAAAGGCGAGAGAGTACTATCAGACACATCTTGGTAGTCCTCAAAACGAAATTCTCGGTAGATATCGTGAATGCTTTAACACCCGCGATTGAGAATATCAGCGATATGGAACGACTTGAGGCGTTATTTCCTGCCGCTGTTGAAGCGCAAAGCCTTGAAGCCTTTGCGCGAGTAATTCACGAATAGAGGCACATAGCCGACAGAGCAGATGTTGACTTGGCAAACGAAATGGGACTCTCAAATCTCATAATTGATGAAACGGTTTCATTATAGGCGTTGCCCTTGAATTTTAGATAGATTGAAGAAGTAAGGTTTAGAATTCTGCTATCTAAATCATAGAAACCCTGTTGTCCCAAATCCAATAATACCTTGGGTTTGGGCATTTCTTTAATGGATTTCCTTCAACAAGCCAATAAGAAATGTTTGACTCTGGTGGTAAAATGTGGTATCCTTAATTCTGTTATAGTAGTGCATTAACAACCATTTCGACTGATAAATTCCTGTGTGCACGAAACATTTTGAATAGACACACCTTAACCGCTATGCATAGCAAGGAGAATCATACTTGTCAACAGAATCATTCCCTACAAGTCCTTCCCATGAGGAGGACATTATTCACCCACGCGTCTTGCCTTTCATAATGGTCCACCTTGCTTGTTTTGCGATTTTCTGGGTGGACGTTCAACCTATCGACTGGATTATATGTGGTGCGTTGTATGTTATCCGTATGTTCGGTATCACGGCTGGGTATCATCGTTATTTTTCGCACCGTTCCTACAAAACAAGTCGCGGATTCCAATTTTTTCTGGCGTTTCTGGGGCAGACTTCAGCACAACGAGGCGCGCTTTGGTGGGCAGCGAAACATCGCGAACATCATAAACACTCCGATACAGAACAAGACATACATTCCCCGGTACAACGCGGGTTCTGGTATTCTCACGTGATATGGATTTTCTCCAAACATGGACGGAGTGCAGATTACAGTATAATTAAGGATTTTCAGAAATATCCGGAACTCGTTTGGCTCGATAAATGGGACAGACTGCCTCCCTTCCTATTAGGTTTTCTCGTTTGGGCGATTGCGGGTTGGTCGGGACTTATCGTGGGTTTCTTCGTGAGCACAGTGATACTTTTTCACGGGACATTTACGATTAATTCTCTCTCTCACGTATTCGGGAAACAGCAGTATGCCACAGGCGACAATTCTCGCAATAACCTGTTTCTGGCTATTATCACGTTGGGGGAAGGATGGCATAACAACCATCACCACTTTCCGAGTGCTACGCCTCAAGGATTCCATTGGTGGCAAATTGATGTCACGTATTATATTTTGAGAGCTTTGTCCTTCTTTAGAATCGTTTGGGATCTCCGTTTACCGCCAGCACATGTCGTTGAAGGTAAACGTAGACCGTCTCTATCAACCATCGAAAATGCTGCCCAACAACTCGCTGCGAGTTTTTCGATTGAACACATCGGTCAAACGGTTATAAAAACGTGGGCACATACCCCAAAGTTGGAAGAACTCCGTAACCGTGCTCGCGTCAGTCAATCAGAAGTTGAAGCATTCCTCAAAGAGATGAAAATCCTTGAGTCGCCATCAATTGCAAATCTGAAACATCGAGCACAAAAAATGTTTGCCCATATCCCATCGTTAAATCCAATCGTTGAACGCGCAAATCAGATTCTTGTTCAGGCTGTTTCAGTATGGTTAGTCCAGAACGATGTTCACGAAATAGGGATTGCGGTGTAGTAATGTTGATGTAGGTTGGGTTGAATTGAAGTGAACCCAACTTTGCACTATCGGCACTTCGTGCAACAAGACCGTCTCTCATCATGAATTGAAATTCTGTTGCCCCAAATCCAAGGTCTACCCATTGGATTTGGGGCGTTTTGTTATTACCGTTGACGCTTCTGGAAAAATATGATATTCTTAAATAGTAGTCAGTGATTTGAAATGGAGGTAGACACCATGGCAGAAGCAATCACAGGCACCCTCATTGAACAAGGGGAAACCCGGGCAAAACGCGCTGCGGTTCTGAAACTTCTCCAAGCCCGATTTGGGAATGTGCCAGAAACCCTTGCCACGCAGATCAACGAGATCCATAGCCATGCACGACTTGATTTGCTCTTTGACGAGATTCTCGATGCGAAGTCGATTGAGGGACCTTCATTTGCGAAACGATGATGCGTAAGTTAGCAGTTATCAAGCACGTCTGCCCCATATCGTGCCATTAGAGGCAAAACCTGCCCTATTTTGTGCAGTTAGTTCCGAACATTGCCCAAAGTATCTAACGACCATGGGACTGTCTTCACTGGCATGAGATTTGCTATAAAACCACATGAAAGGAGTTGTCCAATGGGAACAGAACAAAAATATCGTGTCGCACCCCCCGGGTTTACAGAAGAACAGTGGAAAACCTTTAACGAGGACGGCATTATTTTTATTGAGGACGCAATCTCCGATGCGGAGGTCCAAACCTATATTGACGCGATAGACCGCGTCTCGGCAACCAGTCCAAAATATACGCCTGGGGGCTATCTCGGCATGGAGAACATCGTTGAACGCGACCCCGTTTTTACGAACCTCATTGATAATGAGCGTCATGTCGGCTATGCGTATGACCTGTTTGGGGAACTTTTGAAACTCCATCAAAGCCAATTTTTCCTGCGTCCACCCGGTGGGAAACAGTACAATATATGGCATCCGGACGGTGCGCGAGCACTACCTTATGGTGTGTTTTCACCCCAATTGCCGTTGCAAATCAAGATTGGATATTGGCTAACTGATTTGCCGAAAGAGAAGATGGGCAACCTTGTCGTACTACCTGGAAGCCATCGTCAGCAATATATGGACGGCTACGATACACACAAAAGTATCCCAGGGGAAAAGGTCGTCTGCCCGCGCAAAGGCACAATGACGGTAATGCATTCGAGCATCTGGCATCGTGTGGAACCGAACGAGAGCGATGTAGTGCGTTACAATATCTTCGTTGCTTATTGTCCGTCTTGGATTACTCCGGCGGATCGGTTCCACTCTTCACCCGACTGGTTGGAGACGCTTAACCGTGAACAACGCATCATCATGCGGAGTTATGGTCATGCGTATCACAACGCTAAACCCCCCGCGTCTGAATTCCCGCTTTTCCTCGAACGTGAAACCGGGACTGAGACGGATTCAGGTGCGTATCAGGAACACGTTCAGTTGCATCGGCGCAAACGACAAACAATGCCAGAGAGACTTGCATCGCTGTAAAACAGTAGTTTCAACCTTTATAGTAGAGCCCGTAATTACTTATACATCCTTAGAGAAGCATCGGGCATCGGAGTTTCCTCCTACAAATTAGCCATCAGCCGTCAGCCGTCAGCGACCAGTAAGACAGATGGTGTGCGGAGCAGGACAAAACCGATCAGAAACCCAGTAGATTTAAAATTATGAAGACCCTATTTCTCAAAGACATGCGGTATCGCCAAGCGAGAGTCGTACTAACAGCACTGGGCATCACCGTGCTGATCTCGCTGATTCTGCTATTAGGCGGCATCATGAACGGTATGCGTATCCAAGCACGACAATACGTCGAATCCACAGGCGCAGATGTCTGGATCTCGGCTGAAGGCTCCGGTGGCGCGTTTATTGGGTTCTCCATGGTCGTTGAGGAATATATGGCATTTCTGAACTCAGGACCCGGCTTAGTGCCAGACTCTGCATCTCCGTTGGTTTTTGCGCAAGCGCGTCCGACCGTCCGAGGCAAATCCACCAAGGCAATCGTCGTCGGCTATAAATTGGGGCAACTCGGCGGACCCAAGAGCGTAGTTGAAGGCAGAATGTTCACTCGGAGTAATTTTGAAGACTATAGACCCGAGGATCCAGTCCCCTACGAGGTGGTTGTTGACGAGAAAATGGGACTGGAAATCGGAGAACAGATTACCCTCAGCAACGAAAAAGTCCGCGTTGTGGGAAAGGCGAAAAGCCTGATGTTCGTCTTGGATACGCCGCTGCTGTTTATGGATGTGCGCATTGCCCAGAAACTTCTACTCGGCAACACACCGCATGTCAACATGATGATCGCCAAAACAGACCAAAGCGAACAACCCGCACAGATCGCTGCCGATTTAGATGCCTTAGAAACCATTGAAGTACGCACCTTAAAACAGACGCTTGGGGACATCATTGCGTACTATGTCGACGAACCGATGAAGGCAGTGCAATTCCTACGGGTGATGTTGTGGTTAGCGGCGGGTATTCTCGTCGGAATGATTACGTACGTGACGATGCTCGAAAAGACCCAAGAAATCGGGGTGCTAAAGGCTATTGGAGGTTCAAACAGTTATGTGATGGGACTTCTCCTTAAACAGGTTGTCCTCATCTCCATTGTCGGTGTGTTACTTGGGCTTAGCCTGTCGTATGTGTTCGCGGCGGCGGCACCGATTTTCGTTGCGATTCATTTCGTTGAATCCATCATTGTTGCGTGCATCAGTTTCATTGTGTGTTGTGGTAGCGGGTATCTGGCAGCGCGTAAAGCGATTGCGGTGGATCCGATGATAGCTTTCCGAGGAGAGATTTAAATGGCAGCGATATTAGAAGGAACAGGCTTAACGAAACGTTTTGGCAGTGGCGATGCCACCGTTGTCGCTGTTGATTCGGTTGATATCCGAATCGAAGAGAGTGAACTGTTGATGCTGATGGGAGACAGCGGTTGTGGCAAGACAACGCTCATCAGTCTCCTCGGCTGTATTTTAACGCCGGATGCCGGGGAACTCCAAATTGACGGCGAGCCGATTAACCCTGAAGCGCAAGACTTGAGCGTCATTCGTCGTGAAAAGATCGGATTCGTCTTTCAGTTGTTCCACCTACTGCCCTATCTCACAGCACTCGAAAATGTCATGGTGGCGATGGACCTCGCTCGAACAAAGACCGCCGAAGCGGAAAGCAGCGCGACAGAATTACTCAAACAGGTTGGCTTGAGTGATCGACTTCACCATCGTCCCGCCCAACTCTCCGGTGGTGAAAAACAACGCGTCTCTTTTGCGCGAGCACTTGCCAATCGCCCGAAAATCATCTTTGCCGATGAACCGACCGCTAACCTCGACAGTCGCCAGAGTGACAACCTCATGAACCTTATTCAAGAACTACGTCAAGAACACCAAACCACTATCGCTATTGTGACACACCACGAAGGATTAAAGGAGAATGCCGATCGTGTTATCCAGATGAAAGATGGCAGGATTCTCACTCCATGAACAGAAACAATGTCCTCGCATATTGTGGAAGAGGCACCTTCGCCTCAATAATCGGAATTTTAGTTTTCCTCATCATCCTCCCGACTTCTATCCCTGCCCAAGAAGATCAAACCTTAACCCACATGGAACAACCTGACTTCCTAAAAAGCGGATTGTACGGTGGTGGTCTTACTTTTATTAACGGTGATGCTTACGTTCGCCTTCAACTCCAACCGGATATACCACTTGGAAAAGTGGGGATTGGATTAGACTTAACCCTGCTCTATAATCCATACGCGGAAGGAGCAGAACCTCAAATTCTCGCTGAGGATGGCGAAGCGTGGGACAGTCCGAGCACTTGGTTAAGACTCATCCGCTACATTCGTTATGGACAGCCTTACGATCCCTTCCATTTTCGATTCGGAGAATTGGATTACCTAACCATCGGGCACGGTTCAATCATGTCCGGTTATTCTAATTACGACCGGCGCGGGTTACGCCTGAACCTCAGAAATTCAGAAAACCGTCACGGCATTGAAACGCTGGTGAATGACATCGGTAATCCTACAATCTTCGGCGGACGCGGGTTTTATCGACCGTTTCAACGCAAAGCAAATGACAATTTACTGACGCGCTTTGAACTCGGTGCGACCTATCTCACAGACATCAACCCGAATTTACAAGAAGCAGGGGAAGACCCGCTGACGGCAGTCGGTCTTGATGTAGGGTTTCCAATCTTTGAGACAAGCACGTTTCGGCTTGATCTCTATGACGATATTGCCTTTCTTAACACACTACCTGAAGAAAACACCGCCACAGAAATCATGCTTACAGAAGAAAATCGCGTAACAACGAATCTGGCATGGGGGAACGCAGTCGGTGTCGGATTCTCTTTCACCCAAATCCTCTTCAAAATAGAGTATCGCACGTTTGGAGATGGCTACATCCCTTCGGTGTTCGATTACACATACGAATCCGCGAAATCTTTATCCGCGGAACCCGACATGCCCCAATTTTTGGGATTGGAGACAAACACTGAACCGAGACGCGGTTTCTTCTCTCAATTGATTTGGCATCCACTGCCACAGATTCATTTTATGGGGACATTCGAGGATTATACGAATACCGAACCTAAGCTCTACATGGCGGTGACTGAGTCAGGATTAGTTCCACATTTTTCGGTGCGTGCATTCTACACCAAACGTGATATTGGCGAGGGTGGGGAGACGAACTTCTTCGGAGACCTGTTCGATTTGGATGAAAAATCGGCGTTCAGTGTGGAGGTGCGTTATGAAGTTTTTCCGCCAGTGGTAACAATTGTCACCCGTGAATACACATTCCGGCGCGTTGAAACAGCAGAGGGGACTTCCGAGTTTGAACCGATCCACAAAACGTCATTTATGGTAGGCGTTAGTACAGATTTTTAGTGTCGTTTCCAGTAAATAGAAAATACATCAATCTGTTTTACGCTCTATTTCCGCGGCAACAAGCTTATCCAAAGTTCTACTTCGGACCTTAACTGAGATAATTAGAAGAGCAAAACGCACCTCTACTCGTTTCACTGTTTTACCTCAACTTTAATCTCTTCGTCCTCGACGACTACGGGATAGGTTCTGATGCGGAGGCGCGGGTCGGTTTGGCATTCACCCGTTTTTGTATCATAAGCGTAGCCGTGGACTGGACACACAGCAACACCGTTCCGGATTCTACCTCTACCGAGGGACCCCATCGCGTGTGGACAGGTATTATCAACAGCACAGAATGCGCCACCTTCATTGAAAATAGCGACCCTTCTTCCGTTGACGGTAAACGCTTTTCCACGCCCTTCTCGGATGGCTGATGTTTTCGTGACCGTTGTGTAATCTGACATATTTTAATTTTTCCTTGCGGTTCGATCAGGTGGGTTTGATGAATAAAGGACCTTTCCGTATATCCGCCTGTGCCGTTGTTGCAGGCTACGTCTTTGGGTTTAACGAATACCTTTTTACTGACAACCGATAACTGATAACCGACTCCTAATTACCTTGCGGTTCGATCAGGTAAGTTTGATGAATGAAGGTCCTTTCCGTATATCTAGTAGTCGTTCAGTTTTGAGTTTTAGGATATAACCATTTGAGTTTGATGCGTGCGTGCGTCCTTTGTCCTAAATCGCCAGTCAACAGGCCCTGCCGTCCGATTGCGATGTGCCTGCCAGGCGTCTACTTCTGACCGAAGCGTCTGTAGGTCCGGGATCCGCCGCAACGAAGGCGGCATTTTCATCGGGAGGAATCACCCAGTACGCCCACCGATGCGGACGTAAGTCGTTTTTTTTAGCGTCTGTCGAACGGTTTCAATAGAGATACTTTCAACAACCTGAAGTTCAACAAGACGATCTGCGAGGAGTCGCAGCGTCCACTGAGAGAACCCTTCCGGGGGATCGCTACACGCTAAGGCGATCAAGCGCGCCTCGCCTTGACCATCGAGTTTCCGCACATGAGAGGGGCGACTTTGGCGTTTGCGCTCCAACGCCCCGAGTCTCTCGCCGGCGACAAAGCGTTTGCGAACATTATAGGCGGTTTGCCCACGACACCCAAACGCCTCGGCGATTTGCGCATCCGTCCAAGCGGGACCGTTGCGATCCGACTTCAGCAAGATATGGGCACGCATGAGTTTCAGCGCAGAGTGATGTCCTTTGCGAACTAACGTTTCAAGCGTCTGACGCTCTTCAGATGTCAACTCAACTCTATGTTTTTGTTTTCTCATCACAGACCTCTTGGAGATAAGATGTAAATTATGGTAAGAATATACCATAGAACCTCTCAAAAAGTCAATACACTTTACTACAAACTCAACATTGAACGACTACTAGAGTTCTCGCAGGAGGGATACCCACCGCTCCCATGCGGCTTTTGTGGCGGTTTTTTGTGCTTCGTTGGCATCTTCTGCCATACCGCGCCTCAGAAAGGCATGACCGACCCCTTCATAGATAACGGGTTCGTAAGTGACATTTGCGTCATCCGCGGCGGCTTTCGTGGCATCAATTGTGGCATTGATGCGGTTGTCACTCTCACCGTAGAAGCCATACACGGGTGCCGATATTTTGGGGACATCTCCTATTGATGCGGCGCGACCGTAGAATACGAAACCGGCGGCTATTGTATCGGAGTGGACGGCGTAACTGAACGTTTGACCGCCTCCCCAGCAGAAGCCGGAGACCGCAACCTTTTCGTTGGTTGAAGGTAAATCGCGGGCATATTTCTGGATAGCATCCAGATCGGATGTAACTTGGGAGGGCGAGAGTTCACGGATAGCCCGTCGGACATCGTCCCCGGAGTCGAAACTTTCTGTGCCGCCACCGTCAGCACCCATACCAGAAAGCAGATCTGGGCAAATTGCGACGAACCCTTCAGCGGCAAGTGTATCTGCCACGAGCCGGATCCAATCGGTGAGTCCGAAAATCTCGTGGATAACGATAATAGTCGTTGCGGGTTCTTTCACCTCTGGATACACAACAAATGAATTAACAACACGCCCATCAGGGGTTGTAACTTTCACCCATTCGCCGTGCCGTGGTGATGCTTCGAGTTGAGATTTGATACTATCAGCACCTGCGTTTCCGATGAACAATAAACCTGTGACAATAATTCCTAACATAAGCGTATGGTATATTTGCATAATTCTTTCCCTATTTTTCCTTTGCTTTGTGAATAATGGATTCTACCACTTTCTGCATTTCAGCAGTGGGTATTGCGCCGACCAGGAAGAAGTGGATTTTCGCACCCGACCATCTGAAGGCATCTGTCGATCCGAACCGATGTTTATATACCTTTTTACCTCCAAGTTCGATTTCACTTTCTTCTCCGCGTTGTCTACTGCTGAGGCGGGGTGGCTCACCGCCTTTTTCAAAGAGCGTGAAATTTACCAATCCATCTGTATATTCAAGAAGAATTGAGTCGTTTTCCCTGCTTCTTATACTACGCACATCCTGCAGCTGGAACCCCGGCGGCATGTATTCAGGTTGAATGGGTTTGGTTTTTAACATTTTTTCAGCTTCGACAAGCGAAATTGGGTGGCTACGCCTGCGTCGTGGTTCCGGTTTAATCTCTTTTTCAAAGACCTCCCATTTGCGCTCTACAGTTTCTGGGTCGAAACTAATTCGGTTATAGACAAACATCTCTCGAAGTACACCGTCAGCGTCGAGGTCTTCTACTCGCAAAATAACACCGTTTTCGCGGGCAAAAAAGATTAGTTTTATGGGTCTACCTGCGAATTTAGGTGTGATCTTTAGAATGTTAGTTTCATAATTCGCTGTTTTTTCTGTGGATTCCGATTCTTCCAAGTTGTAATTTTGGGCAATCAATTGGATCTCTTCCTTTGAAAATTGGCTTCCAATTTTTCGCCATTCGTTCCGGTCCCGATCTCTTTCTCGACTGTCTCTGCGATTCTCATTGTTGTCTCTTTGCCTGTTATCGTTGCGGCGTTCGTTTCTATCTCGTGAACCTTCAAACGATTGTCGTTCGCCGACGACGGATACCACTTTCCGGTATGAAGCATCTACAGATTTGTGAATGACTACTTCTTCAAGCGTACGTGTGCCTCTTGACGAACTAAACGTCTTTAAGCGTAATCCTACGTAACTGACTTTATGTTCGGCTTCTGCAATGCGTTCAAGCGTACTGATGTCAGCGAAAAGTATTTGGGGCACCCAGAGCAAGGCGGCTAAAACTGCAATGCCAAGAAGGTGGCGTTTAGATTGCAAACCTTTGTGAAGGATGAAATACATGTGCATTCGCATAGATTCACCTGGCTGGTTCTTGCTGGACAGTTTAATTCCCTACATCCTCCAGATAGAGGTCGAGAATTTGTTCGATGTCGTCAGCCGCTTCTATAACGATAGATTCCTCTGTTGGTATTGTATTGAGCGGTGCGCTGACGTTTGATTTCAATGGGTTGTCTTCAAGTTGCTCGGTATAAAGCCCGAAGTAAAAGTCGAGTGTCTCGTCATGCTGGGGAGCAGTCGGATAAAAGTAGAGCGCCCCCAAAATCAGGACGAGTGTCAGAATACCGGTCGCGCCTGCGGTAACGGGACGGAAAAACCAGCGTCCCAGGTCGGGCATCCATCGTCTTATATCAGGTATCCATCCGGTGTGAGTAGATTCCTCTTTGCGTGTTTGTGGTGCTTGCTGGCGTATTTTCGCCATCACTGCGCTTTCAATGGAGAATGGCGCAGGCTGCTCAATCGTTTTGACGCGCTCGCGATTTTGGCGGAACGCTGTCAGCATGTCGGAACATTCACTGCAAGCGTGAAGATGTACTTCCATCCGATCGCGCATTTCGGGTGCCAATTCGTTGTCCAAATAGGCGGAGAGTTCATCTTGAAACTGCGTGTGTATTTTCGCCATCACTCCATCCTTGAGCGTTGATGGCGCTGGGCGCGCGATATTTGTGACCATCTGACGGTTCGTTCGGAACGCTGCCAGCATATCGGAACACTCGTCGCAGGAACGCAAATGTGCTTCAATCTGCTTATGCCTGCTCGGGCTTAATTCTTTATCTAAATAGGCTGATAATTCCTCTTGGATTTTTTGATGATTCATGTTTTCAATCGAGGATCGTGATAAAAGATGTTACCACTCGACTCGCTCCAGTTCTTTTTTTAGGGCTTTTCGGGCTTCATGTAACCGGGATTTAACACGTCCGAGTGTGCATCCCAGGATTTCAGATATTTCTTCATAAGGCAGATCTCGCAGTTCTCTCAACACAAGGATTTCTCTATGACTGGTCTTGAGTTTTGCGAGGGCTGCGTGAACGATTTCTTTCTCTTCGGTACGTAATGCGGCGTCTTCAGGAGTTGCTGTATCAAGGGGTA
The DNA here is from genome assembly GCA_965214045.1 of Candidatus Poribacteria bacterium. Taxonomy (GTDB): domain Bacteria; phylum Poribacteria; class WGA-4E; order WGA-4E; family WGA-3G; genus WGA-3G. The sequence continues at coordinate 3,656,098 of OZ243935.1, forward strand.
CCCACGGTTGCGAATCATCAATCTCCGTTGGGTCGGTTTTCCGGCGTTGATACTGATCAATGTGATTGAGACACTTATTTTTTACAATGCGGTAGAGCCATGTGGAAAATCGGGAACGGAATTGGAATTTCCCGATGTTTTCCCATGCGGAGAGAAAAGCATCTTGCGCGACATCTTCAGCGTCTTGGTGATGGCCGAGCATACCGTAAGCGATATTGTAGACCCAATGTTGATATTGAATCACAAGGGTTCCCATTGCATCGGCATCACCTTTTTGACAGCGCAAAACGATCTCACGTTCCTGTGCGAGATCCAATTCTCCTGTTTTGCTTATCTCCGAATAGGTTTCCATAGTAGCTGTAAGGGTTGCAACGGACATACTTCTTCTCCAAACTGCCAGGATAAAGAACACGCCTCTATTCAATTCTTCAATAGTGCTGATTTTCAACTCTCATATTTCGCTTAATCAAGCAAAATATTGAATAGAGGCAAACTATGGTAAACTTTAGAATTAATTGTACACTCTGCACCGGCGAGGTTAGAAACCTCGCCTACCCGGGGAGGGGAGAATGTCTGCTTATTTTTCTGGTTTACCATAAATGGTTTTCTTGTTCCATTAGACATCTAACAAAACAAAAGGTTCGTTTTACACTATTTAAGCATATTTTCTTTACCTGGTGTGGTTTGGAGCTGTTTGAGTGTGCCACTACCATTCGGCCATCTGCCGAGTGCAACATCCTTCTCCTGTTTATCAAACGTTACTGTATCAAGGACCTGATTACCACGTGTATCAGTATCAACGAGCATCACAGTTTCGCCGCTACGGGACAACTTGAAGTTCGCATGGAGCCCACCATCGGCTTTACCGTCTTCATCTAACCACACGAGGAGATAGCCTTGCGCTGGAATCGTCGTATTCTCAGGAAATGCCCATTTTTTGGGATTGTCCGTTTTATCCGTTAAATACATCCCCGTAAGATTCAAGACCTCGTCGGTGAGGTTGTGCAGTTCAAGCCAGTCTTCGTGTTGTCCTTGTGGGTCGGTAAGGCTCTTGGTATTGACTGCCATGAGTTCGTTAATGACGACTGGCGTTTCTTTTGCGATGGGAACACCGATTCGGTACTGTGCCGCGCCTTGCTCGGATTTCGCTGGCGAAAAGGCGGTTGTGCCGTGTGTCTTGACGGCGTTCGCCTCTACGTAATAGTAGACTGTGGTATCTGCGGGAAAACCGGGGATGTGTCCAACATAACTATCCCCTTCTTTTGTCATCGCCACTTGATTGAATACGACATACCGATCAGTGCTATAATACAACAAAACTGCATCAACGTCAACGGATTTGTGAAGTTTTGCTTTAACTGTGACGGATTGATTCGCTACGGGAGACGTTCCAGATTCGATCTCAACCGAAACAATATCCGGGACCGGTTTGCTGAGTTCAGTATGATTGTTCAGATGCTCACGACGTTGGTTCACAAACCGCTTGAGGTCTTCGGGAACACCGGTTGTAAATTCTTCATACCCATATAGTTTTTTATCGTCTTGCTGAACCTCTGCATCAATAAGCGTTTGATATTCCTTGATAATCGGTTCCAACACTTCCCAATCGAGCCATTCATCCTTGACGGTTCGGACGTGTGCGAGATACCGTGCGCGCCACTCTGGGTTTGAAAGCAATCGCTTAATAAGTGGACGGGCAGCATTGTCTGCATGCGCGACAGGGGATACCATACCGTTTTCTAAGTCTCCCCATGACCAGCCACCGGGACCGCCCCCCCCAGGACCGCCACGTCCCGATCGCCCAAACCTCAGACTCTCGTTGTTATCGTGCGGTATGAGGTGGAATCTACCGTTGACATCTTGATAGAGAGCATAATCGCCGCCTTTGTGGATGTAGCCATCGTCATCCATAAAGACGTTTGAAACAGCGAGTTGCCATAGCACTTGGTCGATATTAAGAACGGACGGAAGATTTTCCACAAGTTCCGAGTCAGGTGTAGAATCGTCAAGCATCTTCGTGAGGGCAATCAGACCGTCCCATGGATTTTCGACATTACGGGTTTTCAGCTGATACGTTTCTTGGTATGCGGATGGATCGTCTCCGGCATAATTCAGCGCACCGCCTCTACCGGGCCCTATCTTCCAGCGGATACCACCTTTTGTGTCGAACCACTCGGCGAGAAAATCCTTGTTGTACTGCTGGAGATTGATATAGACGCCCCAATTTTCACCGTTGATCACCAATTTCACGAGGTTGGTTTGCATCGCGGGGATATAGTCGCGCGAGATTTGGTTGTAGAGTACTTCACGGAGGAAGGACGCATCGACGTGTCCGTTGAGTAGGTTCAACGTTTTGTAGCCGTAGAGGCGTTGTCCGTCTTCACCATAATCAACGGCAATATTGAAGGATTTTTTCTCCGATCCGACTGTAAAGTAGGAAGAAGTGCCTCGAAAATGGGCACCGACATCTGGATAGACCTCTCCATCAACAATCAGTTCTGCTGGAACTTCAATATCTGTGCGATAAAACGAGTTCATCTGTTCGTACCAATCTTCATGGTGGAATCGGAGATAAAGCGTACGGAGTGTTTGTGCGTTATAGAGTGAGGGTGAACCTTCTGGCACCGAATTGAGGCTTGCTTGCACATCGTTCTGAACACCTTCGCGCAAAGTTTCTTCGCTCATTAGAGACACACTTCCACCACCACGCGTGTTCAGTGCCTCTTGCCGCTCGTCACCGGTTAATTTTCCATCTTCGTTTTTATCAAACTGTTTGACAATTTTTTCTGCGGGTTGAGGTCCGCGTCTTCCCCCTCGTCCACCTCCCAAGCCAAAACCGGGCATTCCACCGGGCGGACCTCCGAACCCCATATCAGGACCTTGGTCATCGTTCATCCGCTTAATCTCTTCGTCAGTAAGTTTATTGCCTGTGAGTGCTTCGATGCTCGTAACTCGGTGCATGAGATCTTTCTCTTCATCACTAAGAGCACCATTTCCGTCAAAATCAAACCGCTTCTGTTCGTCTGATAGTTTTGGAGGCTCCTGATTGTCTTGAGCATTGGTGTGTATTGCCCACCCGATAACCATTAGCACAATAAGTGTTATTAATTTAGATTGCATCATCGTTTCTCCTTTTCAATTTTAGGTTTAGATACATAAGTCGTAGGAAAGTTCGGGGTTTCTCCGCTCGCTATGTTCACTCTTTATCCATTTTTACCTCTGTTACGTTTTCAATACCTGAGAGTTCGTTAAAAAAAGCGAGCCACTCCTGCGGATTTGCCAATCTAACCCGAAATGTTAGTTCAACTTGCTGTGATTTTTTGATCCGTCGTTCGAGTAGACGTTCGTGGGTCAAGTATTTATTGAAAACTGGACTATAGATAGTTTCGGATGCCTGCTCTGGTGGCAAGCAGAATTCGAGACTAAATTCGTTATCGTTACCAAAACGTTGATGCCAATGGTACATACAGAGGATAATGATACCGATGAGGAAGGTCGCCAAAATCGCGACAGATGGGTTTCCCGCACCGACTGCCATCCCAACTGCTAACGCGTAAAAAACGAAACCGATATCGCGTGGGTCTTGAATAGCCGTGCGGAATCGGATAATAGACAAAGCACCTACAAGGCTAAACGCCCGTGCGATGCTATCACCGATAACCACCATCACCACAGAAATCAACATACATAGGATGATGAGCGTATCGGTAAACGATTTCTGTGGAACTTTGGCGTGGGTCCACTGGTAGATGTTAATAATGAAAATACCGAGCGCAAATGAGAGTAACACCCTCAGGGCATCAGCACCAAGCGTTAAAAGTGGGGGTAGCGTTAAAAAATCCAAGAATATGTGCATCCCAGTTTGTCAATTAGAGAGTCGTAACAGAGTCTATCAGAATTAGAAAGATATGTATAGAAATTGTTGGAAAATTGCGTCAAAAACGCGAACTATAGTAAAGTTAAGAATTAATTAGACACTCCAAAGAGGCGAGGATACAATCCTCGCCAGCGGTGCGGCGGGTTGTTTCGCTGTGCAACTGTCTACATATTTTTCGACTTTAGTATAAAACAATTTACCGTGGTTCCTCCGATTGGACGTGAGAAAATGTTGGACGATCTCTATTCGGTTGATGGTTTCGTTTCTGCGCCGTAAAGCACTATCCGATCAATCATCCCGATTGACGATGACAACACAACACGGATAGCATCTGTGGAGAGTGGTGCGCGAATGATATACGGTGATGTTCGAACAGGCGTTTTGACTGCCTTGACGATTCGCCAATTATCTTCACCTATCCGAGCATAGACAGTCATATTTTTCAAAGGGTCAATCGGATCAAAGTGGATCTCAATACGACTGATAGAGCGTCTTTCGGGGAGTATCCATTTCTGAATTGCGCCTGTACCGCTCTCAGACATTTCAAATGTCTCAGTCATACCACCATCGACGCGGACTGTATTTTGTGCCGCTATGGAAAGACAACCGAGCATCACGAACGGGAGTAGGGCGAATGCGAAAGTGCTATAGATGGCATTTTTGAGGCGTGTCATAACTTGTTTCTCCTGTCGTTTTATTCATAACCAGGACTTACGCAAAATCAGTAAATTTCATCTATTTGGACGCATTCGGTGTCCCTTCCCAGTAACGGGTGGGAACCCTGGTTGGGAATGCAGATCGCATTTGGGCGAGTACGCCGCAAAACCGCACCTACCAGGTAAGTGCGTAAGCCCTACATAACTATACTTGTGCATGTTCCTCATGGCGAATGAGGGCACCAACGAATATTCCTGAAAAAACCAGAATCGCGAGTGCGTAAGGTGCCGCTTCGGCGAACATTGCTTCTGATGTGTAACTCCAGACGTTGAGTGCGAGTGTTTCATATCCAGCTGGCGATAAAAGAAAGGTAAGCGGTAATTCTTTCATCGTCGCGAGGAAAACGAGTGCTGTGGCAGTCAGCATGCCACGCGTGAGAATTGGGAGTAATGCTCTAAAAAATGCTTGTATCCGTGAATACCCAAGTGATTGAGCGGCTTCTTCTAAATTGGGTGAGGCTTGGTATAGTGAACTCCTTACGGGTCCGATGGCTTCTGCGAGAAAATGTAGGGTACAGGCGTAAATTAACACAGGTAACGTTTTGTAGATGAAAGACACGGTGTTTAAGACGAAAAAAATGAGTGACAGTGCGAAAGCGAGTGGCGGTATAGCGTAAACAATATAAGCGACACGCCCCAACATGTTCGACAGACGCGAAGGGTGTCGGACACCTACATAGGCGAACGGAACCGCCAGAAACGCGCACAGAACTCCGGCGGGGATTGCAATCGACAGTGAACCGATGAGCGCATCCATAAGCCCTCCCAACACGGCGGCATCGAATCCTCTGAACATCCAGAGGAGGACAGCCCCAGCGGGGACAACTACAGTCGTGAATGAGAGCACACTGAGGTACAGATAAGCGGGAATTTGCCACGGACCGAGTGGGATCTGCGATGGTTGACGGGAAACCCCGCTTCCCGCTCGATGGAGAACCACCCGATTTAGCAATTTTGCCTCAAGATAGAGCAGACATCCAGTAAATACAAGGAGCATGAGCGCGAGCCACGCGGCATAGATGTGCTCGAAAGAGAGCGTATACTCTGTGTAAAGTGCGTAACTAAAGGTCTCATAACGCATCAACGACACAACACCGAAGTCCCCGAGGACATGTAGACTAATAAGTAAGCCGCTTGCATAAAAGGCGGGACGCAGTTGTGGAAGAATAATATGGAAAAATGCTTCGCGATATCGGTAGCCAAGACCTTGAGCCGATTCCTCCAGGCTTGGGTCGAGTCCTAACAGTGCGGTCCGCAGATTCAGAAAGAGATAAGGACTCGTGTATGCGCTGAGGGCGAGAAGTGCTCCCCAGTAACCACTGAGGCGCGGAATGCTTTTTCCGAAAAATTGGGCGACAATCCCGGTATTTCCACCGAGTGCCAGCAAGGCGTACGCCATCACATAGCCTGGGATAGCAAGTGGTAAAGTGCAAAGCAGAGTGAAGAAACGTCTCCCCTTCAGATTCGCTCTGGTTGTTAACCATGCGGCGGGGGTTGCCAAAAGCAGATCTAATGCGAGAACACCAGCGGTCAGCAGGAGTGTGTTAAAGAAAAGCCTGGCGTTTCGCCAGCGGAAGACAATCTGTACAAGCGAAGTGCCTTCCGCAGAAAACGCTTTGACGAGCAGGTAAACCAACGGGATCAACCCGCCAGCACCTACCACAACTGCCGGTATAAGGAGATAGCGGTTTACACTTACTGTTTTTGGCTTTGACATTCAATTCCAGTTACCTCACCGACTTAACGAAAGCGTCGGGAATCGGAGTTCCCTCCTACAGCAGAGTGTCTATAGAATCTCGGCGTCTCTCAACAATTTGACCGTACCATCGAGGTCGTCCATATCATTGAGATTGAATGTCGGTGCCAATTGAAGCAGTTCAGAGAGGGGCAGCAGGTTCGCGTGCGGCGTTACACCTTCAATAGCAGGATATTCGAAGACATCGTTGGTGAAGTATTGCTGCGCTTTATGGGATAGCAAAAATTCCACGAATTTCAGTGCGGCATCTTTATTTTCGCTGCTTTCCAACAATCCGATACCCGCAATATTGACGAGGTTGCCCGGATCACTCGGCTTAAAGAACGTCTGTTCCACAGGAAAATTGGAGTCCTTACTTTTGAAGCGAAGGAGATAGTAGTGATTCGGTAAACCGACATCAATTTCTCCTGCGGCGAGTGCCTCTATGATGGGTGTGTTCTTCGCATATTTTTTGGCACCATTTGCCTTCATACCGCTGAGCCATTCTTTTGTTCGTTCATCACCTACCTGCACACGTAGGGATGTAACGAACGCTTGGAAGGATGCATTCGTCGGTGCCCAACCGACTCTGCCTTTCCACATCGGTTGTGTTAAATCGAAGATGCTTTCGGGGAGTGCTTCCATATTAACGCGTCCTGGAGAATATGCGAGTGTGCGCGCTCTACCGCTTGTTGCTACCCAGAAACCTTCGGCATCACGAAACCCTGAAGGGAGCTGTGTGAGTATGGATTCTGGTAACTTTTCAAACATCGCTTTTTTACTAACGGCACCGAGTGCTCCAGCATCCTGTGCCCAAAAGAGGTCGGCAGGACTTTTGTCGCCTTCTGTGAGAATCGCGGCGGCAAGTTGGGTCGTTCCACCGTAGCTGACTTCTACTTGGATCCCACTCTTCTCTTCAAATTGCTCGATAATCGGTTCAACGAGACTCTTACTTCGTCCGGAGTAGATGGTCAACGTTTCAGCGTGAACCGTAGCGATGAGGGTGAATAAGAGCAAAATCAGTGAACAGTAGCTGAAAAAATTGGATCGGTTGCTAAACATTATGTCTCCTTAAGGTAATTAATAGACTATACGTCCAAATCAAATCTGATATGAATTTAGTCAGATTTAATTGCGAAAGGTTCAAAGTTTTTGGATAAACGCCTAATGTGCGTTTTTCAAGGCTTTGGTATCACGCGCCAGCGTGTGTTCATACCTGCCGTAATATGATCTGCGACATGGCAGTGATAGAGCCAGTTGCCCGGGGTTTTCGCTGTCATATCTACTGTTACCATAGAGCCGGGAAGTAGTTCTACCACGTCAGTGCGTTTTCCTGCGTTTAGCACCGTCTGACCGTGCCAATGTGCGGTGTGCATATCGACTTCAGTGCCTAACCCGATGAGATACCAACGGACTCGATCGCCTTGTTCAACTTCCAACCCTTGCAGATTGCCAAAGATATAGCCGTTAATGGTATGCTTAAGGTTACCCTCTTCGGCTTCCTCAGGAGAGTCATATTCTGCGCTTTGTCCACTTTTAACGATTTTTCGGTCATTTTCATTGAAAACGAGAAACAGAGTAGTGAATGCCTTGTCAATATCTTTGGGACGTGGATCGTTCGCAGCGCGTTCCATCCCTTTTTTCGTGACGACGATGGTTCCAATCAAACCGTCGTAGACCTCGGTAACGGCATCAACATGTGAGTGATAAAGCCAGACAATAGAGGACGGATCGTTCGGACCGGGAGCGGCATCGCTGTCCGCTTCCCAGTGATAGGTAAATTTACCGCCTGGTGGCACAGCGGCACCCGATCCTTTCATATCTGCTCCTTCGTTTGCTTCATCATATTGTAATCCGTGCACGTGGATGCTGAGCGGTTTGTCGGCGCGATTGAGAAAATGCACACGGACGCTATCACCTTCAACAGCGTGCAGTTGCGGTCCAAGGATCCCCATCCATGCGGGTTGTTCAACTTGTGTCGTGTAGGAGGCATCGGTGTATTGGATGTAGCGATATTTTTCATACACGAGTGCTTTCCCCCAAACGTCCAATCCCATCGCTGGTCTGATGAGGTTTTGTCCGCTTGGCGCGTAGTTCCATTCGACTTTCTCAGCGGCGATCCAGTACTCTTGTGTTGCGGCTTCAGCGGCGCTGGCGCAGAGATAAAGTAGGACACCCATGAGTGTGAGAAATGTGTAAGACGTGGATTGTAGGTTTCCCGAATTGCGTAGGGAACGCAGTCGGCGGGTATTCCATGTTAAGTTCAAATTCGTGATATTGAGACTCATTTTCAGAAATCGACCTTTTAAATCAGACTCCATCAGATACTAAAACCTCACTGGGTTAAATTTGCATTGAATTATACCATAAAAAGCAGGACGTGTCAAAAAAATCTTAGGTTTTAGTGTATGTCTATCCATCTCAGCATCGTTTAACCTCAATCTATTTGGGGGTCGAGAGCATCCCGGAGGGCGTCACCGAGGAGGTTGAACCCCAAGACGATGAGGAAAATAGCGATACCGGGAGCGGTAACAGCTAAGGGTGCGCGGCGGATAAACTTGCGGTTTTCATTGAGCATTGCGCCCCATTCGGGTTCGCCAATCTCGGCACCGAGTCCGAGAAAACTCAGCCCGGCGGCATCTAAAATGGCGGCACCTATACCTAAAGTCGCTTGGACGATCAACGGTGCGATACAGTTCGGGAGAACGGTGGTCAACAGAATGCGCGTGTTGCTGGCACCGATGACCTTCGCGGCGACGACATAATCTAACTCACGGACTTTCAGGACAGCAGCACGCAAGATTCGGGCATATTGTGGAATATAGACAATGGAGACGGCGATAATCGCATTCGTAAGGCTCTGCCCCAAAATGGTGACAATGACCATCGCGAGAAGTATGCTCGGCATGGCAAGCATCATATCCATGACGCGCATGATTAGATTGTCGAGCTTTCCACCGTAATAACCTGCGATTGCCCCGAAAAGGATACCGAATCCTATGGAAAACGACATCGCGATGAGCCCGACCTTCAGGGATATACGCGTTCCATAGACAACCCTGCTGAAGATGTCACGTCCGACACCGTCAGTACCGAGGTAGTAGGTGCCGGACGAGTCTTTGAGGCGTTCAACGATGTTGGCATGCCTCGGGTCGTGTGTTGCGATAAGCGGTGCAAAAATGGCGACGATAATGAAGAACAGTATAATAGATGCCCCGATAGTAGCCGAACGGTGTCTTAAGAGTTTCCGAAGGACGTATTGTTGGCTGGAGACGGTGGTTGCGTTGTTCATACGGCTTCGTCTCCTACTCGGATGCGTGGGTCAAAATATGCATATAGCAGGTCCACGATAAGATTGACGAACATAAAGACGGATGCGACGAAAAGGACACCGCCTTGTACTGCACGAACGTCGCGAGCCTCGACGGCGGCACGCAACCATGAGCCAAGTCCGGGCCATGAAAAAATGTGCTCGGTTAAGATCGCTCCACCCAATAAATAGCCGAATTGCAATCCGATAATTGTCAAAACAGGCACCATACTGTTTTTCATTGCGTGTTTGCTAATAACTTTCCAGCGCGGTAAGCCTTTGGCATAAGCGGTCGTAATATAGGGTTGGTTTAGCACTTCAAGGAGGCTGGATCGGGTCATGCGAGCGATAATTGCTAATGGGATTGTGCCTAACGTTATTGCTGGGAGGATGAGGTGCGCGACGGCGTTCCGAAAGGCGGTGAAGTTCCCTGTCAGCAGGGTATCAATGAGATAAAAACCTGTACGCGACTGGACATCTAAATCTAAGATGACATCCAATCGTCCTGTGCTCGGTAGTATCGGCAGGAAATATGAGAAGAGCAGGATAAGCATCAATCCCAACCAGAAGATTGGCATAGAGATGCCAGCGAGGGATATTGACATGGAGAAATAGTCTAAAAACGTTCCTCGATAGATCGCCGCGATGATGCCTGCGGCAATCCCAAATAGGATCGAAAATGCCATTGCGGCAAGCGTCAATTCAGCCGTTGCTGGGAAATAACGTTTGATTTCTTCAACGACGGGTTGCTTTGTTTTGAAGGAACGTCCGAAGTCGAGGTGTGCGACATCCCACAGAAATTTGGCGTATTGGTGATACAAAGGTTTATCAAGCCCCATTTCTTCACGCAGTTCGGTAAGTGCCTTTTCGGTCGCGCGTTCCCCCAGAATAGCGACGGCGGCATCGCCGGGAATGAGGTGCACCATCAGGAACACAAGAAGCGATACCGCCAAAAGCGATAAACCGATTGAAAGGAAGCGTTGGAGAAGATAGGAGAGCAACGGTTGAACCTTTCGTTAGCGATGCCGTCTATCGCGAAGAAAAACAGCATAAGAAGGCACATAGTTAAAAAATTAGAAAAATGGGTTCTGTGCTTTCTCTTCACCCACGGTGGTAGAAGGACCATGCCCTGGAAAGAGTCTAACCGCGTCTGGAAGTGACAACAGATTGTCTCTAACGCTATCAATTTCATCTTGAAGGGAGATATTAGGACCACCAACCGAACCAGCGAAGATCGCATCGCCAACGAACACTACGTTCTGTGCGATGAAACTACATCCGCCGGGCGTGTGCCCCGGTGTATTGGCGACTCTTACCGTGAGTTGACCGACAGCGAGGGTGTCTCCGTGTGCTACCTCACGTAATCTGGTTTCGCTCTGCGGTTTCGGTTCGTTCGTATGGATGTAGGTCTCGCATCCTGTAGCGGTTTGGATCTTCGGTAACCCATCGGTGTGGTCGCTGTGGGCGTGTGTCAGAAGGATCGCTGTGGGATTCACATTGTGGGCATCCAACTGTTCCAAGATGAGGTCAGGATGTGCTGCCGTATCGACAATCGCAGCGTCATTGGTCGCTTGGCAGATGAGGATGTAGGCGTTGACGGGCCATCCGCCGACGGGTGCGCTGATTGTGATAACCTCAAGGGGTGAATCGCTCACCTGTTGCGGGGGTTTGGGTGCCCACTGTTCTGTCGCAATATCGAGCAACTTCGTGCCATCTAAATTTAGGATTTCTGCGAGTCGATGGACTTGCGTTTCTGTCGGTTTTAAGGTATACTGTTCCATACGAGCGAGTTCTGCTTCTGTGATGCCTGCTGCAGTAGCGATTTGGCTTGCAGATACGTTTTGCCCGCGCCGGGCTTTACCGATGATATCACCGAATTCGTCTTCAAGTGCATAAGCCATAGTGGTGTTCTCCATACTTATGAGTTTAAGGAACATTGTAGCAAAAAATTCGGTATAATACAATTGAAAATGGTAGGCATCAAAAAAAGGAGAAATTCTGATGGACATTCCGAAAAACGGTTATGAACAAGGGGCAATATCCCTCGCTCCGTTAGAAACCGATATGACATTAGAGGATTTTCTTGAGAGTGATTTAGAGGGATACGAATACGTGGAAGGAAAATTAATACCGATGGCACCGCCGACAATGGAACACGGTGAAATTAGTATGAATCTCAGTTTTCTATTGAGTTTGCATATTCGTGAGAATCAACTGGGACGCCTGTATCCAGCGGATACCGATTTTAAGTTAGGGGAGCGATTGGTTAAACCCGATATTGCGTTTGTTTCGACAGCGAGGTTGCCTGAGAACAAGCGCCAAGCATCCCCTGTGGCACCGGATATCGCGGTTGAAGTCGTCTCACCGACAGATATTCAATATCGTGTTATCGAAAAGGCGTTTGTCTATCTCAACGCTGGCACGCGCCTCGTCTGGATCATTGAACCTGTAGGAAAGACGGTAACCGTGTATCGCTCCGAAACAGACATCAAAACATTTACGATTGATGATACCCTCAGTGGCGAGGATGTTGTGGAGGGTTTTTCGTGTCAAGTCTCACAACTTTTTGAATAGATATAATAATTTATAGTGGATTCTGTAATGACTTTTACACCAAACCCGGTGCGGTTAGGTGAAAGACCCTACCGGGGGTGTGCAGATATTTTCGGGCTTTACTATAAAAGGAGGGACGGGAAATGGATCCACAAAACACCCGCGAATTCAAACAAGAGATGTCCGTGCCTGAACACGGCGAGATGACGCTTGAAGAATTTCTTGAAAGTGATTTGGAGGGATATGAATATGTAAAAGGAGAATTGATACCGATGCCGGCTGCATCTGCGGAACACGGAATCGTCAGCGCGAGGGTTTTTTTACACTTGGGTTTGTACGTGCGGGAGCATCAACTCGGTGAGGTGGTCACCCCGGATACAGGTTTCCAGGTCGGAGCGCGCTTCCTGAAACCCGATATCGCTTTTCTTTCAACAGCACACTTACCTGATGACTTGAGCAAGGCATTCCCAGTGCCGCCAGACCTTGCGATTGAGGTCGTGTCCCCATCAGATGCTTTCCGGCGTGTCATTGAAAAGGCATTCGCCTATCTGGAGGCAGGAACGCAGATCGTCTGGGTGATTGAACCCGGATCAAAAACAGTAACCGTCTATCGTTCGGAAACAGACATCACGCTGCTTACGCGCGAAGATATACTCAACGGTGAAGAGGTCGTTGAAGGCTTTTCGTGTGAAGTTACGCAACTTTTTGAATAAGGAGATTTTATGAAGCTTGGTTTAGTTACGTATAATATGGCAAAAGATTGGGATGTCCCAACAATCATCGAAAATTGTGTAGAAACAGGATTCTCAGGCGTGGAATTGCGGACGACGCATGCCCACGGTGTTGAAGTGGATCTTTCGGCAGATGAACGGGCAGCGGTCAAACAGCAATTCGCCGACTCCCCGATCGAGATCGCCGGTTTGGGTTCCGCGTTTGACTACCATGCCACCGATCAGGCAGTGCTTCGTCGGAATATAGCAGGAACGAAGGCGTATTCTCAACTCGCAGCGGATGTCGGAGCCCCCGGCGTGAAGGTGCGTCCCAATGGACTCCCCAATGAGGTGCCTGTCGAAAAGACGTTGGAACAGATTGGATTATCATTGCGTGAGTGTGGTGAATTTGCCGCTGACCTCGGTGTGCAAATTCGGTTAGAAGTCCACGGCGGCGGTACCTCTGAACTCCCACATATCCGCACGATTATTGATGTTGCCGATCACGAGAACGTCTATGTCTGCTGGAATTCCAATTTCGGTGAGGTAGAAGACGGCTCTATTCAGAACAACTTCAATCTCGTGAAAGGTAGAATCGGTTTGGTGCATATCACGGAACTACACCGGCGCGAGTATCCGTGGCGAGAACTCTTTACATCGTTGAAAGCATCTGGGTATTCGGGCTACTGCTTGGCAGAGATCGCAGGAAGTTCCGATCCCATCCGCGTGATGAATTTCTATCGGGCATTGTGGGAAGAATTGTCGAGGTAAATGGGGTTTCTCTGTGGCGCGCTCCCAAGGCGCGCCTCTTACAGAGTTATGATAGAATAGATGAGGACAGACGCCATTGCCGAGATTGCAATTTTACATTTTATCCATAGGGCTATTTCTGTTGACTTCTGTCGGTATGAGTGACACACATGAAACCATCCGTTTCAGCAATGATATTTGGGATGTTGAAATCGTTCCGCAGACGCTTGCTGTGAATGCCTATCCTGCGGGGACGGACATAACAGTTCGGGTTTCATCGGGTCAGACAGGATTAGGTGCTGTGACGAATTTGTCTGATGAAGGCAACGATGTTCGTTGGAAACTGCCGGAACACTCCCTGACCGTTCACGTTGAATGGATGAGGGACTCACTAACGATCGAATTCATTCAAGATGCCCCCGTAAACGCCCTACAGAATTTCACGTGGCCCGTTATTGAAAACACCGAATCCATCGACGGCTATATTTTCCCCTTCTTTGAGGGGAGTTATGTGCCGAAAGATGATCTCACATGGCGGGATTTTTTATGCGATCAGGGACGGATAAATACAACAGCGGGTCTCTCTATGCCGTTTTGGGGGTTGGATATCGGTGAGAGAACACTTACCTATATCCTGACAAATCCCTTCAACAATCAGATTCTATTCCGTGAGACGGAAACGTCTGACTTAGGTATGCAGGTATCGCACGCTTTCACGCCGAATTGGGAACGGAAAAGGTATGGGGTGCGTCTCTCCCTTGGCGAAGGATCACCGGTCGAACCTGCAAAGCAGTATCGGCAGTGGTTGATCGGGAACGGTGATTTCGTTTCGTTTACTGAAAAGATTGAAAAGATCCCTGAAGCAGAAAAATTGCTCGGTGCAGCGCATATCTATCTCTGGGGCGGCAAACTCCTGAGTCAATACGATGTAACGGATTGGAAGGCGTTTGCTACAAAGCTCAGTCTTGGTGCCGCTGAAAATACGACTGGAATCGTGGGGAAGCATATCTTTTCGCAACTGAACACAGAGGCACAGGAAGTTGTCCAAGGCATCGCACGGGCTGATTATTCCTCTAATTACAGCCGACGTGTTGTAAGTCGTGCGTTGAGTGAACAACTTGAGAAACATGATTTTTACAATGCCTCTGTGTGGGCAGGGATCTCACTTGGATCGGAAATAGAAAAGTTAGTTTCGCAGGACGTCTCAAGTTTATCGCTTACAGATATTTACCGACGCAACTGTTTGCTACTTTACGCAGCGTTCCCCGACGTACTACGGCATCCAGACGAGTGGGGGGACGGTCTCTCTGTGAAACTGCTGGAGCGGTTTGCTGAGAGTGGATTTGACAGACTCTGGCTCGGTGCTGATTCATGGCAGGACGGATTTCGGCATCCGACTGCTGTCGCGAAGGCGAGAGAACTCGGTTATCTGGTTGGACCCTACGATTCTTACCATAGTATCCATCATCCCGATGAAAAGGATACATGGGAAACCGCTCAGTTTGACCTGTCGCTGTATGAGACTGGTGCGATTGTCAACGCAAACGGAACGAAAAATCGAGGGTTTAAGAAGAAGGGGTATCACTTAAGTCCCGTCGTTGCACAGCCTTATGTTGAAAATCGTGTTAACGGAATCGTCTCACAGATGCCGACAGACTTCAACTCGTGGTTTATCGATTGTGATGCTTACGGTGAACTCTTTGACGATTATTCACAGTCCCATCTGGCGACGCAGTTAGATGATATGAGCGCACGACTTGCCCGTATTGCGTGGATTCGGGACACGCACAATATGGTCGTCGGTTCGGAAGGCGGTTCTGCTTACGCGACGGCGACGCTCCACTTCGCACACGGAATGACGGTGCCTGTCATGGGGTGGGGTGATCCAGATATGAAGACGAAAGACTCGCCTTACTATGTAGGCGGATACTGGCCTCCTGAAGCTCCAGCGATTCACGTAAAACAGGTGCCGCTTAAACCGAACTATCTGTATCTCTATTATGACCCACGTTTCCGGTTACCGCTCTACCAGATTGTGTTCCATGATTCAGTGGTGACGACGAACCATTGGCTTTCTGGAAGTCTCAAATTTGAGAATGCCATCAAGACGTTAGCACTGTTGGAATTGCTCTACAACGTTCCACCGTTGTATCACCTGAATATGGCGGAGTTTACAAAGCATAAAGCGTGGATACAACGACACTACGCATTCTTTTCGCCGTTGCATCGGCAGATCGGTGGGCAGGTGATGTCGGATTTTGAGTGGTTGAGCGATAACAGGCAGGTCCAACGCGCCGAGTTTGGGAATACTGTTGAACTGCTCGCGAACTTCGGGATGGAGCTGTTTGCATACAAAGATGTCGTGATGCCGCCAAGAAGCGTGGTTGCGAGATGGATGGACACGGGTGAAGTTTCCGTGTTTTCTGTGGAGTAACATTTCAGAAAAAATAGACGGAGCACCCTCGGTAAATACAATTATTACCCTATCCCATTAGAACAACGGCATTTTCCAAATTTCGCTGGAGGTGAAGTTATGTTTATGCAAAGGCTCAAAGCCAGTCTTCGATTTCTCGGAATTCTGTTGCTAAGGTCCTTGCTGGGATGCGTAGTAGGTTACTTATGGTCTTTCGCTGTCGCATATCTTTTTCATATCATCATGGATGTGCGGATTCCGACGGATATGTTCAATTATTTTTACGATTCAGGACCGCCCAGGGAGGGACGCTACAGTGGTAGGGCAGGCGAGGTTTATGGTTTTGCTTGGCAAATTGGATTCAAAGGTTTCTGGGTATGGTTTGCTGTTGGCATTCTCTGGGGTTTTTTGCAAGGTAGGTTGAATTTGCGGAGATTGTTAAGAAGTCTGAAAAAATTTTGAATTTAATTTGCAATCGCGAATGAAATAGTGTATAATTGTTTTAACAATCCCCCATAGCTCAGTCGGTAGAGCAGATGGCTGTTAACCATCGTGTCGGCGGTTCGAGTCCGTCTGGGGGAGCTCTTAATTTTGCTGACGGGCTTTGCCACTTATTCTGGCTGTCAAGGTTCGTCAGCAAAAATTTTTAACCTGTTCCCTTTCAAACTGACTCTATTTCTCCAGTGGAGGTTAACATGCCTAAGCAATTTACCGATGCACAACTTGATGAACTCTTAGCAAAAGGCTACTTAATTGTCCCAGACTACTATTCAGGTGAACAACTTGCAGAGATGCAAGCTGCCCAACGCCGTGTACTCCCGACATGGGAAGAAGTCAAAGATGATCCGCCTCCAGGTAGAGCGACTTTGACCGAATTCCCGCCCGCTGAAATGGCTTTATTACGTGCGATCGTGGACCATGATGCATGGGAATTCGCACGTAAATTTCTGAAAACGGAGCATATCCACTACCGTGCTGGATGTATGATTGCACGCTATCCCGGATTTAAAGGTCCGGGTGTCGATAGCGATCCAAGCAATTTGCACATTGATAACGGCAACAACTCACTGTTACCACAGTCCGAGAGTGCTCGTGAATTCGGACAAATTGGTTTTTGGGTACACCTTGAGGATGTTGATGAAGATCAGGCACCACTTAGACTACTTGCTAAGGAATACGGACGGGATACTTCTAAATACGAACCCCTTGTTTGCAAAGGAGGAACTGTCTGTATCTTCAACAACTATACATTGCACTCAGCAAGCGATTACCTGCGGGAAGATGGACAACGCTTCACGTGGGGATTCGGTTTAGGACGGGCAGACCACTATTGGGAAGGCTTTCGGCACTACACAGACAAAGGTCGGAATCCAACCTTCTCGAAATTCATCGGCACGTTAACAGCGGCAGAACGTGAAGTCTTTCGGTTCCCACCTGCCGGACATCCATATTATACACCGCAAACCCTTGAGGCGTTAGAAGAACAATATCCGGGCTGGAACGCACGCGGTGAGTATTAGAAGGCGGTTTTTCGGAGCGGTTCGGACATCAACCATCCGATGACATCGACGATGTCGTCTTGCCGGTCCTGTAGCATCACTTCGATAAGTGCCGGTTTTTCTGCGGCGAGCGCGTCCTTCAAAGTGTCCTTGAAATCCCTCAAATTCTCTACCCGCTTGGCATACGCACCGAAGGACTGCGCGAATTCGACGAAATTCGGATTGAGCAGGTCGGTGTCGATTGTGCGTCCTTCACATCCCTTCTGTTGAGACCCCTTAATCGCTGACAAGGCACCGTCGTTTACCACAATCGCTACGACATTGATCCCGTATTTCATGGCGGTTGCCATTTCCACAGCTCCCATCAAAAACCCCCCGTCACCACTGAAACAGATAACAGGACGATCTGGATATGCCACTTTCGCGCCGATAGCGGCAGGGTAGGCGTGTCCTAATGCCACTCCGATGTTCGGATAGAGGAACGTCCTCGGATCGTAGATCGGAAATTCGGCGAAGGAGGCGTAGCCGAGTGCATGGACATCAATCGCATAGATCGTGTCTCGTGGTAGCACATCCTGTAGTTCATGAATGACGGGCAGGGGTGGCTGTGCGTCAAACGCTGTTCGGAGGTGCGCGAGTGTCTCATCCCATCCATTTTCACCGGGCGTAACATCCTCAATGAGTGCCTGCAACGTCAGTTTCAAATCACCAACGACCCCTATATCACACGGGTATTCCAGCCCAATCTCGTCGGCATCTTCGTCTATTTGGATGAACGGTTGCGGGAGTTCGAGACTCCAATTTCGGGTATCAATGGAGGTAAAACGCGGTCCGATGCCGATTAAACAATCGGCACGTTGAAGTGCCTCGCGTCCGAGGTATCCATAGCAGATTTGCAGTGCCAACGGATGGTCTTCGGATAAAACCCCTTTTCCATTACGGGTGACAATAACAGGAGCGTTGAGTTTCTCAGCGAGGAGACGCAATTCGTTTCGGGCGTTTGAATGAAAGACGGCAGAACCAGCAAAAATTAGGGGCATCTTGGCATTGCGAATTGTTTCGACTGCGGTACTCAGGGATGCATCATCCGGTGGAGATAATTCGGCACGCTCAACACGGGGTGGAATTCGGACGTCCCCGTCTCCAGTGACGACATCCATGGGAAATTCCAGCATGGTGGGTCCCGGTCTCCCAGTGCGCATCGCTTTAAAGGCGTTTTCAATGACCACAGGAATTTCAGCGACGGTGTGAGCGATGGCACAGTACTTCGTGATTGCCTCAAAAAACCGCATCTGATCCAAACCGTGGAACATTTTGCTGGGATGTTTGCTGTAAAGGCTGGAATCGCTCTGCCCTGTAATCAGTAGAACAGGTGCGCAATCGGTGAACGCCTCTAAGATTCCCGTCGATGCGTTGCTGGCACCCGGTCCTGGCACAGTGATAGCGACACCGGGTTCACCTGTTGCGCGAGCGAACCCGTCTGCCATCTGCGTTGCGGCGTATTCATGCCGGACGAGGTAGTGGTCAATTGTGCCCTCGCCTCTTCGCAGCAGCGCATCGTAGATTTGGATATTTTGGGTGCCGGGCATACCGAAAACCGCCGAGACTCCCTGTGCTTTCAAACATTCAATGATTATATCTCCGCCTTTCACGTATTACTCTCCTTTGTGTTCTCTGAGGAAATTTTCCAACCATGCATCAGGATCATATCCGAATCGGCGTAAGAGTTGGCAGCCGACACGTTTTAGAAAATTTGGGATAAGATTAAAGAATTTAAGTCGCCAGTTCATAAGGAGTCGGGATTACAAATCCCTCCTACAAGATAGCGTTGCCGCTATTTTTATCGAAAAAGTGCATCCGCTCTGGGACAAACGTGACGTAGAGATACTGTCCAATATCCGCTTCAAAGTTAGGGACTGTGCATGCTTTAAGAATCGTGTGCGTGCCTGATGTATCCGTTCCGAGTGTCAGTTCGACGATTGTTTCCGCACCGAGGGGTTCAACACTATAGACTTCAGCCTGAAAAGCATTAGGTATCGATTGATGGCTCACAATAACATCCTCAGCATGCGTGCCGAAGATAAGATCTTGGTCTGGATCGTTGTTATTTACAACTTTAGCGATCTTGCGGTCCTGAATTGCGACTGCATTGTTCCGTCCGAGATGACTCACTAACATCATAAGGAGCTCGCCATTCGTGCTGGAGATCTCACACGGGATGCAATTCATACTCGGATTACCGACGAAACCAGCGACGAATAGATTGGTAGGATGATTGTAGATCTCAGCAGGTGTTCCCAATTGCTGAATTCTGCCAGATTCAAGGACAGCGATCCTGTCTGCCATTGACATCGCTTCGATTTGGTCATGCGTCACATAGAAGGTCGTTGTGCCGAGTTCACGTTGCCGCCATCGGATTTCCGCTCGCATCTCGGTCCGAAGTTTCGCATCAAGATTGGAGATGGGTTCGTCCATAAGAAAAACTTGGGGACGACGCACCATTGCGCGTCCGAGTCCAACGCGCTGCGTCTCACCGCCGCTTAACTGGTTCGGGGTCCGCATGAGTAGATGTTCAATATGAAGCATCTGTGCAATATCTCTGACACGCCGGTCAATCTCTGCTGCAGAAAGTTTTCTCGGATGCAGTGGGAACGCCATGTTCTCGTAGACGCTGAGGTGTGGATAGAGGATATGCGATTGGAAGACGAAAGCAACATCGCGTTCCGCGGGGGTTTTACTGTTAACGCTAACATCATCCAGATAGATAGTGCCTTCTTCAGGTTTATCCAGTCCGGCGATACACCGAAGTGTCGTTGTTTTTCCAGCACCTGTTTGACCGAGCAGCACAAAAAATTCTTCGTCTCGGATATCGAGGGTGATGTCGTCGAGTGCGATGAGATCGCCGAACCGTTTTGTAAGGTTTTCGAGTCGGACTGTTGCCATAGGTAAGTCTACGATTCTCTGTTGTGGATATTGCTATAGTATAGCAGAAACCGTATTCAGAGGTCAACAAGAATTGTTCGGTGGCAGTCGGCTATCAGTAATCGGTACCGAGTTGTCGGGATTTGGAAACTGCTCCTACAGCGGAATAGTCTCAGATCCTTGGGAAAAAACAAGTGCAATTCGGTAGTGTATCAGGTATAATTAAGAAGAAGTTTTCGGGTTTTTCCGATCGCGAGCCAAAAAACACACCTATAAGCTGGAGAAAAAGATGCTGGATCGTCCAGAGACAGAACAGAACGCATATAAAAGCCCGTCTTTAATGGACAAAATTAGACGACAGTACGATTTCACGCCATCAATCACACTGATTTTCGGGCTGACGATACTCTTCTTTGTTGTCTTTCTCATATATCCACTCCTCTATGTTTTCAAGGAAGCCTTCTGGATTGAAAACACATTCAATCTCACATATTTCAAATTGATGGTGACCGACCCGAATATCCGGGAACTCGTTATCAACAGTTTCAAGATTGGTGTAATGGTGACACTGGTAACGAGCATCATCAGCCTTCCACTGGCGTATTTTTTGACTCGATACCGGTATCCAGGGCGCGACATGCTACGTTCTGTCATCCTGATCCCGATGATTATGCCACCCTTCGTCGGCGCGATCGGGATGAAGCAGTTTTTCGGGTTATATGGTAGCGTCAATATGCTGCTCAATAAACTCAATTTGATTGACATAACGGAAGGAACTATTGACTGGTTCGGCGGGGGTTTTTGGGGTGTAGTGATGTTATCAACGTTGCACTTATATCCGATTATGTATCTTAACATCGTCGCTGCACTCGCGAATGTCGATCCAAGTTTAGAGGAAGCCGCGGAAAATATGGGGGCATCGCGCTTTCAGGTCTTTCGTCAGATAACGTTGCCGTTGATGATGCCGGGTTATTTCGCCGGTGCAATCCTCGTCTTTATCTGGGCGTTTACTGATCTCGGCACACCCCTGATTTTTGAGTACCGTAATGTCGTTTCGGTGCGAATCTTCAACCAAGTAACGGAGGCGAACACCAATCCGATGGGGTACGCCCTTGTTGTGCTTATAGTTGTACTGACAGCACTTGCCTTTTATGTTTCCAAGAGATGGACGGGTAGTAAGCACTATGAGATGCTCGGCAGAGGACATGTGACTTCACGTGAAACCGACACGAATTGGGGCATGCGTAGCGTCATCTATCTCTTTATCGGTGGATTGACGTTCATGGCGTTGTTACCACACATTAGTGTCATCCTTGTTTCCTTAACACCCGATGTAAGCCAGTGGAGAATGAGTGTGCTACCACAGTCATGGACCTTCGCACACTACGTTGAGACTTTTACACATTCCGATACACTGCCGAGTATCCTCAACAGCTTGAAATATAGTGTTTTCAGCACGTTATTGGCACTTATCGTCGGTATTGTGGTGTCATATCTGTTGACACGCAAGCGTCTGCCGTTTCAGAATCTGTTGGATGCCATCGCGATGCTACCGTTGGCATTACCGGGAGTTGCAATCGCGTTCGGGTATATGGGCAGTTTCGCGGATACAACGCTTCTCTTGCGATATTTCCCCGATGGGTTGGTATCTGTTATAGATCCGAGGCAGAATCCGACGTTCCTTCTGATTATTAGTTATGCGGTGCGGCGGTTACCGTATATGTTGCGTTCCATCTATGCCGGACTCCAGCAGACAAGTGTATCGTACGAAGAAGCGTCCCAAAACGTGGGGGCGACACCAATTCGGACTTTATATAAAATCACGTTACCTTTGGTCATCGCGAACATCCTTGCCGGTGCGATTCTCGTGTTCTCGTTCTCTATGCTTGAAGTCAGTGATAGTTTGATATTGGCAATGAAAGATCAGCACTATCCGATTACAAAAGCGATTTGGTCACTTTCCCAGCGTCCAGACCACGGTCCATATACGGCGAGTGCATTGGGTGTGGTCGGTATGTTAATCCTCATCGCGTGTCTACTTGGTGCGGGTCGCGTGCTTGGAGGGAAGTTAGGAGAAATTTTCCGAATTTAGGAGACATAATGGACATTTTGCATAGCGTCCGCGATGCGTTATTAGAAGCACAAGACGTACTTGATCGGTTTATCCGAAATCCTGAGAATATCGCGACCATCGCGAAAACCGCAGAATTAATCCGAGATGTATTTGAACGGGAAGGCAGGGTCTTTACCTGTGGAAACGGTGGAAGTTTGTGCGATGCAACCCATTTTGCTGAGGAGTGCACAGGTAAGTTTCGGAACGATCGAAAGCCGCTTCCTGCGATCGTACTCGGCGATGCGGGACACATCACCTGCACGGCAAATGATTACGGGTTTGCAGAGATCTTTGCGCGTCCACTGTTGGCACTCGGGCACCCCGGGGATCTGCTGGTAGTCCTCTCCACGAGCGGAAATTCTGAAAATGTTGTGCATGCGGCAATAGCCGCGAAATCTCGCGGGATGAAGGTGTTTGGATTGTTGGGTAAAGATGGCGGAAGCCTTAAACAACATTGTGATATTTATCTAATTGCGCCAGGGAACACCGCAGATCGCATTCAGGAAATCCATATTAAAGTCCTTCATATCCTCATTGAACAGGTCGAACGGTTAATGTTTCCGAAGAATTATTAATTGTGCTTCAGACCTTTGCTACTATGCAGGACATGTTTGAAAGCCATACCACTTGCGCACTACAGTTTAACGGAGGAGACCCGCTATGGAGTCATCATCGAAAAATAAAGCATATTGGCGAAAAAATCTCCAATACCTCGGTATCTTATTGGGAATTTGGTTTATCACCTCGTATCTCTGCTCGGTTGTGTTTGTAGAGCAACTGGACAAAATCCGTATTGGTGGATGTCCACTTGGGTTCTATTTTGCACAACAGGCATCCATCTGGATTTTCGTTGAACTCATTTTCGTTTATGCGTGGTTGATGAATCGTTTGGAGAAGAAATATAGTCAACGTGAAAATGGGGAGGACACAGAACAAACATGAACGTAGAAACATGGACTTTCATAATGGTGGCACTCTCCTTCGCGTTGTATATTGGTGTAGCTCTGTGGTCCAAGGCGCGCTCGACTGGTGATTTCTACGTCGCTGGAAGTAACGTGCATCCCGTTGTGAATGGCATGGCAACGGCAGCGGATTGGATGAGTGCGGCTTCCTTTATTGCGATGGCAGGAATGATCTCTTTCATGGGACGCGATGGGTCTGTCTATCTGCTCGGATGGACGGGAGGGTACGTCCTCCTCGCTTTGTTATTGGCTCCCTATCTCCGGAAATTCGGTAAGTATACGGTGCCTGATTTCGTCGGTGACCGATATTACTCACAATTGGCTCGAATTGTCGCTGTGGTATGTGCGATTTTTGTCTCGTTTACATACGTCGCAGGACAGATGCGCGGGGTCGGCATTGTCTTTTCTCGGTTCTTGAGTGTTAATGTTGAAACGGGTGTACTGATCGGTATGGGAATTGTGTTCTTCTATGCTGTACTTGGTGGGATGAAAGGCATTACCTATACGCAGGTAGCCCAATATTGTGTGTTGATTTTTGCGTATCTCGTGCCTGCTATTTTTATTTCTATTCTGATTACAGGCAACGTTATTCCACAGATGGGACTGATGGGAAAAGTAACAGATGGTTCGGGACTCTATCTCCTTGACCGGCTCAACGGTTTGAACGAGCAATTGGGATTTAACCTATATACAGACGGCAATAAAGCCACCATTGATGTCTTTTTTATCACAGCGGCGTTGATGTTGGGAACTGCTGGACTTCCACACGTGATCATCCGATTCTACACCGTGCGGAAAGCATCTGAGGCGAGAATTTCTGCGGGTTGGGCATTGCTGTTCATCGCGCTCCTCTATACGACAGCACCAGCGGTGGCTATATTTGCACGCACAAACTTGCTCAACACTGTCAGTTATGAACAGAACGGTGAATTGACAGATGTGAAATATGAAGATGCCCCGGACTGGTTTAAGAATTGGGAAGCGACAGGTCTCATTACGTTTGACGACGTGAACGGCGATGGTGCGATTCAGTACCGCGGTCCAAATTCGGATGTCCAGAATG
Organism: Candidatus Poribacteria bacterium; assembly: GCA_965214045.1. GTDB lineage: Bacteria > Poribacteria > WGA-4E > WGA-4E > WGA-3G > WGA-3G. Next base: position 3,680,721 of record OZ243935.1, read on the forward strand.
AGTTGACAATTGATCGGGATATCATGGTCCTGGCGAATCCTGAGATAGCGAAACTCCCGAACTGGATTGTCGGTTTAGTGGCTGCTGGCGGTTTAGCAGCTGCGCTCTCAACCGCGGCGGGACTACTACTGGTTATTTCCACCGCTGTCGCGCACGACCTCCTCAAAGGCGCGCTGATGCCGGCACTGCAGGAGAAACAGGAATTAACTGCCGCACGTATTGCGGCGGGTGTCGGAGTCTGTATCGCTGGATATTTCGGCATAGATCCGCCGGGATTCGTGGCACAAGTTGTTGCATTTGCCTTCGGTCTTGCAGCGAGTTCATTTTTCCCCGCGATTGTGATGGGTATCTTCTCTAAACGTATGAACAAAGAAGGCGCAATTAGTGGCATGATTGTTGGGATTACTTTTACAGCGGCGTATATCATCTATTTTAAGTTTGTCAGTCCAGAATTAAACACATCGGAGCATTGGTTATGGGGTATCTCACCGGAAGGGATCGGAACCCTTGGTATGGCACTAAACTTCATCGTATCTATCGCTGTCGCTGCCGTTACACCGCCACCGCCTGATGACGTGCAAGCACTCGTTGATGACATACGAGTGCCCTAAAAATAGAGGTATTTTAGATGAATACAATATTTTCATGGAGATGGCAGCAATTTTTTCCTCAAGGCATAGTGCCGCTTTTTAGGGACAGGTTACAGACGGTTTCCAAAATCTCCTGCTTAATCCTACTGTTGTTAATGACCCCTTTGGTGCATGCCGTGGAGGTGGAAGATTTCATACCAAAGGAGAGTCTTCTGTATGTGAAACTCCAAGATATAGATGAAGTCTACGGTGAAATTGAGATTTCAGCAAATTGGAAGAAAGTGCTTACGCTGTTGCCGGACGTGTCAGACTGGCAGGAGATGCAGCAAGGGCTTTCGATGGTACAGGGGCTTCTCGGGACTGACCTGCTGGGTGTAATTGAAACGGTGGGATACCGGACAGCGTTAGCCGTCTGGTTAGATGAAGCAGGTGATCCGGAAACCGGACTCGTGATACACTCGGGCGGAAATCTCGACAAACTCCAACAATTCACCAAAATTATAGAGGGACTTATCGGGATGGATAGCGCATATACCTTGCATCTGGATGCAGGCGTGTATCAGCGTGCGCGTTACAATGCCCTTGAATGGAACCAGGGGATCGTTAAGTATGGGTTTGTAGACGATTTCCTTGTCATCGGGGCAGGGAACGGCAGTTTTGAAAAATTGATGGATACCTATCGAACGGACATGCCTTCTATTCAGCAGAACCCGGAATTTACCGAGGTATTAGAGAAAGTGGGCTCAGGCGAAGTTATCGTACATGCTAACATTCCTCATGTTTTATCTGTGATGGAGAATAATTTGGAGGCAGCGGTGCAGACGCGCCTCGCTATTTTTCAGTCTGTGTTTGGACGGCTTAATTTGCTGGAAACAGATTCTTTCCTTCAAGTGACTACTGAGTTTACTCCGAATCTGCCAGAAAACGAGATAGGTCTGTTTTTGAAAGAAGGTCAAAGGCTGAAAACCTTAAACGCGTTATCTGGTGAGGACGATCTATTTGTTACTGTAGCACCCAAAGTTGTTGAGAGTATATGGAAGTCTGTTCCGACCGATGATGCCGCCGAGGGAATCTCCTTTTTGGAAGGTCTTATGAACCTTGATCTGGAAGAGGATATTATGACTGGATTGACCGGTGAGCTTGCTTTGTCAATCCCTGATTTCACACATTTCGATCCAGAAGCCTTAAGTGGCTTTAGATTTGAATTTGATGGATCAATTGAACTCGATGCTGGTGATGTTCAAACGAATGGTGGAATTGTTTTCAACTCCAGCAATCGCATGAAATGGGATCAGATTGGTAATAGCCTTTCTAACCTACAAAATGTCTCTGTTTCTCAAACAGATTACAAGGGGGCAACGGTATCGGAAGTTTCTTCAAATATTTTCTATAGCGAGGTTGATGGGTTGTTTCTTATAGGTTTCGCGGAGGATCAGGTGTTTACCCTTATTGATGAAATTAAACAGAAAAAGGAACCTGCCTACCTAAAACAACTTCCAAAAACACCAACTGCGTTTGTCCAGCTGAATTTAGCTCGGGCTCTGGAAAGGGGAAAAGGTTCGCCACCACCTGACAAACTAATTGTCGATGCTAAAGAGATGCCACTGCTACTCACGTGGCTTTCAGTCGAAGATGGGACGGCTGTGTTGGAAGTAACGTTATCGGAAAAAGAGACACCTGTTGAAATGTTAGCGAAACTGGTTCCATTTTTGCTGTGGAACATGGATGTCGAGTGGGAATCGTCTAAATTAGACGCAACCGATTAAGGAGGAAAGAATGGCAGTCTGGAAAAGATTTATATCGAATGCAAACACGAAGCGATGGTTTTGCGGGATAGCAATTGCTGTTGGTATCTTGCTCGGCTTGGGAATTAGCCAGATGGTTCAACTTCACGAAGCGACAGCAGAAGCACAGGATGATAATGGCTTGTCCGAACTTGCTGCGGAGCTGGCTGCGATCAAGGCGAAACATAGAATGATACAAGCGAAATGGCAATCCGAATTACTGGCACAGGTCGTCCCAACTTTAGGCGACGAGTCAGACGGTGTGAAACGTCAGTTTGTCGATTTCCTTGAAGAAATTGGGAATCCCGGTACACCTGCCCTTATCGTGATGCTTCAAGATCCGGCGAAGCGGGTCCGCAAAGAGGCGGTTGATGCCTTAGGTGCCATCGGTGAACGAGAAAGAAAAGCAGGTCGAAATTCAGATGCCGCCGCTATCGGATTAGCGATGGCACTCAAAGATTCGTCTGATGAGGTTTTCCGTGAGGCACTTGCGGAATTGGACGACGTTCGTCCGACATCTTCGGAATCGCTCGCTGTCGTCTTGCCAGCACTCATCGCAGCCCAGACGAGAGGTTCATCAAGTGCACGCAGCGATGTGCTCGATGTCTTGGGACGAATCGGCGAGATCCTCGCGAAAAGCAACCAGTCCACTGATGCAATCCGAGATGCTTTAATTGCCGGTCTAAATGATAACTCCCCTAAAGTCCGAAGGAATGCAGTCGCTGAATTGTCTGATATACGTGCCGCTTCCACTGAAACATTCACAGCGTTGATAAGTGCTCTCTCTGACGATTCTGACGCTGTGCGAGCGCGTGCTGAAGATGCCTTAATTGAATTGGGTGAACGTGCTGCTATGACCGTCACACCACTGTTGGCAGACGCGCTTACGAAAAGTCAATCAGCGGTAACGCGTGGGCATGTCGTTGATGTGCTTGGCGGCATCGGTGAGGAACTCGTGGATGACGGAAATTCTGGGGAGATGGTCGTGGAGCCGCTTCTCGTAGCACTGCAAGATACTGCTGAGGATGTCCGCCGCAACGCTGCTGATGAATTAGGTGAGATGCGTGCGACATCCGCTGAGGTGGGAACAGCTTTGACACAGGCACTCGAAGATACCTCTAAAGCCGTTCGCGACGCAGCGAAAAAAGCGATCCGACGGATCGAGAAATCCAAGTAGCAGTTCTCAAAAAAGAGGGAAAACGATGAAAAACCGGATAGGTCCAGAGGCGTGTGGGAACCAGGTTTATGTAATCACTTGTGACGCTACTGCGAATGAACAATGTTTGCGCGATTTCCTTGAACAGCACGATTACACGTTCTTCACGGCTTCTGAGGGAAGTGAATCCTTTCACCACATTCAGGATGCAATGGTGGCACCTCAAGTATCCGCGCAGCAAAACGACAATGCCCCTAACTTTACAGAAAAATCAGTGCCGAGGGAAACCGAAGAGCGGACACCGCAGGAAACGCTGCTATCAAGAGAGAGTCTTCGCGGGAATTACGAAGATCTTCTGGGTGAGAGTACGGGGCATCTTGAGACCTTAAAATATATTGACCTGTTTGCTAAATCTGCTGAAACGGTGCTCATTTCTGGCGAGACAGGAACAGGTAAAGAATTGGTGGCGCGCGCTTTGCACGCACAGAGTCCCCGCGCAGCGCACCCCCTGGTTGTCGTGAACTGTGCAGGGATTGCGGAGAGCTTGATAGAAAGTGAATGTTTTGGTCACGAAAAGGGCGCGTTTACGGGGGCAGATCAGCAACATATTGGGATCTTTGAAACGGCATCGGGAGGCACGCTGTTTCTTGATGAAATCGGGGAACTTCCGATGTCGCTACAGCCGAAACTGTTGCGGGTACTTGAGGAAGGCGAGATTCGTCGCGTCGGCGGGACGCAACAGATTCCTATAGATGTGCGCGTCCTGGCGGCTACCAACTGCGACCTTATAGAAGCGGTTGAAGCAGGTAGGTTTCGCCGGGACCTTTATGAGCGATTAAAACCGCTGCATATCTCGCTACCGGCGTTACGCGAGCGGTCGGAAGACATCCGTGCGTTGGCGACCTACTTTTTGGCGAAGACACGCAAAGACGACACTCAAAAAATAGACGGCATAACGCCAGAAGTCCTCTCGTTATTTCAGAGCTACAGATGGCCTGGGAATATCCGGGAGTTGGCAGGTGTCATCGGTTGCGCGGTACTTTTAGCCCAGGGGGAGGTTATCCTACCGCGACACTTACCGGAAACCCTTCAAAAATCTCACGCACGTCCATTAGACATCTCTTTAGAGGGTACTGCAAATTTCGGACGTTCCATACTACCCTTCCCGATCGGGACAACCTTGAAAGAGATAGAGAAACAGGCGATCTTAGTAACTTTGGCGCGAGAGGACCAGAATAGATCAAAAACGGCGGCGGTTTTGGGGATTAGCCGGGTCACCTTGCGAGCCAAGCTAAAAGCCTATAATGGATAGGGTCTTTTGTAAAAGCGCGCTTCCAACGAAAAGGTTTACTTTGGAAATATTCTTTCCAGTTCTGTGGACAAAATATATCCAACTGGAAATATTATTTTTAGTTGAAAAAAGGGAAGACCCTGACAGGGTGCAGTTTCTCATATTGGCACGGAACTTGCTTAACATACTCCTTAGAATGTGAGCATCGACGCAAACGCGTCGGTTTTTAGACTGAAGTTCACATTCTTGTAATGGCAGCCGCTCTATTTTGAGAGGTGCCGAGGGATGGTATCAGCACTGCTCGGCGCGGAGAACCCTGCCATTGTGATTTTAAGCCAAGAATGACATACTGGTTTTCTATTCTATCACAAAACTGAAAAGGAGACCAACACGCGATAACACGAAAGGGTTGCCGCGAAAGCAAAACATCTTACTTGTTTGACTTTCCAAAGCAACCTACGAAAATCATGGAGATAAAAACGGATGAAACATTAGCAGCTCTCTTAATACTCTCAATAGTAGCAATCACTATCGCCCCGGTTCTATCTGCGGAAGCCAGTTGTTGGCTTGCCGTGTTAGCTTGTCTCTCGGCGGCTGAAGATGCCTATGAGAAATGTAAGAAGGACTACTCCAGCGTGAAGTGTGCACTTGCCCTTGCGAAAGCTATTACTATTTGTTGGAATGCATATAATGAATGCACCGATTCGTCAAGTTGAGGGTGTCCTTTTCATTTAAGGAACAAGAATAGAATATAGGAGTCCACAATGAAAATTAAATGGTACCATCTCGCGAGTTTAGTCGTTGTCTTGGGAGTTGTTGGCATAAGTTTTCCCTTGTGGACTCCTACGCCAACGTCGGTCAATATCTCTGATAGCCCCCAAGAATCCATCTCTGCGCCCCCGGTCCTCGAAGAATCCGCTGCCACAGTTCCTACGGACGGAGGCTCGGAAACAGGTCTCGGAAACGTCTCACCCCTTTTCAGTGGGAGTGTTCCCTTTGAAGAAGCACGGAAACAGTTCCCTGATGCTCACCCGGTTGTTGCCACGTTTAAGTCTCTTTTCACCGACGAACAACGTGACATGTACTTTTCTACGCCTGAAATGAAACGTTTTCTTGAGGTCCTCGAATCTCCTGAATACGCCGAGTTCATCACGACCCGACCGACAAATAGGGAAACGGATGAATTCTGGGCAAAACACGGATTTATTCAAGACCCGGATCGTTTCCAGAAAGCATTTCGTGATGTGTTTCCAACGGGGAAACCTGAAGACTTTGAGTTAGAGATGCGCCAAACCTTCGCGGAAATTTTCAGAGAGGCCGATGCGAATAATATGATACATGAAATTATTAACAGGGCACCGCAATTTCTTAAGGACCCGCGGAATCGCGCATGGAAGCACGGCTATTTTGACGGGGAAGCTCGCGACTTCGGGGCGTGGGGAGAAAATATCCTTGAAAATCTCAGTGCGAATCTTCCAGAAGTTCAACCCTCAGAAGAATCTTTCTTAATGGATCCTCCGTCGCAAGACCCAACCGTTGATATTCCCTCAGAAGCTGACACACACTCGGAACCTGATGCTCCGACTCAACAGGATGTCAAGAAGATGCCCGTCGAGACAGCATTCGCGACACCGAACAGCGAATCTGCCACGCCCGACGTTATAGATGTCAACCAACTTCTGATGGACAACAGCATTGACGCTTTGTTTGCCGAAGACAGTCTCGAAACACTGTTAAACGAACGTGTGAACTCCGAAGCGTTTTCAACAGAGAGCGTGCAGCGTGCCATGGATGTCTTAAATCGCTACGGGCCTAAAGAAGGACTCCGTAAACTCCGAGACACTGACCCAGAAGTTGCCAAGCAGATTGAAGGCATCATCCGAGAACAACAGGAGAATTAGAGAATGAAGATCCCTCACGTATTCTATGCGATCCTCGTCTTTTTTGTCGTCGTTCTATTCGCCTGGGCGGGAGCGACAACAGATCTGTTTTTTCAACCGACCGCAGAAAACGAGCCACCCGCAAAACAACAGGCACAGCTTGCAAAACCTTCTCCTCGACAGAAGAAGAAAAACTGTGCCTGTTGTAATCAGACGATGGGAAAACTCAAGCAAGTCATCGAAGATAATTTTGCGCAAAAGCAGGCAGAAAAGCAAGCCTCCGTTGTGTCTGATTCACAACGCTAATTCCTTTCAAATGGGATGTCCGTCTATTGGCACATTGTCGAGTTGGATTTGGCAGAGATGTTGAATTGATACTGCCACGGAAGTCTTTACGGACTCCGAAAAGTTTTCACATCTGTAACGCTTTCATCGAAAGAGAGGTCTTGATTTATGATTTTTCGTTCCATTCTTATCAGCTGCCTTGCTGTGTTGTTCGTCTATTTGCCGAATGTTGACGGACAGCAAGATGAATTCAGAAAGGCTTTCCCGAATATAAAAGATTTCGCAATCCCAAACTTTGAGATTTCTGATCCGACGTCGCTTCAGAAAGAGACATTTTCGCTGCTAAAAGAGTCATTTCCAGGGGAGATAATCGATAAGAAGTTCGCAAGGCTCAGAGAGCTCTCTAAAAGTGAGATTTATCTTACCTACCTCGGAGAAGCACACCCCGATGTCCCGCGATTCAAGACGTTTGTGGTGTTCATGGAGGAGGTGCTCCCTCCAAAAGAACGATACTTCCCATTTTTTGCAGCATCTCTTGATTTCAAGAAGGTAGAGGACCTCACCGAGACGGATCTCATCGCCGTCCATATTCTCGTAACTTCGTTCTGGAAATCGGGGGTGCGAAAACTCCATGGTGAGGATTTTCAAGACCCGAACGTCTTTTTGGATCCGGCTGTCCACTCCTGGATGGAAGAAAGGGATATGGCGATGTTTGGGGCAGAAAGCTCCGCAGGCTTTCGCAACTTCCTCGAAAAATTGTTGTCCTTGCGAATCTTGGTTGGCGCGAATCAAAAAGCCGATGCAACCCTCGTGAAAAAGTTTTTTCAAAGGGATGGAGAAAATAAGGGGATCTTATGGCTTGCCATCCAAGAGCCTCTCTTGTTTGGAAGAATCCTTGACGGATTTACAGATATTGAGATTTTTAGAAAATGGGCAGACGGTGATTTCTATAAGAAAACAGACAAACGGGAAAAACCTTAAGGATGACCAAACGTCGCGTCCGAGAAAATAGAGGAGACTTGTGATGCTGAAGTCCATTTGTGTTTTCTATAGACAATAAAGCCAGACGGACTCAAGGATTTTCTTCTCGGTCCAGCTGGTGTTCTGTGACTTGGTAAATCCAGACGAGATCCAATCCATTGAGAGTTATCACGTGTTCTAATTGTCCGTTTAGAGTCCCTTTTTGCGGCACTATTCCTATTTGCGAATCGCGGATGTGAACGACTTCATAATCGACGGAGAACGTTTTCGAGGGCGTTGGGGAGGTGTTATATTTTTTGCCAGTGCTGTATGTGGTGCCTATAAAATAGTAGCCAAATAATTGATGTCCTAAAGAGGATACTTGAACAAAAAATTGTGTTGCATTCTTTTTGCTATTGAGGTATTTTGCTGCGAGATCCAGCCCGGATACATCCGATCCTACAGTGATAATCTTTGTGATGTCTGTCATTTTCCAACAGGCATTATAGTAGGTGCCGTAATACGGGTGAACAGTTAACACGGGCATCACCTGAATAAAAAAGAAAACCACGCAGGCAATCACAGTGAGTGCTGGCTTGTACGTCTTGGCTGCTTGAGTTCCAAAACGTGACTGGAGCACAGCAGAACACCATTTGAGTCCTTCTACAAAACCGATGGCTGCGAGTATCTCCAACATCGGAAAAGCGGGCAACAAATAACGGGGAAACTTTTTGTTTGTCAGTGAAAGGCAGACTGTGAAAAGCACGACCCAAACAGTGAGGGACACCGCCATTCGGAAATGGCGTGATGTCTCCTCTGTCTGTTTCCTCCGTTTCCATAGTAGGATGCCCCCTACGATCACCAGAGGCAGCATAAGGGGTGTGCCTTTGATCGTCAGCACAAACGGATAGAAAAGCCAGCCCGGATCGTTGACGACTTTGCCAAGAAAGAAGTGTTCTACCTCGTGGGGCGTGGTGACTGCCCAGTTGACACCCTCGAAGACTCGCCATATCGTTTGTCCTGCCTGCACACAGAGAAGACACAGTACCACAAGTGCCACACCCACACTCCACATCGGATAACATGCCTGTTTCGTTGCTTTGAATAACACAAAAGTGAGTCCGAAGAGACAGATTGCCATGAATGTGGAAAGGGGTGTCCAGAAAACGGGCCAGAGCGCGAAGACCGTCAGGGCGGTGCAACTGAGAAAACAGATACCTTCTGCGAAATATGCCCGCTCCCCTCCGGTATGTGCCTTCCGAAACAGAAACAGGCATATCGGTAGCCACGGTAAGAGAATGAGGGCGTAGCTCTTGGAGAGCAGTGCCAGTCCGTAAGCGATACCGGAAAAGATGAGGTAGCGGTGTCTGTGTCGGTTTTGACAATAGCACAGAAACAACAACACCGTCAGCAGAATAAAACTCGTGGCGAGTGCATCTGTGTGAACGCGGCGCGTTTGTGCTAAAAAGAACGGTGAGTAGGTGAGACATGCGAAACTCGCGAGTGCCGCCCACTGCCCAAAAAGTCTATAGATGAGAAGACACGCTGCTCCGATGCCTGTCCAGACGACGACACCGATAAACCAGCGGGCGAGTGCTAAATCTCTAACCGTGACCCATGTGTACGCCTTTTTAAAATACTGTCGTAGTCCAGCGAGCCACATGGTCGTAACACCGGGGTGGTGGGTGACGAGGGTTTTTGAAAAATCGCCAAGTTTGACCGATGCAATGAAGGTTTCACCCCGCCGTAGCCATGTTGTTTCATCACTCGACCAGTGTGAATCTAACGACAATAATCTCGGAAGACCAGCAATGGCAAAAAAGCATATTAGAAAAACAGGGACCCCGAGATTCCCGCGACAATGCTGAAAGATGTTCTGTAGTGAAAGCATGTTTGCCCCTAAATGCTATCGTTATGTCACAACTTTTTTAATCGCCGCGGGTGCAACACATCCACTTTCTTGACTCATATCTTCAATACTAACATGTTTTTAAAAAAAGGAAAGAAAAAATTGAGAATCTGAAGATCTTACGCAAAAAATCAATGAAAAACTTCCGTCAATACGTAGGCATCCTTCTTGCGGGGATCCTCCTTTTTTTTCTCGTTTCCCCCTTTGTGCAAACACACAATCACCTTAAAGAGAGCACTTTTCAGATACATTGGCACATCCTCATTGCCTCGTTTGGACTGCTGCTGCTTTACCGGACACTCTACACCGCTCCCTTTGCAACGTTGTTGAGTAGTCTGATGCAAAAAACCGTCTCTTTTCAAACCGCCCTTACCTTGTTCCATCTCGCCAATATCACGCGCTATCTCCCCGGCCGGATATGGGGGATTGTGAGACTGCTCTCTTTAAGCAAACGGTTCGGATTGAGCAAAACCGCCACCGCTAGCAGTCTGATCTTACATGTCGGTATTGAGACAGTACTCGGTGGTCTGATTGCGATGTGCTTGCTGTTTTCAAAACAGATACAAGAGTCTGCAACAGAAGCCATTAAAAAAATGTCAGCACACACCTTGCTTTTAACACTTGCTGTGATGGGGATCCTTGCAGGTATCCTGTTTTGTGTCCCGAAAGTCGCAACTCACGTCAAGGAGTTTCTCAAAACACTCGTGCTCCTCTTAGGATTAACGTGAGTTTGGAAAAAGTTTATTTGTTGAGTAGCATAGGTAAATCGGTGTGGTGCTGAAGTTGATTGAAGTTTAGCGTGGGTTTCTTCTCCAAGAGCTGATAGGCGATCAAAGCAGAGAAGACGTTGACTTGGAAGTTTTCAACACTTCTGTGTCGACTGTGCTCTACTTGCGTCTGGGTTTTCAGTTCCCGGATCACCGATTCAATGAGCATCCGTTTTCGGAGCAACACTTCATCGGAAACGGATACTTCGAGCGGGTCCATGTTCTTACGGACTTTGTAAACCAAGTTCACGCCTTGCTCCCGGAGTGCGTCTCGGATGTCTTTAGAGATATACCCTTTATCTGCGTAGAGCCCCCCGTGAAGTCGGTCTGCGAACCTTCCGAGAGGTTTTCGGTCATCTATATTCCCAGGGGTCAACGCGACATCTAACATTTCACCTATATCATTGATAACGAGATGAAGTTTGAACCCGTAAAACCAGCCCATAGAGGTTTTCGAGCGTTTGGCAACACCTGCGAAGACGCGATGTGAGGAAATCCGTCTGTTATCGCAGACCCGCAGGCGTGTCGAATCTACGAAGGAGACACCGCGACACTCACCGAGACAGGTCCGAAGATAAAGCGTCAAGAGCGTGAGAACCTCTTTTTTCAACTGCGCAAAGCGAGAATAACTTACCAACTGTGGGAACTCCGCACGCCAATAGACGCAGACGTGTTTGAGATAGAAGTGCTTAAACGTGCGATACCCGCTTTGATGAAACGCAATCAGGAGCGTCATCACCTCACTCGGATGGAGGTTCCGCGGACGCCCCCGGGTTTCAGAACCTGCCTCGCTCGGAAGACAGTGGCTCGAGATGTAAGCTTCATATTCAAGAAAAAAGTCGTCTATTTTACAAAAAAGTGATACAATACGCATCGGAGAACTCCTTTTGGTTCGAAATGTTGTAACTTCATTATACCAAAAGGGTTCTCTTTATACAAAAATTACTTGATTAATTATCAAACTCACGTTATTGTGGAAAAGCTGACACGTCGTGGTGGGAATGTTCTGCAGCTATGGCTTCAGCTGCAGTAATTTGTGCTGCAGCATGGGCACTATGTGGTTCATCGTAATGATCACGGCAACGAGCGTATTTCTCTCGTTGCCATCTCTTTTTTGGTCGCAAGGAGGTCTGACATGAAACCTCGCTTTATTCTTGCAGGTATCGCGATACTCTGTCTTTGCGGACTCTTCCTTTTCAGGGTCTCTCGTTCTCAAAATCAGGACCCTATCAAGATTTTCAAGGTCCTTCCCCGCTTCAACCAGAAAACAGCAAAGGAGAAATCAGAGGCGGCACTGCACAAAACCGTAGTTCCGCCAAACTCTCCGAATACGGACACCTCGTTCACGACGCAAGGAACAATGGACACAGCGGAAGAACAGCGACTCTTAACGCGGTTTTTTGAAATAGAAAAGAGTTCGGAATACCAAGATTTTGTAAACACCAAGACGCAAGAATGGGTGGAGATGTACCATCAGGACGGTGTTTTCAATTTTTCCTTCCAAGAGTTCTTTGACTTTTTCGAGAGCCAAGGCATGCCTCGCGTTGATTTCGCACAAGAAGCACTTGCGGTATTTCGAGAGTACTTCCCCTCTGGTGATCCTACAGACTATGAGACAGAAATGAGTGCACGATTCCAAGAGGCATTCTGGGCGACCCCGGGTTCTCGCACCCAAGCGAGAACCCTCGCTTTTATGACATTATCCGAAGAACCTGATTTCTCTGCTTGGATGTTGGGACGTTTTAAAGGGGAGCTCGCCCCCCAACTCCAGTGGATTGAAACCCAAGCGATGACCGCAATGGAAATGTTAAAAGACCCTTCTTTTCACGCCGATTTTGTAGCACCGGCACCTGTGTCCCCTGTTACCGAGAGCACCTCCCATATATCCCCGACATCCACCGAAACGGTAAGACCTTCGTCCCGCCAAGGTATCCCGCTATCTAACGTTGAAACACCGGCATCCGTTGAAATGCCGGGCTTCTCTCGGGAGCGAATCGCCTCTGTAAGGCAGGTCCTCCAAGAATACGGCACCGATGCCGGGGTCCTGCGTCTCATCGAAATAGATCCAGACAGTGTCGACTGGATTTTTGAAAACTTTAGATCCCTTGATGAAATAGAGGCATGGGTATCTCCGCCAAAGGCACCGACACCCCCGCAAGCGACAGGGAAAAAGCGGCACTCTATACCTCCAACTTCAACAATACAGGAGTTCTCGCCATGAACAGAAGTCACCGAATAACCGAGAAACACTCTCAAGGTCTCAAGAACATCATCGTTCTTTTGCCCCTGGCTGTCTTCTGCTTTGTCCTCTTCCCTTGTGGTCCCGGATTTACCGCAGAAAAAGAATTCGCAAAATTTATGGGCGAATTCGCAGATTACAAGCAGAAACACAAAGAAGCTGTCGCAAAAATAGCAGCTGCCCCACTGAGCGAAGATGGACACAAACTCTTAAAACATCTCCGTGACGAAAAAGGGGGATTAGATGCCATTCTCTCCAGTCAACTGTATCTTGAATATTTAAAGACACAAGTTCGGAAGGCGTATGAAGACTTTCCGACCTATTTCTCGGAGATGCCAACACCCTCCCTGAAGTCAAAGCGGATATTGGCGTGGTCAGAAATTTTCGCGCCACGGGCGACACCTCAGGAGATTCAACTCTGCGTGGAGTTCCATTTCAAACTACGCAAGTTGTTCGCCAAGGAGCCGGACATCCTTGACAAGAATATTAGTAGATTGACGGCTTTCCAATTAGAACACTTCAATGCCCCATTAATGAAGCAGTACTCAAAAGAGGAAATGCGTTCCAAGGTTTTACTGATCATGCAGCTCAGCATGGTGCCTCCCGTCCTTGCTCACCAGGAGACGCAAGTGTATCACGCAGCTTGGCGAAAGCATCTGGAAACGCATGGGAAACGCGAGGGCCTGCTGCGATGTGCGATTACCTGTCCTGAAGAATTCGCCCTCACTCGCTCGTTTTTTGAAAACGCCGAGGCTTTAGAGAAATGGATTGTGGAACCCTTAAAAGAAAAACCAGACACGCAGTGAAGATCGAGACGTTCTGAAGGAGGATGATCACATGACGTTACAACCAATAAGGGCTCTCCTTTGTTGCCTGATAATCCTATCTGGATGTGCGACGACAACCACTTATGAGTTTGTGAAACAGCAGACTTCCATTAATATCCAAGAGTTTGACGATGGTTATAGAGATGGTATTGCCTTTGCAAATACGGAAGGGCTTTGGAGTGGGGACTCAAAGACCGTCCCTTCTTTTATGAAAGAAATCATAAAAACGGAGACGGGAGATTACCAAAATGGATTCGCAGCGGGTTATCGCGAACAGCGGATAAAAAATAGTAGAAAGGCTACCATACTTTATTGGGCTTTATTTTTCCCCTTGCTTACGGGATGCTACTATTTTATATTTAGCCTCGGCAAATAATTGTTCGATTCTTTACCAAAAGACAGGAAAGGAGATCCACACAGATGAAATACGCTGTCTATGCTTTATGTGTCCTACTTTTTACCTTTACGATTTACGCCATCCAAAAGAGTTTTAACGTTCCCGAAACGCGACTCACACCGCAAAATACCGTGCAACACAGTGGAAAAGACACTGCACACGTAACCGACAACACAACACTGAAGCAGAAAAACTGTGCGTGTTGTGATAAAAAACTCACCCCAGCGCAAGAAAGAGCAAAGCAGAGGCAACAAGCCCGGGAGAGATGGGGACGGCAATTGATAACCTCCCACGGATATGAAGAAGGCATAAAACGAATAACCCGGCAAGACCCCTTGTTTGCCAAACAGATGCAACGCATCCTTGACAGAGAAAAACGACTCGGACAGACACCAACTGTCTCATCTTCAGAGACACAATGAAACACCTCATACTCCTTTCCACGTTATGTTTCTTTACGCTTGCGGGGGTACCACGTTTCCTCTCTTTAGAGGCGCATTGGAGTAGCGATGAAGGATTGTGGTTACAACGCAGTGCTCAGTTCATGTCTGCTGTCAAGGAAGGTGAGTTCTCTAAAACGCTGATCGCGCATCACCCTGGGGGCACAACAATGTGGCTTGCAGGGCTCCGCTCCTTTTTTACGGACCCTCGCCTGGATGTCGAAAACCTCGCCCTCGCCCGGTGGTTCATCGGTATAGTGGTGTGGGTAGGCATCAGTATCGCATGTCTGTTGCTCTACCGTCTCTTTGGGCAGTGGATAGCCCTTGCGAGTTTTGCCTGCCTCGCTTACTCTCCCTTCTTTTTAGCACAAACACGCCGCGTCCATACTGACGCACTCGCGACTCTTTTTATTCTGCTCACGGTATTACTGTTTCTGCTATATTGTCAAAACCGACACCGACATCGCTACCTCATTTTTTTAGGGATCGCTTACGGGATCGCGCTACTTTCTAAAAGCTACGCCCTCATTCTATTGCCGTGGATGCCGCTATCTCTGTTCTTATTTCGGAAGAAACGCACAGTAGGATTGGGGAGGTATCTCACAGAAAGTATCATTAACAACGCCCCACGAAGTTGAACACTTCTTTCTCAGAAAAGTTGTCAACGACCCCGGGTGGCTCTTTTATCTAAAATACGGACTGGAAACCCCTGCCTTTAGGTAGGGGATGAAAGTCCGCCCTCGTGTGTGAGACCATAGCGTTTTTTTTGAAAAAACACTTGACATTTTTAGCAAATTGTGGTTTAATAGATGTATCACGTTGGACCGACAAGTATAGCGTTACCTCTTGGTAACGTGTCGGTCCCACCCACTATACCGGGGTTAAAGACGTGATACGTGAAATTCAATGACGAAAAAGCGAAAGCGAAAACAAAAACGCACGCGCCGCGTATACAAGTATCAGCTGCGTGAACATCCGAAAAATGTGCGCTTGAGCAATATGCTTGATGACTTGGGCGACGTGCATAATCACTTCTTGGCACTGGAAAAGCGGTATTACCGTATCTATGGTAAGTATGCCGGACGCTTCCGACTTCAACCCCACTTGACGAAGTTGCTGCAGCGGACACACAAGCACTGGGCTTGGATACCTCGCGACACGCTTGATGAGGTGATTGTCCGTATCCATATCACATACGAGCGATTTTTTGACGGTCTTGGTGGACTGCCGAAGTTCAAGCGCAAAGACCGATACCGTTCTGCCAAATTCCAATCGGCGTATCTCATAGAAGAGGGGCGTGTCAGACTCTCTTTCAAAGCGTGGGATGAACCCTCGCAATCCTTTAAATTCAACAAACGCTGGTTTTCTTTTCATCAACATCGCCAATGGAATGGAACTGTCCGCTATCTCCAAATCCTTCGCGACTCGGTTGGTACTTATTGGCTTTATGTCATCACAGACGACTCCACGACCGAACCCTATTCTGCTACAGGTGAGAGCGTAGGAATAGACTTCGGTATGGAAACCTATCTGACCCTCAGTAACGGTGAGAAGATTCAACATCCACAACCTTTGAAACAGTCCTTGAACCAACTCCGTAAACTCAATAAGGCACTGAGCCGTAAAGTCAAAGGTTCTCACAATTGGTGGCGTGCTGTCCGTGAACTCGCACGACTCTATCGCAAGATTGCCAACCAACGCAAAGACTGGCACTACAAACGTGCGACCGACCTGTGTAGACGGTTTGATACGATCGTCACCGAGACGCTGAACCTCGACGGTATGAAACGGCTTTGGGGACGCAAAGTCTCTGACCTCGCCTTTTACCAGTTTGTTGAGATTCTGAAGTTCAAGTGTATCAAGCATAATCGTGCGTTTGTTCAGGTCGGACAGTGGACCCCTACCACGAAACCTTGTTCGGATTGTGGACATTCCAATGAAAATCTAACGCTAAAAGAGAGGCAGTGGACATGTCCTGACTGTGGCTCTCACCACGATAGGGACATCAACGCTGCGATAAACATTTTGAGGGAAACCGCCTTGGGTCCCTCTGTGGAGCAGATGTAAGACGTTTCCTCGGAAACGCGAACTGCTACGAAGCACAGGTTTCCCCACGCTTTAGCGTGTGGGTGCCTTGACTGACGAAAACGTGTGATGCCGACATCGGTATTCACTGGTATCACGATGGAAAATTGATAGAAGGTGTGTATTTTTGCTTATCTACGTCAGGACTTACGCAATTTTGAGTATCGACCGTGTCCTGAAAGAGAGAGCGTCTAAAAAACGCAGACGGTTTCTTGACACAACCTAACAGGTTATGCTACAAAAGAGCGACATGCGTAAGTCCTATACGTTTTAAACTTATTCACGGCTGCTACGTCTTAACTATAAAAAATAGAATGTGTCAACTCCATACTGTCAAACAGATTCATAACAAAATAACATAGAGGCTACTTCTCGCGTGAGGTTTCGGATCCCACCGAAAAGTAGGGCGTATACACTATGCGACAGACATCACATACGGTTTCGCTTGTTGAGGTGGTGCGACAGGCATCTCTCATTTCTGAACAGGACTATACAGACATCGTTGCAGAGATAAAACAGACCGGTGCCTCCGAAGCCGCTGTGCTTTCTAAGCATGGCGTTCCCGCCAATCTCCTTGCACTCGCGACAAAGAGTGTCGAATATGGGACCTCCTTCATCCAATTGGAAGGTATTATTCCTGAACCCGACGTGCTTGAAAAGGTGTCGCCAGGGTTCGCATACCGAAATAAGATTGTGCCTATAGCGTTGGTGGGTGATCAACTCACGGTTGCGATGGTGGACGTTCTGGATGTCGTTCTCATTGACGAGATTGAACTCATCACAGGCTGCCAAATTACGCCTACGCTTGCCGATGAAACCGATATTGACGAGGCAATCGTCCGTCTCTATGGGCGGACTGCTGAAAGTCTACTCAGTGCTGGTATCAAAGGACCTGTTGGTGCAACTGCGACTCTTGAACGCGAGACGATTGACGACTTTGGGATTGATGAGAAAGACCTCAGCCAAGATCCGACAGTTATACATGCTGTTGACCAGATGATTATCGACGCTGTCCGGATGGGGGCAAGCGATATCCATATTGAACCCTACCCGACGCAACTGAAAATCCGTTTTCGTGTCGATGGTGTGCTCGAAGACCAGCCGCAGCCCCCTGCCTACCTCCAATCCGCCATCACTTCACGTATCAAAATTATGGCGGGAATGGATGTTGCGGAACGGAGACGTCCGCAAGATGGAAAAATCAGTCGGCAAATTGGGAGTGTCGGTAACCGGCAAATAGACCTCCGCGTCTCTACTGTCCCAACAGTCGCGACACTGCATGGTGAAAGCGTTGTTCTCCGTATCCTCGACCGACAGTCTATTGATTTCGGGCTTGCAGAACTCGGGTTAACCGAAGATAACCTCCACCTCTTTGAACGTATGATTCGTAAACCATACGGTATCATCCTTGCGACGGGACCCACCGGTAGCGGGAAAACGACATCGCTTTATGCGTGTTTGAAAGAGATTAACTCGCCCGATGTCAAAATCATAACACTCGAAGACCCGGTTGAATACGAATTAGAGGGGATCAACCAAATCCAGGTCAATCCCGATATAGGCTTTACCTTCGCCCAAGGTCTCCGCCATATCCTACGACAGGATCCAGATAAGGTATTGGTCGGTGAGATTCGTGACTACGAAACCGCAGAGATGGCGATCCATACCTCACTTACGGGCCACCTCGTCTTTAGCACACTTCATACAAACGATGCTCCTGGCGCAATCGCACGACTTATTGATATGAACGTTGAACCCTATCTCGTTGCCTCCACGGTGGAAGGCGTCATTGCCCAAAGACTTGCCCGACGTGTCTGCAAGGCGTGTTGTGAGATGTATTCTCCTGAAATGCATGAACTGACAGGACTTATGAGTAACGGTAACGGTGGTAACCTCGCTATTCCTTATGATCTTGAGATTCCGCGGGCAGTGGGATGTAAAGAGTGCCGGGGAAGAGGCTACAAAGGTAGAATCGGTATCTTTGAAGTTTTACTTATGACTGATGAGATTCGTTCAATGGCACTCAAGCAAGCGTCAACGAATGAGATCCGTCGCCTCGCTGTCCAAATGGGTATGAAAGGCTTACGTGAAGATGGCTGGCGCAAGGTCGCTGCTGGATGGACCACGGTTGACGAGGTCATCCGATTAACGCAGGAAGACGAATTTGATTTTGGGGAAGTTGTGTGATCCTGAAGTATAGCGGAGGGATTGATTGTGCCAGTATTCCGATATGAAGCACTTACCCATAGCGGTGGGACCGTTACGAATACAATAGAAGCTGACTCGAAAGCCGAACTCATCTCTCGTTTGCGGCAGATGGGTTATTGGCCCACAGACATTGTTGAAGAGACAGGGGATGGGGCACCGACGGATATGCGTCGCTGGTTTGAGATTGGCAGACGTGGTGTGAAGTCGGCGGATGTTGAGTTTTTTACGTACCAGTTAGCAACGCTGGTGAACGCACACGTCCCGTTGCCGCGTGCCTTGGAGGTTACACTCGGTCAAATCCAAAATCCTGCGCTTCACCGTATTATCTCACAAGTGAAGTACGATGTGGAACATGGTGCGACTTTTCACGATGCTCTCACCCAGCACCCGAAGGTGTTTTCTGATCTTTATGTCAATATGGTAAGAGCTGGCGAGAGTGGTGGTGTCCTTGGCGTCGTCTTAGAACGACTCTCGGAATTCGCCGAACGCCAGAGGCTCCTCAAAAACGATGTCGTCTCGGCACTCTTCTATCCAGTTATCTTGTTGACCCTGAGTGTTTCTGCTGTTGCAGTACTCATGATTCTTGTCATACCGAAATTCACTGCCATGTTCAATGATCTCGGTGTCGAATTGCCGCTGCCAACGCGAATTCTCATTGGTGCCACTGATGCGTTCCAAACCTATTGGTGGCTTGGACTTCTCGCTGTCATCGTAGGCGTAGCAGGCTTGAAACAATATCTCCGTCATGAAACCGGTCAAATCTGGTTTGACCGCCTAAAATTGAAATTGCCGCTCATCGGACCCATATTTAGCACCTTTGCCATTGTCCGCTTCACCCGAACGATGGCAACACTTTTAGAAAATGGTGTGCGTATGCTGCCTGCTCTCCAAGTTGTCAAAGACACTATCGGGAATAAGGTATACAGCAATGTCGTCGCCGCGGCAGAAACAGAAGTTGAACAGGGCTCCTCGCTCTCACGTGAGCTGGGTAGGAGCAAGGACTTCCCTGAATTCGTCACCCACATGGTGGCTGTTGGCGAAGAATCGGGTGAACCTGTTCACATGCTCAGCAAACTATCTGAATACTATGATGTAGAAATAAAAAAGAGCCTTGAACGTCTAACGGGTTCCATCGGTCCGATTGTCATTTTATTCATGGGACTTGTTATCGGATTTATCGCCGTCGCGATGATCCTCCCGATCTTTGAGGCAAACCAATTATTAAGCAACTAAATGGCTGTCGGCTATCGGGTCGCTTCGCTTTCGGCTTTTGGTAAAGAGATCGTTGGCGATAACTCCAACAATCTACTGACCGCTGATAGCCGACGGCTGACAG
Source organism: Candidatus Poribacteria bacterium (assembly GCA_965214045.1). Classification (GTDB taxonomy): domain Bacteria; phylum Poribacteria; class WGA-4E; order WGA-4E; family WGA-3G; genus WGA-3G. Next base: position 3,700,875 of record OZ243935.1, read on the forward strand.
CCACTATAGGAGAAAAACAGATGTACGCTGGACTCAAATCAGATCAATCCGGGTTGACCCTTATTGAATTGACGATTGTCATTGTCATTTTAGGGATTTTGGCTGCCTTCATCGCACCGCGTGTTATCAATGCCCCGCAGCAAGCGAAAGTCGCGAAGGCACAAACAGAAGTGAATGGTATCAAAACCGCGTTGGAACAGTATGCGATCGTAACAGGCGAATATCCGACAACTGAACAGGGATTAAGTGCCTTGTGGCGGGCACCAAGCCCCGCGCCTGCCAATTGGGATGGTCCCTATATTGACAGCCCCAATTTCGTAGATCCATGGAGTAACCCATACGTCTATCGCCAACCCAGTACCCATTATGGATACGACTATGACCTCTATTCAATGGGTAAGGATGGGAAGGTAGGTGGCACTGAACTCGACGCGGACATCACCAATTGGGTTGATGAAACCACCGGAGCCTACTAAAACAATGTTGCGAATGACAGAAAGATGGCAGGATGGAAGAAATGCCTCTCCCTCAATCTTCCAGTCTCCCCGTTTTTCAACTCGAGTTGCTACGGGGACCTCGGCATTCACAATTACGGAGTTGCTAATCGTTTTGACTCTCATCGGCATACTATCAGTAATCTCTATGCCGGCACTGAAAGGGTTCGCGGCAACGCGCCGCTTAAAAGCCTCTGCTTATACACTCCGTAGTCTCCTTACTTTTGCACGGGATATGGCAGTCACGGATCGAACGGCACACCTTGTCGTTTTTGATTTTGACAACGAACGATACTGGCTTGCCTCCAGTGAGACGTTTAATCCCAGTAATCCGCTTACGTCGGCACTGACGGCTCAAAATTCTACTGTTGTAACTGCTATACAGAATAATACACAAAGGAATTCGGGATTACAAACCTCTCCTACAACAGGTACCTCCACTTCACAGGCTCCATTGGCACGCGCCAGTGGAATCTTGGGGGTGCCCTACTCGATGGAACAAAATGTAACATTAGCGGCGATGGTAACTAACCAAAACGGTAGGACTGTTGAGGTCGATTCTGGCGTGGCGTACATCTATTTCTCGCCTACTTCCACCTCTGAGGATGCTTTTGTGTACCTCCGGAACACACGGAATCAGATAATGTCTGTTACTGTTGAAGCAGCGAGTGGACGCGTCCGTGTGCGACAACTCACATCACAGGAGATCGAGATGTTAGGTTTTGAAACCTCCAACGATTTTTAATTTTACCTTGCGGAGTTATGACGGGGTTTGTGTCTTGAAGGTTTTTTCTTTAGAGCCGTCCTCCATTATACTATAGAGTTACGGTCTTGATATGAGCGTAACGGGATTTAACGTCTTGCGAATAATTAAAAAAACGCGTCCAGCCCCAGAAGAAAAAAGCGGATTTACCCTCGTCGAGGTCCTTGTGACGTTAGCGATTTTGGCGGCAGTCTTGCCAGCACTGTTGCAAGCGTTTGCGACCGCGGCACGTAACCAAGGGCTTTCAGATAACAGTACGACGGCACTCTATCTTCTCAAATATCGGATGGCTGAGATTGAGATGGGGGGGTATCCAGATGTTGGTGATGAATCCGACGAGTTCGGTGAAAACACACGCTACCGTTGGCGTTCTGTTGTTGAGGACGTAGATTCTGAAGATGTTGAGAACATCCGTCGGGTTCAAGTAACCGTCACATGGTTACATAGAAACAGAGAACGCTCGATATCTATGACGACTTATATCGCAGATCGGCAAATGCCGCAAAATAGCGATCAACCGTCAGCAGTCGGCGGTCGGTAAAGAGGTGTCTGATGAACCAAAGTTTTCTTCGGGGATCGCCCGAATCATATTCAGAAGTCTCTCCTACAGGAATGGCTCTCGGTTTCCGTCAGCCATCAGCCGTCAGCAAGAGTCGGGAATCGGAGTTCCCTCCTACAGAAGAGGTGGAAATCAGAGCTGATAGTGGACTTACGCTCATTGAGTTGCTCATGGCAGTAAGTATCCTCGTTGTCATCGGCGGTTCAGCGTATTTTGCCTTCAAAACAGCCGTAGATGCCTACCATCAGACGGAGGCGCGAATATTAGCGGCACAGAGGTCTCGAGTCGCCATGGATCGGCTTGTGACGGATCTCAGCAACATGCGAGTCTCACTACAGGATCCAGAACTCGCGCTCTATACGCAAGATGGTCCAAGCCAATTAGGCGAAAGAGACATGCTCAGTTTTGTCACGCTCGTTAAGACGGATCCAGATCCATTCTTAGAACAACTTGCAAGTTTCCAATCTCAGAATGCCTCGCAAATGCCTTTACCACTCTTAAGCGACGTGCAGCGTGTGGCTTACTTTGTCGGATCCGAACCGTCATCGGGTGAATCCGCTACAGAGATGTCACCCCTACAGGGTTTAGATTCCGTTGAAGATACGCAGAGCGGTGGATTTGCTCTCTTTCGGGTTACAACGACAGCCCTCGATCCTGAAGTTGTTATCGGTGCTCTCTTACAAACGGGTGAGGTACCGGAGACAGATGAGAATGGTGAACCAATTTATGTTAATATCGCAACCCTTGTTGCTGGACTTGTTAGTTTTGATCTGAAGTATTTCGATGGAGAGGCAGAGGCGTGGCGTACCTCATGGGACGATACTGAAAGCCTTCCGGGTGCTGTTCAAGTCCTGCTAACTGTCGAAGGTGAAGCGCAAGTGCCTGCGAACATTAATGTAGTACAAGACCCAACACAGAGTCAACCGACAGCGCAGTCAACGGGTATGACGCAGGCGACAATGGTATATCTTCCTGTAAGTGCCACCCCTGGTGGACCGGCAGGAGGGGCTCCTTAGGAGAGTTCACGGATGATGCAGTTCACACAACGGGATTCTTGCGTATTCTACAAGGAACAGAGTGGCTTATCTCTCATCTCAACCCTCTGGATACTGACTATTCTGTCTATTCTTGCGGCGCAGCTGCTCTATTCAATCCATATAGAACAGCGGACGCAGCGAAATTTCTTGGACAGATCGAAGTTTCACTATGCGGCGAGAGCAGGTTTCGAGTGGACCCTCGCAGTTATGCGCGGTGACCAGACTCCGTTTGATTCACTCGGCGAGACTTGGGCTGAACCGATCCAAGGACAGGTTGAGGACGGGATTCAGATCGGCAATTCCTTAAATTATCAAGTAACAGTTGTAGATGAGGCATCAAAGGTTAATCTCAATACCGCTGACGTAGGACTTGTCAGTAATTTGCTTGCGCAAGCAGGGGCTTCCCCAGATGATGCACTTACCGAAGATATTGCCAACAAAATTGTAGAAGGGCGCCCGTATCGCACGGTTCGAGATCTTGCACGGGTCGAAGGGATGACATCCGAGCTTCTCTATGGTGCCCAACAAGAAATGGTTTCCGTCAACGGTCAGCCGTCAGCGGTCAATCAACAACCGACAGCGACTCCGCGGGGGCTTGTTGATTTGGCTACCATCTACTCGGTTGATGCGAGTACTGATCCGAACGGAGAACCGCTTGTAGATATCAATACCGCAGATGCAGAGGCGTTGACGAAGGTCAGCGGACAACAAAATCAACCTGTGTTCACACAAGCTGAGGCGGAATCGCTCATCCAGCAACGTGATTTTGACAAGTTTTCTGCACTCATGGATGTCCAAGCGGTTTCCGATGAACTTTTCAACAATATCCGGGACCAATTGACGACTGAAGACAGCAATCAGCAAGAGAAGGACACTTCACCGGAAACCTCTTTACCGACTGCCAATAATGATGAAGGTGGGAAAGTTAATATCAATACCGCCGACGTTGAAACTTTGGAGTCTTTAGAAGGCATTGACCAAGGCATCGCCGAACGCATTGTCAGTCATCGTGAGGGACAAGGACTGTTCCAGAACATCGATGCAATCAAAGAGGTAAAGATGTTGACGCAGCAGGAATTTATCGGTATTATTGATAAAATAACACTAAAAGATGGAGAGACGCGCCAAGGGCTTATCAATATAAACACGGCACCGCCTGAGATATTAGCACTGCTACCGGGGATGGATCCACAAAGGGCACAGGCAATCGTCGAACGCCGTGAAGAGGACACATCCGATGCCCCGCAACTTCAGGGTTTTACTGAAGACGAGATAAAAGGAAATCCGTTTACTAACATTTCACAACTATCGCAAGTAGAGGATATTGACTTTGCAACGTTCCGTGAGGTTGTCGATTGGGTAACCTATCGTTCGCACGGGTATCGTATTGAAGCAAATGGTATTGACCTCTCGGGCAAAGTTGTTTCAACCTGTGTCGGTGTTATTGATCGGACAGGTGACCAAATCATCGTGCAATATTGGCAACAGGATTAGGTGGCTATCGTCTGTCGGAAACTATCGGTTAATAGGTTTTTAACGATACAAACAACCGAGACTTCTCCGCAAGGTAAAATTAAAAAGCAGCTTGCAACAACGGCGCAAGCGGATATGAGGAACGCACCTCAAAGTTCAAACGCACGCCGTTACGCCGCAAGGTAAAATTAAAATATGGCAAAAAATCGAGTCGTAGCGATAGAAATCGGCACAAATACAGCGAAAATCGTTCAACTTGAACAGTCTTTTTCTTCAACCGTGCATCTTACGAATGCAAGCGTCGTGACGTATCCAGACAAAGATGATCGGTTGCAGGTGGCTGAATCGGTGAAACGCCTTTGGGACTCCTTAGGGGATCTACCCGTACAAGGGGGTCTCCGTCCGTTGTTTAATCGAAATAAGACAGAAATTGCGCTTGCCCTTCCACGTTCCTTGGTGAATACGAAACGCTTACCCAATTTGCCAGCGGCAACGGATGAACAACTCGCGAGTATCGTCGCCATTACTGCGGAAGCCGAACTCCCTTTTCGAGTTGAAGAGGCTATCTTTACGTATCACGATGTACAACGGACGGCGGAAACGTCCTCTGTAGAGTTGATATCCACACGGCGAACGACAGTTACAAACTATTTGGACCTTCTTGAACAGGTTGGGGTTTCCGTATCGACGGTTACGCCTTCAATGATAGGTATAGCGGAGATCGCTTCAAACAGCGGAGGCACACAGCCTACATTCATTGTTGACATTGGTGCCGAACAAACAGACTTCTGTTTCATGAAGGACGGGAAACTCCGGTTTTCACGAAGTTTCCGTCTCGGTGGTAATCACCTCTCAGAACATCTGAGTCGTACCTTGAATATAGATGTTGAAACAGCATCGGAGGAAAAACAGCACATCTCGGCCAGTGAAACTCCTGCATATACTTGGACGACCCAGTTTATCAGTGAACTCCAGCGTTCTATTGCTGCCGCTACACATTATGAAGGGGAAGTGAACACTGGCGGGCATCAGGATCTCACCCTACGAGAGACAGAAACTGAACTCTGGTTGTGTGGTGGTGGTGCGCGTGTCTCCGACCTTGCGTCTACGTGTGAAGCGGAACTCAACATTTCGACGCAACTGTGGAATCCGCTTCATGCTGTCCAACAGCATGCCGATATTGACATCCGCCCTATGCGTCCAGAGGTAGAAGCTACGCTTGACGAATGGGGCGATACGCTTGCTGTCCCGTTAGGCGTAGGACTCAATGCGTTGAAGTCGACAGCCCCGGTCTCTTTGTTGCCGAAGGAGGCAGCTGAGACCCTCACGCAAACGACACGCCAGCGTCAACTTTTTGCCGCTGCTGGGTTAGGAATTTTGATAATAGGTGGTATTTTCTTTGGGGGTTACATGCTTCAACGCACACAAAAGTATAGAAGTGAAGCAGTAGAAGCGCAACTCAGGTATTACGCGCAACCGATGACTTCTGCGAAAGTACAACTTGGGAAAGCGTTAACCCTCACGGATATGTTAGTGCATCGCATTTCGCCGCTTGATATTTTGCATGCTCTTAGCGAGATATTTAGGGATAGGACGCAGGTGGCATGGACTAATTTCAATATTACCAACCTTCATGAACCCACAACAGCGCGGATTACATTCAATTTGGAAAGTGCTTCTCATAATGCCATTAATACGCTCTTACGCGCACTTGACCGTTCTGGCGTATTTACCAATGTCCGTCCGGGTGAGGTCACAACGATTGCTCAAGATAGAAAACAGATTTTCCAAGTGCAGGTCCGGTGCAATCTAACAGCATCCGCTGTGAAGGCATTTGCTAAGAAACGCTATCCCATGCCCGAACCACAAATCGACGAAGTCGCAAGTATGGAACCTTCTGTTACATCTCCTATACTGAAAACCTTGGAAAACGAAATGAACGAAAAAACAAAATAAACGAACCTGATGATAGTTATACGTTTCTAAAGGATTAATCTATGGAATTGGATCTCCAATTAACACCGCGAAGCCGAATCTTGCTGGGTATATTGGGTGGGGTGCTTTTAATCTTACTCGCCATGCAGGGAGGTCCTGCTCTTTATCGCTTGTTTGTGAATCAGGATACTCAAGCGAAACGAGAACAGTTGTTACGGACTCAAAATTTGGTGCATGTTGCAGAAGTGCTTAAGCCGATTGAATCTGAAATATACAAAGAGACTGGATTGACCCTCGCTGGGAGTCAACAGGAACCTACGAATTCGCAAGTTGCCAAGACCCTTTTTGATACTGAATTGCCGGAAACCGTTATTAGATCTCGTATTGATGCGCTCGTTAGACGTGCTGGCATTCAACAGAACTATCAGCTCCTCACGAAGCCTGTTACCACGAAGCAAACGCATAAACTGACGGCGCAGAATCGCGGGAACCTTATTCTCTATCTCTATCTTAAGCATATAGAGACGGAGGAAATGGAACTTACTGAGGTAGTTGAGCAGCAGGCAGAAGAAGACACCTTCAATATGTTAATGGATGCATGGCTATCAGGAACGGACTCCGACATAGATGAGGAAGCGAGTGAAACAGACGGTTTCGTCTATGGAACGGAATCAGCAACAAAGGCACCTGAACTTACAGATAAAGCAAAACCGACTCATTCAATAGATGCTGCAGCGCAGTGGAAATTCTCCTCGCTTCCAGAGGGAATACCGCTGCCGGTTCGAGTCAAACTTGCAACGTCTATTAAAAGCATGCTAACACAGCAACTTCGGGGCGCGACAGATTCGAGGCAGGATTTCTTTGAAACGCAACTTCACAGAACCCAAACCGCCGCTACACCCGGCATTCTTGGTATCGGTGGCAAGCCCGCGACCGTTGAAATCCAATTGCAAAGGGATAGCGTCCTTTCAGAAATTCTCGCGCAATCGGAGGATTCCGCAGGTATCGGTGAGTTTCAATATGCCCTTGTTAAATACATTGAGGAGATTCAGCAGCAGCGCGCAACACTCTTAGAGCAACTTGCGCTGGCACCGCTGACCTATCAAACAGAACACTACACGGTTGAAATGAAATTCAAGACGAATCTTGAGAAACTCGTTACCTTGAACCATCTTATCGAAACTGGCGCCAAATGGCTCACGGTGCGCGATTTACGAATTTCTGCCGATAAGCAAACAAGCGCACGTCCAGGCGCACGCGGTCGGAATTCTGAAGGTAGCGCGAATTTGAATGTGGACATGCTTCTCATCGCTCGAATATTTTAATGGTCGTCAGCAGTATAGCCGTCAGCCGTCGGCAAGAGAGCCTCTTTACTGACGGTTTCCGATGGCTGATAGCCAATACGCTGACAACTATAATAAGGATTGGATTTATGCAAGGAAGAAAGTTTTCGCTTATTTTGCTATTGTATTTCGGGTTGCTCATTTTTGGGAAACCTGCTGAGCTTTACGCACAAGAACAGCAACCTACAATGCGTGTCGCCGAGATGGACGAACAAGGGCGCGCCATCCGTTTCGATTTTAACTTTACAAGCCAAGAGCTAAAAGGGCTCTTTGAATGGCTCTCGCGGGAGGCGGACCTCACTATCATTGCCAGTGAAGAAGACATTAGAGATAAAAAATTCTCGCTTATTAACCTCAAGAATGTAACGATTGAAGAAGTCATTGAAAAAATAAAAACCGTCCTCACCCAATATGACCTCACGCTCATTCAAACCGATAGCACACTCTTAGTTACCACCTTCGCACGCGCGGTAGCAACGAAAGGCATTGTTAAAAGTATCCCACCGAACCCGGAACGGGTTGACATGACTGATGAAATCCAAACCTATATTATCCAATTAGATACCGTGGTCGCTGCCGAGCAGGTTGACCGACTCAAGCCGCTTCTCAATAAACAGGCAAATATTTTCGCGGATTCCGCTACAAACGCTCTCGTCATCACCGATGTTGCTTCTAATATACGCCGTATTGTTTCTATTCTCCAGATTGCAGATGAAGGTGAACGATTCCCTTTAAAGATTCTCATTGTGCCCCTCACTTATGCTGAAGCCCAACCGTTGGCACAGACGCTTACAAACGTTTTTCAAGAGGAAGGTGAAGGCGATGAAGGACGCAAAGGACAACGCGGTCGACTCGGTGGTGATGCGGAACAAGCAAAAGCCGCAGCAGCGCAGATGAAAGCCGATGGCACCGGCTATGAAGTGCTTCAAGGTAGAATCAAAATTATCGCTGATGTTAATTCAAATTCACTCGTGCTCAAAGCGTCCGAAGCGAACCTTGTTTTCCTCCAAGAAATTATTAATGAACTCGACATTGCACCCAACGTCAAAACCGAGATACGCACTTTCCGACTCAGATACGCAACCGCTGCAGATGTCGCACAAACCCTCCAAGAAGTGCTTACGGGTGATGTGCCGGATAATCGACGCAGAATGGACGCTTGGGATCGCGCGAAATTGAGAAACTATCAACGCGAACAGGGTATTGATACTGCTCAAGGCATTGTCGGTACTGTCAATGTTTCCCATAACGACCGAATCAACGTCGTTGTCGTTTCCTCGGATCCGCGTAACTTCTCTATTATTGAGAAGGTCATCAATGAACTTGACCAAGAGCAAACACAGGAAGAAATCAGACTCTATTTTCTTAAGTACGCTGATTCTGAAACGCTTGTTCCGAGTCTGCAAGACCTCTTTGAAGGGGGCAGTGCGGGATCGGATAGAGACCAACCCTGGTGGCGACGCAGGGACCGGGAACCGACTGAAAACACGACGGGTTTCGGGGTCCAGGGCGAAGTACATCTTGTTGCCGACGTGCGCCTCAATGCTATTCTCATCTCAACGAGTGCGCAAAACTTTGAAACCATTGACGGGCTCATCAAAAGACTTGATGTCAACATGCCAGACCAGGAGTGGGGTACTCGTATGTATAAACTCAGGTTCGCGGATGCCACCAACGTCGCGGCTGTCATCAATAACGTCTATCAAGGTAGCTCGCAAAACTCAGGAAACTTTTTCTTTTTTCTTGCTGAACGCAACCGTAATCAGACCCAAGGTTCACTCGCTGGCAATGTCACTGCTGAGGCATACCCGACCCTTAATGCTATCATCGTCTCAACTGCTACACAACGTAACTTTGAACTTATCACGGAGTTTATTGACTCCATGGATGTTCCGACACCGGAAGGGCAAAGGGAGATCACTGAAGCAGTTCGTCTCGAATATGGGAATGCCGATCATCTCCAGCAGGTACTTGAACAGGTTTGGGCGGGTGAGGAAGGTAGCAGTGGTTTTAGCTTCAGTCGTTTCTTTGCTTCTGGGGGTAGACAGGAACAACAAGATATCAACTCCTTACGTGGCAAAGTCACCGTCTTTGCGGATGCCGATACCAATTCGCTGATTATCACGACGCAGCAACGATACTTCCGGGAGGTCAAAGCACTCATTAGGAAGTTAGACTTCGTCCGCGGTCAGGTCTGGATCGATATCCAAATTCTCGAAGTTACACTTGATGAGACGACCAAACTCGGCATTGAGCTGACCGCTAAGGAGAACAAGATCTTTGGTATCTCTCCAAGACCCGGGAACCCGCTGATTGGGGAACTCGACTCACAACTCGGTCTTGAACAGGAAATCTCAGGTTTTAACCTCGGTTTGGCAACCAAAGAGTATATGGCACTCCTCCACACGCTTATGCGCGAAAACAAGGTGCAGACCCTTTCAACGCCATCGCTTTTGACCCGTGATAGTTGGAATGCCACGTGGAGTAGCGGTCGCCGTATACCATATCTCCAGAGTGTTGATACGACCAGTATCTTAGGTGAAGCCGTCTCACAACCGCTTTTCAACTACGATTTCATTGATCCGCCTGTAGGTATTAATATCTCACTCACACCTTATATCGCCAAGTCACAAGTAGGTGAGGACGGAAAGCGGACTATCGGATTGGATATTGAGAATATCAGTGCCAGCAATTTCATCGAGTTTACTGATTTCAACGCCCCCATTACCGATGACAACTCTATCAGTGTTTATATTGATGTTGAGGACGGTCAGCAGATTGTCGTCGGCGGTATCATCCGTAAGAAACAGAAACAGGTGGAGACCAAACTTCCGATTTTGGGCGACATTCCGTTTATCGGTAGACTCTTCAAAAACACTGAAAACGCTGTTGAAGATGCTGAGATTGTTATTATTATTACGCCGCATATTGTAGACATTAAGAACCCTGAGGACATCGAAAAACTCAAGGAGAAAGCCGACAATTGGCAGAATAATGGGAACACCCAACCGGAAATGAAATAATAATACGCTTGACGAATTATGTAAAATTATTTACAATAAGGCAGACTTTTAAAAGTATCTAAGGTGAATGTTATGCGAAAAATTGCTATTCTCGTTGCTTTGCTAATTTCGGTGTTGTTCTTATACCAGATGAGTCATGCGGAGCTTCTTGTAGCAGATGACTTTGAAGGTAAACTGAAAAATAAATACTGGAAAGGGCAAGATGAATCTTGGAAGGTGAAAGGTGGTAAATTGGAGATCCACCGCCTTGCTGGTGATGGAAACGGTGAGGTAGATTTTGGGTACGGACTCATCGACTTTGAGGATTTTGGGCTTCGCCTCGATTTCTACCTGTTTGATGATGATGATTTTCCGAGCAAAATGGAACTCCTCTTTCGCGCCAACATAGATTATCACTTCTATCAATTAATTATTACTCCCTCGAATGGATTCGGTCGCCCGAATTCAGCGCGCTGGTATAAGCGGGAGGGCAACGATCGCGGCACATGGAATGAGTATCGCGATTTCAGAGCCGAATTTCCCTTCCCTATCCTGACAAAGGAATGGTATACCTTGGCGTTGCTTGGAGATGCCAACACGTTTCAACTCCATGTGAAAAAACAAGGGGAGTTGGTGTTTCAAAAGGTATCGGAATGGACAGACGTTAAGAATCTACATCCGAAGGGGGTTCTGGGTTTCCACACCAATCAACTTCAACACTACTATATTGACAACCTTTATCTTTACGACAAACCGAACGAGGTAAGCCTTGCTGTAGAGTCGTATGGGAAACTCGCTGTAACGTGGGCGGCACTCAAAAAGTAGTCGTTCCAGTATAAATCTTGACAACGAGAAAAAGATTTACCTCAATTCATGTTTTAGTGTATACTGTAACATAACGTGAAGGACTTAGGCACTTCTTTGCGTAAGTCCTAAAACAAACGTGTTCATCGTCGTTTCAGGTGAATATCTGCAAAATCTTTTAACAGCAGACACTACTATTTTAATTAACGTAAAAAGGAGATAGATAAACGTGAAACAACTTTTCCAGATTTCGGTTCTCAGTTTATCGCTTTTGGTCTTTGCTTTGACAAGTGTACCAGCGGCAGATTTGGCAATCTATTCGGGACCCACAAATCCGGGTTGGATTTCACAAGACGCTGCCATCGCGAATGCTGAGGCGATTGTAAATGACGATCTGATGCAATCCATTTTTGAGAGTATTGAAAACTACGGAGATGGGGACGAGGTAGGCTCCGATTCACCATTGGGTGAGTGGATGCAGGCGCACACCGGAAACGGACAGCAGGATGTTTTCATTGCTGCATCCGGGACCGCGCCGAGCGCAATCTATCAATTCCCTAACGCGGACCCCGATGGCTCCAATATCGAAAATTTCATTGAGGATGGGAACGTCTTTATCAATGTCGCGGACTGGATCTTGTACATGAGTTATGAAGGTGGAACTCGTAGCGCGAATAATGCTGCTGATGGTGCCGCCAATGTCTTTGATATACCTGGACTTAGTTTCGGAGCACGAGGTGGACCGCAGGTCCCCACTGATATGGGTGAAAAATACCTCCCATCGCTGGTGGAATTTCAGTCCGATAGACCGTGGCATCTTGAACAGTATGATGGCACTGATTGGGATGTGACTCCCTTTGCTGTTTCAAACGACGATCCCAATTCAGCTGACCCAGCGGTTGCTGTTAACAATGTTTATGGCGGAATTATCGCGGCTATGTGGCAAAAAGCACAACCCGAGTGGGAAGGTGACGACCCACGGGCAAGCGGTGTTATTGAATTTATCGCCAACTGGCTCATGGAAAACGGAAGTATTGCAACCCCAGTTGAAGCGCAAGACAAAATAGCGACGGTCTGGGGTAAAATCAAATCCGATCGTTAATTGTCTTTCTGACAATGTTTTTAATAATAGCTGGAATGGTACCTTAACGTGCCATTCCAAAAACAACTCACATACTAATGGTACCCCAAAAGGAGGTATTACACATCATGAGAAAAGTCTATTTGGGTATAACCCTATTGATTCTCTTCAGTTTTGCGGCTGTAATTTCAGCCAATGATTTGGCTTTCTATTCAGGACCTACCAATCCCGGTTGGATTTCTGATAAAGCCGTTCGAGAAAACGTCCAAGTCATTAAAGATGACCCAGGGGTCAAATCCCTATTTAATAGCATTGAGGATTTCGGAGATGGTGATGAAGTCGGCGATGATTCTCCCCTCGCGAAATGGGCTATCGAGCATACCGGAAACGGTCAGCAGGATGTTATTATCCTCGCCTGTGGCACCTGTCCGAGCGGACTTTATGAGTTCCCGAACAAAGACCCGGATGGTTCCAATGTTGAGAACTTCGTTGAAGCGGGCAACATTGTTATTAACGTCGCGGATTGGATCTTCTATATGAGTTATGAAGGTGGTGTCCGAAGCCCAAACAATGGTGCCGATGGTGCCGCTAATGTTTTTGACATTCCTGGACTCAGTTTCGGTGCCCGGAACGGTGCCATGAATCCAACCGATCTCGGCAAAAAGGTAATGCCGTCGATAGACAACTTCAATTCTGATCGTCCGTGGCACGTAGAGCAGTTTAAAGGCTCAGATTGGGATCTCGTAATTTTTGCGGAATCAGACAAGAATAATGCCGATCCCGCGGTCGCTATTAGTAAGACACCCGGAAAAGACGGGGTAGGTATGATTGCTGCTATGTGGCAGGCTGCGAAACCTGAATGGCCCGAAAAGACGGATATCCGTGGTATCGGAGTTGCTGAGTTCATCAACAACTGGCTGGCGGAAGAAGGGGAGTTTGCTGTTGAAGCCAAGAACAAGTTGGCGACAACTTGGGGCTCAATTAAGCAAGTTCGCTAATTGCGTCAACTTATCTTCGAGGTAGCATCCAGCTGCTTGGTCAATTTTTTACAGAAAATGCCTCTGTACTCGCTTAAACAGTACAGAGGCATTTTTTTTCGTTTTCCAATTTTTTCATCTACAGAAACAATGCTTTTAGGCTTGTCAACTTACCGGATATGGCTATATAGTTTTGCGAGTTTCTTCGGCGAAACACCGATGAAATAGAGCAAGGTGATGAGCCAGTTGTTCAATGTCGTTCGGAGGATACCTTTTGTTTCCCATCGCCTCGCTGATAAATGGATGTGTGGCACAATGAGTGTTGTTTTGCCAAGTTTCCGCAAATCTTTTGAAAATTCCATATCTTCCAAAATCGGCATGTCTGGAAAACCGCCGATTTTCTCAAAGTCGGCGCGTGGTAAAAAAATGCCGCTATCGCCATAAAATACCTTTAGGTATTTCCCCCGGATGTTTCCTGCTATCTCAATCATACGATAGATAAGACTCTTGCCGTCGATTTTCTGACGGAATCCACCACCGATGTAACCTGACGACAGTGCTGATTCTACTGCTGCCAATGCTCCGGGTTCAAGCCAAATATCTGCATGTAAAAAGAGTAGGATGTCACCTGTTGCCGCCGCTGCACCTGCGTTTAACTGTTTTGCCCTGCCACGCGCTGATGTTATGACTTCGCCATATTTCTTGGCGATTCGGATGGAGTTATCATTGCTTCCACCATCTACGATGATAAGTTCATGGTACTCCAGTTCGGACTGAAGTTGGGACAGTGTTTTGTCCAAAATCTTTGCTTCGTTCAGGATCGGGATAATAATTGATATTGTGGGAGGGGTTTGTAACCCCGATTTCCTTCCCATGCACGAACCTAAGAAGTTGTTTGTGATCGTTGATTGAGGGCGAGTATCGGAAAAACGGACGCGTAAATCGGATCGGCATAGCCACCGATAATTTCCCAATAGATACCGACGCACTGTTCGTGCCATGAACCGTCTTCTCGTTGGTATTTGCGTAGAAATTTTATTCCCTGTTCAGCGGCAGTATTTTCAGGATCCGCAAGCAGGAGTGCATAGGTGCTCCAAGCCGTTTGTTCCACTGTGCTTTCAGTGGGATTCCCAAACATATCTTCGCCCCATCCACCATCGGCATTTTGCGTGCGTTCGAGCCATGCGACACCCCGCTGAACTTCGGGAACATTTTTGAGTCCGACCTTGACCATCGCTGCTATAGCACAGGCGGTACCATACGTATCTTTTGCTAACCAGAGGTCTCGCCAGTAGCCATCTCGATTAATCTGTTTGCGGAGCCAGTAGATTCCAGCAACCATCGCCTCGCGAACATACGGTATATCAGGGATATCGCTCTCATCAAAAGCAAAAAGTGCTTCAATTGCATGTGCTGTGATACTCACACATCCAACATCTCCTTGACCGGGTTGATATGTGCTCCAACTGCCATCGCGTCCTTGCTGTGTCTTTAACCATGTGATGCCACGATGGACTGAGTCCTCTAATGCCTCTCGATCGATAGGTGAACCTACAAGGAGCGAGCGAATCAGTGCGAGTGTTCCGAGTGCAGTATCATCAGCGTCGCTTGGAAGCGTGCTGTCTCTTAATCCAGAAAACGCCCATCCTCCGTCTTCATTTTGATGGTTGATGAGCCACTGTGCAGCACTTCTCACTTTATCTGTAAGTTCATCTGTAGGAGGGATGTTTTTGCTTAGGTGTTGTCCGGATTCATTGTGTGTAGCATACACCTCTGTTAGGGCGATAATGCTCAACGCGGTGTCCCATACATTCAGGTTTAGTGCCTCTCGACACCCTCCATCACGGTTTCGCGTCGTCCGGAGCCAAGCTATGCCGCGTTCGATAAGTTCAGTGACCCCTTCATCGGCATCCCATTTTTCCTGGAGTTCAATAAGTGCCAAGACAGAGAGGGCTGTGATATAGTTCACTCGAAACCAGCTCCCATCGCTAAGGACGTGTGTTTTCAACCATGCCGCGAGGGAGTTTACCATTTCAGGACGCCTTGCGGTATTCAGCTCAATCATGATGAAGACAGACACGAGTGTATGTTGCTCAGCAATGAAGAGGGCATCGAACATGGGCGTGTTGAAAAGAGCAACTGGTGGTAGGCGATGTCTCGGCGGTTTCAATCGACTGCCAAGTAGCGGAATCTTCGTTAACTGCCTTGCGAGTTTCATGAGAGGTAGGGCATTTTCTGAAAGCGTCAGTTCGTTCCAATCGAACTGATTAAAAGCGGCATACGCCAATTTGACTAAGGCGAGATGAGGCTCGGATTTCGGGACGGATGCCAACAGTTTTTGGAGGGACGGATCGGATGAACGTTGATGGGTTTGCTCCAGTATTAAGTGAGCAAATCGGGTCGCTTCTGTATTTGAGATGTTTGCGGTATCTAATCCCCATCCGCCATCTTCCTTCTGATTTTCGATAAACCATTCAATCAGAGACGGATCTGAGGTCTCACCTCGGACGAGTTCAATCCACGCGTACGCGCAGGTAGGGAACGTACTTGAGGAGAGTTGCCCCTCAAAGTTTCCATCTTTACACTGTTGCTGAAGTAAAAAAGCAGTACCGCGAGTTAATGCGGATTTAATTTCCTCTGTCATATTTTGTTCTTTCTGTATTCGGGCGAGGTTTTGTCACTACGGTTTAGACCTATGCTAAGGCGTTCTCCAGCTGTTCTACTGCTTCAATGGCATCCTCAAGTTCTTTTCTGTAGATGTTCGCAAAGGTTGCATGACTCAGTTCGTTTAGGATAAATTTTCGGGACCGTTCAATCTCGTCAACAACCCTTAAATCTAAAAGGGGGAGCCCAGTTTCGTCCTTTTCCGTTTTTATGGGTGCCCAGAAGTCCTCACTTCTCAAATCCCTCGGGTTTTCGCGGTACTTGATAGCAAGATTCTTTTTCTCGCAATATCGCTTGATTGCTGCTTCAAAAGCCGTGCGAACGTAAATTGCACAGGCTTTGTAGTCATTCTCAATCCCTTGAAAACCGAAGTCAAGCTGAACGAAGGCACTCTCGCCCCCAAATTTCTGGAGAATCTCAGATGCCTTCGTTTGTAGTGACTCCAATTGATCAGAAAGCCCTATGTTGAAAGTGTCTATTTGTGCTTCAAAGGTTTCAACGTCGTGTGTAGGGGCTAAAGGGATTTGTTCTGAAATGTTCTGCCATTCTTCAGAGATACTTTGACCTGTTCTATCGTTTATCACATTCGCCAACAGATTCTCAATAAGCAAATCAAACACATTCACAGTATTGCTTGCGTAATGGAGATAATGCGTGTGAAGAAGTGCTTTATAGTCAAGAAATCCTTTCGCCTTTGATGCCTCAATAATAGGTTGAACTTTTGTATCGTTTGGAGCATCTTCCATCTCCGACCATTCATAGGTTTCCTTTTGTATATCTGAGTGGGGTGTGAAGTGAAGTCTTACGTAGCCATCATCAGTAGCGAAAATGTTTTTATAATCTATAAATTCGAGGGTTTTCGGTAAATTGATGATAAGATAGAGGTCACTCATAACACTCTTGTCTCATCTGTGTTCAAGTATCGGAAATGATAGCAGAAGTCGGTAAAATCGTCAATCAAAAAATCAATCTGATTTTTTGATTGACGAACAAAGACAACCGCGGTTTCCTTGGGAAAAATCAATACCACGCCACAAGGAAAGTACTATGAGTTGCCCAAGATGTCAACACCCACACTTTGTGAAAAACGGACGCATCCACGAAAAACAACGCTATAAGTGCAAAGACTGCGGCTATCAATGGACAGAAAATCATACCTACCGAGGGAGACCGCTTGCTGAGAAAGCACTCGCCGTCTTTCTCTATTGCCACGGGCTTTCCATGAATGCGATCGCAAAAATGCTTCACGCCTCTCCCTCGACGATCCTTGAGTGGATACGAACCTTCGGCGGTGAACACGCAAAACCGCCGCAACCCCAAGATACTGGAGCGATTGTGCTTGAACTTGATGAGATGTGGCACTATTTGAAAAAAAAAACAAACTCTGGATATGGAAAGCTTTGTGTCGTGATACCGGAGAACTCATCGCTTGGGAGTGTGGTGATCGGGATAAAGCAACTCTCAAAGAACTCATCGGAAAGTTAGAAAAATGGGAGGTCAAGGTCTATTATACAGATAAGTATGAGGCTTATGCGTCGGTGCTTCCCAAGGATAAGTTGGTTCAGACGAAGGCGGAGACACACGGTATTGAGCGTAATAATTGCCGGATGCGACATGGGTTTGGGCGTTTCAAACGTAAGTCTATTATCGTCTCGAAAAGCCTGGAAATGGTGAACATAACGATCGCCTTATTTGCGAGATTTCGCGTCAATGGAGATGTCTTTGAGATACTAAAAATCGCGCAGACCGAACCAAGTATCATTATTTAGACGAAAACCCTCCTTTCAGGAGTTGCATCGCGTTCTTCGCGAGTTGTCCGTCCGTGAAGTTACTGAGTCCGCGCTGAATGTTCATTTTAAGAGGTGTTTCGTGCATCGTTCGTTTTCCCTTCAGGTTTATATCTGTTTAGTCTATACGAATTCTCGCAGAGATGCAAGCGATAATTGTTTGAATCTACGAGTCCTTACTGTCTGGGATTCTCAATTGACTGCAACGGTCAGGATATGCTATAATTCTATGTTAGGAGCAGATAGATTTAAACCCTTGAGGTGTGCCTAAATGTGCAGTGCCAATTTTCGGAAACCCATGTATTTGGCTGTTTACGCTCTGTTTTTTGGGGTAATGGGTCCGTTTACTGTTCTCGCGGAAGAGGGGACCGCGCCTGTGCAATTAGAGAAAATTGTTGTAACACCCGGTCGTTTTACGATTTACGATGGCGCGTCGGCGAGAATCTCCCTATCTAAGAAGGAAATTGAGCGTTTTCCGCTCATTGATAACGATGTAATGCGGGCAGGTCATATTTTCCCGGGTGTGGCTTCGAGTGATTATAGCACGCGCTTCAGTGTGCGAGGTGGAGAGAAAGACGATATTTCAGTTAGATTAGATGGCATGGAACTCTATAATCCATATCATCTCCAAGACTTCGGTGGTGCAGTCTCACTGATAGGTTTAGGTCTCATTCAGAACACCCATTTGCTGATAGGTGGATTTCCTGCGGAATATGGAGAAAAGATGTCTGGTGTCTTTGACATCACGACGAGGACCCCAAACGCTGAAAAATTCTCCGCTAATTTTGGTGTAGACTTAATTAACGCAACTGCTACACTCGAAGGACCTCTCTCAAAAAAAGGGAGTTGGCTCCTGTCAGCCCGTCGTGGATATATCGATCTGATTCTCATGCTCATGGCTATCGATGAGAACTATAAACCGCAATACGCTGACATCTATAGCAAATTAACCTATCAAGTTACACCGACAGATACAGTCACCCTAAATGGTTTATATGGTTGGGACACGAACCGGATTCGTGTAGACGATGTAGACAATAACTTAGATTCTCGATACGACAATTCGACAACTTGGGCGAAGTGGCGACATATTTTTGGGGATTCACATTGGACAGACCTCTTTATTTTCGCTGGCACATCCAGTCAGGATAGAACGACAGGGAAAGCAGATGTCGATAATCGCAATTTTGGGTTTTTTGGTACAAAAGCAGAACTGACAGCAACTCTTTTTGACAAACACACCCTCCGCAGTGGAGCTACGTGGCGTTGGTTGACTGCACGGTATCAATATGATGTTCAGGAACGGCAGGCGGGTATAAACGTCTATAAGCCGATTCTCGCTGATATTGACGATAAGGGGAGTGAATTCAATCTATTTCTTCAAGATGAGTGGCAACTCCACTCCAAACTTGCGCTCAATGTCGGGGGACATTACCTCTACCAGCAGTATCGCGAAGAGGGTATTCAGCGGTATGAAGTCGGTCCGCGAGTCGCACTTGCCGTGAAACCAACGAAGGGTCTCGTCTTGCGCGGGGCTTGGGGTATTTATCATCAACCCGTTCACCTGATGGGGATCCCGGTCGAAGATGGCATTGAAACCGTCGGGCGTGCAGAGCAGGCTGTGCATTACATCCTCGGGGTCGAGTATACGCCTATCGACAGTTTTTTGGTACGTGTTGAGGGCTATTACAATACCTTTGATAATCTTGTTGGACGACTGCGTGAGTTTGGAAGGCAGAATCAGACTTTTAACTCGCCTGAATCTGGAGATGCCAGAGGCGTTGATGTGTTCATGACGCATGTGGTGTCAAATCGTTTGACGTGGACACTCGGCTATGCCTTTGGAATCGCAGAAGAGATCGCGAATGGAACAGAACGCTTCCGCCAACACGATCGGCGACACGCTTTCGCTGTTAGCAGTAGTTATCAGTTTGCACCGACGTGGTATCTCTATCTGAGTTGGCGTTTCCATACGGGTGAACCGAGGACCCCTTTAATTCACAAGGAAGTTAGGTTACCCGATGGCAGTATTGTCTGTGATCGGCAGTTTGGTGAGATACACTCAGCGCGGATGCCTGCCTATCACAGCCTCGATTTCCGTATCACAAAGCGGAGCCCTTATCGACGGTGGGAATTGTCTTGGTATTTCCAAATATTAAACCTGTATAACCATGCCAATCTGGACCAGTATGCTTTTAGTCAACTTCGCGATGAGGATACAGATGCTGTTATCGGATGTGCGATTGAAGAAGAGCCCCTCTTTCCGATTGTTCCTACATTAGGGGTTACAGTAACCTTTTAACCACATACGATTTGGGTGGCTAAGCAATTTTAAGTATTTAAGTATTAAAGTCGAAGTTTTGCATTCACAATTGGGATGGAAAGTTGGAAGATAAGAAACCTTCTAACCTTTGAAGAGAATTAAGAAATGTTCAATCATCTTCAAAAAGCAATAAAAAATATCTGGCGACGCTATATCGGAAATTTGCGAGACCGGCAATTACCGAAGGTTGCGCCGAGCGTCGCAGAGGCGATTCTTCCGTTAGAGACGGACGCGTACGCTATTGCACCGAATCAGCTTAAGGATATGATGAACAGAGGCATTCCCTTCGTTTTGTTGGATGTTCGAGAAGACTGGGAATATCAGATGGTTCACCTTGAAGGTGCGATGTGGATTCCCTTCGGCGAACTACCAAGGCGTTGTAACGAAATTACCCCAGGGGTTGAGGTTGTGGTTTATTGTCACTGGGGCATGCGGAGTCTTGACGCGGCGTTCCTTTTGCAACAACTCGGCTTCAAATCAGTGAAGAGTTTAATCGGCGGTATCGATCGATGGGCACGGGAAATAGATACACAAATGCCGAGGTATTAGTTTTTTGATAGTTAAAGATCTGCTTTAAAATCTTGGCTTCGAAAACCATATTTCTGCATCCGGTGCTGGAGTTTGCGTCGCGAAATCCCCAACAATTTCGCTGCTTGAATCTGGTTCCCATTGCTTTTTGTTAGCGCATTGCACACGTATTCCTTAATAATTTCGTCAAGTGAAACCCCTTCCTCAGGAATATCAAATTCAACGTCGGTGGCTGGAAGCGACGTGTCTAAAATCTCTGGCGGCAATTCATCTTTATCGATCACCTCATTTTCTGAGAGCACAAAAATACGGCGGAGGTAATTCTCTAATTGTCGGATGTTCCCGGGCCAGTGATACCGCCTGAGCACAGACATTGCCTGTGGTGTAACCTGTTTGGGGAGTGCCTCTGCATATTCGCTACTGAACTTCTGGATGAGAAAATTCACGAGCAACGGAATGTCCTCTGGGTGTTCTCGAAGTGGTGGCACGTGGAGCGGGATAACGTTCAGACGGAAGTAGAGATCTTCGCGAAACGCGCTATCTCGAACAGCTTGGACGAGATTTTTATGCGTTGCCGCAATCACACAGACGTCTACTTTGATGTTCTGAGTCCCACCGACTCGTCGTATCTCACGTTCTTCAAGGACATGCAGTAGTTTACTCTGTGTTTGGATGGGGAGATCCCCGATTTCATCAAGAAAAAGGATCCCTTCGTTTGCGACCTCAAAAAGCCCTTTCTTTTGGTGTGATGCGTCTGTGAATGCTCCCTTTTCATGTCCAAACAATTCACTCTCAATGAGCGTCTCAGGAATCGCGCCACAGTTGATCGAGATGAACGGATTGTCTTTTCGGGATCCGTGTTTGTGGAGTGCCCGCGCAATGAGGCTTTTTCCAGAGCCCGTTTCACCGGTGATGAGAACTTGTGTGACACTACGATGCAAAATCCGAGCCATGTTTTTGAAAAGATCCTGCATTTTCTCACTGTCCCCGATAATTTCATCAACCTGGATCTCTGGTGTTGCGTCCTCGCTTTCTTCTTCGATGCTTCGGAGCGCGCCGCGAGTCTGTAGTGCGTGTTTCACTTCCCGTTTCAGGACTTCGATTTGGATTGGCTTCTCAAGATAATAGAAAGCACCTTCGTGTGCGACAAGATTAACAGCATCGTTTAGCTCAGCAAACGCTGTCATGATAAGCACCGGTAGGTCTGGATCGGTCCGCTTTATTTCCCGAAGTAAATCTCTCCCCTCAAATCGGGAGGACATCCACATATCACTGATAACGAGGTCAAACATCTGTGCCTTTAAATTCTCAAGCGCGGCTTTGCTATCTCCAACGGTTTCAACAGTATATCCTTCTCGTTTCAAAATACGCTGTAAAATGGTCAGTTGTGCTTGGTCGTCGTCTACAATCAGTATTGATGCCATCGTTTTGATTCTCCTCATTTAAACCGGAAATTTATGGGAGTTTATCCTCATTCAGTGGGAGGTTGATTTTAAAAGAGGTTCCCATTCCCATTTTACTTCGGACTTCAATTTTGCCTTTATGCGCGGTAATAATTTGGTGCGAAACGGCAAGACCGAGTCCTATACCGCCCGTGGCATCTTTGGTTGTAAAATATGCATCGTAAATTTGTTCCTGAATTTCTTCTGGGATGCCTATGCCGGTATCTCTGATTTCAATTATCACATCTTTCGTGTTCTGATCTCCCTGCTCCACAAGAGTTGTAATATAGATGCTACCGCCTTTCGGCATTGCTTGGATACTGTTTTGCACAAAGTTGAAGAGCGTCTGTCGCATTAGGGCAGCATCCAACGGGACATCCGGTAGGTTTTCATCATAATTTTTGATGACTTGAACTTTGGCTTCCTCGGCAAGAAGCGCGAATTCCGATAAAACTTGATCCACAAGAATGTTGAGGTTAATGGGTTTTACATTCAATTTTCTGGGTCGATTTAAAGTGAGGAACTGCTCAGAAGTCTGTTTCAGTTCTACTATTTTTTTGTCAACGATCTCTAATAGTTCTTTCGCCTCCTCGATATCGTCTTGACTCACTTTTCGTTGTGAGAAAACGGACTTCAAGTGCTGAGCAGTCATCCCAATTGAATTAAGTGGGTTCCGGATTTCATGTGCTACACCGGCAGCAAATTGCCCTAACGCATCAATCCGCTTTGAATGTGAGTCCCGTAGTTGCCACAGCATCCTTGCGAGGTTATGCGTGGCTCTACCGAGTTCATCCGATGAATACGTTTGATCGAGTGATAGATTTCCACTTTCAGCACTCTGTATAATACGAGTCATCCGTTCTAAAGGCTTCATGATTAGATGATTCGTTGTCAAATCAATCAGGATTACGAGGAGTGCCCCAACAATCACAATCATTATTGCATGCATTAGCAATGCGTATCGAATTGACCTACCGATATAAGGAACATCGAAAAGTACTTGTATGTAGCCGGTTAATGCTTTCTGGATCCACAAGCTTCCGCCTTGCTTCCATAAATTATAGAGGTCGCCTTTTTCCTGATCCATCATTCGCCAGCGTCTCCCCGTCACCTCAGTTATCACTGGATCATCTGGCACATAGATATCTTCACCAAAGGCTCTCAACCAGACCTCATAGGGCAGGGTCCCGTTATCGAGTATAGGTTCGTATGCGAAATCGCGCCGCTCCAACTCAATCGGCTTTGGTCCGGCCAAAACGGCAACGTATTTAATAACAATAGCCGTCGCGTTTTGTCCCTCAATAGCGTGTATCGTCGCGCCTTTTGTCTCAATTTGCGCAAGATCCGCTGAATCAAGATTTATGTCAACAGCATCTTCACCGGAGAGCAGACTGGAACGAATACGGGTATCGTTTAGGGAGACATGGATATTCAGTACATTCTGCATATCCGGATGTTCTCGCTTCAGTTTATTCAGCACTTGATCGAGTCGCTGTGCATCAAATACCCTCGTGGTTTCGATTTCACTCTCAACAACATCAAGAATCGTGTTTTCGGCGATTTTCCTCAGTTCAGCACCGCGTTCTGCCCCCAAAGCGTGAAGCGCGTTCATATCGTTTCGGACACGAATACTATCGAAGAAGTAAAACGCCACAAGGATCGCTATGACACAGAGATTAATAACGAGGGAGTACTTCCATTGGAGTCGCATTTTAACCCATAACTCGTTGCACTGCCTTTTTCCACTGCGCGATTTTTTCGCTGCGTTGCTTTGCGTCTATTTGTGGTGAGAAGACGCGGGCCTTAAAAGCGGAGTCTTCCATTTCTGCTTGCTCGGTTCTATTTCTCTCAAGTTCTTCGATGTCGCTCCACACACCGGCTGTGATACCCGCAAGGTACGTAGCCCCCAAGCCCGTTGATTCTATTTGTGCGGGACGCTCAACATTTATCCCTAAGATGTCAGCTTGGAACTGCATGAGAAAGTTGTTGGCGGCTGCGCCACCGTCAACACGTAGTTGCTCGAGTGCGATCTCTGCATCCGTCAACATTGCCCTAACGACATCTGCGGATTGATATGCGATTGATTCTAATGTGGCACGGATGATTTGCTCGCGGGTACTCCCTCGCGTTAAGCCGAGGATAGCCCCACGCGCATCGGGATTCCAATACGGCGCGCCAAGTCCGGTAAAGGCAGGAACAACAAAAACTTCTCCTGAATCGGGTATACTGGAAGCGATTTCTTCGGTTTCCGAGGCACTCTTAATAATTGCGATACCGTCCCGGAGCCATTGGATAGCGGCACCTGCAACAAATACACTTCCCTCCAATGCGTAAACAGGGTTCTCGTCTAAGCTGCAAGCGAGTGTTGTCAGTAATCCGGTCTTTGTTGAGACCTTCTCGGCACCAGTATTTAGCATGAGAAAACAACCCGTCCCGTATGTATTCTTCGCCATACCGGGTTTGATGCACAATTGACCGAAGAGCGCGGCTTGCTGATCCCCTGCCATTCCGGTGATTGGAATCCCATCCAGAGATATGTTTTTACCGAAGGTTTCAAGCCAAAAATTCCGGTAAAAGTTTGCTGTGCCGAAGTTGCCTGCGGAAGGACAGACTTCAGGTAAAATCGCTTTCGGGACGTTCAGAATTTCCAAAAGGGTTTCGTCCCATGAGAGTGTATTAATATTAAAGAGTAGCGTGCGTGAGGCGTTTGTGTAATCGGTTTTGTGAACTGCCCCATCTGTTAATTTCCAAAGGAGCCAGGTATCTACAGTTCCGAATGCGAGTTCACCGCGTTCTGCACGTTCCCGAGCACCACTCACATGATCCAATATCCATGCAATCTTTGTCCCGGAAAAGTAGGCATCGATGACAAGCCCCGTTTTCGCCTGTATATCTTCGGCAAGTCCCTCTTTTTCAAGGAGCGCGCATTTATCTGCGGTGCGACGGCACTGCCACACAATCGCAGGGTAAATCGGTTTTCCTGTTTTTCTGTCCCAAATAAGTGTGGTTTCGCGTTGGTTTGCAATCCCAATCGCAACGATATTCAGGGCATTTCCTTTTGCAAAAAGTGCGTCTATTGCTTGTAAAGTAGCGTTCCAGATTTCCTCCGGATCGTGTTCTACCCAACCGGGTTGGGGGTAGTATTGTGTGAATTCTTGATAGCCTCGTGCGATAATGTTCCCCTGCACATCGACAAGGAGAGCGGTCGTTCCCGTTGTCCCTTGGTCGATTGAGAGGATGCAAGCGGTATTCGGCATGCTATAGGTGCGACTCCTAAGTATTTTCTTTTAGAATAACACCGAATGGGAAAAAAATCAAGTGAAAATCAGTGTTTGTCCACTTCGGATTTTAACATTTTTTCGAGATTCAGGTTGACATTATGGCTTTTGTTTTGGTATAATATGCTATTATGCTTTGAATGTATCGTAGCATTATATTATACAGAGATATTTCGTTTTCGCCTGTGATATGCACGGCAGAGAAGTCGGCTCACTTTAAAATCCAAATTCGCGGATTGCTCCTACTGGACGGCATCCTTGGTCCGCAAAACGGGCTGCGCGAAAACGAATCAAACCGTTCTACCGTTCAAGCAATTTACAAATTAGAATATTGTCGAAATATAAACAGATTCCAATGGTTCAGAGAGGAGTAGACGTTGTGAAAAAGATTTTGCTTTGCGCGTTTGTGATATTCTGCTTGGCTGCATATCAGAGTCACGCGCAGATTGAGTGGGATGCTGAAAAGTTTATGCCGCTGTCCGAAGTGAAACGGGGCATGACAGGGAAAGGCTACACAGTATTTTCCGGGACAACGGTGGAAGAATTTGAATGTGAAGTTGTGAGTGTCGAATACAACTTTATTCCGGGGTGGCATGTCGTATGGATGAAGGGTTTGAGTGACAACTTCAAGCGGACGGGTGTCGCAGGCGGAATGAGTGGGAGTCCAATATACATTGACGGACGACTCATGGGTGCGCTTTCCCTCGGTTATTTTAATCAGCGGGAACATGCGAATGGTTTTGGTGTCACGCCGATTGAATTGATGGTTAAGGTGGCACAGCGTGGCATGGAGCCTAATTTAAGTTACGAAGGTGCTCAACTTTTTAATCTCAATTCAGCTGCTGCACAGGCATATGGATTGGATGCAGGGCAGTCTTTGCTTCGCGATGGTCAGGTTGCACAGGGACCGCGTGCTTTCGATGAAATGTGGCGTGACAGTATCGCCGATATGCCTTCCCAAGTGAGGTCCGCACGGTTATCCATTCCTGTCACACTTCCAACGCTTAATTCGGAGGTAATACGGTTTATCAAACCGGCTTTTGATAAACTCAATTTTACCCCCGTTCAAGCGGCAGGCGGTGGAGGTCCCGTTAAGAAATCACCGGTTGAGGAAGGGCAGATAATCGGGACGGAATATGTCCGTGGAGACGTTTCCTTTTTTGGGTATGGAACTATTACTCACGTAGAGGGTAATGAACTTCTCGCTTATGGACACTCTGCGTCTGCAGAAGGTAACGTCAATATTCCGCTTTCTGGCGGATATGTGCATTTTATCCTTCCGAGCCGTTCCCGTTCCTCCAAAATAGCTTCTGCGACGCAGCCCATCGGGACCTTAGTGCAAGACAGGGACCCTGCTATTGCTGGCATCATCGGAAAACACCCGAGTTATATTCCTGTAAATGTCAATGTGCAGACTGCTGATGGTAAGCGGCATCAGAAGGCTTACGATGTGATTCGACATCGCAGTTTCTCTCCACTTTATACAGGCATGGGGGCGTGGATGCTCATGGACACACTTGAGTTTTACCTGGGAGACTACACGCTCAATATGGAAGCGACTATCACTCTCAAAGAACATCCCGACCTCAAGACGCGTGCGTTGGCGTACAAGAATATCTATTCTTCGAGAGGTTCGCCCGGGTTTGGGATCATGCAGACGCTCATGATGCCAATGTTTCAGTTAGCAACCAACCAGTATACGAGTGTTCCGGTCGAAAATGTCACCATTGATGTGAGCATAGAGGATAAACGGAGAACGGCGAGGATTCAAAGTCTTCAGATGGATAAACTCCGTTATCGACCTGGAGATACTGTTGAGGTGGAACTTACTTTGCAACCGTATTTTGAAAACCCGATAGTGCAAACAGGGACAATCACGATTCCTAAAGATGTTCCGGAAGGGCTTGTGACGCTCCTCGCCGCCAATGCCAGTTTCCACGAAGTTTGGCAGCGTAACCGGGCACCTCTGAACTTTCGCCACAAAAACATCAATCAATTAGTCGAATTGTTACAGCGAGGCGAAAATAATTCGGATATCATTATGGAACTCTTTGTACCTGAACCGGGGCTCACCGTTCAGGGTGAAGAATTCGCGCATCTGCCACCTTCAGTTATGTCCGTCATGAATACTGCAAAGCAGATTGGCAATAGTGGTTATACTGCGGGTACAACACTACACATCGATAAAATGCCAACAGACTATGTGGTCTATGGGAGCGGCATGATTCGGTTCGTTGTGGATAGGAACGCAGAATAATAGTTATCAGTTTTCGGTTAACAGTTAACAGTCTTTAGATTTTATAGTTTTCAGTTAACAGTCAATAGTCTTCAGTTAAAAGAGGTTTTGGGGTAAACAACACACCTTTCGTGCCTGACAACTGATAGCTGATAACTATTCAGGAGGATATTTTCAATGCGCCGTGTCATCTCCTTATGGAGCCTTATCTTAACCGTCTTTATTTACGCAAGCAACGCATTTGCAGTCAATACATCTTTATGGAAACAAGAAAACCGCTCGGATTTTGAGGCTGGTAAGCCTAAAGACCTTTCGCTTACAA
Source organism: Candidatus Poribacteria bacterium (assembly GCA_965214045.1). GTDB lineage: Bacteria > Poribacteria > WGA-4E > WGA-4E > WGA-3G > WGA-3G. Next base: position 3,728,923 of record OZ243935.1, read on the forward strand.
GTACGGGAGATGTTATGCTATCTCCCAAAATTGATTCCTTTACGAAGCTCAAGGAGACCCAAGTCTGGGCACTTGTGGAAGATTCAGCAGGAAATCTCTATGCGGGTACCGGGAACGAAGGGAAAATCTATAAAATCGCTGCAGATAGCGACACTGCCGAACTCTATTACAATTCACCAGAGGTTACTATTTACAGTCTCGCTGTCGGACCCGATAATGCACTCTATGCTGGTACTGGACCCGACGGATTGATTTACAAAATCACTGATGGGACAACACCGCCAACGACCCTTCTCAATGAGGGCGACAAATATGTGTGGGCGTTGAAATTTGATGATGCCGGTAATCTCTATGCCGCGACAGGAACCGATGGTAAGATTTACAAAATTACACCAGATGGTGAGTCCAGTGTTCTGTTTGATGCCGAAGAAAAAAATATCATGACGTTCCTTCTACACGAAAAGGGTTTCTACGCGGGAAGTAGCGACAACGGTATTATTTACCACATCATGGACGACGGCACCGCAAAGGTTATCTATCAAGCGAAAGAGAAAGAGGTCCGCGCGCTTGAAATGGATACCCAAGGGAATCTCTATGCGGCGGTCGTTACGTCCCAACCTGCTGAACCCTCGAGAGGACGCCGGGGTGCAAATGGACCGCCGACTCCCTCCGGTCCACCGCCACCTGGTGGTGGGGCACCGCAAGAAAACAAGTCTAACATCTACAAAATTCGTCCTGATGGAACGGCAGTTCCGATTTGGAACTCGCCGGAGCCGCTTATTTTGGCGATCGTCCTTGAAAGTGACTCACAAATTTTAGTAGGCACCGGAGATGACGGAAAACTCTACCGTGTCAATCCGATGAGTGGAGACGCTGTTGAAGTCGGCAAATGCTCCGCGAACCAGATCGTGGCAATACACCAGAGAACAGTAGATGAGGACACCAAAACGCTTCTTGCGACAGGTAACCCCGGAAAACTTTTTAATCTCACTGCCACCTACGTTGAGGAAGGAACGCTTGAGTCAACGGTTCACGATGCGAAGAGTTTGTCTCGCTGGGGAAAACTCTCTTGGGAAGGTGAGATGGCAGAAGGAACCGCGATTGCTTTCTCAACCCGTACTGGCAATACTAAAAAACCGGATGATACCTGGAGCGACTGGTCTGATGAACTCACGACAGCGGAAGGTTCGCAGATCCCGAATGGAGATGGTCAGTACATCCAATGGCGCGCGAAGTTCACAACCAGTGACACGGCACAAACGCCTATTTTGAAGAAGGTTACCCTCGCCTCCGTGCAGACGAATGTTGAGCCACGCTTCACCAGCGTTGAGGTAGATGATGGGACTGGTGGTGGGAATCAGGAGAGAGGACGCCGCTCCGGTGGCGGTAATTTACCACCCCCAGGCGCGCGCGGTGGAGATAGCGGCGGCTCAGGTAATACGGGCGACGCGCCTTCTAAAAAATGGAAGGTTAGTTGGAAGGTTGAGGATGCAAATGCCGATACGTTGCAGTACACGCTCTACTACAAAGCTGTTGACGAAAGCAACTGGCGTCTCCTGAAAAAGGAATTGTCCAAAGCGAATTATGAGTGGGATGTTACGACCGTTCCAGATGGACGATACACTTTGAAAGTCGTTGCGACCGACAAACTCAGTAATCCAGTTGGATGGGCAAAATCCGCTGAGAAGGTGAGTATGCCTGTTGAGGTAGACAATACACAGCCTTCTCTGGGAGAAATCCAAGTTACTGCTAACGGTGATAATACCTATAAAATTGCCTGTGACGTTACAGATATGAGCATGCCAATCCAGAAGGCTGTCTATAAGATTGACAGTGATGAACACTGGAAGGTTATCTTCCCTGATGATGGTATCTTCGATTCCAAAATGGAGCAGCTCCTCCTCGAAACCGGTGAACTCCCGGAAGGGGCACACACAATTATCATTCAGGTAACGGATAGGGCACAAAACATGGCTGTCGGTCGTGCAAGTTTCTAACGGATTTCATTCAAAGGGCGGGTTTAAACCCGCCCTATTTTTTTGCCAGATTTTTTATTATTGAGTCTATCAAAAAGGGGATTCTTATGGTTCACAAGCAATGGAATTTTGCGATTTTAATCGCTATCTTGATTTTTTACTGCGTTGGAAACAGTGTAGCGGCAAATTCAACCGCAACTGGCACTGTATTTCTTGATACAAATAGAAATCAGGTGAAAGACGAAAACGAAAAAGGGTTGTCTGGGGTTCGCGTGTCTAATGGGCAAGATGTTGTAAAAACCGATGCCAACGGGCGATACTCGCTTGCAGTCAGTGATGACACGATTCTCTTTGTCATTAAGCCCCGTGGGTTTATGACACTGGTTGATGAAAATCGGCTCCCGCGATTTTATTACGTTCACAAACCGCACGGTTCGCCGAAAGGACTGAAGTATGCCGGCATCGCGCCAACCGGTCCATTACCGGAATCGGTTGATTTTCCGCTCACTGAACAGTCCGAAGCGGACACCTTCAAAGTACTCGTCTTTGGGGATACACAACCCTATAATATGCAAGAGATTGAGTGGTTAGCACATGATGTAATCGAAGAAGTGATCGGAATTGATGCCGCGTTCGGAATCAGCCTCGGCGATTTGGTAGGTGACGATTTAGACTTATTCCATCCCCTTAACGAAGTCATGGCTACCGTTGGAATACCGTGGTACAACGTTCACGGTAACCACGATATGAACTTTCTTGCGACCGATGACCAGTACGCCGATGAGACATTTGAGCGTGTTTATGGACCCGCGTGCTATTCATTTGATTGGGGACCCGTCCACTTCATCAACATTGACAATGTACACTTTTTCCGCGATGAAGAGAACAAGCCTCGCTACTCGAGTGAGGTCGGAGAACAGCAGTTGACGTTCATTCGAAACGACCTCGCTTTTGTACCGCAGAATCAGCTTATTGTTGTATCCCTACATATTCCGTTGACCGAGATGCGTGATGTGAAGACCCTGATGAATCTACTCGGTGATCGACCTTACACGTTATCCTTGTCAGCACATACACACTTCCAACGGGATGACTTCGTTGGACCGGAACATGGTTGGCATGGAAACGACTCACATCACCACCACAATCATGCGACCACATCAGGCAGTTGGTGGCGGGGTGCGTTTGATGAGGTCGGTATTCCTCACACAACCATGCGAGATGGTGCGCCGAACGGATATGGTGTCTTCACATTCAGCGGAAACCAATATTCAATTCGGTTTAAAGCCGCCCGTCGTCCAGCGGATTATCAGATGAATATATGGGCACCTTGGGAAGTTGCGTCGGCAAAAACTGGCGAAACAGACGTAATCGTTAACGTTTTTGGAGGCACCAAACGTTCAACGGTTGAAATCCGCCTCGGTGAAATCGGGACATGGGAACCGATGACCTATATGCCTCAAGAAGACCCGTACTATAAAGAACTCAAGGCACGGGACGATGCGAACCAGCTTGAGCGGAAACTGCATATTGCCCTTCGAGAAACGATACAGTCACAGTTGAAAGAAGATAGCGAACTGCCAAAAAGGGGACGAGGGATTAGCGGGATTGTGAAATCAACGCATATCTGGCAAGCTAAACTTCCAGCGAATGCCCGCAAAGGAACGCACGTTATCCACGTCCGTACAACTGATATGTTCGGTCAAACTTCCACAGGACACCGAATCATCCGAGTGCATTAACTCGATTAAATTATTCGTTTGTCACAACTTCGATGGATGCGTAAACGATGTCCAGTAGGGTATCTAATTCTGAAATCGAGATCTGTAGAGGGGGCATCAGGACGATAGTATTGACGAGGGGTCGAAGCATCGCCCCGCGGGTGAGAGCCTCTTTACAAACTCGGATACCCACCTTCTCTTCAAAAGGATAAGGGGTGCAGGTGTCCGAGTTTTTCATTAATTCTACACCGGCGGCAAAGCCACAGACTCGAACATCTCCAACATGTGGCAGCGTATAGAATTCCTGAAGCCGATTCCCGAAGTGTTCAATGGTAGGTTGGAGTTGGGAAATGAGATTTTCTCGCTCGAAAATAGCGATATTTTCTAATGCGACTGCACACGCTAACGGGTTGCCGGTGAAGGTGTGTCCGTGGAAGAAGGTTTTAAGGTCTCGGTACTCGCCGAGGAAAGCGTTATAAATTTCGTCGGTAGCTAAAGTCGCGGCAAGCGGTAGATAACCCCCTGCGAGTCCTTTTGCTGTGCATAAGAGGTCGGGTGTAACACCCTCGTGCTCGCATGCCCACATTTTGCCTGTACGACCGAACCCTGTCATCACCTCATCAACAATAAGCAGTGTTTCCCACCGTTTTGCCAATGTGGCGAGTTCCCTTAGAAATCCTTTCGGAGCGATAAGCATACCGCCCGCGCCCTGAATGAGCGGTTCTAAGATAATTCCTGCGATTTGTCCTTCATGTTCGGAGAGGGAGCGTTCCACTACATTAAGCCAACGCGTTCTAACTGCAGATCCATTATCAGATGTATCCACGGCGTGGGGAGGCTGATAGACTTCAGGGGTGGATACGCGGATACCTTTGAAAAGGAGGGAATCAAAGGTCGTATGGAAACTATCAATACCGCCGACACTCATCGCACCTATTGTATCACCGTGGTATGCATTATCGAAATGGATAAACAGTTTCCGTTGCGGTTCTCTCTTGTGTTGCCAGTACTGATACGCTATCTTTAAGGCAACTTCGACTGCTGTTGAGCCGTTGTCGGAGTAAAATACCTTGTTCAACCCAACGGGTGTGAGTTCCACCAGTTTTTGTGCCAGTTGGATCGCAGGGATATTGCTGTACCCGAGCAGTGTGGTATGTGCGATCTTATCTACTTGTGTCTTGAGTGCAGTGTTCAGCTCTGGATGATTATGCCCGTGAACGCTTGTCCACATGGAAGCGATTCCATCAATATACCGATTTCCGGTAATATCGATGAGGTAGCATCCTTCGCCCTTTTCAATGATGACTGGCTCCTCCGCCAGCCAATCCTGCATTTGCGTGAACGGGTGCCAGAGGTAACGCTTATCCCAATCGATAAGCGTTTCTTTATCAACCATAGGCTATAGCTACCAGTTTCGCTATCCTTTCAATTTGGCGTAATGCACTGTCGGTTCAAGTCCGAGTGATTCACATGTACCGCTTTTGGAGACTATAATCGTCAAGACTTTATCCCGATAGGTTGCCTGAAAATCTTCAGGTTGCCCTAAGATCGGTGTGATATTTGTGAAACCGTTCGGGAATGAACTGGTACGCCCTATGACAGAGGCAAACCTTGGATCGTCCAATTGCGTCTGAACAGTTAAAATACTTCCAGGCGCGGGGGGTTCACCGGGGAGATACGGCGAACTCAGTTGGATCTCAAAAGCGTAATCGGGCATTCTATCAGGGAGTTCATTCTCTTTTTTCGTTACGGAATTCGGTACCCACCTCGGAAATTCGATTTCGACCTGATAGTGATGCGCCAGTTCTGTAACGCGATTTATCATGCCGTAGCGTCTGTAACGTTCTCGTAAGTCATCGGAATAGATCTCACCGTCTGTGAGGACCGCTCCAGGCATCGTTGTGCGTTCTTCTTGTCGTTGAACGGTGAGTGCTGAACGTAAGCCACTTAGGAGTGGAGTTGCGATCAGTGATGGGAACCATCCGTAGAAGGCGGCACCGTAGCGCGGTTGTTCAATAGTGGAACTGAACTCGTCTTTAAACCGGTAGATCCCTTCAGAAATAGCGATGATAATCCCCAAGAAAATCATCAGGTTGCCTTCACTGGTAAAGAGGTTGGCACTTTGCCCTTTGACCCCGATGAAGAAGAGGATAAGTGGATAGAGCGTCAAGTTGATGAGGCTATTGATACCTGTTGATACCGCGGAACTAAAGACAAGCGAATTGCCAGCCATCTCCTCAAGTCGTGCTTTGAATTTGGCTGAAAAGGCACCGAGAAGCGGTTGTCCGAGCATTGCTAAGAGGTTATAGGGTGTGCGAAGTCTTGAATCTGGAACCTCGGGCATTTGCACAAATTCTTCGGGTATACCTTGTTGCTTCCCTTGTGCGGCTTTTCCTGCTTCGCCGGTTCCTTCATCTGCGGATTCAGGTTTAACGAAGGTTTCAAAGAATTTACGGTTTATCTCAATATACGATGCCCATTCGCTGGGGACATCGCTTTCCATGGAAATTGCGTCAACCGGACACGCAGGTTCACATGCCGCGCAGTCGATACATTCGTCCGGATTTATATAAAGTTGATTCTCGCCTTCGGTGGTGTGTATACAATCGACCGGACAGACATCAACACACGCTGTGTCCTTTACATCGACACACGGTTCGCAAATTATGTAAGCCATCTCTCCCTCCTTTGTATAGATGCTCCTTTATTAAGTATACCACAATTAATCGGCGATAGCAAAGAAATATTTCCCGTTTTTCACGGTTTGACAAATAGGTGAGTGATGACTATAATGGCATCGAGACTCACGGATATAAGAGAAATCAAAGGAATACTTAAAATTCATAACATCAAAAACCAAGCACGGAATGAAATGGAGTGCGACTCAAGATCAAAAACTTCCTAATAACTGATGACGAAACTTACCCGCAAGGAATAATTAAAAAATGATTAAAACACCTGAAGATTTTATTGTTGAAGAATTACCGCTTTATGAGCCTGCCCGAACAGGAACGCATACCTTTTTTGCGATTCGGAAACGGAACCTCAGCACCTTGGAAGCGATTAACCGAATTGCACGGGATTTGCAGGTACATACCCGGCAGTTTGGTTACGCTGGCTTGAAGGATAAGAACGCCGTCACGACACAAGTACTATCCGTCGAAGGCGTGTCACCAGAGCGTGTTCTCGGAATTGAGCAACCGGATATTGAAGTTCTTTGGGCAGAACGGCATCCGCATAAATTAAGAGTGGGACATCTCCGAGGTAACCGGTTTCAGATAACCCTCCGCGATATTTCTCACGATACACTACAGCTGGTCGAATCGAGGATGAAGCGGTTGGCAACTGACGGAGTGCCGAATCGTTTTGGTGCACAGCGGTTTGGGAATAAAAACGATTCACATCTGATTGGCAAAGCGTTGGTAAAGGCGAATTGGGAAACAGTGATGCGTTATATGCTCACAGATGACACACTACAGGTAGATGATGTCGCACGTCGTCTACAACGAGAATTAGCAAGGAAACCCGTCGAAAAGGTCGTAATGAGCATTCCGCATCGACTTCGTAAGTTGTACTTGTCGGCTTATCAAGCGTATCTCTTTAACTGCATCTTGGCAAAGCGGATTCCTGATTTGGACAAACTCCTTGAAGGCGACATCGCCGTGAAACACGACAACGGCGCACCTTTTCTCGTTACGGATGCTACTGTTGAGCAACCGCGAGCAGATGCATTTGAAATTAGTCCTTCGGGTCCGATTTTCGGATATAAGATGCGTCTGCCAACCGGCGACGCGCTCGCGTTGGAGACATCGCTCCTTGCAGATGAAGGGGTTCGGTTTGAAGCCTTTCGTAAGGTTGTGGGTATCCGTTTACCGGGGACGCGTAGACCTTTCCGAATGCCGATGCAACTGCATGACGTGTCGGAAACCGTCAATGGAGCGGGAATCCGTCTCAGTTTTACGCTACCTGCGGGTGGATATGCGACGGTCGTGTTAGAGGAGATAGAGAACAATTTCTGATGGGTTCAATCCGCTGGCGCAGTTCGCTTAGATTTGCGGAATCTAAAGAACGTCCACGCCCCTGATGCCAATAGGACGACCAGCAACACAATCAAGCCGATATTCAAGAGATAGCGTCCACGATTCAGCTGCCATAGCCGCTGACTTGCGAGTTTAGCGGCGGAACTTCCCTTGTCTGCTTTCATTTTCGTCTCTTCCCAATATCTTTTTGCAAGGTCAGGCTGACCGAGTTGCTCCGCGAGTTTTGCTGTAACAATGAGATAGGTGACATCCTGGACATCTTGTTTCTCTACGGCATCAGCGAAGGAACTGAGGAGTAGAACTGTTAAATCAGGGGACATTTGCGGAAAATCGCTCGTGAGCTCAATCCCGTTCTGAAAAGCGGTGACAGCCCCTTGATGGTTATGTCGGTCGAATTCGATTTGTGCGACTTCAAACCAAGTTTGCTTCGCAAGTTGTAGGGGTTGCACTATGTCGGTATAGCCGTCAAATGTGAAAGTTGCCGAACCATAATTCAGGGCACCCTGTTTCACATAGAGCGTGTAAGTTTCACCGAGACTCAATAAACCTGAATCCTTCCATTCATCAAAACGATAGATTCCATCCGCTTCCACGACCTGTTGATGCGTCGTTCCATCAATCCAAACAATAGCCTCGGCAGGTGATTCACCTGAAACGCCTATAACGGTTCCGTGAATAGCAATAGGCTTAAGTGCCCATCCGATATGGACGGATTCTCCAAGTTCTAACTGGAGTTCAGCGGTCTTGGATGGCGGGATGGCGTATCCGGCTTTCTTCACAGTTACAGTGGAGGTGCCTTGTTTCAGATTTTCTGTGATGAGTTTCGGTGTGCTTCCAACTTCTACATCGTTGATGAAAATACCTGCCCCTTCAGGGAATGTTGTGATCTTAAGCGCAGGACTAAGTTTGAGCAGTGCCATTTCGACATCACCGGTTGGAGCAAGAATTCCATCCACAAAATTGGGATTAGCTCGCAACAGCTCGTAGCTTTCTATAATGCTGAGTTGTCGATTATCGTTTGTATCGGTTGTTTCTGCAGCGAGTACATCGTGGAGTTGCTGAAGGAGGACTGTCGTATCTGCGCTTTCTGCCGATTGGATTGAGTTGAGGGCAGCAGTCCCAAGCGTCTCACGATTCGCATAGTAGGCGTTTAGGTTCGTATCCTCGGTGTAACCATCGACAATAACAACGGTGTTCTTTCTGTCTGTCTCCCTGAACCAATCATTGAGAATGACATCTTGGATCCCCTGTTCGTCTCCTGGGGTTAGCAGGTGCATGGCGTTCATGCCTCTCGGTTTGGTAACCATCCCATGATATAGAAAAATCAGGGTATCCTGAACCGTGGTTTGCCTCCCAATTTCCTGAAGCATGGCATGGATTTCATCAGCCGTGGCACCGTCCCCTTCAATATGGTGGATCTGCTCACCGGGTACTTTTCCGCGTGTCGTTAGGATTTCGATCAGTGCGTTCACCCGTTCATGCGCACGTACTTCCGACGTGGCATCCACAATAAGCCAGTGTGTCCCAGGATCAGCCGGCAGTGCTGGTGTTGATACGAAGGCGGCAAATACGACACATATAAGGATGGAGATAAAAAAAATGTTCTGCTTTGACATGTCTTTCGTCCGAAGTGTGTTCCAGAGTTTCTAATTTAGTAGCAGTTTAACAGAAATTCTGAATGATTGCAAGAAAAAAGAACTTCTTTGGGTGTTAAAATGTCTAAACTTTTGTCAAGAAACTGCGTCAAAATGTTATAAATACAATCTTTTTGGCGTGCCTTGAAAGTTAAAACTTAACTGTTAGAATTTCAGAGTCTGTCTTGTATGTAAAGTCTGCTGTTCGGAATTCCGTTTACAGGTTAGCAGCAGGCGCGTAGGCGAAATTGGAGAGGCTCGCATTGATGTCACAATTTATAATAATAAGTTTTTGGCGAAACTCATGGGTTCCCAAAACTTCCTGTTAGAAAGCGTTAAAACCGACACACAGGCGTCCGCCAGAAAGCGCGTCTATAAATGTTGGAACGGACAAGGAGTTGTTAATGATTCAGGGGAAAGTTATGTTCATTATTTTCTCAAAGTTCAAAGGAGCGCGCCGTGTAGGTTTCCGAAGCTTGCTCTTAAAATTCATACTCACCGTTCAATTCGCAGCCGTTCTTTGCGTAAGTGCCCAAGAACCTGCCACCGAAGTTGATTTAACCCAGTCTTTGACACTTGAGCAATGCATCCAAATAGGCTTAGAACAGTCAACGAGCATGCGCAATGCGCGCCTGAATCTTGCGATACAGGAACTTCGGGTAAAAACCGCACGTGCTGACTATTTTCCACGCATATTTTCAACCGGTGCTTACGATTTTTCTGACCGAATTGATTTCGGGTTTGAACCGGAAAACTACGATTTAGGACTGCGCGGGCAATATACAATTTGGGACAATGGCCAACGCGAAGGCGGTTTCGCACAAGCAAAAGAATCACTGAGTGCCACTGAGAGCCGCAACGAAGGAATTAAACAGAGCCTAATTTTGCAAATCACAGAAGCCTACTATGATGTCCTTCAATTTCAGGCGTTGGTTGAAGTGAGTGAGCAAAATTTGGCAAGGGCGCAAGAGAACACGCAACGGACTAAGGATTTTGTAGAGGCAGGTTCGCTCATTCCAGCGGATGTAGCGACTGCTGAGGTGCGAGAGGGAAATAATAGATTAGCACTACTAAATAACCAAAATTCACTTCAAGTTGCCAAAGCCAGGTTACCGCGGCTCCTCGGTTTAGATCCGGGTGTTTTAATTACTGTTGCGGAGGATGAAGCGTTTCAGTTATATCAACAACGCGGCACGATTGAAAGAATACAAATACCGGTTGAGGAAGCTATCCAGATAGCACTTGACAATCGTCCGGAATTTAAAGAAACGGAATCGCAATTGAGATCACAGGAATGGTCATTAACGCTCGCGAAATTACAGCGTTGGCCCCGTCTGAATGCCGATGTTGACTACAACGTTAACCTCGACGATTACCTCCGCGAACGCGAGAATTTCTCTGACTTCCGGAGTTGGAGCGCAGGTGTGTCCCTTAATTTCACGTTTTTTGACGGTGGTATTTTGGGAAATCGGGTCAAAGAGTTAGCTATGCAATTAGAGCAAACCCGTGAAAACGCAAGCGACTTGGAACGTTCCGTCGCGTTAGATGTCCGGCAATCGTATCTAAATCTCAAGCGCAGTGAAGCCTCTGTTGATATCGCCAAAACACTGGTTGTCAATGCCCGGCTCAGTTTGGAGGTCATTCAAGGGCGTTTTGATGTTGACAAAGCCATCCTGCTTGAACTCCTTGATGCCCAAACCAGTTATGCGCAAGCACTATCAGATGAAGTGAATACTTTCTACGATTACAAGATCTCACAAACCCGTTTACAAGATGCCATGGGAGTATTACAGTAGCCATGAAGATTAAAAAGAAATGGATTATCATCGGAGTCGTTGCCTTGGTTGTTATTGCTGTTGGGGCAATTGGTGCGACTCGGATGGATTTCAGTTTCGGGAAAGCTAAGGAAGAAGCCGAGGATAAACAGGAAATTGTGCGTCGCGGCGAATTCCTCGTTCGGGTCCGTGAGTCCGGTAATCTGCGCTCTTTCCTTGAGGTGGATGTCCGGTCAAACGTGGAAGGCGAGATCGTTGAGATTTTCGTCGATGAGGGAGACGAGGTTAAATTGGGAGATCGTTTGCTCCGAATTGATGATGAGCAAATTCTGGAACAAAGGAAACAAGCGGAGGCGAATCGTGATGCCCAAAAAGCCCAACTCCAACGGGCAGAACTCCAAATTCAGATTACCGAAAAACAGCAAGAAAGTGGTCTTGCGCAAGCAGGCAACTCCGTCGCTGTGGCACAGGCGACTTTGGATTCATTTGTTGCAACGACACAGCAACGAATTACCGAAGCAGAAACGCAGGTAGCGACCACACAAATTGACCTCAATCGAGATAAGATCGGCTTAAAGCAGGCTGAGATCGCTTTATCACAAGCAAAACTAATGTTTGATCGCTCGGAAACCCTTGTTGAATCGGCGAAGGTAGCACTCGAAACAGCGGAGTCCGAGTACAATCGAAACAAAGAACTGTTTGATAAGAAATTAGTGTCAAAACGGACGTTAGAGGAATCACAAAACCAACTCGCCGGGGCGAGATCGCAGTATGAAAACGCGCAGAAAGAGGTAGAATCCCAACAGGAAACCGTTAATTCCCAAGAAGAAAATATCAATGTCCGAAATGAAGCGATTTCAAGTCGAGAATCAACCCTTGAACTTAATAAAAAGAATGTTCTGACCCTTAAAGACTCGGAAGACGCACGAAAAAAACAATTGGAAGCGGAATTGGAAAACGCTCGCACACGGCTCCGTCAATTGGAAGAAACGACTGAAGAAGAAAAAGAGCTCACTCGGCATGCAAGAGTCGGTGCGGAGGCGAGTTTGCTCCAAGCACAAAGTCAACTGGAATCTCAACACGAGCGCTACGCATGGACAACAGTCATAGCACCTATGGCTGGTACGGTTACACGCCTCACTGTGGAAGAGGGAGAAATTATCACATCGGGTCGTTCTGCTTTTTCACGTGGCGATGCGATTATGCGTATTGCTGACCTCAATCAGATGATTGTAAGGACACAGATAAATCAGGTCGAAATCGGAAAAATAAAGGAAGATCAGCGCGCCGAAATCAGCGTTGATAGTTATCCGGGTCGTATTTTTCCGGGGAGAGTCAGCGAGATTTCTCCGAGTGCGACGCCACGCGGTCCCCAGAACCAGAGTTCTGTCATCACCTTTGAGGTGGATGTAGAGGTCATCGGTTCGCCCGCCGAACTACTGCCGGGTATGTCTGCGGACGTTGATATTATTGTGTTTGAAGAATCCGATATCCTCCAACTTCCAATACCCGCCGTACTGAGTCCAAAGGTTTTTACTGTTAAAGCGAAGGTAAATCCAGCGGATCTTGGACAATTTCAGACGGGTCAGGAGCTCAAAATCCGAAATTTAATTGGAAAGGAGTTCGACGGACGAGTCGGCAAGATTGACCCAGAGGAAACCCGTGGTAGTCTTGAAATATTAGTCGAAGAGGCGCAGAAAGGCTTGAAGACTGGTCCGATAGAGATCTCAATTGTTATCTCGGAAGCCAATATACTCCCGAATATAGAAGCCGAAGTGAGTAGCGAGCGGCAGTATTTTGTTATGTTAGATACAGGTGAATCCAGTAAAGATGACAAAGAGCAGAAAGGGGTCAAAACCCACATTACAATCGGACAGCGCAATAATACCCACTTCCAAATCACCGATGGTTTAAAGGAAGGAGACCGCGTTTTTGTACCTTCCATGCAAGAATTGACAAAGGGACAAGAGGAATCAGAGGAAGAGAGGGAGTAAGTCAAGCTAAACATGCTAAGTTGTATTCCTTGTTTATTGTTTTACCTTCATAAGATTTAAGGTTAAGGAGGAAACGCTGTGTTAATCGATGTACGAGATTTGACAAAAGTCTATCAAATGGGTGATGTGCAGGTGCATGCCTTGCGAGGCGTAACCTTCACTGTAACACAAGGCGAATTCATTGCGATTATGGGACCATCGGGTTCCGGGAAATCGACTATGATGGATATTCTGGGGTGTCTCGCAACACCGACATCGGGAGATTACTTCCTTGAAGGTGAAGAGGTAGGACGCCTGTCCGATAATCGTTTGGCAGACATTCGGAATAAAAAGATCGGTTTTGTGTTTCAGTCGTTTAATCTGCTACCACGAACGAGTGCCCTCAACAATGTTGAATTACCGCTTATTTACTCCGGTTTGGGCAGAAAAGAGCGCAAACGGCGTGCCTTTGAATCCTTGGAAGCGGTAGGTTTAGCGGACCGAGTTGATCACAAGTCGACCGAGTTGTCTGGTGGACAAATCCAGCGTGTGGCGATCGCGCGGGCTTTAGTCAATAGCCCCTCAATGATCTTTGCTGATGAACCGACAGGTAACCTGGATACCCGTTCTGGCACCGAAATTATGGCGATTTTCAACCGTTTGAACGATGAGGGGAATACCATCATCATGGTGACACATGAACCTGAAGTCGCTGAACATGCCAAACGAGTCCTCCACATTCGTGACGGTTTAATCGAACGAGATGTCAGACGAAATGGCGATAATGGCGGAGATACTGCTTAATCTACGGAAAATCCGCGTTGACCTGACACAATAATTATGCGCCACGTCAAAATTACCACTCCATCCCGCTTACACTTTTCTCTACTTGATTTGAACGGTGCCTTGGGACGGATTGATGGAGGGTTCGGTCTCTCAATCGCTGAGCCCAATTTTCAAATTGTTGCTGAGCGGGCAACCGGAATTTATCTACCCTCTTCTGTATACCGTGATCGAGCTGCTGCAGTCCTTGAACGACTTCAAGATACCTATCCCTTCCCCGGCATTAGATTAACATTTCAATCTGAAATCCCGATGCACTGCGGATTTGGGTCTGGCACGCAACTTTCTCTTGGGATTGCCCAGGCAGTCAATGTGCTATACGAACTTAGGTTAGATGTGCAAGAATTGGCAAAGGTTGTCGGACGCGGCGGCACTTCAGGTATCGGTATCGCGGCATTCGGGACAGGTGGGTTCATTGTCGATGGCGGACATCGTTACCCTGAACAGAAGTCATCATTCCTGCCTTCTTCTGCCCTTGGTGATATTTCGCCACCTCCGGTTTTACTCCGTTACTCGTTTCCAGAGGTGCCGTTGCTAATTGTCATGCCAAATTGTTCACGGATTTATGGTGATAAAGAGATTGAGTTATTTCAAACCCTTTGCCCACAACCAGAATGGGTTGCCCAGAAACTTTCACACATCCTATTGATGCAGATACTTCCTGCCCTGGTTGAAGGAGATATGCAGACCTTCGGCAAAGCCTTAAATCAGATTCAGACGTTTGGATGGAAAAAAGTGGAAATTGATGCGCAAGGTGCTGAACTCCAATTGACGCTTGACTTCTTACGCGATAGTGGAACTTTCGGTGCGGGTGTTAGCAGTTGGGGATCTGCGATATGCGTGGTAGGTGAGGATGTTGATAGGTTAAAGCGGGACACCGAAGCGTTTCTAAAAACACTTCCGGATGGTGGTTCCTGTTTTGTTACGCGGGCGAACAACTTGGGTGCGCACGTTGTATTAGGTTAAAAACAAAAACGGACAGATAGTGGTATCCGCCCGTCATTTGTGTTATCCCTTACTTGGGGAATAGTATGGGTCATCTCCGGCAGCGTGATCGGTAGTGTCAATCACGTGCTTAATCTCAGGAAAGACTTCTTGAATCATCGCCTCAATACCGTGTTTGAGGGTAACATTTGCCATGCCGCAGCCTTGGCACCCCCCACCCATATGGATGTACACAGCATCGTCCTCAACGTTCAGGAGTTCTATCTGTCCACCATGTGCCGCAACAGCCGGATTAATCCGTTCGTCAATAAGCTTCTGAAGCTCTTGTGCTTTTGGATTGTCCCATGTTGGTGTGTTTGGGTTTTCAATGTTAAACCCACTCGAATTTAGGTCATCGACGTAATCAATCACAGCACCGTTAAGATCGGGTGCGCTTTCGGCGTCGACGAGCACATTAAAATTCTCACATTCAACAACAATGTCATCCGCTTGTGCTTCAGTAGCTAAACCAAGGCTGTATTGGAAGGCAGTGGCAGTTCTACCCTGAATACTAATGCGTAGTCCTTCGACTTCAACCTCTTCGGTTTCTATCACTGCCTGAATCTTTTCTTGTCCGGCTTCTGTGACTGTAAGCAAAGGGGTTTCGTTTCCCTTGAGCTTCTTCAAGAAATTCTTCATAATTACCTTCCGTTAGCAGCATTATGCGGCCCAAGACTGACGATTTGACCGAAATTCGCCCATTTCGTCATATAGGTCATACAACCGCTTGATTGCGTCTATTTCCAGTTGGCGAACTCGTTCCCGGGTAACTTCGAGGGCAACCCCGATTTCTCGGAGTGTTTTCCGTTCTCCATCCTCAAGTCCGAAACGCATCTTCAATACTCTTTGTTCGCGCTCTGGTAGTCTTTTGAGAAATTGAGCGGTCAAATCCTGATTAATCATTTCTGCGATCGGACCGTCTTCTCCACTTGTTGTTGGATCTTCGATTAAGTCGCCTAATGTAGCAGCAGAACGTTCGTCACTCAGTGGTAAATCCATTGAGATCGTATCAGCGTTAAACGTTAAAATTTCTTCGACCTGTTTCAGAGTCAAGTCCAAAGCGTCTGCTATTTCGTCGCGCCGCGGCTCACGTTGTAGTTCTTGACACAACGCTGCGTAGACGGCATCGAATTTGTTCATTTTAGCAACTACATAGGAAGGTAATCGAATGGAACGGGAAAAATTGTCAAGCGTACGCATAATCGCTTGCTTAATCCACCAAATCGCGTACGTACTGAATTTAAAACCCTTCTGATAATCAAACTTACTTGCCGCTTTAATCAGCCCGATATTTCCTTCTTGAATCAAATCTTCGAGTGGAACGTTATGGCCTTGGTATTTAACCGCGATAGAAATTACGAGTCGTAGATTCGCTTGGACGAGTTCATCTCGTGCGCTACGTGCTTCGCTCTCCGCTGCTCCAATCCGTTTCGTCAGTTCCTCTTTTTCCTCGTCAGATAATGAGTCACCTTTCACCAGTGCGTCGTGTAGTTCGCTTACCAGTGCTTTTCTTGCTTCGCTCCTGCCAGATTCAATTTGTTCTGCCAGTCGCTCTTTCTTCTCGCGAGATAATAGATTTATTTCTACGAGTGCGCCTAATGCTTTAGCCTCTGCGACTTCAATTTGCTCTATGAGTTGCTCTTTCTTCTCGCGGGATAGTAAGTTTGCTTCCACTAGCGTGTCTAATAGTCCGTCCAGTGCTTTAGCCTCTGCGGTTTCAATCCGTTTCGCTAATTGAACTTCTTCTTCACGGGTTAACAGGCGATGACCTGCTACACTCCGAAGCCAACTCGTTAAAGCACTCTGATCGCTACCTTTATAACTTTCTGAGGGTTCTGTCTCATCTGGTGGATATGTTGCATCCATATATGGATCAACACTTTCAATACTTGCTGTTTCACCGAAATACTCGGCTTCCATCTTTCTCCTCTCCTTCTATAAAATTTTGATAAAACAAAAATTAATGATACATTATGTTAAAACGTTTTGTCAAGCAAAATGTTTAATAAAAAGCGACATTTCACCAAAAAACCCGAAAAAACAAGGATTTTAACAGGGTTTTACGAAAAAATGGAGAACAATGGGGCGATTGCGTCATCATTTCGTGTAAAAAATCGCGCGAGGCACTCTCAATTACCGGAACAGAGCACCATAGGTATGAGCACAAGAATCCTCCTGTTTGTTCCGTAGGGTTGAAACATAGGCGAAAACTGCTATGTAGAATGTCCGATTAAAAGCACCGCTGTTGGTAGTGAAGTCTCTGAGGCTTCTTCAAATGCTCTCGCGATGCAGGGAATATCCGAATCTGTTTCGAGCATCTCATAAGGGAGATTCCACGCTTTCAACGTTGGTTCAAGGAAAGTCGCTACAGAATCGACCCATTGTCCATTGGTATCTCGGTTGTGGTATCCCCGGTATCCAATAAGTACCACTACTGGGACCTGCATGTTAACAACAGTTCCTCGGATGGCATCGCCTGATTCTAAGAATCCGGTATTTTGGATGATGATAACAGGTTTTTTGCCACCAACGTACAACCCTGCTGCAATGGCAAATGCTTCTCCTTCACGGGTGACCGTGATAACGTCGATATCAGGCTCTGACCGTAAGCGTTCATAAATTCGGGCACTGCCGTTATCTGGGACGCCAACAGCATGGGTGATCTCCTGTTTTTTTAATTCATTTACTATCTTCTGTGCTGATGCCAATTTTCAGTTTTTCCTTATTTCTATCGTCTGCCTTCAACCAAAGCGTCAACGACTGTTGGATCGGCGAGGGTGGAAGTGTCACCGAGGTCGGTGATGTCGCCTTCCGCGATTTTGCGGAGGATACGTCTCATAATCTTACCGGATCTTGTCTTTGGCAGTGCCGGGGTAAACTGAATCTTATCAGGCGTAGCAATAGGTCCGATGTGCTGTCGGACTGCCTGTTTGATACCTGTTTCCACCGTATCAGATATGGATTCGCCAGTCATGAGCGTAACATACGCGTAGATGCCTTGTCCCTTGATGTCGTGTGGATAACCGACGACAGCGGCTTCTGCCACTGCCTCGTGTTGCCCGATCGCGCCTTCGACCTCTGCTGTTCCCAATCGGTGTCCAGAGACGTTCAGAACATCGTCCACACGTCCTGTAATCCAATAATAACCGTCTTCATCGCGTAGGACCCCATCGCCTGTCATATAGTAGCCAGGGAATCGGCGGAAATAGGTGTCCAAAAACCGTTCATGGTCACCGTAGATGGTTCGCATAATGCCGGGCCACGCTGTTTTAATACAGAGATAACCGGTTGCTGGGTTCCCTTCCACTTCGTTCCCACCTTCATCAAGGATCACCGGTTCAATTCCGAAGAACGGAAAGGTTGCCGAGCCGGGTTTCAGCGGCGTTGCGGCGGGCAGAGGTGTCATCAGAATCCCACCGGTTTCGGTTTGCCACCATGTATCTATGATTGGGCACCGTTCTTCACCGACAATATTGTAGTACCACAGCCACTCTGGTTCTTTGATGGGTTCACCGACCGTACCGAGCAGTCTGAGCGTGGATCTGTCGTACTTTTCGACCCATGTATTGCCTTCTTTCATCAGTGCGCGTAGTGCTGTCGGAGCAGTGTAGAAGATATTAATGTCGTGCTTCTCAACGACCTGCCAAAAGCGTCCAAAGTCTGGGTAATTTGGCACACCTTCAAACATCACAGTAATCGCACGATTTGCGAGTGGACCGTAGATAATGTAAGAATGCCCAGTGATCCAACCGATGTCGGCTGTGCACCAGTAGACATCGCCCTCGTGATAGTCAAAAACCTGTTGATGTGTGTAAGACGTGTAGACGAGATAACCGCCTGTCGTATGCAAAACACCTTTCGGTTTGCCTGTCGAGCCGGAGGTATACAGGATAAAAAGCGGGTCTTCAGCATTCATAACGACTGGTTCACATTCGGCATCGGCATCTTCCATCGCTTCATGCCACCATATATCTCGTGACGCATCAAAATCGACCGTATCCCCAGTGCGCTCCACGACGACGACTTTTTCAATAGATGGACATTCCGCAACAGCGGCATCGGCGTTTACCTTCATCGGTATATCACTACGGGGACCCCGCATTGCGGTATCCTGTGTAATTAACAGTTTACATTCGGAGTCGTTAATTCTATCTCGCAGGGATTCTGCTGAAAATGCGCCGAAGACGATAGAGTGGACAGCACCTATCCTTGCACACGCTAACATCGCGATTGCCAACTCTGGCACCATCTGTAAGTAGATACAGACGCGATCGCCTTTTTCAACACCTTGTGCCTTCAGGACATTGGCAAATTTTTTGACCTCGGCGAGGAGTTCAGTGTAACTGAAGGTTTTATCTTCGGAGGGATCGTTCCCTTCCCAGATAATGGCGGTTTCATCCCCGTGCCCGGCTTCTATATGCCGATCGAGGCAATTATAGCAGGCGTTCAGTGTGCCGCCATCGAACCATTTAATCTCGCCCTTAACAAAATCGTAATCGCGAACCGTATTCCATTTCTGATACCACGTCAGTCGTTCCGCGATCGTTGCCCAAAATGCTTCCGGATCTTGAATAGATTCAGCGTATTGGGCTTGATATGTCTCTAAACTGTTGACATGCGCATTAGCGATTGGATACGCAGTTTCTGCTGGTGGAAAAACATTGTTAGCCATATTATTTTTTTATCTCCTCTATGATCAATCTGGAACACGCGCTTAGAACGCTCTGCAAGTTGTATTGAAGATATTTTATAGGAAAACCGTGAGCATGTCAACCCCAAAAGCGGGGAAAAGTGGCAGCCACCACATCCATTGTCATCGCGACGAGCCAGTGAATTGCGGCTCCGTAGATAAATGAACGCGTCTCCAGAGCAAGTATTCCGAGCAATACCCCCGCAATGACTGACCCGATTGCCTCCGGTAACGGCTTTGAATAGTGCATCACTGCGAATGGGATCGTCTGAATTAAGAGCGTATAGTTCCCGAATTTCCGTTCCAGTCCGAAGAGCATAAACCCACGGAAAAAGAATTCCCATGAAAACATGTAGACCCCGTAGGCGAGTTGATAGAGTAGAAACGCCTGCCAACTACTTGCCACTACCTTGCTGAGTGGATACTTTGCCACAAAGGGTGGATACACGATGACTGCGAGGATAACCACGGGTATCATCAGAAACCACGCTATTCCTGTCACACTCCATCCAAGTTTCTGATGACCGAGTCGAAATCCATAGTCCTTCAACCGTTCCTTCGTTCCAAATTGCGCTACAAGAACAGGTGCGAGCAATAAGGTGAGTGCTGTCGTCAGAAACCAGTAATAATAGGAATGGCTCTCTACCAACGGAACATTGCTAAAGTATTCTGCGAAGTGGCGTCTGAAAAAACTCCGTCGACTGTAATACCTGTGTAGCATCAGCAGGAGCCCAGAGGTGAGCAGAATAACAGTCGCTTGTCGTTCCCAACCGCGTAGATATTTCTCTTTTAAGTATTGAAGATGGGAATTCATCTCGATCTTGACATCCTGTAGATTTTGCGGTATTATACTATCATATATGGAATTTAGCAATAGACTGTTTAAAGAATTGGGTCTGCAATGTCCGATTCGAGATATAAGAGAACGGGATGGTTTCAACTGAACAAATCGAACGTATCTTAATCATCAGGCTTGCACCGCTCGGCGAAACAGTTCTAACAACGCCTGTCATTCGTGCCTTACGCCAGCACTTTCCAGATGCCTATATTGCCTACATGGTAGCACCGACACGAGAGGATTTAGTGTCCGCAAATCCACACCTGAACGAGGTGCTTACCTATCAGGCTTCGGTGCCAAAACTCATCTATCAGATCGCTCGGTGTAAATTCCAAATGGCGGTTGTGTTACAGCCGACGTTTCGTCTCGTCCTTCATACATTTCTCGCCAGAATCCCGTTTCGTGTTGGATTTGAAACGAACGCTGGTGGGAAGAAATTGTTGAATCTCGCAGTCCCGAATAATACCTCACAGCATGAGACACAACGCTATCTCGATGTCGTTCGTGCATTGGGTGTCGAAGTCGTAGACAATGAGCCCGAAGTATTTGTTGAGAGTGCAAGCATCGCGTGGGTGAACAATTTCCTTGAAAATCACAAGCTTAATGACAGCAAACGCATTATCGGTCTCAATCCGGGTGCCGCGACCGCTTACCGCCGTTGGCACGCAGCAAATTTTGCGACTCTCGGTGATCGGCTACATGAGAAGTATGACGCACACATTATTATCACGACCGGACCACGGGAAGGTGAATTAGCAGATCAGGTGGCGGAACTAATGTCACATTCACCGGTTATTGTCAATCAGACGACCCTGATGCAACTTGCGGCACTTCTGCAACGATGCAATCTATACATCAGCAACGACACGGGACCGATGCATCTCAGCACTGCCGTGAAAACACCGACAGTTGCCTTGTTTGGAGGCTCTAATCTTATCCAATGGGCACCACCATGGGACAGGCATGCAGTGGTTGCACGCAAAGAGTGTTCGTTGATGAAAACATTATCGTCCAAAGAGTGGGACGCACATCCCGATCGCGCACGCGAGAATCTTGAAGCCATTACCCCAGATGTAGTTATGGCGACAGTGGAGAAACTCACATGGTAAGTTCTGAACGCGATCGAGTCAAAGGATCGGATGCGCAAAGCATCGAAACTTGTCTTATCGACATTCGTGATAGGATGTATCGGCAGGCACTCTTGCAGACAATTACGTTTACATTTTTCTGGGGATTGATTCTGCTCGCTGCTCTGTTCCTCCTGAACCGAGTGATTCTCCTACCGATGCATATATCAAGTATCAGTTGGATCGTCGTATCTGTATCGGTGATTGTAGGTATCTGTCTCAGTTTCAAACAGCGTAAGGATTTGCTGTTTGTAGCGCGGCTTGTTGACGAAAAAATGGGGATCAGTGAGCGTCTCAGCACAGCACTCGGGTTGGTACAATCAAGCCCCCAGAGTGAGTTTGCACAACTCCAGATCCAAGATGCTGCAGAGACTGCGACGACCTTAGACCATAGGAAAATCAGCCCGTATCGCCTGCCAAAGTTCCTGAAACTGTTTCCGATCCCTGTGTGCCTGATTGGGCTATCCTTCACAATTTCACCCTTCTATGAGATATCTCAACCCTTGACCGATCCGCAGCAGCAGGCGTTAGGTAGCGCAATCCAAAATCTTGAAGGAAAACAGGTTGAGAATTCGGCATTAAAAAACCAGATCGCCGACACTGTAAAAGCGTTGAAAGCCGCATCAGATATCAACACGGCACAAAAACATCTCAGCGACCTAAAGAAAGAGACCCGCAAGCAGCAATCGGTGCAAACTGCTATTACCGAAGCCACAGAAGCGAGCCAAAGTTTTCGCGGTATGGATGCCAACCAACTCGCGGAAGAACTGAAAAACCTCACTGCGCAGCCTGAGATACCACAGGAGCTTCAAGCGGAACTTATGGAACTCTTTGAACGTTTGGCTGAAGGGTTACCGAAGAACACGCTGAGTGATTCACTGAATCAGATTCAGGGCAAAGCGGTCACACCGGAGACGTTGCAAGACATTATTGCAGCTCTTGAGGAGATGGAAAAGTCGTCTAACCTCGAGCAGTTGGAGGCACAACTCGCGGCAAGTCAGAAGGAATTGGCATTGGCGACTCTTGAAACTAAATCCGCAGGAGGCGGGATTGCGAATAGCGATGGTGCACCTGGACAAGACGCGGGGAGCAGCGAGGTTCAAGGGACTCGTGAGGGTGCGTTGAATTCCGATCTACAGTCAGAATTACAGATGACCGAGTCAAACAACATGGAAAGCGAAACAGACAATGGAGATGCTATAGTGCCGCTGATTGGTGAGGAAGCCGCAGTCCTCCAGGGGGATGGAGAACAGATGACGCTTACAGCAGGAGTTTCTGGCACTGCGGAAGGGTTCTCTCGCGTCTTTACGGGTGAAGTTGCCGACGATACGTCTGCCTACTTACCCTTTGCCGATGTAGTTCTCAATGCTTCGCGTGCGTATGCTGAAGCCGTAGAAAACAATCGTATTCCTGTCCGGTATCAGCCGCAGATTAAATCCTATTTAAAGGCAATTTCTACAAAAAATGAAAAAGAGCATAATTAAAATACTAATTACTGTTGGCATCGTTGTGGCGGTTTATCTCGTGTTGAGATCCTACGGCGTAACAGACGAGATTCGCTTAGAAAACGTACCGAAAATCAAAACATGGGTGGCAAGTTTTGGGAAAATTGCCCCCTTGATTTACATTGGACTTTATCTGGTGTCTACCGTCTTTTTCCTTCCCGGTTCCCCAGTAACTGTGTTAGCGGGTTTCGTTTTTGGACCCTTGTGGGGTGTCTTTTATGCTTCCGTAGCTTCTATCATCTCTGTCTCCGTTGCGTTTCTGATTGCCCGCTATGTTGCCCGCGACCTCGTTGAAGGTTGGGTCAAAGACAATGCGCAATTCCGTAAAATAGATGAGCAGGTTGAAGAACAGGGATGGCGTATCTTGATGTTTACACGCTTGGTCCCGATTTTCCCATTTAACCTCCAAAACTATGCCTATGGACTAACGAATATCCGGTTCTCCACGTATGTACTTGTTTCTGCTATCTTTATGTTACCGGGGACAGCAGTATTTGTTCAACTCGGTGGTGCGTTTGTGAGTGGTGAGGGCAATATTTGGAAGACGCTACTTTATCTTGGAGTAGCGGGTGTGCTTATGCTCTTGCTATCTTTGATTCCGAAGTTGCTACAAAAACACCAAACGAAATTGTAGCAGGACTTACGCAAAATCAGCAAATTTCATCTATTTGGACGCATTCGGCGTCCCTTCCCAGTAACGGGTGGGAACCCTGGTTGGGAAACCGCACGTACCAGGGAAGTGCGTAAGTCCTATGTAGTTCAGAAAAACCGATGAAATGGACGAGTCAGGGGTGCTTGTCAATTAACGCCGCTACCGTAGCAAATGCTTCTTCACGAGTCCGGATTTCACCGTCAAATTGACGGTCTTCAATCTCTTTTAACAAATCTCCAATCTGTTCCCCTTCTTTTAAATGAAATTCCTGAATCAGATCGTTCCCCGTGATCAGTCTGCCCTGCTTGCAGATCGGCAGAATGTGTTTATAGTAAGTATCAGCGATCTGCTTTAGAATTGCCGAGTCAATCGGAGACGACGCGGCTGAATATAGAAGGATCCCCCACCAATCGGACGTATAAGTTCTCAGGAAGCGATTTATCTGTTTCTGTTCCAATTGTGGGATTATATTTTTAAGTTTCTTGTTTCCTGAGATGAGCCGTTCGATAAACTGAACGGCTTTTCGGCTGAATCGGAGACGTTCGCCAATACCACCCAAATTGTCTCCCAAGAGTAGGCTAAATTTGATTAGCGAGTGTTTATTGATTTCTATACTGACTTCCTCTTGGAGACAGCGATTAATTTCCTTGCAATAAGCGTGAAGGGATGCGGGGATAGGATTTTTCTCGAAAGTCTCAAGCGAAACCCAAGCCCGACGAGTCTCTTTGATACTCGGAACGACCTGTGTGAGGAGTCCTGTTGCATCCATCTGTTGTAAATATGGGTGTGCTTTCTTAACGCGAAAAATTTTCATCAGTTCGTCCCGACATCGTTCCGCCGCTACATCAGATAGCATCGACCTGTATGCTATTACCAGATCGATTGCTTTTTCGGAGATCTTGAAGTCTAACTGCGCGGCGAACCTATAAACCCGTAGAAGTCGAACTGGATCTGCTATCACCACTTGTTTGCTCGGGAATCGGAGAACGCCTGCTTCCAGGTCTTTCATACCATTGCATGGGTCAATTATCTGAAAGGCATTCTGTTTGCGTGCCTTATTTGTAAACGCCTCCACATTTTCAAGCGCGATTGCCATGGCATTAATCGTCAGGTCCCGTAAATGTAAATCATCAGCGAGCGACGCTGCTCGAAATTGTGCGAAATCCATGCTGAGTTGCGAGGGTTGTGAGGCGTTGTCTTGCTTAACAATCACGCGGGCTGTGGGCGGATTTTCTTCTAAGGCGATGGCGGTCGCCCCGATGTTGGCTGCAAACGCTTTGGCAAACTGAATTGCGTCAGAAGCCAGCGTAAAATCAATATCTGTCGTCTGGCGTCCTAAGAGCAGATCCCTCACACTCCCACCGACGAGATAGAGTTGCACACCTTGACCTCTTGCGAAAGTTATGAGTGCCTGCAGAGTCGGGTGATCGAATAGTTCTTGGAGTGTCTGTGTTGCTGCGTTCATTGGTTGGTTCGCGCGCTCTGTCGCTGTGCTTTCCGGGAACGGAGTAAAATTCCATCCAAATGGAGATGCGTCGCGTAGCCGATGAAACTTGCTACATAGAACGGGAAACCGCTGTGGACGGCATCCATAAGTCCTTCCCACTTTCCTAAGGCATTGAATGAATCTATGAGAGTGCCATCTGTCGCCCACTCTGAATATGCGGCATAAATCGGAATTAACAGAAACACGCTGGGGAGCAAAATCATTGTAATTTTGGCATGTGTCCATCCGCGATGTTTGCTCATAATTGGGAGCATCGCGAATAACCCCAGTAGTGCCGATTCCAGATACTTTTGCAAAAAAACGATTAGCCCTACGTTCAGCGCAAATAGTACGGTATAAAATATTTTCTGACTCTTGCTCTTAATATCAACATCTGGCCACAATCCGAACAGAACTGCGACAGCAAAACAGCCGATGATTTTTACAATGTCTGTCACCGGTGGGATGGTAGGATTCCACCCCTGTGGCACAATATCATAAAGAATTGGAACAGCGAAGGTAGCGATAAGCGAGATAGTGAAAAAAGTGCTATAAACGACTAACCCGCCGATCCAGTGTTCGCGAAACATGCTCATAGGAGATAGTATAGCACACTTAGCATCGAAATGAAAATTACTTTTGTCCTAATCAACAGGCGCGGTTAGCTTGGATTTAATTTGACTTCCACCACGGAATATGATACAATTACATCATAGTCTTGGCGAATTTTGCTTTTAGCAACAGGCTTTTTACGCGTAGTAATGAAAGGGTTGAGGTCATCGAATTTTTTCAAACACATTAGCCTTTGATACGCAAGATTAGGTTTACTGACTAAATTGACTTGACTAAAAAGAGGAAAACAGGTATTATGTAACAATAGAGGTGGATAGGCGAGAATTGATACCCCGTTGCTTCGGCATCGGTAGGGTCGTAAAACGCAGTCTTTAGAATTTGAGTGAGGCTTTCGTCCTCGATTTACCTGTTCTTTTCAACTGTGCACTACGACATCATATAAACCGCGAAGAACCTTTATGATTGGGAGTATCGCGTTTTTTTTATTTTTATATTATATTGTAGGTATGACAACAAACGAGAAAAACTCCATTATTGAGATGTTAGCACCGATGCTTGACCTCGATGGTATTGAGCTTGTGGATGTTGAAGCACATTCAAAAACGCTGCGACTCCTTATTCATAAACCTGATGGGCTTTCGGTGGCAGATTGTCAAACGGTGAACCAAGTCGTACGTCCGATTTTAGAAGTTCATAATCATTTAGCAAACTACGCTCAGTTGGAAGTAGCTTCGCCTGGTATAGACAGACCTTTACGAACCGCTAAGGATTTTCAGCGAAATTGTGGGCGGACCGTCCGGATAGAAATCGCCTCAAAAAATGAACATAAGCGTCAAGTACAAGGCGCCGTCGTAGAGGTACGTCCTGAAGAAGTCGTCTTAGCACAGTCTGATGGCAAGGACATCTCTGTTAAAATTTCGCAAATTCTCAATGCCCGTATACACCTGAAATGGTAGAAAACAGGAACCAAAGACGCACACTGCCACTATAAAAGATGGAAAGGAGCACGCGGATTTTTGATACAGGGGGGTGCTTGCCAATCTGTAGAATAAAAAATGACCGCAGGCAATTATTATGTTAGAGAACCTCCAAAACGCGATACGTCAATATACTGCACAAACAGATTTATCTGAAGAGGTGATCGTTGAAGCGATAGAGGAGGCGTTGTATGCCGCCGCGCGCCGCGTTTACGGTGCTGATGCCAACGTTTCTTTTGAAATTAATTTGGAGAGAAGCGATATACGCTGTTATGTCCCGAAAAAAGTCGTTAATATTATGCGCGATTACTCGACAGAGATTCCGATTGAGCAAGCGGAGCAACTCCAAGAAGGTATCGAAGTTGGGGAGACGCTGGATGTCCAAATTCCCCCAAGCGAGTTTGGACGGATTCAGGCGCAGTTAGGGAGGCAAATCCTTCTCCAAAAAATCAAGCAAGCCGAGCGAGAGAAGATTTATCAAGAGTTTGAGGGACGCGAGGGTGAGGTCGTCACGGGTTATGTTCAACGTTTTGAACGTGGTGGTGTCATCTTGGATCTTGAACAGACGGAAGCATTTTTACCGCCTCGTGAGTTGCCGCGTTCACAAAACTATGAGCGTGGTAAACGTTTGCAATGTCTAATTTTATCGGTAAAGAATGAGATGCGTGGTGCTCCGATTATTGTGTCTCGTACGCATCGGGATCTGGTAGCGGTGTTATTTGAGCACGAAGTCCCTGAAATCTATGAGGGTCAGGTTCAGATTATGGCGGTTGCTCGAGATCCTGGAAATCGAGCGAAGGTAGCCGTGAGAGCGACAGAAGAGGGTATTGATGCCGTGGGTACATGTGTTGGCGTCAAAGGGATCCGCGTTCAGACGATCGTCAGTGAACTTGATGATGAGAAGATAGACTTACTGGAATGGAGTGAGGATGCCAGCGTCTTTATTGCGAATGCTCTGGGTGCGCGAGTTGGTGTGCGTAGGGTTGAACTGAATGAAGAAGATAGAAGTGCGCTTGTGATTGTTCCGGACAATCAGTTGTCTTTAGCGATAGGACAGCGAGGACAGAATGCACGACTTGCTGCGAAGTTGACGGGGTGGAAGGTTGACATAAAGGGTGAATCTGAGGCAAGCGTTTCGATTGATGGACTTTTTAAACCGGACGATTCCGACACAACAGATGAGAACGCCTCGGACAGCGAAAAAGAAAGTCCCGACCACAGTCTGCCAGAACAGGAGACTACCGATGCGTCGGATCCAACAGAATCCGAACAAGTCGTTGATTTGGTAGCGGACGTTGAGATAAACTCAGACGCGGATGCTGTTGAAAGTGATGAAACGGAGAACCTCGCCGAGGACAGCGAACCTGTTATGGATGCAACAGAAGATGTCGAAGAAAGTGCCGAATCGGATACTCTTGAAACTAATGCTGAGTCTTAAAAGTGGGTGGAGTCATTGAGGGATGTTATTCGCACTTGTATTGGATGCCGTGGAAAGTTACCGCAGAAAGTGTTGGTTCGGTTCGTAGGTACAGGCAACGGAAAACTACAAATCGACAGTCACAAGAAGTTGGGCGGGCGCGGGGCTTACGTTTGTCCCTCTCAAGACTGTATTCGGAAAGCGTTTAAGTCTCCTAAACGGATTAATTCTCTATTACGTGTGCAACTGGCAAGCCAGTATGTAGCACAGTTTGAACAGGTGCTTCTTCAAAGGACCCAAAAGTCCATGAGCACAAAAGAAGAAAAGGAGGAATTACTATGAGCAGGGCCCAACGACAGCAGGAGAAGCCCGCCAAAGGTAGTCGAGAGGAAAACCGATCCTCTGGTACGCGGGTTCATGAATTGGCGAAAGAATACAACCTAACAAATAAGGAACTTATCGCTCTACTTGAGGAGCATGGTGTTCGCGCAAAAAATGGGATGAGTTCTCTCGATTCGGACACCGTCGCGCTTATTGAATCAGAATTGGCTGGCGAATCGGTTGAAGTAGCCGTGTCTACACCTGAAGATACGGTTGAAAACACCTCGGAATCGGAAGAAACTGACACAACTGATGGTTTGCAGGTTGTGGAAGGCACAACTGTCGCTGATCTCGCAACATCCTTGGAGTTGCAACCTTCAGCGTTGATTATGCGTCTCATGAAGTTAAAGGTGATGGCGAGCATAAATCAGCGCCTTGATTACGATACGCTTGTGATGCTTGGGGAGCACTTGAATTTTCAAGCGGTTCGATCAAAAACACTTGAAGAAAAACTATTGACTGAGATACCGGATGCCCCAGAATCTCTGCAACCTCGAGCTCCAGTCGTTACAATCATGGGACACGTTGACCATGGCAAAACATCTCTTTTAGACTCTATTCGTCAATCAAATATCAGTGAATCTGAAGCAGGTAACATAACACAACATATTGGAGCTTATCACGTAAAATTAAAGGGTGGAAGCATCGTTTTCTTAGATACGCCAGGGCACGCCGCTTTTACTGCGATGCGAGCGCGCGGTGCACAAGTAACGGATATTGTCGTTCTCATTGTGGCAGCCGACGACGGGGTCATGCCTCAGACAATTGAGGCGATCAGTCACGCAAAAGCTGCGAAGGTTCCGATTGTCGTCGCTATTAACAAAATAGATATGCCGGGTGCGCGTACTGACTACGTTAAACAACAATTGGCAGAACAGGAACTCCTGCCAGAGGACTGGGGTGGACAAACAATTTGTGTTGAGACCTCCGCTATAGATGGAACGGGGATTGACTTTTTGCTTGAAATGCTCCTTTTGGAAGCGGCTCTGCTTGAACTTAAGGCGAACCCAAATAAGTTAGCACGGGGTGTTGTTATTGAAGCAGAGGTTGACAAAGGACGGGGTGCCATCGCAACTGTCCTCGTACAGTCTGGCACCTTAAGGGTTGGCGATGTTTTTGTTTCTGGTAGATACTCCGGCAGAGTTAGAGCAATGATGGACAATTTCGGGAAACGGATGAAAGAAGCTGGACCTTCATTCCCAGTTGAGGTGCTCGGTTTTACTGGCGTACCAGAAGCAGGAGATAGATTCTATGTCGTTGAGTCCGATAAGGATGCCCGTACTATCAGTGAAACCCGTCAGGACCAGTATCGCAATGAAAAACTCGGTGCGAATAGCCACGTCAGTTTGGATAACCTATTCCAACAAATTCAGGAAGGCGAAATCAAAGAATTGAACGTTGTTCTTAAAGGCGATGTACAGGGTTCAGTACAAGCCGTCGCTTCATCACTACTTGAGCTGAGTACCGATGAGGTTAAGATCAATATTATTCATCAAGCGGTCGGCGGGATTACCGAGACCGACATTTTGCTCGCCTCTGCTTCTGACGCGATTGTCGTCGGCTTCAACGTGCATCCGACGACGGAGGCGGTACAGGCTAAAGAGACTGAAGGGATTGATGTTCGGACCTACAACGTCATTTATAATCTCATCTCCTATATCCGTTCGGCTATGGAGGGTCTGCTTGATCCTGAGGTACGAGAAGTCGTAATCGGGCGCGCTGAGGTTCGTGAATTATTTAGGGTACCACGCTTGGGTTTGGTCGCCGGTAGTTACGTTAATTGGGGACGAATTTCTTTCAACCAACCCCTTCGTATCCTTCGCGACAATCGGTTGATTCACGAGGGTAAGGTCAATTCGCTGCGCCGGTTTAAGGATAATGTCAATGAGGTGCAAGCAAACTATGAATGTGGCATAGGAATTGAGACGTTCGCTGATTTGAAGGTTGGTGATGTCCTCGAATGTTATGTTCACGAACAGGTGGCACGCTCACTTTCATAAATTGGTTCTGTTCGTAGAGTCGCGCATTTTCGTAAGGGGTGCGGTTGTCAATCGCATCCACAATTGACTGACACTTTCATGCACATTGGTGTTTGTAAAATTCGTCTTCGAATTTCGGAAAGTCATTCGCTAAAAGCGAAACGCCGGGTTATCAAAAGCCTTATCGCGAGGCTCAAAAACCGCTTCAACGTTGCTATTGCTGAAGTTGAGGCGTTGGAGGCACATCAGTTCGCCATATTAGCCGCCGTTTCAGTTTCCAACGATGTGGTACATCTGAATAAGGTTATCTCACATCTGATTGCTTTTGTTGAAGCTAATGTAGATGCTGAATTAGTGGATTACGAAACGGAATTTTTCTTTTAATTTTTTTAATAAAGTTCGCAAGCCAAAACTTGCTGCAAGAGGTAGGATCAACATGGTAGATAACAGAAGACAAGATCGGGTAGGAGCCCTCATTCAGCGAGAATTAAGCGAGATTATTCAACGCTCTGTCAAAGATCCGCGCGTCGCATTTTGTACTGTGACACAGGCATCCGTGTCCCCGGATCTAAAGTATGTAGATGTGAAGGTGAGCGTAATGGGCGATGAGGAGCAGAAAAGCAAAACACTGGCGGGTTTAAAGAGTGCATCGGGGTTCCTGAGGCGCGAGATCGGAAATCGTTTGACCCTTCGCTATTCACCGGAACTTCGGTTCGCTATAGATGAATCCGCTGACTATCTCTTCAAAATAGATGGACTCCTCAAGTCTGTGACGACCGAAGACGAAACAACATAAGACCCCGCAGCGGACATTACATGAACACCCTACAGATGACTCATACGCACGATTACAGCGCACTCCTTACCCTATTTGACCGACACCATAACTTCGCGCTTTCAACGCACATTCATCCTGATGGTGATGCAATCGGTTCCGAATTAGGGCTTTATCTCTTTCTCACGAAACTCGGGAAATCTGTCAAAATATTTAACACGGATATAGTCCCGCCTAACTATCGATTTCTCCCATTTTGGGATAGTATTGAGGACGCACATTCCGTCGGGACCTATCGTCCTGAGGTGTTGATTGTTTTAGACGCAAGTACGCTGGAGCGAATTGGAAAGGGACTTTCCAAAACCCTACATCCTACACACAGCCTCGTTAATATTGACCATCACGCCACTGCAGAGGCATTCGGCGACATCAACCTCATTCTCCCTACAGCCTCTTCCACTTCAGAGATAGTTTACAAACTCATTAAACACCATGAATTCCCGATATGCGAAGCGGGTGCGCTTTGTCTGTATACAGGGCTGATGTTTGATACAGGCTGTTTTCGACATAGTAATACCACAGCCGAGACCCATCGAATCGCCGCAGAATTAATTGAGATTGCGGGATTCACTCCAGATGAAGTCTATCGCCACGTCTATGAACAGGTACCTGTTGCTAAGATACATCTGTTGAGTGAAATCTTGAGCACATTGCAAATAACAGATGATGGGAAGATCGCATCGGTCTATGCGACGCAGGCGATGTTTCGCAAAGCGGGAACGACTGCTGATGCGGTGGAAGGGGTTGTGAACCAGATTCAAGCAATAGCGGGTGTTGAAGTGGCGCTCTGTGTGTCTGAGATGAGGGATCGAAGTACAAAAGTGAGTCTTCGGAGCCAGGGATACGTTGATGTTAGTCAGCTTGCTGCAGAGTTTCAAGGCGGAGGCCACGCCCGCGCTGCAGGATGTCGGATTGCCCTGCCCTATCCATCAGCCATTGCTGCCCTTGTTCAAGCTTCACAATGCTACATTGATCCGAATCACATGTGATATGGTGGTTGCCAGAAGGATTGAGGAACGTGGAAAATGCCGACAGTGGAAGCGATCTCCAGGTCGCGACCACATCTCGTAGTTTAGACGACATAGTTGAATTTGGCAGGGAGACTGTTGTCACTTTTGGCGTGTTTGATGGTATCCATCTTGGACACCAAGCGGTTATTAATACACTCCTTAAACGCGCTGCACATGATAACTTGATGAGTGTATTGGTCGGTTTTTACCCGCACCCACTTGCTTTCCTTGCCCCAGAACGATGCCCACCTATCCTGACCGCTCTCTCCAAACGCATCGAAATACTTCAACAATTTGGCATTGATGAAATAGTCATGCTCAGTTTTGACGCGCAGATTGCCTCAATGTCTCCTGAATCCTTTGTAGAATGTGTACTCTTAGAGAAATGTCGAGCGAGGCATGTCGTTGTGGGGTATGCTTGCCAATTTGGAAAAGACCGGGCAGGCAATGCAGAACGATTGGTGGAACTTAGCCAAGGATATCCGTTTGATGTTTCTATTGTTCCACCGACAGAGGTAGAGGGGGCACCCGTCCATAGCACTCGTATCCGAGAAGCACTTGCACAGGGTGATCTTGAGCAGAGTTCACGGTTATTAGGACGTCCCTATTCCTTGATCGGCACTGTCGTTCATGGTGATGGTCGTGGACGGGAAATTGGGTTTCCTACCGCGAATATAGAGACTCAGAATCAAGTCTATCCTCCTAACGGTGTTTATGCCATTCGGGCAAAGTTAGAGGAACGGTGGTTAGATGGGGTATTGAACATCGGAATACGCCCTACGTTTAGCGGCGTGAATATTCAGGTGGAGGGACACTTCTTCAATTTTGATGAAACAATCTACGGTAAACCGGTAGAAATATTTTTCGTAGAGAAGATTAGAAGTGAACGGAAATTCCCAAATCCAGAATTTCTGATTCAACAAATACAACGCGACATCGCAGCAGCGACAGAGATTC
The DNA here is from genome assembly GCA_965214045.1 of Candidatus Poribacteria bacterium. Classification (GTDB taxonomy): domain Bacteria; phylum Poribacteria; class WGA-4E; order WGA-4E; family WGA-3G; genus WGA-3G. Next base: position 3,762,296 of record OZ243935.1, read on the forward strand.
TCGCGTCGGCTCCCTCCTCGTAGATGATGCTGCTTAAACTGTGGGGCTGCGGCGGGATTGTGAGATAAATTTGAAATTTGGGTTGATTTGTGATATTATATATGTATCAAATAAGTGCAGATAGAGGGAGAGCGATCTCCCGCATACGATTTAGTTTTTATTCTATACAATGTTTTACAGAGTTAGTTGTTCGATCAAAAGGAGGTGAACGCAATTGGCAATTGATGCGGCAGAGAAGAAGGAATTGATCCAACAGTACCAGATACACCAACAAGACACTGGTTCCCCGGAGGCCCAAGTGGCAATTTTGAATGCGCGTATTCAACAATTGACGGAGCATTTTCAGACGCACCGCAAGGACTATCATTCGCGCCATGGACTTTTCCGATTGGTTGGCAAACAGCGTCGCTTGTTACGATATCTTTACAAGAAAGACGCAACGCGCTATTACCGTTTAATTGATGCGCTCGGAATTCGTGACACTATCGGATCGAGGAGGAGTTAGATTTTATACTCGTGCCGAGCGAGTTTGTCGACTCGGTGCTAAGCGGAAAACGAATAAGTCTTATCTTGCGATAGAATAGATGCCGTGGGAATTGTCCGAGTAGTATTATGTGATGTTTAAAGACTGTAGGCATTGTTCTCAAATTAACGAGACATTTTTTCGGTGATGACTGTTTTTAACCGATTTTTACTGTCTATACTCGGTGACACAACGAAAAATAAATAGGAAATACAGGAGTAGTATATAGAATGAAAGTTGAAATGCAACTTGGGAGCGAGAAGTTATCAATTGAAACCGGAAAAGTTGCGAAACAGGCAGATGGTGCCGTTTGGGTGCAATACGGTGGAACGGTTGTTTTAGTCACGGTGGTAGCCGATGATGCTGAACATGATCTCGATTTTTTTCCTTTAACGGTAGATTACCGTGAAAGGGCATACGCCACTGGTCGAATACCAACAGTTTATGGTAGGCGCGAGCCACGTCCTGGGTCATCAGAACAGTTGGTCGCTCGTCTAATTGACCACTGCATTCGCCCTCTCTTTCCAAAAGACTTTAAAGCTGAAGTGCAAGTTTTATGTAATGTATTTTCATCGGATGGCATCCACCCCGCGGATGTTCCTGCCCTTATTGGGACTTCTGCCGCCCTGGCAATTTCCGATGTACCATTTGACGGACCTGTTGCGGCTGTCACCGTCGGAAAAATTGAAGACAGATTAATCATCAATCCTACTTACGAGGAATTGCATGCCTCAAGTATGGAATTGTTCGTCAGTGGCAAAGCAGACGCTGTTATGTCCGTCGAAGGCGGTGGACATGAAATCCCTGAAGATGAAGTCATTAATACAATTATCACCGCCCACGAACAGATACAAGAGATCATTAAACTCCAAGAAGGGTTGGCGGCAGGCTGCAGTAGCACAAAACGCGACTATGTATCTAAGAGTGTTGCGTCGGACCTCAGTAGCCGTGTCCGGGATCTCGCCACTTCCCGCATTCGAGAATCTATCGGGATGGCGGGCAAGAAGTTACGCGAAGATTATCTTGAGCAAGTGAAGGCAGAAGTTCTCTCAGAAATTCTTGAGGATACCGCTGAGGAAGTCGATTCCAATGCCACAAAGGATACCATTTCCATCTTAAGTGAAATCGAAAAAGAAGAGATGCGTGAAGCGATTCTGTCGCAGGGAAAACGTGTTGATGGTCGCGGTGTAACCGACATTCGTCCGATTTCAGGAGAAGTGGCATTGCTCCCGCACACCCATGGTTCCTCTCTATTTAGCAGAGGGCAAACACAGGCACTCTGTGTAACAACGCTCGGTACATCTGGTGATGAGGACGTACAACGCGGACTTGATGGCGAAGCAAGGCGCGCCTTCTTTTTACATTATAACTTCCCGCCATTCAGTACCGGTGAAGTCAAACGTATGATGGGACCCGGGCGCCGCGAGATCGGGCACGGGGCACTCGCGCAAAAGGCACTTGAACCGGTCATACCAAATAAAGAAGAATTTCATTACACCATTCGGATCGTCTCCGAGATTTTGGAATCTAACGCCTCCTCTTCAATGGCAAGCGTCTGTGGTGCGACACTCGCATTGTTAGATGCCGGTGTGCCACTGAAAAGACCCGTCGCTGGGATCGGTGTCGGTCTTATCAAGGAAGGTGAAAAAGAAGCGATCCTTACGGATATGCTGGGAACTGAAGATTTTCTCGGCGATATGGACTTCAAAGTAGCCGGAACCAGTGAAGGTGTCACCGCTATACAGATGGACATCAAAATCGCTGGTGTCACACCCGAATTGATGCGCCGGGCAATTCATCAGGCAAGAGAAGCACGTCTTTCGGTTATCGAACAGATGAACGCTGTCATAGCCGAACCGCGTGCGGAATTGTCCCCTTACGCGCCTCGAATTTATTCTCTCCAAATCGCGCAGCAGAAAATCAAAGACCTCATCGGTCCGCGTGGTAAAACTGTGCAGGGCATCCAGGAAGAAACGAGCACGACCATCAATATTGAAGATGATGGGACAGTTGAGATTGCTGCGACAAGCGCAGAAGATGTCAAACGCGCAGAAGAAAAAATTCGGGCAATCACTGCTATGCCTGAGATTGGCAAGGAATATACTGGTAAAGTGGTTAGAACAGCACCTTTTGGCGCGTTCGTCGAAATTTTACCGGGTAAGGATGGGCTTGTCCATATTTCACAGATGGGGGATGGATATGTTCGCCGTGCCGAAGATGTTATGCAGGTTGGCGACGAGGTTACTGTCCGTATTCTGACTATTGACGAACAGGATCGCGTAGATCTTACACTCGTTGCTGCGGGCGGTGTCCCCGTTGCGGAACTGAATATTGAATCAGGTGAGGATCGCGAGTTCTCATCGGATTGGAACAATTCAAGAGACTCAAGAGATTCCAGAGATTCCAGAGACTCAAGAGATTCCAGGGACTCTGGACGTTCTAACTACCGTGATAATCGTGATAGACGTTCTAACGACTCACGCGATCGGCGCGGGAATCGCTATGAACAACGAGATAATTCTCGTGACTTCCGTAATCAACGCTCACCACGCATTCCCAAAGGGCGTTCTCGATAGTAGGGAACGATTGTAATAACCAATTCACATAGGACACAAAATAGGGTGAGGGGCGGCTCCTTCGCCCTATTTCTATGTTTATAGTAGATTAAAAATTTGGCATGTTCCCCATATTTGTGATATAATGTGAATATCACAAGTCGTCCGACCTTTGACAGGAACGATACAGCTGACCGTATAGATACCGTATAGATAAAGTAAAATACACCGCTGAAATGAGGGCAAACCGATGAAAGCACGACGGAATCTAACCAAATACGCCTTTGATAAAGGAGATTTGCTCGATCAAAAATGGCTAACATATCTTTTAGCCGTTGTTCTCATACTCCTTGTTCTCGTCTTTGTTATTCTATTGTCGCCTACCTATAAACGGTATGTTGTTGATACTGTTAAATCCGTATTTTATGGTGGAAAACAGACAGCACCACGACCGAAAGCGGCTCCAGTGAAGTTTCAGCGACCTGCGCTCACGAATGGACTGATATTTTGAACGAACAAGCAAAACCGTAACGATTAGGAGGCACGAAAGTTAACTTTAGGACACCAATGGGGTCCTTTTTCTAACAAAACTTGGGGGAGAGAAATGTCTAAAACCTTGCTCATCTTAGTACTACCGATTTGGATAAGTTTGATCTCTGGGTGCGGTTATGTTTCCAAATCAGAGTATTTAGAGCACATCTCAACCATTCGTATCACACCTATTGAAATTCTGGATGCAGATTTTGCTTACGATAACGCCTCACAACGCCCTAATGATGAAGTCATCCATGAGAAGCTCACCCAACGCTTCAACCGTAAATGGCGAGACGGAAACGATGCCGAATTTACGATGCGGATACAAGATTACGCTGTACAGGAACATGGATACGGGTCTAATGGTGAAGTTGAACTGGTGCGGATGATCCTTCAGATAGAGTATCAATTTATAGATAAGGTCCGAAACCAAATCATTGAAGAAAGTGATAACTACCTCCAAGTTCACGATTTCTATATCGTCCCAAACCGGGCTGAACCGATGGAATCCCCTGAAGAAGCCAGAAGACTTATTGTAGAGGAGTTGATTGAGGACCTCTACAACCAGCTTGCTGAACAGTGGTAGCAGAACACACGCGCAGGAGCCTCGCCCGGATGAAACATAAGACAGGACAGACTTTTCAAAGACTTCATCGTTTTTCGCTTTGCGTGACCTTCTTCTGTAGTTTGGTCCTGATTTCGTGCAGTGAAGAACAAGGAAATTGGACAGCCGTTCAACAGGAAGGCGAATACATCTACGGCGTCTGGCACGGCACGACACTGAAAAGAGCGGAACAGGCGATGCAGGAGGTTTTTGAAAACATTCGGAACACATCGATACAGCCGACAGAATCGCGAAAGGTGCAAGACGTTGGGAAAACAGATACTTCGCCTGAACTTCTCTTACCGAGCGATGGTGAAATATTGGATTGGGTGCAGTCGCACCGACCGTCAACCTACGAAGGCAAAACCCTCTATCGGTATAGAGCCGAGGCACCGGATCTTTTCTATGCTTACGGTTTCCAGCGGCAGGCGGAGGTGGAATATCAAACACCTCGCTTCGGTTCAAAGCCTTTGATTTTGCTCGAAATTTTCGATATGGACACCCCTGAAAATGCACTTGGGATTTATAACTTTCACATCTATCCACAAGTAAAATTTGAATGGGTGGGGAGCAAGGCGATGGTTTCGGGTGGGTATCTCCGGTTCTCAAAAGGGAAATATTTTATTCAGATCGAGGGTTACGAATTCGCGACCGGTATTCGTGAAGCAATGGTTTTGCTCGCGAAAAACATCGCCTCACGGATTAAAGACCCTACTCCAGAACCACGGATACTAACTTTACTCCCAAGTGATAAGATCAGTGGAAGTGTGAAGTTATTTCGATCGAATTGGGCGTTGCGCCAGATTTATAACACGTTGCCTGTCAATGTGCCGCAATTGAGTGATACGGCACTTGGGGTATCCGCTCGCTATCGGGATAACCCAGATTTAAAAAATTGGATGGAGGCACAGATAGTTTTTATCATCCGTTTTCCAGACTCTTCTGCGGCAGAATCTGCCTATACCATGTATCGAGATTCGGTGATGGAGACGGCACAGCCTCTTGAAGGTGGTACAACTGGTCCGATCCTTGTGAACGAGTCTTTCGCTCCATAGTGAAGCAGAAAGAAGTTTTTTATAATCCTATTCGCCTAAGATTCTAAGCCTACAACGCAGCGAAGGGACCTTGATTAGAAAACATCTGTAGGAGCGAGGACATGATCGCTATGTGTCGCTTTGATCCAAAAACGTTAGCACGTAATGTAATGGAGTGCGGATTTAAGAAAGACACATCAAAGTTTTAACTCACGTCGTTTCTCCGCAAGGAAAATTAAAAATAGGAGTTTCTCATGCGAGGAGATTTTGAAGCCTATCTCAACGATTCATTTCGCGATGAAAATGGAAACCTCGATTTAGCATCGTTGTTGGCATTAGAGGATGAAGCGGATATGGATGTTGCGGTTATTATGCCGAATACGCAGCCGCTTCCCGAAAATAGTGAGCTTGCCGACGCAATACGCGGTAATTCGCGTGCCCTTGGCTGTGCACTCGTACATCCAACGGAACCGGAACCCGTTGATCAGGTTAGATTAGCCGCCGAGGCGTGGGGGATGCGCGGGATCAAACTGATGCCTGCAGTTCACAAATACGATGTGGATGATGAAATCGTACGTCCCATCGTTGAAGCTGCCCGTGATCATGGACTTATTGTCTCAATTCATTCCGGACCCGATAATTGCCATCCAAACCGGATCGGCACTGTAGCAAGTTGGGTACCAGAAACTCCGGTTATTATGGATCACATGGGATTTCCAGACGATTTAGATTCGGCTATCTCTGTCGCAAAAGCGAACAAAAACATTTCGTTAGGGACGACGATCTTACGCTTTCATCAGCGTTGGGGGACGGATCCAGATACCGTTGTTCCAACAGAAGTAAAAATAGCCGTTGACGAGCTTGGACCTGAGCAGATAGTCTTCGGTTCTAATTTACCCGAGTACCGTCCTATCCAGGTTATCAACGCCCTTAAGCGGTTGGAACTCGGTGATGATGCTGAAGCACTCATTTTCGGTGGAAATCTCGCCAGCATCTATGAACTTTAAACAATACGCGAAGGTCTAATCAGGTTCCTCACCGCTCGACCTCCGCTGGCGAGGTTCTCACCTCGCCCATCTTTTGCACAATGAGAGATAAAAAATGAAGCGAACGCCCCTTTATGAAACCCACAAAAATCTCAATGCGAAATTCACCGAATTCGGCGGTTGGGAGATGCCCGTTCAGTATAGCAGTATCGTTAAGGAACATTTGGCTGTCCGGAGCATTGCTGGTTTGTTTGACTTGTCGCATATGGGAGAGATTGAAGTCTCTGGGCAGGGATCAAACGAATTGGTGCAGAAGCTTAGCACGAATGATGTGGGTCGTTTGAACGATGGACGTGTGTTGTATACTCTATTCTGCAATGAGACAGGTGGAATCGTTGACGACCTACTCGTATACCGACATACTGATAATCACTATATGTTGGTGATCAACGCCACCAATATTGAGAAAGATATGGCGTGGGTGGAGACCTGTAACGATACAGGTGCAGAAGTAAAAAATATATCCGGGGACACGGCTCTCATTGCCCTACAGGGTCCACAGGCAATAGACCTTCTGAATCCTTTCGTTCCTGAACGAGATGTCTCCAAGATTCCGTATTTTCGGTTTGTGCTCGGTGAAGTTGCGGGAATCCGTACCGTCATTTCACGGACAGGTTACACCGGGGAAGTTGGCTTTGAGTTATATGTTCCTGCGGTGTCCGCCGAACGTTTGTGGACGACTCTGTATCCTGCTGTCATCGCGGTAGGCGGGCAACCCGTGGGGCTTGGTGCGCGCGACACGTTACGTCTTGAAGCCGGACTCCGTCTCTACGGTATGGACATGAACGACGACACGAACCCGTATGAAGTTGGGTTGGGTCGGTTCATTAGATTTAAGAATCGACAGTTTATTGGCAAAAAGGCACTCCTTGCAAAGAAAAAGGAAGGCATCACGAAACAGATGGTCGGATTTCAGATGCTTGACCGCGCTGTAGCACGTGCGGGTTATGCGATTTATCAAGGCGATGAGCGTATAGGGAGTGTGACCAGCGGTGCCCCTTCGCCCAGTCTTAAATGTAGTATAGGTTTCGCTTCTATTGAATCACAAGCAGTGTCTGGAAGTGAAAAAATTGATGTAGAAATTCGAGGTAAACTGCACCCCGCTATAATTGTGGAGGTACCTTTCATTAGCAGTCAGTAGTCAGTAGAACGAGTGGCGGGTGAGAGTGTGCACAACCGGCATAAGAATCTCTTTACTGATCGCCGAGAGTGAGCGGAGCGAACGCCCTGACGGCTGACGACTATTATTGAGAACATAATATGATTCCACAAAACTTAAAATACATGGAAAGCCATGAGTGGGCAAAACAAGAAGGCGACATCGCCATTATCGGTATCAGTGATTATGCCCAATCCGAAATCCAAGATATTGTCTATGTCGAATTACCGGAAATAGGCACTCAATTAACGCATAAAACAGAATTCGGCGTGATAGAATCTGTCAAAGCCGCATTTGACCTCTATGCCCCTGTCAGTGGGGAAGTTATTGAGGTAAACGAATCGCTTCTTGACGCGCCGGAACAGGTAAATGAGTCTCCTTACGATGATGGGTGGTTTCTCAAAATCAGAATGGCTGATGCTAACGAACTTGATGCGCTTCTTGATGCCGATGGTTATCAAGCACATATTGACGCGGGACATGATTGATTTTTTATCTATCACCAAGCGTTAAATTATGCGTTTGTTTAACAGCAAATTTCGATTAAAATCCGCAAGCCGCCGTTGTTGGCTTGCTTATGGTATTTTTTTAAAGGAAGGATAATAGTGACCTTCGCGAATCGACACATCGGGCCTCGTCCAGAAGATATTGAATTGATGTTGTCAACGCTCGGCTATTCTTCAATGGCTGATTTCGTTGAAGATGTTGTACCAGCGGACATTCGTTTATCTTCCACTTTTAGTTTGGATGGAGATGCGTGTGGCCCAGGGCGTAGCTTGCAAGCCCATATTGCAAAGTCAGAGCCGGAGATGCTTGCCGCACTAAAGAAACTTGCTTCCCAAAATCGGGTCTTTCGCTCTTTTATTGGCATGGGATACTATAATTGCTTTATTCCGCCAGTCATCCAGCGAAATATTCTGGAAAATCCGGGTTGGTATACCCAATATACCCCCTATCAAGCCGAGATTTCACAGGGACGCTTGGAGGCATTGCTTAACTTCCAAACAATGGTGATTGATTTAACCGGCTTACCTGTTGCGAATGCTTCTCTTTTAGACGAAGCAACAGCCGCCGCTGAGGCGATGGGGATGTGTGTTGCAAATGTCCCACAGAAGATCAGTCGAAACTTTTTTGTGTCAGAAACCTGTCATCCACAAACAATTGCTGTGCTACAAACACGCGCTGAACCCCTCGGCATTGAATTACAAATCGGTGACCATCGCGAGGTCAATTTTGACACACCGATCTTAGGTAGCATCGTGCAATATCCAGCTACAGATGGGGCGATTTACGATTACAGTGAGTTCGCTGAACAAGTGCATGCCGCTGGCGGTTTATTCGTTACTGCGACGGACCTGTTGGCACTAACGCTCTTACGTCCTCCGAGTGAGTTTGGTACTGATATCGCTATCGGTAGCGCGCAGCGGTTTGGTGTGCCGCTCGGATACGGCGGTCCCCACGCGGCTTTTCTTTCCACCCATGAAGAGCTTAAACGTAGTATTCCGGGACGGATTGCAGGCGTATCCCACGATGCCAACGGTGAACCTGCTATTCGGCTCGCGCTCCAGACGCGTGAACAACACATCCGCCGTGAAAAGGCTACGAGTAACATTTGCACCGCACAGGTACTACTCGCTGTGATGGCAGGGATGTATGCCGTCTATCACGGTCCAGAAGGGCTTAAGCAGATCGCTGAAGGCGTCCACTCCCTCACTTGCACATTACGGGCAGGACTTGAAGCACTTGGGCTTGCAACTGGGAAATCCCCGTGTTTTGATACCCTTTCTGTTGATGTTCCGTCAGAAACAGCGAAGGAGTTCCTCGCAGCTGCCCGAGCAAGACAAATCAATCTTCGGGCAATTGATTCAACGCATATCGGCATCTCTTTAGACGAAACGACGACATCTGCTGATGTTGAGGAAATCTTGCAAATATTTGGTGCACAGACGAGTCCGGAAAGCGTACCTGCAAGTGAAATCCCAATAGATTTGCAACGGAAGAGTCCTTACCTCACGCATCCTGTGTTCAATCGTTACCATTCTGAAACCGAGATGCTTCGCTATATCCACAAACTCCAAACCAAAGATCTTTCCCTTGTGAATGCCATGATACCTCTCGGTTCTTGTACCATGAAACTCAATGCTACGGCGGAGATGGTGCCAGTGACATGGAACGAGTTTGGTGGACTACACCCGTTCGCGCCGCAGGAACAAACGAAGGGGTATCAGACGCTATTTTCACAATTGGAAAGGTGGTTAGCTGAAATAACCGGTTATAAGGGTATCTCATTGCAACCGAATGCGGGTTCACAGGGTGAATATGCGGGTCTGTTAGTCATACGAAAATACCACCAGAGCCGCGGCGAGTCGCATCGTAATGTCTGTCTCATACCTACATCTGCGCACGGAACAAATCCTGCGAGTGCTGTGATGGCAGGCATGCAAGTTGTCGTTGTCGCGTGCGATACAGATGGAAATATTGACCTCGAAGATCTCCGATTAAAAGCTGACGAGCATCGTGAAAACCTTGCCGCTGCTATGATTACATACCCTTCAACACACGGGGTCTTTGAAGAGAAGATTCGAGAGATCTGTGATATTGTGCACCAATCGGGTGGGCAGGTCTACATGGACGGTGCGAATCTGAATGCTCTTGTTGGGATCGGACAGCCAGCAGATATTGGAGCGGATGTATGCCATTTGAATCTCCACAAAACGTTCTGTATCCCACACGGTGGCGGTGGGCCAGGGATGGGTCCGATTGGTGTCAAAGCGCATCTCACAGATTTCTTGCCCACACATCCACTTGTCCCTGTGGGTGGTGATGCTGGAATTGGTGCCGTGTCTGCTGCGCCATGGGGAAGTCCAGGAATTCTGCCCATCTCTTGGGCATATATTGCGATGATGGGCACACAAGGACTTACAGCCGCGACAGAAGTTGCTATCCTTAACGCTAACTACATTGCCAAACGGCTTGCTCCGCATTATCCTGTCCTGTATACTGGCAAAAACGGCTTAGTTGCTCACGAATGTATCATTGATTTGCGTGCCTTCAAGAGAAGTGCCGATATAGATGTAACCGATGTCGCAAAGCGACTGATGGATTATGGATTCCACGCACCGACTGTCTCTTGGCCCGTACAGGGGACAATGATGATTGAACCGACAGAAAGCGAATCGAGAGCGGAGTTAGAGCGGTTCTGCGATGCTCTCATTTCGATACGTGAAGAGATAGCGGAGATTGAGGCGGGTACCGCTGATCAGGTAGACAATGTATTAAAGAATGCGCCGCACACTGTAGAAATGGTTACACAATCTGAGTGGGATCATTCCTATTCACGTGAATGCGCCGCGTTTCCGAAACCTTGGGTCCGCGAGGCTAAATTTTGGCCCGCAGTCGCACGTATCAATGAGGTTTACGGGGATAGGAATCTGATGTGCGCTTGCCCACCACTTGACGAATATTAAACATGTTGAAACGTCCGTTGTTCCTCCGCAAGGTAAAATTAAAAATATGAAAGCAATAATTATAGGCGCAGGAGAGGTTGGGTTCCATATTGCCAAACTTCTTACTGCCCAAGATAACGATGTTGTTCTCATTGATGAGTCCGAGGCTGCCTGCGACCGAGTGAATGAACAATTGGACTTGCAAACGCTGCACGGACCTGGGGCATCCCCGCGCCTCCTCAAAACCGCTGGAATTGACGAAGCTGAACTTCTCATTGCCGTTACAAACAGTGATGAGATTAATATGCTCGCTTGTCAGATAGCCGGTAGGTACGGTGTCAGCACAAAAATTGCACGTGTCTCAAATCCCGACTATTTCTCCACGGAAAGTGGACTGACTCCTAAAGATTTCGGCATTGATCTTCTGGTGAACCCAGAGCAGCACTGTATTGCTGAGTTTGTAAGGCTCTTGCAGATACCTGAGACGAGGGAGATCGTCGAATTTGAAGATGGAAGGGTCCAACTTGTTTCTTTTCGTGCCAGACAGTCAAACCCCTTAATAGGAAAATCGCTCGCGGCGTTGGACACGAGTGGTCTGCTCTCGGATATTCGTTTTGCCGCCATTAGTCGTCGTGGCGACTCCAATAACGGCAACCCGATCAGTAACGGCAACAGGCACATTATCATTCCGAGGGGGGCAGATGCTTTGCAACAAGGGGACGAGGCATTTGTGATCGGCAGTGCGTTGGCAGTGGAACAATTGTTACGTATTAGTGGTATCACATTTAATCAACAACTTGATCGCGTTATCATTGTTGGCGCGAGTCCTATCGGCATTGGACTTGCCCGTGTACTTGAAGAAAACGACACCAATGTCAAACTCATTGAAGCCGATCAAGCACAAGCACGACTGGCATCTCAAATGCTAAAGCGCACTACCGTTTTACAAGGTGATTATCTCCAATTCAGACTCCTTGAAGAAGCGGGTATAGAAGGTGTTAACGGGTTCGTCTCTGTTACAGGCGACGATGAAAACGATATTATGGCATGTATGACAGCCAAAGAGAACGGTGCCCAGCGTGTACTCGCGCTCGTTCAGCAACCCCGTTATCTCCCGTTATTGGCACGTATTCCGAGACTTGATGGTGCGGTTAGCCGACATCTCACTGTTGTGAGCAATATCTTGCGACTCATCCGTCGTGGAAATATAGTTTCTGTTGCCTCGCTCCATGGTATAGATGCAGAAGTCATTGAAATTGTCGCCGGTGTCAACGCGAAAATAGTTCACAAGGAACTCTCCACTTTCAAAACAAAATTTCCAGAAAACGCCTTTATTGGTGCCGTTATCAGACGGGACAAACTCATTATTCCAACCGGTCAGTCTGTTATCCAACCTGCAGATCGCGTAATCGTCTTTAGTATGCCCGGCGCGATTCCAATTGTCGAAGACTTGTTCGCCGAACGTCGAAACTAAAAGCGTGTATCGGCTTGCATTTCTCTAAGCCATGAGTCTTAAATTAATTGCTTATACGCTTGGTAATTTACTTATTTGTCTCGCGGGAACAATGCTGCTTCCGCTGGGTGTGGCTATCTATTATCAAAGGGCAGGTGAAACCGAGAGCAATTTGACGGCATTCGTTATCTCGGCAATATTCACCTTAATTGTAGGTTTAGCTCTCCGTTTTAGTATTCGCGCACGACAGGAAGAACTCGGTATACGCGAAGGTTTCGCAGTTGTCGCTTTGGGATGGGTAACAGTTGCTCTTTTTGGTTCGCTCCCTTACATATTTGCAGATGTATTTCACATCAATGGTCGCTCATCGTGGGTAGAGTTTTCCTTCTGTTACTTTGAGTCGATGGCAGGGTTTACGACGACAGGTGCCACTGTCCTCACCGAAATTGAACACCTTTCACACGCCGTGCTCTTCTGGCGGAGTCTTTCTCACTGGCTCGGTGGCATGGGAATTGTTGTGCTTGCTGTAGCAATCCTTCCAATGCTCGGCATCGGGGGTATGCAACTTTTTCGCGCTGAGGCACCTGGACCGCAGACCGATCGACTCACCCCCCGCATTGCCCAAACCGCTAAACTTCTCTGGGGCGTTTATCTCCTGCTCTCTCTTTTAGAAACAGTGCTGTTGATGTTCGGAGGAATGTCGCTTTTTGACGCGCTCTGCCACACCTTCGGCACGATGGCAACCGGTGGGTTTTCGACGAAGAACCATAGCATCGGACACTACAATAGTGTTTATATTGATATGGTTATCAGTTTCTTTATGTTTCTCGCCGGGACTAATTTCGCGCTTCATTATCGCGCCCTCCGAGGTAATGTCAAAGCCTATCTACAAGATACGGAATTCAAATTCTACTGTATCGTTATCGCAGTGAGCATTACCTTAATTTCATGGAATACTATTAGATTTCAGGTCGATGGGGAAATCCCGTATGATTCCATGTGGACATCGCTACGCTATGCTACGTTTCAGGTCATGTCTATCATCACGACTACTGGCTATGGGACTGCTGACTTTGAACAGTGGCCCGCACTCTCCCAATTCATTTTGGTGACACTTATGTTCTACGGAGGGTGCGCCGGTTCCACTGGAGGCGGTATGAAGCAGGTTCGATTTCTCCTTCTCATCAAACAGAGTGGTGCCGAAATTAAACGCCTCCTCTTCCCACACGCTGTGCTGCCTATTCGCGTTAACGATCGGGTGGTACCGCCCGAAGTGATGACAAATGTTCTCGGTTTCTTTTTCTTTTTTATTGGGATTTTTGCGATTGTAACGTGCATCATGGCAACTTTGGGACTCGACCTTGTGAGTGCTGCAGGAGCGACAATCGCTACGATGGGAAATATCGGTCCCGGTCTCGGCAGTGTGGGACCGACTGATAACTACGCGCATATTCATACAGCTGGAAAATACGTCCTGTCCTTCTGTATGTTACTTGGACGTTTAGAACTTTATACCGTGCTTATCCTCTTTTCACCGAACTTCTGGAAAAAATAATGAAAAAAATGAACACTGGTAAACTACGCAGAGAATATAGAGCAGATGATGGACACCTGCTTGAAGAGAATGCTTCTCTTGATCCGTTTGAACAATTTGAAAGGTGGTTCTCAGACGCGATTGCCGCCAAACTCGATCTGCCAGATGCCATGACCTTAGCAACGGCAACGCCACAAGGTATTCCGTCTGCTCGAATGGTGGTCCTCAGAGGCTTTGATGCGAGAGGTTTCTGTTTCTACACCGATTATGAGAGCCAAAAGGGGAAGGAACTCGCTGAGAATCCGAACGCCGCACTGGTGTTCTATTGGCGTGAACTTGATCGGCAGGTCCGCAACACCGGAATTGTCGAAAAAATGACAGCGGAGGAATCAGATGCTTACTTTGCCTCCCGACCGCTAAGCAGTCAACTCGCCGTGTGGACGGAACGCCAGAGCCTTGTGATTGAGGGAAGAGAACATCTCACGGAGGGATTCCAACAGGCGGAGCAGACATATTCACAGGATACCATTCCGCGCCCTTCGCATTGGGGTGGGTACCGACTCGTGCCGAATCTGTTTGAGTTTTGGCAAGGGTGTCCAAACCGCCTCCACGATCGGCTCTGTTATACGCTACAGTCCGATGGTACATGGGAGATGAAACGTTTATCACCATAAATGAAAAGGAAATCTGGAAAATCGCTTGCTGGAGCACGTCCCACGATCTGTCTTAACAGAGAAGTAGATTAGCGCGGATAGGGAATGCGAAGGACGAAATTGGACAATACTTTGAGGCTATTTTGGATTATGACGCTGCTATCCGTCTCAATCCAAACCATGCAAATGCCTATAACAACCGAGGGGTCTCGAAATCTAAGTTAGGGCATCCTGAAGCCGCTATCCTTGACTATGATGCGGCTATCCGTCTCAATTCAAACCATGTAAATGCCCACTACAACCGAGGGAATGCCAAGACAAAGTTAGGGCTCACAGATGATGCCAAGCGGGATTTTCAGACAGCATTAAATTTGGCGGAAAAGATGGAGGACGAAGAACTGAAGTCCCGAATTATGAAAAGATTAGAGAATTTAGAGACGCGATAATCCTTGTAACCGATGTGTTTCGTAGTCGCGCAATTCATTGCGCATTTCTGGCTCAAAGTTTCGGCAAATTCCCAACAATCTCCACCGTCCGCAGACTCACATAAATAACCCGCCCAATCAAATCCACAATATACCGCGGCTCGGTTTCACGATTCGGGTCGTTCACGATCCCAGACCGTTTGTCCGTCTTGACACGATACTGATCCACCACCCACTCCAACGCAGAACGCGTGCCTAACCGATAATCATAAACCTCCGCAGGGATGGCGTCCAGCGTCAAAAAAATCGTTGTATTGCAACTGCGTCTTGTCTTTCGACAATTTCATTTTCTCGACCCGCCAATCGACCCGCATCCCCGGCGTTTCAATATATTTCAACTCATCATATTTCGGCGCGGATTCATAGTTGACGTGGATATCTGCTAACGCCTCGCCTGCGGTGGCGAATCCCCAAAAATCTTCAGCGAACGGGATATGTGGCAAATCGCGCTTCAGGTTCATCTCGTATTTCTCGCGGTAGGTGGGGTGGTGCAAGAGACCGTAGTTATAGTGGAAGATGTCCCACTTGGTGAGGGTGTCATCGTTGTAGTGGGTTCGGAATTCTGCCAATGCCCAATCGGTGATGTTCTCTTGTCGATTTGTGCCGTCTTCATTGTATGTGTAGAAGGGGAAGCATTGGAAACTATCACTCGCTGCGAGTGTATGAAGATCAGGAATCAGATTCGTCATCAGCGTATTAAAGCCTGATCGGAAGCCGTGATCACTTCTGAAATCCGTGACGGCTGTTTGCCAGTTGTTGAGTGCAGGTGGAACATAAGAGAACAGGTATTGGAGTGCCGCAATCAGGCGCGCCGGTTCGGTGATGTCGAGGTCTAATGCGACCTGTCCGTTCTGATACAGGATGATGCGCTGTGGGTTCTGAAAGAGGATATTGTCAAGCGGATAGCCTGCATCTCGTTTTTCTTGGATGGCTTTGATGAGGTTATCATCTATATCTTTCGCTTCCCAGTAGGCAAAGGGGAGTCCGTATTCGTCGAGGATTACACCGTCAATGACGATGCGGTTTCCCGCTACCGTGTGCATGGAATATTGCGGAACAAGTGTGGCGTTTACCTGCTGCGCGCAGGCTTGCAGTAGCGTATCAAAAGGCGAACTAACCGCCCCTTCGTGTGTGATCGTGTGTTGTTTGTAATGCTGCAGCGTGGTATAATAGTCTCGGATTGCTTTATGATTGGGTTTGAGATTGAGTTTCGGCATGAAGATATAATAGCAGATTGAGGGAAATACGTCAATTTTCATTTTCTTGTAAAAAAAACTTGACAATGTTTTTGAAATATGAGAAACTATTAAGCATATTAGAAAAATGTGCTTGGGAGTCGGCATTAACCTTTCACTTTGGTTAAGTTTGCGATGCCAAATTGTGTTATTGAAGTACAATTTGTCTTCGCTTTACACTATTAAGATGTGTGAGGGAAACCAAATAGATTAGAAACAATGTTAATAGATTATCTTCCAATCTTGTTGTTAGGACTCTTCGCAGTCCTCTTTGCGGGTATCAATCTCGCCCTAACCCATATTCTTGGACCCAAACGCCCGAATCGCGTTAAACTCTCCGTTTACGAATCTGGTGTCCAACCCGTTGGCGATGCGAGGCAACGATTTACAATTCGGTTTGACCTGATCGCGATGCTCTTCATCATCTTCGATATCGAAGTGGTGTTCCTCTACCCGTGGGCAGTGGTCTTCAAGAAATTCTCTGAAACGAGTGGTTTGTTTATTTTAGTTGAGATGCTGGTATTTATCGGCATTCTTCTTCTTGGCTATATCTATGCTTGGAAGAAAGGAGGCTTAACATGGGATTAGATTTTGTTGGACAAGGTGCCGATCAGACGGATGGGAATATTATCACAACGACCATTGATAAGGTCGTCAACTGGGGACGCAAGAATTCGTTGTGGCCCATGCCGTTCGGGACAGCGTGCTGCGCAATTGAGATGATGGCGACCTTGGCTTCCAAATTCGACCTCTCTCGATTTGGTTCTGAAGCGATCCGCTTTTCACCCCGCCAATCTGATCTGCTCATCGTTTCTGGCAGAATTTCCATCAAAATGATGCCGGTGCTAAAACGTATTTATGACCAGATGCCTGATCCAAAATGGGTGATTTCGATGGGGGCATGCGCTTCCTGCGGCGGTGTGTTTGATACCTATACACTTATTCAAGGCGTTGATCAGTTTATCCCTGTAGATGTTTACATACCCGGATGCCCACCGCGCCCCGAAGATCTCATTGATGCAGTGCTACAGGTGCAACAGAAAATCACCAGTGGTGCTTCACCTAAGGGAGTAGAGGCAGTTGTATGAATGAAGAGAAAGAAGTTGAAGAACAGTCGAAACCTCTTGTCCTTGAAAAATTAGAGGAACACTACGCAGATGCTCTTTTGGCACAGGATGAAACACGGGGTACTGTTGTCGTCGTTGTGCGTAAAGAACAGGTTTACGCTGTTTTGGAGTATCTGAAAACAGATTCTGAACTCGCCTACATCTCTCTCGTTGATGTTACTGCAGTCGACAATTCTCAGATGGAATCCGAATTGATGCAGTATGACTATGCGAGGTTTATGGTTGTCTATCAGCTCTATTCCTTTCAGGGACAGTGTCGGCTCCGGGTAAGGGTCCCTGTCCATGAAAACGACCTGAATATTCCATCTGTTACTACATTGTGGAAAGGTGCGAACTGGTTAGAGCGTGAAACTTATGACATGTTCGGAATTAATTTTGACGGACACCCCGATCTTCACCGGATCTTGATGCCGGATGATTTTGACGGACATCCACTCCGCAAGGATTATCCACTCCGCGGACGTGGCGAGCGCGAACGCTTTAATTTTGATAAACAGAATGCCTAAGACAAAATAGCGATCAGCCATCAGCCATCAGCCGTCGGTAGAAGAGGTTATCGTTTAACGAGGGAAACCCCAAGCAAAAACACCTCTTTGCTGATTGCTGAAGGGATTATTTGAAAAAAATCCGACCTAACTGCTGACTGCTGATGAAAAAGGAGTATTTTATGCAAGGTGGGCTGGAACGAGCGACAGGCGAGAAGATGATTCTCAACTTCGGTCCGCAACATCCGGCAACGCACGGCACTCTCCGCATTGTGCTGGAGCTTGATGGCGAATCCGTTTTGAAGGCAACACCACACGCCGGCTACCTGCATACCGGATTTGAAAAACTCGGTGAACATTTGGATTACAACCAGTACATTGTTGTAACCGACCGGATGAACTATCTATCACCGTTGTCTAACAATTTCGGATATGTACTTGCTGTTGAGCAGTTGCTCGATATTGAAGTTCCAAAGCGGTGTCAATACATCCGTATTTTGATGGCGGAGCTTTCGCGAGTCGCAGATCACCTATTGTGGTTGGGAACTGCTGCGCTGGACTTAGGGGCATTCTCTGTATTCCTCTATAGTTTCCGCGAACGTGAGAAGTTGTATAGCATTTTTGAAAAGACGACCGGGGCACGGTTGACGACCAGTTACACGCGTATTGGCGGTGTGTTTCGTGACCTTTATGCTGGGTGTGAAGAAGATGTCCGCCAATTCGTCAGCAACTTCCCAAAAGCCTTGAAGGAGACGCATACGCTCCTCACACGGAATCGTATCTGGATGGATCGGACGAAAGGTGTCGGCTCCATTTCAGGTGAGGATGCCATAAGTTACGGGTTAACAGGTCCTTGCCTCCGAGCCACTGGCGTAGCGCATGACCTACGCAAGGCTGAACCGTATTCCAGTTACGATGAAGTCACATTTGATGTGCCAGTTGGAACCAACGGTGATGCTTATGACCGCTACCTTGTCCGGATGGAAGAGATGATTCAGAGTTGTGGTATCATTACCCAAGTCTTGGATAATATGCCTGACGGACCCATTAACCTCGAAGATAACAAGATTACGATGCCGAATAAGTCAGATGCTTATGGACATATTGAGGGATTAATCCATCACTTTAAGGTTGTTATGGACGGACACGGCGTGGAAACGCCAACGGGTGAGCATTATTGTGCAACCGAGTCCCCGAACGGCGAACTCGGATTTTATATTGTCAGTGATGGCAGTGGAACCGCTTATCGCATCCGTATTCGTCCGCCGAGTTTCTTTCACTTCCAAGCACTCCCCCACATGTTGGAGGGCGGAATGGTTTCCGATACTGTGGCTGTTTTGGGAAGTCTGAATGTTATTGCTGGGGAATTAGACAGATAACAGTAGGATGGGTTGAACGAAGAGAGCACAGCATACTACCTCAAGGAAAATGAAATGGAAATGCATCTCGGATCTATTATGCTTTTTGTCAAGGATATGAAGTCTGTCATCGCATTCTATAGGGATGTCGTCGGATTAGTACCGGAGGAAGATCAGCCGTTCCCAGAACATCGTTTTTTTCGCTTTGATACAGGTGCTTGCAAATTGTGTCTCCATAGCGCAAGCAAACCGAACGAAGGGAGACAAAAACTGGTCTTCCACGTTAAGAGCGTCAGTGCCGTTCATCAACACCTGAAGTCGAAAGGGAAGCGATTACGAAAACTTGAAAATGAGGATGGGCGCGCCATTTTCGACATCCGAGATCCGGAAGGCAACCGTATTCAGTTTCACGGCAACTACTAAGATGGACAATATTTGGTAATTTAAGTTAAGAGAGGCCATTTACGAAGCATTCATAGAATGTTACACTTTTCGCCAAATTATTTTTTTTGTAGTGGAAAATCAAATAAAAAAAAACATCGGTAAACCCTTATATTTACAGGGTTTTCTGCTGATATCTTTTGTACACCAAATGTTACACAAGTGTAACATTTTTAAGGGGAATTCTCAGGTAGAAGGTTAGATCGTCTTATACCAATGCCTTTTGAAATCATTGGCACAATAAAAAATATTGAAACGATTGCCGTGGGTAGGCGCATCCGTGAAATCCAAAATCTCCGTAAACAATATGGTTGCGGCAGTCTAAGTATTCTATGATCCAGTTAGCGGTGTTTTGTTTTATGTTTTGCCATTTTAGTTCAGAAGTCGCGAACCGGAGTTCGCTCTCGCTAAATGTCGATGGCCCAATAAAGGAAAACGTAGATGTCAGATGCACTCATTCAAATTGAAACGCCTTTCGCGTTTAATGAAGAAAATCAACGTGAATTCGACGCGTTGATAGGGCGGTATCCCGTTAAAGAAGCGGCGATGCTTCCAACGCTCCATATCGCGCAAAGACAGGCAGGGCACATTACGCCTGCTGTCATGAAGTATGTCGCAGAGCAACTTGAGGTCTCTGTGATGAAAGTCAAGGATGTCGTCACTTTCTATCCGATGTTCTTTGAGGAACCGGTAGGAGAGTACGTCATTCGGATATGTCACACCCTTCCTTGTGCATTGCGAGACTGTCAGGGCGTTTTGGAGCATCTTAAGGCGAAACTGGACACGGACATCGCTTCCGAAACCAATCTCGCGAAAGGCACAACTACTGACGGAAAGTTCACAATCATGAAAGTGGAATGTCTTGCTTCCTGCGATGTCGCTCCTGTTATCATGGTAAACGACGATTTACATAAAAATTTAACCCCGGAAAAGGTTGATGAAATCTTAGACAATCTGTAGAGGAGAAAGTATGGTTCAAGAGAGACGAATTCTCTACGAGCATCTGGATGTGCCTGATATAAACACGTTCGATGTCTTTCGACAATACGACGGTTACACGCGTTTTGAAAAGGCAATCGCCGAATATCAACCAGACGATATTGCTAAAATGGTAATGGATTCCGGGTTGAAAGGTAGAGGTGGTGCCGGATTTTCAACAGGCTTGAAATGGAGTTTCGTTCCAAAAGATATAAAACCGTGTTATCTCTGTTGTAACGCCGATGAAAGTGAGCCAGGAACGTTCAGCAATCGCTACGTTTTGGAAAAGAACCCACATCTGTTGATTGAGGGTATCCTGATTTGCTGCTATGCGATGGGCATTGAGACGACTTATGTCTACATTCGCGGTGAATTCACCCTTGGGAAAAAGATGTTGGATGCTGCTATCAAGGAGGCTTACGAGAAGGGATACCTTGGCAAAGACATCCGTGGAACCGGTCTCAACGTTGACATCTATTCACACCCAGGAGCGGGTGCTTATATCTGTGGCGAGGAGACAGGACTCATTGAATCGCTTGAGGGCAAACGCGGACAACCTCGGAACAAACCTCCGTTCCCTGCTGTTGAAGGTGTGTTTGGAAAGCCAACGGTCGTACAGAATGTTGAGACATTGTGTAACCTGCCTTTCATCGTTGGTAACGGTGTTGAATGGTACACCCAAATGGGACCGACGTATGCTGATACACGATCTGATCCCCCGACACCCGATCCTAACACGGGCACGAAACTCTATTGTATCAGTGGGGACGTAAACGAACCGGGTGTTTATGAACTTGATCTCGGCTTGACATGTTCAGAACTCATCGAGGTCGCAGGTGGGCTGCGCGGCAACGAGGTGAAAGCGGTTATTCCTGGTGGTAGTTCCGCACCGATTTTAACACACTATGAGTTGGACACGCGGCTCGATTTTACTTCACTCACGCTTGCCAAGTCGATGCTCGGTTCCGGCGGTATCATTGTCATGAACGAGACTCGGAATATCGTCGATTGCTTGCTCAATATCATGAAGTTCTACGCCCATGAATCTTGTGGACAGTGCACACCGTGCCGCTGGGGAACCCCGTGGGTGCGGGATATTGTCCAGCGCATTGCCGACGGAAACGGACGAAAAGACACTATGACACGTCCCAAATTCGGTGTCGCTGAGAATGGTAGATGGGGTGATACCGGTGAGACAGAAGAAATCTACGAAGACTTGGATTTGCTGGAAAGTGTCGCCAATAACATTGCGAATGTGGATACAATGACGTGGAATACGATTTGTGTCTTTGGCATCGCAGTTTCTTGGCCCGCCGTGAGTTATTTGCGCAAGTTCCGACCCGAATTTGAAGCCACCATTCGAGAAGGCAAACTCGTCACGCTACCTGTTGCTGAGGCGACTGTTCCACCGGAAGAAAATTACGCGTATCAACAGCGGTTTGTTCCGAAGGAGTTCGCTGACCTGTAAGACTAACCTTAGTCAGCAATTAACGGTCCTGGTCAGCAGTCGGTAAAGAGGTTTTCGTTAGTTCCAAAGCAGTAGCCTGCAACAACGGCGCAGGCGGATTTACGGAACGCACGAGAAAGTCGGAGCGTCCATTATTCCTCCGCAAGGAAAAATTAAAATATGGCATTTGTTAAACTGAACGACCTTGAAATAGAGGTTGAAGATGGAACGAATGTAGTCGAGGCGGCAAGAGAACATGGCATTGAAGTCCCTCACTACTGTTATCACCCTGGGTTGAGCCGACCTGCAAATTGCAGAATGTGTCTCGTTGAGCCACACGTTTTCTTCCCGCCTGCTGGTGCGATCGTCCCTGATAGGCAGCTTGCAACGGGGTGTACGACAGTGCTTAGAACAGCACCCCCCGATAGGAAACTGGATGGAAAATACGACTTTATTGTCCGCACAGATAGTGAGCGCGTCAAAAAGGCACGCGCGGACATATTGGAATTTCTGCTTGTGCATCACCCCCTTGATTGCCCTGTCTGTGATCAGGCGGGTGAGTGTGACCTGCAAGATTACTCACATCGACACGGACACGATAAGAGTCGTTATCTTGAGGTAAAAAATGTTCCACCCAAGAAAGACTTAGGGCCCGATGTACTGCTCTACGCAACACGGTGTGTTGTCTGCACCCGATGTATTCGATTTGCAGATGAGGTATCTGGGACAGGCGAATTAGGCTTAGTCCACCGCGGTTCCCATGACGAAATTGATATTCCAAGAAGTCATGAAGGTGTCCCTTTGCAACTGCTGGATAACAAATTGGCAGGCAATGTCGTTGATATTTGTCCCGTCGGGGCATTGATTAGCAAAGATTTCTTGTTCAAGTCTCGTCCGTGGTTCTTAGAGAAAGCGAACAGCGTTTGTTCGGGATGTAGTGTCGGTTGCAATATCACCGTAGAATATAAAGCTGATGGTGTCTACAGGATCAAGCCGCGCTTCCACGAGGATATTAACCAACATTGGATGTGTGACGATGGTCGCCTCGGTTACCACTATGTCAACAGCGATGACAGGCTCCAACTTCCACTCAAACGGGTTGATGACGAACTCACTCCAACGCATTGGGCAGATGCCTTATCGGTAATTATAGAAAAATTATCGGAAATAGAAACTGAAGACATTGTTGTTATCGGCTCTGCACAAGGTACGAATGAAGACAACTACGTTTTACAGCAGTTCGCGCATGATGTCCTGAAAACAACGCAGTTGGGACTCTTCGGGCAGCTGCCCGGTGAAGAACACAAATTCCCACAATTTACAATTGAAGCCGACAAGAACCCAAATACGGCAGGCGCGCGAACGATACTCGGCTCTGCGAATGGGAACGTCGTTTTAGAGGGTGATACGCTTTGGGAAAAGGTATCGGGTGCAAAAGTCGTTTACCTCGTGAGTGGTGGACCGGAACGTCTTCTCGAAGATGCTGAAAAAGCCGCATTGGAGAGCGTTGATTTCCTTATCGTGCAAGACGTTTTGCCTTCAGAAGTAACGCAGTTGGCAGATGTGGTGCTACCGGGAACAACCTTCGCCGAGAAAGATGGTACCTTCACTAACTCAACAGGCTGGGTGCAACGGATTCGTAAGGCGGTTGATCCACCGGGTGAAGCGCGTGTGGATTGGGAAATTACGCAGCAGCTTGCCAAGCAGTTGGGCGGTGAGATGAACTACCACTTCGCGGGTGAAATTGCCATGGCAATTGCAGAGAATGTCCCTGGATATAGCGACACATCGCATCAAAAAATTGGAGATTCGGGTATTAAGTTAGCAGACAACAGTCAGTAAAGAAGTTGGTTTTTGGAAACGTTAAAACCAAATTGTAGCCTGCAACAACGGCGCAGGCGGATATGGGGGAGGCGCGTTAGAGTCAGCATCTACGTTCTTCCTCCGCAAGGAAAAGTAGAAATATGGAAAATTTCCCTCTCGTTTTAATCATCAGTTCAATCGTCAAGATTCTCATCGTTGTCCACATGCTGCTTATTGGTGTGATGCTAATGATCTGGTCGGAACGGCGGGTGAGCGGATGGATGCAGGATCGGTTGGGACCTAACCGGGTTGGACCCCAAGGACTGCTCCAACCTGTCGCAGATGGGCTTAAGTTCCTGTTTAAAGAGGATCTCATCCCAGATCATGTGGATAAGCCACTTTATGTGCTCGCGCCAGCAATGCTGTTAGTTCCCGCACTTACTACGGTTGCAGTCGTGCCGTTTGGAAGTTCTATTACGGTATTGGGGCATGAAATACCGTTGCAGATTGCGGATATCAACATCGGGGTTCTCTATATTTTGGCGATAACATCCCTCGGGGTCTACGGTGTTGTACTCGGGGCATGGGCATCTAATAATAAATATTCGCTCCTCGGCGGTTTACGTTCTTCTGCGCAGATGATTAGTTACGAACTAACGCTCGGATTGGCTATTATTGGTCTGTTGATGCTCACGAGTTCCCTCAGCCTTCGGACAATCGCAATAGAACAAGGCGCATACCCGTGGCAGTGGAATTTCCTAATTCACTTCCCTGCGTTTCTGGCGTTTACAACGGCAATGTTTGCGGAAACAAATCGATTACCTTTCGACCTCGCTGAAGCGGAACAGGAACTCGTCGCAGGCTATCACACCGAATACAGTAGTATGAAATTTGCTATGTTCTTCATGGCTGAATATATGAATATGATTGTCGGCTCTGCCGTAACAGTGACGCTTTTCTTAGGAGGATGGCATTTCTTCGGTTTAGAAAATATAGGCGGTCCTGTATGGAGTGGACTCATCTCGTTCGGTATCTTTTTCGTCAAAACAGCGATTTTCCTGTTCGTGTTTATCTGGGTTCGATGGACGCTGCCTCGATTCCGCTATGACCAACTCATGAATTTCGGTTGGAAATTCCTGTTGCCTGTCGCCTTGAGTTCAATCGTCGTAACCGGCACTTTATGGATAACGACCCACTCTCGTCTGATCGTGGGTATCGGAAATGTGGTTTCCGCGTTTATTGTTGTATCTATTGTGGCAGGACTCCTTGTGATGAAGACACCTAAGCCGGCAATCCAAGATAGCGACAATCGGCTCACACCAACCGCTCTCGACGCAATAGAATAGGAGGCATGCAGATGAATGCAGAACAGATTCTATTTATTCTCTTTGGAGCGGTCTCGCTAATTGGCGCGATTGCTGTAATCTCATTTCGACACCCGATTTATAGCGCACTTTCGCTGATTGTAACATTTTTCGCACAAGCAGGACTTTTCGTTCTGCTGGGCGCACATTTCGTCGCGGCTGTACAAGTTATTGTCTATGCCGGCGCGATCATGGTCCTGTTCCTCTTTGTGATTATGCTCCTGAATTTAGGGACACTCTCGGTGCAAGGGGCTATTGGTCGGAAACTGAAGGCGTTGGCTATTATCTTAGGCATTCTCTTTGCCGCCGAAGGCATCTACATCGCAATGAATGCGCTCAACGACACCGCAGTGGCATCGGCAGAATCTACAGGGGCAACAATAACGACAACCACTTATGACATTGGCGAACTCTTGTTCAGCAAGTATCTCTTACCGTTTGAGGTTACCTCGCTGATTTTGTTGGCGGCATTGATTGGCGTTATCGTTTTGGTAAAACGCGAAGGTCAAGAAGAGAGTTAAGTCAGTAATCAGTAAATGAGATGTTTACCGTCATAGCGTCAAAAACGTAGCCGACGTTGGTTAACCCGCAAGAAGAATTAAATCTTGATGTTCAAAGCACATAGCCCGTAACGTAGTGGAGGGCGGATTTGAGAAAGGCACGTTAAAGTCCAAACCCATGTCGTTTAACCGCAAGGAAAGTTAAAAAAATGTCATTAGAGTACTATCTTATATTGAGTGCGCTCTTGTTTACAACGGGAGTCATCGGGGTCCTCATCCGCAGGAACGCCATTATCATCTTTATGTGTATTGAATTGATGCTGAATGCGGCGAATCTCGCCTTTGTAGCTATCAGTCGTAGTCTCGGTGAGGCAACAGGACAGGTGTTCGTTTTCTTTGTGATGACTGTCGCTGCCGCTGAGGTCGCAATTGGGCTTGCAATTATTGTCAGTGTCTTCAAACATCGACAGACGGTTAATGTGGATGAAGTTAATTCGTTGAAGGGCTAAGCAAAATTGGTTATCGGTTATCGGTTTATCGGCTATCAGTTAAAGAAGGTTCTGATGTGCGTCCCAAATCTCTTACTGAACACCTCGAACCAATAGAAGGATAAAAAATGACAATAGAATTAATTGTTGTCTTGTTAGTTGCCCCGCTTGTTGGGTTTCTGATTAACGGGCTATTAGGACTTTCAAAAAACCAGGGGCTAAAAGGTAACGAGCAACTGATCGGATGGATAGGCTCGCTTGCGGTGCTTGTCTCTTTAGTCTGTTCGATTATCGCTTTTGCCAGTTTGCACGGTGGTGCTGCTCCATTCGATGAAACGCTATATGAATGGATTACAGGCGAGTCGTTCGCTTTCAATATTGGGTTCCGTGTGGACGCGCTCACGTCAGTGATGCTGTTAGTGATTACGGGTGTTGGGTTTCTCATCCACGTCTATTCGATCGGCTACATGCACGGCGATGAAGGATATGCACGCTATTTTGCCTATCTGAACCTGTTCGTCTTTGCAATGCTAATCTTGGTCCTCGGAAACAACTATCTGATGATGTTCGTTGGGTGGGAAGGTGTTGGACTCTGCTCATATCTCCTCATAGGATTCTGGTATGAAAAGCAAACGGCGACAGATGCGGGGAAAAAGGCGTTCATTGTGAACCGGATCGGCGATTTCGGATTCTTGTTGGGGATATTTACCCTGTTTGCTGCGTTCAGAACCCTCGATTTCGCGTCAATATTTGATGCCGCTGAGGCGGATAATTTCCAGAAAGTTTTTGGTGCGAGTACCCTCGTTATTGCGACCTTGCTACTCTTCGTTGGCGCGATAGGTAAATCGGCGCAGATTCCGCTCTATGTATGGCTTCCGGATGCGATGGAAGGCCCCACGCCTGTCAGTGCCTTGATCCACGCCGCTACAATGGTGACAGCGGGGGTCTATATGATAGCACGCTCCGCTGTGCTTTATAATATAGCACATACCGGCGAAGTGGTCGCTTGGATCGGCGTTTTGACTGCTTTCTTCGCTGCGACGATAGCACTTACCCAGAACGATATTAAGCGTATCCTCGCCTATTCTACTGTGAGTCAACTCGGTTACATGTTCCTTGGTGTCGGTGTTGGTGCTTATGCATCTGGTGTTTTCCACTTAGTGACACATGCCTTCTTTAAAGGGTTGATGTTCCTCACCGCTGGTAGTGTGATGCACGCGATGGCGAATGAATTGGATATGCGAAGGATGGGCGGCTTAAAGGCAAAGATGCCGATAACGCATTGGACTTTTTTAGTCGGTGCTCTTGCTATTGCGGGGTTTCCGTTTCTGAGCGGTTTCTGGAGCAAGGATGAAATCTTACACAGTGCATGGGGGAGTTCGCCACTTATTTACGTCATCGGTTTAGTGACCGCATTCTTGACGGCGTTTTATATGTTCCGTCTGATCTTTGTGACGTTTTATGGTGAATCTCGTGTTGACCGCGAAGTTGATTCGCATCTGCACGAGTCACCACCCGTCATGTGGGTACCGCTCGCAATTCTGGCGATTCCTTCTGCCTTGATTGGCTTACTTTTGGGTTGGGGTGGACATGAAAGTTGGTTCCACCACTTCACGAAGAGTGTTTTTCCAGAGGCGCACCATGAGGCATCGGGTAATGTAATTTTGTTCATGGTGATTTCATCTGTGGTCGGTTTGGCGGGGATTGCGTTCGCATGGTCGCGCTATCGTGAAAGAACGCCATCTGAGGCGCCTACCAATGCGCTACACAAACTTCTTGTGAACAAGTACTATGTAGACGAGGTATATAACGCACTTATCGTGCAACCGATCAAAAACGGTTCTCATTATCTGCTCTGGCGGATTGTAGATAACGGCATTATTGATGGGATTGTCAACGGTGTAGGGTCTATTATCCAATTTATTGGTGGAACGTTGCGCCGCCTCCAGACAGGACTTGTTCAAGTATACATTGTATCAATGGTTCTCGGCATCGTGTTATTTCTTGCATACTATCTATTTTTTACGTAGCCTGTTTGTATTTTAAATGCGAACCCTCCTTCTTTGAGGAACACTGATGGAGGAAGAAAATGAAACAGAAAACTTTTCGACCGCGGGATATGCTCAACAAAGAAGTTGCCGGAATTTGCGGGGTCGCAAGGTTGACAGATAAAGCGCGAGCTGCCCACGCTGGAGAAATCGGACGTTATAAATACGGTACTGATTCCAAACAAGATACTGCGATTTTATCCTTTCTCAATATCTCAGCGGAGGCTTTTCAGGAAGTTGCTGTGCAAATCGACAATGATGTCAAACTGGGTGCGTGGATTCTGGACAACTGTGGAAGATCAGATAAAGATATTTCCACCTTCAACCGTAAGTTAAGAGCTTGGTGGCAGAATAACATACCGCAGGACGACTTTTCAAAACGCCGTCGCAAATTAACTGAGAAAGACGAGGACCGCTGGCTTTTTTGGTTTTTTCCTTCGGCATGGCTCTGGAAAAAGTTCTTCAGGCAATGATTTATACCTTTAGCCGATAACTATTAAAAAGGAGATTTTTTTGCTACTCTCAATAGTCATCTTTTTACCACTGCTCGGCGTGATAGCGATCGCGTTGCTCAGAGGACTCGGTGCATCCGCTGTCAAAGGCATTGCACTTGTCATTGGACTCCTGACGTTTATTGTCTCGTTGGGACTTTACACCGGGTTTGACGCGACGACTGCAACGTTCCAAAATGTGACGCAGCAAGCGTGGATTCCCGGTTTAGGTACAAGCTACCACATCGGCATCGATGGTATTTCGTTATGGTTAGTGTTGCTGACAACTTTCCTGACACCGGTGTGTATCCTTGCCGCATGGAACTCGATCGAGAAAGGGTTGAGCGGTTTTATGATGTCGCTCCTCGCTCTTGAGACCGGGATGTTGGGTGTTTTCTGTGCTTTGGATCTATTCCTCTTTTTCGTATTTTGGGAATCGATGCTGATACCGATGTACTTCCTCATCGGTATTTGGGGTGGAGAACGTCGAATTTATGCAACTGTGAAGTTCGTGCTTTATACAATGGCGGGCAGTGCGTTAATGCTGGTTGGCATTCTGGCATTGTATTTCCAAAACAACAATAGTTTCGACCTCACGACGCTCAGCGGTCCATTTGAGCATTCAAACCTCTTGTTCCTTGCGTTTTTCATTGCGTTTGCCATTAAGGTTCCACTCTTTCCGTTCCACACTTGGCTACCGGATGCCCACGTTGAAGCTCCCACAGCCGGAAGTGTAATTCTTGCTGGGGTGCTCCTAAAAATGGGGACCTATGGGATAATCCGATTTTGTCTACCACTCTTTCCCGATGCGGCTACTGAATTCACGCCATTGATTGTGCCACTTGCTGTAATTGGCATCATTTACGGCGCATTGGTGGCGATGGTTCAACCGGATCTGAAAAAACTGGTCGCATATTCCAGTGTGAGTCACCTCGGATTTGTGGTGTTAGGGCTGTTCTCTAAAAGTCCTGCCGGTATTCAAGGTAGCGTCTTACAAATGATTAATCACGGCTTGAGCACAGGCGCATTGTTCCTTTTGGTCGGAATGATTTATGAACGACGACACAGCAGAATGATTGTAGATTTCGGGGGTTTGGCGAAGCGAATGCCGATCTTTGCTACGATTTTTATGGTTGTGACATTATCGTCAATTGGGCTACCGGGTTTGAATGGATTCGTCGGCGAATATATGATACTGCTCGGCAGTTTTGTTCAGGGAGCTTTCTCAAAGATATATGTAGTGATAGCAACAGCAGGTGTAATTCTGGCAGCTGTGTATATGCTGTGGATGTTCCAACGGGTGATGTTTGGGACACTGGATAAGACAAATGAAGCCTTACCAGACCTGAACGCACGCGAGATCGTTGTGATGCTGCCGATACTGTTGTTCATCGTCTGGATCGGCGTTTATCCCAAACCTTTCCTGAGTAAGATAGAGAAATCGGTAGGTCTTGTCGTAACGCAGGTGCAAACCGAATCTGCTATCGGACACGCCGGAGAACAGGATAATAGAAGTCAGCAGTCAGTGGTCAGCAATCAGAAGAATAGCAGTCAGTGGTCAGCAATCAGCAATCAGCAAGAGGACTCTACTTTATCAGAAAACCTCTTTACCGACAGCCGACAGCCGACAGCCATTAAAAAGGAGGCAGAGACGAAGTAAGTGAAGTTTAAACTCGCATCAGGTCTTATTTTTTGTGTGATTTTGGGGCTTGCGTTGTCAGTTTCAGTGGGGGTTTCCTTTGGAGCGGATGACGCACACGGTGACGAAGGTGCGCACCACGGTCATGGCGTAGACGGTGCGAAATTGCCTATTTGGAGTATCATTCCGTTTGTGGGTATACTCCTGTCTATTGCGATTTTGCCGCTTGTGTTGGATTCCCATTTTCTGGTCCATCACGGCGGAAAGATGTCATTGGTTTGGGCGTTAGCCTTCGCAATTCCGTATCTCATAGCATTTCAAGGAGAAGCGTTTTACGATATTCTGCATATCTATCTGATAGACTACATCCCGTTCATTATTCTGTTGTGGGGATTGTTTACGGTAGCGGGTGGGATTCTCGTGCGTGGGACATTACGTGGCACGCCGTTGGTTAATACACTCTTACTGCTTATCGGTACTGCTATCGCCTCATGGGTAGGCACAACAGGCGCGTCAATGCTCCTCATCCGCCCGCTCATTCGAGCGAACGCATATCGGCAGA
Source organism: Candidatus Poribacteria bacterium (assembly GCA_965214045.1). Lineage (GTDB taxonomy): Bacteria > Poribacteria > WGA-4E > WGA-4E > WGA-3G > WGA-3G. The sequence continues at coordinate 3,793,288 of OZ243935.1, forward strand.
GCAAAGTCCATCTGGTTATCTTCTTCATCTTTCTCGTGAGTAATATCGGTGGTTCTTTAACACCGTTGGGCGATCCGCCGCTGTTTTTGGGATTCTTGCACAACGTCCCTTTCTTCTGGACGACGACAGCTCTCTTTCCACACATGCTTTTTATTAGTGTGATCTTAATTGCACTTTTCTTTGTGATAGACACATTTATGTTCAAACGGGAAGGCGGTGTTGTACCAGACGATGGGACTAACGAACCCATCCGCGTAGACGGACTTTTCAACCTCGTCTTCCTCCTCGGCATCGTCGCGGCTGTCTTAATGAGTGGCAGTTTCAAGTGGGGAGAAATCAATATCTTTGGTGTGCACGTATACTGGCAGAATATCACTCGTGATGTGCTGATTGTCGTCATGGGGCTGTTATCTCTCAGATTCACACCCTTTACGGGTGAGTTGCGTCAAGCGAACGAATTTTCGTGGGAACCGATTGAAGAGGTGGCAAAGGTGTTCGCCGGTATCTTTATGACCATTATTCCGGCGTTGGCGATTCTAAAAGCCGGTGAAAACGGCGCGTTACGTGGGTTAATTGGGGCGATAAAAGAACCGATGCACTATTTCTGGATAACGGGTATTCTGTCGAGTTTCTTAGATAATGCCCCGACTTATCTGACCTTTTTCAACACAGCACTCGGGAAATTGCATCTCACTGAAGCCGTAATACCGGAAATTTTGTCTGGACAATTGACAGGTCCCGAGCACTTAGAGTTCGTTAAATTGCTAACGGCTATTTCTGTTGGAGCGGTGTTTATGGGAGCAAATACCTATATCGGCAATGCTCCGAACTTTATGGTGAAAGCAATCGCGGAACAAAGTGGTATCCGCATGCCGAGTTTCTTCGGATATATGATCTGGTCGGTGGTAATTTTAGTCCCGCTCTTTGTGATTGTAACGTTTGTGTTCCTGCGCTAACGCACTTAAGACTACAAAAGGAGATTTCGAATGCCAATAGAGATTAACTGGCAGTTACTGATGCCGGAGCTGATCATTGCTTTAACGTTGTTCATCGTCCTCGTTTTTGATCTGTTTGACTCCATTTCAAAAACGATTCTCGGTTGGATGACGATCGTTGGGGCTGGGATCGCGCTATGGGTCTCTATCCAGATGCATCAAGCAGGCACAGTTGGCACCCAGTTCAACGACATGTTCAAGGTGGACAATTTCTCCCTTTTCTTCAACATTATTTTCCTTGTGTCGACGATTCTGGTCTCTTTGATTTCGATGAGTTATTTGGGCAGGGATGATAGGAAACAGGGACCTTACTATCTACTTATTCTGCTGGCGACGCTCGGTATGATGTTGATGGCTGCAGGCAATGAGTTGATTATTGTCTTCCTCGGCTTGGAACTGATGTCATTATCGTTGTATGTGTTGGCAGGTTATTTTCGAGACAATCCTGCTTCAAGCGAGGCGGGCATGAAATATCTATTGCTTGGCGCGTTTGCCAGTGCGTTCTTCCTTTACGGGATCGCTCTGATTTATGGCGGTGCCGGAACGACGAATATCCCCGCTATTGCTGAGGCAATTACTGACGCGAATAAATCGCCACTGTTGTTAGCAGGAATGTTCCTTCTTATTGTCGGATTCGGATTTAAGGTCGCCATTGTTCCGTTCCATCAATGGGCACCAGATGTTTACGAAGGTGCACCCACAACGATAGCAGCGTTTATCTCCGCCGGACCAAAAGCGGCTGGATTTGCGGCATTCCTGAGAATTTTCATGGAAGCACTACCAAATCTGCAAGTCGAATGGAGTGGTGTGATCATTGTGTTGGCGATGTTAACGATGACTGTCGGAAATGTCATTGCGATCGCGCAGACGAACATCAAGAGGATGCTCGCTTATTCAAGTATCGCCCACGCGGGTTACGTGCTCATAGGCTTGGCGGCTGCGAATAACGACGGAATTTCGAGTGCGATGCTTTATCTGCTTGTTTATTGCGTGATGAACATCGGAGCGTTTGGTGCGGTTATTTTGGCGAAAACGGAAGATGGCGAGAGCCTCATGATTTCCGATTACGCCGGGCTTGGGCTACGAAAACCCTTACTTGCTATGTTTATGACGATAATGCTGTTGTCACTCGCCGGTTTTCCACCGACTGCCGGGTTTGTGGGTAAATTCTATATCTTCAAATCAGCAGTTCAGGCAGGTCATATCTGGCTTGTTATTGTCGGCGCGGTCAACACAGCAATATCGGCGTTCTACTACCTCCGAGTTGTTGTAACGATGTATATGCGTGAACCCGAAGAGGAGTTGCCATTTACACCGTATCCGAGCACACTTGTTGTGGGATTGGTCATCGCGGCGATTGGTGTATTGCTTATCGGTATTCTGCCATCGCTCATGCTCACCCCGGCACAGAATTCAGTCTTTTAATAGTTTTCAGTTCGGATTTTTTTCTCACGAAAAGATCCTTTCATTAAAAATAGGTATTAAATTATTGAAGTGTGGAAGGATGGAAGGTGGATTCCTCTGTCTTCCACACTTTTGTTTTTCCCTGGCCGAAATACAAAGCAAGGGATTTTGCATAAGCCTTAAGAAAAACGAAAAAGAGGATGTTATGTCAGATGTTAGGTTAGGTTTTATCGGTACAGGTGGTAACATGAACCGCCATTTGCGTGAATTAACGGAGATCGGCGGCACAAAATTCGTCGCTTTCTGTGATATTGTCATCGACAAAGCGGAGCAGGCTGTTACCCAGTACGGTGGTACAGCCTACGCAGACTATAATCAGATGCTTGCGGGCGAGGAATTGGATGCCGTTTATATTTCAATCCCGCCGTTTGCCCACGGTGCCCCTGAGCGCGCTATCGTTGCTGCCGGACTGCCGATGTTTGTAGAGAAACCGGTGCACATGAATGCTAACGACGCAAAAGAGATTGCAGCCGAAGTTGAAGAGAAAGGGATTATCACCGCGACTGGGTATCAGGAACGTTATCTTGATATTATTGATAAGGCGCAGGAACTTCTCGCTTCTCGACGCGTCGGGTTCTTCATGGGATATTGGATGGGTGGTATGCCCGGTGGATGGTGGCGCGAGAAGGCGAAATCCGGCGGACAGCACACGGAACAAACGACACACGAATTTGATATGGCGAGGTATCTCTTCGGTGAAGTCAAAACCGTCTATGCTGTCGCACGCAACGATATGATCCCGAATACCGATTACGATATTGAGGAAGCATCTGCCGTTTCATTGCAATTTGAGAGTGGGGTCTTCGGTATTATGTTTTCTGCCTGCTTCACGACGAATGGGATGCGGCGTTCCGGCTTAGATATTTTCTGTGAGGACGGTTCACTTGAATACCATCTCCGTAGTGCACTTGTGCTTTCTACTGCTGAAGAAACGACTACGTGGAATCCACAAAACAATTGCACGATCGATATGGATCGCACTTTTATTCAGGCAGTCCGCACAGGCGATGGCAGCGCAATCCGATCACCCTATTCCGATGCCGCTAAAACCGCTATTTTGTCAATCGCTGCGAATGAATCTCTTGAAACGGGTCTACCTGTCCATTTAGGATAGTTGAAAGACTTTTATCTATTGTATCCTGTCCTTGCATCCCTTGTCCGCAATGTGCTAAAATTGGTAAAGTGACTTTTTAAGTGCCAGAGAGGGTCGGAATTTCTGTAGGAGGGAACTCCGATTCCCGACTTTCCCTGACGGAGAACCGATGAAAATGGAACACCAAATTAACCTCCCCATCACTGGGATGCATTGCGAAAACTGCGCGGCTACCATCACCCGGAATCTTGAAAAGATGGAGGGGGTCCTTGCTGCAGATGTCAGCCTTGCGACCGAACGTGCTGGGGTCATTTTTGATGCATCTACACTCAGTGAAGAAAGCATTGTTGACAAGATTCGAGACCTCGGTTTTGATGTTGTCGATGAAGATACGGAAGACATAGCCCGTGCTGAGGAATTCCGACGACAAAAGTTGCAATTCACTGTCGGGATAATCTTCACATTTCCCCTCTTTCTGATTAGCATGGGCAGAGACATGAACCTGATAGGAGAGTGGGCATCAGCACTCTGGGTGAACTGGTTGATGTTTGGTTTGGCACTACCGGTCCAGATTTACGTCGGTTGGGATTACTATGTCGGTGGTGTTAAGGCGTTGCGCAATCGTTCTGCCAATATGGATGTGCTCGTGGCGATGGGTTCATCCGTGGCGTTCCTCTATAGCCTCGCCGTAACGATTGCATTAGGGATGGACCTGGGGGCGCGCTTTGGGACTCACGTCTATTTTGAGACAGCCGCTGTTATTATTACGTTGATTAAGTTAGGCAAACTTCTTGAAGCGCGTGCCAGAGGCGAGATAAACGCAGCCCTGAAAAAACTTCCACAACTTTCCCCCAAGATAGCGTGCCGCTTAACAAACGGGGAAGAACAACACATCCCTATTGAACAGGTCGGTGTAGGAGATGTCCTTCTTGTCCGTCCCGGCGAAAGTATTCCTGTTGATGGTGTGGTGCGCGGCGGTAAAAGTGCGATTGATGAAAGCGTCTTCACCGGAGAAAGCCTACCGGTAGATAAGGTCCCAGGCGACCCTGTGACAGCGGCGACGATGAACCAGAGTGGAATGCTCACCATGGAAGCGACGCATATCGGGTCAGAAACAGCACTTGCCCGCCTTGTCGAATTGGTGCAAATAACGCAACAGAGCAAACCTCCCATCCAACGCGCCGTCGATGCAGTTACCAATGTGTTTGTACCTGTTGTCACAGGGGTTGCCGTTGTGACGTTTCTCGTATGGTGGTTCCTCATCGGAGCAGGGTTCACCCCTGCAATGCTCCGCTTAGTTGCGATCCTTGTTACAGCCTGCCCGTGTGCATTGGGACTCGCCACTCCAACGGCAGTTATGATGGGAACCGGTATCGGCGCGCAGCGCGGTATCCTCTTCCGAAACGGTGAAGCACTCGAACGCGCAGGAGACTTAACCACAATTGTCCTCGATAAAACAGGCACCTTGACAGAGGGGAAACTCACACTCACTGATATTCTCACGGATAAAAACGAATCAGAACTCCTACAGCTATCTGCCGCTGCGGAGCGTGGTAGTGAACATCCTATTGGCAAAGCAATTGTTCGAGCAGCCGAGGAACGTGGACTGGATATCGCGACACCGAGTCAGTTTGAAGCCATCACTGGACACGGTATCACCGCACAGGTTGATGAGAATAGTGTCATCATAGGCAATTTATCCTTAATTCAACAGCACAGTGTTCCGACTCAGAGATTTGAAGAAGAAGCAGAGCGTCTACAGACCGAGGCAAAAACTGTCCTATGGATTGCCGTTGATGGGCACGTTATTGGACTTCTGGCGGTCGCGGACACATTAAAACCAGAAGCGCAAGCCGCGGTCACGGAACTCTACGAACTTGGATGCACTGTAACAATGATGACAGGGGATAACCGAGTTACGGCTGATGCGATCGCCAAGGCTACGCGGATTGGCGATGTCATGGCGGAACTCAAACCCGAAGATAAAGCGGCAGCCGTTAAAAAACTACAGGCAGAAAATAGTGGACTCGTCGCGATGGTAGGTGACGGCATTAACGATACGCCTGCATTGGCGCAAGCCGATATCGGAATATCACTCGGTACAGGTACCGATATCGCCAGAGAGACCGCACATGTAACACTTATGCACAGCGATTTGCGTGCCATCTCCGAGGCAATTCGGTTAAGCCGTTCGACGATGCGCACGATTAGACAGAACCTTTTCTGGGCGTTTTTCTACAACGTGCTTTTAATTCCTGTCGCAGCGGGGGCACTTTATCCGTTATCTTTCGCGCCGATGATGCTTCGGGAACTCCATCCCATGCTCGCGGCGTTCGCGATGGCGTTTAGCAGTGTATCTGTCGTGCTAAACAGCCTACGCCTGCAATGGAAGAAGATCTGACATACAATGTTACTGGATTGATGGTAAGATTGAAGAAGTGTAATGCTCCACTGTTGCTAATACCTGTTCCACCGTAATCCCCGCAATCACTGCACAACTACCAACGCCACACCCCCCTGGATGCCGGCCCGGATGGCAAGGATTGCATCCTAAATTTATCCCGCTCTGCAAAACTGTATGCGGATCCCCGAAGGGACCGCTCCGAATGTGGTTTGTTGAACCGAAAAGCGCGACGACAGGTGTGCCCACAGCGGCTGCGATATGCATCGGTCCTGTGTCGTTTCCGATATACACATCGCATGCAGAGATTAACGCCGCGAGATGCCGAAGATCGTCCGTTTTGACGAGAATTGGTGGAATATCCATCATTTCTGCAACCTGCGTTTGGAGTTTCCGTTCGTTCGGACCAGCGAAGAGTAAGATCGAAGCCTTATGTTTTTTGCAGAGACCATCTGCAAGTTGTGCGTAGTTCCTCGCGTCCCACAACTTATATTCCCAATTCCCACCCGGATGGATACCAATTAACAATTGTTCTGATGTCCGACCTGTTTCGGCAAGAAAGTGGTGAGCAACAGTGTGCTCAGCCTCAGTTAATTCTAAGAGTGGGTGTGCATTGATTGTGTCAATGCCGTGTCTCTGAAGCACCTCCAGATACCGAGTGACGGCGTGGCGATTGCTATCCCCGCGTGCCATTCCCCAATGTTCTGCACCGATACATCGTGCTGTGAGGCTATCGCGTAGATTCACGACGAGGTCGAATTTACTAAATCGTAAGTTTTTTATGAGACGCAGTCTCCCTTTCCAACCGGCATGTTCGCTTCGATTGTCATAGACGAGAGTTGCGTCAATATTAGGATCGGTACTAAGGAGGTCAAATGCTCGCGGTCCGACGAGGAAGGTTATGTGGACCTCTGGAAAGTGTCTTCGTAAGGGCTGGATAACAGCAGTGGATAGGACTGCATCACCGATAAAAGAGAAACTAAAGACGAGAATTTTCTTCAGCATTTTTTATGAAAGGTTTTTTAATCAGGGCTTACGCAAACTGCGTAGATAGCAGAAACAACATTGAAGTAGAGAGGGTTTAACGCTTGCAGTTGCTTTTGCGTCAAGTTTTTCTAAAGCTTCAATAAGCCTTTTCTGTCGTGCATTGGAATGTCAAACAAGTTTAGCATTTTCCAGTTCCTTAAAAAGATTCAATCAGATCAACTGCTGTTGTCAAGCCGTCTTCTACTTTTATCTGTTCTCCCAAAACCTGTGCACGTGCAGTCATCTCGGGGGTTTCCAGGGCTTGCTGGATCCGTTTCGCCAAGCGTTCGGCGGTGAGGTTTCGGCGATGCAGGTGCCTCGGTGCCACCCCTAAGTCCGACAAGCGTTTACCCCAATACGGTTGGTCTGCGTGGTGTGCTACAACAACAGACGGCACTTTCGCACGACACACGGATGCTGTTGTTCCGGCTCCGCCGTGGTGCACAACGCAGCAACCCTTTGGAAATAGCCACTGGTGTGGTACATACTCCGTACAGAAGATGTCCGGTGGCGTATCTTCTGTGCCGAGTTGTCCCCATCCGGCTTGGATGATGGCGCGTTGCTTTGTTTTCTTAAGAGCATCAATCAAGATTTCTGTTGTTTCACGTCCATTTGAGCCTCCCATTGAACCGAAAGAGATAATAACGGGTGGTGGCCCCTGTGCTAAAAAATTGACAAGTTCAGTCGGGGGAATATAGGATGGCGACGCAAGATGCCATACACCCGTGATTTTGTGATTCGATGGAAAATCAGCAGGAGGACAGATAACAGGAGATGCCGCAATGAGATTCAAGTAGGGTGAATACATCTCATCTAAAATCACTGAGTGCCTCGGTTTTCCGCCAACAGATACAATAAATTGATTAAAAAGCGCATCCACACTTGCTGAAAGGCGGAATTCTGCCAGTTTCCATACAATAGCGTTAAAGGTGCGTCCCCAATTCGGAAACGGATAGGGTGCAAAATCAAGGCATTTTATGGTACTTGGGCAATACGTCACAGTCAGCCACGGAGTCCCGTTTCGGATCGCAGCTTCTTGGGCGGGAATGTCTATGGAGTGGCAGATAACTAAATCTGCTCCTTCTATCGCAGTTAAGCAGTCCTTATACCACTTTTCACCATGCCGTACGATCCCCTCTTCTACGATAAACCGTAGCATGGCAAGCGGGTCGCGCTTGGGGATAATTGCGTCCATCGCTGTATGAAATTCTGGCAAGTCAAAAGACACACCTATCTCATGGAATTCCGCACCAATCTCAAGAATCCTGTCTCTATAAAGGGGCAATGCACAGACACACACCTGGTGCCCTCTTTCGAGCAAGCGTTTCGATAGTGCCAAGACAGGATAGACATCCCCCGTTGTGCCCCATCCCACGACGACAATTTTCATTCCTTTTTCGCTCCTACAGTTATTTTGGTTGCATCCCAAACCGGTTCAACGGGAAGTTTTTTCGTGCATTCCCATCCGATTTTGCACTTATGCGCGCTACAGGGCCAGCACGGCATATCCCGCCGCACGATAGAGGCGTTTTCACTCAACGGATGCCACGCCACATGATCAGTAGGACCGAAGATCGCTATTGTCGGTACGTCTAATGCCGCAGCGAGGTGCATTGGACCAGAATCGTTGCAGACGACCAAGTCGCAACAGGATAGTAATGCGCCTAATTCGCGGATTGTTTCTGGCGCGTGGATAATAGCAGCGGACTTCATCGCTTTCTGAATATTATCCGTTAATGCCTCTTCTCCGGGACCCCGCAGAAGGAGTATTGCAGCATTGTAGTGGTGTGCCACTCTATCTGCGAGTTCAGCATACCGCTTTTCGGGCCAGCGTTTATCGAACGAACTCCCACCAGGGTGGATACCGATGAGAAATGTCTCAGCATCGATGCCCCATGACGTAATCCGTGCTTTCTCGGCAGCGATCTCATCAGGCAACAAGTGGAATATGAGTTTCCGTTTGCCTTCTCCGTTACAGATTAATCGGATGAGTTCTAAGTTTCTGTCAACTTCGTGGGTTTCACCTTTTGGATATTTACCGCGCCATGCGTGTGTGAGGGTGGATTTGAAGCGTTTCTGATAACGTCCTAAACGGTATGGTGCCCCAGAGAGAACAGCAATGAGATGGGACCACATTGCTGTTTGCATGGCAACGACGAGTTGAAACTGCTCACGACGCAACTCGCTGTAGAATTGGAGTTGCGCTAAAAACCCTCGATGTTTTCCATTCCGATCAAAAACAAGAATTCTGTCCACATCGGGATTTCCGATGAGCACAGGTGCATTAAGGGGTCGCGTCAATACAGTGATTTCCGCTGACGGATAGTTCTCTCGCAACAACGAGATCGCTGGGGTCGAGTTCAGCAAATCTCCGATCCCGTCAACGCGGATGACGAGTATCTTATCGATGTTAGAGAGTGGCGTATTATTGTCCAGACCGCCAAGTAGCATAGATTTTCCCTTGCATGCGCAGTTAAAGTGTTGTTTATTATAACACGAAGCGATGGAAATGGCAAATCCCGGTGTATGGATTTAGTATGGGCATATCGTTTGTATTGACATCAGAAGGTATGGTATACTGTAACTATGCGGCACAGAGCGTCACCTACAACTGAGAGCGATCAGAAACCCTCAGCACTCCGTTTTCTTTTCGGGACTCTCGTCTTCGGCTCGATCCTTATTGTCCTCACCTGTTATTGGATTATCTCCGCAGAAAATCGGGTCGTCTGGGAACTGACCGATTTTTCTATCTTTCCAACGGTACTCTTCACTTTTTTCCTCCTCGCGCTTATCACGCCACTCCTCAAAAAGGTTTTCAGAGGCTTCGCGCCGACAGTACGTGAACTGGCACTGACGTATACGATGGTATCCGTAGCAACTGCGCTCGCCGGACACGACATCGTTCGACAGTTAGTGCCTATGATTGCTAACGCTGGATGGTTCGCAACCCCTGAAAATGAATGGTCAGACCTCTTCTTCCGATTCATGCCGACATGGCTGACGATTACCGATCGGCGGATTCTACAGGGCTACTTTGAGGGTGATGATACGTTTTGGCAGGAACACTACCTAAATGCGTGGATGTGGCCCATTGTGGCGTGGAGTGGATTGGTGATTGTCATCCTGTTTATGATGCTTTGTGTCAACATCATCATCAGGAGACAGTGGATCGACCACGAGAAGTTGAGTTATCCTTTGACGACACTGCCTGTTGAATTGCTCGGTAATACATCTACACTCTTTCGCAACAAGTTGTTTTGGCTCGGTTTTGGAATCGCATTTGGACTGGAGATTCTGGCAGGATTGAACTACCTGTTTCCTGTGATACCTTCCCTGAAAATCAAGTATCAACTCTACTTTTCTGAGCGTCCATGGAACGCGATCGGACGATTACCCGTCTATGTCTATCCATTTGCAATCGGGTTTGGGTATCTCATGCCGTTGGAGTTGTCGCTGTCGTTTTGGTTTTTCTATCTGTTGTGGGGCGTGCAGCGCGTCTTTTTCAGCGCAACAGGATGGACAACCGCTATCGGCTTACAAACGGAGCAGCGCGCTGGGGCATGGCTGGGAATTGGGACACTTGCCCTCATCACAAGTCGGCGACAGATTCTACAAGTCCTCGGTGGTGTGTTTTCGTTTAGATCCAAAGATGGTTTATATAGGCTCGCTGTTTTTGGGTTGGTGATTGGTATGACATTTGTGTTGGCGTTCTGGTATTTTGCGGGGTTATCACCTTGGGTTGCGCTCGGTTATTTTAGCATCTATTTGGTATTATGCTTAGGGATGACGCGGATGCGCGCCGAACTCGGACCTCCGACACATGAACTACACAATGTGCATCCCGATAGAATTATGTTGTTGTTTGCCGGGAGTCGATCGTTGGGCGCACAAAACCTAACGAATACTACCTTACTCTCATGGCTTGCGTATGGTTATCGCTGCCACCCAATGCCGCATCAATTGGAAGCATTTAAAATCGGTAGGCAGTTTCGCTTGCATGAGAATCGGCTGGTCGTTGCTCTGGTTGTCGCCTCAATTGTCGGGACAATCATTTCTATTGTTGGACACGTGGCGCTCTATTATGAATATCGGTTTGCACATTGGGGAGTTGGTGAATTTAACCGCTTGCAAAGCTGGATTACCGCACCGCGGGCACCAAATCTATCTGCTATCCAGCATATCATGTTCGGCTTCCTGTTTACGGGGGTGCTAACGTTTCTGAAACGCCAATTCTTGTGGTGGCCCCTTTATCCTGTTGGATATGCTGTCGGGAATGGTTGGGCTATCGGTTGGATGTGGTTCTCAATATTTTTGGGGTGGCTTTTCAAACAATTACTTTTTACGGGTGGTGGGGTACGAGCCTATCGTAGAGCATTGCCCCTATTTTTGGGATTCGTATTTGGTCAGTTCCTTGCGGGGAGCCTCTGGAGTTTGATTGGTGTGGTGTTGAATATGAACATGTACACACTTTTCCCATGAAATTGTACTATCAGGATATAATTTGTGTGTTTCCAGCCAATGGATCAAAGGATGAACAACCCATCAGAAGTCCTCTAAAGCGTCTGTCTCGGATTCAAAGACCCCTATACTCTGTGTCAGTCCGATAGTGTTAAAGATATTTCGGACTTGTGTGGACGGGTGTGCGACTCGCAGAACCTGTCCCTTTTCTCGCATCTTCCAAAGCAATCTAATGATCTCACCGAAGCCACTACTTGTAATGAAACTGCGACGCTCAAAATTAAGTAGAACCTTTTCTGCATCCTGAACGTCAGTGCTGGCGTAAGCCTCACTCAACATAGATTCGGAAGCATCGGTGAGATACCCTGTAATGTCAAATATAGCAATCTTTCCTTCGTGTCGAATAGAGATTTGAGAATTTGCCCTCACAATTTCCTCCTGTAAGATCAGTCCTTAATTTGTTAAACCGTATTATTAGTTGCAGTAGGGTTCGTTAACCTTCAGTAAAAGTTCGTTGAAGCGGTGTGTGTTCTGGTTGCTCTCGGACTATTGTCCCGTCATCCAAATGAAGCCATGTCTCAAATTGACGTTCACCTTCCTGTAACGCTATAACACGTGCGCCGCGGGGGAATCCCTCTCTACCGTAAGTATTGTAGCCGGAAGCGCGTCCATAACACAGGCGAATCCCGTGCAAATCACCCCAGAAATCGTTAATATGTTCGTGTCCGACAAACGTTCCCATGACATCACCGGCTTCGTGCATGGCAGCGAAGAAACCGGTATTAAGCCGAGGCGCGCAAACGTTCTCGTATTTTACTCCATAGCAGGTATGAAAGTCCCATACTTCGTCGTATTCGGGAATAGGGATGTGGAAAAAGGCGAGTGCTGGAAATGGCTGTCCCGCTTCAGCGGTAAACTTTGCCGATTCTTGCAGATACCAGACAATTTGCTCACGTTTAATCCAATCATAGCCATCAATATTTGTTTGCGAGTAACTGCCGGAATCGATAAAATAGAGGAGTGCTGCGGATACATTCTCCTGAGAACTTTGGATGGGTAAAACGTAATTTCCGACCCCGGGTATATCTGTCGGTCCTGGCTCCGCGAGAGATAACGCTCCCTCTTGCATAACTGCCATCAAGGCGTTGCGATCGGCATTTCCTTCGTCATCGTGATTGCCGAAAACCGCCGCCCATGGGGCACCACATCCTTCTACAATTTTAACAATTTCTCGGAGGGAATCAGCGGCATCGTTGCACCCCCCGCCCGATAAAATATCGCCTGTCAGTACAATTAAATCCGGAGATTCAGCTTTTGCGACTTGTACCATCAGATCCGCCGATTGCTGATCGGGTTCTTCACCGTTTTGCCAATGAATATCAGTAAATTGCACGATTTTGAAACGCTGATCACTGTCGAACTTCAATATATTTTTCACTATCTACGACTCTCCTTTGCGCGTAATGATAACATAATTCCCAAAAATTACAAACGAATTCTTTATTGTCAAGACCGTTCGGTTTGGAAGCATGAAATAGAACCTTGCGCGCTTTCCCGTGGAGATAGAGACACCTATTCCTTAAAAGGATAGTCGAAAAGTATGTCCCATTTTTTCATACGAACTCAATATGCTGGAAGAATGCTCTTGTCATATCAAATTTTTCATGGTAACATATATGCTATGCCAAGTACCTGTTCACTGCACACCTACGACACCCGAACCACTATCCTCTCTAACAAAGAGGTAGCGGAAGCGCATTATTTGTTGCGTTGTGAATGTGCTGAGATCGCTCAGCACGCGCGTCCAGGGCAGTTTGTCCACGTCATGGTTTCACAGGATACGGGAATGTTACTCCGCCGTCCTTTCACTATCTACACAGTAGACGGACACGAGATAACGATGCTCTATCAGATCATCGGCGAAGGGACAAAACGATTGTCGGAAATGCCAACAGGCGCGTCTTTACAGGTCTTGGGACCGCTCGGCAATACGTTTAATTTCACTACAAAACCGGAGCCAGCCATTCTTGTCGGTGGGGGTGCCGGTATTGCATCGCTCATGTTACTGGCTGCTGCCTTACGTGAAAACGATATACAGACGTTCGGATTGGTTGGTGCCCAGCATCGCATCCGACTCTTGAGTGTATCAGATTTAGAATCTATCGGTGTTGCAGTCCGTATCGCTACAGACGATGGGAGCATCGGGCATCATGGGTATGTAACTGATGTCCTCGCGGATTTACTGAGTGAAACCAAATGGCAGCGTCCGACGATTTATGCATGTGGGCCTCATGGGATGCTCGCGGCTGTTACAAAAATTGCTGCTGACTTTGAGGTGTCTGCCCAAATTGCTATGGAGAATCGGATGGGGTGTGCGATGGGAGTATGTCTCGGCTGTGTCTGTCCCGTCCGAATAGACGCGAATTGCGTTGAATACCAACGTGTTTGTACCGAAGGTCCGGTCTTTAATGCGACCGACATTGCATGGGATACTTCTTAGGTAGACACAAGGCGTAAAATCTGAGTTCGGTTAAAAGTAGTAGGCACACGCCGTGAGTTCTCCGTAATAGGGAGTTTGGTAGTATAACTGGTTAACGCAGTTCCAACGAAACCGTAGCCTGCAACAACGGCGCAGGCGGATTTCAGGAACTCACTTGAGAGTTTAGAATCACTTCATTTCTCCGCAAGGTATAATTTAAAAAAATGGAAACAACATTTTATCAAAAATTAACAACCCTTAGCCTCAACGGCGAGCTCATTTCTGATGCTACCTGTGAGAGACTCCTAACTGCGTCGGAGATAGACTTACTCCCACTTCTGGATGCAGCGTATCAGGTTCGCAAGACCTACTTCCAGAATGAGGTACAACTACATATTCTCAACAATGCCCAGAATGGCTACTGTCCAGAGGATTGCCACTATTGCGCGCAAGCGAGTTCCGCAACAACAGACATCGAAGACTACCCTTTAAAACCCGATGCCGAGATTCTATCAGAGGCTGAGCGCGCGCATAAATCCGGTGCGTATCGCTACTGCATTGTAATGAGTGGACGCGGTCCCTCACCAAAACGAGTCGCTCACCTTGCAAAACTCATTAGAACTGTAAAAGCGCACTACCCGATCGAAGTGTGTCTCTCTGCTGGATTGATTGATGTAGAATCTGCTGGTATCTTGAAAGAAGCCGGATTGGACAGATTAAACCATAACCTGAATACTTCCGAAGCACATTATCCACAGATATGTAGCACGCATAACTATCAGGATAGGATGGATACATTGCAAGCGGCGCAGACAGTTGGACTTGCCTGCTGTTCTGGGGTGATCGTCGGGATGGGTGAAGGAACGGATGACTTAATTAAGGTAGCGAAAGAACTTCGACAACTTGAGGTAGCCTCACTACCAGTAAACTTTTTCTTGCCAATATCTGGCACGCAATTATCGGAATCTGTTCCGGCACAACGGAGTGTGCCTACTACTTTAACCCCAGATTATTGTTTGCGTGTGCTATGTCTTTACCGATTCCTGAATCCGAGAGCAGAGATACGAATAGCCGCGGGCAGGGAACATCATTTGCGGAGCATGGAAGTGATGGCACTCTATCCAGCAAATTCGATGTTTATAGATGGCTACCTGAATGCGGAAGGCTCGACGGCATCTCGCACACTTGAGATGATCAGGGATGCTGGATTTACAGTGAAAACAAATGGTGATGATACGGCACAACTCAAGGCAGAAGAAACGGAAAGAAGAGACGTGCTTCTCAAAGAGTTGAAAGTCCTTCGCCCGCGCATGGAATCCGATGCTTAGTCGCGCAGGCATACGCGAGATGGGATGAAATGTCCTTATGCACTTGCCATTTCAACCTTCAATCTGCTTTATGCCGCCCATATACGATTGTAGCACCGCAGGAACACGCACTGTTCCGTCAGGGTTCTGATAGGTTTCAAGGAGTGCGATGACAACGCGTGGCAATGCCGTACCGGACGCATTCAGTGTGTGAATGAACTCCGGTTTCGCACCCGCTTCTGGACGATAACGGATATTGGCACGACGTGCCTGAAATCCCTCAAAGTTGCTGCAGGAGGAGACCTCTAAAAACCGTTGTCGTGTGGGTGCCCAAACCTCAATATCGTAACATTTCGCCGCGGCGAAGCCGAGCTCTACCGTGCAATGTTGCACAACACGATAAGGTAAACCGAGTGCCTGCAAAACGCTTTCAGCATTCGCCAATAGCGATTCATGTTCCGCGTAGGAAGTTTCAGGCGTAGTGAACTTCACCATCTCCACTTTATCGAATTGATGGATACGTTGTAAACCGCGTGTGTCCTTGCCGTAAGCACCCGCCTCGCGTCGGAAACAGGGGGTATAGGCAGTATAATAGATAGGCAAATCTTCGGCGGAGAGGATTTCACCCGCGAAGAGGTTTGTCACAGGAACTTCAGCCGTTGGAATGAGAAACAGATCGCTATCGGGATTTTCCTCATCCCTATCACATCGGTACATATCTGCCTCGAATTTAGGAAGTTGCCCTGTGCCTGTCATTGTAGGACGGTTGGCAAGAAATGGCGGTGAGATTTCGGTATAGCCGTGTTGGGTTGTGTGTAAATCGAGCATAAACTGGATTAACGCACGCTCCAATCGCGCCCCTAAACCTTTGAAAAGCACAAAGTTGCTCCCTGCGACCTTAGCACCGCGTTGAAAATCGACGATATCCAACTGTTCCGCGATTTCCCAGTGCGGTTTCAACTCAAAATCAAAGTTAGGCAATTCACCCCACGTCTTGATTTCGATGTTATCATCTTCGCTGGTACCGACAGGTGTGCTTGACTCCGGCATATTCGGGATTGTCAACAGGATGGCATCTATCTCGGTTTTAGTCGTGTTGGCTTCGGCGGTAAGTTCCTTGATATTTTGGGAGAGTTCCCGCATCTCCGCTATAGTTTCTGTCGCGTCCTGTTTCGCCTTTTTACGCTCAGCAATTTGTTGTGAGACTTGGTTTTGGTGCGCTTTAAGGGATTGTGTATGTGTCAAATTCTCGCGCCAGCGTATATCTAATTCTACCAACCTATCCAAGTCAGCTTCCGTATGGCGATCTGTTAACATCTGACGGACATCTTCGATATTTTCGCGAATAAACTTAAGATCAATCACGGCGGTGCCGCTCCTCTATTGTCGGTGTTGCTTAAAACCTATATTCAGAAGTAAGATTCGTAAATTGCTGTTATGTGGTAAGTTGTCTTGTAACGAAAAAACCACAGCATTGCAAAATACAACCTGTGGCTAATTCAGATAATAGAAACGGGCCCGACGGGACTTGAACCCGCGACCTCCTGCGTGACAGGCAGGCGCGCTAAACCAAACTGCGCCACGAGCCCATAGTATTTTCAACCTCGAAATCGAGAGACTTTTCATTTTTAGGCGGTTACGGTAGGTAGGCGGGACAGGACTTGAACCTGTGACCTACAGCTTGTAAGGCTGTCGCTCTAGCCACCTGAGCTACCCGCCCAGAATTTTTCAATCTCGAAATCGAGACCTCCAATAACATTATTAAGTATACCACAGAGTTTGGTGTTTGTCAAGAAAAAATAGTGTTTTTTTGAAAAAAACGAAAAAGAATGACTTTTTTCAAAATAGTGTTTTTTCAGGTACTCTTTGCGGATGCATCTTAATTCATTGTAAACCCAATTCCGGCAGAATTATTCACGGGGTTTGTCGTTTCCGCGGTACGGTTGCTCGCCGCGCACAAGTACCCTTCGCGAATTGTCTTCCCACGTAAGTTCATCAGCACTATGGTAACCGAGGGTCATACTCATCCGTGTTCTATCTGTGCGATTAATCCCCGCGGAGTGAATTATCATGCTATCTATAGCGAGTAAACCGCCAGCTGGCATCGGTAGCGGAATCGTTTGGTCGGCAGCAATACGCCGAATTGTTTCGTCCTCAAGACTCGCAAACGCAGGCAGATGGTGCGAGCCAGGGACAACCCGTGTACATCCATTTTCTAAATTTGTGTTCTCCAAATAAATCAAGACAGTCGCAATCGTCCGAGACCAATGGCGTACATCGCGATGCAATTCAAGAGAATGCGTTGAACCTGCGTCTCGGAGATAGACGTGATTGTGCCGATTGAGCACAAATTCTATATTCGGACCTAATAATGATTCCAACGGATTGAGGATTTCGTCGCAAGTGATCGTTTCCTGAAAGATGCCACCACGCTGCCAAACAGCAGAGATTCGGATAATTCTACCGTCTTGTCGAGCAACAGGTTCCACACCGTCTTCCATATCTTTCAGTGCGGCGGCTTTAAGTGCCTCTACATGGTCCTTAGAGAGTTGCGTCGGAAACCTGATAAAACCGTTGTGGCGAAACAGTTGGATTTCTTGGGGTGTCAGTTCCATCGATTCTCCTCACCTTGTTTTTTAACATCGATTTAAGATGTTAGTTTAACGTGAATCGATCAGGAAGTCAACAGGGAAATAAGGGAGGGACATTGGGTTTTCTTGTTGGATGCGTTTTCTTAGAAAGCGGAAGTAATTACATTTGATAGCGCAATTTGGTAACGAAAGCAGAGAATATTTCGTTTTGTTTTATAGGATATGAGATAAAAATAGAGAACAATATCGTGCCAGAGGAGAATGAATAATGAAAATATCGTGTTCTTGCCTGCTGATCCTCTCTTTGGTGGTATCATCCGGGTGTGTCAGCATGTCCGGTTATAGGGGGGCATCATTGCGTCATCGCGCATATACCAGCGGACAAAAACATGCGACTGCCGCTGAATGGCGTAAGCTTATTTCAGAGTTCCAGGAAGTTATTGATATGGATGCCCAAGGTCCAGCGGCAGATGATGCGCAATATGCGATCGCTTCGAGCTGGGTTTGGAGCATCAAAGCCGGTGACACTGAAGCACCGTATCAGGCGATTGAAGCCTTCCAGAAACTGATTCGCAGCTATCCTAACTCGCCGTATGTCCCACAAGCCCACTACTGGTTGGGGCGTTGCTATACCCATATCGAGGACGATTACCAAGCCATCACGCAATATCAGATTGTGGAGAGCCGTCATGCGGGTTCTAAAGTATCTGACCCTGCCCAATTAGAATTGGCACGCGTATATGTGAGGCAGGGTTACATCACACGCGCCGAGACGCTCTATGCTAATCTTATCGAATCTTCGGCAGATCGGGGGATTGTCGTTGCTGCCACTCAGGAACTACGACCTCTCAAAACTCAACCATTTAAAATACAACGAAAACCGATAGTATTGCCTCCTGAAAGGGTAGCTCAAGCACAAACGCAATCCAGACCTCAACCGGTACCTATAAAACCTATTCCAGAAACGACAGGAATTACCTCTGGAGCGAAAAAACCTTTGACTCCTGAGTCACTGACACGTGAATTTGGATTAACCGCGAAAACCATTGTTATTGACCCTGGTCATGGAGGCAAAGACCCAGGAGCATTGGGCAAGGGGACCTTAAAAGAGCGAGTCATTGTTCTCAGCATTTCTGAAAGACTTCGTGAGATACTAACGCAAAAGGGCTACACTGTCTTGATGACACGTGATACCAATCGTTACATTCCGCTCAAGGAACGCACAGCGTTTGCAACGCGACACAAAGCGGATCTTTTTCTGAGCATTCATGCGAACGCCAGTGTAAACCGTAAAGCAAAAGGTATCGAAACCTACTATCTGAGTGTCACCAGTACGGACAAAGCCTCAGAAGATATTGCAGCGCGGGAAAATGCCGACTCCGGCTACAGTATTCAAGAACTGGAAGCCCTACTTAAGGGAATCATACAGGAGAGCAAAAGCGAAGATAGTAAGCGATTGGCAAGCCACGTACAACAAGCATTGGTTCAAGCTACTGGCGCGATCAACCGTGGGGTCAAACACGCACGGTTTGTCGTTTTGATCGGAACAAATGTACCTGCTATCCTCATTGAGACCGGATTTGTATCGAATCCGACGGAAGGACAAAAACTCATAACGCGGGCGTATCAGCATAAAATCGCTACTGCTATTGCACAGGGCATTGAGAAATTTCTGGGGAAGATCGAGGAAGCACCTCTTGTCAAAGGTGGAAACCCAAAATTTGCCTCTACAAATGCTGAGAAGAACAGGTAGGGGGGTGGTCAATGACGTTTTTTTTAGCAAGTTCCCAAACCCAGCGGCACGTCCGAAAAGAATCGGGGAAATCCCCAAGCAAAAACACCGCTCCCATAGTGGAAGGCAGAACGAGTGTCCATCGTCTAAAAATTTTGCTCGTATGTGTGCTTTTCTGGGGTATCGGTGGCCCCAACCCTGCAGTCTCGCAGCAAACACAGATTGTGATTGTCTTACCGTCAGTCACATCTGGAGTGTCAGCGGGAGAGGTTCAGTATGCTCGTTCTGTCGCGAAACGATTCAGTCGAATGCTCGACATCATCGGGTTCACTGCCGACACCATTGAAGAATCATTACTCTCTAAGGCGCAACTGAAACCTCTTAAATTGATTGTTCTTCCATTGAACGCGGCGGTGTCAACACAGACGACGAACCTCTTGAAAAAATTCGTTGCGGATGGTGGTAAACTTTTCGTGACCTATAACTTGGCGGATACGGTGGCACCACTTTTGGGTTTGCAGCAAACGGATTGGCTAAAAGAGGAATTCCCCGGACAGTTTGCATCAATTGCGTTGAACACGCCCGAAATACCTGATATGCCGACATCTATTAGACAGGCATCGTGGAATATTACAGTCGCAGCGCCGACAACGCCTCAAACGAAAGTTATCGGGTATTGGCACAATATGGCGGGAGAATCGACAGGTCTACCTGCGCTTTTTATGGGCAAAGGAGGTGTATTCTTCAACCACATCTTCCTTCCAGATGACATCCTAACCAAGACGCGAATGCTTGCCGCGCTCTTGGGACATCTCGTTCCAGAATTTCAGCGTCCGCTTGCCAAACGGGCTATAGAGACAATGACTACTGTAGGGCATACAGATGGGCTTGAGGCTTTGACAACGTTTGTCCGTGAGAGCGGCGTGCCAGAAGCAGAACCCGCTTTGGAAACAGGAAAACGTTTGATGGCGAAGGCGCGCGCTGCGTATAACAGTAAGACATACACTGCAGCGATAACGACAGCGCGGGCAAGCCGAGAGGCATTTTCAAGAGCTTATTTCTTGTCGCATATTAGCCCTAAAACCGAGGGGCGCGCCGTGTGGAATCATTCTGGGCTTGGTGCCTATCCCAGTGATTGGGACAGCTCTGCCAAAGAATTAGCAGCGGCAGGTGTGAACATGATCCTCCCGAATATGGCGTGGGCAGGGGTGGCGCATTATTCGAGTAAAATCTTACCACAAAGCAAGACTTTTACGCGATATGGAGATCAGTTAGCGCAGTGCGTTGCGGCAGCACGCAAGTACGATTTAGAAGTGCACGTGTGGAAAATTACGTGGAATTTGGAGGGTGCACCGAAAGGATTCGTTGAAAAAATGCGGAAAGATGGACGGATCCAAGTTTCTGCAACCGGAAAGCTGCTTAATTGGCTCTGCCCATCACACCCGAAAAACGTCCAGTTGGAATTGGAAAGCATCCTGGAGATTGTAACGAATTACGACGTAGATGGCATCCATCTGGATTATATCCGTTATCCAGGAAGCCATGCGTGTTACTGTGAGGGGTGCCGTAAAAGATTCACGCTTGCGATGCGACAGCAGATTGACGAATGGCCCAATTCGGTTTTGCCGAAAACGGGAAAGTATGGTGATAAGTATATTGAGTGGCGGTCTCAACAAATTACCCGCTTGGTTCGCTTGCTACACAAACGGCTGGAAGAAGCGAATCCTGACATCAAACTTTCAACAGCTGTTTTCGGCAGTTATCCAGCGTGTGTTACTTCTATCGGGCAGGACTGGATCGCATGGGCAAAGGCAGGTTATGTCGATTTCGTGTGCCCAATGAACTATACAGAGGATACGAACTATTTCACGGAGTTGTTAGCCGACCAACTTGC
Source organism: Candidatus Poribacteria bacterium (assembly GCA_965214045.1). Lineage (GTDB taxonomy): Bacteria > Poribacteria > WGA-4E > WGA-4E > WGA-3G > WGA-3G. The sequence continues at coordinate 3,814,728 of OZ243935.1, forward strand.
TTTGATGCCTAAAGGTGTAGCCATTTATCCCGGTATTGGCGCGACTGCCACTAATTCGCTACTGACACCAGATGCGGTGGTTGAACAAATTTATCTCTCGCGTTTCTTAGGGGCTTCAGGGTGGACGATTTTTGACTATTCCCTTGATATTTCTGAGACCATATTACCGGCGCTCGGAAGGGGTGTTGGGAAATCTAAAGCACAACCATCGCATGTTTCTTCTCGTCTGAATCAGGATTTGCAGGATTAATGGATTTGCAGGATAAGAAAGATTAGCGTGTGATCCTCCAGTTAACGTAGTTCTATATTTCTACTTCACCTAAAAATCCACTTGCACATCGCTGCGAAGTCATGTAAACTAAATAGGAGAGATGAGATCGAATTACTTGCTTAAAACGGTGATGAACAGTGAAAAAGGAGATTTTTGAATTAATGGCTCAAAAACCGAATATTCTATTTTTGATGAGCGATGAACATAGTCCACACGCTATGGGGTATGAGGGTAATTCTATTGTCCAAACACCGAATCTTGACCGGCTTGCAGAATCTGGCACCTATTTTGAGAGCGCGTACTGCCAAGTCCCGCTCTGCACCCCCTCCCGGATGTGTATGCTCACTGGAAAATATGCCCATCGGTGCTCAGCGTGGGATAACGGGTCAGTCCTATTTCCTGAGCATCTCACGATGCCTGCGCATTTTGCCCAGCACGGTTATGCGACGGCACTCGTCGGAAAGATGCATTTCGGCGGAAAAGAGCAGAACAACGGTTTCCAATCTCGACCTTACGGCGACCTGCGCGGCTATGCCGGACACCAAACAGATCCCCTGAACCCCCCACCTGGTACGCGAGTACGAACGCGACTCGCCGGAATCACTGAAATCCCGACCAGTATGCTACAAGAGCGGGTTATCAATACAGAAACACTCGAATACTTAAGGTCACAACCATCGGAACAGCCGTGGTTCCTATTGGCAAGTTATAGTCGTCCGCACTTCCCACTCACGGCACCCAAACGACTTTTCGATAAGTATTGGCCCGATAATATTGATATGCCCAACGTTCCAGAAGGGCACTTGGAGCAGACCCATCGCTTCGCGAAAGGTTTACGGGACAACTTCAAAACGGATGAAATCCCGCTGGAAGAAGCGCGTAAAGCGCGAGCAGCGTACTACGCCTGCTGCGAATTCCTTGACGAGACCGTTGGCGATCTGCTGACACTTTTAGAACGCGATGGTTTACTGGATAACACTATCATCGTTTATACGACCGATCACGGTGAGATGGCAGGAGAACACGGACAGTGGTGGAAGTCGAGTTATTATGAAGCAGCCGCGCGAGTGCCGCTAATCGTATGGGACAGACATCTGTCAGAATCACACGGAGAACGAGCGAAAGCACCCGTCGAATTGAACGATCTCTTCCCAACGTTGTGTGCCAGAGCGGGTATTCCCATTCCTGAAGGTTTAGATGGTACAGATCTGACGAACCTTATGTCTGGGAACACTGCCGGTTGGCGTAACACTGCAATCACCGAATACTGGTCGAACCAAACGACGGGACCGATGCGTATGCTCCGAACACCTCGCTATAAATATGTTGCCTTCCCTGAAGATGAATCCATTCTCTTTGATTTAGAAACAGACCCGGATGAATTTGAGAACCTCGTAGGTCAGACAGCATATCGAGAACTGGAGGTATCCCTGCATGAACAACTCATGGATGGCTTCTCATGGGAGTCTGTGAGGCAACAAATAGCGTTAGATAGAGAGCGAAGCCGAGATTTCAAAGAGTCGTGGGGGAAAGGTACCCCGAACCAGTACACACTGCCTGATGGACGCGTTGTTGATGCGGAAACCTGTCTCTATCGTCCTTCAGTGAGAGACGAAGACTGATAGTGCTTTACGGAAAAATCGGAGCGAAAACCCAAGCGTTAAAAAACCAAAAAATCCGATTCCCTGCCATTCTCGTAGGACTACTTTTGATAGGGGCGATGTGTGCAATCACACCCTACAACAACTATTTCCTACAAAATACGAAGATCGCAGGTAATCATCTCCCGGTTGGTTCAATCTTCGGGCTTCTTATTTTGGTGTTTCTCGTCAATGTGCCGTTGCGTAAGTTGATGCGAAATGGGCGTTTTGCCTTCTCCGCACTCGAATTAACCGTTGTCTGGATGATGTTAATCGTTGCAGTCGGCATTCCGTCAATGGGGTTGTTGCAGTTCCTACTTCCGTCGCTTGTTGCCCTACAGTACTTTGCGACAACGGAAAATGATTGGTCAGAAACACTCCATCCGCACGTCCCAGAATGGCTCGTTGTCACGGAACCCCATGCAGTAATAGACTTCTATGAAGGGATTTCTCCCGGTGAAAGTGTTCCATGGCTGTTCTGGCTCAAGCCGTTACTTGTCTGGGGTCTCTTTGTCCTTGTCTTCTATTTTACGACACTCTGTCTTTCTACAATCCTGCGTAAACAGTGGGTGGAACGCGAAAGGTTTTCGTTCCCTTTAATCCAGATTCCGGTACAACTCGCGGCTGAGCCGGCACGCGGTACACTGCTCAACACTTTTTTTAAAAACAGACTCCTTTGGGCAGGAATGGCACTACCAGTGGTATTGCACCTTATTAACGGTTTGCATGCCCATTTTCCGAGAGTCCCAGAGATTCCACTTATCTACAATATCTACACCGTCTTTACCGAGAAACCGTGGCACACCCTTGGATGGTGGCCCGCGATGCGATTCGTTATCTATTTTTCGGTCATCGGGATCGCCTCTTTACTCACGCTTGAGGTTTCGTTCAGTCTCTGGTTCTTCTACCTCTTTTTCAAACTCCAATATATTATCATGAATGCGATCGGACTCAGCATCGGTCCATGGATTAGTTGTAGCCGTCAAGTGATGGGGGGTTATCTCGTTTTTGTTCCTGCGGTTTTTTCGATAGGGCGTGAACACATCATAACAGTTTTTAGGAAGACGTTTGGTCTTGGACACGCAAAGACAAGCCACGCCACAGTAGAAGGACAACCCATAGACGATTCAAACGAACCGGTCTCGTATCGTGTAGCACTGCTTGGATTCCTCTTAGGATTTGTCGTTCTGGTCGTGTTTTTAGTCATCGCAGGTGTAACAACGTGGGTTGCCGTCGTGACGCTACTCTCTATCTTTATCACATCAATTGTTTTGACGTGGATGGTAGTTAACGGGGGACTGTTGCTGGTGCAGGCTCCGTTCTTCCCTTCGGAATACATCGATATTACTTTGGGTTCCAACGCATTAGGGCATAAGAGTCTTGCGATCCTGAGTTTCCAACGGACTTTCCTGCGCGATTGGGGCGAATTCATGATGCCGAACTTTCTGCACAGTTTCAAGGCGGCAGATGAAGTAAAACTCGTCCGTCGCCGTATTATGCCGATTTTGTGGGTCTCAATTGTCGTGGCACTCCTTGTTTCTGTTTACGCTTCGCTGACACTGATTTACGACAAAGGTGCCCTGTTTTTACAGAGTTGGTCTTTCGTGGTTGCGCCGCGGAACTATTTCCAACGAATGAGCAGCCTCATCCAATTCCCTATCGAGACGAAATGGGACGAGGTGTACAGTATGATTGCTGGTGCAGGGTTTACAGGCTTTATGCTCTGGATGCGGCAGAATTTTGTCTGGTGGTCCCTACATCCGATCGGCTATCTATTGGGGGCAACCTACCCACCGTTCCACCTCTGGTCGTCAATTTTGATTGGATGGTTCATTAAGTATATGGCACTCAAGTTTGGCGGTGCCTCAACGTATCGAAAGATTCGACCCGTCGCGTTTGGCTTGATTTTCGGTGAATACGTGATGGTAGGGTTGTGGATGATAGTTGGGTTTTTCACAGGAATCGGTTATTTTGCCCTGCCATCGTGACCTACAGGTGCAGCTGAAAACTGTGTCAGAGATGTTAACTTCGTCTGAATCTCGGATTACATAGATTCCGCAGATGTAGGAGTCTTCTGTGTGAACAAAGCCTTTGGTAATGTCGAATTTCACTCGATGTGTCAAAGATTTATGAATTGAGCAGAGTTCTAAAGGGGGCATTATGCCATCTAATTCATCTGATCTTGCAACTACATGGAAAGCACGTGCGAAAACGCGGCATACTGTTGTTGGGATTCGGACGTGGCACGTCAACCTAAACCCTCGCGCCATGCCCAGTTTAGGGTTTGCCAAGGGACAGTGGCAGAGACCGACAACTCAGACGGCACATGTCGATTGGCGTGGTCCTTTCGCGGCACAAGCTGGGGCGTTAATCGTAGAAATTACCACCGATAAGGGTTTGAAAGGATACGGTCTTGGCGGCGGAGGACTTGCTGGCGCGCTAATTATTGAGAAACACCTCCAGAACTTCGTCATTGGACGCGATCCGCTTGATGTTGAGGAGATTTGGGAGCGTCTGTATCATATCACCTCAATTTATGGGCGACGCGGCTTGGTGATTTATGTCTTGAGCGGCATAGAACTCGCGCTTGTCGACCTGTGTGGGAAAATCGTAGACGCGCCTGTCTATAGTCTTATTACGGATACACCACACCTTGAGATTCCTGCATACGCGACGGGTGCCGATGTTGGCTATTACGCTGAGAACGGATTTACGGCTTGCAAACTACCGCTACGCAATGGTCTTGCCGAGGGTGAAGACGGATTTTCAGAAAACGTCGAGATGATACACGCCGCACGGGATGCTGTCGGAACGGAAACAGAATTGATGGCGGACATCTATCTCCGCTGGGATGTGGACTATACGCTCCGTTTCGCTGATGCCGCCACCGATGCACGCCTCAAATGGATCGAAGAACCTATTCCACTTGACGACTACGCAGGCATGGCGCGTTTAGCACGTGAAGTTCAACCGGCTTGGATTGTCTCGGGTGAACATGAGTTCACACGATACGGATTTCGGGAGTTGCTGCGTTGGAAAGCGGCAGATATGATTCAACCGGACATCAGTTGGGCAGGTGGTTTCACAGAATGTTTACGCATCGCACGTGAAGCCGCTGAACTGGAGATTCCGACATGGCTCCACCAAGCAGGGACACCATGGGGCTTGCATCTCACTGCCTGTCTTCCGATGCCGTGTATGGCAGAGACTTTCGGTCCTTCTCGGGACGGCGTTGAGAACGAGTTATATCGCCGCTTGCGTCCTGTGCCGCACGATGGATTTTTTACTCTCAACGATGCGGTCGGTTTCGGTGTAGAACTTGACGAAGGATTGTTGGATGCTTATACAGTCGATCGGTTGTAGAAGGGGTAGAGCAGCGACGGTTTGAAACCCATATTACACATGTGCTTCTGGATGTTTTTCCTTCATCCGTTTGACGGCATCTAATTTTGTTTGTTGCCAGTCGGTCCAGTCTTTCTGTCCTTCAAAACGGACGACATCGTGGATTGTAGCGCGAGGTTGATAGGTAATGTAGTTGCCCGTGTGCCAAGCAAGATTCCGATAAACCATGAAATCTCCCGGTCCGAGATGCACTTGAACTGCACCCGGAAACTGCCGACAGTGCTCTAAGCAGTATCGCTCGGCTTCAGCGTTGGATTGACCTTCAGCAGGTTTCCGTAGTTTCGGGTCCTTTGTTGATTGTTCTTCGCCGGGCATATCCCACTGTCGTAGATGGCTACCCGGAACGAACCATGTACAGGAGTCTGCATAAATCGCGCAATTAACCTGATTGAAGTGGCGCAGGTCGTACCAGACTTTCGCTAACTTCGCGTTGACAATCTCATCACGTGCTTCGAGAGGAACCTCCACAACGCCATCTCGGTGCCAACCGATATGCCACGGATATTCGAGCGGTTCAACGAGGAGTCCCATGATGTCAACGTGGCCATGCGTGTAGTCAGGACCGAGCAATTTTTCGATAGCGTCTCGAAGTTCTGTTAGTTCCGTGTAATCATAGAAAGGCTTCAGATCCAGTTCATCGCCGTAATTGGATAACGGTTGAATCCGTTGGGTCTGTGGCCCATTGAGTTTGTGTGCCAGATCTCGAGCTTTTTCTGCCTCTTGGCGCAGATCACCGAGCAACGATGGTGGAACGATCCCTCGAAGGATAAGATACCCCTCCGAGAGGTATTCATTGACCATAGAATCTTGAAATTGAAATGCCATTGTCCCTCCCAATATAAACAAAGTCTCCGTGCTTGTTAGCGTTGCTACGTTTTGCAGTTCGATTTCACAACAGAGGCGATTTCTTCTTAGACTGTCACGCCACGCCAGTCATCCTTCGCGATTGAAATTTTGCTCTATTTTATTATAAAACCCATTCAGTGTCAATAAACGATCACCAGGGCTATTTAGTTCTCCAAAATTTCAAATTTTTGATTATCCGGGATCCCCGTCCTTCTTCTGTAGGAGGGATATCCGAAACACTACGCGAGTTCGCTGGCACTCCTAAACTCACAGTTAACCTCATTCATGGATAACTCGGAAAACTGAAATGCTCTGAAACGATCACTGACTTCTCTTGACAAAAACCCGCGTGTGTATATAATGAGAGGAAATTCGATGAAGTTCACGAGGGATTTTAAATGCGTCCTCACGGTCCCAATCTGCTCTATATCCATTCCGACCAGCATGACCCTTATGTGACCGGTTGCTACGGCGATCCGTTGGTGCAGACCCCCAATCTCGATAGTCTCGCTGCTGAGGGGGTAGTGCTTGAAAATGTCTATTGTCCGTCTCCGATCTGTGTACCATCCCGGATGTCGATGTTGAGCGGACGCTACCCGCATGAGAACGACGTCTGGACGAACAGCCATATTCTCGATTCCAGTATTCCTACTTTTGCACATGCGATGGGAGCGGCGGGCTATAACCCCGTGCTTATCGGACGAATGCATGCACTCGGACCCGATCAACTGCACGGATATGCTGAACGCCTCGTCGGAGATCACGGTCCGAATTATCATGGTGGAGGTGGTGTCGATCACGGCGAACTCTCCGGCACAGCAGGTCCTGCTCGCGTAAGTCTCGAAAAATCCGGGGCAGGGCAGAGTGCCTATCAGGTGCACGATGAGGATGTGACTGCTGCGACAGTTGATTACCTCAATCGCCTCGGTGTCCAAAAACGTGCGGGTCTTTTAGACGTTCCATTTTCGATTTCTGTCGGGTTTATGCTACCACACCAACCTTTCGTCGCCCGTCAAGAGGATTATCGGCTGTATGAAGCACAGATGACGATGCCCCAAAATCCTGAATCCTTTTCAGAGGCGTTGCATCCGTATTTCCGGTGGTGGCGTGAAAAGTGTGGCATTGTTGAAGTTTCTGATGCTGAGATCCTTCGTGCACGTACTGCGTATTGGGCTTTAGTCACGCGGATGGATGTGATGATTGGGCAGATCTTGACGGCACTCCGAGAAAATGGGTTAGATGAAGACACCCTAATTCTTTATAGTTCAGATCACGGCGAACAGGTCGGTGAACACGGACTCTGGTGGAAACAGACGTTTTATGAACATTCCGTGAAAGTCCCCGCTATTTTATCGTGGCGCGGTACTTTACCGGAAGGCATCCGTTGCGATCGGGTTGTCAGTTCGCTTGATTTGAACGCGACGATGCTTGATGCACTCGGTGCCCCCGCCTTACCACATTCCCGCGGTCGCAGCACTTTACCACTCCTCCGCGATGATGATACACAATGGGAAGACCTCGCCTTCTCTGAATATTGTACCGACGATGGTTGCTACCATCGGATGGTTCGTGATGATGAATGGAAATTGAATTACTATCATGGTCACCCGTCACAACTTTTCAACTTGAACGACGATCCAAACGAATTGCAAGACCGTGCAGACGACCCGACATGCCAAGACATTTTGGCGCACTTGACCGAGAAGGTATTGGATGGATGGGACCCGGATTCAGTTGCGGAGCAGATGGCAGCGAAACGAGCCGACACGCAACTGCTCGGCAGATGGGGACGGAACATACAACCAACCGACCAGTACCGTTGGAACTTGTTACCAGAAATGGACTTTCTTGAAGGAAGGTGAGGTTCCAGACTACTCTCAATTCACATTCGACGGGATCTGTTTTGAGGTATACTGCATGCCGATGGAATCGCGTCGCAAGAAATGATCACTCATTCTCTACCGCAGACGGTTCAGCAACAAGCAGACCGCCATTGGTAGTTTCACCGATCCAAACTTGGAGCATGAACGTATACTGACTGCCCTGCGCCAGATCCGCAATATATTCTGTGTCAACTTCAATGACGGCAAGCACGTCTTCGGTGAGATCATTATTGACATCTGCAATTAGCATACCCTCATCGTTTTTGAAGATCACAAACACCTCAAGTTCAACATATTCACTGTTATATGTTTCGGTATCCGCCAAGATTTCAGAAACGGTTGTATCAATTGCCAGTTCCTCAAGTGTTTTCCCAGTTACCAGCATATCCACGCAGAGCCTATCAAATGCAAGATAGTAGCCTATGAGGTCACTCTCGAAATGCTCGTAACACTGGGCGATATCGTCAGCAACTTCGTAAGTGGGTCGATCTAAATTGTCCAGCACAACATTTAATTTATCATCAGCACAACCACAGAGCATAGCGATAGACACAATCGCGGTAACGAGTAGGGAAAAAGTGATAGATTTCATTGGGTCCCCTTAAAAGTAGTTTCTAAACAGTATAGCACACCTTCAAGAAAGAATAGGTCTTTTTGAACTACTTTCCAAATCCAGCTACGCTCTTCACCTAAACCTACCTGAAACGAAGTGGAAGGCAGGGAAGAAACTCGATAGTTTAAAAAAGGAGATACAACATGGCGAACAGTCCAATTCTCAAGGGTGAACCTTTTAGCGAAGAGAAAACGGCACAGATTGCCGAACAATTCTTCCGTGATGGTTTCGTCTATATTCCGGGGATATTGACTGAGGGTGAGGTTACCGCACTACGGGACAAGTCTGACGAACTTTTCGCAGATCCGAAGCTTGCCGAGATAACGAATCCTGATCTTGCCGATGTCAGGTATATCCAAATGGGTGCACATGCCGAATCCCAAGAAACGCTACCCTTCATTTTACGGAACACAATTGAGCTTGATTCAATCTTCCGAGATATGCTTCTTCGTGAACCGATTCTGAGTTTGGCAGAAGCGATTGTTGGCGACAACTGCAAGTTTTGTGGGCAGAATGTGCTTCGGAATCTTCCCGGTCTCTCGATTGACCGATGGCATGTAGACGGCTCGGTTCACTTCCCTGTTACAGATGAGATGCCGCGCCACGATCCACGTCTGCGGATGCCTGTGATGTGGTTCACCGTCCAGATGGCGTTGAACGATATTGAGACAATTGAGGAGGGACCGACGCAGTATGTCCGCGAAAGTCACTACTCTGGTCGGCATCCCAACGATCAGGATAATCCTGAATTTGAAGGAAACAAGCCTGTCTCTATTCTCTGCAAAGCGGGGGACATCTACCTACAGGATCCGCAGTGTTGGCATCGCGGGGCACCGAACCTTTCTGGTAAGACACGCTATATTTTGCAATCGCAATACGCCGCGTATTGGGCATATTGGCGGTTCAGTCTCTGCAACGGTGTGCCTGTCCCTAAAGACGCTCTGGAAAATGCGGATGATCGGTTGATGCGTCTTTTAGGACGCCCGCGTGTAAGTGACTTGAATTAAAAGGTTTTGAAACGAGGAAAAACATGGCTGAAACACCACTTCACTTCAAAACGATTACCGAGATTTCGGATGCGATCACTTCCAAACAGGTGTCGCCTGTAGAGATTACGACCGCAATGTTGCAACGCATCAACGAACTTGATGAGCGATTGAAGAGTTACGCCACGGTGATGGCGGATTCCGCAATGGCTGCCGCACAGGCAGCAGAGCGGGAGATCGAATCTGGGATGTATCGCGGTCCGCTTCACGGTGTCCCGATTGCAGTAAAGGATCTCTGCTTCACGAAGGGAGTCCGCACGATGGGTGCCGCAAAAGTATTCGCGGATCACGTTCCATCGTTTGATGGGACTGTTATCGAAAAACTTGAAGCAGCGGGTGCCGTCCTGCTTGGTAAGCTCAACCTGACTGAAGGCGCGATGGGCGGCTACAATCCTGAATTCGACATTCCTAAAAACCCGTGGAATCCGGATCGGTGGACAGGCTCATCGTCGAGTGGTTCTGGAGTTGCTACAGCTGCAGGATTGTGTTTCGGTTCACTCGGCAGCGACACAGGCGGTTCCATCCGTTTTCCTTCAGCGGCATGCGGTATCGTTGGCATAAAACCGACGTGGGGGAGAGTCAGTAGGTATGGTGTGCTCGCGCTTGCCGAGTCAATGGACCATGTCGGTCCCATGACGCGAAGTGTTGCTGATGCAGGGATTATACTTGAAGCAATCGCTGGGTTTGATCCGAAGGATCCGACCTCTCTGCCGAATCCTGTCCCGAATATGCTGGAGGGAGTTGGGCAAGACCTCCAAGGTATTCGCGTCGGGTTCGACGAAAACTATGCCACGAACAACATTGATGTTGAACTCGCTGAAGCCGTTCGTGCTGGCATGGAAGTATTAGCGGATCAAGGTGCTGAAATTATTGAAGTGCGACTGCCGGATGTAGATGAATACGTCTCTGCATGGCCCACGTTGTGCTCAACAGAGGCAGTGTTAGCACACGCAGCGACCTATCCGTCCCGACGAGAGGATTACGGACCTTGGTTCCGAGGCTGGCTTGATATGGGCGCGAATGTGACAGGCGCGGGGTATGCCAAGGCAAACAATTTGAGAGCCGCCTGCACAGGACATCTCAGGCGGGTGTTTGAGGAAATTGATGTGCTGGTGTGTCCGTCAATGTCCGCACCACCACACCCCGTCACGCCTGAGATGTTGTACGGACGGTATGATGCTCGGGATCCGAAATTCCAGCGGTTTACTGTGCCGTTTGACTACAACGGCGCACCAACACTATCTGTGCCGTGCGGCATGAATAGTGAAGGGTTACCGTTGAGTATTCAGTTTGTTGGAAAACACTTGTCAGAACCGTTATTGTGTCAGGTCGGGCATGCTTACGAAAATGCCACGCCGTGGCACAATCTCCATCCCGACGTTTGAGCGGTTGAGGCTGGGTTACCCAGCCCCTACTTCTGCGGCAGGTGATACCCCTCTTTCGTCGTTTGGATGCTGTAGAGGCAATTTTCTGCGGTTATATAGAGCGTCTTGCTTGTTTTGCCACGCCCAAAGGCGACATTAGTGGGTTTATCGGGGGTCTTGACGGACGCCAGTTCCTCCCCTTCAGGTGTGTACACGCGGACTCCGGGTCGGGTATCATCTCGCACTGCCACAAAGAGATTTCCTTCAGCATCAACCACCATACCGTCCGGACCGTCTTTTGGGGCATAGTCAATGAGAATTTTTCGGAAAGTCGCTGTGCCTTCCGGTGAGAGATCATAAGCGAGGAGTGCCATACGTCCATTAAGCAGTGGGATCTCATCGGGGAAGCTTCCCATCGCGCCGTTGTCGTGACTAATAACGTAAAGGGTTCGCTGGTCTGGGGATACCGCTACACCATTCGGTTTACCCGCATCTGTAACGACGAGATGAACAGAACCGTCTGGATCGATCCGGTAGACCCCAAAAATGGGTTGTTCAACGGGTTCGCTTCCTGCGTACCGAGGATCTGTAAAATAGATGCGTCCCTGCTCATCAATCGACAGGTCGTTCGGCGAGTTAAAGGGTTTTTCGTTATAGAGACCGGCAATAATTTCGCTCTTACCTGTCGCCATGTCTGTCCGAGTAATCCTACGTCCCCCAAAATCCGCGCCTTCTGCGACAACCAAGCGGCCGTGTGCGTCAAACTTTGTGCCGTTAGACATCCCACTGGGGGACCGGAAAACGGTTGTTTCTCCGGTTTCTGGATTGTGTTTCCAGATATTCCCGGCTTGCATATCCGTCTGATCGGTGAAAGTAATGTCACTGAAATAGACCGTCCCGTCCGGCGCGACGGAGACACCTTCCGTAAAATGTGCGCCGTTGAAGAGTTCTTTCAGTTCGGCATCTGGGGCAAAGATGGTATTGTGGTTGTCAGCGTTCCCAATCAACACGGGTGCTAATGCGAAACCTGCAGCAATAGCAGATATGAGAGATTGTGACATATTTAGATTCGGCATATTCTGCTCCTTCCAATTCTATTTTTTCGATAGCAAGATTCTATTACACATTCTAAACGTCGTCAACCCATCGGATGTGGACCGTGGGTGAGCACATCCTGTCGGGCATGTGCGTAGACGGCATCTTGGATTTCAAGGATACGCACAGCGTCTACAACTGTCGGCTCGAAAGTGCCACCGTCACGGATTGCGTCAAGTGCAGCACCCATCACGCCTTGAATCCTTGCACCATGTGAGATGTCTTCACTGAATTCTACGCCTGCGGTTGTGTGCACTTCAATCAAAGGTTCGCCGTTACGACCGTACTGTTCAAATACGGATGCCTTCGTTCCAATGAATCTAAAGAAATGATCGCCACCGCGCGTCCCCGATGGATAATTATACCCTGATTCAATTATGCCCGTGATACCGTCTTCTGTTCGTAGCACACCGACACCACTGTCCTCTATACCACGGCTGTGCATGGAATTGGACATGACTGCACCAACAACACTAATTTCCCGATCGTCGACAAATTGAAGGAATGTATCTATACCGTGTGCCGCTTCAACTGCCCAACAACCGCCCCCGGATATACTCGGATCGCTATGCCAAGCCGAAGGGGTCGGATCGTAACGGGATGGGGGTCCATTGTTCAACCTGCTGCTGTATAGGACGAGGTCCCCGAGACTGCTATCAGCGACCATCTCTTTGACGACGCTCACGATTCGGCTCGCACGATTGGGTAGTGTAAGCGCGCTGAAAACGCCATGCTTCTCAGATGCCTCAGCGGCGGGACGCAACCGATCTGCACAATCCGCGAACGGTTTGTCCAAGAGGTAGGGGATACGTCGGTCGACGCATGCCTGTACATGATCCGGCATCTCAATGTGTTTTCCGGCGACGAGAGCCGCATCGGGTTTGCTTGCGTCAAGACATGCCGCTGCTGTCTCATATCCGGGACATTGAAAATCGTCTGACAACTGTTGGCGAGGTTCCGCTTCGGCATCCATGACACCTACAATTTCGTGTCCGAGTCCATGCGCCGTGCGTGCCATACTGCGTCCGTGGTGGCTATAAGAAAGAACAACCAGTTTCATATTTTATCTCCTTTTTTTACGGCTCTCGGCTCTCGGCTTTCAGCCATCCGTAGCTCATGTGGTAGTTGCTATCCTTTCTCCGCCACAAGAAAACTCTTTCTGACTGCTGACAGCCGATTGCTGACGGCTACCTATAAAATGAATACATCGGCATCCCTGTGATAAGCCGAATCAACACCCAAATGCCACCTACCATGAATTCGCCGAGTATCAGTCCTAAAAAGAGTGGATACGCTTTGCGATAAAGGCGAATCCCGCCCACTTTCAGTAAGATTGTTTTGATACTCCAACTGATAAGTATCGAAAACCACAGCCGACCGATCGTCGATTTTTCGCCAGCGACCATATAACCAGCAGGATGGAAGGGCCAGAACGGAAACAGCGTTCGTAGCCACCAGAAGAAGCCGGTAAAAAGTGCGCCGATGCCTATGAAAATCACGGCGGGAACGTCGGTATCAACTGGATGATAGATCCAACTTTGTAAAAGATTATACCCCCCTGTGCCGAGGTCACTGACAACACCGATGTTGTATCCAACGACGAGATATGCCCAAAACGATGCCAGAATCCCGATTACCGCGGCGAACATCATCGCTACAATGAGTCTGCTGGAGTGCATGCCTGTTTCCTCCGCGAGTTTGAAGCCTTCAAGTGTATGGGGCATTGGATGGGCGCGCGATCCACGATTGAAGGTTAGATAGAGACGCATCATCGTTAAACTACCGTGCGAAATCAATCGGGTCCCAAAAATATCGGTGAGAATGTCATGAGGCGTCGCATAAGTCCGAATCGTTGGGGGTCCGACTTCAGCACGGATGCGCGTCAGACTCATTGCTAACAGGTAATAGATTAAAAAGTAAAGCCCGATTGTCCAGAATTCCATCCCGCCTTGTCGTGAAAAAGCGAATAGGAAAAACAAGCCGCAGACTAACCCAATTGCCGCCCAGCGATAGCGTATCGGTTCTCTACTGTCGTCGATGTTGCCTGGTGCCTTCCGCCACCGAAAGATATACTTGAGAATCCTAAGAAAGTAGCGTCGCCCGCCCCAGAGCGCGAAACAGGCAAGCACAAGATACCCTCCCATGACTTGTTGCCAGTCGTAGGGGAACCCCGGCATAACATCAAGACCGAGCGCGCTACCCAGTATCCGTTGTGCTTTCCAGAACCAGTAAAAAAACCAAATTGAAAATGACATTTCCAAGGGCATCAGATACGCGAGTCCAACAGCGAACGAGCGGACATAAACCGGTGTCCACCCCATCGAACTCCACGGTTTCTGTGTGAAGTATTGACCGAGTTCGGCATGCCGTACCGGGATTTCAGGGATCTCTGGGAAGAGTACATGCAGACCATTGATTAGGTTGATACCGCCTGCAATCGAAAACCCAAGCCACATCATCGGTGATCGGAAAAGCCGTCCGTCGAGCCTTGTCATTTCTAATGGCAATTGCACGATCGGATACGTCAACCGTTCATGCTCGATCCACTGTTTTCGCAGAAAAACGTCCAAGCAGATCATCACCCAGATGAGGACGGTCAGAAAGACAGTCCACCAGAGAATCGGACGTAACCATCCTCGCAGGTGCACGATCCTGTAAATAGTGCTCTCTCCGTCGTAGAACGCCTGCAGGCTTGCCATATCGTTAGATGTGAGCCACGCAGGGAGATACCGCCAAAACAGTTGTTTCCATTCGTTTTCAGGTGTCGCAAACCAGAACGCATCGGTTATCGTTGGGATAACGGTTTGCATCATATCATGCCCCGCGATCGCTGAGGAGAGGGACAGCATCACAAAGACCGTTAGGAGTTCTCCCTGTCTCAAAGCGAACCGAGGCAAGAACCGGTTCAACAGAAGATTGAACGGAATAAGCACCATCAACGTGATAATCACGTTATAGATGAGTGACATCGTCGTCGGTAGGGTGCTCCAGAATTTGAGGTGGTTTGCCATGATGAAGTAGGTATTCACTGGAATCAGTAGCAAACCGAGTATAATGGCGCGAACCGTTACGCCAGGATGGAAATTTTGATTTTTTAGTATTGTGTTTGCCATACAAGGATTGGTGTTTCAGGTTTGTCGGTTATGTTTTGTTGTATGTTGAACAGGTAATGAACCACCTACTACGAACTTGATTTCTTAAAAAATATGGATTTAATCTTTTCTACAGCAAAGCGTTGACTTCGACGTAGATAATATCTAAGACGCTTTTTAGTATCTCCTATTTTATTTTCTCGGAAATCTTGTTCCTGAATTTGGGGTGTGTCCCTGCTCGTGATAGTCGAAGAATCAGAAGGCGTTTCTGCTTGCTGCTTCTTTTTAGAGATGATAACTTGTGCTTTGCGAACTACTTGATCTTGCAGCAAATAACCGCGTCGTTCTTCTCTTGCTATTCTGCCTGCTGGCATATTATTTGAATATATCGCAGGTGATATTTCTTCATGCTGAGATGAATTGAAAATAGCACCAATAGGCACCTCAATTGGTTTGAACTCGTGGTTATCCAAAGAACGTAACAATTGTTGCTGAGCATCTTGTAAACTTTGGTAGAGTTCTGAAAAACCAGCGGTTACATTACCTACATCAACTATTTCTTGTCCATTATTGATTTGTGATTCAAACACATCCAGTACTGGAATTAGCCCTTTAAAAAGATTTTCATTAGAGGCCTGTATGGCGGTTATCAGTTCGGTTTCTAACTGTTTTGATGCATCCTCAGCTGCCTTTTCAGTCTTATGTACCTCCTGTCTCAATCGATCTAGTTCATATTTACATTGTCTCTGGATAGATTCAGTAGCACTCCCTATATGTTTTATAAGAATAGATGTCAAGGTTATCTGCAACTTTTCAGAAATTTCATTTACTTCTTTCTTAGCAATATTTATACGTCTTATAATAGCAAATTGTAGGTTTTTAGAGATTCGCTCTAAGTGTTTCCTGCGTTTAGAAGGTAATACTGATAGTCCTGCTTCAGAAACGAATTGGCATTCTCCGCCAAGGATAACTAGGTCGCTCTTAGCGCGAGTTATCCCAACATAGAAAACTCGCCGATCTTCGGTTATATCATCGCTGTCGTGAAAAGGGAAGTCTTTATCTTCTAGTGTGTTATGGATAAGAATAACCTTATCGTATTCCTTTCCCTTCATCTTGTGAATCGTGGATCCTTCTATTATTTCTTTAGGACCTCTTCCAATAAACTGAAAAAGATCGCCTTCTTTACGGTTAATTCTGACTTCTTTAAAGCCTCTGTCCAGAAGCATTTTCCGGATTTTCTCAACCTCAGATCTGTAGCGAACAGGAATTCCTGTTTGTTGTGTTTGCATGGGCACTTTCAACAAGATGCGTTCTACTATAGGAACACGTTTATCAATGATTTGTGTTTGACAGCAAGGTTCATCAAATTCTCTCAAGAAGATGTCTTTTACTGTTTCCTGTGTTGTTTTTAAAATTTTTATTGGAGGACGCACCTGATTTTCAGCATGGAGATTTTTGTCAATTCGAAACGAATTATGCTCAATCAAAACCCTTGAGTGCTCAACAATTGTTGAAGTCGAGCGATAATTCCTTGTTATTTTATATTTTCTTACGTTTTCTCGTTTGTGAAAGTTCAGCATAATCTCGGAATTGCCACCTCGGAACCCGTAAATTGCTTGATCGTCGTCCCCGACAACAAACAGATCCTCTGATAGAGGCTTTATTAGTCGAAAGTCAATGGGCGATATATCTTGGAATTCGTCAATGAGCACATAATCATATTTTCCACGGTATTTAGTATAGATATCTGGATAAACCTCAAGTAGGTATACTGCATAGAGAATCATATCTTGAAAATCAATAGCGTTAGCTTTTTCCTTCTTTTTTTCGTATTTTTCAGCAAACGCCCGCACGACCTGGTCGTCAATAGACTCAATAATAGAATTCACAACATCATCAATAGAGTTGGTATTGGAAAAATCGATATTAATCTCCTGTTTTGCTTTCTGAACTTTGTCAACTATTTTTTCAAAATCCTCAATTTTCCCTGTTAAATTTTCAAGGTCTAAAGGGCTCTTAAGAAATTCCTCGTAACAGATACCAAAATGTTCGCAAAATAGTTCTATCAAAAGTTGGTCACTGTAGTGTTGTTTCAATGGATCATTTCGATTAAACACAGCGCGACTACGGCTACTGGCGTTATTAACTGCGTGTTCTACAAGTATTGAAGCCTCTGCGCTGCGGACTTCTTTGTGAAGAATTTCAAGTGTCAAGTGTTCAGTACCTTCGTTTTCAATTACGTTACGAATTTCGTCGTTTGATGAATCAATGAAATCTTCCACCTCGCTCCGTCCTGAGTCTGTAGATTGTAAGATATAGCATATGCCCGTTTTTTGGCTTTCAATTTTGTAGATTGAAATATAGATATCGGCTTTATCTTCTTCAAGTTGTTCTACTTCAAATTCTAACAATTTAACCACAGCACAATCTTTGTAGTATTCGATGTATTTTGCTTCGCTTTTGTTGGCATCCTCACCTTTTACTTCATCAATGGGGTGAAAACTAAAATGCTCTGTTCCTTCATTCAGCATAGCTTGACGGAGATCAGGATTTGAGGAATCATCAAGAGAGAAATGTTCTCTTTTCCTTCGTTTTGGATTCGTAGTTTGTCCAATGTAACATTTTCCTGTCAACTCGTTTTCGATTTTATAAATGGTGACTGTTGCATTGGCCATATTTCCTTTGAGTCGTCGAATTTCACCCTCGATGGTTCGCTCCGGATCAAATGCCCATACTGTAGGTCTGTTTTTCCGTTTTAACCGATCATAGTGTTCATTAATGACTCTTAGCCCGAAGGCATGCAGCGTACGAATCTCAGGCAAGTTACTGCTGGATGCTAGTTCTGATAGGATACGTTTCTCCATTTCTTTAGCGGCTTCTTTATTAAAAGCAAGAGCGAGGATCCGCCTCGGAACTATATTGCACTCGCGAATCAGGTGCAGAATCCGTTCTTTGATAACCATGGTTTTTCCACTACCGGGACCTGCTACGACAAGTGCAGGTCCCTGAAAATGTTCAACAGCTTTTTGTTGGTTTGGATCTAATTTCAGTGTCATAGAAACAGTGTCAATAGGTGCTTAAGGTATAAAACGTATTCAGTAGGGTTAATAGTATCGGGTAATAATAGGACTTCATCAACGATTATAGCATGATTCTTACTCCGCGTCTTTTTCTTTTTTCAGTTTCCTTCTCGCACGCCAATACGCAAACTGTCGGAGATAGTAACCGACGTTTTTGGAAATTCTCTCAAATTCTGGCACGAACGGACATGTTCCACCGAGCACCACTAACTCCACCTTGGCACGCGTCATCGCAACATAGAAAACACGACGCTCCTCTGCCAGGTTGTTATCACGCCGCGGGAAACGCCGCTCCAATGTGTTATGCACCAGAATAACCTTTTCCCATTCCCTACCTTTGGATTTGTGGATTGTCGTCACTTCGACACTTTTCGCGTGTTTGGAAAGTATCTCTTGAATCTGGTCGGTTTCGTAGTTCGTGCGCGCCAAAACAGCGGTTTCCTGAGCGGATTTCAATTCATGGCGTAGGAGGGTCTCTACAGTCTCAGGCGTTGTCTTGATGATTTTTATGTCCTGCTGTAACGGGTTGTGGGCGCGAAGGTCTTTGCTGATACGTTGCGCGTTTTGCTCAATCAAGGCTCTTGCGTGTTCAACGATCGTTGATGTAGAGCGATAGTTTCGCGTAATTTCGTATTTTACCACCTCTCGACGAGCGGTAAATTCCTGCATAATTTCGGAATCGCCGCCACGAAATCCGTAAATCGCTTGGTCATCATCACCGACAGCAAAAAGGTTCTCCGATAAAAGCGAAATCAGCCGAAAGTCGGCGGGTGCGATGTCTTGGAATTCGTCAACGAGCAGATACGGATATGTGTCGCGATAGGCTTGCTGGAGATCCGGACACGTTTCAAGTAGGTTGGCGGCATGGATAACCATATCCTCGAAATCAATAGCGTTTGCCTCGGTTTTAAGCGTCTCATATTTTACAGCGAATGCCTGGGCAACGGGATCGTTGATGGTCATTGGGTCGAACAGCCCTGTCGTAACATGCCGTTTCGCTCGCATAACGGTTTCTTTTATGTCGTTGAAGCGATCGCGGAGATTCTCAAAGTCGGGATCTCTGTCAAGGTGTTCTTTATACGGAATTTTGAAATGCTGGCAGAACAATTCGAGAATGAGTTGGTTGCTATACTGCACCCGCAACGGATCGGCGCGATTAAACACGCCTCCACGGTTTCTATAGAACGCAATCCAGTGAGCCTCGCGACGATTTGCCTGTTGTCCCGGCACCCATTCAAGCACTTCAAAACTGAATTGGGATGCGCCTTCGGATCGGATCGCTTGTCGAAGTCTGTCATTTGACGACTGGTCGAAGTGTTCCTTCCGTCTCCGATCTGGGTTTGTGGTCTGTCCGATATAGCATCTGCCGGTGCTTTTGCTCTCTATTTTATAGATAGAAACTGAGGTGGTGGAGACTTCCCGTTCAATTTGTGTCTGTTCTTGTGCGATGATTTCATCTATCTGACCCGTCCATATCTCAGGTTCTTGATTAAACCCTGCGCGTTCATAGTTTTCAGTGATAATGTCTTTACCGAATGCGTGAAGTGTCCGGATTTCGGGTTTTTGGTGTCTCTCCGTTTCGTGAGAAGGCTTTGATGACGCGAGTCTGCGTAAGATGCGCGTTTCCATCTCTTCAACGGCTTTTCTATTAAAGGCGATGGCGAGGATTTGTGAAGGAGGGATGTTGTGCGTCTGGATAAGGTTTAGAATCCGTGCGGTTACGACTGTTGTTTTACCGCTGCCGGGTCCTGCGATGACGATCGCGGGACCTGTAATGTGGTTTACGGCTTTTTCTTGGTTTCTATCAAGTTTCATATTTTCGGGCGGTTTAAGTGAGAAATCTCCGAAGGTATCGGAAGTATTTCAAGAATCAACACTCATCGGATGACTGTTTTTCTGAGGTCTTTATAACACTTCGAGTTTTATCAAATTCCAACGCGCTCGAATCGGTTGCTTAGCATTCATTAGGAGTACTTCGACTGTTGTTCGCCCTATTGATGTTTGTCCTTCAATCTCACCGGTCTCCCGATTTAAAAGAAAATGAACTGTCCAATCATCAATTCGAGGGTTGAAAAGTCTAACATCCGTTCCTGTCAATGGATCAGCCCCGTTTTCGCGCGTAGCTTTGTGTGCATTACAGTGTGAACAAGCAAGTGCCAGATTGTTGAGTTCTGTCAAACCGCCTGCGGATCTTGGCACAATATGCTCAACTTGAAAGGAGGAAGGGGAAAATTGTTCTGGATAGTGGCAGTACTCACACCGTTCATTTGCGCGGCTTGCCACAGACCTACGCAATGGATTACCTATACGCATATATCACACCTCGCTTATGATAAAAGCCGTCTCTCCAATGTTTCAAGGTTTCGGATTTGGAGTTCCTGTTCTTCAGCGAGGAGTGCTTCCATTTCTTCTTTCACTTCCGATTCTAACACTTTTTCATTGTTCAATGAAAGGAGTTCTGCCAAACGTTCCTGTTTTTCAATAGCGAGAGACTTAAACCCAAAACTAACGTGTCCGTTCTTAATCATTTCAGCCACATCCATCTCTGTGCTTAAAACTTCACCGGTGTTAGCATCAACGAGTATCTCTCCAACTTCGACAGGAGGCGCTACATTGGTGAAAATGGGAACTACCCAAGTAGGAGGAGTTGATTGTTTAAGCATAGGTTCTCTTGTTGTTAAACATCTGCCCGCGTGCTTTTGTAAGAGGGCTAACGCAGCGTCTCTTGCCTCGTCGCGCGTAAGTTGAAACAACACAAGTTCTTCAAGAGAGGTTTCAGACCCTTTAGCTTGCTGTGCCAATTTTTCATAGAGGTAATCTGGTAAGGAAATTGTTAACGGACGCATGTTGAATTCTCCAGTAATCCTTCTAAGTCTGCCCATTCTTACATAAATTTTCGGAATTAGTCGTTTTGGACTTGCAAAAAGTTGTTAGAAAAGTTCGATAACGGCTTGTCAATAAAGGGTTTATGTAATACAATATACTACTTCGGCATGCGTCGCACCCATAATAGTAATGCCACATTCATCGCGCCGATAAAGCCGAAAACATAGGATTGAATGCCTACCAACGTGTCAAGTGATCGAAGGAGGATCGTGCAAAAGATGGGTAGACCGAGTGCCGCACAGGTGTAAAAAGTCAGCAATTTCGCACCTTTTGCTTCCCAGAAGGTTATCTGCCGCTTTAAAACCTGTAGATACGATTGATCCCACAAACGAGATGTCCATTTTCCTTGCATGAAACCCAAACCGATCCCTAAACCGTAGCCGAAACTCGACCATCGGAGGTCAATCCGTACGTCCTGTGAAATGACAACCACCCAAAGCAGTTGTCCCAACACCGAGAGAATGATGAATGCCCAAAAGACAGGCAATTTCATATAGAATGGAAGTAGGTGTCTTGATAACTTGTTTGGCATTTTTTAATTATTGGGATTTCGCTCCATCTTTCCCGATTTGATCATCAACTTGCCTCCGTTATAAATATTAAAGCACGAGTTGATGGTCAAAAAAACGGGTTCGCGCTTAACGGAGATTATGAGAGAAAAACGGGTAAAGGCGAGAATTCTGGTATGGAGATCGCACCTACAAAAGATTCGATGTGACGTAATCAACCGCGTTTTTGAAGATAACCAATCCGTCGCCTTCTTCAGAAGGGGTCTCTTGCGTTTTAGCAACCCGTGTCCAACGCGGATGATTCCATTTTGTCAGAAACCGTTCTGGATGGGGCATTAATCCGAAAATTTTGCCCGTTGCATCGCAGATACCCGCAATATTACTATCGGAACCGTTCGGGTTGTTGGGGTATCTACTCTCGGCATACCGAAATACGACTTGATTGTTCGCTTCTAATTCCGACAGCACATTCGCTGGTGCAGTAAATCGACCTTCAGCATGCGCGACGGGGAGATAGACACGCGCTTTGACCCTTTTTGTAAAGACACATGGGCTTTCTTGTGTTTCCAAATCCACCCACCGACACTCGAATTTTGATGAGGTATTCATCGCTAATGTCGCTTGCTGCACCATTTCTGAGGTGTCTTTCCCGGGCAACAAGCCCGTCCGTACAAGCACTTGAAACCCGTTGCAGATGCCGATTATTAATTTTCCATCTTCAACAAATCGATTCAGCGTGTCTGTCAGTTTGTGTTTCATCTCTATCGCCAACAGGATACCCGCGGCAATGTCATCGCCGTAGGAAAATCCACCGGGGATCGCGAGAATTTGGTAATCAGCAAGGTTAACTCTACCTGATATGAGATTTTGGATATGCACCAATGCTGTCTCTGCGCCGGCGAGTTGGAACGCCATATCCGTCTCTGCGTCGCAGTTCGTACCTGCCGTTCGTAAAATAAGTGCCTTCGGTTTCATTTTTTTAACTTTCCTTTTTTTATTTTACCTTGCGGAGTAATGAAGGACATTTGAACTATTATGTGCGTTCCATCTACCCGTCCTCCATTTCATTACGGACTACGGTTTTGAGATCACAAATTAAAAAATCTGCCATGCGGATTTAAGATTCTCAATTGATGTTTCAATTATCGAGCGTCCGGTCTTTCCTTTGATGATAAACTCGGGTGTGTCTGAGACGGTGCCAAGGCAGCCAAATGGTATCCCTGCCATGTGGTTTTCATAGGCATGTTGGTGTTGCGGTTCAATCTCTACGAGAAATCGGCTATTTGATTCCGAAAACAGTAGGAAGTCGTCAGCACTGATCTCTTCGCCTATAGGAATATCATCAAGACTCAGAGACATCCCGTATCCACCAGCAAATGCCATCTCCGCCACAGCAACACCGATACCCCCTTCAGAACAGTCATGACACGAGCGCACCAATCCACTGTTGATGGCAGTGCTGAGACGTTCCATCGTCAATTTTCCTTCACTTGGACGAATGGCAGGGGCAGTGTTTCCGACGAACCCGTGGATGTTGAAGTAGTGCGAACCTCCTAATTCAGCGTAGGTATTGCCGACGACATAAATAAGATTGCCCGGCGTTTTCACGTCCATTGTAACGGCGTTTTGAATATCGGGCATAACGCAGATAGCGGATATGAGGAGTGTCGATGGAATCGCGCGTTGTTCACCGGTTGTGGTATCCCGGTATTCGTTGTAGAGGCTGTCTTTACCGGAAATAAAAGGCGTGCCATAAGCAGTCGCGATGTCATAACACGCTCTCGCCGCACGGACGAGTTCACCGAGCCGATCGGGTTTGTCAGGATTCCCCCAACAGAAATTGTCCAGTAGTGCTGTCTTTTCTAATGTCCCTCCGACAGCGACGATATTCCGCAAAGCCTCGTCAATCGCTGCTGCTGCGCTGAGATACGGATCCACGTCGCTATATTTCGGATTGATGCCGTTCGCAACGATTACACCAGTTCGACTGCCTAAGACGGGCGTTGTGACGCATGCGTCGCTCGGTCCGTCATTTTCCACACCGACAAGTGGGTTGATAACCATACCGCCTTGGACACCGTGGTCATATTGCCGGATAACGGATTCTTTGCTCGCGATGTTTGGACTTGCGAGAAGGCGTTCGAGGTCATTCGTGTAGTTTTCCGTTTCTTCGTCTCGCGATGCCATATCCGGATGATTCGGTGGCTCCCAAACTGCCTCTTTCACAGGCATCGGCAGTCCATGGTGCAGGAACTCCATCTCTAAGTCGGCAACCAGTCTGCCTTCATAGAAAACCTGTAACCTACGCGTATCTGTGAAAGTGCCGAGAACTGTGGCTTCAACGACTTCTGCCTCGCATATTTCCATGAGTTCATCCAGATTCTCAGGTGGCACAGCGATGACCATACGTTCTTGTGCTTCAGAAAGCCAGATTTCCCACGGGGCGAGTCCTTCGTATTTCAAAGAGACGCGTTCGAGGTGCACTTCTGCTCCCGTGTCTTCGCCCATCTCACCGACAGCGGATGAGAACCCTCCGGCACCGCAATCGGTTATGGAGCGATAAAGATTTCGGTCCCGCGCCTGTAACAACGCATCAACAATCTTCTTTTCCATAATCGGGTTGCCGATCTGCACGACACTACCGAGGGATTCAGAGGTATCGTCCAATTCTGCGGAGGAGAAGGTCGCGCCGTGGATTCCATCTCGGCCAGTTTGTCCGCCGATCGCAACCACCAGATCACCCGGTTCAACGGATTTCTCACACCTGTTTCTCGGTATTAAACCTACGTTTCCACAGAAGACGAGTGGGTTTGCGGTATAACGGGCATCAAAAAGGATAGCACCATTCGCCGTCGGGATGCCCATTCGGTTGCCGTAATCGCGCACCCCCGCGACAACTCCTTTAAATACGCGCTTCGGGTGAAGTGTGCCTTTCGGCAGTTCCGCATAAGGCGTATCTGGCATCCCGAAACAGAATACGTCCGTATTAAGAATCGGCTTCGCACCAAGCCCTGTACCGAGTGCGTCGCGAATTACGCCACCTATCCCAGTCCCGGCACCCCCATAGGGTTCAATCGCTGATGGATGATTGTGCGTTTCTACTTTGAAAACGAGATTGAATTGTTCGTCAAATTCGATGATACCGGCGTTGTCTGAAAAGACAGAGACACACCACGGTTTCGCTATCTCCTCAGTCGCACGTTGAATGAAACTTGGAAACAAACCGTCAATCTGCTCTGGTTCTTTTCCTTTTTCGGAATAGAGGATAGTGCTTTTGAATGTTTTGTGAACGCAATGCTCAGACCAAGTTTGGGCGATGGTCTCTATCTCTACATCAGTGGGGTTGCGTCCGAGGGTTCCGAAGTGCGCCTGAATCGTTTGCATCTCGTTCAAACTCAAGGACAACGTCCCTTCTTGACTGATACGCATTAACTCGGTGTCATCGGCAGTTAAAATCTCTATTTCTTTGACCATTTTTAATTTTACCTTGTAGGAGAACGACAGGATTTGGGCTTTAACACGCCTTCCTAAATATCCGCCTGCCGAACCCGAAACTCGTCTTCGATACAATACTTAAAAGCACGAGTGTCGGATTCGGTTGTTGCAGGCTACGGGTTTGGCTAATTTTACTCTGGAGAATTCGCGACTGCTTGAAACTCGCGGAAATCTTGTATCTATTCCTTAAAGGAAGCTGTGACGCGGGGGATACTCTCCTCACAGGCGAATCGTTCGATGCTGGAGGCACCCACGAAACCGACGGCATCCGTCTTCTCATTGATAAACGCCGCCTCTGGTGCTTTCGAGATGGGACCCCCGTGTGCCAAGCATAAGACATCTGGGTTCACGGCTCTTGCCGCATCGCATATCTCCTGTACCCGTACAGCCGCATCTTCAAGCGTGAAAGCCGTTTCTGCACCGATAGTGCCACCTATCGTTGTCCCCATGTGCGCGATGATAACGTCCGCACCAACCTTTGCCATGTTTTCGGACTCTTCTGTGTTAAAGACATAGACGATGGTGAAAAGATCCATCTCGTGCGCGATACCGATCGTTTCAACCTCTTTGTAGAAGCCCATCCCCGTCTCTTCAAGTGTTACCCGAAAAGTTCCGTCAATCACGCCAACGGTTGGGAAGTTATTAACGCCATCGAAACCGACATCGCGGACTTGCTTGAGGAAGTTGCTCATCCGACGTGTTGGGTCTGTGCCGTTGACGCCAGCAATAACAGGAGTCTCTTTAACAACAGGGAGAACTTCACGTTCGCCCATCTCCATGACGATAGCATTCGCATCACCGTAAGCCAAAAGTCCTGCACAGGAGCCGAACCCGGACATCCGGTAGCGACCGGAATTGTAAATCACAATCAGGTCGGCACCCCCCTGTTCAGCGAATTTTGCTGTGATACCCGTTCCAGCACCCACAGCGAGTAAGGGTTTGTCTTTATCTAATTCTGTTTTCAGGCGTTCTAAGACCTGATCTCGTCTATAATCTGGCATTTTTTAATTATTCCTTGCGGTTAAATGGCGTGAGTTTGAACTTTGATCTACCTCTCTTGAATCCGATCTCCATTTCATTACGATCTACGTTTTTGGTGCTATGAAGATAACACATCCCAATTTTCCTTGCGGTTCGGTCAGGAGTGCTTAGATTACACAGTCCGCTTCCGTATACCTCTCCATTTCATTACGGACTATAAGCTTGCGGACAGACACTGCAACCCCGCCCTGTGACAGCCGACTGCTGGCTGCTATTCATTCCGAGATTTCGCCTGTAAACGTGCCGCTGCCCCTGCATCCCCGATGTGCATCGTATTGTATGCTTGTTCAGATGACTTGAAGGGACCGACACCTTTGTGTCCGTGCCAATCGCCCTGTGTCATAATCGGGTTTGTCAAGCCTGTCTCCTGTTCCCGCTGACGAATCCAGCCTTTCATCCGTGTTTCGAGGACATTAACGATGTCTGGGTGTGTCTCAGCAAGGTTGTTATTCTCATCTGGGTCTTGAATCAGATTGTAGAGTTCAACAGGAGGTTTGAAATGGAAGTCCGGTTCAAGTGCAACGATGAGTTTCCATTCAGGGGTGCGCCAACCGTGTTTCCGCATCCACGTACATTCTGTGATATAGAACTCGCTGTCGTAGGAGGTAATCTCGCCGTTCATTAACGGGGTGAGGCTCTTTCCATCGAATGCGATGTCTGTCTCGATATCTGCTAATTCAAGGAGTGTCGGCACGAGATCTTTGTGTTGGTTGTATCCGTCAACCCGTTTTCCGGCAGGCACACGCCCTGGATAACGGATAATAAGCGGTACATGTAGCGTGACATCGTAGATGCCGTGGTGGTCAAACCAGCATTCATGGTCATAGAGGGTTTCGCCGTGGTCTCCATTGAGAACGACGATTGTTTCGTCCAACACGCCACGCGCTTCAAGAGCATTGAAAAGCGTCTGAATACAAGCATCCATATAAGCGATGGCGCCGTCGTATTGCGCTATGACGTAATCTTTATCGGTAATTCCGGATGGCATCCATGAAGCGAAGTAATCACAAAACGGCTTAAACGCCATCACCGGTTCCATCGAGGTATTGCTCGGGTCGCATTCATCGCCGTGATAGAACATCCGTTCATAAGGAGCTGGCGGTAGGTAGGGTGAGTGTGGGTCCATGTGGCGCAGGAATAGGAAAAACGGTTTTTCGTCGCGCTGATCAATCAGTCGATTCAGTTCTGGTAAGGTTGTTTTGTTGAGATTTTCCGCTTTCGGACTCCGCCCGCTTTCATCGGGTCCCCATCCAGAATATTCAAGATAGGTGTCGAACCCACGCGCGCTTGGTCCACTGAACCCAACACAGGTGGTATCGTAGCCTTCATCTCGGAGGATTTCTGCCAGTGTTTTGACCTCTTCGCGGAGCGGTCCTTGGTGCCGCAATGCCACAACCTGCGTGCTGAATGTATCCAATCCTGTCAGCATAGATGCGTAAGCACTTGTTGTCGGGATGTGCGGGCTATACGTT
Organism: Candidatus Poribacteria bacterium; assembly: GCA_965214045.1. Taxonomy (GTDB): domain Bacteria; phylum Poribacteria; class WGA-4E; order WGA-4E; family WGA-3G; genus WGA-3G. The sequence continues at coordinate 3,842,463 of OZ243935.1, forward strand.
TTCTCAAAAAGGGTGGCCCCCTCTGCAAATCGGTCAATATGAGGCGTTGTTAGATGGTGATACCCGTAGCAACTCATGTGTGTCGCGAGTAATGAATCAACTCCCAACAGTACAATATTTGGCTGTTTTGCCATATCCGAATCTCCTTTTTAATAGTTATCAGCTCTTCTGACAACGACTTTATCTAATCGTTATTTCTGTGAAGGCGATGTCGTAGGTTACCCCTTAAGCGTCCCGGTCCTTATGCCATATAAGCCTATTCTGAATGTCATCGTTAAGCACGTCACCAATTTCCAACGAGTTAAAATAGGGTTCTGGCAGGATATTTCGCTTCCCATTGAAGGTGCATCCATCGGGCATAAAACCACACGTCATCGCTCTGCGGTGATGGATCGTCATGTTCGCACCGGCACCGTGTGCAACGAGTCCGTTGTGCCATGCAATAGAGCCTGCGGGACAAGGGGCACACTGGGGTTCAATCTGTTTCCATTCTGGATATACATTAAATAGTTCGCCGATATTTATCCCAATGCCTACGTTATCAAAGCGGGCAGTTTTATGAGTGCTGGGGAGATACCACATACATCCATTCGCAAGCGTAGCATCGTCCAAGGCAACCCAGAACGAGATGGCATCTCGGGAATCAAAAGACCAGTAAGGGACATCGAGGTGCCATGCGGTCGGATTACCGTGTGGCGGTTTAATCAAAGCTTGGTCGTGCCAAATTCGTACACCATCAACACCAGCCAAGTGTGCTGCCATCTTACCGAGTCTCGGATCATGTACCAGTTTTCGCATGCCAGGGTGTGTGTCTGATAAACGGAGGCATTGTGTAAAAACGCGCGCGTAGAACTGCTTGGCATCCATCTGGTTCGTCATAAATTCCACTGAATTTCCGAGTCGTTCCTCAACAGATTCATCGGTACAACGTCGCCACTCTGCCAATTCATCGGCATCAAGAAAGTTCTCAATGACAAGAAACCCGTTTTCTTGATAAAAGTTAATTTGTGATTCGGTGAGTACGTTCTGCATTCTCCACCTTCTCCTTTCAGTCCTTTTACTCTCGACTTGCAATAAAACCTTTACAACCAGGACTTACGCAAAATCAGTAAATTTCATCTATTTGGATGCATTCGGTGTCCCTTCCCAGTAACGGGTGGGAACCCTGGTTGGGAAACCGCACCTACCAGGTGAAGTGCGTAAGTCCTAACAAAATTTTATCACATAAGCGATAAATAGACAAAAGAAAAATAGCAGGTATTCATTTATCGGTGCTAACGCCCTGAGGTATATTATGGTAGATTTTAGAATTAATGAGACACTTTAAAGGGGCGGGGTTGTGGGTTTTCGCACCTATTGAGATAGCCTCGCAGTGAGAGTTATTTGTAAGTTTTACCATAAATTTTTCAAACCTCATACAGTGTGCGGTAAGGCATTTCCGATGGTTTTCGATTTCCCTAAAATCCGAGAAATCCACGGTCTCCGAGAGAATTCGAGATTTAGACAACATCGGTGAGGCTACAAACTCCATCTACCAACACTGAGAACTGATAACCGACGACTGATAACTAAATTACCTTGAACTGTAATATACAATTATGATATAATATTTTAAGCGTTGAAAAAGAATGTAAAGTACTGTTGTTAGCCACATAAGTTCATCTATATTACGAGGAAATCACGTGAATTGCGAAATGAGCGAAACCCGAATGCGAATCCTGCAACTGCTGAAAATGCGCGCCAGCATGACGATCAGTCAGTTGAAAGAAGCTTTGCATATCAGTCAGATGGGGATCCGACAGCACCTCGCGATACTTGAAGCAGAGGGATTGGTTGAGTACTACCAAGAAAAGCAAGGACGGGGTCGTCCGCCTTACGTTTATCAATTAACAGATGAAGCAAACGGTCTTTTTCCCACGACTTATGCTAACTTTGCTGTTGGTTTAATGCAGGAGGTTGCTAAATTCAATGGACCTGGTTTCATCAACAAAGTCTTTCGAGGTCGGATGAAATCACAGTTGCAGACGTATCAACAGCGGCTCCAAGGGAAGACGCTGTCCGAACGCGTCAAAGAACTTGCCCATATCCGTGATGAAGAAGGGTATATGGCACGTTTTGATGAAGACGCGGCCGATTACGTCTTAACGGAACATAATTGTCCTATCGCCTTAATCGCGCAAGAATACCCACACGTCTGTGAAATTGAAACAGCACTCTTCCGGCAATCCTTGGGTGCGAAAGTCGTTCGAGTAGAACATCTCATGCAAGGAAGCCATAAATGTTGTTACCGGATTCCTAAAGCCAGCGAAGAATAAGGTGCCACGCGAGCACGGAACACGACTCTCAGGGATGGAACCTACAGATGCCTGATGAAACGGGGAGACGCGGCTTTTTCAAGGAAGCCTTGAACCAACTCATCCAACCGGTCACTGAATTCCTGGATGATCGGATAAGCGATCATTTGCCTGCTGAGGAGCCGGGTAATCGTCCACTTTTCCGACCTCCCGGAGCGTTGCCTGAAGCAGAATTCTTAGAAAAGTGTCATCGGTGTGGCAACTGCGTCAAAAATTGTCCCGCAAACGCTATTTTCCCTTTACAGACCACCCAACCCGATATCGCGAATACACCTTATATCGATCCTGAGGAACAGCCGTGTGTCATTTGTGATTCATTGGCGTGCATGTATGTCTGTCCGAGCGGTGCTTTGCAAACCGTTTATGCCGAAGATATTAAAATCGGTTTGGCGGTTTTCAGTGCTGAAACTTGTCTTCGGACGAAAGATGTGGATTGTACCTACTGCGTCGATACGTGTCCGATTGGCGAAGATGCGATTCATTTCACGTCAGATGGCGTTGTAGCGGTTATGGATACCGGATGCACAGGGTGTGGGGTATGTCAATACGCCTGCCCAACTGCACCAAAGTCGATAGTTATTGAGCCTATTGCTAAGTGAGATGTCTTGGTTTCGGATATATCTGATTGTCCGTCGCACCTTTCCGAAAGAAATATGTCTGTACTTATACAAATACTTATGCAGGGTACTTTAGGAGGACAAAACCTACGCGATATCAAACCGCCCTTAGAGATGTCGCAAAACCTGCTGCCTTATTTCGTCGGTGGTACAGTGATACTCGGTTTTGTAGTTATCCTGTCATGGTCCTATCTCCAAAAACGCCGTCAACCCCTGCTCATCGCTGTACCGGATGAGAGTGACACACCGTTGGCCCACGAGGTAGCATACGAAAAACTGGCGGCGATTGAGGCATCGGATTGGTTGAAACGTGGAGACATGGAGACATATCATACCCAACTGGCTCATGTTCTCCGCCAATATATTGACGCACGCTATCAGATTCCAGCGTTGGAGTTGACAACGACAGGATTACTTCAGGCGATGCTACACGCTAAAATAGCTACACCGTGTGTTAAACGGACGCAACAATTACTCACCACCTGTGATATGGTAAAATTTGCGACCTATCAACCCGAATTATCAGAGGCATCTGCGCGAATAGCAGATGCACGTTGGATTGTTGACGAAACAAAATCTCTGGTGACATAAAATTCTTGACATAATTTTAAGAAACATAGTATCATATTTAATTAAGTTTTTCATGAACCTTTAATTTCCGGAAAGTGCCAATTTAGGTGAACGAATTTTTTAGGCTTCTTAATATAAACATAAGCCATAGCAAGGAGGGAAAAAGAACGTGTCAAATGAACACAAAGTACTCCTCACTATACCAATGTACCCTGATATGGAACTTGCCGCGGCAAAAACTGGCTCTGTCCTCGCCGAATTGAAGGATTTCAACGAGGAGGCAGTTGAAGAGATTCAACTCGCTATCATCGAATCTTGTATCAACGCTTCTGAACATAGCCAAAGCGAGGATAAGGAAGTACATATTCAGTTTTTAGTTACGGACGATCAGTTGGAGGTCAAAATTACTGATCGAGGGGTTGGTATAACAACAGATACACTGGATGGTACCCGCTTACTTGGCAGGCCGAGTGTACACCCAGATTTACGTAAGCGTGGAAGAGGCTTACAAATAATTAGAGCTTTAATGGATGAAGTGATTATAGAAAGCAGCCCTAACGGGACTACTGTGAGTTTCACAAAAAAGAAGTCCCCTGAGTAGATGGTTATGTCGTTATTGCCTAAGCCTATAGAGGCTTTCAGGACAATATATTTACAACACAACTTTAAATCCATCGTGGATAATTCACGAAATTGTGTTAAATGCGCTGTTAAACGTCCGGTTTTTCTAATATATCACATTTCTATTTTGGGGCAGTTTGCACGTCCATGTTGAGAACTTAAGGAGGTAAACGATTTGTTGGACAAATTCGATATTCAAATTCGCGAAGCGAAAGAGCACGCGGTGATTGAAACAACAGGATACCTGAATGATGCTCTCGGAGAACAACTCTCTGAGAAAGCACAAGAACTCATTCAGAATGGTTGCACACAACTCGTAATTAACCTTGAAAAAACAACACTCATTAACAGCATTGGTATATCCATACTTATTGAGATTATAGAGGCACTTAGTGAACGCGAAGGCACGCTGAATTTCTGTGGGTTGTCAGCCACACAGGAACGCACATTTCGCATGATGGCACTTGCTAAATATGCTGGTATCTTTCCAGATGAAGAATCTGCTATTGCCAACCTATAATTTTATGCGTAAATTTTTATCCAGAAATAGATCGAAAAAGCTTGCTTTACATTGGCGGATGCCTTTTGGATAGGATATGTCCTGGTGCCTTGGGTATATGCTTATCGTAACAGATATAACAAAAAATAATAACCTTTCTGAAGTCACCCGACACAAGAATGCCCAAGCAAGTTGGACAGGATGTGTGGGGTGCTTCAGACACCCTCAACTTGAAGAAACGCCCAAGCAAAACACTCCGTGATAAATGTTAAAGCACGAGTTGATGGTTAAATTATCTGGATTCAATACTATGAAAGACCCAAGCATGCCTACGTCAGGGGATAGTTTGCAAGCCCATAAAGCACCAAATACCGCAGAACAGACGATGGAACGGCTCATCTTCAGCCTATCCGAGTTGGAACATTTGGGGCAAACGTTGATCTCTGGACACAGCAACTTCAATCATTCAAGTAAAACCTATCTCCGGATCACGCTTGGAACTTTGCAAGTCACACGTGGAGCGATACTCCGTTATCACCCGACGAGACAAAATCTTGAGGTTGTTGCGTCATCACCTGATGAAGTATTTTCCCCAATCACAGCTGAGCCAAGCGAAATCGAGATTTTGCTACAACATCCATTCATTGAGAGTGAAAATCTACCAGAAGGTCTTGAAAAATTCTTCACTCGGGCTGGCAAGTTCGTCGAAACTATTGGCATACGGCTTTGGGTGCCTCTGAAGATTCAAGATGAATTTCTGGGAATGATTGGTTTAGGAAGTTTTTTGGGTAGAGAGACATTGGAAGCATGGGAGATGGAATTGTTAACGACCCTTGCTCATCAAATTTCAATCGCTATTGCTTATTCGCAGATGGTAGAGGGCGTTCAAAGCGAAAAATTTCGATTGTTTATGCTCGCTGAAAGTGCTCCACAAATCTGCCAACTCCTACAACCTGAAGCCGCCGCAGAACAGGTAGTACACCAGGCTGTCTCACTCTTAGATGCTAACGCTGGAGCCCTCATGCTTACGTACCCGGAACGCCAGGAGCTTGAGATGCACTTCACCTTTCCAGAGACATTGATTGAAGGTCCGGCAGGTGATTCGAGTTCTAATGGACTCATTATTCCTTATGGTGAAGAAGCACCTGTATCCTCGGAAACAACGTCTGCAGACATGCTGAAATCTGTTGTCAAAGAAGGATTGCCCGGGCACTGTCCACCAAAATCCGACACGCTTTTCGGCGGAAAGAATTTGATGGCAGTCCCTATTCCCGGACGCGACGGTGACATTTTGGGAATCCTCGTTGTTGGTGATAAAGAGGAACGTGGTGGTAGCATCACACCTTTTACCGATGAGGATGTTATCCTACTTGATTCTTTTGCGAAACAGGCAGGGGTCGCTATTGAAAACGCTCACCTACATCAGGAAGCACTGGAGGCACGCCAGTTACAAGCGGAAATGGAAGAAGCTCGCAAGATACAGGAGAATCTCATTCCAGATAGGCTACCTGACATCCCCGGCTACGAAGTTGCTGGGCATTATGAGCCTCGCGGTCCCGTTGGCGGCGATTATTATGATTGTATTGCCTTGCCGACCGGACATTGGGGACTCACAATTGCAGATGTTTCTGGAAAAGGGATGCAAGCGGCTCTCCTTATGGCAACGCTGCGTGCGGGACTCATCTCTGAATTGTCTCGCGGAAAAGGTGTCGTAGCGGAAGATTCAGTGAAACCGAACGACTTGAGTGGGTCTGCCTTGTACGCTGAACTTACCGATATGGCTTTGACGCTTAACTCGCTCCTTTACGCCAGTGGTACAGAAGAGAAGTACGCGACTTTCTTCTATAGTCATCTTAATCCGGATACGGATGTCTTGACGACGCTCAATGCGGGGCATAATCCGCCGCTACTCATTAAAAAGGATGGCACTTATAAATGGTTGGGTGAAGAGGTTGGGGGTATTCCGCTTGGAATGTTTCCGAATGATATGGTTCCGAACATCGCTGAGTATGAAGCGGAGAATGTCAAACTCACAAGTGGTGATGTCGTCGTATATTATACAGACGGTGTCACAGAAACCGTCAATATTGAAGATGAGTATTATGAGGAAGACCGGCTCGTAGAGGATTCCAAAGCGTGCAAGGATTCTGACGCTGAAGGTATCCGCGAATATCTTCACGAGGCAGTGATGGGATTTCAGGGGGCGGCAGATCAATTTGACGACCTGACCCTACTTATTTTAAGGAAGCAGTAAGAATAGCAATCAGCCATCAGCAGTCGGCAGTCAGCAAGAGGGTTCTCTTAAACGATACCCTCTTTACCGACACCCGAGAGGGTTTCGTAGAAACCCGCCCCGAAAGCCGACAGCCATTCTTTACCGATTGCTGAAAGGGTTTTCGGAGAAAACCTGCCCTGATCGCGACGCAAGCCGCGTGTGGGAAACCTGCGAGACAATGCTATACTGAGAGAATACGCATGCAACAAAGTTCATCAGTCGGACGCTCATTTTTAGATCCAGCAATCCTTGCCCGAATCGGGAATCTTGAATTGATTGCAAAATTCGTTGTTGAAGGCTTTATCTCTGGTCTCCACAAAAGTCCGTATCACGGGTTCAGTGTCGAGTTCTCACAGTACAGGCAATATATGGCTGGAGACGATACCAAGCATATAGATTGGAAAGCCTACGCCCGCACGGATCGTTATTATATCAAGCAATTTGAAGAGGAAACCAATCTCAATTGCTACCTCCTTTTAGATGCAAGCGAGTCTATGTTGCATCCGATAGCTGAGGCACCAGTGGATGATCCGACTACAGAGGAGAGTGCAACAGGACAAAAACTAACAAAGTTGCGATACGCAAGTTTCCTCATCGCGTCGCTTGCCTATTTTATGGCGAAGCAGCGGGACGCTGTTGGGTTTGCGTACTTTGATGATACACTTCGCCAATACCTTCCAGCTCGAAGTAACGCATCGCACTTACACTCGATCTTGCTCACGTTGGAGACGTTACAGACTGCAAAAAGCACGCGGATGGGGATGCCCTTGCATCAAATCGCGGAACGTCTAACCAAGCGCGGTTTAGTGCTTTTCGTCTCCGACCTCTACGACGACGGTGATATAGATGGGCAATCAGAGGTTGTCGAAGGTTTGGAGCATCTCAGATATGAGGGACATGAGGTCATCGTCTTTCATGTTCTCGCACATCAGGAAATTGCCTTTGCTGACTTTGAGGCGGGCAGGAGTGCAGAAGCACTTATCCGTTTTATCGATTCGGAAAGTGACGCTGAGATTATCACAACACCACAAGCGATTCAGGAAAGTTATTTGAATAATTTCAACGAATTTCTTGATACTTATCGGCTCGCCCTGAGGCAATCAGATATTGATTACAACATGATAACAACAGCAACACCGATTGATTTAGCTTTGGCATCTTATCTCGCAAAGCGGCAAGGCGTTCTCTGATTTGTAGTTTTCGACTTCCGGTTATCAATCGTCTGCAAAGAAGTTTCTTGCTGATGACTGACATCTGACACCCACTAAAAAATGTTTGGATTAGGAATCTTAGCCCCTTTATTCGCGGTAGCAGGTATTGTAGGTGCCTCAATTCCGCTTATCTTGCATCTGTTGAACCGAGAACGTGCAAGGCGATTGGTATTCGGGACCATCCGTTTCATCGAGATGTCGCACCAGACAAACGTGAGACGGCATAAGTTGAAGCGGTTACTGCTGCTGCTCATGCGGATTCTGATGTTGGCACTGCTCGGCTTTGCATTTGCGCGACCGTTCTTCGCTGAAGCTCCGGTCATTGCGCAGAAAACAGGCGGAAAACGAAACGCAATTGTTATTCTGGATACCTCCTATAGTATGCAATATGAGGAGGTATTCGAGAACGCAAAAGAGGAAGGTATTAAAATTCTTGACGGGCTTGATGCAACCGATGCCGCTTGTCTGATTCTTTCATCGGACAATGCTCGTGTCGTTGCCCCCCTCGGTTCAGAGTTCTCACACATTAGGGCGGCTTTGAACGATGCAGGAACGACTTACAAACCTACAGATTATTTAGACGCGCTGCAAACTGCTGACGAAATACTTGCGTCTATTCCTATCGGTGGCATCCACAAAAGAGGGCAGATTTATGTAATTGCGGATATGCAAAAGCGGGGATGGGAAAACTTCATTGAAACCGACAAACTCAACCCTGATGTCCAAATTCAGTTTATTGATGTCCATCCTGAAGACCCGCGCAATCTCGCGATAACAGACCTCAATGTACCGCCTGTGATTCTGAAGGAACAACAAGCATCATATCTGGTTGCCCGCGTCCGTAATTTCAGCGACGAAGCAGTTGAAAATCTGCCCGTTCGTCTGTTCATAGATGGAAATATGATTCACACTGTCCAACTTGATATTGAGCCAGACGATCTCGCGGATGCTGCTTTCCGGATTGACTTTCAAGACGAGGCAACTCATACAGGTTGGATTGAACTGCCTGAAGATGCACTTGCGGTTGACAACAAACGCTATTTCACTTTAAAAAGCCTACGGTCAATCAAGGTTCATGCGGTGAGTGACAAACCACGGACGCGAGATCCGCAAAATCTTCATGGACAGACGATGGAAACATTTTTTATGAAAATGGCGTTTACAGCAGGTAGTGATGCAGTACCTATTGATTTTACCGAATCGAGTTCGGTACCGAGAACGGCGACACTGAATCGCACTGATGTTCTGGTGCTTGCCAATGTAGGACAACTTTCTTCCGACGCAGCTGAACGCGTGGCTGCCTACGTTGCTTCAGGTGGTGGATTGATTGTGACAGTGGGTGATAATATAGACCCTGCGGTTTATGAACAGCGTCTTGGTGGCGAGACAGGTTTGATGCCTTGCAACTTTGTCCGTCCCACCGGTGACGCTTTTGATCGTCAGCAATTTCGCGTCCTTGCGTCAGTAAAGTACGAACACCCAATCTTCGCTCCGTTCAAGGAACCAAACCATGGTGATTTTGGCAAGGCGCGATTTTATAGAATTTTTCAGGCGGTACCAACGGGAAGCAATGCTACTGTCATTGCTTCTTATGATGATGGCAGTCCTGCGCTCTTTGAAAAGCCCTACGGAGACTTGGGGCGTGTACTCTGTTTTACTTCAACCATAGACCGGGAATGGAACGACCTGCCGATTCGCGCTGTTTATTTACCTTTCCTGCATGAATCTATTAAGTATCTCGCACTTAAAGGCACAGAAACGCTGCCCGATTACCGCGTCGGAGACTATGTTGAACTGAAAGTTTCGGATGTTGAGAATGAGGTCATAACGGGGAACAGAGAGGTAGCTATCTTCAATCCGAACAACGTCGAAACGCGCTTGGGACGAAATAAAGATGTTACACTTACAGCAGAGGAGACTCCACAAAGTAGCACCTTATATACAGGCACGACAATACCCGGTATCTATTCAATTCATAGGTCTGGTGCAGAAGTCCCGGATTACTTTGTTGTCAACATCGATACCACTGAGTCTGATCTTACGGCGCGTGATGTTGAGGAACTCGCAAGCATGCTGAAAGGCACGGCTGACGAACTAATAGAAGATAAACCGACAGCAGAACTGGTGGCGCAATTCAATGAAGATGTAGAGAGGAATCAAAACACATGGATCTATCTCATGTTCGCGGTTTTTGCCTTAGCAATAACAGAGATGTTCCTCGCGAACCGTGTTTGATTTTACTTTTTTAATTTTCCTTGCGGAGGAAAAAAGCGCGTTTGGACTTTCGGGTGCCTTTCTCATATCCGCCTGCGCAGATGTTGCAGGCTACGTTTTTTGATGATACCTTGAGGAACCTTTATGAGGTGAAACCCACTTAACCGACCGCTGGTGGCTGACTGCTAATCGCTGACAGCTATTTCGGAAACTACTGTGAAACCAAGCATTTTAACCATCTGCTCGTGCATTTAGATATTGTATCAGAGACGAGTAGATGGTTAACCGCAAGTCTCTATGGGCTTGCGCACAGGAGCAATAGATTAAAAAATGAACTTTGAACCGAGTGCGCCGATTGAGGTGCCACAAATTGTATCTGAGGAGCAGGTCCAATTTTTTATCGATAACGGGTACCTTGTTGTCCCAAATCTGCTTTCTCTGGATGAGGTAGAGGAATTACGGCAGGACACTGTTACGCTTGCCAAAGGTGGATACCCGTGTGACAGTCTCCAACCGTTACCTGAGGATATCGGCGATGACGAGGCTGTGGGACGTATCCTTTGCATTCATCAGCCGCATTTTGTCAGTCCTGTTATTGAGCAGTACGTCAAGCACCCGAAAATCAGTGGTATCCTGAGTCAGATAACTGCTGCCCATTTACCGTACTGGGATGGAAGCGTCAAGTGCATGCAGTCGATGCTCTTTGTAAAACCGCCCAATTTTCAAGGACAAGCATGGCATCAGGACGAATTTTATATTCCGACTCGCGATCGCTCCTTGATTGGCGCGTGGACTGCAATGGACGATGCAACGATAGAAAATGGATGTTTATGGGTCCTTCCTGGTTCGCATCGTCGAGGATATCTCTATCCGCAGAGATACCACGAGAACCCAGATGAATTCGATTTTGCCTGGGAGAGTTACGGATTTAATGACACAGATGAGGTACCCGTTGAAGTTACAACCGGTACATTAGTATTTTTTAACGGTTATCTACTTCACCGCTCTCGCAAAAACCGTGGAGATACATATCGCAGGGTTTTGGTGAACCATTACTGTAATTCATGGTCGTTGTTGCCATGGACGGTTAAGGAAGGGGAAAGCGCGGCAAGCGCTGACCGCCGATGTATCATTCCGGTCTCTGGTGTCGATCCTTATGCGTGGAAAGGTTACGATGCACCGAATAAGAACGTTTCCCTGCGAACTTGCAAAGCCGTTGATGAACTGGAGTCATTAGATGCAAGTTGAAATTGAACGTTTTGTTGACCTTAGACAAGCATTGGAAACTATGATGCAGCGGATTGAGGCAGGCGAGGACATAATGGAACAGTTAAAACAGATCGATGTCCTCACTCAAGAACTCGCACCGACAGCCCCTAAGATGCTTTTGCACTATCTTGAGCGGAAAAGTTACACAAAAGCGTTGGCATTGCTCGAGACCTTAGAATAGCAGTCAGCAGTTAGCAGTCAACAGTCAGTAAAGAGGCTTTCGTTAAATGATGGCTTTTCCTACTGACCCCTGCAGGGATTTTAAAAAAATCCGCCTGACCGCTGATGGCTATAGAAAAACAGGAAACAGAAATATGGAAACCAGAGAGGATGGACGCGGAACAGATGAATTGCGTCCGGTCACAATTAAACGACATTATATTAAACATGCCGAAGGCTCTGTACTCATCGCGACAGGTGATACCCGTGTTATATGCACTGCCTCTGTAATTGACCAACAGCCGCGTTTTATGCGCTCCCAACGTATCAAAAATAAGGGATGGGTGACGGCAGAGTATTCTATGTTACCTCGCTCGACTTCTGAACGGATGCAACGTGAGGCAACCCGTGGTGGTGTCAGTGGGAGAACACAGGAGATCCAACGCCTTATTGGCCGTTCCTTACGTGCCGCTGTAGATTTATACGCCTTGGAAGAGCGAACAGTTTGGGTTGATTGTGATGTGATTCAGGCTGATGGTGGGACACGCACCGCATCCATTACAGGTGCCTTCATCGCACTCTGGGATGCTTGTCAGGAGCTCATTAAAAGCAAAAGAATTAAAAATTTCCCCATTACCGACAACATTGCCGCAACAAGTGTCGGACTGATCAACGGTCAACCGATGTTAGACCTCTGCTACACGGAGGACTCAACAGCGGATGTGGATATGAACATCGTGATGACAGGGAGCGGACAATTTATAGAGATACAAGGCACGGCAGAAGAAAAGCCTTTTTCGCGTGTCGACTATGACCAAATGCTGGATCTCGCCGTTGGAGGTATACAGCAACTCGTCCGGCTCCAGAATCGGATGATGTTGGAGAATTCAGATGAAGCTCGTATTGGCGACGCGTAATCAAGGTAAGGTAAAAGAACTCACAAACATGCTCTGCGGTAGTAGGGATAGGTCTTGTGTCTATCCGATCGAAGTTATCTCTTTGGAAAATTATCCAGATGCCCCAGAGGTGATTGAGGACGGTAAAACGTATATGGAGAATGCCGTTAAGAAGGCGTCCATTATTGCTGAGTATACGTCTCATCTTACCCTCGCTGACGACGCAGGCCTGGAGGTGGATGCTCTCAGCGGTGCGCCAGGTATTAACTCCAAACGCTGGGCGGGTGAAGATGCAACGGATGAAACCCGGATTGCGAAACTCCTTCAGGCACTTGAAGGTACCACGAATCGACAGGCGCGATTCATCGCTGCGATTGCGGTGGTACATCCGAATTCCGAACCGAAAGTCGTTCTCGGTATCTGTGAGGGACACATCAGGCAGAATCCTCTGGGAGAGAGCGGTTTCGGTTATGATCCCGTGTTTGTACCTAACGGTTATGATCAGACTTTCGCAGAATTAGGAGAAAAAATAAAAAACCGGATTAGTCACAGAGCAAAGGCATTGGAACAGGCAATCGCTTTGCTTTAATAGCAGTCAGCAATCAGTCTCAGCCATCAGCACTGATAGCCGATTGCTGATGGCTGATTGCTAATAATGAGGAGAAAATGGCAGCACTTAACGATTTACGCAACGGGTTGGTTATCCGACTCAACGATATTATTTACACCATAGTCAACTGTGAGCACGTCAAGCCAGGGAAAGGTGGTGCCTTCGCACGAACCAAAATCAAACGTATTTCCGACGGTTCCGTTTTGGATAGGACCTTTCGTTCTAATGAAAATGTGGAAACTGTCAGGGTCATGGATCATAAGATGCAGTATATGTACCGAGATGCGGATGCCTTGTGGTTTATGGATAACGAAACATTTGAACAACACACTCTCCCTGTAGATCTCATTGGGGATGCCTTGAAGTTTTTAAAGGAAGGTGAAACTGTCACCGTCAAAATGGAAGGGGTCATCCCACTTGCCGTTGAACTTCCGAACTTCGTTGAGCTTCAGATTGTTGAGACCGACCCCGGATTACGAGGTGATACTGTTAGTGGCGGTTCAAAGCGCGCCACACTTGAAACGGGTGGTGTCGTAAATGTTCCTTTGTTTGTTCAGAACGAAACGCGTATCAAAGTTGATACACGCACCGGAAAATATGTAGAAAGGATATAGTAGCAATCAGCGTTCAGCGTTCAGCAGTCAGTTACCGTCGGCAACTGGATAACCTTCTCGCGGAAGTTAAAACGTCGCCGAGGTCCCTGATGACTGAAAGCCGATAGCCGACTGTGAAAAAAGAAATGCGTCAAAACAGATCCAAGGATAAATCTCAATCTGCGGAACAAAGTTACAGTGATGTCTTGGAGATTGTTGAACAGTTAGCGGAAATTCTTGTCCGTACCGATCTTTCAGAAGTTCGCATCCGAGACAACGAGTTTGAAGTGCAGGTTTCCAGGGATCGCGGGAACCCCGAAGGATATGAACAGCCCGCACTACGGCCGGCAGAAACGAGTGTAGCAGTGGATGCGCCACAACTTCCTGTAGAGACCCCCGATGTCGAAGGTGCCTCGGAAGGAAATAATGGGCTTATCAGTGCCCCTATGCCCTCGCGCTTCTACCGTTCTCCTGCCCCTGACGAACCGCCCTTTGTTAAAGTTGGGGATGTAGTTGCAACGGGTGAGCCTGTCGCTGTCCTTGAAGTCATGAAAACTTATAATCCCGTAGAAGCTCCGTTTAACTGTGAGATTTTAGAGATTCTTGCTGAAGATGGCGAGGCGGTTGAGTATTCACAACCGCTGTTCCGAGTGAAGCAGATTATTTAGGAATAGTTATCGGAGTCGTGGTTGTCGGTTGTCGGTTAAGAGGTTTTCGTTTAACAAACTCCTTTTGTTATCGATGACCGAAAGGATTTTTTGGGAGAAAAAATCCGAACCGAAAACCGACTACCGAAAGGGTTTTTTGGAAGAAAAAAAATCCGAACCGAAAACCATAAAAAACATGATAAAAAAAATCCTGATAGCAAATCGCGGTGAAATAGCTGTCCGCATTATCCGTGCGTGCAAAGACATGGGGATTAAAACGGTAGCGATCTATTCGACCGCTGATGAAGATGCCCTACACGTAAAATTAGCGGACGATGCCTATTGCATTGGTCCACCGCCCTCAACTGAAAGTTATCTCAAATACTCTAATATTATCACTGTTGCGGATTATGCCAACGTCAATGCAATCCACCCTGGAGCAGGCTTTCTGGCTGAGGATGCGCAATTTGCAGAAATTTGTGAGGCGCATGAGATAAAGTTTATTGGTCCCTCCATCGAAGATCTCGCCACAATGGGAGACAAAGTGAAGGCACGCGAAACTGTGTCAAAAGCCGGACTCAAACTCGTACCTGGCAGCCAAAGCGGTAGGCGTAAAAACAGCAAAAAAGGAACGGTTGACACCGCTGAGGATGCCGCACAGCTTGCTGAGAAGATCGGGTATCCTATCGGGATCAAAGCCGTCGCAGGCGGTGGGGGTCGAGGCATTCGAATCGCCGAAAACCGACCGAGCCTTTTCAATCTTTTTCATACTGCAAAGGCAGAAGGTGAGGCGGCGTTTGGTAACGGAGATGTTTACATTGAAAAATGGATTGAGGAGGCACGACATATTGAAGTCCAAATCCTTGGAGATACCCATGGCAACGTTGTCCACTTAGGAGAACGGGAATGCTCTATCCAGCGTAAACAGCAAAAACTCTTAGAAGAAGCACCGGCTGCCTCGATTCCATCGAAACTTCGCAACGAGATCTGTAAAGCCGCTGCAAAAGCTGCGAAAGCGATCGGTTACACAAATGCTGGGACCATTGAGTTTGTTGTTGATAAAAATGATAATTTCTATTTTTTAGAAATGAATACACGGATTCAGGTTGAACACACTGTCACTGAGAGTATCACTGGTATAGATCTCATCAAAGAACAGATTCGGCTCGCGATGGGGGAGCAACTCGGATATAACCAGTCTGACGTTCAGATTCAAGGGCACGCGATTGAATGCAGAATTAATGCCGAAGATCCAGCAAATCAGTTTATGCCTTCACCCGGACTCGTCACAGCCTACCATCCTCCGGGTGGCATTGGTATTCGGGTTGATGGGTATCTCTACACGGGATATACTGTTCCTTCACACTACGATTCACTCGTGGCGAAACTTATCGCGATGGGTAGAGATCGAGAAGAGGCGATTGAGCGGTTGAAACGTGCCTTGTCTGAATTTGAAATTGAAGGTATAAAGACCACAATTCCGCTCTTCCAGAATATCCTCAACGATGAACGCTTTCGCAGTGGAACCATTTTTACTAATTTCTTAGAAACATGAAAAATAGCCGTCAGCAATTAGCAATTAGCAATCAGCAATCAGCAATTAGCAAGAGAGTTAACTTAAACGAGGGGAAACACCCTATCAAAAACACCTCTTTACTGACTGCTGAAAGGGTTTCGGAGAAACCCGACCTGATCGCGACGCAAGCCGCGTGTGGGCCTGCGGGACAATGCTATTCCACCTTGACTATCAACTCGTCTACTGATACTTTTGCTAAAGCACGAGTTAATGGTCAAAACCATTCTTCCGAAAACCAATATCACGTGTATACCTTTTTCATAGCGTTTGCAATCTCTATGCTATCGGTTTCCATGACGCTAAATGCGGTTACTTTTGTTGATGTTACAAGCGAAGCTGGCATCCGTTTTCAGCATTCGAGCGGAATCCGTTCCAGCCTACTTCCGGAGGACATGGGATCCGGTGCAGGCTTTGCCGATATAGACAACGACGGAGACATCGACCTCTACATTGTCAACATCCCCGGTCCCTTTACACAAAATGGTAGGGGCGGGGTAACCCCGCCCGTACGAAAGAACGCTAATGCCCTATATCGTAACAACGGTGACGGCACTTTTACGGACATCACGCGTGCCGCGGGTGTCGGGCATGAAGGGTACGGCATGGGATGCGTCTTCGCAGATTATGACGGTGATGCCGACCTCGACCTTTACTTAACCAACTACGGCGCGAATGTCCTCTATCGGAATAACGGTAACGCCACCTTTACTGATGTGACGGGAGTTGCCGGTGTCGGCTGCGAATTGTGGAGTACAGGTGCTGCCTTCGCAGACGTAGATAGCGACACCGATTTGGACATCTACGTTTGCAACTATGTTACTTATGACTTGGAAGCGTTGGAAGAGATGAAGGAAGAGTCCTTACAATCCGGAAAACCTGTGCCGAGTGCTCTGAATCCGCATGTCTTTGAACCGCAGGATAACGTATTCTATCGGAACAACGGTGATGGCACTTTTACCGATGCGACCGCTGAAATGGGTATCGCGGCAGTAGGCGGTAGAAGCATGCAAGCCATCTTTAGCGATTTTGATAACGACCTCGACCTCGACCTCTATGTCGCGAATGATACCACTACGAACCATGTCTATCGCAACGATGGCGGTGGAAACTTTACTGATGTCAGCACCGAGTCATGGGCGGCAGATTTTCGTGGTTCTATGGGACTCGCCGCTGGCGATTACGACGCTGA
This sequence comes from Candidatus Poribacteria bacterium, assembly GCA_965214045.1. Taxonomy (GTDB): domain Bacteria; phylum Poribacteria; class WGA-4E; order WGA-4E; family WGA-3G; genus WGA-3G. The sequence goes on from OZ243935.1 coordinate 3,859,763, forward strand.
CGGTGATACCGATCTCTTTATGAGCCATTGGGTGGACGAAGAAAACGCACTCTATAGAAATTTGTCCAAAGAGGACGGAGACGCTAAACAGATCCGGTTCGTAGATGAATCCTATACTGCCCTGCTTGCTGAAGAGAGCATCAAACAGATCGGGTGGGGCACGACTCTCTTTGATTTTGACAACGACGGTGATTTGGATATTTTTGTGACGAATGGCAGTACTTTTCAAGAACTTAGACAGCCAGAGGTGCTTATCCCCCAGGCTGATATGTTGTTCAGAAACAATGGAGATGAGACATTCACCGATATTAGCCAAGAGACTGGAATTGCGGCACTCCCACTCCGAGTCGGTCGCGGGGCAGCGTTTGGAGACTATGATAATGATGGTGATGTCGATATTTTCGTCGTTAACAACCATGCCTCCCCTACATTGTTGCGTAATGAGGGCGGAAACCGTAACAATTGGCTGCAGGTCAAACTCATTGGAACGGGCACAAATCGAGATGCTATCGGTGCGAAAATCCAAGTAAAAACGGCAGATCAGACGCAGATCCGAGAAATTTACGCCGGTGATAGTTACATGTCCTTTAACAGTCTCATCGCGGAATTTGGCGTAGGGAACGCCACACAGATTGAGATGTTACAGGTCACTTGGCAGAACGGGGAAACGCAGAAACTTCATAATGTCCCAGCAAACCAGCGACTCCGTATAACACAAAATAGCAGTCGACAGTCAGCAGTCGGCGGTCAGCAGTCAGAAAAATAGCAGTCGACAGTCGGGGCGGTTTTTTCTTCCGAAAAAACCGCTCGGGTATCGGTAAAGAGTTCATCGTTTAAGAGAACCCTCTTTGCTGAAGGTTTCCGACCGCTGAGAGTGGAGCACAGCGGAACGCCCCCGACCGCCATCATTGCCGAAAGCCAATAGCCGATAGCCAATAAAAATGAACAACTATTTCTACCTATTTATTTCTATATTCGTAGTCCTACTTGCCTGCGGTGGGGATCCTACCATTGAGCGCGGCAAAGCGTTTCTTGAAACAGGCGACACTACATCTGCCATTCAGCAGTTTCAGGCGGCACTTAAGCAGAATCCTTCCAATGCCGAGGCATACTATCAACTCGGTTTGGTGTATGAAGGGTTGGCGGATGCTACACAAGCGATTGACGCCTTCAGAAGTGCGACAAGGTTAGCACCAAAACGGACAGAGATAACACTCGCACTCGGGCGCGTCTATTGGCACAGCGGCAACCGTTCCCTTGCGCGCACCGAATTTCAAAATCTGCTGAGCGGTTCCCCAGAAAAGGACATCCTTTTTCAATTAGCAGGTATCACAGGGGATGCCTACCATGTCCGGCGTATTCGCACCGAGGGCAGCGACGATTACGAGCAGACGTTCACTGAAAAAGGGAATATGATGACGTTTACTGCGAAGTATTCCGACGATTATAGTCCCGCAATTTCACCTGATGGTAAATGGCTCGCCTTCACCTCAAATCGACTCCAGAACGCAGAGTTATATCTCATGGATCTCGCGACCCATTCACTTCAGCAGCTCACACATACCGATGAACTTGACGAATACATGCCTGCTTTTTCACCAGATGGTAAGTCGATCGCCTTCGTTTCAGAGAGGACACGTGGCGGTATGATGCTCCCATCTGTCCAGGCGAGTGGTTCCGACCCGAGAACTGCGACGATCTACCTCATGGATGTTGACGGTAGAAACCAACGTCCGTTAATCGATATAGATGGCGCGCAACGCGCCCCTGTCTTTTCGCCGGATGGACAAAAAATCGCCTTTGAATCCAAAGCTCCAACACAGGAAACCGAGAGTGAACCCGGAAGCACGGAGAACAACGCCACATTAGAAATCTACGTCATTGATATCGATGGCACAAACATGAAGCAGCTGACGCATAACGATGTGGACGATGGGCATCCAACGTGGGCACCCAATGGAAAGCAGATTGTCTTCACCGGAATGGTAGATGACATCTACCAAATTTTCAGTGTTGACGCGGGAGGCGGCACGGTCCAGCAACTAACGTTTACGGGTACAGGTTCCCACTACCATCCTACTTTCAGCTCGGATGGCAAACGGATTATCTATGTCTCAAATGCGCATAACCACTATACGCTTTGGGTGATAAACACCGATGGTACAAACAAAATCCAACTCACGAACCACATTGGCGCGCATTTTGAACCGAGTCTCTCAACGGATGGAAAGACGCTTGTATTCAGTTCTGACCGTTCGGATCACATGCGGATCTATCTCATGGATTTGGCAAAACCCTTCCCGATAGAAACATTGAAGGCAAGGTTGGCAGAGTTGTAGCCGCAGAATCTGCGAAAATACACGATAAGTATCGTTTCGTCTGAAACTCTACTCCCGCTACGTGTCGTCCCACTCCTCAGGAACGAGTGTTTTTACTTGTGTGTTCCCCAAACCCTATTAATTCTGATTCAGACAAGAAAACAGATATGCGAACAACTTTTTCTATTTTCCTTATCTTCCTCATCAGTATCGGATGCAATACGGATGCACCGCAGCGTGATGTGAATCCGCAATTCACGGCACAGTATCAGAAAGGGATGGACGCGCTGGACATGAATGACTTCGCTGAAGCGGAAAAAGCGTTTCAGGCGTGCCTGCAGATCGATGCCAATGCCCACGATGCACAGATGTTGCTCGCACGGACTTATGTTAGACAGCAGAAATGGGTGCTTGCCGAAGAGACGTTGCAGACGCTGATAGGGAGGCTTAAGGATATCGGGGTTAGAAACCCCTCCCACAAGGAGCAACTTTCAAAGGCATACCTAACATTAGCACAGGTTTTCAGTTATCAACAACGATTTTCTGATTCTACGACTGCGCTCACCAATGCATTGGAGGTGAATCCTGACGATACCGAAGCCCGCATCAGACTCGGTTATTTCTTAGGCGCGCCGCAACAGATGCTCGTCCCGGATCTCTCGGCATCTAAACGACAGTTTGAAAAGGTGCTGGAACTCGAACCGAACAATCTGGAGGCGATGCTCCAACTCGGTTTAGCCGAATTCCGGCTCGGTGAAGCAGACAAAGCCGCTGAACGATTTGAAAATATTATCCGAAATTATCGCCGTCATTCTGGGGCATACTACTATCTCGGTGTCTATCATCTCCGGCACGGCGCGCCTGAAAAAGCTGTTGAGAATTTCAAAGAATCACTCCGTCTCAAACCCCGCGATCCTGAAACTTTGTGGAACTTGTGGACAGCGTATAATCAACTTGGCGGTTACCCGGAAGAATTACCCGAAGAATTCAGAATAGCCGTCAGTGGGAATAGCCGTCAGCAAAGAGATTCTCTTGCTGACAGCCGAAAGCCGAAAGCCGATAGCCAATTCACCGACATTGCTCCGGACTTAAGAATGGACAAAGTCGATGGTGGGCGCGGCAGTGCTTGGGGGGACTATGACAATGACGGAGATCTGGATATCGTTGCTGTCGGGACGTATCAACCACACGCGCTTTTCCGTAATAACGGCGATGGCACTTTCACGAATACTGCAGATGAAGCAGGCATTGCGGATCCGAGAGGCGGATGGGGTTCACTTTTCGCCGATTATGATAACGATGGCTATTCGGATCTCTACATCACGCGTGGCGGTTGGTCGGGTGCGGCAGAGAACACGCTGTACCACAACAACGGCGATGGGACGTTCACGGATGTTACACACACTGCAGGTGTAGCGGATCCGCAGAGTAGTTTCTGTGCTGCTTGGGCGGACTACGACAACGATGGATACCTCGATCTCTATATTGCTAACGGTGTCATCGGTGATGGTGCGGCGAATGTTTTATATCGGAACAATGGGGATGGCACTTTCACGAATACAGCAGAAACCGCAGGTGTCGCAGATACGGGCAATTCTCTCGGTACCGCTTGGGGGGATTACGATAAGGATGGACATATCGATCTTCATGTCGTCAACTACGGACAATCTAACGTGCTTTACCGCAATAACGGCGATGGCACTTTTACGGATGTCACCCCAACGACAGGTATGAACCTCCCTGTTACGGACGCTTTTGTTACCTTCTTTTTAGATGTGGACAACGATGCAGATCTGGACATCTTTATCTCAAACTCAGGCTCTTTTCAAGCCTTCATTGCGGGTCAAATCACAGGGACTGCCCCGCATGACGGTGATAGACAGGTGCTTTACCGCAACAACGGTGATGGCACTTTTACAGATGTCACCCGTGAATCAGGACTCTACCACGCTTATGGCGCGATGGGTGCGAACTTCGGAGACATCAATAGTGATGGCTACCTCGACATCTATCTTGCCACTGGTGCACCACAGATGGGACGCCTCGAACGCGACGCACTCTTCCGCAACAACGGTGACGGTACTTTTACAGATGCGACGGTTGCTCTGGGGTTAGGAAACATCGGCAAAGGACACGGTGTAACTTTCGGTGATGTTGATACGGATGGTGATGTTGATATCTATGTCCCTGTCGGTGGCGCGTTTATCGGCGATCAGTGGCACAATCTCTTCTATCACAACACTGGGACTGGAAACAATTGGCTCACGCTAAAACTCGTCGGGACCAAAAGTAATCGGGACGGGATTGGTGCTAAAGTCACCCTTCGCATGGGTGATGATGTAGTTTACCGAGAAGTCAGTGGCGGGTGTGGATTTGGATCGACCAATAGCCTATCGCTTGAAATCGGGCTTGGGACGCATACGAAGGTGGATTCCCTTGAAATTGTTTGGCCCTCTGGTCAAGTGGATACGCATCGGAACCTGTCTGTCAATCAGAGACTCGTTGTCACCGAGGGAGAGGACCTATGAAATTCATTGGACGGAAGGAAGGAGCAAAATTGGAAGAGGGGAAGGATGGAAGGATGGATGCCCCCCAATCTTCCAGTCTTCCAGTCTTCCAGTCTTCTCCACCGAGATCCGCCTTGCTCACAGAAGATGAGATGGCTCTCTTTGTTGATTACTATCAACTCACGATGGGGCAAGCAGATTTCAATGCCCAGAGCGATACGCCAGAGAGGTCTAACACTTGCACGGCGAACTATTACGTCCGCGAAATCCCGCAAGGTGAGTATCTTATAACGGCTGGATTGGAACAGGTTATCCATTACGTTTTAAATTTACGCTTTACCGATGCTGTGCTTGATTGGTTGACACGACAGGGTGACCTGAGTCCTGAATATCTTGCTACCCTTAAAGACTACCGCTTTGATGGTTCCATTTTTGCAGTCCCCGAAGGCACGCTTGTGTTTCCCGACGAACCGATTATCAATGTCACGGGTCGCTCCAGGGATGTCCAACTTTTTGAGACGTATCTGCTCTGTGTCATGAACTTTCAGACGCTGATTGCCACGAAAGCGTCACGGATTGTAGGAGCTGCACGGGGCAGACCTGTATTCGACTTCGGTGCGAGACGGGCACACGGCAGAGATGCTGGAATTCTCGCCGCTCGTGCCTCCTTCATCGGTGGCGCGAGAGGGACATCTTTAGTACTTGCTGGACACTATTTCGATATACCTTACGTTGGCACGATGGCGCATAAGTTCATCTCTGAACGTCCTACCGAGTTAGAAGCCTTCCGCGATTACGCTACCGCCTTTCCGAACAACACAACCCTCCTAATTGATACTTACGATACGCTTCAGGGGACAAAAAACGCTTGCAGTGTCGCAAAGGAGATGGAGGCGAGCGGTGTGCGATTACGCGCAGTCAGATTGGACAGCGGCGACCTCTTATCCCTCAGCAAGGCAGTCCGCCGTATCCTTGATGCCGAAGGACTTGAGTATGTCCAAATTATAGCGAGTCACGAACTCGATGAATTCCGGATAGATACGCTGCTCAAAAACGGTGCGCCGATTGATAGTTTCGGCGTAGGCACACGACTCGCTACAGGAGCGAACTACAATTCGCTCACGGGTAAAGGCTCTACGTCTGCCCTCGGTGGTGTCTACAAGTTAGTTGAGAGCGATGGCAAACCTGTTGGAAAACAATCACTGGATGAACCCTCTAAAGCAACTGTTCCGGGCAAAAAGCAGATCTATCGTGTCACCGATGCTAATGGAAACTATGTCAAAGACTGCGTGACACTCTGGGATGAACCGATCTCTGAGGGACAGCCCTTGCTAATCCGGATTATCCAAGACGGAGAGTTGGTATATGATTTTCCGAATCTGCATGACATCCAAACACGAACAACCGCAGAACTCAAAAGATTGCCGGATTCGCATAAAGGTTTGGCAGAAACAGAGCCTTATCCTGTAGAGTTACATCCGATGTTAAGGAATTGATAGTGGGTAGAGCTGACGACTGACGACCGATGGCTGGCTGTTATTATTGATTGGATCCTGTTTTCGATGCTCCAAGACGTCTACGGTTTTCTGTGATGAACCGCATAACTGCATCTGAATCAGTGGAAACCGGCAGATTTCCGAGCGCACTTGCTTCTTCGATGAGCATCGTCATTTGCATAGTATTGTCCGTGAGTAGACTTTCTGCTCTTTCGTAAAAATAGGCTGCTTGTGCGTTTTCACCCTGATTTTCACAGATGGCGGCGAGGTAGACGTAAGCAGCAGCAAGGCGTGGAGACTGTGTCCGACTTTGAATGAACTCCTCAAAAGCGAAACGCGCCTCGTTGTAACGTCTGTCATCGTAATGAACGCGTCCAATCCGAAACTGTGCCCTATCGGCGAAACTGTCCTTATATCCGCCCGCGAGGTACCGGTCCCGTTCTGGGTATCCGATCGTCATTTCGTAGGCTTGCAGTGCCTCGTTGTAACGGTGCAGTTCTCTGTAGAGTTCACCTAACTGAAAATTAGCCATCATTGCTTGTAGGGTGTTCGGATGCGTTTCGATCACCTTTTTGTAGGCTTGAATTGCTTCGTTAGGTGTGGAAAGTTGTTCAGCATAGATGAGTCCGCTGCGGTAGAGTGCTTCGGCAGAATGGGTCGAAGCCTCGTGGTGTTTCGCTACCTCTTGGTATGCCTCAATTGCCTTTAGATAGTCCTGTAACGGCTTCCGCTCGTAGATGGTCCCGATTTGCAACCGAGCGCGTGCTGCCTCTATAGGTGCCAAGCTTATGTCTTGAAGTTTCTCGCGCAGGTTTTCGATAGCTGTAAGTTGTTGAAGTGTGGGAAGTAGTTCCGCTGCCTGCTCTGCTTGAAAGGTATGCGGTGCCGTGGCAATGAGATGCCGGGCGATACTTAAGGCTTCAGAAAAATCTTGGTCTGCCCTTGCTTTGTTCAACCGTCCTAATTCCACTTCCGACATCTGCTCTGCGAGTTCCTTAATTTTCCTACCAATCTGTGCTTTCACCTCTGGCACGCTTTTATCATGCATTGAGATCTGTCCTAAATACCCCGGATCGAGTTGCGGTAGGTAGGCATGAATAAAGGTTTCAAAAGCCTCGATCGCTTTCGGATAGTTCAAGGCTTGTTCGTAGCAGACCGCTGTCCAATAGAGAACGGCGTGCATGTTCCAGAAGTTCGGGTATCTCTGTTTCAGTTTCTCAAAAATCGGGATTGCTAATGAATACTTCTCGGCTGTGCGATGGATATTTGCCATTTGAAAGAGTGCCTCTGCAGCGAAATTGCTCGTTGGGTAATCTTCAATGACTTTTCTGTACGTTGCCATTGCTAAAGCCGATTGGTTCAGAACGGTATGCCGTAAATGTGCGATACGCCATCTCGCTTCTGGTGCCATAATCGCGTCAGGATGTGCTTCCAGCAGCGACTCATATTCTTCAATTGCCTTTTCAGGCTGATTGAGTTGGGAGTGATTCCGATAGAGTTCAGCCATCTGAAATTGAGCGATGGAGGCAAGGGGTGTCCCTTTATACTGGATTGCAATACGCTGCTGCTCCCTTAGGTCAGAGAGTGCGTTGTTAATATCCCGTATCTTCTGCAAGCCAGTTTTATGCACGAAATGCGAGGTGGGAGCGAGTTTAATCAGTCTATCATAAGTTTCAATAGCATCTTGGTAATTGCCCATGCGGCTATAGACATCACCCTTTTTAATGATGGCGAGAAAGATCTCCTCAGCGGCAAGCCCCATTTTTTCAAGTTTTAGGATTTTATCGTAAGCCTCAATCGCTCTGGTGTACTGATGCGTATAGTTATAATGGATCTCGCCAATCTGGTAGTAGCACCAACTTTTCACCGCGATGTCTTTGGTAGATTCCGCAAGTGCTTCCAGTTTATTATTGGCTTCCGTGTAGTGCCCTGCCTGAATTAAGACGTGCATCTCTTCAAAGTGAGCAGAAGCAAACGGACAGAGAAGAAAAATCAGCAACACGTATGAGAGAAATCTAAGTCTATTTCGCGTTTCCATCTTTTTAACGATGTGCCTCTGGACGGCTCTCCAAATGTAAAGCATTCTCGCTGCGAAGCAAAATTATGCCATTTATAGTGGATTCTGTAATTAATTTTACACCAAACTCGGTGCGGTTTCTAACCGCACCTAGCGGGGGTGTGCAGATATTTTCGGGCTTTACTATAAGGAGAACCTAATTTCATTACGAGCGGGTTTCCGGTTAATTCGCAACTGGAATTGAGGATTTGTACCTGGCTTACCTTCGTTAATACGACATACCACCGCAAAAGTACCAACAATCCTTAAGTGAAACTCCTTATTAAGCCAATTGCTTGATTTAACGCTTTGTGAATCGTTAAAAAGGAGTGGTGTCCAAGTGTTATTCATTTGAAAACAAACGCTCTAACTATTTCGTTGTGGCGTATTTAATATCCGGATTGAAGGTTCTGAAGATGCTCGTCCGCAACTTTCGTCCAATTAGTTCCATGCGCGCGCTCCTTCATCCGATGGAGCTGACTTTCTGTGTCCCACGCATCATTTCGAAGATGATGTGTGATGAGTGCCTCCTCTAAATTTCGTTGGATGTGTTGCTGACGATATTGTTCAATCCGTGCATCAGCGGATTGCGTGTCAGGCAATATCAGCTCGGGTTCTGGGGCAAATAGCTCTCCCCATAGGAGTGTGATCGTGATTAAAGCGACAGCAATGGTACTCGCGGCAGCGGTTCTTTGCCACCGGAAGAGAGACCCAAAGTTAGTAAGGTACTTACGGACGCGCGAAAGCAGCGTTTGCTCTTGTGCCGCAGCGAGACGTTTGTACACATTCATTTCAATGTCTTGTAAGGCGAGTTCAGGCACGCGCAATTCTGCTTGTGCCTTGTCTGTCAACTGTAGGACAGTGTTAAAAGATTGGACTGCTTCGGTACAGTCTGGACAGTTCTTAAGGTGTTCTTCGAAGGGGTCCTCTTCTTCTGGCGACAGAAGTTTGGAAGCATAATCAATCGCTTGCCCTTCGGATTTGATACATTTAGGCATGATAAATTATTCTCCTTTCTTTAGAGTTCATTGTTTTCCCAGAGCTGTCGTAACAACGTTTGTAGACGTTTTACCGCACGGTGCAGGTGAATTTTCACGGTCCCTTCCGCCATATCCAGTGTTTCAGCGACCTCTTTAAGTTGTAAGCCTTCATATCGACTTAACATAAAGACTGCTTTCTGTTTCGGAGAGAGCTGATCAACCGCCTCACGGATGATCCGCCCGCGTTCTTGCTCTTCTACTTGTTGAACGGGGTCGCTGTAAAGATCGGTGGCAACGAGGTTCGCTTCGGGAATTTCCATGTCCTCCAAGGCATAGACAGGATGCCTTAGTTTCGTACGGTGATAGTCAATAGCGAGATTGGACGCTATCTTGTAGAGCCATGTTGAAAATTTGGCTTTCGGCTGCCAATTCTCAAGGGCGCGGTACGCCTTAAAAAAAACTTCGATGGTGATATCCTCAGCATCCTCATAATTTCTGACCGAACGCAGAAGGTACGCGAAAATCTTAGCTTTGTAGCGTTTCATCAACTCATCAAAAGCATTTTGGCGACCGGATTGAAACTGGGCAACTAACATTTCATCATCAATCAATTTGTCCATGATTCCCGACTTTTGCCAGTAGTCTGAAAAAGGCAGTTGGAAATTTTGTCTTACCTGAAGCAAGCGGTGGATGATAGTTTGCTAAATGTTTATTTAAACGGAGACCCTTTAAATTAGTTTACAAAATTTGTAATCGATTGTCAAGAATCTTCGGTTTTGCTTTAGGGCATCCAATTCCGCATTTTTTGTTATTTTTTCGTCTTTGTTGAGCGTTGACAACCAATCTCGGTAGGTATGGTGTTTGCTTGTCGGTTGTTTCACCTTCCGTTGATGTATAGGTAATTAGGGGCTTTACTATAAAACACTTGATTTGCATGTGTAGTTAGTTTAAAATAAATTCTTCGTAAGGCAAACTGAATTAAATTGATTTGTAGGGCTCGGTCTCTGCACCGATGTCCTGTGCTTATGGAGGAATTTTTTGTGGCACACACACATACCCATCCCGAACGAGAGCCTTTGTTTATTCCTGCCTCGGCGACAGCGGAACAGATGGCACGAGCAGCGGGAAACTTTCTGGATACATTAACGCCAGCGTTACACCAAAAGGCGGCACTTCCATTTGATGGAAATGAACGCTTCCGATGGCACTACATTCCAATTGAAATGTGGGAGCGGGAAGGCGTGTCTCTCAATGAACTGAACACAAAGCAGCAGGAAACGGCATTCGGCCTCATGGAAAGCGGCTTGAGTGCAAAGGGGTATCAGAAAGCCCGCGCAATTATAAATTTGGAAACAACGCTTGGTGAGATTGAAAAATCTGCTGGGGAAGCACGATTGGTACGCGATCCTGGACTCTATTTTTTCACCGTTTTCGGTGATCCGACCGGTAATGGCGCATGGGGATGGCGTGCGGAGGGACACCATGTCTCCCTCAATTTTACCGTTGTCAATCGCGAACTCATTTCGCCGAATCCATCTTTCTTCGGCTCGAATCCAGCAGAGGTGCCCCAAGGTGAGAAGAAGGGATTCAGAGTCCTTTCCGCCGAGGAAGATATGGCACGCCAACTCCTGGCAAGCCTGAATGCTACGCAGAAAGGTCAGACAATCATCAACGCGGATGCACCATCCGATATTTTGACCCGCGACGTACCTAAAGTTGAGTTTGAGGCTGTTGAAGGGTTATCCGCAGAATCTATGGAAACATCCCAACGTGAACTCTTGATGAACCTCGTCCATGAATACATCGATCGACTGCCTGATGAGGTCGCCCAAATCGAGCTCCGAAAACTACGCGAAGGGAGCGTCAACGATATCCACTTCGCGTGGGCAGGAGGAGAAACTCCGAAAACGCCACACTACTATAGGCTGCACGGTCCGTTTTTCTTTGTAGAGTATGATAACACGCAGAACAATGCCAACCATATCCATTCCGTGTGGCGGCACATTGCGGACGATTTTGGTGTAGATTTGCTTCGGTTACACTACCACAAATCGAACCATCACGATCATTAGGGATCGGCTATCGGCAATCAGTGGAATGGCAGTCAGCCATCAGGTCGGTGGAGATAGCGGTCAGCGGTCAGGTCGGTTTTTTCTTTCGAAAAAACCTTTCAGCAATTGGTAAAGAGTTCACCGTTTAAGAGAAATTTCTTTGCTGATTGCCGATTGCTGACCGCTGATCGCTATTCTCGCTGTCTACTGCTTGCTAATTGTGAATTGCCTTGAGCTGTCCCCATGTTGTGGTTAACTTGTTGGCGGGTTCAACGGCAAGTTGTTCATCGGTAAGGATGACCAAACCCGTATGCTCCGAGTTCTTGCCGAAGACAATAGAATGGGTATACCAGCCGCTCCATCCTTTTTGCCCTTCTTGACCTGCGCCTTTGTCACCATCATTGACACAGATACCGAGTCCGAATTCAAAGCCTGCGCTGAATTTTTTGCCTTTTACCTGTAGTTCTTCGGCTGTGAACCTGATTTCGTAATAGGTTTCCTTTTCATCCTCATTTCGGACAATCGCGATATCTTCGTCGGGGACAATACCTGCCCCGCCGGGATTCTCATTGAGTGCATTTTGGATAATGTTTTCCGCTTTATCATCTAAGCCGACATTGTAGAGAAACATCTGCTGTCCAGCGGTTCGTTTGCCACTCATTTCAAAAGCAAGTTGCGCACCATCGCCGTTCCACGCGGCGGCAGCGGCGTGTTCGTGTTCATCATCATCGACAGTGATCGCAAGATAAATTGCTTCGGGTTCCCAAAGAATGGCGAAACAGGTTTGATGGTCTTCGGGTCCTTTCCACTTTCCACCATTATGTTCTTCAAACACATTTCCGGAGTATTCGACGCCACAAAAAATAGTTCCGTCGGTCCCTTTAACCGTTTCAAAGACCCCTTCCCAATACTCGTTGAAATCACCTATCTTAATGTCAAGACCCGGTGGAATTTTAAACGCATTGTAAACGTCATGGGTTTTACTACGCCACTGGGCATGTGCCACCGTATTTGCGAGGAAAACGATCAGGACTATTGCGATTAAAACATGCTTTTTCATTTTTTCTTCTCCTCAATCATCTATTACCAATAATTTTACCAACATCATCGCCCCCAAAGCAGAAAATATATCGGTCACTTGAACCGATGTAAAGCAAGCCGTTAGCAACCGCGGGTGATGAATACAGTTCTATGTTCCGGTTAACAATTCCCGTATCAAATTCCCACTGCACCTCTCCATCATCAGCGGAAAGCGCGTAGATGTACCCGTTTTTTGTTGCCGCATAAACGGTATCCATTGTTACAGCGGGTGAAGACACAACGGGACCATCGAGGTTAGTTTTCCAGTTGAGTTGTCCATCTGTTGCCTGGAGAGAATAGACATACCCATCGCGCGAACCGAAAGTGACGTAACCGTTCTGAACGGCGATTGCTGTTAGGACAGCATCTTCCGCCTCATATTCCCATACCGTGTCGCCAGTTTCTGTGTCGAGAGCAACAACCTTACCTGCGGGTATCGGAGCACTATCCGAAAAATTACCTCTTCCAAGCCCAAAATAGACGATATTTTCTTCTGCGCTCGGACTTCCCCACACCGGATAGGGCATCTGTTTCGACCACGCCTCATCACCCGTTTGGGCATCGACAGCATAAATCCGATAATCCCCGTAGCCAGTACCGAAGTAAACCTTGTCCTTATGCAGAACAGGTGACATGTCGGCGTGCACCTCTGGATAGTGCCAAATTTGTTCTCCCTCTAACGCATCAATACAGTAGACCCCATCAGCACCTGCTGTGAAGTAGAGCTTTCCCTGACTGATAAAAGGGGTTGATTCAACATGGCTCGCTGTTTGGAATGACCAGATAGGTTCGCCTGTACGTGCGTCAAGGCACCGGAGATGGCAATCGCTATCGTGGTGATAGCCTTCACCGATGTAGACCCTGCCACCGGCAACCGCAGGCGACGAAAAAATTGGAGTCGGAGAAATGTGCCGCCAGAGAATCTTCTGCGACTCTGTGTCAATACAGTAAGTCGCGCCGCCTAACGAAAAAATTGAGCCGTGCGCGGAACCGATATAGAGTCGGTTGCCAACAACCGCTGGAGATGAGGAGAAGTCAACCGCCATCGGCTCTTCATCTTTAAAAATCCATGCGGGTGTACCCCTTGTTGGTCCTGGGAGTGTATCTACATGTCCAGCACGACTTTTCCCGCCTCGGAAACTTGCCCAAGACTGGTTTGCCTGTGTGTTCCCTATTTCCGTTCTGTGCACCTTTGCTTCAGGGGATGATGCGATTGGAGCTAAGGTCATCCGAACGAATGTATAGGATCCCCAACCAAATCCAACGAGGAAAATTATACTTAGAACAGAGGCGGTGACTTTATGGGCAGTTGCAAAGTCACGGAATTTATAGAAAAGCATTTTGGTCGTGTCACGTGCGAACACAAGTCCAGTGATAAGTGCAACACCAACAAAGGCAAGGATCTGCGGGACGATGCTTAGCAGTGCTGTGAGCGGTCCCAGCAGCTGCGGAATGACTGCGTGTGCAGGTTTTGCAGAGGTATCTAAGAAAATAAAGAGGAGACCCAGTAGAATGGCTATCGGAAACCGATGGCTATTCTTTATTCTCTGTTTCAATTTCGCTTTTCTCATTTGATTTTCCCCCGCTATTCGGATTCATCCAAAAATCGGACAGCGAAATGCACCAAATTCTCAAGCATTCGACGGTTCTTAGAGACTTGAGAGTCTCTCTGATTATGGAGGTTAGTGACGAGGTACATCCCTTTGCCATGTTTCAATTGAGCGACGACGATCTCTTTACCATCATTGGTTGTCGCGAGGATTTCGTATTTCTCATTCCATCCCTTCCACGAATCATCGAGTGAAAGCTGCCCTGAACGGATACGGTTGGGTGCCTTAAAGAGTTCACCTGCCTGAGAAGTAGGTCGAAAATCGTTCCGGGATGGACTCTCCACACCCGTAAGGGGTTCGGGTAACCAACCGCTACTGCACGGACGTTCCTTATCACTATCCTGTCCAGAAGCGATAACAATACCCCCGTTTTTCACGAATTCCTTAATCCGATTCTCCTGTTTCTTGTTAAGCCGGTATCTCCCTTCGGAAAGAGAGCGGAATCCGATCCATAGAATGTCTGCTTCGCTGAGGGTCGGTAGATTCCGGTCAGTTGTCGCATGATAAGCGAGATCGAAGTCTGCTACTGCATCAAGTTCACCGATCGCGCGAGGTTCTACGTCATATCTATCCGTTTTGAGTAGCAGGAGTTCCAACGCGGCACCACTGAGTAAATTACGCAATTCTTCTTGAAAATCAGGTGTTGAATCTCGCTTTGAAACCTTGTCTCTGTTGAGGTATTTCTCAAAGTGTGTAAAGAGCCACCACCCCCACTCTGTGCGTTCCCTGTTCTTCGCCGTGACTTGGGTTTGGAACCATTTTCCTCTCGTGTGCGCGAGGCTGTCAATGCGTCCGCCCGCTCTGAGGTAGAAGACGATAGTGGGTTCACCTTCTTTCAGGAAATGGATAATCTCTTCCCTGTGATCTGCCTCTCCCTTGTAGACATCAAACCGAATCCGAATCTCCTGAAATTCACTCGTGCCTTTCAGGTTTTCTTCGACCTTAACCTTCGCTGTCTTTCGTTTGACGTTAACCTCAGTGATGGTCCCGAATACGATGTTGGTGCTTTCCGCGACGATTTGCCTAATGGTATAGCGTTTTGCAATGTATCCATCCACAGGAGATTGCGTCAGCATGACGATACTCGCAACAAGCAAGCTGCATAGGGCAACAAATTTCCGAATGGTGTTTAACTTAAATATAGAAAGTGATATCTTCATGTGTTTTCTCCTATGTTCTTGTGTGGGATAAGCTTGTGGTGTAAGTGCGTTCCAAAGGAAATCGGGGACAAACCCCTCCCACAGAAGTTCATTCGGTTTTGACAGCGGTTCCGGTTGCCGTTACCATCAGCATACCGTTATTGGCACCGAGGACTTGATAGTCGATGTCAATACCGACAACAGCATCTGCGCCTTTGCGCTGTGCCTCTTCTTCCAACTCTTGGAGTGCTGTTTCACGCGCTTCCGCGAATTTGCTTTCATAAGTGCCTGAACGTCCACCGACGAAGTCTGTGATACTCGCCATAAAGTCGCTAATAACATTCGCTCCCATGATAGCTTCACCTGTAACAAGTCCGAGATATTGTCGAATCCCTCTGCCTTCGATTGTATTTGTGGTCGTTGTAATCATTATTGCGCCTTTCCTCTTGCTGCGATGTCCCACACAGATTCGACGATCCCGTTACGGATACCGTAATATCTGTCGTGGAGATTCACCGTTGTACAACAATGTGATGGTAAAATTTCAAGTTTATCTCCCGGTGTGAGGGAAACATTGGTATCGGAGACCTGCCCAACAGTTTTTAAAGTGCCGTGTTCCTCGGAGAGTCCTGTCATCTCTACCCCGGTTATACCGATTGGCTGTGGAATCCCGAATTCTTTTGCAAGCATTTTCAAACCTGTATCGACTATGATTCGGTTTGGGTCTGGACGACTCACAACAGTTGCCAAAACTGACAATGAACAGTCAAACTGATCTCCAATGCCTTCTACGTTTCGATAGGTAGAATCCATGAAGATATAGGAACCCGCTTGGATTTCCGTCATTTCCGGGATCCCGCCAGTGATGTTAAAGGTTCCAGTGCCACCACCACTCATGATGGAAACCTCAACACCATGCTTTTCGACGTACTGTTTCGCGTCGATGAGGCGTTGCATAGCTTCTTGCACGCTCGCTTTCCGTTCCTTTAGGTCAGGTTTCGCGACGGTATGCCCCTCGTAGCCCATTAATCCCTCAAACTTCAGGTTTGGGCTTTGGCGAATCTGGTTTGCCAGTTCTAATGCCGGTTTGCCTGATTCAACACCACATCGGTTCATGCCGACGTTCACTTCCACTAACATCCTGATGGTTACCGCTTTAGCGGTAGCCGCCTCGGAGATGGCTTGCACATTCTGAGGATTGTCGACTGCAACCATAATCTCCGAATGCTTAGCGAGATTGATGAGACGAGCAATCTTATGTGAACCGACAATTTGGTTAGCGATCAGGACATCGCGTACGCCAGCGTGGATGACTGCTTCTGCCTCACCGAGTTTCGCACAGGTAACGCCGATGGCGCCCGCGGCAATCTGTTTGTGCGCGATAATAGGCGTTTTATGGGTCTTCATGTGAGGTCTCAGCATCGTGTCTACTGTGCTGAAGTAGTCTGCCATTGTCTGTATGTTGGCTTCCATCTTATCCAGATCAATCAGCAACGCTGGTGTGTCTAATTCCGTTTTGTGAATGCCGATGAAAGGTTCAGTACTGGTGTTCATTTTTTTAATTATTCCTTGCGGTTCGGTCAGGTGGGTTTAACACATAAAGTGTCTTTCCGTATATCGTAGGGGAAACGCCCAAGCAAAAACCCAGCGCCGTTGTTGCAGGCTGCTGTCTTTTTTAATTTTGACGCGGCAGACTATTACCCCAGACGTTATGCGGACTCTTAGAGTTGCTTAACGGGATTTGACAGCATGCCGAACCCATCCATCTCTATCTGGACAGTATCACCTGGTGCAAGCGGCAAATCGTTCGGGACGATGATACCCGTGCCTGTCGAAACAACAGTTCCAAACGGAATCGGGTTATCCCGCATCAGGAATTCGGTGAGTTCTTCAAACTTCCAGTTGATTTGAGACGTGTTGACATCGCCTTTATAGAGCGTCTCTCCATCACGCAGGACGGTACACTGCATCTCAAGGTTATAGGGATCATCCACTTCGGAAGGTGTGACGAACATGGGACCGAGTGCGCAGCATCCGTAGAAGACTTTAGATTGTGGAAGATAGAGCGGGTTGTCGCGCTCAATGTCCCATGCGGATACATCGTTACAAAGCGTATATCCGATAATTTCTCCGCTATTCCCGAGAATATAGGCGAGTTCTGGCTCAGTCGCTGTCAAGGCAGAATCGCTCCGAATGCCAATAAAGCCGTTGGGTCCAACGCATCGCGCGGGTGTTGCTTTGAAAAATATCTCTGGGCGGTCAGCAAAATAGACCCGACTGTAAATGTCCTGTTCACTGTCGTCATCACGCATGTCCGCACTCCGTTTGTAGGTCACGCCGCATCCCCAAACTTCAGGGGAATCAATCGGGGATAAGAGATGTGGGACATTTTCGTCAGGGGTGACATCTAATTTTTTGAGCGTGAGACCTTCGGATTCGGTGGGTTCGTTTTCTGTTTGTGGAAGTGAATGGAATTTCATGGGTGCAGGCGTCGCCACTTTTTCTTGGATGTCGGCGAGTATTACACCGACACTTACCTGTTCCGTGTCAGCGAGTTCCAATACCTCTAATACACCGGGTGATTCCTCGCTCGTTACGTCAATGACTTCGTCATCGCGGGTAACAATCCCAACCCGCTTACCTAAATTGGGTAGATGAAATTGAATGAGTTTCATTTTTTAATTTTACCTTCGGTTTGATATAGTCAGTTTCCTTCTGCCCACCGTTGCGATGCCAGTTCAGCGACTAACCCTTCACATTCCTGTTTGACAGCCTTAAGCGTTACCGGTTTCAAAATGCCGCGCAGGATGGCGAACCCGTTCTCATTGAAGTTCCTGATAACTGATTCCATTTTTAGGTTCCCTCTGTGCGTGGCATTTTCGTGTTACGCGAATATTTCTGTTTCTCGCTTAATTCCCATTCGGAACTAAGCCTGCTTTCACAAGAGAAGCGACAACGGCGTGGGCGGATTCTTCAAGAGAGAGTTCCGCTGTATTCACTGTGACCTCTGGATCGGCAGGTGCTTCGTAAGGTGCGCTGATGCCGGTAAACTCCTTAATCTCTCCAGCGCGTGCTTTTTTATATAAGCCTTTTGTATCGCGTTCTTCGCAGACCTCAAGCGGACAGTCGACGAAAACTTCAACGAACCTACCTTCAGCAACCAGTTCCCTTGCCTGATCCCTATCGGCGCGATAGGGCGATATGAAGGCTGTCATAACGATGGTGCCGGCATCTGCAAAAAGTTTCGCCACTTCACCGATGCGCCGGATGTTTTCCTCGCGATCTTCAGGTGAGAAACCCAAGTTCTTGTTCAATCCATGGCGAACGTTGTCGCCGTCCAAGACGTAGGTGTGGTGCTGTTGTTGATGCAATACTTGTTCGACTGCATTTGCTAACGTCGATTTACCCGAACCCGAGAGACCTGTAAACCAAATCACACAGCCTTTC
Organism: Candidatus Poribacteria bacterium; assembly: GCA_965214045.1. Taxonomy (GTDB): domain Bacteria; phylum Poribacteria; class WGA-4E; order WGA-4E; family WGA-3G; genus WGA-3G. The sequence goes on from OZ243935.1 coordinate 3,878,447, forward strand.
TGATTCAACAATTTTTCTCTATCTTCTACCGTGACAGTCGCATCGTGCCACGTAATATTAGTTGCTTTCTGTTGAGCCAATCGATTATCCTCGCATATTAGAATTCATAAAATTGAGGCGTTCCAAATCCGCCTCTATAATTAGGGGTAACCACGGTACAATTATACGCGCGAACGTAGTGGAATGTCAATATAAATGAGAAAAATAGCCTTCCACACCTAAGAAAACAAAATATCATACATTCTCTCGTGAGTCAAGTTTTTGTTGCCTCAAATGGGCTCTTCAGTCTTCCATCCTTCGGTCTGGTTTTTGCACCAGACTCAATAGGTGGGTTTCTTGGAAAAACACGCCGATTCCCGAATCTGATCGCTGACCGCCATTCTTTAGCGGTTTTCCATAATACGGACGACTTGATTTATAGGGTTCTCCATGTTTGAGAAATCAAGCGTTTGCATATTCCCATTTTGCCATTTTACTTTGATGGATTGAATCGTCTTTTGAGTACCAATGCCGAAATGGAGAGTTCTCTCGTTCCCAGAGGCGTAACTTCCACCACACGTTACCTCCCTGAACAGCGTTGTTTCATCTGTCCGAATCCACACTTTTGCACCGACTGCATCACGGTTGCTTTCGGTACCGACGAGCCGAATTTTCACCCAATTGTCGGTTTGGGAATCGTTTCGCAGCAAGATAGGGGGTCCACCACAACAGGTGATGAGAATATCCGTCGCACCATCGTTATTGTAATCACCAATGGCAACACCACGAGCGACAACAGCACGTTTAAAAAACCGACCCGTTGTCTCAGACTGATCTATGAATTGTCCTGTCCCCGTGTTCCTAAAAATCTGGCATTGTTGCCTGTAGGAGAGCGATGGTGTAATCTCTGATACGTTGTCCCAAACATGTCCATTTGCCACAAAGAGGTCAAGCGCACCATTGTTATCTGCGTCGAGGAATTGGGTACCGAAGCCGAGCTTTGAGAAACTCGGATCAGCAAGTCCTGCTTCAAAGGTGGTCATCGTATAAAAACCTTCATTGTCGTTGCGAAAAAGACTGTTGATTTCCAAAGAGAAGTTCGTAACGAAGAGATCTTGAACGCCGTCGTTATCGTAATCACCGGAAGCGATCCCCATACTCGCTGTCGCACGCCCTTCTGAATTATAGGCAACGCCCGCGGTGATAGCGACGTCTGTGAATGTACCATCTTTGTTATTCTGGTAGAGGAAGTCTGGAACAGCATCGTTAGCAACGAAAATGTCAGGATAACCGTCGTTGTTATAGTCTGTAAAGAGCACCCCTAACCCTTTACCGGTGTTGCGAACTCCGGTGCGAGTCGTAACGTCTGTGAATGTGCCATCCCCGTTGTTCCGATAAAGTGTATCACGCGCACCCGGGTATTCATGGGGACCACAATAAATATGAACACCTCCCAGAAAGCACGCATGGGCGGTTTCTAATTGATAATCCAAATAGTTTGTTACATAAAGGTCGAGGTGTCCGTCGATGTTAAAATCTCCGAAGGACGCGCTAACACTCCAGTTGCCGTCCCCAACCCCGGCGTGCGACGTAACATCGGTGAAGGTACCGTCCCCATCGTTGCGATAGAGTTGATTCCGACCGAAGTTCGTGAGATACAGGTCGGCATCGCCGTCATTGTCGTAGTCTGCCGCGAGACATCCCATGCCATACCCGTAGTTTTGCTGAAGTCCGGCTGCTGCTGTGGTATCAACGAATGTTCCATCACCTTCATTACGATAGAGGACGTTCGTGTGGTTAGAGTTTCTGTAAAGTTGAGACGCGCCGCTGAGTGCGCCGCTATTGACGAGATATATGTCGAGGTGTCCATCGTTATTGTAGTCGAAAAAGAGTCCACCGGATCCCATCGTTTCCGGTAGGTATTTCTCTTTGGATGCGCCGTTAGTGTGTTTGAAATGGATACCTGCTTGCTGCGTCTGGTCAGTGAAGTGGAGTGTCGTTTCAGCAGCGGACGGACTCACAGTATAGCAGATGAGTATCAGGGAGATGAGTGGAGCGTAAGAAGCATTCACGATTGGCTCCTTTGCTTCTTGTTTACACGACATTTCACATAAGCAACTATTTCTGTTTTACTTTTGCCCATGTTGTTGATAGTCGGTGGGGTTATGGCGAGACTGGCAATGCATACGCTGGATCGAACCAATCGGGTAGTGTATTTGCATGGATAGCTTTTTCGGTATGCGTTAACTGTTCTGGAACGCGGTGTAATACATTAACTTCATAAAGTTTGTGCTACAAAAGAGGAGTGGGCGTAAGTTCTGCCTGTTAAAAATAAAAGCACCCAACGAGTGGGTGCTTTTAAGTGTTTATTCACCTTAGAATCCGCCTTTGAGCGCACCCCAAGTTGTAGTAAGTTTATTTTGTGCTTCAACAGCGGTCTGTGGATCGGTTTCATTCGGATTGAATTCCACATCCGTTGTCGCGAAAATTTTATCGAAGTATGTACCGTCTTCGCGATGCGCGATGTGCAGCGTGTGATCACCATCATCCAGTTCAACGGGAACCGGATCGTCACCGTGCTGAACCAGTTCAGTTCCTTCAAACGGACCGTCCCGCGTATTCAAACGGAACCAGACCCAGTCTGTTGTATAGTTAACCCGGAGTGATTCTACTTCAAAGAAATCCCAGATGTTCATGGTGGCATCGTTGGTAGAGGCAACATCACCATCGGCGGCATCAAACACCCAGTAGGCGGAATTATCGCCGACTGACGGGGCAATTACACGTCCCCAGAAGTGCCAGTCGTCTGCTTCGACTGTGAATTCATATTTTACCCAGTCCCCGCCATCGTTTGTGACACCATTGTGTGAACCGATGTAAGCCCCACCGGATGCTTCTGTAACGGTGTAATCATCTACACCTTCAGCAGCGTTACCGGGGTGATCAGTCGGGACATCAAAGACCTCAAATTTTTCACCGTTTGAATCGTTGAAGTCCTCCGCTTCCCAGCTGATATATTTCTGTGCGAATGCCGGTGAAACAATGAGACTCAGCATCGCCAATAAAATGATAGTTCGCATTAACAAACCTCCTTAGAAGAGTGGATTAAAGTGTATGATAGCACATTTTAAAAAAATATGCTACTTTTTTCTCGGTATTTTTCGGAATATTTTTGGTAACTTATCAAAAAGTGTAAAGTTCTATCCGTCTACATCAATGCGTCTTCGACTTCATCAGGAAGTTCGACTGTACTTGGATCAACATCGATGGGATACTCGGTACCGTATGCTTCAACAAGGTCATCAAAAGCGACATTGTCTACACGCTCGAGGTCGTCCCCTGGATGGACAAGCCATACACCGTAACAGCTGTCACAACTGACGAGATCTACATCGTCTTTCTTAATTGGGAACTGCGTCAACGGATTATTACAATCAGGACAAGGTAGCATATACCTTCCTCCTCAGAGTCGTCTCGATTCCAAGATCGAGTGCTAAGGGTTAATCGGCAGCGGGGGCAAAGGTGTCAGGATTTTCCGCTGCGGCATCGTAATCCTCAATTAATTTCGTAATGACGGGATTATCCCCGCAAAGTGGACAATTTTCATCTCGGTTGATTTTCATTTCACGATAGGTCATGCTGAGTGCTTCATAGAGGACGAGCCTACCGATGAGGGGTTCGCCGATACCGATAATGTATTTAATTGCTTCAGTTGCCATCATAACACCAATTACGCCTGGGAGCACGCCCAGGACACCTGCCTCGCTTCAGCTGGGCACCATGCCGGGTGGGGGTGGTGTTGGGTACATGCAGCGGTAGCAGGGTCCCTCGTGTGGTTTGAAGAGCGATACCTGTCCCTCAAATTGGAAAATACTACCGTGAACGATCGGTTTGTTCATCAACACAGCGGCGTCGTTGACGAGGTAACGGGTCGCGAAGTTATCGCAACCGTCGACAATGAGGTCGTATTCCGAGAAGATTTCTTCAACGTTATCTGCGGTTAGGCGGAGGTTATACGGTGTGATGTCAATATCCGGGTTCAGGGACTTGATTGTCGTTGTTGCGGATTGAACCTTCGGTGTGCCGACAGATTCTGTACGGTGGAGGATCTGACGTTGGAGGTTGCTTAGCTCGACAACATCGGAGTCGATAATACCGAGATGTCCAACACCAGCGGCACCGAGATACACGCCCGCGGGTGATCCTAAGCCCCCTGCCCCGACCATTAAGACTTTAGCATCAAGGAGTTTTGCTTGCCCCTGTTCCCCTACCTCAGTGAGCATAAAGTGGCGACTGTAGCGATCGAGTTGCTCATGGCTCATCGGTTTATCTTGTGCAGTCGGGTAACCCGCAGCCATCCAATCGCGGTATCCGCCTGCGAGAGAGATGGTATCGGTGTAACCCATTTCGCGTAGGGATTTGGCAGCGAGGAGGGAACGGAGTCCTGCGGCACAATAGACGACAACCTTTTGGTCTCGATCTGGGATGTAATTTTCAACCGAGAATTCCAGCATACCCCGTGTGACGTGCACGGCGTTCGGGATATACCCCGCGCGATATTCATCTTCGTCACGCACATCGAGTAGCACGAAATCGCTGTCTTTGTCCTGTTCGCTTTTTACTTCGTCGACAGTTAACTCCGGGATTTCTGTTTTGGCTTCCTCAACGATTTGCCTGTAGGATTTCATGAGTTTTTCTCCTGCGGAAACGGAATATGAAGATCCGAGTTGCATATTCTTGTTCCATATATTTTTTGCTTCTTGCACTTGCATAATTATATCATATCCGCGTTATGTTGTCAATCTTTATTTTTCTATTCAGAGGCATCCAGTTTTAAGAAATTATCAAACTTCGGTGTCAAAACCCCCTTGCTTTAGTTGGGGGATATAGACACCGCCCTCTTGAAAAGGACCAAAACGTTCATTTTTTCCTTGACATTTAGTCCGATCTCAAGAATTACCGAGATACTTATTCAAACGCCATCAGAATGTCTACAGATTCGCAAATCTGACAATATTTTCACAGTATTCATAGCAAACCGAAAAATAAATAAGTGTCGTGAAAGGTGATGAACCCCGACGTGCATTGGGTTTTAGACGGTTTTCATCAAAGGGACTGTGAAAGTTGCTATGAAAGTTGCTATGAAAATTTCACACTGGTCGTTATCGGTCAAAAAACTTTCTCCGCGTTGGACTGACAATTGTGAATTTTCTTGTAAATATTCCGAAGGAATACTGCTTTTCACGGAGGCTTCACGGAGGCTTTTTTGCGGTCAGGTGTCACGCGGGTTCGTGGAATGCAAAATACCCTTTCTCCGTGAAACAACAAAATGATAAATTAAATAAAACAGAATAATGGCAAAATATACAATTACTTATACACCAGAAGATTGGCGAGATTAATGAAGTTTGTGTTACAAAACGGAAAACTAAATATCCCTGAATTCCACCTACTAACCATTGATAATGACAACGAAAAAATTGACAATTCGGTTATAGACATGCTAAAATAGATATGGACGTCTGAAGCCTATCCTATAGATATGCATCATCCCTAAAGATTTGAACACATCATCACCGAATAAGGAGTTATCATGTACAACGCTAACCCTTTCCAGCAACCAGGACAATGGTACCGAGGAAATACGCATAGCCACAGCACTGAATCTGATGGTCAGCTTCCGATGTCGGAGCGGTTCGGCGCATATCGTGAAGCAGGATACGATTTCCTTGTACTCACAGATCACCGTAAGGTTAACGATGTAAGTGCTTATAGTACGTCAGATTTTTTGGCAATCTCAGGTAGCGAAGTTCATCCATCAAACCCGTACGGCGGTGCGACGTATCACTTTGTCGCCATTAATATTCATGAGACACTGAATTGTGCCAAGATGCATCCGAACGCTGTGCTGGATGAAATTAAAGCACAAGGGGGTGAAGCCGTTTTATGTCATCCCTATTGGTCCGGGCATACCATTACAGATTATCTGCCGCTGCGGGGTTATTTCGCGATTGAAGTTTACAATGACACCTGTATGGGTATCGGCAAGGGGTTCTCGGAGCAGGCATGGGATGATCTGCTGGATAGAGGCGGACCCGTTCTCGGAATTGCATCAGACGATGCACACGGCACCGAACACGATTGCTTCCACGGATGGATTATGGTAAAGGCAGAAGATCTGACGATTGAGAGTATCATGGAAGCACTTCGGACAGGCGCGTTTTATGCGACACTCGGACCCGAAATTGAGGATATGGCGTTGGCGGGTAATGAGGTAACGGTTAAATGTTCACCCGCACAATCGATTGTTTTTAAAGCGGAGTGCAGTCGCGGTAGGCGAATTCTTCCAGAGGCAGGTGAACTCTTAACGGAAGCGACATATAGCATTCCGAATGGTGCGAAATACGTTCGGGTTGAAGTAACAGACGCAACTGGTAAGAAAGCTTGGTCGAACCCGTTCTTTTTCTAAGACGATACGTCTTGGGTTTTTCACGGGTGTTGTGATGCAAAACATTCTGGTGTGCCAGACAGGTGGTTGGATTGGTGATATGGTGCTGCTAACCCCTGCGTTGCGCGCCCTAAAGCAGGTATATCCAGAATCCCGTCTGGAACTTCTATTGCGTCCGCTCGTTGCAGATTTAATGGAATCGCACCCGTATGTTGATGCGTGCATCGTTGATGAAAAAACAGGAGGACGCTGCCGATCGCTCACGAAGTTGGTCGGTCAGATACGGAATAAATCTTTTGATCTTGCGGTTGTGTTGCATCCTACCTCATTCCGAAACGCTTTATTGCCGTTCCTTGCCCGTGTGCCTATTCGTATTGGTACGAACGTCAGTGGACGTGGTATGTTGCTAACGAAGTCTTGTCGGGATGATACAAGTGTCCATGAGGTACATCGGTATCTACGGGTGCTGCATCTACTGGATATTGATACGGCATCGGATGATTTGGAGTTTTGGCATACGGACGCTGACCGGCAGTTCATTGAGAATCTCTTGCGTGCTGAAGGCGTTTCATCTGACGATCGGCTGATCGCTGTTAACTTAGGAACAACCTGGACGACAAAACGATGGGAGGTCGAGAATTTTGCTGAGGTTATCGAACAAATTACACGCCTTGCCCAAGGAACGAAAGTCGTATTAACCGGTTCACTGACGGAACAGAGACTTGCAGACGCATTGCATACTTCGCTTCCGACAATTAATCTCGTTGGAAAGACATCGATTCTGCAACTCGGTGCGTTGTTAGAAAGATGTGAGGTGTGTTTAACCTGTGATAGCGGTCCTATGCACATCGCTGCAGCCGTTGGTACGCCGACGGTAGCCCTCTTCGGTCCGACAGATCCGATACGGCATCGTCCTTATGGTATTGGACATACAGTCATTGAGGAACCGGTTTCGTGTCGTCCGTGTTACAAACGGTCGTGCCATTTACAAGACACACCATACCTTTGTATGCAGGAAATCGGAACAACTGAAGTCGTAAAGGTGGTTGAAACAAAGTTGTATCAGAAGGATTGTGTCGTTAAGATATCAAACACAAATTAACAGAGAGGGAAAAGTGAATGAGGGATATCCGCGCATTAGTATTCGATTTTGGCGGAACTTTAGATGGAAACGGCATCCATTGGTTGGAACGAACGTATCAGTTTATCGGCGAGCATCATCCGGAAATTACGCGAGAAGCATTTGACGAGGCAGATAAGGCGACAATAACAGAATTCTTTCTCGGAGATACTTCGCATGAATGGTCTTATCAAGATGGTTCGATGCTGCCGATTGGGGCAGTTGCCTCTGAACATGCTGCACGCTGTACTTTGCGAGAGACTGCTGAAGCGATTGCAGCGGGAATTTACAAGCGGTTGGGGTTGAGCGAGAAGATGAAAGACGCGTACGTTGATTGGTTCTGCGAGGGTGCTGCTAAAAATTTGACAGAGAATCGGAAGTGGCTCGAAACACTTCGGGATACCTATCAACTCGCTGTGATTAGTAATAACTTTGGGAACACCCACGGTTGGTGTGATGAGTATGGGCTTTCACATTTGCTTGAGGTAATTATAGATTCAACGGTTTTGGGTATAGCGAAACCGGACCCTCGCATATTTGAGGCGGCTTTGTCGGAATTGGGAGTTATGCCGAGTCAAGCTATCTACGTTGGAGATAGTTATTCTGCAGATATGGTTGGCGGTAAGAATGCGGGCATGTGGACTGCATGGCTTGTTGGAGAGCAGATGAAACCGTGTCCAGATCCCTCTCTGGTAGATGTTCAGCTCTCTCATCTGCACGAATTGACGAGTTTTCTGAATGGGAAATAAAATTCAGAAGGTAATGGGCAGACACTTGGTTCTGCCCGTCAGATTGTGTTGTTGCTACATTTCTCGATGAAGCCCAATGACTTTGCCGAGTATCATCACGTCCTTGACATCGAAGATGCTCGGTTCAATCGCAGGATTTTCCGGTTGTAGCCGGACTTGGTCGTCATCAATAAAGAAGCGTTTCACTGTCGCTTCGTCCTCAACGAGTGCGACGACAATATCACCTGGATCGGCATTTGATTGTCTTCTAACAATGACAAAATCACCATCCAGAATTCCAACACCGATCATGCTCGATCCGATGATACGAAGAGCAAAGCACTCGTAATCATTAAGCATACGCGTCGGCATAGGAAGTGTTCCTTCTATATTCTGCGATGCAAGAAGCGGTTCACCTGCGGCTACGCGTCCAAAGATCGGAATCTCTGTAACATTTCGCGGCACTTCCGCCAAAGCCAAATTAGCGTTCTGCCCTTCCAGCCATTTGCTGGTTTCAAGCTTCGGGTCTGCCTCTTTTAAAATCGAAATTGCGCGTGGTTTACCATCTTCCCGACTGATATACTTTTTCTTCTCAAGAGCATTGAGATGGTCATGTGCCGCCTTTTCAGAAAAGCCAAATTGGCGACCTATCTCTCGGATCGTCGGTGGGTAGCCTTCTTTGATACGCGCCTGAATATAGGTAAAAATCTCGCGCTGTCTACTTGTTAAACTCTTTGCCATGGGTCTATCTCCTCTATCTGCCATAGGAAACATTAGTTTACATTTATATATTATGCTATATCCAGTTTAAAAAAGCAAGGAAAAAATTAATTTTTTATTTTTCGTATTGAAATTGGTTAGTCATTAACGCAAGTTACCACACGCGCAGTCGCCAGTTACGCTACAAAACGCTACGGATCATCAACCCTTTTGATGAAAAAGGGTGTTGCCACCTAAAACTTTGTAAGTAGCAAGTTGGATGAGTCGTTAGAGAATTGAAACCGAATAGCGTTGTTAACGTCTTAATTGAAGGATTAAAGGAAGAATTAGAAAATGAAAAGTCTAAGTTGTTTTGCACGTTTTTTCGCTAAATACTCCCTTGTCGTTTTGATAATTGCTGCGGTCTTTGGGGGTATAGGCATAGGGTTTGCGAAAGAGAAAGTAGAGAAAGTTGAACTCGACAGCGTGGTCAAAGATTTTACGCTCAAAGATGCCGATGGCACTTCTCATACGCTGTATAAACTCAGTGAAGAGAAACCTGCCACGGTCGTTCTGTTCCTCGCTACACAATGCCCAATAGCAACAGACTATGCAGAGCGACTCGCTGCTTTAGTAAAGACTTATGATGAAAAGAATGTGCAATTTATAGGAATAAATTCAAATAAACAAGAGCAGATTGAAGAGATTTCGGAATACAGTGAGAAGCACGGCTTTGAATTTCATGTGCTAAAAGACACGGAGAACAAAATTGCTGATTATTTCGGAGCGAGAAGGACACCTGAGGTTTTTCTTCTCGACGCTGAACGTGTCCTGCGCTACACAGGCGCGATTGATAATAGTCCGAAGGCACCTACAAAACACTATCTCCGAGACGCTTTGGATTTAGTAATCACTGGGAAAGATATTCCAAAGTCAGCTAAGAAGACAAGAGCCGTCGGATGTACGATTAAGCGAGTTCGGAAAACGAACGTAGATAGGACGCCATGAATTCCAACGGTAACCCTTGAATCTCTTCGTTGAGCGTTACGCGGGGGGCGAAAAGACAATGTTTCGATTCTTATATCATATTTTTCAGGCAGTGTTAACTCTATTTTGGATTGCGGGTATATGCGTGTTTCTGGCGATTTTTGCTGCCGTCGGTTTTGCTGGAGGCATGTTGGTCGCCTGTTGGGAAGATGTCCGCGACATCGACCTATATCGCCTCGAATATGATGCCGATATCCAAACATGGCGGCAACATCTGGAGGTTTACTCTGCAGTTTGCGAAGTGCAGGAAACTGATAAAATCGCGTTTTTGATTGATAAGTTGAAACGTTTGGAATATAAGAAGGTCGCCGAACTGATTCCAAGGTTGAGTGCTCCAGGCGAGTATGCAGTGGCAAAGAACGGCACCGTTCACATCCATCTGAGAGATTTTGAATATCCGAATCTTGATGTGAAGGCAGGACACATTCGGATTTCAGTGAAGGACGGAAAAATTGCCCGTATCCGGAATGTGGATAATTCTGTGCGCCATACCTTCTACCTTGAACCGGAGAAAATCGGAGAGTTTGCCGACGATGAAGGTTCCACGCGTCGTCTGATTCCGCTACTGCAAATGCCTGACAAACTCACTGGGGCATTCACTGCTATTGAAGACCGGCGATTTTCTGAACATTGGGGAATCGATCTGATACGTCTCGCTGGGGCATTCAAAAATAACCTGTTGCACGGCAGCCGCTTGGCTGGAACCAGCACGTTGACCCAACAATTGGCACGAAATATCTATCTATTCGATCAGCGATCCAACAGAAGCGTGATTCGGAAAGCGAAAGAGATACTTCTGGCTGTGAAAATTGAGAAAGCTTTCTCTAAAGACGAGATTTTTGAACGCTATCTGAACTACGTTGATTTAGGTAGATCGAGGTATGGCGCGAAAACGTATCACGGCGTTCAACAAGCGGCACTCGGATATTTCGGGAAGGAAGTTTCAGAACTCGACTATCATGAGTGTGCCTTGCTCGCTGCACTTCCGAAAGGTCCTCACGCTTTTTCACCGTTTTCCAACCCGGAAAGGGCACTTGGTCGACGGAATATTGTACTCGACCAGATGTTTGAACAGGGTTACATACCTGCTGTATCTGAATGGCGTGCGAGTCGAGATGCGCCACTCCTTCCACCAAATCTGCTCAGAAAAGGGACAAGAACAACACTGAAAGAGGCTGGACATTTTCTTGACTATGTCCATGAAGCACTCGGTCAACTGCCTGAACTCAAGCATAATTTGTATAGTGGTGGATTGAAGGTTTACACCACAATAGATATGTCCATGCAAGCTGTTGCGGAAAAAGAGGTTGCAAAGCACCTCCGTATGATGGATAAAACTTATGGGGGGCAGCGGCTCCCAGATTACGATACGAATAAGCGGCGTCCACGCATCGATCCGATTAATGATTACTTACAGGCGGCATTGATTGCTTATGAACCGAAGACGGGACACATTAAAGCGATGGTCGGTGGTAGGGATTACAACATTACAGCCAGTGAGATAAATTTCTATAATCGAGCTGTGCGTACCGCAAGACGCCAACCCGGTTCTGCATTTAAGCCGATTGTTTTTGCGGCATTGTTAGAAGAACCGGCAGTTGTGACGCCCTCAACGATTCTTGTTGATAAGGCATGGGGAATACTTCCATTCCCTGGACAGCCGATGTGGTATCCGCGTAATTATAGTAAATGGTTTAAGGGCAAAGTTACCGTGCGTGATGTGCTCACGAGTTCAATTAACGTGCCGACAGCGAAAGCGATGTTGGAGACACCGATAGCCGAAAACGGTAAATGGGAAGGGCTGAATCGCGTTGTGGATTTGAGCAAAAGAATGGGCATCAAAAGCCCATTGGATCCAGTTCCGGCACTCTCTTTAGGATCATCTGGTGTAACAGTCCTCGAACTTACCTCGGCGTATGGTATTTTCGCGAACGGTGGTGTCCAGACGAAACCGGTGCATATTCAGTACGTACTGGATACGGCGGGGAAAATTATTTATACTTCTGATAATCAGCAATATGACCGCGTCTTAGATGAAAAGGTCGCATACCAGATTACCTCGTTTATGGAGAATGTGATTCAGAATGGAACGGGTAGGCGCGCGAAGCGGATGGGACTGACTCGACCGGCGGCGGGTAAAACAGGGACTACCAACGAGAACGTAGATGCTTGGTTTGTTGGTTATACGGCGGATCTTGTCGTCGGTGTTTGGGTGGGATTTGATAAGAATCGTTCAACTCGCCGTAACTACAATCAGGAAGGTGCCAAGGCAGCGCTGCCGATCTGGGCACAATTTATGATTGATGCCGCTCGCGGTCCAGAAAAACCGTTCCCTGTTCCGAAGGGTATTGTTTTTCGGGAGATCGATAAAAAGAGTGGGTTCCTCAGAAAGGCGGGTAAATGTCCAGAGGAGAACGTCAGCAGAGAACCCTTCATCGAAGGACAGGTACCTGAAAGACTTTGCACGCTCCATTAGTGGATTGTCGGGTTTCGCTGTGTTTGTTTTTCTGAATGTGTCTTGAACAAGACGACGTTTGTGGATACCTAAAGGATTCTGGGGGATCCTATCGCTCTATCTGTAGGAAACACCCCAGCAAAAACACCCACGGGTCTCGGGGTTGCCTAAAAGTGTTTGACAGTGCTTTCTCTGGTGTGTTAGACTTTAATAACGTCGCGTTGAAAGTGGAAAAGACTCATACGAACCTTTGCTATTCAGAAAGTGAAGTGGATATGATAGAAGTCCAAGAACGTCCTGCTGTGACCAACCGGCAGCAATACGACACTGTATCGAAAGTTCTCATTCGTCAAAATCCCGAGGACTGGGTCCGATTTAGCCTCGGTATCCGAGATGCGATAGTCTATGACGTGCTTGAAAGCGAGCAGCCGACAGTCACATCTCACCGGGCAGATAGTTTTATACACGCGAAGGTTCGCGGCGAGGACGTCATCGTGCATTTAGAAATGCAGACGCACGATAGCACGGAAGTGCCGATGCCTCGGCGGATGGCGGGGTATATGGGGCGGGCGATTGAAGCCTTTGGGCTACCGGTCTATTCACACGTTATCTATCTTCATCCACGAGCAGGTCGCGGGGACCCCGGTGAATATGTTCAAGCGACACCTGGGTATGCTATTCGGACGGAGTACAAGGTTATCCGTCTCTGCGATTTAGAAGGCGAAGTGTTTCTGGAGGGAGGTGTGAAGGGGTTGATACCTTTTACGCCGTTGATGAAACGACCTGAAAACGTGGCACCTCAGGAGTGGATCCGACAATGTGTTGTAGCCGCGGAATCGCTACCGCAGGATGACAGAGCCAAAGCGGATTATTTGGCAGATTTAGCGATTTTGGGCGGTCTCATATTTGACTATGCGACTCTTAAGGAAACGATAATGGAGGCGATCATGCAAGAATCATCGGTCATTCAACATTTTTTGCAACAAGGCATCGAACAAGGCATCGAACAAGGCATCGAACAAGGCATCGAACAAGGCATCGAACAAGGCATCGAACAAGGGACCCGCGAAAGTCTTGTAGAGAGTATCCTTGAGAATTTGGAGGTGCGGTTCCACCTCGGCAGTTTGGACGATCTCCGCCCGACGCTCGGTACCGTTGAAACGCTGTCCCGGCTGCGGCGTTTACGTCGCGCCTCGCTGCAAGCTCCGGACCTTGCGACCTTCCAAGAGATTTTGGCACAAAACCTTAATGCCAGCGATTGACCTCTGTGATGCCTGGGAGGCAACCGCTTCTCTATTAGAGGTGTGTCGGGTTTCGCTGTGTTTGTTTTTCTGAATGTGTCTTGAACAAGACGACGTTTGTGGATACCTAAAGGATTCTGGGGGATCCTATCGCTCTACCTGTAGGAAATACCCACGCAAAAACACCTACAGGTTTATTTTCAAACTTACGTTAAATATTGCCAAAATAGGGGAGTCCGCTGTAGTGGACATCCCTTATTTTTTTTAACAGCTGCCTGCTTTTTGACGCTTTATGCGTTTTTTTGTATTTTAATTTGATAAATAGCGTATAATAGGATATAATTAATGTTTAAAGCATTTAAATGCGATTTTATGATGTATTCTGCGTTTAAATACAATGTTTTTACACAATTAAGCAATATTAGAAAATCAATGTTCAGTAGATGTATGATTGCATGACAGGTAACACGTATGACTGCCTATAGAGAGACACCGCTGATGAATATACCTATGGACGCGCGCGCGGCAGCGCGCCGGGTTTGCGTCTCCGGTCGGGGTGTCTACAGTCAAGCCGTGTTTACCCCCCCCCCCCACTTAATTCATGTGAAGTAATATTACATAATTATCTCATCAATTGCGTCGGGCGTTTGCTGCCCGCGCGGTTTTTTCGTGCCCGCACGGGCATCGTTTTCGGACGGTTGCTGCGTTGCGGGCTGTTTGTGTTAAGGGGACTGTGATGGACACCCCTGATGACCGAAATATTGATTGAAATTTCATTTACGCTGTGCCACGTGTCGCACGGTTTCCTGTGAGGCTGTGCGACTGGACACATAAACTCACGTAGGGGCGAGGTCGGCTCGCCCGATAAAAAAGGATGGGAGACCCCACCTTACAAAACTCGGATAAGAAGATAACGAAACGAACAGAGAGCGAGGCACGCGTGCGGGTTTCCCCACGAAGCCCGCACGAAATGGATGAACCCCCTGAATCAGGGACCCGAGGGTTAATTCCCTACCACATCCGAAAAACCGAAAGAGAGGTATATTTATTCATGAACATTTTAACGACGCGAAAAATTGTCTTCGGCATACTGATGAGTCTCGTGCTGGCGTTCAGCGTGCAGGGCATCGCAGACGCGCAAACTGTAAAAAGAAGCTCAGGCGACCTGCAGCTTAAAGCACCCGGTGAGAGATTTGACATCGCTTTCACGGTTTCAGGTGTCGATGGTTCTAATCTGTCAGACATTTCACTCACAGTTTCCGGACTTACTGTAAGACAGATAAACAGAAAAGACTCTTCAGCTACTACTCTGACTAGAACAGGAACGACTGATGACGATCCCAACTACCTTAAAAATGGCAGACATATTATAACCTATAGTGTAGATGATTCTCCTAGTGCAGGAAAGCTGACTCTAGGAAATCTCGATAATTTCGTAATTTACATAGCACCAGCACATAATAATAGCGCTCCTTTAACATTGAATACCTCTGATACTGATGGTGTGGAATTCGGCAGGGGTGAGCAACAGATCGATACTGATTTCTCAATAACTCCTGAAACTGTTCGGGTGAAATATGCAGTTTCGGGCAGCGGAACACTCTACGTGGAAGACCGGCCCAGTGAAAGAAGAAGTGTTGGTAAGACCGTTACTATATCTAAGGCTGCGACGGTGTATCTTAATATGGGGGCAGGGACCAGTACAGTAACTGCGTCTATTGTCGGTCAAAGGGCTAACCGGTCTATGAGTGTTCTCTATATCTATGATTATGCTACGGTAACTAAGGACTCTGGCGACGAGCAATCAGGTGCCTTTAGTTCAAGACTTGCACAGCCTCTCGTTGTTAAAGTAACGGATGGAAAAGGTGCCACCATTTCTGGAGCACAGGTTAATTTTACTGCGGCAGCAGATAATGGCTCTTTCCTCAGAGATCCACGCTTCCCTTCAGACTTGTACGTGCCCGCAACTGGTGTACCAACCGGTGTAAAGACTAATTCCCAAGGTAAAGCAAATATTTTTTGGGTGTTGAATCCCGCTGCTACTGATAACACAAGTCAGACTGTTAGTGCTACGCTTGCCAACGCAAGTGCCTCTACTGAGACAAACACCGTAATGTTTACGGCTACTGCCCTCTCCACAAATGCGAACTCCATAAGTATAGCATCGGGAGATGGACAGAGTGCGGATGGATTCGGAGTCGTTGAGGACCCCTTGGTTGTTACTGTCCGAGATGAGCGTGGTAAACTGTATAACAACGCACAAGTAACGTTTTTTGCACGTGAGGGGGGAACAATAAGTCCTCCTTCAGGCGACGATCCTGGCGACGAGGCTGTAACCAGTGGCGATGAAGATGTACATGTTATTCCAAGTTACGTTGGAGACTCAACTCGTAGAGTAATTTTTACTGATTCAAGCGGACAAGCCTCAATCCGTTACAGTCCGCCTGAGGCATCTGGACAGCGAACGGTGAATGCCAGTATCAATGCAGGTGCCAAATTTGTAATCTTCACGATTAACGGACCGGCAGGTTCTGGCAATCAACAAAGGGATGATCAATCACCCCCACCTGTTGCAACAAGAGGCAGTCTTAATATTTCCCTTTCAGGTTCAGGGAACACACGCACGGTTACGGTAACCGCACTGAATCCAGCGGGAACGGCAGCGTCCGGTATATCTGTCCTGCTGAATGTCAACAACGGTGCAACGCTTTCGCGGACAAGCGGACCGAGTCCCCTCACCAGCACGCTTACGCTCCCAGGAACCGCAGGCGACTATACCCTCTCCGCAACAACGACTGCAGATTATACCGGCGACTCAGAGACGATTACCATCACCTCACCCGGCACGCTTTCACTTCAGGAAGTCGGGGCCCGAGCCGCGAACGGCGGGCAATCGATTCGGGTGACCGTCCGAGAAGCAGATGGCACGCCCGCGAGTGGGACTGTGCGGGTAACACTCAGCGGTGCCGTCTCCAGAACTGTAGATGCCACGAATGGGACTGGCGCGGCCTCTCTCACGTTACCGACCACAGGGGGATCCCACACGGTGACGCTCAGTGCTACGGGGTATAGGACAAGTCAGCACACATTCAGCACCGCCGGACAGCAGACGGGAGACCCCTCTCAACCAACAACAGGCACCACAGGTGAAGCAGACAGCATCGAGATTGACGGTTCCCGGCAACTCAGTCGAAACGTCAACCAAGCGACACCGCTCCGCGTTCGTGTCGTCGATGTCAACAACAGAGGCGTTTCGGATGTGAGAGTCACCTTCCGCGTGCTTGCACCGGGACAGGGACGGCTTTCACAACGTGGCAACGGACGTGCGGTCCAAGTCAACACAGATCGCAACGGCTACGCGAGTGCGAGTCTCACACCCTTAGGGGGCGATGTTATCGTGGAGGCAAAAGCAGCGGGCGTGAGTGCCTCCGTGACGTTCATCATTGATGTCAGTGGCACCACACCGACCCCGACACCGACACCGACCCCCAGTACAGACGCTCCTTCGAGCCAAATGATAAACCCCGAAGACGCAGAGGTGCATGTCGGTGCCGCCCAACGTTCCCCGATGCTCTGGGTAGATGGCGGTGCGATCTACGCCCTCGTGGATGCAGACGTGCAACGGTTCGCACCAAGTGTCGAGAACGCACTGCACATCACTGTCGGTGGCAGTAAAGTCTACTGGACAGCACAGACCGGGACGAGTTCGGGAACGATCAACAGCGCGAACCTTGACGGTTCAGGGGTTACGGAACTGAAATCCATCATGGCAGTCCCGATAGGCATCGCTGTCGACACGGACGCGAGGAAACTCTACTGGACGAACTCACGCGGTAGAATCCAGTCTGCGAATCTCAACGGTTCGAGTGTCACGAATGTGCTGGAGAACCTTGAGGGTGCCACGGATATCGCTGTTGCCCGCGGGCTGGTGTATTGGACGCAGTTCGACGCGACGACGGGTCAAGGTCGGCTTGGGATTATGAACCCGAATGCGGGTCAGAACGGGACTCGGTATATCTCAACGGGTTCGGATAGTCCGATGAGTCTGACGATCAATGGGAATAAAGTCTACTGGACAGAGCAGACGAGTGCGAGTTCTGGGACGATCAACAGTGCGAATCTCAACGGTTCAGGTGTGAAACAACTCGCGTCTATCCGTGCGGTGCCGAGTGGCATCGGTGTGGATATGGCACGGAGCCATCTCTACTGGACGAACTCACGTGGCAGGATTCAGCGTGCCGACCTCGACGGCAAGCAGATCCAGAACGTTGCGGACGGGTTAGGGAGTCCGGGTGATATGGTGCTGAGCAACAGCATTCCAACACCGACAGCGGTAACGTCGACGACACCGACACCGACACCGACTGCTGATAACGCGCAGTATGATGTCAACGGCGATGGGTTAGTGAATAACACGGATGCGAGTCTGGTCGCGGGTGCGATGAACACGAGCAACACGAAATATGATGTTAACGGCGATGGCACGGTGAACTTCCTGGATCTGCTGCTGGTTTTCGATAACCGGGATGCGGGTGCGGCGAGTGCGCCGACAGTGGTAGGCATGCAGTTGAGTGCCGTTCAGGTAGATGTTCTCCAAGAACAGATCGATCTGTTGATCGCAACGAACGACCGTTCACCGTCAGCAATGCGGACGTTGATCTATCTGCAGCAGTTGCTTGCCACAGCACGTCCGGAGCAGACGCAGTTGCTTGCGAACTATCCGAATCCGTTCAACCCTGAAACATGGATACCCTACGAATTGGCAACCGATACGAATGTCACTCTCACGATCTACAATGCACAAGGCGTTGTCGTCCGTAGTTTGATCCTTGGACATCAGTCGGCTGGCTACTACGTGGGTCGGGATCGTGCGGCGTATTGGGATGGTCGGAATGCGTTTGGCGAACAGGTTGCGAGCGGAATTTATTTCTACCAGTTAGAAACCGACGCAATGTCGTTGATGCGCAAGATGGTAATATTGAAGTAAATTGGCTGTCAGCAGTCGGCAATCAGCAGATTTACAGGATTTAGAGATTTGCAGGAGTGGGAGTCGCGGGGTATCCCTCGCTCCCACAATCACACGGGTTGGGAACTCCAACCCCTACGAAACGCTTTGGAAAAGGCGCGGTCTGAAACCGCGCCTTTCCTTACCTTCTACCGATACCTCCATGGATTTATCCCCTCACCAACATTTTGTATACGCGTGGCGCTACACCGACGATACCGCTTGTAAACTCGGTGTGAGCACCGCTCGCACGTTTTACGCACGTATCAAAGCCGCGAAGTCCGTGACCCATCAGGAGATCGAACTCCTCGGTATTGAAATTTTCAGCACAGAAGTCGCCGCCCGCACAGCCTATCAGCAACACCTTAAAACATTTGCACGGGTTGATGGACGGCGGGCATGGGTTCACTTGACGGATGCCGTCTATGAATGGTTGCAGACCGAGTGTTTACCGAACCCACCGAGTCTTGAAGCCTTCAAAGAGACGTTTCAGAACGATCCTGTCCGTCGTGAACAGGAACGCGAGTATCAACGCAAGTCTTCAGAGAAGCGCGCCATGAAACGCCGGCAGAAACGCACAGGTCGCACGGAGAAGCAGCGGGCGTATGAACGTGAATACCAGCGGAAACGCCGTAAAAACGATCCTGCGTATAAAGCGAAACAGAAACAGCGGCAGCAGGCGTGGCGCGCGAAGAACCCCGATTACGACAAAGAGCGGTATGCCAATGACCCGGCATACGCTGAAGCCCGCAGAGTCGCACGCCGGAAGAAGTATGCTGGAGACCCGGCATACCGAGAGCAACAGAAAGAACGCTGGAACGCCTGGAAAAAAGAGAATCCGAACTACAACCGCCGCCGTGCTGCGTATATGCGGGAATGGCGGAAGAAGCACCCCGATTATGAGAAGAAACGGTATCGTGCGAAGAAGGTGTCCGAAGCGAAAGGTGAATAAGGGACACGCGTGTTCATTATAGTAGAGCCCGTAATTACTTACACACTCGGACATCGTTATGTGAACGTGTGAAGGTGCCTCCGCCTCTACAAACGCACGGATTCTCTACACATTTCGCCCCGCTGGGGCTTAGACTTTGGGGATATGGCGTTTCTACACACCTTTCGCCCCGCTGGGGCTGCCGCCCCCGAAACCGCCAATGCCAGCATAATCTTGCCAGTGCTTCAATGGACGTATCATCGTCAGGGTCAAGCATAACTTGTAGATACCCGCATCCCCAAGCAGTTAAGCCTATTACTTCCGCTATCGGCATGTCTGACGCGTTGGACAACGCCTCAATCTCCGTAGCAATTAAGGAAATATCTGTTCATATTCCACGGCTTTCTCTGGGTGTTTCCTCAATTTCCCCCCCCTACAGCGGGTCCGCAGGGACCGAAAACCTAAAATTTCGGAAAACTGAATAGCCGTGGGTGTCCCGCAAATCTCCCTACACATTTTGGGCAGGGTGTGATATACTATATAAAGTTTGGACAATTCGTATCCGGTTGAAGTGGTGTTTCAAAGGATCGCGGTGGGTGTGTCGGGTTTCGCTGTATCTGTCTACAAGCAACGCGTCTGGCGGAACTGCTGTTTTGGTAACTACACGCCGGAAGTGCGTTTTACCGCGCTACCCGACCTACGGAGGCTACTACCGACAACCCCACATTGAAAGGTGATCGAAAACTGGACAAGGAGCAAGAAACCAAAATGAGGGAGAATTTGGAATTGCTGACCAAGATTGATGAAATAGAAGATGACATCCCGGAATCGGATACCCCGCAATTTGAGCTCATCTCAGATTTTTCACCGCAAGGCGATCAACCGCAAGCCATTGACAAACTCACGGAAGGGCTCCAACGTGGCGACAAAGCACAGACGCTCCTCGGCGTGACGGGTTCAGGAAAAACCTACACGATGGCGAATGTCATTCAGAACGTCCAATTGCCGACGCTCGTCATCTCGCCGAATAAGACACTCGCTGCACAACTTTACAACGAATTTCGGACATTTTTCCCAAATAACACCGTCCACTATTTCGTCAGTGATTACGAGTACTATCAACCTGAAGCATACATCCCATCCACGGATACTTTTATTGAAAAAGATGTCCGCATCAACGAAGAAATTACACGGATGCGGCTTGCCTCAACAGCGTCTTTAATATCGCGTCGCGACGTTATCGTGGTCGCGAGTGTTTCCTGCCTTTATGGTCTCGGTTCACCAGATGAATTTGAAAATCAAAGGGTTCAGATAGCCGTCGGAGATGTCGTTCGGCGCGATGCCCTTCTACGAGCCTTAGTTGATATTCAATACGTCCGTAACGATATCGAGTTCTGGCAAGGTGTGTTCCGCGCTCGTGGTGATGTCGTTGAAGTTTTTCCTGCTTATAGTGAGCACGCGTATCGTATTGAGCTTTTTGGCGACGAGATTGATCGCATTAACGAAATTGATACGACAACCGGAGAGGTGTTGGCACAACGAGATTTCCTTGAAATTTATCCTGCCAAGCATTTCATGACGGATGGCGAAATCTTCGATCAGGCGTTAATTAATATTGAACTCGAACTCCAAGACCGCATTCTGACTTTTGAGAAAGAGAATAAATTGCTGGAAGCGCAACGCCTCGAGCAGCGAACCCGCTTTGATTTAGAAATGTTGCGGGAGGTGGGCTACTGCTCTGGCATTGAAAACTATTCCCGACATCTTTCAGGATTGCAACCGGGGGATCCACCGTATTGCCTGATGCATTACTTCCCCGACGATTTTCTTCTCTTTATTGATGAATCCCATGTAACGATTCCGCAGTTGCGGGGTATGTATCGTGGTGACAGGTCCCGAAAGCAGACCCTTGTCGAATATGGTTTCCGTCTGCCCTCTGCCTTGGATAATCGCCCGCTCCGGTTCGATGAGGTGGAAGCGCGGGTCAATCAAGTTATCTTTGTCTCTGCGACCCCGGGTGCTTATGAAATGGATAACAGTGCGCAAATTGTCGAGCAGATTATCCGTCCTACTGGACTGATCGATCCCGAAATCACGATACATCCCGTGCGAGGGCAAATAGACCATCTCATCGGTAAGATCCAAGAGCGTGTTAGGAGCAAACAACGCGTTCTCGTCACGACGCTTACCAAACGGATGGCGGAAGACTTAACGGAGTATTTGACGGAGGCGGGTATCCGTGCTGACTATATGCATTCTGAGATTGATGTGTTCGACCGTGCCCGCATTCTCCGTGAACTTCGCGAAGGTGTTTTCGATGTGCTTGTCGGTATCAATCTACTTCGCGAAGGACTGGATCTCCCCGAAGTTTCTCTCGTCGCAATCCTTGACGCGGACCGCCCCGGTTTCCTCCGTTCCGTTAGATCTCTCGTCCAAACCTCTGGACGTGCGGCACGAAATGTCGATGGGGAAGTGCTCTTGTACGGAAATGATGTCACGGATGCAATGGGAGAAGCGATCAAGGAAACACGGCGCCGACGCGAGATTCAACTTCAATATAATATTGATAACGATATTACGCCTGCCACAATTGAAAAGGCAATTCAGGAACTCATCGCTGAATCAACGAATGCGTATAAGACCGAAAAATCTGACAAGCCTACTATCGTCCCGGTAGCCATTGAACCGCAGGATATTGAAGCGATGATTACGGACTTAACGCGACAGATGCGCAAAGCGGCGTTAGATCTCGATTATGAGGAAGCCGCCGCCTTACGAGACCAGATTGCTGAGCTGAAAGCGCAATCGGCGGAATAGTCAGCTTAAGAGTGTGGATAGCGTGTCTAATATCTTGAACAAAATATCGGAATTTTAAACTTGTATTTTGAAGTGTAATCTGTTAAAATGTAGTCGTTGATCGTAAATATTATAGTAGATTCTGTAATTAATTTTACACCAAACTCGGTGCGTTTAGGTGAAAGACCCTACCGGGGGTGTGCAGATATTTTCGGGCTTTACTATAAAACCTGTAATTTTGATCCCTTGAAGGTTAATGATTTTGGTGTTTTGTTAAGAAAATATTAATCTTCTTGAGGCACAGAGAAAGGACTTTACAATGTTTGTTTGTGTAGCTTGTGGCTATTTGTGGAAGGAAGCAGATAATCCACCAGATGAGTGTCCGGCATGCACGGCACCGAAAGAAAAATACATTCCTTACGATGACAGGGCGGAACGTTGGGTCAAGCGCTCTGTCGCGGCACATGTTATGTACCCGGACGAAGAAGGCACAGACCTTCGCGCAGAAAACTCAGCACTCTCGTCTCACATTAGGTTTGCCCTTGTCGGGTTACTCGGTGATCTCGATAAAGAATAAATGGCTGTCAGCAGTCAGTTATCAGTTAAAGAGGGAGCTTGTAACAATTCATCTGACCTTGGCGAACTCTCAGTAAACATCTATTGCGACGAGAGTTTCTCCACTGATAGCTGGTGCCTGACAACTGATACCTTCTATAGAAAGGAAGCGGCATTGCCCAATATCGGGTTCTCTGCGAAGGAGAGGTGTCGCAAAATGCAGAATGAAACAGATACGTTATCTGCTGATTCTATTCCTCTTTGCCCTGCAAGGCATAGCATCGGCACAGGACCTCTCAGACCGGGTGGTGGAGCACATCTTTCCCAATGGTCTGAAGTTATTGATGATTAAACGCGATACCTCTCCTACTATCGCGCCTTACATCCTCTTTAAAGCGGGTTCCGTTGATGAATCCGATGATTCACGCGGTATCGCGCACATGCTCGAACACATGTTGTTCAAAGGCACGAAATCAATCGGCACAAAAGACTATGAAAAAGAGAAGGTTGTGCTCGCCGAAATCGATCGGATAGGTGATGCGCTTGACATGGAGCGTGCAAAAGGTTCGCGAGGTGATGCGGACAAAATAGCCGAATTGGAAGAAGCACTTAAAGTGCAACAGGAACTCGCCAAGGAATGGATCGTTACCGGCGAATATACCGAAATTTATACGCAACACGGGAGTACCGGATTCAACGCTGGTACCTCTGTTGACTATACCATTTACACGGTCGAATTGCCGTCTAATAAATTAGAGTTGTGGGCAATACTTGAATCTGATCGGATTAAGAACGCCGTTCTACGCGAATTTTATGTCGAACGCGAGGCGGTCAAAGAGGAACGCCGGATGCGTGTTGATACGCGTCCAGGCGGTAAACTCTATGAACAGTTTATGGCTACTGCCTTCACTGCCCATCCTTACGGTATACCGATTATCGGATGGCCCTCGGATATTGCCATGCTAAATCGGCGCAAGGCAGAGGAGTTTTTCCGTATCCACTACGCACCAAATAACTCTGTCATGGTCATTGTTGGGAATATTGATATTGACAAAACCATCGCCCTTATTGATAAACATTTCGGTGATATCCCGTCCCAACCGCTCCCGCCTGAAGTCACAACTGAGGAACTGCCACAGGAAGGTGAACGTCGGGTTGACGTCGAGTTTGATGCCGAACCCCAACTCATGATTGGATACCATAAACCGACGCTTCCACATTTTGACGATTATGTGCTGGATTTTATCAGTGCGATTCTTTCGGATGGACGTACCTCTCGGTTTTACAAAAATATCGTTGAGGAGGGGATAGCCGTCTCGGCTAATTCATTGAACGGATATCCGGGAGCGCGCTACGACAATCTTTTTGTTGTAGATGCTACGCCACGGTCTCCGCACACAACTGCCGATGTTGAGGCAGCAGTATACGCGGAACTCGAAAGACTCAAGACCGAACCTGTTGCGGAAAAAGAATTCAAACGGATCCTCAAGCAGGTGGATGCCAGTTTTATCCGCGGTCTCAGCTCAAACGCTGGAATGGCACGACAACTCACCTTCTATGAGGGAATCGCTGGCGATTGGCGTTACATACTGGGTTGGCGTGAAAACATCTATAAGGTTACGCCAGAGGACATTATGAGAGTCGCAAAAACCTATTTCACAAAAAGCAACCGCACCGTCGGCACACTCGTTAAGAAAGAGGCAGTAGCACCCGCCGGTGAAGGTACGGAGGGCAGCGAATAATGAAGAAACGAACCTTTACCGGACTTGCCTTCGTGACACTGGTCGCCTGTCTCATTGTGTGGGGTGTCCCCTCTACGTTTGCCAGACCCCACGAAGAACTCACCTTTAAACCGATCGAGTTCAAGCCACCCGCTCCAGAGAAGCGAATGCTCTCAAACGGGATGGTGCTTTACCTCATTGAGGACCATGAGTTGCCGCTTTTCAACATCAACGGTTTGATTAAAACGGGTGACATCTACGATCCGGCAGATAAGGTCGGTTTATCGTCAATATTCGCATCCGTTATGCGAACCGGTGGCACGGTGTCGCGTGAACCGGACGCGCTGAACGAGGAACTGGAGTCTATGGCGGCTTCCGTTGAAGTCGGCATGTCACGTGAATACGGGACGGTTACCCTCTCAACCCTTGCAGAGGATATCGAAAAAGGATTGGAAATCTTTGCGGATGTGCTCAGAAACCCAGCGTTTCGCGAAGATAAATTAGAACTGCGTAAACAGCAGTCGGTTGAGCGTATCCGCCGACGCAACGATAACCCTATCCAACTGGCGTGGCGCAATTTCTCCGCGAAACTCTACGGGACCGACCATCCTTTCGGATGGTACACCGAAATAGAAGGCATAGAGAGTATCACTGCTGATGATCTCAAAGCGTTTCATGCGAAATATTACCATCCTGACAACATGATGCTCGCGATTACTGGCGATTTTGATACGGAGACCTTGATTGCGCAACTGGAGAAGGTGTTTGAAGGCTGGGAATCCGCAGATATTGCCTTCCCTGATGTTCCAACTGTGGACTCCACTCCGGAAGCGTCCGTTAATTATATCTTCAAGGATCTCCCGCAGTCGGTGATGTTAATCGGACATTTCGGCATCAAACGCACTCCCGATTTTCCAGACTTTTTCGCGCTCCGCGTCATGAACGATATTCTCGGTGAAGGCGGTTTCACATCTCGACTCATGAGGGAAGTGCGTGAGAAGGCGGGTCTCGCCTACATGGTAGGGAGTATCATGCAAACCACATATTACACGAATCCGGGGGAATGGTTCGCTTATTCGCAGACCCGTACGGATAAGACGGCAGAGGCGATCTCGCTTATTATTGATGTCGTCAAAGGTCTTCGAGACACACCTGTACCGGACGCAGAGCTACAACGGACCAAAGATTCGCTCATCAATTCGTTTGTCTTTGGGTTTGAGAGCAGTTCACAGATCGCCTTCCAACAGATGATGCTCGCGTATCGCGGTTTTGCGCCGGACTTTCTTGAGACTTATACCGATAACATCGCCAAGGTCACGGCGGCGGATGTGCAGGCAGTCGCACAGAAGTATCTCCATCCAGATGCGCTCACAATTGTCACTGTCGGCAATAAAGCCAATTTCGACCGCTCGCTTGATGAGTTCGGAGAGGTTAACGAAATCGAGATAGCGCAACCTGCACCGCCACCTGTGGAACCGATGCCTGAAGCGAGTGAAGGAGATATGGCGAAAGCCAAGGAAATCATCGCGGCGGCAGTCGATGCTTATGGTGGGCTTGAGAAGTTGCAGGCGGTGAACAATATCGTTGTCGAAGGACGCGCGACCGCCAATTCACCGATGGGCCAGATGAACATTGATGTTAAAGGGTATCAAGTCTATCCAGACAAACTCCGACAGGATATCAAGATGCCTCAGGGTGAAATGAGTTATGCCTTCAATGGGACTTCTGGGTTCGCGTTGACCCCTATGGGCCCGCAACCTCTACCGCCTGAAATGACGGCTTCCATGAAAGATGGTATTTTCAGGGAACCGGTTTGGTTGCTCGCGAGTCTCATGAAGGACGGTAGTTCGATTCAATACGCTGGTACAGAAGAAGTCATGGGGACATCTGCGGCTATTTTGCTTGTTTCTCAGCCTTCAGGTGAAGTTCTCAGAGTTTTCATTAGTGAAGAGACGCACTATATCGTGAAAATGAGTTTCAGGGAGACGGAACAAGGCGTTGTCCTGAATAAAGAAACGCTCTTGGACGATTATCGCGATGTGGATGGTGTCAAAGTGGCACATCATATTCAGCAGAATGTTGAGGGGGAACTCTTCTCCGAAACTCGGATAAGCAGCGTCATGTTGAACGCGGACCTCGACGATTCGCTGTTTCAGGAGCCAAAATGAAGACGTTAAATCTACGCGTTCGCTATTTCCAGGATAGCACGCCAGCAGATGTGCCGTGCCGTGAAACGGCTTTCATTCGGCGTGAGTTTGACATGCCGTTACCGGTTGAAGAGACCGCTTTGGTGCTCGTCGATCTGTGGAACGTGCATTTCATTGAAAGCTGGATAGAGCGAGCGGCACGGGTGACCAAGGCGTGCGTCGTGCCTGTGATAGATGCTGCGCGAGCTGCGGGTTTAACAATTGTTCATGCCCCTTCTCCATCAGTAGCAGAACAGTATCCGCAACTCAAGCGGCACAAACCGCCTGAACCGTCTACGCCTTCAGCGTGGCCCCCCTCCGATTTTCGAAGTCGCGAGGGGGACTACGCCGTTTATCGGGGTCCCCGTAGTCAGCCCCCCAGTATCGATATCCATTGGAACAAACTTGCATCGCAACTTTCTGTCTCCCCAGCGATTGATGTGAAACCGGAGGAGTTTGTTATCGCGACTGGACAGCAGTTGCATGAACTGATGGAGGCGCGCGGTATCTTACATCTGCTCTTTGCGGGGTTTGCAACGAATTGGTGCGTATTGGGCAGGGATTACGGTATCCGTTCTATGGCACGGTATGGCTATAATATCATTTTGTTCCGTGATGCCACAACCGGTGTGGAGTTTCCTGATACCTACGATAATCTGTTCACGACTGAGATCTCGATTCGGGAGGTGGAACAGCAGTACGGGTTTAGTGCATCAAACACCGATTTCTTTGAGGCGGTTGATTCCCTCTTAGCATAGGGTGCGCTCTGTGTCATTTTTACTCCTGCAATTGAGGCGGTAGTTCAAATAGCGATGGAAAATTACAAAGATGTAAAGGTAGGAGTACAACTTTTGACATTTTGATTTAAACGTGCACCGATTTACTGGTATAATGCGAAAACTACACCATAGGTGTCAATTTCGGGATTTTTGACAGCATTTTAGGAACTCAGATATAAACATGCCGCCCTTACAGGGCTTGATTTCTTTTTTAAAACGCTGCTATAAACATAACGTCCCTACAGGACTAAAGAGCCGTTTTGCGCCCCACACGGAATACGGTTAGAAATTCTATAGAGATTCATTGAATTGTTTGAAGAGTCGATCTCCGTCTTTAGGTGAAATAATTGTAGATTCCTCATTTTTTGAGAAAACAGATTCAAACTCTTCCTCTGCTAATAAAGTTTCAATTGCTTTACAGATAGTTTCTTCAGTAAGTTCTTGGACAATCATCATATCAGATGCCCAGAAGTACAAGCCGTTGGCACATTCTCCTGTCTTTTTGCAGCGTTTCATCAAAGTGTCAATATTTTGGAGGGTAAAAAAGACCGCAGAGAAACTCTCACCGTTCGGAAAGGTGACTTGAACGTCGACATTATCGTTGTTCGGATCCAGAGACGCAATCCCGCGATAGATCGTCAATTGGTAGTCATCGCGCTGAACGGTTGTGTAGGGTTTATCCATTTCTATTTACCTCCAAAATGTTGTAAAATCTCATTAATTACCTTCTGCTGGTTGTCTTTACCAGAAATCCCTAAAATTTCTGGCTGATCACCTCTGATTCTCCAGTAGACTCGCGCACCACCATAACTGCGTGATTCGGTAATTCCTCTACCAATCGATTTATTTCCTATCCCGGGATTCATATTCCCCTTTTTCAACTGGTCTGTAATTTTTTTAATTTCTGCTTGGAAGGATATTAGTGTTTTCCAGCCTTCCCGTAGAAGTAAAGGATTTTCGGAAATTCGATTGGTTAACATTCTTCAGATAATCATTTTGTTTTTGGATGTTGATTTTTACGGATCCTAGGTATTTTGTCTCCTTCTGGAAAAATAATATGAGTCAGGTCCAATTGGTATTATACCTGATTCGCGTCCTTGTGTCAAGTTTGGGATTGGGAAAAGGAATCAATTTTAAAAAGGTAAAACAAATACCCTTTTGAATTTTCGGAACATTGGTTTTACCTACCATAGTTCTCCAACTCAATGATTACCGTTACACGCTTTTCTGGAGCGAATATGCTTGTCGCTAACCGTTGCAGATCCTCATCGGTTACGTTCTGGATAGCAGCGACTAACTCGTTGGTATCGATCTGCAGTTGATACTGCCGACCAACAATAAAAGCGTAACCGTACAAATTTTCACGCCACATGAAAGACGGCACATCAACTTTACCAAGTGACCTTGCGATAGTGTTGATTGTTTGCTGTTTGTCTTGCGGTGTGAGTTTTGATGTCAATGCTGTGTGTAAATGTTGATCTAACTCATTTAGCATGGTCTCAGCGTCCTTCCCATCTGGAATTTCAGCTTGAAGTGCAAATGTCGTCGAACTTATCAACGGAGCATAGAAGATAGGTTGGACTTTACCTGTTTGGACTGACTGCTGTAAATTTGACCACAAACGTGAAGCAACTATTAGAAACGGGACATATTCCTCATTCCCTATCGGTGGTGCAGCATATCCAATAGCGGCAACTCCACTCGCATTTTCCACCATAGATTTTACAGGGACACGGTGAACGCCGCCAGTTTTTGCTGTAGGTGTGGGCGGCTGTGTTGGGGGTTGTTTGCCGGTGGGAATCTGATTGAAATTTGCGTGGATGGATTTCCGCGCTTCGGCAGGGTCGAATTTGCCTGCGATAATCAGGAACGCGTTGTTGGGTTTATAGTAGTCCTTCCAAAATTGCTGTAACTCATTAAGCGTGATGGTCTGGACATGTGCGGGAGCACCACCGTATTGCCCGCCTTGCGGTATAGGGTACAACAGTGCCCGCGCATGGTTTAAGCCTGCTAACGATGGAATTCCACCGTACATGTTTTGCAATTCCTGCAGTACGCGGGGCACTTCACGTTCAAGATCGGTTTCGGTGATGCGTAGGTCGCTCATGCGCGCGGCTACATCCGTCAATTCCTCTGCAAATTGTGCTGGTTCAACCACACCAGCAATAACGGTGAAATCGAAGCCCGTTAGGGCATTCCAACCTGCCGGATAGCGTTCCATGAACTGTCTGGCATCCCGAGCGGGGGTTTCTCCTGCTGCAGCAGTGACATACAGGTGTTCGATCAAGTGTGCCATTCCGGATCTACCCATCGGATCATGCACACCACCTAAATTGAATAGCACCACCAAAGCCACCTTGCTCGCTGTGGGCACAGGACGTAAGATAACGGTCAACCCATTGTCCAATTTGTAGGGCTTTGGAGTTTCCGCAAACAATGTGGAACTCGCAAACAAAACACATATTATTAATATAACAATGATGGATTTATTTCTGTTGATCACGACTGCTATCCGTAAGCGTTAGGTCTTCAGACATAGATTTTCTGAGTTCGGTTTCCCTGTACCGTTTGAGTGGACCTCGGACACATGGGAAGGGGTGCTGGAATAAATAGCGCGGGATCGATTTTTGATATGGATAGAGGGACATCTATATTATGCTTTTCAATCAGTGGCAAAACTTTCCAACGGTGGGAGTTCTGGATAGTTTCCGCGGGCGTGTCGCCATGCAAGTATCCCCTCAACGATCATCCAAATCTGTAAAGCTTCAACGACAATGCCGAATCCGAGGAGTAAATACTTGCCAGTGAAAAGCCAACCCGTTTCAGGGTTGAACATCTGGTGTAGCATTGCCCACGCAGGCATAATAAGCATGACAATCATCGGGAGGAGTGCGAACCAGATCGGTTTGTTGCGGCGTAGGAGATAGAAAACGATGACCATGAAGGCTAACCCTGCTAAGAGTTGATTCGTCGCACCGAAGAGGGGCCAGAGCGTCAAACCGCCACTACCGGGACCGCTGGGTCCCTGTAACAGCGCAACTGCGGCGGCGAGCACTAATGCAAACGCAGTCGCAATGTAACGGTTCATCAACGGTTTGAACTTAACCGTTTGCGCCAGTTCGTGGATAACATACCGTTGGAGTCGCGTTGCTGTATCCAAGGTTGTCGCGGCGAAACTCGCAACGAGTACCGCCATAATCGCAATGCCCATTTTGAGCGGAATACCGAGAGAAGCGAGGAAATTCCCACCGCCGTCAACAAACGCACTTACCTTCGCTTTGAGTCCGTGGCTTTCCCAACCGCTGACGACTGTGGTAGTCCCATCAGGATTTGTTTCCGTCTTGATAGCATAACGCGCTTTCCAGGCATCGTGATTCGTAATAGGGGTTGCACTATCTGCTTTGACAATCGGTTGGAATGTGTAGTTTGCACCGGTACCTGTCCGGTTGAAAATCCCCATACCGATGCCAGCACAGCAGGCAAGAATAACGATAACAGCAAGTCCTCCCTCAAGTAGCATTGCGCCGTACCCTACATATTGCGCGTCGCCTTCGGAGGCAACCTGCTTACTGGAAGTTCCAGAGCTAACCATACAGTGGAAACCGCTGACCGCACCGCACGCAATCGTAATGAATAGGAAGGGCCAAATCGGTGGTGCATCGGGTGGGATGTCTGAGGCAATCGCAGGCGCGGAGGCTGTCAGATCCGCTCTGCCTGTCAAGCCTGCGACGGCAAGTCCAAGGACTAATAGGAGGAGTGCCAATACCAATTCATGGCTGTTAATAAAATCACGGGGTTGTAGAAGTGTCCAGACGGGCAGCACTGAAGCGATAAAGCAGTAGACGAAAAGCACAAGTGTCCAAATCACCACGACATTCAGGTAAGTTTGTCCGAGTAAGGGGATGCCGAACCACTGCGAGAGATCAATCGGTAGAACGTAGGCACCGAGTGCCATCCCAATGTACATGATACCGAGCGCGACAATGGAAGGGATGAGAATATTGCGACCCTTACGATATATCCAGATACCGATAGCGATTGCGAGTGGGATTTCTACCCAAACAGATAGGACGGATTCAGGATAGTAGGAGAAAATCAGAGCGATGACCAAGCCGAAGATGGCAAGGACAATCGTCAATCCGATAAAGAGGACGAAAAGGAAAAGAAATTTAGCGCGGGAGCCGATCATTCTACCCGCAACTTCGCCGACACTTTGCCCACGATTGCGGAGGGATACAACAAGCGCACCGAAGTCATGAACAGCGCCGATGAAAACCGATCCGAGTACGACCCAAAGCAATGCCGGTAGCCAGCCCCAAAAAACAGCGATGGCAGGTCCAACGATGGGACCTGTACCTGCGATGCTGGTGAAATGGTGTCCAAAAATGATCTCTTTTTTCGTTGGAACGTAATCGACATCATCTCGCAGTTCCTGACTTGGCACCGTGGCTTGAGCGTCTAATCCGAAAATCTTTCTCGCTAACCATTTACCATAGGTATGATAGGCAACAATGAAACCGATGAAGCTCAAAACCGCAATAATAAGCGTATTCATGTTTTTAATTATCCGCTAAGCGATAAATTACCACGTTAATCTTACAAGGGTTTTCGATTCAGTCCCGCAAGCCGCCGTTGTTGGCTTGCTACGGACATCTCTGAAACTTTCATTTCCTACCTAAAAGACCGTAGGCATTCAAGCGCAATTACCTGAAAAATCTCGAAAATGTTCAGCAATATACATGTTGAAAAAATTGAGGAAAGGGAAACGCCCTATCAAAAACCCCAAGTAAAACCCCCGCTGGGGCTTTAAGCTTGGAATTTGTAGCGTTTCTACACACATATCGCCCGCTGGGCTTTGGAGCAGTTGAAAGTTTGGGTTACCTGACTCCCATCAAAACCTCAAATGTAAGCTGATCGAGTTTCTCGTATCCGAGTCCCTTTTGTGCGATGGTGTCGGGTTCAAAATCTATCTTTCTCAGTTTTCCGGCACTTTCGGCACTGTAATGTGCCATGAGCGATTCGAGTTCAGGATCGCGTGCTTGTATTTCAGCGAGGATCCCCTGAATTTCTGCGTCTTCATTGAAACGGTCTGCTTTCTCTTTGAGAATCAGATAACTCCGCATACATCCTGCGGCAAAGTCCCAGACCCCCTGTTCGTCTTCAGTCCTGTAGGCGTGTGCATCAAAGTGACGAGATCCGTCCCATTTCATATCTTCAAGGAATTTGACGAGGAAGAATGCGCTTTTAATATTTTCGGAACCGAAGCGTAAGTCTTGGTCGAAACGACTCATCTTCTGGTCGTTGAGGTCAATGTGAAAAAGTTTCCCTGCTTCGTGTGCCTGTGCGACACCGTGGATGAAACTCAAACCTGCCATCGTTTCATGAGCAAATTCGGGGTTAACACCGACCATTTCTGGGTGGTCGAGCGTCTCAATAAAGTGGAGCATGTGTCCGGTTGTGGGTAGGTAGATGTCGCCGCGGGGTTCATTCGGCTTTGCTTCGAGTGCGAAACGGAGATCGTACCCTTGGTCTTTAACATAGTGCGTGAAGTAGTTCATCGCCTCTCGGTTCCACTTGACGGTATCGGGTCCGTTTTTAGAGGCATCGACTTCTGACCCTTCACGGCCGCCCCAAAACACATAAATGGTTGCTCCAAGTTCAACACCGAGATCAATAGCATTTAAAGTTTTCTGGATTGCAAATGCTCGCACTTTCGGATCGTTAGCGGTAAACGCGCCATCTTTAAAGACTGGATGGTAGAAAAGATTTGTTGTTGCCATTGGCACCTTCATACCGTGATCTGAGAGTGCCTGCTTGAATTCGCTAACAATTTTATCACGTTCAACGGCTGAAGCATCAAAAGGGACCAAGTCGTTATCGTGTAAGTTAACGCCGTATGCGCCGAGTTCGCTTAATTTTTGGACAGTGTATGTAGGTTTCAAGGGGGGCCTGACAACATCACCAAATGGATCGCGCCCGGGATTACCGACTGTCCACAATCCAAAGGTGAACTTATGCTCAGGCTTAGGCTGATACTGCTCTGACATTCATTTCCTCCTATTACTTTTACCTTAGACGAAACTTATGAATTGACATTTAGATTATACCATATCTGGCATATTTGTTGCAAATTCTCCGTTATTCGCTTCTGTTCCTGCGTCCATATAAGCGTTCCTTCCTTATGAGACGCATCAGATGTGTGATGAATAGAAATGTCGTTCTTGAGGAGATTATTTCTACAGTTATCGACTGAAGTTTTGGTATTCGTGATAAAGACTGGTGTGTTATGGGTCAAGGTGCGTGGAAATCTGTTTCAGGACAGTTTCATAGTCTGCTTCCAATTCGAGTGGCGCATTTAGGTACCGAGGCGGGGGTTCGCCAGGTGTGACGTTGTGATATGCCACCTTGAAATCTGGGAATTTGAGTCCACTCGCTGTAGAGATAACGATAACCCTGTCATCTGGACGGATCTGTTTACGTTCGACCATTTTTATTAGTACCGCGAGTGCTACACCGGTGTGCGGACAATTGAACAACCCTGTTCTATCTGCTCTCGCGGCAGCATCCGCCAATTCTGCTTCTGTAGCTTGATCGACGATGCCGTCAAACCGTTTCAGGACACGGACAGCGCGATGGATTGAGACGGGATTGCCAATTTGAATTGCTGTGGCTTGTGTGGCTTGTGCGGTGATGGCATGGAACTCTGTGAACTCTGTTTGATAACTGCGATAGAGCGGATTTGCGCGTTCAGCTTGGGCACAAGCGATGCGCGGAAGTTTGTCAATCATACCGAGTTCCAGCATCATTAGAAAGCCGAGTCCAAGTGCAGAAACATTGCCGAGGTTCCCGCCGGGAATAATGATCCAATCCGGCACTTCCCAATTGAACTGCTGCACGATCTCGATACTAATCGTTTTCTGCCCTTCAATTCGGAGCGAATTAATGGAATTGGCGAGATAGAAATCTTTTCGAGTGGAGAGTTTTTGGACGATTGCCATGCACCCATCAAAATCGGTTTCAAGTGAAAGGGTCAATGCACCATTAGCGATCGGTTGGATGAGCTGTGCGCGTGTAACTTTTTCTTTGGGTAAGAGAATGATTGCCGGGATACCCGCAGCGGAGGCATACGCTGCCAAAGCGGCGGAGGTATCGCCAGTTGAGGCACACATAACAGCACGAAGGTCTCCGCCCTCAGCCATAATCTGTTTGACCATTGAGACCAGAACAGTCATTCCAAGGTCTTTAAAAGAGCCTGTGTGGCTGTTGCCGCACTGCTTGATCCACAGGTCGCCCAAGCCGAGCTGACTGCCAAAACGTTCTGCCCAGAACAGATTGGTGCCGCCCTCATACATAGAAATGATGTTATCATCACCAATGTTCGGGCAAACGAGTTCCTTTTTCCCCCAGACCCCGCTACCATACGGATATTGCGTGCTCATGTAGCGATGCTCAAAGAGCGTTTTCCAGTCAGCCGCGGTGCGCTGTTTTAGTACGTCGATATCGTGCTGGACCTCTAACAGTCCATTACAGTTTTTGCACCGATAGATGACTTGCGTAAGCGGGTAGGTTTCATTGCATCCTTCGCTGCACTGGAACCATGCATCATAGTTCATTGTTCTGCGTTCTCCTCCTCAGCATCTGGAAGGTTACTTTGTGTCGGTTCGTTTCCGTTTGATGTGTTAAGGAGTTCGTCGATTTCTTCAAGAGAAGGCAACTCAGAGGCATCTTTCAAGCCGAATTGTTGGAGGAACTCGTCTGTGGTTGAGAAAAGCAGTGAGCGCCCATCTTTTCTGCCGGCGATGCCGATCAGTCCTTTCTCTATGAGTGAGTTGAGTACACTGTCACTGTTCACGCCACGAAGTGCGGCAACATCAGCGCGCGTAATGGGTTGCTTGTACGCTACGATCGCGAGAGCCTCTAATGCTGAGGGGGTCAGTTTGACCCGAACTTGTCGGGTATAAAATTTCTGAATCCACTCCGAATATTGTGGATCCGTGCAAATTTGATAACCATTTGCTATTTCAACGAGACGAAAACTGCGTCTCGTTTCTTGATAATCTTGGCACAGCTCATCAAGTTCCACCCGGATAGCGCGTTTGTCTAACTCCGGCAGGACTTGCTGAAACTGTTCCACCGAAATTGGTTCACTCGCGGCGAACAGAATCGCTTCCAAAATTAATTTAGGTTTTTGCTCCAAGCTCGCGTCTGGTTCCTCTATCGGATTGACAGCGGTAACATATTCAGAGTCCATAAACAAAGTTCCTAATTGTTTCGTTCTTCCGAACGAGTGTTTTCAACGGTCGGGGGTGGCGGAATATCTCGGTCAGATTCCTCATGCTCCTGTTTAACGATGTAGATACTCTCAAAGTGGTCGGTTTGAACAGTAACGATTGTTCCTATCCGAATGAGTTCTAAAATAGCGAGGAATGTTACAATTCGATCTGTCTTGGTTGAAGATAACGGGAAGAGATCGTCGAATAGCAATTGGTCTGAACTCTCCAATTGTAGGTTAATAAAAGCGATTTTGTCTTCAACGGTTATTGTTTCCTCTTCAAACGTTTCATAAGTCTCTTCGACCTCTATCTCGGCAGCGCGATCGTTCACTCCCTTAAAAGCGGTCAGGAGATCGAACAATGTCGCCCTGATTTCAAACGCGCGTGCGTCGTCTAAATCCTCGTGTAGTTTGGGACTTCTGCTATAGATTAATGTCTGGCGTTCGGCATAAACATCCAAAATTTGGGCAGCCTCTTTGAACTGTTTGTACTCCAAGAGTTGTTTAACGAGCTGCTCTTGGTCGCCGATCGTGTATTCAGCGTCTGGTGCGAGTTGTGGGAGGATACTTTGCGATTTGATGTGCAGAAGTGTTGCCGCCATGACCAAAAATTCGGAGGCTACATCTAAATCTAACTGCTCCATTAGATTCACATATTCCAGGTACCGGTCAGTGATTTGCGCAATCTGGATGTCGTAAATATCCATCTCCTCTTTCTGAATCAGATGGAGGAGCAAATCGAGCGGTCCCTCGAACCCCTCTAACTTCACGGAGTATATTGCGGATGTAGCGGTAGAAGTTGTTTCAGTTAGCAATTTTTTATTTTTCCTTGCGGATTTTTTATTTTTCCTTATCGTATACCTACGATTGTCGCAATCAGATTTAGGGTTTCAAAACTAATATTGCTCAAGAATCCGAACACATAGTTCGGTATACCGAAGATACTGGGTAGGAAAATCAGGCACATCAGAATCGGCATCCCATAGGGACTCAGTTTCTCGAATTGATGCGCGGCATGTGCGGGAAGCAGTCCTCTTACAACACTGAAACCGTCCAATGGAAAAAGTGGGAGCATATTAAACGCAGCGAGAAATACACTTATCAATGCTGTGCGAATTAATTGTCTGTTAATCTCAGCATGCAGTGGAGATCCAGTCGGATCGAAAGCGGTAAATACGAGTAATAGCTTAATGACTCCCAAAATCACGAAAGTGAGAACAATGTTCATGAACGGACCCGCAGCAGCGATAAGCATCAGGTCCTTTCTCGGATTTTTCAGGTTGAACGGATTGACCGGCACCGGTTTTGCCCAACCGAAGAATCCAGCTCCGAAAAGCGTGCCGAGCAGAGGGAGTATCAGTGTACCGATAATGTCGATATGTACACCTGGGTTCAATGACATCCGTCCCATATCACGCGCTGTTGGGTCCCCTAACATGTTCGCTGATTTGGCGTGTCCCCATTCATGAAAGGTTAACAGAATGATGAACTGTGTAACCACAAGGATTGCTTCATAAGGGTCAAAATTAGGCATCGTTTATTTAGTACCGTTTGCCAACACCGGGGTCCCATAGCGATTCGCGTATGGAGCCAAGCTTGCTACACAAAGGTCCGCAATCGGGAATATGCCTCCTCTTTGTCGGTAATCTCTCCGTCCAATTGTGCGGCGAACAATTTCCAAAGTCGGGTTTCAAAAGTCTTGCTCGGTTTTTCTCCAAACGCTATCAAGTCTTTTCCTGTAATGAAAGGCTCTATCTGCCGCAAAACACAGAGGTAATCTTCTATTTTTTTTCGTTTCCAGTTCGGTAAGGTTGTGTCTACATAACCGAGTGCTAATGCTTCAATCGGATAAGGCTTTAGCAATTGATAAATCTCGCTGGGTTTCGCGGTCTCCTGCCCCGTTGCGAGTGTTTGTTCCAACTGTTTGTAAGCAGTGAGTGGTGTTTCTACCCGATAAAGGGTTCCATCTCCACAGACGTAAGTTGCCATGTTCTTCGGGTCAACAATCCACCATTTCCCGCTTTGTTGGTCAATGGAGGCATCCTGCGACACTGAAATTCCGAGTTTCGCAAGGGTCTCCTGTGTCACCTGTTCGAGTGAAACCTGCTGTTGCGATGCTTGAGCACGGCTTATCAGACGTTGAAGTTGATGTTCAAGGACCAATCTGAAGCTGAGTGCCTCAATTTTATATATCGGCGTGTCAGTCCCCAAAAACGCCATCCAGCGCACCCGTTCAGGCTGAAATTTTTCATCCTTAAGATGCGTTGATCCCCAAGTTATTGCTTGTTCTGCCTTTTTAAAATCGCGTTCAAACACCGTCGATACATTCCACCCTTGAGAGATAATTTTCCATACGTCGAGTCGTGTAAGGTGCGCTATCATCTCGGGTGCGTTTTTTTCAATAAGTATTCTATCAATCTCATTCCGTATCCGTTCACCGCTGAGTTGCGCTAATACTGGGAGTGCTTCCTGCATCAGGACAGTGTCGGTTTCAGGGATACGAAACCCGTAGCGTCCGGCATACCGACAAGCCCGAAAAATGCGCGTTGGATCATCTGTGAAACTGTGCTTATGGAGTACTCGAACAGTCCCGGTCTTGAGATCTTCCAAACCGCCGATTTCATCAACGATCTCACCAAAAGCACTTATATCTAAGCGCATTGCCAAGGCGTTAATTGAAAAGTCTCGTCTTCGCAGATCATCCGTGATCGTCCCATGTGCTACTGTAGGTAACGTCCCGGCACCTTGATAAGTTTCACGACGGGCGGTAACGAAATCCACTTTGGGAAGGTTAACATCGGTGGGTGTGACGGTTGCAGTGCCAAATTGGGGATGTGTCTCCAGTGTTCCGTTCCAGCGTTGACACATCGCGTTTGCGACTCGGATTGCATCTCCTTCCACAACGATGTCGATATCGAGACTCGGTCGTTTAAGTAGAAGGTCCCGGACGAATCCACCGACAAGGTAAGTGCCCTTCCCACCTACCTCACCAATTTCATGTAATAGGTCGAAGATCGGTTCAGGAATGTTGGGTATCATTTTTCTTCGGCAGGAGAAAACCTCTATCTATAGGGTTCCTATACGAAGGCAAAGACTCGCGTTGGTGCCCCAGAACTGCGTGCCAACTTTAGCGGGGCAATGACGACATAGAAATGCGTCGGCAATTGGCTCAAATTGCACAAATCCTCAACATGCGGGATACCTGCACCGAGAAAAACGAGATGCGCTGGTGGTAAACCGTCGTGCAAGGGTGGATGTCCTGCCACTGAATCAATACTGCACGCGTCTGTCCCGATGACCTTTATGCCTTTTTCGACGAGGAATTCGGCAGCGTCTTCACTAAAGCCGATCCACTCTCGGTTGAAGTTGTCCTGATAGACGAATCTGTCCATTCCTGTCCGCATAAAGACGATGCTGCCTGCTGGAATTTCGCCATTTTCGGCTATCCATGCCTTAACATCCACTGCGGTCACAGCGTCATTTGGTTTCTTGATGGCGGAGAAGTCCATCAACACGGCATGTCCAGTCAGTTTCTCTTTTGGGATTTCGGCGATAGTTGCTCCACCGGGGTACATTAGACAGGGGGCATCCATGTGCGTAGAGTAGTGTCCGGACGTGTCAATACGGCTTTCAAAATAGCCATCTTCTTCCAATGTTGCTTGGTCATAAATTTTGGCAGGATCAATCGGCAGTTCGCATGGACTCTTTTCATCGACCACATAAGACAGATCCAGCACGTTTTGAAAGTCAAGGTGCATTTTGTATTGTTCGCTCTCTTTCTTTATCTGTTATGAATATAGTATAGCATATATCCACGAAACAATTCAAGAAAATCAGTTCGGAAAAGTCGGGAATCGGCGTTCCCTCCTACAGCGAATCCGCAGGGACCGAAAATCTAAAATTTCGGAAAACTGAATAGCCCAGTCAAGAACTACAGGGCATCCAGTTTTAAGAAATTATCGGATTTTACGCTTTCTTTCGGCGATCCGGTGTCCCTTCCCAGTAACGGGTGGTAACCCTGGTTAGGAAACCGTACCTACCGTGCTGGGGGATCAAAAACGGAAACTGAATGGCTCTGTCAAGAATTATTGAAGTAGTTCAACACTGTATCATGCAAGATTCCGTTCGTTGCTACTAGTGAATTAGTCTCTGTCGTAATAGGTTGTCCTTGTATGTCCGTCACTTTCCCGCCTGCTTCCCGCATGATAACAGTGATAGCCGCTATGTCCCAAATACTAATCGCTGCTTCAACGGCAGCGTCCGCTCTTCCAGAAGCCACGAGATGATACATGTAGAAATCGCCGAACCCTCTGGTGCGTGCGGCATCGTTGATGAGATCGTAAATCCCAGGAAAAGTGCCTTTTTCTACGAACCATTTCAGTCCACCGTGGCATACCATTGCGTCTTCGGGTTGCGTTACACTGGAAACGGTTATCGGTTCGCCGTTCCAGAAAGCACCCTTCCCTGCTTCGGCGTAGAGGCGTTCATTCAAAAGTGGTGCGTTGGAAACGCCAAGGATAATTTCATCGTCTTTCATCAAGGCAATCTGTGTGCCGAAGATCGGAATTTTTCGGATGTAATTCTTTGTGGCATCAATCGGATCGATAATCCAGACGTAAGGGGAATCTCCTTCTTCGATGCCATATTCCTCGCCTAAGAACCCGTGGTCGGGGAACGCCTGCTTGATGGTTTCTCGGATGGCTTTTTCCGCGCCTCTATCGGCGAGGGTGACCGGTGTTTCGTCGTCTTTCAGTTCTACCTTCATGGTATCGCCGGTGTAGTAAGCGGTGATGATTTCTTCAGCGTTTTTCGCCGCTTCCAACGCGACGGTTAAAAATTGACTCATTTAATTATTCCTTTTTTAATTTTACCTTGCGGAGGAAAGACGTGCGTTTCAACTATGACGTGCGTTTCTCATATCCGTCCTCCGCTACGCTTACGGACTACGGGTTTTGAGATTATCTTAAGAGACACTCTTTGTGAGACGAAACCCTCTTTACTGATTGCTGCCCGCTATTCTTCTGACCGCCGATTGCTGATCGCCAACTGCCATATTCTAACGGAGTGAAATTGCGGGACAATAAATTCTTTTCCATTCGCGGTGCCACCACACGCCTTCCGAGCGTTTCATTGCGAGATCCGTAAAGCGATACTCGTATAGGGTTGCACGGACATACCGTGGCGGTGCGTCTGGGAACGGATTCTCTGCCAGCAACCGCAGCACCTCAGGCTTGCTTTGTAGCAATGCTCCCATGAAATTGAGGAACCACGGTGTCCTTTGATAACTGCCTTGCAGCGCGGCAAACCACATCTGCCAATCGAGGCGTGGTTGATGCGGCGCAACCCATTTTGGCGCGACATCCAAGTTTCCGGGTTTCCACCGAAATTGATAAGTTTCCCATGCGATCCGATCGTTGCTACCTTCAACGATAATTTCTGGGCGCGATTCCGTCATGTCTGCAAAGAGTCCGTAAGTGTTCACACTCCGAAAAGGCGCGATCCAAGCGACATCTGGGAGCCGTATCTCTCTGAAGAGTTGTCCACCGAATCGGATACCACTCAGCAAAAAGAGGAGCGTTGCCGCTACCGCTATGCCGATACGTCTATATTGGTTAAGAGGTCGTTCGACGAAGCGGATAGTGGGTACAAACCGTTTCGGGAGCAACTTTTCCCACGTCACATCGTCAATCAGCAGAAGACAGAGTGCAATTGTCAGCAGGTTGAAAAAGCAGTAGTTCCCTGTTAAGATGATTAGCACTTGCAAACCGACTAATCCGAGGCATCCGACAGTCCGTAAACGTCGCGGTGCGAAAATCAGGAACGGGACGACCAACTCAACAGCGAACATACCGATGACGGAAGCTTTCTGGAACCATTCCGGCAACTGATGCACATACCATCCTAACGATGTTGGCAGTGGTTGTGTTTCATAATGGAAGTTAAGGGCAGTAAGATTTTGCCATACCTCGTCACTGGCAAGTTTAATGAACCCTGAGGCGAACATCAGTCGGAACAGGAGCCACCGTAAAAGCCACAGAAACGCCGCGGAGGGTTGGGACGCACGTGTGAACGTCTCACGGAGTTGCAGCGGTGCGAAGAAGATTGCCAAAAATCCCACCTCTAAGAGCAGGACATCCCACTGGAAACTCAGAAAAACTTGTCCGACCGTCACGAGCGAGAGATAAAACATCCACAAACCGACTAAGGCGAATGAGGGGACAAAGCCCGCGATTAAGGCGAGAGACAGCAGCACACCACCCGCACACAAGAAATTGAGGCAGGCATCCGATGCGTTCAGCCAAAACAGTGTCGGAACGAGGAAGTAGCCTTCTGTCCCAATTTGCTGACGGACAGCCTCCAAATACTGATCTGCTGGTAGAATCCCGTTGCTTCCAACGAGTCCGTGAATCTGCACCCACAAGGACAAAAAAGCGATGAGATAGATACAACCGAGTCCGCGCAGGAACAGCCACCTCGAAAAACAGAACGCTGTTCTCTCTGTGTGTGTTCCCCATAACCATCGCGTCATCGCGGAGAAAAAGGGACGATGGTGTGCAATGAAACGGTAGACTCCTTCGGACACGCTCGCGAACCCCGGTAAATGGTAGTAGCACCAGAGGAACGGACTGTTGTTCAAGGCGCGCAAGACAGCCTCTGCCCCGCTCAAAACTGTCCCGTTTTCAAAGATTAACTGGACTGAAATCTCAAACGCTGAAAGGGGTATCTCTGGGAATTGTGTTGCTACCTCTTGGTAAGGTGCGTAGTCAACGCGGTTACCCGTGACGTGCTGCCACTGTGCAATCCAATATCGGCAAAAGTCGCAAGCGTTATCGTAAACAAGGAGCGGTTTGCTGCTTTGTGATTGCATCAAAGGATTTTAATTTTTCCTTGCGGATGAAGAGCGTCTTTATGAACTTTGACGTTTTTCGCTTTCGATTCGCCTGCGCCGTTGTTGCAGGCTTGTAGTCTCGCTTTGTGGAGTCATTAGGTGAGTCTCATGGCTGTCGGGCATGGCCACACGGAGAGGATTAACGCCATGCCTGATGAATTTTGGAGATAGCTTCCACAATCTGATCCATATCGGTTTCTGAGCTGAGGAAGAGATTCTGGAAA
The DNA here is from genome assembly GCA_965214045.1 of Candidatus Poribacteria bacterium. GTDB lineage: Bacteria > Poribacteria > WGA-4E > WGA-4E > WGA-3G > WGA-3G. The sequence continues at coordinate 3,921,522 of OZ243935.1, forward strand.
AGCCATACGCTCTGCTCGCAGACGGATGCGGCGTTTGGGGATGGCAATGATCGAATAAGATGTGGGTATTTCTTCGCGACGTGTGCCATTCCGGGTTCTTCCGAAAGCGGAGAACGGTAACCGATAGAACACGGAATGCCTTCAGCAGAGAGCGCGTCCACAAATTCCTGTCGCGATTTACCGCCAAATCCTTGGGGATCATACTTCAAGCAGTAGAGGTGATACCCGTGTTTGGTAACCCACGGAGCAAGTTTCGGTGGCGTGATACCTTCAACCACTTTCAGAGCATTGGAGAGATAGGTTGCGTTTCGATTGCGGAGATCGGTTTGTGCTTCTAATAATTCCAACCGGACCAGCAGTATTGCAGCGAGGTACTCTGAGGGACGGTAGTTCCATCCGAGTCGGGGATATTCCCATCTCGCCCCACCGGGGGCACGCCCGACGTTCATAAAGGCGCAGACTCGATCGTGAATATCTTTGTCGTTTGTGGTAACCATCCCACCTTCACCGGAAGTCAGGTTTTTTGACGCTTGGAAACTAAACGCGCCGACACTGCTGAGGGATCCAACCTTTTTCGTCTGATACTCTGCGCCGTGTGCCTGTGCAGCGTCCTCAATAATAGCGAGGTTATGGCGTTGGGCGATTTCTTGTAAAGCCCCCATATCTGCTGGATGACCACCGAGGTGAACGGGCAGAATCGCTCGCGTTTCTGGACCAATAGCGGCTTCCACGGCTTCTGGGTCGATCGTAAAGGTCTCGGGTGAAATGTCTACAAACACGACGGTACACCGGCGTTCCAACACTGCGCTTGCGGTTGCGACAAAAGTATAGTTCGGGACGATAACCTCGCCACCATCGCTAAATCCATCGAGATCCAGCGCAGCCGCTAAAGCGGCACTGATTGAATCGGTCCCGTGTGGCATAAAGAGGGCGTAATTTGTTCCAGAATACTGTGCATATTGTTCGCCCAAACGCTGAATCATCGTGCCACCGGAACCTTCATCCGCACTCAGGTACACTTCACGGAGCAGCGGCTCAACTTTTGACTCCCACTCTTCAGTCGTGGTCAGTGGCCATGAGGACCACGGTTGGCTTTCTGTATTTCGGACAGGCGTGCCGCCTGAAATCGCTAACGGGTTGGACATGTTTTTAATTTTCCTTGCGGTCAAATAACGTGCGTTAGAACTCTTGCGTGCCTGTCTTAAGTCCGCCTGCGCCGTTGTTGCAGGCTACCGACTCCGTATTTTATTTTTTGATTTGGCATCGGGATTGAGGATTTGCGCGGTTTTTCTCTTTCGACGCTTGTACCACTGATGAGGTGTCCCGGATTGTCGTAGGGAGACGCTTCAGAGTTTCCCGCTAAATGGTAGAGATACCGCATGTGGATGTCCGCTATCTGTTTTAGCGAATGGGCTTTCCATCTTCATCTACATATACAACTTCCCAGCCCTTTGGGACCACCCCAGTATTCAAAAGGTTTAATCTTTGTCTTTCGGAAAGTTCCGATCCATCAACTGAGAGAATTTCTCCAGTCTCCGAATTCGTCACAGAACGTGTTGTGTGCCAGATATTCGCGGTTGATTCCGTTTTTTGGACGTAGATTCTTCCTGGCACTTGGGGCAGGGCGTTTTCACCTACCACAATCCACTTGTCTATTTCTGGTGTGACTCGGTCTACTTCCGTGAGTACCTCAACAGTCTGATGCATAGTGTATTGCTCTATTCTTGCCTTGGAATCTAACTTCAAGTAACATCCAACAAAGACAACTCCGAGGATGAGCAAAAGTAGAAAAATTCGCATAGTATATCTCACGGTTTTCTCTCTTTCCGTATAGCGTTTGTCAACTTTCTACAGAATATACACAATTCACGAAAAAATTACAAGAAAAAAATAGTATATTTGACAATCGGATAACGGACATGGGCAATCCGTGATAATCGGGAATCGGAGTTCCCTCCTACAATTCGATAATGTACTATTAATGGTAATCCATTCATCTGCTCTCTCAGATTAGCGATTCGTCACTAATTGGCGGATTGCCTCCACCGCTGTTTCTGTATCTCGGAGTGGTTTGTTCGACATGTCGGAGGTGAGAGCATTGGCGATGTGCGTTTCTAAGCCATCAAGTCGGCATCGACTCACAATGGAATGTTCTTCCATATACTGATAGACCTGATATCGCTTTGGCAGTCTCGCTTTTTCTTTTGACAGCATAAGAACGACAACGCTGCGTCCGCTGCTTGCTGCCTCACACACCATTGAGAAACTATCCGCAGTGACGATAAGCAGGTCGCTTAAGGCGAGGATAGCTTGGTAAGGGTCTTCAAATTCTGAAAACGTATCAGGTGAAATAAAAAATGGGCACCAGTCGGCGTGTTTCAGGGTTGATACCAAATGTTCGGTTACATCGGGTGGTGTTCGGCGGGAGGTTGTTACCAATATCTGCGCGTTCGTCTTCTCTGCAGTCACCTTGCATATCTCGCTGAGTCGTTTGGCATCCTTTCTCGTGATGGTTTCATGACGATCTGTCCCGCCGAGCAGGACACCAATGCGCGGACTGTCCGATAGGTGCAGTTCAGCCTTCAGTTGTTCCCGTTTGATGTCCAACATATCTGGTGAAATAGGGTTTGGCACACCGATGGTTCGGCAAATGTTGTCTTTGTTCGATGCATCGTGCCAAGAGATCATTGGAAGGATTGCGAGATCGAAATATCGGGTGCCTATTGGTGAAGGTCTACGACACGTAACCGTCTTAGCACCGAGAAGTCTACCGAAGAGTAGGTTAACCGCAGCCACAGATGAGCCTGTTGAGAGGACAATATCAGCGGTTTGGTGTTGAATGAGCGCGTTGTAAGATTTAGGGATAAGGCTCCACCGTAGGAGTGTATGGATAAGGGATATGGGAAGCGGTGTTCCTCCGAATATACACATTAACACGCGTAGGAGGTTGTCACGCCATTTACGCCGAAATTGTATCTCAAGCCATGCCGTTTGGCATTCAGGCATTTTTTCGACGATGCCTAAGGATTGCTTGTAATGCCCGGGTTTCTTGTCGCTTAAAATAACAACTTTCATTTTTTTATGACTTCTGGGCAGCTGTGTCCGATTCCCGACTTCTGCACCAAAGACGTAGCCTGCAACAACGCGCAGGAGATCCATCGGTGAAAACCGTCAAACCACAAGCCCCGTCATGTCTCCGCAAGGTATAATTAAAATAAGGAATACGCAATCAATTCTGTTACATCGTCTACGTTTTCAATTTTAACAATACCCACGTGCGGGACAAACCATAGCGTCTGATTCCCTTGAATCGTTTCATCTTCCGAAAAAAGAGTGTACGTAATTTCGGTCTGGTATTCTATCTGATATGTCTTCTCAAAGTTTCCAGCAGGCGTTTCCAATGGAGCTTCGGCAACAACTTCTCCTTTGACACTCATACGTGCTTCAAAAGGTATTTGGAGCAGTGCGAGATTTTGCAGAACGATATTTCCGTTAACCTTTATGTTAAGTGCGTCCCATTGGAAATTGGGGAGTAATGGTATCTGGAAAAAAACAAGTTCGGGATGCGCGAACGGCTCTACTACGACGGTCAGTTCTAAACCAGCGAATTCGTCCTGTACGGCTTTCGGAAGTTCCGTTTGCAGGTAGTCCGTTATCTTGGCACTGACTGTGAACATAACAGCGTTAGGTGTAACCCGATAGTACGTAGAATATAGGAAATCGAGTTCGGCATCTGCAAGCGGCGGTGTATCCTTGAAGATCCGATAGTCTTTTCCCTCAATATTCGCCTCACCATTAACTTCTCGTGTCCATTGGGAGCCGTCAGAATTTCTGTAAATCCATCGGCTTCCAATGGCATCAGGAAAGTAGTTCGGCATCTGTTCCATCGGGGCAGGTGTTTCATCTGAACCGCATCCGAATAGAAGAAAAATAGCACACAGAATTAGAGAAGTTAACCGCATTTTATTCTTTCAACGCTTCAGCTACCAGTTTTCCTAATTTTCTGCCTCTCGCTTGCTTCGAGATCAATGTGCCGTCTCTATCAATGAGCCACGGTGCGGGTATTCCGCGAATGCCATACTGTTGTGAAACTGGACTTTGCCATCCTTTCCCGCTGAAAACCTGTCGCCAAACGATGTCATTCTCTTTCAGATAGTTGTGCAGTCTTTTTCCATCAGTGTCAAGGCTGATGCCAATGATGTCGAATCCTTCGTCCTTATAGCGTTCATATACCCGTTTAACATTCGGCATCTCCGCAATACACGGACCACACCACACTGCCCAGAAGTCGAGCAAAACGACCTTGCCACGATAGTCTTGCAGTGAAATCGGGTTCCCGTCGAGGTCAGTCGCTGTGAAATCGGGTACAGGTTTCCCAACCATCGCTATCACTGGCTTCGCCTCCGGTTGGTATTCCTCTGCCTTATGAGTATTGCCTAATTTCTGAAAAATCTCAGCAAGTTTCCCGAGAACACTGCGATTTTTCGAATTCTTCTCCTCACGCTCTTTAAAAAGTTGAAGTACCTCTTCATTCCGATTCCTCATTTCAAGCATGTCAGCGAGGGCAAAAAAATCGTGATCGTAGCCAGGATCCATGACCGATTTGAATTGGGTAATAAGTGCATCGACGTCTCCGCCTCTACCGGTTTTGGTATAGAGACGCGCAAGCGCAGGATAGACATAACACGATAAACTTGCATTGTCTGGTTGCTTCTGAAGACCTGCTTCCAAGGCGGTGATGGCTTCCGCTTCGGTTTCATACAATTGTTCAGGTTGACGTTCCCAGAAACTGATGGATTTGGTAACTTTATAGGAGAAACTCAAGTTTAAGCAGTGAACCTCTCGATTGGCATGGTGTCGGCAACGCACAAGCGGTATAACATCTCCATAGATAAGCCGTCTGTCAGTGATTCGGTCGCCGCGGTATTCAGGATGAAACTGGTAGCCGTAACTCACAGGCATATTCGGGTCGACGCTCCGAGGCATAACCGCTTTCCCACCGGTTTTATCTGAAGGACATATCAATATGTCTGGATCTGGTAAGTATGTGGGATGGTGGAGATCCGAGAGCCACTCGGGGTAATCACCCTTCTCTTTCTTGTAGACTTGGATGGACTTGCCGATTTCGGTTAAATTATGTGTGCAAATTTCGATGTTTTTTTCATGCTGTTCCGCGTCAAAATCTGTAATCTCTCTTTGCGCCGTTACTTCTACACTTGCAGATGTCATCAGCAGCCCTAAAACGATTCCCAAAGTCAAAAGTGCTTTCATTTTATTTTTCCTCTTCATTTCTTTTCAGAGCGTTAGTCAAACAATGATATTGAAGGTTCTTCTTGTCTATACTTAAAAGGTAGTATACCACGACCTCAAGAAAGTCTGCTATGTTTTCATGAGTCCTCAGTCTTGGTAACCGCAGTAAGAGCGGTTTTGAACCCGTCAGTCCAGAGATTCTCTGGAACGTAGGTTGGGTTGAACGCTGAGGAATCCAACGCCTATGAAACGAAAGCCTTTTGTAGTTAACGGGTACCCCTATCGGTCGCGATATTTTCTAATAATCACCCAAGTTCCACCCCAAAGATTTCGGTCATTCAAACGCAATTATGTCGAAAATTCACGAAAGTCTTCAACAGGGCACATGTCGCCCCGCTGAGACTTAGAAAAAGGAACACACCCTTTCTACACACATATCGCCCCGCTGGGGCTTTAACATGTTATAAATCGGGCTTACAAGGTTGACTATGTAAAAGGGATCTCCGAATCCCGGCGTATCCCTTGACAAATAGATTGAATGTGTTATACTTTCAACATATTTTGAATACGAAAAATTAGAGTATCTTTATGGAAATGAGAAGAAAAAGAGCGTCCGACCCAAATCGGGGAGAGTATGAAATAGAACTTCCAGTAGTTAGTATTGTGAGGAAATCTCTGCTTGCACTTGATTATTCACAGGGACCAATCAGAATCCAAGACGCAGCTGAAATGTTAGCCGAAAAATTTTCTTTGACTGACAAACAAAAAAATGCCAGGCATAGAAACGGATTTAATATTTATAAACACCATGTAGCAAACGCAGCTGGTACCTTAGTAAAAAATGGGCAATTGGTAAGACCAAAAAGAGGATGGATTGTTAAACCGAAACAAGAGAATGGAAGCGGCACAGATCCTACGAGAGGCTCTGGCAATGAGGGAGATACCTCCGAAAAATCTATTGAAGAAAAATATCAAGAAATTAGAAAGAAATTAGCAGCAGAACTTTTACAGAAAATTAAGCACAACACCCCTACTTTTTTCGAGAAATTGGTTGTTGATCTACTCGTTGCAATGGGGTACGGCGGTTCATGGGAAGATGCTGGGGAGGTTACAGGCGGTCCGGGTGATGGTGGGATTGACGGTATTATTAACCAAGACAAACTTGGTCTTGATGTAGTTGGTGTTCAAGCTAAATTGCGAACAACAGGGAACAATGTAAGTCCCTCTGTAATTAACGAATTTATTGGTGCTTTACGCGTGAAAGGTTTGAGTAAAGGGGTTATCATCACCACAGCGAGTTTTAGCAGCAATGCTAAAACATCTGCGGAAAGAAGTGATAATCCCAAAATTGTCCTTATTGATGGGGAACAACTTGCGGACTATATGATCGAACACAATGTGGGTGTTTCCACGACGAAAACCTACGAAATCAAACGCGTAGATTCGGATTACTTTACTGAAAACGCAGGGAAGCCCTAAACGTGTCAGCAACAAGAGAGATGAAAATGAGAACGTTCGGAACCCAAGGTCCCGTAAATCCTGAAATAAACTACGTTGTGAGCCGATCCGAGGAACTTTCGGATTTTGTTGACAGGATAAAAAAAGGCAAATACATTGTTCTCTTCGCGCCTCGCCAAACAGGCAAGACGACCCTCTTTCGCGCCGCTATAGACGCCCTCATAACTGAAGCGTATTTTCCAATTCAGCTGAATTTTGAAGCGTATGTTGATTTAACCCCCGCTGCTTTTTACAGTTATCTGCATATAGATGTTTGCAGAGCAATTGCGTCCGTTTTCCAAAGACGAGGCAGTCCCTCTTCTGAAGATTTGAATCGATTTTTGGAAAACATTGAGGTAACAGACCATGTTTCAATGAGAAATTTTTTCCAACAACTTATCGATTTCCTGCCCAGTCATGATAATTCCCAAAAAGTTGTCCTTATCATTGACGAGTTCGATGCCATCCCGCCAGAAGCCGTTCGCGGTTTTCTGCATTCACTTCGCTATATTTACCTTGATAACTCAAAACCGCGATGTCCTTATAGTGTCGGCATTGTTGGGGTTAAAAACATCACACAGCTTAACTACGACCGATCGATCTCACCTTTCAATATCCAAGATGAGTTTAACTTGCCGAATTTCACACTCGCGCAAGTCCAAGAACTACTCGAGCAATATACTAACGAAGTAGGTCAAGCCTTCGTGCCTGAAGTTATCACTGCTATTCACAAACAGACAGCTGGACAACCTTTTCTCGTCAATCGGTGCGCGCAAATCCTTACCGAGGAACTGAATATTCCTAAAAGTGAGCCAATTACGATGGCTGATTTTTCTAAGGCGCATCGGCAGCTCCTTCGTGAACGGAACATTAACATTGAGCATCTACTTACGAATATCCGCAGGGATCGTCGGTTTGAAAGTATACTTATGCGAATCGCCTCTTATGAAAGAGGTTTATTCTTCAGTTTGGATAATGATATCATAAATGAGCTCGCAATTTATGGGGTTATCGCAGAAGGGACCGACGGAATGTGTGAAATCGTGAATCCGATCTATCAGCATCGCATTTTGCAAGCATTCAAACCGTTGATTAATGGTTTAGAGGGCGAGTATTTCTCTGAGGAAAACGGTGACGATTTTATTGATTACCTCACCCCTGACGGAGTGATTGAAATGGAATCGCTTCTTGATAACTTTCAGGCGTTCATTGCGCGATCTGGTTTTCGGATCCTGCAAGTGCCAGATACACCACAAGAATATGTCGGTCAGTATCTCCTTTATGCCTACCTTGACCATTTTGTAAGTATTGCTGGTGCCAATATGTTTCTTGAAGTCCAAACTGGGCGCGGACGGATAGACCTTCTTATTGTCCATAATCAACGCAAATACGTTGTTGAGACAAAGATCTGGGAAGGCGACAGATACTATCAGGCAGGCAAGAAGCAACTCGCGGCGTATCTCAAATTAGAAGGTGCACAGGAAGGATATTACGTCGTATTCGATCATCGCGACAATCCAGCGGCACGTACCGAGACGGAGATAGTGGACGACTTGATGATTCGGAACTACGTTATTCCTGTAAAACAAGAACAACCCTCATCGGTTTAGATCGGGTATCGCTTGTTTGCTACCTACCCATCAATCCATCAAACCACTTCCATCCAAACCCCCGGGACGAACCCCGGATACTCTCCCTCACTGAACGCTGGATAATAGATGTCCTCGCCATTGAAATCGTGAACGGTTTCTCCGCCACTGCCGTCTGGGATCCGTACCCTACAGGTATATTCACTTTCACGGAAAAGTTGCTGCGGTGTCGGCGTAGCGGCATCGACGCGATATGTTGAGAGTGCCGTCTCATCCACCGTAACTCCTAACCCCGGTGCGTCCGAAACCTGAATTGTGCCGTCAACGACAGCGAGCCGCGTTTCGAGCAGATCCGATTCCCATAACTCGTGACACGTAATCGCAGGCAGTGCCGCTTGCGATAAGACCGCCCCGAGATGCACTGAATATGCCGTTGTGATACCCGTCCCGACCATCTGGAGCCAATAAGGTTGTTCAAACGATGCACAGAGGGCATTGGTCCGCAGGAGCGAGTTCATACCACCGCCGACAACGAACCCACCGCAACAGCGCGCATGCAAACACGATTCGTTGAAATGCTCGACGATCGGTTTTTGCACAGCCGTTTGCAACCTCGCGGCTCCCTCTACATCCGTGCCGAGATAGTATGGACTTTCGTAAATAGCGACGTTTGGGTGTTCATCTAATTGTTGCAACACGGGAATGGCGTTATCTGCAGTCCGCAGAAACCCGTTGAAATCAATATCGAGCCGATAGTCTGCTGGCACGGCATCCCCGACAGCGTTCACCTGTGCGAAGATGTCACGCCACGGACGCGCCTTCAGTTTCGCAGACGTGTAACCCCGTTTGACCGATTCTTCGACTTCCGCAACCCAGTCTTCTGGCGGCATATCAATGTCCCACCACGAAATAGGACACCTCTCACGAACCTTGGGTCCGATGAGTTGGTGAACGGGCACATCTACGGATTTGCCAACTGCGTCGAAAAGCGACATCTGGATGCCGAACCCGATGCTGTCATCGTTCATACATGCAAACGCGTTCTGTCCGATGGCTTGCTCAATGTTCGCCGATTCGTCTGCTAAATTTTCGCCGTATCCGACAACGCCATTACTGAGTTCGACCCGGTAAACGTGGACACGCTCGCCGTGTGTCAAGGCACGGTGCATGTGTTTGCTGACTCGCTCGTGATAGAACGGCACGTTCAAGGGAATCGTTTCGAGATGTTTGATGCTAAGCATGAGGTCCCTCCCCAATTAAAACTGTCGCTAACGAAGTTTACTGCCTCGTATTTCACTTGTATTCCGTCAAATTGTAGCACATTTTGAAAATAATGGGTAAAAATATTGGGGTGATGGGTCTCCCGTAGAAAGGATCTCTAATAACGACTTCTGCATATATATTTCCTTGAAGAAAACGGAAGCGATTTGCAACGAAAAGTGTGAAAATAGACAATCGCGAGTTCATTGAACGCTGACAACCGAAACCTGAAAACTAACAACACAATTGACACCTCCGCCTTTTGTGGGTATAATATGTTCAGGACTTACGCAATTTTGATTTTATCAGGTGCTGTTAGATGGGAATTCTCGAAAAAAACGTCAACATTCTTGGAAACCCAAACTAACAGTTTTGCGGCGTACTCCCATAGATGCGACGTATATCATGCTACAAAAGAGCCGTATGCGTAAGTCCTAATCTTTAAAGTATCAGACATTAAAACACCATGGCGTTCGCAAGCAAGGAGCGAATTATGGCAAGAATCGAACCTTTTTTTGTTTCAAATGAACTCTTAGATCGACCAGAAAAACTCAGAGAACGCGCCCAGCAGGACGGTTATCTCTTTTTTCGTGGCTTGATTGATGCCGATTCTATTTACGAGTTGCGTCGAGATTTTTTGGAAATCTGTCATCGGCACGGATGGGCAGCAGGCGGAGACACACTGATGGACGGTATCCGCACGGGCGGTCCCTACAAGGAAGGCGATGATGGCTATTGGCCCGTCTTGGATGCGTTCCAGAGTTTGGAATCCTTCCACGCGTTCGCACACCATCCGGCGGTCATAGACGTGTGCGACAAACTCTTCGGTGAAAAAACGCTCGTGCATCCGCGGAATATTGGAAGAATTATGTTCCCGGAGAACACGAAATACACAACACCTGCCCATCAAGATTTCATCCATATCCGAGGGACAGAGGAAACCTATACCGGATGGATACCGCTTGGACCGTGTCCAGCAGAGTTAGGCGGATTGTCAGTACTCTCTGGTTCGCATCAAGGCGGGATTTATCCTGTCAAACCAGCATTCGGTGCAGGCGGACTCGGTATTGATACTGCACCTTTAGAAGCGGATGGGTTTTACTGGGTCGCTGGTGATTACGAGATTGGGGATGCCCTCTTCTTTCACAGCCACGCTGTTCACAAGGCGATGCCGAATCAGACTGGGGACCAGATACGTCTCTCAGTGGATTACCGCTACCAAGGACACTCCAAGCCGGTCACAGATGGCTCGCTATTACCGCATTTCAATCGGATGGCATGGGACGAAATCTATAAGGACTGGACATCCACGGAATATCAGTATTATTGGGATGCGTTCGATTTGAACAGAGTGAGCGGGGACAAACGTCCCGTAGATCCTATTGAGTAGCGATGCGGGTTTTCGATGCGTCCATAACGTGGAACTTAAAGGAAAAAAGAAACCAATTGATTAAATTGCAACGACAAAAATTTAATACAACACATATTACTTATTTCGTGGGGATGTTAATCGGATGGGTAGGAATAGCTGTATTGCCAGTCTCTGCCGAAAACTACACTGGAGATTTTTTGACGAATGGGGTTGGTGGCAGAGCTCTCGGATTGGGCGGTGCCTACGTGAGCATTGCTGACGATGCAACTGCTGCCTATTGGAATCCTGCTGGCATTGCGGGGATCCGTGATAATTATCAACTTTGTCTGATGCACGCCGCGCGGCGTTCCGGATTAGGCGCGTTCAACTATATCGGTGGCACAACACAAATCCTGTCGAGACTCAACCTCGGACTATCATGGCTTCGCGCAGGCGTAGACGATATTCCTATCTATCCACTCGTTCCAGCGTTCGATCCGAATATTACGCCAGAGGCACGACGCAACTTGGCGAAAAACCGCCCCAGAGAATCCGACTTCATTCCAGCGGGTTACCTGAACGACAGCGAAAACGCTTATATTCTGACGCTTGCCACGCGTTGGGTCGTGAGTCAGTCGTGGTGGGATAATTTTGGGAAAGACTCACTGTCCCCGGAGTTTATGTGTGGTGTGAACACCAAACTGATTACACAGCGTCTGAACGGTGGCGATATTGATATCTATAATTATGGGAGTTGGGGATACGGCTTTGATGCGGGATTTCTCGTCCGCTTGCCCGATTTCAATGCCCTTTTTGCCTTGGAGGACTTCGGGAGTCTCGCCTTTGGCGTGAACCTTCAGGACATCTCAAAAACGACTTTAACGTGGAACACCTTGTCTGCCCCGAAAGAATCGATTCCTGCGAATTGGAATATTGGAGTCGCCTATACGAACAATCACCTTTTCAACCGGGAGATGATTGTTTCCTATCAGTGGCAGCAGCGTTACGGCGGACAATCGCATATCGGTATAGAGTATCGTATCAGCGAACCCTTGGCACTCCGGGTTGGTTATCGGGACAATCGCGTTACAAGTGGGATCGGCATTGAGGTCCGTCAATTTCGACTCGATTACGCGCTCCTCCTCGGCGACCTCATCAGCACGCACTTTTTGAGCCTGTTGTGGCAATTTTAATGAAACATCCGAACCAGCGTCATTATCATCTGCCGAAATTGAACATCACATTTTGTAGGAAGTCGCTTGCAAATTTTCGTTTGTTGCGGTATACTCAATTGCCTAATTGAGGTAGGATACCTCTGTAAACCATCATTTCACAGGAGTAAGTCATGGAAAACAGGAGATTAGGTGAGGATATAACTGCTGGATTTGGAGATTATCTGACTCAAAAAGAACAACAGTACAGTAAGGAATTATCTGAAGTAAGATATCACTTAGAGGAACGCGTTAAAGAAGTAAAAACGGACCTTGAGAAAGATATTAAAGAGGTCAAAACGGATCTCAAGGCTGACCTCAAAGATACTAAGGATGATCTTAAGGATGATCTCAAGGGCATAAAAACGCAAATAATGGGTTTAATGGTTCTCGGGGTTTCGAGTCTTGTTACACTCATTGGCATCATTGTTACCCTGATTGTTCAAAAATCGTAAAGGAGACTAACGATGTCAGAGAAAGCACCCGGATTTGAAGAATACACACCTTCCCGTTTGGAATGGATGGTAGTTCTGCTAAATTCTTTTGCTCAATATATAAATACAAGACCTAATGAAGAAGGACCTAGATACGCGTATATGCCTGGAAGTGATGGGAAAACTATTATACTGCGTATTATGCATTCAGAAGGCATAGATACGAAAATCCTGCAAGAGTATGAACGTCTTGGGAAAGAACTCGCCATAGATTTGGCAAAGAACTACAAGTGGGGTTCATGGATTGAAATTCAGACGCAATTTGATCCAGTAGATGAACTTCTAACATAGCAAGACTGAGCGTTAAATCCAACTTGTGCCGACTTCTAAACGTTCGGTCTTGACAAGTTCGGTTGATCGCGTAGCAAAATCAGGAGCGGTGCCAAGATAACAGGAATCATCACCAACCCATCAAGCACGATAGGCAAGCCGTATTGATCTCCCAGAACACCGACGAATTTATTCAGTAACCCTCCGACACCCCACGCCGCACCCATCATAAAACTCGATGCAATGTTTTCATGCCCGCGCAGGATTATCTGTGCTAAGATGATGTTAACCGTTATGGAACTTGAGAGTACTACATTGCCTAAAAAGAGGAATACAAGGAAACTAAGTCCATCAGAATGCAGTGAGGCATAGAGAAGTGGTGGTGATCCGAGGAGTGAAACCAACAACAGAACGTAGGTGTTTACACGGGTGATGAGCCAACCACTCGACATGATCCCCATAGAACCTGCGAAGATGAAAAGGGCAATCACGAGTGACCGCATCTGGTCTGAATAATTTTGGTCATCCAGATAGATAGATAGGAAATTTTCCAACCCGACTGCTGTGACGGTTCGGAGTGCTGCAATAATAAATAGCACAGTGAGGGGTAGAAGATGCGGACGGACGACAGTCCAAAACGGTTCTTGTGGTCTCGGTTCCTCGTCTAGCCTTCCACGCGGCGTAACGGTGAGGTCCAATGTCTTCTGAAATTTGAGCACTTTCGGCACGAATAGTGCTAAAAGCACCCCGGGTATCATCTCCCAAACCAAGTATTGCAAGCCGAAATTGTAGGGAATGTACATTAGCACCAACGGACCGAGTGCCCGCCCGATGTTACCACCCGTAAGAAAAATGGAGGTTCCCATACCTCTACCTTCTGCGGCGAGCGCGCCAGCATAAGTCGTCGCTTGTGGATGGAAAGAAGCAATGCCGAGTCCACCTATCGCTAACAACAGATAGACGTAGCGCGGCGAAGGCGCAACCCATAGGAGACTTAGACCGATCGCAGTCAAACCGACCCCAAATGTTAGGAAATGTACTGACCGTACCCGATCTGACAGCCATCCGAAAAGTATTTGTCCGAGCGAGCTAAAGATGCTATAAATCGCGATGAAGTTGCCAGCTAAACTGTTCCGTGTTGCGGCTGAGGTTGCTAATTTTGTCAGTAGGAGCGGTTGCAGGTGTGACAGAAGCGTCGCGTAGGAGTCGAGGATGGTATGGGATAACGTCAAAAAATAGAACTGTTTCCGAGAGGACGCTTTAGAAGGATTTTGAGGGTTTTCCATGAGGCGAAATGAGTACCGCTTTTCTATGAAGTTAAGATAATGTGTATTGTAGAATACATCCACCGAAAAAGCAATCTTTTTTCTTCAGGACTTACGCAAAATCAAAGAATCAGTAAACGCGATTCACATACGGGCAGGCACAAGACCCGCCCCTACAACTGACTCTTGATTGCCATTTCTGCTTGACAATTAAATCCCAGACATATACCATAATACATATCCTTTAAATAGAGAACATCCGTAATACACAGCGAGCGTGCCTTTGGACAAAAAGCAACTTCAATGGGTTACCAAAATCGGCTTGCCGACAGTCTTAGCAGTCGTTATAGCTTACTTCCTTTTAAAAGAAATTGACATCCAAGAGATACCAAAAACCTTAAGCCGATTGTCAATAGGGGCACTCTTCATCGGGTTCGGATGCTATTGTTTATTAGTCTTAGCGAAAGTCCTACGGTTTCGGGCACTGCTCAATCTCGATAGTGGTGTCCATCAGGTCTTCCCAATCTTAGCGATGCATACCTTCTGGGGCAATATCCTCCCGATGCGGACAGGCGATGTCTCTTATGTCTATCTGATGCAACGTCGTCAGAAGGTAGATGCAACGCAGGGTGTCGCTTCACTCCTCGTAGCAAGCCTGATTGATTTGGTGTTACTCATAGGTTTGGTGGTTGCGACTGCATGGCTACGGCGCACTGCGCTTCGAGACACGTTCTCTGGGACGGTTCTCTACCTCATACCGCTTCTGATGGGCGGAGGTTTGATAGCTGTGGTGATTTTCGTCTACGCTGCTCCGCGAGCCTGTATGCGGTTTGCAGAACGGTGTGCCGCGCCTCTATTGTCACTTGAAAAACGCTCCATTTCGTGGGCGGTCGATAAGGTATTGGCAGTGCTTCAGGAACTCACGACGTTCCGATCGAATCGGCGGTTTTTGGAGGTCTGGGCATATTCCGTCCTGTGTCTCGTCATCCGTTTCGGCTTTCAATGCTACCTCGTCGCCGAGATGGGCGTTGAGATCCCGATGACCGAAGTGCTATTTGCGCTTGCATTTACCAACGTCTTTAACCTGTTGCCCATTCAAACCGTCGGTAACTTTGGAACAACAGAGTTCCCGTTCGTCTGGTTGCTAAACCATTTCGGCACATCTATAGAGACTGCCACTGTTACCGGATTTAGTTTGCACATTCTAATTCTACTTTACTGTCTACCGATAGGCGCGTCAGGGTTCTTGATGAAACCAAAGGAGCAATAAATAATATGAGAATTATCGATCCACATGTTCACGTTTGGAAAAACGATCCCCAGTTCCCATGGGCACCGGAGACAACGGGTCCGCCTGAAGAAGATGCAACAGCAGAGATGCTACTGGAATTGATGGCGGCAAACGATGTAGAAAAAACCGTTCTCGTTCAAGTCATACATTACCGCTGGGATAATCGTTATGCTGCTGACGCGATGAAAAGGTATCCTGATAAATTCATGGGTGTCTGCCGAATCAATCCTGAAGATCCAGGCGCGCCCGATCACCTCAGCCGTTGGACGGAGGAGGACGGTTTCCACGGTGTCCGGCTCAGCCCTTCTGTTGGTGAGGCAGGTGACTGGTTTGCGGGACCGTTGATGCCTCCAATCTTTCATCGTGCGGAAACTCTTGGTGTTCCAATGCTTCTTCTCACCGGAGCCGAGCGATTGGTGGATCTCGTACCACTTTTGGAACAGCACCCGGAGCTTGATGTCGTTATAGATCACATGGCAAGTTGCTCGCCGGACGCACCTGAAAAACTGGAATTATTACTGAACCTCGCACAGTTTCCTCGTGTCTACGTCAAAATTAGCCATACGTGGTCGATATCGAAAACGGGGTACCCGTGGGCAGATACCTTTGAACAGGTTAAGAAGGTTTATCAGGCATTCGGGGGGTCGCGATTAATGTGGGGAACCGATTGGCCCGTCTGTCTCAGTCGAGCTAGTTATTCAGAAACCTTATCGGTTGTCCGTGATGAGATGGATTTCTTCACACCGGAAGACCGAGAGTGGGTGTTAGGAAAAACCGCGCTCCGTCTCTGGCAATTTCAAAGTTGATTTTCCTGTAGGCGGGAGATCCGAATCCCGACTCTTTTAAAGTCAACCGATAAGGGAAATTTCGGGAGTTTACTGACGACTGACTGCTGATCGCTGACTTCCGAAAACTAGGGCGAAAACTATTTCTGTTTGACAAATTTTCGCACGTGTGTTATCATAAAAGAATTAAGAGTCATAACGTATCCCCGTTCCCAATCCTCTGCAAAAAAACAGCACCGTGGCAAGGCACCACGCTTTACAAACCCCTATACGTTTTTAGGTGTGAGGTTTCAGTCTCACCCATCCACACGGGAGGAAGAACGATGCCATTCTGTCCACAATGCAATGCTGAATATAAGTCAGAAGTATCAATGTGTTCGGATTGTCAAGTAATGCTCGTGCCTCAACCAATACAGACCGAGGTTACGGAATATGGGGACTGGTACACGCTTGAATCTGTCCCCAATGAATTAGCGGGAAATATCCTCCAAGGTGTCTTGAAGGAGGACGGCATCCCTGCTCGCCTCCGCTGCCATGAAGCCCCTAATTATGGTGGCGTGAAGGGCAATATCTGGCAATCCGAATGGGGTGATGTCCTCGTGCCAGTTAATCTACTTCCACAGGCACGGGAGTGCCTTAAAGTCTATTTTGATTCACTACAGGACCGTTAAAATTTGCAGTCAGGTTGTCATGAAAGCCGATCAACTCTACCTCTTCAAGGAAGCAAAATCTCACAAATCTCACAGTCGCATGGCTGATAAGGTTCATGTAAGAGGACATCGTCGGCGTAACGGGAGTTATGTCAAAGAGCATTGGCGGCGTCGACCTCACCGAAGGTTTGTCACTTTCAAACGGTTTAATTCAACAGAGGCGCAGCTTTCCTTTGTTGTCAACAGTGATGCCTCAGATTGACATATATTAGAAAGCGGGTTACAAACCCTGCCAGCGAAGAAGACGGAACTATTGTTCCCGAAAATGTCAACATATTTTCGGGTTTTACTCTAATCGTCTGAATCAGGATTTTCAGGATTATAGAACCTTCTTGATTGACAACTGATAGCCAATAAAGGCATATCTTCTCAGAAAAATGCTATGATCTACTTTTTCCGAGGCTTGCATGTATCCCGTTGGACGTTCCGATGCCTGCAAGCACATACGATTTTACTGCTCCTCATTACAACGACCCCACTCTTCGGCGATGTCTACCGTATCAAAAAAGGCGATACTGTCCTGATTGCGGTTATCGGACAACCTGAATATACACACTCCGCACAGGTCCGTGAAGACGGCAGAATTAGTTACTTCGGCGGTGATCTTGACGTTGCTGGAGAGACAGTCGAGACGGTTAATCAACAGATTCGGGAGTTTCTCGTCTCAGAGAGTCTTGTCAGAAATCCTGTCGTTATGGTATCACCCGTGCTACAAGAAAACGGCGTTTTCGTTGGTGGTGCGGTCACACTTCCCGGACGTTATCCGATTTCCCCAGAAACCGACATCGGTTTATACCGCGCCATCGCACTTGCAGGTGGTATGGCAGAGAACGCCGATCACCAAGTCGTGCAGTTAATCCGTACCGATGTGCCAGAGAAGGTCGAAATCTACGACCTCTCACCGACCCACCCTTACCGCGATATCCGGGTCAATGTCAATGATCTCGTGTTCGTCATGCCTCTCAGCACCGTTGAGGTGCAAGGACAGGTACAGACCCCCGGTAAACTTTTTATTCGGGGACAGATTAGCATTAAAGAGGCACTCGCTCGCGCAGGCGGTCCCACCGAAGAGGCAGACCTGAATGCCTTGGTGAAAGTTGAAAAGAATGGGCATCTATCCGAGTTCAACCGCTCCGAGCAGTTTTGGCGATCGTCGCCAAATGAGGAGGCTGCGCCGTCTCTATCAGATGGTGATGTTCTGTTCGTTCCGAATGTCTTCAAAGTTGAGCCAATCTACGTAACGGGTTACGTTCGCACGCCGGGTGCGCAGCGGGTTCGCGGACCGTTGAATCTCTCGCAAGCCGTCGCGCTCAGCGGCGGATTTGAAGCGTCAGCGAACCGCGAAGAGGCACTCATCCATCGTCGTGACGGTACGACGCTAAAGGTGCCCTTCACGTCCGCTCCGGGTGATGGCACGGCGCAACAGATTTTACTCTATCCGGGTGATACTTTAGAGGTGGAAGAGAAGTTTCAGGTGAATTGGAGTCTCGTCAGCACGTTGAGTTACATCCTCATTAGTGGTATAACGCTGATACTGAATATAGCGAATTAAGTTGTCTTGATGGACGTGCTGTTGGCAGTAATCTCGCCCAGAATCCCGAACTGGTAGGTGCGGTTTCCTAACCGCCCTGATCGCAATGTGCACACTTAATTGTGGATTTCACTATAAAAAAATTAATACGCTTCAGAAGCAATAGGTGAAACTTCGGACGGACAGGTCCTCCGGACGAAGACGGGTCAGAAGTATCATCGAGAAGGGTGCATCTCATTGAGACGGAGCAAGATTCCGATCTCGTTGGAAGAAGCGAAGGAGCGGTATAGTCCGTGTGGTCGGTGTAATCCGCCGCGGTAGTTCCCGATGCCTGCTGACACGCCTGCAGTCGCGGTGGAACAGTGGCATGGGGGTTCATTCTGCCGGTGTCGGAATTTGTGTCGGAGATGTCGACTTCAGCATATTATCTGAATCGCGGATTTTCACGGATTTTACGGATGACGCGGATTTTGGCTTGGCGTGGTGCGCGTGAATTTGTAATTTTTCGTTTTCTGTGATAGGCTTCTCATAACTTGGCGGATAGGCGTATCATCTCGGCGCGCTCCGCGTCGAGTTTCTATACACCTTTCGCCCCGCTGGGCTTGATTCTTGACGCGGACAGATTGGGTTATAAATAACCTATGATGGATTGCATAAGTTCTACAGAAATAAATTTGACATAGGGCGAATTTTCATGGTATCCTTTCGTTAGGAGGCGTTCAAGCAATTTCACGCATAAGAAGTCCACTTTCAAACCAAGGCTGCGAAAAACAGAGGAATCAATGATGGAACATCCAAATTGGACAGAAGCTGATTCGCGAAAAACCAAGCAAATTTGGGCAGAATACCAAGAGCAACATGATATCTCCGATCGAATTGGACAAACAGCTGGCATCGATCCAAAAAGCGGCAAGATTTGGTTCGGCGACTCCATTTTAGAGATCGTAGAACATCGACGCGCTGAAGGAATGACTTCTCCGCTTTTCTTTGAACTCGTCGGCTTTAAAGCCTATTTCCGGAAGGGTAAGTTGCAGTTCGGTATTTTCTATAAGAACCTACTGAACCCTATAAGACCCTCATAAAATATAAAGTTATTTAGTTTTTTACTTGACGACCCTTTTACTTTTCTGATAGACTCTATGTATGAATAAAAGATTTGTGAAGATTGGTGAAGCCGCTAAACTTCTCGGTGTGTCCGTTCAGGCACTTCGGAATTGGGAAACGGAAGGTAAGATACTGCCTTCTCACCGCACCCCTGGCGGTCAACGTATGTATGATTTAGCAGAACTTCTCGGTGTCAATGATTTGACCGCTCCTACAATTGCTTATGCCCGCGTCTCGAGTTCGGATCAAAAGGAAGATTTAGAACGTCAGCAGGCCGTCCTTGAAGCGTTTTGCAATAAGAAGGGGTGGCAGACTGAAATCATAAGAGACCTCGGCTGTGGCATGAACTACAACAAGAAAGGACTCTCACGCCTCCTTGAGCTCATGGTGAATGGTCAAATGTCTCGTTTAGTTATCACGCACAAAGACCGCCTCCTTCGTTTTGGTGCGGAGATTGTCTTTCGTATCTGCGAACTCAAAGGTATAGAAGTTGTGATTATCAACAAAAGTGAGCCCCCGTCTTTTGAGGAAGAACTCACGAGCGATGTCATGGAAATCCTGACTGTGTTTTGTGCGAAACTCTATGGACGGCGTTCTCATAAATCCAAGAAAATGGCGCGAGAGATAGAGAAGATCGTCTCCGAAGAAAAAGAACATTTGGAACTTAACCTTGACACGCCGCACACAAAAGATAGAACTCAACCCGAATAACAAAGAAGCCACGCTTCTGTCTCAACACGCCGGCTATGCCCGTGTTGCGTTCAACTTCGCTTTATCGTCGTTGAAAGTCGGTTTAGATACCGACGACTGGCGAAGTCATGTTGACATCAAGCGTGAGTTTAACGCCGTCAAATACGATAAGTTTGACTGGTGTAAAGCCCTCTCACAGAATGCGTCGAAGACTGCGATACACAATCTTGGAGACGCTGTTACACGCTGGAAAAAAGGACAAAACAAGTTCCCGGTCTATAAGCACCGATCTGGTAAATGCTCTTACCAAGCAGATAATGGCGAAGGAACTGTTGACGTCTGTAAAAAGCGTGTCAATCTTCCAAAGATAGGATGGATACGCATGCGTGAGGAACTGCGGTATACTGGTGAAATCACAAAAGTCGTTGTGTCGAAACATAACGACAAATGGTTTGTGTCTATCACCGTCAGACGCCTCGATAGCAGCAACTATAAGCACCAACCGTCTCTGTTTGACCGACAAGAAAAGCCACCGATAGGGATAGACGTAGGTATCAATACACTCGCTACATGCTCTAATGGGGAGACTTACGACAACCCACGACCTCTCAAGCGATATGAGCGAAAGTTAGCGCGTGCCAATCGTGCTTTGTCACGTAAGGTTAAGTTTTCAAAGAACTGGTATAAGCAGAAAAAACGCCTCTCTGCTGTCCACGCACGTATTGGTAATCTCCGTGAGGACGCTCACCACCAAGCCACGATACGGATTGTTCGCAAAGCACGTGCTATCGGTATTGAGACGCTGAAGGTTACCCACATGCTCAAGAATCGGAAACTTGCCAAAGCATTATCCGACTCAGCACTTGGGGGCTTTCTAACCAAACTCAAGTATAAAGCAGAGAGACGCGGCATACCGATAACCGAAGCCCCCCAATTCTTTGCGAGTTCCAAGACCTGTAGCCACTGCGGACACAAGAAAACAGACGTGATGCTCTTTGATAGAATCTATCATTGCTCCGAATGTGGTTTTGAATGTGATAGAGACCTGAATGCGGCTATCAATCTGTGTCCTGCGTAGAAAAATGGCAGTTTCAATCGCGAAGGTTCCGATTGAAACGAAACCTTTTGTTTTGCTTTTGAAAACAAAAGTGCCATTTTTCTAATGACCTTGAACCGTCGCCACGAGTTGCGAGGAGACGTAAAACGCCTGTGGAGTCCGTGTCAGACCTCGGTGAGAGGCAGTGGACGTTGAAGCAGGAAGTCAGGCACAAATCAAAAGAACATTGTAGGTGTTTATAGGTTCTTGAGATTTTGTTAAGTCCTACACAACGGTGGGCATCAATGATGCAGGGTAGGGTGTCGAATAGAGGCATCCCAATTGTGAGATAGATGCTTAGAAACCATGTCAAATTTCAACATCAAACCCACTCACAAACCCATCAAGACTTACTACGCTGAGCTGAAAGAATACGAACGGCTCGGCGAACAGAACGAAGGCACCGTCCGTGCCGCATTCCAAGGACTACTCCAGCACTACTGTCACCAATCCAAGCTCACACTCCTTTGTGAAAAGACGCACCACACATCAGAGAAAAGACGGATAACCCCAGACGGCGAAATCGTTGATACTTTCAAATTGCCCTACGGCTACTGGGAAGCAAAGGACACAGGACGATCTCCACGTCGAAGCGTCTAAGAAGTTTGCGGTAGGCTACCCATCAAAAAACATCGTTATCCAGTCCCCGACGCACGCGCTCCTCTACCAGCACGGGGAGTTGCAACTGGATTTGGACATCACTGAGCCGAAAAACCTCGTCCGCGTGCTTCAGGGCTTTTTCGCGTATCAGGAAGAGAACATCGCCGCATGGCACACCGCCGTTGCCGAATTCCGAGACACGGTACCACAACTCGGTGAAGAGTTGGCGACACTCATCGAAACGGAACGCCAGAACAACCCGCACTTTCAAGATGCCTTTACCCGTTTTCACAAACAGTGTCAAGCCTCGATTAATCCGAATCTTTCTGTTGCCGCGGTAGAGGAGATGCTCATCCAGCACCTACTCACAGAACGTATCTTCCGCACCGTCTTCGATAATCCTGACTTTACGCGACGCAATATTATCGCTCGTGAAATCGAAACCGTTATTGATGTGCTCACCGAGCGGACGCTGAATCGCTCGGAATTTTTGCGTCTCTTGGAACCGTTCTATACCGCAATCGAGCAAACCGCCAGCACGATTACCGATTTCTCACAAAAACAGGGATTCCTCAACACCGTCTATGAGCAGTTTTTTCAAGGCTTCTCCGTCAAAGTCGCAGACACGCACGGCATCGTCTACACCCCGCAGCCGATTGTCGATTTCATGGTGAAAAGCGTCGAGCATGTCCTCAGGACCGAGTTCAACCGTTCCCTTTCCGATACGGGTGTCAATATCATCGACCCGTTCGTCGGGACCGGCAACTTCATCGTCCGCATCATGCAGGAGCTTGATCCTATCGCGTTGGAGCGGAAATACACCGCAGATCCGCCGGAACTCCAGTGCAACGAGGTGATGCTCCTGCCCTACTACATCGCGAATCTCAACATAGAACACGAGTTTTACACGGCGACGAACCGATATGTCCCCTACGAAGGTCTATGCCTCGTGGATACGTTTGAATTGGCGGAGGAGAGAGAGCAGCTGCAACTGTTCACACCCGACAACACCGCACGCGTCGAGAAGCAGAAAGAATCCGAGATGTTCGTCGTTATCGGCAATCCGCCTTACAATGTCGGTCAGCTCAATGAGAACGACAACAACAAAAACCGTGAGTATGAGACGATGGATAAGTTGATTGCGGATACGTATGCCAAAGATTCCAAAGCGACAAATAAAACTGCCCTTTCGGATATGTATGTCAAAGCGATCCGATGGGCATTGGATCGAATTGATAAGGAAGGGATGGTCGCTTTTGTGACGAACAACGGCTTTCTTGATGGGGTGGCATTCGACGGTATGCGGAAACACCTCGCCACCGATTGTGATGCCATCTATATTCTCGATTTAGGTGGAAATGCGAGAAAGGGATTGAAGGTCTCCGATGCGAATGTTTTCGGGATTCGAGTTGGCGTAAGTATCAACCTATTTGTGAAGAAAAAAGAGAATTCATCAGAATCCGCACGTATCTTTTACTATCGTACGGATGACCTGTGGAACAGAGAACAGAAATTCGACTTTCTGAATGAAAGTCAACATACGGGTGCTATTCCATGGGAATCCATACAGCCGGATGATCGACATACATGGCTCACCAAAGGACTCCACGCTGAGTTTGATGATTTTATTCCAATGGGAACTAAAGAAGCGAAGTCAACAAAGGGTGAGGCAATCGGTGTAATTTTCAAAACCTACAGCAACGGTGTGAAAACCAATCGGGATGCATGGGCTTATAACTTCAATCGAAACGCTCTCACCGATAATATAAGCGGGATGATTGAAATTTACAACGCCGAAGTTGCTCGATGGGAACAAAGAACAGATCGAAACGCGAACCTTGATGATTTTGTTCTATCTGATGACACGAAAATTAAGTGGAGCCGGAACTTAAAACGCGAGTTGAGACGAAACAAAATTGCTGAATATGCTGAACACAAAGTAAGGAATGCTCTCTATCGCCCTTTCACAAAATCGCACTTATTTTTTGATCGCATCATGAATAATGATGTAGCCATCTTCCCTTATATCTTTCCTTCATCTCAAGCCGAAACTGAAAATCGGGTGATGTGGATTAAAGTCGGAGGAGAGTGGTCAATGTTTGGATTGATGGTTAACCAAATTCCTGATTTATTACCACAAGGTGGTTCACAATGCTTTCCCTTTTACACCTACGACGAGGATGGTGCGAACCGCCGCGAAAACATCACCGATTGGGCGTTGACAGCGTTCCGAAATCACTACCGAGACGACACCCTCACCAAGTGGGACATTTTTCACTACAACTACGGACTCCTCCATCATCCCGATTATCGCGAGAAATACGAGGCGAACCTCAAACGCGATTTGCCGCATATCCCGTTTGCGAAAGATTTCTGGGGATTTGCGAAAGCAGGCGCGCGACTCGCAGAAATCCACGTCAATTACGAATCCCAACCCGAATACGAATTAAACTTCGTCCAGAACCCGGACGCGCACCTCGATTGGCGCGTAGAGAAGATGAAATTCTCCAAAGACAAAACCTCGCTTATCTATAACGAATTCTTGACGCTATCGGGGATTCCACCGAGGGTGCATGATTACCGACTCGGTACCCGTTCCGCGCTGGATTGGATTGTGGATCAGTATCGTGTGAAAACAGATAAACGGAGTGGTATCGTCAACGACCCGAACCGGGTTTCCGACGATCCGCAGTATATCGTCAAGTTAATCGGTCAAGTCATCACCGTCAGTTTAGAGACGGTGGACATTGTTGAAAACTTGCCAGCGTTGTAATCCCAAAACGATAGATGTGGTTTCCTAACCCCACCGAGTATGTTTCCGTCCGATTATTTTTAGGATTCCCCATCAATAGGTCTTCTTTCATTGATTCACACATCGAAACCTGCTATAATTTCGTAACTGAAGAAGACAATAATCGAACTCTACTTCAGCGACGACTCCGAAATCGAATCGGCATTCGTATCTGAAAAGGACTTACTTATTGCGAAGGTGGCAAGCATGGCGGATACAAAAGTTTCTCGAGCAACGGTCAGCCTTGGCATCTCCGGGCGCGCAGAAGTTGGCGGCACACGATAAGCAGGTACTCACGAGAAGGATTCGGCAATCGGGAAACGAGCGTTTGGAAAAAAGTTTCGCCTTCCAAGGGAATGCCGATCTTTACGTTGCCATTGGGCTTTTCGGACTGGCGATGGTTGCTTTGATCTTCTCATTTCTCGCAAGGATAAAATAGCAACGATTGATAAGATGAGTTAGGTGTCTATTCACGCATCACACATTTAACTCCACGTGTCGTCACGAATTCTCAATTCATAATTCTTTTACGTAATATCCAGGACTTACACAAAATCAGTAAATTTCATCTATTTGGACGCATTCGGTGCGGTTGGGTGAAAAACCCTACCAGGGAAGTGCGTAAGTCCTAATATCGGAATATAAAGGTGAGGTTTGACTCATGAAGATCGTAATGGCGAGTTTAATGCTTGCGAGTTTAATTATTCTGAACCTGATGTTTGTGAGGGGCAGCACAGCCGAATTTGACATGGCAACCGTCGTCGGGATGTGGCTTTTTGATGAGGGCAAGGGCAATACAACCGCGGATTCCTCTGAAAATGGTACTGACGGGAAACTTGAGAACAGTCCGAAATGGATAAAGGACGGTAAGTTCGGGTCGGCGCTGGAATTTGATGGAAATGAGAGTAAGGCGCATGTCGTTGTCGGGGATTTAGGGTTGGCTGGGGCACTTACATTGGTTTTGTGGGCGAAACCGAGTGACGCTGCCGATGATGATCGGTTAATATCGAATCTCAGTGGACCCACAAATCCAGCTTTCGCAATTCGGTTTCAAAGTGGCGCGGTTGACATTTGGGGCAGGGCGTGGAAACCTGTCATCCCAAAATTTGATGATAAAAAATGGGGACACTATGCGTTTGTATTAGATGATGAAGGAAACGCGACGGGCTATTACAATGGCAAAGAAGGTGAGACGGTTACCGATACCTATATTTTAACGGAAATCGGCATCGGGGCAACTTTTTTGCATCAATGGGGACAATATTATTCCGGTCAGTTTGACGAGATCGCGTTTTTCAGTGTTTCGCTGACTGAAGATGATATTAAAGTCCTCATGACAAAAGGGTTCAAATCTGCGTTAGCGGTTTACCCTGCAGGTAAATTAACGACTACGTGGGGGAATCTAAAAGCCAACCCGTAAGGATAAGTGAAGTGCCATGGAGGATACGCATGGAATATCAAAGCCTTATTATTGTTTTTGTAGTAGTCGGACTGATGTTGGTAAGTGAACTCAGTAGTGTAACAGCGGGTGAAATCGGAGGGCTGGTCGGTCGTTGGGATTTTGACGACGGAACGGGTACCGACCTCTCTGGGAATGGGAACCACGCAGTGCTGGGTGGAACAAAAATTTATTCACTCGGTGAAGGACGCGCCTGTATTGAGACGATTTCCAAGACCGAACCGTTGCGGATTCCGGTGCCTGAGAACTCTCCGCTTGCGATGTCGCGTGGCACAATCTGTTTTTGGCTAAATACGATATCGGATAGGTCCAATATTCTCAGGTATAATAACGATGCCCTTGAACTTAACACCTATCGTGGCTGTTTCCAGGTGCGTTTCCGAGGTGAAGAGGATTTTGAATACTGGGAAGGGATTCTCGACTACGACTGGCCTAAGTACGACATGCGCGAATGGGCGTTTTATCCGCACGTGAAAGCCTCCATTGGCGACTCCGAATGGCATCTGTTCGCGGTTGCTTATGACGACAAAGCGAAACAAATCGTGGGATGGCGTGATGGCGAGCAGATCGCAACAATTGATTTATCAGCAGTGGATACAGAACCGTTGCGTCGTGAGGGTTTAACGGAGATCCACACGGATGAAGGCTTTGTCGGCTATCTCGACGACCTTCGTATCTATAACAAGCCACTCACCGACGCTGAAATCCGTCAAATTTACAACGAGACCAAAGCCATTTATACGGGTAGACGGGATACGAATCCCACCGAAAACAAGCAGAACATTTACAAGTACCAAGAAATAGACGACACGCTCTACAAGGCGTGGCTACAATTCAACCCACCCGCTACAAATCAACGTAATCCGAATTTATTCAGAAACATCGTTGCTGAGGGGTCGAATTCGACTGTCCAAACGGCTGCTTCTGAATTGGCACAAGCGACGGAATCCATGTTCGGTTTCAAACCTGTTGTTTCGGAGACTACCACCGTTGCTGGACCGAAGATTATTCTCGGCACGGCTGAAACCTCCAACTGGATCCGCGATCGTGCTGAAGACCTCCAATTGGATCAGATTGAAGGCGATGGGTTCATCATCAAGGCAATAGACAATACGGTTGTTGTTGCTGGTGGAATACCCGCGGGGGTTATCTTCGGTGTGTTTGATCTGATTCGTCGTGTTCAGATCGGGCAGGATCCGCTTGCGCTCGATGTGCTGGAAAATCCGCAGGTACCTATCCGTATGGTGGCACACTGGTCTTACTTTCGTGGACTTTTCGGTGACAGATGGCGGGGTGGCGGCAGAGACAGTTCAATTTTCAGTTGGGAAGAGTTGCGTACTGGCGATACCAAACGCATCCGAGATTGGGTACGTATGTTGGCATCGTGCGGTTGGAATGCGCTCTGTCCGAGTGAGATTAACTGGCATTACCGAAACAACTTTCTGGATCATCTCGACGAGGTCGAAAAACTCGCTGACCTCTGTCGAGACTACGGTATCAAACTCTATTGGAGTCCGAGTTATCTCCTTGCGCTCGACCCAAAAACTGCTGATGCCCTCTATGCCCGCGTGCCTGATTTCGGTGGATACATGATGAAACTCGGTTCGGAGAAACAGAACGGGGATCCACGTCCGCCGATGGTGAATCGGATTGCGGATACACTGAAGCCATACGATGGAACAGTGCTCGTGCGTGCGTTCGTCTACGGTAATCTTCGATATACACCCGAACCCTACCGAAACCTGATTCCCTACGATCTGTTCGCCCACGAAGACGGCAATTTCCGAGACAACGTTATTATCGTCCCGAAAGGCAGCCCCATGGATTGGGATCTCTGGGCACCGCTCCCTGCACTCGACGGTGCGATGCAGAAAAACCTCTCTGGCAGTGAACTCGTCATTGACAAGAGTTGGCCCGTCTCCTGGGTCAAGAAGTGGAAGTGGTGGTTTGAACAGGATACCTATCGCAACGGACCGGGGAGTTTGAACAAATTCAGTGTCGATTGTATTATGGGTGTGGCTATGATCTCGCCCTCGCCAGCGTGGACGGAATCGCCATTGAACGCAGTGAACTATTACGGATTGGGACGACTCTCTTGGAACCCAGACCTGACGGTAGATGAAATTTACACGGAATGGATTCAGCAGACCTTCGGCAATGACCCAGATATACTCGGAACAGTCAAGACTATCTTGATGATGCTTGAGGAAGTGACGCGTAAGACCTATAACTATCGGGGTTACCGCGGTATATGGCTTGATTCCAGCGACCCCGGTATGACAGAAAACAAGACCCCGTATGTCGTCAGTAAGGAAGGTGTCGGCGTTATGACACCCGCGTTGCAGGCGCGCGTGTTAGCGCAGTATGCCCCAGGACTTCGCGAGATATATGGAGATCCGTTACGCGGGGAGGCACACCTTGTTACCTTCCACTTCACAGAACACGATCAGCGACTCTCTATCGGCAGAACCCTCATACAAGACATCTACGCCAACATGGAAGAGGGGGTTGAGCTGGCATCGCAAGCGATCGAACTCTGGAAAACGCTTGAAGGTAAAATAGATCGGCACAGATATGAATACACGCTGAAAACACTGGTGGACTATGCGGCATCCGAGCGCGATCGGACCCTTAAGAAATGGGTAACGAACTTTGAGAAGTATACCGGCAGAAAACGCGAGGCAGTACTCGCAAAATTGACTGCGGAAGCACTTGCGAAAGTCGGCACATACAACGTGCGACATTTCGGTGCTGTTGCCGACGGCACATCGAACGATGCAGACGCGATCAACAAAGCCATCACTGCCTGCTACGCTGCTGGAGGCGACACGGTCTTCGTGCCGTCCGGTGTCTACGCAACTGGTCCCATTCAGTTGAAAAGTAATGTTACCCTGGCGATCGATGCGGGGGCTGTACTCCAGTATTCCTTTGTTGAGGCAGATATGCCGCTATTTGTCGGAACAGACTTAGAGGACGTAAAAATCTACGGTCCTGGGAGCCTTGACGGCAAGGGCAATACGTGTATTACACTAAAACACTGTAAAAACGTGGAAATCCGGAACTTGAACATCCATAGCGGTGGTGATTCCGCTGTTCTGGCTGAAGGTTGTGATGGGTTGCTCGTCGACAATGTTAACATCCAAACAGGCAGAAATGGGCTTTATCTCTCCGAGTACCAGAACGTGACGATTGCCTACTGCCGTATCGATGCTGTGCACCGCGAGTATGGAAGACCTATAGGCGGTGGTGCGGCAATCAAAGTCGATGGCGACACGCACTCGTCCGAAAACATCACCGTTGAAGATTGCTTCCTCATCAACGGAACGGATACCTTTCAATGAAGATCACGGAAATTGAAGTAAATCAAGAGTCGGGAATCGGAGTTCCCTCCTACAGCAGCAATGCTACAGTAAATCGAATGTCTGTCCGCCTTCTGTCTGCCAGTTGGTGAGAGCGTCCAAGTGAATCGTTCGTAATCCGACTTGGGCGTTTCCTGTGTAAAAGACGTATCCAATACCATCTTTGACGAACATACGGGGCCAACCGACCCAGTTGCTGTCGAATTGGTCGGCGGTGATGCCGAGACCGGGCAGCGCGGGGTTTCTCGGATAGTATTCCCAGTTGATGAGGTCTTTTGAACGTGCGAGTCCTACTGTATCCCACCACCCGTGATGGGACACATCTTCCGGTTTCCATGTGTTGCACCCTTCATACCACAGATACCACATATCATCGACCCGATTCAAGGATCTCGGTCGGACGTGGATCGCGTCCCAGTTATCCAGTGTTTCGGGAGCAAAGACCGGATTGCGCTCGTCGGGATGCCAGTTCACTAAATCATTGCTGTAGAGCAGATACCCGCGATCACCTGCCAATCCGCGTTGTGGCTCTGGCGTGAAACCGGCGTAGAAAAGGAGATAGCGGGACGGTAACCCTTCAGCACGGATGAGGTCGAATTCGTGCGCGTGGGTGAAGTGTTTATAGACTGGGTTGTTCACATATTGAAAGAATGGACCCATCGGATGGTCGGCTGTAGCCAACATGAACCCTTGCCATTCTGGGAACTTTTGGGCAGAGAACATGATCGCGACGTTTCCTTCATCTGTAACGACAGCACCGCTGATATAGAGATTATCATACGGCGTATCGAGATAGGAGATAAGAGGTTCAAGATGCCCTTCCCACTGCTTCAGGTCTGAACTCACAGTTACACCGATTGACCGTCTTGAAGATCCCTCCTCATCACCTGCCATTCCTGTCATGACGTACATGTAATACAAACCGTCGTATTCAATGATCGCGCCCGGGATGACCTGTTTTTCATAGAAGGAGCCTTTTGGACCACAGGATATAGCGGGTTTAGTGATCTCTTGGAGCCACGGGAGAGTTGTCACAGTGTGGGATTGGAGTTGGACACCTGACGGGGTTTCGACGCTGAGACAGTTGTCTGTTGGTTCGTAAATGTTTTCCCATTCACCCAACGGACCTCGGATCCAACCTGTTGTGTCGTTGACCCAGAACCTGAAAAAATTGCCCTTCTTCAGAACCTTGATGTTCCACGGTGGGTTTCCGATATTATTATACGCCTTCCAAGTTCGTGTATCAGTATCGGTTTCGCGGACAACCTTGAATTCTCCAGTAGAAATTGCGAGGTATGCCCTTTTGCCTAATGCTGTATCTCCGGAGAAGAAAACTTTGACCGGTTCGGTGGTCAGTTCTCCTGTCAGCACCAGATTCATTTCGTAGTTTCCAGAGACGCGTTTTTCTGTCACGTTTTTTGTCCTTTGAATAGGCGAGAAGTCGGGAATCGGAGTTCCCTCCTACAGGAGGACTGAATGCCTCCGGGTTACTCGTAAGTGGTGTCTGGATCAAGCGGGTAAATCGGACACCTTAACTTCTGATAGTCATAACTGAAAAGGTTCGGACTGTGAACGCCGGGGGTATCCACATCCAAGATTTGGTGTGCAATGGGTGTATAGTCTGCGCGAAAATGGACAGCGGATTTGAGGGCGATGAGTTTGCGCGCCTGCGGTTCAATCCCAACGCTCCGAAGTACTTCGGCATCGTAAGGTTGAATCCGTCTTTCTGTGAGGATAATCTCAATGCCACCGACTTGGACGACGGCTGTTCTGCCCATGTTTGCAGCGGTGCCGCGCCCCATTGGACCCTTCAAGATAAATCCGCCGTCAGAGAGGGTTTTGACGGACGCTGTTAGCGCGACGGGTGCTCCGTGTTGTGTGTCCGTTTTGCCACCGACATTCAACTGAACACTGTTTCCGACCCCTGCCTCAATTGCTTGGGCAACTGATTCAGGATCTGCGATGACCGCGATGACTGCGTCTTGAACGTCTGCCGCTATAAACTTCTGTAGGATTGTTGTGCTGTCACAGGGACCGCCACCCCCTGGGTTATCCGCGCCGTCGGCGAGTACAATCGGGTTGCCGTCTGTTTCGTTGGCGATTTCGATTGCGGCTTCGACCGTGTGCAGGTTAAAAGTAAACTGCTCGCGCATGTTCCAAATATTGGAGGCGAATTGGTCAGCGTGGGTCTCTGCGAGTGCCATATTCCCGTTGGTGGTGACGAGGACTGAAACGCCGGCATCGGTTATATCGGCAAATGGGAAACCCATAGAGAGGGTTGCCGTCACAACACCACGCTCGGTTTCGAGGGCATGAAGTGCGTTTATCACGTCTGTCATTGGAGGTTTCATTGTGCACTGTGCCGGGGGTGCGGTCAATAAAGGGAGTTGGCGGTATGCCATCGTCGGTTGAATTTTGTCCTCAATCATGCCGTAGAGCAGTTGTCCGGCTTCAAACCCGCGTTCATGGCAGTCTACGTGCGGATAGGTATCGAACCCGATGATAACGTCGGAGTAATGCGCCATCTTGGTGGTGATATTGGCATGTAGGTCGAGCGTTGTGACGATCCACGTTTCACCTACTATCTCGCGTACTGCCTGAATCAAGTCGCCTTCTGCGTCTTCGAGTTCATCTGTTACCATTGCGCCGTGTAAGTCGAGGAGCACTCCGTCGAGTTTTCCTGCGTTCTGCAAAAGCGTTAGGAACTCCGATTTAAGCGTCTGATAAGCGGCGTGCTCCACCATGCCAGAAGGTGTCGCAAACGTCCATAGGAGCGGAACAGATTGTAAATTGAGTTGTTCAGCAACATCAAGGAAACCACCGGTAATGGTCCGAGTGCCTCGGAACGCGGCGATAATTTCGTCACCGCGATGGTAACTCCCCTTCTTGAAGTTATCAATGGTTGTCGCGACAGGTGAAAATGTGTTAGTTTCGTGTCCGATACAACCGACTGCAATTCGCATGGATTATCTCCTTTCGTGCGTGGATATGAAACCAATATATCATGTTTTTATCGGCATGGCAAGCGAAAGTGTGGCAGATTTTTGTTAATCAAAAAGCCGAGATTTGGTAGAATGATTGGTAAACATCTTTAACTACCAGATTTCACGTTACCAAGCCGCATGCAGATAAGGAGCACGCACTATGGAGTATACCTATCTCGGTCGAATTGGACTACAGGTGAGTCGTCTCTGTCTCGGCACCGTCAATTTTGGGAGACATACGTCCGAAGCAGATTCGTTGCCGGTCATGAGTCAGGCACTACAAGCGGGAATTAACTTTTTCGATACCGCGAACATCTATAATGAAGGTTTAACAGAGACAATTGTTGGAAACTGGTTAGCAGAAGATAAAAGTCGGCGCGATCAGATTGTTCTGGCGACCAAATTGTATGGTTCGACGGGTGAAGGTCCGAATGATGGTCGTCTATCAGCGTACCATATCCGTCGAGCCTGTGAAGACAGTTTACGCCGTCTGCAAACTGACCATATAGATTTATATCAGATGCACCATATTGATCGTCGGACACCGTGGGATGAGATTTGGCAAGCGATGGAGCAATTGGTGCGTGAAGGCAAAATTTCGTACGTCGGCAGTAGCAACTTCGCAGGGTGGCACATTGCCCACGCACAGGGTATCGCTACGGAACGCAATTTCCTCGGGCTTGTCTCAGAGCAGAGTGTGTATAATCTCCGCAGCCGGAAAATTGAACTTGAGGTGTTACCGTGTTGCCGCGAACTCGGTTTGGCGGTGATTCCGTATAGTCCGATGGGGGGAGGGCTGCTCTGCGGTGTGCTGGATAACCCGACCACCGGTAGAAGGGGAAGGGCATCACACAGAGAAACGATTGTGACGCATCGAGCACAGTTTGAAGCATACGAAGCACTCTGTACCTCGATAGGGCAGCCTCCTGCTAACGTTGCTCTGGCATGGGTGCTCAGCAATCCAGACGTTACAGCACCGATTATCGGTCCGCGGACGATCGAACAACTTGAGGCGAACTTGTCGGTCTTGGAATTGAAACTGGATGATGAAGTCCTCGCGAAACTCGATGAGATTTGGGTGGGTCCCGGTGGTGAGGCACCGGAGGCGTATGCATGGTAGTACGTAAGCGCGTTAAAGTAAATCTTCGGATATTGGAAACAGATGTAGAGTAGCCATCAGCGGTTAGCAAAGAGGTTTTCGCCTCACAAAGCCTCTTGACTGACAGCCACAAAAAAAGGAGCAAACATGGAAAAACGTCCAAATATTTTATGGTACTGCACAGACCAGCAACGTTTCGACACTATCGGAGCGTTGGGAAATTCACATATCAACACGCCGAGACTCGATGAATTTGTGAGTGAGTCAGTCACATTCACGCACGCCTATTGCCAATCTCCCATCTGCACCCCTTCTCGTGCGAGTTTCATGACCGGTATGTATCCTTCAGCCGTGAGCGTCACTGGCAATGGCAATCCCGTTTTCCCGAAATATTATGAAGATAGGCTGATAACGCATGCTCTCACACAAGATGGCTACGATTGTGGATTAATCGGTAAACTCCATCTCGCGAGTGCTTTTGAGGCACAAGAACAGCGCGTGGATGATGGATACCGCTACTTCCAGTATAGCCATGACCACGGGAAACCGAATGCGCTCGGACACGAATACGCGGATTGGCAACGCGCACAAGGTGTCGATCCTGAGGCGTTGATCGCGGAGAAGGCAATTTCTCAAAGGTATCCGAATAGGAGCGGACGTGTGCATGAACCGACTCCCGATCGCGATAATATCTCGCCGCACCTGCATCAGACCTATTGGTGCACCGAGAAAACAATCGAATTTGCCGAGAAAAATCGTCGAGAAAATCAGCCGTGGATGCTTAGTATCAATCCATTTGACCCACATCCACCGTTTGACGCGCCGTGGGAGTATTATCGACGCTACGACCCGGAAACACTGCCCGGTCCCTATTTTCAGGAGAGCGATATCGCTTTTCAGTCGCAATTGACAGATGCGGGTATCGATTTCCAATCTCAGGCGAAACCGCCTTCGGAATGGGACGACAAACGGATGCAAGCGTCTTATTACGCCATGATAGAACAACTCGACCATGAGTTCGGACGTATACTTGACTACCTTGATGCCGAGGGACTTCGTGAAGATACGATTGTTATCTTCACTTCTGACCATGGAGAGGCACTTGGTGACCACGGGTTGGTATACAAAGGGTGCCGTTTTTACGAAGGATCGGTGCGGGTACCGCTCATGATTTCGTGGCCCGGACATTTCTTACAGGATGTTCAAAGCGACGCGCTCGTTGAACTGCTCGATATTGTTCCTACGCTATATGATGTGTCGGGTGTGGAGGTTCCCTACTACGTACAAGGCAAATCTCTTGCCCCACTATTACGCGGTGATGTTCCTGCCAACGAGCATCGAGAGGCGGTTCGTTGCGAATTTTTCGATGCAATCTCAATGCCTGATCAGACACACGCCACGATGTATCGGGACCGACGCTGGAAGCTTGTAACCTACCACCAAAAGGGAGTTTGCGAACTTTACGACCTCGACAACGATCCTTGGGAACACAACGATCTTTCGGATCACGCCGATTATCAAGCCATCAAATGGGAACTGATGCAGAAAAGTTTCGACGCAACCGTTTATGCACACCCTCAGATGATACCGCGTGTCGCTTCGCACTAACGAAACTGCTACTTTGGCATTCTGAATAGGTGTGCTTTGTAAACGCGATTCGCGTGAATTCGGTTTAAGAATTCACAGAAACACACAGAGGAATCCGACGGACTTCGGTAGTTTTTCGAGATTCTGCAACCTTTTCACCCTAAAAGTGTGTCACTAAGAAGTAACAGCTAACGTAAGTTCAAACTGTAGTAAAGGATTTTTTGGGTCTTTATGTTCGCATATAGGTGGTTTTTGATTCTTCTAAAATAATGCAACCTTTCCACCCTAAAGATGCGTCACTAATAATTGAAATGGAATCATACACCACGTTTAGAGAAATGATTTTCAGCACGGGGTGCTACGCACCGCTTTCAGTTATCGGTTATCAGCTAAAGATGGTGTTTTACGGATGTCCCTTGTAAAACGAGGGTCTCTTACCGATAACCGAAGGCCGAAAACTGAAAACCACTGAAAAGGAATATTATGGCGACCCCAATAAATGACGAAATGCATGCCGACGACGTTGTTGCAATTGACGAACTCCGAAACGTTTACAACCAGTTAAAAGCATCGCTTGCGAGGATCATCATCGGTCAGGAGCAGGTCATCGAACACTTGTCGATATGTCTGTTTTCTCAAGGTCACGCGCTGTTGATGGGTGTTCCGGGTTTGGCGAAAACGCTGCTGGTGAGTCGATTTTCTGAAACGATGGCGTTGCAGTTTAGTCGAATCCAGTTTACGCCTGACCTCATGCCGATGGACATTACTGGCACCGACATCCTTCAGGAGGTCCCAGGCGGTAGACGGGAGTTCGAGTTCGTAAAGGGCCCCCTCTTTGCGAATCTTATTTTAGCGGATGAGATTAACCGCGCCCCTTCGAAGACCCAAGCCGCCATGCTTGAGGCGATGCAGGAATACAAAATCACTGTTATCGGCAGAACATACTCTCTGGATCCCCCCTTCTTTGTCTTAGCGACACAAAACCCAATCGAACAGGAAGGCACCTATCCGTTACCGGAAGCGCAATTAGACCGGTTCATGTTCAGAATCGAGGTGGACTATCCGGCGCGGTTTGAAGAGATTGAGATTGCCCGCACAACGACTGGTGCGTCTCTCCCAACGCTGGAACACGTTCTGACCGGTGAACGGGTGCGATCATTTCAAGACCTTGTGCGTCGCGTTCCGGTCGCCGAGCATATCTACGAATTCGCTGTGGATCTCGCCCGAAGTACACGTCCAAAAGGCGATGCGTCTCCTGACTGGTTGAAGCCTCTGGTTGCTTGGGGTGCCGGTCCGCGTGCGGTTCAGTATCTAATTCTCGGTGCGAAAGCCCGTGCGGCACTCAGTGGCAGCTACATGGCACGCCTTGAAGATGTTGTTGCGGTGGCGAATCCGGTGCTGGCACATCGTGTTATCACCTCCTTCGCTGCCGAGTCGGAGAATATCACCAGTAAAGACATCGTCAACCGGCTTGTTGAGGAGTTGTCTGAAGGAAACTAAGGTATGTTGCAACTCAAACGAGATTATCTTGATCAGCAGGTTCTGGAACGGCTTTCGACACTTCAATTGCATGCTCGGTTGCCTATGATTGGAAGCGTATCGGGCAAACATCGGAGTCCGATTCGGGGTTCGAGTCTTGAATTTGCGGAGTACCGTAAGTATGTACCGGGTGATGATCCGCGGAGACTTGATTGGCGGGCTTATGCCCGGAATGATCGCTACTATATCAAAGAGTTTGAGGCTGATACCAATTTACGGATGTGTTTAATCGTTGATACCAGCGGTTCCATGAACTTCACATACAACGGCATGAGTAAATTGGATTATGCCCGTCGTATCGCTGGGACTTTAGCCTATATTGCGGCACAGCAAGGTGATGCTGTTGGACTCTATTGTGCCGGCACAGGGTTCCACAAAGAGATCCCGCCGAAACGGAGTGCGAAGCATCTTAGCGCGGTTCTCGATGAATTGGGTACGATGGAGGCATCTGGTGAGACGGGATTAGCGAACGTTCTCCATGAAACCGCTGAGCGTGTTCCGCAAAGGGCACTTATCGTCGTTCTTTCCGATCTGTTCATCGAACCAGAAGTTGTGCGAAACTGTCTTGAGCATCTACGATTCCGTAAGCACGACATCGCCGTGTTTCATCTGTTGGAGCAGAGCGAGTTGGAATTGGAATTCGATCGTCCAATGCGTTTCGTTGACATGGAGGGAGGCGAACCTATATTGGCGGATCCGACTGTCATTGGGGCTCAATACCAGCGTGCGCTCGAAATGTATCTCGAAAGTATGAACACAGTCGTTCAGGATACTGAAGTCGATTACCACCGTATCCGCATCAATGAGAACTACGACGATGTGTTAGCGCGATTCCTATTGGGTCGGACACCGAAGCGGCATTTTTAATAGTTTTCAGCAGTCGGCTGTCAGAAAGAATGGCAGTCGGCAGTCGGCTGTCGGAAACCGTCAGCGAAGACGCAAGCGTTACAGAACGCCCGCTTTCCTTACTGACCGCTGAAAGGAGAAAAACTGCGGAAACACCCAAGCAAAACACCTGATGACTAACTGCCAATCTTCTGATAACTGAAAGCCTGCGCAGCAGGCGAACCGGTAACGAGTATAAAAATATGGGTTTTCTACAGCCGTTGGCACTTATCGCCCTTCCTTTG
Organism: Candidatus Poribacteria bacterium; assembly: GCA_965214045.1. Lineage (GTDB taxonomy): Bacteria > Poribacteria > WGA-4E > WGA-4E > WGA-3G > WGA-3G. The sequence continues at coordinate 3,959,464 of OZ243935.1, forward strand.
ATCGGGTTACCGATCCTGATCCACCTCATCAACCAGTATCGGCACCGCACTATCCCTTGGGCAGCGATGATGTTTCTCATGCGTGCGAAGCGCATGAGTAAAGGCATGGCGCGTCTTCGACATTTTCTTATCCTGTTGATGCGTGTCTTGGCAGTCGCGGCTCTGATCTTCGTCATCAGTCGTCCGCTGTCCGGTGGATGGTTGGGTAGCATCGGAATGAGTAAACCGGATGCCACGCTGATACTTCTCGACCGTTCTGCCAGCATGGAAGTACAAGATTTACAAGCGGGTCAGTCAAAGAGATCCGCGGCACTGCAACGGCTTTCGGAATTGCTGGAACAAGGTGATTACGGGACACACTTGGTTCTGATTGATAGTGCGAACGGTCAACTACAAGAGGTAGATTCACCGAAGGCACTATTGGGGCTACCTACAACCGGATCAAGTGCCACCAGTGCGAATATTCCGGGGATGCTTGAGACCGCCTTGGCGTATCTCAAAGCGAATAAGTTGGGTCGAGTTGACGTGTGGATATGCTCTGACTTGAGCGAGAACGATTGGGATGTTGAAAGCGGACGCTGGCAAGCGATACGCGAGGAATTTGCGCAGTTAGAGGGTATACATCATTTCTTGCTTGCATACGCAGATTTACCTTCAAGCAATTTGTCGGTAAGGGTAGAAAACGCACAACGATGGGAACGCGGTCACGATGCGGAACTTGTCCTTGATGTGATGGTTCGATCGAAGGGTAGTAGTCGCACAACGCGTCAAGAAATTCCGATTGAGTTTGAGGTTAACAATGTTCGATCTGTCGTTGAAGTGGATATTGATAGACAGGGTACCTCTCTGAAAGGACACCGTATTCCGATTGATACCAAACTGCGTTCAGGATGGGGTTCGGTTGGATTGCCGGGTGATGCAAATCCTTTAGACAATCGGTTTTTCTTTGTGTTTTCAGAACCACTGGTGCGAAGAGCGGTTGTCGTCAGTGATGATGTAAGAAATGGTGAAGCGTTTCGTCGGGCACTTGCTATTCCGATAGACCCTCGACTCCAGCATCGGGTTGATGTGGTCTCCGTAGATCGCGTTCCAGAAATAGACTGGGAAAATACGGGGTTGCTGATCTGGCAAGCGGCTCTACCGCGCGGGTCAGTAGCAGAGCAGATTGCACAATTTGTTGATACGGGACGTGTGGTTATGTTCTTTCCACCGAGTCAAAACGCAGATTTTCGGAAGGCACGGCTATTTGGCTCACGTTGGGGGGACTGGCAAACTCATAGGAATAGCGGTCAGCGGTCAGCAGTCAGTAGTCAGCAGGAAACACCGAAGCAAAAACACTCGACTTCACAAGGAAACCTCTTTGCTGATAGCCATTCTTTCGGCATCTCATGGTGGCGTGGCGATACAGATCTGCTGACGCACGTAGAGAGTGGAGACGCGTTGCCACTGAATGAACTGCGTACCTATCGATACCGTTCTATTGAAAGTCCTGGGACACCGTTGGCGAGATTTGACGACGATGCCCCCCTGCTTACTCGTGTCGCTACCGATCATGGTGGGATATATTTTTGTAGCACGCTCCCTACGGCACAATTTTCCTCCCTTGAACGCGAAGGTGTCATCTTTTACGTGATTTTGCAGCGGGCGTTGGATCAAGGTTGTCGCGCGTTGGCTGTGGCATCTCAACGCGATGCAGGTCCTGACGTGCTGGCAGACCGTAACGAGTGGAAGTTAGTGGCACCTGCGGACAACTCGCAATTTCTTTCACAACGCGGGCTACACGCGGGTGTATATCGGGACGGCGCGTATTGGACGGCTGTGAACCGTAGCCAGATTGAAGACAGTGCTACAGCAGTCGCTGTCGAGACGGTGGATACCCTATTTGACGGCATGTCGTATCGGCGGATTGATGTCGATGTTGGTGACACATCTGCCTTAGCGAGTGAGCTGTGGCGCGTTTTTCTCATCGCAATGATAGTGGCACTCCTTGCGGAGGCGGTGTTGAGTTTACCGAGTAGAAGAGGCAGTCAGCGGTCGGCTATCAGCAAGAATGGCAGTCAGCAATCAGCCGTCAGCCGTCAGCAAAGAGCGTGAATCTTAAACGAGGGGAAACACCCTATCAAAAACACCTCTTTACCGACACCCGAGAGGGTTTTTTCGCAAGAAAAAACCGCCCCGACAGCTGATTGCCATCAGGAGACACAGTAATGCAAGAGCAGCAGGGAAATCTTGAGTTTTTCTCAAGCGGAACCTTCTTAGGTTTGAGCTTGGTCGTCATCATTGTGGCAGGCATATTGTGCTGGCTGGCGTGGCAGCGCAGTGGCTATAGCAAGAAGACGGGAGTGCTTGAGTTACTGCGTTTTGTGTTGATTTGCTTAGTCGTTGTAACCCTGAATCAACCCGAATGGTTGAAAACGCAACTCCCGGATCGGCACTCCACTCTCGCTGTGCTTTGGGACAGATCCAACAGTATGAAAACGCGGGATGTAATTTTGCCCCACGACTCGACTCTGATACAAGACAGCAAAGCACGAGCTGCGGATCAAGCACAAAACCTCTCTAACAAGCCCAAAAGCCGCGCCGAGACGATTCAACCTCTGATATCTGAGGAGGTTTGGAAAACCTCGGATGCCAACGATCTCAGTGTAGTCTTTGAACCGTTCTCTTCGCGGTTAGATCCAGCGGAAGAGGCAACAGATTTAAATGCCGGACTGTCGCAGGTTTTAGACACTCACGCAAACCTTCGCGGTGTCGTGCTGCTGTCGGATGGCGATTGGAATATTGGAAACTCACCTGTCGAGGCGGCTACGAGGTTTCGGATGAGAGGAATACCCGTTTTCGCTGTTGGAGTGGGTAGTAAAGTGCCGTTACCGGATCTTGAATTAGTGAGTATGGATGCCCCAACTTATGCGGTTGTCAATAAGCAACTTCGTATCCCGTTTGCCGTTCGCAGCACTTTGGGTCAGGACCGAGATGTGAACGTCACGCTCAGTATTAACAAAAAATCGACCGTTAGCAAACTAATCCGTGTCCCCGCTATGAGCCAGGCACAAGAAAACATGGTTTGGACACCACCAGCAACCGGTGATTATACACTGACGATGCGTATTCCGCGAGATACACAGGAATTAATCCCGGAAAACAATGAGATTTCTGTGCCGATATCGGTGCGTAAGGAACAATTGAAAGTCCTTGTCGTCGAATCCTACCCACGATGGGAATACCGTTATTTGCGTAACGCGTTGGAACGGGACCCCGGGGTTGAATTGACATGCCTGCTTTTTCATCCGAAATTGCCCAAGGTCGGCGGCGGACGTAGTTATATCAAAAGTTTTCCGACGACGAATGAACTGAGCCGCTACGATGTGGTGTTCCTTGGTGATGTCGGTATCAAAGAGAAACAGTTAACAGTAGCACAGGCACAGGACTTACGGCAACTTGTCAGTGCTCAGGCTTCTGGACTCATCTTTATGCCGGGACGGACTGGGATGCATGCGTCGTTGATGTCGGGTCCGCTTTCGGATCTCTATCCGGTGGTTTTGGACGCGGCGATCCCGTATGGTGTTGGTTCAGGCACACAAGGATATTTCTCGCTTACACAGTCGGGACAACGAAGTTTATTAACTCGCCTCGGCGAGACTACGGAAATTAACCGCCAAGTGTGGCGCACGTTGCCGGGTTTCTACTGGTATGCTGGCATCAAACGCGCCAAAGCGGGTACAGAGACTTTAGCAGTGCATAACGAGGTTGCGACAACCTCAGGACGCGTGCCACTTATTGTGACCAAAACGTACGGTGCGGGTAAAGTGTTGTTTATGGGAACGGATAGTGCATGGCGTTGGCGACAAGGTGTTGAGGATAAGTATCACTACCGCTTCTGGAGCCAAGTCGCTCGGTGGATGGCGTATCGTCGGCAGATGGCACAAGGCGAATCGATGCGATTGTTTTATTCGCCAGATCGCCCACATGTCGATGATACCGTGATGCTAAATGCTAACGTGAACGATCCATTGGGTGCCCCGTTGGATAAAGGCTCGGTTGTTGTGCAGGCGATTTCGCCGTCAGGTAAAACACAAACAATTCGGTTGCAACCGGGTGAAAGAGATGCGATTGGGTTATTCATGGGTTCGTTTGTGCCGAAAGAATTTGGCACCTATCGTCTCGTTGCGAATAGTAGGGGCGAGGTGACCTCGCCCCTACAGGCTTCGGTACAGACCGATCTGTCCGTCCAAGGTTTAAATCGGGAGCAACAAGGGCGTTTGGCGCGATTTGAGGTATTAGAGGAAATCGCCAAAATTACAGATGGTAAGTTAGTCCCAGTTTCTGAGGTGCGAAGTCTGTTGGATTATCTCGCTGCCTTACCGGAGCCTGAGCCGACTGTGCATCGCACACGGATATGGGCACATCCACTTTGGGCAGGACTTCTCATTTTACTGCTTGGATTGTTTTGGATTGCGAGGAAAATGACGGGAGCTGTGTAGCCGTCAGCAATCAGCAAATTAGCCGTCAGCAATCGGCAATCGGAAACCATCAGCAAAGACGCGAGCGTTACAGAACGCCGCTTTTCTTTATTCTCACTGCGAAGCATGCTGAAAGGGTTGCGTAGCAACCCGACCTGACTGCGACGCAAGCCGCGTGTGGGAAACCTGCGGGACAATGCCATTCTTTACCGATCGCTGAAAGGAGAAAAAAGTTATCTGTGTAAACTCACACAGATAGTCCTTTTTTCTTTCGCAAGAAAAAACTGGGGAAACACCCTATCAAAAACCCCCGACAGCCGATTGCTGTTCAAAAGGAGACATTTGATGAACCAGATGCCAACAACAGGACAATCACAACGCGGTGCAGGTAACCTACCGCCGCGTATGAAAGCGGCACTCGAACAGTACAAAAAACGGGTATGGACGATCAAACTCGCTGAGGGTGTGCTGGCGGCAATCTTTGGTATCCTTGTCTCATATATCATCGTATTTTGCTTAGATCGTGTCTTTGATACACCTACGCTTTTGCGAGTACTCATTTTAGTAATTGGTATGGTAGGAATGGTCTTTCTCTTACCTATGAAGTACTACAATTGGGTTTGGAAGCATCGGCAATTGGAGGGTGTTGCTCGGTTGTTGCAACAAAAGTTTCCGCGTTTTGGGGATCACGTGCTCGGCATTGTGGAGTTAGCACGTAACAGAGAGGATCAATTGTCAAGTCCTACGCTGGTTGAGGCAGCTATGCGTCAGGTTGATGCTGAGGTCGCAAAGCATAATTTAGCGGATGCGGTTCCGAATCCGCGGCACCGTCGCTGGGCATTGGCGGCAGCTCTCCCATTGGTGCTGGTGGTGATCGGAGTCGTTGTAATACCCGCAACGAGTTGGAATACCTTCGCTCGGTGGCTAACCCCGTGGCGTGACGTGGAGCGTTACACCTTTGCTCAATTGGAGGGTAAATCAGGATTGCGTGTAGTTCCGTACGCTGAACCTTTTGATGTAGAAGCACGCTTAACAGACAATTCACCGTGGAAACCTGAGTCGGGAGAAGCCCGTTATGCAGACCAAGTCCCAGTGGTTACAACGCGAGACGAAGCAACATTCCGATTTCAATTACCACCTCAAACCCGGGATGGACAGCTCAAACTTCGAGTCGGAGATGCCAGACGCTCTATTCCAATCGAACCCAAATTGCGCCCCGCGCTGACGCAGCTTATTGCTAAGGTCGAATTGCCAGCCTATTTGCAACGCAGCAAGCCACTGGTGGAGGATATCCGCGGTGGGACTCTCAGTTTGTTAAAGGGGAGTACCGCAGTCTTAGAAGCCACAGCCACACGGGAACTCGCGGAGGCGACTTTGAACAATCGTCCGCAACGTATTGATGGTGAGCGTGTGACGACCGAACCTATCAGCGTAGAGAAGCGGAGTGAACTCCAGTTGGCGTGGCGTGATCAGTTTGGTCTCGCTGCCCGTGAACCGCAAGTGATACAGTTAGAGGTGCGAGAAGATGAATCCCCGACGGTTAGTTTCAATAAATTAAAGAACAATCGTGTTGTCCTTTCGAGTGAGGTGCTTACCTTTGAGATTCAGGCGGCGGACGACTTTGGGGTGAAGCGAGTGGGATTGGAATGGGAAGGCATTGGTAATCCGACTCATAATCCGGAACCTACAAGTGGTGAGAAAATGGTGGCATCCGGCTCACCGACCACAGATATTATGACTGTTGCGGCTACATTTTCAGCCGTGCGCGTCTTCTCCATATCAACTGGGGCGCGTCCGCAGAGTCTGCGCCTGCGTGCCTTCGTTGAGGATTATCTTCCGAGTCGCGAGCGCGTCCGTTCACCCGACCTCGTCATACATGTGCTGACCCCAGCGGAACATTTTAAATGGTTGGTCGGACAGATGGAACTCTGGATGGGTGCCGCACAGGAGGTACACGACAAAGAATTGCAGTTGCACGAAACCAATAGCGAACTGCGAGACCTGCCCCCCGAAGCACTTGACGATCCAGCGCAGCGCAGGAAACTGCAAAATCAGGCGGCGGCGGAACGTGCCAATGCGGCGAGGCTTGACAGTCTCATTCAACTTGGCACTGAGTTGGTGCAAGAAGCAACAAAAAACGAGGAATTTGATCCCAATCAACTGGAGTCATGGGCGGAAATACTCAAGAAGTTAGAGGAGATCGCCGGACAGAGAATGCCTTCTGTCGCTGACTTACTTGCGCGGGCGGCTGAGGCACCAGGACTGAGCAGCGGTCAACCTATTAGCAATCAGCAATCAGCAATCAGCAATCAGCAAGAAAACCGAAGGGAAGCCCCTGACAGCCGACTGCTGACGACTGATAGCGACTCTGTGGAGAAATATGGACCTGAGAGTAAGAAACCCCCCGAAGGATTAGACGAGATACCTGAAGATCCGAATACCTCTGGTGCCAGAGTCAACGTAGATCGAAGCAAACAACCAGAAGGTAAGCCGGGTTATATCCCTGCCAATCCCACACCGCTTGTCATTGATGTTGAATCCGGTTTCAACGAGAGTGAAGACGCGGCAGGACAGGCACCGCAAGTCGTTGGTGGACTGGGGATCCCAACGACGACCCTCAAAGGGAGCGGTAGAAAAAACGATGAGGAGGAAGAACCGTCGGCTCCTCAAACAGCGGAACTCGTCTTGGAAGCGGTCAAAGAACAGCAGGTATTACTCGACGAATTTGCGAAATTAGCAGAACAAATGAGCAAATTGCTCACTGGCTTTGAAAACAGTACATTCGTGAAGCGTCTGAAGGCGGCATCGCGACGTCAGATTGACATCGCGGTGGACCTGAACAATCTGGACGGTTTTGGACTTGTGACTGATGCTGTGGACGATACGTCCGACCGCGCACATTTGGCTGAAAAAGAGATTGCTGAGTCTCAGGTAGCATCTACACTCCTGCAGGACATGGTTGCTTATGCTGATAGGCGACCTTCTGACGGTTTCTCGCGTGTTCTGTCGGAGATGCAGGATGCTGTTGTATCTGATCAGCTACAGGGTATGGCAGAAGCGATTAAGGACAATTTTATCGGTGACGCAACGATTGAGGCGGAATTCTGGGCGGATACGTTGGATCGGTGGGCAGAGCAGTTGGTAGATCCCTTGCCTGAAGGGGGACCTCCAGGAGAAGGGGGAATGGTTAATCTGCCGAACCTGCCTCCAGAAATCGTCGTGGAAGTGATGCGGATCATCAATCGCGAGATCCAATTGCGGGAAGAGACGCGGGAACTTGAGCAGGCGAAGGAAGCACTCACTGCTGATGAATACCGCGAACGCAGTATCGCATTGTACGACACCCAAATCACGCTCACGGAGGATACTCGCGAGGTGGAAGCGCAGATTAGCCTCTTACCCAATGTTAATGAACCCAAGATTCAACAACAACTCGCAAAGGTAGGGAGCGCGGCAGAGGTTATGGAGGAGGTAGAGGACATCCTTGCAGAACCAGATACCGGTCCCAGAGCGATCGCAGCGATAACAGAGGTGATCGAGATTCTACTCCAAACCGGACGGGTTCCAAACGCACCGATGATAATAACTGCGCCGCCAGCCACTGCTTCTGCTTTGATGCTCCTCGGTGTTGGTGATGATAGCGGCAGAGCCTCTATTGAGAATCGTTCACCCAGACAGGCAACAGGGAAAACGGGGCGCGTGCTGCCGGAAGAGTTCCGTCAAGGTTTAGATGCTTATTTCGACGCTTTAGAAGGGAGAACCCAATGACAAATCCACGGAAAAATCCTATTCCGTTCGAAGTATTCGCCAGTTTCAAGAGGATTGAGACGGGCAATCCGATCATTTCTCTGCCGCCACCGCTTTGGGCGGCGGCGACCCACGCTATTATCGTTGAGCGGACGGTACACTACATCTGGTGTAAACGCGACCTTGGTGTTCGATGGTTGATAATGCATGCGACGGCTCCGATGAGTGATCTCACCGACATCACACAGGATGCCCGGAATCCTATCCTTGAACCTTCAGCGGACGGCTTCGATGACGCAGCCGTTGAGTACCCTTTCCCATTTCTGAATCCTGCTGACGGTAAATTCTACATGTACTATCGGGGTAAGGGGAAAACGACTCCTGAACAGACGGGACTACTCGTGAGCGATGGAGACCTTGGCGAGTGGCGGCGTGTCCGAGACATCCCCGTCATTCCTGCGGATACTGAACACGAACGGCACGGCTCAAGCCATCCTTCGGTTGCGATAGCGAACGACACAATCCACATCGTTTATACAGGGAAAGCGACGCGTTCATTCGGAGAAGGATTGACGATGTGTCATGCGACCGCACCGACGAGTGATCCAGCGTCGGTTAGAAAAAATCCTGCCAATCCTGTTTTTAGAGGTAGTGGGCAAGTGTGGGATAGTCGAGCCGTTCGCGAAACCGAATTGTTAAAAGGTCCAGAATACTTCCATATCCTTTATGGTGGGTACGATGGCGAAGTTTGGCGGATCGGACATGTGCGCACCCGCGATTTCCATACCTTCGAGCCAAATCCTTACAATCCTATATTTACACCATCGGACGATCCCGATGCGTTTGATTGTGATGGGGTGCTGACAGGTCAGATTTTTGAAGTTGGAGACACCTATGCTATGATCTACGCAGGTAAGAAAGGTCAGGAATGGCAAACAGGCTTGGCTACCATCCGAGATAATTAGAGGAGGACTGAAGAGATGCGTCATTTACGATATGTGTTAATGATGACGATAATGAAAGTTTCAAAATCTGTAAAGTGTGCTAAAGTCCGTAAAGTTGCCAACAACCTTCATCAGGAATCGGAGTGTTTTTGTTTGGGCGTTTCCGCCTCTCCTACAGGAAAAGTCGGGAATCGGGGTGTTTTTGCTTGGGCGTTTCCCTCCCTCCTACGAACTTGCGAACTTTTTTATTTTTTCTTTGTAGGAGTGCTGATCATATTTTCAATCGAATCTGCGAATGCCCAGGATGTCGCCCTCCGTTATGGGACGGGTGTCCCTGCGGCAGTTCGTATCATCAATGATCGCGGCTTACGCTATCTCGCGAACTCTCAAATGGAGGACGGCGGATGGTCAGGCGCGGGGAGCGGCCCCGGTGTAACGGGGATTTGTGTTATGGCATTGATGGCGAATGGCGAAGATCCTGATTTTGGTCCTTATGCCATGAATATCCGTAAGGCACTACGCAATATCATCTCCAATCAGGATGCGAGAACGGGGTATATCGGAGGGACGTGGGGCGGACACGGAACTATGTACCAACACGGTTTCGCGTTGTTGGCACTGTCTGAGGCGTATGGCGCAGTAAGTGAACGACTGCTCTGGGAAGGGAGCAACATTCCACCTGAACGGCGACGCACCCTCAGCGAGGCATTGGAACTCGCAGTTCGCTCTTCGTTGACTTCACAACAGAAGAATCCCTGGGGTGCTTGGCGTTACTCACCAGATTCTCAAGATGCGGACACAACTGTGGCTGGAACTGTACTGATGGGTATACTCGGTGCTCGGAACGCTGGCATCGAAATTCCTAACGAAGCCGTTGACAAGGCGGTGAGTTTTTTCCAGACACACACGATGCAAGACGGGAGTGTAACGTATCAGATGACGAGCAGTCATGGTGGAGGACTCACTCGGTCAGCAATAGGAGTCCTGATTTACGCGATTGCAAAAAGAAAAGATACGCCTGAATACAAAGCCGCCTCCGAGTTCATCAAGCGTCGGATTGACCACCGCGGTACTGGACATCTGTTCTATAATCTTTACTATATGGCGCAAGCACTGTTCCAAAGTGACTTTGAGGCGTGGAAGGCTTGGAATCAAAGAACCATTGAATGGCTCCAGGAGACGCAGACAGAAGACGGCAGTTTCTCAAGTTCCCACGGCAGAGCCTATGGCACCGGTATGGCTATCCTCGCTTTGGCGTTGAACTATCGTCTCTTGCCTATCTATGAAAGATAGCAGTCGGCAGTCGGTAAGAATAGCAAACAGGCAGTCGGCAGTCGGTAAAGACGCAAGCGTTACAAAACGTTTCTTTATCTTGCTGATCGCTTCTTTGCCTCTACGCCGAAAGCCACTAAAAAAGGAGAAATACGATGCAATGGAATTTAAAGGGACTGCTTATTGTTGCCGCAACATTGGCGGTATTATGGACTCCGACAATACAAGCTCAGCAAGCACAGGCTTTGCAAACTAACATGCAAACATTGCGTTGGAAAAATGGAGATGCTCTCCCCGGTAAGCTACTGGAAAGCACATCCGACATGATTCACTGGTCATCACCGTACTTTTCGGACGATCTGGTCATTGATATTCGCGTATTGGATTCGGTTGTTTTCCCAAATCAGTCTGCTCCAGCAACGGAGGCATTTCGCGTCGGCACCATATCCGGGGATATCTGGATAGCTGACATAGTTGATTCAGATGAGAAGACCTTTCTCTTTTCCAGCGAGCGACACGGCCGGTTTCGAGTAAATCGTGAGTCGATCTACACCCTTGAACGTCGAGTGCACCCGAATCTTATCTTCGACGGTTCCCAACTGACGAATTGGGAATTATCCAAGCAGGATACGAACCAACCCATGTTGCTGTTTGGTGGGAATTCGCGACCAGATTGGTATGCGAATCGGGGCGGTCATCCACAGACAGATAAAGTTAAGGCAAAAATCTTCCACGCCCTTGCGTGGCCGCAGCGTTTTGAGATTGACTTGGAGTTAGCATCTACTACGCGTCCTCCGGGTTTTGTTTTCGCACTTGGTAAAAATCTATACGAGGCATTGCGGTTGGAGACTTGGGTTAACGAACTCGTGGTTGTTCAAGGCACCCTGTTCGAGCCGGTGTTAACGATCCAGCCGGATCGACGAAACTTCCGTTTACGCCTCACTTATGATGGGGACACCGGTGTACTGGAAGTGTATGATTTTGCCGGCAACTTGTTGCTGAAATTGGACGAGGTCGGACAGACAGTTAAGGAATCGGGTATCTATATTTACAACCGAGGTCAGAATCTGATGGTTCGGCGGTTACGGGTCTACCAACAGCCTGTTGGCTCTACAAAGCAACAAGTCGATTCTTCCAAACCGCGGGTCCATACAATGAAAGGGCACGTCGTTTATGGTAAGTTGTTTGTCAAGAAAGGAAGTACTTATGTTCTTGATGCAGGTGGCAATCGGCATGACATCAATATCCAGCAAATTGACCGTGTTGTTCAATCGGGGGCTGCTTTAGTCGAAATCGAATACCCCGTTGCCCTGACTTATCCCGAAGGTGCGATTTTGCGCGGTAAGATTGTGCAAGTGAACCCAGATAGTATGTTGTTGCAGACCGCGTTCGCAAATGAACCAGTAGAATGTGCGTTCGAGGGTGCTTCACAACTGCGTATAGAAGTAGGAGCAACCGTCAGTTCGCAAGTTTCGCCGAAGAACAGTCAGATTGAAGACGCGGATAGGTTATTTCACCCGTCAGGGAATCTCCGGGGTCGTGTTCACTTCGACATAGAAGATGGATCGTTTATCCGTTGGAAACCCGTTGGCGCGTTGAAAGCAGTACGGTTGGCGAATATTCGGCGGGCCCATATCGAACGTAACAATAGGCGAGCCTCGAAGATGTATCCATTTGATACCTCACAGTTTCGTCATATAGTACATCTGAAGAGTGGAGAGATCATCCCGTGCCAAATCTCGGCATACGATGAAATGAGCGTTGGTTTCCAGTCTCCTTTTATCAGCGCGCACCTTATTGACTCGTCATACGTGAAAGCACTTGAGTTCTCTGGTAGAACACATGCGAACTATATCGACTGGACACATTCGACAAACAACAAACCTTCCTATACCATTTTAGGGGAGAAAAACGAGAACCGAGCCAATAATCACGTAATCCATAAAATCAAGGTCAAAGAACACGTTAACTTGGGGGGATTTCTCGAAGGTGGCTGGATAGATGTAAAAGACGGCCAAATCGAAGTCATGGTAGATGGTAAGGTAGTAAACCTCCGCCATGGACAGGATTTTACCGAACTGATCTTCGATGATGGTAAATCTAAAAACCGCAAGTTAGACGAAAAATTGGAGCGTGCGTTAACAGTTCCGCGCTTCAACCGCGACACGCCACCGAACCATATCCTCGTGGCAGAGAATGGGGATATGAAACGTGGCAAACTGCTGGGTTTCAATGGAGAAACGATCCAGTTTGATTCTAAACTACGCCAATTCTCCGTTCCTATAGACCGTGTGGCACGGGTGGTCGATGTCAGCAGAGAAGCGATCAGCAATCAGCAGAATAGCCATCAGCAAGAATGGCAGTCGGCAGTCGGCAGTCGGCAGTCGGTAAAGACGCAAGCGTTACAGAACGCCTCTTTTCTTGCCGATAGCCAACACGAGGTATCTATCAGGTTAACCGATGGTTCTATTCTGATTTTTGAACCACTCGAGATCAAAGATGATGCATTATTGGGACGTTCGCCAATCTATGGAGAGATAACGGTTCCGATCGAAAGTATCCAGCACCTCTACCTCGGAGACACGACAACATCTTTTGAAGCAGCCTTTGCAGCGTGGGTGGTCCGACCAGCAAAAGAGCCCGACTTTGGTGACGAGCCGTAATCCCCACCTACTCAGGAGATAGAATTTTTGCATCTCAAGATTTTCCTTAATCAAAAAAGGGGGATTTGATAGAATAGTTCACAAGGATTTTCAGTTGCCAAAAAGAAAACAAGGGGGTGCAAATAGATGAGCGTGAGAGCGATTCTGATCGGTTTGGCACTCGTCATTATACAGACAGCAATTACCCCCTATAACGACTACTACCTCCAAGGGACAGATATTGCCGGAAATCATTTTCCTTTGGGGACAGTGTTTACACTGATTTTTCTCACCTTGGTCGTTAATCCCATTCTGAAGAAAGTATCTCCCCGAGCCGTGTTAAATCCAAGCGAATTGATGATAATCTGGGTGATGATGGTCATCAGTTCAGCGATTCCATCGAAAGGGATGGTCGGGTACTTACTTCCGTATTTGGCGGCACCGGTCTATTTCGCGACACCTGAAAATGAGTGGGCAGAAACGCTTCATCCTCACTTCCCTGAATGGCTAATTGTGTGGGATAAACATGCCGTTACGGATTTCTATGAGGGAGAATCAGTTGTTCCCTGGCTACTCTGGGCAAAACCGCTCGTTGTTTGGACGGTTTTCATCCTACTGTTCTATGCTCTGACGATTTGCGTATCAGTTGTGTTAAGGAAACAGTGGGTTGAACGCGAGCGGTTCATCTTTCCGCTCGTTACTGTGCCTGTGGAGATGGTTCAGCAAACCTCAATGCACGCCGGTCTGGACAGTCTGTTCAGGAATCGGCTCGTGTGGGTAGGGTTCGGAATCGCGGCCTTCTTTCATCTACTCAATGGATTGCACGAGTATCTTCCGGCACTTCCACGCATTCCGAATCGGTATGACCTGTACACTCCATTCACGGAGCGTCCGTGGATTGTGATGGGTTGGTGGCCCCAATTTCGGTTTTTTCTTTATTTCTCCGTTATCGGTATAACCTACTTTCTTGCCATGGAAGTGTCTTTCAGTTGCTGGTTTTTCTTTCTATTTTTCAAGTTACAGTACATCATCATCAACGCTTTTGCTATCCCTATCAGTCCGTGGATCTCTGCGAGAGGGCAGACAATGGCTGCATATTGCGTAATGGTTCTCGCCTTCCTGCTTAACAGTCGAACCCATATCAAAGATCTCTTGAGGCGAACATTTCTGGAGTCTGGCACCTCTGCAACAATCGACGATTCAGATGAGGTATTGCCGTATAGATGGGCGGTGCTGGGAACCGTGTTTAGTTTTCTGTTGCTTGCGGGACTTTGTGTCTATGCGGGAATGTCGCTTTGGGTCGCCTGTAGCATTATTGCCCTGTTTCTGATTGCTTCTACAGCACTATCGTGGATGGTCGTCAACGGTGGGATGCTACTGATCCAAGCACCGATGTATCCGGTGGAATATTTTGAGATTATAACTGGTTCAAGGATCATCAACGCAAATAGCTTAGCACTCTTAGGATTTCAGCGGGTAATGATGCGAGACTGGGGCGGCATCTTGATGCCGAGTGTTCTGCACGGGTTCAAGGCGGCAGACCCAGTCGGATTAAATCGAAGAAGCGTTCTCGGCGCGATGGTGCTTGCGATTGTTGTCGCTATCGGTGTTTCTTATGCGGCATCGTTGCCCTTGATTTATGAAAAAGGTGGTTTAAATCTGCAAAGGGGTCCCTTCGTCGGATCACCGAGATACTTTAATCACATCGTTTCATTGATTCAGTATCCGAAAGACGCGAAGTTGGGGGAAGCATACAGTATGCTTTTGGGAGCCGGAATCACTGGCTTTCTACTGATTATGCAACGTCATTTTATGTGGTGGCAACTTCACCCGATTGGATATGTGATGGGTGCGGTTTATTCTTCCTATTTCCTCTGGTCTTGTATATGTATTGGCTGGTTTTTGAAGTATTTGGCATTGAAATCGGGGGGTATCGGATCCTATCGAAGACTTCGACCGCTGTTTATGGGATTGATTATCGGTGAATTTGGCATTGTAGGACTTTGGATGATAATCGGGATGTTTACCGGTGTGAATTACCAAGGCGCCTTACCTGGATAATTTTTCCAAGATGTTGCTTGGGTGTTTCCGCGAGGAACCCTCGGCAGCGAAAAAGCGGGGTATATCTAAAAGACACCTATCGCTGAAATTTAGTCGATGCCAAAATGGTCAGACCCAGGCATGAGATGTTCTCTGGCAACGTCTGCGTTGATTTCGACACCGAGTCCCGGCTTCTCTGGCACCACAAATACACTATCCTGCATGAGCGGTTCGTTGGAAACTGCGAGATCCCATCGCCATTCAACTTGATCGGCGTGATATGGGAGTTCCATGACGATGAAATTCCGTACGGCGGCGCAAACATGTGCCGTCGCTGTCATTCCGATTGGTGATGTGATGTTGTGCGCTGCAAACGGGATATAATAGAGATCTGCGAGATCCGCGATCTTCTTTGCCTCAAGTATTCCGCCTGTTCCAGACACATCAACATGTAGCATATCGCAGGCTTGCGTCTGAATCAGTTCTCGGAAGCCGTCTCGTCGGAACAGGAATTCGCCAGTACAGATCGGAATAGAGGTGGAGGAACTCACCTTCGCCATCGCTTCGACGTTATCATTCGGCACTGGGTCTTCCAAGAACATTAAATCGAAGGGTTCTAAGCGTTCGGCAAGTCTCATCGCCGAATGGGTACTGAATAGGCTATGACAGTCAATACTGATGTCGATCCCATCACCCACAGCCTCCCGTGCGGCGGCGACCAACGATGTCATTTTCTGTAATTCCGCTGTACTGAGTTCCCGATTGACTGTATCCTGCTTGAGTTCGTTTGCGGAATTATCGATGTCGAATTTGATGGCTTGGTAGCCGTCTGCAACGCCTTCTTTGGCTCGCTGTTCCCAACCTTCAGGCGTGTTCCCTTTTCCGTGTCCGACATCGGCATAGAGTCGGATACGGTCCCGATACTTTCCACCTAACAGTTGATAGACCGGCACGCCGAGGCTTTTCCCAAGCAGATCCCACAGTGCCGTTTCTATCCCACCGATAGCCGATAAACCCATTGCGTATCGGTTGCTCGCTGCGCCAATCATTCGGTGGTAGAGAGGTTCTATGTTTCTTGGATCCGCGCCAACGAGGGTTTTCTTGAATTGCAGGATAATTTCGGCGATTCCCGCCCCAGGATGTGCTTCACCTATCCCTGTCAATCCGTCGTCGGTTTCAACCTGGACGTAGTTCCACTGTTTGTAGCCTTTTAACGTCATCGCTTTTACATCAGTAATTTTCATGTTGTCTCCGTCGTGTATGAAATCGGTTGAAAGAATCAATAGGTGTGAAAAGTTCAATTGTATTGCATCTGTTAAGTATTCATGATAGCATGTTTTTTGAGATTGTGCAACAGCGACGGAAGGTTTTTAATCATACCTTGCGGTTAGAAAGCGTAATGTTGAACTCTGAGGTTTCTTTCTGAAAATGTAAAGCATTCTCGCTGCAAAGCAAAATTATGCCATTTAAGGAGAACCTAATTTCATTACGAGCTATGGGTTGAGTGATATAAGGAGATTAACTAATGGTAGGTCAGGAAATTAAGACCGCTTATGAACGTGATGGTTACGTCGTGGTCAGAGACCTTATTGATGATCGGGATTTAGAGCCGATCCGAGATTTTATCAAGGCAAAAGTTGATACGTATAGCTGCGAGTTGTATAGTGAAGGAAAGCTATCGTCGCGTTACGAAAATGAGTCCTTCGAGCGGCGGTACGCTGCGATCTGCGAAGAATTGGATATATTACCTCGCAACTGGGCTTTTGGTATGTATGGACGTGAGTTTTATGATCTCTACAATCTCCCGGGTGTTCTGGAAGTGCTTCGCCTTCTCTTGGGTCCTGAAATCTCGAATATCGGCACACCAGCGTTACGGACGAAACTCCCCGGAAGTGTGATTACTTCGTTTCCATGGCACCAAGATAGCCAGTATTTGGACCAAGCAACCATCGGAAAGAAGGAGAGGCACACGGAGGGTCTTCACATGGTTACGGTGTGGGTACCACTGGTGGAAGCAACGGTCGAAAATGGATGCTGTTGGGTGATTCCGGGTAGTCACCATTGGGGTTTATTGGACGGTGCGCGAGGTGCAGATTCAAACGTCCAGATGGAAGAGGATGTTGAATCCCGTGGTACGCCAGTACCTATCCCCCTTAAACCGGGTGGTGCTTTGTTCATGTCGAACCTTTGCGTACATACCAGCAAAGTTAACACGACGGGAAAATCCCGTTGGAGCATCGATTTCCGTTACTTTCCGACGCCTGATCGGGCTAACCTAACAGCCGAAGCGCGTGCGGGTGCCGAATTCGTGAGAAACAAAGCCGTGGCGGGTGGCAGAGTACCGCTCGTAGTGCTCACTGAAGGTCGTAAACCGACATGGGAAGAGTGGGAGACAGCGCATCGTCAATTGGATTAAATGGGTGTGAACCGAACGCTATTCAGGGAACAGTCATTGGCATCACCAGAATTACTTAACATCAGTTGAAAAAGCACTTGACTTTAACGCGTCTTTTCTGATAAAATTGCAAAAATGACTATAAGGAGAACCAGAAATGGAACTAACCTTTGAAAAAGATGACCTCTTGCATTCTTTGCAAGTGCTACAAGGCGTAGCGAGTGGTCGCACGACCTTACCGATTCTTTCAAACGTCCTCATCCAAACCGCTGATGGGAAGATTGAATGTATCGCCACAGATTTGGAGGTCGGGATTAAGATCAAAGTAGAAGGTACCATTCAAGAAGACGGGGGCATCACCGTCTCTGCCAAAAAATTGGCAGACATTGTTAAAGAATTGCCGGATGACAAACCGATACACTTGGCAACGACGGCAAATGACCGCGTTGAAATCGCTTGTGGGGACGGGGTTTATAAAATCATCGGCCTTCCTGACGAAGAATTCCCACAATTGCCTTCTGTTGACGGAGATTCATTAACCCTCGATGGAGATACTCTGCGCGATCTTCTGCACAAAACCGAATTCGCTGCTGCAACGGAGGATGTCCGCTACTTCCTAAACGGACTTTACTTTAATTTTTTTCCAGACAAAACGGAAGTCGTCGCGACTGATATGAGATGGCTTGCGCTCGCACGCTGTGAACCGCTCACGTCGTCGGAGAGCGTAAAAGGGTTCATCGTCCCACTTAAAGCTGTAAAAGAGATCGCTCGCACTTTCGCTGAATCTGCGGGAGTGCAGATTTCAATTTTTGAGAATCAAATTCTCTTCGCTGATGAGAACGCGACCTTAACGACTCGGCTCGTCGAAGGGGATTATCCGCCATACCAAAAAATCATTCCTGAATCGACCGAAGGCAGAGTGGTAGTCTCTAAAGAACAGATGCTGCATGCGGCACGGCGCGTCGCGTTGCTCTCGAACCCGAAGAACTATGCGATTGCTTTGGAAATCAACACTGAGCAGGTTCAGATTTCCGCGAAGACTCCAGAGTTAGGGGAGGCATACGAGCCTATTCCTGTGGAAACCGGTAATGGACGGATACGGATTGGTATCGATGCGCGCTTGTTGATAGGGACTTTGGGACACATTGAGACGGAATCTATCGCAATAGAATTTAGGAGTGAAGTGGAGCCTATTGTTTTTAAACCGATCGGTGAAGAAAATCACACCTGTCTTGTGATGCCGATGCGTCTGGAGTCCTAAAGATGAATTGTGTAATTGCGAGGTCTGAAGACATCACCGTTCCGCAGTAGAGACGGAGACATCCTCCTACAGCATAGGGAGAGATGCTATTTCGCGTCTCTTGTCCTCACGCGCAGACGTATCAAAAAAACACTTTTTTCACGAAAAAAACTTGACATCCCCTCCGTTTTATGGTATTATTATATACCTGATGCCGAGATAGCTCAGTCGGTAGAGCAGAGGACTGAAAATCCTTGTGTCGGCAGTTCGATTCTGCCTCTCGGCACTCCCTTTTAACCATAATAATTTACTAAGCCGGTGTAGCTCAGTGGAAGAGCAACTGATTCGTAATCAGTAGGTCGGAGGTTCAAATCCTCTCATCGGCTTTTGGTTTTGTGAGCGTCTCGGTCCCATCGTTAACTTTCCCACCACAACGTATCTGCTATCACCATCATTCTTCCACATTCTCGGCGGCGACATCTTCTTCAAGGTATTTGATATTTGCTAAGACAGTCGGGTGCGGCTCGATTTTATACACTGTTCGGTATACTTCCAAGGCAGCCGCTTTATCTCCAAGGAAACTCGCATAAATTTCACCCATCCGCTCCCATGCCCGAACTTCCTCCGGATCAAGCTCTACAATCCGTTCATAAACTTGCAGCGCATCGACATACTGACGCGTCTCAATATCCTCTCGCTCAAGTGCGGATGCCCGCGCAAAGAGCAGTCGAACAAGATCGTCAATAACCTCGTTCATTTCAGGCATATTTTTATGTGCCTGCTCTAAGAGGGTAATCGCCTCCGATTCGAGTCGCGTAACCTCAGCCAAATCCTCTTCGGTGAATTCCCTATCAAGGAACTGATAACTCTGTAGTATTCTGGCATACGTTCTCGACAACTGAAGGCGAGCCAAGATACCGATAGGTGCTTTTTCAGACGGGATACTTAGGAACTCTGGATCGTTTTCAATCGCTTTTGTGTAGTAAGTAGAGGCTTGTTCAAACTGTTTACTCCCCTGATAAAGAACACCGAGGAGATAGTGTGCTTCCGCATGGTCTGGCGCGTTCTTGAGCACAGCGAGGAATTCTTCGGTGGCTTCTGCGAGCAACCCCTCATCGCGAAACAGTTTGCCGCGTAAGAGACGGACACCGGCATGTTCAGGTTGAATACGGGTCGCATATTCCAAACGCGCCTTCGCATCTTTTAACCAATTACTCTGTGAATAGATTTCCGCGATGCGGAGATTGGCGTGCAAACGAACTTCCGCGCTCGTCTGTGAGGTGCCGTTTATTGAGATCCCTTGGACTTCATCCTCCGCTTCCAACGCACGTAATGCCTTCCAATAGTAGAGCGTGGCATCGGCAAGGTCCTGTTTCTTAAAGAGAGTATCTGCCTTCTCAATGAAAGGACCCACCTGCAATAGCGGTGGCGATTCGGATTCTGCTGTGCCACGTTGAATATAGAAAAACGCAAGCACGACAAAACCGATTACTGCGACTACTTCTGCATAAAAAAGCCAACCACGCAAGGAAATTAAGGATTTTGCATTAAACGGCATATTCACTCCTTTGTGCTATTCTAAAGCATAAGACAATCCAAGTTGCTACCGAAAAAGATGTAGCATTCAAGAACAATTTGTGCTGGGAAATCATGAATGTTCAATGATACAGATGCCGCCCCGCTGGGGCTTAGGGACGTGGGATACGCTTTTTCTACACAGATGTCGCCCCGCTGGGGCTTGTGTATAAATTCCGTTTCACCTTCTACCCGTCGCACCCCCTATGAAAATCCACACGGAACTCGAACACCATGAAAATAACCGCTTTTATTTGAGAGTGGCAACTATAGTAAAGTTTAGAATTAATGAGACACTCTAAAGCGGCGAGGATACAATCCTCGCCAGCGGCGGTGGGGTTCGTTCATTGAACAACTGTTTACATACTTTCGGACTTTACGACAAGATAATAGGACGGTCACTTCAACGGATACTCAAAACGACGCGCTACTGTGGTCGTTTTTCAATGTCGTCAAGAATACCAAGCATCTCCTCCGCACCAACAAATCCAGTGAATCGCTTGAGGACAGTACCATCAGCATCCATAAAAATGACAACTGGCAATCCGGGAATCTGATACTTCTCGGTTAATGCCTGCGTCGTTTCGGAGCTTCGGGTGAAATCGAGTTTAACATTCACATAATCATCGAGTTTCGCAGCGACCGCGGGATCGGCATACGTCTTATGATCGAGTTCTTTACACGCGGCACACCAAGAGGCGTAAAAATCAAGCATTACGAGTTTGTCTTCCCGTTTAGCGATTTCAAACCCTTCGGCTTCATCGTAAACCCAATCCAAGTGGGGTCCGGCAGGCTGTTGGATACCGCCAACGAACATATAGGCACCGAGTACCGCCAGCAAAAGCCCGCACGCCTTCTGGAATTGCATCCGTGGAGAGATGCCGCTGAAACGTTGTGTCAACTTGCCGAGCCACCCTCCAATGAGCACTAAGCCACCCGCAACAGCGAAAAATGGTAGCGAGTTCTGCAGGAAATTCTGCAAGGGCGGAAACACATCTTTGAGGAAATAGAGTGCCATTGTAATAATGGCAATGCCGAAGACGTTTTCCAACACATACATCCATCCGCCTGAACGGGGTAGTGCGGAGAGCAACCCAGAGAACGTACCAATGCCGATAAAGAGCAACCCCATGCCGAGCGCGTAAGTGAACATCAGCCAGAATCCAAGGAAGAGACTTCCCGTCGTCGCGATATAAGTTAGCACGACTGCCAACGCCGGTCCTGTGCAGGGTGCGGCAATCACGCCTGCGACTGTCCCCATAGCGAACGCGCCTGCGAATCCGGTACCTCCAACAGTGTTAAGACGGTTCTGCACCGCATACGGCAACCGAATCTCAAAAACACCGAACATAGACAGTCCCAAACTCACAAGAATTAGGCTGATGAAGCCGACGACCCATGGGTTTGCCATTATCTGACCGAAGACAGCCCCGGTCGATGCAACCGCCACCCCTAAAATGGAATAGGTCACAACGATCCCAAGCACATACACAACAGAGAGCAGGAAAGACTTGAATAAACCAGCAGATTCATTGGCACCGAAGACAGAAACGGTAATCGGTATGAGCGGGTAAACACAAGGCGTTAAACTCGTCAAGATGCCCCCAGCAAACACAAGTAGGAACGCAAGCCAGACCTTTCCACCAGAGAGGGCACGTGCGAGGCTCCCTTCGTCCGTGCTACCACTCGGCGGAGCACCGAATTGGACGTTGGCGAAAACCGCCTCATTCATCCGCTGAATGGTGTCCTCAATACCAACAACCTCAATAGGGAGTTCAAAAGTGAGAGTTTCTGGTAATAGACACTGTTCATCGTTACACGCTTGATACCTGAGTTCCAAGTCCAGCGTCATAGGTGCGAGCGGAGCAGTTTGACTTAAATCGGTTTGGACTCCGATAGTAATAGTATCGTGATAGACCGGGGCTTCTCCTATTGAACCGAGTGCTAATACTTCACCCTTGGGATACACGACTTCACCGAAAGTAAGGTGCGGTGTATCCGGGAAAATCACCTCGGTCGCGATCAATCCTTCACCCGCAGGATTAGCGTTGACATGCCACCCTTCGGCAATTTCAACGACGACAGCAATTTGGAATTGGCTACCGGGTTGCACCTTGTCAATCGAGAGGTACCCTTTTACTGAGAGTTTTTCAACAGGTAGTTTGTCACCGAATCCGAAATCTGCGAACTGTGCCTGTATAGGCGTAGGCGCGATCATTATGATAAGCACTAACAGTCCAGCAAACAAATGTTTACGAAGTCTGATGATTTCCAACATCGTTTAATTCTCCTCAATTACCTTGGTTGAAGCACAACGCAAGGCAGAATCATCTCCTCAAGTGAAACACCACCATGTTGGAAACTGCCTTGAAAGATTTCTTTATAGACATCGAATCGCCTTTCATAAACGAAGTAATAGTCCTCTTTTGCGAGGACATAACTTCTTTGTGCGTCTTCACCGGGTAAACGATACATGCCTGGCTCCTTTATGACCCATCCGGCTTCAGGTGAACACGAGATATTTTTTCCTTCTTTAAACCGAAGCCCCGTCGTGAGTTCAGCTTGACTTGACACCTTCGCGGCATTTTGACACAGGACCGAACCGTGGTCAGACGTTAAGACGACGGTCATACCGCGTTCAGCCGCAATCCTGAATATTCTATAAAGATGTGAATGCTGAAACCATGTTTGTGCGAGCGTCCGAAACGCGGCTTCATCTGGGACGAGCTGCTGTAGTAAATCCATCTCATGCCGTGTATGCGTCATCATATCAAGAAAGTCAACAACAAGTGCCGTCAAACTGATTCTATCCGTAATGCTGAGCCAATGCAGATATTGAATTTCGCCGCGCGTATCAAAAATTTTGAAGTAATGGAGAGGTGGCTTGAGAAGTATGCCGTGTCGCTCAAGTTGTAAGCGCATCAGATCTTTCTCATAGCGATTGATACTCGTGTGTGCTGTATCGGGTTCTGCGTATAGATCGGGGTGTCTTTCAGCAAATTCAAGCGGAAATAACCCACTAAAAATAGCGTTCCGTGCGTAACGGGTAGCCGTCGGCAGAATAGAATAATAGTAATCTGTGGTTATATTAAACAGGGGGTAGAGCAAGGGTTCAATTTTCAACCAATGATCCAATCGCATACAATCCATAACAACAAACAGGACCTGTTTCCCTGCCTGAACTTCGGGGATGACATATTTGTAAACGACATCCACAGATAAAGTAGGTGACGCTACACTTGAAAACCAATTGTGATAATTGGTTTGAACATAGTCAGCGAACCCGGCGTTAGCCTCTCGTTTCTCTATCTCATGGATAGATTTAAGTTCATCGACGTTATGAAGCGTGTCAAGTCGTAAATCCCATTCAACGAGACGAACATAGGTATCAATCCATGTCTGCCACTCGTCAACGGAACCGCGTCCTCGCGTCGTCCCATCGGATATGTGTCCCTTATTAAAGCTTTGAACGTACGCCTGTGGTGTATATGCTTCCCGTGCTGTCTGTTTTTCAAGTATAAGCGCGAGCGACGCCTCTAACTGTCGAGATGAAGTTTCGTCCTGATCATCTGCCGTGGTTATGAAAATACTGTCAACATCGTAAAGACTCGCCTGCTGAAGAACTTCCTGCCCGTCCTCGCGCGTTAGGAGAATAATCGGAATATGTGCATCCACACTCCGAATATACGAAAGCAGATTCTCCTCCCGTGTCGCTTCATCATAATTCAATAGAACAGCGTGATATTCTTCATCCTGGAGTAATGCCATGCCTTCAGCGATCGTGTTTGTTAAAGAAATGTCGTACCCTTGATACTCCAGAGCGCGGATGTAGGGCTTTGATGTTATATTGGCTTGTTCCTCACGATGTTGATCCTTAAGTAGCGCGCCAGATTGCTCTACATCAGATATCTGGTTATCAAGCCACAAAATCCTCCATCTTTTTTCCTGCATACTATGCCCCCTTTTTATTAGCGGTTAGCAGTCAGTTTTCAGCAGTCAGAGGAATGGCTGTCGGAGGTCGGCGAAGAAGCCGTCAGCAATCGGTTTCCAGAAACGCTTGTGGCGGGAAGCAGCATGCCACCGTTACGAGTACCTGAAAGCCGACAGTCGACGGTTGATAGCCATTAAAGCAGAAAAGCATGTGGTGCTATCCTGCTGAATGAACAAAAACTAAATACTCGAAACAAACCGTCCTGGATTCAACAAACCAATCGGATCCAATTTCGCTTTAATCTGTTTCATTAAATTGAGTGTTCCTTCAACGGACCCCCAAACGTCAATGTGCCGTTTGAGTTCAGGTGGTGCAACCTCTATGATAAGATTTCCTTGCCTCGACATTACAGTTTGACGCAGTTGCATTAGGGCGGCCGCAAGCGATTGGTAATCCGTATCGGATGCCACAGGAATAGTAGCATACAGCACGCCACTCCCGATCAACGTCATCATCTGGGCATCACGCGTCGAATTCGCTTCTACAATCTGCGTAGCAAATTCTGCGAGATCGGTGCGCTTCAGGTTCAATTTGGCGACTACTATTTCGGTGTTTTTGTTATCTGCGGAGAATTCCTGAACAGTTTCCTGAAGGTGCTGTACCGATTCGCCTTCTCTAATTGTGACACCTATCGCACCGTTTTGTTCCACAATTTCTTGGCACTGTGTCAATTGCCACGCCACAGTTTCGGGATCTCCACCGAACCCTGCCACAAGCATCGGCTTATTTTCATCTGCGGGTGCCTCGGTTTCACTGCGCGTTGGATCTGCATTGACGAACAAATTTACAAACATCGGCAATATCTGTGAACCGACAATAGCCAAGCCCGTATCCGCGGCATCTTGAATGTTTTGAAAGTCTGCCGTAAGTATCGCTTCGTGTACGGGTATGGGTGACAACTTGAGGGTCACTTCGGTAATGATACCGAGTGTCCCAAATCCACCAATATAGAGTTTGTTAAGATCGTAGCCCGCGACATTTTTCACCACTTTACCGCCACTTTTGACAACGGTGCCATCTGCTCGAACAACCCGCAAACCCAAGACCTGATTTCGGGCGGTACCATGCCGTAAACGGAGAGAGCCACTCGCGTTTGTTGCTACTGTTCCACCGATGGTACACCGATCTGCATACGGTGGATCCAACGCCAGATACTGACGATGCTTCGACAATTCGGTCTGGAGATCCCTCAAGCGGATACCGGCTTCCACGGTTACAGTTAAGTCCGCCGGTTCATATTCCACCACGCTATTCAGGTGTGTTGTCGCCAGTACCACATCCACCTTCTTTGGTAAATTTCCGATACCAAGTTTCGTACCTGCCCCCGCAGGCATAATCGACAAACCCTGTTTCACTGCAAGTTGGAGGACATCTTGCATCTCTCGGACAGATGTCGGTACAACGACCGCCTTCGGCACGTATCCATCAAAAGTGTAGGCTGTGGCCTGTTCCTCCGAGAGGATGCTGGATTCTCCGACAATATCTTTAAGTTTATCGTACAATTTTCTAATTTTTCCTTGTAGTTAAACAACGTGCGCCTGAAGTATCAAGCACGTTCCTTCATTTAGGTACGCCTTTCACCTATCTATGAATATAGCATCCCATCTGGTTGCAAACCCAACTTCTCATAAGATTCGGCTGTCGGGAAAATTTTTCCGGGATTGCAGAGTCCCATAGGATTAAAGACCTTTTTGACCGTCGCCATTACTTGCATATCGGCAGAACTGAAAATGAGGGGCATATAATCCATTTTTTCAACGC
This sequence comes from Candidatus Poribacteria bacterium, assembly GCA_965214045.1. Lineage (GTDB taxonomy): Bacteria > Poribacteria > WGA-4E > WGA-4E > WGA-3G > WGA-3G. Next base: position 3,985,531 of record OZ243935.1, read on the forward strand.
CGATGCCGTGTTCTCCCGTGATTGTGCCACCGACTTCCGCACAGACCGTTAGGATTTCTTTGTTAACATGTTCTACACGTTCACACTGGTCAGCATCTCGCTCGTTAAAGAGGACAATCGGATGAATGTTGCCGTCACCGGCGTGGAACACATTCGCGATGGGAATCTGGTACTTCTCAGAAATCTCAGAGATTCGTCGTAGCACTTTCGGCAGCGTCGTCCGCGGCACAACACCATCTTGGGTGATGTAGTTCGGTGCGAGTCTTCCGAATGAACCAAACGCGCTTTTTCTCGCCTTCCAAAGTTGCTGCCGCTCCGTCTCATCTTTGGCGTAATCTACTTTCCGCGCGTTGTGGTGTTTGAAGATTTCCAGAATCTGCTCGGTCTGGTTCTGCATGCCTGCCTCAATGCCATCAAGTTCCACAATCAGAATCGCTTCGGCATCAAGGGGGAACCCGAACTGGAAGGCTTCTTCTAACGCACGAATAACGAGCGTGTCCATCATTTCCAGTGCTGCCGGAATAATACCTTCGCCGATTATCGTTGAAACGGCGTTAGAAGCATCGTCCATCGTCTCGAAGACAGCGAGTGCGGTTTGGTATGCCTGCGGATTCCGGGTGAGCCGAACGATTGCTTTCGTTACGATCCCAAATGTGCCCTCGGAGCCTATCATCACGCCGCGCAGATCGTAGCCGGGTGTTTCTTCAACAGCACCGCCCAGTTCAACAATTTCTCCATCCGGCAAAACAACTTCTAACCCGAGTACATGGTCGGATGTAACACCGTATTTCAGGGTATGGGGTCCACCGGAATTTTCGGCGATATTTCCACCGATTGTGCATGCCTTCTGGCTTGATGGATCTGGCGCGTAGTGATAGCCTCGGTTTTGCACCGCCTCTGTCAACAGGAGGTTAACCACACCGGGTTCAATAACTGCTCGTTCATTTTCGAGATCAACTTCTAAGATACGGTCCATCCGGTTGAGGGCAATGATAATCCCACCTTGGACAGAGAGCATACCACCACTCAAGCCGGTGCCGCCGCCACGAGCGATAAACGGCGTGTCGTATTTATTCGCCAACTTTACGATATCCGACACCTGCTGCGCCGTATCCGCGAAGACAACGACATCCGGCATCGCCTTAAAAGAAGGAGCGGCATCGCATTCATATACCGAGAGTGCGGTTGCATCCGTTAAGACATTTTTAGACCCAAGGAGTGCAGTAAGATCGGCAACAAGTTGTTCTTTTTGGTCCATAGTCTATATCCTTCCATGGGGTAATTTCTTTAAATTACAGGACTTACGCAATTTTGCCTCAGCACGCGCTGTGAGACGCACGGACCGTGAAAAAAGTATTAGAAGTCAATGCAGACACAAATTGGGCAAAAAAGGGGCAATTTTAGCAGTATACCGCCTAAAGAACCAGAATCAACGGTATTCAGGGTCTCCATAAGGCATTCCCCGCCCCTTATCAGCGGGACTTTAAGCGAAAACGCGTTCGTCCTGAGTATTTATCAAACTCACGTTATTGTATTTAGTTTACCACAATTTCAGTTGCATGTCCAATTAGAATACAGGAGTATCTCCAAAATCTTCCTTTACTTGTTAGAGTCTCCTATAACATGTTATAATTATAAAAACATGATACAATCTACCAAAATTTAGCGATCAAACGATCTTTGAAAGACAAGAGTAGGTGAAGGAGATATAGATGCGAAAAATGATCTTAATTTTAGGAATTGTCGGTTCCATTGCTTGGATACTACCACACATCTGTTCCGCTGAAATCGACCCTGAAACAGCCGTCGGTGTCTGGCTCTTTGATGAAGGCGCGGGTAAAACAACTAAAGACGCTTCAGGACTCGAACACGACGGCACAATCAACGGTGCGAAGTGGAAAGACGGAAAGATTGGCAAAGGTCTTGAGTTTGATGGCGCACAGTGGGTATCTATCGACTCGACACCGGAATTGCAGCTCGGTGATGAACTCACGATGATGGCATGGTTTTATGCCACAGATATTTCCACTTGGCGGCAACTTATTTCTAAAAGTGACGAATATCTCTTGCGTATTGATCCGCCACAGGAAGGCAATAAAATGTCAGCGTTTGTGAAGCCGGGTGGCAGTTGGGAACCGAGAGCCTCCGCACACGTTCCCGATGAAAAAAAATGGATCCACTTCGCAGCAACTTACGACATCAACGAGAAAAACGAGCAACTCGTTGTGTACGTAAATGGTCAAAAAGCCGGGGTGAGCACACGTCCCGGAAAAACCGCTGTTACAGCGAATCCTGTTGAGATTGGTAAATGGGGTGGTGGTTCATACTTCGTCGGTATTATTGATGAAGCCGCGATTTTCAACACTGTTCTCAGTGAAGACGATCTAACAAGCATCGTGGAACATGGATTAGCAAAAGCCCTTGGCGGGTTAAGCGTTGAACCGATGGATAAGTTAACAGTGACATGGGGTGCGATTAAAGCAAATCGGTAATTCGGGTTAAAGCCGAACGGATATAAAAGATGTCTGTTCTAATAATTCAAGATGCTTGGAAGCGAAGCGCAGATTACAGATTCAGTTCCTGCTGAAATCTTCCTTGCGATACTGTCTTACAGCATGCTATAATGAAGATTTAAAGGAGGATTTGGCTATGAAATTGTCTATGATTCTCGTATGCGGAATTTTGTTGTGCAGCACCATCGGAGCAGTCTCCGCCGATGTATGGACAGACCCATTTGATGGCAACGAACTCGTTGGAGAGTGGGAATTCCGCGACTACCGCGACAAAGTTACGACTTTTGAAGTCAAAGACGGCTTCCTACAGATGACCAATCCGAAGGGTGGTTGGGGACACACCACGCCTGACAAACCGATGCTTGAACGGGAAATCCCGAAAAGTGCAGCGAAAGACCTAATAGTGAGTGGAATTTTTTCCACGGAACCGGATACACCCGCAGATTCATGGATCGGTATTTTCCTTTACAGTGACGACGACTTGAACTATGCGTGTCTGCTGTTTGGTGGCGAAGCCAATCAGCCACAAAAAACGCTCATTGGAAGCATGGTCGAAGCCGGTTGGCAAGACAAAGGACACTTCCAGACCGGCTTCGATGTTCCGCTTCACCTCAAGATCGTCAAAGAGGATGATTTGTTCTCTGGCTACTACCGAGAAAGTGAAAAAGATGAGTGGACGCTCTCTGGAGACAAAACGTGGAATCACAAATTTGATGTAGAGCGCGTCGGTGTCGGCTTTATGAACAGCTGGGGTGGTCAAACAGTTACGTTCCTTGTTGACACACTCTCCATTGAAGGCGAAGGGATTGAACCCATGTCAGTTGACCCAGATAGCAAGTTAGCAACGACCTGGGGCACCCTCAAAGCGAGTCAATAGCAAAAACACATGTGTCGCCGCTGGCGAGGATACCATTCTCGCCTATCCGCAAGGTCTAAGTAATCGTATTTTTCCTATAAAATGGGGTGGTGTAGACACTGCCCCCAAATCAGTTCTTAATCAAGACCAAATCGTTTAAAAAACAACGCCTAAATGTGCTTACGAAGGATAAGGAGAAATTCTACTGCCATGTCGATCCCCAAAATGTCCGTGAACAATCCTGTTTTAGCGAATTTGCTAATGATTATCATCATCGCATTCGGGGTGTATGCATGGATAAACCTACCGCGAGAACTCACCCCGGAAATCGCATTGCAGAGCGCGACTGTAACAACGTTGTACCCAGGTGCCTCGCCGGAAGAAGTTGAAAAACTCGTCACCGCCCCTATTGAAGACGCTATTGAGGAAAATGTCAGCAAAATCAATCTGCTGTTCTCTAACTCTTCGGAAGGCAGATCTGTCATCTCCGTCGATTTTGAAGAGATGAGTGATCGAGATTTCGACAAAGAACTTGAGAACCTCCGTACCGCTGTAGAGCAGGTGAACGAATTGCCAGCGGAGATTTTGGACGCTCCGAAAGTTGAAGAATTGGACGTTTCCTCTGGTTTTCCGATGCTGACAATTGTTGTAGGCGGCACCATTTCGGAAACACAGATGCGGGAGATTGCCGAAAATCTCAAGGACGAAATCTTAGATCTCAAAAACATTGCATCCGTCCGAATCGCAGGTCTGCGTGAGAGAGAAATATGGATTGAAGTGGACCCAGATCGGTTAAAGGCGTATCAGATCCCCATTGCATCTATCATCACCGCCCTCGGTGCCAGTAATCTGAATCTCCCGGCTGGCACGATGGAACTTGGTAGTACGGAGTTCATGGTTCGAACGATGGGCGAATTCGCCAATCCAGAGATGATCGGTGAAACCATCATCTCCGTTCAACCGACGGGTACACCGCTCCATCTGAAGGATGTTGCAACCGTTTCGGACACATACGAAGAAGCGAGGACCTTATCCCGTATTTATGGAAGTCCGTCTATCAGTTTGAGTGTGCAAAAAAAGACTGAGGGAAACACAATCGCATTAGTTGCCCAACTTCGAGAATTGGTTAGAAAACGGCAAGGAGGTCTGCCTGAAGGTGCTGAGTTAACGCCAGTTAACGACTATTCGGTTATCCTCAAAGAACGGTTAGGAATTCTTGAGACAAATGCGTTTTTCGGCTTGATGCTCGTTGTGTTGATGCTTCTTCTCTTTATCGGATGGCGGAACGCCGTGTTCGCGGCACTCGGAATACCGGTTGCGTTCATGGCGACTTTCTGGTTCATGTCTGTGGGTGGTTACTCACTCAGCGGTGTCTCCCTGTTTGGTCTTATTTTAGTCGTCGGGATTGTTGTCGACGATGCTATCGTCGTGATAGAAAACATTTATCGACATATTGAGAGAGGCGAATCTCCGAAAGTTGCGGCTATTCGCGGTGCGGAAGAGGTTGGATGGCCGGTCTTAGCTGCCAGTTTGACGACAATCTGTGCATTTGGTCCCCTGATGTTTATGTCCGGCGTTCCTGGGCAGTTTATGCGGGTTGTGCCAATCATGGCGATTCTCGTCCTGTTGGCTTCACTCTTTGAAGTGTTCGTGATTTTACCTGCGCACGTTGCGGAATGGGGAAAACCAAAAACCCGGACAGGACGCAGTAGATTTGAAAACCTCCGTACCCGATCACCGAATACCTTTTCCCTCAGTGCCTATATCATCGGATTTTTTGCGTGGTTCGGCACGGTTTTTGACCTTATTCGGAACCGATATATTAGAATTTTGAAGGTAACGATTCGGCATCGGTATGCTTTTGTAGGGAGCGTCCTTTTTATCGGTTTAATCGCGTGTGTCGGTGCATTTTTAGTTCTCGACAAGGAACTGTTCCCCGGTGAAGATTTCCCACAATTCTACGTCAAAGCCGAAATGCCTCCCTCTTATGGCATGCAGGAGACAACAGCGGTCGTCGCGCAACTTGAAGAAGCCGCCAAAACACTTCCATCAAGTGAAGTCGCTGCAATCGTCAGCAATATCGGTTTACACACACCGACCTCGGGTATGATGGAAGGCGTTACCTATGGATCCAATTTCGGCGAGGTTATTGTTGAACTTACACCGAAACAGGAACGCACTCGAGGTGTGGATGACATCATCGCAGAACTGCGGACGAAGACCACAGGTGTTAGTGGAATTGAGGAACTGAATTTTATCACACAGGAAGGCGGTCCCCCGACAGGCCAAGACGTTGAAGTGAAAGTAAAGGGACCGAGATTTGAACAACTTATTGCCCTCAGTGATACCCTTAAAACATCCCTCTCGCAAATGGACGGTGTCTACGACATTCGAGATGACTTTCGTACGGGTAAATCCGAACTGCGTATCTACCTGAAACCGGAAAAGGCACATCAGTACGGGTTAACCACATTCCATGTTGCGCAAACAGTGCGCACTGCTATTGAAGGTGCCAAAGCGACAACTTATCGTGAAGCAGACGAGGCGATTGATGTCATCGTCAAATACGAGGAAGACACACTCGGCAACCTTGCAGAACTTAACAATCTGTTAATCGCAACCCCTACCGGTGCGATTGTTCCACTCAAGGATGTCGCCGATATCACAGAGGAAAAAGGCTATTCCGATATCCGTCGATTCGATGGTGAACGAGCGATTACAGTTTATGCCTCCGTAGATAGGGCAAAAACGACACCGTTTAAGGTAAATCAGGTATTAATCGGTACATTCGCGAATGTCGAATCTCTATATCCGGGATACCAACTCGATTTTCGAGGGCTTTTCGATGAGATTATAGAGTCCTTTTCCGAGTTGTGGAAATTGTTCATTGTCGGGCTGTTGTTAATCTATGTTGTGTTAGGCGCGCAATTCAAATCGTTTATACAACCGATTATCATTATGTTCGCTGTCCCGTTCGGGATGATAGGGGCAATGGTTGGGTTACTCCTTGCCAATGCGACACTGAGCATGGTGGCGATGTTTGGTATCGTCGCGCTCTCTGGGATTGTGGTGAACGATTCTATTGTTCTCATCGACTTCATTAACACTTACCGAGAACGGGGTCACAACAAGTGGTATGCGATCCTGAAAGGTGGGTATGTCCGATTACGTCCGATTATTCTCACCTCAATGACAACAATTATCGGACTCATTCCGATGGCAGTTGGTCTCGGTGGAAAATCGCCGATATGGATGCCGATGGCATATACAATTATCTTCGGGCTCTCGCTGGCAACCACCATGACGCTATTTGTGATGCCCGCGCTTTACGCAATCACAACAGACCTACGAGGTCTCGTCCTGAAAAATCCGGAGGAACGTTTCCGAACTGTTGAAGACGAAGACCTATTCGGTACTGCGGTCCCGGCTGATGATTAAGTAGAATGATAAGGCGAGGTTTCCTGACTTCGCCTTATACACTTTTTGTTCCGTGTAGACGAAATATCTGCCAATCAACGCAAAGTCTAATCCGACACAATAACCCCTGATCGCCATGTCCATCCCTAAGATATCCGTAAACAACCCTGTTTTAGCGAATCTCCTGATGATTATCATCATCGTTTTTGGGTTGCATGCTTGGGTAAACCTACCACGGGAACTCACCCCAGAAGTCTCAGTCCAGAGTGCAGTTGTGACAACACTATATCCCGGAGCATCTCCAGAAGAGGTTGAAAAGCTTGTCACTGCTCCTATTGAAGACGCTATTGAGGAGAACGTCAACAAAGTTGACCTATTGTTTTCTACCTCTTCAGAGGGACGTTCTGTTATCTTTGTCGATTTTGAGGAGATAAGCGACCGGGATTTTGACAAGGAACTTGAAAATCTACGTACCGCTGTTGAGCAGGTAAATGAGTTGCCAGAGGAGATTTTAGATGATCCGAGGGTCGAAGAATTTGATATTTCATTTGGTTTTCCTATTTTGACGATTGTTGTAGGTGGAAATATTGCGGAAACGCAGATGCGGGAGATTGCTGAAAATCTCAAAGATGAAATCTCGGACATCAAAAACATCGCCTCTGTCCGAATGGCAGGTCTCCGTGAGAGGGAAATATGGATTGAGGTGAACCCGGATCGATTGAAGGCATATCAACTCCCAATTTCAGCAGTCGTTACCGCGCTGGGAACAAACAACTTGAATCTCCCAGGCGGCACAATGGAACTGGGAGGCACAGAATTCATGATCCGAACGATGGGAGAATTCACCGATTTGGACACTATTGGTGAAACTCTCATCACTGTTCAGCCGATAGGTAGGCTTCTCCGTCTGAAAGATGTTGCAACGATTTCTGACACCTACGAGGAGGTACGAACGCTATCGCGAATTGATGGACAACCTTCGATTAGCCTGAGTGTGCAAAAGAAGACCGAAGGGAACACAATTGCGTTAGTTACTAAACTTCGAGAATTAGTCGCCAATCGGAGAACGGTGCTCCCTGAAGGTGCTGAGTTGACGGTTGTTAATGACTATTCCGTTGTTCTCAAAGAACGATTGGGAATTCTTGAAACAAATGCCTTTTTCGGTTTGGTACTTGTTTTGCTAATGCTCCTTCTCTTTATTGGATGGCGGAATGCCCTATTTGCGGCACTCGGTATACCGGTGGCGTTCATGGCAACGTTTTGGTTTATGTCCATCTCTGGTTATACACTCAGTGGTGTCTCCTTGTTTGGACTTATCTTAGTCGTTGGCATCGTTGTTGACGATGCTATCGTTGTCGTAGAGAACATCTACCGGCATATTGAGGCAGGTGAATCACCGAAAGTTGCCGCCATTCGTGGTGCGGAAGAGGTTGGCTGGCCCGTTGTAGCGGCAAGCTTGACGACAATCTGTGCTTTTGGACCGTTGATGTTTATGTCTGGTGTTACTGGACAGTTTATGCGGATCGTGCCGGTTATGGCGATTCTGGTGTTGATAGCATCTCTCTTTGAAGTCTTCGTAATTTTACCAGCACACGTCGCTGAATGGGGAAGAACCAAAATTCGCACAGGACGCAGCAGGCTTGAAAACCTCCGAACCGAGTCTCCGAGCGGTTTCACCCTCGGTGTCCGCATTGTTGGCTTTTTCGTGTGGTTTGCCATGTTTTTTGAATTAATTCGGAACCGATATGTTAGAATCCTGAAAATAACCATTCGACACCGATATGCGTTTGTAGGGAGTGTCCTCTTCTTCGGATTGGTTGCATGCATCGGGGCATTCTTTGTTCTTGACAGGGAACTCTTCCCTGGTGAAGAGTTCCCACAATTTTATGTCCAAGCCGAGATGCCTCCTTCCTACGGAATACAAGAAACAACAGAAGTAATTGTCCAAATTGAAGAGATGGCTAAAAGACTTCCATCAACTGAAGTTGATGCGGTCGTGAGCAATGTCGGTTTACACACATTTATGTCAGGTTTGATAAGAAGAAGTGTTACCTACGGCTCAAATTTAGGAGAGGTAATCGTCGAGCTCACACCCAAGCAAGAACGCACCCGAGGTGTGGATGACATCATCGCAGAACTACGGACGAAAACGACAACCATTAGTGGAATTGAGTGGCTGAATTTCGTCACACAGGACGGGGGTGCACCACAAGTAGCAGATGTGAATGTCAAAGTAAAAGGACCAAGATTTGAGAATCTGACTGAACTCACTGGCGTTCTTAAAACAGCTCTATCTCAGATAGATGGCGTTTACGATATCCGAGATGACTTCAGCATCGGAAAATCTGAACTGCACATCTACTTGAATCAGGAGAAAGCATATCAATATGGATTAACCACATTTCAGGTTGCACAAACCATTCGGACAGCGATTGACGGGGCTAAAGGTACAACCTATCGTGAAGCAGACGAGGCGATTAATGTCATCGTCAAATATGAGGCGGACACACTTACAAATCTTGCTGAACTTAATAACCTCTTGATTGCAACACCCACCGGTGCTATTGTTCCACTTAAGGATGTTGCGGACATCGTGGTGGAAAAGGGATACGCAGATGTCCATCGATTCGATGGTGAACGGGCAATTACGGTTTATGCCTCGGTAGATAGAGAAAAGACGACTGCCTTTAAAGTGAATCAATCCATCATCAGCGCATTTGCTGATATAGAATCTTTGTATCCGGGATACCAACTCGATTTTCGAGGTGTTTTTGATGAAATTACAGAATCCTTTTCCGAGTTGTGGGAGTTGTTCATTGTTGGGCTGTTGCTCATCTATGTGGTATTGGGTGCGCAATTCAAGTCCTTTATACAACCGATTATCATTATGTTCGCTGTTCCCTTCGGTATGATTGGTGCGATGATTGGTCTCCTCCTTTCCAATGCGACCCTTAGTATTGTTGCAATGTTTGGCATTGTTGCACTCGCGGGGATTGTGGTGAACGATTCGATTGTGCTCATCGACTTCATTAACAAGTACCGGGAGGATGGTTACAACAAGTGGTATGCGATTCTGAAAGGTGGGAGTGTCCGATTGCGTCCGATTGTTCTCACCACGGTGACGACAATTTTCGGACTCATTCCGATGGCAATCGGGTTAGGTGGCAAGTCGCCTATATGGATGCCGATGGCGTATACGATCATTTTCGGACTCGCTGTTGCAACATTGATGACGCTGTTTGTAATGCCCGCGCTTTATGCGATTACCACAGATATACGAGGGGTCTTCCTGAGAAATCCAGAGGAACGTTTCCGAACCGTTTCAGATGAAGAATTGCTGGGTGCTGGAACCCGCGCTGATGATTAACCAGAAGCCATAAGTTTGCGGGCAGCCACAAGAGCTGCCCCTACAAGATGTCAACATGTTTTTATAATTCACCACAAAAAAGACAGGAAAATTGATATGAAAATTACTTTTATCGGTGTTGGTGGCATTACCAGAAGTTACCGCCAAAGCCTCAATCAACTCGAACGTCCGATTGCGGCAGTCTGTGATATAAATGCCGAACGCGTCGCAACTATTGCCACCGAAGAGAATGCGACAGCATACACCGACCACGGTGAGATGCTACAAAAAGAAAAACCTGATGTCGTATTCATCTGCATCCCGCCAGGAGCGCACACAACACAGGTTGCTGACGCAGCAGCATCCGGCGCGGCAGTCTTTGTTGCGAAACCTGTTGCCCAAGATTTGGAAACCGCGCAACGCGCCCGTGATGCGATTGCCGCTGCCGGTGTCATCAACCAAGTCGGTTATATGGCGCGCTACAGCGATATTACAGCGAAAGCGAAAGAGTTAGTCGGTGATCGGAAACTCACAATGGGGATCGGACGGTTTCTGACAAGGATGGGTGCGGGTCATCCGTGGTGGGGAAAATACGAGGTATCCCGCGGGCAGATGGTTGAGCAGACGACCCACGTCTTTGACCTCATCCGCTACTTCCTCGGTGATGTCGCAAATGTTCATGCCTACGGTATCAAGGGGGTGTCTGAGGGTATCGCTGATTTCGAGGAATGTACCGTCTGTAATATGCAGTTTGAGAGCGGCGCGGTAGGCAGCATTACCAGCACTTGTGTCGCCCGCGCACACGACCATTTCGCGGCTGAATTGGTCGGTGATGACTTTTATCTTAAACTTACGCTCGACCTCGGATTGCGCGGGCAAATTAGCGGTGAGGCAATCGACTACACCGGCACGGAAGCGGGTTACTTCCGACAGGTTGCGCAATTCATCAAAGCGGTTGAGGCAAATGATCAGGGATTGGTTATCGCACCCTACGCCGATGCTGTCAAGTCCCTTGCTGTCACACTCGCGGCGAATCGTTCGATGGAAACGGGGCAGGTTGAGCAGGTCGTCGCTTAAAGCTAACCCTACCCAAACAACACACCTGACAAATTTTGTGGTCTACCACAACGTCCTGTCAGAATTTGCAAACGCTTGCCGTGGACGAATACTTTCAGTTGTTTTATACCTTTTGGATTCGTCCACTTAACATCTCGACCTTCAAATAGAACGGGGATATATATGATGTGCGCACGCATCGAAACTGGCGCAATTTGAGCAATAAATTTTAGACTGTTTTCTGTCTTTTCAACTACGTCCGATTCAACCGCTTTTCCACGTTTGAGTTCAATTGAAGCTGCAATAAGATTGTTTTCAGTAGGGTGAATAAAGAAGAGAAGCCGGTCACACCGTTTCTCAGTTCTTCTACGCGCATCAAATTCATGAACACTTTATCTCATACTCAGAATCGGACGTATTTTTCTAAAATTGACACCTATGGTGCGGTTACATGAAGTTTCAGAATTTAATTCGGTAATTCCCCAATAATGCCAGGTGCGGTTAGGTGAAAGACCCTACCGGACCTGGGGAAAATAAATATTACCGAAATATTTATTTAATCTTCATCAAACCGCACCTACCAACAAAGATTAGAAAAACGTTAGATACGTTTTTTCGACGATCTCTCGCCATAAGAGGACTGCGAGTTCGCGGGCGTGGTAATCGCCCCACATTGAAGCCTCTCCGCACGGGATCTTTCGACCTTCCGGCACGTGATCCCATCCATTCGGACGGTGATACACCGAATGCAAGAGCAATCCCTGATGCGTATCGGATTCAGAGAGATACGGTTCAGCAAAGAGGGTCTTCGCGACTGTTAACCCTGCTTGATAATAGGAATCTCCCGCCTCCGACTCGCCGTGCTTTCTGAGATAGTTACCGAGTCGAATTAAGCCCTGTGCCGCAATCGCCGCGGCGGAGCTATCTACAGGTTCGAGATCGTTATACGGGTCGGAAGGTTCAGCCAAATAGTCACCGAGTTCCGCTAAACCGGGAGCACCTGTATCCCAATACGGGATTCCATCCTGTGCTGTGTTCTCAATATAGAAATCGGCGGTGGCTTCCGCGGCTTTTCGCATGTGCGCCGTTGCCAGTTCATATCCGCCGTAAGGTTCAAGTATATCTGCGGGTAACGTGTCAAAAAACTCGAGTTGCTCGGCGTACCCCGTAACAATCCATGCGAGTCCGCGTGTCCACGTCGTAAATGGGGAATATCCTTGCTGTGTACTCGGACAGCGGTAATTTCCATCGTTCGTATTGAAGATAGATTCATGCACAACCCGTCCACGGAGATCGAACGCATCCCGTCCTTCGCCGTAGTAAACATTATAGGTTGCTGTGGTCTGTGAATGATGAAGCAAGCGTTCCAGTAAACTGATAGCGACATCGCCTTCACCCATCAACACAGCACCGAGTGTATGCCCAAGTCCTAAAGCCCGTAAAGAACGGATAGTGTCTGAGAAAAGTGAATGCGGTCCGTTGAAGGAAGCGATGTACCCGGTGCCATCTGTAATGCGGGTCCAGCGAGCCGCTTGCACGGCAGCGGAGGCTTTCAGTGCGAGTTCATAGAAATCCATCTCGCTATCGTTCCACGGAATCACACCTTCCCGCATCAAACGCCGGAGGTTGCCATACGTAGAGACATTATTGAACCCGTGATCGTGGACACCGATGTGTGTTACATGGGGTGCCATCTTCTCAACCGTGTTCCGCCTACCTATCTCAAGGAACTGCTCATCGCCAGTGGCATCAAATTGAAGGATAGCGGAGCCGAATTGAAACCCTTGTGTCCACTCCGTCCAGCCGCGTGTGGTGTAGGTACCAGCGACGGTAAAAACGGGTGTTCCGTTTTCGGGGAGCCATGTGTCTTCTATGGCTAAAATCTTTTGACCTGAACATTCAAAAAGCCTCTCAATCTGAGGTTTTAGATCGGTGACACGTAACGAATCGTTTATCTGCATTCTTTTAATTTTCCTTGCGGAGGAACAGCGTGCGTTTGGACTTTAACGTGCGTCCCTCATATCCGCCTGCGCCGTTGTTGCAGGCTACTGTTTTGGTTTAACAACCATTCTTAACCAGATTTTTAATTTTCCTTATCAGTATCTCTATACCGCTCACATATCACTTCGATGAGATTGGTTGTGGATTTACCAGGAACGTTCAAACCGACGATCACCTTACCGCCGTTTGCCTCGACGACATCCCTTTCGATGAGTTGCTCCAGTTTATAGTCGCCACCTTTAACGTGGATATTCGGTTTGAGTTCGGAGAGCAAATCAATTGGCGTTGCTTCTGGAAAGATGACGACGTAATCAACGCATTCCAATCCGGCGAGCATCTCCGCGCGTTCTTCTTCAGGCACAAGTGGACGATTTTCACCCTTAAGTTGTCGGACTGAACTGTCGCTATTAATCGCTACCACGAGCAGATCGCCGAGCTGGCGCGCCGCCTGAAGATACCGGAGATGCCCTAAGTGCAGGACATCAAAACAACCGTTGGTCGTGACAACAACGTCTCCGTCCGCTTTCGCTTGCTGAAGGATGGATGCCAGTTCACTATGGTTATGGATTTTTTGGTTTGACATTTTTCTATTTCCAGAGTTTTGGACAACGCTACTCCAATAAGCGAAGTGCCTCCTCAATATCGGCTTTGAAACTCAACTTGCCCGTGACACGAAGCGTCCAAACTTTAGTATAGTCTAACACGCGTCAGACGGTTTGGCAAGTTTTTCCTTTATTGCCGAATTCATGATTCTGTGCTACAATACAATGGAAATTGTAGTAAAAAAATTAGGTCGATCAGGAGAAAAAAGATGACAGATCAAAAAGAAAACACGCACGGCAGATTACCTATTTGCACGCTCGGCGCACTCGGACACGGCAAAACAACATTGACAGCGGCGATAGCGAAGGTTGTGGCGAGAATCGGTGCGATCCACACGAACGGAGATAGTGATTTTGAAACACAACCCCCAATCAGTCACCCAATCCGAGAGGGGGTTGGCATCACCTACCGCGCCATAGCGTATGAAACCAGTGGTAAACTTTACACTCAAATCGATTGCGAGACTCACATAGACGTTGTCAAAATGCTCGTCAGCGGTTCTCCGGCAATACATGGTGCCATTTGGATCGTAAATGCAGTTGAGGGGGTTACACCCGACTCCGAGTCGCATCTCCGCCTTGCGAATCAGATGCATTACCCGACAGTGTTATCCTTTCTGAACACAGACGGCATTCCAAAAGACGATGAACTTATAGACATTTGTCAACAGGAAATGGAAGAACTGCTGAACGAGTGTGGATGGAATCCAGAAACCACCCCAATAATTGTCGGTGATGCGCGTAAGGCATTAGACTACAGGGGAGACAGTATCACCTCTAGACAGTGGCAACCGATTGTTGACCTTATTTTCGCGATGAATCGGGCAATGCCTGCTCCGGTGGACATTGCCAACTTGCCGCTTATAATGCCGATCCATGAAATCAATGAGGAAACGAAGGAGAGTGTATCCGTCCGTGGCGATATTGTACAGGGACAACTCGCTGTCGGACAAGCGGTAGATATTGTGGGCAAAGGGGACAGAATTAAGACGCGGGTCCTCAGCATAAAGGAGGATGAAGTGTGCGTCGAATCTGAACCCGATTGGTTGTCTACTGGACAGGTGCTTTGCACACCGAAGACCGTCAAATCGCATTCCGAATTTACCGCACTCATCTATCTGCTGACACACGAAGAGAGCGGCACACACATCCCGCTCATCGAAAACGATAGACCTGACATCTACCTATGGGGTACCGATATGCCCGCGCATCTAAAACTCCCGCCAGGTCTCTCTCTTATTACACCGGGGGGTTATGCCCACGTCTCCCTTACACTTGACTTACCACTGGTGATGGAGATTGGCACACGATTTGAGGTGAAGAAGATGGATGTGCGAATTGGGTTTGGTGTTGTGACTGGCGTGGAATGATGTTTCTCTAACGTGCGGTAGCGATTGCATCTGAGAGTGTGAGGTCGCCGGTATACAAAGCACGTCCGACAATCGCACCGCTGGCACCGACTTGCTTCAAAGCGGCTATGTCAGCAAGCGACGTGACACCCCCTGAAGCAATTACATCGGCAGGGACGGCATCAATAATATCAGCGGTTGCGTCAACATTGGGACCTTTGAGCATTCCATCGCTTTTGATGTCAGTGTAGATAAACGTTTGGACTTCCGACATCTCTACGGCAAATTCGACTGCGGATTTTTTGGAGACCTCTAACCATCCGTCCGTGGCGACCCTTCCATCTCTGGCGTCAATACCGACAGCGACACGCGCGCCGTATTTGGCACACGCCTGTTTCACTAACCCCGGTTGTTTAAGCGCAACCGTCCCTAAAATGGCGCGATCTACGCCTAACGCCAACACTGTTCTTAATTGTTCCATACTGCGGATGCCGCCGCCCAACTGGACAGGAATATCAAGTTCAGCAATAATTTGGATGACAATGTGGAGGTTCGCCGATTCACCCTGAAACGCGCCGTCGAGATCCACGAGGTGCAAGTATTCCGCGCCCTCGGCTTCCCAGCGCAATGCCATTTCTACAGGTGCATCCGAGAAGATGGTCTCCTGCGAGGCGATGCCCTGTACTAAATTTACACACTTTCCATCACGAAGATCAATTGCGGGTAATATCTGCATTTTTTAATTTTACCTTGCGGTTTTTTAATTTTACCTTGCGGTTCGGTCAGTTGGGTTAGATAGTTAACGCGCCTCTCCGTAGACCCGTCCTCCACTTCGCTACGGACTACGTGCCTGGGTTTCATAGTTCCAAGTTTTTAATTTTACCTTACATCTCCTTATTTCAACCGCGGATTGAACGAAAACCCGCAATGACAACGGACGTAGCAGACCAAGGTCCATAAATTAAAAACCTTTCCGCTATTCATCTCGGAAAATGCCGAGCAATTTCAATTGGACGATTGAGATAACCGCAATAATGAAAAAAAGCACCCATCCGATCGTTGCGGCATAACCGAGACGCATGAACTGGAACCCGTTCTTGTAGAGATACATGACGATCGTTGAGCCGGCATCCGCAGGTTCACCACCATTGGTCAAAATAAAGGGAAGGTCGAAGAGTTGGAGCGAACCTATCATCGAAACGACGAAAACGAAGGCTATCACGGGTCGCAACGAGGGGAGTGTGACATGGATGAACGCCTGCCACCAGCTCGCGCCGTCAACTGCTGCCGCTTCATATAATTCCTGCCGAATCCCTTGTAATCCCGCCAAAAAATAGATCATATTGAACCCCGCCCACTGCCAAACGCCGGTTAGGATGACCGCTGGCATCACATATTTCTCCTCGTTTAACCAACCTATCTCCTTACCAAAGAGAACGAATTCTTGATTGACTAAGCCTGCTCGTTGGTCGTAGACGAGGTTGAAGATAATCGCAACGAAGACACCGGCGACGAGAACGGGTGCGAAAAAGGCGAGACGCAGTAAATTTTTACCTTTAACAAATTTGGAGTTGAGAAGAATTGCTAACAGCAAAGCAATCGGCAATTGGAGGGTGAGAGTGCCTACGGCGAAATAGGCAGTATTCTTCAGCGATTTCCAGAAGATTGGGTCACGAAACAGATCCGTGAAGTTCCCGATGCCAACAAATATCCGGCTTTGGAATCCACGCATTTCATAGAGACTCATCACGAGCGACGAAATGAGCGGATAGCCCATAAAAATGACGAACAGTAGGTAAAACGGAGCGATAAAAAGATAGGGAGCGATTTTCTGTTGTTGATTCCAGAACAGTTTTTTAATTATACCTTGCGGTTCGTTGCGGTGTGTTCGTGTTTTCACGTACTTCTCCGTATATCTGCAGCAATACCCAAGCAAAAACCCTTCCACTTCGTTTCAGGCTACGTTTTCTGGACGATTTTTTAATCATTCCGTCGTCGCAATACTAACGACCTTGGTTAAGGTTTTATCTGGTAATGTCGTTTAAGAAAATTACAGATCGCCCCATCTGCCTCTGTCCTTGGCAATCAGTGCTCGCACCTTCTCTGCCAAATCGGTTAAAGCCTCTCTCGGTGTCTGTTTCTCTGTAACAGCCGCGAAAATCGCATCGTTGAGCAGATCCGCTCCCTCCGACCAGTAGGGATTCTGATAACGCGGCGGCATATCGGGTGCCAATTCGATAAGCAATTCGCCAAGCGGTTGTCCACCCAAGTAGGCATCAGGTTCTTTAAAGATAGGGGCATCCCATGCTGATTTGAGAGGCGGGATAATTCGTGTCGTCTCGTATCGGTTGATAAGACCGGGTCTGTCAAAATAGGTAAATTTGAGGACTTCCCATGCGAGGTCGGGGTTTTTGGACTGCTTCGTAATCCCAATCATCGTTCCACCGCGCGTGGTAGTTCGTCTACCGCCCGGATACCATGCAGGCATGCTGATCGCCTTCCATTTACCAGACATCTGCGGCACCTGACTTTTGAGAATACCGACGTACCAATCGGGTGAGAGAATAGAGAGGATCTTGCCGTCCTGCATTGCGGCGAAATTACTCGGATCGCCGTGCCATGTTCCATATACTGGCGTAGCAATTTTATGTTCATTGAACAACGCGGTGAAAAACTCCAGTGTCTCGATTGCGAGTTCACTGTCGATAATGACGTTGCCCTCTTCGTCGAAAAATCCGCCGCCCTGTTGAAGGAGCAAACTGAAATAGTCGCTCTCCGTACGCCGATCCAACACAATTGCGTACTGGTCGATTTTACCGTCGCCATCAAGATCGCGCGTCGCTTTCTTTCCAGCAGCGATGAAGTCATCCCACGTTTCAATCTCTGTCATCTCAACACCAGCGGCTTTAAAGAGATCGTCTCGGTAGAGCAGGACGACGGGGTGCAAGTCGTGCGGGATCCCGAAAATCTTGCCGCGGTAGGACCACGGCGTGAACCGACTCACGACCAATTTCTCCATCCACCCCTCGCTTTCCAAACGCGGACGGAGATCGACAAAGCCGACTTCATCAATTGCTCCTTTAAGGAACCGACCAATGGATGTAATCTCAACCTCAACGAGATCTGGTGCGCCGAAATTGGATAGCATCGCCGCGAGGAGTTTATCGTGCATCGTGCCACCGAAGTTGATGAGTTGGACGTTGACACCAGGGTTCTGTGCTTCAAAGATAGGTACTCGTGCTTGGTATTCCTCGTAGTGGGTGTTTGCGAAAATCCAGAATTCGAGATTTTTACCTTCCTCCTCGGAACGTCCTAAGATGAAAAGCGTAGAGACAAGAAACAGAATCAGCATTACCATCGGTCCCTTGCCGAGCGGGAAACTCTCAGAATCAATAGGAAGGCGAAACATAAAAAAACTCCGATTACATGGAAGCACTCAATTTTCAGTTATCAGTTGTCAACTGTCAGTTATCAACAATCCGCAATTCGTGAAGTAGGAACCATACACGGTAAATACGGTTACAAAACCCAAGAGCGCAGACAGGAACACAGCAAAATGGGAACCATTGGGTCTGCCAATTACAAAAATTACTTGACTTTTGCACGCGTAACGATTAGAATTTATCAGAATATAGTCTTTTTATCAACAAACTTTTTATTGCGACAGAACACAACGATTCGGAACTCACAAAGAGAATCGCGAGTAAAACTCGCTCCTACAAAGAGACATGCGTCCCGAGCACAGTTTACTCCTACGAGGTCTCTGTCTGCCAAATACGCCGAAATGGAGGAGACGGCTATATGCCTACATACGAGTATAAATGTCTCGCTTGCGACAACCGATTCGAGCGGTTTCAGGGCATTACTGCCCCGCCAATCGAGGAATGTCCGGAGTGCAGTGGTCAGGTGAAACGACTTATTGGAGCTGGTGCAGGACTGATTTTCAAAGGCTCCGGGTTCTATATTACAGACTATCGAAGTGACGGCTACAAAGAATCAGCAAAGAAGGACAAAAACGAGCCGTCAGACAAAAGCACTTCATCGGACAAAGGCGAGAAAAAAGAAAAGAAAACCGATACGAGTAGCGAATCAAAGAGCAGCACGTCCACCGATTAGACGCAAACGAATCCGCATTGTAGGACGAGGTATCACACCTCAGTTCGGTTATACTTTTATAGTAAAGTTAAGAATTAATGAGACACTCCAAAGAGGCGAGGATACTTAAAGGAAACACCCAAGCAAAAACACCCTCGCCAGCGGGGGTGGGGTGCTTGTTTATTGAAAACTGTCTACATATTTTTAGGTTTTACTATAGTTTCGGCACAACGGCGTGTGCCTACTACTTTTAAAGGGAGACGCTGTGCATAATCACAGTCACGACCATCATGGCGATGTGCACGAGCATAGCCATCAAACGCATCTGCAGAAGAAATTCAAGTTTGCCGTGCTGATCACGTTTTGCGTCTTCCTCGGCGAACTCATCGGAGGTCTTTGGTCAGGGAGTCTTGCGCTCCTCAGCGATGCGGCACATGTGCTGTCGGATGTCTTCTCGCTGCTGATTAGTTGGCTGGCAATTTATCTTTCGACACGTCCCGCGACCTCCTCGCGGACATACGGGTATCATCGCGCAGAGGTCTTCGCCGCTTTCGTCAACGGTGTGTCGCTTATTGGGATCTCCGGCTGGATTTTCTATGCAGCCTACCAACGGTACATGTCGCCGACAGAAATAAAAGTGACAGGGATGTTTATTGTAGCATGTCTGGGATTCCTCGGAAACCTACTCATCTTATGGAAACTGCACGGCGGCAGTAACAATGAGTGGCACGGCAATCTCAACGTCCGGAGTGCGATGCTCCACGTGATAGGCGATACCTTATCCTCCGTCGCGGTGGTTGTCGGAGGCGCGATTATCTTCTGGACAGGATGGTACCCGATTGACGCGTTGCTGAGTTTCCTTATCGGTGGGATTATTCTTTTCGGCGCGGTGAACGTAACGAGAGAAGCGGTGCATATCTTGTTTGAAAACTCGCCACGGAACGCAGACGCACACACTGTCGCTGAACACCTCTGCGAGTTAGAAGCGGTTGAAGATGTCCACGACATGCACATCTGGTCATTGTGTTCTAACTACTGTGCGTTGAGTGCACATGTTGTGCTTAACGAAAATACAACGCTACCTCCCGACCGGATCCTTGAACAGATCAACACTGAACTGCAAACACACTTCGGTATCAGCCATACTACCGTACAGCTTGAACAGGTTGCCTGTGCACAAGCGGGAAATCTCCTGTGTAATGCGCAACACTCGTAGTGCTAAGTGCCACTTTAACCGTGTTCCGCCTTTAGGCGATGTGCCTTCCGAATTAGGTCGGGATCCCTCGAAAACCGTTGAGTCGCTTTAACCAACCCATCTACGTGTGACACCATATCCTTCTCCACCTGCACAATCCGATCGATTAAATACGGTTGATCGCTCTGCTCAATGGCTTTCCTCATGATAGAGAGCAGGTACATATAGATAGCGTCCGCCTCACTACCCTCGATTGCGATCGCAATCGCGAAGGCTTCATCGAGAGAAATCCCCGCCCCACTGACCTTTCGCTCGTGTGCCTCCAAGGCATCCGTGATTTGTTGAACCGGGATATCCGATAACTCCGTCACAGGCGAATCAATTCCGAAGGCATCCACACATAGAGACCTGCCGAAATCGACGAGAATGTAGTGCTGCCACTCCTCCGTGCTCATCTGTTCCCAAAACCGTGCGATCCGTTCATCAACATTCCCTAAATGCAGCGACAGAGAAGCGTAGAGCTTCGCTTGCCGCAGTTCAATATCTTGACAAAGATCAAAAAGCTCACCTAATGTCAAACGTCTCTCCTTTCAAGGTAGTAGATACACGTTGCTGCACCGTAATCCGTCCTAAATATGAAGCGGCAAAGTAATGGTTGCCCCTGATTGCATGCTTAGTGTGACCGCCTCTGTAAACTCCATGTATTTCACGCCAGTTTCAAAGTCGGTATGTGTGATCACCTCTTCGCCACGGATAGCATTCACAAATTCTTCTTCTACCCGCCACGCGCCAACTTCCGAATCAGGAATATCAACCTCGGTCAGTTCAGTGTCGCTTTTCTGTCCACCGTAGAGCCGATTTCCCGAAAAACGCAAAGTTCCGTTGCTACCGAAGACATAAACCTCCGGTGCCCCCGCTAACCCTGCCACGTTAGAAACCTGTATGTGGAGTTGCGCACCACACGCAAGCTCCCCAACGACATCAATATGTTCAGGAATTCGCACCGAACGCATCACACCGTCGGCATCGGGACGCATCTTGACGAAGGTCTTGCCCATCGCCATGATCTGCGTTGCTTCTCCGACCCAACGTATCAAGGCTTCATACCATATCCCCAGACTCATGATGTTAAGACCACTGAGATCAAAATCTTGTCGCCACTGGAGGGGTGCTTCGCTATCCAGAAACGCGCCGCCTGCGCGTGCTTCCACGGCAAGCACATCCCCGATATATCCGTCAGCGATGAGGCGTTTTATGGTGTTATCCGCCCGGAGTGTCATCGGTGAAGGGACGATCTGCGCGATGAGATGTGTTTTCTGATGCGATACCTCTCGCATCTCGTGTGCTTCTCTGGCGTTCATCGCCATCCGCGCCTCGCACATCACGTGCTTATCCGCCTCAAGTGCGGCTATTGTGGCGCGGCAGTGCATGTAGGGCCACGTCCCGATAACAATTGCATTGGTATCGGCATCAGCGATCGCATCCTGCCAATTGCCGTAGGTTTTCGGGATACCGAACTGATCTGCCACCCGTTGCGAGGATTCCTGACTCCGATTGCAGACCCCGACGATCTCAACGCCTTCGATGGCTTGGAGTCCGGGAATATGCCGTGATGTCGTGTTGCCACCTGCGCCGATAACCCCGACTTTAATTGTGTCTTGTGCCATTTATTTTGCTCCTTCCATTTTTTTGAATAACACTCCCTACTTTAGCAGAAATTGGGAAGGATGTCAAGGGGTAATTTTTGGGGTAGGGCATGTAAATATTTTGTCGAAAAATAAGAGGTAGGGTGATATTTGAGTGGTGTTACCTTTTTGTCTGAATCGCGGATTACACAGATTATACAGATTTCGCGGATTCTCGGGGAATCCTCCCGTTCCATCTACGAACAAACGGCGTGAGAAACCCTCTCACAAGAGCAAGGGAAATCAAAAAACAGGAAATGAGGTAAGGACAATCCGATGTCCCTTCCCAGTAACGGGCGGGAACCCTGGTTAGGAAACCGCACCTACCTTGGTTGGGACAAACCGTTGCTTACGTCGTTTCGATGATTCTTCTGCACGTAAAACCGCACCTACCTTGGTTGGAGAGAGGCTTCTCACTACCACATTACTGTGCCACCGGTGTTGATGTCTTGACCTGTCATGTTTGCGGAATCCTCTGAGGCGAGAAAGGCTGCCAACGCCGCGGCGTCCTCAGACCCTGAACCTTTATCGCTATATCCCTCATCTGAACACCATCTACCGGCAATAACGCTTTTTGGGTTCGTTTTCCCGTACCGCTCACGTAATGCGTCTTCATCAAAGGATCTATTCATGTATTCAGCCCTGCCCCTTGCGAGTTCAAGACTTCTCTCCATGTGCCACCCCGGACAGATGGCGTTGACGGTGATATTGTAGCGTCCGACATCGGCGGCGAGCGTGCGTGTGAAACCGATGACCCCCATCTTCGAGGTTGCATACGGTGCTCTGTGCGAAAGCGGTTGCTTGCCTGTCCCGGAACTGAAGTTGATAATTTTTCCGTACTGCTTACGAATCATCTCCGGTAGGACAGCTTTAGAACAAATAAACAACGAATCGAGGTTGACCTCAAGCGTGCGTCTCCATTCCTCCAAACTCATATCCCAGACATCCTTTGTCGGTCCCGCTATGCCGACGACGTTGGCAAGTATATCAATAGTGCCGAATTTCTCAATGGTTGCTGCGACCATCTCCTGGACGGGTGCTTCTTGCGACACATCGGTCTCAAAACAGATCACGTCCCCACCGGCGGCTCTAATCTCCGAACCCACTTTTGCCTCTAACTCTTCCACTGGAATCACATCACAGATGGAAACTGCGGCACCCTCTTTTGCAAAGCGTCTTGCGACTGCCTCGGCATGTCCTCTGGCGGCACCCGTTACGATTGCGACTTTGTCCTCTAATCTTCCCATGAAAAATCTCCCCTTTCCAAATGAACAGGACTTACGCAAAATCAGTAAATTTCATCTATTCAGAAGCATTTGGTGCGGTTGGGAAACCGCACCTACCGGGGAAGTGCGTAAGTCCTAATGAAAATAGATGTAGTGGGTTAATATCATAGCAGAAGCGGTTGTGGGTGTCAACCGAAATTGGGAGTGAAAAAAGAGTCGGGATTCGGAGATCCCTCCTACAGGAGCACCAATATTGTCGGGATTCGGCAATCCCTCCTACAGGGGAGGACGTTGACAAATTTTGGTGGGTGGTATACACTCAAGATTATGGAAACAGCAACAACACACCCCACACGTGGCACCATCGTTGGGATTACAGGCGGAATTGCCTGCGGAAAGACAACCGTCTCAAATCTCCTCGCGGAAAAGGGTGCGATCCCGATCAATGCAGATGAAATCGGACACCAACTCCTCAGGGCAGATAGCCCTGTTATCGGTGAACTCACCGACGCTTTCGGACCGGATATTCTCGACGCATCTGGGGATGTGAGTCGAAAAAAACTCGGAGCCATCGTCTTTCAGGATAAAGCCGCTCGTGAAAGGTTGAACAGCATCCTGCATCCGTTGATTATCGAACGCTCACGGGGACAGGCACGCCAACTCGTCACGGAAGACCCGACGTGCATTGTGCTATTGGATGCGCCGCTTCTCATCGAAGCGGGTGCTTACGATACCGTCGATCTGATTGTCGTCGTGACGGCATCGGCAGAAACACAACTGCGACGCACGCTGGAACGCAGCATTGCACAGGGCAGACCGCTTACGGAATCCGAGGTCCAAGCGCGGATTGATTCACAGATGCCGGTTAAGGAGAAAGTCAAGTATGCGGATGTTGTTATAGAGAACGACAGGACATCTGAAGAACTCCACAGACAGGTGGATGCACTTTGGGAGAAACTTCAGAGGCGTGAAAGCTAAAACCCAGTGCCGTTAGAAACCGCACCTACTGACTTCCATACATGAAGGGCTCAATCCCAGAGAAGATTGATTGCACTCGCCTTAACAACACAGTAAACCTCTGATCCTTCTCTCAATTGCAACTGATCTCTCGCTTCGTGGGTGATCTTGACCGCAAGATGATGCCATTCAACGAGAATAGATAACCACGTCCGGTCGCTCTTGACATCAAGGTACTGAATTTTTCCGGGTAGTATGTTGCGCGCGCTCAGCGAGATATCCGGTTCAAGCGAGATAATAATATCCTCAGCACGGATAGCAACGGGAACTATCTCACCGACTTCAATATCGATATAAGGTATAATCAGGGATTGGTTTCCCATTTCCAATGAAGTCAAGCCGCGTGCCTGGTCTGAAGCCGTTACAGGAAGGAAGAGAATGTTTTCGACCCCGGTCATTTGTGCGATGGGCATCGCGGAAGGCGCAGTTAGCAACCGGTGGGGTTCACCGTTCGCCATAATTTCGCCATCAGCGATTAGGAAGGCCTCGTCAGCGAGTGCCATCGCCTCGGAAAAGGCGTGGGTAATATAAAGGATTGGTATTTCAAAGGCTTCTTTAACATAGTGTAGATAGGGTATAATCCGATCTTTGAGTGCGCTATCAAGCGAGGCAAGTGGCTCATCCATCAGGAGCATCCGTGGTTTCATGGCGAGTGCCCGTGCGATCGCGACCCGTTGACGTTGTCCCCCAGAAAGCTCCTTCGGATACCGCTGAAGCAGTTCGGAAATTTCGAGAACATCTATCGCATCTGAAGATTTCCATGACGGAGGTTGTCCATATCGGATGTTCTGGGCAACCGTGAGATGCGGAAAAAGGTATCCCTCCTGAAAGACATAGCCGAACCGTCTCTTTTCAGGTGGTAGATTAATTTTAGAGGCAGACGCGTAAAGAATCTCGTCTCCAAAAGCGATTTCACCTTCATCAGGGGTCAGCGTTCCACTCACGCAATTGAGAAGCGTGCTTTTCCCACTTCCAGACACACCTAAAAATGCCGAAACCTTCGTTTCCAGCGTGCAATCAACTTCTAAGGTGAAACTACCGAGGCTTTTGCGAAAACTGAGTCTAATTTTGGTACTCTCTGCCATCTTTTAATTTTTCCTTGCGATTCGGTGAGGTGGGTTTGATAGATAAAGTACCTCTCCGTATATCCGCCCTCCATTTCATTACGGGCTACGGCTTTTTATCTTATCCAAGACAACAGCCTGCAACACCGGTGCAGGCGGATAGAAGAGGAAACCCTTAATAAACAAAACACTTCATCTCTCACCTGGCTAACACTTAAAAATCCCTTGCGATTCGGTGAGATGGATTGTAGACACCGTACATCTTGAGAAAAAGTATGCCTACCGGAGCGTAAAACGTTCCGTTAACCAGAGTGCGATGAAGGCAACAATCGTTGAAATAAGCACCAAACGATAAACGGATGCATCTTCTCCGAGATGGACAGCACTGAAAATCGCTAACGCCATCGTTTGGGTCTTGCCCGGAATGTTTCCTGCCACCATGATTGTGGCGCCAAACTCACCAAGACTTTTGGAGAAACCGAGGATTGTTCCACCGATAACCCCGCGATACGCAAGCGGAAATGTTATCGTCCAAAACACCTTGAATGGCGATGCGCCAAGCGTTCGTGCGGCATTTTCAAGTTCCAATGGCACAGACTCCATCCCTGTCACGATACCGCGTACCAACAGTGGAAATGAGATAATTGAGACCGCAATAATAACAGCCCACTGTGAAAAAACGATCTCTATACCGAAAGTTTGATAGATAAATCCACCGATGATACCATGCTTTCCCAATAGGATAAGGAGCAAATATCCACTGACGATAGGCGGTAGCACCAATGGACACATCACAAGTGTATTCAGGAAAGTTTTTCCCGGAAATGTACGTTTTGCGAGTAGCCAACCTATCCATAGTCCTGGTGGAAACATTATAACAAGACTGAGCAACGCGACCTTTATAGACAAAGAAAGGGCAGTAACTTCGGCGGGGGTAATCCTCATTTTAGTACCAAGAAGGTGAATCCGTGCTTTTCAAAAACTTCACCGCTCTCCATTGAGTGCAGGTGAGCAATAAATCTACGCGCCAACTGTTTGTGGGGGCTGCCGTTCATAACGACAGCAGGATAGACGATTGGTGTATATGCTTCAGGCGGCACCTGATAAAGCACTTTTATGCGCCGGGTTAGGGTTGTGTCGGTTTTATACACAATCGCTACATCCGCATTCCCGGCGGTTACATACGCAAGGGTGGCACGTACATCTGTCCCGAAAACGAATTTCGACTGTAGCGTCTCCCATAATCCAAAGTGAGTTAAGGCTTCTTTTGCGTAAGTGCCAGCGGGTACTATATTTGGATGCCCAATCGCAATTCTCGAAATTTCAGGTATAGCAAGATTCGTCAGCGTTTCCATAGAAATCCGAGCACTTTTATCAGAGACAAGCACTAACCGATTGGTTAACAAATCCTTGCGACTTTCGGCTTCGAGCAGTCCATTCGTTTCCAAGGCGACGACTTGGCGGGGGCTTGCCGAGATGAAGACATCGGCTGTCGCACCCTTTTCGAGTTGGCGTTGTAACGTCGTAGATGCGGCGAAATTGTAGTAGATTTTAATCCCATTTTCCGCTGTAAACGCTGTTCCGATTTCCCCCAGCGCATCTGTCAAACTGATTGCAGCGTACACGTTCAACTCCGCCTGTTTCTGCCCGTCCTGCGTGCATCCTGGAAGTACCACAAACAGCACTGGCAAGCCGATCGCGATACAAAACCTGATAACTCCGATCATCATTCTCCTTTATGCATATCTGTCACTCCTAAAAAACTCTTGACAAGGATAGCACATTTGTTAAACTGTGTCAAGTTATTAAGATCGGGAATCGGAGTTCCCTTCTACAAAGAGGCTATCAGCGGTCAGCAGTCGGTAAAGAGGCATAGACTAACAGTCACCGTTTCGCTTGTCATAATTGCATTTCAAAAACTTTATACACCCAAATCCCAAGCCCAGCGGGTGAGATTTGTGTAGAAACTTTTCTTGCAATCCATTTAAACGTGTGGTATCCTAATTTATACAGAAAATGGTAATTAGGGGAAAAACTATGAAATTAGGTTTATGCACCATCGCCTTTCAGGAAAAACCGTTGGAAGAGGTTATCGATATAGCGGCGGATTACGGCTTTCACGGCATCGAGATTTGGGGAAAGCCGCCGCATTTACCAGCGGATTATGACGAAAATTACGTCAAAAACGTTAGGGACATGGCGCACCGGAAGGGATTAGCGATATCAGCGTTTGGTTCATACGTGGACCCGTTGATGGATCTCCACCAGAAACATTTCGAGGAAGCCTTCAAAATCGCGCATGAATTAGGCACCGATCTCGTCAGAATTTGGTCGGGTGGCGGTCCTTCCAAATCCATTGCGCCCTCGGATAAACGCCTGATTCTCTTCCGACTGGTAAGCCTTGCCCAGTGGGCAAATTTCCGAAATATTCGGCTTGGACTGGAAATGCATAATAACCATCTCACCGACAATGTTGCCAGTATCTTGGAGACGATTGAAGGCGTGAGAGTGTCTGCGCTGCAAACTTACTATCAACCCCTCGCGCGTCCGGATGCCGATGACCCACATACTGCCGCTGAAAAACTTGCCGAACATATCGCCAACGTCCATGCTCAAAATTTTGATGAAAACGGGAAAGGATGCCCTATTGCCGACGGCGTGGTAGACTACGCTCGAATCGTCGAGACGTTGAGCGCAACCGGATACGATGGATACTTAGAAATCGAGTTCGTCCATGGTGATAACAAGTTGGAGGCGCTCCAACGTGACCGCGACTATCTTGCGAGTTTAATTAACGCCACAAATGGGGAGACACTGAAGGATCTCGACATCGCCCCCGTCTAAAATTGACATAGAAACCCTTGAGGATCTTCATGCGGTTAGAAGTTGGTATCATCGCATTGGTAGAAGAGGTCTTCGGAATAGCCGCAGAACGCCGCACCGAATTCGACTGGCTTCGTAATAAGCCACGGTCCAAAGATTTCGGTGAGCATTACGATGCTGTGATGGCACTCTATGCTGAATTAGGAGGGGACTGGCAAAGCACGACAGCGAAAGCGGACGGTTACTTGATCCCTGATGCCTATTTTCCAGAACCGTATCATTTTATTTTTGAATTTGACGAACTTCAGCATTTTACACACTCTCGAGAACAGACCTTCCGGTTTTACCCAGCGAACATCCGACTCGCTTATGAACCGCAGCAATACCGTCAGTTTTGTCAACAACATCACGTGGCAGCCCTCGCAAAAGGACCGGATCGGTTTCGACGGCGTACAGCGGATTTTCCATACATCAACGGTCGCGCCGCGCAACGTGCCTTCTTCGATACATTTCGTGACTGGCTACCGCCCCTGCACGGTCTCAACCCAACCGTGAGGTTAGCCGAATTTGAAGTTACGCCTATTCTCAACAGACAACTCACAGGAGATGCTGCAAGGACCTATATGGAACGTTTATTGTGTGAACGACTCAAAATATCTTCAATCGCCGCAAAAAACATAAAGGTAGGATAAATAACACTACATGAGCAAGCGAAAGCCTGAAAAGGTGAATCTTTCAGAATATCCACTGCTTCAGACAATAGGACAGACACCGCTCGCTAAAATAGACCTTTTTTCAAACGAGTTGCCAAACGTTGACATCTATGCGAAGGTGGAAACTTACAACCCCGGCGGCTCGATCAAAGACCGCCCTGTCTTAAGGATGCTCACCGAGGCAATCGCGACAGGGGAACTGACACGAGAAAAGGTTATCCTCGATTCCAGCTCGGGCAACGCAGGGATCGCCTACGCGATGATAGGTGCCACACTCGGCTATAAAGTTGAACTTGTGATCCCAGACAACGCCAGCGAAGAACGCAAAAAACGTATCCACTCACACGGTGCAGACATTATTTATACCGATGCCATCCTCGGTTACGATGAGGCGTTACGAGAAGTCGATCGGCGTTATGAAGCGGATCCTGAGCGGTATTTCTTCAAATCACAATACGAAAACGAAAATAACTGGCGCGCCCACTACGAAACAACAGGTGTCGAAATTTGGAACCAAACAGGCGGGAAAATTACACATTTTGTTGCGGGTGTTGGGACGGGCGGCACTATCACTGGTGTCGGCAAACGGCTTAAAAACTATAATCCAGACATCCACGTCTGCTCCATTTCACCAGAGGCGTTCCCGGGTATTGAAGGACTCAAACCGCTCGGGCACCCAGACGACATCGTTCCAGAAATTCTGGATGAATCCGTGATTGATTCCCGGATTCCTGCGACGATTGAAAATGCCCACGAAATGTGTAGCCGTCTCGCACGACGCGGATGGTTCGTCGGACAATCTTCTGGTGGCTATCTCTACGGTGCCTATAAAGTCGCCCAACAAATTCAGGAAGGCATTATCGTCACAGTGTTTAATGACTTGGGAGAACGTTATTTCAGCACAAGATTATGGGATTAAATTTTTAATAATTCGCAAGGCGTTCACGGTAGGGATACATTCCATAACGATTTTTGCTTATCCACCGCTTGCGCCTGCTTCGCAGTGAGAATGCAGGCTACCATCACTTTCCAATTAGTAATCTGCCAAGATTAAATGGAGAATAACGCTCTTCCGAAGATCAATCTGAACAAACTGCAAGGAAAATTATAAATATGGAAACAACCGTTATTCCATTTCGAGGCTTACGCTACAACGCGACCCAGGTGAAAGGAATCGAGAACGTCATAGCACCCCCTTACGATGTCATCAAACCGGACGAACAGGTCGCTTTGGAGGCACGCCATCCCGCCAATATTATCCGTTTAATTTTAAGTCAACCACACGCTAACGACACCGACGACGAAAATCAGTACACACGCGCTGCTTCGCGTATGCATCAGTGGACTTCAGAGGGCGCTCTCGTCAGGGACGCGACCCCCCGTTATTACATCTATGACCAATCCTTTAATGCTCCTGACGGGAAAAATTATACGCGCCGCGCCTTAATAGCACTCGTGAAACTCGAACCCTTTGAAAATCGGGTGATCCTACCGCACGAAAAAACACATGCGGGACCGAAAGCGGATCGACTCAACCTCATGCGGGAATGTCACGCGAATCTCAGTCCGATCTTTCTCCTCTATGCCGATCCGACTGGGGATATCGAAGGGATAATGGATAGTTTCACCGATAAAAATCAACCTGAGATTGATTGTCCTGAAACCTTTGGAAGCACGCACCAACTCTGGTGCTTAGACGACATAGCGCGTAACCGTGAGATCCAAGCCCTCTTTTCAACAAAACCGCTCCTGATCGCCGATGGACATCATCGCTATGAAACGGCACTCGCCTTCCGAGACGAAATGGTTCAGACTGGATCAGATGGCGCATCCAGCGGTTATGATTACATGATGGTGAACCTCGTCAGGATGGAATCGCCGGGCTTGGCGGTCTTAGCGATTCATCGACTCTTGTCTAATCTCAGTGCAGATAGGATCGCACACGCTATCGCTAAACTGCCAGAGGCGTTTGAGGTACACGAAATTGACACACAGGCGAACCTCATGGCAAAATTGGATACGATGAAAGGGAAATCCCCTGCAGTCGGCATGTACACAGCAAACGATACCTACCGTCTGTTGATTCCGCATTCAACTACAGCGAAACAATTGGATGTAACGCTTGTTCAAGAAACCCTCATCAAAAATCTATTCCAAATTGAAACACTGGCGGAACACATCAGTTATACTGCATACACAGATGATGCCGTTGCACACGTGAAAGAAGGATCAGATCGCGTCGCACTGCTGATGAACCCGACTCCTGTTGAACAGGTCTTAGATGTGGCTATGGCAGGATCGACAATGCCGCAGAAATCCACCTACTTCTATCCAAAGATGGCAACCGGGTTCGTTTTAAACCCGTTGAACGAGTAATACCACAAACGTCCGAGACGGAATATCTTTTGAAGGTGAAACGATGTACCACGAACAGGAACGAGATACCTTAGCATTTTCGCATCAATTATATGCGGAGACCCCTCGTCAACTCGCATTTCAGGCGACGAGTATTGCAGAAGCAGAAGTTTGGCAAGGCGAGCTGCGTGCAAAGCTTACCGAATTAGTTGGCGGTTTTCCGCAGGAATCCTGCGACCTACAACCACAAGTTCTGGACGCTTGCGAATTTCCCACCTATTTCCGCGAGACGGTGCAGTTTCAGAGTCGTCCACACGCCAATATTTTTGGGTACTTTCTTTCTCCGAAGCCTCTCAATAATTCAACTCCGAAGCCTACGATTCTCTGTTTAGCGGGACACGGGCGCGGTGTAGATGACATTGTCGGAATTGAGGAAGACGGCACCATGCGATCAGAATATGGCGGCTATCAGAACGATTTCGCCCTCCAATGTGTGGCAAACGGTTATACCGTGCTCGCTATTGAACAATTCGGGTTCGGACACCGACGAGACCCTATCGCTCAGCAGAAGGGTGGCGGGAGTTCCTCGTGTCAACCGAGTGCGGGTGCCGCTCTACTCTTAGGTCATACGATGGTCGGGTGGCGGGTCTACGATGCTATGCGCGCCTTTGACTACCTGGCAACGCGTCCGGAGGTCGATATGAACCGTCTGGGTGTAATGGGAATTTCTGGCGGTGGCACGACCACCTTCTTCACTGCCGCAATTGATGAACGGGTCAAGGCGGCGGTTGTGAGTGGTTATTTCAACACGTTTCGGGATAGTATTTTGAGTCTCAGCCATTGTATAGACAACTACATACCGAATGTGCTACAATATGCTGAGATGTACGACATCGCGGGGTTAATCGCGCCGCGTGCTCTGTTTGTTGAATCTGGAACGGAAGACACGATTTTCCCAATTGAAGCCACCCGTTTTGCGGTTAACGAAGCAAAAGCAATTTACAAATGCTTCGATGCCGAAGACAAAATAGATCTTGAGGTATTCGAGGCGGGTCATAGTTTCCACGGCGTTGGCGCGTTTGCATTTCTCAAAGAGGTTCTATAAGTAAGGAGAATAGCGTGGCAATTGAATTGTTTTCGATCGGTACAGAGTTAGTGCTTGGACAGATTCAGGACACCAATGCGCACTGGATTGCGCAGCAAATCCTTCAGATTGGTGGCGAACTACGGCGAGTCACAATGCTACGCGATGAACGCGAGGAGATGTCCGAGGCATTGGATTCAGCAATAGAGCGGGAAACCTCGCTTATCCTCACAACAGGTGGACTCGGACCCACACCGGACGATATGACCGTTGATGTGATCGCTTCACTCATCGGCACGAAATCCGTAGTGAGCGAAGAAACTATCGCTGAATTTCGGAAACGTCGTGAGATGTCGGAGAACGATGAGATCAGCGAAGCCCTGATGAAAATGGCAATTGTACCGGAAACGGCTGTCGTTTTGCAGAACCCTGCCGGATGGGCACCGTGTATCAGTGTGGCACACAAGTCTTCCACAATCATGATGATGCCTGGTCCACCTCGCGAAATGAAGGCAGTTTTTGAAACGCATATTCAACCCTTAATCGCAGAACGTTACCGCGCAGAAATCACAACGACGCGGGTTCACGTCAATATGTTTGAAGCCCAAGTTTCACCACTGATGCAGAAGGTGATGGAACGCTACCCAGATGTTTATCTAAAGGCGTATGTTGCCCTCCGCAAAGCGGATGGAGACACTATGCCCGTCGACCTTGTTTCAACAAGCACGGACAAAGCGGATGCCGAAACGCAATTGGAACTCGCTACGGATTATTTCCGAGAGCTTGTTGTTGAAGCAGGTAAAATTTTTAGTCTCAAAGACGACTAATAGCGGACTCTGGTAGTCCGCAAAAAGGAGATTTATACTGTGAATCGTAGACCCTCAGGAAACACGAGAAGACCGCAAACACGGCGCCCTAACAGGCGAAAGAAGACACAACCTAAGAAACGACGAGATGCTGACCCCAACTTGAATACCGAAACCCAAGCCGAAGACGGAGAACAAACACCCTCTAAAAAAGATAAAATAGAGGTTGAAGGCACCGTCGTGGAACCCTTACCAAACGCGATGTTCCGTGTGGAATTGGAAAATAAGCATCAGATTCTCGCCCATATCTCCGGCAGAATGCGAAAATTCTTCATCAAAATTTTGCCCGGCGATAAGGTGACTGTAGAACTCTCGCCTTATGACCTCACAAGGGGTCGTATTACTTACCGGAAAAAGTAGTTTCGAGAGAATAGCCGTCAGCAGTCAGGTGTCAGCATTCAGTAAGAAAACCTCTTCATGGACCGCTGAACGCTGAACGCTGATAGCCTTTATAGGGTATTCATCATGAAACCTGCCGCATTAATTCACGTCAATACCGCTGGTGAAAAGGAAACAATCCGATTACTGGAGGTTATCGAAGCGAAACAGAGGCAGGTGGCAGAACTCACAATAGCAATCGAGACGCTCAAGTCAGAAGTCGATGTATTTGAGCGACGCTACAACGCACATATCAGTCGATACTATCTTGAACTCGATAAAGTTGAACTCGAAATGAAGGAGTATCACCTCCGTCTACAACTGCGCCGAGAAAATGTGAGTGAAGAAGAGATAGAAGAGCGAGTGGAATCGTGTTTCAGGGCGAGTCGTGCGCGTGTTGACGCATACGAGGCGGTAAATGAACCTGAACCGACGCCTCAAGCGGACAAACTTCCTGACACCAAAGCAAAGCACTTACAAGACCTCTACCGCAAACTTGCCAAACGGTACCATCCGGACAAGGCTACGGATGCTACGGAGGAGGAACGACGAGAACAACTCATGCCGCTCATTAACCGAGCCTATAACGAACAAGACATCGAGACCTTAGAGCGGTTAAGTCTCGGCGAAACAGAACTCCATGTCCCAGAAAAAACG
The DNA here is from genome assembly GCA_965214045.1 of Candidatus Poribacteria bacterium. Classification (GTDB taxonomy): domain Bacteria; phylum Poribacteria; class WGA-4E; order WGA-4E; family WGA-3G; genus WGA-3G. The sequence goes on from OZ243935.1 coordinate 4,019,829, forward strand.
GATCCTGAGAAACAAAGAGCACTGCATATAGAGTTGCGAAGGCTTAACCGAGCGGCAAGTGAATTGCGTTTTGAGATAAACCGTCTTAAGACAGGGCGTACCTATCAACTGAAACAACAGGTGGAAAACGCGAAAAAAACGGGAACGGATTTGCTTACGACCCTTGCCAAAGATTTAGAGCGAAAAATCAAGGCAAGCCAAAGTCAACTCACACGCCTCATGAATATGTGGCACCGTTTTTAATTATACCTTGCGGAGTAATAAACGGGTATTCACATTGAAGGTTTTTGCTTAAGAGTCGCCTGCGCCGTTGTTGCAGGCTGCGTTTTTGATACGAATCGAAGGAATTGCTTATGCAACTCAAAGACAAAATCACTATTATCACGGGTGGAGGGCGCGGCATCGGCAGAGCCATCGCTATCGCTTATGCCGCTGAAGGTGCACGGGTTGTCATCGCCGCGCGAAACACCGAACAACTTGCCGCAGTCGCCACAGAAATAACCGATAAAGGCGGGGAAGTCCTCACCGTGTCAACCGACTTGCGTATCCAAACAGAAGTGGAAAACCTCATTCAGAAAACTGTAGATCGGTTCGGACGGATAGACGTCCTCGTCAATAACGCCGGTATCAATCCACGAGGTCCATTTTTGGAGAGTACAGACGAGGAATGGGAGCAGGGGTGGCAGATCAATGTTATGGGGGTTGTGCGTTGCTGTCGTGCAGCTTTACCGATCATGCAACGGCAGGGAAGCGGAAATATTATTAACGTCGGTTCCGGTATGGGACAGGTGGGACGTTCAAACCTCAGCGTCTACTGTGCCTCCAAAGCGGCATTGCACGGGTTGACCCAATCGATTGCTGAAGAGGTCTGGGAAGATGGCATTATCGCGAACGTTCTCATCCCTGGTCCCGTGAGAACCGAACTCTCAAAACCCGCTTGGGAGAATTCGGACACCTTCAGGGCAGAAAGCGATCCGTGGAAAGAACCGGAGCAGGTCGTGGCATCGGCACTGTTCCTCGCGGCACAATCGCCTGCAAGCGGCATGACGGGTCAGATTTTGAGCATCATGCGTCGAAATAGTCCGTAATGACCAAGGAGCGGTGAACGTCCATTTATTTTTTCGATTCACTATAAACCCGATATTTTTTACAAAGGAAATGTAACGCGCCGTCCTTCCTGTGCGGAACGATATGCTCCCAAAACCATCTCTACTGAAACCCGTCCATCTTCTACCGTGACATCGGGTTCTGTTCCATTCTTCAGGCAATCGATAAAGGGTCGAGGCACGCCGCCAATCCGTTCTCCGTGACCATCTGGGATTGGGATACCCAGATCCTTCCACGAGGGTTCATCTCGCGTATACAACTTGAGTGCGATAGCATCTGTGGGACGCGGGATATTACACGAGGGTGCATCACCGTAGTTCTGAATGACGACGCCTTCATCGCCATAGATTTCGGTCGTATTCTCACCGGCGAGTGTCACAGATGTATTTAGCAGAATCGCCATCTCTCCACCGGCAAACCGATAGACAGCCAACCCTGTATCATCAGGTGCGACATCCGTCAAGATGTTATCAATCTCGGCGATAACACTCGTCGGTTTACCGAGCATCCAGTGGATAAAATCGGTTGCGTGAGAGGCATCGTCCATGAACATCCCCATGTTTTTCTCTGGATCAATGTGCCAGCGGCTGGGTCCCGTCACGAAGGCTTCGCTAAACAGTGCGTTGATACAGTGTCGGCGACGTAGCACACCGATTTTACCGAGAACACCACTGTCAATGATCTCTTTCATTGCGATATTCGCTGGATCGCGCCGCATCTGATGCCCCATCATAAATTTCACACCTGTTTTCTCTACGACCTCGGCAATCTGATCGCAATCTTCGAGCGTGAGTGCCATCGGTTTTTGGCAGAGGATATCCTTTCCTTCGGATGCTGCCGCGACCACCATTTCTGCGTGCCGATTCGTTTCACACGTCACGATAACGGCGTGAATATCCGGGTGGCTGGTAACATCTTCGAGATGCGGCGAGTAGTTCATACCGTATTGCGTTGCGGCGGCTTCGCCGCGTTCAAGGTTATCGTCCCAACACGCAATGAGTTCAACATCGTCAAATGCCTGCATCTGGTTGCAGTATGCATTGGCGTGTCCATGTGCGAAACTGATGATGCCGATACCAATTTTTGTTTCCATTCTGTTAACTTATCCAATCTGTGAGTATTTTTTGTGAATCTATTTCTGGGTTAAAAACTTGCAATCCCTCAGCGCGAGCGACTCTGAGAAGGCGTTGATCTGATGCAACAAGCACCAATATGTCGCCCGTGCTGCGGAGTTCTGCGGCAATATCTAATACAGAACGCAAGACGATCGCATCAACACTGTTGAGCGAGTGAATTTCAATCAAATCCATTGAGTCCCAAACAAGCGAATCCGGGACCGAAAGCGTTTTGAAATCTGATTGGGTGTTAATTACCTCAGATTCTAAGTGTCCAGTAGCATGAGTGAACTGATCCGCAGTGATGCGACCATCATTCTTTTCCCTAACCGATCTAAACGTTGGGCGACATCTTCAAGCGTCGTATTTGCCATCGTAAAACTCCTTTATCTTTTCCGAAATGGCACAAACTCGCAAGTGTATGCTACGATAAATCTACTTTCCTAATATTCGTTTTTATTTTTACACCGAACTCATGTTATTAGGGTACCACATAAATCAGTGAATGTCACGTCAACATACCGCGAAGTTGTAGATGTCACCCGTACGGGGTTGAAAAGGAAAGTCGGGAATCGGAGTTCCCTCCTACAAGAGAACTGAATGCCTCTGCCCTCACTTCTCCAAAACAATCCGAATCTCCGCACCCATGCCGTGCTCATCAAAATTCATTTCAGTGGAAATCGGACCGAGTACCTCCAGTGGAAAGAGGTTTTCCGTGATACGCTGTGTCACCGTTGCATCCAATTTTTGCCCTGAAAGAGAAACGAGCACCGTTACGATCGGAAGGAAACGTTTCAGTTCCGGCACAAACAACTCCGGTTGAATGAATGCTTGAACACCACCCGTATCTGCGGAGAACGCTACATCCTCCAAGACAGGAACGTTCCCTGTCGTCGCATCAACCAGAGACTTCAAGCCTACCAGTGTTGTACTCAATACGAAATAGTCGTCAACGATTGCGTATCCACCTGTAATCGCTAATAGAAAATTGAGTCGAAGCTGCACAGGTTGCAGTTTGATGCCCTTATAATCTTTCGGTTCAAGGAATTCGAGCGGTTTGCCAGCAATTGCGGGCTTCCCTGCCTTCACGACCCCCAAAACCTCGTTTAGGACATCGGGAGCCTTCGCATGCGCCATCAGAACCAATGAAGGCACAACCGAAACTTCACCCGTATCGGGCGCGACTAACAGAACAGTTAAGTCTTGACCCAAAATTTCGGAGAGATCTATATCACCGAAGAGTTCTTGCAACTGTTTCAGGATCGGGAGCGTGGCAACAAAGGCAGTACGTTCGGGAACAGCATAGGACGGTTTCGAGTCATTCGCAGTCGGAAGATCAGAACGGCTGGTACCAACACTCCTTCGGAACCGATGCCGTGACACAATCACACCCTCTTCATATCGGTTGCTAAACGTCCAAGCTCCTGAATCCCCAAACAACTGTAAAATTTGTTTAACACGCGCGTCGGAACTTATACTCTCCAACAAAGGTGTAAACTGCTGTAAATCTATATACCCAGTGCTTTTGTCCTGACGATAATCGTTTTGTATATCCACTGCCATAGGATGCTCAGCGAGAAATCCTTGCTTTTTGGGGTCAGTTTTTGTGCCAGAAAGCTCGGTATAGAGGTCAAGCGTCTCAGCTAATAACAACGGGTTGAGGGTTAAGATACCTATTTTTCCGATGAAGGTATAACTAAAATTGCGTGGATACCCTATGATGGTATTAATCGTCAACCCGTTGTAATCGGTTTGAATCCGTTCGTATTTTGGATTGATTGCATCCGTCGCTGTAATCGCTTCAATGCTCAGTTTCTCCGGCGCGCCGACTGCGGAGATGAGCAGAAACGAGAGTTCTCCTTCACGCCGATACAGTGCGAGAATGGCTTCCTCCCCAAAATAACCGGTGATCGTCTTTAGGTCGAGCTTACCCCCCATCTCGTATTCCCAGAGCTGCTTCTGGTAGACGAGTTGTTTCCACCAGAGCTGCTTTTGAATCTCCGTGAGAATCGGCATTTTAGCAGTCTGTTTTCCCAACTCACTACGATTGAAGGTTTCCACCAAGCCTTTCAATTCCTTGAGTGTCAAATAGCAAATTGGAGATTTCGGGAGTAGCGTGATAAGATGCTGTTCCGGTTCCCACAGCGCAGTCCGTTGATAGATAATGGATAGCAAAATGATAACCCCAATAAGAACGATTAAGGAAATAAAAATGATTCTTTTCCGTTTGTTTAGAGGCATCGATTTTTGAGACCTTTGTTACGACAGAAAAACTTCTGCCAGCGGTTTCTCAAGCGTCCAGTGAATTTTCCCAACCATTTGATTATACCACACCTCGTTTCGGTAAACAATTAAATTGAGGAGAGATTCGGTATGTTTCCGAAGCGCGATCGCAGTCTATCCAGCCAGAGTCGTAAAAAAAGTTGCCTGAAGCCTGAAAATGATGTAAAATATTAGAGTTATTTCTTGAAAGAGGGTGAACACCGTTCCGACCAAAGATCTCAGAATTCGGCCATTCACTATATTCCTCATCTGCGTGTTAGTACCTGCCAACTGTTGGTGGGTGTCCGCTTCTATTATCCGTGGCGGCGGGAGCCCGACGCAGGTTTCGCTTTTCTACAACGCCGTTATCACAATTTTAGTCCTACTGGGTATCGGACTCCTTTTGCGTCGCCTGCATCACGTGCTTGTGCTCAACCGTGCTGAACTGCTTGTCATCTACACTTGTATCTCGGTAGGTGCAGGACTGGCAGGCGTAGACCGATTCCTTGTCCTGATGCCAATTATCGGGCATGCCCACTGGTTCGCGACCCCAGAGAACGACTGGGTGAACCTTTTCCATTTGCATATCCCGCAGTGGTTAGCAGTCAGCAATAGACGAGCACTTGAAGCGTATTATAGCGGGTTTGAGAGTATTTACGAACCGCGTTATTTAATAGCATGGCTATCCCCTATCCTTTGGTGGACACTTTTCATAGTTGCTATCCACCTCGTAATGCTTTGCCTGAGTCTAATCTTTCGGAAACAATGGGTCGAATCAGAGAGGCTCAGTTACCCTATCATCCAACTCCCCTTTGAAATGACAACTCGGCCTCGTAGATTCTTCCGTTCACCGTGGATGTGGCTCGGACTGTCGATCGGTGTCACAATCGACATCATCAATGGGTTAAATTTCCTATTTCCTGTCGTTCCGAGTCTCGGCGGAAAATTATACGATCTGCGCACAATATTCACAGAACGTCCATGGAACGGTATCGGTTGGAGTCCGCTTGGGGTTTTCCCATTTGGTGTAGGGCTTTCGTTTTTCATACCGCTGGACCTCTCCTTCTCCTGTTGGGCATTCTGGTTAATCTGGAGAGCAGAACGCTTATTAGGGGTTATTGCTGGCTGGCGCGGACTGCCGCGTTTTCCTTACGAAGCCGAGCAGTCGCACGGCGCGTATCTGGGACTGTGTGTTGTGGCTATCTGGATGAGCCGACGCTATTTGAAGGGGGTTTTACACCAACTCGTGTCTCCAAAGGCAGACGAACCTATTTCATATCGTCTGATCGTTCTTGGGTTCCTCAGTGGTTCGGGGTTCATCATCGGATTCTGTCTGAAGATGGGCATGAGTTTTTGGGTAATCATTGTCTACTTCGCCATTTGGTTCGCGATTGCCATGGCGATCACACGTTTACGGGCGGAACTCGGTTCGCCAGTACACGACTTGCACTTCATTGGTCCCGATGAAATGTTGCCGCGCTTGTTAGGGATCCGTCGGCTGGGAGCAGTGAACTTAACGGGGTTTGCCTACCTCTATTGTTTGAACCGCGCCCACCGTTCACACGCCATGCCCCATCAACTTGAAGGCTTTAAATTGGCGGAGGGTGCCAACATCCCACTGCGACGGTTTGCGCTTCTCATGATGTTAGCTTCTGCCTTAGGCGCGCTCGGATCATTCTGGGCATATCTGTCCATGTATTATTCGGAGGGTGGTTTTGCAGGATTCGGACGAGAATCTTTTAATCGGTTAGAAACGTGGCTCACCTACACCGCACCACCGGATGTACCTGCAATTGGTTTCGCATCGTTCGGATTTGTCCTGACGTTACTCCTCGCTGCAATGCGGATGCGATTCATCTGGTGGAATCTACACCCGGTCGGTTATGCTATCTCTGGAAGTTGGGCGATTAACCCGATGGTGGGTTCGATCTTTGTCGGATGGCTACTCAAATGGCTCGTGCTGAAATACGGTGGACTCCATTTGCATCGGAAAGCGGTTCCGTTTTTCCTCGGCATTGTGCTTGGTGAGTTTGTGATCGGTTCGTTCTGGAGCCTTCTGGCTGTTATGCTCGATAAACCGATGTATCGTTTTCTATTTTAGTGGCTATCGGCGGTCAGCAATTAGCGGTCAGCAGTCAGCGATTCGTAGCCAGCGATTAGCAAGCGTCGGGAATCGGGGTGTTTTTGCTTGGGCGTTTCCCTCCTCCTACAGAAGAACTAAATGTCTCTGACCATTCGTAAAAGGCGTTGCTATTTTTTCTGTTTGTGGTATAATGTTAAAAACGCAATGCCGTGGAAGAAAACAATTGGAATTACAGCAGAAAGCGGAAATTATATCAGAATCCCTGGAAGACTTATTCGGTGTACCGACCCGCGAAGGCGCAGGAGATGTGTTAGAATGTCTCATCCTAACGATCCTGTCGCAAAATACGACAGATGTCAGTCGCGACAAGGGGTATGTAGTGCTGAAAGATCGCTTTCCAACGTGGGAGGATGTGCTGCACGCTGATGTCAAAGCAATAGAGACGGCGATAAGAGTTGTTGGACTCGGAGAACAGAAAAGCCTTACTATCAAAAATTTCCTCACTTGGCTCAAAGCCGAACGTGGCGAACTCTCATTGGAGTTCATGCACGACATGGAAACGGAGGATGCATTAGAGTTCCTATGTCAACACAAAGGTATCGGTATCAAAACCGCATCCGTTACACTCTCCTTCGCGTGTGGTCGGGAGGTCTTCCCTGTTGACACACACATCCTGCGAATTTCCAAACGCCTCGGACTGATTCCACCGAATTGTAGTGCCGAGAAGGCTCATCAACTCTTACCACCAATTGTGCCGAAGGATAAGTCGTATCCGTTCCATATGAACCTGATTTACTTCGGCAGAAAAATCTGTGATGCCCGAAAACCGTTATGTGAACGATGCCCGTTGACGGAGCACTGCCTTTACTTTAGAGAGAACGCATAAACTTAGGCGGCACTTCCCTGTATCGGAGGGAACATAATGTTTAATTGGAGAAATTTTCGGCAGTCACGCGATCACGATCATCGTGATGGCGTACTTCCGCTGTCGTGGAAACATCTATTTGTAGTGCTGCTGTTACTACACATTCTCCCGCTCTGGATCTTTGCGTATTTTCCCTCACAAGACGGTGCGAGCCACGTTTACAACGGTTTGGTGCTAAAGGAATATGCGAAACACGAAAACTATCAGATGCGGAACGCATGGGAACTGAATATAACGATCTTCCCGAACTGGCTGTCACACATCCTTTTGTTGGCATTGCTTTACGTGTTCCCGCCTGTCATCTCTGAGAAGGTATTTCTTACAATTGCGATAGGCATGGTCCCGATCGCTTTCTTCTATTTCTTTAACACTGTCCACAAAGATGAGAAAGAGCAACCTGTATATGCCTGGCTCGGTTTCCCTTTCGCTTACAATTACCTTCTCTATATGGGGTTTTACAACTTCCAACTGAGCATTTCGTTTTTCTTTTTCAGTTTCGGATTCTGGTGGAAGCACAAGGATGACATGCAGGTAAGGCATCTGGTTTGGCTCTATGTTTTGCTACTGCTTACGTATCTGTCACATATCGCTTCTTATGGTCTCGTCGTGTTGGGTATCTCTGTAGCAGGCGGCTGCTTGTGGGGTGCACCAGCGATAGCCGCAGTATGGCAAACACGTAGAGAAGGGTTCACTGCGCTGCTGCAAAAATTTGTTGTCTACCTCAAGCCCGTCTTCCGCCTTTTCCTCTATATGGTGCCGATGTATTTTGTGCTGGTAGGCTATTACCTACAGAGCACAAAACAACATCAACAAGGGAACCATCGCGGTATGGAATGGGTTTGGGAATATTTTTTGGGCGTTAAATCGATCGTCTATTTCACCGACTGGCATGTTAGAGCGAACTATTTTCTTCTCGCGGTATTAGGAATAGCAGTTATTATCTCCATCGGTTACCGAATTTACCGGAAGGAGTGGATAAAACGGACGGATGCGTTTCTGCTAATTGCGTTCCTGTTTACCTATATGTTCGTTAGGGCACCGTGGAGCTATGGACCGGGCGGATGGATTAATGATAGGATTCATCTCTATATTCTGCCGATGTTGGCGGCATCGTTAATTCCGAATATGGGTAAATCTTTTCGTTACGTTGTCGCAGGATGCCTTGTCATTTTTAGCTTACTCCACTTTGGTAGGACGGCATACGACCACGCAAGGATCGCGCCAGAGATTGCGGAATTGGTATCGGGTACACATCTTATCGAACCGCATTCAACGTACCAGATGCGGAGTGAGGATTGGCACAAATCTGACGCTTTAGGAAAGGTTGAATACGTCACACCCTTTGTCCATCACATGGCACTCTACGGTGTATACGCAGATGATGTGGCACATTTGGCAAACTACGAAGCCGAATTTAACTATTTCCCGGTAAATCGCAACGCCGAGAACGCTCCAACGAATTATAAAGATCTGTGGTACCACCAAGCATCTGCAGACTATGTAGTGGCGTGGTATCCGCCTGATACGCCTGAATTTCTGGCGTATATCGCCGATTACGAAATCATCCACGAGACAAAACATCTCCAACTTTACAGGAAAAAGCGGGCAGATGGACCGATACTTGAATTGTGGAACAGGACGGAAGAAGGGAATTTGATAATTCGTTTCGACATGCAACCCAACGGGAGCACAACAGCCTTAGACCACCACGCAATTGGACCGAATACAGAATACGAGAGTGGTAAATTCGGATGGAATACACGCTCACCCCATGAAGGCTATCGAACCGACAGAAGGACGACAGCACTCGACAGCAGGACGACAGCACTCGCGCAGGACGGTGTTTGGGGTCAGAGAGATGCGGCATTCAAAATCGACGTACCCAATGGAACCTATCGCGTAACCAATACCTTTGCTGAAAGAGAAGATGCAATGCATACGCTCAATCTATTAGCCAACGGAACACAAGTTCTTAAGGACTTTACAATATCAGACGATGACGACGTGCTTCAACACACCTATACAGTAGAAGTCACAGAGGGTTACCTCACCCAAGTTATTTTTACACCCAAAGACCGGGTGCGTCCTGAAGATGACTGGGAGCATAAAAACCATTTTTGGATTTGGAACGGCTGCACAGTCGAACAAATACAACCAAAATAACGCAGAATATGTGGGCAGGCACAAGACCTGTCCCTACAATCGTTTTTTTGAAAAGGAGAATTGAATGATTAAACCACATGGAGCCGAAACCTTAAACCCGCTTTACGTTTCGGATGATGCACAACGTGCTGAGCTAACCAAAGAAGCGGAACAACTTCCGTCTGTCCTGATCTCGTCAGGTGCCGCTGCATCAGCCGTTATGCTCGCGTCGGGGTACTTTACACCGCTTACGGGTTATATGAACATTGCTGAAGCGACAAGCGTCGCAACAGATATGCAACTGTCGAATGGTCTCTTCTGGCCCGTCCCCGTGATGAATATTGTTCCATCGGAACAACTCACGGATGCAGTAAAGAACGCCGATAGAATCGCCCTACGTGATCCGAACGTTGATGGCAATCCGCCACTCGCTGTTATGAAGGTTTCGGCAATCGAGACGCTCTCAACAGAACAGAAACAACTCCTCATCGAAAAGACCTTTGGAACGGCAGATCCTGAACATCCGGGTGTCCCTGCTTTCGACAGTGTCGGAGATAACGTCCTCTCTGGTTCCATCGATGTCCTGAACTACTCCTATTTCCGCGAGGATTTCCCTGATACGTTCCGCACCGCGGTTGAGATTCGCGAGGACATCGCGGCGCGTGGCTGGGATACAGTTGTCGCTTTCCAGACGCGGAACCCGATGCACCGTGCCCATGAGGAACTCTGTAAGATCGCGCAAAGAGAAGTTAATGCCGACGGTGTCCTGATCCACATGCTCCTCGGTAAGTTGAAACCGGGGGATATTCCCGCAGCCGTTCGCGATGCCTCTATCCGTGCGATGGTGCAACATTATTTCCCCGAAAATACTGTCTCTATCACCGGTTATGGATTCGATATGCTCTACGCAGGACCGCGGGAAGCATTGCTCCATGCCGTTTTCCGTCAGAACTGTGGTGCGTCACATTTCATCGTCGGACGGGATCACGCGGGCGCAGGTGATTACTACGGTGCGTTTGAGGCGCAAGAGGTCTTCGACACAATTCCTGAAGATGCCTTAGAGATCGGTATCTTCCGTGGCGACTTCACGGTCTGGTGCAAAAAGTGCAATGAGATCGTGATGATGCGCGACTGCCCACACGGTGGCGACGACTATTTCAACGTTTCTGGTACAAGGCAACGTGAGATTCTCGCCGCGGGCGAACCGCTGCCACCGGAAATTGCGCGCCCTGAGGTTGCGGAAATCCTGATGGCGTACTATCAGTCCGAAGCGAACTAAATAAGCACTGTGGAAGCCATTCAATATACCAAAAGCATCCCACGTTATTTGGCGATGCGCTATCTTGGGAAACGGTGGCGAAGTCTTTATACGTCTCCATTCTCCTGCACGCGTCTCGTTGATATTCCAGAGCCACAACTGCCAACGCCTGAATGGGTCAAAGTCAGACCCCGGCTCAGCGGCATTTGTGGCTCCGATTTGGCAACAATCACTGCGAAAGGGAGTCCCTATTTCTCGCCGTTCACGTCAACGCCTTTTGTGCTGGGACATGAGATCGTCGGCGAAATCTCGGAGACAGGTGTGGCAGTGGAGGGTTTCTCTGTTGGGACACGGGTGGTGATCGAACCGGCCCTGTCGTGTCCCGTGAGAGGGGTCTCGCCGCCGTGTTACCAATGCCGAAACCAACGTTTTGCCAACTGTGAGAACATCACAAAAGGCGACATCTCTGAAGGGGTTCAAACGGGTTATTGCCGCGATACAGGTGGCGGCTGGAGCCAATCGGTTCTTGCCCACCAATCGCAATTGCACCTTGTTCCTGACGGTATTTCGGACGAAACGGCGGTGCTACTCGAACCCTTTGCTTGCGCGCTCCACGGCGTTCTGAAATTTTCGCCCAACAGAACGGCGACTCTCTGTATCATCGGCGGCGGGACTATCGGGTTGCTCACCGTCGCGGCACTTCGGGTACTCGGACATCGCAACCGAATTATCATTTTCGCTAAATATCCGCACCAACAGCAGTTGGCGCGCGAACTCGGCGCGGATGATGTGTTATCACCAAATAGTGGTCGGTATACTGCGTTTTGTGAACTGACAGGCGCGACTTCGTATCAACCTGAATTAGGACAACAGGTCTTAATTGGCGGGGCGGACGTTACCTTCGACTGTATCGGTTCGAGCGTTACAATAGACGACGCGCTCCGTTTCACTCGTGCAGATGGCGATGTCATCTTGGTCGGTATGCCGGGGATCCCCAAAAACGTTGACTGGACTTCGATTTGGTATAAGCAGCTGCGTGTAACGGGTGCCTATACCTATGGACTTGAAACACATAACGTCGAACAGATCCATACCTTCACGCTCGGTCTGCGTCTCCTCCAAAAGATGGAATCCCATTTACGTCCACTGGTCAGCATGCTTTTTCCACTGCGAGATTACAAACGCGCTATCCAGACTGCCCTGAATACAGGGAAAACAGCGACCGTGAAAACGGCTTTTGATTTACGGTAAAATGACATACGCCTCCTATGACATCTCTCGCTACCTCTCAGAACTTTCCACAAACCACCCACCCTGCTCATACTGGACTCACCTTGCGAAGTATCCTTATCGGTATGGGAGCAGTGGTATGCCAATGCTTCGCCACCCCGTATAACGATTTCCACGTTGGCGGCACCTATCTCGCCGGGAACCATCTACCGATCGCCGTTGTCTTCGTAATGCTGGTTTTCGTTCTCAGTGTCAATATTCTCCTTAAGAGACTGAAACCCGGCACGGAATTACAGGGCGGCGAACTGCTCATCATCTGGGGAATGATGGTGGTGGCATCGGGCATTCCGTCCTCAGGACTGATGCGATATCTCGTTCCACTTGCTGTGAGTCCAGTCTACTTCGCAACCGCCGAAAACGAATGGATTCCCCTTTTTCATCAGCATCTGCCAGATTGGATGGTCGTGAAAGATCCGAAAGCGGTTTTCTATTTTTATGAAAAATTACCGGATGGCGATTCGATCCCGTGGCGTGCATGGCTGAAGCCGATTGTCGGATGGAGTGCGTTTGTCCTGATCTTCTATTTTGTCACTATCTGCTGGACGGTGCTTCTCCGAAAGCAGTGGGTAGAACACGAACGTTTCACGTTTCCGGTCGTTCAATTGCCACAGGAGATGTTTCAAACGCCTTCAGGAGGTGCGCTGTTGAATCGGTTCTTCAAATCACGGCTGATGTGGTTCGGTTTCATGCTGCCGGTCATATTACACGGGTTGAGAGGACTGAACTCATATTTCCCAGCCTTTCCGAGGCCGCCCCTCGATTTTCCGATTGCCCAATTCTTCACCGAAAAACCGCTATCCGCGTTGGGATGGTGGCCCACGGTGCATCTGTTTATCTACCCTTCAATCGTTGGGATCGTCTATCTGCTGACCCTTGAAATTTCGTTCAGTTTCTGGTTCTTCTTCCTACTCGGAAAGATGGAGACGGTGCTTATCTACGCAACAGGCTCGAAAGTGAATCAGTGGAACTTCCACCAGAATCAACAGATGGGTGCGCTGCTCGTCTTTATCGGATTTATCCTCTTCATCGGCAAACGCCACTTCGGACGTGCATTCGCTACCATCTTTGGGAAACAGGCAGGCGACGATACAAACGAACCGCTCCCTTACGTTTGGGCAGCAGGTGGTTTCATCGTGGGTATTCTACTGCTGACCTTGATATGTAGCCTCGCGGGGATGAGTGTGTGGGTAGCACTCGTTATGCTCGGGATTTTCCTCGCTATAACGACGGTTGGAACGTGGATGGTTGCGAACGGCGGTTTGCTGTTTATCATCTACTCTTACCTCCCTGGTGAATTCCTGATTACGTTGTTCGGCAGTGCCCGTGTGAACGCGCCGAGTTGGACGTTGGTCGCATACGAACGGGTTTTGATGTTCGATATGCGGGAGATCCTCATGCCGGGGCTCATGAACAACTTCAAACTCGCAGAACCGCTGCGCCTCAAGCAGCGTCCGTTTCTGCTTGCGATGGGGATCGCAATCGTCTTGGCAATGGGTGTCTCTTACTACACGTCCTTAGACCTTGCCTATACGCACGGGGCAGTGAACTTGCAACACTGGACCTATATGATTTCTACAACCGTTCCCTTCACTCGCCTGACGGGCATCCTCCAAAACCCGACTGGTATTGAATTTGAACGACTCGGCTCGTTCATCTTCGGTGGTGCCACGATGTTCGGGATGCTCTGGATGCGTCACCACTACCTCTGGTGGAAACTACATCCGATCGGCTCACTCCTGATGACGAGTTATGCGACCTTCTGTTTTTGGGGTTCATTCTTCATCGGTTGGCTTTTCAAATACACCGTCTTGAAATTCGGCGGCGTCACCCTCTACCGTAAACTCCGTCCTTTTGTGTTAGGCATTATATTAGGAGAATGCTTCATCGGCGGTATCTGGATCGTTGTCGGACTTTTTACGGGTATTGGGTATCGTCTATTGCCGGGCTGATACCCAACCTATTTCATTCCTAAATCCTCACCCCTATCCCGAACCTGCACCATTCCGTGCAATCTGGAATGAGATTTGTCCTATTTGGGGCAATTTTTGCCAAGAATACCAGCGATACGCCTCTCCAAACTGGCACGAAATTTGCTTATAACACCTATAGTGTGAAATGTGCAACAACTAAAGAACATCGAAGCCTTGAATACTACAGTGAATAAAAAAAAATTAATAGACTCGTAATCAGTAGTTTTGGACTTGAGAGATTCCTGTGTGACGGCACACGGCGTGTGCCTACTACTTTTAATGGAGGTAAAAACCAATGTTGAGTAGAACCTGTTCTTTGCGGGTATGTGTGGCAATCGGAGTGTGCCTACTCATGGTAGGGTGCGCATCCTTGTATCAGCCACTTCCAAAACGAATAAAGGCTACACACCTCTCCTGCGAAACGTATCCGTCACTCGTTGATGGCAATCTTGCCACAACCAGCAGTCTGTATGATTCGGGAAATCAGGGTCTATCAGTAAGAATCGCGAGTAAAACTCACTCCTATACAAGGAAGTCGGGAATCGGAGTGTTTTTGCTTGGGTGTTCCCTACTCGTACAGGAAAACTAATGTTCTGAAATTTGATAAAAAATTTGCACAATCCGATAAACTATGCTAAAATAAATTGGTGATTGCAAGCCGTCAGAACAGCAAGTAAAACTGTCTCAAGAAGTGAGTTATCTCGTATAAATGAAATACTTTACTTATTTCGGAAATCATCTCATCAACGCAAAACTCCCAGACAATTCAGAGGTCTACTACGCGAAACCTCCGCTACCGGGAATCAAGCGCACGGCACTGCGTGAACACACACAACGAGCTTTTGAAAACCCACTTGAGATGCCTCCTCTCCGCGAACTCGTCAACGGCAATTCTAAAGTGCTCATCCTGTTCGATGATAACTGCCAACCTTTCCCCGCCACCAAAAAGCCGGATATGCGGCAGATCATGACCGAGACGCTCCTGAAGATGCTCTATAGTTACGGGGTGGAGAAAAAGAACATCCAACTGATGTGCGCTGTTGCGTTGCATCGAAAGATGAAAGAACACGAACTCGCCTATATGCTCGGAAAAGACATCATGGACGAGTTTTATCCGCATCAACTCCGAAATTTCGATGCGGAGGATGCGGAACAGATTGTTCAGGTAGGACACACAGAAAAAGACGAAACCGTTGAAACAGATAAGGCAGTCCTTGAATCCGATCTGGTAATTTACGTTGATATGATACAGATCCCGCTCAACGGTGGGCATAAATCTGTCGCTGTGGGTCTTGGGACGTATAACTCCATCGCCCCCCACCACTCGCCACACATGACATCAGAAAGCCCGCACGTCATGCAACCCGAAGGTTCGCACATGCACGCTTGCATCGAGCGGATGAGTCGTCTGATTCAGAAAGAGACACCGATTTTGGTGCTCGAAGCGGCGATGAACGGCGCGATCTACCCGTTTCATCTGCGGTATGTTGGCAAACCGAATAGCGACTGCAACATCGCAGAGAAGGTGCTGAAAACCTTCACACCGGCGACCCTATCACTTCTGCCTGAATCGTTGCGTTACAGTATTCTCAAGAGCGTCCAAACGGACTACGAACCGATCCAAATCAACGCAGGCGACATCGATGCCGTCCATGCGAAAACGTTAGTGTCAATGAAGGATCAGTTGGCAATAGACATCCCGCGGCAGTTCAGCACACTGGTGTTCGGACTGCCCGATATGAGTCCCTACGCCGTTGATGCGCGTATCAATCCGGTTTTGGTGGTGAGCGATGTCTTAGGCTACGTCTTCAATTGGTTCTATAACAAACCCATCATCAAAAAGAACGGTGTTGTTATCATCATGAATCCGACCTACGAGATCTTTCACGACGAGTATCACGTCGCCTATAAACAGTTTTATGATGAAGTCCTCACTGAAACGACAGAACCTTTTGAGATGCAACAGAAGTTTCAGGAAAAATACGCAAAAGACGAGTATTTTATCGATTGCTATCGGAACAGGTTTGCGCACCACGGTTTCCATCCGTTCACTGTCTGGTATTGGGCAACGTATCCGCTGAAATACCTCGCGAAGGTAATTCTCGTCGGTCCGAAGGAGCCGAGAGTTGCACAACGGCTCGGTGTTGATTGGGCGAAAAACTTAGACGATGCGCTCGCGATGGCGCGTGAAATCTCTGGAGAAGATGATGTCGTTGCCCTAACGATGCCGCCGTTCTTCTACGCAAACGTCGGAGGATAGTTGTTTTGTTGGGTTTTGCTACGTTGCCTTGGAAATGCATTCTATTGAGAAGGAAAGATCGTTTTGGCAGTGTCTCGGCGTATTATATTTTCCTCAACCCAACCTACGACTGTACAAAGTGATCACATTATAGAAGGGACTTATGAAAGAAACGGACATTTTGATACCCACCAGTACTATCGGAAGTTATGCGCCACCGAGTTGGTTGTGCGTGACATTAGAAGCCATCGGACGCGGAGAACTCGGTGAAACCGATATTAACGAAACCTTCGACGATGCCGTTCGCGCTGCCATTGCTGACCAAGAACGCGCCGGCGTTGACATCATCACAGAGGGTGAGATGCGCCGACAAGACTTCGTGCTTGGATTCTATGAACGGCTCACTGGGTTAGAAGAGCTCCCAGCACCCAGAACACAGGGACCCGACGGACACGACCAACGCGGCAAATGGCTACCTTCTGTTCCACTCTCAGCTCCCGATGGTCTCGGTATCCTCGCAGAATTTGAATTCGCGAAAAACGAGACGACGAAACCGCTTAAGGTGACGTGTCCCGGTCCGTTCACCCTCTCCGGACGCATTCAGACGGGTGGTATTTATAAAGAACGCCTTGAAGTCGCCTACGCCTGTGCGGAGATTATCAATACAGAACTCCGCCAACTCGTTGCCGCTGGTGCAGAATTCATCCAGTTAGATGAACCCTCATACGCCGTTTATCCCGATCGTCCTGAAGCGTTCGTTAAACTGTTCAATCACACCGTTGAAGGTGTCTCCGCAAAGATTGGACTGCACATCTGTTTCGGGAACTACCGCGGCAGAGCCGTCGGGAAACGCTCGTATCGTCCGCTTTTTCCGTATATTTTAGACGCAGATTTCGATCAACTCGCCCTGGAATTCGCGAACCGTGAAATGGCAGAAATCGCGTTATGGAGCGACTTTCCGAACGACAAAGAACTCGCTGCTGGGCTTATAGACGTTAAAAACTACTATGTAGAAACACCGGAGGATGTGGCGGCACTGCTGCGCGCAGCACTCAAGCACGTGCGTCCCGAAAAACTCGCGATTACGCCGGATTGCGGTTTCAGCCAAACAGCACGGTGGGCAGCTGCCGCGAAACTGAAAACGATGGTTGCGGGGACTGAAATTGTTCGAAGCGAGCTTACAGGTTTATAAAGCTCCAAAGTTGGATGTCACCCCTCTGAGGTTCGATTGTTTCATTATACGCTTTTCTACACAGATATTGAAGAAATACCCCAGCAAAAACCCCCGCTGGGGCTGAAGATAGATGATGGAGACGATGTTTTTCTGATACACAGATATTGCCCCGCTGGGGCTGAAGATAATAGAGGTAACGCTTTTCTCTATGAATACAAATAAGAAGATACCTACACCCGAAGAAATTGAAAAAGAATTCCAAGAATTCGTACAGCAAAAGTACGGCGGTAGTGTCCGTTTGATTAACGCGTCTGCTGGCGACCCTGCGTCAGAAACAGAAGACGAAGCACCTGAGCCGAAAAAAACCTTCGATCTGAAGTTCGACCTCAAACCGAAGGAGATTAAACAATATCTCGACCGATACGTGATTAAACAGGACGAGGCAAAGAAGGCACTCGCTATCGCTGTCTGTGACCATTACAACCACGTCCGAGAATGCCATGAAGATCCGGCTGCTGCTGAGGCTGATTACTCGAAGCAGAATATTGTTATGCTCGGACCGACCGGTGTCGGTAAGACGTATCTTATCCGACACATCGCTAAACTCATCGGCGTGCCGTTTGTCAAAGCGGATGCGACTCGATTCAGCGAAACGGGTTATGTCGGTGCGAACGTAGACGACCTTATCCGTGAATTGGTAACCCAAGCCGAAGACACCCTCGAATTGGCGCAATACGGCATCATCTATCTCGACGAAGCGGACAAAATCGCGACACCGCCAAACATTATGGGACGCGATGTGAGCGGGCGCGGTGTGCAGATAGGACTCCTTAAATTGATGGAGGAGACCGAAGTCGACCTACGTGCCGGAAACGATGTCGCCTCGCAAATGCGTGCCGCTATGGAATTTCAGAAAAGCGGTAAGGTCGAACAAGAGGTCATCAACACACGCCACATCCTCTTCATCATCAGCGGTGCCTTCACCGGTATGGCAGATATTATCAAGAAACGCATGCATCAAAGCAAAATCGGCTTCAATGCTGAGATTACCAGCAAAACTGAAGAGACGACACAATATTTCGAGAACGTCACACCGAAAGACTTCATCGACTTTGGCTTTGAACCTGAATTCATCGGACGACTCCCGGTACACGTCGTTTGCACGGAACTCGGCGTAGATGACCTCTTCTATATCCTGAAACACTCGGAAGGCTCCATTATCCGACAATATGAAAACGCTTTTCGAGCGTATGGCATCACGGTTGCGTTTTCGGACTGCGGTCTACGACGCATCGCCGAAAAAGCCATTGCGCAAAAAACCGGGGCGCGTGCTTTGATGACAGTCTGCGAGAAAGTCTTGCGCAATTATAAATTTGAACTCCCCTCTACCGGCGTTGAGGAATTTGTTGTCACCGCTGACGTTGTGGAG
Source organism: Candidatus Poribacteria bacterium (assembly GCA_965214045.1). Lineage (GTDB taxonomy): Bacteria > Poribacteria > WGA-4E > WGA-4E > WGA-3G > WGA-3G. The sequence goes on from OZ243935.1 coordinate 4,038,823, forward strand.
TCCCCTGATGTCGAGCTCAATCGTATAATTAAAGAGCCTAACTACAGACGCAATACCGTGATGTGTGAACAGGTCCGTCGATACGAAGCGGAGTTCTACGCAGAACATCAATTGCAAATTCAGTTCGATGCCGAAGCGACTGCGCTTATTTGCGAACGTGCGATCGCAGACGAACAAACAGTCAAGCAGGTCTGTGATCAACTTTTGGGCAGTTACCAACACGGTCTAAACCTGATTAAGCAGAACACAGGACACTCCACATTCACTTTCCCAAAGGCTGTCTTGGAAAATCCCGATCAGATACTTGAAGAGTGGATTCGTGAATCGTACACGACAAAGCGTTGAATATAGCAGTCGGCAGGAAAAGTTGTTAGCCATAAAGCAAAAACCATTATAAAAAATTATGAATACAGAACAGAAGAAACCGCAACGTCCTGAACCACCGGATATCCAAGAAGTCGGCGCGCCCATCGACGGAAAACTACAGGTGAGCGACCGACGTTTGTTCTTTCAACTACACGTCTTTAAAGAATGCTTCGATCACAGACTTCTCGTTAAAATACTTGAGAAGGGAAACCTAAACGCAGTCCTATACGACGATTTAAACCATCCGACAGGGATCGGTGTGCTGTTTATCGCAGAAGATCCAGCGGTGTTAATGGCAGAGTCACGAACCCTACTCGTAAAAGCGCAGGATACGTCTAAGCTTAGATATCGTCCAGAAATGACCATGACAGGTCGAACGTATTCAAGCGGTAGAGAACCGAACCTGGAAGAATGGCTCCTCAACAGACCCCTCCAAAACGTTCTCAATCCTGAGTTTCCATGGGCGATTTGGTATCCGCTGCGCCGAAAATCTGAATTTTATCGTCTTGAATACCGCGAACGAGGACGCATCTTAGGCGAACACGCCTTGCTGGGTCGTAGTTACGCCTCGGGTGGATACGCCAGTGACATCCGACTCGCATGTTTCGGATTAGATACAAACGACAACGAATTTGTTATCGGAGTGGTCGGTCCTGATTTACACCCGTTATCGCGTTTGATACAGGATATGCGCCAAACGGAACAGACCACCACATATATCGAATCCCTCGGTCCCTTCTTTGTTGGAAAGGTTCGCAAACGATTCGTTAGGTGCTCATAGAAAAAAATGAGAAATATTCTGGCAGTTTGCACAAAAGAACTCTATACCTATTTCGTTTCACCGATCGCCTATTTCGTCTATTTTGTCTTTACAGCGATTTCGGGTTTCCTGTTCTCTATCATGATTATCAGTGCGAGCAACGTTGGCGGAACCGGCGGATATGTGATGGAAACACTCTTCGGTAACATGGCGATCGTCTTACTCTTTTTTACGCCAGTGTTGACAATGAAACTCTTTGCGGAAGAACGGAAATCGGGAACGATTGAGCTACTCCTTACTTCTCCAATCACAGACGGACAAGTGGTTCTCGGCAAATTTTTGGCGAGCTGCACACTGGTCCTTATTATGCTTGGCTTGACGCTTCTGTTCCCACTCCTAACCCAACGCTTCGGTTATTTGGACAGTGGTCTCCTCATCAGCGGTTATCTTGGTATCCTCCTCATCAGCTCCTCCTTTCTGGCATTAGGTTTGCTGATGTCGTCGATGTGTAAAAATCAGATCGTCGCCGCGTTGACGAGTTTCGGCATCCTCATAACATTATGGGTGATCGGTGCGCTCTCAGCGCGTGGTGGACCGATAGCGAAATTCCTGAGTTACCTGTCGCTATCTGAACACTACCGAGATTTCTCACGCGGTATCATCCTTTTGAAAGATGTTATTTACTATGTCAGTTTCACATGTGTCTGCTTATTTGCGACGTTCAAGTCCATTGAATCATCAAAATGGAGGTAGAGCATGGAAGCCAACAAAAGGGTTACAGGTCCGATTCTCGGTTTTCTAACGCTAATTTTCAGTTTTATTGCGATTGCGAGTTGGATATTTCAAGCGCGGCTGGTTTTTTGGATCTGCCTCTTGTTCGCGCTTATCTCACTCGCCATTTTCGCACGATTGCGGTTTGCGGACTTCATGAATTTCTTCATCAGTCGCCAAGCGCGTTACGGCGCGAACGTTGCTTTGAGTATCGTTGGGGTTATCGGCATTGTGATTTTTGTCAATGCTATTGTTGTCCGGCAGTTTAATAAACAAGTAGACTTAACGAAACTACAGCTTTACACGCTTTCGGAACAAACGAGAACCGTTCTCAAAGACCTTAAAAAGGAAATCCAAGTAACAGCGTTTTTCAGCGATGACACCTCACAGTCAGCGGCGCGTGCGAAAGATATGTTAGAATTGTACCAGCGTGAAACTGAACTTTTAACCTTCTCATTTAAAAATCCTTACATCGATCTTCAACTTAGCAGCAAGTATCAACTGCGATACGATGGAACAATCATTTTCGACAGCGAAGACCGGTATGAAAAGGTCACCACCGTTGAGGAACAGAAATTCACGAGCGCGATTCTTAAACTCATCCGAGACGAAACGAAAAAAGTCTACTTCCTTGTGGGCCACAAAGAACATGAAATCACTGACTTCGATAACGATGGATATAGTGAAGTGCGGACAGAGTTAGAGAATCAGAACTATGCGGCGTTTTCCCTTTCGCTCTTGACAGAACCGGACATTCCAGCGGATTGTGAGTTACTTGTCATTGCTGGTCCAAAAAACGCCTTGACCCGTAATGAAATTAACATAGTGGCGAGATACTTGAAGCGTAGCGGAAAATTGTTTCTGATGCTCGATCCGTCGGTAGCCTCTGCAGAAGATGTCAACAGAAGGCTCATTGGACTCATGAAGAGATGGGGGATCGCGATCGGGAATGATCTCGTCATCGACGAAACCCAGTTTGTCCCGTTATTCGGACCCCGTGCCCCGGTACCAGGGTTTGAATTGCACGAGATTACGCGTGCTATGAGAGATCCAGTCGCATTCCCCGTGACCCGTTCTGTCACACCTATAGCAGATAGAGCCTCGAACCTAAGCGTCAAATCGCTTGCTAAAACTGTTGGGGGAACAGACGACAGTTGGGGCGAAAAGCAACGCGGCACCGATGGTACTTTCAGCGGAACGTTCACCTACACACACGGTGCAGACACACCGCCTCCGGTATCCGTTGCCGTCGCCGTTGAGCAAAAAACCGATCAAGATAGTGATGGGAGTACCTCACGGGGTCCGACCCGAATCGCCGTTTTTGGAGACTCAGATTTCGCGGTGAATGCCGCCTTCCGAGAGGCAAACCGCGACCTCTTTCTATCGACAATCAATTGGCTTACATTAGAGGAGGATCTCATCGCGATCCGTCCTATCGACTTACAGGGACAAACACTGCGCCAAATGCGCGTTCACGATACTCGTTTAGTGCAAATAACATCTGTCTTCCTGATACCTTCAATCGTCTTTATTGCTGGACTCATCGTTTGGTGGCAACGCCGTAAAGGAGAGGATGCGTGAATTTCAGGACAACCCTTATCATCATCGTTCTTCTCGCAGGCATTTCAGGTGCGTATTTTCTATTTTTTCAGCAATCGCCAGAGGAAACATCAGCAAATGAAAAGCCGCCGATCCATCAGGTTTATGGTATCCCGAGAGAAAAGGTTCAACGGATGGAAATCGTGTTCGCGGATACGGCATATCAAGATCTGAAATTGGTAAAAGACCCAATGGATAACTGGCAACTGGAAAGCCCGTTTCAGGCAGATGCGGACAGTGAAAAAGTGAACCAAATGTTAGATGACCTACTCAATAAACGCGTCAAGCAGACGCTTGAGGTGACAGAGCTGACGCAATATGGGCTGGATACACCGAGTATAACACTCTCGCTTTGGACAGAACAGGCATCACCAGCGGTAACCACCTTTCTTATCGGTAAGAAAGCGATCAACTTTTCCGTGTATGTCAAAGAGAAATCCGAAGCACATATCTTTCTGATCGAATCCAGCGCGCTGGACGATCTGGCGAAATCCACGACAGACCTCCGCGACCGGTCGGTTATTAGGTTCAACACGGAAACGGTGTCTCACATTCAGCTTGCGTCAGCGGTCAGCAAGAGGGAAATCGAGACTACGAATCCCTCCCACACCCTCTTCACTGAAGGTTTCAGACAGTCAAAAGCCGATAGTCAACACACCGACAGCCAAAAGCCGACTGCTGACGGCTATACAACCCTTAATTGCGAAAAGCGAGACGGGACATGGCGTGTCACGCATCCCATCGAAGCAAAAGCAGATACCCAAGAGATTGAGAATCTCCTTTCGGAATTGCGTTCATTGCAAGTGTCAACATTTGAAGCGGACCAGGCAGAAGCCAATACCCCAGCACAGTTAGAAAAATCTGGATTAGATACCCCACGCCTCCAGATAAAGCTCACAGATGGAAATAACACCTACGTCCTTGACATCGGCGCAGAAGTCCCATCAGAAAACGGGACTCCGGGACACGTCTACGTCAAATCTGTTCACCAACACGCTATCTATACCGTCAGTGATGACATCTATAGACTTCTCGACACATCCGTTTTCGACCTGCGCGACAAAAGGGTTATAGACTTTCAACGCACCGATACGGTTCGTATAGAAATTAAACAGAGGCAGGAAATAATTGTCTGCACAAAAAACCGTGACAGTATATGGGAATTGCAAACACCGACAGGAAAGATAAAGGCAGACGCGCAAGCGGTGGACGACCTGCTTTTCGGCGTAGATTCCCTCGAAGCGGCGACCTTCGTTGATGATGCTGTCCAAAATCTCGCGTCTTATGGGTTAGCATCCCCATCAATTGAAGTCGCTTTTACGCAACTTGGTGAAGAAAAATCAGCGGTGTTACACATTGGCGACTACACCAAGGACGGAACGGTCTACGTTAAAGCCGAGCAGTCCGATCAAGTTGCCGGTGTTCAACGCGCCCTCATCGACAAAATTGCCATGGGTGCGGCATGGTTAAGAGATAAACAGGTTCTCGACTTCCATATTGATGACGCGATTCGACTCACTTTACAAGGAGAAGAATCGTTGACATGTCAACGCCTCGGAACGAACTGGCGACTCACTGCGCCGGTGAAAGAAGAGGCGAACAATGCAGAAGTTAACGCTATCATCTACGAACTCGACGATCTGATGGCGGACGCTTATGCCAGGAGTGAACCTGCGCTTACTGATGCGATTACAGGTTTTAGCACCCCACAGATCCAACTGACCATCGAATTGCGAAACCAGAAGGTGTATACCTTGCAAGTTGGAAACCCGACAGAAGCCTCCGGACGTTTTTACGCACGGCTTCAACATGAACCGAATTTAATTTTCTTACTCAACGCAGAACTCGTTCCAAAACTCAAGACAACGCTCACACGACTCCGCATCGCAGAATAGTAAATGATTCAAGACTATGCAGACGTACATTATCGCGACCGCTTACTTTTTCCTTATTATCGAACTCATCATTGTGGGGCGATCCTTTCGGTACGCGCGGCGCGAACGTAGAGTGGATCGGCCTGCTTACACGCCAAAAGTAGCAATCATCGCGCCGCACTATGGCTGGGATGCCGACATAGCAGAACACGCTAACGGACTCTTGCATCAGGTTTACGCGGGCGAGTATGAAATCTTTTTCGTTACCCACCAAAAAACCGACTCAGGACATGATGTCTCCTATCCACATCTCTGTGAAATCGCTGAAACACATCCGCATGTCCACGTGCTGTTAGCACCGAATATCGTTGACAACAATCTTCCACGCTCGCAAAAGGTGCAGAACCTTCTAACCGTAATAGAAAGACTCCCGGATGATATCGAAGTCATCGCATTTGTGGATGCGGATGTCGCGATCCGAGAGGATTGGCTAACGCTCCTCGTTACACCGCTCCAAGAACCGGACATCGGAACGACTGTCGGTGGACGGTTCTATTTTCCACAAACATGGAACATCGCGTCCCTTGTAGAAGCCATCTGGGTAAACTTTCAGATGAGTTTCCAAGGTGATCACCGACTTTCAATGGTGTGGGGTGGTTCTAACGCCTTCCGACGCGAGATGCTTGAGAAAGCGGGTATCCTGCAACGCTGGGAAGAAACAACAATCGAAGATCACAATACCACGCTCGCCATGAGAGATGTTAAACACAAAGTGCACTTTGTCCCAGACTGTGTAGCTATTACACGCACTGCCAATCGTACATGGCACCAAATTGTCGAATTTACGAACCGTCAGATGATTATGACGCTCCACATGGGGCTTTGGAAACAGTGGTTCGCGAGTCTTATTGTGTTTCTCCCGAAAGGTCTCTTCGTGTTCGGAATAATTCCATTTCTATTTTATCGCGAAGGGCTGCTACCGATTGTCTTGATTCCTTTTCTGGAGGCACTTGGTTACAGAATCTATTCCAAAAACTTACCGAAATGGCTCCGTGAAATGCCGAAGATGCGGGAAACAATTGGCGTAACCTCTTACGTCACTTCAGTCTCACTATTTCTCGGCGGTATCAATGCCGTATATGCAGCATTTCAACGCAAAATCACTTGGGGTGGCGTGCGATACGAAATTCTGTCAGCGACAAAATGTCGGGTTTTGGGAGCGGTAAAGCCCAGATCGAAAAACAACGATTAAGGTTAAGGTTTCAAAACACGTTTGCGTTTTTTTTTTAATATGATATAATACTGAAGTAGGAAAACCCACTATAGTCATGAGAGGAGTGAAAAATGGGGGAAACTGAAAAAGTTATTAAATCGGAAAAAGAATGGCAAGAACGACTTTCGCCGGAAGAATATAAAGTAACTCGGAAAAAAGGGACAGAACGCGCCTTTACAGGGCAATACCACGATAGCAAAGAGGAAGGCACCTATCACTGTATCTGTTGTGGAAGTCCGCTCTTTAGTTCCGATACCAAGTACGATTCAGGAACAGGGTGGCCCAGTTTTTGGGACGCTGTTTCTCCCGAATCCATTGAGACGAAATCGGACCGTAGCATATTTTTCATGCCGCGCACCGAAGTCGTCTGCAGCCGGTGTGATGCACACCTCGGACACGTTTTCGACGATGGGCCAGCACCGACAGGTAAACGTTACTGTATGAATTCTGCGGCACTTACACTGGTCAAATCTAAAGACAAATCTTAAAATGGGGGTCAGTCGTCAGGGCGTTCGCTTCGCTCACTCTCAGCGGTCAGCCCGGAGGTCTCTGATCCACGTCAAACAGCTGTTAGAGATTACTGAAAGGATCGCGCAGCCATCCGACCTAACTGCTGAAAGCACAGCGATCTAACTGCCGATAGCAAAATATAAAGGAGGATTGATGGCATTACGAAGTCGAATCTCGTCAAGGTTTCTCGTCAACGAACTCGCGACCGCTATATCGGAGGATTGGGGTACTTCGCGGAAGTTTATGCGTTATCAGCTCGCCAAAGAGAGTTTCAACTGGCGACACCCCCGCGGTGCGAAACACGGCAAAGGAGACCCTATCGAACTGGTAAGCCTACGCATTACCGACATGTGTAACCTCCGTTGCCATTCTTGTGGACAATGGGGTGATAACGGTTATCTTGTCGGGGAATCCCTCAAAGATCTCAAACAACGCGAAGTCCCTGTCGAAGTCTACAAGGATCTCGTCGACCAGATTGTTGATCAAGGTTGGGCTCCGGTCTGGTACATCTGGGGCGGTGAACCGATGCTTTATCCGGGTATTATCGAATTGATGCACTACATCAAAGAACGTGGAATGCCCATATCACTCGTCAGCAACGCGACCAACGTTGCGAGGCGCGCCGACGACATCTTGGAAACTTGCAAAATTGTCTACTTGAGTGTTGATGGACCGAATGAGGATATCCACAACACGCAGCGTCCGGGTGTCTCTGAAAACTATGACAATTTCAAGGATGTCAAAGCCGCTCTGGAAACACTCAGTGCAGAGAAAGAGAAACGGAATGTCGCATTCCCTTATATTGTCCCACTGAGCTGCGTCACAATGTATAATATCGATTATGTCGTGGATCTCTATAAGTTCACGAGTCAATACGCCGATGCGCAAATCTTTTATTTGACGTGGTGGATAGATTCCGAATCGGCGCAGGAACACACAGAAGAGTTTGAAAAACGCTTCGGGTTCAAACCGCAAACGCACTACGGTTGGATAGGCACGTGGAAAGACTTTGATCACGGTGTCATCTTGGATCGTTTTGAAGAGATGGAAAGCCTCTCCAACGAACAGAAACGCTGTCCTCCAATTATGATGCCGAGGCTCAACACAAAAGGCGAAATCCAACGTTATTATACCGATCACGAGCAAACCTTCGGGTACAACCAGTGTGTCAGTATCTACATGACAATGGAGATCGATAGCAACGGTGACGTTAGCCTCTGCCGCGATTATCACGACTACATCATCGGTAATATTAAGACGGACAAGGTCGTGGATATGTGGAATAACCAGAAGGCGATGAAATTCCGACAATCCGTGAGTAATGATGGACCGATGCCCGTCTGTCGCCGCTGCTGCGGCTTAATGGGATTTTAATTATTCCTTGCGGATTTTTAATTTTACCTTGCGGAGTTATCAAGGACGTTTGAAACTTTGACGCGTTTTTCTCAAGACTCGCCTGCGCCGATGTTGCAGGCTACGTTTTGGGTCACGGGACACCTCTTCACCGATTGCTGACTGCTAATTGCTAATTGCCAATTATACCTTCTTAATCAGAAACCATCGCGAAACATAGTGGAGCGATGCTGAGAGGACCATAAGTTAAAAATATGAAAATAGGATTACGAATTCCGGGTGCAGCCCGACAATTGCCCTTCGCAGATTTTTGTAAATGGTGTGCGGATAATGGGTATGAAGCCGTTGATATTGGAGAAACGACCCCCGAAATTGTTCAAACCGCGAGAGATGCCGGTCTTGTGATCGGTAGTGCGGATCTCCCTGGGGTGAGTGACTTACTCAGCGCGAAAAAATCTAAACAGAGGGCTGGTGCTTCGGCAGCAAAAGCCGCCATCGAAGCCGCCGCTGACAACGACGTTCATATTATGTTCTGCGTCTTTGTGCCAGAAGATGGCAGTCTCGGTAGAGAAAAAAACTTCGACATTTGGAAACAAACTGTCCCACCTATTGCCGAATTCGCTGCCTCTAAAGGTGTAACAATCGCGGTAGAGGGATGGCCTGGTCCCGGTCCTGTTTATCCTGCCCTCGGTTGCACACCGGAGATGTGGCGTGCGATGTTCGCGGAATGTTCATCCCCGGGCTTAGGACTCAACTACGATCCATCACACCTCGTCAGAATCGGTATTGACTATCTCCGCGCCCTGAACGAATTCGCGCCGTATGTCAAACACGTCCACGGGAAGGACACCGCTTTCGACGAAGAGGCACTCTACTTACACGGCAATTTGGGACCGAGTTTTGAATCCCCACGAGGTTTCGGTGAAGATTGGTGGCGTTATACCATCCCCGGCGATGGGATAGTGGATTGGCTGAGAGTGGTTCAACGCTTAGAAGACGAAGGTTTTGATGGCATTGTCAGTGTAGAACTTGAAGATTACCGCTATTGGCGAACGTGGGAAGCAGAATCGGACGGTCTGCGCCGCTCCCGCGAATTCCTCGCGGAGTTTGTCCGGTAATCCGTCCCATGTTTGCATAGACGCGTCCAGTGTGTAAGAAAAACAACGGCGCACCTCAGGAGGATTTATCATGAAAGAACTTCTTAAGATGGGCATGGAAGCTTCACCTGAGAAGTATCTTCCTCACCTAATTACAGAAGAAGAGCGCACCCATTTTGAAGAAAATGGCTACCTATACATCCCGAACGCCCTCTCTACTGAAATGCGGGAACAACTCATACACGCCGTGGACACGTTGCACACCAAAGCACTCGCTACAGGTAGAGCAAAGCCCGACTCGCACTGGGGTTGGTCGGATTTCTTAGGTGCCGATGATGCGCTCTTAAACCTCGTTGATCTGCACACGACGTTACCGAAAGTCTGGGGAATTTTGGGGTGGAATATCTACCTGTACCACGCCCACATGCACGTGAAACCGCCAGCTCCGCCAGATGCCGAAGAGGGTGAAGGATGGTTGGAATGGCACCAAGACAGTGGACGCGTTAACGTCGAGCTGGAAACCGACCCACGCCCGCGTTTGTCGCTAAAGGTGGCATATTTCCTCACGGATGTCTCTGAACCCGGACGTGGTAACTTCTACATTCGCCCGGGCAGCCATCTAAAATCAGATATGTCTGTTCCAACGTCCGAAATCAGTCGCGACCCACGCGAAGCAACCGCAGCGGATGTGCCTGACGATGCGATGCCGGTCTGTGTGGAACCCGGAACCGCGGTTCTATTCGACAGACGCCTCTGGCACTCGCGGAGTCCAAACACCTCGCAAATGACCCGAAAGGCTCTGTTTTACGGCTACGGCTATCGTTGGATTCGTCCGAAAGACGAGATGACGGTTGAACCTCTTTATGATCGGTGCGATGCGATCCGTCGGCAACTGCTCGGTGCCGCGACCCGAAACAATGGACGCTACGTTCCTTCCGAAGACGATGTGCCGCTGCGCGCATGGCTTCTTGAAAACCTTGGGGACGATCCTACCCTCGCGATGGGACCCCGACACGCTTAATCTGTAGAATGGAAGGCTGGAAGGCACTCCCCCAGTCCTTCCAGTCAGAGAGAAAAAACGGAAGGATGGAAGCATGAAAAGTTCTCCAACCTTTCCATCCTCCAATCTCCCAACCAAAGATTTTCAATCCTCATTAAAACGAAACAAGGCAAGAGATCAGAAGAATTAACGCAAATTTTGAATCGCTTCAATATCCAATAAGTTAGCCCATAATACTCGAAAAGAAGAGGAATAAAATAAACAGTGAATGGTGGCAAAATGTGATATTAGGTATCATTGCCGCAGGACTCCTCTCTTGGCGGATATAGCAGGGGCGGCGGCTTCCGCCAGAGCGTAAGAAATGGTGGTGGTGGGCGTTTTGGTGGTGGTAGAGAATTCTATCAGCCTGATGTAAGAAATTTCTGTATTTTTTTGAACCTTTTCAAGAAATCCCACCCTCATTAAGAAATAACTTTAACTCAATGGGCTTATCCGTCGAATATAGTGATTTAGTTAGTCTCTGTAGAAACCTTATCCATGCGATAATGAAAACAGAACCATGGGTGAGATAGAAAGCATGAATCGTTATCAATGATAAATTCCAAGCAGAAAAACTGGAAGCTCACGAAGTAAAGTTTAATTTTCTATAACCTCAGAAGAATAACTGCTCTAAAGGATTTTGGAAAAGGGCCAGACAATTGGGCAAACTGCTTGTTCCATGCCTACGAGCATTCTCAAATTAGGTTAGTAACAAACGTTGGATCGGATTTTCTTCATAGTATCCAACATCAACTGCATTTTCAAATCAAAAGAGGGTTCAGATGCCTATTAAAATCGGATTTTTGATGTCCAAAAAAAGAACGCTCGCGCAGGTCTTCCAGTTAACTGTATTTGCGATACTGCTTGCATTGATATTTAAGTCGAGCAACCCAATACAGTCCGTGGACTTAATAAACTTTTCAATCTTTACACTAATGTGGTGTGCTCTATCGGCTATAATGCAAAGGGGATGGATACCTGATCGATGGTGGATTCATATAATAGCCTTAGCGGGAACTATTATTTGGTCTCTTGTTATTTCTCATTATATATAGATTTGAGAAGTTAGAATGCGGCCCCCGCGCATTCTAACAAAGGTTCAATCACGTTTGAAGGAAGATAAGGCTGGAATGCAGTAGGGGCAGGCACTCCAGCCTTACTTATTATGGGATTAAGATGTCAATCAATAACCCCATGCATCCGTATAGGTATCGTAATAATAATCTGCTGAATCCCAAAACCAATCTGAAATGGATTCGCCAGTAGACACTATCCAAGAACCTACAGCATCATAGACACCATGTGCTTCCAGTTCTTCATCAATAGCTGTAGCTGTGCTATATCCTGTAGTTGCTTCGGAACCAATAGCTTCACCAATGTTGGTAACACTATCCCAAATAGTTCGGTCTGTTTCTGATTCAGGTGGGTTGGCACAATGATATGGATCCATATGCGCTTCGGCTCCACAAGCAGAGCAATGAATATGGTTTCCATAGTCAGCCAAACTCACAACTGATAGTCCAATGAAAGTGAACAGGACGATTAATGTCGCTAAATGCAAATGTTTGTGCATTTTTTCTCCTTGATTGGAAAGTTGTATGGTGCCCAACAGGAAAGTCGGACATCAGAAAAAATATAAACTAAAACACAATCCAACCAAGTCATCGCTCCTTTCACTCACTCCACGTCAAACTCCTTACGGAGAAGTTCCCGCGCCTCATGAAGTTTGCACTTGACTGTGCCGAGTGGCATCTCAAGTTCTTCCGCAATCTCCTTTAGCGGCATGTCGTGCAGGTAAAACAGGACAGCAATTTCTCGGATATGTTCAGGCTTACTCGGTAGATGATACACCGTCTCAATAGCGTCCACCTTTAATTCTTCTTCACGAAGGAGAATCTCGGCACTGCTATTGATGTGCCACGCTAACGCCTCGTCTTCGTAAGGACGCTCACCTTGTGAATGGTATGCGGTGTTGTAATATCGCCTACATTGGTTGTAAGCGATCTTCCGTAACCATCCACCGAAACTGCTTACATCCCGCAAGCCGTTGATATTCTCCCAGACCGAAACCCAGGTTCTGCTGAGTATATCCTCAGCATCTTGATAGTTCCGGGATTCCGACAGGATTAACGGCCATACACGCGGATTGTAGCGTTTCATCAGCTCATTGAGGGATTTACCATCTCCCGTTTGGAGCCTCCGAACTAAATCTTCAGTCGTTGCTATATTGTTCTCCATTAGCGATAACCAGTTTGGATTCGGGCATAGAGGGTGTGTTATTGCCAAAAGGTTCAGAAAAATAAGAAAAGCAGCGATTTTTTAAAAAATTATGGAAAAAGTAGTCAGAAAGGACGGAAGATTGGAAGAATAGGGAGGTTTATCGAGACCGGGAGGTTGTTCCTACAGAGAAGAGAGTCGGGAATCGGAGTTCCCTCCTACCACAGAATCATTCCTACAAGCGACTTGATTATTTTCAGATTTCTGGGTATAATTAATATATTCAACAAAGAATAAAACTATATGTTTTTATAATGGAGGCAGAAGTGGCAAGAAAAAAAATCAGTGTTATCGGTGCGGGGAATGTCGGCGCAACAGCGGCGTTTCTGATCGCACAAAAACAACTCGGGGATGTCGTCATGATAGACATCGTAGACGGGGTTCCACAAGGTAAGGCATTGGACATGGCACAAATGGGTCCCGTAGAGATGTTTGATGCCGCAATTGACGGAGATCTGGACTACGCAGCGACCGCAGGTTCCGATCTCGTTATCATCACATCAGGTTCCCCACGGAAACCGGGAATGACGCGTGAAGATCTGTTGCAAACAAACGCCAATATCGTTGGTAGCGTCACAGAGAACGTCGTGAAAAATTCGCCAGACTGTATCATCATGATGCTCACCAACCCGCTCGACATCATGACCTACCACGCGTGGAAAGTCTCAGGGTTCCCATCACACCGAGTCGTTGGACAGGCTGGTGTGTTGGATTCGGCACGGTTCCGTTATTTTATCTCGCTGGAACTCGGTGTATCCATGGAAGACATCCATGCCCTCGTCCTCGGTGGACACGGCGACACGATGGTTCCGCTCCCGCGCTATACGACCGTCAACGGTATCCCGATCCCGCAGCTTATACCGGAAGACCGCATCGAAGCGATGGCACAACGGACCCGCGACGGCGGTGCTGAAATCGTTAACCTCCTTAAAACGAGTGGCTATTATGCCGCCGGTGCCTCATTGGCACAGATGGCAGAGGCGATTGTTCTCGACAAAAAACGGCTGCTTCCTTGCTCCGCACACCTCACCGGACAATACGGTATTGATGACCTCTATATCGGCGTTCCGATTAAACTCGGTGGAAACGGCGTAGAAGAGATCATTGAGATCGAATTAACAGATGACGAAATCGGCTCTTTACAACATTCCGCAGCGACCTATAAAGAAGGCATCGAATTGTTGGGGTACTAAGTAATCTTTCCACATCCTCAACATTTCAACTGAGCCCTTCGTTCAGCGTGTTAGATCACCCGAAGCCAAATAAGAGGCGGGCTCAGGGCCCGCCCAACCTTCACTATCTTAAAGCGTACCAATGCTAAGCTACCTCACAACAGCAAAGTATTTGAACGGCATCCACTGTCTCAAACGGCTCTGGTATGAAGAAAAACATCCCGAAAAAGCACCACCCTTCTCCTTGTCACAACAGAGACTTTTCGAGCAACGCAAAACGGTAAAACCCCTCGCTTATTCCCAATTCCCAGACGGTGTGCTCATTGACGCCGAAGATCCTGATGTTGCTGTCCGGCAAACCAAAGCCGCAATGCGTCGTGGCGAATCATGTCTCTTCAACGCGGCTTTCCGTTCAAATGGTGCTTTCGTCCGATGCGATATTCTCCAAAAAGACGAAAAAGGGTGGCGAATCATCGAAATTAGAGTAGCAAAGAGAATCAAAAAGGAATATCTCCTTAACTTGGCTTTACAAAATCACATATTGGATACATCTGATATACCGATCTCTGCGACGCAATTGATGCTCCTAAACGAAGCGTGCGTTTATCCAGATTTGTCCGATTTATTTGTTTTTGAAGATGTAACAGATAAGGTAACTTTTTTTAAACAAGAAGTTCCAGACTATCTATCAAGGTTCAAGAAGGCACTCCACAGAACTGTTGAACCGAACGTTCTGATTGGGAAGAATTTATGCAACCGACCCTATAGATGCCCCTTCAAGACATCTTGTTGGACGTTTGTGCCTAAAAATTCAGTTTTCACGATTCCGAAAATCAAAGATCCTGAAGCGACTGCCTTGGCAGAAAATGGTGTTTTTCGCCTTTCCGATCTCCCAGCCGATTTCCGGCTGACACCGGCGCAAAGCATTTACGTTGACAGCGTTCTCGAAAATCAACCAGCAATCGATAGAGGCGCACTCCGACGAGCGTTAGCAAATTTAAAATATCCGATCCACTTCCTCGATTTTGAAGCCGATAGACCTGCGATCCCAAGGTTCAACGGTTTCAAGGTATAC
Source organism: Candidatus Poribacteria bacterium (assembly GCA_965214045.1). Classification (GTDB taxonomy): domain Bacteria; phylum Poribacteria; class WGA-4E; order WGA-4E; family WGA-3G; genus WGA-3G. Next base: position 4,053,989 of record OZ243935.1, read on the forward strand.
GAAGAATTTCCGTTTCAGTACAGTTGTCACGTCCTTCAAGCCGATGGTGTGGTTACGCATCACGAATACCTGCACACTGACATAACCGATCCATGTCCGCCGCTCTTGCAATCACTGCTCGCGCACATTTCCGACCGCGGTTCCATCGTCGTTTACAATCTGTCTTTTGAACGTCGGATTCTCAGAGGTTTGGCTGAATCTTTTCCCGAATATACTTCGGCACTTCAATCCATCATTAAAAGACTATGGGATCAGTTGACAGTCCTCAGAAAACACTATGAACATCCTGATTTTTGCGGCTCTAAATCTCTCAAGACGGTCCTCCCTGTGTTAGTGCCTTCGCTTTCCTATGAGACTTTAGACATTCAAGAGGGTGGGGACGCGCCAGCGGTTTGGAATTTGATGCTCAGTGCGAGCAGTAGAACTGAAAAGCAAGAATGGGATCGACGTTTGAGAGCCTACTGCAAACTTGATACGCTTGCTATGGTCGAAATCCATAAGGTATTGCAAGAAAAAAGCACCTACCACGCATAACGTGATAGGTGCTATGGCTCAAAATCCATAAGACATCAGACAAAACGACGTAACTCGCTACTTCTGATCCTTCTTCTCGTCCTCGTCAACGACTTCATATTCAGCGTCAACGACATCGCTGTCAGCGGCATCAGTTGTGGCTTCAGCGGCGGACGGATCTCCTGCGGCAGCACTCGGATCGGCATCGGCTGTCTGTTGATACATTTGCGCAGAGACCTCATGCCAGACCTGTGTTAGTTCCTCTGTCGAGGCTTGGATCTCAGCATGGTTGTCCGCTTCCAACGCCTGCTTGACACGGGCAACGGCGGCGTTCACTTTCTCCTTGGAGGCATCATCTACCTTGTCGCCGAACTCGCCCAAATTCTTCTCTGTTTCGTAGACCATAGAATCCGCACGGTTGCGAGTCTCAACTTCCTCCCGTTTCTGCTGATCCTCTTCGGCGTGTGTCTCTGCATCTTTCACCATCTGATCGATCTCGGCCTCGCTGAGTCCAGAGGACGCGGTAATGGTAATCTTCTGCTCTTTACCGGTTGCGGTATCCTTAGCAGACACATTGAGGATGCCGTTTGCGTCAATATCAAAGGTCACTTCAATCTGTGGCATACCTCTCGGGGCTGGTGGTAACTCGCTGAGCCGAAAACGTCCGATGGTTTTGTTGTAAACCGCCTGTTCCCGTTCGCCTTGGAGGACATGCACATCGACCGAGGTCTGATTATTTTCAGCCGTCGTGAATATATTCGATTTCTTCGTCGGAATTGTTGTATTCCTGTCAATCAACCGTGTGAACATTCCACCGAGTGTCTCAATTCCGAGTGAAAGCGGTGTGACATCCAGCAAGAGAATATCTTTGACTTCTTCGTCCCCAGCGAGCACACCCCCTTGGATTGCCGCTCCGATTGCGACGACCTCATCCGGATTGACCCCCTTGTGTGGCTCTTTACCGAAGAGTTGCTGTACGGCTTCTTGAACCTTAGGCATCCGTGTCTGTCCACCGACGAGAATAATCTCATCGATATCGGAGGCTTGCATTTCAGCGTCCACGAGAGCCTGTCGACAAGGTTCGAGCGACCGTTGGATCAGGTTATCTGTAATCTGCTCCAGTTTTGCGCGAGTGAGCGTCAAGTTAAGGTGCTTCGGTCCGCCGGCATCACTGGTAATAAAGGGCAAATTAATATCAGCCTGTTGCGTGCTGGAAAGCTCACACTTTGCTGTTTCTGCGGCTTCCTTCAGGCGCTGCAATGCCATCGGATCGTTGCGGAGATCCAATCCTTGGTTACTCAAGAACTCTTGCGCCATCCAGTCAATAATCGTTTGATCGAAGTCATCACCACCGAGGTGCGTATCACCGTTGGTACTTTTCACCTCGAAAACGCCATCCCCGATTTCCAGAATAGAGATGTCAAACGTACCACCTCCGAGATCATAGACGGCGATTTTTTTATCGCCTTTACTTTGCAACCCGTAAGCGAGGGATGCGGCGGTCGGCTCGTTGATAATCCGCTCGACCTCTAATCCTGCGATTTTACCTGCATCGGCTGTCGCCTGACGTTGGGAATCATTGAAGTAGGCGGGAACGGTAACGACGGCTTTCGTGACCTCCTCTCCGAGGTATGCTTCGGCGGTTTCTTTCATCTTCCGCAAAACCATAGCGGAGATCTCGGGCGGCGAGTACATCTTACCGTCAATATTTACAGCGACATCGCCAGCTTTATCTGCTTTTAATTCATAAGACACACGGTCGGCATCGTTCCCGATCTCGTTATATTTCCGTCCCATGAACCTTTTAATTGAAAAGATTGTATTTCGTGGATTCGTGATAGCTTGTCTCTTTGCGACCTGCCCAACAGGACGTTCGCCGTCGCTGGTGAAACCAACAATCGAGGGAGTCGTCCGGTTTCCTTCGGTGTTTTCAATCACCTTGGCATCGCCGCTTTCTAAAACAGCTACACATGAATTTGTTGTACCTAAATCGATTCCAATGACTTTGCTCATTTTACTGCTCCTTTTTTTAATTTTACCTTGCGGAGAAATGACGTGGATTATAATTTTAGCGGTACTTGCTTATATCTGAAGAAACACCCCAGCAAACCCCTCCACTACGTTACGGCTACGGGTTTTATGCTATAGAAAAAATCCGTCAGTGCATCGCCGCCACTGCCCCTCTACTCCAGAAGGTAAATCTATAACATTTCCTATTTACCGAATAGTATGCAATATTTATGCCAATCATCATCGTTTGAAATAGTAGAATTTCCCATGGATTGTCTGCCAAATTGGCACAGTCTTAAAAGGGGTGTGATTGCATCTGTCAATTTGACGCATTGCGCACGCCGTACCTCTGTTTGAGAAGCCCCCATGTTGTCGGCAATTTTTCATCGGGTTCAACAGCCAAAATCTCTTGGATACCCCCCTGAATTTCTTTAATCTCATCCTGTGAAAGTCCGCGGTTAAAGAGCGCGAACTCATCAATAACACCGTTATAGTAGCGATTGAGAGCAAGTGGATCTTCCCGACCGAGTAGGAGCGGTGCATCGATCGGTACCAGTTTATCGCCCGTTTTGGGGTAGTCTATTAAAATCTCGCCATCAAGATAGGTAGTCCACCACTTTCCGCTTTGAAACGAAACGGCAACATGCTGCCATTTGTCCTTGACGACATCTCGGGGGCTTTGTGCGGGAACATTACGTCCACCGGTCAACTTCCATCCCATCCATATAAAACCGTCCGGATGAAGTAGAATCTCAAAAAACTCTTGTACATCGGGTCCCTTTGCGGCTATAAGTTGCCATGTACCGGGTCCCGCCTTCAAAGTGGGCAAAACCCAAGCGGCAATCGTAATTCCATCGGTAAATTCAAAGGCATCGGAGTGTTCTACTTCAACAATTCCATCTTTTCCACCAAAATTAACAGCTTTCCCGAATTTACCATCCGTCCACGACGTATCGCCCTCTAATTTACCATCCTGTCCGTTCCCGGAGAGATCTGCAACGGTCTTACCAGCATTCTCTTCAAAAGCGAAGTAGACGACCAAACCCTCCAGTTCCCCGGTTGTTCCGATACTTTGTAAACCCACTACCAAATACACAACACATAAGCACACCATTCTTGCATACGAGGTTTCGGTTTGTAAGTTACGCATGAGTATCCTCCAGTTTCATAAGGTTGGTTCGTTAAATGATACGGGCGGATGCCAAAACACCCGCCCATCAAACGCTCACATATATCTCTAAGCAAACGGGAATGTCCCTTGATACCCGCGCGGACGAGAGACATGCCACACACCTTCATACATTGGGGTTACCTGATAATGACACACGACATTGCTCCGCTCCATATCGTCCCGTTCCTTGGCACCTTGGTGCGGGATGTGATTGATAAAGAGAACACAATCCCCGGCTTTCGGATACAGGATAACATGTTCTTGTGCGTCGCACCACGCCTCGAATTTAGGACGATCCAACGGATAGAGGTGCGGTGGTTCTGACAGATGACCACCTTTGATAAACTTGAGGTGTCCCTCACCGGGATCGTTGTCTTGGAAGTAGAAGGTGGTGTTAATCCCGACGGGTGCCATTGCAAACGGATGTTCCTGAACATACCGCTGTTCCTGCCAGTAGCCGTAAAAATCCATGTGCCATTCTTGGAGATAGGGACCTGGATTGATGTGCGCCCGCAGACTCCGGAGTTGGCACTGTTTACCCATTAATCCCTCAAGGTAAGGACGGACACTCGGATGCCCGACAAGCGATTGGTACGTATCAGGTTCGCGGTCGAGCAAGGTATCAAACCACATGTTACCGACAGCGTTTAAGCCTTCTTCCCAGCCCTTTTCACGGGCATGGTTAATCCTCTGACGGACATGTTCCGTCTCCTCCGGCGACAACGCGCCCTCTATTAAAACGAAACCGTCCTGTTGTAGTTTATTGAGTTCACCTGTGATGTCTGTCATGATCTTTTCTCCTTATTTGTAAAGGGGCAACTTGGGTTATATCAATTAGAACCATTAGGCGAGAAGTTTAGCGATTTTGACGAATAAACCCCAACCACTAATCCCAGCAAATGTAATGAGTACAGCCGCAGAAATCAGTGCACCGACGAACATGAACGGACGCGTTCGGTACGCAGCGGGCAACTTCGCGTTGAGATACAGTGCCGCGAGCATCATCAATGCGATCGAAAAATTCGCTAAAATAAATCCAGCGATCTGCGTCAAGATGTCGAACGGGATGTTCAACCAGATCAGCACCATCGTTGTAAGAAAAATATAGAGACAGATCCATCTACGAAGCGTATCGTAGTTCCATTCGCGTTGGGGCCAGATGGCTTGAAAGAACTCTTGCATCACGCGTGCGTAAATCTCCGGTAGTGCCTGTAGGGTTCCCCACAACGCGACGACAATACAGATGTAGTACACCCATACGAGCGAAGCGTGAATATTTTTCCAGACACTCGCTTGATCGGTAAGTAGGCTCCACCCTTCAAAAGTGCTTTGCATTCCATACAGGACAGCAGCACCTGAAATCATGAACGCGCCTGTCACAATAAATAGCACAATCGCGCCCATACCAACATCCCACCGAAGCGGTGCCAGGATTTGTCGGAGTTGGCTAACCTGTTCAGATTTTTCAGGGAGATAATCAATTCTATCACGATTGGAGGCACGCTGACGGATAGCGTCAATGTTCCGATGTGATGTCATACCCCATCGGTGCATGCTCACCCAATTTGCGTAAACAACGTATCCCATTACAGAACCACCGACGTAACCAAATGCGGTTGCCATTGTCAATAAAGGGTTTTCAACAGCATCCTGCGGTGCCCATTCAGGGAATTCAGGCAGGTACCCGAAACGGAGACTCCCAACGAGTGCCTTACCAAAGTCGGGACGCACCATGAGTGTACCAATAATCGTTCCAACCACAAGAATAAGACAGATAATGAGTTGCTGTTTTTCCAGTCTTTCAAAAGAGATACGTAAACCGAAAAGGAGTGCGAGGGTGATGAAGCAGGCAGTGATTAAGTTTTCCCAAACGTGTTGCGAGATACCTGAAGACAACATATCCCTGAATAGAAAATGGAGCAGCGCACCGCACGGTTTAGCAATCGGTACCCATGCCAAAGGTGCGCCTACCATCTCAAAGATAATAATCGCAATGAGGAGCCACCCTCGCGGTCCAGGTAGTTTCGCGAGCCGATTTCCGATGTATTCACCACTAACGGCGGTATAGCGACCGAGTAGATAGGTGACAAAGATCCCTTTGACGACGCAACTAAGAAGCACAAGCCAGAGCAAGTTATATCCTGCCCACGCGCCTGCCCGGACAACAACAATCGTTTCGCCTGCCCCAATACTTACTGAAGCAACAATCGCCGCGGGTCCAAACACCGATGCGAGCGCGATAATCTTTTTCAGGGACCACGGTTCGGTATAAGGACCGGTGCCAGGTGGAATGTCAACAGCTTCAGTCGTTCGTGTGTCTTCTGCTTGCATAAAAGATTTCCAGCAACGAGCGGACTTCGAGAGAAGCCCGCGCAATGCTACGTTGGACGTCTATCCTTCTTCTATGGGTTCTAAGGGTTTTGCGTTGCCAAAGACGGGGGTCGGTGCGTTGCCGGGTGCCGCCCATCGAGAGGCATTCGCAATAACCTGCCGAACGTTTTCGTCGTAATAGATCGGGTAGGTCTCATGCCCGGGACGGAAATAGAAAATTTTTCCTCTGCCCCGATAATAACAACATCCACTTCGGAAAACCTCACCGCCGGGGAACCAGCTGACCAAAACGAGTGTATCGGGTTCAGGAATATCAAATGGTTCGCCGTACATCTCGGCATGCTCAAGTTCAAAGTATTCGCCTAAACCTTCAACAATCGGGTGCCCGTGCTCAATGACCCAGAGACGTTCCTTTTCACCCGCCTCACGCCACTTGAGACTACAGGATGTGCCCATCAAACCGGTAAAAGGTTTAGAATAGTGCGCGGAATGTAGGACAATGAGTCCCATACCGTCTAATACACGTGCGCGAACTTTAGCGGCAATCTCATCTTCAACTGCATTATGCGCGGCATGTCCCCACCAGATGAGAACATCGGTGTTTGAGAGTACATCGTCGGTCAAACCGTGTTCGGGTTCATCCAGCGTTGCGCTCCGAACTTTAAAACCACCGGCTTTATCGAGTCCATCTGCAATTGCGGCATGAATGCCATTCGGATAAAGACCCCGAATGAACTCGTTTGTTTTTTCGTGTCTAAATTCATTCCAGACGGTAACCTGAATTGGTTGCGCCATAATTTTCTCCTTTGTGATAGTTATCAGTTATCGGTTGTCGGTTAAGAGGTCTCTATGTAACAATTCATCCTTTTTCTTCTACAACTTCAGGGTTAGGGCTTGATAGCTTTGCTGACACAATTGACGTCTCTCCTGCCACGGATTCGGTACTACATTCTGTCGCCTCTAACGGTTGAATCGAGAGTTGGCATCCGAGGGCAGTCAAAATCGAACTGAACGTGTCAATGCGTAGTGCCTCTTCGCCTGAGAGCATGTCTGAAAGGAGTTGTGGCGCCATACCGATTTTCTTAGCAACTTCTGCGATCCCACCTCGCGCTTCTACAACATTCTGGAGACCCTGTAGAAAGAAGGGCGTGTCACCATCCTCTTGGTATTCCTCAAGTGCCACGTCAAGATAGCCAATTGCCTCCTCCCAGTCGGAAGTAAACCGTTCCATTAGAATTTCTTCCCATGTTCGATATTCTCTCATGGTCGTGTCTCCTTATAGTCCAGCCAATACCTTTTTGCGCTTTCAACATCCCGCGCCTGGGATGACTTGTCCCCGCCACAGAGTAAAAGAACGATCGTGTCATCCACTTCACCGAAATAGACGCGATAACCTGCGCCAAAAGAAAACCGCAATTCAAACACCCCAGCACCAATAGAACGGTAATCCCCAAAATTGCCAGATCTGATCCGGTCAAGCCGTCTTTCAATTCTGTTTCGCGTATTTCTATCGTGAATAGATATAAGCCATTCGGTGAACGGTTCTCGGCCGTTTGAAGTCCGGTAGGCTTGCAGTTTTCTGGGTCGTACGCTCAACATTCAGATTTTGTTTGACCTCCGCAGCCTACTATGTCCTAAAACACCAACTCCGTCTCGACTGCCTCATCGTAATCTACGCCTTCGACCTCAAACCCGAAGAGGTTTCGGAAACGTCGTCTGAAACCTGCGTAGTCGGAGAGTTCATGGAAATTGTCGGTATCAATCTGTCCCCAACGCTCGGTTACAGCGTCGGTTACTTCAGGCTGTAACTCACGGTCATCAAGACGGATATAGCGTTCGCTATCGAGTTGCGGTTGTAGTCCAGGTCCGAGATGTTCCGAGAAAAGTCGCCGCATCTGTCCAATCGGTGCCTCGTTGATGCCTTTGGCATTCATAACATCATAGAGGATACTGACATAGAGGGGAACGACAGGAATTGCGGCGGAGGCTTGCGTAACGACGGCTTTGTTCACCGAGATATAGGCATTACCGCCGAGTTGGTTTGCGAGCCGTTCATCAAGTGTGTCTACGCGCGCTTTTAAATCGTCTTTTGCTCTGCCGATAGTCCCATCTCGGTAAATGGGCCAGGTCAAGGAACTCCCGATATAGGTATAGGCAACAACTGTGACTTCTGGTGCAAGCAATTCTGCGTCTGCCAGTGTGTTAACCCACATCTCTAAATCTTCACCACCCATCACGGCGATGGTATCCGTGATCTCCTCGTCACTTGCCGGATCAATGGTAACAGATGTAACAACCTCCCGATTCAAGTCGATGGTTTTTCCTGTATACGACTCGCCAATGGGTTTCAGTTGGGATTGATGTGAGACACCGGTTTTCGGATGTATGCGTCGCGGTGCGGCGATGCTATAGACGAGGATATCTATTTTCCCGAAATCCGCTTTGAGTCGGGTAATAGCATCTGCCTTCATTTCATCAGAAAACGCATCACCGTTAAGACTGTCCGCAAAAAACCCATCCGCCGCGGCTTGCTGATGAAGGGCAACGGTGTTATAGTACCCCGCTGTGGCGGTCCGTCTGGCATCGGCGGGACGCTCATAAAGAAGTCCAAGCGTTTTCGCGCCGTAAGCCCACGTCAGCGCAATACGAGAAGCAAGCCCGTACCCCGTTGACGCACCGATGATAAGGGCATTCATACCCGTCTTTTTGTAGGGAATGCCCTGCTTAATCTCATCTATTTGGTTTAGGACATTCGTCTGACATCCAGCGGGATGGGCATTGGTACAAATAAACCCTCGGATCCGAGGTTTAACAATTTGAACTGCCATTTTTATAACTTTCCTTGCGGCGTAATAAGTGTGGTTTCATGCTTGGAGCATTCTTCTCCGGAGTCGCCCTCTACTTCGTTTCGGGCGGCACTTCCGTGATTCATCATACGGATTTTAAGTTTCCGCAAGAGATTAATCCTCAATTTCCACGACCATCTCAATTTCAACCGGAATCCCACCGGGTAATTGCACCATACCGACTGCGGAGCGGGCATGTCTGCCTTTATCGCCGAACACCTCGACCAAAAAGTCCGATGCGCCGTTGACAACCGCGGGCTGGTCGATGAAGTCGGGTGCCGAATTGACGAACCCAAGAACTTTGACGACACGTTTGATTTTGTCAAGATCACCGAGCGCGTGTTTGAGGGTACTCAATAAGCCAATTGCCACTTGGCGTGCCGAAGCATAGCCTTCGTCGATTGTCGCATCGGTTCCGAGTTGGCTCTTATAGATTGGACCTTCGCCTGTTCCGGGTCCGTGTCCAGAGGTAAAGACGAGATTACCGGCTTGCACCGTTGTGACATAATTCGCTACGGGAACCGCGGGTTCTGGTAATTCTATACCTAATTCTTCAAGTCGTTGTTCTATTTTCATCTGATTTGTCCTTTTATAAATAGATTAAATCCGAACATGCCGAAAACACGGCACTTCTGGTATGGCTTGCGAGTCAATACTTGCTATAATTGTTTGTATCTGCCTCTATTATTAAACAGGTTTTCGCTAATTTTGTCAAGCAAAGTTTTTGGCAGTCAGCTGTCGGCAATCAGCAGTCAGCAAGAGTCGGGATCAGGAGATCAATCTACAAAAGATGGCAGGCTTTGGTAATCCTCCCTACAAGAAAACTGAACGATCATGACTATCAAAACTTCACAATATGATTGATAGAATACAGTAAAGTCCACAATTAAGTTTAAACTCTCTAATGTGGCGAGGTTAGAAACCTCGCCTACCCGGGGAGGGGAGAATGTCTGCTTATTTTTCTGGTTTACCATAAATGGAATTATGCTAAAATGGACGGAGGTTTAATTGAAATATCCTATATCTTTGGTGAAAAATAGAAGGAGCAACAATGAAAGTAGCAGCAGTCTTAGGTGAACACCAAGCGGGACTCGTCGAAGTACCAGATCCGACGCCGAAAGAGGATTGGGTCGTTGTAAAAGTCCACGCTTCGCCGATGTGTACCGAATACCACGCTTTTGAGCACGGAAGTCAGATCGATCGGCTTGGACATGAAGCCGCGGGCGAGGTCGTCGACATCGCCCAGCCCGGAAAAGTGGAGATCGGCGATCGGGTGGTTGTCATGCCACAATACCCCTGCGGGAAGTGCGTGCTTTGCACCGACGGTGACTACATCCACTGCGAAAACAACTACAATTTTGAGGAATTCGTCGGCTCCGCTTACGGTAGTGCGACAATGGCACAGTATATTCTCAAGCCCTCTTGGTTGCTCCCAAAGATTCCGGATAACGTCTCTTACGAACACGCGTCCCTTGCGTGCTGCGCCTTGGGTCCGTCGTATCGAGCCTTTGACGAAATGGGCGTTAACGCGACACATACTGTGCTGATCACCGGTATCGGTCCTGTTGGTTTCGGGGCAATTACCAACGCTCGGTTTCGCGGTGCCAAAGTCATCGCAGCGGAACTCATCCCCTGGCGTGCTGAACGGGCAAGACAGATGGGTGTCGAGGCGGTCATTAACCCGACTGATGAAGATGCCGTAGACCAGATTCGCGACCTCACCACAGATGGGCGCGGTGTGGACTTCGCCCTCGACTGTTCAGGAAACGTCCAAGCGCACAGACTTTGTATTGATGCGACGCGGCGACGTGGCACGATTGCATTTGTTGGACAGAGCGGTAGAAACGACACTGTCCTTCATGTGAGCCCAGATCTCATCGGTAAAGGGTTGCGTCTCGCGGGGGCATGGCACTATAACCTCAACCAATTCCCTGGATTGATGAAGGTCATCGAAGGCTCTCCCCTTCTCGACCTGCTTATCAGTAATATCTTCCCGATGCGTGAAATACAAAAAGCGTTTGAGACTTCGGCATCTCAAGAAAGTTCCAAGATTATCTTGAAACCTTGGGAGTGACAGCATAGAAGACGAAGTGACGCAGGCACCAGAAGCCCATCGAACGCGGTCACCCTTCGATGGACTCTTCTTTCTGTTTTGCTGAACGAACGAGATGCCGAGTTTTCGCAAAGCACGCGGTAAATATTAAGAAAGCAAACCACCCAATTAGAATGCCCCAAGGGCGTTGTAGGATCAACGCCCTTGATGTGTATAAGAAATAGGAAGCATAGCAAAGCACTCCAAAAAAGAGCAGTAACATAATCAGTTGGAGAGACTCCCGAACGATAATAAGGGATTTTGGAAGTTGCCCGCTTTCTTCCCGTCGCGTTTTACCCAAAACCAGGCCGATTGCAATTGCCGTAAACCAGCCGAACATTAAGCCCCAGGGTCGGTTTTCCAAGTCGTGCGTTGCTTCTTTGTTCGCGATAAAATGGATACTCACAACAAAGAGGAAAACGGCGACCAGAAGTATGCCCCCTAAAAAAATTGTCTCTTTCACCGCCTGCCTCACTGCTAAATTCGGATTGGAACGTTTGGTTATCTGCATACTTCAAATTTTCCTCCTCATTTTCAAGGTGTGTAGCTTCGGTGTGTTCTCTGTTACGAATCGGTTTGTGCCGTTGCTGACATTCCGTCGCGGTCCTCACGTCCAGAGAATCGCTCGATAATCACGTAGAGGACTGGAATGATAGTCAATGTGCAGGCGGTCTGGACGATAATCGCGCCTATTTCGACCCCTGCCAAAGTTGCCCGCATAATCGCGGTTCCTTGATTCCCAAGTGTCTGGGGAAACATACTAATGACAATGGTCAAATTTGTCATGATGATCGTCCGTAATTTGAGGGGGCACGCCTTCAGCAGTGCTTCTTTGATTGACATCCCTTCCTCGCGAAAAATGCGCGTCTGATCCAGTAGTAGAATCGCGTCATTCACGACAATTCCAATCAACATGATGAGTGCTAATAGGGAAAAGATATTAACAGTTAGTCCAAGTATCGACATTGACAACACCGCCCCGACGAATCCCAAGGGGAGCGTAAGCATAATAGTGAGCGGGTGGCGATAAGAGCCTAAAAGGGAAGCAAGCAGCATGTAGGTCAGGATGATGGCTTGAACCAATGCCACGCCGATCGCTTGAAAGGCCTCCGCCTGCTCCTCGGCATCGCCGCCCATACGTGTCTGGTACCCTGGGGGCAGTGGAATCTGATCCATCTGTTGCTGAATCTGAGCCGTAATATCGCCAAGGGATCCATAAAGGATATTTGCTTCGACGAGAAACAGTCTTTGCTTATTCTTACGTGCGATTTGTGTTTCACTTGCCCGTTCAACGAGGGCACCCAATGTTGACAATGGGACTAATCCTTTTGCGGTTCGGATCAAGATACGGTCAACATGCTCAGCAATACTTACATCTGTTTTTGAGAGTTGCACCCGTATGTCGTATGTTTCATCTCCCTCTTGGTATGTAGAAGCGACTGTGCCTGTAAGGCTGTAGTTCAAGACCTGCCCGATCTCTGCGACCGTTATACCATAATCCTTGAGCCGATTTCGGTCAGGGAAAAAGGTGAGTTCAGGTTTACCCGTTCGTACCGTGGTTTTCGTCTCAACTAATTCGGGCATATTATCGAGGACACCCTTAACTTGGTTAGTGATTTCAATGAGATTCTCCGTTTCATCACCGAGAATCTCAATTTGGATGTCCGTCCCGCCTGGAAGTCCCCCGGTCCCGGGAAGCACCTGTTGTCGAATCACACCGGGAAACTTACCTTCTAAGACGGTTCGGAGTTCCTGATTCACTTCAAGGACGTGCTTTTCATGTCCCTTAGGCAAAACGACCAAGAGTTCTGCATACTCGACTCCCTCATTTGTCGTACCGCTTCTGCCAATTTTCGTCAAGACCTCTTTGACTTCCGGGGAAGTTTTCAGAACAGATTCCATTGCGGTGGTCATCTCATCTGTTTCGGCGAGGGTCGTTCCAGGGGGGAGTTCTACATCAACGATAATGAAGTCTCCATTGGATGTCGGCATAAATTCACTGCCCAATGTGCCCATTAAAAGAACCGCACCCACGACCAGTCCAATTGCGACCAACACGTTTGCCCACAGATAGCGCAGGGACCAGCCAAGGATCCTGGCATAGCCTTTTTCGAGACGTAGCATACCGCGTTCCCAAAGGCGGAAAAAGCGATTCGGAACGTGATCTGCCGCTTTGGGTTTAAGGAGGTAGGCAGCTAACATCGGGGTCATCGTAAACGATACCCACAGCGAAAAGATCGTAGCAAAAACCACTGTCAATCCGAACTCGATGAAAAATGAACCAACAATGCCGGACATAAAGGCAATAGGGATGAAAACAAAAATGTTCGTCATCGTTGAGCCAATTACAGCGATCGTAACTTCTTTCGATCCTTCAGTGGCTGCAATTTTCGGAGGTTCCCCGGCATCCAAACGCCGCGTTACATTTTCCAGGATGACAATCGCGTTAACGACAAGTGTTCCGATTGAGAGCCCAAGACCGAGCATTGACATAATGTTTAGCGTGAATCCGAAAGTGCCCATCAGGAGGAAGGCGGAAAGGATACACGTAGGCATCACCACAGCGACGACAATTGTCATTCGTAGATTATGGAGAAACAGATAGAGAATAATTGAAGTTAAGATGATACCGATAATGATGTTGGTCTGAACGTCGTTGACTGAATCTAAGATATTGATGGATTCATCTCTAATCACTTCAATACGGACATCATCCGGGAGTCGTGTTTTAAGGGTCTCAATGGTTTGCCGAACATCATCAACGAGTTTAATGGGTTGCGCGTCACTGAGTTTGACAATACTCAGTGAGATTCCCTCTTTTCCACCATAGCGAGCCGTCATCCGCTTTTCTGCTAACGCATCATCGACCGAAGCCAATTCTCCGAGTTTAATCGCCCCGCCAGATGGGAGAAAAATGTCCAAATGCCAGAGCTCGCTAAGACTGGTGAATTCTCCCTGCATACGAACTGTGAATTCGTCTTTGGATTGGGTGATACGCCCAGCAGGCACCGACATATTTCCAAGATCTATGGTCCGGACGATGTCTGTAATAGAAAGCCCATAACTTTTCAACCGCTCTTTAGCGAGATTCACATGAATTTCTCGTTTCTCGCCACCGAGAATGTCTATACGTGCAATACCTTGTATTTGTGATAAGGTATCCTTCACGTCTTTGTCTGCTAACTGATAGAGTTCCCGCAAAGGTCGGTCACCCGTGAGCATTAATTCCAGGATCGGAGACGCGCCAAGGTCGAATTTTTCGACAATCGGTGGATCTGCGTCAGCCGGTAATCTCGCGAGAATCGCGTCCACTTTGTCCTTTACATCAATGTGCGCAAAATTGACATCGGTTCCAGACGCAAATCGGATCGTAATAATTGAGATGCTATCCAGTGAGACAGACTCAAGATCTCTGATACCGCTAATTGTAGCGACTGCATCCTCAATTTCTTTGGTAACTTGACTTTCAATCTCTGTCGGGGCAGCTCCGCGCCAGAGGGTCCTCACCGTTACGACTGGAATATCGACCCGGGGGAAGAGATCCATCGTCAACGTTGAAAACGAGACAATCCCGAGGAATATAAATACGAGATTCAGCATAACTGCAAGGACAGGGTGTTCAACACAGATTTTTGTGAGGTTCATGTCATAAAGTTCCTTCTATTTCACCACCAAAATTTTCATGCCATCTACCAATTGCCGATGTCCACTGACAATCACGGAGGTCGCGTCCGTCAATCCTTCAAGGATTGAGATGTTTTCGCCCCAAGCCCGTCCGACTTTCACAGTCTGTTGACGCGCTGTTCCATCTGTGGCAACGAAGACGTGTCCTACCTTATCCTGGATGTCTAAAACGGCTCCGCGTGGGAGCAGCATCATATCATCATCGGTTGCAAGGTCTATACTAACTTCCACAAACATGCCCGGCTTAAGGTGATACATTGGATTCGGAATCTCCGCTTTGACCTGGACGGTGCGGCTTTCAGGTTTAACAATTGGGCTGATGAAATTGATCTCACCCTCAATATACTGTTGCCCTACGGAAATACTGACTTTCGTTCCAGCTGCCACATTGCTTAAATCATCTTCGGAAACACGAAAAACCGCTTTGACGACATCCATTTTGACGATCGTCAGTATCGGTCTACTTCCTGGGCTGCCTGCGGCAGTAGCATAGTCGCCGAGGTCTACGGTTCTACTGACGACGATACCGTTTACAGGGGCGGTTATCGTTGCATCTGCGAGTCGTTTTTTGGCAAGGTTGACCTGTTCAATGGCTTGATTAACTTGTGCTTCCGCCGCGGTGATGTCATGTTCCCATGAACGGATTTTCACAAGTTCTTGTGCGGACAAGAGATTCGCTTCTGCCTGTTTGACTTGGGATGCTGCCAATGCGATTTGTGTTTCCCAATCTTCGGTAGCCACCACAACGTTAGCGAGTAAGACCGCTGCCTGTGCCTGATCGACTTGAGCTTCCGCGGTGATAATGTCTTCAGGCTGTGCTCCCTCTTCAACTAAGCTGAGTTGTTCAGTCGCACTTTTATGCTGTGCTTTCGCAGCATCAAGTTGTGCTTTCGCGTTGTCAAAATTTTGGTCGCTGATCGCTTCTTTTTCGTAGAGTTCCTGCATGCGCTGAAAGTTTGCTTGTGCATTTTCCAGTGACGCTTTTGCCCCGGAAACCGCTGCTTTCGCCTGCTGAACTTCCTGATTTCTTGCGCCTTTTCTGGCTTTGCGGAGTTGGGCTTCAGCGATGCGGACACCGGCTTGTGCCTGTGCCAACTGAGATGTTGTCTGTGTTTCTGCCAACGCAGTTGCTTGTTTTAATTGTATTTTTGCGGCATCGAGTGCCGCCTCGGCAGCTTTGGCTTGCGCTTCAATTCTGATTTGTGCAGTCGCTTTAACCGTCAAGAATCGTGCTTCGGCAGCTTTCATTCCTGCCTCGGCTTGTTTCAAGGCAAGATGGAGTTCTCGTGCGTCGGTTTCTGCAAGCATATCCCCTTTATTGACACCAGCCCCTTCATCTGCCTTTAGGGTGACCAGTTTTCCTGGGATATTGGCGTAAATCTCGACCATCGCATCAGCCTCTAAGTTTCCAGTATAGGTCGTTTTTTGGTCAATCTTGCCCTGTTCAGGTGTCGCCACTTTGACAGGCTTCGGTTTTGAAATTTCCTGGGCGTAGGCTAACGCACTTAAAGCCAAACACAAGAGTAAAATAAAGTGTTGAAATCCGGTTCTTCGCATCTATATCCTCCTTGTATCAATTATTCAAATTTCGTGCCGATTGCCCGCTCTAATCGTGCAACAGCAATGATATAATCGTGAACGGCTTGCAAGCGGTTCACTTGTGCTTGTGCATGAGACAACTCGACATCTGTCAATTCAACGCCTATGATCAACCCAGCTTCATACTGCACATTCGCAATACGTAAACCTTCCGACGCTTGTTCGATGATACCTTCTTGTGCCTCTATGAGTTTCCGCACTGCCTGAAGATCAAAAACTGCAGATTTCACCTGAAGTTTAATGTTGTCAAGAAGTTGGTTTTTATTCGTCTGAACTTGATCGAGAAGCACACGGGCTTGGTTGACCCGCGAACGTGTCGCAAAACCATCAAAAATGGGTATTTGAATCGCGACCCCGACACTCCAAGAAGTATCCAACGATTGCCGCTCGCTTTCGTTAAAGGTGTAGTTGCCGAATGTCGAAAGCATCGGTTTATTTCCGGCTTTCGCGACCTTTACCTGCTTTTCACCGATCTGTTCTTGGATATCGAGTTGCTGGATCTCAGGACGGTGCGCGAGGGCTGTCTCAAGGGCTGTCTCAAGGGCAATCTGCTTGTGTTCTGCGTGCAGCTCCCCATCAATCGAGATGCTTTGCTCAAGCGGAATCCCAAGGGTGAGTTTGAAGTTCTCTGTGGCGAGTTTCCGCTGGTTACGCGCCTGAATCAGCTGCGAACGTGTATTGACAACCTGAACATTCGCACGGATGACTTCTAAACGGGTTGTGATGCCTGCTGATTTCTGTTTTGCTGCCAATTCGTAGCGTTTTTCGACTTGCGCGAGTGATGCCTCGCTGACCTCAACGAACGCCTCTGCTAAAAGCAAACCGTAGAAAGCCTGGTGAACCCGGAACTCAATATCAAGTTGCACCGCTTCCAATGCTTTTTTGGCAGCTTGTTCTCCTAAAACTGCCTTACGGTAAAGGTTACCGAGTTGTCCCCACGTAAATATTGGATACCGCACTTGTGCTTGCCCTCGAAAATTGTGCTCAGCTCCGAATTCGAGTTCAATCGGTTCTGTCAAGGGGGGCTCCCCGGTTCCACTCGCGGAACTGTTTTCGGAGGCGGGTGGACCAAGATTCGGCAGAAAATCACCGCTTAACACAGTCGTTGGTAAATCACCGTTAAACGTGTAACCTGCATCTAACGTCAGTTGCGGAAGCAAGGCAGCGCGAGCCTCTTTGACTTTCTCGACGGCAAGATCTACATCTCGCTCAGCAACTCGGAATTCGCGATTATTGCTCAAGGCGTAGTTGATGCCCTCAGCGATCGTAAAAATTTGGATCGGTTCTTCTGCTAATGCTGTCCTCCACCCAAGGGTGAGAATGAACATGAAACCAAGCACTTGAAACAACAGAACAACACCAAATTCGAGACATCTTCTTAACATATACGTATCTCCAGGGAAGCCATTTATAGTAAAGTTTAGAATGAATAGGACACATGAATAGGATACACCGTGCCGGTTCGGTTAAGGGATTTTGTCTCGGGAGAGACGAAATCCGGTCCTTGTATTACATGCCGAACCTACAAGGGATGAAAGTGTCTATTTATTTTTAGGATTCACTATATTTTGATTTTAACATTATTAAGATTTACGCAACCAACTAAAGTTGTGTTATACTTTTTGATTAGGACGATCCTGAACGTTTACCAGCCGAAAGAAAAGAAAGTTTACACCACGATCATATGGGAAAGCAAATTCAAAAATCGACTATTTCTGTTAATAGTGCGTAAATCCTAATTAGTATAACAGATTTGACGCAAATGTCAAGGCAAAATCAAGATGTTTTTATTTATTCGTGTGTTGCAAACTTGTACCTCTCTTGGATTGAACCGGGATTTTCTTGACTGCGTAAATTATCTTGAAATTTAAAACAATCCTCTATATGATGTCTGGCAAGAAAAGGATACTATATCCCGCTTGAGGAAAGGATATGACACCGAAACAGAAATACCTCTTTGACCTACGCGGCTACCTGCATTTAGAGAACGTCCTGTCGTCAGAAGACCTTAGCAACACACAAGCAGCGATCGAACGGCTTGTGCGAGCGGCACCAGATGAATTGCCACCCGGAATTAGCAGCGGTGGTGAAGGTTTCTCAAATGGGTTCTCTGCTGACAAATCGCTTGAGGCGTTAACGCTACACCCGGTTACGTGGCCCATCATCAAAGAATTGACGTGGAATAAACCGCGTTTCAATCGCGGGTCGCTTGTTGTGAATACGCACGAGCGACAGGAGATGACACCCCTGCATTGTGCCGGTGAAGGTTTCCGTTGGACCCGACGGTATGGTGTGAGAGACGATCAAATCTTCACAAACGATGTCGTAGTTTTCTTCTATTTCACGGACGTTTATCCAGGTGATGGAGGTTTGATAGTTTTACCGGGTTCCCATAAGAGAGAGTTTAAGCGTCCAGAGAAACTGTTTTTCCCCGAACCTGACAATCCAGATGCCCCGCTCCATCCAACTCTTGTCAATGTGACACCGAAAGCAGGAGACGTTGTGATTATCACCGAGATGTTGACACACGGTGTACTGGTGTGGAAACCGACGGATCGGGATCGGCGATTCCTTATTCTACGATATAAGACGCAGTTTTTCCAAGACGAACGTGGTATTCGCGAATCCTTCCCACCGGAAGTGATGGAGAGACTCTCTCCTGAGACGAAAGCGTTGGCGGCTTATGGATCAGAATGGGAAATAAAGGACCTCGTTAAACAGGATAACGTGACGATAACTTTATAGATAGGATTTATGGGAAACAGACGATGCTCAAGGTACTGGGGATCACATTCTTTTGAGCGATGACGAAAATCAGAAACGAAGAGAAGACGGAGAACAAACCCTTCTTGATACAGTTTTCACTATCATAGAGAATTACGGAAATGGAAATCGTTAGAGCAAAACTTACGGATGCTGACATACTCGCTGAACTGAACAAAGAGCTTATCGAGGATGAACAACACCCGAATCCAATGAATATCGCCCAACTCACAGAACGTATGCGAGGGTGGCTGACAACCGACTATATCTGCTATATGGCAAAGGAGAAGGGCAGCATTGTCGCCTATTGCCTTTATAGAGATGACGGTGGACACTACTATATGCGGCAGTTATATGTAGACAGAGCACATCGCCGAAAAGGCATTGCTACGCGATTGCTCGATTAGCTGTATGAAAACGTATGGACGGATAAGAAGGTCAAATTGGATGTACTTGCCCACAACGAAGATGCCGTCGCCTTTTATCAGCGATACGGCTTTAGGATTGGTGTATTCAGAATGGAAAAGTAAGATTTACTGCAAATTTGACAAAAATAGATTGTTAACGTTATCATATATGAACATAGTTTTGTTTTGTGTATAGATAGTATTGTCATTGCCTTGTGAGAAAGTGTGCTTAACTACTGAGGTCACTACCATGGCTGAATATATTAATGGGATTAACCCGGACATCCTCAAATGGGCGCGCGAACGTTCCGGCTATAGTTTGGAAGCGATTGCCGCGTTTTTGAAAAAAGGTGCCTCAATCGTCAACGATTGGGAATCGGGGGAACGCGCGCCGACGTATGTTCAACTCGAGAAATTAGCGGATAAGTACAAGCGTCCCATCGCCCTTTTCTTTTTTCCAGAGCCTCCTGACGAACCGCACATCGCTGAGAATCTCGCGTTACGAAGTTCTGATAATACCCCGTTGGAACCACGCATCCATATTTTGTTACGGGAAACTTATGCACGGCAGCTTTCCTTAATGGAATTGAATATGGGCACGAACCCAGCAAAGACGAAAATATTTCGCGACCTTCAGGCACGCTTTACCGATTCGGCTAAAGAATTAGCACAACAAGCCCGCGCGTATCTAAACATAAGTGTTACCACACAAGCAAAGTGGAAGAGTTCGACAGAGGCACTTGAAAATTGGCGGGACCGTATTGAAGAAGCAGGTGTTTTTGTTTTTAAGGAGGCGTTCCAAGACGATTCCATTGACGGATTTTGCCTCGTGCATGATGAATTTCCGGTAATTTACCTAAATAATAGCAGCCCACCTGTAAGACAGATTTTCTCACTCTTTCATGAGTTAGGACACCTCTTACTCGGCGAGAACGATATCACGCGCGGCATCAGTCAGGAAAGCGTGGACATTGAGGATTTTTGCGACCAATTCGCCGCCGAATTCTTGGTCCCATCTGACGATTTGAAAACTCGTCTCAATTTCTCCGTTTATGATGATGATGTAATAGAAGAATTGGCAAACCACTATAAAGTGAGCCGTCCAGTCATTTTACTGAAACTAATTGACAGCGGTATCTTCACACGAGAAAGCTACTGGCAAAAGATAGATCAATGGACTGAGGCATATGAACATCACCTTGAAAATAAAGTGCGCAGCACACCGTCAAGCGGAGGAAGTTATTACAATACTCGCGCTGTATATTTAGGTTACAGATTTATGGAATTAGCATTTGGGAAGTATCGTCAGGGACATTGTTCTATTGAACAACTCGCAGAACATCTGAATGTGAAGGTTAAACATTTACCTCAACTCGAAGACTGCCTATTGAGAAAGGCACTCCGTTAATGACTTACGTATTTGATACGAGCAGTTTCATAGTGATAGGACACTACTATCCAGAACAATTCCCAAGTTTTTGGGATAAATTTAATCAAGCAGCAGACAGTGGGAAGATAATCTCCGTACGAGAAGTTTTCAGAGAATTAGACCAAGATGCAAGTACCTCTCATTTATCAAATTGGATAGAACATCATAAAAACATTTTTATGATACCGAATGCGGCGGCAACGCAGTTCGTTAGGACAATTTTTTCAGTATCACATTTTCAAACACTCGTGAGTGAGAAAAATCGCTTAGCTGGCCGTCCATGTGCAGGTCCGTTTATCATTGCGTTGGCAAAGGTTATGAACTCCTGTGTAGTCACAGAGGAAAAGGAAAAACCGAACGCCACGAAAATACCTAATGTCTGTCGACATTTTGGAGTTGACTGTACAAACCTTCAAGGATTTATGGTAAGAGAGGGTTGGACTTTCTAACTTTCACTCAGAAAACCTTAGGGAATCAAAGATGAAATATGATAACATCAATCGCACCTTTGATTGTGAACCGACGCTTACCGATACACAAGTGCTACAGTATTGTCGGGATGGCTATCTGCAACTCCAAGGCGTCGTCCCAGACGAAATCAACCAGCGGACGTGCGATTATCTCAACGGTGATCTGCCGATAAATCCGTGTTTTATGCCCGATGGGATGACGCATGCCGATTTAGAGCGCATGCGGGACACGCATGAACCCAGCTCGATTCTGCTTGAGGATTGGTACATTGAGCATGTCCTGTTGAACCGTGAGCTCGCCGGGGCATTGCGTTCATTGCTCGGTAAAAACGTCGGATTGCCCGTGTTAGTCAGCAACCATCGTGTTGAGTGTCCGATGCCCGCACAGGGGTGGCACCACGATGCCGATCACGTTTTTGGACCTGAAACCAATTTCGTGGAGGTCTTCTATTTCCCACAGGATACACCGTTGGAATTGGGTCCGACGGACCTTATGCCCGGTTCACACATCCGCTCTACAAGTCGAGATATAGCCGAGAAAGGGGTATCAAGCGAAGGTCCGGCGGGTTCGTTCGTTATCCATTCACAAAGTATTCTTCATCGGCGTGGTGAGTCCACAGCGGAAGGATTGCGCCACATGCTGAAATATAGTTATTGGCGGACGGTTCCACCGACAGGGGATTGGAAGGAAGAGCCAGAATTCGACATCCAAACCGCCGAATACGGCGGACACGGCGTGGCGAGATACGTGGCGCACATGTTCTATTGGCTCTGTGGCAAAGGTGACGAATTCCGTCTCATCGGTGGGCAAGCATGGCCCTGGTCGAGTGTGAATCAAATCGGTCCGTCCTACGGTTTTGGGAACAAAGAAGGGTATCTCCCGAATTGGCGAAAGGATAATCCGGATGATTACGCAACCTCGCCTTCCTAATTTACCTTGCGGTAAGGTTACCGACTCAATACATCAAGTTCAATACGATAACGCTTTTCAGTGGTGTCCAGCAACGCTTCGATGACCTTTTCTGTGCTGCCAGACTCCGCAATAAGGGTCTCCATTTGCTCCACTGCGAAAGATGAGACATGGCTAAAACAGTTCTGAGAAGATTTGTCGAGATGATTCCCAACGTTTAAACTCAGCACCAACAACAGCGCGCGTTCCAATTTTTCAATGCGTTCGTCACGCGCTTTAAGTTCTTCCAACATATCCATTTGAATTTACCGATCCCCAGTCGATTTATCCCCCTGCGAAGGTGGGAGGGTGCCAGGCGGATTATGCGGTCCATTTTGCCCTGCCACCCAAACTGGTTTGAATAGTATATCAGAACAAAAGTAAGATTATATAGTAAAACCCAAATTACTTAAACATTGGCGGTAGGCGAGGTTAGAAACCTCGCCAAATGTTGCGGTTAATGCGATATAAACTTTTAGAAATGGTATTAGGTTAATTTTCGGAGATAACAAGCACCTGATTCGTTTCGATGTTCTGTAAGGTTTGGACTTTGCCACAGAGCCACCGCACCGTTAGTATATCAACCGATGTAGCGGTACCCAATCCGAAATGTAAACGGAGATCGTTTTGACTGAGGTACCCCGAACCGCTTTTGACTTCACGCATCTGTGTCAAATCCTCGGAAATAACGGTCACACGCGCCCCAATCGCATCTCGATTGCAATGCGTGCCGATGAGTTTGACAGCCAGCCACTGTGACGTGTTGTCACCGTCGTTCCGTAAAACGGTCGGTGTGTCTTTGAGGTTTGAAACAACAATGTCAATATCGCCATCGTTATCCATATCACCGAAGGCGGTGCCTCGACTCACTTTCTGCTGTGCTATCGCCGCGTCGGGATTTTCTGAAAACCTGATACCTCGATCATTGAGAAAAAGTTGATTTGGCTGTGCATACGTACCAATCGGATCGATCTCCGTGATATTGTCATCCAGATGACCGTTTGCAACAAACAGATCTAACCAGCCATCATTGTTAAAGTCAATGAAATCGACACCCCACGCCAAATACGGAAGACTCCGCTCACCAATCCCTTTGGCGAAACTCATTTCGGTAAAGAATCCGTTCTGGGCATTGTGATAGAGACTATTTGTCTGATCCTGAAAATTCGTAATCACGATATCGAGATAGCCATCGTTATCAAAATCACCGAGGTTCGCGCCCATCCCGCTATAGGCGCGCCCTTCCTCGCTGAGCGCAACGCCTGCGAAAAGCGCGTCCTCCGTCATTGCAAGACCGTTCCGCTCGTTGCGATAAAGAAAATTCGGTGTCGTATCGTTCGCAACGAAAACATCGACATCCCCATCGTTATCAATATCACCACAGACAACGCCTAACCCTTTTCCATTTACTGTGCCGACTCCCACCTTCTCCGAAACATCCGTGAAGGTGCCGTCCCCGTTATTCCGGTAAAATACATCGGCAACGCCGGGGAGTGCTTCGGGTGTGCAATACGTTGGAATACCTTGTCGGGTGCATTCTGGGTTCGTCTCTGGGTCGAACTGGACATAGTTGACGACATAGAGATCCAGATAGCCGTCGGCATCAACGTCGACAAAAGCACAACCACTACTGAATTGATTGCCACCAACGTCGGCAGTGGCAGCGACATCCGAAAAAGTGCCGTCCCCGTTGTTGCGATACAGCACATTTGGACCGTAGTTCGTCACATAGATATCCGTGAAACCATCGTTGTTGTAATCACCGACGCAACACCCTAATCCGTAGCCTGTATCACCGACAGAAGCCGTGTCCGTTATATCGGTGAACGCGCCATCGTCATTGCGATAAAGACGGTTTGTCGGCGGAATAGAAGAGGATATTCCGGGCAAATCACTACCGTTGACGAAGTAGATATCTAAATCCGCGTCATTGTCAAAATCGAAGAGCGCGACGCCACTGCCGATCGGTTCAATAAAATACTTCTTACCGCTCTCACCGTTTACATGCCGAAATTCGATGCCGAGTTCCGCTGTTACATCGGTGAAACGCACACCTTGGTTCTGCGAAGAAACGGGTTGTGCAAATACGGATTTCAACGCGGCGTGTAAGATAAAGAAAAGAACGGTAAAACCGATTGTGGGTATCGTCAATTTTTTGTAACGCATAGATTATGTATATGGTATAATATCAGTCAGCATATTGGCTATCGGTTTCCATCAGCCATCGGAAACCTTCAGTTCAGAGGATTTCTGGTGAAGTTATGCCCTCTGGCTGATGGAAACCGACTGCTGAAGGCTGAGGGCTATTCCCTTGACGACTTATAAAAAAGGAGATTTTCTAATGGCTAATACTCTACGTTTTGGTGTTGTCGGTTTAGGTATGGGCATGAATCGCTCCGGTGTAATCCACGACACGGACGGTGCAGAACTTGTCGCAGTGGCGGATCTCGTCGAAGAGCGGCGTAAATCGGCTGAAGAACGCTTCAACTGCGAAAGCCACGACGACGCGCTTGAGATGTTCGATCGCGACGATATTGACGTGGCAATGATTATGACTCCGAGCGGTCTCCATGGCAGATTTGGAGAAGAAGCGGCACGCCGCGGGAAACACGTCATCACTACAAAACCGATGGACGTCAGCGTCGAAAATTGCAACTCCCTCATCAAAACTTGCGAAGACAACGATGTCAAACTACTTGTCGATTTTGGCGAGCGATACGGCACACATAACCGCCAAATCCAGCACGTTCTTGCAACAGGTGGTCTCGGTAGACCGCTGCTCTGCGAACTCCGCATGAAGTGGAAACGTCCGGATAGCTACTACGTCGGTTGGCACGGCACATGGAAACTCGACGGTGGCGGTTCTATCATGAACCAAGGCGTGCATTATATCGACCTGATGCTCTGGTTCATGGGTCCCGTCAAACGGGTTATCGGTGCGCACTTCGACGTCTACGATCACGAAAATTGTGAAACCGAGGACATGACCTCAGCGATTCTCGAATTTGAAAACGGTGCGCTCGGACACGTCCTGACGACGACAACTTTTCCCGGCAGCAGTGTCTCAATGATCCACGTTCACGGCGAAAAAGGCATCGTCGGTCTCGGACCGGAGATGTGGGAGTTCGTCGATGATGACGAACCCGAAATCGAACTTCCGCCGTATCCGAATAACGTCATCGAGGACGCTCTTCAGGTCATCAACGATGGTGGTTCACCGGCAGTTGACGGCTATGAAGGTAGACGTTCTGTTGCACTCAACATGGCTATCTATGAATGCGCGCGTACCGGCAAAGCAATCGAATTATCATAGACTCTCCCTGAGGCGGGTTATTCGTGCCCGCCTATCTTCCAGCTATCCTCTTTTGATAAAGGTAGAAAGTTGGGTTTCGCTATGTTGATGTCGTCAGATGGTGTCTGGCATTGAGAAGTGTTTAGGGTGTCGCCACTACCTTTCTCTATTTTGCTCTACCCAACCTACGGCACTACATACGAAATTGCCGGTTATAGTGCGGTTAGAAACCGCATCTACCTTTTTGGATAACTATCCTATTTGCAATTAGGACAAAAATCCGGTATAATATTTACTTGGAAAACAGAAGCCTCACAAAACGACGAGGTTAGAACCTCGCCAGCGAGCGTGTATGGAACGAAGTTCCCACCTCTCCAACAAAGTGTATAAAAAAGACTCATGAAAACCGCGAAACTGATGACGATGGGCTGTAAGGTCAACCAATACGATACGCAATCCATGCGCGAGACGCTTCGACGCAACGGATATATGATTGTTGATGATGAAACATCCCAACAGCAAGCGGACCTCTACCTCATCAACACATGCACCGTAACAAACACCGCTGACCAGAAAGCACGGCAAGTTATTCGGAGAGCGATCCGACAGCATCCGAACGCCAAAGTGCTCGTCACAGGTTGCTATGCGGAAAGCGACCGCGAGGCGATTGAAGAGATACCCGGCGTAACATTTGTTTTCGGCAACCGAGAAAAGGCGGACTTTCAGCAATACCTTGACGTTCTACACACCGAAACATCATCCGAAGCGAGGTTAGAAACCTCGTCAGCAGCGGCATCTCACCCCTCTAATCCGCTCCTCGCCATAGAACCCGTTCAACACGATGCGGTTCGCGAACACGCGCGCTTTAGCAAAGGTGTTAGCGACGCTGGCAAACGCACGCGTGCGCTTATCAAAGTGCAAGACGGATGCAGTGCGTTTTGTACCTACTGCATCATCCCGTACGTGCGCGGTAGGATGACAAGCCGTCCACTCGCTGACATCGCTGACGAAGCCTATCGCATCGCTGACAGCGGTATCAAAGAAGTCGTCATCACTGGTGTACATCTCGGTGCTTACGGCGTGGACACTGGTCGGGAAAAAGACATCGCCAACATTTTAGAGCATATCCACGACATCGAAGGCATTGAACGCATCCGTTTTAGCTCGATCGAACCGATGTATTTCCCCGATAGCCTCGGTGAGCGAATGGCGGCACTTCCGAAATGCATGCCGCACTTCCACCTTCCACTCCAAGCCGGTTCAGATGAGGTACTGCAACAGATGCGTCGGCGTTACACCACGGCAGAATTCGCACATCTCGTTGAGAACTTACGACGCGTCTTTGGCGATGATGTCGGGATTACGACCGATATTATGGTCGGATTTCCCGGCGAAACGGATGTCCATTTTGAAGAGTCTTACCAATTCGTCGAGGATATCGGATTCAGTCAATTGCACGTGTTCCGCTATTCCCCTCGGAAAGGCACGCCCGCGGCGACCTATCCGGATCAGGTATCTCCACACGTCTCTGCAGCACGCAGCCAAACGATGATTGCGCTTGGTGAACGCCTGAACACGGCATTTCGACAACGGATGCTTGGAAAGCAGAAAGAGGTGCTCATCGAAGCGAGCAGAGAAGGGGAAAACAACCACCTCGCAGGCTTTACTGACAATTATCTCCGTGTCCTCGTGGACGCTCCTGAGAGTGCGATCAACCAGATTCAGCGCGTTACGCTCGGTGCGTTAGAAGGGGATTGCATCGCTGCCGCCTACCCCTCAGATTCCTCCGCCTTCGCCTTCAAATCATAGAGAATATTCACTGCATCCAAAGGGGTTACCTGCGTAAGTTCCAGCCGTCGAATTTCTTCGACGAGCGGATGCGTCTTCGGGGTAAAGAGTGCCAACTGTAGGGAATCGCTCTGCAGTGTTTTTCGGGAGACCCGGCGACGCGGTTTCGGCATCGTCGGATGTGTTTTCGGGGGCTGACCCGTCGCCCCACCCGCTTCAACACTGAGATTGTGCTGTTCGAGCACCTCAAGTATCTGCTGTGCGCGTGTGATCACGACTTGCGGTAGCCCTGCGAGCCGTGCGACATGAATACCGTAACTTTGGTCTGCGCCACCGGGGACAACTTTTCGGAGAAAGGTTACCTTCTGTCCATCTTCATG
Organism: Candidatus Poribacteria bacterium; assembly: GCA_965214045.1. Lineage (GTDB taxonomy): Bacteria > Poribacteria > WGA-4E > WGA-4E > WGA-3G > WGA-3G. Next base: position 4,081,713 of record OZ243935.1, read on the forward strand.
AACGGCGACATTGTAGTTCTTGGCGCGCTTATATTTGCTGGCGAGTTCCACCAACTCGTGATAGTGGGTTGCGAAGAGCGTTTTCGCGCCCATGCGTTTCTCATCTAAGAGGTACTCCGAAACCGCCCAAGCGATGCTGAGTCCATCAAACGTGCTGGTGCCGCGTCCGACTTCGTCAAAGATAACGAGGCTATTGCGTGTGGCATTGTTGAGAATATTCGCCGTCTCGTTCATCTCAACGAGGAAAGTGCTTTGTCCCATGACGAGATTGTCCGATGCACCGACCCGTGTGAAAATCCGGTCTACCAAGCCGATCTTCGCAGCGGAGGCAGGCACGAAACACCCAATCTGTGCCATCAAAACGATGAGTGCTGTCTGACGTAGATACGTGCTTTTGCCGCTCATGTTCGGTCCTGTGATGATATGTAATTGCTCATCGTCGCAGTTGAGGAGCGTATCGTTGGGAACAAACCCCTCTTGCGTGAAGAGTTGCTCGACAACCGGGTGCCTGCCATCCCGGATAACGATTTCATCCACCACCGCGACGGTAGGTTTTACATAGTTGTATTTCGATGCGATATACGCGAAGTTGGCAAGGACATCGATCATCGCGAGTGCCGCGGCGATTTTCTGTATAACTTCCGTATATTTCGACACATCTTCACGAATCTGACAGAAGAGTTCATATTCCAAAGTCTGTATCCGATCTTCGGCGTTGAGGACCTTCGCCTCCTGCTCCTTAAGTTCCGGTGTGATAAACCGTTCAGAGTTCCGAAGCGTCTGTTTACGGATATAATGCTCAGGCACCATGTCCAGATTCGGCTTCGTCACGTCGATGTAGTAGCCGAAGACCTGGTTAAATCCGATCTTCAAGGATTGGATACCGCTGCGTTTGCGTTCCTCTTCCTGCATAGCGGCTATCCAGTCTTTGCCCTGTCCTACAATCTGCCGAAGTTCGTCGAGTTCCTCACTGTAACCGTCATTTATGATGTCGCCTTCACGGATTGTGGCGGGTGGGTTGGGATGGATGCCGTGTTCAATCAACGCGATTAAGTCTGGAAGCGGATCCAAAGTATCATTGAGGGAAACTAACAGCGCGCTACCGCAGTTTTGGAGTTGCGCTTTAACATCGGGAATCAGATGAAGGGAATCCTTGAGCGCATGTAGGTCGCGTCCATTCACAGAACCGAGACTGATACGAGAAATGAGTCGCTCGATATCGTACATCTGTCCGAGGGCATCCCGCAATTCCTCCTGCAAGTTAATTTGGGTTTTGAGTTCGTCAACTGCACCGAGGCGCGCCTCAATCTCTTTCTCATCAAGCAAGGGTTGCAAGAGGCACTGACGCATCCTTCTGCCTCCCATCGCTGTCACCGTCTCATCAAGGACTTCAAGGAGTGTGCCTTTCGTGGAACCGTCGCGAATGGAGGCTGTTAGTTCAAGGTTACGCTGTGTATCGGCATCCAGTACCATGAAATCCGAGAGCGTGTAGGTCTGAAGGGAAACAATGTGTTCGACTTCCTGTTTTTGCGTTTCATTCAGGTAATAGACGAGCGCGCCAGCGGCAGAGATGGCAGTGGGCAGGTGTTCGCATCCGAACCCGTCGAGCGAAATCGTTTGGAAATGTTCGAGGAGTTCCGTCCGAGCCGTATCCACTTCAAATCGCCAATCGGGTAGGAAATTAAGTGTCATTTTGAGCTCGGTCTTGAGACGCTCAAACATCTCCTCATTCTCGAAAGTGTCGGCAAAGAGGCACTCTTTGGGGGAAAAACGGTGGATTTCCGACCAGAGACGTGAAGGATCTGTAAGTTCGGTTACCAGAAATTCACCAGTGGAGAGATCCGCGACAGCAACGCCGTAAGTGTCTTTGTTGGGATAAATCGAGATGATGTAGTTGTTTACCTTATGCTCAAGCACCTTTGGGTCGGTCACGGTGCCGGGTGTAACGATTCGGACGACATCGCGTTTGACGAGTCGATTCTCGTCTCGTGCGAGTTTTGCGTCCTCGGTCTGCTCCAAAATAGCGACTTTATGTCCGGCTTTGACGAGTTTGTAGAGATAGGAATCGAGTGCGTGATGCGGGATTCCTGCCATCGGTGGTGGCGGGGATGTTTGGTTTTTATGGCTTCTCGCTGTCAAGGCGATCTCAAGCAGGCGGGCAATAAGTTCAGCATCTTCAAAGAAGGCTTCATAGAAATCGCCGACCCGACATAGGAGTATGGCATCTCCGTGCTGTTTTTTTACGTGTTTATAAAGGTCCATTAATGACAGGTCAGACTGTTTTGAACGCGGCATATCGTTTACCTTGATTGTAATTTGACTGGTGGCTGTTTTTTCGACGATGGATCAATTTTTAATACCGTAGCACATTCAGAAGTTCATGTCAAATGTATTTTAGCGATCAGCCCTCAGCAGTCAGCGGTCAGCGATTTGGTTTAAAGTTGGCGGGTGTTAATCGTCTGAATCGCGGATTGACGCGGATTTGACAGATTTCGCGGATTTTGGTGTGCTTTGTCTTTTCAAAGGCTTTAGTATGCAGTTGGGTTTCATCCGAATCTACGCGCTAAATTGACACCTATGGTGTGGTTTCTAACCGCACCGGCGTTAACAGAACTGTAGATATTAACCTTCAGAAGCGACCAGTTGATCTAATTCCTGTCCCAACAATTGCGGATCTCTACAGACAAGGAAATCCCATTTCTTCAGTTTGCCCCAGTTATTGACTGCGGAGATCCAGCGTCTGGCAGCAGCGTGTTTGGCGTGAACTTGATCGGGTTCAAAACCCTTGATTTCTAAAACGAGATGGACACCGTTTATGAGCCTGACGATAAAATCGGGTTCGTAGAGATGGGATATGCCATCGTGTTCGTAGGGGATTCCGAGCCCAAGGTGATCGTTTCGGACATAACATTCTACAAGTTCGGATTGCTCAAGTCGAAACTTGGCAGCACGTTCCCATGTACCTGTATCCAATACCACCTGATTCACATGGCTTTGTAGTGTTTCGGTACATGGACGCGGCGTAAGAAAATCAACATCAGCAGATGTACCGATGGGTGCATAGCGGTTCAGGATAGGAAGAAGCGGGATTTCACCCTTTGTTTCATCGGGTTGGATCGCTGCCATGAGTCGTTCGACAATCCGTGTAACGTATTTTTCCTGTCCAAGCTCACAGGGATCACATCCACGGAAATCTACCTTTGTTCTGACATAGGCATCAACGAACCTGAAGACTTGCGGAAAAAGACGGTGCCGCGAGAGCAGCCGAAGTTTCGGATTGCTGTCTGGGTCGGGTGCGGTTTGACTATCACCAACGAGTTTGTGGACAATCCGATGTGCAATCCCGAATTTGATGGCTTGTAGGTGTGTGGTTTGATAATATTCCTCACGGTCTTGTAGTTCCATCGCGCCTGGTCCTGATGCGGAAGGCGTGCCGGTTTCATACCCGACAGCGGGTTTAACATAGAGTGCTGTCGGGTTAATTTCGGGTTGGAGGCTCAATGGTTCTGTGGATTCAATATCTGCCTTAATTTCGCTCTTTTGGAGGGCGAAGGCGTATCCCTCAACAATCGGAAATTGGATCTCAAGATGTTCACGTTCAGGTAAGGCGCGAACATGATTTTTCGGCTTGTCATCGGGAGCGCGGGCACCCGTGGCTCTGCCTCTGAAGGGTATCACCGAAAACGGGATGCCGTAGACATCAACATATTCCTCAGTGAGCAGTCCTGTCTCTGGATCGGGTGTGTAATTCATACGGCGTAATCCGCGTCCAACGACCTGCTCACAGAGCAGTTGGCTGGTAAAGGCACGTAGCCCCAGAATATGTGTGACGTTGTTTGCGTCCCATCCTTCGTTGAGCATGGCGACAGAGACGACACATCGAATCTGTTCGCCTGGCTGTCCGCGTTTGCCGATTGTCGCGACAATCTGCCGCAAGTCTTCAGCGGCTTGGCTCCGATTTCTATTTGGATCTTCGCTCTCCGCTTCTTTCAGCATTTTGCTATCAATGCGAAGCGTGCGTGTAATACCTTCACCGTTTGAGAGCAATTCAGGAAAGACCGCGCCTTGCTCGTAGACGATTTTGGTCTGTTTTTTCTTTCTCCGTCTTGTCGTGCTTTCATCGTCAACAACCTCGACGACTTGCTCACCAGAAATCCTTCGATAAAAATACTCTGCAATATTGGTATCGGCACAGACGATGATGAGAACAGGTGGCGTTTTTTCTTGAGCATCCGATGCCTCTTGGATATATTCAAAACGTTCTTTCCACTGACTGGCAAGCGTAATGAGTGCGGCTTCTGCCTCGCGATAGATGGCTTCCGGTTTCGGTGTTCTCCTCCGTCTACCTGGGGACGTATCTGCAGCGGAGAGATCGTCAATAATTGTCTTCCACAATCGGAAAAATTTCGGTTCGGGTCTGCCTGTGGTATCACTGACAGGGAGTCGTGAAATCTTCGTGATACCGCTCTCAATTGCGTCTACTAAACCGAAATCGCTGACGAGCCACGGGAAGGGTGAGCCTTCCGGGTGTCCGCTTCCATGAATGTAGAACGGTGTTGCGGAGAGATCAACGCAAAACTTCACACCGCATGCTTGGTTAAAGGTATCTAAGCCGCTGACCCAGACGGTGGCTTCTTGGCGTTCCTTCTTTTCCTCGGCAGAGAGTTTATCCTCAGTCGGTGCGGGACGATAGGCGTGATGGCCCTCGTCGTTGAGCACCATAATCGGGGCGCGGTCATAGAGTTCGCCCAAGACGCGTTTGGCAAAAGCGTCTGGTGTCTCGTCGCCTTTATCGACTATGGCGTAAGTCTGACCGCCTTCGCTATGCGGAGATTCGGGTGCGAATTGATGCCAATTGGTGACCATTACCTTCCCACTGTTGAGCAGTGGACGGAGTTTATGCGGAATGAGTTCAAATTCGTCGTAGTAGTTACCGCTATCTTCGGGACGGAGTACCTGTAACCGTTTCTTGATGGTGAGGTTTGGACAGACGACGAGTGCGGCTTGCGGAAAGCGTTCATCGGAAGGCACTTTGCCACGGTTGCAAAATGCCCATGCGATGAGCATCGCCATGACGACGGTTTTGCCGCTACCGGTCGCCATCTTGCAGCCGTAACGAATGAGATCGGGGATACCGAGTTCGTTGGGTGTATCCAGTAACTTAGCGAGGTCTTCATGGGTGAATTGCGGGTTAAAACGCGGTCCTCTGCCCCCTTGAAGAATCTCAACAAGATAGATGATTGTCTCGACTGCTTCACGTTGACAGAAAAAGAGTCTTCGTAAGAGGTCTTCGCGTGCCCAATGCCGTAGAAGTTCTTTGGTTACAGATGTGGCTCTTTCGTATCCTGAATTACGCCAGCGTTCTACGTCTGCGCGGAGTGCGTTGACTAACGGGAGGTCGTCCCATTCTTCCTCTCGAAACATTTGGAGTTGTGCGCTACCGGTGCGTTGGGTTTTGTACCAGTAGCCTGCGTCGCGCCGTCCAGACTGTCTGACAGCTTCACCGGTGAGGGTATCGTAGATCCAGTGTGCGTTCGGTTTTTCGTAGGGACTGCACAGGATAGGCTGCTCAACGGGTTGGATTGGGAGGTCAGAGCGGTTTTGGTTCACGAAGATTCCTCGGTTTTTGTGTTAGCAGCCTCTTTTTGTGCTCGCCATTCTTTTACAAAATCAGGATCGTATTTTTGCAATAACTCCAAGCCTTGAGTCTCCACTTCTGGCATTTCATCTGTTAAACCGTTCGTTAGAATGTCTTTAATACCGTCTGGCTCATTGAATCTGTCAAAATAACCAACTAATACACCGAGATTATGATCTGGATCCTGAAGCTGAGGCACAGCAACCTTGAGTATGGAAACAGAATCTTCCCTATCCAACCCTACACTCACCTCAGCGAGTGAAAATACAGTCTGTGTTAAGAGAAGATGCTTCAAATTTAGATTTTCCCTTAATAAACGATTGAGAAGCTTCGTAAGCCCATGATAAGCCTCGTCTGTGTAAATACGACCAACACAATTTACAAGCCTCAACAGGTAGTATCTTGTGTACCTATCTCTTTCGCTATCAAGGTTTAAGTCAGCCATTGAATATACGTACGCTAACGCGGGAGCAGCCAGTTGTGCAAATTTTCTATCCCCTGAACCTTCTGTGTCTTCACCGCTGGTTGCTAACGGCCGCGTTTCATCACCAAAACCCATTATTTCTAAAACCACTTCTTTCCCAAGTCCGAATGGCTCAAGTGCCTGAAAATAGGAGCGGCGAATAGCGTCCTCTAACAGAGAGAGTTCATGTTCTTTTTCATGGTCGCTTTGTTGATTTTTCATTTTCCTCTCCATTCCTGAATAACAAGTACTGTTGATTTCAACTTCCGTGTCATCCGCGTCAATCGGCGATTCAGACAATTAACATATATCACCGCTCGCGAAAGATCACAGCACTGTTTATAGTCGTGCGATTCATCGCACGTTCTCACCCAGTAGACAGCACGTGGCGTGTACCTACTATTTTTAATACCGCTGCTCTCCCAAATTATGCACCGACATCACCTCGTTTCCGCGCGGGTCGATGACCTTGATGGCAACCTGTTTATGCTCACCAGCAGGAAATGGAAGGGATTCTACCCCACTGAACTTCTCAAATTGGTCTTCGTCGATGACACCTTTAAGGGCGCGGGCGATTTTGTCCCACGCTTTTTTGTCAGGAAAGAAGGCTTGTGTGATGCAGAAAGTCCGACCATCGTAATCAGAATCGACAAACCATGCCGCGACTTTGTCCGCACCTGCGGAACTCACAGTGTTGTCTACGGGATTGTAGACATCTACACCCTCCATTTTGATGTAGTATTCTCCGTTGGTGGTCTCTTTAATCTCCGTGCGTGGCATTCCGAACACGGTGAACAATTGTGTTGAAGGCGTTTCCTTGAGTAGGTCTCCCATTGCGACATCTGGATTGATGTGTGCGATATGGATACGGACCCTCGGATTCGGATCTTCTTGGATGATGGCTTGCGCGGCACCATCGAAACTGAAGCCTGCAAACACCAATTCATCGTAACCGCGACGGGACGCAATGGGTAGGCACTCTTCGACTTGCAGTGCCGTTACGGGACCGTGTTGTGGACCAAATACGACTGCAACGAGGGGTTCCGTATCGTCATCTTCCCACCTCCCTTCGGCGTGGAGGACATCCCCCTCAAGCGGGTCGAGTGTGGCGAATTTCAGGGTCCGGTTATTGGGGAACTGCACGCCGTCATTTCGGAGGAGGCGAATCATTTGGTCGAGGTATGCCTCGGCATTGACAGCGTCTTGTCCATCTGTCTCGGCATGGTATGTGTCCAGAGGTTCTTCGGGTTCGCCGCCGATAGGAGACTCGGCATCCAATGATTCTTCGGCGGGTTGCACCGCCTCGACTGTGAACGGACCGCTGACGCGTATCCGTTTCCTATCTACCTCTGGCTGATCGACGAGTTCCTCGCCTTCAGAGGATGCAGCGATACAGTCGTTTACTTCGTCCATCTTTGCTCGCCATGCTTTTCGGTAATCGGTCAAAGCGTCTTGTAAGGGTTGGGGCCAATCGGGATCGGTATCGAAAGGCACTTCCCACTCCTGCCAGCATGTTTCTGGAAGTTGCCAACGCCGCTTATCTGCCTCTGTGATAGATCGCTTTCCTTCCCGTTTCTGTTTTGCTGCAAGTTTAGCAAGAAGTTTGGCACGGAGTTTGCGTGGGGGGGGGTAATTTGTGTTAAGTTTTCATTAAGTACGTCCAACTTCTCTTTAAGAATAGGTTCATGCTTTGCGAAGATTGGGTCCAGTGCAGTGTTTTGGGCAATGCTTCTGAGTGTGATGTGTGGAACTTTTTTATTCAGGAACCCGCCAGCAGTGCCTTTAGATTTGTCTTTGAACTTGTAGTAATCAAATGAACTTGTTAAGAGTCGTTGTCGCGCCAAAGCAATCGCAACACGACTCGTATCCATGGTTATCCACCGTCTGCCCCAATTTTCGGCGACGTAGGCAGTGGAGCCGCTGCCACAAGTGGGATCAAGGACAAGGTCGCCGGGATCCGTGGTCATGAGGAGACAACGCTCAATGACTTTTGGACTCGTTTGAACAGCATAAACTTTCATAGCCTCTGGTGCTGTGTCATCCCAAGTCGTCGTAATTTCTGAGACTGGCGAGTCAGAAAAATAGTAGACAGTCCTTAATGCTTTCACATTAGCAAGAATTCTATTAGCCCTAACAAGACGATTGAAGCCCTCCAAGGTATGCCTCCAGTGTCCATTGGCAGGAATCCCATATTGATTATCTTGAAAATGTCGTAAAGTGTTTTCTCCCACACCTTGTCCGTGAACCGGAAGAGTCATAAAGGATTTTGCATCCGTAGGTAATAAATTGGGATTTTCTTTCTCTTCTTTCGTTAGCGAACGGCGTGCCCCATCTGCCAATTCAACATCCGAGAAAATAGTATTCTTGTTTGCATCTTTGTTAAAAAAAAGGCGATGAAATTTTAGAGACACCTTGTTCTTTGTGTACCAAACGAGGTAATCAGAGATTCGACGCGGTGCTCCTTTTTGCTGCGTCCCACCTGTAACTTTGCAAGTAATTAACGACACAAAATTTTCACTCCCAAATACCTCATCCATCACACATCGAACCCGATGAACATTTTCATCACTAATCTGGACAAAGATGCTCCCGCTATCCGTCAACAACTCTTTAGCAACAATCAACCGATCGCGCAGATAGGCAAGGTAGGAATGAACACCGAGGGTCCATGTATCGCGGTAGGCTTTAATCTGTTCCCGCTCGCGGGTCAGATCTTGTTCTCTGTCCTTTACATCGCGTTGGAAGACAGTGGGTTGGAAGTTGGATGCAAATTTGATGCCGTAGGGTGGGTCAATGTAAATCATTTGCACCTTACCAGCGAGGTCTTCACGGTGTGCAAGGGAACTCATGACGGTGAGACTGTCTCCTAAGATAAGGCGGTTCGCCCAATCTACATCATGCTGGTAGAAATCGACGGCTTTGCTATAATCTTGCTGTGGATCGGCGAAGAGTTCACGCTGGACGTTTTGGCGTTCTGCAACCTTCAAGATGGCTTTGGCACTCACACGCTCGTGGATATGGAGAGCAACGGGATCGATGGTGAAAGATTTGGTTTCCTGTTTACCTGCCCATTCCAGCCACGGTTCGTGGTGTCGGAGTGCATCGGCGAGGGTTTTGGCTTCGTCTTCGGTGAGTTTTCGCTGTTGTGCTATTTGTAGAAGTTCGGGGAGTTTGTCTGCGTCTCCGTTTGGGTCGGATCGGAGGTTCGGTGGTAGGTGTGGATTATAGGCGTATTCCTGTTTCGGTGTTTCTTGGATTTTGCCTTGAGCGGCGATGCCAGCGGGTGGGTTATTTTTTCGGGTGGCGGTGTCGTGTCGGTAGTCTTGGACATCTTTTTGTTGGGTGGTGCGTTTCTTTCTCGCCATTCTGTATCCTCTTTTATGGAAATTGAAAGTGCCGGTTGGCTGACTTTTTTGTATTTTTATTTGATTTTTTGGTATAGTATCTACGGTAAGTGTAATACAATATATCAAATAAACGTTCTTAAGTCAAGAAGGAAATAATCGCGTCCCCTTTGGTTTGCGGTCAAAGGCGCGCACGCGAATTTATCGAAATTAAGGAGGAAACTATTTGGATTTATTGCGTCCAGTTGATCGCCACACACAAACACACCTCTGAAAATTGAGAAGATTGAATGTAATCCAGATCTCTCCTCTGCGCTTGATGATTACGTTGGATTGCTCAAGGATTACATGCAAAGAGAGCAACTTGGCTTGTTTGTGCACACACGAGAGTACTTTTAATTAGAGAAGGAGGTTTACAGTGAAAGACTTACGCCACACCCCCATTTCCTCTACGATAGAGGACACAAGCGACAAGTCCAAGACTGATTCACCTTCTAATCGGAATGTTGACGCTGCCACTATTGAGAAAAATCCGAAGGTTGATGCTCAACTTGTATCGGATTTTTACCGTCTTGTTGATGCGTCAAAGGGTGTCATTCGAGGTGCGCGCGGAGCAAATTATCGTCTGTCGCATCCACTGGGATCTAATGATGTACCGACCCATTCCAGTCAGATTGGAAAAAGTGTAAATGAAGTTAAAAAGACTTGAGCATTGATGAGAATCAGTTAGACATACCATTAATTCCTTTTGGGCGAGGAACCCCCTTCCTTGCCCATATTTTTTTGAGACAGCCATAAGCAATCAGTATCATTTTTCTACACAGATGTCGCCCCGCTGGGGCTAAGGAAAGGTGAGGTAGGCATCGCATAACTATAAACATGTCGCCCCGCTGGGGCTGAAGAGAAGACAGTTATCGTTGTTTCCTACACATATACCGATCAATGGAAAAACCAAAATTCGCTATGCAAATAATGAATGCTCTCTTATCCGCGTAATCCGTATAATCCGTGTCAATCCGCGATTCAGACGAGTAAATATCGCCCGTTGGGAACCAAAGTTCTGTTTGTAGTCGTGCGATTTATCGCACATCCTTCACCAGTGAATGGCACACAGAGTGCCTGCTACCTTGCATCGCGAGCATGAAGTCAAGAGTCGGGATTCGGAGATCCCTCCTACAATAGAGGACAGCGGTCAGGAAACAGTGGTGGATTGAAGTGGTATTAGGGAAGAGCGGTCAGCAGGCAGCAATCAGCAAGCAGTGACCATATTTGGAAAACCGATTGTAGCATCGTAGTGCAATGGTGTATAGAGCAGTATTTAGAAATGAGACAAAAGAAGGCGAGGTTGGAAGGGAAAAGGAAACGCCCTATCAAAAACCCCTCGCCAGCGGTGCGGAGGGGTTATTAGACTACTGCATCGGTGAGAATGGGGCTGGCAGGAGAAGTTTGCTCTCTTGTGTGATGGGTCTGACGGAGCCTTTGGGGGGCCAGACGCCTTTTTCTCGTGTCTCCGCTCGGATGCGTTGGCGTTCTTCAAAACTCCTATACGCCCATAGATGGATGAAATTGTTGACACCACCGTATTCCGAGTACCAACAGCCTGCCAACGATGAATACTTCACGCGCTCTGGGATCGCGGCACCCCACGCTTCCAGCACTTGCGGCATCCCCTCGGCAGGATAGGTATACAAACGCATTTCATATATCGGTCCGAGGTCTTTTTCACCCAAGGACTCCATAAAGGGCACTGGCAAAAAAATCTCGGATACCATTGATATGATGAGGTCGCTCGTATCGGGGGGCCAAACCGGGTTCGGTCCGGCTTCCGCGGCGCGTCGGATCTCTGCCCGCTGTTCAAGGCTTTCGTAGGGCCAAACGGCGACCATCTGGTTCAAGGGTCCCACTTCGGTGTACCAGTGTCCACCGAGTTTCGATAACTTTTGGCGTCCGGGTAACTTCTCGCCGAAACGTTCCCAGTATTCGTTAAGTTGGCCGAGTTTCAAGTTGTAGGTTCTTATCTCATAGATCATGCTAACCCTCCCGCGTTACCCAGTAAACACACCTACTACTCGCCTTGTTTGCGAATTGTGACTAACTCTTCCAAGATGCGCCTGTGAAGCCGATGTAATTCAAGTACCATTCCGATGCCGATGGCGATCGACACACCCGCCACGAGAATAACCTTCGTTTTTAAGGACATGCACCGCTCCTTTACGATGTGCAGTAGAAAGGACTTTGGTTAGAAGTTTTCGACAATCGATGCACCGAACTCGGAGGTGCGAACTTTCGTCGCGCCTTCCATGAGACGCTCGAGATCGTAGGTCACCCGTTTCTGGAGGATGGTCTTCTCAAGTCCCGAAATAATTAGGTCAGCGGCTTCTTGCCAGCCAAGATGCTCCAGCATCATCACAGCGGAGAGGATCAGTGACCCCGGATTGACGACATCCTGATCGGTATATTTTGGTGCGGTGCCGTGTGTCGCCTCAAAAAGTGCGACTTCATCGCTGAGGTTACCACCGGGTGCCATACCGATACCACCGACCTGTGCCGCTGCGGCATCCGAGAGATAATCCCCATTCAAATTCGGTGTGACAATCACGTCGTATTCATCGGTTCGCGTCAAAATCTGTTGCAACATACTGTCAGCAATCCGGTCGTTGACAATTATTTTCCCTTCTGGACACTCCCCACCGTAATCGTCATAGAGTTCAGCCTCTGTAATCGTCTGATCGGCGAATTCCTCTTTGGCGAGTTCATATCCCCATGCACAGAACGCCCCTTCGGTAAACTTCATGATGTTGCCTTTGTGAACAAAGGTGACGCTACGTCTACCGTGGTCAATTGCGTACTGGATCGCCATCCGTGCCAAGCGTTTCGTGCCGAAAATGCTGATCGGTTTCACACCGATACCGGAATCCTCGCGGATGTTTACTCCCATCTCGGTGCGGAGCAATTCGATAACCTTTTTCACCTCTGGCGTGCCTTGTTCCCATTCAATGCCAGCGTAGACATCCTCAGTATTTTCACGGAAGATAACGACATCCATTTTTTCGGGGTGTGTGACAGGGGCAGGAACACCTTGGAAGTAGCGGACGGGACGGACACATGCGTAGAGTTCAAGTACCTGACGGAGCGTCACATTTAGACTCCGGAACCCACCACCGACAGGTGTTGTGAGGGGTCCCTTCAGGGCAACGCGGAAGTATTCAATTGCGTCGAAGGTATCCTGTGGGAGCCATTCGTTGTATTTCGCCATGGCATTTTCGCCAGCATAGACATCAAACCAACCGATCTGATTTTCGCTGTTGTAGGCTGTTTGAACAGCGGCATCAACAACCCGGCGTGTAACCTTCATGATGTCCCGTCCGATGCCATCGCCTTCAATGACAGGGATAATCGGTTTATTCGGCACAACGAGTTGTCCATTGACAAACCCAATTCTTTCACCTTCTGTTGGGGCAGTTAATTGCTCAAATTCAATCACTGATATTCCTCTCTAATTCGTTAATAGCCATCAGCAGTCAGCGGTCGGCTTTCAGTGCTTAGTGAAAAGGAAGTATATTGACCAGCGTCCGATGCCCGAAAGGGTCGCGTAGGAACCCAACCTGATCCCTGACAGCCATGTAGTGGCTATCCGTTGAAAGCATTCGATCTTGCCATCCGATTGTGTAATGCGACCACTTCGTTTGCGATGGTCATATCGTCAGTCGGTCCGGGAATGACATCTGGGTGCGGAGGAATAACGGGCCGGATAATCCTGAGTTGGAGTTGTTCGCGGGCATCCATCATCCAACCAAAACCACGGAAGATATAGGTCAATAGCGTTCTATCACTCTCATAGATGTCCAACCCTTCTTGGACTGCCCATCCACCGAAATCGGTATTCGGTGTTAGACGGAGGGGCGGTTCGTCCTCACGTCCGGGACGGACAAAGCCTTCGATGAAAGCGAGTTGGTAAATGCGCTGCGTAATACCCAACCGTTTTTTCTGTTGATCGTTGAGTTGAATGTCCCCATTGTCAACAGCTTCTAAGAAAGGATTGAAATAGATGGCAGGTCTGGGGTCTTGCTGTATTTCATCAGAGCGTCCAGCGGCAGCGATTTCTGGGTGTCCAAAGGTCGGCAGTGCAGACAGCATCCGTTGACGAATTGCGTCTTCACGGGTTTCGGTATCAAGCGATTCAATTTGATTAATGAAAGCCGTCATGTCGTGAATTGCGCCGAAGTGTCGGTCGCCATCTAACGTCATTTGTGATGCGACAAAAAAGTCAGAGACTGCGCCGGTATGCAAAGTGGCGAGATAGCGTGCGACAACGTTGGAACCTGCGGAACCGTGGTGCGCCTGTATGATCCCCATTCGTTCTAAGATATTCGCTTCGACGGTGCTTGCTTCTCGTCCCAAAAGGAGACTATAGGAGGTTTGGAAAGCGGTTTTTCCATTTTTCTGATGCTCGGTGATGAGATCGGATGCGCGCATTGCGAGGACTTGCGGATGCAGTGCATTGTTCTCTCGGAGCTGATGGCGCATGTACACAGAAACCGTCCCGACTGCGACATTCTCCATGTGCGTCCCGATCAGTTCAAGCAGGAGTGCGCCGGGGTGTCTTGTGCTGTTAATCCCCTTCTGATTCGGATGACTGAGTTTACGGAGTGTTGAGAAATGTTGAATGGCGGCTTCGGGACCTGCTTCTGGGAAGGCTTTAACAAATTCTGCGACCTGATTGACGAGCCGGTGTTTACCGGTAAGGCTATCTCTGCGAGTCGTAATAAAGTTATAGAATTTCTTATCTATTAATTCTGCCAGTAGTGCCTCTTCGTCAAGTCCAGTTGCATCCGTTTCAGGTTTTCTACCGAAGAGTCCAGCGAAGATGACACCCGCGGGGCTGATCTGTCCTGCAACGATCTCACTTTCAGACACAATACCCCGAATAGCAAAGCTGCGAATGTTCAATGTTATTTGGGTGCCAGCACAATCAACTGCAACTTTGTGCAACGCCGGATTCGCGAAAACGGTTGTCGATTGTGGCATCGAGCTGAAACTGGTAAGCACGGCTGTGATCTTATCTTCACCCAACTCTGCCGCTCTGTTTAAGGAATCCGTTACTGGGGCATACGTTGAGGCTTCTGGCACACCAGACAGGATTTTTCGGGCCGCGGCTGCCTGCTTCACCCCCAAAACTTTGTTCAAAATGAGTTCTCCTTCGTTGACGTTCCAATAGAAATTTTTGTTTTACAAGTTTCTCCGAAATTTAATTCGTCTGAATCCACGCAACCGCCCTTCACGCGACAAGACAATCAAGACAATAAGGTGCTTCAGATTCCGTTTAAAAAAGTTTTTGATCGACTTGCGCCAATACTTTAATATATTTTAGCAGAATTCCGATTAAAAGTCAAGACAAAATCGAAAAGTACATTGGATTAAACCGCCACACCTATCTTGATGACATTAAAAATTTGACTTGCAGAAATGCGAATTTTGTAGTATCATTATTAACGAGCATATTTGATTAAGGGGACGTTGTGCGTACCGAGGCTATAGCCAACCTAACAACAGACATCGGTGGTACGCCGGACGGTGCCTTGTATTCTATTTTCACAGATAAGGAGCTAACTACATGAGCAATGAAGCATTAGGAATGGTTGAAACACGTGGACTCGTTGGTGCGGTCGAAGCTGCCGACACCATGGTAAAAGCTGCAAACGTTAAATTGGTTGGAAAAGAACAGGTCGGTGGCGGTTTTGTCACTGTTTTGGTCCGCGGAGATGTCGGTGCGGTGCAAGCTGCGACAGATGCTGGTGCAGAAGCGGCGAAAGCAGTCGGCGAATTAGTGTCGGTGCATGTCATCCCTCGTCCACATTCAGATGTGGAAGCCATTCTTGGCGGGAATTCTTCAGCCAAGAGTAGCAGCAAATAAATCGGAAATTTTGTAGGGTGAGGGATGGCTTTCGTACCCCAACCTTACACCGCTTTAGTAGAGAACACGTTGCCCTGCCACAGGGTCTATATCTATCGTCTGGATCCATTAGTGGTTTCAGCATGTGTTCCCGTAGCGCGCCCTGCGCAACGAGGTATTGGAGGGCTGAATGGCACAAATTGACGAAAAACAGATTGAAGAAATTGTCTCCCAAGTTTTAAGAACACTCCAACAAGACAGACCAGTAGCAACCCAGCCAGTTACGTCCGTGGGGGTGAGTTCTTCCTCGCGAGCAGGCGTTTTTGGGACAGCGACAGAGGCTATCGCAGCCGCACAAACGGCACAGAAAGCACTTGTCAAACTTGGGTTTGCCAAAAGGCGCGAGATCATCGAAGCTATCAAAGAGGTATCACTCGCGAACGCGAAACGTCTTGCGGACTTGGCAGTACAAGACACAAATATGGGGAATGCGGCACATAAGGTGATGAAGAATGAGGGAGCAGTAACACTCTCACCGGGTGTGGATGACCTTCTGTCTGAGGCGGTATCGGGCGATTCTGGAACACTTCTCATTGAATATGTTCCTTTCGGCGTTATCAACTCGATCACCCCTACCACGAATCCGACATCAACGGTAATTAACCATGCGATTATAATGCTATCAGCAGGGAATTCTGTTGTGTTCAGTCCGCACCCGAATGCGCGCGACTGCACCGAAGAAACGATGCACGTTATCAACGAAGCAATTGTCAAGGCAGGGGGTCCTGCTAACTTACTTACTTCGGTTGCGAACGCCAGTCTGCGAACAGCAAAGGAGATCATGGAGCATCCTGATGTCGCCATGCTCGTTGCGACGGGTGGTGCGTCCGTTGTCCGGACTGCACTCTCAAGCGGTAAAAAGACAGTCGCCGCTGGACCCGGCAACCCGCCTGCGATTATTGACGAAACAGCGGATGTTCAGCAGGCAGCGGAACATGTCATTGCAGGCACGAGTTTCGACAACAATCTGCTCTGTATCGGTGAGAAAGCACTTTTCGTTATGGATTCCGTAGCAAACGAAACAGTTCAGGAGTTAACACGGAATGGCGGGCATCTACTCAATGCGAGCCAGCTGCAGGCATTAGAGGCGGTTGTCACAGAAAAAGAGGAATCAAACAAGGAGTACATCGGCAAAGATGCGTTGACCATTTTAAACGCCGCCGGTATCACAGCACCCCCACAGACAGTTGCAATCGTTGTTGAGGTTCCAGCGGATCATGGGTTCGTTATTAACGAATACCTGATGCCGATTCTGCCCGTCGTTCGTTGTCGCGATTTCGACGAGGCATTAGCAGGCGCGATTAGAGCGGAAGGCGGACGTGGGCACACCGCAATGCTCCACACAAACAACACCAAACGCATTACGCAGTTCACAAAGGCAATGGACTGTAGCGTTACAGTCATTAACGCACCTTCTTACTCTTCTTGCGGATTAGAAGGCGAAGGCTACCTCGCGATGACTATCGCGGGACCGACAGGCGAAGGGTTTACGCGTCCACGCACCTTTACACGTCAGAGACGATTAACGATCGCAAGCGATTTATCAGTACATACCCAATGACGCAAATAGATGTATTTGCGACCGGTCCAGGTTGTTTAAAATTTTTTAGAAGCCCTTCTAAAACCGGATAAGGTGTTATGCGAACAGAGATCGACGAGCTGAGAGCGTTAATACGTTACCATGAGCATAAATACTATGCCGAAAATCTGCCGGAAATCTCTGATGCGGATTTCGACGCGCTCATGAGGGAACTTGAGGCACTCGAAGCAGCAACTGATGCTCCGATCCCGCCAGATTCGCCGACGCAACGGGTCGGTGGCGGTGCTGAATTAGGCATTCGTCTACAACACCGTACCCCCATGCTGAGTCTAAATAACAGTTACGACGAAAACGAGCTGCGGGAATTCGCTGAACGCGTCCACCGGTTGTTAGAAGGTGCCTCTGTCGAATACGTCACAGAACTCAAAATCGATGGGTTAGGCGTTTCGTTAATCTACGAGAACGGTGTATTCACGCGAGGTTTGACGCGCGGCGACGGCGAGTACGGCGAAGAGGTAACCGACAACTTACGAACCATCCGTTCTGTTCCATTACGGATACCTGTTGAAACGGAAATAGCCGTGCCCCCGGTATTAGAAGCCCGTGGTGAAGTTTTTCTGCCCAAGGATTGTCTCGCCGAAATCAACATCCAACGAGAAGCAGAAGGCGAATTGCCGTTTGCGAACCCTCGGAACGCTGCTGCTGGCTCACTGCGCCTCTTAGACGCTTCCATAACGGCATCCCGTCCGTTAGATATTTTCATATACACCCTTAATTACGCCGAAGGATTCACCCCTTCAACGCACACAGAATCGCTCGAAAACATGAAGCGTTGGGGACTCAAGTGCAATCCGCATACTACCTCCCACAAATCAATTGAAGATGTTCAGAAATATTACGAACGCTGGGTAGAAGAACGTCATGAACTCGCGTACGAGACCGATGGGATCGTCGTAAAGGTTAACAACTTCCCCCAACAGCAGGAACTTGGGACGACCTCCAAATACCCGCGTTGGGCAGTTGCTTACAAGTTCAACGCGCAGCAAGCCATCACAACCGTTGAAAAAATAGATGTACAGGTTGGACGCACAGGTGCCCTAACACCGGTTGCGATTCTGAAGCCTGTAACTCTCGCTGGTGCGACAATTACAAACGCCACCTTACACAACGAGCAAGAGATCCAAACCAAAGACATCCGTATCGGTGATCGGATTGTGCTTGAGCGCGCGGGAGACGTTATCCCTAAAGTCCTTGAGGTGCTAACAGCCGACCGAACCGGCGATGAAGTTATCTTCAAATTCCCGGAGCGGTGTCCGGCGTGCGATACCTCGGTCCAGCGCACGGAGAAAGAAGTTGCGGTTCGGTGTGTGAATGTGGGATGTGTTGCACAACTGAAACGCCGAATTGCGCATTACGCCTCGCGCAACGCACTGCAGATCGAAGGTCTCGGTCCCGCTACAATTGACCAACTGGTGGATAAAGAACTGGTTCGTGATGTTGCTGATCTTTACACTTTGGAAGTAGAAAAATTAAGCACGCTGGATCGGATGGGTGTCCCGTCCGCGCGTAACCTTGTCCACCAAATTGAAAAAAGCAAGGAAGTACCGGCAGAAAAATTGCTTTTCGGTCTCGGTATTTTTCATGTCGGTGAGAACGTCGCGGAACTGCTGATTGAACGGTTTCTATCCTTAGATGCACTCGGGGCAGCAACCTTGGAGGAGATTGAGTCGGTAAGAGGCATCGGTCCACAGATAGCGGAAAGCGTTGTTACCTTCTTTTCATACAATCAACCGTTGCTTGACAAACTACGAGGGACCGGTTTGCACTGTTTCACGGTAGAGGCAACATCTAACCGTTTGGAAGCGAGTATCGTGGCAGACGGCTTTTTTAACGAAAAAACGTTCGTTGTCACGGGGAGCCTTGAGGGTATGACGCGTGGTGAAGCATCGGACGAGATTAAGAGTCGGGGTGGCAGAGTTACATCAAGCGTAACGAGCAAGACGGATTACCTCATCGCCGGGGAAGGTGCTGGCAGCAAATACACCAAAGCTGTAGAATTGGATATTCCAGTTCTGACGGCGGCAGATTTCTTTGAAAAACTTTAGCAGCACACCGAGAATTTTAAGAGGGCAGCCACAAGGACTGCCCCTACAATTGAATATACTTCAACTATCCCCCCCGGCGTTATAGTGGTGCGCGCCTGATATTCTCATTCAGACGACTGGTAATATGCACACGATGTTTGTAAACGACACTCCTGGCAATTCGGGGTCTTCTTGTGGCAGATTCTTGCACCGTGTCCAACAATTAGCGCATGGTATTCGTTGAATAGGTCAACATCGTGGGGAAGGTTGTCCATAAACAACGCACGAAGCTTGTCATAGTTGTAATTTCCTGTAACCCATCCGAGCCGTGAGAAGAGCCTATAGGTATAGGAATCAACAACAAAACTCGGTTTACCAGCGGCGTAGAGGATAATCGTATCCGCTGTTTCAGGACCGACACCGTAGATGGAGAGCAGTTCTTGACGCAATTCAGGGACATCTTGCGTGAACATCACGTGCATGGGACGTTCTTCGATATGCTCCACAAACGCACGCACCTTTTGTGCCTTCATACGAAAGTAGCGTGAGGGTCGGATGAGCCGTTCTAACGCGGGTTGACTAATAGATGCTATCTCCTCAGCCGTAAAAGCACCAGCCCCTTTGAGATTCTCCATCGCTTTTTCGACGTTGCGCCACGAAGTCGCTTGTGTTAGAATTGCGCCGAGTGCTACTTCAAACGGTGTGTCTGCGGGCCACCATTTACGGTTGCCATGTTGCGCGAGCAGTTGATTATAGAGTGTAAACAGTTTTTCGGTAATATTTCCGTCACATAGAATTTGCATACGCAGAAAGTCCCTTCACCAAAAAGGAAAAATCATGGATTTAAGTTTCAGTACGAGCGCTGGCAATGGCGGTTGGAGCCTTGCCGAATGTGCAGCGTGGGCAAAAGTCAACGGATTTGATGCGATCCGTCCGAATGCCACCGGCGTTGTTGAACCGAGTGCCATTATACAATCTGGCGGCGAAGCGGTCAAGGAAATTTTGGATGCCCACGGTATCTATCTCGCTGCCATAACTGCGCATTGTAACCTTCTTGACGATGATCCAGAAATACGGGATGACGCGCGCGACGCACTGATGCAAGCGATCGAGGCGGCACACATCCTCGGTGCTCCTGTAGTGGTGACCTACGCTGGCAGTCCGGTAGGTTGGCATTTCTATGGACAGTTCTCTTCAGAACCCGGTAACCCCGGTGACAGGTCGGTTGAACTCGTCGGACGATTCAAAGAGATGTGGACCCCTGTCGTCCGCTTCGCCGAAGAGAGAGGCGTGCGACTTGCGCTTGATTGCGCCGTCCGTATGGGCAACATCGCGTGTAATCCTGAAATGTGGGAACGAATTCTCGACGCGATTCCGTCGGATTCGCTGGGACTCTCCTGCGACCCATCGCACTGGCTCTGGATGGGTATCCTACCCGCTGAGGATGCGATCCGTATGTTCAATGGCAAGTGGTATTATGCCGATGTAAAGGATTGTGAAATCAGTCCTCAGATGAAGTTTCGGCAGGGGATCATAGGGAACTGGTGGTGGCAGTATCGTGTGCCCGGGCGCGGACAATTGAATTGGGGAACGATTACCGGTGCGCTACAGGAATCCGGTTACGACTATGTTCTTTGTGTTGAGAACGAGGATCGCGGTGCCCCTGGGTTAGAAGGCTTTGCGCTTGGTGGTAGGTATCTCCGGCAATTTATTTAGGAGTTGTCACTTCTTGAAATTGATTTCGATTTATGCTAATTTGCAAGGATATCCTATCCTGCTGAAACGACAGACAAAAATGCTAAAGCAATTACAACCGAAATCACATAGAATCGTGATTCTTGCCGAGGGTTCATTCGGCATCCTCGAATCGAAAACCGCTACGGTCTTAGTCCGCTATCTCCCTGAGAACGTCGTTGCCGTTATCGACAGTGCAAACGCGGGACGAGACACCAGCGAAATCATCGAGATTGGGAAGGGTATTCCTGTTGTCCGGGATCTCGCCGAGGCGATGCAGTTTGCGCCGACTCTGCTCGCTATCGGTATTGCTCCACCCGGTGGTGAATTACCGCACGCTTGGCGTGCAATCCTCCATGAAGCGATACACAACCAACTCCACGTTATGAGCGGCTTGCACCAATTTTTGAGTGAAGATGCAGAACTCGCGGAACTCGCTGCGGCACACGATGTTCTGTTATGGGATGCCCGAAAACCGCCTGCAGATCTACCCGTTGCGACGTGCAAAGCCGATGCTGTCGATGCCACAGTCATCCTCACCGTGGGTTCAGATTGCCGCGTCGGTAAAATGTTATCCGGTATAGAGGTCACGCGTTCGGCACGTGCGCGCGGTTTGAGTGCCGAATTCTGTCCAACCGGTCAAAATGGGATTATGGTATGGGGTTGGGGTATTGCGATCGATGCCGTTGTCTCTGATTTTACCGCTGGTGCCGCGGAACAGATCGTGCTTGAAGGCGCGAAAGAGCACTCGCTCCTTATCGTTGAAGGACAGGGATCACTTGTACATCCGGGGTATTCCGGCGTGACGTTAAGCTTACTCCATGGCAGTCTACCAGATGCGATGATATTTTGCCATCAACCCTCTCGGGATACGGTTGCCCGGTATACGGTGCCGTTGCCCTCAGTTTCTGACATGATAACACAATACGAAGCGATGGCGGCACCGATCAAGCCTGCTAAAGTGATCGGATTGGCGTTGAATTGCTTCGATCTGTCTGATACTGAAGCACGTGAGGCGGTTCGTCAAGCGGAGGCAGAGACAGGACTACCTGCAACGGATGTCGTGCGATTCGGTGCGGATAAATTGGTTGACACTGTTCAGGCATTTCATAGAGAAAAATAGAAAACGCTAACACCGTAAAACTAAAGGAGAGGCAAAACAGATGACCGACGAAGAAAAATTTAGATTTGACTTGAGCGGATTTCTCGTCCGTCCCGCGATCCTTGAACGCGACGAAGTGGAAGCAATTGTTGAACAGATCGAACGGATACATCACGAGCCAGCGTCTTTACCGCCAGAGCACCGCGCCGTCCCCGGTGGTCCGGCGAGTGTCCTCATCGACCATCCGAAGGTGCTTGATGTCTTGCACGAAATCATCGGGCCCGATGTTCGGTTAGAAAACTGCTCCTCTGTCTGGCGTGAAAAAGGGCAGGAACACGGTGGACTCCACGGTGGTGGACCGCAACAAGGCGATCCGATCTTCGGGTATCGGTTCAATAACGGACGGATCCATGCAGGAATGGTGCGCGTCGTGTTTGAACTCACAGATGTCACCAAAAAGGACGGTGCCACGCACTTCATCGCGGGCAGTCATAAGTCTAACTTCCCGATGCATCCCGATCACATGTCGTTAGAAGAGGGGAAACGGAGTCCGTTCCTGATGTCGTATGAATGCCCGGCAGGCAGTGCGATCTTCTTTACAGAAAATCTGTGTCATGCGGGTCCTGTTTGGCAACGGGAAGCACCGCGTGTGGCAGTTCTAAACGCGTATGCCCATCTCGCAACGCATTGGCATCGGTTGAAGACTCCGCCCGAAGTACTCGCCGCCTTACCGCGTGAAAAACAGGCATATTTCCGCGAACCGTGGGTTGCCGACTTCCGTACGAGTCCAGCAACCATCAACACGATCGATCGGTTTTTGAACAACGACGAACCGCCCATCAATACCGATACCAAGCCGTAACATAAAATGGCGAGGTTAAAAACCTCGCCAGCAAATAAAATCGTTAGCGTGGAAGCACAGGCTCCGTTGGGACGACAATCTCTCCCGAAATGATTCGCGCCTTTAACGCCTCCACCTCCATCAGAATCTCATCCGAGAAATGCGGTGCGTTGTGTTCATCAAGTGCGTAGACAATGTCATCCGCTTTAAGCCCTAAACGGTGAACACCGGGTGTAAAATTGCCTTCTGCGAATTGATTGATGATATTGTAGACGGCATTGTTAACCTGCCTGAGCATACTTGTTAGGAAAATATCGGGAGCGGTGGCGTTGATGTTCGTGTCAACCCAAATGACGTACTTTTGAAGTGCCTTCGCGGCTTCAACCACACCGTGCCCAGCCCCCGCAGCAGCAGCGTAAATAATATCAACACCGTTTTCATACTGGCGTGTAGCGATGTCTTCAGCGACCATCGGTTGATTGAATCCTTCTGGTCCCTCAGCGATATATTCCCTGAAAACCTCTACATCCGGATTAACGGCATGAACGCCTGCCATGTATCCGGCTTCAAATTCGTGTAACAATGGCACATCTGCCCCACCAATATAACCAACCTTACCCGTTTCCGTTTTTAGTGCGGCGATAGCTCCAACGAGGAACGAGCCTTCATTTACATTATAGATAAACGCAGCGACATTCGGCAAATTAACCGCACTATCGATAATAGCAAAACTGACATCAGGAAACTCCGGTGCGACGCGTTGAATCGGTTCACCCATTTGGTAACCGGCGGTGAGAATCAGGTCAGATTTTTCAGCGGCTTCGCGTAAATCCGTGTCCCATGTCTCTGGACTGCTCTCTATTTCTTCAATATCAATACCGAGTGCCACTTCCGCTCTTTTTATCCCATCAGACAACAGATCGCAGTAAGACTCATCTCCAAGGCATGCGAACGGATACACCATGCTAATGCGAGGCTGCATCGGTTTCGTCGTGCTCTCCTGCTCAGTAAGGATTGTATCTTGCACTCTATCACATCCAGTGATAGATACTAAAAATAGCCCTATCCCTAAAACGAGAAGGGTTTTCAATATGGTTGTATTCTTCATTTTCCTTTTTTGAACGGACGGAATAGGTCCGCCCGTTGCTAACCTTTTAAGAACAGGACTTACGCAAAATCAAAGAATTAGGCTTATCATGACGCAATCGGTGCGGTTAGGAAACCGCACCTACCGCGGAAGTGCGTAAGTCCTAAAGAATTAAAAATCCAAGGCTACGGCATGTCAAATCACTGCACTAACGTTCTGGGTAGCGGAACCGTAGCAAGGATAATGTTTGTTTTCATGGTATCAACCCTTTCGAGAAGCTCCTCAGAAAGCAGATCCTTGTTGCCTTCACCCAGCATATAATCGACCCTGCCTTCAACGAGACCGAGCGAGCGAACACCCGTCATTAAATCGCCAGCGGCGAACCATTGGATAACGTTATATACAGAGTCGTCGATTCCGACGCGCAGTCCAGATAGAATGACACCAGGTGCGAGATCTGTAATATCAATGTAGTTCCATATTACATATCTGCCTTCTGCGAGTTTCGCGGCTTCAACAACACCGAACCCCGACTGATCTGCCATCGTGTAGATTACATCGACACCAAGCCCATATTGGGTTGTAGCGATTATTTCTCCGACCTCGGGTTGGTAGAACCCTTGTTCGTTATCAGCAACATACCCCTTGATAATCTCTGCGTCTGGATTCACGGCTTTGACGCCAGCGACGTAGCCGGCTTCAAATTCGTGTATGAATGGCACGTCCGCCCCACCAATATAACCAACCTTACCCGTTTCCGTTTTTAGCCCAGCGATCGCTCCAAGCAGAAACGTGCCTTCGCTCACTCTGTATGTGAAAGACGCTACGTTGGGGAGATCTACTGCGGCATCAAAAATGACAAATATAACGTCTGGAAACTCTGGTGCCACGCGTGAGACCGGATCTGTCATCTGGTAACCCGATGTAATGACTAAGTCTGATGTGTGAGCGGCTTCCTGTAAACGCATCTCCCACGTCTCGGCGTTGCTTTCCATTTCGGTTATGTCAACACCGAGTCCAATTTTTGCTTTCTGGACACCGTTATAAAGCACATCACAGTAAGAAGAATCACCGAGACAATCTCCCGGATACACCACACTTACCCGAATCGACGCAGAATCCATTATCTCTGGTTGATCCGGCGGTCGCATATCCTGAATTTTCTCACAGCTACAGGTAAAAATTAAAAAGACTACGATCCCTAAAAAGGTTGCATTTTTCAACACGTCCAAATATTTCATTCTATTCCTTTCAAAGCAGTAGACACACAGCGTGTGTCATATATTTTGAAGTTAGGACCCGCACAATTCGTCAGGAAACCTTTCCTGATAGGCGTGCTCAGTGCGTAGGTCCTGTTAAAGCATTAGGCACACCTTTGACAGTTACACGTAAAATATTAACGGCACGTAGGGAGTGCCGTTACACCGGTTTTGTTACACCTAAAACAGCCCTAATCCATGCTGAAAACACCTTGCTTTTTCGGGTTAAATCAGGTATAATAATCATGGGTTTATTCACAATCGGAACCACTGTATTCGACTTAAATATTATATCACACTGACTCCAAAAAACACACAATTTTCCGATAGAATGTACGGAGGAAACCCGATGAACATTCTTCATGAATTAAATGAGAAACAGACAGAAGCCGTAACACATAAAAATGGTCCACTCCTTGTTATCGCAGGTCCCGGTACAGGGAAAACAAGAGTTATCACACATCGTATTGCTTATCTGATTCGCGAACACGATATCAAGGCGGAGAACATCCTTGCGATCACCTTTACCAATAAAGCCGCGCAAGAGATGCAGGAACGCGTCAACACCGAGATCGGCGAACCGCACGGCTCCAATATTAAAGTCAGTACCTTCCACGCATTTTGCGTTAAAGTGCTCCGAAAGCACGCCCTGCGGATCGGATTAAGCGAAAACTTCACTATCTTCGATCAGGAACTTCAAGACGAGATATTAACAGAAAGCGTCCGTGCGTTGAACCTCAACACCGATGACTATCCACCATGGTTGCTGCGCAACATCATCAGTGATGCGAAAAGTAAATCAGAGAATCCAGTTGATACTGTAGATGCCTCGGACATTCATGATCCGGAGACCGCCGAAAATATCCGAAACGTCCTGCGAAGCTACCAAGACAAACTTGCGGCATACGATGCGCTCGATTTCGATGATCTCCTTATGAAGACTGTCGAGTTGTTTAAACAGGTGGAAGATGTACAGCAAGACTACCACAAAGCAATCGCCCACATCCTCGTTGACGAATTCCACGATGTGAACAGTGTGCAGTATCACTTACTCCAACTGCTCTGTGCGCCACCTGAACACAACCTCATGATAGTCGCTGACGAAGATCAGGCGATCTATAGTTGGCGAGGCTCGAATCCAGCGTATATTGACGACTTCAGAACTGATTACAATCCGAAAGAACTCGCTTTAGACGACCACTATCGGTGTAGCGAGAAGATTTTGCGGGCGGCGGAGGAAGTCATCTCCAGAAACACGGAACGGCAGAGACAGCACACCCTCAGAACCCATAAAGACGCGGGACGCGACATCTTTCACTATACCTTTGACACACCTATAGCGGAAACGCGCGGTATCATTAACGTCATCCAGAATTTAGTGACGAAACGCAACTATTCTTATCGCGATATTGCCATCTTTTACCGCACACACAGACTCGCGGATGTTTTGGAAGAGCAGTTGCTGCGGGAACATATCCAATTCCAGCGCATTCAGCCGACTCACTCCTTCGCGGAAGGAAATAGCAAAAGTATCCTGGCGTATCTCCGTTTCATCCAGTGGCAACTCCCGCAAGATTTGGAAAGCGCAATCAATTTTCCTGAAACTTGCATCGACGACTTAACATGGGTGCGCCTGAAATGGCTCGCACAACGTGAAGATATTGCTTTTGTCGAACTTCTGAAAAATATCGAAGCGTATCCACAGGATGTCGGTCCCCTAACGCGCCGAAATGTCCGTCAATTCTGGACACAGCTTGAGAGATTATCGACTGAAATTGAAGACGAGCAGGTTGATAAAATTATCCCGAAACTCTTTGATACTTTAGAACGTTCTCGGACTCCCTATCGCGCTGAAGAACTGGAGATCATCGAAAAACAACCTGAGATGCCGAATCTGGCAACTGTGCAAGACGTCCTCTACAGTGCGCTGACTCTCGGCGAGCCGGTTCAGATTACCGCCAGCCACGGGATTGACGAGTACTGTGCGGCGCATATTATCTACCAGACGCTTGAAACTGATCTGAATCACACTGCAGAACTCCAGTTGTTGCCGCCTGAGGGAAACAGTCCTAAACCTAACGAAAACGGGGTCCATCTGCTTATCGGCGATTTTGAGGAAATCGGAGAAAGTGCCCGGGACGCACGGACAATCCTCATCGGCACAGCGGATATAGCAAACACGGACGTGCTTCGCTTGGAAGCAGAAGGGATCCATAGCATCACAGCACTCAAACTCTGCCAACGGCTTGTAAATCGTTTTGAGACCCCAAACATGGCAGACATGGTTGTTTACGATTTGGAGACGACTGGACTCAACCCAAAAACAGCGGAAATCGTTGAGATCGCGGCACACCGTCTCGGTGGAACAGGGAATGAAGTTGAGCGATTTTATCGTTTGGTCAGACCACCAGGCGGACATATTCCGCGTGCCGCCACGCGCATCCACAGAATTGATACAGAGACCGTCAAGAGTTCACCGGGCATTGAAATGGTGTTGCCTGAATTCCTCGGGTTCATCCAGAATAGAATTCTGATTGGACACAATGTAGCGGAATATGACAATCCCATTCTGGCACGAGACCTGAGAAGGTATTTGAAAACGGATTTATCGGCACCACATTACGATACACTCACCACAGCGCGTAGGCTTTTCCCACGACAACGCTGTAGCATGGGTGCGCTTGCCGAAAAATTTGAGATTGAACACGGACGTTTACATAGTGCCTTAGAGGACACCAGAGTCAATCGAGAGATATTTAAAGAACTCATCAGAATCGATGCTCACAAACGTGAGACGAAATCGCTCCCTGAATTGCTACCGTTTGTTGGACTTGGTATCCTTGCGAAAACCGAAGGGGGTGCTTCTCCAGAGGAGGCTTTAACGGAGACCGATATGTTCTTAAATGTCGCGAAACGCTTCGTCCAGACACATAACATCGTATCACTGGAGAATCTACCCCTTGATCCAACAGAGGCGGCACACGCGAGAGAACATATAGAAACGTTACAGGATGCCGCCGTCCGTGAGTTCCCAGAAGATGCTGACTGGCGACAACGCCGAATTCAGTTCATGAACGCGGTCCTCCACTTCGAGTTGATTAGCGATGAGCATGGACTTATCAACTTTCTGGATTATCAGAAACTCCTCACCAATATTGACGAACTCGACGACAAAACTGAGCAGCTGACGTTAATGACCTTGCATGCAGCGAAAGGGACAGAATTTCCGGTCGTTATCATTATCGGTATGGAGGAGGGGAGTTTTCCGATGTGGCGGCAGAACATCACGGAAGCAGAACTTGAAGAGGAGCGTCGCCTTTTCTATGTGGGTATGACCCGAGCGCAAGAGCAGCTTTACCTGAGTTCGGTCGTGTATCGTTTCGGGGATCGGGATCGGGCATCGTCGATGTTCGTTCGAGAGGTGCCATCGAACTATATCGTTAAATGGAGTCAATAGCGAGTGCACGGATTTTCAACATGCGAGGTTTGGATTGTTGGGTTTCGCTATGTTTATCTTCAAAAACGGTCATTGAAACCCGGACTTCTCTGTATAATTAACAGGTTCTCGGTTTTTTACCGCTCTACCCAACCTACGTCTACTTTTTCATTATTTCTATTTTTTTATTAACAGCTTCCGGGTTGCAGCAAACGTTCCTGTTGTAAGTGTGTAGAAATAGATACCACTCGCCACAGACTCACCGACATCATTTTTGCCATCCCAATAGGCGGCACGACTACGGCTCTGATAGATACCGGCAGGTGTATGCCCCAACGCCAATGTCCTCACCAATACCCCATTCACAGAATAGATACGTAGGGTAACCTCCGCAAGTTCGGAGAGCTGATACGGTATCCACGTCTCTGGATTGAACGGATTCGGATAGTTTGGAAGTAGTGCTGTCTCTTCTGGAATCAGCAAGGCTAATAGGCTTTGAAGGTATGCTATGCCTTGTCGGAAGGCTACAGAGCCATCATCTTCAAGTTCCGCCTGTGCTATCCATGCCTGAACCATCGCTGCGTCCAGTTCTCCGCTGTTCATTGCAGCAACAGACGGCGCGGCAGCCGTTGACGCCCCCATGTGTTGTGCCACAAGGATAAGATCGAGGATACTGATGGTTCCATCACCGTTCACATCCACTGTGGAGTGCGGAGGGGCTGTTTTTCCCAACTGTTGTGCAATCAGGATCATATCCAGGATACTCACCTGTCCGTCGCGATTTACATCACCAGTGGCGAGTTGTCCCTCTATAACGACGGTAACTTCATGGGGACCGGCGGAAATTAAATCGCCTGTGCTGGCACCGAACTGAACATTCTGTAACTTCAGTTGCGTCTCACTGCCTGCTTTTGCTGAGAACTGTATTGAGAGCAGCGTGCCAGTGCCGGTGACACCGCCTCCACTGAGCAGTGCTGAACTGAGTTTGGCAATTTTGCCTGTAGCGTTATCAATTGTGCCTTTCTGGAAGAAGGTGGATCCGCCTTTCGTCTTTAGGAAGTCGCCTTCGGTTACCTCAACGGCTTTAAGGACAGCAGGATCAAACGCAATATCAAATTGCCATCCCGCTAAATCAAATAAATTTTCTGCTATGAGATCAACGGTAAATGTATCGCCAGCATGGATTTTGGGATCAGAGAAAGTATATCCGACACGGGGATTGTATACCTGATATTCGGTGCCAGGTTCAAATCCGAAAAAGAGAGACCATAGATCATAATGTGCCCTCAATTCGTCAATTCTTACCAACAATACATTTTTACCTTTTTGTAGCGTAATCGGAAAAAATGTGCGGTAACCAACATTGTGTGCGCCAAAGGCATAGTCTGTATAGTCTTCATGCACCAATTCGCCATTAAGATAGACTTTCTGCCCATTGCTGGCACCTATAAATATTTTTGTCTGCTGTCTTTTCGGGGAATACAACGTCATCGAACTGTAGACAACAAACAACTGCCCGTAAATATTGGGTTCAATGGTGCCTTGAGAGTCTAATAATCTTCTAAGGTTCGTCTTATTACGTGTGAAGTTATTAGGATCATAAGGCTCAAGCATCCCACCTGACCATGTGCTGTTCCCTATGAGAGTGCTTTCCGAGGCACCGAATGCAGCAACTTGTTGTTCTGCAGACTTATTGTTGGATATTTTTGCTAAATAATCTGTCAGATGCCCATCTTTGTCTACTTTTATGGGCAAGGTCAGCCATAGCCAAGGTCCCTCAATATTTGGACCGCCTTGCGGAAAACCCGGGTTGCCAAACCAAGTGAATACTTCTACATTCTGGCGTATGCGATCCAGGGGTGAGAGATCGGATATGTTATTCTCGTGAAGTTGTAAATTTTTTAAGTTACGCAGAGATGCAAGGGGCGAGACATCTACGATTCGGTTTTGATTGAGTATTAACGTTTTCAAATTAACCAATCCCGATAACGGGGAAATATCCGAAATCTCAGTATCGGACAAGGCAAGGTGCTCCAAGTCTGCTAAGCCCGACAAAGGTGAGAGATCCGAGATATTATCGGTATGCGTAAGACCAAACCATCTGAGTTTTGTTAAGCCTTTTAAGGGTGAGAGGTCGGTTGCTTTGCAGTCATACAAGCGGAACCTTGTTAGGTTTGTCAATCCTGCCAGGGGTGAGAGGTCGGTAATATCAGAATGCACAGTGTCTAATTTTTGCAGATTTTTGAGTCCTGCCAAGGGGGCGAGACTTGTTATACGAGTTTCCGAAGCATTTATTACTTCAAGATCGCGCAATCCTGATAGAGGTGAAAGGTCGGCTACTTCAGTGTCCCGCAATTGTATTTCACGCAATTTTGTCAATGAGGCAAGTGCTGAGAGATCGGATAAAGGATTGTAACCGATAACTAATACTGTTAAATTCTTTGCAAACGCAAGCCCTGTCAAATCGTTAATGTTCTTGTTCTCCGCCCTCAACCTCTCCAATGTCGCCATCTCTTCTGCCGTAATCGGAGCATTGGGAGATTTGCCAAGAGTCTCTGCAATTGCGGCACGCAAGTTCGGGTCCGGGATATGAACAGAAGTGCCAAGGATATGTTCAGTTCGAGGGACAACAGGCTTAACTATACTGTTGTTAGGGGAACTCAGCGTCGCAACGATTTCACCGAAATTCGATGTCCACACATCCCTCTTCACGCTGCCTCCCGCACCTGCCAACACACCCAATCCCAAGTTTTTCAGACTTGCATTCTCGCGAATCTTTTCAAGGAAATCTGCCGTTTCTAAACCAACAGCGGCAGCAGCAGATGCCGCACCTACTGGACCTCGGAACGCTTCATGAAATCGCTGAATCGGTTCAATCCCACCGAATACATCGCCTGCTGCTTCAAGTGCTTGTCTATAACGATCAGTATCTTCATCTATACGTGCTTCCATTGTCGCTTTGTCTGTATAGAGTCGTAATGCCCTGTCTTTGTCAAAAGGTGGGTTCGGGTTTTGTTCGACAACCGCCCGCACTTCATCTTCAAACGCCTTCATCCCCTCCGTGTGGCAACCGATACAGGAAAGTCCATTGCGGACAGTCGGATCGCTCGCTGCAGGATTGGAAACGATACTTATCGGTGCTGCATCCAAACGATTACCACCCGCATCTACCAGATAGTACGCCTGCAATCCGTTCGGTAAGTTGAAGATAATCTCACCACCATCGTGGGTGAAAGAGAGCGGATGTGTAAAGATATTCTGCGCCCCCACACTCCCAGCAAAGTCGTAACTCTTCCAATACGCGCCATACCGAGAAGTGTGTCGCTCAACAACGCGGTTGTGATTCGATACTCCTGAATTATTGAACCCCGCACGCCAGACGCGCCTACCTGCTGCGTTCCGAATATTTTCGACTACATTCACCTCAAGCCGGGTTTCTAACTCTCGATCTGTTTGCGGAAGATCCAAGATGTCATGGTAGAATGGTGGCAAGGCGGCTGTTGCGATGAACCAATCCACATGAACGAACGGCACCTCACAATCCATCGCTTCGCGTAGATCCATCAGTTTTTTACGTAGATTCGTTTGTGTGGGTGCATCGAACTCAATACTATATGGATATACCTGTTCAATCAGTGTCCAGCGGTTGGTTCCAATCTCCCATTCATAGTCTCGGAGATCAATGTAGAAAATCGTTTCCTCTGGATCAATAGGCTGGGGTCTGATAACCTCGCGTCCCCACGAGAGACTATTCACGAGTTTTGAGAGTGCCCGTTGATAGGCGTGGCGTGCCTCCGCACTCTCACCAGCGTTATAGAGATGCGTCAGTGTGAAATAGCGTGTGAAGGCGCGGTCAAATGGCGATAGCGAGTTGACGTGCTTCTCAATCGTCTCAAGCATTTTTTCGGGTGTGATGAAACCGGTATCGCGTTCTGGTGTCTGCCAATCCGGCGCGCCTGTTTGAATCCAATTACCAATCGTTAGAATCGCGGCGGCGGGGAGTCGTGGTTGACCCAGCGGCATTCGTTTGGCAGGATCGTTTGTGAGGAGCCGTGTATAGAGTTCGGATTCAATCGGTTTCCCCGGGACAACTGCTCCAGTTTCGATGAGTGCCGTGTGATCAATAATGATTTCCTCAGTAAACGCACCATGTTCGCCGTGACAGTTGAGGCAACTTTGCTCAAAAATAGCATACGCCTGTTGCGCCAGATTTTCCTGTGCATCAGCACTTTGATAGTTTCCGAAAATAGGCATCAATAGACAGATGCAGATAACAAAGATTTTCCAGTCTTTCATGCATGCTCTCCGCCTGAAATTAAGAGTTCGATTGGGAATTATCTATTCGGTATTTGGACGAGTTAAGGCATCAGATTTTTCCTGCTTCTTTTCACGATAAGGTGAGAAGTCCGCGTATTTCACGCCCTGTTTCATCCGCTTCTCCTGTTTCTTCATCATGAATTCCATGTACGTCTCTAAGTCACCGAAAAGCGCGACAAGACGTGCTTTGGCATCAAGGCATTCCTTCAAAATTTCATCATACATGAGAGAGTTCCTCCAATATTGCCTCTGGAGTCTCAATGCAAGGCGGGGCATAGCCTGCATTGCGACAGGTCTGCTCGATCCTCGGTTTGGTATGTGGGTTTGCGAGGTGTGCGAAGTTCCACGTTGCAAGATAGAGAATATTATGTGTTGCTGCGACTGCTATGTGTATAGCATCAGTAAAGGCATTGTGCGGAAGCGCCTTTTCAGCAACCAAAAGTCTGGCAAAATCAAGTTCTAAAGATGTAGCAGCTACAATAGTGAGTCCTTCAACCACTTGCTGCCTATTCTCCGCCTGTTCTCTATTCGCAATGGATATTTCCTCAACAACATAGTCGGATAAAATGAACTCAAAACGAGTGTCTTACCAAAACTCACGCGTGATTCTTTGTCGTTCTGCAGTCTTAGCAACACGGCTCGGATTAGAAACCAGATAACTCGGAATTGTCGCGTCAATGTATACCCGGTAAGTGTCTTCCTGAGAATTAGTCTCCATGTTTTATATAATAACAGGAACTGCCCTGAAACGCAAGAGGTTTCTAAAGACAAATGGACTGTTGGCAAAAAGATTCCTTGATAAAAAAGGGTTAGACATGGCATACTAAAAAACATAGAAAAACAACACATTTTTGACTCAAAAAATGCGAATCGATTGTCAGAGCCACATATTTCCAAACACCTATACCGAAATCCTCGCGCAGAACCCACACCCTCCGCAAGTCATCCGTCGCGGGAACGAGGCTGTTGTTACGTACGGTGATGTTCAGACATTCCGTCTACAAGACGAAGCCTACGATCCAAAGCGAAAACTCAAGGATATGGACGAAGCAGGCGTTGATATGGCACTGCTCAGTACCAATATACCGCCACCCTGCATGCTCGCACCTGAGTTGGGGAACAAGGGTGCGCAAGCGATCAACGATGCCATCGTCGAACTCGTGGATGCGTATCCATGTCGGTTCGCGGGATTGGCATGCCTTCCATGGCAAAATATAGATGAAGCCATTACAGAAATGGATAGAGTAAAGGGACTCGGTTTTCGTGGGATCATGCTCTATTCCCATATCGGCGGGAAACCGGTCGACGCGCCACACTTTGAGCCCGTCTATGCACACGCCGAAACACTCAGTATGCCGATTGTGATGCACCCCACTGTTCCAACGTGGGGAGAGGCAATCAAAGACCATTGGATGATCGGTATGATGGGGTTACAGGTGGACAACAGTTTCGCACTTTTGCGACTGATTCTGAGCGGGATTCTCGAACGACACCCACACCTCCAAATCGTGATGCCACATGTCGGTGGCATTCTCCCCTATATGAGCGGTAGAATTGACCATCAGACGGAAGTTTTAGGGAGAGCCAGAGAGAACATCACACAACCGCCGAGCATGTATCTGCAACGTATTTATCTGGACACTGTCTCGCCATCGGTGCAGGCATTGCAGTACGCCTACGAGTATTCTGGCGCGGACCGCTTGTTATTCGGGACAGACCACCCGTGGGTAGATATGCCACGATTCGTCGGTTTAATCGAGGAGATGCGCATCCCTGAAGGAGATAAAGCGCGAATTTTCAGTGAAAACGCCATAAAATTGTTCGATTTATAGTAAAATACGAGAGACCGAGAAGTGAACCTTGAAAATAGGGAAAGATGCGAAAGAGAAGAGGATTTACAACATGCTACATGAATTGACTGATGCCGAAAAGTTTTTCTTTGAAAACAACGGTTATCTCGTCCTGAATAACTTCCTTACTCCCTCACACGTTGAAACGCTCAGGAGTGCTCTCGCTGAAGTCATTGAAAAGCGGCGGGAACGTGAAGAAGAAGGGTTAACCGAAACTGGAATGACACACATCCACGGCGAGAAAAGCACCCGTATCTTCTATATCCTTGGGGATCATCCAGCGTTTTTGGAACTTCTGGATTGGGAACCGATCTTGCCGTATGTCACGGGGTTACTCAATCAGATGCCCCATCACCACGCTTCGGATGCCATTGTCGAACACGCTTCGGATTTCATGGAACGTCGGATGGGTTGGCATATCGATGGACACGACGAAGGCTATCGTAACCTACGTCCGATTCCGTTTTTGCAACTCAAAATCGGTTACTATCTGACGGATATGACAGAAGGTGGACAGGGGAATCTGTGGCTCATACCGGGTAGCCACACAGCGATGTATGACCCGAACCATGAAGATCTGCGGCACCCTTACGAATATCCCGGTGCCCTTGAAGTATGTGCCCCGCCGGGGAGTGCGATTCTTTTCCACAATGCCGTCTGGCATTCCGCTGGCATCTTCACAAAATCGGAGGGGTGCCGCGAAATGCTCTATTACGCTTACGAGCATCCGTGGATGATAGCTTCGCAGGAACATTGGGGGTATCCCAAAGACTTTTACAACACGGAACTCTCACCCGAACAGCGGAAATTTTTCCACGGGTTTGTCTTCGATCCACCCGAACAGCGATGGGGATAGCGCGATATAGGTTTGTAAGGTACAAGGGCAGCCACAAGGACTGCCCCTACAATACAACGCAAGGAGGACGCGATTATGCGTTTAACCGAATCTCAAGTTTCCTTCTTTCACGACAACGGATATTTACTGCTCGAAGATGCGCTTGATGAAAACGATCTGGGTCCTGTCATTGACGAATATAAGGGAATTATCGCGGAACGCGCCGAGAAATTGCACGCCGAAGGGAAAGTCGCAGATACGCACGCCGATAAGTCCTTCACGGAACGGTTGCTCCACCTCGCGAACGAGGCACCTGAGATAACTGCGAATTTGGACATTATGCAGGCACGCGGCGAAGCGACGTTTAATTTTCTCAAGAACCCGAAAGTTCTCGACATCGCCGAGTCTTTTGTTGGCTCCGAAATCATCTGCAATCCGATCCAACATATCCGAGCAGTCCTGCCGAAACGGCGTTCACAGCGGGGACCGACACCTTGGCATCAGGATGCAGGGGTGTGCTGGCCCGACACCGATCCCTACTTCATGTTAACTGTTTGGATTCCGATCGTGGATGCGACATTGGAGAACGGATGTTTACAGGTAATGCCGGGCAGTCATAAGAGGGGCCTTCTCAAACACGATTGGAGCGAGAATGGATTGGAGGTGCTGTCGGAAAATCAACCGGATAACCTCACACCGAAACCGTTACCGATCCGAGCAGGTGGCGTTATTCTGTTCCACAACTACACGCTCCACAGCGCGAAACCGAATGCCTCGGAGAGCATCCGATGGAGTTTCGATCTGCGCTATCACGATGTCTATCAGCCGACAGGGAGACCCTACTATCCTGGATTCCTGATGCGGAGTCGTTTGCGACCAGAAGTCGGTAACACTCAATATGAAACATGGTGTCAACGGTGGGAATTTGCGTTAGAGAATTCTAAGGGTGCGCAAGCCTATCGGTGGCCCCGATAGCGAAAGGGGAAAATGTGCTTGAGATTTCAGATCTGCCGACGGTCAACGCGACACTGAATACAATAAGCGGTATCCTGTTGACAATTGGGTATGTGAAAATCCGACAACGGAAAATCACGGCACACAAAAAATGCATGCTTGCAGCGTTTGGTGTGTCCGTGGTGTTTCTGGTTTGCTATGTTATCTACCATTATCATGCCGGGTCGAAGCCGTTCACGAAGCAGGGTTGGATTCGTCCAGTCTACTTCACCATCTTGATCTCGCACATTATTTTGGCGTTCGTGATAGTGCCGTTGGCGTTGCGGACTCTCTATTTGGCGTGGCGTGAGCGGTTCGAGAAACATCGTCGTATCGCAAAGATCACTTTCCCTATCTGGTTATACGTCTCGGTAACAGGCGTGCTTATCTATCTGATGCTGTATCGGTTGTAGTACCTCAGAAATCCCTCTCCTTCACACAAAAAATCCCCTGCCAAAGGGGATTAAGTGTTTTGGACAGGCATAAGACCTGTCCCTACGAGTATTCACTTATTTTTGGGTTTCACTATAAATGCCGCTTGCGGTTGGAACATTTGAAACAAGCTTAATTCTACGCATCAAAGGGACGGAACCCGCGTAACATCAAACCTCGATCACTATTAGATTTCTTCGCTTCCTCAGCGGCGGCGGCACGTTTCTCTGCCTCTGCGCGGTTCGTCGTGGTCGTCCCACCGATAATCACGAAATCATCTGTTCGACGGTAGCGGTTGATGAAAATCGGACGCGGTTTATCCGACATATTTTGCTTGGAACCGTGCACTGTCTTGACGTTGAAGAAGATCGAATCACCGGCTTTGCCAGAAACAGGGAGTGCGCTTTCCCAGGGCCACTCATCCTCTGCGAGACCGAGATGCGAGAACGTATCAATATGCTTGAGTTGTCCAAGTTTGTGTGAACCCGGTACGACGTGTAACGCCCCATTTACCAAGTCCGTGTCCACCACGTAGCTCAGAATGCCGACGGGTCCCTGATAACGGTGTTCAAAATACGCAGAATCCTGATGCAGATGCTTGGGATGTCCGCCAACCGGTTCTTTATAGAGGCACTGCCCGTTACCAAAGATCTCCACGTTCGGTCCCAAGATCGCTTCCACGATATTGACTGTCGTTTCATCGAAAGCGGATTGGAAAAACGCCGCACTCGTCTGATACCCCACTGA
Source organism: Candidatus Poribacteria bacterium (assembly GCA_965214045.1). GTDB lineage: Bacteria > Poribacteria > WGA-4E > WGA-4E > WGA-3G > WGA-3G. Next base: position 4,119,368 of record OZ243935.1, read on the forward strand.
CAATACCATGATCTGTTTGTCACGTTTGTAGCCTTCTGGTGCTGGCAGGAATAGCGTGCCGTTCGGTGTACGCCATCCTTCGACAATCCGTTCTGCTTCGTCGAGTAGCGATATAGATTCCGCGGCGGCAGCCTCAATGTCCTGATGGAGTGCCTTAATATACGGTGCCATCAGACCGCGCACGACAAGACATCCGTGTTCCTCAAAGATGTCTGCCGCCTTCTGGATATCTAACGCATCGACAGACACCTCAATATCTTCAATTGTTACCTTAGGTTCTTGGCTCACGAAATATTCTCCTTTTTAGCCTGTAAGGGTGAAATATGTATTTGGTTACGGAGAACCCACGGAGTGGGCATACTACTGTTACTCTTTTTCACCCCATGATGGCTTCCTGCCGGTCAATTCTTCAAGATAACGGGCGGTGCGGTTTACCTCCGCATTGAGTTTTCGACTCGACTTCTGTTTCACAGAATCTTCAGGCGCATACGTCACTCGGTAAATCCCTTTCTGGGTCTGCAACAGGATAAATTCACCTGGGATATTCCTGTTCACATACCGAAGCATGTCGTGTAGTAACCAATACACATCGGTGGACGAATATCGCAGTGGATCGTGGGTAGACTTTTCGCTGACACGGTCTAACGTCTGTTTCACAAAGTCTATAACTTCCGAGAGCGTATAGGTTTTGTCCTCTGTTATCTGGATATCGTTCATCTATTATCACCCCGCTATTTTAACGGTAGGCATTCGTGTCGGCTGTGCGCCAAAAGTGTCGAGAGTATCAGTAGCGTTGCGTATCTGGACGAGTTGCGATGCGATGCTGACTGCGATCTCCGGGACTGTTTTCGAGTTAATATCGAGTCCGATGGGTGCGTAAACTCGCTGAAGTTTATCCGTGGAAATCCCCGCCTCCAGCAAATCATCAAATATCAGTTTAATTTTGCGGCGGCTGCCGATTAAGCCGATGTAACCGGCATTCGATTCAACAACACTATGGAGTGCCGATTCATCGTGTTGATGCCCACGGGTGACAATCACAACATACGTTAGTGGGGTAATCGGATAGTTTCGGAGCTCGTTTTCGATATCGCCGATGATAATTTTGTGTGCCTCCGGCAATCGCTCAGCGGAAGCAAAGTCGGCGCGGTCATCAACAATCACAACGTCGAAATCTAACCAGTTCCCAAGATGACAGAGTGCCTGACCGACATGTCCTGCCCCTGCGATAAGCAACGTCGGTCTCGGTTGTAGCGGTTCCAAGAAGACAGAGGTATCCGTTTCGTTCTCCCGAAACAAGCCAGCACTGTTCCGCGCAAGTACCTTTGCAGTCTCCTGTTCCACAGCCGCTTCCAAATCCGGATCGCCTAACGTACCGATATGTTCACCCGTGTTAGCAAAGATCATCTTCATGCCAACATCAATGCCCTGCTTTTCACTCGTTACAACTGTAGCACAGACGAGTGGGATTTTTTCCGCATTCAACGCTTGGAGCCTCTCAAACATCTCAGCTTCGGCAGGTGTCTTCGGTAAATCGATAAAGATTTTCATATTCCCGCCGCAGATGAGACCATCGTCCCAACCGTAATCGCTATCTAATTGAAACTCAAGCAACCGCGGCATACCGTCTTGCATGAGTCCGATCGCCTGTCGACGCGCTTCGGCTTCAACACAACCGCCACCGAGCGTCCCAATGTTCCGCAAATCCGGAAGAATCAAGAGTTTTGAACCGGGTTTTTGTGGTGTTGAGCCTTTCGTCTCGACAACAGTGCAGTATGCCCCGACTTGAGCGGACTCAATTAGTTCTGGAATTTTTTGGTATATTTCTCTCATTTTTTAAGGGTTGTCGGTTTTCAGTCGTCAGTAAAGAAGTGTCCTGATAAAGTAGCGTGTTTTTACTTGGGTGTTTCCATCCGACGCCTGCCGATAGAGACCGATAGCCGTTCGATGAAACTTCTATAGAATTTGGTCGGCGGCACTTTGCCCGACCAATTTTCTAAACTGCTCGCTTTGTTGCTCAGTCAATTCAAGTGGGACAATAGAAGCGACCCCATCGTATCCGATCTGTGCAGGAACATTCAGATATACCGATGTTGTTCCAGCCGAGACACGTGTACCGACACTCATCACTCGTTTCTTATCAAGCGCGATCGCTGAAACGACCTGTAAAATATGACTGACCAATGTCCATTCGCCGCTTATGGCATACGGGGAACGCTGCGTAACGGCTTCACAGAGCCCCTCGACGTCAGTTTCGGATATCAGTTGATTGAGTGGAATACCGTTCACTCGGCAGTACTGTGGAAGCGGGTACGTTTCTTGGTCACTCCCGATCGCCAGAGCCATCACGTCTTTCACAGACACATCGACACGCTTCGCAATTTCGGAGGCTAAGTGTGCCGTAGCCGCTCCGTTTCCAAGCCCAATAATCTGTCCTCCGTCAAGCGTCTGATGTATCCATGCAGAGATGTAATTCGTGGGGGATATTGCTACCAGTATCTTGGCATCCGAAGCATATTGCTGGATTCCGGTTACATACCTCCGAGTGAGTGCGATACCTGTTGTCTTCGAGGCTTGTGGAGACCGAAAAATAGATTGACCCACCGGTGGTAACAGAACGACCACGTCTGCCTTCGCGAGACCCTCTAACGAATCGAAAGCAGAAATCGCGGTGTCACTTGCGCTTAAAGCGTTCGCTTCGACGAGATCTTGGAGGTTCCCCGGTGCGCCCTCTTTTGGATGGACAAACCTATCCTTGTTCGATGTTGCATCCGCCACAAAGGCAACTTCACGCGCCGCCTCCGATTGACACAAGCCCCAGGCAGTCGAGACGGCTAACTGACTGTTGCCCAATAAAGCTACTTTCATTTTTTTGATAGTTATCAGTTTCCAGTTTTCAGTTTCAGTTTTAATAGTTATCAGTTTCCAGAAACCCCTCTTGTCCGACACCTGATAACTACTTTACTATAAAAGGGTTTCAACGATTGCCTGAAATTGTTCCTCAATATATTGACGGTGGTTGTCGGTTTCTGAACCTGCCGCCAGTTTTGTAGATACCAGTTCATCGTAACGTTCAACATATTCGAGCAAGGTATCGACCTCTTTTTCATAGCAAATCGCCGATGCAAGCACCTTCTCCTTCAACAAGAGCGGAAGTTCGGCTTCCGTAATCTGCGTCAACTCCCATCGCCACACCTTTTCGGAGATATAAGAGACAAACTGATTGAGTAGCTCGCCCTTAAAATCATCGTCTTGGAGTGCTTTAACTTCTTGGATGAGTCCTAACACATGATTGAAAAGTTCATCCGGGAATTGCTGTCGCAATTTCATCAGCAACCTACCAGTCGTCGATATCGGAAGCTGATTTTGCAGGAGGAACACCCGCAAATTTGGATAATCTTCAACGCTTTTACTGTCTCCAAGCCATGTTTCGTCTATCGCTGGTAAATCACTTACATCGAAACTGAGCACCTGCTGTTTCCGAATCTCTTCAAGGTTAATAGCGATCGGATCAATACCGGCAGTCGCTAAAGTAGTGATGACTTCTTCTGGACGGTAGGGTCTGAGGAAAGCCATGAGTTCCTTAACTTTCTGCTGTTCCGCCTCAATCGCCTCAGCGTTTGCAGAACCGTTATTTCCTGCTTGCCCACGCTTGCGTTTCCTTCCTTTTTGAGGAGCATTCGCGAGCCGCCCTGCCCGTTTCGCCAAAGTATTATGATAACCGAGCAATTCCTCGTAAAGCATTGTGAGCAGTGTATCGCCATGAATAGCAAGCATTGTTGCTGTAGTGATGCTTGACAATTCGTGTCCGGTTTTTGAGATAATCGCCCGATTCAGGTTGCGTTCTAATGACTTGCGGTCCTTCTCAGCTTGAATAATAAGTGTGCTTCCCAACATGAGGTTGATTAACCTTTTGGTCTGGTCAGGGACACTCAGATTAATATCACAGGTAGGTTGAATATCTGCGAGGAGCCGTTCACGTAGTCTACCATCAAGTACCAACGTCCACAAAGTCGCGTAATGCTGTTGCTCGTCAACCGCTGAAGGCATATTTTGCAACCACTGCTTTATAGTTGGTAGATGCAGTTTTACATGATCGAGTACCTGCTCGACAGTGTTATCCGGAATCTCAAAGCCAGCAAAATTGGTGGTACTCCCACCTCGTGGCTGTGCCTGCTGACCTCGGCGCTGTGTTGGTTTACCTGTTTTCGCGGCTAATAGGAGATTGACTAAGGGTTGAATAACGGTTTCAAAATCCTGCTTGCGTTGACTCACGAAATTCGCGAGTTCGAGTAATTCCAACCAGATGGTCGTCAAACGTTCAACTTGAGTCGCATGTAAAGTCGAGCGCAGGGTAATACCTGCCATCTTCTCTCGCACCGTTCCACGCGTCCATTGGGGTAAGTAAATTTCGTTTAAGAGTTCGTTATTCTCAAAGGTTGAGAACTCCATCTGCTTGACAAGCTTGGTTTCAATAAAGTCCTGTTCAAACACCAGATCATGAAACAACCCGGCGGCTCGATCCAGTACCTGATTCGCCAATTTGTATGAGGATTGAATGAGGTGATTCAGGGTTAACTGTTGATTATCCTGTAATTGCCAAAATTCTATCATAGGGTCGATATTCTCTTTGAGAACTTCGGTTTTCGCAGCTGCGAGTGATGCCTCAAAATGCTCGGCAAGATATTCTGCATAGAATTCGGCGAAAGCAAGCATAGTATTCCGCAATTCACGGATCACCAGATCGTCCCAGACCTTATTATGAACGCGTTGCCCGGGTCCAAGAACAAGTGCCTTTAAACGGGTTTCCACACCTTGTTGGAATTGCGCCATAAGTTGATAAGCGTTCTGGTTGGCTTTCACCGTGTACGTTTCGATTTTCTTTGAACTCTCGGTAATTGCGGTCTCAATTTCCTCAGCGGGTGCGTTGAAAGCGATAGGCACTAACCGCAGTGTCTCTGGGTCAAGAGGATCGTAAACCGCGGCTGTGGCAAGCACTTGAATGGAATCAAGTTCTTCTTTAATAGTCTCCGATGTTTCTGCTTCTTGATCATCGAAGACATTAGACAGTCGAGTGTGAAGTGTTAAACCGTACCCTAAATCGATCAGGTCAGGGTACTGCTTAATATGGGTTCTGATGACCACAAGAAGCAGATTGTAATCCTGCGCGAGTATTTGGTCAAACAGAGCATCTTCATTGAGATGAACGCGATGAATGTGGGTTTGCTCCGGAATGATAACAGTAGCCGAGGGCATGACCTCAGCCTCAGTATCCTCAATATTTGCGAGCACATATCCACCAGTTTTGATGGTACTGGGTATTGTCAAGCGTGCTTTCAAAACATCCTGAGCGAGTTCAGCAAGTGTTAGGGATTTTCCCAAGTTTTGGATAGCGATATCTGATACAATGCCATCGGCGAAGTCAGTGATTTGGCGCGCATTCCGCTCCAATTCTTGTATGCTGCTGTGCACTCGGTCATAGTCATCCTGTGTCTCAGCAGTGACCTTTGCCTCGTCAATCCAGGAAATCCATGCTCCTGGCCGCGGTCGCATTTTCACTGTCAGCTCGCCATCTTCTGAGTCAAAACCGGGTAGAATGCCGCCTTCTGAGCTTTCTTTTGGTGTCCAAACGATCAGATGTTTATCCGATTTCACACCAAGTCCCAAGCCGAAGGTATCCCCCCAACTCATCCGCCCTTCAATACTGGATTTGATTTTATCAGTTAACGCGAAAAGCGTTTCCGAACGAAAATTAAGCGATAATCCTTGCATTGGGTCGATTCGATAGTATGCCTTTCAAATAAATTTAGGCAAAATAGAGATGTGAATGACCGGCGAAATACAACGGTTCAATCGCGGTTAACCAAAACCGTCGCGTCCGGTCTGTTAATAATTATTCATGAATTTCGAGTCCCCATGCGTCCCAGCCTTGGTACCGCTTTCGAGCGAACAATTCGATCTTAGACTGCTGTGGAAACATCTTTTCAATCCGTTCACGCACGGCATCCGGTTTTTCAGAGTGGCGTGTCCGTTTCACTTGAATGAGTTGCCTCATATTTCTTGCGCCTCGCGGCTGTGGAATTTTACCACGTCTGAAAACGAGGCATAATTCACACTGACTCATTGTGTAGAAACCCGGGTTCGGGCGTTGTTTATCCCAAACAAAAGCCACTGTCGCCCACCGAAACCCCCATGTCTTACCGAGCTGAATCGCCTGATCGAGATGTGGAGAAGAACTCCACATAAACAGCAGACAATTCTCTTCGCTAATTGAGGTAACGTCCCATGTCTTCATCTCTGACACCGGGACCGTCGGATAATGTCGAATTGCGCCGCCACTATCCTTACCACCGCTTCCGGTGTGCTGGAGCTGTCCCTTGTAATCCCACGGCGGATCTGCGTATATAATACTGTACTTCTTCTTCGGGAAGGGAGCGTTTTTAATCATACTTAATCGTTAAAAAAACCTACTTTGCTTCAACACTCAACCCTTCTTGCGGGATGTCGTTGTTTGCGACGAGTTTGTCCCGATCAAAGATAAAGTCACTGCGGGAACTTCCAAGACTTTCTCCCTCTTCTTGACGTTCACGGAAGTATTGAGGGAGCGTTAACCCTGTCATCCGGATAGCATCTTCAGGGCAAGCCTCGACGCAGTACCCACAAAATATGCAGCGGAGCATATTGATTTCAAAGACATCAGGGTATTTTTCGCGCTGGTAACCTTCCTTGGTTTGCCAACCTTCAGGGGCAGGTGCAGCTTGAATTGTGATACAATCAGCAGGACAGGCAGTTGCGCATAAGAAACATGCTACGCATTTAATCTCGTCTTTTTCTGTCACTGTCAGTTTGTGAATGCCGCGATACCTATCGTTCCGTTCATCCACACTCCGAGGATCTTCAGGATACTGATATGTCAATTTCTTTTTCGGGATATGTTTCAGAGTTGTAAACATCCCCTTAATCATCGCAGGGATATAGAGTCTATCCCAAAAAGACATTTCTTCGTTAACTTTCATTTTTCTAATTATTGCCTCCTGATTTTTTAATTTTTCCTTGCGGAGAACTTACGTGCGCCTAACCTCTCAGGTGCGTTCCTTAAATCCGCACTCTCCTTCGTTACGTGCCACTCTCATGTCCTAAATCGTATATAGGACTTACGCAAAATCAGTAAATTTCATCTATTTGGACGCATTCGGTGTCCCTTCCCAGTAACGGGTGGGAGCCCTGGTTAGGAATGCAGATCGCATTTGGGCGAGTACGCCGCAAAACCGCACCGACCAAGGAAGTGCGTAAGTCCTATCGCATAGTTAGGTAGAAAGATTAGCTACCGTATAGTTTGGCGCTTCCTCGGTTATATCGATATCGTGGGGATGGCTTTCCCGGTAGCCACTACTTGACATCCGTACAAATTGGCTATTCCTACGTAATGTCTCAATGTCCGAAGCACCGCAATACCCCATTGCTGAGCGGATGCCACCGACCAACTGATACACAAAACTGCTGAGTTTCCCTTTATGTGGCACACGTCCCTCAATCCCACGGGGGACAAGTTTGGAAAGATCTTCGCTACTCTCCACTGAACGTTGGGCACTTCGTTTCCGTAACGCGCCTAATGACCCCATTCCGCGGTGCATCTTATATGTTCTCCCTTGATAGATGACAGTATCCCCGGGACTCTCGTCCGTCCCAGCAAGCAAACTACCGATCATTACAGAACTCGCGCCCGCGCCAATGGCTTTCGCAATGTCCCCAGAATAGCGAATACCCCCATCGGCAATAATTGGTACACCTGATTTATCGGCTTCCTTGGCACAATCGTAAATCGCTGTAATTTGCGGAATACTAACGCCTGCCACTATACGGGTTGTGCAGATAGAACCGGGACCAACACCAACCTTTATTGCGTCTGCGCCTGCATCAATGAGACTTCGCGTCCCTTCAGGTGTAACAACATTCCCAGCGACAAGTTCAACGTCTGGAAAATGGGTCTTAACGTATTCTGCTGATCGGATAACGTTTTTGGAATGTCCATGTGCTGTGTCCAATACGAGCACATCCACACCAGCTTCCACTAATCGGTCAACGTTCTCCAAGGGTGTTGAAGGCAGCACAGCGGCACCCACGCGTAAACGTCCGGCACCGTCCTTACACGCTTGCGGAAACATCTGGACTTTGTCAATATCTTTAATAGTAATCAGTCCGCAAAGTCGAAAATCGTCATCTACAATCGGTAATTTTTCTTTTCGAGATTTATGGAGCACCGCTTTGGCTTTATCCAGCGTAATGCCTGGGGCTGCGGTAATGAGTTTCTCACCGGGTGTCATTCGGGCGGTTACAGGGAGTTCCAGATTGTCTTCGTACTTGAGATCTCGGTTAGTAATGAGACCGACGAGGCAACCATCTTCCGTCACGATAGGGACACCACCGATGCGGTAACGTGTTGTTATATCCAAAGCATCGCGAATTGTCTTATCCTGCGTCAGCGTAATCGGTGCGGTAATCATACCGCTTTCGGATCGTTTCACTCGATCGACTTCAGATACCTGCTCATCAATAGGGCAGTTATAGTGAATTATCCCGATGCCTCCCTCACGTGCGATCGCGATAGCAAGCGTAGATTCCGTGACAGTGTCCATAGGCGCGCTACAGATAGGAATGTTCAACTGGAGATTCCGTGTCAGTTGTGTACTCGTATCTACGTGATCCGGTAGCACGTCCGATTCAGCCGGAATTAGCAAAACATCGTCGAAAGTTAGCCCTTCTTTTGCGAATTTCGGGGGGAAGACATCGGAAATTTTTGTCTCCATCGGAATCGTCTCCTTCATTGCAGTTGAGATAGATAAGATAGGTTCAGAAACGATGCCGAGCAGCACCGATTACGGGGTTCCCACATCGCACATTTACCTGAAAAAAGCACTATTCTCAATTCCCACATATTATAGTATATTTTCTCTCTCACGTCAAAATATTTGTCGTCCGTTGCAAAGGGGTTTCCAATTCCTTCCCAAACCGACATCCACCAAACAGACGAATGAAGCCAATATTCCCTCGCCATCAATTATATAAGAAAACGAAAATTATATCAATCTATTTTTTTCAAATCCATTTATGGTAGATTTTAGAATTACTTAGACGCTCTAAAGAAGCGAGGGAAACGCCCTAATCAAATACACCTCGCTAGCGGCAGCGGAGGCTCTTGCTTCTATTGGGATTGCCTCGCCGTGAGAGTTATTTGCAAGTTTTACGATAACTTCAGTTTTCTGTCGGTTGTATCGCATAGACCGCGATATAGAGATCGTCGCTACAGAAGAACTGAACGTGTCTGGAATTTTTCACCCCAAAAATCGATATCCGTGATATAACATAGTAAAACCCGTAATTACTTACTACACTCAAAGATGGGCGAGGATATAATCCTCGCCAGCGGGGGTGGGGTGTTTGTTCCCTGACGAACTGTAAACATATTTTTCGATTTTACTATATTCTCAATTACCCGTGTGCGTTTGAATTGTATCAATATGTGCTTACTAAACTACACTCGCCAACGCCTACGGGATGCAAAGGAGTCGCAAAATGGATAATTTAAACGTTGGAATTGTCGGGCTCGGTTGGGTAGCCGGTGCTCACATCGAAGCCTTCAAAGCCGTTACAGGTTCGGATGTCACTGCCATCTGTTCACGTCGAGAACACGATGAATCTGTATTGGCAGAAACTTATGGGACACCTCTCAAAGCTTACACCGATTTTGACAAGATGCTTGCGGATCCGGATGTCCATATCATCGATATTTGCACGCCACACCCGTTTCATGCCGAACAAGCCATCGCTGCTGCCGAAGCGGGAAAACATCTCATTATAGAAAAACCGATCTGCCTTACATACGAAGATGCGAAAGCGATCCGTGCCGCTGTCAAAAGTACAGGGGTCAACGTCTGTGTCTGCTTCGAGTGCCGATATAGCGCGCATTTCACGATGATCCGTTCCGTAATCGACACTGGGCTGCTCGGTGAACTCCACTACGCCGAAGTCGATTATTACCACGGCATCGGACCTTGGTACGGGCAATATGAATGGAATATCAAAAAAGACTTTGGTGGTAGCACGCTACTCACCGCTGGCTGCCATGCCCTCGATGCCCTCCTCTTTTTTATGGATGGAAATGTTGAAGAAGTAACGAGTTACCATACGCAATCCTCAGGGGCTGATTTTCAACCCTACGAATACAAAACAACGAGTGTCAGTCTCCTCAAGTTTGAGGATGGCAGAAAGATCGGAAAAGTCACCTCCTGTGTCGATTGCTTACAGCCTTACTACTTCCATATCCACCTCGTCGGAAGCGAGGGAAGTCTGCTTGACAACCGCATCTATTCCGCTAAACTTCACGGTATGGATAAGAGCAAATGGAGTACGCTTGAGACGTCACTCATTGATTCTGGTGATGTCAGCGATCATCCGTATGAACCGCAATTCCAAGCGTTCATAGATAGTATCACCCAAAATGAACCGATGCCTTTGACCGATTTTGACACAGCATTTGAAACCCATCGCGTCGTCTTTGCCTCTGATAAGTCGGCAGAAGCGGGTGGCAGAACCGTTAAACTGTCCGAACTCGATTAATTACCATCGCATTGCTGCCTCGCGATAGAGTTGAATCTGTTCCATATTGCGAGGCACAGCCACGTGGATAGACTTACGCTTCCGATTCACATCCCTGAGTACAATGGGTGCGCGAAGCATATTTGTCATTGTAACAATGCCGGAATGATAAAAAGTCCATAAACGTTGCTCGGTGTAAGGGTTCAGAACGTACTCTGAAGTATGTTCTGAAGGATGTCCATCTACATCAACAAAGAGGTCATGCTTGGGGTACTCCAGTTCAACACTCGCATCATGCCCCTGTAAAAGCAATTTTTCAGGTGGCGGTTTCGGTGAATATCCACTCAGTTTACATTTCCGAATCCGGATAGGCGCGCTTGATTTGTTAATCAGGTGCAACGAAACAACGATAGCGAGGCGATGGTTGTCATCGCGGTTGATAAACCATGTATCTTCTGGGATAATCTCCACTGTCAACCCCGGAATCTGTTTTTTCCTGTTATAGACGATTGCGAATGCTACAAAACTGACGAAACCGAAGATCATCCAATTTCCAGTGGGGGTGGCTAAGAATTGAAGCAGTTGCTTTAACGCTTGTTGTAGCACGCGAACTCCTTGGCGAGTGTTTCTTCTGAAATCACACCGTGTCGCCGCACAAGCGGTGGTGAGACGGAAATGTCGTAAACTGTAGAAGGGATAGGACCCGGGGTCTTCCCTCCATCAACAACCATATCAATTCGTGAGGCGAGTTCTGCACCAATTTCTTCGACAGAAGTGGCTGGTGGTTCTCCAGAGAGGTTCGCGCTTGTTATTGCCATCGGGCCGCCAAACGCTTGGAGGATTTTCAAAAGCAATGGATTGTCTGGAATCCGTACCCCAACAGTGTTCCCTCCAGCGGTTAACACTGGCAGTAGTCCTTTGCTTTCAATAACGATCGTCAAACCGCCGGGCCAAAACCGATCTGTGAGGTGGAAGAAAAAATCGGGTAGGTTTTGAGAGAAGCGATGGATATCCGCAACCGAACTGAGAACGAGTGGAATCGGATTTCCATCGGGTCGTCCCTTTACTGTATAGAGTTTTTGCACGGCACTCGGATTAAATGGGTCGGTTCCCAATCCGTAGACCGTATCGGTGGGGATAGCGATAATACCCCCTGACTTTAGGCATTCCACAACTTTTTTAATTTTTCCTTGCGGGTCGGTCAGGTGATTTGTAGGTTGATGTCTTTTCACGTAGAACCGCCCTCCAAATGTAAAGCATTCTCGCTGCGAAGCAAAATTATGCCATTTAAGGAGAACCTAATTTCATTACGGGCTACGGTTTTGTGGCAGATCAAACAAGGGACCCGCTCGGAGTCGCATTCAGAGAGAGTTCATCTCGGAGCCCTTGCTGATATTTCTGGTAAGCGATTCCGGCAATCATAGCACCGTTATCTGTACACAAGTTCATCGGTGGATAGTAGACTGCCGCGCCAATCTCCGCAGCGGCGAGTTTTAGTGAAGCACGCAAATGACTGTTCGCAGCGACCCCACCCGTCAATGTTATGGCACCAGCACCAGTAGCTTTCGCGGCACGAAGCGATTTGTAGACGAGGACATCGACAACAGCCGCTTGAAAACTGGCAGCAATATCTTCGACGGTTATTATGTCAGGGTTTGTAGACTTCACATCCACTTGTCCGTTCTCCACAAGTAGACCTGCCCGTCGCGCTTTTTCCACAAAATAGCGTACTGACGTTTTGATACCGCTAAAACTGAATTGGTAGTCATCAGTATTTCGCATCGGTCTCGGAAATTTCACCGCCGAAGGGTCACCTTTCTGCGCGAGGTCATCAATCACTTTCCCGCCGGGGAAACCGAGTCCGAGGTATTTCGCGACCTTATCGTAGACTTCACCAGCGGCATCGTCTTGTGTACCGCCCAATACCTTGTATTTCCATCCCTCGTGAACTTCAACGAGCAATGTATGTCCGCCAGAAACCGTGAGGCAGATATGCGGAAATGGTAGGGCATCATGCACCATGTCCTTCGACAACAAGTTCAGCCCCTTCCGAGTAATGGGTGGGGACCCCGGCGTTGCAAACTGCGCCAAAAAGGGGGCATAGATATGCCCTTCAATGTGATTGATACCGAGCAACGGTAGATTGTGGCAATAGGCAAGACTTTTCGCCGCGGCGACCCCGACAAGCAGCGCTCCGATTAATCCGGGACGATTCGTTACCGCTATCGCTTCCAAGTCCTTAAATGTGACATCCGCTTCTGCCAACGACCGACTCACGATGTAGTTTATCGCTTCAATATGTTTGCGCGATGCGAGTTCCGGGACAACACCACCGTATTCCTGGTGCACTTCAATCTGTGAAGCTACGACGTTGGAAAGTACTTCCTTGCCATCAGCAACAACTGCAGCAGCGGTTTCATCACATGAAGTATCAATGCCAAGTATTTTCATTTTTCCTTGTTTAACTGCAAACGGGCAGAAATCGGTAAATTAAAGAGTTCATCGCGTAGCAACCGTGTGGAGAAAAATAAAACTTCAAGATTTTCAATATCCCCTGTGTCCGGGTTAAAACGCGCGACGATTTCGTCAGCGAGCTCTTCGCTCTCCTGTTCTGGATACAGAGGGCACGTGTTTACATACAAAATATCAGCATCTCTGTCATATTGAAAAGTCAGGTTTGTTCCCATTGTGAAATAAGTTATTGATTATTCTTAGTAAACTGTTTCCCCGGCAACTGTTGAATAACATCTTTGAGTTCCAACATTAAAAGCACACTTGACACCTGACCAATCGGTAGTTGTGTCGTCCGAACAATGGTATCAATATGTGATGATGGGACTTCGATAGCATCGAAAATCGTCTTCTCATCTGGCGTTAAATCGGGTGGAGATGGCGTAGAGACGGGTTGCCGTGCTTCAGGAGTCGGTTGTGGGAGCACAGGTTTCGTATCGTTTTTCTCAACAGGTGATGCTTGTGTCGGCACCGCCTCCACATCTGGCATAGGTGAAGGTGATGCTTGGGATTGGATATGATCTAATACGTGCGACGGCAGTTCGTTGAGTAGATCGTCTACAGTGTTGATGAGTTTCGCGCCATCATTAATTAGCCTATGGGTACCCGCTGAGAGTTCAGAGAAAATCTCACCTGGTACGGCGAACACTTCTCTGTTTTGTTCCGCTGCAAGCCGGGCGGTAATCAACGCGCCACTCCGGTTTGATGCCTCAACGACAACAGTTCCAAGCGTCAATCCACTAATGATACGGTTACGACGTGGGAAGTTTCTCGGCTTCGGTTTAGCTGCCATTGGAAATTCGGAAACCAACGCACCAGATGCTTCAATTTTCTCAGCGAGGTTGCTATTGGTCGCCGGATAAACGACACTCAACCCGTTTCCCATTACGGCAATTGTTCTGCCACCTGCTTCAAGTGCGCCACGGTGTGCGGAGGTATCAATGCCCCGCGCTAAACCGCTAATGACCGTTACGCCGCGCTGTGCGAGTTGGTAACTCAAGCGGTAACTCACCTTTCGCCCGTAATCCTTGGCGTTTCGAGAACCAACGAGAGAAATGCCAAGTGCGTCTTCAGGGGTGAGTTTTCCTTTTACATATAGCACAAACGGTGGTGTGTCAATTTCCTTCAATCGGGGTGGATATGCGGCATCATAGAGTGTTACAACTTGACAGCCATATTTGTGTATCAATTCAAGTTCACGTTCTATTGGATACAAAACGGGCTTTTGAATTAAGAGGTCGGATACCGTCGGTGAAAGTCGATCTATTTTTCTGAGTTCGTCCGGTGTTGCTTGAAGTGCTCGCTCCGTGCCACCAAAAACGTCATGCAAAACTTGGACGGTTTTGAGGCCTACACCCTGAATTAGATTTAAATGAATTAGACTGATTGTCTCGTTAGACAGCATTTCTTTTTTTTAAGGGTTGTCAGTTGTCAGTTTGCTTCGCAGTGAGAATCGTCAGTTAAGAGGTTTCTCTGTAACAATTAACCGCGTGCTGGAGCACTCCAAGGTGGGAAGATTGTTACAAAAGAACCTTTGTAAGGGCTGGGTTACCCAACCCTTACAACTGATAACCACTGAAAAGGGTTCCAACTATTCTGCGGTGCCTGCTTCCATGGGATCCGGCGGAAGTGCGTAATAGATTTCAATTTCCTGAATCTCTTTATATTCTTGCGCAGTGGGTGCCCCAGTTTCGCCACGGGTTGAGCGTTTTGCCCCCCCGACGCGACGCGAATCCCAACGGCGCGGCACTTTGAGCCGAAATCGAGTTGTCACAATCGGATTATTCAAGGTGAACCTGTAGACAGGACGCATATTGTCCCGAACCTCTTTCATGGTAACCCATTCTTCGTCTTCATTCATGTACTGGGCGGCGAAGAACTCCAGCTGGCCGGGTTCGGCTTTAACTACAACCTGTTGAATCGTCTGCGGCTGTCGCCATCTGAGAACAGCCTCTGTATATTTATCGGACTCCATTTGGGACGCCTCATCCTTCCCGTCTTCGAGAATGGGTCCCGTCGTTCCTATTGAGTAGATATTGTCGTCATGGTACTTTGTATCCTCACTTGTCGCATCAAGTGCGATGTTTTTGCTCAAGTTAATGGCTGGATTTGACGCGAGAATACAGCCCGACATCCCAATCACCACACAGAGGGTCAGTATCAATAATCCAAAACGCATGTATTGCCTCCTTGTTGCGTAGAACGGCACCTATGCCGTCCACTATGGTATGAAATTGAAGGGGCATTATAGAAATAGCCACCTTGATGTCCTATCTTATGTTACTACAAATCAAGCAATTCATCAAGTTCTTTTTCACGCTTATCGGTTGCCTGCTCCTCTTCCACCTGTTCAGCGGTTTTATAGCCGTAAAGTTCAATTTCTCGAATTTTTCCAACGGCACGCCGACTCCCGATATTCCAGCCTCTGCCGCCAGAACGTGCCCGTTCCTGTCGGCTCAACAGTGCGTCATCTTTGGTGCCTAAAACGCGCAACCGAATTCGATCTGTTGGAAACGGAATCAGCAGTGAAATTTTAATCGGATTCTGTTTGACACTCCTCACGTCCTTAATCAACTGCCAATCCGCATCAACCGCAATGCTACCTTTATCTGCGTAAATATCAAACTCACTTAAATTGTCCGAATGTATGACAATCCGACGGATAATCTTTTTTTCCGGCATCGTAATTACTACCTGTGAAGCGGGGTTCGCGCCAATGAATCCCTGCGAACCTGCGGGGAAAGTGGTTTCACCGATAGTGTTCAATTTGCCATCAATCATCTGTGGGCTTGTCGCCGATACGCCTTCCATGAGGGCATAATTTTCGCTCCACTCCTGTTCCGAGAACAGGGCGGCACATCCTACCAAAATAATGGAAACCAAACAGAACAGTGAAAATAACGCAATGGATCGATAAATCATGTTTTTACTCCTTAGGAATGGCTGTCAGCTGTCGGCTGTCAGCCGTCAGTAGAAATGGCTGTCGGAAACCTGCTTCGCAGTGAGAAGCACCGGTTGTCAGCCGTCAGCCAATCGTTATGTCGGTTGGAATCGTTTTCCCTGCCACACGGGTATCTGCTGATTGCGAACTGCTGATTGTTAACCGCCATTCCCCTGGGTTATGATACAATTTTCCAAGTAGCCCCGTCCCGGGTGTCCTGGATTTCAATGTTGAGTTCTTTAAGTCTGTCCCGAATTTTATCAGATGTATCCCAGTCTTTGCGACTTCGAGCCTCCTGACGAACCTCCAATAGCAGGTCAATGAGCTGGTCGCGTTGCTCCACGTTGCCGTCATCTTGGACATCCATATTGTAAATTCCGAGCACTTCACAGGTTTCAGTCAACGCCTGATAGGCTTGTGCGAAAACGGGGGCAGCTGCTCCATCAGAAGTGGCAAGCGACCTATTGACTTCGGCAACAAGCGTGAAAATAGCACCGAGTGCCTGTGCGGTATTGAAGTCTGTATCCATTGCGTCTGTAAATTTCGACTTCATCATCTGGATCGCGTCCTGAAGCGGTGAGGTCTCGGTCTCGCTCACATCAAACTGTCCCTTATACTTTTTCAACGCGTCCAAACAGTTGTTCAAACGTCTGAGAGCGCCTTCCGATTTCGCTAAACTCTCCGGGTTGTAGTCAAGAGGATGCCGGTAGTGGGCCGAAATCAGGAAATGACGAATGACTTCGGTCGGATAATGGTCAAGTGCATCGCGTAGTAGGATAAAATTCTGTTCCGATTTACCCATTCGCCTGCCATCAATTTTCAAAAAAGCAACGTGCATCCAGTAGCGTGCAAAGGTACATCCTGTCGCCAATTCGCTCTGTGCTATCTCATTTTCGTGATGTGGGAACTGTAAATCTTCGCCTCCTGCGTGGATATCAATTGTCTCACCGAGATGTTTCATCGCCATGGCGGAACATTCTATATGCCATCCGGGTCTACCTTTACCCCATGGACTTTCCCAAGAAGGTTCACCCGGCTTTGCGGCTTTCCACATATCAAAATCCCGCGGATCCTCTTTCCGTTCATCAATTTCAACCCGTGCCCCCGCGAGCAGATCCTCTGGCTTCCGATGGGAAAGTTTCCCGTATTCAGCAAACTGATGCACGCGGTAGTAAACACTGCCATCAATGACATAAGCTGCCCCTTTATCAATCAGGGTTTGAATTAAACTTATCATCTCTGGAATGTGTTCGGTTGCTTTCGGGTGGACATCTGCGGGGTGGATACCGAGACGTTGGGAATCCTCGAAGAACGCCTCACCGTTCTCATGTGCGAGCTGCTTTGCGCTAACGCCTAACTCTGCCGCACGATTAATAATCTTGTCATCAATATCCGTCAAATTTTGAACCAGTTTGACTTTGTACCCTCTATACACCAAATAGCGCCGAATAATATCTGTCACTAAAGCCGTACGTGCGTTGCCCATGTGAATGTAGTCGTAAACAGTCGGACCGCAACTGTAAATAGATACCTGTTCGGAATTTAGTGGTACAAAATCTTCCAATTGCCGGCTCAGTGAGTTATAGATTTTCATATTTTAAACTATAGGCTCCTGTACTAAGAAACACCCAAGCAAAACCCCTCCACTCCGTTTCGGGTAGGTTTTCGGTTAATTTCACACTGCGCTCGTTATCGACTCGGTTTCTCAATCCAGAAAGGAAAACAAAAAACCTATAGCCGAGAGAGGCAGGCGATAGCGTGAGCGACAATCGCTTTCCCTTCGCCAACAACGCCCAATTCTTCCGCTGTGGTAGCTTTAACGTTCACCTGTGTCTCGGTAATATCAAGCGTTTTGGCAAGTCTTGCACGCATTTCCGAAATATAGGGTACCAATTTCGGACGCTGTGCGATCACTGTACTGTCTATATTTTCAATCCGATAGCCACACTGCCTCACTTTCGCGGCGGCATCTGCGAGAAAAATAAGACTGTCCATTCGCTCATACCGATCATCTGTATCGGGAAAATGTGTGCCAATATCACCGAGGGCGGCTGCTCCTAAAAGCGCGTCCACGATTGCGTGGGTCAGAACATCCGCGTCCGAATGCCCTAACAATCCCAAATGATATGAGATTTCAACGCCACCGAGAATCAATTTTCTATCAGAGACCAATCGATGAACGTCGTAACCAATACCTACTCGCATTCTTTCTCATACATAGTTGTCGGTTATCAATTGTCAGTGTCAGTTAAAAGGACGTTTGTAGCGGATAAAACGAAGGCAACTGCCACACGAGTGACCGATAACCGAAGACCGAAGCCTGACCACCCTCTTACCAAAGGGTATCATCTGAGACCAACACTTCAGCGACTCGTAAATCAACGGGTGTCGTTATCTTTAGATTCGCGTAACTCCCCTTGACCAACTTAACAGGAAAACCGAGCTGTTCAACAAGAGAGGCATCATCAGTGGCAGTAAGTTGGCGTGCTTGCGCTGCTTGATGTGCCTCTTGTAAAAGAGATTTCCGAAAGACTTGAGGTGTTTGCACCGCCCAAAGTTGATCGCGTGTCGGTGTTTCAACAATGAAACTGTCTTGGTTGGCGACTTTGATTGTATCCTTGACTGGTACAGCTGCGACAGCCGCGCCACATTCGTCCGCGGCGGTGAGGCACGCGAAAATCACCTCATCCGTTACAAAAGGACGCACGCCATCATGGACAATCACAAAATCAACATTTTCTGACAGGGCACGTACACCGTTATAGACGGACATCTGACGGGTTTCTCCACCCTCAACAAGTTCTTTCACCTTTGTAAACGGATAGGGACGCAACACAGCATTACGACACTCATTAAAATCGGATTGGTCAACAATGACAAAAATCGCGTCCACAGCACTATTCTGTTCAAACCTTTGAATCGTATGTGCTAAAATCGGCTTTTGAGCCAATTTTAAGTAAGGCTTTTTCACCGAATGCGCCATCCGGCTTCCCTTACCAGCTGCGGGGATAAGAGCGCATACCTTGCTGTTCATCAGCGTCCATTTCATTTTCTTTTATTCGAGTGAAGATCATTTGACCTGCACTCGTCCGTAACATCTGCGTAACTTCAACGTTAAGCGCACTTCCGATGTACGGCTTCCCATCTTCGACGATTACCATTGTTCCATCATCCAGATAGCCAACGCCCTGATTCGGTTCCTTCCCCTCTTTGAGGAGAAGCACTTGGATGACCTCACCGGCAATGACGACAGGCCGGACAGCATTTGACAACTCATTGATATTGAGGACCTTTACACTCTGCAATTCAGCGACTTTATTGAGGTTTAAATCATTTGTGATGATCGTTGCCTCTTGCTTTTGTGCGAGATGGACCAACTTCGCATCAACTTCTGGCAAATGCGGCACTTCTTCCTCTGAGATTTCGACATCAATCGCTGGGTTGTTCTGAAGTGCCCGGAGAATATCGAAACCGCGTCGTCCTTTATTTCTGCGTAGAGGTTCCGTTGAATCCGCGATATGCTGTAACTCATTGAGAACAAACCGTGGAATGACAAGTGTACCTTCAATAAACCTCGTTTGACAGATCTCCAGAATTCTGCCATCAATAATAACACTTGTGTCTAAAATTTTGAAGTTACTTGTCGCTTGAACCGAACCTGATTCACCAGAACGAGCTGCCCCATCTGATCCCGACAGTTGACTTAGATTCAATGTCGTAGAAAGATAGTACCCCACCATCATGCCCATGTAACCCAGACCGAGAACAATCACTATCTTTAGATTACCATCGAGTTGTGAAAGCAGAGGTAGCATGACAAGAGCAACTAATAGACCGACAGCAAGTCCTATGAGGCTCGCAATGATACTACGCCCGCCCGGTGTACGCAGACAAATTTCTGCCCCAACAAGGAAAAGAGCAACAACAAATCCGACAACCGCTGCTACCGGGTCCCTGTAAATGACATAGCAGCTTGCCGTACTTGCAATAATAAAAAAGACCCGGACACCCCAAACTTTCATTTTTTCTACTCCATTGTACTCAACATGTACCCCGAAAAATAGTGCTGCCCTTCGCAGGCGGGACTTCATTCGCGCTTACAAGATACCTCTGGTTAAGTATCTTCGCTCAGATTCGCAACGTCCTCTGTAAGCAGATTCACTAACAATGCTTCGATTTAGGCTTTATGACCACCAACAAATTACGAATTGTATTACAGCAAAGCCCCGATACTGTCATATACGTCGCTAACCCCCACAAGTTCAATATTCTCGTCAATTTCCAAGCTTTTCCGGTTATATTCGGGAAAAATTACGCGTTTGAATCCTAACTTCGCGGCTTCCCGGATCCGTCTCTCCACATGCGTTACAGGACGAATTTCGCCCCCAAGCCCAACCTCACCGATCACTACAGTCTTCCGATCCACTGGTAAATCGCGATGACTTGAGGATATCGCCATCATCACGCCGAGATCTATACCGGGTTCATCAATGCGTAACCCACCCGTAATGTTAACAAAAACATCAGAATCCCCAACGTTAATCCCTACTCTTTTATTTAGGACCGCAATGAGTAAAGCGATTCGGTGTCGGTCCACCCCAGCAGCCGTATTGCGGGGATTTCCGTAATGCGTAGGCACGACAAGTGCCTGCACTTCCATGAGCAAGGGTCGGGTCCCCTCTATACTTGAAACGACGACGGATCCTGAAACTTCTTCCTCTCTGTTGCTTAAAAAGAGTTCTGACGGGTTCATCACATCCGCAAGACCTGTGCTCTGCATCTCAAAGATTCCGATTTCATTCGTAGAGCCGAACCGATTTTTGATCGCTCGAAGGATACGATAAATGTGGTGTTGTTCCCCCTCAAAATAGAGGACAGTATCCACCATGTGCTCTAAAACGCGAGGTCCTGCGAGTGCGCCCTCCTTTGTCACATGTCCAACGAGAAACACCGGGATATTCCGATTCTTCGCACAAATTAGGAGATGCCCGGCACACTCACGAATCTGCGTGACGCTCCCAGGTGCCGACGGGATACTCGACAAATAAACCGTTTGTATAGAATCAACGATGACGACCTTCGGTTCTCGCGCCTCAATATACTTTTCAATCTGCTCCAAATTGTTTTCACACAACACATAGAGCGTATCAGATTCAACGCCGAGTCGAGTTGCACGGAGTTTCGTCTGGCTTACAGATTCTTCACCGGAAACATAAAGCACATCTCCATAGTTCCGGCTTAACGCGTCACTGGCTTGTAATAACAACGTAGATTTGCCGATTCCTGGATCGCCACCGATAAGGACTACAGAACCTGGTACAATTCCACCCCCCAGTACTCTGTCAAACTCTGACATCCCGGTGAGATGTCGTTCTACATCGCTCGCTGTAACTTGCGAAATGGGTTCAGGCTCGCGAGACACTTGTCCGATATCGCGATGTTTTGATTGTGTCGTGAGTGTCTCTATTTCTTCGGCGAAACTCTGCCAACTCTTACAACTCGGACACCGTCCGAGCGTCTTTGGCGTTATATATCCACACTCTTGACAGACAAATTTACGTTTCTCTCGTGCCATTCTTTAATTTTACCTTGCGGTCTTTAATTTTACCTTGCGGAGGAACAACGTGCGTTTGGACTGTAAAGTGCGTTCCTTATATCCGCCTGCGCCGGTGTTGCAGGTTTTTAATTTTACCTTGCGGAGGAACAACGTGCGTTTGGACTATGAAGTGCGTTCCTTATATCCGCCTGCGCCGGTGTTGCAGGCTACCGTTTTAATTTTACCTTGCGGTACTCATATTAGGAGAATCCATCTTAACCGACTACTGCCCGCAGACTGCCATCTATCAACTACCACTCACCCCCCAAAAAGCGAAATCCTGTTGTCCAACGCCGCTCACCGGTCAAATTCTCTGCCCCGATCAGGAATTGCCCATATCGGAAGAATCGGAACGCCGCTTCCGCGTTCAACTCCGGCTCCGTGCTTGTCAACCCTACACCTTCAACACTGATACCGAAACGTCGAGACCACAACCACACATCCAATCCCGCGCCGACTCTGGAGCGCATGAACCCAGCACGTGCCCGAAGAAAATCTGTCACATCATAGGCATATTGAAACTCAAATCGAACCTTCTCGTCGCGAACCCCTATTCCTATCCTATAGTGTGCATTGGGTTCCTGAGAGAGTAAAAACGCCAATTCGTTGTGTAGCCGCTCTTCGAGACTGAGATAACGGAGTTCATAATCCCAGCCAAACTGCGGTAATTTAAGTTGTTCCAACTGCGTTTCAGTTCTTTGAGAGAGTTCCGTTACCGCATTCATCGTTTTGTCGACATTTTGCAAGGTTCGCTGGACATCTTGAAGTGGTTCGGGTGCGTTCAGCAATTGCGCAACAGTTCCGTCGCCTTCGTTAAGCGTGGTAAGAAAACGATTGACGTTCGCCTCCAGGGCAGCGATCGAAGCAGTTGTCGCCTTTAGATTTTCTAATATTGGTGCGATATTGGCTTCTCCGGTTTCAATAGCAGTACTACTTTGCGCAACGAGGGCAGAAACCTGTGCGGCTAATGTGTCGAAATCTGAGCGAAAACCCTGTGTTATCTGTCGAAATTCTGATGTTGTTGCGCGAATATCGGTAAAAATAGTGTTGAACTTCGGCGAATTCTGATTTAGGAGCCGCAAGAGTTCACGTGTAATGTCACTGATTTGACTGCTCACCATCAGGGAATCGCCTTCCAACTGTGTTATAAGGTTATTTACCTTTACGAGGGTTCCCTGAAACCGCCTATCATTTTCCAAGGCGAGTTGTGTTAAAGTTTTTACCGTCTCTCCAGAGTCAATGCTCAACTTCTCAATAGTTTTTCCAGTGAGTGCGACGACCTCTCGAATCTCCTTGATGGCGAGCTGAATCGCTTCTTGGTTCGCTTGAAGCACCTCATTCGCAGCGGTTGTAAGCTCAATAGCCTGTGTCATACCGGCACTTGTCTGCTCAAGGAGTTCCAAGGCATTCACAGGATCTTTTCCAACAATCGGCAGGTTCGCGGGTTTTAAGGTCGGGTTTTCAAGGGGGCCATTGTCAAGTGCGATATAAATTTCGCCGACAAACCCGTTCATAGAAATTCTGGCACTACAGTCCTCTCGCAACCATTCAAATGCGTTTTTGACTTTCGCCTTAATGTGTACATTATCGGTCTCAGGACGGAGCTCAATAGCGGTTACTTTGCCAATTGGGACACCAGACAGGTAAACCCCTGCCCCGACATAAAGCCCGTTGACAGAACGAAATTGAAACCTCAGTTCGTCACCAGCAGTTGCCCAGGGCCAATTCTCAGCATTCGTAAGAAGAAGTGTGAGAAAAACGATTGCGATAAGGACCATTACACCGACTTTTACAGAAGATGTCCAAAAGTTCATGCTATCTCCCCAAATATTCTTTCAAAATGGGATTTTCCATGTTGAGAATTTGATCTGGTGCCCCAAATAGGATGAACTGCTGCAAAATGGGATCGTCGATGTTGATAATTTCATCTGGACTGCCATAAGCGATCTGCCGACCTTCATGAATCATCGCCATCCGAGTTGCGACACTAAAAGCACTGTGCATATCATGTGTAACCACAACAGAGGTGACTTGCAGTCTCTCATGGAGATCGCCAATCAGTTGATTGATTTCGGTACAGGTAACCGGGTCAAGTCCGGTTGTGGGTTCATCATAAAAAATAACCTCCGGATCAAATGCGAGGGCGCGTGCGAGTCCAACCCGTTTTCTCATACCACCGCTTAATTCAGCAGGACGCAAGTCCTGAACATCGGCTAAATCAACAAGGCTAAGTTTTTCGTCAACAATTTTGTGCATCTCTCGCCTGTCAAGATCTGTATGCTGATCGAGCATGAAAGCAACGTTCTCTGCGACAGTCATCGAATCAAAAAGGGCAGCAGACTGAAACAGCATTCCAACCTTTCGGCGGAGGACGTTCATTTTTTTTCTGTTTAGGTTTGATATTTCCATTCCATCAAACCAAATTTCACCGGAATCGGCGGACATCAATCCTGTGATAATCTTTAGGAGCACACTCTTACCGCACCCACTACGTCCCATAATCACAAGCGTTTCGCCACGCGGGATTTCGAGGCTGAGTTCGTTTAAAACGTTTTTGCCTCCAAAATTTTTTGTGACGTTCCTAATTGAAATCATTCTTTAATTTACCTTTCGGAGGTACAGCGTGCGTTTCGACTTCAACGGACGTTGCTCATATCCGCCTGCGCCGGTGTTGCAGGCTGATGCCTGACGGCTAATTATACCATCCCTAAAATGTTAAAAAGTATATGATTCAAGACAAAATCTAAAACGAGAATAGCAATAAGAGAGATTACAGCAGAGCCAGTTGTAGCGATTCCGACTCCCTCTGCGCCACCTGCTGTCGAGATACTAAACCCCTTGTAGCAGCCGACCGCAGCAATTGCCATCCCAAAAGAGGTCGCTTTAATCAAACTAATAAGAACGCTTCCGACAAAAAGATTTTTCTGCACTTCCAAAAGAAAAAAGGATCCATTCACATCGAACAGCGCAACAACGGCGGCAAAACCGCCTGCGATGCCCGCAAACGTCGAATAGATAGTAAGTGTCGGTAACATTATAGAACACGCGAGAAAACGCGGCACAACCAGATACTTGACTGGATTAGTGCCCATTACCTCAAGGGCATCAATCTGCTCGGTAACCTTCATCGTTGAAAGCTCAGCAGTAATCGATGCTCCAATACGTCCGGCAAGCACAAACGCAGTAATCATCGGACCGAGTTCCTTTACGACTGAAACGCAGACGAATCTCGCCACCGACCCTTCCACGGCATAAGGTTTGAGCTGAATGTATCCCTGAATACCCAATACCATTCCCGTGAAAAACCCGGAGACAATAACAACAGCCAAAGAATTGAAACCGATCAACAACAACTGCTTAACTAACAGATCAAACTGAAAGGGAGGACGGAAAATTTGAATGATTGTTTGAAAAAAGAGCGTAAAGGCGTGTCCCACCTCAGAAAGAACTTTGTACAACCGAATTTTAACCAAATCTGGGAAACCCGGCGGGGCTTCGTGTATAGTGGACTGTTGATCCATATTTTCTATTGTAATAATTATCAGTTGTCAGTTATCTGTTATAAAGAGATCACTGATTTCGGCAAAACACCTCTTCATTGAAAACTGAAAGCGTAGCGTGCTGAAAACCATCTAACTGGGATTTTCAAATCGCATCTCGCTTTTAGTAAAATAAAGAATCACTGTCCCGGTTGGTCCGTTACGCTGTTTCTTAACCATGATGTAGGCTTCAACCCTGTTTCCGACATCTTCATCTTCGTAATAATCATCCCTATGTAAAAAAGCAACGAGATCGGCATCCTGTTCGATTGCCCCAGATTCCCGTAAATCTGAAAGTTGCGGACGTTTATCGGGGCGGCGTTCAATCTCACGACTCAATTGCGAACAAGCGATAATTGGCACATTAAGTTCCCACGCAAGGATTTTCAAAGCACGTGAAATTTCAGAAATCTCTTGTTCACGCGCGTGGTATCTACCCGTCCCTCTCAAGAGTTGTAGGTAGTCAACGATAATGAGTGCGAGATTGCTGTGTTCACCTTTTAAGCGTCGTCCCTCGGCTCGTAGACTTTGGACCGTAAGCCCACGATTATCGTTAATGAGGATGGGGGCTTCCCCCAATTGACTTGCCCCGTCGCTCAAGGGTTTCCAATGCTCTTCACTGAAGTTGCCGGTTCGGAGCCGCGTAAAATCAATCCGGGATTCAGTAGCTAACATTCGCATCGCGATATCCTGTGAGGGCATCTCGAGACTAAAGATAGCGACTGGACGTTTTTGTTCAAGGGCAATGTTCTGTGCTATGTTCAGCACCAAGGTTGTTTTTCCCATACTCGGTCGCGCGGCAATGATAATAAGATTACCGGGCTGTAACCCTGATGTCATATGGTCAAAATCCATGAAGCCGGTCGGCACGCCTAAAAATCGACTTTTTTTATGATATAAACGCTCAATCGCGTCAAGACTCTCTGTGAGCAATGAACGGATAGCGACAAACCCGCGTTGGGTATCCGTCTGACCAAGATCAAAGACGGCTTCCTGCGATTGATTCAGGACCTCAGCAATTCCGACCCCCTCGTCGTACGCCATCTCGCGAATCTGAGCGGTCGCTCGAATTAACCGACGGCGTGTCGCCTTTTCATACAGGATATCTGCGTAAAACTCCGTACTCTCCGTCTCCACAATGGGAGCCTGTAGTTCGTATAAGTACTCTGTCCCACCAGCCCGGTTCAATTGGTCCACTCGCTTCAACTCATCTGCAACAAGAAGCGGATCCGCATTGGTAACGCGGTCATATACAGCAAGGATAGCTGAATAGATAAGCTGATGGTCTACAGTGAGAAACACATCAGAGGTCTGCCCGAGCTTGGTCATTACTTGAGGAATAACCGATTTTTCGGTCATCATCGCGCCCAGGACTGCTTGTTCGGCTTCCTTATCAGAGAGGGAATCAACCAGTTGTGCCTGCATAATTAGGGATATTTCGTTTTAAAAATTTATCGGATTGTCCGACATTTGAATACACTTTTTCCATGTCTGGCACGGTTAGAAACCGCGCCTACTGGGTGCGGTTTCCCGAAAACGCCCTAAAAAAAGGAAAACAGAATAGCCTTACCTGCCTAATTACTCTTCACGTTCAATAACAACGCGGAGTTCGACGACAACATCTGTATGCAGCTTGACCGGCACCGTAAACACGCCGAGTTCGCGAATCGGCTCTGCGAGTTCAAAGAACCGTCGTTCCAAATCAAACCCCTGCGTTCGCACATTTTCTGCGATGTCCATAGAGGTAACTGATCCGAAGAGACGATCATTTTCACCAGCACGCCTGCTCAGTGTGCATGTAACACCTGTCATCTGTGCTGCGAGTTCCTGTGCCTGTTCTTTA
Organism: Candidatus Poribacteria bacterium; assembly: GCA_965214045.1. Lineage (GTDB taxonomy): Bacteria > Poribacteria > WGA-4E > WGA-4E > WGA-3G > WGA-3G. Next base: position 4,146,394 of record OZ243935.1, read on the forward strand.
TCCCTTGCCTCTTGATGATCAATTACCCGTTTCTCGTGTTCTAAGTGTCGGCGGTTTCGCTCGGTTGCATGTACGGCTAACTGCATAGGAAGCAGATAGTTACGAGCGTAGCCATTTGCGACCTTCAGTACATCGCCTGGTAGACCGAGACCTTCAACACTTTTCTTTAGAATGACTTCCATTTTTTAATTATACCTTGCGGAGAAACGACGCAAATTTGGATATTTTACGTGCGTTCCTGAGATCCGCCCTCCAAATGTAAAGCAAAGACAAATTATGCCCCGTATGTCTAAAGCAGGCATAATTTCATTACGGGCTAAGGTAGAAAAGTTTTGGGTTTGGATTTCCCTCCCCAAAAAACCATACTTCATAAGGGAACCCATTGTAAGGGTCTGCCCCACTTCTATCGCGTAAACGGCAAGAGTGCCATATTACGGGCGCGCTTGACTGCACGCGTTACCATTCGTTGTTGCTTCGCCGATAGTCCAGTGACTCGGCGACTCACAATTTTACCACGTTCATTAATAAATTTTCGCAGCGTATCCACATCTTTGTAATCGAAAGATTCAATCTTATGATAGCGCTGCCTGCGACGGAATGCCATATCAATTCTGTTCCTTTTTTTAAATAGCAGTCAGCCGTCAGCAGTCAGTAATCAACAGAGATAGCGTCGTCAACGTGGTCTTTGCTGATAGCGAACCGATGGTTTTCGATGGAAACCGATGGTTCATAGACTGATTGCTGATAGCCGACGGTTGATAGCCATACTTAGAATGGAATGTCGTCCTCTGTTGCGGAAGGTGCTTGGCTCGTAGCGGGAGCGGGTGCGTCCTGATAAGCTGCTGCCTGTCCTGATCCAGCTGCGGGTTGGGCATCGGTGTAGCCACCGCCCGCCTCATTGTCATCACGCCGCCCAACAAACTGAAACCGCTGCAGGCGGACTTTAAGACGGTTCCGTTTCGTGCCGTCATCAGCTTCCCAGGAATCATATCTGAGGGACCCCTCAAGGAAAATGGGACTGCCTTTGGTGAAATACTCACCCACTAATTCTGCCTGCCTATCCCATGCTTCTACATCAACAAAACAGACATTCTCTTTCTGTTCACCGGTCTGCCGGTCCGTATACCGTTCACTCATAGCCAGTCCAAAATTCGCGATGGCTGTTCCACTCGGCAGGAATTTCACTTCAGGATCCCGTGTCAGATTTCCCATCAGGATGACCTTGTTGTAACTTGCCATGGTTTCTCCTTATTATCTGTAGGCTCAGACCTTTTAAGGGAGCCCACACGCCAAAAGTTTGTTTAGAATTTGGATGACGCTTATTTTAGGCGGACTCTGTTGTATCTTTAGCCTCTGCATCATCATCGTCTGTTGTATCTTCAGCCTCTGCGTTATCATCCGACGTTGATTTTTCATCCGATGTCACTTTTTCATCCGGTGCCGATTCGTCATCCGACGTTGATTCTCCGGACTCGGCGGCTTCAGTGGTTAGTTCTGCTTTCAACTTATCAATATCATCCTCGTATTGGACGACCATATACCGTAAAATCGCTTCAATGACATGCAGGGATTGATTTAATTGCGCGACAAAACTCGGTGCGCTCTCAAAAATGTAGAGCACATAATAGCCTTCACTCCGTTTCCGGATAGGATAGGCGAGTCGTTTTTTTCCCCAGGGATCAACCTTCAGGAGAGTCCCACCACCTTCGATAATGCCCTTTACTTGGTTTGCAAGAGCCTCTGCTTCGTTTTCATCGTGGTCGGGCGTAATGATAAGCAAGAGTTCATATGGATTCAAATTTTCATGCCTCTCTTCGGACTGATGGCTCCACTGCTGTTGTAATACAAGCAGAGAGCAGAGATTAATTAAGTAAACCCCACCGAATACCTATGAATCGCCTTTAAACCAAAAGGGCAATTACAGGTTAGATGGAATTCTATTCGTTAATTTTAGTTAATATAATTATACCACATTTCAATCTTTATATCAACCCAAAATGGTATTTTTCAGAGACATTTAAACCAAACGAATGTACTGCCATCGGAAATTCATAAAAGAAGATCCAAGAAATTTAGGTTGGAAGCATGGAATGTGCGGTTACATGCAACGGTAAGAAAAACGGACGTTTCGATGTGAGAACCTCTTCTCGAAGCCGTGTGGCTAACGTATCAACATCCACCTGTTCCGGCGTTGCGAGTCCATATTTTTCTAAGAGCGGCAGGAGACTCTGAAAGATAGTCGCCATATATCGGTAACCTGCCCAAGTTTTGGCGGCACCGATAGGAGATTCGAGATGCATTGCTGGTGGAGGCAAACCTGCGTCAACAAAAGCGCGGTAAAGCCCAATACCCATGTCAAGATGTGCGCCTGAATGTTCAAACACCTCTAAAATCCATCCAATCAGTTGGTTTATGAGAGGTGTATCAGGGTGTAAAAACGCGGGATAGAGTGTGTATTCGGGTTCCTGAAACGCGGCGATACCGCCCGGCTTTAAATGTGTTATAAGCTCCGCGAATGCTTTTTCTGGATTCGCCATATACATCAACACAAATCGTCCAACAATAGCATCAAATTTGTCCGCGAAGGCAAGCATTCGCGCATCGCCTGCAATAAATTCTATGTTCCGCGCGCCAGCATCGATCGCTCGTTGGCGCGCAGTGTCAAGAATTGATGTATTGACATCTACACCAATAACCTGTCCTGTCGGTCCAACGAGTTCAGCGAGGGTGAGTGCCACATCACCAGCGCCGCTACCGATTTCAAGGACTCGCATCCCCTCCGTTATACCGGCTCGCCTACAGAGACGTTGCGTCGATTCTCCATAGATTCTTGATTGCTCAATGAGACGCGTTGTTTCGTGTGAGGTACGCCCTAACGTATAGGTAGCATCGCGATGTGGCGCGTGTAAACTATCTGAGTTATTTTTCGCCATGCGTGGAACCCTCTATACTGTTAGGGATGCATACGCCGTGATATGCGGCGGCAACATAATCGGTCGTTTTGCTGCTGCGACTTCCGCCTGTATCCGTCCTGCCAACGTATCGACATCTAACTCTTCAGCTGTGGTAATACCATAAGCCTCCAGCAAGGGAACGAGACTCCGAAAACTGTTGGCGAGATACTCAAATCCGGGCCAGTCCTCAGGACCGCCCATCGGTGCCTCAAAGTGTAAAGTCGGTTCGGGCAACCCCGCATCGACAAAAGCCTGATAAAGTTCCATGCCCATGTCGAGATGTGCACGGGAACGCTCAAACACGGTGCGTCCCCACTTAATCAACTCGTTTGCCAAGGGTGTATCAGGATGTTCAGCCACGGTATAAGGTGCAAAATAGGCTTCCTGGAAGGCGACAATACCACCGGGACTCAGGTGTGTCGCCAAATGTTTAAGTGCCTCCACTGGATCCGCCATATACATGAGAACGAGTCGCCCGACAACAGCATCAAAGTCGTTTGGAAGTTCAAGGGTTCGGGTATCACCTGCAATGAATTCAATGTTCGAAAAACCTGCTGCATCCGCTCGGGCTTGTGCTGTTTTGAGAATATCGGGGTTGAGATCCACACCAACAACTGTGCCGTCGGGACCAACAAATTCGGCGAGCGCGAGCGCCACATCACCAGCACCACTCCCAACATCAAGGACTTTCATCCCTTTTGCAATACCGCTTCTGAGAAAAAAACGCCGTGTCACATCTTCATAGAGTTGTGACTGCTCGATTAAGCGTTCTGTTTCCTCTTTGCTGCGCCCCATTGTATATTCTGCATCTCTGGACTGATTGCTCATTTCAATTACCTCACTTTCGAGAAATTTGCGAGACATAAGGATCCCGCGTCATATAATTGCTTATTATTATAGTGTAGTAATAGACCGTTGAATGGATTCAAGGGAAACCTCAATATTTATTCAAACTTCATCAAATCTCGCTACATATCGGAACTCTCAAAAGGAATTGGCAGTTGCCCGGCGAGATTCTGATTTTCAACAGACGTAGGTTGCTCAGTTTTGACAAAGATATGTTTTGCAATTATCTCTGCACCCTTAACCGGATCGAGGCTATAACCACCCAACTCAATTAGTGCATCATTACCTTTTGGAGGGTTATCAAGGCAGTTTGGGTTAACAACAAAAAGTGGTAGATTCAGATCGAGTGTCGTTTTTGCCGTATTAAAGGTCCCACTCATTTTGCCTTGAGCATCCCGTTCAGGTCCCGATTCAATAACGACAACCGCCTTAGAGAGAGCACAAACAAGTTTGTTTCGTACCATTGCGTTGCGCGCGATCCACTTAGTATCTGGGTCAAATTGTGAAACCACAAGCACATCCTGATCCCAATTGAATTTTTTAAATGCGTTTTTCTGACGTAGTTGATTGATACCATTCGGAAGCACAAGTGTCGTTGTTCCTTCGGCTTCTAACGCACCTAAGTGGGCTTCTGAGTCAACACCTTTAGCGTATCCAGAAACAACGTTTATAGCTTCACTCGCAAGATCACCAGCCAGTTTTCTTGCAATATGAATTCCTTTATTCGATACGTTCCGTGCACCTACGATTGAGACGTTATCCGACATGAGGCGTTTTAGCTGCCCTTTAACAAATAGGATCGGTGCAATTTCAAGGAGATGCGGCGGGAAATCTGGGTGACCGGGGTAGATAATATTGATCCCTTGATCTTTAAGTTGCTTGTACGCTGCGTATACTTCTTCTTTATCCTCTGCTCGAATTTTCCCATTAATAATTTTCGCTAATTTTGGAAACTGTTCCGAGAGATCACTTTGATTGCGTGGCAACATCTCTGGATTTAGGTTTTCCGCTTCCAATATTTTGGCAATGGAAACCAAAAGTTTGGGACCTATGCCTCGCGTTTTAAAGAGCCGGAACCAGAAATAATCTCTGTCAATGCTCATTTTTCTCTCCTTGTTTGGGTCGGTTTTGGTAAATCTGGAATTCATATATTCAATTACCACCCGTCCATGTTCGGGTGAGTGCTAAGACGAGAACATGTCGAACGCCGCCCTGTTTGTAGAGGACTTTGGTTGCCTCTGTCACAGTTGTCCCTGAGTCATAGAGATCGTCAATTAACAAAACACACTGGTTCTTCAAATCTTGTGACCGGACGACAAACGCTCCACGAAGTTGTTCGCGTTTGCTTGCAACGTCTGGGAGGTTCTTGAGAGGGATTGTCTGTTTTACCTTTGACAGATAATCTCTGGGTGCTGGTACACTTAAGAGCCGTCCTATTTCCTTAGCGACTTCAGTAACAGGTTGAAAATCCCTATTTTTATCTGACGGTGGAATCGGAAGAACCGCCTTCAGATATGGCAAGATCGGATATCCATCAACTGCAAATTGTTCTTTAACGAATTTAACGGCAATCTCTGCTATTGGTTGAATCTTGGTTCTATCATGTCGATATTTCAACTGAAAAACCAATTCGCCAACTTCAGTTCGTTTCGTATCATATCCTCCACTTGGCAACGGACGACTTGATAGTGTGTGAACGTCCAAAGCCCAACCCGCACGCCAAGTGCCACGAATTTCCCGCGGATTGATAAGTGTTTTGACACGACGCGATTCTTTTTTCGGCATTTCGCTGTCCCTTTCTTTAGGTAGTGTTTACATTCTGGCTCCGAATCCAGTCATAGCAAGGGTTCCATAGTTCTCCGAGATTCATTCGATCTATAGACGCAAATGCTGATAAATACTCACTTCCAGGTGATTTTGGCAATAAAATGTAAACACAACGTAGTGCATAAGGATACCATGTTTTGTAGAGGGGATCAACTTAATTTCACAGCAATTCAAGTTTCTACCTTGGACATCAATTAAGCTTTATGTTATAGAAGTCATATTGAGTAAAACATAGAAATGTAGTAAAATAGTGGAATAAAAAGGGATACTTTATGTCCCTTTATTTCACTATTGATACCCATTTACTTTATGAAAGGTGCTCTTATGACAACTGAATCTGAAAAGTCGCCGAGATACAACGGGATTCCGAAGCAAGTTTCGCGTAAGGATTTTAATCAGTATATCTTACCACATCTCAAGAAACGCATCAAAGGTCCAAAGCCGAAACTTTCTTTCTACAAGATATTCAACTATATTCTCTATGTTTTGCATACAGGCATTCAATGGAATCAACTCCGAACCCGGCGGAATGAACTGCATTGGTCGAATGTCTATAAATGGCATCATCGCTGGTCAAAAGATGGTTCCTATGAGAACCTTTTTCAAGCATCCGTCATCCACTTACTTGATACCGGTAAACTTGACACGACCCGCCTTCATGGAGATGGTTCAAACACCGTCGTGAAAAAAGGGGCGACGGTATCGGATACTCCGGACACAAACATCAGAAAGGCGAAAAAGAGGTGACGATCACCGATAATCACGGGTTCATCATAGGACCGATAACGATGAAACCCGTCAACGCCCATGATACAACGATTTTGCCCGAGGTCCTTCAGGGATATAATCGCCTTTAGTCAACGCATTGGTATGGATCTTTCGGGGTCTGCTCTCACCCTTGATTCGGCGTTTGATTCTAAGGTGAATCATCAGTTGATTAGAGAACACGGATTGAAACCCGTGATTTATCCAAACCGTCGGAATGCTAAAGAACCCATCGTCATCGCGCGTAAGTTTCGCTGGTTTGACAAAGAGATATACAAAGAACGATATAAGGTCGAGCGAACTTTTGGGTGGCAGGATACTTATCGAAAACTCGCTCTGAGCTACGATAAACTCGAAGAGACCCGTTTAGGGTTTCGTCATCTCGCATATTCTATGATTAACTTTCGTATAACTTTCAACCATTCATGACGCGTACTCGCTATGAGTTCATACTTAACGCTAAAAATGCCAAGCATACGGAGAACATCATGCCAAATATTACAAAGATGAACCCTACTGAATTCCGCGAGTTGCTCCACACCCTCGTTAATGAGGAACTCTTCAAATCGCGGGAACGGCTTGCGGCGTTACTTGCTAAGGATAGTCCGGAGGAAGCATTGGAAGCGGAATTCTTTCATTTTCACGGTGACTACGTGGATTTCGCCTATTGGTTAGAGGACTACAAGGAAGACCCATTGGAAGGTCTCACACCAGATACACCGCTCGCCAAGAAACTCAAACGACAACGTGAATATATCCTCGCCAACCGGAAAACAACACTCAAAGAGCGTAACTTCAGACGAATGGGACTTTACCTGAATAGTGATCCGATGCCGGAGAAGAAAATCGTCGAGTTGCCACCGGACGAATATCGAACGCTGCTCCGTTTCCTCGTCGCCCAAAAGATCTTCCCAGTCCAGAAGCGGCTCGTGGTTTTGCTTGAGCAGAATCCGACGGATCAGGCGTTGGATATAGCATTTCGAGAACTTTATGTCGCTTACGAACTCTTAGAAGTCGCCTTTGAAGACTATCATTACGATCCGGACGAAGGATTAGAGTTGCGCCCAGAGTTTGCCGAAGAGTTGGATCGACGTATAGCAGATCACGAAGCGGGAACAGCAGAAATGATTCCACTTGAAGAGGTTGCCAAAGAGTTTGGGGTAAAATTAAAGTGTACACGTTAGAGTTAGACTCGCGTGCCCAATCGGATATACAGCGTTTTCATCCCACCGTCAAGGTACAAATCCTTGAAAAGCTGGAACGGTTATGCGAAAATTGTGATAATCAACCGCACAAAGCACTAAAAGGCAAATATAGAGGTAAATTCAGCTTAACGGTTGCGAAAGATTACCGAATCATTTATTCCTTTACCCGTTTGGGCGACCCTCTCTATTCGCTTGGGCACATAATTGGATAACATTCAGGACTTGGCTATCTGCCTTAAACATCTATACGATATACACGAGCGGCGGTGTCGTGGAATAGCGACGCACGTTCATCATCCGAATATCCAGATGACAACCGTTTGAACGCATTATACATCACGTTGTAGGAGAACGAGACCTTGTCGACCGGGAAGTTGCTTTCAAACATACACCGCTCCGGACCGAATTGCTCTATACAGTAATTCATGAAGGGTGCCATAGACTCGGCTAATTCTTCAGATCCGATCGGTTGTTCCCTATCATGCCAATCGAAACCGGTGCGCGGCATCCCGATGCCCCCGAGTTTCATATGAACGTTGGGACACGCGGCTACTGCAGCGATACCGTTTCTCCAGTTTGCCAACACTTCGTCATCTTTGCCACCATAGGGACCGACGCGTAGCAGACCGCCGATATGATTCGAGATAATTGTCAAATCCGGTACTGCTCTCGCGAAATCAGCGAGTTCAGGAAGTTGTGGGAAATACATCCATCCCTCGAAAGACATACCCATACCTGCCAGCACCCGCGCCCCCGCTCGGAAATCGTCACGTGCCAACTGTCCCTCCGTCCTGTATGTAGAAGTACCATCTATTTCCGGATTCGGATCCCAAGTGACAGAATGGCGGATACCCCGAAACCGATTCGGACTTGCGGCTTGTAAGGCTTCCAAGACCGGCTCAACGCGTTCACCCAAGTTCAGGTTCGCATGCCCGACGATCGCCGCGGCGGCACGACTCTCGCCATATAAACCGCTCGCGCTCGCAGCGGCGAGTCCCTGCACAAATTCGACTTCACCGACAGGACGCATATCTTCCGGTCCATCGGCTCGGTACATCGCTCGTGCCTCAACAAACACGGTAGAGCGTACATTATGTCCACTGTCGATGTCGGCGATCAATTCGTGGAGTAGATACCGTTGGTAAGGGATACGCTCAGTTCGGAAATCCCAAAAATGGTGGTGCGGGTCACAAATTGGCAGTTCCGGTTCCAAGGTCGGTTCTTCGGTTAAAGCGAGCCAGTCATTGTCTCCATAAGGCATAGGAATACCTCCATCTCTATAGTCGGTTCGGCGGGATGATCGTTCTATTTCTTGCTTACACTGTAGGACATCAATGGATTTTTGTCAAATATTTTTGGGTGCCTTAGCGGCTTTGATGCGTCGATATAAGCCGAACTCACGTTTAGTGTAACTTTATTTAAGGGATGTATCAATAATAAGCGTCTTATAGTAGTATATACGGTAACTATCTGTGAACTGTGAAAAATCTGCAACTACGTAAACGCGTTTGAGACGCTTACGTCTAAATACAGTGAATCCTGTAATTACTTTTACACCAAACTCGGTGCGGTTAGGTGAAAGACCCCTACCAGGGCTGTGCAGATATTTCCGGGCTTTACTATATATCGTAAGAGTGGTACTTGATTGTCAAACGGTGAATATAGTCCTCGCGTCGCCAGACGCACACTTGGATGAAAAGGACGGCGATAGAAATGATGAATCTATCAGACAAAAATAACCTTCGGATTGTCGGACTCAGCATTAAATGTTCGCACATAGCCTTTATTGCGTGCGCTTTGTTATTGATTTCCCATTTTGTGATTATAGGGTGTGGTCCCTTAATGACCGATCAGCAATCCAACCTTCCGTTTGAAGATTCTGATGCAGATTCACGCGCCAAAAAGATGTGGCCCGTGGAACGGACACTCGTTAGCAATGAAGTTAACTGTATTGCTGCGGACTCAGAAAATGTATGGATTGCGACGGCAAGAGGCGTTACGCGCTGGAACCGCCAGCAGGATCGGTGGCGTCACTATACGATGGAAGATGGGTTGTCGAACGATATGGTGAACGCTGTTGCGGTTGATGGGCAATGGATCTGGTTCGCCACGGATGAAGGTGTGAGTCGCTACGACATGCAAACAAACACCTTTGCGACCTTCCGAACTATTGATGGTTTAGCGAGTGACCAAGTCTCCTCGATTGCGGTGGATGGAAACTACGTTTGGTTTGGAACATCCGAAGGGTTGAACCGTTATGACAAAACAATTGACAGTTGGGCAGTGCGTACCCGGAAAGATGGCTTAGTCAGCAAAGTAATTACAGCCATAGCGGTCGAACCAGAGTATGTCTGGGTCGGCACAGATAGAGAGATAAACCCGGATCAGCATGGATGGGACGAGGATCCGAGGTTCAGCAGAGGTGGCGTGAGTCGTTACCATCGAGACACCGATTCTTGGAACAACTATACGAAGTCAGATGGCTTAATAGACAGCGAGATCGCTACGATCGCGGTGGATGATGACAGCGTTTGGTTTGGCACCCAAGATGAGGGTGTCAGTCAGTACAACCAAATTGACCAGACGTTTATCAAAACATATACGAAAACGGATCTGCTGAAAAGCAATATGATCACTTCCATTCGCGCAGATGGATTCCAAGTTTGGTTTGGGACTGCTAATGCGGGTGTACATCGATTCATTAAGCCAGTCAATACGTGGGTGCATTACACCAAGGCAGACGGACTGTCCAGTGATCATGTGAGTTGGATTACGACTCAAGGCAACGATGTTTGGTTTGGTAGCAAAGAAGATGGTGTGAGTCGATTTGATAAAGTGAGCGGCGAGTGGACGATTTACAAGCAATCCGATTTCCTCGCCGATAACGATGTCCGCCATCTAACACGTGATCCTGACGGGAACATTTGGACGGCAACGGTTGCGGGGATTTCGATTTACTCTCCTCAAACGAACAGTTGGGAAATCATCTCCAGAGAAGATGGACTGCCGACCCGCTACATCACGTCAATACTTATTAGCGATCAGCAGTCAGCCGTCAGCCGTCAGCAGTTAGCAGTCAGCCGTCAGCAAAATAACGGTCAGCAGTCAACCATTAGCAGTCAGCAAGAAAATTCCACTTCATCAGAAAACGCTGGTTCCGGACAGTCGATGGTTTCCGATAGCCATTCTTCCGAAAGCCGAAAGCCAACAGCCATTTGGATCGGGAGTGATCGAGGACTTGGGACACGAACGTATCTGGGCGGTGATTGGACATTTCATACCCCACAAAATAGCAATCGGCAGTCAGCAGTCAGCAGTCAGCAAGAACGTATGGGGGCATCAGAAACCTCTTCACCGAGAGCCGAGAGCCGAGAGCCGAGAGCCATTCCTGGCGAAGCTTTTGTAACGTCTGTTGATATGGATACTGCGTCACCGAACCACTACATCTGGCTCGGTACGAGTTCCGGTCCTGTGATGTATGATACGACTTCCCAAGAATGGATGCAACTTGTCCTACCAGACGCACCCAAAAACTCGCTCATAGCCTCCGTACTTGTTCGCGATGAAAGGGTCTGGTTTGGTGGTGCGGAGGGTGTTTGGCAGTATTCGATCACCGATAAGCAGATGCACCGTGTTGCCGATGGTCTGCCGAATCCGTACGTTAATGCGCTGCTTTCCACAGGTGAACATGAAGAACAAACGCTTTGGGCAGGGACACGTCAAGGTCTTGCAATATATGACGAGGCCCGCCAGCGTTGGGTCCCACTGTCCTTTAATGACCAATTGCTGTCGCCCAATGTTACCGCACTCGCCTTTCGAGATGGTATTCTCTGGATCGGCACTCCGCAAGGGCTTGGAAGCTACACGATTGCTTCCAAATCATGGAATTCGCTCTCAAATGTGCCATATAACGTTCGCGACATCCTGTGTGAGACAGATGGAACACTTTGGTTGGCGACAGATACGGGGCTCGTTGAATATGACTCACAAAGTGGGAGAGAGGTGCTACATCAATCCCGTCCGGTACGGGAGCCGTTCCTTGAAACGATGGTCTCAAATATCAAGTTTGATGGCGATTACATCTGGTTCAATAGTTGGGGGGATTCGCCGAACGGTGCGCTTGTGCGGTTCCATCGCTCAACCGCGACGTGGCGGCGTTTCACGCGCTTAGATATTCTGCAGTCCACTCAGAAAAGGTCCATGACATTAATACGTTGGACCTATGTGGATACTGATGCTGTCTGGTTCACGACGGACTACGGTGTTCTCCGTTACGATAAAATGACGGATACGTGGCAGCATTTTACAACAGAGGATGGACTCTCTACAAACGATGTGAATAAAATTGCTGTGAGTGAGCAGAGTGTCTGGGTCATTCCGATGATAGGTTTGGAATTAAACCATTATAGTAAAGCGGCTGGGACATGGGAAGTGGTTGAAGAAGAAGATAACCGCGAGATCGAGCGTATAAAGGCACTTGGGGTTGATGGACCGAATGTCTGGTTTGCCTCTGGGCGTGGACTGACTCGTTACAATGAGATTACCGGTGAATGGAAGGATTTTGGTCCCAGAGATGGACTGGCAGGTAGAGGCGGGGAATGGATTACTGTAGATGACGATTTCGTCTGGGTTGCGCGTTCGGAATGGGACAGAGGCAGCAACCGTCCATTATCACGATACGATAAGAAAACAAAAGAATGGACGACGTTTTCAACGAATGACGTGCTTGCGGCGAGAACTATTAGACGCATTATCGCAACAGAGAACGATGTTTGGATACTCTACAGACCCTGGGAAGATGTAGGTGTTACCCGATATGACAGACGGAACAAGGAGTGGACCACAATTCGATCGGGACGCGGAACGCTCGAACTGGCAGCAGACGAGGATTATCTCTGGTTAGCCGCACCGAATAGTGGGCTTCGACGATTTCATTTCGCCTCTGGCACCTGGGCAGCGTTTAGAGATATCAAAGGGCTGCTCCATAACCATGTGGGTGAGTATGGGCTTGCCGTTGATGAGGATTATGTATGGGTAGGAACCATGCGTGGGCTTTCCCGTTATGATAAACGGAAGGAATCCTGGACCCCTTTGACGGCACTCCCAACCCTTGTTGGACGCACCATTCGGACAGTGGCTACAGATGAGCGTTTCGTTTGGGTCGGTACTGATAAAGGTATGTCACGCTATGACAAGGCTTTAGGAACATGGAAGAATTATCAGCAGGAGGGTGGCTCCGAAAATATAGAGACCCACGATGGTCATTGGCACGAGCATCGGCGGAAAAAGAGAGACTGTCTCTCCGATGACGTTGTGAGTTCTATTGTGGTTGATGAGCAGTACGTCTGGGTCGGTACGCGGGATGGTGCGAACCGCTTTGATAAAATCGCACTGCGGTGGGATCAGTACAAAACTGAGCATGGGTTGCCTGCCAATAATGTGACTTCTGTCAGCAGCGATGGCGATAGTATCTGGGTTGGGACGAATTCCGGTATCGGGAAATATCCGCGCACAGCGGATGATCTCAACGCATGGATTACCTACACATCGGGTACTGAAATTCAACCGTCTGCCGTGTCCAAAGAGTTTGCCGAATCATTGGTTACGGATCAGATTTGGTGTATTACGGCGAGCAAGAAATACGTCTGGGTCGGGACACGCCGCGGGGTCAGCCAATACGACATCAGTCGTGATATCTGGAAGACGATTACAGTAGAAGATGGACTCGCCAGCGATGAAGTGAGTTGTATCGCTATTGATGGCGACAATGTTTGGTTTGGCAGTGACCGCGGTGTGACGCTTTATAATGAAAAAACAGAAGTTTGGGCTGCGTATACGACGGAAGATGGACTTGCCAGCAACAAAGTTACCACTATCGGTGTTGATGGCACAGAGCTATGGATCGGCACCTACAATGCCGGGGTCAGTCGGTTTGATCAGTTGACGAATAGTTGGACGACTTACACTCGAGAGGAGGGTTTGGCACATAACGGTATTCTCTCCATGGCTGTGGATAGCCCCTATGTCTGGTTCGGCACCTATCGTGGGTTAAGTCGTTTCGATAAGCACACGGGCATCTGGACAACCTTCACAGAGTCTTATGGACCCGAGGATATTTTGAGATAGTTGTCAGCTGTCAGCTGTCGGCTTTCAGTTAAGAAACGCCTTTTGTAACGCTCACTGTGAGGCAAACTGAAAACTAATAAGATATGAACATAAAAACAGGTATCCGAAAATGCCTGATCCCTGGCTTCTTCTTTTTACTGTTAAACTGTTCTCTGATGTTCTATGCTGAGGCGGAGGATGTTTACAGTCTATTTGGCAAATTGTTCCTATCCGGACGTGTCGAATACGATTTCACGAACAGACGAAATTTCCTCGCGGAGACAGAAGAGGAACGAGTCAGGCAAGACGAGTTCGATTTCGACCGCCTCTTTCGGCGTGGTTTCCACAGCGTCATGGTGATTGAGGAGACCGCAGGCAGTGTAAAAAATATCCTGAGTCTCGGAGAGGTACCGACGACCTTCACGAAATTCACCTTCGATCAGATCGATCTGAGTGGTGTCCGTTGGGAGGTCCGGTCTAACCGTACTGACTGGACAATCCTAATGGTCCCGGGTTTGCTTAACCGACTGAATGGGCAAGAGGGAAGTATGGAAGGCTCCGGGATCGGCTTGCGCGAGGTCACAAAGTTCGGTAAGTCGCAGTTAGGACTCTCTTGGTACTTCCGCAAGGTGCCTGTATGGGCGGTGGATTTGGAAACCAACTTCACCAACTATGGTATAAAAGCAGAGGTGGCTGTCACGCCGAAAAGCGCGTTGCAAAAGAACTTGGGTTCACGTTTCGATGCGACGACAACAGTCCTCAAAGCCTTCCAAACTGCTGGTGATACGATCTTTCAGGCGGAAGCGTATCGTGTCGGTCCGAGGTTTGATGCCTCTCGCTCCGTCGGTGATAACGATGATCAGGACCGCTACTCTGATAGCACCCCGCTCGATCCTCCTTCTCTGATTATCCCTGGAGACCTTGATAAAAATAACAATGGCATCTTTGACTATGAGGATGATATTCTGCTTTTCGATGTCGATGAGGATTTTCTGGACGAAAGCGATTTGAATAACAACGGCATTCGAGATGAGGAAGAGAACGATAAGGATCCGAATTACGAGTTCGATGTCGGACTCCAAGGCATCCGGCTTTTCATGAACCGTAAGATAAGTCGTCAGGAGAGTGTCATTGATTTGGATATTGGATTGCAGATCGAAGAGAACCTCAGACTCAGGAATACACCCTCCTCAACGAAAGCGTTTGGCAATCTGGTTTATCGGAAAGAACTTGCTCGGGCTTCTTCACTTGTTTTTGAAAATGAACTGAAACTGGTAAAAGACCGGATCCCTGACGAGACGTGGTATTTTGCTGGATTTCTGAGCGGAACGGAGGAAGGGTTGTATCGTGCGCAGCCAGAAGTCCGTAAAATGGAGAGGAATGGTAATGTTGAGTTCTTCTATATTGATGGTGGTACCGAAGTCGAAAAACGGCGCAGAGATCCATTACTGATGCAGAATGACTTGATTAACACTGCTAAAATCACGTATGAATACTTGGGAATTGAACGGATGGTCACGACGGCTCGCGCCAAGATTCAATACGATTACGATTTCGAGAAGGACAACCAACATTACGAGGTCGGTATCTTCAAATCCCTATACCGTTTGCGTCCTTCTAAATCGCTGGAAATCAGTCCGATGTTCAAAACCACCGTTCGCAACGGCTTCCGAATGGCGGAGGATCGGCTTGAATATCTGTCCTTAATTGGGGAAATCGACGGTAGGGATGTCTTCCGACGGCTCCGATTACGCGAAATTGAACGTGCGAATGTGCGGGATATGGCTTCGGCACTTATCCTCAAGGTCGTCTACCAGTTCACGAAAACCATCAAACTCACCGGTGGTGGGCAAATTCTCCTCTTCAATGATATGCGCAAGAACGACAACGATTTTGTTCGACAGGCGTTGCTGGCTGAAATGGAAAAGAGTTTTGTCGCTTACGAGAAGCGGATGTTTCTGCATATCGGCGCACGCTTCATAGATCAACGCGCAATCGGGGATGTTAATGATCAGAACTACATGGAAATTTTTGTGCGTGTCTTTGGAAAATTCTGAAAAAACACAAAAATTATAAAAAATAATGAATTTGTGAAGAACCACATAGGACTTATCTTTGCTTCCATATTCATCGTGAGCCCACGCCTTTAGGCGTTGGGTGCTATCACTATAATATCACGTTATACTTCAGGAGAGTTGTAAATGCGGAAATACCAATGGATAGTTATTATCACTCTAATTGGTTGTATGGTTTCTTTTGCGAGTTGCACGAAAGTGCGGAAAAAGTCAACACCTATTGGATCTGGTGTATCAGATACAGGCGAGGTAGATCCTCCGATGGATGTATTGATTTATACAGGTAGTGCCTCGTGGATAATATTGGAAAATGCGACAGTTGAAGCAAAAACGACAAAAAAACTTTTGGAATCCAATGGCATTCGTGCGGTGATTACAGAAAGTGAAGGGTCTCTTAAAAACTGGATGGTTGAAACAACAGCAAACGGTGCCGTGAATGTATGCATCCTTTATGGTGTTTTACCCGCATCAATCTATGCCGCGGGGAATGTTCAGTCTGATGGATCTGTAGCAGAAAACTGGATCGAAACAACCGATGGTGATACGATTCTGAATCATGCAGATTACTTGGGGTATTACAGTTCAGATGGCACACCCAATAACAAAGCACCTCTACAGAACCTTATGGATCTCCCACATGTTGATATAAATGTTGAGGAAATTGAGAACCTTAATATGCTGGTCACAGGAGATGGAAAAATGGTAGCACCAAGTTTAGTCAATTTTAAATCTAACAGACCCTTTCCATTGGAGCAACTCAAAGCTGAGTGGTACGCTGAAAAAATATATGCAAGTGATACGGGTAGTATTGAAGCGACATTAGCAGATCCAATTATTCTTCGGAATGGAATTCGTGGTAGATTGGCGATGGTCTACCAAACACATCATGGAGATAATCCGAAAGGGCAGGTTGCAGCGGAGATAATCATTAACTATCTTTTAGCTAAATAGAATTAAACAGATAGAACGTTTAGGACACTCATCTGTGGTGGCTTGTCATCAAACCATTTCAGCGACAATGCCGAAGTCTTTCGCTTCCGCCTCTGCAAGTACCACAGATGCAGCAACTGCATCTTGCACCGCCACACCTACCGATTGAAAACGTGATTTCCTTCTCTAACTGGCATCTGGACTTGTCTCCGTTGGCAACTTCACCGACGCTTCTGACACATTCTATTGAGCACGCAAGGCTTCGAGTTCAGTGCGAAAAGTCAGCATGTTGTTAACTCTCACAGCACCAATTGAATTAATGACAGCGTCATAAGCGTTTGCCCCCGCCCCTCCGACAAACAAGGCGATATGGTCTTGGATTCCACGTCGAAGTTTTCGTAATTCATTTGCCAAATGTGGGTCATCTGTGGGATAAATGATACTCAACCCAATCGCCTTTGCCCCATTTTGCACTGCACACCCTATAATCTCTTCAGCTGGCAGGTTGGGACCGAGGTAGGTAACTTTCCACCCTTGCGACGCTGCAGTCGTTCCCGCAATTAATGCACCGATTTCGTGGAGCTGCCCCCGCGGTGTTGCAACCACTAAGTTTGGCATTGCGTCAGATACATCAGATGCTTGGCAAATACTGCCCAACAGTGTCCGGACAACTGCTGTGGCAAGATGTTCGTGGGCAATCCGCAAAGTTCCTGCCTTCCACTGTTCACCGATTTCCTGCATCAGTGGTGCTATCAACTTTTCAAGGAAAACAGGTTGGCTAAAAGCGACTGATGCAGCGAAGAGTGTCGATTCGAGTGTTCGCGCCTCAAACTGCTTAACCGCTGCGACGCACGAAGCGATGTAAAAACGAAGGGATGTTTCTTGCGAGACATCCTCTTTCGCGATTGCGGGGGACTGCACAACCATTCCCTCCGTTCCAACGAGTTCCAGAAGTTTCTCGACCGGTAGGTTGGCTATGCGTCCAATGCTATGTCCCGCCTCAGTCGCCAGACGCAGCAACGTGAGTCGCGATATATCCGCATCAGAATAGAGGCGACGATTCGTTTCGGTTCGCATCGGTGTAACCACATCGTATCGCTTTTCCCATGCCCGAATGGTAAATTGTGTTAACCCCGTCTGGATGGCAACGGTTTTTATACCAAATTTATGTTCATCCGCCATCAATCTTTTCCTTTTCACTCAATAATTGTAGACCAAATCGTAAATGCTGACGTTTTTGCATCTAAACCCTATGATTTAATATAACATTATGTATATTATTTGTCAAGAATTTAACCCAAAAAACATATCTGTCGAAAATATCAGAATTAACACTGATAACCTCGAATTTCTCATGAATTATCTATGTTCATCGCATACTGATGGGCGATTCTGACGCTATCGCACGATATAATTTCTATACAAAATACGCGTTACGGTGAAAATTGTATAAATTATTTATTGACAAAATATAGACAATATGTAATAATGGTGTACATAGAGATTCACACTCCAATTTAACCCGGAAAATCATACCAATCGCGATTAGAGAACAGATTGGTTTATGAAGCACAACCGATATAAAGGAAATCAGTAGAAGTGATACAAGAGCATGTCATACTCGTCGACCACACGGGAAGAGAAATCGGCATACAGGAAAAGATACAAGCACACCGTGACGGTAAATTACACAGCGCATTTTCGATTTTTGTTTTTAACGCCGTAGGCGAATTGTTGCTTCAGAGGCGAGCGCGGACGAAATATCATTCCGGTGGATTATGGACAAATACTTGCTGTAGTCATCCACGTCCGGGAGAAAGTTACCATCGCGCAGCGAGACGACGGCTCCATGAGGAAATGGGGTTCGATTGTGAACTGCAGGAACTTTTCAGTTTTATTTATCACGTCAAACTCAACGATAACTTATTTGAACATGAGTTAGATTACGCCTTTGTTGGGCATTATGATGGCCAGCCGATTCCAAATCCCGATGAGGTTGACGATTGGAAATGGATCAACATAAGCACGTTGAAACAGGACGTTCAAGAGAACCCTCAGAGTTATACCCACTGGTTTAAACTGATACTTGACCGTGTTGTTGAAGAGCATCAGCAGGTGAGTTCTCACAATGAAACTTAATCGATTCATACATATAAATCTCATATTGATTCTGCTTCTCTCGTATTGGGATACTGAGGTTGCGGCTGGTGCCTCGGTAGAAAAAACACTTGAAACGGCACGAACGCAATTTTACGCTGCGATCGAAGATGAGAAACAGATTGAACCGACAATTACGTTGTTTGAAAGCATAGCACAAATGGCACCGAGGTATACTGGGCGGACGCAGGTTTATATCGGTGCGCTTTTTGCTCTCAAGGGAAAGCATGCATTCTTTCCACACACCAAACTCAAGTGGGCAAAGCGCGGTTTAGCAATCATGGATAGCGGTCTGAAGAGAAATCCAAACGATATTGAAGCTTTGTTCATTCACGGAACAACCTGCTACTATTTGCCGTTCTTTTTCAGGCGTGGTGATGACGCGCAGCGTGATTTCAGGAAAATTATTAAATTGATGCCACAGCAAATGGATACCTATGCCCCAAAGTTAATCACAAATGTGGTTGTATTCTTGCTCGAAAACGCGAAGTTAACGGATGACGAGAAAACTTATCTCCAAGATATGGGTCGTCAGTTATCGGTCATCGATTATCGATGATGGGACTTGGTTGGAAAGATGGAAGGGAGGAAGAATGGAAGGATAGGTGTCCCCTAATTTTCCAACTTTTAACTCTTAAAAAATGAAGTTCGAGTATCTTCTGTTTAATATCATTGTCACTGTTGGACCGGTAATATCGCAATTCAATCGCCAGATTAAGCATGTATCACAATGGCGGTTGAAATTGCTCACGAATGCAATCGTCATGATTCCGTATATTATATGGGATGTGCTTGTCACCGGTTCGCATTGGTGGTTCAACGAGGCGCATACGCTTGATTTCCGGTTGTTAGGTTTGCCGATTGAGGAATGGCTCTTTTTTATCACAGTTCCGTTTGGGTGCTTGTTAGTATGGGAAACACTATCGGATGCGAAACTATCAACGCGACTGCGAACCCTTCGCCATGTCAGAACAGTTTTATACGCTGCACTACCAATCGGCGTATGGACTTTCAGCACAGGCAAGCAATATACTGGACTGGTGCTGTGCTGTTTTGGAATCGTTGGAGTCGCGGATACAGTATTAGGAACTGGTGTGCTACTACAATCGAAAACCTATATCTACTTAGCAATTGTTTCAGTTTTGATTTTGATATTCAACAGTTATCTCACAGCGCGACCTGTGGTTTTATATGGTGAGGCGTATCAGATGGGTTACCGAATTTTGACGATTCCGGTTGAGGATTTCGGATATGGATTCACGTTGATGCTCTTTAACGCCATGCTCTACGAAAAAGTTTTTAATTTTACCTTGCGGAGAAACAACGGGTGTTAGGACTGTTGCGTGCGTTTCTCACATCCGCCTGCGCCGATGTTGCAGGCTGCTGTCTTGGATAATCTAAAGCGCGTAGTCCGTAATGTAACGGAGACGGTTTTACATCGAGGCGCGTTATCTACTTAACCGCCCTGAACGAACCCATAGGAATAATTAAAAATATGGAAAATAAGACAGTAGCAGTCATTGGAGGCGGGCTTGGGGCACTCAGCGGTGCGATCCGCCTCAGACGGCTCGGATTCTCCGTCCAATTATTCGAGAAGAACCCGAAACTCGGTGGTAAGGTCAACGAAGTGGTTTTGGGGGACTATCGGTTTGACACCGGTGCATCATTATTGACAATGCCATCTGTGATCGACGAGATCTTCGATTACGCTGGGTTCCAGAGATCGAATTACCTCGACTTTGTACCGATTGATCCAATATGCCGATACTTTTTCCCAGATGGTTCGCTGATGGATGCGAGTGCTGATAAGAGGAAGATGAAAGCCGCTATTGCGCAACTATCGCCCAACGATGTGAAGGCATACGAACGGTTTTTGAAATACGCAGAACGCATTCACGATTTAACAGCCGAAATCTTTATGTTTACCCCGATCCACGAATTTAGGAAACTCCTGCGATGGCGGTATTTTCGGACGCTGTTCAGGCTCCATCAAATTGATCCATTTCGGACGGTTCATCAGAGTGTATCCCGTTTTTTCTCAGATCCGCGCCTCGTTCAACTTTTTGACCGCTACGCGACTTACAATGGCTCCGATCCATTTCAAGCCCCTGCTACTCTCAATATAATTCCATATATTGAATACGGATTGGGTGGGTATTACATCAAAGGGGGAATATACCGTTTGATTGACGCATTGAAAGCGGTGGCGTATGAGTTAGGTGTTCAGATTCATACCTCGGCGGAAGTCGAAAACATCTGCCATGATGGCAAACAGGTGAGTGGGGTACGAGTGAATGGTGAGAAAGTTGAAGCGAATTACGTCCTCTGTGGCACGGATGCGGTCGTAGCCTATCACGAATTGATTGACGGACTTCAGCATCAACGCGAAAAACTGAACCAGTTGGAGCCGTCATTGTCTGGAATGGTATTCCTGTGGGGTGTTAGAGGGAAGTATCCAGCGTTAGCACATCACAACATTATCTTTTCCAGCGACTATAGCATCGAGTTCAGACAGATTTTCAGAGATCGGCAAGTCCCAGATGAACCGACGATTTACATTGCCGTAACCAGTAAAGCGGATGCGGCGCATGCACCAAGTAATGGCGAAAATTGGTTCGTGTTATTGAACATGCCGCATTTGGTTCCCGGTCAGATATGGAAGCAGGAAAAAATTCGGATGCGGAAGGTTGTGTTGGATAGATTAAAGCAGCTCGGTTTCGATATTGCTGATCAGATTGAGGTGGAACAGATATACACACCAGAGGATTTCTCTAAACTTTACGCCAGCAATCAGGGAAGTATCTACGGTGTATCGTCAAATAGCAAAGCTACAGCGTTCAGACGGCTACCGAATCGGAGTCGTCTCCTTGATGGACTTTACTTCGCAGGGGGCTCAGTGCATCCGGGGGGCGGAATTCCGTTGGTAATATTGTCTGGGAAAATGGCGGCGACATTAATTGCTGAAAACAGTTTTTAATTCACCTTGCGGTTCGGTCAGGTGGGTTTGATACATAGAGTGCCTCTCCGTATATCCGTCCTCCACTTCGTTACGGACTACAATTGGGAAAATCATCAAAATCAGCAGCCTGCAACAACGGCACAGGCGACTCGACCGCGAGAGACCTCAAGTTACAAATATCGTCGTTACGCCGCAAGGAATAATTAAAAATATGAAGCGCAAAATTGTCATCATCGGTTCAGGTTTCGGAGGTCTCGCAGCAGCGATTCGGCTGCAAGCCAAAGGCATGCAAGTCACGCTTCTGGAGAAGAATGCGAAGGTTGGTGGTCATGCCTATCAACTCATTAAGGACGGCTACACCTTCGACATGGGACCGTCAATTATCACTGCTCCTGATTTAATTCAACGTCTATTTGAATGTGCGGGCATCCGAATGGAAGATTACCTCGATTTAGTGAAACTCGATCCGTTCTATCGCATATACTTCCACGATGGTTCGTTCCTCGACTACACAGACGTCAGCGGACAGATGAAACAACAAATGACGCGGTTCAACGCAAAAGATGCCAACAATTACGACGCTTTCATGGCGCATACCCGCCAGCTCTATGATGCTGTCATCACGGATGGGTTAGGCGCGACCGCATTTGATTTACCGACGATGCTCTGTTTCCTGCCGCGTGCTTTGAAACTTCAGGCGTTGATGCCTGCCTACGACTTCGTTAAGAAGTATTTTGAGGATCCACGCCACCGCTTCACCTTCTCATTCCATCCGCTGTTCATAGGCGGCAATCCGTTCCGAACACCAGCGGTTTACCTGATGATCCCGTATCTTGAAAAAACTGGAGGGGTTTGGTTCTGCAAAGGGGGCATGTACAAACTTGTTCAGGCATTAGAGAACGTATTCAAAAAACTCGGTGGTATCGTCGAAACCGATGCAGAGGTTGAACAGATCGTTGTTGAAAATCGGTGCGCAAAGGGAGTTATTGCCAACGAACATTTTTACGAAGCAGCTGGGGTCATTTCAAATGCCGATCTGGTACATACCTACGGGAAGCTTATTAACTCCGAACATCGTAGAAAATGGTCTGACCAGAAACTCAGAAAGACCCAATATTCGATGAGTGCTTTTCTGCTCTATCTCGGTGTCCGTAAAAAATATCCACAGCTGAAGCACCACACACTCATTCTGTCCGAAAGATACAAAGGATTGGTAGAGGACATTTTTGACAATAAGATTCTTCCGAACGATTTTTCAATGTATCTCCATATCCCGTCGCAAACTGATCCGTCAATGGCACCGGAAGGCTGTGAGAGCATGTACGTCCTGATTCCCGTGCCGAATTTGGAGAGTGATGTCAACTGGGCAAAGACGCAGGAGATGTATACAGACAAAGTGTTGACGTTCTTGGAAAATGACTTTGGACTGACAGACCTAAAGCGTTCCATTGAAGTGCTTGAAATATTTACACCTTCAGATTTCAGACGAGAACGAAACAATCATCTCGGTAGCGCGTGGGGCGTTGAACCCAAATTGACACAGACAGCATATTTTCGACCGCATAACCGAAGTGAAGATATACAGAAACTCTACTTTGTTGGTGCAAGCACGCATCCCGGTGCAGGCGTGCCGGGCGTCTTGCTGACGGCAGAAACGACGGTAAAACTTGTCATCAAGGATTTGATTGAGGAGGGCTCATCATGAAAAAACGCTGGAAAGGAGAAGAAAACCGGGTTGCCTTTGCGTATGCTCGCAGGATAACCGCCTATTATTCAAAAAGTTTTTACTTCTCAACAAGGATGCTGCCCAAAGAACAACGTTGGGCAACTTATGCGTTATACGGTTTCTGTCGACACTGCGACAATCTGATTGATACGCCGCGTCAACGGACTGAAACAGAAATCGTTAGAGAGATACAACGCTTGACAGAAGAATTACAGGTTGCTTACAATACAGGTGAGTCTCAACATCCAATTATTCGTGTGTTCATCCTTGTTGCCAAGGCGTATAGTATCCCTATTGAATACCCACTCGATTTGCTGAAAGGGGTTACCATGGATGTTCAGCAGTCGCGGTATAAAACCTTCGATGAACTCTCTCTTTTCTGTTATCGGGTTGCGGCTGTTGTTGGACTGATGATGACTCACGTCCTCGGCTATAAGGATGAACGTGCCTTTGATTACGCCAAGCAACTCGGCATTGCGATGCAACTCACCAATATCCTGCGGGACATCAAGGAGGATAAGGATATGGGCCGCATCTATTTGCCACAAAAGGATTTGGTGAGATTCGGTGTCTTGGAGCAAGACATCTTAGAAGAAAAAGTAACACCCCGATTGAAAGAACTGATGAAATTTCAAATTGAACGCGCAGATCGCTATTACACCGAATCCATGCCCGGTATCTCTTTACTCGAAACGGAATCACAGTATGCGATCTATTCAGCCGCTAAAATTTACCGCGGGATCTTAAGGAAGATTGAAGAGCACAACTACAACCCATTCTTAAGTCGAGTCTTTGTACCGTCGAGTCGGAAAATCGGGATTCTTTTACAAGAAGGACTTCGGGCAAAATTTCTATCGGCACAGGAGAAACTATTTCCTGTACACTCAGGAATAATCAACAAATGATTCAGGCGCAGCACCGTTTTTGGGCGGACATCATTTTTCAACCCTATCTGACGTGGTTGTTCAAACGAAATTTCCACGAGATTCAGGTGTTAGGAAAATCACCGGAAATACCTGACGATCTACCAGTGCTACTACTGCCAAATCACAGCACATGGTGGGATGGGTTCTTCGTTTATCTGCTCAGCAAAAAGATCTTTCGTCGGACTCCGTATCTGATGATGTTAGAAAAGCAGCTATCGAAATACAAATTTTTCTCGAAAATAGGTGCTTATTCAATTGAACCAGAGAATCGACGGAACATCATTGAATCCCTTGGATACACCGTGGAATTATTGAATCGAGAGATGCCGATCGTTTCCATTTTCCCGCAAGGGCAACTCGTCCCGTGGCATACGCGACCTCTCGGATACAAACGCGGTGTTGAATGGATTTTACGGAAATACGGAAAGCCTGTCGCTGTGCTTCCGTTGGCAATTCGCACTGAGTTCATAGGAGAAAAGCGTCCAAGTGCATTCTTTCTGTTTGGTGCTGTCCATTCATTTGATGCGGGGACATTTCAAGGGATGGATTGGCTCGAACAGACTGAAACCAAACTGTTAGATGATCTTGCTTTGCGGATTATTCGTGAAGAAAAAGGACAAAATCTGCTGGATTGAAAGGTTGGTGGTGCTTTGTTTATCCTGATGCTTATTTCGATGGTTCTATTGACAGTTATTCTAACAGTCACACTGTTTAATGCGACGACCGCACCAATGCTAAAAAAAACGTTTGGTCTCCAGAGTTGTCCACGCGTCTCGGTGTTGATCCCAGCGCGCAATGAAGAAACCAACGTTGGTGCTTGTATTGAAGGGTTCCTGTCTCAAAACTATGGTAACTTGGAAGTTCACGTTCTTAATGACCAATCGACGGATCGCACGGGTGCGATTATTGAAAAATTCGGTGAACAGTATCCTGAAGTTCAGCCGATTCACGGGAACCCATTGCCAGCAGGCTGGAATGGAAAAAACTGGGCGTGCCATCAATTGAGCCAACATGCGGATGGTGAGATACTCATTTTCACCGATGCGGATAACCGTCCGGCACCAAACGCGATTGCGAATACTGTTGCCTACATGCAAAAGTTCGAGCTTGGATTCTTCTCGGCGTTTCCAGAAAAAGTAACAGGGACCTTGGCAGAAAAACTCGTCGTGCCAGTGGTAGACATGTTCGTTTACGCTGGACTTCCGTTATGGCTTACCTACTTCAGTCGTTTCCCGTCGCTTGCAGCGGCGAGCGGTTTGTGGATGGCATTCACTCGCGAAGCGTATCAACGCATTGGTGGTCATCAAGCGGTATCAAATCAAATTGTTGAAGACGTTGAACTCAGCCGATTGGCAAAAAAAAGAGGTATCAAAATCCTGACATCGGCGGGAACGCGCGTTGTCTCTTGCAGGATGTATCATTCGTTCAGCGAGGTTTGGAACGGATTTTCCAAAAACCTTTTTGGATTGGTCGGCTACAAAACGATACCGTTTTTTATTTTAATTCTCGGTCTGTTTACAATGTGTGTGCTACCCTACATCGCTGTCTGGTTTGCGCAGCTGAGAGGATTGGCAATCGTTGCTATCGTTATGAATGTCGTTATGCGGATGGTGCTGGCACTCAAATATAAGCATCCTTTCTTTACAAGCGTAATTTTACATCCGTTTGGCGTTCTACTGACCCTGCTGATCGGTATCAATTCATCCTTTCAGGTCAGACGCGGTCGTCTGCAGTGGAAGGGACGACGGATTAACTTGAAAATAGCGGTCAGTAGTCAGCAATCGGCGGATGTGAAAAAACTAAACAGGAAACTCAGTTAAATGACGAAGACGAAGCCCGCAACAACGGCGCAGGCGACTCTTGAGAAAAGAACTTCAAATAAGAAACTCACTGGACGAATCCACAAGGTAAAATTAAAATATAAAATAGGGGCACTTTATCTATTGTTAGGTGCGGGTGGATTGTGGCATGTACTCGGTGTGTTTCAAGAAGTCATGCGAGTTCTTGCTTCACCCATCATGTTCGGTTTGGGCGTATGGTTATTTTGGGAATGCTGGCGGGTATATCCACGGAATGAACGACTGAAATTTATCATCGTCAGTATAGGGGTTGTTTTCGTTAGTCTTGGAATTGAATGGATCGGTGTCTGGACAGGCGATATTTTCGGTTCATACCTGTATGGACAAACCTTACAGCCGTCGATCGGTGGTGTCCCCATCAGCATTGGGTCTGCTTGGTTTGTGATGCTCATCGCTTCGATGGCTGTTGCTCAGAAAATTGCCCGGAAATCTTTAGCAAAAGGTTTCCACTTCAAAGTAGCGTTTTTGGTGGCTTTGCTAATGGTCTGCTTCGACCTACTTATGGAACCGGCGGCAGTGAAATTGGATTATTGGACATGGATGAGCGACCCTATCCCCTTGCGGAACTATTTAGCGTGGTTCGGATTAAGCTTCATCTTTGCGACGGTAGGTTTCCAAATTGGCGTGTTTCGTCAACAGTTACCTCGAATTGCTTTTCACTGCTATTTTGCGCAACTTCTATATTTTGGATTGGTTAATCTAAGTGGCTCATGAAATCGACAAATAAGGGCTTATTCATTGCGTTAGGAATTATTGGTTTATGGGGCGTGAGTCTCTCAATTCTCCTCACACTTGATGTTCGTCGCGCTCACCTTGTGGTGCTACCTTTGGGCATGCTTTGTCAGACCTTTCTGTACACGGGTCTGTTCATCACAGCGCACGACGCGATGCACGGTTCAATTTGTCCTACGCATCCGCGTATCAATAATGTAATGGGAACACTCGCTGTCAGGCTATATGCCCTGTTTTCATATCGAAAATTACTAAAAAAACACTGGGAGCATCACCGAACACCCGCCAGTGATACAGATCCGGATTTTCACGATGGAAAGCACAGCGGATTTTTGACGTGGTATCTTCATTTCATGAGAGAATACCTGAGTTGGCAGCAGATCGTCGGTATGGCGATTGTATTTCAAATCATGGAGTATATTTTGGCGATCTCCACTGCGAATCTTATACTGTTCTGGGTTTCTCCTGCGCTTCTTAGCACGCTCCAATTGTTTTATTTTGGGACGTACCTACCCCATCGAACACCGGAAGCCGGATATGATAACCCGCATCGAGCCAAAAGTAATGCCTATTCGACATTCTGGTCGTTTATCTCGTGTTATCACTTCGGTTATCACTGGGAACACCATGAGTATCCATACCTTCCGTGGTGGTATTTGCCAGCAATACGTAGAATGAGGACGCGCCTCCAATGAACCTTGTAATTTCAGTTGTTGGAACATTTGCTGTGGTGATATTGCTGTGGCTGTTCTTTAGACCGCCGTTCGGAAGGAATATCGTTCGCCTGAACACAGACCAGCGGGTTGTCGCGCTCACCTACGACGATGGACCGAATCCGCCCTATACGGATCACTTGCTTGATGTCCTTGCGAAACACGATGTCAAAGCCACATTTTTCATGATTGGGAATCGGATCGAAAAGCATCCTGAAACGGTAAATCGGGTTATTGCTGAGGAGCATCAGATCGGCAATCACTCCTATAGCCATCCGTTGTTGGGTTTCTTGCCGCCTACCTACGTCCGACGGGAAATTGAACGCACGGACGACCTCCTACAGAGATTGCTTCGCAGTGAGAACCCTACGGGAGGTTTCAAGGCAGGTGAAGTTGTGTTTCGCGCACCAATGTTGACGCGGTTTTTGCCGGTAGCATGGGTGCTCGCGAAAGGGAATCGAACGCATATCAGCTGCAATGTGTGGAGTTGGGATTGGACGACACAGAATCCCGATAAAATCACTAAAACGGTCCTGAAGAAGACCAAACCCGGTTCAATCATCGTTTTACATGATGGGAAAGCAGAAAACAAGAAGGCAAACCGTTCGGGGACGGTCGAGGCAACAGATCGTATTATCGCCGGACTGAAACGGGACGGATATCAATTTGTACGGGTGTCGGATGTCAGAAGAACGGCAATCAGCAATTAGCAATCGGCTGTCAGCAAGAGAGATTAGATTCCAAAAAATCTCGTTTCTTACTGCGGACTGCTATTCCACTGAGCAGGGATCCGCTTCCACTGTAAACAAGTAACTGCTCCTCAGTTTGTTGCCTCTACAGAAATTTTTGCGTGAAAGGCGTTTATGCTTCCTTTCTCGTTAGATGCCCAGCCCAGAGCGACCAATTTAAAGATCTGTCCACACTCAAAATGATGTGTCATTTGTCCTGTTTCATTGGGACCCAACCAACCTGTGTCGTGCGATTCCTCAAGAAGGATTCCTTCGGGACGTTTGTAATAAGGATCAAAGGTAAGTCTGTGATCAGCATCCAGCAGATGAAAGGACGCGTACGCCTTTTCATCACCTACTTCAATATCAATAACGAGTGTGCCGCTTCTTTCAAACGCAGTGGTATCAATCACAACAACCGTGTAGTCTTGATGTCCATATTCTGGGGTGCGAACAACGTCCAATATCCGTTGCGAGGGTTGCTCGGGTGTGAGAACGGTGTTACCGAATCCGGGGAGTTTTCCTGCTAAGGCATCCGCGAGAAATAGGAGGTAATTCTCACTTTCCAAAGTGCCATCTTCACGACGGTTGTTGTCAAGGTATTCATTGACTGCTACGTGTCCTATCGCTTCAAGCTCAGGAGATATAACCCATGCATCTACTGGACCTCTTCGCCATTTGTGCCCAATGATTGTGCGTGCCAAGGGAGGCATTCCCTCAAATCCTTGGGAATCACGCATGCGTCTAAGCTCGGCATTACGTATCCACATATTGATAAAATTTTCGTTTAGGAATTCGATGATTCGATTGTCGGAGAGGACAACTGCCCTCAAGTTTTTGCCGCTTCCTCAGCATGCTTCGTCGGCGAGCGGTCCATCGACCGAAATGGCATGGATCGGTTTCTGCTGTGCTTGTGATATTTCTGATGCCTCTTCAAATGGCACCCAGTTGATTTGCTGCGACTTATAGAAACGTTGTATCAGTATGCGTTCAGCCTTTTCTCGCGTGATTGATGTTGTGAACTCGGTTTCCTGAGTGACGTCTGACATTTCCGCAAGCAACTCAATTTTTGGACAAACGCCACCACCTGTGGTATAAAAATAGTTAGGATCGTCTTTATTTTTTTTCCAATTAACATCGAACAGTGTCCCTTCAGGAACACGCATC
Organism: Candidatus Poribacteria bacterium; assembly: GCA_965214045.1. Taxonomy (GTDB): domain Bacteria; phylum Poribacteria; class WGA-4E; order WGA-4E; family WGA-3G; genus WGA-3G. Next base: position 4,176,068 of record OZ243935.1, read on the forward strand.
TGGAAAGAGGCTACACTCTTTTTGATGCGATCGATAAATAGATGTCCGGCAAATTGAGAAGGTGTGAACCAACCGTCCTCTAATGCCAATGTCGCATGGATCCGAAACACAATATCAGCGAATTCATCGTTGTAAGCGCGTAGACATGCCCATAAACCGCTGGAATCTCCTGCGTTAATGTGCATATCCAGATTCGGATTGGGCTGTAACTGGCTCAGCAAGACGCGCGCGCCTTGGTCGTCAACCTGCCAAGAATCCCCAACGGAGACAGGTTGATTCGGAAGAAACGCTCGGAAAACCGACACCGGATACCCTTTTTCCGGTTCAGAAACACGAAAATTTGCCAGGGCATCCCATTCTTCATGGAAGTTGGGATTCATGTGCTCAATGGGAGCGATGAACCCTTTGAGGGAGACTTCTGAGGCACTCTCCAGATTGAGATTGATTTTGTTGTCGAAAGTTTTCATTTTTATCCATCCTGCGTCGTTCTTGGAATGATATCGTGAACACCGCCTTCACGGATGCTCGCTGAAGAGACTAACACGAACCTGGCTTTTTGACGAAATTCCGGTAGGGATATTGCTCCACAATTGCACATAAGCGATCGGATTTTTGCGAGGGTCGTTTTCAAACTATCGTTCATCTTTCCTGCATAAGGGACATAGGCATCAGCCCCCTCCTCGAACAACAATTCTGGACCGCCTCCCTCGTGGTAACGTTGCCAATTGGCGGCTCGCTTTGTTCCCTCTCCCCAATATTCTTTCACTGTATTCATACCCAATTTTCTTATTTTACTTGGGCTCTCATCGAATCTTGCAAAATATCTACCCATCATCACGAAATCAGCACCCATGGCAAGTGCCAAACCGATATGATAATCTTGGAATATACCACCATCCGAGCAAATTGGCACGTAAACACCGGTTTCCTTCAAATACACGTCCCTTTGCTGAGCGACTTCGATGACGGCAGTCGCTTGCCCACGTCCAATTCCTTTCTGTTCCCTTGTGATACAAATAGCGCCTCCACCGATACCTACTTTTATAAAATCAGCACCGGCTTCTACCAAATACGTAAACCCATCTCCGTGCACTACATTCCCACCGCCCACTTTCACAGTATCCTTGTACTTATCTTTAATAAATCGAATGGTATCTGATTGCCATTCTGTATACCCTTCAGAAGAATCAACACAAATAATATCGACCCCTGCGGCTACGAGTGCTGGTACCCTTTCTTTATAATCTCTTGTATTGATGCCGGCACCGACGACAAGTCTTTTCTGAGAATCTATCGATTCAAGAGGATTTTTCTTATGGTCGTCGTAATCTTTCCTGAAGACCAAATGTACCAGTCTACGATTTTTATCAACAATCGGTAGGCAATTTATCTTATGTTTCCAAATGAGGTCATTGGCATCCTCAATAGTAATTCCCTTTCGACCCACAATCAGTTTGGAGAACGGAGTCATTAGTTCGCTGACTTTCGTATTTAAATCCACTCGGCTTAACCTATAATCCTTATCCGTTATCAGTCCAAATAACTCTCCGGCAGACGAACCATCTTCGGTTATAGGGATCGTCGAGTGTCCTGTTTCTTCGGTTAACTTCACGACATCTGCTATCGTGCTATCACACTTCAGATTTGAGTCGCTGACCACAAAACCTGCTTTGTGGTTTTTCACCGCCCGGACCATTGCTGCCTGTTCTTCAATATCTTGGGACCCATAAATAAAGGATATTCCACCCTGCCGAGCCAGTGCGATTGCCAAGTTGTGATCCGAAACGGCTTGCATGATTGCCGATGCAAACGGAATATTCACTTCCAGTGTCGGTTCTTGTTCCTTCTTAAACTTCACGAGAGGCGTTCTCAGATCAACGTTTTCAGGAGTACACTCCTTCGTCGTTAAGTTAGGTAAAAGCAAGTATTCACTGAAAGTTCGGCTTGTTTGAGAAAAAAAATGAGCCATGATTCATTCCTCCTTTCAAAAAACAAAAAAGTGATCCTATAAAATCATAAAAAAATGAAAACAGGCACTGTTATGGTTAACCCACAAGTGCCTGATTTCTTCGAGTCTCTGTCATTAGCATCTAAAAACACTGATACTGTTTGAGAATCTGCTGAACGAAAATCTAAAACTCTCGATCCCATGATTTCCTTTGCCATAGATCTCGGTCACGGAAACAAAACTATCGGTTTTCATACGCGTCAATGTCTGCCTCATACTGTAAGGTCCAGCCGATTTCATCGAGTCCGTTCAGGAGGCAGTACTTCTCAAAATCGCCGATTTCAAAAGTGTGTGCAGTGCCATCAGCGCAGATCACCGACTGCTGGTCCAGGTCTACCATCAATTGGTAACCTTCAGTGTCATGTGCCTCTTGACTGAACGAGGCAATAATGTCCGCAGGTAAGACTATCGGGAGGATACCGTTTTTGTAGCAATTATTTCGGAAAATGTCAGCAAACGAGGGCGCGAGAATCGCCTTGAAGCCGTACTGTTGGAGTGCCCACGGTGCGTGTTCGCGGGAGCTGCCACAACCGAAGTTTACGCCTGCGATGAGGATGCTGGCATCTGCATAGCGTGGGAGGTTCAATACGAATTCTGGGTTCGGATCGCCATTTTCAAGGTAACGCCAGTCGTTAAAGAGAAATTCACCGAAGCCTGTGCGTTCAATCCGTTTCAGGAATTGCTTCGGGATAATTTGGTCGGTATCAACGTTAATCCGGTCGAGCGGGACAACACGTCCCACATGTTCTTTGAATGCTTCCATTTTTTTGCTTCCTTGTAATAACTACTAAATTTCGGACAATTTTCAGTCAAAACTGGACTATAATTCACTTTCTTCAATGCCACAGATCTTCACAAAATGCCGCTGCAATCCGCGTTTGAGTGTCTTATTCCCGTGAACAGGGACAGAGAGACGTACTGGAATTCCATCTTTACCGTAAATGTGATGACTGCCTTTAATTCGTTTTAGTTGCCAACCCCGCTTTTCCAATAAGCGGCAAAAGGCTCTACCGCTTAAGGCCTTCAAACCGCTATCTCCATTACCCTATCTTTCTCTGTAATTTGTAGTGCTGCAACATCCACAGATAGACATCCCTCAATGGCTTCATAGATGTTTTCAAGCAATTCTTCAAACGTCTCGCCTTGTGTAGCACATCCCAAGATTGCTGGCACTTCTGCCCAATATCCACCCTCTTCGGCTTCGTGAATGACGACCTTTAGTTTCATAGTTTACCTCCGCTCTTTGTTTATCAAGGGCGATCACATTTAATCTACTGAAACTGTCGGATGTCCACAAAACGACCTGTGACTGCAGTCGCAGCCGCCATCTGTGGACTCACGAGGTGCGTGCGTCCGCCTTTGCCCTGTCTACCTTCAAAATTCCGATTTGATGTGCTGGCACAGCGTTGCCCCGGCATTAGCGTATCAGGATTCATACCGAGACACATACTACAACCGGCTTCGCGCCACTCAAAACCGGCGGCACGGAAAATCTCGTCAAGCCCTTCCGCTTCCGCTTGACGTTTGACCGCTTGCGAACCGGGAACGACCATTGCACTGACAGTATCTGCGACTCTCCTACCCTTTGCGACTTCCGCGGCAACGCGTAGATCGCTGATACGGGAGTTGGTGCAGCTGCCGATGAAAACTCTATCCACGGGAATATCTGTGATGGGTGTGCCGGGTTTGAGATCCATATATGCTAAAGCGTGCTCGGTAGCAGTCTTTTCGTCGGCTGTCGCCATATCCGCGGGATCTGGCACGCGTCCTGTTACATCGGTCACCATACCCGGGTTTGTGCCCCACGTCACCTGCGGTGCGATCTCTGCGGCATCGAGTTGCAAGGTCCGATCGTAAGTCGCGCCTTCGTCAGTAGGAAGCCGCTTCCAGTTTTCGACTGCGGCATCAAACGCTTCACCTTTCGGTGCGAAACGCTTGCCAGCGATGTATTCATAAGTAGTATCATCAGGAGCAATCATACCCGCACGTGCCCCCGCCTCAATGGACATATTGCAAACGGTCATCCGTTCCTCGATGCTGAGGGCGCGGATCGCGGAGCCCGTGTATTCAACGACGGCACCGTTACCGCCGTCTATACCGATATGTCCGATAATAGTGAGGATGATGTCTTTTGCGGTCACGCCGTAAGGGAGTGTTCCATCAATCCGAATCTCAAAAGTCTCCGATTCCTGTTGTAAGAGGCATTGCGTGGCAAGCACATGTTCAATCTCGCTGGTGCCGATGCCGAAAGCGAGCGCGCCAAGTGCACCGTGTGTTGAGGTATGGCTGTCACCACAGACGATAGTCGTGCCGGGCAACGTGATACCGAGTTCAGGTCCGATGACATGTACGATGCCTTGTTCAGGACTGTCGATGTCGTAGAGCGGAATGTCAAACTCGGTGCAGTTTTGCGCGAGCGTTTCCATCTGCTTTGCGGCAATCAAGTCGGTGATGGGTAGCGACCTATCCGTTGTCGGGACGTTGTGATCCATTGTAGCGAACGTCAGATCCGGACGACGTACCTTCCGATTATTGAGCCTTAACCCCTCAAACGCTTGTGGGGATGTGACTTCGTGAACGAGGTGTGTGTCGATATAAAGAATTGGGACTTCTTCTGCGGAAGCGCGCACGAGATGCGCCTCCCATATTTTTTCGTACATCGTTTGTGTTTTCATACTTTTTATACTCTTTCAATAAATTATAGTGAAGTCTATAACTACTTTGACATTTTGCATAGGCGGGGTTACAAACCCCACCAGCGAAGGAAGGGAGTGTTATTCGCAAAAGTGTCAACTTATTTTTCGGTTTTACTATAAATCTGAAGTTTCCAAATGTGCCGTGAGATTATCAAACAAGGTTACTCAAAAAGTTGCAGCGTCCCATTTTTGACGATCAACACCTTCGGCTGATAGACAGCGTCGCCGTTAGCACGAAAAGAGAATTGTCCCAAGACGGTATCAAAATCTCTAATGTCCGACAGCGCGTCCCGAATTGCAGTTGAATCGGTGGAATGGGCCTTCCTCATTGCCTCCGCTAAAATATGGACAGAAGTATACGAGACCGTAGCAAATACGTTCGGTTCCTCACCAAACATTTCGCTATAATTCTGAACGAAAGCCTGATTTCCAGGGGTGTCATCTGTGCTGAGCCAACTTAAAAACGTAATTGCCCCTTCGGCAGCGGGACCCGCAGCTTCTACCTCAACATCGGTCAATGAAGAAATAATAATGGGATCAGTTATACCGAGTTGACGTGCTTGAACCAGTATTCCCGGTTTTTCAGGTGGCAAGGAGGAGACAAAAATCGCATCAGGATTCAACGCTTTTATCCGAGTGAGTTGGGATGAGAAGTCAGTATCACCACTTTGGAAGGTTTCCGGGGCGAGTCCCTCAATACCATTTGCATTGAATACTTCCCGCAATACCGTGTCTTGATCCGTAGAAAAGAGATCCGTGTCGTCATATAACGTAGCGACGCTCTGATAGCCGAGTTTCGCATGCGTCGATTCGACCCCAGCGGCAATAGCGACCTCCGTCGTGAGTGGAATACGAAAAACAAAGTCCCCGATGTCAGTGAGACCGCTTGCTCCCGCTGTCGGACTGAGTGCCACGATCCTATTCTCTTGGGCAATCGGAAAAGCTGCTTGCGTCGCACTGGATGTTCCAGGACCGAGAATGGCAGTTACACTGTCAGTATGAATGAGTTTATTGAACGCATTAACCGCCCCTTCTGTCGTGCTCATATCATCTTCAAATAGAAACTTGAAACGCATCGCGCCGGCATCCGCTTTATTGATTTCATCAATAGCGAGGTCAAAGCCGTGTTTCATGAGTTCACCAGTCGCGGCTAATCGTCCTGTTAAAGAGATGACGACCCCGATGGAAATCTCATCATGCTCACCTTCCATCTGAGACGTAGTCGGTTGAATGATATGTGATCCCCGTTCACAGGCAGAAAAACTGACTATCAGGGCGACACATGCCATGATAAATGTGAATGTTTTCATTTTCACGTGTTCCTTTCTTTTGTAGCCATCAGTCATCGGCTTTCAGCAAGAGAAGAAACATCGTCGACGGTTATTTTGCCGACTGCTAACGGAAACCGATTGCTGATGGCTATTATCAAACTCGCATGACGACTGGGAAGATGAGCGGGGACCGTTGCGTCTGTTTCGAGAAAAACCGGCGGAGCGCGCCTCGGATTTCGTCTTGGACTGTCTCCGTTTCGTGCTTTTGTTCATCGCTCAAGTTCCGAATGACACGCAAGGTGATTTCTTTCGCCTCTTCTATGAGTTCCTCAGACTTGTCCATATAGACAAACCCACGCGAAATAATTTCTATCTGTCCAGCGTTCAGTCCTGTTTTAGAGTCGTTATCGGCTGCCGGTTGACCGTCGAAAGAACTGACTGCCGATTGCTGACTATTCTCACCTGTATCGCTGTGCAGGACAATAATCGGAACAACGATACCGTCTTCAGAAAGTTGGATACGGTCGCGTAAGACGATATCCTCAAGTTCAAATTCTGGCTTACCGTCAACGAGGACGCGTCCAGAACGTCCCTCGCGTCCGAAGACCTTGCACGTCTCCGAGGTAAGTTGAATCAGTTCACCATCTTCAGCGACTTTTACGTTGTCACTCGGTATACCCACAGACTCAGCGAGTTCAGCATGCCGCATCAGGTTTTGATATTCGCCGTGCATCGGCATGAAAAACTTCGGCTGTAAAAGATTGAGCATCAACTTTAGATCCTCGCTTGAGCCATGCCCTGATACATGAACGTCTGCATTGCGTTCATGGTATATCTTCGCGCCGCGTCTGAGCAGATGGTTAACGACGTTCCCGATAGCTTTTTCGTTACCGGGAATGATTCTTGCGGACATAACCACAGTATCGCCACGTTCTACCTTTAGAAACGGGTGATTGTCAAGTGCCATCAATGACATAGCAGAGCGGGGTTCACCTTGGCTACCGGTACACAAAATCACGACCTCGTGCGGTTTGAACATTGACGCATCACGAGCGTCAATGAGATAATCCGGGTTCAGGTTGAGGTAACCGAGTTCAGAAGCGGTACGTACATTGTTGAGGAGAGAACGACCGCTGACGGCGACAAGCCGCCGATGTATACCTGCCAAGTCGATGAATTGCTGGATACGGTGTAGACTCGAAGAAAAGGTGCAGAGGAACAATTTCTGATCAGCCTTCTGAAAGATATTGTCTATCGCCCCATAGATGCTTCGCTCAGAAGGGGTCTGTCCGGGTCGCTCTGCGTTTGTACTGTCGGAGACGAGCAAGTGGACACCCTCTGACCCCAAACGCGCGAGCGTCTGTATATCACTCATCTTGCCATCAATAGGGGTCATATCGAACTTGAAATCGCCTGTATGGACGATAATACCGACGGGTGTGCGTAAGGCAATTGCTACGGTATCGGGGATACTATGTGTAACATGGATGAATTCGGCAGAAAAATCACCCAATTCGACCGTATCGCCGGGGGTAACCGTATTAAGTTGTGCCTTGCCGAGGACATTGTATTCGCGTAATCTCCCACTCGCAATCGCAAGCGTCAGTTGCGTGCCGTAAACCGGTACGTCTAACTGCCGTAGAACGTAGAATAAGGCACCAATATGATCCTCATGTCCGTGGGTTAGTAGGATACCGCGAACCTTCTCTTTCCGTTCAACCAGATAGTGGATGTCTGGAAAAATCAGATCGACACCGGGCATGTCTGCATTCGGTAGCATGAAACCGGTATCAATGACGATAATGTCATTTTCGGTCTCATACACCATCATATTAAGCCCAAATTCGCCTAATCCTCCCAACGGAACGATCGAAACGGGGGACCGCGTATCGGATGGCGTGCGGGTCAAATTGCTTCCTTCAAATTCTAAATCTTCTGTCATATTTTTTAGTAGCCGTCAGCCATCGGTTTCCATCAGCAGTCAGTGCCAAGAGGAACCTTTGTTAAACGAGGGAACACCCAAGCAACACCTCTTAACTGAAAGCCAAAAGTCGACAGCCCAAAACCATTCCTGTTGATAATTATTAAACAACTATATTGATAAGGTTACGTTTCGACACGACGATGACCTTCCGGATCGTCTTTCCTTCGATAAACCGCTGAACCCGCTCATCTGCGAGTGCGACTTCCTCGATCTCTTTCTCGGTCGCATCGGCAGGAAGTTCAAGCCGGTTGCGGAGTTTCCCATTGACTTGGGCAATAATGGTTACAGTGGCACTTGTGAGTACAGCCTCATCGTGTGTGGGCCACTGTGAAAGCGCGATGAACCCAGTTTCGCCGAGACGATGCCACAATTCCTGCGCGATATGCGGTGCATAAGGGGAGAGCAGATGCAGGAAAATTTTCAAAATCTCCTTGGGTAACGACTTCGCTTGCGTAGCAGTGTTAACGAAAATCATCATCTGGCTAATCGCCGTATTCATTTTGTCAATGGATTCCGTGTCTTCCGTTACCTGCTTGATGGTCTTATGAAGTTCCCGCCAAAGTTCGGATTCCGTTGCGCCAGCAGCATCGGTTAACTTCTCACTGAGTTTGCCGCTGTCTTCGTCAATCACAAGCCTCCAGACGCGTTGAAGGAACCGGTAGACTCCCTCTACACCGGCGTCTTGCCACGGTGTGCTGGCTGTGAATGGACCGATAAACAGCAGGTAAAGGCGCAGGGAATCCGCGCCGTAATTGTCAATTACATCGTCCGAGTTGATGACATTAAAGCGAGATTTGGACATCTTCTCTATCTGCGTTTGGAGGAACACACCAGAAGCTTTCGCAACGAATTCACCATCTCTTTCCTCGGCTTCGTGCGGATAGTAGTATTTGCCCTTCGCATCTTGGTAAGATTGCGCGAGGATTGTCCCTTGGTTGAGTAGCCCCTGGAACGGCTCTTTTGTAGAGACTAATCCACAGTCGTAAAGCACCTTATGCCAAAAACGTGCGTAGAGCAGATGCAAAACGGCGTGCTCAGCACCTCCCATGTAGGAATCAACCGGCATCCAGTAGCGTTCGAGTTCAGGATCAAAAGGTGACTCGGTATTGTGTGCGTCAAGGAAACGGAGGTAATACCAGCAAGAGCCTGCCCATTGTGGCATGATGTTCGTTTCTCGAGTCGCTGTTTGACCATCGGGTAGCGTCACTTTCAACCAGTTTTCGTCTGCGCGGGCGAGTGGTGGTTTGCCATCCTCTGTCGGCTTATAAGCATCAATAGGCGGTAGTTCAATTGGCAATTCTTCGTCTGGTAGTTGAACAATAGTACCGTCCTCAAGATGCGCAAGTGGGAAGGGTTCACCCCAATAGCGTTGTCGTGAGAAGAGCCAATCCCGTAACCGATATTGAACTTGACGCGTGCCTCTCTCGTCGCTTTCGAGCCATGCGATCATCTTCTCCTTCGCATCAGCAACGCGCAAGCCGTTGAGAAAGCCGGAATTGACGCAAACACCGTCTCCTTCAAAAGGTGCTTCTTCTATCGGTTTTTCGCCTCCGCTAATAACTTCGACGATGGGAATACCGAAAGTTGACGCGAATTCATGGTCGCGTTCATCGTGTCCGGGAACAGCCATGATGGCACCCGTGCCGTACGTCATCAGGACGTAGTCTGCAACCCAGATCGGGATAGGCGCGTTGTTGCACGGGTTGATCGCGTAGGCGCCCGTGAAAACGCCAGTTTTCTCTGTGGCGAGGTCTGTCCGTTGGAGATCGGATTTGTTGATGGCTTCTTTTACATAAGCATTAACAGCAGACGCATCATCAGGGTGTGTTATCTCGGAGACGAGTGGATGTTCAGGTGCCAATACACAATAGGTTGCGCCGAAGAGAGTGTCAGGACGCGTTGTGAAGACGGTGAACGTCTTATCACACTCCTTAACCTTGAAAGTGATGTCTGCGCCTTCCGATTTACCGATCCAGTTCCGTTGCATCTCCTTGAGACCCTCGGGCCAGTCCAATAAATCCAAGTCTTCCAGCAGTCTGTCGGCATAGGCAGTAATTTTAAGCATCCATTGCCGCATCAGACGGCGCTCCACCGGATCTCCCGTTTCAACATACTTTCCGTCCTTTACCTCTTCGTTTGAGAGGACGGTGCCTAACGCTGGACACCAGTTGACGGGTACATCCGCGAGATATGCCAAACCTTTTTCATAGAGGCGGAGGAAAATCCATTGTGTCCACCTATAATATTCTGGGACAGAGGTATCAATTTTACGGGACCAGTCGTAAGAGAAGCCGATGCGTTGCATCTGTTGCTGAAAGGTTTCCGTATTCCGTTCTGTAATGTGTGCCGGGTGCTCATTTTCACGGACGGCTGTTCGTTCGGTCGGAAGTCCGAAAGCATCCCATCCCATCGGGTGCATGACGTGATACCCCTGCATCCTCCGAAAATTAGCAAATACATCGGACGGTACATAGTTCTTCGCGTGCCCGACGTGCAGTCCGGCACCCGAGGTATAGGGAAACATTCCAAGCACATAAAATTTGGGCTTAGTCTTGAGTGTCTCGATATCGTTTGGGATTTTAAATGCTGATTTTTCTTGCCACTCGGTTTGCCAATAGGGTTCTATTTCTGCCGGGGTGTAAGGATGGTTCTCCATATTTTAAATTACGACCTCCTGGACTGCCCTCCTTGCGCAAGCCTATAGCGGCTTACGGTTAACCATCTACTCGTCTCTGATACAATATCTAAATGCACGAGTAGATGGTTAAAATGTTTCGGGCAGGTTTTCGGTGAATCCGCGTCCGCTTCGGACACCTGTACGGTTTCTGTTCTCCATTTTTTTATTTTGTTCATAGCACTTTATTAAGATTGACATCCTCACTATACTAAAGTATAGTGATTCCAGTTATCGGGTAATATCATTACGCCTTGTGCTAAATAGAATTTAGGTTGAATGTGTCCATCCTTATGTTATCCTATAAGTTCATCAACACAAGGAGACATAAGGATGAGTTTACAGTCTACTTTAGAACAATATGTTTTGCAACTGAAAAATGTGCCCCGCATGCTCTTCGCGGTTGCGGGTGTGGTTCAGAAAATGATGAAAACGCTTTATGAGGTTTCCCACTTTCCAGATGCTGAGACCCGTAGACCCGGTCGGAACCCGGCGTGTCCGGATGCCGATATTCTCACGATCGCGTGGAAACCTTTGGAATACATCGGAGCGGACAGCGAACTTTCGGGGTATCGAATGAGCAATAAGTTCGGAGCTTCTCTGCTCGGGGCTTTCTTGAATCAGTGTCTCGGACGACCTTTGATGAAACTCAAAGACCTTGTCCTCGCATAAGCAGAAATCTATAAAATCTAATTAGCACAAGCCGTTAGGGTAACAACCAAAAATAGACAAAAGAACTCATTAGAGTGCCAGCTATACAACCTGCTGACGCAGCAATTGTTCTTTTCCTTTTTACAGACTGTTTGAATACCAAACTGTAAGTTTCTACATAGACTGGAGATTTTCCAATCATTCTTGATGTAGGTATTTGAGGATTAACGAAATACGCGTATGCCACGCCAAATATGTTACATGCATACCCGGCAAATATCCAATTTATGAGAGAAAAATCTAATTTTGCATCTCTCTTAGCATCCTGTTCAACTTGTCCAATTGACGATGAAGATTGTGCAAAAGATACTTGCATCGACAACAAAACAATTAATAGGGAAATACTTATTAATTTCATTTTAACCATTTCTCCTATTTAAGTTTTTTCCTTGAGGCTATGACGGTCCAAGCCAAATATACACCTATAATATTCAGTGCTATACTTACAAAACCAAACCATGGCAATAAAGGAAGTATAAACAGAAATCCTAAAAGACCTTCTGCTAAACACGCAATTAGAAAAATCAAAGCTATCAAACTCCTCATATTTTTCTCCTTTATTTTCCGTTGACACTTACGTATCAAATATATTATACTATATATCAAAGGCGAAAGGGGGAATTGAACCCCCTTACTGGAAACCATGTCGCCTTGAATAGAAGACATTGTAGCACCAATGTCTTCTATTGGTTGAATCAATATTAAACGCGCGTAACCCTATTAAATTATCGCGCGATTAACTTAATTCTAACATTTAACACGCCAAAAGTCAAATGACTAACGCGCTATATGTTAAAAGGATACCCCATAAATATTAAAAATGAGGTCAAGAATAGTGTTAAACGTAAAACTTATCCGAATTAGACACAGATAAAACATTCCGCCTACTACACAAGGACCTGTATTACTGTTTTAACGCTTGGTGAGGCACTTTATGACTCCTACAAAGCAGGTTTCTGCTCGCAAGCAGCGCAGAAATAAATTATCTCGACGACAATTTCTACGTTATGGCACACTCTCGGCTGCATCTGCAGCAGTCAGTCTCGGATTTTTAGGGTGTAGCCGAGCCTTGATTCAAAATGTACCGGGCTTCAGACCTGACCCGCCCTTTGCGTATGCGCCGAGTCCAAATCGTCTCCTTGACCTCCCGGACGGATTCACCGCCCATGCCTTTTCGAGAACAGGTGAAATCATGGACGACGGACTGTGGGTGCCGGGTGGACACGATGGTATGGCGGCTTATCCAGGTCCTAACGGTAAGACGCTCCTCGTCCGAAATCACGAATTGACCGCCCCCTCCAAAAATGTCGGACCTTTTGGATGGAATAATGAGAAACTGGAACGTGCCGCCGTCGGTAATTTATACGACGCTGGATCCGGTGAATTACCTTGTATCGGCGGGACGACGACGCTCGTCTATGACACGCGAACACAAACGCTGGAGAAACACTTTCTCAGTTTAGTCGGGACGATCCGGAATTGTGCTGGCGGTTTAACCCCTTGGAACACATGGATAACCTGTGAAGAAACCATGCAGAAGGCAGAGGAAACGTACGAGGTGGACCATGGGTACAATTTTGAAGTGCCTGCCTCCGCTGACATAGGAGTGGCGGATCCGATCCCGTTGAAGGCAATGGGACGTTTCAATCATGAGGCAGTGGCTGTTGATCCCAAAACTGGGATTGTCTATCAAACGGAAGACAGAGGCGATAGTTTAATCTATCGGTTTATCCCAGAAACGCAGGGTGAACTCGCGGCGGGTGGCAAACTTCAGGCACTGAAAATTCGAGATATGAAGCGCGCGGATACCCGAAACTGGCAAAGTCGGATGCAGAAGATTTTTCCATGGACCTACGACCCAATGCCAGTCGGAGAAACATTCGCAGTCGAATGGGTGGACATTGAGAACGTGGAATCGCCAGATGATGACCTCCGTATCCAAGGTGCTGAAGGCAAAGATGCAGCGAAGTTCGCACGCGGAGAAGGGATTTGGTACGGTAGTAATCAAGAACACGGGGAATTCTACATTGCCTGCACGAATGGCGGTATTGCGTACAAAGGGCAGATATGGAAATATATGCCGAGTCCTCATGAAGGCACAAGCCGCGAGGCACAAGAGCCCGGCACACTCCAACTTTTCGTCGAACCCAATGATAGGAATCTCATGGAAAACGCCGATAACCTGACTGTCACCCCGTGGGGTGATCTGATTATCTGCGAAGACGGTCCAGAAGAGGAGTTTCTGATCGGGATAACGCCTGAAGGACATATTTATAGGTTTGCTCGAAACGCTGGCAATATGTCTGAACTTGCGGGTGCGACCTTCTCGCCCGACGGCACAACACTTTTTGTGAATATCCAGAGCCCCGGAATTACGTTGGCAATTACCGGTCCTTGGCACGAGATTCGGCAGCGACCCTTGCCCTGAAACAGATAAGGTATGGGTTCGTCAATTTCTTAAATTCCCTCCGAGGCATCATCGTGTTCTTCGTAGTGTGCATGTTTCTGAAGGGTACGGATGTCGATCCCTAAAGAGTCGGCAGCCGCACTCAGAGACGCGCATTCTGCAATCCGCCGCTCAGCAACTGCACGCAGAATCCCATGCTGATCCATATCTTTTATGTTGAGCAGCTCCGCGTTTGCATCTGGTGTTGTAATATCGGCACCCTCAAGGTTCTGCGAAAACTCTGGTAGATGTGTTAAAAACTCATGTATCATTGTCTGTCGGGTCTCTGATGGAAGGGTCTGCCAGATAGAGATGAATGTGTGAACGAAGTCCGGGACGGTAGAGATATCTCCATTTACCTCCGGCGCGGGCTTTTTTAATCCCGGAGCCGCAAAGAAATTATAGGGCAAATCTTGGACTTCAAGTTTGCTGTTTGTCGTCAGGGCGATCGCTGTTTGAAGCGTGTTTCTGAGTTGCCGGATATTGCCGGGCCAGGCGGCTTTTTCAAGGCGAGTGAGGGCTGCGGGTGTAATCTCTGTGATACCCCTTCCACGTTTAGGACTGTATTCGCGAATAAAAGCATCCACTAAAGGAGCGATATCTTCGGGTCGATCTCGCATCGGGGGGACCTCGAGTTGCATGCCCATGAGGCGGTAGAAAAGGTCGGGTCTAAATTCTGCTTTCAGCACCGTTTCCCCAATATCCCTATTGGTCGCTGCGATAATCTGAATATCTGTCGTGAGGTTCTCATTTCCGCCGAGGCGTGTGAAAGTCCGCGTATCCAAGACACGGAGGAGTATTTTCTGTGCCTCCAAGGGCATCTCAATCACCTCATCTAAAAAGAGGATTCCGCCGTTTGCCGTTTCAAAGGCACCTTTGCGTTGGTGGCTTGCCCCGGTAAACGCGCCTGCTTCATGTCCAAAGAGTTCACTTTGTAGGAGTTCAACGGTGAATCTCCCACAGTTGATGGCAACGAAAGGTTTATCCCGTCGGGGCCCGCTTTTGTGGATGTATCGTGCGATCCCCTCCTTCCCGACCCCGGTTTCACCGATGATAAAAAACGAGAGGTCTGAGTCAGCGGCCTGCTGAATCGTGCGATAAATCTCCTGCATCGGGGCTGAAGGTAATTCAATAAATGTTGGTCCCATGTTCATAACGGTCTCCTCACCGGTATACCGGAATCTGACGTAAACAGATAATATCACATCCCGTTTTTCTTCTCAAGAAAAAACGCGCGCCCCATGCGTGGCATCCGCAGTGACGCAATTTTTGCGTGTTGACATACAATGTTTGCGTGTCCTTAAGCAATTTTTGCGTGTTGACGAGCGTCCGAGGCTTCCGGAGGCATTGACTGTTTGCAGCAAAACACATTTTTAAATTGAAAGTCAGGGGTTATAAGTAAAGTTTGATAAACCCTTTGGATACAGGAGGTTTCGAGACATTCTATCGTGTAAATATCTTTGAAATATCAGCGATTTTGGCTCAGAAAATGCTCTTTTTTAGCACATTGGCATAAAACTTGCTTCTTATAGGCTAAACAGAATGAATACGAATTTGGGAGGTCACGTATGTTCCGCGATATTCTCACAAGCCGAGCGATTCATGCTGGTGCGGTTTTCTTTCTGCTGGTCGTTGGGAGTAGTTTGTTGTATCATTGGCACGTCCGGCGCACCCAGCAAGAAGAATTGGAACGGACCCAGCAAGCAATGGCTCTCGAAAATAAGACGCTGAGGCACCCCGTACAGAATGGAGGTGTTTCCATAGACACCGAGACACTCGATGCCACACAAGGGCCCGTTGAAAATGAAAACACGCAGTCGATAGACAGGGACACGGATACATTTGATATGTTTGATGAATTGCTTTACAGCGAAATATTAGATGAAACCGAAGATAACACAATCTTATCTGAAAATGCGGAAGAAACTGAGGATAATGGATATCCAGAAGTCCCAGCAGGCTTCCCATTTAGTTTGGTTTGGGAAGCATCTGAAGAACATCTGGCACAGGTACCTTCGGTGATTTTTGAGGAATTGGAATTGATGGGTTTAGTTATGATTAAATTATGGAATGAAGGGGATCAAGGTTTTTCGGGTGCGTTTATGTCTGATGGCAAAGTGTATCCTACATATTCTGATGTTGCTTATGTTAAATGGGATAAATCAAATGAATCAGGAGATTGGTCTATTAATGAGGTTACCACGGTTGATAGTTCTGTTTCTGAGCAACTACTGAATGGTATATTTCCTCCGGGCATAGAAATAGTTGATCAAGATTCAGCTGGCATAAATCCGCATGCGTTTTTGTCACAATAATTTATCAAAGGAGACTAAAAGATGAAACCTGTGAAGTATCGTCAAACATTACTCATGAACCTTCTCGCCATATTTGGCTTATCTGTAATCTATGGGTGTTCGGGATTGGGTCCGAAAGAAATTCAACGCCCCCAAGTCCCGCCCGATTTTCCTTTTGCTGTAGTTTGGCTGCAACCTGAAAGAAAAACCGCAAAAATTGATGAGTTGACTGAGCGAGAATTATTAGGACTCGTTATAGTGGGAAAATGGAATGAAGGGGATCACGATTTTGTTGGTTTTACTACAAATAATAGTAAAGTCTATTTGCATTATCCAAATGTTGTTTATGTCAAATGGGAAGACGCAAAACTACCTGATGGCACGACAACTAAATATGCAGTTAAGATTTTTGGACCAGGAGGTGATGACACAATTACTGATATGGTTAGAAGTGGGAAACTCCCCTCAGGTGTGCAAATATTAGATATGGATTCTTCGGGTATAGATCCGTATGAATACCTATTCAAATAAACTATTGATACAAACGATAGTTTACCAAAAGGAGAAATTAAAATGTTGAGAAAAATGGCCCAATCAACTCTCACTTGCCTACTGATTGTAACATCTCTTTTCTTCATCTATAATGCTGATGCCGCTGAAAAGAAAGACGATGATAAACAATCATGTATAGAAGTAGAAGTGAAACTGACCCCTGATACTGGTGGTGTAACAGGGTTTGCACAAGCAAAATCTACGTGCAGCACCGGTTATGGCTCTATGTATCTCTATGCTATAGTCGCTAGACGACAACCTAAAGTTAGCCATAAACCATATTATGGAACTCTTACTCGGAGTGTTAAAACTCTTGTCGGTGCAAACAATTCTAGCAACCAAGCTTCTGCGGTCGCTCATGATTATTACAATCTGAAAAGTTGGGTTAACTCTTAGGATGCCATCTCATGTGCTAAAAATCAAGAAACTTTATGAAAACAAAACGCATTTTCATAGAAACACAAACACGTGAAAAGAATACAAGCTCGTCTACAGCATTACCGGGGGCGTTAACATTCTCAATGGACGCGCAGATTATCGCCAGCGTCCATGGAAACAGCGTTTACGTCTGGGAGACCGCCACAGGGACCTCGATCGCCATCCTCGACAAACATCCGGCCGCAATTAAAACCCTTGCGCTTTCACCCGACAGTGCACAACTCGCCACCACAGGCGAAGATTGGAAGGTCCATTTGTGGGATGTTAAAACAGGTAAGGCTATCAGAAGTCTCGACCATCCGAGTGCAGTCAACGCAGTCGCATTTTCACCCGACGGTAAACGTCTTGCAAGTGCCGGAGGGACCCTCCGGCTGTGGGATGCGTACACTGGCGAGCTCTTGCATGCCGATAGTAAAGACTTAGGTTCCGTTAACCTACTTATCTTTTCACCCAATGGAAAAATCCTCGCCAGTGGTGGCGAATGGGATCACACAGTTCATTTGTGGGATGTCAAAACCGGCACCCCAAAAAGACACTCAAAGGACATACCGGTGAAATTCGCGACATCGCATTTTCACCCGACGGACACACGCTCCTTACTGTTAGCAAGGACAAGACCGTCCGACTGTGGGATGTCGACACCGGGACACAACGGAAACAGTTCCACACACCTCTGATAAAAAACGCGCGCACCCTTCGCGGCATCCGCAGTGACGCAATTTTTGCGTGTAGACAAGCGTCCGAGGCTTCCGAAGGCATTGTAAGTTTTTAAATTGAAAGTTAGGAGTTGACAAAATTCGCATTTTTTTGTATAATTTCCGCTTATTGAAGTTCACTACGCGAAAGAATATCTAACGCGTCGTGCTTTAAACCACAAAGCTGAACGCAAGGTGCCACGTTATGCAGAGTCAACCTATCCGTATTAACATAGTAAAATCGGTTTTCGCTATGCCTCAGATGCCTGATGTCTCTGGCGATAGTGCGCGTTGCTGCGTCCGCTGGTCGCCGCCAATGTGCCGTGCTAACGCAGCGTTAACAGTGGCTACCCCCCCCCCCCCACTTTACAAAAGTTAAGCACTTTAGTTTACATCGTCTTACAGATAACCGTGTTAGCCTTTGTTGCTGTCACGGTTTTTCACGCCTGTACCTGTGCTGTCATGTGCAGGCTATTTTTGTTGGGTTGAAGTTCTTCTTGTGTCTGTTTTCCTTAGGGCTTACGCACTTCCCCGGTAGAAGCGGTTTCCTAACCGCACCGCTTAGGTCATAATAGACCTAATTTTCTGATTTTACGTAAGTCCTGGAGCAGTATGAGGAACCTCTATCTCATCGCCAATTTAACGAAACCCTTCAATAAACAGGAGAATTCAGAAGATGAATCATTTTCAAAAAACGAGTAACTATCTGGCATGGACCTTGTGTCTACTGCTCGCAACGTTATCTATCAGCGAGTCAACTTATTCGCATTCAGTCAGTACCCCGTCTGAGGCTACATCCGACGACGGTACACCGGTTGAACTCGTTACCCATATAGACCTTTACGATAAAGACGGAAACTTTATTGGACATTTACACGAATGGTCAACCCGAAGATATACGCAAGAAGACGTAGACGAGATTCACGAAAACAACCCTCACACCGCCGATGACATAATAGAGGGACTGCCTAAAGTGGGGGACGTTAAATCGGTTTTCCAGAAGAATTACAACACCCGCACTTTTCCAACACCGGATGATGCCACCGAAATTAGCAAACCGGATCCGGATGGTAAATATGACAACTATGGAAGCGTCTCAACGCCGCCACCAGAAAATACCGAACAAGAAACCCGTCTTACTGCACGAGAACCCCGTCTTGCTGCAGCCAGGAGCGAACAACACGTAAGCGTGGACCCATTTGAAACAGAGGCATCATTGAACGCCGAGAATAGTCAAAACTCGCAACAACAGCAAACGCAAGGCGATAGTCAGAACCAACAACAACCGACTATCCAACAACAGCGAACGCAAGGCGATAGTCAGAACCAACAACAACCGACTATCCAACAACAGCGAACGCAAGGCGATAGTCAGAACCAACAACAATCGACTATCCAACAACAACCCACAGCGCAAGGCGATAGTCAGAACCAACAACCGACTATCCAACAACAATCGACTATCCAACAACAACAGCAAACGCAAGGCGATAATCAGAACCAACAATCGACTATCCAACAACAACCCACAGCGCAAGGCGATAGTCTCGGCGTTCTACCAACGACTTCAGTCCCAGGAGATACCGCATCCGGTCAAGTCGAAAACAGTCTGTCCTCCGCACGCGAATTACAGATCGTGGAGGTCATCGAAATGGAACAACCCCGGCGACTCGTCGTTAAAATTCGCAATAACGGGCAAAATTTCATCGACTTGACAGACGGCTACGCTTTGACACTGGTTCGCCCCGACGGAAGTTCTGTATCCGCCAATATGGAAAGCAGAAACAGCCTGTTTATCACGCCGTACACGGTCAGTATTGGAACCTACCAAGGCGCCGAGATAGCACTCCTCCCGCAAAGGTCCTTTGCAGAATTGGATAATCAAGAGCGACTCTTCTTAGATTTTCCGTATTTCTACGGGCAGCAGAGCGGCTATAGCAAGAATGATATGCTTATTCTTTCTTATAAAGGTGCAGAGATCAGTCGCTACCCGGAACCTGTAGCCACCGCACCACGCTTGCGAACCCGCCTCATAACATCATGGGGATCCATGAAAAAGGCACAATAGATAGCCCAATGCTAAATCGGATCCCGGTTTACACATAGAATAGGACATAGGGGCGAAAAACGATGCTTGTCGCTATGTCCTCTTCTGTTATGTTTGCCTTGAATTCCTTGAAACTTTTCCGCACTGATGTTAGACCCTGTCATATACTAACCTATCAATTCGCAATGGAACTGACGCATTTTTTCTGGAGGACCCCGCTACATGAAAATGGCACACTACTTCGCACTCACACTCCTGGCTTTTTTCTCATTCATACTGACAATCGACAGTTTTGCCCAAACGGAGCAACCGCAACTTCGGCTTATCAACTTTGTTCCACGCGACCGCACAGCAAACCCCGCAACCGAAACTGTGATGCGGCAGCTGATAAAAGACGCACAAGAATTTTTTGAAAACGAAATGGAACGCCACGGGTTTGGACCGAAAACTTTTAAACTCGAAACCGATGCAACCGGAAAAATAGCAGTCCACCGCGTAAACGGGCAATTCCCAACAACCGATTATCTTCACGGACGCACCCCCCTCTACGAAGCCTATAGAAAACTTCAGAGAGACACACAATTTCACAGAGACACACCCGTTTTCATCGTTTTAGAAGATGGTGGCAAAAGACCAACAGGTGAATACAGTGGGCAATGCGGATTAAATGGACCCATCCCGAGTAACCTATCTTTCGGTGGGCTCGCCGTCATCTATTCGAGTTGTATAGACGTTTCCTTAGTCCGTCGTGGACTTGGTCACACTTTTGGATTAGCGAACGATTGGAGAGACGAGGCATACATCATGCACGATAACTTTTCAACACGCGAACTTTCCAAATGTGCCGCCGAATGGTTAAGTGCACATCCCGCATTTAACCCTGCCAAAGCAGCTCTCAACATCCCTATAACAGTTCGAATGCACACACCCAGCTTAGCAGCTTCCCCCAATGCCATCCGCCTACGATTTAACGTAAACGACCCAAATGGTATCCACCAAATCCAACTGCGTGGACAAACAAATTTGTTCTTGGGAAAATCCGGATTAATCGCCTGTCAACGAGTAGATGGAAATACCCGCCGCACTACAGTCGAATTTATCGTCAACGCAAGCGAAAAAATGGAACAGGTACAACTCGTTGTTATGAACATTCACGGAAATTTTTACCAATCTTCTCATAAAATCGATATTCAAACACTCATATCAAAAGGCGAAAACGTCAACATACCAGACCCAAACTTAGCAGCATCCATCCGAAACGTACTCCAATTGAAACCGAATCATCACATCACACAAATCGACCTACTCGGACTCACCAAACTTTCCATACAAAATCAAAAAATAACAGACCTTACAGGCATCGAACACGCAAAAAACCTAAAAAACTTAACACTTGCAAACACTCAAATTAGCGATATTACCGTTCTCGCACAATTGCCAGACCTAAAAGAGGTAGACCTCGCTTTTAATCAGATTCACGATGTTAAACCACTCGTCGGATTAACGAACCTAAGAACGCTACTGCTCAGTGAAAACCAAATTAGCAACACAACACCACTCGCAAGGCTCGTCAATCTGAAGGTGCTAAATCTTGAAGAAAACCCAATTAAAAATAGAAGACCCCTTTTCCGTCTATTGGAAAAGAACCCAGAAATCAAAATATATCTCAAATGGGGAGGAACCCCACTACCGGTCACATTATCCCATTTCCGAGCAGAATCTACCGACGCAGGTGTACTTCTCAAATGGACAACTGAATCAGAGATAGACAACGCCGGATTCTACATCTATCGGAGTGAAACAAAAAATGGAGACTTCAAACGTCTTAACACAAAACATATTCAAGGCGCAGGCACAACCAGCGAACGGAACACATACACATGGAAAGATACCACCACAAAACCAAACGTTAACTACTATTACCGAATACAAGACGTTTCGAACACAGGTATCCGTAAAACATTAGCAACCGTCCGCATGAGAGGCAATATCTCACCAACCGGCAAATTCAACACAACATGGGCAGAGTTGAAGGCACAAGATTAAAAAAGTCCTTCTATCGCATTTGTACCACATCATTATGACTTCTCCTCCGTATGTAGCACCTTGAGTTATCAATAGCTTAACCCCTAACGAAAACCATACACGCTAACTGCGCAACATCAATGTGCTCGTCTTTTGGCGGCTAATAATCGAGTCATTGAAGTTTCTGCAGGCTCGGAAGATGCTATGTCTGCTGTGGGGCGGACCTCTGATGGCAGAGTGTCGTCTATAGGTACGTGTACGGTTTGAACCTCTGCCGGACTGCTTACAGATTTTCCACGGAATGGAGCGAAGCGTCGCGATTCGGAGATCGCTCCTACAAGACGGTGCGTTATGCTGAAACGCCGGAGAATCATCTCTAACACAAACAGAATGGCGGCAATAACCAACAGTGCTTGTGCGAGTGAAGCCTGTCTTTCGATTGGCCTCCCTGCGGGTGCTGCTATCTGTGTGGGTGTAGGTTCATAGATACCAGTCGTGCCAGCCGCGAGCATTTTTAGCGAGGCGGTATCGACCTGAAACTCGGCGTATTCCGCCGGATACGGGAGCGATACGGTTTCGACACTTCTACGCGTATCGCCTTCACGCTTAGCAGTAACGATATACGATCCACTGTCCTGCATCTGAAATGTGCCACTGTAACGTGTGGGTGTAACCTGTTGGATTTCAACGATCCCGCTTGTGCGATCTGGACCTACGACATGGACATTATAAGACGCTTCTGATGAGGTTCGTGTATCAATGTTGACCTCCGCCACCCCCTGGTGCATGGCTACCCTGAGATCGAAGTCAGAGTCTGCGTCTGCCGCGGGTAGTACCCAATTGATAACTTGCCCCCAAAATTTCCCAAAATTATGCCACGGAATCCACGCTTTTGCCCATGCTGGTTTAACGTCTGATGTCCACGCGATCGCTTTCCCCAAGCCAAAATTCCAACCTGCGAGAATCGGTTCGTCTTTATGCGAGTGGATGAACACTTGTGCGGATTCTTTTTCAGTCGTCGCAACGTAACCATCAAGTTGCGGTGGCATCCCTATACCTACCACAATCGATTCAGTCGTCGTAGCGATAACAGGTTGAAAGGGTTCTTGAACAATGTAACGCTGCGTTTCTCGGACGGCTTCCGTTAGAATCGCTGGCAATTGCTGTATATTTTTCACGAAAACAGCACGTCCACCGCCATTCCCTGCGAACTCCGTGAGGAGTTCTTTGTTTGCATCACCTATCGCGATTGCCGTGATACCCATCTGTGCCTCAGCAATCTGTTTGGCTAAGTCGAGAAAAACAGAGGTATCACCGTCAGATTTACCGTCGGATAAGAGAACAATATGCTTCCGCTTCGCGTCGTTTGCTTTAAGCATTTCGTAGGCTCGTTTGGTAGCCTCTTTCATTTTCGTGGTGCCACCTGTAGGTTTAAGCCGCCCTACAGTTAGGCGAAGCGTATCGTGATCAGATGTAAGATCAGAGATAGTGTGAACATCTACGTTGAAGCCGAGAATTCCAGCCTCATCTCCCTCATCAAAATTACGGATGCCAGCACGAATTCCTTCAATTGCGAGTCCAATCTTTTGCCGTGCCTCAACGTAATTTGCCATACTCCCCGATGTATCAAGCACAAAAACAATCGCGACAGTGTCTTTGCGTTCACGTGGCGTCATTTCCACGGGTAATGTGCGTTCCAATGCTGTATCGGTATAGCCTCCGGGCCCGAATGCGTGTCCGCCACCAATCACGACTAACCCGTGTCCGAGGTCTCGGACGTAATTTTCGATGTTCTGCAACTGTTCAGATGAAAGCGTCTCTGCAGAGACGTTGCTCAGAATCAAGACATGACTGCGTTGGAGTTCCACCAATTCGGCGGGCATCTCTGTAGGGGATATTGCTTCGACGACGAACCCGTTTTTCTCAAGGATGGTTTCCAGTTCAGCACGACGCCCAGTACCCCTTCCCAGTAACGGGTGGTTAGAAACCGCGCCTATCGGGTCTGAGGAGACCACAGCGTGTGCTAAATCTCCCTCCACGTATAAGGCGTGTGGCTTATCCTGAATCGTCACAACCCTGTGTCCCTGATTATTTTCAGGGATTTCATCGGTTACATTCAGTCTCAGCGTGTACCTGTGGTTTCCTTCTTTTAAAGACTGTTCCTTGGTTAAGGAAAGGGGATGTATACCGCTTGGCAGTGTCCATTCATACGCATCAATCGACGCTCCATCGCGATAGAGAGTAGCAGGTAAGGTGGGGATACTCCCATCGGTCTCGATCACCGCCCCGATCTCAAAACTCTGCCCTTTACGCACCTGAGTAGGCATCTGCAGTTGTACTACCCGAACCGCATCGTTGAGAGTGCCGAGAGGGACCGTTAATATTTCGATCTTGCTTGCCGAGAGCAGTGGTATATAGTCTTTAAGGGGGATCCCACCGGCATTGTGAACACCATCGCTAAATAGAACTATCCGTCGATGGTAGTTGTCTGGTAACAAGGCGATTGCCCGTTTGAGCGCGATGAGCATATTGGTACCGTCTCGCCGTATCGTTTGTCCTGCGAGTGTTTCCAAGGAGACCATAGGTGCGATTTCTGTTGGTTGGTCTTGCTTTTGACGGACTTCGAGTAGGGCTACAGTTTCCCTTGCAAAACCGATGATGCCGAATTGGTCAGTTGGTTTCAATTTTGCGACAGTAGCGTCTATCTGTCTGGATACCTCTTCGTATTGCATGGGCTGGATGCTCTCGGAAGTATCAATTAGGAAAACGACAGCGAGGCGTTGCTGTTGGTGCGTCCGGTGCAGATTGGCTAAGGCGAGAATTGCACATAGAAGTGCCGCACCTCTTAGGAAGAAGGTCACGCGCTTTCGCCACATCGCTGTGCTGAGATGCGCTCTCCGTTGCACAAAGATTAGCACAGGGATTGTAGCGAGTAGGATTAGGAAGAGGGGGGTTCGGAAATCAAACATATTTTTAATAGCGGTCGGCTATCAGCGGTCAGCAATCAGCAATCAGCAGTCGGAAACCTTCAGCAAGAGCATCCTGTGGTAGGCAAAATCTTTGCAGCTGCCACATACGATAACTGAGATCCAAGGGACACTATGCGTTCATAGTGTCTTGTTCAACTACCTCTGCATCCTCCTGGTATTTCTTCTCGTTGAATAACAGGATGAAAACGATTGCAGCAAAGACAGTTACAACAATCGGTACCATGAAGATTTTTCCCCACGCGTGCCCACCTTCTGCGTAAGCGAAGAAGTCATGCACACGCCCACTGACAATATGTCCCACCAACATTCCAAACCCGTTCGTGACAAAGAGGAGCAAGGATTGAGAACTCGCTCGAATATCTTGCGAACTCAGCCGTTCCACAGCGATCATTCCACCGACAAAGAAGAATGAGTAACAGATACCGTGCAATGTTTGCGCGCCGATAACCAACCACACCGGCTGACCAATCGCGAAGATGGCATACCGAACGGGCCACGCGAGGATGCCGAGAAAAATAGTAAACCGCATACCAAACCGCCGTAAACACGGAAATAAGAGGAGCATTAGCAGTACCTCAGCCACTTGACCGAGACTCATCGCTAAATTGGCAGTACTCCCTGCCAAACCGACACCGCGTTCTGCCTCGGTCAGAAACAGGTAAGTCAAGTTGTAATAGAAGGGGAGTTCAATAGCGACAATAAAGGAGATAACCAGTAAAACGGCAAAGTTTCGGTTCGAGACAAGGGAAAAGGCTTCCAGAAAAGCATAAGGATTTTTTGCCTCTTTGCTCGGCAGGGTGTTTGGCAAGGTCAAGCAGTAGGCACCCATAATGAATGAAAGGACGGCTCCAAAGAGGAGGCAGTCGCCGACGTGTGGAAGGGTTGTTTCCTGTCCCTCCCAAAATCGGAGATATAGACTCAATATCCAATTAATCGCGATCCAACCGAGCGTCCCGAAGACCCGTATATTTCCGAATTTGTCTGACTGACCCATGTGATGGAAAGCGATTGCGTTCGTCAGGGCGATCGTCGGCATGTAGAGAATGGCATGCAGGAAAATTGCGCCCCACATCATCGGAAAACTGGTCTGTTTCCATGCGAAAAGCAGGCAAACACCCCCAAGGAGATGCGAGATCGCGGCAAATACCTGCGCTGGCATGAGTCGATCCGCGATCCAGCCTGCGATGATTGGAGAAATTATCGAACCGATGGCGGTGGTGCCAAAGACATAACTAATCTGTTTACCGGAGAATCCAAGATTTTGCATGTGCCCGGCAATGAGCACTGCCCATGCACCCCATATAGCGAACTGTAGGAACATCATTCCCGACAATCGTGCGAAGGTTCCCAATTCTATTTGTCGATTTTCCATTTTTTAATTATTCCTTGTGGGACACTGCGAAGCAAAATTATGCCATTTAAGGAGGACCTAATTTCATTACGGACTATGGGTTTGGATGGAAAGAGAAAAATCTGTTGATTGCACCACGTGCATCCCCGCATCCGAAACATTGGCGAAAACTTCGTCCGCAGGCTCTGTGTAGTCCACTATCCCAGGCACAACAACGGGTGAAGTTAGGTCATCTACCAGATAAATTTTCTTGGCTAATTCAGCATCCGTTTGCTGGATTTCTGTCAATAGATCGCTAACCGTCCAGGCAACACAGTGGCTCTTCGCCTGTCCAGCGATAATCACTCGATCATATCCGAGAAGCATTTCAAGGAAGGTGCTGTTTTTTTCGTCAATTGGCTGCCCATCGGGGTCGTTGAGGACTTCCGGACGCAAGACTGAATAGTTTTCAGTTAACGGATTCTGTCCCTTGATTTCATAATGTATCTGAGTCCTACGAGCGATGGCGTGGAAAAAGCAGGCTTCGTCAACAGCGGAGACAACGGCATGTCCAATCCCACCGAGCATCGCATGGTAGGGCCATATCGCGAGGGGATATTTTCCATCAGTAGTGAGCGTTTTGACGTAGTGTTCACCGTACGCTTTGAGCCATGTGTATTGATTGGATTCTGGTACTTGGGGCGGGAGGTTCAGACTGCCGACGACAGCGGGATTGACACGCCATTTGCCTGCCTCAATATCCGCCTGTGTGATGAGGGTCTGTAGGGGTACTGGGTGCTCACCTGCGTCGTTAATCCAGAAAACTTCGTGGAATATTTGCATCGCCGTGTGCGTGTCGAGTGTGCAAGCGATCTTGGTGATATGCGGAAGGTTGCGATAGATAAATTGGCACAATCGGATGTTGTCTTCTACCGCGCCATTTCCTGATCTACCGCCGACAAAAAGTTCAAAATCGGGGATACAGAATGTATTTTGGACATCAACGAGCAGCAAACAGGTCCGAAAACTATCCTCGGATGCAGGCAGAATTGCGTGCTCCTGCGCCCATACCTGTGCCTCGTGTTGACGCTCCTGATACGGAATCCGCCAGACTTGGTTTACCTGACCGGCATCGAAATGTGAAGGGGTGGGTAGTTGTGGTATAGACACTTTTTAATTTTCCTTACGGTTCGATGAAGTCGGTTTGCGCATTGACAGTTATTTCCATAGAGTCGCCTTCCACTTCGTTTCAGGCTTGCGATTTTTGGTAAGAAGAAAGACAGACTGCTGATAACTGACAACTGTTATTGAGATTTTATAGGATTCCACGGTTTTTATCAACAAAAATCACTTGATATGCTGCACAAGATGCGTTACAATTAAACAAACACTCCCAGATAGTATCTGTAATGAAAAAATTTTTTAAGCCACTCCCAGATTTAGATGAAAGACTCGATCGCGTAGATGATCAGATGCGGCAGGCGCGTAGGAGTCTTGACCGACAAGTAGACGAGGCACTCATCCCGCTTGATATTCAGGAGGACTTCACTATCTCTGAATTGGAAGGCGATGTAATGCTCGTTTCACGGAACGACGATTTACACGACAAGGTGAGGAATCTCATCCGTTCTGAAGGCTATGGATGCGATATTCCAGAGCGGACTTCGGAAGCCATCGGTTTGTTGAAACTGCGCAAATATCGGATGGTAATTGCCGACTATACCCGCCGGCGGCGAGGGAGGCTCTTTGAATATATCAAGAGGTATCAACCTCATGTCAAAATCGTCTCTATTGTCCGGAATAATGACGAAGGGCAACAGGTAATGAGAGCGGGCAGTTACAGTTATCTGTTAGGACGTGGTTTTGACCCAGAGCAGTTGCGTACTTGTCTAATAAGTTCGCTTAAATTACGGCATCGTGTCTGCTGGTTGTTAGCGCACGGAGAGCGTTGCAACCGCTCGTGTGTCGATAGTTTCCAGTCTGATGAGGATTTCGGAGAAATTGAGTAAAATGGCAAAAAATTTAGAATACAAGGGACAGTTTCAGTCGCTTGACGGACTCTATCCGAAACTCACTGACTTAAATGCGATACAGCATGAAACTGTGCACCAAATCGATACGTATTTCCATGTAACGAACGTAAAAGACCCTCTAAAATCCGGAGTATGCGAGCCACGACTCAAGTTGCGCGAAGCGACGGGGTGGTCTGAGGGGTGGCTCATTTATTATGAACGTCCGAACCAAGACGGATCCCGATACAGTCAATACCAACTCTGTGAAATCGCTGATCCGGGGTCCCTCAAAAGCTTGCTGATGCTTGCTCTTGGGGTCAAAACAATTGTAAAAAAACAACGAGAACTCTGGATGTTCAATCACACCCGTATCCACCTCGATACAGTTGCCGATTTAGGACGATTTGTCGAATTGGAGACAGTGTTTCGGGGACAGACCGAAGCCGAAGCGATAGATGAACATCAGCACGTTAAAGCCGTACTCCATTTGGATACAGTGGAGCCGATTGCTGTTTCTTACAGCGATCTCGTTATGCAAAAGTCATAAAAATATACCACACCCTCTACAATCGAGATAAAACCGCTTGTGCCAGAAGGGGAATCATCAACTCATGATGTCCTGTGAACGTATACCCTTTACCACCCATCTCTGTCGGACGTTTAACGACATTCTCTACCGAGCGGTATTGTTGGTTCATATCGAAGTTGGCGGCGGTAAACTGAGATACTGTGTGTCCTAAGTTCCGCGCGATCGTTAACGCCTTCAGGAAAACTTCAGGCAGTATTACTGCCGAACCCAAATTCAGCACAACACCACCGCCCTCCAAATCCGTTACTAACACCGTTAGAATCCGAAAATCGGTGAAACTCGCTGCGCCGATAGCGGCACCGTTTGCGGACGGATGCTGATGGATAATGTCCGTCCCAATAGCGACATGCACAGTGATCGGAATATCGTATTGGATGCCAGCGGAAGCCAGAAGGCTATACGCGTTATAGGGCGCGTCCATTTCAATCAATTGCCTGCCCAGTGCTTCACCCATCCCGATACCTGTATCTGCGGCGTGCTGAGTTGCTTCGTTCATCAACCGTCCGGTCTCCTCCCACATCCCGAATTGCCCACCTTGGAGATAAGCGGCGACATCCTCCGAAGTTTCACCGATAAGCGCAATCTCGAAATCGTGGATACTACTCGCGCCATTAAAAGCAAACCCAGTAATCACACCACGTTTTGCCAAGTCAATTAAAAATGGGCTTAATCCACATTTGATGACATGTCCTCCCATCATCACGATGACAGGTTTCTTGTTCTGATGGGCGGCAACGATATCGTCGACGAGTGCCGAAAAGTCCTGTCCTTTGAGAATGTTCGGCAGACTTGCTAAAAATGGGGACAGGTCTATCTCCAATTCTGGCAGTGTTGCGAAATCGCGGACAGAGACCTTGTTGATACGGTTCTGAAGTGGAGAGGTCGTCACAGATGATATGTCAACCGGATTCCGACGTTTTTTCATTTTTCTAATTTTCCTTGCGGATAAGGTAAAAAGTTATGCCGATAATAAAATAGAACAGCAATACTGTACGTTGGTGTAAAATATTATCTGCGAGTCCGTAAATAAGTGCGGAGATTAGAAATCCGCTTGCACCAATGAAAGTCCCCAGTTTCCAAAAATCGTCCGTCTTTCGCATGCCGAAAACCTGCCGACACAGAATTGCTACCATCCACAAGAACACCAAGAGCGAAGGAATACCTTGCTCAGCGGCAATGTGTAGGTAGATGTTATGTGCGTGATAGGGTGTGTAGTACTGCTGATCCGGTCCACTCTGTTGATACTCATAGCGAAATCTACCCAATCCGATACCGGTAAACGGATGCTCCCGAATCATTTGTAGTGAGGCCCGCCACCACTGTGGACGTTCACTCATGAACCCTGCGGGATGTGCAATCATCGTTTGGAGGCGCGCCTTGATATGTTGAGGAACAACACTAATCATTGCCTGACGGGAACCTGTATTCACAATCAACACACAGAATAGAACACTTATGAACGCCACCCCGAGCAGACTTCGTTTCCACGGCATATATGTAAGTAAGTTTTTTATAAGAAAATAACATCCGATGCAAACGACCGCGACGGCGACACTCACCCACGCAGCACGTGTCAGTGTTAATGCCAAATTCGCACTCATCAGTGCTAAAATCACAGCGAGTCCCACCGTTGACCCAATTAAGACGCGTCGTGATTTTCGATGTGCTTCTGTCCGTTCCAGTGTAGGGGCAGGTCTTGTACCTACCCAAGCCAAACCGCTACACCCCGCGACAAAGTATCCCATAACAAATGGGAGTGCGAGCGCGAGATATGCCCCCAAGTCATTCGGCATCTTGAAAGTCCCGGTGAGCCGCTGCTCAATCATGTACACCATCAGATGCGTCTCACCTTTGCGGACTGTGTAGCGTCTGTCTCTCGCTGGATCGTCAATGCGCCATTCGTTTGGTTGCTTTGAAGGTAGAAACGATGCGGTTTCGGAGAGCGGTACATTGCAACGCCGCAATTCGGTGCGTAATTCATCCGATATTTGTAAATTTGGGACTTCACCTACAGCGAGTTCTTCCTGAAATTCTAACCCAATCCGCCCCATAAAATCAATCGCTAAACGGGTGTCATTTGCGTAATACCAGAGTCCGAGAGCGGCAGAGATCCCCGCTGCGGCGATAAAAACGATGACGACATGTCGCCATCGAGTCCCGAATCGACTGTGAATAACGGCAGAAAAGAGCAGGATCGCCCGGAGGTGTTTCCAAAAATATCCGAGGCTACTGGTTGCTGGATGTGGGGCAAGAAGTGAGGCTATCAAACCTAATCCGAGAAACAGCAAAATGGGAATGTCGAGCGGGGTGCGTTGCCAACCGAGTTTCCGATCTGAAATGATGCGTCCTACCCATCCGAATAGCACGAACGAAAGCCCGATGTTAAGGAATACTGTCGAATAGCCGAACGGTAGGGCAAGGACGAAGATCAGAAATCCGATGTAAGTGGCAACATCATAGATTTGTGATGCTGTAAATCGTGAATCTTTTAACTGCAAGTTTTGGCTTGCCAGTTGCAGTAAAGCGGAAAATTTCAGTCTTAACATAACGTATGCGCGAAACGGAAAATAGTTGAAAAATTCAACACAAATGTAATACAATATGTATTAATTAGAAAATCTGGTATGTATAGAAGGGGATTCCACCATGCGCTTTACACATAATCTCATTGCTTTGTTGTTAGGGTTTTGTTTTATCGGTTTGCTTTTCGTGCCAACGGCACCAGCGTTTATTGAACGCGAGTATACGACTCGTGAAATCCTTGATGCGTGTACGAATATCGTCTTTGGCAAAGTAAAGAGTGTTGATCAGAAACGTCTGCGAGGCGTTGTTACTGTCAAGAAAGATGTCAAAGGGAAAAGCGGACTCAAGGAAATTAAGATGAACTTTGCCACTGGACATTACAAGCGAAACACCTCACCAGAGAAGATGGTAAAACTGCTCAAAGAAGGTATGCCGATCATCATTTTCTATCGAGAGCATTATGGTATAGATAGCATGTGTTTTATTGACAACACGTGGTTTCAGATGCGTGCCTATCGCGGTGGATACAGTGGCTCTTGGTGGACATTCACGCACATTGACCCGATGATGTCTCGGACGTATGATGGCAAGACCAAGGCATTCCAAAAGATTGTTCTCGATATGTTAGCGGGTAAAATGTGGGTTGCAGCACCGAAAGATGCCGTTAAAGTCCTGGTACTCACAGGAAATAGCACGCATCCAACTTGGAGTCAAACCCCTGTGTATACGAACACAGCAACGTACGAATATATGGCGCTGCGTTCTGTCAAAGAGGTTGGCAAACGTCCCATCGCTCATGAATCCACCAAGGCACATAAGTTGCCGCAGTTAGAAAAAGCCGATATTCTGTGGATCGGATACGAAGAGATTTCCAGTTATGGACACTACCTCCTTTCGAGTGAAGTAGAGAAGAAGATTAAAGACTTTGTGAAAAAGGGCGGCATTGTGATCGTTACTGGGCAGGACAGTAGTGTTGAAAAACCGTGTGGTGTCGGGTGGCTACAGGGCAAATTGAAAGGCGTTGAAAGCCCACCGACCCAACACTTTGCTGTTACTGAAAGAGGCAATGCCCTTTTCTCCGTTCCCAACACAATTGCGTCCGGCAAAATCTTTGTTGATGACGCATGGGTGGACTGGAACCGACGCGATGAAATTTTTGCGACTACCGAGGACACTAAGGAACTCGTTGTTGGGGCGAGACGGCATGGCGAGGGATTATACATTATTACCAGCCTTCGTAACGATAGCCAATATACCACATCCATGAACAAAGCACTCATGGAAAATATCATGCATTATGCCGTCAGCCAACTCAAATAGGAAATTAGCAGGGAGCAATTTGTAGCAGGATCCTCTACACATCTATAAGAATTTCGCCACAACCAATGTAATATCATCATTGGTGCTTTCGCCCTGTTGATGTGCCTGAAGGTCAGACAGAATATCTGCCTTTATCTCTTCGGGAGACAGATGACGTTTTTGTGAGATAAGTGTTTTCAACCTGTCGAATCCATACATTTCCTCGTTCGGATTGAACGCTTCCGTGATCCCATCTGAATAAAGTACCAACAGGTCATCGGGATGCCACTTGACTTCAGTACTGTAGTATTGCGTCGGTGTGTCGGACATCGAGATACCGATCGGCAGAAACGAGGATTTTAACTCAATGAGATTACCATTGTCCGTGTTGGTAGCGTTCTGTTCAGCACGATAGAGGAGCATCTGCGGATGACCGGCATTGGCGAACTCCAACCGATTGTCGGCGTGAATGATAAGATAACAACAGGTCATGTAGATAAAAGTTTGGGAATCCTCTTCTGTGACACGGGTAATGGCTTCCATGACTTCTGGCACAGAAGCGTCAAATCGGATCTGCGTTTGCAAGCAACTTTTTGTCATCGCTGCGACCATTGCCGAATGATAGCCGTGCCCCATAACATCGCCGAGGAAAATGGCAACGCTGTTGTCAGAGAGTTCCAGATAGTCGTAATAGTCGCCGCCGACGCTATTTGCGGGTCTGCAATATCCAGCGGAACTGACATAGGGATGCACAATTTCTTTATTCGGAAGGAGAGATTTTTGGACTTCAGCGGCAAGGCGCATTGACTCTTCTTGTGCGACTTCCTTACGGATAGCACTCATCTGAATCTCAAGGTCGCGTCGAATTTTGTCATTCAAGACTCGGAACATCCCCATGCCGATCCGCGGTTCTCGTACCATAGCGTTGTAAAAGTCGCTTCTCGTGATCCTCAGAAACTGTGTGGGTTTCACTGTCTTAACTGTGGCACTCCTCGGTTTATTGTCAATGAGTGCGATTTCTCCGAGGCAGTATCCCTTCTCATTGAAGAACAATACTTCCGTTCCTGCCTTGATGATACTGACTTCACCATCGACCAACAGGTAAAGCGAATCGCCTTCATCGCCCTCCTCAAAGAGCGTTGAATAGGCTGGATAAGCGACTTCGTTTGCAATATGGCAAATCGCTTTTAATTCGGTTTGTGGGAGTTCTGCAAAAAGTTCTGTCTTTTGCAAAAATTGTAACTTATCTTCCTCTGGTAGCATTATCTATTCAGCCTTTGACTTTTTATAGCAAATATGTTATTTTTAATAGGATGTTTGGCGTGTAAACAGCGTTTTGGGTGATTTACCGAAAGATTAGACGAAATTCACGCGTATAAGTTGAGAACAATACGAGGCTTTTAATTTCTGTGCCTCTGTGCCGCTCTCCATTCCATTACGAGCGGGTTCTTGGTGGAGAATGAGACATTAAACCAAAACCCGGAACTCGCAACAACGGCGCGGGCGGCTGGTGAGAATGGCATGTCAAAGTCGAAACCGGCGTTATTCACCCGCAAGGTAAAATTAAAAATATTCCAATATCTATCATGACACAGAAAAGAAAATTATGTCAATAACTGATTTTTTTCGAGGAAAAGTTCTGCTCGTTACTGGTGGCACTGCATTTTTGGGGCAACCGATGGTTGCCAAAATCTTAACTGCGCTTCCGGATATCCAAAAGATATATCTCCTCATTCGAAGTCGCACTGATACCACTGGAAAGCACACGTCCGCTCAAGAACGCTTAGAAAATGAACTTCTCACCTCAGATGTTTTTGCGTCTCTTCGTCGACTACACGGCGACAATTTTGATGCTTGGGCACAGCAGAAACTGACGGTTGTTGAAGGCGATCTCACTCACGAGCATCTTGGATTCAGCGATACGGAATACCAAAGACTCCAGAACGAAGTCCAAGTCTTTATTAATATCGCCGGTCTTGTGGATTT
Organism: Candidatus Poribacteria bacterium; assembly: GCA_965214045.1. GTDB lineage: Bacteria > Poribacteria > WGA-4E > WGA-4E > WGA-3G > WGA-3G. The sequence goes on from OZ243935.1 coordinate 4,210,638, forward strand.
CGATCCCCCTTTCGATGATTCTTTGTGGGGGAACACCCTCGCGGCGAAACATGTTGTTAACTTCGCAAAGGGTTGCCAGGATGCCGTGTTTCTCCACATCTCCACAGCATACGTTTGCGGTGACAAGCCCGGACGCGTGCCTGAAGACCTTCCACCGTCCTATGGAACCTACGCAACACAACATAACGAAAAGACAGGAATGGCTATTCCGGAAACGCTCACTGAGGAGATCGAAGGGCTGCTTTCTCTGAGTGCCGCTATCCATGCTGAAGCCGAGTCCTCTGAAACCCTCGCGAACCTTCAGCAAGAAGCGGAAGCACAGATAAAAGGGACGCGTAAAGGGCTTGAAGCGCAAGTCGAAGAACTGAAGACAGACTGGCTTGAGGAACGTTTGGTTGAGGAAGGGTTGAAGCATGCACGCTCGCGTGGGTGGAACGACACTTATACCTATATGAAATTCCTCGCTGAGCAGATGATCATGGAATTGCGCGGTGAACTGCCTACTGCTATCGTGCGCCCTTCAATTATCGAGAGCAGTTTTGATGAACCTGAACCCGGATGGCTCGGTAAATTTCGGATGTCCGAGCCTTTGATCGTCGGTTTCGGGAAAGGGCGACTTCCAGATTTTCCAGCAGATCCGGATATAATTCTTGATATTATCCCTGTCGATTTTGTCGTGAACGCTATCTTGGCAGCCGCTGAGGCGACAGCGAGACGCGGTGGTATTGAAGTGTATCATGTTGCGACAGGAACGCAGAATCCGCTCTATTTTCGAGGTATCTTCGAGGCGACCTACGAATATTTTGTGAAATATCCAATGTTAGAGGATGGCAAACCGATTGCAGTGCCAATCTGGAAGTATCCGAGTTTAGAAGAGTTTCAGCAGAAATTGGATAGTCGCATGCGTCTGGTTGATCTTGCCGTTCAGACCCTGGGCAAACTCCCGATACGCGCCGCTAAACGAAAACGCCGTCAACTCATTCTGAAGCAGAGCGGTATCAAAGCCCTCTTACATTACATCAGAATCTATGCCCCTTACACGCGAACTAACTTTCAATTTGAAACGGAGAAGACGCAAGGACTTTACGATGCGCTTTCACCGACAGAACAGCAGCGTTTTAACTTCGATGTTTCACGGATCCACTGGAAGCGATATTTCCAAGAGATTCATATCCCGGGTATAAAGAGACATGTCTTGAAGATTGAAGATGACACAGCGGGCGATACAGAAGCATCCTCCTCTGCAAAACAAGAGAAGACAGACTCACAAGATGAATCCGAGGAGTCCGTAACATCACCTGAGTTGAAATGTAATACAGGGAATGGAAATGTAATACCAGGAATGGATTTCGTCTATTCCGAGACGAAATCCGGTCTATCCGCAGACCAAATCCGCCCCAAAACAATCGTAGATCTGATTAAGATACAAGCGTCGCGAATCCCAGATAGAATCGCGCTGCAGATGGCAAACGAAAGCGGATGGGAAGAGTATACCTATGCGGAGACGTATACCCTGTCGCGCCAAGTCGCGTGGCAGTTGTGGGAAAGTGGTCTGCGCAAAGACGATCGCGTGGTGTTAGTTTCTGAAAACCAGCCCGAATGGTGCATCGCTTACCTCGCCGCTGTCCAGATAGGTATCGCTGTCGTTCCTCTTGACGCGCAAACGCCTGCCCATGAAATTTTGGCAATCGCCAAGTTCACGTCTGCGAAATCGATTTTAGCCTCTGAAAGTGTATTAGAAAAATCCGATGCGAGAACCCTATCGACACCAGAGATGATGTTCCAAAACATCAACAGGAATTGTGAAATTGTAGTCAGCAATCAGCAGTCAGTCGTCAGCAGTCAGCAAGAGAAGAAACCCACTTCGACAGAAACCTCTTTACTGACCCCTGAAAGGTTCCCGAAAGAAACCGCCTTGGCACCTGATAACCAAATAGAGATTCCTGCCGATTTCCCGAATGTGGAAGTTTCTCCAGACACCGTTGCTTCGATTATCTTTACAATGGGGACCACTGTTGAAGCGAAAGGTGCGATGCTCACACACGAAGGCTTCATTTCTAATGTCCAAGCAGTGGCAAAAGCACTTCCACCAACAGATACGGAGCGGATTCTGTCAGCACTCCCGTTGTATCATGCGCTGAGCTTCTCGTGTAGTTTATTGATGGCACTTTACAGCGGTACGACAGCAGCATACGTCAATACGCTCCGTCCGACAACGCTTCTGAAGATAATGCGAAAGGCGAAGACCACAGCTTTTATTGGGGTTCCACGCCTTTTTCAGATGCTTCAAGGCACAATAGAACGACAAGCATCGCGAGCAGACACACCCGGTGATACCTTGGCGGAAAAAGCACGAGCTGTCATGGGTGGAGAAATTCGCGTCCTCGTTAGTGGCGGTGCCTCGCTTTCTGATGCGATTTACGACGGATTTCAGAAGTTTGGGATGACACTTTATCAGGGCTACGGAATGACTGAAACAGCCCCCGTTCTCAGTGTCAATCCGTATCAAAAAAGCAAACGTGGCTCGGTGGGACCAGCGGTGGAGGGTGTGGAACTTCAAATTGAGAATCCGGATAGCAATGGTATCGGGGAGATTATCGCTAAGGGACCGAGTACGATGAAGGGCTACTATCAGAATACGGATGCTACAGAAAAAGCGATTCGCAATGGATGGCTCTACACGGGCGACTTGGGCTATATGGACGCTGATGGTTATCTCTATCTTACCGGGCATTGCAAAGATATTATCGTTCCCGCTTCTGGAAAGAACGTTTATCCCGTCGAGTTAGAATCTCTCTATCGGGATAGCTCGGAAACCATCTCTGAAATGTGTGTCTTGGGCATTCCATACGAAGACGAGTCCGATACGGCGATACATGCTGTGATTGTGCCGATAGCATCCGACGAGACAACGAAAACGGAGATTCAGCACCATCTCCAAGCGCGAGCAAAGGAACTACCGAGTTACCAACAATTCCACAAATCCCACTTCTGGGATGATCCACTACCGAAGACTGCGGATGGAAATGTAGATCGGCAAAGTCTCAGGCGTAGTTTGGAAGTGCATATTAAAAATATGGCAGACCTTCAGGAGGATTCCACTGCGCATGTAGACAGCACTGAACCGAGATCGGACATCCCCGAAGAAATTCTTACCACTCTTGCCCGATTGGCACGCATGCCGGCACACCAAATTCAACGCGAGAGTCGTTTGGATACCGATTTAGGACTTGACTCACTCACGCGACTCGATCTTCTGTTGGTTCTCGAATCGAGGCTCGGTGAAACAATTCCAGATGCACGCCTCGCCAATTTGGAGACAGTTGGTGATGTCGTCAGGTTAATCGAAACATTCCCAACCGATATTACGAAAGAAACGGAAGATTCTGCGGAAAACAGAAATCGGGAATTCGGACAGATGCCACGGTGGTATGCGCGTGCCTTCCGCACCGCGGTTACTGGTATCTATCGAAACTATTTCTCATTGAAGTGCTATGGACTCGAGCATATTCCACAGGACAAACCCTATATTATTATGCCGAATCACACAAGTCACCTGGATACATTGACGGTGATTACTGCTCTGGGAACGAAGGCATACCAACTCTGGGTGCTCGCTGCCCGGGATTACTGGTTTGCTACGCGTTTTCAAGGCTGGTTTGCTCGGACGTGTCTTAACGCGCTTCCAATAGAGCGGGAGGGCAATTTCACTGAGTTTCTACAAGATCTCAGGGCGGCAAACGAGGTAATGGCGCGAAATAACGGTTTACTCATCTTCTCTGAAGGTACACGCTCGCTTGATGGTAAGCTTCAACCTTTCAAACCCGGCGTGCTCAGTTTGCTCATCTATAGTCCTAACGTCCCGGTCATACCGGCTTATATCGAAGGCACCTATCATGCATTGCCGAAGGGACGGAACTTACCTAAAAAGCATCCTGTTCGGATCATCTTTGGTGAACCGTTCACCTTTCCACCAGAGGGTTGGGGACATCAAGACAAAACACCGATTGACCCGGACAGATACCAAGAATTCTTAGAATTGGCACAAAACCGCGTGGCTGAACTTGGGGTAACGCTTAGACAACCAGAGGAATGAAAAAGTTCCGAGTCTGAAACGTAGTGGAAGACGGCTCATCAAAAATATCGTGAAAGTTCCTAAAACCGTTCATCAAACCGCAAGGTATAATTAAAAAATCATGTCGGATCCGAACCCGAAACTTTCAAAAACAGGTTTTGACTTGCAAGTTGCGCCAAAAGCAGTCGCATTTTTTGATGTGGATGGCACTTTGTTGAAGTCCACGATTGTCCATTATTATATCTGGATGCACTCTGCCGAGGTTCCATTCCTTCTAAAACGCTTGTGGCTCGTTGGATTTCTCCCCAAAATTGTTTACTACTTAATTTTGGACAGAATCAGTCGCCCTCGTTTCAATGAAGTGTTTTATCGTAATTATCGTGGGATGCGTGTTACCGAAACTAAGCAGTTGTCTACTGAAATGTTCGAGGCTTACCTGCGTCCGAAGATCTTCTCTGAGGCGATAGCGCAAATTCAGGAACACAAGGAGCAAGGCATCGCTGTAGTTTTCGTAACCGGTTCGCTTGATTTTATTGTCGAACCGATAGCGGATTACCTTGATGTCGATTCTGTATTGGCACCGCAACTTCATGAACAAAACGGGCAGTTCACGGGTGAGTTGACAACCGTGCCACTCATTGGGGAAGAGAAAGCGAAAGCAATGCAAGCGTATGCTGAACAACACGGAATTTCATTGGAAAAGAGTTATGCTTACGGCGATAACCAATCCGACCTGCCTATGTTGGAATGTGTTGGGAATCCCGTCGTTGTGAACCCAGGGAAAGCACTCCGTGAGAAAGCACTCACTTCTGGCTGGGAAATTCACGAATGGCTTTGAATGGCAGTCAGCAGTCAGCCGTCAGCAAAAGTCGTCTGTGGCAGAAAGTTATACACAATCACCACACACCGATAGTCGATAGCGAAAAAAGGAGAATAATTATGAATGTTAGACGTTATTTTGAGTCCCTATCCGATCCTAACGATACAATGTTTGTTGAAATCGGGGGTCAACACCGGTTTACCCGTCGTGGCGACGATTGGATTAAATTCCGTGAAGATCTGATTGAACTCTTAGATCAAACAATTTCTGAGGAGTTATCCAAAGCGTTCGCGGAAGCGACAGAGGAATGGGTTTCGGAGGGTTAGTGTCAGCTTCATGAATGAACGAAAGTAGATGTAATAAACGCATCCAGAACTCCATCAAGGAAACAACTTGCCTTATGTCAGATCCAATCACCGATGTACAAGCGTTGGAAACCGAAGGCAAACTTGCCGAAGCCATCCAAGCCTACGATAGTATCCTCAACACAACTGACGATCCATCAACCCTGGCACTCGCGAATTTTCGACTGGGGACGATCTATCGGACGTGGAGGGAGCTCTTTACGGCGCAACGGTTTTTCGCGAAAGCACATCAACTGTCCCCAAGTGACACCGAGATCCGAGAGGCAATTGAGGAACTCAATCAGCATTTTTCAGAGAATCGGGAGGTGATCGCTGAAGAGATGTCCCGCAAAAACAGTGACCAGATCGTATCGCTTTTCCGTATCGCTACTGGGATTAAGCTCATCACGATGGATAAAGCGGTTCAGGCGTATCCGTTACTGAAAAGTCGCACCAAAATTTTTCCGAACGCTGCTGTAGCGAAGCATCTCCTCACCGACATCCAAATCACAGAGGAAGAACGGAATTCAGCGATCGATTTCCTGTTGGAGAGAGGCTGGCTCGTCAGTACTGGCGTATCACTTTATACAATAGCAGAGAGCGGGTTGTCCGCTTTTTATATCCAACTTGCGCAGTTGCACGTCGCCAATGCGGCTCACTCGGAGGCGGTGATGTGTTATGAGCAGGCACATTGGTTGGATCCATCGCAACACCATCTGCGCTACCAGCAAGTTATTTGTCACGCCGAAGCAGAGGCGTGGGATGCGGCAGTCGGAATGCTTGCAGAACTTCCGACCGAAGTCCCTAAAAACGTAGACCTCGTGGCGTATCATACCGCTGCTGCGCAGAGTTACCATCACGCCTATCAGACGACCCAAGATGAGAATACGAAACAGAAAGTGATCGAAGCGTGCGAGACAGTATTGCACCTGGACAAGAAGGCGAGAGAGGTTTCAAAACTCCTTGCGTCGTATCAGAGTAAAAAGAGCTGGTGGCGTAGGTAGAACAGGTTAGAAAATAGATCCATTTATGGTAGATCCTATAACGCTATTGCAGCAATTTGGATAACACGAAGGCGGGGGGAGGATGCCGGGCAATTTGGGAGCCTCCCCCATAAGTTGATGGATTTATAAAACCCATTAGCGAAGGAGCAGGTTATTGCATATCTTTGGTGAGCGTTGCTTCAAGTTCGGAGATGCGATGCTCAAAAGATTTCATCTGTGTTGTCAGATATTGGATTTCTGCTCTAATCACTGCGACTAACGCTTGGGCAGTCGCGGGTTCAGAAACAGGCTTGGGGTTTTCAAAAATTCGCCACGTACTGCCCGAACCCTTGGAAACATTTTCGGCAAATCCCTTGTCTTTCAAATATCGAAGTGCGGCTTTGACAGGGTTTGTTTTCGCTGTTGAGGGAAGCCCGCCGTTTGATTGATGGTGTTGGATGACACCTTCATCAATTTCTCGCCGACTCACGGTTTCTCCTGCAAATTGTTCTAAGATGATGGCTTTGGCGATTTTGGGCTTAAGATGCGCGCCTCTATATCTATAGTTTGGATCCATGTTTTCTACTCCTTCGTTGATATTTGAGAGAGTGGCTTGAATAACACACAAATTGTCCAAACTTTGGTAAATATGGTATCTACATACGCTACCTTTTATAATTAAAGACACGTTTTCTGTCCGAAAGGGTGCATAATGGGAAAAATTTGAAACCGGTTAGAAACGCTCACTCCTATAGAAGAGGTCGAAAGGAACCGAGGATGGAGGAGTGGACCTGAAAAGTTCAGAACGAGTTGGCTATATCCATTTGCTTCTCAAGCGAGATGTGAAACATGCCGTGATCGTAGGTTCCGGCGTAAAGCCGATCATTACTGATAACGAGAGAGGCAATAGGACTATTGGGAACGTCTGAAGAAAGCAGCTCCCACTTGCCGTGAGGATCTAAGCGGTATGCCCCGCTATCACCCACACCGTAGAGTGTTGTGCCGTCTACGGCGAATCTGTCTATGATGGTGTGGGTTCGGTTTTTATCCGTGATGACCCGCCAGTGTTCTCCAGTTTGTGACATGAGGACACCTTTGTCGGTTGCGATACAAACAGTGGAACCTACGAAGGTCATCTCCTTGAAATGTGTAAAGGGGATAGGCAGCGTTGACGTGATGTCTTTCCAACTATCTCCACCGTCAAAGGATTGAAACAATTTTTTGTCCCCATTACCAGCGTAGATGGTTTTACCGGAAACAGCCACTACAGATGGGAAGTCGAAGTCGACTAATCCTGTGTCTGTCCATTCGGGATCGCCGGGTTTCCATTTAAAAAGCTTATACTTGTATTCAGCGTAAAATGTCCCACCTTCGACAGCAAAGGCACTGATATACGTATTTTTTTTTCTCAGTAGATTCCACATCATATCGTCTACACTATTGCTAGTGTCTATAGCTGCCTCGGCTCCAAAAGCGGGGACACCGTGAATGGGAATGAGTTCATCGCTAACGGCAGATGTACGAAAAAGACTCGGCTTGTTCTCCCGAATCGAAATGGCATAGAGGACATTATCGGCGATCGTTAACTTTATATTTCTATAAAAATCCTTATCTAATTTGGGTGTGTCCTCGTGGGTATTGAAGTGAACACTGTGCCAAGTCTCACCCCCATCCATTGACTGAACAATGTCTCCCCCGATATGCATATAGAGTCTATGATTTAGGGCGGTCAAATCGTGCATTGCGGGACCTGTCATCCCGTTTACATAAGGGTGCCAGGACGCACCTGCATCGGTTGTGCGGCTGATTCCTAATGCGTCGGCTTTGTAAAATGTTCTTTCATCGATAGCCACGGCTGGAAATCTCGGGGTGTTGAGTAAACTGATGTTAGATCTGAGGCAGGTCCAAGTTTTTCCGCCGTCACTGGATCGAAATTCGGTTATTCCGAGGACGAAGAGCGTTTTCCCTACAGCCAAAACCTGTATGGCGGAGTCCAAATTCATAACATGGGATTCACCCATAGGTGTTATTTCAGTCCATGACGCGCCAAGATCTGCAGAGTGGAAGATTCTTTTTGGTACAAAGTCCCTGAGAGGCGGGCCTTTACCGTTCTCAAATCGAACAATATCACGTGCCATTCCAACATAGAGGTTGTTTTTGTTGACGGTCAAGGTGTAAACGGCACCAGATACATCGGCGAGCATTTGTTGCCAGTCGCTTGAACGGAGGCGATAAAGCCCTCGGTTTGTGCCAGCGAATAGCGTATTTCCCATTGCGGCGACTGTATAAATCCGTCTCCCTACCAATCCATTATTGAGAGGGGTCCAGTGCTGACCGGTATCGGTGGATCGGAAGATCCCTCTCTCTTGAAGTGCGAGATACAACGTTATGCCTGTTTGTGGGTCGCGCTTTTGGATTGCCGCTGTGACGATGAGTCCACTTGCGATTCCCTTCGGGCGCGGTCCAAGGGGGTTCCACGTCTCACCCGCATCTTCTGAAGCGAACACCTCATCAGTGGAGACGGTATAAAGGGTGCCTTGGTGTTCTGTGATAGGGACTCGGTACTGTCCGCGGGTGATGTCAGTGTTAAGAAGCACCCATGTTGCGTCGGGTGTCAATCTATAGAACCCTGTTTTTGCGGCAGCGTAGACCGTTCCGTCAGCAGCTGCAAAGAGATTATAGACGACACTACCCTGTGGTCCGCCTGACTGTGTCCACTGTGAAGCGGAAAACTTGGCGGGGTTGTCATCAGCGTTTGTTGTGAAGCTGGTTTTCGAGGTTTGCATGCCTGTCCCGCTGTTTTTACCCGGGATAATTGTTCTGCCGGTCTGACGCCGCACTGCGGGTTTTGCGACAATTTCAAGGTAGATGGGTTCATCAACGAGTTCAACAGTAGGTTCGGAGTGTGCGTCAAAACGATAGGGCTGCTGAAACCGGAGGAGGTATTGACTGCTGCTGCCGAAGAGTATTACCAAGACGGCTGTGGCACCGAGAGCTGCCCAAGGGAGTAAGGGTTTCTTCGCCGGGGGTGCCGGTGTCGGGTTCAGGTCAGCAATATGTCGCATGACGTTATCAATGAGAGTGTCAGGCAATTGCACACCGTTAAGCGTTTCGCGGACCAATGCTTCTTCTTGGAGACGCTTGCGTGCGCGGCGGAGTCGGCTCTTAATTGTATTCACCGACACGCCTAAGAATTTGCTGATCTCCTTCGTCGTCATTTTGCCGAGATAGTAGAGCGTCACGACGGTGCGTTCGCTCTCCGGGAGCTCCTGGAGGAGCGTTTTGACAAGCTGTCGTCGATACTCAGTGATTTCAGTTTCACGTTGATGCGACGTATGATGCACGTAAGACGCTTCTTCAATCTCTTCTGGTAGCGTGTTTTCTAACGATTGCATATCCAACGCGTTCATTTTCGCTTTGTTCCGCTTTATCCAATTAAGGCAGCGTCGATTCGCGATGACATACAGCCATCCCTTAAATCGGCGTGGATCTTTTAAGGTCCCAAGCTTTTTGTAGGCTTGAATAAAGGTGTCTTGGGTAAGTTCCTCAGCAATATAAAAATCCCCAATCTTCCGCCAGATAAGGGCATGGACACCTTTTTGGTGTTTCCGCATTAATAGACTGAAAGCCTCGTCGTCGCCCGACAAAATTCTACCAATCAGTTCAACAGTATCATCTACCATCAGAATTCTCCCTAAATCTATTGAAATATGCCCGACCTATGATGGTATCGGTGTACGTATCTTAAACTTAAGAGCATTACGCAGCTCTTTTAATTTAAAGACACCATTTATTGCGAAAAGGGTGCATTTCTATCAAAAAATCTGGATTTTTTATCTCAATTGGCGTGGCATTGCCATTAAATCGGTAATGATGGAACTCACTTAATTGTAGCATAGAACGCATTTATTTTCTGACACTTTTAAAAATTTCCGCTATACACCTCCATAGAAATGCCCTACCAGACAATTCAAACCTTTAAGACTTTTTTAACAGTATGCACCCTTTTCGCCAATAGTGGTGTCTTTAAATTATAAAGCGTGCAAGGTTAGCCCGCAGAAAATTTTGAGGCGAAAGCGGGACGGATAGGTATGAACGCCTTGAAACCGCCCTGCCAGAAAGGAGGGACCCGAAATGAATGCTAAGATCCGTGGTAGAATTAAGCACTTCCTGAAATCTGAAGGGGGACGTGTTAGTCTGAAAACACCACTGGCATTAGGTGTAGCAAGTGGGAGCCTGTTGACAGCTCAAGCAGTGCTTTCCCCTTCCGCCTATTCCAGTAATGAGTGTTATTCTGATGCTCACTGCGACCCAGGGGAATCTTGTAAATCTGTGTGTGAGGGGACACTATATGAAGACACCTGTGATGGAAGCTGGGTATACAGATGTGTTGACTCGTAAGCAAGTTTAAATATTAACGTTTAAGTTCTGAATCCACAATTGGGTGGGACAGTTGGAAGCATGGAAGGTTGGAGGATTGAGGTTCCCATTCTTCCTTTCTTCCACCCTTCCTCAAACCCTAATTAGGTTAAGAATACACCGATGTCACACTATGAAACTTTTCTTTTGCTTTTAGCCCTCGCCTTCTGTGGGTATGCAAGTTATACCGATCTGAAGACGCAGAAGATTTACAACTTCTGTTCGTTCGGTCTCCTTTATGGAGGGACGCTGAGCCAGTTAATGGCGTGGTATCTCGGCATAACAACGCCTCTCTATATTTTAGGACTCTTCTTCGGGAGCGGACTCATCAGTTTTGCCCTCTATTGGTTTGGCATCTTCTCACCGGGGGATTCCAAACTCTTCTGGGGTGTGTGTTTAATTTTCCCATTATCGCTTTTCAGGGACTTAAACGGGATTTTAAACTTTCCGCCACTGATCCTTGTGCTAAATATCATCATCCCGTATTCGGTAGCGGTGCTGGCGTATCTACTTTTCAGGTTTGTGTTGAGGCAAAAAAATCAAAAAAATCACCGATACCTGCGGGATCCGTTTCGGTAAATGCTTGATATTCGGGGCTGTCAAGTATTTCCATCATTTTTTTGATCTCAGGCTGCTTCAGGTCATCCTCGGTAAAAATATGTTTTGCCATCTCTTTGCCCCCAAGCGGTACCGCGGTGTGTGTGTTCTGCTCCGCGGGGGCGATATCCTGAGTACTTTCTGCATTTGGGGTATCCAGCGGTTGGGAGGGAGGATAACCAAAGAACATCCATAGTATACCTCCACCTATACTGAGTACCATGAGAAATAACGCACACAAGAGATACCGATTCATGGTCGGTAGGTATGCGTCAAGGCGTTTATGCCAGCGTCTGTGTTTCATGCCGGGCCTCCGTTTATCCACGTGTAAAGTAGGATTACACCGGTGGTAACGACACCCACGGCAGGATAAAACCAACTTTTAAAACGTGAAAGTTTTTTCGTTTTTTCACGTTTAGCTTGCTGAACTTCCTGAAGGTGTTCATGGAACTTCCTGAAGGACTCAGCATCGGTCTCGACAGCTAATCGTTTTTTGAGGAGTTCCTCGCTCTCGGAGTCGTCCTGAATCTGTGTTTCCCACTCGTTGATTGGGGATAAACTATCGCTTATTTCAAACACCGTAAAAACAGATAACATGAGCATGAGACCTTTGGCTGAAAAAGAAAAACTATCGGCGTATGCAAGAGGAGAGAATAATAGAAATACCATGCAGAAAATTGTGAGAACCCCAACAGGGGAGCCGGTCGCGAAGCGGGAAGTTTCTTTGAAAAACATTTGAATACTCCTTATTTGTCGTCGAAATCTCCATTAACCCACTTGATAAATATTTCTACGTCTGTAAAAACGTTAATAAGGTGTCCTGTCGTGATCGGGTCTTCTAATGCGAATTGAAGAATACCGAGCGATTTACCTTCTGTTTCAAAAAGAGAGTGTAGTTTCGATTGCGTCTCGGCATGAAGTTTGTTGGCAAAACCTCGGTGCGAAATAACAAACTGAACCCAGCCGAGACTGTCAAATTTTCCGTTTTGATCGCGGAAACGAAGTTGCATCCACGCTATAACTTCGGGGGAAGCAAGTAAATTTTCCAAGGGCGCGTTGGCGATCGTACCAGGGGTTCCATGATATTTTAGTGCTTTACTTTGGAGTGTGGTGAGAGTGAGTTTGTGAATGATGGCGATATCTTGTTCCTCTTGTGGGTTAGAGCCCACATTCTCTTGCTGCTTTATCACAGGCATCTGCGGCGGCAATAACCTTTATTCCACATAACGTCCAGAGCCACGCATCGGTTTGAGCGGCTGCCGCGGCGGCACAGGCTGTAGCGGCTGCTCCTGTTGCTGCAACACATTTCGCTGTTGCTTTCGCGCATGCCCACCACCCCGCATCTGCGGTTTGCTCGAAAGGTGGAGCAAGCAGAAATGCTATCGCTAAGAGTAGAAGAACTGTCGTCGATTTTAAAAATACGGACGTTTTCATTCGTTTTTCTCCTATTATGTTTCTGGGATTGCTTTGGGAAGGCGAACGGATAGGTGTTTGCGTCCTTTGGCAACCCTCTTGTTATTGTATAAGGTCCTAACCGAAAACATTTCACAAAAATGCATCGATTGTGTGATATAATTTCGATTAGCACTGTTATACCGGTTCTATGGCAGTACCACGTCGATGGTGAGTCACGATACCCTTGCCCGTTCCCGTCTCGCCAGAGATAAGAAGCCGCATGGATGTCGCTGCAAAGCACTCAATTTGTTGTAGGACTTCAAACATCTGCGGACTGTCGCCGATGATTTCACTGTAATCGCCACGTAATGTATTCCTTGTCATTTTAACTTGAGAGCCTCCTTCCCCTCCCTTTATAAGTTAAAGACACAGATTTGATGGAAAAGGGTGCATCCGGGACGAAAATTTCATATCCGCGGTGAGAGTATCGCGAGCACAGCTCGCTCCTACAGAAGAGGTCGGGAATCGGAGTTCCCTCCTACGGGAGAATTGAATGGCTCTGGCATGCTGTAAAAGAATGATTGACAAAAACAGATGCTTCTGATAAAGTATCACCATATTTCGCATTTCTCTTGGTGAGGTTGCAAACTACGTCCTAAGATTTGTGGAGGAGAAAAGATGCCAGCACGTTTAGCAATAGATGGCGGAACACCCGTTATTGCAGATTCTATACCCGGCGGAATGCACGGGCCCAGTGTGATAGATGAACGCGAGATCAACGCTGTGACTGAGGTCCTGCGCAGTGGGAAACTTTTTCGGTTCGTTGAGGATTCAAATGTAGCCAGTTTTGAGAAGGAGGCAGCAGGATACCTCGGTGCAAAACACGCCTTGATGGTGAACTCCGGCACCTCCGCGATCATTTGTGCCTTGACCGGTGTCGGTATCGGACCGGGAGATGAGGTGATCGTTCCGGGCTACACCTTTATCGCAACTGCCGCGGCTATCGTCGGCGTAGGTGCAATTCCAGTGATAGCGGAAATCGACGATTCGCTCGGTTTGGATATCGCTGATGTGGAACGGAAAATTACACCCCATACGAAAGCCATCTTACCGGTACACATGCAAGGCGTACCGTGTCGGCTTGAGGCGATAGTCGAACTCGCGAAGAAGCACAATCTCTTAGTTGTTGAAGATTGCTGTCAATGTGTCGGTGGACAGTATAAAGGGAAATATGCTGGAACGTGGGGAGATGCAGGGGCGTGGAGCCTCAACTACTACAAGGTGATCTCCTGTGGCGAAGGCGGACTTGTCTTTAGCGATGACTACGATGTCTATGAACGCGCAGCCTTCGCAGCGGAACCCGGTTTGCCGATGTGGATGAGCGATTCTGAATGGAAGAACAAACCTTTTTCCCGACAGTGCTACCGAACGAGTGAAATTTTGGGTGCGATCGCACGGGTGCAACTCTCAAAGTTAGAGGACATCTTGGGACATACACGCAGACTGAAAAAAGCGTTCACCGCGGAACTCGCTGAAGAACCGAAAGGCTATATCCGACAACACGTGGATGACCCGACCGGTGAGTGTGGTATTAGTGCGGCGATTATTGTGCGTGATGTGGAACTTGCCAAAAAGTACTCCGATGCGCTCAGTGCCGAGGGATTGAGAGCAGGCACGGCTTACAATGAAGGGTTCCCCGACAGGCATATCTATACCTATTGGGATTCCATCCTCTTCAAGCATTCGCCAGACGCTTCCGGGTATCCGTGGAAAGATCCTCGCTACAAGGGGGATGTTGAGTACTCACGGGATATGTGTCCACAGACTTTATCGATTCTCGGTCGTGCGCTACGATTTGGGTTTAACGTGAATATGCAAGAAGAACATGCGCGATTGATGGCAGCCGCAATTAACAAAGTGGACGATGCTCTCGGATAAGGAGTCCCTATTCTGGTGAAACGGGGATGACATAGGTGCGCCGTCCGACTTCGGTGAAACCCAGTTTTTGTGCCACGCGAAGCGAAGCGAAGTTGTCTTCGCCGCAACTCCAAGCAGGCACTTTGCCTCTCGCCTGAATTTCTTGGGCGACGAGAGATGCCGCGGCAGTCGCAATTCCTTTTTTACGCCACCGCTCGACTGTCGAAACACCGATGTCAGCATGTAGGTCGGTCTCCGCATAAGTATGTGCGATAGCGACAATGTTGCCATCTACAACGGCTCCGGCGACGATACCGTCTGTTAGCATTGCTTCGTGTGTTTTGTAACCGTTTCCTTGGACTTCCGCAGGAGCCATCGCCAGACGTGTCGCATTGTCTAATGTCAAAAGACGAACTGCCGCGTTTGAATAGCGATGGACAGGTTCTAAGAGGGCGTGACAGACATCGCCGTAATAACGGATAGATGTGCCCCTGTCGGCTTCAATAAGTGCTCCGAGAGATTCGGCACAGGCGTTATCGACGTTGATACAATTCCATCCGTCGGTCTCCTTCAAAAGGCGCCACAGGGCATCAGCATCGGTACCGAAACCTGCAGGTTCGTCCGAGCAGTATGCATCAAAAACGATAGCGGCATCAACATCGGGTAGCGACCCAGCGACGTAGGCATCGCACATCCTCTGTTTCAATCGGGACGCGGAAATGACTGTCATTGGCGTGTCCCCAAGGAGATCAGCCAGCGTAAGACATTCTTGGAGTGTAAGTTTAGTCATTTTTTAATTTGGCGAGGATTGTATCCTCGCCAGTGATGTATTGGGCTTTCTGCCCATGATTTTGGTAATAGTTAAAAAAATGAAAATTACGATTTTAGGTTCAGGTACCTCAACAGGTGTCCCTGAGTATAAGTGTGACTGCGAAACCTGCGAAGACGCACGGGATGTTAATTCAAAAAACTACCGGACCCGTTCATCTGCCCATGTTGAGAAAGATGGGAAACACCTCCAATTCGACCTCGGACCTAATTTCATGGATCAGATCGTCCGGAATCGGATTGAGCAGATAGATGCCGTTATCTTCACACATTCGCATGCCGATCATGTCAGTGGAACGAACGATATTGTGATGCCGTGTCGAAAACAGCAGATGGATATGCCTATCTACGGTCCCGAACAGACGATTGGTATCCTACAACGCAATTTCGATTATATGTTCACAAAGGAGACGTTCCAAGGTGGTGGGGTCGGTCATCTGCTTCCAAATGTTGTTGATCGGGATAAAAGATTTGAGTTGCTCGGTTTTGATATTACACCGGTTCCGGTTGAACACGGGAACGTTGATACCTATGGTTACCGAATCGACAACTTCGGATACCTACCAGATGTGAAACGATTGCCGAAAGCGTCCCAAGACCTATTGAAAGGGATTGAGGTGCTGGTGATTGATGCGCTGAGTTTTAATCCGAGACATCCAACGCATCTTTCGGTTGGTGAAGCCTTAGAAATTAGTGCTGCCCTGAAACCGAGGGAGACCTATTTCACACATATTATGCATCGACTGGATCATCGATATTTCCCGGAGCAGTGTGAAGAAATGGACATTGAACTCCCGGACAATGCCTACCTCGCCTATGATGGACAGGTAATTCAGTTGTAATGGCAGTCAGCCATCGGAAACCGTCAGCGGTCAGTAAAGAGGTTTCTTGCTGACCGCTAATTCGCTGACAACTGACAACCATAAAACTAAAGTTATCGTCCGAATCCACCACCTTGTGGTTTCCGTTGCTGCAGAATAACGCGGTCGCTCGCCTTGAGACCGCTTTTGATGATCACATGTGTTTCGTTCTGCATGCCGGTTTCAACCTCTGCGCGTTTGCCTTTGCTGCTACCGTCATCGAGCATAACAGCTTTCCCCTTCGACATATTAATCGTGGCGCGTATACCGTCTGCTTGCTTCTTACCTTTCACCAAAAGAGATAGCGTTGCTGGACCCGGACGAATACCGCGTTGGGAACTATCAAGACTAATAATGACATCGTTGGAACCAACATTTGCCACAGTTCCCCTGAAAATTTTCTCACTGACAGTCTGGACTTCAATCGGCTGATTTACCTTATAGGGCTTGGTATTCTCAACTTGCGCAGTGACAGTCGCTGAAGGCTCGTTTATAAGCGCATCAATCGGTAGCAGCAGAACACCCTTTTCTTCATAGGTAATGATGTCAACATCTGCGCTCATACCGGGACGAAGCTCCTCTGGGGACCCGCTAACTTCTATCATTACCTCAAATGAGATGATGTTATCCTGTTCCGCTCCGCTGGGTGAAATTTCATAGACTGTTCCATCATACGTGTTTGTTTGGTAGGCATCTACCTTGATTTCTGCGCGCTGGTTGGGACGAAGGCGTTCCATATCGACTTCGTTGATGAAAGTTTTGACGACCATTTTGGAAGGGTCAACAATCGTCATAATGGGTGGGCTTTGTGAGAAGGCTGAACGTCCAGAGGTCACGATTTCACCCTCTTCGAGTTCGAGGAGCGTAACAAGCCCCGCCATCGGTGCCCTGATTGTCGTCCAATCGAGCCGTTCTGCTTCATTTTTCAGACTACTTTCCCTCCGAAGTTTGTTTGCTTCAGCACTCACTCTGGATTGTTGGGTCAACAATTTTTCATTGTCGAAAGTCTCTACCAATTCTTGTAATCGAGTTCTGGAATTCTCGACGCGGAGTTGTGCTTCCTCCTCTGCTTCCTGTCGCATGTTTTTGAGATTTTGAAGGTTCCGTTCCTCCTGTGCCAATATCGCCTCACGTGTTACGACAGCAGTCTTGCGTGTTTGTATCGTTCGGTCTTGGGAGTTGATCGCTTGTTTCTGTGATTCCACCCGTGTTGTGGCATTTTCGTGTTGGACTTCTGCATTCGCGTGCTGTGCTTGTGCGTCTTCCAATGCCTTTTTGGAAACCAATCCTTTATCAAAGAGTTCCGTGTTACGATCAAGTTCTGATTTGGCGTTATCCAAAGAGACCTTTGCAGATCTGAGCGATGCTTCATTTTCAGATAACGTAATTTTTGCTTGTGCAAGCGCGATTTTGGCTTGATCCAAGGCAATTTTATCCTGAGCAAGCGAGTTCTTGGTGGTCAGGACATCTGTTTCCGCTTGGCTGATTTGTGTTATAGTTGTGGCTTTGGTGGTCTCAAAGTTCGCTTCAGCGATTTTCAAATCCGCGTCAGCCTGTGTGAGTTGGCTGTCAAGCCGTTCATTTTTAAGTTCAATGTTTAGTTCTGCTTGCCTAACTTGTGCTTGGGCAGCTGCTACATCTGCTTCTGCCTGTTTTTTCCCTTCTTCATAGAGTTCCGGATCGAGTTCCAGCAATATTTGGTCTCTTTCAACCCTGTCGCCATTTTTAACGTGGAGTCTAACGATTTCACCTTCAACATTGGATTTTATCTCTACGTCAATAAGCGGTTCCAAGTTGCCGGTTGCACTGATACGCATTTGGAAGTCACCACTTTCAACGACCTCAATTTTCTTCTCCTGCGTTGGATCTGCCCCGTTTCTCCCGCGGCCCAGTACGACCCAACCGATGGCAACGACGAGAACTAAAACAACGGCGGCAGCAATAATTACTTTCTTCAAGGATAATCCCTCCTGTAGAATAGCCGTCAGCCATCAGCCGTCGGCTATCAGGTACTTGTGACATACTGGTTCTCGGAAACCCTCGGTGGTTTTGGACTGCAAAACCTCTGTGTTTGCCACAAGGTTCTCTTTCTCAGACTCTCCCACGCGCTTCAAAAGCTTTGTATCAGTAGGCGTGGGAGAGTCTGTGCTGACAGCCGAAGGCTGACAGCCATTCTTCTGACTAATCGGAACGGAGTGCTTCAACGGGTGTAAGTTTTGCAGCCTTGTTGGCGGGGTAAAGTCCGAAGAAAACACCGATAGCGACAGAAACGAGTAATGCGATAATCATGGTTCCGAATGAAATCACTGAGGGCCAATTGCTTCCTTCCCAAACGAACCTGGAAATAAGAGCGGCTGTTCCCTGTCCCATAAACACACCAGCAATTGCGCCGATAATGCCGCCGCCCAGGGTCAGTACGGCTGCTTCAACCAGAAACTGCGCCAGAATATCGTTACGGGTTGCGCCGAGTGCTTTCCTGAGTCCGATTTCCTTCGTCCTGTCGGTCACAGAGACAAGCATGATGTTCATGACGCCGATACCCGCTACCATAAGCGCGATGCTGGCGATACCGCCCATCAGGGCTTTCATGACTAAACCTACTTTTTTGGCAGTTGCCAACTCCTCTGTAGCTGTCCAATAGTTATATTCTTCACCTGTGTTGTTATGTTGTCTTCCCAAGATTCGTTTCGCGTCAGCTATAGCAATCGGAATCGTATCCACGTCTACCGCTTCTACGCGAAGGCGCTCAACATCATCGCGTCCTTTAAAACGCTGTTGTAAGGTTGTTATCGGAATAACGAATCGATCATCCCAGCCAGAGGTATCCATCGCATCACCTTTTTCTTCCATGACCCCGATGACCTTCAGGCGTACCTCATAAAGTCCGCTTCTACCTCTCCATCGGGATGATTGACGCGAGGCTTTAATCTCTTTTCCAACGGGATCTTCGTCGAGAAAGACCTCTTCGGCAACCTTGGAACCGATAACAGCGACACTACTCGCCGCCTCTACCTCTTCGGGTGAAAAAAACCGACCGCTTGACGGGTACCAGTTGTGCGAACGATCGTACCCTGCAGTTGAAGCGACGATACGAGATTCTTTTGTACGTCCTTTATAATTCACCGTCCAACCGGGCATATCATCTTCGGCGACGACATTGACGATTCCTCTGGCTCTCTCAAGAATAGCAAACGCATCTTCGGTTTCCAGATCTTCGGCTCGGTTTCTTTGCCATCGACTTTTCCCACGAACAGCCGAGCCAGCGGCGCGGCTCAAGGTTCCTGACTGTTTGTCCCAGTCGTCTTTATAGATTTCGATCATTTTTGTGCCACCCGTCCGTTCAATCTCACGTAAAACCATGGCACTCGACCCATCGCCTACGGATACCATACTGACAACAGAACCTACGCCGACGATAATCCCTAAAATCGTCAGTGCTGAGCGAAGTGGATTCCGGCGCAGACTGGAAATGCCTAAAATAACACATTCCATTAAATTCATGTGAATTGCCCCCTAATCAGCCCTAAGTGCTTCAATTGGTGAAAGCGCAGAGGCTTTGATCGCTGGGTATAGCCCAAAAGATATACCGATTACTGCTGAAAATGACACTGAAATTAATATCCACTCAGTGGAGATAACCGAGGGCCATTCGGGAACGATCTTGACGATATTGACGGCGAGCATTGCCATCCCTTCGCCAGCGAACAAACCCAATACAACACCCAAGGCACCGCCTACACTACACATTGCAACGGCTTCTATCAAAAACTGCGTCAGAATATCCATACGTTTCGCACCGATCGCTTTTCGTAAGCCGATCTCACGGGTGCGTTCGGTGACAGCGACGAGCATCATATTCATAATCCCAATACCACCCACAAGCAGCGAAAACCCTGCGATACTCCCCAATGCGATTTTTATGACTTTGCTGATTTTATCGAGTTGTGCCATGCCTTCCCGCATATCCCAGATCGAGAAGAAATCGTCTTGACCGTGATGTGTCTTTCGGAGAACAGTTTTCACCTCTTCAATTGCCTGTGGGACCTCTTCAACGGTATTCGCGTGAACGGAAAGCATCACAATCCTATCGTTACCCGTGAAACGCTCTTGCGCTGTGGTCAGTGGAATGAACATCATATCATCCAAGTTCCAGCCAAATCTCAGGCTGCGTCCTCGGGTTTCCATTGTACCGATAACAACGAAACGTTCGGTTATTCGTTTTTGGTCCTTCCTACCATACCGATCGAAACGACCTCCAGGACCTTTGCCGATTTTAATCTCTTTCCCTACAGGAGATGCATTCCCGAATAGGGCGGCGGTTACTTCAGAACCAAGTACACAAACTTTCGCTTCATTATCAATATCTTCGTTTGTAATAAAGCGTCCCTGCTGTATATTCCAATCCATTGCTTCCGAAAACGATGCATTTACGCCGTTATAACCTGTCCGGTGTTCTGCGCCGCCAGCGGCTTGTACAAGCACCCCCCGCCATTCCGGGATCCGCGGCACGACTAACTCTACAGATGGACACTCCGCTTCAATCGCCAACACATCTTCATACTCGAAATACTCGTTGCTCCGATTCGGCACCCAACGATTGTTTACTCGCTTATGGCTACTTCGGTACATCGTGAATTGGTTCACGCCACCGAGTTTCTGCGCGTCTTGCAGGACAATCATCTTCGCTCCATCGCCGATGGCTATCATTGCAAGCACCGAGGCAACCCCGATAATAATGCCGAGCATCGTCAATAAAGAGCGCAGTTTATTGCTACGAATTGCGGAAAGACCAACAGATACCCCTTCAATTATGCGCATTTTACCCTCCAAAATTATAAAGTATTCCTATCCTTAATACATTAGACAAAAAAAGGGGAATAAAGTTCGATTTTTTTCGTAGCAATTTATTTAGTAAGACGATTTCCAAATCCGGATGCTTTATTGTATCAAATCAACTACTTTATTAGACGCAGTTAAGCGAAATAGGTTTATTGTTTATTAACCGCACCGAAGTCGGAAACCTGATAAACGTAGGTTGGTTAAAAAAAAGAAAAGGCGCGCTTGGGAGACGCGCCTACAGAAATAGATATTGGTTAGGTGATGTCCGTTTTATTCCTTACGGAGTGCTACGACTGGCGGAAGACCGGAAGCTTTGAGTGCGGGATACATACCAAAGAATATGCCAATCGCGGCGGAGAATGACACCGAAATTATGACCCACTGCATAGAAACAACTGAGGGCCATTCGGGAACAATTTTAGCAATTTTAACAGCGACCATTGCCATCCCTTCTCCGGCAAAGATGCCCAAACCGATACCGATTGCCCCGGCTACACCGCACATTATCACTGCCTCTATGAGGAATTGTGCCAAGATATCTAACGGTTTGGCACCGAGTGCTTTCCTGAGTCCGATCTCTCGGGTTCGTTCAGTGACAGCGACTAACATCATATTCATGATCCCGATACCACCCACAAGGAGCGAGAAACCTGCGATGCTACCGAGAGCGATTTTAATCATCTTACTGATTTTTTGTAGCTGTTCCATGCCTGCACGCATCTCCCGAATTCTGACGAATTCGTCTTGGTTATTATGCCGCCTTCTGATGACTGTTCTCACCTCTTCAATGGCTTTTGGGACAGCGTCAACAGTATTCGCGAAAACCATAATATTTCCTACTTCATCGTCCCCTGTCAAACGCTCTTGGACAGTTGATACAGGGATAAAGGCGAGGTTGTCGTAACTCCATCCAAACTGGAAACTTGTCCCTCGCGGAACGAGCGTGCCAACAACCGTGAGACGTTCAGTGGACCGCCTTCTCGTTCTCCTTCCCCATTGATCTCGGTAACTCACCCTTCTTGCGATTTTGACCTCTTGACCTAAAGGGGATGTATTACCAAATAACTCGGTTGCGAGTTCGTCTCCGAGGACACAGATTTTTGTTGCGTTTTGAACATCTTCGTCTGTGATGAAGCGTCCTTCTTTAATGTCCCAATCCATTGCGGTTGTATAGTTAGCGTCTACGCCGTTGTAGCCGGCACGCGTTTCAGTGCCGCCTGGCCCCTGAAACAGGACGCCGCGCCAATCTGCAAGTCTCGATGTGACTGAACTCACAGATGGACATTCTGCCTCAATCGCCAATACATCTTCATATTCCATGTATTCATTGCTACGGATACGGACCCATCTGTTATTTTCTCGTTTGTAGGAGGTTTGGTAGAGTGTGATTCGGGTCGCGCCCCCCATTTTCTGTGCATCCTGTATCACAATTTGTTTAGCACCATCACCGATGGCTATCATTGCCAACACAGCTGCGATACCAATGATAATGCCAAGCATTGTCAGCGACGAACGCATCTTATTTGAGCGAATTGCGGAGATTCCAATGGATATCCCTTCAATCAAACGCATGTTTCCTCCTGAACTTTTTTGTGTGTCTGTTGTCAAATATGAAAAAAGTGTTTATTGGGAGTGTTTGACATAATTATCGTAAATAGGTTTATACAAGTTTCATGAAAAAAATATTTTAAGCGGTCATTTTGGGTGATATAACGATTTATAGGGTCCACTATAATTTTCGGACGGGTAAAGCAGAAATGCTACATACGCATCTAATTTAGGCACCAAAACTCCGTGCTTCAGCAGGGGAATATATCAAGGCGAGATGGGTTGCCGAAAAAGGCAAGATTTTTCATTATAATTTGACAAACGCGAGAGAATGGTGTATAATTTAAACAACATCGGGAAGGAATACCGGTGTGATTTTAAGTAGATATTGCACTCATAGTTGCTGACAGCATTTTTGTTGTTGGCAAGTTTGCATTATAGGGAATTTCGGGGCGTAGCGCAGCCCGGCTAGCGCGTCTGCTTTGGGAGCAGAAGGTCGGAGGTTCGAATCCTCTCGCCCCGATTTAGGATAAAATTTGTAGCGCGAGCGCCTATAGCTCAATTGGATAGAGCAACGGACTTCTAATCCGTAGGTTGCAGGTTCGACTCCTGCTAGGCGTGCTTTTCAAACAGCTCGATGCAGAACAGAGTTGGGAGTATAAGGTACTCCACGCAACCTGAAGGTTGCGAGGATACCTAACTCCCAATCGAAGCATGGTGGATGTAGCTCAGGGGTAGAGCACTTGACTGTGGATCAAGTGGGCGTGGGTTCAAATCCCATCATCCACCTTTAATATGCGTCCGTAGTTCAATGGATAGAGCAATAGTCTTCGGAACTATAAGTTGGGGGTTCGAATCCCTCCGGACGCGAATATTCCTTGGATGCTGGGTGTACGTTTTAAAAGTACACCTACACAATTAGCGAGTGGCACTTAACAAAACGCGTCTATGGTCGCAGAGAACTCAACAGGCGCGCCGTTAGCTCAATTGGCAGAGCATCTGACTCTTAATCAGGCGGTTGAAGGTTCGATTCCTTCACGGCGCATCCTTAGTGTCATAAAGCGGATTCGGGCGGGTGCTGGAATTTGGTAGACAGGATAGACTTAGGATCTATTGGGGTTACGCCTCGTGAGGGTTCAAGTCCCTCCCCGCCCATCATCGTATTTGAGGGTGGCGATAATGGTAGGGTTAGATAACTTTCAAAAAGTTGGTACCTGGCGTGAGGTTCGTAGGTTTCCTCAGATTGCAAAAGTGTTTTACGTGACATCCTGGAAAACGACACATAAGAGTGAGTTCTGATTTAAAGTATTCGGGCTTTGAACGCCTGGGGTGAGGACAGAAAACTTGAAAGTTGAAATTGAAAGGTTAGACACCACAAGAGTCCGTTTGGACATAGAGATTCCTTCTGAAGATGTCAATGCAGCATTGGTGGAAACTTGTGAGTCGTTGCGTTCCCAAGTTTCTATTCCGGGTTTCCGGAAGGGGCGTGTCCCGGTAGCAATCCTCAAATCACGATTTCCTGAATATGTCAATAGCGAAGCTGTCCGGTATCTTGTCGCTCCTGCCTACGAAGACGCGCTCTATAACGAACGGCTCAACCCACTTACACAACCCACTTTCACACCGCCACTGGATGAATTGCAAGTCAAAGAAAACGAGTCTTTCACGTTCTCAGCGACAGTAGACATTCGACCGAATATCAGCCTTCCGAGTTACGATTCGCTCGAAACCGATAAAAACCCTGTTAACGTGCCCCGTGAAGATGTTGACACCTATATTACGCGGTTGCAAGCGCAATCTGCGACCTATGAACCGCTCGATGTTGAACGTCCGGTCCAAGAGAAGGACTGTGTTCGGATAGATTGGGAATGCTTACTTGAGGGTAACCGCATTGATGCCGAATCTCGGCAAGACGTTGATATAGAACTCGGCGTTGGGAGTATACACGAAAAACTCGAGCAGGCATTGCTTGGAATGGAGATTGGGGATACAAATAATGTGGATATTGAATTTCCAGAAGACCATAGCGTTGCTGAACTTGCAGGCAAATCCGCTGAATATGAAATAACACTGCACGCCATCACCCAAAAACATCTTCCCCTGTTAGATGACGAGTTTGCCAAAGACCTCGGGTACGAGAACTACTCCCAACTTTATGGATTGATATGGAACAATCTTGTTGAGGAAGAGACGAGTCTACACGTTGATAAGCAGAAAGCAGAATTGCTGGAACAACTCATCGAAAAAACCGAGATTACCATCCCAGAGCCCTTAATCGATCAATATGTCCAACAGACGCTTCAGAACTTCAAACAGCAACTTGCAAATGAGCATAGAAATCCTGAAGATGCCGGGATTGACATGGATACTCTGCCAGATAAACTACGTCAGGATGTTATTCAACAAACAAAACAGTCATGGATTTTCGAGACTATTGCTGAGAAGGAAAGCATTTCCGTATCCGATGATGAGTTGGAATACGAGATTCGGCGCGCTGCCGAACAACAAAACCGAGAGGCTCAAAAATATGCGTCTCTGCTAAAGTCAAGCAATCGATTAGAGGACTTTCGAGGACAGTTACAACACGAGAAAATTTATCAGTTCCTGATTAACCGTGCATCCGCCAAGCAATCGCTCATAATTACCTGAAGAATAGCTATCGGCAGTCGGCTATCGGCAGTCGGTCACAAGAGGTTACTGTTAAACGCTACCCTCTTTACCGACACCCGAGAGGTTTTTCAGAGAAAAACCGCCCCGAGTGCTGACAGCCACTAAAAAATATGAACCTTGTACCTATCGTCGTTGAACAAACCAGCCGAGGCGAACGCTCATACGATATCTATTCTCGTCTACTCGAAGATCGGATTATCATGATCGGCACCCCGATTGATGATGATGTCATCGCGAACATTGTAACAGCACAGATGCTTTTCCTTGAGGGGAAGGACCCGGACGCTGACATAGTGCTCTACATTAACACCCCTGGCGGTTCTGTTTCCGCCGGTTTGGCAATCTATGACACGATGCAGTATATCAAAGCAGATGTGCAAACATGGTGTTTAGGCAGGGCTTATAGTATGGGAGCTATTCTTCTCGCCGCGGGAGCACCGGGTAAGCGTTACGCGCTACCACATGCGAAAGCACTCCTTCACCAACCGATGGCGAGTGGTATTAGTGGTCAAGCCTCTGATATCAGCATCCATGCCAAAGAGATTCTGCAGGAACGTGATCGACTCTATTCGATTTTAGCAGAACATACGTGCCAAGATATTGAGAAGATTGCTGCCGATTCCGACAGGGATTTTTACATGACTGCCAATGAGGCACTTGAATACGGTCTTGTTGATCAGGTCGTCTCTCAACGGGCAATACAGCAAGATGGCAATTAGCAATCGGTAAAGAGATTTTCTGGTGAAAGGATTTTTTGAAAAAATCCGACCTGACCGCGACGCAAGCCGCGTGTGGGAAACCTGCGGGACAATGCTATAAAAAAGGAGAGAACTTCTATGTCCGAATCCATCCATCGTGACTTGTTCTGTTCATTTTGTCAACGGGACAGTACGCAAGTCCGCCGACTTCTTCAAGGCAGAGAAGCAAATATTTGTGTCGAATGTATTGTCCAGTTGTCAGCGTCCACTGTAGATAGTGCCACCTGTGCATTTTGTAGACGCGATAACACCCAAGTCGAAAGACTTTTTAACGGACTTGACGCGCATATCTGTGAGAAGTGTCTTGCTGAGTGTATTGTTGTTTGTAATGACATTCTCACTCGTGAACCGGATGGTAGCCTCGACTTTTCTATAGAGGATTTTAAAAGCGGTGGTTCGAGCGACAAGGAAGAGACTGGCGGTTCGCAGCGTAGATCTTCACGGACACGCGGAAGCGGTGTCCACGAACAAACGGAAACCGAATTTGAGAGCACAACACACGCACAAACAGAAAATCAACAGAACACATTTGAAGCACCGCCTTCACCTGAAGAAATTAAAGCAAAACTTGATGAGTATGTAGTTGGTCAGGAAGATGCCAAAAAGACGTTATCTGTTGCCGTTTACACACATTACAAACGTTTACATCATGGAAACACGACGGATGAAGTTGAATTAGATAAGAGCAACATTTTACTTATCGGTCCAACAGGCACGGGGAAAACGCTCCTCGCGGAAACTCTTGCCAAAGTGTTAGACGTGCCGTTCGCTATTACCGATGCGACAACGTTGACTGAAGCCGGGTATGTGGGAGAAGATGTCGAAAATATCATTTTGAAGTTGGTTCAAGCGGCAGATGGTGATGTCGCACGTGCTGAAACAGGCATTATTTATATTGATGAAATTGATAAAATTACACGAAAATCTGAAAACCCATCAATCACCCGTGATGTTTCCGGTGAAGGGGTCCAACAGGCATTGCTTAAGATTCTTGAAGGAACAACGGCGAATGTCCCCCCGCGCGGCGGCAGAAAGCATCCACATCAAGAAATGATTGAGGTAAACACGAAAAAAGTGTTGTTCATTTGTGGTGGGACCTTTATCGGATTAGAAAAGGCAATTAAAGATAGGCTTGGAAAGCAAAGTATTGGCTTCGGTTCGCCTCTCCAACCGAAAAGCGAAACAAAAATTCATGAAATTCTGGCACAGGCAACACCGAAAGATCTTATTAGATATGGTTTTATACCAGAACTGATAGGACGACTTCCGGTTGTCACAACCCTTCACGAATTAGATGCCCCGGCTCTCGTTCGCATTCTCACTGAACCTAAGAACGCTCTGGTGAAACAATATCAGCATCTTTTGGCTTATGAGGATGTGCAATTTCATGTGACTGATGAGGCGTTAATCGCCATGGCAGATGAGGTGATTGAACGTGAAACCGGTGCCCGTGGGTTAAGGGCTGTTTTTGAAAAAATTATGCTTGATACGCTTTATCGCCTTCCTTCACTTGACGATGTTGAGGCGTGCCATGTTACCGAAGACTCCGTGCGTAAGAATGAATCCCCACAACTCGTTTACAGGAAATCCGAAGCACTTAAAACGGCTTAGGTACAGTTCGGTGTGCAAGCCATTTGCCAATTTGGCAAACAATTAGCATTTCATTCCAAGATAGAAAGTCAGGAAATAGCGGTCGAGGGTCAAGGCACCCATAACCTAAAGGTTAAGGCTTGTGCTTCGTAGCAGTTCGCGTTTTCGAGAAAACGTCTTACATCTGCTCCACAGAGGGACCCAAGGCAGCCCTCTCAACCGAAGTTGACTTTTTGTTTTTGAGAGTGCGTTTTTAGCGGATCGGGGCTTTTACCTCCTCGTATCCATTACACTCAAGTTTTCCTCTACCAGCGTTATCTGTTTCTTTTCCGTATCGTGCCGTAGCTTTACACAAGTCGCACACGGGGATAGCGAACAGAAGCCTAACTTGCAACCTTACACTACGAGGTATATTATAGCATTTTTGACGCTTTTCGTCAAGAAAAAATATAGGAGCGGATTTTCCTCCCCCAGCTAAAGCGCGGGGGTTTCCAATCCGTAAACTTTGATGAATTCGACAGCAACGAAAGAACACGAAACGGTAAGTTTACCCGTTATCTATTTGCCCCCGGATTTCGATGCGATTTTGATTTTTCCGAGGACAAAATCTCTTTTAAACGTCGCCCGCCAAATGGGCGTCCAAGCGACCCATGCTGCCCTCCGCTCCAATAGGCGTATACTCCTTCTCTACCAACAAATGGAGTTGGAAGAGGGAGAGGAGGTATCTCCGGAACATCTCCATGTCGTCGGTGCTGTCGCAAATATCATCGAATCTTATGAACCCGGCGACGGTACCATCCGTATCGCTATTGCAGCAGAACATCGCGCAATAGTCCTCCGCTTTACAGAAACTGATGACTTTTTGAGTGCAGACGTGCAAATTGTCCATGAGGAGATAGGCTTAGCGAGCACTTCCGAGTCTCTCATGAAGGAAGCGAGAAAACTTTTCAGTGAGTACGCAAAGACACGGCAACAGGAACAGGGGAAGGGTTCACAATCTCAACAAGGTTTGACCTCTGATGAAATCAAACGCGCTATTAAGGAACAAGAAGAACCTGGGCACCTCGCAGACACTATCGCTGGAATTCTCAATCTCAATCCACCGGACCGCCAGGCTGTCATCGACGAACTTAATCCTATTAAGCGGTTACAACTCATCATCCAGTTTTTGAATCAAGCACTGGAACGGAATGAGCTTCGTGATGACATTCATAATCAAGTTCGTGAATCCGTCCAGAAGACACATCGCGAATTCTACCTTCAGGAGCAGATGAAGGTGATCCAGAAGGAATTGGGCAGAGATGACATCGCCGAAGTCGACGAGCTTCGAGAACAGGTAAAAAGCGCCGGAATGTCTGAAGAAGCCGAAGAGAAGGCACTCAAAGAACTCGATCGGCTTGCGCAGATACCCCCGCAATCTGCTGAATCAGGTGTTATCCGCACCTATGTTGATTGGATACTCGCGCTGCCGTGGAAAGAGGAAACTGAGCATCAACTTGAACTCTCCGAAGCACAGCGAATACTTGACGAGGATCACTACGGGTTAGAGAAACCGAAAGAAAACGTGTTGGAATACCTTGCCGTTTTACAACTCGTCAAACACCTCAAAGGTCCTATTATCTGCCTTGTTGGTCCTCCAGGCGTTGGAAAAACCTCACTCGGTAAATCGATTGCTCGTGCCACAGGTAGGAAGTTTGTCAGAATGTCCCTCGGTGGTGTTCGAGACGAAGCAGAAATTCGTGGACACAGGCGCACCTATATCGGTGCAATCCCTGGACGTATCATTCAAGGACTCCGCGACGTCAAGTCGAAAAATCCACTGTTCTTGCTTGATGAGATTGATAAACTCAGTTCTGATTTCCGAGGTGATCCTGCGTCTGCTCTCCTTGAAGTGCTTGATCCAGAACAGAATTCCACTTTCCGAGATCATTACATGGATGTCGCATTCGACCTTTCCGATGTCATGTTTATCACGACTGCCAACACACGGGTTACTATACCTCCTGCGCTCCAGGACCGGATGGAAATCATTGAGTTGCCAGGTTACACAGATTTTGAGAAGCATAACATAACTACTTTTACACCGAATGGACTTATCCCCAAGCAACTCGAACGTCATGGACTGTCAGCTGACAATGTTGCCTTCACAGACGAAGCCATCTTTGAGATGATTCACAAGTACACGCGTGAGGCCGGTGTTCGAAATCTTGAACGCACAATCACCACCGTCATGCGAAAGGTCGCGAGAGAAATTGTCACCGAAAAAACACCCGATCTCAAAGTTGAAGTGACACCTGCGAATTTGAGTGACTATCTCGGACCCGCGAAGTGGACACGCACGAAAGCCGAAGAACGCGATGAAGTCGGTGTTGCTACAGGCATGGTATGGACCCAAATCGGCGGGGATATTGTTTCTGTTGAGGCAACAACAATGCAGGGTGAAGGCAAACTGAATATGACAGGCCAACTTCAAGAAGTGATGCGTGAGTCTGTCCAGACTGCTGTCGCCTATATCCGCTCTCGCGCGGAATCTTTCGGACTCTCCGACAATCGGTTTGAACAACAAGATATCCACATTCACATTCCGGAGGGTGCCGTACCGAAGGATGGTCCCTCCGCTGGGATTACCCTCGCCACGGCGATTCTCTCGGCACTAACAGGGAAGTCTGTTCGCAAAGATATTGCTATGACTGGGGAAATTACGCTCCGCGGACGAGTCCTGCCGATTGGCGGATTAAAAGAAAAGGCACTCGCTGCCTATCGGAACGGTATTTTCGACATCATTATTCCTGAAGACAACGAGAAAGATGAGGCTGACATCCCGACCGAAATTCGGGAAGGTATCCGTTTTCACAAAGTCAACGATATGATACAGGTGCTGGAACAGGCACTCACAGATCCAATCGTGGAGCCTGAAGTCCCTGTAGAAGTGCCGGTCGCTTCCCAACCACCAGTGTAAGAATGTCGGTTAAGAGGTTTTAGTTTAACAAGGGAAACACCCAAGCAAAAACACCCTTTTGTAACTGATAACTCTGAAAAAAATGCGATTAGATAAATTTCTGCAGATCAGTCGTCTCGTGAAAAGACGAACGATAGCCAATACTCTCTGTAGTAGAGGTGCGGTCCGCGTCAATGGGCACGTTGCGAAAGCTGGGAAAATGCTCGCTGTTGGTGATGTTATCCGCTTACCTCATCGAGAACCATCAACTCGTGCCTTAAACAAATCTAATCCGAGCGAGTTGATGGTTATAGGTAATGAGGAGACTCCCGATCCTGAATACGAGGTGCTGGACTTACCCTCCGGAAACGTCTCTCGCGCCCGTGCCACAACGCTCTATCGCCAATTACAGGAGCCGTCAGTGTAAAATGGTTATCGGTTTGCTTCGCAGTGAGAATGCGGTTTTTCTCCGATAACCATTCCTCTGATAACTATTCTATGAATAGACCGAAGATTGGACTCACAATGGGGGATGCGACTGGCATCGGTCCCGAAATCGTTGTCAAGGCACTCGCCCACAAAAGCATATATTCGCTGTGTCAACCGATTGTTATCGGTAGTTCTGCTATTCTTGAGGACGCGTGTTCCCGCTTTATAACTCCCAACACACCACCCCTAAACCTTAATATAATCAAAACACCGATGCAAGCGATTGCAGGACACGGGACAATTGATGTACTTGATGTGTCCTCAATAACTCCTCAGGATATTTCTGTCGGTACTATAGATGCCCGCGCGGGTGAAGTCGCTGTGAAAGCAATTGAAACAGGGACACATCTTACGATGCGGGGTGAACTGGATGCCATTACAACAGCCCCGATCTGCAAAGCCGCTATACACCGAGCAGGGATTTCCTATCCGGGTCACACGGAAATGCTTGCCGCCTTTACGAGCACGCCGCATGTAGTAATGATGCTCTGTACACCCGAGGCATTGGATAGCAATCAGCCGTCAGCAATTAGTTCTCAACAAAAAGACCTCTTTACTGAGGACTTTCGAGAACCGAGAGTCATTCCAGCAGTTTCTTTCGTGACAAATCATATTGCATTAGCTGATGTGTCGAAACATCTCTCTGTTGAAAGAATTGTTGAGGTGATCCGTATTACTCGACAAACACTAATCCATTGCGGTATCTCCGAACCGAGGCTTGCTGTTGCGGGCTTAAACCCTCATGCGGGTGAAGCTGGCGTATTCGGAAAAGAGGAAGAATACTTTATCCGCCCAGCCATCGCGCAGGCACAAACACGCTTCGGTAAGATTGACGGTCCACTTCCTGCGGACACACTTTTTGTCAAGGCAAGCCAAGGCGAATGGCATGCCGTCATCGTTATGTATCACGATCAGGGCAATATTCCGATAAAACTTCTTGGATTTGGTGAACTTGTGAATGTCACTTTAGGTTTACCGATAGTCCGGACGAGCGTGGACCACGGTACGGCGTTTGACATAGCCGGCAAAGGCATCGCTAACGAAATGAGCTTGGTGGGGGCACTCAGTTGTGCAGCGCGACTGGCAAATGCCATGTAAAAAAAAACAGAAGATTTCATAAAAAAAAACAAACAAAGAAATAAGCCCGAAACGAAGCGTAGGGGTTTTATAGATCACGACACTTACCCGCAAGGTAAATTAAAAAGATGAGAAAGATTCAATTTTTTTTAGCCCTGTTTTTTACATTCTACACTGTTCCAACATTGGTTTCTGTAGCACAAACAACAGCGTCAGGGAACCCCGTAAGCAAAAACCCTCTACAGATTCTCGCAATCACATCGGACACACTCACAGCTCGCTTCACACTACCTGAAGTCCAAGTCAGGAATAACAGTCAGCAGTCAGCAGTCAGCAATCAGTCAGAGGGCATTGTAGCGGACAAAACGTCTGCAAGTGCCACACATTCCACTGATAGCCGACTGCTGATGGCTGATAGCCAGTATACCGAAATCTATTTTGCGGGTGCGGATTGGACGCTTGACGTGGGCAAACCGCGTCTACCTATCTACACACAACGCATCGGTATCCCAATCGTAGGAACACCAATTGTCACTGTCATTCAGGCACGTCCAGAGATAAGAACCGTTGAGAATATTCGTATTACACCAGACGATCCAATTTTCCCCACTCTACATAGCAGTCAGCAAAGTGGTTCTCTTCCTGAAAGCCGATTGCTGAAAGCCGATAGCCATAAAGGCTTTTATCCGAGCCAGCTTGTAGAGGCTATACCAGTAGGTTTTGTGCGGGAACAACGGATTGCGAGTCTGCAAATCAATCCGATACAATACAATTCGACAACAAAGCAGTTGAAAATTTTCAAATCTGTGACGTTCCGAGTTACTTTTCCGCCCATTCCAACAACGGATGGAACTGTTTCTGCGGCTCCGTCTCCTTTTTCAAGAAACTCTCCGGCTTTTGAGGGTCTATTCCAAGGAACATTGCGAAACTATGAGCAAGCAAAACCGTGGCGCAGCCAGCGGCGAACCTCTTACGGAAATCACGCTTATGGTGCCCCGACCTTAACAGTTTCCAACACACACCGATTTAAAATCCGCGTTACCAGAACCGACCTCTACCGTATTACCTATAATAATATTAAAGCCGCGGCTGACATCGAACCAGAGGATATTGACCTTGATACCATTCGCTTGGAAAGTAGTGGGAAAAAACAGGGTATCTATGTTTTTGATGAAAACGGAAACGACACACTTGATCCAGATGAACAGCTGGTTTTTTATGGGCGCGCCTTGGCTGACAACAAATTCACCGACGAAAACGTTTACTGGCTTCGCTTTGCTTTACAAGGAGAACCCAATGTTGGTATTGAGGGGTCGCGTGTTGAGGAACGAGACGCAACGCCACGGACACCAAACTTGGTAGCACCAACCGCTTTTTTATCACGCGTTCGATTTGAAAAGAATGTGCATCATGATGTTTTGTCTGGTACTGAAATTAAGTCTGAACTTGCCGATCACTATTTTTGGGTAGCCTTCCGCGGTGGGAACATTGACACAAGTCGAAAGGATCTCCCGATAGAGGTACCTTTGGCTGTCCCACGGCTTGCGATTGACCGCTTGGCGACCTTACGTCTCAAATTTCAGGGAGCTTCCCGTAGAGGGAATGCCCTTCACAAGGCACGAATTTCTTTCAACGGACTTCAGCTCGGTCGGCTTGTGGAGTGGAAACGCCAAGGTTCTCAGATAGCGATCCGCAGTATTCCACATACCCGTGTCCATAATAACCAAGTGAATTTCATGCGTATTGAGTCATTGGATACTAACAAAACGCCCGCCGGTTCCTACGACTTCTATCTCGACTGGTATGAATTTGATTATTGGCGAAGTTTTCAGGCACAGGCGAACCGTCTTGAGTTCAATACCAATACTGAACCTCGCAACCGTGGCAAAGTCCAATACAACGTCCGAAACATCTTTCACGATACAATTGATGTATATGAAATTAATGAGAATGGTATTACCAGTAGACTCACTGGTGGTAAGGCCTCGCGTATTGGTGCGAGCCATCAAATTCTCTTTGAGGATAGCGTCAACCAACATACACGCTATTTCGTCATTTCCCGTTCCTCCTACCGAAGCATCAACGCGCTTGTGCCAACACCGCCAACACCGTTGCGGAATCCTTCCAACCAAGCAGACTATGTTGTCATAACGCACCCAGATTTCACTGAAAACATTCAACCGCTTGTCGAATTTCGGCGTTCACAGGGTTTGACGACCATGATTGTTGATATCGGCGACATCTACAATGAATTCAGCGATGGTCTGTTTAACCCGTTTGCGATCCGGCGGTTCCTCCGATACGCTTATAACAGTTGGCAACAGCCTGCTCCTACTTATGTTGTCCTCGTTGGAGATGCACATTATGATTACAAAAACACTACCGTCGCGCTTTACCGCGAGGATCCCAATTTCCGTGGCACCTATAATCTCTATCCGATCTTTGTGCCTACGTACCATGGATGGGCACCCGCAAGTGGGGAAACCGCTATGGACCAGCGTTTCGTTAACATCAGCGGTGAAGATGCGCTCCCGGACATGCTTATTGGGAGACTCTCTGTTCAGACCCGTGAAGAACTCGCGACTATGGTTGAAAAAATCATCAACTATGAGAAAAACCTTAAAACGGGACTGTGGCAAGGGACATTGATTCAGGTAGCAGATGACCACACAGACAACCCATCCGATGGCATCTTTGAAGCATCGCGTGATGAATTGATACAAGAGATTATACCGGTCGGGTATGACACTCGCCAAATCTATCTCCGAAAGATTAGAAGTCCCGAACGCACACGCTCTCAAATTCGTGCTGCTATCAATAGAGGCGCGCTCGCTATCGAATATACAGGACATGGTGGGATACAGACGTGGGCAGATGAGGCTATTTTTCATAGTGAGGATGTTGTCAGTTTGCGGAACCGATACCTTCCCTTCGTTATTACAACGACCTGTCTTAACGGGCAGTTTGACAAGCCACAACAAGTTGGGAACTTCTGCCTTAGCGAGCAATTTCTGTTGGGAAAATACGGTGCGATTGCCACACTCTCGGCGACACGATTAACCTACGGTACAGCAAATGCCGAATTCGACAAAGACCTTTTTGAATCCCTTTTCGGCGTGGGTCGCGAACCTAAACTTGTTATTAACGGTGATGGTGGACTTCCGTCAACAATCGGGCATATTGTTGCCGATGCTAAAATTAGTTTTGTCAGTCGTATTCGGAATACGCAGTGGATCCCCGGGACGGAGCAATATACACTCTTCGGAGACCCGGCATCTCACCTTGCTCGTCCCGAGCTCAACATAAAGGTCGAGTTAGAGCGCATCGCGCTCAACAAAGCGCACGAGATTGTTATCAAAGCAAACGAGGTAGGAACAACTGAAGGTGTTTTTGATAGGGTGTCTCGGATTGGGGTTACAGAGGGTGAGAATTTTAGGATCGCAACCGATTTTAGTACGGAGTCGCTCTCCGCTTTCGCAACCTTCGCAAATCATTATGACGATAATATTAGTAACGACCTCGTGCAGCGTACCGGCGGTAGAGTTTGGAAGGGGGAATATGGTACGATTCGTCTTGATGTGCCAAATAGCGCGCTACCGGGTGGTGGTGTTGCACGGATATTTGCTTATGATGAGACCCGCGCTGCTATCGGAGGCACTCGGTTTTGGGTTGACACCCCCGTCGTACATGACATCCGAGAAACTGTTGATATTAAAGTCACAGATACACTCAGTATCAGTGTGCTTGTTGTTGACGATAAGGGACCAGCCGGTGTACGAAGTATAAAGGTATTATGGGATGATACGGCTACCTTCACAGACCAAACAATCTCCATGATCCCCGCACAGTCACCTCTCGGCGATGTGCCACTCGGCGGACAATGGTATGAACTCGAAGAAGCGATTCCATTACCACAGGGCGGACGACAGGTACGCTATCGACTTCTCATTACTGATAGCACTGGACACGAACTCGCTGTCCCCTCAAAAACGGAACGCAACATTGTCAAAGTGCCAGAGGGACCCAATATTGCAATCGGTACAGACGAAGCCGACAGGGCACCTATCCAATATACGTTTGATGAAGACAAGAACGGCTACCAACTCATCGGAGAAATTGTTAACATTGGTGGGCGTCCGGTTCGATTTGATATTGAGGTGGTATTTGCTGAAGGCAATCCGGACAAGGAGGGAGACAGCATCATCGACGAAGATGCCGACATTATAGGACGCGTGATCATTAAACCCACCGACTGGACGGATGGCATACACACGTTGCAAAAGGTCACCGCAATATTGGATCTTGACAAACCGCTCACAACAGGCGTACACAAAATTTATGTCCTCGCGGACCCAGATGACCCAGAAATCGAGGACAAAATCATCGGAAAAATCCAAGAATCACGCCAGTTTGATAACAAACAGCACGTCTCATTTATTGTCAATGAGTTTAACTATAAACCCCAGGAGGCGTTGACAGCGTTCAGCTTGGATAGGGTGTTTGACATCCATTTTCCTGCAAACTCGCTCGACGCTGAACCACAGAACAAGGCAGGTATACCGCTCTCTGTTTCTTCGCAGTTGCCTACTGAACCATCCCAACCGGACCTTCAGTTTGCCCCCATTCCTCGCGTCGCAGCCCTCCGACGCGGACTCATTCGGCAAGGCGCAGAGGTTTCACAATATTATGAACCTACTTTTCGTACAGGTGTAACCACACTCAAGAAGCCTGCCGAGCTTAAACTCCGCTTTGACGAGAGTGCCTTAGAAGATACTGTGCGTGAGGAGACATTACTCCAACCCGACACCCCAGCATTTAAAACAGCTTTAGCGGAACTCGCCGATCAATTGGCAGTCTACGCATGGCAAGCAGATCCTTCGGCGTGGCGACGTCTGTCCTCAGAGATTCATTACACCTCTGAAGGCGACTTTCTGCTCGAAAACTATGTCACCCCGACGCAGATGGAAAATGCAAGCGAACAGGAATTGGACGATTCCGCTATCAGCATCAACCCGAATCTCACTCCTGCTGGAACTTGGATACTCCTGTTTTTAGATTCCAACGAATACGAAGTATTTCTCAAACGCAAGGGAGAAGCCCTCATCCAGAAACTTGATAAGCCTGGACAATTGGATAATCCGTTCAGGGAGGAAGGGTTCGGCTTGGAAATACGGATTCCGAGGAAAGAAAGCACGCCGCTGGGAGTCAACTACACCTTTGAATTTGCTGATATTCTCGCTTTTGAAACCGACTATGATCCGGGAGGTGATGTTACTCTCACCCGTACGTGGAATGCCAATCTCGGCAATGGTAACGCCACAGTAAACAGCCGCCCTGGACCCAACGGAGAATTTGAGATTGGCGATTGGTTTATCTTTTTCACCGATCCTGTTCGTTACGAACTCCGCGATGCCTCTGCAGAAGCTATCCATCATCCAAACGGCGTCAAAGTCCGAGGTAAGATAAATGAACCTCTTTACCTCAGTCATCTTGGATTGGATATTATTGTCACCGCAAGCTCCGAGAACTTTAATTTCGGCGATAAGGTAAAATTTAGCAGTGCCCGGGTTGGGACTATAACGGCAGAGGTTAGCGAACTCACACAGTTTGCGCTTATGCGGAGTACCGACACCGAGCCGCCTGCCTTCAGTATATGGGTGGACGGTCTCCAACCTCAGACGGGTAGCGTGATCCCACCACGCCCGAATATCTCTATTGTGTTACAGGATACAAACGGTATTGATACAGATTTCCTCACAATCGCCAGACAAAAGGACAGCGGTCCTCTTGAACTGATTACTGACTATGAACTCCGCACGCAGGGTGGTTTTCAAACGGTGCCAATTGATTACCAACCAATCCTTTTTCCCGGCGAGTACACCTTCAATATCACGGCACAAGATTTCAATGGGAACGCCATCGGCGGCGACGAGGGGTTTGTCGTTTATAGGTTTTTTGTCACTGAAGCTCCAGATCTCACGCCACCTACTATTGACATCCGAGTTACTGCGTTCGGTACAGGTTCAACGCGCGAACCCCTTGATGAACCTTTGATAGACGGTACAGTTCTTACAGAACAACCTCGCTTTAAGATTACCCTTACCGATGATAGCGCACTTGATGAAACTGCTTTTCGTCTCAATCTCGGCAGCGTGTATGAGACACCCGAATCGTTGGACACGACCGATTACACTGAAACCTTCGATCCTGCGGCTCCGACAAATGCGGCTATCACTTATGCCCCAGATCTTCCGAATGACGAGTATCAACTCCATATCACTGCTGCGGATACCAGTGAAAACACGGCAGAACTTGTTACGACTTTCACTTTAAATGAGGAAGTTACACTCAGTGAGGTTTTCAATGTTCCGAATCCGACAGTTGATGGAAAGACCTTTTTCACCTACCACCTCGCGCAAGCACCGGATACCGTTACAATCAAAATTTACAGTGTCAACGGTAGACTTCTCCGTACGCTTGTTGATGCCAGCGCGAATCGTGGTGCCAATGAGACCCGTTGGGATGGGAGAGATGAGATAGGGATGCGATGTGCCAATGGTGTGTACCTGTATCGCGTCATCGCCTACACAGAAGATGGAAGCCGAATTGAACAGATCGGAAAACTCGCTATACTCCGCTGAAAGGATTTTTTGAAAAAAAATCCGACCTGATCGTTGATGGCTATTGCAGTGGTGAATAATCTGTTGGTTCAATGATCTTGGAACTCGCGACGTTTACCAATGCCCCCCCCACCTCTGTCAGACGTTTCGCCTCCTGCCACGCGGGATCGGCGATGAATGCATCCCACGCCCGCTGATAATGTCCCAGATCTTCAAAAGCGAGCATATAGATAAGTTCCGTCGTGGTTGCCTCTCCAATCGCGGTTTCCCAAAATCCGATCACTTTCATTCCGTGCTTCTCGAACAGTGGAACAGTGATGTTTGCAAATCGGTCGTTCAGGTTTTTCATCTTCCCCGGTACGACCTGATATGTACGCAATTCATAAATCATATTTTTAATATTCCTTGCGGTTCGTTCAGGCGGGTTTTTGCGAAGAACGTCCCTCTCCGTATACCCAGCCCGGTCCGTTGGTTGGGCTTAGTGCTTTCTCTAAAGAGTTCAAGCTTGTTATTTTCAATTTTCTTTCTTGGATGCGGTCCGAGTGTCTCAGTCCAATCTATTTATCAGAGAATCCCGTATTTGTCATAAACTTCTCGCAGCGTCGCGCCAGCACGGAGTTCATCACGCGTCCGGTTTTCACCCACGACCTTTGCAAACGCGGCTTCAATCACCTCTTTTTCAACTGATCGCGGGATAACGACAACCCCATCGGTATCACCGAACACAACCTCGCCAGGATTCACCGTAACACCGCCACATTCAATCGGAACGTTATACGCGATCACATCGCCGCGTCCACTGGAGTCAACAGGCGACAACCCTGTTGTAAACACAGGAAACCCCATCGCTAAGATATGGCGAGCATCTCGGACAAACCCGTCAATGATGGCACCTCTCGCGCCGCGCGCTCGCGCCGCCGTTGAAAGGAGTTCTCCCCAAATGCAGTTACGGGTACTCTCGTTCGTAGAGCAGACGAACACATCGTCCTGTTTGAGACTGTCCACCGCTGCGATCTCCTGCTGATACGGCTCATCTGGAATTTCGTAGACATCCACACACTGCACAGGCATCGCACGACCGACTACAACTGTCTCTGGGTGAAGGGGACGGATGGTATGTCGCAGTGCCTGTTCGCGGTAACCGACTGCATCAAGCGCATCCGAAATCACAGCGGCGTATAGCTGCTTCTCCATCATATCAAACAGTTCCGTATCGTTTTTTAAATTTACCTTGCGGAGTATTGTCCCGCAAGCCTCTATAGGCTTGCGCAAAGGGCGTTTGAACTGTTGGGTACGTTCCACCTATTCGTCCTCCATTTCATTGCGGACTCCTTTTAATAATTTTGGTAGCCTACCTCTTGAAGACGCGCCGCTTTCTCCGCGACACCCTCACTCAATTTTCCTTTGTGTGCCAACAGTTTTTCTTCTAATTCGGCGGATTCGGTTGCCAAAATTTGGACAGCGAAGAGTCCAGCGTTTCGGGCACCGCCTGATCCGATCGCCATCGTCCCGACGGGAATGCCCGGAGGCATCTGAACTGTCGCATACAGTGCGTCAACGCCGTTGAGCGGTCCACCGTCAATCGGGACACCAATGACCGGTAGTGTCGTATGTGCGGCGATGACCCCAGCGAGATGCGCTGCGCGTCCAGCACCGGCGATGATTACTTTTCCACCGTCTGCTTTAATCTTTTCCGTCCACGCGAGCGTCCGTTCCGGTGAACGGTGCGCAGAGGAGATCGTTATCTCGAATGGAACGTCGAATTCCTCTAAAACCTTTGCGGCTTCTGCCATTTTTTCCAAGTCGGAATCACTTCCCATGACGATACCGACAAGCGGCGTTTTCTGATCTTGAAGGGACATTTTTTATCAGTTATCGGTTATTAGTTGTCGGTTTTCAGTTAAGAGGTTATCGTTTATGGTGAATTTGAAAAACAAATAAACACTTCGGTAGATGATGGAGACACAAACATACTCTCTCCGCTGGCGAAGTTTCCTAACCTCGCTAACTCTCCAGTGCACACTTAATTGTCGGTTTCACTATAAAATACTGCTCTTATCCGTGTGGCTGACAACTGCTAACTGACGACTTCTCCTTTCTATGGATAAATAATGTGTGAATTTCTCTGAATAATAAGCGGTTCGGGGCCGCCTGCTGAGAACTGCGCTGCCCATTCGTTTGGATCGTAATCGCGGGTCACGAAACAGGCGCGATGCGCCGGGACAGCATGCTTTAGTCCGATCCGTGTTGCCATTTTGACGCATCCATTGTAGAACGGAAATTCGCCCTCGGTCGGATGGTTTGTCAGGAAACCGATGTCGGGTTTGTATGCCGATACTGCTGAAATCAGTGCATCGTGTTCTGCGAAATTATTGATTGGATCGCCGCTGAAATAGAGCGTTACGCCGTTGCTGACAATTACGTATCCCAAATGCGTAACATCTGGTGGTACTATGTCAGCGGATGCATCACCTTCAGGCGGTTTGGCATAGACGGCATGCACAGTGAGACCGTTTAATGTCACTGATTCTCCAGCATTGATCTCTGATATATTCCGTGATGCAACATCTGTCTCCGCCGCTACTTGGTGTGCGCTCTCCTCGGGTCCAACAAACAGTGTCGCATCAGATGTTTCCCAGATTCGACGTACGGATTCTGGACAGGTATGGTCACCGTGTGCATGGGTCAAGAGGACGAAATCGGTCGGAAGTGCTGATTCGTCAAGCGGTGGTTCGGTATGAATAAAGCGGTCAGACGGACGTTCACGTGGAAAATAAGGGTCGATTTGGACAATAGTACCATCAGAATCCTTCAAGGCAAAACTGCTCTGTTCAAACCAATGAACAGCGACAGATCCCTCTGGCACTTTTAAGTTAACAAGTGGATGCATATTTTTAATGGTTCCTTGCGTTTCGTTGAAGCGGGTTTCGGTTTGGATGTTCCGTACCCACACGGCCTGATTGCTGCTTGCTAATTACTTTTTTCTGTAATAGAGATAAACACCTAACACACCAGCAATTGCCCCCAGCGCATCTGCGACCCAATCTGCAAGGGTGGCGAACCTGCCGGGAACAAAGGTCTGGTGCCATTCATCGCTCGCACCGTAGAGTATTGAGAACACCGCTGCTACATGCCACAGCAGTCGCGATGGCACGACCGAGGGTCTCGCCTTCACAAGTGCTCGGGCTACCAATGCGCCGAGAATGGCGTATTCGATAAAATGGTAGAGTTTATCAATCGTCAGCCACTCGAATTCTGGCATCGGGAGCGGTGGTTGCTCCAAAGACGAGACGACAAAAATGAGTGCCATGTATAGAAAAGGCGGAGCCCAGTATTTTAAATTATTCATAGCAAGTTTTGAAAACCTGCAAGTTTCGCTGGAATGTGCGTCTATTTCAAGGCATTGAGAATAGCATCTACATCGTAGACACAACCGCCCCATGTGCCGCCGCCGACAGATTGCAACGCTGCCCAAAGCCGCGTATCATCAGGCAAAGCTTCGTCTGAAGAGAGATCTGGACGTGGTGCGCGTGCTGCCAAAACCTGTTCACCTGCTTCAGCCCCGAAGTGTTCACTACCGTGTCCGACCAGATCGATGCGTCCTTCGAGTTGCCGAGTATCAATCTCGATCTGAACTATGTCACCATCAAGTACCTTCCCGATCGGACCATCTGCGAGTGCCTCCGGTCCGACATGCCCGATACAGGCACCCGTCGATACACCAGAGAACCGGGCATCCGTAATCAATGCGATATTTTTACCGAAGGAAAGATGCTTCAGTGCGGCGGTTAACTGGTAAACTTCCTCCATACCTGTGCCTTGCGGACCGCGACAGCACAACACTATGATGTCACCCGGCTGGAGATCCCTTTCACCCTGACCTTTAAGCGTCTGTATCGCCTCGGACTCTCGGACAAAGACACGT
Source organism: Candidatus Poribacteria bacterium (assembly GCA_965214045.1). Classification (GTDB taxonomy): domain Bacteria; phylum Poribacteria; class WGA-4E; order WGA-4E; family WGA-3G; genus WGA-3G. The sequence goes on from OZ243935.1 coordinate 4,253,330, forward strand.
GCCGGTCCCGTCATCCGATACACACCATCGGCATCAACGACGCTTGGGTCGATAGCGGTACTTTTAATGACAGATCCTTCAGGTGCGAGGTTGCCACGTGGGAACGTCACTGTACTCGTCAATCCTGCTTCTCTCGCAGCATCCGGACTCAGAATCACTTCATCGGGGGCAATGTTATCTTTGTCCTCCAGTGTTTGACGGACACGTGCTCGGCGTTCCGAGGCTGCCCACCAGTCAAGGTTGCTACCGAGGGTTTCGCCTGTTGCAGTTAGTACGTCTTCGTTGAGGTGTCCTAATTCACGTAAATGGAGCATCACCTCAGGTACACCACCTGCAAGGAAAACTCTTATTGTTGGATGTCCAACAGGTCCGTTTGGTAGGACATCAACGAGGCGTGGGACGCTCTGATTGATTTTAGTCCAGTCGTCCACTGTCGGGCGTTCAAGTCCAGCGGCGTGCGCAATCGCGGGAATATGCAGCAGGAGGTTCGTTGAACCGCCAAATGCGGCGTGCACGACCATGGCGTTTCGAATCGCCTCTGGTGTAACGATGTCATTCATCGTCAACCCTTTCGCGGCTAAATTCACCACAGCACGTGCGGAACGGAGTCCCATGTCCGACCAGATGTTCTGTCCGGATGGTGCTAATGCTGTATGCGTCAGGCTCATTCCCAACGCTTCACCGATAACCTGTGATGTCGCGGCGGTTCCCAAGAATTGGCAACCTCCGCCAGGGGTGGCACAGGCACGACACCCCATGTCGGCGGCATCTTGCAGACTAATCTCACCGTGTGCGAAACGAACACCGATCGTCTGAATTTTCCCTGCATCTTCGCCTGTGGTAGGTGGCAGTGTTACGCCACCGGGAACAAGGACAGCCGGTAATTCCCGCATTGAGGCGAGTGCCATCATCATCGCGGGTAAGCCTTTATCGCAGGTAGCGACCCCAACGACACCTTTCCGCGTCGGTAAGGAACGGATAAGGCGACGAAAAATCTGTGCGGCATCGTTGCGATAGGCGAGACTATCCATCATACCGACGGTGCCTTGTGTCCGTCCATCACACGGGTCGGAACAGTAGCCTGCAAACGGGATCGCCGCAAGTTCCTTAAGTTCGTGTGCGACCGCCTGCATCAGGAGTCCGACTTCCCAATGCCCGGTGTGGTACCCAAGCGCGATTGGACTACCATCGGGGGCACGGATACCTCCTTGCGTGCTAAGGATCAGGAATTCCTCTCGCCTGAGTTCCGTCGGTGCCCAGCCCATAGCAGCGTTGTGGGTCAAGCCAAATACGTCTCCACTGGGTCGGTTAAGGAGCATTTCTGCCGTGAGGGGCAGACTGCCTTCAGGGCCGGCGGCGTGTGTTTTAAGGTCATAGATGCCACTATCGCCGGTTTCTAAGATGTCACTGTAGTTAATCGGTTTTGCCATTGTACTATATCTCCGTTTCTTCTCTCTTTAACATTAGAGTAGGTTTCTATATCTACCCCAGCTCCTATTCAAACAGTTGTGCGATCGGACACGTGAACCCTTCGACGACATCCTCACCAGTCAATGTATCTTCACACGTAAGCAGCGTGAAATCTGTTTCAGAACGATAGACCATGACTGTCTTTGCAACCGGCTCAATAACCCAAACGAGACGTGTCCCTGCCTTTAGGTACGCTAATGCCTTTTCAGTGACATCATACTGTTTGTCCGTCGGCGAGACTATCTCAATCGCGAGATCCGGGGATATAGGCGAACCCTGACGCCTGTTTTCTGGCAAACGGGCGGTTGAAACGAACGCAACATCCGGCTTCACGAACCGATCTTCCAGTTGAAACGTCGTTTCAGCAGTATACAGATGTCCCAGTTGATGTGTATGAACATGCAAATCTAAGTAGCGAATAACCCTGATACTGATTTCACCATGTTCCATTGATGGAGGTGCCATCGAGACTAATTCTCCTCTTACATATTCATAACCCTCAAAATCGTTTTCAAGAAACTCTTCCGGTGTGATAGGTTTTCCATGTGCTGCGCTCTTTTGAACAGCCTCAGAGTTCGTTTGCGAGTTAAGCATCAGTTTTCTCCCTTACAAGAGCGATATTCCAATCGCGATGCCTCTACTTATTCTGTCCTTCAAGCAGTTTTATAACCTCGGCCCTGCCGGCTTTCACTTCTGCCTCGTCCGCCTCAATTGTCAACATACCGAGTATCCCGTTGGTTATCAGCCAGTCCAGTTTCGCTCCATCTATCGCTATGCTACCTATATTGTTTCGAAGCGTGGTATCCGCGCCTTTATCAAGAAGGAGTTTCACTATCTCAGCACGTCCAAGGAACGCCGCCGCGTGCAGTGCCGTTCCACCGTCCCGACTTTTCGCGTTAACGTCCGCACCGTGTTCGAGGAGAAGAGCCACAACTTCCGTGTGTCCCATCAACGCGGCAGTCGCCAACAATGTGCTACCAGATTGAGGGTCCTTCGTATTGGGATCTGCTCCACCTGCTAACGCCTGTTTCATCGTTGCAACATCACCTATGAAGGCTGCTGCTGACAAACTCTGTGGCGAGGATACGCGCGATGCTGCCCACAAATCTTTTGACAGATTCTCGGCGTTTGTTAGGATTTCTGCCCCGATTTTCGCGTCCGCACTAAATACTTCTCGAATTTTGGCTTTTCCCGCTTCAAACTGTTCCCGTTCCAACTCTATCCCCATGGGTTTCGTCAAAATCCTTGTCATTTCCCATGGTAAGCCTAACATATCCACGGATGTTGCACCATCACTGTTCTTGAGGTTGACATCGGCTCCGTTTTTTAGGAGAAGTTCGGCAGTTTCAGCACGCCCCAGAAATACGGCAAGATGCAAGGCTGTGTTAGCATCCGCGTTTCTGCCGTTAATATCCGCCTCCTGTTGGAGTAGCAGTTCGGCAGCCTCTGTCTGTCCCATCATTGCCGCCCAAGCCAACGGAGGCATCTCAAAGTGCAGCGCGTTAACATCAGCACCGTCCGCTATATGTTGTTTGATAGCTTCAAGGTCTCCCGCACGCGCGGCACCCACTAAGGTATTTTCTATTGATTTCAGAAAACTTTTCATGAAGTCGCCATCTGCTGAGATGACAAAGGGCGGATCGGGCCGCCTGCGCCATACCGGCATTCCATTAGCGATTTCCGCCTGTATATCGCTTTTGCGGTTGCGTATAAATTCACGGACTTTTTCCAATTCGCTCGCAAAGGTCGGTCTCTCAGAGTTTTGCCCCCACCCTCTACCTCTATTCCAATCTTCTTGAATGACGCGTTGCGCAGGCACTAAATGCGGTTCAACCATTACAGCGGCTTTGTCTAACGTGGCTAACAATTCTGGAGCATTCCAATGATTGTCTAAAATCTTGGTGAGTGCTTCGGCATACCGTTTCCGACCTGACTCCAGCTGATACAATTTATATGCGATCAAGCCCTGTGTCTTGACCGAGATCGGTGCGCGCCTGTCGTTCATGAACTCAAGCTTGCTCATCTTTGTAAAGATGGAATCCATACCCCATGGAGTGAAGTGAAATTTGCTGTCTTCTGGGTTCAAATAGACAAAGAAGTTATTTTTATTGCCGGAATAACCGTCCCAGAATCCGACCACCCCTTCAGCTGCCCAGAATTTGTAAAACGACTCCAAATCTATCAGGTCACCAATATCCGCCTCTGTTGCTTTCGGGTCCGCCAGAAGGTCGATCAATGCGTTTATATGTGCTCTGCCGCGTGTATCATCACCGCGCTTATGTTCAAAACTATTTTCCCACCCTTCGTAAAAGTCCACGACTGTTCCTTCATAGAGCGGCCCTTTACTGTTACCGAAGGCGCGTTTCAACAGTGGTTTACGGACGGTCTCTACGTGCGAGTAGATACCGAGGCTTTCGCCGTTCACTGTCACTTTCGCATAGGCACAGCGTGGCGCGGGCGACCCAATTGCATTAAACAGCGCGTACCCCATAAATTGGCTCATTAGACTTGTGTCTTGTTTGTTGTTATTAAGTGTCAGGTTCGTGAGTCCTTCAATTCCGCCTTTTTTGTCAACGTGATTGAGTTTGATTTTGAGGGACGGACGGGTGCTGCTTAGCGAACCGATAAACCCTTTTTTACGCAGCCCAACTTTCGGGAAGACTACGCCATCAATGCTCACACTCGCCTCAACATAGGTATACGGACTTTCCATCGGCTTAAATTGCCGAGATGCCCCAAGTGCTGTCATAAAATCGCGTGACTGGTACCGGATCGTATCCCAATCCCGCTGTGGAACGGTGATTTTCACATCTATAACCCGATCGGTTGGAAAAATATCATTTAATGTCAATTCTTTTGCGCTACTGCTATGAATAGCAACTCCGAAACAGAAAAGTGTTGCTAAGCAGGCTGTCCATTTTGTCATTTTTTTTACCCATTTTTAAATTTTTTTAGTTGCGTTTTTAATTGCAATTAGTATAGCAGATTTCGGATTTTTGTGCTTGCGAATTTTCAGCAGAATTGATATTATGCCCTGTAGATGCGATCTCCTGATCGCGACACTCAAACGATAATACATCTATAGCAACTCCAGAAAGATAACACAATGTCAAAACATTCCCGTATCCGCGATAACAATATGTACGGCACCGTTGCCAATTTCCTGAAGGACAAGATCCAAGACGGTGCGTCCCTCTCCTTTGTCTCCGCTTACTTTACAATGAACTCATAGCGAGTACGCGTCATGAATGGTTGAAAGTTATACGAAAGTTAATCATAGAATATGCGAGATGACGAAACCCTAAACGGGTCTCTTCGAGTTTATCGTAGCTCAGAGCGAGTTTTCGATAAGTATCCTGCCACCCAAAAGTTCGCTCGACCTTATATCGTTCTTTGTATATCTCTTTGTCAAACCAGCGAAACTTACGCGCGATGACGATGGGTTCTTTAGCATTCCGACGGTTGGGATAAATCACGGGTTTCAATCCGTGTTCTCTAATCAACTGATGATTCGCCTTAGAATCAAACGCCGAATCAAGGGTGAGAGCAGACCCTGACAGATCCATGCCAATACGTTTGCTAAAGGCGATTATATCCCTGAAGGACCTCGGGCAAAATCGTTGTATCATGGGCGTTGACGGGTTTCATCGTTATCGGTCCTATGATGAACCCATGATTATCGGTGATCGTCACCTCTTTTTCGCCTTTCTGATGTTTGTGTCCGGAGTATCCGATACCGTCGCCCCTTTTTTCACGACGGTGTTTGACCCATCTCCATGAAGGCGGGTCGTGTCAAGTTTACCGGTATCAAGTAAGTGGATGACGGATGCTTGAAAAAGGTTCTCATAGGAACCATCTTTTGACCAGCGATGATGCCATTTATAGACATTCGACCAATGCAGTTCATTCCGCCGGGTTCGGAGTTGATTCCATTGAATGCCGGTATGTAAAACATAGAGAATATAGTTGAATATCTTGTAGAAAGAAAGTTTCGGCTTTGGACCTTTGATGCGTTTCTTCAGATGTGGTAAGATATACTGATTAAAGTCCTTACGCGAAACTTGCTTCGGAATCCCGTTGTATCTCGGCGACTTTTCAGATTCAGTTGTCATAAGAGCACCTTTCATAAAGTAAATGGGTATCAATAGTGGAAATAAAGGGACATAAAGTATCCCTTTTTATTCCACTATTTTACTACATTTCTATGTTTTACTCAATATGACTTCAATTCATGCATTCAATGCCCTGAGAGATTCACTTACTGGTATTGATAACCTCCGTTTTTTGTTCGGTGAGCCGAATTTCCTCGGGGGTATGGATCCCTCAAAAACAGAAAGCAAAGCGTTTCATCTCACTGAGGAAAGGTTAGAACTGTGTAATGAGCTTTCCCAAAGTCAAGGCACCCACACGCTAAAGCGTGGGGCTTGTGCTTCGTAGCAGTTCGCGTTTCCGAGGAAACGTCTTACATCTGCTCCACAGAGGGACCCAAGGCGGCCCTCAAGATGTTTATCGCAGCGTTGATGTCTCTATCGTGGTGAGAGCCACAGTCGGGGCATGTCCACTGCCTATCTTTTAGCGTTAGATTTTCGTTAGGATGCCCGCAATCGGAACACGGTTTCGTGGTAGGGGTCCACTGTCCGACCTGAACAAACGCACGCTTATGTTTGAAACACTTGAACTTCAGAATCTCAACAAACTGGTAAAAGGCGAGGTCAGAGACTTTGCGTCCCCACAAGCGTTTCATACCGTCGAGGTTCAGCGTCTCGGTGACGATCGTATCAAACCGTCTACACAGGTCGGTCGCACGTTTGTAGTGCCAGTCTTTGCGTTGGTTGGCAATCTTGCGATAGAGTCGTGCGAGTTCATGGACAGCACGCCACCAATTGTGAGAACCTTTGACTTTACGGCTCAGTGCCTTATTGAGTTTTCGGAGTTCTTTCAAGGACTGTTTCAAAGGGTGTGGATGTTGAATCTTCTCACCGTTACTGAGGGTCAGATAGGTTTCCATACCGAAGTCTATTCCTACGCTCTCACCTGTAGCAGAATAGGGTTCGGTCGTGGAGTCGTCTGTGATGACATAAAGCCAATAAGTACCAACCGAGTCGCGAAGGATTTGGAGATAGCGGACAGTTCCATTCCATTGGCGATGTTGATGAAAAGAAAACCAGCGTTTGTTGAATTTAAAGGATTGCGAGGCATCATCCCACGCTTTGAAAGAGAATCTGACACGCCCTTCCTCAAGAAGGTAAGCCGATTGGAACTTCGCAGAACGGTAGCGGTCTTTGCGCTTGAACTTCGGCAGTCCACCAAGACCGTCAAAAAATCGCTCGTATGTGATATGGATACGGACGATCACTTCGTCAAGTGTGTCGCGAGGTATCCAAGCCCAGTGCTTGTGTGTACGCTGCAGCAACTTCGTCAAGTGGGGTTGAAGTCGGAAGCGTCCGGCATACTTACCATAGATACGGTAATACCGCTTTTCCAATGCAAGGAAGTGATTATGCACATCGCCCAAGTCATCAAGCATATTCCCCAAGCGCACATTTTTCGGATGTTCACGCAGCTGATACTTATAGACGCGGCGCGTGCGTTTTTGTTTTCGCTTTCGCTTTTTCATGGATTTCACGTATCACGTCTTTAACCCCGGTATAGTGGGTGGGACCGACACGTTACCAAGAGGTAACGCTATACATGTCGGTCCAACGTGATACATCTATTAAACCACAATTTGCTAAAAATGTCAAGTGTTTTTTCAAAAAACGCTATGGCCTCACACACGAGGGCGGACTTTCCTCCCCAACCTAAAGGATGGGGTCTCCAGTCCGTATTTTAGATGAGATTGCCAAGGCATGTGCTGAGTGGATTGAGAAGAAGGTGAAAATCAAATCGGTACGTAAATCGAATTTTCTGCACGGCAAGATGTATTATGTTGAGAATGGCGACAGGGAAGATGCAATCATTGGCAGTTCCAACTTCACAGTACGCGGCTTGGGGTTAAGCGAAAAAGCAAGCAACATTGAACTTAACCTTGAAGTTGACAGCAAAAGCGATTGCGTTGACCTAAAGACATGGTTTGATAATCTCTGGGAATCAGATCAAGTGGTAGATGTTACGAACGAAGTTCTGCGGAATCTGGCGAATGCCTACCAAGACAAAGCCCCCGAATTTATCTACTACAAAACCCTCTATCATCTTTTTGAGAACATCTTGGAGGAAGCAGGCGATATTCAGTATCCACTGAAAGCCGATCGGTTCCGTTACAATGTGCTGGCACACACGGATTTGAGTCGGGACAGTGGTGAAGCTAACGGTATTGACTTAGCGCAGCACGAATGGGATGCATACGATCTCGTTGTTATTGACGAATCCCACAATTTCCGAAATCGCTCTACCAACACACTGAATCAGGAAGGTAACCTCATCCGCAAAAGCCGTTACAATAAATTAATGGAAGATGTCATCCAGAGTGGTGGCAAAACCCAAGTGCTTATGCTTTCCGCCACTCCAGTTAACAATCAACTCACCGATCTTGAGAATCAGATATGCTTAATCACTGAAGACAGAGATGATGCTTTTAAGAAAACAGGTATTCCAAGTATTCGGACGACGCTGACTGCGGCACAAAGTAGATTTGATACGTGGACTGCAAAAGTTAACGAACTTCCCAAAGAATCGAAGGAGCAAGAAAATCTCTCGGAAAATATGAACGCTGACTTTTTTATGCTGCTGGATCGGTTGACGATTGCCCGTTCCCGCTCTCATATCGTAGACTTCTATGATAACGCGATTGAGGAAATCGGTCGGTTTCCCGATCGTGCAGACCCGAAGTCTATATTTCCTAAGATTGACCTGCGAGGCGAATTTCCGACTTACCAGACGATCAGCCACCAAATTGATGGATATCAACTCGCAATCTTCAACCCCTCAAAATACATCCGAAAAGAGTGCCGTCACCATTACGGAGAGGGACTTCTCCAGCAGCGTGAGTTAAATCTTATCGGTATGATGAAGGTGAATTTCCTCAAACGGCTTGAAAGCAGCGTCTATTCCTTCGCGAAGACTTTGGGACGCACCCTGGAAAATATTAAAGCACGTGAGACGGATATTGATAATTTTATGAATGCGGTTAAACCGTCTGCTCAAAAAGGCGGTTTCGATCCGTTTGCTGAGGCGACTGAAGAAGCGTCCGCGGAGGATGAAGACCTACATGCAGGCGTGCAAGCAGGGAAGAATCAGATATACCGCTATGAACACCTGAACCTTGACGCTTGGCTTGTTGACTTGGGGGACGATAGGGCGCAATTGGATAAAATTTACAAAATCGCAGAAAATATCACAGCTGACCGGGACGCAAAATTGGAACAACTTAAGACGTTGATCGCTGAGAAGGCACAGCACCCGACAATAAACCGAGACGGAACAGAGAATCGTAAGGTCCTCGTCTTTACTGCATTCGCGGATACTGCTAATTATCTCTACGATCATCTACACGAATGGGCACAGAAGACGCTTCATATTAAATCGGCTGTCGTTACAGGTGTCGCAAGCAAAAACAATCTCATGGGAAATGATTTTGACGAGGTTCTTACCAATTTTTCGCCGATCTCCAAAGAGAGGGACGAGGGTGACACTGAAGCGGAAGATGAACTCCCAGAAATTGACCTGCTCATCGCTACCGATTGTATCTCCGAGGGACAAAACTTGCAAGATTGCGACTATCTCATCAATTACGACATCCATTGGAATCCTGTCCGGATTATCCAACGGTTCGGACGGATTGACCGCATCGGCAGCCGAAACGAAAAAGTCCATCTCGTCAACTTCTGGCCCACGCCTGAGCTCGATGAATACATCAATCTCAAACCGCGTGTTCAGGCACGTATGGCACTGGTGAATCTTACCGCCACAGGTGATGATGACCTGCTCGCGTTGGAAAACACAAATGATAGTTTGGAACAGGTATGGACACACCGCGATGAACAGCTCCGTCGCATGCAAACTGAAATTCTTGACTTTGAGGATATTGAAGAACAGTTGAATCTCAACCAATTCACGCTGGACGATTTCAGGGCACAGCTCCTCAATTACCTCCGTCAAAACGAGGCAGAACTTCGGGATGCACCCTTCGGTTTATATGCCGTCACGGCTCCGCTCACACACGACGGGGTTCCCGTGAATATCAAACCGGGAGTTATCTTCTGTTTAAGGAAAATCGGTGAGACAGGAAACGATAATGAAGGCGATAAACTGAATCCGATTCATCCGTATTATCTTCTCCATATAAGTGAGGAAGGTGAGGTATCGATTGGATTCACGAATCCAAAGCGAATTTTAGAACGCTTTAGTCAGCTTTGTGTTGGAAAGATAAACCCAAATCAGGATCTTTGCCACTGGTTTAACGAGGAAACCGACAACGGCAACGATATGACCATTTATGAAATGCTGCTCGATACCGCGCTCGATTCTATACGCCAAGAATACAACACGCAGCTCAATAACGCTATGGACACTGATCCCGATGCCCTGCTCCCGACCGCTGATGAGCAAATCACTGAAAACACTGCGTTTGAACTTGTTACATGGCTCGTGATTGCGCGCTAATTGCATCCTATTCGCTGGATATATAGTGGATCCTGTAATTACTTTTACACCAAACTCGGTGCGGTTAGAAACCGCCCCTACCGGGGGTGTGCAGATATTTTGAGGATTTACCAATCTTCCGTCAAGGTTTCCCCATGCTTTAGCTTGCGGGATGTAGACGGCGTATGGATTTGTCGTTGAAAATAAACTTGACATTAACCTAAAATTGTGGTATAATTATCTTAATCGTTGGATAGGAAAGCAAGCACCTGCAACCCTTGCGGGTGTCCTATCCGCCTACTTGCTTGGGTTGAACGATGAACGGTTAATCCCGTTAATACCACATTCGGATTATGAGTGATGGGGTTATGATCCCCAGTTCGTTTCGTGATGAGTTCTGTCTCGCTTTATAGGATTGTGGCGGTGTTCCCTCCACAACTGCGAAAATACCAGAACGCTATAGAATCAAAGTATCGGTATATCTTAGGGAGTTTATCAAGATATTCCGTAGTCGGACGTTGGCTGGCCCCACAATCCTTTTGCGGATTGTGTCACCCGAGAAGTTTCTATTCACGGAAAAAGCCCGATGAAACTTCGCAAAAATCGGGGAGCGTGCTATAAGCCGTAAAAGTGTACCCACCGACTAAAACAGGATCGGCAGCTGAAGAAACCCCCTTGCTTCAGCTGGGGGAGCAGTCATTATACTTGTAGTTCCGGCAGCGTGATCCTTAAAAAAAAGGACTTGACATCACTATAGAATCGCTGTTAAAATTTGTGATACTTTTAACGTAAGTTGTCCTCTGTTTCGCATGATGCACGTTGCATCTATGGGAGTACGCCGCAAACCTCTTAGGTTGTGCATCTTTCTGAACTTTACCATCAATGCAAGATTTTGATATAGTCTCAAAGCAACAAGTCCACGGGCATCCCTTGGATTTCGTGAATCTCTGTTTCGGTTTTTCGAGTGAATCTGTTGTCTTCTCAGAGATTGTTACACCCGATCAACCCGCTGTTATGCGTCATGCAGATACGCTCATCAAAGTAGAGGTAGCGGGTGAACCTGTGTTGGTCCATCTCGAGTTTCAAACTTCGGATAGTTCCAATCCACCGATGCCACTACGAATGGCAGGTTATATTATCCGTGCTATTGAAATGTTCAACCTACCCGTTTATTCTGCTGTGATTTATCTACGTCCAGATGCGGGACGTAGGGACCCGGGTCGTTACGTTCAGGACATACAGGGTCATAGCATACTGGTTGAATACCAAGTGCTACGCCTCATAGAAATAGAAGGTGAAAGGGTGTTGCAAGCGAAGCTGCAGGGTTTATTGCCATTTACACCGTTGATGAAACGCCCCGATACAATGAATGCTGAAGACTGGTTGCGCCAGTGTGTTCGTGTGACAGATAGCATTGATGTTCCGGACAAAGTTGCGTACCTTGGGAGTTTGGTACTCCTAAGTGATTTGATATACGATTCTGAAGTCATCTCAAATGTGATACTGGAGGAAACTATGACACGTCCATCGATTGTAGAATACTTAGCAAAACAAGCGCACGATCAATGGAAACAAGAAGGACGAGAAGAAGGACGCGAAGAAGGACGAGAAGAAGGACGAGAAGAAGGACGAGAAGAAGGACGCGTGGAAGTGCTGCGCGCATGGCATGAGGATTGGGCTCGGCGCCGATCAGAAGCATTGGCAAAAGGTATACCCTTTGACGAACCACCCCCAACCTGGAACTTAGAAACGGAAAACGGGTCAGATGCGTAACATTCAGGAATAGCGAGTCTTGATTCGCCGGACGAAAGGACATCTGGTTTTTCAAAGAGAAAAACCTCATACCATCGGATATCTTTGACGAAAAAGAAGTGCAAGTGTACTTGAAAAACTTTGAACTCGAAACCTCCGATTATTATCAAGCGATCCTGCAAAATTTATTCTTCGCAACCCTCAACACCCCGATAGATAAGCGTGTCTTCAGCCGACGCAATCGTGAGGATACTCGGGACGCAAATAAATATCGATATGCGGATCTGCTTCAAAATGGATATGCGTTTTTAGAACATCTTAAGCAGGTGCCGTTTGTCAATGGAGGTTTGTTTGATTCTCTTGATTCATTTGAGGGACAACGTGCTGGCGGGGTCCGGATTGATTGCTTCACAGACTGGGAAAATCATAGACGGAAACTACACGTCCCCACACAACTCTTTTTTGAAAAAGATAAAGGCATTTTCGAGATTTTCTCGCGCTATAAGTTTACGATTGAAGAAAACACACCGGTTGATCAGGAAGTAGCATTAGATCCGGAACTGCTCGGGCAGGTGTTTGAAAACCTCCTCGGCGTGTATAATCCTGAATCGGAAACCGCCGCGCGCAAGACCGCCGGTTCCTACTATACCCCACGTCAGATTGTCGATTACATGGTGGACGAAGCACTTATTGCCTATTTCCTTCAGAAGGTTAAACCTTATGACGGTGAGCCGGAATGGTTGGAAACGAGGCTCCGAGAAGATCTCCTCGCCTATGATAAACTCGGTGAAGTGAACCAGTCGGATGATCACCTCATCCATGAAGACGAGATTGAACCGATGATCGAAGCAATAGATGCACTCGAAATCCTTGACCCCGCTGTGGGTTCAGGTGCTTTCCCGATGGGAATTCTCAAAAAACTGGTCTTAATTCTCAAAAAACTGGATCCAGAAAATGGTCGCTGGAAACAGCGACAGATTGCCCAGGCGGAGAACATTCCCGATGTGCAAAGCCGTGAAGCCTCGCTTGCGGTAATTGAGGAAGTCTTTTCAGAGGCAAACCAGTACAATAACTATGGCAGAAAACTTTATCTGATTCAAAACTGTCTCTACAGTGTTGATATCCAACCCATCACTGTGACTATCGCCAAACTCCGTTTTTTCATCTCATTGGTTATTGAGCAGGAGTCAAACGGTAACCGGAATGAGAACTACGGCATCCGTCCACTTCCCAACTTAGAGACGAAGTTACTCGCTGCTAACACTCTCATTGGGGTGAATAAAGAAGCCCAGCAGCTCATGTTTGAAACAGATCCTATCAAGGAAAAGCGAAGAGAAATTGAACGCATCCGCTATAAATATTTCAATGCAAGCAGGCGCGATGAGAAACTTGGGTATATCAAACAAGAGAGGATGTGCCGTGAAGAATTGGCGAGATTTGGGAATACAGATCGCATGAATCAACGCCGAGTGCGCGTGTGGCACTCGTGGGCGATTACGCCGCAATACCGCACCTACCACTTTGGAGATGGACTGTGTTAAGCACACGGAATGGAACTGCTACTTTGCCTTAAGTGCGGCCCACGTTGTTGTCAATTTACCTGCCATATCCACGGTCAGAATATCTCTGACGTTCATGACCGTTACAACCTCCCCCGGCGTTAACGCGCGATCATACATCGCAACTTGGTAAAGTCGAAAGCTTTCTTGATGAGTGTATATTAGGTATCCCAGTTTGTCAAGACCTATTCTGGAACCACTTTTTAAGAGCCGATAACCGTTCGTCTTAGAAAGCTGTCAGTAAGAAGCCCTCTTTACTGACCGTTGAAAGCAGGTTGCTATATCAATACAGCACATGTACCCGATTCTTTCCGCGGACAGTTTCGTCTGACAGCGCGATCGGTACCTCAACGACAACGATTAGGCCACCGTCCGTACTTATTGCGAGTGTGTCGTAGGGAAGCTGCCCCTCTGTGCGGTAGGTGTACAGGTACTTCGCCAAACCGTTGCCCTTTGCTGTCAGATCAAATACTGACACGCCATGAAGGCTCTCATTCGGATCCTGTGCTCGTTTGGAAACCGATAACACGGCATAACGATCCTTCGCGTCAATGCGTAAGCCTTGCGGCATATTCTCAAGTTTCCATTGCCAGATCTTTTCGCCATGCCACGAGTAGGCGAACAGTGTCATCCCGTTGGGATGTCCTGTTGATGGCTTTTGTGCTCCTTTCCGAAGGTGATATGGGATGTAGGTGTCCCCTGTAACGAAGAGTGCTGCGGCATCCGTCGCACCGATCGTGCCAGCAGTCGCGGTGATAGGAATACCGCTTACCTCCAGCGGAGTCGTCAGATTTTCCTGCCATATCGGTTCCGGCTTATTCACGTCAAAGATGAATGCACGACCATCATCGGTTGTCACGTTGATGTACTTACCATTCGGAGACATGCTAACCCCGCGCCAGAACGTGACCTGCGTGAAATACTCGCGCAGCGGTTGAATATCTATATGCCACCTTTCTGTTCCATCTTCCGCATTGAGAACGGTGAGTTTTCCGTTACCAGCATCGCTCCCTTGCAAGTTATGTCCACTATCCGTCAGAAGTGCGAGTGTTTTTCCATCAGCACCTATATCAAACCAACGTATTATCTTCGGTGCGGCACTTTCACGAGGCCATTTCCAGATAATATTTCCAGTTTCCTCATCGAATCTGTAGAGTTGGGATTTCTTATGTGGTATGTTATTCTCTGTCCACGAATGTACGCTCGCTACGACCAGGTCTCCATTCGCTAACGTTCGCATACACGATTGACCGGGGTAACTTACCCACGCATAGACGCTATCGGGATTACTCGGCGTGGAGGTTTCGATGTCATCAGCAGTGCGGTATTTCCAGCGAAGCGTCGGTTTCTCGGTTGTGAGATCGTAACAGTAGATAAATCCATCTGCTGCCTGTTCACCAATGTAGAGTTGTGTATTATCGTGATTGAATGTCATCCGTCTCACGTAGCCTTCCGAGATACGAGTTTTCCAGCGGGTTTCACCGGTCAACGGTTGGAGGACCGCAAGGTGTCCACTATCGGTGGCAATTGCTAATAGCGGACTATTTCCATACCCTAAGGCGAGTGCAGTAGGTTTCGCGGGCTGACGCAGGTTTTCCATCAGCGACAAAAGTCCATCCAATTCGACGGTGCGAATGAGATACGGCTCAGGTTTTAGAGGCGAGGTTGCTGTTGTTTCGCTATCGTTCAAGTGAAATTGGTAATTTTGGTTCGGTTGCCATGCAAATTGGAACAAAACACGGTTTGCATCAAGCCTTTGGAGTGTCGGTTTTTCGGCGATTTCGTGCGTTGTGCTGCTCGTCTCCCATGCGATGCCGATTTCGTCTTCAACGTCATTTTTGTGTTCCGTTTCAAGCACTACACCTGTCCGGACCCAAGTGACGTCGATCTCTGCTGTCCCGACAGTAAATGGTAAAACGGTGAGCAAACAGAGTAAGCTGAAAAATTGAATTCGCTTCATTGTCATAACCCCTTATAATGTAAAGTAATTCTGTAGTATTGGCTGTCGGTCGTCAGCAGTCAGCTAAAAGGAGATTGTGGCTGTCAGGAACGTTTGGAACTGCCCAACGCTCTACTGAAAGCCGAAGGCTGATGGCTACTCTGCCACACGCCATAGACCTCTGCCTAATCGTGCACCGAGAAGTACACCGATAAATGTATAGACGAACCCCTCTATTAAAATTCGGAGAATTATATACCAATCGGCGTAGAAAAGCCGATAGAACAGTATAGAAAGTTGAAGATCGACATAAACGGAGAGCGCATCACAGATGCCCAATACGACCGCCCACGCCAATAGACTGCGACCCCGCACGAGTAGGAATCCCGTTTCCAGTAGAAGGACACTTGTGCCGGTATAGACGATCGCCATCGGTGTGAAAAGCCCGAATGTTACCCCTCCGAGAAGCAGACGCACCGCGGAGACAAGCAGGATTACGCCACTCCCTTTCGCGCGGGTGTGATTTGTGGTCTCAGCGTTTCTTGGGGCTCCGATGATGTAAATCAGCAGTGCCGTCAACAAGGCGTAATAGAGCGTTTCGTTGATTAAGCCAATCAGCAGTACGGAGAACGGACCTAAAACGGCGCGGACCAAATTAAGGAAGAGTGTTGATGGAACCATCACCGCCACAAAAACCGTTGTGCTGAACAGGGCAATCACAATGAGATGCTTCGTTGTGAAACTTGCGAAAAGTCGCTCGTGGAACCTCAAGACAATTACAAAACCGATGCAACTGCTGACGATTGCCAGTAGACTCACGAGCAACGCCTGTTGGTTTGGAACGATTAAGTGCAATGGACGTTGTTCACGAAGAATCGTCGCGTCACTTCCCCAGACCTTTACCGTAACCTCACGTTCATACTCCCCAGGGATCGCCTGTTCTGCCTTGCCTTGATTTAAATATACTGGGTGAAAATAGATAGGCAAAGGAATTTCTGTAATCGTGCCACCCGGTAGACTCGCAAACGCTACGCTCCGATTCATCCCGCCGTTCACTGTCTCTGGCGGTGTGAGAAAGGGTATCGTTTCGCCAGTGTTCGTATCCGTGTTGGTTGATGACACAACCACGTGGATTGTTTCTTCACCTCGATTGCGAAGTTGGACTGTTTGATAAGTTGTCGGCTCGAATGCATTGGTCTGTGGCGTTCGGAGCCAACTGAATAACGGTCGTGGGTAGTAGATGGTATCTTCTCGGTGTTTCGGATCCGCCATACCCATTGCATCTGTAGGCATCTCAATTGATTCGATGGAGAGGTGTTCAGCAATCTCAGAGACCGTTGCTATCCGCAACTGCACAGTCGCTTGCTGTTCCCATATCTGTCCTGTATCTGTTGTGAAACGGACAGTGCCTGAAATCTCTTGTCTGTCCGATGGGTTTGCAGTGGACGTTCTCAACACTAATTCACGGTACCATACCTCCGATGCGACACTCAGTCTACTGGTGGTAGAGAGGCAGGTTTTCGCCGCCTTTGATTCTGTCTTCCAACCTTCTGGAAAGCGAGCGGCTGTTACGGTTGATGGTAGACAAAGTTCCAAATCAAATGTCGTTGGTACATTGCCGTTTGTGACAAGGACTGTGGCAGTCATTTCACTTTCATGCAAAACAAGTGCTTTTTGGTTGCTTTCTGAAATATTCCATGAATCCGATTGACTCGCGGCACCATAGGGAATAGCAATCTCTAAATTTCCCTGTGTGTATGTCCGCGGTGCTGTCACGCTTTGAACGGTAATATCCCCTGTGGATAAGGTCGCCTCAAACCTATAGGTTTCTCCTTCGTTCCATTGAAAATAAAGCGATTCTGTCTGCCGAGGCGGCACAGGAAAGTCGAGATGTGCGACCATCACACCGTCAGCGTTAAAAGCACTCAGACGCTGTATCGGTGCCATCGCATCAAATTGCACTCTTGCCCCTAACGAAAAGAAGGTTACCTCCCACGAGATCGTTTCTTCTTTGGAATTTGGGGCACAACTGAGCAAAAAAACGAGGAGTGGTAGGAACCAGAAAGCCTTTTCTATGACTATAGTCCGATTCTGAGGATACGTCATGCGTTTCCTTTGAGACTGCAGTTGCCCATTCTTTAATGTGTGCTTTGGAATCTCACTTGTGAATACGCGAGCGCGGCTATCAACCACGCCCACGCAGATATAAATTATAGTCCGTGACCGATCAGCACCAAATCAAGGATATTCACCACCTCGTCTCCATTGACATCAGCAAGTATTCCGGCCCCCTCGTCACCGAGAAAACGACCAGCGATTATCATATCTTTCACGTTGACGAACCCATCGTTGTTGATGTCTTCGCGCCGTGGGACAATCGTTGCGAATCCCAAAATGGAGCCACCGGTTCCAACGCGATAGGATCGCAGAAGAGATGCATCTGCCACGTCCATGACGCGAACGAAATCCTGACCACCCCCCGACCAGTCGGGTTGGGTGATATAGAGATTTCCATCCGGTGCAAAGGTCAGACCGCCGCTGATAGAGGCATCTTCATCGTTACTGAAGTTGGCGATCGTGTCATCTTCGTCACGGATCCAATTCCGTGCTGCGATATCATAGATGAGCAAGCCGGGGTTTTGCCAACTGCCTTGGATAAACAACTGTTTTTCTGAATTAAGGGCGGAGGCACCAGGTGTGAATCCAAGCTTAACCGTTTCAATGACTTCATCGGTAACTGCGTCAATCAAAACGAGATGCCCCGAAATGTCATTATAATTGCCCGTTGTCTTGACAATAACGGTGGAATCGCCATCGTTGAGGATTGCGCCTGCGTTTGTCGGTACCGGAATGGACTTCAATATGATGTCCGTCTCTGTATCAATCACTGTAACAGTGCTCTCGTAATAGGTTGTTTTCCGGGCAACCGGATCCCATTCCCATGCCGGGTTTGAGACATAAGCTTTGCCGTTGAGGAGTGTGATACCGGTCGGTTTGTTGAAGGAACCGGTGAGGACCTTTGTCACATTGCGATTCGGAATGTCAACGACATGTACCTCATGCGTCGCGGCACAGGTGACGTACAACTTCTGATCACTGACCAAAGCGATCTGTTGCGGCGTTGTACCCGCTTGGATCGGGATTTCGCCAACAAACTCTCGATCTTCCAAGTTAATAATATAGATGTTATCGCCGGAACTTGTTTCGCCAGTGATGGGTAAGTTGAAACTCGTGATATAGGCGAGATGCCCGTGAATAGAGAGACCAATTGCCCGCCGCCGCAATATCGGATCAAAGCCGATGTGGAGTATCTCGTTGTCAACAGCCCTTCTCTCACTTGGCTCATCCAGATCAATGAGCGAAAGTGAGGCAGTGATGCCCAGATCGGGGTGCGTTAAGGCATTTATAACAACAACTGCGTTCGGATCCTCTGTTTGTCCTAAAGTAGGACTCACGAGGCATGTAAAAAGGATTGTGCCGAGAAGTAGGAGTGAATAGCACGAAAAGTGCCGCTGAGAGACTTTTTTAGACGCGCTTGCAAGCGTCGCCGCTAAAACTTTGTTCATTAGAACCTCCGTAATGAAACAAAAAACCCCTGCTTTCATCGGAAAGACAAGGGAGGAAGCGACACTTTGTGTAAGGCGTAACCTGTAACTGTATAAGAGAATTCCATCACTTATGTCGGAATTTCTATTTTGGTTTGACAGGAGACTGTGCGCTGTTCCACCGCTTTCCCGCGAAAGCAGATACGTGAAACACACGATCCAGGCAGGTCTCCTGACTTCCGATCCTTCCGCTGGACCTTCCCATCAGTTGTGTGACAGTGGTGTTTTCAGCGGATACTTACGATCGTTCACAGTGGCGGGGCCGTGGCGGATTCTCACCGCGCTTCCCTATTCTCCGGTTTTCGGCACCTGAACCGTTCGTTTATTCAAATGTAATACATATAGTATATCATGTTGCGCTATTTTTGGCAAGTATTTTCTTCAATAAAAAATTTGACAATGCAAAACAGATGTGGTATTATTAATATTAGGCGTGGATACATTCCAAAATTTGGCAGTTATCAACTCTTACTGAAAAGCGAGAAAATGGTCTTTTTACGTTCACACTCCAGATTGCATAGCATATCTAATCATTGGCATTGGTGGCGGTCCAATGGCTTACGGGGGAGTGTGCGTTCAAACAGATAACTGAAATAGAGATTGAAAAATCGTCATTTTTATTTTTAAGACCTGTTGAAGCCTTATGCACACCGATCCCGGCAGCATAGGGTATTTTTTTTGCAAAGTTTACAGATTGACCTGTAGTAAGGAAAATTTAAAAAATGAAAATTCTATCGGAACTTAAGTATGACCGCGATGGTTTAGTCGCGGCAGTCATTCAAGATGAAACGAATAACGAAATCCTAATGGTAGGCTATATGAACGCAGAGGCAATCAGAGAAACGCTGAGCACTGGGCGCGTCTGTTTCTGGAGCCGTTCCCGCCAAAAGCTATGGATAAAGGGGGAGACTTCAGGGCATACACAGACGGTTAAATCTATCGCGGTCGATTGTGATGGTGATGCCCTGCTCATAAAGGTCGAGCAGAAGGTGGCGGCGTGCCATACCGGTTATCGTTCCTGCTTCTTTCGAGAAGTTTCCTCCGACGGAGAATCAACGCGTGTCGTCGGTGAAAAGATTTTCGATGCAGATGCCGTCTATTAGACGCATCTGACCGAACTGCAAGGATTAATTGAAAAATGTATTATCCCACGTTGGAAGATTTTCGCGAGGCAGCGAAATCAGGAAACACAATACCCGTATACCGATCGATCCTGGCGGATATGGAGACACCCGTATCCGCTTTCTACAAGTTGATGCCAGATAATTATGCGTTCTTACTGGAAAGCGTTGAAGGGGGTGAAAACCTTGCACGTTACTCTTTTTTGGGGAGTCAACCCTCAGTGCTTTTCCATAGTAAAGGACATCAGGTCACCATTGAGCACTTGGAAAAAGGCGAAACCGTCGTCCAGGAATATGAAGATCCGTTGCGTGCGCTTGAGGAATTGATGCAGACTTACCAACCCGTTGACGCTGAAGAGTTACCCAAATTCCATGGCGGTGCGGTTGGTTACATGAGTTATGACATGGTGCGCTTCGTCGAGGAATTGCCAGATACTACCGAAGATGAACTGCAGCTTCCGGACTGCTTCTTCATGATTGCCGAAACGCTCTTGATATTTGATCATGTGAACCACCAAATTAGAGTAGTCGCGAACGCACATATTGATGGTGATGTAGATCAGGCATATACGGATGCGCTTGCGAAAATCGAGGCATTGGTCGAGAAACTCACAGCGACTTCCGAAGCGTATTTACACAGAAATAGTGGGGAGAATCAGGAACGATATGACGAAATCATATCCACTCCGCAATCGAATTTCACGAAATCCGACTACGAAGCCGCGGTCAGGCACGCGAAGGAATACATAACCGCAGGCGACATCATCCAAGTTGTGCCTTCGCAGCGGTTCAGCTGTCCGGTGTCGGTAGACGCATTTGAGATATATCGGGCATTGCGAATGGTCAATCCATCACCATATATGTATTACCTGAAGTTTAATGACTTCGACATTGTTGGGGCATCCCCAGAAATGATGGTGAGGGTGGAGGATGGCATCGTCCAAACACGTCCGATTGCCGGAACACTCCCGCGCGGTACAACCGATGAGGAGGACCAGGCATTGGAACAACGACTCCTCTCCGATCCGAAGGAACGGGCAGAGCACGTTATGCTCGTTGATTTAGGACGAAACGACCTCGGTCGGGTCTGTGAATATCACACTGTTGAGGTGACCGACTTTATGATCGTCGAACGTTTCTCACACGTGATGCACATCGTTTCACACGTCATTGGACGCTTACGCGAAGACCTTACGGCTTTTGATGTTCTGCGGGCGTGCCTTCCGGCTGGCACCCTTTCTGGGGCACCGAAGATACGCGCAATGGAAATCATTGATGAACTCGAACCGACGCGTCGGAGCACATACGGAGGAACGGTGGGCTACTTCAGTTTTTCCGGCAGTGCGGACACGGCAATTACGATCCGAACCGCGGTTATCAAAGATAGCACGGCTTATGTGCAAGCAGGTGGGGGTGTCGTCGCGGATTCAGTCCCTGAAACCGAGTATTACGAAACCGTGAGTAAAGCGCGAGCAATGCTCAGTGCTATTGCACTGGCAGAACAAGGTTTCTTGTTGTAACGGCTGACCGCTGATAAAAGGAGACGAAAAATGGTCTTAATGATTGATAATTACGACTCCTTCACCTATAATTTGGTGCAGTACTTGGGTGAACTCGGTGCTGACTTGGAGGTTCATCGGAGTCGAAAAATAGGATTGGACACATTGGATGCGCTGGAACCTGAACGGATTGTTATTTCACCGGGACCCTGCACGCCGAAAGAAGCGGGTATATCCATTGATGCCATAAAGCACTTCGCCGGTAAAGTTCCGATTTTAGGGGTATGCCTTGGTCACCAGTGCATCGGGGACACGTTCGGTGGTGAAGTCGTTAGAGCAGATCGATTGATGCACGGTAAGACCTCAATGATAATGCATAATGAGCTCGAGCTTTTCGAGGGCTTGGATAACCCATTTGAAGCCACGCGCTATCATTCGCTTATCGTCAAAAAAGAAACACTACCCGATTGCCTTGAGATCACCGCCTGGACGAACCAGGATGAAATCATGGGACTTCGGCACAAAACATTACCCATCTGGGGTGTGCAGTTCCATCCAGAGTCGATTTTGACGGCGGCTGGAAAGAGTTTACTTTCCAATTTCTTGGCATTGTAAATGTATTTTTAAAAACAGAAAGGTTTAATATGACAAATCAGATAAACAATACGACACCTGTCCCGGTCTTCGTCTCTTGGTCATCAGGCAAAGACTCTGCGTGGGCACTTCACACACTGCGTCAGCAGCCAGAATGTTACGACGTACGGGGTATTTTCACGACCGTCACAAAGACATTCGATCGCGTCTCTATCCACTCTACGCCGGCATGGGTGCTAAAGCAACAAGCGGAGAAACTCGGAGTGCCATTATACGAGATACCGATCCCCTATCCTTGTTCCAATGCGATTTACGAAGACGCTATGCGGAAATTTCTTGCAGAAGTGGAAGCGTTACCGGAACATTTGGGGACATCGCATTTCGCATTTGGGGATTTGTTCTTAGAGGACATCCGTGAATACCGAGAAGACAAATTAAGTGGCACTGGTTTCACACCGATTTTCCCGGTGTGGGGAGAAGACACACCACAACTCGCTGATAAAATGATCGCTTCCGGCATGCGTGCCATTATTACCGCGCTCAATCCTACCAAGGTTCCTGCCGATTTCGCAGGACGTTGGTTCGATGCTGAACTCCTTGCTGATTTACCTGATGGGGTGGATCCGCTCGGTGAAAACGGTGAGTTCCACACATGTGTTGTTGATGGACCGATGTTTAGTTCGCCTGTTGCCGCGAAACCGGGTCAAGTTGTCCAGAGAGACATTGTTTCTAAGAAAGACAGCAATGACAAGATCCACTCAAGCAAGAATACTTCACCGACTTACGTCTATGCCGACGTAGTGCCTCTGGATACCTAATTTGATGAAAGCTGTAGTATTGTGGACAGGCGGGAAAGATTCCGCTCTCGCACTTCAAGTCTCCTTAAATCTTTACGATATAAGGAGACTTGTCTGTTTTGTTCCAGCGGATGACCGACAATTCTACGCACATCCGACACCACTTATGGAACTACAGGCGCGAAAAATCGGAATCCCGATTGAGTTTATGCCTATCGCTGAACCCTATCGATCAAGTTACCGCCAACAAATTCGAGTCCTTAGAGATAGCGGAATTGAAACTCTAATCACCGGAGATATTTCTACTGTAAACGGGATGCCGCATTGGATTGAGAGTGTTGCGACGAATTTGGTAGGCGTCTATAAACCGTTATGGGAATTAGATAGGCACACGATATTGGACACACTCATCGCCGAGGAATTTGAGGTGATCTGTTCTCTTGCCTACAAAAAGTTCTTTCTGCCTACTATTGCTGGTAGATATTTAGATGCGGAACTCATTTCGGAACTGAAACGGTTACCCGTTGACGCTTGCGGTGAGCAAGGTGAATACCACACGTGGGTGTTAGATGCCCCGTTTTTTAAGGAGCCTCTGCAATTAAAAGGCACCCGTATCGTTGACACGTCAGAATACAATTATCTAACCTACGAACAAGCGACTTAGTGCATCGATTTTAGCCACTTCTGCACTCGGGCGAGTTTGTCGGGTGGGATGTGCGAGGTGTTCGCCTCTGTGGGGAATGTGCCGTTCGCTACCTCTTCCTTATACTGGCAGATTGCCTCAAAAGTTAGATGACCGTAATCTTGATAGCGTTTGGCATGTTTGAGTGGGGGACCTATGCCTAATATATCATTGATAACGAGTACTTGCCCGTCACAGAACCATCCTGCTCCGATACCGATGGTCGGGATAGCGAGGTTATCCGTTATGATTTGACTCACCTCTGCAGTGATCTTCTCAAGGACAATGAGTTTCGCGCCAGCGTCTGCGAGTGCCTCTGCTGCTTTAATGAGTTGTTTTGCTTTGGCAAAGGTTCTGCCATGGGTTGATGCTTTGGTTCCGTGGATTTGTGGATTGTGACCGATGTGTGCACAAGCGTCTATACCGTGTTCAGTGAGTGCGGAAACAATGGGGACTTTTTCTACGCCACCTTCCAATTTAACACCGTCTGCTCCATCGGATATAAAGCGTTTTGCATTGGTGACGGCTTGCGTTGCATCGGTATCGGCGGCATAGGGCATATCAACGAGAAGGTAAGCGTCTGTCACGCCGCGGCGTACTGCTTTAAGGTGGTGACGCATATCTTCCATCGTCACCTCTGTCTCGTTTTTGTAGCCGAGAACATTGGTTCCAACACTGTCGCCGACGAAGACGATATCAATGCCCGCCTCATCTTGCATACACGCGGTAGGATAGTCGTAACAGGTCAACACAGTAATCGGTTGCTGTTCCTGTTTCTTGGTGTGAAGGTAAGCGAGATCTTTCTTCACTTTTTAATTTCACCTTGTGGTTCGGTTTTTAATTTCACCTTGCGGTTCGGTCAGGTCGGTTGGATAAATTAAGCCAATGCCTCTGAAACGGTTTCTCCAATAGTGGCGAGGCTATCAGCAACAGCGATTCCAGCATCTTTGAGTGCTTGAATTTTATCAGCAGCGGTGCCTTGTCCACCGGAGATAATTGCTCCGGCATGTCCCATCCGTTTTCCGGGTGGTGCGGTCTGACCAGCAATAAAACCGACAACAGGTTTCGTCATTTCGTTCTTCACAAACTGCGCTGCTTTCTCCTCAGCCGTTCCACCGATTTCACCTATTAAGACGACGGCGTTTGTGTCGTCGTCCGCCTCAAAAAGTTTGAGAACATCGACGAAATTTGTTCCAATTACGGGGTCGCCACCGATACCAACACAGGTAGACTGCCCAATACCGAGTCGCTTGAGTTGATATGCGGCTTCGTAAGTCAAGGTGCCGCTTCGGGAGACAATACCAACGTTGCCGGGTGTATAGGCAAACTCGGGCATAACGCCGATTTTGCATTCGCCGGGTGTGATGATACCAGGACAGTTCGGTCCGATTAATCGGGTTGATTTTCCTTGAAGGTATGCCTTCGCTCTGACCATGTCAAGAACAGGAATGTGTTCGGAGATGCAAACGATCAGTTCAACGCCTGCTTCTGCCGCTTCCATGACGGAGTCTGCCGCGTTGAAGTGTGCGGGAACGAAAACTAACGAGGTATCCGCGCCTGTTGCGGCAACCGCGTCTGTTACAGTGTCATAGACAGGGATGCCATTCACATCGGACCCACCTCTGCCGGGAACCGCGCCCGCAACGATCTGGGTGCCGTAAGCCGCACACTGCTCTGTGTGAAAGCGTCCAGAACGACCTGTGATGCCTTGAACGAGGACTTTAGTATTTTTATTAACGAGTATGCTCATACTTTTAATTTTACCTTGCGGTTAAACAGCGTTCGTTTAGCAATGGACCTGCGTTTCTTAAATCCGTCCTCCAAATGTAAAGCAAAGACAAATTATGCCATTTAAGGAGAACCTAATTTCATTACGGACTACACGCTGTTCTCAATTTCCCGCCTAAATCCTTTCTCAAACTATTGCTCCAACCGGAGGATTAATATGCGCGAGCAAAGACAGCGACATCCTTCGCAGATTTACCACAGACAATACATTCGCCATCTCCATCGGGTTGTTCCATGGGGAGACATCGGATAGTCGCCTGTGTTTCTTCTCTGACTTGCTCTTCACAGGCGCTGTTACCACACCAGTGTGCGTGTGCGAATCCATCTTCGACGACCTCTTTAAACGCGTCGTAGGTGGTAGGTTTAAAGGTATTCGTATCGCGGAAGTCTGTTGCCCGTTTGAGCATATCCGCTTGAATAGTGCCAAGCATCTGTTTCACCGTCTCGGCAGCGTTGTCAATCGGGACAAATACCTTGCCCTCCTTGCCCGGTATATCGCGTCGTGCAAGGACAATCTGCTGTTTACTCAAATCGCGGGGACCGATCTCTATGCGTAAGGGTACACCTTTGAGTTCCCATTCGTTGAATCGCCAACCGGGTGAGTGATCGTGTCTATCATCAACGTGGTAGCGAACACTGCCCAAAGTTTCACAGATCCGCTCCACGGCTTGCATGACGGCTTGCTTATCGTCGTCCTTATTTTTAGGAACGATTGGTACGATAACGAGCTGAGTGGGTGCGAGTCTTGGCGGTAGAACTAACCCTTGATCGTCTCCGTGTGCCATAATAATTGCCCCGATCATTCGGGTGCTCACCCCCCAACTGGTCGTCCAACAGTGCTGCTGTTTCTGGTTTGCATCGAGATATTGAATATCGAAAGCCTTGGCAAAGTTCTGCCCTAAGTCGTGTGAAGTGCCAGCTTGGAGGGCGCGTTTATCCCCCATCATTGCTTCAATGGTATAGGAGGTTAACGCACCGGGAAACTTTTCACTGTCACTCTTACGTCCGGGAATCACAGGTATCGCAGCTTCATTGATCGCAAAATCGGCGTAGAGGTCCAGAATCTGAAGCGTCTCTTCTTCAGCTTCTTCGTGCGTTGCGTGAGCAGTATGGCCTTCTTGCCAGAAGAATTCCATCGTTCTCAGGAAAAGCCGGGGACGCAATTCCCACCGGACTACATTCGCCCATTGATTGATAAGGACTGGTAGATCTCGATAAGACTGGATCCACTGACTATACATGTAACCGATAATGGTTTCAGAGGTCGGTCGTACAACAAGCGGTTCTTCCAATTTTTTCCCACCGCCGTGCGTAACAACAGCGAGTTCCGGCTTAAAACCTTCAACGTGCTCCGCCTCTTTTTCGATGAAACTCATCGGGATGAAGAGCGGAAAGGCGGCGTTTTGGTGTCCCGTTTCTTTGAATCGGGTATCCAATTGTTCTTTGACATTTTCCCAGAGCGCGTAGCCGTAAGGACGTACGACCATACATCCGCGCACGGGGGCGTAGTCAGCCATCTCCGCTTGACGGATGACCTGCGTATACCATTTTGCGTAGTCTTCACTACGGGGAACTATTTTATCAAACATTTTTTAATTATTCCTTGCGGTTCGGTCAGGTAAGTTGGATAGCCGACTGCTGGTTGGTAATTTTTCCTTTCGCACCGCTTCAGACTCAGTTTTTTGAGTCGGAGGTTCACCTCACCGGATCCGTTAAGGCAGCGATGCCCGGTAGAGGTTTACCTTCTAAAAACTCTAAGGAGGCACCGCCTCCCGTTGAGATGTGTGTCATCCGCTCCGCGACACCAGCTTGTTGTATCGCAGCAACACAATCACCTCCACCAATAATGCTCACTGATTCTGAATCTGCAATCTGCTTTGCAATCGCAACCGTACCTTGCGCGAACTTCTCAAATTCATAGACCCCTAAAGGTCCGTTCCATACCACAGTTTTTGCTGTTTGAATCTGCTCACCAAACACAGATACGGTTTCGGGACCGATATCTAATCCTTGCCAACCATCCGGGATATTCCCTTTGCTCACAACTTGTGATTCAGTTTCAGGGTCAAAGGCTTTTCCAACGACATGGTCCCCCGGGAGTAAGACGGAATCTGAGAAATCTTCCCTTTCAACTAACGATCTTGCGACATCAAGTTTTTCAGTTTCGACAATTGAGTCGCCGATACTGAATCCCATCGCTGACAAAAACGTGTATGCCATGCCGCCACCAATGAGAAGCTTATCAACCTTTCCAAGGAGGTTCTCAATCAGCGTAATTTTGTCGGATATTTTCGCGCCACCGAGGATAGCAACATACGGACGGACAGGCTCTTCAAGGGTAGTGCTGAGATAATAGATTTCACGTGCCATCAAGAGTCCAACGGCAGATGGACTGAGATAGTGAGTTACTCCCTCCGTTGATGCATGTGCACGATGCGCTGTACCGAACGCGTCATTCACATAGACATCCGCAAGTGAAGCAAGTTGCGCAGCGAATGCCGTATCGTTCGCAGTCTCCTCGGCGTAGAATCGGACATTCTCAAGGAGCAGAACTTCCCCGTTACGCATTGACGCAACGGCACTTTGCACTGACTCACCGATGCAATCGTCGACATGTAGGACCCGTGTACCGAGTTTGCGACTGAGAGCTACAGCGATTGGCTCAGTCGAAAACGTTTTTCGGTCATCTGCCGAATCTACCTCGGGCCTTCCTAAATGTGTTACGAGGATGATTTTGGCATCCGCGTTGATGAGTGCTAAGAGTGTCGGCAAGGCGGCAGTGATACGGGTTTCATCTGTGATCTTCCCATCTTTCATTGGGACATTGAAATCCACCCGTACGAGAACGCGTTTCCCACTAACGTCTATGTCCTTTAATTCAAGTTTTTCCATATTTTTATGCTGGGTTCGCCGCAGCTACTGAGAGTTGTGCCGCTTCAGAGAGACCTTCTGCTTGTTGGACATTCAAATCCGACTCGGCAATGATCTGTTTCCCAAGTTCCACGTTTGTCCCTTCTAACCGAACAACAAGCGGGACCTT
The DNA here is from genome assembly GCA_965214045.1 of Candidatus Poribacteria bacterium. Classification (GTDB taxonomy): domain Bacteria; phylum Poribacteria; class WGA-4E; order WGA-4E; family WGA-3G; genus WGA-3G. The sequence goes on from OZ243935.1 coordinate 4,281,756, forward strand.
GAGTCCGACCTGTTTTGCGGCTTCGACGATACCGTTTGCAATCGTGTCGCATTTCATGATGCCACCAAAGATGTTAACGAGAACAGCCTTCACATTTTCGTCTGCGAGGATCAGACGGAAAGCGTGTGCCACTGCCTCTACAGATGCGCCACCACCGACATCAAGGAAGTTTGCTGGTTCACCGCCATTCTGTTTGATGATGTCCATTGTTGCCATAGCGAGTCCTGCGCCGTTCACCATGCAACCGATATCACCCTCAAGACGGATGTAACTTAAACCTGATTCGCTCGCCTCCAATTCACTCGGATCCTCTTCATGCGGATCGCGCATTTCAGCTATATCAGGATGCCGCCAGAGGGAGTTGTCATCAAGGTTCACCTTGGAATCGAGCGCGACAATGTCTAATGCGTCATCAGTTTTTACAATTGCCAAGGGATTAATCTCTACCAACGAACAGTCGCATTCAGTAAAAGCATTGTATAATGCCAGAATCAATTTCGTGGCGTTCGGGATAACAGAGCGGTAGTTTGTATCAGTGATGAGTTTGTATGCGAACTCCCGTGCTTGGAACTCGGTTAGTCCGAAGGCTGGGTGAACCTCCGCCCTAATAATTTTTTCAGGGGTTTCTGCCGCAACCTCCTCGATGTTAACGCCACCCTCTTCGCTCCCGATTATGGTGAGTCGAGATGTTTCCCGATCAAGCAGTATAGCGAGATAGAACTCTTTCTCTATTTCCGCAGCTTCAGCGATAAGTACCTTACGGACGAGTTTTCCTTCAGGACCAGTCTGGGGTGTCACGAGTTGCATTCCGAGAATAGCATCGGCGTGTTGTTTAACTTCGGCGAGTGAATTTGCGAGTTTGACTCCGCCGCCTTTCCCGCGACCGCCAGCATGTATTTGTGCCTTAATAACGTATTTTGGGCAATTGAGTTCCTGTGCAACTGCTTCGGCTTCTTCTGGCGTTTCGGCAACCTTACCCGGCAGCGTATTGACACCATAGGATTCTAAGATTTGTCTGGCTTGGTATTCGTGGATGTTCATCTTTTATATAGTTTTCTTTAAACTCCTTTGGCACTTGTAATTGCTGGTGTATTACGTCTGTATATTTCGGATTCATGTATCTACAAATTATACTATACTTGAGAGGAAATTGCAAGTTTTTCAGATTTGTTGGCATGGCTGACAATCCCCGTTTATATCAACAAGAATTTTCACTTTAACTTTTTTCGGTGAGATCACGGGTCTATGGGTGGGAGGGTCATCACCCTCGTCTTGGCGATCCAGTATATTGTTTCCTATAACCGAGAGACCCGCGGCCAACAAAGTATTGTCTAATTCTGTGTTGGCCGCATCTAATGTAAGTTTCGCTGCATCACGGATTGCCTTAAGGCCATCGCACGCCAGTGCATTCAGCGGTAAAGCGAGGATCATCACGATGATAAGCACAAGACTGAAAATACGAATTTGTTTCATCTGTGTCCCCTCTTTAGTGTGTATGCAGGGGTTTCGGATAGGGAGGGTTTTCAAGATTCAGGGCATCATTTCGTTCGCCGTATGCTTTTATCTCTGCCATGAGAGACTCTATTCTCTCTACATCATTGAGGCGGTCGGATTCAGGGATGTGTGTCGCTTCGTGGGCGGGCTGTAGTTGTATTTTTCAAGAAGGCGTGTCATTTCGTTCCTCGACCGATCCCGTTCAGTCGTGAGTTGCCGATACTTATCCATGTATGCTTGATCTGCGAGCTGCCACGCTGCAAAGCGTTTGGCATCGTCAATGACGGCTTGTTTTTCGGCGCAGTCAGGATACGCCTTTTGATGCTTTTGAATGTAGACATTGACGGCATGCTTCATGGCACGGCGGTGATATTCTTCTCCGGGTTCTGCGGGCAGCCCTGCGAGATCGGCGGCAATATCGGCTGGGGTGTAGTTGTCAGGATACCACACGCCATCGCTCTGGAGACCACCGCTTGGCAGCACAGGCTCATGGGATTCCGCGTGCCATTCGTCGCCATGCCAATGTCCACCTTCGGCAGCGGGCGCGGGTTGTGTCTCCGCCGGCGTGGATTCAGAGCGATCGACAGGTTCAGGGGTCACAACGTTTATCACTCTTACAGGTTCTTGACTGGCGATATGTCGTCCCACAAATGTTCCGCCGATGGCGAAACCTATCAAAACGAGTAGAACGGGGATCCAAATCTTCTTCTGTAACATTTTCAAACTCCTTGACGATTGGGTTTTTAGAGAAAACGATTCATCAGCCAAAACAGTAGCACAACAATAAAGAGAAAAAGGGTTGCCCGAAGACACATTTTTAAACAACCGAGCGGTGTCCTCAGTTCAGGGTCAAAATCATACTTATTCGGCGGGTACATTCTCGCTTGACTCCTTTATTAGTAGAGTAAAAACGGTTCATGCGTTTCCAGACCGCACGCTCCCCTTCTTTTTCAATGAGTATCTGCTTTGCCTGTATATCAAGCACTTGGTAACCACCCACGACCGTACCGATACCAACGCTTTTCTGCTCGCCAGTCGCGATATTCTCAACAATCGCTGACGCTTTCGCAGGGTCATCACGGGTAAACGTGGCTATCAGTTTCAGGTTTGCTCCAGGGACAGGTTTCTGGTTCAAGACCGTTCCGAGTGGCGCAAACAGGTTATTACGGATAATGGTTTGGTAGAAGTCGCTATGGATGGACTCTGAAAACAGTAGGCGGTGCGGTTCTGCGACCTCGGTCTCCGGTGGGGGTCTCTCCTGTGGTGTCGGTGGTACCTCCTGCGGTTGCGGTTGTGCTTGTAAACGATAGAGACCCAACAGACATCCAACACACACCACGAGACACAAAAACAAAACAAACGGTCGTGTCAACATCGTTCTGACTCCAAATCGGTTTAGACTCAGATTCAAATAACAGGTCTACAGCGGATCGCAGCGAAGGCGAAAAGGGGAAAGTCAGGCAATCTGTCCGTATAGGGTGCTAACCTAAAAGTTTCGCAAAAACAAGTCGTTCTTTGCTACAATTAGGTTAGCTCTGTCATAGTTCGGTTATGGCAGTGCTACGCGTCGACCGGTGTTCACCCACCGGCGGCGCACCTATGAAAATAGGACGCTGCCCCGATGTGATCCACGTTTGAAAAGCCAGAAGGCTTTGGCGAAAGATCAACATCAACTACATTATAGCAACATCAAAAAATGTTACCACCAAAAACATTTACAATGATAGAAGGGGTACCTCTCGGTCGTTCTCGTCGGTTCCTCTATCCGAAAGGAAAGGGGAAGTCGTATACAAAGGGCATACGTCGGATACCTCCCCAACCGAGAACTGATAAACATTAAAGCAGAAGCGGAAAAAAATGTCAAAAAAAAACGAGGACGTTGTCTTTAGCATCTGCTGTCTATCTCCGATTTTATCCGAGCGACCATCTCTGAGACAACTGTCTCCGGTAATCCCATTCTCTCTGCTAACCCTGATGGGATATGACCGCTATGTTCTTCTCTCTCTATCCATTTGAGCAGATTTCCCGGCGATCGAGACGTGCGCATGAGTTTTTCAACAGCGAAGCGATATTCCTCGCTCTCCTGAATGGTCTGCACGAATTCTTCGCGGGTCTCCCATTCCTTTGCTATGGACTTTAGGCTTCGGACGCGAAACCATAAACGTGCGGCTAAAACGTGGGCGTATTCTTCTGTGGTATGGTACATATTTTCTGAGGACATCCATAATCTCAAGGCAGTTTCCGTAAGAAAGGATGTTCGTTTAGAAGTTTCAAAAGTATATCTCTCTGGTCGTCTTCCATTCAAAGGACTTCCCTTGTGGTATAATTAAGATGGTACAGTGTTGCCCACACCGCACTGTCGCGCGAACTTTTTTCGTAGAGGCTGGGCAGCCTCGTAGAGCGATAAAGCACGCACCCTAAATCCGAATCTCTAAACGCGTCCCGCACCCCGAGGCTTCGTGCCTCGGCGGTGTCGGAACTCTATTTCTGCGAGTTTTACTCGGAATCGTAGCAGGTTACGTATGGATAATCAGAAAGAAAAACGTAGTTTTGCCCTTACAGAACTATAAAACACAATCTTCTTCTTTCAGAATGGATTTGCTGTCTTCAAGGCGATTGAAGAGGGTTTGGATGGACACCTGAAAGACGGGGTGCACCAAATCCGGTGCGAGCTCCGCCAACGGGACCAACACAAAACCGCGGAGGTGCATTTCTGGGTGAGGTACGACAAGTTCTTCTGTTTGGACGCACAAATCTCCATAGATTAATATATCCAAGTCGATTTCCCTCGGACCCCAACGCATGCGGTGTTTTCTACCAATAGTAGTCTCGATGTCTTTTAAGGTGTGTAGCAAAGAGAGAGGAGAAAGGGAGGTTTGGATAGCGACGACCCCGTTCAGGAACTGTGCCTGTTCCTCATATCCGACTGGATCGGTTTTATAAAGGGAGGAAATTGTTTGCGGGGTGATTCCGTCCGTTTTTGATAAGGCATGGATGGCGTTCTGGATATGTGCCAGACGGTCACCGATGTTGCTTCCGAAGCCGATGTAGGCTGCGTACATAGAATCTCCGAAGCACGTCCAAACGGACGGACACTACTAATCTGAAAATCTGCGAATAGCGATTGAGGTGTTGTGTCCACCGAAACCGAAAGCGTTGGAGAGGGCAACCTTGATCGTCGCGTCGCGACTTCCGTTTGGAACATAGTCCAAGTCGCAGGCTTCGTCGGGCATATCGTAGTTGATCGTTGGGGGTAGATAGCCTTTTTCCATCCCGCCTAAGCAGGCGATGAGTTCCACGGCTCCGGCTGCGCCGAGCAGATGTCCGATCATAGATTTGGTGGAACTGACAGGGATTTTGTAGGCGTGTTCACCAAAGAGGGTTTTAATGGCATTCGTTTCGGCGATATCGCCAATCGGTGTAGAAGTGCCGTGAGCGTTGATATAATCGACGGCATCGAGTGGCAATTCCGCATCTCGGAGTGCGAATTCCATCGCTTTCACTGCGCCTTCACCGTTTTCGGGTGGGCTTACCATATCGTGCGCGTCTGAGGTCATTCCGTAGCCGACTATTTCCCCATAGATATAGGCACCGCGCTTCTTGGCGTGTGAGAGCGATTCGAGAATTAATACACCTGCTCCATCGCCCATAACAAAGCCGTCCCGGTCCTTCGTGAACGGGCGAGAGGCGCGTTCAGGCTCATGATTTCGCGCTGACATGGCGCGCATTGAACAGAACCCGGCAAAAGCTAAGGGGGTAATCGCCGATTCCGTGCCACCCGTAAACATCACGTCCGCTTCACCGCGTTGAATGATACGGAACGAATCACCGATAGAATGGTTCGCACTTGCACATGCGGTAACGGACGTAGCATTAGGACCTTTGAGGTTAAAGTGGATAGAAACCTGCCCTGCTGCCATGTTAATAATCATGTACGGCACAAGGAATGGGCTGACGCGTTTAGCACCCTTTTCAGCGAGGATTTTTGCATTGTCTTCAAGGACACCGATGCCACCGATGCCAGAACCGATTTGGACCCCGGCACGGTAAGCGTCAACTGTATCGAGTTCCAAACCTGAATCTTCGTGCGCCATCATTGCGGCGGCAAGTGCGTACTGAATGAACAACGGTAGCCTGGACGCGGCTCGGCGGTCCATATACTGTTCCGCCTGAAAATTCTTAACCTCTCCGGCGATTTGGGTGCGATGCTCGGAGGCATCAAAATAGGTTAAAGGTCCGATTCCGTTCTTACCGACAGCAAGCGCATCCCAATATTCTTCTTTCGTATTGCCAATTGCATTGACAACGCCGATTCCTGTAATAACTACACGCTCCACGAGACCGATCCTTTTTTATTTTAGTTACAGGCGCGCTCGGAAAAGCAACCAAGCGCGCACACGCACTAAAGAGGGGTGATAGTTTACCACTACGCACCCTCAGTGATATATCTTGACCTACACGTGTTCGTCAAGGTAACTCAGAGCATCTTGAACAGTCTGGATTTTTTCCGCGTCACTGTCTGGAATTTCGATATCAAATTCCTCTTCAAGTGCCATGACCAATTCAACGGTATCAAGTGAATCAGCCCCCAAGTCTTCCATAAAGGAGGCATCTGGGGTGACATTATCTTCTTCAACACCGAGTTGTTTCGCAATAATTTCGATAAGGCGTTCTTGGTTTGTTGCCATAAGCGTTCTCTGATCTCCTTTTTAGAGTTTACAGTTGTCAGTTTTAGAGTTTACAGTTGTCAGTTAAAAGAGGCTTTGGGTTAAACAACACACCTCTTGCGACTGTTAAGCGATAACTGTTAACTGACAACTTCTGAATTACATCACCATGCCGCCGTCAACCTGAAGCGTTTGGCCGGTGATATAGCGCGCAGCATCCGATGCCAAAAAACAGACAGCATCTGCCACATCTTCTGGGTGCCCAAACGCCCGCAACGGAATCAGCTCCAGCAGTTGTTGCTGACTCTGTTCCGGTATTTGTGCCGTCATATCTGTCGTGATAAAGCCAGGGGCGATAGCGTTGACCGTAATACCCCGGGCCCCAACCTCTTTCGCGGTAGCCTTCGTCAAACCTATAATGCCAGCTTTTGCGGCGGCATAACTCGCTTGTCCTGCGTTGCCCATGAGTCCGATAACTGATGAAATATTAATGATTCGTCCGCTTCTCTGACGTATCATAGGACGGAGGACAGCACGGGTGCAGTACATCGTACCGGTCAAATTTGTCTGTAATACAGCGTCCCAGTCCTCATCTTTGAGGCGCATGAGCAACATATCGCGGGTAATCCCGGCATTGTTCACGAGAATATCGATTTGTGAAAACTGCGAAATCGTCTTTTCAATAAGAGCTTCAACATCTGCCTTTTCGGAGATGTCAGCGGCCACTGAGAGTGCAGTATAGCCTGTATCCTGCAGTGTGTCGGCGATCTGTCCAACTGCATCGGCGGAACGAGAACAGAGAACAACATTTGCCCCGGCTTCACAGAGCCTCTGTGCGATCGCGGCACCAATACCTCGCGACGCGCCTGTAACGATAGCGGTCTTGCCACTCAGCACATCTGCTTTAAAGGCACTTTGTTCTGTTGTCTCACTCATTTTTATCCACCATTTCCGTATTTGTTTGTCACAAGAGATAGCGTCTCAACATCTTCTACGTTTAGGGCACTACTTTCTGGCAGGGTACGTTTCACCAAGCCGGACAAAACTTTGCCTGGTCCAACCTCTACGAAATGCGTGATGCCGGTTTTCTCAAGAGTCCACAGTGTTTTTTCCCATTGGACAGGTCGTGTTATCTGTTGAAATAGGAGGTGCCTGATACTATCTGCATCCGTGGCAAATTCGCCCGTTACATTCATCACAATATCGACTTGCGGTGACTGCATCGCCACCGATTCGAGCGAGACTGCGAACTTCTGTTGTGCAGATGCCATGAGTGGCGAATGAAACGCACCACTGACTGGCAACGGACGACACCGTCTCGCACCAATTTCGGCTTTCGCAAGTTCGAGGACGTGGTTGACTGCTTCGACTTCTCCAGAGATTACCAATTGTCCGGGACAATTGTAATTGGCGATATTCACAACACCTTCAGCCGTATCACAAAGTCCTTGCAACTGCTCCGTTTCCATTCCGAGGATTGCCGCCATTGTGCCCTGTTGCGTTTTCCCAGCATCCGCCATGAAACTCGCTCGTGCATGTACCAAGTGGAGCGCATCTGCGAAGTCGATCACCCCTGCCGCCACGAGTGCAGAATACTCTCCCAAACTGTGTCCAGCGACTGCGCTCGGCACGACACCACATTCCTTTAGGACTTGCAACGCGGCTACACTACAAGTTAAAATCGCCAGTTGTGTGTTTTCGGTCTGCTTTAAGTCTTCTTCCGGTCCCTCAAAACAGAGTTGCCGCAACTCCCGTCCGAGGACAGCATCTGCTTCCTGAAAGACAGCATCGGCGGCTGGATACGTCTGTGCCAGTTCTGCGCCCATGCCTACCTGTTGTGAACCTTGTCCTGGAAAAATGAATGCCAGCATATTAGCCATCAGCGATCAGAAAGAAAACTCTCTGAAAACCTTAACCATCAACTCGACGCCGTTATAAGTGTTAAAGCACGAGTTGATGATTAAAGTCGACAGTTATTTCTATTGAGGTTTTACCTATAATCGTAGGAGCGTGCTTCCCCATGTTAAGCCTGCACCAAAAGTCACAAGCAGAAGCAGATCCCCTGGCTTCGCGCGCCCTTCACGAATTGCCTCATCTAACGCGATGATCACCGTTGCTGCGGAGGTATTGCCGTATTTATCAACGTTGATATAGACCTTCTCTCGCGGCACGCCAAGTCTGTCGCCAACTGCTTCAATGATGCGTAGGTTCGCTTGATGTGGGATTAACAAATCAATCTCCTCAACGCTGACGTTTGCCTGACGTAACACACGTTGTGCAGCTTCCGGCATAAGGCGGACACCGAGCTTGAAGACTTCTCGTCCGTTCATCTGAATTTTGTCTAACTTCTGGTCGATTGCTTCTTGCGTGACCGGCATCCTGGACCCGCCTGCGGGAATACCGAGAAGATTGATGTCGGCGTAATCTCCATCAGACCCGATGTAAGATGCGAGGATACCTTTTGATTCATCCGTAGCTTGGACAACAGCGGCACCTGCGCCATCTCCAAAGAGAACACATGTGTTTCTATCGTTCCAATCAACAATTTTGTTAAAAATTTCGCCACCGACGACAAGAATGGTGTTGTATCGTCCGGATCGAATCATTCCATCAGCCAAATCCAGCCCGTAAATGAAGCCCGCGCATGCAGCGGACACATCCATTGCGGCAGCGTTTTTTGCCCCGATACCTTTCTGAACATAGCACGCTGTTGAGGGAAAAAACCGATCGGGTGTCACAGTCGCGACGAGAATCATCTCAATATCAAGAGGATCAATGTGAGCGTTTTTGATAGCCCATCGGGCTGCATGTACGCAAAGATCAGAGGTTGCTACATCGTCTTCAGCGATGCGCCTTTCAGCGATCCCTGTCCGTTGGAGAATCCATTCATCGCTTGTATCAACCATTTTCTCAAGGTCAAAATTGGTAACAACCCGGTCAGGAAGGTAGGCCCCCGTCCCTGTGATAGTTGCATGTCGAAGTTGCGTCATTTTTTTTATTTTTCCTTGCGGTTCGGTCAGGTGGATTCGGTGGCTAACGTTAATCGACGTATATCTAAAGAACACCCCACGGAATGCCATACGCACAAATGTAATACGGGGAACGGAAATGTAATACAAGGAACGGGTTTAGTCTCTCCCCAGACTAAATCCGGTGTTGATTTGCAAAAACCTCTCCGCTTCGCTGACGGGCTACAATTCCCGATAAAACTGCACACTCCAACAGATGATACTACAAGTTTTCGTTACGACATCACCAAGCACCTACGCGTAATGGAATGGAGTGCAGCCGAGGAGCCGATGAATTAAAAACTTTTACCTATGCTTCATCCGCAGATTTTAATACGGGCCGTCCATTGTAATGCCCGCATTCCGAACAGACTCGGTGAGAAATAATCGTCTCTCCGCAGTATGAACAGACACTTGTGGCTTTATCATGGAGCGCGTTATGGCTCCGCCGCATTCTTTTTTTCGATTTCGACGTTCTCCGTTTTGGATGCGCCATGGTTTATCTCCTTTGTCTTACAAAATCACGATTCGCGAATCACGCTTATAATTCAAGTATTTATTTTGATTTCAACGGTTTTTCAGTATTTTTGAGAGGTCCGACTTCAGAAAACGCGCTTGCAAGCTGCGCACTCAGGGAATTGGAAGCGGGGACTGATGTCTCATCCGTTATTTCACAAGAACACTCCGTCGTGTTGAGATCCGTTCCACATTCTGGGCATAAACCCTTGCACGTTTCCGAACAGAGCGACCATGTCGGTATCTCAAGAACGAGTGCCCGCCGTACATCTTCTGAAATATCTAAAGTTTCTCCGTCATAGTACCGTTCACCATCTTCATCCGGTTCCAACGATTCATCACCGATAGAGAATAGCAAGTCGAGTGTTGTTGTTATGTCCACCTCAAACGGGTTGATACAACGCCGACACTCCACCAAAACAGTTGTATCAACATCCGCTGTCACATAGATATTATCGCCACCTCGGCGAAAGAGGCCGACTTGGCATGACAATGGGTTAATAAATTTTGCCTCCTCGTAAGTCAAATCGAGGGGCTCGGACGGCACAAGTGCTTCGTATTCTTTGAAGTCCTCATGTCGAAGGTCTTTTACGCTGAACACTAACGTATCGCACATGCCTTCCTTCATATTGAATTTCACCTCAAAAGCCTATTGGACACCGTCCTGAAATATATCTTGCTGTGGCGGTCAACGCAAAAGCGATTGACATACATTTCTGGCACGACTCTAAATCTCGACACAACTTAAAAATCGACTTCTTCTTCGATTCTAATGAGTTGTGCTTCGTCTTTTACATCTTCGAGCGTGTAAATCTGTGCAAGTGCGGCTTTCATATTTTTTTCTTGTGCTTTGTGCGTCAACATCACCAGGGACACGGTCTCCATACCGTGGGGATCCTTTTGGATGACAGAAGCAATACTAATCTGCCAGTTCCCCAAAATAGTCCCGATTTTTGCGAGAACACCGGGGCGGTCAGCAACCACAAAACGGATGTAATACCGCGTCTCAATATCGTCAATAGGACAGACACCGACTTCTGCCTGTGCTCCTGCAAGCCATGCTTGTGAAATGGGGCTGCTTACGCCCTGTTGCACAGATTTCGCGGCATCAATGACGTCAGCAACAACAGCACTCGCCGTTGGCATCTCACCAGCACCTTGTCCATAAAAAAGCGTCGGGCCGACTGCGTCACCGATAACACAAACAGCATTGAATGCTCCCCCAACGTTTGCTAACAAACTCCGCTCTGGCACGAGTGTTGGATGTACACGCGCCTCCACACGATTTCCATCGGTTAGTTTCGCGATTGCGAGGAGCTTAATAACATAACCGAGTTCGCGAGCGTATTGAATCTCTTTTTGGGTGATACTTGTAATACCTTCGACATGGAATTGCGATAGTGAAATATTGCTCCGATAGGCGAGGGCAATCAAGAGGATGAGTTTTTGTGCGGCATCAATGCCTTCAACGTCAAGCGTTGGGTCGGCTTCGGCGTACCCCTTGTCCTGTGCGACTTTGAGCACATCTGAAAAGTCCACAGCGCGTTCGTGCATTTCGGTCAAAATGTAGTTACAGGTCCCATTCACAATACCATAAAGGGAGTGAATCTGGTTGCCAGCGAAACTTTCTTGTAAGGTTTTGATGATTGGGATACCACCTGCCGTGCTCGCTTCAAAATTGAGACTGACTTTGTGTTCTGAAGCCAGTTGGAACAGCTCGCCACCATGTTCGGCAAGAAGGGCTTTGTTTGCTGTCACGACGTGTTTACCATTTTGGATGGAGCGTTTAATGAAAGAGTGTGCTGTTGTGACACCGCCGATAAGCTCAACAACAATATCTATTTCTGGATTGTCAACGACTTCTGCGGGATCAGTTGTCAGGCAATCCATAGGAAGTTCAACGCCTTGGCGCGTTGCGGGTAACGTCCGTTTTACTATTTTTTTTAGGCATAACTCGGTGCCACTATTTTTGGCGATGAGGGAATTCTGATTCATCAGAATTTTGGAAACACCTGTGCCGACAGTACCCCATCCTAAGATGCCAACATTAATACACGACTTGTCCACTACTGCAACTCCCTCCTTTCTATAAGTATTCAATTACAATTCGGCTCGTATACATCATTTACAAGACGATATTGTGTATCAGAGATCGGGGCGACTGGATTCGAACCAGCGACCTCTTGAACCCCATTCAAGCGCGCTTCCGGGCTGCGCCACGCCCCGTGAGGAGAATCACTTTCCTTATACTCGTATCACGTCTCAATTATACCATTAAATCTTAATTGTATCACAAACCACTGTATAATGTCAAAAAAAATTGAGCGTTGTTCAAGATTTGCATCTATCACACGACACATCAATTGATTCCGTGTTAAGGATTGACTGGTCTCCCATTCCACTATCCGAGTTATGATGTTCAGTCAAACTACCCCTCAACTTCCTGATTAAAATATAAGGCAAGATCTCCGTATCTCACAGTCGTATTGGGACCGAATGCGTCGTATCCGGAGACTTGCCCACCATAAATAAGGACGTAATGCCTTTAGGCAAAACCCATCTCTTTTAGATTGCTTAGACTGATACCTAAACTTTCAAACGGATCGCGCTCGTAGCAGGTGTCCTGTTCAATAATATACCACTCTACCCCCGCGTAGATACAAGCAGTCAGAATAGCAACCCAATTAAGGTTACCTTCACCGACTTCCGCGAAGCGTTGTGTAGAACCTTGCATCGCCATATCTTTGAGATGGATGATGTCAGCGCGTCCTTTTAACTGACGAATCCATGCGGCTGGGTCGCCACCCCCATGCTGAATCCAGTACGTATCCAGTTCACTTTTAAAGCAATTCGGATCGCTTTCCGCATACAGAATCTCTAACCCAGTGCGTCCGTTATGGCGTTCCAATTCAAAACTGTGGTTATGATAGGAGAAAGTCAAACCTCCTTCAGCAAGGCGCGCCGCGACTTCCGATGCTTCTCTCGCAAATCTGGCATATCCTTCAGCGGTTCGGTATTCACCGGGAAGTCCACCAATTGCGGCATGCTGACAACCCCACAATTGATGCTCGTCAATAACAGATTGTGGTTCGTCACGCATCCGTTCGTAACTTGTATGTGTCGCAATAATGCTGATACCTTCACCGTCAACAATATTTTTCAGTGCAGTGGGTTCAATTGGACCAAGTGCAGAACATTGCACGGCTTCATATCCGAGTTGTCGAACCTTTTTCATCGTTTCGGCGATGTCGGTTTCAGTTTTGGTAAATTCCCGAACAGTGTAAAGCTGCGCGGCGATCTGCTTCGCAGACGGTTGTAATTTCCCTTGGGCATTTTGTGTTGCCATGTTTACTCCTTCCGTATGGCATATACGATTTATCGGATGATAGTATATCAAAAAAGAACATAGCGGTCAAGTTAATGTGTCTGTTATAGTAAAATCCACAATTAAGTTTACACTCTGTAATATGGCGAGGTTAGGGGGAAATTGAGGAAATTGGGGAAATACCCTATCAAAAACCCCAAGCAAAACACCTCGCCAGCGAGTGGGAAGTACCAAATTTAGTGTGTTCACATATTTTCGAGCTTACTATCATTCGGAAGGATTTCATCGCAACGCGATATACGAAGAAATAATTAATTTGCACATAAAAAACGGTTTTGGTAAACTTTATAAGTATGATGAATTCTTTTTTCTTCGGCGGTAAAAGGCAAAACCCCTTTCGACTTTTCCGCCTGCTCCTCCATTTCCCAAATTTCGTCAAATTGGCGTGGCGGCTGTTTGTCGATGAACGTGTCCCTGTCTATCGGAAGGCGATTCTCATCCTTGCCGAATTATTGGCAGTTGTCTTCGCTGTCGCCTACTTGGTGAACCCACTTGATTTTGATTTTATTCCTATCTTTGGTCGCATCGACGATCTCCTCATTGGCGCGTTTGTGATTCTGGTACCCAGTGCGTGGCTATTTATTCGTTTATGTCCTGAACCTATCGTTCGTGAACATGTAGAACGGATTTCACGTCGGGAATGAATCGGACTTGCTCACCTGAACAGATTTTTTCAGACACACCACATTATTTCCCAACTTTTTTGCAACTTTGTCATCCAATAGGTGTGTCTTTAGGACGTAAACCCTAAAAATGAAAAACAGGTGGTTTTGACCACTTCCCGGATCGGACCTAACACGCAATTACATAGGAGGTTTTATATCATGTCCAGACTCAGCACCACACTGCGTAACACCATACGGGTAATTTTGGTTTTAGCAGTACTTATTGTTGCCGCAGGGATCATCATTGACCGAAATACACATGAGTTCACGCTACAGACTGCCGTCGGGCAGACGAACGACACACTTCAAACATCAGAAGATTTTCTGCACTTAGAGCGCGCAAATCGCGCATTTATTGATTTGGTGGCGCGGACGCGTCCTGCTGTCGTTCAAATTACAACGAAAACACAGCGGAGAATCATAACCTCGGAAAGACAGCAAATAACTCCGGAGCAAGAAGACCAATTTAGAGACTTTTTTGGAGATGAGTTCTTCAGACGCTTTTTTCCAGAAGAAAGAGAACAAGTACTACCGCCCCCACGTGTATCCCCGAATCCGCCCCCCGTTAGAGGTATTGGTTCTGGGGTGATTGTCAGTGACGATGGCTATATCCTTACCAATAACCATGTCATTGAGCGGAGCGATGAAATTACCATTACCTTGCCAAACGGAAAAGAATATACAGCGGAGTTAGTTGGACGCGATGCCGCTGGGACTGAAGTCAGTGGCACCGATTTGGCACTGCTCAAAATTGACGCGGAAGGACTTCCAATCCTTCCCTTTGGTGACTCAGATCAGCTTGAAGTCGGCGAATGGGTGATTGCCATCGGAACCCCGCTTAATTTTTCTCAAACCGTGACACGCGGTATCGTGAGTGCGAAAGGGCGCCCTGGGTTGCGTAGTGGTATTAAATACGGTAATTTTATCCAAACAGATGCGCCGATCAATCGAGGAAACAGCGGCGGTGCCTTGATCAACATTCGCGGCGAATTGGTAGGAATTAATACCGCGATTATCACGGGCGGTCTTTCCACAGGAAATATCGGTATTGGCTTCGCCGTTCCGAGTAAAATGGCACAGCAGGTCCTACCGCAACTTATTAAACATGGTAAAGTTGAGCGTGGTTGGCTCGGTATCGGCATGAAAAATGTCGATCCGGATTTGGCAGAAAAGTTGAACTTTGATACACCTCGCGGTGTCTCCGTCCAAGGCGTTAGCAAAGGTAGTCCGGCAGACACAGCTGGAATTAGACGTTTGGACATCATCGTTGAATTTAATGGCGAAACAATCCGAGATAGCAATCATCTGATGCACGTTGTCGCCGCAACAGAGGTCGGTAAATCTGTTGAAGTAACAGTGCTCCGAGAGGATAATGAAGAAAAACGGTTGACTGTCAAACTGGGCAAACGGACCGAAGAGGTTATTGCCAAGCTCAATGCTCAGTTAGCAGAAGCCGAAAAGACTGGAATAAGAGTCGAAAGAGTGGGGCAAAAGCGTGATAAACCGCAAGAAGCATTTGCTGGACTTCAGGTACAGGAATTGACCCCCGAGATTGCTGAGCGTTACGGTTACGCGTCAGACGAGAAAGGCGTAGTTGTCACACAGGTTGAAAGCGGGAGTAATGCAGAGAAAAAAGGCATCGTCCCCGGATCTCTCATTCAAGAAATGGAATGGACATCAATTGACGACTTTGAGTCCTATTCCCGTCTTGTGGAGCAACTCACCAACGAAAAGAAGAAGCAGGTCCTTCTCTACGTTAAGTCGCCAAATGGACAAGGCGGCGCGTATGTTACAATCAAAGTTCCCACATCAGAGACATCGGACAGATAATTAGCACGGTGGCCCCGTTATATTGCATGTTCACGGATTAATACTTGACGGATGGTTGTTTTTGCGGTATACTGCCCGAAAACAACTATTCTTTCTTAGGACTTACGCAAAATGACCAAATTTCACCTATTTTCACAGGATTCGGTGTCCCTTCCCAGTAACGGGTGGGAACCCTGGTTAGAAACCGCACCATAGGTGTCAATTTAGGGAAATGTCTGTGATTGTATGATTGTGGAAACCCGATTTAGACCTTACACCTTTCGCACCGCTGGTGCTTGGGATATAAGGGACCTATATTTTCTATAGACCTTGCGCACCGCTGGTGCTGAAATACGATCCCCTCAAGCCTCGGAGAGGCGATAGGTGTATAGGGACATGAGGTCGGTATGTATCAAACCCCAGAGGGGTGACAGGTGTATCAGATATACTAATGTTAAACACTAAATTGACACCTATGCCCTGGTTAGAAACCGCACTTACCGGGGCAGTGCGTAAGTCCTACTTATATTAAGAGGTTCAGGTTAGAAATGGAAGCACAACGGGTTGTTTGGCCCGATCGCGCCAAAGTTGACATTGAGACATTCATGTTACCGTCTGTCGGAGACGATGAAGTGCTTGTTGCAACAGAATGCACACTCATCAGCCCCGGTACGGAACGCGCTTTTTTATTGGGACTCCCGAATGCTCAAGGGAAATACCCAACCCGTCCGGGTTATAGTAATATCGGCAGGGTGGTAGATATTGGAAAGTCAGTTACTGATTGCAAGGTAGGTGACCGCGTCGCTTCAACGCAGGGACATACCAGCCACTTCGCGACCTCGCCGAGTCGCTTACTAAATATAGCGTCCGCCGATGTGCCTGCTGAAGAAGCGGTTTTCTTTAATCTCGGAGCGATTGCGCTGCAAGGTGTCCGTAAGGCACGGATTGAATTGGGAGAAGCGACACTCATTTTGGGACAAGGACTTATCGGTTTATCGGCGATGCAACTCTCGAAACTGAGTGGGGCATTGCCGCTTATTGCGGCAGATCTCACCGATAGTCGTCTTGAAATCTCTAAAAGAGTGGGAGCGGACCACACCTTCAACCCAGAAGATACCGATTTCTCCGAACAGTTAGGTGATGCGACTAAAGGCGACGGACCCGCAGTTGTTATTGAAGCCACGGGACACCCTGATGCAATCAGCACCGCTTTAGATGTTGCGGGACGGGATGCGCGAGTCGTGTTGCTGGCGAGTACTCGTGGGGAAACACCGAGTGTGAATTTCTATCGCGATGTGCATAAAAAAGGTCTCATTCTATATGGCGCACACAATTCTATCCGTCCCCGTCAAGAGTCTTCACCAAATTTCTGGACGCTTGAAGAAGATAGTCTCTTGCTGTTATCGCTCATCGCGCAGAAACGGTTCAACGTTATTCCGTTGATTAGCCACCGCGTCCCCGGAGAAGATGCAGCAAAAGCATATCAACTCCTCATGGAGTGGAACCCCGGTTTACTCGGCGTTGTTCTCAAATGGAACGATAACCTGTAGGCACAATCTGTAAGGAAAAGATGGCACGCGAATATCCGATTGAAAACGTGCGCAATATTGGCATCGCAGCGCACATTGATGCTGGCAAAACAACCACAACTGAACGGATTCTTTTCTACACCGGTAAAAAGCATAAGATTGGTGCAGTGGATGATGGTACTGCCGAGATGGATTGGATGGTGCAGGAACGAGAACGCGGCGTAACGATTACCGCCGCCGCGACGACCTGTTTCTGGCAAGAACACGCAATTCACCTTATTGACACACCCGGACACGTCGATTTCACAGTAGAAGTGGAACGATCTTTGCGAGTTTTGGATGGCGCGATTGCCCTTTTCTGTGCCGTCGGCGGAGTTGAGCCACAATCAGAAACGGTTTGGCGGCAAGCGGAGCGTTACGATGTGCCGCGCATCATCTTCGTTAATAAGATGGATAGGGTTGGCGCGAATTTCACTCGCGTTCTGGAAATGATACAGGAACAGTTAGGTGCGAACCCATTACCTCTCCAATTACCGATGGGTGAAGGTACCGATTTCACGGGCGTTATTGATTTAGTGACGCAGAAGGCGATGCGCTGGGATGCCACTGACCACGGACAGACATACGTAGAGACAGAGATTCCACCTGAATTTCAAGATGAAGTGGCACACGCGCGAGAAACCCTTTACGAGAGTGTTGCAGTCGAAGATGAAGCATTGCTTGAAAAATACTTGGGAGGCGAAGAGATAACCCACGCCGAGTTATTAACGGTTATCCGCGCAGCTACATTGCAAGGGAAACTCTTCCCCGTGCTCTGCGGAAGTTCTTTAAAGAATCAAGGCGTTCAGCCTCTATTGGATGCGGTAGTTGATTTTCTGCCATCTCCTGCTGACGTACCACCTATTGAAGGGACTATACCACACCCCGCTTCTGGTGGTGAGCGTTCCAAGCGATCGAAAAACGCATCCGCTGAGCAGGATAGAGTGACACGCGTCGCAAATGACGCGGCTCCGTTTTCGGCGTTGGCGTTTAAAGTGGCGAGCCATCCAACGGTAGACAAACTCGTATACTGTCGTATCTACTCAGGTGTACTGAAGCGAGGGGAGTCTATCTATAACGTCCGTTCCGAAAAACGGGAGCGAATCAATCGTATCTTACAGATGCACGCCAATAAAGAGGCCGTCTGCGATGCGGCTTACGCCGGTGATATTGTGGCACTCGTTGGACTTAAGGATACTAAGACCGGAGACACCGTGGCTGATCCGAGGGAACCTATCCTATTGGAGTCCATAACTTTCCCAGATCCAGTTATCTCAATTGCCATCGAACCTGAGCGAGCGAGCGATGCAGATGCTTTGGAGGAAACGCTCGAAAAATTGATGGATGAGGATCCAACCTTCACTGTCGGGATCGACCAAGAGACTGGACAACGGATTATCTCTGGCATGGGTGAACTTCATTTAGAAATTCTCACAGACCGCATGATACGCGAATTCGGGGTCAACGCTCGGGTAAGTAAACTGCAGGTAGCGTATCGTGAAACTATCAGTACGCTTGCGGAGGCTCGCGGGACACATATCCATAAAACAGATGAAGAAGGGATATACGGGGATGTACTGCTAACGGTTGAACCGTTAGCGCGCGGTGAAGGATTTCAGTTTGAAGATAACACAGACGAAACTCAGATCCCGCGTCAGTATATCCCGTTCATTGAGAAGGCATTGGAAGGTGCTATGGGGACAGGTCCTCGCATCGGATATCCGATGCAGGATGCAAAGGTAACGCTCACGGGTGGTTCCTACGATCCAACGGATTCTTCGGAAGTCGCGTTCGAGGCGGCAGCGGTCTTGGCGTTTGAAAATGCGACCAAAAAGGCGAATCCTCTGCTCTTAGAACCCATTATGCGGATGCATATTACTGTCCCTGATGAGCATATTGGGAAAGTTATTGGAGACTTGAATTCACGTCGAGCACAGATTAATGAGAGCATAACGCAGGATGCATCCGATACAGGACACCCGTCACAACCGACGCAAAACGTTATCAATACCTTTATACCACTTTCGGAGACGTTTCAATACACAACGCGGCTTCGCTCAATGACCCAGGGACGTGGGGCATTTACATTGGAATTTTCACATTATGAAGTCGTGCCATCGTCTCTTGCTCCGGACCTAAATCGTGTCAGTTCTTCGGCTTAGCCCCTTCAATGCCCGTGTGCCTTCATCGCCTTTTGCAGCTCCGCCAACGGGATCGCGTACATCGTTCTGTCATTGCGTCCGGTGGTCGTAGTTGCCATTGTCATGGAATTGACGACAGCCTCCTCTGTGGCTTCGATAACTGCTTGAAAGAGTGAATTGAGCCGTCCATTGACGAGCATCTGAATTTGGAAAGTGCCGGTTTCGGTACGACTTGGAAAAATGTTCGCGGTAGAAAATGCAATGACGAATTCACCGCTACCGTCTGTACTCGGCGTGCCTGTGCGGGCAAGCCCATGCGTCGCGCGCATCGCTAACTGTTTCAATTGGCGATGCGCCAACGGGGCATCTGTTGCGATAACAATAATAAACGAGCCGTCCCTACCCAGTTTCGGCGGGGATCCCGTAATTTCCTTGCCGACAGGGATACCATCAATTCGCAGTTGCGAACGACGCCCGCCGTTGGAATTAACAAGGACACCGACTGTCCATCCACCGCGTTCTTCGGATAGGACACGAGAGGCGGTGCCGATACCGGCTTTAAAACCGTAGCATCGCATGCCAGTACCACCGCCAACGCTTCCCTCGGCTACGGGACCGTCGGTGGCGTTCTCAATCGCTTCAATCGCATGCTGTGCCGTGACGTGGAGTCCGCTGATGTCGTTCAAGCCACCATCGTAGCATTCCGCCACAATTGGCAGCACAATGTTGTTGTCTGGGTACCGTTTCACAATGTAACGCACAACACCGTCATGGACTGCCCCGACACTGAGTGTGTTTGTCAGCAGAATGGGAGATTCAATCCATCCAGCTTGATTGATACGGGCAATGCCGGTTGCTTCACCATTGCCGTGAATGACATGTGCCGCGCCGAATAGGCGTGCTGTCCAAATATCATCACTCGGAAGAATTGCGGTAACCCCCGTACGAATTGAATCGCCTTCGTTCAGGGTAACGTGTCCGACTTTCACACCTGCTACGTCAGTGATGGCATTGTGTGTACCGGTTGGAAGGGTCCCAATCTTGATGCCGATGTCGCGTGCTCGCGCACGACCGTTTGGGTCTGCGTCTTCAGCATCGGTACTACATAGAGAATACGCCCAAAGAGCACCCGTGAGAACGACGAGGAACAGCGTTTTTGTGTAGTACGAGGATCCAGGATATGACATCTTTTTAAGAAATTTCTGCATTATCCAATTGTTTCCTATATATTTCGCGAATGTGGTTAAAAATAGCGATGTATGTTGGTAATCGATAGTCGGGATAACTCCACTCCCACGGTTGGAACGTTTTGCGGTAGAAGCGGAGTGTAATTTCAGCATAAATACCGTCGCTGAGGTAGATACGATGGGCATGGTCTTTCGTTGACGCAAGCACCAGTTTTGCTAAACAGATGTACCCCGCGTCCAAATTGACGCGCCGTGCGTCTCCTTCGTGCTTTTTTATAGCAAAAACTTGCTCCACGCTATTTGTGAATAACTTCATCTCCGCCAGCGTGCCAGCATCGATAAGTCTTTCAAAACTGATAAATTGTCGTTGGATGTCTGGTCCCATTTCAGCCTCATAGTAGGCTGTGCTCGTGAAAGGCATCAATTCACTTGTGTAATCAATAGGTCCAAGGCGATGTGTGAGTTCTGTATAAACTGTTGGCAGGAGGTTAGGATCAACTGTTAGCACGCCGATGATTGCTTTAACCGACAGCGGTGTTGTGATTGCTCCCATGTTATCCTCCACAGTCCAAGCTCAATTGTCTGACCTTAAGGGTTAATAGCATACATTATTGCATTAAATTGCAAAAAAATGTGATTTTTTTATTTTTTTTCTTGACATTCCACGAAATATAATATATAATATTCTGTTATGCTATGCTACCATATTAGGACGAAAAAGCAGTTGAGGAAGCAGGCTTTTTCAAAAGTCTATTTATAAACTGCGTAACCACCGCCAAGTAAGGAGACTTCATTCAGTGAACAAAAAGCCCATCGAAAAAAATGAGAGAATGTCTTTTGCGAAAACGCAGGTTCGGACGCCACTCCCGAATCTCATAGAGACCCAAAAACTTTCATACGATGCCTTCTTACAACGAGACGTCCCACCCAATGAACGTCCAGATATTGGCCTCCAAGCGGTGTTTAAGGAAGTATTTCCGATTCGCGACTTTTCGGAGGTTAACAGTCTTGAATTTGTCAGTTATAGCCTTGGCAGACCGAAATATACGCTCCAAGAATGTGTTGCGCGCGGTGTAACATATCAAGTATCTCTTACTGCCCGTATTATGCTTGTTTTGCGTGAGGCAGACTCGGATGCAGATGAACCCCACGTTGTGGATATTCGTGAATCTGATGTGTATCTCGGCGAAGTTCCTTTAATGACGGAAAATGGCAGTTTCATTGTCAATGGCAGTGAGCGTGTCATCGTAAGCCAGCTGCACCGTTCACCAGGCGTAATTTTTCTTGAAAAATCATTGCCGACCGGGCGGAGCACCCCGACTGCCCAAATTATCCCGTATCGAGGGGCATGGGTTGAATTTGAAATAGACAGTAAAGATCAGATTTATGTCCGTATTGACAAGCGTAGAAAACTACCCGCTACCGTGCTACTTCGTGCACTCGGTTGGGAGTCAGATGCCGATATCCTGAAACTTTACGCCAAGACGGAACGACTTGTGCTTGCTGGATGGCAGGTTACGCATGTAGAAGGACCAGCAAAACAAATCAAATCAGGGGATCTATTAGATGCTGCGGACTTCCGACAAGCCAGCAAAGACTACCCTGACCTTGAGGTAGAGAGATGTTATCGCGTTACAGAAGTAACTGATGCGGACTGTCCACTGGAGATTGGACAAGAACTTACATATAAAGATCGTACGAGCCTTCGCAGGAAATGGAAGGGTTTTGAAACTGAGCTTCTTCGGTGTGTTATTGACACTCACAATAGTGGGTGTGAGTTCACTCTTGGACAAGTGCTAACGAATTCGGAATACGAAGAGGCGCGCGCCCGTTACGGAAACAAAGCGTTCATAGCTGAGCAGATTTTGTCCCAAGATAGTCAGGAAAGTGTCGATCGAGTCTGCGCTGAAGACGTTATCAACCCAGAGACTGGTGAAGTGCTCCTGACAGCGAATACGCTTCTCACTGAAACAGAATTGGAACGCCTCAGTGAGGCTGGTATTGAATCAGTCACGGTGCTGGATGAGGAAGATTGCCAGCACATCCGATTCTTGCGTAATACGTTGGAACGCGATCGACAGGCGGACTATGAGGAGCCATATACATTAAAAGATGCCGCGCTGCTTACAATTTTCCGCACGCTGAGACCCGGGGATCCCGCTGGCATAGAGAACGCTCGTAAACACCTTTCATGGTTGCTCTTTGACACGCACCGATACGATTTAGGGGTCGTTGGACGGTACAAACTGAATCGTAAATTCCAGAACATTCCCATTTATGGCGAGTCGCCTGAAGAGACTTTTCGCACACTTCGTCCCGAAGATATTGCCGCTACGGTAGATTATCTTCTTAAAGTCCATAATGCGATTGCTCCGAAAGACGATCTCGATCATCTCGGTAATCGCCGTGTGCGTGTTATCGGTGAGTTACTCGAAAACCAGTTCCGAATGGGTTTATTCCAGATTCGCAGAACTACGCGCGAACGTTTGAGTACCAATAACGATATCACGAAGATCGTTCCGTCTTCGCTCATAAACCCGAAACCTCTGATGATGGCACTCCGAGAATTCTTTGGATCAAACCAGCTGTCACAGTTTATGCAGCAGATTAATCCGTTGGACGAATTAACACATAAGCGTCGTATCTCAGCGATTGGTCCAGGCGGGCTTCACCGAGATAGAGCAACGGCAGCTGTTCGGGATGTACATCGAACGCACTATGGACGTGTCTGTCCGCTGGAAACACCTGAGGGTCCATCCATCGGTCTCATCGTTTCGTTGGCGTGTTACGGGCGGATAAACCCGTATGGCTTTATAGAGACCCCTTACCATAAAGTCGAGGATGGTGCAGTAGTGGGTCCAGTAGAATATCTCACAGCAGATAGTGAAGATACTGCGTATATTGCTGCAAAGGCGGCTTCGAGTAATGCTGAACAAACCGGAAATGGTGATGCATCTGAGCACACACTGCCTGTACGCAGTGGCGAGGATGTCCTGTCGGTTCCGATGGAAAAGGTGGACTATATCGGCGTTTCCCCGCAGCAAATTGTTGGTATTTCTGCCGCGCTGGTCCCGTTTCTGGAACACGAGGATGCAAACCGTGCTTTGATGGGTGCTAATCACCAACGTCAGGCTGTCCCGCTTGTTCGTCCAGAAGCACCACTCGTTGGAACAGGGATGGAGGCACCAGCAGCACTGTATTCAGGCGCACTTATCACTGCTAAGCGAGCCGGTACCGTCACAAGCGTTTCCGCCGACGAGATTCTCATATATACTGGCGAAACACTTCATCATGATAAGGGTGAAAATACGTTCAGCGAAATGGGCTACGACGTCTACAAACTCCAGACCTTTAAACGGAGTAACAGCGGCACCTGTATCCACCAGCACCCGATCGTTGCGGTGGGCGATAAAGTTGAAGCCGGACAGGTTATTGTGGATGGCACCTCTACAGAGAGTGGCGAACTCGCTCTTGGGCGGAATGTGTTGTGTGCTTATATGCCTTGGGGCGGACACAACTATGAGGACTCTATCCTGATAAGTGAGACACTCATCAAGGAGGATACCTTCACCTCTATCCACATTGAGGAATTTGAAGTGGAGGCACGTGAGACGAAAGTAGGTCCGGAGGAAATCACCCGTGATATTCCGAACGTCAGCGAGCAACGGCTCACACAACTTGATGAAGAGGGTATTATTCGTGTTGGGAGTGTTGTGGGTGCGGGAAGCATTCTTGTCGGAAAAATTACACCGAAAGGTGAAAGCGAATATGGTCCGGAAGAGAAACTTTTGCGGGCGATCTTTGGTGAGAAGGTCAAAGAAGTCAGAGATGCCTCGACCTATGTTCGTCCTGGTGTCGAAGGAGTCGTCATTGATGTAAAAGTGTTTTCCCGTAAGCCGGACGCAGTCTCCCGCCGCGGAGGTTGGACACAAAGCGATTCAGGGGCATCGCAGGCTGACAATCTACGATATGACTCGAAACGCAAGGAGATTGAGGAGACTACGCGTGAGCAGATCGCTTCTATCCGTCGCCGAAAAGTCGAAGAAATTCGCGAAACACTCATAGGCTGTGAACTTGCTAATCCGCTCTACAGGGTTGATGGCACTAAAGGTGATGCTGACGCTAACCTCTTCGCGAATGCTGGTGACACCCTAACAGCTGAAGTGTTGGACGCTTATATTTCCGGTTTCACTGCAGATGAGTACCACTTGGTAACCGAAGATACAAATTCTGAAACTTTTATGGCTGAAGCAGGTTATAGGGTAACGGATGTACCTGAACCAATTCCTACTATTGTGGTCCATCCTTCGGCTTCTTCAGGGGTGTCAGAGTACTTTAGCGAAGTATGCAAACCGATCTTGGGAAGTACGGAGCCATTCCTACAGGAAACAGAACCTAAGGAATCGGGGTTACAACCCTCTCCTACAGAAGATGCCGATGTTATGCTTCAGGGTTACGATAACAGTGTGATTGCTATCGCTGTGTGTGAAGATGCCGACACTGACGATGAGGACGCCGAAAACGGGCATCCTTCCGATCGTCTGACAGAGATGCTTGCTGCAACAGGAGCACGATTTGGTGTATTGGTAACCGACGGTGAGTCAGAATCCGATAACTGGGATTTCTATGAACTCGTAGATTCGACCAGTGACTCGCCTCCGACACAAGACTCAGAAGCACACGTCGCTGATCAAACTGTGTTGCAACCGTGTGCGCGTTCTGAGTTTGAGATTGGAGTTACTACCCACCTTGAAGCAACTGGATGTCCTGTCGTTGAGACACAGAGACTGAATGAGGAAGAATGGGCGAACTTCAGTCAAATTTATCCGGGTTTACAAGCTGAGTTATTTTGGCAAATTAAGGAAATTTTCGATCCTGCATGTCCATTGACCGAAGGTCAAGAACTCTCCGACAACGATTATCTACGAGTCTCCAGAGATTTTCCAGCGCGTCCCATAGCAGCCGGACAGCGATTAACGACGAATGAACTGGCATCACTCAAGCAAACCATCAAGGATTTGAAAATCGATAGCGTCTGGCACATTACCGCTGTTTTTGACCCCGAGTGTAAGCTGCCTGTCGGAGAATATGTCTCTGATGCCGACTATCAGCAGGCGCGTAAATCATGTAGCTTGTCTTTCTCGGACATCCATGTAACCGATGCCGATGCCAGAGAGCATATCCAGCGTGTTGAAGAAATGGCGCAAGGTAGGATAACCACTTACATTGAGGAGCAAGAACGCGCACTTCAGCAGTTAGAGATGGGTGATGAACTAAAACCAGGTGTCATCAAACGCGTCAAAGTCTATGTCGCAAGCAAGCGTCCGATTTCTGTCGGCGATAAAATGGCAGGTCGCTACGGCAACAAAGGTGTTGTTGCCAAAATTTTGCCTGCTGAGGATATGCCCTATCTCCCAGATGGTACCCCGGTTGAATTGGTCCTGAACCCATTAGGTGTGCCCTCTCGAATGAACGTCGGTCAAATCTTGGAAATTCATCTCGGATGGGCGTGCCATGAACTCGGTATCCAAGTAGAGTCTCCTGTATTCGATGGTGCGACAGAGGACGAAATCTTTGAAATGCTTGGTAAGACCGAGCTTCCGGAACGCAGTAAAAAGACCGGTAAGAGCATCCTTTTTGATGGTAGGACCGGTGAGTCATTTGCCCAGGAAGTAACGGTGGGATACGTCTATTTCCTCAAGTTGAACCACCTTGTTGCTGATAAGATGCATGCTCGCTCAACGGGTCCCTACTCTCTTGTTACACAGCAACCGTTGGGTGGCAAGGCACAACACGGGGGTCAACGGCTCGGTGAGATGGAGGTCTGGGCATTGGAAGCTTATGGTGCAGCCCATACACTCCAAGAAATGCTCACACTCAAATCAGATGACGTTCTTGGCAGAAGAGAAATTTACGAATCAGTTGTGAAAGGGTTAAACCCTGAACCGCCCGGTACACCGGAATCATTCAAAGTCTTGGTCCGCGAACTTCAAACCCTTGGACTTCATGTATCCCTTGATAAGGATGAAGACTCTTAATTTTACCTTTCGGAGAAATTACGGTCATTATATCTTTGAAGTGTGTCTCTTAAAACCGCCTGCGCCGTTGTTGCAGGCTACTGGTTTCGTTTAATGTTTCCCCCAAAGTCCTCAAGCAGAGTTGAGACGTAACCAGAAACCTGCGCGTAACGTAGTGGAGCGCAACCCAGGAGGTCATAGTTAAAAAAATGAATACGACATTTGACAGCATCTCCATAAAGATAGCCTCGCCCGATCAGATTAAAGATGAATCGAAGCAGACCAGTTGCAAACGTCGGAATCCTGCTCAATCAGCGGATGAACCTTTCATCTGTCCAGAGAAAGGGACGTGTAGTTGTGGCGAGGTCAAGAAGGCAGAGACTATTAACTACCGCTCCTTTCGTCCAGAACCGGAGGGTCTCTTCTGTGAGGCTATCTTTGGACCACAAAAGGATTGGGAATGTAATTGCGGTAAGTATAAACGGATTAAACATAAAGGGATGATATGTGATCGTTGTGGCGTTGAAATCACGCAACAGCGCGTTCGCAGAGATCGACTCGGATATATCCAACTTGCTGCCCCTGTCTCACATATATGGTACTTCAAAGGAATTCCTTCTCGGATCGGCACTTTCTGTGAACTCTCCTCACGTGACGTTGAACGCGTACTCTATTTTGAGGGTTTTATCGTCGTTGAAGTGACTGACCCAGATTGCCCCCTTGAACGAGGGCAGGTGTTAACCGAGATTGAGTACATAGAGCATAGCAACAAGTACTGGGGTGGATTTCGGGCTGGCACCGGTGCAGAAGTCATTCGCGAATTACTGAGTGATATTGATCTTGAGGCAGAGATAGAGAAGTTAACCACAGAGTTGGAAGCAACAACGAGCCACCAGAAAAAACTGAAGATCGCCAAGCAGCTGAAACAGATAGCGGACTTCGCAGAAATCGGTCAGCGACCAGAGTGGATGATTTTGGATGTTATTCCTGTCATCCCACCGGATTTGCGTCCCCTTGTTCCGTTGGAAGGTGGACGTTTTGCTACCAGTGACCTGAACGATTTGTATCGCCGTGTTATTAATCGTAACAACCGCCTGCGTAAACTGATACAGCTCCGCTCTCCAGAAGTCATTCTCCGAAACGAGAAGCGGATGTTACAGGAAGCAGTTGATGCCTTCTTCGACAATGGACGGCACGGTAGGCGTGTCACCGGTCCGGGTAACCGCCCGCTCAAATCCCTTGCCGATGTTCTCAAAGGTAAGATTGGGAGGTTCCGTCAGAATCTACTGGGTAAGCGGGTTGACTACTCTGGGCGTAGTGTCATCGTTGTTGGACCTGAATTGGGGTTACATCAATGTGGGATTCCAAAACGCATGGCTGTGGAGTTGTTCAAGCCTTTCATCATTGAGAGACTTCAAGCGTATGGGTATACACAGACCATTAAGCGTGCGAAGCACATTGCAGAACACGTTGATTCCGATTCTCCCGTCTGGGAAGTCGTAGAGGAAGTGATTGCGGATCATCCAGTTTTACTCAACCGTCCGCCAACTTTGCACCGGCTCGGCATTCAGGCGTTTTTGCCTGTCTTGGTAGAGGGCAAGTCCATCAGGATTCCGCCACTTGTCTGTAAAGCGTTTAATGCTGATTTTGACGGTGACCAGATGGCAGTCCACGTACCACTCACCGTAGAAGCACAAGCTGAAGCGAAACTCCTAATGCTCAGCAGTCATAACATTCTCAAGCCGTCGCACGGTGATCCTGTTGCTGTTCCGGAACTTGACATGGTCCTCGGACCGAGTTTCCTGACAAAGGTGTTGCCAGAGCACGCGGCGGATGCGGCACTTCTGCATGATGCTTATACAGCAAGGGATCCTGCTACTTTTGAGGCACTCCGCGAAAAGCCGTGGTTCCATCGTCGCTATACACACCCAGAAGAGGTTATTACGGCTCATGCAGCGGGTCAACTCAAATTACACGACAGCATCCAGTTTTTCTGTGCCTCTAATGGGGATAATGGGAAAACCGCGGAACCCATTCTGACGACAGTAGGCAGAGTAATGTTTAACGAAGTACTGCCGTCCGGTTTAGAGTGGGAGGATGAAAATTCCGAGCAGCGACTTCCGTTCTTCAATGCCGAAGCTGGAGGCAGGGAATTATCAGATCTAATCCATCGGTGTTTCAACGAACTGGGCACCCGTGTCACGACTGAAGTGCTTGAGAAAGTCCAGAAACTCGCTTTCGAGTATGCAACGCTAAGCGGTATTTCGCCTGGCATCGCGGATTACATTACCCCTGGCAATCGTGATACCTTGGTGAGCAAAGCACAGGCAGATATTGACGAACTCCTCCGCAACGTCACAGCGACTGAACGGGAAGAACAGGAAAATGAGCAAATTCGCATCTGGTTGAATGCGCTCAAAGCAGTTGAGGATGAGATGTTCGATGAGTTGCCTCGGTTAGAGACTTCCCTCGTTGAGCGTGGCGATCCTCGGAAGATTCATCCGTATGTCGATTCCAAGGGGTCAGAGGTAAACGAAACAACAGTAAAGGGCTTCAGTCCGGTCCATATCATGGCAGATAGTGGCGCACGAGCCCGGAAGAATCCATTTATGCAAATCAGTGCGGTTATCGGGTTGAAAGCGAAGCAAAGCGGCGAAATTCTTATTCCGCCGATTACCACCTCTTATCGTGATGGTCTGGATGTCCTTGACTACTTTAACTCTACTTATGGATCGCGTAAAGGTTTGGTGGATACGGCGATGAAAACCGCCGCGTCGGGTTACCTGACTCGAAAACTTGTAGATGTCGCTCAAGATGTCCGTGTCACTACTGAAGACTGCGGCACTCTTAATAGCATTCAAAAGTTTGTGACAGAGGGAGGCGACCTTGCTTTCAAGATTAGCGGACGCACTGCCGCTGAAGATATTCTCAATCCAGAGAGCGGGGATATACTTGTTCCATCGGGGACTGTCATATCCGCGCAGATGGCGGAGCAGATTGACGAACTTAACATAGACGTGGTACCAGTGCGCTCAGTGCTCACGTGCCAAACCGATGATGGTATCTGTGCAAAATGCTACGGTCACGATTTAACGACAAATGATCTTGTCAACGTTGGCGAAGCTGTCGGTATCATTGCGGCACAGTCTATCGGTGAACCGGGCACGCAGCTCACGATGCGGACATTCCACACTGGTGGTGCTGTTGAAGATGTTTCAGAAGCGCGTCAACGCAGAATTTTGTCTAAAGCGAGTGGCACTGTGTATTTCCGAGATTTCCAACCCGGTCGGACAGTCGAAAAGGAAGGCGAACTCTGGGTCGCTACTGAAAACAGAGGAAACCTTGACGGTCCCGCATATAAGGTTAAGAAAATCAATCATCCGCAGTGTTCATTGCGTGTAGGTGAATTGCTCAGTGAGAAGCAGTATACGGAAAACATGGAGCGCTATAAAGGCTTTGATACTAAGACATGGCAATATCAAGTCACGGATGTTTTGGATAGCGACTGTGATTTGAAGGTAGACGACCGACTATCTCAGGTAGAATACGTCAAGGCACAGATGGCATACGGTTTCCAGCGATTTGTCACCCCAAAATACCGAGTGACACGGGTGCAACATCCCAAACTTTCATTGTCTGTTGGTGCCGAACTCACTGAAGAAGAGATAGAGGAATTGAGAGCTGATATCCGGCAAGGGATTAACGGAGAATGGCATTACTTAGATGCAGAAACAGGTGAGCGTATTGCGATTGAAAGCCTTACAGCAAATAGCAATCCGCAAGACGAGGACCACCGACAGGCGATGGTTTCTGACAGCCATTCTGCGAGTTTTAATCGTGTGTATTGCATAACCGAGATAGATCAGCGGACAAGCAAAGCCTTCGGATTCAAGGTAGGAGACGAAGTTGTGCCAGAAGACATTGCTCCGTTGCTCAATCCATTTGAGGTAGAGGCAAAGCCTGTTTACGTTGTCCACACAGAAGTCGGTGAATTTACGGTCGATCAGACCTTAACATCCCGTGAGTACGAGGATGCTCGCACAGAGTATCAACAGCTTGAACGCGCATTTAAAGTTGAAAAACAGGATGTTGAACGGCACTATGTGACGGCTGTGTATCACCCCGAATGTCCTCTTAAAGAGGGCGAAGAATTGAGTGAGACAGTTTTAGTCCGTCTACACAAACGGTTTCCTGGTTTCGATGCCCCGCGCCTACGACACCGTGTAACGCAGGCACTTCATCCGGACTGCAGTCTCAAACCTGGAGAACTGCTTACTGAAAATGAGAAAAAACAGTTCGATGAACGCTATCCTGGGTTCACCACTTTCCAAACTAAGAGCACCGCGGGTGGCTTTGAAGCGGAACGCATGTACCGTGTTACATCGGTCAACCATCCTGACTGTCCATTAGAAGTTGGTGGTCTTTTGACACAAAAGGAGTCATCCGCAAACCGCCGAAACTACAAGGGTTTTGACATCGCACGTCACTATGAAGTAACCAACATCGAAGATGGAACGACAGCATTAAGCGGCGGTCAACGTCTCACCGAGATCGAGTATAAAGCACTCCGCAAGACGGATGCTACGTTACCGGAAAAAGTTAAATCACTATATCATGTCGTTAGCGTCCATCACCCTGAATTGGACCTGGAGGTTGATACTGAACTGAGTGAAACGGAATATAAGACGTATCATCGCCAATTCAAAGGGTTTGATGCGGAACTGGTTTACAAAGTAACTGAGGATCAGCGGGATGTTGATGAACGCTTTGAGATTGGGAAGATTCTACCTTCAAAGGAATACCGTGCCCATGAGAAAGCAAATGAGCGGGTGACTCACACCATTACCGAGGTCCACCATCCGAA
This sequence comes from Candidatus Poribacteria bacterium, assembly GCA_965214045.1. Classification (GTDB taxonomy): domain Bacteria; phylum Poribacteria; class WGA-4E; order WGA-4E; family WGA-3G; genus WGA-3G. The sequence goes on from OZ243935.1 coordinate 4,313,077, forward strand.
TTTCGAGTACCCTGTTGGCGAGGAATTGCCAGAGGAAGAGTACAATGAAGCCGCAAAACGGTATCCTGGATTCGAGGTCGATGAATTGTCATTGCGGATGCGTATTGAGGTAGAAACAACGGATGGAAATCGGGTGCCACACGTCATTCCTGCGGGTTACTCCTTCTCTTTAGCAGAGGGTGATAGTATCCGAAAGGGAGACACGCTGGCAGAGCTCCATGAGAGGACAGCGAACCTTGACATTGTTGCTGGTATCCCGCGTGTCACCGAATTATTTGAAGCGCGTCGTCCGAAACGCGGTGAAGCCGCAGAAATCGCTGAAATTGAAGGTAACGTCCAATCCGCAGGCACGAAGTCAGGTATTCCTGCCTACCGTATTGAACATGAAGGACATCAGAGTCGTCTCTATCAGATACCTGATGAGAAACGACGCGTCGCTGAAGGCGATTGGGTGAATGCCGGTGAACCGCTCACCGATGGCTATCTCAATCCGCACGATATTTTGAGTATCGGACGGACGACTATTGAAGGGGTATCGGTTGAGGGTGACGAGGCGGTTTGGTCGTATCTCGTAGATGAAGTCCAGAAAGTCTACGGCAAGGGAACTATCAACGATAAACACGTCGAGACGATTGTCCGACAGATGTTGACTAAGATTCGCATCACCGAGCCGGGTGACACAAACTTCTACCCGAACGATGAAGTGCAACGCAAGCAATTTGAAAGCGTTAACAGTAAGATTGAAGGAAAAGGTGGGACGCCTGCTTCGGGTGAACCGATTCTCCAGAGCATCAGTAAAGCCTCCTTGAGTACAGATAGCTTCATCTCAGCTGCCTCCTTCCAACAGACGACGAAGGTGCTAACGGATGCGGCTGTCAGTGGTCAAACCGATAGGCTCTTTGGGCTGAAGGAAAACGTTATTCTCGGTAGACTTATACCCGCAGGAAGTGGGTTCTCCAGTTTCCAGAACTTAGAGGTAACCTCTACTGAATCAGAAATAAGCGAAGATGATTAGCAGTCAGCGATCAGCAGTCAGTTACAAGAGGCTTTTGTTAAACGAAAACCTCTTTACTGACTGCTGATGACTATTCTACAAATTCGGTCGTGTCATATCCCCCGGCAAGACAAGTTCATCAAACGCCTCACCTGTTAGCACTCCAAGAGCAATAGCAGCCTCGCGCAGTGTGCTCCCGTGCTCATGTGCATATTGCGCGACTTTCGCTGCCTTATCATATCCAATATGCGGGGTCAATGCTGTTACAAGCATCAATGACTCCGAGAGGTGTCGTCCTATCGTTTCAGTATTTGGCACGATGCCTTCGACACAATTCTCGCGGAATGACTCACACGCATCACCGAGCAGTTGTATAGATTGTAAGGCGTTATATGCAATCACAGGCATAAATACATTCAGTTGTAATGCCCCATTGGCTCCCGCGAATGCCAAAGTTGTATCATTTCCCATCACCTGCGCACATACCATCGTAACAGCTTCACATTGTGTTGGATTCACCTTTCCCGGCATAATTGAACTTCCCGGTTCCATCTCAGGTAACTGCAATTCACCGAGTCCACACCGTGGTCCAGAAGCGAGCCACCGGATGTCGTTTGCAATCTTAAATAGGGCAACTGCGAGTGTTTTCAAGGCACCGCTTGCACTCACAACGGCATCCCGACACGCCAGTGCTTCAAATGCGTTTGGTGCGCGTTTGAGTTCATGGTATCCTGTCGTTTCCGATAACTTTGTCACAACGCGCGCTGTATAGTCGGGATGCGTATTCAAGCCCGTTCCGACAGCGGTTCCACCAATTGGGAGTTCTGAGAGATGCGGCAGCGAGGCATTGATGCGCTGTCCTGCAGCGGCGAGTTGTTGTGTGTAAGCACTAAATTCCTGTCCGAGTGTGAGCGGTGTCGCATCCATTAGATGTGTCCGCCCAATCTTAACGATCTCCTCAAATGCGGATGCTTTTTCTGCAAATGCCGCTTGCAGTTGGCTCAGACGCGGTAAGAGATGTTCTTGAATCTGTCGAACCATTGCCAAATGGATAGCAGCTGGGAAGACATCGTTTGTAGATTGGGACTTGTTGACGTGATCATTCGGATGGATCGGGTCTTTACTTCCCAATTCGCCGCCAAGCATCTCAATTGCCCGATTCGAGATGACTTCATTGACGTTCATATTCGTTTGGGTTCCACTACCTGTCTGCCAGATGCGGAGTGGGAAATGATCGTCTAATGTTCCGTTAATAACTTCTTGTGCTGCGTCGCTGATGGTTTCAGCAAGCCGGTTTTCGAGCAAACCGAGGTCTGCGTTGACGTGTGCGACGGCTTGTTTGATGGTGCCGAGCGCCCATATCGCGGCACGCGGCAAACGTTCTTCACCAATCTTAAAATTTTGGAGTGCCCGTTGTGTCTGTGCCCCCCAATATCGGTCATCTGGGACGTGAAGTGTCCCCATACTATCTGTTTCCGTTCGCATTTTTTAATTTTACCTTGCGGTTCGGTGAGGGTAGTTGTGTCAATGACGCCCTTTCCGTATACCTGCAGAAACACCCCGCTGAATGCCATACGCGCATTCAGCGTTGATTCGCAAAAAACCCTGCGCCGTTGTTGCAGGCTACGTTTTTTTATTAAGAAAAGACACCTCGCTACACGCCTCCCTCGTCTCCTTTCAATTTTAATTTTAGTATTATACCATATAAAAACAAAGGTGTCAAAAAACAACCGTAACGCGGATCAATTCGTCCACTAAAAATTTGCTATTTCGTTTTAGACATGGTATAGTTAAAGGATAAGCAAGTGGTTTAGGTGAAAAGAATAGACGAAACCGGTAGCCTGCAACAACCGCACAGACGTGTCTACGCAGAGGCACCTCACCTCAAACCTGGCTAACCGAACCGCAAGGAATAATTAAAAAAACAAAAAATGGATTCAACATTAGCCAATCCGTATCTGACAAATGCTTTAGCAGCACCACCACCGCAAAGTTACCGCTACGAACGCTGGCGAGAACGCGGGTACCATCCCGACCTGTATCCGATTTCACCGGACAGCGAATGTGGGACGCTGATAGGACAGATGGGCTGGGTCGGTGCGCATGCACATGCTCACGAATATTTGTGGGCGACTGCAGGCAACATGGGTGCAGTTTTAGCTGAAACGGTTCAGGATGCCTGTCTCATCCCCTACAATGCATCGCCGCGTTATCAATTACCACCGCAGATTATCGTTAAAGGTCTGGCTGGACGACACGTCCTGCTCACAAAGTCAGGTTCACGTTTGGATATGGTTGGTATTGAACATCCTGCTCTTAATTTAACACTCATTGAAGTTGAGCCCGATGGCGTACATTATCGTATGCGCTTCGGCACGCCGGACCAGGCGACCTTAGATTTAAATCGAGAGGGTATCGCGCCGCCAGCACCAACAAGTGAGATGTTCCACTATCTTCTTATTTTTGAGCAGTTGGAAGGTCTCGGGTTTAATTCCCTTGTGCACTTGCAACCAAAGTTTTTAAATTTAATTTCTCGGACAGAACACGGCGCGCCTGATCGGTTTTACAATTTCCTGAGAGGGTATGAACCGGAAACGCCTATCATATACGATGAATCCAGCGGCATCGGATTCGTGGAAGAGAAGGCACCAGGCATCCCAGAGTTATCTTATGAGAGTTTACGGCTTTTCCAGAATGGTGGGAATGCGGAGCGGCATATTCTTTATTGGGTGGGGCACGGAACGTTTTCGCGCGGTAAAGATCTCCTCGACGCTTACAAACACGCAGAATATTTTGAAGCCGCAGCAAGGATGGCATGGGAAGCAAATCAACAGCGTGTTGATGCCCAAGCCTATACAGAGGAAATAGTCAGTTGCATCTTACGCGAATTTAATGCGAATCGTGAGGCATCTACTCAACCAGATATTGGTTTTGAGGATGCCGATACACCGAGACAATCTGACAACGTCTATAATTATCCATAAGCTTATTTTCGTAGCAAGGCACACACCCGCTTCAACAGTGAAGTAGACAGAACTGGTGTATTCTTTCTTGAAAACGGAGGAACAACATACATGCGAGATCCGATAGATGTCCAAGGCTTGGAGCATGACAGTGTGGAGACTGAGGAAGACCCAGCGAGAGATCAGCTGGAGGCACACCTCCGTGACAGCATAGTCGGCAGGTATATCAAGAGTTATAATAAGCGTTTCCGCACCCTCAACCAAGAATTGGAGGACATACGACAGCAGGTTGATGACAAACTCACGCGTATAGATCGACGCGTTACGAAGGACACAGCAGAGGTCAAAACCGAGATTCGGACGCTGTCCGATCAGCTTGGGGGCGAAGACTTAGGGTTAACGTTGGAAAAAATTGAGGGACTCATCGACGCGAAACTCGATGCGAGACTCGATGGGATTACCGCCCGCGGCGAGGCGGACCTCCAGAAATTGTCAACCCTCATAAACGATTTCGCCAGTGAGTTCCAGAAACAGATTGATCGGCTCACCAACGAAGTGAAACTACTGCGAGAGCAGGCGCGCCGGAATCAGGAGTCTCTACGCACAGAGTTAGTTTCTGAAACCGAAACACTTGAAATGACTAAAGTCGATCGGTTAACCTTAGCCGAAACCCTTATTATGCTCGGGATGAAACTGAAAGACGATAACTTGCTGGATGAGTTCGGAATAAATCTGGACCTCGATGAAGTCTTAGATGGAAACTCAGATAATGACGAAAGTTAAGCACGCTGTTATAGCTGTCAGCGGTCCGCGGTCGGCTATCAGCAAAAGACTGGCAGGGAAGAGCGGAAGAAAAGACGGGAAGGATGGAAGACGGGAAGGATGGAGATCCCAATCTTCCAGTGTTCCAATCTGCCATCCGCACGCCTTCCATATTTCCATCCAAATGCTGGTGGCTTCCATTCTTCTGGCAATCCTCGGTGGAATTACTGGGCAAATCGCAGCAGATGAACCAGTTTCCTCGGGCGAAATTTCAGTGCTTGCTGTCGGTGATATTACTATCGGCAGCCGAATGACACCATTGATTGAAAGCGAAGGTGCTGGTGTGTTTTTTCAGGGAACTACTGACCTGATTCGATCAGCGGATGTGGCAACCGCGTCCCTGAACGCGAGCATATCGGAAAGAGGCGAGCCGCGGTACGGTATTGAGCACCCTTTTCGGGCAGCACCGGGACTCGGCAGAGCTATCGCAAATGCCGGATTTGACGCTATTTCCTTGGCTACTCCACATATAATGGACTTTGGTTTTGAGGCGTTGGAGGATACGATCACCGAACTGGAATGGTATGATGTCAAACCGATCGGTGCTGGTACGAGCGCGGAAACCGCGAAACTACCGGTATGGGTACCAGTCAAACTCAGTGAAACCGAGACTGCCCAGGTTGCGTTGTTAGCGTATTACCGTGTAAATGAATTCGCAAAATACACCGAGGATCCCCTTGCTTATGCCGTTTATAGTGAAATGACAAATGCTGTCAAGCAGATACGGACGAAAGCGGCACTCGTGGTTGTCTGGTTACACTGGGGGAGCAGAAGTCTTTCCATGGATGAGGCAATCGGACGACAACAGATTTTTGCCCATGCCCTCATCGACGCAGGAGCGGATATGGTAGTATGCCAGCAACTACACACGTTTGGTGGTATTGAGTTGTATCAGGACAAACCAATTGTTTACAGTCTCTCAGATTTCATCTATGATGCTTACGATAAACAGCACTCGCATATAGTTATTCCGAAGGCAACGTTTGACGCTAAGGTTTTGAAGTCAATTGAGTTAATTCCGATTTTGACCGACCCGCCGAAGACCTCAGTTCGACCGGGGAAACCTGCGGAAACCTCAGTGACCCCTGAAGTTGCGAATCAGTTTCCGAGCATCCTAACCGGAGAGGCAGCGATAGACACTTTACAGAACTATCAACGACGTTGCGCAAAATTGAAGACGGAGGTGTTCATAGAAGACGAACGCGGGTGGATTCGATTTTTTAATAATTAGGTTTTTGCGATGCGCTCCACTATTCCCTTTGTAAAGGGAGATATGGAGGCGTAGGTTTGCTTAAACTGAGACTGGATTTCGACACCTATACGTTTTTCAACGCGCAACCGCAAGCCCATAATGGAATGGAGAGGGACCCGAACGCGAAAAACACGAAAATACAAGAGACTGACACTTATCCGCAAGGTATAATTAAAATATATGACAGACAACACGGGGGATATAGCAAGTAGCTTGGTCAGAGGTGAACGTGGGTTAACGCCTAAAGCATTTCTCATCGCAATGCTTCTGATTCCTCTTAACGTTTTCTGGATTATCGAGTTGGAGGTTGTCCGTTATACACATCCGACGCTGATCCATCCGTTGTCCAATGTCATCTTCATAATCTTTTGGCTGATGATGTTCAGCGCAGTGTTGGGAAAATTATCTCCAAAGCTGCGGTTGACACCGGCGGAGTTGCTCACAGTCTATGTCATGTTGTGCATCGTTTCTTCGCTCTGTTCGCACGATATGATGGAAATCCTTGTCACTATTCTTGGACATCCGTTTCGGTTTGCGACATCCGAGAATGAATGGCAACAGCTTTTTTGGAAGGAACTTCCGACATGGCTCACCGTTCAAGACACCAGTGTCTTGTCGGGGTATTATGAGGGGCAATCCAGTCTTTACCGAGAAGCGCACCTTACCGCTTGGGCGGTTCCTGTGGTGTGGTGGACAGTTTTTATCCTTGTGTTGATGTTTGTTATGCTGTGCATCAACACACTGCTCCGTATCCAATGGACTGAACGAGAACGGTTGACTTATCCAATTATTCAACTCCCGCTGGCGATGACGGAGCCGAATACAAGTTTTTTCAAAAATAAGTTGATGTGGTTGGGCTTCAGTATTGCCGCAGCCATTAGCATTCTAAACCTACTGAATTCGATTTATCCAGCAGTCCCGTATTTGCCTGTTAAACGGCAAAACATCCATCAGTACTTCACCGGTCGTCCTTGGAATGCGATGGGGGGTGTACGTCTCTCGTTCTATCCCTTCGCCATTGGAATTAGTTTTCTGATTCCACTGGACCTACTTTTTTCGTGTTGGGCGTTCTATTGGGTGTACAAATTTGAGTTAATGGCAGGTAGTATTCTTGGTATACGGAATCTACCGGGCTTTCCTTACGCGGATGCCCAGAGTTTCGGGGCGTATATGGTGCTTCTCGGAACCGCTGGATGGGTTGGCAGAACGCATATCAAACGAATTTTTACTGGGGTCATAGATGGATTTCGAGGCACGTCTCAAATAGAGATGCAGCGCGAACCGATGCCGTATCACATCGCTTTCCTCGGTATTGTGATTGGGATGCTGTTCTTGACCGTGTTCTCCTATAAGGCAGGAATGTCCCTTTGGGTAATCCCGATTTTTTTCGGGCTTTATTTTCTGCTCGCGACGATGATTGCACGACTCCGGGCAGAATTGGGGTTCTTAGTTCACGATTTGCACAGAGTCGATCCACACGGATTAATCGTGACGGCATTCGGTACCCAGCGTCTGACGACGAGTACCAAGACGGTCTTTTCGTTGTACATGTTCTTCAACCGAGCATATCGGGCACATCCGATGCCTCAAGAATTGGAGGCATTGAAAATTTCAGAACGGCGGCAGATCCGCCCACAGCACACCGCCGCTGCAATTCTTATCGCAACCCTTATTGGTGCGATTGTTATATTCTGGCTACTTTTGGACAGTTACTACAGACACGGTGCTGAGACGGGTTATTACGGTCCTTGGGCATTAGGGTTCGGCAGAGGTGTTTATCGACAACTTGAAAACTGGTTAAATTATCCGCAAGGCACCGATGTCCCCGCACTTGCCTTTATGGGAGGTGGTGCAGGTGTCGCTCTCGGACTCATGGTATTGCGAACCCGTTTCCTTTGGTGGCCCCTGCACCCACTCGGCTATGCTATGGCAAACAGTTGGGGCATGTACAACCTCTGGAGTTGTCTCTTCGTCGCATGGGTAGCAAAGGCAGTTGTATTGCATCAAGGAGGACTCAAAGCCTACAGACGGATGGTGCCTTTTTTTCTCGGACTCGCTCTCGGAGACTACATAAGTGGAAGCCTGTGGAGCATCGGTAGCATCCTTGCCAACACAACATTATATCAATTCTGGCCCTGATGTGTCTCCGACTTTGCTCCGTTATCTGTTCCTTATCAAGGGGTCAAATTGACAGATGCAATTACATCGCTTTTAAGACTGTGCCAGTTTGGCAGACATTCAGTGGAAATTTCCGTTATTTCAAGCAATTGCTATTGGCATAGATATTGCATACTGTTCGGTAAATAGGAAGTTGTTGCAGACCTACTCTCTGAAGTAATAGTGTGGTGGAGGCGAAGCACAGCAGCAATATTTTTATTTTATTTATGGGCGCGTTGTGGCTGCGACGTGCCTACCTTGAAACTATTTATACAAAAAAGACACCTCAGAAATCAACAAATTCATGCGCAACGACACGTCTATTTTTAGAAAGGAGACAAACATGGAAACCAAAGAGATAGAAGAAAATATAGACGAAAATATCACTGAAGAAGAGGAAGAAGAAGAACTTATACAGGAGATCCCGCTCCTTCCTTTGGACGATCTTGTCGTTTTTCCGTACATGCCACCCGTGCCACCATTCCCGCCACATCATGTCGCGCTCACCGGAAAGATGGCAACTATGGCTGTTGAACATGCTATGGAGAATGAGAGGGTACTTTGCATTTTTCGCCCGAAAAAGGACCTCTCTAAAGAGGACATCAAGAACCTTAAAAAGAGTAATCTCAGTCCAATCGGAAGTTTAATACACATCCTTCGATATAAAACTGACGATGAAGATGTGTTGTTTCTTGCACATGGACGTGAACGCGTCCAAATCGAGGAGATTCTGCATACAGAACCATTCGTCAAGGTACGGGTTAATATCCTTAGCAGTGATAATGAAGATCCTATTGGTAACTCAGAGGTGGATTTGGAAGTGGAAGCACTCGTCCGCAGTAACGATGAAATGTTCCAGCGCATTGTTCAGATGTCATCGCGCTACCAAGAGGAATACGGCAGCCTAACGAAAACGATGACCGATGAACCCGGTCGTCTTGCCGACTATATCGCCGCTATGTTGGATTTAAAGCCGAACGATAAGCAGCGCGTTTTGGAGGCGGTATCTATCCATGAACGTTTGAATACACTCGCTGTCATACTCGCTAAAGAACTCGACCTCCATGAATTAGAAAGCAAAATCCAAAATAACGCACAAGCCGTCATTAACAAAGGGCAGCGTGAATATTATCTCAGAGAACAGCTCAAAGCCATTCAGACTGAACTTGGTGAATCGGATGACCTTGGACTTGAAATTGATGAAATGCGGGAGCAGTTGAGCGAAACTGAGATGCCCGACAAAGCGAAACAAGCCGCAGAAAAGGAACTGAAACGGCTCACTAAGATGCAGTCTTTCTCGCCTGAATCAACTGTTTCTCGAAACTATTTGGACTGGCTGTTAAATCTTCCATGGTGTGTCAGTACGGAAGATGCTTTAGATCTCACCGTGGCGCAAGAAATTCTCAATGAGGATCACTACGATTTGGAAAAGGTCAAAGAGCGGATTTTGGAATATCTTGCTGTTCGCATGCTCAAAACCGATATGAAGGGACCTATCTTCTGTTTCGTTGGTCCCCCGGGTGTCGGAAAAACCTCTCTCGGCAGGTCTATCGCCCGCTCGATGAACCGAAAATTTGTGCGTATCTCGTTAGGAGGTATGCACGATGAAGCCGAAATCCGCGGACATCGACGGACTTATATCGGTTCAATGCCGGGACGAATTGTCAAAGGACTCCGTCAAGCTGAATCGAACAATCCGGTCTTTATGCTCGACGAGATTGATAAACTCGGATCTGATTTTCGAGGTGACCCGGCTTCCGCGCTTCTGGAAGTCCTCGATCCGGAACAGAACCATTCATTTACGGACAACTACCTTGATGTCCCGTTCGATCTTTCAAAAGTGATGTTTGTCACGACAGCAAATCAACTTCACACCATTCCACCCCCTTTACGCGACCGGATGGAGACCATAGAACTTCCGGGTTACACTGCCAACGAGAAGCAAATCATCGCCAAGCAGTATCTGATACCGCGTCAATTGAAAGAGAATGGATTGAATAATGAGTTGATTGACATTAAAGACAAAGCGATTGACAAAGTAATCAGCGAATATACTCGCGAGGCGGGTGTGCGAAATTTAGAGCGCGAACTCGGTACCGTCTGCCGAAAAGTAGCACGCCGTGTTGCTGAGGGGAATACCGACCCAACAACCATCGCAACAAAGGACATTCAAGGTTATTTAGGACCCGCGAAGTTCGATTCTGAAATCGCGCGTCGTAAAGCGGATGTCGGTGTTGCGACGGGGTTATCTGTCACACCTGCGGGTGGTGAGATCCTCTTTATTGAAGTAGCCTCTACGAAAAAGGTTAATACCCGTACGGAACTTCGTATTACCGGTCAGATTGGCGAGGTCATGCAGGAATCCGCACAAGCCGCCCTCAGTTATGTTAAATCTCAGGCGAAGAAACTCAAGTTTGATCCGAATGTATTAGAAAACGATATCCATATTCATGTGCCAGCGGGAGCAATCCCTAAGGACGGTCCTTCCGCAGGTATCACCATCGCGACTGCCCTTGCTTCAATTGCTACACAGCAACAGATTAGTCCTGAAATCGCTATGACGGGTGAGCTTACGCTCAGGGGAAGGGTGTTACCTATTGGCGGTGTGAAGGAAAAAATTCTTGCAGCGAAGCAAGCGGGCATCAAAAAAGTCATCATGCCAGAAGGCAACAAAAAACACTTTATTGAAGTCCCGAAAGACATTCAATCCGGTGTTGAGTTTCTATTTGTGGAACATGTAACCGAAGTTTTCACGGAGGTATTCTCATGAGATGCATATTATGGTGAAGCAGCGAAACCTCACCATCTACATCCCATAAACTGAAACCTTTGTTGGTTGGAGAACCCCCAGCAAAACACTCCACCAACCATCGAGAGGCACTTGAGGAGACCAAAAATTTACGCTAACACGGAGGACGCAACAATGATACAGTCTCTTAGACGTTATTTTGTATTGAGCTTTTCTGTGCTGTTTCTGCTCGGAAACATAGTGATGCCAGCGTTAGGACAGGGAGAAAAAAAGGGAGATCTGATTGGGCATTGGACTTTTGAGAAAGGTGCCGAATTGGAAGACCTCACGGGGCACTTTGATGATATTGATCTCTTAGGTGCCGATGTAAAAGACGGCAAATTGCGCCTCGGCAACAATGAATGGGCGATGACCACAGGCTATAAAGGACCTGACATCGGTCCCGATAAAACATTGGTAACGTGGCTTTACTTAGATGATCTGAACGTCACAAGAGGTGCCACGCTGGCGGTCAATAAAAGCAGTGCGGATACCTTTGACGCGATCGTCTACGCGGAACGTCAACCGAAACGCTGGATGGCTGGCAGCAGCTTCTTTAGACGCACACAGGATGCGATTCCTGGATTTGAGGAAAAAGAGACAGGGAAGCTAATCCAATTGGCGATTTCGTATGAAGACGAGGGTGGAAACGCCAAAATCACGATATATCGGAACGGTGATCGTATCGGTGGTTATACGATGGGACCGGTCAGGTCTTGGGAAGCCGGTGATGTGGAAGCACTTTTTGGACCGCGCGCGCTCATCGGTGGCACCGCCCACGGTTGGGTCGTCGCTCGTATAGAAGATGCGAGAATCTACAACACCGCTCTCAGCAAAAAAGAGATTAACAATTTGGTTGAGAACACGTTGGATATTGAGGCACACGGTAAACTCGCGGTGACATGGGGAAGGTTGAAACTTACCAAATAGAGCCTGTAGCGAAAATCAAACCCGATACGAATGAAGCCAACTCGCTATCAATACCCTAAAAGTTCAAAACCGTGTCGCTTACCTGCAAGGAATAATTAAGAATGGTTATCCGTTTCAAAAAGGGCAAAAACCAGTGGAAACACAAACCCGACACACTCACCTGTATTCGGGACGACGGGAGTGTTACGTGGACGCATCTGCATCGCGGGTTCGTGCAACACGACTTCGCGCATTACGTTGTCGAAACGACATTCGGGTTTGAGAACGCTTTTTTCGGTCTCGTCGCCAAGGGACACTACATCCCTGACTTCAGCGAACCTAAAGCGGAGCGTCCCTTTGAAATTCCAGAGGAAGCGATAGATACTGAACCAATTGTTGCCCTACTACAGACAGATATGTTGGAGAGTTTGGGATATAGTGGTGATAGCGATGGCATATTTCGGGACCATAGTGTGTCACTACCAGTAGGCGTTACAGACGAACAACTGGAAGTGATGCGACAGAAATTGCGGACGTTGTTGGGACGATGGCGTGATCTACCACCGGGAGAATCGATGGCATTGCAGTTTAAAATGTGAAACGCCGTTAGGTATAGTAGTAGGCACACTCCGCTGTGCCGTAACAAGGAATACCTTACGGCGTTTCGTCTATCTTAGTGCCTTTACGATTCACCGTTTTTTGTCAACCGCGCAACGATCTCTTCAACTGCTCCTTCTGCCCTCTCCCGAATCTGATCCGGTGTCAGGCTCTGGATAGGATGCGGAACGGTGAGCGGTTCCAATTCGCTATGACCGAGTACACGTGCTTGCACTTTGCCAGCAGCGAAGAAAACTTCCGTACAAACAGCGACACTTGGCACCCCGCGTTCCTCTAAAACACTTCCATCGTGCATACTGCACGATATACAGGACCCTCAGTCGGCAAGCCCTTCAATGACGAAATCTACTTGCTCCGCCAGTTCGACGAGCAGTTCCGTCGGCGCGGGACGCGTGAACGTCGGTTTTTTAACGTGAATTACTTCGGCAAGATCAAATCGTTCCTTCATTAATTCAGCAATGCGGTCAAGAAAAATATCACTACCGTTTTTCGTGATGTTCAATAAGCCCATCACTTTTCCATCAAAGCTATCAAGCCGTGGCGAGAGAAATTTCGCAGAGGCATCGCCTTGAGAGGTAGGATCGAGTAAAGTCGTATTTGGCATTATGAAAACCTCAGTATTCTCTGCTGACGAGGTTTGGGACCTCGCCAATCCTTTAAGACATCATGTAGATGAACGGGATACTTCTATCTGCAATTGTTGCGACTTTGCCATCGCATCTTCTGCTTCTTGGATCATCCCTTTTCGTTGGTAACACATAGACAAACTGGTGTATACAAGTGGATCCTTCGGGTTGATTTCTATTGCTTTCTGGATAGCCTCAATGGCTTCATCGTATAGACTCATCCGTTCATAGGCGTGTCCGAGCCCAAGGAATCCTTCGATATAGTCTGGGTAAGTTTCAATCAATTCTTTAAAACCATTAACAGCCGCTTCGAGGTCGTTTTCAGCAAAATGGGTGAGTGCGGCATCGTAAAGTTCCGCTTCGGTCGGCATCTTTTGCATCCTTTGAGGTAAAAGTTTAACAGAATTTTATCAAAAAAGTCCGTAATTGTCAAACCTAAAATAGACCGGCAAAAACGATTGCATACTGAATCGTTTTGCGATATGCTATGCGTATATCTTTTGTTTGTTAAATTTATTGAGGAGTTTTGAAGTTTGCGCAATTACACTGAAGTTACAGAACGGTTAAAAAACTTAGATGTACCAATAGAACAACTCGGCACCGCCCACACCGAAGAAAATTTTAATTGGCCGATACATCAAATCCATTTAGCGTCATCCGCACATACGCCGCAGCGAGTTCTTATCACGGGTGGTATGCACGGCGACGAACCCGCTGGTGTTGAGGCAGTTTTACAGTTCCTTGAACGGGACAATACCTCACGCCTAAATAAATTCTCGTTCCTAATCATTCCGTGTATAAACCCCTACGGTTACGTTCATAACACACGCGAAACCCGTGATGGCATAGACATCAACCGCGCTTTTGAAACGGAGGATGTTGCCGAAGTCGCTATCGTCAAAAAAGCCCTCAATAAGACTCAATTCTCGCTTACGATAGATTTCCACGAAGACTACGACGCGACGGGGTTTTACCTCTATGAAGGCAAACGGAACGAGAAATACATCGGTCCTCAACTCGCTGTCGCCGCCAAGGCGATTGGTTCAATAGATCCCAATGATCCGGGCGAAGATGCTCCCGATCTCGCGGAGGGTGTCTACAAAGTCGCTAATTCTTGGGGAACGCAAGGCTTGGCACCTTACCTATTGCATTTTCATAGTGAACATGTTATTATCTCCGAAACACCAACGGTCTGGCAACTTGAACAACGTGTCGCGCTTCATTTAACCATATTGGATACTGCCCTCAACATTATCTCAGAAAGGGACGCATAGTTTGTCTGTCCAGAATGAAATCAACTTAAGAAAGCCGCCCGCAACAACGGCGCGGGCGGATCAAGAGAAAGGGACATCAAACATGAAATCCACTTCATCACCCCGCAAGGAATAATTAAAAAATGGAAGATCAACAGGTACTATCAAACGTCAATACTGCTTCGCAGCCTTCGACACTGAAAATCACCGACATGCGCATCGTTCGGACGCAGACAGGCGGTCCCATCTTGAAACTGGACACGAACCAAGGGATTCACGGTCTCGGTGAGGTCCGCGATGGCGCGAGTCCAACGTACGCCCTGATGCTGAAAAGCCGTATTATCGGCGAAAATCCGTGTAACGTCGATAAAATCTTTCGACAGATTAAGCAGTTCGGTCATCACGCGCGGCAAGGTGGCGGTATCTGTGGGATTGAAATGGCACTGATGGACCTTGCTGGCAAGGCGTACGGGGTGCCGTGCTATCAACTCGCTGGCGGCAAATTCCGAGACAAAATCCGATGCTATAGCGATACCCCTTCCCTCAAAGATCCCGAAGAGATGGGTAAGATTCTCCAAGAACGTATGGACAGAGGATTCACCTTCCTGAAGATGGATATCGGTGTTGGACTTCTTCGGGGAACCCCCGGCACAATTTCTGCACCTGCGGGAAATTTAGAAACATCTAACCTGATGCATCCGTTTACGGGGATCCGCCTGACCGAAAAAGGTATTGCTATATTGTGTGAATATGTGGAAACTGTCCGAGGTATTATCGGGTATGAGATCCCACTTTCAGTGGATCATTTTGGGCATATCGGTATTGAGGACTGTATCCGCCTCGCGAAAGCATTGGAGAAATACAATCTCGCGTGGTTGGAGGATATGGTGCCGTGGCAGTATACCGACCAGTACGTGCGTCTCTCGAATTCGTGTGCGACCCCCATCTGCACAGGCGAGGACATCTACTGCAAAGAGGACTTTATGCCGCTGTTCGAGAGTCGAGGAATTGCTGTAGCGCATCCGGATATTGCGACATCGGGCGGGATATTGGAGACGAAAAAGATTGGCGATTTGGCGGAAGATCACGGCATTGCGATGGCACTCCACATGGCAGGCACCCCCGTCTGCGCAATGGCGAGCGTCCACTGTGCCGCAGCGACATCCAACTTTATGGTGCTGGAGAACCATTCGGTTGACAATCCGTGGTGGGATGAGATGGTAACGGGTTTACCGAACCCGATTATCGAAGACGGTTATATCAATGTGCCAGAGACACCGGGGTTAGGCATCGAGCTTAACGAAGATGTCATCCGGGAGCATCTCCACCCAGAGGAGACAGACTACTTCGCGCCGACGACAGAATGGGATTCTGAACGTTCACACGATAGGTTGTGGAGTTAGGGATTTTGTTTGTAAGTGCGGTTTCTTATATCCGCCCTACCTCAAACAAGTTGTAGCATCCGGCAGATCGTTGAAAACCTGGAGGTTATAATAATGCCTAATATCGCATCTACCACATTTTCAGATTCGCCCACATTGTTGTGAGTTTACCATCTGCTTCTATAGCGGCAAATTCTTCGACATGGAACAGCAAATTCTCCATAAAAAGTTTTGCCATGTCTTTCGTGTTGTCATCGTTTTTATAATCTTCCTCCCTATGGAATCAGAGCAACATAAACCTGTGAATGCCCCGATACATCTGAGGTGTACACAACAGCCGTTTCATCAGGACTGAACGACGGATGTGGGTGCGTCCACTGCGGTCCATACACCGTATCCACCTTCATCTCCATCCAGCTAAGTGCTTTTTCTCTATCGCCAGATTGCTGTGCCGCTGCCCAATCCTCAGCGAGTGCATACCGATCCGTCTTCCACTGACTCCCGCTTGATGAGCTTTGTGGATAACAGATAGGCGTATGTTCACCCGATTCTACATCGACAAGTCGCAAACCGATGTCAGGGTGGACGGTGTCGCACAACACCTTCGTTCCATCGCGATTACTGGCGATGTGCCACGCATTAAAATCCGCAATCGTCTGCATCTGTAGTGTTTCCAGAGACATCCGGCGCAATGCATAAGGCCAATGCGTCACAATTAATTCGTCCAGCGCGCCCAGAAAAGTCTCGTGGACGAGAAACTCGTTGTTGTCGTGCTGATAGAGGCTCCGGTTTTCTGTGCCATTCCGTTTGATCGTCCACATCCGCGGTGCTGGATCCCCAGAATAGGCAATCAGATCGGGGTGTTTCGGATGAAACTGCGGATGGATAATCGTCTGATCTGGAGAGGTATAAATAACCTCACCGCCGCTGCCATCGGTAGCGGTTACCGTGATGTGCGATGTGTCGTCGCGTTTCATCGCCGTTACGATATAACGCTCATCAGCACTGACGCTGCACTCACCGAGGCTTCCACCGGGGAATTCTGCAAGCACGCGTTCCTCAAGGGTATCCAGATGGATCGCCTTTATTGCGTCTGCTTGGGTGTAAAAGAGTTCGGTACCCTCTTTGGAGATCGCCCCGGAGTAACCGTGAACCTCATCGGCATCCGTCAATTGCACAATGTCGCCGTTGGGGAATTTTAGTTTGAAAAAATTCGGCTTCCCTGAACGGTAGGAGGTAAAGATGAGGTGTCCTTGGTCAGGCGTGAACGAAGATGTCAGGAAGTAGAGGTTATGGTTAATAGAAGTGTCGTTTGTGAGTTGATAGATGTGCGCGCCCGTCTGGTTGTCTTGGAATTCGCGTAGTTCTGAAGGATGAACGGACGCTTTCGCGTATTTTGGCATAGTGTTCTCCATTGCATATAGGGAACCACAAGCTGAATACTGTTTTGCCACCACAGTGTTAAGCGTCCTGTTCCCGCCACTAAATCCGCGCCTCGATTAATTCGGATGACACATCTTGCTGGGTTTGAACGGATAACGTAAACGATGGCAATGGAACATCATAACCAGCTTCTTGTAGTCCTTCGATATGAAAATCAATCGCTACAGCGATCAATTTTCGTACTTCTTCCATTGTCTCACCGACAACGGCGCATCCTGGAAGGTCGGGGACATAGGCACCATGGTTGTTTCCACATTTTTCAAAAATGACAACATATTTCATAAAACTTTCCCGTCAATTCTTAAGATCCGCTTGCTTTAGAATATTATTGAGTGTTCCCTTGGAGACATCTTCGTTTGGCTTTCCTGCGATTGTCACGATTCCGGGTTTTGTTGGATGTTTAAACTGTTCATGACTGCCTCGCGTCCGGTCCAGGTACCATCCGCCATCTTGAATCATTTTAATAATCTGTCTATACTTCATTCTACCTTCACTTCCAATTATACATCCTCTTCGGGTTTATTGCAAAAAATTAGGTAAGATTGTGTCCGGCGTTCCGTAACCCGACAATTTGGGGTACAAAAATTCCGTGAAATAAACTCTACAGATTGAACAGATAGTTTATCAGCTGCGTGCCTTCGCGAAAATCACGGATGATAATGTCCGCACCCGCACGAATCAGACGTTCCCGTTTGTTGGCATTCATATTGTACACATTGCCTTCTACAGATGCGACACCAACAGCGATTGCTCCCACCTCTTTGGCGTTTTCGATCTCTACATAGCCGTCCCCAACAATAAGCAATTCGCTTCCACTGAGTTTGAAATCCGTGATGATTTTTTCGATGATCATGGCTTTGGAAAACTTCTTATATTCCCGTAATGCCCCGAAGATGCCGCCGTCAAAGTATTCTGCTACACCAAGGAGTGATGCCTCATTTTTGACGAATTCGACATCCGTGCCGCTGGCGAGATAGCAACTTATCCGCATCTCACGAAGGCTTTGGAGAAATTCAAGCGACATCGGCACGCGGAGTGGATCAGCAGATAGCGTCCCTGCTGCGAGGCCAGCAATCCGTTCTTCGACAACAGGCAGCAATCGACGGTTGTATTCGTCTTTATAAGCAAGTGGTTCCTTCGGTGTCCCACCGCGTTTCTCGATCTCCTCGCTGAGTTGCATCATTTGATAGATTGTCTGTTTGCCAGTCAATCTGTCCACAAAGTCAACGACGATTGTCTCGAGTTGTTCCTGCGTCTCAGTGGTGTCTGTCTCTGTTTGAAGGCATTCAATCATCAGTGGGACCATCACATTCTGCCAACCGTCTCGGATGAGGGAGATTGTTCCGTCGAAATCGAAGACAACATGACGGATATTTCCCGTTTGAATTTCACGATGGATTTCAATTGCGGTGTTATCGAAAAAAAGATGTTCCATAATTATTGGTGTTATAGTTGCCGATTGCCAGTTGGAGGCTTTCAGAAGTTGATATATCAGCACTCACATTCAATAGAAACTGATCGCTGATTGCTGACTGCTGACAGCCATGAAAAAGATATTGATTTGTGTTCCTTTCCGATAGTATAATAGCGTTCAGGACGTTAAGCAAGCACTTTCCTTTTTTAATTTTACCTTGCGGAGAAATGAACGAAAAAGAGATACTGAAAAAAATCCAACGCATTGAAATATTTACCAATCGTCTCGTTAACACTGTCTTTGCTGGGGAGTATGAAAGCGTCTTCAAAGGACAGGGAATTACCTTCGATGAGGTTCGGGAGTACCAGGTAGGTGATGAGATCCGTACGATCGATTGGAATGTCACCGCACGCATGGGGCAAGCCTACATCAAGCAGTACGTGGAAGAGCGTGAACTCGTCATGATGTTGGTTGTGGATATGAGTGCCTCGACGAGTTTTGGTAGTATCGCCGAGACGAAGGCAGAGATCGCTGCCGAGATTGCGGCACTGCTCGCCTTTTCTGCCATCAAAAACAACGACAAAGTTGGGCTTATCTGTTTCACTGACACCGTTGAGCATTTTGTCGCGCCACGTAAGGGGAAAAGGCACGTCTTACGCGTCGTTCGAGATATTCTCCATTTTCAGCCGAAACAGTCCGGGACAAATATTGAAACGACATTAGCGTTCGTCGATCGCGTTCTCAAACCGCACAGCACTGTGTTTCTCATCTCAGATTTCAAAGATACGGGGTATGAAAAGCAGTTACGCTTGAGCAGTAAGCGGCATTCGCTTATTGCTATTACCTTACAGGACAGACGCGAGGTGGAATTGCCGGATGTCGGACTCATAGAATTGGAGGATGCTGAGAGCGGAGAAACGGTCATTGTTGATACACGGTCTGAGGAAGCACGGCACCTCTATACAGAACTTAATCAGCGTGCAGATGCGGAACGTCGGCAAATTTTCCGGGCAAATCAAGTCGATGCTATTCATATCCGAACAGATGAACCATACATAAAACCGCTTATCCAATTTTTCCGCCAGCGTGCCTCCCGACGTCTCTAATTGATTATCCGTACTACCGATTACTTTAGAATTCTATCTAAAGATAGCAGTGATGGCGAGAATTTGTAGGCTTATGAGCAGATTAGCGGTAAAGAATTTAACACAAACCTTTGATCAGAAAGATACCCCATTGCGGGTACTGGATGGCTTGAATCTCTCTGTTGATGACGGGCAGTTCGCTGCTTTGCTGGGTCCCTCTGGGTGCGGCAAAAGCACGCTTTTTAATATCATCTCTGGTCTTGTTACACCAGACACTGGGGAAATTTATCTCAACGGCGAGCGTATCTACGGAAACACAGGGGATTTCGCCTACATGCAGCAAAAGGACCTCCTTTTGCCGTGGCGGACAGTTATCAGGAACGTACTCGTGGGTCCAGAAATTCACGACGAACCGCTTGACTCCGCAAAGGCAGAAGCACATCACCGTTTAGCACAACTCGGATTGGGTGGATTTGAAAATAGTTACCCGATGCAGCTTTCGGGAGGCATGCGACAACGCGTCGCACTCGTCCGGACACTTCTGTTCCGGAAGGAAATCCTACTTTTAGATGAACCCTTCGGCGCACTGGATGCCATGACGCGCACGGTCATGCAGTCTATACTACTCGACATCTGGGCAAAAGACAGACAAACCGTCCTCCTTATCACCCACGACGTTGAGGAGGCACTTCTACTCGCGGATAAGATCTACGTCCTGACAGCCAGGCCTGCGACACTAAAAGCAGAGGTTCCTGTTCCGTTGTCTCGCCCTCGGAACATCACGGATGCCTCCCTCATTGGCTTGAAAAAGGAACTGTTAGCGTTATTACAGGTCGAAATGTCAAAGGTGTTTGATACAGGCGCAGGCTAATCCTGTTCTGAGTCGGAACGCTTTGTCAGTGTCCGCCAAAATGAACGTGACGGACGGTTCATGTTGTCAAACATCTCGTAATTCTCTTTTTTACAGAATTCGTAGAGTGCCTCCGTCAATGGAATTTCAAATCCAGAGGCTTCCGCAGCGGCAAGGAAATAGGGCAATTCTGGGTATTTAACGACAAGTGTCCCACCTTCTCCATCGATGATGCGCTTAGCAATTCTATCGAACTGCCCACGCCAACCATCACCCATACCGACCGCTTCGCGAATCGCGGTTGGATCCACGCCTGCACATACGCCAAACGCCATTGCCTCCATGAATGCTGCATCACCGAGTCCCATCGCCAATTGATTCACGCCTTTGACGATCTGCCCACAACCGCTCGGACCGCAGTATACGACGTATTTCGGTTCCCCGAGGACTTCTAAAATTGGGCGGCATCTTTCGACAGTCGCTGCATCGCCGCCAACAAAAATACGGAGTGTTCCCGTTTCCGATCCTTGTGGTCCGCCGCTTACCGGGGCATCTACAAAGGCGGCTCCGTTTTCAGCAAACATTGTCGCCATATCCCGCGTTTTCTCGACTTCCGTTGTGCCCAAGTCAATGAAGATGTGACCGTCGCGAGCGTTAGGGATTAGATGTTGTTCTGCAACACTGCATAAAATATCAGAGGAACGCAAACTGATCATGACGACATCGCTATTTTTGACAACTTCGGCGGCATCTTGACCCGTAGTTGCCCCTGCCACAGCGAGTGCTGTGCATTTTGCGGCATCAATATCATATCCGATGAGTGGGTACCCGGCATTGTGAAGATTCCTCGCCATCCGTCCACCCATGTTTCCGAGTCCAATAAAACCGATTCTGGAGAGTTGTTGGGATTCCATTTTTTATTTTTCCTTTTCAGCAGTATTAGGTCTTGAGGTCGGATTTAAAACTTCAATGTTAATATTTTAAAATGCCTCGTTTCAAAAACAGATAAACGGGTAGGCACAAGACCTGTCCCGATGATCACCCCACCGTTGGTGTCATCGTCCATGCGTCTAAACTGTTTAAAACTGCCTCACCACCGTGTGCGAAAATTGAGATGCCAAGACTGTCTGTTCGCGTTGGATAGATACGCTGGGTTAGGCACAACCGACTGTTAGCAAAAACTTCCAGCACCGAGCGATCTAAGAAGATATGGAGCCTTAAAGATTCCTTTTCAAGTAGTTTGAAGGGTGCCTCCTGTGAATGTATATAGCGTTCTCCACCGTCTTCATCTTGTGGTGTTAGGCGCGGATATTTTACCTTGTCATCCAAAGTTGATTTCGTGAGATCGATCTTAAGGAATTCGTCGAATGGCGAATAGACAATGGTAGTTTCTTCCTCGCCGTCTGGGGAGCGGCGAACCTTCACACCGAATTCTGTAGCATCCCTCGGATCAATTTCCACCTGTATTTCAAGACAATCGCCGTTTACATCTTCAATCTGGATCTCCGTATCTGCCTTGAGTTGGGTTGTTTTTTGATGGTGATGCTTAGTACGCAGCCTTTCGAGTTCTGGAACAGGTTCAATACAGAGGTTTCCGTCTCCATTTAATGATAAGACCCGCGGCAACGTCATCACGGAAGCCCAGCCGTATTCTTCCCACGGACGAGCTTCACGAACCCAACCGAAAAAGATACGTCTGCCTTTGTCGTCGAGGAGCGTTTCGGGTCCAGAGAGTTGACCACCTTGCCAGTTCATACGTCCATGTGTTTCAGGATAGAACTGCTCATCTTCGTAACGTCCAAGATAGTAGTGTGACATACCGTAGGGGCGGTGCCCGTGCATCAGGAGCATATATTTATCGCCGAGTGGGAAGAAATCGGGACAGGCGCAATCTTCAACTTCATCTGTCCAACGCCGCGAAGACTTATAGAAGGGACCGAGGTATTCCCACTGGATACAGTCGTCGGAACGGAAAAGACTGGTCGCGTCGCCTTCGTATCCAGGTCGGCTGTTTTTGTTGCCTATGAGTGCATAGTAGGTGCCGTTTTCATACCATGCACACGGATCAAAAACGTGGTATTCTTGTGGTTCGTCTGGTATTGGAATGACAGGATTTGCTGGTGAAGGGGTCCAGTGAATCAAATCGTCGTCTTCGCTGGTTGCGATGCAGGTCCCTTGATTCGGCACGTGATAGATGAAGGTTGGAAGCGGTGCGTTCTCAATAGCGTCTCCGCTATATATGCCGCGCGGCATTGATCCGTCAGTAGCAGGTTTTATCGCCGGTGGGTGGTGTATCCAATGCACCAAATCACAACTGGAGGAATGGTCGAGCACTGGCAGCCACTCATCTGCCTCTGGGTTTGGCATTCGTCCGAGGTAGAAGACATGATACCGTCCGTTCCAATAAATAGTGCAGTTTGCATCGTTAAAAAACCCATCAGGAGGGAGTAGATGATAGCGTGGACGGTGCGGGTCTGCTGAGAGATATTCTCGCAATTCACGCGCATTTCCGATATGTTTATGAAGATTTTCAATTGTGATTGCTGGGTCCATTTGCTGTGAGCTCTCCTCGAAAACTTACTATTACTATTCAAAAGTTCGTTGTTTCAAGCGTAGAATAACGTAAGCCCTAAAAAGTTTAGGGTGTCTCCAACATCTGTAAATCGTGTGTCTGCGGAAGTTCCGAGATGTTCAACGTGGGTTTCTTCTCCAAGAGCTGATAGGCAATCAACGCAGAGAAGACAGTGACTTGGAAGTTTTCAACACTTCTGTGTCGACTGTGCTCCACTGGCATTTGGGTTTTGAGTTCCCGAATCACCAACTCAACGAGCGTCCGTTTTTTAGCAATACCTCATCGGACACCGATAGGTCCAAGGGGTCCATGTTCTTACGGACTTTGTAAACCAAGTTGACACCTTGCTCCCGGAGTGCTTCGCGAAGGTCCTTGGAGATATACCCTCTATCTGCGTAGAGGAGACCCCCGTGAAGGCGTTCTGCGAACGTTCGCAGCGGAAACTTGCGGTCATCTATATTCCCGGGGGTCAACGCCACATCTAAGAGGTCCCCAGTGTGATTGATAACGAGGTGAAGTTTAAACCCGTAACCACCCCATAGACGTTTTCGAGCGTTCCGCAACATCTGCGAAGACGCGATGCGAGGCAATCCGCCTATTTTCACAGACCCGCAGACGCGTCGAATCCACAAGGGACACACCGCGACACTCGCCAAGACGCGTGCGGAGATAAAACGTCAAAAGCGTCAGGACTTCTTTTTTCAACTGCACGAAACGAGAATAACTCACCAGATGCGGAAACTCGGTGCCCCAATAGACGCAGACGTGTTTGAGATAAAAGTGCTTAAACGTCCGGTAGTTGCTTTGATGGAACGCGATCAAGATCGTCATCACCTCACTCGGATGAAGGCTTCGGGGACGCCCCCGGGTTTCCATCGAGGTCGTCTCGGGGAGACAGTGTGTGGCCCCCCATTTTTCATAAGCAAGAAAAAAGCCGTCTATTTCGCAGAAAAGGGTTATGATATTCATCGGAGAACTCCTTTGGATTCTGAAGATGTGATACCTTCATTATACCAAAAGGGTTCTCTTTATTCAAAAAATTAGGAAAATATTTATCAAACTCACGTTAGAATACGGTATCAGAGTATAGCAGGTTAGGAGAGATGTGGCAAGAGAAATCGGGACACATCAAACCGATTTTAGTGTGTCTATAGCGACTTTTTTCCTTGAGGTATTTTATACTGTCTGGTATACTGGCTTGATTGGTTTTAACATCACTTAGGTCAGTGAATTTCGCCTCGTCTCAGCAATTCTGATGGATCGTAACAAAGGAGTTTAAAGAATGACACACCTAATTGGATGTGCCTTGATTCTGACGATACTTGTTTTTGGCGCCTCTGATACGGCAGGGGAAATCTTGTTGCAGGAAGATTTTGAGGGCGAACTGGACTTGACTACTAAATGGCAGACGGGTCATCCGAAATTTGTCTACCCGAAAGACGGTATCCTCTATTTAAACCAGAAGAAATCCGGTGGAGACTACGTGAGTCTCCGATCTTTTGCAGTTTTCAGCGATGTCATCATCTATTACGAATGGTTCATCATTGAATGGAGTGGACAGGGCGATGGTGGCGGTGCACTCCGGCAGACCCCAGACGGTTCTTATTGGATGCGCTGGTGGGGGCGCAACAGTGTCAAAGTAACGACCAATAAAGATGGGCCAGTCAATGCTTGGCAACCTTTTCCAGCCAAGGGTGGACCAGCATCGTCTAATTACAATGCGACATCTGACCATTTCATACTCAAAGCAGCGTTAATGACGCAGGAAAAGCGAGTGACCATTCATATATGGGATGTCACTGAGAAAAAAAAGATACAGGTCGCTGAGTGGGAAATCAAGGACGACACTTACAAGTCAGGGAACATCAGTTTCGACTGCTGGAAATTCGGTATATATGGCGTTGATAACGTAGTCGTTGCCACACCTGAACATGAGGCAGAGATCTTTGCGGACAACTTCGATCCGAGCGGACTTGCCGTTGAACCTGAAGGAAAACTCGCAACTGCGTGGGGATACTTAAAATCGAATAATTGGTAAACAGAAAGGAATTTAGTCATGACAAAATGTGCACTTATCAGTGGTAGAGGTATGGGGTTGATGCACGGAGGAAACTTCCACAGCCATCCAGACGCGGAAGTGGTCGCCGTGTGCGACATGGATCCGGAACTCCTTGCGAAAGCAGAGGAACAATTTGGAGCACCTGGATATTCAACCATTGAGGATCTCTTAGCAAATTGTGATGCAGAACTTGTACTTCTCATTGTCAATGAGACCCGGCGCATCCCACCGTTGTACCAACTGCTTGAAGCCGGACGGAATGTATTCACAGAGAAACCTCTCTGTGGATTGGAGGGCCAAGCTCGGTTGCGTGAAGAAGACCTCCAAATCGCGGCACCCGCTATCGCGACGTGGCGCGCCTCTAACGTTAAGTTCGGGATCGATTTCAACTACCGATTCATGCACCACTTCCGTAAACTTCATGATGATGTTGCCGAAAATCGTTTGGGTGAGATTCGGATGGTACACGCGCGTGCACATTTCAACTGTTGGTCACATGTTATCGACCAGATTCTCTGGACGGTAGGTAGACCGGAATGGGTGAGTGTTGTCGGAGATCCCAATGAAGCGGGTGGTTGGGGACGTTTAATTCATATCGGTTGGGAAAATGGTGTCATCGGTTCCCTGAGTGGCACAAACTTATGGGGCTACGACGATCATCCGCTTCGAGTTAAGGTACTTGGCGATGAATTTTATGCGGAGGCAAAAGGATTGGAGGGTTCGTATTCCCGCCGAAAAGCGAATAGTTCCGAAATAGAGGAAGTCTGGGAAGCCGAAGATGACAGTCCAGAGATGCCGGAGTCTTTCAAACGGATGGCTGATGGTGTGATTAAGGCAATGCATGCCGATACCCCCTTCCCTGCGGATGGTGAGGCGGCATGGAATGAGTTGCTGTTTGAGGCGGCTGTCCACAGGTCTGCCTTGCAGAACAATGCCCGCGTATTTCTGAAAGATGTTGAAGAAGAAGCAGTTGCCTGAAAAAGTCATAGGCGCGGCTTCAACCGCGCCTATGTCCCCGTGAACGGTATAACGCCTTAGGCGGCACCCCCCTCGACAGCGATCTTAATCGCGTCCTTGCCGTCTAAGTGGTAACTACCGTGAAGCGCGTCAAAGCCTTTAGACACATCCTCTAAGGGCAGAACGTGGCTGACAAAACCTTCAAAAAGTGAAGCATGTTTCTCAAGCATCGGAATGGCGCGGATAAAATGCTTCCTCTCAAATCCCCATCCAGCCTCCAACCGAAGATTTTTACGCATTAACATCTGATTCGGATTACAATCAAAAGAGCCAACGTCCACAAAGTGTCCATATACAACATAAGCTCCGCTATGCCTGATATAGTCCAAACCTTCGGGAATAGCGGCGAGGAAACCGGTGCATTCGTAGACGACATCTGCGCCGTTGCCTTGTGGTGTATTTTCTCGGACAATCTGCTTTCGTTCTTCCGGATCTGGCACTTCAGCGATGTCAATTGTAAGATCTGCGCCCAACCTTTTCGCCATCTCAAGCCTGCCGGGGGGGCCACCAACAACGATAAGTCTACCGGCACCAGAGACTCTTGCCCAATTAAGCGCAAGCAGACCGATCGGACCGGTTCCTTGAATTACAACCGTGTCCCCGAATTCGATTTTGCCGCGCGACACACAGTGTGCGGCACACGAAGCAGGCTCGGCGAGCACAGCGATTTCCGGTGGCAGATCGGTTTTAATAAACATATTTGTTGATGGATTTGAAAGGTAGATGTACTCACTGAAACCACCACGCAGATACGGTGCTTCTTCCGAAGGAGAAAAACCGAGTCCTCCGCTGGGGGAAAGCGCGATCCTGTCGCCTACCTTGACTGGGTTGCCGAGGTAGTCTGTTTCGACCCCCTCACCTAAAGTCTCAATCACACCGACATTCTCGTGTCCAAGGATAATATCGTGGTTGATACGTTGATGTTCCCAGTTGTGAAGGTCAGTGCCGCAAATGCCACCTAACTCCTGACGTACGAGTACTGTACCGGGTTCAGGATCGACTATCGGGTACTCTCGGACTTCAAAATCTTTGCCACTCATCACAGTGGCGCGTGAGGTTCTGGTTCCCATTATGAAACTCCTTTTTTTACGGCTATCGGCAATCAGCCATCAGCCCTCAGTTAAGAAATTCTCGTTTAGTGGCAATCTCTTTGCTGACCACCGACTGCCATTTTGCCAATGTATTCTCAACAAACTGCTAAACTTTGACGATGATCTTGCCGAGTTTTTTGCCTGTAAAAAGCGCGATAAACGCCTTAGGTGCATTCTCTAAACCTTCCACAATCGTCTCTTCCCACTGTATCTTGCCTTCGGATATCCATTGCCGCATATCGCTGTAAAATTCAGGATTCCGCTCCATGAAGTCAGTAACAATAAATCCTTGTAATCTGATCCGTTTACCGATAGCAGAGCTGAGGTTTGTCGGACCTGGGGTCGGTTCAACATCGTTGTATTGGGAGATCATCCCACACAAGGGGATACGTCCGTGCATATTCATCACTGCGAGTGCGGCTTGTAGATGTCTGCCTCCGACGTTTTCAAAGTAGATGTCAAGTCCATCGGGACAGTGTTCCCTGAGTTCAGCCTCCAAGTCATCGACATTTTTATAGTTAAAAGCCGCATCAACACCTGCTGTTTCCCGTAGCCATGCGACTTTCTGGTCAGAACCCGCACTTGCAACGACTCGGCATCCTTTGATTTTGGCGATCTGGCATACGATTGAACCAACCGCCCCTGCTGCTGCGGAAACGAAAACTGTTTCTCCCGCTTCGGGTTGACCTATCTCCAGAAATCCGAAGTAGGCGGTACGTCCAGGCATACCGACAGCACCTAAAAACGACTGAAGCGGTGCTATCGTTAAATCAACGGCAGTTACACTATCTGCCGACGCGATGTAATGGTCTCGCCACCCCTGCATACCCGTTACATAATCCCCAACTTGAAACTGGTCACTGTTCGACTCCACTATCCGACCGGCGCACCTACCTTCTAACGGTTTACCGAGTTCAGCCGACCGCATACCGCCACGCATATACGGGTCTACTGATGTGTAAAGGTTCTCAACCAACACCTCTCCTGCTGAGGGTTCGGTGAGCGTCGCTTCAATAATTTCAAAATCACTTTCTTTGGGCATACCAACGATTCGATCCTTAAGACGAATTTGTCGGCTTACAGTGTTTGGCATTTTCTTCTCCTATCGGTTTATTATTTGATTGATTTAGTTGGAATTGATGCAATGATAGCATATATGAGAAAAAAGTCAAGATTAGGAGCATTTGACTTTGGAGAGATGGTTTTCAATTGACATCTGTCTGTGAATGTGATTTAATCAGTAACGCAAAATGCACATCACAACGATTGCGCTGTACTTCACCTTACTTTTCAACTGTATTCCATAGTTGTTTGTCACAAGTAAACCTTTCTAAAATTTCTGACGCACTGAAAACTTACTAATACATATCTTAGGAGGGAAAATGCACGATCTCCCTTGTGAATTGATTAGAACTGACTTTGGGCATGAGGTATATGATGGATGGTATCTTGAACATGCCAGTTACAATTTCGAGGCACCCGAATTTGTAGAGAGGCATTTTCCTTTCTACGAAAAAGCACTATCGTTATCTAAAGAGGACAAAATATTAGAGGCGGGTTGCGGCATAGGAAGTTATTCGCGCGCATTTGCACGACAAGGCTATCATGTTGTTGGCATGGACCTGTCCCCGAACTTTCTTGCTGAAGCACAAAAGATCACACAAACCGAGAATTTAGAAATTGAATTTATTCTTGGTGATTACAATGAAATGAGTTTTGAAGAAAAGTTTTCTGTTATTTTTTTTGAAGGCTCATTTTTTTATCGCTCCAAAGAGGGATTGGTGTCGCTCTTAAAGCGAATCCATAAAGCACTCACGCCTGATGGTAGGCTCTATTTTGTTCATGCAAATCAATCAATAAAAAAGCAACGATTCCCGCAGGCGACTTGGAGTGAAATTAAAGAAAACGTGTTTGTCCTGCAAAATCAAGAATATGACGAAAGTAACGATGGGACGAAATGCATTTGGCTTAAAATAGATTTAGAAACACAGAAACAGTATAAGTGTGACTATTTTGTTAAGTGTCTCTCTTCTGACGAACTCAAAGCCTGTCTTGTAGCGGCAGGATTTACGGATTACCATTTCTACAAGAAACGTCGGATAGCAGACTTCCAGCCAGAGGATGATGGATTTTCTGTAGTGGCAAAAAAGTAATAGCAACAGTAGGCACTGGGTTCCTTCCAGTTAGAATATTAGAGGTTATCGAAGGTTAGAATTATGAAAGTCGAAAAACCGAAAGAGAAATATGATCAATTGATCGCTGGTGGTTACTGTGTTGTGGAAAATGTCTTGAAGGAAGAGATGCTTACGCAACTTCGCTCAGTAACCGATGCGCTGCTTGACGCACAAACGGAAGATGAACGTGCCGCCCATCGCTCATCTGGTAGTATGATCAGTGTATATACACATTCACTGTTCGCGAAGTTGGTCGTTTACCCACGTGCGCTGCAGACACTTGAAGCTTTGGGTTTCTTGAGACCGAAATGGTCGTCAGGGTATGTCATCAGCAAACCGCCCCAGAGTCCACCGCTATTTTGGCACCAGGACTGGTGGGGTTGGAACGATCCTTGTAGCTACACGGCATTGCCTCAACAGTTGTTTCTCATGTACTATTTGGTTGACACAATGCCGTACAACGGATGCCTCCGAGTGATCAAGGGATCGCATCTCAATCGGCATCCACTGCATGATATATTGCCCGATGCTCATGGCGAATCACTCCAACGCGTCAATGATGCTAACCATTCTGCCTATCAACACTTTGCGGGTGAAGTTGACATACCGGTGAAAGCCGGAGACTTAGTTATCGGCGATTCTCGGCTGTTACACGCTTCGCACGGCAACCAATCAGACAAACGTCGGACTGTGATTACACTCTGGTATCATCCGTTTTTTGCGTTGTTACCTACAGAAATGCAAGCACATATCGGGAGACTTCGACAAAGTATGGCTTGGTCGGACGCGGATTGGGCGCGAATTGCCGAACTTGCGCCCGTCTGTAACAGCGACGTTGAACCGTTAAAGTGGAATCGAAATCCGGGGCCTGAACTGAAATAGCCAAATTCCAATATAGCAAGATTTAATTTGCGAGAGATCGTATCTCGTGATAAACTAATACGACAGAAAATTGATTGTGTAGCACAATTATACAGCGGAAAGCCAGATGATTCTTGCTACCTCAGGAATCAATACCAATAAGGCGAGACTCATCTTTCAGTAATGACCAGTAGATATTCCACTGGCTTTGGAAATGATGAAGGAGGAAATAAAAGGTGCAGACCACAGTTACAAGGTTAAAATTATTATGTGTCAGTTTAATGGTTATGAGCCTGATGTTTGTAGGTGCCAGCTTCGCTGAAGTTGACTTCGGAGATTGCGTCGGAATGTGGCTCTTTGATGAGGGTAATGGTAAAAAAGCCGAAGATTCCTCTGGAACGGGCAACGACGGCTCGATTGAGGGCGGGGCAAAATGGGTTGATGGCAAATTTGGAAAAGGTTTAAGCCTGAATGGATCGGACGCTTACGTGGAAATCGAGCACGATGATTCTTTAAACGTTGGTGGCGAACACACGATTGCCCTTTGGGTTAAATTAGATAAGCCTCCCGCGGCTGGCATGGGTGTTGTGACCAAAGATGATTGGGCACCAGGATTTTGGTGGGATGGCGGTGTAATCCGGCATCACACGCATGACCCAGGTGGCACGCTTCACTTTATAGATGCACCTTGGGATCCAGATACAGACTGGCATCATGTCGCCGTTACCTGGGATGGTGACGGGTTTGGCGTATATCTCGACGCTGACCAGATTGGCGATGGTGTAACGACGCCAAACTTAGGAAGAAATCCCTTAACCGACAAACCTTTCTTAATAGGCATCTATTTAGCGACTGGACAACACGGTCAGTGGGGTCAATTTCTCGGTGCAATCATTGACGACGTTGCTATTTTCAATGTAGCGTTAGACGGTGATGATATTGCAACCCTCATGAATGACGGATTAAAAACAGCCGCTGATATTGAACCTTTAGGTAAACTTACAACGACCTGGGCAGACATTAAAGTCGATTAACCTTTCTCCCAAACTTAAGGATTGCGTTGATTGGCAATTTTCCAATATCTGCGGATAAGCCTGCGCCTTTCTCTCACCCGGATGGATTGGAAGAGCAGGCAAACAGCGACAAGAGTACGTTTGTCTACAACAGACGGCTTTTTAAAATCCGTCCCTATATTGATGATGACAAGACTGAGTGTGGTTCAATACTGGACCCCTCGGTCTTGTCAAAGGTATCACTAAACGGGAGGAGTTTTTATGTCACAAAACCCCCTGAAAGCCTGCCTTGACAGGCGAGATTCACTGTTTCATGATTACACGTTTGGTGAACAGGAACAAAAAACGTTGGATAGCGACGGACATTTGGTTTTTCCCGGTTTACTCACGTCGGATGCACAGGAAAATCTGACTCGCTCACTGTCATACATTCATGAACTCGCGCGTACACCGAAAGAAGGGCATGAACCGAACCGATTTTCTGCAGAATATGATAGTTATCTCGAAAGTCTAATTGCACATCCGCAGATGCTTGAACTTGCACGGAAGGTCTTGGGTGAGGATATCCGATACGATCACTGTGTCAGTCTCAATCGACCGAGCGGCAATCGTGGCATTGGTTGGCACAGCCACGGATATTCCGATGACGATCCGAGTCTGGGTTTCGTTCGCATCTTCTTCTATGTCAACGGATTTGAACCGGACGACGGTGGTTTGAAAGCTGTTCCGGGGAGTCATCTGTATAGGGACGCAAGAATTCAAGCACAATCGGATGAGGTACTGCAAGAAAATTGGTTGGCAGGGAAAACGCATCCAGAAACGGGTGAGCCTCTTGAAATTCAGGCGTTGTCAGTACCATCAGGGACAGTCGTAGCGATGTGGACGCATGCTGCGCATGCAGTTAACCCGAGAAAACCGAATAGCGATACACGGTGGTGCGTCGTCTATGCTTATCGGAACCCAGGAAAACCTTCCGGTGCCCGCTGGATTACGCCGGAATTTGAGCAAAAACCGATACCCGGAGCAGAAGGCTTGATGTCTCTTTATTAGCAATTAGCAGTCGGCAATCAGTAAAGAGGTATCTGGTTTATCGCAAAATTTACAATTATGGTGGATCCTATAATTAATTGGACACTCCGCACCGGTGCGGTTAAGAAACCGCACCTACCGGGGGCTGGAAGTGTGTATTTATTTTTTGAATTTACTATATGTCTACGCGCGTTCTTTAACATCCTAACAAAAGGGCGTTTGTAGTGGGCGTTCATAACCGACAAACAACCCTCCTACAGACATCAAAGAAGCATGCCACAACAGAAACCACATATTCTATTTCTTATCAACGACGAACACCGTCCCGATGTTTTGCCAATCGAAGGGGACACGGCTATCCGCACACCGACACTTTCTCGGTTTATGGATGAAGGTATCTACTTCCGTAACGCCTACACTCCCTCCCCAATTTGTGTCCCTGCACGCCAAAGCTTTCTTTCAGGGCTCTATCCGCGAAACTGTGGGAGCCTCAACTTCGGTGATCCGATGCCGACAGAGGTCCGAACGATTCCGGGACAATTGGGAAATTACGGGTACTATACCTGTTGTGCTGGTAAGATGCACTTTGTTGGGACTGATGTGATGCACGGTTGGCGGGAACGAATCGGACGCGATATCATCGGGAACAATGGCTATCCTTACCCTCCCGTTAAGGATGAACACTACGCACGAACTGAATCGGAACCTGGTACGGGTCCGAAGCAAAGCAAGGTGATTCAGGAAGTTCGCGATGCCCAACCCGGTTTAGGACAATGGATGCTCAATGACCAGTACAATGTAGACGGTGCGGTACTATTCCTTGAGGAATATTTCGTCAATGCCTCTTATGATCGCCCCAAGTTCAATCCGCTCTGTATGGCGGTAAGTCTCATCGCACCACATTATCCGTATCAGTGTCCAATGGACCTCTTTAACTACTACATGCAGCGAGTGGAACCGATCGTTGAAGAACCGAACGAGCAGTTTGGATACGACGACTTTTTTAGGGTTCGAGTTGGCGAAGATGTCACCTATCGTCAGGCACACCGAGCGACGGCGGCGTACTACGGAATGATTGAGTGGATGGACGCACAATTCGGTCGGGTTATCGAGAAACTGGAACATTTGAACGTCTTAGACGATTTTATCATCGTCTTCCTCTCCGACCATGGCGAAATGCTTGGCACGAAAGGTCTTTGGGAAAAACAGAGTTACTTTGAGGCTTCGGCACGAGTGCCACTTTCTATCTGGTATCCGAAACGGTTTGGACGAGAACCGAGAATCGTTGAGCAGAATGTCTCGTTGGTCGATCTGTTTCCGAGTGTGTGTGAGTTAGCGGAAATTCCCGTACCGGACGAGCTTGATGGACGTTCGTTCCTGCCGCTGATTGATGGAAACGAGACCGACTGGCAGGATACCGTTTATAGCGAACTTTGGCGCGCCCAAAACGGACCGTCTGTGATGGTCAAAGAGGGCAACTTGAAGTATTTCAGATTCAACAACAATAAAGGGTGGCCCGAACAACTTTTCGATCTCTCCGAAGACCCAGATGAACGAAACAACTTGATTGACGTACCAGCCTACGCCGACGTCCTCTCAAAACTACGCGCAAAAGCTGACGCATTACCTCCACCACGCCGGAAGGATGAGAATAACAGGTTTATTGATCCACACCGCCCGATTACGTTGTCGAGTTAAGGTTGTACGCCGTAAATTTAGGTTTTTCTATCTAAAAGATCTGTTATCTGATAAAGGTCGTCATTTCCTCACTATAAGCATCTTTGATACGTTGCGTATGGTTCAAAAGCAAATCTAATTCCTGTATTTCCTGATAGGAAAAGAACCCATATTCGGTTGTTTCGCAACTCAGCCGGAGTTCACCATCCACAATTTCTGCTTCAAAGCATAAAGCTACCAACTGGATTTTGTTCCCGTCTCGATACACGATTAACTCGTGCGGGGTTGTGTAAATGCCGATTAAGCGTTTTATTGCAACCTGTAAACCTGTTTCCTCTTCAACCTCTCGTATACACGCCTCACTTGCACTTTCTCCAGGTTGCATCCCACCACTTGGCAAACACCATTGGTTATTATCCTCGCGTCTTGTTAGTAGAATTTTTTCGCGATGCTGATCGAAAATAACGGCTGAACATCCAACACGGATTGTGCCATTTTTCCCAATCCGACGTTCTGTAATAATTTTAGCCATTTCCATGTCTCCAGTTGTTATTGAAAAATATGCGTCCACTCAATAGCCGGACTAAAAGAGGTCATTCACTTCAATGAGGCAGATATGTTCTTTTTCTGCTCTCTCTCTGAGCACCTCAGTGAAGCCATTGGCAGAGAATAGGATGTATCGCGGGGTCTGCTTCCAGCTGTCTGGAACTTGCGCAGCCTTTTCGATGAGACGATTTAGAATGTTTTCGCCGACTGGTGCCTTCCACCATTTACACTCGCCAAACCAGTGACTTTCGTCAACATTTTCCGTTAAAACGTCGAGTTCAAGATTGGACTCCCAATGTGCCCCGACCCGTTTGGGAGCGACCTTTAATTTTTCATCCCAATAAAGACTGATATATTGACGACAAACGTCTTCAAAAATTTCTCCCATATAGTGTGAGAGATTCGGAGCAATCATCTGCTCATACACCAAATCTGCGTTACCAGATTCGATGAGACTCCGATTGGGCAACACAAATCGGAACCAGAATTTGACGTAGTTGTCCGAGATTTTATAAAGCCCTTTTCTGCTTTTTTGAGGTGCGCGGTCAGTGATCGGTGTTTCGCGTTTGACTAACCCCAGTTCTCGAAGCACACTCAGATATTTATTTACACTCGTTGAATCAATGCCAATTCGTTGAGAAATTTCATTTAATCGCGTCGCTCCACCAGCGATTGCATGCAACAAACTGGCATACGTTCTCGGTTCTCTGAGTTCCGTGCGTAACAAGAAATTAACCTCATCAAACAAGTACCCTTGGGGCGTGAGCAGTTCGTCTTTGATACACTGTTCAAGCATACTTTGTGAATAGTTTGAGGAACGCAACGTAAATTGATTGAGATACGCTGGAATACCGCCGAGGATGCCGTAAGCGATGAGTTTTTGTTTGGCAGGATATTGAGAAAAAAAATATCCACTGTCGCGGTAGGAGAGAGACATCAAACGGAGTTGTCCAGTGCGCCGCCCATATAACGGTGAGCGTTCCGCTAACACCTCCCGCTCCATGAAACTGACTTGCGATCCGCACAGAATCAAGAAAAGTTTACTATTTTTTCCGTGTAGATCCCAGAACCGTTGAATCAATGAAGGGAGGGCAGCGTTATCCTCACAAAGATATTGAAATTCGTCAAGTACCAGAACAAGTCTTTCTTCTTGTGCCTGTTGTGCGAAGTAGATAAGAGCAGATTCCCAATCATTAAAGGCAAGGCTCTGCAGCAATGGATCATTGATGACATGTTGTGCGGTCTCGGTCAGCTGCTGGAGGTGATCTTGCTCTTTCAACTGACTGGCGAGGAAATAGATACTTCTTTTGTCCTTACAAAACCGCAATAGGAGTTCAGTTTTCCCAATCCGTCTTCTACCATACAACACGAAAAATTCTGCTACTTCTGACTGAAACATTCGTTCTAATGCCGCTAATTCTTGGTACCGATTGATAAACATAAATTTCTCGCCTTAAATATCCTCTAAAGTATTATACTCTAAAGTATTATACTCTAAAGTATAATTAAAATTCAAATAATATTCGTGAAAATGGAATTTGCTGTTCGCGGGATTGCTTGCACATATTTCACTTTAATGATATACTACTGAGCAACTTTGAGGATGGTAAAACTCACGTTCCCGTTGCGAGCGGACCTCGCCTGCACAAAAGAAATGGAGGAAAGATTCTATAATGCCACAGACATTGTTATTACGTTTAGGTACTACGACACGGTTTCGCACCTGTTGTGTGAGTCTTATAATACTCCTATTGGGATTCACTATTGCCTTACAACCTGTCTATGCCGAGAAACTTCAATTCGACCGTGATATTCGACCGATATTGTCGGATAAGTGTTACGCCTGCCACGGTCCCGATCCCGCGGTCCGGCAAGCCAATCTGCGGCTTGACACCAAGGAAGGTGCCTTCTCTGCCCCAAGCGGTTATCCGATTATCGTGCCGGGTGAACCGGAAAACAGTGAATTGGTCCTACGCATAACACACGAGAATATTGAGCAACGGATGCCGCCGCAGATCTCCAATCGGCAGCCGACACAGGAAGAGATTGATACGCTCATCCAGTGGATTGCTGAAGGTGCGGAGTGGGAAGAGCACTGGGTTTACAGTCTCCCTGAACGGGTTGAACCATCTACTGTTAAGAACACGGCATGGGTCCGTAACCCCATTGATGCTTTCATACTTGGGAGATTAGAGGCAGAGGGTCTCACTCCGTCAACGGAAGCGGATAAACGAACCCTTATCCGTCGTTTGAGTTTCGATCTCATTGGACTGCTACCTACACCTGCTGAAGTAGAGCAATTTTTAAGAGATGAAAGCCCAGATGCCTATGATTCACTTGTCAACAGACTTCTCTCTGAACCGCAATATGGCGAGCGGATGGCAATGTACTGGCTCGATCTCGTACGCTATGCAGACACGAGCGGTTACCATGCTGACGAAAATGTGAGTATCTGGCCCTATCGTGACTATGTGATAAAAGCGTTTAACGACAACATGCCGTTTGATCGATTCACCTTGGAGAATCTCGCGGGCGACCTCCTGCCGAGTCCAACACCAACACAAAAAGTCGCTGCCGGTTATAACCGTTTGAATCAGACAACCTCAGAAGGCGGCGCACAAGCAAAAGAATATCTCGCGATCTATGCCGCTGACCGAGTGCGAACGACTGCATCCGTCTGGTTAGGCGCGACACTCGGTTGTGCCCAATGTCACGACCACAAATTTGATCCGTATACCGCGAAAGACTTTTACAGTTTCGCTGCGTTTTTCGCGGATGTAGAGGGACCGGGGGTATATCCGGGTAGAAGTAAATGGGAACCCGTCGTAATGCTACCGACACCTGCACAAGAATCAGCACTGCAGGATATTGAGAATGAATTGGCGCAATTGGAGCGGGTACTCAAAGCATCATCGCCAGGATTGGAAGCGGAACAGACGGCGTGGGAAAACGAAGTGCTTTCGCTTCTCAAGTCAACGGAACCGACCGACTTCGCGTGGATAGATGACGCACAAGCAAACGGTGGTAGAACCGAGGGCACATGGGAATTCGTCGGTAAAAACGAGGCACCTGTTTTCAGTAAATTATACTCACGGAAGCAGACAGCGGAAGCAGAAAAGACAGTCCAGCATGCTTTCCGTGGTGCGAATCGAACATTTACCGTAGCAGAAGGCGATCGACTCTTTGCCTATGTCTGGATTGACCCGGAATCGCCTCCAGAAACCGTCATGCTCCAGTGGAACGACGGGAATTGGGATCACCGAGCGTTTTGGGGCGAGGATAAAATTGACCTCGGTGGCATTGGGAATGACACACCTGCCCACAAGCCGATGGGACCTCTACCGGCAGCAGGTGAATGGGTACGTCTCGAGGTAGATCCGGCAGACGTTGGGTTGGAGCCGGAGAGTGTCTTGAACGGAATCGCTTTCGTGCAGTTTGGTGGCACCGCTTATTGGGATATGGCTGGTATCGCAACGACTCGCGGCTCGGCGGTAAAACACACACATACGGAAGAGGTCATCGCAGCCATTCAGGTAGACCGCTCTGTCAGAACAACGAGTCAACGTGAGCAGATCGCAGCGGAGTATCGCCGCATCACACCTGCACTTGATGGTATCCGGAACCAGATCGCGGAGTTACAGAAACAGAAAGACGAAATTGAAGCGCAAATTCCCTACTCGCTCACAACCGAGTCTACGCTACCTCGGACGACACGCGTGCTACCGAGGGGTAACTGGATGGACGATTCGGGTGAGATCGTCGAACCGATGATACCGACTTTCCTTGGCGATCTCGGTATCAAAAACCGTCGACCGACGCGTTTAGAGCTTGCACAGTGGATAGCGTCAAAGGACAACCCACTGACTGCGCGTACATTTGTAAATCGACTTTGGGCACTCTACTTCGGGACAGGATTATCCGGTGTCTTAGACGATCTCGGTGCGCAAGGCGAATCACCGGTGCATCCTGAACTACTTGACTGGCTCGCTGTGGAATTTGTGGAGAGCGGTTGGAACGTTAAGCATGTTGTAAAACTCCTCGTCACCTCGAACACGTATCGTCAATCCTCGAAATCAAACGAAGTATTGGCGGAAAAGGATGCTTACAACCGTTTGCTGGCACGCCAATCGCGCTGGAGACTCGATGCAGAGGTGGTCCGCGATAACGCGTTGTTGCTGAGTGGACTCCTTGCCCCCAAAATTGGGGGGCCGAGTGTGAGACCTTACCAACCGACGGGTTATTACTCAAACCTAAACTTCCCGAAGCGGGTTTATGTACACGATGCAGGAGAGAATCAGTATCGCAGGGGACTCTATACACACTGGCAGCGAACCTTCTTGCATCCGAGTATGATGGCATTCGATGCGCCAAGTCGTCAGGAGTGTACCGCTGAGCGTGCGACCTCTAATACACCGATGCAAGCCTTGACGCTACTCAACGACCCAAGTTACGTTGAGGCGGCGCGCGTCTTTGCGGCACGGATTATTCAAGAGGGTGGAAAATCCGTCGCTGAGCGGATCAATTGGGCGTACCAATGGACTTTATCTCGTCCGCCGCAGCCGAAGGAGTTAGAGATTATGACCAATCTCTATGAAAAGCATCAAGTCGAGTACACTGCTGATCCTGATGCTGCTGACATGCTGGTTGCAACGGGTGAAGCACCAATAACAGAAGGCGTTGAACCTAATGAATTAGCAGCGTGGACTTCTGTGGCGCGGGTAATACTGAATTTACATGAAACGATTATGCGATATTAAAGTTAGACTTTTTGGAGTCCTAACATTGCGCGAATAAACAGGAGGTATGAGGTGTTATGGCTATAGATATTCATGAAGAAACCGATCTTCGTCTTACACGGCGAACATTTCTGGGGAAAACTGTGCGAGGTGTCGGATCACTCGCGCTTGCATCTTTACTGACACCCTCACTTGTCAATGCCGCGCCAGAGATTGATCGGTGGCAGGGAATTGTTACCACGCCACATGTGCCACCGAAAGCGAAACGTATTATTCATCTCTGCATGGCGGGTGGTCCATCGCACTTAGAGACTTTGGACTACAAACCGAAACTGGCGGAACTCCACGGGCAACCGATGCCAAAGTCCTTCACGGAAGGACAACCGATTGCGCAACTCCAAGGACAAGCGGATTCACTCAAATGCCTCGGTCCTACCCATGAATTTAAAAAGTATGGACAATCGGGGCAGGAGATGAGTACGGCGTTTCCGCATATCGGAAGTCTCGCCGATGATATTTGCATCGTGCGTTCCCTACTCACCGAACAAATCAACCACGACCCAGCACACACCTTCATGAACACTGGCACTGCAATCGCCGGTAGACCGAGCATGGGGTCGTGGCTGCTCTATGGGCTTGGCAGTGAGAATGAAAATTTGCCGGGGTACGTCGTCCTCACCTCCTCTGGTGGCGGACAGGACCAGCCAATTGCAACGCGGCAGTGGCATAGCGGGTTTCTCCCAGGTCAATTTCAAGGCGTCCAGTTCCATTCAACTGGCGATCCTGTTCACTACGTCACCAACCCTGGCGGTGTCAATACTGAACAGCAACGGGACGTTGTGGATGCCGTACAGACCTTGAACGGTATGCTCGACGAAACCGTAGATGATCCTGCCATCTCGACGCGGATTAGTCAATACGAAATGGCGTTCCGAATGCAGACGAGTGTCCCAGAACTCACTGACATCTCGAAAGAACCGCAGCATGTTCTTGATATGTACGGTGCGAAACCGGGTGACGGATCCTATGCTTCAAACTGTCTCCTTGCACGCCGGTTAGCCGAACGCGGGGTACGGTTTATCCAACTCTACCATCGCGGTTGGGATCATCACGGCGGTATTGAAAACGCCATCAAAACAACCTCTGGCTATGTCGATCAGGCGACCGCGGCACTCGTCAATGATTTGAAGCAGCGCGGTATGTTGGACGATACCTTGGTGATTTGGGGCGGTGAGTTTGGTCGGACCCCCATGGCACAGGGTACCGGACGCGATCACCACATCAAGGGATTCTCGATGTGGATGGCTGGCGGTGGTATCAAGGGAGGTATCAGTTACGGGAACACCGATGAGTTGGGGTATAATTCTGTTGAAAATATCGTGCATGTCCATGACTTCCACGCCACGATGTTACATCTCTTCGGGATTAACCACGAGAAACTGGTCTACCGTTTCCAAGGACGAGATTTCCGCCTCACCGATGTCCATGGACACATCGTCCGCGACATCTTGGTTTAAGAATAGTCGGCAAGCTTCGTCATGCTATCCACTAAGTATCCGGCATGCGCGAGTCGTTAGGCTCTGTCGTAGATTGTCCGAATTGACTAACGAACAGATAGTCAGATACGGAAACGTTGAGGTGCTGCGTGATTTATAACAAAAAAGCGATTGGGATTTTAGTACATATTTCGTTTTTGCTGATTCTAACGATATCCGCCTTCAGTCACGAGCTCCCTATAGTGGAGCCTGAAGCAGTTGGGCTTTCTACCGATAGGATATCAAGAATTGATAAAGTAATGGAAACACACGTCGCTCAGCGGAAAATAGCTGGCGGCGTTACATTACTTGCAAGGCACGGGAAGATTGCACATCTCGGTACTTACGGTATGATGGATGTCGAAGCAGGAAAGCCGATGACCTCCGACACCATTTTCCGTATTGCGTCAATGACGAAACCGATCACGAGCGTCGCTGTAATGATGCTCTATGAAGAGGGGCATTTTCGGTTGAATGAGCCGGTCTCAAAATTCATTCCGGCTTTCAAGGAGATGCACGTGTTGCCACCGGAAGATACCGAAGATTCGGCTCAACCTGTCCCAGCAACACGGCAAATTACAATTTGGAATCTGCTCACCCACACCGACGGTCTAACCTATCACTGGAATGAGCGTTTAGGTCCGCAATACACCGCTGCGGATATCACCCACGGGCTTCTTCAAGATGAGAGCACCCTTGAGGAGAAGATGAAAGTACTGGCAACTATTCCGTTGTTACATCAACCGGGTGCCGAATTCGAGTACGGACTATCAATAGATGTCCTCGGCTATCTCGTTGAAGTCGTGTCAGGGATGTCGCTCAATGATTTTTTCTCCGAGCGTATTTTCAAACCACTCGGCATGAACGACACACATTTTTTTATCCCTGAAACAAAGCGCGAACGAATCGCAACAGTATATGAGCGAACCAAAGATGGACCCATAACACGCAAGTCCCCAGAACCGACAGTGGACGGTGCACTGATCTATTCAACGGATTATCCTTACAACGGTCCGCGAACCTATTTCTCTGGTGGTGGTGGGTTGGTCTCCACCGCTCCTGATTACGTCCGTTTCTCACAGATGATGCTGAACGGTGGAGAATTGAACGGTGTCCGATTGTTGAGCCGAAAAACCGTTGAATTGATGACTTCAAATCGACTTGCCAAGATGGATATCGACTATGGATTCGGTTTAGGCTTTAGCGTTGTCCGAGACAAATCAGACCTTAATGAAGTCGGATCGGTTGGAACGTTTGGCTGGGGTGGTTTCTTCTTTACCAATTTCTTCATTGACCCTCAAGAGCAAATGATTGGTATTTTCTTATGCCAATTGTATCCGAGCGGCGGCTTGGATCTCGGAGAGAGAATTCGTATCCTCTGCTACCAAGCGATTATTGATTGAATTATGGCGAATTGAAAAAATAAACGCAATAGATAGTTTGCGATAGTGCTTTGTCAACCTTATTTTGAGGTAAATCCCGTTCGTAGTCGCGCAATTCATTGCGCATTTCCGAAGTGCGATACACAGAAAGGAAAATAGCCAATATGTTAAGAGAACTTATTGCCCCCGCCCAAGAACAGGTCGCTTTCCGAGAATATGAAAGCCAACCGTTGCAGCCTAACGAGATTCGGGTCAAGAGCCAGTTTGGTGCCGCCAAACACGGTTCAGAGATGGCATCGTATAAGGGGTATGCGGGTCCACGCGGCGGCTACGATGGTGAATACAAAATCTTTCGAGCAGACGGTTCTGGCGGGATGGTGAGCTATCCTTCAGGACTGGGGAACATGTGTGTCGGCGAGGTAACTGAAATTGGTGCGGATGTTACCGAATTTGAGATCGGAGAGCGGGTTTTTCGGCACAGCTCCTTTCGCGAAGAAAATGTTTGGGCCGCGGCAGGTGTCCGGAAACTTCCTGATGGTGTGCCTTGGCAAGCCGCTGTCTGTCTGGATCCGACAGATTTTGCTTTGGGTGCGGTGCGCGACGGTAATGTCCGCATTGGGGATGCTGTAGCAGTCTTTGGAATGGGTGGGATCGGATTGATGGCACTGCAACTCGCCAAATTGGCGGGTGCCTATCCTGTAATTGGTGTTGATCCACTTGAGTTGCGTCGCAATGTTGCCCTCGACTGTGGTGCTGATCTTGTTATCGATCCCACAACAGATGATGCGGGTTTGGAAATTAAAAAGGCTACCAGCAAACGTGGTGCTGACGTTTGCATTGAATACAGCGGTCATCATACGGCACTCCAAGCCGCTATCCGCGGTGTGACGTATTTAGGAACAGTTGTCGCTGGTGCGTGGCCCGGTATCTATCCATCGGGATTAGATCTCGGTGCGGAAGCGCATTTCAATCGACCGACGATTGTCTTCTCACGCGCCTGCAGCGAACCGAATCCTGAGTACCCAAATTGGAATGAAGGCAGGCTTTTTGAAATCAGTTGGCGACTGCTTTGCGATGGCAGCCTGAAGTCTGAGCCTGTTATTTATCCTGTTGTTGATTTTGACGATCTCTTGGATGAGTATCCGAAGATCGCGACACATCCGGGTGAGAATGTAAAGTTAGGCGTTCGATTCGCATAAGAGTGATTTTTAGGGTCTCGTCCTTACCAAAGCACCAGATGGCAACTACAAACCATTCGCATTCCCTGTTACGGTCGTTCCCATCATCCCGATAGAAGACAAAGATTCATAGCCGGTTTATAGGTAAGTATTGGGCAAGGAGTTTATTTGCGTTCTCGCGCTGGTCGGCTTGAAATTTGTCCCACTCAAGCCACCATGGGAATTTGTCCCCTGATCTCGTCACGCCGAGTACATACGCCTCTTTGCCCAATCCTAATGCGTAGTCCCCCTCTTTTTTCCATTCAAAGGCGTTAAGTTTCTTCCAATTTACAAAATGTCCGTTAGTAAGAATGCCAGCCTCTCTGATTTCAAATCGGTTTACGGAATGCAGACGAAATGCAAGGCATATGGGGACCCCTGTCGCAGCCCAAAATTGTGGTGCAGACTGCCAACCATCCTTGATTATGAACACGATTTGCATAAGCATGATACCCACCCACACAAGGATGACAAGTTTCAAAAGCACTTTATGGATTTTGGGGGCAGGAAGGTAAAACAGCACTTTGCCCATCGTTCTCTGTCTCCGAGATAAATAAAAAGGCAGCACCACCAAGAGGGACAGACACACAATGACAAAACAGATACTAATTATATCAACGACTAACATCGCTTTCATTCGTCCTTAGCTATTGCAATACTCTTTGTGATCTGATTTTAGCATAAAATATAATCAGGTTTAAGAAAAATGAGAATAAAAAAATTAAATTGATTTCTTTACTACTGTCGCAATCCCGCCGCCCGCAGCACCGTTTCCTGAACTGTGAATTCGTGGTCGAGGGAGCGATCAGGGGATTTCTCGCCCCGAATATCAGCGATAAACGCTCGCAGGCTTTCGACGTAACGCGGTCGTCGTTCCACAGGCACTGTCTGCCAGCCTTTCGCATATCCGTCCCGTTCCTCATCAAGACACAACCGCAATTCCGGCGGTTCAAGCGGCTCAAGGATTGCACTGCCGCGTGTCCCGTAGACTTCCAATCGTCTTGCTTTGCCCGAATCAACTTCCAACGCCGTTGACTCAAGAATCGCCAATGCTTTGGGATATTCAAGGACAGCCGCTGTATTGTTACGATACCACGGCACATCATGTCCGTCGTGCCTCGAAAAGGGTGTCACCCGTGTCGGTCGTCCCAGCAATGCCACGATAATATCGGTGAGATGACAGGCGAGGATAAACATAATGCCACCGGAGTGTTCACCGAGTGAATCCCAACGTTTCCAGTGAGCGTCGCTTGAAAGACTTGATGAGATTCTTGCCCGAACGGAAAAAATATCACCGAGTTTGCCGGAGTTTGCCCAGTCGAGAACGAACTGAAAGCCAGCATTGTATCGGAACATATAACCGAGTTGAACGAGCAGATTTTTGTCTCGCGCGATGTCTAAGACCTCTCGGAATTCGTCAAGATTATCACCGGCAGGTTTATCGAACCATACATGCTTGCC
Organism: Candidatus Poribacteria bacterium; assembly: GCA_965214045.1. Lineage (GTDB taxonomy): Bacteria > Poribacteria > WGA-4E > WGA-4E > WGA-3G > WGA-3G. The sequence continues at coordinate 4,358,003 of OZ243935.1, forward strand.
GTGTTCGAGAATCTCCCGTGCAAAGGCGAGGTTCTGCGATACACGCCCCTGCGCCGCCACCCCAACGATTGTTTCGTCCTCGAGTATCTCTTCTTTGGATGTAAACCAGTGAACACCTTCGTAGACTGGACTTTGACCGAGGGTCTCTCGGACTTCAGGTGAGGGTTCAAAAACACCGGCGAACTCAATTTCGTCACTTTCCTTCATCACATTAGCTTTCCCTCCAGCGTGGTCATGGGAAATACCGTATTGTGCAAGTCTAATTTTCACGTTTTTCTCCTTAGGTAGTATCATGTTTGAAAACTATGATTCCCAAAAATAGTGGGTAAGGTTTAAACACATGTCTAAAAAGCATTCGCCACCGCTACCAAATCTAACACGTTGACAGTACCATCACCATTTACATCCGGTGTTGCTTTACCAAACGCATTCGCTACCGCTACGAGATCGAGAATATTCACAATATTATCGCCATTCACGTCATACGGATCCGCAGTCTTTTTCAGGAATATCTCGCCATCTAAATCAAAGACGATATGTTGTATGTCGTCTTTCTCGTTGGCTACGCCTGTCACCTGCTCAGGAAAGTGGATTGTTTGTTCTGTACCACTGCGATTATACACTGCCCAACCGTTAGTGAACTCTCGGATAAATAACCCCTCGCGGTTGCGATACAACTCGGCTTTCTCTCCGATAGGTTGACCGAGATCGGCATCCCAGAAGGAATACCAGATGTGTACGTGCTGCATATACCCATCGATCTCTCGCGGAACTCTGAAGATAGAATAACCATCAGAATGTGTGAGCGACATTGTTGTGAATAGACGCATCCACCGTAAGTTGTTAAGACTTTCAAAAGGTTCAAAAACACCGTGCCCCTCTAACACATTGATTCTCGGTTCACGTAGATTTTTCTCATTCCAAATCAGGGCATCCTCAATCTCTTGAAGACCCTTATAGGTGTAACCGCCCGGATGATCCCTAACCGTTTCCATATAACTGCCGTTAACATATTCGGCATATCTTGTAACCTTTGTCCGGTTCGCATTCACAAGAATTAAGAAATCATCGCGAACCCGTTCCCGAACTCCTTTTAAGATTTTTTTATGTGCTTCTATCGCCTCCTCCACTGTTGCAATCTGAAGCCTATGCGCGTAAAGAAGCGCACCGTGCTCAAAAAAACCATCCAGCAGCACCCCATCAAGGAGCCCGCATTCCGCAAGACCAACAATGCGATTGATAAGCAACTGCTGGACTTCTGGATTAAATATGTCGAAAAAAAATTCATCCCATCCAACTTCGTCATTTTCCAGGAATTTCCCCTCTGCATCTCTGATCCAAAAGTCAGAATCTTCAGGGAAAGCGTTTAAGTTAAAATGGTTATGAAGTCGAATCTCAGGGAGAAATAGCATATTTGGATTCCGTTTGGTGTGTTTTTGATGCTCCTTCTTTGAATTCTCCAAATCTCCACCAAGACGTGTAGATAAACCATAATAGGATTCAGATGGTGTTAGAAACCACCACATACCAAAAGTAGTCCCGAAATAATTTAAATCATGTTCTGAAATGTGTTCATAGTAAAATTCTACACCCTCTTCCGAGCCAAACCACCGGACCGGATTTGTATTATGAACAAGACTACTACCCGGTAACGCTATTGAGGGAAAGGTTCTATTCTGAATACGCTCAGTCACTGGATTGCCCACCGGTGGTATCTCACAAATTTCATCACGTATAAATTCTGTTAAAGTTAACCCCGATAGTGGTGTAAAGTCTAACACAGAAGTATGATCCAATCGAACGCTCTTGAGTTTCGTGAAGTTTGCTAAAATCTCGATGTTCTCCACGGGATTATACCCAAGATTAATCCATTCCAATTCGATTAAGTTCCTAAGCGGTGTGATGTCTAATACCTTGTTCCCTCCCAAGTCAAGTCCTTTCAGATGGATAAGACTCGCCAATGGAGAAACATCAGAAATTAGATTGCCACACAATGAGAGATATTCCAAACGAATTAAATCCGCAAGCGGCGTGAGATCCGAGATTTGGTTGCCGCAGACACCGAGATCTCTCAAATTGGTTGCATACTCTAAGCCGGTTAAATCTGTTATGTTGCTATTCCAAACTTGAAGATGATCAAACCAGAGCATTTTATCTTTTGTCAAGGGTGCCGTTGGTGGTAGTCCAATTACTTCCCGCACAGCAGAGCATAGCACAGGATCGGGCATCCAATCTTCGGTATCTTCTGCAAATACGTTGCACATTAGTAGGACTCCGATGCAGCTGAGTTGTAGAATTACAAAATCTTTATGATTGATTTTCATAGATGAACCCCTCTTTGTCAGGACTATTCAGTTTTCCGAAATTTTAGGTTTTCGGTCCCTGCGGACCCGCTGTAGGAGGAACTCCGATTCCCGACTTTTCCGATAAATTGAACAAAAACCTTAAAACTAAATGGTCCTGCCCTCTCTGTAAAAAGTGAGTGCGATTTTTGGCGACATGTGCTAAACTCTAAAGAATCGGTTTCCCAATATTATCTTTTAGTGTGGCTCGCTTGTAATCTATAGATACGTGCCTTATAATATAGATTATCATTTCACAATTTACGCGCGAAGTCAAATTGATTTTAGGTTAGCACAAGAAGATGAACTTTATTTTCGCTTTTAGGCGATTCTTTTGAAGACCCAACCGATACAACTCCAGTTATACACGAAACCGGACTGTCCGCTCTGTGACGAAGCAAAGACGGTCCTCCAGAACATCAGTGCGAAGGCATCATTTATTGCAGTGGAAGAAATCGACATCACCAAAAATCTGGGATTATTTACGAAGTATAAGCATCTGATTCCTGTGCTTGAGTTGGATGGACAACAACTTTTTGTGCATCGCACCACCTATTGGAAACTAACGTGGCAGATCCGATGGCATCGGGTTCGGAGGCTTATAACCCAAATAGGTAGGCGCGGTTTGTAACCTCGCCGAGTCTAAAATCTGCCATAGAACTTGGTATAAAAAATAATGAGGAGGGAAGGATGACTTTTCCATCACACGGCACAACACATCGATCCACTGTAACAGGCACACGCGGAATGGCAACAAGTGCCCATCCGCTTGCGAGTCTTGCGGGTGCACGCATGTTGCTCGCTGGCGGTAATGCCTTTGATGCGGCAGTCGCAGTCGCTTCAACGCTCAACGTCGTTGAGCCTTATATGTCGGGTATCGCTGGTAACGGGTATATGTTGCTCTATAGTGCGAAGGATAAAACACATCGCGTGATAGATTATCTGGGCACTGCCCCTTATGCAGCGACGCTGGATGTCTATCCAACCCTCGAAAGCCAGCAGATTGGCATTCGTGCCGGTATGGTGCCGGGTGGCTGCGGCGGATGGCTCGCACTCTTGGAACGCTACGGGAGTATGGACCACTTGGACATCTTTACCCCAGCGATTGAATTGGCAGAAAATGGATACGCCGTCACCGTCAAGAATGCGGAATTCATCGCAGGTGCACGCCCCTATTTCTCCGAAAGAGCTGAAGAGGTTATCGCCTCACGAGGGAGAACTCCACATCCTGGCGAGATTTTAGTACAAAAGGATTTAGCGAACACATTTCGACAGGTCGCCGAAGGCGGTGCGGAGGCATTCTACCGTGGCGACATTGCTAAAGAGATCGTCCGTTTCTCCGAAGAAACCGATGGACTGATTACTGAAAAGGATTTGGCTGACTTTGAGGTAGAGTGGCAGGAACCCATCTCCATTACCTACAAAGATTATGAAGTCTACTGTCCACCGCCACCGTGTTCCGGTTTCCAGTACTTAGAGACCCTGAATATTCTGGAAAACGATGCCCTCGGTGAACTTGGGCACAACACCCCGGAATACCTACATCTGCTGATTGAAGCGATTAAACTGGCAAGTGCGGATAGAGCCGAATACGCCCCGCGTCCGAATCCACCGATTGAACGGCTGTTATCTAAAGACTACGCACGTGCGCAACGCGAACGCATCGGTGAACAGGCTGCAGTCAGCGGTGGTGAGCGTTGGTCTAAGGACAAACTCCCCGGCGAGATCGTAGCTGACGATTGGACGACCGAATGTACAACCCACTTTGACACTGCTGATGCAGAGGGCAATATCGTCGCTGTGACGCAGAGCCTTGGACAACCCTTCGGTTCAGGCGTAATTCTCGGTTCAACAGGAATGTTTCTCAACAACTTTATGAACTGGTTCGACAGAATCCCAGAGAGTCCCAACGCCGTTGGACCACATAAACGGATAGAGATGTGTATGTCGCCGTGCCAAGTCTGGAAGAATGGAAACCCGTTTGCTGCAATTGGCACACCCGGAAGCCACGGCATCCTTCAAACGACGTTACAGATGGTGTTGAACCTGATTGAACACGGAATGAATGTACAAGCGGCGATTGAAGCCCCGCGCGTTCGCTTGGTAAATCCGGGAACGCATGTCAGTATGGAGGGACGTATTCCTGCTGCGGTCCGTGCGGCATTGGAAGCACGTGGACATGAGGTAGAGGTGTTGCCCGATTGGACTGCAACCGTCGGCGGCGGTCAGGGTATTGCCTTTGATCCTGATGAAGGAAGTTTTATGGGGGGTGCCGATCCACGGCGCGATGGGTATGCAATAGGTGTGTAACCTATAGGCATTCAGTATTTGGAGTGAACGAAGGTGAGGGTTTAAATGAACCAAATGAAAGATATGCTTGATTTTTCGGGTAACAAGTTTAGCACTCTCACAAAATGGAGAATTTTATGCTTAATCAATACCCGTATCCGGAGTCCGAAGGTAGACGGAGTATCGTGATTGGAATTTTAGTAACCTTGGTTACTTGTGGTATCTATGGGCTTTATTGGCAATATAAGCAGATGGCAACACTTAACGCTTGGTTGAAGCGGGATGAGTACTCCTTTTGGCTCTGGTTGCTGCTATCAATTATTACTTGCGGCATCTTCGGTATCTATTATGAGTACAAGATGGCAAGATGTGGATAAAAAACACTTGGAGCCGTTGTTCACCGGCCATCCGAAACACAATTACCATCGATGGAATTGTGCTATGTCTTTCCACTTGGATTTACAAATTATGGGCATAAAAGCGAAGTCTTAGTGCCCTCTCAGGATAGTCCCTTTCGCACCGACAATCCATCCGGCATTTTTCTGAAGATAGATAGCCTGCAAGTTATGCTGAGCCGGTGTGGGGTAGCGACTCCACGTATTACCGCCGTCTGTTGTATGGAGGATTAGACCTTTTTCGCCAACTGCCCACCCGCGTTTTTCGTCTCGGAAGGCAACATCCCGTAGGTTCAGATTCACAGGCGTTTCTTGCCGACTCCACACCTTCCCACCGTCAGTCGTATGGAGAATCAAGCCGTTGGTTCCTACAATCCATCCATGCGTCAGATTTGCGAAATAGACAGAAAATAAATGCTGCTCGGTGTTGCTTCTCTGTTGCACCCATCGTTCCCCGCCATCTTGAGTATGCAGTATTTCCCCCTCTTCCCCAACAATCCACCCGTGTGCTGGATCGACAAAATACACACCCCATAAATGTTTATCCGACAGATCTCTTTGACTTTCCCACCGACTCCCGCCACTCTCTGTTTTGAGCACTGTCCCTTTTCCACCAACCGCCCAACCCTGCGTCGTATCAACAAAATGGAGATCCAAGATGCCTGAAGAGGTTTTACCCATGCCGCGTGCTTGGTGTTGCAAGTTCCATGAGGCACCACCGCTGCCAGTATAATGTACCTGCCCAATACTAACTGCCCAGCCGTTGTTTGGGGTTGCGAAATTAACCTGTGTCAGCGTATCTTTTGAGATTGAAGTCGCTTTCCAAGAGGCTCCACCGTCAACGGTCGACAGGACTGTTCCGCCTGTGCCGACTGCCCATCCATGTTTCGTATCTATAAAATGGACTCCGTAAAGATGTTCACCTGTTCCACTTTCAAGTTGTCGCCACTCAAATTGCACTGTATCTTCGGAGCAACCGAGGCACACAAGGCTTCCACACAAAATCATGAGCGCGAGGTAGTTTCTGTTCTGCATTTTGAGGCACCTACCGATAAAAATTTTATTGCAACTATTTGCTAAATCGTGTAAACTACATTATAGAGGATGCAGTGTGAATTGTCAAGTTCTTCATAGAGGTGCTATCCCAAAATATGATGTACATCATCGGAATCGATGGCGGCGGAACAAAAACGATTGGTATTCTGGCAACACGAACGGGAGAACACCTTGCAGAAGTGCAATCGGGGCCAGCGAACTATCACGTCGTAGGTGAAGCGAAAACGCAGACAGTTTTGGAAGGTATCGTCGGGGAGCTTCATGAAAAAGCAGGCGTTCCATCAACAAGTTCTGTCCCGTGTTGCTTGGGTATGGCGGGTTTGGGACGTCCTGCAGACCGGGAAGTAATTGGGCGAATTTGCGATGAGATTAGTATTTGTAAAGATCGGATATTGACACACGATGCACATATCGCGCTCGTTGGTGGCACGGAGAAACAGGAAGGTGTAATTGTCATCTCTGGAACGGGTGCGATTGTCTACGGCATCCATACCGATGGCAGAGAAGCACGCGCGAGTGGTTGGGGATACCTTCTCGGAGACGAAGGGAGCGGTTACAATATCGCTATAAAAGGGCTCCAAGCTATTGCCCGTGCCGCCGATGGAAGAGGCGATCAGACCGAATTGACAGATCGAATTCTCAATAGACTTGAACTCAACGAGTCGAGTGAACTAATTCGCTGGGTACACGCCGCAAATAGGGATACAATTGCACAGTTGGCAGAGGTGATTTTTGATACAGCCCTAACAACGGACACTGTCGCTGCATGCATTGTTGACGAAGCGGCTGATGAACTCGTTTGTGCCGCAACCAGCGTAATTGAACAGTTGGAATTCACAGAGCCGTTTGATATTGTTCTCAGTGGTGGCAATCTCATCCATCAAACGATGTTCGCCGATAAACTCCGCCACCGGTTTGCGAGGACTCAACCAGAGGCATCGGTGCAATTCCCAAAACACGAGCCTGCCTATGGTGCTGTGTTATTAGCGCAAGCGAATTTGTAGAAGGACACCGTGTCAAATCAATGGGTTTTAGCTTTTTATAGTAAAGCCCGAAAATATCTGCACACCCCCGGTAGGGTCTTTCACCTAACCGCACCAAGTTTGGTGTAAAAGTAATTACAGGATCCACTATAATAATTCGCAAAGCGTTAGATAAGCGGTTGGTTCTCTAACGGTTTTCGTGTTCGAGTTGAAGAAACACCCAAGCAAAAACCCCGCGCCGTTGTTGCAGGCTGCTATCTTCTAAAAAAGTCAACCACAAGCCCGCAATGAAATGGAGGGCGGATTTAAGGGGTGCCCGTTAAAGTTTTAATGCACACAGTTCTCCGGCAAGGTATAATTAAAAAAACGGAACAGCAAAATCTGAATTCTGTTGACATTGATCTGAAGTCAACACCAGAAATCGTCCGGATTTTTCACGAAGAAGATCGAAAAGCAGTTGCGGCAGTAGAAGCAGAATCCGAAGCGATTGCCCAGGCTATTGAATTATGCGTTGCGGCCTTTCGCACTGGTGGCAGGCTATTTTATGTCGGTGCTGGCACAAGTGGCAGACTTGGGGTGTTAGATGCCTCCGAATGTCCACCAACCTTTAGCACACCTCCAGAAATGGTCCAAGGGATAATTGCCGGTGGGGATGTTGCCTTACGTCGCTCGGTGGAAGGTGAAGAGGATAAGCCTGAAAGAGGAGCACTCGCTGTCCGAGAACGACACCTCAGATCACAGGATGTGCTCGTCGGAATTGCAAGCAGTGGACGGACACCTTACGTTATAGGGGCTTTAAGGGAAGCACACACCATTGGCGCGAAAACAATATTTCTCTGCTGCGTTTCACCTCCTGAGCAACTGAAAGGGTGGGTGACGCATTTCATCACGCCAATCGTCGGTCCGGAGATTATCGCTGGCTCAACCCGACTGAAAGCCGGAACAGCCACAAAATTGGTTCTGAATATGTTGACGACTGCTTCTATGATCAAGCTGGGTAAGGTCTACAACAATCTGATGGTAGATGTACACGCCTCTAATACGAAACTGGTCGAGCGGAGCATCCGAATTGTTCAAGCCGTCACAGGCGTTGATACTAAAATGGCTGAGGAAGCGTTAACACAAGCAGGCGGCCGCGCGAAACTCGCCATTGTCATGCTCGCGAAGGGGTTGAATCCAACGGACGCAAACACATTATTAGAAGAACATGAGGGATTTCTGAGGCAAATTCTTGATTAAAATTTTTTAACGATCGCGTTTTGCTCCAATTTTCCGTTATCAAAATCAGGTTTTCTTTCAATGTTAGGTAAAGGATATCGGAAAAGATTAGGGCACTCACAAAAGGTCAGGAGGGACCAATGGGTACGAAAGTTGGGCTTGCCAAAACGGGCAGGCGACGTTCTAACGTTTTTGAAGCGTTGGACAATATACGGGATGAGCTTACACCAAAAGTCGGTGAGCAGGTCCTATTAAAACCGAATTTTCTCTCCAGCACGAATCAACTCGCCTCGTCGCATGTCGACGCGATGCGGGGTGCGCTTGATTTTCTGCTGAGTACACCACATCCGCCAAAAGAGATAATTGTTGCTGAGGGCGCGAATGAAGCCTTTTCTGGCGAGGCGTTCCAGGTTTTTGGTTATGAGGCACTTCAAGCCGAGTACGATCTACCGATCCGGCTCGTAGATTTGCATCAGGAGACCGAGTGGGTAGAAACCACGGTATTTCTTGCTGAACGTAATGAAGATACTGTGAGGATGCCGAAGATAGTATTAGATTGTCCTTGCACTATTTCTGTTGCCATCGCTAAAACACATGATGCTGGTGTCGTAACACTCGCGATGAAGAATATGATTATGGGCACCCTGCACAAAGAAGACCGGATTAAAATGCACGGCTACCACAGCCACGCAGATCGAGTGCTTCCGCGCGAAGCACAGACGCTCAATATCAACCTGCTTCGCGTCTCACGTCATCTTAAGCCCGATATCGCTATTGTTGATGGCACCGTCGGGTTACAAGGCAACGGACCTGGTGGCACTGACTCCGTTCCACTCGGGATCGCGATTGCAAGCGGAGATGTGTTCGCAGCTGATTCGGTCACAACAAAAGCAATGGGATTTGAGCCGTTGGAGATTGGACTGTTCCATTACGCAAATGCGTTAGGATACGGCATCGCAGACCTTGACAAAATTGACATCGTTGGACCCGCCGTAGAGAAAGTTGCGACATCATTTAAGCCTCATGAAACCGCTGAACTCCAGTTCCAGTGGCAGGAAGCCAGTCCTGCAGAATACCTGGCGGCAGACTAACAAAAGGAGAATTATGAAACGTTTCTATAATATTCTGATTATTCTATTTTCGATACTCCTCACTACACCCGCATGGACATGGTGGGGAGGAGGGCACGATATCCTCACACAGGCAGCCGTCAAAGCACTGCCCGAAGAGATGCCTGAATTTTTCCGATCTGCTGAAAAAATGGTCGCTCACTGTGTCTATGACCCAGACATATCCAAAGAGCGTGGCACACCACACGCAAGGCAGGCTGAATACGGCGAACACTACATCGATATAGAATTGCTAAAAGACCACCCGATTCCAGAGGGACGCGAGGCACATATTAAATTATGTGCAGAGTTAGGGATTGCCCCGAGAGCCGTCGGTACACTTCCCTATGCACTCGCGGAATGGACAGAACGGCTCGCTGTCGCCTTCGCAGAGTACCGCAAATGGCCCGATAATCCGATGATTCAGAATAAATGCTTTCTCTATGCGGGATTCCTCGCACACTATGCCCAAGATATGTGTCAACCCTTGCACTTAACCATCAATTTTGATGGGATTCGTCAAGAGGATGGCACCCGTCTGCATGCCGGTATCCATGAGAAAGTCGATTCAGCAATTGAAATGTTGAAGTTGGATCCAGCAGAACTCGCGAAATCACAACAGATTGCAGCCGTTGGCGATTTAATGCCAGCAATAGTGAAACAGGTTAAAGCGGGATTCAGTTTAGTAGACAGCGTTTACGAACTTGCCGGGGACTGGCAAAATCTGAAAGATCCGACACCTGCTTTGGTTGATTTCACGAACGACCGAGCACGTGAATCCGTGCGTTGGACGGCTTCACTCTATTTGACTGCGTGGAAACTATCCGAAGGTATCAGACTTCCGGGTTGGCTTGACCGCGCGAAAAATGATGCAAATATGTCACAGTAAAAAAAGAAAAAGGAGATATAACTTTGTTACAACAATGGAAACCTGACCCAACTTTTTACCCGTCGCCGAAGATGGCGATTGATGCCCCTATTGAAGAACTCGCTTATGTCGCCGCACCCCGGGATGACGGAAGTCCGGATACGATGTGCGTTGTTGACCTGGATAAAAACTCTGACACCTATAGCCAAATTGTTAACGCCCAGGAATTCGGGGTCGGTGACGAACTCCATCATTTTAACTGGAGCGCATGTAGTGCTTCATTATGCCCGTATGCACCCCATCCTTATATAGAACGGCGTTACCTCGTTGTGCCAGCACTGCGGAGTTCTAATATTTACGTCCTTGATGTAAAACCGGATCCCAGAGCGCCACAACTCGTTAAAACTTTGGATGTCAATGAAGTTGAGTCGCGTTCAGGCTATACCCGTCCGCATACAGTCCACTGCGGTCCCGAAGGTATCTATGTGAGTGCTTTGGCTTCTGCCGGTTCAGAAGAAGGTCCTGGTGGGATTTTCCTCATGGATCACTATAATTTCAACATTCTCGGACAGTGGGAAGTGGAACGCGGTCCGCAAGCCCTCTCTTACGATTTCTGGTGGCACTTGGGATATGATGTCGCTGTCACCAGTGAGTGGGGCTATCCGGCAATGATTGAGAACGGTCTGAGCCTCGAAGACTTGGTTGAACGCAAGTTCGGGCATAAAATCCATATCTGGGATATCCGGCACCGGAAAAACATCCAGACGCTGGATCTCGGTGAGGACTACCAAATGGCCTTGGAACTACGTCCCGCACATGACCCAACAAAGGCGTATGGGTTCCTCAATGCCGTGCTTAATATGAACGATCTCTCCAGTTCCATCTGGACGTGGTACAAAGATGGAGACGATTGGGGGATTAAAAAGATTATTGATATTCCGGCACAGGCACCAGAAAATCCAGATGATTTACCACCGGTTTTGAAGGATATCGGCATGATCCCACCCCTTGTCACCGACCATATCCTCTCGTTGGATGACAAGTTCCTTTACATCTCCTGTTGGGGAACTGGGGAAATGTTGCAATACGACGTGTCCGACCCGTTTAATCCGAAGCATACCGGCACCCTGAAGATCGGTGGGATTACCAAATCGCACCCGCATCCAGCAGCTGGACCTGTAAGCGGCGGTCCTCAGATGGTTGAATTGAGTCGTGACGGCAAACGCCTCTACTTTACCAATTCTCTCTATATCGCTTTGGATAATCAGTTCTATCCAAATGGCGCGAACGGGTGGATGGTGAAGGCGGATGTGAACGTAGAAGATGGCGGACTGGAATTGGATCCCGACTTCTTCGTCGATTTCGGCGAGAGTCGTGCCCATCAAATTCGGTTACAGGGTGGAGACAGTTCTTCCGATTCTTACTGTTACCCATAGGCATACAGTAAGAATTCAGATCCGATAGGCGCGCCGCTGGTGAGATGTTCAACCTCACTCTTTAAGCGCGTGTCATCACAACGCTGTTTTAGAAGACAACTTTTTTAGAAAAGGGTGCGCAAGTCCTCTTGCAGCACCCTTATACTATCAGTAGAAAGATATTTATATATGGATACTGGCTCATGGTTAGGCTACACGCTCCTTGGCGTATATCACGGCATTAATCCGGGGATGGGATGGCTTTTTGCGGTTGCGTTAGGCATGCAAGAAAAACGGAGAAGCGCGGTTATCGGCGCCCTTTTTCCAATGGCACTTGGACACGCAATATCTATCGCAGTCGTGGTTTTCGTCATCGCCTTGGCACAACGGCAGCTGCCGGAGGATGTTCTTCGCATTGCCTGTGCTGTCATATTGTTTGGCTTTGGCGTGTACAAATTTTTCAGCGCGCGACACCCGAAATGGGTCGGAATGCGTGTTAACTTCAAAGACTTAACAATCTGGTCCTTCCTGATGGCATCCGCACACGGTGCTGGTTTGATGTTGGTACCGTTTCTGTTGCGAGCACCCGCTGCTGAAGCGTCAGCGCACATGCACCATGCACCCGCAGGTATGGCAGATAACGCGACAATGTTATTATCCGCAGTTGGCGTACATACCCTCAGTTTTTTCGTCGTGACAGGAGTTGTAGCGGTCATTATTTACGAAGTCGTTGGACTTGCGTTGCTCCGCAAAGCGTGGTTTAACTTGGATCTGCTGTGGTCCATCGCCTTGATGATTGCCGGTGTTGTTATCCTTTTCTGGAAGCATTAGAAAACGCTGAGTGTTCCCCTAAAGCAAGGCTGTTTAGTATGGTATAGATGTTTTGCTAAACCTTAATTTTATACTTCAGGTCGTTAGCTTCATCGCCTGTGATGCCACGAAAACCCCAGCAGTGAGAGGCTTGTTCTTTTATCGTGATTTCAATATCTACAGGCGAAATAGACAATGCGTCCTCTATCTCTTTAAAGAGTGTTTTGATAAGACGTTTTTGGGTTTCTGCTTTGCGACCCGCCATCATATTGATTTCTATGACGGTATATGCGTCTGAACGCCCCCCAGGATAGTAGAAATCTTCTTTATCCATAGGCACAAAACGGTGCGCACGTTTATCCTCCGGCATACCCAGTACAGACTGCATACAGCCGTGAATTACATCGGATAATTGTGCCTTTATTGGATTCAATTTTTCTTTCACGCCGAATACAATAATCACGGTTTTTCCTTAATTTGTCCGGGTAACAACTTTACCCCATATTTTTCTTTCAAGGCACGTAGATCGGCGTAGTCTGTATCCTGCAATATGTATCCAGCGTGCGAACGCACTTGGTAATCCACTGAAAGACACCGGACCTCCTGCCCTCCGATAATACCTACAGCACTCAATTCCGATTCGGTGATAACCCAATCAATCTCACCAGGACCGTAGATCGCGCCACCTCCTTCGGTCAGGTCAATCACGTGAAAGTCAATCCTTCCGTGCAATTGATGTCCCATCACGAAGTTTCGATCCTTACGGTCATCGGTGTGGATGTCAACAAAACCTCGCGTCAAAAGTGCTTCGGTGAGTATTGCTGAATCATCCCATGAGATCATGATGTCCAGATCTTGATGCTCTCGGGTGCATTCACCTAATAGGGCATCAACACCCCAACCACCATCAACCCAAACTTTGATACCGAGTTCATCGAAAAGATCGAGAAACCAGTGAACCATGTCATCGGTCATAGGACTCGTACATTCGTAGTCGGCGAGTGGATTTATCTTCATTTAAGTAATGATTATCAAAATCTTACATGCACAATTTGCCCATTTTTGATTATTTTCAGCACAGTATTGACTTCGGAAATCAACGGTATAAGGTCTTCAAAACGGTTACTCTTCGCTTCTAACACTATAATTCCAATCTTAATTTCGCTCAAGTTTTGCTGATTGGGAATGCCTTGATCCATTGTGACGAAAACGTCAAACTCATTCTCCGCAATTCTCAACAGTTCACCATTCTCCTTTCCTTGCCACCTGCGATAACTTACTGTGACCCCCTCTATATTGTCTTCAAATAATTCTCGTAGCTGATTCGGTAGGTTTCATCAAGCAACACGCGCATCAGCAATCTCTAATATCCTCTCAAGGTACGCCACGGCTTGTTAGGGTATCACAAAACTGGATTCAGGGCAACTCAAAACGGTAGTAAACATAGGTTAATATCGCGTGATTATCTCTATAGACACTGAAACGAAAAACTTGCTTTTTTTTTTCATATATGCTATAATTTTCCTTAGCAACAGAATATAGGAAACTTGATCCATCTTCTCAATATAGGCTTGAAAGCAACGCCCTTGAATCGAAACTATCAAGATGCACCACAAAGGGAGACCCTCAATTTGATAAACTTATATGGAGCAACGTATGACAGAATGCAACTACTTCGCCATGTCGGGGATGTGTCGCAAATTGCCCATGCCAAAATGTACCAACTAACAGACGGCAACGAAAAGGGCGTTGACGCTATCGATTTCCAAACCGGTAGTGGTCTCAACTTCACTGTGCTGCCGAGTCGTGGTTTGGATGTCTCTTATGCAGAATATCAGGGTATCCCTCTCTGCTGGCGTTCAAGTACCGGCGATGTCAGTCCGGCGCATTATGAACAAGACGGACTCGGCTGGCTACGGGGTTTTTATGGTGGCTTACTGACAACCTGCGGTATGCGACAAGTCGGGGTACCGAGCGAAGATGACGATGAGGTATTAGGGCTTCACGGTAGAGCCTCGTATATCCCCGCCAAGAACGTTTGGGTCGACAGTCGGTGGGAAGGTCAGCGCTATATGCTATGGGCACAAGGTAAAGTGAAAGAAACCGCCGCTTTGGGTGAAAATCTCATTCGCACCCGTAGAATTTGGACCGAGTTAGGCTCGCGTACGTTGCATATCGAGGATATTGTTGAGAACTTGGGATACCAAGATTCACCACACATGTACCTCTTCCATATTAATGTTGGATTTCCAATCCTTACGCAAGACAGCGAACTGCTTGCTCCCTCTTCCCAAGTCACCCCGCGGGACGAACAAGCCGCCGCAAACCTAAACAATTATAATCTCTGCGAACCACCAACTGTCGATTTCCAAGAGCAGGTTTTCTATCACGAAATGGAACCGGATATTGATAACCACATCCACGTCGCGCTTGTAAACCGCAATTTTAACGGTGGGCAAGGTATCGGTGTATCGGTACGCTACCACAAGACCCAGTTTCCGCACTTTGTTCAGTGGAAAATGTGCGGTGAAGGAAACTATGTCTTCGGTTTAGAACCATCGAATTGTGGGGTAGAAGGCAGGGCAAAGGAACGCGAACGTGGTGCCCTTCAATATATTGAACCCGGAGGTCGTAGGCATTACGAGGTCGAAATTGGTGTATTGTCTTCCAAGGCAGAGATTGATGCTCTTCAAGAAAAAATATCAAAAGCGCAAAATTAATATTACAAATCTGGTGAGGATATGCGAATAAATTGTCCTACACCGCAGGAGAAATTGACGATGAAGAGATGTTTGTCTTTACCCCTCATGGCATTAGCGTTACTGGCAATGTTTGTATTCGTTGGATGCAGCGCGAAAGAAATCCCTCCAGTTCCAACCACCCCTGAAGTACCAGCCGTACAACAAAAATCAGAAGAAAAGCACGAAGAAGCACATGCCGAAGAGGCCGACCTTGATGAACACGACGAAGTCCCTGAAGAAGTACACGAAGAAGCACATGCGGCTGAAGAGGAAACGCATCATGAAGTTGAAGATGAAGAAGGAATGTCGATAGCGGAGATTCCGGACAGCAGTGTTCTACATCTGATACCGGAACATACGGCTGGAATTATTTATTGCCCCAGTTTGAATGCGTTAAACGATCGGGTTAACATGTTGGCAACAGACTTGATGCCGACCACTGAAAACCCAGAAGTAATCGCCAAAATTTTAGCAAATACTTTTGGTGCTGGCTTTGAGAATCTTGCTGAATTGGAAGAAATTGGGCTGGATTTGGACCAAGATTTTGCGATCTTCATGACCTCCTTGAACCCATTAGACCTCTCCGCAACCGTGCATCTCATAGACCCCGCAGCTATGCAACAGGTGATCGACGCCGAAAGCGAAGGAACTGCTCCTATGGAATATAATGGCGTAACCTATTGGAACGCGGCTGGAGGGGGTGGCAGTTTCGCTATTATAAAGAATACCCTCGTTTTTTCTCGGTCATCCGAAGTCTGTGAAAGCGTCATTGATACCTATAAGAAAACAAAACCGGCTGTCACAACCAATCCAGATTATCAGGCATTTCTTGACGATATTTCAGCAGGGACCCCGCAGCTCGCGGTACACTTTAACCTTGAATCAATCGTGCCTGTCGTGAGTGCGGCACTTAAGGATGAATCGGAAGCGATGAAGGACAGCCTTGAAAGCGATCCTGCAGCCATGGCAGCAACGCCCTTCCTTGAAAGCATATTCGCTGGCGCGATAGATTTGCTTGAGCAGCTAAAATCACTGAGTGCGATCCTTGAGGTGGAAGGCACCGATGTGAAACTCTCTCCATTTCTGAAGTTCAAGAGCAATAGCGGAATTCAGAACGCGTTAAAAGAGATGGCTCCCGACGCGTTGACTCTCCTTAACGAACTCCCAAGCCCAGCGTTTATGAATGGTGCATTTCAGGGTAAACCCGAATTGATGATTGAGATGAACCTGTTCTGGCTGAAGCTGATTTCACGAGAGTCTAACCCGGAACAGACTGAACTACTCACGTCCCTTACCACACAGATGGAAGATTTTTATAGTTCACTTGCCGAAGAATGGTCTTTCTCTGCCAATTTTAGCGATAGCATCATTCCAGATTATTTGATTGTCTATGGGATGAAAGATGAACAAAAGGCAAGAACCTATATGGAAAAGTCGTTGATTAAACAACTTCAAGATTCAATGGAACTCGCTCAAAGCATGATGGGTGATGCCACTCCCAGTCTTGGAATGTACCGAGATGCACATCATGGTGAACCCACAATGCACAACGGTGTTGAAATCAAGAGTTACGTCTTTCCTAATTTTGGTGCCGGTTTCGGAGAAATGCCGCCCGAAGTGGCTGGTTTGATGCCCAGCGAATGGCACTGGTACTATGCCTTTGCCGACGGTTATTTGCTCATGGCAATAGGCAGTGAGGAACTAATGAAAACAGCTTTGGATAACAAGGCAGGAGTCGGTACCGCGCCTGATTTCTCTGAAGAACCGAGTTATGCAAAACTGGTCACGACCTTAGGCTTGGAGAGTAACCTATTTTTTGCCATTTCTCCAATGACTATGGTTAAAAGTTTCTTACCTATTATTGCGAAGGTTACGGATCCGAATAGTGCCGCAGCATTGCAAATGATGGGAGGAATGTTTATGAATTTGCCTGAAGACTATAGCATCGGTTTTTCTGCCAAAGTAGTGGAAGGTGGGATTGGTGCAAAACTGTTACTCGCTCTCGGGGACTTCAGGCAACTGATACAAACCTTTGCTATGATGCAAAGTATGGGACAGATGCAATAAGTGTGTTTCTAACTCGTCCACAACTTGATTGTGGGCGATTTTTTATATTTTATCATAATTGGACGGTATTATTATCTAACTGAGGAGGAAAATCTCGTGCATAAATATAGAGGTTTCATCAACTTTTTTTTTATGAAAAATCGAAAATATCAACACATCTTCGTCTTCAGTATCGCATTTTTGCTAATTGTTACGCCGTTCGCGATAGCCGATACAACCGAAGATGCGGAAGAATCCGTTGAGGCACCAGCACCGAAGAAGAGTCCCATTAAAGTCGGCGGAGCGATGCGCGTGAACTACGCCTATGGTGCTTACGGTGATGAGGAGAACCCACATCCGCGAGGCGAAAAAATCGGTGACGTGGACCTTGAGATATTCCGTCTCAATGCCGACCTTGACTATAACAACATCACCGGTCGGCTTGAATACCGGTGGTATGATGGCTACAGCATGATACACACTGGATGGTTAGGGTATAAACTTGGTGATTCTGGCACAGTTAAAGCGGGTATTGTCCGGGTACCCTTCGGTCCGACCGCCTACGGCATTTCTACGAGCTGGTTCTTCGATCAACACTTTTATGTTGGACTCGCCGACGACATGGATTTAGGGATCACTTGGAGTGACACCTTTGACAAGCTAACCCTTGATGTAGGCTATTACCTGATGCCTGAACCTCAACTGATACAGTATGGCAGTTTAGCGAGTTCGCGATACAGCTATGATGTCGTCAAATGGGAAGAAAAAGCAGATGCGCAAGGAAACGTCGAGTGGGGTGCTGGTGAAAACGGATATGATGAGCAGCATCAAGTTAACCTCCGAGCCATCTATGCGCTTGAGAATATCGCAGATGTCGGTGTGTCGCTGCAATACGGGTTGTTGGCAGGGACAAATGTGGGTAGCGATGATAGTGGTAACCACTACGCGTTTTCCGCACATGCCAAGAATACCTTCGCAGACTTCACGCTCTATTCACAATTCTCCTATTATGCACATAATATTGCTGATAAAACCCCTTGGGGGACTGGCGACCTAATTCCAATGGGTGCTTACGATTTTGCGTGGCCCATCGCATCCACAGGATTAATACCCGCGCTATCGCTGCGTTACGGCGGTATAGATACCTCAAGTATCTCATGGGTTGACAGTGTTACGCCGTATGCGGAGTGGAGTACTATCCTCAAAACTGTAGATGATTACAACGCCAGCACGCTCGTGACGCTCGGTGCAAGTTGGACGGTCTTGGGCGCGCTGTATGTCTATAGTGATCTCGCACTCTCCGACGGCAACTTTTTTGTCGGTAACACGGGAGATGCCTACGGAAATATCCTGACAGGAGTTAGTCACGTGGGTGCCAACGGAAATAACGTATGGCATTGGCGACTTAACTTTAACTTCGGTTATTATTTCTAAGTTACGTAACCTTCCACTGTCGGCGCGCTTTGTAGGTGCGCCGCGCTCCGTGCGCGGTTCTGAACCGCTAACTCAATTCTAATAAGGAGAATTTTGAAATGCACGAAGAAGGAAAACAACTCCAGAACGATACCAAGATATTTGGGTTGACACCCGTATTCCTCATCTCCTCAGTCGTCATCGTCATTTTTGTTCTTGCTTCCCTCGTGTTCCGGGAAGGCGCAACAACTCTGTTCGGGGCTACCCGAAAATGGCTCACGACGAACTTCGACTGGTGGTTTATGGACATTGTCAACCTCCTTGTCGTGTTCTGTCTATTCCTAATTGTCTCGCCATTGGGCAAGGTGCGCCTCGGCGGACGGGATGCCGTTCCTGAATACTCTAATCTTACTTGGTTCTCGATGCTCTTTGCAGCCGGCATCGGTATCGGACTCCTTTTCTTTGGAGTCTTGGAACCCGTCCAACACTTTATGAGTCCGCCTCTCGGCGGTGAAGCGAAAACCGATCCAGCCCTGGGGATCGCAGCAACCACCTTTCACTGGGGTATACACGGCTGGGCTGTCTACGGGGTCGTCGGACTTGCTCTGGCATTCTTCGCTTACAACCGAGGACTGCCGCTGACCATCCGCTCTGTATTCTATCCCCTCCTCGGTGAACGGATATGGGGCTGGCCGGGTCATGTCATTGATACGCTCGCGGTCTTCGCCAGTTTGTTCGGACTTGCGACCTCACTCGGCTTAGGGGCCCAGCAGGTGACCGCCGGACTCAACTATCTCTTTGAGGTTCCCGCGACCAACACCACCATGGTGGTCCTGATAATCGTCATAACCTCAGCCGCGCTCGTCTCTGTGCTAACAGGTCTGAATGTAGGCATCAAACGCCTCAGCCAATTTAACGTGATCCTTGCATTTCTGCTCCTACTTTTTGTCATCCTCGTCGGTCCGAAAATCGCTATATTTAAAGGCATGTTCACTGGACTGACCGCCTATATCTCAAAGATGAGACCTCTCAGCAACTGGGTTGGTCGCGAAGACACCGGGTTTCTCCACGGATGGACAACGTTCTATTGGGCGTGGTGGGTCGCGTGGGCTCCCTTCGTCGGCACATTCATCGCCCGAATTTCAAAGGGACGGACGGTTCGCGAGTTTATCATCGGTGTACTCCTACTACCCACCCTATTGTGTTTAGTATGGTTCAGTGCCTTCGGCGGCACCGCCCTCGATCAGATCGCTGATGGCTACACAGGCGTGTCGGAAACTGTGGAAGCCTATAAGCCGGAACTCTCGCTGTTCAAAATGCTTGACGAACTGCCGATGACGACCCTGATCTCCACCGTCGCGATGCTGCTGACGATCATCTTTTTTGTGACTTCATCGGACTCCGGTTCACTTGTCATTGATACCATTACAGCGGGCGGCAAACTTGATGCCCCCGTATCTCACCGAGTGTTCTGGTGCACGGCTGAGGGGGCTGTTGCCATTGTGCTGTTACTTGGCGGCGGTCTGAGTTCCTTACAGGCAGCCTCCCTCGTGGCAGGATTTCCATTCGCGGCTGTACTCTTCGGAATGGCAGTCTGTCTCTGGATCGGGCTTCGTAAGGAAGCACGTCAATCTTAATAGCAATCGACTCTCAGCTACTGAGCGTCAAAAGAACGGTTATTGGCAGTCGGTTAAGAGGTTTTGATTAATCAAACATCTCTTAACCGACCACCGAAAGCCGAAAGCCAATAAATATGAATACAACAGAACTGGAATTTGAAAAACCCTTCATTGAATTGGAACAGCATCTCTCCGAACTGAATGCTTTCTCGGAAACACATCCTGAGTTAGATCTCACGGAGGGTCTTGCGGCACTCAAGCAGAACGCAAACACGCTCACAAAACAGACCTTCCAGAATTTAAGTCGCTGGGACAAAGTACGGTTAGCGCGGCATGCACAACGTCCACAGGCACCCTTCTATATTAACGCACTTTTCGACGAACATGTTGAGCTCCACAGCGATAAACTATACGGCGACGATCGGGCACTCGTTGGTGGTTTCGCGTGGTTCGATGGACAACCGCTTGTTTACCTCGCGCAACAGAAAGGCACAAACCTCAAAGAGCGACAGGAGATGAATTTCGGTTACACGCATCCGGAGGGTTACCGCAAGGCAAGACGATTGATGCAGTTAGCAGAGAAATTCAACCGACCCTTAATCTGTTTTGTTGATACCCCAGGCGCACACTTTGATCTGCGTTCCGAAGAATATGGGCAAGCCATGGCGATCGCTGAGAATCTTGCTGAGATGATGACGATGCGAGTGCCGATCCTTGTTGTTATTATCGGCGAAGGTGGAAGTGGTGGTGCTTTGGCGATCGCAGTCGGAAATCGCGTCTTGATGATGGAGTACGCCGTCTATTGTGTAGCACCCCCTGAAGCCTGCAGTGGCATTGTGTGGAAGGATAAAGGCGAACACGCACCCGAAGCAACCGAAGGCTATAAACCGACCGCTCCAGATCTGCTTAAGTTAGAGATTATTGATCAAATTATCCGCGAACCGCTCGGCGGAGCACACAGAGATGCGGAAGCCGCTGCACGCAACGTCAAACGTGCAGTCCGTAAGCACCTCACTGAACTGATGCAGATGACACCACAACAACTGATCCAACAGAGACATGAGCGTTATCGGCACATTGGACTCTATGGCGAAGATCCTGCTTGATAGGTTATAACACGAGCGACATGAAAATCCGAACGATTACCACAGGCATTCCACTCCCTTTTTCGCCATACCAACTCCAACGTGCGGCAAAATTTAACGCTGCCTGTCAAACCTATTTCGAGGCGAATGGTTACGACGTACAAACAACACGCGTAAGTTGTCAAATTTGGGATGAGATACGAGATATAGATACAATCCTAAGGTTGGAATCCGATGCCAAGGCTTTCGGAATTGAGTTTCTTAATTTAGGAACGATCCTACCGGAAAAACGGCACACCGAAGCCCACATCGCTCGTATCGCCGATGTAATTGTTCAGAGTGAGATACTCTTCGCCACCGTCACCCTGACGACGCAATCTGGACGTGTGGCATCAGAGATAGCAGAAAGCACGGCTGAGGTGATACAGCAAATTGCACACCGAACCGATGCTGGCTACGGAAACCTACGTTTTGCAGTGTTGATGAACTGTCCACCGAATACCCCCTTCTTTCCAGCGGCGTACTGGCACGACGCTCGAACTAACTTCAGCATCGGATGGCAGGCTATAGACCTTGTGCAAGACGCTTTCACAGATGCCCCGAATTTAGAAGTCGGTTTGCAAAACCTAAAAACCGTCATGGAAGCAGAAGGCCAGAAGGTTGTCGCGCTCGCAGAAACCTTTGCACAGGAGTGGGGGATGAAATTTGTCGGTATAGATGCATCGCTTGCACCGATGGGTGACGAGAGTATCGCCTATGCGATGGAGCAACAACTTCCGGGTTATTTTGGCGAGAGAGGCACGTTAACAGTTGCTGCTGGTCTGACCCGCACACTCCAATCGCTCGCACTACCGCTCTGTGGATATTCCGGATTAATGCTCCCTGTTCTTGAGGATGTAGGTTTGGGAAAGCGAAGTGAAGCAGGCTATTTTAACCTCGACAGTCTTCTCCTCTATTCCACTGTCTGTGGGACGGGATTGGATACCATTCCGATACCCGGTGATGCTTCGACATCTCAAATTACCTCTATTCTGAAAGATGTCGCCACGCTCTCCATACAATTAAACAAACCGCTGTCGGTACGCCTTTTTCCGGTTCCGGGATGCACCGCAGATTGCATGACAGAATTTGATTCACCCTATCTAACAAATACCACAGTAATGCGCGTTTGATTGAAGGGTTTTTAATCAGATCGGGGTCGGTTGCAAACTTTTTTGCTTGCCAACTGTTACATGTTTTGATATAATGATGCGTATGGAAATTGACGAGCGGTATTTACTCATCAGAAACTACCGTGAACGCCCCTTAAGACAACGGCATTGGACCCATCTTGTGCATCCGATTTTCGGTAAGGATAACTATGAGCGACAAACCACATGTTCTTTTGATTTCGACAGATCATTGGCCCAACTCGTTATTAGGTGTCAACGGACATCCTGCTATCCAAACACCGACACTGGACACACTCGCTCGCGCTGGCACCCGTTTCACACGAGGGTACAGCGAATGTCCTGTCTGCGTTCCGGCGCGAAAAACGTTGATGACTGGCACAACGACACGAACCCATAAAGACAGAGTTTTCAACGACCAGCAGGGATTAAATGGGCTCCCAACAATCGCACAGACCTTTCGAGATGCAGGGTATCAAGCCTACGCTGTCGGCAAGTTGCACATCCATCCCCAGCGGAGCCGTATCGGTTTCGATGACGTGCTGTTAGGTGAGGAAGGTAGACTGCAGCACGGCGTGGTCGATGACTATGAACTGTTTCTCGGCGACAGAGGCTATGCAGGCCAACAGTTCGCGCACGGGATGTGTAACAATGATTATCTTAACCGTCCTTGGCATCTCCCTGAAGACTGTCATATCACAAACTGGAGTACGCAGCAGATGGTGCGGATGATTAAACGCCGCGATCCCACACGTCCCGGATTCTGGTACCTCTCCTATTGCCACCCACATCCGCCGCTGGCACCCCTTCAGTGTTACATGGACATGTATCGCGATATCGACGTGGATATGCCATACTGTGGTGAATGGGCGCAGCAAACCGAGCAGCTACCGTTCCCTCTAAAGGCGCGCCAGAAACAGGACGAGCATTTTACAGAAGATCAGATTCGTTCGGCACGCCAAGCGTTTTATGCCCTCTGCACACAGATCGACCATCAATTGCGCGTTGTTATCGGTACGTTACGGGAAGAAGGACTGCTGAACAACACCATTCTTTTGTTTACCTCCGATCACGGCGACATGCTCGGAAATCATCGGATGTGGGCGAAACGACTCTATTATGAGGATTCCACCAACGTTCCTATGCTCCTCGTCGGCACTGCAGGCGATGAACGGGTAGGACATCACAGAGTGGACGACCGACTCGTCGGATGGCAGGATGTAATGCCTACACTCCTCCACCTTGCAGGAATTGACATCCCAGATACGGTAGATGGGATACCGATGGTGGGTGACGAAAAACGCGATTGGTTGTACGGCGAAATTGGGAATGGCGGCAGTGCGACCCGGATGATTCATGACGGACGCTTCAAGCTTATCTACTACGCCACAGGAAACTACCGTCAACTCTTTGATCTGAAAGAGGATCCGAGGGAATTGAACGACCTCGCCAATTCATCAGCACATGCTGAGATACTTGAACGATTGACAAACCATCTCATAGGTGAACTCTACGGAGGCGATGAAGACTGGATACAAGACAGTAAACTTGTCGGTTTGCCCGACCAAGCGTATCGTCCGTCTCCCAACCGTGCCTTATCAGGTCAACGCGGACTTCACTGGCCACCTTCCCCGTCCGCCGGACGTTAAAGAAAACTGTTGAGAATCTTGACAAAATTTTGAAAATTAACTATATTAATCTATCAAATATCTTTTGTTAGGACACGAACTTCGATCCTATCGGGGTTATAGCGCAAACAATTAAGAAAGGAAAATATATGTTAGCAGAAATCCGTCAAAGAGAAGGGGTCATTGTTATTCGACCCACGGGCCGCATGATTGGTGCGGCAAATGCTGAAATTAGAGAACAGATTAATGAGGAACTGGAGGAGCATTTTGAATCTCCAAAGGTTATCTTTAACCTCGAGAATGTTACCCGTATGGACAGTAGCGGACTCGGCACGTTGGTATCTGTGAATGTGACGGTCTCCCGCAAAGGCGGACGGACTGCCCTCGTCAACGCAGGTGCGCATATCCGTAACCTTCTCATTCTCGGGCGCTTAATGAGCGTCTTTGAGAATTACAATAGCGAAGAAGAGGGAATCCTTGCCCTCACCTCCGAGGAAAGCTAATCAACAGGATAAAGTATCCCTTTAGTTCCTCCCTTTAACAACTGTAGCCATCCCTAAAAACTGTATGGCTCTTATAAAGAGGGTGATTATCTCTTTCGCTACTTAGGAAAATTTCTGAGCGGAACCAAAATACGAAGAAGGAGATTTATGTCAAATCAGAATCTTCCGACGTTTACTGTCAATGCTGGTTATCACAATCGGGATGGGTGTCCAGTTAGTGTTAACGTCGACCATCCCGGCGTGAACCAACTCCATGATCATGCCGTCACCTTAACAGATATTGCATCCGGTGATGTCATTTCAGCACAGTGTTATGCTGCCGAGGATGGCACGACTACCTTAACTTGGATACTCGATGGACTCGCCGCTGGTGAATCGCGGACCTATATCCTATCGGAAGGAAGTGTTGCTGGCAAGACAGGCGTTCAGTTAAAAGAAGAATCCGAAACCATAACTGTAACACTCAACGACCGACATTTTACAACATTCCGCTACGCAACTTCTCACAACCCTGGGCAGTTCCGTCCGTATTTTTTTCCGGTTATCGGTCCGAATGGACGCGAAGTAACACGCGGTGAAACAAGCGACATCTCAAAGGACCATGTCCATCACCGCTCCCTCTATGTCGCCTACGGCGAAGTCAACGATGTTGACTTATGGGGGGAAGGGAGTAACTCTGGAAAGGTCGTGCATCAAGGCTTCACACAAAAACAGGGTGGGGCTGTCGTCGGTAGACTTTATACACAAAATAGTTGGCAAACACAGGTAGGAGAGGTTCTGATGACGGACGTGCAGAATTTCCGCATCTACAATCTACCTGAAGATGCCGCACTTCTTGATCTCGATCTCAGTTTTATCGCCTCTGAGGGGGATGTCCATTTCGGAGACACCAAGGAGGGCGGTATCATCTCTATTCGGGTGCATCCGTCGATGAACGCTTCAGATGGTGGGAAGATAGAGAACGCTTTTGGTGGTCTCAATGAGGCAGAAACTTGGGGTAAGCGCGCGAACTGGTGCGATTATTCTGGCGTTGTTGATGGAACGCCTGTTGGTATCGCTGTGTTCGATCATATTGTTAACCCACGCTATCCGACGTATTGGCATGTACGCAATTACGGGCTAATGGGAAGCAATATATTTGGAGGCGGCACTTTTGAAAGTGATCCTTCTAAAGATGGTTCCTATACACTCAAACAAGGTGAAGAGATGCACTTCCGGTTCCGTGTGCTTATCCATGCTGGCGATGCAAACGTTGGAAAAGTAGCACAGAAATATCACGATTTCATCAACCCACCTGTCGTTGAGGTATCCTAAGCGCGAATTCATACCCAATTGGCTATCAGCAGTCGGCTGTCGGTTTCCATCAGCAGTCAGAAAAAGAACTCCAAAAGCCGATAGCCATCCGCTGATAACCAATACAAGGAGATTGCAAATGCCGATTCCTACTATTCATGTCGGATGTACCCATTTCGCGCACGGTCGCCTACAAGCGCAAATCAATTCAAAAGGACTTAACCCCGTCGCCTGTGTAGACATTAATCTCGCTGCTGCTCGCGAAGCTGTAACAAGTTTAGAAGGGGATGTTCCTGACGACCTTTCCGATCGCATCTACACGACAATCACCGAGGCAAAAGAGAAACACGACGCGCAGGCATGTCTTATCTATGCCTCAACGACCGTCCACGCCAAACTAATTGTTGAAAGCCTGAACCTCGGCATGCATACCCTCTGTGTCAAACCCATCGCAACGACACAGACAGAATTCCACGACATTATACGCGCACATAAAGCGAATCCCGGCTTGATGCTCGTCCAAGGGCAGAATAAACGATGGAACCCTGCCGCTGCGAAAATGCGGGAATGGCTCCGAGAAGAGGGTGGCATCGGTGAGATGTTAGCAGGGGAGTGTCGATTCTGGATTCGCCAAAACTTATATACAGGTCCAGATTCTCGGCAACCTGATGCCTACGTTGATGGGCTTTTTTTCCACGCTGGCACGAGTCACCAACTCGATCAGCTTGTCGCCGCGAAGGGACTTCCGAAGTACGTTACCGCGCATGTTCACAACCGCCGAGATCCTGAACTGGGACAGATTGAAGCTTGGGGGACTGCTGGTGGCAACGCGCTCATGGAGTACGCAAACGGTGCGCCTTTCTCTTATGCAGGAACACGTGCCGCGCATACAGGCCCGTTCGGATGGAGTGGGCATTGGACTTTCCACGGCGAGGATGGAGATCTCCGACGAGATGCAGGACACCTGCAACTTTTCCGACTCGGCAAAACCATTGAAGATGTATCCCTCCAAGATTTGCACGCCGGTCTTATAGAAGACGACCGACTCCAGTTTGATGCGTTTGCACAGGCGATCGCCAACGGAACGGATCAAGACTGGATGCAGGATACGACGCTTGGTACATGGCTACTCATGGAAGCCTGCAACGAATCTGCTCGAACGCACGAAAAAGTTGATGTTGAAGCGTTCGCCAAGAAGATGCTTGCTTAGTGGAAATCTGAACGAACCGCAAGGAAAAATTAAAAATGCAATCCCCACACGGTATTACGGCTTCAGCGTTTCGTCCCTCTGTGATGGGAAGAAACGGCATGGTTACATCCGGACACGTCCTCGCGTCGCAGGCTGGTATTCAGACAATGATGGCTGGGGGCAATGCTGTTGATGCAGCAATCGCAACGGCTGTGGCTCTTGGCATGGTTGAACCTGCTGGCTCTGGGGTCGGTGGCGACGGCTTTATTCTTATCTATTGGGCGGACACTGGGAAAGTCGAGGCGGTGAATGGAACTGGTCCCGCACCGCGTGCCGCTACCCGAGAAACCTACCTCAAAGATGGCGGGATCCCGATGAAAGGCATGCGAAGTGTTTCAGTGCCAGGAATCGTTGACGCATGGCTCCTCGCACACGAACGCTACGGTGCACTCAAATTAGAGGACGTTTTCGCACCGGCAATTTCGCTTTGTGAAGAAGGGTTTCCGGTGAGCCACAGACTTGCGGGTGGGCTTAAAGGCGAAAACGCTCGTTTTGCTGCCGAGCCAGATTCGCGTGCCGTCTTTACAAACGATGGCGAACCGATCGCCGCAGGTCAATTCCTCGCGAACCCCAACCTTGGTAAAACCCTCCGAAAGATTGCCAAACACGGAAGAGAGATATTCTACGAAGGTGAGATCGCTAAAGCCATCGGTGAATTCAGCCGTGCTTACGATGGACTCTTGACAGCTGAGGATCTCGCGAACTACCACGCGCACTGGGCTGAGCCTATACACGTCAACTACCGTGGATACGAGGTTTATGAGATGCCTCCCAACTCCAGTGGGCATATCTTACTTCAAGAATTAAACATGGTTGAATTATTTGATTTGCAAGCCTTAGGGTGCAATACTGCCGAAAGTGTACATCTGATGGTCGAGGCGAAAAAACTCGCCTTTGCTGATCGTGAAAAATATATGGCGGATCCAGAGTGGGTCGATGTCCCGATAGAAGGGATGTTATCTAAATCCTACGCCGCTGAACAAGCGGAACGGATAGATTTAGAGAAGGCGGCTTTTGATGTGCCAGCAGGCGGTCCAGAGGCACACGAAGATACAACCTGTTTTTGCGCTGCGGATCAAGCAGGAAATCTCGTTTGCATACTGCAGAGTATCCAGTCAGGGTTCGGTTCCGGCCTCATAGCAGGTGATACAGGTATCCTTTTGAACAATCGCATGACCTATTGGCATTTGGAAGAAGGACATCCCAACTGCCTGATGCCAGGCAAACGCGTCCGTCATACCATGAATCCTGTCATTGTAACAAAGGACGGTCAACCCGTCTTAACATGCGGCACCCCCGGAGCAGATACACAGGTCCAAACGAATCTTCAACTCGTTACCCACATGCTTGACTTCGGAATGACCCCGCAGGAAGCGGTCTCTGCCCCGCGCTGGCGGAGCTTGCAGAATCCAATGGAATCTACTATCCCACACACTTGTTCCAACGACCTACAGTTAGAAAACCGATTCTCCTCGGATACCAAGGATGGATTAGGAGAAAGGGGACATGAACTCCAAATTGCTGGTGATTGGGGTGGTCCAGGAAGCGCTCAAGCGATCATGGTTCATCCTGAATCGGGCGCGCTTATCGGTGGTTCAGATCCGAGAACCGATGGGTATGCGGTCACTTTTTAGAGAAATTGTTTTTTATCCAAAGCGAGGTTTAAATTACAGAACAGAGATGTTTGTGTGTTAGCGATATTTGTGGTGGGCTACCAACATACGCTGTCACAATATCATTATTGGGTTGAAACCCTTGGAGCATAATTGTGAACAGCAGCACTACGAGAATTATTACACACATGGTTCTTATGATAACCTTTTGTCTTATAGCACCACAAACTTGGAGTCGTGATGTTGTCCTTCTTGAGGAAGATTTTGAGGACGTGAAACTCGAAGCAAGTATAATGGAGCAGATTAAAGATAAAGACGTTTGGTCAGGCACACCTCCGGAAGGTTGGGAAATTACAAACGAAAATCCCAAAGACCTCGGGATGCCGGAGTGGAGAACTTGGGCAATTGTCGATCTGGAGTGGTGGACACGAACAGCGGAAGACCAGCGGCGGAGTGAGTTCACAGGGGTACACAATGACGGCAAGGGCATCGGTAAAGGTGCCGTTTCTGACCCTGATGAATGGGACGATTGGGGCGGCAATGGCGATCCTGACGCTCTTAGTCGTTGGAACGGACACTTAATTACCCCACCCATTAAAATCAAGGGCGCAGCCGCAAAATCGCTCGTCTTAACATTGGATTCGAGTTGGCGGCCCGAAGATACCCAAACTGCTGAAATAATCGTAAGTTTTGACGGCGGCAAGGAAGAACAAATTCTACGCTTCGAGAGCGTCGGTATTGACGCAGGCGCGCATACCCTTGTTACCATTCCTACCCTTAAACTCAAAGAGGAAAAAATAAACGATGGGGAACAGATAAACGAAACGTTAGAAATCCCGATCGATAATCCTGCCGGTGCCGCTGAGATGACTATTAGTTTCGGTGTTATCGATGCTCAGAATGATTGGTGGTGGGCGATAGATAATATAGAACTCATAAGCACCGCTTATGATGTAGAACCGAGAGATAAATTAGCAACGAAATGGGCAGAAATAAAACGCTTGTAATAGACCCTCTTTGTTAAATTGCGAGCGACCCAGCGTCGCTTACAATTCGTCAAAGATGCCTAAAAAGAGTAATGCACTTCCTTTCAATGTATTACGCTTTTATACCATACTGACCTTTAGGAGAAAAAGTCGTGAAAATTTTGGTCACGGGCGGTACAGGCCGTATCGGGTCCAACCTTGTCAAAAAATTACTGGAAAAAGGACACGATATCCGCAGTTTTGTCTACCCAGGGGATGTCAATCGTATCGGAAGATGGGACGATACTGAACGTGTAGAAACCGTTCTTGGCGACCTCCGAGAATACGAAGATGTCAAAAAAGCCGTTGATGGCGTAGATGCCATCTATCATATCGCCGCGGCTTTCGGGGGTCCTTTTGATAACCGTCAGTACTTGGCAATCAATGGGATGGGAACGCTCAATATTTTGGAGGGCATCCGTGAGGTCAACCCGAACATTCATCGACTCGTCTATGCCTGTACCGAGGCGATTTATTGGGAACTCACCGAAAAAGGTAGATATTTCAATGAACTTATCACCGAAGACAACGTTGCCAAATATCACCACATGCCGTATTTCCTTACCAAATGGATTGGCGAGGAATTGTGCATGACATATCATCACCAGTATGGTGTGCCTTCCACAGTCTTCCGTTTCACAACCGTCATTGAACCGAGCGAATACCTCAACGAAGATGGTTTGCCGAGGCAATTCGTCTTTAGTAATATCTACAATCGGTACAAGAATTATACAGGTGATGATCCTGCTGAGTTAGAGACTGCAGATGCTGTCAAACGCCTTTGGGACGGGCAGGAGAAATTCATACTCAAGCGTAATCCTGACGGACACCCCTACAAGGAGCATTTCACCGATGTACGCGATATTGTACAAGGATTGGTTTTAGGGATCGAAAAGGATGCCGCTATCGGTGAAGAATTCACGCTCGGTGGAAACGGTATCTTCAAACATGAAGAGGTAATTCCATACCTATGTGAACGTTACCAGAAGGATTTTGTTGATGTGAAACTCCCGCAATCCCTCTATTTCGAGTTTGACTTAAGCAAAATCAAAACGCTATTGGACTTTGAACCACAACACGATTTAGCGAGTATCCTCGATGCCGCTGAAGCGATACGCCGTGGTGAAGATGTCGGCATCATTCCGACGGGCGTTCGGTGGACTTAATTACCGTGAAAACCTATCTTGGTATATCCTCACTTTCTCTATTCGTTTTTACTTGCTTGATGCTCAGTTGCACCAAGATACCGGTCGCGCCGACACGGCAGGTTTCATCAAGTACGAAACACCTCGACCGGTATATCAATGCCGCGCTTAAAAGGGAAGGTATCCAGCCTTCACAGATGTCGGAAGATACCGAATTTTTGCGTCGAATTCATCTTGATCTGACAGGAAAAATCCCAACGCCTGAGGAGGTCATGGATTTTCTCAAAGACGGTTCTTCGATCAAACGCCAGAAGAAAATTAAGCAATTGCTAACGAGTGACGCCTATCTTGACTATTGGACCGGGTTATGGGTGAACTGGTTAATCGGTAGGCGCGAAGATAGCGATGATCGACGCATTGGCTTAACGTTTTGGGTGAGAGATGCCTTGACGAAGAATATGCCGTACAATCAGTTCGTTCAGGAACTTATTGCGGCTGATGGTGAGTTACGAGACAACGGCGCGGGAAACTATATTCTACGTTACGACAGTTCACCCGTCTTTCTCACTTCGCATACCTCTCGACTCTTCTTGGGACTGCCTATGCAGTGTGCGGAGTGCCACGACCATAAAACAGAGGCGTGGAGTCAAGAGAGTTTCTACGGTATCGCTGCCTTTTTTACA
Organism: Candidatus Poribacteria bacterium; assembly: GCA_965214045.1. Classification (GTDB taxonomy): domain Bacteria; phylum Poribacteria; class WGA-4E; order WGA-4E; family WGA-3G; genus WGA-3G. The sequence continues at coordinate 4,389,700 of OZ243935.1, forward strand.
GGAATTGAGCGTGAAGATAAGGGTGAGTTCCAGACAATAGATATGGCAGGAGATGAGCGAAGCATGGAGAATATTCTCATCACGAATACAGCAGAAAATGCGATTTGGGTCGAAAGACTTGAAAAACAGATGCGTCCGTACTTTTTAGATGGCACAGAATACAAAGGACCGCTCCGCAAAAAGCGAGAAGCACTTGCGCAGTGGATGACTGATAAATCAAACCCCTATTTTAGTCAAACAATCGTGAATCGCATCTGGAAACATTTCATGGGGCACGCTTTTGTCGAGCCGGTTGATGGCTTCGGAGAAGAAAATCAACCTACCAATCCTGAACTCTTGAAGTGGCTCGCAAATGATTTCGTCATTTACGGTTACGACTTAAAACACTTGATGCAGACTCTCCTGAATTCAGAGACGTATCAACGCACATCCGAAACAAACGTGAGCAACAAAGACGATGAATACTATTATTCACACGCCTATGTGAAACCGTTGAGTGCCGAACAGTTCTTCTATTCTCTATTACAAGCCACGGGTTTCGAGAGACTTCAACAGATAGAGATGGAAGGTATCCAGAAGGAAGGTGGCGAAGACCGGAAAAATATGATCCGTGCCCTTGAGGAAAAGAAGCGTGAGCATCTCAGAAAATTCCTGTTCCTCCTGGATAACGGTGAGATGGAAGAGATCGAGGCGTTCAACGGAACCATCCCACAAGCACTTATGATGATCAATGGTGATATGGTCAACGAGAGTATAAGCCATGAAAAACGCGGGAGTTTCGTTAATTACGTTCTCGATAGATGGCGAGACCCGATGGAACGGATGGCGTCTATCTATCTCACGGTCCTGTCTCGGTTGCCAACAACTAAAGAAAAAGCCTATTTCAGACGTTATTTAGAGCGGAGTCTTTACCGAAACAAGAATTTGGCTTACGAAGACCTCTATTGGGTCTTACTCAATTCAGCTGAGTTTTCGCTTAACCACTAACCAGTTAACTAACTAATTGTGTCCTTCGGGACTATGTCCTAAGCAGGTACACGCTAAAAGGAGTATACTATTATGAAAAGACGCTATTTGTTCATCGCTATCTGCGGTATTACGCTCGGCATTGCTGCGCTTGCGATGTCGCAGACCTATTTTGAGGATAATTTCGACGATCCAAAAGTATCTGCGGAGAAATGGGTCGCTCTCTTTGGAGAATGGGAACTCAAGGACGATGAATACCATCAACTCCAAAATTCCCCTAACTGTATGAGTGTCGTCGCTGATGAATTCTGGGAAGACGACTGGAGTGATTACACCTTTGAGGTCCGAGGAAGCAAAACCAGTGGTGCCGAGGGATTCCTGATTATGTTCCGGTGCCAAGGTTTGATGGAAGCGCGCGGACAAGCACTTGAGGATCATCCGCCACGTATGGAAAAACTCAAACCCTCGTTGGAATACTGGTGGAACCTCGGCGGATGGGGAAACTCACGCTCACAGGTTGAATCCTGGGGCGGCAAAGCCGGTGCCAATAGTGCGCACACCATTAAAGATAAGGATTGGTATAACATCAAGATTGTCAATACCCCCGATAGTTACACGGTCATTCTCAACGATGAAGAAGTCGCAACCGTTGACGATGACACTGAGGGTGGTGTTGGGAGAATAGGCTTAGCAACATGGAGCACGGTTGCTAAGTATGATGATGTCGTGGTTTACGGACCTGACGGTCCCTCGTTACCCGTCGATGCGAAAAGCAAACTCGCGACGACATGGGGACATCTTAAATCCGTGAAGTAGTTTTCAAACACTTTGATGAATCAGAGCGCGAGGCCTTGATGCCTCGCGTTCCCTTTATACTCCCGATGAAAACAGATGCTAAACTATTTTTTACCCCCGCAAATTGAATTTGGCGACGGAGCAATCCAAAACTTAGGCGAACACGTCAAGGTGTTTGACGGCAAAAAACCGTTCTTGGTGAGCGATGCTGGTGTTATCAATGCGGGTCTCCTTGCGAAAGCGACAGATGCCTTGGAGACAAGCGGTTTGTCTTATGCTACGTATTCGGATATCGAACCGAATCCCACGGACCTCAGTGTTACACACGGTGTAGAAGCCTACAAAGCCGAGGGATGTGACGTCGTCATCGCTGTTGGCGGCGGAAGTGTGATGGATGCCGCCAAAGCCATCCGTCTCTTGACGACCCACGAGCCCCCATTGGAACCCTACTATTCTGATGTTGGCGGGATTGACCGAATCCGAGGCGATATGCCACCACTAATATGTGTACCGACGACCGCTGGCACCGGTAGTGAGGTGTCACAAGGCTCAATCATTACAGATACATCTTTCCAGACAACCGATCGATGGCGGAAACGGGCAATCGTTACACCCTTCAACATGTCGAACATTGCACTCCTTGATCCTGGAATCACCCTTGGTATGCCACCTGCCCTTACGGCTGCGACAGGTATGGATGCCATCACACACGGTATCGAGGCGTATGTGGCGACGAAGTACCACCCTATTGCTGAGGGTGTTGCATTGCAGGCACTCAGAATGTTGAGTGCGAATATCCAACAGGCCTATCACAACGGTGCGGATGTAACCGCACGTGGTGAAATGCTTTTCGGATCCTGCATGGCAGCATTTTCGTTCCAGAAGGGACTCGGTGCGGTGCATTCTCTGGCACATCAACTCTCTACAGACGCACCCATACCCCATGGCGTAGCAAACGCGATTCTCCTTCCATCCGTCATGGAATTCAACTTTTCTCATGCAAGCGAAAAATACGCAGAAATCGCACGCGCCTTAGGTATAGATACAAGTAATATGGATATCGACGAAGCAGGGCATGCCGCGATTGATAAAATCAGGGCATATAACGCGGAGTTGAATATACCTACAGGTCTTGGAGATGCTGGTTTGGAGCGGGAAAAGATTCCAAAACTCGGCGCGGATGCGATGCTCGACCACTGTCACAAATTCAATCCGAGGGTGTGTACGGAAGAGGATATGGTGGATTTATTTGAGGCGGCGTTTTAAGGAATGTCAATAGGTACAATCCATCCCTTCGTCAGGGCGGGTTTATATGCGTTGTCGCGCAAGTAATTTGATGTTTGCCATAAGCAGAGATGTTTACCGTCAGGCATCCAGACAACAGATGTCAATTTCATTGGCGTACGGGCGATAGGGAATTTTTTGCCGCTCTCAAGGTCATAAATCCAGACCTTCCAGCGGATGCCCACACAGTCCTCACGTTCCATATACGCTAACTGTTTACCTGTTGGCGACCACGCGGGTGATGTGTGTTTCAAAATCTGACTCTGCGTCAAAGTGGCCCCTGTCTCCGATAAGTGCAGTTGCTTATCAATCAATTGCCCCGGGCGGTTGCTACCGGACAAGACATAAGCCAATTGGGTTCCATCCGCCGACCAGTTCAGATGATGGACCTGTTGATGCTGCGTCAGGATTTCTTTTATCCGTCTCCCTTCTATATCTTGAATACGGATGCCAATATATTTTGAATTGTTTACACCAAAGGCAACACGAGTGCCATCGAGTGCCCAAGAGGGTGCTGACAGATAGGTGTAGGTACGCTGCAGGCGTTCAATTGGTACGCGAGCAATAGCACCCAAACCACTACCATCGCTATTGATTCGATAGACGACATCCATTCCCTTTTCGCGTCTCCTGAACACCAAACGGTTAGATGTCGGTGAAAAGGCAGGTCCATCGCCATGAGCTAACTGTTTAATCCGTCCGAATTTCCAATCGACTGTGGAAATAAAGCGTTCACCATTTTCGTCAACTTCAAATGCGACAAGCCTGCTATCAAGCGACCAAGAGACATACGGATTGTAAAAGTCTCCGGTGTAGAACTTACGTGCCCGTTCCCCCTTCCGATCCATAATCCACAACTCATTCGCACGCCAATATCTGCCACTCAAATCTTCTCTTCTCAAAAATGCGATGAACTCTCCATCCGGGCTCCAGCGCGGAAACTCAGCTCCCTCAATCAATTGCACCCTATACGGCTCCATAATCGAGTGATCTTCCTTGCGACAGAAAGTCGTATTGAACATAATACCGTCTATCTCTTTGAACTCACCGAAGGTGAACTCGTTCATCCATCCTCGTACACCGTGCGGGAGCTCAACTTCATACCACCCGTCGGAAACTCGCACAATTGGCAAACGCACTCCATCGTTGAGTTGTAACAACACAGATGTTCCTTCAGCAGTGGTGGTTGTCCCCCCATCCTTTCTTGTATAGACCGGTGCCGCGTCATGTACCACAGTCCCTTGCCGTCCATTATCTGTCGCGGAATTCCCGCTGGCGAGATTTGTAATCTCGCTTGCATTTGTAAAGGCGTAAACATAACCATCACCAGAAGCGGCATAGAGAAAGCCATCGGAGATTGCAGGGGCAGCACCCACAAACCCTCCGAGCTGATATGTCCAAGTTTCGGTCTGGGATGCTACATCAAATGCGTGAAGTTGCCCATTGCGGGCACCGATATAGACGATACCATTCGCCGTCACAGGATAACTCTCACTACCATTTGTGCGATCCCGCCACAAATCCGCATTGTGTTCTGGAGAGATAGGACGAAACACCGCATTAGCACACCCGTATTCGATACCTTGAATACGAATGGTTCGCTCACGCATCGCTTCAAGAACCCCTGTAGTCGCGTTCAGCAGATAGATTTTTGAAGGAAACGCACCAATGTAAACCCTATTGTCCAAAACGATTGGCGGCGCGTCCATCCAACTTTTCGATTTGAACTCCCATAGTTTTTCACCTGTTTTCGCGTCTAACGCGTAAACTTTGTTGTTCCGCGCGCTAAAGTAGACTTTATTTCCCAAGACCGTTGCAGAGTAGCGGATAGCATCCCCAGCATCAAAAACCCACTTGATACCCCACTGCTTCGCATCCAGGGCATATAACTTGCCATCGGTCGATCCGATATACAAAATGTCATTCGCAATCACTGGTGAAGCGTGGATCGGTCCACCGGTTTTGAATTTCCACAGCAGTTCCAATGGCGGTGTAATGCTTTTGTCGGGGCTAATCCCAGAAAAGCCAAGATTGTGCATGAACATATGCCAATCTTCAGCACGTGGGGGCGGGACAGGTTCTATTGCTTCAGGAGTCGCTGGCTGCTGTGTTGTTGGCTGCTGCGTCTGCTTTTTTTGTTGGGAATCGCATCCCCACACAAGGAGAAGTGCAAGTAGGACTATAAACTTTTTGGCACAGTTCACAAGCGAAAATTTACTATAGAAAAGTCTATTCCAGAGATACACATTGATCCTTTCATTTAGACCTTAGATCGAGGATTGAGGCTATCGGAAAACCACTGGGACGTTTTATTATCTATTAGATTAGCATATTATCAAAGCGTGCGCAAACGAAATCTACCTGATGATTCTCTTACTGGCGAGACCTATAACCCCGCTGGTGTATTGTTAACCGTATACTTTACTATAAGCGGTTCTGACGAAGTATTTGGAAACTTTGTATTCTTTGAAGAAAACCGCATCGGTTTGCAACAAAGGGCAAAGGGATGGAGCGTCCGTCCTTCAATTTTTTATAGATTTTCGTGGAACAAAATTACAGCGAGTTTCTAATGAGGAGTCGATGCCTGAAAACTGCAAGGAATCTGTTTTTCCAAACTCCGCAAAAATTACGAAAAATTTGAATTTACGGCAAATTTGTGTTAAAATTTAACTTCTACAATATAACACCATTTTAATTTCAAGCGGTGAAGAAAAATGAACACGTCAGAGTCTCGCAATCCGAGTATTGCTTCCAAATTAGGTGAAGTCGACCCACAGATCGTTGAAATCACCGCCAAAGACCTGAAACGCCAGCAAGATTCTCTCATGCTGATCCCATCCGAGAACTACGCAAGTCGTGCTGTTATGGAAATCCAGAGCAGTATCCTCGCCAATAAATACGCTGAGGGCTACCCCGGCGAGCGTTACTATAACGGATGCCAGTTTATGGACGAAGTTGAATCGCTCGCGATTGAACGCGCAAAGGCACTCTTCGGTGCCGAGCACATCAATGTTCAACCACATGCTGGTTCCCAAGCGAACATGGCAGTCTATCATGCCCTGCTCGAACCCGGTGACACGATTCTCGGTATGTCTCTCAGTCAAGGGGGGCATCTCACACATGGTGCTGGTGTCAATTTCTCGGGAAACTATTACAATATCGCCATGTACGGGGTAGATGCCGAAACCGAACAAATCGACATGGAGGAGATCGCACGTCTCGCTGCGCAGCACCGTCCCAAACTCATCGTTGTCGGTGCGACAGCCTATCCCCGGCAGTTTGACTTCGCAGCATGGCGGCATGTCGCTGATTCCGTAGGGGCGTACTTGCTCGCGGATATCGCTCATATTGCCGGACTTATTGCTGGCGGTGCACATCCGGATCCTGTTCCTTACAGCGACGTAATTACCACAACGACACACAAGACTTTACGCGGTCCTCGCGGTGCCATGATTATGTGTAAAGCTGAATACGCGGACAAGATCGATCGCGCTGTGTTTCCGGGTTTACAAGGCGGTCCTTTTCTACATACAATCGCTGCCAGAGCCGTAGCCTTCAAAGAAGCCAGCACACCCGCTTTTAAGACATATCAGGCGCAGATCGTAAAAAATGCTAAGGCACTCGCTGCCCGGTTAATTGAAAACGGTTTCCGGTTGGTGAGCGGAGGCACCGACAATCATCTCATGCTAATAGACCTCACTTCCAAGTATGAGAAACTCAGTGGACGGCAAGCCGCCGATCATTTGGAAGATGCCGGAATTATTGTAAATAAAAACACCATTCCTTTCGACAAAAGGAAACCGAGAACAACAAGTGGGCTACGTCTTGGGACACCGATGATTACGACACGCGGGATGAAAGAGGATGAGATGGTCCTCGTCGCTGATTTCATCGCGGAAACGCTTGAAAATAGGCAGAAAGCCTCTATCAAACGGCAAATTCGTGCGAAAGTCAAGGAACTCTGCGCACAATTCCCAATTTATGAATACCTACAATAGTTATCGGTCGTCGGTCATCAGTTTTCAGTTAAGACGCGGATCTGTAACGATGGATCCCTTTCTGGAGTCCACCAAGTTGGAGAAAGTTGTTCCAAAACGCCCCCTAACTGACAACTCTCACCGCGAGGCGAACTGAAAACTGCCAACTATGGACTACAAAGCGGCACTCGCCTATATTGAAGGGTTTATCGACTATGAAAGGAGTCCTGATTTTTCACGACAGGCACGGCTCTATAATTTAGACAGGATTTCCCTCTTGTTGGAGTTGCTCGGTAATCCACACGATAAACTACAAGTTGTCCATATCGCGGGAAGTAAAGGGAAAGGCTCTACCGCCGCACTCGTAGCGTCGGTGCTTACGCATGCAGGCTATAAAACAGGTTTGTTTACATCTCCGCACCTCATTACACCGCGAGAACGGTGCCGTATTGATGGCGAGTTAATCTCAAAATCAGACGTTACTTTCTATATTGAGAAACTCAAGCCTGCAATTGAGACCGTTTCCGCTTCTGAGTTCGGACGTGTTTCATTTTTTGAAATATACACAGCACTTGCGTTTTTCTATTTTGCCGACAAAGGAACAGACTTTGCTGTTATTGAAGTCGGTTTAGGCGGGAGACTCGATGCAACGAATGTCGTTACGCCTGTTGCAACTGTTATTACACCGATCGGTTTAGAGCATACCGCGATATTAGGGGAGACATATACCGAAATAGCAAGCGAGAAAGCAGAAATCATTAAACGGGGTTGTCCGTTGGCACTCGCGCCACAACACTCAGATGCGCGAACGGTATTTGAGAAGGTGGCAAGCGAGCGCGAAGCATCTATTATTGAATCTAAAGATTTGGTAGTGCGAGATTCCTGTACCCCAAACCCGCGTCTCGTCCGAAATGCCGATGGTATGCCTATAACACAGCAATTTGACATGGAAACGGATTCGGAGCGTTATCCGCAGCTCACTCTGCCGCTCCTTGGACACCATCAGTTTATAAACGCGACAACTGCTGTTGCAGCGATTGAATGCCTGAAGCAGAAGGGATACATAGTTCCGAAAACCAGCGTTTATGCCGGACTTAAGAACGTGCAATGGCAGGGACGGATCCAACGCATTAAGTCTTCGCCAATTGTTGTCCTTGATGGTGCGCATTCTCCTGCCTCAATGGAGGCACTCTGCCGCACACTCCATCAGAGCTTTCGTTACAGCCAAGTGACTTTTATCGTTAGTTTAATGAGAGATAAAAATCTCACAGCAATCGGTAGTGTTATTTCACAGACAGCGAATTTCGTGATTACTACACAAGTTCTCAATAACCCGCGAGTGACACCTGCTAAGGAAATACAGCGTGCATGGGAGAGTATCTGTGATAAAATTACCACGTGTTCAACCCCGGAAAAAGCAATCGCGAAGGCGTTATCCGAAGCATCGCCGACAGATTTAATCTGCGTTACAGGTTCGCTCTACCTCGTTGGTCAGGCACTTGAAATATTTGAATCGAATTTTTCAGCGAAAGATAACACTGGAATTCCATTTTCTGAGCGAAAGATCGCCAGCCTGCAATAACGGGCAGGCGACTCGAACACGAAAAACGTCAAAACACAAACCCCGAAAGGTACCCGCAAGGTATAATTAAAAGTAGAAAAGAGAGGTTTTTTAATGCGTGATATCACTTACAAGAAACGGTGGCTAAATTGGAAGACATTTCTGATATCCTTGCCCGTTCTGAATTTAGCCACCATGGCTTTTGCCGAAACAGGTTCCCCGCCGCCTGTACCACCGATATGGTGGATTGCCCCAATTGGCTCACTCATCGCTTTGGGATTTGCCTATCACTTTTACCGCACTGTGATGAAGCAGGATGAAGGAAACGAAACCATGCGCGAGATCGCGCAATCCGTCCGTGAAGGCGCGATGGCATATCTCAGACAACAGTACAAAGTTGTAGGCATCGTTTTTGTTGTCCTCTGCGTTATCTTTATTTTCATGGCTTTCGTTCTCGATGCGCAAAATAAAGTCATTCCATTTGCTTTTCTCACGGGTGGTTTTTTCTCAGGACTCTGCGGTTTCCTCGGCATGAAAACCGCTACTAACGCCTCCGCACGCACGACAAGTGCCGCGATGCAAGGACTCAACGCCGGTTTAAAAGTCTCTTTCCGCGCCGGGGCAGTTATGGGATTGATAGTCGTTGGCTTCGCACTCCTCGACATAACCGGATGGTTCCTCATTCTCTATTATCTCTTCCCCAAAATACTTCCCGGATTCTTAGGCGAGAACCCTCTGCCGCAAATTACCGTGATTATGCTCAGTTTCGGCATGGGTGCTTCGACACAGGCACTCTTCGCTCGTGTCGGCGGTGGCATCTATACAAAAGCCGCGGACGTTGGGGCGGACCTGGTCGGGAAAGTTGAAGCCGGAATCCCAGAGGACGACCCGCGTAACCCTGCTGTTATCGCGGATAACGTCGGTGACAACGTCGGCGATGTCGCGGGCATGGGGGCGGATCTCTACGAATCTTATGCAGGCTCAATCTTAGCCACAGCCGCACTTGGTGTTGCAGCCATTGCTGCCAGAGATCACAATAACATTGCCCTCCAACTTAAATATCTTTCAGCACCTATGATCATCGCTGGCATCGGCGTCGTTCTTTCCATTTTAGGTATCTATATGGTGCGGACAAAAGAGGGCGCAACGATGAAACAGTTGATGGGTTCTTTGAACTTAGGCATCAACGGAAGTGCTGCAGGCATCGCGGTTGTTTCACTCCCCGTCCTCATCTATTTGGGACTCCCGAACATGTGGCAGATTTGGGGAGCAATTATCGCTGGACTCGTAGCAGGTTTGATTATTGGGAAGGTCACTGAAGTATTTACCTCTCACGACTATGCACCGACCCGTGCTATCGCGAAGCAGGCACAGACGGGGCCCGCAACAGTCATTATCGAAGGTATTGCTGTCGGTATGGAATCAACGGCAATTCCGGTCATAACCATTGTCGCTGCAGTTGCCGTTAGTTACTACCTCCCCGGTGGCGCAACCGAACCCCTGATGGGACTATACGGGGTCGGCATTGCCGCTGTCGGTATGTTGGCGACGCTTGGAATCACCCTCGCCACAGATGCATACGGACCGATTGCAGACAACGCTGGCGGAAACGCCGAAATGGCAAAACTTGATAAAAGTGTTCGAGAACGGACCGATCAGTTAGATGCACTCGGTAACACGACAGCCGCAACTGGTAAGGGATTTGCAATCGGTTCAGCCGCGCTAACAGCACTCGCACTCTTAGCTGCCTACTTAGAAGAAATCCGCTACGGATTGATCCATTTAGCAGGTAAGGATACACTGAACATTGAAGGCGAAGGCACAGTTGAGACGCTGAAAGTCACTGTCAGTCAATTCATGGATTACTATGACGTTACCCTGATGAATCCGCAAGTCCTCATCGGGCTGTTCATCGGTGCAGTGATGGCGTTCTATTTCTGTGCGTTGACGATGAAAGCCGTGGGGCGTGCTGCCGGTGCTATGGTCGAGGAAGTCCGTCGCCAATTCCGAGAGAAACCTGGCATTATGAAGGGCGAAGAGAAACCGGATTACGCACGATGCGTCGAAATCTCAACAGTGGGTGCACAGCGAGAAATGATCTTCCCATCACTCATCGCCATCATTGTGCCTGTCGCTGTCGGTTTAGTCTTTGACGTCGGCGGTGTGTTAGGATTGCTCGCCGGTGGGTTGGCAACTGGGTTTGTCCTCGCGATTATGATGGCAAATGCCGGTGGTGCCTGGGACAACGCCAAGAAATTTATTGAAGAGGGTAAACACGCGGATGAATACGGTGAAAAAGGCTCCGAACAACACACAGCGACCATTGTCGGTGATACTGTCGGAGATCCGTTCAAAGATACTTCCGGTCCCTCGCTGAACATCCTGATTAAGTTAATGTCTATGGTGTCTGTCGTGTTTGCTGGTCTCATCGCGAAGTATGGTGGTATGCTTAATAGTTGGCTCGGTATGTAGCCGGATACGTTTCTTGAATCGTTTCCCGTTCAACTTCATGTTTCCCTTGTACACAATGCTAACGGGGACACATGCGAAGCATATCCAACGGAGAACTATCGCTTCGATATTACACCGATCAAAACAATGTATCAGGAGGCTTATCAACAGGAAGCAGGGATCATCATTTTACGACTCAAAGATGCCCCAGACGGGAACCTCGTCTACGAATTTACGATGTAGTTGCGATTTCTCAATTGCGGGGTTGTAGGGAAACCGATTTCCCATGCCTCTGCCTTCTGCTTGTCTACTATTTTGTAGGAGAACACACGAAATGTCCAATAAGTTGAAACCCCGAAGTTATGCGATTACCGATGGACCCGACCGCGCCGCCGCACGCACTATGCTCATGTTCGGCGATGGTGGATTATCACCTGAAGATCTTGACAAACCGATTATCGGGGTTGCCAATACTTGGATCGAAATAGGTCCTTGTAACTTTCACTTGAGACGACTTGCTGCTAAGGTCAAAGAGGGTATCCGCGAGGCAGGTGGAACACCTCTTGAATTCAATACCGTCAGTATCTCCGACGGTATCACTATGGGCACCGAGGGTATGAAAACTTCGCTCATCAGTCGGGAAATCATTGCAGACTCGATCGAGTTAGTTTCCATCGGTAACATGTTTGATGCTGTCGTTGCCCTCTGTGGATGCGATAAGACCGTCCCGGGCACTGTCATGGCACTTGCCCGGTTAGATATTCCATCGCTCACGCTCTACGGCGGATCGATCATGCCGGGCAAATTTCAAGGGCGAGATGTCACCATCCAAGACGTATTTGAAGCAGTCGGGCAACATGCGGAAGGCACAATCACCGTCGAAGAACTCGATGATTTGATTAGTAAGGGGTGTCCAGGTCCCGGGGCATGTGGTGGCCAATTTACTGCCAATACTATGGCAACAGCCGTTGAAATGTTGGGCATTGCTCCAATGGGAAGTGGGAGTGTCCCCGCAGTCGTAGGCGACAAAGATCAAGAAGCATACAGAGCCGGACAAATCGTTATGGACATGCTTGACGCTGATCGGAGACCGAGTCAAATTATCACTCGCAAGTCCCTTGAGAATGCGATCACCTCTGTCGCGGCAACCGGCGGTTCTACCAACGGTGTTCTCCATCTACTCGCCATCGCGTACGAGGCACAGATTCCGTTGACGCTTGAGGATTTTCACAGCATTAGTCAAAGAACCCCGGTATTGGCAGACCTCAAACCCGGTGGACAGTTCGTTGCGACCGATCTTTATGAGGCGGGTGGCATACCGTTCTTGGCAAAACGCTTGGCAGAAGCAGGTTTGCTCCACACCGATGAACTCACTGTCACAGGAAAATCCATCGGTGAAGAGGCAAACGCTGCCACCGAAACTGAGGGACAGCAAGTCGTCAGACCCGTCGATGTGCCACTCAAACCGACTGGTGGCTTTGCCATCTTAAGGGGTAACCTTGCACCAGATGGGTGTGTTATTAAATTAGCAGGTCAGGATAAAACACTCCATCGGGGTCCCGCCCGTATTTTTGAACGTGAAGAGGATACCTTTGCCGCCATCAAAGGCGGACAGATCCAACCCGGGGATGTCGTCGTTATCCGTTATGAAGGACCGACCGGTGGTCCCGGTATGCGTGAAATGTTAGGCGTAACAGCCGCCATCGTAGGGGCAGGCTTGAGTGAAGATGTTGCCCTTTTAACCGATGGTAGATTCTCTGGCGCGACACACGGTTTCATGATCTGTCACGTCGCCCCTGAAGCCGCAAACGGCGGTCCTATTGCTATCCTTCAAGAAGGAGACGAAATCGTGATTGATGCCAAAGAACGACGACTCGATGTCGAGCTTTCCGATGCTGAAATTCAAGCACGTTTTGAGCAGTGGAATCCACCTAAACCGCGCTACGCTCGCGGCGTCATGGCAAAGTATGCCAATTCAGTTTCTTCTGCTTCTGAAGGTGCTGTGACAGGATAAATACCATCTTTTTCTATCTGTAGGGGCAGGTCTCTGTACTTGTCCCTTTTCTTTCTATTCACCTTCGCAGCAGATCGGTTCGACGAAATTGTCTATCATTTCGACGCATAACGCCTAATTACCAAACAGTTTAAGCGTTTCACGAAAGGAATTGTAAGATGTCAAAAACCTTAAACGCTAAACCCATTATTTCCAATGCGGATGCCAGCCTGATAGACATCGGTGATGGCATCGCCCGGCTTGAACTGCACAGTAAATTGAACATCATAGGGGACGGAATGTTGGAGATGTTTGATGCGGCGTTGGATGAGATAGAAACCAATTGGACAGGTATGATTGTCGCCACAGAAGCGCAGAATTTTTCGGTGGGACTCAACCTTATTCTCCTGTTGGAGCGTGCCAAAAGCAAAAATTGGGACGCAATTTCAACAACGCTCCGAAAACTACAAGCCGTTTGCACACGGCTTCGGACGGTATCAAAGCCGGTCGTCGCGGCAACAGCAGGTATGGCACTTGGCGGTGGATGTGAACTCGCATTCGGTGCTGATGCGGTACAAGCTTTTACTGAGAGTTCCGTCGGTCTCGTTGAACTCCGCGTGGGGCTAATTCCGGGTGGTGGTGGCACGAAAGAGATGGCAGTTCGATGTCTCGAAGGACAGTCTCCGACTGCACCGATTCAGACCCTATTTCCCTATGTGAATAAGGCTTTTGATACGCTTCGTGAATCGAAGGTTTCACAGAACGCAACGGATGCAGTGGAACTCGGTTATCTTCGACGCACCGATGCCATTTCATTAGATCAAGAGAGGCATTTTGAGGATGCCAAAGAACTTGTGCTCTCACTGCACAAAGCAGATTATCGTCCACCGGAACCGCAGCAGATATTAGTACTCGGTGAGGAGGGAATTGCTCGGCTCGACCTACAAACACATCTCCTTCGGCAAGCGGGGGCTATCGACGACTATACACAGTATCTTGCGAATAAATTAGCATTCGTCCTCTGCGGTGGCGCGCTTTCAACCCCCCAATTCGTCACCGAACAATATCTGCTCGACTTGGAGCATGAAGTATTCCTCAGTCTTTGTGGAAAGGAGGAAACCCACGCAAGGATAGAAGCAACGCTCCAGAGAGGTAAAAAGTAATGGCAACGACACCAGACGTGGTTATCGTATCCGCGGCACGAACAGCCGTAGGCAGAGCGGGGAGAGGAACACTCAAAAACACCCGTCCAGATGAACTCGCTGCGACTGCCCTCCGCGGAGCGGTTGAGAAACTTCCACGCCTTGATCTGGATGCCGTAGACGATGTCATCATTGGATGTGCCACACATGAGGGACCACAGGGGTACAACGTCGCCCGTATCGCCAGTTTACGCGCTGGGTTTCCTGTTTCCGTCCCTGCTCTGACAATCAACCGATTCTGTGCATCTGGTTTAGAGACGATAGCGATGGGTGCGGAACAGATTCTATCTGGACGTGCTGAAGTCGTTATTGCTGGTGGTGTGGAGAGTATGAGTCAAGTACCGTTTGGGGTCAACCTCTCGCCGAACCCTACGCTCATAGAATACGCCCCTGATGCTTACCTCAGTATGGGCTTGACTGCCGAGAACTTGGCGCGAAAGTATGATATATCTCGAGGCACACAAGACACTTATGCATACCAGAGCCATCACAAGGCGATCGCAGCAATCGATGCAGGTAGATTTAAAGAAGAAATAGTGCCACTGACAATAGAAGAAACACACTTTGATTTGGAAAATACATCCGAAACGACCTGTTCCGTGTTTGATACGGACGAGGGACCCCGCCGAGATACATCGCCAGAAGCACTGGCATCCCTCAAACCTGTCTTTCATGTAGATGGCACTGTAACCGCCGGCAACGCTTCCCAAATGAGCGATGGTGCTGCCGCTGTTGTCCTCATGTCCGAGGCACGAGCGAACGCAAAAGGTTACGATCCGTTAGTCCGTTTCGTCAGTTACGCCACAGCAGGCGTTGCTCCCGAAATCATGGGAATCGGACCGGTTCCGGCAATCCCTAAGGCACTCGCAACCGCTGGATTAACTTTAGCCGATATAGATGTCATAGAGCTAAATGAAGCATTCGCTGCACAAGCCCTCGCTGTAATTCAAGAGGCACAATTACCACCCGAAAAGGTGAACGTCAATGGTGGTGCAGTCGCCTTGGGACATCCACTCGGTTGCACAGGTACCAAACTCACGGTAAGTTTGATTAACGAAATGCGGCGGCAAAATCACCAATACGGTATGGTAACAATGTGCATCGGTGGGGGCATGGGTGCCGCTGGTATTTTCAGTTTTTAATTTATGGGCACTTGACTGCGCTCCGCTATGCTTACGCGCAGCAGGTTTTCGCGTAAACACAACCACAAGCCTGCAACAATACGCAGACGACCCTTGAGAAACGCAGTTGATAGTTTAGACGCACTTCGTTTCTCCGCAAGGAAAATTAAAAATATGCAAACGCATGTCTATCTCTCCATAGCAGGAGAAAACAGAATCGCCATTTACACATTGGATGTTTCCAGCGGCGACATTGAACTTCAGGAAAACATCGGAGTCAGCGGTTCTCCCGGTCCGTTAGCACTCTCACCGTGTGGTAACTATCTCTATGCTGGACTGCGATCCAGTCGGGAAATCGCAAGTTTCCGCATTGATGAAGAGACAAAATATCTCACCCACTTGCGAACAGTGCCATTGGACGCGGATACCTGTTATATCGCAATTGACAAAACTGGTAATTTCCTACTTTCCGCCTATTACGGTGCTGGCAAGGTTACTGTGCATACTATTGGCGACGATAAGACCGTCCAAGGTGAGCCGATTCAGACCGTCGAGACCGATATACATGCACACTGCATCGAAACGGATGCCTCAAATCGGTTTGCGTTTGTGCCGCATACCGTGCCTCGAAACGCTATCTATCAGTTTCAATTCGATGAGGAAACAGGGGGCCTCACACAAAACCCCGTTGGGAATCTCAATCCGGGTGCTCCGATTGGACCCCGGCATTTCTGTTTTCATCCAAACAAACCGATCCTCTATGCCTCAAATGAACAAGGATCGAGTGTCTCCGCATACACGCTTCAAGAAGGAGGAGAACACCCAGGAATCTTGGTGGATTTACAGGAAGATCTGTCTACACTCCCCGCAGATTTCGATGCGGATAATACCTGTGCTCAGATTCACATCGATCCACAGGGAAAATTTCTCTATGTTTCTAATCGAGGTCACGACAGCATCGCAGCATTCGCAATAGACGCAGATAGCGGGAAACTCAGTGCTATCGGGCATCAGTTAACTGAACCTACACCGCGCGTTTTCAACATTGACGCAACCGGCTCCCTTCTCTTTGTCGGTGGCCAGGGGTCAGGTAAACTCGCTACCTACCGCATCAATCGAGAAAGCGGAGCGTTGGCACCACTTGGCAACTATACAGTCGGGGAAAGCCCGATGTGGGTGCTTTTTCTCTAACGTCGTTTCTCCGCAAGGAAAATTAAAAATGTGCAGATTCTTGTTTAATCGTAGCCTGTAACGAAGTGGAAGGCGGATTTAAGAAAGGTACCTCAAACATGAAACTCTCGTCATTTCTCCGCAAGGAAAAATTAAAACGCGGAATTTTTATTACATTTGAAGGCATAGAAGGAGCAGGAAAGACGACGCAATCAGAACGTTTGGCAACCGCGCTCGGATCGGACATTGTACTCACCCGTGAACCTGGCGGCACACATATTTCTGAACGGATACGCGACATCTTTCTGGCATCAGACAACATAACCCCGATGACAGAATTGCTTCTCATTGCCGCCGCACGCACACAACACGTAGACGAACTGATACGCCCGGCGTTAGACGCAAACCGGACAGTCATCTGTGATAGGTTTATTGATGCCACTGTGGCTTATCAAGGCTATCGTGGCGGTATTGACCTTTCGTTTATTCACCAATTAAATTACACTGCGACTGGCGGCTTAACCCCCGATATCACCTTTATCCTCGACCTACCCCCAGAGATCGGGACATCACGCCAACAACACGCAGAGATAGCTCGCGACCGTCTGGACAAAGAATCGTTGGCATCTCACCGAAAGGTTCGCACAGGATATCTCTCTGTCGCGAAGGCGAACCCACATCGCATCAAACTGATAGACGCGACACAGTCGCCAGATGCTATTCACGCCAAGGTCTTAGCCGAATACGAAGACTATACATGGTAGGTGAGGTCTACGAATTGCGATTGTTAATATCGTTGAAATTAAAGGTGTCTGCCTGTCAGTGTGTAGGAGCGATCTCTAAGTCACGATGGCTTCTCTCGTCTTGGAGGAAAAGTGCAGAACTCAATCATTGGACATCAACAGATTATTGAGCAACTCCAGCGCACCGTCGCATCGGGACGTATTGCTGGAGCATATCTTTTCGTCGGAGCAGCAGGCGTCGGAAAGGAAACGGTCGCTCGCTACTTTGCACAATTAATCATTTGTCAACAAGAGGCACAACCTCCGATAGTTTGTGGAACATGTCTTGCCTGTCGAAAGGTAGATTCGGGAAACCATCCTGACCTACAGTTCATTCGACCTGAAGGCAGTCTACTGAAAATCGGGCAAATTCGAGAGTTGCAAAGACAAGTTATCTATGAGCCTCTTGAAGCGAGTCGAAAACTTTACATTTTGACAGATGTAGACCGGATGAATATAGAAGCCGAGAACTGCTTACTTAAGACGCTGGAGGAACCTCCCGCGGCATCCGTTTTAATTTTACTCACGTCAAACGCCCAAGCACTGCTCCCTACGACGCGTTCCCGATGCCAAATTCTCCAGTTTCATCCGATGCCGACGCAGGAATTAGCCGCAATTTTAGTAGAGAGGTACTCAGTGGCACCAGAGCAAGCAACAGCACTCGCAATTGCATCAGGAGGTTCAGTCGGCACAGCACTTACGCAACTTGAAAAAGGTGATTCCTTCGCAGAGAAAGTACCGGAAATCTTGAGAGAAACGGATCGATTAGCCGCTTTCAGACTCGCCGAAGACTTTAAAAACAACCCTGAAACCATAGGCGAATTAGTCACATGGTACCGAGATTTACTCTTTCTACAACAAGGCGCGCCCAACGAATTAATAACGCACATTTACTCTCTTGAGGAGCTCCGCGCCATCGTTCCGTACTATTCTCACTTACGCATACAGCAAGCCATCCAAACCGTCTTTGACACCAAATCCCTCCTTGAAAATACAAACACGAACGCTACTTTAGCTTTAGAGGTAATGTGTTTAAAATTACTCAAAACATCTTAAGGGAACAAGTTTGTATGCGTGTGATCCATCGCCCCTTAGATCACCGACAATTAGGTAACCCAGCGTTAAGTTTTCAATTCCGTTGCCAATATTCAGACACTATTAGCTCCTCACCAATGTATGACGTTTGAATCTCGTAAAGAATAACGGAGAAAGACAAATTGACAGGTAGGTTTTCTCGTGGTATAATTTTTAAAAATTAACTAATGAACCCTAAATTAGAGCCTTAAAAGGAAATACAATGAGCGCATTTTATATCACCACACCCATCTACTACGTCAACGATGAACCGCATGCGGGACACGGTTATAGTACCATTGTCGCAGATACTTTGGCGCGCTATCACCGACTCAAAGGCGATGAGGTGTTCTTTTTGACCGGTGTTGATGAGCACGGCGCAAAGATACATAAAGCCGCTGAAAACGCAGGGCTTACCCCGCAAGATTATTGCGATAAAATAGCACCTACATTTATCAAATTTTGGAAACGGTTGAATATCTCACACGACATCTTCATGCGCACGACAAGCGATATGCACAAGCGCGGCGCGGAGAAATTTCTCACCGCCCTCTACGATAATGGAGATGTCTACAAAGGGACTTATGAAGGATACTATTGCCTCCCCTGCGAGCGGTTTGTTCCTGAAAAAGAATTGACAGACGAAAAGACCTGCCCTATTCATAAATTGCCCTTAGAATGGCTCGAAGAGGAGAACTATTTCTTCAGGCTTTCTAAGTATCAAGACCGTCTACTCGCGCATTTCCACGAGAATCCAGACTTTGCCTACCCTGCCGCTCGGCGCAATGAGCTCCTGAGCGTCCTCAACTCTGGATTGGAAGACATAAGTATCTCTCGTTCCTCCGTCTCGTGGGGAATTTCTTTGCCGTTCGATCCTGAGCATATCGTCTACGTCTGGATCGAGGCATTAATGAATTATATGACAGCACTCGGTTATGAAACCGATAGTGAGCAGTATCACACTTTCTGGCCAGCGGATGTCCACATGATGGGGAAGGACATCACCCGCTTCCATGCGCTGATCTGGCCCGCAATGCTGATGGCTGTAGACCTGCCACTTCCGAAGCAGATTATCGCACACGGTTTTTTGACAAAAGATGGCGAAGCGTTGAGTAAAACGCGCGGTATTTTCGTTGATCTGGATGCAGATATCGCGAAATACGGATTGGATGCGTTCCGTTATTATCTCCTGCGTGAATTTAGCTTCGGAAACGACGGCGATTACCGTCCCGCCCGTTTGCACGCCCGCTACAATGCTGATCTCGCGAACGATCTCGGTAATCTGCTCAATCGTGTTCTCGGTTTAGTGAATAAGAACTTTGATAGGATTCCCGGACCCACAACTCCCGGTGAATTTGATGATGAAATCACGGCGATGGCGCAGACGACAGTGGATACATTAGACGAAGACATAAAAGCGTTTGCCTTTGACGCGGCATTGGAAACCATCTGGGAATTTGTCAGACGTATCAATCGGTACGTCCAACAAACGCAGGTCTGGACGCTCGCGAAGCCTGAGACGAAACCGAGAATGGGGACGATCCTCTACAATAGTTTAGAGGCACTGCGGTTCATTTCTGTCCTGATCTCACCGTTCATTCCGGACACGGCTGAGAAGATTCAGAAGCAGATCGGTTTAGCGGAATTTGATACCGTCGCAGAATGGGGACGTTTACCTGTAGGACTGACAGTCAGTAGGGGCGAACCCATTTTCCCGCGTGTCGAGGTCAAGAAACAGAAACAACCGCAACCCAAAGAAGCAACGCAACCCAAGCAGAAGAAGGGAAAGGAAACATCGAGCCTTATCCCCTTTGCCGACTTCCAAAAATTGGATCTGCGGGTGGCGCGTATCCTCAGTGCTGAACCGATTGAAGGGGCTGACCGACTTCTCAAGCTGCAGGTTGACCTCGGTACTGAAAAACGACAATTGGTCGCTGGAATTGCCGAACACTATAAACCCGATGCACTGGTGGGTAAACAGATAATAGTCGTCGCGAATTTAGAACCCGCAACAATCCGTGGCGTCGAATCACACGGTATGGTTCTCGCGGGAAGCGGTGACGCCGTAGTTTTGGCAACTCTTGAAACAGAAATGCCCCTCGGCACACAGGTAAGGTAGAAATCACAATGGAAGGGGTTTTTGGAGAAACACCCAAGCAAAACACCCCGATGCGAAACAAATGCACGATATTGAAAATATTCTTAGAACCCGCATTCAGAACGATGAAGCAAACACCTTCGTCATTATTGTACCGACCGATTCTGCGCGTCTGAAGCGTCAGCGCGAATTGGTCGGTTATCATCCGAACCGCGCAGTTGCCAATCTACGGGTCTATACACTCGGAAGTCTCATTCAAAGGCTATATAACCAAGTCCGCCCGGCAAAATCACACATTTCCCAAGGAGTCCAAAACCTTTGGCTGCATGAAATAGCGGACCCACAGTCGGACGATAGCAATGCCTACCGTTATGACGCCTTTCGACCCAGCCAACACATTTCCGTTCCCGATAGTACACTCTCCCTCATCGTAGATACAATTAACCAGCTTAGAGAACGTGGTGAGACTGCGCGAAACATTGTGGCGGATAATCCAACTAAGGTTGACCTCGTTCACATTTATGAAAATTATGAGGCGAAACTCGCGGATCGCTGGATAGATGAGCAAGGTAAACATCTGCACCTTGCTAACAATTTTGATCCCAATTTCGTGAAAAATGCATTCCGTCAGACTGACCTCGTTATTGTTGAAGGGTTCACTGTACTTTCCAACGCCGACATCAAAATTCTGACAAGCATTGCCCGGACACCTAATATCGAGATGTGGTTCCGTACCGACTATGTTGAAGGAAATGAAGACCTTTACAGAAATATTGCTGACCTCGTTAGACAACTTAAAGCGGCAGGTGTAAACATTGATGCCGACTATGAACGCACATCCGACCTACATCAACATTTCGCCAACAACCTGTTCCGTGCGGATGCGCGGGACGTAACTTCAGGGCACAATTCTGATAAGAAACCTCGGATTAAGGTATTGAAGCCAGCCGACCGGTCCCAAGAGGTTGAGCAAATTGCGCATCTGATCCAAAAGCATGTCTCGAAAGGTCACTGCAAACTGAGTGACATCTGTGTTGCCTATTATAACATAGGTCAATATCAACAGCGCATCGCCGAAATTTTTCCTACTTACGACATTCCATATTCGCTTGTAGAAACTGTCCCGCTGACAAAATCAGAGGTTGTCAAAGCGATTTTTTCTCGTCTTTCATCCCGCCAAGTCCCGTTAGACGGTGCCTATTTCTCTGAAGTCGATCCTGCTCCGCATACACGTATGTTTCACCCTGACGCGTTTCAGAAATATGTTGATGACATACTCAAAAAGGGTGGAGTCATCCAGCACATTCTAAACCCTATGCTCGGAGAAAACCGCGAGATTATCGAAGGTGAGATCGAGGCGTATCGCCAATTCAAGAGGATTGTTAAAGAACTCTGTAGCGTTTTAAAATTGGATGGGGTTGAATCATGTTCCCTTGATGATTATATTAAGAAACTACGTCACATTGCAAAGCATACAAACTATCAAAACAGAGCAGCGACAAAAGCGGAAGTTGTCAGAATCGTTCAACTTGGTGAACTCAGAAGTCTGGAGTTTGATGTCGTCTTTTTAGGTGACTTTGTAGAGGGAAAGTTTCCAGCCACTTATCAACCAGATCCACTACTCCCTGAAATTCCGTATCGCGATGAAGAAGAGCAACTGCACGATAATCGGTTCATGTTCTATCGAGTCCTTAAGTCTTTTCGCAAACGGCTCTATCTGCTTGTCCCGAAACGTGAACGTGAAGCAGATTTGATTCCATCTCCGTTCCTCGCGGAATTAAATAAAGTTGCCAACGTGGTATCAATGAACATCAGAGCCCCCTCGCGGGGTAGTATCTCTGGTTTCCTCAGCAGGTACGGTGATTATATATGGACAACCCCTACTCCCTCCAATGAGGCATTCCCTGCTGAAATCTCAGAGATGCGTCCGCTAATAAGCCATATCGTTGAAGTTGAAAAAAGCCGCGAAAAGACACATTGTCATTTGGCTTATGAAGGACTGTTAACGGAAGGGAAGCTTTCCGTTAAAAGCCGAGAACGTTTGAAAAGTCGCCAAGAACACACTTATTCCGTTACAGACTTGGAAACCTACGCTAGATGTCCATTCCAGTATTTTATATCTAAAATTTTAGGTCTTGATGCTAAAGATGAGGAGGAGACTGAAGGGTTATCCAGCCTTGAAAAAGGCGTGTTGGTTCATGAGATTCTCTTTAAGTTCTATGAAAATCGTCGAGAACAACCCGCTATTAGTCAGTGTGATGAAGCGAATTTTGAAGCAGCAAAACAGCAGTTATCTGATGTTATAGATGAAATGATAGGTAATGTAGCCTCGGAAGATCTGTTTCGGGAAGTAGATAAAACAATATTAAGAGTTACGTTAAACCAGTGGCTTGAAGCAGAGCAGAAATACAATGTAACCACTATCCCACGCTATTTTGAAGTCAACGTTGGTCGTAGGCAGGGGGTGACCGATTCAGTCCTCAGTGATCCTGAACCTATCCACATCAGTAACGTCCGCCTCAATGCAAAGATTGATCGCATTGATGTAGCCAGCGACGTTTTTAATGTTATTGACTATAAGACCGGAAGTTCAACCTTCGGAATAAAGGATATTCTTGAAGGACGAGCACTCCAACTACCAATCTATCTTGAAATTGCGAGGCAACTGCTCGGGACCAGATACGAACCGATGGCAGGTATGTATAACAAAGTCAGATTGAACGATTGCAGAATTGGACTCGGGATTGGAAGGGAATCTGGTAGAAATCAAACATACGTTCTGAAACGAAAAACGCAGCAAATGTTGTCCGACGAAACCTTTGATAACGTGATCGCCCGCGTCAGTGGCTACGTCCAGCAGTACGTTGATGGTATATCTAACGGGACCTTTCCCCTCATCACACGCGTTGAGACATTTGTAGATTCTGAAGAAGAAGGCGATACGCCAATCACCCCCAAAAATAAGACTGCCCCCTGTAATTACTGTAGTTATAAGCGTGTCTGCCGTGTCGGGGCAATCTCTGAAACACCTCAGTCGGATGACTAACATTCCGCTTTTCGTTTCCACTATTCAAACGAAAACAGTAAGCCCGTAACGGAGTGGAGGGGTTTTTGCTTGGGTATTTCTCCAACTCTACGGAAAGGCACATAAAACTTCTAACCCATCTCACCGATCCGCAAGGTATCATTAAAAAACCTTTCAGAAAAAACTTGCACACTTCTACCAAATCTGTTATACTCTTTTTGATTTTTAAAGTACACTGCTTGCACGCCCCTTGGCGCGCAGACTCGCAAGCGCAAGTGAAAAAATAAATTAGGAGGCTATTTTTAAAAATGGCACATACATTACCAGCATTGCCTTATGCACATGATGCTTTGGAACCCCATATTGATAAAGAAACGATGGAAATCCATCACGGCAAACACCATCAAGGTTATGTTACGAATCTCAACGCTGCCTTAGAGGGACTCGGTGACCTCGCCGATATGGATATTCACGAGTTGCTCAGTAACCTCGATCAGGTACCGGAAGACAAACGTCAAGCCGTCATCAACAACGGGGGTGGACACGCCAATCATTCCCTCTTCTGGTCGATTATGAGTCCCAATGGCGGCGAAATCGGCGGCGAGATTGAAGCGGCAATAAACGCCACTTTCGGATCGCTTGAAGCAGCCGGAAAAGAATTCGCAACAGCTGCAACAACCCGGTTCGGATCCGGTTGGGCATGGCTTGTCCTCGGCGACAACGGCTTAGAAATCTACTCCACGGCGAATCAGGACAGTCCGATTATGCAGGGACATATCCCGCTTCTCGGTCTTGATGTCTGGGAACACGCCTATTATCTGAATTACCAAAACCGTCGTCCAGATTACGTTGAAGCGTGGGTGAACGTTATCAACTGGAATCGGGTCAATGAACTCTATATAGCGAACGCCTAACTGTCCGTAACACGTTTTAAATAAGAGTATCAGGTTGGAAACCAGCATTACGAGCATAGTCGCAAGGCTATGTGCTGGTTTCCTCCCACTCGTAACTGAAACGAGAAACTTATCGGTAGACCGATAGGCTTGGGTACATTGACACCTACCCTCTACTTCCTGTAACAACAAGCATGTTTTGTCGTAACTGTAGGTGCAAGAGAACACAGTTCAATTAAATTTCTTGACATTTCTGTTCAAATGTGTTATACTTAAAGCGTAATATATAGTTCTTTTTAGCATGCCTGTGAAACTTCGTAAAACGGTGTGCGTAATTAACAATTAAATAGATTACCCCAAAAAGCGTTGAAGGGGAGGAGTAAGTCGTCCGGGCTTGCGAGAGAAGGAGATTCATAGGCTGAAAGGTCTCCTCAAGTTCCTACGACCCAAGGTCGCCCTGGAGTTGCTAATCTGAACAGTCCGTAGGACATCAGTAAGATTAGTCGGTGTGATGTCCGTTAACGCATCCCAAAGAGTGCCTTTTCTCGTTGGTAAGGTTTTATAGTCTGATGCCTTAAATAAAAATGAGAAAGGGAATTGGAGTGGTACCACGGTAAGGCAAGTGTAAATGTCCTTCTCGTCTCCATGTTCGGAACGAGAAGGTTTTTTCTTTTGTAGAGCAAGTTTTCGGTTGGCAAGCTGCACCGACTTTTGTAGAGCAAGTTTTCGGTTGGCAAGCTGCACCGACTTTTGTAGAGCAAGTTTTCGGTTGGCAAGCTGCACCGAAAAATTTAACGACTCCCGTAGGGACGACCCCTACAACTTATGAGGAAAATTGGCATGGAACTTTCAGGAGCGCAAATCCTTGTTGACAGTCTCAAACGGGAAGGTGTCGAATATATCTTCGGTGTGAACGGTGGCGCGGCGATGCCGATTTTCGATGCCCTGTACGGTGAGACCGAAATCAAATTGATTCCGATGCGGCATGAACAAGGGGCTTCCCACGCCGCTGATGGCTACGCACGCGTCACTGGAGACGTCGGAGTTGCACTCGCAACCTCAGGTCCCGGTGCAACCAATCTCGTCACCGGTATTGCAACTGCCTATATGGATTCGATTCCAATGGTCGCGATCACTGGACAGGTGTTCACCCACTATATCGGCAGCGATGCTTTCCAAGAATGCGATATTATCGGTGTAACGCGTCCGGTCTGTAAGCATAGTTATCTCATCAAAAATAGCGACGAGATCGCAGATGTCGTTGCTGAAGCGTTTCACATCGCGACGACGGGGAAACCCGGTCCTGTAGTTATTGACATCGCTAAAGATGCCCAGATGCATGAAGCACTGTTTCAATATCCAGAGACAGTTGACATTCGTAGCTACAAACCACAAGTTCATGGGGATCCGGCGCAGATCGCGAAGGCAGCGGCATTGATTAAGGAAGCAAAACGCCCCATGCTTTATGCCGGTGGTGGTGTTGTACTTGCCAATGCCAGCGAGGAACTGCGACAACTTACGCTCAAAACCCAGATTCCGATTACCGTTACATTGATGGGACTCGGAGCATTTCCCGAAACACATCCTTTAGCGATGGAGATGCCCGGAATGCATGGATCTTGTTGCGCAAACTACGCTTTTACCGATGCAGACCTTGTTATTGCTATCGGTGCAAGGTTCGATGACCGCGTTACGGGTGATCTCAGTAAATTCGCACCGAACGCCAAAAAAGTACACATCGATATTGACGCGTCCTGTATCGGAAAAAATGTCCCGGTAGATGTCCCTATCGTTGGTGATGCGAAGAGTGTTCTCACTGAACTGAACAAACAGGTCGGCATAGCGGACATTGATCCGTGGCGCAACCAGATTCAGGAGTGGAAACGGAAGTACCCATTTGAATATGAGCAAAAAGCCGATAAAGTGATGCCACAATACGTCATTGAGCAGATTTATGAACATTTCAGCGATGCGATCGTCGTCGCGGACGTCGGACAGCACCAGATGTGGGCGGCGCAATACTTCAAATTTACCGAACCTCGGCAGTGGCTCAACTCCGGTGGTCTCGGTACGATGGGCTTCAGTCTCCCAGCCGCAATCGGCGCGCAACTTGGATGCCCAGACAAAACCGTCGTCAACATCAACGGCGATGGCTCCTATATCATGACGATCCAAGAATTGGTGCCAGCGGTTACCATGAAGTTGCCGCTAAAGATTTTCATCATCAACAACATGTATTTGGGAATGGTCCGCCAATGGCAGGAACTGTTCCACGGCAAACGCTATTCCGCTGTCGATTACCACGACAATCCCGATTTCGCCTTACTTGCCCAAGCATTCGGTGCCACAGGTCTACGGGTTGAACACACTGAAGATGTTGCGCCCGCACTACAGAAGGCAAAAGGAATTACCGACGGTCCCGTCGTCATTGACTTCATTGTTGATGAGGAAGAGAATGTGTTCCCGATGGTTCCAGCGGGAGCTGGACTCGGAGATGTTATCCGCGGATTATCTTAACCGACAACTAGCAACTATAAAAAAATGAATCCAGAAGAACGACACATTTTTTCCGTTTTGGTCGAAAACCGATTTGGGGTCCTCGCACGTGTGGCAGGACTTTTTAGCGGGCGCGGCTTTAATATCGACAGTCTCAACGTCGCCGAGACGCATGACAAGAGCATTTCACAGATAACCCTTGTCACGCATGGTGATGCCCAAATTATTGAACAGATTTACCATCATCTCAATAGACTCATTGACGTTATTGAGGTAACAGATCTTTCCACCGACACCCACGTTGAACGAGAACTCGTCCTTATCAAGATTGCTACCGATGATCCTCAAAAACGCACCGAGATTCTACAAGTCGCGGAAGTTTTCCGCGGGCGGGTCATAGATATGAAACCTGCCTCACTTGTCCTTGAAATCACAGGGGATGAGGGTAAATTGAAAGCGGCGATTGACATTTTCAATACGTACGGCATCCTTGAGTTAGCACGCACCGGCAAAATAGCGATGTTACGCGGCTCCGAATCTTAATTTATGACCTCTGGGCTGCGCTCCATTCTATTACGCGCAGGTTCCTGGTTAAGAACAAACCCCTAAACTCAAATTGTAGCCTGCAACAACGGCGCAGGCGGATATACGGAAAGGAACCCGTTATTCTTCAAAACCCACCTGACCGAACCGCAAGGAAACATTAAAAACCTGCAACAACGGCGCAGGCGGATATACGGAAGGAAACGGTCCTACTCAAACCTTCCGAAACGAACCGCAAGGAAAATTAGAAAAATGGCAACAATTTATTACGATAGTGATGCTAATTTTGATTTATTGAAAGAACGCACCGTCGCTGTCGTCGGTTATGGCGCGCAAGGACGCGCACAATCCCTAAACCTCAAAGACAGCGGGGCAAACGTTGTCGTCGGCTTATACGATGGCAGTCGCTCAAAAGAAAGAGCGGAAGCCGAAGGCTTGACCGTCAAAACCGTTGAAGAAGCCACAGCCATGGCAGACATTGTTCAGGTTCTCATACCTGATGAACGACATGCGGCTGTGTACCGTGACCAGATCGCACCGAATATGCAGTCGGGAAACATGCTCCTCGTATCACACGGGTTCAGCGTCCATTTCGGACAAGTTGTGCCTGCCAGTGATATCGATGTTGCCATGATTGCACCGAAGGGACCAGGATCTCTCGTTCGCGAGGTATTTGAAGGTGGTGGCGGCGTGCCGTGCCTCATCGCTATACATCAAGATACCACGGGACTCGCGCGCGATGTCGCACTTGCTTATGCGAGAGGCATCGGTGGCACCCGTGCTGGTGTCATTGAAACCACATTCCGAGAGGAAACCGAAACCGATCTATTCGGTGAGCAAGCTGTGCTGTGTGGTGGAACGGCTGCCCTCATCAAAGCCGCTTTCGATACGCTTGTCGAAGCGGGTTACCAACCTGAGATGGCTTACTTTGAATGTCTACACGAACTCAAGTTGATTGTGGACCTGATTTATACGGGTGGATTGAGCAAGATGCGCAATGATGTCAGCAATACCGCCGAATATGGCGATCTGACACGCGGTCCTCAACTTATCGATGACAGCGTCCGGGATAAAATGCGCCAGATACTGAAGGACGTTCAGGGTGGTGTCTTCGCACGAGAGTGGGTCTTGGAAAATGAAGCGAACCAACCCGTACTCGGTGCCCTTCGTCGGCAGGAAGAGGAATTGGAAATCGAAGAAGTCGGTAAAAATCTGCGTAGCATGATGAGTTGGCTTGACGAATAAAAAATCTTTTCCCCAAACAAGGTAGGTGCGGTTTGCAACCGCACCGAACGCAAAAACCCTATATTTCGCTGATAAAACTTCCAATCCGGTCACTGTAGCGACTTCTTTTCACATTTTCTGCTCCGTCTCTATGAATTTATCTGACAAGACAGATACTTTCTTAATCCGAGAGTGCCATCCAGAAGAGGCAGAAGCACTTCTTACATTGTGGCAAGCTGCTGGAACATCTCCGAGCATCACAGATACTATCGCAGATATCCAAAGGGCAATAGAAAGCCTTGCGTCGGTACTGGTTGCTGAGGCAGATCGACGTATCGTCGGCTCCTTAATCGCTACTTTCGATGGGTGGCGAGGGAATATGTATCGGCTCGCAGTTCATCCTGACTACCGACGGCGTGGTATTGGACGCGCCTTAGTCGAGGAAGGCGAAAGATGTTTGACAAAACACGGAGCTAAACGCATCACAGCACTCGTAGAAGAGAAGTATCCGTGGGCAACTGCGTTCTGGTCGGGTGTCGGGTATGAGATAGAGCCTGGAGTACTCAGGTTTTTCCGCAACCCTTAAATAAAACACACCGTGTGCTATCATACGAGGAGGTTAGTTACCGTGAAATTCAGAGGATATCAACTGGACAACACCTTCAAAAGCGTTTATGGACTCGCAGTCGCCGACATAAACGGAGACGGGCAACTTGACATCATCGCTGGCTCTACAGGCGAACCCATTATCGCTTGGTATGAGGCACCCCATTGGAAGAGACATCTCGTGACCGATCAGGGCAGTGGACACATTACCATCGCGCCTTACGACCTTACCGGTAACGGCGCGCCTGACCTCATTGTCGGGAGTGGTTTCAATCGCGGTGTCAATGCCGCAGGCGGATACCTCCAATGGCTTGAGGCACCAGCGCAGGACGGACAGAACTGGAAGAGCCATCGCATCACTGACATCCCTTTCATCCACCGTATCGCACTCGCGAATCTCTCTGGAAACGGCTCAACATCGCTTCCTTTTCTCATCGTTGCGTCGATCCGAGGTGAGGACGGTGACCCCGGCGAATGGCATAGTCCGGGTTCCCTCTGGTGCTATGAATTGTCGGATACCCCGCGAGAGGCTACCTCTTGGCACTCCCACCTCCTTGACGATTCCCTCCACATCAATCACGGTTTGAGTATCAATGACGTTGACCAAGACGGACGCGATGATGTCCTGATTAGTTGCTCGGAAGGTCTCATCTGGTATGAACCGCCTGTTGCACCGATGACGGATGACTGGGGCAAATGGATCATCAGCGACCGAGAGTGTAGCGATACATTCGCCGCCGATATTGATGGCGACGGTATCAACGAAATTTTAGCGATTGAGCCGTGGCATGGGAACAATCTCGTCTGGTATAAAGCCACTGGCGACCTACGAAGCGATCCGTGGCACCGCTACCTCATCGACGACACGCTCAACCGAGGGCACTCCCTCGCCGCTGTTGATGTTGACGATGACGGAGTGCTTGAGATTATCTGTGGTTATAACGGCGAAGGGACGAGTTTACATCTCTACCGCCCAGAGGATCTCGCACAAAACCGGTGGAGCAAAGAGACGATTGATGATGGTGGTTTAGGCGTTGGGCAGATGTACGTATTAGACATGAACGGGAACGGCAGACTGGACATCGTCGCCAGCGGTCTCAGCACCGGCAACGTCAAGTGGTATGAAAACCAACCCAATTGAGAACCGCTCGCGATCTGATAACTATCCTTCAATCGCCTCGACGTTGGCGCGGGGTAAAGTGGTCTGCTGACCATCTTCGAGTTCGACACGCAACACCCGCACCCGCGCCTCTGTTTCCAAGTTCTGAAGTTCTACCGGTAGCTCCGTAACGCGTCCCAATTTGCCGAAATACGGTTCACGGATAATGCGGACCGAGCTACCAACCTCCAGAATACCTTCAGCGTCATCTCCCGCCTCGGATGATGTTTGAGAAGTTTCTGGCGCGATTGGAATCACGATCTCCGGACGGACGACCCCAGCACGAATCTGCGTCGCGCCGTTGATAGAGGTTTTCATGCCCTCCCGCGCTTTTAGGAGCGCAAACGTCTGCTCCGCCATCGCGATACTCCCAAACCCTTCCGTGACAACCAGCGTAATCCCGATTTCCTCAGACCCTGTAATCGCAACGCCGAGTTCATAACCGAGCAGTTCCCGCAAATCTGCGTCATCAATCCCACCGGCAATGATGCCTTTCACACCGTGCTGAACCCCTTTCTGGATCGCAGCAGTCGTGACCAGCGAACCACCAACCAGAATTTTGTCCCGATGTTCGGGTAAAATATGCTCCGCTGTCAGTTCATCACTCGAAGAAGAAACAGCAACAATCAAATTCCCCACCGTTTCGCCGCCGACTCCGAAGATGCCTTGGATATAGGTGCCATAAGTCTCTACTGTGACACCCTCATTTGGAGCAATCTCCGTTACTGTGCCATTTGTGTAAGCCTTGACTTCCACAGGAATCGGTGGTTCACGAAGAATGACCTGTCCTGTGACATC
The DNA here is from genome assembly GCA_965214045.1 of Candidatus Poribacteria bacterium. Classification (GTDB taxonomy): domain Bacteria; phylum Poribacteria; class WGA-4E; order WGA-4E; family WGA-3G; genus WGA-3G. The sequence goes on from OZ243935.1 coordinate 4,420,918, forward strand.
GGACACGGCTTCGATTGTGCCGTCAATCGGTGACAGTGCCTGCGACTTGAAAAGCCCAAAAAGCCCTTTCGTCGTGGCGATAATCTCATCTTTAGTGATGGCTTCACCAACAGGTTTGAGCATGTATTCTGTAACTTCTTCTGCGGGGACACTGAGCAGGTTGGCAACGTTTAGCAGTTGAACGTTACCCGGCAAATCCGCCTTCGCCACAACATCCTCTGCCTGAACTGTTGTACCGGCTTCGACGAGAACCTCTCCTTGGAGCGGCAGTCGCCGTTCTTTCTGAATTGTCATTCCCTCGGTAACCTTAAGCCCGGGGGTATATGCATGCGCCATTAATTGACCTCAATTTCGAGACATAATCTATTCTATGAATCATTAGTTAGAAAAATATTATACCATTTTCGTTATATTTATGGTAAGATGAAATCAGAATTTACAGAAGGCAACGCAACAATGTCAAACCAAGATGTAACCTACAAAACCGACAAAATCATGCCGACTTGGGAACAACTCGCTGAAATGGGGCGCGATCTCCAATTTTATCCAAGCGTCACCGAACAACCGAAGGTGATGACCCAAGAACAGGTAGCTAATTTCAACCGCGTCGGTTATATCAAAGGTATCCCGATTTTCGATGAGGTTGAAATCGGTGAACACCGCCAATACTTTGATACCCTGTTAGCAAGCGTCATGGCAAAAGGCGGAAGCAGTTACTCAATTATCTCCGCACACATGAAATACGGGAAGGTTTACGATCTTCTTACGCACCCAAGAATCGTCACCTGTGTGAAAGACCTGATCGGCGAGGATGTTATCGGTTGGGGCGCGCACTACTTCTGCAAAATGCCGCACGATCCGAAAACTGTCGGTTGGCATCAAGATGCCGGTTACTGGCCCCTCTCCCCTTCCAAGACCGTTACCGTCTGGCTCGCGATCGACGATGCCGCCGTTGAGAACGGCGCAATGCGATTCATCTCAGGTTCACATCACCTTGGACATTTAACCGCTCGGCACAGCGATCAGGACGATAATAGTGTCTTAGGGCAAATCGTTGAAAACGCAGAGCAGTACGGCGAAACCGTCGATGTTGAACTCAAAGCGGGTGAAATTTCTATCCACACTGACTTGCTGCTGCACGGCTCAAATGCCAATCCCTCACCGAGACGACGTTGCGGTCTCACCTTACGCTACTGCGCCTCCGATGTCCAAGCCTCCTACCGCTGGGATAGAGAAGGTGTTGTCGTAAGTGGAAAAGACAAAAGCAACCATTGGGGCAACCCATCACGTCCAACCGTTGATTAATCTAACAGTAAAATGAAGCAGCGGTTTCGCTAAGCCAATCTGCTTGGCGTGCGGCTTCTCTAACGTCGTATCATCAAAAATAAGGTAGCCATCGGGCGTTTGAACCAAGTCAGGTTCGACATGCTCCCAGACTTGCCGTGGCGTGAGACGATCCCCGGAGAGATACCGGTTTATCTGATCATGACTGAAGGCTTCACAATGATCCGCAAAATGCGGCAATGTATAATTGACGGGGGTACTCAGAAGATACTGACAGTCATCGACACGCGTCGGTTTGCTCATTTTTCTTTACCTCCTGAAATACAATATTACGACTCTTCACCGGATATGTCAAACATTATTGCGTAAGTCCTATTATAGTAAAATCAAAAAATATGTTTACAGTTCGTCAGGGAACAAACACCCACCTCCGCTGGCGAGGGGGTTTTTGATAGGGGTTTTTGATAGGGCGTTTCCTAATTTCCTCTAGGTAGTGTTGCGCACCGGCACGCCTAATGAGAAAGCGCGAACTGTTCCGCTTTTTAGATTCACCAATACTTTCCCGACAAATCGCGATGGAATAAACCTTGCTTCGGACTCCCCCTCATCATTTTCCTCTTGCCACTCCTGATAGGCATCAGAATTCAGCGTGAATTCTGCATGAAATCGGAAAGCAATCTCCGCATAATCTGATGAGCTTGCGCGTAAACATGCAAAGGCACCTTCCTCACCGTAACCTAAATCAGCTGTCGTACCCGGACGAAACTGCCTAAGGAAGGAGACAACACTGTTCGCATCAAGTTCCCAGACATCACCGACTGTTACAGTTAATGACGGAAGAAATGCCTTGAAAGCATCCGCTCTGTATTCCTTGATGGGTCGGTTTGGGGACAAGTCGAAGAGTTCAACGTGTTCTGGCAACGCTTTGTGCATACGAAACGTAGAATCCGCAATTGGTTCCCAATGTGCATGTACCTGTAGACGTGCCGAACTATTTAGGACATTACAAAGGTTCATCACTGTTTGCCTCCATTATCACGGCTATTCCTTTTCAGGTTTCACAGAAATTTTGTTTGAAAACGTCGTATAAGTAAAGTGGTTCAATTTTACATTCATACACATTATTGGATGCACTTTCGGAGAGAATAATGGATTGAAAGGTATCAGTTCGTGTGTTCGTAGTCGGGCGGTTCATCGCACGTTCCCTAATACTGTAAATCCTGCTTCAAACAATCGACAACTAATTCCGTCTTACTGATTGCTGATCGCTATTCTCGTTCGTAGTCGTGCGATTTGCGGCGTACCCGCCCCGGTGAATGCCACACGCACATTCATACCGTTGATTCATGCGACGTGCATTCATCGCACGTTCTTAAAGTGTTTGACGAGAAATAAGAAAGCACACTTGACAAAATCAAAAACATGCATAGAATGGTAAGCAAAACAGCGGAAATAGCGTGTATCTCTTTGCAACGCTTAAAACGGAAAGGAAAGACTTAATGATTCAGACGGCTTACAAGGAAGCATATCGTCCACAGTTCCACTTTACACCGAAAACCAACTGGACCAACGATCCGAACGGATTAATCCACTACAAAGGCGAGTTCCACCTCTTCTTCCAACACAACCCATTCGGTATCGACTGGGGCAACATGACGTGGGGACACGCTATCAGCACAGACCTCGTCCATTGGAAGCAACTCCCGCATGCCATCCATCCAGACGAACTCGGTACAATCTTCTCCGGCTCTGGTGTCGTGGACTGGAAAAATACCAGCGGCTTCCAGACCAGCGACGAGGCGGTGCTTGTTAATTTCTACACGTCCGCAGGTAGCCACGCCCCAAAAGAGGTTCCGTTCACACAAAGCATCGCCTACAGCAACGACCGCGGACGGAGTTGGACAAAATATGAAGGGAATCCCGTCATTGAGCATATCGTGAGGGATAACCGCGACCCGAAGGTCATCTGGCACGAATCCACACAAAAGTGGGTAATGGCACTCTACCTTGATCAAAATGACTATGCTCTCTTCGGTTCCACAAATCTCAAGGAATGGACAAGACTCTCCGACCTCCAGATTCCCGACACAGAATGCCCTGACATCTTTGAACTTCCTGTTGACGGTGATCCCGATAATACCAAATGGGTTTTCTGGGGTGCGGCAGGGAAATATTACGTCGGTAATTTCGATGGAACAACCTTTACACCCGAAGGTGACGCCCAGCGCGCTGACCACGGTGCCAACTTCTATGCAGCGCAAACGTGGAGCGATGTCCCAGAATTCGATGGCAGATGCATCCAAATCGCTTGGATGAGTGGCAGTAAACCGCCAGATATGCCCTTTAATCAACAGATGAGCTTTCCGTGTGAACTAACCCTTAGGACGACTTCAGAGGGGATACGTCTACATCGAGAACCGGTCACAGAGATCAAAAACATCCACACGTATACGCACGCGTGGAGCGACCTTCCGCTCAAGCCGGGTGAAGATCCGCTTGCGGGATTGACAGGTGAGTTGTTTGATATCCGTGCGGAAATAGCTCTAAACGATGCTACCGCCGTTGGTTTCAAAATTCGCGGGCAGGATGTCCGTTACGATGTCGCATCTCAGGAACTAACATTCTTAGAAAGGAGCGGACCCCTCGCGCCACAAAATGGGAAAATCCGCTTGCAAATTTTAGTCGACCGTATTTCTATCGAAGCATTTGGAAATGATGGTGAACTCTCAATGACGTCCTATTTTCTTCCAGATCTGGAGAACGCAGACATCGGAATCTACGCCGAGGGAAGTCCAGCGACATTGGTATCACTGAAAGTACATGAATTGAGATCTTCGTGGGTTTGATGCCCAAAAAATGGAAGCTATTGGGATACCCGATTACCAAAAAACGCGCCTGCAAAGTCTTATGAACTTTCAGGCGCGTTTGAATAAAAGATAGTGTTTCTTAAATTAGTCGGCTTCTATAGATGTGCTTGTACAGCGCGACTGCAAAGCAGCCCAAACGTGCTAAACACTAAACGACTCACCACAACCGCATGTGTTTTTAGCGTTCGGATTTGTTATTTTGAAGCCTGAATCCATCAAGCCATCGTTATAGTCCAGGACGGAACCTGCGAGATAGAGTGTGCTACGAGGATCGACGAAAATCTTCAAGCCATGAAATTCAAAAACTTTGTCGGTGCCTTTTGCGGGACCAAACTCAAGATTGTATTGGAAGCCAGAGCATCCACCGCCAACGACCTGCATTCGCAAGCCGAGTTCAGATTCAGCTGGGGCTTCACTGCTGCTAATGAGAGTGACCGCTTTTTGTGCGGCAGATTCTGTAACAGTAATCATGGTGATTGTGCCTCCTTTTTGGACAAAAAATCAGCAATAGCCATTTTTAGAACTTCTTCAGCAACCTTCGCGTAACGTTGCTTATCCAGCGGCAGTCCTCCCAACGCTTCAGAAAGCTGCACAGCAGTAATTTCCAATGCCCGCGGGACCTGGGTGCCTGTAACCAGTTCAGTGAGGATCGAAGCACTCGCGATAGCAGTAGGGCAACCGAAGGCTCGAAATTTCGCTGCAACGATCACATTATCTGTTATCATGAGCGTGAGTTTTATCATCTCACCGTCAGCAGGAGAACCGATACTACCGGTGCCATCAGCATCGGTGATAGTTCCGATATTGCGCGGGCTTTCGTAATGTTCGGTCACCTGTGGCGTATACATGATCAAGGTCGTCAGTTATCAGTTACAAGCGGATTTTGCGAAGCCGGAACTCTTAACTGAAAACTATTATACGATATTTTCAGACGCTTGTCAAATTTTTTTAGTTTGCAATTTTACGTTAATTCGTTTAAACTGGCGCAAAACATATATCGGTCTACGGGAGGAAAATTAACAGGACTTCCGCAAATTAGGGACTTTTTCACTTGCCCCCCCGTAGATCCCCCGCAAGCAGGGGGAAACGTGTCGGTTTTAGGGACAGCTGCGTAAGTCCTATGAGAAAAAGGAGAATACACAATGTTTCAGAGATTTCAATTAACACTCAGTTTAATCCTCTGTTTGCTGCTAATCCAATCGTTAGCAAGCTTCGCCGTAGAAGAATTCAAGGTCTCGGAGAATGGAAAAGGCGAGCAGATATGGTTTGAGGCGGAAGCCTTTGACGATCGAGATTCCGAGGATGTCTATAAATTGGGTAAAGGCGAAAAGGCTGTCGATCCCGCCGATGGTGCATTCGGTGATATTGTCACGAATGTCGGTGGACAAGGTTGGTTACTCTATACGTTCGACATCAGTCGTGCCGGTGGAAAGGCAGGAGACTGGCGGTTTATCGGACGGCTCATAAACCCGAGCAACCACTCAGATTGGTTATGGGTTTTGGGCGACGATGGTGCTAAAATTCCAGAGGTAGCACCCGCTTTTGTCCGTCCAGATCACATCATTTTTGAAGAAAACGTCCCCGAATGGGCATGGATGCGGACAGGCGATTTTGGACAGGATGGTGGCACAGTTAACAAATTACAGAACGGTGAAAACGTCATGATGATATGGACACGGTAGAGTTCACTCCAGGTCCAGTACGACGTTTTCTGTTGGTCCAGTGATCTGGAATATCAACCTACGGATGAAGACTACGAAAAAGCGGAGGAAAAAACTTTACCGGTACATCCCGATGGATTGCTCACCACAACGTGGAGTCGACTCAAGCAGTAACTTCGTCCGCTGCATCAGGCGTTTTTGGCTCTAATTCTGCTTGGCACTCAGCACAGTAACCGATGATCTCATTACGGAAGCGCACTGCTTTAAAGTCGTGCGCTTCGCACACTGCTTGTTGTAAGGCATCAATTTGCGGTTCTTTAAACTCAACAATTTGACTACACCGAAGACAGATAAGATGCGCATGTTCCCGAAGCGAGTGAATACTCTCATAACGAGTGTTCTTCTGCGCGTCAATAAACTCTGTTAACAACCCACTTCTCACCAGCAGCGGCAACGTCCGATAAATCGTCGGGCGTGACACGCGGTAACCGTTTCGACGCATCTGAACCAAAAGGTCTTCTGTTTGAAAATGTCCCGGATAGTCAAAGACTTGGTTTAAGATGTCCAATCGCTTTTGGGTCAAACGCAGTCCATAGCTTTTGAGATAATCTTCAAACTGCTTTGCAAATTCGTTATCGTGAGTGGCTTCTTCAACGGCTTCCATTTTCCGCTCCCTTTCAACTCAACGCAAAAGACAGACGACGACCGGGCGGTGCCAGATCGTTTTTCACGGCATACTTATAATACAGTTCAAGACCTTTGATCTCAGGTTCACCTAAGTCGTATTTGATGTAATGTTGCAAATAATTGCAACAAAGTTTTTCGGAAAAACCGAGCCTTTGTGCCTCAATCCGCGCGATTTCTGGGATCTGTGCGATACCACGTGCTTTTGATTCGAGGAGTACCTCCGGTAAATTACCAAGCTGCGCTTCTGTCCGGGCAACCCAACACGCGTAAACGAATGGTAAACCTGTGTACTTATACCACGCCTCACCAAGATCGAGATTATGCTCCGTTGAACCCAGATGTCTAAGTGCCGGATCTCCAATTAAGAGGACCGCATCAAAAGGTGGATCTTGACGATCGTGAAGGGCAGTCTTTGGATTTACTGTCGGTCTGCACGTTGTGAACGCTGGAGAGATTCCATATTTCTCAGCGAGCAGGATTTTCAGCAGCGCAATAGAGGTCCGGGAAGCCGTATCGAGCCCAATACGTTGAATCTCTGGGATAGGAACGCGACTGAAGAGTTGGATACTTTGGACACTTCCGTGAGAGGCAATTGCTATATCAGGTAGGATACAGTAAGACGCATGCGAAGGATTCGCTCGAAAGTATTCAATAGTCGAGATCAACCCGACCTCAATATCACCCCTACTTAATGATAACGCGAGACGGCTGGGAGTATCAATACTGAGTTCGAATTCTGTTTGGATTTCCTCGTTCAATAACGGATAAATAAGCGGTTTAGTATTTAGGAACGAGACCGCACCAACCCTTAAGCGGCTTTTCTGTACCACCGATTCCCCTCTCGAATGATCTCATTGTAAAGCGTATCACGTTCAACAGGCACGAAGCCAGCCTCCTCAATGAGGTGTGTGAGTGCCGAAACGGAAACAGCCTCTGGTGTGTCCGCTCCCGCCATGTGTGTAATCTTCTCCTCGGTTACAGTGCCATCAATATCATCAGCTCCGAAACGGAGTGCGACCTGCGCAGTTTTCAAGCCGGTCATAATCCAGTAAACTTTTATGTGCAGCAAGTTATCGAGCATCAAGCGGGCAACGGCGATGTTCCGAAGGTCAGTCAGACCCGTCGTCGATGGTAGATACGCCATGCGAGTGTTGGCAGGATGAAACGCCAGTGGAATGAACGTCGCGAAACCGCCGGATTTATCCTGTTGCTCCCGCAACCGAATGAAATGATCGACTCTGTCCTCGTTTGTCTCAAGGTGACCATAGAGCATTGTTGCATTTGTCGGAATACCGAGACCATGTGCGATGTCGTGAATCTCCAGCCATCCTTCCGCACTCAGTTTTCCTGGGCAAATCTTTTCACGCGTTTCTTCCGCAAATATTTCAGCACCACCCCCGGGTAACGAATCCAAACCCGCCTCCCGTAATTCCGTTAAAACTTCTTCTATTGACATTTTAAAGATACGCGAGAAGTGATGAATTTCAACGGCTGTGAAGAATTTGAGGTGGACCTGTGGCATCCGTTCCTTGAGTCCGCGGATGATGTCTAAGTAATAATCGAAAGGCAACTTAGGATGTAACCCGCCAACGCTATGAATCTCAGTACATCCGTGCTCTATAGAATACATCGCTTTGTCCAAAAATTCATCAACACTCATTTCCCATGCCCCTTCCGTTTGCATATTTTTCCGAGCAAAGGCACAAAAATGGCACCGGGCGTGTAGAATGCAGACATTTGAATAATCAATATGCTGGTTGATGTTATAGTAAGCGACGTTTCCATTTAAACGTTCACGGGCATGATTCGCTATAAATCCAACCCCTGTAATATCCGGACTTTCATAAAGCGCAACCCCCTCCTCAAAGGAGAGTCGTTCTTCTGACTTGACTTTTTCATAGATTTCAGACAACTTCGGGTCCGTAAAACGACTATAGTTCTCCATTATTTTTTTATCCTAATCGGTTCTCCAGTTTCCCACGAATTTGGCAAGCCTAAACTTGCTATAGAAAGTGAAAAATTGCTTGACACTTGTTTTTCAGTAAAGGTATTATAGCACAACAACCTTAAAAAAACAAGTCTTTTTGGTTGTCAGCAGCCGGAAACCATCAGCAGTCAGCAGTTAGTTACACACAGTAAAAGCGGTTTTTTAACTGCTTTTATAGAATCTGGGCACGCAAAGGGGAGCAGATAACTTATGCCAAAATTAGGACTTATCCATTACAACTACGCAAGTAAATCACTTGACGACTTTCTGAAATTTACAAGTGAGACAGGATTCGGCTACGTCGAACTCCAGATTGGCGATGTCTGGAACTCGGACGTCGCGAATCCTGAACAAAACGCAGAAACTGTGAGAGCACAGATTGAAGGTTACGGCTTGCAAGTCTCCGCACTTGCGGCGGGGAACGATTTCGTCGTGCTGGAAGAGGATGCTATTCAATCCCAAGTCGCACGAATGGAACGCATCGCAGGACTTGCGAAACTTCTCGGCTCTTCAATCCTCCGCACTGAGGGCGGCACGGCGAAAGATACTGTCCCAGAAAGTCGATGGGTTGAAGCAATGGCTGGATGTCTCACACGATGCCTCGAATTCGCCGAACGGGACGAGGTCTACTTGGCGGTGGACAACCACGGCATCGTTACAAATGATGGTGATTTGCAGGTAGAACTCTTTGAACGTGTCGGCTCCAAATATGTCGGCGCGAATATGGACACGATGAATTACCGTTGGGCAGGTCACGATTTGGACACTGTGGGCAGATATTACGAAATCGTAGCACCTTATACATTGCACACGCACCTGAAAGACGGGACGGGTTCACGTGGAGATTACCGCGGCGAGGCACTCGGCGAAGGTGAAATAGATCTGGCAAAAGCCATTCGCTGTCTGAGAGACGCAGGCTATGATGGGGTCTGGTGTTGTGAATATGAAGGTAAGGAAAACGAAGGCACGGGTCAAAGAAAGAGTTTTACTTGGATGCAAGCAAACCTATAACCAATGCATGAACCGCCTCGTATCATTACGCTAACAACCGATTTCGGCACAAGCGATGCTTATGTCGGGATCATGAAAGGTGTTATCCTCAGTATTAATCCGAATGCGCAAATAGTTGACCTCACGCACGCTATCCCCCCACAAGATATCTACGAAGCGGCTTTCTCAACTTATGCGGCGCACAGTTACTTCCCAAAAGGTACGATTCATATCATCGTAGTTGATCCGGGTGTAGGAAGCGATCGACAGGCGATAGTTAGCCGCACGGACAACGCATTCTTCGTCTGTCCCGACAATGGTGTGCTGAGCTACCTATTGCAGAGCGTTGAGAACGAAGGGGGACCACCCATAAATTCCGTGGTGATTCAAAACAGTGCGTACTGTCTACCAGAAGTCAGCAACACATTCCACGGTAGGGATGTTTTCGCACCCGTCGCGGCACATCTATCACTCGGTGTGCCGCTTGACGACATCGGTCCGCCGTTAAAAACGCTCGTTCAACTACCCATTCAAGTGTCGGAACTTTCAGGCAGTACCCTGACAGGGCAAATTGTCAAAATTGACAGGTTCGGGAATGCGATAACAAATATATCGGAAACCGCAATTGCTCGCTTAAAAAGTGCGTCTACCCTTGGAATATCCACGTATGAAATCAGGGTTCGGCGTGTCAGACTACATCGACTGAACCGTGCTTACGCTGAATCTGGTGTCGGCAAGCCTCTGGCAATTATAGGAAGCTCTGGGTTGTTAGAAATTGCTATAAATGGTGGGAACGCCAAAGAGGGGTTAGGATTACAGCGGGGTGATCCTGTCGTAATTCAGAGGTTTGATTGAATATGTATGTTTCAGCGGGTTATAATAAAAATTAAATTCGTAAGGAGGATGGAAGCGAATTGAAACAGATTACTTTAACAGGCATCAAACCGACAGGGCAGCCGCACATCGGGAACTATCTCGGTATGATTAAACCGGCACTGGAACTCGCGAAAGATTTTCAAGCCCTATACTTTATAGCAGATTATCACGCGCTCACTACCGTAAGGGATAAGAAGCAGTTAATGCATTTAACTTATCAAGCGACTGCGACGTGGTTGGCACTCGGATTAAACCCTGATGAGGTGATTTTCTACCGTCAGTCAGACATTCCAGAGGTATTCGAGTTGTCTTGGGTGTTGTCCTGTTTCACGACAAAAGGCTTGCTCAACCGGGCACACGCCTATAAAGCGATTGTTGATGACAATATCACTGAAGGACGTGAAGAGGATAAGAACATTAACGCAGGACTCTTTACCTATCCGGTTTTGATGGCAGCAGACATTCTGCTCTTCGGAACACACATCGTGCCGGTCGGGCTTGACCAACAGCAACACCTCGAAATTACACGCGATGTTGCCTTGACTTTCAACAAAAATTATGGCGATGTCCTAACAATTCCGGAAGCCGTAATTCGGAAAGAGGTGATGACAATCCCCGGTATCGATGGCAGAAAGATGAGCAAAAGTTATAACAACGTCATCCCGATCTTCGCGCCTTCTAACCAAGTACGCAAACCGGTGATGCGTATTGTAACCGATTCCAAACGTCCAGAAGATCCGAAAGACCCAGACGAATGTAACATCTTCGCGATCTACCGCCATCTCGCAAATACTGATGCCGTTGAAGCGAAGCGGAAACTCTATCTTGAAGGTGGACTCGCGTATGGCGAGATGAAAAAAGAGTTGTTCGCGTTGCTGGAGACCACCTTTTCCGAACAGCGCGATCGGTATAATGCGCTAATGGAAAACCCTGATGAGTTGGATAAAATCCTTGAAAAAGGGGCGGAAAAAGCACGCGACATCGCGGTACCAATCCTGGCGAAAGTTCGCAAGGCAGTTGGCGTAAATTCTTAACCGGATGGCGAGATGTCTCCATCTTGCCATCTCGATTTTCTGTTCCCGCATCTACTTCTGAATCAACATCTTCGTATCTGTTACATCAAACTCACGTTATAATTGTATTCTATAGCACGCGTAGAAAAAGAAATATCGATATTACGCTGTTAAGTTTATACTAAAAGTGGGAAGATGTCAATTTTCTCAGCGAAAGGTCTGAAAATCTTGTTGAAATGTCCAGGATTTGTGAGTAACAACTTGGATCATAATAACAATAAAATAGCAGTATCGGAAAAAAAACTTGCATTTTAATGCAAAATATGTCAGAATATATTTAACTCCTATTTCTAACGTTGCGCGGAACATCAGGCGATCAACATACGCCGATAGTTGACAGATAGTGGAGTAATGCCACGAAACAGTCCGCGTTGCTGCGCGGCAAATCTCTAAAGAAAGTGAGAGGATTCAAATGAAATTTAACGCTTTAACATTTATCCTGTTTAGTTTAGGGCTGATGGTGATTAGTCTCGTTGCTGTGAACAACAGTAGTGCCGCAATTGACCCGAGTAGTGTTGTCGGTATTTGGCTGTTCGACGAAGCGGACGGAAGCGACGCGCTGGACTCCTCAGGAAACAATAACCATGGAACGATTGTCAACGCTCCCATTTGGGTGGACGGACGATTCGGCAGTGCCTTAGCATTTGATGGCGTAGGCAACTGTGTCAATACAAACAAAAAACTCCTCAACGGTGTGTCTGAGTTCACAGTTGTTGCGTGGGTGAAACCGGGAACTATCACTGACAATCGCGTCGGATTGATAGGACAGAACGATTCACCGGAATTCGGTTTTATTAATCCGGGCTCTGTTATGCTATGGACCCCGACTGCTGGTGGTAATGAGAACGCATACGAACATCCACCCGGTGAGTGGCACCATGTCGCTGCTGTCGCTACCAAAGAATTCACGAAGGTTTACATCGATGGTAATGCCACAACGGTAAACGGGAATTGGCCCAATCACGGTCGATCCGATTTTAACGTGAATATCGGCGGATGTGGCATTTGGGACGGTACTGGCAATTGGTTCACAGGCGCAATGGACGAGGTCGGTCTCTTCCACTCACCTTTGACAGATGGCGATATTGCTGATGTTATGAACAATGGCTTGACTGCCTTAGGCGTTGCGGTAGAACCTACAGGGAAAATCGCAGTAACTTGGGGCACCCTCAAGCGGAAAGAATACTAAGCAGTTTTAGCGGAGGACAGGCTGAGAGGGCGGTGCACACGCTGTACCTCTAACCCGTCCTTCGTCAATTTAAAGTCAATTTAAACGGATCAGCCCCGGTTCAAGACTCGTTTAAAAAAACAAATCCAAAAACCGGGGCAAATCTACCGGCGCAACAGGACGCAAAATAGTAATTGCCGTCCCGTCGCGGCACTTCTTCAATCCAATTCCAACTGTCTATACAATTGGAACTGCCTTGAAATTATTACAAAACAGACTACTCATGTCTGTCCGAATCGTCATACCGACGGGGCTCGCGGCGTTGCTCGCGAGGACGTGCGGGATTAACTTTTAACGGACGTCCCATCATCTCTTGGCCATCCAATGCCTCTATCGCTCGCTCGCCATCCTCTTGGTTTTCCATCTCAACGAAGCCAAACCCTTTGGAGCGACCATCATACCTATCACGGATAATCGTAGCAGTGGCAACCGGACCATACTCTCCAAAGAGCTCTTCGAGGTCGGTTTCCGTAGCCGCATAAGGCACGTTGCCAACGTAGATATTCATCTCGTTTCTCCTTTTAGAAATTATATGTTCCCTAACTCAGCATAGCGAAGACGACCGGTACATTCACGCGAACCGTGTCTCTCAAAAAACCAGTATAGGGAATAGAAATACGGGAAAATGAGAAAACTGAGCACTGTCAGCATTTTCAAAGGCAGAAATTTGGCAGCAAGCGTAGGCGGGCATTGCACGCAATGCCCAAAATGCAAAGATTGGCAAAAATTAACTCTCATCAATCTCTTGTTGGAAGCCTCGTCACACTTACAATGAGCATGTTTCGGTTCCAAACCGTAAAACTGTCAAAACACTACTCGTAACTTTGCCAGCGGACATTATCCACATTTCCCTTAATAAATTTACACTAAATTATATCACAATTTATATCATTTGTCAATATTAATTTTATTTATTGGATAATTTTATCAAAAGCTACCCCTAAAAAACCCTGAATTTCTCCGGAGTTCATCACTTCGCTGTCATCCAATTATCTCCGATGCCTGCCTCTGTCCGAAGGGGTACCCGCAGCGACATCGCTTTCTCCATCTCTTCACAAACAATTGCAGCGTGCTCTGCCGCGAGTGCCTCTGGCGTTTCAAGCACCAACTCATCATGAATCTGTAGAAGCATTTTCATGGGGAGTCTGTCCTTATCAATACGACGTTGGACGTAGACCATCGCTGCTTTCATTAAATCTGCCGCAGAACCTTGAACCACAGTATTGATTGCCAACCGTTCACCGAGGCTTCGACGACTACGGTTAGTGGCATAAATTTCAGGGATTGCTCGTCGTCTGCCGGTGAGCGTGCTAACATATCCGTAATCCGATGCCTCCCGCACACACTGCTGTAGAAAACGATCTATCCCCGGAAAACGCGTTTTATAATCATCAATAAGTGCCGCCGCTTCCTTTACACGCATCCCCTTAATCCGACGTGAGAGACCCGTTGGCGAGACACCGTAAATGATACCGAAATTGATGGTCTTCGCCTTATCACGAAGTTCACGCGTAACCGAGGCTGCCGGAACCTCAAACACCTGTGAAGCCACTGCTGTATGAATATCCAAATCTTGGGTGAAGGTCTCGATTAAACTTTCATCTTCGCTAAAATGTGCAAGGATGCGTAGTTCAATCTGTGAATAATCTGCGCAGATTAACTTATGCCCCTCTGGTGCCCTAAACGCACGCCGTAACTGTCTGCCAATCTCAGTTCGGACAGGAATGTTCTGTAGGTTCGGGTGGTCAGACTTCAAACGTCCTGTGGCTGTTGTTAACTGATAGAGGTGTGTGTGAATCCGTTCTGTTTTTGGGTCAACAGCATTCTGGAGTTGCGCCAGATAAGTGCTTTGTAACTTCCGATACTGGCGGTACTCAATAATTAAACGCGGCACACTGGTTTTCGGATCATTGATGTCCTCTCTCAGAGAGAGTGCCTCTAACACAGTCACATCCGTGGAAATTTTGCCACCCCGCGTCCGTTTCACAGGTTTGAAACCGAGTTCCTCAAACAGCACTTGCGCGAGTTGTCTCGGTGAATCAATATTACATGGATATCCGACGATGTCGTGAATTTCCGTTTGCCGAGCATCAACGAGTTCGCTAATCACAATGCTTTGACGTTTGAGTTCCTCCTTGTCGCAAACGATACCGTTATATTCCATTTCAGCGAGAATCGGTGCGAGTGGGGACTCTATGTCACGCGCTAATGCTGTGATACCCATCTCGGCGAGTTTTGGCATAAGGAAATGATAGAGTCGGAGGGTAATATCAGCGTCCTCTGCGGCGTAAATTGTGGCTTGTTCCAATGGCACTTCATCAATTGTTTTCTGCTGTTCTGCCTCCACCTCAAACAGTTCACCCAAGTCTATCCCTTCTTCAGCAGGTGTTGCATCGCTCGGACCTGCTGTTAGTTCCTGAAAAGAGATCATCTTGTGCTCTAAATGGAGCAATGCCAACGTATCAAGGTTGTGGGAGGGGGTCCGCGCGTCAACTAATTGACTTGCAAGCAGTGTATCGAAAGCGGCTCCTTGGAGTTTAATACCGTTCCTGATAAGGATACCTGCATCAAACTTCAGATTATGTCCACATTTTGGGAGCGCAGGATCCTCCAGAATCGGCTTAAGTGCCGAAAGCACGGTATCTGTATCCAAGTGATCTTCAGGGTGTGGCGAACGAACCGGCACATAAACACCTTGCTTCGGTTTCCATGAGAAACTCAATCCACACAGCATCGCCTCACGTTCCAAGCCATCCGTTTCGGTATCAAAACTGATAATCTCCTGGGTTTCCGATAGCGTCTTAACAAGATATTTCAGTTGATCGAGCGTAACGATCGCCGAGTAGTCTCCCGTTTCAGCCGTATCGTAGTCACCTTTGTCCAAGATGGCATCCGTTTTCTGTGCTAATTCCGCAACCCGTTCCTTACGCGTTGTAGGCGTAGGAGCAGCGAACGTAGGATCCCCACCTGCCAGCTCTCTCACAACTTGCTCGTAACGCTTGAGTTCTAACTCTTGAAGTAGAGGGAGGATCTTCTGTAGGTCAATCGGTTTGACGCGTGCTTTCTCTATGGAGAAGTCCAAAGGCGCATCCCGTTTCAAGGTTACAAGTTCTCGTGAAAGATCGAGTTGCGAGCGTGCCTTCTCCAAATTTTCGCGTCGTTTTCCCTTAATCTCGTCGATGTTGTCAAAAATCCCCTCAATGGAACCGTACTGCTGAATCAATTGCGCCGCTGTTTTCAAGCCGATTTTCTCGACCCCTGGGACGTTGTCTGAAGTATCGCCCATCAAGGCGAGGACATCAACAACTTCGGACGGTTTTATGCCTTTCGTCTCTAACAGTGATCGCTCATCGATAATCTTATCGTTATGGAGGTCAAGCATGGTGACTCGATCGCCGATTAACAACTGTTCGAGGTCTTTGTCTTTAGAAATAATGCTGACATCGATATCACACGCCTCTTGATCTTTAAGTATCGCCTCAGTGACAGAGGCAATGATGTCGTCTGCCTCCAATTCAGGTCTACCGAGCGTCAAGATACCAAATGCCTCAAGCATCTCCAGAATGCGATGAATCTGTGTTACCAGATCATCAGGTGCCGGAGAGCGATTCGCCTTGTATTCCGAATAGAGTTCATTGCGAAACGTGCCACCCGGTGTATCAATCGCCGCGACGACATATTTTGCCTGAAGTTGCGTCAAGATCCTGATAAGTGTGCCAGTGAACCCGAATACAGCGTGTGTCGCCTCGCCGGTGATACTGCTCGTCAATCCGCTACGAATCGCATAATAAGCTCGAAATATTTCGGCGTGCGTATCAATAATATAGACAGTATCTTTTTGCTCGTTTTGCATTGTTCCTATGCCTGCCTCCTAATCTGGGAAATGCCATTGACGCAAGGAGTCTGATGCTGACAAGCCCGCCTCCTGTCCGAGTGCGAACGCAGTCGCTATCAAGTTTCGCTCGCCAGAGATGATGTCACCTGCGGCAAAGAGTCCGGGAATCGGCGCTCCGTTGCTGTCTAACATCTGCATGTCCTCGTTTGCGACAATCAAGCCTTCCTCATCTTTCTGATAATCCCATCCGTCAAGAAATTTTGTATTCGGGATGAGTCCTTCATCAACGAGGAAACCGTGGAAAAACAATTCGCTCCCATCAACCATCTCAAATCCCAAGAGATTCGTTTTTTCGCCAATATGCCGTTTAATCTTTGTCTCAATGATATTAATTTTACGTGCTTTCACCTGTTCCAACACAGATAGCGACATGCCGTGCGGTCTGCCGTTTGTTAGAATTGTAATTTTATCCGTAAAATCTTGTGCCCCAATCGCTGCCTCATAAATGTAGTCACCAATACCGAGGAGCGCGAGATGCTCGTTGACGTGCAGATGTCCGTCACAACGGATACAGACGTGCCATCCTTTTCGATTGCCCGCATAGCGAAATACCGTCGCATACTGCTTATATAAACGCTCAGCATTGGGATCAAATTCAATGTCGGGCCACTTATCATCAAATCCAGCGGCAACGACGACGGTGCGGGATTTAAAAGATGCCATCTCCGAAGATGTATTTTGTTTTAGTGTTTTTGTGGATGCTTTGAGTTCAAATAGGTCACCGTTTCTTATGATTTTCGCAACCATTCCATCGCGTATATCAATGCCGGTCTTGCGTTTCTCCGAACCCAGCATAAAATCGACGACAGGTCGGCTCTCCATCCATTTCATAAGTTCTTTCGCAAAGTGAGGTCCAATGATACCCGGAAAGACCGGCGCGTCTTCAATTTCTACGGACTTCGACCAGTAAGCGCGCCCACGACTAAAACTCACCTTCCCTGAATGCAGCACCAAAACATGCCGCATTTGATGGCTCGCTGAAACCGCCGCTTGCACGCCAGCAGGTCCCGCGCCAATCACCGCAACATCGTAAATTATTTCTTTCATGGTTTTTTCCTTTTTTTAATTTCCCGAAGTGTAGTGTTCCATCAACATTTGCAAGGTAAAATTAAAAACCGTATTTTTTCCACTTTTCATTGACCAACGCAACCACCTCGTCAGACATTCGTATCTCATCGGGCCACTCGCGTTGATACCCTTCCTCTGCCCATTTCGTTGTTGCATCAATGCCCATCTTCGATCCTGCACCCATAAGCGGCGCTGCATGGTCCAGCACATCAACAGGTCCCTCAACAATCGTCACATCCCTTTTCGGATCGACATTGCTACCGACATAGAAAAGCACCTCTTCGAGATTCTGAACGTCTACCTCTTTATCAACGACGATGATAATTTTGCTGAACATTAACTGCCCGAGCCCCCACAAGCTGTGCATAATCTTCTTTGCCTGGTACGGGTAGCGTTTGTCAATAGAAATTAGGGCAAAATTATGAAATACGCCAAACAACGGTAGATTCATATCGACGAGTTCTGGCAGTTGCGTTTTAATCAATGGCATGAATATCCGCTCAGTCGCCTTCCCCATATAACAATCCTCCATCGGTGGTTTACCGACGATGATTGTTTGATAGATCGGATTTTTCCGATGTGTAATCGCCGTGATGTGAAGCAGTGGGTACTCGTCTGCCAAGGAATAAAACCCGGTATGGTCGCCGAAGGGTCCCTCTATACAGGTTTCATTCGGTTCAATGTACCCTTCAATCACGATGTCCGCATCCGCAGGCACAAGCATATCAATGGTTTTGGCAGGCACCATCTCCACATTCGATTTTCGGAGAAACCCCGCGAATAGGAGTTCATCAATCCCAGAGGGAAGCGGTGCCGTACCGATATAAGACATCACAGGATCGCCACCGAGCGCGATTGCAACGGGCATCTGTTGTACCGCTTGCCGGTATTCTCGATGATGCGCAGCACCATCGTGGTGAATTTGCCAGTGCATCGCTAAGGCGTACGGCGTTATTTTCTGTAAACGATAGGTGCCAACGTTACGTTGACCCGTTTTGAGGCTATGTGTGAAAACCTGAGGCAAGGTGATGTATCTATCGGCATCAAGGGGCCAACATTTAATGAGCGGCAACACATCTAAGGATGCGTCCTCACCCGTAAGGACAATCTCTTGACACGCCCCTTTTTTTACCGTCTTCGGAGGAAAGTTCGTCAATTGCGACAACAATCGGAGAATTTTTATCTTATCAAGGAGGGAATCAGGGGGGCCCAACTTAATCATACTCTCAATTTCCGACGCGATTTGCCCGAGGTCGTCAACTCCCAGAGCCATCGCCATCCGTTGATAAGAGCCGTAGGTATTGATGAGAAGCGGCATTCGACTGCCTTCAACCTTCTCAAAGAGAAGCGCAGGACCGCCTGCTTTACTCACACGGTCGGTGATTTCAGCGATTTCCAGTTCCGGTGATACAGTTGTTTTAATCCGTTTGAGTTCACCTGCCCGATCCAAGGCTTTGACGAACTCTGCGAGGCTATCGTATGCCATTTTTTTGCTATAGGCTCCTGAACTGCGCGCTTCGTTTCACGCAGATTTTCAATTAGTGTTCCATATCTTTCTTTATGGTAACTCAACTTGATACTACTACCGAATTCTGGACGTTTGGAAAACCCTTTTCAGTTATAAGCAATCACACCCCGCAGGGGTGCTGTGTCTATAGAGTGTTCACTCAGTCGCCAATTTACCAGAAATCTGTTTTAACCCTTGTTGATAGTTCCGATTTTCCGGTTCAAGTTCCAATGCTTTCCGGATCGCCTGCTCTGCCTGTGAATAGTCGCCACGCCGAAAATCAATGAGCGCGAGCGTATTGTAATAACTCGCGACGTTCGGAGCCAAGCGGACGGCTTCTTGCGCATAACGACGCGCCGCTTCTAAATCCGCTTCCGCTTGACGCGCATAACACATACCCAAATTGTGATATATCTCTGCAGTGTCAGGGGCTAATGCCGCGCTCGTCTTATATGTATCAATCGCTTCTGTATAACGTTTCTGTTTCAGCAAAATTGTTCCGATCTTTAGATGTGCCTCTAAAAATTGGGGTTCCAGTGCGGCTGCGCGTCGGTAATGTTGCAGTGCGGATTCCGCTTCATTTTGACTGAAATACGCCAATCCGAGTCCAGCGTATGCCTTCGCGAAATTCGGTTGGAGTTCCAATGCTTGCCGCTGGGCAGTAACGGCTTCCGAGTGTTTCCCAAGCATCGTATAAGCAATACCCAAACCGTTATAAGCAAGCACAAGTTCGGGGTCCATGCCAAGTGCTTTCTGGTACTCCCAGACCGCTTTCTCGTAAAACCCGTTTTTGAGATAGAGCCTCGCGATGTTGGCGAGAATCCGGGCACGTCCCGCTGTTCCCTGTTCCCGCTGTAAAGCACCTCGCAATTCCTGGAGTGGCAGCAGTGCCGATTTTTGTCTCTCAAACAGTGCCATCTGCTCACGCGCCGCAGACGGATTCCCAGCGCGAAGGGAGGCTTGTGCGAGATTATAGAGTGCCTCAACTAACGTCTCATCGTGTGTGTATGCCGTCTGATACGACGTGATCGCGTCAGTCCACCGTTTTTCTTGTGCGTAGAGCAACCCTAACTGATAATGTGCCGCTGCAAATTCCGGAGCAATCGCAACCGCGCGTTGCTGATGTTCTATCGCTGCGGAACGTTCGCCACGTTTGCTATAGACATTCCCGAGTTGATGGTGAATCATCTCATCGTTCGGATCCAAGGCAACCGCCACTTTGTAAGCGTTGAGTGCTTCGGCGTAACGGTGCATGTTCGCGTAAGCACTCGCCAAAGCCGCGTGGGTATACGCCCAATCATAAACGGACGTAATAGCACGTTGGTATGCAACTACGGCATCTTCAAATTTCTCAAGTCCGGCATAAGCCAATCCCAAACCGTAGTAAGTGGCGGAAATATCCAAGTTGCGTCCAGTTCCTTCGCTTCCGGGAACTGTATTTGCTTCCATTACCGCTATAATGCGATGATACGCATCAACTGCTTCCGTGTAAGCCTCAATTTGGAGGTACACCTTTGCGAGTTGCAGTCGAGTTTCAATCCGTGTGCCATCAACCGCCAGTTCTGCCTTATAAGCACGAATCCGTGTTGTGATGTCCACAGCATCTGTTTCTTGACAGAACGAATCTGGAACTTGCCAAAGGGTAAGGTGGCACCCGACGAGTGCCACCAACACGACTGTGTAAGAGGAAAGTTTCCGTACCACTTGCTACCGTCCCAACGGTGAAATGGAACACCACTTAAAAACGTTGTTTGATACGTCCCCACGTGGTAGCCAATTTATTCTGTGGTTCCACTGGGGTAAGACCGGCAATAGCATCTCCGGATACCGTGACATCATCGAAACTCGCGGCGGTTTCCCATGCCCAAACCCCAGCTTGCCCAGCGGGGTAGCCAGCCCCAGTTTCATCCTTGAGTTCGCCCTGCTCTTCACCGTTAATCCAGAGTTTCATTGAATTGCCTTCCACGACAACTCGCATGTCAAACCATTCGCCGTTCGCGATGGTGACGTTAGATCCGGGGAGTTCACCGATCTTGTCACGGGCATCCCATGCCCCTATCTTATGTCGCCAAAGTTCTGTCTTGTTATCCGGGACATTGAGATAGTAGACATAGTATTCCATCTCACTTTGGGCGCGATAAACAACACCCGCCCAGTTTCCTTCATCAAGTCGAACTTTCGCCTCAACAGTGTAATCTTCCCATTCAGCGTCACCGACGAGGGAGTGCTCGGCTCTACCGCCCTTAGCGAGTTTATAAGTGCCATCTTCGACACTCCAATCGCCGTTAGCGGGTTTCCACTCATCTGTTTCCAATTCAAAGGACCAAGTTTGCTCGCCTCCAAAAGCCACCGAGGCTACGAGTACGAGAAAACAACAGCTGACAACAGTTGAAAAAAGATATTTCATAAAATCGCTCCTATTGTAGTGAAATATACAATTATTTATACGCCGTGGCGGGGTTAGATGAATATTCAATAAATATTTCGGTAATTCTATGTTTCCCCCAAACCCAGTAGGTGCGGTTTGTAACCGCACCGGGCATCGTTAGGAAATTACCGGATTAAATTCTGAATCTTTATGAAACCCCGCCATAACGAATAGACGTTTCTGCCCCAAAACATCTGAGATTGAATCACCCAAAAATTAGTAGACCCGTTTGAGTCGTCCCCATGTTGTCGCGAGTTTATCATTCGCATCAACGGCAAGGGTATTTATGATATTATCACCGTAGACGGTGAAATCATCAAAACTTGCCTCGGTTTCCCATGCCCAGACCCCGACTTGGCCGGTTTTGTAGGTATCATCCTGATGTTCACCTTGAAGTTCGCCATTGACGTGTAGTTCAAATTCATCGCCATCAACGACTACCATCATATCAATCCATTCGCCATTCTTTATCTTGACACCTCCAACAGCCGGGGTTTTGGCGATATTCTCCCGAGTGTCCCACGCGCCTTTATTATGTTGCCAGAGTTCTACTATGTTATCTGGCACGTTGAGGTAGTAAACATAGTACTCCATTTCACTTTGTGCTCGAAAAACGATACCTGCCCAATTGTGCTCATCCAATCGGACTTTTGCTTCAATGGTGTAGTCGTCCCAGTCCTCGTCTCCAACGATAGAATGTTCAGCGCGTCCACCCCTCTCAACATGGTAGACTCCGCCCTTGATTTCCCAATTTCCGTTCGCGACGTTCCAGTCATCATGCTTTTCCTCAAAGTCCCACAACTGGGTCCCCGCGAACGTTGGTAGCGAAAACACCAACCCCAAAAGCATGATGAGGCTCAAAGTGACCAACTTTGAGAATCTAATAGCCGTTCTCATACCTTCTCCTCCTATTTTTCGTGAATACAATTTAGAACTTGTCAATACATTTCTGTCATTGTAGTGATGTCAGAAATCCTACAAGTAGGATAACGTTAAAAATCAAAAAAGTCAACATTAACTTCAAGGACGTTAGAACCACAATAACACTTGCATCTAATCCTATTATCGTGTATCCTAAATAGTATTCAGATACCCTTAGGCTCCATCGATCATCAAACTACGGAATAAGAAAGGAAATCACTTTGCGTATAAGGATTTTAATCACAATTTTTATAGTATGCGTTGCTCTAATAGAGACAGCATCCGCGGCACTGAAAGTCGGTCTCATCTATGATGTCACCGGGCGCGGTGATCTCTCCTTCTGTGATGCCGCCTACGCAGGCGCGAAGAAGGCAGAGGATGAATGGGGATTTAAACTCACAGAGGTTACCCCAAGCCTCAGCACAGACACCGAGTTGACGCTCCGCAGGCTCGCGAAACTAAAATACGATCTCATCATTGGAGTCGGTTTCCTTTTTCAAGAACCGATGAACCGTGTCGCAAGCGATTTTCCAGATACCAAGTTCGCGCTCATCGACGCAATTATAGAACAGCCCAATGTCGCGTCGCTAACCTATCGGGCACACGAAGGCACGTTTCTTGCAGGTGTCATTTCAGCGTTGAAAACAGAGACAAAGCAGATAGGTTTCATCGGAGGGATGAAGGTACCGTTGGTTGAGGCTTTCGAGATCGGCTATCGCGCCGGTATAAAGGCAACAAACCCCGATCTTGAACTCGTGGCGGATTACGTAGGCGTTACACCACAAGCATTCAACGATCCAGCAAAAGCGAAGGAACTCGCCCTTTCGCAATACAACCGTGGAATAGATATTATTCTTGCGGCTGCGGGCGCAAGTGGTCTCGGTGTCCTTGAAGCCGCAAAGGCGACAGAAAAATATATTATTTGGGTCGATTCCAACGGTAACAACCTCGCACCCGGTTTGGTGCTCACGAGTGTCATCAAAGGCGTAGAAATATCGGTTTATGAGACGATAAAGAGCGTCCAAGAGGGGAATTTCTCTGGCGGTTTGAAAAATTACGGGCTTAAAGAGGGCGGCGTTGAGTACATCATCGATGATGTCAACCAAGACCTTCTCTCGGACGAGATTCTGGAACAGGTCGAGGCATTCAAGGCGAAAATTATCGCGGGCGATATCGTCGTTCCGCACCAACGGCAGTAACGATGGCACACCCACCGATCATCGAAATGCATAGCATCAGCAAACATTTTGGACAAGTGCAGGCAAACGATGCTGTGAATTTTACGCTCCATCGGGGCGAGATCCACGCGATTGTTGGCGAAAACGGGGCAGGTAAGTCTACCCTGATGAAAACTCTTTACGGTCTGTATCAACCCGATGCAGGCGAGATTCTCGTCGATGGGCGCGCTGTGACCATCTCTTCGCCACGGCGCGCAATGCGGCTCGGTTTGGGCATGGTTCAGCAACACTTCACGCTTATTCCCGTCTTCACGCCTCTCCAAAACATCGTCCTTGCCAAAGAACCTCGCAAATTCGGCGCGCTCCTTGATTACCAACAAGCAAGAGAACAGATTGCCGCACTTGCCGCACAACTCGGTTTCGATGTGCCGTTGAACGCGCCTGTCGAATCCCTGCCAATTGGGACACAGCAACACACCGAAATTCTGAAAGTTCTCTATCATGGTGCAGACATTCTCATTATGGATGAACCGACAGCCGTGCTCGCGCCCCAAGAGGTTGAAGGACTGTTTAATTGTATGCGCAACCTCAAAAGTGAGGGAAAAAGCCTCGTTATCATCACACATAAACTCGATGAAGTGATGGCAATCGCTGACCGTGTTACGGTCATGCGACGCGGGCAAGCCGTCGATTCCTGCCCGATTGAAGATACTGATCCGACTACGTTGGCGGAGATGATGCTCGGTGAACCTGTTATCCCTACTTCTGTGACGCGAGAGCAGACGACGCGCACAACACCGCTGCTCCGTTTGGAAAACGTCACGCTTTCGGCGAACTCTGATACCACAAGAAGGCACAGATGGAAAAAGGTGCTGACAAATAGCGCGTCCAACAAACGACATCTTAACGAAGTGAACCTTGAAGTCTTCCCCGGTGAAATTGTTGGTATTGCAGGTGTGGAGGGGAACGGACAATCAGAACTCGTTCAGGTCCTGACAGGGTTACGACAGATGGATAGCGGTACGCTCACGCTAAACGGAGAACGCATCGCACACATCCCTGCCGACAGACATCGACACGGCATTAGTCTAAACGACCGAATTGACGATAACTTCATCATTGGACATCATAAACACAGCCGGTTCTGCCGCTACGAACTGCTTCAGCGAAAATCAATTCAACGGTATGCGCTGAATGCCCTCGACAAATACCAGATTCGTGTCGGAGATATCGCGGATCCAATTCAGACCCTTTCCGGCGGGAATCAGCAGAAGGTCGTCGTCGCTCGCGAGTTAGAGGCAAGGCCTGAAGTTATCATTGCGGCGCACCCGACACGAGGCTTAGACATCCATGCCGCGGAATTTGTCCACACACGGCTTATGCATGCCCGGAACCGCGCCAAAGCCGTTTTACTCGTCTCCTCTGAATTAGACGAGTTACTTCACCTAAGCGACAGGATCGCAGTGATGTATGATGGCAAAATCGTCGGTGTTGTGAAACCCGCAGAAACAAACAAGCAAGAACTGGGTGCCTTGATGCTGGGCTTAAATTAAGCGAGGTTGAATGAAGTTTAAGAAAATATCTCGGTAATATTATTTCTCAAGAAACATCGTAAGGGGTTTTTGCTTGGGTGTTTCTTGGTCTTGTGCCTGCCCACCCATTACCATCAGGAGAAAAAAATGATAATTGATTCACATACCCATGCATGGCCCCGGTGGCCCTATCAACCCCCCGTTCCCGATGACGAAAGTCGCGGCAGAGTTGAACAACTCCTCCACGAAATGGATCTGCACGATATTGACAAAGCAGTGCTTGTCTGTGCACGCATTGATCGGAACCCCGAAAATAACGATTACGTCGCCGCGTGTGTCAAACGCTATCCTGAGCGACTCATCCAATTCGCCGATGTGGATTGCTCATGGACGGATACGTATCACACAGATGGTGCCGCTGATCGGTTGAAAACTGCCGCGGAAGCGTATGATCTCAAAGGCTATACACACTACCTCAGAGGTGATGACGATGGGAGTTGGTTCTTTTCAGCGGAAGGACAACGTTTCTTCCAAACAACAGTTGATCTCGGACTCATCGCCAGCATCGCTATGGGAAGCCATCAGCACGAGCCACTCCGAAAACTCGCTGTACAGTTCCCGACTGTGCCATTTTTGTGCCATCACATGGGCGGTGCGCGAGCCGGTGAAGAGCATCCGTATCCGCAACTCAAGCAGGTCCTCGCTTCGGGGGATGTACCGAACATTCATATCAAGATGTCGGGGTTCGCTTACGTCTCACAGGTCCCATGGGATTATCCGCAATCAGACACACACTGGATTGTGCGCGCCCTCTATGAACACTTCGGTCCCGGTCGTCTCTGTTGGGGATCCGATTATCCGGTGGTCCGCAACTTTATGACCTATCAACACGCTCTTGAGGCGTTCCGAACACATTGTACGTTTATCCCAGAGGCAGACAAAGCTGAGATCTTAGGCGGAACGCTGCATCGTCTGTTAGCAGAGGCTGGGAAGTAGAACTCATCAAAAAGCCAATTCAATAAATTTGACAAAAAGGTTGCTTTTTTAATTAATTTAAGGTATAATAAGGGTTAAAGTTAAATGGTCATAATGTTACGATTGCGTTTAATAAGGTGAATCCCCCAAAAAAAGGGAGAAATTAAGATGAGAAATATCTTTGTTTTAGCAACGCTCGCGCTGATCTTCGTAGCGGGTTTCGCTTTTGCGACTGAGTCACCGACCGTGCAAGGCGAGTACATTGAAGCCCGTTCCGCGAGTGTCTATGTCGGGGCATGCCACTTTGGTTCCGAATTTGTGGAAGGCGGCAGAGAGGCAACCCTCGTCTGGAACATTCAGAGTGGAAGTTGGAACGACGTTTCGCTGGAGAACTTAACCGTCGTCGCTGTTATGAGTGCGAAAAACAATTTGGCGATTGAGACCAAAACTCGTAAGAGCGTGTTATATATGGATCCCAGCACTACACCAGAACAGCGTGCCGCGCTTAGCGACATGCTCACGACAGAATACGCCGATGTTTTAGGCGGCGTCGTCGCGACCCAAACCGCGCCCATTGAATTCACGAAAGAAGGCACCAAATATGATGTAACCGTTGGCAAAGTCCTGAAACTTTCTGCCAATCGCTATCCGTGTGCCGGATGCACACAACCGCATCAGATTTGGTACGAACCGCTGACGACGATTCAGAACGCCATTGTCGGTAAATCCGAAGTCTATCGCTATAAGGATGCTCACCTCCCGGTGACATGGCAGCAAAGTGGCACAGAGAACAACGTCTTTGTCGGGGGCTTCTCGATTTAATGCAGTGAATGTCTGTAGTTACCTGTCGGGTAGCTACAGACACCGTTATTCAGTGGAAATGCCATCTCACATTTTCTATAACATCTGAGATGGATGTGTGGTCTTTAACCCCAGCGGGGTGACATTTGTGTAGAATCAGGTCATCATAAACGGTCTCCGCAGTATAGTCCATACGGTTTCAAGCGGATATGAAAAACGGCTCAAACCAAGTTATTGCTGGGTTCGAGCCGTTTTAGAAAATGTCTAATATTTGCGCTTATCGGACGCTTTTGATGCGTCCCCATGTGGTTGTAAGCTTGGCTGTAGGCTCTACGGGAAAACTATCATCCCCGAAGAACTCAATTTCGCCAATTTGAAAGTACGCCCCAGCCGGGTTCGATGCCGTGTCAAAAGTAACATGCCGAAAAAACCGATACCCGGTCTTTTGAACGTCGTAATCTTCACCTGCCTCAAAAAGGACGACTTGCAGTCGCTGCTCCCAAAAACTTTTCCCGTCGTGAGCATAGATGGTCGTAAACTCCTCGCCGTCGTTCGACCCCTGGACCTCCCACACTGTGGGGTCCCTCGCAGGAACATCGTTCGCTGAAGATACAGTGAAATGTGTCAACGCGTACTGCTCCTCAAACTCAGCTGTCACGTGTAGACCTTCCTTCGGAATGCCACCGCCACGTCCGCAGCACCATTTGTCATTGCTCGGACCAAGACGGTTATCGAAGACGTTAAACGCAGATTCCCCGCCCCCGAATCCGGGTTCATCGTTGGCTGAGAAAATGGCGTTGTAACCATCATCGGATTCAGGTTCACCATCATCTTCTGGGTCGGTTAGGTCTCCTCCAAGCAGTGAGTCCGTTCCTTCTCCCAAGACTTCCTCCGCCTGTGCTATGTCGCTCGTGCTGATAACACAAAAAGCTATCATCAACACAAATCCTGCGAATACCAACATAATTTTCATGCTGTTCGATCTCCTATAGAAATGAATCTCATTCTTACGTGAGTTTCCACTTCTTATATAACTCTTACGTGAGTTTGATAATAAAATGCGAGTTCGCTTTAATCACTTTTCATCTGTAAAAAAGGTGGATTATTGTAGCATAAACTTTTAGTTTGGGTTTCCGTTTTTTGCCAAAACTGATAGAGGACGCTACGGGTAATTTTTTTTTAAACTCACATTAACTTTAAAATACACTGATAGAATAACACATACACAACCCCATTTTCAAGGAAATGAACAGAATCTTTCAAGGCATCGCACACCAAACACCGTTGAACATAATTCATAACCAAAAGCGGTGTGAAGTCTACTTATGACACCGCCTACGTAGAGACATCACCAGAGACGAAATTGTTTGAATACATAGAGTATTCCATTGTATAATAAGTGGTAGAGTTTACAGAGTATACAACTCAACCAACAACAAAGAAAACTGCAGACATGTGAGCGCATATAATGAATAGGCAGCTAAAGAGAAGATGAAGAAGGCACGTATATTAAAGGAGAATGAATGGATACAAATACGACTCCTGAAGAGCAGAAATTTAGACTGACGCCTGAAGAACGAGCCTCTTGGGATGAGAACGGATACTTTATCCGTTACGACGTTTTTTCAAAAGAAGAAAACGACGCTTTAGCGCAAATCGCTGATGACATCGCTCTCGGAAAAATATCCTTCCCAGACTATCATATCTTTGAAAACGCTTTAGTCAGAGACGGTGAAATCGAAGCACAAGGTGTCCACGCCATGCACAATATCCAATATGTGAGTTGTAATTGTCCAGAATTCCTCGCACGCACGCGCGATTCCCGTCTCACCGACCCTGTTGTTGACATCCTCGGTCCAGATCTCCTCGGTCTCAACAACCTCTATATTTGGAAACCGCCCAAAATCGGTCTCGGTTTCCCGTGGCATCAGGATAAATGGTATTTTAACCATCAGTATAAAACCGGAACGACAGTCGCAACATGGAGCGCGATTGATGACGCAGATGAAGACAACGGGTGTCTCTACGTTATCCCGGGTAGCCACAAGTATGGAGTTCGTGACCACGTTGAACTTGAAGGTTCACAACAAGGGGAGTTTAAACAGGCACAAGGGGCTCGTGATGAAGATGGTGTTGCGGTAGAAGTTCCTGCTGGGGCGGTCATCTATTTTAACAGCCAAGTCCTCCATAAAAGCACGGATAACCACAGTGAGCGTTTCAGACGCGCAAACATCGCACATTATATCAGCGCGAAAGCGGAATGGACACGTCCCGAGGCTGTGAATAAAAAACGACCTCCCATGTGGATCCGGGGTGAAACCTACCCCGGTATGGCGGATGAAGTTCAATGGGACGTTATACCAATACTCTGATCCGATTGACGACTACGAAAGGACACTATCATGAAATTACGGCTGACTATCCTCTATGTCTTGCTTCTTTTGTTTCTATCATCTTCCGATGCAACTGTTCCTTCCAAATACGCGAAGCAATCCCTTGAATGGTTCCAGAGCGAGGAAGGTCGCCGTATTGCCGACAACGTCCTCACCTGGCAGACACCACACGGCGGGTGGCCCAAGAATAAAGACACGGCGTCTGAACCGTTTGATGGGAAAAGTGAGGATCTACACGCAACGTTCGATAACGGTGCGACCACTAACGAACTGCGGTTTCTTGCAAGTGCGTTTCGTGCGACAAACGAGCCGCGCTACCAACAAGCATTTCGAAAAGGTCTTTCTCATATCCTTGAAGCGCAATACCCGAATGGCGGGTGGCCACAGTTTTATCCGCTAAGTAAAGGTTACCATCGTCACATCACGTTCAATGATAATGTTATGGTCCGCATTCTCGAACTTCTCCGAGATGTCTCTGAATCTTCCGACTATCGGTTCCTGAAAATCGAGGACCGCACGAAGGCTGAAGCTGCTGTAACCAAGGGCATTGACTGCATCCTGCGCACGCAAATCGAGCAGAATGGTAAACTCACCGTCTGGTGCGCACAGCATGACGCGAAAACGCTGGCGCCTGCGTGGGCACGTTCCTATGAGCCACCATCGCTCTCAGGTGCCGAAAGCGTCGGTGTCGTGCGATTCCTGATGTCAGTCGAAGAACCTACGCCAGGGATCATCGCCGCTGTTGAAGGATCCGTCGAGTGGTTCAGGAGCGTCGCTATCCACGGTATACGTCTTGACAAGTTCACCGACGCAGAGGGGCAGAACGATAGGCGGATCGTAGCGGATCCCGACGCGGACCCGCTCTGGGCGCGTTTTTACGAAATCGGCAGCAATCGTCCAATCTTTCTCGACCGCGACTCGGTTGTCCGCGACTCGTTTTCCGAGATCGGACAGGAACGCCGCACCGGATACGCCTACTACGGTGGCTGGGCCACCAGACTCCTCGCAGATGATTACCCACGCTGGAAAGAAAAGCACAAGTTTCCAAAGGAATGACCGAACCACATCAATAGGAGAATTAGTGGACACACAAACAGCATCCGAGGAACGGAAGTTTAGACTGACACCTGAAGAACGCTCCTCTTGGGACGAAAACGGGTACTTCATCCGTTACAACGTTTTTACAAAAGAAGAAAACGACTTGCTACGTCAAATCGCGGATGACATCGCCATCGGAAAACGACCTTTCCCGGCAGAGAATATCGATCAAAACGCATTGGTCAGAGACGGAAAAGTTGAAGCATCGGGTATCCACGCAATGCATAAAATCCATCATGTGAGTTGTTTTTGCCCAGAATTCCTTGCGCGTGTCCGGGACTCGCGACTCACAGATCCGATTGTTGATGTACTCGGTCCAGATCTCCTCGGTCTCAATAATCTGTATATCTGGAAATCACCCAAGATTGGCTTAGGTTTCCCGTGGCATCAGGATAAGTGGTATTTTAACCATCAGTATAAAACTGAAATGACAGTCGGAACGTGGACTGCGATTGATGCGGCAGATCGGGACAACGGCTGTCTATATGTTATCCCGGGTAGCCACAAAAAAGGCATTCTTGAGCATGGGGACCTTGAAGGCTCACAACAGAATGAGTTTAAAATAGCACGTGATGCCAAGGACGAAGACGGTGTCGCCGTTGAAGTGCCACCTGGAGCGGTTGTTTGGTTCAACAACCAACTCCTCCATAAGAGCACAGACAATCACAGTCTACGCTTTCGGCGTTGTAATGTCGCCCATTATATCAGTGCAAATGCAGAATGTATCCCTAAAAAGGATGGCAAGAATGTGCGTCCTGTCATGTGGGTTCGAGGGGTAACATACTCAGAGAAGATGGAACCCGTCTATCGGGACGTTTTACCCATCCCAGAGTCCGGTTGATAGCGATAGTGTAAATAAATGTTTCGGTAATTCTGTCCCAGAAAACCACTGTAGGGGCAGGTCTTGTGCCTGCCCGTATATTACTTCATTTAACCGCATCTATTCCCTTAAAATTTGACAAAAGATTTCCGATGCGCTATACTGACATACAATAGGATTATTCGTAAGGAAGAGGGTTATGTCTTACCTTAATTCCGAACGCCACCGAGATTGGAAAGCCAACGGCTACTTGAAAATTCCCGGCTTTTTCTCCGCCGAAGAGGTGAACGATCTACAGGCGTGGGTCTCTGACATCTCAGGGTGGGAACCGACACCGGATAAGTGGATGCACCATTATGAATCCACACCAGCCGGACCACGACTCTCTCGCTCAGAAAATTTCGTGCCCTACCACACCGATATGGCAGCCACCGTGACAGATGGCAAAGTATTAGAGGTTGTCTCCGGTGTGATGGAAGAACCGGCAGTTCTCTACAAAGAGAAAATCAATTACAAGTACCCCGGCGGCGGTGGTTACGCGGCACATCAGGACGCACCCGCTTATGAATTCATCAAATTCCATATCACCTGTTTAATTTCGGTTGATTCAGCGACTCCTGAAAGTGGATGTCTCTATTTCGCGCCCGGTAGGCACAACGAAGGATTCATCGCGTTGGACGAAAAGGGATGTGTCGCCCCCGAAACCGCTTCAGCGATGGAGTGGGTCGCTGTACCTACAGATCCGGGTGACATTCTTCTCTTCGGCTCTTACATCCCACACAAGAGTCCGAGTAACCGTTCAGATCGACCAAGACGCATTATCTATCTCACTTACAATGCCAGTTCCGAAGGCGATTGGCGCGAGCAGTATTACGCAGACAAGCGGCAGGCTTTCTCGCAATACGCAACAGACGGTTCAAACCGAGATAAACAGATTAGCAAAATCGCACATTTTCAAGGGAAATCAGTAAACCATGACTTTTGATAGAAAATCTCAGCTTTCAAGCGACATTGAAAAGTATATTGATCCAAGTCTCGCCCAGGAAATGAAAAACGGGACAGTAGAGCAAAAGGTTGCCATACTGTTCAGTTATATGGAAAAACGTGGACAGTCGTTCTACGATGAAGTTGTGACGCAACTGGAGCATGCCCTCCAATGTGCCGCCCTCGCGCAACAGAACGGCGCAAGTGCCACGCTGATTACGGGCGCATTACTCCACGACGTCGGACATATCATCTTGGATGAACACAATGCCGATAAAGCGTTCCTGGATACAGACCTGACGCACGAAGAGGTCGGCGCGCAGTATATGGAACCGTTTTTCCCAGATGCAGTTACGACACCGATCCGGCTGCATGTTCCCGCAAAAAGGTATCTCTGTACAACCGATACCTCTTACCATGATGGGCTATCTGAGGCATCGAAAAGGAGTCTCATCGTTCAGGGAGGTGTCATGTCAGACGAGGAGCGGGAGGCGTTTGAACAGATTCCGCATTTCCAAGAAGGGGTCACTCTACGGCGGTGGGACGATCTCGCAAAAGTGAAAGGACTGGAGACTGCTGAATTAGAAACCTATCGAGATATTGTGCAACAATGCTTAATTGACTAATGAGGTAAAAATGAACTACGAAGCAATCGAATCAAAATTCATCGCAACACCAGAAAAAGGCGAGGTCTCCTCAATACTGATACGTCCAGACGACGCGAAGTGGCTGTTGGTGCTCGGACACGGTGCCAGTACGACTATGAGACATTCAACGCTTCAAACGATCGCTGAACGGTTAGCAGATATAGACATTGCCACATTCCGGTATCAATTCCCTTATATGGAGCGTGGCGGCGGCGGTAGGGAAGCACAGGCGGTGGCTCTGGCAACCGTGCGATCTGCAGTCGCAGCCGCACACGAGGCAGCAGGTGATGTATCAATTCTCGTTGGAGGGCATTCCTATAGCGGACGTATGTCTTCGCACACAGCAGCAGAAGCACCGATCGAACACGTCCAAGGTCTCGTATTCTTCGCGTTCCCGCTACATCCTTCTGGAAAAGAGGGAATAGAACGTGCCGAGCACCTTGATGATGTTACCGTGCCGATGCTGTTCCTGTCGGGGACCCGCGATAAATTGGCAGTCCTCAACCTGTTGGAACCGGTCTGTGAGAAACTCGGCGACAAGGCGACTTTGCATCTCTTGGACACAGCGGATCACGGGTTCAAAGTGCTCAAGCGCCGTAAAACCGAAGAAGATGTATTCGTAGAGATGGCGCGGGTACTCAGTGAATGGATTGAAACACTGGATTAATAAACCCACCACAAACCATACATCGGGAGGTGCGGTGTTTTTGATAGGGGTTTTTGCTTGGGCGTTTCCTCAATTTCCCTCGTAACCGCACCGAATATCACAATCCGGTTATTTTCATCTCGGAAGTGCACTGATAACATACCATAGAAGCGTTGCGATACCGCTATGTTTATCGCCCTTCGATCGCTGAGTTCTATAGTGAATGCTGCCGTGCCGACATCCCATCGCGTTGTAGAGTGCTGTCTTTTTCACACTTACCAGTTTTACGACACTTTCTCTTGTCAGTTTCGACATTTCAAACACCTCTAAACACTTCCAATTTATAGGAATCTAACGTAAAAAAATGCGCGTTTGATACAAATAATGAATCCTTAGACTGAATTCATAAAAAAAGGGTTAAAAAAATGCCTACAACCTCTTTCAAAATCGTCACCGTTGAAAGTGAACTTTACGAGTGGGACAAACCGCCGATTTGGAACGGCATGCACGTCTACGATAAAGGTAGGCTCCATCTGGTTAAGGTTACCGCCCAAAATGGGAGTGATGCGTTCGTCGGATACGGCTTCAATGGCGGAACCGCCGCGACCCGTCCGCTCCACCTGTTCCCAATGTTTGTAGATTTGTTTCGTCCTACTTTGATTGGGCGCGATGTAACGGATACCGCTTACGTCGCGCGGTTAGCCGAGAACTACAAAATCTATGGACCCGGCGGCTATCATACACAGGTTTTGGCGGCAATAAACCAAGCATGCTGGGATATCCGCGGAAAGATAGAAGGAAAATCCGTTCACACCCTACTTGGCGGCACACAAGGACGTATCCGCACATACATTGCCGGTGGCTATTATGGCAGAGGTAAGGGGTTTGATGAACTGCGCGAAGAAATGGCGTGCAACATAAACGAATTCAATGCCACCGCAGTCAAGATGAAAATTGGAGATCCAGCGGCTGGACTTCAGACAGACATCAAACGGATTGAGGCTGTCCGCGAAACTGTCGGGCCCGATACACCCCTAATGGTAGACGCGAATTGTGCATGGTCGTTTGAAAAGGCGTGCGAATGCCTCCCAGCACTTCAGGCGAACGACATCTTCTGGTTTGAAGAGCCGATCCACAGCCACGACTACAGAGGACACAAGGCACTGCGCGAAATAGCGAAAGATTATGGAATCCAGATTGCCACCGGAGAAAACGGATACGGTTTACACTATTTCCAAACACTCATTGATTGTGAAGGCGCAGACGTTTTCAATCTGGATGTCGCCATCCTTCCGGGGTACGAACCAGCATTGCAGGTAGTAGAAGAAGCGTTAGTAGCCAAAAAGTTAGTTGCCCCGCACGGGGCACAAGAATTGCAAATCCATATCGCTGCCAGTCGAGACAACGGCTTGATGTTAGAGTATTACCCACCCGCCGTTGATCCATTACGCGGTGAAATGTTCTTACCAACGATGGTTTTAGAATCCGACGGACATGTCACAGTTCCCTCTCGACCCGGTATCGGCTTTGTTCCGAACTGGGAATTGCTAAAACATCACCGTGTCTGACAGCGAATCGATAGAAACTATTCCTCCCGCAATTTCTCCTCCCACTCAGCAAAAGAAAAAATCTGTTACCTAATTCCCAATTCTTTCGTTACCTACTAACACATTATAGTAAAGCCCGAAAATACCTGCACACCCCCGGTAGGGTCTTTCACCTAACCGCACCGAGTTTGGTGTAAAAGTAATTACGGGATCCACTATAAACCTATGTGATTGCACACAAGTTACCTACTACCGTAACGGAATGCATTCCCGAAAGGAGATCCATATAATGGATAGGACAGCCGCAGACTACCAGAAAGACCTGCTCTGGCAGACAGCCCTTGAAACTTTCTACCGCGTCGCTTATACCGAAAGCCTCATGACTTCAGCACTTCAAATGTGGAAACCGGTAGACGGAGTTATCAAAAGCACGGTGACTCTCACCACTATTGCCTCAGTCATGGTCGGATGGATGGCATGGGGAACATCAGTAGGAAAAGTAGCATGGCTACTCATCGCAGGCGGTGCCGCATTTTTAGCACTTCTGCATGTCATTCTTAAGATTTCGGACCGCGTCTCTGATTTGAGCCATAACGAGCAGTATTTCAAGAGTTTACGCCTCAATATGGAACGGTTTATCTACGAAATGGAAGCCAATCCTGACTTCCCATTAGAGCAATTCAAAATGACATTTGAACAGTACCGAGAATGGCTATTGGTCGGTTCCCAAATGCTAAAGGACGACTTTCTTTTGACGCGTAGACACCGCCGAAAAGTTCAAGAAAAATTGAACCAACAGATGGGAGATATGATTGTATGAAAGAGCAACCTGTTGAAAACAGAGAACATGTCCTTGGGCATTCAATAGGTCAACGACCAATACATACGACTTATGAACCACCAGGACCGCTGCCACAGTTTCGGCCCCGCCCGAAGTTAAGTCCAGTACCATCGCAACCGCAACCAGTGCCAAAACGACTCCTACATGTGGCATCGGCTGTGAAATCAACACAGAGGACTTCATCAGAACAGAGGACTCCATCAGAGGTATCTTCTAAACCAGTAGCCACACCTGCCCCGAAGGAAAAGTAGTTGACTTAATTTATGATTTTTGCTAAAATCCTCTCATCATTTTAACAATTTAAACATTGGGAGGTTAAGAGATCGTGAAACGGGTTTACTTAGTTCTATTGATGAGTGTATTTGCCATATTTTCTGCATTCGCAGGTATCCCAGACGATAACGATCTGCTTATGTGGATCGGTGAAGGTAGTGGGAACAAAGCACCCGACGGCACAGGAAATGCAAATGATGGCACTCTCCATGGGAGTGCTAAATGGGTGGCGGACGGCAAATTCCAGGCGGGAATTTCCCTCATAGGTGCAGAAACTTACCTGGAAGTCCCCCATGTGATCGCTGAGGCCGGAAGCTTGCTATTCTGGTTCAAACCTGCTTGGAATGGCAAAGATGGTGAAGATTACCGAATTTTTGATGCCAGTTTTGGACCTATCTACTTCTTTGTTTCCAAGGGCGCGAATCACGCTGACATCAACCCCGAGGATTTTGGATTCTATTTTGAAGCCGCTGATGATGCCGATTGGCAAGATGTGGAATTTGATCCAGCAGGCGTCATAACGAAAGATAAGTGGTTTCATGTCGCAGCGACGTGGGATTTCGATGGTGGAAACCCATTCCTGTACATTGACGGTGAAGAAGCAGCAACCAGCGGCAAAAAAATCACTGGCGGTTTCCCCGCACTTCACGAAAAACCGAGATTCGGATGGGAAACTATTCCGTATATTCCCCTGCAAAACGGCGCAGAGGGGATCATTGATGAAATCTCTTTTTGGCAACGGGCACTCGACGCAAAAGAGATTCAGGAGATGATGGATACCAGTCTGGATGTTGAAGCAGCGGGAAAACTGGCTGTCACATGGGGTGAACTGAAAGCGCGGCAATAACGGCGTGATAAAACCAGCTGGATTGCTGAATGCCGGTGTTTAAACTATATTGTTACAGCACAACGTTAGATAAGTCTGGTGATTCCATCGCCAGACTTATTTATTTTAACCCAAGTTGCTACCGAATCGGTTTTGGGTGTTTATAGTGAAGCCGAAAAACAAATGGACATTCATCCCTCCCACGGTAGGTGCGGTTTCCCAACCGCACCGGTGTGGAGTGCCCAATTAATTCTATACTTTACTATAAACACAGATTTTTTACGGAATAGTGTCTCTTCACACCCCGTAGAGGTGGTATATCTATAGAAAAGGAGTTTTCCTGCTCCCTCACTCCCGGGGAATGCCATACGGGCTTCATAAAAGCGATTGGGAGGTTTTGCCAAGAAACCGCGGTAGCCACAAACTCAACTCTGGAACATACGTCACCAATACGAGTGCTACCAGCAGCAATGCAATGAACAGTAACACAGAGCGGTAAAGCAGTAAGACAGATCGATCAAACTTCATGCTTGAGATGAAAAGATTCATTCCCACAGGTGGGGTCAAATAACCAATTTCAAGGTTCGTTAAGACAATAATACCGAGATGCGCTTTGTCGATTCCAAATTGTTCGGCAATCGGGATCAGCAACGGCACAACAATAATCACCGCCGAAAAAATGTCCATCAGACACCCGACAATCAGCAGGAAAATATTGAGTCCAATAAGCGTGATAACACGGCTTTCTGTTGTTGATTGAATCCAGTCAAGGACAGCCGTAGGTACCTCAAGTGTGATGAGATAGTTTGTCAATCCTAAAGCGATACCGAGAATGATGAGGATCGCGCCTACAAGCACCGTGCTCTCCTTGACGATACGCGGCAGTGCTCTCAATGAAATGGAACGGTGGATCCCAACCTCGATGATACAGGCATAGATAGCTGTTAATGCCGCGGCTTCGTCCAGTGTAACTTTACCGGATACGATACCCGCTAACACAATGAACGGCAGTAGCAGTTCCCACTTCGCTTCCCAGAGCGTTCGCAGAAAAACCCTCCAATCAAACGCGGTAGTCTCAGTCCGTTTGAAGAAACTCCATCCGCAACTGTAAAGGCTCAGTATAGTCAGAATCAGAATCCCTGGGAGAATACCAGCAAGGAACATCCTGTCGATACGAACTTGGGCGATAATCGCATAAAGAATAAGGGGAACACTCGGCGGAAACAACAGCCCGATACTCCCAGAAGCCGTCACCAAGCCAAGCGAAAACTTTTCGTTATACGTCTGCCGTAGGATTGGATAGAGCAATCCACCGAGGGCGATAATCGTTATGCCGGAGGCACCTGTGAAAGTTGTAAAGAACGCACAGGTAAAGAGCACGACGACAGCAATACCGCCCGGTAGCCAACCAACGCTCGCTCGCGCAAACGCCACCAATCGTTGCGGCGCCTTCCCTTCAGCGATTATATACCCCGCAAAAGTGAAGAGTGGAATAATCAGAATCGTTGAGTTCCGTGTGAGTCGATTGAAATCGATCAGAATCGCTGAAATCGGTTCGCCTGCCATAGCGTATCCGATAATCGAGGCACCCCCAAGTAAGGCGAAAAGTGCACCACCGAAAAGCGCGAATCCAACCAATCCAATGCCGATTATTAAGCCCATCAGTCTGATTCTCCTTCGACAGGACTTGGAGTCGTCTGTTCACCACCCGTTAAATGGATGCCAATTTGAAGGAGTATATGGATGCCGATGAGGACAAAACCGTAGGGGATAATCGCCTTCGCCCACCATAGAGGAACACTTCCAATTAATACAGCCTCGCTCAATTGTTCATCGTGTAGAAAGATAAAGCCATAATATGCCAGAATCCCAACGACAACCAAAGCGAGGCAATCAACGACAAGGTTGCTCCAGCGCGTGATTCTTTCGGGCAGAATTCGACTGAGCACATCAATGCTGATGTGCCTTCTTTCGCAAGTCGCCAGGGACGCACCCAAGAGGCAGAGCCAAAGGGTTAAATGCTGGAGCATTATATCGCTCCACAAGAGGCTCGCGCTGAACACGTAGCGCATGGCGATTTTGAGGATCGCCAGTCCTAACATCATTGCAATAATAAGACACAGCAAGCCGGTTTCGATCTTACCTAACGAGGTATTAATGTTCTGGAAGAAAGTTTCTAATCTATGATTCATTCGCGAGTACTTGGATTCCAGCGGCTGGCAGGACAGCAACCTTCGCCTGTGCTGGGAGTTTTTCTGCAAACAGAGCAATCAACTGATCCAGATCTCGGAAAAGCAGCGCGCCCGGATGCTTCTTGTAAAAATCGTCTACCAAAAAGTGTTCCGACCAGACGTGCAGTTGATCTTGAGTTCCGAGTTGTGGTGCAGGTAGTTCAGATTCTGTCCTTTCTGCCTTCTCTTGGACGAAACGGACATAATCAATCTGCTCGAATAACCCGTGGTAACAGATGCCGTCACTTGCGGGATTGAGTGCCATACTATACACCTTCTCAAAATGGGATAATGCCCACAAAGCCTTGCCCGTTTGAATCGGATCGCTGTCAAGCGGGTAACAGTTAAGCACAACCAGATCCGTCTCTTTTCGACTCGTTTCCGGTATCACCGTGCCGTAAGTGTCCAAAGCGAAGTGTGCTCCCTTGCGATGTGCCTGCACAAAATCACCCACAAACAGTCCACAAATCTCACGCCGACTATTGAGCACAACATTAGCGATTACATCAAGACCGAGAACAGCAGCGACCGCCTCAGAGAAATCGCGATGATCCGGTTCGCTCCCTTTTCTTTCAATCACAGCGTGTCCACGCCCCGGCGAAAAGGTATGGAAATAGAACATCGTCGCGAAACCAGCAATCCCCGGTACAACTAACTTCGCACCGCCACCGAAACCGACAGAGCCATGGGGATAGATGCCTCCCAAACATATCTTGAAATCCGCATCTGCAACGACACGGTCCAGATAGATAGGCATACCGTTATCGAGGTTCCCCAAGGCGCGTAAATCACCCCCCATAAAGTTGTGGTTTGTCGCCTCATATTCGGCAGCAATATCCGCGCCGATCTTCTTTGCAACTTCTTCATCAGTGATCGGGCGATGTGAACCGCCACCAACGACAAATCGGATCTCGGATTTCGGGACACCTGCCGCAGATAGCTCACGCAGGAGAAATGGAATCACTTTCGCCGCAGGCGTCGGACGACTCAAGTCGTCTACGACAATAACCGCACTCTTTTTGCCTTTCGCCAGTTCCGAAATTCTGGGTGTGCCGATCGGTTCGGCAAATGCTCGTTCAATTTCGGCATCTGAAAGCGCGGGAGCATCTTTCGGACCCAACGTTTCTACTTCCCAGCCGGTCGGAAAATTCAGTGTTAGTTCCTCGTCTCCGTACCAAGCGCGGGAGTGCACCGTAGCAGTATTGTTCATAATTGCCC
Organism: Candidatus Poribacteria bacterium; assembly: GCA_965214045.1. Classification (GTDB taxonomy): domain Bacteria; phylum Poribacteria; class WGA-4E; order WGA-4E; family WGA-3G; genus WGA-3G. Next base: position 4,461,400 of record OZ243935.1, read on the forward strand.
TCCATCTGTGAATCGCAGAATACGTAAAAGAAAAGATATGTCCTGCCAATTGCAGGAACATTGGTTCTCTCGCAAGGGTGTTTATAGTAAAACCGAAAAATAAAGAGACACTTGCATCCTCCGGTAGGTGCGGTTTCCTAACCGAACCGGCACAGGGTGTCTCATTAATTCTATACTTTACTATAAATCCCAACCCTTCATAGCCGAACAGATTACAAGTTAAGTACTTTACGGCGGAGCATTTACGTCAATACCTGTATTCCGCCTACCGGTAAAATAGCAACGCTGGCGTCTGCCGGAAGTTTCTCCACGAACAGTTGAATCAGTTCTTCAAGGTCTCGGAAAAGAAGCGATGCGGGATACTCTTTATAGAAATCATCTGCCAAAAAATACTCAGACCAAACGTGGAGTTGTCCACGCCGTCCGATCTGTTGCGTAGGCGCTTCAGGTGGCGTCTGTTCGGCTCGTTGTCGGAGATAGCGTGGGTAATCGATTCGGTCGAACAATCCGTGGTAGCAGCTGCTATCGCTTGCCGGGTAGAGTGCTATCGTGTAAGCGTTTTCAAAATAACTTAAAGCCGCCAGTGCCTTATCAAGTTGAATCGCATCAGCATCCAGCGGATAGCAGTTAATGATCACCAAATCTGTGTCTTTTCGAGTTGTTTCGGGTATCACTGTTCCATAAGTATCCATCGCGAAATGCGCGCCTTTACGATGCGCCTTGATAAAATCACCGACAAACATCCCGCAAATCTCACGCCGACTATTAAGCACAACGTTGGTGATCGCATCAAGACCGAGAACACCTGCTGCCAGTTCGGCACTGTCGCGACGGTCCGGCTCACTACTCTGTCCCTCAATCACTGCGGGTCCGCGACCTGGTGGAAAAGTATGGAAATAGAACATTGTGGTAAAACCAGCGATACCCGGGACAATTAACTTCGCTCCGCCACTAAAACCGACGGAACTGTGAGGATAGATACCACCGAGACAGATTTTAAAATCCGAGTCCGCGACGATCCTGTTGAGATACACCGGCATGCCGTTCTCAAGGTTGCCAAACGCACGTAGGTCCCCACTCATAAAGTTATGATTGGTTACCTCGTACTCAGCAGCGATATCTGCGCCGACTTTTTTCACAATATCTTCATCGGTGAGAGGTCGGTGAGCACCGATGCCAGCAACAAACCGAATTCCGGATTTCGGGACACCTGCCGTAGAGAGTTCCCGTAGTAGAAATGGAATCACTCTCGCCGCAGGCGTTGGACGACTCAGGTCATCTACAATAATGGCGGTGCTCTTTTTGCCTTTCGCCAGCTCCGAAATTCTGGGTGTGCCGATCGGTTCAGCGAACGCACGTTCGATTTCGGCATCTGAAAGCGCGGGAGCATCTTTCGGACCCAATACTTCTACCTCCCAACCCATCGGAAAATTCAGCGTCAGTTCTTCATCTCCGTACCAGGCACGAGTGTGTACTGTAGCCGTATTTTTTATCATTTTTCTTCCTCTTCCGAGTTATTAACTTTGCATTGGTGGGAGAGGACCGTCGAGATAAAATCTCGGAAAAGCGGATGTGGGGCAAGCGGTTTCGATTGAAATTCGGGGTGAAATTGAGAACCTACCATCCACGGGTGTTCAGTCACTTCAGCAATTTCGACGAGACTCTCATCCGGCGACAGACCGCTAAAACAGAGACCCGCTGACTCTAATTGTGAGCGGTACTGGTTATTCAATTCATAGCGATGACGGTGCCGCTCTACGATAATAGGTTGTTGATAGGCGGCATAACTTTTGGTATCTTCTTTAAGGACGCACGGATAATGTCCAAGTCGCATTGTGGCACCGAGATCGGCCACGGCGCGTTGGTCATACATTAAATCTATAACAGGATGAGGCGTTTCTTCATCTACTTCCGTACTGTTTGCGTTTTTTAGTTTCGCAACGTGTCGAGCGTATTCAATCACCAGACACTGCATTCCAAGACACAATCCCAAATACGGGATCTTATTTTCACGCGCATATCGTGCTGCAACCAACATCCCTTCAATCCCACGATAGCCGAATCCGCCCGGAACCAGGATCCCATCGGCGTTCTGAAAAACACTATCAAGGTCTGGATGTTCTGTGAGCGATTCAGCTTCTATCCACTCAATTTCAACAGACGCATCGTTAGCGATCCCGCCATGTTTGAGTGCTTCCTGTACACTAATATACGCATCGCTGCCGGTTGTGTATTTTCCAACAATAGCAACTCGAGCTTTCTGCTTCGGATTTTTGAGTTTTTCAACCATCGCGCTCCATTTAGCATCCATCGGTGGGCGCGCTTCAAGTCCGAGTCTCTTTAAAACGAGATGCCCCATGCCTTGTCGTTCAAAATTGAGGGGGATTTCATCTACACATTTTGTGTCCAATCCCTCAAAAATATAGTCTGCGCTAATACCACAGAGGAGTGCTATTTTCTGCCGAAATGCCTCCTCCAGCGATTCGCTCGTACGACATAACAATAAATCCGGTTGGACACCGAGTTCTTGGAGTTTTCGGATGCTATGTTGTGTCGGTTTGCTCTTGCTTTCGCCATTGGGGAACGTATAAATGAGAGAGACATGAAGGAACATTGTGTTCTCACGCCCCACCTCAACTGCCATCTGACGGATGGCTTCAACGAAAGGGGGCATCTCAAAGTCGCCAATCGTGCCGCCTATCTCTGTAATGACGATTTCAGCTTCGTTATCTTTGCCGATCTGATAGATACGGCGTTTGATTTCATCTGTAATATGGGGGATCAGTTGCACGGTTTGACCGAGGTAATCCCCTCGTCGCTCTTTTGCAATCACTTCGCTATAGACAGAACCCGTAGTAAAGTTGGAATATTGATTCAGATCGATGCCGAGAAACCGTTCATAATTCCCTATATCAAGATCCGTTTCTGCGCCATCATGGGTGACGAAAACCTCGCCATGTTGGAATGGGTTCATCACGCCCGCATCTACATTGAGATATGGGTCAATCTTGACAACAATCACCTTGAATCCGCGGTTGATGAGTAATCTACCGAGGGAGGCTGTTGTGATTCCTTTGCCGATACCTGAGATAACTCCGCCTGTCACGAAAATGTATTTTGTCATGAAATTTTCCTTATGAAGCCTCCAAAATCTGTTTCACCCGCTCCAAGTCGGCAGGAACATCAACCCCAATAAGCGGGGTATCCGTTTCAACGACATGAATGGGGATACCATGCTCTAAAAAGCGCAATTGTTCTAACCCTTCTGCGAGTTCGTAAGGTGTACTGTTCCACCTCGTGAACGCGAGAAGCTGCTCTCGACGGTAAGCGTACAAACCGACATGCCGATACACTGGGAACTTCTGTAACTCTGCCTCACTGACCTTCCCGGGCATGGGCGCGCGCGAGAAATACAGCGCATCACCCTGAAGATCCGTAACGACTTTAACGACGTTAACGTCCCGATAATCTACGGCAGTTTCAACCCGCTGTTTTAGCGTGCAAACTTGCACCGCCGGTCTGTCAATAAAAGGCTGCAGCATCACGTCTATCTGGGCAGGTTCAAGTAACGGTTCGTCTCCTTGGATATTGGCAACAATATCACACCTCAAACGTTCTGCGACAACGGCGACTCGTTCAGTACCTGTTGCGCATTCACCGGTCATTTGTACATTTCCACCGAAGCGTGTTACGGCATCATAAATCCGTTGGTCATCCGTGGCGACAATAACTTCATCTAATGTTTTTGCGCGACACGCGCTTTCATAAACATGCTGCACCATCGGCTTCCCGAGCAGATTCGCCAACGGCTTGCCTTCAAAACGGCTTGAGGCATAGCGTGCTGGAATAATGCCTACACTTTGCAACCTTCGCTCCCTCACAAAACCCTAAATTTCTGTGTTTTTCCGAATCGTATTCCAAATCAGTTTAACCTAAAGCGGAGTTAAAATCAAGATTTTTTTCGTTTTTGGTTGCAGACCCAAATGAAAAATGGTACACTTTAAGATAACTGAATCACTTTGTAGAAAAGTGAAAAAATGCTTATCTAAAGGAGAATCTCAAAAAAATGAAACGGAACCTAATATTTACAACACTGACTTATAAGTTAACGCCTTATCTTGTGTGTCTACTTCTGATAGGCACTCTCTGTGTACCTACGGCAGAAGTTTTTTCAGCTGATGTTTTAGACCCGGATTTGGTGCTGTACTTCGATTATGAGGATTTCGACGGAGATACCGTCGTTGAAAAATCTGGACGCGGTTACGACGGCGATATTAATGGAAAGGTCACACAATCCAATGATGGAAAATTCGGCAAAGCCGGCCATTTTGCAGCCGGTAGTTTTCTGGATTTAGATGGACCCAACGTTAAGCCTGAAGACATCCCTACCGAAGGTATGAGTATCGTCGCTTGGATTAACGTTGAAGCCGTATCGGATATGGCGATTTTCAATGCCCGGGCAGGTGATAATACATGGCTTGTCCATCCAGAGGCACGCGGCGACGGAAATTATCGTTGGCTCAATCGGAGTCCGGGCGGAACGACTATCTTTGACATCCGCGCTGGAGATAACAAGGCAAATCAATGGCAGCATTACGCTGGTACCTTCAGCCGCGCCGACGGGTTAGCTGTACTTTACATCAATGGAAAAAATGTCGGTGAAGAAAAAGCGCGCGCCGGTACGCCTATCGCAGGAGACTGGGACCAAGGCGCACGTGTCGGCTTTAATATCGATAGCAAACGTCCTTTCACCGGATTGATGGATGACCTCAACATCTGGAAACGTGGGTTGACAGAGGAAGAAGTCAATGGCATTATGAACGATGGTGTCGACGCATTTCTTGCTGTAGAAGCACAAGGTAAATTGGCGACCGCTTGGGGAAAACTTAAGGCATCAAAGTAAGACGAAACCTGTGAAAATGGCTACATGCTATAAAACAGTAGAAAGATGGTTCATCTAAAGGAGGACTCGAAAGATGAAACGGAACCTTATATTAACCCCTTGTTTGATGTGTCTACTTCTGATAGGCACTCTCTGTGTACCTACGGTAGAAGTTTTTTCAGCCGATGTTTTAGATCCGGATTTGGTGCTGTACTTCGACTATGAAGACTTCGACGGAGATACCGTCGTTGAAAAATCTGGAAATAGTTACGATGGTAAGATTGATGGAGATGTCACGCAATCCGATGACGGAAAGTTCGGGAAAGCTGGCAAATTCGTCGGTGGCGGTTTTCTGGATTTAGATGGATCCACTGTTGAGGCTGAGGACATCCCTACCGAAGGCATGAGTATTGTGGCCTGGCTCAACGTTGAATCCGTCACAGATATGGCGATTTTCAACGCCCGCGCAAGTGATAATACATGGCTTGTACACCCCGAAGCACGCGGCGATGGAAACTATCGTTGGCTCAATCGGAGTCCAGGTGGCACAACGATATTCGACATCCGAGCTGGCGAAAACAAAGCCAATGAATGGATACACTACGCTGGCACCTTCAGCCGCGCCGACGGGTTAGCTGTACTATACATCAACGGTGAGAATGTCGGTGAAGAGAAGGCACGGGTTGGCACACCTATCGCAGGAGACTGGGGACAGGGTGCAAGAGTCGGTCGTAACATCGACGATAACCGTCCTTTCACCGGACTGATGGATGACCTTAACATCTGGAAACGTGGGTTGACAGAGGAAGAGGTCAATGATATTATGAACAACGGTCTTGGAGCATCGCTCACAGCAGTAGAAGCACGCGGCAAACTCGCAACGACCTGGAGTAAACTTAAGACTTCAAGGTAACGCAAACTTACAAAAATGGGAAGGATTCAAACGATCTTCCAGCAGGCGCGCTTCATCGGCGTGCCTGCACAATTTGCGTAAGCTTTGAAGAGAAAAGGATACTTGGAGATACAGGAACGAGTTATGGATCGGATGGCGTGGGCGGTGGATCTTCTTCCGATGCGTCAGGCTCCGTGGTAGTCTCTGAAGATGAACATGTGCTTAATGCTTTGGCAAGATAGTTCTCTTCGGAAAGCAAGTCTTTATTCGCACGGAGACTCGCCTCATGGAACCGATAGTTATCTTCACCGAGTCGATAGTAATACTGGAGGTGTCCAGCACTAACCGCCTGTTTGAGGTCTGAGGGTGAGATATTTAGCATCGCTGCCGCTTCTTTGAGGTTGTATTCAACCACGACATTGCGTATTTGCATCTTCTTATCTCCATACCGCACCGATTTCGCTATAATAGACTGAATTCTTTGATTTTGCGTAAGTCCAAGTAATTGTAGATTTTACCATAAAATTGTGGAAGATACAACATAATAGATGGAGTCAGATTGTTTGATGCAGTATCGATGTACAATTTACATACTCTCAAAATCTCTTAAATCGGTCCTTATATGTGCCATTTTTTTCTGCACTCTTATAACGGGATTTGAAGCGAATGCCGAAAACTTTCTATCGACATGGGACCAGACCCTCTTTGATCGTATCTATGACGCACCGCCACACCGAGAACCGATGTGGACACTCATGGAAGGGATAACAGAATTTGGGCATTATCGGGCAGTTATGGGACTTTCTATTCTCCTCATGGCTTACGGTGATGAAGCACATCAGGAAACTGGAAGGCTTTTGTCTTCCGCATTCCTCGGGACCGGGTTGGTAACGTTTGGTATGAAGAGGTTAATTGGTCGGAAACGTCCGCTTGATGAGAGTTTGGGGAATCCAGCTTTTCCGTCTGGACATACATCCTTGGCGTTCAGTTCAGCAACGATTTTAGGGTGTCGGTATCCGAAATGGCGAATTCCGCTCTACATTGGGGCAGGGCTTGTCGGTTTTTCGCGTATCTATCTCGGACGGCATTACACGTCAGATGTGATAGCCGGAGCAGCACTTGGTACAGCAATGGGAATGCTGGTCTGGCATCAGCGCGTCACGTTATTGAAATGGGAATTTTAGGGGTTTCAAAACGCTGTTTAGCGTAACTGAACTATTACCAACAATTAAAACCTTTGACAATAAAACGCATGCGACGTAAAATATAATAATATAGGAGGGTAAGACTGATGAGCCATACCAAAAATCGCATACATTTCCGGTATCAGATTATAGGCAAAATCGGTATGCTTCTCTTAATCGGAGTGTTATCAGCAGGATGTGCTGTCCCACCGCAACCTTCAGTTGATGTTTATATGGAACCCATCGTGGGACGTTTTGACGCACAGATTGATCCAGAAACTGGGGCAGCGACCGTCGAAAAAAAGGGAATTGCCGTCACTATAAAACCGTTTGATGAGGTAGAACTGTTCGCACTTACCGAAAATCCGAGAGTGAATCCGTATCTCTTGGTTGAGAAGAGTGGTGCTGTTGAACCCATCTATACGGTCTTCGACATTACAGTCCATAACCGAGATAACCGACGCGTCTTAGTTGGCGATACAGCCATACTCATTGATGGAAACGGAGGACAATACGCCAATCTATCCAACGATTATTTTGACGTACTCTATGATAACGTAGATATTTCAGAGAGGAACACTTGGGAGGGAGGTTACCCTTATATGCCTACGGCTTACGGTTACTATCCCTACCACGGTTACTACCAATCTTACATAGATGCCGAGGCACTTGAGTTGGGGCGTATTGTGATAGAGGATCACATCTTTGAAGGCGCGAAGTTGTTCTCCGGTGCGAAACGGAGCGGTTTCTTAATCTTCGATCGACTTGAGAGTACCGCCACAGATATTCGTATCGTTGTCCCTCAAGTTCGGATAGTCCATCCAAACGGTAAAGAGGATAGATTGGAATTTAAGATTGACTTCAGGCAGGTTTTACCCTAAAATAACGATAACCTCAATGGCTTAATAGTTAACGACGCAGAACTTGCCATTATAATGAAGGGAGTACATAATAAAATGAGAAATTGTATTATAATATTATTGATAGTCGGATTTGTATCTATTTGGGGATGCCAACCTGCGAGCCAAGACAAGCAGCAAACCCAGAGAGAACTCAAAGTTGCTGTAGCAGGCCCCTTTACAGGGAACGCAGCAGCATTTGGGGAAATGATTAAACGTGGTGCTGAACTCCGAGAGAAAGAGATTAATGACACTGGTGGAATCAATGGTATGAAACTGGACCTCGACTTTGGAGATGACGCCGGTACAGAAAGGGAAGCGAAACTTGTCGCTACACGTTTTGCTACAGATAGGCGGATCCTCGCTGTCGTTGGGCATTTTAACAGTGCATGTTCTTTAGCTGGTAAAGGTATCTACGCCGATAATGGGGTCGTTGAGTTGTCCCCAGGTTCAACAAATGTAAGTGTTTGTGAAGGTAGTGATTGGACTTTTAGGAATTTGTATCGAGATGATTTCCAAGGTCAATTTATTGCCAAATATATTAAAAACATCTTGACGGAATATCAGTCTGTCGGTGTCCTTTTTGATAACGACGACTACGGTAGAGGTCTGAGAGATGCCTTCGTTGCAGAAGCCGAGAGGATTGAACTCAACGTCGTCGCCTCCGAAGCGTATGACCGCGATAACACGGATTTCAAAGCGCAACTTACGAGTATTAAGGCGAAGAATCCAGATATTATTTTCATTTCCGGTCTTTATGGACAAGCCGGTCTAATTGTGAAGCAGGCTCGTGAATCAGGAATCACCGCACAGTTTTTCGGCGCGGATGGTGTAGATTCCCCTGATTTTCTCACAATCGCAGGTCCCGCCGCAGAGGGCGCTTATCTCACAACGCCCTTTACATTTGGTGCAGGTGGGGAAGAAGCAGCACGAGTCGCAGAAGCATTTGAAACCGAGTTTGGAGTTCCCCCAGATACTTGGGCGGCGTTAACCTACGACGCGATGGGCATGATTGCTGAAGCGATTGAAAAAACCTATAATAAGGATGCTACCCTCGCCGAAAATCGAAAAGCCATTCGCGATCATTTGGCATCCTTAGATACACCAGAAGAAGGATACAGGGGGATTACTGGGTTAACCTATTTTGACAAAAATGGGGACACTGTCAATAAGCCCGCCTACGTCAAAATCGTTAAAGACGGGGAATTTACGACTGCTTCTCAGCAGATGCTCAACCTCGAATAACGATGTATTCTAATTCCAAAGCGTCTGGAATGTGGAAGAAAATATGAAAATTAAAAATTTTCGTAAATTTTTCCAAAGGGACGAATAGTAGGGATTCAAGTATTATGGAGCAATTTTCACAACAATTGATTAACGCCCTGGTCCTTGGCGGTATTTATGCTCTTATTGCTGTCGGCTACACGATGGTTTATGGCATTATCCAATTGATTAACTTCGCACACGGCGAAATTTTCATGTTTGGCGCGTATTTCGCTTTTACCTTGATCACAGTTTTTAACCTGCCATTTTGGGTCGCACTTCCTATCAGTATGCTTCTCTGTGCTGGAATTGGAATGTTGATGGACCTGGTTGCCTATCGACCCCTACGCGACGCCGCACGTCTCTCCGCACTAATTACAGCGATCGGTGTTTCAATCGGTCTGCAAAACCTCGCTCGAATCATCTGGGGCGCAAGGCAACGCCCTTTTCCATCCGAGACGCTACCGGCATTTTTAAGGCAAGGCATCCCGCCGACCGAGGCCCTACCAGCATTTACCTTGACCGAGACCGCGATTGCACTCCCCGGTGGTGCTTACTTACCTTACCGGGACTTATCCATCATCCTCCTCGCTTTAGTTCTAATGATTGCTTTAAATCGATTGGTCTCCTTAACTAAGATCGGGAAAGCGATGCGGGCTTGTGCACAAGATCGGGTTGCTGCCAATTTGATGGGGATCAATACGAACAAAGTCATTGCTATAACATTTGCTATTGGTTCCGCTTTAGGAGCGGTTGCGGGCGTGATGGTTGGCGTGCGCGAAATTATTGAACCAACGATGGGATACTATAAGGGAGTCGCCGCGTTTGCCGCGGCTGTCCTCGGCGGAATCGGAAATATTACTGGGGCAATGCTCGGAGGACTTCTCATAGGATTCGCTGAAGTCTTTGGAGCTGGCTATATTCCGTACGGCTACGGTTCTGGATATCGGGTAGCTATTGCCTATATTGTCATGATTATTGTTATTATCATCCGTCCTACTGGGATGTTTGGGAAATCAACGACTGGAACTCGCGCCTAAATTGGGGTGAACTTACCTTACGAGAAAACCATGCAAGATAAGTTAACAGCAAAAAATATAATTTTTGGGCTCCTCATCTGTTTCTTTCCACTGCTTATGTATGCAGTGGATTACATTAGTTTGTTGCTATCCTATCGAGATATCTATCTCCCAACGCCGAGTGGAGATTATATTCTCTACAGTGTTGTTCAGATCGGTCTCTATACACTTCTCGCGGTGGGTCTAAACATCGTTTGTGGATTTACAGGTTTGTTAGACCTCGGCTATGTTGGATTCTATCTCGTCGGAGGATACACCGCCGGACTCTTGATGGTGAGGTTTGGGTTTAGTTATTGGATGGTCCTGCCGTTAGCTGTCCTCAATGGTGCACTTTGGGGATTGTTACGCGGTGCACCTACTCTACGACTCACCGGCGATTACTTCGCTATTGTTACCTTTGGGTTTGCTGAATTACTCTTCCGTATCGTGAAAAACGAAATATGGCTGATCGGGGATATTAATGGGTTTGTAAAGAACATTCCACGTGCCACGATTTTTGGAATGGAGCTTGATCAAAATTGGCACCACTATTATCATATTCTTATCTTACTCGCTTTGGTTATATTCGTTACGTACCGATTACAGCATTCTCGTGTCGGAAGAGCATGGGTTGCTATCCGGGAGGATGAACAAGCAGCAGCATCTATGGGGATCGATATCAGCCGATACAAATCGCTCGCTTTTGCTGTCAGTGCTGCTATTGGTGCCCTCGGTGGGGCTTTTTTAGCTCCCTGGTCCAGTATTATTAGCGCACGATCCTTTGAATTCTGGGAATCTATTCTCGTCCTTTGTATGGTAATCCTCGGTGGCAAGGGAAGTATTAAGGGTTCCGTTATAGGCGCAATCATTCTCGGTTCCTTAAGTGAGGTCCTGCGAGAAGTTCTCTCCAATTTTCCTCAATTTGGAGGTGCCCGCTATCTGTTGTTTGGGGTCATCTTGGTTGTATTGATGCGTTATCGTCCAGATGGTTTGATTTTCAAAAAAGTATGATACCATCGCATCGGTGGGAGATTCCAAGGTCCATAATACAGGTTTGTTTTTCTACGGACGCGCTTTGCGAGCCCATATCGTAAAGTGAAGTAACTCACAGATAAGCAGAATTAACGCCCCAACCACAAATAATTGGAACCGATCCTGATACTCACCGTCTGAACGGATCCTGAACTTCTGTTTTTCGAGGTGTGCTAAGTCCGCCGTTAACCGGACAATCCCCGCATTCGCGTGGTAATAACTGCCGTTCCCCGCTTCGGCAATTTCTTTCAGTCGAGTTTCATCTAACGTTGTTAGCACGAGTTGACCGCTGGCATCGCGCTTATATGGAGCGGTTTCCACAGCAGTCTCTCGCGGGAGCGGAATAGGTACAGGTTGGGCAGGGTTGCCAATACCGACGCAATAGATATGTACGCCCTGCTGAGTCGCAGTTCTTGCCGCTTCAATCGCCTCTTCACCGTGGTCCTCCCCGTCTGTAAAGAGAATCAGTACCTTCTGCCCTCCGAAATCGGTATCTATTACTGTCCTATCGTCCTGATTTGAACTCAGTCGAGCGATAGCGGTCTCAATAGCATCACCGATACGGGTTCCGCTATGGGTAAGTGTTTCGGCGGTTATCGCCGTCAAGAATTCTCTTAGGGTGGCAGTGTCGTGCGTCAACGGACATACCACGAAACTCGCTTCAGCAAAGTAGAGTAATCCGATTCTGTCGCCTTCAAGTTCCTCTAATAGTGAAAATATAGCCTCTTTCGCATGCGTCAGTCGTCGAAGGGATTTTTCATCTTCCGCGAGCATACTGGTCGAAATATCCAATGCGATCATGACATCTAACCGTTCCGCAACGGGTTCAGGTTTGGCACCCCACTGTGGACGTGCAATTGCAAGTGTCAGGAGGAAGTAACTCAGCAACAACAATCCCGCTTGAACCTTGTATCGCCGTAGGTGCGACGGATCCACATTGCTATAGAATCGCAGTAGTGCTTTCCGTTTCTGTTGTAATCCAAAGAGGAGCAACAGTGCTAAGGGTGGCACAATCCATAATAAATGGAGGAATTCAGGATGGGCAAAACGCATTTTTTATTGGCTTTCGGCTGTCGGTTTTCATTGGCTTTCGGCAAGACAAAGAGATTTCTTTTTTTTTTCTGACGGCTGACCGCTTCTTTGCCATCTTACCGACTGCCGAAAGGTTTTTTCACAAGAAAAAACCGCCCCGACTGCCGATGGCTATTTAGGAAGATAGGATGGAATTACGGACGCGTTCAAAAATCTCGATTGCATACTCAAGATGGGCTTTGGAAGCGATGTTAAAAGAGATACCGAAATTCTTAACTGTGACGTTGGGCAAATTGGCTCTACACTCAACAATATGGAGCGGTGTGAAGTCGCCGTGGACATCAACTCGAAAATGGGTCGCTCTCCTTGACGGATACATATCGAGCCACCAGTGTCCCCCAAAAGTCATCCTGAGTTTCGCGATCCGGGGTCGAAGCGTCGCGCCGCACGTCTCAATATACTCCAAAAATTCATGGGCAATTTGTGAGAGTTCCTCGTTCTCCTGTAGGATCTCAATGAACAACTCAAGGGTCATAAATCGCTGTGTCGTGTGCCCATAACTGCGTTCTTCCTCTTTGACAAGGGTCCCACCCAGCACAGTCTCGGTTGCAACTAAAATTTCATCAGGAGCATGATAGGAAAAATAAGAGATGTAAGTTAGATCGAGTCCCAGAGCCCGTAGATATTCTGCGACCTCTAAGACGCGCGCGTCTACACCCTCGGAAACAAGCACCAACCGCTGTTTTTGATTGAACGCCGATTTCCGAATATCACCCGGTTCATAGCCGAAGAATTCACTATGTAGCGCAGTCAAGGACGAAAACTCTTTACCCTGTTGTTGACACCAGCGATACGCGAGGGTCTCTAACTCTGTAAAAGAAAGTTGAGAAATCCCGGCGGCATATTCTAAAATCTGTGTGATTGCCGTCCGAGAGGGCTTTCCCCGTTTGAGTTCAATAATCACGCAATTGCCCTGTCGGTCAAGCGCGAGCAGGTCAATCTTTTGTTTAGACGTGCTAAGAGGGGGTTGCCTACTGATAACGCAGAGCGGTTCACCGAGGACCAGCGTGGCATCCTTTTCGAGCAGATCCTCGAAGTCGCGTTCCTCGCCAAAACGCAAAGGTTCAAGTTTCCCAAATTTCCTGTCTTCCCAACGATAAACTTCCATTTTTTTTATAGTTATCAGTTGTCAGCCGTCGGTTGTCAGTCACAAGAGGATGTTTTGCTTGGGTGTTTCCCTTGCTAAACGAAAACCTCTTAACTGGCAACTGAAGGGATTTTTCATCAGAAAAAAATCCGAACTAAAACCATTCCTCTATAGATTAAAATTTAACCAACGGATACGTTCCCGATATGCCTTGACCTCTGCAGTGATTTTGGTATCGTTCCAATTATTTTTTTTGCCTAAAAATTGCGCGATCTTCGGTGCTATATCAACACCTTGGCCCCGAGTCCAACCGATCCGTGTGCGCCGCCAGAGGAGGTCTTCAAGCGTGATCGCCATTTCACCCCAACAGGCATAGAGAAGTTCCGCTTTCGTGAATGGAAGCGAGGGTGTTACTGGCTCCGCAAGTGTCGCATCCTCGGTAATGAACTTTTGGATCGTGCTATACCCTTCGCCATATCGCTTAACGAGACGCTCCGCATCGGCACCCGATGCTTCCCCGACCGCGTTCGCCAATGGATAAGCGGCAGTTTTGCAGACGCGTGGGACGCTTAAAAATTCGGCAAGGCGGTCCACTGTCTCTTCCGCCATCTGACGGTGTGTAGTCAGCTTACCACCATAGAGATACGTTATCCCGCTTGGACTCTCTGTAATTAAATGCTCCCTTGAGACAAAACCGGTTTTTGCGAATCCGTGGGCGTGCCGCTTCGCCGCGATAAGTGGGCGGGTACCGGCATAGGCAGCAATGATAGCGTCTTTATTGAGCCTCTTTTCCGGAAAAATTCGTTGTGCTTCCGAGAGTAGATATGTCACCTCATTCGCTGATGGGCGGACTGATGCCAAGTCCTCTTCCGGTGTTGTTTCAGTCGTACCAACGATGGAAGTATTGTGGGTACCGGGCAGAATAAAAATAACTCGCGGATTACGTCTTCGTTGTTTTTCCACCTGTGTAAAGGTTATCAGACCGTAAGCACCAGCGTCGTCCGCTTTTCCACAGCGTGGCAAGACGAGATGGATACCTTTCGCGTTTTCTGTCAACAGTCGCGGGGTCCCGTCGTAACTCGGATCTTTACCCCGTACATGATCGCTCCAGGGTCCCGTTGCAGATACAATTTTCCGTGCCGATATCTCAAAGCGTTGTCCAGAAATAACGTCTTCAGCAACTACCCTATATATTCGGTTCTCGGCATTGACAGTTTTCGGTTGACCGATGAAATCAAGGAAACGGACATAATTTGCGACAATAGCCCCGTATTGATGCGCATCCTTGAGTGTCGCAAGCGTCAACCGGGCATCGTCAACCATGCTATCCCATAACAGGACACACCCCTTTAAGGCGTTTGTAGCAATCGGTCCGACAAGATGCTGTATCTTTCGGACATCGCGAATCGCGCTTGACTGCTCCGTTTCATCCGTTTTAGAGAGACGATTGTAGTAATGTGCAGCGAGTTGAATGCCTGTCAACGGATACGGATCACCTTTGTAGCAAAGAAGTGCTAATGGAATCGGCTTGACCAGATTCGGCGCGATCCGATGGAGGATTTCACGTTCCCTGCGTGAAGTTTTGACGAGTTCAATGTCACGCTTAAGCAGATAGCGAAATCCACCATGGACGAGTTGTGACGTGGCACTACTTGTTCCACTCGCAAAATCGCCTTGTTCAATTAAACCCGCTTTTATGCCACCGTTGCGCGCGATGTCCCGAATTAAACCCGCACCGACGATGCCACCACCGATAACTAAAACATCCAACAGTTCAGTCTTGAAGGTTTCTATATTCT
The DNA here is from genome assembly GCA_965214045.1 of Candidatus Poribacteria bacterium. Classification (GTDB taxonomy): domain Bacteria; phylum Poribacteria; class WGA-4E; order WGA-4E; family WGA-3G; genus WGA-3G. Next base: position 4,476,588 of record OZ243935.1, read on the forward strand.
GAGCGCGAGTTCGAGCTGAGAATTCCGTTTCTTTAATTAGGAACCTCCTAACATTGTTCCACAGAATGGTTATCAGTTAAAGAGAGTGGTTTGCTTGGGCGTTTCTACGTATTTCCCTTGTAAAAATGGAAATCTTTTACCGACAACTGACTACCGACTGCCATTTATCAGATGGCTATAAAAAAAGACTTTGCGAATGGCATCCAAAATTCCTGACACGGCACCTGCTACAGGTTCTGTCAATAACGGTAAAAATATAAGTTGCGAACAAGTCTGTTCAGTCACAGGCAAATCCCCTGGAGCATAGGTTTCAAACGCTCCACCCATATCATTGGTGCAGAGGACACCACGACCGTCCATGTACATATCAAGTCCGTGTGTGAAGAGCGGTAAGGTATGTAGCAGCGGATACGGATTGCTATTCGTCGGAAACCTGCTCCCTGAGAATACAGGTACACCATCCCCAACAACAAGCGGATACGGATTATTGTTTGCCAAAACCCCTTCTTTTCTGAGTGCCTCGGCGAATACTGGTGCCGGTAGTCCGTGCATCTCTTCCTCGTGATAGTGGATAGGAAATCCAAAGAATCCGGCTGGCTCAGCACCTGGATATGTTTCAATAGGAGAAACACCGGAAATCTCCCGTAACCCGTCGGAGATTTCTTGGATATAGGCGCGGCGGTTCGCATTGAGTTTATCAAGTTTCTTCAGTTGCACGGAAGCAATACCAATAGCGAGCGGATGTGCGCGGAATTTAACACCGAGCCCCATCGGTGGGAGATGCGTATAGCGTAGTCCTTCCACTGTTTCTCCGGCAGCGTTGGTAGGACGATTGACTTGCCCCAGCAGACAAGCCCTTTCAAAAATTGCGACATCGTTGGTAGCAAGCATTCCACCTTCGCCGCCGCTAATGGGTTTACTGCCTTGCAAACTCCACGCGCCCGCCTGCCCAATACTGCCACAGGGTACACCCTTGTAAGAGGCACCGTGTGCGTGAGAACAATCCTCTATGATCGGCACACCTGTTTCTGCGCTGAGTGCCATGAGTGCATCCATGTCACACACATTGCCCCACAGATGCACCGCCACAATCGCCTTAGTCTTGGAGGTAATACGCCGTCGAACATCAGCAACATCAATTAACAAGGTCCTCGGATCTACTTCACAGAAAACAGGCTTTGCCATCAACGTCAATGCTGGCGTAATTGATCCCATCCACGTGTAGGTCGGACAGATAACTTCATCACCCGGACCGACACCGAGTCCAAACATTGCGCTGTGTAGTGCCGCTGTGCCGTTCGTAAGGCTCAACGCAAATCGGGTCTGATGGCGTTCACGCCAAGTTCGCTCAAATTCCTGAACAGTCGGAGACACACCGGAGAGTTCGTTCCGAAGCGTCATCTCGTAAACAACTTGGGCTTCTTCTTCTGTTATCTGGCTCCACTGTTCCAACTTCGGATAGGGCGCATCAGGTGTCTTTTCAAAGACAGGTGTTCCACCCAAAACAGCAGGAAGATCGATTCGGGCATTTTCGCTTTCAAGATGTGGGAGGTTCGCTCTTTCTTTTTTCATGAGGACGCATCGCTGCCTTTCTTTTAACCGTTGTCCCGCAAGCCTCTATAGGCTTGCGATTGTTTTAATCCGACATCTGTGCTATATTAATGAGTATATTGCTGGTAGACTTAATATCACGTATGATACCACGTTTTGAGTCCTTTTGTCAAATTTCAGCAGAGACATTGAGAAAACCTTGAATATCCAAAAAGTGTTTGCTACGCTGTCGCGGAACAGGGCATCCCAAGCCAAACATTTGTTCGTTAATTTAGTACCGCCCCTCCTTGCGCTTGCTGGGTTTTTTCTTTTATGTGGGCTTGTGCTTCAGATACGCGGACAGGATCCACTGGAGTTCTATACTATTATCCTTGTCAGCGGGTTCGCAAGTCTTGACGATATCGGTTATGTACTGTTTAACGCAACGCCGCTTATATTTACAGGGCTTGCCGTCGCTATCGGCTACAAAAGCGGATTGTTCAATATAGGGTGCGAAGGGCAACTCTATATTGCGGCGTTCGCTGCCGCATGGATAGGCATACACCTGAACCTACCTCCTTTTCTATTGATCCCTTTCTGTATAGGTGGCGCGATGATCGCTGGTGCCGGATGGGGTGCGATCCCGGGTCTCTTAAAGGCGAGATACGGCGCGCATGAAGTTATCAACACCATTATGATGAACTTCATCGCATTCGCTCTCATGAACTACCTTGTTACGTCCGTCTACCAAGAACCCGGTCAGATGATTCCACAAACGCAGCAGATTCAGGAAGCGGCACGACTCCCAAGATTAGCGTTTTTGCTCCCTGTTCTCCCACAAAGCAACCCGCTAAACATGAGTTTCTTCCTCGCGTGTGGGTGTGCTGTCTGTTGTTATATCTTTTTAACATATACGCGTTGGGGATATGAACTACGCTTGGTAGGAAATGCGCGAGATGCCGCAGCTTACGGCGGGATAAATCCGAGCACAGTGACGATATGGGTGATGGCATTGAGCGGTGCGGTTGCCGGGTTAGCAGGGGTCGCTGAGGTTATGGGATACCGCTATCGGTTTTTGGATAATTTCTCGTCAGGATGGGGTTTCACTGGGATTGCGGTTTCACTTTTGGGCAGAAACAATCCTTTCGGCATTTTGGCGGCGGCTATCCTGTTCGGGTTGTTGAACAAGGTCGCCTTAGATATTGAAATTTTGCTGGAAGTCCCACGCGGTTTATTTCACGCAGGTCAAGGCATGCTAATTATCTGGTTAGTCAGCATAGAAAGCATCTCACAAAAAAAATGATTCCAAGTACTTTACGAATGGCGACACCACTGGGATTTGCTGCGCTCGGCGGGATTTATTCGGAACGCGCCGGGATCATTAATCTTGCGCTCGAAGGTATGATGCTCATAGGAGCTTTTGGTTATGTAGTCGGGACGCAGGCTTCGGGTTCAGTATGGATCGGATTGCTTGTAGGGACAGGCTTTGGGTTAGCATTAGCACTGCTACACGCTGTCGCAACGGTTACTTTCCACGCAGAACAAATTGTCACAGGTGTCGGTATCAACATCTTAGCATTAGGAATTACAGAGTACCTCTTACCGACCACCGAACAGGTAGGGGGGCTTCCGCATTGGAAGGTACCGTTTATAGGTTCGTACAGTTTTGTCGTCTACTTGCTACCCGTATTGATGGTGGCAAGTCACATCCTCCTGTTTAAAACCCCATGGGGTCTACGATTACGCGCAGCAGGTGAATCGACAGAAGCACTCGCAACCCTTAGCCTGAGTCGGGCGAAATGGCAATATATCGGGGTCGCGCTAAGCGGGATCTTGGCAGGAATCGGCGGCTGTTTTTTAGCATCTGAAGTGCACTATTTCACAAAAGGGATGACAGCGGGACGAGGCTATCTCGCACTCGCGGCGATCATCTTCGGAAATTGGCGGCCATTGAGCGGCATCGCCGCATGCTTCCTCTTCGGATTTGCTACCGCTTTAGAACTCGCGAACCGATGGAACATTCCTGTCCAATTGTTAAACAGTTTGCCGTATATCCTAACAATGGTCGTTCTTGCGGGGTTGGTAGGAACATCACGCCCACCTGCGAGTTTGGGAAAGATAAAATCGTAGAATGGCACTCAGCAGTCAGGTATTTTTGCTTGGGTATTTCTGCGTATTGATAGGGTGTTCTGCGTATTTCCCCAGATTTTTTCCAAAAATCCTTTCAGCAGTCAGAGGTGTGGCTATCAGCGGTCGGTAAAGAGGTTTTCGTTTAAGAACACCCTCTTGCTGATTGCTGACTGCCGACTGCTACTCCACTGACGGCTGATTGCTGACTGCTATTCCTCATCTACAAGCCCATAGTAGTTACCGTGGCGACTGTAATAACCGTAGGACTTGGCGTGCTTCGGATTGATCATATTACAAAGTACACCGATGCCTTTCATCGGGAAGGCTTCTGTCAAATGTCGGATGCCCGTAAGGATATCAAAGCGTCGGGTCTTCGTGATGTCAAACACAAAGACAATAGCATCGACGATGTTTGCCAAAATCATCGGATCCGCAACAGCACGGACCGGTGGCGAGTCGATCACAATCACATCATACTCCGATTTCGCGAGTTCCAACCAATCTGTCATCATTTCCGAGTTCAGAAGTTCAATTGGATTGGGTGGCACAGTGCCACTCGGCACAAGATGCAAATTAGGAATGTCAGTTTGCTTGACCGTTGCTTGGAGGATATCGTCGCCATTTTCTGAGTTTAAACGGATAAGGGCTTCACTCAATCCGGGTTTACGGGCATCAACGCGCGCGATAGGAAGTTCAGCGTCAGAGGTCTCTATCGCATCTTCCGTCTGAGGGAGTCGCTCTCCCGGAAAAGTGTTGTGTTGCGAAGGGCGGCGCATATCGGCATCAATTAATAAGACTTTACTTCCCCTTTGCGCAAGCGCGGCAGCGAGATTCGAGGAGATCGTACTTTTCCCTTCGCCTCGAGTCGCACTTGTAACAAGAATGGTTCTCACGGGTGCTCCTGGATTTAAAAACGGCAGTTTCGCTTGTAGGACGCGAAACGCCTCAGCAGACCGTGATTGCGGAGCATCGTGAACAATTAGCGGCAGTCGATACGCATTACGCTTTTTAATCGACGGAAGTACTCCAAGGAAACTTGGCGATTCGGGCAAGGCATCCAATTGACGCACCGCATCTTCTAAGCGGAGATATGTATCTTCAAAGTAACTTTTCGCTACAGCGAATGTAAAGCCCAGCAGCATACCTGCCATTGCTCCCAAAGCGAGATTCAGTTTTAAGCGAGGTTTCAACGGTTCTTCGGCGGCGCGCGCTTGATCTAACACTTTGATACTCTCTGTGCGTGCCTGCGCGAAAATTTCCGCTTCCTGTAGCTTCGTTTCTAACGCCGCTGTTTGTAAGGTATGAATTTCAACATCCCGCTTAAGTCGATAAAACTGCAATTGCGTCGGAGACCAGCTGCCGAGTTTCTCAAGATGCGCAGCAATTTTGGTCGAAGCCTCATCCTTCTGTTTCTTAAGGCTGATAATAGCAGCCTCCGCTTCATTCACTTTCTCTGTGAGTGCCTGATGGAGCGGATTGTAAGAAGAAGTTGTACTTTTTATCTCTTTCTCTTCTGTATCAAGTCGTGTTCGCGTCTCTCTAATTTTCTGATCAATCGCCATCACTTCGGGATGCGTTTCATCATATTTCCCCAGCAGTTCCGCCCGCTCGATTTCAAACTGGTGTAAACTATCTTGCAGCTTGGAATGCGAAGGGTTCCGCCCAATTGTTTCTGAAACGAGATTCTCTGATAACTTCTCCAATTCTGCCTGATAGGTCCCCAGTCTAAATTCAGCACTTACCAAAAGATCTATCAATTCATTTTCTTTTACTTGAAGTGCCAGGATGATTTGTGCTTGTGTTCCGCCCTCCGCATTCAAGGTGATCTCCGGGTATTCTTGTTGAAATTTAAAGAACGCCTCCTCAGCCTTTACGAGGCTATCCCTTGTCTGATTCAACATTGTCTGTGGGAGCGGTTTTTCCCACCACTCCATTTTTTCAGCCGTTTCCGCTTCGACTGCCGCCTGAAACACAGCCGCTATCCTATTGGCTATATTCTCTGCCCGTTCCGATGTCCGCTGTGTCACAGTAACAGTAATTACTTTTCCGTCGGGTGTTTCTTCAACCTTTAACGCCTCGTCAATAAGTGTTTTAACGAAAAAGTCTTCCCACTCAGTGAGGGTAAATTCACCCTGTTCCGTCGCATCCTGAGCAAGTGTAATACTTAACAAATCCGCAAGCCACACCATGACCCGTCCACGATAAACAGGCAACGGATCCAGTAATCCCTCTTCTCTGAGTTGACGGATAGCCGGCGCAATCACGAGGTCTCGCGACTGTATTTGTGCGGCATAAGCACCCGAAGATGAACCCCCCAATAACCCAGATAGTGGCAATTGTGACAGTAGCGAAGAGGTGGGTTGACCGTCTAAAACTCGAAGCGTTGTTTCAGATTGATAAACCGGCTGAGTGAGGTCTGTTATGAGAAACGCCACAAAAACGGAAAGCAAGAAAATGAGCAGGACACTCCATTTATTCCGAAAGAGGATCCAAAAATAGTCTGATAAACGGATTTCTCTGATTTCTTCAAAGTGCCTGTCGGTTGTCTCTGGCATTTTTTAATTGATTGCTCCTGGTCTGCACTCCACTGTGGGAGGGGTGTTTTGCTTGGGCGGTTCTTCAATGTCCCCGATTCGTTTCGCTCAGGTTTTCGGTTGATTCTTGAATAGTTATCGGTTCGGATTGCTACGCAACCCTTTCAGTTTTCGGTAGGGTTATAGTTGCGTTATATCTTCCGGTAAACCTCATTACCACTAAAGGGACCAATGGTTACTAAGACGCATCGCATACAGGAAACCTCTTTAACTGACGACTGACAACCGATGACCGACAACCCTCTTAATTGTATCTGAGCAGGACTGTGACAAGCAAGTTCACAAACGATGTTGCGAAGGTGATAACTCGCCAGTCTAAACGGGTCCGTTCACGGATTCTGAGCTGATCTTTCGGGTGCAAGTAAACTTCCGAGTGTATCTGATCGAAGTCCAGTTCTTCTTCTACCCCATCTGCCCGCGTGAGTAAGCATTTTTTCGGATTCGCTCTCTCTTCGTTGAACCCACCTGCCATCGCAATGGCTTGACCAATCAGTACCGGTTCAGTAATCACGTATTGTCCTGGTTTTTGGACAGCCCCTGTAACGCTAATTTTCGCTTCCGCCAACGGGACATATAAGGTATCTCCCGGTCCCACCATTGCCTCAACATTCTCTGCAGCGAGATCGACTAAAATACGCTCTTTACTGGTGATGATTTCTGATTTGTGCAAGTCCGCGAAATCGGTTCTGGAACCTCCCGCGATTTTCAACACTTGGCTTGCCGGCACCCGCGGTTCTGTTATGGGATAAATCCCCGGGGCTACCACCGCACCTATAACACGCACGGGACGTTGCTGAAAGATCGACGGAATGAAGATAGTATCATGGTCCTTCAAAGGAATATCGGGACCACCTGCGCTGATAAGCTGAAGGTAATCAACTTTCTTATAGAGTTTCCCCTTCCGCCAGATAGAAATATCCGTAAGGTCTGCCGCTTCATAATTGATACCAGCAGAGGCAAGTGCTTGAAGGAGATACACCTGCCCAACTTCAAACACATGGAGGTTCCCACGAGCGCGAAGTTCGACCGCACCAAACACAAGAATCGTCCGTTTCGGCTTCATGAGCGTTACAAATACGCGTGCCGTCGGGAGATGCTTTGAAAAAGCGAACTGCATCTGCGCTTCCAGTTCAGAAACCGTGAGATTCACTGCCTTGATAAGCCCAATGAGCGGATAAGAGACATAGCCGTCTTGTTGAACCGGCACAGGGACCCGCTCTTTGCTATATTCGGGGTAGCCGTCCACGGTGACAACAAAACTGTCACCAACTTGCAATTTATATGTAGATGATTCCGTGGGTTTTGGGTCTTTCGGCGTAACCTCTGTGTCGATAGCCTGATTATCGGTGGGAGAATCTGCAGCGAAAATAAATCCGGAAAGACTAAGTTGTAACACACTCAGCGAAAGTATTATAAATCTTTTAAAGGAAAATTTTGGGATGCTAATACATTTGGCGTAAACTCCACCAAAAAACTGATTTCGTAAAGCAGATTTGTTCATGGAATATCACTATCAATCCTTTTTTGGAGATTTTGTCATTCTGTTGGTTTTTAGAAGCGGGTCCTTTGTTATTTCTTTACGCCGCTGAATATTCTATCAGATGTCCGCTCAAAATGCAAGGGAAAACCACACGGGTATAAGCATTTATAGCACATCTTTTGAAACCTATAGGTTATTGGCAATGCGAATTTCTTCCTCGTTAAAGGCTTCATCATGCCATTCAACTATACGCCATTCATTATTTCTCTTTTCAAAAATAAAGAGGCTGTCACCTTCAGCGTACACACCACTAAATCCACCCTCAAGCGAGTGTCCATCGGAGATGAAGAGTTGGATTCTATAGTGATTCCGTACTTCTGCCTGTGTACCATCCTCGTTCATAGAGATCTCTGGTGGAACAGAGAGTTCTATCTCAATGTCTTGAAACTTCTCAAAGACCCGAGTGGCAGCATCGCGTTCCTTTCGAATGTCATCAAACTCCAAGTCGTCGGTTTTGTCCCCGTCTGTCCCCATATCAGAAACATAGAGGAAACCGTCTTCCCAGAAGGTGTTGATATACGAGTTAACATCTTCCGTCTCATAACCTTGCCGCCATTGGTCTAAGACTTTATTGATTTGCAGGAGTTCTTCAGGCGGGACCTGACCAACCTTATCAGCGTCCCCACATCCCATAAAACCTATGAGTAAGATGAGTACGCCGGTGCCTTTTGCAAAAGCTTTGAACATAATAATTAAGTATTCTCCTAATTTACACTGAAATTTGGATAATTTGGTTATATTCCCGGTAGCTTATTCTGACTCCATTTTCCACTTTAGTTGCAAGCCAATTAGGTTTCCTTCAAAAAATGTTGCTGCTTGTCCGCCGTGTTGTGTATATCAAATCGGTGGATTCTAAATACCAAAACGTTCTGCCCCGCTGGCGAGGTTTCCAAAGAAAAGTGTGCGTCCCAACATCCACACCACAAGCAGATTTTGGAACACATTTCAGCGTATCCGGCACTTCGCAAACGATAAAGCAATACCAGCCCCGCGCCGTCTTTTTCAGTGTGACCTCTTTCGGGTCTCCGATAATGCGAGTTTTCACGCAGTTTGCGCAGATGTGCCTGCTGATCATAACGCGACACCGAGATACTTCCATAGTTCCACATCTGCGAACGCATCTGGAGCATATAGTTCTGCAACTGCTTCTGATGGCGGAACTCCGAAAAAAGCCAACGTTCCTCTGTTTTCGTAGGCTTCGCACGGAACTTGAATGTCATTTTCATGATTTTTCACGTATCACGCCTTTAACCCCTTATCAGTGGGTAGGACCGACACGTTACCAAGCGGTAACGCTGATAATGTCGGTCCAACGTGATACATCTATTAAACCACAATTTGCTGAGAGTGTCAAGTGTTTTTTCAAAAAAACGCTGTGGCCTCACATACGTCCCTAAACCGTGATCCTTTTCTTTTTTATCAATATAAAATTTCATAGCAAATTTCATAGCAGGTATGAAAAATATTTAGCGAAAAACCCATCGAAACCCAGTTAGGGCGTATGTTTAAAGCCTTTTCTGAAATCCGCACTTTTCTGACTTTGCTGTGAAAACTGTGAAACGCGCGATTCTTTTTCGGAATTATTCACAGGTAAGAGCGGCGTTACTATAGCCATTCGGTTTTCTATCGATACTACCGAATAAATTCGGATTCGGAGATCCCTTCTACAGAAAAATCCAATGCCTCTGCTCTACAAAGAATGTTTGTTGCTTTAACCTGTAGATTTATGATAGGATAATGTTGTGAATTTAAAAGCCGTTTTTGAACAACTTCAAGGCAAGCGGGTAGTGATTATCGGCGATGTCATCGTGGACACGTATGTCTGGGGGGATGTGCAGCGAATTTCGCCTGAAGCCCCTGTTCCAGTGTTTGAGACGACGACAGAGAAGACCGGGTGTGGTGGCGCGGCGAATGTCGCCCAAAACGTTGCAAGCTTAGGTGGCAACGCAACCTTGGTCGGTGTCATCGGTCAGGACAGGGAAGGCGAAGAGTTAGTCCAGATGCTAACCGAGATGAATCTCGTTACGACCGGGGTCTATACCGACCCTCAGCGACCAACAAGCACAAAAACACGGGTCATTGCCCATGGTGCCACGACTTTGGCAGATCGGGAACCGGGTTCAGGGCATCATTTGCTCCGCATTGACAGGGAATCCAAACAGGAGATCTCTCCCCAAATACAGGAACACCTACTCGACACTGTTGTTTCTCAATTGCCAACAAGCGACGCAGTTATCTTCGCTGATTACGATAAAGGGGTGGTTACTGCTCAATTCATCAAGGGTGTTGTGAAACACGCCAAGTCTTACGGTATCCCAATTATCGTTGATCCGAAGCAAAACAACTTCTGGCACTATGAAGGTGTAACCGCCGTTACGCCGAACCACAAGGAGGCAAGTGCCGCTGTCCATGAAGAGATCACGGATGCGTCCGATCTGGTTGCTGTTGGTGAAAAAATTCTGAACAGATTATCGCTTAAGGCATTGCTAATCACTCGCGACGCAGACGGGATGTCCCTGTTTCAACAGGTTGCAGACGGGACTGTAGAGGTAGAACACCTTCCACCGCATTCAAACATCGTGACAGATGTCACGGGTGCGGGGGACACGGTTGTTGCCGCTTTCACGCTTGCGCTCGCGGCGGACGCTGAATGTCGTAGTGCTGCGATGCTATCTAACCTCGCAGGTGGGATTGCCGTCGGTAAAATGGGGTGTGCGACCGTCACACCAAAGGAACTGTTGCACGCCATCGAAAAGGTAAATTAAAAAGATGAAGACTCTCTTTCTCGATCGGGATGGTGTTATCAACCACAATCCCCCCAATAAAGGTTACGTCCGAAAATGGTCAGAATTCACCTTCATTCCGAATGCCCGGAGAGCAATCCGAGAATTAACAGAAAGTGGCTATCGAATCATTGTGATAACCAACCAATCAGGAATCGGGAGAGGTCTCTATTCAGAGGAAGATTTGATGGATATCCACTCGCGAATGGTCGCCGAAATCGGCAAAGCGGGTGGAACAATCGACGCTGTTTATTACTGTCCACACCATCCCGATGCAGGATGCGAGTGTCGAAAACCGAAGCCGGGGATGTTAATACGCGCAGCACGTGAACACAACATTGAACTGTCAAATGCCTATTTGATTGGTGATTGGACCACAGATATTGAAGCAGGACAGCGTGTCGGTGCCACAACATTTCTCGTTTTAACAGGACTCGGACAGGAGAGTTATTACCACTACATCAATACGAAACCTTGTCTGTATGCGGATGAAAGCGAATACCGTCCCGATAAAATCTTCACAAATCTTTACACAGCAACGCGCTGGCTCAGGAAAAATTATAGTAAAACCGAAAAATATGTAGACAGTTTTCAATAAACAAGCACCGCACCCCCGCTGGCGAGGGTGTTTTTGATAGGGGTTTTTGATAGGGCGTTTCCTCAATTTCCTCTAGTATCCTCGCCTCTTTGGAGTGTCAAACGGTAGCCTGCAACAACGGCGCAGGCGGATTTGAGAAAGGCACGTGAAAAATAAAACCCCCGTTGTTTCTCCGCAAGGTAAAATTAAAAATCCGCAAGGTAACATTAAAAAGATAGAAACCCGGACAGCTCACGCCGGTGTTATCGGGCTTGGATATGTCGGACTGCCGCTTGCGGTGGCGATCGCGAGTGCCGGATTCCGAGTTACGGGCATTGATATCTGTTCAGAAAAAATAGAGCGATTGAAACAGGGGGTCTCCGATGTCACCGATGTCACCGACGCTGTGCTTACGCCCCTGATTACATCCGGGCAAATTCAGGTAACAACGAACTTTGATGTGCTTCGAGAATTGGACACAGTAAATATTTGTGTGCCGACCCCTTTGGGTGAAAATCGAACTCCCGACATGCAGTTTATCATTGCTGCGGTTCAGCAAGTTGCGCAATACCTCCACGCCGAACAACTGATTATCCTCGAAAGCACCACCTACCCCGGCACCACTGAAGAAGTCGTGCTGCCTAAACTCAACCTCCAGCCCAGGACTAAACAGGTAGGTCGCGATTTCTATCTTGCGTATTCACCGGAACGGATTGAGCCGGGAAATAGCACCTACTTCATGACAAACACCCCTAAAATTATTGGCGGTGTTACGCCGCAATGCACCCACATCGCGAAAACCTTCTACGCACAGTTCATCAGTAAAACACACACAGTATCTTCACCCCGAACAGCGGAAATGGTGAAACTCTTAGAAAACACGTTTCGGAGTGTCAATATCGGCTTAATTAATGAGGTCGCGCTTATTTGTGACCGAATGGATCTCGACGTGTGGGAAATCATTGATGCTGCTGCTACAAAACCGTTCGGATTTATGCCGTTCTATCCGGGGCCCGGGCTTGGTGGACACTGTATTCCAATTGACCCACATTATCTTTCTTGGAAGGCGCAGATGTATCAGTACCACGCTCGGTTTATTGAACTGGCTACCGAAATTAACAGTGAGATGCCGAAATACGTGTTAGACAAAATTATCCATGCCCTGAACCTTCAACGGAAACCGCTGAATGGAGCGAAATTATTAATGTTAGGGGTCGCTTATAAAAAGGACATCGGCGACATTCGCGAATCCCCCGCACTCGAGGTAATTCGTTTAATTCTTGACAAAAAAGCAGAATTCCTATATCATGACCCCTATATAAAAAACCTGTCTCTTGATGACAGAGAAACCTATCACTCAGAACCGCTAACAGTGGATATGGTAAAAAGTGTTGATTGTGTTGTCATTCTAACCGACCACGGTGTTATAGACTACGACTGGCTTGTTGAGCACGCCCAATTGGTTGTTGACACACGCAACGCAACGCGTAGTGTAAAGAAAGGACAAGAAAAAATTATCAAAATTTAACCGAACATTTTCAGCGCAGTTTTCAAAATTTGCTGTGAAAAACCGGAGTATAATAATGTCAAATCCAAATTTAAAGCATATACAGCGGGACCAACTCACATGGTTTCTCGACCTACTTTTAGATGAAAGAGAAATCTTCCAATTGAGTGCCTCTACCGGCATCGTACTCGATGTGGACCGACTGTCCGCCTTATCAAGACGAGAATTACTCGTAAATTTAGCCGATGTGTTTTTGGATGTTGTTGGCACAACAAAACCTGAACTAAGAAATCCGGAAACTTCGTCAGAAACACACCCTCACGATGATCGTAATCCGCGGATTTCCGAAGTCAACACGTTAGTTAGCCAATTTCTTACTGAAAAAGCACAGTCTGCGATCTCCCGAGTCGGGTATATGGAAATCTCCGAAATCGAAACGTTTTTCAAAACGTCTGATGTCCTCATAGAGGGCGGCGATTTTGGCGAAGTCGTCTGGGCGCTTCTCAACGACCAACGGACCGCAGTGGTTGAGCATGGCTACAAACTCCTTAATACAACGTATGAATCTTTAGAAGTCGCATATACAAATGGAAGCGGAAACTTCCATAGTACGGATCAATTTGAAGGGATTGACCCTCAATACGCTTACGATACAGAAGACGAATCGCAACAGTCGGACCCACCTGGCCAAGAAATCGAGCATCTTGAACAACAACTGGCAGACTCTAAAGCAGACTATACTTCGCTTGAGCAAAAACACAACCGATTAGATCAACAACGCGCTTTTCTATTGGAGGAAAACAAGGGATTAAAAACGCAAGCGGAGGAGAATCATGGACACGAAAAACGATTGCAGGCTCTTGAACAGGAAAATCACATACTTCGTGAACAGATAGCACAATATATTGAAGACACCACTGAACTACAACAACTTACCGCCGAACGTGAAAACCTCTTCGTTGAAAAAGAACGACTCGCAGAACAATTGAAAGAATATGAACAGGTTAGGGCAGCCAAGGAGACCTTCACTACCGATCTTCAGTTGGTTGAAGAAGCGGTCTACAAAGGTCATCAAGGACTCGAAGACTTTCAGACGATGCTTGACAGCCACTTCGATGTGCTGGAAAACTGCCATCAGGCTGCACGAGGCGCATTGAATCAGATTCGTCAGACCCTCGCGTATCTGGATACGCAGGAAGTCACTGAAGGGCAGGGTCCCTACAATTTAACGACTGAACAACCTCGTGTCGGTGTGTTCGTTGATGTTCAAAATATGTTTTATGCCGCCAAAGATCGTTTTGGACGTAGAGTCGACTATATCAAACTCCTCGATTTGATAGTTGGACCCCGGTATCTCATGGTAGCCTACGCCTATGTCGTACAGATACCCGAAATCAATCAATCCAGTTTCCTGTCCCTTCTTGAACACAACGGTTATACGATTAAGAGTAAGGATTTGCGTTTGCGTGGCGATGGGTCCGCAAAGGGGGATTGGGATGTCGGCATTGCAGTCGATGTCGTTTCAATGCTCAGTTCGTTGGATGTCGTCATTCTGGCAAGTGGTGATGGCGATTTTTGCCCGCTTGCCGAACTCATCAAGCAACAAGATAAGCGTGTAGAGGTTGTTGCTTTTGAACATAATACCTCCATGGATCTACAGCAAATCGCAGATCAGTTCTTTCCAATCGGAGACGAGTTGCTCATCTGAATTTTAATTTCTTCTTGTGGATAAGTAACGCAATTTGGAATTTCACGCTTTCCGTCTTCGAGTTGAAGAAACGCCCAAGCAAAACCCTACGCTGGTGTGGCAGGCTTAGGTTCTGATGCTATACCGAACAGATCCTTATTTCACTTGCGATACCACCAGAAACCTGTGCGTAATGAAATGCAGCACACCCCAGGAGCCCATAAATTAAAATCCTTCTCACTATCCTTTCTGTGCTTGTTGTAATAGATACAGCATGCGCGGAGTGGTCCTCTTCAGCGACAGAAAATCTTCCATTATGCACAGCGCAGAACGAACAACACTTCCCTGCCCTTGTTACCGATGGGCAAGGTGGAGCTATCGTGGCGTGGAGTGATGCCCGACACGCGAATCGTGATATCTTCGCGCAGCGGATCAGTGCCACAGGGGCTATTCATTGGCAAGCAAATGGTATCCCAATCTGTGACCTCCCCTCCTCGCAAAGTTGGCCCCTAATTGTTAGTGATGGCGAGGGCGGTGCTATCCTCGTTTGGGGAGATACTCGCCACGGTAATCAGGATAGTTATGCACAACGCATTGACGCAAATGGAAACAAAGTCTGGGACCCCGAAGGTATACCGGTCTGTACGCATCCGACGTTGCAAGACGATTTGAACGCTATTGCTGACGGGCAAGGTGGCGTAATCGTTGTGTGGGAGGATTGGCGGAACGGGAATCAAGATATTTATGCCCAAAGAATCGACAGCACTGGAAAACCATTATGGGAAGCGAACGGGGTTCCTGCCTACAGCGGTGAGGGTGATCAGTATGACCCGGTTCTCATCGCCGACGGGCAAGGGGGTGCTATTTTCGCATGGTGGGACATCAGCACTCCAGATTGGAATATTTTCGCACAACGGCTGTCAGCGGAAGGCAGTCAGATGTGGAATTCGGTTGACAGCGTAGAAAACAGTCCGGTTCCCGTCTGTGTGGCAACCGGCAACCAAGGTGCCCCGTTTGCCGTCAGTGATGCAAATGGTGGTGTGTTCTTCGTCTGGTCGGACTACCGTAATGACCCGAATTTTTATACAGCCGCGCAGCTATACGCCCAACGCATAACCGCTGAAGGACGTGCACTATGGGAAAAGGACGGTATTCCAATCTGTGATCTGCGTGTCAATCAACAACAACCTTACTGTATTCCCGATGGGAGTGATGGTTTCATCGTTGCGTGGTGGGACGAACGGAATATTTTTGCTGACATCTATGTCCAGCGTATCAATGGGAACGGTGAGATGTTGTGGAACGCCGAAGATGCTCAGTTTCAAGGGGGTGGTATGCCTGTCTGCACTGGCGCGGGGGTTCAACGTTTCCCCCAAATCGTGCCAACTGAAGAAACAGGGGAGGCTATCGTCTATTGGCTGGATTATCGCGAAGATTTCGGTGATTCGACAGAGGATGCCATCTATGCACAAAAGCTTGATGTCGATGGGAAGCCACTTTGGGAAATCAACGGGATCCCTGTCTGTCATGCCCCGAAAGAACAGATTACACCGCAGGCGGTATTTACAGACGATGGTGCAGCAATCGTCGTCTGGAGCGACGCACGCGGACAGGATTACGACATCTATATCCAGCGTGTCCCTTATGAATGAGATTTTTGATTGATTGCTTCAGGTTCGCTCTCCATGCCATGATGATCGGGTTCTTGGTGGATCGTAGCCCGTAAGCGTAGCGGGGGCGGATATACGACAAGGAATGTTAATATTCAAACCCACCTTACCCAACCGCAAGGAAAAATTAAAAAATGACAAAACGCATTCGAAGTGCTCCTGCAAAACGCGCAATCATTATCGGGATGGATGGCGCGAGCATGGAACTCGTTAAAAACATGATTGATTGGGGACACACCCCGAATATGGCAAAGTTAGTCCAAACAGGCGTTTACCGACCGATGATCGGGGTATTCCCAACGTTGACACCGCCAGGATGGACCGCACTCTCTACCGGCTCATGGCCCGGCACACATAAGGTTATGGATTTTAATATCCGTGCTTTGGGAGATCGCCTTGATAAAACCGTATGGGGTATTAATACAGGTTTGTGTCAATCCGAATACCTTTGGAATCTCGTAGAACGCGTAGGCGGAAAACCGATTCTGGTGAAATGGGAAATGTCTTGGCCCCCCACTGTCACAACAGGTATCCAGGTCGAAGGAACAGGACCAGGGGTCTCGAACCACCATCAGGTTGCCGGGTATCATCTCTTTGTCGCAGGAAAATGGGCGGCACGCCCTATCGGTGGACAGCGGGACCCTGAGACGCTTGATCCGAGTGCATTACAGGGGGTTCAGCACATTGATCCGGTCACTATTGAACCGGTTGAAAGTGGCGCGTGGGATGCCGTGCCTGATTCCACAGAACCAGTGCGAGAGGTCGAACTTATCATTCAACCCTTAGCGCGTGGCAGAGAAGATGTGATGCCTTCCGTCTATTCTAAGGGGGAATCCTCTGACGCTTCTCAAAAAGCTGGGCGCGTCCCGAAACCGTTTTATGGATTGATTTACGCCTCTGGCGATAACGGTTATGATCGGGTACGAATCTGTCGAAGTCGGTCTGGAGACGACGCCGTTGCTGACTTGGGTGTCGGTGAATGGAGCGAGTGGTGGCTGGATGCATTTGAAATTGATGCGGCTGAGGTGGAAGGTTACGTCCGAATGAAACTTGTGACGCTCACCGAAACAGCGGAGGCTTTTGAACTCTTTGTCCCACAGATTTGGCCGAGAGAAGGATACACGGTTCCAGAGACGATCGCTACTACGATCGACACTGAAATCGGCTCATTCCTTCAAAATCCGGCTCGCGATGCGCTTGGACAAATGGACGATGATACCTATTTTGAAGTGCTTGACTATCACCATCAGCGTCTCGCAGATGTCGCAACGTATCTGGTTTCCGAGAATAATGACTGGGATGTTCTCATGGTGGAAAGCCATGCTCCAGACTACGCCAGCCATTTCTTCCTCAGTCAAGCAGATGAAATCAGTGGTGCCGCACCAGAGACAATGCACCGGTGTCGTGAGGGGTTACGACGAACCTATGAATCTGTGGATCGGATGATCGGACGGCTGATGGAACAAGCGGATGAAGATACCGTAGTTCTCGTCTGTTCCGACCACGGCGGCACACCTAACCAATTCCGTGCCGTAGACATTGAAGAGGTGCTCGAAGAGACAGGGTTCATCGTTAAAGATGGAAACGGGGCGATAGACTGGACAAAAACACGGGCAGTCAATGTTGGATTAGTGCATATTTTTATCAACTTAGCAGGACGTGAACCGAATGGAATCGTTGCTCCTGAAGACTATGAAGCAACCCAACGTGAACTCATCGCCGCATTGCATACTTACAAGGACGCAGAAACCGGACGACATCCCTTTACGTTAGCCGTGACGCGGGCAGATGCAGAGATGTTTAACTTACATGGGGATTTAGTCGGTGATGTTGTCTACGCGCTTCGACCAGAGTTCGATGGTGCACACGGCAAACAGTTACCTTCGGTGAGTTTCGGTATCGGCGGGCAGCACTCTACATTTATTCTTTCGGGTGCCGGGGTTCAGCAAGGGGTAGCATTGCAACGACAGGTTCGCGTCGTCGATGTCGCACCGACGCTCTGCTACCTACTGGGGCTGCCAATGCCTGACAATGTGGAGGGTGGTGTCGTTTACGAGGCATTAGAGGATCCAAATTGGCATTTGACTCAACTTGCACAACTTTAGATTAGCAGAATAGTTGTCAAGAGTTCCACAAACCAAAACCTTAGCCTGTAAGCGTAACGGAAGGCGGATATACGGGAAGGAGATTGAAATTTCCAATCTACCTGACCGAACCGCAAGGTATAATTAAAAAATTTTCTCGCGCAATTCTGCCAAGGTATATGTGTTGATGACTTCGTCTTTTGTCAACCACCCACGACGGGCGACATTCAACCCTGATTGACGGTGCGCGAATTGCCTGATGCCGTGTGCATCAGTGTTGACTGCCAATAGCACACCCGCTTTTTTTGCCATACGCACAAATTTCGGGTCAAGGTCCAATCGATTCGGCGAACCGTTAATTTCCAAAACCGTTTTATTCTCTGCGGCGGCTTCAATAATCTCCTCAAGATTCAGCGGATACATCGGTCTACGTCCGAGCATTCTCCCTGTCGGATGACCGATGATGTTGACAAACGGATTTTCGATCGCACGGACGATGCGCTGTGTCATTTCTGCTTCGGTGAGCGTGAAATGGCTGTGAACGCTTGCGACGACAATATCAAGCTGTTCTAAAACTTCATCAGGATAATCTAACTCACCATACCGCCGGATATCTACCTCAGAACCTGCGAGGATTGTGATATCCTCAACCTCTGCATCCAATTCACGAACGCGTGCCACCTGTTCCAGAAGTCGTTCTTGATCCAAGCCGTTTGCGACCGTAGAGGAAACAGAATGGTCGGTGATAGCGAAGTACTCAAGTCCTTCCGCTTTTGCCGCCGCTACCATATCTTGGAGCGTATGTCGTCCGTCACTCCAATTGGTATGCGCGTGTAAGTCTCCCCGTAAATCGGCAAACTCAACGAGGGTTGGCAAAGCGTCCTCTTTCGCCGCGGCGACTGAGGCGCCGTCCTGTCGAAGTTCAGCCGGAATATAGGAAAGCCCAAGTTTTTCATAAATTCCGATTTCCGTCATATCACCGACTTCATGCCAAAAACCTGTCGAGTTGAGAAAACTGTTATCAGGAAGTGCGTCAATGTGCGCGTCCGTCGCTGTTGTCAAAAAGAGGGTCGCTTCATAGGTAGCGGCAGTGCACAGATAGACAGATACCGGAAAATCTCTGTCGATATAGAATTGGATCACGGGTAGCGTATCACGAACGTTCTCCGTTAGTTCGCGCTGGCTTTCTTCAAAATGGCTGTCGGAAACCATCAGTCGTCGGAAACCGTCGGTTAAGAGGTTTTCTGATGAACTCTCACTGCGAGGCAATCGCTCTTGCTGATTGCTGACCGCTGACCGCTGACCGCTATTTTTGCTGTCATATACGTACTGCGTGTGACTGTCCGTTTTGAAAACAATCGGGGTTTGCGAAAAGTGCTCAAGGAGTGATTGTAGCGGGGCAGGCACACAGCCACTTTCAAACCGGAACGCTCCTTCGTCTGCGCATTCAACAATCAACTCTACGCTTTGACACACCTCTTCATGCCGCCGTAAATCACCTGTAAATTGGTAGCGTTTTATCCAGTTGTCATTTACCAATGGCATCAGACGCTCGGCAATGTCTTGGGCAGTGGGTAAAATTCGCCATAGCGGACGTTTGTTCCTTTGTTCTACCTGAAATGCCAAACTCTCAGTTATCATCTGGAGCGTTTTCCGTCCGATGCCCTTCATGCGCCTCATCTGTCCGCTTTCAATCAATACTTGGAGATCCTCAAGATTTCTGATACCGAGTTCCTGATAGAATCTTCCAACGGTTTTTACACCGACCCCTCGGAGATTAAGCAATTCAAGGATCTCTGTTCCCATTTCTGCGGTGAGTTCATCATAGAATTTGCAGCGTCCAGTTTCCAACATTTCAACCGTCTTATCTTCAATGGCTTTCCCAATACCGGGTGTGGCTCTCAGTCTTTTTACTGCCTCCGTGTTGTAACTGGAAGTACTTTGTTGGGAATCTTTGGAAGCCAATTCATCGGGGAATTCTTCAATTATATCGGCTGCCCGTTCATAAATTCGCGCCCGAAATGTATCATCTCCTCGGATTTGTAGGAGGGATCCGATAGCTTGGAATACAGCACTGATCTCATGATTCGTCATATTTTAAACTATGGGCTCCTTGCCTGCTCTCCATTCCATTACGAGCAGGTTTCTGAGTATTCTGAACATTTTTCTTAAAATCGGACCGCAAGCCTGCAACAACGGCGCAGGCGACTCGAACACGGATAACGTCAAAGCACAAACTCCGTTGTTTATCCGCAAGGTATAATTAAAAAACTGCTACGCAAGTTTCCGTTGTGCGACGAAACCTGCGAAAAACCCAACTACCATTTCGCCAACAACGATCAGAATAGATTGATAAATAGTAAGGAAATCGACCGCCCCTAATTGAGATTTAAATACATAAAACATTCCGTAAAAGCAGCCCAGTCCACACAAGGCGCCAAGACTGCCAAGGAACAGTCCGTGCGTAACAAAAGGAGTGAAGAGATAATGACGGGTCATGCCGAGGAGTTTCATGAGGGCTATCTCCTCTGCACGGGCAATCGCTGTTTTGTTGATAACAGAACCGATAATGGACCAGATAAGGACGACTGCTATTCCGATGGCGATGAGAGTCGTACGTTCTGAGTCGCGTAAACGGTCCTTCAACTGACCCTGTCCTGTCAAGAGCACATCCTCAATTTCGCTGTGAGCTTTAATGTCCAATACGATCTGCTCTAACGTTTTACGCGTTATCAAGTCTTCATCTACATAAATTTTGAGGGATGCTGGGAATGGATTTACACCTCTGGTTTCTGCGAATGCTTCCTTAATGAGGAGACCCAAATCTTGGAACTGGGTTTCACCGCGGGTGAGGCTTTCTGCCTTTGAAGCATAGTTGACCGCGATCACCTGTCCATTTTTCTCTATCTGGCTCGCCAAAGTGCGTCCGGCTGACGCATCGACAGTATCTTTTAGAAATGCTATGAGGGTAGGGGCATGGCTTTTAAACTCAGACTGCTGTAATATAAACGAATGGTTCAACAGCAAGGTCGCAAGTAGAGCAGTGATGAAACCGATACCGAAGAAACTCATCACACTTACGCTACCGGCGCGGGCTATATGGGATATGGCATTCTTAAGATGATACCGCATTTTTTATAGTTATCGGTTGTCAGTTGTCAGTTAGGAAGTTTCCGATATCCGAATACCTCTTTACCGACTGCTGACTGCTGATGGCTGACAGCCATTCTTTCAATGGATACCGCCATCCCGTAGTTCGATAATTCGCTTATTACATTTTTCAGCGAGGGTTCGGTCGCTTGTGGAGATGAAGATCGTCATCCCTTGAAAGTTAAGCGCATCAAGAAGTGCCATCACCTCAAGCGAGAGGCGCAAATCTAAGCCTTCCGTTGGAGCATCCGCAAGGAGTAACAAAGGATTGTTGATAATTGCTCTCGCTATAGCAAGGCGGCGTCGCTCGTTGCCAGATATTTCTGATGGGAGCGCATTGTGATGGTGATATAACCCCATTTGATTCAGGAGTTTATCGGCATTTTCCTTAATCAACTGTGTTGGGGTCCCTATCAGTCGCTGTGGCAGTGCCAAATTTTCTCGAACTGTCTTGTTTTCTAAGAACTTGAAATCTTGAAAGACGAGCCCTATCTTCTGTCGAAAGTAGGGGAGGCTGACTTTATCCAACATCGCAAGTTGTTGTCCAACGACACTCAGGTCACCGCCTACTGGGTCTAAATCAGCATATAACAATCGCTGGAGTGTTGTCTTGCCGGAACCACTTGGACCAACGAGAAACACAAATTCGCCGCGCTCCACACGAAAACTCACCTTCTCGAGCACGCTAAGTTCGCCATAACTGAAACTGACCTGGTGCAACTGTATCATTTTTTTGATAGCTGTCGGCTCGAACCCGTAACTCGTACTTTGCCGTCTTGTATCGAAGTCGAGTTGAGGGTTCGGGTTTTCGGTTTCCGTCAGTAAGAAGAGTTATTGGAAACCATCGGTTGTCGGCGTATTAGTTATTGGTTATTTTCATCGACTACCGATGGCTATTTTGTATAGTCACACTCTGCTGTGCGACAGACGAGGTGTGTCGTTACGACTTCACTCCCTTTCGTCTTTTTCGTCTTCTCCACGAGGAATGGCGCGTCGCATTTCGGACACGGATTTGGCACAGGCTTATCCCACGTCGAGAATTCACATTTCGGATAGTTGCTGCAGCCATAAAAGACTTTACCACGTCGGCTACGGCGTTCACCAAGGTAGCCATCACAATCGGACTCCGGACAATCAATTCCCATTGGGATCGGCTTGGCGTTTTTGCATTTTGGGTACCCACTACACGACAAAAATTTGGCACCGGCACGACTTACCCTGACAACCATGGGTTCACCGCACTTGTCACATGAAGTATCAGTTGGTTCTGGTTCCGCTGTAGGAGCGTCATCCGCGGCGGTTAAACGCTTGATATTCTGACATTCTGGATAATTGGCACAGCCGAGAAACCGTCCATATCTGCCCCATTTGATGATCATATTGCCCCCACACTTTTCACACTTTTCGTCCGATTGCTCCTCCATCGCCTTTCGAGCTTCATACATCCTATCGGGGGCTTCCTTGAGTGCAGTTTGGAATGCAGGATAAAATTGTGCTAACGTTTCCACCCACTTAATTTTGCCGTCAGCGATGACATCGAGCTGATCTTCCATTTTGGCTGTGAATTCAACGTCAACAATATTCGGGAATCCATGTTTCAGGAGTTCGTTAACCAGTCTTCCAACATCTGTAGGCATGAGCCTACCACGTTCTTTCGTGACATAACCCCTATCCTGAATTGTTGATAGAATAGAGGCGTAGGTACTGGGACGTCCGATCTCCTTCGCTTCCAACATTTTTACAAGCGTTGCTTCATTGTAACGAGGCGGTGGTTGCGTAAAATGCTGTTTCGGTTCTAATGTGCGTAGGTTGAGTGTGTCCCCTTCTTGAACGGCGGGTAAATTAACCGCTTCTTCATCCGATTCACGCGCATCGGTAGCAGGATCGTCTTTACCTTCCATATAGACGCGCCTGAACCCTTGAAACTTCATCACTGAACCGGTGGCGCGGAAGAGATACGTACCTGCTTGGATGTCAATTGTTGTACCATCAAAAATAGCCGGATTCATCTGGCTCGCTATAAACCGCATCCAGATGAGTCCATAAAGTCGAAACTGGTCATTACTCAAATATGGCTTCAAGTCTGCCGGAGTTCGTAACGGCAAGGTGGGACGGATCGCTTCATGAGCGTCTTGCGCGCCTCTTTTACCCCGGTAATTAACAGCACGATTGGGTAAATATTCTTCACCAAATGTTGTTTCGATGTACGCTCGCGCCGCTTGGAGTGCCTCTTGGGCAACGCGCGTTGAATCGGTGCGCATGTAGGTAATGAGCCCAATTGAACCCTCGCTACCAATCTCCAGTCCCTCGTAAAGTTGTTGAGCAATCAGCATTGTCCTCTTGGCAACAAAACGGAGTTTCCGAGACGCTTCTTGTTGTAAAGTACTCGTGATAAATGGAGGTACAGGTCTCTGTTTCCGTTCTCGTTTTTGAACTTTTTCAACAAGATATGTCTGTGTCTTTGCGTCCGTAGCGAGTTCTTTGGCGCGCCCTTCGTCTATACGGAACCCATAGTTATTAATTTCGCCCTTCTTTGTCCCAATTTTATGTAGCTTTGCGGGAAAGAGATGCTCAACTTCGGTCGGTGTCAGTGTTGCTGTGAGCGTCCAATATTCTTCGGGTTTAAACGCCTCAATTTCTGTCTCTCGCTCACAAATAAGTCGTACTGCGACGGATTGAACTCTCCCAGCACTGAGACCGGGTTTGACACTACGCCACAAAATAGGGCTAATCTGGTATCCAACGAGCCGGTCCAAAACGCGACGCGCCTGTTGCGCATCAACGAGCGCCATATCAATATCACCAGGTTTTTGGATTGCTTCTAAAATTGCGTTTTTGGTGACTTCGTTGTAGGTGATCCGATAAATTGGCTTTTTCGCCTTTTTGAGCTCCTCAAAAAGATGCCAACAGATGGCTTCACCTTCGCGATCTGGATCCGCTGCAAGATAAATATTATCAACCTTACGCGCTTCGCTTTGGAGAGATTTCACGACCTTCCCTTTTCCTCGAATCAAGACGTATTTCGGAGCAAAGGCATTTTCAATATCAACGCCAAGCTCTTTCGGGGGGAGGTCGCGGATATGGCCAACGGAGGATTCAACGATGTAATCCCTACCTAATATCTTTTCAATAGTCTTCGCTTTCGCCGGCGATTCAACAACGACGAGTGACTTTGGCATTTTTAATTTTTCCTTGCGGGAGTATAACGGTGTTCTGAATTTTGAGGGGCTACTCTTAAATCCACTCTCCACTGTGCTACACGCTTACTTTTTAATCCCTTAGCGTTTATGTCACGATTACACACTTTTATTAACGTCTTATGTTAACAACGGTTTCATATCCGATTTATCAGTCCACTTACGCCGTACAAGGCACAAATTCTATTTTCGGATGGGGAAAAAAGAGAAAAGACAGTTAGATACATTAGGCGGCGAAGGCAATCAAATCTATAAGCATCTGACGCATATCTGCCCGGTGAACGATCGAGTCAATGAATCCATGATCCAACAACGACTCTGCTTTTTGGAAGTTTTCTGGGAGTTCCTCACGGAGGCTGGCAACCGCTAACGGACCCGCGAAACCGATTCGAGCACCCGGTTCAGCAACGATCACATCACCCAGTGAAGTATAACTGGCAGTCGCCCCGCCAAACGTCGGATCGGTGACAACGGAGATATAAAAGACCCCCGATTTGGCATATTCCGCACAAGCAGCAGCAGTTTTCGCCATCTGCATTAAGGCGAGCGTGCCTTCTTGCATCCGCATCCCACCACTCACAGAGACAATCACTAACGGCAACTGGTTTTTAAGGGCGCGTTCAATACATCGGGTAACCTTTTCACCGATAACAGAGCCACATGTGCCACCTATGAATCCAACATCGCCAATCGCAAGAGCAGTCGGATAACCACCGATATTGGCTATTCCAGAGAGCATCTCGGATCTAAGTCCTGTTTTGGCGACATCTCTTTCGAGTTTTTGCGGGTATTCTGGGAATCCCAGCGAATCAATAGAGTAAAGATTGGCATCGTATTCCTCAAAACTATCCGCATCTATGATAAGGTTGAGCCGCTCATGAGCACTCATATAGTGATGGTAGTCGCAGTGCGGACAGACCTTGAGATTGTTAGTGAATGTCGCTGCAGCGATCTGCGCATCGCAATTTCTACATGGAATTGTTTTTAAAGTTTCGGGCATTTTTTAAATTGACAGGGCAGTCTTACAAATCCCCTATCGGAAAAATGGAAATAGGCGAGGTGTTTTACTTGAGGGTTATTCCCAGGAAACCTCGCCCAATGAAAAATAAGTTACGAATTTTAGTGTTAACGTCCTGCTTTGAGGCGGCTCCAGGTTGTAGAGAGTTTCCCAGTCGCTTCAACCGCGAGCGCATCCACACCCTGTTCCATGAACGTATTGATCTCATCCTCACTCAGTGCGCGATTCCAGAGGCGGACCTCGTCAATAATCCCAGCGAAGACGTAGTTAAGGCGATCGCAATCCTGTCCAATCCGCCACGGATCATCGTTGGCGCCAAGCTTGCCAGGGACATCCCCTTCAGCTTCTTCCTTGCCATCAATGTAGATTTTGCCCTTCTTGGTATCGTTGGTGAAAGCAATATGGACAAATTTCTCGGTGTCAGGTAGACCGGTCGAAATATCGTTGCGACCTGCTTCGGTTTCAAAACGGAGCTTGAAGGTGCCAGCTTCGCTAAACAATCCGTATTGAACCCTACCGCCGCAACCGCCATGAACCGATTTACCGACAATCTGGCGTGTACCGTTCCAATGCTCGGCGTTAACCCACGCCATAAACGTCATTTCATCCACATTCAGTTTGGCTGTGCTTTCAACAGTGACAAATACATCGCTGCCTTCACCGCCGAATTCCAACGCCTTCCCGAATTTGCCATCAACCCACGCCGGATTGTCAATCACACCGTGATGTTCGTTTCCGCTAAGATCTTCCGCTTCGTCACCCTTGCCTTCATCATAAGCGTGGTACACTACCAAGCCATCCAGAAACTCTGCTGGACCGATGGACATAGCCAAGGGGGCTACCATCAAAAGCAGTGTAATGGATAAACAAATAGTCAGTTTCATTGTCAGAATTCCTCCTTATAGATTAAAGATGAGGTATTATAACAAACGGGAAAATATCTGTCAAGAAAACTTTTTAATCTCCCTTTCCTTCCATCCTTTTGCCCCACTATTCATTCGTAGGTAAATCCTGTTACTGTTAGGGGTCAAGCGTTCAGGCCGAGTTGACTGCTCAGTTCCATCAAACGTTTATTAATTCCCGTTTTATCAATCCGATTGCCATCTACAAATTCTTGGTATGGCGGTAACAGTCCATCTGGAATCATGATCCGAGAATTCGCCTCCCGTAACGCTAACAACCCCATAAAAATCTGCATTTCCGGCGAGTAGTCGGGTATGAAGTCATCCAATGCCTGACGGAGTTCAGCTTCAGTGAAAGTATCGCGTCCGTCGAGTTTTGCGATGTTACTCGCGCGTTGGACAACCAAGAACAGGTCCCGCCACGTCAATCCATCCGTTTCTGAATTTCCGACAAGTGCCCGGAAGTTAAGTTGATCGGAGGTTTGGCTTTGACAAAATATCTTTAAAATTTCCATCCTACCTTCAGCAGTTGGGGGTAGCATGATTAATTTGGTATCAAAGATACCATACCGCCGAAAGATCTGCGGCATCAAGTCAGGACGGCATGACGTGCCGACCCATATCACTCTCCCGTGCAAAGATGGATCGCTAATAGCGTTTATGAGGCTCTGCGGAAACGGCGGCTGTTCTTCGGGATTCATTGGCGTATGCGGTGGCACTTGTTCAATCTCATCTATAAAGACAACCGTCGGTGAAATGCCTCGGATAAAACTAATAGCGGCATTTAGATTCCGCTCATAAGTGTTCCCATTCTCATTGATATTTACCGTTATCTCGCCTACCTGATTAGCATAGCGGAGTTGGACGAGCGGCATGTTCGTCTCACCAGCGAGTACCTTCGCGGCGTAAGCCTTGCTGGTCCCTGGCGGTCCGAGTAAAAGGATGCCTCGTGGCACGCGTCGCATGTCCCGATGTCTCATACCGTTCGCTATATCCCAAATTGCCCTCATTACATACCAACCCTCGTCAGAAGGACCTTTTTCAGTTTCCACCATTTCAAGGACTCCGTGGCTGAAAGTCTTAAGGCTCTCACGCCGGTACCGCACAAGCGGTTCACCGCCCATCTTCTGTTGTGCAGACTCTGCCTGTTTCACAACATCGTGTATGCCAAACAGGTTCAATCCTATTGTCTCGCGCGCAAGGAACTCTCTGTCATTCTCGTTTCCAAGGCTTGCCCGCATTTGCGATGGGGTATCCGAAATGGCATGGAGATATTCAATAAAGTGACGGCGTTGGTCATAGTCTGGAAACGGAATTTCTATTAGAGGGATCTCTGGGTTCACGGTGAGATTTGGATGGATATCAGACGTGTTATGGGTAAGGAGAAGAATGACGTGTTTGCGCTTTCGGATTTCCAAATCGGACGCCCAATTCTGCATCTGGTTGAAAAAGCGTTGTAAATCATCGTTAGAGGCACTACTCAAGGAAGGATCGTTGGGTGCAAGTTGCTCCAGAAAATTGATAACCAATCCAACCCTCGCTCTGTCTTGCAACAAAAGATGATTCAACCTCTCTCGCAACTCCTCTGAAGGGGCAGGATCTATATGCATGAACGGGTCTTCATGTGGTTTGTCGAACGCCAAGGTGGCATTAATTCTTCTGCGTGCGACCTGTGGATCTACCTCATGTTCAGTGACGTTGACGTCTTCTGCTTCCTGAAACCGCCGAAGCGTCTGAAGCCATGTCGCTGTACTCTGGAAATGAAAAGCACCAGTTTTCTCGTACTTTGGAACAACTCCGAGCATTTTTTGGGTCGCTCGCCACCGCCCAATATTGGGTAAATGAATCCCTTGTGATGTATTATATCCCATGATGAGTTCACAGCCCAATACATTGAGCTGCTCCATGAGATATTCATGGGTAGGCAAGTAGCCGTAGACTTCATCATATAACAGGTCTTGGACATTAAAATGGAGGAGAAATTGGTGGGCAGACCCAGCATTGTAGTGTCTTTTTATTTCTTGCCAGAACATTTTTTTCTCCGCTGTCTGTTGTATCTTTTGGTGAGCAGGTGTGATCTCAGGCAGGAAAAAGAAAGAGGTAGGCGCGCGTGGGAAGCACGCCTACAATATTTTAATGAGCAATTTTAATATTGCCCCAAGTGGCAGCTAATTTCGCTTGAGGATCAACAGCCACACCCGCTTCTGATGCCATACCAATCTCGTCAGCACTCAAAGCACGGTTCCAGAGAGAAACCTCGTCTATCAGACCCGCGAAAACATAGTTAAGACGTTCACAATCCTGCCCGATCCGCCACGGATCGTCGTTGGCGTTCAGTGCACCTGGTACTTCGCCTTCCGCAACCGCTTCAGTGTTGACATAGATTGTTGCGGTTTCCCCATCGTTGGTAAAAGCAACGTGAATCCACTCACCTATTGGCGGAAGAGCGGCGTCAATGTCGGCTCTACCACTTTCGGTTTCAAAACGGAGTCTGAAAACTCCACCTTCGCTGAATAGACCGTATTGCGTTCTCCCTGCGCACCCACCGTGGACAGATTTACCAACAATCTGGCGCGTGCCGTTCCAATGATCAGCGTTAATCCATGCCGCAAACGTACATTCGTTCACGTTCAAAACATCCGTGCTTTCAACGGTGACGAACGCGTCGCTACCTTCGCCGCCAAAGCGAAGGGCACCGCCGATTCTCCCAGAATCCCAGTTAGGATTGGAAATTTCACCATCGTGTCCGTTACCACTCGCGTCTCCAGCGAGTGTGCCTTCTCCTTCATCGTAGGAATGATGTAGGACAAGACCGTCTGTGAGTGCCGCCGAGACGAACGGTGTGAATAGTATTGTCAGTGCTACCGAGAGACACACAATCCCATAGAATGAGAACTTGCAAGTCGATATTGTGTTTTTCATGTTTTTGCCTCCTGTGAAAAATATAAGACATTATAACAAGTTACACTGATTCTGTCAAAGAAAAACAACTCCAAACCAGAAATATTCTGTTTTCGACGCTGTTGGAAGGTTTGAACGTTAGAAATATAGCGAGGTTACGAATCTCATCAGCAGAGGATCGGCACACATTCCAAATCGGGCTTACAGGGGTTCCCTCCTAAAAAGCATCCGTTTTTGTCTTGACAACCATACGGAATGCTGCTATAGTGAAGCCCAGATGCCTCACACCACAAGGGGCTATCAAACTTCAATTCGGTAAGGAAATCAAGGCGGAAAGGAATTGGAACAGCATCACCGAAGACCCGAAACATCAAAAATATGAGAAAAACACGGGGCGATTTAACCCGAGGGAGTCTCCTAAGCCACCTCCTACGGCTGTCAGGACCCATAATACTCAGTTACATGCTTCAAGAGGCGTTCAACATCGTCGACATGATCTTCGTTGGAAGGCTGGGGGCTGGCGCGATAGCGGCTGTCGGAGTGAGCGGAAACTTAATCCGGTTAATCGGGGTTTTCTCGCTTGGTGTTTCAACAGGAACAGGGATTATGGTGGCACAGTATCTTGGAGCGAGGAACCTCGCACAAGCCGAGCACATCGCCATGCAGTCAATCCTGTTAGCTGTTTTTTTCTCCATCGGCGTAACCCTCGTTGGCTATCCCTTAGCTGAACAGGGGTTACTCGCCGTTAGGATGGTAGATCCCGAAGTCCTGAGGCTCGGCACTACTTACATGCATATTATTCTCGCCGGTATTAGTACAATGTTCGTGTCAATGACGCTCGGCTCTATCTTCCGTGCGGGTGGTGACACAATTACCCCAATGGTCGTCCTGATTTTCGCAACACTGATTAACGTTGTGCTTGATCCGTTATTAATTTTCGGTTTGTGGGGATTTCCAAAACTCGGAGTCGCAGGTTCGGCGTACGCAACGCTTATCGGGCGCGGGGCGAGCGTAATTATCCTACTCTATCTCTGTTGGAGTGGACGTGCCCCTGTTTCATTTCGGAGCGTTCGATATCAGGTAGATCTGGTGGAAATGCTTGATATTTTAAGGCTTGGCGTTTACAGTTCTATGCAAGGGTTTTGGCGGCATATTTCGAGACTCGGTTTCCTGTGGGTCATCGGACCCTATGGTAAGACGGCTGTAGCGGCATATACGATCTGCATGCGACTTCGGATTCTCGTAATGAATCCCGGTTTCGGCATTGCAAACGCAGTTGTGCCGTTGGTCGGGCAGAATTTGGGCGCGAATCAGATAGAACGTGCTGAAAGATCAACGCGAGTCGCGAATCTTTTAGGTGCCGCGATCATGGCAGTCATCGGTGCAGTTTTCTTCCTTTTTCCACAGACATTCATCCGGATTTTCACATCGGAAACGGATTTGACCGAGATCGGCATCGTTTATCTACGGTTTCTGTCTCCAACGTTCGGATTCATCGCCTTTTCGCTCATCTTAGGAAGAGCACTCAACGGTGCCGGAGATACCTTCTCTCCGATGGTGATCACACTTGCCGCACAGGTAGGCATTGGTTTGGGACTCGTGATTCTACTTTCGCACTTCATGGGACTCAATGGCGTTTGGTCGGGGATCGCTCTTTCAAACGTTGTACAAGGCATCGCTATGTGGCTTTGGTACAGTACTGGAAGGTGGAAGGCAATAAAAATTGTTAAAAAGAAACCAAAAGTAGCGTAGGACAGCAAATATAGTAGGACTTACGCACTTCCTTGGTAGGTGCGGTTTCCCAACCAGGGTTCCCACCCGTTACTGGGAAGGGACACCGAATGCGTCCAAATAGATGAAATTTACTGATTTTGCGTAAGTCCTGTTTACTATATATCCTACAAAAAATTCAGAAGGAGTTGACAGAATGATGGAAACCTACAAAGGGTACGAAAATCCACAACTGGTTATCTCTGCTGAGGAATTGAAAGGCACACTCGACGATCAGACGTTCTGCATCGTTGATACGCGACCGACGTATGAATATATCCGCGGACATATTCCCGGCGCACTTCATTTAGATTTGTTCGGTTTAAGCCTCATTGATACTCGGAAAGAGACGTTTGATGCCTTTATCTGGATGATAGCATACCTATTTCAGCAACGCGGTCTCGATCCGAGTAAACCGATTGTATGGTATGAAGATATATCGGGAACGCGCGCCTCGCGCGGGTTCTGGTTCTGCGAATACTTAGGACATCCCGAAACCCGTCTGTTAGATGGCGGTTTCAAGGCGTGGCTGTCAGCAGATGGACCTATGAGTACAGCAGGGGCTGAACCCCCCGAGGTCCCACCTTTTCCGATAAATGCCCAACACGATATACACATGGATGCTGATGTAATTCGGGTCCTGTTAAACCGAAGCGACTTTATCCCACTTGATACGCGCACCGACGATGAACACTACGGCAGGGTTGCTCGTGCAGAGCGTGCAGGTGCCATTCCGGGCTCTATCCACATTGAATGGCTCAATAATCTTGACGAAGCAGGGGCATTCAAACCTGCTAACGAACTCAGAGAGATGTATGAAGCCGTCGGTATTACACCGGACAAACAGGTAATGTGCTACTGACAGGGCGGATACCGCTCTTCCCAAGCCTATTTGGCGTTGCGGCTCTTGGGTTATCCAAAGGTGAGCAACTACATAGGTTCGTGGAAAGAGTGGGGAGACCGGCTGGATCTGCCGGTTGAGATTCCACAGGCTTAGTGGTTACGGCACACGCAGCGTGTCTACTACTTTAGCAACTTCAGCTGGGCATTCGTATGGAAGGTAATGTCCGGCGTTGGGTATCCATACCCACTGAATATTCGGGTTGGGCGGAATGCACAACTTTTGCGCAGTTAAATCATTCCGTCCCATACCACCAAAAACTTCACAGATAGGGATGCATGCCTGCTCAAGGTAGGCGACTGTTCTACGCCGTTAAATTCCAAATCCGCGCAGCTGTTCCGCCGAGAATCTCATCTTTATTATCATCTGTCAAGGATGGAAGTCCTTCGCGAATGAGTTGGAGTTCCTGCGCTAAAGAGGGCCAGTTGTGTTTTTGTCTGTGATGACCGGGGTAGCCTGTCCCCCACACCGTCCGTTCCGCGCCGAAAACCGACAGCAATTTCTCAATAAACGGATGCGCGTCTGCGTAAGGAAACGCTTGATGCGAACGTCCAGCGACATCCGATAGTTTCAAGTAGACGTTGTCATAACGTGCGAGTTCTACGATGGGTTGAAACGCCGCTTCTTCGGCATCCACCTGTGGGTACCCCAGATGATCGAGAATAAGTTTCAGATGGGGATATCGTTGTGCAATAACGGCGACCTGATCCGCGAACTCAGCGCGTAGGTGAAATTGGATGATGGCATCCAATGCCGCGATCTCTTCCCACATCGGTCCATTCTGTCGGGTTAGCAAAATCTTCTCATCAGGGTAATACATCGGATGGAAACGGAAACCTACCAAACCCCGCTCTTTTATCCAGTAGCGAACTTGTTCGGCATTGTTCGGGTCTTGAGGGTCGATTAAACCGTGTCCGATAAACCGATCAGGAAAACGCGCGACCGAATCCGCAATGTAACCGTTATCCCAAGTGGACCAACTCGTCTGCACGAGGACTGTCCAGTCTACATCATGCGCGTCCATTTCTGCTAAGAGTTCATCGGCAGTACCCGGTCCATCTGGATAGGAATTCCAGCTCGGGGCAGTGGGACCGACAGGATACTTCGGGGGATCAATTTCCCAGATATGGACGTGAGTATCTACAACCATGGAACACTCCTTAACACATTATATTTAGAACAGAAACTGGGCATCCACTGTTTCTCCAGCACCTAACGTTGCACCAGATGGAATCGTGATTAAGCCGTTTGCCAAAACGAGTGAATGCAGAATACCTGAACCTTGTGGACCCGTCGTTTCAGCGATGTAATGTCCGTTAGATTCTTTAAGAATTGCGCGCATATAATTAACGCGTCCGTCTTTATTGGTGATAGTTTCTGTCAAAGTGGCTTTGAAGGTCGGACGTAACAGTTCTGTATGTCCGGCCATTTTGAGGAGCGCAGGTCGCACGAAAAGTTCAAATACGACGAGTGAAGAGACCGGATTGCCGGGCAATCCAAAAATAGGTTTCCCGTCCGAAATACCGTAAGCCTGCGGTTTTCCGGGTTTCATCGCGACGCGCCAAAAGTTAACTTCACCTAATCTCTCCAATACACTTTTCACAAAGTCATGCTCCCCTACCGAAACACCACCACTTGTAATCAAAGCATCCGACTTCGCGAGTGCCGCCCGAAAGATGCGCTCTATTTCTGCTTCATCGTCAGGAGCAATACCCATATCAATCGGTATACCTCCCGCTTCCTCGACCTGTGCATAGAGACCGTAACGGTTGCTTTCTCGAATTTTTCCCGGTTCAAGTGGTTCGCCGAGTAGCAGGAGTTCATCACCTGTTGAAACAATCGCAACAGTGGGCTTACGATAGACTGTAGCCTCTGGGCGATTAAGAGAGGCGAGCATTGAAACTTCCGGCGGACGTAGGTATTTCCCTTTTCCCATGACCTGCTGTCCCTCCGCAACACTCTCACCTGTGAAACGGACGTTTCCAGTTTTGTCAATACCCTCAAAAATCTTGACTGTATCCCCCTCTCGCTGGGTCACCTCTTGCATCACAACGGCATCGGCACCCTCAGGCATCATGGCACCGGTCATGATACGGGACGCTTGCCCAGTTTCAACCTGTTTTGTTGGCGCATATCCCGCCGCAATTGTCTCAACGATTGTGAGAATCGCGGGTTCAGTTTCAGAGGCGTTCTGAACATCCGCTGCGCGAACTGCATACCCATCCATTGCTGAATTGTCGAACGGAGGAATGTTTTCTTCGGCATGTAGTTCCTCTGCGAGAACGTAGCCCGCGCACCTTAGAATTTCCCGCTTTTCCGTTGGTAAAACCGGAATGGTATTTAGCGTCTGTTGGCGGGCTTCTTCAACACTTAGCATCTAATTTTGTCTCCTTTGCGTAATCTCATACTGAATATAATATAGCATCGCGCCGATAAGTGCAAGCCCATCTTTGGGTGTATAAGTAATTCTACTGGCATTTCTCAAATCTATCATGGAGATAATAATAATAATAGAGCAAAGTGGGTCGTTTTCATCCTCTCCTCCTTTTTGTGTTTCGATGGGTACGCCGGACAGTCGTCCCGTCTTGAATCCAGCGACGCTTCTATTCTATCACATCTTTCGGTAAGTGTCTCGCCGAAAAAAAACGCACTTCATGAATCTCTTACGGCACTCAGAAGGTCTCGCAACTGCGACCGGGCATTCCGTAGATGTGTCTTGATGGGATTCTCCGGAACCCCCGGCTGGGTCTGGCAGTCCGCGCCACGTTCACACCAGATCGTCACGATTGTCACGCCTTGACACGCTTCAAGTGCTTTTTTTGCTGCTGCGAGTGTAGTCACGGCAGTGTTGTAAGCGGCTTTTGTATCTTTTCTTGCTTTTATCAGGGCAGCCGTGTCCCTGAGTGAGCCTACGGCGTTGAGGACTTCAAGGAGTGCGCTAAGGGGACCCGGAATGTTCCGATGCACAGACACCCCTTCCTTCCATTTCTTAATGAAACTCTCCGGATCTTTCTTGTATTCGTCCGCCAAATGCTGTAAGTTCGAAGGGATGGGGTAGGAACCTGGAAGGGCTGCTAAGTATAATATTTCCGCCTTTTGGGATGCTAACAGGGCTGCGTTATACGCATCAAACGCGCTCAGATAAGCCGTGAAGTAGGACGTGCAGGGGGACGATTCGGTGGCTGCATACACAGACCCAATCCAACACGCCGCAAAAAGAAATATCATGACAAAACACAGAAAACGCAACTTTGATTTCATTCTCATCTCCCCTTATTCCTTTGCGGTCTGTCCCCTGAATGACTGTGCAGGGGGCAACACTCTGTTTGCATCGTGTTCTTGCATCATTTCAAGGACCTCGTCATATTTATCAGCCGCCTCTTGAGCTTTGCGTTGCCATTCCTTGTCCGTTTGGTATCGTTCGGCTTCCTCGACTGACTCTGGCATCAGGTCTGACCATGCGTGATGAGCTTGTGAGATTTTTACACGTAGTTCATGGGCTTTATCCTCCCACTTACTCCACTCTCTCCACTGTCTCTGAATCTCTGCTTCCTCTTGAGGGGTCCGAGTGCGTGAGGACTCCTGCCTCGGTGTGGAGGACTGTGCGCCGACGTGCGGTGCGCCAACAGGTGCGCCCGTCACTTCGGTGCGTTCTGCGGGTGGTGTCGCTAATTCTGCGTCCACTTGGGAAACTTCCGCAGGGGCGTGGGTGTCATGCGGTTCGGCGTGCCACTCGTCGCCATGCCAATGTCCGCTCTCAGCGGTTTCCCCCGGCGGTGGCGGTTTCGGTGTGGCGGGTTGCTGAACGTCTACAGGTTTATAGACTTTGACAGGCGCTTGGTTGGCGACCTTGCGTCCATAGAATAGACCACATCCCATCGCTATCACTAACACACTAAGAATCGGGATCCAAAATCGTTTTTGTTTCAACATCGCTCTATACTCCTTTAGTTGAGTAGAAAATCGGTATTTCCTGTCTCTGGGGTACCTCCTGCGGTTGCGGTTCTGCTTGTAGACGATAGATACCCAACAGACAACACACACACAGCAACAGACACGAAAAGAAAACAAACGGGCGTGTCAACATCGTCCTGACTCCTTTCGGGGTCGATTCAGATTCAAATAACAGGTCTACAGGGGATCGCACACAAGGCGAAAAAGGACGGTCGGGCAATCTGTCCCTGTAGGGTGCTAACCTAAATGTTTCGCAAAACGAACCCGTTCTTTGCTACAATTAGGTTAGCTCTGTCATACTCTCGTTATGGCAGTGCTACGCGTCGCACGGTGTCCAACCACCGGCGGCGCACCTATGAAAATAGGACGCTGCCCAGACATCCGATGCACTTTATAGCACGTCTGCTTTCAAAGCAAAGCGTCTACGTCAACGACATTATAGCAACACTTTTTAGTGTTGCTACCGAAAAAAAATCACTCATAGAGGGGTACCTCCCGGTCGGTTTTCGTCGTTTCCCGTGTTAGGAGGGAATGAGGGAGCCGTCTGCAAAGGGCAGCCGTCTAACATCTCCCTCGACCGAGAAATTACAAACAGTCTACCAGACACGGAAAAACTGTCAAGAAAAAAGGAACCCCAGGCACCCATCTTTTCAAGTTTATTTGACATTGACAGAATCGTATGATATAATTTATCGCAAGTTTATTGGCAATTTTATATTCGATAACAACACGGGCATCGGTTATGAGGAACGGCATGGCTTTTCCCAATACACTAATATTTGGGCGTGGTTTGAAAACCTGCATTTTAATAAGTTTATGTTGCTATGTCGCGCTGTTAGGTGTCATCGCACTCACGCACGATCATACCGAGCACGATCATACCGAGCACGATCATTCAGCAGAAACCTGTACAGCCTGTTTCTACATCAGTCAACACGTTGGAGAGGAAATCGAGTTCTTTCCACTCATCTCTCCGTTCTTTCCGTGTACGACACTTCCGCTTTATGAAACCGTTTTTCTTCCCTTAAGACTTACCACAAACACGCGCAGTCGTGCCCCACCTGTATTCTCGATTGGTTTTCAGTTTTCAGTAGTTAAGGTTTTCGTTTAACAAAACCCCCATGTAACCGACAGCCGATAACTAATTTATATTCCTATCTTGTCCAAAGGGTGTGGGAGGACCTACACTCGTCTTCCCTTTGCACGCTCCTGCTTTGCAAAAATGGCTCTGTATGAACGGTATCTCTTTCGGGAACCTATGGGATCCCTATTGCCTAAAAATACATGAGCTACCATGGCATGCTAACGCGTGTTTCACACCGTTCGCGTGCATGCCATCTGTTAAGAGCAATTTACTTTACAAAGTAATACGGGCTTTAAAGAGTCCGCGCGCGGCTTTTTCTGCCGTGTGCTATCCTACAAATAAATTGGAGAATACAATGTTTACGTATGTTTTTGGATACGACTTTTCGGTCGTTATTTCTCGATTAATGTTACTTGTTTTTGTTGCTACCCTTCCTTTTATGGGCGGGTGTGGTGAAGATGACAACCCGATTGTTGATGATCACGATCATGAAGAAGAAGAGGTGCAGCTTCATGCCGATGCCGACGGCTTCGCTTTAGAAGTCGATGGGACAGAGGTCTATCGTCAGTTTCAAGGCACCGATAGCGGCGGTCTCACCGTCGGCGTTGGTGCAGAGATTGAGGTCCATGTCGTATTTATTGATGCCACCGGTGCCGAATTCCATGTCGGTGAGGAAGAGGAAGACGAACATGGTCATGATGAAGAGGAAGCCTTCAGTTTGGGTCTGTCAGGTTACGATTCCTCTATCATTGACATCCATTTGCATGAGGACGACCATGACGATGACCATGACGATGACCATGACGATGACCATGACGATGAAGGTGAAGAGCACGGTGAAGAAGAAGAGTTGCACTTTGGACTCGAGGGACTGAAAGCAGGAAAAACGGAAATTAAACTGCAACTTCTTCACGGGGATCATCCCGATTTCACGGCGGCACTTGCGATACCAGTGACCGTCCAATAAAAGGAGAGGTCCATGTTAGGCATTTATAGAGGACTTATGCAGTTCCCTTGTAGATGCGGTTTCAAACCGCACCTACCACGTGGGGGTATGCAGAAGTCTGCGATTTCGCGTAAGTCCTGTTATAGAGGTCTGCCGAGGCCTTATCGGATAGGGACACTTTTTAAGGGTGTCTGTCTATGTGTGTTGGTGTTTGGAGCGGTAAGTCTGTCCTACTGTTATGGAGGCGGACAAAGTGCTCAAAACCCACTGCATCCCTTAGAAGGTGAAGTTGCCGAAAAGCTTAGTCATACCCGACTTGATGGAGTGGCAATCCGCATTAGCGGGCTTGAGGAAAGCGTCCTGACGGATGCAAATGGTCGGTTTAAGTTTGACGCAGTACCCGAAGGACAGCAGACGCTTCAGTTGCTGAAAGTCGGTTATCAACGGTTTGAACAGGTCGTTGATGTCAGTGCCTCCACTCCCTATCTCAAAATTGAGCTGGAGGCATTGCCGTTTCAACTGAACACCATCAAAGTCTACGGTTCAAATCGCTATCTGTCACAGTTTGAGGAAACTACCGACTTAGCATTGGATGAGGCGGAACTCCAAAGACGGTTAGGGATGACCTTGGCGAACACATTGGCAAATGAGACCGGCATTTCACAACGAACGATGGGACGGGCAATCGCTCGTCCTGTTATTCGTGGATTGGGTGGTGACAGACTGCTTATTCTGGAAAACGGCGAACGGACAGGTGATAAATCCGCCTCCAGTGCCGATCATGCTGTATCGATTGATCCGACGACCGCTGAAGGTGTTGAAATTACGCGGGGTCCTGCATCGCTCATTTACGGCTCAAGTACGTTGGGCGGTGTTATTAACGTCAAAAACAATAATATACCGCAAGTATTACCGAGACGGCTTGATATGCACCTAACGTTCCAAGGGGAATCTGTAAACTCAGGTTTGACCGGAACAACAGGTTTTACGTTCCCAATAGGTGATTTTGCGGGAAATATAGAGTGGAATCGGCGCCTTGCATCTGACATACAAACGCCGGTGGGTGTCCTCAAAAACACTTCCCTTTCAAACGTCAGTTTTTCAGGCGGTACCTCGCTGATTAAGCCGTGGGGTTTCATCGGTGCATCTGGAAGCAGGTATCGTTCAGATTACGGCGTTCCTGGTTCTCCAGAAGGACATATCACTGGGGTTAACATCGCACTCGACAAGCAACGGTATGAAGGGCAGATGGAGTACCGCTTCAATACAACACTGCTTGAAAAGGTAAAGCTCCAGACTGCCTATACGCGTTATCAGCATCAAGAGTTGGAGTCAAATGGGCTGCTTGGTGTCGAATTCGGTCTGTTAACCTATAACGCCTCAGCGATGGCGCACGTGTTAGACAACGCCATCGCGGGCGTTTGGGCGGAATACCGAGACCACGCCACAGGCGGGTTTTATTGGACACCACACACCCGTGAGTTCGCGTTGGCGGGATTTTATCTGAACCAGCGTAACTTCGACAAACTCACCTTACAAGGTGCTATCCGCTACGACATTAGGCGTTCGGAACCGTTTCGACCTGGGGCAGTTGTCCGAGCCGGAACCGTCCAACGCCGTGATTTCAACGGGTTCTCCGGGGCTACCTCTGGAATTTACCATTGGACGGATAGGTTGAGCACTGGAGCGACCCTGATGAAAACGTTTCACGCACCCGGTATTGAGGAACTTTTCAGCGATGGACCTCACTTGGCTGTCTATTCCTACGAAATCGGCAATGCAGAACTGGAACCTGAAAACGGATATGGTACTGAACTCTTCGTCAAATACGCAGAAGACACGTTCAGACTCAATCTCACGCTTTTCAGGAATCAGATACAGAACTACCTCATTCCGACGAACAGCGGCGAAAAGGAGTGGGGCAGCGGAGCCGCGGGATGGTTGTGGATTTATCAATACATGGGACACGATGTTGTGATGGATGGAGCTGAAATCCAAATAGGGGGCGAGATCCTCTCACAGGTCCATCTTCAGCTGAATATGAGTTACGTCAACGGAACCCTTCAAATCAATGGGCGACCGCTCGAGCGTATCCCACCCCTCAACGGTAAATTCGTCATCAGTTACACGCCTACCCCGTTGCATTTGCATGTCACATCCCGTTTTTCAGGCAGCCAGACCCGACTCGGCGAATTTGAGGAACCCACAGACGGTTATCTCGTCTATGATATCGGCGGTTATCTCAATTTTTCGTGGTGGCAGCTTGAGAACATGGTTGTTTTCGAGCTCGAAAACCTCCTTGATACCGCATACCGCGAACATCTATCCCGCATCAAAGCGGTAATGCCGGAACCTGGACGGAACGCGAAGTTTCTGTATAAGCTTAATTTTTGAAACTGTAGGACGGGGACGATGGTTTTTATCATTCGTTCCCGTTCTCGATTTTCTAAGGAGATAAAATTGAAAAGATATTTTAACCACGAATTGGCGGATACGACTGGCGCGTGTCTCTCTGTCGCATGCGCAGTCCATTGCCTCGCGATGCCGCTTTTAGTGGCAGTTTTGCCTTTGATTGGGTTGGGTTTCTTTGCCACTGAGCGTGCTGAATTGGTCCTTATCAGTGGCGCAATTGCACTGGCAATCGGGAGTTTAGCGTGGGGGGTTCGACACCACCGGCGATGGCGAGCGTTGTTGATATTGATAGTAGCAGTGGCATTCATCGCCACCGCTCGGACAGCCGTTGAAGGCACTTTTGAAGTGGTCTTCTACAGTATCGGTGGGATTTTACTCGCCTCCGCACACCTCGTAAATCGGCACCTCTGTAAGACCTGTCCAGCCTGTGAGCCGGAAGGTGTATAAAATTATGCAGAGAATATACATTTCAGTGTGTTTCATAGGTATACTGGTATGGTCTGGCTGTGATCCGAAGGGACAACCGAGTGCTGTCACAGGCGATAAACTTCGCGTTGTTGCGACGATCGGTATGATTACTGATGTTGTTAAAAATGTCGGCGGCCCGCGCGTTGAGGTGACCGGGATAGTGGAACCTGGCGTAGACCCACACTTTTACAATCCGACGCCTAAAGATGTTCAAAGGCTCGGTTCAGCACATATCATCTTCTATAATGGGCTGCACCTTGAAGCAAAAATGACGGACATCCTTGCGAAGATGTCGGCGGATACGCTGACGGTCTCCGTAACAGACGCTGTAGATCGGAGTCTACTGCTAACACCCCCAGAATACGAGGGACTCTACGATCCGCACTTATGGTTTGACGTGAAGCTTTGGATGCAAACGGTGGGAAAGGTTCGCGATGTCCTGAGTGAATTTGATGCCGATAATGCTGTCCTGTACCGAAGCAACGCCGAACGCTACCTCACGAAACTCATGGAACTCGATGAATACGTAAAGTCGCAAGTAGAATGCGTGCCATCTCAGCAACGCGTCCTTGTGACGGCGCACGACTGTTTTAACTACTTCGGAAAGGCGTACGGGTTTGAGGTGCGCGGATTACAAGGTATTAGCACCGCGACAGAAGTCGGTATCGCTGATGTACAGGAATTGGCAGCGTTTATTGCGGAGCGGGGGATCTCTGCTATTTTTGTAGAGTCATCCGTCTCTCCACGGAGTCTCGAAGCCGTGAAAGCCGCCGTGAAGTCAAAAGGATTTGATGTGAAGATCGGTGGTGTGCTCTTCACAGACGCTATGGGGAACGAGGGGACACCTGAAGGGACCTACATCGGGATGATCCGATATAATATTAATACGATTGTACATGCTTTGGTTGGGAAATCGGAGTTATAAACCGTTTCTACAATCTGTGCGATAACCGATTCGTGGCGGGATCTCAGGTATTAAAACAGCATTATATGCTAGAAAAGGAGTCCATACAACAGTGCTGAATTTTTTCAATTCGGAAAAAAAGAGTGACCCACAGCAACTCGTCGAAGTCAAATCGTGGGTCTCCCAAGCCTTTGACCTATCAGAAGATGTTTCCGTGATGATTACCCAGTTGCAATGCACCGAAGAAGGCTGCCCGCCTATTGAAACGGTCATTGCAATCATGGAGACGCCGGGAAAGCCTCGGCAATACAAGATTCACAAACCGCTGGCGGAAGTGCAGCAGACGGACATCGTTAGCTTGACCGCTGACTAAATTCAACAAGGAGAGAAAGATGAACACAGCTATGCTAAACAATCAAGTACCCGTCACCGTGTTAACGGGCTTTTTGGGGTCTGGTAAAACCACGCTTCTCAACCGCATTCTCACCGAAAACCATGGCAAACGTATCGCCGTCATCGAAAACGAGTTTGGCGAGATCGGTGTCGATAATGATTTGGTCATCGGTGCCGAAGAAGAGATTTTCGAGATGAACAATGGTTGCATCTGCTGCACGGTGCGCGGTGATCTCATCCGTATTTTGGGGAATCTGATGAAGCGTCGCGATAAGTTCGACTACATCATGGTCGAAACCACAGGGCTTGCGGACCCCGGACCAGTTGCTCAGACGTTCTTCATGGACACCGAAATGCAGGAGAAACTGCAACTGGATTCCGTCACGACGGTGGTTGATGCCAAACACATCTGGCAGCACATTGATGACAGCGACGAGGCGCGTGAACAAATTGCCTTTGCCGATGTCATTTTGTTGAACAAGATTGACCTTGTAACCAAGGAAGAGTTAAATCAACTGGAAGCCAGAATTCGCAGCATGAACGGGGCAGCGAAGATTTATCGAACGAAAAACACCGTGGTTGAAATGGACAAGATTCTCAATGTCGGCGGATTCGATCTGGACCGGGCGATGGAGGTTGATCCCCAGTTTATGGAACCGGAGTATCCCTTTGAATGGGCTGGTGTTTATAACCTTTCGGCAGGCACGCATGAACTGGTTCTTCAAGAAGGTCCTGACCCGACGATGAAAGTCGCGTTGGTGCCCGTAAATGCGTCAACCGATGAAGCTTTGAAGACCGCTGTTGAGCCAGTCGTTATGGTTTTCTCCGATGATGAGCATGAACTTTCGGCGGGTGGCACCCTTCAACCAGGTGGACAACTCATTGCGTTGAATCTCACAGCGGACGAATTACGCTTTGACGTACAGATCGGCCGCTCCGGTGCTTACGCACTGTTTACCGAGCATCACCCCGACGAATTTCAAGCACAACTCTTTGGCAGTGGTGCCCTTGTCAAGCCAGTTGTTGAACGCGAATTTAAGCCAGACCACGAACATGATGACGAAGTCACATCGGTCGGCATCACAACCCCCGGCGACCTCGACCCCGATCGACTGAACGATTGGATTAGCGATCTGCTTCGGACGAAAGGTATCGACATCTTCCGCATGAAAGGCATTTTGAGCATCAAGGGGCAGCCAGACCGATTCGTCTTCCAAGGTGTTCACATGCTCTTCGACGGTCGCCCCGACCGCCCGTGGGATGGTGAACCACGCTACAATAGCCTCATCTTCATCGGGCGCAACCTTGACCGGACCGAATTGACGGAAGGGTTTGAAGCATGTCTCGCTTGAACAACCTGAGCAACCGCTTTGTCCAGCCCTCTCAACTGCGCGAAAATTGGACCGCAACCATCAGCGACCACGTCATTGATCTGGCGTGGTCCCCTGATGGCAGATACATCGCTGCCGCGTCGGTTCTCGGTCCGGTGACAATTTTTGAAGGTCGTCGTCGAGCGGTTATCCATATCTTTGAAGGGCATGAATTCGGCACAATGTCAATCGCGTGGCGTCCAGACAGCAAGGTGCTTGCAAGCGCAGGACAGGATGGGAAAATTCGGTTGTGGGATATGAAAAGTGGCGAAGCAACCCATTCGCTTGACGGGGGCGCAGCATGGGTTGAGCACCTGGCTTGGAGTGGTGGCAAAAAACCGATACTCGCCTCTGCCGCTGGTCGTCAGCTGAAACTCTGGAACGCTGTCGGCGATCTTGTTCGCGAATATCCTGACCATCAGAGCACGATTTCTGGTATTCAATGGAAACCACATGTAAGGCAACTTGCCTCGATTGCCTACGGCGGTGTCACGCTGTGGGACCCGCAACAGTCAGAAGCCGTCCGCCGATTGGAATGGAGAGGTTCATCACTGGTGATTGCATGGAGCCCTGACGGCAAACACATCGCCACCGGAGATCAAGATTCGACCGTACATTTCTGGATTATGTCTACCGGGAAGGACTTGCAAATGTCTGGCTATCCGACGAAAGTGCGAGAACTCTCGTGGGATGTCACGAGTCGATACTTGGCTACCGGAGGCGGTCAAGAAGTTACGGTGTGGGATTGTTCCGGTCGCGGACCGGCCGGTACCAAACCCATTACGCTTTCCGACCATCAGGATTTTCTCAACGTTGTGCGTTTTCAACATCGCGGAAAACTGCTGGCCTCAGGCGGTGCCGACGGTCTGGTCTACGTCTGGCAATTGCGAGGCAACCTCGGTTCTCGGGCGGTTCATGAAGCCGCTCTGACAGTGGGGGTCACAAGCCTCGTTTGGGCACCGAATGACCAGTATATTGCTGTTGGCGACGAGTCGGGTGGGGTGAGCGTTTTTTCGATAAGTTAAAGTTCAACATTCAAACGGAATCAGTTGCCCAAGTTCTTAGTTTGGTTATTTAACCAAGCTAAGAACTTAGGCAATAGTTTATAGTAAAGTTCTCACTTGAGATCACATTTGAGAAAGGACAGTTGTGCTGCAGTCGCATAGCTGATTCATCTAAAATTCAGTTATTGTGCCGAAGTCTTGGTGTTTGGGCAAGAAAGATTCACCTGTTCTAAATCTCAACGCGAACAAAGGCGAGATATGCTCCAGATAAAAGGATTATGACAAACAGGAGTAGCAACAACAGATCGACTGCCGCTGTGTTGAAGTCCTTACTGAAACTCAAGGTGTCTTCAAATTTCGGAATCGC
Organism: Candidatus Poribacteria bacterium; assembly: GCA_965214045.1. Lineage (GTDB taxonomy): Bacteria > Poribacteria > WGA-4E > WGA-4E > WGA-3G > WGA-3G. The sequence goes on from OZ243935.1 coordinate 4,521,431, forward strand.
CTCTAACCGGACAGGTTTCTGTGACATCCCTTCACGAACCCCAAAGATATGGAGGCTCTCCGGATCGGCTTGATCGGTGTCAACGACGAAAACCCGATAGTGTTGTGCGTAAGATTTAACGTTCTCTAAAAATTGCAAATGCCGCTCAAATCCCGTTCCTGCAAAGGATTCAAGGAGTTGCTGGAAAATGGTAACAGGTGAAATTTGGGTGATCGCACGCGCCCGGCGGACCTGAGAAATCCGCTGTTTTAAGCGTTCTTCGTGCAGGCGTTCCTGCTGTGCTGCGTCTTTGGTAACGTACTCGCCTGCCGCCTGTAATATTTGAATTTGGGTTAACCTCTTATTTGAACCATATCGAAGCGTGTAGTATTCGCGTTCAAGTTCCGCCTCAAGCTGAGCACTGCGTTCAGAGAATCCGAGAGCAGACTTTGGCGGTGTAGAACGTCCGGCAATCGAAACGAGCGTACTGGGCATGAAAACGACAAGGGTGACCCAAGCCAAGAGGAGTATCACGAGGCTCACCGCGCTCCGCTGCACACGTGCCGATACGAGCAGTCCCAATGCGAGAAACAGACTTATGTATAGGAGCGTAATAAAGAAAATGAGACCTAAACGTCCCCAAGCCTCCGCACCGAGGTGCACATCGCTCGACGTGGAAATTACTAAGAGGTTCACCAAGACGGCGAGTGTGAAAGGAATGTTTATACTGATTAATGCCCCTAAAAATTTACCAATCAGGACGGTGTGCCGCGGAATCGAATTCGCAAACATCAATCGCAGTGTACCTTGCTCGCGCTCGTGAGAAATCGCATCGAAGGTAAATAGAAGTGCGATGAGGCTTAAGACGTAACCGATAATAAAACCCCAATCCACTTTGGTGACATTTGGACGAACGTTACGCAAATCCGGGGTAACTGGGTGATATGCCAGTATCCAGAAACTTTCTAAACGCGGTTCACCTCCCTTCCCCCAACGACCGTAACCTCCCTCCACATCGCTTGGCAAAAAGGTCTCACCGCCCTCTGCACAGAAACGGAGGTTGGATGGCTTCTTGTAGAGGTATCCCGGTCCCTGCTCCGCGAGTTTATACAAACTGTCCTCCGCGTGAGATGCTAAGCGATTCTGATGCTGAGCGACGGCATTGTGATAATTCTGGACGCGTTTCGGGTGTTCTCGGAGATGCACAATCGCGTTGGTCAGCATCAAACCGAGCAACAACACCGTTGCCAGGGCAAATCGGAGGCTATTGAGATTATCATAGAGTTCGCGTTTTGTGATATGCCACATTGGTTTTCGGTTACGCGTTTGTGGTATATTGGGACGTTTTCCATCCCAAATACCTCTTTAACTGATTGCTGACTGCTGACCGCTGACTGCCGCCCTACACTTCACTCCTAACGAAAATGAGAAATATCATAATGAAAAGCGCAACATTAATCATGAACAAAAGACATACATCCGGCAAAGCCCGCTTAGCATTCGTATTCACATCAACCCTTTGGAAAGAGAACTGTGGTAGATTACTCCAATCAGCAGCACCTTTGTCCGAAGAAAACCACTGTCGAGATTTGAAAATTTCTTCATCATAGAAATACTCAATCACGTGCTGTCTGTAGCGTCTCGCAGCGTCGAAAAAATCTCTGATACCGAGCAGATCGGTGCCAGCCCACGCTTGTGTTGCAGCATCATACAGCCCCACGGGCGAGAGTTTCAACCAGCGTCGCTCCACATGTGCGGGTTGAATGAAGATGTCTTCCAGTGCAGGTTTTCGGATGGACCACGTTCGGTCGGCTGTTCCAGTAACCTGTGCCCCGAGGAAACCGAAATAATTCTGAGCGTGCGGAATCTTGGGTTCAGCTTCCTTGTTGAGCGTATACACCTCGATCGTGCTTTCGTAGGTATACGATAGGCGATCAAGGTCACCCCAAAGATATGCGCCGGACCACCCACTCCCCATAATCTTAAAATGCCAGTCTTCCCCTGGCAGCGCATCAGTGGCGAGGAAGTGTTTCCGTTCTCTGTCAAATTCCTCCCATATCTGTTCAATTTGATTGAAAGCGGATGCCGCGCGGGTCTGGGGTGCCTCCGGTTGCGGGACCACAGCAAGAATCATATTCGGATAGACGAGGACTAAAAAACCCCACACGAACATGGAGAGCATCAATGCGGTACTTGTTCGACGAGTCAGTACCGAGATCAGCATGCCGATAAGATAGAATACGGAAAGATACACGATGGTTGTTAAAATAATTCCCCCGATCCGTAGAAAATCATCGGTGTTCAGAAAAATGAAGGGGGCCGTTGTCAGCAAGATGACTGCGAGGAGCAGGCTCATTAGCAACGGCACGAGTAAGCAGAGCATCGCACTGATGTATTTCGCAAGCAGGATATGCCCGCGACGGACATGCGACGTTAAGACCAGCCGTAAGGTGCCGCGCTCATGTTCTCCCGCGAGGGTGTCGTAGGCGAAAATCAGTGCCAATAAGCTCAGGATCACCTCAAAGATGAAAACAATATCGATGGAGGCGAACATATCCATAAACGGGTTATCCGACCCATGCATCCCGGCATCCCACAGCGATGGAACATACGTATGTGATATCCGTCCCTCGTTTCCGAGTTGTTTATCGAACCCGACATTGAAAATGCTTAACGGGTTCGGGGTCCGGTCAACAAATAATTTCTCTGTCCCTGCGGAATACGTTGTTTTCTCCTCAAGCTGCCGCTGATGCATTTTGACAGCCGCGTTATGGCTTGCCAAGCGTTGCTCGTGATCCTTAATAAGCACCGCGGTATTCGCGACGACAAGCAGCAATATAATGAAGACGGCTGCCGCAAATCGGAACGTCATCAGATTATCAAGAAGTTCTCGGCGGATGAGTGTTGTTAGCATTAATTATACTCCATCACTTTAGATAGCATCTGCTACAAGGGTGCCTGTCTATCGGGATCTCATATAGGCATCCGCGCTCTCGAAGTCTTCAGGGGTGTTGATGTTGAAAAAGGACGTGCCCTCCGGGTCAAACTCTCTCCAGACTTCAGGCGAAACGCGCTTAATGTGTGCGCGTTCCTGCAGGGCATGGACACGCAACTCGGATTCCCGTAACATCAACCCTATGATAGGCAAACAGCGTTTAGAATAAGCAGCGCACAACGTTTGGAGGGTTATCTGTGGGTCGGCACCGTAAGAGGGGTTTGTAACACCGATGTCCTTGTTACGGCAGAACGGAGTCTGCCTACTACTATAAGTCTCAGGCATCACTGCATCATATTCACCCAAAACGGAAACGAGATAGGTGAGTAGTTTTGGCTCTAAAAACGGACTATCGCAGGCGATACAGAGGACAGCATCGTGCGAAGCGTGCGTCAAACCGGTATAAACGCCGCCCAACGTGCCAGTCCCCGGAAAAATATCGCCGTGCATCGACACGCCGAGGTGCGCGTATTCAGAAGGGCTATTGGTGATAAGTAGAAGTTCATCTGTGACATCGTGCAGACAGTGGATAACATGTCCGATGAGCGAATCGTCTCCGAGCCGCATCAACGCCTTATTCCCTCCCATCCGCCGACTCTTACCACCGGCGAGGATGACCCCCGTGACTGGAGGTGGATTTTTATGCACGTTCAACGACATCGACAATTAACTCACCTACCTGTTGTAGACTTTTCACGTCAAGCAAATCACATCTATCCCGCTTTGAATGGACTTTTAGCGCGACACGTCCCACATTTCCCGCTGTCAATGTAACCGTTTCAAATCCATGACTTGTAATCGGAATGCTGTCTAATCCGACACCAATCGGTAAATACCGCTCGAAAACCTGTATACCGAGTGCTTTGCCCGAGGTTTGGAACATCTTAGCTAACAGATCTGTAGTCCGAACCGCCGGGATTCCATAGCGTGTAACGACGTTAACGCCGTTACCAACGCCGAGTCCGTCTAAATTGATTACATAAGTATTTTCTTCGTCATATTCATCGGCATGTTTTTGGACATAGCGTAACGCGCCGCACATACCGTACTCTTCAGCACCAGCAGCGAGGAATGTAATAGATTTTTCCTCATCACACGCCATCACGACACGCGCCACTTCAAGCATAATACCAACGCCAGAGGCATTATCAAAACCTCCGGGAGAGTGGTTCTGCGTGAAATTGATTTGCAAAAGTAGCAAACAAAGTGTGGCAATTCCAGCGACACTCCACACAATAAAATCGGGTAGCCAGGTGAGGGTAATGTAATCGGGGAACAAGGCGACAGTAGCCACCTCAACCACTATTACAATTGTCAGGACAATAAGTCCGACAATCGCTATACCGTAAGCCACAGCCCGCACTGCAATCGGCAATACCTGTGATTTGGAGTCATAGTGTGCGACGAACAGCAACGCCGGGGTTTTATCGTTTGGTTTCTTACTGTTCGTTGCAACAATGTTCTCCGAATAATACTTTCTACCCACATTATATAACCCTTCAAACCGTTTCTGCCACTGGGTACAAAACAATGCTACAGAAAGACTGAATAGACAGACAAGACACACAGGTATCGGAAACTGGGCACCGAGCCACGGGACGGAGAGAACCACTGGAACGAAGAGCCCACAAAGGAGACGGGGCAACACCTCTGCTGGGAATTTTGAAAACGAAAAAGATTCCCGCGAGACATCAAGTCCTAATGCTGTGAATTGCTGAACGATGTAGTCTTGTGTCTTTGCCTCACCTGAACTGCCCACCAGCCTCGGAAAGGCAAGTTGCGTGATATGGTGGTACGCACGCTTTGCGTCATAGGTATAGCTCGTAGGCATAAGAGAACTTCTTCTGCTTCTTGGTTTCCTCGAAAACCTAAGCCCGTAATGTAATAGAGGGGTTTTTGCTTGTGTGTTTCTCCAGGTTTAAGGAACGAACTCGAGAGTCCAAAGACACGCAATTTCACCCCAAGGTAAATTTAAAGTTCCGATCGGAACCGGCTTGCCAAACTTCCACTGAGGGTCCGAGCGATCTCGCGTTCCGACTCGGCAATGTTGTGCAGTTCTGACGGATCGCTTTCCAAATCGTATAACTCCGTCACATCACTGTAGTTTTCGATGAGTTTATGCGTTGCTGTCCGAATACACCGGAAGTTTCGGAGGGCACTCACAGTTTCGGTACGATGCGTTTCAGTTTCACCATGAAGGACAGGTGCAATGGATCTCGCGTCAATACGCGGTAGTACAGGCACACCCGCTAACTCACATATCGTCGGATTCAGATCAATCAACTCGACCAAACTCTCCGAAATCTGGTTTCCTGCAATACCAGGTCCAGCGACGATGAGGGGCACCCTGAGCGAGGCTTCATACGCGACGCTCTTCGTATAAAGCCCGTGGTCACCGAGCATCTCTCCGTGATCACTTGAATAAATGATATAGGTATTGTCGAGCATTCCGCGCGCCTCAAGTGCGCGAAGCATTTCTCCGATTTGGTCATCAATCAGTTCCGTCGCCGCGCAGTACTGTTGTCGCGTTAGGGCAATCTCCTCAGGACTAACATCAACGACGCGCCGTTTCACCCATTCAGGTTTTCCTTCCATATCGTCAACGATAGCGGGAGGCATCTCTGCATTCCGATATTTGTCCCCATATTCAGTGGGCGGATCGAAGGGATCATGCGGTCCAACGAAACTCACGAACATGTGCCATGGGAAATCATCAGGGATCGTTTCAATAAATTCAGTGGCACGCCTGCCGATGTAGGTATCGGCGAAATCCTCAGTTGAGAGAACAGAATCGTGAGAACCGTTTTTTATCCAGTCGCCACTGCGTTTCTGATAATCTTCGTGGAACGCCTTGAGCATCCCTTTCTCCTGCAGGTAATGTGTATAAGGACCGATAGGCGTTGGTGAACTTCCAGCGTGCATTTTACCTTCGCACTCCTCAGGATGTGTGAACCCCCAGCTATAGGTGCGTGGACGATCACCGTAGCGTCCGTTGTAGCCATCGGGCTTGGCAAGATCCAATTTACCAACACACCCAACTCGATAGCCATGATCGCGGAGTTGCTGATAGTAGGTCGGCACGGTGGCAGGCAGGAAACTCCCGTTATCTACTGCTCCCACTCGTGAAGGTTGCAATCCCGATGCGAGTGCAATGCGTGACGGCGCACAGACTGGTGCATTCACTGTGCAGTTTGGGAAACTCACACCCGCTTCCGTCAAGCGTCGTAAGTTTGGGGTATTGAGGGCAGTAGGGGCGTTCTCGTCAGTCTCCAGATAATCGTATCGGTGCTGGTCGGACATAATAAAGAGAACGTTGGGTCTATCAGTTTTTCGGGTCATTCAATTATTCCATATCTATATTCTAAAAATAGGGACAGTGTATTGAGGGAATTTATAGAGTTGGGATCCCTAACTGTTTACAAATTTCTATAGCGAGTTGATTATCAATCTCGGAATGGCGAGGAACAGCGGTTTTGGTGTTTATGACCGGATGTCCCCATATAGCGTGCTTTCTCCCTTCACGAATCAAAAAACAACCATGCCTCCTGAGATGTCTAATCAACGTTCTTCGTTTCATGGTTGAATTGCGACTGTCTGATACCCATTCTCAGCAAGACTGATGGCTTCCTTTCGGTTGATTTCCAGTATCTCAGCGAGGGTGATTTTTAGCGTGTCCAATAACTCGTCCCGTGTTTTTTCTTGACAATTCACACTGGGGATTTCCTGGATACGTCCGACCCACCACTCGCCGCGTTGTTGAATAAGTGCAGTGTAGGTATGGGTCATGAGATTCTCCTTTTTTCTTCTTTAAGATATTATACATGGTAACACACATCTTCTCAATTAAAAAACCGCTATCAATTTTAGTGCCGCAGGTCCGTAATAAAACGTTCAGAGGCATTCAATTCTCCCATAATTTCGATTTTCTGCTTGAGGGACCCTTCGCTGTAGGAGCGAGTTCCAGTTCGCGATGCCTTCGCGTGAATGCTCAAAAAACGGACAATTGAATGGCTCTGTAAAACATTCCAATTTCTTGCCAAAATTTGGGGTGTATGCTATTATGTGTCCATAATTCTTAAAAAGGAGGTGTTCCTAAATAGTTCTTTTTCTATGTTTTTCTTGGCAAATCTATGTTTCTATGGTATAATTATAGTATGAAACACTATAAGACACCACGAGAAACATCGGAGATTCTCGGTATTTCTATAGACAGACTCCGACGCTTAGCAGAGAACGGCACCATCTCTACTCTTAGAACGCCGGGTGGACAGAGGCGTTATGACGTGCAAGGTTATATTGATGCTCAAACTGAAACAGCTATTACGACCCTTGGATATTGCAGAGTCAGCGGAAAAGGACAAGCAGAAGCTCTCGCGTCCCAGGTCGCCTCTGTGCAAAAGCAGTACCCCGAAGCAGAGATTATCAGAGACTTTGGAAGCGGTATCAACTTCAAACGCAAAGGACTTCTCTCCTTATTGGAACGCGTCTTGCGAGGCGATAAACTCAGAGTTGTTGTTGCCCATCGGGATCGACTCGCCCGCTTCGGCAGCGAAGTTATACAGTTCTTGGTCGAGCAAAACGGTGGAGAAGTCGTGGTTCTCGACCAAAATGTTTATAGTCCCGAACAGGAACTCACAGAGGACTTACTCACCATACTCCACGTGTTTTCCCGTAGACTGTCCGGACTCCGGCGATACCGTGACCAAATCAAAGAAGATAGAAATCTTTCCCACGGTAGATCAGAAAGGGATACTCCGTAAATGGTTTGGCACTTCCCGGTATACCTATAATGCGTCAGTGTCTCTGCTGGAGCGTCAGGACACACCGACAACCTTCAAAAAACTCGTGCCGATTGTTTTTGACGGACTCCCGGAGTGGCATACCGAAACCCCTCGACAGATAAAAGTCGGTGCTGTGATGGATGCCTGTCAAGCTGTTGGAAACGCAAAAGTCAAATGTAAGCAAACAGGTGAGTTCCAAACAGTCAAGTTTCGCTCCAGGAAAAATCCGAGACAGACGCTTTACCTGCGTGCCGACTCTCTGAAAAAGAATGGCTTTTACGTTAGATTTTTAGGCGATATGAAAATGTCAGAACCTTTACCTGCCAACCCTCAAGGAACAGGTAAGGTATCAGACCGTGATACGAATGCAGAAGTTAAGGATTCTCAACTGATACGTGAGAATGGTAGGTATTTTCTTTGTGTATCATACATTGAGAAGAAAAAGACGCGAGAACCAAGCGGTAGAATCGTAGCACTTGACCCCGGTATTCGTGATTTTATGACATTTTTCTCTGAAGATTGCTTCGGTTGGTTAGGTATGCAGTGTATCAACCGTATCCAAAGGCTTTGTCAACACTGCGATAATCTTTACTCACGCGCTGCGCAAGAGAAACGCCCGCTACGGCGTGCTTTGCGAAAAGCTGCGAACAGAATAAAAGTCAAAATCCGTAATCTCGTTGATGAACTTCACAAGAAGATAGCCCACTTCCTCGTAACAAACTTTGACATCATTTTACTACCGACTTTCGAGACGAAACAGATGACGAAGCGAGGCGCAAGGAAGCTACGCAAAAAGTCCGTTCGGCAGATGCTGACGCTTTCCCACTATAGATTCAAGACGTTTCTGAAACAGAAGGCTTTGGAATATGGTGTGCGGGTCATTGATGTCTGTGAGGCTTACACTTCGAGAACGGTGTCTTGGACGGGCGAAATCGTCGCGAACCTCGGCGGTTCTAAAGTTATCAAGTCATCGGAAGGTCATCGCATGGATAGGGATTTGAATGGCGCACGGGGGATATTTATGAAGACTGTCGCCCGTGCTTTGACGGTTCGTCCATACCTCGCGTAACCTTGAGGTATGCAAGCCGAGTCTCATTTCTGACGACGTATCAGACGACCCTGGTGGTATTCAGGCTTAGATACTGACGAGTATCGTAACAGGGGGTAGGATCCCCTTAAAAATCTATTCTTTTCAATGGAAAAATATAGAAAAGCATAGGTTTTTAAGAACAGACTCGTATGGCAGTTTTTTTACATACACGGGTTCGCGTCAGCGACCTTGACGGTTCCATCAATTGGTATTGTGATCACATGGGCTTCAAAGTTCTCAGCCGGAGCGATAAATCTCCGGCAGGCAACCAGATCGTGCATCTTGAACTCCCAGGCAATGCACACACGTTAGAGTTAACCTATTCACCGGACTTTGAGCTTCAGGTTCAAGAGGATCTGATGCACTTTGCTATTGGTGTTCCAGATATAGTTGAATTTTGCGACGGTTTAGAAAAAGCCGGATTGGAAATTTGGCCCGATGAATGGCGCGATCAATTCACATCAGGTGGCATGAAAATGGCATTCGTCACCGATCCGGACGGCTACGAAGTCGAAATTTTAGAACGGGCAGATACCTCTGGCGATCCGCTCGATGTTCTTGGCGAGTAACTATACGTAGTGCCAGAACTGATTCCATGCTGTTAGCCAATCTTTCGCTCGGCTTTCAACGGTGACGGGACCCGTTATTTCAACGCCTGTTCGTCCTTTGAACTCCGCGAGTTTATCGACACTTGAGAGTTCAATTTTGATTGTCGTTGGCGCATCAGGGACATAAGGTTTTACTCGGGTTAAGTCTGTGAGAGCATCTCTTGCCGCGTCCTCAATCAATTGTCGGGCACGTACCGGTGGAAGTTGTCGCGCACTATATCGGCTGAGTCCCCGTTTAACAGCGACTGTGAGCAGGTCATCGCCGAGGAGTTCTTTCGCTTCTCGGCAGACTGCTACGTCGCCTGTAACCAGGGCAACTGGCACACCATAGGCTCCGTTGAGAGCGGCGTTCACTCCGGTCTCGCCAACAAGGTCGTCGTTGAACCAGAGATTCCGATACTGCACACTGGAAATCGTATGGCATAACACACCATCAGGCGTGCCATTGCGGGCATGCATACCGATGAGTAAGCACGCATCACAACCGTCCTTCCACATATCATCGTAACGTCCCCATCCATGATGCGCCACCCACTCACAATCCGGGTGAATTTTATCTGGGATGAGCGAATTAAAAGTCCAACCTTGTCCCGCACCGTGGCAATCTACAACGACAATCTCCGTTGCCCCTGCGGCTTTCGCACCACGCACGGCGGCGTTGATCTCCTCCGTGTAAAGGTGTCTCCCTTCTTCAAACATTGCCGCACCGCCATTCACCTGCTCCCATACAACGATGCCGCTGACACCTTCCATATCCGACATGATAAGTACTCGCATTGTTCCACTTCCTTTCTACTGAATTCGGAGCAACTCCTTCTTAAGTATAAATCCTCTGCTCTTAAAAGGCAAGTGGCAAGTTCTCCTCGGTGGATTGAATTTTCGCGCGACTGTGAAGTGGTACGAAGACCATTTATTTTTCGGAGTCACCATAAATGATCCTAACGCCTCCAAAGGAATATTTGACATACACTTTCTGTTATGATATAATTTTGTTGTTACAAAAAATGCTCAACCTCACAAGAAATATCAACAGACACACAATCTTAATTACGCTTATATGGACACAATTAAAGCAGAAATCTACAATATTATAGAAAGTGCGATCCAAGCAGCCGCTGCCGCTGGAGAACTCACTATATCCGAAATGCCAAAGATCCCGTTCTCACCGACCAAAACGCCTGAACACGGGGATATTGCTACACCCATTGCCCTCGGACTCGCAAAACAGGCGCGCATGGCACCCCGCAAAATCGCCGAGATAATTGTCACACACATCAATCTCGACGACCACCCAACCATCCGCCAAATTGACATTGCCGGTGCTGGCTTCATCAATATTCATCTCGCTGATAACTATCTCTACGACACACTCCAGACAATCGCTACGATGCAGGAAGCATACGGAACCTGCAACAGAGGAGAAGGGAAACAACTCCAGATTGAGTTCGTCAGTGCCAATCCTACAGGACCCCTGAACATCGTCAGTGGACGCGCCGCTGCAGTCGGGGACACCCTCGTCAATCTTCTAAATGCTATAGGCTACAACGCCATGCGGGAGTACTACGTCAACGATGCTGGTGGACAGGTCGAACGCCTCGGTGAGTCGATAGATGTCCGGTACCGACAAGCACTCGGTGAAGAGGGATTGGAAATTCCAGAGGGCGGGTATCAAGGCGAATACCTTCGGGAATTCGGCAAAACTATCGTTGATACGGATGGTGATGTCTATCTTCAACTTGAGACGAAAGAACGGGTGGCGGCTTTCCGGGACAAAGGCATTGCTCACATCTTGGCGCAACAAAAAAGATCTTTAGAACGTTTCGGGGTTGAGTTCGATGTCTGGTCGAGCGAAAAAGCGATCCGAGAGAGTGGCAAACCGGAGGAAATTATTGAACTGTTTCGTGATAAGTCATATCTTTACGAAGCGGAAGGTGCGACATGGTTTCGGATGACAGATTTTGGCGATGATAAGGACTGTGTGGTCATACGGAGTAACGGAGAATATACCTATTTTGTGCCTGATGCCGCTTATCATCGCGATAAATTCGACAGAGGATTTACGACGGTTATCGATCTGCTCGGACCGGATCACCAAGGGCATATCAGTCGTCTCAAAAACTTTGTAAAAGCACTTGGTCTACCTGACGATTGGCTCGAAATCTCTATCATCCAACAGGTGAACCTCGTCGATGCAGAAGGTAAACGGGAAGACATGTCGAAACGCCGTGGACAGTTTCGCACCCTCGATTCCCTTATTGACGAACTCGCAGAGACTGTCGGCGAACAGTTTGCGGTGGATGTTGCTCGCTATTTCTTTCTCATGCGTGCCAACAACACGCATCTCGATTTCAATATGGAATTGGCAGTTACACACGCCAGCGAGAATCCCGTCTTCTACATCCAGTATGCCCACGCACGGTGCTGCAGCATTTTTGAGCAGGGAGATGAGCAAGGAATTGCCCCTAAGCCTATTGAGGCAGTCTCTCTCAACCAGCTCACAGAGCCGATGGAACATGAATTGATCAGAAAATTAGCCGAATTCCCATCAACTGTGATTTTGAGTGCAGAGACACGGGAAGCGCATCGTGTTGTGCATTACCTACACGAACTTGCAGGAATTTTTCATCCGTACTACAACCAACACCGGGTGCTTGATCCTGCAGACATGAAAAAAACGGACGCACGGCTCATTCTGATACAGAGCGTGCAAAGAGTGTTGAAAAACGGGCTAACGCTTTTAGGCATCTCTGCCCCGACATCTATGTAAGCCGCACTGAGGCAGAGGTAGCCTGAAACCGCTAAACTGTCCACCGGCAACAATAGCGGACTCGTAGCATAGACTGTTAGTCTGTGTCTCCCTCAAATAACTCTGAATACGAAAACCAAGCCCGCAACAACGGCGCGGGCGACTCGAACACGAAAATGGTAAAAACCTTAATTCACGTTATTTCTCCGCAAGGTATAATTAAAATATGACTATAGATTATAGAAAAACCGATAAGGCGCATGTGTGGCACCCTCTGTTTCAGCATCAACGCCTTGAAGAAACAACGTTAGCCGTTTTTGAATCGGCCCACGGGACAACGCTTGTAGATGCAGAAGGTCGTGAGTACTTAGATGCATACTCGGCACTCTGGAACGTCAATGTCGGTTATGGTAGACAGGAGATTGCAGACGCCGTCTATGCACAGATACAGCAGTTGCCTTATTATCCACACTCACAGATTAACGTCCCTGCCACGGTATTAGCGGAGCAACTCGCCGCATGTCTACCGGGTGATTTGAACCATGCCTTTTTCTGTAACAGCGGTTCGGAGGCAAATGAAACCGCCATCAAAATAGCACGCCAGTATGGCAGACAAACCTATCCGGGTGAGAATCGCTATAAGATTATCAGTCGGTACCGTGGATATCACGGGTTTACGTACGGTGCGATGTCAGCAACAGGACAGGCACGCAGACGGAAGGCGTTTGAACCGCTCGTTCCAGGTTTTCCACATGCACATCCACCCTACTGCTACCGGTGTCCTCTTGGCTTAGACGTTTCTTCTTGCAGTATCGCGTGTGCTGATGAAATTGAGCGGATAATCCAGTGGGAGGGACCCGAAACCGTAATCGGGGTCATCGCTGAGCCTATCATTGGTGGCGGTGGTGTGATTGTCCCGCCGGATGAGTATCTCCCCAAATTACGGCAAATTTGTGACGATTACGGACTGCTTCTCATCCTTGATGAGGTAATCACCGGTTTTGGACGCACTGGAAAGATGTTTGCCTGTGAGCATTGGGACGTACAGCCTGATCTTATTACGCTGGCAAAGGGGCTGACGAGTGGTTATCTACCGCTCGGTGCATGTGTCGCGTCAACAGCCGTCTTTAACACATTCCTTGGCGAATCCGATGAAAACAAAGAATTCGCCCAAGTCTGCACCTACGGCGGACACCCAGTGGCATGTGCCGCTGGGATTGCGAACCTCGAAATTCTTCAAAAGGAACGCCTCTGGGAGAATTCGGAAAAGGTAGGTGCACATCTGCTCTCGAAATTAGAAACCTTGCGTGACTTACCCATTGTCGGTGATGTGCGTGGCAAAGGGTTGATGATAGCAGTCGAATTTGTCCAAGCCGATGGCACGCATCTGGAAACAGCGACAACCAACCGAATCGTAGGGCAATTGAGGGATTTTGATACAGGCGGAATCATCGTCGGAAAAATCGGACACGCTGTCGATGAACCGGAGAACATCATTTACATCGCACCCCCACTGATTCTCACAGAAGCGGAAGCGGACAGGATTTTTGAGACATTACGTCAGGTACTTGTCCAACAAGAGTTTTAATTCGTGCCGCTTGGCGGTTGGTATCTTGTCTGGTTGTGTAGCGAGTGCGTATTGAAGGGCAGTTGAACAGGCACAGTTCCGTTCTCCCTCTGGGATTTTCGCAACGGCACTTCTTACGATCTTTTTGGATGCCTCCACATTGGCACGGACATTGTCGAGAATCATCTCGGTAGTAACGTGATCGTGTTCCGGATGCCAGCAATCATAATCCGTAGAGCATGCGAGGACGGCGTAGCAGATTTCAGCCTCGCGTGCTAATTTGGCTTCTTGTGCGGCTGTCATCCCGATAATATCGAATCCGAGGGTCCGATATACATTCGATTCTGCTTGTGTTGAAAACGCCGGTCCCTCCATACAGATATAGGTACCGCCGTTGTGAGTGGTTGCACCGACATCGGTTGTTGCGGTATATAAGAAGTCGCTCAGGATTGAACAGAAGGGGTGTGCAAGGCTAATGTGTGCGGTAACACCATCACCGAAAAAAGTTGACTTCCGGTGTTTGGTATGGTCGTAGAGTTGATCCGGTACAACGAAGTGACGGGGTTCAATTTCTTGCTGTAGGCTGCCAACAGCACTAACAGCAATGAGCCATTCTACGCCTAACGATTTTAAGGCATAAATATTAGCGCGGACGTTAATTTCAGAAGGAAGGATCCGGTGACCAACGCCGTGCCGTGGTAGGAAAACAACGGGCTTCCCATCAAGGTTTCCCAGAATAAGAGCATCGCTCGGTTTGCCGAACGGGGTTTCCAGGGTAATTTCTTCGATGTCTGTTAAGCCTTCCATCTGATAAAAACCGCTGCCGCCAATAATTCCGATACGCATTTTTAATTGTTCCTTGCGGAGTTATCAAGTAGGTTTCGTACTTGATGTGCCTTTCTATAGAGTTAGGGGAAATGCCCAAGCAAAAACCCCTCCACTTCGTTTCGGACTACGAGTTTTGTATTATACCAAGAACCTGCGTGTAATAAAATTATGCCTATTTTAGATCTACGGGCATCATTTGTCTTTGCTTTACTTATGGAGCGCAGTTCAGGAGACCAGAGTTAAAAAAAATGGCATTCTTGCATTGTGGTAATTTAACACTTGAGGGAAAATCCAGTTCCGCCGTTGCGACTTACATTCGCGTAAGAGAACTGGACCTCGTTTTCGATTTAGGCAGATGTCCGATGAATTTCATCGGCATCGGCAACGTTTTCATTTCCCATTTCCACCTCGATCACTACTTCGGATTACCTATCTACATCAGTCAACGGTGGCTTGCGGGCATACCGCCGGGCAATATCTATGTGCCCTGGAGCGGGTCTAAGCAACTGATGCACATTCTTGATAGGCTCTCGGCACTGGATACCGGTAGGAGTTGGGCGTATCAAATCACACCGGTTCAGGTAGGTGATGAAATTCCGTTTCGACAAAATTTGGTGGCACACATTTTGCCAAGCGACCACAGTGTCCCGTCTGTTTCTTATTTGATTTGTGAGGTACGCAAGAAACTAAAGCCAGAGTTTCAGCATTTGTCAGGACGCGACATCGCGGAACTGAAACATTCAGGAGTCGAGATAACGACAGAGGTGCAATTACCCTTAATCGCCTACTTAGGAGATACGCGGAGTATCCCCCTTGATGCGTACCCTTTACTCAAGCAGTGCAAAGTCCTAATTTGCGAATGCACATTCATCTTACCGGAGCATCGAGTGCGTGCGAAGCGAACTATGCATCTACATCTTGAGATGTTGCCCTCAATTTTGTCAGAGGTTGAGAGCGAACATATCGTCCTAACCCACTTCTCCCGCCGTTATACGCCGGAACTTATCCGCCAAAAAGTCTTCAGCCACTTACCACCTGAGGAACGCTCTCGAGTTCAACTGTTTCTTTAACGACAGTTCGTGCCCGTTCCATGTAGAGATGGGTCGTCAGGAGTGCCCAGATAGGTGCTAATACTGCGTTTATCAGGGTCGTCACGGTGACCATACCGCAGATTGACCAGATGGATGCATCATCCAAGATAAGACTTACCTGACCGCCGAAAAAGATACTGAAAAATTTACCCGACTGTAACACTTCACGAAGCGGTGCGAACTCAGCCGAAAAGGTAGAAAGCATCAACAGCGTCAGCCCGAGGATTGTTGTTGTAAATACCATTGTCGCCAAGCTGAGCAGTAGGTACATACCGAAAAGTCGTCCCCATGCCTTTTGAACCAACTTACTGCTCCGACGAAAGGCAGCGACTACCGATAGATTTTCAACAATGAGGCACTGATTGGCGAGGCTAAATTTGACGAAAAAATAGAGCGTGACAACGCCAGCCACCGCCATGAACAGAAACATAAATCCAGAGAGTAGTGCCGTACCATCTAACTGAAAGAAACCGGAGAACACAAGCGGAAGGAGTAAAATACCCATACCTATGGTGGTTAAAAATAGTAAGAGATATACCCCCAAAATAGACCAGCATCTGCGGCGTGTCTCTTGCCAAACCTCCCCAGAAGTGAGGTCTACACCACGATAGTGATGGACTATGATAAGAACAAGTGGGCACATCGCCAACCATAGCCAACCGATACTAAACGTAGGCCCGCTGAAACCTATTGACGAGCGGACACCCGTCGCTTCGGGAGAAGGCTGAAAGGTCCCGCTGGATTTATCAAAAGTTGATGAAGATTTCGCATTGATTCCTTGTGATGTACTAAATATCCACTGCCTTTCCGGGACCATCTTAGAAAAAAATAGAAACCCGCTGGTGTTGATCACAATGCTGAAAACGATCAGTGGTAACATCACGCGCCAAAACAGACCAAAATGATTCCGATACTCTCGGAATATCGTTGAGATAAGTCCGGACTGCTGCGGCACGGAAGTCGTGTTACGCGTGTTTTCCAATACGTTCTGCATAGCCGTGTTCCTTCATAGAGACAGGGTTAGGTGTAGACGAGCCTGCGAAGATATGATGTCGGGTGGTGTATGTAGGGGCAAGTCCCTATGCCATCCATCTTCATGCATTTATGAACGATGAAGAAGCACAGGGACCCGCCCTACAACACATGACCGATCACTCTTCTACCAAAGCGGTGTAGGGAAACCGAGTATAGGAGGATGGTTTCCCTAAAAATTGGAATTAACTGCCCATACCAGGGTGAGAACTGGCATCTTGGTCAGACGTTCCTGCTTCTTGTTCCTCGTAGAACTTGTATCCGTCTTCGTCCTGATCAAGTTCATACTGACGTACAATCTGCTCTGCTTCACGAAGGTAAGGAGTATCTCCCTTTGTAATGCTCATATAGGCTTTGAATCCTTCATAAGCAGCCCCGAATTCACGAATGGAACGATAGCAAACCGCCTGTTGGTAGACGGCTTCGTTTCGCCATACAGACTCTGGAGCGTTTTCAAACAGATTGTCGTATGCCTCAATTGCACGCTCGTACTCAGCATTTTGTTGATAAAGGGTACCGGTACGATACAGTGCGTCTGCGGAGGCAAATTTCTTATGGGATAGATCTCGCGCCAACGTCTTGTAGGCATTAATAGCACGGGGGAAGTTGCGAAGTTTTTCCCAGTTACCCCCAATCTGTTGAAAGTTCTGAACGACTTGGTCACTATACCCCATCACCCACATATCAGCGGGTGTAATTTTCCGTCCAGTCTTTTGGTATTCGACCGCTTTCTTATTGCGGAACTTATTAATTTCATCCATCAGAAAACTAATCTCTACCAGGATTTCATTCGTTTGCTTCAGAAGTGTTCCAGCTTGCGAGGCTTCGTAAGAGTCTGGGAACTTCTCCGTAACGCCTATATAAGCAGGCCAGCCCGCCCGATAGTCGAAAAGGGTGTAAAAATAGATGTTGCCGATCTGGAATTGCGCCTGCGCTGCTTTGGAGTGTTCTGGAAACTCTTCGACCATTCGTTCGTAATTGCGGATGGCTTCGGTATAATTCTCTAAACTTTCATAAGCACGAGCGACATCATAGAGTGCTCCTGCAGCGATGTTAAAGGTCTCATCCGTTGGCGAATCATCGTAGATAGCTTTATAGTTTTGGTATTCAGCGCGCTTTGCCTTAATGACCTCGCGGTTCTTTCGAATATTCGCCGTACCACTTTTCGCTTCGTTTGCGTAATATCCGGTGGGATCTAACGCTACAATGGCTTGATAATGCTCAACCGATTTATCCCAATCGTAGCGACGCTTATAGATTTTGGCGATCTGGAAGTGTGCACGCTGTGCCCATTTCCCTTTCGTATCGCGTTCGATGACCTCTGTATAGAGGGCTATCGCTCTGTCATAAAGTTCTTGTTGTCTCTGGCGTTTCTCCTCCATTCTTGCCGGATCATCATCGCGTATTTCCATAGTTTCAGCTTCGTCAAACGCGCTGTCGGCGTTCTGGAGCTTGGCACCGAGTGGAATAATGCTAATGCCGCCTTGCCCGCACCCGATAATCGTCACTGTGAGAAAAGCGAAGGCAAAGATGAGAAGACAGGCTCGATCTATTCGGAGACCGGTGCCGTATGTGAAACGGTTCATTGTGAGTCCTCCTTAGGAAAATAGAAATGTGCCGGTATATTTTCAGTCAGAACAACATAACTAACCGGCTCCCGTTCATTGTTGGAAATATTATACTAAATTTGCAAAAAATGTCAATTCTTTTTTAATTTTTTAAAAATTCTAATCGGTTTGATTCTTGCCAAGATTTGTGCGAAATCCGAAGATTATATCTACAGAAAGAGACAAACACAAACAGGAAAAACTTGACAAACATCTGTAAATATGTAAAAATTGCGTTTGCACAAAATGGTTAACATCCCAACAGCGGGATCATGTGTTCAACATAAATTTTTCCATCTGAAAGTCAAAGGATATAAGGAGGAAACATGGCACAGTCACAAAATAGGGCAGATTACAAAATTGGTGTTGTAGGGGTAGGCAGAATGGGGGCAAATATCGCTCGACATCTTAGTGATGAAGGGTTTGATGTTACCGTTGTGTACGATGCCGCAAACGAGCGGGCACAGGAACTCGCATCAGAAATCGAAGCAACAGCAGCAGGAGAACTCGCGAAAGTTACGGTACTCGCAGACTATATTATTACCGTGGTTACAGACGATGCAGCGATGCGGACGATTTTCTCTGACGATGCAGAGGACAGCCTGCTTCAAGGCGCATCTGGCAAAGTCTTTATTAACTGTGCCACGATTAGTCCGCAGGTTCACGTGGATGTCGAGCAACTCGCGGCGAAGCATGGGGCTGAGAGCCTTGAAGGGTGTATGGCAAGTAGCATCACACAGGCGCGGGAAGGCACGCTTTACCTCATGTGCGGCGGTAAAAAGGAAACATTCGACAAGACACGCGCTATTCTGGATTCAATGAGCATTTCGCTCCGTTACATCGGTACAGCCGGTCAGGCAGCACAGGTAAAGGCACTCGTTAACATGGTGATGAACATCAATACTGCAGGCCTCGCTGAAGGACTCGGCTTAGGTTCAGCACTCGGATTGGATCTGGCAATGTTACAGGAGGTCTTTTCGCAAACAGGGGCAAACTCCCGTGTCTTGGAAACCGATGGCGAAGACATGGAGGTGCGCGATCATGAGTGTTATTTCTCCGCTGCTCATGCATCCAAAGATTCAGGTATCGCGCTTGACTTGGCAGATGACGCTGGTATTTCTCTCCCACTCGCTCAGGCAACGAAGGCGCAGTATGATCGGATGATTGAACTCGGATTGGGAGATCTGGATAAGTCGGGTGTTGCTGAACTCACCTTCCCCGGACGGGGTCCAAACGATTAAAAACGTACGAGTCCTTAGCGCGCATCGCGAATTAACCAGAAACCTGCTCGAAATGAATGGAGAGCAGAGCGGAGGCACATAGTTAAAAAATCATGCTCAAAGGCGTAATCCTCGCAGGTGGACTCGGTACCCGTTTGCATCCACTCACAAAAGTCACCAGTAAGCACCTCTTGCCTGTAGGTAACGAGCCGATGGTGTTTCATAGTGTCAAGCAATTTACGACCGCAGGAATTACCGATATCCTTATCGTGACGAACTCTCAATATGTTGGAGACTTCGTGAAAGTCTTGGGAGGTGGAAGTGATTTTGGGTGTGAACTCACCTTTCGGGTGCAAGAGGAAGCCAAAGGCATCGCACATGCCCTTGCAATGGCAGAAGGGTTCGCCAACGGGGGTAGAGTTGCTGTTCTGTTGGGGGACAATATCTTTGAAACCTCTATTCGGGAGGTTGTTACCGACTTCCAGACACAACAGCACGGAGCTCGAGTCCTGCTCAAACAGGTGTCGGATCCAGAACGTTACGGCGTAGCGACGTTGGACGGAGACCATATCGTCGCAATAGAAGAGAAACCGAAGCATCCGAAAAGTGATTACGCAGTCGTGGGGGTCTATTTCTACGAGGCATCCGTGTTTGACATCATCCGCACAGTTGAACCTTCAGCACGCGGGGAATATGAGATCACCGCTGTCAACAACGCTTATATTCAGCGCGGAGAACTTGAATACAGTCTTGTCCAAGGAGAATGGATTGACGCGGGCACCTTTGAATCACTCACTGAAGCGCATCAGATTTTACTGAATTCCTCGGAGTGGCAGTAAGAGTGGTTATCAGTTATCAGTTATCAGTAACTTCCCTTGATTCCCTTATCATGCGGATAAAGGTTTTCGTTTAACAAGAGAAATACGCAAGCAAAACACCCGTGACAACTATTAAAATGGACGAAAAACCGATTCTATCCATTGTGGTCCCCGTTTACAACGAAGAAGAAAACGTTCGCCTGTTGTTTGAAAAGATCCAAACGGTATGTGAGACGATCGGTGAAACTTATGAGGTGTTGTTCGTAGACGATGGAAGTCACGACGCAACCTTCGCAGTGCTGTCGGAACTTAGCGAGCAGAGATCAGAACTCAAGGTCATTCGATTTGAAAAGAATGCAGGACAGACAGCAGCGATGGCGGCAGGATTTGAATTCGCACAGGGACAACGGATCATCAGTATGGACGGTGATTTGCAAAACGATCCCGCCGATATTCCGAAACTGCTTGAGAAACTCGACGAAGGCTACGATTTGGTGTGCGGATGGCGAAAAGAACGACAGGATAAATTTTTGACGCGGCGCGTCCCGTCTATCGTTGCAAATTGGATAATTGGCAAAGTAACGAGAGTCCCTATCCATGACAACGGATGTTCACTAAAAGCGTACCGAGCATCGGTTATCAAACAGGTCCCGCTCTATGGAGAGATGCACCGATTTATCCCCGCGATGTCTACAGTCGTTGGTGCGCGTATCACTGAAATTGTTGTTACACATCATCCACGACGTTTCGGGAAAAGCAAGTACGGACTTGGCAGGGTATGGCGCGTGATGCTCGACATTATCGCCTTTAAGTTTATCATCTCCGTTTTTGCACAACGTTCCAAACCACAAAAACCATCAATGCGACAGCGGTTGTCGAATGTTCTTTTCAAACCGAAGCAGAGGGCATTTCGCGTTGCTGCATTCCTAAGTCTCCCTTTCTTTGTATTGGGGCGTGTTTTGTTCGGAAATGCTAACGTTGCGGCACTAAGCTGCTTCGGCTTAGCGATAGCCCTACTAACACTTGGGTGGATAACTGAGAATAAAATTCAACACGCCAAAAAAGAGTCATCTACATTAGGCACACTCGCACGTTTTTTTATCATTCGGTGTAAACGGAGACCTATTCGATGTTTTGGACCCGCTGGCGCGGCTTTGTTCATACTCGGTGGCGTCCTCTCAATCGTGCCTTTCAATACGCTGTTGCTGAAGATTTTTAACATCGGATCATCGAACCCGAGTACTATTTTTCTCACCGGCGGAATTTTAGTATTCTGCTCTGGTTTGTTTGGTGAACTTATCACTTATGCCAACGCAAAGCGGGTAAAAGACTACACGATTGGAGGGCGGATATAAGCAACGCACCTAAAAGTCGAAACGGGTGTTGTTTCTCCGCAAGGAACAATTAAAAATCAATTTCCGGTAACTGAAACTTACATTTATATGAACCATGCCGGGGTGGCACCGTTATCGCGTCGGGTGCAGGACGCGATGACAGGTTTTATAGAGGATGCGACTGTGAACGGTGCCGTAAACGCTGAGCAATGGGCGGAAACGGCTGAGGTTTGTCGTGCAGCGGCGGCACAACTCATCAATGCCAATACCGCAGAAATCGCATTCATGAAGAACACAACACAAGGTATTCTTATCGCAGCGAACGGTATTGATTGGCGAGAAGGGGATAATGTCGTCACGACAGCGATTGAATTTCCTGCCAATATCTATCCGTGGTGGAGTTTGAAAGAACGCTACGGTGTTCAAACGCGTATGGTGCCGGAGCGAGATGGATGCATTCATATTGAAGATATTGCCTCCGCAATTGATGCACGTACACGTGCCTTGACAATCAGCCATGTAGAGTTCGCCTCCGGTTTCCGAAATGATATTCAGGCACTCGGAAATCTGTGCCGCGAACACGGTATTTGGTTCATCGTTGATGCTATTCAGAGCCTTGGTGCGATTGAGGTGGATGTGGAATCTTGTAACGTTGATATTCTCGCTGCTGACGGACACAAATGGTTGTTGGCACCAGAGGGCGCGGCGATTTTCTATTGTGCTGACGAAAAACGTGATCAACTCATCAATACCAATATTGGTTGGTCGAGTGTCGTGAACCCACGCGATTTTCTTGATTACGATTTAACCCAGAAGCCGGACGCAACCCGTTTTGAGGAAGGTTCTTACAACAGCGTCGGACTTTATGGACTCAAGGCGGCGATCGACTTGCTCCTTGACATTGGTATCCCTACAATCGAGGCGCGCGTTTTGGAACTTACGAAACGTTTAATAGGAGGGTTAGAAGCCAAAGGCTATCGTGTCGTTACACCGGAAACAGATTCAGATCGAGCGGGGATTGTTATTTTTGAAAGCCAGCGGCACACGCCATCTGAAATTTATGAGAAACTTCACGCTGAAAATATAATTACCGCAGAACGTGGAAGCGGTGTCAGGGTCTCCCCTCATTTCTACAACACGGTATCTGAGGTTGAACGCCTGCTTGAAGTACTACCCGACCTGTAAGTTCAATGGTGGTCAGTCGTCAGTTGTCGGTTAAGAGAGCTTTTGGGACCATCTTCGTTGCTGTTGGACTATTCCAAGTTTGGGAAAATTGTCCCCAGTGCCCTCTTTATTTAACTGATAACCGATAACTGACAACGATAAAAAAAGGAAAGACAATTGATTATACATCAACAAAACAACACTCAGGCGCATACAACAAGTCGGTCATCCAGCAAGAAGAAAACGTTGATGAAGGACAGGAAAGATAGAACGTTGGGTGTTCCGAATCTTCCAATCTTCCAATCTTCCAATCTTCTTTTCCGACCGCCGATGCGAATTGACCGCCGACAGTCCGTCTTTTACCTGTCACTTATTTTAGGCACACTGTTAATGCTCAATGCCTGTACGATGCCCGGCGGCAATCAGAAGATTAGCAAAATCCGTCTCTCCATCCAAAATCCGTTACCTATCCAACGGAAAAAGGTGCCGATCGTGCTGACTGGAGCGCAACTCCGAAAGGTGAACCCCGATTTCACCTTCAAAGCCTATTCCGTTGTTACCGGGAACGCCCCGCGGGAAGTGATGATTCCTGCACAAGCGGATGATTTGGACTATGACGGTGAACGCGATCAACTCTGCTTTCTATTAGATTTAGAGCCGGAAGAGACAAAAGAGGTTTCGATTCTTTACGATCCCAACGTCAAGGCAACATTGACACTGGATATCAATAAACAGACGCGCGCCGCTATTTTTCCCGAACTCGATGTCGTGGCGGCAATGGAATCGAATTTGATTGCGTATTTATTAAAGCCGAACGGTGCTTTCATCGCTTATGGAAAAAGACGGACAGAATTGTTTAGTGTAGATACGATGTTTCAGCCCGAATTAGATTACGGAAGACCGCTCTCGCCAGAACTCAGACACCATTTTGATAACAACGGCATTACCCTCTCCCAACAGGTCCAAGTAGAGATAGAAAAACAGGAGCAGCAGTGGATCGTCCGCGATCTCGAGAACCAAGAGATTTACTTTATCCGAAAATCATATAATACCGAAGTCGGTCTCGAGCAGGAAACTACAGTAGAGGGACAGTTAGACATAGGGCAATCAATTGGCTTATCGCTGAACGCGCTTCTCAAGCCGGAAACACCCGAAATGGTTGCGCTAAATCGTTCAGAAGGTCTAATAGGTTGTGGCGGAATTGCACTATGGCACAGAGAAAGTGGGGAGATGATTCCACTACCCACTGAAGGCGATTACGTCCGGATTCTCGCCGATGGTTCCATTCGCTCTATTGTCCAGCGAATTGTGCCTAAATGGGATATTCAAGGTGAAATACACCGGTTAACATTAACCACCTTCATCTATGGTGATAATCCGTGGATCGAACACTATATTCATATTGATGGAAACCTCATCACGGATTATGCTATTGCTACAGGGATTCCACACCTGAGCGGGGCTTATGAGGAGGATAGAAAGCAGGGGTGGATATGGAGTTGGGGTACAGATCCGAACGGCATAGATACACTTGGTGTTGCACTCATTGCCTTCACCGATCGCGGGACACAGGACATAAACGCCGCGGTCAATCGTAATGGATCGGGAGATTCTCTTTTGCCGGTTATCCTCGTTCCAGATGCAGAAGGCAGGCTCAATTATCGGACGTTTGCTATTTGGGGAGGCGGTATAGATGGCTTTGAGACCGAGGCGGAATTCGCGGAGCACGTTCAAATCACGACGACTGCGTTGAAGACTCCACCACACATCAAGTTCCTGCCGAAAGAAGAGGAAAAATAGTCTCAGACGAACTGGAGGAAGCTATGCTCAACAAGGAAGAATGTTTACAGCTTATCGCAAACCAACGGACAGATGAAGTTGTCGTTACAACAATGGGAACTACCGTGCCGTGGGGTAAAATATCAGCACATCCGCTGGACTATGCCTCCGTCGGAAGTGCGATGGGACATGCCGCCGACTTCGCACTCGGCATCGCACTTGCTAAACCCTATAAAAAGGTAATCGTGCTCAATGGTGACGGAAGTATGCTGATGTGTTTAGGTACATTGGCGACGGTTACCGCTCTGAACACACCGCCCCCGAACTATTTGCTTTTTGTGTGTGACAACGGCACCTATGAAGTCACAGGCAATCAACGAGTGCCTGATGGCAACTCAGGTTTCAGTTGGACCACAATAGCGAGAGGGGTCGGTTTCGAGCAGGTTTATGAATTTGACAATTCAAATGCGCTTGATGAAGCACTCCCGAAGATCTGGAATGAAACTGGACCCACTTTTGTGAGCTTGAAGATTGCGCAAGCACACGAACCACCGCCGGATCGATGGGGCGGTTTCCCGTATCCGTATCTGCAAGAGTCACTTGCCGAATCCACACATAAGTTAAAAGACGCACTCGCAAGGTAGTAGGCGCGCTCCGTCGTGCCGTAACCCATAGGACAATTATGGAAACCACCACAAAATTAGAAACCCGACGGATGGGACGTACTGAGATGCGACCGAACGCGCTGGCTCTCGGCGCGGCGTGGATGTGGCAGAAACCGGATACTGAAGTTATTGGTGCAATCCGTCGCGGCATCGAACTCGGTATCAACTATATCGATACGTATCCGGGGCACGCCGAACACCTCTGGGGCGAGGCACTCTCCGATGGATTGAGAGAAAAGGTCTATTTGCAAGCGAAAGTAGGCACACACCCGGAACGACGGAAAGATTTCTCCGCAGATGGGACACGCTGGAGTGTCACAAACAGCCTCAAAAGCCTTCGCACGGATGTCCTTGATTCTGTCCTCATCCACGATCCAATCGATATCGAGAGCGTGCTGGCACCCGGACAGGCATTGGATACGTTGTTAGAGATGAAATCGGAAGGCTATATTCGACATATCGGTGCCGGTGTCCGTTCCCATGAATTCCACAAAGAACTTGTCGAAACGGGACATATCGATATTATCCTTACCTTTTTAGACTATACGTTGCTATCTCAATCTGCATCTGAGACCACCTTACCGCTGGCACGCGAACACGATGTCGGTATCATCCTCGCGAGTCCATTAGGCATGGGAAGTCTGACGGGAGCAGAACCCAATGTTGAAGATGAACGCCGCCGTAATCCTAATGCTGAGCCGAAAGCATACTTGATGTGGAAATGGTGTCAGGAACGTAATGTTAACATCCGTCATCTGGCGATGCAGTTTTGTCTCGCTGCCCCCATAGACGGTGTTGTGATGTTCGGTCCGGCGGATAAGGCACAAGTCGAAGACGGATATGAAGCGGCGACAGCTGACATCTCGGAACATATTTGGGAAGCATTTGAGGCGGAGTTTGACATCAAGCGCGGTATGTAAGTGAAGGACAAGAAGTTACAATGCCATCTCGGTAGAGACCGATCAACCCTATAACTTTACACCATCTGCCAAATCTGACGCGAACTGTTTCACCGCAGTCAGCAATTTGGCTTCGTTGTCCATATTGTCTTCAATAATATTGACAATGGCACTCCCAACAATCACACCGTCAGCGATCTGCGCGACCTGCGTTGCCTGCTCCGCTGTTGATATACCGAAACCGACGCTAACCGGTTTGTCGGTATGTTTTCGCAGTTCTGCAATCATCGGAGCGACTTCGTCCGACAACATCGTCCGCGCCCCTGTTACGCCCGTGACTGAGACACAATAGATAAATCCAGTGCTGACCGATGCAATCAATTGCATCCGCTCCGGTGGACTTGTCGGTGCGGCAAGGAAGATCGTGGCGAGGTTGTATCGCGGTGCGATCTCAAGGAGCGATTGTGCCTGCTCTGGTGGCAGGTCGGGGACGATAACACCGTCAACGCCTGCGTCTTGTGCCGCCTTACAAAATGCGTCCTCCCCCATCCGAAAAATCGGGTTATAGTAACTCATGAGCGCAATGGGGATCTCCGTTTGTGTGCGGAGCGTCGCGACCATCTCAAGGATTTGTTGGAGCGAAATTTGATGTGTAAGCGCGCGTTCACTTGCGCGTTGGACGGTGGGTCCGTCTGCAATTGGATCAGAAAACGGAACACCGAGTTCGATGAGGTCTGCGCCTGCTTCCTCAAGTGCAAGCAGGAGTTTGGAGGTAAGTTCGGGGGTTGGGTCTCCAGCACAGAGATACGGCATAAATGCCTTAGCACCTTGGGCTCGGAGTTCTTGAAATTTTTTATCAATTCGATTCATGGGTATAATTGCGTTCCGGCTTTCTATTAGTATGTTTTCTCAATTGTACCTTGCATGAATGGAATTGTCAAGTAGAGTTACAAATCCATTCCAGAAGTCATGGCAAAAAAGTAGGCGAGGCAGCCATGCCTCGCCTTACAATTTTTTAATTACGCCTTACGGAAGACGAACTCGCCATCTTCAAAGTCAACGGCGATTGCATCGCCATCGTGGAAGGTGCCCTCCAGCATCTGAATCGCCAATGGATTGAGGATATCCCGCTGGAGTGTGCGCCGGAGCGGACGCGCACCGTACACTGCATCAAATCCACGTTCCACTAATTCTTCTTTCGCAGATTCAGAAAGCGTCAGTGCCATCTCTTTCTCCGCGAAGCGGTGACTGAGTTGCGTAAGTTCAAGCGTGACAATCCGTTTTAATTCTTTGATACCGAGTCGATCGAAGATAATCAGATCGTCAACACGGTTCAGAAATTCCGGTGGAAAATGTGCCTGCACCCCTTCCATCACTTTCCGACGAATCTCTTTCGCGTCCAAAAGTGCGTCGCTAATCCACTGACTCCCAATATTGGAGGTCATGATGACAACTGTATTCTTGAAATCGACGGTGCGTCCTTGTCCGTCCGTCATTCTGCCATCATCAAGCATCTGGAGCAAGACATTGAATACCTCCGGGTGTGCCTTTTCGACTTCGTCAAGCAGGATGACGCAGTAAGGATGTCGTCGGACAGCTTCGGTGAGTTGTCCACCTTCATCGTAGCCGACGTAGCCTGGGGGTGCACCGATCAATCGGGAGACGGTGTGTTTCTCCATGTACTCACTCATATCGATACGCGCCATGGCATTTGCATCGTCGAACATAAATTCAGCGAGGGATTTGGCGAGATGCGTCTTACCGACGCCGGTCGGTCCCATGAAAAGGAAAGAACCGAGCGGTCGATCAGGATCGCCGAGACCGACGCGAGCGCGTCGAATCGCATTGGAGACAGAACTCACTGCTGCATCTTGTCCAATGACCTGTTCGCGCAAACGTTCCTCCATGTTGAGGAGTTTTTGTGTCTCGCCTTCCATGAGTCGAGAAACAGGGATACCGGTCCATTTCGCTACAATTTCAGCGATGTCTTCTGCACTTACGCGTTCCTTCAACATCTGCGCGCCTTGTGTGTCTATTTCCAAAGTGTCTCGGACTGTCTTGAGTTGTGCTTCCAATTCCGGTATCTTACCGTACTCAATCTCTGATGCTCTGCCGAGGTTACCTGCACGTTTGGCTTGTTCCGACGCAATACGGAGTGCTTCAATCTGTTCCATTAACTCGCCAATCTGTGTCAGATTCGCTTTTTCGTTCTGCCACGCGGCTTTGAGCGCGTTTGCCCTCTCTTTAAGTTCAGCAAGCTCGGCTGTTAGTTTCCCAAGACGTTGTTGTGAGGCACCGTCGTCCTCTTTCTCCAGCGCTTGTTGCTCAATTTGGAGTTGAATAATCCGGCGTTCCACCTCATCAATCTCCTCTGGCACACTATCGATCTCAATGCGCAACCGCGACGCGGCTTCATCCACCAAATCCACGGCTTTATCCGGTAGAAACCGTTCAGAGATATAACGTTTCGAGAGAGTAGCTGCCGCGACGATAGCACTATCTTGGATTTGTACGCCGTGATGTGTCTCATAGCGTTCCTTCAAACCTCGAAGAATGGCTATCGTGTCTTCAACGGACGGCTCTTCAACCTGTACAGGTTGGAACCGGCGTTCCAAGGCGGCATCCTTCTCAATGTGTTTACGGTACTCATCGAGAGTGGTCGCACCTATGCACCGGAGTTCACCGCGTGCCAGTGCGGGTTTGAGCATGTTTGAAGCGTCCACCGCACCTTCTGCCGCACCCGCACCGACGATGGTATGGAGTTCATCAATAAAGAGCACTACCTGTCCTTCTGCCTGTTCCACATCCGCAAGGACAGCTTTCAACCGATCTTCAAATTCACCTCGGTACTTACTCCCAGCGATGAGTGCCCCTAAATCGAGGGCGATGAGCCGTTTATCGCGGAGGCTTTCTGGAACATCACCATCAGCAATCCGTTGTGCTAACCCTTCTACAATCGCCGTTTTCCCGACACCCGGTTCACCGATCAAGACGGGGTTATTTTTCCGTCTGCGGGAGAGCACTTGCATCACACGACGGATTTCATCGTCCCGTCCGATAACTGGATCGAGTTTACCTGAGATTGCCTCTTGCGTGAGTTCTCTGCCAAACCGAGTGAGTGCCTGATATTTATCCTCCGGGTTCTGGTCGGTTACTCGCTGCGTGCCTCGGATATCGACGAGTGCCTTGAGAACCTTGTCTTTTGTTACACCCGCTTCACGAAGGATTTTACCCACTTCGCTCTGTTTCGTCTCTGCACACGCTACCAAGAGATGCTCTGTACTGACGTATGCGTCTTTGAGTGCTGTTGCCTCTTTGAAGCCAGTATCCAGAACGGATTGTAGAGCAGGGGCAATACGCATTTCAGCCGCCGTGCCTTGGACTTTCGGTGCTTTTTGAACAGCGATTTCAATCGCTGACGTAATCCCTGCAGTATCAACACCCAATTTCTGAAGAATCGGTGTGACGATTCCATCCGTCTGCCTGATGAGAGTCAACATCAGATGTTCAACCCCAAGCTCAGGACTTTGGGCATCTGTGGCTAAATTTTGTGCTGTTTCGAGTGCTTCTTGTGCTTTAATTGTAAATCTATCAAATCTCATGACCTGCCTCCGTTATTGATTTTATTTTTAACACGTTCAAGTCTATCCTTATTTTATAATGCAGCAAGATCTATGCCATTGCTGTCTCTACGCTGAGATTTGACAGAATCGTGAATAGGGGTCAATCCTGTGCCACTTTGGCATCCAATGCGCAAATCTGGCAGGAACAATCGGTTGTGGCACGCCAATTTAACACTTGATTTTTCATTTAGCTGGCAGGGGTTCGGCCACGACAAGTTCTTGGTTCACCGCGAGGTTTTCCAACGTCTGCACAACACCACTTTGCCAGCGAATCTGGAGTTTATCTACAACAGTCCGCTCCGCAAGCCCAAAGGTCAATCTCGGATCGTTGCTACTGAGATAACTGTATCCTCGGTGGACTTCACGCGTTTCGGATTCGGTGCCGACGGTCAATGTAACGCGTGCCCCGATGCCATCACGATTGCTTCGGGTGCCGATCAGTTTGAGACGCAGATAGTTGTTGGAAGTGCGGTTCTCATTTCGGAGGAGTGTCACTTTGTCGTTCAGCTGCGTGATAAGAAGGTCTGTATCGCCATCGTTGTCATAATCGCCGAAAAGGGTCCCACGACTGACAGCGTGTTGACCTTCAAGTCGCACATCAACAAATGTGCTATCGCCATGATTTCGGAAGAGTTGATTCGGTTGCTTATACGAGAGGACATCTGTGGTACGTTCAACATTTGGAAAGATATGACCGTTCGCGACAAAAATATCGAGATAGCCATCGTTATCAGGGTCGAAGAATCCGGTGCCGAACCCTAAAAAGAGGTAACTCTCTTCACCGAGCCGCGCTTTATAACTGACATCGGTGAAAGTCCCGTCTCCGTTATTCCGATACAGGGCGTTTGTTTCGTAGGAAAAATTGGTGACGAAGATATCCAGAAAACCATCACCGTTGTAATCCCCTGCGTCAACACCCATACCGGCTTGGGCTACACCATCCGCGCTGTAGGCACAACCTGTGAGGATAGCGATTTCGGCGAATGTCCCATCGCCTTTGTTATAGAAGAGATAATTTGGTGTATCGTCGTTGGCGACGTAAATATCTGGATTGCCATCAGCATCAAAGTCTGCAGCGACAACGCCTAATCCCTTGCCAAGAAACATTCCACCCGGATCCCGAATATTGGCAGTCTCAGTTGCATCAGTAAAGGTACCATCGCCGTTGTTTCGGTAGAGTCTATCCGGCGCGCCTTCAAAGTGCTTCGGATGACAATAACCACGAACTTTATCGGTTGCACCGAACGCCGGGTTTTCTAAACAGATAGGAGCGGATCCATCTAACCTATAGTTGACGTAGTTAACGACGTAGAGATCGAGATAACCATCGCTGTCGTAATCGAAAAAAGTCGCGCTGCTACTCCAGTGGGGATCGCCTACACTTGCTTGAACCGTAACATCGGCGAATGTACCATCGCCGTTGTTACGATAGAGCCGGTTCGCGCCGAAATTGGTTACATAGATGTCCACGTAACCGTCATTGTTATAATCTCCACAGGCGACACCGTGCCCATAACTACCTTGATTGTCAACGTTAGCAAATTCAGTAACATCTGTGAAAGTGCCAGCACCGTTATTTCGGAAAAGCACACTTGGCGCGGCACTATTGACGAGGTAAAGATCGAGGTTACCATCGTCATCATAATCGAGGAATGCCCCGCCAGCACCGAGGGTCTCAGGTAAGTGGAAATCACCTGTCGCACCGTTGGCATGCGTAAAGTGAGTACCGGCTATATCAGTAACATCTGTGAAATGGATAGTGGGTTCTATTGATAGGATGGGAAACGAAATGAGGAAAAAAAAGAGGGTGAGATGGGTTATAATTGCAGTTCGTTGACTACGTTCTAAAGAGGCGAGGTTAGAAACCTCGCCAGCATCAGTAGTAGAGCAGTCGTAAAATCTATTATGCTCTAAAGTGACATTAAACGCTTGATCATTCATAATATGTGTACGCGCTTTTGCAGATTTAACCTTCCGATATTTGATACATCTCCGAGATTATTTCGAGCATGTCGGGTGCTTTGACGAGATAGCGCACCTTTGCTTCTTCTTTAATTTCGTCAGGGATACCGTGTAGTGCTTCTGCGATACCCCCCGCAATTGAACCGAGAGTATCGGAATCACCGCCAAGAGAAATGGCATTGCGCACAGCATCTTCGTAATTTTCTGATTCTAAAGCACACGTAACCGCCTGTGGGACTGTGCCTTGGCATGTCATATCGAAAGCGTAAGCAGGACGGATATCGTCCACTGTTTGTGTCAGATCGTAGTCGTATTCGGCAGTGAGAGCCTCGCGGATACTTGTAGGACTTTCGCCTCGGAAGGCGAGATAGATGGCGTGAGTCGTCGCCCGCGCACCTTTTATACCTTCAGGATGGTCGTGGCTGATAACAGTCACTTTGTCAGCCGCGACGAGTGCCGCATCCAAATCATCACGGTTCAGAAACGCCGCTGGTGAGACGCGCATCGCCGCACCGTTACGGAAAGTGCAGTTCGGTGCATCCCTCTCAGCGTAAATCCAGTTTTTAAAAATTTGGCTGAAACCACACTTTGGATACCGCTTCCCCCATTTTCGCATCGTCTCTGCTGGCGGAAGATCGTGTAAAAGAGCATCAGCGACAGCAGTCGTGCAGACTGAATCATCTGTGAAACGACAGTCTTCGCCGAAAAAAGGGAAATCTTTGGTCTTAATCCGACGATCCTTAGGTTCGTAGATTGATCCGACAATATCCCCGATAATCGCTCCTAACATATTCTGTCCCCTTTAAATGAAGTGTAGGGCTGAGATACAGAGACCTCGCCCTACAGGAAAATACAATTAACTGTCAGGAGGATTTTTACCCAAAAAATCCTTCCGATTCTCCGTCAGCATAAGAAGCGATGTTTAGCAAAAGCCTCTTTACTGACAACTGACAACCGACTGCCGATACCTATTATCGCAGTGTGCGTTGTGCTTTGATCTCCGCCCAAGTCGTGGTAAACTTATCTTGCGGTTCAACGCTCGTGACGGCACCAATATACGCAGCGAAATCGGATTCATCAAAAGCAGAGCCATAGACGATAACCTCGTCTATAATACCACCGAAATAGTGGATATCTGTACCTTCGCCATCTTCATCGTGGAAAACGGCGTTGGCGTTGACATGTCCGATACCGATGTCGTCGCCGTGACCATAGAGCGCACCGCCTTCTTCACTCGCGACGAGTTCACCATTAACCCACATCTCGAATTTATCAGGTTCGACTTCGTTCTTGGCATCTCGGATAACCAAGGCAACATGGTACCAAACTCCGGACGCTACCGCGACAGAGGGCCAAGCACCATCCCAGTTGTATTCGGCGCGGTTCCAACCCGCCACATAAAGCTGCCCGTCAAAGACGTTGATGACGAGACCTCTCGTCCGACCGCCTTCCTCGAAAATCGTCTGCTTCTGTTCTGTGACACCCACATCTGTGCAGTTAAAGTAGCAGGCGATCGTCCGGTCAGTATAGAAGTCGGGTTGTGCTAAGGTATTAATGCCGACAGAATCAGGGAGCTTAACGCCATCATCTTCACCATCAAAAAGCAGTGCTTTGCCAACAATGCCATCAACGACTTCGGGGTCTCCGACAATTGTTCCGTCCAAGCCCTTTCCGGAGGTATCTGCGGCATCTCCATCGTCAAAATTCCAAACCGCCTCAGCAGTCGCTTCGTCTCGCGCGGCGTAAGTCGCTACAGCGATAAGCATCAGTAAAACGCTCAATACAGAAAAAAAACGATATTGCACCATTGTAGCAAATCTCCTCTATAGATTGTTATTATTGACTCTTCATTTGAAACTTGAGACTACTTTTCAGTACGTTGGGCTTTCAGATGTGCCCAAGTTGTTGTGAATTTGCCTTGCGGTTCGACGCTCAAAGGTGCCGCGAGTTCTGAAAAATCTCCCTCGTCAAAAGCGGAACCGTAGACAATTACTTCATCGATTAAACCACCAAACCAGTCAAGATCGCTTCCACCACCACCGCCATCATGGTAAACGGTGTTCTGATTGAGATGACCGATACCAATATCATCACCGTGCGCATGGAGTTGACCGCCCTTTTCTTGGGCGATTCGCTTGCCATCGAGCCACATCTCAAACTTTTTGCTCTCGACCTTGTCCTTTGCGTCTCGAATCACCAAACCGACGTGGTACCACCGCTTTGACTTAATGTCCGCGGAGGGCCAGGCACCGTTCCAGTTGTATTCAGCGCGATTCCAGCCGGCGGCGTAAACTTTACCGTCATGCACATAAAGTACTAAACCGCGTGTAGCACCACCTTCTTCGTAGATCACCTGCTTCCGGTCTTTAACACCGACATCGTCGCAATTAAATAACGCCGCAACTGTTCTGTTCGTATACGGACCTCCAGTGTTGATATCAGCAGAATCCGGGAGTTTTATACCATCGCTTTTACCGTTGAACTGCAACGCTTTTCCAGCGATACCATCAACGGCTTTCGGTTTTCCAGCGAAGTTACCATCGAGTCCTTTCTTCGAGGTGTCTTTAGCACTGCCATCGTTGAAAGTCCAGTTCGCAGCAACAGTCGCTTCATCTCGCTGGGCATCTGTTGGGGCAATAGGTAGCAAAACACCCAGCAACAGAACAATACAGAACGTAAAAATCAATACTTGCATCACTTTATTTCTCCTAAATATTCTCTCCTTTTTATATTTGGAGATTGAGGTTTTGAGACAGAGGTATCCGTGCCTCAAGCTGCTGGCGCATGACACGCCTTTTATTATTAAAAATTTCCAAAATTTTGTCAAATAAAAACGCAAAATAACAAAAAAAGGGTTGACTGATCCCTGTATTTTGAGGTATCCTTACCACGAGATTGATCCGTCTTTCGTGGGTTTCCGTAAACGCTTACAAACATCTTAATGACTGCTCCCCCAGCTGAAGCAAGGGGGTTTCTTCAACTGCCGATCCTGTTTCAGTCGGTGGGTACACTTTTACGGCTTATAGCACGCTCCCCGATTTTTGTGAAGTTTCATCGGGCTTTTTTCGTGAATAGAAACTTCTCGGGTGACACAATCTGCAAAAGGATTGTGGGACCAGCCAACGTCCGACTACGGAATATCTTGATAAACTCCCTAAGATATACCGATACTTTGATTCTATAGTGTTCTGACATTTTCGCAGTTGTGGAGGGAACACCGCCACAATCCTATAAAGCGAGGCAGAACTCATCACGAAACGAACTGGGGATCATAACCCAAAATGTATAATCCGAATGTGGTATTAACGGGAATAACCGTTCATCGTTCAACCCAAGCAAGTAGGCGGATAGGACACCCGCAAGGTTTGCAGGTGCTTGCTTTCCTATCCAACGATTAATATAATTATACCGGATTTTTAGAGTTTTTGTCAAGTTTATTTTTACGACACCCCTAAACGCCGTCTACATCCCGCAAGCTAAAGCATGGGGAAACCTTGACGGGGGATAGGTAAACGTGAAATTTTAAACATAAAGGAGCTTCGCAGGATGCCGCCTCTCAGAAATATTTCTCTCATTTTTCTCATCAGCATCATACTCATCTTTTCAGCATCCGCACAACAGGATCTCGCGCAAGACGCATATCTCATTTTTGAGAACAGCTGTCTCGGCTGCCACGGTCCGCACGGTCCCCATACCGAGCAAATCGTCATTGACACCGCAAGCGGCTTGATTGACGCAGGCGCGGTCGTGCCAGGTTCCCCCATTAACTCCGAACTCTATACACGCCTCCTCGACCCGAATCCCGCGAAACGGATGCCGTTGGGACAACCCCAACTTTCTGCTGACGCAATCGCTGCTATTGGCAGGTGGATCCAAGCAGGGGCTCCCGATTGGGACCTCCAACGCGATGTGACCTTCATCTCCACGAACACGATGCTCACCGCGATACAACGCCACCTGCAAACCTTGGAGTCCTTTGATCGTCCCTACGCACGCTATTTCACGATGACGCATCTCTATAACGCAGGTGAAACACTTGAGGCACTCGGTGCCTATCGTGTCGCTCTCTCAAAACTCGTCAATAGTCTCTCCTGGGGGTTTGACATATACAACCCACAACCGATTGACGCGGCCCAGACGGTCTTTTACATCGACCTACGCGACTACGAGTGGGACCTCCGAGACGCATGGACACAGATCGAAAATGCCTATCCATACAGCATAGCGTTTGATGAGCAGACGCAAGCTGGACTTCATACGAAACTCACGGCACTCCGGGAGACGATGCAAACGCAAGTGCCTTACGTCTATGTGGATTGGTTCTTAGGCACGGCGGTGCTGCCGCCCCTGTATCACGATATTCTGGATCTCCCAGGGACAGATCGAGAGTTGGAGCGGGCCCTTGAGGTAGACGTTCAGCGGAATCTTCAGATTGCCCCGGGGCGCCGGGTGTGGCGTGCGGGAACAAACAACTCAGGTGTCTCGAATCATAACCGTGTCGTAGAGCGCCACACGTCTCGATATGGTGCGTATTGGAAGAGTTACGACTTTGCGGGGAGTGTTGGGACACAGAACATCTTCACACATCCGTTGTCCTTTGAACAGGATGGCGGTGAAGTTATTTTCAACCTTCCCAACGGTCTACAGGCATATTATATCTCCGATGGTTTGGGCAATCGGATAGACGTTGCGCCGACGGAGATCGTCTCGAATCCTGCGGCGAAGGATCCTGCGGTTCACAACGGTTTATCGTGTATCGGGTGCCACACAGAAGGGATGAAGACGTTTGAAGATGAAGTGCGAAGT
Source organism: Candidatus Poribacteria bacterium (assembly GCA_965214045.1). GTDB lineage: Bacteria > Poribacteria > WGA-4E > WGA-4E > WGA-3G > WGA-3G. The sequence goes on from OZ243935.1 coordinate 4,558,025, forward strand.
TCGATTGAAAAGACGCGTGCTCCTCGTTTTGATAAAGCACACGCCTTGCGTCTGTATGTAGAACAAGCCACGCTGGATCGTCTCTTAGGTGAGGATACGGCCCGTTACAAGGCGGCCTTAGAGAAAACGGGAGGTGTTTTCGGGGGTATAGAACCTGTGCATCGTTTCTACGAGGCGTATCAGGGTCCGATAGGTGTGGACTACGCGGCGTCGGCAGTGGGTATGGAATCGTCTGTGTTTATTTCCGAGGTTGACAAGAAGTCGAGTTTACAGAGTTTGGGTTTGACTGCGTTGGTCGCTGGTGGGAGTGTGAAACGGGATGTGTGGACAGCCCAGTTTGCTGAAGTGATTTTAGCATTGAACTCACCGGATGCACCTGTGAATGTTGTGCGTGTTGAGCGGAGCGGGACGGGTCTCGTCCCTGACCCGAATCTACGCGCAGCAATCGCAGAAGCACTCGGTAAAACTCCGAACGACTCACTGACGGAATCGGACATCGGCAGATTGACGCGTCTCGTTGCCGATGAAAAAGGTATCACGGATTTGAGGGGACTTGAACATGCGACGCGTCTCGAACGGATAGAGTTTCGGAACAATTCGATCTCCGATCTCACGCCCTTAGCAGGGTTAGTCCGTCTGAATAACATCAAGTTGCGTGGGAATCAGATAACGGATGTCTCACCGCTTGCGAAGTTAGTAAACGTGGATTGGTTAGGACTCGAGGAGAACAATATCACGGATTTGCGGCCCTTGGAGGGATTAGTCAAGTTGAACGGGATCGGGATTTCAGGGAATCCGATATCGGACGTAGCACAACTTGCGAGCCTCACGAGTCTTGAACGTATAGACGCTTGGCGCACGCCTATTTCAGATTTCTCTGCTTTAGCGAAGCTTCCAAGACTCCGATGGATAGAATTTGGTAACGATAAATCTATAGCGAGGCTTCCGTCTTTGAAAGGATTAAAAGCATTACGCCGGTTGGAAATTCGAGACTGCAATATATCGAATATCTCTGGACTCTCTGAGTTAACACAACTCGAATGGTTGTCATTGGTCAATAATGCAATAGCGGATGTGTCGCCGTTGGCAGACCTAAAAGGATTGGAACACCTGAATCTTGATGCGAACCTCATAACGAACGCGGCACCCCTGGCGAAGTTATCAGAATTGGAAGTGCTATACCTTGAAAACAATGTCCTTACAGATGTATCCGCGCTTTCGGGACTCAAGAACTTGGAGCGACTCGACCTGCGGAACAACGCCATATCCGATTTTTCGCCTTTAGCGGGATTAACTGATAAGACATTCGTTCGGATGGATGGCAATCCGGGTTTCCCCACAGGGGGACCGAAGATTACGGGTCCCTGGTTATGGGCGATCGTTCCAGGCACCCGCCTTGATGACCACACAGATTTTCTGGCACGTGCCACGGGGGGGACAGCAACGGAACTGAAAGTGGCTACCAATGGGGCTACGGAAGGAAAGACCGTAGGGAAACGTAAGTGGGCACGCCATAGCCTCAGTGCTACCGAGGGGAACAATATCAACCGAATGACAGAGTCCCTCGGTTGGGGCACAGGTGAGGAGATATATGATCACATCGTCTACGGTTCGGTTATCTTGGATTCACCGGAGAAGCAACAGACAACGATGCTCGTTGGTAGCGATGATGCCGTGAAAGTGTGGCTCAACGGTGAGCTGGTTCACAAGGCTTATGTTGCACGGGGTGCTGGCGATTACCAAGATTTCTTCCCTGTAACATTGAAGCAAGGGAAAAATGTTCTGTTAGTTGCTCTTGATAATCATGGGCACGGCGGGTTTAGTGGGTTCTTCGGGTTTGCACCGGGGACAAAATATGAGGTATTCCGCCCACCTCCGAGTTTCAGTTTTTCTACAGAGGCGCAGCAGATTGCCGTGGCGGATACCTTCACTGTGCATCTGAACGCTGAACACATCGACGGTTTAGGCGGGTGGCAATCCGATATTGTGTTCGACCGCACTGTCCTGAAAGCGACTCGCGTGATGGAAGGCGATTTTCTGAAACAAGAGGGCGGGAAGACCTTCTTTGAAAAAGGGACAATCAAGAATGAACTCGGTAAAATTACGGGCATCCAAGTGGTGCAGCTCGAGCGTGGAAAAATGATTAGACATGGAACACTCCTCTCCATTGAGTTCACAGCACTGAAAAACGGAAAAAGCCTTGTGGTATTAGAGAATTTCCAAGCAGGCACTCGGCGCGGTGAAAAAATCCATGGGCTTATGCCAGAAATGAGCATCGTTGTCGGAAATGTCCCCGCTGCACCGGGATGGCACACTCAAGCCACGCCGGAGGAGACCGCACTGCTGCCGAACTATCCGAACCCATTTAACCCCGAGACCTGGATACCTTATCAACTCTCCGTCCCCGCAAGTGTGGTGTTAAGAATCTATGCTGCAGATGGACGGCTTGTGCGTAGGCTTGATTTAGGCATTCAGCCCGCGGGTATCTATGCGTCCCAGCACAGCGCAGCATATTGGGACGGCAGGAACGAGACTCAGGAATCTGTGGCGAGTGGTATCTATTTCTATACGCTGACCGCAGGCGACTTCACCGCAACGCGCAGAATGCTGATTTTGAAATAGGAGGTTCTCATGCGAGACATACTCATTTCCGCGATACTGTTTCTAATTCCTTTCGGCGCAACTGCACAAGTTGTGAACATCCCTGATGCCAAACTACGGGCAGCCATCAATACGGAACTCAGTAAATCCGCAAACGCCCTCGTTACCAGAGCAGAGATGGCAACGTTGACGCGCCTGCAGCAGGGTCACGCAGATATCAGCGATTTGACAGGGCTGGAATTTGCGACGAATATCAGAGAGATCCGGCTGAACAACGGGACGGTATCCGATCTGTCGCCGCTTTCAGGGTTGCAGAGATTGCGGAAACTCGAATTAAGGAAACACATCATCCAGGATTTGTCGCCCATCAAGGGCTTAAACATAGAATGGCTCATTGTGAATGATAACCTGATTTCCGATCTCTCACCGATCGAGGGATTCGTCAACTTGGTGGGGTTAGAGATAAGCGATAACGTGATAGATGACTTTACACCCATAGCGAGGTTCGCGAGACTCGAACGCATCTGGATGAGCCAGAATCCGCCTGCTGACTTATCCTCCTTTACGGAGCTAACCCATCTACGAGCGTTCCGTTCATGGGGCACGTCTATCCTTGACGTTACACCCTTGACGCAGTTACCTAAGTTGAGGATCCTCGACATTTGCGGAGGCGATCTGTCGGATATCTCCGCTTTGGAGGGGATGACCGGTTTGCAGGAACTCTATCTTGCTGGAAATGAGATTACGGATATTACCCCGTTGGCGAGTTTAACAGGGTTGACCCGTTTAAGTCTGAAGCATAATCGCGTTTCCGATATCTCTCCGATGGCACGTTTACACAATCTGAAATGGATTGAGCTGCAAGACAACGATATACTGGATTTCTCGCCTTTGGATGATTTTCCTGAAAATGTTGTGATCCATCGGACGGATAATCCTGGGTTTACACGCCCGGCACCGAAGTTAAGGGGACCGTGGCTGTGGATGATAGTTCCTACCGGAAACAGACTCGGTGCGAGCGCGGCATCTTCGGGTGTAGATTTTCTGGCACAGGCGAGCGGACGTAAAGTTACAGAGGCATCGATCGCAAGGAACAGCGCGATAGCAGGGGATCCTGTCGGGGATAAAGTGTGGACAGTGAGCCAGCTCTCCGAGGGTGGTAATAATCTTAATCGGATAGCAAATATAACAGGTTTGGGATTTGGCGATATCGATTACCATGTCGCTTACGGACTCCTCACTTTCGATTCACCACGAGAGCAAATCACACGGATGTTTGTTGGCAGCGGCGATGCCGTGAAGGTCTGGCTGAATGGGAAGGTTGTCCATACGAAGGCGGTTAACCGAGATGCGACTGACTACCAAGAGAACTTTCCCGTTACGTTAAAAGAAGGAATGAATATACTGTTCGTTGCCGTTTACGAGGGAATGGGGTGGTGGAGCGGCTTTTTCGGATTTGAAGCAGAGACGGATTTTGCTGTAATCCCACCAGATACGCCGATTTCGCCAATAGGACAGAAACGCATCTCTGATGTGAATTCAGATGCGGCTGTGAATATTCTGGACTTAATTCTCGTCTCACAAGAGATAGGACGAAACAAATTTAATCCAGCAATGGATGTAAATAGTGATGATGTTGTAAATATTCAAGACATTCTTTTCGTCGCGCGGCGTTTTGATACAGTACCAGGTGCCCCGGCTGCTGGGCTCTCATCTGGACTGATCCGTGCTTTATTGATGCAGGCACAAGTTGTCGATGATGGGACGTTAGCTGTCCGACAAGGCATTGCAAACCTTGAGCAGCTTTTGGCGTTATTCGTCCCAGGGGAAACGGCTTTACTCCACAACTACCCGAATCCGTTCAACCCAGAAACATGGATACCCTACCGCCTTGCGGAACCCGCGGATGTCACGTTAGATATCTATGCGGCGAATGGTATATTGGTCAGAACGTTAGCACTGGGATATCAACCTGCGGGTATCTATCAGGATCGAAGCCGGGCGGCGTATTGGGATGGTAAAAATCAACTCGGTGAACTCGTCGCGAGCGGTATTTATTTCTACACCCTCACCGCAGGTGATTTCGCTGCCACGCGCAAGATGTTGATAATGAAGTGACGAATGGGTATCAGCGAAATGGTTATCGGTTACAAATCCTTCTTTAACCGATAACTGAAGACTGGCAACTGCAACTATTCTGTTGACTGCTATTTTGCCGATGGCTGATTGCTATAAAAGCCGAGAAAAGTGATGTCTCGTAAGCCTCGGAAAAGTCTTCGCCGGACTTTGAAACGGCTTTTTGCCCAACCGTCGATGTATTTCACGGCATCACGTCGGATGAGCTGCGTGAAACGGCGCGGCTTCCCGATGAATAGCGGCGGACCCCATTGAAATAGATGAAGTCCAAAACGGAGTTGTCTTTGCAATGTTTTGGGTAGTTGCTGGACGAAAGCGTCAATCACAATAACCGGCATATCCAGTACGGTATCCCCTGAAACTCCCACCATATATGCGCATACCGATTTCAGGATATCGTGTTCAATCTCGGTAAAAAAGTAAGTGGCTTTTGGAGGCGTTCTAAACATCAGTTTTTTAATTTACAAGGTAAAATTAAAACATAAATCTCGTGCTTCTATCACCGGTTCTGCTTCGCACGGACGAATTTCCAATACCTTCAAGACCTCTGATGGAATCTGTTCAAAGAGTTCGTCCCACTCTAAGTCTCCGGTCCCGGGCGGGTGATATGCCTTAAGCCCTTGCAGGTCGTGGAGATTCACACCGACGAGGTGTTCTGCGTACTGCTCAAGCCATCTATCTGCCCAGCACACACCGAGTTTTTCCTGCAACGCGGCGTGTCCTATGTCGTGCCAATAACGCATCGGGCTGCCATAAAACGCCTCAAAAAACAGCCCAACCTCATCAAAATTCGGGATTTGGTAATAATGTGGGCGATTCTCAATAGCGATACAGAGTTCCATCTTCAGAGCGGACTCGTTGAGTTCATCGAGGCTCCGTAACACTGCGTCTTGGTGTCTGGTCTCCTTACGTTTCCGCCACTCTGTAGCTTCGGTCACTTTTTGGTCGAAGGCTTCAAACTCGCGCTCCCCATAATTGTATAAGTCTCTCATCAAATAGGATCTGTCATAGGTATCAACTTTGCCGAGGTGAAGGACGACAATGGGTACCTCCAATTCAACAGCGAGTTCCATTGTTTGGAGGGTCCGACGGACAGCCTCTTTCCGTTCGTCTGTATTGAGACTCGACAGTAGAATTTTATCCTGCTCCGCCTCTGCTTGCGACGTTCCGGGGAGGATAGGACAGAAGTTATGGATGGAACAGGGCGGATTTTCGCGGAGATAGGGCTTGAGTTGCTCTACCTGATCCGGTGTAAGATGTCTGCTGAGTTCGAGTGTTTCAAAGCCGAGGTCTTTAAGCTCATCGAACAGAGCTGCACCATCTTGTTGTTTCAAAGCGTTCCACATTGTTGAAATTGCTAACATTTTTTATGGCTCTCAGCAATCGGAACCATCGGAACCATCGGAAACCTTCGGTTAAGAGGTTGTCGTTTAACAAGACCCTCTTGCTGACGGTTTCCGACGGCTGACGGTTTCTGACGGCAGTATGATTACTTTTCGTCCTTCAATTTTCAGCCTACCCTGCGCGTACCATTTAATCACTTCGGGGTAGAGTTTATGCTCCTCAACTTGAATCCGGTTGTGTAAACTCTCCTCGTCGTCTGTGTCCAAAACAGGGACAGCCGACTGTGCGATAATGGGACCCGAATCTACATCCTCATCGACAAAATGAACGGTGACACCCGCGATCTTCACACCGTATGCGAATGTATCAGCAACCGGATGCGCGCCCGGAAATGCTGGTAAAAGCGTTGGATGGACGTTGATAATCCGGTTCCGGTACTTCCGCACAAAGGGAGGTTGAAATAACTTCATAAAACCCGCAAGGACAACTAATTCAACAGCATAATGTTCGACAAGCCTTGAAATTTCTGCGTCAAAATCGATACGGGTTTCAAAATCTTGGGCTCTAACAACGTGGATCGGTATACCGGCACGCTTCGCTCGTGTGAGTGCATAAGCCTTCCGCCGGTCGCTGAGGACAACTGCGATGTCGATACCGCTCGTTTCATCTTGATGTAACTGCTCAATCAGGGTTTGTAGGTTGGTTCCACTCCCTGAAACGAGGACTGCGATTCTCAATCTTAATCCTTTACCAATATGAATTGTTTGTGGTGTGTCCCTTTGGGATCGGCACCCAGACCCCGCCAGTTTGGATTGCTACCTGTTGTTGGAAATCGTCGTAAGTCCCAACAACGCTGACGAGGACATGTTTTTCTTGTAACATCTGGATAGTCGCGAGTGCTGAGTATTCACCTTCTGCCGGTTCGTCCGTAATCAGAATAAAATAGGGTTGGGCCTTCGGACGGAGCTTTAGCCGACGGAGTCCCTCGGCTACGGCATCCAATAACATTTCATCACCTTGACACGGCAGTTCAACGATTTTCCGAACCTGTTTAAGTGTTTGTGGCGGATTGAAAACGTTAACAATATTCACTGAGGCACGCGATCGGAAACGCACTACCCCCATCTGATAATCTATAAGCGCGTTATCCAAATCGCGAACAAGGAGATCAAGTTGCTTCAAAAAATGCGGAAGTTTCTCGCCCATGCTCTTGCTACTGTCAATGAACAGGACGATATCGATTGAGGTGTTGCCACTCAGTTGCAGTGCGGCATCCCCAATTTTTGTAACATCTGTCCATCGTGCTTGGCGTAGCAACACTGCCCTGTTTCGGGGACGCGTCGGGACTTTGGAGCGTTGTGCTGTTTGTGGTTGTGGTTCTTCAGGAATGACATGCCATTTGCCACCGGTTTCAGAAGCGAGTCTCTGGTGTTCATTGAGAGGGAGTCCAAGCACATTCACATAGATGCCGAATTCTCGACAGTAAGCAATGGTATCTTCCACCTCTAATCCGTCACGGCTTGAGAGCGGTTCATCGGTAACAAGGATAAAATGTCTTTTGGATGTAGGACGAAATCGGAGTTCTTTGACCGTCTGAACGACAGCATCCAAGGCGTTTTCATCCTGATGCACGTCAATCGCTTGGAGGGTACGTTTGTAGTCAACGAAACTTTTTGTTAACTGAAAAACTCTGATTCTGTTCCGGTTTGAATTCGCCCAAAATTCCGTCACACCGAGCGCGTAATCTATCTTGGAGGCTTTATATACATTCACCATCTCGCTCAAGTGTTCCACAACAGATTTGATATTATCGCGCATACTTCCACTGGCATCAATCACGAAAACGACATCAATTGGACCGCCGTCACTGGTCTCAACAATCTCTTGGGCGAGCGTCTTCATAAGCGTTGAAAATGGAACATGTGGCAGTGTTTTCCGCTTCTCGCTAATTTCTGCTAACTGTGCCGGGGACAGTCCTTCCTCTTCTTCCATTATCTTAAGAGTCGAAATCTCTGGCGCGCGTTGCATTCTTGGTGGACCAGGACGTTTCGCGCCGAAGGTCGTATCTCCTGCCGGACTTGCGGCTTCCGTTTTCGACAAATCTCCTTTAACATCCTGAAGCGTACGGATCGCCGTACTGACTTCCCCCCAATTTTTTCTCGACAGATCTAAAGATGTTGATGGGTCTTCTGCTTTAACGTCGTCGCGCAAACTGCGACCTAAGGCAGGACGTGGCGTTTCAGTGTTCACTATAACAGGGGATGTAAGAGATGGCAACGATTCCCCCACGCTGTCATGAGACTGTATCAAATCGCGCTCTGAAGCGAGCAACCGCTGCGAAACCTTTTTTAGCGGCATCCTGGGTCGGGAAATGTTTTCTACGGAAATGAACTCCGCCGCCAAACTCGCCTTGTCTGACGCTAACCTCTGATTTCGCACCACGACGAAAAACGTCGTGACGAAAAAAAAGACGTGAAATATCAACGAGATGAGCAACGCTCTACGAGTTACAGATTGCATTTTTTTATTCGTTATCGGCTATCGGTTTCCGGCGACTTTCAGTGGGCGTTGTAACGGTTGCTGTCATTTTCACCTGCCATTGGGCGTGCTCTGGTTTCCGGCTGCTGATCGCTGGCGGCTTATCTTGCTGACTGCCGACCGCTGACGGCTGATGGCTGACTCAGGTAGGTTGTGAGTAGGCGTTTCGGAGGTTCGTGTTGTATTACCTCAAAGGAAATTAATTTTTCGCCATCCAGTTTCTGGGACTTCTCCAGTGCTTGCATTGACTGACCGAACCGATCATTAGAGGATTGATAAAGCGTCGCTCCCACCATCGTAAAAACAGCGAAGGTCAGCACAAATATGTAGACTGGACTACGCGTCCGAATACTGTAGCGCAGCCTGTCCGCCAATGTTGAACTGTGTCGCACCCACCGAAGCGGCGATCCAATGAATCGTGTGACATGCGACCACAGTGAGTCGTATGGTCTCTGGTATTTCGTTGCTTCTGCTGCGTGCTCCATTACACTGCCTAAAAAGTTATCAGCGACTTCGATCTCACCACCTTGACGTAGAAACTTGTCGGTGTGTTGCAGCCGTTGGACCTGATTGGCACAAGTAACACACTTTTTGAGGTGCCGTCTGATAAGATGGCGTTTCCATGCTGGCAATTCTTTATCAATGTAAGCTGAGAATTCGTCTGGACTTGCAAGATGTGCTACACACGTAGAGCCGTAAACATCTGAGGATTCGGTTTTTAATTTTACCTTGCGGTGCGTTGCGGTGAATTTTGGCATTGAAGTTCCTTTGCGTATAGCCGCCTGCGTCGTTGTTGCAGGCTACGGTTTCGGTTTTTAATTTTACAATCTTTTGTTGATGACTATTCCATTACGCCCGCTTTGATAAGCAGTTTTCTCATTTTTTGCCGAGCACGATGAATCAATGCTTTCACAGCACCTACTGAGCATCCAAGAATTTTCGCAACATCTTCATATCGTAAATCTTGATAGGTAACAAGCGTTAGTGCCACGCGTTGGTTTTCTGGTAACTGTGCGAGTGCTTTTCGGATAATTTGTCTCTGTTCTTTTTTCTCTAAGAGCAAGTCTGGCAGATAGCGAGTATCCCGCATGATGTCGGCAGAGTGAATATCCTCGCCTTCTGCGACCAGATCTTCCAAAAAACAGGTGTTTCGACGCGTACGGTTCCGAATCTCATTTCGACATAAATTAGTGGCAATTGTATAGAGCCAACTTTTGAACGATGCCGTCGGCTCATAACGGTTCGCACTTTTGAAGACTCGGAGGAACGTTTCTTGGGAAAGGTCTTCCGCGCGCTGATAATCATCAATGGAGCGGTGAATGTAGTTAATCAAAGGGTTCTGATATCGCCTCACCAACAACTCGAAGGCACTCATATCCCCTTTGCCGCATTTCACCATCAAATCTTCATCCGAAACAAACATATTTTTAATTTACCTTGCGGCTTTTTAATTTTACCTTGCGGGGGAATGACCTGCGTTTAAACTATCAAGTGCATTCCTATAGACCCGCCTGCGCCGTTGTTGCAGGCTACGATTTCGGATTAATTTCTTTTTAATTGAACTTACGCGCGCTGGTCACGATCTGATTGAAGTTTCAATTCAAGTTTAAGGCGCATCGCTGTTTTATAAGCACTGATAGCCTCACGTCGCTTGCCCTGAAATGTATAGACTGTCCCAAGTTCAGAATGCAACTCAGGGTGGTTCGGTAGGAACCGAATGGCACGCGTGTAAACGTCAATAGCCTCGTCGTAGCGTTTGAGCAAACGATACGTTGCTGCGAGATTAAGGTATGCTATCGCTTCGCTCGGTTCGCATGTTATCGCCATTTTGTATGCATCTATCGCCTTTTCATAGTCTTCCAGCATAAAATGTGCCAAACCGAGGTGAAAGTGTGCTTCAGCCGATTCGCGATTGTGTTGAATTACCCGTTGAAATTCTTCAATCGCTTTCGCGTAGTCTCGAACGTTTAATGCATCTGCGCCTTGTTTCAAATGCTGAGCAGCGGTCTGATGCGCGTGAATATCAACGTGTCCACGCTGGATGAGTTCTTTTTGCAACCCGCTCGAGGACACCGAGGATTTTTCAGGTGTTAAGGCATGTTCTGCCTTGGTTTTGTTATCTTTCATCAATCTTTCCGGGTTAAAGCAATGCTGGTCTTCTGTGTAACATCACCACGCGATGCGGAATCCAATTACAAACTCCGCATACCCACTGCTAAAAAAATCGTAACTGGTACAGGTACTATAGTCGTGGTTGTAATACCACGCGCCTCCACACGCTACACGAAAATTGCCTTCATCGTCATAAGGGGTGTTCGTCCATTCCCAGACGTTCCCTACCATGTCGTAGCAACCGAACGGACTCGCGCCGTCTCTGAAACTAACGACCGGAGTTGTCGTTCCTGCACCGAGTTCTGCTGTATTGCACCGCGGTCTGTCAACTTCGTAACCCCATGGAAAGAGCCTGTCATCAGCACCGCGGGCAGCGTATTGCCACTCTGGGAACGTCGGCAGCCTACCTCCAACGTAACGGGCATAGGTTTCTGCGTCTTCACACGTGACCCAAACCACCGGGTGATCCCCTTTGTTTGCCGGATAGACCCCATCTGTCCAATCTTGGGGTGGCGTGTGTCCTGTATCCTGAAGAAACCGATGGTACTGTGCGTTGGTTACAGCATAGACCCCAATCCGGAACCCGTCCATTTCCAAAGGTTCACATTCTTCGCCAATATAAGCAACGCCTGCCGGAATATGAACAGTCGCATCCAATACCTGTCGCGCGGCATCTCGGATACCCTTATTCTCGTGTGCGAGCGCATAACCGAGTGGCGATATAACTTCACCAACAGGGGGTGTTGTGAGCTGCGGCATCGTTTCCCAACCGAGTTCCGCGCTTAGCAGCAACCGAACGGCATCAGATAACGATTCGTCGAAGTGCCACGTCCAATACTCTCGACAGAGTTTTTGAAGGGCATCGGGTGTATCGCTTTTCGCCAGCGCGATTCGAGATGCACTCGGTTTCGTGATGTTCAGGGTATGTTTTGGTGTAATGCCGTTCCTGCTCTCCATGATTACTATGATAGCACAAAAAAATAATTTTATGCAAGGAGAAGCCGACAAAAGAGGCACATTTTTCAGTTGCAAAATATGTTGTTCTAAAGTAGACTGTAACTCCCTCTTTATGTCTCCTTGTGTTTGATGAACTTATAGGATAACATAAGGGTGGATACATTCAACCTGAATTCTATTTAGCACAAGGCGTAGAGGAGGTGTATAAATGCAAGCATATAACGGGATTCGGGGATTCAAACACATCATCGGATGGGGGGCAATTCTTCTCGCTTTCGGGTGTGCGAACCTCGGCGAGATCGGGAACTTAGAAAAAATACGACACACCCTGTCGGAGGAGGGGGATTACCATTTTCGCAAAACCCGGTGGGGCTACTCACAGGCAATGGTAGAGATCAGTGAACAGAAACAGGGTACCCGTTTATTCTCCCGAAAAGAGAACATACTTATCTACAATGAACGTATTGCAGATGTCCCTATCAAGATCGTTTATAGTTTTGAAAACGACCGGCTCCGTGTCGCAGGCTATCTCACAGATAAACCCATCAAAAATGCCAAACAGATACACGAGCATGCCGCTGAAACATTAGGGGAGCCAAGGGATTTTATCTCGGGAGGGTCGGTTTGGGCGGATTACATGACCCTGATATATCTCAATGGCTATGTATCTCATATAACGAAAAGTCGGTCGGGGTTTCAATTTGGTTCACCGGGACTTCTGCCACACCAGAAAAAACGCGAAGGTACAGCAGGCGAGATCACGCGCTCGGATGTCGTCTGGGCATACGTCGATCAAAACTTTTTCAGACACCTACACGAGGTCGAAGATCCTGTGTATGAACTCACATATTACGAAAAGCGATTGTTTGATGTCTTGAGAAGACAACCGATGGTCAAATGTCTTGGATTTGGGACCTTTCCACAATAAACGATACTTGCTTGCGGAAAGCAGAGACAGAGAATCCTTAGGAGTGGAGATGCGATGAGCGACATCCGAGATGGCCACTACAGACTCGGCATTGCCTATCTGAATGCCGAAGCGTATGCTGAAGCAATTACGCATTTTCAGGCGGTTCTGCGAGAGGATTCTACTTTTATTGATGCCTACCATGGGCTTGCGCTTGCCTACTTCGGTGAGCATCGGTTACAAGATGCCCGAAATGCTGCCAGAGAAGCCCTGAAGATAGACGCAAACTGCCTGCCGGTGCTCTCCTTTTTACAAACCGTTGAGCCTCGTATTTCACCCCCTGCGGGTCTATCTGTTGCCCCGGCTGTGCAAATTGGTGCAAAAGAGAAGGAACATCCGCCTACGGCTGAGCCGCTTGTGCGGGCATCAGCGGACGTATCTGTTCAACCTGCTGGCGACATCGACGCAAAGAAAAAACCCAAATCGCCTGCAGATGATACCGAGATTGACACTGACAAAGAGATGGAACGCGGACGTGTTTTTCTGGGGAATAAGCAATATCCTCAAGCTGCGGCTGCCTTCAAAAAGGTCCTAAAGGCATCGCCCGAGAATGCCCTGGCGCATTACCATCTCGCACAGACCTACATGGAAACGGGTGCCCTCACTGATGCCAAAAGTCAAGCGGATGAGGTGTTGCGTATCACGCCACAATACCAACCTGCCCGCGACCTGAAAAGTGCGATAACCTTTCTCGCGAAAAGAGAAAGGCAACAGCGAATCCAGAAGAAATTGATAAAGGTCTTGCTGCCGTTGGCAGTTTTGGTCGTCGGTGTTTTCATCGCGTCCCAATTGGGTTTGTTGAGGGGTATCTTGCCACAGCAACGCCCCCCCGCGCTTTGGATTGACACGACTTTGGAAGATCCGACAAACAATAATGGGTATATCGATGCCGGTGAACATGTGCGGTTAAAGGTAACAATTTCAAATTCGGGGGGGGCAGCAAAGAATCTCAGAGTCGTGCTACTGCCGCAAACCATAGATGGCTTGCGTTTTCAAGCACCGGAGAGCCCCTTGAATATTGCCCCACAGGGGTTTGAAACACTGCGGATCCCGGTCGTTGCGGATAAAAAAGTCCGGGGGCGAAGGGTATCGCTGAAAATCCAAGTGTTAAATAGGTCTCAAACGGCATTAGCGACAACATCTGTTTATCTCTCTATCAAGTAGAAAAAGGAGCCGTGCTATGAATGGCTGGGTTCTCCGCAAGACGTTCCGTCAACAGCATCGGATGTATGCTCTTCGGATTTCTGTCATTGCGCATGTCATCCTGATCGTTGTGCTTTCTTTCATCGTTATAAGATCTGAAATGCAAGAAGATGAAGATGAGATCCAGGTCGAGTTGTTTTCAGAGTTGCCGCGACAGCCGATCGTCAAAAAACAGCCTATCCAAGAGCCCATCGTCACTGAGGAAACCACACCGACCCCCATCCGCGAAAAGCTCCCTTTAAAGAAACAGGTAAAGGTTATCGAGCCGGACACGTCATTGGATATTGCGAAGCTCCCTGTCAATGTGCCGAAAGCCGTTGAGATTCCACCCGCTTCCCCGAAGCCTATAGATGCCGATCCGACGTTGTTATCCACGGATGCCGATTTACCGACGACACCCGAAGCGGTGTTGTCTGTGAAGCGTTCGGTGGCGACCGACAACGTTGAGAGTTATACCCAGCGGCGTCTCAGCGGTGTGAAAACGCCCCGTAAGAGACCGAGTGCGGGCATCAGCAAACCGACCGAGGAAACAGGTGCGGGGAAGAAGCCGGGCACGGGTATCGCAGAAACACTCACAGGACAGGGGACTGGCGGTGGCACCGCAGATAGCGGCGAAGGATCCACCTTTAGCAGCGTCATCGGTGAACTGACCGAGGATATTATTGCCTCGAGTGGGGGGGTGCCTCTCGATGTCGTCTTCGTTGTCGATGCCTCTGGGAGTATGGGCGATAATATCAACGCCGTCGCCGAACATCTCGGGCAGATGATTGATGCCTACAAAGCCTCAGAAATCGACTATCAACTCGGTCTGACGCATTTCAAAATGAAGGAAAAAACCAACCCACCTCAAAATAGCATTAAAGTCTTCCAGCTGACGCGTAATTTATCAAAATATAAGCAGGAACTCTATTCGATTCTCCCCATAGGTGATGAAAACGCATTGGATGCCGTCGATGAAACGGTCAAGCAACTGCAGTTCCGCAGTAATACGATCAAACATCTCATCGTCGTTACAGATGAACCTTTCACGAGCCTACACGGACTTTCCGTCGATGCCGTCATCTCGGTGTGTCGAAGAAATGAACTGTATGTGAATGTGCTGGGGAATAATACAGCCGAGCATAGAGAATTGGCAACACAAACCGGGGGCACTTGGCACGCGATTCCACAAGACCCAATCATACAGCCAAAAGCAAATCCCCCGAAGCAAGTCGGATGGGGAGCGGCTCAGCAAATCGGCAATGCTATCCTCAGCGATGCGACGAATCAGCCGGTGGATATTATCTTATTTCTCGATCGTTCTCAGAGTATGAAAGATAAAATCCTGGACTTAAGCCAGCAGATAAACCTGTGGATCCGCAACTGGGATAACGCCCGGATTGACTATAGACTTGGGGTCGTTCGGTTTTACCGCAGCGGGAACACAAATCGGATAAATGTTTTCAAACCGCCCCAAACACAAGCCGACCTACATAAGATCTTCCAGCTGCCGTGCCGAGATGATGAGCATCTTCTACAAGCCGTTGCTGACGGTATCAGACGCCTCGAACTCCGCAGAAACGTCAAAACACATTTCATTCTCATCACAGATGAACCTGGAGATCCGCAACACCCGATAGCAGGCACCATCGGATTACTCAAAGAACTCCCTGTCGTCGTTAGTGTCATCGGTGCCGCCGATGCCTTTCAACAACAGGTCGCCTCGCAGACGGGGGGCGTGTTTGTGACGCTCCCGAATGCATACACGCAGAACCAACAGTTTCGATAAAGGTCCACGCAGCGGTTATTTTACTGCGCAATAAGTCGTTGTGGGATTTGCGGAAACAAATCAATTGATAGAATCACGGATTCAGGCGATTCAAGGGATTGTTTATGCCGGAGAGAATAAACGACAACCTTTTCTGTGTACCTATACTTCGTAGGTTAGTTATCAGTAAAAAGATAAGAAACTCTATCTCGAATGAATATCCCATACCCTTGATGTCGATAACGGATTATGGGTGTTAATGTGAAAGGGAAGGGAACAATCATTTATGGAGTGGGGACGATTCCGCAGTAAATGAAATAAACGTATGTCATTACTCTCCCTACGTCTCATTTTTCGCTGAAGGCTCTATGTTGCACTCATCGGACAGATTATCCTCTGTGACTTGTGCTAATAGGTCGTCAAGCGTGTGTGGATTTTCCGAATTTTGCTGGCGAATATACTTCTTCCGGAATACGACGAGTGCTGGACGGATTTTGCTTCCGGTGTGGTCACTTTGACATACTCACCCAGCTAAAGCAAGGGTGATTCTTTTGTTCCTTTTAGGAACATTCCTCGTGTTTAAGACGAGGCAACAGGGACTTCCAAGCGAAAGCCCAAGGGCGGTGTCATGCGGGTAGAACCCATTTCCGCCACTACGGGGACACCAAAGTGACCCAGATACTTTTCTCTGATATTGATTGCACCTACACCGTCGCGGTGATATTTGAAACCACATTTGCAGGTGTAGTTGCGGTTGTTCGGTTTCTTTCGGTTGCCACATTTCGGGCAAGTTTGAGAGGTATAGGATTCGTCAACGACTTCGACTTTGATACCTAACGCTTTCGCTTTGTAGGTTATCAATTCAGCAATCTTCCCGAAAGCCCACTGGTGGAGTTTTTGGTTCGCACGTTTGCCGTAGTCAATGTTATTTCGGATACCGGTGAGGTCTCCAAGCACAATCGTGCCGATACCTTTTGCTTGGCAGTATTTGACGAACTTTGTCGTCTGTTTGTGGAGAGCATCTTTGATTTGGTTATCAATCTTTCTGATACGCTCCCACTTCCGACGTGTAAGTCTCCACCAACGTTTGCTATGGCGTTTGCACCGACTGATCGTCTGACTGAACTCAGCAAGCACTTTGTTTCTATAGCGGTAGAGTGAGCGGATATACCGTCCATTATAGATATGAGTCTCTTGCCCGTCATGAGAGACAATTGGGTGTATTTCGCCTATATCAACGCCGACGACTTCTTTACCTGTTTCTGTTGTTTCAGTTTCGTATTTATACGAGAAATGGAGTGTCCATTGCCCGTAGTTATAGCACAAATCAAGCGTCGCGATATGTGCTACTTTCGACATATCAAAGTTTTTTGGCAAAGGTATCTCTATTTTCGGTTGACCCTGTGCCATAGAGAGTTCAACACGTTTACCAAAAAGACGGTTTCCTTCTACAAAACGAATGGCAGCCTTTTTCCAACGGGTCGTCATATAGTTTTTGCGTTTGTTCGGAGGTTGAGGCTTTCTAACGCCACCAGATTTTTTCAGAGCAGCGTAGGACAACCAAGACTTGAAGTAACGCTCCCGAACGGCTTGCCTACTTTGTGAATGCAAGAGGGGATGAGAGAGTTTTTTATCAATCCAACCTTCGCAGTCTTTACCGAAATAGAAGTCTCTGTGAGCATGAGGATAGCCACGCTGCCATTGGTACATATCCATCTGATAGCAGCAACCATTCCAAACAGCAGCAGACGCAGCGTTTACTTCAGAGAATATCGGTTGTTCTTCTATTTTCAGGGGTTGAGTGCGGTAAAAACTCGGCATTTAGACACCTTTTTGATTTTCTACATAGTGCTTTAGAGCTTGTAGTGTTACACCACCTGTAGACGCTACAAAATAGGAACGGGTCCACAAGTTAGGCAGTCTTGATTTTAGGTGAGGAAACTCCTCACGAAGAACTTTAGCCGTCATTCCTTTTAGCTTGCCAATCATGACACCAATGGCTTCAGTCGGAGGAATGCTAATCAACAAATGTATGTGGTCGGGCATTGTTTCTAAAGCACGAACATTAAATCCGTATTTTTCTTCTGATGCTATTACAAATTCTTTGAATCGTTTTTGAATGTCAGCAGACAAGACACTTCTTCTGTATTTTGTACACCAGATGATATGATACTCACATGCGTATGTAGCAGACCGTGTCGTTTGATATGTTAAAATAGGTGTTTCTAATCTCATTCTAAAAACCTTTTTGTATTAGATTATGCCTGTATAATACCACAAAAATGTTAGAATATCAAATCTTTTTCAATATAGACCCTTGGTCTAATTCAATAGGGCGGTGTCTACATCCCCCAGCTAAAGCAAGGGGGTTTTGACACCGAAATTTGATAAGGAAAATCTACAATGACTATGTCACCACGCCTGACGTTCATAGTTACCTCCGCGGATCAAGATCGTTGTAAATGTCCATTTCTGGATCATCCCAACCCGCACGAAGTCCTGCTTGAATGAGGCGTGCACGTCTCTCTTCTTCGGTAAGCGGACTGTCATCGTAGTATACCCCGTTTCGCATCTGTTCATAAGTTTCAGCAGGTAACACAACATATTCTACATTTGTTTTTGGATCAACCAGGCGGACAAGGTTATCCTCAGATTCTTGAACTGCCTGCTGAATTTCTTTAGAAAGGGCTATCACAATGTGTCCTCCGTTACGGATACTCCGACTGAGGCATGGATCTGCACAAACCTCCATAGCTCGTCGTTCTTTTCCAAGACACCCGTCATCCGCATCACGAATTCCTCCGGCGTGCCTTGCCATTTGAGCCGCCAGATCTGGCGCGTGTAGAACCAAGCGACATCGTCCCGTTCCTGCACGTCAAGGTTAATAAATTCAATGCTGAAATCCTCTGTGCTCGCGACGTGGTTTCGGTAATACGCCGCGATTTCTGTGCTTCCCTCAACAACCTCGTCAGCATCAGTCCCGATCTTGACATAGTGTGAGGCAGAGAGCATCATTGCAATGAGGGTTTCAGCATCGCCAACAACAAGCGCGTCAAAATACGCCTTCACTGTATCATGCGCATTCCGCATCATGAATTCCTGTGAGCGCATTCCACAAAGCAGTACTCATCTTTTCACATGCTTGCACGACAGTCGCGTGTGAATCTGATGGCAACGTACCGATACGCGCAAGCAGTTTTTCCGCTTCATGTTCGTTGTGTGAATGCGTTTCAAAATATGGCTCTACCGATTTCGGGAATTGATAGAACGCTTTTAGACCTGTGAGTTTCGATTGGGCGGTTGCTGGTTGCTGTGCCTCAAACGCATAGAGTGCACCGAGCGCAGTCGTAGGTTCTGAAAAGAGTTCGTGTGCTGTATCCGTCAGTGCCTTTACTTGGGGAATTTGTGCTTCCGTAACAGCGGTGTCAAGTCCAGCAGCGAAATCAGCCCATAAGTCGATGTGTTCGGTCTCTTCCGCTGCGATTTCGACTTCGTTGAGTATCTCCCATCCCGCTGGCACTGTAGAGATAAAAGCGCCATACTCACGGGCATAGGAACGTAAAGCTTCGACTGGCAACTCGCCTGCACTCCACGCTTGATAAAATGGGTGATTGAGTAGGTTATAATCTGCGATTTTGTTATCTAATGCTTGTTTGAAATCCATTAAATTGGTTACTCCATTTCATGTAGGTCAATAAAGTTCAATAGTCCGTTGATGCTTTCCACAGCGATTCTCGATTCGCAAGCTGCACCGCCTTTTGTATAGCAAGTTTTCGGTTTGCAAGCTGCACCGCCTTTTGTATAGCAAGTTTTCGGTTTGCAAGCTGCACCGCCTTTTGTATAGCAAGTTTTCGGTTTGCAAGCTGCACCGAAAAAGGCTGTTTATGGCATGCCTTTAGTATAGCACACAGCATGCATCAGTGTCAAACAAAGGTTATTTATTTTTTTGACACATGCATCTACACAGAGGTCTATGAGTATAAAGGTAAAGGTAAAAACAAGTGCCCTGTTTGACTACGGCGATGTGGTCCAATTTAAAAAATCGTTTTGAATTAAACCCGAAGTCTGCTATAATCGTTAACAGAAAACGTTTCTACGATATAAAAGAGCGGAGCAAGGAAGTCTCGCCTTTCCATTCGGATCCCACGCATGGCTCCAGAAGCAAAAATACCATCCGCATCGCTAATTCGTGTAGCACGGCGTGATGCGTCCTGTAGTGTTTCAAAATGGCGTTGGACAGTATTTGGCGCGGTTCTCGGTATCCTGCCGACAATCAATATCGTGCTTCTCGGTATAAGTGCCGTTGTGGTGCGCAGATTAGCACCCAAAGTTGATTTGTCCACACCGAAACGACTGACGTTCTATTTCCAAAATCCCGCGTGCTACACGACAGAATACTGGCGTACCGCAAGAAGATTACGGTGTCTTTGGACTTTCTACGGATGGCTTGGCAGCATCATTATTGTGAATCTCTTTTTTTAGCTATTACTGAAGTTTAGACAATTCGGGTTGCGTGCAAGTCCAGTTTTCAAAGATGTGTATTTTCCGCGGGTTTCGCACATGGATGGAACTGAAAAAAATACCGCACTCCCGCGGAGTGCTATGTATCGTGACTTCTGCACTTCCGATCTGCCAACGGATCCGCGGATCAAAAACGTGAATTTAATATTGAAGCTTGCTGAAGCAAAAGACATCCAATGCCAATCTCGTGTTGTTTAACCGCAAGGAACATCTCAAAGAAGGAACAAGCAAATGCAAGAGAAACCGACGCCTTACACAGGAATGGAGGAGCAACTTATTTTGCGGGATCATCTCGCTGCGGACCGGACTATTCTCGCAAATGAGCGAACCTTTCTCGCCTATATTCGGACGGCGTTAACCTTGTTCGTTGCGGGCTTATCCTTTGTGCATCTCAAAGAGATCTTCAGTTCGTATATCGTTGAGGTGATCGGCGTTATCTTTATCATGCTTGGCATTGTGACCTTCTTTGTTGGACTCGTCAGATACAAACGGATGCAAGCCCTGATCCGCAAGATTAAGAACGAAGAATTAAAGGAATTAGGAGAACAAGGTTCACCATGAAAATCAGAGAGGTTGTTGTAACAGGTCAGAATCAAGTTGAGTTGCAGACTGCCGATATAGACGCACCCGTGCTCGCTTCCAACGAATTATTGATAGACACAGAATACACCTTTATTAGTAGCGGTACAGAACTCGCAAACTACACGGGGCGAGAACCGAAAGTCTTCCAGAAGGGATCATGGTGTGAATACCCGTGGCGTTCTGGATACGCGAATGTTGGCAGTGTACGTGAGGTTGGCAGTGGTGTTACCCGCGCAATACCCGGTGACCGGGTTTTCACTTATGGACGGCACGCTTCAACGATTCGGTATTCGCAAGATCGGCTGGTCGCGCCTGTGAGAGAAGCGGTCGACTCAGCCGTGGTTGCAGCATCACGGATGGCAGGCGTTGCGATGACAGCGATTGTTGTCGGTGAAATTGGGACGAACCCATGGGTTGTTGTCTTTGGGTTGGGACTTGTTGGAAATTTGGCATCACAGATGTTTCAGATTCACGGGTGTCGCGTGATTGGTGTAGATCCGGTAGCAGAGAGACGGGAACTCGCACAGCGGTGCGGAGTCAAGCATACTGTTGGTGGCACTGCTGACGAGGCACAAACACAGGTCGAGGAAATTACCGGTGGTGAACTTGGGAACATTACGGTCGATGCTGTTGGGCATAGCGGTGTTGTTATGCAGGCGCTCCGTGCGACTGCTAACCACGGACAACTTATTATTCTCGGTTCCCCGCGCGTTGAAGTCCAAGGGAACCTGACCGATCTGCTGTCTGAAACACATCTGCGATGGATTACGATTCGTGGAGCATTGGAGTGGTGTGTGCCAATGTATCCAGACATCGGTAACCGAACTTCCCAATGGAGTAAACAACAGATTATCTTTGACTGGATGGCACGCGAGGAATTGCATGTCGAACCTTTAATCTCTCATCGTCTCAAACCAGAGCAGATTAAACAGGCTTACGATGGCCTCCTCAACGAACCGAATGTATATACAGGTGTCGTTTTAGATTGGAATTTTTAATTTTACCTCGCGGATAAGTTCTGTTGTTTGAAACTTCACTTTTTCCGCTTTCGAGTCGCCCTCCACTTCGTTACGGGCTTGGTTTTTGGTGTTATACGGTACATATCTTTATTTTAGTCGCGACGGAAACCTGCTCGTAATGTAATGGAGCACAGGATAGGAGCTTAATAATTAGAAAAATGGAAAAAACAGAGCTGTTCCAAAACTGCATCCAATCTGAGTTACCTCAAGGGCTCAAATCAAGGTTTGACAGAAAACAAGTAATGGCTATCACTTTTTCGCCGGATGGCACACGGCTCGCCGCAGGCGGTGATGGTCGTATCTGGATATACGATACAGCTACCGGAGCACAATTCGCAATGCTCTCGGGGTATACAGAACACATGCGTGCATTAGCATTTGCCCCGGATAATTCTCTGCTTGCCAGCGGAAGCGAAGACAATACGCTCAGACTCTGGGACACCGCCACAGCTCGCGAAGTCCTAACGTTGGCTGGAGATTCTAATCTCGTAAACGCTTTAGCATCATCTTCACCCGATGGTGTCCCGCTTCCGGGATGGGATCCACGCACAGAGCGGCTGCTTGCTTCTTCCACTGAAGCCCCAGGACGCATTAGGAGCCTGGCGTTTTCGCCTGATGGAATAACCCTCGCGAGTGGAAGTACGGACGGTAAGATTCGATTGTGGGAAATTGAAACAGGGGGATTACTCTCCACCTTTTCAGCACATGACGGACTCGTCTTGGCTTTGGCATTTTCGCCTGAAAGTGAGACGCTGGCGAGCGGCGGTTCGGACACACTTGTTCGGCTGTGGGATTTGGAAAGCAAGCAATTACTTACTATATTAAGGGGGCATACCGACTCAGTCAATGCGTTGGCGTTTTCTACTGACGGTGAGCTACTCGTGAGTGGCGGGAGAGATAGCTACATTCAGTTATGGGAAACAAGCAGTGGTAATCCTATCTCCATGTTTCCTATTCAAGGCAGCGGTATTCGTGAATTGACTTTTTCAGCAGACAGTGAAAAACTGATATGCGCGACGCATGAGGGTTCGCTTTTCATAAGAGAACGATAATTCATGTTAAAAGACATAAGGAGTTGAAACAGTGATTGGTATCTCTTATCATGCGGGTGGGATGAAAGACATCCCGTTACAAGAAGTTATCACGATTCTCGCCGATGTAGGCTACGATGCAATCGAGATGATGTGCGGACCAGAAGCGCATATCCCTTCCGGCGAAGTTACCGATAGCTTGCTCAAAGAGGTCAAAACAATGGTTGCCGACGGCGGGTTAAAAGTCTCTGTCATTAATCCGTTCACTGGAGGGGGTCTATACCAATTGGCGGTCGAAAACCAGCAAGGTGCAGTTGACCATTACGCGATCCTTCAAGACGTAGCCGTCGCACTTGGGGCGGGTGGTGTCAATTTTCTCACGGGGTATGGTGGCGAGGAAGGCGACGCTTTCGCATGGCGGCTCCTTGTTGATGTCCTGAAGCCGATCTGCCGACGCGCCGAGGAACTCGGCATCACGATAAACATCCACAATCACGAAGCAACGACAATCGATGTCTCTTCAAAAGTCACGCTTCTCATTGAACACGTCGGTTCTGACGCGCTGAGGTCCCTGAATGACATTACCAATTTCTATCATCTCGGTGAGGACATCGCCGAGGTTACCGAAAAACTGGGACCGCTCACGACGCATTGCCATGTCAAAGGCGTGACAGGAATGTATCCCTACAGCACCTTTCTGATTCCGGGTGAAGAGGGGGATGAGTTGGATTTTCGAACCTTTGCCGAGAGTTTAGGGAAAGTCGGTTACGATAAGTACATCTCGGTAGAAACGTTCCCTCACATGCGAATAGAGAAGGCGCAAATCGCTCACGACATGATGGCAAGCGCATTGAAGGAATTAGGGCTACGCTGATATAAATGTAGCCTGCAACATCGGCGCAGGGTTTTTGCTTGGGTGTTTCCCCTAAATCTACGGAAAGGAACGTGAAGCTATCAACCCACCTGACCGACCCACAAGGTATAATTAAAAATCCAATGCTTTGATGCCGGGCCAATCCCGCCACATATCCTCGTTTGGTGGTTCCTCTTGGGTATGTTCTAACTCCGTTTTCCGAAAGTCGTATAGCACCGCTTGCCGGATCTGCCGTGAATAGTTATGCCCTGCCGCATGACCGATGCGATGGTGCCAGAAGACAACGTCCCCTGCGTTCCCGTAGCATTCAACACCCGGCTCTTTGCTGAGACGCTCGCGGTCGATGTCATATTGCGGTGTCGGTTCGTTCTTATATTGGGAGAGGTAATCGTAATAGAAGATTTTATGGCTCTTTGGCCAGACCGTAAACCCGCCACCCTCCGGTGGCACATCGTCAATATAGCCGACAGCACCGAGATGAAACGGATGTGCGTCTACATGACATCCGATCGATTTCTTCGGAACATCGCCGTAAGGTAGGGTGCAGTAGATACCGCGCACACGGTCAGGTCGCACCAAATTCCCTTCACCCAAAAATTGCTCTGCCATCCGCCAGACGTTCGGATCGGTAGCGAGAAGTTGAACCATCCAATCCTCGCCACCCGGTTCACGGAAGTTCCACCGGAATCCACGTCGATGATTATTTCCGTCAAGGTTCTCTTCCTCTGGTGTGAAGGGACCGACCCATGTTTCAGGATCCTCGCGTTTGCGTCCTTCGGGAGCACCGTCCCAGAGTCTTGCCCGTGCCCGCTCCATCAATTCCGGGTTCAGAACGTTCCGTTTCACCAAGTACCCTTCATCTCTGAAAAATTCAATGTCTTCCCGTGTAAGTTCAACCATTTTTTAAGTATTCCTTGCGGTTAAATGACGTGAGTTTGCGTATTAATGTTCTTTGCTCGAATCCGCTCTTCCATTTCATTACGAGCTACGCACTTAGACTACGAAGACGAATCGTTGGACAACTTTAAGTGGACATCGGATTTCACGTGCCTTTTTTCAATCCGCTATACCGAAAAAGAACAGGCACATTATTCTAACCACATTGAAAGAATTTTAAAGGAATTCAACGTTTTTTTCAAGGAAAAGCGACAATTGTCTCATCCAGCACACTGTACGGATGAAGAGGGAGCGTTGGATATCTCACTGAGAACGGCAAAATTTGACAATATACGGTGTTTCAATTATAATTAACGCATGTCAAAACTCGTAGTTGTTCTACTGCTATTTATTGCCTATCCACTACACCTTTTCGCGCACCCAGAAGGCATGGGTCAACATGTTGTTGAAGCTCACCGAATCGTAGGCGAACCCCCGAAAATTGACGGGATACTCGACGATGCTGTATGGCAGCAGGCTGAACCCCGTAGCGGTTTTATTCAACTCGAACCAGCACGCGGTAGTCTCGCAACTGACGATACAGAATTCCGTATCGCTTATGATGTGCATAACCTCTACGTCGCATTCCGATGTTACGATGCCGAACCGGATAAGATTGTCAATCGGATGACGCGACGCGGTGACCTCTATGCCTCGGATGTCATTTCTTTTTTCATTGATCCACATCATGATCATCGGACAGGCTATAAATTCGCTACAAACCCAGCGGGTGTCCAGAGCGACAATTATCGGTATGAGGACACCCAACGCGACAGCAACTGGAAAGGAATTTGGTGGGTTGAAAGCAGTATTAATGAACACGGGTGGAGTGCCGAGTTTAAAATCCCGTTCGCAAACTTTCGGTTCACCAACAAACCGACACAGATATGGGGGTTCGATATTGAGCGGGTCAACCGCCGGAAGAGCGAAGTCACGGTATGGAAACAATTGACACAAGCCGGTGTTGTTACACGGATGTCTGATTTGGGACACATTGTAGGGATTCAAGACATTAAGACCGGAAAAAACTTTGAAATCTCACCGTATCTTTTAGGTGGTGGTACGAATACCACGGACGCGGATTTAGCAAGCCAATTCGGAACGGGTTTGGATGTTCAATACAGCCTCACGAGTGCCTTGAAGGCAAACGTAACCGTCAATCCCGACTTCGCACAAGTTGAAGCAGATCAACTGGAGATTAATCTAACGCGATTTCCGACGCGGTTCCCTGAAAAACGTCCGTTTTTTGTTGAAGGAAACAGCTTTTTTGAAACGCCCTATGACCTGATGTTCAGCCGCCGTATTGGGAGTCGCGGTAATATCCTTTGGGGTAGTAAACTTACAGGAAAAGTCGGGGATTACTCTATCGGGGTTTTGGGAAATCAAACCGGTGAATTCAGGTTTTCTGAGAGTACGCCATCCGAAAAGGAGGACGCATGGTTCTCTGCAATCCGTGTTAAACGCGACATCCTTAAACGTTCAAACCTCGGGATTCTACTCGTGAACAAGGAACAGCCCGATGGTAACAGATGGCGACATAGCCGAGTGGGTGGCGTTGATATGAACCTCGCTTTGGGCAAAACCTATCATCTCACAGGACAATACGCCGGTAGTTTCCATCCGGGCGAGGATAGTGATAACTTCGCGTATACGGTCGACTTCGCGCAGCGCAATTATCTCTGGAGTAGCGGGATCGGATTTGAACGGGTCGCACAGCACTTTGAAATTAATCAGACGGGGTTTCTACGGAAAGAACGGAACCGGGGTTGGCAGCGTGTCTATATGCGGACTTCCTATTCTCCACATTGGGGCAATCATCAATTTTTTTCCGGTATAACCACCCGTCTTTCGCAAAGTCTTTACACGCCGATGTATTTTACTGAGTGGGGATTGCGGAACCCAGAGCTGTCTCTCTCGCCTGAATTCGATGAAGATTTGCTCAGATGGAGTGTCGGTGGAAATATCGGGATGGACTTTAGGGAAATCCTCTTGGATGACATCATGGTGTACTATAATCGAAGTCGGGAAGTTGAACTCACGGAGGTATTTACGGCAGACAATTATGGGTTTGAGATTGATACTAACGCTACATATCCGATTGCTATCGGTATCGGTATGGATTTCGCGGATTATTTTAACTTCGGACGACAACAAGCGGGCAAACAACGGAGCCTCGTGTTTGAGTCTACCATTCGTCCACGGAGCAATTTGTCCATAGAATTAGACAGCGGCTACGCCCAGAGTTTTGATTTGGAAGGTGCGATTGATGGTAGGTTTTTCGTCAGTTCAGTGCGGGCGACTTACTTGTTCACGCGAGAGTCGTTTCTCCGAATGTTTACCCAAGCGAGTAGGGAACGCCCGTTTTCTATGGAAATTCATCGGACGTATCTGCTAAGTCTGCTATTTGGATGGGAATATAGCCCGAAGAGCCATCTTTTCGTTGCATATAACGAGGCGTGGGCCGATGCTTCTATTCGAGCAGCCTCCACCCCCCAGTTACAACTGGAAAACCGTGTCATAGTTATCAAAGTGACGTATCTCTATAACTTATAGGCGTCAGTTAAAAGACAGATTTGTTAACCTAAGTTTCCCTGTTAACTGAAGACCGTAGCCTGCAACAACAGCGCAGGCGGATATGAGGAATGGGCATCAAGTCCAAACGCAGGTCGTTCCTCCGCAAGGTAAAATTAAAATTGTAATAAAAAGAGGGGAGGTATGATATAATAAAGTCATGAAAGACTTTTCACTGTTATTCTTCAACGTTTTACTAACGGTCATCGGACAGATTTTGTTTAAACACGGTATGAACATGATCGGTCGTATCAACAGCCTCCGAGACGCTACGGGCAAATTGGTACAGGCATTTCTGAACCCCTATGTTCTCAGTGGAATTGCGATATATGGCTTCACAACGCTCGTCTGGTTGATTATCCTGTCGCGTGTTAAACTGAGCGTTGCGTATCCGATGTTAAGTTCTGGGTATGTCCTGTCAATCCTGTTTTCCTGGATGTTGTTCAAGGAGTCTGTCCCTAAGATTCGTATCATAGGTGCTCTGGTTATCTGTATCGGGGTCTACCTGGTCGCACAAGGAGAGTCGTAATCAATGGTAGAGCCCGCAAACCTGCGCGCTGCCTCCAGCAATTCTGGGGGTGCGGAAGATAAACCTGCTCGTTCTTTCGTTGCGATGGTCCTGTCCGCAATCCTTCCAGGACTCGGTCAACTGTACTTGGGGCAATCTCCAAAAGCAATTGTCCTTTTTGCCATTTTTGTTTCTGCAATCGGTATTTTCTACCTGAATTCGCTACCAGTAACAGGATGGGATGATTTAATGCGGTTTAAACCTGCAACGCAGAATAACATATCAACAGACACAGCAGAGGACTCTGAAGCACAGGAGCCCTATTCATTTCACATCTGGACGTTCGACGACGGCGAAAAGCTGATGTACCGTCCCTCTTGGAAACTGAAAATCAGTGCGTCTGTCCAAGGTGTTTTATGTTGGCTCTACGCAGTTGGCGATGGATGGAGAGGCAGACGTAGAACCAGAAGACACCCATAATTAATTTTCTGTAGGAGGGAACTCCGATTCCCGATTGTAGGAGGGAACTCCGATTCCCGATTAAACCCAAAAACTCTACGGAAAAGAACGTGAAATTATCAGCCTACCTGACCGAACCACAAGGAATAATTAAAAACGGAAAAGAACGTGAAACTATTAACCTACCTGACCGAACCACAAGGAATAATTAAAATATGTAGCATCCTTCTCATTGTATTAGTAACCGGGTGTCAAGACGATACAGCAGTTCTCAAAAAGAGTGAGGAACTCTTGAACGCTGGAACGCCACAAGCGGCAGTGGAAGAACTGCAGGCTTTTATCGAAACAGCACCTGAGGATCCGAAGGCACGGATGTTGTTGGGAAAAGCCTACAATGACTTGGGGCGTTACAACGACGCTGTTATGGAACTGCAAAAGGCTTCACAACTTTATGCCGCACAACCCGAAGAACGAATTGCCGCACGCATTGAATTGGCACGTACCTATCTGAGATTCGGTGATAGAAGCTCCGCCTTTCGTGTACTCCGGCTCATTCAGCGGAGTACTCTGGATCCTGAGGTCTTGCGCGCAATCATCGAGCTTGTCGGAGACAGTTATCACACGAAGCGGTTGACCCGTGGCGATTCAGATAACTATTCACCCACCTTCTCACCCGATGGTACACAAATTGCCTTTGCATCATTTCGGCTCGACAACGGCGAAATCTATTTAATGGACTTAAATGGACGTATCCAGCGACGTGTAACCTTCACAACAGATTTCAACGATAGTTCACCAGCGTTCCTCAAGACTCCAAACTATCTATTTTATAGCAGCGAACCGAAGTCATCTCGCGAAGTTAAAGTTGTCATCCAAAGCAGCGGCTCCACGCCGATTTACGCCGGATTCCATGTAACACATATTCATAGCAAAATAACGCGAACCGTTTTACCTGTGAGTTTCGGTGCCCGCGTCCCTCGTGCATCGCCTGCTGAAGATCAAGTTGTTTATGAATCCAACGTAGATGGAAATTTGGAATTATATCTCCTCAATTTGGCTGGGCTTGATCTCGCACAACTCACACCAGAAGACATTGAGCCGAAACGTATCACCTTTAACGAGACCGATGACGGAAGCCCCGCCTTCTTCCCGGACGGAAAGCGTATTATATTTGTTTCCTCTCGAAACGAGTTAAACCAACTTTATACCATGGACATTGACGGAAAAAACGAGAAACATTTCAATCCAAATCGCTATGGTTGCTACAATCCCACGGTGTCGCCTGACGGAAAAACGATTGCGTATGTCTCCGCAAGAGATGGCGACTGGGAGATTTATCTTATTGATGCAGATGGGAAAAATGAACGACGGATCACCAGCGATATCGGCAGGTCTATTCAACCCGCCTTTTCGCCCGATGGGCGGTACCTGGCGTATGTTTCCGACAGGAGCGATACTTTCCACATCTATCTGATGTCTCTTGACAAACCTGTCACTCGTCAGGATTTAGCGAAACGGTTACAATAGCCGTCGGCAGTCAGCCGTCAGCCGTCAGTAGAGCGTGTGACAGGTGAGAACGTTTGCAACCGCCACACGTTCCTGATAGCCATTAAGAAAGGAGGTTAGTGGAACATGATCCGAGTAACAAAACCAGAAGGCTTCGGCAACATCCAATTAGAAGAAGTACCGATGCCCGAAATCAATGCGCAACAGGTTCGAGTGCAGACGGACACGACGTTAATCAGTCGAGGTTCCGAACTGTTTCGCCGATATATCCGAGAAGAGGCTGTTTCACCCTCGATTATGGGGTACTCCCTCACTGGTACTGTAGAGGCGGTTGGGGCAGAGGTAGAAGATTATAAGGTCGGTGAGCGAGTCATGGTTGTAGCACCACATGCGGAATATGTCGTTGCTGAACCGAACGCAACTGATGGACGTATCGTCCCGCTCCTTGAAGGTGTCAGTTTTGAAGAGGGAACGTTCCTCCCGCTTGCAACCAGTGCTGTCGCTTGGTCAGACTCGTCTGGTGTTAAAGCTGGTGATACCATCGTTGTTCTCGGACAAGGCTTGGTGGGAAGCCTTATGATGCAAGTGCTGCAAGGCTACGATCCCGAACGAATTATAACTGTGGACGCGTTACCACTGCGATGCGAATTGTCGACAAAACTCGGTGCCAATGCCGTAATCAATGCAGAGGAAGTAGATCCGGTCGAAACTGTCTTCGGTCTCACTGACGGCAAGGGGGCAGATCTGGTGATAGATTGTGTCGGCGGGTATGCGGGTGTCAAATCGTTTGAGCAGGCGCAAGATATGACACGTCGGTTCGGCACTATCCAACTCATCGCTCTCTACCAACAGGCACCTTTACCTTTACATTCCTCAAAGATGATGAGCAAACGTCTCGTGGCAGGTATCTTAACGGACGAACCCCGTTCACAGATTGCGGCGCGGGCTTTGCAAAAGATACAAAACGACGAAATTCGCGCATCCGAAATGGTTACCCATCGTTTCCACTACACGGAGGCGAAAGATGCGTTCGACCTTCTCTGGAATACTCCCGGTGATGCCCTTGGAGTGCTGATAAAATGGCAATAGACCCTCTTCCAGGAGAAGTTGATTTCCGAGTAGAATTGCGCGGTGCGTCCCTGGCATTTTCTGCAACATGGGGGCTTTTCTCACCAAAAGCAATTGATGCAGGAACACACCTATTGATTGAGCATCTGGATATCCAAGAAGGTGATATCTGTCTCGATCTCGGATGTGGATACGGTGCTGTCGGTATCTCGCTCGCCAAATGCACACAAACGGCAACTGTCTATATGGTGGACAAGGATTTCGTAGCAGTTGACTACGCCCGTAAAAATGTGGAGCGGAATCAACTCCAGAATTGTCAGGTCCTTCTGAGCAACGGTTTTAGCCATCTCCCCGATATTCAATTCGATCTCATCGCCTCTAACCTACCCGCTAACGTCGGTAAGGAACTCCTACAGATTTTTTTGGCTGATGCGAAGCGGTATCTCAAACCGAATGGACGAATTTACGTTGTTACCATTTCAGGACTCCGAGCG
Organism: Candidatus Poribacteria bacterium; assembly: GCA_965214045.1. Lineage (GTDB taxonomy): Bacteria > Poribacteria > WGA-4E > WGA-4E > WGA-3G > WGA-3G. The sequence continues at coordinate 4,589,199 of OZ243935.1, forward strand.
TTCATCAAGCGTAACTTTCTGAACATATTTGGGAACTATCAGAAGGTCAAACAACGCCACACGCATACGGTCGCTATGGCAACCCGCGGATGACGCTTGTTGTCTTGTAGAACGGGGGAAACCCCCATCAAAAACACCGGATTCCTGACGCTCAGTGCGTTGTGTCGCGATTTGGAGGATTAGGTGTCAGGATCACCTTTCGCTTCGGATACCTTCTTCGCACGATACCTATTTTTATCGTAGTCCGGGTGCTTCTTCCGCCATTCCCGCATATACGCAGCCTTGCGGCGTCTGTAGTTCGGATTCTCTTTTTTCCAAGCGTTCCAGCGTTCTTTCTGTTGCTCTCGGTATGCCGGGTCTCCAGCGTACTTCTTCCGGCGTGCGGCTTTGCGGGCTTCTGCATACGCCGGGTCATTGGCATACCTGTTTTTATCGTAATCGGGGTTCTTCGCTCGCCACGCCTGCTGCCGCTGTTTCTGTTTCTCTTTATACGCAGGATCGTTTTTACGGCGGTTCCGCTGGTATTCACGTTCATACGCCCGCTGTTTCTCCGTGCGACCTGTGCGTTTCTGCCGGCGTTTCATGGCGCGTTTCTCTGAAGACTTGCGTTGATACTCGCGTTCCTGTTCACGACGGACAGGATCGTTCTGAAATAGTTCTTTGAAGGTGTCGAGGGTCGGCGGTTTTGAGAGGCACGCCGTCTTGACCCACTGATAGACAGCATCCGTCAAGTGAACCCATGCCCTGCGTCCATCAACCCGTTGAAATGTTTTAAGGTGTTGCTGATAGGCTGTGCGGGCGGCGGCTTCTGTGCTGAAAATTTCAATGCCGAGGAGTTCGATCTCCTGATGCGTCACAGTCTTTGCGGCTTTGATACGTGCGTAAAACGTGCGAGCCGTGCTCACACCGAGTTTACAGGCAGTGTCGTCGGTGTAGCGCCACGCGTATACAAAATGTTGATCGGGGCGTAAATCCATGGGGGTTTTAGCACACAAAAAGGAGACCCAGCGATTTTTCAAGCGGATGCGGCGCGGCACTTTTCACACCGCGCCTTTTCCAAAGCGTTTCGTAGGGGTTGGAGTTCCCAACCCGTGTGATTGTGGGAGCGAGGGATACCCCGCGACTCCCACTCCTGCAAATCTCTAAATCCTGTAAATCTGCTGATTGCCGACTGCTGACAGCCAATTTACTTCAATATCACCATCTTGCGCATCAACGACATTGCGTCGGTTTCTAACTGGTAGAAATAAATTCCGCTCGCCACCTGTTCGCCAAACGCATTCCGACCGTCCCAATACGCCGCACGATCCCGACCCACGTAGTAGCCAGCCGACTGATGTCCCAACTGCAACGTCCGGATCACAACACCGTGCGTGTTGTAAATCGTGAGTCGCACATCCGTATCGGTCGCCAACTCGTAGGGTATCCACGTCTCGGGGTTGAACGGATTCGGATAGTTCGCCAGCAACTGCGTCTGCTCTGGACGTGCCGTCGCGATGAGCTGCTGCAGGTAAATGAGCGTCCGCATCGCCGCAGGTGACCGATCCCCCGTCGCAATCAACAGATCGATCTGTTCCTCGATGACATCTACCTGAACGGCGCTCAACTGCATGCCAAGAACCGTCGGCGCACTCGCGGCACCCTCATCACGGTTATCGAAAACGAGGAGGAGATCCAGGAAGTTCACCGTGCCGTCGTTGTTGACATCATATTTCGCGTTGCTCGTTCCCATCGCCTCTGAGACTAAACCTGCATCCATGTTATCCACGGTGCCGTCGTTGTTGACATCGTATTTTGCGTTATCAGCGGTCGTCGTTGTGGTCGTTGTCGCCGCAGGTGCCGCGATGCTGTTGCTCAGCACCATGTCACCCGGACTCCCTAATCCGTCAACGACATTCGAGACACCGTTACCCTCGAGGTCCGAACTCTGGATCCTGCCCCGTGAGTTCGTCCAGAACAACTTGCCACGCGAACTATCGAGACCGATACCGATCGGCACCGCAAAGATCGAAGCGACATCCGTGATACCGCTACCGTTGAGATTCGCAGACTTGATCCGACCGCCATTTTCACCCGTCTCTTCCGTCCAGTAGACTTTACCGCCACCGATCACGAGACTCCCCGCAGCATCGGCACCATTGGAGATATTGCGAACCTGTTTTTGACCTCTCAGACTCGCAAACCCGATGCCACCGTTGCTATGCGTCCAATACACATTACCCCCCGCAAGTCCGATATCCAGGGGACTCGTCAGGTTCTGGAGAACGTTTTCGACGCGTCCGGAACCATCAGCGTTCAGGCTCTGGATTCTGCCACGCGAGTTCGTCCAGTAGAGGAGATTCGCGGTGGTGTCGACGGTAATCCCCATCGGGACCGCCATGATGGCTTTGAGTTCCTTGATGCCGGTGCCGTCGAGATGTGCGCTGTTGATCGTGCCAGCACTGTCACCCGTTTTCTCCGTCCAATAGACCGTATCGCCACCGATCGCGAGGCTCAGCGCGTTATCCACAGTCGGTGCGAACCGTTGCACGTCTGTGTCGACGAGTGCGTAAATCGCGCCATTGTCTACCCAGAGCATCGGTGGACGTTTCGCGGCTGCGGTCTGCACGACAGGGCTGATCGTGTCGGAGCCTGTGTCGGTATCGCGTGTCGTCGGTGTCACAGCACCACCACTCGCTGTGATCGTAAACGTAACGCGCCGCGTCACACCGCTCGCTTCCGCTTCAACCGTGCTACTCGCACTGATCGGGGTATACGGTGCGCGTGCATAGCCGCTTGCATCCGTCTGAACCGCGACTGCACGTCCGTTGCCGCGTTCTGAAAGCCGTCCCTGTCCCGTGCGGACTCTGAAGATAACTCTCGTCTCAGCGACGGCATCCCCGTCATCATCAAGAACTCTGACGAGCAGCGGTGCATCGAGAGCCGTATTCGCTGTGCCACTGCGTGTCGATTGACCGGCGATCTGGAGGCTACTCGGTTCACTAACAGTTGGTGTGGTTGTTGTCGGTGTTGTCGGTGTTGTCGGGTCCGGTGTGGTATCAGTTGTCGTGGTAGTTGTTGCACCCGCGGTGAATGACACCTGCGTTGCGTTATATCCTGTAGCATTGACGGTTAGGATGTGGCTGCCTGTCGTCAGACCTGTCGGAATTGCGCGTCCCCAGCCTGCCGGCAGTATTTCACCGCCACCGGCAGGGACACCGCCGCGGGTCAATGTGAACGCTAAATTGCTGCTTGGAGCAGGATTCGCAGTCACCCGAATCAGTTGGTTTTCTTGAACCGCAGTGAGCGTGCCGAGTGCGACGGTTTCTACCGTAATGCTCTCGGAATCTGAGACGGTTGCACCCCCGATGGAGCCGACAGCGAAAAAGGTATATGATCCCGTAGAACTCGGGAGTGTCAGCGTGCTTGAGAACGGTGTGATACCAGATTGCGGTGAGAAGTTGGTATTCGCGAAATCGTTACTGCTCAGCGTGACCAGTTGTCCCGTAGGACTTGAACTGACATTCACCGTTACCGTGCCACCCGGCTCGCCAGTGGAACTCGATGGGGAAATGGTGATGGTATTGGTTGAGGGTGCGGGATCTCGCGTATCGCTATCGCTGTCACGAGTCGGAGCCCCTGATCCAGTGTAGGTATAGGTGATCTCTACACCCCGCTTGACTGGATCTTGACCGGAAATGGAGCCTCTAACGACGCTATTGCCGTTGTTCAAAATGAGATACACCTGAGCAGAAGTGGATGTTAAGCGGCTTTTGGCAGGTGTAGTGGTATTAGTAGCCGATGTTCTCTCAAATACAGTGCCAGGTCCTGAAAGCACCTCATAATGAATCAGAGCATTTGCGTTTGCCGTACTAACGGTAAAATCATTATCTATCCGCAGCGTTTCACCCGCATAGAATATATCATCATCCGCAGCAGCGATAGTAACCGCAGCCTCGTCCACTACATAGAGCGTGAACTCAATATAAGCTCGGTCGGTCAGAGGCGTAGCATCAGGTCGGTCAGCCACAGGCGTAGTATCCTCGATTCTGACCTTATACGTTCCTGTCGTAGCATCCCCAACTGGAGTGCATATTAAAGTGACCGAACTTGGAAGCCCATTAGGATCACTTGCAGGGTTTTCGGCGATCGGGCGTACAATATTGCGCTGGAAACCACTTGCCTTCAATTTGAAGGTCATAGGGGCTGATGGCCCAGCATTCTCGAAAGCCCCGGCGTCCTTCATAACAGAAATCGTGACTTCCTCCTGATTGTAATGGTATCGGTTCGCTGCGAGTCTACTACCAACTATATTCTCTGCCCGTAATTTTATCCGAGGACCGACCTTACGAGGTGCTGTTTTGGAATTGTCAGTCGCACCGTCATTATCAATATCATATACCTGACCTGCTGGTATGTAGTAATAAAGCGGATAGCCTGCTTCGGAATAAGCATTCCTGCCAGTATCAGCATATACATTGCCACTGTACGGCCCCCTGTACTGACTACTGGATATTTGCTCATACACGGCATAAGCAGTAGTGTAAACCGTAGCGGGATCTGCATCACTTGGGAGTGCCGGTGTTTCTGGAGCTGGCGGCACCCGATTGGTTAGAGCATCATCATCACCCAGCCGTCGATCTGTACCATTAATCTCCCTAATTGGATATCCACTGGTATCAATTCGCCTGCCCGTAGCATTAGTTAAAGCGTCAGGTACGCCATCATCAACGAGTTTGTTATCACTATTCACGATACGAGTGGTATTTGACCGAGTTCCGACCCTAAATGTTATCTCAAACTGATCGCCCACTGACATCGTCTGAAGGTCGCCGGATGTTTTGCTTAAGGGCAAGTCTGCTGCATCCGCGATGCCCTGCACACTGAACGCCAACACGAGTGCCATCAGTATGCCAAGGTATCCCTTCCGTGTCCAAAATTGTGTCTTCACAATCATATCTCCTCTTTGATCTGTGTTATTCAGTTGTTGTCTGTTCTAACGTGTGTTACTTGACAGCATCACTTGGCATCAACCTGTCTCAAAGGTTTGGATAGGACTCGGAGTAGACCACCCCGAGTTGAGACCCTATCCGCCAAGTATCATGAAAACAAAAAAGGCGATGAAGTTCCCTCCACCGCCTTTCTTGCTGGTTAAGGTTAGTTCAAACAAAATTTATCCCTGAAATAACCTCTTTGTTGCTACTACTCATTGGACGTTTTGAGTTCACCCCACGTGGCGGTGAGTTTGCCAGCGGCACCGATATGCCCTCTGAGGCGTGTGCCGTTGGTCAGCGTCTGACGATTCCCATCGAGGGACACGTCTTCAATTTGGTAGTAGTATACGACATTGGGTTGCGCAGTGCTATCCGTGTAGGTATAGAACTGCTTCTCTGATGTTGTGCCAGCACCGGCGACCATTGTGGCATTGATGACCTGGAACTGTCCGTCGCGTTGCTGTGAACGCTTGATGAAGAATCCAGCGTTGTTCAGCTCGGACTGTGTGGACCAGGTAATCACCACTTGACCGGTCTCTGCGTTGCGCACAGGACGGAAGTGTGAAAGTTCCACAGGGAGTGCGCCACCCGCTCTGAAGCCCGGTGTGCCGACATCGTTCATCGCACCGTAGTAACTGCTCGCCCGGACGTGTGTCGCTTGTGCGAAACTCGTATCGGAGGCGAGTGCCCAACTCTCCATCATTGCGCCGTCTTCTGGCTCCGCAGGACCGATAGAGACCGGAATGTGTCTACGGATAATAGAACTCCGTCCACCTTCATCGCTCATCGGCAATGCCCAAGCAGCAGCACCATCAGCACCGAGGTTGCCTGCCATATCCGTGGCGGCTGTGTGAGCTGCCATGGCTTTCAAGTCAGACGCTTTCGCTGCGGCTTTCTGTGCTGCCGTTGCGGTTGCGGCGACGACTGTTGCCTTCGGAGCGGGGGGTGCGAGGACGATTTCAAACGCCATATCACTCAAGAGCGAGTAGCGGCGTTTCGTCACACCTGCGAGAATCAGTTCCGTCTGACCGGCTTGCCAGAGATTCAGAACCTGACCGCTCGCCGCAGGGACGTTATTCCGACCGATTTCCGTGACAACGAGGAGCGTTGACGGCGACTCATTCTGAGCACTCGGCATAATCGTCGTGCCTTCGGGGATCGTGAACATGATAGACGCACCGACAGAAACATCAGCATCTGCGACTGCGTTATTCACGGTCAACGTCCATCCGGAGAGATTGACCTCTTCCGTGCGGGAACCGTTGGAAATCTCAATCCACTGTGGGAGTGTTCCGCCACCCGCGAACATCACTTCACTGACATAGATAGCACCGACCGCTGGGACCATCACAGACGTATCTGCGGCGGCTGCGGCGGCTGCGGCGGCTGCGGCGGCTTTCGCTTTTGCTGCGGCTTCCATCGCTGCCATTTCAGCGGCGGTGATGATACGATCATCACCCGGAGAGGCGATCCGGTTTCCACCTTTCGCTGCATCCTGGTTAACAGCTGGCGGTGTGGACTGCATCCAAGCAGCGGCGGTGTTACCATATGCCGGCATCATCGCTCCTACTGCAGCACCTGCTGATGTATCTGGCACCATCACGCGGTACATAGAGATCAGGGGCAGCGTTGGAACAACAGCTGCTAACTCAGGATTGTTTGCTTCTCCAAATCCTGTCCGACCGCTTTGACCTTTACCTGCGAGTGACCAATACGCACCCGTATCCGTGATTGTTCCAACACGATCCACAACACCGGAGGGTAATGCCGCTGGCACTGCCGCTGTCGTCGCGGTAGCCGCGACTGCTGCTGTTTTGGCGGGCGGTGTCTCATTGGGACCGTAGAAAATCAACTTGTGCGTTTTATCGCCCGTCTTGATATCAGCAGCAGTTGTGTTCTTGATTTCAATCCACTGACTATTGCTGTTTGTCCCCAGACTTGCATCCGAACCCCACATGATTTCAGTGATCACCAGACCCGCATCGGGTGAGACGAGATCAATCGTACCACCATTATTCAGGAATGCTTCCAAGTTCGGTATATCGACTGAAATAGCGTTATATTTCCTTTCAGCAGTGGAACGTTCACTGGCCTTCGGTGTGTTATCATCAGCGTCTGCATTGGTCGGCAGATTAATTCCAGTATCAGCCGTCGCTGTTGCAACAATCAGGAATCCGCCTGCTGGGATCACTCGCTTGTTCTTAAGAACAACCTCATGACCGTCCCCTAACGGAGCAGCAGCAGCCTTCTTCTTGATCTTGACCGTCAACATATCTACGCCTTCCACATAGTTAGTAGCATGCATAGGAGGCATATACTTGTTCGGCGTTGGCTTTACTTGGTCTTCAAAGGACTTTGTCTTTATTACTAAGTCCCCATCTTCCGCTTTCGGGGTAATTTTTACGAGATATTGATGAAACATCATATCTCTTCCAGTAGTAGGATCAGCCGTCGCACCTTCGTCAGGACCATCCATTGGGGCTACGGCACCCAAATAGACACCATCCGCGGCGGTACCTTTATCAACTGCAAGATGAGCCTTAGTGAACTTGTTCTCTTTTGGCTGTTCCGTCAATGTAACGACAATATCAAAAGAATCACCTGTGAATCCAGCCGCTGGCACTCTCAGGTTGTTAGCAAGCATGAGACTAAATACGTCCGGTGCGTTCGGGGTTGACTCTGCTCCTTCGGGTTCAGGTCCTACCAAGTCAAATGTCAATGCATTTGCTTTACTTTTATTGTCATCAGCATGAGGATCAGTATCTGGAATGCCTTTAGTAATTTCAACACGAATCTTTGTAGGATTGGTATTGTCATTATCAGCGACCATCGGTGCGAGAATATTTATAGCAAAGGTCTTACCATCATTTTGAATCCCAGTGTTAGGGTTAAGATCATAAGGCACAATGTTATATCCTGTTCCAGACCCAAGTAATGTTTCACCACCCCATTTATTAATGGTGTAAACCTTAACATTATTAGCTGGTAGTGAGGCTACTACATTCGCAAATTTGACCATCACCATGATAGGTAGAGTAGTGTCTGTCGAATCTATATCCTCGAGCCCAGTTAGAGCAGCTTCAGAAGTAGAGTACTCTACCTGATTTCCACCTGCAAAACTGACATCCGTCACACTTAAAGTGGTATCAAATTCTCCAGCCATCGCAGGAGCCACCACGAAAGCGAGAGCAAAAATTGTGATTAGACTTGTCAAGGAAAATGCCCATTTATTAGACATCATTCGTTTAATCTCCTTGTTCTTATATGGAATAAAATTTTGAAACTTAAACCTAAAACCTTTCAAACTAAGAACGGATCCAGGGATTGTAAATCCATTCACATTTGAACTTAACCTTTCATACTCTTCGTTAAGTAGGACTTACGCACTTCCCTGGTAGGGTCTTTCACCCAACCGCACCGAATGCGTCCGAATAGCTGAAATTTACTGATTTTGCGTAAGTCCTGCTTTTGTTAAGTTTGGCAGGAGATAGGTAGGATTTCGAGACCCCGGCAGCAGTCAGAAATTTCACCAACGGGGCGTATACCTTAATATATAGGGCCGCAGGTTTCTGAGAAGAACCCGCGCGCCCCTGGCGAGGTTTTCAGCGGAAACCTCCACGCAAAATACCTCGCGAACAAGGACAGAGCCTCCGGTTCTCTGTCTATCCAGGATATCGGTAAAAAAACGCTTGACATTTTCCGATAAAATCAGGTATACTACACCGGGGCGGCGGCTGGTTTCAGTATAACGTCATTCGTCTCTATGAGTTACCAGGTGAAGCGTTTTTGGATGCTGCGTCTGTCGAGGCTTTCTCAGCAGAGAGTTTTCAGACCTTCAAAGAACACTTGGAGACCTGAATTTTCACTTTTTTGAGAAAAATGCACTTTTTCTCACTTTTTTTACAAAAAAATGCACTTTTTTGTAATTTTAATTTGACAAAGCACGTTAAATGGTGTATAATTAACCACATAAAGGGTTGGAACGCGAGATTTTTTACAATAACGCGAGGAATTTACGATGCGCCGCTCGAACACGAAAGCTATTCTAACTGCGTGTGAAATGTCCTTCAACGGTAAAACTGATAACGAGATAGCAGCCGATTTAGGAACATCTACCTCAGCAGTCTCCCGGTGGCGGAAAGGTGAGCTCTGGAAAGAGTTTGAGCAGGAGCTCATTACGACGCACAAGCAGTCGTTGTTGGAAACGCATCGGTCAACACCCCTTGAAAATAGTTCACCTTCAGGTGAGCGAATCATACAAAAAGTATGTTTTGTTAGGTTCGGCAGCCCTATCTATTCCCTGGCTGCGTAAATTTTCCCCCTTTTCTCTTCTTGAAGGGGTTCCCACCCCTAATCCCCTTTTCCCAATTTCTGTATTAAAATTGCGACTTGAAATTTCAACGTATTCCGTGTATAATTTGTCTAAGGAATCATTAAAAATTTGAAATGTCAACGTCTACGCTGCTTTGTATGTGTATGCATGGCAACGATACTTCTTAATATTGGCTTGCACGCAGCGATACCAGGGGACACCGCGGCCGAAAAACAAAACACATTCGAGAACATGCTAAACCATCCCCAAGAGCATTGGTATAACCTTACCTTGATGAGCACCAAGATCGGCTATATGCACACGTCTACTGAAAAAACCGAATATCGAGGTGAACGGGTCGCTCGCAACAAAACCGATATAGTTATGAACTTTAAGGCACTTGGGACTGACATAACTGTTGAAATTACTCGCGTTGAATACATAGGTCCCAACCTAATGCCGCTTCATTTCCTCTCGACCTCCAATGAATCTGGCTTAAAGCAGATCGAAGGACGGATTGTAGATGGAATTGCCCACGTTAAAACAACACTCAATGGTGAAACCACCGAGTCAGAAATTCCGGTACCATCCGACACTGTTTCTGAGTATACAGGCGTAGCATCACTCTTAACCCAGAAGGCGCTTAAAACAGGCGATAAACGGACTTTTCACATGTTCGTCTTCGATCTTTTGAAACCTGTGAGAACGGAGGTTGAGATTTTGGGGGAAGAGACTTTAACCTATCAGGCGCAGGAGAAGCAGGTCTATGTTCTGAAACAGACAATGGATATGATGAATGGCATTACCGCAAAGTTGTGGATTGACACCGATGGTGTAAATTATCGAACAGAGATGCCGTTGATGGGGCTTTCCATGGTAACCCTGAAAACTGACAAGGAAACTGCCATTGGGGGTATCGAAGAAGTTGACGTTGTTTTAAAAACCCGTATCCTCCCCTCCGGCACACACCCGAAACCAAGATCTGAACACCTTGCGGCAGAAGTGAAACTCTTAACAGGGAATATTGCTGAGGTTGTTATGTCTACGCCTCGACAGAAACTTGAGGCAAGCACTGCACATGTTGGTAAACTTTCTACTCAGGTGCCATCAGTTGTTGCCGAGGACTGCCCTCATCTCCCTATTCGGGACGCAGAAGGTGAATTCCTTACCGCAAGTGCCTATATTCAAGCCGATCACCCTGACATTCAGACGCAGGCTGAAGATATCTTGGAAAACGAAGTTAATTCATGGCGTGCTGCGGAAAAATTATGTCGATGGGTTTATACCGCTATTAACGACAAAAAGATGAGTGGCGGCTTTGCTTCCTCATTAACAGCGTTACAGTCGCGCGCCGGAGATTGCACGGAACACACAGTTTTATTTATTGCGCTGGCGCGTGCCGCTGGTATCCCAGCACGCATCTGCTCTGGTATCGTATTTGCAAAGGATGCCTTCTATTACCATTTCTGGCCCGAAGTCTACGTCGGTAAATGGGTACAAATGGACCCAACGTTGGACCAGGTTATCGCTGATGCGAACCACATTCAGCTCGGTGGAAGCACGCTGGAGACGGACAATCTTATGGAGTATGCAGAAGATGTTTTCCATACACTCAATCAACTTGAAATTACCATCTTTTAAATTTACCTTACAGATCAGTTAGGATTTATGAACTTTGGAAGTTCTTGTGTTCGAGTCGTCCTCCATTCCATTACGGACTTATGCTTTGATTTAAGAAAAAACAGAAAACTAAGCCTGCAACAACGGCGCAGGCGACTCGTAAGAGAGGTACGTAAAGGTTTCTAACCTACGTCACTTCTCCGCAAGGTATAATTAAAAAATGGCATTTCTCAACCCATTTTTTCTCTTCGGACTTCTTGCCACTGGCATTCCCTTAGTCATTCATCTCTGGAACCGTCGTCGTGTTGTGACAATTGATTTTAGCAGCCTGATATTCATCACAGCAGCACACCGCGAAAACGCACGTCGATTCCAGCTCCGGCAGTTCCTCATTTTGCTCCTACGTATGGCAATTATAGCACTCATTGCCCTCGCCTTGGCACGTCCCTTTTTGACACTCGGACTCCCAGTCGCGTCCGTGCGCGCAAAGACAGATGTGATTATTGTCTTGGACACCTCTTACAGTATGGCGTATCAAGACATCAATGGCATAAGACTCGATAAAGCGAAAACGCTGGCAACCGGCATCATTGACACCCTGCGGCACGGTGACAGAGCCTCCCTTATATTAATGTCAGACATCCCGAAACCTGTTTTTCGGCAACTCACACCCGACATTGAGAGCGTTATCGCAGCAATTAACGATACAGAAACTTCCTACCGCACCACGAATGTTCGACCCAGCCTTGAACTCGCCCACGACATCCTTATTGAATCGAAACAATTGAACAAAGAAATCTATTTAATTTCAGATTTCGCTCAAAACGGATGGGAAAACTGGAATAGGCTTCCAAATCGTTCTGGGGCTCGCATCTCTCTCATTCCAGTTGCAGAAGGTGACGCACATAACATAAGTATTAAAGAAATTCGTCCGTCTAATCAACTAATAGGTGTAGATTTACCGTTTCAATTGAATGTGACAACGGTGAACCATTCAGTAGCACCTTTGGATCAAAATATACTGACCCTATTTATTGGAGGCGAAAAACAAAAAACAATGCGTTTTTCTGTGGCAGCGAACGAATCGCTGAGCACGACCTTAACATACAACTTTTCTACACCCGGTACGCATATCGGTCACTTCACACTCACAGACGATCGCCTTAATATTGACAACCAGCGTTATTTCGCCTTGAAGGCTCTTGGTGAAGTGCGTGTGCTATGTATAGGGGAACAAACGGAATATCTAACATTGGCGTTAAATCCACATATACATAGCGGTCAACTGGCGACGGTCAGCCGTCAGAAAGAGAGTCTTGTGGAAACCGGGGCAAACGATAGCAACCGCGATACGGATCTACTGATTGCTGATAACCGATTGCTGACAGCTAATGTAATGATTCTACCAACGCAATGCACACCTGATGAATTTCTAACCTTTCCCTTGGAAGACTATGATGTTATTGTACTTGCGGACGTGCTGACGATGTCGCGTCAGATGCGTGTGAAACTCCAAGAATTCACTCGCCACGGCAAAAGTATCATTGTCTTCGTGAGCAACCGCAGTGACGCGACAAGCTACAACGAACCGGATAATGTGCGGTGGTTTCCTGCCCGACTTGGCAGCCCGCTGGAATGGACACCACCACAGCGAGTGCAGGCGTATGAGGAGACACATCCTATCTTTGACATCTTTTCAAGCGAAGGGTTCTCTATGCAATACGCGCCCCAGTTTTACAACGGTATAACATTACAACCTTCGTCAGGGTCTGACGTTATTGCACGCTTCGGCGACGATACCCCCTTTCTCGTTGAACGGAGTCAGGGAGCAAGTACTGTGCTACTTTATAACTGTGGTCTACTCGCTCGCACGGCGACTTATACAAACGACTTACTCGTTAATCCGTATTTCCTTCCGATGCTCCAACAGAGTGTGCTTTACGCAACAATAGCCAGCAATCACCTTTTAACGTGGGGCGGGCATGTCGGTGACACCTATACGACGCATTATCCTCGGAGTGCGGGTCGGAAAGCGTCTATTCGTTTAATGGCGGTCAGTCAAGAGCAGGTAGCAGTAGAAGGTCGTGCGCAACCGACGCAAACCCCAGAAGTTGAGAGCCATTCCACAGACGCACCGATCACCGAGGACGGCATCCTGCGATTTCAGGACACAGAACGTCCGGGTATCTATCAGGTCGAAGTGCAGACACAAGACGGCATCCAGCGCGACTTTTTTGCGGTTAATGTTGATACGACTGAAGCTGACTTAACGGAGATTCCGCTGGCACAGGCAGCGACACGAGTTGGGGCGCAAACAACAGTAGGTCCAGAAATCGACGGAACAACGGTAGCCGCTGATGCCTACAACGTTAAGCGACACGGCAGGGAAATTTGGGGTGAACTGCTCATCTTAGTCGTCTGTCTTATGCTTTTTGAAAGTTTTCTCTCAAACCGTCTTTCTAACTAACATGAGTTTGATAAAAACTGAAATAAGGATATGTACGGTATAACATCAAAACCCAGGTTTCCTGCAACACCGGCGCAGGCGACTTTAGAGAAAGACATGTCAAATTTGGAACCCGCGTTATTCATCCGCAAGGTAAAATTAAGAGTGTGCTTAATCGTTTTACTGGCTATCAGCAATGTAGCTATAGGTAGTCAGCCGTCGGAAACCGTCAGCGAGAGGGTTTTGTCAGACGAGAATCTCTTAACCGAAAACCGAGAGCCGAAAGCCGAGAATCGCTCTTCAGGAACGGTAAGCATTACACAGAATGAAAAAGCGGGTTTAGAAGATGAACCGAGCATTGTACGCAGTCTCGTGATTGATGGAAACGAATCGTTCTCTGAGCAGCAAATTCGCGCATTGATGCGAACAGATGTATGGAGTGTTTACGATGAGACCCTCCTGAAGGCAGACCTTGAAGCGGTTGCACGTTTTTATCGGGAGAACGGATACCGTTTTGCGCATGTGGATGAGGAGCAACTCTCTGTGAAGAAATTCGCAGATGGTGTGTATCTCGGCATTGAGATTGACGAAGGTCGTGTCGGCAACATCACCGTCACTGGCAATATAAAAACAAAAGAAGACGTTATCCGTCGCGAACTCCTATTTATGAAGGGTGAGGTCTACACAGAAGCAGATAGAGAGGAAAGCGAACAGATTCTCCGGCGTAAGACTTATATTGGTGCCGCAAAGATTGACGCGCAATGGGATAAGCGGTCGAAATCAGTTACGATTCACGTGGCTATCAGGGAACTCCTATCCTTTCCACTCGGTGGGGATCTGAACCTAAATAATCAAAAGAGGTATTGGTTGCTACAGTATCGAGATCCGAACATGTTCGGATCGGGGCAGGGTACCCTGTGGCGTTACGAAAGAATTAGCGAAATAGGTGAAAAGACACGGAGCCTTGTAAGAGGACGGTACAATACCCCGCGACTGTTTAAGTCGCACTGGCGTTTTGATGGTGAATATACTCAGAAGCGGGAAGGCGATTCCTTAGTTGTATTGTTAGAGCGTCCTCAATATACACTAAAGAGTCGGTGGAGTGCCAGTGTGCGTTTTTCCGAATCGGTTAATCCGATATTCTGGTATGAAAACGCAGAGAAAACCGATATATTTGAACAAAATTTACAGGGAACCTATGCGAATGTTCGACGGTATTTCGGGGACAGATACCAACAAAATTATATAGGATTGTGGACAGCCTCACGGCGTTTGAAATACGTGCCACTTGAAAAATTAAGTACATCCGATGCAATGTTAGAGAACCGAGACATAAAACGGATCGGCTTCACCTTAGGGAGACAGCGAATTGCCTACCACAAAGCCCGATTCCTTCGACGGATGGGGCAGGAGGAAAATTTTCTCGTCGGCTCTCAATACGCGCTCTCTCTCGGATACGCTTCACCTTTATACGCCTCAGACCGTTCAGAATCTTATGCAGAATTAGCTTTGGGATCAGGATGGATGAACGGGAATAGGGTCTTCAACCTCACAACATTCGCATTTAGCACAAACTTCAGGACTCGGATTGAACGCTCTATCCTCCAAGCACAAACCGCCTGGTTTTATATCGATGTATTCAACACGGGTGATATTTATACACTTGAAACCGGTTTTAGAGAGAACGGTCTCTTCGATTTTCATCAGACGTTTGTCGCTCAGTTTAAAACAGAGATGCAGTTTGGATGGAGTGGACGCAGTCAGGTTCTCTTGGGGGCATTCGACGGGTTACGCGGCTACGCCTATAGGCAGTTTAGTGGTGAAAAAATGATGTTGTTGAGTCTCGAAAGTCGAACCATATTCGGTGGAACGGTGTTTCGTAAGGTAGACGAAGCTCTTGCCGCAGTCGCGACGGCTGTGGCGCGTCCATTTAGCGACAGGCGAGTTCATCTCGGAGTTATGTTGAGTGGCGTTGTATTTGCAGATATTGGATACATCTGGAACGGCAAACACACTTTCAATTTACTGAGACCGAAGCGCAGCGTTGGCTTTGGGTTGCGTGGGAGTCTCTCTCAGTTTAGTGGGACTGGCATTCTACGGGTAGAATTCGCTTTTCCACTTGATCCGCCCTTTTCACCCTCTTTAAGACCACGGATTTTCTACGGTCAGGAGCGAACCTTTTAATTTATCTTTCGCGTCGTTTTTTTAAAAAGTCTAAGCGAGTAGTCCGTAATGAAATGGTTCTCACTGCGAAGCAGGATATACGGAGGGGCACTCCATGTATGAAACCCACCTGACCGAACCGCAAGGTCCAATGAAAAAAACCGAGAATATCACAGGGCGCGCCATTCTGTTAGGGGTGTTATCGCTGCCACTCAATATTTACCTCGTCGTTCAAACGGAAACGGTGTGGACAACACAATATCCCACCACCATGGCGATTTTCTTCAACGCCATCTTTACCCTCTTTCTCCTTGCAATATTCAACCTATTCTTGACACGCCATCTCCCGAAATGGCAACTCACACAAGCGGAAATGCTGACAGTGTATCTCATGGTAACACTTGCCTGCGTCGTCTGTGGGCATGACCTTTTGCAGGCGACAATGTGTGTTTTGGGGCACGCGGCGTGGTTCGCGACACCAGAGAATGAATGGCAAACGCTCTTCTTCCGCTACATCCCGGATTGGATCGCTGTAATGAATCGGCGTGCCTTAACCGGCTACTATGAAGGCACCTCAAACCTATTCGAGATAGAACATATTCAAGCATGGCTTACACCTGTATTCGTATGGCTTGTGTTCTTCTCTGCGCTGGCGTTCTCTATGATGATGCTCAGTGTTATCCTCCGTAAACAGTGGATTGAACACGAAAAACTGAGTTACCCGATCATCCTACTCCCGTATGAAATGACGAAAGGTGCGGGTTTCTACCGAAACCGGCTCCTCTGGATAGGGTTCGCCATCGGATGCGGGATTGATCTGATCAATGGTATCAGTTTTCTTTATCCTTACGTGCCGACCATCCCTATCCGCCACGATATTGGGATCTTGTTCACAGAAAAACCGCTGAGTGCTATCGGTTCAACCCCGATTCATTTAAATCCCTATGCCATCGGCATCGGTTTCTTAATGCCGCTGGATTTGTCGCTCTCTTGCTGGCTGTTCTACCTTTTCTGGAAGGTACAACTCGTCTTCGGGGCGATGACAGGGATGAATCAGACACCGGGTTATCCGCATATTGATATGCAGTCGACGGGTGCGTATTTTGGTCTTTGTTTCTTTGCACTTTGGATAACACACAAGCACCTCTGGCAGGTTACACGCAATATCTTAGGTTTGAAAACCAACCTTGATACAACAAACGAACCGATGGGATACCGCGGTGCGTTTATTGGGTTCCTGCTGGGTATCGCAGTTGTGTTTGGGTTTTGTCTGAAGGCAGGGATGTCGTGGTGGGGCGTACTTGGGTTCTTCAGCATACAATTTATACTTGTTTTAGCGTTCACCCGGATGCGTGCCGAACTCGGGACACCGACGATGGATTTCTATCGTGCCGGTCCTGGACTTTTTCTCACCTCACTCTTTGGGTCCAGAAAAATTGGGGCACCGACGCTAACGGGGTTCGCTTTCCTCTACGGATTTACCCGTAATTATCGTTCGCAACCGATGCCGAATCAATTGGAAGGATTTAAACTCGCTGACAGAGGTGGAATCAACGTTCGTCAGATTCTTTGGGTGATGTGGGGCGCGACGGTTATTGGACTGATGATTGGGTTCGTTGCGTTCCTTCATGCGGGTTACCTACATGGTAATCTCGGAACATGGCGTGGACAAGAGGCTTTCAGTGATCTACAACGCTGGCTAACGCTCCCGAACGACACAGACTGGGGACGCATGGGGTTTTTTGGCTTCGGTATCACCCTGACGCTCTCGACGCTCTTTATGCGCCTGCGATTTATTTGGTGGCAACTGCATCCGCTTGCCTATCCGCTCGCGGGCAATTGGAACTTCGGTCGGCTTTGGTTTCCTGTCTTCTTGGCGTGGGTTCTAAAATCTATACTCATTCGCCATGGTGGGATCGGCGCGTATCGCCGAACACTGCCACTGTTTTTAGGGTCAATGCTCGGCGAATTCGTGATGGGAAGTATATGGGCAATTTTAGGACTGTTTCTTGATCAGCGGATGTATTCGTTCAAACATTGGTAAAATGGTTATCAGTTATCGGCTGTCAGTTTGCCTCACAGTGAGAGTTAAAGAGGTATCTGATTTAACCAAATTCTCTCTTAACCGACTACCGGTAACCGAAGACCGATAACCCTTCTACAGTTCTTTGTTCTGCTCAATCTGTTGTGACCGGATCTCTTGGAGTATCTCGACAACGGTCTCCATTTGCCCTTCAAGCTTAGCGATACGTTGTTCGACAGATGTCACGTCCTCATCTTCGTCTGAGGTGACCTCAACGGTTTCAGCGACATCGGTATCGCTGCCTTGGACTTGTCCACCCCATATATCTTTGAGGAAGGAAGGCATGGATTGTCGCACAACTTCACTGACATCCTTCAACTCATTGCCAATCGTTTTCTTGACGTGTTCAAAGTCAACAAAATCATCGGCGCAGCTTTCTTTTACGTAGGCAGCGACTTGGTGACAGGCAAAGCAAACATCACCAAAAGATGCATCCTCCTCCTCCAAAGGTTCAAACAGACCCTCGGGCACTGCACCGAGATCGGTCAGGAGTTCAAGTGCGTTGTTAAATTGCCGAGCGCATCGCTCCTCACTCCCTGAAAATTGGTCTGTAATCGCTGAAGTTTCTATGATACGTGCGGTCATTTCCAAGAGTCGCAGAATCCGACGTACTTCCTTCATTCGACGTATTTCCTTCTGGGCTTCACGTTCGTTAGACATGATTTTCTCCTATTAAGTGGATTTGCCTATATAGAGTCCCTTAAGATTAGAAAAGATAGTAAAATTTTTTACTATTTTATAGTTATCAGTCACAAGACGATGTTTTGCTTGGGTATTTCTGCGGATTCCCTTTGTTAAACGAAAACCTCTTAACTGAAAACCTTAAAACTGACAACTGTCTCACTACGAAGTTTCCGACTTTAACGCAGCGACGTTCCGACGAATTTTAATCGCCGCTTTAATAATATCCTCTATATCCTCTTCGCTCGCCATCAACACATTTTGACTGAGAGAAAGACCTGTTTGACATATCTTTTCAGTTTCAGGGCACTGCACAGCCTCATAATTGAGATCCTGACCGAAAAGATTAGAGGCGAGAAAGTCGGCTCGATACATAGGAGTGGTGTACCAATATCCCATCGGTATCCCTTCGGCGCGCATCGCACGGAGAAACGTCTCACGGGAGATGCCTTCAAACTCCTCAGAATCAAAGATCGCCTTATAGCCGTGACAGCCGCCACGCGTGGCACGCGGGTCAAGCGGTGTGACGATAATGCCCGGAATCTCACCGAGCCAACCATCTAACCATCGCATGTTCTTATGTCGGTAGTTGGTTTCAGCTTCAAGTCGCGTCAAACGAGAAAGGAGTAATCCAGCCTGCCATTCCGTCATTCGGAAGTTGCCACCGAAAGGTTCTGCCTCTCCAAACTCAGCATCTGGTAAAGTACGACCGCAGTTGTGCAAGGCGTAAGCACGTTCGTAGAGTTCTCGGTCGTTCACGAGGACAATACCGCCTTCGCCAGCACAAAGGTTTTTGGACGACTGGAAACTGAAGCATCCGAAATGCCCCCAACTGCCGACCCCGCGTCCGCGCCATTCCGCACCGTGTGCCTGCGCGCAATCTTCAACAATCTTCAGGTTATGCCGATTCGCAATGTCAACAAGGGCGTCCATATCTGCTGGATACCCTGCGATATGAACCGGCAAAATCGCCTTCGTTTTTTCCGTTATCGCGGCTTCGACCTTGGAGGGGTCCAACAGAAAACTGTCTGGGGCAGTATCCACAAAGACCGGAGCGGCGTGTGTCATCAGGATCGAGACGACTGTTGCCTGAAAGGTATACGGTGTGGTAATTACCTCATCACCTGGACAAACTCCCGCCGCCTTCAAGGCAATGTAAAGTGCTGAGGTACCGCTATTGACGCAAACACCATAGTTCGCACCTTGGAATTCAGCGAACTGCTGTGCAAATTCTGGAACCTTCGGTCCGCCAACACCCCATTGTCCACTTTTGTAAATAGCTTCAAACGCTTCGATATCCGCAGGATCTTGCGTGGGCCATGCAGGGAATCCAGCAGTTCGGACAGGTTCGCCTCCGTTTATTGCTAATGTTGCCATATTTTTAATTTTCCTTGCGGTTCGGTGAGGCGAGTTGAATGAACTACATGCCTCTCCGTATATCCGCCTGCGCCGTTGTTGCAGGCTATCGTTTTAGCGTTCAAGACGATAAGGTCTCTACATAATTCTGCAGATCTGGAAACCCCGCTCTACGCATTACTTCTTGTAAACGACTCTCCAAATGACCAGATTCAACCTCAGCAATTAATGCTTTTAGGACCTCCAGTGCCTTTCTTTCCAATACAGCGTCAATCGCGCCCTTCTGAACCGCCTCTTCAAATTCGTCTTCATCCTGAATCTCGTAGGTGCCATCTGGATTTATCCAAAGATCCAAAAACAGGTCCGTTATTTCAAAACGATTCAGTTTCCCGTTTACATCCACGCTCCGTTCAACCGGTTTCATAATATCGCAGTAATAACCTGTCCATTCGTTATTTAGATTATAAACCTTGCCGACGTCATACCACGATCCTGTAAATACAAACCAGACCGCGGCGAAGTTATCCGACAAAACCGTCTCACCGTTTTGAACTATAGGTGAGGACGGCTTAACCCGTTGGGACGTAACAATGACCGCATCATCAAGATAAAGTAATTCCTGTTGAAAGTGATTGACTCGATTGGGAGGTCTTTTATAGGTGAGTGTTACCGTTTCCATTTTTCCATTTTTCCTTGCGGGAGAACAACGTGCGTTCCTCAACCCTCCTGCCGCTATGCTTACAGGCTACGGGTTTGGGGCTAACGAAAACCTCTTTACTGACTGCTGACAACTAAGTGCTAACTGCTAAACGACGCGATTGCCTCACGAAAGGCTTTAATATGTGCTGGCGTTGTCCCACAACAGCCACCTATTAAGTAAGCTCCCGCTTCAATGAGCGCGGGAACATGACTTGCCATCTCTGTTGGGGTCTGCGTATAGACGGTTCTATGGTTCTCATCAAGCTTCGGCATACCAGCGTTAGGATACGCCATCATCCGCTTATCATTAATTCCTGTTTCAGTGAGTGCCGAGTGTAACTGCTGAGTTCCAGCAATCGCATAAGGCATCCCAGTATGTTCATCACGTCTGGATTCGGCACCGCAGTTCACACCGACGATACTAACAGACTCCAACAGCGAATCACCTCCGGGAACCTCATTGTTCATGAGGATATCGAGCAGATCTACTGGAGAATTTCCCCAGTCCGTCCGATAGATGATTTTACCGGTACGCCGTTCCTTTGTCCATTTGTAAGTCAAGTTCACGGCAATAGGGATTCCTGTCTCACGCGCAACATCTACAGCGAGTGCCGCCTCTTTCGCAGAAAACATCGTCTCAAGGCAGAGAAAATCCACACCTTCTTCTGCGAGGGTGTGGATAACCAATTTATGCGCTTCTCTCGCATCCGCATTTGGGATGCCGAAGGTGGTATCACCGCTATCGGCTTCAATCGCGCCGGGAGAGGGTCCCACAGAGCCAGCGATGTAGACATCTTTTCCGCTCTCTGCAACAGCCGTTTTCGCGTGTTGAACGGCGAGTCGTATCAGCCGTTTCGCATCGGATACGTTCTGTCCCGCCATCTCAAGATGAAGTGGAGATGCCACGAATGTGTTTGTCCCGATCGCCTCAGCACCTGCACTGATATAATCCGAATGAATGTCAGTAACAGCCGTAGGGTGTAGCTCGTTGGCGAGGGCACTATTAACGAGTTCTATATCCCGCGCGAATAGTTGCGAGCCGAATCCGCCGTCGTATAAAATCGGTTCATCAGACTTCAAGCGTTCTTGGAAACTTTTAATTTTACCTTGCGGAGGAACGACGAGCGTTAGAATTTTGACGTGCGTTCCTTAAATCCGCCCTCCATAAGTAAAGCAAAGACCTTCAATGAACATAAGACTGTATTTAACGCCTTGTGAACAATTAAAAATACCTTACAATGTTACGGGCATCGGTTTGAATTGGCAGCCTTCCACGAACACATCAAAGAAATCCGGAGTCGTTTCCAACTCGATATGCTCAATATTGTTGACAAATGCTTCAATATCAGCGCGTTTTTTCTCAGAAAGCAGGACTGCTGTCGCACCTGCTATTGCAGCGTTGCCAATCTTGATGACGTTTGCTTCTGGAACGGGGGCGAGAAATCCGATTTCAATAGCGTCTTGTAGGTTAACATAATTGGCAAAACCACCTGCCAAAAAGAGTTTTGAAATGTCTTTTGGAACGCAGCCGAAGTGTCGCAGAACAATATATTGTCCACAGTAATTTGCCGCCTTTGCTTGTGCCAAATTGCTTGCATCCTCACGTGAGAAGGTGATACCGTGTTCCGGCAAGAGGGACATAACGCGTTGCTTTCTGTCTGCAAAAACACCTTTCGGACTCATCTGATCATTGCGACGCAACTCAGCGAGGAGCGAAATCAACCCAGAACCGCATAACCCTTGTGGTGTTTCCCCCTCTGGTGTTTCACCACCAATCGTTTCATAATTGAGCTGACCCTCGTTCCATTTCACAGACTCAATAGCACCGGGGTAAGCAGGCATTCCGTATTCAATGCCGCCACCTTCAAATGCGGGACCTGCCGGACAGGACGCAGCAACCATCCGCTTCGCGTTTCCGACAACCACCTCTGTATTCGTCCCGACATCAACCAACATGATGATCTCATCTTGCGAAGGTATATCAATCGAGACTAAATCCGCCGCAACGTCTGCTCCGACATGGCTTGCAATCAATGGCAAACTGTAGACCATTGCCTTCGGATTCGCACGGATACCCAAGCGACGCACTTTTTCAGTGAGAGAAGTAGTTAAACGGGTCCCCTCCCGATACGCATGCTCAATCAGTGATTTATAAGGCTTTTGTCCAATGCTTTGAACATTGTGCTTGAAGAAGAGGTCGCGCATCGTTGTGTTACCAGCGACGACGATTTCATAAATCTCTTGACGGACGAAGTTGTAGCGTTCACACATCTCCATGATTTCGCTGTTGAGTGCGGCAATCAACGAGCGGCGCAGTTCACCCTCAAATTCGCCGTCGTAGGAGATACGATTCATGATGTCGCTTCCACCAAAACGCTGTGGGTTTTCAAATGAACTGACAGAAACCGTTTTCCCGTTCTCTAAATCGACCAGATTCGCCACCACCGTCGTTGTTCCGATGTCCAAGGCGAGTCCGTAGAGATGTCCGCGGTAACGGTCAATAGGTTCATTATTGTAATAGACAACCCCATCGCGATGGGTAACGCGTGGATCTAATTCCGACGCACCACTATCCGTCGTGACGGTGTGCGTCAAGATCCTTGGTGTGCGTCGAAGGGGTGCGAACTCAATGTCTTTGTCAATGTCAAGAACAACTGCTTGGCAGGCGAGACGGTAGTTATCTCGGAGGAAGGCTTCTGCTTCGTTTGGCGGTTGAAGGCTGTCCATACCACGCTTAATCTCAACGATACATTCGTGGCACTGTCCGGTTCGGAAACAAGAGGTGGGTACTTGGACGGTTAAATCGTCTGCATAATCAAAAATAGTTTTCCCGGGGGTGAGTTGATGTACCTGTCCGTCGCATGTGATTGTGCCAGTGTTGCGTTTTTCTGCCGTCGAGTCAGGGGCATCAGTCTCCCATGCGCTGCGATAATCTAACTTATCGTCTCCAGCGCACAAAAGTCCGGTGCCTTCATCAATCTTTCGTTGATTTCGGCAACCGAACTTCGCAGTACAGTGATCAAACCGATTTTTGTAGGGACACCGATACGTCGCTTGTTCATCGGCGTGCACAACCAACTCTTCAAAAATTTGTGTAATTTTACTGAGTCGTTTCTCGTATTCCGCTTTATCTATCTTTTTCATATTTTTAACTTTAGAGCCGTCGGCTATCGGCTATCGGTAGTCAGTGAAGAGGATTTTGATTAATTCAAACGTCTCTTTGCTGATGGCTGACAGGGTTGCGTTAGCAACCCGCCCTGACAACTGATGGCTATTCCCTACCATTCTTCGTCTGGTGCCTCAAGAAATTGTTTGGCAAGTGCAACGCATTCCAAGGCATCTTTGCCATACCCATCAGCACCCATATCATCGGCAAAGGTCTGTGTAACTGGGGCACCCCCTACCATAATTTTGACTTCTTCCCGCAAGTCTTCGTCAATAAAAGCGTCAATCGTCTTTCCCATGTTCGGCATTGTCGTCGTTAGGAGTGCCGACATTCCCAAGATCGGTGCTTCATGATCCTCAACGGCTTCAATGAACTCATCCTCAGAAGTATCCACCCCTAAATCGTGGACCACAAAACCCGCCCCACGCAACATCATGATACACAAATTCTTGCCAATGTCGTGTAGGTCACCCTTGACGGTTCCCATGATCACAGTCCCGATCGGTTCTATACCGGAATCTGAAAGAATCGGTTCAATATACGCCATTCCGGCTTTCATTGCACGAGCACACGCCAAGACTTCTGGCACAAAAATGAAGTTTTCTCGGAACTTGATGCCGACGATCCCCATCCCAGCGATGAGGCCATCATCCATAATTTCTAATGCTTCTGTGCCTTCTTCCAGCGCGGTTTCGGTCAATTCATCAACAGTGTGATGGTCGCCGTCAATAAGGGCAGCCGCGATGTCTTGCATAGCAGGGGTCGCCTGTGCAAATATCTCAATGGTACGTGTTATCTCATCCGGCTCTTCCAAGAACTCTTCGATCTCTTCCCGGATAAATTCGTTTGCGATGTCATTAATAGATGCCACGAGTGTTGAAGCCTCCTCAAAGATACAATGATACCACACACTCGGAAAAATAACAAGTGAATTTTGGAATGGACTCAAGGCCATTCAGTTTTCGGTTTTTTGCTGTATTTTTTCACAGATGTTAATATCTTCAGAAAAGCAGAATCAGACGCAGTATAGCATCACAAGTCTCACGCCTGAGAAAGCTACCGCAGAAGCCTTGCTCAAACTCCGGCGAGAACACTGGACGATAGAAAACAAACTCCATTGGGTACGAGATACCGTCCTCACCTACCGGGGGTGTGCAGATACTTTCGGGCTTTACTATAATAGGCGCGCTGTCAAAGCGCGCCTATCAACGGAAGTGTACTGATGGAGCGTGTCAACCCACCTAATTCTTCTCACGGTACTCTTGCAAAAGGGCGTTAATCTTGTCAAGAAACGCTTGTGAGTAGATCTCACCAACGAGTGCTTGATGGGTTTCTGCGGCGATGGCATCCCATGCTTCCCGCGCATCTCCCTCGAATTCAACCACTTCAATGCCTGCTTTCTTTTGTAGTGCCTCAAGAGCCCTTTCATTATCCTTGCGAATATTCTCAATTAAATCTGCCTGATACGCGTCCGCGGTTTCACGCACGACTTTCTGCATCTCGGGAGAAAGTTCATCAAACTTTTCCTTGGTCATAACTGTCGCGCCAACGCCAACACTGACAGGAAGGTTCGTCATATATTTGAACTTATCGTGCCATTGCAGCGCGATAGTGACATAAGGAGAGGCAGTTAGGGTGTTGATGTGCCCCGAATAGAGTGAACCTAAGACCTGTGTAACCTCTCTCGGCACAGTTGCGATATCAGCGTTTTTGTAAAACGTAAGTCCAATTCTGTCGGTTGTACGCGCCCACATCTTGACGTTTGGGGATTGAAGGTCGGCAATAGTGCGGATAGGTTGATTGCTGAATATATAATAGAAGCCGATGTCTCCCATACCGAGTAGGACGTACCCGGCATCCATAAATGCTTTGTCAAGATCGTCACGGAGGTAGTCACGGACATAGTCAAGTTCTTCGTAATTTCTGAACATTCGAGGCAATTGAAAGATCAGGACCTCTTCTTGTATCTCACCAAGACCCGTAGCGGTCATAGCACCGGCGTGGATCAATCCTGCTCGCATCTTGCGGATAACGTCAAGTTCATCTCCCTGTACGCCGTTCGGATAGATACGGAGTCGGAGATCCCCACCTGTTTTGGCGCGAATTTCTTTTCCCATCGCCTCAAAATTGTTCATCCATGTGGAACCCTTTGGCGCGAGTGTTGCGAATTTAATAGATTCGGCACCGAGATGCGCTACGGGTAGGCAGAACAATCCGAAAATAAGTAGAAACATGCACGCTAATTTAGCAGCGTGTGCGTTATAGTCTGTGTTCTTGTTCTTCATTACTCAGTTTCTCCTTCCTCCATTTCTGGATCAAAAAGGACATCCGCC
Organism: Candidatus Poribacteria bacterium; assembly: GCA_965214045.1. Lineage (GTDB taxonomy): Bacteria > Poribacteria > WGA-4E > WGA-4E > WGA-3G > WGA-3G. The sequence goes on from OZ243935.1 coordinate 4,615,031, forward strand.
TGATCGAGCCAGCGTTTGGCGCGTGATTTCGCCAACGAAGTTGCGGCTTCTTCTCCAGGATAAATGTCCGAGGGCGCGTCGAGAATTTCTTGTAGCGATTGTTTGTAGAGTTTCACGTTCTGTTTAGGATAGGCATAGTAGCGTGCAAGGTAGAGTTTGCTCATCAAGAACTTACCGTCATTGATGCGATCTACATGCGCAACGTGTTCCTTTGCCTTCTCCGGATCTCCACCGATTGACGGGGCGCGGTCGCCGTAATAGACAGTATAGAACAGATGTGCGCTACCGAAGTAGAAGGTTTCATCCAATTCAAGCACACGCTGCATCATCAGTTCCACCCGCGCGAGGTCAATTACCTGCATCGGATCATCTTTCTGGAGGCTAATGCCGCGTGCAATCGAATAAGCCGCCCAAAACAGGGGTTCAACATCCTTCTTTTTTAACTTCTGAAGTGCCTTTTCAAACGCAGCCATATCAACGGTTCGTGTCTCACTGAAGGTTTTATCGGATTTCGCTAAAGCTTTGAGCGCGTATCCTTCAGAACGGATATAGAGGTCAATTGCTCGTGCGCGCAGGTCATCCGCAGTCTCATAGTCGCCTGCTATTTCGGCATCTTCCATTTTGTCCTCAATGAAGCCAGCATAAGACGAGTATGCGCGAGCCGTCTTAACGATGAGATTCTTGCTCCCAATTTTAGATAGGTTTTCAAGCGTGCCGATGTTCCCCTCAAGAGTGGCTTCAACGACAGCGAGGTCGCCTTCCCCTTGAATCCTTGACAGTTTGGCAAGACCACATCCACCTAAGAGTATCGGGAGAAACAGTAGCAGCGATATACGAAAGCAGAGTTTGCTGTATACCATCGGTTTAAATTTACCTCCTTGTATTGGTTGGCAGTCATCAGCCATCAGTTATCAGTTAAGAGGTGTTTTTGTTTGGGTGTTTCCCCTCGTCTAACAGGAATCTCTTTGCTAATCGCTGACTGCTGACCGCTATTTTCAATGATAAAGGAAAATGAGACTTTACATGGAAAGTCTCTGGATTGTAGACTACGCTGAAAAGGGCAGAAGCGCGATTGTTCCATCAACGGATCCTTCAGGGGTCTCAATTTGGACACGGCTGCCTGCTTCAGTAACTTCCATCCGAACGTACCCGAGGGCAATCGATTTTTCGAGCGTCGGCGCAAAGGTAGCACTCGTAACCCAACCCACTTCTTTATCTCCTTTGAAAACCGGCGCACCTCCACGAAGGATACAGCATTCCTGTGACGTTGAATCAGAATCAACTTCAATACCGCGTAAAAGACGATTTGGGTGACCTCGATACTTCATACGCGCGACAATTTCTTGTCCAATATAACATCCCTTCTCAAAATCGATAGCGTGTTCTAATTCAGCCTCAAGCGGGATAACAGCATCTGTCAACTCTGTTCCGTATCTCGGTACGCCTGCTTCAATACGGAGCGATTCAAGGGCATTCCAACCGATTGGTTGAATGTCAAAGCGTGCCCCTTCAGTCATTAATGTCTCCCAAAGCGAAACTAATTCCTCAGCAGCCGTATAAAGCGTCCAGCCCATCTCGCCGGTGTCATCTGTTCTTACACAGACAATTGTGTGTTTAAAAAGTGAATCTGCTTCACGAGAGCAGTTATACCGCTTTGGCAGTGCGGCAAGTTCATTTATGCCGAGCACAGATTGAACAAGATCCGTCGACTTTGGACCGTGGACAGCAATCGCCCCAGTTTCAGCGGTCACATCAGAAAGTTCAACATCGTCAGCGATGATGTACTTATCCAATTCGTTGAAAAGACTTTCTGTGGTCTCAGGCGCGGTGTCGATACGGATTGCCGCTTCAAGAGCAGAGATACTCATGTCGGCTATAATTTTACCGCGATGCGTTAAGATCGTGGCGTAAGTGCCTTGTCCCGTTGAGAGGCTTTCAACATCGTTGGAAATGATACGATGTAGAAATTTCGCCCGATCCTCGCCGATTAACTGATGCCGACCGCGATAGGACACGTCAGCAATACCGACGTTGTTTCTGACAGTATGATGTTCAGAAATGGCATCGGTGAACTCGGTAACAATGTTCCAATCCAAATGCTTTTTCTCGAATGATGCCCCGAGTTGTTCATGGATAGTATAGAGTGGTGTTGTCTTCATTATTTTTCACCAGGATTATTGTGATTTATGTGATTTTTCATGATAGACGGGTTATAAGTTTTAATCGATATTAGGTTTTGAGGCAAGATCGAAGTACAGGAAGCCGGGAAGAAACCCCGTATTCGCTATCTTCCACCCTTCCACCTTTCCAACCCACTTGCCGTTAAAACATACGATCGAAACGCAAAATGATGCTCGGATTTCGTAAGGAGAAAGATGAATTCAGTGGTTCTGCCACCTCAAGCGCAAGACTCCACGGTGAGGGATTCCCGAACGGATCCCAAAAAACGGAGCATCCAATCCCGACAGACGTTTTCAACCGTGTCATAAAGTTTTCAAAATCAGAAAAGGGGGCATCATCATACCACCATATACTACCTGCATCCAAGAAACAACTCAGTGTCCACCCGAGCACACCATCTTGTTCATTGGGAATTGTTTCTTTGATGAGTCGATACTCAAGGTTAAGTAGGAGTCGATTATCACCGGCGAATACATTAGAATCGTGACCACGCAAGGTATTACCACCCCCAAGGTGAAGGAGCCGTTGCCTTGGCAAGGGAGCATCAGAAAAATCACCCGCAATCCGAACGTTCAGATGGTGTGAACCGGATATAGGCGTGTAGCGTACCAACTCAAACCGATAGAAATTGAAGGCGTGGTCCCCACCGAAACCTTGTCCTGCTATCTCAACGGCGAATTGTCCGCGCCATCCACGTCGGGTCCGCTCATTTGCGGAAAACAGCGTGTGGAAATGTCGTGTGATAGTCGATCTGTGGTCCCGTGTATCGAACGCATAAACCAGGGAAAGACTTCTCAATTCTCCACGATTAATCCGTGAGTTTCCCGGCTTGATCAGATTCCGGTTTAAGTAACTCCAATCCGTTGATTTGGAAAGGTTGTCGTGCCGCTCTCCAGTGAACTCCAGTCTAAGATAAGACCAGTCTGATGGTGCGTAAGTTATCCAACCTTGTGAACCTTGACGTTGATAATAATCCTGAAGGGCTGAACCATAATAGGTGGCACTCAGGCTGGCATCACCTTGATGTAGATAGAGATTAGAACTGACATCCGTGAGTTTATAGAAACTCCCTCCGAATCTGAGACGTTGCCGCCTAAAGAAACTCTTTTCAATCCCCGAATGATAGTTCCATATTTTGCTGGAAAACCCACGACTTATTGAACCAAAAACCTGTTCTTTACCCGTGAGATGCGTCGCGAGTGTTCCACCCGCGCCAAGCATTAGTCCGTGAACACGATTGAATTGAAGAATCGGGAAACCACCGGGGCTCGCGAACGGCTGCTCCTCAATGTCAACAATCATGACATTTTTTCCGCCTTCACGTTGGACCCGCCAATCCCGGACCGATTTGAAGTGCTCACTGTTTTCACTGAGCACTTTACGCATACTGTTTATCTTCGATTGACCCAGGGAATGATGGTAAATATCCGAGGCTTGTGAACCGCGTTCTCCATCACTGACTTCGGTCTTTAGATTCAGTGCCGACAACAGTTCCGCCCGTGGGATTCGACTGTTCCCAGTGAAACGAATTTCGTGCAATGTGCCCTCGTTAATATTAAATTCAAGTACATCATTGACAGATTGATGTGTAACTGTAGCGAATTCATATCCACGATTTGAATAAAAATCAGCAATTAATTGTTGCTTCAGTCTAACAGTCGTGGCAGCAAGATAACCGGATTCTAACTGAAACCATTCCTTGATGAATCGTGAAGGAAAACTTCTGTTCCCTTCGATCTTAATTTGCTCGGCAAAAAGCACAGGTGCTTCCGTAACTCGGATATGCAAACTGACACTTGGAAGGGTTTTCGGTTTTCGGTTTTGGGTTAAGAGGTTTTCTGGTGAAATTACATCCTCTTTCTGACTGCTGATCGCTGATTGCTGATTGCTATTCCTCTGACCGCTGACTGCTTCTTCACCGCCAACATCGACCTGTTGTGTTTCCAAACGCACATCTTGAAACCAACCCTGTTCCTGCAGTTCCGTGATTAGCCAAGAAAGTTGTCGACTGGTGATAATGTCTTCAGGCTGAATCGGAAGGGATTGTTGAACGACTTCTGTTGGAATTTTAGTATTACCTTTAATTTCAATAGTCGCAACCCGAACCTTAGTTTCAGGTGCGAAGCCTTCAGAACCGGGCGGTGTCGTAACGAATTCCAAAACCCCCATCGCCGGACCATAACGTCCCGAAAGCGCGCCTACATACTCATGTGGCGAATGGGGCCACCATGGATACTCGTTATCATAAGTCGGCAGCCAATAACTATATTCCCTGGACTTAGCAGGAATAAGGCTTTTCATATTGCTACTATACATTTTACGATGGATGTTAAAAAGCCATCTGCTTTCAACGGGGGATGTCGACTGTGAATCTATTTTAGGAGAAGGTTCCAACATTTTACGCGGGAGCGCGGCTTCAAGACTCCAAAAACTGGTATTAATTCGGCTGACAACTTTTGCTTCTGAGTTCCATTTGCTATCCGTTTTGAACGCTGTTTCCATCATTTTTCGGTTCAAAGTAACTTGGACATCATGCGGAGCAAACCGGAAACTTGGTTCTCCAGGTGTATTAACACGCTGATCAAAGTACGCGCTAATTGGGTTGATAACGAGATGGTAGTAAATATCAGTTTTTGGGTCAGGGTCAATCAGAATTTCAATACACTCGTCCTCCCAAATTGGTGAATCATGCTGCGTCTGTGAAACATACGGAAGAAACGAATCAGATATATAAGCCTTTACACCGACATAGAAATTCTCGGCATCCCACATTAAAAAAGTATCAGTTGAATTGTTTGGGACATCCGTGCCATCTGGATTTTGGAGCGGAGAGAGCAGAGCAGCTGTTTGCCACGCGATTTCAGATAAATTGCCATCAATATTGGGTGCTTTTGCTATGTGCGGAACAGGTTGCACTGAATCCACAAATGGATCCGTTTCAGTGTCTTCGGGTGCTTTTCCGCCGGCCAGTGAACTCGGTAGAAGTGAAATTGTATCGGTGGCTTTCAAGCGAAACAGCGGCCCGCCATCATTAATAATGGTGAATCCGGTTTCCTCGTCGAGTTGTACGGGTAAATTGACAACGATTTGCTGTTTCTGACTCTCAAGCTCAACATCCGCGCCATAATTTTCAGGAAGTCGTAAACGGATGCTACCACCTTGTGCGGTTATGTCCATCGGTGCGGCAACTGAGTCAAGTACCACCAATCCAATTGAGCCGCTTTGGGTCTCTAACTTGTTTTGTCCTTGGGTTAGCAAGATTTGCCCGTCGATGTTGCCATTGGTCACACTGATGTTATAATTGCCTGAGGTTTCACCTAAGTGGATGTTCCCGATCTCTGTCGAGGCTTCTATCTTTCCACGGATGCGTTGAAGAGATATATCCCCGGTTTTGGTATGAAACTTAACAGAGATATCCGGTGGCGTTTTGATTGTACATTTCAGTTGGAGTCCATCATACGGGACTGATTGTAACGCTTTCGTATTGGAAGGTGGACTCGGTTTTGTTTCAGAAGAATTACTCGGGAGTCGTACCCGCAACTGGAGTGTGTCACCGTTTTGTGTCCCTGTGAAGCTGATGTTATCGAGAGAGTCGCGAATCAGATCGTCCTGTTTTGTGTTTGTGGTTTCCCGTGCCTGCTTCTCAAGCGTCACGGTGATAATATCACCTTCTGTGGCAATCAGTTCGATATTACCCGATATATTTAGGCTGAGTTCTATATGATAAACATCTCTAAAACTGAAGGTTTTTGTTGAGGGTGTCCCTAATATCAGTGTCTGCGCTTCACTCATCGAGTCGTTGGCAGTTGGAAGCGGTGTACTTCCTTCGCCTTCATGATCTGCTGCGTTTATATACTGGACAGGTAGATTCAGCGTGAGCATGAAAAAATAAAATAGATATGAATAAGAAAAAATCGCACGAGATATGGATAACATTCCGGGGAGGTTCCTTTTAATCCAGCATATCTGATTTGCAATATCGGTTTGCAAACTCTAACTACAGAATTGCTTGACACATTTTAAATAATACTGTATACTGATTAGAAAAGTCAAGCAGTTTTTTCGTATCCTTTATCGCCAACGTAACGTTTCTAAAACAAAGCGATCAAAGGCAATTTTTGTAACGAAATGGCAGAAAAAACGTTGCGTACAGGAGAAGATGATGAGCGAAGCCTCTAAAGGAACAACAGAATATTGTTTCTCTTTCGGACCATGGAATATACACGAAGGAACAGACCCTTTTGGACCCCCTGTTCGGGAGACGTTCAGTTTCGATGAAAAGGTGGGATTTTATCGCGATCTCGGTTTTGTTGGAATTCAGTTTCATGACGATGACATTGTGCCGGATATTGACGAGAAAACACACGCACAACTCATAGCGCGAACAAAAACCGTCAAAAAACAACTCGATGATCATGGGTTGACAGCAGAAGTCGTGGCACCGCGGTTGTGGGAATCGCCACAGACTATTGATGGGGCTTACACTTCTAATTCCGCAAAAGAAAGACACTATGCCCTGGAACGTTCAAAACGGTGTGTGGATATCGCTAACGAGATTGGGTGCAGAAATCTCGTGTTGTGGCTTGCCCGTGAAGGTACCTACATCCGAGAGACGAAAGATTCAGCGGGGGCAGTTTCGCAAATTTTGGACGCAATTAACGCTTTGCTTGAATACGATCCAGAAGTCCGAATCCTCATAGAACCGAAACCCAATGAACCGATGGACATCGCTTACATTCCAACTATCGGACACGCTATCGGTTTAGCCTATGCCAGCGATGCACCGACGCGCGTTGGGGGATTAATCGAAAGTGCGCACGCGATTCTCGCAGGTTTGGAACCGTCCGACGAGATGGGATATGCGCTGTATCATAAGAAACTTTGGAGCGTCCATCTCAACGACCAGAATGGGTTAAAATTCGACCAAGATAAGGCGTTCGGTTCGGTCAATTTGCGGCGTGCGTTTAATCAGGTACGGGTACTCGAAGAAAACGGATACGGTCGAAACGGCGAATTTATTGGATTAGATGTGAAAGTCATGCGAACCCAACCCCGTGACATCTCAACAAAACACTTATTGAGTAGTCGTAGGACCTTTCTTAACCTACTTGAGAAGGTCCGAACGTTTGACAAAAAGGTCGAACAGGAATTTATCACAGATAGAGATTATGAAGGATTGGACTTCTACATTCTTGAACACCTTCTTGGCGCGTAAGGTTTATTATAGATGTGCGTCCGTATGAAACGCACGAACTCAACGAAGAGGAATAAAAGGCGGCAGAGGACAAAAACAGACATGACAACGGATAAGAGCCCTCTACATGAGGCAGATGGACCGTGTTATAAAGCAATGATGCTTGTGGGTCCCCCTGGTGTTGGCAAGGGAACACAGGGAAAAATGCTGGCACAAATCCCTGGCATTTTCCATGTCTCCAGTGGAGATATGTTCCGCGAACTTGATATCAATTCCAAATGCGGACAGATTTTCCAACAATATGCCGGAATCGGTAAATTAGTCCCAGATCACATTACAGTCAAAATCTGGCAAGACTACATGGCGGCAAAAGTTCGTCAGCAGGTCTACTCGCCAGACAGCGATCTGCTCATCCTTGATGGGATCCCACGGAACATCGCACAAGCCGGTCTCATAGCACCTCATATAAAACTCTTTAAGGTCATCTACATGGTCTGTGAAGACCGAGAAGTGATGTTTAAACGGATTCGTGGGCGGGCACTCAAAGAGAATCGAATTGATGATACCGAAGAAATGGTAGTGCGTTATCGGTGGGACGTTTACAAACGGGAAACTGAACCGTTGATTGATTACTATCCCCAAGACCTGATTCGGATTATTGATGCCGACGCGATTGCCGCGGATGTGCTTCATCAGATCCTATCAACGATTGTGCCTATTCAAAAGGATCATTTCAAGAATCCATTGATGTAATGACCGCACAGGGGCTTCCATGAGAAGGTCTTATTGGAAATTACACGCAAAATATTTATAAGATCCGCTGTATTCAATTGAGATACCGATAGATGCGGAGTTCTGGATGCGCAAGTGCCCGCATTGGAAACGGCGCACCGCTATCGGATATTATTTCGATACCGAAAAACTTCGGCGCACGTCGGAATGTTTTGTGTAATTCATACGGACTTCCTTCCCCTAAAACTCGCGCATAAAACGCAAGCGTTTCCTCGAACCCAATTTCGCTGAGAGGGTACCAATCCTCATTTTGATAGCGTTGAGGAGCCTTTTGGTATTTTTGGAACACTTCGAGATCCGGTACAAGGATAAGAACCCATTCCACATTTTCATCTGTTACTACGAAATCTAACTCAGGAAGAAGCCAATCGAATAGGGGCTCTGGTGCAATAGCAATAGAGTCCTCTTGGGGAATGTGTGTTGCTATCCAATTGGATGCCGCAATCTTGGTGGGTTGCGAGAACAGGATAGAGGCGAAGGAAAGGGTATAAATTAACGAATAAAGCACAACACCACCCCCCAAGACGCTACTGAACCACTTCCTAAATGTGTTAGGTTCCCCTTCAGTGAAAGACAAAGCGTTCACAGTCTCGCGTGGACGGAGCGACTGTAATAACGTTTCCACAATGTTCGGGAAGTGTATGAAGGCAGTAGCGGCAAGCACACTGAGTGCCGGATAGAGTATGAGGAGATGACGGGCAAACTTAACTTTATGTATCCCGATAAATAATAGATACGGAATAACGAAAGCCAGCAAGAGTACTTCGGCGTATTGGAAACCGTTAACATTTGGATGGAAGATTGGAAGACTGGAAGATTCTTGGTTGGAAGGTTGGAGGGTTGGAAGGTTGGGATCCCCATCCTTCCCTTCTTCCCTGCTTCCAGTTCCTTGCTGACTGTTATTCTTTCCCACTGCCGATTGCCGATTGCCGACCGCTTTAAGCGACACGAGCGCACACAAGACACCAAAACTGGCGAGGAATGCCAGTGGCAACCCCATGCCCCATTTAAGGAGTGTCCACAGATAGATAAACCGGTGGAGCACCCCCGATTCCGCCGCAGCGATGAGACCGAAGTGTCCGCGGTGATAATGTGTAGCTTCGTACCAGAAATCCTCAAAAAAGAGATTCCATTCCGGTGAAGTCAGATCAATGAGCCAATAAGGGCAGAGGAACGTAAAGGTCAGTGCGGAAACACCCATGATTGTTGCTAATTTCTTGTAGAAACCTTCACTCCTAATGAAGATCAGCAGGGAGAAACCTACAAAGGCAGTTGTAAATTTGACGGCGAAACCAACGCCTGCGATAATGCCGAGCCATACCGCAGTCTGAAATGTCGGCGAGACTGAAGAAGATCGCGCACGTATCACGAGCCAGAGAAACAACGTCACACAGAACGTCGCGGGGATGTCAACGAGTGCAAAACGCGATTCATTCGTGGCATGTAACATCGCAACAGCGAGCAATCCCGCTGCAATCTGACCTATACGTTTACTGTAGCAGTGAACACCGACGCAATAGGTGAACCAAAGTGTTGCCGTAGACAACAGAACGTTGATGCTGCGTGCCAATAAGATGACATTGGCTTCCGTTAGTTGCCAACCGGTAAGCGACAGCAATTTGCCTACGCCAGCAATGATATAAAACCATGCAGTTCCGGGCCAGTTGTAGATTTGGGGTGGTGCTGTGAGGTGGATGAGGTTCAGAACATCTCGTGCGATTAATACTTCACGGGGGTCGGGAGAATCAGGCAAGCCGATGTTTATGCCGATGAGTCGGAGACTGAAACCGCTGATGAGGATCGCGGATATAATAAAGTTATTCGATAAACGAAAACAGTTGTTCACCGCGAGAGGGACTCTCATTTTTAGAAGATATCGAGCTTTTTAAAGATGTTTTGCCAGCGTAGCAGATGGTTTTCACCAGCATAGACAGGAACAAACCCTAAGTTGAGATAATTTTTGATTGCAGGGAGTCGAAAATCGTCTGTGTCTAACATGACGGATGCCATACGTCGCCCTTTAAAATAGTGCAGGAGAAACACTGTGAGCCATTTTCCCAATCTGTGTCCGGTGTGCTCCGGCAGCACAGCGAGCATATCAATGTAGCCAATCGGTTTGCCACGAAGATATTCCTTCCACGCACACGCTGTTCCGATAGGAACATCTTTGTGAATAACGAAACAGAAGCCATCTGGATCAAAATTGGGGTGGTTAATAACCTCAGTAAAGGCATCTTGGGCGGTTCTCCCCTTGTCTACGAAGACTCTGTCCATGATTCGCGCCCAATGTGTCTCATCTCCTTGTTGATAGGCGCGGATATGATACCCTTCAGGACACTGGAGCGTCGGCAAATTTTCTAAACTGTGGCGAACCATTTTGAGTTGATCTTCCATTCGCTTTTAACTTGAGATAGAACTTACGCAAAATGACCAAATTTCACCTATTTTCACAGGATTCGGTGCTTCCATTCGCTTTTAACTTGAGACTTTCGCCCACAGATCCTTTGGGAGTGTTTCTCTAACGTTCTCGATTTGCGTGGACATAGAGGGCAGTCCTAATTTCTCAAAAATCTTCTGCCATCGTTCTATCTGTTCCTCTTCAACATAAACAGGTATAAACCCTAAATTCAGGTAGGTTTTGACAGCAGGAACACGGAAATCGTCGGTATCCAGCATTGCACTTATGAATCCGTTGTCGCGGAAATAGATGAGGACGGCGAGCGAAACCCATTTTCCGAGTTTATGTCCGGTGTGTTCACCGACAACACCTACCATGTGCACATATCCGATGTCCGTCTCATCCACAGATTGCCGCCATGCACAAGCAGTTCCAACAGGAGTATCCTGATGTGTTGCGAAATAGAATCCATCAGGAAGGAATACATCTCTGCTGGTAATCTCGTTCCTCGTATCCTGAGCGGTGCGTTTCCTGCCCCCAAACGAGTCGCTGATGATATGTGCCCAATGCACCTCATCTCCCTCACAGTAGGTTCGCATGCCATAGCCTGGCGGGAGTTCCAGTTCCGGTAAATTTTCTAAATTGGGACGCACCATTCTGAGTTGTCGTGCCATTTTTTATTTTTTTAATTATACCTTGCGGTTCGGTCAGGTGGGTTTTGAAAAATAACGGGTTCCTTTCCGTATATCCACCTGCGCCTGCTTCGCAGTGAGAATGCAGGCTACGTTTTTTGTGTGATATTTATAGGAGAAAAGAAGCGTTTTATCACTTTCGTAATTATACCATACCTCAAAAATTGGTGCAAAACCTTTGCAATATTTTTCAAAGGTGTTATAATAGTTATCAGGTATCGGTTGTCGGTTGTCAGAGGAATAGCAGTCAGCAATCAGCAAAGAGGGCATAATTTCACCAGAAACCTCTTTACTGACTGCTAAAAGGATTTTTCTTCGGAAAAATCCGACCTGACCGCTGATTGCTAATAAAAGGTGGAAATCAGGTGCAGCGACACGTCAAAAAACACCCCAATATTGTGCTTATCGGTTTTATGGGCACAGGAAAAACTTCGATTGGAAGACGGATTTCTTCACAACTTCGGATGCGCTACGTGGATACAGACGAGATTGTTGAACGGGACAATAGACGGCGCATCAGCGACATCTTCGCGGAGGATGGGGAACCTGCTTTTCGGGAACTTGAGAGTGAAGCCGTTCGCAAGGTGTCGAAACTGCACAACCACGTTATTTCCACCGGCGGCGGTGTCATCCTGAAAGAAGCCAATATGACAGAACTGAAGCGAAATGGCATTATCTTCTGTCTTACAGCAACGGCAGAGGAGATATATAAGCGGATTGGGCACCAGACACACCGCCCACTACTCCAGGATCCTGACCCACTCACGAAGATCCAGTCGATGCTGGCGGAACGACAGTCCTACTATGCGGAAGCCGATCACATGATAAGCACAACGGGACGCGCATTTGGTGAAATCATCACTCACATCAAACGGATGTTTAGGAAAAACACTGGGAACCCGAAATGACGAAAACCTTACATGTGGAACTCGGAGATAATAGCTACCCACTTGTTGTGGGGACAGGACTCCTTAACAGCGTTGGCGAACTGCTCACACCACATACAAAATCAAATAAGGTGCTCATCGTTTCGGATGCGTTTGTTAAAACACGCTATATGCCTGTTGTTTTGGAGTGTCTCAAGGATGTCGGGCTTGATGTAAGCACAATTGAAGTGCCAGTTGGTGAAGAGAGCAAATCATTGGCGCAGTTTTCCCGGATACAGGATAGTTTAGTGGAACATCACCTCGATCGGGGTTCAATGCTCATTGCTTTGGGGGGTGGGGTCGTCGGCGATTTGGCTGGATTCGCTGCCGCTGTGTACATGCGCGGTATTCCTTACGTTCAGGTTCCAACAACGCTACAAGCACAAGTTGATGCAAGTGTCGGCGGCAAGACAGCGATTAATCACCCAAAAGGTAAAAACCTCATCGGTGCGTTTCATCAACCAAAGTTAGTCGTCATTGACGTGGACACGCTCAAAACCTTACCGCAACGCGACATTCGCGCAGGACTTATCGAAGTTATTAAAATGGGTGTTATCCGCGATGAACCGCTGTTTGAAAGGGTTGAAGAAAATATGGAGGCTATCCTAAACTTAGACGACACGACGCTTATTGAGATAATTTCACAGGCATGCGTCAACAAGGCAGAAATTGTTGCGAAAGATGAAAAGGAAAGCGGACTGCGGATGGTGCTGAATTACGGACACACCTTTGGGCACGCACTGGAAGCACTCACGCATTATAATAGGTATCGACACGGCGAAGCGGTCTCTATCGGCATGAACTGTGCTGCTCGGTTAGCCACCAATTTACGGATGTTCTCTGAGACCGATTTTCAACGGCAACGGAGCCTCCTAAAGCGTGCGAAATTACCCATCACCTTTCCTTCTGATCTTACGCCGGAAGCGTTATGTAACGCCATGTATTTAGACAAAAAGACGTTAGGCGGTAAACTTCGCCTCATCCTGCCGACACGTATCGGAGAAGTCGTTATCCGCGACGATGTAGACGATCGGCATGTTCTACAAGCTATCTCGCAATGTTTTTAATTATTCACTGGTAGGGGAAGACTTCATGTCTCGCTCCGATGTTCACTAAGGAACTAATAACTTATGAAACATGTAACTCATTGGATAGTCGTCTGCTTGGTTTTATGCATTAGCATTAGCATTGCATTCAGCCAAGGACTTAGCCCACCGTCAAATGTCACGGCAGTGGACACACCCAACGACGACGGCAGCAGCGTCACGATTAAGTGGGATGCCGCACCAGAGGATAGCGGTATCAGCGGGTATCAAATCCTACGTCGAATTGCAGGTGGCGGTCTCGAAGAAATTGGTGGGATGTTATCTGCTGGAACGACGACTTATGTTGATTCTACTATCGAAAAAGGCAACGCTTACGCCTACATCGTGCGTGCCGTTAGCGACACAGAAGCGACAGTGGAGTCTGAACAGACTGCCCCAGTTAAAGGGACAAGCGAATGGTTTCATACCGGCAAAATTCCGTTGTTTGTTACGATGATTGCTCTTTCAATTGCGATTGTCACAAGCATTTATTACGCTCGCAGTGGCAAAGAGGTCTTTATTCGGCGGATTCCAGGACTGGAAGCGGTAGATGAAGCGATAGGCCGCGCGACTGAGATGGGACGCTCAATCCTATATGTGCTTGGGCTTGGTGGCGTAAGTGGACCGGCTACGATCGCGAGTATGAACATTTTGGGGCAGGTGGCGCGCCGAACTGCTGATTATGAAACGCCTTTGCACGTGCCGTGCAACGATCCAATCGTGATGAACGTCGTACGCGAGATGGTGAAAACAGCCTACCTCAACGAGGGCCATCCTGACGCATATAACGAAAACGATATCTTCTTTCTCACCGACAGCCAGTTCGCTTACGCCGCGGGTGTCGATGGGATAATGCTACGAGAGAAACCGGCAGCGATATTTCTACAAGGCACGTTTTACGCCGAATCGCTTATCCTCGCTGAGACGGGCAACTCTATAGGAGCCATTCAGATTGCTGGAACGGATTCTGAACATCAACTCCCGTTCTTGATCACGGCATGTGATTATACTTTGATTGGCGAAGAACTCTATACTGCAAGTGCCTACCTTTCTAAAGAACCGATGCTCCTTGGCAGTATCAGAGGACAAGATTGGGGAAAAGTCATCATTTTCACTGCTATCGTGCTGGGTGTGGTTCTTGAATTAGCTGGTATCGGCTGGATTACAACACTCTTACAGCGGGTAAATTAGGAGGTTTTATGCGACGACAAGTACCCTTAATGCTCTGCTTTGTTTTTGGGGTTGTGATGATTGCCACACAGTTCAGCCCGCATTCATTTTCTCAAGGTATTTATGAAGAGGTTATCAGTTGGGCACTGATCATCACGCCTTTCGCACTTGTGTTTAGTACAATCACGCTTATTCGGACGCACGTTACACGTATTCATCGCCGCACGGAACATTGGCAGTATAGTTTTCTGATATTCGTAGGGATCCTCATGATGGTGGTGATAGGTGTGCCTTTTGGACCGCAAAATTCGGTGTTTGAGTGGCTATTCAATAACATCCTGGTGCCCATGGATGCAACAATGTTTTCGCTCCTCGCTTTCTTTATAGCGTCAGCGGCGTACCGTGCTTTTCGTGCCAGAACGTTTGAAGCGAGTTTGCTGTTGATTACGGCTCTGATTGTAATGCTTGGGAACGTCCCCGTAGGCGATCTGATTTGGAACACACTCTTCTCGTGGCTGCCTTGGGAGGATGCGACCTCAGGCATGAAACAGTGGATTTTGGACAATCCGAATCTCTCGGCAAGACGCGGCATTATCCTCGGCATTAGTTTAGGGGTTATCTCACAATCTATTCGGATTATCTTGGGAATTGAACGATCGTATCTGGGGGGAGGGGACTAACGAATGCTTGAGAAATTGATGGATATGGATCGGCGGATCATCTTTGTCCTTGTGGCAGTGGCGGTTATCCTACCAACGCTGCTCCCAGTGAGCATGCCGATTTCGGTATCGGAACCCACACAACAACTTTATGATTACATTGAAGCCCTCCCAGCGGAATCGACTATTATGCTTGTCTTTGACTATGGTCCCTCTTCCTTGGCAGAGTTGAATCCGATGGCGAAAGCTGTCTTGAAGCAGTGCTTTGCTAAAGATGTAAGGGTCATCGGGCTCACGCTTTACGCAGTTGGTACAACTATGGGAAGTACATTAATTCAAGAAGTTGTGCAAGAAACGGGCGCGGTAGATGGTGAGGACTACGTTTTCTTGGGGTATCGCCCCGGAATTGAATTAGTTATTCTTGGGATGGGAACGGACATCGGTAGTATTTTCGACACGGATTACAACGGAAAGCCTATCTCGGAAATCCCGATGATGCAAAATATCACCAACTACGACCAAATTGATCTGCTTATCGATTTGGCTTCAGGCAGTCTCACTGAAGCATGGATTACCTACGCAAACGTGCGATTTAATCTGCAGATCGCAGCTGGGGTCACGGGTGTAATTATCTCGCAGATGTATCCGTATTTGCAAACGGGTCAATTAATCGGTCTGATTCCGGGGATTGCGGGTGCCGCAGAGTATGAACGCCTAATAGACGCACCAGCAAAAGGAACACTATGGATCAACATCGAATCGTTTGTACACCTATTAATTATAGGATTAGTGGTTGTCGGGAATATTGCTTTCTTCATTCATAGAAGAGGAGAGGAGTAAGTTGATGGAAAAAATTATTGGCATCTGGATCGCAGCATTTTTGACCCTCTTCATCTACAGTTTTCTGTACCGAGATAACCCATTTTACCGGTTTGCGGAATACCTTTTTGTAGGTGTATCTGTTGGATACGGCATTGTCCTCTCTATTCACCAAGGTTTTATTCCATTCGCATGGCAACCTTTCTGGGCGGCAGTAATAGGAGAATCTTTCGCCGGTTTAATAAAATTGATTCCGATTGGTATTGGTTTGTTGTTTTTCTGTGGATTGTCGCCTCGGCAGACGTGGTTGATCCGGTATCCGAGTGCTATCCTCATCGGTGTCGGCTCAGGTTTAGCGATTCCGAACGTGTTACGCGCAAACATCTTTGAACAGACACGCGGAACAATAGAACCGTTCGCAGCTATCCATGCCGGAACACTCTCTGGCTGGGATACTTTTGATGCTGTTCTTATGGTGATCGGGGTGGTTTGTACTCTCACCTATTTCTTTTTCTCCGTAGAACATCGGGGTCCCGTTAAATGGGTTTCAAAGATCGGTATCGCCTTCCTCATGATAGGGTTCGGTTCGGCATTCGGAAACACCGTCATGGGACGTGTCGCCCTACTCATTCAACGCGTCGATTTTCTACTAAACGACTGGTTCGGCACAATTTTTTGACGCTTTTTAACTATTAAGTTTTGGTACGCACAGGTTTTTAGTGGATTGGACGTTCTCCGTTAGAGTCGGACGTGAGCTTCACCGGAAACCGTTGTGAAACCTTCTTCGTAGTTCAAAACCCGTAGCCCGTAATGAAATGGAGGGCGGACTTAAGAAAAGGATGCTCAAGTTCAAACCCACGCCATTTAACCGCAAGGAAAATTAAAAAGATGAAAATCGGATATAGCACATGGGGGATGCCCACTGTCCCGATAGATACTGCCCTCTCCCATCTCGCCAACCTCGGATATGATGGCGTTGAACTCACCATCATCCCCCGTTTTACGACCGAACTCAGCACGCTTGATGCCGCAGAACGGAAACGGATCGCATCCCTGTTTCAAGGGCATAACTTGGCACTGCCAGCAATCGCTGCGCATTCCAGTCTGTTGGAAATAGATCCAGAAGCCCATGCGAAAAACATGTGGCGGCTGAAAGGCGGTGTTGATTTAGCAGTTGAACTCGCGCAGGGAGACGAACCCCCTGCTGTCAATACGACACCCGGTGGAAAGCCAGAAGAGTGGGAATCCAAGAAAGAGTTCCTTGCAGAACGGGTGGGAGAACTCGCTGATTACGGTGCATCGCGCGGTGTCACTATCGCTATGGAACCCCATATCGGTGCTATCATTGATACACCTGCGAAGGTGCTTGAACTCCTTGAAATCGTTAATTCACCGTATCTCAAAGTTAACTTCGACATCAGCCATTTCGATATTGTCGGTATGCCGACAGAAGAGACGGTATCAGCGTTGGCACCCGTATCGGCACATACGCACGTCAAGGACCAGCGCGGCACTGCGCCCGACCACGAATTCCTCATTCCCGGCGAAGGTCCTTTTGATTATGTCGATTACCTCAAGCGGATGCAAGCACACGGCTATGACGGATTTATCACTGCCGAAGTGAGTTTCATGGTGCAGGCACGAGAAGACTACGATCCACTCGCTGCCGCGACACTCTCCTACGAAACACTGGCGAACGCTTTTAAAGAAGCCGGAATCGAACGAGGATAGCGATGGAGACCACCCCGAACATCCTTTTTCTCATGACAGACCAACAGCGTTGGGACGCGATGGGTTGTAGTGGTGATTGGGTGCAGACCCCAAACTTGGATCGGATAGCCAGTGAAGGTACCCGATTCACAAACTGCGTCACCACATCACCTGTCTGTATCCCGACGCGCCTCAGTCTGGCGACAGGTCTGTATCCGCACAATACTCACGTCTGGAACAACATGAACCACCAGATGCTCGCCGAAACGCCGACATGGATGCAAGCCGTGCGTAATGCTGGATATCGGACGAGTCTTTTCGGAAAAACGCACCTCCATCCACACAACGGTGATCTGCGCGAACGCGAAGGCTTAATGAATGCCTATGGATTGGATGATGTGAACGAAATCGGTGGACCGCGGGCAAGTGCGAATGTGCTGTCCCACATGACAGCAATGTGGGAAGGAAAGGGTGTATGGGAGGCTTACCGCGCCGATTATCGCGAGCGGTTTAGCACGAAGCCGCATCTCGTCCGCTCCTCGACGCTTGAATTTGAAGACTACGCCGATGTCTACGTCGGACAACAGGCGAAGCAATACCTCCAGAACTATGAACGCGACGAACCTTGGTGCTGTTGGGTGAGTTTCGGTGGACCGCATGAACCTTGGGACACCCCGGAACCTTATGCCAGCATGTACGATCCTGAAGATATGCCGCCAGCGATCCCGTGTCCACCCGCAGGAGAACGCCCCAAAGGACATTTAGATAGACGCATGCAGCGCGTGAACCCGACGTTTGAACTCGGCGAGATCGGAAGGCTCCGCGCGAATTACGCAGGGAACGTGACACTCATTGATGATCAGATTGGTGAGATTCTCGATGCGATCGCGGCGCGCGGTGAACTTGAAAACACCATCATCGTCCACACCTCCGACCACGGTGAGATGAACGGCGACTATGGACTCATCTATAAGAGTAACTTTCTTAACGGTGCTGTTCGGATCCCTTTACTTGTTCGGACTCCGGATGGCACGAACGCGGGGAGCGTTTGTGAGCGTCCAGTGGAATGGATTGACATCGGTCCGACGCTCGTTGAATTGGCAGGTGGCGAATTGGAGCATCGTCAATTCGGAAAATCGTTGTGCCCAGCGCTAACGCAACCGGAAGCGACACATCGGGACTTCGCAATTTCGGAGATAGAAGGCGAGATTATGCTCCTAAATCAGGAGTGGAAGATTGCACTCAACGCAGATGGCGAGGTTTATCTCTTGTTTGATGTGCGAAACGATCCGAACGAGATACAGAACCTCGCCGGTAGACCTGAAGTTGTGGATATTGAAAGGGTGTTGCGCCTGCAAATTTTAGAAAGACTCATGCAGACGCAACTGAATGAACCGTTTCGATAGCTTAGGCTCTGCCGTAAACAGGGATAGCGGCACCATTGATGACGGCGGCATCATCGGAAGTCAGGAAGTATATCACTTTGGCGACATCGGCAGGGGCTACCCACCGATCATGTTCCTCATCCGGCATAGCTTCCCGATTCGCGGGTGTGTCCATGATGCTCGGCATAATCGCATTGACATTTACCCCCGAATCCATCACTTCAGCCGCCAACGCCTCGGTCAAGGTGCGGACTCCACCTTTGGAGACACAATAGGCACTTAATCCAGCCTCACCTTTTAACCCAGCGCGTGCGGAAACGTTAATAATCTTGCCGGAGCCACGTTCGGTCATGTGCGGTATGACTGTCTTGCAACACAGAAAAACCGATTTGAGGTTAAGGTTCATCATGAAGTCCCACCTGCTCTCTTCAAGTTCCGCAGTTGGAATCCCACCGACAAACCCACCAACGATGTTCACCAATACATCCAACGAACCAAATTTGGATAAGTATTCCTCGATGGTCTTTTGAACCTCGGCTTCTTCGGTGACGTTCGCGAAGAGGAAGGTGACATTTTCAAAGAGATCTGGGTTGAATTCTTTGAAGCGTTCAACCTCGTCATCAAACAGATACGTGACAGCGACGTTATCGCCTTGGGCGAGATAGGCTTTGGTGACGGCACTCCCTAATATACCGGTGCCGCCGGTGATGAGGACGTTGCGGTTCTGTTTTGTCATTTTTAAAGTTCTCCATTTATTGAGTAGTTGTGTATATAACTTTGCCCGAAAATGTTTTACATAACCCCGATGCCCGGGCGATTTGGTAGTATCAATTTGCCCTTATCAAGGCTTACACCGATGTACGGATCGTTTGCAATGAGTAGATGACCGTCCAGATCGGCATAGTCTACGAGAGGGGTCAGGTGTGCGGCGGCGGTGATACCGAGCGAACTCTCTATCATACAACCCACCATAACAGACAAGTCGTGTGCGCGAGCAATGTTTATCATGCGGTGTGCCTCAAGCAATCCGCCACACTTGACGAGTTTGATATTGATGCCGTCAACACATTCAGCGAGAACCGAAATATCACTTGCGCGTTTGACACTTTCATCGGCAATAATCGGTAATTCTGAGTGTTCACGGACAAACTTGAGTCCCGCGAGATCACTGGGTTTTGTCGGTTGCTCCACCAATTCGACACCATACCGAGCGAGGTCGCGAATTTTGCGAACAGCTTCCTTCGGTGTCCACGCTGTGTTCGCATCAACGTAAATAGGTTTATCTGTGACCTCGCGAAGTTTCTGGATTATCTCAATATCCTGCGGTGTACCGAGTTTGACTTTCAGAATCGGATATGTTTCAGCACGCTGGGTTTTCTCTGCCATCACCGCAGGCGCATCCAGTCCAATGGTAAACGCTGTACAAGGGGTCTTATGAGAGTTGAGTCCCCAGAGTTGATAAAGAGGAACGCCGAGCTTTTTACCGAGTCGATCGTGCAGTGCCATATCAATGGCGGATTTTGCGGCGTAATTGCCGCCGAGCGTTCCCTCAACAACCTCCATCACATCGTGGATTGCATCGAGGTCTTTGGGAAGTGCTGGTCCAATAGTTTCCAACGCTACGCTCACCGTCTGAACAGTTTCACCGTAAAACCGAGCCGGTGCAGTTTCACCGATACCACCATCGATCTCTACAGAGATTACCTGTCGGAACGCATCTGTTGCCCGACGCGCAATCTTGAATGGATGTTGCAGTCGTAAATCTGTAATTCGGGAGTGAATGTCCATTTTTCTAATCTTGTATCTCTTTTAAGTACGCCATAAATCGCTTCTGTCTTTCTATCGCGATCTCTCCATCGTCCTTCAGGAAAGCCCACGCGCCGAGAAAGATCGCATGAGCCTCCTGTACAGCAGAAACATTCGGGCGATTTAAAGATTGAATTTGAAGCGTCATCGCCATCTTGTTCGTCTGCTGGATTTCAGGGGTCGTTCTATCTTGAACAGTGACAATCGGGGTCTCATAAAGTGTACTGTTGAACCGTTCAAGGATCCGTTTTAGAAAAGTTTCCGTTCCCTGATTGCCTCGGTAGTGCGCCGCAACCACAGCAGGTTGCCCCTTACGTCGTTCTGTGTGATTAATTTGCAAATAATACCCTCTATCCTTGATAGTGTTAACCTTCTCTATCCGCTCCTCCACGGACATTTTTAACCCAGCGGTATGAATATTATATACCTTTGCACCAGCGAGTTTCAACATCCCTTCCAATATTGTGATGAGTTCCTGTGTTTTAGGGGTGTCCGTTTGTGAATCGAGAACAATGGCGGTCGATGCAAACGCACCATCCGCAATCGGGTGAAGTCCAACATCAACAACCGTTGCTTGATTCGATTGAATCTGGATCTTGCATTTGTCTGGATAGTACCCTTGCTTAGAAATATGAAGTGTCGTTTCGCTGAAATCTTTCGATTCAGGACCGGTTGTGATGAAAAAGTGTCCCTCAGCGTCCGTAGATGCTGTCAATCCGGAATCGGTTTGTAATTGTGCGTCTTGGAGCGGTTCCCCTGCGTCTGGATCGGAAACTCGACCTTGTACAATCGCATCGTTGATGTTCGCGAAATAAATTTTCAAGGACTGATGCGTTTGACCGTAGGAGGCTTCCACCGTCGCTGTGCCCGGCGCGTCAGGGGCATATAGATAAAACTGTGCCGAGCCATTCTTTGAGAGTTGGCGCGTCTTTGCGAGGGTACCACCCGATGAATGTGCGTAGATCGGTTCATCATCAGCAATTGGCATTCCCTCAGCGTCTTGTGCAATTACAGAGACACCGACGTAACTTTTTCCATCAGCCGGGAGTGTATCTGTCCACGCGCTGAGTTCCAACGCCGCCGCAGGCGGTGCCACTTTAAACCACTGCGGCACTGGTAGACTGTGATTACCGTAATAATTCACCAAATCAGTTTCGACAAGATGCACGCCGTTCGATAATGGTTTCTTAAGCGAGACAGTAATTTGATCTGTCCCGCGATCATAGTGATAGGGGACATCTACATTATCAATCTTGACTCGGATGGAGTCGGTGAAGATCTGCTGGCGTTTGAGCATCCACGCGCCCCGTTCATGGAGCCCATCCATAACTTGAATCTGGAGGCGCGGTGTTTTCGTTTCGATGACAGAGGCGTTTTCAGGTGCTACGAGAACACCTTTCGGGAACCCGCCTTCAACATAACGGGCAATGCCAAGAAAATAACCGTACGCCTCCTTTATCAGGTAATCGTTTTCTTTCAGCCTCGCTTCTTCTTCTGGGTTCGAGAGGAAAGATGCCTCACACAAAACTGCTGGACATTCGGTCAATCGCAGGACCCCGAAACCGGAAGCCGTTATGAGTTTATCTGAATAGAGTCCCGATGCGGGAGAGGTGGGCAATTGTAATGCGTCTGAGACTCCCTGCTGGACATACCGCGCAAGATCAAGACTTTGACGTGAGTCGTCTGCATCACCGTGATACCAAGTAGAGGTATAGTTAACTTTTGGGTTATCAATTCCATTATGATGCAGCGAGATAAAGAAATTAGCCCCATTTTCGTTGGCAATTTGACTGCGCCTCGGCAGACTCACGTAAGCATCATCAACACGCGTCATAATAACGGTAGCCCCGGCCTGCTGTAACATCTCGCGTAAGTAAAAAGCGACCCGTAGATTAACTTCAGCCTCGCGAACGCCTGTGGGTCCCCGTTTGTAATTTGGCACATGCGCTTGTCCGCCGTGTCCGGGATCCAGGCAAATTGTGAATCCTTTGAGATGCCGAGTGTAAGGTGGAAATTCAAAGGGAAAAGGGACTTGCTGCTCCATAAGTCCTTGGCGTTGAGAGCAACCCACGAACAGCAGAAAAATCAAAAGCAGGACGGAAATTTTGTGGAAAAGACGAGTCGTCTTTTTATGTGTTACTTGCGGTTCAATGCAGTGGGATTTGGCATTTGACGCGCCTTTCCGTATATCTGAAGAAATTGAAGAAACGTTAAGCAAGCGGAACATCCAAGCAAAAACACCTACGTCATATTTTTATTCTCGAACTCACATTAAAGTCCTTCTTCACTGATCCCTGGTAGTTGAACGCCAACGACTACGTGATCTGGGACGACCGAGGATCTCTGAGAGAATGATGCCCTGACGAAAAGTTTGCGGCGACAAATCCAGTAGTGATGTCGCAGGGACAGCCCGCCTTCCGGTTCGGGAGTCCACAGGCACTTGAGGCGGTTCTGGTTGCGATGGCTCAACGACCGGATCAGATTTCTCTGGTTCAAGGGGGGCTGGTTCTTCAGCAACCGGTGTCACATCCTCCTCGTCCTGTTGCAGAATCATCTGTTCCAGTTGCGTCTCAAACGGGAAATCTTCCATGAACGGAGGGGGTGTCTCTTCGCTCTCTGGCGTCACACGCTCACCCGCTTGTCTTTCCGCATCCCGTTGTTGCGCTTTCCGCCGGCGCGAGTTGCTCAAGATGGATATCAGGAGCACGATAATCAGCGGTGCCAGCATCTGGATGATACTTTCCATCGTTTTCTCCTTTATTGGCTATCAGTCTTCGGCTATCAGCCGTCAGCAAGAGAATCTTATGGCAGATGAAATGATAGCAACTGCCACATGCTCTACCGACTGCTGATTGCTAACCGCTGATGGCTATTCTACTATGAAAGTCCGAGAGAGTGTGCAGACCGTGTTGTGTCCATCTCTTGCGTTCCGCCCGGTGAAGCGATTGATTGACGCATTTCTGTATCCGCAAGGATATTACGGAGTTCATAATAAGTCATCACACTCATCCGCTGGGAATCAAAGGTATCCGAGATAGCAAGCGGCACCTCTGCTTCTGCTTCAATCAGTTTGACTGTCATCTCTTCGACTAACGCTTTATTCTCTTCCTCTTCGGCTTCTGCACGTGCGCGACGTTCTTCCGCTTTCGCACGGGCTATCTTGAGTTCAGCCTGTGCTTGGTCGGTCTGTAATTTTGCACCGACATTCTCACCCACATTTATATCGGCGATGTCGATTGACAGAATTTCAAAGGCGGTCCCTGCAGCTAAGCCCTTGGCGAGCACGGTCTCTGAGATGAGAACCGGGTTTTCTAAGACTTGCTTGTGGCTTCCCGATGAACCGATCGTCGTGATAATCCCTTCGCCAACCCTCGCACGGATTGTGTCTTCAGTCGCACCGCCGACGAGTCGGTCAATGTCGGCTCTCACCGTAACACGTGCTTTCACGATTAACTGGATACCATCGCGGGCAACAGCAGTGATACCCGAATTCGGATCCTCTCTACTGGGGATATCTATAACCTCAGGCGTAACGCTGACCTGCACGGCTTGCAAGACATCGCGTCCTGCGAGATCAATTGCGGCAGCCTGCGCGAAACCGAGATCAATGTTGGCTTTATCTGCGGCAATCAGTGCCGATACGACACTCGCAACACGCCCTCCAGCGAGAAAATGTGCCTCCAGATCGTCAAGAGATAGCTTTAAGCCTGCTTTCGTTGCGTTGATCTGAGGGTCTACAATCCCCGAGGGTGGAACACGCCGCAAACGCATTGCAACGAGATCGAAAATTCCAACCTTCACTCCTGCCGCAATAGCAGTAATCCATAGCCCGATCGGAACGAGCCAACTAATAATAATAATAAACAGGATAAGTAGGACAGCAATAATTGCGACCATTGTTGGTGCCATGTTTACTTTTCTCCATTTTAATGGCAATCAGCGATTAGCAATCAGCAATCAGTGAAGAGGTATTTTGGTGAAGATGCGGTTTCCTCTTGCTGACTGCTGACTGCCGACAACTGACAGCCCTTCTATTGTTACTCTGTATTCGTGTCCAAGTTGCCTTCACGGAACGCATTCGCCAATGAACGCGGGACTTGCGATTCCGCTTCAACGACTTTCGCACGCATCTCTTGGACGCCTGCAGTCATCTCCTGTTTCCGAGCGACTGCCATCGCACGACGCTCTTCTGCTTTCGCTTGTGCGACGACCAGGTCTGCCTCGGCTTGCTCCGCTTGAAGTTCCGCACCGATGTTTTTGCCAACGTTGACATCAGCAATATCAATTGAAAGAATTTCAAAAGCCGTTCCAGCATCAAGTCCACGGTCAAGCACCGTTTTCGAGATAATATCCGGGTTTTCAAGCACATCTTCATAAGTTTCAGAGGCACCGATAGCACTGATAATACCTTCTCCGACACGCGCAATGATCGTCTCTTCACCTGCTCCACCGACGAGCCGATTGATGTTCGTGCGCACTGTAATACGGACGGTGGCTATCAACTCAACACCATCTAAAGCAAGTGCACTGATTTTTGGCGTAGTGATTACCCGCGGATTGACGCTGACCTGAACCGCCTCAAAGACATCACGTCCAGCCAAATCTATAGCAGCAGAGCGTTGAAAATTCAACTCAATTCTCGCTTTATCTGCGGCGATGAGCGCGCTGACAACATTGAGCACATTACCACCCGCAAGGTAATGCGCTTCTAATTCGGCAGTCTCTGCCTTCAATCCAGCCTTGTGGGCACTGATTAAACCGTTCACAATAACATTCGGATTCACGCGTCTGAGGCGCATCCCAATTAAGTCAAAAATTCGGAGAGGAACTCCCGCTGCTACGGCGGCAATCCACAGTCCAACGGGGACGAACCAGAAGAACGCGATGATCAATATTAGAACAACAAGGGCAATTCCCCCCGTAAATAAATCTATCATTATCTGCCTCCATGAATTAGCCGTCGGCAGTCAGGTCGGATTTTTTCAAAATCCTTTCAGCAGTCAGTGAAAGAGGGTATCGTTACAAAGGTATCCTCTTTGCTGATTGCTGATTGCTGAATGC
This sequence comes from Candidatus Poribacteria bacterium, assembly GCA_965214045.1. Lineage (GTDB taxonomy): Bacteria > Poribacteria > WGA-4E > WGA-4E > WGA-3G > WGA-3G. Next base: position 4,640,909 of record OZ243935.1, read on the forward strand.
TGATTGCTATTGCAAACTACGAACTACGACACGACTGCCTTCTACAAAAATTACTTCGACTTCGGTATCTGCAGGAACGTATTCACCCTGTGTGACAATATCAACACGGTGTCCATTGATAAGCGCAGCCCCTGCCGGACGTAGCGGTGTCAATGCTTTACCGGATTTCCCGACGAAACTCGCCAATTCCGACGGAGGCGCATGAAAACCCTCCGCCTTATCTTGCGTTGTGCGCAGGATAAAGGCTTTACCAACGGGTGTTGCACGCACTACCGATAATCCTATAAGTGCCAATGGAATGACACCTACCAAGGTTGCTCCGGTATACGTCAGAGTTGTCTGGTAACCGAATTTCCACCAAGCGATCCCGATACCTATTAATATAAGGAGACATCCCGGCACACCTGCTGCTCCAAAGCCTGGAAGAATGAGCAACTCAATAAATACTAACAGAATTCCAATCCCTATCAGGAAGGTTAGAAACCATATCATATTTTTAATTTTCCTTAATCATCCTCAATGGCTTCTACGAAAACTTTAGGACCTTCAACACTTACGACTTTGACTGTACTATCTTGTGGGATAAAGTCACCGACAGTGACGACATCCACCCTATTATTCGCGATTCGAGCCGTGCCTGCCGGACGCAATGGTGTCAGCGCTGTCCCAGATTTTCCGAGATATGCCTGAAAATCCTCGGAGCTCGACGAGTGGTATCCCATCTCAGTATCCATCACTGTTGACAAAGCGAGCCTCCGGAAAAGCGGCGTCTCAGGCAGGTAAAAAGCGGCGAGAATAACCAATACCGCGCTCATAATCACAGAGATTGAGAGCCACATAACCGCGGTACGGAACTCGTAAGCCTTGTCGAACACGAAAAAGATGCTCCCCAGCATGAGCGTAATACCGAGAATTCCAGCAACACCGAAGCCGGGGATTACAAAGACCTCCAAGGCGATGAGTCCAATCCCGATAAGGAAAAGCAGGAATGCCCATTCCGCACCGATTTTCGTCAGCATGTGTCCGCCGAAGAAAAGCCCTACACACAGTAAACCGAGGAATCCGGGGATACCGAAGCCGGGTGTGCGAATCTCTATAAAGATACCGAGAATGCCCAATGAAAGGAGAAGCGAACTGATAAGCGGATTCGTGAGAAAGAAAACAACCCTATCCGCAAGTGTTGCTTCGACCTCATTAATACGTGCCCCAGATAACGTTTTCAGACGGTTGATTTCTGAAACCCCAAAATCCTGTTCTCGTCGCGCGATACCCTCTTCTGTTAGGGGTAGTTTGGTTCCATCAATCTCAACAATCTCGTATTGTCCCAATAGTTCTGTGAGGGTTTCGGCTTGTGCGTCTGCGAATCCGTATTCTAATGCTTGTTGGGTGGATAAGGTGAGCAGTTTTCCTTGGGCACAAAGGATTTCCATCTCTTCGCCTTCTTCTTCACGTACAGCATATTCTTCGGGCAGGAGTTTGATAATCTGACCGTCTGCAAGTTTTACGAGGACGAGTTCTTTGTCTACCATCGCTTCGGCAATATCAGGGTTTCGGTTCTCTCGTTCTGCCGTCGCACGAATAGTGCCCTGAATATAAGAGATTGCCTTTTCCCCGACCTCTTGCCCTTGAATATTAACAGGCGCGGAATCACCGATCGTCCCTCCTGAAGCCATAACAATCTGATTGCAGGAGATAGAAATCATCGCGCCCGCAGAGATAGCCTGTCGATTGACAAAAGCGATTGTGGGGATTTGTGTGTCCTGAATGGATCGGATGATATTTATGGCGGAATCTACCCTACCCCCCGGTGTATCCACATCAAAGACAATGGCATCAGCACCAGCCTCTTCTGCTGTTTGAATACTATCACTGATGTAGGTGCCAAGTCCGCTCCCGATCTCATTACGAATGTCAATCACGTAGACCAGTGCTTCGTCCTGAGCGAACAGATCGCCACTCATAAAGAGACACCCGATCAAAAGGAACACGTTTTTTAATTTTACCTTGCGGAGAAATGAAATGGGTTTCATGTTGAATTACCTTTCTTAAATCCGCCTTCCACTTCGTTTTTTAATTTTACCTTGCGGAGAAATGACGATATTTGTAACTTGAGGGTTTTCGCGTACGAGTCGCCTGCGCCGTTGTTGCAGGCTGTGTTTTTTGTGTTAAAAGCAAATGTTTCTTTACGTAATTTTTAAAATAATTGTTAACCAATTGAATTATACCCGAAGGCAACGGTAAACGTCAAGACCGATTTGTAATTCAACTCGATGTGAACTCTTCTTGGATCCATGCATGCAAGACATGGTTCAGGATAAGGTGGACATCCTCAACCGGACCGTAGCGATCACTATCCACAACGACGTTCACGTCACAGATCGTTGCCAAGGCACCTCCACCAAAGCCACTCCACCCAATCGTTTGACATCCCACTTCTTTCGCGTGGCGCATTGCTCGGAGTACATTCTCTGAATTGCCGCTTGCACTGATACCGATAGCGACATCTCCGGGGTTCACAAGATTTTTCAACTGCTCAACGAAAACATCTTCGTAAGATACATCGTTCGACCACGCCGTCATTGTTGCGACATTATCTGTTAAACTAATAACACGAAAACGGGGTTTGCCGGGGACGCTTGTGCCTTTTCCTAAGTCACAGGCAATATGCGATGCAGTAGAAGCACTGCCACCGTTACCAATCACGAAAATTTGCTTTTCGGTGTGATACGCTTCCATGATTACATCTATAGAACGCCGTACGTCTGCCAATGTGAGTCGTTCTAAAACACCTTGTAGATGTGAAATATAACTCTGAATTCTTTCCATTTATAGTAAATCCTATAATTATTTGGTCCCCGCGGTAGGCGAGGTTTCAAACCTCGCCTACCTGGGTGTGTCTATAAGTAAGTGGGTAAGCAATTTTCAAACGACTAATGCGACAGCGGCAAGGTCACCCAACGCATCGCCTAATTGGGCAGGCGCGATATTAACCGCTTCTGCAGGGCGGGTCATAGCGAACTTCAAGACCGTCTCCCGAATCGGGTCAAGCAGGAGATCGCCAGCGGCAACCGCGATAGTTCCGAGTAAAACGATGTCGGGGTTCAAAATGTTGACTAAGTTTGCGATGCCCCACCCCATGTAATATGCTGTTTCCTGAACAAGTTCCAAAGCTAAAGCATCACCCGTGCGCGCCGCCGCGAGGACATGCTCCGACTTGACATCTTCAATCCGTCCATCGGCAAGAGTTAACAGTGCTGTTGCTGTCTTTTCACCCTCAAGTTGCTTTTGTATTGCGGCTTGTGCGCGGCGTGCGATAGCAGGACCGGAGCAGAGTGCTTCAAGGCATCCCTGTTTTCCGCAGCCACAGCGGGGACCATTCGGCAGAAGTATCTGATGACCTACCTCGCCAGCACTGTCGTTAGCTCCGTGGTAAACCTCCCCGTCAATAACAATACCACCCCCGATGCCTGTACTCATCGTCATATAGAGGACGGCATTGTAGCCGCGTCCGCCGCCGAACCTGAACTCTGCGAGCGCACTGGCATTCGCGTCGTTTTCGATGATCACTGGTACCTGAAATTCGGATTCCAGTCTTGCCTTAAGCGGTAGCGCGTCCCATCCGGGCAAATTCGGAGGCGAATAGACAACCCCAGTCTTTGTATCCAATGGACCCCCACAACTCACGCCTATCGCTGAAATAGCCTCCTGTTTCAAGCCGACTTGACTGACAGCCTCACGCACCATATCAAACAGCAAACCTATCGCATATTCCGGTCCCTTTTTTGAAAGCGTCGGTTTACGCACCTTGCCGAGGATATGTCCAGTCTTATCAGCAACAACAGTAGCGAGTTTCGTCCCACCGATGTCGATGCCTACAACATGCTTTTTCATACACTTGTCTCTCTAAAAAAATATAGTAAAAGCGAAAAACAAGGCGATCCTTTAGAGAACAGCAAATGAATTACATTACAATTCATAGTTTAAGGCGCGCAGGGCGGGATAAATCTGTGCGTATGCTTTCAATTTCTCGTCGTAATGCTGCGCGTGTTCGTCACGTGGATAATACACATTGCGCGGCGTGACCAACTGATCGACCGCCGTTTCGATGGAATCATACTTGCCTATTGCTGTGCCAGAAAGGATAGCTGTGCCGAGACAGACCCCCTCCGATATATCAAGGGCAATCACCTTTTTCCCAAACATATCCGCTTTGAGTTGCAACCATTTTTCAGATTTCGCGCCGCCGCCGATGGCACGCACTTCGTTTATCACAACCCCTGCGTCCTGAAGCATGGCGAGATTCTGTTTAATTTCGTAACTAATACCTTCCAGAATCCCTTTGATGAGTTCGCCTTTTGTTGTCGAAAGCGTCAACCCGACAATTGCTCCCTTCGATTCTAAATCGAGATAAGGGGTACCCGAACCCGTGAAGTGTGGCAGCACCATAGCTGTTCCCGGGGCATCTGGGAGTGCCTCCATCAGTAAATCGTAGACATCGCGTCCTGCTGCTTCTGCTTGGGCGACCTCTGCTTGTGCGAGCGTATCTCTAAACCATCGCAACACAACGCCACCACTCGATACAAATCCGAGTGTGACATACAACCCGTCAACAACATGCGGATAACAGGCGAAATTCCCGTCTATCATGTCTTCGTTGATGACGGGTTCTGTGAAGGCAGGTGCGATACATTCAACAGTACCGGTTGCGTCCATTACCTCACCACTCCGAATAATCCCCGCACCTAAGGCACCACACGGCTGGTCATGTCCACCCGTGACGCATACCACGCCTTGTGGGAGACCGAGTTCATCAGCGACCTTTGTGCTAACCTCACCGATCGGTGTGCCTGATGGCGCAGCATCTGGAAAGAGTGCCGCATCTACATCTGCCAAACCGAGCATTTTTTCTGACCAAACCTTGTTGATAATGTCAAATGCCATCGTGCGCGCAGCGAGAGAATAGTCCACCACAGGCGAAACACCGAGTTTGAAATAGACAAAATCTTCAAAACCGAGAAATTTCCATACCTGTTGATAAAGATCAGATTGGTTCTGCTGCATCCAGATGAGTTTCGCCAAGGTATGAATATCACTCATCGGCATTCCGGTGATTTCCATCACCTCTAAAGGCGTTATCTGTTGCTTTAGCCTATCGCAGATGCCGGTTGTCCGAGCATCGAAAGTAGTAATCGCATTCGCCAAAATCTGCCCATCGGCGGATACTGGTGTTACCGCTTCACCTTGTGAAGCAACACTGATTGCCTCAATTGGATCGGATTTCGTTTGTGATGCAACCTGTTGAATACCAGTCGCTATGTTTTCCCAGACGACATTCGCGTCCAGCTCCGACCAGCCAGGTTGCGGATGGATCAACGGATACTCGCTGTATGCTTGTGCGAGCGTCGTCCCATCTTCGCGAAAGGCGATAACCTTACATCCTGTTGTTCCAACATCAATACCCAAAAGACTCATGGCTTCCTTCCTTTTCTCCTTGATACGGGATGCGATTATCATACAGTAGATTACACATTAATGCAAGAATTTGTTTTCGGTTGACTATTATAACCCACTAAAGTTTGGACAGTTTCTGTCAGGTGCCTGTCCGATTTTCCAGGTCCGCTGTGATTTTTCTCAATGTTTCTGACACAAACGCACCTCGCAGAAAAATAAACGCAGATGTACCAAAGGTCAGCCCCAGAGGGGCGAAATGTCTATCAAACCGGGGGATGCAAGTGTCTCTTTATTTTTCGGTTTTACTATAAACGTCAGGTAGTTGCTTTGATGGAAAGCGATCAGGATCGTCATTACCTCGCTCGGATGAAGGGTTCGCGGGCGCCCCCGGGGTTCCATCGGGGTCGTCTCAGGGAGCCACTGTGTGAACACCCATTTTTCATAAGCAAGAAAAAAGGCGTCTATTTCACAGAAAAGGGTTATGATATGCATCGGAGAACTCCTTTGGATTGTGAAGATATGATACCTTCATTATACCAAAAGGGTTCTCTTTATTCAAAAAATTAGGAAAATATTTATCAAACTCACGTTTAAGTAGTATTTTACAGTGCCTTTCTAAAAAAAGATGTTTGATGCTCACGCCTAATGATTTTCTTGCCGATGTCGTCTGTTTTGACGAGATCGTTATTTGAGATGGCAGGATCCTGTAGAGGTGCGCCGTCGGTGATGAGAACACCGATCGGCGCGGCACTGCCATAACCCAACTATGACAGCGCTAACCTAATTGTAGCATAGAATGGATGTATTTTGTGAGACTTTTAGGTTAGCACCTTACAGAAAAGGAGACAAACTCTAATGCAGACTCACGTAGTCCAACTGACAAAACAGCGTCTCAGTGACTTCTTCGTCAAAGAAGACGGTCATGTTGCGCATAAGAACGCCTTATCGGCAAGAACCTTTCAGCGAGTCGTATCAATAAGCATATCACGAAACTCAAAAAGCGAACCAAACCGCAGTGGGCAGACCTACCGAGTCAAGTTGTTCAAGGACACTTTTTAGAACGTCGAGGCGAAGGGGTCGGTATTATTTTGAGCGAAAGCGAGACACTGAGCGGAAAAACACCGGTATATGAACTGTTTGACGAAGAATTGCGTCTGACAATTTTTGCAGCAAAACCCTTTCAGCACGAAGCAAGTTGACAAAATATACGGTTTTGGAGTAGAATTTAGAGTAACTAACAGTTTCTGTCACGCACGCGAAACATCCAATAGCGATAAGGAGTTTGACAATGCTAACGCAAGAACAGGTCGAATTTTACCGTGAGAACGGGTATCTCAAGGTAGACCAACTCTTCAAACCAACGGAAACGAAAGAACTGGCATCTGAAATGGTGCGGATTATCAACAATTGGGGGCAGGAGACAATCGGTTGGCCCGGACCTTGGCGCACACGCTACCTCAAAGAGGAGGATCAGCAGACCACGAAGGCTGTCTTCATGCATAATCCCCATTTCTACTCCGCCGCATGGGGACGAGTGATTTTCCATGAACGACTGACGGGCGCGGTGCAATCACTCATCGGTGATACCATCCAATGGCACCATACTGTTTTACACGCAAAGCCGCCGGAAAAAGGGACACCCTTCCCGATGCACCAAGACTACCCGTTCTATCCACACGATGGACTCGATTTCGTTGATTGCCTCGTTCATCTTGACGATGCTCCCTTTGAGAGCGGTGCCTTACGAGTCGTCCCCGGTAGCCATAAGGAGGGACCGCGGGAACACATCACGGGCGAAGGGACAGCACCGCATCTACCAACCGATAAATTCCACCCGGATTTCATTGACTCGATTCCGATCCCAGCGCAGGCAGGGGATGTCATTTTCTTCAGTTATTGCCTTATCCACTGGTCTGAAGTCAATCGGACAGAGCAATGGCGGAAAGCCGTTCGGTTCGGATTCCACAAGCCAGACATGCGTCCCGTCGGACGCGCCCCAGAAGAACCTTACAACAACATTATGGCGGGCGGGTTCAAATTGAATCCGACCTCGGAAGAAATAATGGCTTAACCGGAACAAGACGCGTCTTTTTGGCTGGGCACGGTCCAAAGGCTTTTATGTGGTCGTGGCTTATGGGTTTCCTATGAGCCGCGACACACTTATCGTAGTGCCTGCAAAAATGATACACCAGCGGGGTTACAAACCCATTAGCGATAGAGGGGCGGGTTTGCTACCGCTCGAAATACCTATTTATATGATGTCTCGTATTTTCTCAAAACACCTTCTATTTTTTTTCACCTTAAGCACGTGCTTAGTCTCCGTAATGAAGACCGATGCCCAAAGCCCATCACTCGCTGAGCAGGTATTTCAGAAACACCAAACAATCCTGCTAAGTGAAGATGTTCAAGCAGTCCTACCAGAAGCCCTTGTTGAGCTCAAGAAACCGGAGAACCAAGAGATCCTAACACCTGCTCTTATTGAGGCTGTTCTGGAGAATCCTGACCTCCTCAAAAGAATTATCCCGGAGACCAGCGATGAATTCATAACGTTATTGAAACAAGAGGACTCCGACATCCGAACCTTACTCAGCGATCCGGACGTTCAAACCTTACTCCAGATGCCAGAGGCAATTGATGAACTCACACATCTCCTTGAAGTTGCAAACACCCCTCTCGCAACACGGATATTTGAAAGGTACGAACTCCTTTTTCAGCGCGAAGATATTCGAGAATCACTCCCTGATGTCCTCATAACACTCAAGCAGCCGGATACGCAGGCACTCTTGCGCCCTGCAATGATAAAACTGATAGCTGAAAATCCAGATCTGCTTAAAGTAATTGTTCCAGAAATTGATGATAGATTCATAAGACTCCTCAAGGAAGACCCTGAAGTTAATACCTTTATTAACGACCCGGATATGCACGTTCTTCTTCAGAATCCTGCTGAGATTGATGAACTCGCTGTGTTGCTGGACCTCCAAACTGTAGCAATCGTCGGTATTGTGCCTGTGTCAATCGAGTCACCTAATGTTGGGGAACAGTTTGCTATCGCTGTTGTTACCACTAACGCGCAAAACGTCCGGGGTTATCGGTTATCAGTCCAATTTGATCCAGAGGCACTTCGCTATGTTTCGTCACAGCAGGGGACTTACCTTTCCGGTGATGTTTTTGTTGCTCCCGCAACTATTAATACAGATCGGGTATCCTTCGTCGTGACTGCGCCTATGGAAGCGGAGAGCACACAGGGCGTTCTCCTGACGATAACGTTTGAAGTGGTTGCCACAAAAGCGTCAATGTTGTCACTAAGTGACGTGATGCTTGTGAATGGTGAGGGGAGAGTGCTGCCTGTGAAGACCGAAGATGGTGAGATAGTTGAACCGATACCCATGGATGCCGAAAATGGTGAGGTAGTTGAACCAACACCTGCGGAAACTGTGGAAACTGAAGAGACTGAGGGGGTTGAACCGACACCCGTGGACACCGAAGAGACTGCGGTAATTGAACCGATACCTGGGGAAACTGAAGAGACTGCGGTAATTGAACCGATACCTGGGGAAACTGAAGAGACTGAGATAGCCGAACCGACACCCGTAGACACTGAAGAGACTGAGATAGCCGAACCGACACCCGCAGAAACTGTGGAAACTGAAGAGACTGAGGTAGTTGAACGCTTGACCCCGGTATGGGATGTCAACGAAGATGGTTTCGTTAATATTTTAGATTTGGTGTTGGTGTCATCGAATTTCGGAGAGGAAGGATCCGTACCCGCTGATGTTAACGGCGATAACGTAGTAAATATCTTAGACTTAACGCTGGTTGCGAGCCATCTCGGTGAGTACTACGAGCGACCCTGAAGAAAGTAGAACGTAAGGGGCAGTTTTTCAACCGCCCCTTTAAAACCGTCATCGACGTTTTATGTTGCCCCAGGTGGTTGATAGTTTCCCTCCCGGTTGAACCGCCAATCCCCCAATATTGTTCATAGCGAGATTCATCTCATCAATATCAATCACCCGATCCCACATATAGACCTCAGCGATAACGGCATTTAGCCACTGCCCATCTTCACGGTGCGCGATGAACACAGGACGCTCACCCGTTTCACAGGGACCGTTGCCTCCATCTGCTGCTTCCGCGACCGCACCTTTCGCCCCATCCACGTAAACGCGCACGCCTTCCTTCAACTTAAACGTCCCACATTGGTGAATCCATTTGCCTTGTGGCGCTGTGCCTGCACCGTGCGGTTCTGAAACCCCGGAGCCCGGACACGTCCAAACAGACATTCCGGCACCAAAGTCGTCGTAGATATAAAGCGCAAACTCCCACTGATTGGCGTTGCCTTTCATGACAATAGGCTGGCGGGTTTGTCCGTGGGCATCAGTACCGACTTTTAGCACTTTCACCCAGGCACAGATAGTCATGCCTTGCTTGTCGTTAAAATGCGAATCGATATCTTTCTTCTGACCAGCCATGTCAATTTTGACGTAGGTTGCCTTACCATCAAACTCCAGTGCCTTCCCGATGTCGTCATGCTTTGCATCCACGGATTTTGGCGCGGACTTACTCAGTTCTGTATCGAAGGCGTGGGGTCCATGGTCGGTGACCGCGTCACCTGTTCCTTCGTTCAAGGGTAGATACATCCAAAGCCCATCCTCGATGTCGGCAGCATTCACAAGAAAAGTTGGAGCGGAGCATACCGCTATCAATATCGTAAAAAGCATAACTTGACGCATTTTTTCTCCTTTGGAATCCCTATGAATTCCATAGATACCCTTTGTCCTCTGCTGGAAAACCTTTGTTCCAAGCGCGGATGAAGGAAATTATGGCACGTTCGCCCAGACAATAATCGGACAACTTATGCCAGTAAATTAACACACGTAATTATTAGATTAGACAAACTGTCAATGAATAAGTTAGAATTTTCTACGGAAGGCTTTGGAATCCTATAAGTTGGATTCAAAAACCCCGAAGGAGACAACATGCGCGGGTTACTCACAAAATCGTTCGGGAGTCTACTTTTGACGCGCGACACGTGCTTGGGCAACCCGCAAGAGGTTTTGCGTCTCAACAGCGTCTGGATTTAGTTGTAAGGCTCTTTCAAAAGCCTTGATAGCGTCTCTATACGTGTCTGCCTTTGTATAGCAGACACCGAGTTCGTGATACGCTGTGGCGTTTGTCGGATAAATTCGAGTGACCCTGGTGAAGGCTTCCACGGCGTGGGTGAACTGTTCTGTTTCTCGATAGATATAACCCAGTTGCATGAGTGCCTCAACGAAGTCAGGGTGCCGGGTGATCGCCTTCTCAAATGCAGCGATGGCTTCAGGGAACATACCTTTATGCCTGTAAGCAACACCGATGCCATAGTGGGCGTGGACGAGGGTAGCATCGCGGGTAAGTGCTTTCTGGTATTCAGCAATCGCTTCATCAAGTTGCCCCGAGAATCCATAGGCTCTCCCTAAATCAACATACGCTTCTGCCATATCGGGTCGTAACTGAATAACGCGCTTATACGCAACAATCGCCTCGGCGAGTTTTCCCTGCATCACGTACACCGTGCCTAAGTTATGGTGTGCTTCAATCAACGTCGGTCTTATCTCAATGGCTCGTTGATAAGCCGTCGCTGCCTCTTGCAGTCTCCCGGCACGTTGGTAAGCAGTCCCACTGTTATTATAGTCCTGGGCAGATGGTGAGGTCGATGCCTTCGTGGATGTCGTGGATCCAGGCTTTTTTTTCGTCGAAATCTGCTCGTTGTTTTGACACCCAATAATTAGCCCTAAGTTTATTAGGAAGAGGCACCCATACATCCATATTTTTAATTTTCCTTGCGGGGTAATAAGCATGGTTTTGTAATTGAAGTGCGTTCCCTCTATTCGTCTTCCTCTTCGTTGCGGGTTTAGGGTTTAGAAACATCGAAAAAAGATAGCGTAAGCGAAACGGTATTAAGTCCATAAACTAAAAACCTTCGATGACCTCTATAAGCTGATTCGCCTCAAGTTCTGTGTACTGGTCTATCTCACCAGAGGGCCATAGGATTTCAAGTTGCGTGACCGTTGCGCTTCTCCCCAATCCGAAGGTCACCGTCATTTCGCTTTGGGAACAGTAACTGCCACCGGTACGGACGATTTGCTGTTGCACGCTATTTGGCAAAGTTAGCCGAACACTTGCCCCGATGCCATCGCGATTACTACGGGTACCAGTAACCTTCACTCGGAGATAATTAAACGAGGGTTTACTATCGTTACGCAGGAGCCACACGCCGTCGTGATCTTCGGTAACACCATTATTACTTACAAGCAGGTCCAAATCACCATCATTATCGTAATCACCGTAGGCACACCCGCGCCCAACACCTACGCGATTAAGTCCAGCAGCCTTGGTAATGTCACGAAACGCCCCGTCTTTCTGGTTTCGGAAGAGTGAAGGGGATTGTGCATAAGGGGTATGCTGTTGATAGCGCAGCACCTCTGGTTCAATATGCCCATTGACACAAAACAGGTCGAGTGCTCCATCCAAATCGCAGTCGAAAAACAGGAGTCCAAACGTCAAAGACCGGTAACTTACCTTACCAATTTCTGCTTTGTCCGTTCTATCGGTGAAGTAAGTCGCACCCGGTTCTGCATAAAAAAATCCGGTCTTCTCGTTGCTAAAATTGCCGATGACGATCGCGGTGCCGCCATTGTTATAGACATCCGCCGCGTCAATCCCCATACTACCGCGCGCTTTCCCTGTTTCACTGAAAGCAATCCCCATTACCACGGCTTCGTCGGTAAATGTGCCATCGCCGTTATTGCGATACAAAAAATTAGGCGCAGTATCGTTTGCCACCGCGAGGTCGATCCATCCGTCATGATTGTAATCCAAAAGGGTTACACCGAGTGATTTCCCTATCGGATTATACAATCCCGCTTGTGATGTCATATCGGCGAATGTGCCGTTGCCTTGGTTGCGATAAAAACGGCATGATTGTCCCGGATAGACAGTTGGGGTGCAATAGGTCCGGTAGTGTTTCTCGCCAGTTAGGTTTACCGTACACGGGAGGTCTGTTTCCGGTGTCCATTCAACATAGTTGCAAACGAACAGATCCAACTGACCGTCTTTGTCGGCATCAAAGAAAACGGCACTTGTAGACCAACCGGAATCGCCTACCTTTGCAAATTCAGTGGCATCTGTGAAAGTCTCATCGCCGTTATTACGGAAAAGTCGGTTTTCACCTACATTGGTAAAGTAGATATCGAGATCGGCATCGTTATCGTAATCGGCAGCAGTTATACCCATACCGTACATCGGCATGTCGAGTCCTGCTGCCTCAGTAACGTCAACAAACTGGCCGTTCCCAACGTTGCGGTAAAGTTTCGGGGTATCCGCTGGACCTGTAGGTATCAAACTCGTTCCGTTCGCAAGCAGAATGTCCAAATGACCGTCTGCATCATAGTCCAAAAAAGCGCAACCCGCCCCCATTGTTTCGGGCATGTAACGTTCACCGGTTGCACCCGTGAAGTGTCGAAAGTCGATACCGGATGCATCAGTGACATCCGTAAATTCAACATCCGCCCCGGCACGACTACATAGAGAAATAAGGACACATAAGAGAACAAAAGTCCGCATGACATATTTTCAGAAACATTGCTCCGACAGGTGAGCATCAAACTTTGTAAAATTCAACGGTTGCCCCTGCCATATCCTCGACCTTCTCTATTAATTCGTTCCGTTCGTCGTCGTCCATGCCTGTGAAGGTCTTGGCAATGTCAATTTTCTCTTGCATCTGCTTTGCGTTGTCTGGACCGGTAACGAGTGTACTCACTGGCAATGACCAAACGAACCGAATCGCTTCGGAGACACTGACACGATTTGGGACAACTTTCGGATTCGTACCGTGTTTACCGTGCTGTGAACCCCCGAAGAAACCACCGTTTGCTAACGCTTTCATTCCAATCACGCCAATGTTTCGCTCAACGAGCGTCGGCACCACTCTCTCAATGAAACTCTCGTAACTGACGTCAACGAGATTCATTGATAATTGACACGTGTCAAAAATATCGGTCTGCTCAAGGACGCGTTCATGCGCGGCTGGACTTGAATGTCCAGTGAACCCGATATAACGGGTTTTGCCGGTCGCCTTTGCTTCTAACATAACGTCCAGAATGCCGTTATCAATCCGTTCATCAACATCTGCCGGATTCCGTACGGAGTGCATCTGCCAGAGGTCGAGTTGATCAGTATTCAAGCGTGTCAGCGAACCTTCAAGGTGTTCCCATGCTTTCGTCGCGTTTGGTGCGGTTGTCTTCGTCATAAGAAACACATCATCGCGATATTTTGGAACAAGCAGTTTCCCGAGACGACTCTCGCTCCCACCGGATTGATAGGATTCAGCACTATCAAAGAAACGGACGCCGCCCTCAAGTGCGGTCTCGATCGTTTTCTGAGCTTCCGCTTCGCTCATCTCTCCGATGTGCCACCCACCTACACCGAGCATCGTCACAGCCTCTCCGGTGCGTCCAAACTTCCGTGTTGGTAAAAGAGTACCCAACCCATCACTTACAGTCTCTTCTTCGCCACTTTCTGCACACGCCGATGACAAGAGAATGCCTGTTGTCAGACTTGCCATCGATTTTAGAAATGCACGTCGGTCAATCATGGTTCTACCTCCATTAATTTCCTGTACACATTTTAAATCAGTTCTGAATTTTTGTCAACTCTTTTTCAACTGGCAGTCAGCAATCAGCGGTCAGGAGAGTAATTGTCAGTACGGGGCTGCGTCCCTTTCAGCCATCAGAACCCCTAAATCCCTTTATTCGTGGGATTTTAAGAGTGTTTTTGTTTGCGGATTTCCCCCAGGAATCGGAGTTCCGTCCTACAAGAAAATTGGATGTCTCTCTAATACCAGATTTTTTTCTTGATTTAAATAGCGTTGTGCGCTTTAATTAAGAGTCCGACACGGCATCAATTGATTTTAATCTGTCATAATAGATACAAAATTTGAGGCATGGAAACGTTTTGCAGAAGACAATTCCTGATAAACTTGTTGTGCTAACCTTCGACGATGGGTGCAAATCACAGGCGACTTTCGCCGCCCCGATTCTCAAGACCTACGGCTTTGGTGCCACCTTCTATATCACTGAAGGACTCAACTTTCTCACGAATAAAGATGCCTATATGACGTGGGAGGAAGTACGAGGACTCCACGACGATGGTTTCGAGATTGGGAATCATACTCGCCATCACCGAAACGTCACGCAGCAACCCGCCGAGGAACTCAGCGCGGATTTGGCGCATATTGACGCACGGTGTGAGACTTACCGGATTTCGAAGCCGACAACATTCTGTTATCCGGGTTATAGCCACGGCGAAGCGGCTGTCGAAGTAATCGCTGAACACGGCTTTCATTTTGCCCGACGCGGCGTTGATCCAGAATTCCCCTACAGCGGAGAAGGCGACCGCGGACCTGCTTACGATCCAACCTCGCATCATCCCCTCTTGGTTCCGACGACAGGAGCCTCCGGTCCCAACTGGAATTTTGACGACTTCATCTGGGCACTCACCCAAGCAAAAGATGGAAATATCACGATCCTTACGTTCCACGGGGTGCCGGATATTGAGCATCCATGGGTGCATACAGAGCCAAAGCAATTTGAAGATTATATGGCGTATCTCTATGAAAACGATTATAAAATTATCGCACTCCGAGACCTTGTGGATTATGTAAATCCACATTCTTTGTAAGAGGCTACGCAATTGACCGATACAAACGAATGGAGATAAAAGATACAGCGGGTTTGTGTTGTAAGCGTGCCTGCTCACTTTATAAACTATGCTAAAAGAATTTACAAATAGCCTGACCCGATGGGATACGTTACTGTTTAACCGTATCTTTGGTTGGGGCGATAAAAGAATCCTGAATCGCTCATTTCGCGTCATCTCTTGGAGTGCTAACGGCTGTCTATATCCATTTCTGGTATTATACGTACACTTGACGTTCGGTTCAGCCATCAGTATGTCGTTCCTTCTATCAGCAATACTGGCATTTATGCTTGAAAGACTCCTATATCATTTCCTCAAACAGTCAATGAAACGCGACCGACCCTATGAGCGAATTGTTGATGTTGAATTTCGGGTGCGTCCACCGGATCGTTTTAGTTTCCCGTCAGGACACACCGCTTCTGCTTTTGTGATGATAACACTGTTGTCGAATATCCACCCTGCTTTACAAATTCCGACGCTTTGCTGGGGCACTCTGGTCGGTGTGTCGCGCGTGTATCTCGGTGTCCATTATCCGACGGATGTGTTCGCTGGTGCGCTCCTTGGGATGCTTGCAGGGCAGATGGGTATGTGGTTTATGATGTGATAGCACCCGAAGCGTATACAACCCTCGGCACGTTTCCCCTCCTCTATTTTCCTTTTCTATATTAACGTGAGTTTGATAATAAAATTGCAAGAGTCCCCGTAGGTCGGGTAGAGCGGTGAGGTTCCCAGAAGTCTTCTGTTTTACCACAAACGTCTCCTTTTCCAGGACACATTCAGAAAAATAAACACAGCGAAACCCGACAGTCCACCGGGGTCACCTATGAGAAGGAGGTAGGTTTCCAACGATACGCCTATGTCAAACTCACTTTGGTGAAAAGAGCCTAACGAAACAAAGGGATCGGAAGGCAAAATAACCGATACATCTAAAAAGGCGTGTCGCTTGTTGTCAGAGCACACCAGCGCGAAGTAAAAAGGTAATTAAAGAGCGCGTTCTGTGCTTCGGGGGTCTGAATCTGCTTCAGTGCCAAAGCGGCATGGAAACGGACATATCGGTTCTCGTCTTCAAGTTGTGCGACAAGGGTTGGAATTGCGGGTTCAGCAAGGGTGCCCAATTTCGCTAAAGAGCGAGCGGCGTTATCACGAACCGCATAATGCTCATCGCTTAAGCCAGCCGTCAAGACCTGCACCACTTCAGATAAATCCATATCTTCTGAAACCTGTTGTCCGATGAGTCCCAATCCTTCTGTAGCGTGTCGTCGGACCCATTCGTCTGGATCCTGTGCAACATGCGTTAACGCGGGTATCGCTTCCTGTGCGGTTTTCCCCATATCCGCCAAAGCAAACGCCGCGTTTGCGCGTACCGAATTATCAGTCGTCTGCAGCGCGTCAATGAGCGTCGGAACCGCGGATGCACCGGTGAGGCTTAAAGCATATCCCGCATATTCGCGGATAGCATCAGATCGACTATACAACGCTTGCTTCAAGACAGGCACGGCAGTCGTACCAACCCGCCCCATGCGATACGCGGCATTTAACCTCTCTCTCTCATTATCACTGTTCAAGGCTTCGATGAGGGTATCCACCTCAGTACGTGAAACACCGTTGGCAGTTCCGTTCTGTTTCCCGTTATACCAGTCCCACAGGGACTCCCATAGTTCTGGATGCTCTGATGTATCTCCGTTGCCGAGCGTGTGCCAGTCAGGGGTATCGCTCTTCCATGCGGGTGTTTGTGGCTCATCGAGCCTGATAAAGAGGAACTTCAACATGTAGCGTTTCTTGTCACTGCTATTTGGCATTGCGCGATGCCATAAGTCGTAGTGGACAATTGTCACAGTCCCTGCTTCGCCAGTGAGTGCGAGGTCAGGCTGTTCATGAGCACTCTCACCCGTCTCGTAATACTGCGAACCGGGTAGGACGGCGGTGGGTCCCATATCTTCGGTGACATCCTGTGGATAATAGAACGCCATCGTCCAACGACAGCGGTGGCGTCGGATCTGTCCGTCCCCTTCATAACTATCTTTATGAAAATTCTGACCTTCGCTGCCTTGTTGGTTGAAATGGCAGTATCGGTGCGAGTGCATCGCATAGTTTTCACCGAGCACTCCCTGCATGGCACCGTGAACCGCTGGATGATCGAAGACCTCTTGCATTTCAGGGATGAGGGGTAGGACATTGTTGCCCAAATTACCCGTTCCTTCAAACATTGCGTCGAGGTGTTGGTAAACGTTCTCGTGAAAACTTGGCGGGAAATCGACCTTTACCTTGACGTACCCGTTGATGATGAAATCCCGCATCTCTGCATCGGTGAGTTTTAGTGCGTGGTTGATCATCTTAAGAACCTCCATTTACGTTTTCGCAATCAGCAGTTTTGGAATTTAAAAATTACAGTAAGAAGTGTACTCCCATAAAACATCCTATTATTTCCTATCCACAAACGGCTTATGGCATGGAAAATGGCAATCAGTAATTAGGGAGGTCAAAGTTATTCCTCCGTTTCTCGAGGCAACCCCCGAAGATTAGGAATCTCTTGTGAAAAACCCCAAATCAGGCCGAGAGCAGGAAACACCCATAAACTGCCTATCCGTCCAATCCGAGTGACAGCAATCACTCTTTCTGCCATAACACCATACCCCGACTCACTTGCAAGTTCCCCGTTTTCAAGTTCCCATCCGATGTCATAAAATTCACGTAAGTCGCCATCCATACGTTCCCTACAGTGATCTATGAGTTCCCAATCATCTGCTATGTTACTTGTCGCTATATAAAAGACGAATGCGACCACGATATACCAGAAGTATCCAGTTACAACGCCTAATAAAAACCTAACACACAAAATTAAGAAAAAAAAGAAAATGGATTTAAACGTCTGCATCAACTTGTTCTTGGACATAACGTGAGTTTGAAAAAATAATTGAAGGACTTTCTGTATAAAGAGAACCCCTTTGGTATAATGAAATCTTTACATATGGACTAAAAGGAGTTCTCTCATAAGTATTATAACGTGAGTTTGAAAAAATTTAGGGTGTATCGAACATCTGTAAATCGTGTGTCTGCGGAAGTTCCGAGATGTTCAACATAGGTTTCTTCTCCAAGAGCTGATAGGCGATCAAAGCAGAGAAGACATTGACTTGGAAGTTTTCAAGACTTCTGTGTCGACTGTGCTCGACTTGCATCTGTGTCTTGAGTTCCCGGATCACCGACTCAACGAGGGTCCGCTTTTTCAGCAACACCTCATCGGAGACAGATAGTTCCAAGGATTCCATGTTCTTACGGACTTTGTAAACCAAGTTGAGGTTTCCTTGCTCCCGGAGTGCTTCTCGAATATCTTTGGAGATATACCCCCTATCTGCGTAGAGACTCCCGTGAAGGCGTTCTGCGAACTTGCCGAGAGGAAACCTGCGGTCCTCTATATTCCCAGGGGTCAATGCCACATCTAAGAGGTCCCCGGTGTGATTGATAACGCGGTGAAGTTTGAATCCATAAAACCATCCCATAGAGGTTTTCGAGCGTTCGGCAACACCTGCGAAGACGCGATGTGAGGCAATCCGCCTATTCTCACAGACCCGTAGGCGTGTCGAGTCCACAAGGGTTTTCGGTAAATTGATGATAAGATAGAGGTCCCTCATAACACTCTTGTCTCATCTGTGTTCAAGTATGGGAAGTGATAGCAGAAGTCGGTAAAATTGTCAAATAAAAAATCAGGTGACAGTTCGGGCTATCGAATGCGTCGCGAGTAAAACTCGATCCTACAAAAAAGAAATGCTTACTTCTTCACGGCACCGAATGTGACACCGCGTAGCAGATGGCTCCGCATCAAGAAGGTGAAAACAGCAACGGGTAGCAGAAAAACAAAGGTCCCCGCGGCGATTTTCCCCCAATCCATACCAGTGGAACCCGTCGCACTTGTAATTGAAGGGGGTGCGGTCACGGCTCTACCGCCGACCTCTGTGAGGACCAAGGCGAAAGCGAACTCGTTCCACGCTGTAATGAGGCAGAACACAGCTGTCGCAGCAATACCTGTGACGGACTGCGGTAAAATGACCTTTAGGAAAGTTTGGAATCGCGAGTAGCCATCAACAAGCGCGGCATCCTCATACTCCTTTGGAATTTCATCAATGAACCCCTTCATGAGCCATACCGCAAATGAAACATTAAAAGTGGTATAGAGCAGAATCAATCCAAAGTGCGTATCTCGCAACCCAAGTGCGCTATACATCAGATAGATTGGGATGACAACGACGACAGGCGGGAGCATCCGTGTGCTGAGGATAAAAAAGAGTAGATCGTCCTTTCCAGCGATGTCAAATCGAGAGAAAGCGTAAGCCGCAAGTGTTCCAAGTCCTACAGCAAGGATCGTGCTACCCCCACCGATGATAATGCTATTGAGCAGTTGGTAAAAATACTTGGATCCACCGTTTGCCAAGACAGCGCAGATCGCTACTGTTCCAAAAATGCTTGGCAACACAAAGGTAAGTCGCTGTTTTTTTAGAGTTTGCGATGTCAGCCCTCCCGTTTTCCTCCAGGGGGCAATCAGAAGATACGCTATAATTGTGCAAACGATGAGTAGCAGGAAGTTGAAACGGGCATCCGTCTGGAGACGGCTCTGCATCGGTGGCAAGCTTAGGAAACTATAGAGACACGTTAAAACGAAAATACTGTTCCAGATTAAGCCGAGGTTTCGGAGGGATAAGGCGCGAGGGAATCTCACATTAAATAGGGAGAAGAAACCGAACAGCAATAATCCGACAAGCACCTCTCCTAAGAACAGATATGTTACATCTGCTACACCTTCTGGCGGCATCAACTTCTGATAGTTCTCTAACGATATATCAAAAACAAATTTTGGAAGTCTTGTGGTAATGTCTGAGAGTCTCTTCAGAGATGTCGCCAAAATCCAGTAAATCGGAGTGATATAGACGATCACAGCGATGGCAACAAACGCCAATATGAGATAGTGAACAAAGTTTTTCCGGCTCCGCATTAGGTCTCCTGTGCCTCTCCCTTAACGCTGTTAAGGTACTTTACGTAAATATTGCTCAGGGCAACGATAATAATGAGCAGGATATACGCCATCGCACACGCTTTACCGGTATTATAGTTCCGAAAAGCGAGTTTATAGAGGTTCATCGATACAGTTTCCGTGGCAGTCCCAGGGCCTCCCTCACGTGTGAGCACATAAACGATGTCAAACATCTTGAAGGCATCCATCGTTCTGAACAGAAGGGCAATCAGTAAAAGCGGGGATACTAACGGGAGTGTAATTTCTCGGAACTTGAACCAAGCAGAGGCTCTATCGACATCAGCCGCTTCGTAGAGGGATTTCGGAACCGCACTCAGTCCTGCCAATGCAATCAACATCATGAATGGCGACCACATCCATGTATCCACAATAACAACGGCTAACATCGCTACCTTCGGATTGGTGGTCCAACCGATCGGTGACTTTAAAAAGGGACTGAGAAAAAAATTCAGTAAACCGGCGTTGTCTGAGGAGAGGATAAAACGCCAAAAGAGTCCTACTACCACGGGCGATAGCATCATCGGTAGCAAAAGTAGCGTTGTAACGAAGCCTTTGTACCGGAAGTCTCGATTCAGGAGCAACGCCAATCCGAATCCGATAAAGAATTGTGCGGCTACTGCGAGGATGACAAAATAAGCGGTGGTTTGAAAATAACCCCATATCTCTGGATCGGCGAGGAGACGTGAATAATTACGAACACCGATAAATCTTGGAGCTGCAGGCATCGAGGCTTTGTAGCGATGGAAACTCAGATACAGCGACCACAATAACGGGAAGATGTTCATCAAGATGAGCAAAATCATGGTGGGCATGATAAATGCCATCTTCAACTGGTAATCGCTCATCCCGCGCGACGTTCGATGGGAGTGGTTGGTTAGCATATTTTTCTGGCTATCGGCTGTCGGAGGAATGGCTATCAGGTCGTTCGCTACGCTCGCTCTCGGCTACCGACTGCTGAAAGGTTTTTCGTAGAAAACCGACCTGACTGCCGACTGCCCTTTTACTCGTCGTAGTAGCCTGCGTCCTCGAAGATTTCCTCGTGTTTCCGCGCGATAGCGTCCAGTGCTTCCTTAGCAGACTTGATTTTGGAGATGGCTTGACTCCAATTCGTCTGGCAAACTTCTAAGAGTTCTGCGTATTCCGGCACCGCCCAGAAATCGCGTAGATACGGGAAACTCGCGGCGAAAGCTTCGTTAAAGGGGCTCGCTGTCTTAAAGGTATCCGACTGCAACACCTCTTTGTGTGGCGTAAACCCACCGAGTGCCGCCCATTTCTCTTGAACAGGTTTCTGCATAAACCATTTCATGTATTGCTTCGCAAGATCCTTGTTTTTAGAATAGGAAGAAATAGACATGCCCTGTCCACCGATGCTGATATAATGCCCTTTCGGACCAGACGGTGCTATAAAGAAACCGCTCTTGTCATGAGAAATCGCATTCGATTTGGGGTCTACTACACCGGGGAAAAAGGCGAAGTAATTCATCGCCATTGCAACCTTGCCTGAGTTATAGGCATTCAGTGTCTCTGCCCAATAGTAGTTCGGCGCATCTGGAGGGGCAAACTCGAGCAGGCTCGTGTAAAATTCAAGGGCTTTAACAGCATCCTCTGTATTAATATGCCCCGCAACTTTGTGGCTTTCTGTATCGCCATAAGCACCGCCAAAACTCCACATCACTTGTTGGAAGCCCATCGTGATACCGTCGTATTCCTTACTATACCATGTCGCGATACCGTAGAGGTCTTGATCCGGACGCGTGAAGAATTCGGCAATATCGCGAAGTTGGTCGTAAGTTTTCGGCGGAGCGAGTGCATAGCCATACTTTGCTTGGAATGCCTTCATTTCGTTCGGATCTTCAAATAGGTCTTTCCGGTAGACATATCCAGCGGCATCCACCTCCGCAGGTAATGCCCAGTAGGTTCCACTGCCTTTTGGATACTCAGCAAACGCTGTCATCGCGGGTCCATAGATAGAATCAACGTCTATATTCTCGTTAATCCAGTCCGTTAGATTGATATAGTTCTGACCTTGAGAGTTCCTACCGAGCCATTGACTATCACCAATGACGATGTCGTAAAGATCGCTTTTTCCGACAAAAGCCGTGAAGACCTTATCTTGGAAATTCGGCCATGGAATCTGGATAACATCGACAGCAATGCCTGTTTCGGCGGTAAAATCCTTCGAGAGTTCCTGCAAATAATTCGCCGGATCCCATTCTGCCCAGACGATGGTTAAGGATTGGTGGTTATCCGCTTTCGGGGCACTCACGAACGCAAGTGCAAGTATTATCGCTAAGACAAGACTTATGCGAACACTTTTCATGTTTTTTCTCCTCCGTATAAAGATCGTGCGAGTTGTTATCAGCACCGGTTAACATCTGATGTCCGGTTCGCTGCTATAATCCCGCATTATAAACGGAGCATAAAATTTTTGCAAGAAAATTTATAACTCACCGATGCAGAACACAGTATTCTTTGCTTCTAAACTCCGAATTTCTGAATAGTGGTAAACTTGGGTAACTTTCACTCCATTTTCAATGATGGCAGTGGGACGTTCAATAACGAAGTCAGCGAAGTGCGGTGCGTTGAAAGCAACGTAAGCGAGGCTGAACGCCTCAATCTGCCGATCGTATCGCTTTGACAGATCTGGAAATAGAACAATTCCTGTATCAACTTGGTAGATACCTGCATTTTCATCTATATTCATCGTTTTAACCGGACACTCGATAATTGCCCGCTGCTGTGTATGGGTATCCCATATTTCTGTGTGTGTTACGAAAGACGTTAACGAGTTGACCCTCATTTTTTCCACCAAAAGGAACGATCAATGACAACGCAAGAACTGTATGACCTTATGTCAAAAGGGTTTGACGACATTAAAGCCGAAATGAAACAAGGTTTTGATCAAGTCAACAGCAGAATTGACAGTATTGACAACCGATTGCGAAACGTTGAAACCGATGTTGCAGAGTTGAAAGGCAGGCGGTTGGCATTCAAAGAATGGATACCGATCGGTTGTGCTGTTATCGCTGTTATTGTCTCGATTATTGCTTTGGTGAAATAAGAACTTTTCATGCTGACGTGTTTTCCCGTGTCTTCGCTATGTTGTGTTTACATTTTATCATAGAAGTGCTTTCACCGTCAACCGAGGTGTCCGATAGCGAAAAATTCGCGCACTACCGACAACTCCCATCGTTGCAGGAATACCTTCTCGTCGCCCAAGACCAGATTCTTGTGGAACACTACCGCCGCCAAGAAAAGCAAAGATACCGATAGTTCTGATAAAGGCAGAAATTATTTACGCATCTACGGAGCTTTGCAGGTTCTTTTTGTGCAACAAGAGGCAGTGGCCAATCTACATGAAGCTCTCAAAATTCCATATATTGAAAATTCATCATTAGAAAAAATTAGGCATATTCGCATCGACGCTGCTGGGCATCCTACAAAGAGAGGTAACAAAAAAGCATTCAACTTCATTACGCGTTTGACTCTTAGTGCTCAGGAGTTTCATCTAATGACACTCTATCCAACAAAGTCGGGCGGTAAAGAACT
The DNA here is from genome assembly GCA_965214045.1 of Candidatus Poribacteria bacterium. Lineage (GTDB taxonomy): Bacteria > Poribacteria > WGA-4E > WGA-4E > WGA-3G > WGA-3G. The sequence goes on from OZ243935.1 coordinate 4,664,667, forward strand.
TAATTCTAAACACGTAGATGTAAGTGTTCCGGATTTAATTACAATCCAAAAAAGGGTTTTTGAAGACGTTTTGAGCAACGTAATTGAGACTTTAAAGGAAGAAGAAGTGGAGCATAGAAAGGAATTTGCGGATAAAAAATTAACTGATGCTTTCCAGCATACAACGTATCCATTTACAAAAATATTTGAAGCTATTTTATCCATAGATTCACCTCATGTTCAACTTGTTGGTGATTATATTGATGAGATATTGAAATCCGTTGAAGCATTTAAGACTGGATTAAGGGAACGTGATGAACCTGATGACAACATAGAGGACATATACAAAAATCTTGATTATGCCTTGCAACACATCAAACTATACTTTAACACTCCGGCCGAGACTCATATTCAGAGGGAAGATACCTATATTTTCGCGAACTTTGCCCGTCGACAAGTAGCAGAATTGAAGGAGATTGCACGAGAAATAGACGAAAGGTACAGTCAAGTATGATTTTTCAAGTTGTCTACCAGGATATTTCCGTTTGCGGGAAGTTGAAACGTTCACCCGCGCCTCAACTATTATTTTATCTTTATGTCAATCCGGTAGATAAAGGTCTGTTCCTCAGGCTGCGGTTTTCTCAATATTATAACACGAGAAAACGCGCCACTGCCATGCCTCGCCCCTTCAAAATCTCAGAACACCGGCTTCTGAAGCCAAGAGATCGGCACTCAGGCGTTCTTGAGGATCCAAGCGGGCATTACGCAGATGCGTCTTAATCGTGCCTTCAGAGCGATTCAAACGGGTTGCGATTGCTTTGATGGGCAGTTCATGGTGGTAGTAGAGGCAGAACACACGACGGCGCATCGGGGGCAGGTCGGCGATGGCTTCGCGGAGATGTTCTCGCAGTTCGCCACGCTCGATGTATACAGACGGACACGCCGCTGTGGCGGTGATGCGTCCTTCGTCAATCAAGTGCAGCGGTTCCGTCTCGTGCTGTTGTTTGCGAAACAAGTCAATGATGACAGTCTCGGAAACCATGCGGTAGAGCCACGCGTAAAACGACGACTCACAACGGAAGCCCGCAATCCTCCGATACGCCTTTAACCACACTTCTTGGCAGAAGTCCTTGGTCTCCGTCTCGGGGGTCCGAAACCCTGACGCAACAGGCGGTCCTGATAGTTACGCACCAGCGGAGAAAACGCTTGCGTCTCCCCCGCTCGCGTCCGTTGAACGTAGACGGAATCTGAAAGCAGGACAGGGCGCAACCGTCTCCCATCACGCCCGTCCTCTTGTGTCTCTAATGCCATTTGTGAGCCGTCACCGCTGACGCATTACACGTGTAGTACTTATGACCTCGACCACACGTCTTGGCGTGAGACGTCGCACCATTACAATTCGTCCACGCATGCGCAGGGCAATTCACACCCGCTTTGACATGCCATTTGTGAGCGTTGACCGCTGACGCATTACACGAATAGTAGGAATGACCCGCTTTACACGTCGTAGAATGTGAGGACGTCCCGCCACACTTCGTCCAACGATTCGCGGGACACACAATCTGCGGCGGATCCGGCTTCGACGTATAACCTGAATGAGAAGAGACCGCACTCGGATTACACGTGTAGTAACTATGATCCGCTCCACACGTCGTCGCATGCGATACCGTCCCACCGCAACTCGTCCAACGATTCGCGGGGCAGACAATCTGCGGCGGATCGTCATCATCGTCGTCATCATCGTCGTTATTGTTGTTGGAATTCCCGCCATTGTTATTATTGTTGTTACCCGTGTTCGTCGTCGTCGCTTTATGCCCCTTGTGTGCCGAGACCGCTGACGCATTACAAGAGTAATACGAATGACCTGCCGGACACGTCGTTGAATGCGAGACCGTCCCGCCGCAGTTCGTCCAACTATCCGCTGGACACACCACACGCGACGGATACGAATGTGTGTGCGGTGTGCAGACGTAATACGATCCATAAGAACACGAAACACCATTCTTATCGGGACACGACACCGAACGATGGTAATACCCCGCCGTCACCGCCGCCGTGTGACCACACGCAAACGTACCATATTTCTGATTCCCTGTATAGGCGTGGGTATGCGGCGTACACGCATAATACGAACCATAAGAACAGTCCTTGCCATTTTGCGGTGGGCAGTCAATCGAACGGTGTGAATGTGCTGAACTCGAATCCGGATCATACACGTGACCACACGCCTGACGCGTCAACTTCGGATCGGGTTTCGGCGGATCGGTGTCGGTATCCGTGTCGGCGGTCGCATACGAATGTGTATGAGACTGACACACCCAATAAGATCCCGAAGTACACGAGACGCCATTCGGACCCGAAGGACAACGAATCTGACGGTGAACACGGATCGTCGCGGGCGTCGGTTTATACATGTGACCACACGCACCAAGCGTCTCCCCTGATTTCTGATCCGGTGAAACGCGATCATCGGGATGAACGTAACCCGTACACCCATTGCCATCATGATCCCCACGATAGCAGTAGTAATCCTCATGACCACACGAAAAACCCACACGGAAATGATCACCCGGTGTCCCCGCCGCATGACCACACGCCATTTTCGGCGGCGCAACCGTATTGCCATTTGAATCGACATATTTCTCGGTTACCGTTTCACCCGAACCGGCGTGGTTGGCGGAATTTGGACACGGCAACCCAATCTTACAGTGGTAATACGACCCTTATGGACACCGCGCAGCTGAACCCTCGGGTACATACTTTTTGATGTACCACTTACCGTCTACGCGAACCCGACGGCTACGATACGCCTTTTCTTGACACGTCGTCTGGTGTGAGGAATCATCGGGGAAACCCAGGAGGTTCGGCACGTCTTTGCCACACGGGCCCCGACACGCTAACTGGTTCAAATTCTCTTTGTGTTGGTTCGGTATCGGACAGACTTTCGGGTAATCCGGCGGACACGAATAGTAACCAAAGCCATTGCTCTTGTGCGGTTCGTCGGGACACAAAACGATATGCGCTTTCTCTGCCGTATCTCGCAATTTCGCAAGCGTCACGACTTTAGAACTGAAAATCGTTCCACACGAATTACGGCACTCCACGCGATACTCAGGGATATTAACATAGGGAACTGGATCATCTTTTTCGACTGGTTTCTCGGATGGACTCAGCGACTTGACATACTTATCATACGCCGAATCTCGTGCTGATTCCAACATCGCCAAGTCTGCCTGATACGGCTCCAACTCAATCTCAACGGCGATGATCTTCGCATCCAACTCCAGCAACTTCTGGACAGTGCCACCATCAAGAAACAAAACTTTGGCGATCTCAATCGGGTTGAGCATGCCAATAACTAACTTCCACTTACCGCCAGAGAGTGTGTCGCGTTCGGTTATCAATGTGTTCCGTTTCGTCCGCAACGGCTCCGTCCGTTTGATCATAGCGTCCAATGCTTTTTGTGCCTCAAGATACTTCGTGTACAGATCGCTGGCACTATACAGGACTGTAATCGCACCAAAAAACATCAGCAGACACAAAAACAGGGAAACCATATAGGTTTTCTTCATCGGTTTGATTCCTCCTGCTGTCTTTCATACCGCTCCTCTAACTGTTTCTTCAGTTCATCAGCGACTTGCGGAATAATCGTTATAAATCGTTGGTCGGGTGGAAGGCGCTCAAAACTTGTCTGATAACGACGCTCAGACTCCGCCAAAACCATGTCAGCTGGTGCGCGGCGGAGAGAATATTCATACCTAAGAGCTTCGCCGTACTCCCCATTACCCATGTTACTAATCATTTCATCATAAATCTCGTCCGCTTTTTCAAGCGATGCTTTCCTGAGAGACGACAACTCATCATCACTCATTGTCCGCAACTCCTCTTGACTCGGCACTAACCCAGATGCGACAATGACATCGCGCTTGCTCCTACCCACCGGAAGCGTCTCACTTATCTCTTGGAAGCGTTTGTATCTCGCCATCATGGAACCTTCAAGGGCTTTCAGGTCAATGGGTGCGGTTTCTGGCGGTGTCTGTGGTGCAATAGGCGTGCTTTCGGTGGGTTCTACAACCTGTGACGGTTCTGCTTTCACTTCAGAGACATCGCCGTGTTGCGGTTGTGCAGGGGCGTGGGTGTCATGCGGTTGGGCGTGCCATTCATCGCCGTGCCAATGTCCGCTCTCGGCGGTTTCCCCAGGGGGTGGCGGTTTCAGGGTGGCGGGTTTTGAGACTTCAACAGGTTTATAGACTTTCACAGGTGCTTGGGTGGCGACCTTTTGACGATAAAACAGACCAAACCCAATCACAACAAGCACAAGAATTAATATCGGTATCCAAACGTTCTTATTTAACATCGGTCTCTCTCCTTTAGTAAAGTAAAAACGGATTCATGCGTTTCCAAACCGCACGCGCCCCTTCCTTTTCAATAGACATTATAACAGTTTAATATTGAAGTTCAGGATAGACCCAAGGTCTGAAGTTTAATCTAAAGTTGTGTAACCCACAACAAGTTTCCATAACTAAATCGGCAAACCCTTTTTTGGAGGTGCGCAACTTATCTTTGACGATCCGGTATCTTTTGATACCGCTAATAGCATGTTCGATGCGAATGCGGATGGATGAAATCTCGCGATTCTCCGCTTTCTCTTGATCCGTCAGATCTCGACCTTTCGGTTTCTTCATAGGTTGAATCCTCTTCACACCGAGAACCGAAAAACCTTGAAAGCCTGCATCTTGATACAAACAACTCCCTTCGGGTAGGGAATAGACCGTCCTATCAGCAATGTGTTTGTCATGTATCCTGCCTTCATAGGAGGGCGTCAATAAAAGCACTTTGCTATCGGTAGTGATCAGCAAGTTATTTTTCACGGTGTGTTGCTTCTTTTTCCCACTATAATAGACCTGCTGTGCTTCTCGGTCTTTTGGACGCTGAATCGGACGCTCCGTCGCATCATGAAAAAAAGAGACTTGACGCTTGACGCGCCGTTGAAGGCTGCGGGGGGGCATCAACACGTGAAGCGACGCCTTGCCGTGATGGCAACGCTTCAAGGTCTCCGAGAGCAGAGTTCAATACAGGCAAGAGCCTATGAATCCATTTGTTAGCCACCGGTTGAGACATACCAAAAAGTTCACCGAGCACATCTTGCGTCATGGCTTTTCGGAGGTATATCAAAATAAAAAGTAATTGATCCTCGTGAGTCGGTAAGCAACTGTTCTTATAGAGCGTATACCGACGTTTCTTTCGGGGGTTGCCATCAAGCGTCTGTGTTTCGACGAACGCCAGAAATCGCTTGGAGAAGGACGGCAGAAGTGCCGAAAACTCTTCAAGTGTATAGCCTGTCAACGACAGGAAGCGTTTCGGTTTATCTTTGAGGGTTTCATAACGGGTCATCAGTTGGACTCCAAAATAGGATTTCTGCTGATTTTACCATAGACCCACTAAACTTACAAGTAAATCGTTATAATGTCTATTAGAATTAGTTGAAGTTGAATTAACCGCTGATAATCATTGGAAACCTAAACTCTGGCCATCTTTGAGAGATTAACGCGACTATCCACTTTTTTACGGAGGTATCTCAATGACAATCCGACTTGAACAAGTTTTTACAGAAGCCTCAAAGCTCTCACCGACGGAACAGAATGCCCTCGCGGATTGGATACTTGCCGAACTCCACTCTGAAAAACGATGGGATAGATTGTTCGCTGGTTCTCAAGAGACATTATCCGAACTGGCTTCGGAAGCACTTAATGAACATCGTAGAGGGCAAACGCAGGAGCTAAACCCAGACCAAGCTATGAATTCAAGAACAACGAGACACTTCCGTCAGATGCTCGCCGAGTTACCGAATTGGAATCTTAGAATCTAATCCTCAAGGTCAATGTTGAATCACCACTACATTTCTGTTAGGTTGTGTGCCTCTGCCTTCCTGAGTATAACGTTCCCACCGACGGAGAAGAGGCGCAGGAGTGAACCGCCACCATTAATAGTTCCCTGCAACTGATCAGGCTTGATAGGACCTGTCGCCTCCACTGCTACCGGAAATTCTGTAGTAACTGAACCCCCAAGCACTTTTGCTTTGACTGTCGCAGCAATATCCGGAACGAGCGAAACATCTACACTACCCCCTATTGTTTCCAAATCCAACAGTAAGTTTTGGCTGGAAACTGCCTCTTGGAGTTCGCAGCGAATAGAACCCCCACTCGTTTTCGCGAGGACGGGTCCGTCGTTCTCCACCTCTATGCTTCCACCAGCGGTTTTCACATCTGCGCCACCTTTGCATCCGCGTAGGGTAACAGTGCCGCCGGAGGTTTGTCCATTGACAGCACCAGTGACATCGGTAATCTGGATGTTTCCACCCGATGTTTTGGCTTTGGTGTCGCCTGTGCCTCCTTCGATCGTAATATTTCTGCCACTTGTTTGAAGTGCCGCGTCGCCCTCAAATGCCTTGAGGTCTATGTGTCCACCCGAAGTTGTTCCATCAATACGTCCGGTGATATTTTGTAAACGGAGTCCCGCACCGGCTGTGTGAACGTGCACATCTCCACCTATATCCACGACGGAAATTTCCTCATCCGCGGTTTTCAAATCAAGCGCGTAGTTTCTCGGAACGACGATCTCAAATTGGACATCCAAGCGTTTTTTCGCCTTTTTCCATTGCTTTGCCGGTCCTCTGAATTTTGCCTCAATTTTGACATCTACTGTTTCGTGTGTCATCTGTACATCAAAATTCTTGAGGATTTCCCCGGCACGGCGATCTTCCTTCAACTGTGCGGCACGTCGGATGTGGACAGAGAGAGTATCACCCTCCGCACTCCGCACGTCGATTGCTCCGAAATCAGCATCAACCGTTAATTTTCCACCGGGCGCGACAGGAAATACTTCGACGATGTCTTCCAATGTCGTTTCAGTTAAGAAGTCTGGAACAGCTTTACGGATGAGGTCGCTGAATGGCTTGTCTGTCAATTCCTCTGTTAGGTTTTCCATGAATCGACTTCCAAAAAAACTGGAGAACCATCCTTTGAAATCTGTAGTCGTGTCCAATTCTTCGTTGAGATAGGCGGCGAGTTGATGGCACGCGATACCGATCTGGCTAAAAGACGCGTCTTCTTGCAGTTCGTCAAACAGTCCATCAGGGATTGCATCGATGTTGCTGAGACGTATGAGAACGTTATTGAATTGGGAAATGCATTGCGCTTCACCGCCACTGAACGCTCCCGTTAGCGCAGCGTCCTCCGCGATTTTTGCGGTGTGCTCCAACATGTGGAAGAGTCCTCTGATCTCCTGTGGTCTTTGCTGTTCCATAATTTCCACCTCGTTATGATAGTCGTTAAAGTCTATAATTACGGATATGATTTTATCAACAAGATCGGAACCTCGCCTGCGGAGAATAGTGGTGAAGATTATCACATATCCGCACGATAGCCCCGTCTTTCCAAAATCGTTTTAAGCATCTCCTTCGCCTTATGGAGTCGCCATTTCACGGTTGTCAGTGGCACGGAGAGAAATTCAGCCATCCGTTTTTGTGGCATCTCTGCCCAATAATAAAGTTCAATAACCGCTTGGTAGTCGGAAGGTAGTTCCTGAATCGCGTCTCTGATCGCTTGCTGTGTCAATTCACGTTCCACAATGTGAGCGGGATCTTCAGCCGATGTATCTGATGTCCTATTTAAATGGGGTTCCATGTCTTCCTGCGGTTGGTAACGGCTGGCACTCTTATAGTAGCGCAGGGCACGGTTGCGTGTGATTGAATGAAGCCACGCCCCAAAACGGTTCAGATCCGAGAGTTGTGGAAGGGCTTCAAAAGCCCGTAGAAACGCGTCTTGCACGACATCTTCCGCATCGGTCGGGTTTCGCACAATCTGTTGCGCGATTGTCAGCATAGCTCGCCGGTAGCGGGTGACCAAAACGTCAAACGCCTGTGTATTACCCGCCAGTGCAGCGACGACTAACTCGGCATCATTTGCATCGGTTAATTCTTGATTATGTGACATCGGTACGCAAGTTTCGCCTATAGGCATGAAAACGCTCCCTCTTTGCCTATTAGAGACATGCTACAGAAAAAGGATAGCCAAAAAGTGCGTTTTTCCGTAAAACGAACGGAGTGAGGGAAAGGGAAGGATGTTCAACCGCCTTTCCAGGACATACGGATGTCAAAGGTCCAGCGGTTCTGTTTCTATATGTTATGAGGTGGGTCGATAGAGCATCACCATACAACCGCCGAGTGCAGCGAGCAAAATACCTGCGATAAACTGCCACCGGACTCCCCCCCATCCGCCTGCAGGCGGATGCGATAGCGTCGCAACGATAGCGTTTACAATCGGAGCACCAGCGAAAACAATGGACATTACAACAGCAGGTCGACCGCCTGCGCCGAAAGCGAGTAGTACCCCAAATGCCCCAATAGCACCGACAAGTCCGGCTATGAATGACCAAGAGACCCCTGAACCGGTAAATTGCCAATTAGATCCGTTAACGATGAGCATCACTGCGGAACCGATGACAGCCGCCAAAAGATAAGCGAGTCCGACAAAGAGGAACGCTTTGTAACGTCCATGCACGGGATCTGCCATAGAGACCTGTCCTTGATGTAAGAAAACACCGTAAAGTCCCCATGATGAAACGGTCATGAAAACAAAAATAAGCCATGTTTTAGACATAATCCATTTCCTTCTTGATTGTTGTGGCAAGAGCACTTCCAGAGCGCGCCAGCACTTGAAACGTTAGGTATACTTTTCAAATACCTTCAAAAGTTGTTCTGCAATGATTGTATCGCTGAATTTCTGATGCACATTGGTTTTTCCGGTTTCTCCAAAGTATTCGCGCCGCTCGGTATCGTTATGGAGTTCGATGAGACCTGCCGCCACTGATTCGGCGGATTCTGGTTCAACAAGAATTCCACCGTCAGTCGCACCGATCATCTCTGGAAACGCACCGTGCCGCGGTTGGACGACCGGCACACTGTTGGCGAGCGATTCTATAATCGACAGTCCTTTAGATTCGCGATAAACGGTGGGAACTGAAAAAACATGCAGACGGTTGAGAAACTCAATTTTTTCGGTGCGCGTTACCTCACCGTGATGCACGAAGCTATCCGACAAGTCCCATGCTTGGATCTGGTTCACGAGTTCCTCAAGATAGGGTTCGTCTTTCTTACCGAGGTAACCGGCAACATGCAATTGAACGTTTTCCGCACCTAACGCTTCCGCTACCAGTCGGAAAGCGTCCACCAAGATGTGTAACCCCTTTTCGGGACAGATGCGCGCTAAATAGCCAATAATGAAGGGCGGTGGATTCGGTTTTTGGACAGCTAACCCGTGACCATCCATGTTTAATCCGAGCGGGACCACGTCAATCTTATCGACAGGTACGTTAAGATAAGTATCCGCCATAAACTGCGCATAGTAGCGACAAGGTGCCACGAAGCCGTCTGGATCTGCAGCACGTTCTCGGAGAAGCGTTAATGCCTCTGATTTGTACGGCTCGATAAGATCTTGCAGAAAAATATCTTCACCTTGGAGCGCGCAGATAACAGGGACATCTAATGCCTTCTTAATTTCTCTTGTGAAACCGACGAGCATGGAATTCGTGAGATAGACAATATCTGGTTTGTTCTCTTTGACGAGCCATTCGACTAACTTCGCTAATTCTTTGCTTTGATGCCCCTGCTCTGCGCTGAGCATGGACACTGTAAGTTGTCCAAGGTCTCGAGCATCTGTTGAACCACTAAACCGTGCCAGTCCATTCAAGAGCGTCGGATTGTCGAGGAACTTGTCTAAAGTCCACGGCGTGTGCCTAAAAAGGGAGAGTTTTTGTTGCAAATAGACGTTAATCCCGCCGAAAAAGACGCGGTCCATACTCACATTTGCTTCATCTGTTCGGGTAGGCGTATAAGTGGGAATCAGGGAAACGTTATGTCCTTGTTTTTTCAGGACCGTGGCTACCATGTTGTCGTGGATACAGGTTCCGCAGTACATGCCAGCAGCACCCGCGGTAATATAAGCAACTTTCATATTTTCTATCTTAATGCCAAATGTTTCGGGAAAGAATTAGGTCTCCTCTATCTGCAGTGACTTGTGAATGCGCGGTTTGCGGAACTTACGGACTCCGAAGGGTACAACGAGAGCATAAGGGGCAAAATCTTAAGGATATAGTATACCAGAGACTGAGAAAAAAGTCATCCCTATTTTTCAACGGTCAACCGTGAGTAAGCGTCGCGAAGCACAGTTCGCACCTACACCAAAGCGTAAAGAAATTTGCATTTCCTCTGTAATTGTGGTATCATTAATGTTTAGGTTTTACCAACACTTTAAGACAAAAAGAAGGAAGGAGATAGACATAATGTCACGAGTTTGTACTGTCTGTAACAAACGTCCGATGTCAGGTAACCAGATTAGTAAATCACGGCGGCATACGAAGCGGCGTTGGTTGCCAAATCTTCAACGGGTCCGGGTTCAAACTGCGGAAGGACCGAGACGGATTCGCATTTGCACGAAATGTCTACGGAGCGGAAAAGTCACCAAAGTTATTTCAAGGATGCCGGCAGCGGTATAGAAGAGCAATTTAGACATCGCTCTTACCAAGAGAATGAAGCTTAGGATTCACGGGTGACATGTTGTACGCCTTTTAAGCCGCGAATCGCTTGCATGACTGCCTCGAGTTGCTCGGCACCTGTCACATCTATCGTCAGATTGTCAGAGGCTTCGGCATCATGATGGATGGCGGAGGGTTCAAACTTTCCAGAGCGGATATTCACTTTGTATTGTGCGATAGCGGTCGTAATTTCACCGAGCATACCGGGGCGGTCACTGCACTCAACGAGAATTTTGACCGGATAGACAGGAGGTGGATGATTTCCGTTTTCGGATGATGACTTTTCGTTCCACTTGACAACTAAGAGTCGTTCAGGTTCGTCAAGGATGCGGATACAACCGGCTCTATGGACAGAAACCCCACGTCCGCGTGTGAGATAACCGACGACTTGATCCCCGGGTATCGGATTGCAACATTTCATGGTTCGCATCATGCCCAAGTCTATATCATTTTCAAGCTGAACAGCCGGCGGCGATTCGGATCCTCGCTTTCCGTTAATATCTTCCGGAGATTCGGTCTCTGGTTTCGGTACCTCAGGTTTCAATAGGTTAACAACCTGAGTCGCAGATTCATCCCCATTACCAATCCGGACGAAAAGTTCCTCAAGATTTTTAAGTTTGAGCTGCTTAGCAATGTCAAGCAACTTCGAGGAATTGAGATAATCACGAGAATTAAGATAGGAAACACGTAATTCTGCCGCAAGAAATTTCTTACCCAATTCCAATGCCTCCGCCCTATCCTTTTCACGAAACCATTGATTGATTTTACCCCGTGCTGTCGCGGTTTTGACATACGACAACCAGCTCCGGCTCGGCTTGCCGTTCGGTTGTGTCCGAATATTGACCTGATCACCGTTCTCAAGTACACGCCGAATCGGGGCAATAGTACCGTTGATTTCGGTGCCGACACATGTATGTCCTATGTCGGTATGAATCTTATAGGCAAAATCGATCGCTGTCGCGCCAGCGGGCAACTTAAAAAGATCCCCTTTCGGCGAAAAAACATAAACTTCATCTTGAAAAAGTTCCAATTTCATGGATTCCACAAAATGATGCGGACTATCCTGCGTCTCCTGTATATCCTCAAGTATCTGCTTATAACTCGCAAAAATGGAACGTCCCTGTTGGCTGGTCGGGAGTCCTTCTTTATAACTCCAATGTGCTGCAATGCCATCTTCAGCAATCTTATGCATCTGATACGTGCGAATCTGGATCTCAACGGGTTTACCATCATCAAGAATCGTGGTATGAAGTGATTGGTACCCATTTTTCTTAGGTTGTCCAATCCAATCTCGAAGTCGGTCGGGGTGATAATTCCATTTGTGATGGAGCGCACCGAGCGCGATGTAGCAATCAGCTTCAGTCTTAACAAGGATTCGAAGACCGATCAGATCTCGGATTTCACTGAAGGGGGTCCCCTTCTGCCGCATCTTCTGGTAAATGCTATAGATATGTTTCGTTCTACCATGAATATCGGCAAAAACATTACGACTTTCCAATTCATGGCGAATCTGTTTAACCATCTTCTCACAGTATGCCTCTCGCTCAGCAAGTTTCTGATTTAGGAGTTCGGCAATTTTTCGGTATTCGATCGGGTAAAGATGCTTGAACGCAAGGTCCTCAAGGCGTCCCATAATACGCCAAAGCCCCAATCGGTGTGCGATCGGGGCGTAAATTTCTAACGTTTCCTTTGCGACGCGTTGGCATTTCTCACTGGAAAGAAACTCCAGCGTTTCCATATTATGAAGTCGATCCGCGAGTTTAATCAGAATTACCCGCATGTCTTCCGCTGTCGCTAACAGGAGTTTCCGGTAAGTTTCGGCTTGCCGTTTCCGGTGGACGCGGTGTTCAACTGTGCTTTTCGTATCCGGGGCTTGGGAGGCAATACTGAGTTTGTATTGACCGATCTTTGTGACACCCTCGACAAGATTGGCGATATTGGCACCGAATCGAACCTGCATCTCTTGACGCGTGATCCCTGTATCTTCAAGGACATCGTGCATGAGTCCGGCACAGATCGTGTGCGTATCGAGTCGGAGTTCAGCGAGTATTTCAGCGGTTTTGAAGCAATGCGTAAAATAGGGTTCCCCGGATTTTCGCTGTTGTCCGTTATGCGCCTCTTGGGCAAAACGGTAGCAACGTTCCAGAAGTTCAACCTCTGCGTCCGGATTATATACTTGAATTTGGTTCACTAAGGATTTGATACTCATTTTCTATGCGCTCCCACATAGATTCGATATTTTCCTTTAATTGAAACTCTATAAAAGAAGGACTCGTCTGTTTAATCCATTCCCCTTTCAAATAGGTCGGCGAACGAGATAAGTCGCTTTTCTGACCCGAAAGAAGTTTTACAAGTCTATTACCCGGTTGTCCCTGTCGCTCAATAAACTGCAATTCCTCAAAGATAGTGAGTCCAGTTTGAAGGGCTGACAGGCTCCCAAACCCACCTTTCAGTATCTCTGTTTCAGGGTATCCGTCTGTGCCATTCGATTGTATAACCGCTCGTATGCTACCGTACAATCGCCGTAACTCGTCATCCGCTGGATATTTTTCAGAAATCCAATTGTGCATCTCCGATTCATCTGTATTGTTATAGATGAGATGCAAATAAGAAGTCTCGGCAGTTGCAAAAGCAGGTTCACACCGTTTGGAGAAAAGGTCTTGGCTCGATGCGAGATGACAGAAAACAACATGTTTAATGAAAGGGAACGCTTCCAGAGAAGGAAAAGTGCTGCTCGACGCGATCGTTTGAAGTTCACCGTTTTCCAATTGCTTCAATAACGCTGTTGCCTCTGCTGCTGGTGTTGATTCATTGTGTCGTGCGATCCCTTCAATGTTCTCTGGCAAGAGTTTTGTGAGCAGGAGATCTAACATCTCTTCGTCTCGTACATAAATTATACAAGATTCCTCCCGCGCAAGCAACTTTAAAAGATAATTCTTCTTATTAACGTTCCTTTTGTCAACAAGTTTTACAGAGGATTCATCACTGAGTTTGGGAAATACATCCCAGTTCGTGTCTCTACCTTCGGAATGGATATCCCAATCTTTAAGGATCAGTTGTACGGAACGGGTCCCTTGCCACTCATTGATTTGCGGTGAAAAGGCGATATTCAGTGACATATTGGGACGTCTGAAGGTGATGAGTTTGTCCCCTGCGCCCCAGTCAATCGCGCATCGTTTTGCCGTGCCGTCGTTAACAAACATTCGCAGATGGTTTTTCTCTTTCCCCATTTGGGTAGGGATACCGTCCACTTTGACGCGTCGTGTTCCAAAATAGGGGGCTGGATTATCCTTACCAAAAGGTTCAAATTGTTCCAGTTCCTTTAGTGTCTCTAACGTCAAAAGTGAAAGACGCGTTTCAAACTCAAGGTCGAGTTTCGGTTGCAATGCTTCCTCTGTGAGATGCTCAGAAGCGAATTTGTTGAAAGCTTCTCTGAATTTGGGAATATTTTTGGTCTTAAGTGTTAACCCTGCCGCCGCTGCGTGTCCACCATGTTTCACGAGCAATTCAGTGCAGGCGACAAAACTATCAGCAAGGTTCATGCCGTCGATACAACGCCCGGATCCAGTCGCCTCATCGCCGTCGATTGCGAGAATAACGATGGGTCTGTGGAAGGTTCGCATCAAACGGGCGGCAATGATACCAACGACCCCTTTTTCTTTCCCTTTTGCTGCATCTTCTGCTTTTTCGTCCCACTTGTCGCTGGCAACAACGATCCCTACGGTATCATCATCTATCTCGTTTTCAATTATCTTCGATGCCTCCTCTTGAATCTGCATTCCGAACTCCTGTCGTATGTGATTTTCCCGATTGAGTTCAGAGGCAATCCGGGTTGCGACATCCTCAGAATCAGTGGTGAAGAGATCAACCACTTTGTGTGCAGTATCCATGCGTCCAGCCGCATTGATACGGGGTCCTAACTTAAAAGAGATAGCGTATCCGTCGATCGGTGTGTCAATTTTGTACCCAGCGACTTCGCACAAAGCGTGAACCCCAGGGCGTTCACGTTTGTCAAGTTCTGCTAACCCCAAGCGACTCAAAATACGATTCTCCCCAGTCAGCGGTGCGATATCTGCGACGGTCCCCAATGCTACCAGATCCAGCTGAGATTCCAGAAACGCTGTATCGTCTGCTAACGCCTGTGCTAATTTGAAGGCTAAACCGACACCGGCGAGTTCGGTGTAGGGGTATTCATTCCCCGGAATCTTAGGTGAAATCAAGGCGTATGCTGGCGGCTGTTCCGCTTCCGGCTGGTGATGATCCGTGACAATAACGTCTATACCCAATTTATTCGCCAACGCTACCTCTTTAACCGAGGTGATACCACAGTCTACAGTAATAAGTAACTTCGCTTCGTTTTTCTGGTGGATCTTTTCTACAGTGTCCTCACTAAGCCCGTAACCATCTCCAAACCGATTCGGGATATAGTAATCAACGGGAACATCCATCTGGCGGAATGTATTGAGCAGTAATGCGGTCGCTGTCGTACCATCGACATCGTAATCACCATAGACACAGATTTTCTCACCGCGTGAGATCGCCTTGTGTATCCGTTCTACGGCTTTGTCCATATCTGCTAATTTAAAAGGAGAATGCAATTCATCGAGAGTTGGATAAAGATAGGATCGCGCTTCAGCAGCCGTTTTGATCCCTCGATTGATGAGCAGTTGTGCCGCAAACGGAGAAACCCCTACTTCGGATGCCAATACTAAACTGCTATTGAAATCTGAATTTCTGAACTGCCATTTCTTGGAGGAGGGTTTTCTCATAGTGTTTTACCGGTGTTGGGGAAAGAAACCTGTACTTCACAATACAGGCGAGTTTACAAGCAACGTCTTTTCGATTATGGATATATTACCACAAAAATTGAGGATTGTCAATTTTTTCCGTACTAACATGACTGGTGACCGATTGCTGAAAAATTGAAGGGTTCTGATTATCGCAAATATAATTTGACAAAGCGAGTCGCATGTGGTATCATTTATCAAAACCTCTCGCTTCAGCGAGCGGAATATGTCAAAGTGTCCTGATCGCAACTCAGCAGGCACAGCGAAAAATCCGCCATATATGACGATGTCTTTGTAACGCCTTCATCAAATGGAACTAACCTCGTCCTTTAAGTGAAGTTACCGTCCGTGTGATATGGAGGCTCTTATAGTAAATTTAGCGGAAAGGAGTTTTCCAATATGACGTATGTCATTTGTGAACCGTGCATTGATGTTAAGGATAGTGCATGCGTTGATGTGTGTCCAGTGGACTGTATTCATCCTCTACCCGATGCTGATGAGTTTGAAGAAATGAATCAGCTTTACATCGACCCGGAAGAGTGCATCGATTGTGGGGTGTGTGAACCTGAATGCCCCGTTGAAGCTATCTTCATGGAAGAAGATGTCCCTGAAGAATGGGACGAGTTCATCGAAATCAATGCGGAGTACTTTGAATAACGGATAGTAGGAATAATCCTTCGATCGCAACTCATTGAACGGTTGCTGGTTTGCGAGACCATCTGCGGTCACACAAATTGGCAACCGTTTTTTTCTAAACAGAAAGCATTTCTGTTAAAAAGTCACCATGCAGAAATTCCAACCGACTCGCATTGAAAGAGGCAGCACGAGCCTGGAAATTCGATGGAAAGATTCGTATCACAGCGAACTGCCCTACCGCACCCTTCGACAAAAATGCCCGTGTGCCCGTTGTGATGCCACCCGATTAGGAAAAGATCCTTTTCACATCCTACCCTCTGACGATTTCTTTGAGAACTTACATCTCGTGGACATTCAACGCGTCGGACGCTACGCGGTGAGGTTGGTATGGAACGACGGACATCGTACTGGAATTTATACGTTTGAGTTTTTGCGTGAGTTGAGTGAAAGTACCCCTGAAGTTTAGGTTTCATTCTGATAGCAATCGTGAGACGAGATAGCAGTTCGGGGTTTTCCGAGTAGCACCCAATTCCGTGCTAAGATTCTGACATACCTTCCAATAGCGATCGTAACTGAGTGGACGAAAGCGATTCCGTTTCCCAATGAAAGTTTTGTGGCAACAGGCTAACGCATTGCCACTGTGGATCGGATATCCCCAAACACGGCAGATGACCGGGCGGTGTTCGTAAACGGCACAAACCCCACCGATTAGCATAGGACACTCGCCTTCAGGCGTGCCTTTTATAACCCCAATTGCTTTCATGCCAGCATCCGGCGTTATATTTTCAGCGTCATAGCCGTGTGCCTTCAATTTTCTGATGCTCTGTTCCGCTTTCTGACGAATATGTGAACGGATTTCAACAGGAAGCGCATCCAATCCCACCTTTAAGTCGCGTGCCTCAACTTCACTAATCGCCATAGTTGCAGTATTTTGGCAGCACGAGAAGCAGTTGGATGGACACGGCACACCTCCCGATTCTTCGCGCAAACGTCCGACATCGCGCTGAATCTCATCAAGGAGTTCGTGATATGCTTCCATGGTAGCACCTAATCTACGGCAAGACTGTATACAGCGTGCCGGAAAATAACAACCTTCGCACCGTTCTCTAAAATGAGCTTAATTTCATAAGGACTGACCCAGTCTATAATGCCACGAAAGATCTCTCCCTCGCGGAGTGTGATCTCAATTGATGTCCCATTTTTTCGGGCGTGCTGAACGACTTCGGTATCAATCTCAGGGGCTTGCACGTCAGGTGTCAGTTGGGTCAACTGCTGCGTCTTCACGGCATCATCGGTAGCAACGGATGCTTGAACCCTTTCTGCGTCAACGTCTTTATAACAGTATTTAACATCTGTTTTAGCGATCTGCTGCTCGCCCTTATTACTATTGAGTGTTAAACTGGAGAGTGTCATTTCAAGGACAGTAGCAGGCAGTTGTAGATGATTATACAACGCAAAGAACATGGATGTTTCAAAATTAATCTGCTTAAGGATATAAAGATCGCCAAAACTGAGTTGCTTTGAAGATGGGGCTTGCGCCTCTTGCGTCGGTGCTGTGGAATCCTTAATATCCATCGCCGACGGACGTGGGGTGCGTGGTAGTTTTGCCGTCGGTCCCGATGGTGATACGGATGTATCATGGGCGCGACGATTCCGAATCGGTTTTGATGCATTGGCATCATGGCGAGAGGTGGGCATGGCATCATCACTGGCAAATTGACCTTGCCCTTGGCCCGGGAAGCCAGCGTAACCTCGCGGAATAATTGCCTTTCCTTGACGCAACCATCGGCGTTCTGTTGGGGTCAACAATACTTCGACGTTTTGGGCAACGAGTCCCTTCTCACCTTCAATAATACTGTACTTTACACGTTGTCCGACACGGAGTTCTTCGTATTCAGGCTGCTTAATAGCGGAGCTATGTAAGAAGACATCCGCGTCACTGCTATCTTGCGCTATAAATCCGAAGCCCTTATCGAAATTGTAGTACTTAATCCGTCCTGTAGGCATCATATGCTCCTGCGGTCTTGTCCCTTTTCAGAAAGGTGACGTTAACCATTCGCGTTCCTGCGCGAGCATTCCTTATTTTCGGTTTTTCTTCACACAACAACTCTACCCTTTATCATATTCTTCAGCGTCAAAACTCCATGCTTTCGCGTGGAGATGTAGACGCGTTTTTCTTGAAATAAGTTGTTGAATCTGCTATAATACTTTCAGAGTGTAAGGTTGCTATAGAGGCTCTGGTTACGAAACTCTTGGTAGCGTTCCTATAGTGTAAAACTCTAAAAAACGGTCATCTATCAATAAATCGTAGTTCGACATACACAGTAGGGAGAGACGGGTAATGCTGAATCTCATTTGAAAATGTGTATCAAAATTTTTCGTAAGGACACTTTTGTGTCGCAGTCGGGATAGCGTCTGTTGCAGTAGGCTACGTAAGTCTTTCGCTAGAAAGCAGTGGTCGTCGATCGCACGAAAACTTCTGTAGAGACTACAACTATAGAGGCCGCGCCCTTTAGGGCGAGGTCTATCACACAATAGAACAAACCTCATCTTTTTAGGAATCAATGCTGTCCTACAACAGTGGAAAGAGAGGTAAGTTACCAAGACATCATATATTAAATCATAATTTGACGCATTTGTCAAGTACGAGAGACGATAAACAGTCCGTTTCAATTTTTTAAAGGAGCCCTTTCATGGCAACTACCGATTTGACGCATCATATTCAATCTATTCGCCTTGTGGATACACACGAGCACATGAAGCGTGAAACCGAATGGGTTGAGAATGGACCCGATATCCTCCAAGACCTATTCGGAAATTATGTGCCTGCCGACTTGGTAACAGCTGGTGCCTCCCCAGAAGCGATGCGCAACCTGATGGACGCTTCTCAAGGTATCGCATCTCGGTTTGAAGGCATCCGAGACGCGTGGGAAGCAACGCAGTTTACTGGGTACGGAGAGGCAGTCAGCCTCATCGCGAAGCACATCTACGGACTCGACGAACTGACGGGCGATGGACTCGCGAGTGCCGATAATCTAAAGACGCTTCGCACGCCCGGCAAACGTTATCACATTTTACACGATCTCGCGAACCTTGATCACATTCAAACAGACGATTTCAGTTGGCAGTGCACACCGGACACATCCGGTCCCGATTTTTTCCTCTACGATCTCTCGTGGGCGACATTCTGTAACGGACAAGTTGATCCGAGTGCTATCCACGCCGAGACAGGTGTTCAGGTCAACGACCTTGCATCACTCAAGCGGGCTATGGAGGCAATCTTTGCCAAGCATGCCCCTTGTGCGATTGCTGTAAAATCACAACACGCTTACAACCGCACACTCAACTGGATCGAAAGGAGCGATGCTGAGGCGTCTATTGCCCTGAATGCTGTGCTCACGAAATCTGATGCAGAGGTTGACGAAGCGACGCGGCTATGCCTCGGTGATTGGTGCTGGGCGCGAGGCGTTGAACACACGATTGAACACAACCTCCCCTTCAAAATTCACACCGGCTATTATGCTGGCAACGATCGGATGCCGATGCGGCGCATTCCTGCCGGTAATATGTGTGCCCTTTTCGCTCGGTATCTCGACGCGAAGTTTGTATTGATGCACATCGCCTACCCTTATAACGATGAACTGGTCGCACTCGCCAAGCATTATCGTAATATTTGGGTCGACTTCTGCTGGGCGTGGAGCATTGATCCTTACAGCTCGCGTGATTTCCTCCGTCGGTGCATCCATGCCGTTCCGTCAAATAAATTGTTCGCTTTCGGCGGCGATACGGGGTGGCCGACCAGTGCGATGGCGTATGCGATTCAAGCCAGAAACGAAATTCGGCGCGCACTTGAAGCCGAAATTGCGGACGGTTACCTCACGGAAAAACAGGCGATGGGGTTCGCGACCCGGATTATGCATACAAACCAGTATGACTGTTTCGATATAAATGGCACCCGATCGAATATCGCACAGGCAGCGTAATCTGTAGGATTTCGCTATGCCTCCCGTAAAGCCTTCAAGTTCTCTGTATAAGGAGCACGTGCTACACCTTTTTCGGTAACAATTGCTGTGACTAACGCCGCGGGTGTAACGTCAAACGCAGGACTATAAACCTTGACCCCTTCGGGGGCAGTCAGTTTCCCGAAGCCTTCGGTTACCTCTTCTGCCGCCCGTTGCTCAATAGGGATTTCTGCACCGGTTTCAAGGGCGAAGTCTAAGGTGGAAGTCGGTGCGGCGACATAAAAAGGGATACCGTGTGCTTCCGCGAGGATAGCGACATTATAAGTGCCGATCTTGTTTGCAGTGTCCCCGTTTGCCGCGATCCGGTCGGCACCGACAATGACGCATTGGATTTTCCCCTCTTTCATGACCTGCGCCGCCATGTTATCACAAATAAGCGTCACATCAATGCCTGCTTGCATGAGTTCCCAAGTGGTGAGGCGTGCGCCTTGTAAAAGGGGGCGCGTCTCGTCAGCGTAAACTTGGATTTTTTTACCTGCTTCGTGTGCGCTGAACATAACAGCTAACGCTGTGCCATAGTCGGATGTCGCTAACCCTCCAGCGTTGCAATGCGTCAAAATAGTATCATTTTCTTTTAGCAACGCCATACCGTGTTGCCCGATGGCGCGACACATTGCCTTATCCTCATCAATAATTTCCTGAGCCTCAGCAAGCAGCACCGCTTTGAGTTCAGGAATTTGAAGGTGGCTGTTCTCTTGCGCTGTTCGGGTGATTCTATCCAGTGCCCAAAAGAGATTAACGGCTGTGGGGCGCGATGTCGCTAAATAATCGGTAGCGGATTTCAGTTCGGTAGCGAAAGCATCATAGGTTTTCGCTGTGGAATTCCATATTCCGAGTACCGCGCCCAAAGCACCAGCGATGCCGATTGCGGGGGCACCGCGTACACGTAAGGATTTAATCGCCTCCCAAGTTGATGGAAGATCGTCGCAATAAATTTGTTTGAATTCATTGGGCAACAGCGTCTGGTCGATCATCCGAATTCTGCCATTCACCCACTCAATTGTTGAAACTGCCATTTTTTCGTAGAAGACCCTCCTGTAAAAAAACGAAGCATACCGTGAAGTAAGTAGACTAAAAACTACGACTGGCGTTTAGAAGATAATAGCATTTTTATGCCACGAAGCAATCAAAATTCAGGTTTTCGTTTTTTATGGTAATAGTAACGTGAGTTTTGTATAAAAGAGACAAAAATTCGGACTCACGTTAATATTAGATTGGGCACGTTAGCTGCCCAAGTTCGTTAGTTAAGCGTAGATTTTCAGCATAATCAACGGGGCAATCAATAACCGAAGGAACTTTCTGACTGAACGCATCTTCGAGTATAGGCACTAATTCGTCACTTCCTTCGACTCTATAGCCTTTGGCACCGAAGGCTTCAGCGTATTTGACGAAATCGGGGTTTGTGAAGTCGATATGGGCAGGTCTACCGAAACCGTTCATCTGCTTCCATTCAATCAGCCCGTAAGCCTCGTCATTGAAGATAAGCGTGACAAATGGTACACCGATTCGCGTCGCTGTTTCGAGTTCCTGTGAGTTCATCAGGAAACCGCCATCACCGCAGATTGCCAAACATTTACGTTCTGGATAGATAAGTTTAGCAACGAAAGCTCCGGGTTGCGCGATACCCATGGAAGCGAAACCGTTAGAGATGATGCATGTATTAGGTTGATAACATGGATACATACGTGCGATCCACATTTTGTGTGCACCGACATCGGAAATGAGGATGTCGTCTTCAGCGAGGACGGAACGGACATCACTCAAAATTTTTTGCGGCTTCATGGGAAACCCTGTATCATCGCGATGTTCGTCGAGTTGGTCGAGTATGATTTTTCGCAAGGTGTTTGAGGCGTACTCTGAATCTTTAGGGTAGATTTCTTGTGCCATCAGATGTCTGAGACTCTGCCGGATGTTGCCTACCATCTCGACATCGGTGACGTAAGATGCATCACTTTCGCTCGGTTGTGTATCAATATGGATGAGTTTCTTATTCCGATCAGGATTCCAGAGACGCGGATGATATTCGACGATATCGTAACCGATTGCGATGACGAGATCTGCCCTGTCGAATCCACAGGAGAC
The DNA here is from genome assembly GCA_965214045.1 of Candidatus Poribacteria bacterium. Lineage (GTDB taxonomy): Bacteria > Poribacteria > WGA-4E > WGA-4E > WGA-3G > WGA-3G. The sequence continues at coordinate 4,686,766 of OZ243935.1, forward strand.
GAAATCGTTTGCCTGCAATCCGACGCTGAGGAGTGAGAGTCGGTGGGTCCAAGGGATACTGCCTTTGCCCATAAAGGTGTGCGCAACCGGAATATTCGTCATTTCAGCGAATTGTGTCAGAATCCGAGAGGCACCTTGGCGGACGACCCCGTTTCCTGCGAGGATAATGGGTTGTTTTGCGTCGTTAATCAGTTGGGCGGCACGTAGCAAACAGGATGCAACGGGTTCCGCTTCGCTGGGAAAGTCATGTGGCACAGGTTCCGCGCTAACTTCCATTTTGGCGACATCCTCTGGAAAATCGATGTGTGTTGCCCCTGGCTTCTCGCTCGTTGCTGTCTTGAAGGCTTTACTAACCGATTCCGGGATGATTTCAGGGAGGTGGAGCAGCGTATTCCATTTGGTCATCGGTTTGAAGACGGAAACGACATCCATATACTGGTGGGATTCTTTGTGCATCCTGTCTAAACTCGCTTGCCCGGTGATCGCAACGAGTGGTGCCCTATCCATATTCGCATCAGCGACCCCTGTGACAAGGTTCATCGCTCCCGGACCTAAGGTCGCAAGACATACACCGGCACGTCCAGTGAGACGACCGTAGACATCAGCCATAAAGGCGGCACCGCGCTCGTCGCGTGTTTGAATAAATTGGATATTGGATTCCAACAGGGCATCCATCAAATCCATATTTTCTTCACCGGGTATTCCAAATATATAGTCAACGTTTTCATTTTCCAAACATTTAACGATCAATTCTGAGGCTTTCATAATTATTGTGCTTCCTTTTTGTTGGCGGAAACGAAAAATTTGTTTTTTCTCTCTGAATTCCCTATCATTAATATATCAGATAGAGATATAGAATTGCAATTTTAAGAGTAAAGTAATGTGTACAAGCTGTGCTGTACTGCAATATTACAGAAGATATATGACAAAAAAATCTTTTTACCTCTACATCCTCGTCCTGTTTGTCCATTCACAATTGGTCTTTGCCCAAAGCAATTCAAACGATTTTCCTTATATCACTGATACACCCGGAGAACTGATCGTTCGTTTACACCCGAATGCTTCTCGCGAGCAACTTGAAGTGTTAAGTAGACGACTCGGTGCGGTTTCCGTTTCATCAGTTTTTCCCTCGACTACGCCCGGCGGACAACATCCACGACTCCGTCGCGATTATCTCATCCGGTTTCCAGAAGGATGGACGTTGGAACCGTTACGGCGGCGGTATGAACGGCACGCTGCAATCGAAGCCGTTGAGATGAATCGTCTCAACCAGCCCTGTGCGGAAACACCACCGAACGATCCAAGTTATGCGGAGCAATGGAATCTATCTGTTCTAAATGTACTACAAGCATGGAGTATAGAACGCGGAGGACCGCAAGTAACAGTGGCGGTCGTTGATAGTGGGGTTGCGACCCGACACCCCGAATTTCGTTCGCAACTTTGGGAAAATGTCGGTGAGATTCCGAGGAACGGCGTTGACGATGACGGAAACGGTTACATTGACGACAGAAACGGATGGGACTTCAGCGACGCACCGACGCTTCCAGGCAGCGGCGATTGGACAGTCCGAGATAACGACCCCGAAGATGAAACAGGACACGGAACACACGTCTCAGGTATCATCGCCGCGAAAGCGAACAACGGACTTGGCATCGCTGGAATCGCTCCGAACTGTCGCTTGATGCCTCTTAGAGCTGGTTTCAAGTATGGAGGCGGTGCTTATCTCCAGAATGACGACCTCGCCGCTGCTATTGTTTATGCCGCAGATAATGGCGCACGGGTGATTAACATGAGTTGGGGAGATACTGTGCGTGCCTTCATCATAGAAGATGCCATAGAATACGCTCATCATCGCGGGTGTGTCCTCGTGGGTGCTGCGGGCAATGCGGCGGCAGTTGGTTCCTACTATCCCGCGGCTCTTGAATCCGTTATCTCCGTCGCCGGACTTGGGCAGGAAAAACAGTTGTATGACGGTTCCAATTTCGGAGCTACAATCGATATCGCCGCGCCTGGTGAAGAAATTCTCAGCACAGCACTTAATGGGGAGTACCGAGAGAGAGACGGTACATCCATGGCGGCTGCGCATGTCTCTGGTGTTGCGGCTCTCGTCTTATCTGCAGATCCGAATGCCACTAACATGGAGATTCAAGAGAAACTGATTACCACTGCAAAGCCGCTTTTCATTACCGAACTCGTTGGAGCAGGTTCACTTGATGCCTACGCAGCACTCGCGGAAACCTCAACATCGCTTATTGCGAAAATTCATACGCAACGGACCTTGCAACAAGCTCTCGATGGAATTGAAGTCATCGACAGCATAGGTGGACTCGGACATCCCACTACAGCGATAGCTCGTGAGGTTATCTTCGATAGAATTGAAATCATCGGCAGCGCAGGTGGTACTGAATTTTCTGAATACTGGCTGGAGTATGGCATCGGCGAAGTCCCAGATTTATGGTATCCCTTAGGAACTGTCCAAACTAAATCGATGTTTGGTGTGTGTTTACACAAGTGGGACACTTCCACTTTAGCGGAAGGCAGGTATACGCTGCGACTGAGTGTTAAATCCGAAAATGGAGACATCAAGAGAGCCAAGGATGTTGTTGACGTGACGCATGAGGCACCTCTTATTACAAACCATGAAGCAGAACCATGGCTTTCGGGAAACAAATTAAATTCAGTGGTGATCTGGGAAACGGAGGCATTAACCACAGGCAAAATCCAAATTTTTGAGGCAAACGGAAATATCAATAGAACTGTCCATTCAGACTCAGAGAACTTGCTTCATATCGTTAACATATCCGATTTAGGTGGACCGCCGGGCACTTATTTATACCGATTAGCGGTGAAAAGTAGCGTCGGGGAGCTGCACACTGATGACAACAACAGTCGATTATATCAGATTGAAGTGAACGATACCCCGATTGATATATCACATCTCTCGCAAGTCTCATCAATTGACAGCGGATTGCACGCTATCGCCTCACCGGTGGATATAAACAGGAACGGGATATTAGAACTCTTTGCCGTTGAAATGGGTACTGGCACGGCACAAATTCTTGAGATAGCGGATAATGGAACACACAAGCAGGTCTTTTCATTCGCTGAATCGCTATGGCTCTGGGCGGCAGCGGATACAGATAACGACGGACTTATAGAGGTATTGGGCAACGCTTCAGGCGTGACATTTCTGCTGGAGCAACCCGCGAAAGGCGAATTTCCAACGGAACGCATCTGGGAAGCACGCGGGCAGTGGAGCCGAACGATCGCTGATGTGGACGCAGATGGTACACCTGAAATCTTTGCACGCGACGATGGCACAAACGCCATTTCGGTATACGAGGCAGCAGGGGATAACGATTATCAGGTTGTGGCTACCCTTGAAAGTCCAATATGGGGAAACAACGGAATTAGTGCGAATTTCGTCACAGGCGATTTTGACGGCGATGGACGGACAGAGATTTTAGCTGGAGACAACGATGGGAATATATTTGTACACGAAGCGACTGGAAACAACCAATACAGACAAACGTGGATAAGCACACTTCCTGAAGGCACCCCCCAACTTTTTGCTGCTGGAGATATGGATGGCGATGGGAATCCGGAGTTTGCTATCTGCGCTAAAACGGGAACACAGGTCGGCACTACGGAGCTTGATATTCGTTACCATCACTGGCTTTTAACCATTTTCAAATCAAATGGTGATGATACCTATCGGGCAGTGTGGACGCAACGCATTCGTGACGTATGGGATGGTGGAAATGGGATAACTATTGCGGACGCAAATAACGATGGACGTAATGAACTTTGCATCGCCGTTCAGCCAAACTTCTACCTCGTACAGTATGACGGAATAGACTATCGACCTATCTGGCACCACCGTGCGACAAGCACTTTCAATCCGGTTGTGGCTGATCTGAATCGCAATGGAGCAAATGCGCTGCTGTTTAACAGCAATAATGCCTTAACCATTTTCGAGACGCCTGCATCTGCTACTGCGCAATCAACACAATCCACACTAATATCTGTCGTGCCGACACGACGACCACGCTTGCATGCCGCTGTGCTTGCGCCGCCGAATCAACTCCTGTTGGAGTTTGACAAACCGATGGGTGTTTCCGCCACACACGCTGGTCGTTACCGTCTGCACAAACACGGAAACGCGGAAAATGGTTCGGGAAGCTACCCACCGCGCTCGGCGATCCTTGACCAAACACGAAAGCGCGTTGTTCTTACTTTCTCACCCGAGGTCTTCCGCACGGGCAATCATTACCAGATTGAGGCATTGCAACTCTCGGATATACATGGCGAGAATCTCGCTGACGATGCCAGAATATTGACAATAATGCTACCGGCACCAACGCTCGCGGAGGTGGTTGTCTATCCGAATCCCGTGGAAGCTTGTAATCAGGTTACATTTGATAAACTACCTGCCGGAACGAGCATTTATATCTACGATGTTAGCGGGAACTGTGTTGCCTCACTGACGCGGACAGAACATGAAAGGGATAGGAGGGTTTGGGAACTTTCTGGAGTCAGCAGTGGCATCTATATCTATGTCCTTTCATCTGAAATGGATAGTCGCGTCGGCAAATTCTCTGTGATTCGCTAAAGTATTTCTGTAAAGAGACTGTCAGCCATCGGCTCTCGGCTTTCAGTAGGAGGACAAAACTACTTCGCGGTGAAAAAAATTACTACATGAACTACTGACTGCTGATGGCTATTCCGCTGCATTGAGTGATACAAAAGCTGGGTTGAGTTTGAACACGTTTCGGATCGCTTTTATTGCCTTCTTCCGTTCGTTGGCTTTTAGCGCAACCTGTGCGAGATGATAATGAGGCTCGACAGCATCACTCTGTAGACCAATGGCACGTTCCAGAGTTTTCATCCCTTTGTTCACTTGTCCACGCTTCGATAAAATCCAGCCAAGTGTGTCATGATAACCCGCGACGTCCGGATTCAACGTTACCGCTGTATAGGCTAACGCTTCAGCAAGTCGTAGTCTGGGTGAAGTTTGCAAAACGGAATTCGCGAACAACGGGTGTAAAACTTGCGCGGTCTTGATACTTGCAGGCACATGATTCGGATAATTATCTGCATAGAGGCGTGCGAGATTATTGTATGCCTCTCCGTATTTTGGCGCGAGATGTATCGCCTTTTCGTAGGCACTTTGTGCGTCCAGCACACGTCCGAGTTTCATATACGCTGTTCCAAGGATATTGTAGGTTTCATAGTCGCGCGTCGCCCCTTCTCCTACCGAAGTAAGCGGATGAACGCCGACAAGTGAAGCTTCGGCGGCAAACACGTCGGGATTTTCATTCTCTCTCGCTTCTAAAAACAACTCATACGCTTCAATGGCAAGCGCGTACTGACCTTCCTTAAAGTACGCAAACCCGAGTTTCCTATAGAAACTAATCGGGAGCGCACCGAGCCCCCTGCTCAACTCATACGAACTAATGGCTTTTCTATAATATCCCTCCTGAATGTAGAAATCACCTTCCGCCAATGAGCGTTTTACCAACTCCGGTAGTTCACTGATAGAAAGTCCAAACCGAGATAGCGGACTTAACTCTATTTTTGTGTGTTTCTGATACTGTGTGAAAGCGATTGTAACGATAACGAGAACAGCCCACAATATCAGATACACGCGCGTTCGTTGCACCCATTGCTTCGAGAGGTACCTGCCAGGGTGTATTAGGGTCAGGAAGAAGTTCGTTTGTGCGGGTTCAAGGGCAGTTCCCTTCGGATCATACGGGACAGTGGCAGCATTCGGTGCTAACACCGGAAGATTAACGGATGAACCTGCAAGGCGAGATGATCGGGCAATAGACGCCGCTAAATCGTTTATCTCCTGATTTTCTTTTTCTCGTTCTGTTAATTCCGTATCGGTTGTTAAAGGGTCTGTAGATTGGGTTTCTTCATCTATGGGTGCCTCCTGTTCATCGTCAAACTGCACATAATCCTCGGTATCCGTTATTTCTTCTACGGATTCCGTTTCCTCTATAACATCAGCGAGTTCATCGTCGAACTGCACATAATCCTGCGCGCTAATTCCCTCATCAGCGTGTTCTGCTTCCTCTATAATATCGACGGCTTCATCGGTGGACTGTGTATAACCAGGTATATCAGTTATCTCTTCTGGAACTGCTACAGTCCTATTGTCTGGGTCAACAGCAGGACTTGTGAACATTTCTTCAAATTCTGTTGGCTGTTCCTCACCAGATTCAACTGTTGGGATTTCATCCGTCGCTACATCTTCTACTTCTTCTATAAACGGATCATCGGACGTAGTCGTTTGAAAATCTTCAGTGCTGTGAGGGAAGACATCCGACTCCGATTCTACTGCATCCTCTTCTCGGATGGTTTGTGAATCTGTAAGATCTGCTGTCAGCGACCGTTCATTTGTATCTATCTGCTCCGTGTGCAGTTCAGGTTCAGGTGTTTCAGGGGGGGCAGGAGTGCCTCCATTGGGATAGCGAGCCTCGATCCGAGCCATGCTTTTCTTCACTTCGATCCGTGTGAGCATAGGACCAACAGTGCGAAGCGATTCAAGCATAGGGAAGGCATCAGGCGTTGCCAGCTCACCAACGGCTTCAAGCATCGCCCAAAGTGTTAGATCGTTTGACTCCACCTGCAACGCTTCAAGCAGCGGTTGCGCAGCTCGGGTTGCATCCATTTGTTGAAGTGCCGTTGCGGCTTCGCGCCGTATCATCGAATCTGAATCAACAAGTACCTCGATTAGGGCTCCTATTCCGTGTGAACCACCCTGTGAGACAAGATTCGTAATAGCACTGCAACGAACAATGCTCGGTTGCGTTGTGTCAGTTAAATTCTGGATGAGTTGCTCAAAAGATAACATAATTTTTTTTGGCAAATTAAACCCTATTACTATTGTTAAGATATTATCCCAATTAATAAAACGATTTTTATGGAAATAGGGTTTCAAACCTGTATTCTGTGAAAATTGAGTCTATTATTTTCTCCCCAAAAAGACACTATGTTTACTGAACCTAAACCTCTGAACTCCTTGAGTTCACACAAAAGATCACTTGACATTTTGCAGAAAACTTCGTATCATAAATAGTTGTCAGTTCTATCAATTATTTACTTCTGAACTGTGTTTCCCCTTTCTTCCGCGCAGTCTTCAGAATTGTAATAAACCTTATGGCTTCCAGAGGAATGTCAATCACCGAAAACCACAGCGTATTGTCCCGCAGGTTTCCTATAGAGGCTTGCGCCCGATGGAGCGGTACCCACGGAGTAATAAATTAAAAATATGAAATACAGATTTTTTACAAGGGTTCTCTTATCCATTTTTCTAATATCATTGGTTGCGGGGTTCTCCCCAATCCTTGCTGATTCACACCTAAACCGCGGCGGCACCCTAATATTCGGTCGTGGCGGTGACTCTGTGGGATTAGATCCAGCCCTTGAGGAAGATGGAGAATCCTTCAAAGTTTGCGATAATATCTACGATACGCTCGTACAATATAAAGATGAAAGCACTGAACTGGAACCAGGTCTCGCTACCAGTTGGGAAAGCTCAGAAGATGGTTTGATATGGACATTTCACCTGCGCAAAGACGTGACTTTCCATGACGGGACCCCTTTCAACGCCGAAGCCGTGCTCTTTTCCCTTAACCGACAGCACGATGAGACACATCCGTTCCATAAAATTGGCGGTAGTTATATTTATTGGATAGCAACTGGTTTGGCAGAGATTGTGGACAAAATTATCGTTGTTGATGATTTTACGGTTCAAATTCACCTTAAAACGGCTTATGCCCCCTTTATTTTTACGATTGCAATAACCCCGTTCTCAATTGTTAGTCCTACAGCCGTAAAAAAATGGGGCGATGAGTTTTCCAATAACCCAGTTGGGACAGGTCCCTTTAAATTTGTGCAGTGGGATAGGAAAGATAAAATCGTACTTGAGGCAAACGACACTTATTGGGGCGGACCTCCTATGTTAGATAGAGTCATTCTCCGTTCTATTCCTGATAACTCAGTGCGGCTTATTGAACTTCAGCAAGGCAGTATCCACGCCATGGAGTTCCCAAATCCAGACGATTTGCAACAGATTCGAGACGACGAGACGTTGGAATTGTTATCGCAACCCGGCATGAGCATCGGCTACTTGGCGATGAACATGGACAAACCTCCTTTCGAGAATCTCAAAGTCCGACTCGCTATCAACCACGCTATCAACAAATCAGCAATTATTGAACATCTATATCAGGGGTTGGGGATTCCAGCGAAGAACCCGATTCCACCGACACTCTGGAGTTATGATGATTCGATTGAGGATTACGACTACAATCCAGAATTGGCGAAGAAACTGCTCACTGAAGCAGGATACCCAGATGGGTTTGAGACAACGCTCTGGGCATTGCCCGTCCCACGTCCCTATATTCCGGATGGACGCGCCCTTGCAGAAGTTCTCCAATCCGAACTCCGAAATGTTGGAATTGAAACAAAAATCGTGACCTTCGATTGGGGCACCTATCTTGAGAAAACAAAGAATGGGGAGCACGACATCGCGATGTTAGGGTGGAGTGCTGACCTCGGAGACCCTGATAACTTCCTCTACTTTCTTCTCAGTAAATCGTCAGCAGAGAAGCCCGCTGGAAATATCGCATTTTATCGAAGTGATGAAATGCAAGCCGTTTTAGAGCAGGCGAGAGCAATCTCGGATCGGGAAAAACGAGTCTCGCTCTATCAAGAAGCACAGCGGATCTTCCACAAAGATGTGCCGTGGGTTCCATTGGCGCATGCGAAACAGATTTTAGTCATTAACAAAATGGTGAAAAATCTCAAGCTTCAACCTCTGAATTGGAAATACTTCCGCCAAATTTGGATCGAAAGGTAAGGTCAACTTTGAGTATACCTGCCGCCGAAAAACCTATACTCAATCTATCCTTTTATCGAAGCGATGAGATGCAAGATGTGCTGGAACGGGCAAGAACCAGCACAGATCAGACTGAACGTATTGCACTTTACCAAGAAGCACAAGCGATTCTCCACAGAGATGCACCGTGGGTACCATTGGTACATACGCAACGGATTTTAGTTGTTAATAGAAGCGTGAAGAACCTTAAACTTCCGCTAATTGGGTGGAAATACCTCCGTAATGTTTGGTTAGGGGAATAAGATGAGAAAAATAATCATTATAGCAATAATACTCGGTTTATCACTTATCTTTTTGGCAGACGGTAGTGCGCAGGATGCGAAAATCACAGGCGATGCCAACGGCGATGGTGTTGTCAACGTCCTTGACTTGGTGCTTGTCGCTTCGCATTTTGGTAAGAACATCGACCCAGCACAGGTAACAAATCCTGATGTCAACGGAGACAGTATTGTCAACATCCTTGATTTAGTCTTTGTCGCCAATGTTATTGGTGGAATCAAGTCAGAAGTTACATCTACAGGTGGCACGTTGGTTTTTGGACGCGGCGGCGATTCTATTACGCTTGATCCTGCACAAGTTGTTGATGGCGAATCGGCGAAGGTGTGTGATATGGTCTACGATACCCTCGTCCAATACAAAGAAGCCACAACGGATATTGAAACCGCCTTAGCCGAAGCGTGGACACGCTCCGGCGATGGATTGACGTGGACATTTCACTTACGACAAGATGTCCAATTCCACGACGGTAGTCCGTTTAACGCTGAGGCAGTTGTTTTTTCACTCACTCGACCTTTCGCACTGTTCCGTGATTTTCATGAACAGTTTATTGACCATATTACTGCCCTTGGTCCATTTACCGTCCAGATCCAACTCAAAACACCCTACGCGCCTTTTATTAGTGCGTTGGCAGGAACTTCATTTTCTATTGTGAGTCCAGTAGCTGTTCAAAGTTTGGGTGAAGGTTTCGGCGACAATCCGATCGGTACAGGACCTTTTAAGTTTGTTCAATGGGATAGGAACGACAAAATTGTCCTCGCGGCAAATGAAGCGCACTGGGCAGGAAGACCCGCACTGGATAGGCTTATCTTTCGATCCATTCCCGATAACGCGCTACGGTTCATGGAGCTCCAAGAAGGCAATCTCCACGTCATGGAGTTCCCGAATCCTGATGAAATACCGCTCATTCAGGGTGACCCGCAGTTTGAACTCCTCATGCAACCGAGTCTGAACGTTGGTTATTTGGCGATGAACATGGAGAAAGCACCATTCGACAATCTCAGGGTGCGGCTCGCGATCAACCACGCCATTAACAAAATCCAGATTGTTGAGCATCTCTACCAGGGTTTGGGAATTCCTGCGAAGAATCCGATTCCGCCCTCACTCTGGAGCTATGACGATTCAATTGAGGATTATGCTTACGATCCGGAACTCGCGAAACAACTCCTCGCAGAGGCAGGATATCCTGATGGCTTTGAGACGACACTCTGGGCATTACCCGTCCCTCGTCCCTACATTCCTGATGGGATGGCACTGGCTGAAGCCATTCGATCTGACCTCCGAAATATCGGCATTGAAGCCGAAATTGTAACCTATGACTGGGCGACTTATCTCGCGAAAACGGAAATTGGTGAGCACGATATGGCAATGTTGGGATGGATTGCCGATGTAGCGGACCCAGATAACTTCTTTTACTCTCTTTTGAGTATTCCTGCTGCCGAGAAGCCAGCATATAATATCGCCTTTTATCGAAACCCTGAGATGCAGAACATTCTGGAACGCGCCAGAACAAGGACCGAGGAAGATGCGACTGAACCCACGATCAATTCGGAATTGCGCGGTATAGATAGGGTGCCGGTCCAATTGCTCACTGATCGAGATATCCGCATCAGACTATATCAGCAAGCACAAGCGATTTTTCACAAAGACGTTCCGTGGGTTCCTTTAGCACATGCACAAAGAATTTTGATTATTGACAGACGCGTCAAAAATCTCAGACTTTCGCCCAACGGATGGAAATATATCCGCAACGCATCCTTGGCGTCGGAGTAGATGTAGCCGTGTTTCAGAGGCACAATTATGAAACTGGGAAAATACGGAACTAACTTCTCAAAGTGTTCAGATGTTTTCGGGGTTTACTATCAAATAAAAAAATAGGAATTGCAAATGAATAAATCTGTATTTCGCGTAGGTGTCACGAGGGACTTCTTGGGACCCGATGGCACCTGCGATTTAGATGAGATCGCCGGTCCTCTTTTTCACCAAGTAGGTCTGCACTGGGAATATATTGCAGAGAATACACCGGTATTACAAGCGACACAGGTGCAGGATTATGACGCGCTCTTAGTATTGGGCGCGGGTATCACAGCAGAAACGTTCACAAACGCTGACAAGTTGGCTGTCATTGCCCGCTTCGGTGTCGGATACGATAAGGTGGACGTGGAAGCTTGTACCGAAAATGGTGTGTTGCTAACGATTGCCCCTGACGGTGTCCGCCGTCCCGTTGCCACCTCCATCATGACCCTTGTCCTATCACTGAGCCACCAACTGTTGATAAAGGATCGACTCATCCGTGAAGGTGGCTGGAGAAACACGCAAAACTATAGGGGAATGGGATTAGTCGGTAGAACGCTTGGACTTGTTGGCATGGGCAATATCGGAAAAGAGGCTTTTAAGCTGGCGAAACCTTTCGGGATGCGCCACATCACTTACGACCCATACATTACACCTGCTGACGCAGCAGAAGTAGATGTAGAACCTGTCGATCTGGATACCTTGATGGGAACCGCTGATTTTGTGTGTGTCTGCTGTCCATTAAACGAAGAGACGCGCGGACTCATCAATGCGAGGCGTATCGGGTTGATGAAACCGACGGCTTATCTGATTAACACCGCACGCGGTCCAATTGTTGACCAGAAAGCACTTACAGAAGCACTTCAGAACCGACGGATTCAAGGAGCGGGTCTTGATGTCTTTGAACAGGAACCCATTAGCGACGACGATCCACTCTTAAATCTGGACAACGTGATCGTAACCCCACACAGCATCTGCTGGACGGATGAATGTTTTGAAGGCAATGCCAAGAGTGCGTGCCAGAGCATCATCAACGTGGCTTCTGGAAAAATGCCATCATATATTGTAAATCGGGAGGTTATAGATAGCTCGAAACTACAGCAGAAGTTAGCGCGTTGAAATTCGTGTTAGGGAGAGGAAAACAGATCACGCAAGTCGATCGACAACAGTTCAGAGAAGAAGGATACAATATTCTGTGGGAGGTCGTACCGAAGGCAGAGCTTGAACCGTTGCACCGTAGTATCGAACACATGGTCAGTCGGAGAAAGGAGTTTTCTGCGCAACGACGTTTTCCTACCGATCCACAAGGAGGCGATTGGGAGAGTTCTGCCCAACCGCGCCTGCAATTTGACACTGACTGTGATGAGAGGTCTGGCTCGGCAATCGAATTTCTACTGAACAGGCATCCGAGCTCTGGCGGCGATTCCAGCCACTTGACGAAAAGTTGAAACGCCCCGAGGAGACCTATCAACCCGGCTTCCAGAAGATGCTGCCACACGCAACCGCGCACGTAGCAATGCAAAGAGTCCTGAACACTTTAACCGACCGGGTACATCACTCTACGATCCACACTGGGTCGCAAATCCAACGGGCAGTGAAAAACGGCAGCAATGGATTGATCGGTTACGTGAGTTGGGATTTTTAGACACCGCTTAAACTTGGAACGCCTCCCTTTTCGAGGGTTTTCGTCTAAATAATGATACTTGGTTCGGTCTGCGCGATTTTTAGTATCTCAAAGACATCTCCATTGACGCGGAATCTCGCAAATAAGGCGATCGTTATGTTCACCATTTCCAGGCTTTGGGTGTTGACATCTTGGGCAACTCATAGTACTTTCCTTGTGGCGTGGTATTGATTTTTCCCAAGGATACCGCGGTTTTCTTTGTTCGTCAATAAAAAAATCAGACTGCTTTTTTATTGACGATTTTACCGACTTCTGCTATCATTTCCGATACTTGAACACAGATGAGACAAGAGTGTTATGAGGGACCTCTATCTTATCATCAATTTACCGAAAACCCTCAAACTTTTCATTGACCTTGGTGACTTCAAGCAGCTTATACAAATGATGGCAATGATGACGCAAATGCAGCAGCGGCAATAAGTTCATTTCTGTCTCATCGGATGATATTAAAGTTCCGCGCTGACCGTCATCTCTAAGCGGTGTTCGGGTTTCCGTTGCTTTGTGGAGAGCAAGCGATAATTGAGTCGAAACAAGAGATCGGTGAACTTTCGTAATCTGTAATCTGCGGTTGTGCGGACTTCGTGACTGATGCCTTCATAGAACGTGTATTGCGCAAAGGGGATACCGCCCTGACTTTCGCCGTAGCCGAGTTTATAGTTGATGTCAATGCGTCCCTTACCGATGAGACTATACGTGATGCGATTTTCATAAGAGAAGGTCCGCGTTTTGGCTTCTGGTTCTTCGTCGAGTTGCTCCTCGTCAATTGTCCGTTTATATCCTCCAACCCCGCTCCATCGCACGGAGCTGCTGAGTTCATATCGGAGGCTCAATTCAGTCGACTGTTCAAATTGGCGCAGATCTGAGATAGGCGTTGATGGAAGTTCTCCCCTGTTGGTCATAGGCTCAGTTTCCTGTGAGAGCTCCTCAAATTGGAATTGACTGTATTTCTCAGTTTCTCTGCGTTGTTCCCAGTTCACACCAACAGATATACGTTGCGCTGGGTTCACAGAAAGACCGACATCCCACGTCCGGTGCCGTCTGTGGCGTTCTTGGTTATTAATCCGGCGGTTGAGCGTCTCTCCAGCACGCAGGTTGAACTCGAAACTGAACGCTGGCGATGGCGAGAACTCGAGCCTGTGGTGTTGATTCAAACGTCCAAAAAGCGTTTCCGAGCCTTGTAGACTTTGGAGCAGATAGAGAGACACCGCATCTTCTACCTCCTGTTCCTCGGTCAACCACAACCGTGTTTGACCTCTGAGGGCATTTAGAAACCATTCTAATTGGCTGTCAGTTGTCGGAGACCGTTGGAAACCGTCGGTAGATTGTGTGGCAGTTGTAGACGTTTTGTCCACCGCAATACCCTCTTGCTGACGGCTATTCGGACGTAAACTGTCACGTTTTAGCATTGATTCACGATGCTGTTGTTGTCTTGCTCTGGCACGCCGTGCGAAAAACTGACGAGGTTGAAAACGTACGCGAAATTCTGCGTCTACTGCTGTTGTGGGTTTATCTCCGACATTTTGATAAATTTTGATGTAGGTACCTTCCTCGGGATCCTCTACATAGTGCAGGTCGTCCAATTTCACGTAGTATCCTTCACCGGGTTGAATTAGAACGCCGGTGTGTGGATGAATATCGGTGTATATTTCACGGCGTTGACTCGTCAGTTTTTTATCTAATTCATAGGCGATTTCTATATCAATTGCTCGGCTGAGTGGTGTGAGTTGAAGGTTGACATCGGCAAGTTGTGTCGTTGTATCTGCCCCAAGATCGGTGTGCGCTTCCAACATCCGGCGCGCAATGTTTGCTGTTAGATTCACCCCGCCGTTGAGAAAGGATTGTTGTTGTGAAAGAATGCCTATCTTCCAAGTCCGTGCTGTGGTATTCCGCTGCCAATCCGATAAACCGATAGGCTCGTCATCGACAGTAAGTAACGGTTCTTTCGCAAAAGCCTCCTCAAGCTCATAACTGGTGTTCAAGGATACCCACTTGAAATCAGCGAGGTCAATACGTCCGGTTGCGCGGTTCCGCTTTCGGTTAAGCGTAGCATTACGCGCCTCGTTCGATTCCACTCGTCCCAGTGTTCCCAAAATTCTGAACGGACCGAGAGGATACGCCAGATTACCTTCTTGACGTGACTTCTGTAGCGACTGTGTCCTTGCTGAATCTGCTCCTTCCATCCGTGAACTGCTACGGTAGTCGTCCCACCGAAGATTCGGTAACCTCTTCAGCAATTGTGCTCCTGTAGACGCGCTTTGTCGGGAATCGGAGTTCCCTCCTACCGGATTCTTCTCTTGTCCAATTATAGGTTGTCGAGAGTCGGCGTTCCCTCCTACAGGTGTAAGGGTGGAACTTACCCGCCCACTGCCAGAACGTCTATTGAAGTGGATACCCCAGTTTAAATTGTTGCGGATGGTTGCGTTTGGAGCAGGTAAAACTTCTATTTCATCTGCAATCGCCGCCTCCTGAACGGTTCTCTCGCGCTCCGGGTCATTTTCTTCACTCCTACCCACTCCTGCGTCAACCTCTAACCAATCTATTGGAATCAGTCGGATGTCGAAGTCCATAGTTCTCTCATCTTGGGGAGTTCGCGATCTACCGGCAGTGTCCAGCAGGAACGCGTCATCAAAGCCTTCTTTGGCGTATTGTGTTTCATAGCGGGAGCGGGAACGGTTGCCGCTTGAGGCACCGACGGGCACAAAATCGGCATCCATTGACCGTATATCGAGATTGGTCGTTAGTTTAGGACGCAGCTGATCCGTCCATGTTGCGAAGTCCCAATCGGCATATCCTATCAGTTTCCACGCCTGACTCACCTCTTTCCGATCAACAGTGGAATAGGTATTTTTATCAAGATTACTATAGGCAAGTTCGCCTTGAATCCACGCTTGCTCCGTAACATTCAGACGACTCTCCAGTCCCCACACAGTGTGCTTTTGTGGTGCTGTGAGAGGCGAACCATCTTCTTCCGGATCAAGTATATTTTGGCGAAGTGCCTCCAGGTCGGTGTCATCAAGCGTGATGAGTGCCTGCTCGGGTTGATTCAGATCTGCTTCAACGGCATAGGACGCGCCAAACGTTAAACGCTCGCCCGGCAATGTGAAAACACTACTGAGCCCGTAAAGATTCTGTTGGTACGCCCGTTCTTCCGGGATGTACTCAAAGTCGATTCGAATCACATCGTTGCTCGTTATGAGGTGTTTACTGTTGAACTCGACAATTGGGTCCCCATATTCGCGAATGATGTAATCGTTGTTTTCGCCGCGTCGCATCCTCTCACCATTTAGCCAAACGATTTCACTGCCTGCTTTCACAATGACGAATTGTCCATCAACCGTGAGTCGGTATTCGCTACGTCCTTCCTCACCGCGAAGGACTAAACTCGTAGACTGTCCTTTCGGAATGGCACTCGGGATGAAATGAAAGTCCATCCACTTAAAATCACCTTCAACTTGTACACCCTCTAATGCGCGCGGGAAGAAAATAAACTCCGATGGACCCAGCGCCCCTTCAAAATCCCCTAAAGTCCCCCTCATGTTCGGATGCGTTATACGAATCAATTTCTGGTCGATGTCTTGGATATTTTCGGTCGTTCCTTCGGGTTGGATAGGCAAGTCCTGATCGGATAGCAGCGCGAGGACACTGATTTTTTCAGAGACTTTTCCCTCTACATTGACGCGGAGTTCTTGATTCTGCGTCACACCGCGTCCACTGCCAACCGAGATACCGAAGGTCTGACTGCCGGACACTTCTAATTGGCTGTCGGTTGTCGGCTGTCGGGAACCTTCAGTAAAGAGGTTTTCTGGTGAACTCTCACTGCGAGGCAATCGCTCTTGCTGATTGCTGACCGCTGATTGCTGACCGCTGACTTCCGTTCCGTAAAGATCGCGTTTATAGACTTGTTTAATCGCGAATGGCAATGTCCGGTAGATTATTTTAAGTTTGGACGGTTCGCCTGTAGGTGGTTCGGCATGGGCAGGCAGAAGACCTACCGCTACGGTGATTTTACCCAAATAGAAATCGATCTGATAATCGACACCCCGCACGAGTACCTTTCCATCCGGTCCTGTTATGCGTTCGCTGTGCGGCAGAATCGGTGGATACTTCACTGTGAATTCTTGCGTTCCTGCTTCCAACGCAACGGACTCCATTTTCTGGAGGACAGAAAAGGTAGGAAGTTCAAGGATTTCAGTTTCGTTATTAGGGGGATTTTGGGCTGGACTCCCGGAACATGGTAATACACACAAACAGAAGGAAACAAGAATAGTTATCAGCTGTCGGCTTTCGGCTTTCAGCAAGAGATGTCTGATGTGCATCGGAACGCTCTTCCTGACTGCGACGGCTATTTTTTACGAAAAACTTGGAACACCTTTATGTCATTCGCTTCGGCATCACTGACAAAGACCCGTCCGGTTTTTGAGACTGCAATGCCCACCGGTTCCTGAAGTGTCGGGGCACTGAATTCTGTGATGCTTCTACCATCAGGTGCAAAGACTTGAATACGCCGGTTGCCGCTGTCTGTTACATAAAGATAATTCCATTCATCTAAAGCGATACACTTCGGTTCCCGCAGTTGTCCAAGTGCGTCGCCTTCGCCGCCCCACATGTTAATAGGGTTGCCACTGAAGTCATATTTTTTTATAAGATGATTACCAGTATCAACGATGTAAACATTTCCGTGGGCATCAACACCCAGATCCGTCGGATCCCAAAATTGTTCGCTGCCATTCCCGAAACTCCCTCGTGCTACGACGGGAACACCAGTGACATTGAATTCAACCCAGCGGTGATTGCCTGTATCGACAACATAAACCTCACCATTCCGTCCGATACCGATGCCTTTGGGACGGTCAAGCAGTATGTCCTCCACACTCTCACTGAGTGGATAAAAAATCCGATCAACGAAATTGCAGTATTGCACCCGATTGTTCCCGGTATCTGCTACATAGAGCCGGTATCTCCTTTGAAAACTCAGTGCTATATCTGTGGGGTGATCGAACTCCCCTGTCCGCCATCCACGACTTCCGAATTCTAAGATAAAATTTCCAGCATTATCAACCACTTGTACCCGATTGTTACCCGCATCGGCAACGTAGATTCTGTCCGCTTCATCTATGGCAAGTCCTAAGGGGGTCCGAAATTCCCCTGCTCCGTGTCCGGTCCTACCGAGCGTTTCGATGTAACGAATACCGAATATAGGCGGTGCCTCCCGTTCACGGTTCGAGAAAAGGATTTCAACCGGCGGTGCAACTTCGGCTTCGGGTAGGGTGCAACTCAAACAGAGCACAAGGAGGAGAAGGCAAAGGCAGTCTGTAAAATGTTCTAAAGTCCGTAAAGTGAGGCGTTGAAACTTTCGTACACTTTGAAACTTCCCAACTTTAGTACACTTCGCAACTTTAGTACACTTCGCAACTTTTTCTCGGAATTCCGACTCCGTGCCCGCGCGTTTAGCCGCGTTGCACCTTAAATTTGAAAACGAATGTTGTTTGTTGCTCATTGAAATCACTGGTGACTCTTGGCACAATGATTCGCAAACTGCTATATTTAATGCTTCGTTTACGGAAATATAGGAAGAACCTGGCGTGTTGTCCCGGCATCACGGTTGTTTTCTCAATATCTGCTCTGGGGAGTACTGCTGGATCGCCTTGTATTCTAATAGCCTTATCCCATCGGAATACTTCCGCACCGAATTCAGGGGGCAGTTTCGGTCTGAAGTTCTTTTTTAGGTAGAAGGATTCCTGCGACTTATCGATTGGCTTCGTAACACTTCCCGTGCCATCAAGCATCTGGCAATCCTTTTTTTTGAAGGAGATCCAATGGTCGGTTCCATTAAAGATAAAAATACCGAACGCATCAACCGCTTTCACATCGTTTAGCGGCACCGCCATTGCTTTTACACCGTTTTTGACGTAACCAATAGTACCCGTCTGTGGCATGATATGAGCATCTGGGTCGAACACGGGAACAATCATCTCTGGCTGGAAAGTATCTTTGAGAAAATCTGGGACCTCTGGGACCTTCGAGCAACTCAGTGGGATGAGTGCCAAGCAAAGGACCACTAAAATTTTTAATTTTAATTTAGGGAATCTTGGGCTAAAGAAACCCCCAAGCAAAAACCTCTTCATTCCATTATAGGTAGGTATCCGATAAGTCTGTCCAAGGTTCTTAAAGTAGAGCAGTTTACTTTTCATTTTTGTCTCCTGATAAATTTTTTCCGTGACATGTTACAGCGGGTTTATACCACCGAATGCCTCGCGCTACACTGCCGATTTCTCACTTTCAAGGGCGAGCATCGCAGCCCCCACAATGCCTGCATCGTTTCCGAGGTGTGCCTTCACGATTTTCATCCGCGCCGGAATATCCATAGCACGTTTGGAAAATTCAGCCCGGATAGGCTCAAAGAGAAGTTTTTCACCCGCTTCCGCTATACCGCCCCCGATGATTGCAATTTGTGGGTTGAGAATATGCGCTATTGAGGTAAGGGCAATTCCGATATACCGTCCTGTTTCAGCAAAAATCTCCATTGCGATTTCGTCACCCGCATGTGCCGCCTCCGCTATTTTCTGTGGCGTTAGGGATGTTCCATTCTCTATGGCTTCCGCTAAAATCGTAGACCGTCCTGTCTCTATTTTCTCCTGCGTCCGTTCAACGATGTTCTTCGCACCAGCATACGCCTCAAGACATCCCTGATTACCACACCCACAATAACGTCCATTGGGTTCAACGATAGTATGTCCAAGTTCGCCTGCAGTATTTTGACTCCCATGGTAAACCTGCCCGTCTATCACGACTCCCCCGCCTACACCTGTGCCAAGCGTCAATGCGGCGATGTTTTTGTATCCAACACCGGCACCATGACGGAGTTCACCGAGTGTCATCGCATTCACATCGTTGTCCATACCTCGTAATACAAGTTTATATTTCTCACCTCTATGAGTTTGCGAATGATCACTTGCGGTTGTCTTCGGCAGACGTAACTTTATCAGTTCAGCGTTCACATAATCGACGAGTGGAATGTCTGTCCAACCGGGAAAATTCGGTGAGAAGTGGACGACTCCTGTTTCAGCGATGATAAGTCCGGGTGCTCCCAGTCCAATCCAAACCTCGTGGGTGTCATCATGCCTGCGACATTCGTCGTTAGCCTCTTTCGCGTTGTTTAAGGGCGATTGTGGTGCTTTGCCTAATTTTGATATGACATGTGGATCTGCGGTTTCTACTTTCACAAGCACTTGACGAACAGTTTCCGCAATTCGAGCCGCTACGACTTTCGGACCTCCTACATCAACATCTGTAGAGAGAGCCACACGACAAGAAATATCACCTACCGATGAAACTAACCCAGCCTTGATATCTGTTCCGCCAAGATCGACGCCGATACTATATTCCATATTTTTAATTTAACGCCAAGAGCGTTATCAGTCGTCAGTTAAGAAAGTCTGTAAAGTTTGCAAGTTGTGAAGTTGAAAGCGGTCTCTCCCCAACTTTAGGCATTTTAGAACACTTCCTTAACTGTTCCAGAAAACTTGTGCGCCATCACTGACATTACAGAGATAAATCTCAGGTTTAATACCGGTATGTTTGTGGTATTCTGTTGTCACGAGCGTTTGGAACGTTTCTAAAACGTCTCTATGAACGATGTTAACTGTGCATCCACCAAACCCCGCACCTGTCATACGGCTTCCGATTACGCCTGTGATGCTGCGAGCAATGTCGGTAAGCAAATCTAACTCACTGCAACTGACTTCGTAATCATCTCGAAGCCCGTTGTGTGACGCGTTCATCAGTCTACCGAATTGTATGAGCGATTCGTCTGTTTCTTCTGCCGTTTGTAGGTGTCGCGTCTTAAGCCCGGCAACGGCATCTAATACACGGGTGTTCTCCTCAATCACATACCGACACCTTTTTTGTGTTAACGCGGGAAGTTTTTCTTCATACTTTTTGAAATCTGTTAATGTAATGTCCCGGAGTGAAGAGATCCCAGGCAACCATTGTTGAAAGATAGCAATCCCTCTTTCACACTCCGCGCGGCGTTTATTGTATTCAGAAGCGGCAAGTTCGCGTTTTACTTTCGTATTACAGATAGCAATATAGTGCGTTGCCAAGTTGAGGGGAACATGCTCGTGTTCAAGCGAACGGCAGTCCAAGAACAGTGCTTGATTTTCCTGTCCGAGCAGTGAGATCGTCTGGTCCATGATACCGCATTTGACACCGACAAATTCATGTTCTACCTGCTGACACAACGCCGCAAGTTCTTTGTTATTCATTCCTAATTGTGGTGTTCTTTCGGAGGTCACAGATGCAGTGCTGGCGGCTAAAAAAGTAAGGGCTGTTGAGACTGAAAGTGCCGCGGAAGAACTCAGACCGGCACCAATCGGTACATCACCTGTGATGACAGCATCTATTCCCGATACTTTTTTGCCTAATGTTTGTAGAAGGGACGCAACGCCGATAAGATAATGACTCCATGCTGGGGAGACCTCCTGCTGAATAGGATAGAGCGTATCCAAGCAGAATTCGTAAGAATCGTTGACATCTAAAGCGTGTAACTTGACACGTCTATCAGACCTCTTCCGAGCCGCGATGTTGAGATATTTATCAATCGCTACTGGAAACACATAACCGTCGTTGTAATCTGTATGTTCGCCGATGAGGTTCACTCTACCGGGAGCTGATGCGACAAATGCGGACGCGCTACCGAAGGTTTCTTTAAATTTCTGGTTGGTGAAGGCAACGCGCTTAGCCCTGTTTTCAGAGATGCCTACATTATTCGGAGCTTCGTGCAAAACGTCTCTTTCCATAATTAGTGATCGGTTATCAATTATCGATAGTGAAATGCTTTGGTTAAACGAACACTTCTTACTGACGACTACCAACAAAGAATTTCAGAAATAATCCCAATGTATTTGGCAACTCTTCACGAGGAATATAACAATCAACATTCAGGTCAGGTTCAATGTCTTTTTCCGATGGTGATGGCTGTGTCAGCAGTTGTTCTTCTGGGGCATGCAGCGCGGGTTGTAAATTGGGTGACACCGGTTTTTTAGCAGGGGGTCTGCCTTCTGCGATAACCAGTTCACCGATAGGAAGATACGTCGCCAATGGATATACTTCTGTTTCGGTTAAAATAGTGATATGGGGGAGTGATTTATCCGCTAATTGTTCCATTTGCATCGTCAAGTAGGTAATTTCTGCCAAGGCTGCCCGCGATCCGTCTGGCTGGCAAGCGACGATCGTAATCAACGGCATCTGTTTTTTTAAGGCATTTTCAATCGCTACGAGAAAAAAGGATGCGTCAATCTCTGGAGGGATGACATCTATATCTGCGATAAACAAACAGACTGGATACCCTGCGATCAATCCTTCGGCAACAAGCCCAGATTCTTTGGCAGATCGGATTTCCGCCGTTGGCAAGTCATCGAGTAAATATTCAAGCCGCTTTTCAGCAAGTAGAGGGAACAGTGCCCCGCAATATGAACAGATATACAGGTTCCGTTCAAGTTCGTTTTTGAAAGCGAACTCTTGACACCCGGTGCATTTGTGCCATAAACTGGTGTTTTCTTCAGGATCTTTGGAGATACGTGTTTCCATCTTTTTATGAGTTATCCGTTCGCCTGCTACGCAGGAAACCTTCAGTTATCGGTTTGCCTCGCAGTGAGAGTTACAAGAGGGTTTTTTCAAACGAAAACAGCTGATAACCGTCCTTAAGTCCGTATGATTCCAGCTATTGCTTCTGCTTCCGAATCATAACAGTCAAAAATTGTCATCAACTTTGCCATGACAATAAGACTTCTAATGTTGCCACCAAGGTTTAGAAGTACTATGTTCCCTTCGTTCCGTCGGATAGCCGTATGAGCAGCAACAAGCACGCCTAAGCCGGAACTATCCATCATTTGCACCCGTTCTAAATTCAAAATCATATTGAGTTTTTCCCCAGGCTCCCGTCCACTATCAGCTACCTGGATTTGTTGATCAATAATGTCTTTGAGAGCTAAGGCATCTGCTCCAATAACTCTTCCGTCAATATCTAAAATGGTAATGCTACCTTTGTGTCGAAGGTTAACTTGCATAGAAATCCCCTAAAAAAATTATCAAATTACTCCCATCCGTAAGAGGACAGCTTCGGTTTTCGGCCGCCTCAATATCTCTTTATAAAGAGGGTTCAATGCTTTCCCAAATTATCCAACTAAAGGCATATAGATTATTAATGCTTGAGCCCTACGCCAGGAAAGTTTTGAATACAGTGATAAAGGTATCTCATGCCTCTTTACCTATTTAGTGAGGGTCACCAAACCGATATAAATCTGAGAGTGGATGTGATTATGATTCTGAAGCCCCTTTATGTTTCACCATTTTGATGATAGTCCCATTATTTTCGTAAGTTACAGAGTCCATACAGGCTTCCATCAAAAATAGTCCTCTACCGCTGCTTTTGAGCAAGTTTTCCGGGTCGAGAGGATCTGCGACTTCCTGGCGTGTGAACCCATCGCCTTCGTCTTCAATGACGATCTCAAGTCTATCCTCGGCAAGAGTGAATTTGAGGGTCGCTTTTTTAGTTGGATTTTCTTTATTACCGTGCTTGATAGCGTTTGTGCCCGCCTCAATAACAGCAAGATTGATCTGCTCTTGAATCTCTTCTGTAAAGTCTGTCTCTTTCAAAATCTCGGTGACAACAACGTCGAGTAGGTAAACATGTTGCATTGAACTTGGAAGAGAAAGCGCAATAACCTGCTCAGTTTCAGTTTCTTTGCGCGTAGATTTCTCACCTTCGTCCTCAGCGACAACAGTTAATTTATTCTCAGCAAGAATTAGCTGAAAATTCCTCTGTTTTTCCGGTTCCTCTTCGTTGCTGTGCTTAGTCGAGTTTGTGCCCGCTTCAATAACAGCAAGATTAACCTGCTCTTGAATATCCTCTGAGAAATTTGTTTCTTTCAAAATCTCGGTGACAATAACTTTGAGCAAATCAACATGTTGCATTGAACTTGGGAGAGAAAGCGTAATAACCTGCTCAGTTCTCTCGCCCACGTTTGAAACTCCTTCTTTTATAGTTGTCAGTTGTCAGTTGTCAGTCGGATTTTTTACTTTGTAAAAAATCCTTTCAGTTTTCAGTTAAGAGATGTTTTTGCTTGGATGTTTCCGTCGTTTAATAACACCCTTTTTTAACCGATAATTGATAACCGACAACTGTTAACTTCTATTTGCATGTTTTGGTATTTTAAGATTTATTATACCAAAAGCATATTATCTGGGCAATTCCACATTGTATGCCCATCCAGATTTAAATATTTCGCTTGATAATAATTAATGCTCTGTCGTCATGAGTGTTTGCGTTACCACTAAACACCGTTAAATCGTTAACAATCGAGTCACATAACGCTGATGCTGACAATTTCGCGTTTTTGGAAATACAATCGGCAAGCCGATCTCCACCGTAGAACATATCCGCTTTGACTGTGTTCGTAGATGCGCCTTGGTTTTCACTGAAACCTTCACCGTCTCCAGTTTCGGTTTCGGTAATACCATCCGTATAGAAAACAAGGACATCACCCGAAGATAGGGAGCAAATGTCGCTTGAAAACGTTGCTTCCTCGAATGCGCCTATCAACATGCCTTGAGTCTTTAAGACTCCCATCTCGTTGGTAGTCTTCCAATGGAATGGATAACAGTGCCCTCCATTTGCGTATGTGAAGGTCGCATTCGCTATGTCCAATATCCCGTAAACCATTGTTGCGAACAGATCCGCTTCGGTGTCCTGGACCACTAAGTCATTAATCCGTTTGAGGATTGATGCCGGAGTGTCTTCTTCATGGCAGAGTAAACGGAGTGCTGTCCGAATCATTACCATCAACAGTGCCGCAGGAATACCATTGCCTTTTACATCACCGAGAACAAGTCCGATTTGTGTTTCACTCAACGGAATGAAGTCATAGAAATCGCCAGAGACGGATGTCGAACTTTGGAGCAGAATTGCAAGGTCAAATCCTTCAAGCCTTGGTGCTTGTTCGGGTAACAATTTTTTTTGAATAGCGGCGGCGGCTTGAAGGTGCCCAGCGAGTTGTTGCAACCCTTCTTCGCTGAACTTATCCCCCATTGCGTTCATTAACGGGTTGATGTATTTGATGGGACGCGTTCTACCTAAAACAGCTTCAACCCGCGCCGTTACCTCACGTAAGTCAAACGGTTTCGTGATATAATCATCCGCCCCAGTATCCAATCCAAGGATTTTATCCTCCGTCTGCCCACGGGCAGTTACTAAAATGACTGGAACGTTTTTTGTATCTTCTATATTCTTTAGTTCTTCAATAACCTGAAAGCCATCTTTATGTGGCATCATCACATCGAGAAGAATGAGATCTGGGGGGTTCGCACATGCGCTCTGCACCGCACTCTCACCATCGTTTGCTGTACGTACGTTGTAGCCCTCGGGTTCCAGATTCATTTTTAGCAATTCGAGGATATCCAGATCGTCATCAACAATCAAAATTGTTTCAGCCATTTTTTTCTTTTTCCAACGGAATAAAAAACTGGAAGTTGCTCCCGCGCCCATTCTCTCCAGCATCCACCCATAATCGTCCACCGTGTGCTTCAACGATTCCAGCAGTAATTGAAAGACCTAAACCGGTGCCGCTTTGCGGCTTTCGTGCTTGGACACTTCCGAGTTGTCGGAACTTATCAAAGACTTTTTCTCTGTCTTCAGGGGGAATTCCGGGTCCCGTATCAATGATTTCAACATGGAATCCGTCGGTAGCGTTCCCGTTCTGCAGAGATTTTGATATTCTTACCGTCACCTTCCCGTTATCTGGTGTAAATTTAATAGCGTTTCCGATGAGATTAATAAAAATTTGCCCAATCCGGTCTGCATCACCAATCATTAGAGGTAAATTTGATTGTGTTTCAAAAAACAGAGAAATCGCTTTTTCGTCTGCTTGTGGACGGAGTTCTTCGATTCGCCGTTTGGCTATTGTGTCTATTTGTACCTGCTCTTGTTTCATCTCAATGCGTCCGGCTTCAATTCGGGAGACATCAAGTAAATCGTTAATTAGAGAGGCGAGTCGTTTCGATTGGCGATAGGCGCGGCTTAAACTTTCGTGTTGCTTCCGATTAATTTTGCCAGTTTTCCCATCAAGTATTAACGAAATAAATCCGATGATGGAGGTGAGTGGCGTTCGCAATTCATGGGAGACAAGTGAAACGAATTCCGACTTCATTTTTTCCATTTCATGCTCACTGGTGATATCGTCAAAGACATAAACAGTGCCAACGATGTTATTATGTTCATCGGAAAAATGGCTTGCTATGATGCGGAGTACTCGAGAACCGTTCGTGTCTTGTTGCTGGGTTCCGTTGACATTCATTTCGACGATCATCGTTTGGTGTTGTGCCACTTCACGCCGAGAGAAAGACAGTATTTTCATGTTAACAGTTCTCTTATCCGTTTTTGTGTCCTCTCCTTTTTCAAATGCTTTCGTCCAGCAGATTGTACTATTTGCCGTATCGACAGCGACAAAATTTTCGTAGTCAGCGGTATCCCCTAAATTCAAGAGACGCTCGGCTACAGGATTGACGTAGAGGACGCGACCAGTCGGTTCAACAACAATCAAACCTTCACCGAGATTATCTACAATAGTCGTGAGTTTTTTCTCTTCATGCGTTAATCGATCAACAGCGTTTTTCAGGTTCCGACGCATCTCATTAAATTCTTCGGCAAGAACACCCACTTCATTATCGCTATCAACAGTGATTTCGCTATCAAATTCACCTTGTCCAATGCTACGTGCGGCTTGTGCGACTTTCAATATAGGTGTAGCTATGCGCTGGGCAGCCCACCAAGCAATTAATACAACGATACAACTTGACCCGATGGTAACATAAAAAATATATTTATTCAACCTGACAACACCGGTGTAAGCAGAAGAGATAGGACGTGAAGTAAAGACTATCCAATTACTAAAGTTTTGTTGAACCTTCCACGGCTCCATATTTGAGAGTCGTGTCCGTGCCCAACCGTAGATGCGAGGTTCACCGAAAGTGTCCATCTCACCTTCCGGTTCGTAATCGTAATACTTTCCATTAACGCCCTTTTTCCCCTCAATGATTGCTTCCTCTGCGGCATCGCTCATCTCTATGTGGCTGTCTATTTGATACCCGCTCTGAGGTGAAGCGGCAATGATTTTGCCAGATTGGTTCGTTAAAACCGTGTATGTTTTCTCCAATTCCGGAAGCACTTCAACTAAATTGCTAAGTTCAGGTAGAAACAGATATGTTCTTAGCACGCCGACTGTGTTGTTTTTTCCCCGTGCGATGGAGTCTTTAGCATTCATACGTATCGGGAGCGCAATTGGAAGAAGATGTACACCGCGTACATCATCATAAATGACATCTTCGACAAATGGATAACCGATACCGTTGTTATATGCTCTTTGCCACCAGTTCCTGTCCCGCACTTGATGTGGGATCATTTTTGTTGTGTCGTAATCCAATTGTTGGTCATTTGAGCGTAGGACATACCCCAAGGCATTTGTAATCGTTACCTCAGTTTTATAGCCCGCGTAGGTCTCAAGCAGGCGGATGCTGTCCTCTAATCGTGCCCATACGCTGAGAAATACACTTTGTTTCTCGTTAGCAGTATTCGAGTACACAACTGCCGCTCGGATGTTTGGAAGCTCTGCTTGAATCTTCGAGATTTTTTCAGAGATGGCGTTGTCCGCGCTTGCGAGTTTTTCTTTTGCAAGAAGAACAAGGTTCTCGCCAACAGACTCCTTTAGCGCACTTTCGCCTAAAAATTTGATAGTTAAAGAAACGGCGAACAACGGCATTAGTGCGACTAACAGAAACAAAACTATCTGTTGACCCCGTAAACCCACATTAAACCCGGAACGTTCTGACCGATCTTTATCTTTCATGTTTTAATGGCTTTCAGCCGTCGGCTATGTCGGCTATCGGAAACCTTCAGTTAAGAGGGTTTCTGGTGAAGTTACAATCTCTTGCTGACGGAAACCGACGGCTGACTGCTATTTTGCTATATGAAAGCAGCGCACGCGCCTTCTTCTGTATCATAAATCTCAATGACGGTACTGAGTTGCGTTACCTCCAGAACCTCCCTAACAGCTTTCTGAGGGTTGAGTAAAACCAACTTTCCCCCCGACTGCCGACACGATTTCAAAGTGATCACAATTGCCCCTAACGCGCTGCTGTCGATTAGCGGAACGTTCATTAGATTCACGACTAACTTATCGCTCCCGATTTGAAGTTGTTCGTTCATTTCTTTACGGAACACGTCAGCTGCATTTCCAAGAATCTTCCCTTCTACATGAAGGATGGAGATATTTTGTTCCCCAATCGTTGTCTGAAAATTCATTTTTTAAACTATTGCTCCTGGATTGCCCTTCACTTCGTTCAGAGCAGGTTTTTAACTAATTTGGGTTCCCAAAAGTGGCTTTTGAAGTGGTTTAGGACGAAGATTGTGATGTACAGCAGCGTATCACGACATAATTTCGGTTGAACTTTGGATTTTTTAAGACAGTTTCAACGACACCACCAAGTGCGTTGGCGCGCACCGAACTATTATTAATTTCGGTCTCGATAGTTTCATCGCCAGACTTGTAAGCCACCCACTTTCCTGTCGGTTTCAACAAAGGTATACAGTACACCGCCGAGTCGCGAATCGCCGCGACGTAACGGGTGAAGACCCAATCGTATGCTCCAATGTGTTTCTGCTGTTGTGCACAAACCTCCGCCCGTTCTGCAAATATTTCAACGTCTATTCTCTGATGCGCATTCACTATACGACACCGGTTCAATTCGGCGACCAAATATTTTAGAAAACTTACCTTCTTTTTCGACGATTCAACAAGCGTTAACCTGAAATCCGGCAGATAAATTTTCAACGCAATCCCTGGAAATCCGGCACCAGTTCCAACATCAATCACAGAATCACCACTACCCAACGAGATATGTTTCAAGACACTTAGCGAATCGAGAAAATGTTTATAAACGATTTCATCATCATCTGTGATCGCAGTCAGGTTAATGTGTTCATTCCACCGCAGTAATTCAGTGCGAAACAGACTGAATTGTGCCGCCTGATGTTCAGTTAGCGGAAATCCGTAATGATTGAACGTCTCCTTTAGATATTGCTCGAATCTCGCCAATTGCCACGCCTCATATATTGACTATCGGAAACCTTCAGCCGTCGGAAACCTTCAGTAAAGAGGTTTTTAGGTAAACCTTCCACCTCTTGCTGATTGCTAACTGCGACGCAAGCCGCGTGTGGGCTTGCGGGACAATGCTGACTGCCGTTTTGCATTCCGTTGATGAAGGATAACCGTCAAGATTGAGATATCCGCTGGCGAAACACCAGGTAAGCGTGATGCCTGTCCAATAGAAGCGGGACGGATCTTTGCGAGTTTCTCACGCGCTTCTGTCTTCAACCCGTGAACGTCTGTATAGTCGAATGTGTCGGGGATTCGGAAATTTTCCAATTTCTTGAATTGATGAATCTGTCGCTGCTGTCGTTGGATGTATCCGTCATATTTAATTTGGATTTCCACCTGCTCTGTCACAGCCAGCGGCAGGGATTCAGAAGGTGGTGCGATCCGAGTTATCTGCTCGTAGCGAAGTTCCGGACGTTTCAGAAGTTCTGCCAAGGATGTAGGCTGCTTTAACTTGCCTGTCTCAAGGATGCTCGCCAAGTTATCCAGAGTCGTAGATGTCGGTTTGAGAAGAGTCTCTTGTAAACGTTCCAATTCTGTTTGGATAGCGGCTGCCTTCCCTTGGAATTGAGAGTATCTGTCATCGTCAGCGAGTCCGATCCGTCTACCGATCTCGGTGAGTCGTAAATCTGCGTTGTCCTCTCGCAATGCCAACCTGTATTCGGCACGCGATGTGAACATGCGGTAGGGTTCACGGATGTCCAACGTAACCAAATCGTCGATAAGGACTGCTATGTAAGCTTGTGATCTGTCAAGGATAAGAGGGTCCTCACCTTTTACCTTTAAAGCGGCATTGATTCCTGCCATAAGCCCTTGTGCGGCGGCTTCCTCGTAACCTGTGGTCCCATTGAGTTGCCCTGCGAAATAGAGTCCCGGCACCTGTTTTGTCTCAAGCGTCGGTTGCAGTTGTGTCGCTGGTGCGAAATCGTATTCTACGGCGTATCCGAAGCGCATAATCTCAGCATTCTCTAACCCTTTGATGCTATGGACCATTTCTACCTGTACATCTTCAGGTAGACTCGCAGAAATACCGTTGAGGTAGATTTCATCCGTATCTCGTCCCTCAGGTTCCACGAAGACTTGATGTTCTGTCTTTTCTGCAAAACGGACCACTTTATCTTCGATTGAGGGACAGTAACGAGGACCGATGCCAACGATACGACCACTGTACATCGCAGATCGGTGGAGGTTCTCATGGATTACCTTATGTGTTTGCTGATTCGTGTAAGTCAGGTAGCACGGGAGTTGGGGCTGTGTAATTCGTTCAGTTAAAAACGAGAAAGGGAGCGGATTTTCATCACCCGGCTGAATTTCCATTTCGCTGAAATCAACCGTCTGAGCATTGACCCGTGGAGGCGTGCCAGTTTTGAGCCGCCCAATCTCAAATCCAAGACTTAAAAAACTTTCTGAGAGTTTCTCGGCGGAGGACTCGCCGGCTCTCCCTGCGCTATATGACACATCACCAATATGGATTATGCCCTTCAGGAAAGTACCTGTCGTCAAAATCACAGTCTCTCCGAAATAAGCGGTTTTTGTCTGGCTCAGAATCCCGATACATCGCTCCTCTTCAACGAGGAGCTCTTCAACTAACACTTGTTTGATGTCGAGCCGTTCTTGTGCTTCGAGGACTCGTTTCATTTCATCTTGGTACGCCTTTTTGTCGGCTTGTGCGCGGCTTGATCGAACTGCGGGTCCTTTTTTGGTATTTAAACGTCGGAATTGGATTCCGGTCTTGTCAATATTTTTTGCCATCTCACCGCCGAGCGCGTCTATCTCTTTAACGAGATGCCCCTTCGCAAGCCCCCCAATAGCGGGGTTGCAAGACATCTTCGCGATGGTATCAAGATTAATTGTGACGATGAGTGTTTCGCAGCCCATTCGTGCGGCGGCAAGTGCGGCTTCACACCCTGCGTGCCCTGCTCCGACTACGATAACGTCGTAATGTTTATGATAAGTATTCATTTTTTACTGGTTGTCGGAAACCATCGGCTTTTAGTTATCAGTTACAAGCGAGTGTTGTCAAACGGAACCTTTTAACTGAGAACCGAGAACTGATGGTTAATTAGAGTCCATCGTAAATAACGCTGATAACGAGTGTCGCGACGACTTCAAGACTCTTTGGACTACATTTATCAACCGTATCTTCGACTGTATGCCAATATGGATAAGTAAAGTCAATAATATTTACCATTGGAATCCCTACCTCGATTAACGGAACGTGATCGTCCAAGATTGCATCCCCTAAACGGGATTGAAACGGCGTTAAACCGAGCGTTGCTGCGCGCTGCCAGATTGCCAGTGTGAAACCCCGATTTGCGTTCCAAGAATAGCGTTCGATCGGGAGTGCCAAATCCTTGTCTCCGATCATGTCTAACAGAATTCCATAATCCGGTTTCCATTTACCTAAATTTCGAGCGAAAAATCGAGAGCCAATAAACATATCCTCGACCGATCTGCCGTAATCCTCGCCGTCGAAAAGAACGATAACGACCCTACGTGGCGGTGGGTGTTCTTTTAAGACTCTCGCAATTTCGAGGAGGACAGCAACACCAGAAGCACCATCATTGGCACCAAGGATCGGTTTATCCCGATTTTCTGGCTTTGGGTCCCGCTCAGCAAAAGGACGGGTATCCCAATGTGCCGCGAGCAAAAGCGTTTCACCACCAGTTGGCGGTCCAAACTCTGCCAAAATATTGTTCAGATGGAGCGTTACCGTTTTTGCCTTATACTGGTGGGGTTGAAGGGCTACGCTGTTTGCATATTTCTGAAGTTCTGTAAGTAGAAAATTCTGCGTTTCGCTATGTGAAACCGAACCGGGCGGGCGCGGTCCGAATGCACACTGCCTCTCCAACATATCAAAGGCTCGTTGTGCGTCAAAGACAGCAGTCGCTGCCCGCGCGGTACTAACGTTCTCGTGAGCGGAGTCTCTTAATGTTGTTTTTCGGTTATCTGAATCTGGCTCCGCACATACGACGCTAAATACACCGCAATACAGGCTAACGAAAAGTGCGACGAGCCACCGCTTTTCCATTTTTTAATTTATTGCTCCAAGGTTGCCCTCCACATGTAAAGCAAAGACAAATTATGTGCAGGTTTCCAGTTAATCCGCGACTCAGCTTGTGTACCTGTTCGCCCCTCATCCTAAGCTTTCCGTCTACCTTCAAGCGCTTTTGCGAGTGTTACCTCATCAATGTACTCTAAATCACCCCCGACGGGAATACCGTAAGCGATTCGAGTGACAGCGACTTCAAAGGTTTCCAAGTGTTGTGTAAGGTAGAGCGCAGTTGCTTGTCCTTCTGTTGTCCAGTTTGTAGCAAGAATCACTTCTCGGACCGGTTCTCCGTCTGCAGTGGCAGCCCGAATTCGTTGAAAGAGGGTATTGATTCCGAGTTCGTCGGGACCAGTCCCGTCCAGTGGTGAAAGAACACCGCCGAGCACGTGGTAAAGTCCCTTATAACCGTTGGTTCTCTCAATTGCCCAAAGATCATCAGATTCTTCAACGACGCAAATTACCTGCCGATCGCGGCGCGGGTTTGTACAGATATAACAGGGATTTGTGTCTGTAATAGTGCCACATATATCGCAGTAAGATAAGTGTTGTTTTACCTGCGCGATGGCTTCTGCAATTTGGGCAGTCTCAGTGTCAGGTAACTTTAGCATAAAAAACGCTAAGCGTTGTGCTGTCTTCTGACCGATCGTTGGCAGCTTTTGGAGCTCCGTAATGAGCTTCGCCAGCGGTTTCGGGTATTCTTGCATTTTTCTAATTATGGTCTCACTCTCATTGCTCTACTATGTTCCGCAATGGTTGCCTCTAAAATACCGCACGCGAAAAAGTACTTGTGCATTCTTGGGAGATCCTGCCTGAAATATAGTGAAAGGTAGCCAGAGGGACCATTATTTAAAAAACTATGGAAGTCCTGGGATTTTAATGCCACCGGTCAACTTGCTCATTTCTACCGACATCATTTCTTGCGATTGTTGTAATGCTTCATTGACTGCAGCGACGATAAGGTCTTCGAGCATTTCTGTATCTTCTGGATCAACAACCTCTGGTGTAATTCGGAGTGATACGACTTCTTGTTGTCCATTGACAACAGCGGTTACCATTCCACCTCCGACGGTTGCTTCAACAGTGCGGTTTGCGAGTTCTTCTCGGATTTCAAGCATTCGCTTTTGCATTTGCTGTGCTTGCTTCATCAAGTCGTTCATTTTCATATTTTTAATTTCCTTGCGGTTCAACAAAGTAGATTAGAGCATTCACGGTTATCTTCGTAGCGTTTAAGAAACACCCAAGCAAAAACACATTTCTTTTATTTCGTTAACGCCCAAGCAAAACATATTGTTTCTTGCCTGAAAAAAAGTTTTGATAATCCTGGGAGCCCCCCATCAAAACACATCTCTTTATTGACCTTTGAAAAGGGGTGGTTATTGGGTCTCCACAACTTTAGCCTCAAAAAGGTCGAGTACGGTTTTAAGTTGTGGATCCTCTTGGGCTTCAATTCTACGCAGAAGTGGTGTTTTTCGTTCTATTTCTTCGGGTACGTCCTCGGATACTACCGATTCCGGGACTGTATCTGAGGCAACTAATTCAATTTTCACGGGTTTGCCAACTTCCTGTCTTAGGACATCGGCTATAATTTTTTTGTCTTCATCCGTTATCATAAAAAGGTATGAGCGTGAACATGCAATTTCGACTGTGTTTGTCCCGTTCACAGTCGGGGTGGCTCCCTCTGGTAATCCGTGTATGAGTTTTCGTGGAAGCTTCGATTTTACCGCTTCCCAAAATGACGGAAGGTCTGCGAGGTCTCTGGATCCATGAGAAACAGCAGAAGAGTTTGATACGTTTGTGTCCGGTGAAGAAGCGGGTATGCGTTGATCCTTTGCGGGATCAAATGACGCTGTTGTAGGTGCATCCGACTTTGTAGAGGCAGGTAAATCTGGCGAATCAGATTGTAGGTTTGGCTGATTTGTCAGCGGTGAGAACATGTCCTGCTGTGGTGCGTGTTGTACCGTTTCAGAAAACCCCGCTGAATCGAATTTCTGCTCCAATGCCGACAATTTGTTGATTATTTCCTCAAGAGGTATACCTTCTTCAAGCGAGCTGAGTTGGATAAGTGCTGTCTCTAATAGAAGTTGTGGATAAGCGTACTGCTTGATGTCCTGATGGGTGTGCATCAAAATCCTGATAATCCGTGATAACCGACCGACCGACATCTGTTCCGCCTGCTGCTTGAGTCTCGGAAGATCCGACTTGGGACTCTGAATCTGTTCACTGAGACTGTTGTCAATTGCTAAAAGTCGCAGGTCTCGGAAATAACCAATCAGTTGATCCAAGCATTGCGATAAATCCGTGCCTTGTTTCGTCAGGTTATTTAGTGTTCTCAGTCCTTTTGCGACATTTCTTTCCGTTATCGCCTCCGTAAGTTCTTGGACGAGAGAACTGGAACCGAGCCCGATGGTCTGTTCAACGGCTTCGACTGTTAGATTCTTGCCAGCAGAGGAAACGAGTCGTTCCAATAAGTTTTCTGCATCTCGCAAACATCCTTCAGATTGACGGGTGATGAGCGTGAGTACATCCAGATCCGCTGAAATACCTTCCTCTTTGACAATTAGCTGCAAGCGTTCAATTATCTTTTCATTTTCGAGATGTCGAAAATCGAAATCTTGACAGCGAGAACTAATTGTTTTCGGGATTTTGGCATGCTCAGTTGTTGCCATGATAAACATGACATGCGGAGGCGGCTCTTCAAGCGTTTTGAGTAATGCATTGAATGCCTCCGTTGAGAGCATGTGTGCTTCATCTATAATGTAAATTTTGTAGGTACAGCTGGCGGGTGAGAGTTTGACGTTTTCGCGGAGGTCCCTGATTGTATCAATACCGCGGTTGGAAGCGGCATCCATCTCAATCACGTCGAAGGATCTATCTTGCGAAATTTCGTTGCAAAATTCGCATTGATTGCAAGGCTCAGCGGTCTTAGTGGCATCAAATTCGGTTTCTTGAATACGGTGAGGACAGTTGACGGCTTTGGCAAGGATACGCGCGACTGTGGTTTTACCGGTGCCACGGGGTCCCCAAAAAAGGTAAGCGTGCCCGATACGCTCGGAGAGAATCTGATTTTTTAGCGTTGTAGTAATGTGCTCCTGTCCGACAACGTCGCTAAAGTTTTGGGGACGCCATTTTTGAGCGAGAACCTCGTAAGACATCTTTTAATTTTACCTTGCGGAGGAATGAAGTGGGCTTGATCTTTGACAGGTTTCTTTTCTAAATCCGCCTTCCATTACATTACAGGCTAACGGTTTTGTGTTACGAGGAAGACAGTAGCCTGCAACACCGACACAAGTGGATATGAGAGAAAACCTTCAATAAAGTTATGGCTTCAACTAACGCTTTGCGAACAATCCTTAACAAAGATGGCTATGCACCCAGGGTTGACAAGCTTCTCCAGGCGTTGCCCACGTCGTTAGCTCAGGTCAGGCACCCTTGCGTCACACGAGCAACTCATTTACCGCTGCTTCCTTCCGGACCTGACGGGGTTCAATAAGCGCACGTTGCTCAAGACCCAACCATCAACACTACGTGCGTGGGACAGTCCCCACAGAAACTGGCCGCATACTGGGGATTCAGTCCTGCTTTAGCGGATTGCAGATACAGGGCACCGCTACCTCCCCACCTAGCATAGCCAAGGCGTTAATTATCTGAGCAGTTATATAGCCAGCAAGTTCGACTCGCAAGCCGCATCAAAAGTGGCGGAGAGAGTGGGATTCGAACCCACGGTACTGCAAAACAGCACACATGATTTCCAGTCATGCCAGTTCAACCAACTCCTGCATCTCTCCGTAAAATTTTCAAGCGCATCTCATCAAACCGCACGCGATATGAGATGGGAAATCTGATAAAAACAACTTTCGACCCAATTCCAGACCGAAAAATGTAAAGCAAAGACAAATTGTACTTTAACAGCACAATTTCGTATGGAGCAGACGGGATTTGAACCCGTGACCTCATCCGTGCGAGGGATGCACTCTCCCAACTGAGCTACTGCCCCACAAGTGGTAAAAAAACGTTTTTTCGACAGTTATTTTCACCTGCCATTAAAGAAAAAAAACGGAGAGAGTGGGATTCGAACCCACGGTGACTTACGCCACAACAGTTTTCGAGACTGTCCAGTTCAACCACTCCTGCATCTCTCCTCCTGATGTAATCTCTCCAACCCATAGTAACGTGTGGCACATATCCATGCCTTCTATAAACCTTTTTACACTTCATTACGACGTTGCCGAAAAAAGGACTTCAGGAGGGAACCGCTTTCTTCTGCGAATACCCCACTCACCACCTCAACCCGATGATTCAAGCGTTCATCTTGAAGGATATTATAGAGCGTTCCGGCTGCCCCTGATTTCGGGTCCGTTGTTGCGTAAACCACTCTTGGGATACGTGCTAAGACGATCGCCCCAGCACACATCGGGCAAGGCTCTAACGTCACATATAGGGTTGTATCAACAAATCGCCAGTTACCGATTTTTTCAGATGCGGCTTGCAGAACAAGCATTTCCGCGTGGGCGATAGGACTGCCATGTGCTTCGCGTAAGTTAAATGCTTCAGCGATCAGGACATCGCCTCTAACAAGCAAGGCACCAACTGGCACTTCTCCTTTTTCAGCTGCCTGTTGCGCTAATTTAAGCGCTTGTCCCATCCAGAGAAAGTCGTTATCCAAATTTTTTCAACAAATACCTTTGAAGCGCCTGAGAGGATTCGAACCCCCGGCCTTCTGATCCGTAGTCAGATGCTCTAATCCACTGAGCTACAGGCGCGTATGCTGTACGTCAGAGATCAAAAAAAACGGAGGACGGAGTTACGAGACCTGAATCGACCTACAGTTCTCTGTCCTCTGGTTATTGTTCGTGATAGCACCCACACGCTGAAGCGTGGGGCTTCGGCTTCGTAGACATTTGCGGTTTTTCCAAAGAACAACCGTCTTACGTTGTCTCCACCCGCAGGCGATTCCCCTAAGTCCTGAATTAAGCGGATATAGGGCACATCATGCGGAAACTTTCATGGAAACCATCCCCGCCTGCCTCTCTCCAAAAGGAGAGAAAAGTTCAAAGGGGCAGTGATACAACGTGCGGGATTTCACCCCCGCCCCGATACGAGCTTTCGCTCAATTACGCGTGAACTGCCCAAATATATGTTTTTAGAGTGGTATCACACTCAACACTTTTTACTACCTCTCACAGTAGCGGACACCGCCTGCACAAGTGTGCAGGGTGAGAGTGGTGTCCAGAGTGTTAGTAGCATTATACCACATTTTTAGGTGTTTGTCAAATGTTTTTGATACAACAAACCTATACGCCGTCTACATCCCCAAGCTAAAGCATGGGGTCTTGACGGAAGAAAAGATAAAACGGAGAGGGTGGGATTCGAACCCACGATGGCTTACGCCATAACTGCTTAGCAGGCAGTCCAGTTCAACCACTCCTGCACCTCTCCCTATGGCGGTGGGAGTAGGATTCGAACCCACAATGGCTTGCGCCATAACGCCCTTGTCAAAAGACAAGACCACCGATTTCCTCCACTCCAACCCTGTCATCTCTCTCTATGATGGCGGTGGGAGTAGGATTCGAACCCACAATGGCTTGCGCCATAACGCCCTTGTCAAAAGACAAGACCACCGATTTCCTCCACTCCAACCCTGTCATCTCTCTCTATGATGGCGGTGGGAGTAGGATTCGAACCCACGATGGCTTGCGCCATAACGGTTTTCAAGACCGCCGCTTTCGTCCACTCAGCCATCCCACCTCATTTCACAATTCCCCACCTTAATTATACAATATATAAGACTATTGTGTCAAGGAAATTGTTACTTTTA
This sequence comes from Candidatus Poribacteria bacterium, assembly GCA_965214045.1. Lineage (GTDB taxonomy): Bacteria > Poribacteria > WGA-4E > WGA-4E > WGA-3G > WGA-3G. The sequence continues at coordinate 4,724,503 of OZ243935.1, forward strand.
AGGATTTTGCGTAAGTCGTCGTCTCTATTTCGTTATCTGCTAAACCTCACCATGCCATTCCAGGGGTTCACCCCGTAAGTAGGGAAGTAGCATGCCTTGGAGGCGTCGATGGGCGTGGTGTAAGTGTGTTTTAACTGTACCTTCGGATCTGTTTAACAAGACTGCGATTTCTTTAATTGCCAGTTCTCTTCGGTGACGCAGATTGAAGACCCGACGCTGACCTGGAGGTAGTTTCCGCACCGCCTTCCGAATAATCTTACCGAGTTCCTTTTCTTCAAGAAGTTTCTCGGGCGACGGATGAGACTCTGACATTCGTAGGACGTCGTCGGCATCAAGTGGTAGTTCTTCAAACGTAAGTACTTTGCTACGGTTACGCTGCCGCTGAAAGTCGATGCTACTATTGATAGCAATCCGATAAATCCAACTGTAAAACGCGGAACCACCTTTGAAGTTAGGCAGTGCTTTAAACGCCTTTAAAAAGACCTCTTGGCTAATATCTTTTGCTGTTTCTCGATCACGAATCCGCTGGTAAATGAGATTATATATTTTCTTTTCATATTTGAGAACGAGCGGATTAAAAGCCTCTATGTCACCATTTTGGAACCGATTCACGAGTTCGTCCTCGTCAATTTGTTCGAGCTCTGATGCTGTGTATACGGGGGTCGGTTTTTGAGTATTTGCCATGTCTTTTTTCTCCTTATCGAGTTAGGTTTAAGAGTCTTGGGTTCATAATTTCATAATCGAATGCAAACTAACTTAAAATGTATACACCGTAGACATTAGAAAGTTCCAATTTTCTTGATGTAAGTCCGTTCTTTCCCTTATTTTAGACAGATTGAAGAAGGTTTTTGTTCGTTTTTTTCGTGCACAGACTCACTGTTATGCCAAGAACTTACGCCTCCCTTGACATGTCAATTGCTTTGCAGTATACTAACAGCGACGTTAGGTTTCGTGAAGAGGACCACAAGGCACGCCCAAAGGAGAGATTCTGATGCGTCGGTATAGCATTCAAACCAAAATCGTTCTCCCATTTTTGCTCCTATTTGCTTGTGTCACTATCTTTGTGCCGTTGCTCACAGTTGAACTGTTTGCGTGGAAATACAGTGAACAGTTCACACGCGAAACCCAAGGCTGGCTCGACACCATCGTAGAAACTGGGTTTATTCGGGAAGATAGTGAGAAAGTCAAGAAAGCGTATAGCGTAGAGATTATGATTTTCGGTTCCGATTACACGCTTAATCATAACACGTTGCTGGAACTTTCCGACGCTGAACAGGACTGGGAGAATTTAGCAAAAAAAATGCGGTTGAGGGAAGTAAGAGACCACTTCCAAGAAACGGATAGTATACCGATTACACACGATGTGACGCTCGCAGGAAAGCCTTACAAGGTCTTTTATCTCTTACTCAAACCTGGGCGATTCTACTGCTTGTTGCGTCCGATGGAAAAGATCGCCGAAGCGAAGCGGACCCTGACATGGTATATGTTAGGGATCGCTGTTCTCGTCATGGCACTGATCGCTTTTATCAGCCATCGTATCGGTAAGAATTTGACGAACCCAATTAAGGTTTTGGTCGATTCTACGACGCGTGTCGCGACGGGCGACCTGGACGAGCAGTGTGAGATTAGAACGCATGATGAAATTGGCGATCTCGCGGCTGCATTCAACCAGATGACCAAGGATCTCAAGGAGTCCAGAGATCAGTTAATCCAAGCGGAACGCTTGGCGACAGCGGGAAAAATGTCTGCTTCATTCGCCCACGAGATCCGAAATCCGCTGTCATCTATGCGGATGTTAGCGCAGATGTTGAGGCAGAAGCCCGGAATGTCGGAAGCGAAACACCAGCAATCCGTTCGTTATATCCTTGAGGAGATCGAACGAATTGATACCATCGTGAAAGGTTTAATGGACTTCTCACGTCCTTCCTCGCTTAACCTGAAACAACAAGCGATTACTCCTGTCCTACAAGCCGTTCTATCTTTGATGGAAGCCAACTTAGCACACCACAACATCCGACTCGTCTTAGATGTATCATCTGAAACCCCAGAAATTCAATTGGATTCAGATAAATTGAAGCAGGCGTTTATGAATGTCGTGCTGAACGCCATAGAGGCGATGCCGCAAGGTGGAGTGCTGCGGGTGTCCACCTTTACGGAAAATGATCGCGTCTGTATCAAGGTTGAAGATACGGGAGTCGGGATACCGGAGGAAGATTTAGAACATATTTTTGAGCCGTTTTTCACCCGGAAGACGAGAGGGACGGGACTTGGGTTAGCAAATGTCAAACGCATTCTCGAAGAGCATGGCGGCACAGTAGAGATTGATAGCACACCGGGTGAAGGGACGAAAGTCTTGTTAGGGTTGCCATTGCGAGGTATATGATGGCTACGCGGTGCAGGCACCGTCGTGGAAAAGTTCGTTGGAAGTAACTTGATCCCTCTCGGCTATAGAGGAACATTTGGTCTGTATCATTTTTAAGTACAATACCGCGTAAAATTCCTCTATGAAAAAAACAGTGTTTGTGGTATAGTGTGCAGTGTTATTAGGATAGTCTGTAGAAATCTGCTTTGAAAGGCAAGAAATTGATTCAGCAGCAAACACGGGATAGCCTCACGTGGCGCGCAGTGCTGATCGGTTTGGCGTGCGCTACGACCGAATGCCTTCTCGCGCCCTATAACGATTACGTCATCCGTAACATATTTCTCGCAGGTGGGCATTTCCCTGTCGCTCCCTTCTGTGTTCTGACGGTTTTTGTATTGGGAATTAATGTTCTCCTGAAGCGGTTCCACCCCCCCTCTGCCTTCTCCTCCGGCGAGCTTGTCACGATTTGGTGTATCATGATCGCGCCAGCAGGCATCCCGTCTTCAGGGATGATGCGCTACGCTCTCAGTCCGATGGTAGCGTATCAGTATCTCGCCACCCCGGAAAACGATTGGGAGTCGCTGTTTCATCACTATATCCCGGAATGGCGCGTGGTTCGTGATCACACCGCAGCACAGTCTTTCTTTGAAGGCTTATTCGCTGGGGAATCGGTACCGTGGGGACCGTGGATAGTTCCTATCTTAACGTGGAGTGCTTATGTCCTCGTCGTCTATTTCGTGATGATCTGTTTGTCAGTGCTGCTCCGTAAGCAGTGGGTGGAGTACGAACGCTGTGCCTTTCCGCTTGTTAAGTTACCCGTAGAAATGTCAGCACAAGGTAGCGGTAGTCTCGGACCGCTTTTTAAGAACAGCGCGCTCTGGTTCGGGTTTGCGTTCCCAGTCTTCCTGCATACGATGAACGGTCTCCATACGTTCTTTCCGTCGATGCCGCATGTCCCACGCGATTTTTGGCTGAACGCGTACCTCTCTGAAAAGCCGTGGACGGCGCTCCGTCCGTTCCAGATCGTTATCTTCTGGTCGATGGTGGGTTTTAGTTATCTGCTCACTTTGGAGGTTTCGTTTAGCATCTGGTTTTTCTTCGTGTTCTACAAACTCCAGTGCCTGTTGGGTGTAATCCTCGGTTTCCAACTCACTTCGGGACCGGGTGTGCAGTGGACAGGCAAATCGTTTAGTGCCGCGCAGGAAGCCGGTGCATGCCTGACGTTTGTCGCCATCGCGCTCTGGAAAGCGAGACACCACATTAAAACCATGTTGAAGTTTCAGCCTTCCGACGAAGCCTTGCCACATGGTGTTACGATTTTTGGACTCCTCGGTGGTATCTGTGTGCTTGCGTTTTTCAATCATTTGATGGGGATGTCCCTTCTATTTGCTTTCGGTTTCGTGCTATTCCTCCTGGCGATGTATGTCTTGCTGACGTGGCAGGTGATTAACGGCGGCATTCCGTTCATCAATCCATCGTTTTCACCGCAGAGTTTCTTTCTAACAACACTGGGCACCTCAAAAATCCATCCATCTACATTGACTTCGATAATGATGCATCCGGTATGCCTCACGTTAGATCTCCGTGAATTCATGATGCCGAACATCATGAACGGGTTGAAAGCCGCAGATGATGCCCGCGTCAAACGGCGGCAACTGCTTATTGCGATGGCGGTTGCAATGGTCATAGGACTGGGTGTTTCCTATTACTCCGCGATTAAGGTGAGTTATGCACACGGAGCACCGTACACGGGTGGTAGTTGGTTTATGCGCCAACTCGAAGGTCTGCTCGTAAGCCCGAAAACAAGTACGAATTGGACGAATACCGGCTTTATGTTCTTCGGAAGCGGGTTCACAATCTGGTTGATGTGGATGCGTCAGACTTTCATCTGGTGGCCCCTGCATCCGCTCGGTTATACGATGCTGAGTTCATGGGCAACGTTTAAACTGTGGTTTTCTATATTTTTGGGCTGGGGTCTGAAGTTTAGCATTGTGAAGTATGGCGGGTTGAAGGCGTATCGGAGTGCGAGACCTATCTTCCTCGGGCTGGTTCTTGGAGAGATGACGTGTGCTGGACTCTGGGCAATTATTGGGATGATTACGGGGATTAGCACGGGATATCGGATCTTACCGGATTAGGTCTTTGGCGGTTAGTTGATAGTCGGGATTCGGAGATCCCTCCTACAGGAGAATGGAACGACTCCCATCAGAAAACGTTTTATCTTGACATTCAGATGGATACCGCGTATCATAATATAGGATTTACACAATTTTCTAAGGGGGCATATCGATGAAAAGAGTTTTGCTTTTCGCAATAGCCTTTTGGGCGGTAGCATCGCCTGTGCTCGCTGAGTTAACGGTTCAAGACCTCGATAAGATTCGCTTGATCATAAAAGAAGAGGTCGCAGATGAAATCGCGCCCATAAAAGCCGAAATTTCGTCTATAAAAGCCGAAATCTCATCTGTAAAAACTGAAATCTCGTCTATGAAAACCGAAATCTCGTCTGTAAAAGAGAATGTCGCATCACTGAATGGACGGGTGGGGGGTATTGAGAAACAGATGACTTGGCTCATGGGCGTAATTATCGTCGTCGTGGGTGTCCCACAAGTTATCGTCGTATGGCTTAGTAGGAAAGACCGCGAACAGGCGAAACGGATCGAAGAACTCGCCCAGGAGATAGAAACGCTAAAACAGCAGATTGCAAATTCCTAACCGCCTCCATCCATTCGAGCGTGCTTTGGAAGTCCTTAATAAATTATGAAAAGACACAAAAGACACAGTGTTATCTTACCATTTCTATCCATCCTCTGTTCACTATGCCTCGGATTAAGTTCGGCTTTCCCAGTAGATTTTATCCAATTAGAGCGTGAATTTGCAGGTAAAGGTTCAACCCAAGGTCGGTTTGGTAAGGATATTCACCTCGCCTTTGATAAGCAAAATATCTATGTCAGCGACACCGAAAATCGGCTTATTCAAAAATTATCAGGGACAGGAGAATTTCTGTTTCAAATCCCAGAAGCACCGGCATCTCCAGACAATGCCCTGCGGAAACCTGGACATCTTGCTGTAGATGGTTTCGGGAATATCTATGTCGCCGACGTAACTATTCAGCATATTGCAGAGACAGGCACTGAAGCAGGCACTCCAAAAGTTTATATGTTCACACCATGTGTCCACAAATTCAGTGGAACAGGTGAATTGTTAGACACCTACTTTGTCGATCCCGTGGATGTTCTTCCCAAAGTCGTTTTACCAGCGAACCTCATCATCGACGAGCAAGGGAAAACCGCTTTCGCCATACAGCCGAAAGGACATGATAGAGCTCTTCGCGTCGCGCTCAACCCCAAAAATGAACTCTATGTTTTAGATGCCGAACTTGGACGCGTTCATAAGTTCAGTACCGATGGAGAGGCATTATTAACTTTCGGGAGATACGGGGCAGGCGAAGGAGAGTTTGATATGGATGCCTCGGACATCGCAATTGATCCGCGGGGAAATGTACTTATTGCGGACACAGGGAACCACCGTATCGTTAGGTTTGACGCGATGGGCAAACCTCTCGGAAGTTTTGGGAGAAAAGGACGCGGCACTGGTGAATTTATGAAACCGATGGCACTTGTCGCCCTTCCGACCGGTGAGGTACTCGTTAAAGATGCGAGTCGGTTCCGTAGGAAAGTCGGTGGGCTCCCGGAAGTTATTGCACTTTCACCGACATTAACGCAACTTACGGAGATGACTCCAGGTCAAGCAGAACTTGCTGATACTATCACGAATGCAACGCGTCCACGATACGGTCCATTTGCGCAGAGTCCCGCCACAGCTGCCGATAACGCCGCCTTGAATCGACGCGTTCGGTTACTGGAGGAAGCAGAATACAGTCGATACTATGCCGATGAAACCGATGCGGAAGCCAAAGAGGAACTCGCTGAAGAGCTTAAACGCAAAGACATTCGTCTGACGCTTTTTCATAACATCATTTCACGTATCCAGAAGTTCGATCTCAATGGACGGTATCTCGGACGCATCGTTTATGAGACCGATCAACTCAGCGAGGAAAAACACGATCAGAGTTTCTTGGATCTGGACGCTGCTGGCTATCTCTATCTACAGGATGATAGCGACTTCACCATCGCGCAATATTCTGTCAGCGGTTTTACCGTGAAACCTTCGCACATGAACGGTTTTTACAGCGTTCGCGCCGCCAATCTCCGCAATAACTACTTGGAAGATTATGAGGATATTGACTTTTCAACCGATGTTCAAGATGAACTCAACCAACTGGAACTGAAAAATATGTTTGGGTGGACCTATAGTCTTTCTGAACGGTGGCACTTGACATTCCTTGATGAGTTGACGTATGGCGAGCAGGATGAACGCTATGTTACGCCTGCGAAAGTAGAGGATAGCTACGATTTTGAGACACAAGCGTTAGAGAATGCGTTCGCTGCGAATCTAAAATTCATCACGAATCCGAATCCGTATCGATATAAAGAGTTGAACCTATCCATTGGGCGTGTCGATGGCACATCTGATTTGACGCAGGACGCGCTCTTTCCAGACCTCAACAAACAGCACAGAGTGGATACCGGCGATGCGAGTTCCACGGTTATTGAGCTGAATTGGGATATTTGGTCTCGGACGAATTTGTGGCTTCGTTATGCGGATCTGAATCCGGCGGAAACAAGTCGCAATTTTATCCGAAGGTTTTACGATGTCTCCGGCGACCTCTATGAAGTGTTTGGGAGTCGTAACGAGGCGCGTCAGTTCCTCGGAGAACTCACGATAAAATTTTAAATGGATAAAACCAGAATCGTAGTTTCCTGCAACATCGGCGCAGGCGGATCCAAGGAACATACACAATAGTCTTAACACCGGGGGTCCCTCCGCAAGGTAAAATTAAAAATGGAATTTCGAGCACTTCGTCCAGAAGAATTAGAAACGTGGCTGGACCATGTCACGTCCGTCTTTACAGGTGGCCGCCAATATTTTTCCAATCATTGGCATAACGATCCGTGGCGAGATGCGGGAGGTATCCGCATTGCTGTTGATAAAGGCACTATTGTCAGCACAGTGCGCGTCTTCATCCGAAAGATATTTTTGCACGGTGAACCCATAACCGTCGGTGGCATAGGGGAAGTCAGTACAAGTCCAGAATATCGCCGACGTGGCATCGCTACACAACTTCTCAAGGATTCTATCGGGTTCATGGAGTCCCGCGACATTGTTGTCTCTGTGCTTTTTGGAAGTCAACGTATCTATTCGATTGAAGGGTGGGAAAAGGTGCCGCGCTACTATGCGAGACAATCCTTCACGGCTGACAAACAGTCGGAGTGGGAAGTCCGACCAGCGAATTTTGATGATGCAGTCGAAGTTAAACGGATCGCTGATCTCTATGACGGGTATGCGCGAAAATTTAACGGCACTGTTGTCAGGGATGAAATAGGGTACTGGACGCAGTGGGTGCGCACCGAGTCCCCAAACATATATGTTGCCGAACGGGATGACAACATTGAAGGCTACGTCTCCGTTACCCGACGCGAAGATGGGCTCAGCGTTAAAGAGTTCATCGCTTCAGAGGGAGCCTTGGAAGAAGAAAATGGCAAACACCTTTTTGACGGTATGCTCTCTTGTGTTATCGCACAGATGGATACAGAATCACTTGAAGTTATCTATCCTGCGCCTATTGCAGATGGGTTCAATGCTCCAGTAATCGAGGAACAGGGGAGTGCAATGTATCGTATCATCCAACCGGCTGTGCTTTCGGAGAAAATGGCATCACCGGCATTCAATTCGATTCCAAACCTATTACACAATCAACCGAAACCTTTGGCACAAGGCATCCGGTCGCATCATATCTTTTGGTATACCGACGGGTTTTAAGGGGTTCCGTCTCGGTGGGAGACAACATCAATCACAATCTCATTCTGGAGTGCCCGTGCAGCGTAGGACAATACCGCCCGAATGCTTTCTTCAGTCAAATCTGGATAGTCTGCAACAATCTCCTGATTGGACATACCACTTGCCAATAATCCCAATATATGTGCCACACTAAGGCGTGTGCCCTCAACAATCGGTTTTCCACCGAGAATTCCCGGATTGGCGATAATTCTGACCATAATTTTTTACCTCTCTATCGAAAATTCGTTAATCTCATTTGCCTATAGTTTACCAAAATTTGCAGCGCATATCAAATCGTTTTGCTGAATGGGTGTGTAAATATTTCGTTAAAGCCTCATACAAATGCCACCCCTACGGGGCTTAGCTTTGGCAGGGAACTGCCTTCCTACAGAGATGCCACCCCTACGGGGTTGAAGAAATAACAAAAACTTTACACACCCTTGCTAAATTGTCTCTCAATTCCCACAAAAAATTTGACTTCTAATTCGGCACGGTATATAATCGTTTCCGTGACAAAACGGTTCTCTCATAATCATCTCGTTTTCGGTTTCTCGTAGTTCAGAGCAACAGAATAGCGGAGGATATGGAAATGGCAAAATTACGCGTAGGTGTTATCGGTTGTAGCGGTATTGGTACGACTCACGTATCGGGATTAGTAGATTTGCCGAACGTCGAATTAGTCGCTGGCTGCGATTTTGTTCAAAGCACATTGGATGCATTCAAGGAAAAATATCAGGACACCTGGGACAACATCGCCTTGTATACCAACCATCAAGAGATGCTTGCCGCTGAGAATTTGGACATCGTAACAGTAGCGACATCTGACCATCGGCATGCTGACCTTGTTGTTGATGCGGCGAATGCCGGTGTAAAGGGTATCTTCTGTGAAAAACCGATGGCAACCAGCATCAAAGATGCGAACAGAATGCTGGAGGCAACGGAACGGAACGGAACGATTCTCTCGATTGACCACACCCGTCGGTGGCAGCCTTTGTGGCGGCATACCAAAGATGTTGTCGTCGGTGGTGGACGCATTGGAGATGTCCAGTATGTCATCGGCACCCTGAGTGGGGGTCGCGCGATGCTCTTCCGCAACGGAACACACCTTGTCGATGCTATCTGCTATTTCGCGGATTCAGATCCAGAGTGGGTCTCTGCCGAATTAGAAGAAGGCTATGAAGACTATAACGAGTATAAAGGTGATGGCGGACATGACCCTGCAACAGAACCATCGGCGCACGGATATATCCACTTCGCAAATGGTGTGCGTGGCTACTATGCTGGCGGTCCAAAGACAACTCTCTCCGGATTCCGCGTGGAGATTGTTGGCACCAACGGTTACATTCTCATCAGTGACAAGGGAGCAACACTCCATCAGGACGATGTTGTTGAAACGATTGAGGCACCAACGTGGGACATTACCGGTATTCCTGCGGGTCCCCGAGAGTTGGTAGGTCTTATCACAGAGGGTGGAGAACCCGTCTCGCCTGGGACTGACGGATATAAGGTCGTCCAGATTATCATCGGCTTCTTAACCTCACAGCAACGTGACAATGGGAAAGTCAGACTGCCGTTGTCTGGCGATTAGTCTTTGTCGCTTTTCAAAACGATTGCATTTTCAGGAGTCCACTGCAGATAGACTGTATCGCCGCGTTGGAAACGCTGCCCGTCTGTCCGACCAGTATTCTGTTGATGAACAATAAGTGGCGTTGCGTAATCAGTTTGCACGGTGTATTGAAGCGTTGTGCCAAGATAACTTTCGTCCTGAATCACACCGCATAGGTAGTTCATATCATCAGAGGCAGGGGTCATCCGTAGATTAATGCGTTCAGGGCGGACCGCAACGGTAACAGGTGTATTCAAGGACATATTGTCATTCGGGGTGCTGACAATTTTGAGCGGAGGGTCTGTTGTTAGTGCAATTTCATTTTCACCAATAAGCGTTCCCTCAAGAAAGTTTGAGGTGCCGATAAAGTCTGCGACAAAGCGGTTCTGCGGCAAATCGTAGATTTCAGAGGGTGTCCCGACCTGGAGGATTTCACCATCGTTCATTACGGCAATCCGGTCGGACAGTGCCAACGCTTCCCCTTGGTCATGTGTGACATAGACGAACGTGATACCGACTTTGCGCTGCAGTGCTTTTAGTTCGAATTGCATCTGTTTTCGGAGTTTCAGATCGAGTGCTGAGAGCGGTTCATCTAATAGCAGAATGGTAGGTTCGTTGATTAAGGCACGCGCCAATGCTACACGCTGTCTCTCACCACCGGAGAGTTCGCTCGGTTTCCGGTCACCGTAACCCGACAACTGAATTAAATCTAATGCGCGTTCAACAGCGTCAGAGATTTCTGATTTGGTCGTTTTCTTCATCTGTAGCCCAAATGCGATATTCTGTGCAACGGTTTTATGAGGGAATAAGGCGTAATTTTGGAAAACAGTGTTGACGGGACGGCGATAAGGTGGCATTTCTGCCATCAGTTTACCGTTGATGGATACCTCTCCGGCAGTAGGATATTCAAACCCTCCGATGATACGGAGTGTTGTCGTTTTTCCACACCCGCTCGGTCCGAGCAGTGAAAAGAATTCACCGCCTTCTATCTGTAGAGACACATCGTCAACTGCGACGGTATTCCCGAATTGCTTTGTTACAGATGTGAGGATGATCTGTCCTACAGACATTTTTTTAACGATTGAGTTTTCGCGTCGATTTTTCCGTTGTCAAAATCGGGTTTCTGCCCGGTTTAAATAGGTTCATGGCTAAACGGCTATATCCATTGGGGAGCCTCAATCTGTCGACAACACCCGTGTCAAAATCTGATTCACGAGTTGTGGATTCGCCTTGCCGCGAGTGGCACGCATCACTTGCCCTACAAGAAATCCGATCGCTTTCTTCGTGCCATCACGGTAATCTTGCGCGGGACCAGGGTTTTCCTCCACCACCTGTAAGACGATAGATTCTATCTCTGAAGTGTCCGTAATCTGCGCTAATCCCTTTTCATCGACAATCTGTTTCGGCATTTTGCCCGTTTCAAAGGCATCGTCAAGCACAGACTTGGCAATTTTACCACTGATCGTTGCATCACCGATTAACTGGATGAGTTCATAGAGGTGTGCTGGCGTGATCTTCGCGTCATGGATCTCAATTTCTGCGGTGTTTAAGAGCCGCGTTAGGTCTCCCATGATCCAATTTGCACAGGCGGTGGGCTTACCACTGAGTCGAGCGGCTTCGTCGAAAAATTCAGCGAGAGGTCGGGTGCTGGTCAGGAATTCTGCGTTTTCGGGAGAGATGTGGTAATCTGTAATGAACCGTTTCCGACGGGCAGCAGGGAGTTCGGGAAGCGTCGGCTGAACCTCCTCAACCCATTCGTCACTTATTTGGACATGAACGAGATCTGGTTCAGGGAAATAGCGATAGTCATCGGCTTCTTCTTTCCCTCGCATGGCGACGGTCTTTCCCGTACTGGCATCAAATAGAAGTGTTTCTTGAACAACCTCTTCACCGGCATCTAAAATTCGTGCCTGCCGTTTTACCTCGTATTCCATTGCTTCTATCAATTCTTGGAACGAGTTCTTGTTCTTAATCTCAGTGCGTGTTCCCAATTCTTTACTCCCTTTGGGGCGCAGGGAGAGGTTCGGTTCACATCGCAGACTCCCCTCTTCCATGTTGCAGTCGCTGACTTGAATATATTCCAAAATTTCCTTAACCGCGCGACAATAGGCAATGGCTTCCGCAGGGGAGTGCAATTCAGGTTCGCTAACAATTTCGAGGAGTGGTACACCGGCACGATTGAAATCCATGAAGCTTCGAGTGGGATCACCTGTGACTTCGGCGTGAATGGATTTTCCTGCATCCTCTTCCAGATGAATTCTACGAAGGGCAACAGTACGGCGTTCACCTTCAAACTCAAACGTCACTTGCCCGTTTTGACACAACGGTATGTCATATTGTGAGATTTGGTAGTTCTTCGGCAGGTCTGGATAGAAATAGTTCTTCCGATCGAATTTACTGGAGGGCGTGATTTCACATTCCATCGCCAAGCCGGCGCGAACCGCAAACTCAACAGCACGCCTATTGATGACCGGTAATGTTCCGGGCATCCCTAAACAGATCGGACACGTACAGTCGTTCGCCGATGCTCCGAAGGTGTAGGCACAGTTACAGAAAAGTTTACTGTCTGTACACAATTCGGCGTGGATTTCCAAACCAATAACTATCTCATATTTTTCCATTTTTTAATTATACCTTGCGGAGGAAGGACATGCCTTTCGACATTGACGCGCGTTCCTTATATCCGCCTGCGCCTGCTTCGCAGTGAGAATGCAGGCTACTGTTTTGGGTCTAACGAAAACTTTTTATTGCCACTTATCGCCAATTCAGGACTTACGCAATGCGGATTTTTAATTATACCTTGCGGAGGAAGGACATGCCTTTCGACATTGACACGCTCCTTACGTGCCTTTCTCCGAGAGTTCATTAACGACGGCGATGTTCGCTTCCACTTCGCTTTCCGAAGTCATACCGATAGTCATTGCGTGTACGCACGGGAGTCCCATTACGAATTCGATTGCCTCGCGTTGACCTGTCGCATTTTCTGCCAATTTTCCCTGTCCGAGCACTTTCATCCCATAGATGCCTTTTCCAGCGAATGCCATCTGTTCCATTGTGCGTATAACATCAGCAGGGGATGCGTCCATGCTAACGCCGGCGTGATTAATCCGAGCCAAGACAACATCAACCCATTCCGTCATCGCTGATGTTTGGAAGGCACCATAATCGTGACAGGATACACCGTGTGCGCGGATCAACCCTTGTTCCTTGCAACGCGCGAGTCCTTCCATCGCATCTGGATACCGTTCTGGCCAGTCTACTTGCGTGAGACAATGGAGTAGAACGATGTCTACATAGTCAGAGCCTATTTCTTCGAGAAATCGCTTCACATCCGCTTCTACAGATTCTCGCGTGCGGGAGGTTGTCTTTGTGGTAAGAGTGACACTCTCACGTGGCACCTCTTGAAGTGCTGCTTTGACATGTGGATGGCTTCCGTACTGGTCTGCGGAATCCCAAAACGTTACACCTTTTTCGTGTGAAAATAACAGTAAATCACGTAAAGCTTCAAATCCCAAATCTGTCTGGTTTGAGCGACCATTCCAGCCATTCGATCCGGTTCCAATCGAAAGCCGTGAAACATCTAAACCTGTTTTCCCTAATGCTACAATTTCCATTCCTCAATCTCCTTTCAACGGGTTAACTTCCTATTAAGTATAGCGTAACATATCCGAAATTGGCAAATGATTTCTGGAATTCCCAAGACGGAATGCCCCAATTCATTTTTTTGTTGCTTTTCGTCCTTGAGAGACGTTACAATTCTACATGTCTATTATGATAAGAATGTCCATTATGAAGAAAATCATAAAATGATGTATGTTTATTCCGATTAAATCCACAGTAACTGACGTGAGGAGGACCGAAAAAAAGGGCGCAATGAAACACATGATATTTTTTAGCAGAAACCGAATTCAGTCCAGCAATAAATCGGGTTCGGGAACTGCAATATATTCCAGTAGAATCCGAAAGTTATTTTTAAGTTTGCTCGTGTTGGCTTACGGATGCTTCGCTATCGGGGTGCCAGTTTCAGGTGATGAAGCACATAGTGCCGCCTGGCAAGAAGCCTTCGCCTTGATTGATAAAGGGAACCGCAAAAAAGCGGTTCTAAAACTCGAGGCTTTATTGCAAACCGACCTATCTGAGCCAAAGAAACATGAGGTCCACCATGCGCTCGGCTATAACTACGAAAAACTTCGCAACCGTCCAAAAGCGATTGGGCATTACGCACGAGTTGCTTCGGTGAATTATCCGTTAGCAGATTATGCCATCTATCGCTTAGCGCGACTTTACGAAGGCATGAATAACAGCTCACGAGCGATAAAGTGGTATGCCGAACTCGTCGAGGATTATCCTACGAGTTTTTATCTCGTGGAGGCGAAGTGGGCTTTAGCGCAACTTCATCTGAAAAAAAAGCAGTACGCCTCAGCGAAGTCTGTATTGGTTGAACTCGTTGAGCAGCCCCGCTATGCGAGAGAGGTGAGTTTTGCTTTGGCACGCTGTAATGAGGAACTCGGTGACATTCCTACGGCATTCAACACTTATCGCGAACTCATCACGGAAAACCATTCAAAGAGCGTTGCCCGTGATGCGCTCAATCGACTCAAGCGGCTTGCGAGAGCAAATAAAGCTTTAAAACTTACCCCAACAGACCGACTCAATTGTGGGTTGGTATCTTTCTCTCATCAACAGTGGCAAACCGCCGTAGCGGACTTAGAATTAATTCCTAAGACTGTGGATCTGAATCTACGTGCGCATGCCCTCTATCTCATTGGTCGTAGTTATCAGGGTCGGAAATGGTATAATACAGCAATTAAGAAGTTCAATGGTGTCATCGCGCTCGGTGATAAAAACGAGTATTTGACGCGCGCGACTTATCAGATAGCCCAATGCTATCGTCGAAAAGGACATATTAGAACTTCCATCAGCAAACTTGAGGGTTTCGTGAAGACATACACGTCGAGTGAACTGGTAGACGATGCATTGTATGATATCGCGCAACTCCGTGAAAAACAGGGTAAATCGGAGTTAGCAATTGACGCGTATTCACGTTTAATCAAGGTGGCACCGAAGAGTCCCTACGCTGATGTTGCGGCGTGGCGAACTGGCTGGCGGCGTTTTGACCAGAACCGCTATGAGGAAAGTTATGACGCTTTTAAAGCCTTGAAGGAGAACTTCCCCGGAAATCGCTATGCGATGGGCGCCCACTTTTGGATGGCAAAGATACGTGAACGCCAGAACAATCCTGCCCTTGCGCGGAAGTTGTACAAAGAAGTTGCAGAGGCGCGGTATTGGTACTACTCAGCAAGGGCCAAGGCGATTTTGGGTATAACTACGTCCGAGTTGGAACCGAAAGCCATTCGGGATGCTGAATTACCTAAGCGTCATGCGCGTCCGCCACAGGTGCCACTGTTGATGGAACTCAGGCTCTATGAAGATGCGATCGCGCAATTAAACGGCCACATCAACACGACTCCGCTCTCTGAACGAGAGTGTTTTTACGATTTAATCACCTGTTACGAAGGACTCGCGATGTACGATAAGGCACGGAAGGTGACCGAACAGTCTCTGGAAAATCCTGCTTTTGCCAATGCGACGCGTGAAGATTTAGAGAAACTCCATCGAAAACTCTATCCTCGCTATTATGCTGGCGCGGTTGAGAAATATGCAAGATTGTATAACGTGGACACCTTCTTAATTGCCGCTATGATTTTAGAGGAAAGTCGATACAACGCGGAAGCGGTTAGTTGGGCAGGGGCGATCGGATTGATGCAGATTATGCCAGCCACTGGAAAGGAACTCGCTCAGCAACTCAAAATCCGTCGTTTCCGCACCTCTATGCTCAAGCAGCCCGATGTGAATATTCAGATGGGGACGAAGTATATCGGGTATCTCAATTCACTGTTCAATGATGACGCAATGCTGGTGACTGGCGCGTATAACGGCGGTCCTGGACGGATGAAACGATGGGTGGCATCTAAAAACATCGCAGATATTGATGAATTTGTTGAGAAAATCACTATCCGAGAGACACGACTTCATATCAAGAAGGTTATCGATAGTTACGATCACTATGTGGAAATTTATAAGAATGCCAACGAGCCCCCTGCTGTGAATTCGGCACCAGGGATCATCCAAAAACGATTAGAGGGGTTTTAAGGAAAAGGAGATCATTTCCGGTGGGTTATCGCGGATGATGAGGATACGGCGGTGCCAGTCGGTATCGTCTGACATCGGAAAATCAGCGCGGTAGTGTGCGCCGCGACTCTCGGTTCGTGTAAGGGCTGATTGCGTTATCATTAGGGCGACATTGAGCATATTGATTGTTTCAATTACCGCTATATCGCTTGATTCTGGTGGTGCTGGGACGCTCCCTAAATCTGTTGTTAAATCTTGCAATTCGGCGAGGGTTTGGAGCAAACCCTCGCCGTTTCGTTCAATACTCACATTTTCCCAGAGGGTCTCCCGCATTGCGTCGCGTATCGCTTCTATAGCAACTAAATCTACCTCGATATATGGTGTTTGAGATGTCAGTATGTTACCAGCGGATAGCATATCCGGTGGATGAGAGAGCTGTAATGCGGCAAACGTTGCTGCGTTTGTGCCAGCCCGAGCACCATAGACGAGACATTCCAGCAGAGAATTGCTTGCCAACCGGTTTGCACCATGCACGCCGGTACAGGCAACTTCACCGCATGCATAAAGCCCTTTAAGGTTCGTTTCTGTGTTGGTGTTCGTGCGGATGCCACCCATCATAAAGTGGGCACCGGGACGGACAGGAATTAAGTCAATACTGATGTCTAATCCGTAGCGTTTTGTGGTATCGGAAATGGTTGGGAAGCGTTCAAGAATAAATTCGGCAGGTTTATGTGTAATATCGAGATAAACGCACGGGAACCCTGTCAATTCCATCTCTATCTGAATAGCGCGACTGACAACATCGCGCGGTGCGAGCTCACCTTTCTCGTGGTATTTCTCCATAAAACGTTCGCCACGAATGTTGACGAGTTTCCCGCCTTCACCGCGAACTGCTTCTGAAATTAAAAAGTTAGGCGCACCATCCAAGTAGAGCGTTGTTGGATGAAACTGGACGAATTCCATATCGACCATTTCACATCCAGCGCGCCACGCCGCAGCAAATCCATCACCGGTTGCTACCTTTGGGTTGGAGGTACAAGGGTAGAGGCGTCCGAGACCGCCAGTCGCGAGAATCGTGGCTCTGGCACGAATATAAACTACTTGTTCGTCTACAACCGCGGTAACTCCGTAGCAAGTAACGGTTTCTTCATTCCCTTTGGGGTTCTCTGCATCCGTCAGGAGATCAATAGCAAACGTGTTTTGTAAGACGTGGATGTTTTCAGTGTTAAGCACGCGCTGAATAAGGACATCCGTTGTTTCACGACCAGTTGCGTCGCCTTTGTGGACAATACGACGACGGCTATGCGCGGCTTCTTGCGTGAAGCGGGGTAGTGTACCTTCCCAATCAAAGTTCGCCCCCCAATCAAGCAGTTCAGCGACACGTGGGATACCTTCAGATACCATCATCTCAACGGCTTTGACATCGCAGAGTCCCACGCCAGCTGCACAGGTATCCTTTATATGCAAGGCAATAGTGTCATCAAGGTTCATAGCAACTGCGATACCACCTTGCGCGTAATGTGTATTGCTCTCTGTCAGCGTGGTTTTGGTGATTAACGTCACATTCGTGTGCTCGCTCGCAGCGAGAGCAGCGCGTAACCCAGCAGCACCGCTACCGATGATCAGGACATCCGTATCCCAACTTGAATGCTTCTCTGGATTCACTGCAGGTGTTGGATTTTCCATTTTTAAATTATTGATTTCGGCTCTTACTATGTTGGTACCTTAGGTGCGAAACTCTCAGCGACCGGCATTACCTTACCAGTACCAGTAGCGATAAGGGTGCCATCACTGAGCGTAACTTCTGCTTTTGCCTCCACTAACCTTTTTGAAGCCTTAATACGCTCCGCACATACATGGAGTTTCACACCGGTTGGTGCTGGATTGCGGAAACGAACTTCAAGTTGCGCTGTTACTGAGGGTTGATCAAAGGTACCTATCCCAACATAGGTAATCGCTTCATCTAATAGAGTGCTGAGGATACCACCGTGTAAAATGTTTGCCCAACCTTGCAAGTGTTCGGCGGGTGTACATTCGATATACACAGATTCGCCTCTATTCTTAATTTCAGGTTTCACCTGAAAGCCGAATGGATTTTTCATCCCACACACAAAGCAGTTGTCATTATTTTCAATCGCCACTTTTTAATTATTCCTTTTTTAATTATTCCTTGCGGAGGAACAACGGGCGTTTCGACGTTGAAGTGCCTTTCTCAAATCCGCTCTCCAAATGTAAAGCATTCTCGCTGCGAAGCAAAATTATGCCATTTAAGGAGAACCTAATTTCATTACGAGCTACGGTTTTCTTGCTATTTTACTCTTCCGTTCCCGACTCGGTGAGCATCGCGAGGCTTCGCGCTAACTTTTCCTGTTCTGTTAGCAGCCGTTCAAGCTGTGCCTGCTTTTGTGCGACGACCTTTTCAGGTGCACGCTGAATGAAATTCGGGTTATCCAAAGTCTTCTGTGCCGCCGTGGCATCTTTAACCAGCTGTTGGTGCCGTTTGCTAAGCCTTGCATGTTCAGCATCCAGATCGATTATATCGGCAAGTGGAATGTAGATAGCGAGTTCACCGATAACAGCTTCTGCCGAAGCACCGGGTTTGGACAGCGATTCGGCGATAGTGATGCCTGCTACGCGTGTGAAGGCTGGCAAGTACTGTGCCAAGTACGCTTCAAGTCGTTCACACACTTCAGCATCTGGTGATTGGATATGAACCTCTACAGACGCGCCGATGGGAACATTCAACTCACCTCGAATGCTTCGGATACTCTCGATGACTTCCATGAGTGTTGCCATGGTGGCTTCTGCAGTCGGATTCTCACCTATCGGCTCTGGCCATGAAGAAACTGTTACCGAATTTTTTCCAGAGGATGCGTTTCTGCCGCCCCCATGTGGGAGTTGTTGCCAAATCTCTTCAGTCAAGAAAGGCATCAAAGGATGGAGGAGTCGCATTGTCTGCTCCAAAACATCCGCTGCTACCCAAAGTGCCTCTGGTTCATTTTGTGAGACCCGCTGTTTGGCAAATTCCAAGTACCAATCACAGAATTCATGCCAAAGGAAGGCATAGAGTACTTGCGCCGCTTCATGGAAACGGAAGTTCTCAATGGCATCAGTTGTTGCTGTGATTGTGTGGCTAAGACGGCTCCGTATCCAAGCGATTTCTAACGTTTCCTGTGCAGTTTCTGTAGCATCCAGACTTGTCGGAACCGGATGTTTTTCTAAGTTCATTAGAATAAACCGGGCGGCATTCCAAATTTTGTTAGCAAATCGCTTACCTGCCTCAATCTGCGATTCTGGGAGGGGAACGTAAGGATTTGGAGTGCTTGCATTGACGAGAGCAAAGCGGAATGCATCCGTTCCGTAGGTGTCAATTGTCTCTAACGGGTCAATGCTATTTCCCTTCGATTTGCTCATTTTCTGCCCCTTCTCATCGGCAACAAGTCCATGCAGGTAAACGGTGCGGAATGGCACTTCGTCCATACACCCTAATCCGAGCATAATCATTCTTGCGACCCAAAAGAAAAGGATGTCCCAGCCGGTTACAAGGACGGAGGTCGGATAAAAAGTCTTTAGTTCTTCCGTATTTTCTGGCCACCCCATAGTAGAGAAGGGCCATAACCCAGAGCTGAACCATGTGTCGAGAACGTCTTCCTCTTGCCGAAAATCGGAGGCACCACATTCGCACTGCGGCGGTGTTTCCATAGCGGCAGTGACTGCTTCACACACGTTACAGTACCATATTGGGAGTCGATGCCCCCACCACCGTTGACGTGAGATGGGCCAGGGTTCGATGTTCTCCATCCAATGATAAAAACGAGCCGTTTCGCGCGCTGGGATAAATTTGACTTCACCTTTTTTGGTTGCTTCTATGGCGCGCTGCGCGAGTGGCTGAACATTCATAAACCACTGCGGGGATATAGCAGGTTCAACGACCTCTCCACATCGGTCATGATGTCCAACGGCGTGCCGATGCGGTACAATCTTGACGAGATAATCCAAATCCTGCAGATCCTCGACGACATGCTTGCGGCAATCCGATCGGGATAAGCCAACGTATTTTTCGGGGGCGTTTTCGTTTATATACCCATCTTGGGTGAAAACCGTTCGTTGTTCGAGATCGTGTCGTCCGCCGATTTCATAGTCATTGGTATCATGCGCGGGTGTGACTTTCAAAGCACCTGTGCCGAATTCCCTATCTACATACACATCAGCGATTATCGGAATTTCTCTGTCACAGAGCGGTAAGAGTGCGGTTTTTCCAATCAAATGCTGATACCGCTCATCTTCAGGATGCACAGCAACAGCAGTGTCGCCTAACATCGTTTCTGGGCGCGTCGTGGCAATTTCGAGCACGATATCACTGTCCTTAATTGGGTAGCGGATATGATAAAAATTTCCGTCGATCTCGATCGGTTCGACTTCAAGGTTACTTATAACGGTGTTGCAGTGCGGACACCAATTTGCCATATAGGTATCGCGATAGATAAGTCCTTGATTGTAGAGTTTGACAAAAGCGGTGCGGACGGCTTTGGATAGGCCTTCATCAAGTGTAAAACGCTCGCGTTCCCAATCACAAGAGCATCCGAGTTGCTGAAGCTGCGAAACGATATAGCCGGCAGATTCATCTTTCCACTGCCACATGCGTTCGATGAATTTTTCGCGTCCAAGGTCGGTTCTGCTGATGCCCTCTTCAGCGAGTTTTCGCTCCATAATAAGTTCGGTGACGATACCGGCGTGGTCGGTACCGGGCATCCAGAGTGCGTTATAACCTTGCATGCGTCGCCATCGGATGAGGCAGTCTTGGAGCGTATTGTCAAGTGCGTGTCCTATGTGTAAACTGCCTGTGATATTCGGTGGGGGTATCACAATCGCATAAGGCGGTTTGTCAGAGGTTGCCTCCGCATGAAAGTAGCCGTTTTTCTGCCAAAGTTCGTACCATTTCCCCTCAATTTCCTGAGGGGCATAGATTTTTGGAAGATTTGTCATTTTTAGTTGTCAGTTATCAGTTGTCAGTTATCGGTTAAGAGATTTTCGTTCAAGAACGGTTTCCCTCTCGTAACTGATAGCCGATAACCATTCCTCATATTTTTAGTTGTCAGTTATCAGTTGTCAGTTGTCAGTTGTCGGTTAAGAGATTTTCGTTCAAGAACGGTTTCCTCTCGTAACTGATAACCGATACCCCTTAGGTAAACAGGGGTTCTACCCATCCGTATGTCCCTTTTGTCATTTCATAAAGTAGGTTTACCTGCCGCGTATCGGCATTTAAAAACAGAAGAAATCCCGAATTCAAAGCTTGAAGTTCCGTTGTAGCTTCCGCCAGCGTCAGGGGTTTAGATGCAAATTTATCCTGTGTTGGCACGACGACAGGCGTATCGATATCTTCAACTTCGAGTGATGATTCCACCTCGTCCGGATTGAGTCGTGCCACGACCTCCCGATGGGGCACAACATTTCGGCGATCTTTCACGCGATCCTTATAACGTCGAAGCTGGCTGATTATTTTATCTGTAACTGTGTCCAAGGCGGACAGAACCTCATGCGTCTCGCTTTTCGCATAGAATGACACGCGTGGTGCTGTCACTATCATCTCGGCATCAAACTGATGTTTCTCAGCTTTGAGAACAACATTTAGTTCCTGCATCCCGTCGAAACGCGCCTCGATTTTATCGGCACGCTTGAGGATGTACGCGTGAATATCATCAGTTATTTTAATATTATGTCCAGAATACGTTACTTTCATTGCGATCTCCTGTTTTTCTTTGTTGGCATCTGAGCTTAATTGACACGAGAACCTTCGTGGATAGCAGACCTTTCACGTGATGTCGGGATTCCCAATTCATCGCGATATTTCTGAACGGTTCGCCTCGCGAGCAAGATCCCCTTCGCTTTCAAGGAATTACTGATCGCTTGGTCGCTGAGAGGTTTCGATGGAATCTCGGCATCAACCATCTCCTGTATAAGATTTTTCACCTGTTTGGCAGAAACGCCTTCTCCTTGTGTGGTCACTAATTCATTACTGAAGAAGTACCGAAGCGGATACATGCCGTGTGGGGTTTGCACATACTTATTGCTTGTCACGCGGCTGACAGTCGATTCGTGAATGCCTATTTTTTCAGCTATTGTTCTCAAGGTCATCGGTTTAATACTTTTAACGCTCTGCGTTAGAAAGTCCGTTTGTACTTCAAAGATTGCTTCGGTGACCCGGGCGATTGTGCTGCCTCGCTGCGAGAGGCTGCTGAGCAAATTGGTTGCATCACGATACCGTTTTTCTATCCATTCTTTTGCTTCAGAATCTAAGGTGCCTTGGTGATTTCGTATCAGATTTACATAGTAAGGATTCATCTGTAGGCGTGGTATATGATTGTCTACAGAGATGGCTTGATATTTTCCATTAAGGTATTGTATCTCCACGTCGGGTGTGATGATCTCTGTGAAGGAAGCTCTTCTGAGCGATCGAGTCGTTGGATCTGCGAAGTAACGACCTGGATGAGGGGACAATCTGCCTATCCACTTAACGACTGTATCAATCGCTGTGATGTCAACCTTCAGTGCCTCCGCTATATAATTCCATTGCTGATGCAGGAAAGTATCGAAATAGTTTTCGATGATTTCGAGGGCAAGGCATTGCACAGGTACGTTTCTATATCGAGAATCCGCATACTGCAGTGCTTTACATTCTCCTGACGATGTTGAACGACTTTCTCCGTCACGGTTCATCTCAGTAATCCATCCGTCGTATTCTGCATCCACTCCGCTTTCTGGTTCATAATTGCGAATCTGTATAAGCAACGCTTCTCGGACATCTCGATGTGCTATCCCAAGCGGCTCAAAATTATCTTGTATCTTACGGAGTACAGTTTCAACGAGCAATGTATCACAGCCAACAGTTTCGGCAATATCATCCAATGTAAGTTGGTAAAAATTAAGTGCTGTCGTATGGCTGCATGGCATATATTCGTATAGTATAGTATATGTCTTTTTGTTGTCTGTGTCGTTAATCTTCCATGCGCGATTGGAAGTCCCTCCATCATTCTCCATAGAAGGGGATACTGTATCTTTCACAGTAATTGTAACAGACTCTGAAAATTGAACGTTAGGATCACCCGTTGCTGATTGTAAATTTTTCTGAATAAGAATGCGCAGTTCCACTGAAATGTTTTCTTCATCCAGTTCTGGCAGGAATTCACACGGAATTTGAAACAGTTTAAGTTCCAATTGTCCATCATCGTTAAGATTTCCGAGAATCTGTTCACCGATGGTGAGTTCTGTTTCTGAGGCTATAATTTCGGGTGGTGCAAGTGCCAATTGCTCAGCAAGATGTTCGTGTAGGGAGCGTTCATGTGCCAGATCTGATTGTAGCTCGTCAGCGTCCGAGTGTCTGGAATTTAGCCGTTCACTGACGGACACGCGGTCCTCAAAGGCTGTCTCCCAATCAATATCGATAGTGCTATCTTCCCGATCAGGGTTTTCTTCCGGTTCGTTCCATTCAGGTGTTGGATCTGGTCCTTCTTCGGCGGGGAGTGCTGTCTCGTCCTCTTCTTCGAGTTCTAAGAAAGGGTTCTGTTCGAGTTCCTGGGCGATGAATTGTGTCAGTTCCTGCAGGGGCATATTTAGCACTTTAAGTGCCTGTTGCAACCTCGGTGTAATGGACTTTCTCTGTGTTAATTGGGGTCCTTGGGTAAATTTCGCTTTGTACATTTCATCAAGCCTCGTTTTATTAGCTATCGACTGTCAGCCGTCAGCCGTCAGTAAAGAGGTTTCTGATGAAATTACACCCTTTCTCTGATTGCTGATTGCTAATTGCTGATTGCTATTCCACCCGATAGGAGAAATTGTGTCCAAAATAGAGGTCTCTTGCTGTCTCGCTGTTGATAAGTTCTGTAGGTGTTCCAGAGAGCGTAATTTTTCCATCAACGATGATGTATGCCCTGTCAACAATATCAAGTGTCTCGGCGGCATTATGATCCGTAATGAGCACGCCTAAATTGCGGTCGCGTAAGTGTGAGATGAGTTGCTTGATATCAGCGACAGCGATTGGATCTATTCCAGAGAGCGGTTCATCAAGCAGAATGAAATTAGGTTGTGCCGCAAGGGCGCGTGCTATCTCTGCTCGACGACACTCACCCCCTGAAAGTGTATATGCCTTACGTGGTAACAGATTTGAAATGCCGAGTTCATCTGTCAATTCACGGATACGAGGTTCCCGTTCTGATTTTGGTACACCTTGTACCTCAAGGATTGCCTCAATGTTCTGTTGAACCGTCAGTTTACGAAAAATCGATGTTTCTTGTGCCAGGTAACCGATGCCAAGCCTTGCACGCTTATACATCGGGTAAAAGGTAATGTCCTTATCAGCGTATGTAATTCTGCCTGCATTCGGGCGAATCAGCCCTACTACCATGTAAAAGGTCGTTGACTTTCCGGCACCGTTGGGACCGAGCAGACCGACGATTTCGCCTTGCTGTACCGATAGGCTTACCTCGTTAACGACTATGGGACCGCGCCGCGTATAGCGTTTTATGAGTCTGTGTGCTTGTAGTTCTATTGCCATTTTTTAATTTTACCTTGCGGATTTTTAATTTTATCTTGCGGAGTAATCAAGGCGATTTGAACTGTTATGTGTATTTCACCTATCTGAAGAAATACCCAAGCAAAAACACCTCCACTTCGTTACGGACTACAGGTTTTGAGGGGGTCGTAAGAGAACCCTTTTTTAGACGAGACCTCTTAACTGACCGCTGGCTGCCAACCGCTAATCGCTAATCCGTATCAGCCTCTTCTTCCGGATCCGCATCTTCAGCATCTTCAGCGTCTGTATCACTTTCTTCTTCCGGTTCTACATCTCCAGCATTTTCAGCATCTGTATCAGATTTCTCTTCTGTGTCACCCTCGGTATTATCAGTCTCAGTATCTGTTTCTTCTTCGGGTTGACCTTCTGTCTCTTGAGGGACAGTTGAAGAAGTTCCTTCTTCCGCAGTATCTGTGTCGTTTTCTGCGTTCTCATCCGTCTCTGGCTCTACCGGTGTCGCCTGTGTAACGGTAACCTTAAATTTAACATCACCCTCAGCAGTCTGTTTTCCGGTCACCCGATTGAAAGTGAAGAATTTAGTTTCGAGCCGATCCTTGTCTTGTAAGACCACGACGTTATCCGTCAGAATAATAGTACTTGTCAGATTGTCCATGATAGCATGCTCACAGGTAGCAAAGATATCTTGATCTCGGATTTCTACATTGCCCTCAGCAACAATTTCTTTTGTTGTTCCAGTTTCGAGGTCGCGCTTGAGGGTAATTTTATCTGCATTGAGGAACCCGATTTCAATTCCTTGCTCGTTACGTCGAACCGTCTTGGCTTCGTCAATAAGAATCGTTATCCCCTCCTGCTCATAACTCTCCATCCTTTTCGATGTGCCGGTGATGATTTCTTTCGTCAATTCTGGTGTAGCATCTGTATTTTCAGCAGTGCCATTCTGTTCTACAGTGTCCTCTGTCGCTTGAATTTCTACAGTGTCGGTGGATGCGGGGCGTTCTTCTGTTTCTACCTCCTCTGCACCAAGAGTTACGGAGACAAGACAAACAAGAAGCGTTAGAAAACCGGCGTGCATACAAAAATTGCAAAATTTACGAAACTGAAATCTATATTTGTGGTTATTTTTGTTCAATTGGGGTTTGATGGTATTCATGTGTTTTCTCATCTGTTGAGTGAAGTTTGAATTGATTGTTTTTCATTTTCACGGTTTTGAGCGTCGGATTTGAGTACATTTCTATTCCAACCCATGTGGAATCTCCACGTACGAGTGTGACTTCATCGGGAGCGTACAATCTACCTGTCAGATTTTGCCAATGGAGTATTTCGCTATATAAAGTGCCATTTATACTGACACCGACGACATCCCCTGAGAGATGGAGGTTGTCCTTCTCACTACCCGTGAGGAACTGCTTACCCTTTCGGCTGTTCAAGGTCATAGAAACAACACCATCTTCAAAAATCTGAACAGTCGGATTTTGCACCTCAATGTAACTTCCGTGAAACGTTGAGGTATCTCCGACGAGCGTCCATTTGATAACGCCTGCTTCGGTGTGTTGTGTAGAAAACCCATCCACTTTCTGGGTCGGAACCGTTTCTATGGGTTCATCGGTTGCGCCGACGGGTGTCTCTGTATTTTTACAACAAATTACGCAGAGTAACAGACAGAGATACAATGGCGTGAGGATCTGTACGGGTTGGGTAACCCAACCTCTACGGTTGTGTTTTCCACCGACGATGCATCCAAATCCACTGCGTCGGATATTGTCGAATATATGATTCAATAATTTTTGTGAATTTCTGGGTGTTGACAACAAGATCTTTCTCTTTCGCATGTGTCCGTTTCAACGCTAACGGTGGTTCGATAATTGCGTGGTGCGAACCGTCCGGTTGACGGATAATGAACGTTGGCAGTATCGCCGCACCTGTTTTGAACGCAATAGCAACTGGACTATAGGGTGTATAGGCATATCTACCGAAAAAATCGACAAAAACACCGTTCACGGTTGTATCTACATCGGCGACAATACCGAGCAGTTCATTACGTTTGAGACATCGAAGGGCGTCGCGCACGCCAGTATCTCTGTCGATAGTCGCATACCCCGCTTTCTCACGGTAACTGGATACTAAGGCGTTTAAACGGGGGGAACGCAATTCACGAACAATGGGTGTGAGCGGAGCAACTGTAGCAGAAATGCTGGCAGCCAAAAGTTCCCAATTTCCAAAGTGGCCCGTTAGAATGATTGCCCCTTTCCCAAGTGCCAGGGCTTGCTGCACATGTTCGATTCCTTCAAAAGTGACATATCGTTGAATCTGCTGCTTATCTAAGCGTGGGAACTGCATGAACTCCACTACAGTCTTGCCTAAGTTTTCAAAGCACTGTTTTGCCACGGCTTTGACTCGGCGTTCATCAGGGAGCATCAAGCTACGCCGTAAGTGTTCATACGCCAACTCTCTTTGCTGTGGTGCCAGATAGAACACAAGAGTACCCAACCATCCACCGAGAGCCAAGGTCATCGAACGTGGCAGTCGAGACACACAGAATCCGATTGATTTGGCAGCAAACTCATAACACCAGTCTCTCATTAGTTAAATAGTATACTAAATTTCTCGTGAAATTACAAAGAAAAATGTAAAGCGACACAAATCCTGTCGCACGTAGGGCAGAATTTGTTACTCTGTTGCGTTGTAGACAATTTTTCTTTATTTTTTGAAATACTTTTATTGTCCGTAAAGAACTCAATGCACACACTCATATCATAATCGCACGCCTACAAAATGCCGTTTGCTTTTCGTCTGAGTTCATGGTAAGTTACAGCACAGAAATAGAACGGAATTCTCTATGTATAACCCTCAAGAAATCAACAAGCAGATCTATCGACTGGCGCTCCCCAATATCATTAGCAATTTTTCCATCCCTCTTTTGGGCGCGGTGGATACTGCTTTAATGGGTCGGTTAGAATCCCAGCATTACCTCGGCGCAGTTGGCATCGGTGGTGTTATCTTTAGTTTTATCTATTGGGGATTTGGGTTTCTCCGAATGGCAACGACAGGGTTGACAGCGCAAGCCTTCGGGGAAAATGACACGCCAGAATGTGGACGTTTACTTTTGAGGGCAATAGGCATCGGTATCACGAGCAGCCTATTGCTTTTTATCTTCCAATGGCAGCTTGCCGATATTAGTTTTCTACTCATTGATACCAGCCCTGAAATAGAGCATCTCGCTCGTGCCTATTATCACATCCGCATTTATGCTGCCCCCGCGACATTGTGCTTACACGCCCTACACGGTGTCTTTTTAGGTTTACAGAACGCACATTACCCAATGCTATTGACGATTGTGGTGAACCTCGTCAATATCGTCTTAAATCTGGTATTTGTACGGTTACTCGGTATGAAGGTAGAGGGGGTCGCTTTAGCAACTGTCATTGCCCAGTATGTCGGATTGTTCTTGGCAGTTCTGCTTTTTTTCGTGCGTTATCGAAGTATTTTAACGGGATGGAATATCAGGGAAGTACTGTTACTGTCCAAGTTAAAGCGGTTCCTCAGTATCAGTGGCGACATTTTCATCAGGACCTGTTGTCTTGTATTTAGTCATGCCGTTTTCACAGCGAAGTCCGCGGCTTTGAGTGATACATTCCTCGCGATTAACACGATTTTGCTTCAGTATATCTATATTCTGTCGTTTGCGATTGATGGTCTTGCGTTCGCCGCAGAGAGCTTGATCGGCAGGTACAAAGGTGCACATGACCTGCAAAGTCTGAAACGGACGACGCGTCTCATCTTTCTGTGGTCATTTCTGTTCGCAGGTGTGATTATGCTAATTTTTGTATTCTTTGGGGAGCAATTGCTATATGTTTTTACAAATCAGAGGTCGCTGGTCGAACGTGCAGAAGTGTATCTGATTTGGGTAATCGTCGCGCCTGTGATTAACGTCGCCGCCTACATTTGGGATGGAATTTTTCTCGGAGCGACTGCTTCGAGAGCCTTACGGAATTCTGTAATTGTGTCAACACTGCTCTATTTAAGCGCAGTCTATCTATTGATGCCTTTTGGGAATCATGGCCTATGGGGCGCGCTGACCCTGCTTTTGGTTGCCCGCGGTGTATCGTTGACGGTGTTGGCACCCAAATATTTGTTTAAATCAGGTGGTTCCTGATAGATATGCCATCTTTAAAAATCAATCGCCAAGAATTGAATAAACCTTTTCAACACCATAAAAAAGTTGAAACGCTTTCCAATTTTTGCTACACTGCAAAAAATTGTACGCATATAAGTACACGCTATTAAGTTATCTAAGGAGAATAATACAGAATGCCAAAGTTTGGTGTAAATTTATTACTCTGGGCGGATAAGTTCGACAGAGAGACTGCAGACCTGATCCCTAAAGTTGCCGAAATGGGGTTTGATGGTGTTGAAATCCCCATCTTTGATCCAGACACAGTGGATATCCCTTACACTCAAGGATTACTGAAGGATACTGGCTTAGACCCCATCGGGTGTAATATCATGGCAGGGGACCGGAATCCAATTGACGAAGATCCTGCGATTCGAGAAAATGGAAGAACCTATCTCAAGCGTTGTTGTGAAATTGTTGCCGAATTGGGTGCCGATACACTCGTTGGACCGATGTATAGTGCTGTCGGCAAACTCGTTGGACGCGGTAGAAACGAACAGGAGTGGGAATGGTGTGTTGAAGGTTTGCAAGATGTTTGCGAATTCGCTGGAAAACATGGTGTTACGCTCGCCAGTGAACCGCTCAACCGGTTTGAAACTTATTTCATTAACATCGCGGCAGATGCCGTTAAACTTTGTGAAGCCGTAGATAGTCCATACTTCAAGGTGCACCTGGACACATTCCACATGAACATAGAGGAAAAAAATCAGGCGGATGCTATTATCGCGACCGGCGATTTCTTGCATCACGTTCATTGCTGCGAAAACGATCGCGGTACTCCGGGTACAGGACTTGTAGATTGGAACGGTGTATTCGGTGCGCTCGCTAAA
The DNA here is from genome assembly GCA_965214045.1 of Candidatus Poribacteria bacterium. Taxonomy (GTDB): domain Bacteria; phylum Poribacteria; class WGA-4E; order WGA-4E; family WGA-3G; genus WGA-3G. The sequence goes on from OZ243935.1 coordinate 4,754,032, forward strand.
GTGAACTATGACAAATGGCTCGTGATTGAATCATTTACACCGGCAGTCAAGGAAATCGCCGCTGCAACCTGTATCTGGCGCGACATCGCACCGAGTGCCGAGAGCCTCGCGACAGATGGACTCGCGTTCCTCAAACAGAAGGCATCGCAATACCTATAATAACCCAAGTTGCTGCCTAAAAATTACGGGTATCAAAGTTCTACACACATGCCGCGTCGGTAATCAGCGATCAGCGGTCAGCGGTCGGTAAAGGTGGTGCACGCGTTTCTGCACACATGCCGCCCCGCTGGGGTTTTATTTGCATAGGAGGATTGAGATGCGTTGCATTACATTGATAGAATTGTTGTGCGCGATATTCTTTGCTGTTTTCCTAACAGACGGCGGGCAAGCACAGCACACGCCGTCAGATGGAACAGAGGTAAGTGCTGCTGACGAATCCCAATTCCTCAGCAACATCCGACAACTCACGTATGATGGAAAGCGTGCGGGTGAGGGGTATTTCTCCGAAGACGGCAACGCACTCATCTTCCAGAGTGAACGCGAATCGGATAATCCGTTCTATCAAATCTATCTTTTAGACTTACTCACAGGCGATACGCACCGCGTCTCATCCGGTTTGGGGAAGACAACCTGTGCCTTCTTCCGTCCAGGGACGGATGAAGTGCTTTACGCGTCGACCCACCACGATGCTTTTGCGAAAGCGAAGCAGGAAGAGGAACTGAAATTCCGGGCATCCGGACAAGAAAGACGCTACAGTTGGGATTACGATGAAAAGATGGACATCTTCTCGGCAAACCGAGAGGGTAGTAACCTCAGGCAACTAACAAACGCGCCCGGCTACGATGCTGAAGCCGCATATTCGCCTGATGGCAAACATATCGTTTTCTGTTCGCTACGGAACGCATATCCGAAAAGTCAACTCTCCCCAAAGGACCTGAAACAGCTGGAAGTCGATCCGTCCTATTTCGGCGAAATTTATATCATGAACGCCGACGGATCCGATCAAATTCAGCTAACGGATTCTCCGGGCTACGATGGCGGTCCATTCTTTACACCCGACGGACAACATATCGTTTGGCGACACTTCACACCTGACGGCAGCGAAGCCGACATCTACACAATGCGGATAGATGGTTCCAATAGACGGCGACTCACCGATTTCGATAGCATGTCTTGGGCACCCTACTTCCATCCGAGCGGTGCTTATGTTATCTTTGCTTCCAACACACTTGGATTCTCTAATTTTGAACTCTATCTCGTCGATGGGAGAGGTAGACATGAACCCGTCCGTGTTACCACAACTGATGGTTTTGACGGGCTACCTGTCTTTTCACCGGACGGCAACCGTTTGTGCTGGACCTCGAATCGGAACAGTCAAGAGGTTTCGCAACTTTACCTTGCTGACTGGAACCACGAAGCTGCTCTGAAGGCAGTTACATCAGCACCAAAGAGTCACAACTCACCGGTGCATCCCGTCCGAACAGTTGCTGACTCTGAATCCATTAAAAAAACGAGTATCCGTCAACATATTGAATTGCTTGCCGACGATGCCCTTGAAGGTAGGATGACCGGTTCAGAAGGTGCGAAACGCGCAGCGGAGCATATCGCTACCCAATTTGAAGACCTGAATCTCAAACCTATCAGCGACGAAGCGAGTTATTTACGAGGGTTTGGGCAAGAATTTGAGTTCACCGCAGGCAGACGGATCCTATCGGAAGAAAATAAGTTCCATATCACGCGTCAGATGCATAGTGCTGAACAGGAATTGGAATTCAGTGTGGAACAAGATTTTCAACCGCTCTCCTTTTCGCGGAACGGCGTCGTTGAAGGTGAAGTGGTTTTCGTTGGATACGGCTTAACCGTCCCTGGCGAATTGGGTGAAGGGTATGACGCTTATGCGGGGTTAGATGTGGCGGACAAAATTGTCGTTGCCCTCCGCTATGTCCCCGAAGCGGTTGACCCGGAACGTCGCCAGCAACTGAATCGGTATGCAGGACTTCGATACAAAGCGATGCAAGCACGGGAGCACGGGGCAAAGGCGTTTCTCGTCGTCGCGGGTCCGAATTCCCCGAATGCAGGTAAGTTGATTCCCCTTGACTTCGATAGTAGCCTTGCTGATTCTGGAATTGTCGCTGCATCCATAAGTGATACTGTGGCAAATGCCCTCTTTGCAACATCTGGCAAGGATCTGAAAGCGGTTCAATCGGGACTTGATGTGGAGAATCCACACTTCCTTGGACAATTTCCGTTACCCGATGTCAAGATTAAGATTGTCGTTTCGGTTGAGAAAGTTAAGAAAACTGATCAGAACGTCATCGCGCTTCTCCCACCGCCGCGATTAACGGATGATACCGAGTACATCGTTGTCGGTGCACACTATGATCATATCGGCTATGGCGAAATCGGTTCATTGGCTCGGAAGGGTGAGGAGGGACAGATCCATAATGGCGCAGATGATAACGCTTCCGGCACCGCTGTCGTTTTAGAATTGGCGACAACACTCAGTGAAGCATACCAAGAGTACCCTGAAAAATTTAACAGAGGCGTTATCTTCGCGCTCTGGTCGGGAGAGGAACTTGGACTCATCGGGTCCACCCACTTTGTCAACCATCCAATCGTGCCTTTAGATAAGATAGTGGCATACGTTAATTTCGACATGGTCGGACGACTCCGTGAGAACAAACTCATCTTGCAAGGTGTCGGCTCGTCATCTGTGTGGACGAAACTCATTGAAAAGCGGAATGTTCCGATCGGTTTCAATCTAACGTTACAAACCGATCCATATCTGCCAACAGACGTGACCGCCTTTTACCCGAAAGAGGTACCGGTGCTTAGTTTCTTCACCGGTGGACACGAAGACTATAACCGTCCAACGGATGATATAGAAACGCTCAATTATGACGGACTTGCGCGGATATCTCAATTAGCGCACGGTATTGTTTTAGATGTCATCAGTACCCCGGAGCGTCCGGAATATGTCCAAGTCGAACGGAGCCAGTCAGAAAGTGGCAGTCGCGATACGCTACGTGCATATCTTGGCACGATTCCAGACTATACAACGGAAGGCACTGGTGTTAAACTCTCAGGCGTTCGCGCCGGTGGTCCCGCTGATAAAGCAGGTTTGAAGGGTGGCGATGTCATCGTGGAATTTGGAGGGCAGAAGATCGCTAACATCTACGACTATACCTATGCCCTTGATGCTGTGAAGATTGGAGAACCGGTTCAGGTAGTTGTGCTGCGCGACGGGAACCGAATAAAGGTAACAGTCACACCTGAAGCACGGAATTAATATTTTTCCTAAAATCGTTTTTTGCGTTATATTGTAAGAATAGTTGCCTCTTTAATCCTATTGATGGTACATCATTATAATAGATTCTGTAATTAATTTTACACCAAACTCGGTGCGGTTAGGTGAAAGACCCTACCGGGGGTGTGCAGATATTTTCGGGCTTTACTATAAACTGATTTTCGCTACTCAAATGTGAGATGCGCGACGACCCCTGCATGGTCAGAGGGCCACAACCCGGAAGGTAGCCGTTCTGAGGAGGTATCTCCTATGGTGTGAGTTAGAATCTGTGTGGGTAGTTCAAGATTTCGAATAAAAATCTGATCAATCCGTACGGAGAGATCACTCACTTCATTCAGGATGTCATCGTCTTGACAACAAGTGTTCCCGGTTCCTTCGGGATCCATCTGCCAGAGGTCAACATACCCCGCTGATAGCAAAATCTGATAAGCAGTGCCGTTGGGTGCCCTTGTATTGAAATCGCCTAACATAATAATCGGCAAGGTTTCATCGCTGAAGCTATCCACCAATTCCTGCATTTGCGCGACCCTATTCTCCTCCGTGAACGCCTCTAAATGCGTATTGACAACGCGATAAGTGACACCATCGACAGTGGCATCTACGGCAGCATAGCCTCTTACCACTTCAAGTCCAAGCATTTCGATTGTAAGAGCATTTGCGTAGTTTGCGTGCATCGGACGCGATATTGCCACATCGCTGCGAGCAAGTAGGACATCATAATCGGTTAATCGGACATCGGCAATACCGGCATCCGTAAACATCGGCATTTCAACGTCTAAGTTTTCGACTTGGGCAGCGACCTGATAATTTAAGCCTTCTGCCTGAAGCGCGTCCATCAAAATTTGGAGAAAATCTAAGGCGACCTCTTCCGCATCAGGCGTTCTTTCTGTAAGAGAATTGCCTGGGCTTTGGGTGCGAATGAGTGAAATCTCTTGTAAACCGATGAGATGTGGCTGATATGCTTTTATGGACTTGGCAATTGCTGCGGCGCGTCCCGGAAAATCAGAGGCAATCACGTTGTTATACATAGTAGCAACTTCTTGCGGCACTTGTAACACGTTTTCTACAGACAAAAGCGGCTCTGCGCTGCTCCCAACGTAAACATTGTAGGTCATCACGGTAAGTGGTTCCGTATCTGGGGTACTGACTTCTGGTAACATCGGCGGTGTGATCTTTTCACAACCCGATAGGCTTAACAGGATCCCGAATAACAGGAGAATGACCTTGATAGAACTTACACGATTTGAAAACTTACTATAAAAAAAATTCAATTTTTTAAACATATTCATCTCCAACGTCTCTATTTTCAATTGAGGCGACTTTGCTATACAAGTAGCCCTCCGATCGCAACTGGTATCAATTTATTATCGCATGTTTTGCAGTAAAACCATGCCAAAGAAAGCATATCACATATCCACTTATACGGCAAACCGAATTTACCAGTGACTTCCGCTTGACATTTGTCTGTTCTTCCACTATACTTAAGGCAGTTTCAAAACTTATGGAGGTATACATCACAGTGAAACTCTGCTATCAATACCGTTTGTACTATTGGAAATTAACGCTCACAGCCATGCTCATAACAGGAACATTCCTGATTGGATGTGCCCAAAAGACACAGACCCCAGAAACGCCCCAAACGACCTTGCTCTCCGGGACAATTATCGAAATTGACGACCACGGCAATGCTGTCACCGACCTCTTCATCGCTCCGTTTACTGAACGCGGTTGGGAACTTGGGGATACACTTGAAGCCACATTTGCAACAGATCAGAAAATTCAGATCAAATTCGTTGAAAACTATGGAGACGTTCCAGAGGGAGAATATTTGGGGCGGTTTTCGACCTCTACGAAGCAGTTCAAGATTGCGATTAATATGGGAAATATCGCTGAATCCTTGAAATTGCGGAATCAGAGCAAAGTGGTTCTTCAGAAAGTCGCGGCACCCTCAACAAATTAACGGAAACATACGAAAGATGCTTCTTACACTTAAACAGGCAAGTCAATGGGCTTCAAAGCGCGTGAATAAAAATGTTACGCCTGCGAATATCACCTATTTAATCCAGTATGGACAGATTGAATCTGTTGTAGATAACGGGACAACGTTAGTTCCGAAAAAAAGTCTTGAGAATTATTACAATTTGAACCGTCGAGAAACACGGTGGAAAGATGAACTCGGTGATGACTTGAACTGGACGCTATCCTTTGAAAAAGTCAAAGAGGCAGAAACCACAAAGCATGTCCACCGGTTGCATCCGTATAAAGGCAAATTTATTCCACAACTCGTAGGCTATTTTTTAGATTCGCATACTGACGACTTTAAACGGGATGTCTATTTTCAACCTGGTGATATTGTGCTTGATCCGTTCTGTGGGAGCGGGACGACTTTGGTGCAAGCAAACGAACTTGGGATGCACGCGATTGGTATTGATGTTTCGGCGTTTAATGCTTTTATTGGCAATGCTAAGGTGACGACCTATAATTTGACCGGCTTGTACGAGGTGAGTCATAGGATAACGACAGCTCTCAGAAATCTTGTTGCTACGTCCGGCGTGATCGGTTTTGAGACTAAACTTGCGGCAAAGCTAACGGACTTCAATAATCAATATTTTCCAATTTCCTTTAAACGCCAAGTCAGAACGGGTGAAATCAATCAAAAGCAGTACGGGGCTGAAAAGGAAGCGGCTTTTTTAGAAACATATCACAACCTTGTTGCTGAGTACCAAATTGAGACACAGATGCCAACCCACTCCGCTCGTTTCATGAAGCAGTGGTATCTTCCAGGGGTTAGGGCGGAGATCGATTTCGTCTATAACGAAATTCGCAAAGTAGAAGACTCTTCAACCCGAAATGCTCTGATGCTTATCTTAAGCCGGACCATCCGCTCGTGCAGAGCCACAACACATGCAGACTTAGGCACATTGCGGAAACCTGTAACGACAACCTATTATTGCCGAAAACACGGAAAAGTCTGTAAACCACTCTTTTCAATTCTTAGTTGGTGGGAACGATATTGTAAGGATAGCATCCAACGATGGGGCGAATTTGGCAGACTAAAAACGGACACCTTTCAACACTGCATAACTGGTGATTCTCGGACTATTAACATTTTTGCGATGCTGAAGCATGCAAACCTTCAGTTCGCAGAGTTAGCCCAAAAGCAGCGGATTAAGGGTATTTTCACGAGTCCACCGTATGTTGGACTCATCAACTACCACGAACAGCACGCCTACGCCTATGATCTCTTCGGGTTCAAAAGATTGGATGAATTAGAAATTGGTCCACTGTTTCGTGGAAAAGGACGAGAAGCGAGAGAATCCTACATTCACGGTGTAGCGGAGGTTTTCAAAAACTGTAAGCGATTTTTGGCTGACGATTACGATGTTTTTGTTGTGGCAAACGATAAATTTAATATGTATCCGACTATCGCTGAAATGGCAGGGATGTGTATTGTCAATCAACACAAGCGACCTGTCTTGAATCGGACAGAAAAAAATCGGGAATCTGCGTATTCCGAGACGATATTTCACTTGAAACAGAAAAAGGATTGAAACTATGCCCTCACAACGACAGACGATGATTAAAGAGAAAATTAAGGACTGTATGCGAGATAAGTTTCGATCCTATAAGCGAGAAACAGACAATATGCCTTTTCACTATCGCTTGCTTGGTAAAGATAGGATGGCTTTGTTTTCTTTTATTCACTCTGTGAATACAACGTTTGGGGTCTCAATTTATGAACCTGTGGCTCTTGCGTTAGCGCGTGACAGGTTTAAGGTCGCTGAAACCCAAGTCACACCCTTTAACCAAATAAGTACCGAGGCACATCACTGGATCCAGATTATTATTGATAGGTTAAGGAACACAAATAACGGCTCGAATAAACCTTTGGAAATCCAAGAAATTAGAGAAGTTTGTCAAATTGGTAATTTAAACGAAGTAAATCTTACACAAGTGGATATCTGGTTGGAAAACTATGAGGATGAATTGTTTTTGATTGATTTGAAAACCGCAAAGCCTAACAAAGGCGATTTTCAGAAGTTTAAACGCACTCTTTTGGAGTGGACTGCCGCTGAGTTGGCACGAAAGCCAAAGGCGGTTGTAAATACAATGATCGGTATACCTTATAATCCTTATGAACCAAAACCTTACAAAAGATGGACACAGAAAGGGATGTTAGATCCGAATCATGAAATTTTGATTGCAAAAGAACTCTGGGATTTTATTGGTGGTGAAGGAACTTACACAGCTCTGTTGGATGCCTTTGAAATGGCAGGTATTGAGTTGAGAGATGAAATTGATAGTTACTTCGAGCAATTCAAATAACAATCTATGAAAGTTGACAACGCTTTTGATAAAACGGAATTACTGCAACACCTCAGGACTGCCTACGCGATCCCTCTGTGCTCTATAACCTTTTTCCCGGAAGGGGAGGATAGTTACGGCTACATCGTGGTATCCGAAACTGGTGAAAAGTATTTTGTCAAAGCGTCTACTTCTGTGCTGGATACACGCTTGAAGGTTGCATCGATCTTGCGGCACCGCTGCAACATATCCGGCGTTGTTGCTCCATTGAAAGCGTCAGACGGTACGCTGAGTATCCCATGGCACGATTTTCGCGTTTCACTGTTTCCTTTTATCGAAGGTAGGAGCCGTTGGGACTTATGGAAAGCCGAAAAAGATTTCACCGATGCGGAACTCAGTCAGACGGCTGCTCTGTTAGCCACAATCCATCTTTGCACGGATGAGATTGAAACAAGTCACCTCACCCCTGCAAAGTATGACTTACCCCTACGGAATGAACTCTACACGGTACTTGAGGCTTCCGAGAAAAAGGTACTTTCTCAGAATTCGTACCAGAAGCAGTTGCTTGCAGCACTCGCAACCCATCGATCTTCGATTTTAGAAACAATGGATAGATACGATGAATTAGGACGTTCAGCGGTGGCATCACACACATCTTTTGTGATTACACACGGAGATCCAACCCCGGGCAATCTCATTTTGGATACTGAAAATCGACTCCACTTAATTGATTGGGATGGGGTCTGCTTAGGTCCACCTGAAAAAGACTTAGTCTCCTTCACAGGCGAACGGTTTGAGGTGGTTTTGGAAAGGTATCTCACGGAGAGAGCGTGCGATGTCTCCCTATATGCGGACATTTTCGGTTTCTATATCTATGAATGGACACTCAATGAAATCCGCGATTACGGCACTAAAATTCTGTTTAAAAACAAGGACACACAACAAAACGAGTATGACTGGGAGAGTCTGCAAGACTACCTGCCGCCAGATCGGGAATTGATGGAGGATGGAATTGCGGCTATCCGTCGCGCGCTCGACAAATGTGGTGTCCTATCGCAATAATGGAGGTTAGAAAATGTCTGAAATCAAATCGGTGCTACTGTGGGAAAATCAACGGCGATATATCCGAGAGGCAATTGATGCCGGTACGCTCAAGGGAGCAATTATTCCGACGGGTAGCACAGAGCAACACAACGAACATTTAGCAATGTATCACGATACACAAAGCGCGGTGTATGTCTCCAAATTAGCGGCTGAGAAGTTGTTCCCGCAGGTTATCGTCACAACCCCTTTAGCGATCGGGGTGTCGGAACACTGGATGGATCACAAAGGCACGCTCACGCTTCGTGCAGAGGTTTTTGGCGAAGTGCTTTATGATGTCGCTGATAGTATGCGACGGCACGGCATTGACAACATCCTTATTGTCAATGGACACGCTGGAAATTCAGGACCTGTAACTGAACGCTTAGCAGGATTCCGAGAGAAACTTGGTATTAACCTTGCGTATCATTCTTATTGGGAAGCGTACAATGAAGATCTGGTCAAAGAACAGATGGAATCTGGGGTCTGCCCTGGACATGCGGCGGAATTCGAGACAGCATTTGCCCTCGCTGCTTTTGCAGAAAACGTTGACTGGAACGGTGTCGATTACGACAGTGCGAAACTCACTATTTCAGACGCGGGGCAAGCAAAATCCGACCGAGAATATCATCACCAAGCGAAATTGGCGACAGTCTCAAAAGGACAAGCGATGATTGATGTCGCTGTAGACTGGGTCGCGGCACGGATGGAATCGATGCTTTAATAGTTGTCGGCGGGGTGGCTATCAGCCATCAGCTGTCGGCTATCAGGAAAGAAATTCTCTTTCTGACCGCTGACTGCTGACCGCTGACCGCTATTTTGCCATCTAATGTCCTTCAATCGCTTTGCGCAAGCCATCACCGTTTTCACGCCACCAACTATAGAGAACGGAAATATCGGTCCCAATACAGAAATGCCGGACTCCGATATCGAGGTAGCGTTTTGCGTCGTCGGGACTCCCGATTTCAGCGCGTGGTGGCACCCCCATCTTTATTGCGGTCTTGAACACTTTATCGTGTGCTTCACTGATTTCGGGAGCCCCACGCTGACCGACTTTCCCGATACTCATCGAATAATCCGAACCACCCCACTGAATCATGTCAACGCCTTCAACAGATAGTACCTCTTCAAGGTTGTCAACAGTCCCTTTTTTTTCTATCATGATGACGTTGACGACATCGCGGAGGGCTTGGACGTATTCTGGACCTCCACCGTAGCCCATATAGGAGAACCGACGGGTTGCCACGCCATAGCTACCGCCGTCTTCGGGGGTATCTGCCCGCGTAATCTTCACACATTCTTTCACATCTTCAACGTTTTGACAGTCGGCGTAAAGCACACTTTGGAACCCCGAACCAATCGCACGCTGTGCGATGAAACCCCGTGGCTCCTGATCGACCTTAATCATTGTGGAGATGTTGTGCAGTTCAGCCGCCCGACATAGGTTATCCAAATCGTGTAGATCGAACGGACCGTATTCGGCTACAAATTCGACGTAGTCATACAACCCAGTGTGCCCAATCGCCTCAACGATGGAGGGCCAAGTGGTATGGATATGCGTGCCGACAGTCGGTTTGTCTGCGTTGAGTAGTTCTCGAAAGGTATTTGTTCTCATGAATCGCTCCTCTGTTTTTGAGTCTAAGGCTGATTAAAAGCCCGTGTTAACATTAGCAGAGATCTGCACTTTTTTCAACAACTTTTACAGCAGATTTTAACTTGCGAACTACACCAAAAAACACTTGCTTACTGACACTATTTCTGTTAAACTTATACTATCTGCCGGATTTATTGATTTATCCCAATTCCCTCCCTTTGAGATATAGACAGAGGTCCCTCGTGAGAAACTTCATTACATTACCAACAAATTTTTCGGATTACCTGACAATTGAGAACGCTGACCTCCGCTTTGCAGAGGCGACTGAAGTTGCAGAGCGTGTTATGGAAGCAGGCGTTAAAATCTACGCCAACATGGATCACGCCGCAATTTTCTGTGATCCGCCTCATCTCGTCGCTGATGGTTTGAAACAACTCGGTTATGTCAACGGCTGGGATGCGCGGTGTTATCCATCGCCTGTTGATGGCTGTGATTATATCAATGTTTCTGCGCAACTGCCGATAGAGAGTCCAGCGCGTGATGACGGATGGTTCGACTACGTTGCTGTCGTGCATCCCGTTGACAGAACGGCACTACAACACATGCTCGGGCAAGGATATGGAAATCCGTTTATCCATCACCTGACATGGGGACTTGTGCCACCAGAACGCACCGTCACTGATGATTTTGAATATGCTAACCTTGTCGTCCCGTTTATGGTAGAAAGACGAGAGGTCATTGGCGATGCAATTGGTGATGATCCCGGTACGCTGATTATCGCGTTGCCGGATCAGGTCATCGCACATCCAAACTTTGAAAAAGCGTTACCAAAGTGGCTCGGAGATCTCGACGAAGAGGAATATCAGGTTGAATCTATGCAGGGCGGTGGTTTCCTGATCCAGTTTTTCGTGCTAACGGGTGGTAGGATTGAAGTAGCACTGCGGGCAGACACAACGCAGACATTTAATCCGAAAAGTGTCCACAAAATTTCGGAAGATGAAATTAGTGCTGTGCAAGGGAAGTAGCAACAGTTCACATTTGTTCAAGGTCCCGTAGATAGAATTAAACACATAAGAGCGAGATCTGTGATACTAACTTTTAGGAAGGAGGTACTAACAGATGGCGTATAGCAATTTTACATTAGAAATGGTGCGGACAGCGTTTCAATTAGAGATAGTTGAATCCGCAGGCATTTTTTCTGAAATAGCGTCGGTGGATCCGAGTGCACATCTGGCAACGACATTAGCACGAAATGTACCGTTAGCGATCACCATCAATACAGAAAAAGCAAAATCAGAACTGATTATCGCCGATATTCTCGTTGAACTCCGAGAACAGCTGGAACGTCGTATCAGTCTCTTTTCTGGCATTGATTTCAGTATTGATGACGAAAACGGATTGACCGGGGTTTGTGATTTTTTGGTGAGTTTGTCGCCTGTGCAATCTTTTTTAGAGGCACCCGTCATTATTCTTGTCGAGGCAAAGAAAGATGACTTAACTGTAGGTCTCGGACAGTGTGTTGCCGAGATGCTCGCAGCACAACGCTTTAATACTGAAAAAGGCAATAACATCCCTTATATCTATGGGGCTACCACTTCGGGGACAGATTGGCGATTCCTCAAATTGGAAGGGCAAAGACTCCACATTGATATGGTAATTTATCCGATCGCACAGTGCGACAAAATCCTCGGCATCCTCTCAAGCATGGTAGAGCAAAAGGCGTGAGACCTTGCGGGAGGTTCTGACAAAAGGTAAGCCTTAAAAAATAAAAAAGTTTGCAATTGAAACACAAATGTGTTATACTATAATAGAAAGTAGGGTGTTAATGTCAAGAACCTTTTTAATCCAATCCAGAGAGGTTGAAAAAAGGATGCAAAAGCACAATTTGCATTGGAATCATAATTTAGACTGTAAATTGGGATCGGTTGGATGGTGCCTTTCTCGTCACATTAGGCGGGAGAGGCTTTTTCTTTTTAACAAAACTCAAGCGATAAACTTTACTCATCAACTCGACGCCGTTCCAAGACCTTAAAGTACGAATTGATGGATAAACGGGGCCAAAAATGCAAATGCATGAAAAAGCACAGGTAATGAACACCGAAGAAATTCGCCGTGCCTTACTCAGGATCGCCCACGAGATTTTAGAACACAATCATAAACACATTGACGATATTGTACTCGTTGGCGTTAAAAGTCGGGGTGATATCCTTGCCCATCGTATTGCTGAAAACCTTGAGCGGATTGAGAACATTGAAATCGATGTCGGTGCGATTGATGTCACTCTCTATCGCGATGATATCAATCTCCATGAGTCGCAAATCCAAGTCAATAGCACCGAGATCCCTTTTGATATTACCGGAAAATGGGTTATTTTAGTAGATGAAGTTCTCTACACCGGGCGTACCGTTCGAGCTGCAATGGACGCGCTTATGGATTTCGGCCGTCCCGCTGCAATCCAATTGGCGACTCTAATCGATAGGGGACATCGCGAATTGCCAATTGCCTCCGATTATGTCGGTAAAAACGTACCGACTTCCCAAAAAGAGTTCGTCAGAGTACAGCTTGCCGAAGAGAGTGAAGTCGATTCGGCGGTGATTTATGAAAGGGATGAGGAATGACGGACGCGTGTATCACTAACGGACGTATCATCGATCCGGCTAATAATATTGATGAAGTCGGCGACCTCTCTATCGCTAACGGCAAAATTGCCTCGGTCGGTGGTGGAGAAAAACGAGCCAAATTCCAACCAATCAATGTCCATGACGCAACAGGACTGATTGTTACACCGGGATTAATCGATATGCATGTCCATCTCCGTGAACCGGGTTTTGAGCATAAAGAGACGATTGCCACCGGTACGGCGGCGGCAGCAGCAGGTGGGTTCACATCAGTTGCTTGTATGGCAAATACGTCCCCGGTAATAGACACGCCAGCAAAAATTGAGCAGATTTACGACATCGCTCGCGAGACAGCGGCGACAAACGTATTTCCTTTCGGAAGTATCACCAAAAACCTTGAAGGTGATGAACTCACGGATATGCGTGGGATGCGCTCCGCTGGCGCAATTGGCTTCAGCGATGATGGTGTTACTGTCATGAACGCCGCCCTTATGCGCGACGCACTCGCCTTGAGCGCGGAACTCGGTTTTCCAATTATGGTTCACTGTGAAGAGCACAACCTCAATGCAGGAGCCGTCATGAATTTAGGAGAAACGTCTCGAAAATTGGGACTTATCGGAAGTCCAAACGCCGCGGAGGACATCATCATCGCACGCGACATCATGTTAGCGGAGATGACAGGCGGCCACCTTCATGTTCTCCATGTCAGCACCGCAGGAGCAGTTGAGTTGGTACGTCAAGGGAAACGCCGAGGGGTTCATGTGACTGCCGAGGCATGTCCACATCACTGGATCCTCACTGATAAGGAAATAGAAAAACAGGGAACGAATGCTAAGATGCATCCACCATTACGTACACAGGCGGATATTGACGCTGTTATTGAAGGTCTATGCGATGGTACAATTGACGCAATAGCCACTGACCACGCGCCTCATGCACCAGAAGAAAAGGCGCGAGGTATGCTTGAAGCACCGAATGGAATTATCGGTCTGGAGACCTGTGTTCCACTTGTGTTCACGTCTCTCGTCGAACCCGGTCACCTTACAGCGGTTGAGGCAATTGCGAAAATGACCTCTATTCCAGCAAATATACTCGGTATCAATCGAGGGACACTTTCGATTGGTGCAGTCGGAGATGTAACGGCAATTAATCCAGACTTAGTTAATCAGGTTGACGTGCCAACATCTCGTTCAAAAAGTCGAAACACTCCTTTCGGAGGTTGGGAACTTAAGGGGTGGCAAACTATTACACTCCGGGCAGGCAGCAGAATAGGAGTGCGCCCCAACTCACGATAAACAAGCGAGTAGCCTGTATTCTCACTGCGAAGCAGGCACAGGCGGATATATGGAGAGGACAGTTCCTCACGCAACCCGCCTGAACAAACCGCAAGGAAAATTAGAACAATGAAAGCGATTCTCGCATTAGCGGACGGGACAGTCTTTGAAGGCGAACAGTTCGGCGCAACAGGCGAAACCGTCGGCGAAGTGGTCTTTAATACCAGTATGACGGGTTATCAGGAAGTCTTGACCGATCCGTCCTACAAAGGACAGATTGTGACAATGACATACCCATTGATAGGCAATTACGGTTGCAACGAAGCAGACGTAGAATCTATCGGTCCACAGGTGGAAGGGTTTGTCGTTCGTGAATACAGTGCATACCATAGCAATTGGCGTTCAAAATGGAGCTTGGATTCCTATCTTGCTGAACACGATGTTATTGGTATCCAAGGCATCGATACTCGCGCGCTCACACGCCGTCTCCGTGTACACGGCGTGATGAATGGATGCCTCTCTACAGAGGATCTGAATCCTGAGAGTCTGGTCACGAAAGCTAAGGCATGGCACGGATTGGTAGGTTGGGACTTGGTCCAGCGGGTGACGTGTCCGAGTTCGTACGCTTGGCAACAGCCTGCGGAAAACAATTCCCACGCCAAATATCGCGTCGTCGCTCTCGATTTCGGCATCAAATATAACATTTTGCGCCAACTGACTGAGCACGGATGTGAGGTTCAAGTCGTGCCAGCAAAAACAACTGCTGAAGAGATTCTCGCCGCAGAACCAGATGGCGTGTTTCTCTCAAATGGTCCAGGCGATCCAATGCCGGTTGACTATGCGATTCAGACCATCCGAACACTGACAGGGAAAAAGCCGCTTTTCGGCATCTGTTTAGGACATCAACTCTTAGGACTCTCGCTTGGTGGAAAGACCTTCAAACTGAAATTTGGACATCGAGGTGCGAACCAACCCGTCAAACATCTTGAGACAGACCGAGTCGAAATTACCTCACAAAATCACGGGTTCTGCGTTGATATCGACTCACTACCGAATAGTGTTGACGTTACACATATCAATCTGAATGATGACACACTCGAAGGGATACAGCATCGGGAGCACCCCATTTTTTCTG
Source organism: Candidatus Poribacteria bacterium (assembly GCA_965214045.1). Lineage (GTDB taxonomy): Bacteria > Poribacteria > WGA-4E > WGA-4E > WGA-3G > WGA-3G. Next base: position 4,769,345 of record OZ243935.1, read on the forward strand.
TACAGTATCATCCAGAAGCGTCGCCAGGTCCACACGATGCCAGTTATCTTTTCTCGCGTTTTACAGAAATGATGGAATAGCCATTAGCCATCAGCCGTCAGCCATCAGCAAGAAGACTCTGGCTCATCAGAAACCTCTTTGCTGATAACTGAAAGCCAATGGTTTCCGACAGCGAATAAAAAATGCCAAAACGAACAGACATAGAAAAAATCTTAATTATCGGATCTGGTGCCATTATCATTGGACAGGCGTGTGAGTTCGATTACTCTGGAACACAGGCGTGTAAGGCACTCAAAGAAGAAGGGTATGAAATTACCCTTGTCAATAGCAACCCCGCAACCATTATGACTGATCCGGATTTCGCTGATCGGACGTACATTGAGCCGATTACAGCGGACACAGTGGAGCTTATAATTGCCAAAGAACGTCCGCAAGCATTGCTGCCGACACTTGGTGGACAAACGGCTTTGAATGTGTCTGTTGAACTCGCAGAGTCTGGTGTGTTAGAGAAATATGGGGTTGAACTCATTGGTGCGAAATTGCCTGCGATCCAAAAGGCAGAGGACCGCGCGCTCTTCAAAGAGGCGATGACAAAAATCGGATTGGCAGTTCCGCGGAGTGGTATTGCCCATTCGGTCCAAGAGGCACTCGCCCTCGTCCAAGAGATCGGCTTCCCTGCGATCATCCGTCCTGCATTTACACTTGGTGGTACAGGTGGCGGCATCGCTTACAACATCGAAGAGTACGAAAAAATGGTCACGGCGGGACTTGCCCTGAGTCCGATCAGTGAATTGCTCATTGAAGAGTCTGTCATTGGATGGAAGGAATACGAGTTGGAAGTCATGCGCGACGGTGCAGACAACGTCGTCATCATATGCTCCATCGAAAATGTCGATGCGATGGGAGTCCACACCGGCGATAGTATTACTGTCGCACCTATCCAAACGTTGACGGATAAAGAATATCAACTGATGCGGGATTCAGCGATTAAGATTATTCGTGAGATTGGTGTAGATACAGGCGGTTCCAATATCCAATTCGCTGTTGATCCAAAGACGGGCCAACAGGTTGTCATTGAGATGAACCCCCGCGTTTCCCGGAGTTCCGCACTTGCGTCGAAAGCCACTGGGTTTCCAATCGCGAAAATTGCAGCGAAACTTGCTGTCGGCTACAATTTAGATGAGATTCCCAACGACATCACTGCGGAGACGCCTGCCTGCTTTGAGCCGACTATTGATTACGTGGTCGTCAAGATTCCGAGATGGGCTTTTGAAAAGTTCCAAGGGACCGATGAAACACTCACAACACAGATGAAATCCGTCGGCGAGGCGATGGCTATCGGAAGAACTTTTAAGGAGGCGTTACAAAAAGGCTTACGCTCGTTGGAGAATGGATGGCATGGTTTAGATAACCATCCACTTGATGAACTACCGCTATCCGAATTGCCGAGCAAACTGAGCGTGCCGAACGTCAAACGAGTCTTTTATATTAAAGCCGCACTTGCACGCGGGATGAGCATCGAAGAAATTCACACTTACACACACATCGACCCATTTTTCCTCTACAATATGAAGGAAATTGTTGATTTTGAAAACGCTTTGTCCAAACCTGATATCCGACACTATATAGACCAATACTTACAAAAGTCTGAAACAAATGGAGAGTTGATAAAAAAACTCCTGCGACAGGCAAAACAGTTCGGGTTTTCGGATCGGCAGTTGGGGGATATCTATGACGTTTCTGAGGAAACCATCCGCGAATGTCGGAAGGGACTCGGCGTTGACGCAACTTTTAAAACTGTTGACACTTGTGCTGCAGAGTTTGAAGCAGAAACGCCTTACTATTATTCCACCTGTTCAAGTGAAGATGAGGTGCGTCCGTCTGATAAAGCCAAAATCATGATTCTTGGTGGTGGTCCTAACCGTATTGGGCAAGGCATCGAATTTGACTACTGTTGTGTCCATGCCGCCCTCGCCCTCAAAGCCGATGGCTATGAAACCATCATGGTGAATAGCAATCCAGAGACAGTTAGTACCGATTATGACACATCTGATCGACTCTACTTCGAGCCGTTGACTTGCGAAGATGTCCTCAACATTTATCACAAAGAAAAGCCATCTGGTGTTATTGTTCAGTTTGGTGGACAGACACCATTGAACCTCGCGATCGCGCTCAAAGAGGCAGGTGTACCGATTATCGGCACGAGTCCTGAGGATATAGCCCGTTCCGAGGACCGTCGTCTTTTCAAAGCGGTTTTAGACGACATCGGGTTAATGCAATCGCCTAACGGAACTGCAACATCAAGTGAGGAAGCTGCACCTATTGCTGCGGCACTCGGCTTCCCCGTTATCGTTCGTCCATCGTATGTTTTAGGCGGACGTGCTATGCAGATCGTCTACGATGAAGAACTCCTGCATGAATACATGCACTCCGCTGTTCAAGCTTCACCTGAACATCCTGTCCTCATTGATAAATACCTTGAAGAAGCGATTGAAGTGGATGTTGATGCAATATCGGATGGAAACCTCACCGTTATCGGTGGCATTATGGAGCATATTGAGGAGGCTGGCATCCATTCAGGAGACAGTGACTGCGTGTTGCCACCTTATACCCTCGTGGATGAACAGATTGAGAATCTCAAAACCTTTACCTATGCCTTAGCAAAAGCCCTGCGTGTACGTGGTTTGATGAATGTCCAATACGCGATAAAGAACGACGAGATTTATGTGCTCGAGGTGAATCCGCGGGCATCCAGAACGATCCCATTTGTGAGTAAAGCCATTGGTGTACCATTAGCAAAACTTGCCGCACGTGTGATGGCTGGCAAAACTCTCACTGAGCTTGAATTCACGAACGAAATTGAACCTGCGTATTTCAGCGTCAAGGCTCCGGTATTCCCATTTAACCGCTTCCCTGGTTCAAATACGCGCTTGGGTCCTGAGATGAAATCGACTGGGGAGGTCATGGGAATCGATACTGATGTTTCCCGTGCCTTTGCCAAAGCACAAAAGGCGTGTGGTTATACTTTACCGATCGGCGGTAAGGTCTTTATCAGTGTCAAGAATAAAGACAAACGTGCCATTATCTTCATCGCCAAGAAACTTACCGACATGGGCTTTGAGCTTATCGCTACACACGGAACCGCAAAGGTCCTACTTCGCAACGGAATGGCGTCAGAACTGGTCTTCAGTATCGGTAAAGGGAGACCGACGATTCATGATTATATCAAAAATCACGCGGTGGATCTAATTATCAACACACCGACCGGTGACTTACATCGTCCTAATGAACTCCTAATTCGTGAAATGGCGATAGCACATGACATCCCGATCTTTTCAACCATACCGGGCGCGGCTGCGGCTGTTAACGCTATTGATGCGTTGCAACGAGGAGATATTACAGTCACGCCACTCCAAGATTATTTTCAGATGCTTTAATAAAAAAGTTATCGGCAGTCAGCAGTCAGCAGTCAGTAAAGAAGCTAAAAGCCACTCTTGCGGATAGCCGATAACCGACGGCGGAAAGCCATTCAAAAGGATATATAAATGGCGAATGATTCTATACAAAGAAACACGCGGTGGGTTCAAACCTTCGATCGAATACTTGAGTCGTTGAACCTCGATACAGAACGTCCTGTGAGTGTCCTGCAAATTGAAGATGGTAGGGAAGTCGTCATTGTACAACCTAATGCCTTCACTATCTCGCGCATTTACGCGACCGGTCGGCCCGATGGTATGCGTCCCCACGGTGTAGATTCTTATTACGATTACTTCTTCGCAAGGTTGCGAGCGTATGAAGAGCAACACGAAACCCGTGAGGGATTCCAATTGGCGTCAGAGGAATGGGAAACACTTTTTGAGGAATCTTTTCACCGCTATACCCGTTACCTGCTATTTGCAGGTATCAAACGGTGGGAAGACGTCCAGCGCGATACTGCCACGAATCTCGCGGTAACAAATTTGGCGCGCGAATGTGCCCCATCCGAAATCGCTTGGCGGAGCTACCAATATAAGGGTTATATGCTCATGATGCACAGCATCGCCAAGGCAGAATTGAGTTTGCAAGAGGATGATACAGCGGCGGCATTGCAACACATTGACACTGGAATTCAACAAATTGGGGAGTTCTGCGGCGAATGTTTACGCGAGGAACACGGTGAAGCAGAAAATATTACGCGTGAACGCTATCTCAGCAATCTCATAGAATTTCGATCTGACTTGGAGACGCTTGATGCAGACACTACTGAGGCGGAAAGCGACGAAGCAGATATTTTGGCTGAGTTGGAAAGATTGCTAAATGAAGAAGAGGAATAAGGTCAGGTTCTATTAGAACCTTTATTGTATAACGATTGTTGCTTTAATTCTATCGCCACTATATTTCATCTTCATGTGGTGCTTGTATTAGGATGCCTCCGAAGAACAGGAATGCGATGCCTCGGATAAGCACATGGAATTGTATCCCGAAGTCTAAAAGAACGCCCACGGGGAAGGCAATCACTGAAACAAAGAACAGATAACCAGCAATCTGATTTCCCCACGAGTGGAACGCGGAACCGTAGCAAACAGCAAAAAGTCCGCAGAGGAACGCGCCAGTCATGAAGAGGGCTTCACCCCACTCTGCCCATAACGCGTAGAGTGACGCGCCAATTGCAGCGGTCGCCGATTCACTTGCCAGATCAGATAGCGAGTTTAACGGAGCAGTTTGTGAACAATGTGCTATTAATTCTATGATAAGCCAAGGGATAGCGAAACTTGCGCCCAGAATACTTCGTGAGCTGGCATCTGAAGAGAGTAAACCGTATCCAGCTAATAGCGTTGGCAGAAGTAAAATGATCGAAACGACCCCTATCCCGTGATAAACACCGACTTTTCCTACGAGTTCAAGCTGTTCTTCTGATGGAAGTGAAGAAATAGTCGATAAACCAAAAATAAACCAAATACTTGATGCAAGCATGAGAAAACCGCTCAAGCCGCCAGTGAGCCCACCGAGTCTATACAGTGAGCTAAACTTTTTGTCCATTCATACCTCCGAAAAAGTGCAAATAAAATTCTTCGTATCAGATATCATAACCCTATCGTATATTATGATTCTATAGTTTATATGAATTCAGAATTTTAAACAAAGATTTTTTTAGGTAAAATGCCTTGCGTGGAAAATCCAGGATTTTGGAAGGTGTTTTGAGTATGAACACACAGAAAACAGTGCTTATTGTAGATGCCGATAGGACCGAACGAGAACTTGTTTGTGAAACACTTGCAAGTCAAGGGCTACGTCTTGTTGTCACAGGGAATATGTATCAAGCATTCCATCATATTGAGCACCTCACGGTAGATATCCTCATTGCACAATTGAGAGCAGAACGGATTGATGGATTGACCCTGCTCGATGCTGCGGCACAGCATCAACCTGATGTGGGTGTCATTTTTATTACAGAACCTAATATTCTGGAAACCGATATCGGTATTAAGGCGATGCTGGCATATAAAGACACCTTTTTTCTCCCGAAGCCGGTGAATCCTGTTCATCTGGCGGCACTTCTACAGAGGACGCTCGAAAACCAACGCCTCGCTTTCGAGAATCGGCAACTCCAATCACAAATAGATGAAAAAGAAGGGTTACGCCGTCTCACAGGGAAGTCGCCTCAGATCACGAAAATTCGCGACATGATCACGCAGATCGCACCGACAAAAGCGACTGTGATGATACATGGCGCGCGAGGTACGGGTAAAGAATTGGTTGCCCGTGCGATTCATCATCGAAGTTTACGACGCGGATCTCTTATCGCTTTCAATTGTGCAACGCTAAACGAAAACCTCGCAGAATCTGAACTCTTTGGTCATGAGCGCGGTGCATTCAGTGGCGCGTATTATCAACGCAAAGGGAGATTTGAGCTTGCGCATGGTGGTACCCTGTTTCTCGATGAAGTCTCGCAACTGAGCCTGTCCAATCAAGCGCGCCTTTTGCGCGTCCTCGAAGAACGCGAATTTGAACGGGTCGGTGGTGACAAGACAATTCAGGTCGATGTCCGTGTTGTGTGTGCCACGAACCACGATTTAGAAGCCGCTTGTAGAAGCCGAGAATTCCTGCTGGATCTCTATGATCGGCTTAACGTAGTGCCTATCTACCTGCCAACACTTCAGGAGCGTATTGAAGATGTTCCGTTGCTCGTTAAAGATTTCCTTGAAGAATTTAGCCAACAGAACGGTAAGTCCACAGTAACGATCGCACCGGAGGCAGTTAGAACGTTGATGAAATACGACTGGCCAGGAAATGTCCGTGAATTGAAAAACTGCATTGAAGGTATGGTTGTTATGTCCAACGAATCGACAATTCAGCAAATTCATCTGCCCGAACGCATTCTCAAAGCGACAGGGGCAGCGTTTTCAAATCTACTTTCGGTTCCTAATGTCTGGGAAGTTGATGCGAATAACAGTGGACAAGGTTTAAATGTGGAAGTCGGCATGTCGCTTGATGATATTAACCGAGAGGCACTGCGCGCGACCCTCGAATCCGTAGACAACAATAAGGCAAAAGCCGCAGAAATCCTCAAAGTGAGCCGACGCACAGTCCAACGGAAAGCAAAAGAGTACGGTCTGTCCGAAGAATGAGAATTGTTGCAGTCCGCTATTTTCCACACCCTTATCTGGACTCTCCAAGCGTATCAATTTAACACAGCAGAAAGTTAGTGTTCTTGGGACAATAACTTTTGCTTGTTCGTATAAACCTGTTTATAATAATCTACACGTTTCAATTGCGAAGCCGCTGCCTCGTCGATGATGACAACCGTTCGCGGATGCATCTGTAACACCGATGCTGGCACCTCCGCTGTGATAGGTCCTTCCACAGCATGAGCAACCGCTTCCGCTTTCGATTCACCACTTGCTAACAGCAGACACTGTCTCGCTTCCATAATCGTGCCTACCCCCATCGTAATCGCCATTTTTGGCACTGCATCCACAGTTCCACCGAAATGCGGCGCGTTCGCTTCCAGCGTACTCTGCGTCAGCGTCTTGATACGGGTCCGGGATCCCAAAGATGAACTTGGTTCATTAAAACCGATATGCCCATCTTTTCCAATACCGAGCACTTGGATATCAATGCCACCCGCGTTTACAATTGCCGCTTCGTAGCGTTCACAAAATTCTTCGTGTGCTTCAGCCGTGCTTTGTGGGATATGGCAATTCTCAGCGGGAATATTAACGGCGTTAAAGAAGTGGGTCGTCATGAAGGTGTGGTAACTATACGGATGATTCGGTGGAATCCCGACATACTCATCAAGGTTAAAAGTCGTCACGGATGAGAAATCGAGACCCTCCGTTTTGTGCATCTGTGCCAAGGCTTCATAAAGCCCAATGGGGGTGCTACCGGTCGCCAATCCCAAAACGAGGTTCGACTTTTTTAGGAGCGCGCTTCGGATAATTTCCGCTGAAACCGTTATAAGCTGCGTATAAGTCGGTTGAATAATAACTTCCATTTATTTCGTGAATACTTTCCAATTACGTGAGTGTTTTTAGGTTTCGTGTTAAACAGTCCCAGCGATAATCCTGTCCATATCATCGCTGATACTATGCACCCTGCCTTCTGGATTGTCTCGGTCAACGGGGAGTTCTGCAGTCATGTAATCGTCATACCCGACATCTTCAAGTGCAGCCATAACGGCGTTCCAATCGATTGTGCAGTCTTCAATCAGATAGGTAAATCGGGTCTCATTTGCGTTGAAACCCTTGACATGTACTTTAGAAATACGACTTCCCAAGGAACGGATCCAGTGTTGCGGATACCCGTACAGGACGATGTTACCAACGTCAAAATAGGCGGTCACTGTCTCGTTCTCAAATTCGTCAAGATACCGCGAGAATTCCATCGGACTGAGCAGAAATTTATTCCATACGTTCTCAATGGCAATAGTGATACCTTTTTCCGCCGCCTCTGGAATCAATTTTCGGATTTCCACTTGTGAGCGTTCATACGCCGCTTCGTAGTGAGTCGCATCATTGACAACAGCTGGGACGAGTAACACTGTGTCTGCCCCGACAGTCGTTGCGGTCGCTATAGAATCGAGCATTCCTTCTCGCGATTCGGCACGAACCGTGTCATTGGCATCGGAAAGTGGGCATGACCAGTGTTTGCTGTTCATCACACTAAACACTTCCAATTGATGTCGTGCTGCAATCTGTTTCGTCTGGAACCGATCAGTATCATTTGTGAGGGTGCCAATTTCAACACCGTCAAAACCTGCTTCTTTCGCGAGTTTAAACCGTGCTTCTGTTGAATCGCCCGGTAATGAACCGACACATATTCCCTTTTTCATCTAAAATACGGACTGGAGACCCCATCCTTTAGGTTGGGGAGGAAGTCCGCCCTCGTGTGTGAGACCATAGCGTTTTTTTTGAAAAACACTTGACATTCTCAGTAAATTGTGGTTTAATAGATGTATCACGTTGGCAAGCATACGAAGCATTACCGCTTGGTAATGTGCTGGTTTCCTCCCACTTCGTAGGGGATAAAGACGTGATACGTGAAATCCAATGACGAAAAAGCGAAAGCGAAAACAAAAACGCACGCGTCGCGTCTACAAGTATCAGATACGCGAACATCCGAAAAATGTGCGCTTGGGGAATATGCTTGATGACTTGGGCGACGTGCATAATCACTTCTTGGCACTGGAAAAGCGGTATTATCGCCGGTATGGTCTGTATGCGGGACGCTTCCGCCTTCAACCCAACTTGACGAAGGTGCTGAAGCGGACACACAAGCACTGGGCTTGGATACCTCGCGACACGCTTGATGAGGTGATTGTCCGTATCCATATCACATACGAGCGATTTTTTGACGGTCTTGGTGGACTGCCGAAGTTCAAGTGTTTCAAACATAAGCGTGAGTTCCTACAAATCGGACAGTGGACACCGACAACGAAACCTTGCTCGGTGTGCGGACATCCTAACGAAAATCTAACGCTAAAAGATAGGCAGTGGACATGTCCTGACTGTGGGTCTCACCACGATCGAGACGTAAACGCTGCGATAAACATTTTGAGGGAAACCGCCTTGGGTCCCTCTGTGGAGCAGATGTAAGACGTTTTCTCGAAAACGCGAACTGCTACGAAGCACAAGCCCTAACCTTTAGGTTATGGGTGCCTTGACCTGTTCTCCTTTTGTACCGCCTGAATTTTCGATAGGAGCTTGCTATATTCGTCAGTATTCGGTGCCAGCGTAATAGCCTGATGAATCGCTTCTAAAGCTTCTGCATATTGTGCGTTGCGGTAGTAGGTGTATGCGAGCGTATCGTAGTATCTTGCAGTTGGTGCTAAAGAGACAGCGTGCTTTGCTAAGTCAATTGCCTGTTGCATCTCTTTACCAAGTCCCGCATAAAGGCGTGCTAAGTTGTTATATGCTTCCGCCGCTGTGCTATCTACAACAATTGCCCGCTTGAACGCGGCAATCGCTGGGTCAAACCGCTGTTGATTGATATAAATAACACCTAACTTCAGCCACGTCTGTGAATCGTTTGGCTCGATTTCTGTAGATTTCTGATATACCAGTGCCGCTTTTTCAAAGGCTCGTTGTTTGATGAAGACTTCACCGAGATGCGTGTATACTGGTAAAAAAGACGGATGCACCTGTGTAGCAGTTTCGTAAATCCGAACTGCCGCTGTTAAATTGTCATACGCCTCGTGAAGTTCCCCTAATTTGATGTATAGCATCGGTAGGTTCGGATTCGTATAGAGTGCCTCCCGAAACTGGTGTACCGTATCCTCGTAAGTTTTCAGGTGTTGGAACTGTGCCATAGCCGCCGCGGCTTGCTCACTGTTCCCAAGCCGCCGATAGGTGAGGGCGCGCCGATAGTGTGCCTGTGATAGATACTGATTTCGCACGAGCGCGGCATCGTAATATTCCATTGCTTGTTGTAGACGATTCTGCAGTTCTGACACCCTCCCAAGTCCATAATAAGATTCAGTATGATCCGGATTTAAACGGATACCTTCACGATAAGCATCTTCGGCTGCGTTCAATCGGTGTTGCAGCATATACACATCACCGAGATGGATGTGTACTTCTGAGGTTTCAGGCAGCAGGGCAAATGCTTGTTTAAGATGGTTTTCAGCATGCGTCAATTTGCCTTGTGTTTTGTAAACGATGCCTAAGTGAAGGTGTGCAGTTCCATGCACATCCTGTGGTGCTTTCAGTGCCAAGGCACCTTGATATGCTGTTACCGCCTCGCTTAAACTGTTGAGTTCCTGATAGATAATACCGATATAGCATTCGGCGAGACTCCCAATGCTCTCTGATGTCGTGAATTCTTTTCGGATGGTTTGAAATTCGGCGAGTGCCAGATCGTACTGTTCCGCATCAAGGTAGCGCACACCGCGTTCGATCCTGCTGTTGAGTTCCTGCTCAGTATTGCACCATCCTTGCATCGGGACAGATGAAATGAGCAGAACGAAGAAGGTGATTAGCGTTTTCATTGCGGGAAGTAGATGGTGTTGATGCGTAAACATACGCGGATGAGAGAACAGGTGTGGGACGGCGCGGAAGCCGTCCCAACATTTCAGGGTGTGAAATTAGTCACGACGCTCTTTCAGCTGTCCCCACGTCGTAGCGACCTTGTCCTCAGGTTCAACCGGGAGCAGTTCTCCGTCCATAACGCTTACAATCTCTTTATCGCTGAGCGCTCTGTCGTAAACGTAGAGATCATCGATGTAGAATTTCGCAGCATTATAACCCGTCCTACCGATGTAAAGTTTCTCTTCACCTTGCGCGTGATCCTTCGGAACAGTCTGTTTATCAACCTCTTTGCCATCAATGTAAAACAGGAAGTCGGTACCTTCTTTTATACCAGCAATGTGATACCATTTATTTTCATCAAATGTATCACCTTCTCCATCAGGACCCACACAATGGCTTCCGGCATTCCCTGGATTGAACCGGTAGTGGATGTGCAGCGGGACACGGTTACAGGTCCAGATACCGGGTGAACGGTCAGAGCCAGGGGCTTTTTTCGCAATAATTTGATCCCAGCCCCCGGAGTTCGGATCCGTAAAGTTGAGCCAGAAGAGATAGGAGTTGTCCGTGTAGTCTTCTAATTCTTTGAAAGAATCGACTGTCACGCTATCCCCAGGTTTTGCGAATAACATTGCGCCATTACCGTGGACGACTTCATCCTTGACGATCTTCGCTCCATCAACGATTTCACCATCGTTTCCGCCACCGGTTCCATCTACAAGATTTCCGCCTTTTGCCTCATCGAAACTGAAGTAAAGGATTAAACCTTCATCTTGAACATTTGCCGCATGTGTGGTGAGTGCACTGCTTACTATTAGTAGAGCAACGACGAACAGATATATCCTCGAACGCATGAGCATACCTCCTCATGTCTAAAACAAAATTAGCTTACCGTGCGAGCCGAAAAAAGACCCGCGTTTTAACGCATAAGCACATGATACAAGAAAAGACTTAAATGTGTCAAGAAAAATCTGTGTCTATTTACTATAATAAAAATTTTGAGGATCAGGCAGATACAGGTGGGAAAATGAATGTGGGATGACAGGAGAGCCACCCCACCTTTTGTGTTGCGAAATTAATCACGGCGTGTTTTCAATTGCCCCCACGTCGTGGCGAGTTTGTCCTGAGGCTCAACAGGGGTAAGAAGTCCACCCTCCATAATTGTTCCAACCTCGTCGGCACTGACCGCTCTATCGTAGACATAAAGGTCATCGATATAGAAGAGAGCGGAGGCATAACCCGTTTTACCGATATAGAGTTTTTCTGCACCTTGCGCGTGGCTCGCCGGAACAGTCTGTTCCACAACTTCTTCACCATCCACATAGAATCTCAACTTGTCGCCCTCTTTGACCCCTGCGATGTGATGCCAGTCACCGACTGCGAATTCGTCATCTTCTCCATCGGGGCCTGCACACTGCGTGCCTTGGTTCCCGGGGTTAAACCGGTAGTGGATATGCAAGCTGGTGCGGTTACAGGTCCATATTCCGGGAGAACGGTCAGAATCGGGTGCTTTTTTTGCTATAATTTGATTCCAAGCGCCGGAATTCACATCGGTGAAATTGAGCCAGAAGAGATAGGAGTTGTCTGTATAGTCTTCTAACGCTTGAAAAGAATCAACCGACACCCCGTCATCACCGTCATCGCACAACAATGATCCCTTGCCGTAGACGACTTCGTCGGTGGCAATCTCTGCTCCATCAACTGCGCCATCATTCCCGCCGCCTGTTTCATCTGCGACTGTTCCATTTTTTGCTTCATCGAAACTGAAGTAAAGGATTAAGCCGTCGTCTGTGACTGTGGCGTGTGTAGTGAGCGCGCTACCTACCATTAGGAAGGCAACGGCAAATAAATACAACATTAAACGCATGAGTAAACCTCCTCATGTCTAAATCAAAATTAACGTACCGTGCGAGTCAGAAAAACTCGCGTTTTAACTCACAGGGATAGAATACAAGAAAAACCTTAAGTATGTCAAGAAAAATCTACAGACGCGCATTTTCTGTTGACATACCTCTATTTCTGTGGTATGCTCAGTTGAAGTTCAATGGATTTAGATAAGTGATACTGATTTGACGAAGATTCTGTTATATTATTTTTCTGAAAGGGATACTGAAATGAAGAGTATCGATGATCGATCCATCTATGTCGTTGCCATCTGCGGGAGTTTGCGACAGGGCAGTTCAACGCACGCTGCGCTCCGAATCGCCCTCTCCGCTGCGAAAGATGCAGGTGCTGAAGTTGAGTTGCTTGAACTCGGTGAATACGACCTCGTTTTTCAAGGCTCTGTCGCGAGCGAAAGTGCCTATCCGCCTGGTGTTCTCAAGTTGCGGGAAAAAGTGAAACGTGCACACGGCATACTTCTCGGATCGCCTGAATACCACGGTAGCTTCAGTGGTGTCCTTAAAAGCGCGCTCGATCTGATGGGATTTGATGAATTTGAGAATAAGGTGATTGGGCTTATCGGTGTATCCGGGGGACGAATGGTGCGGTGAATGCGCTCTCTATGTTGCGGACGGTAGGCACTGCCCTTCACGCATGGGTCGTACCGAATGACGCATCAATCCCAAACTCATCTGAGGCGTTTGATGCGGACGGTAATTTACACGATGCTGAATTGACTGTGCGTGTCAAAGCAGTCGGCGAACAGGTTACCAAATTCGCCGCACTTCAGAATCCAGCATAAAAACAGAGCCGACACTGAAAAAGGTGAAATGAACGCAATACATAATTGGGACACATGGATTGGCACGGATGAAGCGGGAAAGGGTGATTATTTCGGTTCCCTCGTCGTCGCGGCTGTTTATGTAGACGCAGACTGTCGAGAAACCCTCGCCGATTTGGGCGTTGCTGATGGGAAAACCCTGTCAAATCGCCGTATACGCGACCTTGCTGAATTAATGCACACTCGCTATGAACGGCACATCGTCGTTGTGGAAAGGATACCCATCGAGTATAATTCCCTCTATAACGAGTTCCGTAGACGAGGGCAAAATCTCAATCACCTTTTGGCATCGCTTCATGCGGAAGCTATGCATACCTTAGCGACCCGGGTAGGCGCGAAACACGTGCTTGTTGACAGGTTTTCTAAAGATGACCTCATCACGCAGCAGTTGCGTCACCGGATGAATAGTGGTCAACAATTACAAAATAGGACCTCCACTCCACTTCAAGGCAGATTTTCTGATCGTATACCTTTAGAAATGGAGATACTACAGGTTCCAAAGGCAGAACGGGACATCGCTGTTGCAGCAGCTTCTATTATCGCTCGCGATGCTTTCCTGAGTAGAATGGAAACGCTGTCCGAAGAATATGAGATTTGCTTACCGAGAGGCTCGTATCAAGTCGTGGAAGCAGGTAAAGCGTTTATCACACTGCACGGAAGTGATGCTTTGGGGGATGTGGCAAAACTTCACTTTCGTTTGACAGATGTTGTTCGGACTTCGTAGGCAGTAGAAAGAAAAGAAGCGAAAAAAGGCACAAATTCTCAGACCCAGTCCCGAATCAACCAGCAACTTGCCCGTAATGAAATGGAAGGGCTTTTTGCTTGGGCACTTCTTTAACCCACGGGACCATAAATTAAAAAATTAAAAAATGGAAGAATTATTTAGTGTTCATTACGCCGAAGTCGGACTCAAAGGCAAAAACAGGGTATTTTTTGAGAAACGGCTTGTAAATAATATCAAACTGTCGCTGCGTGGTACAGGATACTCAGAAGTAGAGCGACTTCACGATAGAATACTCGTTCATCTTGGTCAGGATGCTGACATCACTGAAGTTAAGAGACGCCTACGACAAGTCATGGGCATCGCTCATTTTGAACTCTCGATTCGTACCGAAAGAGACCTCACTGCCATTAAAGAGGCGGCTCTAAGGCAAACCGAAGCTGGTTGTTATGAATCCCTTAAAGTTGAAACCCGGCGGACAGATAAAACTTTTCCGCTAACTTCTCCACAGGTGAGCGCAGAAGTTGGTGGGCATCTCGTCAAGGAAACGGGCACGCGTGCCGATATGCATAATCCCGACTTGGTATGTTGGGTGAAAATAACACACAATGCGGCATATATCTCCACCGAGAAGATCTCAGGGATTGGCGGATTGCCAGTCGGTGTAAGTGGTAAGGTGCTCGTCATGTTGTCCGGTGGGATCGATTCGCCTGTCGCCGCATGGCAGATGATAAAACGTGGCGCGAAAGCCGTTTTTATCCACTTTTACAGTTATCCGTATACCGATAAAGCCTCCTTGGAGAAGGTGATTGAACTCGCGGAGATTTTGTCAGTGTCCAACTATCGCAGTACTGTCTATCTCGTTCCGTTCGCTGAGCTGCAGCAGATTATCGTCGCCGCAACACCGACCCCCTTCAGGGTTATCCTGTATCGGCGAATGATGACACGCATCGCGCAGCGTGTTGCGGCTATGGAGAATGCAGAAGCACTCGTCACCGGCGAAAGCCTCGCACAAGTCGCTTCCCAAACCCTAACAAATCTCAGAACGATTGAAGCGATCGCTGACATCCCAATCCTACGCCCACTTATCGGCGAGGACAAGGCTGAAATTATCGAAAAGGCACAACGAATCGGTACTTTTGACCTATCCATACGACCACACCAAGATTGTTGTTCGCTCTTTGTACCCAAGCATCCGGCTACCCGTGCATCGCTTACCGATTTAGCCGACGCAGAATCAGGTTTAGATATCGACACGTTGGTTAAAGAGGCGTTAAATAATCTTGAAAAACGGGTCATCGGTTAAACAGATGGCTTCTGAAAAAATACTGCTCATTCGCCTGAGTTCTCTTGGCGACATCGTGCTTACAACACCCGCTATTCGAGCGGTCCGCGCGCATCTCCCAGATGCGTATATTACTATGCTCGTAGGAAAACAGTCGGCAGAGGTCCTTCGAGAAAATCCACACCTTAACGAGATAATTACGTTTGATCGGTTCACTAAAGACAAGGATACAGGCGAGATGTTGCGGACTGTCCGCATGCTGCGTGAACGCGAATTCACACTCGCTATCGATCTGCAGCGAAAATTTCGCACTGCGCTGCTGATGTATTTCAGCGGTGCTACCGAGCGTATTGGTAAAGGGGCACTCTGTACTGTCCGAGTCCCCGAGCAGGGTAACAAGCACGCTACAGCACACTACTTTGATCTGTTGCATGCAGCTGGAATTCCGGCAGTAGACCAAAGACTTGAGCTGTTTCTTGCTGCATCTGAGTACGCAGATGCCTCGCGGCGGTTTGACACTGCAGGCGTTACGCAGACGGGTTTAAAGGTGGGAGTCTTTCCGGGGGCAGGATGGAAGCTGCGCGAATGGATGCCGGATCGCTTCGCAGCCATTGGGGATAGACTGGTTCAGCATTTCAATGCCGAGGTCCTGATTTTCGGTGGAGAAAAGGAGTCAGAACTTGTGCATACTGTTGCGAATTTGATGGATGCGCGTGCCATTCCGTTTGCAGGCAATCTTCAGGTTCGGGAATTAGCCGCCTGTATTGAAAAATGCGACCTCTTTCTCACAAACGACACCGGTCCGATGCACATTGCTGCAGCGGTCGGAACCCCTACTGTATCCCTGTTCGGTCCCGGCAATCATATCCGATTTCAACCCCTCGGTGGGTTACACCAAACCATCCGCCACGATGTTCCATGCAATCCGTGTAAGCAGTTCACAGACAAATGCAAAGATAATATCTGTATGAAAAAGATTACTGTAGATGAGGTATGGCAGTCTATCTCCGACACGCTTGGCTCATCCGCACGCCGCCTCAAAAACACGTAGGTGATTTTCCCCAAGCACTTTCCGGATATCTTCGTCAGAATAGCCACGATCACTCAAACCTTCAGCGATCTTGATAAACTCACTGGCATCTTTAAGCAGGTCTCCACCGCCATCAAAGTCTGATCCGATGCCCACATGGTCGATCCCAGCGATGTCGATTGCGTAGGCGAAGTGATTGAGCAGTTGTGCCAAGGGCGGCATTTTCGTCCACCCATCGGCAGTGATAAATCCGGGCACAAAAGTAATACCGACAACCCCACCGTTAGCCGCTAAAGCTTTTAGTTGCTCATTGCTCAGGTTCCGCGAGTGCCGACACAACGTTTTGCAATTGCTATGGGACGCAATGACAGGATGTTCCGATATTTCCAGCACATCCCAAAATCCACGCTCACTAATATGGGAGACATCCACAAGCATTCCGAGACGATTCATCTCTTTGACTAACACCATGCCGAACCGGGTCAAACCGCCACCCATGTCTTCTTCATCGTTTCCTGTCGATGCCCATGTATTCAGGTTATGCGTCAATCCAATTGAGCGAACACCAAGCGTATGCAGCGAGCGAAGAATATTAAGGCTTCGTTCGACGGCTTCACTATTCTCAATAACAAGAACTGCGGCGAGTTTGCCCGATGCTTTTGCTTCTCGGATGTCGCTTGCCTTCCGTGCGATACAGATGTCGTCGGCGTTTGCTGTCACTTCTGTCTCGAACCAGCCAAATGCATCTAACGCATACGCGAGGTGATTTTTCCATGCGCGTGTTACGTCAACAGCAAAAAATGCCGCGTCAACGCCTCCTTGTCGCATCTTCGGTATGTTGAGCTGGATACCAATAGCCTCTTCTTCAGGCGGAACAGGACCGCGCAGATAAGCGATAGTGCCAACAGAATCTGTGGCATTTTGGATATTTTCATCAGCGAGGCTAACGTTACCTCGACGAATGTGTGCCACGATTGCATCGTTATGTGAATCTATTACGAGTGCCTGCTCGTGTAGTTCGGAAATTTGCGTGTTTAATGTCATTTTTCGTTTTTCTTCTCCATGTCCTCTGGCTTAATCTAATATAGTTTGTATCGTCCGTTCGGCAATATCGGGAGTAATCCGTAAAGTTGTCGCGACAGTATACGGGAGTTGGTGTTGTGCGACGTAGTCGGATAGGTTAACAAGCGTTTCGGCAATCGCATCACGAGCAACAGTCGAGGGAAAATAGTTGATCTGCAAACACTCCAACGCGTGACGGTACTGCGTCCAAGGTTGCGATTGCAACACAGCCATCAGTAGGATGCCAAGCCCTACCAATTCACCGTGTAAAAGCGGTCCCCCATTTGTAGTTTCGCTATCGGAGTGTCCGCCCTGAGTGGGTGTTAAATGGTTCTCAATTGCATAGACGAAGTAATGTTCGCTTCCTTCTTCAACACGGCTATGTCCGCATTGATAGCAGAGTTGCACCTCCATACAGAGCAGATCGAGTAGAAGTTTCAAGCCTGTTGGGGTCCCGCGACCGATTTCCCGTGCGTTATCGAGAAGCGTTTGGAGGAGGGTCCCTGCTATGTCAACTGCGTGTGGTGTCAGTTGCTGATTGGTTGGGTTCGCACCCATCTTCTCCGCTTCCTGCCAATCCCAGAGTGCTGTTGCGATTGAGAGGACATCCGCTGCACCACTTGTCCGCATTGAGGCAGGGGCATTGCACAAGACATCCATATCTACAATAACAGTGTCGGGTGCTTTTGATGGAAGATAATGGACACACCCATTTTCCCTAACACCTGTCGCATCCGTAAGAAAAGCATCAGTTGATAGAATGGTGGGGAGTGCAACGAGTGGCAACCCTTTTGCAGCCGCAACATATTTGGCAGTATCAACGGCTAATCCGCCCCCAATACCGTACACCACTTCCCCGTTACACGCCTCCGCGAGCGCGACCATATCTGCCTGCGTGTTCCCCTCAACGTATATAGGGTGTTGCGTATTTATGTCGATACCACTAACGACCTTCCATGCAGGAGCTGTTGTCAAGACGACAGCTTCGCGATGCTCTTTAATATTCGCAACAGGACATCTCACCATATCTGGTAATCGTCCAATCTTTTCATGAGAACAATCATCTCGCAACATTTTTAAATTTTACCTTGCGGTTGAACGACCCGGGTTTCCTCTATAGGAGACTTGCGCGTGGTATCTCCACGAGATATATCTGTCGGGAACCTTCATGAACTGAGTCGAAAGTAATCGTTTTTCCATCGGGTGCCCAGCGTGGATGTAGATCGCATCGGATATCTCCAACAAACTGCTCCTCGTGATGGAATTCGCCCAAAACAATTTTTCGGTTTTCAGCGATATTGTAGACCATAAGTTGTGCTAAACGCTCTGTACCACGCGGGTAGGTATCACAAAGCAACCAGTCACGGTCTGGTGAAAATGAAGCGTGTCCATCGCTCGGCAAAACATCACGCCCAATCGGTTTGAATTCACGGACTCCATCCGTGAATTCAACAAACCCCATCTCACCAAATATGTCGGAAGAGACGAGAATCCGCGTGGGTGTCCGCCAGTCGAAATGAGACACTCGATAGTCGAATGGGATTTGCATTTCCAAATCGGAGCCATCAGGGTTTACTGTCCAGAGTGAGGTGTAGTGTCCTGTCTCGCGACGAACTCGACAGAAGAATAGAAGCCGTGTTCCATCCGTATTAAACAGGACATGATTGAACCAGGTCCGTTTGCCTACCACCCGTTTGTCTCCACTTGCTCGGATGACATCGGCGATAGAGAGGACAAGCTTAGAACCCCCATCCTGGAGGTTGAGTTGGTATAAACCGTCATCCTCCGGTTGTGCGGTAACCTCACTGGATTCAGTATGTGTAGCGTAGCCAACGACAGCACGGCAGTGTGCCATCCGCCCGTAGTTAAGCCCAATCGCGAGTGGGGCAACAGGGGACACAGCCGCGATCGCCCCCTGAATTGTTCGGATAGCACCGGTTCTCGGATTTAAAGCACGTGATACAAGATTTCCATTTTCCCAATCGTTAAACGTGAATTCCGCGCGGGCAGCATCGTGTACGCCGTTTTTGCTACCGTTTATCCAGTGGAGCATACTCCCTTGCTGGAGGTTAAAAGCGGAGGTCTTCGCGTGCGGAATAAATTCGTGGGTTTCGCGATGAATCAGTCCAACAGTTGCTATATCTTCAGGCAAAGGACGGTGTGTATGAAAATCTGTCTCTAACGCGAGGTGATATCTTGTCGTGCTATCCCACGGATTAATGCCGTAGTATCCGAAAAAATGGTGCTTTGGGGTCGCGGATAACCTTTTTATGTCCATGTTCATCTTAGGCATAGCAAATGCTCAAATTCGGACGAAATAATTACAGGAGCTTAGGCTTTATTTCAAATTAAAAAATCAGAAATCATTCTAATTTATAGAATATCACAGTTTCGGTGATTTATTAATTTGACGTGTTAGTTTAATTCTGGCATAATTGGCGTTCAGGACACTTATAATTTAATATATTAATAATTGAAATGATTAACCTAATACAGTTTTTTTTCCTCTCAGCTGCAAATTTTGAAACCGAATTTTAACTTTCATCGTTTTTCTTATAGCCGTCGACATTTCAAAGAAAATATGTGGTCTTTCCGAATGAATCTGGCATCTTCTTGAATAAGTACATACAAGCCTTTTCGTATTCTTAACCACAGACACCCCGGGCGATAGAAAAATGCAGTTTGCAGCAAAAACAGATACAGGGAAACTTCGTGAAAGAAACGAAGACCGATATTACTTTGATACGCAACTCCAGCTATTTGCCATCGCTGATGGCATGAGCGGGCATGAAAGCGGAGATGTCGCGAGTCTTATCGCTCTTGAAATCATTCAGGAGTGGGCGAAAACCCAAGCATCCCCACAGAGCGATTTAGGTCCCATGAAAAGGCTCGCAGTTTTGACCGAACTCGCGGAGGAAGCGAATCAGCATATCTACAATGCTGCCGAGAACAGTGGCAAAGCGCGCGGTATGGGCACAACCCTCATCGCAGGTTTTGTTACCTTCAGCTACCTCGCTTACGTCCATGTCGGGGATAGCCGGCTCTACGTCTTACACGATGGAAAGATTACACAGATAACAACGGACGACACATTCGTTCAAAAGATGGTCGAAAAAGGCGAAATAACTCCGGAAGAAAGCCGTGTTCATGAAAAACGGAATATCGTTACACAGGCTGTCGGCTTGACACCGACTGTCACTGTCAGTGCTGATGCCTATCCGCTTGGTCCAGGGGACATCGTCCTCGCCTGTACCGATGGCTTGCATGACATGATCGTCGATGATAATGAGATTGCTGAGATTATCAAGGCTGCCCGCGATATTGAAGAGGCGGCAGAAAACCTCGTTAACAAAGCACTCGATTATGGCGGTACCGATAACGTCACAGTTCTCCTCTTTGCCATCGATTAATCCACCTAAGTGACCTTCCGGTTCTTTCTACCCCAGATTTTTAACAGTTCATCTCACCCAAACGAAATTACCCCTCTGACGTGTCCTTCTCCTGTTCACCAAAAACCAACGCACCATCAGGATCCACCTCTTCTTCCAATGTTTCTGGGTGGATAGGCATCGTTAATTCTGGCAATTCAATCCGGTTTGCTTCAGCCCACAAGCGTTCAAGGTTATAGTAGGAACGCCTATCGGAAAGAAAGACATGCACGACAAAGTCCACGTAGTCTAACAGAATCCAATCTGCTTTGCGTTCACCCTCCTGATGCCAAGGACGCTGTTCCCAGTTCGTTTCGAGTTCCTCAACAACGGCTTGCGATATACCCTCCACTTGAATATCAGAGGCACCACTAAAGATTGCAAAAAAATCCGTGAAGCCATCAAGTTCCCGCAGATCGAGGATGACGCCGTCCTGTGCACGCCGACTCATCGCTGCTGATGCTGCAGCTTTTACTATGTCTAATGTATTCTTTTCGGTTCCCATTTTTTGATTATTCCTTGCGGTTCGGTCAGGTTAGTTTGGCATTTGACGTGCCTTTCCGTAGAACCAGCCCGGCGCGTTGCTTGGGCTTACGTTTTTTGGTGCTATCAAGACGTTGTACTTCTGATGTAATGATGACTCGTATGGCGGCGCACGGAAATCACCTCTGTTTTAAATCTCGCCACCTTCTAACGTACTGTTATAGGTATGAAGCGTATTCGGATGAATCAACACCCCTTTTTCTAAGAGATACACAATTTCTGTACGTGCCACATAATGCACGGCTCGGCCCAAATCTGTATGTGCCAGCTCCCGCACAACATCGACCCCCTTATGGGTCCGTGTTGGTTCTGCAAAGTCCGCAACATATAATATCTGTGCAATAACACCCATCGATGGACTACCTGTCGTATGATTCCGAATGGCTTCAAGGACTTCAAGCTCCGTTACAGCGAACTTCTCTATTGCGATTTTTACGCCGATGAAGGGATGCAAAAGAGATGGATTTCGCTCTTCAACCGGATCGAGACGAATCTCGTAGCGTTTTATTTCCCTGTGTAATTCTTGAGTGCTCATCCACTTGGCACTATCATGCAAAAGCGCAGCAAGGTTTGCCTGCCAGACGTTGGCTCCATGAACATGTGCTAAATCAACACTCAACTCTTGCACAGAGAGGACATGCCGATAGCGTTTCTCGCTCAGCTTGTCTGCGAGATATTTCTGGATTTCGATGGACTTCGGATGTGCCCGAAGTTCTGCTAATGTGCAACTCATCTAATATTGAAGTGGCTTCTAAACCTTTTTTAATTGTTCCTTGCGGTTAAACGACGTGAGATTGAGCTTTGACGCGCCTTTCTTATATCCGCTCTCCATTTCATTACGAGCTACGCGCTTTGGTCTACTATATTCTTCCCGTGCCAATCCGTTAGTCGGTGTCATCGTCAGAACGCACGCCTAATTCAGCGAGTTCGGCAAGAATCTCATGCTCAGTGTCCGACAAAATTGTGTTTGGCAGTGAGGCACTAATGGCATATTCCTCGTTCAACCATTTTGACAAGTCTGCCGCTTTACATCGCGCACTACAGAAAGGGAAGTTTTTCGGTAAAGGCGTTCCCTCTTTCCACACGAAATCGTATACTGTTCCGCACATACTACATGTGTGTTGCATTTTTTAATTATTCCTTGCGGTTGAAGCACCGTGGATTTGAACCTTAACCTTCGTCCCTTAAATCCGCCCTCCATTCCGTTACGGGCTACGCACTTTGTTCTACGAAGACTCTGCACGTTTGACAACTTCCTTCACAGATACAGTTGATGCTGTTCAATATATGCTTGGACGCCTTCAGGCACGAGATACTGAATTGAAAGACCTTTGCGAATCCGCTCCCGGATAACTGTGGCGGATATATCAACACCTGTTATCGGGAAGGTGGTCACCCGTTTCTGAATTACTAACGGAACTTGATTCAGGTTGTAATTCGGACGTGTTGTCGCGATCATAACACATCGTTCCAACACTTCATCAAAGTCCTTCCAAACTTTATACTCAATAAGAGAGTCTGCTCCGATAATCCATGCCAGTTCAGTCGTTTCCCCGTACAATTCTTTCAAGGCCTTCAAGGTCTCAATAGTATATGACGGACCTGCGCGTTCCAATTCAATGCGTGACACTTCAAAATGCGGGTTCTCTGCGATTGCTAAAAGCACCATTTGATACCGATGTTCCGGTTCGATAATATCAGCGTCTGCAACCTTATGCGGCGGTCTAGCAGAAAGGATGAATAGGATCTTATCATAACCTAATCCTGCCCGAACCTGTTCAGCACTGATCAGATGCGCGTAGTGAATTGGATTGAATGTTCCACCCATCACCGCGATTCTTTTCGTAGTTTTCGGCATCAGAATGTTTTAATTTTACCTTGCGGAGAAACAGCATGCGTTTGAACTTTGACGTACATTCCTTATATCTGAAGAAAGGGAAACGCCCTATCAAATTAGGTTGTACATCCTCGCGCGCAGGAGACCAACAGTTGCGTAGACGACAACGAGAACCCTCTTGTGAGACAAAACCTCTTAACTGGTAACCGACACCCAACAACTGATTTACTGACCTCTTTGCGTCTATCCTACTTCGTTAAAGTATATAGATTTGTCGGAGAAAAGTCAACGGAAAAATCGTGGCGCGCTAACTTCCTTGAACGCGAGCTTTATAATCGTCATAAGCCCTCTCAATCTGCTTCGCTGATTCTTCCGGACCGAGGAAATGAGCACCGGTCAACACAACAGGAGGCTTCCCACGTTCTGTCAGGAGCTCAGCAACTCGGCATTTGATAGCATTGACAATCGAAAGTGTGCCGATGCTGGACGTAGGTCCCACTGGATATGCCAAATTTGGGATGTCTACGACGGCATCTCCCGGTGGATTACAGTTGTCAATGGTTAGATCCGCAACTTCAAATAAACGTTTGCCGGAAGCATGTTTTGAGTTCGATGCACTGCTGTGTGCAATTGAACTCACAGCAATGACAGGCAAATTTCGCGCCTTCGCCCCCATCGCCATTTCGATCGGGAGGATGTTCGTACCGGAATTAGAAAACACCATCATGCAATCGTGTGGACCGAAGGTGAAGTTGCGTAGGATCACCTCTGCATACCCTGAGATGTTTTCCAGAAAGAGTGCTTGACGTTGACCGTTGCAACCAACGACTTGGTTGTGGAATGTAACCGCCAATTCGACGATGGGAAAGAAACCCGGAAAACTGCCATAACGTGGGAAAATTTCCTCGACCGGCATACGGGAATGCCCAGATCCGAATAGGTAAACGAGTCCGTCTTCTGCTATAGCCTCTGCACACATTTCAGAGGCTTGTGCAATTGCCTCGACTTGTGTCGCCTCAATTTGTTTCAGAACGTCTTGTGCAACGTGTAGATAACGTAGATGGGAAGTACTCATAATATTGATGTTTGCGGTAACCTTGATCGTTTGACTTATGGATTTCTCATAGAAAGTTATGACGAAACGTCGCCGTTTATTTTATCAGAATTCACATACTGTTGCAATCTTTTATATCTCGATTTCCTGCTGATGAATAGACAGTAAAAAGGCGAGGTGAGCAACCTCGCCAAGGGGTTAGTAAAATAGATATTAAAACAACACGGATGTTAGAAGAGAATTTCACATGAATGAAAGGAGATCGTAATACCGATACGCACCGGGTCCCTCTAAAACTTTGTTTTTGATGGGCCCGCATATCTGGTATTGGCGGTGTCACACTGCAGTTATCCGCTCTGAAACCGCATTTTGTGTTGCTACCATAGCACTCCGCAGTGCCTGGAAATAATTCCGTTCTGCTCTTCTTATCCGCTTCTTATCGCCCTCAGTGCGTGCGGCTACAAGTGTTTCCCAGTTTAACGCCAGTATACGGTTGTATTTCTGTAGTACTTTCCAATACGCTTCCGAAGCCATTGTGTTTCTCCTTACGCTATTGGTGGTTCATTCATTGAGAAGAGAGAGGACTATCTTCTTTGCTTCACACTTCTCACCTATGAAAATAGAAACGTTAGACTACAAACTTCGGTTTCAAATGTCCGCTAAAACGACAAGCTGTTTTCGTTGTCCTACCAAACCAATAGGTGAGATTTCGTATAGGTGAGATTTCGTAAGGTTTGATTAAATATTTAGGTAATTCCATCATGCCTCCGCACCTACTATAAGTTTCCTTGCATTGACACATTTTCTTCTGGATTTTGGATTGGTAATCTGATATAATTACCTATATCCTGTAATCACAACGGGCGCGCCCTGTATGCCCATATAAAAAAGGAAACCGTTTGTAATGAAGTACATAAAAATTCCCGGAGTCAGCAAAGACATCTCGCATCTGATTCTGGGTAGCATGATGTTCTCACCTGTAAAATTCGACTATAGCACCGAAATGCTCGACGCTTTCTTTGAAGCCGGTGGAAATGCCCTTGATACAGCACACGGTTATGGTGGTGGTGATAGTGAAATGCTCATCGGTCTCTGGATGCGGCAACGCGGTAATCGAGACGAAGTCTTTCTCATTGACAAGGGCGGACATCCACAAGGCAGAGTACCGCGTCCACGTCTCTCCCCCGAAGAACTCAAAAGCGATCTGGATGAAAGTCTCATCCGACTCCGCACCGATTATATTGACCTTTACATGCTCCATCGCGACGACCCCGTGATTCCGGTTAAGACGATTATTGATTATCTGAACGACGAGATCGGTGCTGGACGCATCCGCGCGGCTGCCGCCTCTAATTGGCAACCCCAGCGTATCATTGATGCCAACACCTACGCCGCCGAAAATGGATTGTCAGGATTCGTTTCCTGTAGTAACAATATCAGTCTCGCAGTACCCATGGAACCGATGTGGGGTGGTTGTGTCTGCGTCGACGATGCCGCTCGCGAATGGCACAAAGAGAGCCAATTCCCGTTGATGCCTTGGTCCTCGCAAGCACGGGGTTTCTTTAGCGGCGCGTTTACACCAGAGAACCGAGAAAATGGAGATATGGTGCGGGTCTACTACAACGACCACAACTTTGAAAGACTTGCACGCGCAAAGAAATTAGGCGAAAAATACGGTTATTCCGCGATCCAAGTCTCCCTGTCATACTGCTTGAATATTCCTTTTCCTGTCTTTCCAATTGTCGGACCTGCGACCTTAACAGAGATGGATTCCTCTCTCGGTGCAATGGAACTTGAACTTTCCGATACTGAAATGGAATGGCTCAACTTGGAAACGGACGAAAACCCACTATGATAACTCGGTTTTTCTTACTAATGCTCTGCTTTCAACTGATGTTTCTCCGACTCGGTTTTTCCCAAGAAAGCTGAGGCGCGTGAAGCAATCCTGCAATTCCACGAGGCGGGATTGGTGAAGTCAGTTTGACTTCAGAAGATATGAAGCGATTTCAGAGTGCTGTCAGTATGATGCGATGGTTCGATGCACAGGGTGGACATTTAGAAAGAAAAGGAATTTCCGAAGGTGGGGAAGTGATAGATGTCCCACTCCACCGACACCATGTTACCCTGAACATCTTTCGCGTTGATATCGGCTTGAAGTATCAATTCGGTTCTCAATGGATGCTCGAAGCGAATATACCCTACGAGACCAAAGTCCAAGAAGCAACCCTTGAGGAGATTGAATCTGTCACACAAGCAGAACGCGAAGCGATCATACGCAATCGCGATAATCATCACCGAAATGAGACATACACGGGACTCACTGACTCGGATGTTTTTCTGGGGTACCATACGGTAGGTCTCCTTAAGGAAAACGACTTCTTAATGGGGCGCATCGGAACCACAATTCCATTCGGCAAAACCGAAGAAGATCCATGGAAGTTGGGCAATGCGGGACTCGAACATCTCCATATCCAGTTTGGAACCGGCACCTTTAATCCAATCGCGGATCTACATTACAGTCTTCCACTCTATAAAGGGTTGGGCGCGAACGCCAGTGTCCGGGGGAAGTTTCCATTCTATGAAAACAGTAAAACCTATCGCGGTTCCCGGGAACTTACCTATACGGCGGGCTTGAACTATCGTTTTAGTAACTGGCTATCGCTCCAAGTAGGTTACCTCGGCTTTTATCAGGCATACGCCTATTGGGCAGGGGCACAGGACATCAATACCGGACTCCGCTTCAGCATGGCATCCGTGGGTGCTTCAATTGCAACGCCTTATAACATCCCGTTGTCTGTGGCGTTGATGCTACCCTTGAGCCAAGAGACGCTTTATGATGACACTTCCGCTCTGCTGGATGGCGCGTATGAGGAGAGCGATGCCTTTGAATTCGGACCATTGGTGTCGTTAACAGTTTTATATTCATTCTAAACTTCTGTATTACTGGTATAAAAATACCCCATTAAGTAAGGGAGAATGATGCGAATAAAATTGTTAAAATTTCCAAACCGATGCCGTTTAGCCTTAACACTGGTTCTTTTTTGCGTCAGTTGTGGTGTACCGAATAATCCGTATCCGAAATCTGAACACGATCAAGAGATTTACTACAACACCTTCGTTGCAGAACCGAAGCACTTCGATCCAGCGATTTCCTACAGTTCGGAAGAATACAGATTCATTCAACAGATTTATGAACCTCCGTTACGATACCATTACTTGACAAGACCCTACGAACTCATCCCACTGACTGCAGAGGCGGTGCCACAACCCCGCTACTTAGATGCTGATGGACAGCAGTTAACACCAAACGTCCCTGCGGAATCAGTGGCGCGTGCCGTTTATGAAGTCCGCATCCGTCCAGGGATTCTGTATCAGCAACACCCGTGTTTTGCGAAAACTGAAGACGGGACAGGGTACTACCGCAACTTAACGGAATCAGACGTTAAGGGCTTTAATGAGATCAAAGATTTCTCAATGACAGGCACGCGTGAACTCATCGCCGCAGATTATGTCTATCAGATTAAACGGATGGCGGATCCGAGCGTTTCCTGCCCTATTCTCAGCACTCTGAAGGATTATATTCTCGGCATGGAAGCGTATTCAGAAGCCGTTGCTAATGGGCAGAAGGATGCTCATTTTCCCGGGGTTGAGGTCGTGGATCGGTACACCTATCGGATTATCCTCAAGACAAAGTATCCACAGTTTGTCTATTGGTTAGCGATGCCATTCTTCTCGCCAATGCCTAAAGAAGCAATCGATTTTTACAGTCAACCAGCTGTCGAAGAGCGGAACATTACAATTGATAGGTTTCCTGTAGGAACTGGTGCTTATCGGGTAGAAACCCTTCTGGCACACAAAGAGATAGTTCTCGTCAAGAATGAAAATTTTCGGGTGGAGCGTTATCCATCAAGTGGGGAACCAGGTGACAGGGAATCCGGACTTTTGGACGACGCATGGGAAATTGTCCCGTTTATTCCAAGAATCGTCTACAAATTGGAGAAGGAACAGATCCCGCGCTGGAATAAGTTTTTGCAAGGCTACTATGATACTTCTACCATCTATTCGGATACATTTGACAGTGCCGTCGCGTTTAACGATACAGGCGATCCGAGGATTAGCGATGAGATGCAAGCGAAAGGTATCGTGCTGCGCACCAGCGTTGCACCTACGACGAGATACCTCGCTTTTAATATGTTGGATGATATCGTTGGCGGGAACACAGAGGAAAAGCAGAAACTCCGTCAAGCGATTTCGATCGTATTAGATTATGAGGAGCACGTTGAAATTTTCTATAATGGACGCGGTGTTAGTTCCCATAGTCCGATTCCACCGGGTATCTTTGGGTACGAAGGCGGCGAGAGCGGCATAAACTCTTATGTCTATAATTGGGATACCGCGAAGCAACGTCCAGTTCGCAAATCCATTGAAGAAGCACGGCAGTTGCTCGCAGAAGCCGGCTACGTAGATGGACAGGATAGTAATGGGAATCCTCTCGTCGTCACCTTTGACAACGCATGGACTTCGGCAGGTGCTACGTCTCGCCTAATGTGGATGCGGAATAAATTGGATCAACTCGGCATTACGATGGATAACCGCACGACTGATTACAACCGATTTCGCGACAAAGTGAAGAATGGGAACTTCCAAATCATCTCATGGGGATGGCGTGCAGATTACCCGGATGCGGAAAATTTCCTATTTCTTCTCTACGGGCCGAATGCCAGAGCCGTTCACGGTGGTGAAAATACTGCTAACTACAATAACGCCGAATACAACAAACTCTTTGAACAGATGAAAAATATGGAAAACTCACAGGAACGGTTGGCAATAATTCGAGAGATGAATCATCTGCTTCAACGAGATGCCCCGTGGGTCTTCACCTACCATCCTGTTAGTTTCGGTTTGTCGCATCAATGGGTAAAGAACAGCAAGCCGAGTTCCTTAGGTGGTGGAACACTCAAATATATTCGTATCGACGCTGGTGAGCGGTCGGAAAATCGGCAGGCGTGGAATCAACCCGTCGTCTGGCCTCTATGGGTATGTCTCGCGCTTCTCGTTTTAGGTACTATTCCGGCTGTGATTACTATTTGGAAACGGGAACGGGGTCTTTAATTTATGGGCACAAGGTATAATTAAAAAATGACCTCTTATATTGTCCGACGGATCCTTTACGCAATCCCAATCTTGATCGGCGTAAACATCACTGTATTTCTACTTTTCTTTGTCGTCAGTTCTCCTGACCAGATGGCACAACGAATTCTTGGTGAGAAGAATATTATGCAGGAGGATATTGACAATTGGAAGAAGCAAAACGGTTACCACCTGCCCCTCTGGTTCAATACCAAGGTCTCTGGAACCGAGTCTTTTACACAAACTATTTTCTTTCAGAAATCGGTTAAACTGTTTTTCTTCGATTTTGGGACATCGGATGCGAACAACATTGACATAACATCACAGATTACTCAACGAATGTGGGCGAGTCTCGCGATAACACTCCCGACTTTTCTGGTTGGCGTTCTGGTAAACATCACCATTTCAATGATTGTCGCTTACTACCGCGCAACATACGTCGATTTCTGGGGGACAATCCTTGCGGTTATTCTCATGTCCGTTTCAACGCTTTTCTATATTATTGGTGGGCAATGGGTATTCGGAAAAATATTGCGACTCTTTCCAATCTCTGGATACGATTCCGGTGTAGACATGCTGAAGTTCGTTATTCTGCCGGTGGTTATCGGCATCATTGGTGGAGTCGGCAACGGCATCCGTTTTTACCGGACGATATTCCTTGAAGAAGTCAATCGGGACTATGTCCGCACAGCGCGAGCAAAAGGGTTGAGCGAAGCAGTAGTTCTCTTTAAACATACCCTGAAGAACGCAATGATTCCGATTCTGACGAATGTGGTTTTGATCATTCCGTTTCTCTTTATCGGAAGTTTGGTGATGGAAGCGTTTTTCGCTATTCCCGGGCTTGGAGGTTTTACAATAGAAGCCATCCATGCCCAGGATTTCGCTATTGTGCGCAGTATGGTTTATATCGGTTCTGTGCTGTATATTGTTGGTTTATTATTCACCGATATCTGTTACACGCTGGTTGATCCGCGCATTCAGCTTGGAACTTCCGTTTCGTAAATTTAAAGTATGGTCTCACGCAATAGAAACTATCAAATTATGCAAGGGGTGATGAGCCTCATCTTGGGATGTTTCAGCATCGGTTTATTGATAACACTCCGAGGTTCAGGGTATTCAGCCGCAATTCTCTCCATCTTTCTGGTCGTAGGCATCGCCCTA
Organism: Candidatus Poribacteria bacterium; assembly: GCA_965214045.1. Taxonomy (GTDB): domain Bacteria; phylum Poribacteria; class WGA-4E; order WGA-4E; family WGA-3G; genus WGA-3G. The sequence continues at coordinate 4,799,820 of OZ243935.1, forward strand.
ATCTTCTCTGGAGATTACCTCCTGAACCCGTTCAGACTGCCGGTCACACCTCGAAAGCAAGAATTGGCGAGCGACATCGGTCTTATCGCTTATGGAACGCTGTATTTTGGCATTGCTCTGTCAAAGCTTCTACAACCGCGTTGGTTCATCGTCAATTTACCGGTCTTTTTACAACCGATTTGGGTGCGGCGCGGCTTAGCGGCTATCGGGATTGTCCTAATCGCTGTTGGTATCTATGGGATTTATAAGCTATTTTCGGAGGGATTGCCATTAGAGTCCTCAGAATAATCGCGCCCAATTGCGATAGGCGCATTTTGCAATAATCACGGCATAGCGGAGGGGGGTCTCACCAACATTGCGTATACCGTGTAATACTTGGCAATCAACATGGACGGCTTCGTTGCCCCTCACACGGTGCGTCTGCTCACCAAACAAAAGGGTCTTATCATTTTGGATTGATTTATTTTTTTAAATATGCTATGATGCGCGGATACGGTTTTAGGCAGACAGTTGATACGGCACGGCACATTCAATTGTCAAAGGAGTACACAACGATGGAGAGACCTGAGAAACAACCCGATAAAAAGGCGGCAATGCACGTCGGCGTTCAAGGCATTGGAACATCGCCTAAAGAGTTGGCATTCCTCGTGCGCCACGGTGTAACACACATGGATGCCTCCGTTGGGGATACTGAAACCGAAACGCTGGTTCGACACAAAGCAGAAGCCGCGGAAGCCGGTGTCAGTCTTGAGATGATTCATATTGGACTTCCGAGGAGCATTACGCTTGCCCAAGATCCGCAGCGTGATACGGATATCGATGCCGTTTGCAAAATGATCGAGAATGCAGCAGCTGCAGGACTGCGAGGCTTGAATTATAATTTTTGTATCCTAAATCATCAGCGGACCGAGAGCACCGCTGGGCGTGGCGGCTCAAGTTACAGCACATTTGACTTCTCCAAATACGATAACGAAACACTTTCAGAGGCGGGTGAAGTAAGTCGTGAAGAAGCGTTTGATCGTCTCGCTTACTTCCTTGAACGGGTGATTCCGGTCGCCGAGGCAAACCGAGTCCAGATGGCATGCCACCCAAACGATCCTCCCGCGCCTATCCTGAGGGGCGTTGAACGATGGAATCACCCCATCTTTGACGGCTTGAAACGTTTCGCTGAGATTGTGGATAGTCCATATCACGGCTTTAATTTTTGCTGTGGTACAGTGTCAGAGGGCTTAGAAGATCCAGGTAGGGAATTCTACGAAATTCTTCGCTATTTTGGAGAACAGAAGAAGCTTTTCAACATTCACTTCCGCAACATTCGTGGGGGACTGCACAATTTCCAAGAGGTCTGGCCCGACGAAGGACACTTGGATATGCATAAGGTTGCCCAGACGCTTCGAGATGTAGGCTATTCCTACATGTTAATGCCTGACCACGCACCAGGGCACCCCGATGATCCATCACCATCCGGTGTTTCTGGTAGAGTTCGACAGGCGTGGGCATTTCAGTTCGGATACATTATCGCGCTGATTCAGGCGGTAAACTCGGAACAGTTAGATTAATCAGTTTCAGTTAGAGGGACACAGTCTTTTTCAAAACGTCCCTTAATGGTAAATTCAGAGGAGGTAAAAATGAAATCCATTATAGTTTGCTTAGCGATCATTACCATAAGTTTGACTCTCACAGTCCAAACTGATGCGGAGATCGATTTTGAAACGGCGAGAGGCATTTGGTTACTCGACGAAGGTAAAGGCGATCAAATCGAGGATATCTCTGGAAACGAAAATCACGGTGAACTTCAGGGCGGAAAATGGGTCGACGGACCGGATGGCCCTGCCCTAAGTTTAAATGGACAAAATGATCGGGTTATCATCGCGGACTCCGATAGTATGTACCTGGAAGAGGCGTGGTCAATCACTTCATGGGTGTACGTCAACAAATCCGAGAACGGTTATGGACATATTCTCGGTAAAAGGCCCGCAGCGGGTACAGTGGCGAATTACGCCTTCAGGACCAGCAGCACCGGCACCGGTTGGGAGGCTTACTTTGCGAACGGTGGCTGGAAAGGTGCCTGGAATCAAAGTCAAGTGAAGAAAGATGAATGGTTGTATATGACCGCAACTTATGACGCGAAGGATACCATCAAGATCTACGAAAATGCTGAGGAAATCGGTTCTGTTGGCGGGATGGGTAAACCGGCACCGCGGAACGATACTGACGTCAACATCGGCGGTTGGACCAACAATACCTCAGAGACCCTTAACGGTATACTCTATGAGGTCGCAATTTTCGCTTCCGTCCTGGAAGCAGAGGATATAGAAGAACTAATGGAAAAGGGGATGCTGACTCTATTACCTGTTGAGCCTGCTGATAAACTTGCCACTACATGGGCAAGCCTCAAATCCCGGCAATAGACACGGCAAACCGAGTGTAGCCGGCGTTCCCCAAACGACTGGCTGCGCTCATTTTCGGATGGTGCTGTAATGATGTTATTTTCATCTTGCTTTATTTTTCCCATCAGACTATAATACTCATATCAGGACATTAATAAGTAATAAATGAACTTAACTTGATGCGATTTTTTGGTCGTATAATCTGGGTCGCTTTGCTAAGGTAGCAACTTAAGGTTAATATGGAGATTACTATGTCAAAGGCTCCGAACGTACTCCTTATACTCGCCGATGACCACGGTTATGGTGATATTTCAGTTCACAACGGTCCATCAATTCAAACACCTAATATTGACAGGATCGCCACAAACGGAGCGCGATTTACCAAATTTTATGCCAATTCTTCCGTTTGTTCTCCGAGTAGATCCTCTCTTATGACCGGACGCTATCCCGACCGAGTTGGAGTGCCGGGCGTAATCCGCACCCATCCAGAAAACAGTTGGGGCTACTTCCGACAGGATGCAGTCACACTCCCCTCAGTTTTGAAGCAGAAAGATTATCATACCGCCCTCATCGGTAAGTGGCACCTTGGGCTTGAACCGGAGAATCATCCGTGTAAGCGGGGTTTCGACCATTTTCACGGTTTTCTCGGTGATATGATGGATGACTACTACACGCATCTCCGGCACGACATTAATTACATGCAACGCGGCACCGACACGATTGATCCGCACGGACATGCCACAGATCTCTTCACGGAATGGAGTGTGGATTTCATTCGTGCACAGGCACAAGCCTCACAACCTTTTTTTCTCTATCTTGCCTATAATGCACCACATACACCGATCCAACCGCCTGATGATTGGGTAGAACGAGTGAGGGAACGCGAGCCGGATATTTCCCCGCAGCGCGCTAAATACATTGCTCTTGTTGAGCACATGGACGCTGGCATTGGACGAGTCCTCGATACGCTTGTTGAAACAGATCAGTTATCCAACACCCTCGTTATTTACACATCTGACAACGGTGGGTCAATGGACGTCGGGGCGCACAATGGTCCTCTGCGCGGACAAAAGGGCGAAATGTATGAAGGTGGGATTCGAGTTCCGACCTGTGCAATGTGGCCAGGACACGTTCCAGCAGGACATGTCACCGATCAGGTCGCATTGCTGATGGATATTTTCCCGACGGTATGTGAAGTAGCAGGCGCGCCAATCAATCATGAAGTTGAAGGGCGTTCAATTTGGCAAACACTCCAAGGGGAACAGCAAGACTTCTCCGACCGCATCCTCTACTGGTTGCGACGAGAAGGAGGGCAGCGGTTTTTCGGGCAGTGTCAACATGCCGTACGGCGTGGGGACATCAAATTGTTGCACAACAGGCCCTTTGAGCCATTGGAACTCTACGATTTGTCAAACGATCCGCTGGAAACGACAAACGGAAACCCACAGACACAGATGGACCTCTTCAGAGAAATGAGCCAATTATTTCAGGCGGAAACACAAAAGGCTGGGTGTGTTCCCTGGCAACGGTAAGCACAATCCCCAACGTGCCGTTCTGTTGGGTTGTTTTTGTTATCACGGTTTTCAAGTGTTCTTGAGGATATATAAGTTTCAAAACGCCTGAACTATTGGATCCATACATGTTAACATTTCAAAAACCTCGCACGAAATGAAATGGAGTGCGGCTCGAACACGAAAAACGCCAAGATACAAGCAACCGATACTTATTCGCAAGGTAAAATTAAAAGCCGAATAGAAAAGGAGGTTCCCGTTTTGTTTCGTAAACGAAATTTACCTGATATATCGGAATCCGAGGATCCCCTCAATACGACCACTGATTCGCGTACGAAAGATCACAATGAGGTCGTAGAAGTTACCTCAGGAACAGATGCCGGAAAGACAGTGAATTCATCAACATCTAAGCACGTTGCGCGTCCAGTCAATCCGACAGAACAACTTGGCTATACTTCCCTGCATGATGCCGCACGAGACAATGCTTACGAGGCAGCGATAATATTGCTGGAAAACGGCGCAGATGTTAACGCAACAGACAAATATGGTTATCCTCCGCTGCACTGGGCGGCATGGCACAATGCTTACGAGGCAGCGACAGTATTGCTGGAAAACGGCGCAGATGTTAACGCAAAGAACGATAAGGGCTTTACACCGTTGCATTGGGCAGCATGGAATAATGGACATGAAACAGCAACAATATTGTTGAAAAGTGGCGCAGATGTCAACGCAAAGAATGAAGATGGCGACACTCCTTTACACTGGGCGGCGTGGCGTAATGTTTATGAGGTAGAAGGGATGTCGTTGGAAGACCAGACAGGGTTCAATCCAAGAAACAAATCTGGTTATACGCTCCTGCACTGGGCAGCGTGGCGTAATGCCTATAGAACAGCACTGGCATTGCTGGAGAATGGTGCCGAAGTCAACGTAAAAAACAAAAATAACTGTACCCCCCTACACATCGCAGCAGAAGACGACACTTCTGAGGTGGCAACAGTGTTGGTAAAAAGCGGCGTGGATATCAACGTGAGGGACGAAAATGGCTATACACCTTTGCACATTGCCGCACAACACAACGCGTATGAAACAGCACTGGTATTGTTAGAAAGTGGTGCAGATGCTAACGCTGAAGATGATAGAAGTCATACGCCTCTGCACATTGCGGCAGAGAAGAAAGCACATGAAGTAGTAAAGGTACTATGCCGTCACCGAGAACAAAGAGGATGGTCATGGTGATTCCTTGTTCGTAAGTGATCTCTAAAGCGTCACGGGAAGTCAATGACAAACACAGACACAAATAATCTCGTTTTATGGTATCAGAAACCAGCCGAGGCATGGACAGACGCACTACCCATTGGAAATGGGCGGCTCGGTGCCATGGTGTTCGGGGGTGTGGAGCAGGAGCGCATTCAACTCAACGAAGAAACTCTTTGGGACGGAGGACCTCGCGACACCAACAACTCAAAGGCTTTGGAAGCACTCCCAAAGGTGCAGCAGTTGCTCTTTGATGACAAAAACGAGGCAGCCACTCAACTCGCCGGTGAGACGATGCTTGGTATCCCAGAACGTATCAAGTCCTATCAATCCTTGGGCGATCTGTTTCTGGAGTTTTCGCATGATGGTGATCCTACCGAATATCGTCGAGAGTTAAATCTGAACACAGGTATCGCAAAGACAACTTATCGCTGTGGGAATGTCAATTTTAGCAGAGAAGTTTTTGCGACAGCAGTAGACAACCTCATTGTCGTTAGAATTGAATCTGACACGGCAGGGCAACTCACTTTCGATGTCGCGATAACTCGAGAACAGGATGCCGCTGTTGAAGCAATTGCCGCTAATATCCTTAGGTTGGACGGACAATGTGGCAATGATGGAATGCACTTTTCAGTGTATCTACAGGTGCAAATTGAGGGCGGAAAGGTTCAGTCGGAGAATAACCAACTTGCTGTGCGTGACGCGAATACCGTTACGCTTCTTCTCGCGGCTGCGACAAGTTACATCAATCAGAATGACACGAGTGGAAGCCCACACGCGCTTTGCGAAGGTCATCTCACTGATATTGATGCGAAATCACATACGACAGTTCGAGCAGATCACATTGCCGATCATCAAGACCTCTTCCAACGAGTACATTTGGATCTCGGTACTACTGACACTACGAATCTCCCTACTGACGAACGCTTGGAAGCAGTAAAGGCAGGTGCGTCGGATCCAGAACTTGTCGTACTTTACTTCCAGTATGGACGCTATTTGATGATGGGAAGCTCAAGACCTGGAGGCTTGCCTGCAAATCTGCAAGGCATCTGGAACGAGCACATGAATGCCCCATGGAACAGTGATTTCCACACCAATATCAACCTTCAAATGAACTATTGGGTTCCTGAGATCTGCAACCTCGCGGAGTGCCATATTCCCTTATTCGATTATATGGATACACTTGTTGAACCGGGGAGTCGCACAGCAAAACGCCATTACGGTGCCAATGGTTGGGTTGTCCATCATCTTTCCGACGTATGGGGTTTCACAACGCCTGCCGATGGCATCTGGGGTATCTGGCCCGTAGGTGCCGCATGGTTGTGTGGACATGTGTGGGAACATTATCTTTTCGGTGGCGATAAAGATTTTCTCATAGGACAGGGCTACCCACTCATGAAAGGTGCCGCCCGCTTCATACTGGATTTTCTCGTTGAGGCACCCGAAAGCACGCCTCTTGCTGGTAAACTCGTCACGAACCCGTCACATTCCCCCGAAAACAGCTTCCTAAAGCCTGATGGCACACGCTCCCTTTTTACCTACGCCGCAACGATGGACCTGGAAATTATCCATGAACTCTTTACCAATTGTATCACCTGTATTGATGTTCTCGAAGAGGATGCCGACTTCCGTGCCGAATTGGTTTCTGCCTTGGAACGACTCGCGCCCCTCCAGATTAGCGAAAAAACAGGACGATTGCAGGAATGGGCATTTGACTACGACGAACCGGAACCAGGACACCGGCACATGTCCCACATGTATGCTCTCCACCCAAGTTGCCAGATTACACTGCGCGGGACACCGGAATTAGCAGGCGCGGCAAAGAAATCGTTAGAATATCGCTTGGCGCACGGCGGTGGACATACGGGTTGGAGTCGCGCATGGCTCGTCAACTTCTGGGCACGGCTTGAGGATGCCGAGGAAGCATATATGCATCTCCAAGCACTGCTAGCGAAATGCACCCTAACAAACCTATTTGATACACACCCACCTTTCCAGATTGATGGAAATTTCGGTGGCACTTCCGGCATTGCAGAGATGTTGCTTCAGAGCCATGCGGGTGAGATTCATCTGTTGCCCGCGCTTCCAAAAGCATGGAGCACAGGAAGTGCCAGTGGATTGCGCGCCCGCGGCGGATTTGAAGTGGCAATGGCATGGGAGAATGGACAACTCACTGAGGCACACCTCCATTCCACATTGGGAGAAGTCTGCACTGTCCGAACAGCCGCAACTGTTTCGGTGACATGTGATGGTGTACCGGTTGAAACGGCACAATCGGAGTCGGTTGTCAGGTTTGGAACAGAGGTAGGGAAAACGTACACGCTCACGAGCCGGAAGGAAAATTAGAAAAACATACGTTCCTGATCGGTATATTGCCTGATCCGATCCTCTGCCAGTTCGATGTATTTCTCCTCAATGTCGTATCCAATATAGCGTCTCCCCGATTTCAAGGCACTCAGGCACGTGGTGCCGCTTCCACAAAATGGGTCCAGGACGACATCGCCTACGAAGGTATAGAGTTGAATTAACCGATGCGGCAGCTCCTCAGGAAAAGGGGCAGGATGCCCGATACGCTTCGCCGAGACGGATGGAAACGTCCAGACACTCTTTGTCCACTCCAAGAAATCCTCTTTGCGAATCGAATTCTCTCTCCCGTTGCGTTTCCGAGAAAAGGAGTCCTTTGAGAAGACGAGGATATATTCATGAACGTCCCTTAACACCGGATTCGCCGCCGATAACCAACTCCCCCACGCCGTCGAAGACCCAGCACTCGAAGCTTTGTCCCAAATAATCTCACCCCGCATATAGTAACCTATTGATAGCATGTCTTCTATAATGTAGCTATGCAATGGGATATAGGGTTTCCGTCCCAAGTTGGCGATATTAATGCACGCCCTGCCACCGGTAACCAATTTTTTATAGGTTTCAGCGAAAACAGCGTAAAGGAGTTCTCTGTACTCCGCGAGCGATAAATCCTCGTCATACTCCTTTTTCGCATTATACGGCGGAGACGTAACCATCAGATGAACGCTGGCATCGGGAATCGCGGACATGTCTGTGCTGGATGCACAATGGAATTGGTTGAGACTTTCGGCAGGGATTGGGTTTTCTGTCCATGTATCGGGTTCTGGAGGTGCCTGATCGGCGTAGAGCTTGCTCCCATAAAATTCACTGGCATCGTGATTGATTCTGCCGGGGGTTCCAAACGCGCTGGTCTGGGTGCCTTGCTTCCGAGATTCCGAGTCCATTTTACCCATACTTTCCATTCACCTCAATATCGATCCGGGGACCAGAAAATGACATTGCGTTTAGGAAACAGCACTTTTAAAAATGCCGAGACCTCTGAGGCTACCGAAGCCTCGGAGCTTACCTGCTCCCATCCTATTTCACCGAATAGAAGTTGCCAGAAATCCGCTTCAGTTAAATCTACCCCCAAGTCAACAGTATTCGCATCTTCAGGAACGATTTGCAGCGTGCCATCGGCATTGTGTCGTAGGGCGGCTTGCTGATTGTTGAGAGCAGGCAATTTGACGGTGAGCGGTGGAAAAGTCTCTTCGACCTCCGCAATTCGCGATTCCCACCCGACGACAAAGCGACGCAAAAGCACAGGTAGGTTCACAGCGTAGAGCATCATCTTCGTGTCGATTGTCGGCATTAACGCACCATTGCATCCCGCTGTGAGTCGTTCTACAAATGGGTGTTGGGGTGAGAACATGCCTTCTATCTTCTCAACCTCTTGTGCTTCACACGCTTTGAGAAAGTGGGATACAAGCGCGTCCAAGACTTCTGGATTATCGGGGATGTACCCCACCTCACGCACTTCTGTGGTCTTTTCGTGTATTTCATAGTTGAGATACCCATTGATGTGTCCGTCTTGGCGTGCAACAACGGTTGGAAGGACCTCTCGGATACGTGAGGGTGTCATATCCCAGTAAGCACGTGTCCGTACGATAGTTCCGCTCTGCTGGGCATTGATGAGGTCGTATAATCTCGCCACTGCATCTAAATCTGTTTCTGGGTTGAAATCGGTTAGTTGCCACCCCGACGAATTCACCGTAGGTGTCACCGCATTACATGTCAAACTGAAGCCGTGTAACGGCAAAGAGGTCCATCCCAAACGGCGATAAAAATCCGCTGGAATGATAGTAAACAAGGCACCGATGTCGCATCCTGTCATCCGCATATAGTCAATTGTATCCCGCATGAGGGCAGACGCGTACCCAACTCCCCAATACTGCGGATGTGTGCAAACACCACCAATGCCGCCCATCGTTACGAGAGATGCACCAACCTGCATCCGCCGTTCCCAAACGCGCAGCGTCGAAATAACTGTGCCGTTCACAACCACAACCCGGGTCTGCGGAAGTCTGTAACTGCTGTCTCCGTGCATATACTGTCTATAACGTTCATGTCCATCGGGATTAAAAGCCAAACAACAGAGTTCAACGACTTGTTCTAACTCTGACTCGCGAACTGCTCTAATTTCCATTTTTCAATTTTACCTTGCGGAGGAACAACACGGGTTGGAACTATCAAGGAGGTCCCTTATATCCGCCCTCCATTCCATTACGGGCTACGTTTTTTGTAGGAGCGAGTTGCACTCGCGATCCCACCAATTGCTAATTGCCGACTGCTGACAACTGATAACTATTACTGCATCGAGAAAACAACGCCTAACGCCTCATTCGGCGTTTGAATCAATTTTTCACACCCTTCAGGTGCCTGATCAATCGGAAAAATATCTGTAATCAGGGGTTTCACTTGGATTTTGCCTTCCGACATCAACCGCAGTGATAATTCTAAGTTGCGCTGTGTGGGCCAAGGGACAAATACCGGTGGATAATCCGCGCCGTGTTCATAATCCTCGTCGTGATAACCGGGTCCAGTGCGCGCTGCACTAATAACATCGACGTTGCCGAGCCCCGCCGCGAAACCGTGCGTAATGTTTGCCCCACCGACGATGACAATCCGTCCAACTTTGTGGGTATCCGGTGCGGTTTTCAGCATCGCACGGATCTGTTGAAACGCACTTGTTCCATCGCCACCGAAAGCGATAATTCCGCAATCCATACCGTAACCATTCGTAAATTCATTCGCAATTGGAATCGGATCTGTGTCCGAGACGTTTATCGCACGGTGTATCCCTGCGGCTTCTGCAATGCCTATCCGTAGCGACAACCTATCCAATCCAATAACATAGGCACCCGCGGTTCTGGCTATCTGACACGCGAATTGTCCAACAATTCCCAATCCAGCAACGACGACGTTCTCGCCAATACGGATGCGTCCGCGTTGCACCGCGTGGAGTGCAGTTGCTGCGAGATGAATAGATGCGGCTTCTTCGTGGCTGACGTCATTCGGAATTTTCGCGCACAGGTTATGTGGGACACAGGCGTGCGTGGCGTGAAGCGCATACCCGCCACCCATACCTGCCACCCTATCGCCGATCTCGAATTCGTCGCAATCACCCTCTTTACCGACGACAACACCAGCGTTTGTATACCCGAACGGACGCTGCCGTGCTTCAGAACCCGGATTCTCGCGTCGCCGTTTGACACCGCCGAGTTCCGTACCGGGACTCACCATTGAAGCGTGAACCTCAATTAGGAGTTGTCCCGATTTCGGTGCAGGCGTTTCCTGTTCTTCCGTCCAGATACGTCCGGCTTCATTCATCATCAAAACTTTTCTCGTTTTACTCATAAACAGTCCTTTTTGTTTTTTTATATTTCTGGGTGCGCTTTGCAAGCGCGCTAAATCGAATATCTACTGATAAGGTTCCAAATCAATCCCGGGATATGCATCCTCAAGACGTGCGAGAGCTTCCGGTGTGTAGTATGCATCACCAGGAGCGGGCCACCCCAAAACGCGTCGCACGGCAGGGGTCGTCCTTATGACAAATTTCATGTAGTTTGGGCTACTCCACCCCGGCACAGGACGCGTCGTTTTACACCAATCAGCATTGTCGGCGCGATGGAAATGATACCCCATCCACCCACGCTGTCTGCTCTTGTTCTGAAACGGCTGTGCTGCGTGAACCAAATAACTGGAACGGAATGCAACACTTCCCGCTTTCGCCGTAAGGGGAACCGGATCTGCGAGTTCACCTTTAAATTCACGTAGGTCAGGTATACCCATTCCGCCTGCTCTACCCGGATACTTCGCCCATATTTTATCCAATTGGTTCTGTGAACCTGGACAGACGAGCATCGGCGCACCATCTACTTCGATGTCGTGCAGGAAGATTGCGGACAGAATATATCCGTAGCGTTGCCAATCCGGATGTGGTGGCAAGGCGGAATTCGTTGCATTGTCAATATGATACCCCTGCCACGAATGTTCACTGTGACGGCTATCGGTGAGCCCTTCTCGGAGAAATATTTGTCCATAACCGAGTCGAATTTCTTCCGTGCCTAACAATTGCTGTGCGATTGTGAGATACGTCTCGTTTTCGATGAGCTTATCCAGCACTTCCAAGCCTGTCGGAAAATGCACTGCTTTACCGAACGGACCAGCAAGCAGTTGCAGATCGCTGTTCTTCTCATAGGCACTCTTCAACACGTCCGGCTGCGGATCCCATTTCTCCCGATATTCGGCGTAAGTCAAGCCATCGTAAGCATTGTGCTCCATCTCTTCTAAGGCGGGTGCAATTGTATCGGGTGAAAACACATTGGGCACCACGATTATTCCATCTCGTTTCCAAGTTGTCAATTGTTCCGCTGTCAGTTGCATAGTCTTCATCTCCCTGAGAACGTTTCCCATTTATCCTCTTGAATCATTTCGCTATCTGCTTTCTGCTGAATTGTCTGCCACCATTCCTGATTTTCGACGTACCATTGGATCGTTTCGCGCATCCCCTCTTCAAAGGCAATAATCGGTTTCCAACCCACATCACGAGCGATCTTGCCCGAATCCAAGAGATAACGACAATCATGCCCGGGTCGGTCAGGAACATAAGTTTTCAGATGCTGCGGTTTGTTAAGGCTATCCAATATGAAATCGCTAATCTCTTCAATACTCTTCTCAATACCACTTCCGACGTTGTAGGTTTCGCCAATTTTGCCGTGCTCAAGAACCGCCGCGATTGCCCTGCAATGATCCTCAACGTGCAACCATTCACGTCGGTTATGACTGCTTCGGTAGAGCGTTAGCGGTAAATCTTGGATCGCATTTGTTGTAAAGAGCGGAATGAGTTTCTCAGGATGCTGATAGGGACCGTAGTTGTTAGCACAATTGGAAATCGTTATCGGCATACCGAAGCTATGGAAGTAGGCGTTTACGAGATGATCCGCTGCCGCTTTAGAGGCGTTATAGGGTGTTTGTGGACGATATGGCGCGTCTTCGCTGAACCTATCGGGTGAGTCTAAAGAAAGTTCACCATATACCTCACATGTAGAGATGTGATGAAACCGCTGCACGCCGTACTTCCGGGACGCATCCAGTAGCACCTGCGTTCCGATCACGTTCGTTTCAAAGAAACGCCGCGGATGCAGAATCGCGCGACTGTTATGGGACTCCGCAGCGAAATTGACTATCACGTCTGGACGTTCTTTTTCCAGAACGTTTTCCACGAGAGTAGTGTCCAGAATATCACCGTGCACAAACCTGTACCGCTTTGAGTAGCGTGCCACCATGTCCGTCAGATTCGAGAGATTTCCAGCGTACGTCAGTCGGTCAAAGTTGACGATAACATCGTCCGAATTGCGTTGCAGCCAATATCGGATGAAGTTGGTCCCGATAAATCCTGCACCACCCGTAACCAATAATTTCATTTTTTTAATTATTCCTTGCGGAGAAATGGCGCGACTTGAACCTCGAAGGTTGAGGACGAAACTTGCTGCGTTTTTTAGCCATCAAGCCGCTCCTTCTACTTTAGTTGAACAACTATATCCTATCAAAAATGAGTGCGGTCTGTCAATCTAAATTCGTTTTTATGCAGAGAGGTTCCGAGTTCCGGATCGGGACAAAATAGTTGACAAACAATTGTGAACACCCTAAAATGGACCTCAAATCTAAATCGTAATGCTTTAGTAGTGCAGGATCCCGTGCCTTGCGAAAGGGAAAATAATGCACCAGCGCAAATTGATGACGGGGTTTCGACTTCGGGTGCTGCGCCTTTGCCTGCCGACATTTTGGAGCAACTACGCAACGATTGAAGGGGAATTTAAAATTCAATTGAAAAAAAAATTAATTGGACTTCTCTGGTAACTTGTGGTAAACTACTTTCGTTAATTGCATAGAAACGATAATCAAAACATGGAGGATAAAAAATGAAAAGCAAATTCATGCTTTTGGCAGTATGTGCTATCGGAGTTCTTCTTACAGCGCAATTCGCTGCCGCCCTTGATAAAATTGAAGGTCCCTGGTATTGGATGATCACCGAAAGTCCGGCCGGTGGCGGTGGTGCCGCTGTAACAGATGAAGACGGTATCGACGAAGCAACAAAGGGTAAACTGACCGAGGAAGATGTCGCAGAACAGGGCATTACAAAGGATATTCTGAAAGTCAAATTTGCCGAGAATTACGAATGGACTGAGGGAGAAATCGCCGCAGCCGGCGGAAACAACATCAACGACATGCTCATAAAGATTAAGTTGGGTCCTGGAGGCGATGTCAATGACCACTGTTCTTACGCCGTAATCAACGCCGTATCAAAGGTTACAAAGAAAGGTGTTGAAGCTCGTGTCGGCAGTGATGATTCCGTCAAGGTCTGGATGAACGGTGAAGAGGTACACAAAAACCCTGTCAACCGCGGGGCTGGTGATTTTCAGGACACATTCGAGGTGGATATTAAAAAAGGCGATAACGTTTTCATGGTTAAAGTCTGTGAGCGCGGCGGTGGGTGGAGCATGTTCGCTGGGATTGACGCGCCTTTGGAATACAATCTGGAGTTTAAGGGACTTCCCGTTGAACCTGCTGGCAAATTAGCAACGCAGTGGGCAGAAGTCAAAAGCTCTTACTAAGTTGGTATTTTAGCCGGTATTACCGTTCCCGGAACTCACAATTCGGAACCGTTTTTTTCGGCTAAAACTGCACAAAGTTTTTTGTGCTTGATTTAATTGTGGTATATTTGTTAAACTAATTTAAAGAGGTTGTCCTATCTTTGTAAGTATCGGCGTAATATTGCAGCCACGATTTCCTAATCACGGCGCAACCCGCCTTGCGAGAACGGGCAGCACTGATTTCGCTTTGTTCAATTTAAAAGTAAAATTAATTGGAGGATTTCATGTATAGAAAATTGTTCACAATAGGGTTCGCATGTCTCATAGCACTTTTTGTTATGGCACAAACTGCCGCTGCCCAAGATAAAATTACGGGTCCGTGGCTCTGGATGATTGCGCCAACCGCGGCAAACGAAGGTGGCGCGAACTCGACCGACATAGATTCACTTGCTGAAGCCAGCGGTGGTGACGTTACCGAAGAGATGGTCGCGAACAACGGCGCCAGTGAAGGCGACGCTGTCGGCGACTTGGTATGGACGCTCGGCGAAATTGCCGATACAGGTGGTGACAACGTCAACGATCTCGTCAATGAGATCGGCTTGGGTGAAGGCGATGTCAACGACCACTCGTCTTACGCGCTCATCACGCTCGAATCCGATTCTGATCAGAGCGGTGTCGATATGAAAGTCGGCAGTGATGACTCTGTCAAGGTATGGCTCAACGGTGAAGTGGTTCACACAAACGCTGTCAACCGCGGTGCTGGTGATTTTCAGGACACATTTCAGGTTGACCTGAAAGCAGGCAATAATCTTCTACTCGTGAAGGTCAGTGAACGTGGTGGTGGTTGGAGCATGTTCGCTGGTGTTGATGCCGACGTAAATGCTGTCTATAAAGCCCCCGGTGGTGTAGATGGAAAAATTACGGGTCCGTGGCTCTGGGTAATTGCGCCAACCGCGGCAAACGAAGGGGGCGCGAACTCGACCGATATAGATTCACTCGCTGAAGCCAGTAGTGGTGCCGTTACCGAAGATATGGTCGCAACACATGGTGCCAGTGAAGGCGAAGCAGTCGGTGATTTGGTATGGACAGTCGGTGAGATCGCCGATACAGGCGGCAACAATGTCAACGATCTCGTCAATGAGATTGGCTTGGGTGAAGGTGATGTCAACGACCATTCGTCCTACGCACTGATCATCCTTAACGCTGATGGAGACCAGGATGGCGTTCCAGCGAAAGTCGGTAGTGACGATTCCGTCAAAGTCTGGCTCAACGGTGAAGTCGTTCACACAAACGCCGTTAATCGCGGTGCTGGCGACTTCCAAGATGATTTCGAAGTTAACCTCGTTGACGGACCTAATGTCCTGTTGGTAAAGGTCAGTGAACGCGGCGGTGGTTGGAGCATGTTCGCCGGTGTCGGTGGCACATGGTCTATCGGGGCTAATTTCGTTTCCGTCGAACCCACCGGGAAACTCTTCACAACTTGGGGAAGTTTGAAAGCCAAGTAATGTTTAGTTTCGGTATACATCGTTAAAATGAAAGGACGCAGTCAAAATGTATCGGCTGCGTCCTTTTTCTTTTTCGTAGTTGGCGACGCCAGCGGTGGTGTGGTGTTCGCTGGAAACCGAGCAACTGTCTACAGATTTTCGGGTTTTACTATAAGTCTTGCTATCGCCCCACGAGTTCCATAAAGATCGGTAGCGATTCCCTAAATCCGTCCTCGCGGGTCCCATCCACCGGTGTGTAGACACTCTCTAAGGAGATCGCACCGTCGTATCCGTCCCGTTTCAAAGCATTCACGATGTCATTGTAGTAAGGATCCATTTGTCCTTGACGCATCGCACAGAAATCGAATGTCGCCGCTGGGAGATTCACAACTCCATCCTTGAGATGAACGTGGGCGATGTGCTCGCGGATAACCTCGTACCCATCCGGATAAGGAATTTCAGTACAATAGAGGGAACT
Source organism: Candidatus Poribacteria bacterium (assembly GCA_965214045.1). Lineage (GTDB taxonomy): Bacteria > Poribacteria > WGA-4E > WGA-4E > WGA-3G > WGA-3G. The sequence goes on from OZ243935.1 coordinate 4,815,876, forward strand.
GCACGGATCCCAGAGGACTTTCAGATGCGGCGCGTCTAATTCATCAATCAACTTTCTCGCAAGATGTGCCGATGTCACATTACCGGAGATTGCGGTTTCCAGAACAAGCGTGATACCCGCTGCATCGGCGATTCGCAGCGGCTCCTCTAACCTGTTCAGGAGTGTCGTCCATGCGCCTTCGGAGATAATAGGTTCTGCCCCAAAAAGCACCATCTCTTTTCGGAAACTGAAAATTCGGACAAGGTTCGTGCCGAGTGCTTGGGCAACATCGATACACCGTTGTAACGTCGCAATGTGCGCTTGATACGCCGGCGCCTCAACTGCCGTATCCACAGGAAGTGCCGTGAGATTGTGATGCGAGATACACGACACCTTTAGATTCCGTTCCTCGATTAACGCCTTGACTCGTTCTATGTCCGCATCCGTCAGATCGCCAACCTGCTTTTCCCAAAGGTACTGTAATTCAACGTATTCCAATCCAGTTTCTACCATCGTATCGAGTGCGTACTCGAAGTCCCGACTAATTCCATCTGTGATCGTTCCCAATTTGAACATTCAATTCCTCTCAATTTCTTTGTCTTTGTAGGCTTCAAAATGCTAAATGCATTCTCGCAATTATTCCGTTTTTTGGACCTCAATACCTGCAATATTTTCAAGGATTTTGATAATCGTCCAATTATCTTCGTCAGGGTTTACGGCTTTCCCCGCTTGGAAGAGTTCAAAAGCGGCACTCGCTGCGAAAAGCGGTACACCACAATCGCTTGCCATATTTTTCGCCAAAGTGAGGTCCTTATACATTGTGCCGATATTACTCTGCCCTTTGAAATTCCGATCTAATATATTTTGTGTTGTGTCCCTGAACAGGAAATTTCCAACGACACTCGTGCTGACAACGTCGCGAAGTGTCTCCGGTGCAACACCTGCCTTCACTGCCAACGTCAGTGCCTCAAAGATACCGGCATAAGTGACACCGATGAGGACTGCAAGTGCCGACTTGACGGTTTGACCCATTCCAGCCTCTTCCCCAACATGGTAGATATCCCGTCCGATGGCTTCAAGCACTGGTTTCGATGCTTCAAACGTCTCCTTGGGTGCCGATACCATCATTGTGAGGGTTCCAGCGGCTGCCCCCGGTGCCCCACCACTGACAGGGGCATCGACAATATTAAACCCTTTTTCTGTCACCAGTTCAGCGACCTCTATCACCTGTGAGCGTCCGATTGTCGCGGTACAGATAACTGTGCCTCCTGATTTGAGTCCTGCCAGAAGCCCATTTTCTGTAAGAAGTGCCGCCTTGACCTGTTCAACATTCAGGACCATGATAAAGACAGTGTCTGCCGCCGCGCCCACTTCTCGCGGCGATGTTGCAGTATATGCTCCCTCTTTCGCAAGTGTTTCCAACGGCTCTGAGCGGACATCATATACTGTGAGTTCGTGTCCAGCTTCCAGGATGTTTCTTGACATCCCCATACCCATGTTGCCAACCCCGATTAATCCAACTTTTGCCATAAATTACCTCAAGAATTTCACAAATAATAGTATATAGAATTGACACAGATTGCGCATTTTTTAAGAGTTGTACTGTGTATATGGATCCGGCTGTAACTGTGCCAATAAACGTCGGTTGAGTTTATCATGGATTTTCAGAAATGTCAATCAGTTTCCTTTCCAGTGCTGCCGATGTAATTTCTATGCGAATTTTTCTGGTTTGTGTTATAATAAGGCATTCACACAAGAAAAAGAAGGAGCCAAACAAATGGCAGATACCATCAAAGGTGCCGTCCTCGGCTACGGAGCGGCATTTAATATGGGCAAAGCCCATGCAAACATGATGAAAAATACAGACGGCATTGAATGTGTTGCCATCTGTGACATTGATCCGGAACGAACAGAAGCTGCGAAAGAGGATTTTCCGGGAGTCCGCACCTATAACTCGGTTGAAGAACTCAATGCGGACGATGGCGTCGATCTTATCGCGAATGTCCTCCCGCATAGCCTGCACTGTGGTCCAAGTGTAGCGAGCCTTAAAGCCGGGAAGCATGTCGTTGTCGAGAAGCCGATGTGTGTCACAATCGCAGAAGCCACCGAAATGATTACGACCGCCGAAGAGAATGACGTTATGTTGTCCGTTCATCACAACCGACGATGGGATGCCGACTTTTGGACGCTTCGTGAACTCGTTCACTCCGGTGTTATCGGTAAAGTCTTTAGCGTTGAGATGTGGGGCGGCGGCTATGGTAGACCGAATCCAGATTGGTGGCGGAGTGTCAAAGCGATCTCCGGTGGCCAATTCTACGACTGGGGCGCGCACTACCTCGATTGGTTACTCAATGTCCTTGAGGCCCCGATGATCAACGTCACCGGCTTCTATCAACCGAACCTCGTTTGGGACGATATTACCAATGAGGACCACGTCCAAGCCATTGTTCGGTTTGCAGGTGGCGAGGTGGTTGCGGATGGAGCGGCGGCGAATATCCAGATGTCTAACATCGCGAAAATTGGGGGATCCCGATGGAAACTGCTCGGTTCACACGGGGCGATTACTGACGGAGACGGAGAGTTTAAGGTCTTATCCGAAGTTGAAGGACATCCGAAAGAGCAGCAGGTCGGTTACCATCGTAGACCCGGACCTACCTACTATGAGAATATCGTCTCACATTTAAACGATGGCACGCCATTGCTTGTGACACCGGAGTCGGCGCGTCGCGTCATCGCTATCATGGATTTGGCGGAAAAATCTGCCAAGACACATCAGGCAGAAACCGTGCCTTACGAGTTTGAATCATAGAAGCTATGAAAGCTATCGTTTTTGAGAAAATTCAGCAATTACGTATCCATGAGAAACCCATCCCCGCACTTACTACCGGTGACGTGCTCATCGAGATAGAACTCTGCGGCATTTGCGCGTCTGACCTTGCTGCACTGCGTGGAGATGTATCGGATTACGCGCCCCCTGTCGTGATGGGACACGAACTCGCAGGTATAGTGGTAGAGAGTCGACACCCCGATGTCAAAATCGGTGAACGGGTTACTGTCAATCCGATGCTTTCCTGCGGTGTATGCCCGGAATGCCAGAACGATCTGGACAAATACTGCGACACCATCGAGGGTATCGGTCACGATATTGATGGGGGTTACGCCGAATACATGCGGATGCCAAAACACGGCGTGGATACCGGCAAGCTTATCCGCGTCCCAGACAGCGTTCCACCTGAAGCGTTACTCTTTTTGGAACCTTTGGGCTGCTGTCTGAACGCAATGCGGGAAACACTTTTCAAGAATTCTGTTGCTATTCTCGGTGCCGGTCCTATCGGTTTGATATTCACACAATTGGCAAAGCGAGCGGGTTTGACAACATACGTAGTGGAACCGCTGGCGCACCGCAGGGCTGTCGCCGAAATGCTCGGTGCTGATCGCACTTTTGATACTTCACCAGAAGCTATCGCGGAGCTTCAAGACACCACCCACGGAGGCGTTGATACTGTTATCTCTTCTACAACCAACAATGCGTCCGCAATAGCACTCGCTTTTGATATTGTCCGCCGAGGGGGATGCCTCAACTTCTTTGGACTTGCGCCGGACGGCGAAACGCTCAACATCAACTTAGAAGAATTCCACTACGCGGGTCATAAACTGATGGCTTCGTGGGCATTTTCGCGCGCCAGTCTTGAAGCGTCGCGCCAGCTTCTGATAGAAAAAGCCCTTAATTTTGAACCGCTGTTAACAAATCGGTTCCCAATTGCACAAGGTTTAGCGGCGTTTGATAATGCGGGTGCGGGGCTTGGGGTCAAGACTATCGTTCATCCGTGAGTGATAGGACGAACGCGAATCTTCTGTGAGGATTGATTCATACATTTGCCAGATGTCGAGGTCCCCGAAGTAGATGCGAGAACCCCACTATATCTTAGTTCCCAAGTGCCTGTCGGAACGCCTCGAAGCTCCCGGTGAGTGAGGCGGTGCGGAGCAGCTGATTGAGCTCCTCAAGGTCGGATATCGCCTCCAAAATCGGTTTTACGGTCTCCACATCCCCGTGTGGAAAACGCGCCGTAAGCACAGCGAGAATGTTGTCGCGGGTGCCTTGTTCGACCCCTTGCTGTAAAAAACGTTGTTGTAGCTCTTGGTAGAAAGGTGATGCTTGCATGATGTCCTCCGTTATTAATGTGACGCCTTGTGCTAAATAGAATTTAGGTTGAATGTGTCCATCCTTATGTTATCCTATAAGTTCATGTAAACAAAAGGAGACATAAGGATGGACTTACAGTCTACTTTACAAGAATATGTTTTGCAACTGAAAAATACCCCGCGCACGCTCTTAGCAGTTGCGGGTGTGGTTCAGAAGATGATGAAAACGCTTTATGCTGCTCACTTCCCGACTGCTGAAGATCGCAGACCCGGTCGGAATCCTGAGTGTCCCGACAGCGACATCCTCGCGATTGCGTGGTTGCTTGAATACATCGGTGCGGACAGCGAACATTCAGGGTATAAACGGTTGAAAGCAGAACTCGCACCCGTTTTCCCGTCTTTACCCGAACGCTCGTGGTTCAATAGACGCAGACGCAATCTTTCAACGGCGAGTGAAGTGCTGCGTCGGGCCCTGGTGCCCTCCCTTCCGAAGTCCGATGTGTTTATCGTCGATTCTTTTCCGAGGTCTCCGATCTGCGACCTCAAGCGTGCGAAAGCGTCAAGGTCTGATCTGAAATGGGCGGATGCTTCGGGAACGCTTGCGACTTATGGACACTGTGCGACGAAAGGGCTCGGAACGTTCTTCGGATTTCGGGGACATCTGATCAGCACGGCTGCCGGGATACCTGTTGATTTTGCCATCGCCTCCGCACATAGAGACGACCGAGAAGTCCTACGCGTGATGTCTCAAGACGGACGGTATCCGATGATCCTTGGAGACAAAGGCTACGTTTCGGAGGACCTTCACACAGAGCGACTCGCAACCGAAAACACGTGTGTGTTCGCAACACGCCGCAACACTCAGAAACAGCAATACCCCAAGGACTTTCGCAAACTTCACGTCCGGATGCGCAGACGCATTGAGACGACGTTGAACCAACTCACAGAACAGTTTTCTGTCGCACGGGTGCGCGCACGGACGCAGTGGGGACTTCAGACCCGAATGCGCAATAAGGTCGGAGCTTGTCTGCTCGGGGCTTTCTTGAATCAGTGTCTCGGACGCCCTTTGATGAAACTCAAAGACCTCGTCCTCGCATAACCCAAAATCTATGAAATTCTAATTAGCACAAGTCGTAAGACGTATTATGTTCCATTGAAATGTAATCGTCTTGTTAGCGAACACGTATGCGACGGCGCGAAGAATTTGGGATGGAAACGAGTCTACCTCGAGTATGGATGGCGATTGACGAGGCACATCAGTTTGTCCCGCAAGGCAGAGCATCCTTGTGTAAAGAGATGTTAATTCGTTGGGTGAAAGAGGGACGTCAGCCGGGGCTGAGCCTCATCGTCGCGACCCAACAACCCTCTGCAATTGATGCTGAACTCCTTTC